>NZ_JBEPOF010000001.1:15000-4815000 GCF_040546735.1 Chitinophaga sp. OAE865 | reverse complement strand
ATACCCGCACAGAGCAAAGGAGCAGCTGCTGCCGGATCAAGATTTTCAGGGATGTGCAATATAAAGTTCTCATCCACCACAACCCTTTCTGAGTAACCGCCATAGGTTGGTGTGTTCAGGTGTTTATCCGGCGAATTATAGGTTTGTGTAGCACCGGGCTCGCAGAACTGTTCCAGCCCTTCCTTGCAATACTGGCATTCGCGGCAGGAGTCTACCAGGCATCCTACACCCACTACATCTCCAACCTTGAATTTGGTAACATGATCGCCTGTGCTTACAACCCTGCCTACGATTTCATGACCGGGTACACAAGGGTACACGGTGAAATGCCATTCATTACGTGCAGTATGCAGATCGGAATGACAAACCCCGCAATACAGGATGTCAATTTCCACATCGTGCGGAGTTGTTTTTCTCCGTTTGATATTGAGCGTATTCAAAGGGGCATCGGCAGCAGTTGTGCCATAAGCTTTTACTTGTGTTGTACTCATATTTTTTTGTTGAAGGTGTTTATCAAAAATAGCTTCCTCCGGGAACCCAGGATATCCATGGGCACAAGTTTCCCGGGAATATTTTTCACAAGGCAAAGGTAGGGTGGTCTTATCTCCTCCCGGTTATGATTATCAAACGAATGATTAAGAATTTCAAACTTCCAGTGTGCGTAAGGAGGTGGGATTGGTGCCGGTGATCCGTTTAAAGTAATTATTAAAATAGCTGGGATATTCAAACCCAAGCGCATAGGCAATATCGGCTACATTCCAGTCGGTATGCTGTAACAGGGCTTTTGCCTCGCTGATGATACGCTCGGAAATATGCGTGGTGGTTGATTTGCCGGTTACTGTTTTCACCATGCGGTTGAGGTAATTAACATGCAGGGCCAGGTTTTGCGCATAGTCCTGTGCCGTTTTCAATTGCAGGGGTTTATCAGGGTTTTCGATCGGGAACTGTCTTTCCAGCAATTCAAGGAAAACGGCCGTGATCCTGTTGGCAGCGTTCTTATGCTGGTCAAAGTTCCCGGAGGGCTGTAATTTCATGGCCTCGTGCAGGATCAGGTTAATATAATTGCGGATCAGGTTGTCCTTAAAGGTATAACCGCTTTGCTGTTCCTCGATCATTTTCTCGAAAATGGTGTTCAGGAAGATCCTCTGCTCATCGGTGATGGTTAATATGGGCGTTCCTCCGATTTTGAAGAAAGGGGATTGCTGCAGGATCTCCGTGCGTTCAGAGGCGTTCAGGAATTCCTCCGAAAAAAGACAGGTGTAGCCTGCATAAGTAGTGGAAATAGTTTCCCAGGAATAGGGAATATGAGGATTCCCGAAAAACAGGACCGTACCTTCCGCCTGGAAGCTCCTGTCGGCGTAATGGATAATGCTCTTACCCGTGGTCAGGCAGATCTTATAAAAGTCCTTCCGGCTGTAAAAACGTGTAACGTTGCTGTCTTCTTCGATCTGGAAGGCATTAAAGCCTTTCAGCCGGAGCTCGTTATTGAATGCTGATACGGAACGTGCCTGGCTTTTTTTCATCTTACAAAGTTAAGAAAATCAAACAAAGAGAATCATATCAGTTAAACGACTGCCGGAATTCCAGCGGGGATAGACGGGTTTTAATTTTAAATAATTTACTGAAAGACTGGGGGTGCTCAAAGCCCAGTTCATATGCAATTTCACTGACGGTTAAACCGGTGGTCGACAGCTTTTCCTTGGCTTTCTCTATCAGTTTTTCATGGATATGTTGCTGTGCGTTCTGCCCTGTTAATGAGCGTAGCATATCGCTCAGGTAGCGGGGAGAAAGATGCAGTTGTGTGGCCAGGTACTCAACGGTAGGCAAGCCTTTGTTCAGGGCATGTGCCGTTTCAAAATACCCGTTTAACAGCTCCTCCATTTTTGACAGGAGATCATTATTTACCGCTTTTCTGGTAAGGAACTGCCGTTTATAGAAGCGGTTACTGAAGTTGAGCAATACTTCAATATAAGATATTATTACATCCTGGCTGAAATCATCTATGGGGTTGTTCAATTCCCTGTTGATATGGTCCAGCACTTCCATAATGGTTACTTTTTCCTTTTCAGAAAGATGCAGGGCTTCGTTAGCTTCATAAGAAAAGAAGCCATAGTTCTTTATGTTTTTCCCCAGCGGATAATTGCGGATAAAGTCGGGATGGATCAGCAGTGTAGCGCCATAAAATTCCTGGTCGCCGATAATGGAAATGACCTGATGAGGAGCGGTAAATACCAGTCCGCCCTCATCATAATCATAATATCCCTGTCCGTACCCGATCCTACCGGGCTGTAGTTTTTTGTATGATATTTTGTAAAAGCTGAGCAGGAATGTTTCAGGTAACTGATCTGTTCCTACGGTAATTTTTGTGTTATCGATCAGGCTTATCAACGGATGCTGCGGCCCTGGCAGCCCCAGCATGCGGTGTAAACCGGTGATAGAATCGATTTTAAAAGGAACGGAAGGATGTTTTTTCATTTTGCTGAGTTACGCTGTTACAAACCTAATACATTTTTGCCCATCTCCATTCTGAAGGCTTCATTGCCTATTTCTTCGCGTCTTGCATATAAAGATCGTGCATCCTGTCCGGCTACATAGCGTACCTGGTTTTTGCCGTCTGTAGCGGCTTCATACACAACGGCGGCTATTTGTTCTGCCGTTGAGAAATTATCAGTGTTGAAGAGCGCCCAGAGCTTTTTAGTGGCATCATCATAAGCGGGATGTGTTGGGGCATCGATGGAGCGGCCGCCAAAGTCGGTGATAATACCGCCCGGGGCCACGGTTTTAACCCCTACATTGAACAGTGCCATTTCAAAGGAGAGGCTTTCGCTCCAGCCTTCCAGGGCAAATTTGGTAGCGTGATATACGGAGCCCAGGGGAAAGGCAAACAGGCCGCCCATGGAAGTGGTGGTAATAAACAGGCCGCTTTTTCTCTCCCGGAAATAGGGAATGAATGCCCGGGTTACCCTGAGCACGCCCAGCAGGTTGGTATTTAACTGTTTTACCACCTGTTCGTCGCTGAAGGCTTCCATGGGGCCTACCAAGCCGTAGCCGGCATTGTTAAACACCACGTCTACCCCCAACTGTATGGCTTTTTGAACGGTACTGTTTACCTGTTCCGGGTTGGTGACATCCAGGGGTAACAGGGTTATATTTTCAAGGCCGGACAGCTCCGTTTCTTTTTCCGGTTGACGCATAGTGGCTATTACTGCCCATCCTTTCTGCTGGAATAACTTCGCTGTGGCTTTACCTAAACCGGTAGAAGCACCGGTAATAAAGATCGTTTTCATGTTGTTCATTTTTATAACACAAAAGTCGATCGCCGGTAGTTTTGCTATGTTGCCATATTGAAGATGTTTGTAGCCAAAATGACGGATGGGAGGGTACAATAAAAAGTTGGGGGTCCTGCAAAAGGTTTACGAGGTTGGTTAATTCCCCAGTCCCTGCAGGAATCCGTTGAGATCATCATCTTTATCCAGTCCCAGCTTCTGTTTGATCCGGTAACGGCTCATTCTCACACTTTTTGCTTCAATGTTCATCAGCTGGGCAATCTGGCGGGTGTCCATCTTAAGATAAAGGTAGGCGCAGAGTTTCAGATCCAGTAAGGTGAGCTTTCTTTGGGCTTTGTCGTTAACAAGGTTAAAAAAATCGGGATGTACCTGCTGGATTTGCAGCTTGGCATGTTCAAAATCGCTGTCGATCACCATCTGTTCTTTCAGGATCTTTTGCATATTGATGGCGTCGCCTTCCGTGAGCTTGTTCCGTATGCTTTGCAGGGTTTGATTTTTATGTTCCAGTTGCAGCACATTGGCCATTACTTCTTTTTTCAGCTGTTGCTGTTGAGTGGCCAGCAGCTGTTGTTCGGCCCGGAGCCTTGCATGTTCTTCCTTTTCCAGCCGCACCTGCATTTCCGACTCGTGTTTTTCCAGTTGTAGCTGTTTTTCCCGTTGTAATGAAAGGCGCAAGCTGAAGTGGTAGGAGCGGAACATGAATATCAGTCCGAGGAAAGAGGCTATGGCAATGCAGGCATACAGATAATTCTGCATGGTGCGGCTTTTTTCCTTTTCCTTCAGGATCTGCATTTCATTGTTTTTCTTCTCTGTTTCGTATTGTATTTCCAGCTTCTGGGTATTGAGCGCCTGTTGCTGGTTAAAGACCTTGTTGTTGTAGAGGGTTGCTTCTTTCTGGTATTCCAGGGCTTTACGGTAGTTTCCCCTTTGCTCGTAGAAGGCTGACAGCGACTGCACCACGTTGATCAGCGTGTAATAGTATGCGGGATCGGCTGCTTTTATCACTTCATATGCTTCCAGCAGGTAGCTTTCTGCCTGGGCCGTATTGCCTTCCCGTTTGGCAAATTCGCTTAGTATGCCCAGGCTGCTGGCAAATACATCTTCGCTGTTACCGGCATTTTTCAGCACAGACCGGGCAGCACCGGCATAATGGATAGCCTGGGCTTTTGCTCCCGGGTCGTTGGAGGGGAAATATTTCAGGTAGGTGTTGGCAATATTTATACAGGCAATGGCGTAGGTGTTATTGGCCACCCTGCCAGGGTACTGATGGTACAATGCCACCGGTTTGTTCAGGTAAAACATCACGCTGTCCAGTTCCTGTTTGTTCCTGGTGGCATTGTATTTATACTCATGCGCTACCGACAAGGCCGTATAACAATTGCTCAGGAGGTTGTAATCATGGGTCTTCAATGCATTCTCGGTGGCTGTCCTGGCATATACATCTACCTTTTCCTCGTTATTCCAGCCTGAATACACTACATAAAGCTGGTATAATATTTTAGCGGCGATGTAGGGATCGGGCTCCTTATCCAGTTGCCGGAGGCCCAGCTGGCAGTATTTCACCATATCGTCTGAATTATCCAGGGTTTTGTACAACAGTACTTTCGAATAACAGGCATAGGCCATGGCGACGGGGTCGGGCGTTGTTTGCGCTATGGTAAATACGGAATCCACTGCTTTTTTCAGATCAGCATACTGTTGCAGGTTAAATCTGATATTCGCCAGCATGGTATAAGCTTTGGTGGCTTCCCTGTAATCCCGGTATTTTAAGGATATGGTGGCGCTTTGCCTGGCTGCCGCCTCAGCAAGGGGATAGTTTTTACCCGCCCGGTATATCTCGGCCAACTGGTTAAGGAGGGCCGGTTTGCCCTTTTCGCTAAATGCAGGATCGGCTATTACAGATTGGAGGCTGTCGGCCGGCGAAATTTGTGCAGAAGCTTTCGAAAACCACCCGCACATACAAACAAGTATACAAACAAAGGGCAGATATGGTACTGATTTCATGCGGGCAAATTACTACAAATAGCTAAAAGTGAACCAGTAAAAGTTATTAAAGATGTAATTGTTGATATTTATAAAATGCTAATAATAAGATGATTGAAAATGTTGTAGTCATATTGTAGACGCTATTTTAAACCCGGGTAGTCATTTTGTAGGATAGACGGATGCCGGATTGACAACTGTTCCTTCCAAATTTGCAGAGGCAATAACGCCAGACGAAAACCTCGAATTCATGAACAGCAAAACGTTATCTATTTTATCTTATGTAACACTTATTGGCTGGCTTATCGCTTATTTCTCCGGAAAGGAGAAATCGGACAGCCTGCTCAGGTACCACCTGAAACAATCGCTGGGTCTTGCCATTGTAAGCATTGTGCTCAATATTGCTCTGAGCATTATAGCCCATATGGTACCGGCATTATCTTTCCTGGGCCTTGTAGGATATGTTATCCTCATTTTCTGGGTACTGGGCATCATAAACGCCGCCAACCAGGCAGAAAAACCAGTTCCGGTAATAGGCAAAGTGTTCGAAGATAAATTTGCCTTTATCAATTAACGCAGAGTTGACCGATTATATTTATATAACCATATTAGATTAGAATTACCGTATGCAGTCGCTTCAATATTTTACCCGGGAAGGGAATGTATATACAAAAAAAAATCAGACGGCTTTCTTTTGTTTGTTAGCCCTTCTTTTAGCCGGCCTGGTTGTATTTATGTTATATAATAACCCGGCCCGCGGAGCAAAGGTGGGTAGTCTGTTTATAGGAGTGCTGGGTATCGCTGTCTTACTGAGGGCCACCGCCAGACTCAGGATAGATGCAGATGCCCGTACCATTTCCGTACAGCCGGCCTTCTTTATGCCGGTAACGGTATTCCGGTTTGAAGACTTTCAGCATTTCCTCGTTTCAAAACAGACCTTATTTTTTACGGTGAATGCCACTGTTGCTTTGATCATTCATAAAAATGGCAGGGAAAGATCGGTGATGCTTCACCAGACCATGTTTTTAACAAAGCCCCTGCAGAAAATAACAGCGGAAACCGCCGCTATAATGGGGATAGAAGATTATCAGGGTTCTTAAAACTGCCGGGATGTTATACAACAGGAAAATGATTGACGGGAAGGTAAGCTTCCAGCCTAACAGGATATATAAAGTCAAGATTATTATTTGTTTAATTCTGGCGGTGGCAGCGTTTGTGACGCTACTGCTGTGGAAGCTGCCATCCGGGGTTTCCAGGCTGATAATATGCCTGGGGGCCATCTGTACTTTTTACGCGGTGTACGACTTCTTGTTTAAATTGAATCTTACATTTATTTTTAACCAGTTAACCAGGGAAGTGTACCAGCAGGTACCCGGTTTGTACTCAAGGAAACTCATGTCGTTTGAAGAGGTTTATTTTCTACAGGAAATTACCAATGGGGACCTTTGTTATACTATCTCCAATAAAAAAAACAGGTTTGGAAAAAACTATATCATCAGCGATTATTTCCCCGATACAAAAAAAGGACGGAAACGGCAGGAGCAGTTTGAAACAGAGATACTGGAAATTTTAGAAGACATGATAGTTACGGCAAAAGCGCCCAATATTTAAATCTTGCAGCATGGGATTACCTTTTATAGAAATCATTGAGTCCGTAACCCCGGACCCTAATGCCCTGATGTGGAAGTTTGCAGACGCAGATAAAGAAATTAAGAATGGCGCGGTGTTAACCGTCCGGGAAAGCCAGCATGCGCTTTTCCTGAACGAAGGGCAGCTGGCCGATGTGTTCCCGGCGGGCAAGCACACGCTGAGCACTGAAAATATCCCTATCCTTACCAGGCTTAGAGGCTGGAAATATGGTTTTGAAAGCCCCATTAAAGCAGATATTTATTTTTTCAACACCCATCAGTTTGTTAATCTCAAATGGGGCACCCCGGCCCCGGTGTTAATGAAGGATCCGGGCTTTGGACAGGTGCGTGTAAGGGCTTTCGGTACCTATAACATCCGTATAGCGGATGTATCGCGGTTCTTCAGGGAATACGCCGGCACCTTTCCACGACTGGATATCATAGAACTCGAATTACAGCTGCGCGATTTTATTGCGCCAAAATTCGCAGAAGTGCTGGCACTTGCAAATATTTCTGTAGTAGATGCGGCCGGAAATATTTCCGCATTAAACGAAAAGATCCAGCCGCTGATCCAGCCCTATTTCACTGATTTTGGCCTGGAAATTACCCGCTTTACCATTACCGGTATCACATTACCGGAAGATGTATTGAAACAATACGATAAGGTTACCGGTATGAACATGGTAACAGACATGAATAAATTTTCGCAGTACAGCATTGCGAATGCAATGGATAAAGAGCGTTCGGATATTGGCGAGGGTGCCCGGCAGGCGGTAACCATGGGCATGATCACGAATATGATGACCAACGGAACTATGCAACAACAACAGCCGGTTCCGGCTACAGATATTACAGAACGGCTTAAGCAGCTGAAGGCGCTATTCGAGGCACAGCTCATCACAGAGCAGGAGTATGCTGCCAAGAAAGAAGAACTGCTGAAATTAGTTTAACCTTAACCGGTTCGCATTATGGCAGAAGAAAAGAAACGGGTGCTGGGCTTCCTGGAGCAGCTGAAGAAAAAAGTAGAAACACGGGAGCATTATGGTGGTGAGATAAAGATGGAAGAGGCGAAGATGGATATCCGCGATTGCCCTGAATGCGGTGCAGGACGAGCCTACAGGAAGGGGCTTACCGCCTGTGCCTATTGCGGCTTTGTATTCATGGATACAAAGTTAACGGATGGGGTGCATATCAAAAAGGAAAATAACTCATAAAACATGTTCGGTTTGTTTGGCAGGAAGTATGAAAATCCAGCATTAATTGCGGAGATCAGTTCAAGACAGGAGAGATGGTTTGTTTTCCTGGATAAACTGGAAGCCCGTATGCAGGAGATGACCGCCGCTGCAGTACCTGAACTGCAAAGGGTTTTCCGGGAAGATACCGATCCTTATAAACGGGCGCATCACCAGATGGTGCAGGGGCTCTTAGGGCAGGTTAACCAAATGAGGAACAAGGCGAATGAAATTAAGGATGATAACATTATTTCCTTTGTGTATGCAGCGGAATCAACGATCCCGCCTATTACCAGCAGTGCGGGCCTTGCATATCACGGGAAGCTGCATACTTTCAGGATGGCCTGCCTGAACCGTCATTTTATTTTTGAAGAGAAGATCAACGAAGCTATTGAACTGTTGAAGAATGCGGCAGGGGAGCAGGACCTGGAAAGCGCTTACCTGGAAGAACTGGCGGCGTTTGAAAGAATAAGGGATAAGTTCAGCTGCAGGCAGTGTGGCGGCAATATCACCATTCCAAAGATGTTTTTTATTGACACTTACATCGCCTGCCCGTTCTGCCAGTCGCAGAACACTTTCAGCCCTTCTACCGGGGCGCGTATGGTACTGCACCAGGCACGTAGCCTGGCAGAACAGCGCACTGCCCACTTACTCAGGAACTATGAGGAAAGCAGGCCTAAAAACCCCGCATTATACCGGCTTTACCTGCGCGCCATGTTTGATGAGTGGAACAGGATAGTACCCGATATGGCAGGCGAAAACGAGAAATTTTACGAACGATTATTAAGTGACTACTCCATTAATCATCTTTAAACAATAACGATATGTCTGGCAATCCATTATTAGAACCAATTCATGGTATTACATTAGAAGATTACAGTGCTGCCTGTGCAAAGCTGGGTAGCGGTCTTAGTGAAGACGATGTTGCAAAGGCACTGGGGGTAGAGCTACCTGTTTGGCAGGAGGCTAACCTGCTTTGGCCTGAACGTATGAAGCAGGATGCTACTTTTCACATTGTGACGCTCTTTGGTCAGTATTTTGGCCAGGCGGATCAGCATCCGAAATTCAGTGGCTTAAAAGCGGAAACATCTGCAGAAGGCGCGGGCAATATTGAAAAGATCAAGGCAGACAAAGATTTCTACCAGGAGCTGGAAGTAGCCAGGCAGGTGGCCTACGATTACGGCCTGGATGGTGCGCAATGGATCATGGATAAGTATGGGATTCCTCTCGGCGATTTCCAGATGGCGGCTTCTATGTGGAATGACCAGATCCACCGGGATATCCAGGCTGATTACGCCGGGTACAATGCAAGACAGGCAGCTTACCAGGCGAAGTACCAGCAACTGTTTGCCGAAAAGCAGGGAGGAAACGTAGCAGACGATATTGAATTTTAAATATTTTCTTGAGTAAGGTTAGTAAAGGAAAGGCTGTATCAAAATATGATACAGCCTTCCTCATTCTGGCACAGATCGGAGCATACAATAATGCAAGCTGCGCTGACTGGGTTAATAATTTAATGACAGTATTCTTTGTGCAAGGCTTTTTGCCGTGAGCTTACCGGTTTCACTATCGTATTCATAATGAATACCACCGTATACCCTGGAAATAGAAGCTTCATCGATCATTTGTGAGAAGCTGCTGAAAGACCGTGGTGCAAAGCCTTCCGGTACCTTTTGTTTGTCTGTAAAAGAAAAGCCGCTGCCAAAACGCGCTGCCAGGATGTTGCCTGTCGCACTGGTAAAGGAGGCATGCCCCGATGTATAAGACGGGAAAGGAGGAGTACCTATAAGTGGCGTCCAGCTGCTGTCTATATGTGAACGGATATACGAAATAGGGCGTACCAGGTTGTACCGGTATTTATATTTCCAGCAAAGGATCCCCGCATCGTTCAGGCCTATCCCTACCTGTGCAAAGAGGTTGGCTGCCTGGCCCAGACTCAGATGCTGCTCTGTTACCAGCTGTGTGGTGAGGGCTATCAGGTGCCCTGGAGGAGTGAAGGTGCCGCCACCATCTGCCCAGTATTGGGCAATAAGGGTTTCTTCCGGTGTAAGCGTTTGTCCTTTCCGGTAAACAAAATAGGCTGCTTTGTAAAATGTGCTGGCTGTATCTGTTGAGAAAGCGGGTGGCGGAATATTGGCTGAATCCGATGCTGTGAATTTAACGATAGGACGGTTCTTTCCCCAGTATGGTAACATTGCCCGCTGGAAGAGCGGTGGGGTGGGCACCCAGTAGCCTGGACCAACGGGCGGAATATAATCTGTCGGGAAATTGTTCAGATACCCGTCTTTACCGCCATCTGAAGCGGACCATTGATAAATGGCATTGGCAATTGACTGGCCATAAAGAATAGAGCGGCTCACTACTTCCGGTGAGCAACTGTCTGCATGTGCCTGCAGGTTATCACTTTCCAGTTGTGCCACCAGGCCCAGGTTTTCACTGCCTGCGTTGGGGAACAGGTTCCTGATGATACGGGCCATAGCGCTGTTGCCGGCAATAACCCAGTTATATCTTTTTCCCCATTCCGGTGCGGGCAAACGACGGAGGCCATTCAGCTGACCCGCCAGGGAAGGCGCTCCGTTCATACCGCCCAGTACTGCCTCCCGGAGCGTGATACCGGTATAGGCAATAGCCCTGGCAGCAACCGGAGGACTAAACCCCGGTGTTTCCTTTATCAGTTTCAGTTCCAGTTGGTACCAGGAAACAGGAACGGCTACATCCCCACCGGCCAGCAGCGTGCCAGCTGCTACTGCCGTGGGCGTGCCAGGGATACTTTGAACCAGGGCATCATTTTTTTTACAGGCCATCATACCAGCCACAAAAAAGAAGGCAACAATACGGGCTAACAAACAATAGGTTTTCATTTTTTTACTTTTTACTTTTTAAGGTTATACATGTATGGTTACAAACAATACCACCAAATTAGCCCCTCTTTACGCAGCCAATCCGCGTAGTGAATGCATTTTTCAAAGTATAAAAGTTTTAATTGTAAATTACCCGCAGTAATTTTGACAGGCCGGCATTGATGGCCTGTCCGCAGGAAGATGACCTTATATTCGCGTCAAAGGCATCCGGCAACTCTTAAAACAATAAACTATGGATGCTGAATCGTGGATCAGCTATGGAGGGCTGTTCATTGTATGCCTATCCGTATTCGGACAAACAGGATTGTTTTTCTGCTTCTTCCTCCCAAGCGGAGGGTTTATGTTTACCGCCGGCGTACTGGCGGCATCAGGAAGCTTTGATAATAACGTGCTGGTGATTTGCGCATTGTGCGCCGTTGCTGCGATAGCAGGCAATGCCACCGGGTACTGGTTCGGACGGACCACCGGGCACCTGCTTAAAAATAAAAAAGATTCGGGGATCTTTCGCCGGCAATACCTGGTGTCTGCAGAAACCTTTTATAAAAAGTATGGCGCCACGGCACTTACTGCAGGGGTTTTCCTTCCCCTTATCCGTACGTTTGCACCAATTGTTGCAGGAATGATCAAACTGGATTTCCGGCGCTTTCTTTTATTTGTAACCATTGGCTCCGTTGCCTATACCTTTAGCTTTACGCTGGCCGGCTACCTTATCGGAAGTATGCCGTTCCTGAAACCTTATCTCAAATATTTTATTGCGGTGATTATTGTTACGGTAACGGTTCCCGTAGTGATCCGCATTGTAAAGGAATTCCGGAAATCATCTTCCTAACTGTAAATCTTTGCGATCACATCTTTAAATTTCTCCATCACCACTTTTCTTTTCAAACTGAGCTTGGGCGTCATTTCGCCACCGGCAATACTCCATTCTTCCGTGAGCAGTTCAAACTTTTTGATTTGCTCTACATGGTTAAAATGCTGGTTGTAATTGTCCACTACCTGTTGGTACATCGCCAATACCTTTGGGTTTTCTACTGCTGCTTCATTGGTACTGAAAGGGATGTTCTGCTGGTTCATCCAGTATTTCAGGTAAGCAAAAGCAGGAACAATCAATGCGCCTGTAAACTTTTCCCCGGCGCCCACTACCATGATCTGTTCTATAAAAGGGCTTTCCTTGAATTTATTTTCAATTGGCTGCGGGGCCACGTATTTCCCACCGCTGGTTTTAAACAGTTCTTTCTTGCGGTCGGTGATCTTCAGGAATTTATTATCTACCCATAATCCGATATCACCGGTATGCAACCAGCCATCAATCACGGTTTCAGCGGTAAGGTCCGGGCGTTTGTAATAGCCTTTCATAACGGAAGGCCCCTTCACACATATTTCTCCATCTTCCGCCAGCTTTACTTCAATACCATTGATAGGCGGTCCTACGGTACCAAACTTTGTATCGCCAGGTGTTTTACGGTTCACACAAATAACGGGGCTGTTTTCTGTGGGGCCGTAGCCTTCATACACCGGGATGCCTGCAGCGTTAAAAATGCGCAGCAGTTTTTCCTGGCAGGCAGCGCCACCGGTTACTATAAACCGGATGTTGTTGCCCAGCGCCTGCCGCCACTTGCTGAATATAAGTTTATTGGCAATGGCCAGCTGCAGGTTGTACCATGCCCCGCCGCTGATGTTATTATCGTATTTCCCTGCAAGGGATACCGCCCAGAAGAACAGTTTACGTTTAATGCCGGTTAACCCGCTGCCGGTAGCCATAATTTTTTCAAATACTTTTTCAAGGAGACGGGGAACGGTAGTAAATCCATCAGGCCCGATCTCTTTCAGGTTGGCACTGAGGGTGTCCATACTTTCTGCATAATAAATGCTGATGCCGCTGAACAGGTAGATATAGGTCACGCACTTCTCAAAAATATGATTCAAAGGCAAAAAGCTCAGTACCTTACTGGGTTGCGGAGCATCTTCAAACGGAAAACTTTCTTTGGATAAAAAAGCATTCGATACAATATTACTGTGTGTAAGCATCACCCCTTTAGGGGTACCAGTGGTACCGGATGTATAAATAATGGTAGCCAGGTGGCCGGGATCAATCCCTGCTTTTATTTGTTCCACCTGTTGCAGCAGCTCTGGGGTGGCCTGTGCAGGAATAACAGACCAGTGTGTGGCGCCGGGTATTTCATCGAATGTATAAACATGTTGTAAAGACGGCACCCCTTCCCGTATGCTGTTTACCTTATCCAGCAATTCCCTGCTGCTCACGAACATATATTTCACCGCGGCATCTTTCAGGATAAACTGCAATTCAGCGGGATTGGTTGTAGGATAGATAGGTACCAGTACGGCCCCTGTTTGCTGCACGGCCAGGTCCGTGAAAATCCATTCCGGGCGGTTGTTGCTGATGATAGCAATTTTATCGGCGCCTTCGGGGGTAAAGTCGTTGCCGCCCACACCCAGCTGTAACAAACCCGCGCTGTACCGGTTTACGATTTCACTGACGGCGGCAGTGTCATAGGTTTTCCATTGTCCGTCAACTTTAGCCGCCAGCATATCAGGTTTGGGGAATTTGGCCAACTGCCAGGCAACTGCATCAAAAAGCCTACTCTTGGGAACATTGTTCATACGTGAAAATTAAGGATGTTCATTAAATATACTAAAAAACCGGTATGAAACTTCGCTTCGCCAAAGAAGTAAAAAAGCGGTGGTACAATAAGGCACCATATTGTTTTCAGGTGTATATTGGACAATTAAAAACCGGGAGGGCAGGGGGTGTTTTACTGGTATTTTTATGTATTTCCTTTATGGTATTTGAATGATTTTTGATTGATTGACAAAAAATATTTACATTTCGGGTACATCCAAAAATTTTAGCCAACCCAATTGATACCAGCATCAGTTTTGCCGTAAAAGATCCACGCATGCCTGCAAAGAAAGACGTTTGTTTTGAGGACGCTGCTTTATGGAAGCGATTTAAAGGTGGCGATAAAGCTGCTTTTACGCTGATTTACCGCGAATATACCAGGCACCTGTTCCAGTATGGATCCAGGTTCTGTGCCGACCAGGAAAAGCTGAAAGACATCATCCATGATCTTTTTATAGAGATATGGAACAGCAGGGACACAGTTAGTGAAGAAGTGGCCATCCGGTTTTATCTATGCCGCAGCCTGAAATATAAACTGATCCGGGCCAACTATCAATACCGCTCCGTTACCGATAAGCAGGATAAATTCCTTCACGAACATCTCCGGGTGGAATCTACCGTGGAAGAAAGGATCATTGACGCCGAAATCAGTGATTCCCGCAGTATATTGCTGGATAATGCCATTAAGAAATTATCGCGGCGGCAGCAGGAAATTATCACGCTGCGTTTTTATATGGGCTTTACCAATGCCCAGATCGCGGAACTGATGCACATGAAGTACCAGTCTGTAAGCAACCTCCTTTATAACGCCCTTGGCCGTATCAAAGAAACGCTGGAAACCACCCCGTTTGCCCGGCGCCTGCTGAAAACCTTCTATCTCTTTTTCTGATTCAATAAGAATAAGGTCTGCCGCTAAATTACCTCCCGGGCAATAAGCTGCAAAATCAATCCGCCGGTTTTACCGCTTATTGCCGGATTTCGTACCGGGAAATGGGGGTAAGCGCATGCACTAAGCATTGGAAGTGCATCATTAATGCCTCCTCACAGTATGAAGAGTGTATAAGGACTATATGATGAGTACCACACATAGACGACTCCTAAGTATCAGAGAAGTATCTGTACCAACAAAACAATACTGTTAAAAAAACTTTATTTTTTTTGAGTATAAAATGAGCATCCCTGTCATTTACATTTAAAGGGCAACTGATTGCCGCTTAAAAAACAGCTGCATGAAGCATTTTGGAGAGGATACCTGGGAGTTCATCAGGGACGATAGTTTTGTTCAATGGGTATTGCGCCCGGACGGGGCCAGCACTGCCCGCTGGGAGCAGTGGATGATCGCCCATCCGGAAAGGGTGAGGGATGTTGAAAAGGCCCGTGATATGGTAACAGCATTGGCTAAAGTGCCACAACCCGCGGTAGATGAAGCCATGCTGGAAGAGCTGTATGCCGGTCTTGACAGGCATATGGAAGAAGAGCGACCAGCGGTGGAAGAAACGCCTGCCCGTATAAGACGCATGGGCCGTTACAGGTGGTGGGGCGCAGCGGCTGCAGCGCTGACAGGAATAGCGCTGGTAGCCATCTACCTGAAAAAAGACAACCAGACACCGGTAGCTGCAACACTGAACAGCCATATGGAAAATGAGCAGCTTACCCGCATCAATACCAGCAATGCCAGCCAGGTAGCATGGCTTACAGATGGTTCTACCGTAGTGCTGAATGCCGGCGCCTCTATCCGGCACGACGCGTTTTTATTGCAAAACAAACGGGAAGTATTCCTGAAAGGAGAAGCTTTTTTTGATATCGCAAAAGATGCGGCAAGACCATTTATAGTATATACGCCAAAAGTTGGGATCAGGGTACTGGGTACAAGTTTCAGGGTGTCTGAAGAAAATGGAAGTCTGACAGTAACTGTAAAAACCGGCAAAATAGCCGTGTATAACCTGGCCGATAAAAAACAACGCAGCTACGTGGTAACGCCTAACCATAAGATCCGCTTTAATACCCTCACCTCGGCCTTTGTTGCCGATTCACTTGATAACAGCGAGCTGGCGGAACTGCAGCCTGCTGTGCAACCAAAACCTTTCGTATTCGACAATACTGCTGTAACAGATATTTTCCACGCCATGGAAACTGCTTACAGTATAAAAATAAATGCAAGCGAGGAAGTGTTTGGAAAGTGCATGATCACCACTACCATTACGAATGAATCATTTGAAAATAAGCTGAAAATAATCTGTGCGGCCATTAACGCCAGCTATAAGATCAGCGGGGGCCAGGTATATATTACCGGGAAGCCCTGCAGTTAAAAGTATTGTTCACTTGTAATTCCGCTAAAATGTTCGCTGTTATTAAGTTCACCTGAAATTATCAACCAAAAAAAGTGGCGATGCCCTAACACCGCCACCTGTAATTTTTTCCTGTAAAGTCTGGACAACTGCTACAGGAAAGGAATTGTCGTACTAACGTTTTCATTAATCACAACAAAACACTTGAAGTTATGCACAAAATTGCAAACTCCAACCGGACTGTCATATTTTTTATGAGGGTTACTTTGCTACAAATAGGTTTTCTGCTCTGCCTGATCACCTGCACTTTCGGCCGGAATGTGCACGCCCAGGAGGTACTGAGCAAAAAGGTGTCATTAAACATGCCGCCTACAGACCTGCGTAATATCCTCCGGGCCATCACGGAAAAAACCGCCGTGAACTTTACTTACAACAACAGTACATTGCCTACCAGGCAGCGTGTGGCGCTGAAGGCCAGCGATGAGCAACTGGGAGAGCTTTTACCACGTTTGCTCAATCCCCTGCACATCACGTTTGAAGTGATCAACGAACAGATAGTATTGAAGAAAGAGAAAAGCAGTGAGGCAGGCATGAATATAGAAGGATTGAATGTGCTTTTCCAGAAGATCAGCGGAACCGTGAAATCCAGCGATGGGGCTGCCTTACCGGGAGTGAATATCATGGTGGCCGGTACCAACAAAGGAACGGTAACGAACGTAGACGGGCATTTTGAACTGGAAGCAAAAGAAGGGGATGTACTGATCTTTTCTTCCATTGGTTTTGCACAGCAACGCGTAACAGTAGGCGCTAATTCCGTGATCAATATAGTAATGGCTGCTTCGGCCACTTCGCTGGATGCAGTAGCCATCACGGCATTGGGCATCAAAAGAAATGTAAGAACACTGGGTTATTCCCAGGAAGAAGTGAAAGGAGGAGAAGTGGCCAGGTCTAATGCTCCCAACATTGTAAATGCGCTGGCAGGAAAGATGGCCGGTGTAAATGTAACCAGCCCCAATGGTGTGGATGGCGGTACCACCCGTATCGTAATTGGTGGTAACAATACCATCCAGGGCGATAACCAGCCCCTGATCATCGTGGATGGTATGCCTATGGCCAACGACCTCGCAAGGCCTTACGATGTGCGCAATGCACCCACCGGTAGCGCCATGTATGCGGGTAACAACGCGGATGCTTCCAACACCAGCTCCCCAAAGGATTTTGGTAGCCCTATCAACATGATCAACCCCGAGGATATTGAAAGTATCAGTGTGCTGAAAGGCCCTACCGCCGCTGCTTTGTACGGTGGTAAAGGCGCCAATGGCGTAATCCTGATCACCACCAAAAAAGGAACCAAAAGCACCGGCCTGGGAGTGGATTATACATACGGGTACAAAAATATTGATCCCTACCGTTTCCTGGAATTACAGAACGAATACGGCGCAGGCGGTATGGTATCGTTAAATGCACCGGAATACCTTACCGATGCCAACGGCAACCCAAAGCTCACTGAAAACTGGAACGGTATGTATGTGGATCCTAAAACCGGTTCCGGCCCTTACGGGGTAAATACCTACAACCAGGTGGGATGGCCGGGTTCAGGCGTTTCCTGGGGCCCGAAAATGGATGGCAAAATGATCACCTGGTGGGATGGTACCCAGAAGGCAGATGTGCCCCAGCCCGACAATATCAAGCTGCTGTTCCGCAACGGTACACAGTCAACACATAACGTATCCCTTTCCGGCGGTAACGAGTGGGGCTCTATCCGGGCTTCCTTTTCCCGGCTCGACAATACCGCGGTATTACCCAACAGTGATTACTACCGCAATACCTTCAACCTCGGCGCCAATATGAAGCTGACGAAAAGGGTAAATGTGCAGCTCACTTCTTCCTATGTGGTTAATAACTATCACAATCCGCCGCAGCTGGGTAACGACGATGCCAATTCCTGGATGAAGCGCCTGGTATACAATGCAGGCAGGAACTATCGTGGCGAAGATATCGGCATCTACAAGAACCAGGACGGCTCACAAAATACCCTGTCCGGTTTCCCATGGGTAGGAAACGGCGGTTATACCGTATGGAACATCTTTGAGAATAATACAGATCAGAACAGGCGTAAATTACTGGCGGGCGTACAACTGAACTATGAAGCCACCGATTTCCTGGATTTTATTTTCCGGGGAGGCCTGGATAATAATACCAATGACATGACCATCAAAAACAGGCCCACTGATGTGATAGGCATCACCAAAGGATACTATGGTCATGGCACTGAGCGGGATAACGCTTCCAATATGGACTTCATCGGAACCCTGCATAAAGACAAACTACTGAACGGCGTACTTAATGCAAAGTTCTCATTGGGTGGAACTATTTACCAGCGTGATATGTACGGCATGTTCAACTATAATGATAACTGGGCTATTCCAAACGTATACTCGCTGAACTCCGGTACCTACCTCGGTAACCCGCACCCGGTAACGGAAAGCCAGCTGCGTAAAAAGATGAATTCCGTTTACAGCTTCATCAACCTTTCGTACAAGGATTTTCTTTACCTGGATGTAACGGGTCGTAACGACTGGTCATCTGCCCTGCCAAAAGGACAATGGTCTTATTTCTTCCCGTCTTTTGCCGGTAGCTTTGTGTTTTCAGACCTGCTGAAGACAGACCCGGCTATCCTCAGCTTTGGTAAAGTAAGGGTAGCGTGGGCACAGGCAGCAGTAGACCCTGCGCCTTACCAGATCAACTACAACTATTCCGGTGTAACATTTGCCGGTCAGGCGGCCACTATGTTACCGGCTTCATTGCCGGCGAAGGATTTTAAACCTGCTATTAATACCACCGCCGATTTCGGCCTGGTGCTCGGTTTTCTCAATAACCGCCTGAATGCTGACTTCAGGTATTACAAGGGAAAATCCAGGAACCAGATCCTCAGTTCTCCACTGCCTATGAGCTCCGGTGTGAGCAGCATTGTGGTGAATACCGGCGTGCTGGAAAATTCAGGGCTGGAATTGATCCTGCGTGCCAAGGTAATTGACCGGAAAGATTTTGGATGGGATCTATCGCTTAACCTGGCGCACAGTAATAATAAACTGTTGTCATTGTCTGACGGTACCGACCGTGTAGATATGGCCAGCGCCTGGAATGACGGAGGCGCTCACGGCCCGGTGATTTCAGCAAGGGTGGGCGACCAGTTCGGCACCATTTACGGTCATGATTATATCTATGATCCAAAAACCGGCTTGCCCCTGATGGTACAAAATCCTTATGGCAATGCAGCCATGAATGGAACCATGTACCAGGCAACAGATGGCCTGGTGCCACTGGGTAATGCCACGCCTAAACTGACCGGCGGTATCACCAATACCTTCAGGTTCAAAGGCGGTATTTCTGTAAGCACCCTCATTGATGCAAAGATCGGCGGCGACATCTGGTCCGGTACCTATGCCACTATCATGCAACAGGGCCAGGCGCCGGAAACGCTGAAAGAAAGAAATGGCGGCGGCTTACCGTATACCACACCTGATGGTACAAAAACCAACTGGGGAGTAATATTGCCCGGTGTGTTCCCTGATGGAAAAGTAAATGATAATGTAGTGCATTACTATTATAAATACATGCCTTACGGTGTATGGAGCAGTACCGATCTTGGCGGGGGACTGAAAGGAAGCGACTGGATCAACAGAGGTGCAGTGCTTGAAAATACCTGGGTGAAGATGAGAGAGATCTCTGTGAACTACCAGGTACCGCAAAGCTTTATCAGGAAAACAAAAGTATTCCAGGCAGCCTCCCTCTCACTTGTAGGAAGGGATCTCTTCTACCTTTACACTTCTTTGCCGGACCATATCAATCCTGAAGGTGTAAACGGTGCAGGCAATGCCCAGGGGCTGGAGTTTATGTCTATGCCGAGCTTCCGCTCCTTAGGTTTCCAGGTAAGGGTTTCTTTTTAAAGAAACAGATCATCTCACCGATTAAAACGTGCAAAACATGAAGAACACAAAGAAAATATTTCTCTATATAACCGGTATTTCCCTGACACTTGGCGCGTGTACCAAAGATTTCCAGGAGATCAATACCACGCCGGGATTACCTACCAGCACCTCCATACCGCCAATGGTAAACGGGGTGATCAGCACGCTGTTCCTGAAAGGGCAGGAGCAGGCCGCCATTCACAATGAATATTACTACCCGGTTACCCAGCTGGCCACAATCAGCGGCAGCTCCGGTTACCTGGTACAGAATGGTGCGCTGGACATCTGGAACGATTACTATGCCACGTTGCAGAACCTGAACCAGATCCAGGACAAGATCAACGCCTATACCGGCGACAAAGCAGAAATGGATAATATACAGTCCATCACCTACATTTTACGCGCTTATAAAACGCTGCGCATTACCGACCAGTTCGGGGATATTCCCTATTCACAGGCAGGACTGGCCTATACTTATAACACTACTAATTACCGGCCGAAATACGATTCCCAGGAAAGCATCTACAAAAGTTTGCTGGAACAGCTGAAATGGGCATCACAGCATCTTACCACCGCAGCCACAACACCGGGCGGACAGCCGTATCAGTCGCTGGGCGCTTCCGAAACACTGTTTGCCAACAACATAGCCATGTGGCAGAAGTTTGGCAACTCGCTGCTGCTACGTTATGCCATGCAGATAGTAGAGAAAGATGCGGCTACCGCCACGCCTTACCTGCAATACGCCCTGAGTGGCATTCCGCTGATAGGAGAAGGGGAAGATGCCGGTATGTGGCCTGGCAAACTGGGTGGCTATGTGCTTAACGACAGCCGCTTCTGGTCTTTCACCTCGCATAAATTTGTGCGCCTGAGCACTACCTGCTGGAACATGATGGCAGATGGTACCAATACCGCTCAGATCTTTGATCCCCGGGCCGTACTGTTCTTTGAAACCAACCAGGCAGGCCAGTGGGCGCCGTTACAGCCGGGCAGTACCGCAAGCGATAATACCAATCCTTACCAGGATAAAAGGGATGCGGATTTTGCCAACAAAGACAATTGCAAATTTTCCCCGTTCAATTATTACATCGTAAGGGATATTTATTACCAGCCTGAATTATTTATGACAGCTGCCGAAGTACATTTCCTGAAGGCAGAGGCATATGCCCGTGGTCTTGGCGTAGCTAAGAACATGGCCACAGCGGGTACAGAGTACACAGCGGGTATTACTTCCGCGGTAAACTTCTGGTATTTCATTGCGCACAATACCAATGTTACCAACGATGCATGGTCAACAGTGGCTCCTGCAAGCCCAACGCCTGCGCAGATGACCGCTTTCCTTGCCAACCCGAAAGTGGCCTTCACCGGTACGGATGAACAGAAGCTGGATAAGATCTATGCACAGGAGTGGTTATCATTTTTCCGTCAGCCCTGGCTCGCTTATAATTTATCGAGAAGAACCGGCCGCACGCCTCGCGATGGCAATCCCGCCAGTTACGTGAACTTCAACAGGTTGCAGTACCCGGAACAGGAATCAGTTAATAACACTGTAAATTATAAGACCCAGTCCGACCAGATGGGTGGTAATTCCAACACCGTGAAGGTTTGGTGGATGAAATAATACTGTGAATTTAGATGAATAATAACAGCCCCGGGGATGTCATCTCCCCGGGGCTTCTTTATGGTACCGCCTGCAGGAAAATATCAATTCGCAATTAAATTTTGCTACATTAGCGGGGGGCCACTCTCTATGCATGCGCAGCTATATAACGATAAAGAACTATTCCGGCTGATTTCGGAAGGCGATGAAACCGCTTTCCGGATGCTTTTTCGCCGGTATGTTCCGCAGCTGCGCCCACTAATAATGCATCTTACCAAAACCACCGCTGTTACAGATGATATTATCCAGGAAACATTTCTCCGCCTGTGGATCAGCCGCGATAAGCTGCCTGAGATAGACGTGCCCCGTTCCTGGTTGCTGCGGATCGCTTTTCACCTTTCCTTTTCCTGGCTGCGCAAACAGGTGGTGCATCACAAAGCCATTGATGCCATTACTTCAGATTATACGCCTGAAGGGCCGGTCACCACTACCGAAGAAACGATGGTGTACAACGCCATGATGAAACAGGTAAGCGCCGCGGTAGCCCAGCTGCCGCCCCAGGCAAAGCGTATTTACCTGCTGAGCAGGGAGAAAGGGCTTAAGATACCGGAGATCGCAAGTGAGCTGTCTGTTTCTCCCAGCACGGTTAAAAACTCACTGGTAAGATCACTGCATTTTATCCGGAAGCAGCTGGAGCTGTCGGGCCACCTCTTTCCCGCCGTGCTGATGTGGGTACTGGTCAATATTGTGCTGAAATAAGTCAAGGAAATAAGGATAACATTGCTGCCTGCCCGCTAACTTCGTTGCTCAAACCACGATTATGAAGCGCTATCACCTGTTGTTATTGCTGTTGCTGTTTTCCTGTAAAAATGCGCCGCATCAGGGCAGCCGTTACGGAATGGTTACCGGCCTGCGGCCGGAGAAAGTAGACGAGTATAAATCATTGCATGCCAAAGTATGGCCGGGAGTCCTGAAAACGATTGAAGCCTGTAATATCCATAACTATTCCATCTACCTGAAAAAAATTGATGACCGCTGGTACCTGTTCAGTTATTTTGAATATACCGGGAAAGATTTTAACGGGGATATGGAGAAGATGAAGAAAGACAGTATTACCAGGCAATGGTGGAAAGTAACAGCGCCCTGCCAGCTGCCTTTGCCGGATGCTGCGGCGAAAGGGGATACCTGGTCGGGCATGGAAGAAGTTTTTCACGTGGAGTAAAACCCGTTTTTGCTGAACCACAAAATTAATACACCCCGTACCGGTTTTTGATTAAATTTATACCCTGTAATCAAACCGGTACGTTTGTCATTCGTTCAGTTATACAATGAAAAAGAGCTCCTTGCCGGTGTTGCCGCGGGAGATGAAAAGGCATTTCATGCCCTCTATTATCATTATAGTCCGCGTATCTACAGCAATTTATTGAAACTGGTAAAGTCGGCCGACCTGGCGCAGGAACTGTTGCAACAGGTATTTGTAAACATCTGGCTCCGCCACAGCACCATTGACCCGGAAAGATCTTTCCGTTCCTACCTGTTTGCCACCGCCAATAACCTGGTGATCGACTTTTACCGGAAAGTGAAGCGGGATAAGCTGTTGATGGATAAGCTGCTCAGCGCAGCGCAGGAATACTACCTGCATACAGAAGAATGGCTGCACGAAAAAGAAACCAGGCATCTGATACAGGAAGCCATCGATGATCTTCCTCCCCAGCGTAAGATCATATTTACACTCTGCAAGCTGGAAAACCGCACCTATAAAGAAGTGAGCCAGCTGCTGGGCATTTCGCCCGCTACGGTCAACAGCCAGATCGTAAAAGCCACCAGCGCCATACAAAAGAAGCTGATGGCCAGCAGGGATGTTGCCGGTATCCTGTTGGCTTACCTGATCCTGCGTTAAGCATTCCCTTCTTTTTATGGCGGAAACCGGTAAAAAAAAATTTCCTTCCGGGTAAATGTAAACCTTCGTTCGTTCGTATTAGCTGTATGAACCAAGATCCCGATGCATCTTTCTTAAAAGAATTATTTGCCAGGTTCCTGGAGAACCGTTGCAGTGAAGAGGAGATCCGCCTGTTGATGGAGTATGCGGAAAAAGATGAATACCGGGAACTGTTTTCCGGGATAATAGGCCAGGCGGTAATGGAAGACCACCCGGAAGAGGAATCGTTGTATGCTATGCACAGGGAGGTAATTGATGCAGTAAGCACACGGATCACACCTCCGGTGCCAGCTCCTGAAAAAGCGGTGCGCAGGTGGCTGCCTTACCGCGTGGCGGCAGCAGTGGCATTGCTACTGCTGGCAGGAGGCGCTTGGCGCTGGTATTCCCGGTCACATACCGCAATGCCGGTGGTTAACGTAGCCGCACATACGCCTGTGAACGATACCACGGCAGGAGGGAATAAGGCCATCCTGATCCTGGCAAACGGCTCAGCTGTTACATTAGACAGTACCGCCAATGGCTTACTTGCCCAACAGGGGCAAACACAGGTGATCAGATCAGCTGCGGGCAATCTTGTATATACTTCCACCGCAGGGGCTTCTGCGGAACCATTGTATAATTCCATCATTACGCCAAAAGGCGTACAATACCAGGTAACATTGTCGGATGGTACAAAGGTATGGCTGAATGCCTCCTCTGCACTACGTTTCCCCGCATCGTTCACGGGGGCCAACAGACAGGTGGCATTAACCGGGGAAGCCTATTTTGAAGCGGCCATAAATGCAGAAAAACCTTTCGTGGTGGTGGTGGATAGCATGCGCGTTACCGTGCTTGGCACTCACTTCAATATTATGGCCTATAAAGAGGAAAAGACCATTAACACTACGTTGCTGGAAGGCGCTGTAAGCGTAGCCGGCGGCAATACCACCATGCTGCTGAAACCGGGGGAACAGGCGCAGCTGGGGCAACAGGGAAATATCCGGTTGGTAAAAAAAGCAGATATACCTGCAGTAATGGCCTGGAAAAACCGCCTCTTCTGGTTTGAGCAGGATGATATCCATACCGTAATGCGGCAATTGTCAAGAGAATACAATATAGAAGTGGAGATCCGGGGTGATATCCAACGTCATTTTACCGGCTCCATCCCACGTGATGTGAATGTATCAACCGTTCTTGAAGTATTACAGAAAACAGGCGGGGTGCACTTTACAATGAACAATGGAAAAATAATTGTCACACCTTAAAACATGTTAGTTATGAGCACCTGACTGTAACAAGCGCCAAAAAAAACCGGAAGCGGCCTAATGCTCCCGGTCAGTAAGGCAAAAGAAAACAATTCTTTCTGGTAACCGTAATCTTTTATCCCAAATCAAATGTATGTATTTGAATGCTTATTTCAAAGGCAGAGGAGTCCTGTGCCATCTCATTTCCACAACTGCAAAGGTTATGCAACTCACCGCTATTGTATTGCTCGCCGCATGTCTGCAGGTATGTGCCACAGCCCGTGCACAAAAGGTGACCATCTCCGGTAAAGAGGTATCATTAAAAGAGATCTTTACCGAGATCAGGAACCAGACCGGCTACAATTTTATTTACACCAACGAAGACCTGCAACACGTTGTACCTGTAACACTGGATGTAAAGAACGCAGGGCTCCGTGATGTACTGGACATCTGCTTCGCGCACCAGCCGCTGGATTATTCCATCCTGGAAAAAATAATTATCGTAAAACCAAAGGCGCCCATATTCCCTGTTGCAGTCAGTGTAACCGGAACCGTTACAGACGCCGTTACGGGGAAGCCCCTGCCTGGCGTAAGCATCCAGGTAAAAGGCACTTCCACCGGTATAGCAACGGATGAAAAAGGCCGCTACAGCCTGAGCGTACCGGACAATGCCGTGCTGGTATTTTCTTACCTGGGTTATATAAAGAAAGAAATATCACTGGCGGGGCAAACAACGGTGAATGTGGCCCTTTCACCTTCCAATACCGGTTTGAATGAAGTGATAGTAGTAGGATATGGTACGCAACGCAAAGAGGATCTTTCCGGTTCGGTATCTTCCATTAACTACGACCAGCAGATGCAGAACCGCGCCATTACGGATGTATCCCAGGCCTTATCCGGCGCCGCATCGGGCATCTCTGTATCGCAGACCTCCGGACAACCGGGCCGCGATGGCGCAGTGCTGCGCATCCGTGGGGTAGGCACGCTCAACAATTCAGATCCGCTGGTGCTCATCGATGGTATCGTAGGATCATTGAATAACCTGAACCCCAACGATGTGGCCAGTATCTCCATCCTGAAAGATGCCGCTTCCGCAGCCATTTATGGCTCCCGCGCCGCCAACGGCGTTATTCTCGTTACTACTAAAAGAGGGAAGAAGGGAAAAACAGTGATCAATTACAACGGGTCTGCCGGCGTGCAAAAAGCCACGCATCTCTTTGAACCGGTAACAGATTATGTTACGTATATGCAGCTGATGAACCGCATCCAGAAAGCGGATAACCCCGATAATACGGATCTATTCAAACCAGCTACCATAGAAGCCTGGAAGAATGCCAAAGACCCGGTGTTATTTCCCAATACCAACTGGATGGACGTCATCTTCAAACAGGGGATCATCACCCGGCATAACCTTTCTGTTAGCGGGGGCAATGAAAAAACGGATTACTATCTCTCCATGGGATATCTCTATAACAAAGGTATCATGGAGTCTACAGACAATACCAAATATTCCCTGCGCTTAAATATGGATCATAAAATAAGCGATAAGGTAAAGATCGGCGCTATCCTCACTTCTTACTGGAACAAGGTGAACGAGCCATTTGATGTAACCACCCTGTTGTATTACAGCGCCAACTCAGTGCCAGGTGTTACGCCTACTATGACCAAAGACGGTGTAACCCGCTACGGTGGCAGGAATACAGACGATGAAAGCCCCAACGCCATAAACCCGCAGCAATACATGGACACCTGGTTTTACCCGCAGGTAGGGCAGTACTCTTTCGCCAAGTTATATGGCGAATGGGAAATCATGAAAGACCTTAAATGGCAGGTAAACGGAAGCGCGGAGGTTTATAACAAGGAAGGCAAACAATACAAGTATTCCGGCGCTGTGCAGAATCTCTGGAATTTCCAGAAAGATGAAGTAACGGTGAGCAATGCTTCGGTTCCTTCCACGCTTTATCAGAGAAATGATAACAGCCTGGGGCTCACTTTCTACACCACCCTTAATTATGATAAAACTTTTAGGCAGGATCATCATATCACCGCGCTGGCAGGCGCCAGCAGGGAAATAAACAGGAATGCCTGGTTTGCCGGCAGCGTGCAGGGCTTTCCCTCCAACGATACCTGGGAACTGAGCGCCGGCCTTTCACAACCCATTGTAAGCGGTACCTCTTCTTCCTCCACGTTGTCGTCTTACTTCGGGCGCGTGAACTACAGCTACAAGGAAAAATACCTGCTGGAAGCCAACCTCCGTTACGACGGATCATCGCGCTTCGCCAGTGGTAACCGCTGGGGAGTGTTCCCTTCTTTTTCAGGCGCATGGCGACTGAGCAAAGAGAACTTTTTCCGCAATGCAGATATTTCTTTTGTGGATGATATCAAGATCCGCGGATCATGGGGAAAACTGGGTAACCAGAATATTGGACTGTACCAGTATATGGGATTGTATGCAGCAGGGCAGAACTATATTTTCGGTAATAGCCTGTCGGCCGGACTGGCGCCCAAAGCCCTGCCGAATCCCGATATCACCTGGGAAAGCACTGCCACTACAGATGTTGGCGCAGATATTACCCTGTTCAGGGAGCATTTTGATGTTACGTTCGACTGGTACAACCGCCGTACCAGCAACATCCTGGTGCAGCTGCCATTATCGTCTTTATACGGCGCGCTTACACCGCCTTACCAGAATGTGGCAGTAGTACAGAACAGGGGATGGGAAGTGGCGCTCGGTTATAAGAATAGTGTGGGCAATTTCCAGTATGCTGTCAGCGGTAACCTGAGCCATAATACCAATAACGTATTGCGCTACCAGGGTAATCCTGATGTAATACAAAGCATCGGCAATAACTCTATCATCAAACAGGGACTGCCCATTGGTGCATTGTATGGCTACCAGGCAGAAGGCACTTTTAAAAACCAGCACGATATTGATAACTGGGCCAAACAAAAACTGTCGGGTTCCAATAAGCCGGGCGATCTTAAATATGCAGATATAAAACAGGATGGCGTTATCAATGGAGGCGACCGTACCTACCTGGGCAGCGTAATACCCGAATACACCTACGGGCTTAGCCTGCAGGCCGGATACAAGGGCATTTCCCTGTCCGTTTTATTCCAGGGCATAGGCGGCGTAAAACGATATTACCAGAACCTTTGGTATACCAGCGCTGTGCGCTATGGCAGGGAAATCAATTCTTATTTCCTCAACGCATGGTCCGCCGAAAATCCCAACAGCGATATACCACGGCTTACTACGGACAGTAACAGCGATAACACGCAGGCCTCCTCTTTCTGGGTGCAGAACGGCTCTTTCCTGAGAGTAAAAAATATGCAGCTCTCTTACAGTTTCCCCGCAGGCTGGCTGAAGAAAACATTCATTTCAGGCATACAGGTGTATGCGGATGCACAGAACCCGTTCACCTGGACAAAGTACAACGGACTGGATCCCGAAACAGGGAATTATACCGATTACCAGATTGAAAATCCGAATGTGCGCACTTTCTCACTGGGAATAAATGCCTCATTCTAAACTTGTGTACCATGAAGAAAATAACGCTTGCACTATATATCATCCTGCTGGCAGGATGCACAAAAGACTTCCTGAATTCCAAGCCATCAGACCAGTTGTCGGATACCAACTTCTGGAAATCCGATGCAGACGCGCTTTCCGGCATCACCGCTATTTATGAGCAGATGCAGCATAACTACCAGATCTATGGCTATAACCCTATGACAGATGGTATGACGCCCAACGCCTGGATATGGAGCGATTACCTGGAAGGTTACGGAGGTATTTCCAAGGGCAACCTGCTGCCTACGCTTATCACTCCTGTAAATGATAAATGGGTGCAGCTGTATAACGGTATCTACAAAGCCAACCTGGCGCTGGAAAAAGTACCGGGCATAAAAATGGATGAAACCCTGAAAGCCCGGCTGCTGGCAGAGGCACAGTTCTTACGCGCATTGTTTTATTACAACCTCGCTGATTATTACGGGGGCGTGCCGCTTATTGAACATACCCTGCAACTTGGCGCCGATCTTCCCGGCAGGAATACCCGTGATGAAGTGCTGAATTTTGTAGAAGCACAATGCGATGAAGCCGCCAAAGCCCTGCCAGCGGTATATGATAAAGCCAACACCGGAAGGGCTACACTTGGCGCTGCAATGATGCTCAAAGCCAAAGCGCTGCTGCTGGCAAAGCAGTACCAGCAGGTAGCGGCTGTAGCCAAACAGCTGATCGACAAGGGCCAGTACAAACTGTATGATAACTATGAAGCCATGTTCACCGATGTGGCTGCGGAAAATAATGCGGAAGTGATATTTGATGTGCAATATGCCGGTCCGGGTTTGGGAGAAGGTAGTCCGCTCGATGGATTTATGGGCCCCCAAAGCTCTTTCGGGAAAGGCTGGGATCAGGCATACCCCACGCAGGATCTGGTGAACAGTTATGAGATGAAGAACGGGAAGATGATCACAGATCCCACTTCCGGTTATGATCCTGCCAACCCGTTTAAAGACAGGGACCCGCGGCTGGATTATACCATCATCCGCCCCGGTTCCGTATGGAAGGGAATTCCATACGATAATATTAAAGTAGGCGGTGCAAAATCTACCTTCATCGGTTACCTGCCAAGGAAACATGTGCTCACTGTAGACGGTTTTAACTGGGGTGATTCTCCGCTGAACTACATCGTATTCCGCTATGCCGACCTGTTGCTGCTGTATGCAGAAGCGGAGAACGAAACAAACGGCGCCAATGCAGCAGTGTATGACGCCATTAACCAGGTGAGGGCCAGGAAAGGTGTGGACATGCCGCCTGTACCCACAGGTAAAACAAAAGAACAGATGCGGGATATTATCCGTCATGAAAGAAGGATAGAGCTGGCATTTGAAGGCATTTACTATTCGGATATCCGCCGCTGGGGCATTGCCAGGCAACTGATGGATGGAGCCGTGATCAGAACCATGACAGGCCAGCAGCTGGATGTGCGCCACTTTGTGGATGCGCTTTACCTGTGGCCGGTTCCGCAGGGGGAAATAGACCTGAATCCAAAACTGGTACAAAATCCGGGGTATTGATTATGCATAGATACATTTTAATGGCGTTGCTGTTGCTGGTACAATACACGCAGGGCGCCGCTGCTTACGATACCGTATACGTAACCAGCTTCGGCGCCCGGGCGAACAGCCGCGCAGATGCGGTAAACGCCGTGAAAGCGGCGCTGGAAGCCTGCCGCCAAAAGGAAAACCCCTTGTTGTACTTCCCGGCAGGGAGGTACGACTTCTGGCCTCAACATGCAGAGGAGAAAGTGTATTATGAATCCAATACATCAGACATTAACCCGAAGTACAACGCCATTATGATCGAAGGGTTTAAGAAGCTGGTGATAGAAGGCGCAGGGGCGGAGCTGGTGTATCATGGCCGTATACAGCCGTTTACGATTGAGCGCAGCAGTCATGTTACGCTCCGCAATTTTTCCATCGACTGGGATTACCCGCTTACGGCGCAGGCTTCGGTGCTGGATACCAATGCTTCGTATATAGATATACGTATTGACACCGCACAATATCCCTACACCATTGTAAACGGGCAGCTGCAGTTTGCTGCCGAAGGCTGGAGCGGGAAAATTACGGGGGTGATGGAATATGAGAAAGGCACCCATCTCATCGCCTACAGAACAGGCGATGACCCCAGCGCCCTGGGACCGGGCTGGCGGGGCTATAAAGCTACTGTTATGGATAACGGCGTAGTACGCCTGCTATACCCGTTTAAAAGGAAGCCATCGCCCGGCAATATCCTGGTACTGCGTCATAACGCCAGGGACCATGCCATGATCTTTGTTACGCACAGCGATCATATCGACATGGAAAATGTGACAGGCTATCATTGCGCAGGGTTGGGGATATTATCGCAGTACACGGAGGAGCTGAGCTTTAAAAACATCTCCATAATTCCCAATACAAAAAAAGACAGGTATTTCAGCGGTCATGACGATGGTTTGCATTTTTCCAATTGCAGGGGGAACATCCGGATCGACAGCTGCCGTTTCGGAGGCCTTATGGACGATCCGATCAATGTGCATGGCACTTATGTGCGGATCATCGCCAAACCGGCTAAAAACAGGCTGCTATGCCGTTTTATGGAGCCTATGAGCGTTGGGATGGAATGGGCGGAAGCAGGGGATGACATTACGTTTATAGATCATCATTCACTGGCAACCACCGGTAAAGCAAAGGTGACCGCCTTCCGTAAGATCAATACCACGGATTTTGAGCTGACCCTTTCCGGGGAAATACCGGCACATGTAAACGAAAAGGATGGCCTGGAAAATATGAGCTGGACACCGGCTGTTACTGTCCGTCATTCGGTTTTTGAAAGCTGTCGCGCCAGAGGGCTGCTGGTCACCACTCCTAAAAAAGTGATCATCGAAAACAACAGCTTCGCATCCAGTGGTTCCGCCATCCTGATAGCGGGCGATGTGAATTCCTGGTATGAATCGGGCGCTGTTACTGATCTGCTGATAAAGGGGAATACCTTTCTTGCGCCGTGTAATACATCCGACTACCAGTTTACCGAAGCCGTGATCAGCATTTACCCGGAGATCCCTGTGATGAACGACAATACGCCGCTGTACCATAAAAATATACGGATAGAGGGAAACCGCTTCCACGTGTTCGACTATCCCATATTATTTGCACAATCGGTGAATGGATTGCAGTTTACCGGCAATGATCTTATCAGGAGTTATGACTATCAACCCTATCATACCCGGAAGGCGGCCTTTTACCTGTCGGGTTGCAGGAACGTGCGTATTGAAAAGAACAAGGTAGCTGCCGACCTTCCCGGAAAGAATGTGGAATTTAAATTTATGGAGAAGAAAGAAATACAATGCCAGGAAGAATTGGTTTTTTAAGCATATTGATACTTTGCTTTTCTTCCCCGGAAAGCCTGGCACAGTTGCATCCCGGTCACTTATCACTGCCGGCAGTGATAAGTGACCATATGGTATTGCAGCAACGCACAAAGGCCGTAATATGGGGATGGGCGGAGAAAGGAGGCCAGGTAAGTATTGCGCCGGGGTGGACAACAAAGAAGTATACAGTTGTTGCCGACAGCACGGGGAAATGGAAAGCTGCTATAGCTACGCCATCTGCCGGGGGGCCTTATAACATTGAGTTTACAGGCAGTGAAACGCATCTCACAATTAAAGATGTATTCATCGGAGAAGTGTGGGTATGCTCGGGGCAATCCAATATGGAGATGCCTTTGAAAGGATACAGGAAACAGCCGGTGTTAAATGCAGGGGCCATTATTGCAGCATCGGCGCATCACCCGGAAATACATGTGTTCAGGGTACCTAAAGTGGTATCGCCGGCGCCTTTAAGTGATTGCGGTGGTAGCTGGGAGGCAGCGGATACAGGTACTGCACCCGGTTTCAGCGCAGTGGCATACCAATATGCAACCGCCTTGCAGGAGCGGCTAAAAGTGCCCGTAGGCATCATTGCTACTTATTGGGGCGGAACTGCGATACAATCGTGGATGAGTGAGGAAACGCTGTCACATTTCCCCGAAGTGTGGCTTACCGGCAGGCCGGATACGATTAAAGATCCCGAAAAGGATCCTGAGCATGCGCCATCCATTCTTTTTAATTCCATGATACTACCGGTATGTGATTATACGGTAAAAGGATTTGTATGGTACCAGGGAGAATCCAACAGGGAGCACCCGTTACTCTACCGCAGGCTGTTACCCGCCATGGTAAAGGAATGGAGAGCACGGTGGGGTGGGGGAACACTTCCTTTCTACTATGTACAGATAGCGCCTTACGGATATGCAGATCCCTATCATAAATTGTTACCCGCCGTTTTAAGGGAATCGCAGCTGCTTGCCTTGGAGGATATTCCCAATGCCGGTATGGCCGTGATACTTGATGCAGGTGAAGAAAAGTATATTCATCCGCCGGATAAAACAGTAGTAAGCCAGCGGCTGGCGTATCTGGCGCTGGCAAAAACATACCATCAGAAAGGGGTTGACTGTAATTCGCCTGTTTTCAGGAAGATGAAGATCAAAGGACCGGCAGCCTATCTTTATTTTGATTTTGTGAAGCACGGGCTTACTTCCGGGAATAAAGCACTGTCGCAATTTGAGGTGGCCGGCGCTGATCATATTTTTCACCCGGCTACAGCGGTTATTATACACCGGAACCAGGTAAAGGTGCAGTGCAATGCAGTAGCGGCGCCGGTAGCGGTAAGGTATGGATTTAAGAACTGGGTAAAAGGAGACCTGTATAATTCAGCAGGGCTGCCGGCTTCTTCTTTCCGGACGGATGATTGGTGATCATCCCACGGTTGAACCAGCTTCTGCACGGCACAGATATTGTTTGACTCATGATCAAACAACGCAAGCCATGAATGTAAAAAGACTCTTCGGAACTATCCTGACTATCCTGGGTATAGCAGGTCTCATTTATGCCGGCTATGGTTTTATCCAGCAGAATATGAACTGGCGGCAGTTGCTGGTAGCCGCCGTGATAGGCGTCATTTTCTTTATATCGGGTATTGGCCTCGTAAGGAACACAAAAGATGAGGCATAAACGCTATTTACAATATTTGTAATATCTTGTAGCCTGTCACCACAACAAACGTCATTTTAATATGGGATTTTTTTCAGGCCTTATTGGCAATGCAGCTACCGTTAGCCAGGAGCAGCTAACAAAGGATTATGGCAAGCTTTTGCTGGATACGGAACGGGTGGAGCTGGGATTTAAGCTGATCAGGGATACTTTTATCTTCACCAATAAACGGCTTATTCTTATTGATAAGCAGGGATTAACCGGTAGTAAAACAGAATACCGCAGTATTTCCTACAAAAGTATTTCAAGGTTCAGCGTGGAAACGGCCGGTACATTTGAACTGGATGCGGAGCTGAAGATCTGGATCTCCGGCGAGGAACAGCCCAGTATCAAGAAGCAGTTCAGCAAATCGGTAGATGTGTATGAAGTGCAGAAAGTGCTGGCGCATTATGTGCTGAACTAATTTTTTATTGATGTGTTAAGATATCAAAGCCACCAGTGGTGGCTTTTTTGTTGCTCTATTAATTGTCCGGCGTTAGCCTTGCGGTTACGCCCCCAGCGGAGTAGGCAATCCATCCATGCTTACCCGGTTCTTTTCTGCCTTGTAGGCTTCCAATCCTTCCGGCCCTTTCTTTTCGGCCCATTTGGCAGCATGATCGCGTTCCCCGGTGTATTCGTACAATGGAACACCGAAACCGCAGGAGGTTTGCACTTTGTGAATATCAGCCACAATGATCTGCCGGGTGGCAGGCAGTAAGGTAAACAAGGCAGATAACTCCTTCCATTCAGGATCACCCGGCAATACCGTATAGCCTTTACCGTATAAACGGAGAATATTCGGTGGCCCGTCGAAAGCACAGAACATAAACGTAATACGGCCATTTTCACGGAGATGCGCCGATGTTTCATTTCCGCTTCCAACAATATCGAGATAGGCTACCCGGTTGGAAGAAAGTACCCTGAAGCTGTCGAGCCCTTTCGGTGAAAGATTCACATGGCCCTCCTCACTTAGCGGGGCGGAAGCAACAAAAAACAGTTTCTGTGCAGCGATAAAGTCCTGGTGTGCGGGCTTAATATCGTCAAAAAATTTTCCCATATAAAGCGGCATTTAGGCGTGGTCCGTAGAGGAAGGTACGAATTTTATGGCGTACAGGTGCTGCCGTGGTAACACTACAGCAGTTTCTTTGCTGCATCTTCCCAATCCATGATCCGTTCATAACCCTCTACATGTACATTATGATGCCCGTGATACAGCAAGGGCCGGCCTTTGAAATTGGTAAAGTTGCGGATGAGATCATCTATCATAATGTCTGTTTGTACAATAGATTTATCACCGCAGAGGCAGTATTGCCGCCAGTCGAGAAAAGGGAAATGCTCCTGCAGCCAGTCGTATTTATCTTTCAGTGAAGTAGGAAATTCCATGGCCGCGGAAACGATATACAATTTGTATTTCTTATTCAGTTCCTTTATTACTTCCACTGCGTTGGGAAATATTTCCAGGTCTCGGAAAAAGCCTGGTGTATTCAGGTATTCCTTGATCTTTGCTTTATGTTCTTCCGGCAGAATATCTGATAATGTTTTGCCGTGGAGCTCTTCTGTAGTGAATGTTTTGCCGAAGTCCCTGTAATACCATGCCCTGGCTTTTTTTATAGGGTCGGCAATGGTTTCGTCCATGTCTATGGCGAGCGATAGCTGCATTGTTTCCTGTTTTTGTGGGGCTAAGATAATAAAAATCGGAGAGTGAGATAAGCGTTGTTATTTAGCTTACTATTGCCGGGGTAGCTATACAGAAAGGCGCCTGGTTTCTGCGCAAAAAAAACGGCTGCAGTGATATACTGCAGCCGCCATCTGTATATATCAGGATCAAAGCCGTTTAAGCATAATATCACGGTATTCCACCTTCATGGGCGGGCCCACATGCACCTGTACACCCAGCAAGCCTTTGGATTTCCCGTTCACAGTATCGTTATCGGTAACATCGCTCATCAGCACGCCATTGATGTAATGCTGGAGATGATTACCTTTTACCACCAGCCGGCATTTGTTCCAGTCTTCGCTTTTAATAAGTGTTTTCAGCGAATCGGAGCTACCGAGCGAGCCGGTAACCACAGCAGGAGCCCAGGCATTGTTTTTTACGCCATCTTTTAAGGAATCAGTTGCCTGTGGGATGGTGGCAATTTGTCCGCGGTAGGCGAGTGTGGTGCGTCCTCTTTCTTCATAGTTCTGACCGGTATAGCGGTTTGCGCCGTCAATATCCGCCTGGTAACCTTTCAGTGCATGCGGCACGTTTTCCACCATAACGCTGCGATAGTTGATGCCGCTGTTTCCACCACTGGTGATTTTGAATTCGCAGGTCAGTTCAAAGTCTGCCGGCTGATCACCTTTCCAGATGAGGAAGGTATTGGTCTTCAACAGCGTTTCCGGTGTTACTTCACCAACAATATGACCATTCTCTGCCCGCCAGTGAACAGAATCACCTTCCCATCCGTTCAGCGTTTTACCGTCAAAGATCTGTTCAAAGCCTTTATTGGTACCGGTGCTGTCGGTGGCCGGGCTATTGCCTGCGTGACTGCCGCCTGTCTGACAGCTGCCTGTTGTGAACAGCAGGCTGGCTGCGGCCAGCGGGAAAAGCAGTGCACTGGTTCTTTTCAGCATAATTAATATTTTAAAGTGTTTGATATTTTTTCGTATAACCTAGGGAGATAGAATACTGCGTATAAACGTTACCGGTAGTTATGCTGCATTCGTATCTTTCCAGGAACCGGAGGCAGCTGAATCGAGTACTGCCTGGCATACCTTCTGTGTTTCCAGTGCTTCCTTAAAAGTAGGGGAACAGGGTTTGCCGGTTTCCAGGCTTTCGAGGAAGTCGGCTGCCTGGTGTACAAATGAATGCTCATAGCCGATGCCCAGTCCGGGCACCCACCACTTATCCATATACGGCTGATCGCCATCGGTTACATGGATGGAGCGCCATCCCCGCACCGTAGAGGCGTCTGCGTTATCGAAGTATTCCAGCCGGTTCAGATCATGCAGGTCCCAGCGGATGGAGGCGTTCTCACCATTAATTTCAAATGTATATAATGCTTTATGTCCGCGTGCATAACGGGTTGATTCAAAGAGGCCAAGAGAGCCGTTGCTGAAGCGGCACAGGAAGGAGCAGGCATCATCGATGTTTACTTTTTCCACTTTGCCGGTGAGCTGGTGCATACGTTCCTTTACAAAGGTTTCGGTCATTGCAGTTACATTGGTAATGCTGCCGTTCAGCCATAACGCGGTATCAATGCAGTGGGAGAGCAGGTCGCCTACTACGCCGGAACCGGCTACATCTGCATCCATTCTCCACAGCCCTTCACCGCCTTGCGGCAGGTTGGCGTTAATGGTCCAGTCCTGCAGGAAGTTGGCGCGGTAATGAAAAATGCGTCCCAGTTTACCAGAGTCAATGATCTTTTTTGCAAGGGTAACAGCCGGCAGCCTGCGGTAGTTATACCATACGGTATTGGGCACGCCTGCTTTTTCAATGGCGGCCACCATGCCTTCAGATTCCCTGAGCGTACGGGCCAGCGGCTTTTCACAGAGGATCATTTTGCCTGCCGCAGCTACTGCAATGGCTATCTCGGCATGCATATCGTTTGGTGTGCAGATGTCTACTGCATCAATATCATCACGTGCAATAAGGGCTTTCCAATCTGTTTCTACAGATTCATATCCCCATTGCGCTGCAAACGCACGGGCTTTGCTTTCTGTACGGGAGCATACGGCTTTCAGCACCGGCTGGTAAGCCAGGTCGGGGAAGAAATTTTTCACCCGCAGGTACCCGTTGGAATGGGTTCTGCCCATAAAGCCGCATCCTATTAATCCTATCCTGAGTTCTTTCTTTGTTGTCATAGTTTTCACTGGTTAATAATTAAAAAACTATTCCTGCCAGCCGTGTTGCTGTCTTACCGCTACCATGGCAGCGAGGATATCGTTCCAGGTTTTCTGCTGGGTCATCACGGCATTGGGGAACATGCAACCATCCCAGCAGATATGCTTCACTGCTTTGGTAAGCGCACCGTTGTCGTCGCGCAGCCAGAACCCTGCGTCTTCTGCAATGTTCAGTTTACCGTTGGGATCAGTGGCGAGGCAATGGCGGCCGGTTTTATCGTGGGAGCCGCTGCCATGCACGGTACCGTCGTTCTGCGCTACGTGGAAGTCGATCATCCACGGGCGGAGGGCATGCGTTAGTTTGCGCAGGCCCGCTTTCAGCGTTTCGCGGTCGCTCCACTCAAAATCGGCCGGCAGTATCCTGTCTTCCGGGCTGTTATACCCCAGCAGGTACAGGAAGGTATGCGACATATCCGCCTGGAACCCTATATTGGGGCGGTCTACCGCCTCCAGGGTATCCAGCATGGTTTTCCAGCTATGCATGCCACCCCAGCAGATCTCACCTTCTGCGGCCAGTTTCTCGCCATAGCCGGCGGCTACGTCGCAGGCTTCACGGAAGGTCTGCGCAATCAGTTTTGTATTACCGGCGGGATCTTTGGACCAGTCTTCCGGACTGCAGGCGGAGTCGATGCGGACTACGCCGTTAGGCCGGATTCCCAGGTCGCGGAGCCGTTTGCCCACATGGCATGCTTTCCGCACCTGTTCTACAAACTTAGCCCTGTCTTCTTTGCTGCCCATAGCAGAGCCGCCGCTGGGAGGCCAGATCGGCGCAACAAGACTACCTATTTCAAGATTGTAGGAAGATACTTTTTCTACCAGCCTTTTCAGATCATCGTCCGAACTGTCTGCAGGTACATGCGGGTCAAACAACCCGATGTCTATACCGTCAAATTTAACGCCGTTCACTGCTGCGTTGGCAGTCATTTCCAGCAGCGTATCAAACGGGATGATGGGCTCAGAACCATCTCCTTTGCCCACAATGCCCGGCCAGGTAGCATTGTGCAGTTTTGGATAGTTATTATCTTTCATAACGTTGCTTTTAAAAAAATTACAACACGAGGTCAGGATTGCCCGGACCAAAATGTTTCAGCATTACAATCGGATCAGTGGAAGAGTGGTTTACAATTTTCACCCCTGCAGTTGCAGCGGCTTCACTGATAAAGAACTCATCGTTGGTCAACTGCCCGTAGCGGATCAGCGCAGGCGTATCAATATCCCATACACCCATTTTGCCATGGCCCTGCATCAGGATAATGCCATAGGCGGCGCTGTCTTTGATCACTACCGTGGCGCCCGGGGCAATGGTCAGCTCTTTGGCACTGAATGCATCCGATTTATAACATACCCAGTTCTCCGTATAACCCTCTCCGTTAGCGGCCAGCTTTGGCGGCATAAAGCGGTTCTGGAACTGGTTGGGATCCACGTTCAGTTCCCAGTCGATCACATCCATCAACGCATCATAATCGCCAATGCTTTCTTTTGGCGTGCCGTTCCAGAGCAGTACTTCAGGCACAATGGCTTCGTTTACGAGCGACTGGTACATTGCAAATACATCGGAAGCTTTCTGCGGCTCATAGGTGCACAGGCTGCCCGGCGCATGCAGCAGTCCCGGCGGAACATCCCATCCGGTACCGGGTTCCAGGCGGTAAGCCTGTGAGTAGTTGGTGATCTTGTTATCTCCTTTGGTAAAGTTCATCAAACATTCCTTTATCTGTTCGCGGGTGGTGCCGGGAGCAATACCCATGAATGTATAAGGAAAATCACCGCCATGATTGTTCAGCTGCGGCGGAAAGTAATAGGCTTCCGGTTTTCCGGCCTGGCCAATCAGCGCCGCTTTTTCATCGTTATGGTGAATATGGTGGGGGAGTGGTCCCATGTTATCAAAGAACTTGGAGTACATAGGCCAGGCGCCGTAAGTATCCCATAAACGTTTCCCTATCAGTTTATCTTTTAATTCGCTGATGGCATCTTTCAGTAAAAACTGCTGTGTGCCGCTGCCATTGCTGACAACCACCATGCTTAAGCCTTCATTTTCGCCTGTTAAAGGGCCGTTCTTTGCCGGAGTGGTGGAAGATAGCCAGCGCTCGTCGATGCCGCCTCTTTCGCCTCCCAGTACGTAATAATCGTCCGGGTGTAATTTGATCCGCCGTCCTGGCACGCAAAAAGATCTGGGCACCCAGTTTGGTGCCAGTCGGAGAATCCCTTGTCCCTGTTCGAGTGCTTTTTCTGCTAAGCTTGTTTTTTCCATGAGCTTTAAAATGATGATTATAAAAGATCAGTGAGAAATGATTTGATTGTTTCGTTGGTATGCAGCAGGTTGATGTGCAGTTCATATTCCCGGCGCTCACCGGGCTCCATAAACAGCAGCGTGCCGTCCCGCCTGGCCTTTGCCTGCCCTGTGGGCGGATGCGTGCCGGGTTCCAGTCCCATTACATATTCGCCTTTGCCCCAGTGCTGCCAGTTGGTAAGCACCGGCAGCTGCGCTTTTTTGAACCGCAGTGAAAATGCCAGTTGCAGCGCCGCGTTGTGAACCCCGCAGGTGCACCATCCGCCGGCATCTTGCACGGGGTCTATAATGGCCGCTTCTTCGCCGCCGCCGGCATGACTGTCCATTGGCGCCAGGCATTTTTTATAATTGTGGTTCGCATTAAAGATATGATCCGGGTTGCCTTCCCTGGATACCCAGCTTCCTTTCCAGCAGATATCCGTGCCTTCATCAACCAGTGGCCACCCGAAATTGAAATGATACAGCAACATATGCGGCGCCGCAATATTGCCCCTGTTGATCACTTCGTCATGCACACGGATTTCTGCTTTGCCCAAAGTGCCGGAAATAGTACGTTTCAGCACCAGCTTAGGGCCCAGCGCGCTGGTTTGCAACATGATGCCGGTGATGCTCATTTCCATTTGCCCGGCTACAGGATCCGGTTGTATCACGGAAATAATTTCCGCCGGCGTATTACTGATAGGGCCATGCAAACCACGCTCGCCATATTCATCGCTTTCAGGGCCGCCTACATGCATCAGTCCGCAGGTGGTGATCAATCCACCGCCAAAGGTTTGGAGCCAGTCCAAACCTTTGTTCACCGCGCGGGAAGGTGCAGTTATTCCGCCATGACTTAACCAGGCCAGGCTATGCTGATGAAAAAACGCATCCGCAATATCCATGGCCCGGTCGATGACCACTTTATATCGTAACCCGGTACCGGTATTGATCCAGGCGATACGGGTACCCCTGCCGGGGCCGTTGTCCAGTACCGCCGTTTCTATACCTCCCAGTTGAAAATGATTCGAGAGCTTATGTTCCCACGACTGATTATTTACCTCCATCCGCGCGTAATTTATCTTCCGCAAAAAATTATTTCTTACCCATCTGTTTTGTTGTAAGGAAAACAGAATCCTGTTTGTTGCCACCGGATTTCAGGTAAGCCATCAGGTCTCTCAGCTCATCTTCATTCAAACGGTTGATCAACCCCGGCAGCATCACAGATACTTTAGATGCTTTGATACTTTTTACATCTTTCTTCAGCAGTTCACGCTGTTCCTGTGTAGCAAAAGGATTTTGTGAGATAACATATTTATCCTTGTCCTGCGTTACCAGGCGGCCTACTACAGAGCTTCCGTCCTTTAACGAAAAAACAGTGGCTTCATACTGGTCGGAGATGGTTTTGCTCGGTTCAATAATCGCCTCCAGGATATCTTTGTTGGAAAAACGTGTACCCAGCTGCGTTAGATCCGGTCCGGCTGTACCGCCTTCGCCACGCATACCATGACAGGAGCTGCACAGTGAAGTTGCAAACATCGCACGTCCCCGTTCGAAATCACGGCCGGTAGTGGCACTGTCTACCACTTTAAGCGCTTCTTCCAGCTTCCAGTTTCTGCCGGGGCCCTTTGGCTGCTCGAAGCCTGCTGCGAGGTTGCCGCCGGTGTTTAACAGCGAATCGCCGGAAATTTTGTTGAAGTGTGCAAACTCATTTTTCGGCACATTAGCCAGCGCATTTTTCCTTGCGTTGTTGATAAAGCCTATAAAGCTATGACCACCTTTATAGGAGAAAGCATTGTAGAACCATTTGAAATATTGTTCCTGTAATTCAGATGTCCAGCCGGTTTTAGCCTGGCTTAATACCGTTGCATACCAGGTTTGCTGTAATGGCGGCATTTTGGATAACATCCCGGCAATATCCAGTCCGTAGCGGGGATTACGCATGATCAGGTCGGCCGATTTCATGGCCGTTTTGGCTGCGGCGGTATCATCCTTGGCGCTGGCCAGCAATGCCATTGTTTTTTCTACCGCTTTTGGTGCATTGATGTATACCAGCAGTTTACTCAGTGATCTGTTCAGGTCATTGGTAGCAGCCGGGTATTGCGGATCAAGATATGCGGCTACCTGGGCAGACAGCTCTCCGTCAGGTTTGCCCATACGTACAAACACCAGTTCAAATGCACGCAGCAGGTCGATCTGCTGGGAGGGCGACAAAGACGCATAGTTGATCGTCATCAGCTGAGGCAGCAGCAGTTTTTCTACATTCTCCTTGCCCTGGCGCGCCAGGGCTATTGTTCCCTGGATCAGTGTTTCAGGATCTTTCTCCTGTAATACTTTATTCTGCCACTGGCTTACCGGTTGATTTTCTATCGCTATCCTTGCTGCAAAACGGATAAAGCGATCGCTGTGCTTCAGGTAAGGCCAGGCGAAATCAACAGCGCCTTCTTTTGCGCCGCCATGATAGGCTTCCAGTTGTTTACGGATGTTAGCTGCTTCCGTAGGCGGAGTAACTGCTAATGGTTCGTTACTTTCCTTATTGTCTTTATAATACACACGATACAGATCAGACTCCAGTCTGCGACCGCCTGTCAGGAAGTAAAGCGCACCATCGGGGCCGATCATACCATCGGTTAACGGCAGTGGTGAGCCAGACAGGAACTCTTCTGCGCCTGCCCTGTAGGAAGCGCCATCCGGCTGCAGGCTGATGGCATAGATAATACCAAAGCTCCAGTCGAATGCAAATAATGATTTGCGGTACTTCTCCGGGAACCTGGCATTGCCGCCGTAGATCAGGTTGGTAGGAGAGCCCTGGCCAATGTTCAGTAACGGTGGTAAGTTATCCGGGTAGGTGGGCGACCATTTCTCTGTGCCCGGGCGCCATCCGTATTCGCTGCCGCTGGTTACCTGGCAGATGCGGGTGGGACGGTACCAGGGAGTACCAAAGTCCCATTCCATATCTGAGTCGTAGGTGAACATATCACCGGCATCATTAAACGTAAGATCAAACGGGTTGCGGTAGCCGGAGCTGATCAGCTCCCAGTTGGAACCGGTAGAGTCGATATGCGCAATCCATCCACCATGTGTATTTACCGTATTGTCGTGACCGTTAGGGTCCTTGATAAACGGCAGCACGTTATCGATGTTCCAGGATGGAGGCACCTTGTAATTATTCATCTCCGGGATCTTTGTAAAATTACCGGCGATCACATAGATGGATTTTTTATCGGGAGATAATACGATGCTGTGAGGCCCGTGTTCTCCTTCACCGTCCAGGGCCTTCAGCAGGGTGATCTTGTCGAACTGGTCGTCGCCGTTGGTATCCTGCAGGCGATACAGACCACTGCCTTTATCGAAACGTTCATCACTGTTGTGATTCACCATTACATACAGGCTGTTGAAGGCATAGAGCAGTCCCTGTGCATATCCCATAGATACTTTCTGGGTAGAAGTATCGTTGCCGATGCGGAGCTGTTCAATTTTCAGTTTGGAGGAATCTTCACCTACTGCCGGCAGTTGCAACCGGTAAAGAAAACCATATTGATCGGACACGATCATGCGGCCTTTGGCATCGAAGGTCATCGACACCCAGGAGCCCTGGTTGTTATCGCCGGGGCTGTACAATCGTTCTGCCTTAAAGTTATCAGGTAATTTAAGGGCATCGATCTTTGGATTTCCTGTCGGCTTGTTCTCTGACGTTGAGTCGTTTCCGTTATTACAGGCCACACCGGTCATAAGAACGGTGGAAACCAGCAACAGCAGCGGAAAGGCTCTTTTACGTAACGTGGTCATAATATAATCTTGAATAGGTTCCTGAGTTGATACATTGTCCGGGAATGGACGTTCACTATAGCTCAAGTAATATAGTAAACGTTTTCCCGTTTTTCTAACTTTTTTTACCAGCCTGTATTTTGTGCAAAGCCATTCAGTCGCACTTCTCTTTCAGGAAGCGGGTATAACAACTGGTATGGTTGAATATTGTAAGAAGCGGGGCTTAACCTCGACAACCTTTTCTTTTCTTCAATACCATGTGCTGTCATTACAGACATTGCCTTGCCGGTGCGGAGCAGCTGGTACCAGCGGTTGTCTTCAAAAGCAAGCTCCACGCGCTCTTCATTGAACACTGCATCGCGGAAAGCGGCCTGGCTCATGGCAGGCAGTTCTTTCAGGCCTGCACGTTTACGCACGGGATTGATATACTGCAGCGGGTCGCCGTTGCCTGTTTCGTTGATCGCTTCTGCCAGCATCAGCAATACCTGTGAATAGCGGTATACCGGCCAGTTTTCGTTGGCACGGCCATCCAGCGCATATGGAGGGTGATAGAATTTTTTGATGAGCGGCAGCTTTCCCCCAAAGGCAACTGATTCAGCAAAAGCTGCGTTGGTGGGGCTATCATACATAAAAATAGAAGCATCCTTTCTTTTATCGCCCGGTTCATACGCATTCACTATGCTGGGCGTAGGTATGTTGTTGCCGCCAAGGTTACCGTTGAAACCGGTAAGATCTTTTTTACCGTTGCGCGGGCCAAACACAAAAATATAATTGCTGCTTTCTGTTTCCATACCGGAGTTATACTGCACAGCGAAGATGGATTCCGAATTATTCTTTTTAGCGGGGTCGAAGTTATCCGCATAATCAGGCACCAGTGAATAACCGAGCGTAGTAACTTCTTTCAGGGTAGTTACCGCTTTTGCGAAATCCTTTGTGGTCATATACACTTCACCCAGCAGCGTTAATGCAGCACCTTTCGTAGCACGGCCGGTTTCGCTGGCAGGATAAGTGGCGGGCAGGTTAGCCGCAGCTTCCGTAGCATCTGCAATGATCTGGGCATATACTTCCTCTACGGATGCCTTGGTGGGGGTTAAAGCTCCCTCCGGGCCGGTTACTTCTTTCACCAGCAACGGCACACTGCCGAAAAGACGCACCAGGTGAAAGTAGTAGAGCGCACGGAGGAACTTTGCTTCCCCGAGATACTGTTTTTTAGTTGCTTCGTTTGAAAACGTTACACCGTCGATACGGGTAATGACCACATTGGTTTGTTGAATGTTTCTATATAGTTGAGTCCATACGTTATTAACGTAGTTGTTAGTGGCCGTAATGAGGAATTCATCTATCTCTTCCCGCTGCTGCGCTCCGCGGTCACTTTCATCGTACTGGTAATTGGTATTGTCTGCCCTCATTTCCGACATGGCCCAGTAGTCGCCCACATACAGTTCCTGTAATACGCCATAGCAGCCGTTTACAGCGCGTAATATCTGCGCTTCGTCCTTGTAGTAGTTTGATCCGCTGGAGAAAGAGTTAGGTTTTACATCCAGCATGCTGGTGCAGCCATTCATAGCAATGGCAAGTATGGCGATATATGATAATTTTCTTTTCATGTTGCTGGTCTTTTTAATACTGAATTAAAAGGTGAGATTGGTGCCCAGGGTAAAGATCCGTGGTACAGGGTAGTTGGAATAATCTACACCTGGTACTAGGGCTCCGCTTCCGCCTTTGCCAATGTAGTTGGTCACCTCGGGGTTGCCGCTGTATTTGGTAAAGAGCAACGCATTCTGCACGCTGGCATAGATCCTTGCGCTCTGTAAAAATCCTTTTCCTGCGGGGAAGCTGTATCCCAGTGCGATGTTTTTCACCCAGGCATAGTTGTTCTTTTCAATAGTGAGTGAGCTAACATCGCGGTACATTACCCTGCCACGGCCGGAACCATTGGTGGTAGGCACTTTCCCGTTGCCCGGATTTTGTTCTGATCTCCACCTGTTGGCTACATCTTTTCTTACGTTGAACACACCATCGATATTACCATTATAGTCGTTGGTAGCATGAAGCCTGTCGGCCCCGTTGGAACCAACGATCAGTATGCGCAGGTCAAATTTTTTGTAATTGAGCGTGTTTGTCATACCCCAGGTGAACTTGGGATAAGGATTACCGATGATGGCAAAATCTTCCCGTGGGTTGATCACACCATTACCGTTGATATCCTTATACCGGATGTTACCGGGAATAGCGCCGGGGAATGCGGGGCCTTTATCTACTTCTGCCTGGTTCTGGTAAATACCGTCAAATACATATCCGTATAACATAGCCAGTGGTTTGCCTACCATGGTAACATTGGTAGGGTTGCCCTCACTGCTGTTACCTGAATAGATAGGTGCATTGTCGGTACCCAGTTTCAGCACTTTGTTCCTGTTGAAGGAGATATTAAAGTTGGTAGCCCAGGTAAATGATTTGGTTTCTATATTCCGGGTTGAAATACCGATTTCCAATCCTTTATTTTCCATGTCGCCTTTGTTTTCCGTAACGTTCCCAAATCCGCTGGACTGTGGTATTTCCACGTTTAACAACAGGTCTTGTGTATTTCTTTTATAAGCGTCAATAGTGAGGTAGATGCGGTCTTTCAGCAATCCAACGTCAACGCCTATATTCAGTTCGCGCATTTTTTCCCAGCCCAGGACCGGGTTGCCGAGGCTGTTCATGACCCGTCCACCGGTGAGGGAGCCGCCGAATACATAATCAGCTGTTCCGATGTTACTCATATAGGAATAGTTACCGATGTTGAAGTTACCGGTGAAGCCGTAGGAAGCTCTTAATTTCAGGTCGCTGAAAAGCCTGGAGCTTTTCATGAAATCTTCCTGTGAAATGCGCCAGCCCAGTGCTACTGAAGGGAAGGTACCCCAGCGGTTATCGGGCCCGAACCTGGAAGAACCGTCGCTTCTCACGGTGGCAGTTACCAGGTATTTATCTTTGTATGCATAATTGATCCTTGCCAGGTAAGAGAGCAGTGCCCATTCCATTTTATCGGTACCACCGGTGATAGTGGCTGCTGCATTGAGTGTTTTAATATCATCGTCCGGGTAGTTGGCTCCATTAAAGCCGCTGTACTGTTCTTTCTGTGATTGTACCGTATAACCAAGCAAGCCGGTGAAGGCGTGGCCATTATCGGTAGTGTGCTGGTAAGTAAGTGTATTTTCATTCAGCCAGTTCAGGTATTCTCCCGTACCGAAGCTACCGGAAGGAATACTGGGAGGCGCCGCATTTTCGTTGGCAAGGGTAGAGGGCCGGAAATATTCGTTGCTGCCCTGTTGATAGTCGACGTTAAAAGTAGATTTGAATTTCAGTCCTTTCAGGATTTCGTATTCGCCGTAGGTGTTAAACAGGATACGGCTGCTTTTGGATTTGTTGGTGCTTTCATTCAGTACCATTACCGGGTTGGCAAGACCAAATGTACCGGGGCTTTGAATGTAGGCATTATATGACCCGTCGGGGTTGTAAATAGGTTCAATAGGACTGGCGGTTCCCCATGTTTCAGCTCTTCCTTCTCCTACAGCGCCGCTTTTACGGGTGGTATAGGAAGGGGCGATGTTAAAGCCTACTTTAAACCGGTCGGTGAGGTTGGCGTCTACATTGGCACGTACGCTGAAACGCTGGTAACCGGTGTTGATGATCACCCCGTCCTGGCTGAAGTAGCCGGCAGAGATATAGGTCCTGATCTTATCTGTACCACCGCTTACGCTCAGGTTTATTTCCTTCATGGGAGCAGTTCGGGTGATGGCTTCGAACCAGTTGGTGCCTTCGCCGATCAGTTCAGGATGACGGTAAACTTCCGGGATATCAGCATCTGTTGGTTCCCGGTGTTCGGTAAAACGGATATTGTCTTCGATCGCTTCTTTCCTGAACTGTGCAAATTCCTGCCCGTTCATCAGGTTGGGACGTCCTTTCTGGGGAATGGCCTGGATGCCGTAATTGGCAGTGAGCTGTACGGTAGGGATACCGGAGCTGCCCCGTTTGGTGGTGATCAATACCACGCCGTTGGCGCCCCTGGAACCGTAGATAGCAGTAGCAGATGCATCTTTCAGTACAGCCATGGATTCAATGTCCTGCGGGTTGATCGCATTCATGGGATCAGATACCTGGTCGGATGTAGTAGACAGCGGGTAACCATCCACTACGTACAGTGGCTGGCTGCCGGCGCCTACCGCGCCAATACCGCGCACCTGCACCTGGGGGCCGCCTCCGGGAATACCATTGGAGGTACTAACCTGGATACCGGCTATCTGACCGGCAAGGGCCTGGTCGGGCCCCGCAATGGGCATGTCTTTAATATTCTTCATGGAAACAATTCCCACAGATCCTGTTACGTCTTTTTTCTGTTGGGTACCATAGCCAACTACCACTACCTGGTTAAGCACTTTATTGCTTGGCTCCAGTTGTACGCTGATGCGGGTGCGTGTGCCTACATAATAGGTTTTGCTGCCATAGCCAATGATACTGAAAACAAGAGAGTCTGATGTACCAGCGGCAATGGTATACCTGCCATTGGCGTCGCTGAATGCGCCCTGACTGGTACCTTTAACGCCAATGGTTACACTGGGAAGCGGAGAACCTGTTCCGGCATCGGTTACCTGTCCGCTGATGTTATTCTTTTGTGCATAGGAAAAAGTACTGATGAATAACAAGGCAGAACAAGAGGCGCCAAAACGTAGCAGGCAGGAGGATCCTTTCTGGTAAAGGATGGAAGTTCTGATCATAACGAGTGGAATTTGATTTGATGAAACGGCATTACATTACGGAAATAAATTTAGTAGAAGAATAATACATTCCTGTCCTGTTGCGTCCTGTACTGTCCTGTACTGTCCTGTATCGGAGCCGCTAACGTTAGCAAAGAGGCGTTTGTAAAAGCCGGGAAAATATTGTTACTTTCCGTTGCATTTATCAGAATGCGGACAGTTAAAAAACCTGATGTATGATCATGAACAGAAAAAGCCTGACACTGGCAGCGCTGTTTGCCGTATTGGGCACTGCGGCTTTTGCACAGAATACTACCGATGCCGATGCAGCGGCAAAAGAAAAGAAGCAACGGGAGGAACTGATGAAACAGGACTGGGCCTGTTTAAAATGTTTCCAGGAAGCAAATGCCGGGGTGGCTGCTCCGAAGCCCGGGGAGCATCGCGTGGTTTTCATGGGAAATTCCATTACGATCGGGTGGAGTAACCTGAACCCGGAATTTTTTGAAGGCAAGCCCTATATCAATCGTGGTATCAGCGGGCAAACCACTCCGCAGATGCTGATCCGTTTCCGGCCGGATGTAATTAACCTGAAGCCCGAAGTAGTAGTGATCCTTGCAGGTACCAACGATATTGCGGGAAATACCGGCTATACCCCCGTGGAAACAATTTTCGGCAATATTGTATCTATGACGGAACTGGCTAAGGCAAACGGGATCAAAGTGGTACTATCTTCTGTATTGCCGGCATTTGATTATCCCTGGCGTAAAGGACTGGGACCGGTGGAGAAGATCGCCGACCTGAACCAGCGTCTTAAAAACTACGCCGCTAAGAATAACTGTGTATACCTGGATTATTACTCGGCAATGGCAGATGAAAGAAAAGGACTGAAAGCCGAACTTACATCTGATGGCGTACACCCCAATAAAGCCGGCTACCAGGTAATGGGACCATTGGCAGAAAAAGCAATAGCCACCGCATTAAAGAAGAAATAAATTGAAAATACTTTCATCCGTTTTTACAGGCATCCTGGCGCTGGTGACCGGTGCATTGGCTGCACAAAAACCTCTTTCCGCCAGGCTGGATTCACTGCTGGCCACCAAAGATCCACGTGAGTTTAACGGTGTGGTGCTGATTACACAGGGTAATAAAACATTGTACGCAAAAAGCCATGGTTATGCCAACCGCGAAACCAAACAGGCACTGAGCATCGATGACCCGTTCATCATTATGTCTGTTACCAAGCAGATGACCGCCGTACTGGTTTTGCAGGAAGTGGAAAAAGGGCATATACAATTGCAGCAAACGCTGCATGCCTGTCTTCCTGACATTAAAGACCGCTGGGCCGACAGCATCACCATTCACCAGCTGCTGAACCATACTTCCGGTGTCCGGTGGTTTGATGAACCGCTGGCTTTCCCACCCGGCACCCAATATGCTTATTCCAATTTTGGCTATTCGCTGTTGAAATCAGTATTGGAGCATGCTACCGGTAAAGCCTATACGGAACTGGCGGAAGCCCTTTTCAGGAAATGCGGTATGAAGCATTCCGGTATCACCGGCCATATTCATGCCGTGCAAAGCTACCATGAAACCCCTTCGGGCAGCCTGGAAGCCTGTACGGATACTATCCCCGACTGGCATTATGCCGGGGCCGGCGTAGTGTCTACCGCGCGCGACCTGGTAAGGTGGAATGAACTGTTGTATGGAGGAAAATTGCTGAAAGACAGCAGCTACCAGCTGATGACGCATGCCTGGCAGCACCGGCAACACACGGTATATGGTACCATGGGAACCGGTTATGGAATTGTGCTGAGCGATGATAAACAGGAGATGGGGCACACGGGATATATGCCGGAGCCTGGTTTTACACTGATCAACTTTTATTACCCTGCTACCCGTACCAGTTTGGTGGTAATGGAAAATGTAGGATATAGGGAAACCGATATACCAAGGGCTTATGCTTTTGAAAGGAGTATCCGGGAAATATTACTACCGTCTGTTATAAAGCAGCAATAACAAGCCTTTACATAATTCCACTGCGGCAATATGTTATTTTTTTGTTGTAGTGTTTTCTTATTCAGATATTTTGTTGTAGTTTCATTACTCACCAAAGAAAAGGAGGTATTCATGCTATCTACAGAATATTCATGGACACCTAAGGTTAATTTAGTTTAACCCGGGCGGCTCCATAAGAGAATCTGTTAACGCTTTGGCGTTAAAGGCATCCTGGCTTGGCCGGGATGCCTTTTTCTTTGGTAAATGCCGAAGCCCTGCTCACTATGAAACGGGAAATGGGATTAAAAATCAAACTATAATTATTTTAATAACTTCTTCCTTAGAGAATAAATATAAAAATCCTCCACCTTTTTCCGTGCCCATGGCGTTTTCCGGAGAAATTTCAAACTGCTCTGCACGGAAGGGTTGCTGATGAAACAGTTGATCCTTACCTGGTAACCCAGTTCTTCCCAGCCATAGCTTTCATACAGGTGTGTCACGATCTTCTCCAGTGTTAGTCCGTGCAGCGGATCGTTGGAATGGTCTTGTGCTTGCATGTTTGTCCCGTTTTAATGCCCCAAAGGTAAGTTAATTACAAAGATGCACGCATGGTTACATAGAACGGAACCTCTATCTGTGCCCGGGAATTATCCTGTATCAGTTGTGCCGCCATTTCTCCCATACATTTAAAATCGGTGGAAATGGTGGTGATGCCGTTGAGAATAAATTTTTTCAGTGGTGTTTCATTATAGGAAATGATACCTACGTCTTTTCCGATTTTCAGGTTTAAGGAGTTGATCCTTTCTATCAGCTGTACCAGGTCATTTTCCCGCAGGTTAATATATACATCTCCCGGCTGTATATCTTCCTCATCAATTTCATCTACCTTTTTACTGTTAAAAGCATAGTTCTGGCAAAACTGCATAAATCCCTCGTAGATCTCTTCCGGGTAGTAGGTATTATCGGGGTAGATGATCTTGATGGTATGGTACTGCTGCAGCTTATCCCTGGCCTGTTCCAGCGCCCCGTAGATATCCTCCTGGAAGTTCTCGTATACGGCGCCATATTCGCCGGTTACTCCTTTCAGCTTCTTGTCCAGCAGGATGAGTTTCTCTTTCGGAATGGTATTGATCACCTCATCCACATGCTCCCATCGTTCCCGGAAATGGGGGAGTATTACAATATGCGTATATTCATTGATATTCTGTGACAGCAGTTTTTTAAAGAGGCTGAAATCGCTGTTATAAATATAGAAGTCGATACTGGCCTGTTCTCCCAGCTTATCGGCAAACGAGTCGTAAATGATTTTTTTATGCTCGCTCAGTTTGTTGAACAGTAACAGAATCTTATATTGCTGATCAAGATTGGTTTGCGATACATAGTAACCCTTACCGGGTACAGAGCCAAGGATACCCAGCCCCTTCAGGTATTTGTATGCCTTTTCCGCCGTGTCCCTGGAAATTTCAAAGGCGTAACTCACTTCGTTGATAGAGGGCAGGATGTCATCCTGCTGCACTTTTTTATCAACAATGGCTTTGATAATAGAATTGGCCAGCTGATAATATTTAGGCGTAGCGGAAAAATCATCAATAAAAAGATGCTTAAAGATCGGATGCTGTTTCATGGTTCGTCAGGTATTGATCCGTGGAATTAGCTGTCAGGCTATAACATGGCTCTTTGCAGGACAATGATAATGATTTAATTCTATAAATGCTACCTCCGGCCGGAAGCATGACAGTGCATGACAGTTTAAAAAAGTACATGCTTTATTTTTATGAAACTTTAGTTTCCACGTTACAAATTACTACATAATTATGCAGGCTTTACTGGGAGTTTTATTTCACTTTATAGGTGGATTTGCATCTGGGAGTTTTTATATCCCTTACAAGAAGGTGAAAGGGTGGAGCTGGGAAAGTTACTGGATCGTAGGCGGGATCTTTTCCTGGCTGGTGGTGCCGCTGGTAGCTGCCTGGCTTACCGTTCCCGGTTTTATGGATATCATCCGCAACACGGAAGGTACGGTGTTGTTCTGGACTTATTTCCTGGGTGTATTATGGGGTATCGGCGGTTTAACCTTCGGGTTATCTATGCGGTACCTGGGTATGTCGCTGGGAATGGCGGTTGCGCTGGGTTTCTGTTCTGCCTTCGGGGCGCTGATCCCTCCCGTTTACCGCGGCCTGTTTACAGATGATCCCAATAACATAGGCGCTATGCTGCACAGCAGCAGGGGATTGTATGTGCTATCCGGCGTAGTGGTGTGCCTGCTGGGTATTGCTATTTGCGGAAAAGCGGGTATGATGAAAGAAAAGGAGCTTACCGGGGAACAGAAAACAGAAAGCATACAGGAATTCAATCTCCGCAAAGGACTGGCTGTAGCTATCGTTTCCGGTATCCTGAGCGCCTGCATGAGCTTTGCCATTACCGCCGGCAACAGCATGGGCAAGGCAGCAGAGGCCAATAATACCAATCCCTTGTTCCGTAACAATGTTATTTTTGTAGTGATTATGCTGGGCGGGCTTACCACCAACTTTATCTGGTGTATGCTCCTCAACAGGCGTAACCGCTCGTTTAATGACTATACTAACAAAAACACTCCGCTGGTAAGGAATTATTTATTTGCTGCAATTGCCGGCACTACCTGGTTCCTGCAATTCTTTTTTTATGGAATGGGAGAAAGTAAACTGGGCAATGACGCCAGCTCCTGGATCCTGCACATGGCTTTTATTATCCTGATTTCCGGTATGTGGGGTTTTGTGCTGAAGGAATGGAAGAACGCCAGCAAAAAAACATTCGCCACTATTTCACTGGGCATATTCACTATTATTCTTTCTGTAGTACTGGTCGGATATGGTAATTCACTCGAAAATTAACCCGCATTATTATCGCAATTAAAAACGTTAAAATTATAGAGTATGTCTTTAGATGGAACTACTACGCAATTCAGGCATGTCAGCTATTTATGGGATGAAGCAACAGCCGCCTCCATGGCTGGTGACGAAGTTGCCTTGCTGATTTATCGTTCCAATTTACTCGGCGCTGACCTCCGGCTTACCAATTATGGCGGCGGGAACACCTCCTGCAAAGCCATGGCAAAAGATCCGCTGACGGGAGAACCCGTTGAGGTAATGTGGGTAAAAGGCTCCGGCGGAGACCTGGGCACACTCAAAAAAAGCGGTCTGGCCGCTCTGTATGTTGACCGCCTTCGCAGCCTGAAAAATATATACAGGGGTATAGCGCATGAAGATGAAATGGTGGAGCTGTTTAACCACTGTATTTATGACCTCAGCTCAAAAGCTCCTTCCATTGATACCCCCCTGCATGGATTCCTGCCCTTTAAACATATTGACCATCTCCATCCGGATGCAGCCATAGCTATTGCCGCGGCAAAAGACGGCCGGAAAATCACCCAAGAGCTGTTTAATGGCACCATTGGCTGGGTGCCCTGGCAAAAGCCCGGATTTGACCTCGGATTGCAGTTGAAGCAATGCCTGGATGAAAACCCCGGTATCCGCGGTATCATGCTGGGCTCGCATGGACTGTTCACCTGGGGTGATACCGCTTATGAAAGCTATATCAATACCCTGGAAGTGATAGAGCGCTGCGCGGAATACCTGGAAGAAAACACCGGCCGCAATAAACCCGTTTTTGGCGGTGCCAGGATACAATCCCTTCCGGCCGACCGCCGCAAAGCCCAGGCAGCTGCGCTGGCGCCGGTGCTGCGGGGATACTGCTCTTCACAGCAAAAAATGGTGGGTCATTTTACAGACGACCAACGGGTGCTTGAATTTATCAACTCCAATGATCTCGACAGGCTCGCCCCGCTTGGCACCAGCTGCCCGGATCACTTCCTCCGTACAAAGATCAGCCCGCTGGTGCTTAACCTCCAGCCTGATGCTGACCTGAATGACGTGGCAACGGTGAAAGCATCACTGGCACCGTTGTTTACCGCTTACCGGGAAATGTACCAGGAGTACTACAATACCTGCAAACATCCCAACAGTCCCGCTATGCGTGATCCTAATCCTGTAGTGATCCTCTATCCGGGCATAGGCATGTTCACATTTGCAAAAGATAAACAAACCGCCCGCGTAGCCGCCGAATTCTATATCAACGCCATCAATGTAATGAAAGGCGCAGAAGCCATTTCAGAATATACTTCCCTGCCACGGCAGGAAGCATTTAACATCGAATACTGGCTGCTGGAAGAAGCAAAACTGCAACGTATGCCCAAACCTAAAGCCCTTACCGGCAGGATAGCCCTGGTAACAGGCAGCGCCGGGGGCATCGGTAAAGCCATCGCCAAAAAGTTTGCAGAAGAAGGTGCTGTAGTTGTGATCAATGATAATGATGCGCAGCGGCTTTCCTCTGCCACGGAAGAGTTTAATAAACTGTTCGGGAAAGACGGGTTCACTTCGGACCTTCTTGATGTTACAGACGCCGCATCTATCCGTAATACCTACAATACCGCCGTGCTGGCGTTCGGAGGAGTGGACATTATAGTGAACTGCGCCGGTTTATCTATCTCCAAACCGATCGAAGATCACACAGAAAAAGACTGGGACCTGCTATATGATGTACTCGTAAAGGGACAGTTCCTGGTTACACAAACAGGCGTGGAAATTATGCGCAAACAGGATACCGGTGGAGATGTGCTGAACATTGTAAGCAAGAATGCGCTGGTATCCGGCCCCAATAATGCAGGTTATGGCTCGGCGAAAGCAGCGCAGCTGCACCTGAGCAGGCTCAATGCTGCAGAACTGGGAAAAGATCGTATACGCGTGAACGTAGTAAACCCGGATGCGGTGATCTCCGACAGCAAAATATGGGCCGGCGCATGGGCGGAAGGCCGCGCTAAAGCATATGGCGTAAAGGTGGAAGAGCTGCCAGCGTTTTATGCAAAGCGCACACTGCTGAATGAAATTATTGTACCGGAAGATATTGCCAATGCCTGTTATGCCTTTGTAGGCGGATTACTGAACAAGGCAACCGGCAATGTACTGAACGTTGATGGCGGTGTAGCCATGGCTTTTGTGAGATAGAAACATTTTTTTATCTGCTGTTAAAAAGATCATCATGAGAATTGAAAAATACAGGATAGAAGAACATAACCAGGCGGGGATAACGGCGCAGCAGCGGGCGTTTGCGTATCTCTCAGGGGAAATAAAAAATGTGCCTGAAATATTGCAGCACCTGAAGGCCTTCCAGGTGGGTATTCCCAGCTGGGCGCTTGGTACCGGTGGTACGCGCTTCGGGCGTTTCCCCGGTGGTGGCGAACCGCGCAGCCTGGAGGAAAAGATTGAAGACATAGGCCTGCTGCACCAGCTGAACCAGTCCAGCGGCGCCATTTCCCTGCATATCCCCTGGGATATTCCATCCAACCCGGCGCACATCAAAGCAATGGCTGCACAGCATGGCCTGCGCTTTGATGCCATGAACTCCAATACCTTCCAGGATCAGCCAGGGCAGGAGCGTAGCTATAAATTCGGCTCCCTGCAAAACGTTAATAAAGACATCCGCAAACAAGCAATAGAGCACAACATAGAAGTGATCCGTCATGGCATAGAACTGGGTTCCGATGCCCTCACCGTATGGCTGGCCGATGGTTCCTGTTTCCCCGGTCAACTCAATTTCCGCCACGCTTTCCAGAATACCCTGGAAGGTTTACAGGAAATTTACGCCGCCCTGCCGGACCACTGGAAAATGTTTGTGGAATATAAAGCTGCTGAACCTAATTTTTATTCTACTACAGTGGGCGACTGGGGCCAGTCGCTGCTATACGCAAATAAACTGGGCCCGAAAGCCTATACCCTGGTGGATCTGGGGCACCACCTGCCTAATGCGAACATCGAACAGATTGTAGCCTTGTTACTGATGGAAGGTAAGCTCGGAGGCTTTCATTTCAACGATTCCAAGTACGGCGATGATGATCTGACCGTTGGCAGCATTAAGCCTTACCAGCTGTTCCTTATCTTCAACGAACTGGTGGAAGGAATGGATGCCCGCGGCATGAGCCATACTACTGATCTTGGCTGGATGATAGACGCTTCGCATAATGTGAAAGATCCGCTGGAAGACCTGTTACAGTCCGTGGAAGCTATCATGATCACTTACGCGCAGGCATTGCTGGTAGACAGGGAACAATTACTGGCTGCACAGCAGAACAATGATGTGGTAACGGCCCAGGAAATACTGCAACAGGCGTTCCGTACAGATGTGCGGCCGCTGGTAGCCGAGGCCAGAATACAATCCGGCGGCGCATTGAACCCGCTGGCATTGTACCGTTCTGAAAAAGTGAGAGATCACCTGGTACGTGAAAGAGGGGCCAAAACAATGGCCACTGGTTTGTAATTTAAAAGTGTTTATGAGCGAGATTCCCGTTATTGCCATTTTTGATGTTGGAAAAACCAACAAAAAGCTGTTTCTCTTTGATGAACAGTACCGGATCATCTTTGAGCGTACTGCCCGTTTTACGGAAACCGTAGATGAAGATGGCGCGCCCTGTGAAAACCTGGAAAGCCTCCGGCTGTCTGTATTCGATTCGCTGAGGGAGGTATTCCGGAGAAAAGATGTAGCCATTAAGGCTATCAATTTTTCCACTTACGGCGCAAGCCTGGTATACATCGATGAAGAAGGGCGCCCATTAACACCATTGTACAATTACCTGAAGGAATATCCCGCTGCACTAAGCCAGCAGTTTTACAGCAAATATGGCGGAGAAACCAATTTTTCGGTGCAGGCAGCATCGCCTGTGCTGGGAAGCCTTAACTCAGGTATGCAGCTGTACCGGCTGAAATATGAACAACCGGAAGTTTTCAGCCGCATGAAATACGCGCTGCATTTGCCGCAATATATGAGCTATCTGCTGTCGGGCGTTGCCTGCTCAGATATTACCAGTATCGGTTGCCATACCAACCTTTGGGACTTTAAACAAAATGAATATCATTCGTGGTTAATAAAGGAAGGGGTGCTGGAAAAGCTGGCGCCTCTTTTTTCTTCCGGAGAAGTGATGCCCGCTGCTTTCCCCGGGAATAACTATGCCGTAGGCACAGGACTGCACGACAGCTCCGCTGCGCTGATCCCTTACCTGGTTAATTTTCATGAGCCTTTTGTGCTGATTTCCACCGGTACCTGGTGCATCAGCCTGAACCCGTTTAACGATACGCCACTTACACCGGAAGAACTGGAGGCCGACTGTTTATGCTATATGTCGTTCCAGGGCAAGCCCGTGAAGGCTTCGCGGTTGTTTGCAGGCTATGAGCATGAGCAACAGGTAAAACGTATTGCCGCGCATTTTGATCAGCATGCTGCCCGTTACAGGTCGGTGGAGTATGATACTAATATCATCCGTATGCTGAAGGAGCGGAATAAGCAGGATGCGCCACAGCTGCAGGCCGACAAACAGCGGATGCCGGCATCCATATTCGGGCAGCGGGACCTGGGCACATTTGCATCTGATACCGAAGCCTATCATCAGCTGATGCTGGATATTGCCAACCAGCAATACATAACCACCAGCAGGGTATTAAAAGGCGCCCGTGTAAAACGTATATTCGTTGACGGTGGATTCAGTAAGAACGTCATTTACATGAACCTGCTGGCCACCCTGTTCCCTGATCTTGAAATTTTTGCTGCTTCCATGGCGCAGGCTACCGCAATGGGCGCCGCCCTGGCTATTCATTCGCACTGGAACAGTAAGCCAATGCCTAACGACCTGATAGAACTGAAATATTATTCGGTGACACATGATGCAACTTTATGAAGTTTTGATTATCATTACCACCAATAAATAATACTATGCGTGCTTTTTTTATCCTGCTTTTTAGCTCCGTTACCCTTGCCGCCAATGCACAAACCGTTATGCCTTTGTATGATGGTGTTCCTCCCGGAGGAATTGCCACTGCGGATGAAGAAGTAACCAATAAGGATAACAGCCGCGCGCATACCAGTGTGCCTGCTTTAACGGTATTCCTGCCACCAAAAGAAAAAGCCACGGGTACCGCAGTGCTGATTTGCCCCGGTGGAGGGTATTCCTGGGTGGTATTGCAGAAAGAAGGGCTTGATATAGGAGCATATTTCCAAAAGCAGGGTATCGCCGCTTTTGTGCTCAAATACCGCCTGCCCGATGATAAGATCATGCAGGACAAAAGCAGTGGCCCCTTACAGGATGCACAGGAAGCTATAAAAATAATCCGGGCCCATGCCACGGAATGGAATATAGAAAACAACCGCGTGGGTATTATGGGCTTCTCTGCCGGCGGCCACCTGGCTTCCACAACAGGCACGCATTTTAATAAGCCAGCGCTGGCGGCAAACGCCGGTATCAACCTGCGCCCCGATTTTATGATCCTGGTGTATCCGGTGATCAGCATGGAAAAGAACCTTACACATTCCGGCTCCCGTTTAAAATTACTGGGCAGCCAGCCTGGAGAAGAGGCCATAAAAAATTACTCCAACGACCGGCAGGTGACGCCGCAAACCCCTCCAACGCTCTTGTTCCACACCGGCGACGATACCGTTGTGGATGTAGATAACACCCTGGTGTTTTACCAGGCCCTGCGCCATCAGCATGTACCCGCAGAAATGCATATTTATCCGGAAGGTAACCACGGTTTTGTATTGAAACTACCCGTAGAAGTGTGGATGCAGATCACGATGAAGTGGCTGGGCCGGATGGGGATGCTCAATCCTGGCAACCCTTTGCTGCAGGGAGGTACAGGACAGTTATACTGATAACCTTTTTTATTTTGGAAGATATTACAGGCGGTCTGCTGCGGATAAATACCGACAGCCCGGCTTACTGCTGCCATAACTCTTACGGTTAAACGAAGACACAAAGTATGCATAATACTATTATAGGAAAAGCCACCAGGTACAGCGCAGTTATACTACTGCTGTCGGCTGCATTAAGCGCCAGCGGACAACAATCCCCGCTGCAACAGGGATTTATAACGCCGCCCGATAGTATTAAACCAAGTGTATATTGGTACTGGATGAGCGATAATATTTCACAGGAAGGGGTGAAGAAAGATGTGGAAGCGATGGCGAAAGTAGGTATTGGCCGCGCTTTCATCGGTAACATAGGATATCCTAAAGAAGAGGTGCCATATGGAAAAGTAAAATTGTTTTCCGACGAATGGTGGCAGGTAACACGGACGGCTATACGTACCGCTTCAGAGAACGGCCTGGACATTGGCCTGTTCAATAGTCCCGGCTGGAGCCAGAGTGGTGGTCCGTGGATCAGGCCTTCCCAATCGATGCGCTACCTCGCGGGCCAGGAGGTTACTATTCATGGCCCGCAACAGTATCAGCAACAGCTGCCGGCAGCACCCGCCGATTTTCAGACAGTGGCGGTGCTGGCATTCCCGGTACCCGCTGAGGATGACGACGATATTGGCAAACATGCGCCACGTATCACTTCCAACATCACATTCCGCAATATTGAAAAACTGGCAGACGGGAATACTACGGAAGAGGTAATTGTTGCCGCCCCTGCGGACAAGGCAATCCCTGCCTGCATTGACCTGGAAGTAGCCAGCGATTTCACCGCGCGCAGCCTGATTATTTACCCGGCAGCAAAGCCTTTTAAAGCACAGTTCGAGCTGCAGGTAAAAGAAGGGAACAACTGGCGTACGGTAAAGAAATTTGAATTTGATCGGAGCAACCCGCAAAATAATGTAGGCTTTAAACCTTATGCACCGGTAGCGGTTTCTTTCAAAGCCACCACCGGCAGGCAGTTCCGGCTGCTCACCAGCGAGGGCCATCCTGCACTGGCAGAAATAAAATTGCTTGCAGCCCCACGCATTGAGCGCTTTGAAGAAAAACAACTGGCAAAGATGTTCCAGACACCGTTGCCACTGTGGAATGAATATCAGTGGCCCCGGGAGCCGGACGTATCCGGCCAGGGCCTTACCATTGATCCGGCAAAAGTTGTTCATCTCACAAAAAACGTATCAGCCAATGGCACGCTTACCTGGAACGTGCCTGCCGGTAACTGGATAGTAGTACGATATGGCATGCTGCCTACCGGTGTTACCAATGGCCCTGCTTCACCGGAAGGAACAGGGCTGGAAATAGACAAGATCAGCGATGAATGGTCGCAATACCACTATGATGCCTTTGTGGGTAAGATCCGTAAAAGCATCCCTGCTGCAGAGCGCATCGCGTTGAAATGGGTAGTGGCCGACAGCTATGAAACGGGTTCGCAAAACTGGACCGATGACATGGCGGAGGATTTCAAAAAACAATATGGCTACGATCCTTTACCCTGGTTGCCGGTGCTATCAGGCAGGGTAGTGGGTACTCCCGATCAGTCCGACCGGTTCCTGTGGGATCTCCGCCGCCTGGTAGCCGATCGTGTTGCCTATAAATACGTGGCGGGGTTACGTAAGGCCAGTCATAAAGACGGTATGAAACTGTGGCTGGAAAACTATGGCCACTGGGGCTTCCCATCAGAGTTCCTTAAATATGGCGGGCAATCGGATGAAGTGGCAGGAGAGTTCTGGAATGAAGGAACCCTGGGAAATATCGAATGCCGCGCCGCTTCTTCTGCTGCGCATATTTATGGTAAAACAAGAGTAGCAGCAGAGTCATTTACCGCCGGTGGTAATGCCTACGGCCGTTACCCGGCGTTGCTGAAGCGCCGTGGCGACTGGTCCTTTACGGAAGGCATCAATCACAGTCTTTTACATGTGTTTATCGAACAACCGTATGAAGACCGGGAACCTGGTGTGAACGCGGGTTTTGGCACGGAGTTCAACAGGAAGAACACCTGGTTTTACCAGGGCAAAGCTTTTATAGATTATATCAGGAGATGTAACTTCCTTTTGCAGCAGGGTAAAGCAGTAAATGATGTCGCCTATTTTATTGGGGAAGATGCACCGAAGATGACAGGAGTAAGAGATCCTGAATTACCCAGGGGATATTCCTATGACTACATCAATGCAGAAGTGATCATGGAGCGGTTACAGGTGAAGAATAGTAGGCTGGTATTGCCGGATGGCATGAGTTATCGTTTGCTGGTGCTGCCACAACTGGAAACCATGCGGCCGGAGCTGCTGGAGAAAATTGCGCAGCTGGTAAAAGAAGGCGCTGTCATCCTGGGGCCTGCGCCCAGCCGATCGCCAAGCCTGCAGGGGTATCCTGCTGCAGATGCAAACGTGCAACGGCTTGCTGCTGGGTTATGGGGCAATAACCAGGAACATCAGAGAAAGTATGGCAAAGGACAGGTGCTCAGCGGTATGGATATGCAGCAGGCATTGAACATATTGCAATTGCCCGCAGACGTGGCACAGCTGCCGGAGCAGGTATTGTATACCCACCGCACAACCCGGGAAGGTGAAATATATTTCGTCACCAACCAATCGGATCAAACAGTTAGATTGTCGCCCGCTTTTCGTGTAACAGGCAAACAACCTGAATGGTGGGATGCCGTAACCGGGGAAACGCGGGAACTGAAACAATTCAAACAGCAGGCAGCTCACACCGTTGTGCCGTTAACGTTAGCCCCTTATCAAAGCGGTTTTGTATTGTTTCAAAAGAAGGCTGCTGCCGGGGCAGGCACTGCCGTTAATTTCCCGCAGGCAGTTACGCTGATGCAGTTACAGGGACCGTGGAAGGTAAGCTTTGATACTGAAAAGCGCGGCCCCGCTCAACCACTAGTGTTTGATCAGCTGATAAGCTGGAGCATGCATACCAATGAACAGATCCGCAATTATTCCGGTACCGCTGTTTATGAAATTACTTTTAAGACAGATGAACCACCGGCAGGATCCACTGTATACTTAGATCTTGGCGCCGTGGGCGTAATGGCGGATGTGAGCCTGAATGGTGTAGCGCTGGGCAATGTATGGACAGCCCCTTATCGTGTAAATGTAAAAGATGCACTGAAGAAGGGGGATAACAGGTTAACGGTAACAGTAGTGAATACCTGGGTAAACCGCCTCATTGGCGATAGCAAATTGCCGGCCTCAGAAAGAAGAACATGGAGTAACGTAAACCCATATACGCCGGAAAGCAGTTACCAGTCCGCCGGCCTGACTGGCCCCGTAAAGCTCACTGCTGTAAAGTATTAAACCTGATCACATGAAAATATATAACAGCATTTTATACGCACTGATGTTATGCAGCATTTCAGCTGCTGCCCAGCTGCCACCGGTGTTCGATAGCAGCCGTATGGCCACGGTTCAGTCAACAGCTACAGTGCGGCGTTATTTATCTCCCGAAAAAATTATATGGCAAACACCTGCTACCGGTGAATATATCATCAATGCACAACGCTTCCTGTTGCCGGGCAACGGGCAGGCCGACCTGGCCAATCAGAATATGTGTGTGCTGAAAAGCACGGCTACTGTACATCCTGGCTTACTGTTCGACTTTGGGAAAGAACTGCATGGGGGCCTGCAACTGGTTACCGGTATGCATAAAAGCGGCAAACCGGTAAAGCTGCGGGTACGTTTTGGGGAATCTGTAAGTGAGGCTATGAGTGATATTGAACCGGGGAAAAATGCCACCAACGATCACGCCATACGTGATATGATAGTAGAAGTACCCTGGTTGGGCAAACTGGAGATTGGTAATACCGGCTTCCGTTTTGTACGGATAGATCTGCCGGATGATAACACGGAGCTACAGCTCAAGGAAGTAAGGGCCATCTTCGTATACCGCGACATTCCTTATCTCGGCTCTTTTAAGTGCAGCGATACCTTACTGAATAAGATCTGGCTCACCGGCGCATACACGGTCCACTTGAATATGCAGGATTATTTATGGGATGGTATAAAGCGGGACCGCCTTGTATGGATCGGTGATATGCACCCCGAAACATCTACCATCAGTACCGTTTTCGGATATAATGAAGTAGTGCCTCAAAGCCTGGATCTTTCCCGCGATATCACCCCGCTGCCACAGTATATGAATGGCATGGTGTCCTATTCCATGTGGTGGGTGCTTATACAGCGCGACTGGTACCAGCACACCGGTAACCTCGCTTACCTGAAACAACAGGCTGGTTACCTGAAAGGATTGCTGGATCATCTTACAAAAAAAATTGACGCCAGGAACAGTGAAGACCTGAACGACGGTACCCGTTTCCTCGACTGGCCATCCAGTGAAAATAAAGCTGGTATTCATGCGGGGTTGCAGGCCATGATGATCATGACACTGGATGCAGGCGCCGCGTTAAGCAAAATACTGAACGATGAAGCTACCGTGAAAAAATGCAATGCTGCCGTGGCAAGACTGAAGCAGCATGTACCTGATGCCAGCGGTTCCAAACAGGCCGCTGCGCTGATGGCATTATCAGGCCTGGCCCCTGCGAAGAAAATGAATGATGAGATTATAAGCGCCGGTGGTGTAAAGGATTACTCCACTTTTTATGGCTACTATATGCTGCAGGCAAAAGCAAAAGCGGGCGACTACCAGGGAGGGCTAAACGATATCCGCACTTACTGGGGCGCTATGCTGAATCTGGGCGCTACAACATTCTGGGAGGATTTTAATATGGACTGGCTGCCCGGTGCTTCCCGCATTGATGAATTGGTGCCGCAGGGAAAAAAGGATATTCACGGCGACTATGGCGCTTATTGTTACAAAGGTTTCCGTCATAGCCTATGCCATGGATGGGCCTCCGGGCCAACGCCATGGCTAACGGAGCATGTACTTGGTATTTCCGTGCTGGAGCCGGGATGTAAAGTGATCAGGGTAACGCCTCACCTGGGTGATCTGCAATATGCCGAAGGTACATTTCCCACGCCTTATGGAGTGGTAACGGTGAAGCATACACGACTTTCCAATGGGAAAATTAAATCTGATATCAAAGCGCCAGCACAGGTGAAAGTGGTCAGGGAGTAAGTTTTCTTTCTATACATAAAAAAGAACGGCATGTGATCAGCGCCGTTCTTTTTTTATGTCTTTAAAATTAAACTACCGGGTGTATCCATGGCTCCCTGTACGGCCGTTGTAACAGTGCCGTGGCAGCGGGATCGCCGGTAATGATCCGTTTCTGCGGATCATATACCACAGGCCTTCCTGTTTGCATGGATATATTGGCGAGGATACAGCTGGCAGTTGAAATATGTCCTTCCCCGATATCAGCAACAGGCCTGCCGCCATTTTTTATAGCACCGAGGAAATCCAGCATATGCAGGCGGGTAGCGGGTGCTGCATTCAGCTCAATAGCCGGTTCGGTAAGGTCTTCCGGGTATTTCTCCTTTTCATATACTACATCCTTGTGAATGGGGGTGCCGTTGCCTTCAGGGATAAAGTCGTACGACATAGTACTGGCCGCCAGTGTGCCTTTTTCCCCATATAGTTTAAATGACCACGGGTACTTTGGATCAGCAGGCGTGCCCCAGGTACGGTGCTGCCATACACAGTTGAGCTCATCGTACTCAAAAATGGCCGACTGTGTATCGGCAATATTCGATTTGCCTTCTTTCTGTACATAAATACCACCGGTGGAGCTGATACGTTTGGGCCATCCCAGGTGCAGCATCCAGCGTACGGTGTCGAACATATGCACGCACATATCGCCCATGATACCGTTGCCATATTCCATAAAAGTACGCCACCAGCGCACGTGTGGCAGCCCGTCGTAGGGCCGCAGGGGAGCGGGGCCTGTCCACATTTCATAATCGAAATACGCTGGCACAGCCTGTACCGGCGGGTTCCCGTTGTTGCGCATGTGGTAATAACAGCACATTTCCACGTGTGATATTTTGCCAAGCAGGCCGGCGTCTACAATATTTTTCTTGGCATCTATCAAATGGGGCGTGCTTTTCCGCTGTGTGCCCACCTGCACCACACGGTTATACCTGCGGGCGGCGGCTACCATGGCTTCTCCTTCAATAACGTCCACGCTGATAGGCTTTTGTACATATACGTTGGCGCCGGCTTTGAGGGCCTCTATAGTTTGAAGGGCATGCCAGTGATCCGGAGTGCCTATCAATACAATGTCCAGTTCATTTTCAGACAACAGTTTACGGTAATCAGCATACAGGCGGGGCGTTTCACCGGAAGCCTGACGTTTGCGCACCATTTCCGCTGCTGCCTGGAGCATATTTTTATCTACATCACAAAGCGCTACTACTTTTACCGGCGCCACCTGGATAAGCCGGAACAAATCGCTTTTACCATACCATCCTGTGCCGATCAGGGCTACCCGCAAGGGTTTTGCCGGGTTAATGAAATCCAGCGCACTGGCGCCGATGGCGGAAAGTGCCAGCGTAGCCGTGGCTCCCTTCAGGAAACGGCGACGGTTAATGTTGAAATTCTCCATAGCGTGGAACAATTAAATAAGGTTTACAGAACTATAGGAGAGAAAGATAATCATTCAGCCGAAGAAATTATAACCTGTACATAATAATATGAGTACCGGTTAATGCGTACCTTTGCGCCTCTTTAAAACCGACACCTAAATTTTTCTGATGAAGACTTTTACTGGTTTATTTGATTTCTCACAGCAACCGGATTACAAATCGGAGATACTGGCAGGGCTTACCGTGGCCATGACCATGATCCCGGAGTCTTTGTCCTTTGCCATACTGGCCGGCTTCCCGCCACTGGTGGGATTGTATGCAGCCTTTATAATGGGGTTGGTGACCGCTGTTTTCGGAGGAAGGCCCGGTATGGTATCCGGTGGCGCCGGAGCCACTGCTGTGGTGCTGATCGCTCTGATGCAGTTGCACGGGCTGGAATATGTGTTTGCCGCGGTGCTGCTGGCCGGGGTGTTACAATTACTGGTAGGGGTGTTTAAGCTGGGTAAATTTATCAGGCTGGTGCCACAGCCGGTGATGTATGGATTTGTGAATGGGCTGGCGGTAATTATTTTTATATCGCAGTTCCGGCAGTTTAAAACCATGCAAGGCAGCGAGCTGGTATGGATGAGCGGGCATCCCCTTTGGACCATGATAGGATTGGTAGCATTGACTATTGCCATAGTTATCTTCTTTCCCAGGATAACAAAAAAGATACCCGCCTCGCTGGTGGCTATTATCGTGGTATTTGCAGTAGTGCTGGCCTTCGGGATCTCTACCCGCACAGTGAAGGATATTGCCGCCGTAAGCGGTGGCTTTCCGCCGTTTCACCTTCCGCAGGTACCTTTTACTTTTGAAACGTTACAGGTGGTTTTCCCTTATGCCCTGATTATGGCAGGGGTAGGGCTTACCGAAAGCCTGCTGACACTAAACCTGGTGGATGAGATGACAGGCACCAGGGGTAACAGCAACAGGGAAGCAATTGCACAGGGCGGAGCGAATATGCTGAACGGCGTTTTCTATGGTATGGGTGGTTGCGCCATGATAGCGCAAACATTTGTAAATCTTTCTGCCGGTGCAAAATTGCGTTTATCCGGGATAATAGCATCGCTGACCATCCTGGCTGTGGTGCTTTTCGGAGCGCCGGTGATAGAACGCTTACCCATGGCCGCCCTCACAGGCGTAATGCTGATGGTGGCGATCTCTACTTTTGAATGGGCCAGTTTCCGTATCATCAACAAAATGCCCCGGGCAGATATTTTTGTGGGGATACTGGTAGCTGTTATCACCGTGTGGCTGCATAACCTGGCGCTGGCAGTGCTTATTGGCGTCATTATTTCCGCACTGGTGTTTGCATGGGAAAGCGCTAAAAGGATCCGTGCACGGAAATACACTGATGAAAAAGGCATTAAGCATTATGAGATATATGGCCCGTTGTTTTTTGGATCGGTGGCAGCTTTTAGTGAGAAGTTTGATGTAGCCAATGATCCGGCAGAGGTGATCATTGATTTCAAAGACAGCCGCATTGCGGATATGAGTGGTATTGAGGCATTGAATAAGTTAACGGGGCGTTATCGCCAGGCAGATAAAAAGCTGCATTTAAGACACCTGAGCGCCGACTGCCGGCAGCTGCTGAAAGATGCCGCAGGCGTAATAGAAGTAAATATCATGGAAGACCCGGAATATATGGTAGCTATAAAATAGCTGCCTGTTATTCTTCTGCATGTCTTTGCAGGATAATATCGATCATTGGTTTCAGCGTATTGAATTCTTCAGCCGTAAATCCCATGCTGCAGCTGATCTTTTCGGGGACATCTGCAGCCTGTTGCTGCAGCTGTTTTCCGGCTGCTGTTAGGTGGATGTTTACAATCCGTTCATCTTCCTTGCTGCGTACACGTTTGATCAGTTTTTTTGCTTCAAGTCTTTTTAGTAAAGGCGTTAACGTGCCTGAATCCAGCATAAGCAGCCGGCCCAGTGCTTTCACCGATAAAATATCATGCTCCCATAGCGCCAGCATAACAAGGTACTGCGGGTAGGTAAGGTCCAGGGCGCCAAGTAAAGGCTGGTAATGCGAAGTTACCAGCCTCGACAAAGCATAAAATGAGAAGCAAAGTTGATTTGATAATTTCAGTTGTTGTTTCAAGGCAGCATATTTAGCAACACAAAATTAAGCTAATGTTTCCATTAATATCTGTGCCACCGCCGCAGAGGATGCGGGGTTCTGACCGGTGATCAGCAACCCGTCTTTCAGCGCATAGGAATGCCAGTCCTTTCCCTTGCTGTAAATTCCGCCGAGTTGCTTCAATTCATCTTCTAACAGGAACGGCACTACGTTGGTTAACTGTACCGCTTCTTCTTCTGTATTACTGAACCCGGTTACTTCTTTTCCTTTTACTAGTGGCGCGCCATCCGCGTCTTTTACCCTGAGCAGTGCAGCAGGAGCATGGCATACAAATGCCACCGGTTTATGTTGCCCGTAAAAAGTTTCAATCAGCGACACAGAGGCGGGATCATTGGCGAGATCCCACAGGGGGCCGTGCCCGCCGGGATAAAATACTGCGTCGTAGTCGGAGGCGTTTGCCTCGTTGAGCTTCATGGTGGCAGCAAGTTTTTGTTGCAGTGCTTCATCCTTTTTAAAGCGGGTAGTAGCTTCCGTCTGAAATTCAGGCAGCTCGCTTTTCGGATCAATTGGTGGTTGCCCGCCTTTCGGAGAAGCCAGGGTGATCTCGGCTCCGGCATCTGCCAGCACATAATAGGGAGCGGCAAATTCCTCCACCCAGAAACCGGTTTTATGACCGGTGTTCCCCAGTTCACTGTGCGATGTCAGTACGATTAATACTTTCATAAAATGAAGTTTAGATCAGTGTTAATGTTACTTCTATATTACCCCGGGTAGCATTGGAGTAAGGACATACCTGGTGTGCTTTTTCCAGCAGTTCCTGTGCCAGTTCCCTTTCCACACCCGGAATAGCAACCTGTAACTCTACTGATAACCCATAACCACCGTTATTGTTCTTGCCGATGCTAACTTCTGCATTTACCTGTGTAGTGCCGGCGGTCACTTTCTGAGTTCTGATCACCAGGTTGAGGGCGCCATCAAAGCAGGCAGCATAACCCGCCGCAAACAATTGTTCCGGGTTGGTGTAGGCGCCGCCGCTGCCACCCAGTTCTTTTGGCATTCTTACTTCGAGATCCAGTACGCCGTCTGACGATACAATATGCCCGTTTCTGCCGCCGGTAACGCTGGCGTGCGCTGTGTACAACTTTTCGATCTTTTCCATGAGTATTTTTATTTATTGTGTAAAATTAGATTGTACACAATTTAATTCCAAATTTATTTTCTTGAAGAAGGGATTTAACAGGATATTCTTTGAGGTGTTTCTTAATAAGATAGTTTCATCGATCCATGATAAGAAGTATCCATCGTTACTCTTCTCCCCAAAAAAAATATCTGCATTAGAAAAATATTTCTTTACTTTGCGTCATAATGACGTAAACAAAATTATAACCCAGCACGGGTGTAATGGAACTGTTAACCCCGCAACATTCCTGCACCAGTGAAAAACTAAAGCAACATGAACAAAAACAAAAGAATGGCTATTGCCTATGAAACACTGGACATACTGGAAGCAGGCCATTACATGAACCAACACAACAAACAGGTAGATATCAGCAAAGATTTACAAACTGCTGTTGATAATACGGTATTATACAAGCCGGATGATTTTGATACAGTATTTAAACAACGTGATCTGCTGTTGCAGTCGGTGCGGCATACACCCGTTAGCATCAGCGTTACCGGTGAAACTACTTTCGCTGCTGCGCGCAGACTGGTAACAGCAGAGGGCATTAAAGAAGTATGCTGCCTCAACTTTGCCTCGGCTAAAAATCCGGGTGGCGGCTTTCTTGGCGGAGCACAGGCACAGGAGGAAGCGTTGGCAAGAGCCAGTGGATTGTACGCCAGTCTGAAAACAAAACAGGAAATGTATGATTTCAACCGGCATCATAGTACCCTGCTGTATACGGATCAAATGATCTATACTCCACAGGTACCCGTTTTCCGGGACGACAATGATGAACTACTGGACCAGCATTATTGTGTGGCTATATTAACCTCACCCGCAGTAAACGCAGGCGCGCTCCGGAACAATGACCCGGAACGCCTGAAAGAGATGGAACCGGTAATGCTGTCAAGGATTGAGAAATTGTTATCCGTGGCAGTGGTACATGGGCAAACCACCCTGGTTCTGGGCGCCTGGGGCTGCGGCGTATTCAGGAACGACCCAAACGATATTGCCCGATGGTTTGCACACCATCTGCTGCATAACGATACGTTCAAACATGCGTTCCGCCAGATCGTGTTCGCTGTGTATGATATATCGGATAAGCAGGTAAACAGGCAGGCATTCAATCATAAATTTGCTTACAATGAAGTACGATAACAACTGGCTGATCGCGAAGTATCAGGCCAAAGAAAGAATAAAATTCATCTTCTTCTGGGGGCACCGTCCCTCTGCGGATGGTAGCATTACCCAGAGCTGTTTCAGCCAGTGGTGGCCCTCGCCTTTCACGGTAAACAGTGTCACCTATAAAACGGCAGAACACTGGATGATGGCAGGGAAGGCCCGGCTGTTCAATGACAACGCTACGCTGCAGAAAATCCTGCTTGCCAACACCCCGGATGAAGCCAAGAAGCTGGGAAGACAAGTGAAAAACTTTGACGCGGTTACCTGGGATGCGCATAAATTCGACCTGGTTGTGGAGGGGAACTATCATAAATTTTCGCAGTACCCGGCATTGAAAACTTTTTTAATTAACACACACGGGCGCATACTGGTGGAAGCCAGCCCTATGGACCGCATATGGGGCATTGGCATGGCCGCTACCAGCGAAAACGTGGAAAATCCGCTGCTATGGCGCGGGCATAACCTGCTCGGTTACGCGCTCATGGTAGTCAGAGATCAACTTAAATAACATGAACAACAGATCTATCAGTAAACTACTGAGCTTTATTCTCCGGCATAGCCCGGACACTATACAGCTCACGCTCGATGCCCATGGTTGGGCGAATGTGAGCACGCTCCTGCAGCAATGCAAAGCGCACGGACATCATTTTACCATGCAGGAACTGGAAAGAACTGTAGCGGAAAACGATAAACAACGCTTTTCTTTTAATGAAGATAAAACAATGATCCGCGCCAACCAGGGCCACTCCCTGGATATATCGCTGGACCTGCCCCCGGCCATCCCGCCGGAATTTCTTTACCATGGCACCGTGGCAAGGTTTATGAGCCAGATACGCCAAACCGGTTTGCAGAAAATGAGCCGGCAGCATGTGCATCTTACCGCTGATCTGTCTACCGCCGAAAAAGTAGGCAGCAGGAGAGGAGCACCGCATATCCTCACCATCAGGAGCGGGGATATGCATAGGGACGGGATTATATTTTATCTCTCAGACAACGGCGTATGGCTTACAGACCAGGTGCCGGTGAAGTATATTCAATAATTCTTACCTTGTGCAGTGGTAAATGTGAAGGTGGGCAGCGGGCAAAGATTACCCCGGAGCCGGAAGAAAAAATGAGGCATCCTCATGTAATTGTTAAAACAAACAGATAAAGCCTGCATTACAAGCGGGCTTTATTTTTTTATCAGTATTTTTAAAGAAAAAAAGATGTCTATAACTACAGAAGCGGAACTCGACGGCATGAAAAAGGTGAGTGAAGCAGTAGCTGTTACGCTCAGGGAAATGAGAAGCTATGCCAAACCGGGTATGACAGCAAAGGAAATAGATGAGTATGGCGGGGAAATATTAAACGCACTGGGCGCTAAATCGGCCCCAAAGCTTACCTATGGCTTTCCCGGCTGGACCTGTATCAGCGTGAACAATGAAATTGCGCATGGTATTCCTTCTGCCAGAAAAATACTGCAGGAAGGCGACCTGGTAAACATCGATGTATCTGCAGAGCTGAATGGTTATTGGTCAGACAATGGAGGTTCATTTGTACTTGGTGAGGACATTCACCGGCACCAGGCGCTGGTAGATGCTTCAAAGGCGATACTCCAAAAGGCCATCCGGTATATCAAAGGAGGTACGCGTGTAGCCGATGTGGGTAAGCTGATCGAAACGGAAGCCCGGAAATCAGGCTATACCGTTATCCGTAACCTCGCAGGGCACGGTGTTGGAAGAAGCCTGCATGAAGCGCCGGATGATATCCTTAACTGTTATGTACGTTTTAACCGCACCCGCTTTAAAAAGAATTCCGTAGTGGCCATAGAAACTTTTATTTCCACCGTTTCTTCTTTTGCCAATCAAAGCAATGATGGCTGGACACTGATAGGCAACAAAGGCGGCTTTGTTGCGCAGCATGAGCACACTATTGTGGTAACAGACCGGGAGCCGGTGATCCTGACCGCTGCCAATGAAATCTGGAACTGATCTTATTTAAGCTGTAATGTTACCGCGCGGATATTTTTACGGTCGCTGGTATACGTGATATGCACCAAACCATCTGCGGTGGCGATTATGGCAGGATAGCTGTATTCGCCGCCTGCACGTTTTTCCAGTTGGTATACATCCTTCCATTTAATGCCGTCATTTGAAACGGCCAACCGCAGTTCGTTGCGGCCATCAGACCATTTGCTTCCTCCTTTTGTTGGGTTGTAAACCAATGCCATGGCGCCATTGGGCAATGTTACCGCATCTATGCCTGAATTGGGATTGGGTAGTTGCAGTGCGCTTACCCGCGTCCATGTAGCGCCCATATCTTCTGACCAGCTGGTAGCTACTACTTTTTGCCGGCTGCGGAACAGCAGCTGGAGGCGGCCATCCCGGTGAGTTAGCACAGTGGGTTGTATTACGCCGAAGCTGTCGCAATCAATGGCCACCTTTTGCCATTGGTGCCCGGTACTGTCGCTGATCTCCATATGCGATACCCAGTGATTGCCCTTCACACTTTCTGTGCTGGAAGGGTGCAGCAGCCGTCCGTCAGGAAGCTGTATACATTTATTTTTTATGGGGCCCAGCATACCTTCCGGTAGTTTTTCGGGAGATGACCAACTGCCGCCGTCATCACTGCTGTAGCGGGCCATGCCCCACCACTCCCGGGGATTGGGGCCCACTTTATAGAACAGGCAAAGCAAACCGGCCCGGGTACGGAACAATACCGGGTTCCAGCAGGGATAACGAAGGGTATCGTTAATAACACCATCCGCCAGTTTTACGGGCGCCTGCCATTTGCCGGCAGTAAAGCGCGACGACCAGATCTCTACATCTTTATTCCCTTCTTCCTTTCCGCCAAACCATGCGCTGAGCAGGTCGCCGGAACCTAACGCCGTAATAGTGGACGCATGACTGGAAGGCGTAACCGCCACCGGCATAATAAGCTCATTACGTACCAGTGCAGCTTTTGTTTGTGCCCCCGCCGGGAAATACAGGACTGCCGGCAGTAACAGTAAAAGATAAAAACGCATAGATGAAGCAGGATGATTGAGTTGGTAAAATAAGGAATACAAGGGGATTATCATAAAGATTGGTAAATTTGCGGCCTTATGTCATTATACACAACAAAGGGAACCGTTACCATCACTTGTAACAAACGTCTCACGCCTTACCTGGAACAGGAAGTAAAGGAGCTTGGATTTACTGTAGAAGAAACATTCGTTACCGGTGTGCGGTTGAACGCCTCTCTGAATGAGTGTATCCGTCTTAACCTGAACCTGCGTTGCGGCAGCCAGGTATTATACAGCCTGAAACAATTTGAAGCCATTGATGGCGATGAAATATACGATCAGCTGAAATCCTATCCCTGGGAAACCATACTGCCGGAGAATGGTTACTTCTCCATCACCAGCAATGTGCAGAATGAAACCATCAACAACAGTATGTTCGCCAACCTACGGGTAAAGGATGCAGTGGTAGACCGCATGCGCGATAAAACCGGGAAGCGCCCTTCCACAGGAGCAGAACTTACCGGTGCAGTGATCCATCTCTTCTGGAAAAATGAGCATGCAGAAATATTTATAGATACTACCGGTGATTCCCTCGCAAGACATGGCTACCGCAAAATACCGGGCCGTGCGCCTATGCTGGAAGCCCTGGCGGCATCTACTATCCTGGCTACCCGCTGGGACAGGAAAGCGCCTTTCGTTAATCCCATGTGCGGTTCAGGCACCGTTGCCATTGAAGCGGCACTGATAGCCACCAACAGCCGTCCCGGTCTTTTCCGCGAAAACTACGCTTTTATGCACCTGCAGGGCTTCAATGAAAAGGTATACCAGGAAGAAAGAGGGCTGCTTGAAAAGCAGATCGTGGAAGTACCAGGCCTGCGCATTATTGCTACCGACCTCAGTGAAGCCGCCATCGTAAATGCGCGTAAAAATGCAAAGGCCGCCGGTGTGGCAGACATGATTGAATTTCGCGTATGTGATTTCGCGGCTACAGAAGTGCCCGAAGGTGAAGCCGGTGTGGTGTATATGAACCCCGAATACGGATTGAGGCTCGGCGAAATCGAAGCGCTGGAAGAAACCTATGGCCGTATCGGCGATTTTATGAAGCAGCAATGCCGCGGTTATTACGGGTATGTATTCACTGGGAACCTTGAACTGGCAAAGAAGATAGGGCTCAAAGCCAAACGAAGGATTGAGTTCTACAACAGTACCATCGATTGCCGCCTGCTGGAATTTGAACTGTATGCAGGTACCCGCGATACACGCAAACTGGAAAGTCTTTCATGACGCTCAAAAAAAACGCTGCTCAGTTTGAGCAGCGTCAATAAGCGGGGAGTATAACATCTTACACTACTTCACTCACATTAATAGGCCTGGAAAAACTTTCTTCCAGTGAAATAATTGTTTCGGTCCTTTCTATGCCTTTAATATGCTGCAGGTCATCCTGGAGTATTTTGCGCAGTTCGCCGCTGTCTTTACAGATGATCTCCGCAAACATGCTGTAAGAACCGGTGGTATAGTTCAATCGTACGATCTGCGGGATTTTCAATAACTGCTTGGCTACGTTTTCATACAGGGAACTTTTCTCCAGGTAAATACCAATAAAAGCAAGTACATCATAACCAATGGCCCGCAGGTTTACCTGTAAGCGCGTGCCTTTGATCACGCCCATTTCATGCAGCTTTTTGATGCGCACATGGATAGTACCACCGGATACAAAAAGTTTCTTACCCAGCTCTGCATAAGATATGCTGGCATCGGTGGACATCTCTGAAATGATCTGTAAATCTAATTTGTCAATATTTAATTGCTGACTCATTTTGGTGATGCGATTTAGAATATTTTTTAAAAATAGGTATTTTTTTGAAATAATCGCAAAAATTATCCCTTCTGCATCTCCTCCAATTTCATGATGGCGGGGGAGTAGGCAGCAATGATTGACATTTTTTGATTAAATTAAAGGGGCAGTTTATAAAATAACATCCATGAAAGAGGACGTCACGAGTAGAACCGCCCAATATATGGCCTTATTCCGTGCGCTGGAAACAACCCGCTCCAGGGACCGGCGTTTGTTCACCGATAAATTTGCATCATGGTTCCTTGACAACAGGCTGAAACTGGGCGTATGGCTTTGCCGGATACCCGGATGGCGGCCATTCGCAGAATGGATCATCCGGAAAAAGATCCCGGGCGCATTGTCGTCCGGCATTGCGCGCACAAAATATATCGACGACCTTTTATTGCAGGCGGTTGACCAGGGAGCCCAACAGGTGTATATTCTCGGCGCCGGTTTTGATACACGCGGCCTGCGGCTCCCGTTTCTCCGGCAGCTGAAAGTGGTGGAAATAGATCACCCTAATACGGCTGCGTACAAACTGTCTAAACTGCGCGCACATAAATTGCCTGCCAAAGTATATTATTACCAGATAGATTTTAACCGTCAAAGCCTTGACCAGCTGAGCGCGCTGAATAACTTTGATTTTACCGTGCCTACCGCCATTATCTGGGAGGGCGTTACCAACTACCTTAACAAGGAGGCCATCGACAGCACCTTTGCGTTCCTGCAACGCTTTGAGCCCGGTTCCCGGGTAATTTTTACCTATGTGCACCAGGCAGTGCTGGATAATCCTTCCGCATTTTATGGCGGTGAGAAACTCCTCCGGGATGTGGCGGACCTGGAAGAACGGTGGACGTTCGGCTTTGATCCCTCTGCATTACCGGCATACCTTCGCCGGTATGGCTTTCAGCTGCTGGAAGACCTTGGCGCCAGCGAATACCGGAAACACTACTTACCCGGCCGGTCTGAAAAAGGGTATGAATTTTACAGGGTGGCCTGCGCGGAACGCATCGCCCGCTAATGGCTGTTACAGCTAAACATTACTGTATGTCTTGTTGTTTTATTGCTGCCGGTAGGCGCATTAAAACAACTTTTTATGAAAGCAATCATCAGATCCATGTTGGTGGGCATGTTGATATTAGCAGGTGCATGCGGTACCACCGTTCATATGACCGGGACCTGGAAAGCGCCCGACGCTCCTGCAGAAGGCTATCACAACATACTTGTTGCCTCTCTTACCTCAAACACAGGGGCGCAGCAGGTGGTAGAAACCCAGATGGCCGCAGCGTTGCAGAAACGCGGCGTTACGGCAGGGAAAGGGCTGGACCTGTTTCCTCCTAAATTTAATCCCGTCAGCGACCAGGATAAAAGCGCCGCTACACAAAAGATCCTCGACGCAGGTTATACAGCGGTGTTAACTACTTCCCTGGTAAATAAGGAATCCCAGACCCGGTATGTGCCAGGCACTGTATCTTACGCCCCATACCCGGTATACGGCTGGTATGGCCGCTTTTGGGGATATTATGGTTATATGTACGGATCGGTGTATTCGCCGGGGTATTACACCACCGACAAAAGGTATTTCCTGGAAAGCAACCTGTACGACCTGAAGCAGGATGGGAAACTGGTATGGTCCGGTCAGTCGGAGACCTACAATCCCAACAGCCTCGAATCATTTGCCAAAGCCTTTGCCACCCAGGTATCTGACGCGCTGCAAAACGGAGGATTATTGAAAAGATGATCAGTGGCTGTTATCATAGTAGGTATTATCCCGCTCAATTTTACCCTCTTCAATGGTGAACACCGTGCAGATGGGCAGGCGCCACTTTTTGCCATCGGGCCCGGTACCAGAGGATATGAACTCCACGGTAACATGATTTCTATCCGCGTAAACGCTCACCACTTCATCCTGGATATCGGGGAATTGCTGTTGCAGCTCCTGGTATTTTTTTGCAGTCTGTTCCCGTGTACGTAATACCGGCTCCGGCCCAAAGGAGGGATCGAGGAACATAGCGGTATCTTTATAGCATGCGGCCAGCTTTTTCCAGTTGTGCTGATTAAAAGCATCAAAGAGGTCTTTCACAACAAGGGTATTGGAATTTGCCAGGCTGATTTTACTACCTGGTTGCACGCATCCTGTAAAAGGAAGCGCCAGTAAGAGTATAAGGGAAATTTTCATGTATCAGGATTTGGAATATTACAAATTACAAAGAAGCGTGGAAAAATGAATTTATAATTTAGATTTGCTGATTGAATTATAAACGAGGTTTTATGGAGATGTCACAGCCCGATCCGGAATTATTGCAACAACTGGTGGTGATGAAAATGCCTTTTGGAAAGTATAAAGACGTAGTGCTTTGCGACCTGCCGGTAAGCTACCTGGAATGGTTCCAGCGCAAAGGATTCCCGAAAGGGAAGCTGGGAATGCTGCTTGAAACGATGCTGGTAATAAAAATGAATGGTCTTGCCCAATTGCTCGATCCATTAAAAAAGAGATAATAAAAAAAGCGGCTGTCCCCATGGAAACAGCCGCCTGAATAAGTTATCCTGTTGTTATCAGAACCAGGTGGTGTTCTTTTCTTCTTCTTCCACATTATTCTTTGCCGCTTCAGCCTCTACTGCAGCAGATACCCTGATCTCATCCGCCACCGGCGTATGACTCAGCTCCGCTTTTACAACCGGCTGCACGTTTTTCCGGATAGCGCCTTCCACAACCGCGCCTTCCTCAATTTCCAACACCATTGCGTTTACATCGCCTTTTACCATGGCCTTATTGCTGATATGGGCTTTGTTGGTGATATATACATCGCCATACACTTTCCCGTGTACTACCAGGTCGGCAGCATATATATGCCCGCGGATGCTTGCTGTTTCACTAACTACCAGCTTGCCGCTGGTTTTTACATCGCCTCTTACATTTCCGTCGATCCGACCGGACACAGAGGCGTCTATACTACCGTTCACGGAAACTGTTTCAGGAATACGGAAAGCTCCGGGAACAATTATATTTCGGAAAATATGTCTGACATTGATCACAAGTACAAATTATAGGGTGACGGGATTAGGTGTAGCATTGGGACTGTGTTGTGCCTGGTCTTCAAAAGTAGACACAATAGAACTGGAGTTACCCAGGTCAAGCCCTACGCTTCTTTGAGGTTTATTATCTGAAATTCTCAATGAATTATAAAGATAACCGATACTCATGAGTTTTTCAGGTTCGGGAGCAACTTCCACCGGGATAAAATCACGGAATTCTTCCACAAAGGCATCTGTCAGTTCACGGTAATGAGCGCCGCCTCCCATCAGGTATATCTTTTCGCAGGTTTCAAAGTCGAGGTCCGTAAAGTAGCTGCGCATCAGGGGTGAAACCACTTCCTTGTAGTATTGTGTAAGCACGCCCTTGCGCATATCCCGCAGATCAATACGTTTGCGGTTGGTGAAAATAGAACCTTTCATGAAAGCATCATCCACCTGGTGCTCATTCTTCATTTCCAGGTAATGTTTCTGGTTCAGCTCACGGGTCAGGTTATTAATGGCGTAACGGATGCCGTGGGAGCTGAAGCAGGTACGGTGTACCAGTCCGTCGCCCGTGGCCATACCGCCTTCTATGGTACCAAATCCGAAACTAACAGCAATGAAGTTGTCCAGCTGCGGTTCGTTGATACTTTTCTTCAGTCCTATAATTCCTCCCACAATTTCAGGGATCACTTCATACTTCTCAATATCAAACATGGCTTTCTTAAAAGAGCCTTTGGTATTGTAGGTTTGTGTATCGTAGTCGATCAGGAAATGACGTTTACTCAAAAACTGCTCTGCAGCATTTTTGTAGATATTATACGTGGAGAAGGGAAAACCAACAGTAAGGGCAATGGGTTGTTGTACTTTATCAATCGTGTTCAGCAAAGCAGCTTTAAACAGTATTTCGTAATCCTCTTCTGTGGGCGACGCATTGGTAACCCTGCCCGGATTGATGCCGCCTCTTTTGGCCAGGTTGCCTACCAGGTACCAGGCATCGTCCTTTTTAATTTTTAATCCGTTGAGAAGATCCTTACTTGAGTTTTCTGTGTTTCCGAATGCGGTTTCAAAGACGCTTGGGAAGCTGGTTGTTGATACTTTCATAGTGCTTTGTTATAATAACGAATGTAGCCGTGACTCTCCGCGTGGGAGGGTTTTCATCGGGATTGAAATAGTGGTTAAAGATATAAAATATTAGAATAAGGGGATGACAACCAGTGAATTTATACTAAATTTAATACAGCCGGGTTACATTTCAAAATGTATAACCATCGCAAGCGTACCGGTGCGCTGATAATAAACAACCCCGCTTTACCGTTTAAAAGGTGTCCCGCCCTTTGCCTGTATTCATCCTTATTTCATTCGTATGAAGTACATTGTACTGGCGTCCGGTATTTTTTTATGGGCCTGTCATTCTTCACAGAAGGTATACAAGGCGCCTGCAGTGGGAGCAGAGGCCCAGTTTGACCGCGGCCTCCGGCCAGAGAAGCACCCTAAATATCTCTTTGATAAAAAAACAATGAAAGACATGCAAAAACAGGGTACCGTAGTCACGTACTCCTCCAAACGCCATAATACCGCGCCTACTATTCCCCTGCCCGGAAAGGGCGCCAATGGAAAAGACAGTACGGGTACGGCGGCCGACAGCCTGCATATGCCCGTATCTGATAGTTTGCGGGTCCCGGCAGATTCCCTTAAAGCACCGGCAGATACCACGCATATCCCTTAACCCTTTGCTGCTGTGATGCCGTTTCCGGGTAATTCCCTACTTTTGAAGCCACTGCTTTTATTCAGCTTATGAGGAAATATTTCATTTTATGCTTGCTGCTGGCAGCGCTCCGGCAAGCCAGCGCTCAAGCCCCTTTGTATATGCCGCTGACCATTAAAAAGGCATATGATAATCAAACCCGCAGCTACAGCGGCGCCCCGGGCGCAAAGTACTGGCAGAACAAGGCCGGGTACAACATCAGGGTAGCCTTTGATCCGTCTGTTAACCGGGTATCCGGCTCGGAACAGATCCATTATACCAATAACAGTCCCGATACACTGAAGGCTGTTAACTTTAAACTGTTCCCCAACCTTTTCCAGAAAGGAGCCATCAGGAGTATGGCGGTTTCCCCGGAAGACCTTACCAATGGCGTGGTAGTAAAGAACCTGAAAGTGAATGGCGAAGCCAGGCCGCTGCCAGGTACCATTCGTGGCACCAATATGCCGCTGTATATCCCTGATCTTTACCCGGGACAGTCCGTACAGTTTGAGCTCGACTTTTCCTACACCCTCAATGAAAATACGCATATCAGAACGGGCTCGGTGGATTCCGGCGCTTATTTCATCGCTTACTTCTTTCCCCGCATTGCCGTATACGACGATATCAACGGATGGGACCAGCTCCCTTACACAGGCACTCAGGAGTTTTATAATGACTTCAGCGATTTTCGTGTAGCCATTACTGTGCCAGGCAACTACCAGGTATGGGCTACGGGCGATCTGAAAAATACCGCTGCCGTATACAACGATAAATATGTACAGCGCATCGCCGCTGCTGAAAAGAGCAACGATGTAATAGCTGTAATAGACAGCAACGACATAAGGGAGGGTAACATCAACCGCAGCCGCAGTGCCAACACCTGGCAATATGAAGCAGTTAATGTCACCGATTTTGCATTTGCCATCAGCAACCACTACTGCTGGAATGCCACCAGCGTTGAGGTAGATGCCTCCACGAAAAGGCGTACCCGCGTAGACGTAGCCTTTAACCCGGCCCATGCCGATTTCTTTGACGTAATACATTATGCCAGGGCTACTGTTGATAAAATAAGCCATCACTTCCCCAAATGGCCTTTCCCATACCCGCATGAAACGGTATTCGACGGGCTCGACCAGATGGAATATCCTATGATGGTAAACGATAACCCGCTGGCAGATAAAGCGCAAACCATAGAGCTTACCGACCACGAAATATTCCATACGCTGTTTCCCTTTTACATGGGCACCAACGAAACGCAATACGCCTGGATGGATGAAGGATGGGCTACCATAGGAGAGTGGATCATATCGCCGCTTATCGACAGCTCCATCGTGGATGATTACGGAATGTCGCCTTACAACTATATTGCCGGGAAACAGGCAGATCTGCCTATCATGACGCCCTCCAATCAGATTACGGATGCCTATGTCACCAATTCTTATCCCAAGCCTGCACTGGGCTATCTTTACATAAAAGACATGCTGGGCGATAGCCTTTTCCTGAAGGCGTTGCATTATTACATGTTGCAATGGAATGGTAAACATCCACAGCCATACGATTTCTTTTACTGCATGAACACCGGCGCCGGCAGGAATATGGACTGGTTCTGGAAAAGCTGGTTCTTCGACAACGGGTTCCCCGACCTGGGCATTACCCGTGTAACACAGAAAGATAAACAAGGCGTCGTTGAAATTACCTCCCTTGGCAATAAGCCTGTGCCCATAGATATTACCGTGTTTTTTGACGACAACAGCACCATCAGATTACACCGCAGCATCGCTGTATGGGAAAAGGGCAACAAAACAGTATCACTCCGGTTTCCATCTCCCCAAAAAATAAAAAAAGTAACCCTGGGCAGCACCTGGGTGGCAGACATCAACAAACGGGACAACGTGTACGAGGTAAAATAACCACTTACAGTTTATCGTAATATAGGCAGTATATTTTCTGGAAACTGCCGCCTACAATACCAAGGCCGCCCTGTGTATTGCTTTTAAGCTGTATGGCCTGGATAAGGCTGTTCAGCCCCGGATTACGCTTTACCTTTTCGTAGGTGAGCAGGAAATCATAATATTCTTTTGAGACAGATTTTACATATACCAGCACCCTTCCTACAGGAGCAATGGCTTCAGCGGGATTGGAACTGAGCGCGGTGGCATTGATATAAAAATTAGTAGTGAGCGGTTTACCGGATTGTGTGAACAGGATGCTGTTATAGTTTTCATTCAACCCGCCGATCTGGTTATTATCCGCATTTTCATCCTGCGTATAGCAGGGAATGCGGAGGTAATCGTTGAGAAAACTGCTGTCTTTTTTTGGATTGCAGCCTGGCAGATGTTTCACTTTCTGGTAAAGGGAATCATTCTCGCTTTTCCTGTAACGGACACCCCTGTACGAAAAAGTAGTATCGGTTATAACGCTTTGCTTCAGCGCTTCCATGACCACGTATTGCTTCACGCCTGGAATGGGATTCACTGTAAGATGAAAGCGCAGTACCGGCCGCCCGTTAAGCAGCGTGCGCACCGTATCCAGCAGGTCCACTTTAAAGGGCGGAGGGATAGAAGCCATGGCAGTAACGGTTTTCAGGCCAGGCACCATTACCTGTACTTTATAGTTCCTGCCGGCATCCAGTTTTGTTTTTCCACGGTACACGCTCATGGCATTGCTGGAATCCTTATCGTAGGTGAGTGTTTCCAGTAATTGCCCGCTTTTATCCATCAGCTGCACATCTGCATTCTCCACCAGCTCAAAACCGGTATTAATACCGGGGCCTACAGGTTTACTTTTGCCTACCCTTACTTCAGGAAAACTGTTAGCCACCAGTTCGCTGTACACTACTTCCCTGGGAACAGCATTGTTGGGAGGGAGCGGCAATTCCTGCTCACAGCCTGCCAGGAGCAGGATAGCTAAAACGGGTATGAATATAAAAAGGTGCTTCATTGATTAAAATTTAAACGTGTAGCTCAGGTATGGCAATGCCCTGAACAAACTATACTGGTATAACTGCAACGGGTATACGTCGGAATAATCAAAATACGAGAACTGGTCGAAGCTCACGATAAAAGGATTAGAGCGGTTATAGATATTATATACGCCTGCTGTGATTACATGATGAAAGCGTTTTTCATTGCCCAGGTTCAGCGTTGCGCCAAGATCCAGGTGGTGCACAGGATGCAGGCGGTAGTTGTTTAACCGGGCAATGTAAGGCAGGTAATTCACCAGGAAGGAGGAGAACGGCGTGTAGCGCTCATCCAGGTAGCCTTTGATGTTGCGGCTCCAGTCGAAATCCGGGAATATTTGTACCGGCAGCGTGAAAGGCGCGCCGGAAGCAAACTTCCATGAGGCGGACAGGCTCCACCTGGGGTTAAACCGGTATTTAAGCGCCAGGGAAAGATTATGGCGCCGGTCTTCTTTATATGGGAACATTTTACCGGCATTGAGGCGGTCGAACTGCCGCCATGCCCAAGACAAGGTATAGGAAAAGATCCCGGTAAATTTACCCTGTGTTTTTTCCAGCAGCAGCTCGCTGCCATAGTTATACCCATTGCCTGCAATCACTTTTTTCTCCCAGAGGTCAGAGTTATCAAAGATATTCAGCACCGTGTTGGTGGTCACTATATTTTTCAGCTGCTTGTAATAGAGGTTCACATTAAAGCGCCAGTGATTGTTCCATTGCCGCTGGTAGGCAAGACTGTAAGAATAAGCATGTTCCGGTTTTATATTTTCCGTGCTGGGCACCCACAGGTCGGTAGGAAGATTGATCACCGGCGTGGTAAGCTGGTGCACGAACTGGGTCATCTCAGCAAAGGAGGCCTGCAGGTATTGCGAATGGGGCAGTTTCCAGCGTAGCATCAACCGTGGCTGCAGGCTGGCATAAAAGGAAGTTTTTTGTGCAAGTGCCCCGAAATGCAGTCCAGGCCTTACCACCAGCCGGTCGTTCAGCAGGCTGAGCTCATCTTCTGCATAAGCGGAGATCTCGGACATATAATAGATAGGGGCTTTCCTTTGTGTGGCTTCTCCCGCGGAAATGTTGTTATGATAAGCCGTGGGAGCGAAATTATGATAGGTGTACCCACCCCCGAAGGAGATGTGGTGCGTGTTGCTCACCGCGTATTCCGTTTCATTCCTGATGGCAATGTCCCTGATCCGGGAAACACCTTTTCCTTTTACAAACAGGGAGTCGTAAAAGGAGAGGGGAATAATGGAGTTTTGTGTAAAGAGATTATAAAAACGGCTGTAGGTAGCGGTAGTATTGGAAAATATTTTAGGGCTCACTACCCGTGTCCACTTCACCGCAGCGGTAATATTGCTCCAGTCGAAATTGTAATCATCAAACAGCCGGATCAACTGGTTCTCGCTCCTGATAAACATTTTATCCTGTCCTTTGTAAAAGCTCACATAAATCCTGTTCTTTTTGTCGATTACCTGGTTGAGTTTAAAGTTTACATCGTAGAGATAATATTTGCCATAGTCTTTCAGCAGGGCCTTTTCATAAAACGCATCCACCAGCGACCTTCTTACTGATAAAGACACGGAGCTGCGGTCTTTTACAACAGGGCCTTCCAGCAGGAAGCTGCCTGATACGGGGCTGAGGGTAGCGCTGCCATGCCATTCCTTCATGTTCCCGTCTTTTGTACGGATATCCACTACCGATGAAAGGCGGCCGCCATAGCGGGCAGGAAAGGCATCTTTATAAAGCGATACATCTTTAACAGCATCCCCGTTAAAGATGGAGAAAAGCCCGAACAGGTGACCGGTATGATAAAGCGGAACCCCATCGAGAAGATAGAGATTCTGGTCGGCTCCGCCTCCTCTTACCAGCAGGTTGCTGCTGCTTTCCAGTGAGCTGCCGGTTCCGGGGTACAGCTGCAGTGATTTCAATACATCTTTTTCACCCAGCAGGGCAGGGAAGTTGGATACATACCCAACGGGCATATTAACATAACCCGGTTGTGTGGTAACCGTTTCTTTTTCACCGTTCACTATCACGGTTTGCAGCATGCTCCGGGGTTCCATATGAATGTCCATCTGCCCGTCGTCAGGCGGGGGCAGATGCTGGAATACGGGTTTGTAACTGATATGGGAAAACACTATGCCCTGGCAGGTATCCGGTACCTGCAGGCTATAGAAGCCATAGGCATTGGTTTCGGTTCCTTTGCGGGTCACAGGGTCATAAATGGATGCGCCGATGATCAGCTCATTGCTGTTTGCTTCCTTTACAAACCCGCTGATGGTATAATACTGCACCTGTGAAGTTTCCCTGAGCAGGAATATTTTCCCGTTGAGGGCGGCCGCCTGGATGCCGGTTCCCTGGAGAATGGTATTCAGGACGGCGCCGGTGGTTCTTTCCGTTCCGTTAAGTTGTACTTTTTTATTCAGATGCAAAAAGCTGGAACTGTAGGAAACGTTGATACCGGTTACCTTTTGCAGGTCCTGTATGTAGTGGAGGATAGTGCCCTGCCGCATGGCCGGCGTATAGCCTACATGCAGGAGATCATTGCCGTTTTGCTGTGCCCACAGGTATTGGAATGGGAACAGTAACAACAGCAGGATGCTGTAAATACGGAAATGAGGTTTTATTGGTCTACTGACTGATGACGATGGTGTCGCCTTCTTGTTGATAGTGGAAACCAAGCAATAGTTGTAATTCATGCAAAACATCATCGCAGGACTGATTCCGGAATGTGATCGTAGCTTTTTGCTGCGATGCGGTTTCCTTATATTTTTCATCAACCCTGATATCTTTTGCGTAAAAGTCGGCTAATTGCGGCAATATTTCAAGGAGTGTCTGGTCATTAAATTGCAAAATACCTGTTTTCCAGGCGATAAAGTTGAGGTTATGGTTGTTATTGGCCGACAGGAGGCCATTGCCCCATATGCCCCGCTGGCCGCTATTCAGGATCACGGCGGCGGTATCGCCTTCCACGCCCAGTTTTACACTGCCGGAAGCAACGGTAACAGCGGTGCTGTCTTTTCCCGTTTGCACGGTAAAGGAAGTGCCCAGTACTTCAACTATGGATTGGTTGGGTGTTTTTACAAGGAAAGGATGCCCCGGATCGCTGGCTATTTCGAAGAAGGCTTCTCCTTCCAGTTCCACTATACGCTGGTTATGATGATAGCCGTTGATATACCTGATAGTAGCGCCCTGGCGGAGGGTAACCATTGATTTGTCGGGTAGTTGCAGGCTTTTTATTTTACCGTCGTTCGCGGCCAGTTCATGTTTTTTAAGGGTGGAGCGTGTTTCCAGCCACCATGCGCCGGCCGTGAGCAATGCCAGGATAGCGGCTGCAGCAGCGTACCTCGTGTAAAGTATTTTTACGCGGGATGCGGGTGGTTGAATGGCCTGGCTGGCTTTTTCCCAGGCGGCTGCGGTATTGTATTGCCTTTGAGGCACAACAGCAGCAGAGGGGCTGTCGTGCCACAACTTTGCCAGTATCTCGTATTCCGCCCTGTTTCCGGGAGAGGCTTCCAGCCATTCCTGTAAGGCGGCGGATTCCGCTTCCGTACATTGACCAGAAAGATTTTTGGCAATCAGTTCATACAGGTAGGTATCAAATTGCTCCATAATACAGTGTGCTCTACTTAAATAACGCTCGTAAATATAAGAACCCTCTACAAGGGCATGAATAATTTTAGTAAAAACAGGATACTAACGGGCAGCCCGTATTGCTGTAAATACTTCCTCAATAGCTTCAGGGCCCGTCCCATATAGTTTTCCACCGTTTTGGCGGAAAGTCCCAGTTTTGCCGCTGTCTGCTGATGCGTCATACCCTGCAGTCTGCAACAGGTAAATACTTCCCTGCACTGTGGGGGCAGGTTGGCAATGGCCTCGTACACCAATTGCTCATAGTGAGGTTTTGCATTTTCAATTTCTTTTTCCCCCGGATCTTCCGAAACTTCTGCCAGCCATTCAAAGCCCTTGTTGCCTGCTTCCTCCGTGCTTTGCCTGCGTAATACGGAAATAGAGTTATTCCGGACGGCACGGAAAAGGTATGCTTTTATATTGGGTATGCCTATCAGCTGCTGGTGTTTCTCCCAAAGCTTTATAAAAGTCTCCTGCACCACATCTTCCGCTGCTGCATCATCTTTCAGGAAACTATAGGCATAGTTGCATAAGTCGTTGTACTGCGAGTGAAATAACTCTTTATATGCCTGGTAAGAAGGTGATGTAATCATTTAACCTTCAGGAAGTTTTAGTATATGAAATGATCGTTGCGAAAGTAACTATCTTTTTGAAACAAATGGCAGTTTACACATTACAGATAATAATTTTATTTGCAGGGAATGAGGAACTAAAAAAGTTTTAGAAAAGATAGAGGGGAACGGGATTTTCTGCGTTAGCAATATAATGGCCATGACCATGTTTGTTAGAAGTTAGTTTTTTTTAGTTGTGTTTTAAACCGGGGTTGCATAGAACCATATGCAACCCCATTTTAAACTGCTCTCCATTTTTCCTGTATTCTGTACTTTTTGTTAACCCCAAATTATTCAGAGCGGATTTTGTCCGACTCAGGATTATGATGAATTCTTTGATTTTTACTTTTAGTTTTTTGTTTTAGATGCCCATTTAAAATAGTTAAGGGAGATAAAGCGAATATATCCGCCTCTATCTCCCTTAACTATTATTTATAAACTCAAAAAAATAAAATCAAGGAAATCATCATACTCATCATAATCCTGAGTCAGACAAAATCCGCGCCCGCCGAAGGCGATAATTGCGTATTTTTAAATAAAACCATGTAAGATGACCGGATCGCTCACTAAACTGAAGAACGCCTACCACCTGCTGAAGAGCATTGATTTCGCCATGCTGGCCAAACTCTCCGAAAAAGTAGACTTGCCCAAAGTAATGGAATCAGTAGGAAAGATGGATGACACACAACTGAACGGCCTCATGAAAATGCTCAACAGCAGCGGGGGGAAGAAAAAAGAACTGCCTCCCATTGAAGGCGACTTCTACGACCTGGGAGCAAAGCTCAATGCGGAAGACAGGGCGTTGCAACTGAAAGTACGCGCATTCATGGAAAAAGAAATACAGCCTATAGTGAATGAATACTGGCTGAAAGCAGAATTCCCTTTTGAGATCATTCCCAAATTCAGGGAGCTGAATATCTGTGGCGTTACCTATGATGGATATGGCTGCCCTAACCGGTCGTTTCTCATGGAAGGGATCATTGCCATGGAAATGGCCCGCGTTGATGCTTCCGTAGCCACTTTCTTTGGTGTGCAAAGCGGGCTGGCCATGGGCTCTATCTATATGCTGGGCTCCGAAGCGCAGAAACAGGAGTGGCTGCCCGGTATGCAGCAGCTGAATATTATCGGCGCATTCGGGCTTACAGAACCGGAAGTGGGCTCCGGTACCGCAGGCGGACTAACTACCACGGCTAAACGGGAAGGCGATACATGGATACTGAACGGGCAGAAAAAATGGATAGGCAATGCCACCTTTGCAGATGTAATTGTTATATGGGCCAGGGATGTGGACGATAACCAGGTGAAAGGCTTCCTGCTCAGGAAAGATACGCCCGGCTTCAGCGTGGAAAAGATCCACGATAAAATGGCGCTGCGTATTGTCCAGAACGGGCTCATCACCATGAAAGACTGCCGCATTGCGGAATCCGACCGCCTACAAAACGCCTCCTCCTTTAAAGATACTGCCCGCGTACTCCGTATGACCCGCGCCAGTGTGGCCTGGGAAGCAGTGGGCTGCGCCCGGGGCGCCTATGAGAACGCATTAGCGTATACCCGTAACCGTAAGCAGTTCGGTAAACCTATTGCCGCCTTCCAGCTGATCCAGGGACACCTGGTGGAGATGCTGTCCAACCTCACCGCTATGCAAACCATGGTGTTCCGGCTGTCTGAAATCCAGGATGCCGGCGGACTGAAGGATGAGCATGCATCCCTGGCTAAAGTATTTTGCACCCTGCGTACACGCGACGTGGTAAGCCGCGCCCGTGAAGTAATGGGAGGCAATGGCATCCTGCTGGAATACAATGTGGCAAGGTTTGTAGCAGATGCCGAAGCTATCTATTCCTACGAAGGCACCAAAGAAATTAACTCCCTCATTGTGGGCAGGGCCATCACCGGCTTCAGCGCATTTGTATAAAATATCAGATCTTTTTTATAGTTTAAGTGCCCGATTGTGGCCTATGCCGCAACTAACACTTAATCCGCATCGTTATGAATTCATCAAACAGACGTAATTTTCTCAGGAATGTTTCCCTGGGAACCCTTGCTGCCATCAGCATCCCGGATATTGTTTCCGCTGCTGTGGCAACAGAGAAAGCAAAAAAGATTGCACTCAAAAAAGAAAATGTAATATTGTTCCAGGGCGATTCCATTACAGATGCAGGTCGTAAACGCGATAATGATCAGCCCAATGCAGGCGGCGCACTGGGAGGCGGTTATGCACTGATGGCGGCATCTGCCATGTTGCTGAAAAATGCAGATAAAAACCTGAAGATATATAATAAAGGCATCAGCGGGAATAAAGTATTTCAGCTGGCAGACCGCTGGGATATCGACTGCCTGGTGATCAAGCCGGATGTGCTGAGCATCCTGGTGGGGGTAAATGATTATTGGCACACGCTGAGCAATAACTACAAAGGCACGGCGCAAACCTACCGGGACGACTACGACAAGCTCCTGGCCCGTACCAGGCAACAGCTGCCCGATGTTCAGCTGATCATCGGTGAGCCCTTTGCCGTGAAAGGAGTAAAGGCCGTGGATGATAAGTGGTATCCCGCATTTGATGAATACCGTGCCGCCGCCCGTGAACTGGCAGATAAATACCAGGCCATCTTCATCCCTTATCAATCCGTTTTTGATAAAGCTCAAAAGGCAGCACCAGCTGCCTACTGGACCGGCGACGGCGTACACCCCAGCGTAGCCGGCGCCCAGCTGATGGCAGAAGCCTGGCTGCAATGCGTAAAATAAATTTTAACACATAGCAGGAACAGCTACCCTCCGGGAGGCTGTTCCTTTTCTTCACTACATGAAATTCTGAAACCCGGTTATGAAACAAATAGTTATCTTATTAATGATGATTGGAGTAAATACAACTATTGCCGCACAACAACAGCAGATCCACCTGTGGCCTGCTGCAGTACCCGGAGAAACAGCCCCTAAACAAACAGCCAAGGTAACACCGGATGGCAGCAACAATGTAACCAGGCTTACAGACGTGACAGACCCCATCCTGGAAGTATTCCCTGCCGCCAATGGTAATGGCACGGGTGTGATCATTTGCCCGGGAGGTGGCTATAATATCCTCGCCATTAACCTGGAAGGCTATGAAATAGCCGCCTGGCTTAATAAACTTGGATACACCGCTTTTGTATTGCAGTACCGTGTTCCCAAAAAAGAAGCGGGCGCCCTGCAGGATGCACAACGCGCTATACGCCTGGTACGCAGCAGGGCGGCTGAATGGAAGCTGCAGCCCGACAAGGTAGGAATGATGGGCTTTTCCGCAGGCGGGAGCCTTACCGCCAGAGCATCCACACAGTATAACGTGCACACCTATACGCCAATCGACAAAGCAGATTCATTGTCTGCCCGCCCGGCTTTCAGCGCGCTCATTTACCCCGCTTATCTTGATAAAGGAGAAAACAGGTCGCTTACTCCTGAACTGACATTAAACAGCGAAACCCCATCCATGTTCCTTTTTGCCACCGCAGATGATTTCTATGGCAACAGCGCCCTGGTAATGGCCGGCGCCCTCCGCGACGCCAAAGTACCTGTGGAGCTGCATTTCTACGCCAAAGGTGGCCATGGTTACGGTTTACGCACCGGCAACCCTGCCGGGGAAGCCTGGCCTGCACTCATGGAAAAATGGCTGAAAACTGCTGTGAAGTAAGTTTGGATAAATTATGTCTTTTCACAGGTAGCTTCGAGGGAATAATTGGTTACATTTGATCCATTATAAAACCTGTTACCATGGGAATTTTTGATAAACTCAGGAATGAATTTATTGACATTATTGAATGGACCGACGTGTCCCCTGATACCATTGTGTGGAAGTTTCCCCGCTACCAGAATGAAATAAAAATGAACGCCAAGCTCACCGTGCGTGAATCGCAGGTAGCCGTTTTTATGAATGAAGGTAAAATTGCCGACGTATTCCAACCCGGCATGTACACGCTTACTACACAGAATATGCCTATCCTTAGCACCTTGCAGGGGTGGAAATATGGCTTCAACAGCCCTTTTAAAGCCGATGTGTTCTTTGTGAGCATGCGGCAGTTCACTAACCAGAAATGGGGCACCAAAAACCCGGTAATGCTCCGCGATGCAGAGTTTGGACCGGTAAGGCTCCGTGCATTCGGCAGCTATGCTTTCCGTGTAAAAGATGCTGCACAGTTCCTGAAAGAAGTGGCAGCTACCAACCCGGAATTTACCGTGGAAGGTATCAATGAGCAACTGCGTAATCTCGCAGTTTCCCGTGGTATGGAAGCTGTAGCGGAAGCAAAGGTGCCTGTACTGGACCTGGCAGCCAACTACGAAGAAGTATCAACCCAGATCACCGGTAAAATCGGGGTTGAATTTAATGAGCTTGGACTGGAACTGACAAAGTTCCTTATTGAAAATATTTCCCTTCCGCCGGAAGTGGAAGCTGCGCTGGACAAACGCAGCAGCATGGGCATTGTGGGCAACCTGGGCGCGTATGCACAATTCCAGGCCGCAAATTCCATGGAGAAAGCAGCGGAAAACCCCTCCGGCGGCGGACTTGCAGCCGCAGGTTTAGGCGCCGGCATGGGCGCAGCCATGATGGGACAGGTAGGTAACATCTTCCAGAACAATAACCAGCAGGCCAGCACCGGCGCCGGTGCACCACCTCCGTTACCCGGTGTCGCACCATTTTTTGTAGCAGTAGATGGTAAACAGGCAGGCCCCTTTGATGGAGACCAGCTCCGTCAGCTGGCAGCTGCAGGCAACCTGAATGCACAAACACTGGTATGGAAAACCGGCATGGCTGCATGGGCCGCCGCCGGTACAATACCGGAACTGGCACCGGTATTGGCCACCGTACCACCACCATTACCTTAAACTAAGTAAACTGTCGGCATCAGAAGATGCCGGCAGTATTATATCTATACATTCCTATGTCTTTCGAGGAAAAAACAAGTGAAACAGTTAACTCGCTGAAATGCCAGAACTGTGGCGCAATCCTGCACTATGCACCGGGCACCAACAGCCTGAAATGCGAATACTGCGGCACGGTGAATCAAATTGAAAATGATACGGAGCCTGCTGCGGTACAGCCCATCGATTATGATACTTTCATTGCTTCCCAGCAAAATCATACAGAAGTTACACAACAGGCAGTAGTAGTAAAATGCACGAGCTGTGGCGCATCCACTACCATGCTGCCCAACGTAACTGCTGATTCATGCCCCTTTTGCGCATCGCCGCTGGTGGTGGATACTGCGCAAACAACATCTATCCTGCAGCCACATTATGTGCTGCCTTTCGTGGTAAGTGATAAAGACGCAGTACAGCACTTTCAAAAGTGGATGAGTAAACTCTGGTTTGCCCCGTCAGACCTGGTGAAGAAAGTAAAAGACAGCTCTTCGCAACAACTGAAAGGCATATACATTCCGCACTGGAGCTACGATACGGATACCTATACGGAATATTCCGGTTCCCGTGGTGAATATTATTATACAACAGAAAGCTATACAGTAGAAGTAAACGGCCGCACTGAAACCCGCACACGCCAGGTAAGGCATACCGCATGGTACCCGGCTTCCGGCAGCGTGAACAACAGTTTCCGGGATGTGTTGGTATCTGCCAGTCCCTCTTTGCCTTTAAAAATGGCGCAGATCCTGGAGCCCTGGCACCTTGAACAACTGAAGAAATATGATGCACGGTACCTTAGCGGATTCCGGGCTGAAATTTATCAGACCAACGCCGAACAGGGACTGGTGATCGCAAAAAAAAGAATGGACCCCGTGATCCGCGCGGAAATCTGTGACGACATCGGCGGAGATGAACAACGCATCGACGATTATGAGGTGGAGTATAATCAGCTTGGTTTGAAATACCTGCTGCTACCGGTTTGGATCAGCGCCTACCGGTATAATAATAAGCTTTATCATTTTGTGGTGAACGCCTGTACGGGTGAAGTAACCGGCGACCGTCCCTACAGCTGGATGAAAATAGTAGGGCTGATCCTGGCTGTTATTGCAGCTATCGTTATTATTTACCAGTTTGCCCAGTCGCAGTAATGCTGGCGGGGAAACTGTCCGGAATTAATTTTTGGGAGAGAAAATGTGTATCTGATCCGGGAGCAGGATATAATTTTCCAGATAAGAGAAAGGGCCGGCGTTTTTTGCCGGCCCTTTCTCTTATCTGGATTTTTTTTGCCTGTACGGTTATAATGCGCCTTGCAACAACGCATTCATCGCCTGCCAATCTCCAACAGAATTATTTTGCCTGTTTATAATTCCAAAACCATTATTTCCAAGGGAACCTTCGTCCCAGTAAAACGGAAGAAGGCCGTTAGCTTTAGCCTGTTGTGTGGCATATTTAATCCAGTATGCGCGTGAGGCAAGATGAAGACTAAGATTATTGCCGCTAAGTGAAAGCCGGCGAATAGCGCCATATTCTCCCAGTACCACCGGGATTCCTGTGTTGACAAATTTCGTTTTCATTTTCTGAAATTCTGCAGCCAGGTAGGCTTCCTCGCCCCATGTGGCATTTCGTGAGGGATCGGTGGTGGAATGAAAACCCTGTCCCCAGTAATAGAACATGGTGCCCCATGACTCATCATTTGTTAGCCCGCAGAATTGCCATGGTCCATAATAATGAACCTCTACCATCATACGTCCCGCAGTGGGATCAGACGGAAGCGTATTCATCAGCGTGGAGGTTTTGTCAATGTCGGTCGACGGGCCTTGCACCACTAATGTCCTGTAGGTGTTCCTGCCACCGGTGGAGCGGACTGCATTGATAAAGGTTTGATGGTAAGAAAGTAAGATGCTCATCTCTGTTGAGTTGCTTACCGGGGGTTCATTGGAACCAGCAAACAGCAGGTGTTCATCAAAGTCGCGCATTTTTGTAGCAATCTGTTCCCAGAATGCTTTTTGTTTTGCGATCACAGAAGCCTGCGCAGTAGAGTTGATGTTTTCGTCCAGCCATCCGCCGTCCCAATGTATGTTCAGGATAACGTATAAGCCATTATTAACGCAATACTGCACCACCTGCTGTACCCGGTTGAGCCACCAATCCTGTATTTTTGCTGTATTCTGATCTGCATATTGATTCCATGAACATGGAATCCGGATGGCTTTGAATCCTCTTGCTTTAATACTGTCAATTAAAGTTTGCGTAATCAAAGGATTTCCCCAGTAGGTTTCGCCGCCAATAGCTTCCAGCGTATTCCCGATATTCCATCCCAATCCCATCCTGGATGCCAGCTGAACGGCATTGCTGCTCATTCCTGTCGCGTTGGCCGGTTGCGGGGATGTGTTGTAGCTGGGATACGAAGTACGGGTTGGTTTAGCCATGAGCTGATTACCAGGCGATTTTAAACCGGATAGCTGCGGGGCATCATCCTCTTTTTTTGCACAGGATGTACAAAGCAGTACTGCCAATAGAAATACCCCCAGGGGGCTTGTTTTTCTGGTTTTCATAACTTCAGTTTTCATGTGGAAATGTTTAAAATATTAACTAATGGTAAGCCGGGGTCAATAAGAATAACTATAACAACAGGAGCTCCGTTGTTTAATCATCTTTCATAACAGGAATTATTATTCTGAAGATAGTACAACTACTATTTGCGGAAGGGAGTCGTATGTTTCAGATTAGGGCGTCAAATGTTCAAAATACCCCGGTTTCCGGGGCGGGACACTGGCAGCCCCCGGTATTGACGAAATAATCTGCCCCGGTGTTTTGGGCGTTACGTAGAAAACAATCTACAGCCTTTCTGAATCAGCCCGCTTTCTGCATTCTTCCCCAAACCCGCTACTGCTTTGAGTTTTATCGGATATGATATGAAGGGTACCGTTTTTGTAAAGCTTACAGGTGTAAACAGGCACACCTATTACGATTTACAAACCCAAAACAATACACAATGAAGAAACTAATAATTTTATCAGCAACATTCTTAGCCATGTGGATGACACAGTCATGTGGTAATAACGCAAAAAATCCGCAATCGGAAACCCCGGTAGACAGTGCCAAGGATGTGAATGAAACAGTTAAGCCCGTAGATGAAAAGTCATCTGAGTTCGCAGTAGAAGCTGCCAATGGAGGTATGATGGAAGTGGAAATGGGTAAGCTGGCGCAGGAAAAAGCACAGAACGCAAGAGTAAAGGCTTTTGCTACCATGATGGTGAATGATCACTCCAAGGCCAATGATGAACTGAAGGCATTAGCCAGTAATAAAGGGATCACGCTGCCGGCAGAATTATCTACAGAAACAAAAAAACACATCGATGACCTGGGCAAGAAAACAGGTAAAGATTTCGATAAAGAGTATATGAGCATGATGGTGGACGACCACGATAAAGATGTCAGCAAATTCGAGAAAGCATCAGACAATGTAACGGATCAGGACCTGAAAACCTGGGCCGCGAAAACATTGCCAACGTTAAAGGCGCACCAGGATTCCGCGAAAGCTATTAAAGATGCTTTGAAAAAATAATTATCAGTGAATCCAGAGAATAGCAAACAAAAGCTTCAAGGGCCAGCTCCTTGAAGCTTTTTTAATGCGGCAGTTTTGATTTTAATGCGCCATATATCCAGGTGCCTGCAATAGCGGTCAGCAGAGTAATGCCCACCACTGTAAAGCCCATGCCTACCTGGGCAAACAACGGACCAGGACAAGCACCCGTAATGGCCCATCCGGTACCAAAGATCAATCCTCCGAAGACCTGGCCTTTATTAAATGTTTTGGGCGCTACGTAGATGGGCTCACCCTGTATGGTTTTGATCTTAAACCGTTTGATCAGCTGCAGGGAAATGATCCCTGTAATTACCGCGGTGCCAATTACACCGTACATGTGAAATGAAGTAAGCTGAAACATTTCCTGGATCCTGAACCAGCTGATCACCTGCGCTTTTACCAGCACTATTCCGAAGAAAGTTCCAGCTACCAGGTATTTGATGTTTTTCATATCAGTTCAGCCATTTAAAAAGGTAAGGAATAAGCAGGTTGGCGCTAAAGAAGCCACCCGCCATAAAACAGCAGGTAGCCACTAAAGATGGCCACTGCAAATTGGATAAGCCCATAATAGAATGGCCTGATGTATAACCGCCCGCATAGCGGGTACCAAAGCCTACCAGTAAGCCGCCAAGAACAAAGAACACCAGTCCCTTCCAGGTGAAGAGATTGGACCAGCTGAATATTTCCGGAGGCAGCAGCGCGGAATAATCATGTACGCCATAACCCGCCAGCCGGGCCTGCGTAGCTGCAGCCACCTGGATATCATTGCCATCCTGCAGGTAATTACCTGCAATAAAGCCACCCAGCGCAATACCGGCAACAAAGAAAAGATTCCACGACTCTTTTCTCCAGTCGTACTTAAAGAAAGATATATCCGCCGGGAAACATGCCGCACAAATATGCCGCAGCGACGAAGAAATGCCAAAGGCCTTATTTCCCAGTATCAGCAATACCGGTACTGTAAGACCAATCAGCAGCCCCGACACCGACCAGTGCCAGGGCTGCTGAATAAATTTCAAAATTTGCATGGAAAAGGGATTTAGTACTTATAAAAGATCGTTATACTCCGGGTGTCTTTTCATATAGGCGTTAATGTAAGGACAGTAGGGTTTTACTTTCAGGTGGTTTTCCCTGGCGTATTCCAGCACATATTTAGCCAGCTGGCCCGCAATGCCGCGCCCCTCCAGTTCAGGAGGCACTTCCGTGTGCATAAAGGCAATGCCGCCGTGAAACAGGGTATAGGCAACCAATGCGGTATGGCCTTCCACTTCAGTTTCAAATTGATTTTTGCCGGTGTTGTTGGTAATGGTTAGTTCCATATAATGATCAGGATTTGTCTGAGAAATTGATTTTTTGTGTGCCTTTTATTCCATACCGCCCTGTTGCGCTTCATCTGAATTCATGAAAAAGCTGAGCGCCCCGGAAGGACATTGTTTAACCTGGGATATGATCTGTTCCGTAGTGGCTGCTTCCGCGTTGATCCAGGGCTTCTGGCCGGGATTGAATACCGCCGGCAACCCATGGAAACACTTCTCCGAATGGATACATACACCCGGTTTCCATACAATGGTCACCTCTCCGTTTGTGTAATGTTTGATGATGTCTTTCATGTTAAACGGCTTTTGTGTTCATAATAACAGGATTGCTCAGCACCTTGTGAACAGGGCAGGAGCGGGCTATCTGTTCCAGCCTGGCTATCTGTTCTTCACTGAGGTTTCCGGTAAAATGAAGATCGATATCAATAACGGTTGTCAGCGGGTCCGGTTTGGCGGCGCTGTTGAACCGAAGTTCAATTTCGATATTTTCCACGGGCCACTTTTTCCTGTCGGCATACATCTTAACGGTGATCGCTGTGCAGGAGCCCAGGCTGCTGAGCAATAATTCCCCCGGTTGGGGGCCTGTGTCGTTACCACCGGCTTCTATCGGCTCATCGGCCAGCCAGCGGTGATCCCTCGTATCTATTGATACCTGGTAGGGGCGGCCGGATAAACTTACTCTAACTTCCTGGTCCATATATTTTTTTACTGAAAATTATCTTTTATCCATTCTGCTGCCAATGTAACATCTTGTTGTACCAGGTTATGACCGGCAGGGATTTCAACAGCGCTTACCTTAAATCCATTGCTGCTTAAAAGCGCTGCATATGCTGCTGTAGCCGCGGGATCAACAGTACCGTCCTGCTTGCCGGAGCTCATAAATACGGGCGCCTGCCGCTGTGTTTCGAAGCTGTCCTCAATGCCGCTTAACGGCTGCATAGGACGGAATAGTACGGCGCCTGCCAGTAATTCGGGGTATAAAATAAGTACGGCGCCTGCAATATTGGCCCCGTTGGAGTAGCCAACAGCCACCAGTTTATTGATATCAAAGCCCTCTGTAACAGCTAATTTCTCCAGGAAATGTACCATTTCATGCGTTCTGAAATGTACGTCTTCTTCATCGAATACGCCCATGCCTAAACGACGGAAGAAGCGGGGCATCCCATGTTCCTGTACGTTGCCCCTGAGGCTTAATACGTTAAATCCTTTTCCAAGCGACTTTGCCAATGGCAGGAGATCTCTTTCATCCCCGCCTGTGCCATGCAACAGCAGCAACGTATAGGCGGCAGGGTTACCCACCGCCTCATATACGTACTGCATAGGTTTAAAATCCATATCAGTCCAGTTTAATCAGTTTTTTCACAATCTCTTCCCGCTGTGGCTCATACTGTGGCGGCAGCATCAGGTGTGTGCCCAGTTCTGCTGCCGGCTCATCTACAGTGAATCCCGGCACATCGGTAGCCAGTTCAAATAAAACGCCACCCGGTTCCCTGAAGTAAACAGACCTGAAATATTTACGGTCCAGCTGCGGCGTAACATTCAGGCCCCGGTCTTCCAGCAGCTGCCGGTAATGCAGTTGCATGTCATCATCTTTCATACGGAACGCGATGTGATGCACACTGCCGCCTGCTACATGCCCGCGGGGCTCTCCCTTGGCTTCCACCAGGTCGATGTAGTTAGCCGTATCACCAGCCGGGCTAACAAAGCGGTAACGGTTGGTATGATGCTTTGCCAGTTTATATCCAAACACAGATACCAGCAGGTCGGCAGTAGGTTGCACATCTTCCAGGGTAAGCGTAACATGATGGAATCCCCTTGTAGCATGTTCTTCTCCCACTTCGGCAGTGGTCCACGGTGTACGCTGATCCGGCTTTTCCGGTACTGTCAGTTCCACTTTCAACCCGTCTGGATCTATAAATGTGAGGTATATATCCCCGAACTTGGCAGAAGGCTTATTATAGATGATATTCTCTTTTTCAAATCTTTTTAACCAGAAGTCGATACTGCCTTCCGGGATACTGTAGCCTACTTCGGTAGCCATATGAGTGCCCCTGCGCCCGGCTGTAATATCTTCCCAGGGGAAGAAAGTGAGAATGGTGCCGGGTGTGCCGGTTTCATCTCCATAATAAAAATGATAAGTGTGGGGATCATCGAAGTTCACCGTTTTCTTTACAAAACGTAATCCCATCACACGGGTATAAAAATCAAAGTTCTTTTTCGCATTGCCCGAAATGGCCGTGATATGATGCAGGCCTGTTATTTCATTCATAATTCCGTTTTTTAGGTGGGCTGTTAGTCTTTGGTTGTACAAAGACTAACAGCGCGTATTCTTACTGCTTCTTAATCAATTGCACTTCCCCGTAAATTTTCACTTCATCGCCTACCATGACACCACCGGCTTCGGTAGCGGCATTCCAGGTAAGACCGAAGTCTTTACGGTTAATTTTTCCATTGATGGTAAACCCGGCTCTCGTATTGCCCCAGGGGTCTTTTACCACACCGCCGAACTCAACTGCCAGCTTAATATTTTTAGTGATGCCACGGATGGTCAGATCTCCGTACAGCTCATAGGAACCATCATTGTCAACACTCTCATACTTCGTAGTTTCAAAAATGATCTCCTTATAGGTGTTTACATCAAAGAAGTCCGGGGAGCGGAGATGTTTATCCCTGTCGGCGCTGCCTGTTGAAATGGAATCTATATCCACCGCTACTCTCACTTTGGCCGTCATAAAATCTTCTTCCTCTGTTTCTGCGTTTACGGTAAAGTTGTTGAACTTACCATTGATATTGGTGATCATCAGGTGACGGATTTTAAATCCCAGCTCACTGTGACTGGCGTCTGCTACCCATTGTTGTTTTGCCATAAGTAAATGTAGTTTTTAATGAATCAATGAATTTATAATGCCGCGTAAACCGCTGCAGGACTATATTTTAACAAGGCCAATAACTTATTGTTCAATCTTTTTCTATCACAAATATCGGGTGATAACGGTTGGGTTCAAATGGATCAAATACACTTAATGATGTACTTTTTGTGTATGCACTTAAAGGTAAGGAATATATCGGTAAGCCATTTATTATCAAATGATGTATAATTTTTTTCAAATACTTCAAACATTATGCATGAAAGATTGTTTTGAGGTGTTGAGGCAGAATCCGGTCCTTCCTGAAGTAAAGAAAACCGTATGAGATATTACCCGTTTCTAATTCTGTTACTGCCTGTATTATGTGCACATGGGCAGCAAAACGGACAACAGCTGACTTTAAAGGAATGTTACCGCCTTGCAAGGCAGGGCAACACACTGGTGCAGCAGGCCCAGCGATCCCTGAGGGCCAGGGAGTATAACCTCCAGGCCGAGAACAGGTCGTACTACCCTAAGCTGGATCTGCTGGCAGGTTATAACTATCTCGGCAAACCATTGGAAATAAACCTGCAACAGGTAAAAGACGGTGTGGTCAACGGTTCTTCCACGCAAAGCGTTAACACAGCCAATACCGTTTACCAGCAGATCACAGGGCAGCCGCTTCCGCAGAATGTGCAGGACGTGATCTATAATACCACCAAGGGAATCATCAATACCTTTTATCCTGATTACAATCCCGCTCTTGCCAGGCAATCCTATTTCACGGCAGCCCTGGCGCTGCGGCAACCTATTTACCTGGGCGGAAAAATTACAGCGGCACAACAACTGGCAAAAACACAGGTCACCGCAGGGCAGTTCAACCAGGAGGTGGTGGAAAAAGGATTGTTCTTTGCCATCAGTGCGCAGTATCTGAGGATCCTCTACCTGAATACCATTCTTGCCCATGAAGCGGTGATCGTAGCGTCTTTCAGGAAGAACCGCGACTATGCCGCTTCTTTAAAAGACAACCAGATCCTGCCGCCTTACCTGCTCAACTGGGCCAGGGTGTCTTACGTGCAGGCCACCAACCGGTACAGCAACCTGGAACTGGAAAAGGAGAATGCGCTGCTGGAGCTGAACGACCTGCTGGGGCAACCCATAGAAACACCCATTGAGATCAACGATACACTGGAATATGAATTAAAACCGGTAACTGAAACCGGGCAGCTGGAATTGCTTCGTAATAATCCCACCTACCGACTGGTAGAAAACAAAACGGACCTCGCCAATGTGGCCGTGAAGGCATCCAGGTCGCTGGCATTGCCCAATGTATTTGCTATCGGCAGTTTGAACCTGTATCAGAAAGACCTGCCGGTAACCATACCGCCGTGGCTCATCGGGGTGGAAATGCAATGGAACCTGTTTGATGGATTCCAGAAATACAAACGTACCAAAGCCAGTAAGATGCTGGTGGAAGAAGCACAGATGGCGGCGCTTAACACCAAAACCTCGCTGGAGCTGCAACTGAAGGTGGCCATGAATAAAATGAAAGCATTGCAGAATGATGTGGCCTCGCTGGACAGCGCGCGGCAACAGGCCCATCTTACCACTACACTGGTAACAGACCGTATGCAAAACCAGTTGTCGTCTGTAAAAGACGTAAACGATGCGCTGCTGCAGGAGGAGGAAATGCATAAGATTTACTATACCGCTGTAATGGGCTACTACCTTGCATTGGCGCAATACTGTAATATAATAGGTACACCGGAACAATTTGCAGAATACCTTGACAGATAAACAGACTTTTTCATGAGAGCAGTATTAAAAAATTACTGGGCGCTGCTGATCCCCATTGCTATCCTGCTGATTGCGCTGATCTTCTTTATAAAGAAGCCCGCCGCAGCAGACCGGTCAATGATAGGCATGGTAGACGCCGACTATGTAGATGTGGCGGCGGAATTCCCCGGCCGGCTGGACAGCCTCCTGGTGAAGCAGGGCGATACCATCCGCAAGGGGCAGTTACTAGGCGTGCTCCGGTCTACAGAAATCAATGCCATCCGCAACCAGGCGCAGGCAGCTATAGATGCTGCCAAAGGGCAGCTTACGCTGCTGCAGAAAGGGGCGAGGCCGGAAGCCATCAAGGCAGCCGATAATCTTTATAACATTACCCAACAGCAATATGAGCTGATGCAGAAAACCTACCAGCGCATGCAGAACCTCTTTAACGATGATGTGATTTCAGGACAGGAAAAGGACCTGGTATACTTTAAACTGCAGGCTGCCAAAAAAGAAATGGAAACAGCCAAGCTGAATATGGATATGCTGCAACAGGGCAGCCGCCCGGAGCTCATCACCACCGCTGCAGCTATTGTACGGCAGGCGGAACAGGGATATGAGCTTACCAAAGCATTATCCGATAACACCTATATTCATGCTCCTGCAGACGGTATTATTACTTCTATGGTAATAGAAGAAGGGGAGATAGTAGCTATCGGCTACCCGCTGATGACCATCCAGAAACCCGCCACGTATCATATTACCTATAACGTGCGGCAGGATGATATGCAGCGTTTCCCGCTGGGAGCCCGGGTACAGGTGCGGGTGCCGGGATGCGACCCCGAAAATTTTGAAGCCGAAGTGCACAAGGTTGCCCCCTCGCTTACCTTCGCCAACTGGGTGCCGGTAAAGGAGCAGGGCAAATTTGAACTGCGCACTTTCACAGTGGACCTGACACCTGTAAACCAGGCGGCAATCAAAGGGCTACGCCCTGGTATGACCGCCTCCATGAATCTGCCATGATGCGCTCCATTTTCCATATCATGACCCGGGAATGGAAGCGCATACTTACCCTCCCGGAACACTACATTGTATTGCTGGTACTGCCGCCGCTGGTATGCCTGCTATATGGTTATATCTATAACAACCAGTTTGCCCGCGATTTGCCGGTGGCGATCTGGGATGAGTCGCACTCACCGTTATCACGCCAGTTCACTTTTATGCTGGAGCAAACGGAGAGCATTCATGTCACGCAGCAGGTGGACAATGAAATCACTTTACAAAAGATGATGGAGCAGGGCATTGTTCAGGGCGCCATCCACTTCCCGGCAAAAATGGACGAGCATATTAAAAGCCGGCAGCCGGTGTATATCACCGTGTATACCAATACAGCGGCGGTAGTAACCGCTAAACTGATCTATAAGGATGCCGCAAAAGTACTGATCACCGCGGGTTCGGGGGTAACGCTGCAGAAGTTTGTAAAAACAGGGATGCCCGCCGGTAAAGCCATGGCACTGGTACAGCCCATCCGGCTTACTTCCTATATGCTGTATAACCCGCAGTACAATTACCAGCAATACCTGGTACCGGGATTAATTGCAGTGGCTTTGCAGATGATGATCATTATGGTAACCGTGCTGGCGCTGAACCTGGAAGAGAAAAGGGGCACCTTTGCGGAACTGCATGCCATGGCAGGTGGCTCTGCCTCCAATGTATTGCTGGGAAAGGGTTTGGCGCATCTCAGCGTTGGATGGCTGCATTATATCCTGGTAACCTGCATTGTATTCCCGCTTTTTGCTCATGGGCGGATAGGTGGCTCCTGGCCCTTGTTCCTCCTCTTCACCCTGCTGATCATAGGCTGTATCAGTATAGGGATGATGGTATCTGCCATAGTAAGTGATGTAATGGTAGCCTGCGACCTGGGACTGTTTTACACTTCGCCTGCGTTTGTGTTCAGCGGCTTTACCTTTCCCCGCTGGGCTATGCCGTGGTACGACCAGTACTACGCCTGGCTGATGCCCTTTACGCCCTTCCTGGATGGTTTCTTTAAGGTATACTTTATGGAACTGCCCATGCACTATGCGTATAAGGAGACAGGGCAATTGCTGATTTATATAGCCGTTACGTTTCCTGTTGCATTGTTTTTCCTCCAACGGAAAATGAATAAATACTCTCTACAGCATGCGTGATTTTTTCCGACATATGAACCGGTTGTTCCTGCGGGAAGTGAGGATGATAGCCGCCGATCACAGTTTGTTGCTTACGCTGCTGATAGCACCGCTCCTGTACGCTTTTTTTTATGGCAGTATATATAGTTATAAGGTAGAAGAAAAAGTTTTGCTGGCGGTAGCCGATGATGATAAGAGCGAATTATCCCGCACCTTCCTGCAACAGCTTACCAAAATGCAGATCGTGGAGGTAACCGGCGCTGCCGGTTTACAGGATGCACAGGATAAGATGTATTACGGCCAGTGCCAGGGATACCTCTATATTCCTCACGGCGTACAGAAAAAGGTGCTGGCACTGCAGCAGGCCGATATTGTACTGGCAGTGAATGCCGCACGGTTCCTGCCTTCCAGCGAACTGGCCGGCGGCATCACTACGCTGGCGCTTACCGTAGGAGCGGGGGTAAGGCTGAAGTACAATGAAATGCAGGGACTGAATTCCCAGATGGCAATGCGGGAAACCCAGCCGGTGAACCTCGACTACCGCCCGATGTATAATTCACGATCCAGCTACGGCGCTTTTCTTTTGCCCGGTCTGCTGGCATTGATACTACAGCAAACGCTGCTGATTGGTCTTTCTGAAAGTATGGCGCTCGACAAAGAGCGGGGGAAAGTGCCGGAGCTGCTGAGAACCGGCGGGGGTGGGTTGTCGGCCACCCTGTGGGGCAAAGGCCTGTTCTATATGCTGTTGTTCTGCTGCTATGCCTTTTTCTTTATGACGGTTAACTACACCACGCTGGACATTCCTTTCCGTGGACGGGTACTGGATGTGGCGGTGGTATTCTTCCTTTTCTTTCTCACCCTGATCCCGCTGGGAATGTGGCTCGGCACTATGTTCCGCAGCCAGCTGATGGCGGCGCAGATGATGGTGTTTTCCACCTATCCCGTATTCCTCATTGCCGGGTATGCGTGGCCATATGAATCGCTGCCGGTGCCATTGCAGTGGTTATCGTCCATGGTGCCCACCATGCCCTTCCTCAAAGTGTACCAGTCCATCGTGCAAATGGGCGCCACCCTGGGCGACAATATGGCTCCTGTACTGCATTTGGTGGCCCTTTCCGGGTTTTACACGTTGCTGGCATTGCTGGGATTAAGACGTTTGAATAAGCGGCAACAATCCATATCTTTGTAAGCGGATGTATGCAATTGTAGATATTGAAACAACAGGCGGCCATGCCAGTGCCAATGGCATTACGGAGATCGCTGTATTCCTGTACGACGGGAAGGAAGTGACACAGCATTACCAGACCCTGGTAAACCCCGGAATTCCCATTCCTTATTACATAGAATCGCTGACAGGCATCAGCAACAGTATGGTGGCGGATGCGCCGCCCTTTGAGGCTATTGCCCCTTTGCTGTACGATTTGCTGAAAGACCGGATCTTCGTGGCGCACAACGTAAATTTCGATTACTCCTTTATAAAGCACCAGCTGGGCAATGCCGGGTTCGACCTGCAAAGTAAGAAACTATGTACGGTACGGCTGGGGCGCAAAATATTCCCGGGCCTCAAATCTTACAGCCTGGGTAATATCTGCCGTCATTTTGGTATCCCCGTAAACGGCCGGCACCGGGCCGGCGGTGATGCAGAAGCCACCACCGTGCTTTTCGGGATGCTGCTGGCCAATGATAAGGAGAAAGTGATCGCCTCTATGCTGAAGACAGGATCGAAAGAACAGTTCCTGCCGCCCAACCTGCCACCAGACCTGGTAAAAGGATTGCCGGCACAACCTGGCGTTTATTATTTCCACGACCACAAAGACAAAGTAGTATATGTAGGCAAAGCAAAGGACCTGAGTAAACGGGTGAACAGCCACTTTACCGGGCATAGCACCAGCCGGCAACGACAGAACTTCCTACGCACCATTCACCGCATTTCTTACCAGGAAACAGCTACAGAACTGATGGCCTGTATCCTGGAATCGGTGGAGATAAAGCGCCTGTGGCCTGTTTTCAACTATGCCCAGAAACGGGTGGAGTTCAGGTACGGCTTCTATCTTTTCGAAGACCAGCAAGGCTACCTTCGCCTGGCCATAGAAAAGAAACGGAAATATTCGCACCCTGTGCACAGCTTTAACCTGCTGATAGACGGCCACCGCCTGCTGCGCTCCCTGATAAAGGAATTCCGGCTATGCCCTAAGCTTTGCTTCCTGCAAAAAGGAGATGGCACCTGCGCAGGCATTACGGCCGGTACCTGTAACGGCGCCTGCCGCAAGGCCGAATCGCCTGAAAGCTATAATGAGCGCATGAAAGCGGCCATCGCATTTCTCCAGGAACAGCAACCTTCCGTAATCATCGTAGACAAAGGGCGGAACAGCAGCGAGAAAAGCTGTATCCTGATGGAGAAAGGCCGCTTTTACGGCATGGGCTATATCCCCGCCAATGTTAACACTACCGAGGTAGAACATGTCCGGGAATACCTCACCCCATACGCCGAAAACGAAGTGATCATCGGCCTGCTCCGGCCATATGCGAGCCGCGCAACAGTTGTCTGACGCGGAATTTGTCTTGGAACACTGATTATGCTGATTTTGATGATTTCATTGAATTTCTTTTATGGAATGATAAAGGGAGATAAGATTATTTTATCTCCCTTTTTATTAAAATCAAATTCTAAAAATATCAATGAAATCATCAAAATCAGCATAATCAGTGTTCCAAGACAAATTCCGCGAAAAAGTTTACACGATCGTAATAAGTGAACCGTTTCCTGATTACTTTTGCATCGCATCAAGCATATTTCATCTTTAATTATTAATCTTTTTTTATTCATGTTAGAGTCAAGTTTCAAATTGCCAGGTCAAACTGCCTTTTACAAAGGAAAAGTACGTGATGTTTACACCATTGAAGACAGGCTGATGGTAATGGTTGTAAGCGATCGCATCTCGGCATTTGATGTGGTGCTGCCTCGTCCCATTCCATTCAAGGGACAGGTATTGAACAAAGTGGCCGCCATTATGCTGGAAGCCACTAAAGACATCGTTCCTAACTGGGTAAAATCTTCTCCGCTCCCCAACGTGACCATAGGGCTGAAGTGCGAAACCTTCCCGGTGGAAATGGTGGTACGCGGTAACCTCACCGGGCATGCCTGGAGGACCTACAAATCCGGCCAGCGTGTACTTTGCGGTGTAACCATGCCGGAAGGGTTGAAAGAAAACGATTTCTTCCCGGCGCCCATCATCACCCCAACCACGAAGGCGCATGAAGGCCATGACGAAGACATTTCCCGTGAAGAGATCATTGCACGGGGGCTGGTGAGCAAGGAAGATTATGAGCAACTTGAAAAGTATACGCTTGCCTTATTTGAAAGAGGCAGGGAACTGGCCGCCAAGCGCGGATTGATCCTGGTAGATACCAAATACGAATTCGGTAAGATCGGCGATACCATTTACCTGATCGATGAAATCCATACCCCTGATTCATCCCGTTATTTTTATGCGGAAGGATATGAAGAGAACCAGAAGAACGGTGTTCAGCAGAAACAGCTGAGCAAGGAGTTTGTACGCGAATGGTTGATGGCAAACGGCTTCCAGGGTAAAGAAGGCCAGCAGGTACCGGAAATGACAGACGAATTTGTTAACAGCGTAAGCGAGCGGTACATTGAACTGTTTGAAAATATCACCGGTCAGAAATTTGTGAAAGAAGAAGTAGCGGCTGCGGATGCAGAGTCCAGAATTATAGCTGCACTGAAAAATTTATAATCACCCGGATCGCTCCGGTGCAATGCCGGAGCGGTTTTTATCCCTTATGTGCACGATGAAATTACAATTGATCTCCGCAGTAGTTTGTTTATTAGGCATCACCGCCTGCAACAATGCCTCCAAATCGCCTAAAGAATTAAGCAGCCAGGAAGTACTGGAACTGGCCGGAAAATCGCCGGGAATGAACGCCGGCAGAGGCACTTTCTCTGTAATCACCCCCGCCGGCTGGACTAAGACAGATACCGTGATGAGCCGGATAGAATATACTTTTATGATGGCGCCTCCCGGCGGCGACAGCAGCTTCAGAGCTAATGTGAATATTGTTACACAGGAACTGAAACAGGGGGTTACACTGGACAAGGTGATGGAAACCACCCAAAAAGAGATGGAGAATTTCTTCGTGGATTACAGGAAGATCGGCAACGGGGAACGTTCCGTTGCCGGTGTGAAAGCCAAATGGATGAAATGCCAGTATGCCCACCGGGAAACCGGCACCCCGCTTAACGGGGAGGTAACCATCCTGGTAAAAAATAATATTGCCTACGCTATTACACTTACTACCCTTGCCAACGACCTGGTTAAGTATGAACCGGCGCTGGAAGAGATCCTCGGCTCTTTTACAACGAAGTAAGAAATATAAATTTTCAGGGAGAATACCCGTGCAGAGCGATTCTTTGCACGGGTATTCCCGTTTACAGCTATATGCGCTGAATGCCTTATTTTTGTTGGCAAAACCAATGAGCGTTGAAACACCTTGCCGCACTTAATAAATACTTTCTTACCAATAAATGGCTGCTGATCCTTGGACTGTTGTTTACCGCCATCTCCATTGTATTCAGTGTGTTCCAGCCTATCATGGTACGCCAGATCTTTGACCTGCTGGCACATAATATAGACGAATACCGGCTGTTGGACAACACCGCGCTAAAAGTGGCTTTCCGTGGCGATTTCACGCATGTACTGGCCTTTTACGGCGTAAGCATTCTGCTGTTTGCATTGCTGAGCGGGTTCTTTCTGTTCCTGCAGCGGCAAACCCTCATTGTAATGAGCCGTCATATTGAGTACGACCTGAAGAATGAGATTTACCAGCATTACCAGAAACTGGATCTTAATTTTTTTAAGATGCACCGCACCGGTGACCTCATGAGCCGGATCACGGAAGATGTATCACGGGTACGCATGTACGTAGGACCTGCTATTATGTATGCTTCCCGGACCTTGTTCCTGATCGTCATCATTGTATACCTGATGCTGCAGGTGAACCCGTTGCTAACGCTGTATACCTTGTCGCCACTGCCTTTCCTGGCCCTGACCATCTATTATGTGAACAGGATCATTCACCGCAAAAGCGAAAGGATACAGGCGCAGCTGTCCAACATCACTTCTATTGCACAGGAATCTTACTCCGGTATCCGGGTAATAAAATCATACATCCAGGAAGATGCAAGTGCAAAGCATTTTGAAGAAGCCAGCGAAGCGTATAAGAACAGTTCTATCAGTCTTGCTAAAACAGATGCACTATTCCAGCCCACCATGGCGCTGATGATAGGTTTAAGCGTGATCCTCACCATTTTCATCGGCGGGATCCAGGTGATTGAAGGAAACATTACCGTGGGCAACCTGGCGGAATTTGTGATCTATGTGAACATGCTGATGTTCCCGTTCTTTTCCATAGGGATGGTAGCTTCCATGATCCAGCGTGCAGCGGCCTCACAGCAACGGATAAACGAATTTCTGCAGATCGAGCCAACCATTAAGGATGCACCCGGCGCAAAAGCGGTGAAACTGGAAGGGGAGGTGCGGCTGGAAAATGTAACGTTTACTTATCCGCATACAGGGATCACTGCCATTAATAACTTTAACCTGCATATCCGGCCCGGGCAAAAAGTGGCTGTTATTGGCCGCACCGGCTCCGGCAAAAGTACACTGGCGCAACTGCTGATACGGATGTACGATCCGCAGGAGGGGAAAGTGATGGTGGACGGCCAGGATATCCGGGGGCTGCAACTGGGCAACCTGCGGGGGCAGATCAGTTATGTGCCGCAGGATGTGTTCCTGTTCTCCGACAGCATTGCCAATAATATCCGCTTTGGCAACCCCAGCGCTACTATCCAGGAAGTGCAAACTGCCGCCAGGCAGGCTTCCGTGGAAAAGGACATACTGGGCTTCAATGAAGGTTTTGAAACGGCCATCGGGGAAAGGGGGGTAACCCTCAGCGGGGGGCAGAAACAACGTATTTCCATTGCCAGGGCGCTGATCAAGGACCCCAATATCCTCCTTTTCGACGACTGTTTATCAGCCGTGGATGCCCGTACGGAGAAAGAGATCATTGGTAACCTGTATGCCTATCTGAAAAACAAGACGGCTATTATTATTACCCACCGGATCTTTGCCTTGTTTGAGTTCGATAGCATAATTGTACTGGATGAGGGAAAAATCGTAGAGCAGGGAACACATAATGAATTATTATCATTGAATGGTTATTATGCGGAGCTGTATGCGCGTCAGCAATCAGGTGATGAGGAAACTGCCAATGAGTAGCAGTCATTTGCCTGTATATGCCCTGCCGCAGCCTGTTACAGGCGGGTTTTATGATTTTTCAAAATCATTTAAAAATATTTTGATATTTGTAAAACAATAGTATATTTGTCTCTTATTGTAACAGGATTTGATTCGTTAACACTTAAATCTATCAACTGTGGCGTACGAAAACAACAATCAACAGGAAAGAAACAATGATAGCATCTTTTCTAAACGATTGAAAGCGGGCAAAAGAAGAACGTACTTCTTTGATGTAAAGACCACTCGGGGAAACGACTATTTTCTTACTATAACTGAAAGTAAGAAGCGTTTTAATGACAACGGTTATGACAGGCACAAAGTATTCCTGTACAAGGAAGACTTCAACAAGTTCCTGAACGCATTAACCGAAACCATCAACTATGTTAAAACTGAGTTGATGCCCGATTTCGACTTTGATGCCTACAACCATGATTATGTGCAGGAAGAACAGGACGAAACAGAAGCAGATGGATCTGAAGTTCGCGCTTCAGCAATCCCTGTAGAGGTGGAAGTACCTGTTGAGGCGTCAATAGCCGCCCCGGCTTCACATAGCTCTGATGAGGTAGACAAATGGTAAGATTTTTACTTAAAATAATTGGCAACCCCCGGATTTCTCCGGGGGTTTTTTATTGCGCGGATTTTGTCTTGGAACACTGATTACGCTGATTTTGATGATTACTTTGATTTTTATTGTTGATTTTTTGTTGTTTTAGATGTTGTTTAAAATAGTTAAGGGAGATAAAAAGCGGATTCGCTTTTATCTCCCTTATTTATTATCAAACTTCAAAAAATAAAATCAAAGTAATCATCAAAATCAGCGTAATCAGTGTTCCAAGACAAAATTCGCGCCGAGGGCGATCCTACGCTAAACGCATATCCTTCCACGCGTTGATAAGCCCGTTGGTGCTGGCGTCATGGTTTAGGATGATATCGCTGTTTTCCAGTTCAGGCAGTATTTTGCTGGCCAGTTGTTTGCCCAGTTCCACACCCCATTGATCGAAGCTGAAAATATTCCAGATCACACCCTGAACAAAGATCTTGTGTTCATACAAAGCTATCAGTGAGCCCAGGGAGCGTGGGGTAATTTTCTTCACCAGGAAGGAGTTGGTAGGGCGGTTACCAGGGAAAATTTTTGATGGGAGGATCTTGGCAATTTCTTCTGCAGGTGCACCGGATTTTTCCAGTTCAGCCTTTACTTCTGCTTCCGTTTTTCCATTCATCAGCGCCTCCGTTTGTGCAAAGAAGTTCGACAGGAGCTTTACGTGATGATCACCGATAGCGTTGTGGCTGATGGCCGGTGCGATAAAGTCGCACGGGATCAGGCGGGTGCCCTGGTGAATGAGCTGGTAGAAAGCATGCTGACCGTTGGTACCGGGCTCGCCCCAAACAATAGGACCGGTTTCATAACTAACGGGATGGCCTGTACGATCGGCTGACTTACCGTTGCTTTCCATATTACCTTGCTGGAAGTAAGCAGCAAAGCGGTGCATGTACTGGTCGTACGGCAGTATGGCTTCCGTAGCGCTGCCAAAGAAATTACCATACCAGAGACCAATCAGCGCCATGATAACAGGTATATTCTGTTCCAGCGGCGTTTCTGCAAAGTGCCTGTCAACCGCATGCGCGCCATCCAGTAATTGGGTGAAGTTGTCGTAGCCGATAGTCAGTGCTATAGACAGGCCGATAGCGGACCAGAGGGAATAACGGCCTCCAACCCAGTCCCAGAATTCAAACATGTTCTGCGGGTCGATACCGAAAGCGGTAACTGCTTTTTCGTTGGTAGATAAAGCCGCAAAATGTTTGGCAATGAATTTCTCATCTTCCGCATGCTCCAGGAACCAGCTGCGCGCAGTATGGGCGTTGGTCATGGTTTCCTGTGTGGTAAATGTTTTGGAAGCGATGAGGAACAAGGTTTCATCCGGTGTGATCTTTTTCAGTGTTTCGGCAATGTGGGTGCCATCTACATTGGAAACAAAGTAAGTCTGGATGTTGGGTTTCCAGTATGGCTTCAGGGCTTCTGTTACCATTACCGGGCCGAGGTCGGAACCACCAATGCCGATATTCACGATATAACGTATGGGCTTGCCCGTGTATCCTTTCCATTCGCCGGAATGTACCTGACGGCAGATGTGATCCATTTTATTCAGCACTGCTTTTACATCAGGCATTACATCGCGCCCATCCAGTAAAACCGGTTTGTCTGACGTATTGCGCAAAGCGGTATGCAGTACCGCGCGGTTTTCCGTAACGTTTATTTTCTCTGCGCTGAACATGGCCTTTATGGCATCCGTTACACCGCATTCTGTTGCCAGGGCTAATAACAGGCTACGGGTATCTTCCGTAATAATATTCTTGGAATAGTCGAAAAGGATGTCTTCAAATTTAAGCGAGAACTCACTGAAGCGTTCTTTGTTTTCCATAAACAAGGCACGCATATGTACCTTCTTCATTTCTTCAGCGTGTTTCTTTAAAGCGTCCCACGATTTGGTGGTTGTTGGATTGGTAGATGGAAACATAGTCGTGTATATATTAAATGCGCATCAAAAATAATCTTTTAGATTCATGATTTCTGTTTCCTGTATAATTGCCAGGAAATTGTTACAGCAATAACCCCGATAGCGATAATACAGGTATGAATAATGGCGTTTTCATCCATCATTTCTGCAGTCTTTCTTTTCAGCAGGATGCCATAGAATGCCCACACACTAACAAGTGCATAGGTAATATTGTTACGGAGCAGCACCATAGCCATACTCACCAGGGTGCCCAGGCTGATCATAGCAATGGTCCACAGGATCTGTGCATGACGATTCCCTTCCCAGCCGGTATATACAAGCAATGCGGTAAAGTTGGCAATGGTTGCAATAGAGATCCATCCCAGGTAAATACTGAAAGGAATATGGATAAATATTTTCTCCCGCAGATTGGCAGGAGCAGTGCTGATGCCGAAGTTAACATGGACAATGGCCAGCGAAATAAGAAGGATCACCATAATGGCCATGCTTACAGGGACAAGATGATAATGCCAGGCAAACAGCCAGCAGGCATTGGCTACACAGGAAATGAGGAACCAGTCTTTCATACGCTGCATCACATAAGCCAGTGTTGCAGGTTCCTTATTTGAAAAGGATAACCATAACTGGTATACAATAAAAGCCAGCAGGGAAATATAAATAACGCCCCATATAGAAAAGGTAATGCCCGCAGGTGCGAACAGGTTGGGATACTCTTCAGAGATCTGCGCAGTGGTTTTGCCATTGATGGGAAGCTGCACTGCCAGTGCATTTACACCTATCATAATAATAAACCCAATAGTATTGAAAACGGACCGGTTTTTAAAGTGGAGGGTTTCATGGCTCACCATAACAGATGGGTGCTTTTTATAATATTAGTGACATGGTTACCATGTTACAACACAAAAATTATGCTAAAGTGAACAATCAAAACAAAGTTTGAAAGGCGTTAGTATATATATCCGTTTTTTCCATACATTTGCCAGCTATGACAGCTGAGCAACTTAAAGCTATGAGGGACCGTTTATATGTCCTGGGAGGTTTTCTTTAACGTACCTGACCGATTAGCAAAAATAGAAAACGACAAACAATTAAGCCTGGCGCCCGGTTTCTGGGATGACAACGTCAGAGCTACTTCGATTCTGAAGGAAATAAAGGTAAACAAATACTGGGTAGACCTTTACGATCAGGTAAATGCTGCGATTGATGACAGCGCTGTACTGAACGATTTTTTTAAAGAAGGGGAAGCAACGGAAGAAGAGGTGGAACAGGCTTACAATGCTGCAGTAGCGGCACTGGACGATCTGGAATTCAAATCCACTCTCAATCAGCCGGAAGATGAAATGCCCGCGGTATTAACCATTAACTCCGGTGCAGGCGGCACGGAAAGCCAGGATTGGGCGGAGATGCTGCTGCGTATGTACCGCATGTATGGCGAGAAGCAGGGTTGGAAAGTATCAGAAATTGATACACAGTATGGTGATGGCGCCGGGATCAAATCCGCTACACTGGAATTTGATGGCGACTTTGCCTATGGCCACCTGAAAGCGGAAAGCGGCGTACACCGCCTCGTCCGTATTTCACCTTTCGATTCCAATGCCCGCAGGCACACCTCTTTCGCCTCCGTATATGTATATCCGTTAGTAGACAATACTATCGAGATCGCTGTAAATCCTGCCGACCTGGAATGGGAATTTTACCGTTCGGGTGGTAAGGGCGGACAGAACGTAAACAAGGTGGAAACAGCCGTACGCCTGAAGCATATTCCTTCCGGTATTATCATCGAATGCCAGCAGGCACGCACACAGGGAGAGAACCGCGAAAAGGCGCTCACCATGTTGAAATCACGCCTGTATGAAGAAGAGATCCGCAAAAGGGAAGAGCTGAAAAATGCAGCCAACGCCAACAAACGCAAAATTGAGTGGGGATCACAGATCCGTTCATACGTATTCCATCCGTATAAGATGATCAAAGACCACCGCACCGATTTTGAAGTAGGTAACGTAGGCCCGGTAATGGACGGCGACCTGAATGGGTTTATAAAGGCATACCTGATGATGCAGAAGGAAGAGGACAATAATTAATAAGTATCGACTAATTATTAATAAGCGCGTAGGCGTTGTATCATGTAATTTTGCTGCGGAAACAATACTCGTAGTCATTTGTTTATTTGATTGTTTGCGGGCCTCCGGGCTTACAAATGATCAAATAAACAAATATTAAAATTAGGATACAATGAATACAGGATACTTTGAGTACGCAGCGCCTGCTAATGAGCCTGTGTTATCTTATGCACCCGGTTCTGCTGAGAGGATTGCATTAAAGAAACAGTTAGCCGCCTTCAAAAGCGAAGTAGCAGATATACCCATGTATATCGGTGGCAAGGAAATCCGCACCGGGAACACCGTTGATCTGCGCCCTCCCCACGAAATCAAACACAAACTTGGTCACTTCCATATGGGCGACGCCTCTCATGTGAAATCCGCCATCGCTGCGGCGCTGGAAGCACGTGAAAAATGGGCCGCTATGGATTGGGAACAACGCGCCGGCATCTTCCTCCGCGCCGCTGAGCTCCTGGCCACCAAATACCGCTATCATATCAATGCCGCTACCATGCTGGGCCAGAGCAAGAATCCCTTCCAGGCCGAAATTGACAGCGCATGTGAACTGATCGACTTTCTCCGCTATAATGTACACTTCCTGAGCGAAATTTACCGCCAGCAACCGGTGAGCGCACCCGGCATCCACAACAGGGTAGAATACCGCCCGCTGGAAGGTTTTGTGCTCGCTGTTACTCCTTTTAACTTTACCGCTATTGCCGGTAACCTGCCTACTTCCGCTGCCATGTGCGGTAACGTTGTGGTATGGAAACCCGCCAATACACAGGTGTTTGCCGCCCAGGTGATCATGAAGGTGCTGATAGAGGCCGGCCTGCCAGGTGGCGTTATCAACCTAGTATATGCCAACGGCCCCGTTGTCGGCGATGTCTGCTTCGCAGATCCTCACTTTGCAGGTATCCACTTCACCGGCTCTACCGGCGTATTCCAGACCATGTGGAAAACCATCGGCGAAAATATTCATAAGTATAAAACATACCCGCGCATTGTAGGTGAAACCGGTGGTAAAGACTTCGTCCTGATCCACAAATCAGCCGATGTAGATATTGCCGTTGCCGCACTGGCACGCGGCGCCTTCGAATACCAGGGCCAGAAATGCTCTGCCGCTTCCCGCGCATACATACCAAACAATCTTGCTGACGATATAAAATCCAAATTAGTTGCTGAGCTGAAAACCATGAAAATGGGATCCACAGAAGATTTCAGCAACTTCATCAACGCAGTGATCGATGAACGCTCTTTTGATAAAATTGCGCAGTACATCGACAATGCAAAGAAAGACCCGGCTGTAAAGATCATTGCAGGCGGTAACTACAACAAAACTGAAGGTTACTTTATCGAACCAACCGTGATCGAAACCACCGATCCGAAATATATCACCATGTGTGAGGAAATTTTCGGACCAGTGCTGACAATTCACGTGTATGACGCGGAGAAATTTGAAGAGATCATGCAGGTAGTAGACAGTACTTCCGAATACGCCTTAACCGGCGCGGTGATAGCACAGGACCGCTATGCGGTGGAACTGGCTACCCGCACACTGGTAAACAGCGCAGGTAACTTCTACATCAACGACAAACCAACCGGCGCAGTAGTAGGACAGCAGCCATTTGGCGGCGCCCGTGCTTCCGGTACCAACGATAAGGCAGGTTCCATGCTGAACCTCTACCGCTGGTTAAGCGCCAGAAGCATCAAGGAAACTTTTGTACCGGCTACGGATTACCGTTATCCGTTCCTGAAAGAGGCTTAGTAAATGTTCATGATTTATATGCAGGCGGTGGATCTATATCCATCGCCTTTTTTGTACCTTGCACCCTCATTCAGTATCCAGGAAATTATGCAGGCAGACATCCTACAAAAATACTTCTCAGAACATCATGAGCATTACCGCGTTGCAGATCTTGAACAACTGCTTATTGCCGACGGAACGCCGCAGCCGGAAGCCAGCATAGCTGCAGCCAGGGCTTTTGATGAATATTTCAGGAAACAACTGCGTAAGAAGGGGATCAAAGCTGCCGTTTTCTTCGGCATAGGGCTTATTGCACTGCTTCGTGTTATTACCCTTACCAACCGCGAGGAAGGCAGCTTTATGCAGGTGTCATTCTCCCTGGCATTGGTGGCCTTTACAATAGTGCTGGGTATCATTTGGGGGATGCAGTTGTTTGCGCTTAAAGAAGAGATCTCTACGTTTAAGGATATGAGGAAGTTGTAATTGTAAACACAAAATACCCGCTGCCGATATAACTTCAACAGCGGGTAAATAAATTTATCCGGGCCTTCTTTATTGCATCCGCTGCAACGCAGCCAGCGACTCAGTCACATGTTTCTCTCCATCGCGCAGCGAATTGAATTCATGCACAATCACCCCGTTCTTATCTACGATATAAGTAACCCGCCCCGGAATCATAAAGGTTTTAGGCATACCAAATAATTTGCGTACTTCATTTTTAGGATCGCTCAGCAACGTGAACGGAAGATTATGATGCGTTGCAAAGCTGCGGTGAGAAGCCACATTATCAGCACTGATTCCAATCACCTTCGCACCGTACTTCTGAAAATCCTGGTAGGAATCCCTGAAAGAGCAGGCTTCCTTGGTACATACACTGGTTTCATCTTTCGGATAAAAATAAATGACCAGCGGTTGTTTCCCTAACACGGTATTGATATCAAAAGTTTTCCCTGTCTGATCCTGCAGGGAAAAGGAAGGAATTTTATCCCCGGTTTTTAGTTGTGCCTGGGAACTGGAGCCCCATAGCTGGAAAAAGGCGGTCATAGCGAAAATGGTCTTTAAAAGTTTCATACCCCGTTATTATTGACACTAAAGTACGAAGAGAAGGGGAGCATCCCTCGCACTCCATGAAAAAATGTCGTTTTTGTTATGTTAATATTTATATTAAACAGATATGTTTTCCCCGGTTGAACAATGCTGGCAGGAGAGGAGCCGCATCATTTCAGAAATATTCCCTTGTTTATCAATCTTTTCTAATATTCAACTTTTTATCTGTAGCATTTAATCATTATTTTTGGCACCTAAAACGTTGTGTTTTGAAAACCATACTAAACGGCAGGCAAATGGCTATTACGATAGACAGGCTTTGTCATCAGTTGATAGAAAATCATTTACAGTTTGAGCAAACCGTGCTGATAGGATTACAGCCCCGTGGTATTTATTTATCCGGCAGAATTCATCAGGCCTTGCTGAAACTGTTACCAGGCGCGCACATCGATTACGGCAAACTGGATATCACTTTTTACCGCGACGATTTTAACCAGAGCAAAACCCTGCATGTACCGAGTGAAACCAGTATAGATTTTTCCATAGAAAATAAAAAGGTAGTGCTGATTGATGATGTATTGTATACCGGCCGTACTATCCGTTCGGCCCTGGATGCAATGCTGGACTTCGGCCGGCCCGCTTCTGTAGAGCTGCTTACGCTGATAGACCGTCGTTTCAGCAGGCAGCTGCCTATTCAGCCGGACTATACCGGACGTACCATTGATGCCCTTATTTCCCAGAAAGTAAGGGTATTGTGGAATGAAAGAGATGGTAAAGACGAAGTAGTTTTGGTCGACTAAAATGAATCGGGATTTCAGAATTCAGATTTCACCCTTTATATTTGCACATTAATGTCACTTTCTGTAAAACACTTACTCGGAATTCGCGATCTGCAGCGCCAGGATATAGAGCTTATTTTTCAAACAGCCGACCAGTTTAAGGAGGTTTTACAAAGGCCTATTAAAAAGGTGCCTACGCTACGCGATACAACAATTGTCAATTTATTTTTTGAGAACTCTACCCGCACACGCATCTCTTTTGAGTTAGCGGAAAAGCGCCTGGGTGCAGATACAGTTAATTTTTCTGCCTCGGGATCTTCCGTATCCAAAGGAGAAACGCTGATAGACACGGTGAACAACATCCTGTCCATGAAAGTGGATATGGTGGTGATGCGCCACTCTGCCAGCGGTGCGCCGCATTTCCTGGCCAAGCACATCAATGTGCCTATCCTCAATGCAGGCGATGGTATTAACGAGCATCCCACACAGGCATTGCTGGATGCCTTCTCCATCCGTGAACGGCTAGGCAGTGTGGAAGGTAAGAAGGTTGCCATTTGTGGAGATATTATGCACTCGAGGGTAGCCCTCTCCAACATTTACTGCCTCAAAAAACTGGGCGCAGAAGTAACCGTGGTAGGCCCGCCAACATTAATACCGAAATACATGGCGGCAGCGTTGGGCGTAAATGTAAGCTATAACATCCGTGAAGCCCTGCAGTGGTGCGATGTGGCCAATGTGCTGCGTATCCAGCTGGAAAGACAAAACACGCCGCTGTTCTCTTCCCTTCGTGAATACTCTCTTGCATACGGCGTAAACCGTGAGCTGCTGGACAGCCTGAATAAAGAAATTATAATCATGCACCCAGGCCCGATTAACCGTGGTGTGGAAATAAATTCCGATGTGGCAGACTCAGGTCAGTCCATCATCCTGGACCAGGTAGAAAACGGTGTGGCTGTACGTATGGCTGTATTGTACCTGCTGGCAGGAAAGAAATCCGAATAGCGAATTGCTCCCTGTTGGCTTCTGAAAAATCAGAAGCCAACAGTCAACCCCAATGTATATGATCTGAAAAACGGATATGCATTACCGTTATAACCTCCCGCCTGTTCCGGATCATAATACTTAATCTTCATTTTGGTAGTTTCCCAGAGATCCTGTCCTGAGAAGTAAATGCGCAGGTTACTGATCCATATTTTCCTCAGCCAGCTGGCAGGCAGGGAATAACCCACCTGCAGGTTCTTCAGCCGGATATAGGCGCCGTTCATCACCCAATGGGAAGATGGTACTGTATTTTGATGATCGTTGAGATACAGCCGTGGAAATAACGCATCAGGATTTTCCGGTGTCCAGTAGTCCTGGTTAATGTCCCAGGGCTGCTGCCAGGCGCTGGTAAAAGGAAGATTATAACGCGGGTCCGGCATCACCCTGCGGTTAGCCACACCCTGGAAGAAAACGGAGAAATCAATTCCTTTCCATGCGAAACCTGCATCTACACCATACGACAGTCTTGGATCGGTGCTACCCAGGTATACCAGGTCGGCGTTATCTATTTTGTGATCACCGTTAATGTCTTTATAACGCAGGTCGCCGGGACCGGTGTTCTCGTGCTGGAAGGCGTGCTGGCTCACTTCATCTGCCGATTGGAAATAGCCATCGGATTCATAGCCAAACAGGGAAGAGTAAGGATACCCGGCAATACCCTGGTTCCAGCCTGGCTGGGGGGCCACATTATCATTCTTCAGCACTTTATTCCGGTTATAAAAGAGATTACCATTGATATACCAGGTAAAAGGCCCTTTATCATCGCGCCAGCCTATATTTATTTCCCAACCCCATGATTTCATTTCACCACGGTGAAAATCGATTGGCCAGGCGCCCTCTGTAGATGCGGTAAGCACCGGGATCTGCATATCGCGGTTATGCTTAACAAAGTAATCGGCGGCCAGGGTGAGCCTGCCCCTGAATAAAGTAGCATCCCAGCCATAGTTATTGGTGGAGATGTTTTCCCAGCCCTGGGCCTGGATGACGGGGTTCTTATATACAAAAGGCAGCAGGTACGGAGGAGCATTAAAGCTGAAAGTTTGCAGTCGCTCATCATTGGGAATACTGTTCCAGCTGTTAACATTCCCCAACCTGCCCCATGACCACCTGAGCTTGAATTCGTTAAAAAAAGGCAATGCCCGGTTGAACCAGGTTTCATTGTTCAGTCGCCACCCGGCAGAGAAGGAGGGAAATACCTGCCACTGATCCCTGCCGGCAAATGAGGTGCTGTACTGCGATAGCCGCGATCCGATGAGGTTGGCCTCCACCAGGTAGCGGTTATCGTGGTTGTAGCTCATTTTACCAAATATGGATAGCAGTGAACCGCTGGCGCCCAGCAACTGCGTATATGCGGGAGCGTTATTGAAGTGATTGGTATTGATTTCCTGCTGACTGATATTGTAGGAGGCCGCCGTACTTTGCGTGGTATTGTATGCTTCCTGTGTGGCTCCGCCAAGCAGGTGAATATTATGTTTGTCTTTTTTTACATCATAGTCGGCCAGCAACTGCAGGTTACCGCCTTTACTTTCCAGCCGGCTTTTCTGTAGCATGTTATTAGGTTGCAGCAACGCGGCGGTATCCATGCGGTTCCAGAGGGCAATGGTATTACGGCCCAGGTTATCCTGGAGGGTATGTTTCTGCGGACTGTAAATAAGGCGAAGGGTAAGCCCTTTAACGATACTGTCGGCCCTCAGTGTAAACACCGCATCTATATAATTATTTTTCTCATCACGTTCACCTCCATCTTCCAAAATAGCATAACCAGGTGCGCCGCCGTAAGCATAATTACTGGTATTGGGCACAAACACAGGCACATTTCCCGGGCCGCGGTAAATCCCTGCCAGCAAGCCATTGGGGCCTTCCACTGCCTGGGCCGGGGAGAAGGTATTAGTTTGGGCGTACGATAACCGTGTTTCCAGGCTGAAATGCTTATTGAAGCGGTTGTTCATGTTCACCCGTGCATTCACACGATGGGTACGGTCCGGGCCGATGGCAAAGAGTCCCTGTCGCCCGAAATAGCCCAGGGATGCAGAGAACTGGTTGGAGCTATCGCCCCCTTTTACGGACAGGTTATAGTTTTCAATACCGGTTTTGCTTTTGGTAAGCACCGGCAGGGCATTGTAGTTATAGTAGTATTTGTAGAAATCAGGACGCCGGTAGTCGATAGCATAATGATTCCCCGATCTCATTAAATCTATTTCCAGGGGATCCCAGGGCGCAACCTTTCCTGCATTTTCCGCGGCAATGTTCTGCATGGCGGCCGACTGCCAGGAGGGGAGGCGGTTGGGCAGGCGGATAGGGGTTTCAAAACCTCCGAGAGTATTGAAATCTACTTTCAGTTTGCCTGGTTTCCCGGTGCGTGTAGTTACCAATACTACGCCTCCTGCGCCACGGGCGCCGTAAATAGAAGCGGCTGCCGCGTCTTTCAGGATAGATACGGATTCAATATCGTCCGGGTTCAATACGGCGAGGGAGCCGGGCACACCGTCTACAATCACGGGGGTATTGCTGCCGGAGGAAGAGCCCACACCCCGCACCTGGATGTTAAATCCTTCACGGCCGGGCTGCCCGTTACTTCTTGTTACCACCAGGCCGGTGGCGGTGCCTTGTAAGGCCGCCATCACATTGGCTACGGGCCGGCTTCTCAACCGCACGCCATCTACCTGGCTGATAGAACCGGTAATATTGGCGCGTTTCTGCAGGCCGTAACCCAGTACTATCAGTTCATTCAGCTTACGCAGGTCTGGTTGCAGCAGTACAGATATATTTCTCCTGTCTCTCACCGCAATCTCTTTTGTTTCAAAACCTATCAGGGATACCTGTAGTATAGCCTGCCCGCTGGCCAGGTCTACTTTAAAACTGCCGTTTTCCGTAGTGGCGGTACCGTTAGTAGTGCCTTTTTCCCGGATAGATACACCGCTCAGCGGCTCCATTCCATCGGAAACAGACCCTGTGAGGGTCCATTTGTTAGGGTTGGGATCTGTGTTACGGGGAGGCGTTTCATCCGCAGCTACGGTGTTGAGGGGGATCACGATGATTTGCCCGTCTTTTATCTCCACTTTATATTTTGCAGGAGGGAAGATCTTTGGCAATACTTCCAGGAGGGAGGAATTATGTACATGTAAGCTAACGCCCTGGCGGGTTTCCAGTTCCCCGGAAGAAATGGCAAAAGTATATTTGGTTTGTTTTTCTATTTCCCGGATCACTGTTTTCAGGCTGGCGTTTGTAAACTGGAGGGAAACCTTTCTGGGAGGGGCATTGGTGTGCTGGGCCATAGCTACAGCATTGGCCAGTACCAGGATAACAATAAGAATAAAATCAGGCACGCATCCAAACCTGGAATTGGAGATACGCGCCTGTAGCAATAATTGCTGCATAAATAAAAGGTCAGGCGCGTATTAGTAGATGTCTACCAGGTCGTTTTTATGCGTAATATTAATTTGAAGGGTTTTTCTCATAATGTCCAGCACTTCGTCCAAAGACATATTGGGGAAGGTAGCCAGCAGTTTTTTATCAGCCAGTTGCTGATCCCTGATGGTGATCTGTACATTATAAAAATCTTCGAGGGCTTCCGCTACTTCGGTGAGCGGGGTATCGTCAAACGTTAATGTCCGGGTTTTCCAGGCCAGGATGTTATTGTTCTTTTTATGTGTACGGGTATCTATTTCGTGACCGTTAGGTTTCAGGGAGGCTTCCACGCCCGGGGTAAGGATCACTTTTTTCTCAGTGCCTTTATAAGCCGCGCTTACCTTCCCGGATTGTACAAACACTTTTACCCCGCTGTTGGCGGCTTTTACATTAAAAGCAGTGCCTAATACCTGTACTTCTACTTCGGGGGCATTTACAATGAAGGGGAGGGCATCGTTTTTAGTAACATCAAAAAAAGCTTCTCCCTTATCTATTTTAATCAGCCTGTTATCTTTTCCAAATCCGCGTGCATAGCGTACCTGGGTATGTGCGTTGAGATACAGCATAGAGCCATCCGGCAAACGAAGACTGTCCTGCTGCTGGTTGGTGGCGTATGTTTTATACCCGCCCGGGCCCAGCCAGGTCCATGTGCCGGCAATCACCAGTACGGCTGCGGCGGCCCACCAGTACCTGCGGTTCATCCTGATCACGCGGGTGTTTTTCCTTTGTGCGGGAAGCGAAGCAGCTACAGGAACCTTATCCAGCATGGTATCCAGCGCCTGCCATTGTCCCTGGGTATCGAAAGCAGAGGCGGCAGGAAGCGGATCGCCATGCCACATGCCTTTCATATCCAGGAAGATATCCAGGTTACCGGCATCCTGTTGAATCCATTCGTTGAGCTGCGTTTTGTGCTGCTCATTGTCCGGATCTTCCAGGTAACGGATCACTATATCTATGTCTGTTTGATTATTCATGGCTTCTTATTAGTAATACAACCGAAGAACGTTATACCATTAAGCGATAATAAAAAAAATTCCGGAGCATCTTACGACTTATTAATAAGGTCTACCCGTAATCGTTTTAAAGCCGTGGTTAAGTGGGCGTATACTGTATTGATAGAGATATTTAATTGTTCTGCGATTTCGGCCGGCGACAAGCCTTTCAGGCGGCTCATTTCAAAAACACGGCGGCATTGGTCCGGTAATTTTTCAAGGGCAGAGCGGTATTGGGCTTCCAGTTCCTTATGTTCCAGCAGAGAATGGTTATTTTCTGCCGGTGTAGCGGTTTGCATTTGTTCCTTGGCGTATACTTCTTTCCGTTGCTCTTTTTTTATCCTGTTCAGACAGGTGTTTACGGTGGCTCTTGCGAGATAGTGATTAATAGGGGCTCTTTCATCCAGGTTTTCCGCACCTTTCCACAAATTGAGGAAAACATCCTGTACCATATCATTCGCGTCATCTTCATCTTTCACATACCGTACGGCAATATTATACATGGATGGTGCGAACTGTTTAAAAACAGTTTCGAACACATCTTTGTTTCTGCTCCGGATGCCTTTTACTATTTCGTCGTTACTCAATTGCAACATGCTTTTGATCTTTTGTCTTGTTTCCGTAGTGCGAAGATAATTTTTAAAATTACTAATTACGAAAGCAGCTGGTATAACGCCTTGTAATTCTTTTTTTCACTTTAACATTTCTTTGACTAATGGTAAGTGAATTGTCGGATGTATTGTTTATATACGGTAGCCAACGATGAGGGCATATAACAAAAACCATGCACATTCATCCGGGCCGGGGATATTCAATATAAATATTAACCATTCAAAAATTGAAGCCATGAAAAAATCAATTGTAGGAACGCTCGCTTTAGCAACAATGGTACTTGGGATGTCGGCTTTCAAAAGTGCAGATGTAGCCGCAGTAAAAACTGTAGACAGCACCGCCGCAATGGTGGATTCAATTGCAACAGACTCCATTGCCAGCCTTGACTCAGTAAAAGTTTTCAGTGTAGACTCACTGCAGCGCCTGGATTCTTTAAAAGGATTTAATTCCTTGACAGTAGACTCTTTAATGGGAACCGATTCTTTACAGAGAGTGGATTCCTTGGCCGGAATTGACTCTGTAATGCGTATTGACTCTTTAACAGGGGTAGATTCTTTACAGCGGCTGGATTCCTTAACCGGGATTGACTCGTTGCAAAGAGTGGATTCTTTAACCGGAATCGACTCTTTACAAAAAGTAGATTCTTTAACCGGAATCGACTCTTTACAGAAGGTAGACTCCCTGCAGGGACATGACTCACTGAAAGTGATGACTGTAGAAGGTGGTTCTATCACCGGTAAAATCACTCCTGCCGACAGCGCTACTGAAGTAGAGGCCGACAACGGTACTGATAAGCTGAAAGGCGCTATCTCACAGGGTGCATTCACCATTCCGGCTGCCAAAGCAGGAACTTATACTATTACTGTTCTCGGCAAAAGCCCATACAAAAACGCCGTGATCAAAGATGTAAAAGTAGAAGACGGTAAAGCTACCGACCTGGGCGAAATCAAATTAGAACAATAGTTTTTAATAATGAAATAGCAACCAACAACACAAAATCATCCACATTGGAAAGCCCAATTTGGTTTGATGCAGGGGGACCTCTTACGGTCCCTCTTTTTTTTGCGCGGATTTTACTGATTTATTTTGCTGATTGTTGGGCTGGGGAAGGATATGGGGTGGTTTGGTTTTTATTTTTTGGGGAGATGAGAAAGGCCGTCTCTACTAACTGCTATAGCTCCGTAAAGCAGGATAGTACTTTCATCCGCTCACTCACGGAGCTGTAAGGCCCGCCAGGGTTGGCAAGGGCTTGGGTTTAGCTGAGGCAAGCAGGTTGTTCGTTTCGCCCGTTCCCAAAAGCTCAAAGCAGGTTTTCAGCACTGTTCCCGGGAAATTGGGTTCTTCGTCTGTAAGGCAGGCGGATTTGGGTCGAAATGTAGGTGGAGGAGACTGATATGATGTCACTTAAGGTAACATCTTATTAATTAATAAATGTCGCTTTTAAATTTTCACTTATTTCTTCGTAATTAATATATGTGTTGCCCAAGGGCAACGTTTGTTATCTTCAGATCAGATAATAATATTAATTACTGAAATTATATTTAATATATTGAAAATAATAATAGTAGAGACAGCAAGATGCAAAACTGGCTCGTAAAAGAGCTGGGAGTAAGTATTACCACGGTTTCAAAATGGCGTACCAATACAATGCAGCCTACCGCGGAACCTTTGTTCGATATCCCGCTGCACTGGATGTGGATGTACGGGAACTGCTGCTTAGCACAAAGAAGCAGGCGTAGAGCTACGTAAATCTATTTATCATCTTTTTCCAAAAAAAGTTGGCCTGGATTTCTTTTTTTTCTAAAAAAAAACATTATCATTGAAATCAGAAAGTTGTTTGAACCTTATTGATTTGTGACCTAACTGTAGAATGCAGAGCCTTTGGGCCACTTCTACGTTAACTCTTGAATAAGCATTAACAGGCAATTCGTTCCGGAGTAGTATTACCAACACTGCATACACCGGATTTAAAGTCAAACAAGCAACGAGTGTAAGAAGTATTTGGTAACAACTTATAAGTTGCAATAGGATAATGAAAAATTGTGTTAATTGTCTTTTGTTTCCTGAATAGGTTGTTATTTGTAAAATCCATTTTGGATGCATGTTTTAAGGCAAATAGTATAGGTACCCGTGCGTTTGAGAAGATAGTTGACCTCGCAGGATTACCTTACATATATATTGGCTCCTTCCTGCCATAGCCAATATTGCCGCCAGAGAATTTATATAGAGTTTTTTGCTTCCAATTTTTATTGGGAATCCAAGCTTCATGACGTCCCGGGTCTGATGATCCTCCTGGTTTCATGAAGATCGGTCTTCTTATTAAATGAAAAGCCTGCAAAACATCCAGTTACAGCCGGGGATGTTTTTTACTGGTTTCAGCAGTTATAAGAAGGTAGAGAACTTGCGCTAAAGGAAATACCCTCTAAGTGAAGAATCATGCCCCTGTGGTAGATGCAAAGCATATTGTGGCTTTGTCCATGATAGCCGTGTGCAAGCATGAAAACTAGTATCAGGAAAAGATTTAATAATTCAATATAAAATTTCAAACAAATGATCAGATTAAGTTTATTCAGTGTCAGAGCCGCTTTAGCAGTCACTTTATTTGCCGTTACTTTCGCATCATGCACCCAAATCTCTACTGAAAAACCTCAACCGGTGGATTCAACGGCCATTTATCTCAAAAAACTCAATGAATACAAAAAAAGTGACCATAAGAAGTTTGTTGGTTATTTCAACGGTTTAGAAAAATCTGTTTCTGCAGATAGTACCAGGTATATGTATAGTAATCTGCGACTGGTTCCGGATAGCGTCGATGTTGTAGATATCTTCACTCATATGGGAAAAGGAAACAAAGAATTGTGGAACAACTTTGACAAGATAAAAGCAGATATAAACTATCTCCAGAAAAGGGGTACTAAAGTGGTGAATTGCGTTTGGCTGACTGATTTTCAGGATTGGCATAAAAATGCAGATGGAACTCCTGTATATAATCACAATGAGGCCGACTATGATAAATTTGCAAAATTGGTTTATGATTATTTTACGGAATGGGGCCTGGACGGAATAGATGTAGACATGGAACCTGAACTCATTTATAGTAAGGAACAGACAAAGGGGTTACTGAAAGCATTGAGCAAATATTTCGGTCCTAAATCAGGGAATAACATTTCTTTTATTTTTGATACAGACCAAACATCGGGTACTATTTTTCAAATCTTTAACGATACCTATAGCTATTATAACAATGTTATCTTTCAGGGATACAATTGTGCCGGCGATCGGTGGAGCGGAAATCAAAATATGATGACTGGTGTAGTGAATCAATATGGAAAGCTTATTGGTAATAAAAATGTATTCTTTTTAACCAATGGTGAAAAACCATGTGCCTGGAATGTGAATAGCGCTTTGGGTAAAAATACCTTAATTGAGGAATATGCATTATGGGCATTGAAAACTGATGTTGGTGGTATAGGGGCATATGGATTCAATTTGGATTATAATAATAATAAATATTCTAACGTTCGGAAATCAATAGCAACAATGAATTCCCCTCAATAAATTGGTTTAACTTTTTTTTGGGAAAAATAATGGGCTGGTATGTAATATTATATATGAGCCCGTAATATAGCATTGCCCGGTTTTTCAGGCGGCTGTAAACTGAACTGTATTTAAGGTTGGAATATTTCAGACCTTTAATACAGTTCTTATTTTATGGGGTATGCCCATCTGTTTATTGCATTGGGAGGTATTTAAAGTAAATCATCACGATCCTGAGACAGACAATCTCCGCTTCAAATATTATTTTTTGCAGATAGCAGCTACTCAGTAATTTAGCGCTTTCAAATATTTAATCACACATGCGCACCATCCTGCTCCTCACCATTTCCAATACCTTCATGACCTTTGCCTGGTATGGCCACCTCAAACACCAGGACGTTGCCCTCTGGAAAGTGATCCTCATCAGCTGGGGCATCGCCTTTTTTGAGTACTGCTTTATGGTGCCCGCTAACCGCTACGGCGCCCAGGAAGGGTTTACCGGGTTCCAGCTCAAAACCATCCAGGAGGTGATCACCCTCACCGTTTTCAGCATTTTTGCGGTTACCTTCCTCAAGGAGCCCCTCCGCTGGAACTATCTCGTCTCTTTTTTCTTCCTTGTAGGAGCCGTATATTTTATGTTTAAAAAGTAATGCAGTAATAAAGCAGTGAGATATATATACTTTAAAACCAATTCATATTATATAATAATAAATGTAAAACAAGATCAAATTAGAAAAAATCTGTATTATCTTTAGGGATCAGTTTTCAACCAAAAAACAAATTATTGAGGGAAGAAGCCAATATACAGCTGCTGGTGGAAAGGGTAGCATCCCTTGGAGATGAACAGGCTTATAAAGCGCTGTTCCGGATATTTTACAAGCCCTTAAGCCAGTTTGCCTTTTCCATCGTAAAGTCCTGGGAATCCGCTGAAGAAATCGCCTCGGATGTATTCCTGAATGTATGGAAGCAGCGGGAACGACTGCTCCAGGTTGAAAATCTCCGCGTGTATCTTTATGTATCCACCAAAAATATTGCCCTCAATTACCTGAATAAGGCTGCCCGTACCCAGCATTTCAGTCTTGATGAAGTAGCGGTAGACATCAGCGTCAGCAATGCCACACCGGAACAGATCTTCATTTCCGGCGAAATGGTAAAAAGAATAGAAGCAGCCGTAAATGCACTCCCACCCAAAAGGAAAATGATCTTTAAGCTCATCCGGGAGGATGGCCTTAAATATAAAGAAGTTGCCCAGATCCTCGACATTTCCGTGAATACCATTGATGTACATATGGCCCAGGCCCTCAAAAAGATCAGTGAAGTGATCAACCTCTCTTTTATCAAAACAAAATAATTTAAATTTTTTTTCAGGCGGAGTAGTAGATTTTCAAAAATTGCTTGTCCTTCTGTATAATCATGCTTTTGTATCATACACATGGAACAGGAAAGAATATGGCTTTTGATGGGAAGAAAGGTATCGGGCGAAGCCACGATGGAGGAGTTGCGTGAACTGGAAGCATCATTGCAGAAAGATCCGGACCTGAGATATAAATTATCCGTATTAAGCAACTGGCCTCAGCCCGCTGCCGGTACGGAATGGGAAACCAAAACGGAACAGGCCCTGGAAAAACACCTGGCCCGGATGGAGGAAGAGTTCCCACAGGAAGAATTACCCGTTAAAACCAGGAGGAACTTCCGTAAATGGGTGGCCATACTTTCCATACTGGTAGTGATACTCGGAAGCTATTGCATCTATCTCTTATCAGACAAATACCCGCAAAAGGCCGGTAAAGCAGCAATGGCGGCTATTTATACCCGCGATGGCTCCCGTACAAGGGCGCAACTGCCCGATGGAACAGAAGTATGGCTTAATGGTGGCAGCCGTTTAACCTATGATCCTGATATGAACAACCAGGACAGCCGGGAAGTTACCCTGGAAGGGGAAGCATTTTTTGACGTAGCAAAGAATGCAGCCAAACCCTTTTCCATTCGTACCTCCAGGATGGGCATCAAAGTACTGGGTACCTCTTTTAATGTAAAAGCATATACAGGAGATCATACCACAGAAGCTACGCTGATCACCGGCGCTGTGGAAGTAACACTTAACGATGGCGTGGAAAGGAATGTGAAACTGGCGCCCAATCAAAAGATCATTTTACAGCACGGACCAGGTAACAAACAAACCCAACCCAACCTGGTAGCAGGTTACAGGGTAGAAAATATCCGTAATAACACGCAGGACAGCATGGTGGCGGAAACTGCCTGGCACGACAACTACCTGGTGTTTGATAACGACAACTTCGAAGATATTGCGCTGAAAATGGAACGTTGGTATGGTATCAGGATCCATCTCAACGGTAACAAATTAAAAACATACCATTTCACCGCTACTTTTAAAAATGAATCGTTTTCAGAAGTACTGGAAGCGCTGAAGGTTACAACATCATTTCATTGCCGGATAGTAAGCAATGAAGTATTCATCACCCAGTAAAAGGGGAACGTTAAAAGAAAATCGATACCTCTCAGATAAAAAAAGGGCAAATGCTGCAAACATTTACCCCTTTTGTTGAGATCAAACGGCAGCTAGCTTCACTTGGCAATGTAGTACTGTCGTAGTTTTATGACCTTTTACAACCATAAATGTATGGAAAAAAATCCTACATTATGAATCCTTTTGCGTATAAAAACATAGGGAAAAGTTGTACTGATAATGAAACTGGTGTCCTTTATTATTCTTATTACCTGTTTGCAAATAACAGGAAATGTCTTCGGTCAGCAGGACCGGCGCATTTCCCTCAAAGCAGATTCAGTGCCGCTGACACGGCTCCTGAAGATGATCGAAAAGAAAAGCGGCTACCGTTTCGTATACCGCAACGATCTGATTCCGGCAGGCAAAAAAGTGTCAGTGAATGAAAGCAATGCTTTGACAGAAGATATTTTAAGAAAGATATTGAAAAATACCGGTCTTACTTTCAAACAGCTTTCCGCCACATTGGTGGCTATAGCGCCGGAAGACAAAGAGATCAGGAATATCAGTATCAGTGGAACGGTAACCGACGTTTTCGAACACCCTTTACCAGGTGTGAGTTTACGTATTGCAGGTCTTAATAAGGGTACTACTACAGATGAGAATGGTGAATTCCGCATGGAGGCGCCTTCTTCAGCAACGTTGATCTGTTCTTTCATTGGTTATGAAGAGCACCGGGTGACAGTAAACAACTCATCCCACCTCAACATCACGCTGAAAGACGATTCCAAAGGATTGAACGAAGTAGTAGTAGTAGCTTATGGCGTGCAAACAAAAAGTTCTTTGACAGGTTCAGCTACTATGGTAAATGCTTCATTATATGATAAAGCACCCCGTAGCAGCTTCCAGGAAAGCTTACAAGGCAATGTATCCGGCTTACAATCTACCAATGGTTCCGGTCAGCCCGGTTCCATACCCAGCATTCATATACGCGGCATAGGATCTATTACTGCAGGCAGCTCTCCGCTATACGTGGTAGACGGCACACCAGTGGTAACAGACAACCTTACCGATTATAATGTGAATACCCTGGCAGGGATCAACAGCGCAGATATCGCGTCGATCTCTATTTTAAAAGATGCAGCTTCTGCGTCCATCTATGGCTCCCGCGCTGCCAACGGCGTGATACTCATCACCACCAAACCCGGCAGCCAGGGCAGAACAAAGATCAGCGCAACAGTGCAAAGAGGCAGCAACCAGCTCACCATCCCGCAGGCAAACTATCCGCTCAATACCAGCGAGATGATGGAACTGCTCCGCGAAGGATGGGCGCATAAAGCAGATGGCACAGGCGAAGCCGGTTTTCAACGGGAGCTCCGCGCACGTGGCGTAGACACTACCGTGAACACCAACTGGATCGATGTGCTCACCCGCCATGGGAGCTATACACAAGCCAATCTATCTGCCGCAGGCGGAAATAATAAAACAAAATTTTATGTTTCCGGCGGCTTATACGATTCCAAATCAGCCCTGAGAGGTGTGGACTACAAGCGTATGACAGGCAAGCTCAATCTGAGCAACCAGGCCACCAGCCGCCTGTCGTTTGATGTAAACCTGTCCTTCTCTTATCAGCGTGCAAACGCAGTAGGGGACGTAGGCTTAATGGCCAACCCGGTACGCTCACTCGTACGCCTGCAGCCCTGGTTGAAAATTTACAACCCGGATGGCAGCTACGATTTCAGTTACAACAACACCTTCAACCCGGTGGCTGTACTGAATGGCGATACCCGCACCGGCACCATTTACGGACTGCTGGGCGGCGCCGGCGCCAAATACGCCTTCACTGATTTTCTTTCGTTTGAAACAAAGATCAGTCTCGACCTGAACTATGCCCGGAGCAACTCTTTTTTTGCACCGGGATTCGGAGATGGAAGAAATACCAATGGCTGGGTATCGGTCAGCAATAGCCTGTGGAATAACTGGGTATCTACCAATATCCTGCGGTTCAACAGGCGATGGGGCTACCACGGGATCAATACGTTTGTAGGATATGAAGCGCAGAAAACCACCAACAGCGGCAATTCTTCAGCAGCGTCAAACCTGCTGCCCGACCTGCAACTGCTGGCGGACGCCTCCAAACCGGAAAGCGTATCCTCTGTATCCAGCGCCAATTCACTTACAGGATTGTTCCTGAACAATAGCTACGACTATAAGCAGAAATACTACCTCACCGCCTCTATCAGAAGGGATGCCTCTTCCAGATTTGGCCGGAAAAAAAGAAGTGCTGCATTCTGGTCCATAGGAACAGCGTGGAATATTTACCGCGAACCATTCCTCCAGGATGTAAATGTCATCAACGAATTAAAGATAAGAGCGAGCTACGGCAGCAACGGAAACCAGGCTATTGATAATTATGCTTCATTGTCGCTTTATAGCCCGGCAAATGATTATGATGGGAAACCGGGGTATGTGCTTACGCAATACCCCAATCCTTTCCTCACATGGGAACAGAACAGGCCATTCAATATAGGACTGGATTTCGCGGTGCTTAGAAACCGCTTGTCGGGTACCATTGAATATTATAACAGAACCACTTCAAGGTTACTGCTGAATGTACCGGTATCTTCTGCAAATGGTATTACAACTGTTTTCAGGAATAACGGGGAGATGAAAAACAGCGGCTGGGAAATATCCCTTTCCTCCCGCAATGTCATCGCAAAAAATGAAAATGAATTCTCATGGCGTACAGATGCCAACATCTCTACGCTGAATAATAGGATCACAAGACTGGATAACCCGATCACCAGTCCTCCCTATAAACGGGAACCAGGTACAGATTTTTACCAGTTCTTCCTCGTTGGATTTGCAGGTGCAGATCCTCAAACCGGTGAAGCACTGTGGTATAGGGATGCTTCTAAAACCGCTACTACCAAATCATACGGCGAAGCGCAACGTTTTAACCAGGGAAGCGCACTGCCCAAATTTTATGGCGGCATTACCAACTACTTCAGCTATAAAGGATTTGATCTGAGCTTTCAGTTCTTCTGTAACTGGGGAAATAAGGTATACGACAACTGGGGAACATTCACCGAATCAGACGGCAGCGGCGGATTCGGAGGCGCAGCAAAAATGTCGCGCCTCATTTATGAAAAACGCTGGCAGCATCCGGGAGATATTACCAATGTACCTAAAGTGGTTTTCGGCGGTACGCAATCTGGTTTGAGCAACCAGAGCTCCTCCAGGTTCCTGTACGATGGCAGTTTTATCCGCCTGCGCGACCTGCTGCTGGCTTATAACCTGCAGCAAAGCTGGTTAAAGAAAGCCAATATCAGCGAAGTAAAAGTATATGTGCGCGGCAATAATTTATGGACGTACGTAAAAGATAAATATCTCACCATGGACCCGGAAGTACCGGTAACAGGTGATTACGATCAGCGTCCCCCGGTTTTCAAAACATTCCTGATAGGATTGGATGTAAATTTTTAAGGTATTCATGCAAAAGAAATATACATACGGGATACTTGTTTTAGTGGCTGGCTTCTTCAGCGCCTGCAGCAAGGATTTCCTTGATCAGCGCCCGGATCAGTCAACAGAAACAGGCCGCGCTATTACAGACCTGCCCGGGTTGAGGGCAGCTATCAACGGCGTGTATTCCCTGATGCAGGATGAAAATTATTATGGACGTACCATGCCGCTGTTGCCGGATCTGCGGTCCGACAATGGTTTTATCAGCATCATCAACAGTAACCGGTACCGCAACCAGGACCAGTATATAGTAACGGCCAACGATCAGTATACCACCGATTCATGGAACCAGTTATACGCGGTAGTGGCCAATGCCAATATGGTGATCATGAAAGGGCCAAAGATTTCGCTGCTGCCATCACCGGCCGACAGTACAGAGGCTAAACAGATAGTGGCGGAAGCATACACATTACGCGCACTGGTGTTCTTTGATATTGCCCGCATGTTTGCGCAACCATATAACTATACGCCCGGCGCCACGCATATGGGTATTCCCATTGTAACGGTTACGAATGTAGATTCGGTGCAGTCGCCCTCCCGCAGCAGTGTGAAAGATACTTATGCGCAGATTATCAGCGACCTCACAACGGCTATCTCCGGGTTTGAAGGAAGTAAAAGCACAGAATTCTCTTCCGGGCGGATCAATATCTATTCTGCCAAAGCATTGCTGTCCAGGATCCTCTTATATAAAGAAGATTGGCAGGGAGCAGCCAGATATGCCGGCGATGTGATACAATCCGGCAAATACGCACTGCTGCCCAATGAAAAACTGGTGAGCGATTTTAAGATCACTAATAACAATGAAACTGTTTTTGAGATCATCAATACAGCGGTAGATAACCGCAATACGGATGGCTTAAGTTATATGTTCAGCCAGGACGGATATGGCGATGTATTGGCCACCAATAACATTTACAATATCTACCAGGCTACAGATGTAAGAAGGAACTTTCTGCAGAAAGGAAAACGATCCGGTAACGGGGGCGAAGATCCGGCTAACATCATTACGAAATACAAAGATGTAAACACGTTTACAGAAAGTATCAAAGTGATGCGGCTGGCGGAATTATATCTCATTCATGCAGAAGCAGCAGCACACCTTGGAAGCACCGCGGAAGCACAGGCTGACCTGGAAGTGGTAACACAACGCGCCGATCATAATGCCCCGCCGGTAACGGCTACAGGGCCGGCACTCCTGGATGCGATCCTGCTGGAACGTAGAAAGGAACTGGCTTTTGAAGGGCACCGGCTGTTTGATTTAAACAGAACAAAACGCTCATTCACCAAATTCCTGGCGAGCGACAAAACGATACAGGTATCGTGGCCAAGTACGAAAGTTATTTTGCCCATACCACAAAGAGAACTGGATGCTAACCCCAATATACGCAACCAGCAGAACGAAGGTTACAATTAAATCTAAACCGCCTTTGTTAATAATTGGTTTTTGCTAAGAGATAGCTGGTTGGATTTTTGCTTATGAAGAAATAAAGTCCCGGTGGTTCTTCACCGGGGCTTTTTTATGTGAACACGACAATTATTCCGACTTCAAACTCTTCACTGGATTGGCCAACGCCGCTTTCACCGATTGGAAACTAATGGTGAAAAAAGTGAGCAGGATCACCGCAATACCTGCAATTAAAAATATGCCTGCATCGATATGAATACTATAGGCAAAGCCTTTCAGCCATTGCGCAGTAGCCCACCAGGCCACCGGGAAAGCAATAAGCATAGCAATCAACACCAGCCGCAGGAAATCCTTCGACAGCATCATCACAATAGTACTAACTGTAGCGCCCAGCACTTTCCGGATACCTATCTCTTTGTTTCTCCGCTGCGCAGTAAAGGCTGCCAAACCAAATAATCCAAGGCAGGAGATGAGAACAGCCAGGCTGGCAAAGTACCTCGACAGCAGGGATATCTGGCTTTCTGCTTTGTATAAAGTCTGGTATCTTTCATCCAGGAACTGATAGTCGAATGAAAAGCCGGGGTTTATCTGCGCATACAATTTCTCCAGCTTCGCAATCACTGCTTTCTCACTTCCTGTTTCCACCTTCACCATAAACCTGCGGGTGTCGGATGGGTTCAGTATAAAGAACAGCGGTTTTACCTTTTCATGAAGCGATTCGAAATGGAAATCTTTTGCCACACCGCCTATGCGCATTTTCTCTCCCCACAATTCCACCTGTTTGCCAACAGGGTCTTTCATTCCCATAAACTTTATGGCCGCTTCATTAAAAATGAGCATGGAGCTGTCGTCCCCGAAATCACGTGAAAAATCGCGCCCTTCTTTTATTTTTATATTCAGCGTCTTCAGCAGGTCATAGTTTACACGTACCACTTCAAATTCGGTTTTATCTTTCTGATCTTTTCCTTCCCATACCACGCCGGAAGTTCCACTGGAATGCCCGGTAAAGCCATGTCCCATATCTGAGGCATTTATAACACCGGGTATATCCTTTACTTCAGAAAGAAAGCGGTCGTGCACCACATCATCAGACAATTTTCCTTCCCTGAAAAAAGTGATAATATGCGATTTATCATATCCCAGGTTTTTTGTCTGGATATAAGTGATCTGCCGGTAAATAACCAATACAGCCACAATCAATATAATAGAAAGGAAGAACTGGAACACCACCAATCCCTTTCGTACAAATAACTCGCCCGCAGATCCCCTCATCTTTCCTTTCAATACAGTTACAGGTTTAAAGCCTGACAAGTGAAATGCAGGATAACTGCCGGCTATCAGGCCGGTGAACAGTGTGATGCCAAGCGTGGTCAGTATCATCGACACTTCGGGACGGAACAATGAAAGTTGTTTGCCTGTAATGCTGTTGAATACAGGAAGGAACAGTATTGCCATTAAAACCGCCAGCAGCAGCGAAGCGAAAGCCATTACCATGGATTCGCCGAGGTATTGCAGGATCAATGCTCCACGGCCTGCGCCCATCGCTTTTTTGATGCCTACTTCTTTTGCCCTTCCGGATGCTTTCGCGGTAGAGAGGTTCATAAAATTAATGCAGGCAATTACCAGGATGAAAATAGCAACGAGGGAAAACAGGCGTACATAATCTATTCTGCCACCCACCTGTATACCGTTTTCATAACGGCCATACAGGTAATTTTCTGAATACCGCTGGATGAAGGGCGTGCGGTAAGTGATCTCATTATTGGTTTTAAGTTTAATGTAGCCGGCAATTTTTGCATTGAATTTATCGATGTTGGTGCCGGGCTTTAAAATAAGAAAGGTATTAAAAGCAGTATTTCCCCATTCATCGGCATTGCGTTTCACCATTTCAAGCGAGCGTACAGGCAACACAAAATCGAACTGTTCAGATGACTGTGGCCCCGGTGATTTAAATACACCGGAAACAACAAATTGTTCTTCATGCTGGAAGTCGACTATTTTACCAATCACATTTTCAGAGGAGCCAAACAGGTTCTTCGCCAGCACATCAGACAATACAACGGAGGCCGGGTCTTTCAGCACCTGGTCTGCATTTCCGGTGATCAGCTCATAAGAGAACATCTTAAAGAAATCCTTATCGGCATATTTCCCGTTGGTCCTTATATTCTTTTCATTTTTTACAGATATTATTCCTTCAAGGACCGGGCTTACATAGGCTGCATATTCCACTTCCGGCATATCCTTTACCAGTGCTCCGGCCATAGGTACCGGAGATGATTTTGCTGTCCAGATGCCGCTTGCCTGCACCCTGTTTTCCAGCACCTGGAAAAGCGTAGCGTCGTTCTTATGGAATTTGTCGATGTGCAGCTCATCCTGTACCCAGATATAGATCATAAGCGCGCAGGCAAGCCCGGTAGACAACCCAATTAAATTAAGAAATGCAAAGCGGCGATCTTTAATGAGATTACGCCAGGCAAGCTTAAAGTAGTTTTTCAGCATAGTGAAAATTATGTTGTCCTTTGTCCCCAAAGGCGATGCCATTGCCCGGAGCTTCTATAAATCAAATTAATGAATATTTATAATATATTTAAATTGTCCGGTTTTAATACAAATGGTGTTCATATATGCAACCTGGTGTACGCTCATCATATTTATCTTTCCTGCCACCAATTAATTATTACTTTTGGCAATCCGTAAATTCACGAATCATCAATGTTTATAAGACGATCTACCGCACTGGTTATAATTTTACTGGCAGTATTGGGCTTACCCGCATTGGCACAACCATCACCCGTATGGAATGCCGCCGATATAAAACTGCAACTGAAGAAGCTGGATACGCTTGGAAGTGTATTATACATTGCCGCCCATCCTGATGATGAAAACACCCGTTTGCTGGGCTACCTGGCAAAGGAAAAGCTATATCGCACGGGCTACCTGTCGCTCACCCGCGGTGATGGCGGGCAAAACCTGGTAGGGAACGAACAGTCGGAGTTACTGGGACTGATCCGTACACAGGAGCTCCTGGCTGCACGCCGTATTGATGGGGCAGAACAATTTTTTACCCGTGCCCAGGATTTCGGGTTCTCTAAAAACCCGCAGGAAACATTTACCATCTGGAACAGGGAGCAGATCCTGGGAGATGTAGTATATATGATCCGTAAATTCCAGCCTGACGTGATCATCTGCCGTTTCCCGGCAGACAGCCGCGCAGGCCACGGCCATCATACCGCATCGGCCATGCTGGCGGAAGAAGCATACAGCGCTGCCGCTGATCCCAAACGATTCCCCGAGCAGTTGAAACTGGTAAAACCCTGGCAGGCAAAACGGATCTTCTGGAATACCTTCAGCTTCGGCAATATAAATACCACTTCAGACGACCAGTTTAAAATAGATGTAGGCGCCTTTAACCCCCTGCTTGGAAAAGGCTTCGGGGAGATAGCCGCTGAAAGCCGCTCCCAGCATAAAAGCCAGGGATTTGGCGTAGCCTCCTCCCGCGGCAGTTCGCAGGAATACTTTCTAACAATCAAAGGCAACACGCCTAAAAAGAGTTTACTGGATGATATCAATACCAGCTGGACAAGAGTTCCCGGCGGCGGTAAAATAGGCGCCCTGGTAGACGCAGCGCTGGCGGTATACGATATGGAGAACCCGGCCGCCTCTGTACCGGCCCTGCTGGAAATACGCAGCGCCATCCAGGCTTTGCCCGATGGCTACTGGCGCAACCTCAAGCTGAAAGAAACAGAACAACTGATTTACGCCTGCGCCGGCCTGTGGGCAGAAGCCTACAGCACATCGCCCACTGTAGTACCCGGCACCAGTATGGAAGCCACGGTGCAGCTGATCAACAGGGGCCCGGTAAAAATTACGCTCGATAAAATAGAATTGCCAGGCAATACCAATATAGGAGAACAGCAACCATTGGTCTTCAATAAATTCACCAGCATATCCCAAACGCTGCAGGTACCGGCCAACACACCGGAATCGCAACCCTACTGGCTGGCAGAACCTCACCCGGTGGGCACTTACATCATCAATGATCCGCTGCTGGTGGGCAACCCGGAAAATATTCCTGCACTGCAGGCACAGATCCATCTTACCATCGGTGGCCAACCCTTTACTATCGCACGCCCGCTGCAGTATAAATATACCGACCCTGTTAAGGGAGAGCTGTACCAGCCACTGGTAATAGCTCCGCCGGTAGTGGCAGACCTCAGCAACCAGGTATATATTTTTACAGATGCCAAAGCACAGTCCGTACCGGTGAAGCTCAGGGCAATGGCCGACAATATACAGGGAACCGTGCGGCTGCAATTACCCGCCGGCTTCAGCGATGGCAACAGCCAGCCGTTCAGCCTGAAACAAAAAGGAGATGAAACAGAGCTGCGCTTTGATATCAAACCGGTAAAAGGCGTGGTAGAAAACCATGCAGATACATTTACCGTGGTAATGAGCTGTAACGGTAAGGAATACACGCAAAGCCTGCAACAGATCCGCTATGATCATATCCCGCTGATCACGCTGTTTCCGCCGGCACAGGCCAGGCTGGTGTCCGTGAACCTGAAACATAACGGCAACCGGCTTGGATATATTCCCGGAGCTGGCGATATGGTAGCCGCATCGCTGCGCCAGGTAGGATATGATGTAACAGAACTGGGAGAGAAGGAGATCATGAGCGGTAACCTGCAACAATACGATGCTATTATCACCGGGGTGCGGGCCTATAACGTAAACGCACGTATGAAATACTGGCAGCCCAAACTGATGGAATATGTGAACAACGGCGGGAAGCTGGTGATCCAGTATAATGTGAATGGCCCGCTGGTTACAACAGACCTGGGGCCTTATCCGTTCAGTTTGTCGCGCGACAGGGTAACAGATGAAAATGCGCCGGTTACTTTCAATGATCCGAAAGATCCGCTGCTACATTATCCCAACGAAATTACCGCGGCGGATTTTAACGGCTGGGTGCAGGAACGCGGGCTGTATTACACGGCTAATGCCGACAAGGCATACAACAAGCCTTTCAGCATGAACGACAAAGGCGAATCGCCACTCAGCGGATCCACACTGGTAGCCCATTATGGCAAAGGATGCTATGTATACACCGGCTTGTCCTTTTTCAGGCAGCTGCCTGCCGGTGTGCCCGGGGCATACCGTTTATTTGTAAACCTGATTTCTGTAAAATAGTGGCTGTAAGATAATGAGTAAGAAACATCAAGAAAATCGTCCCAGGCTGAAGATCGCTGCCGGCTTGTGTATTGCCCTCGGACTGCTGATCGGGTTTACGATCAAGCGTGTGCAGGTGGGATTGATCATTGGTATTGCATTGGGACTGCTGACAAGTAGTATGTGGACTAAAAGCAATTCAAACGATTAGATTATGGCAGATAACCTGCAGGAAGAAAAACCACCGTTGTTTCCATCGTGGGGATGGTGGTATGTATTGGTAATAGCCTGGCTGCTGTTGCTGATCATACTCTTCTACTCATTCACCAAAACATTTTCATGAGTCCTTTAGATTGGATGGTACTCATTGGTACCCTCACTGTAATCATATGCTATGGCGTCTGGAAAAGCCGTGGCCAGCGAAACATGGAAAGCTATTTCCTGGATAACCAGTCTATGCCCTGGTATATCATCCTGCTGTCTATCATTGGTACCCAGGCAAGCGCTGTTACCTTTATCTCTGCGCCGGGCCAGGCCTATACAGACGGGATGCGCTTTGTGCAATACTACTTCGGTTTACCCCTGGCTATGGTAGTGCTTTGTATCACGTTTGTTCCCATCTTCCATAAACTGAAAGTATATACGGCCTACGAATTCCTGGAGCAGCGCTTCGATCTGAAAACACGTACCCTCGCATCATCACTGTTCCTGATACAACGGGGCTTATCTACCGGTATCAGTATCTGTGCGCCTTCTATCATATTATCTTCCTTACTTGGCTGGAATCTGTACTGGACAAACATGATCATGGGCGGGCTGCTGATCATTTATACAGTAGCCGGTGGTACCCGCGCAGTGGCCTATACGCAAACATTTCAGCTTACCATTATTTTCGGGGGCATGTTCCTGGCCGGATGGATGGTGGTACACCTGTTGCCCGCAGATATTGGTCTGAAACAGGCTTTGCAGGTATCCGGCAAGATGGACAAGCTGAATGTGATTGTTACGAAATTCGACTGGAAAGATAAATATAATATATGGAGCGGCGTGATAGGAGGCTTCTTCCTGGCGCTATCGTACTTCGGTACCGACCAGTCGCAGGTAGGCCGTTACCTTACGGCCAAATCAGTGAAGGAAAGCCGTATGGGCCTGCTGATGAACGGCCTTGTAAAAGTGCCCATGCAATTCCTGATCATGCTGATAGGCGCGCTGGTATTTGTATTTTACCTGTATTTCCGCGCACCTATTTTCTTTAATGAAGCGCAACTGGCAAGGATCCATAAAACAGAACAGGGACCGGCGTTACAGAAACTGGAAGACCGGTACAGTGAACTGGGCTCCCTGAAACAGCAGCAGGTAAAAGATCTGGCGGCAGCGCTGGAAACGGATAACAGCGCCCGTATTGCTTCCGCCAAAAACGCATTGCAGCAAACAGACAACAGGTCGCAGGAGGTGAGAACAGCCGCATTGTCGCTCATCAAAGATGCTGACCCGACTGCCGACACCAACGATACCAATTATATATTTCTTCATTTCGTGGTGAACAGTTTACCCAAAGGACTGGTAGGGTTGCTGATTGCTATCATCTTCCTGGCAGCATGGGGCAGTATTGCTGCCGCATTGAATTCGCTGGCGTCTACCACCGTGATTGATGTATACAAGCGGTTGTATAATGCGCATGCGTCGGAAGAGCATTACCTGAAGATATCAAAACTATGGACCCTGATCTGGGGGGTGTTCTGTATTGTGGTGGCGCAGTTTGCCGGTAGCCTTGGCAGCTTGATAGAAGTAGTGAATGTGCTGGGCTCCTGGTTTTACGGGGTAATACTCGGTATTTTCATGGTTGCTTTTTACCTGAAGCGGGTAGGGGGCGCTGCTACTTTCTGGGCGGCCATTATCGCGGAAATAGTGGTACTGGTGATTTACTGGACCGGGACAGTATCTTTTCTCTGGCTCAACGCCATTGGCTGTCTGCTGGTGATATTGCTTGGTTGGATCTTCCAGTATTTTGTGAATACGCGGAGGTTGTCTGACTCAGGATTATAATCCTGAGTCAGACAAAATTCACTTACTTCAACGTAGCCAGCAACTTCTTATTTAAAGTTACGTAGTCATCGTTTTTAGCCGTAGTTGCCAGTTCTATGGATTTCTGGGCCGCTTCTTTAGCTACTTTCACATTTTTGGCTTTCGCGTTAATGCGGGCTTTCTGGTACCAAACCCAGAAGGCATCGGGGCTTTGTGTTGCGGCTTCATTGATCCACTCTACGGCTTTGTTGATGTCTTTACCGCTTTCGTAGTAGTATACAGCTGCCTGGAAGTAAGGTTTCTTTTCGGCATTCTGCATAGCATCGTTGATCTGGGCGGTGATTTTATCGTCGATGTCTGCTTTGATCACTACCGGTACTTTGGTTTTATCCCAGCCAAGGGTCAGTACTACGGAGTTGGAGCGTACATTTTCAAACCCGATGGTAAAGCTTTCCTGGCTGAAAGGGGTGGCTACCGGTTTTACGGTTACACGGGCAATATCGTTTTCCTGTTTGTATGCGGCAGGGCTGGTAACGTCCAGGCTGCTGGTAAGGATAACGGTCCATGATTGTGCGCCGGGAATAGATAGTAAACCATATTTACCAGCTTTCACAGGTACGCCGCCAAAATTTACATCGTCGCCGAATGTAATAGTGGTAGCGCTGTTGGCACCGGTTCTCCAAACTTTACCATAGGGAACCAGGTCGCCCATGATAACGCGGCCGTTTTTCAGCGGACGGGAGTAGCTCAGCTCAATATTGGATAAAGCGAAGTCCTGTTTAATGGTTTGCGTAGGACTTGGCGCAGGCATTTTGATGCCCTGGGCCAGTGTAGTGCCGGCATACAGCAGCAGCATAGTGCCCGCTGTGGCGGCAAAGGTTCTGATAGTATTCATATTTGGTGGGTATTTAAATCTATTCTATTAATCCGTTGCGGAATGCGTACAGTACCAGGCCAACGCTGTTTTTAACGTTGATTTTTTCCAGTAGTTTCTGGCGGATCCCCTCTACTGTGCGGGGGCTCAGGAAAATCTGCTCGGAAATCTCCTGGGTGGTAAGTTCATTACAGATCAGCTTCAGTACTTCCAGCTCCCGGTCATTGAGCTGGATTTCGTTTTTTAATGTCGGTTTAAATTGTTGTTTGTTTTTGTGCAATACTTTTTTGAGCAGTGCCAGGTTTACGTTTTCATTAAAGTAAAATCCTTTTTCAAAAGTAGTACAGATGGCTTCATAGATCTCTTCCGGTTCCGCGTTTTTTAATAAATAGGCATTGGCCCCGTTTTCCACCAGGTGTACAATGAAGTTATCGTCTTCATACATGGTGAGTATAATAATCTTTACATCGGGATATTTTTCCTTTACCTTGACGGTAGCTTCAATGCCATCCATGTTTGGCATTTTCAGATCCATCAGGATCACATCCGGTTGATGTGTTTCCATGTTCTGCAGCAGATGCAGCCCGTCATCGGCTTCAAAAACGAAGCGGATATTTTCGTAAGGAATCAGTGTGTTTATGACTCCACTGCGGAAGATCTTGTGATCATCTGCAATGGCCACTTTTATGTGTGCCATAGGTGGACAGTTAGAAGATTTGCTATTATTTTATTCAGAATAAATTACTATGAGTCATGTCGTTACAAGCGGCTTCAACATAACCGGATGGCAATTTAGTAATAAAACAACATAAGTATCAACTATTCTGTGCAGGCGACTGATAATTCTCTACACTTATCGTTGCAATGGTACCTTGTGGTGTTCCGGGAGTGAAGTTAATATTTCCGTCGATAATATTAAGGCGGCTTTCGATATTTTTAAGCCCAAGGCTTCCTGTTTTGGTTCGGGATTCGGCCAGTGTGGTAAGCAGGGCGCCGTTTCCGTTATCTTCCACGGTCACGGTAAGCAGGGAAGGAGTGGTCTGATAAGTGATCAGTACGTCTGTAGCCTGTGCATGTTTCAGGATATTATTGATCAGCTCCTGTACCACGCGGTATACGTTCAGTGCTTTTTCCCGGTCTACCGTTTGGCCGTTGCCGGCAGTTTTAAAAGCTATTTTTACCTGTTTGTTTTTATTCATCAGGTTGCAGAAGGAGTCCAGGGCATGCGCCAGGCCCAGGTTTTCCAGCGCCTGGGGATGCAGGCTCTGGGAGATGAACCGCAGTTGCTGAATAATGGTATCGGTGAAGTCTTTTGTTTCGCGGAGCCGTTCCGTTTCGCCGTTGCCGGTTTTCAGCAGGGGTTGAAGGCCGCCCAGGTTTAGTTTCAGTACCGACAGCTGGGCGCCTACCTCATCGTGGAGGTCTTCCGCGATACGTTTACGTTCCTGTTCCTGGCCCTGTAGTACTGCGATGAGGCGTTCCCGCTGAAGCTGGAGGTCTTTGTCACGTATGGCAAGTTTATGTTGGATAACCATTTTTTGTTGGAGCATTACCAGCAATATCACGATGACTCCCAGCATTAACATTACTGTAGTACCAATTACAATAACATCAATAATTCGCATGTTTTAGTTTTTTGATCTTAGAGAAGCCAATATAAAGAAGAATCATCGATATCATTCCAACAATATAATTGATACTCAATATTGCCACGGTCATTCCCAACCTGGCTACCCCCGTAGTGAAGAGCGTTTGCAGGTGATTATAGCTGATACAGAATAAAAATTCTGTACAGGCAAAAATGAAAACACCCGAATTATACCAGAATATCGGCAGGGAATCTATGTAGATCGATTTTTCTATAAGAGTCCTGTCTTTCAGCAGTTGCAGGAAAAGGTAAAGGCCGTAGGAGAACACCACGAGCTGCTTAACACCGGATGAGATGGAGTTAAAGGCACGAACTCCCTCTATAAAGAACAAATCAAATATAAATATAGCCAGTATCAGGAAAGGCATATACTTTATAATAGCTTTCATCGTAGGGTTATGTATACTCCGGTAGTAAAATATAGAGAGTGTTACAAACTGGATGAAATGCATAAGACTGAAAAACCACATGTTATTCCCTATATATCTCTCTACAAGAACAGAGCCTCCTGCAAAAACGATACAGCTGAGAATATAAAAAAACATGCACCGGGCAGAGAAGTCCAGGGATTTATAGTTTAAAAGGAAGGGGATCAAGACCAGCGCTTCAATCCCCATCATGCTATAAAAAATGCTGAAAAATAAAGTTACATTCACGAGATGGCATTGTTGATGATAGTAGTTATCATTTATCCTTTCCCTCCTGGCTTTGAGCAATATTCAGGGCAGGGTAATCCGGAGTCAAGGATTTTTGCCATACCGCCTTTGGCAAGAACACCTCCCGGCGCCGCCGCAGTTGTTTCAGAAGGAAGTATATCATTGCCCTCTTCATCTACTGCTACCAGGATCATTTTTTTCTCTTTTATACCATCCCCGTCCGTATCTACCTTTATACCATAATAAATTCTCAAAGCGGTAGCACCGGGTTGGTCCAGCAACTCGATGATCTTGTCTTTACCAAAACACATCGCCTTAACATGGGTGCCAAAAGACTTCTGGTTGACATGATCGTCATCATGATTTTTTGTAAGCGTTATCATTTCCTCGAGGGAAATAAACTCGCCTGTATCGGCAGGAATCGGCCTTTTAGGAAAATCATTCATAGTGGGTAAGTTTTAGTTTGCGGTAAAATTATTACAAATAATGGCATATACAATCCGGCTGCTGACCCACCTGGTTAAGGGCAACTGCGTTTTTACGCAGGTGTAACTGAATCCACCATTGGGTTTGAGCAGTTTTACGCCCGCATGGAAAGCGCCCGGATTCCGTATCCCCCACAGGAAAATGCGTATTTATACGCATGGCTGTTTGGCCAGTCAGGAGAGGGAACAAAAAGCGAAAACCGTAATTCTCTTCCTCATTTTACGTAATTCTACGCATGGATTTTTTTCAGTTGTTAAACGCTTGACTGCTCCTTTAAAGTTCTTAATCTTTGTATTGTCAACCGGCTTAAATCTATTGTCCTCAAAAAAGTTAATAGTAATTGGCCTTTCTACCATGTTTGTTTTTTTAGGTTAGTGATATGCAGAATCAAGTCATCAGGTGATGCTCGTTAACCCCTTTTTTTTTCTTAAAAAAAATAAAATTATGAGTTACCTATTAATCGGAAACATCTCTGCACTTATTTGCCAGGATTGCGTGGAGCCGCTGGTAAATGCACGTATCCGGGTGTATCTGCCTGCTGTGTCTTCAGCATCAGAACAGCCCATCGGAATTTTTAACGACATGAAACCGCTGTCTGCCCGCGAAGTGCTGATGAAAGCCGACCGGTTACTGGCAGAAGCCACCCTTGATGATAAAGGCAATTTCAGTCTCCGCTGGAAGGAAGTACACCTGTTCACCGAAGCGCTGGAACTGGACCTGTGCCTGGATCAGCTGCCCGGGAAGAATGGTACCCGGCAATCCCGCAACTTCCACCTGAGCAAACTGGTGCTGCACTGGAAGCGTAACGCCGACGGCTACGTAGGTGCCTATGCCTATGTGATCCCTGCTGTTACCTGGCATAATATATATGCTAATGCCGGCGCCTGGGTAATTACCGGTGTAGTGAAGCCTCATTTTGCAGCCTCAGGGCAACCGCACCTGAAAGTGGAAGCCTACAATGCAGTTACGGGTCAGCTGATAGGGCAGGCGCATACCAATGAGGCGGGGCGTTATACCCTGCACTTTTCCAGGCAGCACTTCAGTAATGGCGTGATGCAGTCGCTCATTCCCGGCCGCAGAGCCACCGGCCCGGATGTGTACTTCAAAATTTACAGGAATAATGAATTGCTATGGGCGGAAGATGAAAGCATGGCCCGGCTGCCCGGCCGGCAGGACCTGCGCCCATGCAGCAATGTAAATATAATTTACCGGTCGTCGCGGGTGAAACGCGCCTCTGAGCAACTTGGCAGCTGGCTCAGCGATGTGATCACCCTCACTGGTCAGAAGAGAAAGAAGAGTGATAAATACCGCTTGCTAACCCATAGCTTATTGTAAAAGGATTGTTTGTATGTCCCTCCTTATCATGGCAAAACTACCAATTGTTTGTGACCTTCTAACAGCAGATGAGCAGCTACCTTTCCCCGGGTAGCTGTTCTCATTTTACGGGTATCAGAACCTCGGATGAAAACGCAGCAGGGTATCCCTCAGGTATTCCCGGTCAAGGTGGGTATAGATCTCCGTAGTGGTAATACTTTCATGTCCCAGCATTTCCTGTACGGCCCGCAGGTCGGCGCCGCCCTCTACCAGGTGAGTTGCAAAAGAGTGCCGGAAGGTATGCGGCGATACGTTTTTCTGAATACCCGCTTTTTGGGCCAGCTCTTTTATCACGAGGAAGATCATTACCCGGCTCAGTGCACCACCGCGACGGTTAAGGAACAGGGTGTCTTCCTGACCATATTTAACGGGTAACATTGTCCTGACATTTCTCCGGTAAATATCTATCTGCCGCATGGCGTCTTTACCAATGGGTACCATTCTCTCTTTATTGCCTTTCCCGATCACCCTGATAAATCCCACATCCATATGCAGCTGGCTGATCTGGAGGTTAATGACTTCACTTACGCGAAGCCCGCAGCTATACATGGTTTCCAGGATGGCTTTATTGCGGTGGCCTTCAGCAGTATCCAGCGGTATCTGTGCAATGATCTTCTCTATCTCTTCAAAAGTGAGCACGTCGGGCAGCTTACGGAGAATTTTCGGGGCTTCCAGCAGTTGGGTGGGATCTTCATGCGCCATGTCTTCCAGCAGGAGGAACCTGTAAAATGCCTTCAGGCCGGAAATGGTCCTGGCTTGTGAACTGGCGGTCATACCCAGTTGGGCAACCCATTGCACACAACCCTGGAGGTCTTCAAAAGTTACATCCTGCGGGCGCAGTTTTTCTTTCCCGTGGGCCTGGAGGTATTGCTCCAGTTTTTCAACATCTCTTATATATGCTACCACGGAGTGGTCAGACATTGACCGCTCTAATCTTAAATATCCTTTAAACAGTTTCCGGAATGATTCCCACATAGGCAGGCAAGTTAAATGCTTTTTGGAAAACTACGGTAACGGCTATTCGTAAAAATAAGGGTAAAAGGGTAAAATAATACCAGGGAAAATGAGTGTTTTTACTACAGGAAACAGGAGAGTGGCTTTGTTTAAAGTAAACTACTTTATAAGAGAATATAAATTAATGATAATGAATTTATTAAGATGTATAAATATTAGCTGATTTTAAGGGTGTAAACCGGGGTTTTTGCCTCTTTTTTTGCCATCATATTCTTATTGAGGATCATATGATTGCGCCTTTTTGGCAGTTTTGTCACCATATCTAAAGTATCACTTCCCACAAAACAACATAAGTATATGTAAATGAAATAATTAATCAACAAAATAAATACCTGGCCCACAAAAAAGGCCGGCTTTTAAGAAGCCAGCCTTTTTGCAATGATGTAAGTGATTCGGTACTAGAATTTCTCCAGACCGCTGAAGAAGAAGTTACCTTCAATCACAGCGTTTTCATCAGAGTCGGAGCCATGTACCGCGTTGCGGCCGATAGACTCTGCGTATTTTTTACGGATGGTACCTTCTTCTGCATTGGCAGGATTGGTAGCACCGATCAGTTTGCGAAAATCTTCTACGGCATTGTCTTTCTCCAGGATAGCCGCTACGATATGGCCGCTGCTCATGAATTCTACCAGTTCACCGTAAAAAGGTCTTTCCGCATGTACTGCATAAAACTCACCTGCTTTAGCAGTAGATAACTGCGTCATTTTCATGGCCACGATGCGGAAACCTGCAGCGTTGATCATGTTTAAAATGCCGCCAATGTGCCCGTTTGCTACTGCATCAGGCTTGATCATAGTAAATGTTCTGTTGCTCATATAATGTTTAATTCCGAATTACAGATTAGGCCGCAAAAGTAATTACATTTTCTTTAGTGGTAAAAAATTTTGAAATTCTGCCCCAAATAAAGATCTTCGCACTTCGTTTTCTGTTTCAACCACTTGTTGTGATTGGAAATCAACTCTTAACATTACAGTTTTTTAATGAAGCCGATCGAGGAAATTAAACCTTTGCTGGAGAGCCCTAAGAAAGTGGTGATAACAATGCACCAGAAGCCAGACGCGGATGCCATGGGTTCTTCCTTAGCAATGTATCATTATTTAATACAGAAAGGGCATCAGGTAACTGTAATCTCACCCACCAATTTTCCGGATTTCCTGAATTGGATGCCAGGCGCCAATGATGTGATCGATTACGAATCGTCTATGGACCGGGCCATCCAGGCGCTGGAAGGTATTGATCTCCTGTTTTGCCTGGACTTCAACGCCCTCTACCGCACCAAAAACCTGGCGCCGCACCTGGAAAAACTGGATTGCACCAAAGTTCTGATAGATCACCATCTGGAGCCACAGCCCAGCTTTGACTACGGCGTGAGTGATACCAAAGCCAGCTCCACCGCCCAATTAGTTTATGAAACTATATATAAATTGGGAGATGAGCAGTATATTAACCTCGAAATTGCCGAATGCATTTATGCCGGTACTGTAACAGATACAGGTTCTTTCCGCTTTGCATCCACTTCTGCTGCCGTACACCGTATGGTGGCCGACCTGATGGAAAGAGGGCTGAAACATGAGGTGATCCACCAGGCGATCTATGATAACTTCCTGGAAAACCGCCTGCGCTTCCTCGGACATAGTCTGCTGAACCGCATGGAAGTATTCTATGAATATAATACCGCCATGCTGGCCATTCCATATTCCGATCTGAAACGGTTCGATCTCCAGACCGGGGATACCGAAGGGCTCGTGAATTTCCTGTTGTCTATCCAGGGGATCAAAATGGCCGCGCTGATCATCGACCGCAATTCGGAAGTGAAACTGTCGTTCCGCTCCAAAGGCAACTTCGACGTAAATACCTTTGCCCGCAAATATTTCGACGGGGGAGGACATTTCAACGCTTCCGGAGGCCGCAGCACAGATTCACTTGAAAAAACAGTTGACCGTTTTGTGAAAGCAGTGGAAGAGAACGAAGACCTGTTACAATAACTTTAATTAAAGTATTTCAACCTACTAATACAATCAAATGAAAAAAAACAATCAGTTTTTAGTTGCAACTGCAGCTTTTGGCTTTCTTTTAGCCAGTTGCGGTACAGGTGTTAAAAAAACACCGGGCGGTATTGAGTATATCGTTCACAAATCCGGCAGCGGAGCACAACTGAAATTAGGCGATACTGCCCTGGTGAATGTTACCCAGCGTATCAATGACTCCCTGCTGGGTGATTCCCGGAAAATGGTAGGCGCTGCGATCCCGGTGCTGGTGGCCAAACCACAGAGCAAATACGACCTGATGGAAGGTATTGCCCTCCTGCATGAAGGCGATAGCGCTACCTTTATTATTCCGTGGGATTCGTTACCAGCCCAGGAACGTCCTCCGTTTGGTAAAGCAGGTGATAAACTGAAGATCACTTTTGCAGTGGAAAACAAATACTCTGCTGCTGCCCAGAAAGAAAAAGACGAAAAAGTAATTAAAGAATACCTGGATAAAAACAAGATCAACGCCACTAAGAACGCTGAAGGCGTTTATGTAGCAGTTACCCAGGAAGGTACCGGCAGCACCCCTAATCCGGGCGATACCGTGTATGTTCACTACACAGGTAAGCTCACTACCGGTAAAGTATTTGATTCCAGCCAGGATTCAACTATGCGCCCAGGTATGCCTTTAGAGCCAATCAAATTCCCTATCGGCCGCGGTTTCGTGATCAAAGGCTGGGACGCTGGTTTGAGCGGCCTGAAGAAAGGTTCCAAAGCTACCCTGGTAATTCCTTCTGTACTGGCTTACGGCTTACAGGGAAGTCCCCCGGTAATCCCCGGCAACTCCGTACTGGTATTTAACGTAGAGTTGGTAGATATCAAAGCTGGCGCTCCAGCTCCGGCTGCTGCTGCACCTACTCCAGGTAAATAATTATTATCGCATAAAGAGAAAGCCCCCTGTCGATCGACAGGGGGCTTTCTCTTTATAATTCAATACCATTATCAGGAGTATCCATCTATCAGCACCTCGTATAGCTTCACCTTCAGGTCTTCCAACGACACATCCTGGGTAAGCACGCCATCAATCGCATAAGACACAGATCCTCTTTCCTCGGAAACTATGATCGCCATATTATCGCTGTGCTCCGTAATCCCTACCGCCGACCGGTGACGTAACCCTATACGGGTGGGCAGGTTCGGATTTTCAGATACCGGGAGGATCACTTTAGCCGCCAGGATCTTGTTTCCAACAATAATCAACGCACCATCATGCAGGGGACTGTGCTTCTCAAAAATACTTTCTATCAGCTTCGCGCTCACATTCCCGTCGATAGGAATACTGGACGCAGAATCGAATTTCAAACGGTAGGTGGTAGCTATTACAATCAGGGCCCCGGTAAATGTGCTCTGCATCCGGCTTACTGCCACTATCAGTTCATTGATAATATTTTCTTCTTCCTTATAACTCTTAAACTTATCAGGAAGAAACAGTTTTGTTAGAAAACTATCCTTACTCAACGGTGTTTTCTTACCCAGCACCAGCAGGAACTTCCTGATCTCCGGCTGGAAAATAATGATGATGGCAATGATACCAACATTAATAAAGTTTTGCAGGATATTGGTGAGGATAGGCATCTTCAAGGCCCTTACCAGAAAATAAGCGGCATATACCATCAACAGGCCTACGAAAATATTAAAAGCAAGACTTCCCTTTAATAAACGGTATAATTGAATGATCAGAAAAACAACAATCAGCAGGTCCAGAAGATCCAGCCATCGAAACTCAACTCCATAAAATTGTATTACTTCCTTCATAATTGTAAAATTGCAAGATTAAATTAGCCATTCATTTTCTTCATGATCCTTACCGCTTCCACAGCGGCTTTTACATCGTGTACCCTTAATATATGCGTACCCTGTTGCAGGGCAATGGTATTTAAAACAGTAGTGCCGTTCAACGCTTCGGCCGGGGTAATGTTCAGCAGTTTATAGATCATCGATTTACGGGAAATGCCAGTCAGCACCGGTACCCCGAGTACATCGTAAAACAGGCGCAGGTTCTTCAACAGGGTATAATTATGGTCAATCGTTTTTCCAAAGCCAAATCCCGGGTCAGCAATAAAATCCTTGATGCCGGCAGCGCGACAGGCAGCCAGTTTCTGTACCAGGTAATCAAGCACTTCGGCCACCACGTCTTCATACTGCGGGTTTTGTTGCATTGTGGCTGGTTTACCCTGCATGTGCATTGCAATATACGGCACCTGCAGTTTACCAACAACCGGGATCATATCTGCATCCATATCTCCCGCGCTTACATCATTGATAATAGCAGCGCCTGCATGTACTGCTTTCTCTGCTACTGCAGCATACCAGGTGTCTACAGAAATAATGGCGGTGGGATATTTGTTCAGAATGGCATGAATAGCAGGAATCAGCCGGTGGATCTCTTCTTCCGGTCCCACCATTTCAGCACCAGGACGGGTGCTTTGTGCGCCAAGGTCCAGTATGGCGGCGCCTTCCGCCAGGTGCTCCGACGCTTTTTCCATCACCAGGTGCAGTTCATGCATGCGGTTACCTTCATAGAAAGAATCGGTGGTCACATTTATAATACCCATTACGGCAGGTGTGGCGAGAGACAATAACTGCCCTCTGCAATTTATTACAGGTGAAGATGTTGTTGCCGGGATATGGTGTGGTTTCATTTAAATGCGTTAAGAGTTAGCATGCAGGCGCCTGGCCCCTGGTTTCTTATATAGTTCCGGCCTTTTACCTGAAATTCTTTATTTTGCCTGCAAATCTAAGAAGGAAAATCAATCATTTCCGAATTTAGGAATTTACACGTTTAATTTCAGAAATAGATTTGAAGCGTGCCGGCAGGCATTTTACGCTCATCAATTTCAAGGAAAGGTAAACCCTGATTGTTCTTATCTTCACGGATCACTTAACCATTAAACTATTTTATGAAGATTATCCTTAACCTGCTACGTATAATCGTTGGGGTGTTATTCATTTTCTCCGGCCTGATTAAGGCAAATGATCCGTTAGGACTCAGCTATAAAATGGATGAGTTCTTTGAAGTGCTGCACCTCACTTTCCTGTCTCCCTATTCCCTGGCATTTTCCATTATCATGAATGCCTTCGAAATTATTGCCGGTGTAGCCGTACTGGTTGGATACCGTATGCGTATCTTCTCCGTGCTACTGCTGTTGCTCATTATATTCTTTACCTTTCTTACAGGTTATGCCCTGTTCAGCGGTACTATCCGTGAGTGTGGCTGCTTTGGCGACTGCATCAAGCTCAGTGCCGTGGAAACCTTCTGGAAAGATGTGATCCTGCTGGTGATGATCTTGGTGATCTTCTTTTACAGGAACCGCATACAGCCGCTGTTCAAAGCAGCAGGACTGGTACTGCTGCTCTCCGCCGTATTTGCATTCGGGATTCAGTGGTATACGTTGAAACACCTGCCTTTCTTCGACTGCCTGCCTTATAAAGTAGGCAACAACATCCCCGAAAAGATGAAACTGCCCCCGGGCGCTACACCGGATGTGTACGAAATGATCTTTATATATGAGAAGAACGGGCAGAAGAAGGAATTTACTGCAGATAACTACCCCTGGTCCGACAGTACCTGGAAGTTTGTAGACCGGAAAGATAAACTGGTGAAAAAAGGCAATGCAGAACCGGCCATCAAGGATTTTATCCTCACCGACCTGGATGGCGTTAACCAAACGGAGGCCATCCTGTCTGAAACCAAACCGGTATATCTTTTCCTGGTGCTCAATACCCAAAAGGCTGGCAGCGGATGGGATGAAAAAATGAAAGCCCTGCAACAAAAGTGGAAGAACCAGGAAGTAGTTATATATGGAGTGACCGCCTCCACCAAAGAGGAAATAGCGGCCTTCAAACAGCAACACGGCCTGGAGTTTCCTTTTGTACAAATGGATGGAGTGGCCATTAAAACCGCAGGCAGAAGCAACCCTGCGCTGCTCCTGCTGGATAAAGGCACCATCAAAGGGAAATGGCATTATAATGATATACCATAATCAGCTGTATGCTTCGTTTTCTGCTTCGTAAAACCGGGTATGGATTGCTGGTGCTGCTAGGCGTAGTGGTGCTGGTGTTCTTCCTGTTCAATGTGCTGCCCGGCGATCCGGCACGGCTCACATTAGGACAGCGGGCAGACGTAGCCTCCCTGGAAAACGTGCGCCGGGAACTGCATCTCGACCAGCCGGTAGGGACGCAGTTCCTGTATTACCTGAACGACCTGCTGCCGGTTGGGGTCCACACCCAACAGGAAGCCAGTGAAAACCTGCGGTACCTAACGGTAGCGCATATATCAAATGATAAGCTCCTGGTGCTGAAAGCGCCTTATCTCCGCCGTTCCTACCAGGGTAAGAAACAGGTATGGGATATTCTGATAGAGGCACTGCCTGGCACCCTGATGCTGGCAATAGCCGCTATGCTGTTTGCCACCATTGTTGGTATTGCCCTGGGGGTGGTATCTGCCGTAAAGCAAAACACCTGGATGGATACGGGGGCCGTATTTGCCAGTGTGGCCGGTATTTCAGCGCCCTCCTTTTTTGCAGGGATAGTACTGGCTTACCTGTTTGGCTTTGTACTGAGCGACTATACCGGTCTTCATATGTCCGGCAACCTGTTTGATGTGGATCCTTTCAGAGGCAGGGTACTGAACCTGCGCAATCTGGTGCTCCCGGCCATTACGCTGGGGATCCGCCCGTTGGCCATCATTGTGCAGCTCACCCGCAGCGCCATGCTGGATGTACTGCACCAGGACTATATCCGTACTGCCTATGCCAAAGGCCTTTCCCGCAGGGCCGTGATATGGCGGCATGCGCTGCCCAACGCCCTCAACCCGGTGATCACCGCTATCACCGGCTGGTTTGCCGAACTGCTGGCAGGCGCCTTTTTCGTAGAATACATTTTTGGCTGGAAAGGCATCGGCAAGGTAACGGTGGATGCCCTGGATAAATTCGACTTCCCCGTGGTAATGGGAGCCATCCTATTCACTGCCGGCATCTTCGTGATCGTTAACCTCCTGGCGGATCTCCTCTATACGCTCATCGACCCGCGGATCAGGCTGGAGTAGAGCGGATTTTGTCTTGGAACACTGATTACGCTGATTTTGATGATTTCATTGATGTTATTTTTTAATAGAATAAGGGAGATAAAATAATATTATCTCCTTTGCTATTAAATCAAACGCAAAAAACATCAATGAAATCATCAAAATCAGCGTAATCAGTGTTCCAAGACAAAATCCGCAAAAAAATATCTTCATCTTTGTAACATCTCCGATTTACAGTCGTCTTCTTTCAAAACGCACTATTCTGCATGTCATTAAATAGATTCCTTACCGAGGTAGTTCCAGTCAGGCAAAAGCTTTACCGCTTTGCTTTCCGCCTGCTGGGCAACGAGGAAGACGCGCAGGATATCATCCAGGATGCCCTCATGAAGGTATGGGGCATGCAGGAAAAGATGGCTGAACTACAGAATATGGAAGCCTGGTGCATGCGTATTACCCGCAACCTGGCCCTGGATAAGATCAAATCCAGGAAATACCGGGTATCAGATGAACTGGACAGGGCAGGAGAGATGCCGGCCATTCATCAGCAAAACCCGCATGCGGTAACAGAACAGAACGATGTCATGGAAAAAGTGCATGTGGCCATCAACGCCCTGCCGGAAAAATACCGCACCATTCTTCAGCTGAGGGATATCGACGGGCATTCCTACCAGGAGATCGCCGACATACTTGATATAGATATGAACGACGTTAAAGTGAATTTGCACCGTGCCCGTAAAACGGTACGCGAAAAACTACAAAACCTGCAGGTATATGGATTATAAACACATCACTGTATTGGTGGAAAAGTACTGGGAAGGAGAAACCTCCCTGGAAGAGGAAGCGATACTGCGTGATTTTTTCAGCATGCCGCACGCCGGCCTGCCGGAAGCCTTGCAGGAGGCGGTTCCCTTGTTCGGGTACTTTCACCGTGAAGCGGAAAGAGTATGGGAAGCGCCCCCGGTAAAAATAGTGAAGCTGTCGCCCTGGCGGCACTGGATGAAATATGCTGCAGTGATCATGGTAGCGGTAGGTATCGGTTATGCGCTTAAACAGCACCATCAGCGGGAGCAGCAGGTACTGGTAGCTTTAAGGCAGCAGGAAATGAACGATCCGCAGAAAGCGCTGGACGAAACCAAGAGAGCTTTACAGTTGCTGGCTAAAAATCTCAACAAGGGCACTTCCGGGATACAACAGCTGTCTTATTTCAGCGAAGCCACTGCCGTGGTGGAAGGAAAGGACGATTAACCAACGGCCATTTTAAAACCTGATATAAATTTAGAAAGATGAAACGATTCTTGTTATTACTAGTGGCGGTCTTTGCCAGTTTTCACCTCTTCGCGCAACAGGGAAGCGCTATAGAACGGTTCTTCCAGAAGTACGAGAACGACCGCAGCTTCACGGTGATCACCATCACGCCCAAGATGTTCAGCATGTTCGCCAAACTGGACCCCGGTGATGCCGACGCCAAAAACATGATGAAGGTGATCCAGAAGCTGAAAGGGCTCCGCATCCTCACCAAGGAAACCACGAAAGATGGCCCCCGGTTATACAGGGAAGCCGCCGCGTTTATTGGCAGCGACTTTGAAGAACTGATGACGGTGCGCGACAAAGGCAGCGATGTGAAATTCATGGTGAAGGAAGACGCCAAAGGCAACATCAATGAACTGGTAATGCTGGTAGGCGGCTCCGATGAATTCCTTGCCATGAGCCTGGTGGGCAATATGGATCTCAACGAAATATCCCAGATCGCCAATGGCGTTAGTATCCAGGGAATGGATAAACTTAAAAACGTGAAGAAGAAATAACTTTTAAAACTACTCCCATGAAATCATTGCTCATTGCCGCAGGTTGTATGCTCTTATCTGCTACGGCTGTAAAGGCCCAGGACAAATGCCTGCGCGAGTTCCGCAACAAGTATAAGGGAAGCGCGGAAATACACACTGTAAACCTGGGCAGATTTGCGCTCAACCTGGGCAGCCTGTGCCTGTCGTTCGACAATGACGATGCCGACGCCAAAGCGATGGGGCACGCACTCAGAGGCATACAGAAAGTAAAGGTATACACCATTTCCAATGTAAAAGGCGGCACTGTTAGTTATGACGATATTGCTGATCTGAAAAGCAACCTGCAGCGGAATGAGAACTTCGACCTGTTAATGGAAGCAAGAGACAATGGAAACCTGGTTCATATACTCAACAAGGGGAAAGCCGATGAATTGGGTAACGTGGTAATGCTGGTACAGGAAGAAAACGAATTCGTGATCGTAAACCTGCAAACCACCCTGAAAATAGCTGATGTCAACCATCTTATCCGGCAGTTTGCCTCCAACTGATCACTGCCTAACGGATCATCACTTCCTTTACAATGTTCTCTCCGAGCATTTCATTCACCAGCTTGATGATCTTGTCTTTCGAATAAGTTAATTCCTGTTTTAGCGGCGCCACAGTAGTTGTAACGATCAGTTTATTATCGATCAGCTGGATGCTCTGTGTGTAGCGGGCAATGGTTTTGCCCATCAGTTTCTCCCAGTTTTCCTGGATGCGCACCTCCGTAAGGCGGGGTTTCATCCTGCTCTTATTCATAAATTCCCGGAGGGCATCTCCTATACTGGTAGTTCCATGACGCATGGTGCGAAGCTAGTGATTTTTTGTTGGTATGTAGCTTTCAGCAACGCATTTTGTTGCCGGAAGCTATATCCTATATGGCAATGAGCTGTATACTTTCTCCTGTGCCTGCAAAGGCCTGCTGCAGCCGTTCTGCATGCGTATCCGTAATAAATACCTGGCCGTAGTTATCGCTGGCCACCAGTGCAATGAGCCGGCTTACCCTTTCCTGGTCCAGTTTTTCAAAGATATCATCCAGCAGGAGCAGGGGAGGGAATTTTTTATGCTGGCGGATCACTTCAAACTGCGCCAGCTTCAGGGCAAACAGGAAACTTTTGCGTTGGCCCTGTGAAGCGCTGCTTTTCATGAGATGATCGTTCAGCAGGAAAAGAAGATCATCACGGTGAATGCCGGTGGTAGTGCGCTGCAACTGCATATCGCGGTACCTTGCCTGGTTTAGCTGCAGGGCATAATCTTCCTCCAGCAGGCTGCACTGGTATTGGATATTTACTACTTCATGGGTGCCGGCAATATAATCATACAGGCGCTGTACCTGCGGGATAAAGGTTTGCAGGAAAGCTTTCCGGGTTTCATATACCGGTACGCCATGCATTACCAGTTGCAGGTCAAACACATCCAGGAGGCTGTCCTGGTTTTGCCCCGTGGCCGCCATATTTTTCAGGAGGCTGTTCCGTTGTAATAATATTTTCTGGTAGATGATCAGGTGCTCGAGGTACTCAGGGTAGAGCTGGGAGAGAAGACTATCCAGCCATTTGCGTCTTTCCTCGCTGCCGCCGAGGATGATGTCTGCATCGTCCGGGGCGATCATTACGGCGGGAAACTGCCCGATATGGCGGGAAAACCGGTCGTACCGTTCCTCATTCAGGCTTACTTCCTTGCGGCCGTCTTTGAGCATACATACGATCTTTTCTTCCTGGTCATTTTTTTCCAGGTTGCCCTCCAGCCGGAACCCGTTGGTCTGGTAACGTACGTTCTGATTTTCGCTGCTGGTAAAATAGCTGCGGGTGAAGCAAAGATAATAGATGGCGTCCAGCAGGTTGGTTTTACCCGCACCGTTGCGGCCGGTAATCCCCACTATCCGGTGCCCAAAGGAAAAGGATGCCTGGTTGTAATTCTTGAACTGAACGAGTGATATCTTATTTATATAAAGCAAAGAAAAAAATTATTCGTAATTAATAATATGCGAAAAATATCATTTGTATAACTAATAAAAATCCGCTCTACCGGGAACTTCCCTGTGATCCGGGTGCAATTAAATGCAAAACTGTTTGAAATTGATGAAATTGCATAATTTAATGGGAATTAGAATTGATATTTATATTTTACGATTTTCCTGTTATATTTGCGAACAAATTTAGAAAGAGTGCAAACTAAAACAGACGTGAAGACGAAATTCACCAAAGAGACATATCTGTACTGGTATGAATTGATGCTTTTGCTGCGCCGCTTTGAAGAAAAGACAGGCCAATTGTACGGGATGCAAAAAATCCGTGGCTTTTGTCATTTGTACATAGGACAGGAAGCAATTGCTGCTGGTGCGATGACTGCTACCAAGCCGGAAGATAAATTCATTACTGCCTACCGTGATCACGCGTTGGCAATTGCGAAAGGAATTTCCGCTAAAGCTTGTATGGCAGAACTGTATGGTAAAGCAACCGGTTGTTCGAAAGGAAAGGGAGGCAGTATGCACTTTTTCTCCAAGGAACATGGCTTCTTCGGCGGCCACGGTATTGTTGGAGCCCAGATAGGCACCGGCGCCGGACTGGCGCTTGCAGAACAGTACAAGGGAACAGACAATGTAGTGTTGTGTTTCTTCGGTGATGGCGCTGCCCGCCAGGGTATCCTCCATGAAACCTTTAACATGGCAATGACCTGGAAGCTGCCGGTAATTTTCATTTGTGAGAACAATATGTACGCAATGGGTACTTCTGTAGAACGTACCTCCAACGTACTGGATATCTATAAACTGGCGGATGCTTATGAAATGCCGGCCGATTCTATCGATGGTATGAGCTGCGAAGCTGTACACGATGGTATCGAAAGAGCGGTAAAACGTGCCCGTGAAAAAGGCGGCCCAACCCTCCTGGAAATCAAAACATACCGCTACCGTGGCCACTCTATGAGCGACCCGGCCAAGTATCGCACCAAAGAAGAGCTCGAAGAATACAAGGAAAAGGATCCTATCAACGAAGTACTGAGAGTTATTCAGAAAAATAAATGGGCTACCGAAGCAGAAATTGAAGCGATCAACGAAAGAGTGAAAACAGAAGTGGAAGAATGTGTGGCATTCGCAGAAGAATCTCCGTGGCCAAGCGATGATGAATTACTGAAAGACGTTTACGTTCAGGAAGATTATCCATTCATCGTTGACTAATGTATTTAGCTGTCTGCCTTAAGCCTTTAGTAAATGTAGCCAAAGCTGCATCTGCTAAAGGCTTAAAGCCTAAAGCTAAACCCTATATTTAATAACCAAGCAATTACAACTACACCTTACAATGGCAGAAACTAAAGATAAAGCCACCGTGCCTCAGCCTACAAAAGATTTTGACCTGGAAGCATCCATGCACAAGGCAGAGGATTTCTTCTATAAAAACAAGAACGTTATTACTATAGCTGTACTGGCTGTAGTGGTAGTGGTAGGCGGTTTCTTCGCCTATAACCGTTTTGTGAAACAGCCGAATGAAAACAAAGCGCAGGAAATGATCTTCCACGCCCAGAACTACTTCGCGGTAGATTCATTCAAACTCGCCCTGAACGGTGATGGTAACAACTATGGTTTCCTCCAGGTGGTGAACAAATATGGCGGTACCAAAGCCGGTAACCTGGCTAAATACAGCGCAGGTGTTTGTTATATCCGTTTGGGTGAATACCAGAAAGGCATCGACATGCTAAAATCCTTTAGTTCTACCGACCTGCTGCTGCAACCCACTGCCTACGGCCTGATCGGCGACGCTTACATGGAGCTGAACAAAGCGGAAGAAGGTATTGAGTCTTACAAAAAAGCAGGACATTATAACGATAATGAACTGACTGCCCCTGTATACCTGTTCCGTGCAGGCCAGGCCCTGGAGAAAACAGGTAAAGCAGAAGAAGCTAAAGCTATCTACAAAGAGATCAAAGAGAAATTTCCTACGACTAACGAAGGTCGTGAAATGGACAAATACCTGGCAAGACTGGGAGACGTAAAGAACTAGCTGTTAGCAGTTTGCTGCCGGTTTAAAGCCGGCAGTAAACTGCCGGCAGCCCAAAGCTATAAGAATAATATGTCCGAGCACAATAAGAGCTTATTAAATGACGCTGGCATTCTCAACCTGGAGGATGCCAGTGTTGTTATGGTGTATACCGAATGGAACGACGCCATCGTGAATGAACTGGTAAACGGCTGCGAAAAAGCCCTCACACAGTACCAGGTCAGCAAATCAGAAAAAATAATTGTACCAGGCGCATTCGAATTACCATATGCCTGTAAACAATACTGGGAAACTACCAAAGGCACCGGTAAACAGCCTGGCGCTATTATTGCTTTTGGATGCGTGATCCGGGGCGAAACACCACATTTCGATTATGTGTGTAAAGCCGTAACAGAAGGTATCCTTCAACTGAACCTTCAGCTACCCGTTCCTGTTATATTTGGAATTCTGACGGTAGACAATGAGCAGCAGGCGCTGGACAGGCTGGGCGGTGCCCACGGCCATAAAGGAGAAGAAGCTGCCATTACTGCACTGAAGATGATCGCATTGCAAAGAAAGTTAGCTAAAAGCTAAGGCTAACGCTAAAAGCTATAGAGATGAACGTACAGTTATTTATACCGTGTTTTGTAGATCAGCTGTTTCCTGAAACCGCCTTCAATATGGTGAAGGTGCTTGAGAAACTTGGATGTAATGTAATGTATAACGCGGAGCAAACCTGTTGTGGTCAGCCAGCCTACAATGCCGGGTACCAGGACGAATGCCGCACCGTAGCCACCAAATTTGTAAAGGATTTTAAAACGTTCGACTACATTGTTGCTCCCAGTGGTTCCTGTACCGGTTTTGTGCGGAATTACTATGGCAAATTGTTTGATAATTCTGCAGCACATAATGATGTAAAACTGCTGAAGAAAAACCTCTTCGAGTTTACCGAATTCCTCACAGACGTATTGCATGTAACAGACCTTGGAGCTACCCTCAACGGGGTGGGCACCTATCATGATGCCTGCGGCGCACTGCGGGAATGCCATATCAAGGAAGGCCCCCGTAAACTGCTGGAGAAAGTAAAAGGACTGGAGCTGAAAGAAATGAACGATTGTGAAGTGTGCTGTGGCTTTGGCGGTACGTTCTCTGTAAAGTTCGAACCCATTTCCATGGGAATGGGCGAACAAAAAGTAAACAATGCCGTTAACAGCGGAGCCGATTACCTGATCTCTACCGACCTTTCCTGCCTGATGCACCTGGATGGTTATATCCGTAAACACGGTACCAATATCAAGGTGATGCACATTGCGGATGTATTGGCCAGTGGCTGGTAATCTTACTATCTGATCACGAAAATTAAATGCAATATGAATTATTGGTTGGTGAAATCTGAGCCATTTAAATATTCCTGGGACCAGTTTGTAAAAGACAAGATCACTTTCTGGGATGGCGTGCGTAACTACCAGGCCCGCAACAATCTCAGGGGAATGAAAAAAGGCGACCAGGTATTGTTCTACCACAGCAATGAAGGCATGGAAATAGTAGGCCTGGCTACCGTGGCCAAAGAAGCCTACCAGGATCCCACTACACCGGACCCTAACTGGGTAGTAGTAGACCTTAAGCCATTAAAGCCGTTTAAGAAGCCCGTCACACTGGTACAGATGAAAGCCGAAAAAAGGCTGGCCAACCTGTCGCTGATCCGCCAGGGACGCTTATCGGTATGTGATGTAAAGCCGGAAGAGTTTGAGGCGATCATGGAAATGGGAGGAATGAAAAAATAAGTATTTTAAAGAGATAAACAGCGAAGGTCATCTTTCAAAGAAAGATGACCTTCGCTGTTTATGGAATTTCGCGGAGATGTACATCATAGGGGAAATTCCAGCTCATGAAACATTCACTCATATTTGCCCTGTGCGCGGCTACAATGCTTTTACCCGCCTGCCGCAATAACAGCGCGCCTGCAGTACAGGAACTTAAAATGGAGGAAGCTCCGCCTATAGCGGCCGTGGCTGCCGAAGGCGCGCTGGCTTCTTCCGGGAGCGATGCCGGTCAGGGGACTGCGTTACCCATCTCCCAGAAAATTATTAAAAACGCCGTGCTTCGTTTCTCTACCTCCGATTTCGAATCCTGCAAAAAACGTATAGCCGATACAGTTAAAAAGTACGGCGGCTACATTGCCAGTGAAAAACAGGAAAATACCAGCATGCAATGGCGGAACGAAGTAGCCATAAAAGTACCGGCAGCCGCCTTTGAGCAATGCGTGGAAAGTATTACCAGCGGGGCTTCCGGGATAGATGAAAAAAGTATTACCTCCGCGGACGTTACCGAAGAATATGTAGATCTGGATGCCCGTATGAAAGCGCGGCTGGCGGTGGAGCAGCGGTACGTACAGATACTGCAGCAGGCAAAGAATGTAAAGGAAATACTGGAAGTGGAGGCCCAGCTGAAAAGCATTCGTGAAGAAATAGAATCGGCAAAAGGGCGTTTGCAGTACATGGATCATCATGTGGCTTACAGCAACATCAGTCTTGAGTATTACCAGACCTTTGCCAACTCGGATCCGCAGTCACCTGGCTTCCTGCAGCGGTCGTGGTTGTCGTTCAAAGACGGCTGGAACCGGCTCTTATCGCTTACGCTCGGTATTTTCAGTGCATGGCCGTTGATAGTTGGTATCGTTTTTATTTTTATTTTTATAAAAAGAGGAATAAGGAGATGGAAATCCCGCAAAGCCCCAACTAACGTAAACCAATAAACGAATTTACATGAAACCAAGACTGGTGGTGCTGACCGGAGCCGGCATCAGTGCTGAAAGCGGCCTCCGGACCTTCAGAGACACAGATGGATTATGGGAAGGCTATGATGTATATGAAGTGGCTTCCCCGCAGGGCTGGCAAAAGAATCCTGCCCTGGTGCAGGACTTTTACAACGGTCGCCGCCAGGACGTGAAAGCGGCGCTTCCCAATGCAGCTCACACGGGCCTGGCAAAGCTCGAAGAAAAATATGATGTGCGGGTCATCACACAAAATATTGATGACCTTCATGAAAGGGGAGGATCTACCCGGGTGCTGCACCTGCATGGAGAGATCTTTAAGATGCGCAGCGTAAATAACGAGGAGCTGATCTATGAGATCCGCGATGATATTAAGATGGGCGACCTTGCGGAAGACGGCGGGCAGTTGCGCCCGCATATTGTTTGGTTTGGCGAAGCCGTGCCAATGATTGAAAAGGCCGCGCGGGAAGTATGGGAAGCGGATATATTTGTAGTAATAGGCACTTCCTTGCAGGTATACCCTGCGGCCAGCCTGCTGCAATATGTAAAGCCGGGTGTGCCGGTGTATATCATCGACCGGAAGATCCCTGAAGTAGGTAAGGCCGATAACCTTTACCTGATTGAAAAGCCTGCAACAGAGGGCGTGCTGGAATTATTAAATATCCTGTAAAATAAAAACCTCCCCGTTCCAGGGGAGGTATCACAAGTCCTTGTGCCCGATTAGAGTCCATCATAGGAAAAAAATGACTTTGCTTATTCAAAGCTTTCTTCAAATCTGATATCGTACTCTTCTAATTCTTTTAGAACGGGGTTATATACTTCCGGCATTACCGGTATCTGCAGTCCTGTTAATGTAATCTTGTCCTGGAGGATCATTTTGGCCATAATGCCCAGTGGGAGCCCTACTGTTTTCGCCATCGCTGTGTGTATGCTGTCTTCTCCCTGAACAATCATGTAACTGTGCATCCTGGTGGCCATACTGCGGCGTTCAAACTCAATTTCATGCATCATTACGATCATGTCCTTATCGGCAGGTTCCATTTTAAGTTTGTTCTCTACCAGGGACTGGAGCACGCCTGCGTTGGTTTGTTCCCCTAAATTTATGACTTCTGTGCTTAATAATCCCAGGAATTTTAGCTGGCGGATCACTTTGGACTTGGTGCTAACGCCCAGGAGCTGGGCTATATTCTCTTCCGGGGTGCCTGTTCCATCTTTAACGGCATGTGATGCCCATTCCGTATACGTTAGTTTATCTGTGGCAATTTTATGACTATCATCTGTCAGGCCCAGCTTTATCAGGGCATTCCAGCCCTCGCAAAAGTCGGGGAAGCGAAGGGTGGCTCGCATAAAGGTGGCCAGGTCTTCCAGCTTGTAAGCCTGCATATAGCCCAGGGAATCGCGGTTGGGGTAGAAGGCCAGTTTACCGAGGCCGGGTACCTGTATGGTTTTTGTATGATCAAAAAGTTGTTCGTGGGTAAGTTCTTTTACTTTTCCTTTTTCCTTGTAGGTAGCGCCGGAAATGCCTGCCATTACGATGTTCCGGGCATTCCAGGACACTTTGTACTGCCAGGGATTATCATTACTGTCCGGGGAGATAAGACCACCGCAATATGATTTAAAGGAGAAGATCTGTCCGCCTTTCTTTTCAATAGAGTGAATGAGTTTCATGGCCGACATATGATCTATACCGGGATCAAGGCCCATTTCATACATAAACAGCAAACCTGCTTTTTCAATTTCGGGTTGCAGTTGTCTTACTTCATCATCAATATAAGAAGCGGTAAGCAGGTGTTTCTTTTCCGCCAGGCAATCCCTTGCCACCAAGATATGAAGGGTAGCAGGCAATAAAGAAATAACCAGGTCGGTATCTCTGATCAGTTGTTGTCTGGCTGCATCGTCTTTGATATCCAGTGCAGCGGGTGTAGCATAATATGATTTTCCTGTTTTGGATTTAATGAGCGAAAGGTCGTGATCGGCCACTGTGAGATGCCATTTTTGCCTCGGTGCATTTGCCAACAGATAGTCGATCAGACTGGTGGCCGATTTACCGGCGCCAAACAACAGTATGTTCTTCATAGTCTTCTTTAGAAAAGTGATTAAGAATCAGGGGAATAACAGCACTTTTTACACTTATGTTCGAATTTTCAGGCAAATTCGGATTTGTTCTTATTATATATATGTTTTCCGTTGATTCGAACTATTGATTATCAGCCGTTTAGAAACAAATACTTTGCCAATATTTATTTTCTAATATATTAATGGGTCTTAACATATAGCAGATAAATCAAAAATCGGGTTATTTATTTATAACGCAAAAGGCATATAAATGGTTGTCATTCATTGTTTAAATCAATCATATATCCATATCACAATATAATCGTTATTCCCTATGGCGTTTTTTATTCACATTCTTTGATTTTTAGGCCGGAATAAGGGCTGAAATGGCTATATTTGCCTTTATCTGTTTTACGCAGAAAAAACTGTAAATCAACACACAAAATGACAGAGCATACGGAAAATCATCAGGAAGGGAGAATTGTCCAGATAAATATCGAGGAGCAAATGAAAACGGCCTACATAGATTATTCTATGTCCGTGATCGTGGGCCGTGCCCTGCCCGATGTGAGAGATGGTCTGAAACCTGTGCACCGCCGTGTTTTATTCGGGATGAATGAACTCGGTAACCACAGTAACAAGGCCTACAAGAAATCAGCGCGTATTGTGGGTGAGGTAATGGGTAAGTATCACCCGCATGGTGATGCCTCCATTTACGACACCATTGTACGTCTGGCACAGCCCTGGAGCATGCGTTATCCCATGGTGGATGGTCAGGGTAACTTCGGTTCGGTAGATGGCGATATGCCGGCTGCCATGCGTTACACTGAGATCCGCCTGCAGAAGATCGCAGAAGCCATGCTGGAAGACATCGAGAAAGAAACGGTGGATTTTACCAACAACTTCGACGACACCCTGCAGGAACCTACGGTACTGCCTACCCGCATTCCCAACCTGCTGGTGAATGGCGCTTCCGGTATCGCCGTTGGTATGGCTACCAACATTATGCCCCACAACCTCAGCGAAGTGGTGGACGGTGCAGTGGCGTATATCGAAAACAGGGACATCACCATTGATGAACTGGTCAAACATATCAAGGCGCCCGACTTCCCTACAGGAGGTATTATATACGGTTTTGAAGGCGTTAAACAAGGCTTTGAAACCGGCAGGGGCAGGGTAGTGGTAAGAGGTAAGATCACCTCAGAAACTGCCAAGAACGGCCGCGAAAAACTGGTGATCTATGAACTGCCTTACCAGATCAACAAGGCGGTACTGCACCAGAAAATTGCACAGCTGGTAAACGATAAAATTATTGAAGGCATTTCCGATGTACGCGACGAAAGCGACCGTGAAGGTATGCGCCTGGTAATTGATCTCAAAAGGGAAGCTATCTCCAACGTGATCATCAACCAGTTATTTAAATACTCCGAGCTGCAAACATCTTACGGTATCAATAACGTGGCCCTGGTAAAAGGCCGCCCCCGTATATTGAACCTGAAAGATATGATCGCGGAATTCATCGACTTCCGTCATGAAGTAGTGGTGAGAAGGACCCGCTTCGACCTGCGTAAGGCAGAAGAGAAAGCACATATCCTCGCCGGTTACCTGATCGCGCTGGATCACCTGGACCAGGTGATCGCGCTGATCCGTGCCGCAGCTACGCCTGATGTGGCAAAAGAAGGACTGATGACCGAATTCGGGTTGTCTGAGATCCAGTCGAAAGCCATACTGGAGCTGCGCTTACAGCGCCTTACCGGCATGGAGCGCGATAAGATCCGCGCCGAGTACGACGATATCATGAAGCTGATCGCTTACCTGAAAGATGTATTGGCCGATGAATCTTTACGTATGAAGATCATCCGCGAAGAACTGGAAGAAGTGAAGAAGAAATTCGGTGACGAGCGCAAGACCGAGATCCAGTACCTGGCCAGCGAAATGAGGATAGAAGATATTATCGCAGAAGAAGATGTGGTGATCACCATTTCACACCTGGGATATATCAAGCGTACTTCCGCTTATGACTACCGCCAGCAGAAACGCGGTGGCCGTGGCGCAATTGGCGGTAAAACCCGTGATGAGGATTATATAGAGCACCTGTTCGTAGCCTCTACCCACCATACCATGCTCTTTTTCACGGAAAAAGGCCGCTGCTACTGGCTGAAGGTCTACGAAATTCCGGACGGCGAAAAAAGCGGTAAGGGACGTGCCATCCAGAACATGATCCAGCTGCCGGCCGATGATAAGATCCGCGCTATCATCGACATTAAAGACCTCAACGATAAAGATTTTATCAATAACCATTATATTGTACTTTGTACCAAGAAGGGTATCATCAAGAAGACAATGGTGGAAGAATTCTCCCGCCCCCGTCAGAACGGTGTAAACGCTATCACGATCAATGAAGGCGACCAGCTGCTGGAAGCCAAACTGACTACCGGCGACAGCCAGATTATGATGGCCATCCAGAGCGGGCGCGCCATCAGGTTCCCTGAAGTAACGGTTCGTGACACCGGTCGCGGCGCCATTGGTGTAAGGGGAATTGAGGTAGACAGCGACAAAGATGAAGTGGTTGGTATGGTTTGTGTTAATAAAGAAGACGATCAGAAAACCATCCTGGTGGTATCTGAAAAAGGATTCGGTAAACGTACCAACATCGAGGAATACCGTATTACCAACCGTGGCGGTAAAGGTGTGAAAACCATTAACATCACGGAGAAAACCGGTAACCTCATTGCGATCCTTGACGTAACGGAGAAACATGACCTGATGATCACCTGCAAATCCGGTATCACCATCCGCATGGCCGTTGCAGATATCCGCGAAGCCGGCCGCGCCACACAGGGTGTACGCCTGATCCGCCTGGATAATAACGATGAAATTGCAGCTGTAGCAAGACTCGATGAGCAGGAAGAAGAAGCCATCATTGCGGAAGAAGGTACGGAAGGTGCCGGAACAACCGCTGTAGCAGGCGAAGAAACACCTGAAGCAGGTGAAAATGACAACACACCGGAAGGAACCGACGGTGAAGCTACTGAAGCAACAGAGGAATAAATCATCTTTTTATAACCGGTAACAGGTCCGTAACCAGGTCTGTTACCGGTTTCTGATAAAAAATACAGCCGGTTTTTAGTGGTAACTATGCTGCTGGTTGTATTATTATTTATTGGAGCACCATACTCTTATTGTAATCAGCAACTAAAAAAAACAAAAGCATGAAAAAATTATTGGTATCTCTTCTCTTTTGCACGGCCGGTGTATCGGTTATGGCACAACGGGCAAAAGTTAGCAGTGCGGATGAGAACCTGAAGAAGCAAGACCTGGAAAAAGCCAAAGCGGATATTGACGCAGCATTACAGAACGACAAGACCAAAAACGACGCTAAAACATGGCTGGTAGATGGTAAGATCCTGGAAGCTATGGGCACCAAGCAGAAAAGTGCGGCACTCGCATCAGAAGCTTTTGCAGCCTTCAAAAAAGCATTGGAAATAGATCCTAAAATGAAAGAAGCTGTACTGGAAATGAACCAGCCTCTGTTCAACGTTTATGCTACTATTGCCAACGCCGGTTATGCTAACCTGAATGAACAAAAATGGGACTCCTCCCTGTATAACTTCAAACAGGCCTTTGAAGTAGCTGACTTCTATAACAGTAAAAACCTCGGTGGCTCCATTCCTACAGATACTGCCCTCACTTTTTACGTTGGTTACGCTGCCAACCAGGCCGGTAAAAAAGACGATGCTTTCACCTACCTGAAAAAAGCAGCAGACCTGCAGTTCAAAGGCGAACCTGCACTCTACGTGATCCTGGGTCAGCTGTACGAAGAAAAAGGAGATCAGGCTAACTGGCTGAAAACAATCGAACAGGCTAAAGCATTATTCCCTAAGGATAAACGCTTTAACGATATGGAAATGGCCTTCTACAGCAAAACCGGTAAAACCAACGAATTACTGGGTATGCTGGAAAAGAAGATCGCCGACAATCCAAACGACGAGGCAGCTGTACTGGATTACGCTATCCGCGTAGATAACCTGGCTAATCCCCGCGATGAGAAAGGCGCTGATGCTCCTAAACCAGCAAACTACGAAGAACTGATAGGTAAAGCAGAAGCAGCGTACAAGAAAGCGATCGAAATGAACCCTGCTGATGCAACTGCCAATTTCCAGCTGGGCGCACTGTACTTTAACCGTGCCGTTGTTTTCAACAAAGAGCTCAATGGCCTGGACAGCAAACAGCAAACTTCTCCTAAAGCCAAAGAATTACAGACCAAGGTAGAAGGACTGATGGGTCAGGCATTGCCTTTCTTCGAGAAAGCTGATGAAGGTTTCACCGCTAAAGCCAGCAGCCTCGATGCAAGCGACAAACAAACTTACGAAAGCTGCCTCTATGCACTGCAGAAGATCTATGCGATCAAAAACAATACTGCAAAAGTAGAAGAAGTGAAAAAGAAACTGGACGGCTTACAGAAATAGTAACCGTACATGATAATAAGTACAAGGCCCGCCTTACGGCGGGCTTTTTTTATGCGCGCGGAGTTTGGCTGACTCAGGATTATAATGATTAGCTTGATCTTATTTTTAGTTTGAGAAATAAGCGGAGGTTTATCGCCTTAGGCGATGCAGATTTTGTCTGACTCAGGATTATGAATGATTAATAGCTATCAAGACATCGGTAAATAGTCAGCTGACTATTTACCAGATTCAAAAAATAAAATCAAACTAATCATTCTAATCATCATAATCCTGAGTCAGACAAACTCCGCAAAAAAAAATCCCGTTAGCCGAAAGCCAACGGGACTTTTTAACTCAAACGCTGTATGGTGTTGAATTATGCTTTTTTAGCAGCAGGAGCAGCTTTCTTTGCATGTTCGTGTTTAGCAGCTTTCTTAGTAGTGTCAGCAGCAGGTTTTGCTTCCGCTTTAGCTTCAGTTTTAGCGGCTTTCTTTGCTGGTTTAGCAGCTGGTGCTTGTGCAAAAGATGCAGCAGAAATGCTCATTACTACTACAGCGGCGATCAGGCTTTTTTTCATGATGTTGTATTTTTTAAAATGATTAGATGAAAGAATGTATTGTTATAGTTTCTGAAGTAAAAATACATCAGCAAAGAGGGTGTTGGCGGGATGTTTCGGTGAACAGGGTATTACTGTCGTTGAACAGGGAAAAATGTACGGTAATGTATAACGGGGAACTATAATAATATATGGATGGCTTCCTGTACAGCCTGTATGCACAGCTGTTTCAGCGTATTAAACTGGCTTGCCACCGTACCGGAATGGTAGCTGTTTTCCTGCAGTTTTTCCAGGGGCTCCAGCACAGGGTAGAGGTGGTCCTGTAAACCAATAAAAGACACCGTAGTTTTGAGATTATGTGCGGTAGCGCGTATGGCCGCTATGTTTTCCTCCACCACAGCCTGCTTCAGCAATGATAATTCCTCCGGCAGCTGTGCAATAAATTGCTCCAGCATCGTTTTTTCGAATTGGGTATTGCCCTTGGAAAGGTCGTGAAGATAGTCCAGGTTGATCAGCTGATGAACACCGTTTTCACCCGGCAGCTGGTGAACAGCCGGCAATTCCCGGGGCGGCAGCTTACCAATGTACAGTTGGATCATCCTGTACAGGTCGTCGTCAATAATAGGCTTGGAAATATACTCATTCATGCCCATTTGCAGGCATTTCTCACGTTCGCCGGTCATGGCATGGGCCGTCATGGCTATTACCGGGATAGTGGAATGAAGCTCATTCCTGATGGCCTGTACGGCCGTATAGCCGTCCATCTCAGGCATTTGTATATCCATGAGCACCAGGTCGAAGTGCTGCCGCTCCAATGCCTGTAATACCTCTTTGCCATTGTTCACCATTTTGTATTGCAGATGCCAGCTCCCCAGTAAATGACGGAGCAGGATCTGGTTCATCCTGTTATCTTCTGCCACCAGCAGCCGTACATCCGGGTGTAATGGCAGCTGGTCATTTTCTGTAAGATAGTTAGTCCCTTCTTCAAGCAGTGGCTCGCCCAGTGTATATGGCAATTCCACTTTGAAGGTAGCGCCTTCACCTGGTTTGCTTTCCACGGAAATAAAGCCGTTCTGCAGCTCTATCAGCTGTTTTACGATGGCAAGCCCCAAACCGGTGCCGCCGTATTTGCGGGTGGTAGCGGCTTCCGCCTGGTTAAAGCGGTCAAAGATGCTTTGTTGCTTGGAGGGATCAATGCCTATGCCGGTATCACTAACGGTGAACAATACACGCACTGCATTATCTTCCGCCCATGTTTTTGTTACGTGTATGCGCACAGCTCCTTCCCCGGTAAATTTAACGGCATTGCTGGTAAGGTTTACCAGCACCTGCGTCAGCCGCACAACATCCCCATATAAAATATCTGGTACATCGTCCCCGATGGTAACAGACAGCTGCAGCTGCTTTTCTTCAGCCTTTGGCCGGAACATGGTATTGACGGCATGCAATACACTGCGCAAACTGAAGGAGGTAGCTTCTATGCGCATCATACCGGATTCTATTTTGGAGATATCCAGGATGTCGTTGATGATTTCCAGCAAACTTTGCCCCGCATTCTCTATGGCGGCTACGTACTCTTTGGATTTATCGTTCAGTGGCTGTACTTTAAGCAAATTGGTAAACCCGATCACGGCGTTCATCGGGGTGCGTATTTCATGGCTCATATTGGCCAGGAACTGTTCCTTTATTGCGGCCAGTTTCTTTTCCTGCTGCCGCGATTCATCCAGCGCTTCTATGAGCTGTTCCTGCTTGTGGATCCTGCTGGTAATATACAGGAATGCCAGCAAGCTCGTTAAGCAGGCGAAGAAAACCAGGACAGTGCCCCATCGCTGGGCTTTCTGGCCGCTGCTGTCTATCAGGTGGGTGGTACGGTTCACCTCCGATTGCCGGGTGGTATCCAGCTGCCGTAAAATGCCGGTAATAGCTTCTCCCAGCCGCTTCCCCTTCTGGTTGTTAATGAGCTTTTCTGCGGCCCATTTACCTTGGCTGTAAAAGGTATCCAGCACCATCAGGTTGAAGTTGTTCTTTTCATCCACCAGGTAGTTCAGCTGGGTGAGGAGCTTCTCTGTACTGTCGTTCTTGATGATCTTATTGATCTCTTTGAGATCGGCCTTTATGATAGCTATTTCGGCTTCAATGCCGGTAATATGAAGGGTATCCTGGGAAATGACCGCACCACGCACTTTACTGTCGGTTTTGGCCATATTCGTTTGCAGCTTCTGGAGCTCATTCTTCACATTCAGTTCCTGCAGCAGCTGCTCATTGCCTTTAATAAGCTTGTGGATATTGTTAGCGGAATTGAACTGCAGCACAACAAATAATATCATTCCGGTAATGAACAGGCCAAGGAGGTAATATTTGATTCTTTTAGGCTGCATGACAGTTTAGTACATATAAACGCTGATATAGGAAAGCCGGTTCAATAAAAGTAGCAATTTTATTGTTCCTTCCTTCAGATAATTAGCCTCAGCGCAATTATCCGCTGAGGCCAATTATGTGTAGCAAAGGAATCCCGTTATTTTGCCTTTGGTGCAGCCGGAGCAGCAGCAGGTTTTGCTGTATGATGATGCTTCGCGTGTTTTTTGTGTGCAGGCGCCTTGGCAGCAACTTCCTTCTTTGTTTCTTTTTTAGGCGCAGTGGTCTGTGCAAAAGATGATGCACTCATAAACAACATAGCTGCAGCGATTACAATACCAAACTTTTTCATGGCTGTATATTTTATTTAGTGATCAATTGTTTTGACAACCTAAAGGTACATCCAGGGAAAAAAGAAGGACAATACTAATGGCCCAACAGGCAGGAGCTGTCGTTCAAAAAGGGGAAAGTGTCGTTGAGTTACAGGAGATTCAGTTTATTGTTAAGGGCAGACCGGTAGGCATCTGCTACGGGGATAGCGTTCTTATTGATAATAATGGTGCCGTCTTCAATGGATTCAATTTTGTCGAGCGCCACAATGTAGGACCGGTGCACCCGCATAAATTTACCTGCGGGCAGCTTTTCTTCCAGCGCTTTAAGGGTGGTATGGATGGCGTGGAATTTCTGGGGAGTGTTTAATTTTACATAGTCGCCCATCGCCTCCAGGAAAAGGATGTCTTCTGTTTTTATTCTTTTCAGGACACCATTGTCGCGTATAAACACAAACTCGGTATCGGATACCTGAAGCTCACGGAGATTGCTGTCGGTGATTTCACGCGCCTTTTCAATAGCCTGGATAAAACGGGCAGGCTGCACCGGTTTAATCAGGTAATCTGCCACATTCAATTCAAATGCCTCTACCGCGTAATCTTTTTTTACTGTTGTGAAGATGATCACCGGGCGCTTCTTTCCCAGGTTACGGGTAAGTTCCAGGCCGCTCATACCCGGCATTTCAATGTCCAGCAACAGCAGATCTATCTTTTCTTTCTGTAAAAAATTATATGCTTCCATGGCGCTGCTGCATTCACCCGCTACATGCAGCTGTTCTACATGACTGGCCAGCTGCTTCATGGCGGTGCGCGCCAGCTTGTTATCGTCTACTATCAGGCAATTCATGCGGCTAATTTAAGTACAAAAATCATCTCAGCCGCAACTGCGATGCAGTTTTTTCGGGCGGCATTTTGTGTTTAAGTTTTACATTTGCAGAGATGAAGTGGCTGCTTTACATATTAAGCTGTTATATTGTACTGTTATCGTGCATTCCCTGCAACGATTACCAGGCGGTAAGCAACCCTGTGGCTGCACAGCTTTCCACTTCGCACGACCATGAAACGCAACCGGATTATTGCTCCCCGCTCTGCGTATGCAGCTGCTGCAATATACAGGCTACACCCGGTGCAGCTGTAACGGTTCATTTTATCACGCAACAGGTTATGGTTAGTTACCCGGCATTGCCCGTTAACCCGCTTCCTTCTTTACCAGATACCATCTGGCAGCCCCCACAGCTGGTTTAATTACGTTTTACAGATGTTTTTGCTATGAGCATATCCGCGCCTTTTACCGGTGCAGGTATGGCTATGGTACTTCATTTTATTACTTATTGAATCAATCATGCTGGATAAGATCATTCGTTTCTCTGTGAGGAACAAATTAATGATAGGGATATTTACGTTTGCCCTGGCGGCATTTGGTGTTTTCGCCCTATTAAGGCTGCCGGTAGATGCAGTGCCTGACATCACCAACAACCAGGTGCAGGTGATCACGCAATCGCCCTCGCTGGCCGCACAGGAAGTGGAAAGGCTTATTACCTTTCCTATTGAACAAACCATGGCCGTGATACCGGAAATGGCGGAGATCCGCTCCATTTCAAGGTTTGGGTTGTCGGTGGTTACAATTGTATTTCATGATGATGTAGACATTTACTGGGCCAGGCAACAGGTGAATGAAAAGCTGGGAGAAGCCAGGGCCAATATCCCTGAAGGTATCGGCGCACCGGAAATGTCGCCCGTTTCCACCGGCCTTGGGGAAATATATCAATATGTATTGCATCCCCGGAAAGGGTATGAGGAAAAATTTGATGCACGGGAACTGCGCACTATACAAGACTGGTATGTAAGGCGACAGCTGCTCGGTACTCCGGGCGTAGCGGAAGTAAACAGTTTTGGCGGCATGCTGAAACAATACCAGGTAACGCTGAACCCCGATAAACTCCGCAGCTACCGTCTCAGTATAGCCGACGTGTTCAATGCGATGGAGCGCAACAATCAAAACACCGGCGGGGCTTATATCGATAAAAAGCCCAACGCCTATTTCATCCGCAGCGAGGGCCTGATCGGCAGCCTGGGGGATATAGAAAAGATAGTGGTGAAGAGCACGCCGGAGGGGATACCTGTGCTGATAAGAGACATTGCCACCGTGCAGCTGGGCAATGCCGTACGCTACGGCGCGCTGACCCGCAATGCCAGCGGGGAAGCCGTAGGCGGCATTGTAATGATGCTGAAAGGAAAGAATTCCAGCGAAGTGGTGAAAGCCGTAAAAGCAAGGATTACTGAGATACAAAAAACATTGCCGGCAGGCGTGGTGGTAGAGCCCTTCCTGGACCGCAGTGAATTTGTTGGCAGGGCAGTAGGCACTGTGCAGAAAAATTTGATAGAGGGCGCGCTCATTGTCATTTTCGTACTGGTGCTGTTCCTTGGCAATCTGCGCGCCGGGCTGATTGTAGCCTCTGTAATCCCACTGTCGATGTTGTTCGCCATTTCCATGATGTACCTGTTTGGCGTATCGGGCAACCTGATGAGCCTGGGCGCTATTGATTTCGGGCTGATTGTAGATGGGGCGGTGATAATAGTAGAAGCCACCCTGCATCACCTGGCAGGCCGGAATAAAACCGGGCAGCCACTGCGCCTGTCGCAGCCGGAAATGGATACAGAAGTTTTTGACGCCGCCAGTAAAATACGCAGCACCGCAGCTTTCGGCGAGATCATTATCCTCATCGTATACCTGCCCATCCTGGCGCTTACAGGTATTGAGGGTAAGATGTTCCGACCTATGGCACAAACGGTATCCTTCGCCATCCTGGGCGCCTTTATCCTGTCGCTCACCTATGTGCCGATGATATCCGCCCTGATGCTGAGTAAGAACCTGGATAATAAAACGACGGTGGCCGACCGCATCATGCGCTTCTTTCAACGTATATACCACCCCGTTATCCGGGGCGCATTACGCGCAAAGGCGTTAGTAACGGCAACGGCTATACTGCTTTTTGTGATCGCTTTATTTTTATTTGGAAAGATGGGGGGAGAATTTATACCTACCCTGGAAGAAGGGGATTTCGCCGTGGAGACAAGGTTACTCACTGGCAGCTCCCTGTCGGAAACCATCAGCAAAGTGAACCTGGCCTCCGGTATACTGATGAAACAGTTCCCTGAAGTGAAGGAAGTGATTGGCAAAATAGGCGCTGCGGAAATACCTACCGATCCTATGCCCATGGAGGCCTGCGACCTCACCATTTTGCTGAAGCCCAAAAAAGAATGGACCAGCGCCCGCAGCCGGGAGGAACTGGCCAATAAAATGCAGGAAGCCCTCGAAGCCATCCCCGGGGTGAGCTTCGGGTTTTCGCAACCCATCCAGCTCCGTTTCAATGAGCTCATCTCAGGTGTGCGGCAGGATGTAGGGATCAAGATCTTTGGAGAAGATCTTGCCACACTGGCATCGCTGGCCGGGAAAATTGGCGGCATTGTAAACCGTACGCCAGGCGCAAAAGACCTGTACATAGAACAAACCGGCGGGTTGCCGCAGATCGTGGTAACGGCCAACAGGGATAAGATAGCCCGTTACGGGCTGGATATCGCCACCATTAATCAAACCATCAACACCGCCTTTGCGGGTCATAGCGCGGGCCTGGTATACGAAGGGGAGAAGCGGTTCGACCTGGTGCTGCGGCTGGATAAGCAGAACCGGCAGCACCTCACGGATGTACAAAACCTGTATATCACCACCCCGTCGGGCAACCAGGTACCCCTGCAGGAAGTAGCCGAAGTAAAAATGACCACCGGTCCCAACCAGGTACAAAGAGAAGACGCCAAAAGGCGCACCATTGTTGGCTTCAACGTGTGTGGCCGTGATATCGCCAGCGTAGTGGAAGATATTGAAGCCGCCATTGGCAAAGAAGTGAAACTGCCCTCAGGCTACTTTATCCGCTATGGCGGGCAATTCGAAAACCTGAAGGAAGCCAATCAGCGTTTAGCCATAGCCGTGCCCGTTGCACTGCTGCTGATCTTTGGCCTGCTCTATTTTACTTTTCATTCCGTAAAACAATCACTGCTCATATTTACCGCTATCCCCATGTCGGCCATAGGCGGCGTTTTTGCGCTGTTACTGCGCGGGTTGCCATTTAGTATATCCGCCGGCGTAGGATTTATTGCCTTGTTTGGCGTGGCAGTGTTAAATGGCATCGTACTGATCGGTGAGTTTAACAGGTTAAAACAATCGGGTATGGAGGACCTCAACAGCGTGGTGCTAAATGGAACGGCTACACGATTAAGGCCGGTACTTATGACGGCGTTTGTAGCCTCTCTTGGCTTTTTGCCCATGGCACTGGCTACCAGCGCCGGCGCGGAAGTACAGCGCCCCTTGGCCACCGTGGTCATCGGCGGATTGATCACCTCCACGTTGCTCACCCTCCTGGTATTACCCTGTTTGTACATCTATTTTGAGAAAGGCTTTTCAAAACATAAATTATGAAGATCCGGATATTAATAGTTACGCTTTTACCGGCTATGGCCATGGCGCAGTCACAGCCCCTGACCATGGAAAAGGCCGTGCAGTTGGCATTACAGCAAAACAAAGGACTGCAGGCGGCAGATGCGTCTGTCGATTACTACCGCAAAATGGCCCGCAGCAGCGGCGAGATTCCGAAAACGGATGTGAGCCTGCAATACGGGCAAACAAACAGCTATGTGGCCAATGATAACAATTACAGTATCACACAAAGCATTCCTTTCCCTACCGTATTCGGCGCAAGGAAAGCACTGAACAATGCGCAAACGGATAAAGCAGTATGGCTCAAAGCAGTAACACAAAATGAACTGGTGTACCAGGTAAAACAGGTATACGTGCAACTGCTGTACCTGCAGGAGCTAAAGTCGCTGCTCATGGAGCAGGACAGCATCTTCACCGGCTTTGTGCGCAGTGCAGACCTTCGATACCGTACCGGCGAAAGCCGGGTGCTGGAAAAGATCGCCGCAGAAGGACGTTTGAATGAAGTAAAGAACTCCCTGCGGCAGAACGATGCAGACCTCCATATTTATACCGCCAGGTTACAGGCGCTACTGGGCATCAATACGCCGGTGAGTATAACGGAAACGGCTATACCGGATGCCACAATGCCGGTGATGGATGATGATGCTGCCATAGCCGCCAACCCACAGCTGCAATACCTGAAACAACAGGTAACCATTGCGGAGAAGCAGAAGCAATTATACAAAGCAGCTATACTGCCGGATATCACCGTAGGCTATTTTAACCAATCATTCACAGGCACACCGCTGAACGCTTCCGGGGCACCGCTGGCCACTAACAGTAACCGTTTCCAGGGGTTCCAGGTAGGACTGGCATTGCCTATCTGGATGGGGCCACTGAAAGCAAAAGTAAGGGCGGAAGAAAAGCAGCGGCTGGCCGCCGGTTTACAGTTCGATAATAATATGATACAGCTGCAATCCCAGTACGAACAGGCAGTGCAGCAGTTTATCAAGAACAGGAACAGCCTGGAGTTTTACCAACGCACATCACTGCCCAATACGGAGCTGTTGCTGAAACAATCTGAGAAGTCGTACAGGAGCGGGGATATCGGTTATGCCGAATATTTTCTTAACCTGGAGCACGGGCTTACTGCCAGGCAGGGATACCTGCTGGCCCGTAACGAAGTAAAGCAGGCGGAATTATATATGGCCTACCTGGCGGGCCGGCAGTAAGTTTCTGCCGGTCATCAATCTAAAAAAAATATTTATGCAATTATTCAGAAAACATATAGCCTTTACCGTTATCACCGCCTTTATGCTTGTTTCCTGCGGTGCAAAACAGGAAACAGCCAATACGGATACACATGATCATGAAGAGGAAGCAGGCGTGGTGGAGCTTACAGCTGCACAGTTTAAAACTGCGGGCATCACTTATGGTAAACCTGAAAACCGCCAGATCAGCGGTGCCGTTAAAGTAAACGGCCTGCTGGATGTGCCGCCGCAGCAGCAGGTGAGCATTTCGGTGCCTATGGGCGGTTTTATAAAACAAACCAGTTTATTACAGGGCATGCCGGTAAAAAAAGGACAGGTAATTGCCGTATTGGAAAACCTCGACTATATCCAGTTACAGCAGGATTACCTGGAAGTAAGCAGCCAGCTGGAATATGCCACAACGGAATATAACCGCCAGCAGGAGCTGGCCAAAGAAAATGTAAATGCCCTGAAAACATTGCAGCAGGCAAAAGCCGCCTGGCAAACATTACAGGCCAAAGAGAACGGGCTGAAACAAAAACTGTCTATGCTGAACATCAGCACAACAACTTTGCAAAAAGGGAATATTCAGCGCAGCATCAATGTATACGCGCCTATCAGCGGTTATGTAACCCAGGTGAATGTGAACCTGGGCCAGTTTGTAACGCCAACGGATATTCTTTTCCGTATCGTGAATACCGAGCATCTACATGCGGAGTTAACGGTGTTTGAAAAAGACGTGCCCCGCTTAAAGATCGGGCAGCTGGTACGTTTTACGCTGGCCAACGAAGCAAAGCCACGCACCGCCACTGTTCACCTGATTGGCCGGGAAATAAGCCAGGAACGCACGGTAAGGGTACATTGCCACCTGGAGGAAGAAGATACCCAGCTGCTTCCCGGTACCTACCTGCAGGCCATGATTGAAACCGGCGCCGCCGCCGTAAAAGCATTGCCTGATGCCGCCGTGGTGAACTTTGAAAACAAGGCCTACGTTTTTGTGAAAAAAACAGGCACGGACAGCACCTTTCATTTCAATATGCTGGAAGTGCAGAAAGGGAACAGCGAACAGGGATACACGGAAGTAATATTTCCCAAAGCTCCGCCTGAAGAGGAAATAGTGATAACGGGCGCATACGACCTGCTGGCCAAACTCAAAAACAGCGGTGAACATGAAGGGCACTGATCCCCTGTAAACAGCGCAGGCTTTATCAAAAGTAATCCCATGCGGTTTCCACCGGTTACTTTTGATAAAGCTCTTTATACGCTCCTGGTTAATTAAATCATCTTATATAATTACATTAATTTCATATATTTGAAATTAATAATTAGTAGTAAGATGAAATATCTGAGATGGCCCGTTCTTTTTGGCGTTTTACTGATCAGCACTTTAGCGGTAGCCCAGGTACCCGTGGTTACACTGGGACCCGATTTCGATGAACCCGGAGACGGATGGGATAAACTGATGCAGTTAAAGAACGGCAATACCGTATACCTGCATTTCTCCAAAAAGGACGGGCTGCTGGTCAATATCTATGATACCGCGCGCGCCCTGAAAGTAACAGATACGGTGCATACGCAGCTATGGAATGCGGCGGACCTGGAATCGACCGAAATTGATGGCATCTTTGAGATAAACGGACAGCCGGTGATTTTTTTACAACAGCTGGTTAAGTATAACCCTGTCATGTACCGCCTGGTGCTGGATGCGGAAACGGGCAGGCTGCTACGGGAAGATAAACTGGGAGAGCTGCCCAGTGTACAACACCGCAGCGTGTTTATAGACAATAACCTCGCTACGCATGATATGTACGTGGAAAAAGATGCCGGCAGCGATTACTACGCGGTGGCCCTGTTTTCCGGCGCGCCTCTCCGGAAAACAGACAGCATTCGTGAGCGCATCCGGGTACTGCATTTTTCACCTGCCCATGAGCTTATTAACAGCGGCTGGTTTTACCTGAGCGATTCTTCGTATAGCTATTTCAGTTATATCAATATGGCGGTGAAGGGAAAAGAGAAAGTGTACCTGGGCACAGTAGGATTTAATGACAAACGGAAAGAAGGAGATGCGGGCGCAAAAGTGTTGTTCTCTATGCTTTCGCCGGACTCGGCTGCCTTTGCCCATGAAGTGCTGGATTACACCGCTGGCTTTGGAAATGTAGGTGGAAATATCCAGGTGGCCGGTTCACAGGTAAGGATGTTGCTGTATGTATCTTCAAAACAAAAAGAAGGATATACGGGTATGATGATGAATACTTTCCAGGCGTATACCGGTAAACTGAGAAAACATGTACAGCTATCGTTTCCCGAATTGTCGCGCAATGTACAGCAGAACCTGGGCTACAAAGAAGACTACAAAGGCACACCACAACGGTTATACCTGAACGAAGACGGCAGCAGCACCCTGCTGATGGAAAGCTTTTCCTTTTTCAAACAGGGCAACTCGCAGCTCAATAAACTGCATACCAATCTTGGCGATGTAGGCATCACCCTGCTGGATACCTCCGGCCGGGAGAACGCTACCCTGGCCGTTTCCAAGTACCAGGTGATCACCGGGGTATGCGAGCCTTTCCAGCTGCAGCGACGCAGTAAAAGCGAGTGGGTGTTCCGGAATAAAATTGCGGCACTGAATACCAACACATGGTTGTCGTATGACTATATTCCCGTGCCGGGCGTATCCTTTGTGCTTTTCAACGACTACCTGCAATACCTTGATACCGGGGGACAGGATAAAGTGCGCAAGCCCTTGAAATTCGCGACAGACGCCAACTTCGTTTGCTACCGTTTTTATAATGGTAAAATGGAACGGCTGTTCCTTTTTGGTATGCCGGAAGTTACAAAGGGATATGCCTGTATGATGGGCGCGGCAGATTATAATGCGCAAACCCGCGTATACGCTACTGTATTGATCTCGCGGAAAGGGTTAGAGAAAAAAGCAAATATTGCCTGGATCAGGTTTTAGAGGCTGGTCCAGCCTTCCGGCACTATCCCCGTGCGGAATTGGTTCACCGCGTTGTGCGCCAGCCGGGTAGGCTCGGGCAGGCGATAGCCTTTTATGCATTGCATCAGGATCTCTGTACTGCCGGGAACGTCTATAAGATGTCCGGGTGACACGAAAACAGGTTTTACATTGCTTTTGCTCCGCAGTACATTACCAAGTTGCTGCCCCTGCTTGTCTGTAAGCGGTGTATAGCTGCCTTTTTCCATACCCGGTTCTTCATACATCCCGAATAGTTTTTTCTTGGCGCTGCCTATAGATGGTTGCTGTGCCAGTACTCCAAAATGACTGGCAATGCCCATGCGGCGGGGGTGCGCAATGCCATGTCCGTCTACCACCAGGATATCCGGCTTCAGCGGTAGCTGCGCCCAGGCATCCAGCAATGCAGGCACTTCCCGGAATGCCAGGAAACCCGGAACATAAGGGAACAGCACTTCTTTTTTTACGAGGCTGTAACCCACCGGCTTCATGGAAGGGAACTCCATCATTACTATACCCGCATATACGGTGGTACTGAATTTATTGAAAGAAATATCGGCGCCGGCCACATAATTAAGCGGACCATTGTACGGTGTTATCTTTACGGTATCTTTTAATTCCTTTTGTATAATGGTGGCCTGCGGAACAGTTAGTTCATTGTAGTTGATCATGAATGCCGTTGTTTATTGCTGCTTAAAAAAGGGATAGCTGGTCGCCGCTTTTTGGATCCGCCGGCTTTACAGCTTTCCCGAAAACGGTTCTGCCGCCATACTGCCATGAATCGCGGCGCTCCTGGGCTATTACCTTGTCAAAGTTGGTATTGGGCTCAAAGTCTTTTTCAATCTGCTGTGAGAGGGCAGACAGCTTCCTGATGGCGTCTTTCTTATCAGACTCACCGATCTTCGCTTTATGCAGCGCCTCCTTCAGCGTATGAATGGTTTCATCATAGATCCTGGTGGGCACCGGGAACGGGTGACCATCCTTACCTCCATGGGCAAACGAAAACCGCGCGGGATCCTCAAAGCGGGAAGGGGTGCCATGAATCACTTCGCTCACCAGGGTAAGCGATTGAAGCGTTCTGGGGCCTACACCTTCCAGCATCAGCAGGGCTTCAAAATCGGCGGGATTGGTATCATGCGCCAGTGCCAGCACACTGCCCAGCCTTTTCAGGTTTACATTTTCCGCTCTCACATCGTGATGGGAGGGCATCACCAGGTTACGGATTTCCGGCAGCAGGTGCGCGGGTTTTTCCTTTGTAAGCTGAAGGATACCTGTTTTGGTGCTGCCTGCCTGCAGATCAGTAAGATTAAGAATACGACCCTGGTTACGGCCGTAGATAAAAGTATGAGGCGCCTCTGTGTATGACTGAAACGCTGAAGAATGCCAATGGTAACGCCTGGCCATGCTGCTGGCATCATTCATTCCCTGCTGTACCACCGCCCATTCTCCTTCATCAGATAAGATAAAAGAGTGCAGGTAAAGCTGGAAACCATCCTGTACAGCCGTGTTATCTACTTTAGCGGTGAGCTTGCTGCTGTATACCAGCTGATCGCCGGGTAAACCGGTCTTATATGCAATGGCGGTTAGTTCCGCCGGCGTTTGTTTGCTATACCGCCCTTTACCACCGCAGATATAAATACCCAGTTCGGCAGAACGGGGATTGATGGCTTTTTTCAGGGCGCCCATCACACTGGTGGTAATACCTGATGAGTGCCAGTCCATGCCCAACACGCAGCCCAGCGCCTGGAACCAGCAGGGATCGCTGAGCCTTTTAATCACTTCTCCTTTACCGTAATCGGTCACAATAGCCTCTACAATAGCGCCGCCCAACAGGCTCATTCGCTTTGCCAGCCAGGGTGGAACCTGGCCGTAGTGTAAAGGCAGATCTGCATATGACATATTGATATTTTAAGTTGGATTGGCCTGCACCTCATATTGGATGATACCGGTACTGGTAAGTAAAAAATTATCCAGCTGTTCCATTTTGTGGTGAGCGCCCCGCACCGTGTAATTTACTTCTATGATGTTTTCTTTTCTCACCACCATCATTTTCTTATACTTCAGCTGAAACTCCTGTAGGATATTTTCAACATCTATATGTGGAAATTTTTCTTCATAAAAATAAATTGTGTAAAGCCGTTTATCATTTACCATGGCAATCCTTCGTTCAACAAACTCCAGTAAAATAAGCACCAGGAGCGCGCCCACAAGGGCGGCAGCCGCCAGCCAGTACTGGCTCATACCGATAGCCATACCTATAGCCGCTGCAATCCAGATAGAGGCTGCAGTAGTGATCCCGTCAATGGAATAGTCGCCCTTGAAAATAACGCCCGCCCCAATAAAACCTACGCCTGTGAGGATATTGGAGGCTACGCGATCCGCAGAATTGGGGTATCCCAGCTCCGCGGAAAGAATAGTAAATACAGTGCTGCTCATACATATCAGGGTCATGGTACGCATACCGGCAGCCTTTCGCTTATATTCTCTTTCAAGGCCCAGCAATACCCCCATCAGCAATGCTATCAGCACTTTCAGTATCTGGTCTTCTTCTATGATCTGTAATACATGTTTCATTCTCTGAAAATATATATGCTACAAATGTAAGCGTTGGCACAATTCTTCCTTAAATAAAAAAGTAAGGGATATTGAACTGTTTGCTTTAATGCCCGTTACGAATGTAATCTATCACTATAAAACTATTTACCAATGGTACCATTCATTTATAAATCATGCGTTGTACTTTGTTTGGCCGGCATCCTGAGTATGTTTCTTTTTGCCTGCAACAGTTCCAGAGAAGCCAGCCGGGAAGCCGATTCCGCTGCTGTATCTATGCCTTCGGTAGATAGTACCAGTGTTGTACCTGTGGATACTACCAAAACCAAACCGGATTCAACAAAGTTATAAGCAGTAACCTGTTTAAGGAAGGCGCCCTATCAACTGAGAAACGTATTACCTCACCCTTAAACATTCGGTATATGAAAGTAACACACATGCTCATGCTTGCAGGAGCATCGGTATTGATGCTCGCAGCATGCGGTAACGGTAACAAATCCGGAACCGACTCAACAGTAAATACAACGGATACGGCTGGTATGATTCAGCAGGATACCGTACCCGCTGCACAGATGCCTCCGGGCGCCATTAACCCGGGTGAAGATTCATCCCGCTTTGGGACAGGCACCCAGGACTCATCCAAAAACAGACCTTAGCTGCAACATAATGCCTCCGTATTGTTTTTCATCCATCGGAAAACAACTCCGGAGGCATTATAATTTTTATCCCGCTTTTGCAATATATTTGGATACCTTTCGTCTACCTCTATTAATAAAGATAATATCCGAATGCAAAACGACACCTCAACCCCGGCCCCAAAGCAACCAATAAAGGTGGCCGCATTAAAAAAAACATTTCGCCTGTTCCGTTATGTAAAACCCTACTGGCCTCAGTTTTCACTGGGTCTCTTTTTTCTCCTGGTTTCAAGTTTAGCGGGGCTTGCCTTTCCTAAACTACTGGGTAACCTGGTAGACCCGAAAAGCAATGATTTCCTTTTCAATGGTATGAACAAAGCCGGCGTGCTTCTCGTAGCCGTACTGGTGGCGCAGGCTATCTTCTCATTCTTTCGCATTGTGCTATTTGTTAACGTAACAGAGAAAACACTGGCAACACTCCGGCAAACCATTTACAGCCACCTGATCCGGCTGCCCATGAAGTTTTTCCTGGAAAGAAGGGTAGGAGAGCTCAGCAGCCGTATCTCATCAGATATATCCCTGCTGCAGGAAACATTTACCACCACCCTGGCCGAATTTATCCGGCAGATGATCATTATCATAGGAGGCGTGGTAATTTTGCTGGTCACTTCCCCGCACCTGACCCTCTTTATGCTGGCTATTTTGCCGCTCATGATGGTGGTGGCCGTGGTTTTCGGCAAGTTTATCCGCCGCTTTTCGAAACAGGTACAGGAGCAGGTAGCTGCTTCCAACACAGTGGTGGAAGAAACCCTGCAGGGCGTATTGAATGTAAAAGCTTTTGCCAATGAATTTTTTGAAATAGCGCGTTACCGCCAGCGTACCAATGAGGCAGCCAGGCTGGGCATGAAAAGCGGGAAATTCCGCGGCGCCTTTTCCTCCTTTATCATTATGGGCATCTTTGGCGCCCTGGTAGCGGTTATCTGGAGAGGCGTGTCTATCGGGATGCCCACTGCAGATCTTTTATCGTTTGTATTATACTCGCTGTTCATCGGAGGATCTATTGCCGGTCTCGCAGAAGTATATACCAACCTGCAGAAGAGCATAGGCGCTACCGAGCACCTGCTGGAAATACTGGATGAACCTGCGGAAGAGATCAGCCCGGTAACGGCTATCGCCCCGGAAAACCAGCTGGACGGGCAGATCAGCTTCCGTAATATTTCTTTTCATTACCCTTCCCGTCCTGATCTTACCATCATGAACGATGTTTCCTTTGATGTGTATGCCGATCAGAAAGTAGCGTTGGTAGGTCCCAGCGGTGCAGGGAAAAGTACCATCGTTTCCTTACTGTTACGCCTGTACGATCCTGTAAGCGGCAGCATCCTGTTCGACGGCAAAGAAAGCACCGCCTTTCCATTGTCGGAGCTTCGCTCACAAATGGCAGTAGTACCCCAGGATGTATTCCTTTTTGGCGGCACCATCGCGGAAAATATTGCCTATGGAAAGCCCGGCGCCACCCGGGAAGAAATGGAGGAAGCCGCGAAAAAAGCCAATGCCTGGGAATTCATACAGCGGTTCCCGTTAGGCCTGCAAACCGTGGTGGGAGAGCGGGGCATCCAGCTCTCCGGCGGGCAACGGCAACGCATCGCCATTGCCAGGGCCGTTTTGAAAAACCCGCGTATCCTCATCCTCGATGAAGCCACTTCAGCGCTGGATTCAGAATCCGAAAAACTGGTACAGGACGCCCTGGATAAGCTCATGGAAGGACGAACCTCCATCGTGATCGCGCACCGCCTGGCCACCGTGCGCCAGGCTGATAAAATAATTGTGCTCGACAAAGGCCGTATCGTAGAAGAAGGCACCCACAACGAACTGATAGGGCTGGATGGCGGCTTATACCGCACACTAAGCGACATGCAATTCGCCAGCTAACGCGGGTTTTGTCTGACTCAGGATTAAACTGATTTTACTGATTACCTGGATTTTGTTTTCAGATTTGTAAATGATTAAGGGAGATAAAAGCGAATATTTGCTTTTATCTCCCTTCCTATTTAAAATCAATAAAATCTAAAAAATAAAATCCAGGTAATCAGTAAAATCAGTTTAATCCTGAGTCAGACAAAACCCGCGTATCGCCGGAGGCGATACAAAGCTACATATACGGCCGCATCTCCTCGTCAATATCCTTGCGGAGATCCATAAGCTTTTTGGCGTAGCCTTCCATGCTTATTTCACTGGCGGTTTGCGGAGTCCATTTGGGAACAGGCACCGTTTTGCCATGATCATCCACTGCTGCAAAAACCATTACGCAGTGGGTGGTTTTTGTTTTCTGCTGCTGACGCGGGTTTCCTGCAAATACATCAATAGAGATATGCATGCTGGTATTACCCGTATAAATGATAGTTGCATGTATTTCTACCAGGTCGCCGATGGAAATGGGTTTGAAAAAACGGATACCACCCACATATACCGTTACGGCATATTGCCCGCTCCAGTTGGCGGCGCAGGTATAGCCTGCCTGGTCGATCCACTTCATAACAGAGCCGCCGTGTACCTTCCCTCCGAAATTTACATCCGATGGCTCCGCAAGGAACCGAAGGGTAATAGTGTGATAAATAGAATCCATAAGTGTTGTTTACAAACAACAAAATACGAATTAAAAATTATCACCTCCGCCCATTTCTGCATTATCGTTTTCCTTAGGCTTGTTATTCTTTCTTTTAAAGAGATGAGTGTCCATTTTTCCAAAACGCCAGGTAGCATTGAGCCTTAACTCACGGGTAGCGCGTTTGCGGTAATTTTCCTGCTCGGAAAAACTGGTACTGGTATAGGCAAGATTGCGGTCTGTATTGAAGATGTCATTAATACCAAGCGAAATAGACAGCGCCTTGTTCTTCAGCAGATCCTTTTTAATGGCGGCATCGGCCGACCAGTTAGGCTCTCTTTCACCCTGTGGCATGATCTGTTTGGATTCATATTCGGCGCTTACCTGGAGCGACAGGTTCCACGGCAATTTGGTGTTGCTGTTCAGCTTACCAAACCAGATGAAGCCCTGGTTGGAAAGATTATTACCATTGCTGGTAGCGTCAATCTTCGTTTGGGCAATGTTCACATTGGTGGTAAGGTCCCATATTTTTGTCAGCTGGCTTCTCACCGTAAACTCCGCCCCATATGAATTCCGGGTACTGGCATTGATAGGATAGGAGAGCAATACATGCTGATCCTGCCCATTCAGGTTCAGGGTAGTATCTACATAAAAATCAGTGATGGCATTGTTGGTATTACGATAGTATAAAGACACCAGCAGGTTATGCTTATGCGCAATATCCTTCAGATAAGATAATTCAAAGGAATTTGTGAACTCCGGTTTCAGCTGCGGGTTACCGGTGCTGGCGGTTTGGCCGCTGTAGTCGATATTAGGCAACAGGTCGCGGAACCAGGGCCGGCGGATACGGCGGCTATAGTTCAGTTGCAGCTCATGATCGCCTTTGAACTTCTGCGACAGGAAAATGCTGGGGAACAGGCTGATAGGGTAGCTGATCTTATAGGAAGATTTCTTTCCCAGTCTTGTTTCACCGTCATAGTTGGATTGCTCCGCACGTAAGCCCACCTGGTAGCCGAAATTATCTTTGGCGCCGGTGTAGCTTACATACCCTGCATTGATCTGCTCCTGGTAGTGATAGCTGTTAGACAGCGCTGTGTCCAGCGTAAAATCGCCGGAAGGATAGTTCTGCCCGTAAGTATTGGTGAAGTTATCGAACTTACGGGTATTGCTGCGCAACCCCATTTCAACTTTGGATTTTTCTGTCAGTGGCTTCACATAATCCACCTGGGCGGTCATATACTTGGTGGTTCCTTCTCCACTGCCATAGCGCAGTTCCGGCTTCTCCGGATCATATACCGGCTGACCTGAAAGATCAAAATACTGCAGGGAATAATTGGAACTGTTGTCGCCCGTAGCATAGTTATAGGTAAAATCCGCTGTCAGTTCTTCACCTTCTTTTGCAAAGGTATGCTTGTAGCCAAGTTGCGTGGTATAATTACGGAACCCGTTCAGTGTATTATTAACACCGTTGCCATAGCGTACTTTCTGCTGGTGATCGTTCAGCTCATTCACCGTTTGATTATTATACCGGTTAAAATTACCCCCGGTAATATTCTCTGATATTGTGATAGTATTACGGTTATCGATGAACCAGTCGAACCCGATACGCCCGGTCTGGAACTTCCGGTAAAAGTCGCCGTCTTCCAGCTGTTCGGTATACGTAGTGGTATCAGCGCCGAGGTTCTTGCGGAACAGGCGGCTGGTCATGGGCGATTTCCGGTTACGGAAGTTATAGTTAATAAAGAAATTGAACTTTTCCTGGCGGAGGTTAAAATCAATACCACCGTTGGTGCTGCCAAGGGAGGTAGCGCCGGCATTCACCGAGCCATTGATACCTGCTTTCTTATTTTTCTTCAGCACAATATTCAGGATACCGCTCATTCCTTCCGCATCATATTTGGCGGAGGGGTTTGTTACCACTTCAATGTTCTGTATGGCGTCTGCAGGGATCTGGTCCAGTGTGAGCGTTGAGGGGCGGCCATCAATAAAAATGGTAGGAGCGCCGTTGCGAACGGTTACATTCCCATCGATGTCTACGTTCACGGAAGGCACCTGTTTCAGCACATCCGTGGCAGTACCACCTATGCTGGCCAGGTTCTTTTCTACATTAAACACCCGCTTATCGATGGCCATTGTAAAGGCAGGCTTTTCGCCTACTACATTCACAGCCGCGAGCGATTTCACATTGGCCTTCAGTTTAATATTGCCAACGTCTATGGTTCCTGATTTGGCAGATGGCGCTGCCGGTTTGTAAATAGTTTCGTAGCCGATAAAATTAATTTTCAGAATATACTTATTCAGCGGAATGTTTTCGAAACGGAAGTCGCCGTTGGTTTTGGAGAGCATTCCTGTTTGTACGGAGGAGTCCGGGCGTAGCAATGCTACAGATGCGTACTCAATAGGTTTGCCGGTTTGCGCATCCAGCAGTTTGCCGTAAATAACGCCTGTGCTGGCGGAGGCAGCTTTGCCCTCCGGTTGTTGCGCCACAGCACTAATACAAAATAATAACAGCCAGCCTGTAATTAACGATACAATTTTTCCCATAATAGCTTCCAACAATTTATAGCCCTGTAAAATTACCTTTTATGAATGAAGAATTCCCTGTTTTTGGGATGAAAGGTTGGTTGGAACCCTTTACAGTCCGCTGTTTCAACTACAGAATCCAACAGGATTCTTTGTGGTGGCGAATTACAGGAATATGCAGAAAAAACACCTCAAGTGTTAATTAGTGTTAAGCCTGGTTTTTAACCGGTATAACCAGGTGGAGGCCAACGGATAGCATACGTTAAATTTTGTGGATAAAAAAGAGGTCAATACAAGTTTATCGTTTCCATTGTATTACAGAGCAACGTATCTTTACAGCCCGCTGTTACGTTATTTTAATTTTTTTATATGCATAAGGATTACCGACCGGACTGGGATATTTATACGTGCCACATTGAAGAAAGTCCAGCAGTAATAGGCCTTGACCTTGATCTGAGACGATTTGCTCCACTGAAGGAAAAGCCGAATGCCATATATATAACAGTGTATCTTAACAATCCACGTGAGGACGGATTCCCGCAGAACGATGAATTTGCCATCATGGGTGAAATTGAGGATAGCCTGGTGGAGCAGCTGCAAACCAAACTGGATGCACATTTTGTAGGCCGTACCTTTTCCAATGGCGTACGTGATTTTTACTTTTATTCAGGCACTACATTGCTGCATGATAAATTCATTGCGGATGCAATGGTGAATTTTCCCGATTACCGTTACGACTACGGTGTAAAGGAAGATAATAACTGGGAACTATATTTTGATTTTCTTTTTCCCGATGTATACGAGTTTCAGCGCATACAAAACAGGAAAGTACTTCGTATGCTCCGCGAACATGGCGATGTATCAGAGAAGGAGCGCATTATAGAACACTGGATCCATTTCAGAACGGAAGAAGACAAAATTGCTTACTGGGAACATATCAAGGAGAATGGTTTTGCTTTAGCAAGAGAAGAAAAAACAGATAACCCTGAATTCCCCTATAAATTATGCATCTCCCGCTCCGATAAAGCCAGCGAGGCTTCTATCGACAGCGTGGTAATGAGCCTTTGGGAACTGGCCCAACAGGTAAACGCCGAATATGATGGCTGGGAAACCAGCATCATGAAGTAGCCTGGGATTTTGTCTTGGAACACTGATTACGCTGATTTTGATGATTTCATTGATTTTCTTTTAAAAGATTTTTTAAGTCTTTTAAAAAAAGTTCAGCGTAATCATCAAAATCAGCGTAATCAGTGTTCCAAGACAACATCCGCTATTTCCGCAGCAATCCTGTCAGTAAAGAAATGGCAAATAACACCAGGAAAATATAAAACAGGATCTTGGCGATAGATGCTGCTCCGGCGGCAATGCCCCCGAAACCAAAGACAGCTGCGATAATGGCGACAATAAAAAATATGAGTGCCCAGCGTAACATAACTAAAACTTTAAGGTGAACAAATAATATCTGTAACACTTTTTCCAGGTAATCCGTTCAATTTTACACAATTATCATTCCGGTAAGTACAATAATTGCAGTTGTTACTATTTCATTTTTTTTCGATATAATTGTTACCTGCTGCTAGAATTGAGGAATTATTTCAAAATATGGCCTACACTAACTGTCATATGCTGGCTTATTGGCCTGCACAGCCCCGCCTTCCTGCATGCAGAAGGCCAGCAGTTCCCGCGCGCAGCAGATACTATTCCCCATAGAAGCAGTGGACTCTTCAAAAAGATCGGGGAATACCGGGACTCTATACGTAATAAAGAATACCGCCAATCGCTCATAAAACGCATTACCAAACAGGATGAACCGGTTCATTCCAACGATAACGACAGCACCATCATCAAAAGTGAGGCATATTTTACCCCCTTTGCGGGCAAAGTGATCAGAAATATCTACTACAGGAAGGTAAAAGTATTCGGCCCCCGCAACATCAATGATACCACTTTCACTACCAGCATGAAGCTCATCCACCTGGCCAACCGGTTGCACTACGACTCCCGGGAATGGGTGATCAGGCAATCCCTGTTCTTCCGGGAAAACCAGCCCCTGAAGCCTTTTGAAATGGCCGACAATGAGCGTTACCTGCGTAACAGGCCCTTTATCCAGGATGCGCGTATCTATGTAAAGAATGCCGGCAGCGACTCCATCGATGTGGAAGTGGTAACAAAAGATCTCTTTGAATATGGTGCAGACATCTCCCAGTTCAGCGCAAAGGATATCAGGGCCAGCGTTTCCAACAACGACCTGTTTGGCGCCGGCCAGGGCCTGAAAATAGGTATGCAGTGGCGCTCCGATTATTCCCCCACCTGGAACACGGAAGTACGGTATACAAAATACAACGTCCTGGGCTCCTTTATAGATATGACCCTGGGTTATACCACCCTGAATAATTACGCCCAACTGGATACCAACGCCTTCGAAGGCGCCGTATTCATCAATTTCAACAGGCCGCTTTACCGCAATGCCGCGAAACTGGTTGGCGGTTTTGCCTTATCAAAGAACTGGTCTATCAATATCAGGGGATCTTTACCCGAGCTGGGCGACAGCATTTACCGTGATTACACTTACTCTGTCATCGACGGATGGATAGGCTATAATTTCATCAACCATTATAAACACGACGGCACCATCGGCAAAAAGCCCAACTTCGCGGTACTGGCCAGGCACTATAACCTGTCGTTCCAGCGAAAGCCGGACCAGCTGCGATATAAAGACGACCCGGTATATAATAATCACCGGTTGTATTTATTAGAGCTACAGGCTTACCGCATCGATTATTTTAAAGCCCACTATTTCTTCGGATTCGGCCGCACGGAGGATATTCCCCTGGGATATAATATCAGCGCCACCAGTGGCTGGGAAAGCTGGAAAGACCGGAGGCGGATCTACACAGGGATTGAAGCACAGAAATACTGGACCACCAAAAACCAGGGACTCTTTAACTCCACCATCGGGCTTAGCACTTTCTGGCTCAATAATGCGTGGGAAGATGGCGTAATACACGCCCGGCTTGAATACTACAGCAGGCTGCTGAACATCCGCAAAGCACGGTTCCGCCAGTTCCTGAACATCGACTACCTGAACAGCCCTAACCCGTTCTTTAATAAGCCGCTCAACATCAATATGGAATACGGCATCTGGGGATATAAGAATACAATGATCAACGGCTATCAACGCCTGAACCTCGGATCGGAAACCGTGTATTACAGCCCGCTGAAATTTCTTGGCTTCAAATTTAACTTCTTTACTTCCCTGCAAACATCCATGATCACCAACAAAAGTGATGACCTGCTGCGGAATCCCCTTTACGTAGGACTGGGAGGCGGTTTCCGTGTCCGTAATGAAAACCTCTCACTGAATACCATTAAAGTTTCGGGGTATTATTATCCCAATGCACCCCAACCTATGAATAAGCTGATGCTGGAAATTACCACCATTGTTGATTTCCGTTTTGATATCTCTGCACTGCGCGCGCCTACCGTGCTGAACTTCCGTTAAATAATGCGCAGGCAATTCCGGCTTTCCGTAAATTTATAGTACTAAATTTTGTGTCATGGAATGGAAGAATGAGCTCACCCGTATGCTGGGAATCACCTACCCGTTGATCCAGGCGCCTATGCTGGGTATTACCACTCCTGCCATGGTGGCCGCAGTGAGCAATAGCGGCGGGTTGGGATCCTTACCGGTGGGCGGCCTGCCTCCCGATAAAGTCACCTCGCTGATCCGCGAAGTGAAGGGATTAACACAGCAACCGTTTGCGGTAAACCTTTTCGTTTATGAGCGAGAGGAACATTACGACCGGAAAACATTTGACGATATGCAGGAGTTCCTGCAATTCCTGTATGGGGCCAACAGGCTGGCGGCTGCGCCGGTAAATTTTGATGAGATACCTTTTTATTCCTGGAGAGATCAGCTGCCGGTGATCCTGGCCGCCGGTATAAAATATGTGAGCTTTACCTTTGGTATGCCGGATACTGCAGGATTTGAACTGCTGAAACAGCACCAGGTATTACTGATGGGCACTGCCACCTCCGTGGAAGAAGCTTCAGTACTTACAGCTGCCGGAACGGATGTGGTAATTGCACAGGGCATAGAAGCGGGCGGGCACCGTGGCTCCTTCCTTCCGGGCGAGCTGCCCAAAACAGGCACCTTTGCCCTGGTGCCGCAAATTGCAGATCGTGTGCGCGTGCCCGTTATTGCCGCCGGGGGCATCATGGATGGCAGGGGAGTAGCTGCAGCAAAAATGCTGGGCGCCGCCGGTGTACAAATGGGAAGCCTGTTCCTGAGAGCGCATGAAAGTCTTGCCACACCAGCACACAAAGCAGCGCTGGCCGATATAACGGATACGGATACACTGCTTACCCGCGCTATATCAGGCCGCTGGGCCAGGGGCGTACGTAATACGCTGATCACTGAAATAGAGGCCTCGGGCTTACCTGTCAGTGAGTATCCATACCAGGATGCGTTAACACAACCCATCCGTAAAGTGGCCAGGGAACTGGACAACCCGGCATTTGTAAATATGTGGGCAGGGCAGGCAGCAGGAAAGGCGCGCGCCTGGAGCGCCGCAGATATTTTCGCGGAACTGGTCCGGGAAACTGCGCTGGCGCTTAATAAATAATACGCCTGAAAATGCCAGGATAATCTATAACAATATCGTTTTCATCAAAAGGCAATTGTGCGGTGAAGTCCGTGGATACATTATCATACAGGTATTCCCGGTGCCCGGTACGGGTATAACGTTGCTGCACTTTCTGTAATTCAAATTCAGGCAGGTTGATATAAAGCATATCCAGCAGTTTGCTTTCATCCGGCTCAAACTGCAGCCGTTTCACCGGCAGGGTATTGGTAAAAGGCGTCAGCGAAATATCGATGTCGATGCAGTTGTCGAATGCGTCGATGTGGTTATTGTCCTTATCGAACCAATGACCGTGAAGATCCGAAGTCAGTTTCAATTCCCTGGGCGTAATTCCTTCCTGTTTAATATGAAAGGACGACACCTGCCAGGATGAGGTGATCTCTATTTTATAATGTATGCAAAATGGCTGCTGGTCTCTTACTCCGTTGATACAACCGGCAGCCAGTTTCCCCGTGCCATTGTCTTCCAACGTAAAATATTCGGTTGCAGACCATAGTAACGCCTGCCATAGAATGGGTTGCATGTATTATCTTTTTATAGTCGATGATTTTATTTTAATGATCACCAGTTTGGATGTTGGCGTGTTGCTTTTGTCAGCCACACTGTCTACCGGCACCAGCACATTGGTTTCAGGGAAATAGGTAGCCGTACATTTTTCCGGTATATGGTAAGATACAATAATGAAGCCATAGGCCACCCGTTCCTTATGGCCGTGATAATTATAAAGATCTACCACATCGCCGGGATGGAAGCCGGCAGCGGCGATATCAGCAGGATGCATCAGTATCACTCTCCGCTCATGGTATATACCGCGGTAACGGTCGTCCAGTCCGTAAATGGTAGTATTGAACTGGTCGTGGCTGCGGATGGTCATCATCATATATTCATCGATGGCCAGGGGAGTTCTTAATACTTCCGCAATATTGAAATTGGCTTTGCCGCTATAGGTATTGAATTGCCCGTCCCGCGCACCGTTGGGCAGGTAAAAGCCACCCGGATGTCTGACCCTTTTATTGTAGCTGTCAAAACCCGGAATTACTTTTTCAATATCGTTGCGTATAAGATCGTAGTGTTGTGTATAGGTTGCCCAGGGCACACGGGAATTTTCGCCCAGCAGGGTCATTGCCAGTTCACAGATAATAACGGGCTCGCTTTTCAGGTGGGTGGATACCGGCTGCAGGTTACCTTTCGACATCTGTATCACACCCATAGAATTCTCACAGGTCACAAATTGTTGCTCCCCCTGTTGTATGTCTTTATCGCTGCGGCCCAGGCAGGGGAGTATCAGGGCTTCTTTTCCATGTACCACATGACTCCGGTTCAATTTCGTAGATACGTGCACGGTAAGGTCGCAGTTCCTCAACGCCTCCGCTGTATAGAGCGTATCCGGTGTAGCGGAAAGAAAGTTGCCACCCATGGCCATAAATACTTTTGCATCGCCCCGGTGCATGGCATTGATGGCATTCACCACATCGAAGCCATGTGTCCGTGGCGGCTGAAACCCGTATACAGCATGGATCCTGTCGAGGAAAGCATTGGAAGGTTGTTCATAGATCCCCATTGTTCTGTCGCCCTGCACATTGCTGTGCCCGCGAACAGGACAGGTACCCGCGCCTGGTTTACCAATGCTGCCTTTCAGCAGCAGCAGGTTTACCACTTCACGGATGGTATCTACTGCATTTTTGTGTTGGGTAAGGCCCATTGCCCAGCAGGCAATGATCTTCTTTTTATGAAACAGCGCCTGTGCTGCTTCATGTACCAGTTCCGGCGCCACTCCGCTGTCTGCTATCAGTTGTGAGAGCGACTGTGTTTTCAGGTGCGCAATATAATTATCATATCCCTGGGTATTGGTATTGATAAACGCCTGGTCGAACACGGTGCCGGGTACACGTTCTTCTTCCTGCAACAATAACAGGGACAAGGCTTTCAGCAGGGCCATATCTCCATTGATCTTTACCTGCAGGAAAATATCTGTAAGATGTGTTTTTATATTCAATACTCCCTTCACGGTCTGCGGATTCAGAAAATTGAGCAAACCTGTTTCCGGCAAAGGATTTACGGAGATGATAGTAGCGCCGTTGGCCTTGGCTTTCTGTAAGGCGGTGAGCATGCGCGGGTGGTTGGTACCGGGATTCTGTCCCAGTATGATCAGCACTTCTGCCTGGTGTATATCTTCCAGGGTAACAGATCCTTTACCTATTCCTACTGCATCGCTCAGGGCCACGCCGCTGGATTCGTGGCACATATTGGAACAGTCGGGCAGGTTGTTGGTGCCATATTCGCGTACCATCAGCTGATACAGGAAAGCGGCTTCATTACTGGTTCTTCCTGAAGTGTAAAATATGGCTTCGTTGGGAGAGGATAATTTATGAAGATGACCGGCAATAATTTTATAAGCGTCTGCCCAGGCGATGGGGGCGTAGTGTGTGGCTCCGGGGGCCAGGTATACAGGCTGGGCTATCCTGCCTTTTTTACCTATTTCGTAATCTGTTAAAGCGCCCAGGTCCGCAACACTGTTGGCTGCGAAAAAGTCGGGCGTTACTCTTTTTGTGGTAGCTTCTTCCGCTACTGCCTTGGCGCCGTTTTCACAATATTCAGCAATACCGGATCTTTCATCATCAGGGTCGGGCCATGCGCAACCGGGGCAGTCGAACCCGTCTTTCTGATTAAGCTCCAGCAATGCTTTCATTCCCCTGAAGGCGTTCATTTCCTCCAGGATATGCCGCATGCTGGATACTACTGCAGGAATACCTGCTGCAACTTGTTTGGGTGGTCCCAGCTTAATACCTGTAAACCGCACCGGGTTTTCTGCGCTGTCCATAACGGGTAATATTTTATCTGACATCAATTCTTTCTGATCCGCTGTAAATATTAAAACGCTGGTCCTTTAAAAATCCCAGCAGGGTGATATTCCATTCAGCGGCCATTTTTACCGCCATACTGGAAGGCGCGCCTATAGCGGCAATAACCGGTATCCCTGCCATAGCGGCTTTTTGTATCAGCTCAAATCCTGTGCGGCCGCTAAGCACGAGCACACATTCTTCCAGCGGCGCCGGCTGTTGCTGCAGGGCGGCGCCTATGAGCTTGTCTACCGCATTATGCCGGCCAATATCTTCCCTCAGCAGGAGCAGTTCCATATTGCGGTTAAAAAGCCCGGCAGCATGCAATCCGCCGGTGGAGTCGAAAAGCGCCTGTTCATTCCTCAGCACTGCAGGCAAACCGAATAGTTTTCCGGCAGCCAGGCGAAAAGTGTTGTGGCTAACGGTAACGCCTGTATGAATATCAGCGATATCCGTTTTGCCGCATACCCCGCAGGCGGCAGTTGCCGCGAAATTACGGCGGGTATTGCCCAACCGGGCTTCTGTTCCTGGTTTCAGATGAACGGTGGCGATGCTGCCATTGCTGTCTTCCGATAAAATAATTTCCTGGATAGCAGCGTGCTCGCTGATCACTCCTTCGGTAAAGAGGAAACCGGCAGCCAGTTCCATATCTTCACCGGGTGTGCGCATGGTAACGGAGATGTTCTGTTGCCGTCGGTTATGGGAGGGCCCGTGCACCAGTCTTATTTCGAGTGGATCTTCTGCCGCGAGCGTATCACTGGCATCTGTGATACTTTCTGCCGCCACTTTTTTAACAAGAGTATGAACAACTGCATTTGTCATACTCAAAATTACACTTTCACCACCATCTTACCGCTGTTTCTTCCTGAAAATAATCCGAGTAATGCAGCCGGGAGCTGGTCAAATCCTTCCACCACGGTTTCTGTATATTTTATTTTCCCTTCCTTTACCCATTCGGAGAGTTGTTTGAAGCCTTCACCAAACCTGCTGGCATAGTTACCGATAATAAATCCCTGCATGAGGATGCTCCTGGTTACCATAATGGGCTGAATACGCGGGCCTACGGGTATTTCAGTGGAATTATACAACGCGATCTGTCCGCAAAGCGGTACGCGGGCAAAGAAATTCAGGTGTTTGATCACAGCATCGGAAATATCGCCGCCTACATTATCGAAATAAATATCCACGCCATTGGGGCAGGCTGCGGCAATGGCGGCATCCATGTTATGGTTGCCTTTATAATCAATAGCAGCGTCGAAGTTAAAGGTATCGGTGAGCAGTTTTATTTTTTCTGCGCCTCCGGCGATGCCTACTGCGCGGCAACCCAATATCCGGGCAATCTGCCCCACCACGATACCTACGGCGCCCGCAGCGCCGGATACCACTACAGTTTCACCGGCTTTGGGCTTGCCGATATCTACCAGGCCAAAGTAGGCGGTAAGCCCCGGTACGCCCAGCAGGCCGAGGTAATAAGTAAGCGGAATACTGTCGTCGATCTTACGCAGGTGCTCTGCCGGGAAGATGGCGGCGGTAGCCCAGGGCAGAAAGGGGCGGGGACCGCTGCTCATTACTTTATCGCCTGTTTTAAACTGTGCGCTTTTGCTATGTGTTACTTCCGCCACACCACCGCTTTCAATAGGCTCGCCTACCTGGAAGGGCGGTATATACGACCTTGCATCGTTCATACGGCCACGCATATACGGATCTACGGAGAAGTAAAGGGGCTTTACCATCACTTCACCTTCGGCCAGTTCCGGTAAAATAGCATCTACGGTTTCAAAGTTGCTGGCCACAGGTAATCCTTTGGGCCTTGCAGCCAGAAGGATCTGTTTTATTTTCATACCTCCGGGTATTTAAAAGTAAAGAATGGTAATGGTTATTTAACAGTTAGAAAATGCTTTTGTTTACCTGCCGGGAAAGTAGCGGAATTAACAATGAAAAATGTACATTCGGGGTAAGAATCTTCACCCCTAAAAATTAAAATCTACTATGCGTCTTGATGATGAAGAAATGAGCGAAAACGTCGAGAAACGGACCGGTGGCGGTATGCGCAAGATCGGTGTTGGCGGCGGTATAGGCACCGTTATCATTATCGTGCTGGCCCTGATCTTTAAGCAGGACCCGCAGCAGGTAATGCAGGCGGTTCAACAGGTAAGTCCCGGCCAGGAGCAGGCGGGCACCGCTGAAAAACTCACGAAGGAAAATGCAAATGCCTTCGAGGTGATGTCTTCCAAAGTACTCCGCAGTACAGAAAGGGTATGGACGCAGGGATTCCGGGAAAGGAACAAAACGTACGAGGTACCCGGCATGGTATCCTTCGAAAAAGGTACCCCTTCCGGCTGCGGTTTTGCGGAATCAGCAATGGGGCCGTTTTACTGCCCGGCCGACCATAAAGTATACCTGGATGTTTCTTTCTTTAATGAACTGGAGCAGCAGTTCGGGGTAAAGGGCGATTTTGCAAAGGCATATGTGATTGCGCATGAAGTAGGGCATCACGTACAGAACCTGTTGGGCATCAGCGATAAATTACAAGCCATGCGTTCCAGGCTAAGCGAGAAGGAATACAACAAATTATCGGTGATGCTGGAACTGCAGGCCGATTTCCTGGCAGGCGTATGGGCTAACCGGGCCAATAAGATCAGGCCTTTCCTGGATCCGGGAGATATTGAATCAGGCCTGAGCGCAGCCAGTGCAGTGGGCGACGACCGGCTGCAGCAGGCCAGTACAGGGCAGGTAGTACCGGATGCTTTTACCCATGGCACCTCCGAACAGAGGATGTTCTGGTTCAAAAAGGGCTTTGAATCCGGGAATGTGGCCGACGGGGATACGGGCATTGGCCTGGGTTCCTGGTAGTTAAGCATTGCCGGGCGGTTTCCGGGGCGGGTATTCCATATAACCCCGGAAACCGCACCTCATATAGGTGCTCCGTTTATTAAATATCCAGCATTTCCTTCGCCAGTTCAATCATCCGTGGATCCCCGGTATATTTGCCATTCACGTCCGACAGCTTCACTACAGGCGTCCACCGGGGCGCATCTTCCGGCAGGGCTTCATACATTTTGATCACAATATTCAGGGCTGTTAATCCTGCGTCGTTGGTAAAGTTGGTGCCAATGCCAAATGACATGCCTATCTTTCCACGGCAATAAGCAGCGATGTCCGCTACTTTTTCATAATTGAGCCCGTCTGAAAAAATAATGGTTTTGCTGAGAGGGTCTACATTTTTCCCTTTATAATGGGCAATAGAGCGGTCCGCGAATAAGATGGGGTCGCCGCTGTCGTGCCGCACCCCGTCGAACAGCCTCGCAAATTTTTTATCGAACTGCTCAAAGAAAACAGGCGTGGTATAGGTGTCGGAGAGGGCAATTCCCAGGTCGCCCCGGTACACCTGCACCCAGTTCTCCAATCCAAGCATATTGGCCATTTTGAAGCCGTATTTGGCTGCGTGGAACATAAACCATTCATGGGCATGCGTACCCACCGGCTTCACGCCGTTCCGCATGGCAAGGTGCACATTGCTGGTACCTATGAAACATCCTTCTCCATACTGCCGGAGCGTTTTCACCACCAGCTTATGCACCGCGAGAGAATGCCGGCGCCGGGTGCCAAAATCCGCGATGGTGATATCCATTTCTTTATATTTCTCGATCTTATTCCGGGTAATGCGGATCACTTCCTCATCGGGTACACGTTCCTGCCCGGTTAGCTGGTAGTACAGCTCGCAGATGAGCGACATCAATGGCACTTCCCAGAGAATGGTGCGGTACCAGTAGCCATCCACATGCACTTCCAGGCTATCGCCCTGCTGGGAAATGTGCACTTCCGAAGGGCTATACCGGTAGCCCTGCAGAAAATCGAGATAGGTGGGGTCGAGATAGGGGCAGGTTACCGCCAGGTAATCCTTTTCTTCCGCGGTAAGCTGCAGCTGCTGCATGTTATTGACCGCTTCACGGAGGGCCTCCGCAAAACCGGGAGGAAATGAATGATGCCCCCGGTTAATAAAAGTATAACGGGCACGGGCCTTCGGAAACAATTTGATAACGCCATGCTGCATGGTGAATTTGTAGAAATCGTTATCAAGAAGGGAAGTAAGGATCATATTTGCTGTTTGGATTCACAATAAAATTATACTTTTGCGGTTAACATATTGTAGTTAACATGCAGCAGATTAAAGTTAAATGGCCCCTTAACCCGAAAGAAACAGTATTGTTCAAAGTACACGGTGTATACCTCAAGAACAGTTTTAACGCAAAACAAGGCGTTTTGTATCTTACAAATGAAAGAATTGTTTTCGAGGCAAAACCTATGATGATGGTCCTTTTATTCGGTGTCATCGGCTGGTTATTATCCCGTAAAAAAATCTCCGTTGATTTTCCATTATCCGATATTACGGATTTCAAAAGAGGAAAACAGGGCTTTAATAAAAAAGTAGCTGAGTTCGACCTGATAGATGGCCGCAAGATCCGCATCGGTATTACCGGTAAATGGGAAGTTTTTGATACCGCTTACCAAAAAGCAATGCTGGATGTACAGCCTTTATTCAGCGTAAATTAATTCATCAGAGTTTAGACCCGCAGTATTTGCAGAAGTCAGCATTGGCATCGTGTCCTTCACGCATGCAATGCGGGCAAACCCTGCGATCTACTTCCTCCCGGTTACGTATCCTGCTCATTTCCACTGTCACTATCCCCGTAGGCACAGCTATAATTGCATACCCCATGATCATAATAAGCGCTGAAAAGGTTTGTCCAAGCGGTGTTATGGGCGCAATATCACCATAGCCTACCGTGGTAAGGGTTACTACTGCCCAATACACGCTCACGGGAATGCTGGTGAATCCTGAATTATGCTCAGATTCTATTACATACATCACCGCACCTAACACAACAGTTAACAACCCGATAAAAAACAGGAACACCAGGATCTTGCGTTTGCTTTGCTGCAGCGCGAGCGACAACTGCTTGCTCTCATTCAGGAAGGGCACCAGTTTGAATATCCTGAAAATACGCATAAGCCGCAGTATCCGGATAGTAAGCAGGAAATGCGCGCCGCCATAAAATGCTTCCACATAGGTGGGAAGGATACAAAGCAGGTCTACAAGGCCATAGAAGCTTGTCATATAGGCCCTGGGGCGATAACTGCACCATACCCGGAAAATATATTCCAGGGTAAAAACCAGGGTGAACACCCACTCCAGTATATGAAACAGGCGGCCGAACTTCTGTTGCAGAGGCGCAACACTTTCCATCATAACAATAATAACACTAACCAGGATCGCGATAAGGAGAACAATGTCGAAAGCCCGCCCCGCGGGGGTGCTGGCCTCGAAAATGATATTATGCCATTTTTCCTGGAAAGGGGTAAGCTTCCGTGTAATATTGTTCGTCATCCTGCGGAATTATGTACTTTAAACAAAACTTGTCAGTTTATGTTTAATGAAGGCCGCGCTTTTCCTATCTTTAGCATATGCTAACCGGAATTTTAATCAATTTATTTGAACGTGATCTCAGCAAACTGGAAGAGGAGATCGCTGCGTATGATACTGCTGCAGGCATCTGGCTGATCCCACCCGGAATAAAAAACCCTGCAGGCAATCTTTGCCTCCATCTCTGTGGCAACCTGCAGCATTATGTGGGCGCAGTACTGGGAAAAACGGGTTATGTGCGCAACAGGGACCTGGAGTTCAGTGCAAGGAATGTTCCTACGGAAGACCTGCTGGTGCTGATCAGCACCACACGCCGTATAACCCTCTCCGTTATAGCGGGGTTAACTGCGGAAGACCTTGAAAAGATCTTCCCGGAAAAGGTGATGGCCGGTGCTATGTCTACCGGGCATTTCCTGGTACACCTGAGCACACATCTTAACTATCATCTCGGACAAATAAATTATCATCGCCGATTAACCCAGTCCTAGTTAAATGAACGTTTTTCTGAAAAATTTTATCAGGGTATACCAGCAGTTGAAATGGCTGATATGGCCATTTGTATTGGTAGTAATAACAATACTGGCAACGCGGATATTTGTGAGCAGGCAGGACGCTTATTTCTTCATCAATAAATTACATACACCTGCGGGCGATTTTATATTCCCATACATTACAGAACTGGGAAGCACAGCCGCGGCAGTGCTTATTTCCCTGTTGCTGCTGTTCGTTCACCGACGTGCAGGCATCATGCTGGCCACTGCTTACCTTTTCACGGCAGCGATCAGTTTCACCCTGAAAGCACTTATCGGCTTTCCCCGGCCACACCGTTATTTTGCCAGCCGTTTACAGGAGATCTATTTTGTGCCGGGCGTACCAGTGCTTGATAATTTCAGGAGCTTTCCTTCCGGCCATAGCGTATGTGCATTTACTGCCGCTACCGTACTTTCCTATTATACAAAAAATAAGTACCTGTGCCTGGTATACCTGGCGCTGGCCATGCTGGTAGCCTATTCGCGTATGTACATGAGCCAGCACTTCCTTGAAGATGTAACTGCAGGCGCCACTTTGGGCATTTTCTTCTCCATGGTATGGTTGAGTATTTTCCGCGGGAAAACGGGGCAGTTATCAGGACAGTAGATCTTTCTTTTTCTCCATTTCGGCGATGAGGGAGTCCTGGTGCTGCCGGAGCATTTCATTATATAGTTTTGCGGGAGATGTGGTGGCAGTATCTTTCTCTTTGTACCATACAGGGGCAGGGGTGTACCTGGCCCATAATATTTCATACCCGATGTAGATCTGGTATTTGCCTTCTCTTACATCATCGGTATGGCCCAGGCGGCGTTCCTCCCCGGGAGCGAGGTTTTCAATCAGCCTCGCCTGGCGGGTAGTTCCCATTGCAGTAGTGATCACCTGGTTAACCGCCACTGTCATAAACCGCGTATCCGACAGGTTCTTTACGCTGCGCAGGTATTTAGACACGCTGAATACACTGTTTGAAACACCAACTATCCTTACTGCCCGGATAGCGTCTTCCCCTGCAATGGGCCTTAATTTTTTCTCTTTAAAAAAGGTCACACGGAAGCTTTGCGTTCTGAAACGGACGTACCACAACATGAAAAAGAACAGGATGATCACCGGAATATACATAATTAACAGTTTTTGAGGAACGATGTACAGGGCGTTAAGCCGGTTCGTTTGAGAGGTTACAGGGTTTTTTGATTATCGGATTATCAGATTGATAATGCTAAGATAAAAGGTCTTGCGTAGGTAATTGTAAATTCAATGTTAATGAAAGTGCGATATCTTATGCTGGTCAAAGGTTTTCTAAAGTAACGAGGCAAAAAATGGACTTTTTTTGCACATTAACAATTAAATCACAAAATTTCTCAGGAGAAACCTGCAACTTTGATACATTGCCAAAAACAAGGTGTTTGTAACCAAGGTCAGCTTTAGGGGTTAACCCCCAAATAATCTTTCGTTAATACTCCCTATAATTGTTTAATATATTTTTCCTTATCTGAAGAACAGGTAATTTTATTGGTAACATGGGTGTTATAACATATTATCATGTTATCACCGGGGAAAGAATATGAAACTGATACCTGCGCTGTGAAACTGCGGGTTGTAATAAGGCATGATCACCTTATCAGCCGCGCCGGCAGAGGTATTCAGGAGCTTTCGCTGTAACAGGGGATATACCCAGTAAGCGGCTTTGGTGCTTAAAATACCTACTCCTGCACCGGCTACCACATCGCTCAGCCAATGCCTGTTATTATACATTCTCAATGCACCGGTGGTAGTAGCTGCCAGGTAGCCAGCTACCCCATACCAGGGAGAAACGTCTTTGTATTCCTGCCGTAAATATTCTGCTGCAGCAAAGGCCGAAGCGGTATGCCCGGAAGGGAAGGAGAGATAATCGGAATGGTCCGGCCGCTCTTCATGGGTTTTATTCTTCACTATTTCCACGGTACCTGCTGTAAGCACTGCTGAAATTCCCAGCAGGATAGTGCGGTCGCGCAGGTTATGTTTTCCATGTATACCCGCTGCGTTCAGTATATAAACCGCTGCCACAGGGGTGTACTGAAGGTAGTTATCAATATGCGTGTGGAACCCTGGATGATCTTCTTTGATTTCTGCTTTGGTAGTACTGTTCAGGTCCCGGAGAGTGGGATTATTCAGCGCAAGCACACCGTAGCCGATCATCGCCGCCGGAACAACAAGACCGGTAACCGTTGTTTGAAAACGCCCAGGTACTTTCCCGGACGGCGCCGGGTAAATAAAATGTACAGTATCGCTTACGGCGGGCAGGGAGTCAATTTCCTGGGCATCAGCACTATAAGAACAGGTAAGGGTACAGAATGCCAAACCCGTGGAGAATATCATTTTCTTCATGCATCTTTCCTTATACTATCAAATGTAGATGCTGATTCTGGAGAGAATCTGTATCACGTTATTCGCCGCCACGGTCGGGCTTCTGAAGGATCATTTCCGCGGTTTGTTTGGTATAGCGGTTATGGAAGATAAAGGTAATCAGTAATCCCAGCAGGCAACCGGCCAATACAGACAATACCCTCGCCACCGCTGTATCCCAAACATGTTCCCCCGCCTCATGGGTCATTACAATAATGGTAGCTGCCAACGCAGTGCGGGTAGCTGCTTCCAGGTTTAGCAGGTTGCAGATCACCACCGTTACAAATACCGCCGTACACATCATCATCAACAGATTCGGATGTACCAGTATCAGCAGGAAACCGGATATGCCACCTACCAGGTTCGCCTTAATACGTGTAACCGCCAACGTTACTGCATCAGATCCATCTGGCGATAATACCAGCATCACGGAAATCAGCACCCAGATTACATCAGTATAGTTCACTAACCACGACAAACCGAGCACCACCAGTACACCGGTTACACATTTGGCGGCATAGATCAGTATTCGCCTGATTCGCATTTTATCCATCATGACTGAACTTTTGGCAATTGGGAATTGTTCTGTTAAATTAACTATTTCAAGGGAATGGATTTTCCTTTGTACAATATTTACTTCACATTAGGCATAACCTACAAAATATAAAAAGCAGCAGCGATAAAGTCGCTGCTGCTTTTTATTATTATCCGGTTCTAATATTTCGCTGCCTGACCTGCTTTGGGAAGGGAAGCACGAATAAATTCACGGATATCATTATTGCCGGTAGCCAGATCATCCTTGCGGAGATACATCATATGGCCGCTGCGGTAGCCGCGCCAGGAGAGACGGTCTTTCAGCCGGCCACCAGGGTCCATCTGCCACATGCTGTACTTGGCGTTGAAATAATCGCATGCGCCGTCGTAGTAGCCCGACTGGATCATTACATGCAGGTAAGGGTTGGCTGCCATTGCCTCGCGGAGGTTTTCGCCGGTGTTGTCGCCGTTCTTATCCCAGGGATACACGGGGCCAAACATCATGTATTTAAGATCCGTGCTGAACTTCAGTTCCTGGCGGAGATAAATATTGATGGCTGGAGTAAAGGCATGCAGCCAGGAAGTAAGTTCTGCATTGTAATCCGGTCCATTGCCCGCGTCCTCCCGGTCCATGCCCCGGTAACGGGAATCCAGCCGGCCTACGGTAAAGCCTTTATCACGCAGTAGTTCTTTCCAGAAAAAATTCGGAGGTACATCCAGGTTATGCTGCAGGATCACTTTTTCTGAAAGCCCGGAATAACGGGCCATTTTAGACGCGATCGCTTTTCTTTGCTGATCTTCTAAAAAGCCTCCCTGGCTGATAGCCGGTATCAATTCATGAATGGTGAAATTTTCCACTTCGGGTAATACCGCGGTCAGATCTTTCTGTTGCAGATCCGGAGGCAGCATTTTATGATACCATGCGGTGGCTGCGAAATAGGGCAGCCGCAATGCCGCATCCACAGGGCCGTTGCGGGAAATGCCCAGCTCCGTGGGAGATACCAGGATCACGCCATTGAGATACATCCACTGCGCATTTTGCAATTCCAGCGCCAGACCGGAAACACGGGTGGTACCATAGCTTTCCCCGATCAGGTATTTTGGCGAAGCCCACCTGTTTTGCCTTGACACAAAGGTATTGATCCATTCTGCGAGATAGCGGATGTCCGCATTTACCCCGAAAAATTTTTCGCGGGGAACATCTTTCCCTATGAGCCTGGAGAAACCGGTGTTGGCCGGATCTATATAAATGATATCAGCAATATCCAGGATGGTTTCGGGATTTTCGTGTATGCCATAGGGTTGTACGGGGTAACCTTCATCATCGATATTGAGTAGCCGGGGCCCGGTATAAGCGATCTGCATCCATACAGAGGGGGTACCTGGGCCACCATTAAAGGAAATAACCAGCGGCCGCGCTGCACGGTCTTTTACATCCGTTCTTTCATAATACGTGTAAAAGAGGCCTGCCAATACTTTGCCATCCTGGTCCCATACCGGTTGCGTACCTGCTACCGCCTTATAGGGGATCTTTTGTCCTTTTACGGTGACGTCATGAAAGGTGATCACTGCTGTATCCGGATTCAGCACAACAGATCTTTGTGGCGGTGCATCTTCCTTGTTAGCGGGATTAGGTTTACTGTTCTTTTGCTGCGCCTGCAATTGCAGGCTGATGGCGCCTGTTAGCAGCAGCGGCAGCCATAGTTGTTTTCTCGTTAGGTTCATGTAGCAGATCTTGATTGCCGCTAAAGATTAGGCAATTGCTGCAAAAAATCAAGCACATTGGGATGAGTGGGTTATAGCTGGAAATTGCACGGTCTCTGTGATGACGCCTGATGGAAAGGATAAACAACCCGCGGCAGCGCGTATTCGTGAGCTTATAGAGCCATGGCTGGATGCTTTAACATTGCTGTATGCAGCCGTTTCAGAAAAGGTAGCTGGCGGTGAATTGTATGGGCCTGACCGGGACGTTGGCAACCGGGATTTCCGACACGTGCAGCCATTTATGGATTGAATAAAGCAGCTTTGGAATTGGTTTTTTGATAACCGTGCAGGTGGAGTAGTAGATAAAAGGGAAACAGGGATAAGTGTGGTTATCTATTATTCATCCTTCTTAGCGAGATTTTCTATTTAACATAATATAAATTATAAGGTAAAAATAGAAAGATTCAATAAGGACATTTAAGGCTATGTTATAACAACATCCAGGTACTGTAATTAACAGCTATACCCGGGTTGGATAAACCTAACGGTGATTATAAATTGGCTAAATAGAAATAAATTACAGCTACAAGGTATCCGCAACAAACAACGCTCCTGCGTATCAGCATCCGTAAGATCTTTCTATCCGGGTTCCTGTGTATACAGTACAGTATGGATACTCCCGGTTTCCGCCGTATTTTCACCGTATATACGCCATAGTTCCGCCGTATATATCCTATCCTTATATAATACGGGATAACCACAGGTTAATTCTGTCTTACTTCCTGGTAAAGTATAAATATAACAGGACGGTTCTCTTTAGCAGCAGTTTCAGGCATCAATAACAACAGATCAAATCATTGTTCCGGGCAAAACAAACGCCCTGAGAATCGCGTATAATTTTTCCCCGGGAGTATGGACGTAAAAAAACCGTCTAACCGGGTATAAGCCATACCTGGTTAAACGGTTATAAGCCACCGGGGAAAGCTCGGACTGCTACGCACCAAGTATAAGCCATACCTGGTTAACGGTTATCCCTTTAAGCGGATCTTATCTTTTTACCGCTGTTACATCAATTTCCACCAGCATGCCATCCAGGGCAAGCCGCGGAACGGGAATCAGGGTGTTTGCGGGAAACTTTTTGTCGGGCCAGATCCTCATGGCTTCCTCTGTGAAAGCCTTCAGCTTTTCTTCATTATGGTCTACAATCAAGGTTGTGAGCTTTACAACGTCGCTGAATGTTAAGCCCTGCGATTTGAGCGCCGTATCCAGGTTGCTGAATGATTGTTTCAGCTGCGCACGGAAATCATTTGGCAATTGACCATCGGCGGTTTCGCCGCCCTGACCGGATATAAAAACCAGCGTATTTCCTGCGGGTACCACTGCAATATGAGAATATGCATTGGGCGCCGGGTCATATAAACCCGGAGGATTGATCACCATTGGAGCTTTTGTTTCCTTTTCCATGTTAATACTTTTGAAGATAATAAATAAGGCGCCTGCCAAAGCCAATACCATTACGGATATCAGCGTATTTCTGCGAATCATGCCATTGATTTTGTACAAGGCAAAGTAAACGCAAATAGCTACGCAGGAACAGGCACAGAATTACCTGTATGAAGCATAACAGTATCAATCCTGAAAGGTTTCAGTAAACTCAATAACTTCGCCATCGAAGCCTTATAAAAGATGAAATGGTATGCTGATATAACTAAAGATAAGATCCGCTTAAAGGGATAACCGTTTAACCAGGTATAACTAGTACAGCTTTTTTACTTCCAGCCGCTGGGCGCCATAAATCCCCGAATGACCGCTGAAATAATAAGCAGTAAAGCAAGCCACTGCAAAATACAGGATATGCTCGGTGCCAAACAATTCTGCGCCCATTAAAGTGCAGGCGATGGGTGTATTGGTGGCACCGGCAAAAACAGCAATGAATCCCAGTCCTGCAAACAGGTCCACCGGTGCGCCCAATATCAGCGCCAGTGTATGCCCAAGGGTGGCGCCAATAAAAAATAAAGGCGTTACCTCTCCCCCTTTGAAACCCATTCCCAGGGTAATAGCCGTGAAAACCAGCTTCCAGAGCCAGCTCCAGTCGTTAATATGTCCATTGGGATCAAAAGCAGCTACAATGCTTACCCCATCCGGCGATTTACTGTATACTCCCAGGCCAAGGTAATCAGCAGTGCCTGCCACATAGCTTAGCAGTATAATAACAATGCCGCCCACCACAGGGATCAGCCAGGGAATTTTAATATAGGCATTGGCGTTAGCCCTGATATTATGAATGAGCCTGGAGAATAAAAGACTGCTCAAACCAAAAAACACACCGCTCACAATCACCTTCGCCAACAAAAGCAAATTGTGGTGAACAAAAGGAAGCCAGTTCACAAGGGGATCACTCTTATATAATATATGGTAATGGGTATGTTCAATACCCCAGGCGCTGCACACGATGTCGGCAAAAACGGCTGCTATCAGGCAGGGTATCAGCGCATCATAACGCATTACGCCTATGGCCAGCACTTCCAGCGCAAACACAGCTCCTGTAAGCGGGGTTCCAAATACCGCCCCAAACCCTGCGGCAATACCAGTCATGAGTAAAATTCGTATATCCCGGGCCGGTAGTCCCAGCTTTTTACCTATCAATCCGGCCATGCTGCCGCCAATCTGCACGGCCGTTCCTTCCCGTCCGGCGGAACCGCCAAATAAGTGAGTGATGATAGTGGTGATCAGCACCAGCGGCGCCATACGCGCAGGCACACCGCCTCCCGGCTGGTGGATCTCGTCCATGATCAGGTTGTTGCCTTTTTCGGCATTCTTCCCGCCCAGCCTGTACAGCCAGTAAATAAGTACCCCCGCCAGCGGCAGGCCAAAAAGCAGCCATTCATGCTGCATACGCAGTTGGGTAACCTCTTCCAGGAGCCACAGGAACAGCGCCACTAAAGATCCTACAATTATGGCAACAGGTATTACCAATACGGTCCAGCGCAGCAACTGTTTAGCTACGGACAATTGTTCCAGCAAAGATTTCGTTTGTTTCATATCCTACAAATAGCAGCGTTATATGGCAGCCATGCTGCCACTATAATATTTGTAGGCGCCATCAGACAGCCCTGGGCTGACGGTTTGGTCAGGAAGACACCATTTCCTGTTATCTATCTCACAAAAATAAATTATTCTTTTAATAATCCTGCATAAAATGCAGCGCCCCATAAGGCGGATTTATCATTGTTCACAATATGTATAGGCACACTGGCCAGCAATTCAGCCATCCGGTCGCCCTGCATGTAATGATGATAGAACCCGCCGGTTTCCAGCAATGCAGCTATTTTCGGAGGTATCCCACCACCCAGGAACAAACCGCCGGTAGCCTTCATTTTCAGCACCAGGTTGCAGGATTCCCTGGCAAGATAGCGGACAAACAGCTCCATAGTTTTAATACAAACAGGGATCCTTCCTGCTATAGCCGCCTTACTGATCTCTGCAGCGGCATCGCCGGCATCCATCAATGCCTTCAGATCTGTGGGCTCGTCCATTCCTTTTATATCCCGCAGGAATTCATAGATATCGGTTATACCGGGCCCGCTGATGAGGCGTTCCCAGCTTACTACGTCATATTTCTCCTGGAGGTACCTGAGCAATAAAATATCCAGGTCGGTCCTTGGCGCAAAATCGGTGTGGCCACCTTCGGTTGGAAACGGGTGATGATATTGGCCATCCCAGTACAAACCCGCCATACCAAGCCCCGTGCCCGGTGCTATGATAGCCATGTTCCCCGTATGATCCGCAGCTCCACGGTGCAGGGTGGTGAGCTGATGCGGCGCCAGCGTAGCCAATCCATATGCAGTGGCCTCAAGGTCATTGATCAGCGCAACGGTCTGGATCCCTGTGCTCTGTCTTATCTCATCTTCACTCAGCTCCCGGCTCAGGTTGGTGAGCTCCACTTTTCCCTTTACCACCGGACCAGCTACGCCAATGCATATACGCTGCGGCGGGGTATCGGTGCTGTCGCTTAGAAAGCGCTTAATTATCTCCGGAAAATTCTGGTAATCACGCGAAGCATACTTTTCCTGGCGTACCAGCTCCAGTTCTCCATTCAGGCTGCTGAACAAGGCCAGGTTTGTTTTGGTGCCCCCCAGATCTCCCGCCAGCAGGTAGGTTTTGGTATCCCCACTGTTTAACGGTTCTATAAAATAAGGGAGGTATTGCTGCTTTTTCATGGTCTGCATCGTAGTGGAACTTTATACTTAAAAATAAGAATTCAACAGGATATGTTTTGTTAATAATTGCCACAGGGGTATTATTGGAACAGCTTTTGTTCCACGGGGTTGAACAATTCCCGGACAAAAATGTAATTCAAAACACAAACCTAAGGCCCATATGGAAAGACATACCTATCAGACCGGACTTATTGGCAACTGCGCATTCCTGGCGCATATTAATAAGGATACAAACATCGATTGGCTTTGCTGGCCCCGCATGGATAGTTCCTTTATTTTCGGGGGATTGCTGGATAAAAAGAAAGGCGGCTCCTTTTCCATTTTACCGGAAGCCGATTATTCTTCCCACCAGTACTACCTGGAAAATACCAATGTACTGTGTACTGAAATTACTACCACAGAGGGCAGTTACCGGGTTACCGATTTTGCGCCCCGCTTCCTGCAGTTCGAGCGTTTTTTCAAACCGCTCATGCTGATCCGGAAAATTGAACCACTGGAAGGCTCTCCCCGCATCCGGGTGAAATGTGAGCCCACCTGCGATTATGGCGCGTCGAAACTGCGCCCCATGAGAGGCAGCAGCCATATCGAGTTTACGGGCTGTGAGGAAAACATCCGTCTCACTACCAATATTGCTGTCAGCTACCTGATCGATAAAGAGTTTTTTGTACTGAATGATACACGATACCTGATCCTTACTTACGGCCATCCGCTGGAAGCGCCGCTGGCCAGCACAGCAGAACGTTTTTTCCGGGAAACCGTTTCCTATTGGAGAACCTGGATCAAGCACTCTTCCATTGCCAATTACTTCCAGCCTTATGTGATCCGTTCCGCTTTGGCGCTGAAAATACACCAGTATGAAGATACAGGCGCCATCATTGCCGCCAGTACCACCAGTTTGCCTGAATTCCCTGAAAGCGGGCGTAACTGGGACTACCGCTATTGCTGGATGCGCGATACCTATTATATCATAACAGCGCTGAACCACATCGGCCATTTTGAAGAAATGGAACGGTACTTTGGCTATATTACGGATATCTCTTTTTCGGGCGACTTCCGCTATCAGCCGCTATACGGGATTACCGGGCAAAAGACCCTGTCTGAAACCATACTTCCTCACCTGGATGGATACATGGGGAATAAACCGGTGCGCGTAGGCAACCAGGCGTTTGAACATATCCAGAACGATATATATGGGCAGGTCCTTATTTCCATGCTTCCACTATATACTGACCATCGTTTTATTTTTTCTGAAAGAAAAGATTCCGACCGTTGGATTGAACTGTTATTAAAGAAGATAGAAAAAACGATTGATGAGAAAGATGCCGGTATCTGGGAGTTCAGGAACATGGCTAACGTTCATTGCTATACGAACCTGTTCCAGTGGGCCGGCTGCGCCGCCGCCGAAAAAATGGCCCGCACCATTGGCAACGAGTCCCTGCTGCAAAGGGCCATTGAACTGAAAAACCGCGCTGCTGCGCATATTGAAAGCTGTTACGACCCGGTAAGGAAAGTATACACCAATGCGGCAGGCAGCCAGCACCTGGACGCCAGTACCCTCCAGCTGATTATGATGAACTACCTGGACCCCGCTTCAGAACGGGCCCGCGATCATCTCATTGCGTTGGAAAAAGAATTGAAAACACCGGAAGGATTATTTTACCGCTATCGCCACTCCGATGATTTTGGTAAACCCAAAACCACTTTTCTTGTATGCGCATTCTGGTATGTAGAAGCGCTCGCCTGTGTGGGCCGGCTGGAAGATGCACAGCGGGAGTTCAGCAAACTGCTGCAATACTCCAATCACCTGCTGCTTTTCAGTGAAGATGTGGAGTCTGATACCGGCAGCCAGTGGGGCAATTTCCCACAGGCTTACAGTCACGTAGGACTGATGAATGCTGCCTATCGCATTGCCATGAAACTGGATACCCCCATTTTTCTATAGGCAGGCGGATATATAAATTAATAAGGAGAGGAGCACAAACTCCTCTCTTTTTATTATTTAAACGCTTTCCTTGTTGCGTAAGGTTCTCAGCAAATGCCGCACCTCATGATAGCTTCGCAGGTAATACTGCGCGGCAGATACCTGGCTGCCTACTTTAACAGTAATGGCTTTATGCGGGAGCGCTTTGAAAATGTCTTCATCTGTAACATCATCGCCCATTGCCATAATGAAGTCGTATTTTTTATGATTCAGCCAGCTCAGGGCGGCTTTACCCTTATTTATTTCCACGTTCTTCACTTCTATCACCTTATCGCCGGGCAATACCTGTAATCCTTTTTCCACGGTGAAGTAGCGCAAGGTGTTCATCAGTTCATTGGCGCGTAGCTCACCAAGACCGGATTCTACTTTGCGGTAATGCCATACCAGCGAGAAACTTTTTTCCTCGATGAATGAACCGGGGGTACGGTCGGTAGCCAGCTCCATGATAGGCCGTAGTTCCTTCTTCCATTTATCAGTAAGGCCGGGTAACTGGTACCACTCTCCTGCCTTTGTTTTTTGCCAGGCGCCATGTTCTGCAATAAGATCAAGGTGCAGATGCCCAAACCACTCTCCCAGCGTTTCATGATTCCTGCCACTGATCATCACCAGGTCGTTGCCTGGTATGGCGGCCAGCTCCCGCAGCAGCTGGTACAGGTCCGGATCTGGTGAGGCCATATCAATATTGGGCTGGAAACCCACCAGGGTGCCATCATAATCCAGGAAGATGATCCGTTTCTTACTATTGAAATACTGCTGCCTGATCAGCACAGCTGTTTCCTGGTTAACGCGGCGCGCCAGCATATTCTGCTGCATTTCATTTACTTCCTGCAACCGGGTCATAAACAATTTGACCCAGTGATTGATATTGAACTTCGCTACCACGGTACGCATTTGTTTCATGCGGCGTTGCTGCTCTGCCAGCGGCATATTCAACGCATCTACAATAGCGCGGGTAATGGCCCCGATGTTGTTGGGATTTACGATAATGGCATCAATTAATTCTTTAGATGCGCCAGCCATCTCGCTCAGGATCAATACACCATCGTTATTATTCCGGCTGGCAACATATTCCTTGCTCACGAGGTTCATGCCGTCGCGCATGGGGGTTACCAGGCAGATATCTGCAAAATTATAGAGGGCCGATAATGTTTCCAGCGGGAAGGAACGGTAGAAATACTGGATGGGATGCCAGGCCAGTGTACGGAAACGTGCGTTGATATTTCCTACCAGTTTATCTATTTCATCGCGCAGCTCCTTGTATTGAGGCACCTGGTCGCGCGAGGGCACCACGATCATATACAGCACCACTTTCCCAATGTATTCGGGATGCAGCTGCAGCAGCAGTTCAAAAGCCTGGAGCCGTTGCAGTATCCCTTTGCTGTAGTCCAGCCGGTCGATGGACAACACGAGGCGGTCGTTCTGGAAGTTTTCTTTCAGGTTCTTTATCTGTTGCAGCACTTCCGGGTCGCTGCCCATTGCTGCGTATTTATTGAAGTCGATGCCCATAGGGAATGTTTCCACCACAATTGCCCGGTCGTTGTACGACACCACGTTGGCCGATGTGTTCACCGGCAGGATGCGGCTGGCGGCATTGAGGAAATGGCGGGTATCATCAAAGGTGTGGAAGCCCATCAGATCGGCGCCCAGCATACCTTCCAGGATCTCTGCCCTCCATGGGATGAGACGGAATAATTCATAAGACGGAAATGGAATGTGCTGGAAGAAACCAATGGAGATCTCCGGCATTTCTGCACGGATCATTCCCGGTAATAACAATAACTGGTAGTCGTGAATCCAGATGATATCTCCCGGTTCCGCTACTTTCATAATAATATCCCTGAATTTTTTATTTACCTGGTAATAGGCGTCCCAATAGCTTTGTTCATAGTGGGCATAAACAGCCATATAGTGGAAAACCGGCCACAGTGTTTCGTTGGAAAAACCTTCATAGAAGTTATTGATTTCATCCTGTGTCAGGTAAACCGGCATCAGGTTCATTTTCCGCAACTGTTTTGTTACTTTCTCCTGTTCTTTCGGATCGGTGATCTCCTGTCCCGGCCAGCCTATCCAGATATTATTTCCCTCCCGGTAAATGGAGCCCAGCCCTGTGGCCAAACCTCCTTCGCTGGGTTGAAGGGTGTAATCCCCGTCTGTTTCTGAAATCTTCACCGGTAACCTGTTCGATACAATAATGGTCTTTCGCATAGTCAGTTTATATAATCTATTATCTAATTACATTCAATTGGAATAGCACCAACAAAACAAAAAATGCACCCAAAAGAGCGGAACCTACATATATAAATAAATACAATGCTGCTGCAATGGCTATGGTTCATCAACAGGGTTTATCCGGAGCGGATAAAGGGCCAAACCTGTATATGTGTGAAAATGCAAGATAAACATTATCAGGGGGAAAAGGAAGCAAAAATATCTCTCCTGCTATGATTTACGGCCCAAAGTCATCAGTACTACCCCGCATATAACAATGGCAGCGGCAATGCCGATCAACGAGGTAATGGCTTCATTACCGATGGCCCATCCCAGGAAAAGGGCTACAACAGGATTGATATAGGCATAAGTGGCGGTGAGCCGTGGTGGCGCATTTTTCGATAACCAGCTGTAAGAGGTATAACCCACCAGTGAGCCGATCAACACCAGGTACAGATAGGCCTGCCAGGCCTCGGTGGTCATGAGCGGTATTTTAGCAATACCACCGGGCTCAAATACAAAACTTATCAGCAGGGAGAACACGCCGCCAGACAGCATCTGGATGGCGGTGCTGGTAATTTGCGCAGGCATGGGCAATCTTGGGACCAGCAATGTGCCGGCCGCCCAGCAGATATTTCCCGCTACAATAACGATCACCGGCCACAGGGGGAACTGCCGCGCTTCGTGGTGAACAAATGGGTTAAACAACAGGAACAGCCCGGCAAATCCTACCACGATACCGAGCACGGTCATGCCCGATGGCCGTTTCTTACTAAAGAAAGCCCAGTCCATTCCCATGATCCAGGCGGGCATAGCGGCTACTATCAATGCCACAATGCCTGAGGGCATATAATTTACTGCCAGGGCCACGGTGGTATTCCCGATGCCGATCAGCAACACACCCACGAAACAGGCAGCTATCAACTGCCGGCGCCCCGGCCAGGCCTTTTCCCTGAGAATGCCTACCAGCAAAAGGATACCACCGGCTACCAGGAAACGCATAGACGATAACAGAAAGGGCGGCACCACTTTGGTGGCTATCTTCATCCCCAGGTAAGTGGAGCCCCATATTATATACACAGCCAGGAGGCAAAAGATCAGTTTTGAAGACAATACACGCTTTCTGTTCATAGTTTCTTTCTTTTGGTACGCTGATAGTTCCGGGTTACTTTACTCACATCCCCGCAGGTACTCATGCTGCACCACTTGCGCGATCCGTTACGGCTTTTATCCAGGAAAAGCCATCCGCAGGCCGGGCATTCCTTTACTTCTGCCAACTGGCTGGAAGTAAATAATTCAACGGCCGACTTTATGGGCCACCAGTATACCTGTTCCAATGCGGGGGCATTGAATTGTAAGACGCCGGCGCCCGCCTGCCAGCTGATCTCAATATTGGCGTAGGCTTCCCCAACATAGGTGTTGAACAGCATACTGTCGGTCGCAACCGGCTTCTTTTTATCCAGGCTCGCGGTAAACAGGCGGTGCAGCAATTCCCTCAAAGCGATGCTTTTCTCAAAAACCACTCCTGCCTTCTGCGGGTAATCTTTCGCCAGCCGTTCCAGGGTGTGGATAATTTTGGGAGATAATGCCCGGGTATGCCCATACCATTCCAGCAGGTCTTTAAAACCTTTTACATAATCGTGCGGTATTCCTTTCTTCCGGTTGTCGATGGTGTTCACAAAATCGAGGCACAGAATACCGCCGTCGAGCCGGAGTGAGGAGATGGATTTTTGAGCTGACATTTGCTTTTTGTCTTATCCGGGATTTTGATGATTAAGATGATTTCGCTGATATTTTTTTGAGCGGTTTTCTTCGTTTTTGTAAAGGTAGGTGATATTATTAACCGGTGAAAGTTATTTTACTGGTTAATAAAAAAAGAGGTAAAAACAGGGAAATTGCTTATTTAAAAAGATGCTTGAATGGTTTTATGGTAATCATTTTATAATGAACTATTTATCACATAAAAAAAGACCCCTTCCGGAGCCTTTTTTTATGTGATAATGATAGTATTTTGATATCCGGGATTCTTCGGATGGGTCAATTTTTTCATTTTGCCCTTTCAAGATACATAAACTATTTTACATATACCTCTATAATTGCATTCGTAGGCCTTCTTGGTGCAAGGAAGCTGTCTACCTGGTGGTAATGTTGCTTCAGTTCACCCCTCAGGGCAAAGGGGTAAAAGTTGTTTAAGGTGGGTGCATATTCATAGATCACCAGGTCGTAATGATGGTCCCTGATCTTCTGCGTGAAAGTAGCCAGCTGCCGGTTAAACATTCCCACTCCCAGGTGGTACCATAAGGGGTAGTCGGGTCCGGTTTCCAGTTTATAGGGCATGGCTGCCGCCAGCGGAGTAAGCTCCGACATATTCAATACCTTGATGTCGCCCTTCTTTTCAGCTACCACCGGAAGCGCCATAATATTCTCCATTCCTTTTACGGTAGATGCAGGCATATATATTTTGCGGAAGGGCTTCAGGTTGGAATATACCCATAACGATACCGGCACATCAGTAGTATCATTATTCAGCATATAGTTATGCCGGTTTACCACGTTCTCATGGCCAGGGCCTGCTACGGCAGCCTCCTGTGTGGGGAACAAACGATCGGTAAACCGGCCTATATATTTCCACCAGGTACCGGACCACCAGAAGAGCACAAGAAAAGTAGCCCCCAGCAAAGGGCGGAACGAATTGACATTTATCTTCAGCAGCTCAAATAAGTAAGACGCAATAAACGCAAAAGCAAAACTGTGGAAAAAGATGTTGTTGTCCGGAGGCGTATAGCTGGTTACCTGGAAAATGGCGGCTTCCCCTAATATACCCAGCGTGAGCAGGGCAAATAGTACCTCCCGGCGTTGCTGCCACCAGGCGCCCCACTGCTTTACTTTAGCCACAATACATAATACCACCAGCACCACATAGGCCTTGATCCAGTTGGAACTGCCAAATATTTCATCAGTAAAATCGTTGATAGCGAGACGGGAACTGTGAGGTGGTTGCCCGTGGTTAAACCAGTAACCAAACCCCGGCATGAGGGGCAGGATCATAACAGCGGCCACCAGGGCAAACATGCCCACAAAAACGGGCAGATCGAGCCAGCGCCTCGTTTGTAAGCTATTATAGGCCAGGAATAAAAGACAGAGTATAAAGGCCATTCCTCCTCCATCCTGCTTGGTGAAAACAGACAGGAAAATAAAGAAAGCGGCTCCGAACATGTTGCCGTACTTACGTACAAGGCTATCTGAAAACAGGGAACGGAACAGGAAGCTGAGCCCCACCAGTTCAAATACGATCACCGTATGATTATACCAGGGCCAGAAATTAAAGAAGGAATAAGACAGCACAAATACCAGTACAGATAGCAGTCGCACTCCCGGCTGCACGCCCATACTTTTCATGATGGAGCGGAACGCAAACCCGGCCATGATATTCAGGAGCACCTGTGCTTTTACCAGGGAAATGAGCTCCGGGCCGAACAATTTGAAAAAGATAGCCGGGAAGATCCAGAACCCGTAACCCAGTGGTGTTCCAAAATCCCTGAACGGAATCTGACCGGACGATATCCGGTAAGCGCCTTCCCAGGACAGAAAAATATTAACACGGTATGGGAATGTTACAAATAAAGGCACCAGGGCCAGCGCGATGATAATGAAGCTTTCTGCAATGGCAGGGCGACTGCCTTTCAATGAAAATTTGGGCATAGTAGATTGGGATTCGCTGTAAATGCTGATTATCCAGTAATATGAATGGCTGCAAAAGTAATCGAATAAATTGTAATTTAGACCCGTCTAACTGATCAAACAACTCCAGGTTCCGTGAAATTTTTAACGCTGCTGAGGCCCAAACACTGGGTAAAGAATGCTTTCCTGTTTATTCCCCTGTTCTTTGCGGGAGAGATATTTAATGTTACAAAACTCCTGGACCTGGCAGTGGCGTTTTTCGCCTTCAGCTTTATTGCCAGCAGTATTTATATATTGAATGATTACCGTGATATAGAGGCCGACCGGCAGCACCCTGTAAAATGCAAACGCCCCCTGGCTTCCGGCACCATCAGCAAACCTGCCGCCCTGGCTCTTTTCCTGATCTGCATTTTTGCCGGTTATGCCCTTGGCATCCTGGTGGGTCAGAAGTTTGTGTTTGTGCTGAGCACTTATTTTGTACTGAACCTTCTTTACTGCCTTGGCCTGAAAGATATCTCCATTCTTGATATCCTGATCCTCTCTACCGGGTTTGTACTGCGCGTAAAGGCCGGTGGCGTGGCTGCCAAACTGGCCATCTCGGAGTGGCTGGTGATCATGGTATTCCTGCTGGCGCTTTTTATGGCCATCGCCAAGCGCAGGGACGATATCCTCATCAAAATGGATTCAGGCAGGGAAATGCGGAAAGCCGCCAAAGGATATAACCTCGACTTCCTCAACGTAATGCTGGCCCTCGTTTCGGCAGTGATCATTGTATCTTACCTGATGTACACTATTTCGCCGGAAACCCAGGCCAGGTTTCATACCTACCGCCTTTATTACACCACCCTGTTTGTAATTGGCGGATTATTACGATATTTGCAAATAACCTACGTGGAGAACAGTACAGGTTCTCCCACAAAAATCCTATATAAAGACCGTTTTATTCAATTAACCATCCTCCTGTGGGTCCTGAGTTTTTATGTATTAATTTATTTACCGACAGATAAAACTTTTTTTGAATAATGCAAAAACGGTTAGCCAACTGGGGGAACTACCCTGCTGTTGCCAGCGACGAACATGCTTTTACCCGGGAAGACGAGCTTCGCAATTATGTGGTAGCCAATACACATATGATTGCACGGGGTAACGGCCGCTGCTACGGCGATGCCTCCCTGGGCAAACACAGCATCTCCATGCTGAAGTACGATAAGATGCTTTCCTTTGACACCGGCGCCGGAGTGATGGACGTGCAGGCAGGTGTAACGCTGGACCAGATATTGGATATTATTGTTCCCAAAGGATGGTTTTTACCGGTTACCCCCGGTACCAAATATATTACGGTAGGAGGCGCCGTTGCCTCTGATGTGCACGGAAAGAACCATCATGTGGATGGTGCGTTTTCCGGGCATATTATCGACATGGATGTGTTAACCGCCAGCGGCGAAACGATTTGCTGCTCCGCCACTCAGCACCAAGACCTGTTCTGGGCCACCTGCGGCGGTATGGGCCTTACCGGGGTGATCACCCGTGTAAAATTCGGGCTTAAAAAGATCAGCACCGCCTATATCCGGCAAACACAACTAAAGGCCAGGAACCTGGAGGAAGTGATCCGGCTGTTTGATGAATACAGGCACTATACCTACTCCATGGCATGGATCGATTGCCTGCAGAAAGGCGATTCCTTTGGCCGGAGCATCCTCATCGTTGGCGAACATGCCACCCCGGAAGAACTGAATGCAAAGCAAAAAGAAGCCCCGCTTACGTTACCGGCTAAACGAAAACTCACGGTTCCTTTCAATCTTCCCTCCTTTGTGCTTAATACTTTTACAGTAAAAGCCTTTAACTGGTTATACTACGGGAAGAATTATAAAAAGGTAATGCATAAAGTGATCCCTTATGAGCCTTTCTTTTACCCGCTGGATGCGATCCTCCACTGGAACCGGGGTTATGGCAAGGCCGGTTTTGTACAATACCAGTTTGTAGTATCCCTTGAACAAAAAGATGGCCTGATCGCCATCCTGAAAAAGATCAGTGAAAAAGGATGGGGCTCGTTCCTGGCAGTATTAAAGGTATTTGGCAAACAAGACAGCCTTATCTCCTTCCCGATGGAGGGATATACCCTGGCGCTGGACTTCCCGATCCGCAAGGGATTATTTGAATTCCTGGATGAGCTGGATGAAATAGTATTGCAATATGGCGGCCGTTTATACCTGTCGAAAGATGCAAGGATGAAGCAGGAAATTTTCTGGAACAGCTACCCTAATGCCGGCAGGTTTGCCGAAATTGTAAAACAATATAACAGTGACGCACGTTTTGAATCCCTGCAATCGGAACGTTTATTATTGACGAAATAATTTTCCCTGATTAACCAAATACTTCTCATGCCTACCCTTTTAATACTTGGCGCGGGCTCCGACATGGCAGTTGCCATTGCCCGGAAGTTTGCGTCTGAGAAATACGATATCCAGCTGGCCGGCAGGAATACTGCCGCGCTGACGCCACAGCAGCAGGATCTGCAGGTACGTTATAACGTTAACGCCACCACTCACCTGTTTGATGCCGCCGATTTTAGCTCCCACAACGCTTTTTACGCCGGTTTGCCTGCTGTCCCCGACATAACCATCTGTGTTTTCGGTTACCTGGGCCACCAGGAAAAAGCCCAGGTAAACTGGCAGGAAGCAGCTACTATCATCAACAGTAACTATACCGGCGCCGTTTCTATATTAAATGTGGTGGCAGAAAGTTACGCCGCCAGGAAGCAGGGAACCATTATCGGTATCAGCTCAGTGGCCGGTGAAAGAGGACGGCAGAGCAATTATATGTACGGCAGCGCAAAAGCGGGTTTTACAGCTTATCTTAGCGGACTAAGAAACCGTCTTTTTCGTAGCGGCGTTCACGTGATGAGTGTGCAACCTGGCTTCGTGAATACCCGTATGACCAGTCACCTGCCCCTGCCCCCGCTACTCACCGCACAGCCGGAAACAGTGGCCACCGCAATTTTTAAAGCAGTGAAACGAAAAAAGAATGTGCTGTATGTAAAGTGGCATTGGAGATACATTATGCTCATTATCAAATTAATACCTGAAGGTATTTTCAAAAAATTGTCATTGTGACCATTGCCTTTTTTGACTTCGACGGAACCATCACCACCAGGGATACTTTGTGGGAAGTTATCCGCTATCACAGGGGCCGGGCCGCTATGTATGCAGGTATGGTGCAACTGTTGCCGCAGTTGCTTCGCTTTAAATTAAAGATGTTACCGGCACAGGAAATGAAGGAAGAGGTACTTGCGTATTTTTTTGGGGAGATGCCTGTTGCGGAGTTTTCTGCCGGGTGTGAGCGCTTCTGCCGGGAACAACTGCCTTCGCTGATCCGTCCGCAGGCATTGGCCGCCATAAGGGATCATCAGCGGCAGGGACATCATGTAGTGGTGGTATCTGCATCTGCGCAGGATTGGGTAGCGCCCTGGTGCAGGCGGGAGAACATTGTTTGCCTGGCTACCCGTCTCGAAGTAAAAAATAAACATCTCACCGGTAAGATCCAGGGAATCAACTGTAACGGCGCAGAAAAAGTAAACCGCATCCGCGAAGCTTACCGGCTTGAGAACTTCCGCGAAATATACGCCTACGGCGATAGTGAAGGCGACCGGCCTATGCTGGCGCTGGCGCAGCATGTTTCATTCAAACCTTTCCGCTGATGCGGAGATCGCTGAAGGCGATCAATAAAAAATGCCTCACCATTACGGCAAGGCACTTTCTATTATTGTAACAGATTGATTGTACGAAGTAACTGTTATCAGGCAGCTTTGGCTTTCTTCATCTGCGCTGTAACCACTGCGGGTTTCAGCTTAATGATGCCGATGAAGTTCAAAACCTTCATTACCTGGTAGCTTGGGTCCAGTTCATACCATTTCTTGGCAAAGTTAGGACTGTCTTTAAATTTGTGGTGGTTGTTCTGGAACAGTTCGCCCATCAGTACAATGCCCCATGGGGAAGTGTTTCTTGAGTGGTCGTTGTTATCAAAGTTCTGGTAGCCATATTTATGACCGCACCAGTTAACAATAGCGCCCTGTACAGGTCCCATCAGGAAATGGATAGGCAGCAGTAAATAAAGGTACCACATGCCCGCAGGAACAAACGCTACATAAAATGCTACGTATGCGCCCATCCAGAGGAAGCGGGTAATGTTGCTGTCGCCGAACTTATCCATGGCATCCCATTCAGGTAACGGATCCTTGGTAAATTTAGGATCCACCTGGCTGGTACGGGTTACAAAACCATTGTAGATCTTGCGGGTCTGCACCATCATACCCCATACGTCTTTAAAGAAATGCGGGGAATGCGGATCGTGCTCGGTATCGCTGAACTCGTGGTGCATGCGGTGCATAACGCCATAAGCTCTTGGAATCAGGTATGATGAACCCTGGAAAAACCAGGTGCTGAAATAAAAGAATCGTTCCCAGAATTTGCTGGTAGTATACATCTGGTGAGATGCATAACGGTGTAAATAAAATGTGTGAAAAAACAAGGAAAAGAACCAATGCACACAAAAGAATATCAGGATCGCCGTCATTTCTATACTTTATAAAGTGACAAATAAGCGTCAAAGGTAAGCTAATTAAGCGGATATAAAGCCAGTATTGTTAACCCGGGTGGTGAATAAAATGTTAAAATAATTTTAAATTTTAATTTTTCTTTACCCGACGTAACTCTAAGAGATTCATACCGTTATTGCTGAATCCGGAGATATTGGGTTGCACCAGTCTTACCACTTCATCATAGAACAGCGGCACCACTGCAGCGTCTGTCATAAGCATATTATCCATCTCCCGGTATTGGGCATAGCGGATGCTATCGTTGTTTTCCTGCAGGGAGGCTTCATACAGCCGGTCGAAAGCCGGGTTATGATAGCGGGTGTAATTAGGCGGCGCGGGATTTTTGCTGTAGAACATAGCCAGGTAGCTTTCTGCGTCGGGATAATCGGCGATCCAGCTGCCCCTGAAAAACAGCGCCTGGGACTTAGCGGTTTGCTCCAGCAGCAGGCTTTTCTGTATAATCTCCACCTGTACCTTTATGCCAATGTTTTCCAGCTGGTTGGCCACATAGTTGGCCAGGTCTGCGTAGATGGGAATAGACAATAACTTAATAACGGGCAGCCCTTTCCCGTCGGGGAAGCCTGCTTCACGAAGCAGCTGCCGGGCCATGGCAGGGTTACAGGGATACCCTTTCACCTGCTGCGCGCTGAAAGATGGCAATCCCGCGGGCACAAAACCCGCGGTGGCGGCGGTTCCTATACCATTGCGGAGATAGGTCATCATTTTCGTACGGTCTATACCGTAGTTAATGGCCTGCCGGATCTTTTTCCAGCGGAGCGGCGATGATTTTACGATGGCTATGCTGCTGTCTGTAAGAAAACCCAGGTATTCGGTATTCAGGTAAGGATGTTTGTTCAGCACCATTTTACCTTCCCATTCCTTGCGTAGCTGCCCTTGTTTGGTGAGCACTTCATCTTTAAAGGAGGCGTCTATGTCGTTCATAAAGTCCAGCTGCCCCTGGCGGAACAGCAGGAACTCAGAGGCCTTGCTTTCAAGGAAGCCCACCTGCACGGCTTCCAGATAAGGCAGGCGATGCCCGGTACTATCCGTTTCAAAATAAAGCGGGTTGCGGTGAAGCACCAGGGCCTGTCCTTCGTCCCAGAGAAAAAAGCGGAACGGGCCGGTGCCGCAGGGATGATTGCGGAAGTCTTTCCCGTATTTTTCAATGGCCTCATGCGGCACTATGGAGCAATACTGCATGCTGAGAATCCCCAGCACCGGGTGAAAGGGCCGGTAGAGCGTTAGTTCAAAGGTAGAATCATTGAGGGCTTTAAAGCCGCTGTCGGCAGAGAGCTTGCCGTTGAAGATCCAGGCTCCGGGCGATGCCGTAACCGGGTCCATAATCCGGCGGAGGCTGTATACCACATCGTGGGCCGTCATCCGGCGGCCTTTACCCCCGGGGAAGATGTCGCTGTCGTGGAAGTATACATCCGTTCTCAGGTCGAAGGTATAAGTGCGGTGGTCTGCCGATTCGCGCCACTGCTTCGCCAGCGAAGGCCGGATCACCAGGTTGCTGTCTGGCTCCACCAGTGTATTGTATAATTGCTTTACCGCCCATATTACTTCCTGGCTTTTGGCAAACGCGGGGTCCAGGCTGGCAATTCCGTTGGTGCTGTTATACCGGAATACCCGCAGCGACTGTTTTTCCGGGCTGCCGCATGCCCCCAGCAGGAGGCTGCATAGCACTGCAAGCCCCCATCTGCATATAACCACCTGACAATAACTACTTTTCATCTGGCAGTAAATTAATATCTTTCAGGCTAAAATATACGAATAAATATGCGCGGCATACCTATGCTTTGTATAGCCCTAATGGCTACCTTAACTGCAGGGGCACAGCAGTTCAGCAGGGCGGACACGCTGAGAGGCACTATCACTCCACAACGCGCCTGGTGGGATGTTACAAACTATGACCTGCATGTACGGGTAAACCCGGACGACAGCACCTTCAGCGGGTTCAATACTATTACCTATAAAATACTGAAACCGGATTCCATCATGCAGATAGACCTGCAGGCGCCGATGGTGATAGACAGTGTGGTACAGGATAAGAAATCACTTCCAGTTACCCGCGACGGCAACGCCTGGTTCATAAAAACAACTGCGCCGCAGACAAAGGACAGATCCAAAAAGATCACGGTGTTTTACAGCGGCAAGCCCCGCAAAGCGGTTAAAGCACCCTGGGATGGCGGCGTGGTTTGGGCTAAAGACGATAAAGGCCGCCCCTGGATAGCCACTGCCTGCCAGGGCCTGGGCGCCAGCATCTGGTGGCCGAACAAAGACACCCAAAGCGATGAGCCGGAAGACATGACCATCAATGTTACCGTTCCTTCCGACCTTACCGACGTATCCAATGGACGTTTAAAAAAGACCATCGACAACCCCGACGGCACCAAAACCTTTGTGTGGTATGTAGACAATCCCATCAATAATTATGATGTGGCGGTGAACATAGGCAACTATATAGAAATGAAGGATACCTATTCCGGCGAAGGAGGCAAACTGGACCTGGGTTTCTGGGTACTGGACTATAATGAAGACAAGGCTCGGGAGCATTTCAAAGTAGTAAAGCCCATGCTGAAATGCTTTGAGTACTGGTTTGGAAAATATCCTTTTTATAAAGACAGCTACAAGCTGATTGAGGCCCCATTCCTGGGAATGGAGCACCAGAGCGGGGTTGCGTATGGCAACAAATACCAGATGGGCTACTCCGGCAGGGATCTTTCCGGTACCGGCTGGGGCCTGAAGTGGGACTTCCTCATTATCCATGAAAGCGGGCACGAATGGTTTGGCAACAGCATCACCAGTAAAGACCTGGCTGATATGTGGATCCATGAATCCTTCACCAACTACTCCGAAACCCTTTATACCGAATGCCAGTACGGGCGTAAGGCTGCAGATGAATATGTACAGGGTATCCGCAAGAACATCTTAAATGATAAACCTATTATTGCTCCCTATGGCGTTAATGCCGAAGGAAGCGGCGATATGTATTATAAAGGAGCCAACATGCTGCACAACATCCGGCAGATCATGGAAAACGATGAGGCTTTCCGGCAGCTGCTGCGGGGGCTGAACAAAACATTCTATCACCAGACGGTAACAACACAGGAAATTGAAGACTATATGAGCCAGGTGGTAGGCATGAAGCTGGATAAGGTTTTTGACCAGTACCTGCGTCATACCACCATCCCTACGCTGGAATACCGTTTCAACGGGCAGCAGCTGCAGTACCGCTGGGTGTCTGATGTAAAGGACTTTAATATGCCGGTAAAGGTAAAGCTGAGCGATAATGGTTATAAGCTGATATACCCGGGCACGTTATGGCGCAGCTCCAATATTACTTTAACTGATCTGAAGAATTTTGAGGTAGATAAAAACTTCTACATAAATTCAAAAAAGGTAAAATAAAAAAGGGACTGGTGAATTACCAGTCCCTTTTTGTTTATCGTTTTAATAATTTGAAAGCGTGGCCGGAGCTATCGTTCAGGAATCCCCAGGCGGCCCATAAAATGGAGAGCGGCTCTATGCTGCGGCTCATTTCTATCTTTCCCATATCCGCCACATCATGCCAGCCGATCTGGTGCAGGAGGTTCACCACTTCCCGCTTGGCGTCGATATTATTACCGGCAATAAACATGGTGGGAGCGCCTTCTTTAAAGTCGGGCAGCAACATTTTTTCGTGACCGATACAACTGAGCGCCTTTACCACATTGGCATCCGGAGGCAGCCAGGCCTGTATTTGTTCACCGGCGGAGTTGGTATGACCGATAGTGAAGGTAAGACGCCCGTTTTCATCGGGGCCTTTACCATCGAGCGGGTTGGTAACATCCACTACTGTTTTGGATTTGAAGTTCCAAATGCCGGCGGCTTCAATGGCTTTTTTGGTACCTGCCCAGCTGGTACAGATCAGCAGTAGTTCCCCAAACTCGGCCGCCTGCCTGAAAGTACCGGCCATGGCCTGTTTTCCTTGCTTCTTTATCCATTGCTGCAGGGCTTCCCTCGAAGGGTTGCGGGTACCGATTGTAACATGATGCCCTGTTTGAATAAGCCCTTTACCAAGAGTTAATCCAACAGGTCCGCTTCCAAGGATACCGATTTTCATGAGCGAAGATTAAATTGAGCAGATAATAGTGCGAACTATGAAGATACTTAAAAAAGTGCGAAGATTGAAGCGAAGGTTGTCTGACTCAGGATTAAACTGATTACGCTGATTACGCTGATAGATTTTGTCAGGATTTTAAAAAGATTCGGGGAGATAAAAGTGGGTATTTACCCATTTTTATCTCCCCAAATCTTTTAATCTTTACAAAATCCAAAAAATAAAATCAGCGTAATCAGCGTAATCAGTTTAATCCTGAGTCAGACAACCTTCGCGTATGCAAAGCATACGCGAAGCACTCGCTTTACCCGCGCTCCGGAGGTGGAGGTTACGCGGACAGGAGGTGGACTTGATCATGCAACCCTCTCCTGTAGCAGGTATCCGAGGAATTTTTGCATCCCCTGCCGCTTCGCCGGCGTTAGCGGGTAGCTGATGTTATGAACATAGTATGTGGTAAGATCGTATACTGCGTAAGGGTTTTCAGCCACTACTGCCGGGATGTTCTGTGTTCCGATGCCGGTAGCATGGTTGAACTCCTTTATAAATTCAGCCGGAAGGGGCTTGTTGCTGATCCAGGCCGCGAAGATAAAGGGCAGGCTGGTAAAACGCATCCAATACTCTGCCAGGTCATAAATGTACGGAGAAATTTTGCGTTGTTCCAGGGCGCGGTCGCCGATCACCAGCCCCGCATCGGTTCCCCTGATCTTATCCTGGTAGTCGCCGTTGGTGTCCACAAACTCCACATCCAGCTTCCAGTATTCACGTACCAGCACTTTCAGCAGCGCTACCGATGTACGGCTCTGGTAATCCAGGTAAATACGTTTGATCTCATTCAGCGGTACATCGCTGTATAAACAAACGGAGGCCACAGGTCCTTCCGCTCCGATACAATAATCTGCTATGATATGATATTCCTTCAGTTTAGGAATAATAGCTACCGGCACCAACGCTACATCCACCTCTCCATCTATCAGCTGCTGGGCTATTTTAGCGGGATAATCCATCGATAATTCCATCATCTCCATCACCGGATGATTCCTGAATCCATACAATAAAGGCTTCGTATTCAAATAACTTACAGCCGCAACTTTTACTTTCCGTTCCAATTTCAGTAATTTTGAAGCTGCAAAAGTAATTAAATCCCGGTTAACAAGTTCCAAATGAATAATTGTGGTCCTGTAAATCAGGATTTAGGAGGAACTTGCAGCCATTCAAACATGTTAATAGTAATACTGGAATATATACATTATGCAACTACAACCTTTAACTGCCATTTCTCCGCTGGACGGGCGCTATCGCAAACAACTGGACGAGCTGGCCAATTATTTTTCTGAATTTGCGTTGATCCGTTACCGTGTGATGGTAGAAGTGGAATATTTTATTGCGCTTTCAGAGCAGAAGCTGTTTACACTGCCTAAAGCCAAGTTCCCTGCCCTGCGTAAAATTTACCAGGAATTCACCATCGAGAACGCACAACTGATCAAAGACACAGAGAAAATTACCAACCACGACGTAAAGGCAGTTGAATATTTCCTGAAAAATGAACTGAAAAACCTGGGCCTGGAAGATAAACTGGAATGGGTACATTTCGGCCTTACTTCACAGGACGTAAACAATACCGCTACCCCCCTTCTCTGGAAAGACGCCGTAGAACAGGTATATATGCCGGCCCTGGCCAACCTGATCCTGGAACTGAAGAAACTGGGATCATCATGGATGAAAGTGCCTATGCTGGCCCGTACTCACGGTCAGCCTGCCTCTCCTACCATTTTGGGTAAAGAGATCCTGGTGTTTGTAGAAAGACTGGAAGGACAGGTGAACCTGCTCAGTCACATTCCTTTTGCAGCAAAATTTGGCGGCGCTACCGGTAACTTCAACGCACACCATGTAGCTTTCCCAAAGATCAACTGGGAGAAGTTCGGCGAGAAATTCGTGAACACCACGCTGGGACTGCAACGTATGAAGTATACTACGCAGATTGAGCATTACGACAACATCTCCGCACAGTTTGATGCACTGAAACGGATCAATACTATATTACTTGACTTCTGCCGCGACGTATGGACTTACATCTCCATGGATTATTTCAAACAGAAAATCAAGAAGAACGAAGTGGGTTCCTCCGCGATGCCGCATAAGGTGAACCCCATCGATTTTGAAAATGCAGAAGGCAACCTCGGACTGGCCAACGCATTGTTTGAGCACCTGAGCGCCAAGCTGCCGGTTTCCCGCCTGCAGCGCGATCTGACCGATTCTACGGTATTGCGTAACCTCGGTGTTCCCTTTGGTCATACCCTGCTGGCTACAAAATCTATCCAGAAGGGATTGGAAAAACTGATCCTCAATGAAGCGAAACTAAAAGACGACCTGGAAAATAACTGGGCCGTGGTAGCAGAAGCAATTCAAACCGTATTACGCCGTGAAAACTACCCGCAGCCGTACGAAGCCCTGAAAGAGCTTACCCGCGGCGGAGAACAGATCACACAGAAAAGCATGCATAAATTTGTGGACAGCCTGAAGATCAGCGCAGCCCTCAAAAAAGAACTGAAAGCCATTACACCACATAATTATACCGGTTTGTGGTAAACCTGAAACAGAAAAAGCTCCGTCCTGTAAGACGGAGCTTTTTTTTTGACTCCCGAAAGCAATTAATTAACTGCGATCAATGCGTTGATAGCGTAATAGCCACGGTTAAACAAACGCTGTTCAATGTGTATTAATTTCTATTCCCCTCTCTTTTTGTTATTGGCAATCGCCGGTAACTCATCTCTCCCGCTGATAGAAATACATCACCTGCATCAGGCCATACCGGCCATTGCATCAGGCATTTCCAGGGAAATGAATCTTGCTTGAAAACTACCGGGATACCGGGGGATAACAGCTCAGGGGTAGGTTCTAAAAGCTGACGCAAAGATATAGTATTACAAAATAATTACAGGCATTTTTTTGTTAATAACCAGTTAATGATAATGTAATGAAAACCGCGTTCAGAACACATCTTTAAGATGTTCCAGTTCATAGGTATCTCCCCAAAAGGTGATGGCAATGATATCGAAGCGGATAGCTGCCGGGCTGAGATGATAATACAGGAGATAATCGGTGGCCACACTGCGGATATGCTCTTCCTTACGGGCATTCACTGCTTCCTCGGGCCATCCGAAGCGATCTGTGCTCCGTGTTTTTACCTCTATGAAATAGATCTGCGCTTCTTTTCCGGCGATAATATCAATTTCTTTCCTGCCTGATTTCCAGTTCACATGCAGGATGGTACAATAGCGGCGAACATATGCCTGTGCAATTAATTCGCCCTTTTGCCCCAGGGATAAGTGATTTACCATTTTGTTGCTGGATTTGGGTATTACAAACAATTTACTTCCTGGTGTAGGGAATTATTTATTCCTAACACCTATTTTTGCAGGCATATAAAATTATCGATTCCCTGGTATTTAACAAGTAAACAGATTACTATATATGAACTTATTCAGACTGGAAGGAAAAGTACAGCATTACGCATGGGGCGGATATAAATATATTCCCGAGCTGTTAGGTATTTCCCCTTCGGATCAGCCCAGCGCAGAATACTGGATGGGCGCGCATCCCAGCGCACCGTCCAATATCGCCACTGCCGGCGGACAGGTACCATTGAATGAACTGATCAAAACGGACCCGGCCAACATTACCGGCCCCGCGGTTTGGGAACGGTTTAAGGAGCTGCCTTTTCTCTTTAAGATCCTGGATGTAAAAGACATGTTATCTATCCAGGTACACCCTACCAAAAGTGAAGCAGAGAAAGGATTTGCCAGGGAGAATGCAGAAGGTATCCCGTTGAATGCGCCTTACCGCAATTATAAAGACGATAACCATAAGCCTGAAATTATGGTGGCGTTGAGCGAGTTTTATCTTCTTCACGGCTTCCTGCCGCACGAAAAATTACTGGAAGTACTGAAAACCGTTCCGGAGTTCACATCACTGGTAAGTATATACGAAAAAGAAGGTTATTATGGCCTGTATAAAAACGTAATGGAGATGCCGCAACCGCTGGTGAACATCCTTCTCCGTCCACTGACAGACCGGGTGATCCTTCCCTATAAAGCAAACAAACTGTCTAAAACCGATCCTGGTTTCTGGGCAGCCCGTGCGGTGCTGAATGATCCAAACAGTAAAGACAAACTGGATCGTGGCATCTTCTCTATTTATTTCTTCAACATCATGCAGGTGCAGCCTGGCGAGGCCGTGTTCCAGGACGCAGGTATCCCCCACGCTTACCTGGAAGGCCAGAACGTAGAGCTGATGGCCAATTCAGACAATGTACTGCGTGGCGGTCTTACCCCTAAGCATGTGGATGTGCCTGAGCTGCTGAAGCACACCCGTTTTGAAGGCGTGCATCCGCATATTATTAAAGGCGATGTAAGCGCGGATGGCCTGGAAAGGATCTATCCTTCCCCCGCGCCGGATTTTGAAGTGAGTAAAATTGAGCTTAGCGCCGGGCAGGTGTATAAGCATACTGCCAAAGCTGCGGAGATATTGATTGTAATAAAAGGCAGCGCCACTATTAAAGGCGAGGACACACTGGCGTTGCAGAAGGGGCAATGCGCTTTTACGGCATATGGGGCCTCCTACGAGATCAGCACCGACGGAGCGGCGGAGTTGTTTAAGGCAACGGCGAATGTGTAGGAAGTGAACGCCTTCGGCGTTGAAATTGTCTTGGAGCAGGATTACGCTGATTATACTGATTTTTTTGATTTGATTTTTTTGATTTGATTATGTTGTGTTTTTAAGGATTAATTATTTGAGATAAAATAAGGGAGATATAAGCGCAGTAGCTTTTATCTCCCTTATTCATTTATAAAATCCAAAAAAAATCAAATCAAAAAAATCAGTATAATCAGCGTAATCCTGCTCCAAGACAATTTTAATCGCCGAAGGCGATCACCGTTTTGCCTTTGGCTTTTGCCTGCCGGCTTTGAGCGATGGCCGCAGGTGCATCTTCCAGCCGGATTTTGTTTTCTACGGGGATGGTAAGTCCTCCGCGGTCGATGATCAGGGTGAGCGTATCCAGCGATGCGGCGCTGCCTTGTGTTTCGAAATTGCCTCCGTGCAGATTCCTGCTTTTCAGCGCTTCTTCTTTTGCCACAAAAGCGGTGGTGAGAGCGCCGCTGCCGGGTTTCAGCAAATCGAGGTGGGCTTCAAAATTTTCACTGTTGCTGATCAGGTCCAGCAGGCCATCAACCCCTTCGGGGTATTTTTCCTTTACCTGCCCGGTTAATGAAGCTGTTTTATAGTTGATGGTTTCAGCTGCCCCCAGCTTCTTCATTCTTTCTGCACCGGCTTCGTCGGAAACGGTAGCGATAACATGTATGCCCTGCGCTGCTGCCAGTTGCACAGCAAAGGAGCCTACGCCGCCGGTGGCACCTACAATGAGCAGGGTATTGCCTTCCTGGAGGTCCAGTTTATCCAGGAGTTGCTGGGCAGTCATACCGGAAGTAGGCACTGCTGCCGCTTCTACGGCAGATATACCGGTCGGCGCTTTGGTAATACCTGATTTCTCCGGCACAATAGCATATTCCGCATAGGAGCCTTCCCCGATAGGAGAATGAATAAACTGGCCGTAGATCTTATCGCCTACCTTAAACCGGGTAACGCCCTCTCCCACTTCTTCTATGGTACCGGCGCCATCTACGCCCATAATAAGGGGGAACTGGTGTTTCGTTTTCCCGTCGTCCATAATGCCATCGATCATTTTCCAGTCGAACGGATTCATACCGGCGGCAGCTACCTTCACCAGCACTGTTCCGGGTCGTACTGCGGGTTTCGGAAGATCCATCACCACAGGAATGTCTTTGAATTTTGATACGGCTACGGCTTTCATAATCATATTTTTTTATGTAGATAGATGCGTTTACGGTTACAGTCTCGGATCCACGGGCTCACTCTCCAGCGCTAAAATACCAAATACGCATTGATGTACCAGCTGCAGAGGCGCATTATTTACAAACCGGTCCAGTCCCTCCAGGCCCAGCGCGAATTCCCGCAGTGCGAGAGAGCGTTTGCCCGACAACTTGCGGCCGCGCAGCCGGGTAAGATTTTCAGGCGCATCGTATTCAGGGCCATAAATAATACGGAGATATTCTTTTCCGCGGATCTTAACAGCGGGTTGTATAAGCCCTTTGGCGTCGCGGGCAATAAAGGCCGCGGGTTTGATGACCATGCCTTCCCCACCGGCCGCCGTAAGACTTTCCCACCAGCGGACTGCCGCCTGTTCACTGGCTTCATTGCCAATTTCCACTTCAATAAAAGGCGTAGCAACCAGCAACTGTTCCTTACCGGCGCAAATATCTCTGATGGCAGACATGTGCCAGGTGTGATCCCTGTCGAAATACGTTTTGCCTTCTGTGGCCATAATATGGAATGGCACCAGCTTATAATCGTCCAGCGATTCCACCGGCCAGCAATACCGGCGGTAAGCTTTTACATAGCTGCTGGTTTGCTCCTGGCGGCGGGAATACTTTTCCAGCAATGCCTGTGCCGGGACGCCCTGTGTAACCGCCTGTTGCAAGGCTTCCACCACTACGGGCAACGAATGTGCCGCCGCCGCTCCCACAGCTGCATATTGCTGCTGCAGCAATGCCTGGGCCTTTGCGCTCCAGGGCATCAGCTCTGCATCCAGGCAAACCCAGTCGGTTTCGAAAGTATCATAGAAACCTGTGTTGATCAAAGCTGTATTAATACGGGCAATGAAATCCTGTTCCGTTTGCTTATCATTGAAAAAGCTACGGCCGGTTCTCGTATATACGATACCGTTACCTTCCCCGGTAACGCCAAACCGTTTTACCGCTGTTGCTTCATCCCGGCAAACGATTACCACTGCACGGGAGCCCATGTGTTTTTCCTCACAAATCACTTTGCTGATACCTGCATCCCTGTAATACTGCAACCCTTCTGCCGGGTGCTCCAGCATTCCTTCTTCCCGGCTGGTTTCGGCAGGCGACATGGTAGGCGGCAGGTATATCAGCCACCGCGGGTTGACGGCAAAGCGGCTCATAGCTTCCAGCGCCGCGATACTGTTTTCTTCCCGGATAGTGATACTGTGGCTGTAACGGGTTTCCAGGATCTTCTTCCCGGTAAAATCCTCTATATCCAGTACATTATCATATTGCTGTTCTATACTCAATGCACTATCTGCGTTATAGCCAATAGGACGGGCAGGCACTGCATACTGCTCCAGTGCAGGTACTGCTACCAACACTCTTTCCGGGTAACGCAGGGCGGTAAGGGTAGCGCCAAATACGCAACCTGTGTCTATATCAATGGTATTGTTCAGGAACTTAGCCTGAGGTACCGGCGTATGGCCATATACCACCATGGCTTTGCCTTTGTATTCCAGCGCCCAGTTGTATCTGACCGGCAGGCCAAATTCATCTGTTTCCCCGGTGGTTTCACCATACAAACAGAATTCCCTTACAGCGCCGGAGCCCCGCCCCTGCATATTTTCCTTCAAACCTGCATGGGCTACCACCAGCTTACCTTCGTCCAGCACATAATGGCTTACAAGGCCATCCAGGAACAGTTTTACTGCTTCCAGGAATTCCGGCGTTTCACCTGCCAGCTGGGCTACAGTTTGTTCCAGCCCATAACGCAGCTGCACATTTTTACCATTCAGGTAACGAAGCAGCTTGGCATCGTGGTTACCCGGTACGCAAAGGGCCTGCCCGTTATTTACCATGTTCATTACCAACCGCAGTACCTGTGGTGATTTCGGGCCACGGTCTACCAGGTCGCCCACCAGCACCGGTTTGCGGAACTGCGTATGGCCGTCGCCGTTAGTAGTTGCCGGCGCGCTGATCAGGATATAGTTATCTTTATCTACCTGGTAACCCAGCGTATCCAGTAAGGCGCACAGCTCATCATAGCAGGCGTGTACGTCTCCAATAATATCAAAAGGCCCGTGCTCTTCCTTCTTATTATTATACAAGGGTGTGCGGGCAATGGTTTCCAGCTGCAATACCTGTTCCGGTGAATGAAATTCAAACACATGACGGAACCCTTCTTCCCGGAGGTGACGGATCCCGCGCCGGAGCTGGCTGATCTGCTGCGGGATCACATGGGTACCGAAGTTCCGGTCGCCGCGAAAACTGTTGCGTTCCTTGCATACATGCTCCGCCATGTTGAGCACTATAGCCACTGGCAGCACATGATATTCCCTTGCCAGTTTTACCCATTCCTTACGGGCTTCCGGTTGTACGTTAGTGGCATCGATCACTGTAAGCAAACCCAGTTTCAGCCGCTTTGCCGCTATAAACCGTGCTACTTCAAAAGCATCGGCAGAAACGGCCTGGTTGTTTTCATCATCGCTGATCAAACCCCGGCAAACATCTGAGGAAATTATTTCAGTAGGTTTGAAAAAACTGCGGGCAAAAGTGGACTTACCAGCTCCTGAAGGGCCGATCAATAATACCAGTGATAGTTCCGGTATGGTGATATGTGATAATTGTCTATTTCTGCGGGACATAAAATTCCTCTCTGATTCTGATCAACAGTGATGCAGCCAGCTCAGGGTCCGGTTGATCCGGAAGATCTGAAGCTGCATACAGTTGTTCCATGTCATTTAATTTACGGGTAGCCATTTCCAGCAACTCCTCATAGCTGAACTCCCCGTTGCGGATACGCAGCAGGAAATCGCGGTCGTTGCGGTACACGCGTACTTCCTTATGCAATGCAATTTCTTCTGCCATTGTAAGAAGCCGGAAAGTATGCATCATATGCTTGCTGTCGTAATCTGCGCCCAGCTCCCTGTTATGTTCATAACGGGCTTCATTGCGCAGTTCCACCCATTGCCAGTAAGCGGCAAAGTCCTTACAGTACACCGTATAGCCATCCTTGTTAAATTGCATGATGGCCAGCGGGTCTGCTCCTCCCGGAACGCTGCTGAGCTGTACATCATTGGCATCTGCGCCGGAAAAGATCCCTTTGAAAATAACTTCCCGCCCAAACTGGCTGTTGTGATACAAGGCATATACATCCCGGAAATGATCGATGCGGGCGAGACCGCAATCTTCCTGCTCCAGGTTATTTTCGTGCAGCCATTCCCGTAAGGGAACGCTTCCTCCGCCGGCTATTACGTAACAGAACTCCATCACATCTTTCCGTTCTGTTCCGTGAGACTGGTTAATCTTTTTATTCAGTCCTTTGGCTTTTTTTATTTGTGTTTTGGCGTAGCCTGCAAATGTTTCCAGGCATAGCTTCGACAGGAAATCCTCAGGCCTCACCAGGTTCATGAGCGGGTGCCGGAACAGCTGGTTGTTATTGGTGCTACTTAACAGCTCCAGTATATTGGGATTATTTTTCTCCAGCAGTTCCAGGAAGCGTTTTATTTCAAAGTATACTTCATCGTTGCTTTGATTGGCCACCTGCGGTGTATAGGTCATGCCATACAATTCCTTCTGCGGCAGTATGAACACGCCTTTGATATCTGTATCAGACGTGGGCACCTGCAGGTTATAGGCTCTGCTGCCACTGATGCATTCCAGCAGGATGTATTCCCGTTGTTGTTGCAGCGATTCAAAAGTCATACGAAATATATTTCCGGAAAAGCTGATCCAGTTCCGTGGTATCATTTTTTACCGCCGGCAGTTCTGCCGCCTGCATCTTACAATCTTCCAATGCATACGCCATCCACTGATGCAGCACCGGATCCGGCGTTATAGTGGCTTGCTCGTCTGCACCGGCTTTTATTTCCAGCAGCTTATCGATGGTAGCCTGGATGGCTGCATCCGTTATCAGCGTACGCAGCGGTGCAAACTCCATGGGAGGTACGCCTTTGCCGGCCAGGATCCACTGGCAGGCCAGCAGCGGGCGCAGCACATAAAAGTATTTCTTCAGTTTCACTGCCTCTCCCTTTAATTCATTGGAGAAAACATTGAAGGCCATGGACAGGTAGTGATGACAACCTGAGCGTGGAGAAAAATATTTCCCCATGAGGCCTGTCATGGTTTGTTTAAAGTCTGTTTCCTCCTGGTAAATAATGGGCGATTGGAACCATTCGTACAGCGGGGCATTGGATTTCAGGAATAGCTGTAATCCTTTGCGGATATCCCATCCGCTGATGTCGAGCACTTCATCCACCGGTAGCTCAATTACATCCCGCGGTTCTGTGATGCTCAGGTAACTATCCCTGTGCCGGGTATAAATATAGCGCACATCGTAATCGCTGTCTGGCGAAGCAAAGCCCCAGGCGCGGCTGCCCGACTCGCAGGCGTACAATACTTTTACCTGGTGTTCCTGTTCCAGTTCCTTTATCTTTTCTAAAATAATGTCTCTCATAATGATCGTTTAAATAAAGCCAGTTGACTAGGGCCTCCCAGCGTTTCATCTGTTTCCCCCAGTGGCCGGAAGGATACTGTATAACCAAATTGTGCGGCCACACGGTTTCCCCATGTTTCAAATTGTGCGCGTGTCCATTCAAAGCGGTGATCACCATGCCGGAATGCGCCTGCAGACAGCTTTTCGTACAATGCGTTGTATTCAGCATTCACGGTGGTAATGATCACATGTAACGGGCGTGCGTATTCAAATACTACTTTTTCAAGTGCCGATAGCCGTGGCTCGTCCAGGTGCTCGATCACTTCCACCAATACGCCCGCATCAAAACCTGCAAGGCGTTTATCCCTGTACGTTAGTGAGCCATGGATGAGCTGTATGCGGTTGCGTTGCATTTCAGGAAGACGGTCCGGCTTCAGTTTATCCATGGCTATTTCCAGCGCATGATAACTTACGTCCATCCCCAGGATCTTTTTGAACTGCGGTTTTTCCATGAGCAGGCGGAGCAGCTTTCCTTCCCCGCAACCCATATCTGCTACGGTAGCTACATTCAGTTCCTGGAGTATATCCCTTACCGTTAGTAAGCGCAGGTCGTGCAGTTTTACTTTATCCTTTGCCGGTTTTTCCTCCTCCGGCAATGCCTCATCTTTCATGATCAGCTCCAGCGCCTGTTTTGCCAGCGGTGCAATGTGCCGGAGATAGCGCCGTGTAATAAGCTCTCTGGCGGGATGTGTATCCAGCCAGCCCTCTCCTTTCTCCATCAGTTTTTCAATTTCATGGCCTCCTACGAAATAGTGTTTGTCGTTATCACATACTGGCACCAGGATGTACAACTGCCTCAGGATCGTTTTAAGTGGCAGCGTATGGCGCAGGGTCACGTTAAAGTAACGGCTCTGCCCCCATCCGGGATACTGTTCATCCAGCAGGTGCGATTGCACTGTTACTTCATAGCCCAGGGGCTCAAAGAACTGGCGCAGCAACGGCTCTCCGCCCTTCACGGGTAAAACGGACAGGTTTATTTCAAAGGGAATGGCTTCCTCCACCAGGTGGGGCTTGTCTTTACAGCGCCCGTTCATCGCAGTGGCGTAGGCCTGCGCAATAGCGGCGCTCATAAACGATGAAGCCACATACGGGCGGTCGTTCACATATTGTTCCAGTGTAAAGTCGTTGCCTTTCCCATTGCCACGTACCAGTCGCACAGGATCAATATCCAGTAACAAAGCAGCGGTGCAGGAATGGTCTGTTGCTTCCGGGTAAAAGATATGCGCACTCCCTGCAGTCAGTTCAACCGTTTGTACTTTTGCGGGATGTTTGTGCAACAGATAACCCAGGTCTGTAGCGGGGTAACGTTTAGTCGTAATAGTCAATAACATTGGTCAGCTGTGTTCTCCCCCGAACACCAATTTTATAGTAATAGTGCCGAAGATATTATTTTTTGTGTGAGAATAGCGTTAAATATTTTGTTATCTCAATTAGTCTACTATATTTGTGGACTAATAGTTAAACCTTTAAATCTTCCGGTTATGCCCGATAAGCCATTACATTTCGACACCTTACAGGTACATGCAGGCTACCAGCCCGAATCTTCTACCCATGCGGCTGCAGTGTCTATTTACCAGACAACGTCCTATACATTCGACAGTGCGGAGCATGCGGCCGACCTGTTCCAGCTGAAACAGTTTGGGAATATTTATACCCGCATCATGAATCCCACCACAGACGTTTTTGAGAAAAGAGTGGCGGCGCTGGAAGGTGGTGTAGGCGCATTAGCGGTGGCTTCCGGGCAGGCGGCGCAGTTTATAGCGTTGCATAATATCCTCTTGCCGGGAGATAATTTTGTTACTTCTTCTTACTTATACGGCGGTACTTTTAACCAGTTTAAAGTAAGCTTCAAGCGTATAGGTGTGGAGGCCCGTTTTGCGGATCTTGATAACCCGGAGAGCTTTGAAGCGCTGATCGATGAAAAAACAAAAGCGATCTATGTGGAAACCATTGGTAATCCCGGGTTTGCCGTTCCTGATTTTGAAAAGATCAGCGCAATTGCGCGTAAACATGATATCCCGTTGGTGGTGGATAATACCTTTGGTGCGGCAGGTTATTTAAGCCGTCCGCTGGAGCATGGCGCCAACGTGGTGGTGGAAGCTGCCACGAAATGGATTGGCGGGCATGGCACCAGCATTGGCGGTATCATTGTGGATGGAGGCAACTATAACTGGGGGAATGGTAAGTTTGTGCAGTTCAGCGAGCCGGATGAAGCTTATCATGGTATGAAGTTCTGGGAAGTGTTCGGATCGCACAGCCCGTTTGGCAATATTGCGTATATTATCCGTGCGCGTGTGGCCGGCTTAAGGAGCTGGGGACCGGCACTGGCGCCACAGAACTCTTTCCTGTTCCTTCAGGGCCTGGAAACCCTCTCGCTCCGCGTACAACGGACGGTAGACAATGCCCTTGCACTGGCACAATGGCTGCAGCAACATCCGCAGGTGGAATCTGTTAATTATCCCGGGTTACCGGATAATAAATATCATGCACTGGCGAAGAAGTACCTGCAAAATGGCTTTGGCGGCGTATTGAGCTTTAAGATCAAAGGAGGAAAGGAAACGGCAGATAAATTCGTACAGGCATTAAAGTTAATATACCATCTTGCCAACGTAGGAGATTCCAAAACGCTGATCATCCATCCTGCCACTACTACCCACCAGCAGCTCAGCGAGGAAGAGCAAAGGAAAGCAGGCGTAGCGCCCGGCGTATTGCGTATTTCGCTGGGTATTGAACATATCAGTGATATTAAGGGAGATATTGAACAGGCGTTCCGGTCGGTAGTATAAAACAGTGCCCGTGGTTGCTGTAATTGTTTACAGCAACCACGGTTTATTCATTGTCCTTTTTACCAAATTTGATCTTTACTTTTCCATCTTTTTCAGATACTGCGCGCAGGTGTATTATAATCCCTTTCCTGCTGCGTTTACGTTTTTCTTCCATATCGGTTACCGCTGAATCTTTAGCGGGGTTCCTCAATGGAATGGCCAGGTTGATATTGGTAGCCGCGTTTATCCCGTAAACCCCGTCCACATCAATATTAATAGCACTGGACGCGATACGCATGGGCGGGATCAGTATTTTGTTTCCCTGCACCTGCAAGGTATTAGACAGGTCCTCGATAGTGATACTGTCGAGATGACGCTTGCGGAAAGCAAAGTTGCCAATATCTGCCAGTGGGCCGAAATTGACAAGCGCGCCGTTCCTCAGGTTAAAATTGATGGTGCCATAGAGAGAATTCTTTGCAAGACTTCCGTTATCCAGTACGTTTCCTTTCAGGTTCACTTTCGCTGAAACGTTTCCTTTCAGGTTCTCCGATTTGAGGGACGACATCCCGAAGTTATCGAATGCGTAAAACAGCTGGCTGATATACACATTATTCACGGTGGCGTTCATATTGAAGTTATTGTTATTCCCCTGCTGGTGAAGCGTTCCGGTCATTTGCATATTTCCGCCTGCATGCTGCAGGGCGATCTGTTTTAACAGTATATCCGTACTCGTTAGTTGCAGGGAGGCCTTCACATTCTGCGCGGTAAAGCGCTGATAAATGATCTTGTCCAGCTGCACCTGCATCACTACATTGCTGGAAGCCAGTACCACATCCAGTTGCCGGTTCACGCGGCTCATCCTGGCTTTCTGCTGACTGCGGGAGGCTTTCACTTTCCGGCGCGGCGCCAGGAAGCTTTTGAATTCATTCAGGTCTGCCAGCTGGCTGCGGATATTCCAGGTGAGCTCAATTTTTTCCGGTGTGGTGAAGTACAGGTTAAGGAGGTTCTTTACCATCCCATCCATTTGCAGGTTACTTTTCTCTGTTTTTATGCGGATGTTTTCCAGCAGCAGGTCCTGCCCCGTAAAGCGCAGGGAGGCATTGGCATCATGAAAAGATAAGTTACGCGGCAGATAGGTGAATGCGCCCTGTTTTACCTGCACTACCCCTTCCAGGGAAGACGGCGTATTATCGTTGGCCAGCACGGGGCCTGTATAATACAGGTCGGCATTGGCACTGCCATCCTTGAATAATACCGGGCTTTCGTCGGCCCCGCTGTTCAGGTTCGTTAGCGGGAAATCCGAGCGGAAATGCCCGCGCAGCAATGGCTGCTTCAGGTTCACCACCCTAATGGTATCTGCTTTCAGCGGTACTCCCGCCAGGGTGGCGCTCAATCCAAAAATATTCACAGCGGAATTTTCATCGTTATGGCCCTGGCCCGGTATCACTTCGTTGTTAAACCTCCCTGTAAAATTACAGTTGGTCCATTCTCCCATAGTGCTCACCAATACGTTGTTGGTGGTTTTCCAGGTAATAAGCACTTTGGGGGTATCCCGGTATTTCATATGACCCTCGAGGTTAGCTTCCGCATCCAGGGGTTTGGTGAGGGTAATGCTGCTTAGTTTCGTACTGATATTGGGCGACAACCAGGAGGCGGCATCATGCAGCAATACCTGGTTGGCATTAATTTTCAGGCGGAAAGGCGGTGGTTTTTCACCAAAGCCAAACTGCCCGGTGATCAGCACCGGGTGGTCATCTATCCGGATCTCCTGTTGCGGTATATGGAGGATCTTTGTGCGTTTGTTAAAGATAACGGAGAGGTTTAACTGCAGTTTTTTATCTTTCAGATAACTTCCCTTAGCAGTATTAAAGGCAAAACTTTTTGACAGGATATCCGATATCATGGTAAACTGGATGCTGGTATCAGTAGCATTCAGTTTGCCATCCAGCTGGCGTACATCCAGCTGAAATAGTTTAAACTTCTGCCGGTTATCTATAATAAAACTGATATTCTTTAATGTCAGCTTGTTGATGCTGGCATCCTTTGAACCTTTGCTTTTCTTTTCCGGGGGCGTTTTCCGTTGCAGCACATAAGTGTTGGAATAGCCGCTGGTGTCGGTATAGAGGAAAACAGTACCATCCTGCAGGCTGATCTCATTCACATCTACGTGCTTGCGTAACAGTGATAACGTGTTGACCCGTACGAAAATATAATTCACATCCAGCAATGGGTGATGGTGCTGCTGAAAGAGGCTGTCTTCCAGCACCACTTTCTTCAAAGCGATGGATACGTTGGGAAAGCTCTTCAGCAGGGAAGGCTCCATATCCCCGATACGTATATTCCCGTTCAGGCGATCATTCAGCTGGGAGGTGATCTGTTTCAGGAAATTGTCTTTGTTGGCATGTATGTACCACGTCATCCCCAGGAATAACAACAACAGGAATGCGATAAATATACCGCCGGTAATAAGGATGATCCGGAGCCATTTTCTCATGTAGAAAGGGTTTATCTGCTATAACAGCCTGAGCTGCTAAACAGTTCACCAACCCATAAAAACCATGCCCGTTCCGCAGAGTGTAACAGCGGCGCCGCTGATGGCGGCCATGTATCTCTCAGCGGCTACGGGTTTCATGAGGGAAAAACCATAATATCCCAGCAACACCATGATGATCATGGTAAGGATCGTAAAAAATGTAAACGTGGCAATCAGCATCACAATGCCGGGCACAGACTGTTGCGCTGCGGGATAAAATAGCAAAGGCAGTAATGGTTCCGATGGCCCCATTACAAATATTACAAACAGGATCCAGGGCGTTACCCGGATCCTTTTCTGAGGTGCCACATACGCCTCATTATGCCGGTGCTGGTACACATACATATCGCCGTCGTCGTACACATCAAAGTGTTTATGCGGCCTGTTGGCGATAGCCTTATACAATCCCCAAATGAGGTAAAAAAGCCCCAGTACCAGCAATGCCCATCCCGCAATGCCGCCCCGTACTTCGGTAATAGTGGTAAAACGGGACAACTGCCATCCCAGCAGCACCCCTATCATACCAATAACCAGTGAGCTCATTACATGCCCGAGGCCACAGAGGGCCGTCCACCCGATGGTTTTGGCCACCGACCATTTACGGGTGCGGGAAAAAACGATAAAGGGTACATAATGATCCGGTCCGGAGGCTGTATGGAGACAGCTGATAGTAACCGCAGTCAGTAATAAACTGTTATCGATAAATGACATACTGTTGTTTTAAACAGGTAAATATTTCGCCAGTTGCTGCTGGCATTCAAATAATTGTTCCCCGCTGTGCCCCAGCATTCTTACCATGATACCATTTCCGGCGGTGCGGGTAACGCCGGCAAGCAGGCCGGGTTGTTGTTCCAGGTAACGGTGAAGGTTATCCGTAGTTTCCTGCAGGGATATTCCTTCACGGGTATCAACATACAGGAAAGTGGCCTGGTGGGTATATCCTTCCATCCAGCCCATTGCCTGGAAATCGGTAACACCGGGTTGCATCAGGAGGTTATCCATCAGCAACAGCCGGGTTCCTGAAAAGACCCGGGTAATGCTGTGCAGTTTTTTAAACCGGAACACTTCCCCGTTGAGCTTACGCCCACAGGTAATGATCTCTCCCCATACAAGGCGGCAATTATCCGACAGGCGCAGGTTCGTGTAGCCGGTATAGGCAGCCTTTTCATGCGGTACCAGCGGATGCGGTAAAAAGGTGAAGGTGCTGCCGCTTTGCAGTCGTACTTCCATTTCCTGGATAGCGCCTGTTTCCATGTTAAACAGCCGCTGGTAGGCCTGTGTTTGCAGGTGTAAAGCGGTGCCGGCAGCTACGGTGATATCTACCTGGTAATGGTCTTTATCCAGCATGCCGGGGGAAGAGCTCATCATCATGAGGCGCAGTACCGGATCGCTGCGTTCTTCCCGCACATTGGCAATTTTAAAAGGCCTGGTACAGAAGCACTCTTTCAGGTAAGTACTATCCTCCCTCTTTCCTGTCAATATCTTCAGTTCACTGATCATGTAAGGAGATTAGGCGCTGCAATATCTTCCAGTAAGGCGTATCTCTTAATCCAGTTGATCACGTTATCGAGCCCTGTGCCGCTCATAAGGTCCGTAAATACGAAAGGCTGCCCGTTCCTCATTTTGCGGGCATCCCTCTCCATCACGCCGAGGTCGGCATGTACATAGGGCGCCAGGTCAATTTTATTGATCACAAGCAGGTTGGAGCGGGTAATACCGGGACCTCCTTTACGGGGTATTTTATCTCCTTCTGCCACGTCTATCACAAAGATGGTCACATCTGCCAGGTCGGGGCTGAAAGTGGCGGAAAGGTTATCGCCACCGCTTTCTATGAACACAATTTCAATATCCGGGAAGCGGCGCACCATTTCTTCCACGGCCTCCAGATTCATACTGGCATCTTCGCGGATAGCTGTGTGCGGGCAGCCGCCCGTTTCCACACCGATGATCCTTTCCGGGGGCAGCAGGCTGTTCTTTGTCAGGAACTCTGCATCTTCCTTTGTGTAAATATCATTCGTGATAACAGCTACCTGGTAATGGGGGGCCATTTGCCTTGTTAACCGTTCAATGAGGGCCGTTTTACCGGAACCTACCGGGCCGGCCACTCCTACTTTTATATATTCTCTGCTCATGGGTATAAATAATTATGATTACGACATATACAAGCGGCTGTACAGGCGTTCGTGTTGCATGCTGCGGATATCAAATGCAGCATTGCAAAGCCCGAGCAATGATCTATCCGGTTGTATGGTAGCTTCTGTCAGTTCCTCCAGTAAAGGTTGCAGGTCAAAGATGATGTCTTGTCCGTCCATTTGCCCCAGCGGCACCAGTTTTACACAGTTGGTTATCATGCCCATGGCTGCGTTGTAATAAAACCCAAACAAAGCGGCACGCAATGAGATACCGGTGAGCTGTGCATAGATCCCGAATGCCAGGCTGTAATGCGGGCTGCTGCCGGCTTCTGTTTCAAACTGCGTTACCAGGCTGCTGAGGTACCTGCGACTAAAAATACGTGTGAGCCGGACGCCCAGTTTCTGGCTGGCTTCCCGTAGCTCCCGCGGCGCTTTTACGGCGTTACACAGTTGTTGCAGCTCCAGCAGTTCGTCCAGGTTATTTTGGGCGGTAGCTGTATAGGCCAGGCTCATAAATGCGGCGTCGTTATAGCGCAGATTATTTTGCAGCATATTACGTACAAAGGTGGCAGCGGTGACGGTATTGTTCACCAGGCCTTGTTGCACAAAGGTTTCCAGCCCGGCAGAATGCGTATAGCCGCCGATAGGCAGCGTGCTGTCTGCCAGGTGTAATAAGCTGCCCGGGTAATGCTGTTCCATATGTTTTATTTTGACGCCAGTTCCAGGATCTTTTCAAAAAACGAAGGCCCGTTGTTCCCGTGCGTATGTGGTTGCACGTTAGTACGCAGGATGTGCAGCAGTTTGCGCCTTTCTTTTTCCACCGGGTAACCGGCGGCATGCAGCCAGCGGTACAGCGGCTCATCGGCAGGAATAAGCAGTTGTTCTTCTTCGAGGAAAAGCGGCAGGTGTTTGTTGCCGATCTCGTAGCATACCTTTGCCATTTCCCCCATGTTGCGCGGACTGATCACAATGGCTTCACAGGGAAGTATGTCTACCACGATCATCAGTTCATCGTCCTGGTATACGATATCATTTTGCCGCAGTTGCTGTCCTTCCCTTGTAAACTTCAATGCCACCTCACGCCCGCCGGCAGTGTGTTTGCGCTGGATGCGCCTGGAGGTTTCAAACCATTCCAGCGGCAGCAGGTCTGTTTCCTTACTACTGCGTGTGTGCGTATCCGTATTTCCAATGATCTCCCTTACCAGCATATCTTCTGCGGATTAAAATAAAAAATAGCGTTGTGCAAGCGACAATTCCTTTAGTGGCTCGCAGGTAATTTTTTCCCCGTCTACCCGTACTTCGTATGTTTCGGGATTTACCGTGATATCCGGTGTTTTGTCGTTGTGCACCAGGTCTTTTTTGGAGATGTTACGGCAGCTGCTCACTGGCAACAACTGCTTCTGCAGACCGTATTCTTCTTTAATACCTTTCTCTAACGACAACGCAGATACGAACAACACGCTGGTATGCAGCAATGCTTTTCCATGTGCGCCAAACATGTGGCGGTATATCACCGGCTGCGGTGTTGGAATGGAGGCGTTTGGATCGCCCATACGACTGGCATTGATCATACCGCCTTTGATGATCATCTCGGGTTTTACGCCAAAGAAAGCGGGTTTCCACAGCACCAGGTCCGCCATTTTGCCGGGCTCGAGGGAACCTACATGGGTAGAGATCCCGTGCGCAATAGCCGGGTTGATGGTGTATTTGGCGATGTATCTTTTTACACGGAAGTTATCATTATCGCTGTGCTTATCTTCTTCCAGCGCGCCGCGTTGCTTCTTCATTTTATCGGCGGTTTGCCAGGTGCGTATAATTACTTCACCGATGCGGCCCATCGCCTGTGAGTCGGAGCTCATAATGCTGAATACGCCCATATCGTGCAGTATATCTTCCGCCGCGATGGTTTCCGGCCGTATGCGGGAATCTGCAAAGGCTACGTCTTCCGGTACTTTTTTATCGAGGTGATGGCATACCATGAGCATATCGAGATGCTCATCGATGGTATTCACCGTGTAAGGCCGTGTAGGATTGGTGGATGCAGGCAATACGTTCGGAAAGGAGGCCGCGCGGATGATATCCGGCGCATGGCCGCCCCCCGCGCCTTCTGTATGGAAGGTATGAATTACACGGCCGTTGATAGCGTTGAGGGTATCTTCCAGGAAGCCGGCTTCATTCAGCGTATCGGTGTGAATAGCGATCTGTACATCCAGTTCATCGGCTACTTTCAGTGATGCGTCAATTACTGCGGGGGTAGCGCCCCAGTCTTCATGAATTTTCAGTCCCAGCGCACCGGCTTCAATCTGTTCCACCAATGGCGCCGTGGTGGCGCAATTCCCTTTTCCAAAGAAACCCAGGTTTACCGGGTATGCTTCCGCAGCCTGCAGCATGCGCTGTATATTCCATTTGCCCGGGGTTACCGTGGTGGCGCTGGTCCCATCTGCCGGACCGGTACCACCGCCTATCAGTGTGGTTACGCCGCTGAAAAGTGCATGATCTACCTGTTGCGGGCATATGAAGTGAATATGCGTATCTATGCCGCCGGCGGTAGCAATCAGGTTGGCGCCGTTGTGTACTTCCGTAGATGCGCCGATGATGAGCTGCGGATGTACACCGTCCATAGTATCGGGATTCCCTGCCTGTCCTACTGCCACGATCTTCCCGTCTTTAATCCCTATATCTCCTTTTACAATTCCCCAATGATCGATGATGATCACATTGGTGATCACAAAATCCAGCACCCCTTCGCTGCGCAGTGCGGTGGCTGATTGCGCCATACCGTCCCTTACGCTTTTACCGCCGCCGAACTTGCTTTCGTCGCCATATACGTTATAGTCTTTTTCTATTTCTATGATCAGGTCTGTATCTGCCAGGCGCACGCGATCGCCGGTAGTAGGACCGTACATATTTACATACTTTGTTTTGCTGATGTGCAGGCTCATAACTGTCCGGATTTAAAATGGAGGGAATCTGCTTTGGCGATGGCAGCTGCTTTCACAGCGGGATCGGTGGTATCGCCATTCACGAGGTTATTGATACCGATCACTTTCCTGGCGCCGCCCAGTTCTACCAGTTCTACTTCTTTTGCTTCGCCTGGTTCAAAACGAACCGCGTTACCGGAAGGAATATTGAGCCTCATACCGAATGCTGCCTCCCTTGGGAAAGACATCATACGGTTCACTTCAAAAAAGTGGCAGTGGGAGCCAATCTGCACGGGCCTGTCGCCGGTGTTGACCACGCTGATCCGCACCGTTTTCCGGCCGGCATTGGCAATGATATCTTCTTTCTTCAAAAAATATTCCCCGGGTATCATGGTTGTAATTTTTAGTAATGGTTAACGGATAGGATCGTGTACAGTTACCAGTTTGGTGCCATCGGGAAAGGTAGCCTCGATCTGTACTTCATGGATCATTTCGGGCACTCCTTCCATTACATCTTCACGGGTAAGAATGGTAGCGCCATAATGCATGAGGGCAGCTACGGAATTGCCGTCGCGTGCCGCTTCCATTAAACGGCTGCTGATAAGTGCAATGGCTTCCGGGTAATTCAGGCGCAGTCCTCTTGCTTTTCTTTTCTCTGCCAGTTCCCCGGCCAGGTGCAGTAATAATTTTTCGGTTTCCCGTGCAGTCAGGTGCATATGAATAGATTGTTGTAAAAAAAACTTGTTACCGGGAGATTGGCTGGTGTATGAAAGGCGGGGTAAAATACGAATTTTCGCGGAATTTGTCGCGGAGGTTGTCTGACTCAGGATTAAACTGATTATACTGATTACGCTGATTTGATTATTTTTGATTTTAAAGGATTTGGGGAGATAAAAGCGAATACGCTTCTATCTCCCCAAATCCTTTTCTAATCTTTATAAAATCCAAAAAATAATCAAATCAGCGTAATCAGTATAATCAGTTTAATCCTGAGTCAGACAACCTTCGCTAATGGGCTGTAGCGGCTATTTTGCCGAAACGGGTGCGTACGGCTTCCAGTTCGGCGTGTTTCATTTTTGAAGTTTTTTCAAGGACACCAACGAAGTAGTCTACTTCTTCTTTTTGTGCGGGACAGCCTACATTTTGCAGTTTACCGGCAGGGCTTTTCATGCGGCTGTCGGCCAGTAATTCGCCGTTGGTATTTAACACCAGCCAGAATGGGATGCCTTCCTGGTCGCCATGGTATTTGGCCAGCAGGTCGGCCCCACCGGGGTTTTCCAGGGCCTTGTTGGCGCCATTTTCCAGTACGGTGATATGACGGATCTCGTAGTTGTTATCAAATGCTTTTTTCACGCTGGCATCATTCATAGCGGTGTCCATTTTATGGCACCAGCCGCACCAGGATGCGTGAAAGATAACGAACACTTTTTTATTGGCTTTCGCAGCCTGTGTACAGGCATCTTTTACTACCTGATCGGCCGCAGGCGGCGCCTGCTGGGCTTTTACAGCAGAGAATGTGAATGCAGAAAATGCAACTGTTAAAGAGAGCACTAAAGAACGCATGGGTGATTGGTTTTTCCAAATATAGCGAATTGATCGCCTTCGGCGATGGGAATTTTGTCTGACTCAGGATTAAACTGATTTTACTGATTACCTGGATTTTGTTTTTTGGATTTTATTGATTTTAAATAAGAAGGGAGATAAAAGCAAATATTCCCTTTATCTCCCTTAATCATTTATAAATCTAAAAACAAAATCCAGGTAATCAGTAAAATCAGTTTAATCCTGAGTCAGACAAAATCCGCGTTAATCGTCGAGCTTCAATACCGCGAGGAAGGCTTCCTGCGGGATTTCCACGCTGCCTATCTGGCGCATGCGTTTCTTACCTTCTTTTTGTTTTTCGAGTAATTTACGTTTACGGGAAATGTCGCCACCATAACATTTTGCGGTTACGTCCTTACGCATAGCGCTGATGTTTTCGCGGGCAACAATTTTGGCGCCGATAGCTGCCTGGATAGCGATAAGGAATTGCTGGCGGGGCAGCAGTTCTTTCAGCTTTTCGGTGAGCTTGCGGCCAAATTCGTGAGCGCGGCTTCTGTGGATCAGGGCACTGAGCGCATCCACTTTTTCGCCGTTCAGGAGGATGTCCATTTTCACGATATCGCTGTCGCGGAAGCCGATCGGTGTGTAATCGAAGGAGGCATAGCCGCGTGTCTGGCTTTTCAGTTTATCGTAGAAATCGAATACGATCTCTGTTAATGGTATTTCAAACATCAGTTCCACACGGGTGGTGGTCAGATAGCTTTGATTCAGGAGGTTGCCGCGTTTGCCGAGGCAAAGGGTCATGATGTTACCGATATATTCGGGTTTTGTGATGATCTGTGCGCGGATGAAAGGTTCCTCGATCTTATCCAGGCGGGTTGGATCGGGCATTTCACTCGGGTTGTTCACAATGATCACGCCTTCGCGGGTGGTGTGGGCAATAAAGCTTACGTTGGGAACCGTGGTGATCACGGTTTGATTGAATTCCCTTTCCAGGCGTTCCTGGATGATCTCCATGTGGAGCATGCCGAGGAAGCCGCAACGGAAGCCGAATCCCAGCGCCTGCGAGGTTTCCAGCTCATAGGTGAGGGAAGCATCGTTCAGCTGCAGTTTATCCATGCATTCGCGCAGTTCTTCAAAGTCTTCCGTATTCACGGGATAGATCCCTGCGAATACCATGGGCTTTACTTCCTGGAAACCGTTGATACCTTCTGAGCAGGGGTTGTTAGACAGGGTGATGGTATCCCCTACTTTTACTTCCTTGGCGCTTTTGATACCGGTAATGATATATCCCACATCCCCGGTGAACACTTCCTTGCGTGGTTCGAGGCCGAGTTTGAGGATACCTACTTCATCTGCAAAATATTCTTCTCCGCTGTTTACAAATCTGATCTTATCCCCTTTTTTGATAGATCCGTTGAACACGCGGAAATAGGCGATGATACCACGGAATGAGTTGAATACGCTATCGAAGATAAGCGCCTGCAGGGGCGCTTCATTACTGCCTTTTGGGGCGGGAATGCGATGTACTATGGCTTCCAGGATATCCTCGATACCGATACCGGTTTTACCGGAAGCGAGCAGGATATCTTCGCCTTTTACACCAATGAGCTCAATGATCTGGTCTTTCACTTCCTCGATCATGGCGCCCTGCATATCAATTTTATTGATAACGGGAATGATTTCGAGGTCGTTTTCCAGTGCCAGGTAGAGATTGGAAATTGTTTGTGCCTGGATACCCTGTGCGGCATCTACCAGGAGGAGTGCGCCTTCACAGGCAGCGAGGGCACGGGATACTTCGTAGGAGAAGTCAACGTGGCCGGGGGTATCGATCAGGTTAAAGATATATTTTTCACCATTTTTTGCAGTATAATCCATCTGGATGGCGTGGCTCTTGATGGTGATACCTTTTTCACGTTCAAGATCCATGTCGTCCAGCACCTGGGCCTGCATGTCGCGGTCGGAAATAGTATGTGTAAACTCCAGTAAACGGTCTGCCAGGGTACTTTTACCGTGGTCAATATGGGCAATGATACAAAAATTGCGAATATTCTTCATATGATGTTTTGCTGTTCCGTAGTGCTGCTGCAATGTATTGGGCAGTACCTTTTCAGCCGGCAAAGGTATTGAAATTAGTTCATTAGTTAATGCGTTTGCTAATTATGTTTTGTTATTTGGTTTTTAAGGAGATAGAAACTGTAGCGGGTGCTTTTTTTGATATATTAATATATAAAGCTCAACTTTATAGACATAAGGGAAAAATGAGGGTGTTAACCCCGTATTGTTAAAAGTTCAAAATTCACCGCATATGGAACTAACAAACCAGTTTGAAGAAGCAGTGGCAGCCAGTAAAACGCTGCCGGAGAAACCTTCCAATGAAATCCTGCTGCAGTTGTATGCTTTGTATAAACAGGGCACAACCGGCGATGTGGATAACGACGGGCCATCCAACCCGTTTGATTTTGTGGCGAAGGCCAAGCATGAGGCCTGGGCGGAGCTGAAAGGCAAAACAAAAGAGGCCGCCATGCAGGAATATGTGGACCTGGTAAAGAAACTGAAAGGGAATAATTAGCCGGAAGCTGTTGGCTGATGGCTAACAGCTTCTTGCATCTTTTTCCTTACTTTTGAGTTATGGTACCTTCATACACGATAAGCGAAAAGTCACAACACTACCTGGCGCTGGAAGAACAGTATGGTGCCCATAATTATCACCCGTTACCGGTTGTACTGGACCGTGGCGAAGGTGTTTTTTTATGGGATGTGGATGGCAAACGTTATTATGATTTTCTGTCCGGCTATTCTGCCGTTAACCAGGGGCATTGCCACCCTAAAATTATTGCCACGCTCATAGAACAGGCGAAGAAACTGACACTTACCTCCCGCGCGTTCCATAACGACCTGCTGGGGGAATACGCACAATACATCACCGGTTATTTCGGATATGATAAGGTGCTGCCGATGAATACGGGTGTGGAAGCGGTGGAAACAGCGCTGAAGCTGTGCCGTCACTGGGCGTATATAGTGAAAGGCGTTCCGAAAGACAAAGCAAAAATCATTGTGTGCGCCAATAACTTCCACGGGCGTACGCTGAATATCATTTCCTTCAGTACGGATCCGGCCGCGCGCGATAACTTCGGTCCATTCACGCCGGGGTATGAGATCATTCCTTACAACAGCTTACCCGCACTGGAGCAGGCTTTGCAGGATAAGAACGTAGCCGGCTTCCTGGTAGAGCCTATACAGGGCGAGGCAGGCGTGATGGTACCTGATGAAGGATACCTTTCCAAAGCGCGGCAATACTGTCAGGACGCCAATGTACTGTTCATTGCAGATGAAATACAAACGGGCCTGGCACGTACCGGTAAAATGCTGGCATGCGATCATGAAAATGTGCGCCCGGACATCCTGATCCTTGGGAAAGCCTTATCCGGCGGCACTTTGCCGGTAAGCGCCGTACTGGCCGATGATGAGGTGATGCTCACTATCAAACCGGGTGAACATGGCTCTACCTACGGCGGCAATCCGCTTGCCTGCAAGGTAGCCATCACTTCCCTGCAGGTGCTGAAGGAGGAAAAGATGGCGGAAAATGCTGCGGCCATGGGAAAGCAGCTCCGCAACGGCCTCAATGAACTGCAGTCCCCTTACATTACCACCATCCGCGGTAAGGGATTGCTGAATGCCATCGTTATTACGCATAAAGATCCGGAAGCTGCGTGGGACCTTTGCCTTACTTTAAAGGAAAACGGCCTGCTGGCCAAACCAACACACGGAGATAAAATACGGTTTGCACCTCCCCTGTCTATCAACGCCGGACAGATCAGCGATTGTGTGCAGATCATCAGGAAAAGCCTGGAACAGGCTTTCAGCTAGTGAACCTTTATATGACTATATCCCATAAAGCCATCCGGAGCTCCGGGTGGAAAACAGACTTCTTAATCGGGTTTCCCGACGGGCTTTTCCTGCTGTTCTTTGCCACGCAGGTGATGCAGGTATTTCCCATAGAAGTTCAAACGTTTTATACCATCCACTTATGTGTATGGATCATCGGCGCCTTTCTGGTGATGATCAGCGCATTCCAGGCTAATAAGGGCGACCTGCAGCACGACAGCTACCTGTTGTCGGACGAGGAACGGACCAAGCTGCAACGCCTGGATATCAATGCCCGCACAATTGCGCACATAGAACAGGAAATGGAAAAGGATGCACAGTCGTGGGAGCTGATGCTGGAACAGGAGAAAGTAAAGGAAACTACGTACAGCCGTTCCCGTGCTATCAGGAGCGCGCTGATGACAGGCTTTTTCTTTTTAGTTGGCGGCGGTTTTTCGCTGGGGCCCTATCTCTCCAACGAAAATTTTACGGCTGCCTCACAAACCAGTATCATGCTGGTTTTCCTGGGTCTTACGGTATTCAGCTTTATTAAAGCGAAAGTAACTGCGCAACGCCCGCTCCCGGTAATCATCCGTTACTGGCTGATTGGAGCCGGTATTCTTGCAGGGGCATGGATCTTACATAAAACCATTTTCTGATCGCCTTCGGCGATAAGCGGAGTTTGTCTGACTCAGGATTAAACTGATTTTACTGATTACCTGAATTTTGTTTTTAGGATTTTAAAAGATTAAAAGATTTGGGGAGATATAAGCGGATAAAAATTTCCGCTTATATCTCCCCAAATCTTTTTAAAATCAAAAAATAAAATATGATCAAATCCTGGTAATCACCATTAATCAGTTTAATCCTGCAACAGACAATTTCAATCGCCGAAGGCGATCATTTACCTTTTGGTGTGCGTGTGAACAACACGCAGCCAAATGCCACCAATGCACCGGCCAGCGACAGGTACAACCCCGCCTGCGGGTGCGGGCAATCGCCCAGTTCGCACCTTGAGTACAGCAACATATTCCTGAATGTCCATGCCAGCAGGAATCCTGCAATAAAGAGATTGATCCTTGACACCCACTTGTTTTTCACCAGGAAAATTACAATGGCTATTACCGACAGTATAACCGACAAACGTCCGGGCTCACCATAATTGGAGCCTGCTCCGTTTACGCCTGTGAACACCAGGTGCCTGCCATCCACATCTACTGCCGACCACGGTAAAAAAGCGCATACAATTACCAGCAACGCTGCCAGTATTCCAATAATAGCTGTCCTGGACATACTTTTCAATTTAGGGAGGCAAAGGTACTTATTTTGCGCCCGGTTCACAATGCGTACGCAGATAATTAGTATATAAAGTGGATAAGTGCTCAAAAGTGCCCTGCCCTTCAGAGATGCTGTGCGTGCGGTTTGGATAGGCCATAAACTGGAACTGCTTGTTATATTTAATCAGTTCGTTCAGCAACATCTCCGCGTTCTGGTAATGTACATTATCATCGCCGGTACCGTGGATGTAGAGCAGGTTACCTTCCAGGTTTTTTGCATAGGTAATGGGCGAACCTTTTACAAAGTCGTCCCTGTTTTCTTCCGGCAGGCCCATATAACGTTCCTGGTAAATGTTGTCGTAAGTGAGCTGGTTGCCTACTGCGGCAATGGCGATGCCTGTTTTATAGATGTCAGGGTACTGGAACAAAAGATTCAGCGTCATAGAGCCTCCACCGCTCCAGCCCCATACAGCGGTGCGCTGCGGGTCAAGGAAAGTATATTTCTGTAGCAGCGCTTTAGTAGCCATTGCCTGGTCGCGGGCGTTGATCAACCCAACTTTACGGTAGATACATTTGCGCCAGGTGCGGCCTTTTGGCAGCGGTGTGCCCCTGTTGTCCATAGATATGTATACATATCCATCAGCGGACATATCGCCATCGTAGAGGAAGTTGCGGCCGGCGCCTACCACATCCAGGGCAGTAGCCCCGGCAGGCTCACCGTATACATAAAATACAACGGGATATTTTTTAGCGGGATCAAAGTTGACAGGTTTGCTCATCCAGCCGCTCATGGTAACGCCATCTACCGTGGTAATATTGAAGAACTCCGGTTTGTTAGGCGCTGATGCCCCTTTGGTAATGGCATTCAATACCGCATGGCTGCTGCTTTTATGCGCGGGCAGCTGTAGGTTTTCACTTACAGGATAAGTATAGGCATTACTGAACTCGTGGATAGCCCATGTACCATAAGGTGAAATCTTGTATTCATGAGAGCCCGGCTCGTTGGCAGGGGTAATACGCTCTGCTTTGCCACCGTTCAGCGGCACCTTATATAAGTACTGCTGGGTGGGATTCTCCGGCGAGGCCAGGAAATAGATGGTATTAGCCGCTTCGTCGATCTTGGCAATGCTGATCACATCATAGTTACCAGGCGTAAGTAAACTGGCTTTGCCATCTTCCAGGGAAATATTATAGAGATGGCGCCAGCCGTCCTGTTCACTTACCCAGATAAAGGACCTGCTGTTGCGGATAAAGTCCCATCCGGCAATGTTATCATCATCCCAGCGTGATTTCACATCGATCCATGCACTGTCTTTTTCTTCATAGAGCGGGCGTACTTTCCCGTTGCCGGCATCGCAAAGCATTATTTTGCTTTCATTCTGTTTGCGGTTCAGCTGCTGGATGATGAGGGTATTTTTACCTGGCACCCATTCCATGCGGGGAATATAGTGTTGTTGCTGATCGCCCGGAACCTGCATCCAGGTTGTTTTAGCAGTTTGTATATCTGCTACGCCAACGCGGCAGGCAGAAGGACTCTCCCCTGCCTTGGGATATTCTACCGGTACGGTGAAGGAATAGATGGAATCTGTGTTATCGATCATGAGGAAGTCGCGGATCTTCGTGGCATCGATCTGCCAGTAGGCGATGCGCTTACTGTCGGGGCTCCAGCGGAAACCATCGCGGCAGCCAAATTCTTCTTCATAGGCCCAGTCGAACGTACCATTAATAAAGCGGCGGGTGCCATCTGTGGTGATGGGGGTAATGGCGCCGGTAGACAGGTCTTCCACGAAGATGTTATGCCCGCTTACGTACGCGGCTTTAGTGCCATCCGGTGATAACTTGGCAAACATAAGGGAGGAAGCGGGTTTATCTTTCCCCAGCTGCCGGAGCTTACCGGTGGCAATGTCCAGTAACCAGTAGTCACCGCGGGTTTCGTAGCGCCATACTTTTTTTGTGTTGGTGTAAAGCAATACTTTCTTTTCATCTCCCGAAAAATAAAAATCCTTTAACGCAAGGCCATTATAAGCGGCTGCAGGGATTTTAAGGGAAGATGGTTCACCTGACAACGGGAAAGATTCAATACCGGCGGGAGTGGCTTTAAAATAGGACTTTCCGTCGATGCTCCACCGGATGCCCTTTCCGGGCTGCGCCTGCGTGGGCAGGCAATACAGCGCAATAAAAACAATGAGTAGCGTAAGTTTCTTCATCATGTAAGAATAATTTGCAATGGTAGCCAAATTATAATAGAAAAAGAATGAACAATATAGGGACGGTAGCGTTACTGGATAAAAAATCACCCTTTAGTATGAAAAAAACAATTTCTTTTTTTCTATTTTTATATCAGAATTAATAATTAAATAATGAAAACCAACCGGTTAAATATATATTAACCGGTAATCCTAAATCCTGCAGAAAAACCATCAGTTATGATTCAGATTACCTTATCTTATAAAAACCGAGAGTACCGGCATTTTGAAGATTCACCGCTTGCGCAGATAGCAGAGATCACCCGCAAGTTGCTTTATGCTTTACTGGAAGATATATACGACCTGGTGGCGAAAGAAACCGGCCGTTTTCTTATCTACCTTGATCATCATCCTAAAATTGAGGTGGAAGGATTCAGTCATGGCCTCCGTAACCAGATAGAGCGCACGCTCCGGGGTGAATCGGCCTATGAAGATGATTATTAGTTGCTCCACTCCCGCTACAGTGATATAAAGTATCCTTACCTTAGTTTACAAATCAGACAAGGAGCATGCAGCTTACCTTCATCCAGGTATTGGAATTACTGGGCACTTTTGCATTTGCTGTTTCGGGAGCCACCGCAGCTATCAACAAATCGTATGATGTAATCGGGTTACTGGCGCTGGCCTTTATAACGGCCATTGGCGGCGGAACGATCCGTGACCTGCTGATTGGCGCAACGCCGGTAGCCTGGATGACAGATGAATTAAGCAATACTGCGATTATAGTTGCCGCGATCATTGCTGCTTTATTTTTCTCTTATGTAAAAAAACTCACCCGCCTGCTCAGTACATTTGATGCAATAGGTCTTGGCCTGTTTACCATTACCGGCATCAACAAAGGATTGGCTGCAGGGCTTCCCATGCCAATATGTGTGGCGCTGGGTGTGATCACCGGCACCTTCGGCGGCCTGCTGCGCGATGTGATCACCGGGGAGCAGCCTATTCTTTTCACACGGGAAATATATGCTGCCGCTTCTATTGCCGGGGGAATCCTATACCTGGTGGCCGGGCATTTTACCGGTATTTCAGGGGATATAGTACAGAGTATATCCGTTGCTGTTATAGTGGCTATCCGGCTGGTAAGTCTCCGGCATAACTGGCAACTGCCCCGTTTACGTTCCTGATCCCCGGAGTTGGCCGGTAAATAAAATTTATTATATTGCTGATATGATGGCATTATTTGATAATTATATCGCGTTTGCGACCACAGTATTCATGGGATTACTGGCAATTGTAAATCCTATATCGGCCATCCCTGTTTTCATGGAGCTGACATCCAACATGGATAAAAAAGCCAAGCGGAATATTGCCACTAAATCAGTTATCATCGCCTTTTGCATTATCCTTGTTTTCAGTGTGGCGGGCAAACTTATTTTCCATGTATTTGGCATCACACTGGCAGCGCTGCGTGTTACCGGTGGTATCCTGGTTTTTGTGATCGGGTATGAAATGGTACGCGGAGAAAAAGAAAATAAAAATGAAAATCCCAAGCTCGGCACTCAACCGGTTAAGGCAGATCAGGGTATCAGCGTAGCTATTACCCCCCTGGCTATGCCTTTACTGGCAGGCCCTGGCGCAATTACCACCTCTATGAGCTATTCTGCAGCAAAAGATCTTACACATCTTGCTGTCGTAATAGTTATTTATGCACTTATATGTTATATCACCTATCTCCTCTTTATTGCAGGTGAGCGAATTGTAAAAATTATCGGCACCAATGTAATGATGGTTATTACAAAAATGATGGGGCTTATCCTGGCTGTTATCGGCGTCCAGATGTTTGCACTTGGCATCCGCGAACTTTTTAATTTTTAAAAAGATTTTTCCAGAACAATTTTAAATCGTTTCGTGTTATTACTTCAGATGCGCATTAAAAGGATTTATTTAGGGTGAATATTAGAGATAGAATAATCAGGAAAGTTAGCAGCCATTATCCGCATAGCGTTAACCCGCTATGAATGCCAGGCGCATCGGAAAAAATCCAAAACCATTTTATCCTATTGAAACACTTCGCGTAAAAACACGTGCAGGTTTCCCATTGCCTTTTTTAAAATTTTTTAGTTGAACAACAGGTAAAATCCGTTATTGATTACTAGGTGGATGTTATTTGTTCTCTTTTTTTAATAGGAACATAAGAGAATCAATATAGACGGAACAGTTAGCAGAAAAGCCGCCCCGATTCCTCGGGACGGCAGTCTTTTTTCAGGCTTTAGCTTTTCTTTTTACGCTTGCTGTCTGCAATATCTTTCTGATCATATTCATCTTCATCGTATCCTTCCAATACGTTATTCCGGTCGTCGTTCCTTTCTTTTTTGGCGCCGCCCTTGGCCGGGGCCAGCGCTTCATTCTTACGCTTGGTTTCTTTCAGCTCGCGCTTTTCGGCAGTACTTTTTTTGATCGTCATAAGTCATGGTTTTACATGATGGTTACAAAAAAAACGCCGGAACTGCCTTTAAGGAACCTGCATGTCTTCTTTGATCTCATCCGTTGCAGGTGCAATCACCCGCTCACCCGCCTGCAGGCGGCCAAACACTTCTGTTGAATCGTTATGGTGATTGCCCTCTTCTATATCAACCCATTTTGTATGATGATCTCTTACCGCCACTACATATTTCCTTTCAGTAGATCTTACAATGGCGGTGGCCGGCACCAGCAGGGCCTGTGCAGAGCCTTTCAGGGGCAACACCACTTCTGTATACATACCAGCCTTGAGTAGCCGTTTCGCATTCTGTACATCAATTTCCACAGCTTCGGAACGGTACCTGTCGTCCAGTGTACCGGCCTGCCTGGCGATGGTCCCTTCAAACTGCTCGCCCGGTATGGCATTCACCTCAAATGTGATCCGCGACTGATCCCCCAGCTGTGCACTGTAAATTTCCGGTACCTGTAATACCAGCCTCAGCTTGTCTTCCTGCTCCAGCATCAACATTGGCTTGTCATCCACTTTTGTGTCGGGCCCTACCAGCGCGCCGGGATGAATATTACGTTCGGTGATCACACCATCGAAGGGAGCGGTCACCGTTAAGTAGCTTTTATTTACTTCCTGAGCGCGGAAGTTAGCCTGTTCACTGTTCATGAGCGCGCTGTCGGCCAGCATGCGGGCCTTTGCCAGCTCCAGGTCGTGCGGGGAAATAGTACCCGGTTCCTCACTGGTGGCCACGGTACGCTCGTAATTATCTTTGCTGGAAGCGAACATAGCCGCGGCCTGCAAATATTTGGACTGCGCCGCATAATAATGCTGCGTTACTTCGGGTGCTTCCAGCACCAACAGCACCTGTCCTTTTTTTACCCTGGAACCGCGATCCACAGAGATGCTTTTCACAAAACCATTGATCCGCGGGTAAATACTTACTTTCTGAAAGGCAGCTAAAGTACCAGGCAGACGGATGCTTCCTTCCAGCGGGCGTTGTACCACTGTTGCCAGGAGGTAATGATGTTCATCTTTGCCTGTTTTCTTTTTATCTGTCATAGCCGCCGAATTACATGCTGTCATCAATGTGATGACTGCGGCCGTGAACAGGTAATATCTATATTGTTTCATAATAATGTTGTATTTAATTTTAAGCATTCGTGTTATCGGGCATGAGGGAGGGCGACTGGTAGCCTTCTTTCCGTTGCATCAGTGCGTATACCTGTGGTAATATGAGCAGTGCCGCCAATGTGGAAGCAATCAATCCACCGATCACAGCGCGGCCCAGCGGGGCGGTCTGATCACCCGCTTCCCCCAGGCCGCTGGCCATGGGGATCATACCGGCAATCATGGCCAGGCTGGTCATCAGGATAGGACGTAATCTTACACCTGCGCTTACCACCGCAGCCTTCCTTGCATCCCGGTATTCTATCCTGAGCTTTTCTGCATTTGTAACAATGAGGATCGCATTGGCCACCGATACACCGGTAGACATGATCATGCCCATATATGATTGCAGGTTGAGCGTAGCGTGGGTGAGCAACAGCGCTATCAGCGCACCCGCGATCACCGCGGGGATAGTGGTCAGTACCACCAGCGATAATTTAAACGACTGGTAATTGGCTGCCAGCAGCAGGGAAGATCACCACTACTGCAATCATCAGCCCGTTCTGCAGGCTGTTCAGTGTTTCTACCAGCAAACTGGAAGCTCCTTTCAGCTCCGTGATCAATCCTTTTGGCGGCGCGCCGGCTTCCCTGATCGCCTGTTGCACCGCAGCGGTAGCAGCCCCAAGATCCTTACCCGTTACATTGGCGCTAACGGTAACGAACCTACGCGGACCGGAGCGGTCGTATTCGCCGGGCATTTCTGTTTGTGTAAACGTGGCTACATCTGCCAGTACGGGCCGTGGCTGACCTTTTACGAGCGGTATTTCTTTCAGGTCGTTCAGCGCCGTCATGTTATATTCAGGCACCTGTACCTGCACCTGGTAAGTGTATGCCACCTTTTCATCCAGCCATTGATTTTTTTCCGTGAAGCGGCTGGAGGAAGTGGAGGCAGTAACAGAACGCGCCACCTGGTAAATGTTCAGCCCCATCTGCGCCAGCTTTAGCCGGTCGATGTGAATGCTGATCACGGGAAAATGCAGGGGCTGCGCTATCTGCACATCCCTCAGGAAAGGAATGTTGCCGAGGCGTTGCACCAGTTGTTGCGCATACCCCGAGATCTGCTGCATATCTTTTCCTGCCACTCTTACCTCTATAGGTGTGGCTGCGCCCTGGCTCATAATTTTTTCCGTGAGATCTATAGGCTCAAACGACAACCGTATCTCCGGTATTTTTGCCGTGATATTTTCCCTGAGCTGGTCTTTCAGTGTTTCAATATCCACTTTATAATTTTCTTCCAGGTTCACCTGCAGTACCGCTTCATGGGTGCCGCTGTTAAAAATGTAGAGATTACTGGTACCATAGCTGCTGGGGATCAATCCTACATAAGCAGAGCTGATGGCCACATGCCCGTTCACAGTGCTGTCCACTATGGCCAATACATCATGCAGGGCGGTTTCCGTGCGTTCCAGGCGGGTACCATCGGGCATGCGTAAACGAAGCTGGAACTGACCTGCATTGATATGAGGCATAAGGTCCTTTCCTATCCATACATAACAGCCGCCAGCCAGTAGCAGCGAGCCAATAATATAAACGGTAACGACTAAACGGGATTTGTTCATCCCCCCTTCCAGGACCCGCATAAAGCCCAGTTTGAAACGTTCAAAGCCGGTAGCTTTTTCCGGGTGTTTTTCAGTTTCCCGCAAGTGGTTGTTCACTTCTTTTACTTCCTCCGCATCCAGGGCCTGTACGGCGTGGGCATGATGCTGGTATTTATCTGCCTTCAGCCACCAGTTAGCAATTACCGGCACCAGTGTTTGTGCGGCGAAATAGGAAGCTACCATGGCAAAGCCGATAGAGAGCGACAGCGGCAGGAACATGGCACGCGGCACGCCGGTCATAATAAATGATGGCGCAAACACCGCCAGGATACATAGCAGGATAAGCAACAGCGGGAAGGCTATTTCCTCGCAGGCGTCATAGATCGCCCGGCGTTTGGACTTACCCATTTCCAGGTGCTGGTGAATATTTTCAATAGTCACTGTGGCCTGGTCTACCAGGATACCAATAGCCAGTGCAAGGCCGCTCAGCGTCATGATATTGATGGTTTGCCCGGCCAGTTTCAGTCCCATTACAGCGCATAACACGGCTACCGGGATGGTCACCACTACCACCAGGCAGCTGCGCAGGTCGCGCAGGAACAACAATACCATCAGGCCTGTAAGCAGGGCGCCCAGTACGCCTTCCGTAATAAGGCTTTTCACTGCATTGATCACGAACACCGACTGGTCAAATTCGTAGGATACGCTTACATCATCCGGCAGCAGGCTTTGCATTTCCGGGATCTTTGACTTTAGTGTTTTTACTACGTCCCAGGTAGAGGCGTCGGCTGTTTTTACCACGGGGATGTATACCGAGCGTTTGCCGTTCACCAGCGCATAATCCACGGTTACGTCCGTGGCGTCGGCAACCCTTGCCACATCGCGCACAAACACGTTGTTGCTGCCGTTGGTTACGATGGGAATATCGCCAAAATCGGCTACCTGTTTTTCGAGGGAGTTGATGGTGGTGACGAACATGGTGTTGTTGATACGGATGTTCCCGGAGGGTGTCATCACATTATTTTTTGCAATGGCTTCCACTACTTCATCGGCACTGAGATTGAAGCTGCGTAGTTTCTGCGGATCCACATTCACTACCACCGACCGGGAGTTGGCGCCAAAGGGTGGCGGGGCCGACAAACCCGGCACCGAAGCAAACATGGGCCGGATGCGGGTGGCGGCCAGGTCGTATATTTCTTTCAGCGATTTTTTGGGGCTGCTGAATACCAGCTCTCCCACCGGCAGCGACGATGCATCGAACCGCATTACCTGTGGCGGCAGGGCGCCGGGTGGAAAGAACTTCATGGCGCGGTTCACCTGTAAAGCCACCTGGGCAGAAGCTTCCGCCATGTCTGTATTTTCATAAAAGGTGAGCTTTAATAACGTTAACCCCTGTATGTTTTTTGTAGAAATAGTTTTTACACCATTCACGTAGAGGAACTGGTCCTGCAGCCGGGTGGCAAAGAAGCCCTCCATTTGCTGGGGCGACATTCCCCCGTATGGCTCTATCACATAGATAGTAGGCAGGTTTAATTTGGGGAAGATGTCGATGGGTATGCTGAATATGGACAGCAATGAAAAAAGCAGCAATCCGCCGGTGATCACCACCACCGCTATTGGCTTCTTCAGTGCCGAGGATACAAATGACATAATGAATAGCGTTTAGTTCAGATCAGGTAAAAGTTGTGAAATAGTGTTACCGGCGTAAGCGGCGCGGAACAGCGCTTTCCAGGCGGCATCCCGGGTTTGCACCAGGTCTGTTTCCGCCCGGTTCAGTACAAATAGCGCGGTGGTTACATCAATGATATTAGTGAGCCCTCCCCTGTACAACGCCATTTTTTGCCGGGCAGCAGCCCTTGCGGCGGCCAGTTGTACAGGCAACTCCTTTAACTTATCCCTGGAAGTTTGTATATCCGATTGCGCCTGTTGTAACAGTCCGCTCAGCGTAGTACGCGTAGTTTCCAGCTGTTGCGCAGCCACTTCCGAACGATACTGTTGTACGGCTACTTTTTCACGGGTGCGTTTCAGATCTGTAAGATTGTAGGTAATACCCAGGCCCAGCAAATAGTTGTACCTGCTGTAACCCAGGCCGCTCCACAGGTTTTTGTCGTACACATCATTGAATGATCCGCTGGAGCCGCGCATCCATCCGGCTGCCATAAGGTTTACTTTAGGCAGGCGCGATTTGCGGATAACGTCGGCGGCTGCACGTTGCTGCTGGTAAACGGCATTGTAATAAGCCAGCATGGGATGAGTCGTTGTACTATCCGGCGCTTCACTGTCCAGCAGTACCATGAGACGTTGGTTATTGATAGTATCGGGTTGTATCTGCACGGTATCCAGGCCTGTGAAAACGCCCAGCTGGATGCGCACCTGGTTATAGTTGTTGTTTATATCGATCAGGTTAAGTTTTGCCTTCGACAGCTCAGCAGCGGCAATGGCACTGTCGACCCCGGGTTTGAGGCCATGTAATACCGTAGCAGTCACGGCTTTCAGCACTTCTGCATTACGCCGGATATTATCGGTTGCTATCTGCTGCAATGCATACAATCGCAGTAGTTCCAGGTAATTCCGGATAACGGATACCGTGAGCTGGTTGACCGTGTTATTCAGGTCTGTTTGCTGTACTTTCAGCGACTGTACAGCTTCTTTCTGTTCACTGCCATAGGCGCCGAAATTATAGATCTCCCATTGCATAGCCGCCATGGCAATGTTACCGCTCATGAGCGCATTGTTATTGGCATCGCGGATACCACCGGAAGTAGAGGGGATCATTCCCATGGTGAAGTAAGAGCCGTAGATGCTGTTGTCTGTGCCGGCATCTACCTGCTCATGCAATTTTATGGCCGGGTACCAGTTATGTTTAATATCAGTAACACTGGCCTGCCCTGCGCTTACCTGCGCCTGCTTGGCCTTGATGGCGGGATAGTGCGCAAGGGTAAGCGCAATAGCCCGCTGCAGCGAAAAGCTATCCGCTGCAGATTGTGCGAACAGGGATGTGAATGGAAAAATACATAGCAACCACCAACACCCCTTCTTCGCGATCATATGTAAGTTCATAAATCGCTAAAAAAAGAAAATGAAACAAATAAAATGTAAACCGGGTTATCAGGCTACAGGCGGGCCTCTCCAGCTTCTTAGCGGTGTGGGGACGCTGAGGTAAGGATTGAAATAATATCCGTTGAGGATCTTATCTACATAAATAAAACGGGCAGTAACCGCCGACAATAAAACAGGGCAAACCTTTTCATGCCCATAGCTGTCGTTAATACCAACAGGACGGCGTTTAAACCGGTTAACCGTGGCCCGGATGCGGGGAGCTTTCCCGGTTGCTTTAAAAGTAATACCGGCAGATACATGAATATTATCCGCACCTTTTGCCTGTATCATTCCCGGTTGCCCCTGCACCTGTGGCAGGAACATCACCGCGATCAATACAAAAAATAAATGCCGGAATAATTTCATGTGGTATACGTTATCAATTTACTAAGATATCCATTCCCGCTGTTACGGGGGTATTAAATTACTTTTTTTAACGGGATTTTAATATGCTTAGAAAAAACAAACAAGACAGAGTTCTTCCATTTTCAGTAAAGCGTTTGCGAGGCGAAAGTCCTGCATATTGAGGCAGGTAAAGGCCTGGTATTCATCCAGGCTGATACCTGCGGCCACTATTTTCAGTTCGTGCTCATCCAGTTGTTCGTTTACAAAATCAAGCACTCCCTTTGCAAAATCTTCCGCGCCAATGATGGCCTCATAATCTGCCTGGTCCGGTGCTTTCAGTGTGATGCCGGCCTGCTGCAAAGGCGCCAGTTCATTCAGTGCGCTGATGCCGCCTTCTGCGAATTGCTGCCATTCAAATTCCACAACGTTACCGGTGGCCGACAAAGCAGCATACAATTCTTCCCAGATAGCAGCGGGATTAGGCCCTACAATATCCGGAAGGTGGCTGATCTGCTCTTCCGCATCATCTTCATTAAAGATGTCGAGGAACAGCTGTATAAGCGGCTCACGGGCATTGGCAAGCCCGTGCAGGCTTTCCAGCATCTTCAGTTCCTGCATGAGAGCGGTCCAGCGCAGCGCCAGTTCTTCTTCATCTTCCTCATTCATTTCATCGGGTATAAGCACCGCTTTATCGTGCAGCTTATAATTATCCAGCCTGTTTTTCCGGATGCACAGTCCGGGCTCGCTGAAAGATAGCTCATAGGAAGCGCAGTTCAGGAATGCGGTACCGATGAGCACCTTATCTGTAAATATTTCATGTACCACGCTTTCCTTTGTGTCTATATGTGAATAGCCACTCGCCTTTCCATAGGTTTGTGTTAACCAGTTAAAATCTTCTCGGGAAATGACGGGCATTTGTTCTGGCATAAAAATTAGTCGGTGAAAGACAAAAGTAATTAAATTACATACGGGATATGCCCGTTACAAGCATCAATAAAAAAAATATTATGGAAAAACGGAAACTGGGACAATCCGGGCTATCTGTAGCCCCGCTGGCCTTTGGCGGCAATGTGTTCGGCTGGTCGGCCGACGAATCCACTTCTTTTTCATTGCTGGATGAATTTATCGCAACAGGGTTCAACCTGGTGGATACGGCAGATGTATACTCACGCTGGGTACCGGGAAATTCAGGCGGCGAATCTGAAACCATTATCGGCAAATGGATGCGCGACCGTGGCAACCGCGATAAGGTAATTGTGGCCACTAAGGCCGGAGCAGACATGGGCGAAGGTAAAAACGTGAGCAAAGCCTATATCCTTAAAGCGGCAGAAGCATCGCTGAAGCGCCTGCAAACGGATTATATAGACCTTTACCAGACGCATTATGATAATGAAGCCACTCCGGTAGAAGAAACGCTGGAAGCATATGATACGCTGATAAAAGCCGGCAAAGTAAGGGCTATCGGCGCCTCCAACATGAGCGCCGCCCGCCTGCAGGAAAGCCTGGAAGCCAGTAAAAAGCATGGCCTGCCCAGGTATGAAACCTTCCAGCCGGAATACAACCTGTACGACCGGGAAAATTATGAAAAGCAGTATGCGAAGATCTGCGAAGAACAGCACCTGGGAGTGATCAATTATTACTCGCTGGCCAGCGGCTTCCTCACCGGCAAATACCGTAATGCTGCAGACACCGGCAAGAGCAAAGCGCGGAGTCAGAAAGCGCTGAGCTATCTGAATGAAAGAGGGCTGAGGATACTTGCTGCGCTTGATGAGGTAGCAGCGCAATACCATTCCACACCGGCTGGTATAGCGCTGGCCTGGCTGCTTACGCGCCCTGCGGTGGCAGCGCCTATTGCCAGCGCTACCAGTAAAGAACAATTGCATGAACTGACCAGCGGCGTGCAACTGCAGCTGGATGCCGCCGCAGTGGATCTGCTCAATAAAGCGAGTGCATAAAAAAGTTTGAAGGCGGATTCTTTAATCTGCCTTCAAACTTTTTACGGGGTTCATCATAGCCGCCCTGACAGCCTGCGAGCTAACGGTAATCAACGCTATCAGCAATGCCGCCATACCTCCGGCCACAAATACTCCCCAGTTAATATCTACCCGGTTCACGAAATTATTGAGCCAGCTATGCATGAAGTACCATACCAGCGGAACTGCTATTACAAAAGCGATACCTATGAGCAGGATAAACTCCTTTGAAAAAAGGTAAACAATATGAGCCGCCGTTGCCCCCAGCACTTTGCGCACCCCCACTTCCTTTACACGCTGCACCGCCATGAACGATGCCAGGCCATATAAGCCGAGACAGCTGAGGAAAATAGCGATACCTGCAAAGATCTCGTACAAATGCGCCAGCTGGCGTTCTTCCCTGTAATATTCCGCTATGCGCTGATCCAGGAACTGGTATTCAAAAATCTGTTCAGGGAAGTTGTCGTTCCATAATTTTTCAATAGCCTTTAGCGAAGACTGTACATCAGCGCCAGTGGCCAGTCTTACCCCCACATTGTTAAAACGCCGGTTGATATTGCCCATGAATACCGGCGCCACCGCCTCTTTCAATGTACCGGCAGTAAAGTCCTTTACCACGCCTACAATCGGCCCTTTGATCCGCCCCCATACATCTATCTCTTTATTAAGCACATCGGCCGGCTTCAAACCTAATTTTTGTACCAGGGTTTCATTCACAAGGAACTCGTGTACGGAGTCTGTACGGGTAAGATTACGGCCTGCTACAAGTTTAATATCGTAGGTGCTGAGAAAGTTATAATCCACCCAACGTGTAATGGATGGAAATTTGGTATCCTCTGCCTGATGATCAAATTTAAAGCCTGTCCACCAATTACCATCGCTGGATGGCGCGTCATCAGAAAAGCTTACCTGCTGTATGCCTTTGATGTTCTGGAGCTGATCCCGGAGGTAAGCAATTTTTGCATTGCCTGCGCTGTCGTTGGCGAAAGGCACATTCACAATGGCATCCCTGGTAAATCCCATGGATTGTTTGTGAAAGTAACGCATCTGCTGCAGGATAATGAGCGTACCAATGATCAATGCCTGTGTAATAATGAACTGGAAAACCACCAGGCCACGACGAAGGGAAATGCCCCCGGTGTTCTTACCGGCGGCTATCCTGCTTTTCAATGCGTTAACAGGATTGAAAGCCGATACAATAACGGAGGGGTAGAATCCGGCCAGCAGGGTAACAGCCAGGAAGATGACCAGTAATAGCGCATACACGTTATAGGCAGCCAGCATACCAGCTCCCAGCGGCAGGCTCATCACCCTGCTGATGAACGGAAGCACGCATAATGCCAATACCACGGCCAGTAGCAGAGAGGTTAGCACCAATATGGCGGTTTCAGAAAGGAACTGTATTTTCAGCTGCCACCGGTTACTGCCCAGTACCTTTCGCACACCGATCTCACGCGCGCGGTTCACCGCCTGTGCAGTGGCCAGGTTGATGAAATTTACACAGGCTACAAGTAAAATAAATGCGGCGATCATCCAGAGCATTCTTACCCGTTCCGGTGATGTCACACGGCCAATATAGTTCCCCGTGCGTTTATCTGAATGCACGCCGGGCAGAGATTGCAATATATGCGTGGCCTTATTCTTCGGGTCTTTGTATTTTTTTGAGAAAGTGATCAGCCGCTTATTGATCTTTGTTTCATCCTGCCCCGGCTGCAGCAGCACATAGCAGTTATGAATGTCGTCTATCGTTGTCCAGTCCTTTATCTCGTTTATTTTAAGCAGGGCATAAGTTGCCACCATATCAAACTGGAACTCTGTGTTCTTAGGCGGATCATCCAGTATGCCTGTTACTGTAAGGTTCATCTGTTTCTCCAGCCTGATAACCTGCCCCATGGCCTTGTGCCAGTCGCCGAAATATTTCTCTGCTGTAGAACGGGCCAGCACGGCGGAATTAGGGTCGCTTAGTGCCGTAGTTTTATTACCTGCCAGCCATTTGTAATCAAAGATGTCAAAAAACGAGGGTGTAAGGAAGTATACCAGTGGTTTGAATTTCTTCTGAATGTTACCATGCCCGTCTTCCAGTGTTACCAGTTTTTTGCCCATTTGTATAATGCCGGCTACTTTCTCAAACTCGGAGAAGTCGTTTGACAATGCAGTGGGCAGGGGAAAAGGTACTGCCTGTGTGTAGTTGGATTTGCCACTTTCCCCGGGCGACACCGTAAGCACTCTGTAGATGCGGTCTTTCTTCGTATGGAACATATCGAAGCTTTGCTCATACTGGATGATCACATAGATCACCAGGCAAACGGTGATGCCCAGGGTAAGGCCGGTGATATTGAGCACTGTATAACGCTTGTTGCGCCACAGGCTCCGGAAAGCGGTTTTAAGATAGTTCTTTAACATACGGGGGAGTATTGTTCCGTGGGTATCACAAAAACAATACGAAACAGTAAAGCTTTTATTTTAAATTAGTTGCAATACCGGCCCCCTATGGGAATGTCCGCTTTTGGCATTATCATGTCCGATTACGGACATGATAAATATACCGCACCGGGTGGCTGTCGTTAGTTTTATAGCCGTTTGTATTACAATCTGAATTTCAGTCCCGCGTTCAGTCCAAGCCCGCCGATATTGATGTATGACTTCAGATCATTGGAGGCCCTGTTGTTATCTTTATAAATCACTTTAGTTCCCTGCTGGCCAACGGGTGTATTGGAATTTTTATCCAGCGTGGTTTGATATTCGGTGTTCTTTTCAGCAACGGAAAGATCGCCGATCGTGCGGCCCGGCAATGCCTGTACTACCGCGCCGGTAGTAGCATTTACGAGCGTGTTGGTTTCATTGTATTCTGTGATCTCTTTCTCTTTACTGCGTACCGGCACATTGCGGTATTCCGTTTCCACAAATACATCAAAACGGGGCGATACCCTGAAAGATACACCCAATGCGCCCTGGAAGCCGATGGTAGGGTTAGGCTTCACTTCCTCTTTCCTGCTGATATTGGTTACTACAGCAGTACCTGCGGGAATGCCGGCCGGACTGGAGGTTTGCATGGCGTCTGTTTCAATGTAGAGGCGGCCCCACAATGGCACCACCACGCCAAAACGCACATAAGGATTTATTTTCTCCAGGCCCGGGCTTACCACGAGACTGGGGGCAAAATCTATGGCGTTTACATACCCGTGCGATTCCACATGACCCAGTTCCCTCGCAGAACCGGCTACTGTAGCGCGCTGGCGGGTCATCAGGTTTTTCTTGCTGTGGAAATAATTAAACGTTCCTTCTACCGCAAAATATTTATTGATGTTGTAACCAACGGAAAGCCCTCCCCTGAAGCCTTCCCCGTAAGAGCCGGTAAGTACTTTACGGCTTACCGTGTCCATGCGGCCGGGGCTAAATTCAGTGTGCAGGTCTTGCGGAGGATACGGGCCAACATTCGGGAATTGCCCCGGAGATACACTGAAGAAATAGCCACCGGCAATTTTCAGATAAAATTTAGAATGTGAAGAAGATCCTGTACTGGAATTGTCCTGGGCCTGGGTACTGTGGGTAACAATCAAAAGCATGGCGACTGCCCCTAGCAGGAATAGTTTTTTCATATGCAATGGTTTTGGAGTATGGTATTTAATCTATTGGAAGTTAACAAATTATTACCACATAGCCATCACCGGAGCATTATACTAGAAAGCTTCCGCCAAAGAAAGATATAATCCTTTCTGCCTTGACTCTCCTGCCCGTTTTTCTCCTACGGCATAGTCTATACGAATAGTAAGTCTTGCGTTCTCGTCGTAGAAATAACGGATCCCGGCACCATAGCTTGGTTTAAATCCGCCAAAGCGGAAATCGCGGTTGGCAAACACGGTACCTGTACCGGCAAAGGCGGCCAGGGCAAATTTAGGTTTAATATCTACAAACCAGATATGAATGCGCATTTTGGGATCTACGAGATAACGGTACTCTGCCTGGGCAGCCAGGTAATTCTGGTTGCGGTACCTGCCGGTATAATAGCCGCGCATGATAAGGTCGTTGCCCATTTCAGGCAACAGATAAAAAGGCAGTTCCTTTCCCTGGAGGCTGTTGAAAACCCCATTGAGCCCGAGTATGCTTTTACGGGAAAGCGACAGGAAATGCGAGCCCTGTGCTTCAATTTTAAAAAGCGGATGCTTACTCAAAAAAGAAGGCGCGTAAGCGAGGTTGAGTTTCAGCCAGGAACCACGCCGGGCATAGTTTTCATTGTCGCGGTTATCATAAATGCCCGTGAGGCCGAGGAAAGTAACATACCCACCCTTTTTATCGGTAAGCCCTGTAGTGGTGTAAATGCCTTTATCATCGCCGCTGCTGTAGGTATCGTGCTGGTACAGTACGGAGGCGCCTGCATAAAAGTGCCCGCTGATGCGCCGCTCTCCTTCCACCTGCACTTTATAACGGCTGTTGTTTACCAGCGAGCGGTTATCGTAGTGGGTGGTATCACCGATACCAAAAAAATAAAGCGGGTAATTATGATAGCGGAGATTGCTTTTAAAGTGCCAGGTGTTGCTGCGTGTCCAGATATTCGCTTTCAGATCTATCTTAAACTGGCTTTCAGTAGTCACTGCCGGAATCAGGTTAAGGGTAGAGTTACGGGTAGCCTGGTCTGGGTTGCGGTTATCTGTATAAAAAGAATACAACATGGCGGCGCCTATTTCCAGTCCTTTTTCCTGTGAATATCCAAGCACCGGTAACGGGAAAAAGCTGCGCTTTCGCAACCATACACTGTCGTATAGCCCTTCCCGTGAAGAAGGAGGATTTGTTATAATGCTATCCTGCTGTGCCTTTGCGCCGATTGCCAATAAAAGTGATAAAGCCGTGATATAGAGGTTTTTACGCATGGGTGCAAATGTAGCGAATTTTGCGCGGAGGTTGTCTGACTCAGGATTAAACTGATTAAACTGATTACGCTGATTTGATTTTGTCATGATTTTTAAAGGATTTTGGGGAGATTTAAGCGGATGCTTTCGCTAATTTCTCCTTTAATCTTTTAATCATTTTTAAAATCAAAAAAATAAATCAGCGTAATCAGTTTAATCAGTTTAATCCTGAGTCAGACAACCTCCGCGTATCGCCGAAGGCGATCATTGCTATGGTCTATCCGAATGCCCCAGGCTCTTTTCCGGGTTCACATGGTCCCGGACCAGTTGTTTGAGGAATTTTATCTCGGGGAAATGCCCGCTTTCCTTGCGGTCGAAGATCTTTTCTTCGCCCAGCCAGATAATATAGGAGCCGCCTGTTTCGCTGGGCCGCAGCGTAATGCCGCCCAGGTCGTCTGTAAAGGTGGTGAGGAGCTCCTGCGCCATATAGGCCGCGCGCAGCAGCCATCCGCATTTCGGACAATATTCTATGGTAATAAGTGGTTTCATGGAGATAAAACTTTGCCGAAAGATACAAACCTAATTGATTTATAGGGGCCATAACACGAAATTCATTATTCCCTGCCTTACTTTTTTATCAACTTACTTTGAATCGTGGCACATTATCTTTAATTTTAACCTATTATACGTGGACCGCCCCGAATCGCTCCACCCTAGTCACTGCCAACACACTTAAATATGCTGCCGGTCAGTCCCTTAAAAAAGAGCGCCTTAATCCCATTTTTTCTGATCCTGCTGTCGCCTCCGGTAACAGCACAACAGCCTGTCAATGACAGCCTGTTGGCAGTGCTCCGCTCCCATATAAAGAACGATACCGCCCGGGTGAACCTGCTAAACCAGGTAGCCAGGGCCTATTTCACGATAGACGCCCCCTCGGCCGCCAGGTATGGCAGGGAAGCCCTGCGGCTGAGCGACAGTCTTCACTACTCCAAAGGAAAGATATGGGCCTGGCGTAATCTAGCCCTCGTGGAAAACACCAAAGGACATCTTGATCAGCAGATGCAGCTGACGCTCAATGCGCTGAAACTGGCGGAAACACTCGGCGACTCTTATACCCTGGGCGTACTGAACAATGATGTGGGAAACATTTTTACAGAACTGAATGCCCCCCGCGACGCCCTCGTTTACCTGAAAAAGTCCCTGGACATAAAGCTGCAGAGAAACGAAAAAACAGAAATCGCCAAAACCCTGAATAATATCGGCTCTGCTTATATCTCCATGAAAGTGCCCGACTCCGCGATGATGTTCCTGGAGAAAGCCGAAAAACTAAAACTGGCGCTTCATGATCGCCGCAGCCTGGCTTATACCTACGAAAACATGGGTATTGTTGCCATGCTACAGCACCGGTATAACGACGCCCTGCGCTATCACCAGCTTTCCGCCAACTACTACAGGGAAGCCGGCAATCTGCCTGGCGTTGTGAAGTCGAGCCTGAACCTGGCGGAAATACAAACCATGCAGGGCGATCTGAAGAGTGCAGATAAAAACCTGCAACAGGCAAAGCTGTTAAATGACACCCTGGGCAATGTGAAGAATGAAATGATCTATTACAAGATCCGCTATGAACTGGATTCTGCACGGAACGACTATGCCGCAGCCTTTGAGAGTTACAAGGAATTCAGCAAACGGAACATCGACTTTTTCAACGCGGAAAAGGGAAGGCTGATCTCCCGCTCCCAGGAGAAATATGAATCTGAAAAGAAACAACGCGAAAATATCCTGCTGAAGAAAGAACAACACATGCACCTGGCCACCATACAGCAGCAAAGGGTGCTGGTATTGTCGGCCGCAGCACTTTTCCTGGCTTTGCTGCTCATTACCGTAATGGTGTACCGCCTTTATAAAAGGCAGCAGGAGCTGTACCTGGAGCTGAACAACAAGAACCGGGAAGTATCCATGCAGAACCGCATTATCCTGGAACAAAATGCCACACTGGAAAACCTGAACCAGGTAAAGGATAAAATATTCTCTGTTATTTCTCACGATCTCCGCTCCCCGCTGGCTATACTGGAAGGATTGTTATTTTTATTAAAAGATGAAAAGATTGATGCCGCACAATTCCGCATGTATACTGATGAGCTGTGGCGGGACGTGAAAAATACGGCCTATATGATGGATAATATGCTGCAATGGGCCAGTAACCAGATGAAGGGCATCGGCGTGAAACCAGATGATTTTGATGTGACTTTACTATTGAACCGCGAATTTGATCTGCTGCAAACCCTGGCAAGACAGAAAGAAGTGAAGCTAAGGCATGAACTGAATAACAGTATAATGGTGTATGCAGATCCCGATATGATCAGGCTGGTACTGCGTAACCTGATCAACAACGCCATTAAATTCACGCCTTCCGGCGGAGAAGTGCTGATCACCGCCACACATGATAACGAGCAGGCAGAGATCACCGTAAAAGACAACGGTACCGGCATTCCCGTGGAAAACCAGCACCGGATATTTTCCAATATCTACTATTCCACCACCGGTACACAGAATGAAAAAGGCTGCGGGCTTGGGCTGCATCTTTCCAAAGACTTTGTAGAGCGTAACCAAGGCCAGATCTGGTTTAACAGTATGCCCGGTACCGGCAGCAGTTTTTCCTTTACCGTTCCTTTATCAGAAGAGCCCGAAATTAACCCTCATGCCTATACGGTGGTGGTACAGGATCACCCGCTGGGCGGCGTAAGCGTATTGAGAAGATAATTACAGCAGCCGGAAAGCTGTAGTGTGCTTGATTTCCGTCATTACAAAAGAACTGTGTACCTGCCCTATATTTTCTATAGCTGCCAGTTTATTGGTTAAGAAGTTCTGGTAACTGCGCATATCATTCACCACTACTTTCAGCAGGTAATCATAGGTGCCGGCCACATGATAACATTCCATCACTTCTTCCATTTTTGCGATTGCCGTTTCAAATTTTTTAATAAGGGGCTGTGAATGCAGTTGCAGCGATACATTACAGAAAGCCACCAGTGTTTTGCCCGCTTTTCCGCCATGCAGCAGCGTAACATAGCTTTTGATCACCCCGCTTTTTTCTATTTTCTTCAAACGCTCATAGGTAGGGGTAACGGAAAGCCCTACACGGTGCGCAATTTCCTTGGTGTTCAGGCGGGCATCCGCCTGAAGTGCCTCCAGTATTTTCCTGTCTGTTTTATCCAGTGTATCCATAGCAGTTATATTTTTCTTTAAAAAGATGCCCGGCATCGTCCAGGCAGTTTTATTAATCTGTAAAAATGATAAATCTAGTATATATTTTCTGAATACATCAATATACCAGTTCATTTAACTTATCAATATTTACTTTTACAGTATCATACACCTGTAAAACATGATTATGAAGAAGTACCGGCTGGCTGCGGCAGATGCTGCATCGCTGAATGAACTGCTAACGCAGGTACAAACACAAACCAGGGATTTCCTGGGCTATCCTGTTTCCAAGGACTTTGATTACAGTCCCCTCCTGCCTTTCCTGCAGTACCCGCTGAATAACCTGGGTGATCCTTTTGTACCATCTACCTACGCCGTAGGGTCCAGGGAAATGGAGAAGCAGGTGGTTTCCTTTTTTGCAGACCTGTTCCGCGCACCGGAGAACAACTGGTGGGGATATGTGACCAACGGTGGTTCCGAAGGCAATTTATACGGCCTGTACCTCGCGCGGGAACTATATCCCAAAGGCATGGTATATTATTCAGAAGCCACCCATTACAGTGTGCAGAAAAACCTCCATCTGCTCAACATGCCGGGGATCATTATACGCACTTTGCCCAACGGTGAAATTGATTATGGCGACCTGGAGAATACCATCTGTATGAACAGGCATCTGCCGGTGATCATACTGGCCAATATTGGTACTACCATGACGGAGGCAAGGGACGATGTAAAGCGCATCATGGGCATTTTGAAGCACCTGGCCATACCGCATTATTATATCCATGCAGATGGGGCGCTGTCCGGCTGTTACAGCGCTTTCCTGGAGCCGCGCCCTGCGTTCGACTTTGCCGATGGAGCAGACAGTATCGCTATCAGCGGGCATAAATTTATCGGGTCACCCATTCCCTGTGGTGTGGTAGTGGCGAAAAAATCCAACCGCGACAGGATTGCCCGCTCTGTATCCTACATCGGCAGTATGGACACTACCATTACCGGCTCAAGAAACGGCCATAGTCCGTTGTTCCTGTGGTATGCCCTGAAAAGCCTGGGTAGAAACGGTTTAAAGGAAAGAGCCATGCACAGTTTGGCAATGGCCGCCTATGCAGTGGAACGTCTCAACGAAAACGGCATCCCGGCATGGCGCAATCCGGGTGCTATTACGGTGGTGTTCCCCGACCCGCCGGCAAACGTCCGCCGGAAGTGGCAGCTGGCCTCAGAAAGCGGCTGCTCGCATATTATCTGTATGCCTAATGTGAGTAAGGAACAGGTAGATGAGTTTGTGAAAAGCTTCGTAGATGCGATGGCGTTAGTTTAGCCCTCCTTCTGCAATAGCCATTATTTCTACATTGAGCGCGCGCCTGATCAGGCGCTCTGTTTCCTTGTTGGCCTGTGGCATCAGCAGCTGCAGTTTAAACTGAACGAAGTCTTTTTTGATCTCCATTGTTTTCAGGGAAAAACTTTCCGGGCTATAGCTGCGGGCATATTCACCTATAGAAGCCCTCAGCCTGTCTTCCAGGCCACGGATGGTAAAAGGATGTTTATGATCCAGTTCAAATTCAATGGTCAGTTTCCGGATATTTTGTTTGGACTGGTTCAATACAATAGAGGTGAACACTACTGAATTAGGAATAATCACAATATCATCATCTTCATTCTGCAGTACTACGTTGATCAGGGTAATATCCATCACCCTGCCTTTCACATCGCCTATACGCACATGATCTCCCAGCGACAACTGGTCGGAGAACATAATGATGAGCCCATTGATCATGTTGGTGATATAATCTTTCGTAAGCAGGGCAATGGCCGCTGCCACGATAGTGATACTGGTAACGAACTTCAGTGGGTTCACGCCAAAAAAGAAGGTGATAGCCAGCAGCAGGAAAATGGTATTGAGTACAGAGGAAATACGGTTAAGCCCGAGTATGAAATTGTCTTTTTCAATGGGTCTTTGCCGGTTACGCCGGCGGGTGTACCATGACAGGATCACCAGCCAGGCCAGGGAGATAACGAGATTCGCGCCCAGGAAAAAGGACAAGGCATTGGTGAGTTTAAACAGCCAGGTAAACTTATCATATACAGCGGGGTGGTCAAGGTTAAAATAGACAATGCCCAGATAAACCAGCAGTTTTACCAGAAATATAATTCTCTCCCTGCGGTTTGCATTCTTATAGGTTTTATCGGTTACCATCATAGCAATTCATACTCGCTTTGCTGCGAAGGTACAACCGTAGCGGTGAAGCAACAAAGCCTATTTCATTTTATCAAGGATATCTTCCCAGATAATGCGGGCAATCTGCTCCGTTTCCACCGTTCGGATGCTTCCCTCAAGGGTGTCTTCGTGATCAGCAGTAAAGGTAACGCCATGCGGCTCAAATTCATCCAGTACATGTTCACTCACATCAGGAATCACCTGGAATGCTGTTTCCAGAGCCCCCTTATCGATGGTGATAACCAACCCGTAAGGCTTACCTCTGATGATCACAGTAATGCTGTGCTTTTCCATACCCTGTATATTGCAAGCCATATACCACAAAAAAACGACCGGTGCAATGCAGTCGCCGGCCGTTTATATATGGGGAGGATAAAACACTCCTGAACCTGCCCATTCATGCAATAGCTGCCGTTTTTTTACGGGCTGCTGCCTTTTTTTTAGGCGCTGATTTTCTTGTTGCCGCTTTTTTAGCCGTAGTTTTCCTGGCTGTTGATTTTTTTGCCGTGGTTTTTCTTGCAGCAGCTTTTTTAGGCGCTGCTTTTTTCGCAGTGGATTTTTTTGCGGAAGATTTTTTCGCTGCTGCTTTTTTAGGCGCCGCTTTTTTCGCAGTGGATTTCTTTGCAGATGATTTTTTCGCTGCTGCTTTTTTAGGCACCTTTGCTCCTTCTTTCCTTGCTTCAGACAAGCCTATGGCGATAGCCTGCTTAGGATTGGTAACTTTCTTGTTGCTTCTTCCACTCTTTAGTTTCCCCTGCTTCATTTCTTTCATATTTTCTTCCACTTTGTGCTGCGATTCTTTTGAATACTTTGCCATGATAAAAAAATTTAGATGGGTTAAGAATAGAGTAACGTTGATGTGGAAACAAAATATAAGCCACGGAAAATGAGAGAGTTCTCCTTAAAAAACTGTAGAACAGACAATAAAAAGTGTGTGGAAAATTCTATGGATTGTGGAATGTATTGCCCTACTTCCCGTCCTGGTGCTGCGCAAATGCGCTACCAGCTTCACTGATACGTGATGGCACATATCTTGTTCAGCTTCCAGTAAATGTTTAACTACTATCACTAAAAAAAACCTCAGGATTATGGAAGACATCAGATATCAAACTGCCACACCGGTAAATCATGCTTCGGAAAAGAATTCCGATCAGAAAAGTAAACACAGTAAACGCGGATTTGCTTCTATGGACCCTGAACAGCAACGTGCCATTTCAAGAGAAGGTGGGAAGGCTGCACACCAACAGGGAGTAGCCCATAAATTCACTTCCGAAGAAGCCCGTGCTGCAGGCAAAAAAGGCGGCGAAGCCGTAAGCAGGAACCGCGAGCACATGGCGGCTATTGGCCGTAAAGGTGGAACCAACCGCGGAAAAAAGAAAAGCAGCGTAGAAAGCGATAATCAGCAATAACCCGATCACCCGGGTTATTGCGTTGTAGAAGGGGCCACAGGTCCCTTTTTCTCTCCCAGGCCGTCTCATATTCCAGTTTTCTTCCCTATATTTACGGCTTTTTCACCTTATGGCAGCAAAAAGACGCTGGATCTACTTTTTCCTCATCTTACTGAATATCCCTTTAGGACTGGCCACCCGTTGGACGCCCCAGTATTTTCCTGATCTCATACGAATATATGGCGGCGATGTATTATCTGCTACCTGTATTTTCTTTGGCATCCGCTTTCTTTTCCCGGTTACCCCGCTGTGGAAAACCGGCATCGGTAGTTACGCCGTTTGTCTCCTTATAGAAATACAGCAGCTATACCAGGCTGAATGGGCGGTCCGTATCCGCAACACGCCAGCCGGCATCCTGCTGGGACATGGATTCCTGTGGAGCGACTGCGTATGTTATGCCGTTGGCACCCTCCTGGCACTGGTAATTGCATGGCTTGCAGAAAGAATAATTTAACCTATATTTATTTATAAACCACAACACTATGCTGGTACTCATAAAAATAGTGATCGCTTTTGTGATGCTGGAACATCTGTATATCCTATGGTTTGAAATGTTTGCATGGACCAGCAGGGGTCCAAAAATATTTAAGCAACTGCCACGGGAGCTGTTTCCTCCCACCAAAGCGTTGGCCGCCAACCAGGGTTTATATAACGGGTTCCTGGCTGCTGGTTTAGCGTGGACCTTTTTTATTTCAGACCCTATATGGAGTTTACGGGTGGCCATGTTTTTCCTGGGCTGCGTAGCTGTTGCCGGCATTTACGGCGCGCTTACCGCCGGCAAAAAGATCTTTTTCGTACAGGCGTTACCGGCATTGATTGCATTGCTGCTGATCCTGTTTTATTAAGATAAAAACATGATAGAAGAATCAGATATACGGATAGGCAACTATGTTTCTTACTTTGATTATAACATGGAAGAAACAGCGTTTATAGTAGAAGGTATTCTACAGGGCTATGTTTATAATTCCGGTTTGCCTCTCAGCAAACTGCCCTATGCAAAGGTGAACCCAATGCTGCTGGACGTGGACCTGCTATTGAGGTTTGGATTCATAAAAGGAGATCCAGAATACGGAGAAGATGAAAATGTATATTCCCTGAAGTATAACCGCCTGCACAGTGTACATGTGCGTCATGAAAATAACGTGTTCCAGCCGCTTACAGATGCCGCGGAAGGACTGGTACCTTATGGCCGTTCCATTGTGCATGTGCATCAGCTGCAAAACCTGTTTCATGCAGTTACCCGCGATGAACTGGCTTTTTTTGAGTAGCTCATTTCCATTTTTCCGGTTTGAATAACACGGTGCCATCAGCTTTCAGCACCCATGCTGTAACGGGATTCACGTGGTATCCGCCCATATCTGCGCCACGCACCTGTACCAGTTGCTTTAATGTGGGCTGCCGGTAACCTGTATCATCCACCGCGAGGCTCATGATCTCTGTAGGCTTCCCGTCCCAGTACCAGAGGTAACGGAAACAGGTATGCGCCTTATCCATTACCGGCTCCTGCAACACTGCTTTGGTCCAGTGCTTCCCTGCATCGGTGCTGATCTCCACGCTGTCTATCTTCCCCCGCCCGCTCCAGGCGATGCCCCTTATCTCTATCCAGCCCTTTTCCACCTGCTGAGGGAATGAAGGGTAGGTAATAATGGAACGGGCATCCATATCAAAACTGAACTGACGGATCTTATGATCACGGATGGTTTCCGTGTATTTGGAAGTTTCTTCACGTGTCATAAAAGGCTGATCAGATAGCTCTATACGACGGATCCATTTCACATTGGTATTCCCCTCCCACCCGGGCAGGAATAGCCTTGCCGGGTAACCCTGTTCCGGCCGGATGGCTTCCCCGTTCTGTCCATAGGCTATCATGGCATCTTTCCAGCCTTTCTCCACGGGAATGCTGCGGGTCATTACGGCTGCATCAGAGCCTTCCGCCAGGAACCAGGTAGCTTTCGGATGCACGCCCACCTCCCGGAAAAGCGTGGATAGCATTACACCGGTCCATTCACTCTGGCTGGTAAGCCCACAGATTTCCTGCGGCGTCATGGTTTCTTTGCCCGATCTGAAGTTGCCTGAGCACTCTATAAAGGCAATGCGGGATACGGCCGGAAAACGCTTTAAATCGCGCAATGTGAAGATCATAGGCCGCTCCACCATCCCGTGGATCAGCAGTTCATACTTATCGGGATGGATCAGCGGCACACCGGCATGGCTTCTTTCAAAATGAAGGTCCGACGGCGTAATGATGCCATACAGCTCCTGTAAAGGTGTTCGGGAAGAAATATCAGACGGCTTTTTTTCCGGCTGTTCAAACGGGGAACGGGTGCCCAGTTTGCCGGGAAGGGTACCGGTTATCCTGGTGGGATCGGCATAAGGCATTTTTCCCATAGCCGTATCCGTTAGTACACCGGCGCCTGGCGCGCGTTGCACCCGGGCAGCCCCCATCAGGGCCGCAGCAGCAGAAACCGCGGCGGCCCTGAGCATGGTCCTTCTTGGTATTTTTTTAGCTGGCTTATTCTTATCCTCCATCATATTCATTTTACTTCATTGCCTCCGTGGCGGTCATCGTTCACATAATATTTTCTGGCCGGCATTTCAATGAGCGGCAGGTTTACCGCGTTCAGCTGCAGCGTATCGCTGATGATTTCATTGCGGTACAGCAGGAAAGCGGTAAGACTGTACACTTCCCCATCAGTGAGCGACCCCGGCGCATTAAAGGGCATCGCACGGCGGATATAATCAAACACCGTAGTGGCATAGGGCCAGTAGTTACCGATGGTTTTAGTGCGCACGGTATCATGCAGCGTGGCCACCAGGCGGTTGGGAGTAGGCTCTGCTCCTGTTTCGCCATGACAGGCAGCGCATTTTGCCAGGTAAATGGCCTTGCCGGCAGCTGCATTCCCGCTGCCTGCAGGCAGCCCTTTACCATCAGGCGCAATGGAGATGTTCAGCGAATCGATCTGCCGGGCAGTAGCTGTTCTTCCAAACCCGAAATGTTCCGGCCAGCCTGGTACCGGCGGCCGGGTGTTGGTATGGCAAGCCAGCATACCCAACACTATAACAACGGCCACCAGGTAACAGCCGGCATGTTTTATCTGCATAGCGTTTCTCAATAATTTCCTGCCTGCAACGTGCTGGGCGCTAATGTATACTTCCTGTCCACGCGGTCCAGTACTACGTAAAGACTATCCTTATTTTCATCCACACCACTCAGCACTACATGCGAACCATCAGTGGTGGCGTATTTCACCGTAAAGCGCTTCCTGTTTTCAAAGGCCGGCGCATTGATATAATCTCTTGCCCTCCGGGCAGACAATGCAATGGGTGCTATCTTTAAAGATTCATCACCGATATTCTTACGTGCCCCCGCAGGGATCCAGTCTTTCGCCTGTTGTGCCGCCTCTTTACGCGCTGCCTCTGCGGCTGCTTCATCCACTACGGCGCCACCATCGCCGCCTACACCGGCAGTGCGGTTACGCCTGTCAGGAACAGGTTTGTATTTATCTTCCAGGTATAGCACTTTATTCACCTCATCTGCATAATAATGAAATGCGCGCTGACCACCGGCAAGACCCGTTATTTCAAAAGTACGGTTCACATCCCGCTGTGGATCGCCGCCACCATTGGACAGATCAAGCGGGTGCGGCTTATTAACGCGGAACGTGAAGGTAGACCAGTTCTCAAACGTGGCTTCCTGCCAGCGAACGGTATCTAACGGCGAGTACGGGATCACCTGGCCGTTTAAACGGAACTCCGTTACCTGGTAATTGCCACGCAGTTCCTTTACTCCTGCTACTGAGGGCTGCTTGTACGGATCATACAAAAAGTTGATCAGCTGCAAATAAAAAAGCACACCCAGGAAAAGGAAGATGGTAAAAGATTTCAGCCCTATGCGGGTAAAGCGCTGCCATCTCTCCGGAAAAACAGGATAATAATTTACCGGCACTGTAAACCGTTCCTGTATCAGCAAACGGTAAATTTTAGGTACATCATTTACCAGCAGTAACGCTGCCAGCAATACAAAATAACTGCTATACACATGTACGCCGCCGTCATAGGCAAAGTTCACGTATACGATATCTCCCAGTGCGCCCAGAAGCAAAACAGCACCCAGCGTAGTGGTTTTACGGAAAAACAACAACGTACCCGCAGTTACTTCCACCACACCGGCAAATACCTGGTACCAGGGCACAATACCGATCGACAACCAGTAAATCTTCTGTGCCGTAAGATCTCCGAAATTGGTATTCAGAATGCCCAGGGATGGATACGGCATCTGAACCGGCAGCAGCTTTGTAAATCCAAAGCCTATGATGCCTATACCTGCACGGTATCTTACCACTACCCGCAGCCAGTACCAGGCGGTGTAATACTCTTTACGCGGCAGCCTGCGGGCTTTTACAATGCCGGTCCATATAAGGCCGCCGGCAGTGGCAATCAATGCCGTGGTGATCCAGTTGGCATAACCCAGCAACTGGCTGCCGAAAATAGTGTTGCCAAGGAAATTAATCCCTGAGCCAAAACGCGCAATATCATACAGGTCGCGATAGTTCAGCTGCGCCCAGTTGAGCTGCAGCAATTGCCTGTACCACTCCACACTGTTGGGAACAGATAATGCGATAAAGAAAATAAATGCGATACGGAATAACACCAGCTGGTATTCCTTCCATGCAGGCAACTGTGCCAAAGCTGCGTTTACAGCCGGCGGCACGCCGGAAGCCCTTTCCCGGATCACGGGTTCGCCTGGTAATGTTTGCGTATTATGAGCCATGATAATCGGTTTAAAGTTTTAGTTTCCTGTTTCTTCCCCCACCTTTTGCCACTTCTTCCAACAGGTATTTTTTATTTACTTTTTCCAGTATTACATAGATAGAGTCCCTGCTGTAAGTAGTGCCGGCAAGTATTACACGGTTCTGATCAGGCCGGGAATAATGCAGTGACAATGTTTCCGCCGACAGGCCCGGGTGCCTGTTTTCCAGTGTGAGCAGGTGTTGTGCAGCATCTGCAGTATAGCTATAATAATGCCTGCCACTGGTGCCTTCAGTTTCGTATAGCCTTTCCGCGTTATCGCGTTTTACCAGGTGCCGGTTATTGGCATTTACCGGTGCCGGCCTGTTGGTGCGGATACTGAGGGTATTCCATTCTTCAAACACCACGTTGCGCCAGCGGAGGGAATCTGTTAAAGAATAGGCCAGTGTATCTCCATTGATCACAAATGTTGCTACGTTATATAACCCGCTGATAGCCGGCAGTCCTTTCGTGGTTGGGTACTGGTAGGGATCATTTTTTGCGCCCACACCTGTTTTCACACCATATATCACCACGAAGAAAAGCAGGAAAGCCGTTTTCAATATCCACCTGCCGTTTTTCCGGAAGCCTTCAAATACCGGCCTGAAAGTAGCAGCGGCCGTAGGTTGTTGTAAGATGAGTAAACGGGTAATGCGCTGCAGATCAAAACTCAGGATCACGAAACCATAAGTGATCAGCAACAGGCTGTATACCTGGTCGCCTCCCTCATATGCCAGGTTGGATACGAAAATGTTACCGCAGAAAATAAGGAAGATGAAAGCACTGATGGAAGCGGTTTTACGGAACAGTAACCCTAACGCCAGTACGATTTCCACGCCACCCAGGAACAGTTCGTAGGAAGGGACAATACCAAGACTGAGAGAGAACAGCTTCCAGCGGTTAAAGTCGCCATAGGGTGTATTCAGGCTGCTCAGTGAAGGATATGGCGCCTGCAGGGTGAACAGTTTCAGGAAACCATAAGCCAGCAATGCCAGCGCCAGCCGGTAACGCAGGATCACCCGCAGCCAGTAAAAGGCAGCGTCGTAGGTGCGTGCCCGTTGGCGGTCTGCATACGTCCACACAATAGTGGCGGCTACTGCTATGAGCAACAGTATACCCCAATCTGCATACGTTGCAGGTCCTGTACCAAAGCGCGTTGTATAATTGGCCAGGTTAAAAATATCTTCATAATGAAGGTTAAAAACAGGGGTAGTAAAAAGATAACTGTAAAATTTCCAGTCGAACGGCAATGCCTGCAACAGGAAATAAATAAAGATTATCCTGAACCCTGTCTTTTCATAGTCTTTCCACGCGGGAGTTACATTACTCATTGGTGATTTATTATAAGGTGACAAGATCAGTAACCATCGTTTTGTTTCAGATTGCCGTTAGACAATGCGACTTCATTGGCCGGGATCGGAAATACATACAACTGTGGATTTGTAATATTCAAAACGGCGCCTGCGCGTTTGGTGCGCACCAGGTCGAACCAGCGGTGCGGCTCCAGTGCAAACTCTATCCTGCGCTCGTTTTCAATGGCCAGTAACAGGTCTTCTTTCCCGGTCTGTTCATTTACCGGCGCCAGTCCTGCCCTGTCGCGGATGATGTTAAGGTCTTCCCGTGCAAGATCTGCCTTACCCAGCTGTGCACGTGCTTCCGCGCGGATCAGGTAAAGCTCTGCTATGCGGATCACGTAGGCGGGATCAGTGGCAGGGCTCCTGTAATAAAGATTTCCATACCACAAGCCTGCGGATGTTTTTGCTACCAGGGCATTGCGGTTACCGCCAATGCCAGGATCATTCACCAGTGTGATGAATGCATCAGAGGGGGCCCATTGCCGGGTACCGCCGTTGGCAGGTGGCTGCCAGTAGTTACGGTGCCCGCTCAGGTAAGTAGCGCTGTACGACAGTTCAAACACTGATTCCCTTGTTGCCACTGCGCTTGCAGGAGAAAAGAAGGCATTGTAAGGCTTCAGCAGGGAATAGCTCCTTGTGTCGCTGATCACTTTGGAGGCATAGGCTTCCGCCTGCGCCCAGTTCGACTGGTACAGGTAGTACCTGGCTTTCAGCGCCCAGGCGGTTTGCTGGTTCACTCTTACCGGGTTGGGCGCCGCTGTTTGCGAAACCGGCGTGAGCAAGGAATCGGCAGTATTCAGATCGCTCAATACCTGCTGGTATACCTGCGCCTGAGTGCTGCCCTTTACATCCAGCTTATCGGATGCACTGAGTGTAGGCGTTAACGTTATCTGCACATTACCCCAGGTACGGGCAAGGTCAAAGTAGCTGAGCGCACGGATAAAGTAGGCCTCTCCTGTTGCCTGGTTCTTTTCTGTTTGTGAGAAAGTGGCGTCCTGGAGGCCTGGCACTTTCGCAATCACGTTGTTGGCGCCATTGATGGTAGCATAGATGGCTGCCCATACGGTTTGCAGGTTACCGTTGTCTGCATTTATTTTATGGGTGATGAATTGCTGGATAATGGATTGGGAACCGGTCCATTGTACGTTATCACCGGGCAGATAACCAAAGGTCTGGAATAATGCGCCATAATAGCCATCGTTGCCGAGGCGCCTGTATACCCCGCGCAATGCAGTATTGGCGGAGGTTTTATCAATGATGGTCTGTTCGTCGGATACGCTGTCACGTGGTTCCACATCAAGGAACTTTTTGCACGACATGCTTGTCAGCGCCAGGAAAAAGAGCGATATATATTTCCGATATGCTTTCATATGGAAGAATTAAGAGCGGTTAAAGAGTTACGTTTAAGCCAAACTGTACGCTGCGTGGTTGGGGCGGTGTGCCAAGATCCAATCCCTGTACGGTTTGTATACCTGTTACGTTTGATTCGGGGTCCAACCCGGTGTATTTGGTGAGCAGCCAGAGGTTACTACCGGTGAAGTACACACGCAGTAACTGGATATGCAGTTTTTCACTGACTGATTTCGGCACGGTATATCCCAGTGTGAGGGATTTGAGACGCAGGAAGGAGCCATCTTCCAGGAAGCGGTTGTTCTGGTCGATGGTATAGTTGAGGCCATAGGCGGTGAGGCGGGGCACATTGGTGATGTCGCCTGGTTTCTGCCAGCGGTTCAGCTGATCCGCAAATAATACGCGGTTGGCATCACGGGTCCCCCCGCCTTCCCCGAAAAATTTATTCAGGTTGTATACATCGTTACCATATTGGAAAGAGAACAATACGCTCAGGTCAAAACCTTTATACGATACCGTGTTGCTGAAGCCTCCAAAGAATTTCGGCATAGCGTTCCCCATTACCTTGCGTGCAGATACGGGCAGCTTACCATCCTTCTCTCCTTCAAAAATTGCGTTGCCTGTTTGCGGATCCACGCCCAGCTGGTTGTACAGCCAGAAGGAATACATGGGAGAACCCTCCTGCATAATGATCCAGTCGCGGTTATACTGGTATATCGGCGTTGGCAGTTTTTCGATGCGGTTGGTATTACCGGCAATATTCAGGCTGCTGGTCCAGGTAAAATTACGGGTAGAAATATTGGTAGTATTGATACCGATTTCATATCCTTTGTTACTGATCTCGCCTGCGTTGCTGTAAATGGAAGTAAAGCCGGAAACGCCTGCCTTAGGCAGTTGCAGCAGTACGTCGCTGGTGTATTTATAGTATACATCCGCTGTAATGCTGATGCGGCCATTGAATAAGCCGAGGTCCAGCCCCCCGTTGAACTGGCTGGTTTTTTCCCAGCGCAGGTCCGGGTTGGGCAACTGCAATGGCGCGGTGCCTGGCTGATCGCCGGTAGTGTTGTCGGGATAACCGGCGCCACCGGACCACAATCCTTTCGCAGCAAAGTTGTTGATGCCTGACTGGTTACCCGTGATACCATAGCTGGCACGTACTTTCAGGTCGCTGATGCTGTTCACGGACTTCAGGAAGTTTTCTTCCTTGAGCCGCCAGGAGGCGCTCACAGAAGGGAAATATCCCCATTTATAATTATCTCCGAATTTTGAAGAACCATCTGCGCGGATACTTGCTTCAAAATAATATTTACCTGCATAGTTGTAATCGATCCTGGAGAAGAAAGACGACAAGGTGCTGCGGGTCCATGTTTGAGCCGCAGTGCGTGTAGCGGCAGCCGAAATATACTTATAGGAATTGTTGGGGAAGCCGGTTCCCTGGGCAGATGTTAGTGTTTCCGTATTACTCTGGATGGTATTGCCAACCAGCACACCGAAGAAATGTTTCTCCCCTGCATGTTTGCGCCAGGTAAGTGTTTGCTCGTTGATCCAGGAAGTGTTCTGGGTAATGGCGGAAGTGGCCAAACCATTGGTCGGACTGGCCCCCAGCTGGGTAAGATTATTCCAGTATTCCGATTCGTTATAGTTATTGTAGTCGATGCTGATATTGCTGTGGAATTTTAAATCCGGCAGTAAGGTGGCATCGAGATACAGGTTACCGATGTAGCGGAGGCTTGTGGTGTGTACATCGTAGTTATCGATGAGCACCTGCACATTATCGAATCCTGCCCAGCGGGCTGGTGTACCGTCGGCATTTGTTTCCGGGAGATAAGTAGGCGTGTGTAAAGCCGCCTGTAACAAGCCTCCCTGCGGGCCATCGCCTGCGCGACCCTGGCTGCGGAAGCTGCGGGAGAAGCTGTTGCTGGAACCGATGGTCACCTTATCGTTCACCCGTTGATCTATATTCAGTTTGAAGCTGGCCCTTTCAAAGGAAATGGGTTTAAGAATAGACTCCTGTTTGGAGTAGCCGCCGCCGAAGTAATATTTTGTTTCGCGGTTGCCTCCTGAAAGGGAGAGATTGTAATTCTGCAGCGGCGCTGTCTGGAATACTTCTCCCAGGCGGTCGTAGGTTTGCTGATCCTGTGGCAGGCCACGCGGCGCCGGTGTTTTACCGGGATTATCATTCAATGCCCTGAATGGCACGAAGCTGTATTTTGCAATACCTGCCTGGTCGTTGAGCGCGGTGGCATCTGCCAGGGAGTTGCGGTAAAACTCATTCACCAGTTCCGCATGCTGGGGGCCGGTAGTGAGGTCCCACATTTTGGGCGCCCAGGCCACGCCTGCTGATACATCTGCTGTTACTTTAGCTTTACTGTTATAATTACCGCGACGGGTAGTAACGATCACCACGCCATTGGCGCCCCTGGAACCATAGATGGCTGTGGCGCTGGCATCTTTCAGTACTTCTATATTTTCAATATCCGACGGGTTGATGTCTGCCAGCGGAGAAGTGGAGCGCCCGCCGGTGCTTACCGTTTGCAGGCTGGAGTTATTCATAAAAACCCCGTCGATGATATAAAGAGGATCATTGTCGGCATTAATAGAAGTGGTACCGCGGACCCTTACAAATACACCGTCGCCGGGCACGCCTGTATTGGAGTTGATCTGTACGCCGGCGGCCCTTCCCTGCAGCTGTGCATCGAAGCTGGCCACGGGTACTGTCACCACATCGGCGCCTTTAACAGAGGAAATGGCGCTGGTAAGGTCCCTTCTTTTCTGAGTGCCATAGCCCACCACCACTACGTCGTTCAACTGGGTGCTGAGCTCTTCCAGGGCGATGTTGCCTGCATTGGATTTATCGGCATATACTTCCTTCAGTTTATAGCCCAGGGAAGATATCTGGTAAATGACCGGCACTTTCTGCCCGGTGAGGAATGCGAATTCCCCGTTTGGGCCGCTTTGTACCTCGTGGGTAGTGCCTTTGATATGCACAATGGCCCCTGGGATAGGCTGCTGTGATTTAGCGTCAATGATCCGTCCGGAAAGGGAAATGTTGTTCTGAACAATGTTCCTGTGCACAGGTTTGGTAGTGTCTGCACTGTGAGGCGCGCGCAATTCCTGCGACCATGCAGTAGCCGCCAGCAGCAGCCCGCAGCTGCATGCAATAGCAATTTTCATTATCTTTACTTTGGTATGAAAAAATGAGGCCGGTGAAAGCAGGCAACTGCTATCACTGTAAAATGTCTCCACAGCCTTGATTACCAGCCGGAACTGCGTCACCAGTTCCGGCCTTTTTATTTTTGATTGATCCTTCCTAACATCGGTTAGCCGTGTATTCCACGCAGCAATTTTTCCTCATTAAGTGTAATGATGTTTCCATGTCGGTAATATTTTGAAAGATAAACGGGGCATGTCAACAGGTGGATGAATTTCCCCTAAAGCGGACCCGGAAAGCCGTACGAAGTACAATAATACAATAATTTTTTAAAAGTCTATAATTTTAGTAGACTAATTAAAAAATAAAACACAACCTTCTGCGCACGAAGTTTGTTGACCTATATGTGATTCATTTTCATACAAAAAAGAATGCCATGACCAACAACACCTCTCTTATTCCCGATCCCGCTGCATTGGATGAGCTATGTATCAATACGCTCCGTTTTTTGTCGGTAGATGCGGTGCAGAAAGCAGACAGCGGGCATCCGGGTTTGCCGCTGGGCGCTGCCCCGATGGCCTATGTATTGTGGACACGGTTCCTCCGTCATAGTCCCTCGGATCCGCATTGGTTTAACCGCGACCGTTTTGTATTATCTGCAGGGCATGGCTCTGCATTGCTTTATAGTTTGCTGCATGTAACCGGTTATGATCTGCCCCTGGAAGAGCTTAAACGGTTCCGGCAATGGGGCAGTAAAACACCGGGGCATCCCGAGCGTGGATTGGCCCCCGGCGTGGAAGTAACTACAGGCCCGCTTGGACAGGGATTTGCCAATGGTGTGGGCATCGCCATGGCGGAGGCATATCTGGCCGCCAGGTATAACCGCCCGGGCGATGCTGTGATAGACCATTACACCTATGCATTGGTAAGCGACGGCGATCTGATGGAAGGCGTTGCAGCAGAAGCGGCTTCTCTTGCCGGCCATTTACGGCTAGGTAAACTGATTTACCTGTACGACGATAACCGCATCACGCTAGCTTCCGCCACACCGGTTACTTTCACGGAAGATCATGCAAAGAGGTTTGAATCGTACGGATGGCATACACAAAAAGTAGAAGACGGCAACGATCTCGACGCTATTGATGCCGCGATCCGCGCTGCCCAGGCGGAGAAAGACCGGCCTTCCATTATCCTGGTGCGTACGCATATAGGTTTTGGCTCGCCCAAACAGGATACCACCGGGGCGCATGGTTCACCGCTGGGCCCTGAAGATGTAAAACTCACAAAAGAAAAACTGGGCTGGCCGGTGGAACCGGATTTTTTAATACCACCGGAAGCCCTGGATCATTTTCGTGCAGCCGTAGACGTTGGTAAGAAATTATCTTCCAAATGGGAAGAACAAATGATCATCTACGCGCAAAAATATCCTGAGCTGGCCAGGGAGTTACGTTCCCTGATACATGACCATATTCCTGCAGATTGGGACAAAGACATTACCCCGTTTGCTGCAGACAGTAAAGGACTGGCCACCCGTGCGGCCTCCGGGAAAGTGATGCAGGCGTTTTTTAAACACCTGCCCGGTTTTATTGGCGGGTCTGCCGATCTGAACACTTCCACCAATACGGAATTAAAGGATGCAGGTAATTTTGAAAGCCCCGCTATGCAGCAGGGCGACCTCCAGGGCGCGGCAGGCGGCGTATGGGGCTATGATGGCAGGAATATCCAGTATGGTGTGCGGGAACACGCTATGGGCGCTGTTTCCAATGGGTTAGCCGCACACGGTGGTATACTCCCCTTTTGCGCTACCTTCCTTACCTTCTCGGATTATATGCGGCCTTCGATCAGGCTGGCAGCGCTTTCCGAATTGAAAGTGGTGTATGTTTTTACGCACGACAGTATCGCGATGGGTGAAGATGGGCCCACCCATCAGCCGGTGGAGCTGCTGGCAGCACTCCGCGCCATTCCCCGCCTGGTGGTGATACGCCCGGCAGATGCCAATGAAACGATTGCAGCCTGGCAAATCGCCGTGCTGGAACCAGACAAACCCGTAGCGCTGATCCTCACGCGGCAGGCCGTACCTACACTGGACCGCACTAAATATGCTGCTGCCAGCGGGCTCCGCTATGGCGGCTACATTCTTGCAGATGCGCCTGATGCAAAACCAGAGCTGATCCTTATTGCCACCGGCTCTGAAGTGCACCTGATAGTGGAGGCACAGGAAAAACTGAAATCGTTCAATATTGCAGTACGTACCGTTTCAATGCCCAGCTGGGAACTGTTTGAAGCGCAATCACCTGCATACCGCGATCAGATACTCCCTCCCGAAGTAACAAACAGGATAGTGGTGGAAGCCGGTATTTCGCAGGGATGGCACCGTTATGCCGGCGACAAAGGCGAGATTATATCCATCGACCATTTTGGCGCTTCCGCACCTGGCCCGGTGCTGTTGCGTGAATTTGGGTTCACCGTGGAAAATATCTGTGAACGCGCCCTGGCGCTATTAAAAAAACAAACATAATCAATGAAGGAACTCGTGGTATTTGACCTGGATGGAACATTAGCGCAAAGCAAATCAGCCATTGATGAAGAGATGAGCGGGCTGTTGTATTCGTTGTTAACAGTGGTAAAGGTGGCCATCATTTCCGGCGGCGCCTGGCCCCAGTTTGAGCAACAGGTGCTGGCTGAGCTGCCCGGTGCAAAAAAACTGGAACGCCTGTTTATTTTGCCCACCTGTGGTACACAATTTTATGAGTACAATGGTAAGTGGAATAAATTGTATGCGGAAGATTTTACAGCCGATGAAAAAAAGAAGATCACCGATGCGCTCAACAGTGTGGTGAATACATTGGGATACAAAGCCGCACATTTATGGGGCGATGCCATTGAAGACCGCGGCAGCCAGATCACTTTCTCCGCACTGGGACAGGAAGCGCCGCTGGAAGAAAAGAAAAAGTGGGATCCTGATTTTGCAAAAAGGCAGAAAATGAAAACGTTGCTGGATAGTATGATACCGGAATTTTCTGTCAACCTGGGTGGCACTACTTCCGTAGACATTACCAAACCCGGTATTGACAAGGCTTACGGCATTCATAAGCTCAGGAGTATCCTGCATATTCCTATAGATAAAATGTTATTTGCAGGAGATGCTATTTTTCCTGGCGGGAATGATTATCCTGCCAGGGAAGCAGGTGTGGATTGTATTAAAGTACGTGACCCGGATGAAACGAAACGGGTGATAGAAACAATTATAGCCTGCTATGCGCGATAGCTGAGTAATTCGTTGATCAGTTCCGTTAAGTTGATTGTTCCGGTAGCGATCACTTCATCACCGGCCCCGTAATAAATATAGAGGGTATCGTCAAATAAGGCTGTGCCTGTAGGGAAACAAACATTATCCACATCTCCCCTTATTTCCCAATCCCGTTCCGGCGCCAATATGGGATAGGGTAACCGCGCAATTTCCTTCGATGGGTCATCCAGGTCGAACAGCGCAGCGCAGCCAACATACACATAGCCTTCCGGCGTTTCATGCACACCGTGATAAATGAACAGCCAGCCATGCGGTGTTTCCACCGGCGGACAGCCGGCGCCCACATAACTCATTTCGTGTTTATACTTCGGCGTTAGTATGATATGATCGTGAAGATGGAGATAATAATCTTTCCAGAAATCCGCTGTAAGATCAGACAGATTATTTACTGATACCAGCTGTATATGCGGTTTTATGCGATGGAGAAAATAAAACCTGCCATTAATTTTCCTTGGGAAAAAGACTACATCCTTATCCCATAAACGCGGGTTAAAATCGTTGTACAGGATATATTTTTCATCCAGCGGAGCATTGGTTTCCGCGAGTTGTTTAAACTCTGCATAGTCCATTTGCGCTACTATGAGCCCGTGTTTTTCAAACTGCAATCCATCTGTGGAAGTGGCCAGCGCTGCACAGGCGCTTACTCCGTCGTACGCCGTATAGGTAAGATAGAATAAGCCGTCAATATACACTACCCGCGGGTCTTCCAGTCCTTTTGCCTCATAGTCGTGCTCGGGGAACAAAATAGGCTTGTTCAGCCGTTCTTCGATGGTGAGCGGATCACTCAGTTTACAAAAACCAATACTTGAATGATTGCCTTTCTGTACTGCGCGGTAATAAAAAAGCACCTTATCTCCCACCCTGATGGTAGCCGGGTTTAATACGCCTTCGTTTTCAAATTCCAGGTTGGTTTGATGCAGCAGTATACCTTCTTTTTTGATCCGTATCATAATTCCGGGTTCCGTTGGATAAACAAAAACAACTACCTGTAAAAGATAACAATTTTTACTGATCCGGCATGCGCCTGCCGGAAACATATCTTAAATGACCAATATAAGGTAGGTACAGGGCATAAAAAAAGGACGAACCGATGTACTCGTATTCGTCCTTTTGTGACCTCATCTGGATTCAAACCAGAAACCTTTTGATTCGTAGTCAAATGCTCTATTCAGTTGAGCTATGAAGCCGTTTTCCCGTTTCGGGATTGCAAATGTAGAATAAATTTTTATTCTAACAAATTATTTTTCAACTTTTTATACCTGACAGCTTTTCTTCAGGTTATTTGTTTTTATAGAAAATGCCGCATTATCTGCAGCATTTTCTTTTTTGTGACCTCATCTGGATTCAAACCAGAAACCTTTTGATTCGTAGTCAAATGCTCTATTCAGTTGAGCTATGAAGCCATTTCCCGTTTGGGATTGCAAATGTAGGAATAGTTTTAAATTAAACAAAAAATTAAATGTATTTTTTTGAGACTACCGTGAATGGATATACGCAATTTACAGGCGCTCCTGTAGAGAACTGCCGCCGGATAAACAGCGGGATCATTTTTTATATCTCATTGCAGGTAGGACAGCTGCTTTATACAGATTGATCCAATGTTTCATTCTGTTTGCTGACCTTATCATAATTCTGTTTCTTTAGTGCTGCCAGCTTTTGCCTGAGTGTATTGTTACTGGTAGCCAGTATCTGCACTGCCAGTAAACCGGCGTTATGTGCATTATTCACTCCTACTGTAGCCACGGGCACATCACCAGGCATTTGTACTATAGATAAGAGGGAATCCCAGCCATCAAGAGAGTTGGAAGATTTAATCGGCACGCCAATTACAGGTAAAGTAGTTATAGCGGCCACCATACCCGGAAGATGTGCTGCGCCACCGGCGCCTGCAATGATGATCTTCAAACCACGTTCTTCAGCGGCAGCTGCATAGTCGAACATTTTCTGGGGGCTGCGGTGTGCCGATACAACGTTGAACTCATACTCTACTTCAAACTTCTTTAAAACCTCTATTGCCTGACGCATAATAGGCGCATCAGAACTACTGCCCATAATAATGCCTACCTCTACCTGTTTCATATTTTTTAATTTAAAATTTTGCGTATTGTTTCAGCCTTTGCTACAATGCTTTCCATTGTGCTGCCTCCAATGGTGATATGACCTACTTTCCTGCCTGGTCTTCTGCCCTTTTTGCCGTACCAGTGAAGATGCACTTCTTCCATGCTCAACAGAAGCGGCAGTTTCTCCCGGACGTTTGAATCTGGTGAAGCGCTTTCCAGTATATTCATCATTAAAGAAGGGAAACGAAGACCTGGATCACCCAATGGCAGTCCGAGTATGGCGCGGAGCAGTTGTTCGTATTGTGATGTAATACTTGCTTCTATGGTGTGATGACCACTGTTGTGCGGCCTTGGAGCCAGTTCATTCACTAAAAGTTTATTATCTTTTGTGATAAACATTTCTACAGCGAGAATACCAACCAGCTTAAGCGCATCTGCTATTTTACCGGCGAGGGCGATGGCTTCTTCCTTTATATGCTCATCTATCTGAGCCGGCGCCATCTGGAAATCAAGTATGAACTTCTCCTCTGAAAAGACCATGGCCACCGGGTCATAGCATTTTACAGCACCATGCTCGTTCCTTGCTACGATAACAGCAATTTCCTGTTTAATATCCACCAATTCTTCAAGCACACAGGGCACATCAAAAGCCTTTTCAATATCCGCCGGTGTTCTTAAAACCATTACGCCATAGCCATCGTACCCATCGCGCCGTTTTTTTAAACAGCCAGGTAGTTTACTCTCATACCGGTGCAGGTCATTTTTACCCTGAACGGCTTCACCTGGCACTACAGGTATATTGTGCGACTGTAAAAATTGCTTCTGGCTGAATTTATCCTGGATTACTTCAATAGTATCAGGAGTTGGAAAAACCTTTACTCCCTGCTTTTCCAGCTGGCGTAAAGCAGCGATATTTACAGCTTCCTTTTCTATGGTAATAACATCCAGTCCCTTGCCAAACTCCAGCACGGCTTCATAGGAAGCGGGATCAGCACAAAAGAAAGAAGAAGTATAACGTGAACAGGGCGCGTTGGCATCACTGTCCATTACTGAAACGTTGAGGCCAAAATCTATTGCAGGCCGCATAAGCATAGCACCCAGCTGTCCGCCTCCCAGTACTCCTATTTTCAAATTTTCAAACATAATCTTCAGTTAGCAGGCAAAGGTATAAAACTATTTCAAATGATGGCAATACACCCGATTACTGTAATTTCTGAGTAGCAGCCATCATTAAGAAGTTGTTTTATTATAACAATTTTCAGCGCTCCCGGTACTGCTGAAAGCATTGCACGTGAGAAAAACTGTTAGTTAAAAAAGAAAAAAGCGAAACCCTTTTTAAAAGAATTTCGCTTTGTGACCCCGTCAGGATTCAAACCTGAAACCTTCTGATCCGTAGTCAGATGCTCTATTCAATTGAGCTACGGAGCCATGTGTTTTTGTGAGTGGATGGCAAAGGTAGGGGATTTTTTGAAAATCCCAAACAGTTATTAAAAAAATTTCCGCAATCTTCTGATTTACACTTACTTTTACAGCAATTGCTTAATCATTATACGAAGTGAAGATCCAACTCTGGAGCATAGGAAAAGAACACGACCCCTACATCAGGGACGGGATGGCCGTTTTTCAGAAAAGACTGCAGCATTATGTGGATTTTGAGGTTAAATTGATCCCGACTGTTAAACAGGCAGCCAGTTTATCTGTTCCGGAACTAAAAAAGCAGGAGGCGAAAATTATCCTGGATATGCTGCAGCCTACTGACTTCCTGCTGGCGCTTGACGAGAAAGGGAAAATGATGACCACTGTGCAGTTTGCCGATTTCCTGCAGCAACGTAATAATGCCGGCACACGGCAGCTGATCATCCTGATAGGCGGCGCTTTTGGTATTGATGATGCGGTATTGCAAAGAGCGCAGCTGAAAATGTCGTTATCCCCGCTCACTTTTCCCCATCAGCTGGTACGTCTTATTTTTACAGAACAATTATATCGTGCCTATACAGTATTGAATAGGGAAAAGTATCATCATCAATAAGTACCTTTATCACCTAAACAAAAGCTTTATGATGTTTTCGATCAGTTTGGTTATTATCATTGTTACCTGCCTCGTATCCTATACTGCCCTTAAAAATTATGACCAGCTGGATAAGATGAGCCTGCAACCCTATATGGTAAAGAATTACAGACAATATTACCGCTTTATTACTTCAGGGTTTGTGCATGCTGATTTTCAGCATCTCATTTTCAATATGCTTACTTTATTTTTCTTTGGTCCTGCCATTGAAAATTTATTTATGCAGCTTTTCCAAAGTAAGGTGGTGTATATTTTATACTACCTGCTTGGAATAATTGTAGCCAATATTCCCTCTTATATAAAGCACCGGAATAATTCCAGCTATTCTTCCCTTGGAGCCTCCGGGGCTATTTCTGCGGTAGTATTTACGGCTATTATGGTAGATCCCTGGAACACCATTTACTTATTTTTTATCCCGATCCCCGCGGTCATTTATGGTGTTTTATTCCTTGCCTTGTCGGCGTATATGTCGAGGAAAGGTGGTGACAACATCAATCACGATGCGCATATGTGGGGTGCGTTATTTGGTATTGTGTTTCCATTGGTCTTTCATCCCGAGCTTGGAACTTATTTTCTGAATATGCTTATGCACCCAAGGTTTGGGAGATAAATACAATTGCCGGCAGCGGTTGGGCCCCTGCCGGCAACCACTATCCTGCCAGGGTAATACTGATTACATTCTTTGTTCCTGAAGTGATCTTTACGCGATCGTCTACCCTCATTCCCACCAACCATACAATCCGTTTATCGGACTCCAGTACCCATACATTTTCCTTCCGGGGCATGGATAATTTCTGATCGATCAGGAAACGGCTTACTTTTTTCTTTTTGGGCATTCCCAGCGGATAAAAGTAATCGCCCTGCTTCCATTTTCTCAGGATCAGCGGAAACTTTACCCGGGCGGCATCCAGCCAGGCTGTTTCCGGGGATGCCGGGATACCGGCGTTACCTCTCTCCTGCTCCCGGATCTGCAATTGTCCGCCTCCAAAATGAATGTGCGATTGTCCCCGCTCAATCACCACCAGGGGCGATACTTCCGTTGCCAGCGGCGTAATGAGCAGCCATTGACGGTTGCGGACAATACGGTGGCTGCCCGTATCTACAAACCTGCCGGATTCACTTTCCAGCAACGACAATACCTGTTGTGTTTGTGCAGAAGTACATCCGAAGCTGCGGAACAGTTCCCAGGCAATTGTGTGCAGAGGCACTGTTTTCTGCAGTTTCAATACAGGCACCATCCAGGTGTTCCCCTGCTGGAACAGCAGCCGTTTACGATGTTTCGCCAATGCCTCCTGGTAAAGTATCTCCGCCTCCTTCATCCGTTCAATGGTGCCGGCCATATTTTTTATCACACCCGGGAACGCTTCCTGTAAACGGGGAATTACCTGGTGCCGGAAATAATTACGTGTATACTTGTCAGTTATATTGGAACTATCTTCCACAAAAGAAATATTATTCATGGCAGCATACGCCACCAGTTTATCTTTCTCCGCAAATAACAACGGGCGGAGCAGGTGTTCCTGTTTGGGAAGGATACCATGCAAACCTGCGATACCGGTACCTTTGGCAAAATTCATCAGGGCAGTTTCCACGCTATCCTGCATATGATGGGCGGTAGCAATAAAGGCATACCCGTTTGTGGCGCGTATGTCTTCCAGCCAGCGGTAACGCAGCTCCCGCGCGGCTACCTGTATGGTTACACGATGTTCTTCCACATAGGCATGGGTATCAAATTTCACTACATGAAGCGGTAATTCCAGAGCTGCCGCCATGCTGTGCACAAATGCTTCGTCCCGCTCAGATTCCTCCCCTCTCAGCTGAAAGTTACAGTGGGCAATGCCTGCGTGGTAGCCGGCATTTTTAAACAACCAGGCCATTACTACCGAGTCCACACCGCCGCTTACCGCCAGCAGCACCTTTTGTGCAGGATCAAATAATCGCTGACGGGAAATATAAGCAGCAAAATCAGTTACTAAATGTTGAGGCATGCGTTGTTTGTTGGATGAATAATATCAGTATAGCAGGTCTTCATAGGCTGATTGTAGCTCATTGTACGCATGTCTTTCATTACCTGCTTTAGCCATGGCCATACCTTTTTCATATATGCTGATAGCGCCGGTATTATCACCTGCGCGCTCCAGTAATTTACCCAGGTGATAATAAGAACCTACATAACCGGGTTCATGAGCCAGCAGTTCTTCAAACAGCTGCCTGGCCGTAACATCATCGTTGAGCTTAATGTATTCCAGCGCCAAAGCATGTTTCAGGAAGCTGTCGTTAGGCGTAGCCTCCAGGAATTGCTTTATCTGTGCGATTCTGTCCATTCAGATATTATTATTTTTTTATTCAATATGTCGTTATTCCCGACTGATTAAAATCATTTTTCCGCCTGCGGTTGGCTTATATTATTTAGATATATTTGCTATTACCGCATTTTTAAACAAAACAGTTTAAGGCCATGAAGATTTTAGTATGTATCAGCAAAACTCCGGACACGACTGCAAAAATAGCTTTCACGGACAACAACACGAAATTCAATGAGGCAGGTGTACAGTTTATTATTAATCCGTACGATGAATGGTATGCATTGGTAAGGGCGCTGGAGCTGAAAGAAACCATCGGGGCCGATGTGCATCTTATTACGATAGGCGGCGCTGATTGCGATCCGGTGATCCGTAAGGCCCTGGCTTTGGGCGGAGACGAGGCATTCCGTATAAATGCGGATAATGCAGACAGTTATTACATAGCATCGCAGATTGCGGCGCATGCGAAGGATAGACAATATGATATAATTTTTACCGGTAAAGAGACCATTGACTACAATGGCTCCGGTATAGGCGGTATGGTGGCGGAGCTGCTGGAACTACCCTATGTATCCATTGCTGCTAAATTTGATCTTAACGGCACTGTAGCTACCATTAACCGGGAAATAGAAGGCGGAGAAGAAGTGTGTGAAGTATCGCTGCCGGTGGTGGTTTCCTGCCAGAAAGGAATGGCAGAAGCCCGGATCCCCAATATGCGTGGTATTATGGCGGCCAGAACCAAACCCCTTACCGTGGTGGAACCTGTTGCGGCAGATGCCCTTACTTCAGTAGTAAGCTTTGAACTTCCTCCGGCAAAGGCCGGCGTTAAACTGATCAGTCCTGATAACGTGGAAGAACTGGTGAAGTTACTGCATGAAGAAGCAAAAGTGATCTAAGGGTAAATTATCTCTCAACTACTAATTAAATTATTGATGTCTATATTAATATTCGCCGACCAGGCACAGGGTAAGATCAAGAAAGCGGCGCTGGAAGCCGTTCAATATGGTGCAAAAGTAGCTGAACAGCTGGGAACTACCGCCACTGCGCTGGTGCTGGGCCCTGTGGATGCTGCCGAGCTGGCCGCGCTTGGCAACTATGGCGCGCAAAAGGTTTTGCATGCTGCAGATGCCCGACTGCATGAAGTGGAAACCATCGTGTATACTAAAGTGATTGCTGAAGCAGCTGAAAAAGAAGGCAGCAAGGTGATCATCTTCCCTCATAATTTTGATGGAAAAGCTATTGCCCCGAGAGTATCCGCCCGGCTGAAAGCCGGACTGGTAGCGGGCGCTATCTCCTACCCGGATACGGCCAATGGCTTTGTGGTAAAAAAGAATGTATTTTCCGGTAAGGCGTTTGCCAATATCAATATTACTTCAGACAAGAAGGTGATCGCCATTATCCCGAATACATTTCCTGTAAACCCGGGAAGCGGAACGGCCAGCGTAGAGGCATTCTCTCCTGCCATCAGCGATGCGGATTTCAAAGTGAAAGTAGTTAAAACGGAAACCGTGAGCGGTGAAGTGCCGTTAACCGAAGCGGAAGTAATTGTAAGCGGCGGCCGTGGTATGAAGGGCCCGGAAAACTGGGGAATCCTGGAAGACCTGGCCAAAGCCCTGGGAGCGGCTACAGCGAGCTCCCGGCCGGTAGCCGATGCAGGCTGGCGCCCTCATCATGAGCACGTAGGACAAACCGGTTTAACGGTGCGCCCAAATCTATACATCGCAGTAGGCATTTCAGGCGCTATCCAGCACCTGGCCGGTGTTAACGGCAGCAAGGTGATCGTGGTGATCAACAAAGATCCGGAAGCGCCGTTTTTCAAGGCTGCAGATTATGGCATAATAGGTGATGCATTCGAGGTAGTGCCTAAGCTTACAGAAGCTGTGAAAAAACTGAAACTCAGCTAAGCGAACAGGTTACGGTATAAGAATTACGGATGAGATATTCAGTTTTTAAGATCGTGTTGATTTTTCATCCGTAATTCTTTTACCTTAATTCTTATATCATAGATTTATCACTATAGATTTTTTTTAGATAAGGAATATTTTTCTAACTTCACGGTCTTACAAACTATTCAGCGACAACGCAAGACAGATATGAGAAAAATAGAACTGGAAATAGTTGCTTTATCGCACAGCATTACGCAAACTCATTCATATGCCGTGGTATTGGGAGAAGTGAACGGTTTACGCCGTTTACCCATTGTGATTGGGGGCTTTGAAGCGCAAGCGATTGCAGTGGCTCTGGAAAAAATGCAACCCAGCCGGCCTTTAACACATGACCTGATGAAAAACTTCATGAATGCCTTTAACGTGGAATTACAGGAGGTGGTCATCAGCAATCTGCAGGAAGGTATCTTTTACTCAAAACTGATCTGTTCCAACAATGATGAAACAATAGAGATAGATTCCCGGACATCAGATGCACTGGCGCTTGCAGTCCGCTTCGGATGCCCTATCTATACTTTCGAAAATATCCTCAACAGTGCAGGGATCCTGCTGGATGACCCTGCCGGTAAAAAGACCAGTAAGCCCGTTACTCCTACTATTTCAGAGCATGAGAAAGGCGCCGAAGATGACCTCAAAGCCTTAAATGTAGAGGAATTAACAACACTGCTCCAGGAAGTGCTGGAACAGGAAGATTATATCCGGGCTATCGCTATCCGCGATGAGATCAACAGCCGCAAAAGCAAATAATTTTTATTTCATATACGCCCTGCAGCTGGTTTAAACGTGGCTGCCGGATTACTGTGCAATAAACAATACATGATTGTATTTCCTAACTGTAAAATAAACCTGGGCTTACATGTTACCCGGAAACGCCCTGATGGCTTCCATGATCTGGAAACTATATTTTATCCCCTGCCTGTTAATGATGCGCTGGAAGTGATTACACATACAACGCTACAGTTTGAAAGCAGCGGGGTTCCTGTTCCTGGTAATGCGGCCGACAATCTCTGTTTAAGGGCGTTTCAGCTGCTACAGTCCGATTTCCCGCAACTACCGCCGGTAAGCATTCATTTACTAAAAAATATACCCATTGGAGCTGGTCTGGGTGGAGGTTCTGCAGATGCGGCTTTTATGCTGCAGCTGCTTGACCAGAAGTTTCAGCTGGGCTTAACAGAAGCGGCGCTCGTGGATTATGCCGCACAACTGGGGAGCGATTGCCCCTTTTTTATTGTGAACCGGCCTTGTTATGCTACAGGAAGGGGAGAAATTATGGAGCCAATAACCCTGGACCTCTCCGGGTATTCGTTTGTGCTGGTACACCCGGGCATCCATGTAAACACCGGCTGGGCATTTAAGCAGCTCACACCTGGTACACCGGCTTATTCGCTCCGGGAAGTGATACAAACGCCTGTAGAATTATGGAAAGATGTACTGACCAATGCTTTTGAAGCACCCGTATTCCAGGCGCATCCTGTGCTGGGTTACATTAAGGCGCAGATGTATTCATCAGGGGCTGCGTATGCCGCCATGAGTGGCAGCGGTTCTGCGGTGTTTGGGATTTTCCCTAAAAACAAAATAGCTGACATCCTGTGGGATGCCAGCTACCGGGTATTTACTATCAGGTAAGTCTTACTTTACAGAAGCTACCAGTGCTTTAAATGTTTCTGGTTCATTCATAGCCAGATCAGCCAAAACTTTTCTGTTCAGGTCGATATTCTTACCGGCTAATTTGTTCATAAACACAGAATAGGTCAGCCCTTCTGCTCTAACAGCAGCGTTGATACGGGCGATCCACAGCTGGCGATAGTTTCTTTTCTTTAATTTACGGCCAACATAGCTATAAGTAAGTCCTTTCTCAAGAACGTTCTTCGCTACGGTGTACACATTTTTTCTTTTACCGTAGAAGCCTTTGGCTTGCTTTAAGATCCTTTTTCTCCGGGCTCTTGAAGCTACGGCATTAACTGAACGAGGCATTTGCTTTGTTTTTTTCTCAGGTTATAAAATTCGATTCTTTTGACAGATACTAGCGCATTCCGAGCATTCTCTTAACCAGGTTAAGATTTGCTTCGTGAACCAGCGTACTACCTCTTAAGCTACGTTTTCTTTTCGTAGATTTCTTAGTCAGTAAGTGGCTTTTGAAGGCCATGAACCGCTTAATCTGTCCGTTCCCACCAACCTTGAACGTTTTCTTGGCACGGGAATGTGTCTTTACTTTGGGCATCTTACATCAAATTTGGTCTGCAAAGGTATGAAAATAATTGAATAAAGCGCAGTCTCCCTTAAATAATTCAGCCCCTCCGCTCAATGTGGATAACTTTTCTGATATTTTTTTACCTCCTTTAAGCAATTGACAATCAATTTTTCGCTAACCCATCTTCCCAACTTATCTGGCAGCTAATCATATTATGAATAAGTACACTTTTTTTATTTCTCCATATTATATCTAATTTTAATCTCAATTTAATTACATATTTTAACCATACCATGTATAAATACCTGACGCCTATGAAACCATTTTACACTTGCACCACCCTCCGCCGGAAAAAACCATCCGGTGATGATAACCGATGTAAAGAGTTGAAGTACAGTAGGTATTGAGTAAACAACCTGCTCAAAACCTGATACTTTTTTTACTTAACTGTTTGCACCTATGAAACGACTACTAACCTTATTGTACCTGATACTGGGGCTTGTGCTGCTGAATAAGCAAGCGACAGCACAAAGCGCGCCTCCCGACGGCACACCATTTATGAACCTTCCGGATACCATCTGTAAAGGAAGTTTCGCCAGTATGAATGCGTTCTTCTGGAAAAACACCAGTAACTACGCTGATTCTGCTACCTGGACCATTACGGGAGGAGCCTACGATGTGCTCTTTACTACTGACAACCGGCCCGGCCATGAACTGGTAGGCCAGCTGCGGGATACCTATAACAGCAATGGTATAAATATCAACAAAAACTCCCTGACCATAAAATTCAATGATGCGGCGAAATATACTGTGAACGTGATCCTGTACAGGGGAAAGAATACCTATCCTATTACAAAGTCGATATATGTAAAAGACTGTACCATTCAACCCTGCCTGGGAAACACCACCAGTAAAAGCGATTTTGTAGAAGACTTTGGCAGGTTCAAGAAGAATGCGACCGCCAGCCGGTCCAATTCAGCGGTTACAGGATATAACTATGTAGCCATGCCGCTGAACGGGGCCAATTTTATCGATGATAGCTACAACATTTTCTGGCATACACAAATAAGAAGCGAATGGGTATATTCAACCGACCATACAGGAAGTACCATAGATTCAGTAGGTGGTATGCTGATCGCCAACTCTTCGATCAATAAAAAATCTTTCTATACTAAAAATAACGTGCAGGTATGCCCTGGCTCTTCCTATAATTTCAGCGCCTGGTTCCTGAATGTAAACAGCTATAACGTATTTAACTATAATTGCGCGTGGGGAAATAACGACGGATATCACTATGCCGGGGTTACCTTCCTGATCATTAATAAAAAAGGCAGCACCAATACAGCCTTGTGGGATACGCTCGCCAGGTTTAAAACCTACGACGTATCCATGCACCTGGAATCCCCGGCATGGCAGCAATATGGCGGCAGCTTTAAAACACCCGGAGGTGTAACCTCTGTGACACTGGAAATTGTGAACGACCGCCTGGGTGATTGCGGAAATGATATTGCGATAGATGATATCAAGTTCAACTATTGCAGCCCGGATATCTATTCATTTATAGATGGTCAGATTGATACCGAATTAAGAGCCGATTCACTTTGTGAAGGAGCACCTGTTACCATCAAAGCATTGTATAGCCCGGATGGTCATCTGCCCAACGGTACTTATGACCCGAACCAGGACTACTTTAAGAACCCGATATACCAATGGTTTTACAGTACTACCGGGAACGAAAATAACCCGGCTGACTGGTTTCCTGTTACCAACGGGAATGGTATTTCAGGCGCCGCCACCAATACGCTTACGTTTGCCGACGGCGCCCTGAAAGGCGATCCTAACCAGGTTGTACATAAATATTACCGTGTAAATATTCTTGAATCGGGGAATCAAAGCAACTGTGCATCCCCATCCAAATACACTAAAATCACCATTCTTCCCAAACCCAAGGTGACTATTTCCTCGGGCAGGATATGTATCGGGGAAAGCGTGGATCTCACGGCCGATGGGGGTTACAGCACCTATGAGTGGAAAGTGGACCCGGTATATACAGGTGCAAAAATGACCGTGTTTCCCGACAGCACCAGGGACTACTGGGCTATCGGGATCGCTGATTACGGCTGGAACTCTGTAAAAAATGAGCCGCGGCAATGTAAGGATAGCGGATACGCCAGGGTGATAGTGGATAAAAAGCCGGTGACTGCCATTACAGGCGGGCCGGCTGAAATCTGTCTTGGTGCGCAGATTAACCTGAACCTCGCTATTACAGGTGCTCCGGCCGACAGCCTGAACTGGAAATGGAAATATGGAACAGATTCTATTAAAGGCAAAGTGCCGTCCATTACGCATGTTCCATCAGACATTGGTGCAAAAGCCTACAACGTAGAAGTGACCAATAAAACCTGTGTGGTGGTTGATACGTTTAAGGTAAATGTGCGGTCGTTGCCCCAGGCCGATGCAGATACTATTTACAGGCAGTGTAATATATCTACCTTTAATATTAAAAGAAGCCCGCTTCCCACGGACCAGCAGGGTGTATGGTTATTTAATGGCCCTGGTAAAGGCGCTGTGATTACCAACACCACCAACGCCACTACCAGTGTAACAGGCGTTCCTGCAGGTGATACCGTACGTCTCTTCTGGGTAATTACCAACAAAGCAATGGCTGCGTGTACCGACACCAACCGGGTAACGCTCATCAACACCAAACCGCTTACACCAAGCGTTGCCGGCCTGGATCAGATACAATGTGGTATCAGGGATTTCCAGTTGACCGCCAGTAAGCCGGGTGTTGGAGAAACCGGGAAATGGACATTGGAACCAGGCACTACATCGTCTGATATAAGCATTAATTATGACACCGCTTATAACGCCATTGCAACCGTAATCAGCAATGCAAGGCCGAAGTCGTTCCTGCTTACATGGACTATTTCCAACGGGGTTTGTCCTGGTCCCAACTCTACCACTATTCAACTTACCATTAAGGATAAACCCACACTGAACATTACTGCTGCCGCAGTTTGTAATACCGTGGATTCCTTTACAGTAACTTACAGTAACGTAGTGCCTGGATCAATAACGAAATATGAGCTGGATGTAGCCAGCACCAGGAAGATGCCCGGATTTACAAAGGTGTCCAAAGCATGGCCGTTTAACACTGCCAATGGTACCTTTAAAGTTAAGTTACCGCCCAATACAGCTGCCGGCAGTTACGATTTCGTAATTACTGCACAGGAAGATACACTGCACGGATGTAGCATAACTGTGCCATTCTCTGTTTCGGTGGAAAAACCATCGACCACGCCAACCGGCATCGATGCCAGCATTGACAGTATATGTGTTAGCAGCAATGTTACCTTAAAAGTAACAGGCGGTTCACTTGGAACTGATTCTCTTGGTAACTCCCATCAATGGAAATGGTATACAGGCGCCTGCCCTGGTTCACCCGGAAGCATAGCGGTTACTCCATCATCTTCTATTAATAATGGTGCAGAAGTGGTATTTAATAATGTAACTGCTACCACCACTTATTATGTACGTGCAGAAACTACCGGTCCGTGTGGAAATACGGGTTGTGCCAATGTAACGATACGGGTGTTTGCACAACCTGCTAAGGCCAATGCCAGCACTGATCAAACAGAATGTGACCGCACTACCGACTTTCAGTTGAATGGTAATGATCCTGGTGTTACAGGTGCGAAAAGCATCTGGACCTCACTTAATCCAAGAGTAACCATTACCAATCCAACGCAAAGGAATGCCACTGTAAAAGTACCTGTGGGAGATACAGCTACGCTTATATGGACCATCTCCAACGGGCCATGTCTGACTTCCAGCGATACAGTGTTTATTACCAATTACAAGAAGCCCATCATGCGCAGTGCAGGCACCGACCAGATGGAGTGTGATAAAACTGTCTTTAAGCTTGATGCCACCGCTCCTACGGAACTGGGAGCACAAGGCACCTGGTCCTTCCTCCCGGCTACTGCTGCGGTGACCTTCGTTGATAAAAATGATCCGAAAACAAATGTAACTGTGCCGGCTAACACTGCCGTGCAGCTGATCTGGAAGATTGCCAACGCGAAATGTGCTGCCGATAACGTAGATACCGTGCTGATCACCAGCCTGCTGAAACCAATTATGCGCAGTGCAGGCACTGATCAGATGGAGTGTAACAAAACCACTTTCACTCTTGATGCTACCGCTCCTACGGAGCTGGGCGCTCAGGGTACCTGGTCCTTCCTCCCGGCTACTGCTGCGGTGACCTTCGTTGATAAAAATGATCCGAAAACAAATGTAACTGTGCCGGCAAATACTGCCGTGCAGCTGTTCTGGAAGATCACCAATGCGAAATGTGCTGCCGATAACGTAGATACAGTATTGATCACCAGCCTGCTGAAACCGATCATGCGCAGTGCTGGTACCGACCAGATGGAGTGTAACAAAACCACTTTCACCCTTGATGCCACCGCTCCTACAGAGCTGGGCGCTCAGGGTACCTGGTCTTTCCTCCCGGCTACTGCTGCGGTCACCTTCGTTGATAAAAACGATCCGAAAACAAATGTGACTGTACCGGCTAATACTGCCGTGCAGCTGATCTGGAAGATCACCAATGCGAAATGTGCTGCCGATAACGTAGATACAGTATTGATCACCAGCCTGCTTAAACCAATTATGCGCAGTGCAGGCACCGACCAGATGGAGTGTAACAAAACCACTTTCACTCTTGATGCCACCGCTCCTACTGAGCTGGGCGCTCAGGGTACCTGGTCCTTCCTCCCGGCTACTGCCGCGGTCACCTTCGTTGATAAAAACGATCCGAAAACAAATGTGACTGTGCCGGCTAATACTGCCGTGCAGCTGATCTGGAAGATCACCAATGCGAAATGTGCTGCCGATAACGTAGATACAGTATTGATCACCAGCCTGCTTAAACCAATTATGCGCAGTGCTGGTACCGACCAGATGGAGTGTAACAAAACCACTTTCACCCTTGATGCCACCGCTCCTACAGAGCTGGGCGCTCAGGGTACCTGGTCCTTCCTCCCGGCTACTGCTGCGGTCACCTTCGTTGATAAGAACGATCCGAAAACAAATGTGACTGTGCCGGCTAATACTGCCGTGCAGCTGATCTGGAAGATCACCAACGCGAAATGTGCTGCCGATAACGTAGATACCGTGCTGATCACCAGCCTGCTGAAACCAATTATGCGCAGTGCAGGCACCGACCAGATGGAGTGTAACAAAACCACTTTCACCCTTGATGCCACCGCTCCTACAGAACTGGGTGCACAAGGCACCTGGTCCTTCCTCCCGGCTACTGCTGCGGTCACCTTCGTTGATAAAAACGATCCGAAAACAAATGTGACTGTGCCGGCTAATACTGCCGTGCAGCTGATCTGGAAGATCACCAACGCAAAATGTGCTGCTGATAACATTGATACCGTAAGGATCACCAGCCTGCTGAAACCGATCATGCGCAGTGCAGGCACTGATCAGATGGAGTGTGATAAAACTGTCTTTAAGCTTGATGCCACCGCTCCTACGGAGCTGGGTGCACAAGGTACCTGGTCCTTCCTCCCGGCTACTGCTGCGGTCACCTTCGTTGATAAAAATGATCCGAAAACAAATGTAACTGTGCCGGCTAATACAGCCGTGCAGCTGATCTGGAAGATCACCAATGCGAAATGTGCTGCTGATAACGTAGATACAGTATTGATCACCAGCCTGCTTAAACCGATCATGCGCAGTGCTGGTACCGACCAGATGGAGTGTAACAAAACCACTTTCACCCTTGATGCCACCGCTCCTACAGAGCTGGGCGCTCAGGGTACCTGGTCTTTCCTCCCGGCTACTGCTGCGGTCACCTTCGTTGATAAAAACGATCCGAAAACAAATGTGACTGTACCGGCTGATACAGCCGTGCAGCTGATCTGGAAGATCACCAATGCGAAATGTGCTGCCGATAACGTAGATACAGTATTGATCACCAGCCTGCTGAAACCGATCATGCGCAGTGCAGGCACTGATCAGATGGAGTGTAACAAAACCACTTTCACCCTTGATGCCACCGCTCCTACTGAGCTGGGAGCACAAGGTACCTGGTCCTTCCTCCCGGCTACTGCTGCGGTCACCTTCGTTGATAAAAACGATCCGAAAACAAATGTGACTGTGCCGGCAAATACTGCCGTGCAGCTGATCTGGAAGATCACCAATGCGAAATGTGCTGCCGATAACGTAGATACAGTATTGATCACCAGCCTGCTGAAACCAGCGGTTCGGGATGCGGGTACCAATAAAATGGAGTGCGATAAAACCACCTTTACCATGGATGCCACTGCTCCTACTGAGCTGGGCGCCATCGGTACATGGACATTCTCTCCATCCACTGCAGTGGTAAACATTGCCAATATCAATGATCCTAAAACATCGGTAACAGTACCGGCCAACAGCTCTATCCTGTTTACCTGGAAGATCACTAACGCGAAATGTGCTGCTGATAACATTGATACCGTGAGAATCACCAGCCTGCTGAAACCAGCAGTTCGTGATGCAGGCAGTAACCAGATGGAGTGCGATAAAACAGTGTTCACCCTGAATGCCACAGCTCCTACTGAGCTGGGCGCTATTGGTACATGGACATTCTCTCCGGCTACCGCGTCCGTGAAGTTTGCTGATAAGAATGATCCAAAAACAACTGTCACCGTACCGGCGGATAGTACTGTGTTGCTCTTCTGGCAGATCACCAACGCCAAGTGTTCTGCGGTTACTTATGACACCGTAAGGATCACCAGCCTGAAAAAACCAATTGTTCGTGATGCAGGCGCTAACCAGATGGAGTGCGATAAAACAGTGTTCACCCTGAACGCTACTGCTCCTACTGAACTGGGCGCCATCGGTACATGGACATTCACACCAACTACCGCTTCTGTGAAGTTTGCTGATAAGAACAATCCAAAAACAACTGTCACCGTTCCGGCTGATAGCTCTGTATTGCTCTTCTGGCAGATCACCAATGCGAAGTGTTCTGCACCTACTTATGATACCGTAAGGATCACCAGCCTGAAAAAACCAGCTGTGCGTGATGCGGGTTCCAATAAAATGGAGTGTGATAAAACCACCTTCACCATGGATGCCACCGCTCCTACTGAGCTGGGCGCCATTGGTACATGGACATTCTCTCCATCCACTGCTGTAGTAAACATTGCCAATATCAATGATCCTAAAACATCGGTAACAGTACCGGCCAACAGCTCTATCCTGTTTACCTGGAAGATCACCAACGCAAAATGTGCCGCTGATAACATCGATACCGTAAGGATCACCAGCCTGCTGAAACCAGCGGTTCGGGATGCGGGTACCAATAAAATGGAGTGCGATAAAACCACCTTTACCATGGATGCCACCGCTCCTACTGAGCTGGGCGCCATCGGCACATGGACATTCTCTCCATCCACTACTGCGGTAACCATCAGCAACATCAACGATCCTAAAACTTCTGTAACAGTTCCGGCTAACAGCTCTATCCTGTTTACCTGGAAGATCACCAACGCAAAATGTGCTGCTGATAACATCGATACCGTAAGGATCACCAGCCTGCTGAAACCAGCAGTTCGTGATGCAGGCACTAACCAGATGGAGTGCGATAAAACAGTGTTCACCCTGAATGCTACAGCTCCTACTGAGCTGGGCGCTACCGGTACATGGACATTCACACCGGCTACTGCTTCTGTGAAGTTTGCTGATAAGAATGATCCGAAAACAACTGTCACCGTTCCGGCGGATAGTACTGTGTTGCTCTTCTGGCAGATCACCAACGCCAAGTGTTCTGCGGTTACTTATGACACCGTAAGGATCACCAGCCTGAAAAAACCAATTGTTCGTGATGCAGGTGCTAACCAGATGGAGTGCGATAAAACAGTGTTCACCCTGAACGCTACTGCTCCTACTGAACTGAGCGCCATCGGTACATGGACATTCACACCAACTACCGCTTCTGTGAAGTTTGCTGATAAGAACAATCCAAAAACAACTGTCACCGTTCCGGCGGATAGTACTGTATTGTTCTTCTGGCAGATCACCAATGCGAAGTGTTCCGCACCTACTTATGATACTGTGAGGATCACCAGCCTGAAAAAACCAGCTGTACGTGATGCAGGTACCAATAAAATGGAGTGCGATAAAACCACCTTTACCATGGATGCCACCGCTCCTACTGAGCTGGGCGCCATTGGTACATGGACATTCTCTCCATCCACTGCTGTAGTAAACATTGCCAATATCAATGATCCTAAAACATCGGTAACAGTACCGGCCAACAGCTCTATCCTGTTTACCTGGAAGATCACCAACGCAAAATGTGCCGCTGATAACATCGATACCGTGAGGATCACCAGCCTGAAAAAACCAGCGGTTCGGGATGCGGGTACCAATAAAATGGAGTGCGATAAAACCACCTTTACCATGGATGCCACTGCTCCTACTGAGCTGGGCGCCATCGGTACATGGACATTCTCTCCATCTACTGCTGCGGTAACCATCAGCAACATCAACGATCCTAAAACTTCTGTAACAGTTCCGGCTAACAGCTCTATCCTGTTTACCTGGAAGATCACCAACGCAAAATGTGCTGCTGATAACATCGATACCGTAAGGATCACCAGCCTGCTGAAACCAGCAGTACGTGATGCAGGCACTAACCAGATGGAATGCGATAAAACAGTGTTCACCCTGAATGCCACAGCTCCTACTGAGCTGGGCGCTACCGGTACATGGACATTCTCTCCAGCTACCGCTTCTGTGAAGTTTGCTGATAAGAATGATCCAAAAACAACTGTTACCGTTCCGGCGGATAGTACTGTGTTGCTCTTCTGGCAGATCACCAACGCCAAGTGTTCTGCGGTTACTTATGATACCGTAAGGATCACCAGCCTGAAAAAACCAATTGTTCGTGATGCAGGCGCTAACCAGATGGAGTGCGATAAAACAGTGTTCACCCTGAACGCTACTGCTCCTACTGAACTGGGCGCCATCGGTACATGGACATTCACACCAACTACCGCTTCTGTGAAGTTTGCTGATAAGAACAATCCAAAAACAACTGTCACCGTTCCGGCGGATAGTACTGTATTGTTCTTCTGGCAGATCTCCAACGCGAAGTGTTCTGCACCTACTTATGATACCGTAAGGATCACCAGCCTGAAAAAACCAGCTGTGCGTGATGCGGGTACCAATAAAATGGAGTGTGATAAAACCACCTTCACCATGGATGCAACCGCTCCTACTGAGCTGGGCGCCATTGGTACATGGACATTCTCTCCATCCACTGCTGTAGTAAACATTGCCAATATCAATGATCCTAAAACATCGGTAACAGTATCGGCCAACAGCTCTATCCTGTTTACCTGGAAGATCACCAACGCAAAATGTGCCGCTGATAACATCGATACCGTAAGGATCACCAGCCTGCTGAAACCAGCGGTTCGGGATGCGGGTACCAATAAAATGGAGTGCGATAAAACCACCTTTACCATGGATGCCACTGCTCCTACTGAGCTGGGCGCCATCGGTACATGGACATTCTCTCCATCCACCGCTGCGGTAACCATCGGCAATATCAATGATCCTAAAACTTCTGTAACAGTACCGGCCAACAGCTCTATTCTGTTTACCTGGAAGATCACCAACGCAAAATGTGCCGCTGATAACATTGATACCGTAAGGATCACCAGCCTGAAAAAACCAGCTGTGCGTGATGCGGGTACCAATAAAATGGAGTGTGATAAAACCACCTTCACCATGGATGCCACTGCTCCTACTGAGCTGGGCGCCATCGGTACATGGACCTTCACACCGGCTACTGCTTCTGTGAAAATTGCCAACATCAACGATCCTAAAACATCCGTAACCGTTCCGGCCGACAGCTCTATCCTGTTTACCTGGAAGATCACCAATGCAAAATGTGCGGCAGATAAAATAGATACCGTAAGGATCACCAGCCTGAAAAAACCGGTAATGCGCGATGCAGGTTCCAGCAAAATAGCATGTGAGAAAACTACCTTTACCATGAATGCTGTTGCTCCTACTGAGCTGGGCGCTATTGGTACATGGACATTCTCTCCGGCTACCGCTTCTGTGAAGATTGCCAACATCAATGATCCCAAAACGTCCGTGACCGTTCCGGCCGACAGCTCTATCCTGTTTACCTGGAAGATCACCAATGCAAAATGTGCGGCAGACCTGGCTGATACCGTAAGGATCACCAGCTATAAAACACCTGCCGCCGCCAATGCCGGCCCGGACCAAGAGAAATGTGATAACGTCAGCTTCACCCTGAATGGCAGCAAACCAGCTGGTTTACATGTAACAGGCACCTGGACAAACCCTGCCGGTACTGCAGGCGTAAATATTGTTTCTCCGAATCAATACAACAGTACCGTAACCGTTGCTGCCGGAGTTAGTGTAAAACTGGTGTGGAAAATCACCAATGGTACCTGTGCCGCTACCTATGATACGGTAATGCTTACCAACTACGCTACCGCCAACAAGGCTAACGCCGGTCCGGACCAGGCCATCTGTAACAACACCAGCGACTTCATTATGGCGGCAAATGCCCCCGGTGTGCCAACTGCCAAAGGCATCTGGACGGATATCAGCCGGATACCGGGAAGAGCGAAGATCAAATCACCGAATAGCCCGACTACCGCGGTAACAGTACCAATAGGCGATACCGTAGTATTGCAGTGGGCCATCGCCAATGGCGTATGTGATACTACTTTCAGCAGGGTGACCATCATCAATTACAAAGCTGCTGTTACTGCCAACGCTGGTCAGGACCAGGAGAAATGTAATACTACGCTTGATTTCATTATGAAAGCCAGTCAGCCTGGATCACCCAGCGCCAAAGGCACCTGGACAGATGTAAGCCGTGTTCCCGGTAAGGCTACCATCAAATCTGTAAACGATCCTTATACCGCTGTAACTGTTCCCGTGGGCGACACTGCAATATTGAAATGGACCGTCACAAACGGAAACTGTATAAGCACCAGCAGTATTGTTACATTGATCAATTATAAAACAGCCGCCGCGGCCAATGCAGGAGAAGATATCGAAATGTGTAACAACACCGGCGATTTCACCCTTGCAGCAGACCCTGTGTCTGTACCAAGTGCAAAAGGCTTCTGGTCGGTGATCAGAGGAAATGCGTCCATCAGATCTGTCAACAGCCCAACCTCCAAAGTAAACATCAACATTGGAGACACTGTAACCTTACGCTGGACTGTAACCAACGGTGTGTGCAGCGCTACCTGGGATGACGTAACGCTCATTAATTACAGGTTGCCGGTACCTGCCAACGCAGGCGCAGACCAGGAACATTGCGACGATGCTACCTTTAAAATGAACGCCAGCGATCCTGGTGTGGCAGGTGCAAAAGGTACCTGGATCGTAACCAGCAATAACGCAGCGCGGATCAGCATCAGCGATATTAACCGGAAAGATGCTGTGATCACAGTACCGGCCGGTGAAACTGCCCAGCTGACCTGGGTAGTAAGCAACGGCGTGTGCGACGCCTCCAGCTCCAGCGTTACCCTGATTAACCGTAAACCGATACTCGGTAATACTATTCAGAACGATCAGACCGTTTGCGTAACGGAAACGCCAATGGCTATACGTGGTAATACGCTTTCCGGCGGTAATGGCACCTATACCTTCCAGTGGCAGCAAAGCACTACAGGCGCCACCGGGCCATTCACCAACATCACCGGCGCTACAAGCGATACCTATCAGCCAGGCCTGCTCACCGCAAATACCTGGTACAGAAGGATGGTGGCTTCAGGGGCCTGTATCAACAACATCAGCAATGTGGTGAAAATCACAGCGATCACTATCAGCCCCATTGTTACCTTCACTCCTCCGGCCATTACTACGGAATGTGAAAGAGGTAAAGACTATACCACCTTCTTCGGAGATCCGGTGTTCAGTCATGCGCCTTACAACAACGAACAGCTGACCATTACCCACAACGATGTGACCGTGGTTACTTCGCCTTGTTTAAGTACAATTACCCGTACCTGGACAGCAACAGACAGATGTGGCCTCTCTGTAAGCGCTTCACAAACCATTACGGTGAAAGATACCAAAGCGCCTGTATTCACTACACCCGCGCCTGCGGATATCACTGTAAATTGTGATAAGGTGCCTGCTAAAACAGACCTGAAAGCAAACGACGACTGCGCAGGAGAAATCATTATCCCTGTAGTGGAAGTACGCCAGGATTTACCGGGCAACTGTTCTAACAATTACCTGCTGATCCGCACCTGGACTGCAAAAGACGAATGTAACACCGGCGTCACCCTGAAACAGGTGATCACCGTAAAAGACATGACCGCACCGGTATTCAACATGGCAACTCCGGCTGATACTACAGTGGATTGCGATAAGATACCTGCAGGATTCAATCTTACTGCTTCCGATAACTGCACCCCGGGTGTAATAACCGTAGTGCCGAAAGATTCAACAGTTCACCAGCCAGGCAACTGTAACAACAACTACGTGATCTACCGTAAGTGGACCGCCTTTGATGAATGTGGAAATGCCCGTGCAGTACAGCAGATCATCAACGTACAGGATACAACCAGACCTGTGTTCAGTATGCCTGCACCGAAAGACACCGTGGTGGATTGCGATAAGGTACCGGCATGGCCTGCGATTACGGCTACCGACAACTGCAGCGGCTCTATCCAGGTATTCACCAGTACTAAAACCGTTAAATTACCAGGCAACTGCGCCGGTAACTTCCGGGAAACAAGAACCTGGACCGCTACCGACGAATGCGGTAACAAATCAGTGATGCAGCAGATCATTACCGTGCAGGATACCACTAAACCGGTATTCACAGTGAGACCTCCTGCAGACACCATCGTGAGCTGCGATAACATCCCTGCTCCTGCTACTGATGTACAGGTATCTGATAACTGCAGCAGCTTTGGAAATGGTCTTACCCTGTCCCGCAGGATCACTACAGAAAGAACACCAGGCGAATGTGCAGGCAATTACCGCATCATCAGGACCTGGATTGCGAAAGACGCCTGCGGCAATACCACTACCATTACACAGGTGGTAACCGTAAAAGACACCACCAGGCCGGTGATCATGCCTGCTCCTGCAGACGTGGTACTTTACTGCCAGGATAAGATCCCTGCGGCGCCGGTATTAACCGCAACAGACAACTGTGATAACAGCTTCCCGAAACGTGCTATCTATACAGAGGATCCTTATGTGGAAGATATCTGTAACGGGTACACGATTGTAAGAAGATGGACCATCATGGATGCCTGCGGTAATAAAGCCAACGACGTGATCCAACGGGTAATTATTAAGCCTTGTGATAAACCGCAACTGGAAGCTACCCTGCCTTCCAACTGTTCAGACAACGGCAGGATCGCCTTACGCAAAGCAGGTAACGTATACCTGCCTACGTATACACTGGTGGCGGTAACCCCGGCCAACGCAGTAACAGGTTTGCCAAGATCACAGAACAACAACGTGTTCAACCTGAACGGCGCTACTTCTGCTTCCTTTATCATAACAGATGGCAGAACAGGTTGCTCATCCGATACTGTGACTTACAACCTGAATTATATCCAGAAACCAATGGTGAACCTCGGCAACGATACCACCATCTGCGGAGGCAATAGCCTTGTACTGGATGCAGGTCCGGCTAACTTCGCCTACCAGATCAAATGGTCTACCGGCGCTACCACGCAACGGATCAATATTAACCAGGCGGGTACCTACTGGGTGAATGTAAGCAACGGCGAATGCGCCACTACTGATACCATTCATGTGGGCCTGGTACCCACCCCTCTGGTGGATATCCCGGATACTACCATCTGCCGCGGCCAAACCGTGAAACTGGATGCTTATGTAAACGGCGGCACCTATCTCTGGAGCAACGGTTCCACTGAGCCTTCCATCCTGGTAGGCACGCAGGAACAATTCTGGGTGAAAGTGATGAAGTCGGGATGTATCACCATCGATACTGTGAAAGTGAGCGTGAATCCTCCACCAGACATCAGCCTGAGCCGCGATACATCTATCTGTCCTGACCAGTCCATTATGCTTACCGTTAATTCAAACGGCGGCCGTATCAAATGGCAGACAGGTGAAACCAGCAACTCCATAGTGGTGAATAAACCCGGCGGATACTGGGTGGCGGTAAGCAGGGACAACTGCGTGGTGAGGGATACCGTGAACGTAAGAATGAAACCTGTTCTCACCATGGATCTGGGACCAGACAGGAATATCTGCCCCGGAGGCTCTGTTACCATAGACGGTACCAACCCGGACGCAGTGTCTTACCTCTGGAACGATGGCGATCCGAACCCGGTTAAACAGATCAGCCAGGCCGGTAAGTACAAACTGGCGGTGATGGACAAATACTGCCAGCGTGTGTTCATGGACAGTGTGAACGTAAACATCACCGGCTTACCAGTCATCAATCTCGGAAGGGACACTACCCTATGTAAAGGCGAAACACTCATACTGCGCGCTGAAGGCGGCGGCATCACCGGTGTACGGTGGGATAACGGTTCCGGTGGACCATCCCTCACGGTTATCAACGGGGGTACCTATACCGTTACAGTATTCAACGATTGCGGATCCGCAACCGACGATATCACAGTAGGCTTTATAGAGTGTGAACCTAAACCTACCTTACCAAACGCCTTCTCACCAAACGGCGACGGACGCAACGATGTGTTCAGACCTGTTGTAAGAGGACAAATGTTCGAATACGAATTGAGGATCTTTAACCGCTGGGGTGAGCTGATCTTCATGTCGTCCGACAACCATAAAGGATGGGATGGTAAATACAAAGGAGTTCCGGTGGATGTTGGCACCTATGTATGGTGGCTGTCTTACAAGAAAGTAGCCGGCGGATCATCCAATGTGCTGAAAGGTGAGGTGACCGTAATCCGCTGATAACGGTTATCATCTTCATAAAATAAAACAAAAAGCATAAGGCCGGCCGGCTTTATGCTTTTTGTTTTATATGCTCCATTGATTTGTTAACTTGCCATCGTTTCATTTGCAAACCAGAAATTGTTTTTATATGAGAGTGTACGACACCGTAACAGCAGCCATTGAGGATTTACGCAAACGCGGATATATCACTGATTTCAACCTTGTTTTTGACAGTATTCAATGCCCGGAAGGCAATGTGCGCCCGGAAGATTTTGAGATCACGGAAACCTATCGCTTTGAAGGAGATACCGATCCCGGAGATGAAGCGGTAGTATATGCTATTGAAACCAAATCAGGTATCAAAGGGGTATTGATGTATGGGTATGGGGTTTATTCAGAAGATATGTCGGAAGATATGATCCGGAAGCTGGGGCGGCGCTGATCATATACATTAGCGTTAGCCGGGCTGGCTAACGCTAATGTATAAACGTTATTATTAAAGTCCTGCTACTTTTTTACTCAACCTGAAATCAACCATCCCGTTAAACTTACCGGAGGTTACCATATTCGGGATAGCTTCGCGTAAATCACTGCCGGCAGCAGCGCTTATCCTTGCAGAGGTGCGAAGATCCAGGTAAGTACCTTTTGAGATATAGTTCAGCGCCTGCTGCAGGTTTTCGTCTACAGCGGTATTACCCCACGCTACGTTTACATAGTCTTTGGCAGTAGCATCTACCGGGATCCCTGTGTAGTAGCCGCCATTTCCGTTCGCATTTACTGTTTCAAAATTGATAGCATATAAATCGGCGAGGTATACCGGTTTATGGGCATTGTCGTACATGCTGATATTGAAGTCAATAAAGCCAACCGGCTTCCCATATGTTTTCTGCCCGATAAGGCGTACGTTCATATACGGTTTCAGGTTGTTGAGCGTTAATTCACTGGCGGAAGCGGTTTCACCGGTTACGATAAAGAATACATTATCCAGGTTCATGCCTCCGGTAGCCGCAGCAAAGTTCACCTGGGCATCCAGTTTGGTAGCAGCCAGGTTCTGCATGATCTTATCGTTATACTTGTAGGTATACATCAGTTTGCCTGCGGCGGCGGCGGGAGCAAACGCATTGTCGAGGTATTCTGCAGTAGTGGTGGCTCCGCCGCCGTTATACCTGAAATCCACGATCAGCTGCCTTACGCCTTGCGCCTTGAATTTGGCAATGGTCTGATCCAATGCCGTTTTGGTGGCAGTGGCTTCTCCTTTATTATTGGTAACGCTGGAAAAGGTGTACATCACAAAATAGCCCACCTTCACATCTGCGTTCACTATATTTTTAACGGTATAAACGGTATCAAACAATACGGGGTTGATGTTGTAGGTAGCAGCATTAACGGTGATAGTGACCGGTGTCTGGTCCAGCTTTTTTAATCCCAGTGTAGCATTGTCGGATGTAGTGAGTGTGTTATAAAGGGAATTAATGGAAGATGAAGTACTGGAGAAACTGGTATTCCCGTTGATGGAAACGATTTCCCATCCCCTGGAGATACCAGCCTTGCCGGCCGGGCTGTTCTTATCTGCATATTTTACAAATATCCTCACTTTACTGGCGTCGGCGCCTGCGCCGAACCCTACATCAAATCCCAGTTTCGACGGATTGGCGGCTGCATTTTGTTCAGACACTCCGTTCATCAGCTGGTTGGTGATGGTGCCATCTTCATCCAGGAAGCTGTAATGATCATACGGCGCATTGGTCCCGGGGTTAATAGCGTAAGTCTTCATTTCGGCCAGCAGGTCTTTTGCATCGGCATATTTGCTGGCCAACGGATCCAGCTGCGGTACACTGGAATACCAGTAGTAGGTAGGAAGCCCTTTGGCGGCGCTTCGTCCCCCATCCCCATAAGTTACCTGCATGATCTGGTACATCAGGTATTTCAGAGAATCCTTTTTCAGGGCGTCGGTGATCTCAACCGGCGGGGCTGCCGGGGATTTGTCTTTGTGGCAAGACATAAAAGTGCCTGCACAGAGAACACCTGCCAGCATGGTGGCAGGTCCTGCAGAAAACAGTTTTTTATGCATAAAAACAGTTATGACGATGGTAGTCTGGTTGGCCTATTTCCGGGTTGCCAGTGTTTGGCGTGTCCAGAAGTCGGCTGAATAATACAAAGCAAAATGGTCCGCATACTCACCTGGCATCGGAGGCTGCTCTCCTTTTGCCCTTTTGGCTTCCAGTTCTTTTTTGTCCTCTCTCTTCATGGCATTTACCTTGAAATGATAGGCAACAGCCTGGCTGCTTCCTGCAGGAATACCCAGTGCTTTCAGGGGAATTCCCAACTCGCATACCAGGTTACCGGCAGCGTCATATGAAGAAGTGGTTTGAATACCAAACGTATTCTTCACCGGAATATTGCCGTCGGGTATGCTGTCGAAACCCTCTACTTTGATCTCCTTCACATTTGCCAGGAGCTGTTTCTTCAGTTCACCTGCAATAAGGGCCCTGGAAGCTTCCGGAACATCCGGTGCGCCGGTACTTATATTATAGGTGAGCGGAAATGTAACACTGGCGCCACCTTTTTTCTTACCGGTAACGTTCATGGCAATGGTGATCCCCGAGCGCATAATTTTGGCCTGGCTTTGCGGATCAGGTACACTAACGATTACGTATAAATTTTCCTGGTCGTTGGCTATCGTGTAAAATAACTTGGTTACGTTGTTATAGAACTGCAGGGGTTTAGGCCATTCAGTAGCCTGCCCGTCAATTTTAATGTTATCCGGAGCCCATTTATTCGGTTCATCTTGTGCGGAAACATTTAAGTACAACAAAAGACCGGCTATTACCCCCACTCCTGTTGTTAGTGCCCTGTTCATATTCATGTGCTAATTTTTTCAGTTGCACTACAAGGTTAACAAAGAATTTTGAAAATGTGGGAAGAAAAAAGGTATATGAGCCAAAAGAGCCGGTGAATGGGGAGAAAAAGAGAGTAGACGCCGTCTGTTTTCTGGGGCAACAAAAAGCAGGGATAAATCCCTGCTTTCTCTATAAAAAATTACATCTATACTATTAATACAGCAACCTCGTTTTAATCGTATGCTCCACTTCCTTCAACAGCGCCAGCGCCTCCTGCGACAACCGGGTGTCTACATCCAGCACTACATACCCGATCTGGTCGTTGGTTTTCAGGTACTGCCCCAGGATATTGATCTTGTTCGCAGATAAAGCCGTATTGATAGCGGACAATACGCCCGGCACATTCCGGTGGATGTGCAGGATGCGGTGTGTGTTCTCAATAGGCGGTACGCTGATAGCCGGAACAGTATGGGAGCCAAAGCTGGCGCCTTTTTCCAGGTAATTAAGCATTTTACTGCTCACGTCCAGCCCGATATTGTGCTGTGCTTCTTCCGTACTTCCACCGATATGCGGGGTGAGGATCACGTTGGATAATTTCTGCAGCGGTGTGCTGAAAGCGGCGCCATTCTTTTCAGGTTCTACCGGGAATACGTCGATGGCTGCACCGGATAAACGGCCGCTTTCCAGCGCTTCCTTCAGCGCTTCCAGGTCTACCACCTCACCGCGGGCGTAGTTAATAAAGATAGCGCCGGGCTTTGCATCTGCCAGCACCTCTTTAGTGATCATATTCGCAGTGGTTTTGCTGGAAGGTACGTGCAGGGAAACGATATCTGCTTTATTGAAAAGTTCTTTCAGGGTGCGTTGCTGTTCCGCATTGCCGAGCGGCAATTTGGTTTCCGCGTCGTAGTAGATCACGTTCATTCCCATTCCTTCCGCCAGTACGCTCACCTGGCTGCCGATGTTACCATATCCCACTATACCCAGTGTTTTACCCCTGAGCTCATAGCTGCCGGTAGCTTCCTTCATCCAGATGCCGTTATGTGCAGCATTGTTCTTATCCACGATGCGGCGGATGAGAATAATAGACAGCCCTATTACCAGCTCAGCCACTGAACGGGTATTGGAATAAGGCGCGTTAAAAACAGTTACACCATGCTCGGTAGCAGCCTTCAGGTCAACCTGGTTGGTGCCAATACAAAAACAGCCAATAGCCTGCAGCTTCCTGGCCGATTCCAGTACCTTGCGCGTTACTTTGGTTTTAGATCGGATGCCCAGAAGATGAACGTCCTTGATCTCATTGATCAGATCCTCTTCACTCAGCGCACCGGTAAGTTTGCGCACCTGGTACCCTGCCGTGGTAAATTCTGCCACCGCAGCATCGCTGATGTTTTCCAGTAATAAAATGCTGATCTTCTCTTTTGGATAACTTGTCGACTTTTGCTGGTCCATAATATTATACTAAGTTATATGTGTATCTGTATGTTGCAATTGGCTTAATAATTGCTGATAGCGGGGAAACAGGGCACAAACCTACTTGAAGTTGAGGAATATTCAAATAGCAGGGGAATCAAATTCGATTCCATCAAAAAAACGTGAGAATCGGGGACATTTTTTAAAAATTTTCACACTTTTTTGCTTAAAAATGAATTAAAAGAATCGGAAATCGCTGTTTTTATTTGGCAGTCTTTTACTTTGAGTCTAAATTTAGCGCTTTGTATTTTTTGGGTCTAAAAATTGAATTAAGCAAGTAGTCATACTCCTCTAATGAAGCGATTGAAAGCATTAAGTATTATCTTAACTATATCGGGAATTGCAATAATCTCCAGCTGCCAGAGCAATGCAGCAAGAAGGGAAGAAAGCAGAAGAAAAGCAGCGTCAGATTCGGTACGTTTTACGGCAGGATTATCAGCGGCGGAAAAAGAAGCCATCCTGAAATCGCCGCGCACCATACAGATGCAACATGAACTGGAAGCGTTTTATAATGGTAAACTGCTTCGTACAGGATTTAACGGGGCCATGATAGTGGCAAGAAAAGGGGTCATCATCTTTGAAAAATATCATGGTTATGAAAACTCCCGGACTAAAACACCGGTGATGGACAGTTCCTCCTTTCAACTGGCCTCTGTTACCAAAACCTTTACAGGCGCGGCAGTGATGTGGCTGGTACAAAATGAAAAGCTCAGCCTGGAAGATTCCCTCCAAAAATTCTTTCCCGCATTTCCTTATAAAGGGATCAACGTTCGTATGCTCCTGAACCACCGGAGCGGCCTGCCTAATTACCTTTATTTCTGCGACAGTTTATGGAAAGATGAAGCCAGGTTTATCACCAACGAAGAGGTGATCAAATTAATGGAGCAGCATAAGCCGCCTGTGCAGCATCTGCCAAATACTCATTTCCAGTATTGTAATACCAACTATATGTTGCTCGCTTCCATTATTGAAAAAGTAAGCGGGCAGAAATATGCCGACTTCATGCAGCAGACCATTTTTGGGCCGCTGCGGATGACCAGCACTTTTGTGTACGACCCCTCCTCTGCCACCCGCGCGCACCAGACGCAAAGCCACAAGTACAACGGGCAGTTTGAACCAGATACTTACTTCGATGGCGTAATGGGCGACAAAGGCATTTACAGCAGCGCTGAAGACATGCTCAAATGGGACCAGGCGCTTTATTCAGGCCAGTTCCTGAACGATGCCACGCTAAAGGCTGCCTATACACCTTACAGCAATGAGAAACCAGGTGTCCGTAACTACGGCCTGGGATGGCGCCTGATGGTATACCCCGACAGTACAAAAAATATCATTTATCACAACGGCTGGTGGCATGGTAACAATACCGTATTCTATCGTTTCATACAGGATTCTACCACGCTGATCATCTTAGGGAACAAATATAACCGCGGTATTTACCAGGCAGTAAAACCAATACGTGATATTATTGGTCACGGTGATGGTGAAGAAGCGGGTGAAGAATAAAAAGTCATACATCTTACTATAAAAAAACAGCATCGCTTGTATAAGTGATGCTGTTTTTTTATAGTAAGATGTATAATTATCCGTGCTTCCGGTTGGGTAAAACGTTGTCGCGGGTCCATACTATTTCGCCGGTAAAGGCATGGCTCCTCACCGGGCATGCCGCCTTCAGGCAGTAGTGGCAACAGGAAGGTATACAAGGGTCCATATGAATAAAAAACTCTACTTCACTACCGGGAAACCCTTCATTAACCAACTTCTCTATCTTCTTCATTTCATCATGTGCATCATTCAGTTCAAGGTAATATGGCATGGTTACATGGCAATCAATATGATAATTATTCCCATATTGCTGTACGCGCATGTTATGCACGTCGATCCAGTTTTCCCTGCGATGGGCTGATAAAATAGTGATCACCTTATCTACGATCTTCATATCTGTTTCATCCATCAAACCGGAGATGGAACGGCGCAAGAGCTGGTAGCCTTTTGCGAGGATCAATATGCCCATCACCAGTGATACCGCAGGATCCAGCCAGGTCCACCCTGTAAAGTGAATGATGATCAGAGCGCTGATCAACCCTGCACTGCTGTACACATCGGTCATGATATGCTGCCCGTTGCCGGAAATAGTAATGGAAGAAAGCCGTCTGCCTGAGCCAACCAGGTATAGTCCCAGCAGTAAATTGGCCACAGTGGTAATGCCCAGCACCCACAAACCATTTTTTATCTGGTGCAGTTCCCTCGGCAGGATAAAATACTGGATGGCTTTCACCAGTATCAGTATACCGGCAATAAAGATCATGGCGCCTTCAAAACCGATGGAGAAAAACTCCACCTTTCCATGCCCGTATGGATGGTTCGCATCTTTGGGTTTACCTGCCAGGTAAATGCTATAGCAGGCAAAGCCGCCAGCCACCACGTTGATAATGGATTCCAGGGCATCAGATAGGATAGCCACTGAATGGGTCATAAAGTAGGCAGAGAACTTCGCCACGGTTAGGATAAAACTAACGATCAGCGATACGAGTATAACGCGCAGCTCTTTTTTTAGCAATGGCTCAGTTTTGTGTAATGGTAAAGGGCAAAGGTAAAGGATTATTGGCGTTTGAAAAACCTCTCCGATATTAATAAAAACATAACATAAGGCATGCTGATAAAGCAGGTGCAGCTGTTACATTTGCGATAATACCACGAAAAACTGTACTAACCCTTATAAACGTACGAAAATGACCGGTAGCGAACACCATGCCCAAGCTGTAATCAATAAAATTTTTGACCTGTATAACACTTACGGCCAGGAAGAATACGGCGAACAGGTAACGATGCTGATGCACATGATGCAGGCCGCTCTCATAGCGGAAAGCACAGGCTTTGACGATGAAATGATCATTGCTGCCTTCCTGCACGACATTGGCCACTTCTTTGAAAACGCTCCCCGGATGGACGGGCTCGGCGCAAAAGCGCATGACGACCTTGGCAGTGCCTTCCTGCTTGAATGCGGTTTTCCTGAAAGAATGGCCCAGCTGGTAGGTAGTCATGTTGCCGCCAAACGCTACCTCACCTGGTCCGACAGCGCCTATTACGATACGCTTTCCGAAGCCAGCAAACAAACCCTGGAATATCAGGGCGGCCCTATGAATGAAGCAGAGGCGCTGGCTTTCCGCAACGATCCTCTCTTTCATCAATATATACAGATCAGGATCTGGGACGATATGGGTAAGGAAACAGATATGCCGGTAAAACAGGAAGATGTGGACCGGATGCGGGAAAGAATGCTGGCCTACCTGCTGGCAAACACTCCTGCCGGCGATAATTAACGGGCTTATGCTAAATTGCAGGTCTATACTGCTTTGATACAGTTTTTCCTGCACGACGGATACCGTGTGGTGCAAAGGATATCAAAAACGGGAGCAGATCGCTGAAGCGTTGGAAAATAATCCTACACCGGGTATCCGTTCAGGAGCAAAGAAGGTACTGAAAGAAACAGGATAATTATTGCCACATAAAATAAAAAGCAGCGCAACAGGATACAATACCCTGTTGTGCTGCTTTTTTAATGTGATATCATCAGCGGTTACGCGTTGGCATCTCCTGCATCTGCAGCGGGAGGTGTAACGGGCGCTTTTGTCTCTTTTGGTTCTCTTGGTTCCCGAGGCTCCTTCGGTTCCTTTTCTTTCTTCTTTGCTGCTTTAGGGGCAAAGATGGCGATCATACGCTTACCTTCCATGGTAGGCATACTTTCCAGTCCACCTACTTCTGCCAGCCTTTCAGCAAATTTCAGGAGAATCAGTTCACCACGTTCCTTAAACATGATGGCGCGGCCTTTAAACTGTACATAGGTTTTTACCTTGTTACCGTCTTTCAGGAAGCTTTCAGCATGTTTTGCTTTAAAATCGAAGTCATGGTCGTCGGTGTTAGGCGTAAAGCGAATTTCTTTCACTTCGCTTTTGTGTGCCTTCGCCTTCATTTCCTTTTCCTTCTTTTTCTTTTCATAAAGGAATTTATTGTAGTCGATGATACGACAAACGGGGGGCACAGCATTTGGGGAAATTTCTACCAGGTCTAAACCCTGTTCCTCTGCCAGACGCAATGCATCCTCCGTTTTGTAGACACCTACCTCAATATTTTCACCTACAAGCCTTACCTCAGGAACGCGTATCATCCTGTTGGTGCGATGTTCTTGTTGTTGTTCCCTGCGGAAGTTGGGGTTTCTTCCCCGGTTGTTGCCGCCAAAACTTGGTCTGGGTCTTTGTTGCATTAAAAAAAATAAAATTAATTAATTAATTGTCCATTTAGTCCATGGTCCACATATCGTCCATGGACCAAAAACAATCTTTACAAAAATACGGGGAAAATCACAGCAATTAACATACCTTAATCAAGTAATGTTTATTGTTTTATATACCTTTTTTCCACATTTATGCGATGTTATTCAATTGGCCTCCTGTTGGCCACCTCTTCGTTGATCATAGTGATAAACTGTTCGGCTGGCATGGTTCCCAGGTCACCTTTTGACTGACGGCGAACGGCCACTACTTCATCAGCAGCTTCTTTTTCGCCGAGTACGAGCATGTACGGAATTTTTGCCAGCTCTGCTTCCCGGATCTTTTTACCGATCTTTTCACTTCTATCATCTATTTCAGCGCGAATTTCCGCTTTTTTCAGCAATTCTGCTACTTTTTCTGCATAGGCCTGGCTTTTATCACTGATCGGCAGGATTTTCACCTGTGTAGGCGCCAGCCACAGCGGGAATTTACCGGCGCAATGCTCAATCAGTACGGCGATAAATCTTTCCAGCGAGCCAAACGGCGCACGGTGAATCATAACGGGGCGGTGTTTCTGGTTATCCGCTCCAATATACTCCAGCTCAAAACGCTCCGGCAGGTTATAGTCCACCTGGATGGTACCCAGCTGCCACTTGCGGCCCAGGGCGTCTTTTACCATGAAATCGAGCTTAGGACCGTAAAACGCGGCTTCGTCGTATTCTATCACGGTATTCAGGCCCTTTTCAGCGGCCGACTCGATGATCGCTTTCTCCGCCAGTTCCCAGTTCTCTTCAGAACCCATGTACTTGCTGCGGTCTGTTTTATGACGCAGGGAAATCTGTGCGGTATATTCTGTAAAACTTAAACTGTTGAATACGTACATCACCAGGTCTATCACTTTCTGGAACTCTTCTTTTACCTGGTCGGGGCGGCAGAAAAGGTGCGCATCGTCCTGGGTAAATCCTCTTACGCGGGTAAGCCCATGAAGTTCTCCATGCTGCTCATAACGGTACACGGTACCGAATTCCGCGAAACGTACCGGTAAGTCTTTGTACGACTTTGGCGATACCTTATACAGTTCGCAGTGATGCGGGCAGTTCATGGGTTTCAGCATAAACTCCTCGCCTTCTTCCGGTGTGTGTATAGGCTGAAAACTGTCTTTCCCGTATTTCTCGTAGTGACCGGAAGTCACATACAGGTTTTTATTCCCGATATGCGGCGTTACCACTGGCAGGTAACCGCTGGCCAGCTGTGCTTCCTGGAGGAAGCGCTGCAGGCGTTCGCGCAACATAGCGCCTTTGGGCAGCCACATAGGTAATCCGAGACCTACTTTTTCGGAGAAGGCAAACAGTTCCAGTTCCTTGCCCAGTTTGCGGTGATCACGTTTTTTGGCTTCCTCTATCAGGGCCAGGTACTCGTCCAGCTCTTTCTGGTTAGGGAAGGTGATACCGTAAATACGGGTAAGCATCTTATTCTTTTCACTGCCGCGCCAGTAAGCGCCTGCGATGCTGGTAAGCTTGATGGATTTAATAAAGCCGGTGTTTGGAATATGCGGTCCACGGCAAAGATCTGTAAATCCGCCCTGCGTATAGAAAGTAATACTTCCATCCGGCAATTCATTGATCGTTTCTATTTTATACGGATCGCCCTTCTCTGTAAAGTAGTTCAGTGCATCCGCCTTACTTACCTCCTTGCGTATGTACTCACTGTTGTGTTTAGACAACTCCACCATTTTCGCTTCAATCGCTTTCAGGTCATCTTCAGAGATGGTACGGTCGCCCAGGTCAATATCGTAATAGAATCCATTTTCAATGGAGGGGCCGTAGCCGAGCTTTACACCGGGGTACAGGGCTTCCAGGGCTTCTGCCATCAGATGCGCCGAAGAGTGCCACATGGTGGCTTTACCATCCTTATCCACCCACGTCAGCAGTTGCAGCGTGCTATCCGTCAAAATCGGGCGCGTAGCATCCACTACCTGCCCATTAACATTTGCAGCCAATACTTTGCGTGCCAATCCCTCGCTGATGGACTTGGCGATCTCCAATGCAGTTACTCCTGGTTCATACTGACGAACTGCGCCATCCGGAAAAGTGATATTTATCATACGTTTTGCTGTTAGCGCCATACCTTTTCGTATGGGCTATATTTCCTTTATAAAATGTTTGCGAAGTTAAGAAATAGTTTGTTAGCTTTTAGATAACCATGTGATTGAACTTAAGGATTTTAAAAATAAATATTATTACAGCGATGTGAGCACAGTTGAAAAGATGGAGTGACTTCACATTTATAAATGTAAAATAATATAATATTACGAGGTAGTGTATGGCTTTGGCAGGACTAAGAATTTTGAGTGTATAGCTTTTACAGGACGAGACAGTATGACAAACGTAATAATCAAACTAAATTTCGCCTGTCTCGTTCTCAAAATGCAAACCATCTTTACGCAATAATAACAATCATCAGCATTTGATATATTTAAAAGAAATATCTGTAATACTCTCAATATGGATAGAGAGAATAGATTAAATTTATGATGTAATATAAAACCGTTACATATGACAATTGGAAATTTAAAGCTGTACGACATCTTCCGGACGGATCTGCATTTGTCGGACGCCAAAGCCATGGAAATAGTAAACGCGATGGATGAGCATTATGAAAGGAAGTCTTTTGCAAAAACCGATCAACTGGCTACCAAAGCGGAGTTAGCTGCTGTTAAGTCGGAATTGAAAGGCGACATTAGTAATCTCAGAACAGAATTGAAAGGCGACATCAGCAATCTCAGAACAGAATTAAAACAGGACATTGGCAATCTCAGGGTGGAAGTAAAAGAAGACATCGGTAAAGTAAGGGTAGAAATTAAAGATACGGAGAACAGGCTGATGAAGCACATGCACTCTGTTACAATTCTCCAGTACATTATGTTGATCGGCTCTATAGCTGCTCTGCTTAGATACGCAGGCATACTGAAATAATCCCCACGCTATCACCCCATGTTAATCCCCCGGTCAGAACCTGAAATTATACGTCACAGACGGCAACACCGGAAATAACGACACCTGCTTCGCACTTACCTTCAATGTTCCATCAATTGCACTACCCTCCTGGTCGAAATAAATAAAATAAGGGTTCTTCCTGCTATAAACATTGTATACTGAAAAAGTCCAGCTGCCTTTAACACGTTTATTGGGCTTTTTAGGCACGGGCGTATAAATAGCCGAAAAATCCAACCGGTGATACGCATCCATCCTGTATGAATTGATGCTGCCATAACCCTGTACCAGCGTGCCTTCTATAAAATAGAACTTTTCCGGCAACGTGGTGGTGTTACCCGTACCATAAATAAAGACACCGGATATCGTCCAGCGCTTGTTCAATTCATAAGTGCCCACCAGGGCCAGGTCGTGCCGGCGGTCGTATTTAGCCGGGTAACGCTTCCCATCGTTCAAGGCCGGAAACTCCCGCCAGGTCCATGCCAGCGTATAACCCAGCCAACCGGTAAACCTTCCCTTCCTTTTGTTCACAAATAATTCCAGCCCGTATGCCTCCCCTTTCCCAAATACAAAGTCCTGTTCGGGATCATTAAAGGTAGGTGTATATCCTTCCTTGTATTCGATCTGGTGCTGCAGGCTCTTATAATACACCTCTGCCGAGGCCTCGTATATATTGTTGCTGAAATTGCGGAAATACCCGGCTGAATACTGCCAGGAGATCTGCGGCTGCACCAGGTAAGTACTGGGCACCCAAACATCTGTAGGCAGCGTAGTGCCTGCATTGGACACCAGGTGGATAAACTGGTAGTTACGGGTAACAGAAGCCTTTACTGAGCTTACATCATTCCATGACCAGCGCAGGATAAACCTCGGCTCAAAGCCGCCATGACGTGATATTGGCTGCCAGCGCCGGTATACAGTACTGTCTGTTTTATTTCCTGCTGCATCCCGGTAATAACGGGTATAGGGACCTATCTGCATAAACCCGCTGTAACGCAACCCTACATTCAGCTGCAGCCGGGGAGATATTTCCCAGTCGTCCATTACATACAAAGCTGCTTCATGGGCGTATTTCTTAAATACATTTTCCGGCGAAAACCTCGTGGAATCCTGCTGCCCGCTGATGGTAGACGGCGTAAACGTGTGATAAATATAATTCCCTCCGAAACGGATATGATGCTTTACATGCACATAGTAGTCGAAATCCGTTTTCAGGTTCATATCACTGATACCGGATGATAAACGGATGTCAAAATTATTCTGGAGGGCGCTGAACTGGAACTTATAATCATTGTAAATGAGGGAGGTATTGGCAAACAGTTTCCGGTTAAACACATGGTTCCATCGCAAAGTAGCCGTGGTATTGCCCCAGGGGATCTTAACATCAAAGGAACGGTCCTGGTTATTAAAGCTGAATACATCTTTCCCTAAATAACCACTCAGGTAAACACGATCCCGGTCTGAAATAATATAATTCATCTTTACATTCAGATCATAGAAATAATAACCCGAACCCTTATACGAAGTATTATTTATGAAAGGTTTCGTTATAACGTCAATGTATGTACGCCGGCCGCTCACGATAAAAGATGCTTTATCTTTTTTCAGTGGTCCCTGGAAGGATAAACGGGAGGAAATAAGGCCAATCCCTCCTTCTCCCTGGAAATTTTTACTGTTCCCTTCTTTCATGGCAATATCCGCCACGGACGACAAGCGCCCGCCGTAATTGGCTGGCATACCGCCTTTAATGAGCGTCGTGCCACGGATAGCATCTGCATTAAACACGGAGAAAAAACCAAAAAGATGCCCGGTATTATACACGGGTGCTTCATCCAGCAGAATGAGGTTCTGATCAGCTCCACCGCCCCTTACATAAAAACCGGCATTCCCTTCGCCGGCAGCCTGAACGCCAGGCATCAGCTGCAGGGCTTTCAGCACATCCACCTCTCCCATCAGCGCAGGCAGCTTCTTTACCTCCATGGCGGTAAGCTCCACTCTACCCATGTCGGTACTTTTTACGTTGGCGTCCTTTCGTTTATCACTGATCACTACTTCCTTTGCCTGGTAAGAACGGGGATATAACTGCAGATGCTGCGTGGTATTAGCATCAAGGTTCAGCGCTAAGGCTTTGGATTCATAGCCAAGAAAAGAATACAGGAGGATATAGTTACCTGCCGGCAGGGTGATGGAATAAAAACCATAGTTATTGGTATGCACCCCGTTGGTGGAATGCAATACCTGCACAGTGGCGCCAGGGAGGGATTCCCCGTTGGTGCTATCTTTAATAAAACCGCTTATGGTAAATTGCTGTCCCGCTGCGTTGTTGAAGAAACATAGCAAAAAGAAGAGCCATAAAAAGGAAACATATCGTGTGAACATACCGTTGAATCAGGTGCAGCAAAGGCAAGTTACGATTTACAGCGCATGATCCAACGATAAGTTATTACTTGTAAATCAGGCTGTCTTTTGTTTCGCCACAGGTGAGCATCTTATGACCGAAGTAGGGATTCTGGATATCCGCTTTATCGCTGAGCCAGTAAGCCCCTTTATCATCAAATGCCATCGGGCAATACTGGTGATAAATAGTATGACCTTTCAAACCGGTGTTCTTTACAAGATCAAACAGCATATCAGACACCATCTGGAAAGAAGCCCTCTTCCCTTCCAGTGTTGATTCCCCGGCCAGTCCGTCCAGTTCTGCGCTCACGCTGCCGGTAATACCGGTTATGTTGGCCAGGTGGCTGCTGTCCATTTGCAGAAGGGTCACCGGCAAACTGTCCACATGCCCCTTAAGCGCCGCTGCAGCCGTGTTGGCAGCGGTACCGTCGGCCTGCACCAACGCATCAGACAACTTATAGTACGATTGCATTGTAGCGCCCAGTGAATCGTAGAATACCTGGCTGTAAGGAGCCTGCAACGCTTCGGCAACGCCGCCGGCAGCTTTTTTCTCCTCCGGCGCCTGCTGGTTACAGGCAAACAGCGCCATACCCAGTATTAACAGGCCAGCCGGAAGGCATACTTTAAAATTCATAATCTTACACTTTGTAACAAAACTAAATAAAATGACCGGATTGTTTGTCGGGAGGATTGAATTTGAGTAGGTTAAAGTCCGCATTTTTCCTTAACTTTGCACGTTTTTTATCCAATTTTTTTATTTTTTATGTTGATCGCTTTACAGGACATTACGTTTGAGTTTGGATCCAGGGTCATACTGGAAAATTCCTCCTGGCATATAGAACCGGGCGACCGGGTTGGGCTTATCGGGTTGAATGGTACCGGCAAATCTACCCTGTTGCGCATTATCAATGGAGAATATTCCGTTTCCAAAGGAAGTGTGAATAAAAGCAAGAGCCTGACGATCGGCTTCTTTAACCAGGACCTGCTAAGCTTTGAAACCGAGGAATCCATCCTTACCGTAGGTATGATGGCCTTTGGCAAAGCACTGGAGCTGGAGAAAGATATTGAGCGTATTACCAGGGAACTGGAAGACAGCCAAACGGATGAACTGTTGCATGAATTCAGCGACAAGCTGCATGAATTTGAAGCCCTCGACGGCTATAACATGAAACATAAAACGGCCCAGGTACTGGAAGGCCTCGGCTTTACCACCGCCGACCTGGACCGCCCATACAGCCAGTTTTCCGGTGGATGGCGCATGCGGGTACTCCTGGCACGCCTCATCCTGCAGCAACCGGATGTACTGATGCTCGATGAGCCCACGAACCACCTGGATCTTCCCTCCATCGAATGGCTGGAAAGATACCTGGTAGGTTATAATGGCGCCGTGATCATTGTATCGCACGACCGCTTCTTCCTGGACCGCATGGTGAACAAGATCGTGGAAGTATACCAGCAGCAACTGCACCACTACGCCGGTTCTTACGCCGACTATGAAGTGGAAAAGGAACTGCGCCGCGAAATGCAGCAACGCGCTTACGAAAACCAGCAGGATTATATCCGCCAGCAGGAACGCTTTATTGAACGCTTTAAAGCAAAAGCTTCCAAAGCCGCACAGGCACAAAGTATTGCCAAAAGGCTGGATAAACTGGAACGTGTAGAACAAACAGATAACGGCCCGTCTAAAATAAAAATAAACTTTACGGTAGATAAAACACCCGGCAAGATCTTATGCACATTGAAAAATGTCAGCAAACGCTTTGGCAATATCGAGATCTTAAAAAACACTAGCGCTGAGATCAACCGGGGCGATAAAATTGCCCTCATCGGCGCCAACGGTAAAGGTAAATCTACCCTCCTTCGGATCATTTTCGGGATGGAGCCTATGGAAGGTGAGCGCATACCCGGCCATAACGTGGTGACCAGCTTCTACGCACAGCATCAGCTGGAATCACTAGACCTGAACAGCGAAATACTGGACGAGCTGAAAAACTTTGGCAGCGGCCGTACAGAACTGGAATTACGCCAGCTCCTGGGGTGCTTCCTCTTTACCGGTGATGATGTGTTTAAGAAGATCAAGATCCTTTCGGGAGGCGAAAAAGCACGCGTGGCGCTGGCAAAAACCATTATCAGCCAGGCTAACTTCCTTATGCTGGATGAGCCCACGAACCACCTTGACATGAACTCCGTGCAGATGCTGATAGACGCCCTTAACAAGTACGATGGCAGCCTGGTGCTGGTATCGCACGACCGTTATTTCGTCAGCCAGACAGCCAATAAGATCTGGGAAATTGTAGACGGTGAGATCAAGGAGTTCAAAGGCACCTACAACGAATACGAAGAGTGGAAAAAGAGAATGGCCGCCCAGCAGCAGAACAATAATGCCAAAGCCAGTAACAGTAACGCAGATACGAAAAAAGAAAGCCGCCAGCAAAACACCGCTCCTGCTGCAGAAACAGGCAAAGGCGCTATCAATAAAGACGTTCAGCGCGAATTACAGAAACAGCAGAAACAGTTTTCACAGGTAGAGGGCCAGGTCGCCAGCCTGAAGGAACGTAAGGCCAGTCTTGAAGCCAGCCTCGGTTCCCCTGAAATCTACAACGATAAAGCTAAATTTGCCCAGGTAGAAAGCGAATACCAGGATGTTCAGAAATACCTGGACAGGGCCAATCAGCAATACGAGCAATTATTTGAAAAAATAATGCAGCTGGAAGCGAACCTTATCAGCTAGTAATTTTGTTATACAGGTATCTTACGGGATACCTGTATAATACCCACTAAAAACCTTTCTGAAGTATGCAAAAAATACTGGTAGTTGAAGACGAAGTTAAAGTAGCCAATGCCGTTAAGAAAGGACTGGAAGAAAACGGTTTTGATGTGGATGTGGCCTACGACGGGCGTATCGGCAAAGGATTAGCTACCAATAACGACTACGACCTGGTGATCCTGGACCTCAACCTCCCCCATAACAACGGCTATGAACTTTGTGAAGTGATCCGCCACAAAAACAACCGGGTTCCGGTAATCATGCTCACCGCCCTCGGCGGCATGGAAGACAAAATGCAGGCCTTTGAACTGGGCGCAGACGACTACCTTGTAAAGCCATTCGACTTCCGTGAACTGCTGGCGCGTATCCGCGTATTCCTTAAAAGAGCCGGCTCCGATGCCACGCACGGTACCCAATACAAAATTGTGATCGCCGACCTGGAAATAGACCGGGAAAAGAAAGACGTAACACGCGGCGGCAAAAAAATTGCCCTCACCGCCAAAGAATACCAGCTGCTGGAATTCCTCGCCATGCATAAAGGCAAAGTTATCTCCAAAATCACCATCGCGGAAAAAGTATGGGATATCGACTTCGATACCGGTACCAATGTAATTGAAGTATACATGAACTTCCTCCGCAAAAAAATAGACAAGGATTTCGAGCATAAACTCCTGCACACAAAAACAGGCATGGGATATTATCTTTCTGAAGAATAACACGCCCGGTTGAAGATCAAATATAAAATAGCGCTTTATTATACCCTGTCGGCCACGCTGATGCTCGTTGCATTTGCCGTACTGGCATATTATTTCTCCGCCAAATCAAGGAAAGCCGAATACCTGGAACGGTTGGAATACCGCGCCCGCTCTATTGCCAACGTGATCATTGAAGACGGCAATGTGAAGGTAGACCTGCTGCGGAAGCTGGACCGTACCACTTTCCAGGATCTCTATAAAGAAACCATCCTGGTATATAATCCCACGTACGACCTGCTGTACAGCAACCTGAAAGATACTACCATCCGTACCCACCCCAAATTACTCGACTATATCAAGGAGAATAAGGTATACAGCGCCGATAAAGGCAGCGATGAAGTAGTGGGTGTTTACTATACAGAAGGGAATGTATCCGTGATCGTTATTGTATCTTCTTTTGATAAATATGGCTTTCAAAACCTCCGGAACCTCAGCCAGATCCTGCTGCTGGAGCTTATTACCGCTGTGATAGTACTGGTGGGCGTTGGATACTTCTTTGCCCGTAAAATGGTGCAACCTATCGATCAGCTGGTACAGCAGGTAGACAGCATCAACGCCAATAACATGCAGGACACGCAGGTAGCGGTGAAAGGAAAAGATGAAATTGCCAAACTGGGCGCCAATTTCAATACTATGCTGCAGCGCCTCAGCGAATCGTTTCACCTGCAGAAAAGCTTTGTAAGCAATGCCTCTCATGAGCTGCGCACTCCCCTTGCAGCCATCATCAGCCAGTTGCAGGTGGCTTTGTCGAAAGACCGAAGCAAGGAAGAATACCTGGCCCTGCTCACCTCTGTGCTGGAAGACGCGGAAAACCTTTCCGATCTTTCCAACGGCTTATTGCAACTGGCCCAATCGGAAATGCGGCAACAGGAATTTGTACTGAGTAATGTGAGGATAGATGAACTGCTAATGGAGATGACCACCCTGATCCGGCTGAAACAAAAAACTGCCAGTAAAGTGGAGATCCATTTCATGAAAGTGCCCGACAATGACCTGCTGGTAACCTGTTATGGAAATGAAAATCTGCTGAAAGTACTTTTCCTCAACCTGATCGATAATGCATGTAAGTTTTCCGATAATAATACCGCGCATGTATCGATAGACTTCTTTACAAAATATATCCTCGTACAGGTGAAAGACTCCGGGATCGGTGTTCCACCGGATGATATCAGCAAAATATTTGAGCCTTTTTACCGGGGGCAGAACGCTCTTCAGATCCGCGGCCATGGCCTGGGTTTATCTATCTGCAAAAAAATTGTACAGATACACAACGGCCATATCACCGTTACCTCCAACCCGCAGGAAGGAACTACCTTCGCAGTGATCCTGCCACACATATAAGTTTCTTTTAAGTTTTTTTTAATCTTCCTTAAAGGCCGCTTTAATTCCTCTTTCTGAGCTTTGTGCTATGAAATCTGGCATTATGCGAACTATCAGGATGCTGTTCCTAACAGCTTGTGTTTCCAGCCTGGGCTTTATTCAGTATTCACAGGCACAGGTTACTTCCCAACCTGCAACATTGCAGCAGGTGGAAGATTCTTTCCTCGTAAAAAATTATTTATTACTGGCACAACGCTACCAGGTAGATGCCTCCAAAGCACTGGTACGGCAGGCGAAGATGTGGAACAATCCCTCCTTCAGCACCGTGCTGGGATTCGGAAGTACCAACAAATTCAAACCATTTGATGTGGGCGCCGGTGGCGAAACACAGTATAATGTGGACCAGCTGATCCAGCTTGCCGGCAAGCGGAATAAAACTATACAACTGGCCGCAGCAGCGGCAAAAATGAGCGAAGCCAACTTTGATGAACTGGTGCGTACCCTTCGCCTGCAACTCCGGGAAAACTTCTACAATATCTACTACCAGCAACAGATTGAAACCGTGTTAAAAGAACAGCTGGATAACCTGCAGAAAATTGTGGATGCATATGTAACAGCTGATAAGAAAGGAAGCGTGGCCCATGCAGACCTGGTAAGGTTGCAGGCATTACAGGTAGGTATTGAAAACGACTTTGCCGACCTGAAACAACAGGAACTGGAATCACAGAAGAACCTACAGCAACTGTTACATACCAGTGTTTTTTATGAAGCCCGGCTGCAACCAGCAGACCTGGCTTCATATAACCTGGATAAAATACAGCTGCAACCGCTGCTCGACAGCGTAGCACAGAACCGGCCGGATGTACGTATAGCCGATATGCAATACCAGACCGCGCAGCTCAACTACCGCCTCCAGAAATCACTGGCTGTACCGGATCTTCACGTAGGCGCCACTTACGATAAACAAGGCAGTTATACGCCTAATTTCGTGGGGCTCACGCTGGGAATTGATCTGCCCACCTGGAACCGTAACCAGGGAAATATCCGCGCTGCGCAACTCCAGATCGGATCTGAACAACAACAACTGCTGCAGCAACAGTCCATCGCACAGTCGGAAGTGCTGAATGCCTACCAGCGTATAGTAACACTGGAAAAACGTTACAAAAGCTTTGACCTGCACCAGTTCCAGGGCGAGTTTGATACCCTGATAGCTGAAGTGGCCAAAAACTTCAGCAAGGGAAATATCTCCCTTCTTCAGTTCATCGATTACTTCAACAGTTACAGCGACAACGCTAAAAATATCAACAAGTTTTTATCCAACCGGGTAAATGCCTACGAAGAACTCAACTATGCAACAGGACAAGAATTATTTAAAAACTAAGCGCATGAAACAGCCTATCCTCATTATTGGCTTTTCGCTGCTGGCAACTATTCTGTGGAGTGGTTGCAAACACAGCCAGGCAGAAGATCAGGAAAAAACCACTTTCGTTCTCAGTGATACGATGCTGAAAAATATCCGTATCGATACTGCGCACCTGCAGCCTGTAATGAATGAAGTTCGTTTATCCGGTAAGGTTACCCCCAACGGTGGTAAAGTACTGAAGGTGTACCCGCTGGTAAGTGGTTATGTGGAAGATATAAAAGTACAGCTGGGCGATTATGTACAAAAAGGCCAGGTACTGGCAGTAATACACAGTGCGGAAATTGCTGATTATGAAAAGCAGCTGGCACAGGCCCAATCCGATCGCAATGTGGCAGACAAAAATCTCAAAGTGGCGCAGGACCTGTTCGAGAGCCGTTTGAATACAGATAAGGATGTGGTAAACGCCAAAGGGGAAGTACAGAAATCCAATGCTGAAATTAACCGCCTCAACGACCTGTTTAAAATATACCGCAAAGGTAAAGGCGCTACCTACCTGGTAACCGCCCCTATTTCCGGTTATATTATTGAGAAGAATATCAATAATAACATGGAGATCCGTACGGATAACAGCACCAATATTTTCACCATTTCAGAACTGGACGATGTATGGGTGATGGCCAATGTTTTTGAAACAGATATTGCCCGTATCAAGGAAGGCTACGAAGCAGACGTGGTAACCGTAAGCTATCCCGATCAGCCCTTCCGCGGCAAGATCGATAAGATCTACAATTTCCTCGACCCTGCTACCAAAACCATGCAGGTAAGGATCAGTATCGATAATAAGAATATGTTGCTAAAGCCGGAAATGTTTGCTACCGTGTATGTGAAGTACCAGGATAACGATCAGAAAATAGCAGTGCCCTCTGCCGCTGTCATCTTCGATAACAGCAAAAATTATGTGCTGGTATTTAAAGACAAATTTAATATAGCCGTGCGCGAAGTAGAGGTAGATAAAACAGCCGGGGATATGACCTATATCTCTTCCGGCCTCGCTGCAAACGAGAAAGTGATCTCCAAAAACCAATTGCTCATCTACGATGCTCTTAAAGATTAAACGCGTCATGAAGCAACTGTTCTCCATAGGAGTGCTCACACTGGGCTGTACCCGCCTGCTGGCGCAGGATAAGAAGACGGATAGCATTGTCCCCTACTCTTTCCATTTCCAGCAAACACTGGTAACGCAATGGCACCCGGATTTTTCTGCAAAGTATTCAGGTATCAACAGTTTCCGTACGCATGAAAACGGCGCTACTTCCATTACCAGTACTATTTATGCAGGTATCCGCCCATTGAAGAACCTGGAATTATATGTGAACCCGGAACTTGCAGGAGGGGAAGGTCTTAGCCATGCTACCGGCATTGCGGGTTTTCCCAACGGGGAAACCTTCCGCGTGGGCGATCCCAAACCTAAGATTTACCTGGCGCGTGCATATGGCGTTTATACGTTACCGTTATCATCCGGTACGGAAACAGACCAAGATGACCTTAACAATGTAGGCGGCACCACACCCACAAGATACCTGCGTTTTATTGGCGGTAAATACTGCCTTGCAGATTTCTTTGACCAGAACGATTACAGCCATGATCCCCGCACCCAGTTTATGAACTGGGCGCTGATGAGCAACGCTGCCTGGGATTACCCTGCAGATGTGCGCGGATATACCATGGCGCTCACCGTTCAGTACAGGACGAACAACTGGCTGTTACAGGCCGCCACCTCCCTGGAACCGGAAGTAGCCAATGGTCCAAAGCTGAACTATCATTATGGCCAATCCAACGGTGAGGTAGTGGAAGTAACGCACACGCATACACTGAATAAGCATGAAGGGGCAGTGCGGCTGATGGCTTTCATTAACCAGGCGCCCATGGGCAATTATAACGAAGCTGTAAGCGCGGTTAAAGACACGCCGGATATCAGTGCCGTAAGGCGGAACGGGCATACCAAATATGGTTTCGGCATCAATATAAACCAGGAGCTGACAGGCAGCGGTGGCGCCTTCCTCAAAGCATCATGGAACGACGGGCATAATGAAACCTGGGCCTATACAGAAATTGACCGTTCAATCAGTGCCGGATGGCTGCAAAGCGGCCAAAGCTGGCACCGCGCGCAAGACAATGCCGGCGCAGCACTCGTGGTAAACGGCTTATCCGGCGACCACCGGAACTACCTTGCTGAAGGCGGCACAGGTTTTATGATTGGCGACGGACGGCTCAACTATGCCCCTGAAGTAATTGCTGAAGTATTCTATCAATGTAACATCACCAGGCTACATATAGCTTTAAGCCCTGATTACCAGTTTGTGATGCATCCTGCTTATAACAGGGACCGCGGACCGGTGAATATTTTCGGGTTAAGGACCAGGGTAGCATTCTAAAGAACAGGAGTTATGAATAAATTCATTAGAAATATTGTAGCCTTTTCGCTGAGGAACAAGCTGTTTGTTTTCATCAGTGTAGCCACGCTGATCGCAGCAGGCGTATTTTCCTTCTTACACACGCCCATTGAGGCTTTCCCCGATGTTACCAACACGCAGATAGTGATTGTAACCAAATGGAATGGCCGCAGTGCGCAGGAAGTGGAGCGTTTTGTAACGCTGCCCATAGAAGTATCTATGAATGCAGTGCAGAAAAAAACCAGTGTGCGCTCTGTTACCATGTTTGGTTTGTCGGTAGTAAAGATCATGTTTGATGATGATGTGGAAGATTTCTTTGCCCGTCAGCAGGTGAACAACATGTTGCAAAGCATTAGTCTGCCTGAAGGCGCCGAGCCGGAAGTGCAGCCACCCTACGGTCCTACCGGTGAAATATTCCGTTACTACCTGAAAAGCAGCAAGCGGGATTCACGCGATCTGCTTACCTGGCAGAACTGGGTCATAGACCGGCAGATCCGCAGCGTGCCCGGTGTTGCCGATGTGGTGGCCTTTGGCGGACAGGAAAAGATCTACGAGATCTCTGCAGACCCTGTACGGCTCGCCAAATACGATATTACCCCGCTGGAGCTGTACCAGGCCGTTACCAAAAGCAATGTGAACGTAGGCGGCGATGTGATTGAAAAAAACGGGCAGGCATATGTGGTGCGGGGAATCGGCCTGCTGAACAGTATCCCGGATATCAACAATATCATTGTTCAGAACATCAATGGCGTGCCCCTGCTGGTGAAGGATCTGGCCAATGTACATGAGGCATCCGCCCCCCGCGTGGGACAGGTGGGCATAGACAATAACGACGACCTGGTGGAGGGCATCGTAGTGATGCGTAAAGGAGAAAATCCCACAGAAGTATTGGCCCGCCTGAAAGATAAGCTGAAAGAGCTGAATGAAACCATCCTGCCGGATGATATCAAAATGGAAACATTCTACGACCGTGATAACCTGATGGAATTCTGTACCCACACGGTAATGCACAACCTGGCAGAAGGTATCATATTCGTAACCGTGATCGTATTCCTGTTCATGGCCGACTGGCGCACTACGGTGATCGTGTCTATCATTATCCCGCTGGCGCTGCTGTTTGCTTTCATGTGCTTACGCTTAAAAGGTATGAGTGCCAACCTGTTGTCGATGGGGGCGATCGACTTCGGGATCATCATAGACGGGGCCGTGGTGATGGTAGAAGGCATCTTCGTAATGCTTGACCATAAAGCCCACAAATTTGGCATGGAGCGGTTCAACAAAATGGCGAAACTGGGATGGATCAAACAAACCGGCGGAGAACTGGCAAAGGCCATCTTCTTTTCCAAACTTATTATTATCATCTCCCTGATCCCCATTTTCTCTTTCCAGAAAGTGGAAGGCAAAATGTTTTCACCACTTGCCTGGACACTGGGATTTGCGTTGCTGGGCGCCCTGTTGTTTACCCTCACACTGGTGCCCGTGCTTTGCTCTATTTTGCTCAACAGGAATGTGAAGGAAAAGAATAACCCGCTGGTGAATTTCTTTGACCGTTTTGTAATGAAAGGCTTCAGCTGGACTTACCGGAACAAACGTCTCAGCATTACACTGGCACTGGCTTTCATGCTGCTTACTTTTATATCGGCGAAGTTCCTGGGCACAGAGTTCCTGCCACAGCTGAATGAAGGCTCACTGTGGGTTACCACGGAGTTGCCCATGAGCATGTCGCTTACCGAAAGCACCAAAATGGCGCATGATATCCGGCAGGACCTCGGCGGTTTCCCGGAAGTAAAAAGGGTATTGTCGCAGGTAGGCCGTTCCAACGATGGCACCGATCCCAACGGCTTTTACTTTGTGCAGTATCAGGTAGACCTGGCGCCAAAAGAAAGCTGGAAACGGAAGATCACGCAGGACGAACTGATTGCGCAGATGGAAGCCCGTTTGAAGAAATACCCGGGCATCATTCTCAACTTCTCCCAGCCTATCAGTGACAACGTTTCTGAAGCGGTGGCCGGCTTCAAAGCAGCAAACGGGGTGAAGATCTTTGGCGATGATCTTGTGAAGCTGGAATCGCTTTCACAGCAGGTAATGGCGCAACTGAAAACGGTGCAGGGCATCAAGGATCTTGGTGTGATCCGGAATATTGGTCAGCCTGAAATGAGCATTAACCTCGACGATAATAAAATGGCCCAGTATGGCGTAGCCACCGGTGATGCACAGGCAGTGATTGAAATGGCCATTGGCGGTAAAACGGCCACACAGCTGTATGAGGGAGAAAAGAAATTTGATATCCGCATCCGGTATGATGAGAACTACCGCAAAACGGAAGATGATCTTGCCAACCTGATGGTGCCTACTATCAACAATAATAAGATACCGTTGAAAGAAATTGCGGAGATTAAAACCATTACAGGACCGGCTTTCATTTACCGTGATAACAACAAACGCTTTATAGGCGTGAAGTTCTCTGTACGTGACCGCGACCTGGGTAGTACTATTGCCGAAGCGCAGGCGAAGATCAACCGGGTGGTAAAACTGCCTAAAGGCTACAGCATTGGCTGGACCGGTGAATTTGAAAACCAGGTACGCGCCACACAACGTCTCGGACAGGTAGTGCCTATCAGTATCATCGCCATTTTCATGGTATTGTTCATTATGCTGGGCAGTGTGAAGGATGCAGGACTGGTGCTGATGAATGTGCCCTTTGCATTGATTGGCGGTATACTGGCATTGCATATTACCAATATGAACTTCGGTATTTCCGCCGGGGTAGGTTTTATTGCCTTGTTTGGTATCTGTATCCAGAACGGGGTGATCCTCATTTCCGTATTCCATAAGAACCTGGAAGCAAAACTATCACTGAATGAATCTATCAGGCTGGGCGTACAAAGCCGTGTACGGCCTGTGGTAATGACGGCGATGATGGCCGCTATAGGCCTTATTCCCGCTGCCATATCGCATGGTATCGGATCTGAAACACAGAAGCCGCTGGCAATTGTAGTAATTGGCGGGCTGATTACCGCAACGGTATTAACGTTGCTCGTATTCCCCATCATTTTCTATGGTGCTTATAAAAATAAGAGAGACCAGATGTAGTCAACAGATTGCGTATAGCCGTTCGCTTTAGTACAATACGAATGTGCATGCGCTGGTTTTTAGTTCGCATATAGGTTGATAGAATGGTCATAAAAAAGAAAAGGCCGGATCACTCCGGCCGGTTCAATTTTATGGTCAACTACTCCGCCCTGCCGAGAAGAAACAACGCGGGGCGGATTTTTTTATTCCATTTTTCTTCTTCTTGATTTATTGAACATCAGTCCTTTCTCCACCCCCTTGCGTAGTTCAGCCTGTTGCTCAGGTGGTAAAGCGTGGGTGGTTTGACAGGCTTCACTGCAGCAGCCATCATATTTTTTTGCGCATGATTCACACTGGATAAACAAAAGGTGACAACCATCGTTCAGGCAATTGGTGTGGCTGTCGCAAGGCTCGCCGCATTGGTGGCAATGACTGATAATATCGTCGCTGATACGCTCTCCGAGGCGGTCGTCGAACACGAAGTTCTTTCCTTTGAATTTAATAGGAAGCCCTTGTTGCCGGGCCTTATTTGTATACTCAATAATACCGCCTTCCAGGTGAAATACATTCTTAAAGCCGTTGTGCAGCATATAGGCCGATGCTTTTTCGCAACGGATACCGCCGGTACAGTACATGATAATGTTCTTGTCTTTCTGATCAGCCAGCATATCCACAGCCATGGGCAGCTGATCGCGGAAAGTATCTGAAGGAACTTCTATAGCGCCTTCAAAATGCCCCACTTCATACTCGTAGTGATTTCTCATGTCTACGATCACTGTGTCCGGGTCTTCCGTAAGCTTATTAAAAGTGACGGCATCCACATAACGGCCGCGGTTGGCCATATCAAAGGTGGGGTCTGTAATGCCATCGGCTACGATCTTCTCACGTACTTTGATCTTCAGTACAAAAAAGGACTTGCCGTCGTCGTCAACAGCGATGTTCAACCGGATGCCATTGAGGAAGTCGATAGCATATAATTGTTGCTTAAACGCCTCAAAATGATGCTCCGGCACGCTCACCTGGGCATTAATGCCTTCATGGGCTACATAAATACGTCCGAAAGTGCCAAGTTGGAAAAGCGATTCGTACAATTGATCACGGAATGCCTTTGGGTCGGGGATTTTTGCGTATTGGTAGAAGGAAACGGTAACGCGTTTAAACGTTTCATTGGCCAGCCGGACTTTCAGTTCGGCGGCAGATACTCTGTTGTGTAATGCCATAATTGCTTGAAATTTTAAGGACGCCTGCGTCGCGAACAAAACTCCAATCAATTTTCTTTCATCTTAAAAGAACAATTGATTCAGGGCGCAAAGATAGCGAAATCCCCTGAATATCAATAATGATAAGGATCTGATTCCTTTGCCCACTGGTAAAGAACATGCAGAGAAAACCAGGCTATGGCGCTGATAATGAAGATGTAACCGATAAAACCGGGGGTTCTCAGTTCTGCCGCGCCGGGCAGGTCATTTGTTTCCGTAATGTAGGCGGCTGCGGCCAGGACAATACCGGACAGCAGCGCAATGAGGGCGATCTTTCTCATACCGGGTGATTCAAGAGGATGACTATTCGTTCTGGCATTAACGTGTGAGTAAAATGTGCACAGTGCTTATCCAAAATGTACTACCTTAATTAACGTATTCAGACAATCAAAAGTTCATCGTAGATCTAAAAAATATTTATTTTTTTATAACTATTTGATAATTATTGTATATATCTTTGCGAAAACGTTACAACCCCAATTGGCACCCTTTTTGAAAAATGACTTAGAGAAGCAATATTGTTTAACCCGAAAATGTTATTTTATGAGTATTTACATTACCTACTTTATTTATGCAATTGTTGGTATCTGGATTTACAGGTTACTGGCTTATTTCTTTGATGAAAAGAAAGAAATAAAGAGCAGGAAGAAATTCTAGAACCGGTCGGTGAATAGTGAGATACGGGGATTTTGTTACCTGGCAAGCAATATCAGGTGGTAACAGAGTCCCCGGAATCTGTGTCAGTTAGTTTTAAGCTTTACCATGTTGCCCAGGATTCCCCCAAAGCCAACACGTACACCGATACGGGTATCTTCTTTACTTTGATAACCTGCCACTACATCTACCCTGATCATCTTGAAAATATTTTCAATCCCCCCGAAAACTTCCATATAGTTATTGTCGCTGTTTACATAAAACCCATTGGCGCCAGCCACCAGGTTCCATTTCAGCCGGTTCAGCAGCGGGATTTTATTGGTGAGTAAGCCATTAAAATGATGTTCCACATTGGCAGTGGCATAAAATGGCGCAGTAGTGCTATACCGGTAATACGGCGCCAGCTGGAAGCTGTTCAGGTATTTTATATTGTAGAAGGTTTGATTACCGTTGAAATGCTGGTAATCGGGTATCTGTACATTCCGGTCGTTCAGGAAGCCTCCTATACCAATATGGTAGCGGAATTCACCCAGCAGTTTGAAATTCATATTGTCCTGCACCGAAAAATTCCATTTATCAAAATCAACAATGCTGTTCCCCACATTGGGTATGCCTTTGCTGTACCCGATGATGAATGTGGGATATTTTGAACCAAAAGGGATTTTGCGGTCGGGCAATTCCACAAATTGTTGTCCGGGCTGGAATGTGAAGCTGGCATCCAACACCAGGGCCTGGTGTTTTTCAAATGGTACGTTCGCCAGCTCATAAGGATGATTGGGCGTAAACTGTTTACGGTCGTTTTTAAAGATCACGAAATCGGTGGTGTTTTCCAATGGGTTCCTGCTTTCATAAGCAGCCCCTACCGACAATTTATCATTTGTCTGGAACGTACGGGTGTAGCGTAGTTTACCGAACCAGTTTTCATACAGCTTCATATAGTTTTCCTTCAGGAACAGGGTATAAAACTCGTTGGCAATATTATCGATGGGATTATCCTGGTTGAACTGGGAAACACGCTTCCCTCCTGCCAGCAACCAGTCGTTGCGCCCAAAACGCTTATGTACCTTACTACGGTTGCTGAAATCAATTTGCGTATAGGCATTAAAGTGAGTATTGCTCAATCCGTACCGCAGGAAGGGGCTAATGCGTAAACTGCTTTCTTCCCCGGTGTAGATGTTCAGGTCTGGTTCCAGGGCAATCACCAGGCCTTCCACGGTGTTATACTTCAATGCTTTCAGCAGTCCTCTTACGCCCAGGGAATTATACTGAATGGAGCTGTCGCGGCGGAAATAATACTTGCGTTTCACACCGTTCCAGAGCACATCCATTACCTTAACGTGTGGTTGTTTATGTTGCAGGGAATCGAGGTGATAACGGGAAAAGGAGGAGTCGCGCGCCGCCTTGGCGATGCTGTCTTTTTCGTGATAATCCTTTACCTCATCGGTTTCGAGTGGCACCGGCCGTACACTGTCCCAGTATGTGTGCGCCTGTTTATCAAAAGCAGAATCATACTTGAGGAAAGTGTTGTCAAAGAACTTTGGCGGGAAACGGGGGGCTACATTATAATCGGAATACACATTTACAAAGCTGCCTCCCATGCGGAAGCCAAATTTATTAAAGGATATATGTATCACCTGGTCTTTTACACGCCATATATCTCCTGTAACGGGAACGTGTGTCTGGCGTATTTCCAGTGAATCCATCAGCTCCAGCTGGTATTCACTGGTAAGGAGCAGGTCTGCGCTGTGAATACGCCAGTCGCTGTCTGTAATAAAGATATAGCCTGAAAACAGGGGCTCGTGTTTACGGCGGGGAATGACCTGTATCTTGTTCACTGTTTTACCGTCTTCTGTAAAAGTACCTTCCAGGTGATACCTATAATAGGCCAGCGCATTTTCAGCAATAGGTGAAATATAGCCCCTGGGGCCCATTTGCGTGATCACTGCGGAAACGTTATTATCATAGAAGCTGATGATGGCGGGAAAACTCAAACCGAAGCCGCCGCCGCTTTTACGGGAAGAAATTACTTCCAGTTTGATTTTGTCCGGTTGCCGGGCAGATATTTTTGTTACTGATTCCGACAGGAAGATCATACCTTTCCCGGTGCTGTCTACCCCCATATCCTTCTTATCTATCTTCTGCCCCATAAATCTTCCTGGAACGCCTTTCATGCCTATGGTTCCTTTGATATACGACATGCAGGTATATTCCTTTACCTGTTCCTGGAAGAAACGTCTTTTCTTAATAGCCTGCCGGATGATAGCATATGCAGGATCTTCCCCATTTGCCTTCACTACTACTTCCTTTATCTGCATATTCACAGGCTGCAGGCGGAAGTCGAGTATTTGCGCAGAGGCATTTACGTTAAGCGGCAGCTCTGTTCTTTTAAAGCCGATATACTGGCATACCACGGTGTATTGTCCCGGTGCCAGATCAAGCTGGTACTGGCCGGCGGCATTGGTAGTAGTGCCGGTAGTGGTTCCTTTTATAAAGATGGTAGCAAATGGAAGTGGTTGATCTTTATCATCCGTTACGCGGCCTTTTACCACAATAGCCTGGCAGTAGCTGGAAATGAAAATGCAGAACAGGGCAGACAGGTAATACTTCATATTCCAAATGTAACGGCGAACAGCTTATGGGTTATTGATGTAAACTGTTTTATCAGAATTTTAACAGCCTGGATAAGTAATCAGGCGGCATTTTTAGGAGCACGGACAAACGCAGCAGTGCTGGCCGCAAAACCAGCTACCAGCGCGCCCAGAAACGAGCTAACCACTCCCATCAGCGGTCCGCTCCGCACCTTCAATATCATTTCACTCATACGGTTGGCCAGCAGGTGATCGTTTCTTACATCCATATAAAAAGCAAGGATCATCCATAATACAAAAATGCCCATGAAGGCGCTGAAGAATGATTTACCCGGAGATAACGGCATCAGCAGGGTGACAAGAAAAGCGACGAGCGCTACACTCCACCAGGGTAGTATCATGCCTGCTGCATAAGCCAGGAGCAGAACGAGGAGAAAATGGGCAAAGGATTTCATAGTTCTAATATAAGTAGAAAAGTTTAAAAATGAGGGAGGCTAGTCACAATAAGGGAAGCGTTTTTTGAATCTTTTAAAGATCAGCGGGGAAAATGCGAGTTGATCTTTATCCAGCGAGATGTCACCTGCGGTCATCTCCTGCGAAAAGGTCCATACCTCATCGCCGGACTTTCCATCCATTAACCGGAATGTAAATATTTTGTTATTCCTTTTGATAGCTCTCAAAGCCTGGCTAAGTCCTTCGCTTGCGGCCAATCCTATTGGCCATGGTGCCGGCGATCCAACAGCCACATTTCCCCGGCTGCTAAGTGTAGCAGTGGTTGTAATACAGGCATCTACCTTCAATACTTTTGCGATAGCAGACATATCCAGGTAAGGTACTTTCCGCAGATCCAAACCGGCTCTTTTTAAAATGGAATCAGTTGTTTGCCATGATTGTACTTCTACCAACAACCGGCCCGTATCACTGGTAATAGCTTTGTACAATGCCTCCTGCAACTGTATACCGTATTTTATTTCAAGCGCCATAAATGCTTTCATACTACTGTCCGACAAACTTCTATACTCTGCAAACGTTGTTCTGACTGGTAGCACCGCAATCACTTTATGATCATAATTACTTTGCGCTGTTATATACAACGGATAAGCGCCAGTCAATAAAAGCAACAGGAATAATATATTCTTCATAGAGGGGAAACTATCAGGTCACACATGACCGGATTACATGACTTAAAGGGGTTGAATCACAAAATGGGGCTGTTGTTGTTCATTTTCGTCCACAGTATAGGGCCATAAGCAAATGGGCAATGAATTTTATATCAGTACATTGATTTTGCTGATTATCTTTTAAAAATCAAAATGATCAAATCCGGGTAACCAGCAAAATCAATGCAATCCTGAGTCAGACCAGACCCGCGGCGCTTGATTCCAGCGCCTGTTCTATATCTTCCAAAATATCCTTAATATTTTCCAGGCCAACTGAAATCCTTATCAGGCCTGGTGTTATACCCGCTATGGCCCTTTCCTCATCAGAAAGCTTTGCATGCGTGGTGCTGGCCGGATGAGAGGCAATACTGCGGCTGTCGCCCAGGTTGGCCGTTAATGAGAGCAGCTGTAATGCATCCAGGAAACGGACACCTTGCTGCAGGCCGCCTTTGAGCTCAAAACATACAATACCGCCACCACCGCTCATTTGTTTTTGAGCGATACTGTATTGCGGGTGACTGGGAAGCAAAGGATATTTTACAGACAGCAGGTGGGGATTGTTTTCCAGCCCCTGCGCCAGCTTTAATGCACTGGAGGAATGACGCTCTACTCTGACAAACAGGGTTTCCAGGCTTTTGCTGAGCACCCAGGCGTTAAACGGCGACATAGCCGGGCCTGTGCTTCTGCAAAAGGTATGGATCTCCTTGATCAGCTCTGCTTTACCAACTACTACCCCGCCCAGTACACGGCCTTGCCCGTCGATCCATTTGGTAGCTGAATGTGTTACCAGGTGGGCGCCGTATTCGATTGGCCGTTGCAATACCGGCGTCGCAAAACAGTTATCGACGTTCAGGATGAGATTATGCTTATTGGCAATTCCTGCCAGCAGTTCCAGGTCAATGATTTCCAGGCCCGGGTTGGAGGGTGTTTCCACGAAGATCATCTTCGTATTGGGTTTGATCATCGCTTCTATGCCTGCCGGATCGGTCATATCAAAATAAGAAGTTTCAATGCCCCATTTAGGGAGGAACTTCGTGATCACAGTGTGGGTAGAGCCGAAAATAGCGCGGGCCGACAACAGATGGTCGCCGCTTTTCAGCAGGGCCATAAAGCCGGCAAATATTGCGCTCATGCCGGAGGCGGTGGCATATCCTGCTTCTGCTCCTTCCAGGGCGCACATCTTCTTTACAAATTCGTCTACATTGGGATTGCTGAAACGGCTGTAGATATTGAAGTCTGTTTCATCCGCAAAAGTAGCCCGCATTTCTTCCGCATTATCAAAACAAAAACTGGAAGTCAGGAACATGGGTGCAGAATGCTCCATCTGGTCTGTTTTAGACATCTGCATTCTTACCGCATTGGTATCCGGCTGGTATTGATTTTTTTCTTTGCTCATGGATATGGTAATTACAGCATTTTTAAGCGTTCAGTTTCACTTCCCAGGTCAGTTTGGTATTACCCTGACGCAGGGTTTCCGCCACAGAACAATATTTGTTCATAGACAATTCCACAGCGCGTGCTGCTTTATCGGGATCGATATTACCTTTGAGATGGAACACCAGGTGAGCGGTTTCCCAGAGGGAAGGCTCCTTGCCTTTTTCTCTTTCTGCATCAATTTCTATACGGAAATCTGTTACTTCCTGGCGTTGTTTCTTCAGGATCATCATCACATCAATGGCAGAGCAGCCGCCCAGGCCCATGATCACCATTTGCATGGGTCTCACGCCATTGTTCCTGCCGCCATTCTCCACAGATGAGTCCATCAGTACTTTGTGGCCGCCTTCATCTACTGCCTCCATATTAAATCCGTCATCTACTCTTTGTAATGCTATCTTCATGATTATTAGGTTATCTTCAACAAAGATAAATAAAACCATCAGGATTTATGCAGTGACCGCCATTCGTAAATCATCAGTTGTATTTTACAATATTTAATTCTGATATTGTAGTTTTGCGCAAATTTGAAGAAGCATTGTCGGCAAAGGTATTTTACACTCAGGCAGCATTCCGGTTAGAGTCCGGGGAAGTATTACCGGGATTACATATCGCGTATCATACATATGGTACGATGAAAGAAGATGGAAGTAACGTGGTTTGGGTATGTCATGCCCTCACGGCCAACAGTGATGCAGCTGATTGGTGGACCGGCCTGATAGGGGCCGGTAAAGCCATTGACCCTGACAAGCACTTTATTGTTTGCGCCAATATCATTGGCTCCTGCTATGGCAGCAGCGGCCCGCACACCACTAATCCTGAAACCGGGCATCCCTGGTACCAACAGTTCCCTACCGTCACCATCCGTGATATGGTACAGGCGCATATCCTCCTCAGGCAGCACCTGCAGATACCCCGTATCCACCTGCTGATAGGCGGTTCCATGGGAGGATACCAGGCACTGGAATGGTCGTTGTTCGAGCCGGCTGTTATAGACCGCCTCTTTTTACTGTGCACCGGCGCAGCGGAGAGCGCCTGGGGTATTGCCATCCACACGGCGCAGCGACTGGCCATTGAAGCGGATGATACCTGGCAGGACAACAACCACAGCGCCGGTTCAAAAGGGCTGAAAGCCGCCAGGGCTATCGGTATGCTTACCTATCGCAACTACCAGACCTTTGTGCGCGCACAATCTGATGAAGATAAAGAGAAGACCGATAACTTCAGGGCTTCTTCCTATATCAATTACCAGGGCGATAAACTCGTAAAACGTTTCAATGCGCAATCGTACTGGCTGCTCACCAAAGCGATGGACAGCCACAATATTGCCCGTGGCCGCCATGAGGACATTACCACTACCCTTTCTCACATCCGGCAGCCTACGCTGCTGATCGGCATCAGCAGCGATATTTTATGTCCGCCGGAAGAACAGCAGTTTATAGCAGCACATCTCCCCAATGCCACTTATCATGAAATAGACTCTTCGTACGGACATGATGGTTTCCTGATAGAATTTGAGAAGATCGGCAAGATCTTACGGGAATGGATGCACTAAAAATATATTGATTCTGAAGATCTTACAAGAAGATATATGCAGCAGGCTTATCCTGCTGCATTTTTATTTTAATCCCCTGCACTCCCGATGGCTATATGCGGTTTTTTTTGATTATATTTATTTAAACCGAGTCTAAACCTTTTATAAATCCATCGTGTATGAGAAGCATTCTAATCAAAGCCTTCACAGGCTGCCTGGTGCTTTTATTATCCCTTACCCAGGTAATTTCAGCACAAAACCCCGCCACTATTCATGGTACTGTACGCGAAAAAGGTTCCGGCAACGTCATGCCTGGTGTGACCGTAGCGGTTAAAGGTTCCTCTACCGGTACCATTACCGGCAGCGGCGGCGCCTTCACCCTTAAAACCACTCATGCTTTCCCGCTAACCCTCGTGTTCTCTTACGTGGGTTTTAAAACAGAAGAGCACGAGGTTTCTGCCGCTACCGGCAGCCTGGATGTGCAGCTCAGCTCTACGGAAATTCTCGGTCAGGAAGTGGTGGTTGCCGCCAGCCGTACGCAGGAAAGCATCCTGCAATCGCCCGTATCCATCGAAAAACTGGATGCCCGTGCCCTGAAAGCCTCTCCTGCAGCCTCTTACTACGATGCGCTGGCCAACCTGAAAGGCGTGGAAATGAGCACCCAGAGCTTAACATTTAAATCAGTGAACACCCGTGGTTTTAACAGCAATGGCAATACCCGCCTGCTGCAACTGAATGATGGAATGGATAACCAGGCTCCCGGTCTGAATTTCGCGGTAGGCAACATGGTAGGCATTCCTGAAGTGGACCTGGATAATATGGAGCTTATTCCAGGCGCGGCTTCCGCCCTGTATGGCCCCAATGCGCTCAACGGCATCCTGCTGATGAACAGCAAAAATCCCTTCCAGTACCAGGGATTAAGCGCCCTGGTGAAAACCGGCTTCCTGAATGATGCCGGACGCTCTACTGCCACTACCGGTTTCTACGATGTGTCTGTTCGTTATGCGCATGCCTTCAGTGATAAGGTTGCATTCAAACTGAATGTTGGCTATCTCCAGGCAAAAGACTGGCAGGCTTATGATCAGCGCGACCAGAGCCTGGCAAACGGTCATACCCTGGAAAACGGCACCCGTGCCAATAATGAAGGTTATAATGGAGTGAATGTTTATGGAGATGAGAATACGGTGAATATGTACACCGGCCTCAAACCTTCCCTCATGCCGCAGATGATCGCATTGTCGCAGCAGCTGGGAGGCGCCCTCACACCAGATCAGTTATACAATGCCATCCTGCCTCCGCAGAATATGTCGAATGTAACCCGCACCGGTTACAATGAAGCGGATGTAGTGGATTACACCACCAAAAACCTGAAACTGAACGCTGCATTGCATTACCGGCTAACACCCAACCTGGAAGCCATTTTACAGGGTAGCTACGGTTCCGGTACCACGGTATACACGGGAGCCGACCGCTACTCCCTGAAAAACTTCAACATGGGTCAGTATAAAGTGGAATTGAAAAGCCCTGATTTCTACGTAAGATTATATACTACACAGGAAAGAGCGGGCGACAGCTATGCCGGTGGCACACTGGCTTCCGGTATCAATGAGGCCTGGAAAAGCAGCCAGCAATGGTATACAGAATACTTCGGTACTTATGGACTGGCCGCAGGCAATCTCTTCAAAACAACTTTTACCAATAACCTCGGACAAGGCGTTCCTGCTGCATTTGCAGCTGCCCAGGCGGCCGTTCAATCCCAGCAGGCAAACTTTATCAGTGCTGCCCGTGCTAACGCAGATAAGGGCCGCCTCATTCCCGGCACGCCCGAATTTGATGCCGCGGCAGACAAAGTGAAGAATAAACCCATTCCCGGTGATGCTTCCGGCGTGGGCGCTAAATTCACTGATAAAACCAACCTGTACCAGGCCGAGTTCATGTATAACTTTCATAACCTGATCCATTTTGCAGAGATCCTGGTGGGCGGTAACTATCGCCGTTACGCGCTCAATTCCGAAAAAACACTGTTTGCAGTAGATGATAACGGCAAGGAGTTCCGCATCAATGAATACGGCGGTTATGTGCAGATCATGAAGAAGATCATAGAAGATCATGTGAAACTGACCGGCTCCCTGCGTTACGATAAGAACATGAACTTCAAAGGTCAGTTCAGCCCGCGCTTATCTGCCGTGTATACTTTCCTTGGTACGCATAATATCCGCGCTTCCTATCAAACCGGTTTCCGTATCCCGCATAACCAGGATCAGTATATCGATCTCGTAACGCCACAGGCGCACCTGATCGGAGGTTTGCCTTTCCTGCGTGAACGTTATGGTTTGGATAAAGGACCGGTATTCTCCCTGCAATCTGTACAGGCAGGAAACCCTACACAGTATGTTTTCCGCGAATTCCTCCCGGAAAGGATCCAGGCATACGAAATCGGTTATAAAGCCGTGATCGCAAAGCAACTGCTGGTAGATGCCTATATCTATAAAAACGATTTCAAGAATATGAACGGTACGCAGGTGCTGGTACAACCAACTGCCGATCCTGCCAAGAACAATTTATTCTCTGTGCCGGTAAGCGCCACCGAAGTGGTGCACTCATGGGGATGGGCGCTGGGACTGGATTACAGCCTGCCGCTTAATTTCACCGCAGGTGGTAACATTTCCTATAATGAACTGACCAATGAAAAAGACCTTGGTTCATTTATGGCGACGTACAATACACCCAAAGTACGTTACAGCCTGAATTTCGGCAACCGCAACATTGCCAATTCCAATTTTGCGTTTAATATTTTATGGAAATGGCAGCAGTCATTCGTATGGCAATCTACTTTTGTAGGGCCCAATTTAAATGCAGCGGGACTGAGTGAAATTCCTGCCTTTGGCACACTGGATGCCATGGTAAGCAAGTTTTTCCCGAAAGCTAAAACCACGGTTAAACTGGGCGCTGCCAACCTGTTGAACAAGAAATATATTCAATCATGGGGCAACCCCACTATTGGCACACAAGCCTATATTTCTATAGGGTATAACTTATAAAAAGAGAAGCCCCGGATACTATTGATGGTACCCGGGGCTTTTATGTTTGCCTGCCTGTTGTTATACTACATCCCACCAGGGTTTATCTGATGAAGGATTTTGTTGGTTAAGCGGTTCTGGTTTAAAACCAGCTACTCCTTTTTTGGCGGGCCTATCACCGGTCCATAATTCACGGGCTTCCGCTTTTATATCCTCCCGTTGCAACAAGGCGCCCAGTGTGGCTTTCAGCTTTATGCCCAGTTCCGGTTTCACCATATGTACAAAGTTGGCGTATCCTTCCATGCTGCTGATAATATTTTTTCCTTTGCCCCAGCTTTTGTTGGCCAAACCGGTTTTTGACACCTGGTGCAGCAACGCACGGAATTTACGAAGGGTGGTACGGTCCAGGCTCAGCATTTCATTTACCACGATGCCGGTTACTTCGTGCTTATCGCCCTTGCGCATTACTTTCAACTTGTCGGGATGGATAGTAAATCCTTCTTCCTTTACAAACATTTTCACTGCACGCAGTAACTGCCCTGCTTTATCAGCAGCAGGTCCTTTTGCAGAAAAGGTCATATCATCAGCATATCTCGTATAGGCGTAGCCGTATTTTGCCGCCAGGCCTGCAAAACGCCTGTCCAGTTTATAACAGATCAGGTTGGTGATGGCCGGGCTTGTAGGGGCTCCCTGCGGGAGATGTCTTGCTGTTTTAGCCACATAGTATTTGCGGCCATCGAGCAATACTTCATCTACTTCAGGTTCTGTACATATCAGCGCCAGTATGGTAGCTACCTGTTCAGCATATCCGAGTTTACAGAATAATCCTTTTACACGTTTATAGGCGATAGACGGGAAGAAGTCGCGCAGATCAATGTTGATCACGATATCCTGTCCGGTATGCGGCGCAGCGTTGGTAACAATGGATCTACCGGGCACGAAACCATGTGCAGCTTCATCATTTTTTATTTTATAAAGAATGTTTTCCAGGATCCAGTGCTGCGCAGCTTTCAGCTGTGGCATGGGAGCAGAAATGGTACGTGTGCCACCGGATTTTTTCGGGACCTGGAAACGCTGGTAATGGGTATGATGCCCTACTTTCCGGTTAAAGGACAAATACCTCAGTTTACCGATGGTGATACCCATGGCGTTCGCGAGTGCAGCGGCGTCGGCCCATACAGGTAATCCGAATTTCTGCAGTTGTGCCACATCCGGCACTTTTTTATTTAAGCCTGCAGACACTTCTTCACCTAGGTATACAATTTCCTGTTCCCTTGTGACAGCCCATGCAGCGGCTTTTTCCTTCCTGGCGGTTTCGCGGCGTTGTTTTGTTTCTTCTCTTTTCAGTTTGGCTTTAGCCATGCGGGCTTTGCGCATGTCTTCCAGCATTGCCCGCTTATTGCGGTAGCGTTGCCGTTCGCTGAGCAGCTCATTCAACTGCCGGCGCACCTCGCTCTCTTTCTGGATAAGGGTGGCTGCGGGTGAAGGCTGTGCAACGTTTTCGGCCCAGAAACCCAGGCGCGTCATTTCCTGTAATATATATTCCTCTTTTGAGGATGCACGTATCTTATCGTACAGTTGCTGACGGGTTAAGAACATGATAAATAGGTTTGTATTTATGCTGTTTCATGACTCAGACAATGAAAATGATCCTTTGTCTTCAAATAAATATACCGGGAAGAAGATGGAAAATGGCCGGGAGTATGGCCTTGCTAAAACGGGGAAACAAAATTCTGTAAAGAGGAAAGGGCCTTCGTGCAAACCATTGACTAAATCAATCAACTCCAGGGAGGGGCCTACTGTACGCATATTTCAGCCCCCGGGGCTTCTACTGGAAATATGTGTACAGTAGGCCCCTCCCAAAGTAAAGATTGCATTTAGTGAAGCATGTATAGTCAGAATACCTGAATGACGAAACATCATTCGTCCCTTTTCGGGCGCAAGTGCAATCAATTCCTCTTTACAAAGATCTTTGTTATTAACGAGTCAGCAAGGTAGAAAATAATTCCCGGATATAAAACATCTCCCTGTACTATTTTACCGCTTTATTTTCCGAATGCGCTATACGCAGTGCCAGCATGTGTTCGCACGGCCCTTTGTATAATTTATTCGTGCTGTAAAAGTTACAGTCGCAGTGCGCATTACTCAATCTTTCATCCGCATCAATGGTAATAACGGGATGGTATATACGTTGTGCGCCTTTTACATTTCCTTTCAGCTGTAATCCTGTGCCCGGAATATCTGTAGCGGTGAATTCCACTTTCCCTGCCTGCACCAGTTTAGTGGCTTCTCCTTCCTGCGGGTTGGCAAAACGCAACTGGTCCAGGGGCAGCGGTTCACGGCTTAGTTCACGGAGGCGGTAAAATCCCGTATGCAGGTCGTAGATCACTTTGCCCGCCTGGGTATAAATGCCCAGTGCGCCAAGTACAGTAGCCCTGTCGAGCCCTGTGGTGGCTGCAATCGTTTCCGGTTTGGCCATCCACCTGGTTTTCAGGTCTTCAAAAACGGTGAGCTTTGCCTGGTCGCTTACCTCTGCTCGCGGCGCCATCAGGTCGAACTGCCCGGCGCGCGACCAGTCGTTGGTTGTCCATCCGCTGAGCCCCAGCGTAAACTGCATATCGCCCAGATCGGCCACATAAAAAGATGGCAGCCCGTTGCCGGTAAGATGCACGGTGAATTTTTTCGCAATAGGAATCAGCCGTTCCAGGATCAGCAACCGTTTTCTCCCCCATATCCTGATCTCCCTGCGCTGGGGACCGGTGTATAAAGATCTCGCACATACGATTTCCTGGTTCCAGGGTTCAAATATGGCGCGTACCGGCTTATCGGGTTCCAGTATAAAACGAATGGAGCGCGGCCCGCGTTTTTCCTTAAAGCGACGCAGCCAGGAGCAGAAATTATATACATCCATCGGATGCAGCTCAAAGGTGGCTGCCGGCAGCGTCATTGCGGAGCTTACCTGCAGGAATCCTCTTACCCAGCTATCTGGCAGGTCTATCTTTACCTCGTGGTATAATTCCTCCTGCGAGGTTTGCACCTGGAACCCTCCCGGGTCAATTTTAAAATCTGTTTCCTTGTAATCACGGATCTTCTGGAATTCGTTATAGAGGGAGGCAGAATAATCAATATTGGTAGTGCCACATTCAAACTCATTCACCTCCCTGAACACATTATAGCTGGCGCTCAGTTTTCCGTAGGTAGATTCATCCTGGCTGAAACATTCGAAGAACAGTTCATCAGGATGCACGCTGATCACGGGATCCAGCACAAACCAGGCATCGCGGTCTTTCTGGTATAAATAATCAAAATAACTCTTCCTGGCTTTATAAAAAGGCGCCATTACCCTGGCCTGTTCCTGGTAAATACTGCTAAGCTCTTCTCTCAGGGCATCTATCCGCTGATCGGAAGCCTTTACATCGTAGCCGTTCATGAATTCGGCCAGCCATACCGTTTCCTGCTGAGCGGCCCATTCCTTGTAGGCGGTTTTGTCTTTCGGTTTAAAGCGGAGGTCAGATACCACTACGTCATGGAGGGCGGAAATGGCTTCGCGGAAAGCTATTTTCTTATGCAGCTTCCCCACAAAGAATGTGGGATCACGACGGGTATCCGGTGCAAAGGAAATGCCTGCTGAAGTGGCATTGCTGTACACGTTGGAGTTCCCGCTGTATCTGTAGTTGAATAACATAAATGGATTACTTTTTAAGATACTCTGATCGTTGTTGGCACTATTTCAATGGGCAGCTCCACGGCATACCGTTCCTGTATACTACGCATAATGCTGATGCAGCGGGCTTTGTCGCCTATAGCTACCGTAGCGGATATATGCGCAATAATATGACCGATGTAAGCAGCTGCCTCTGCTGATTTCATGGCCTCTTTTTCCAGGAATGCAAAGATCCTTTCCTTCGCGGCGCGGGCTTTGTTCACCCTGCTCAGCACCACGCGGAAATAATGCTCCAGCTGTTGCAGGAATGCCAGGTTACCGGCCGCATATTGCTGCAGGTAATTGGTAGCAAACAACTGCATACTTTCACTTGGATGCTGGCTCAGTTTTAACAGGTAGGTTTGCCCGTCCTGCTCATGGAAGAAGCGTAACAGCAGTTCGCGGCCAAAAGCCTGTATATCCGGGCGTACGCTGTCGGCAACTGCCACCAGGGTTTCGGGCGACCAATCCTTATCCGTGAATTGCGTCCGGAAAAATTCCATGGCTTCCTGGCGGGTGTCGTCCCACTTCGCATCGAGCAGCCCGATGGCCGCATCCCTTTCAAAACGGATACGCGCCGCGTTATCATAATAAAAGTGCCAGCTCCACTCCCTTACTTTCAGCAACTCATGGTTACCGGCGGCGATCACCTGTTTCAGTGATAAGGCCGGGGCAGGGATATACCTGTCCAGCACCAGCAGGCCAAACTGCTGCGCCGATCTGTAATTGGCGTACAATAACCGCAATGCGGTAGCAGCATCTATATCCTGCAGATAGTCCACCAGCTCATTACTGAGTGTGGCTTCTATATCGGCGTGCATACCCTCGGCGGTTTCCCTGCGCATAAGCAGGGGCACCAGTTCATTCACCAGGTAAACAGCCAGGCGTTTATCCTGCTGTACCAGGCGGCTGATGAGCGGGCGCACTGCATTTCGTACATCCGTATACGTACTTAATAATATATGGAGTACCAGCTCCGGTCTTTTCAGCAGTTCATTGATACCCATTGCCTCCAGCACTTCCACCCAGGCAGTTCTTACCGGCTGGAAGCCGTTGCTGATCAGGCTTTTCACCATTGAATCAGATACTTCGCTGAAGTTGAACTGTCCTTGTTTCAGGAGCAGCAGCCTGGCGGCAAAAGCCTGGCAGGCCGCCACAGGGCTTTGCAGCAATGCTTCTATATCCGGTATACCCGTTTCCGTTAGTACCGGGCGGCAGCTCCCTTCCAGGATATTGCAGCCATCGTTGAGGTTTTCATTCTCTTCAGGGGTAGCTGTTTTCAGTGCCAGCAGCGCCGTCACCGCTTTAACGCAAAGCGTTCTCATTTTATCCGGAGATAAATATCCCGGAGTGAGTTGCTTACGAACGAAGTTCCGTACTTCCCTGTAAGGTGAAAACATCAGCTGCATGAGAAAGTCCATGTCTGCAAAGCAAACCGCCTCATTGTCGCTGATCCACTGCAGGCCCTGTATACGGGCCAGTTCCAGGGGGCTCATTACCAGCACATACAGTAAGCGCAACGATGGGTTAGCTGGATCGTATCTTTCTTTAGCCAGTTCCAGGCCGAACATCGACGGGATGGAAAAGGCATTGGCGAGGAGACCGGCGATCACGCCTTCATCCATTTTATCTTTCAGGGTATTGTAATCAGGGTGTGCTTTCAGTTGCTCCATGGCAAAGATATGCACTGCTTCCATGCGTGCCGATACCAGCAGCTGGATAAAAGCCTGGGGCAGTTGCTGCCAGAGGTGCAGGAAGGGCACATCTCCCGCCGGCTTTGCCTGTGGCTCAGCAGCCTTGTATTCAGGCGGTACTGCGGATGCCGGCTGGTTCTTTTCCCCACCCAGCCAGCCAAAGAGTTTCTTCAGCAGGCCGCCTTTGTCTTTCATCGCATCGGGGTTACCGGTAGATTTCGTTTGTGCCTGTCCGTTAGGTACACCCTGGTCCTTGAAAACCCACTCCTTATGATCTGCAGTCAGCTTCATGTTGGTCGCGTTCCCGCGGAGGATGTAGTTGAGATACACCAGTTTGGAGTTAGCCGGGAAGTGGCGGTAGTAGGTCACATAGCGGCCATTCACCCAGGTATATTGTTGGGTTTGATACTCTTTCGCAGCATCCCTGCCTTCGTCATATTGCAGCAATAATGCAGTGGCGAGGCGAACATAGTGGTCATCGTTCTGTTCACCAAAGCGGCGCAGGTTACGGAATACGCGGTAATGAAGATAGTTACGGGTCTTATCTGAATAGGCCACTTTACTGGTGGGTCTTTTCAGTTCTTTATCTGCCTGCAACGATTCATTCAGCTCAGGTATAAAGATGCCTGGCACAAAGCGTTTATCATTATAATCCGTCCTGGTACCGGGATTCTTAAACATAGCGGCTTCCCTTTCAAAGCGTGCCGCCAGTATGGCTACCACGCCCTGATCGCCACGCAGTTCCGCCTGTTTGAAGATATGGCGGATATGCTGGAACCAGGAAGGTCTGAAAGGCAGGTGCATGAGCAGGTTGCCGATAACCACTCTCACTGCCGGATGCTCAAAGGCAACGATGTAAAGGTCTTCCAGCAACGGGTAGCTTTGCTCCTGCCGGGTGATCACCTGTTGCTGCAGTAGCGCCAGCAGCTCCTCTGTATTTCCTCTGGCAATAGTTTGCTGGAAAACTTCGGGCAGGCGTTGCAGGTAAGAACGTACATGCGCTGTACGTTCTTCCGGTGGCAGTACCAGCAGCAGGCCGTTGGCTGCCAGCATCCTGATATTCAGGGGCCGGGAACTGTTGTCGGCATAAGAGCGCAGTACGGGGATGGCAGCGGGATCGCCGGATCTACCAAGCGCCCAAAGGGCGGCATAGCGTTGTAATCCATCGCCTTTCTCCACCAGTTTGACCAGGTAAGGAATGGCTGCTGTTATTTTTTCTTCACCGGCTCTCCATATTACACGCGAGGTGCTCCAGGAGGTTTTAAAGCTGTTCTTTCCTTCCACTGCATCCTGTAAACGTTTGAGAATGGCGCGGTGCTTAAGATTTTCCACGAGGGTAGTATCTACCGGTGTAAATGATAAATCCTGGACAGCTTCCTGTTCTCCAAGGTAACCTTTGCTTCGTTTTTCCTTTTCGAGGGCATCGAATATAGTGGTAGCGGCGGACAATGTAACGGGGCTAACTGTTTTGGTGCCGTCTTTCAGGGTACCAAATCTTTTACCATAGCGGAAGTTAACAATGTACTGTTCCTGGCCAACTTCACAAAGATCAATTTCGTAGGTCTTATCCGAGTTTCCTTCCCGGAAAAAGAGTTTTACGTTCCTGACAATTCGCATGAGCTAACATTAAAAAATAGGTGGCTAAGCTAATAAAAGAATTTTGAATTAACGTGGCGTGGTTACATAATTAATATAGGCATGTACGTTAGGGGTTATATAGCAACGGGCCGGATGGCCGGCCCGTCATTTTGTTGTAACCTTCATGGAACTTATCCAGAAGTATCATTAAACGTTGAAACGGAAGTGCATTACATCTCCGTCGGCAACGATATACTCTTTACCTTCAATACGTAAACGTCCATTATCGCGTGCAGCGGATTCTGATCCGTATTTCACGTAGTCCTCATAAGCAATTACTTCCGCTTTGATGAAGCCTTTCTCAAAATCAGTGTGGATAACGCTGGCAGCCTGCGGGGCTTTCCATCCTTTGTGGATGGTCCAGGCGCGTACTTCCTGTACACCGGCGGTGAAATAGGTGATCAGGTCCAGCAGGTTATAGGCAGAGCGGATCAGGCGGTTCAGGCCTGGTTCTGCCAAACCATATTCTCCCAGGAACAGTTCTTTATCGGCCGGGTCTTCCATTTCGGAGATCTGGGCTTCAATGGTATTGTTCATTACAATTACCTGTGCGTTTTCCGCTTTCACGGATTCCTGCAGGGCCTGGGAAAATTTGTTGCCGGTATGAAGGGAAGCTTCATCCACGTTGGCAACATATAATACCGGTTTCTCAGTGAGCAGGAACAGGTCGGCAATAGCTACCTTTTCTTCTTTGCTGAGGCCCAGTTCACGGATGTTACGGCCTTTCTCCAGGTGTTCCTGGCACCTTTTCAGTATTTCGAATTCTGCTTTTGCTTTCTGATCGCCACCGGTTTTAGCCATTTTCTCGGTGCGTGCTACTTTGCGTTCCACGCTGTCCAGGTCTTTCAGCTGTAATTCGGTGTCAATGATTTCCTTATCGCTTACCGGGTTGATCTCTCCTTCTTCGCGGAGGATGTTTTCATCTTCAAAGCAGCGGATCACATGCACGATCGCGTCTACCTCGCGGATATTGGCCAGGAACTTGTTTCCCAGGCCCTCCCCTTTGCTGGCGCCTTTTACCAGGCCGGCAATATCTACAAACTCGATGGTAGTAGGCACTACGCGATCGGGCTTTACCAGCTCTGCCAGTTTATGCATACGTTCGTCCGGCACATCTACTTGGCCAACGTTTGGTTCTATAGTACAGAAGCGGTAGTTACTGGCCTGCGCCTTAGCGCTGTTGCTCACCGCATTAAATAAAGTCGATTTTCCTACATTCGGCAATCCTACAATTCCAACTTGCAAAGCCATTTTTTAAAATTTGCGCAAAGATAGGTTTATTTTAGTTTATTTGTTGATGAATAAACCAATAATCTAATGGCATTAAACTACGTATGGCTGGGATTTTTTCTTATTGCATTTGTTGTAGCACTTTTCAAGTCAGTAGTTTTACATGATGCGTCTATTTTCGGGGAGATTATGAACGGCATGTTTGCCAGCGCCAAAACCGGTGCGGAGATCTCGCTGGGACTGGCCGGCATCATGACTTTATGGCTGGGTATCATGCGGATCGGCGAGGTAGCGGGGATGATCAACCGGTTTTCAAGACTGGTAAACCCCTTCTTTTCCAAGTTGTTCCCTGAAGTGCCCAAGGGACATCCGGCGATGGGGTCTATGATGATGAACTTCTCTGCCACCATGCTGGGGCTCGATAATGCCGCCACCCCTATGGGCCTGAAGGCGATGAAGGAGCTGCAGGAGATCAACCCGAAGCCGGAAGAGGCCAGCAACCCGCAGATCATGTTCCTGGTACTGAATACCGCCGGTGTGGTGCTCATACCCACTTCCGTGATAGCCATCAGGCTGGCGGCCGGTGCAGCCAACCCGGCCGACATCTTCATCCCCACCCTGATATCCACCTTCATGGCCTTTATAATGGGAATGTTTGTGGTTTCCATCTACCAGAAGATCAATCTTTTTAAATTACCCGTACTGGTATTCCTCGCACTGTTTGCCGGTATCATGGCTGCTTTATGGTTTTGGGTACATAGTTTACCTCCTGCGGAGATAGGCCCTAAAACGGCTTCCCTCGGCGGCGCGATCATCTTCAGCATTGTCATTATTTTCCTGGTAGCCGGGATGGTAAAAAAGATCAATGTATATGACGCCTTTATTGAGGGCGCCAAAGAGGGATTCCAGGTATCTGTAAGGATCATTCCTTACCTGGTGGGCATGCTGGTAGCTATCAGCGTATTCCGGACCACCGGTTGCCTGGATTATATTACCAACGGGATCGGCTTACTGTTTGCCGCCATGGGGCTGAATACGGATTTTGTGCCTGCCCTGCCGGTGGCCTTTATGAAACCGCTGAGCGGTGGCGGCGCCCGCGCCCTGATGGTAGACATTCTGAAAACGCATGGTCCGGATTCGTTTGTAGGTAAACTGGCCAGTATTATACAGGGCACCACTGAAACCACCTTTTATGTATTGGCGGTGTACTTCGGCTCTGTAAACATCAAGCTTACACGATATGCCCTGGCGGCCGGCCTGATCGCCGACTTCTTCGGGATGCTCTGCGCCATATTACTGGCGTATCTCTTTTTCCATTAATTATTCCTGTAAATAAAAAAAGGGAAGGTTAGCGCCTTCCCTTTTTTTTATGTTTTTATGCCGGTATGTTAATCGTTGCATTTACCCGCTTCACAAAATCATCTGCACCGGTAGGGCTGATCAGCCACTTCCTGTTGAGCGATTCTATCAGCACCAGGTTTTCCCGGTTGGTGCACCAGCGCTGGTACTTTCCTATTTCACTGGAACGGTAAGTGCCCAGGTATCCGAAAATACCTCCCAATGCCAGTAAGCGGGAGCTTGTACCCAGGTCTTCTTCCGTAATGCTTCTCAATCTTACCACATCTTCCAGCTGAATAGTAATACTATGCAGGGGCCGCTTGATAAGTATAGTCGTAGCCGTTAGGATATAATACCGGGGGCTCAGGTACCAGGCTACCAGGATGGCTGGCACCAGGATAAACAACAGCATGGTGGTAACCATTGCATCGTGTGAAACATCCGTGATCTGCCTGAATAAAAATATAAGTGTGACAATGATGACCAGGTTCGTTACAATCTTCGAGTTATCATCCAACGGGGCGGCGTATCGCATATATGGCTCTCCTTTAATTCGGCAGGTAAGATAAAACAAAATGATTATTTATATGCTATCATACTTCCCGGTTTTTTCTTCAATGGTTACATCTCCGTCCTTTCTTATCTGCATTTTTATATACACCAGCAACTGGGAAGCGCCGGCTTTAAAACATACTTCCTGGGTTTTGCGCACCACTTCCATCAGCTCTTCATAGGTTCCTTCCATCACCGTTTCAAAAGGGCATACCCTGTATTTTACCCCGGAGTCCCTGATCACTGCAATTGCTTCGTCTACTACCGGGTAAACCTGTTCTGAAGGCACCGAAGGAATGATCTGGAGGGCTAAATTAATCTTGTTACTCATTTTTTTACAGCTTTATATTTTTATGGTTATCAAATTATTACATTATTTTATTTAGCAGGAAGATTGAAGCAAAACGGTCCCTTTCAGGGTATAATTCTGGTTCCTTCGCTGCAAAAGAGGTGAAATGTCTTATAGTATCAGTTTAGTTGTACCTTCTAAACAACTAAATATCAACAAACTACACCATTCTATATACTTGTTTTTCTATACAGTGAGTGATACTTCGATTCGTTATATATAACAAATAAAAAACATCTATTTACCGGCAAATTATGACCGCGGGAGTGGTAAAACTACAAAAGGCAATACATAAATGAACATGTATTGCCTTTATAAATATAAAAAGGTTGGTTATTTTTTTGTGGCGAGATAGTTGAACTGATCTATCCGGTCGAAGGTAAAATCAGCCAGTGAGCTCAGCTTATCGTTTACAGTATTGTCACCTTCATAGCGCTCAAAAATAATACGCAGATGAGGTGTTTGACTGATAAAATTCCGGGCGCCTTCCAGTACTTCTGTCTCCATTCCTTCCACATCCAGTTTTACGATGATCTTGCTGTTCAGGTCAAATCCAAGTTCTGGGACCAGGTCATCGAGCCTTTCAATAGGTATATTGCCTTCTTTATCATTTTCCCGGTCGATGTAACTGGAACCGGTAACAGTGCTCATAATATTGAAATTCACCTTTTCCTGTTTGCTGCCCAGGCCACAGGCAAAAAGTTTTACTTTATCCCCTACTTTGTTGAGGGTTATGTTCTCCTGTACAGCTTTGTGGTTCACCGGTTCAAACGCCACACAGGGAACGCCTTTCCCGGCCAGCCAAACATCGTACTCACCAATACAGGCGCCAATGTCTATAAAGCCGTCTATGTTATGGCTTTCCACCTGTTGCTTCAGGAAGTCGCGCACCTTTTTTTCATAGGCGTAATTAATAAACTGGAAATCCGTAGTGCCTTTGCGGATCCGGAAATGCCCCATCGCCGACTTTGCATTCCACTCCTCCAGTGAGGGCTTATTTAATAATACCAGTTTAAGGGATGCCTGGAGGGACTTCCAGTCGTTATAGCGGATATATTCACTGAAGTAGGCGAAATATTGCCGGTACTTGGATAAATTCTTCCAGGACGGATAATAGGCTTGATCTTTCATAAATCAGGGAATTTGTAATGAAATTTAGAACTAAAAAAGGATAACAGCAAGCATCTGCCCGCCATTATCCTATTATTTTCCTTTATTATATTATATTTATCTATAATTAAAAAACACCGGTCATCTATATCTATTTCTTCTTCTTATATTTTACCTCGTACAGGTCGTTCCGGATATCTTTTTTAGTTTGCACGCTTCCAAAGGCATGTAATTCCTTCAACAATACAAGATCCACATCAGCGATAACCACCATCTCCGTATTAGGGGTTGATTCAGCTTTGATGCCGGTTACCGGGAAAGCAAAATCGGAGGGAGTAAATACACATGACTGCGCATACTGCAGGTCCATATTGTTTACCTTGGGCAGGTTCCCGATACAGCCGGCGATAGCGACATAACACTCGTTTTCAACAGCCCTTGCCTGCGCGCAGAACCTGACACGGTTATAAGCATGCTGGGTATCGGTCATGAAAGGAACAAACAGGATCTGCATACCTTCTTCCGCCAGGATACGTGAAGGTTCAGGGAATTCCACATCATAGCAGATCTGGATACCGATTTTACCGCAATCGGTGTCAAACACTTTGATATCGCTTCCTCCTTTGATTCCCCAGGCCGCAACTTCACCTGGCGTGGGGTGGATCTTGATATACTGTTCGTAAGTGCCGTCGCGGCGACAGAGATAGGAAATATTATACAGCCCCTCATCTATTACAATGGGCATGCTTCCTGAGATGATATTTACATTATAGGCTACCGCATGCTGCTGGAATATTTCCCTCAGCTGGTTAGTGTATTGGGCTACCCCCCGGATGGCCCCGGCAGGGTCCATCTGGTTAAACTCTCCCATCAGCGGGGAGTTAAACAGTTCAGGGAATACCACGAAGTCGGAACCGTAATCACTAACCGCGTCAATGAAATATTCCACCTGTTGCAGAAAGCCATCCAGGCCGCCATAGTCGCGCATCTGCCATTGCACCAGGCCAATACGCACCGTTGACTTATTATACCGGATAGTATCAAGGTCCTTTTCATAATAGATATTGAACCACTGCAACAGGGTGGCAAAACCTTTGGAGGCCTCATCATTAGGCAAATAGTTCCTGAGGATCTTCTTTACGGTAAAGTCGTTCGAAAACTGGAACGTTAACGTGGGATCGTAAATTTCCCGGTCCTGCACCTTTTCAATATACTCCCTGGGCGACATCCTGTCCGAGTACTTTTCAAAATTAGGGATTCGTCCGCCGGCTACAATACCCTGAAGGTTCAACTGCTCGCAAAGGTTTTTACGGGCGTCATATAGGCGGCGAGCCAGTCGCTTTCCGCGATAGTCGGGATGCACAAATACCTCGATGCCATACAGCGTATCCCCTTTGGGGTTATGTGTATTAAAAGTATAGTAACCGGTGATCTGTTCATAGGTGTGGTTATCACCGAATTTTTCATAGTCTACTATGATTGCCAGCGCACATCCTACAACTTTATCATTCACTGTAACCGCTATCTGCCCTTCCGGGAAAAGCTTGATCAGCCGTTGTATGGTAGGCTCCCGCCAGTAACTGCCCGCCATATCGGCATAGGCCGATACCATAGATTCCTTGAGATCAAGGTAATCTTCCACGGTTAAATTCCTTATTTCTACTGTTTCTGACATAGCCTGTTTTTCTGTTTTAAAAGACAATTGTTATCGTAATACTTCAATAATATCGAATTTTTTATTTACTTTGCAGTTAAAGTTAAGAACTTCATATTTAACCATCCCCAACGGCAAACCTGCACATTTAGTTTATAAACCGTATACATCAATTACACCTTTGCTATCGTGCCGTTAATTCAAAACAGAGATATAGTTATAATCGGGCTGCAACAATGGTATACTTCTATTGGAAGTAACTGTAAAAATATTGCGATGGAATTTGCCCGGCACAACCGGGTATTATATATTAACTCACCGCTGGACAGGAATACCGTTATCAACGGGAAAGACGATCCGCATGTACAATACCAGCTCGATGCCATCAGCAAGAAAGTGCCGGCTATCGTTCCGATAAGCAGTAACCTTTGGAACTACTACCCTTCCGCAGTGCTGGAATCTATCAACTGGCTGCCTTTCACACCGCTGTTTTCCTGGTTTAACAAGCGCAATAACAGAAAGTTTGCGGACAGTATCAGGGAGGCTATCCGGGAAATGAATTTCAAAGACATCATTTTGTTTAATGATAATGACATCTTCCGGGGATTCTATCTCAAGGAAATGTTACAACCATCCAGTTATGTGTACTACAGCAGGGATTACCTGCTGGGCGTTCCTTATTGGAAGAAGCACGGGCTGCAGCTGGAACCGCAGCATATTGCAAAGGCTGATGCCGCAGTAGCCAATTCATTATACCTTAAGGAAATGCTGCAGCAATACAATCCCGCGAGCTATTACGTTGGACAGGGATGTGATCTGCGGCTGTTCAATGCTGCGGCTGAGCATCCGGTGCCTGAAGACGTGCCAACAGGCAAAGGCCCGGTAATAGGCTATGTGGGAGCGCTGAAATCGCTGCGGCTGGATATTAATGTGTTAATAAAGATAGCCAGTGAACGGCCCGACTGGAAACTGGTGCTTGTTGGCCCGGAAGACGACGACTTTAAAGCGTCCCGGCTTCACCAGCTGCCAAACGTTTATTTTACAGGGCATAAGGATCTGTCGCAGCTCCCTGCTTATGTACAGGCTTTTGATGTATGCCTCAACCCTCAGGTACTGAACGAAGTAACGGCCGGGAACTATCCCCTGAAAATAGATGAGTACCTGGCCATGGGCAAACCGGTGGTGGCCACTGCTACCAAAACCATGGAGCTGTTCAGGCAACATGTATACCTGGCTGCAACGGCGGGCGACTATGTTCCGCTGATTGAAAGAGCCTTATCAGAAAATGCAGATCCTTCACTTGCGAGTGAACGTATCCGCTTTGCCGGCACACATACCTGGGAAAATTCTGTAGCAGCTATTTACCAGGCCATCTTAAACACCAGCGGTAACTGATTATGAGCATCAAAGAAAAACTGAAACAACACCCTGGTCTGAAGAAACTGGCTTTATACCTCCTGATGCCCAGGCACCAGGCCCGCCCCCGGTTATGGGTGCGGTTGTTCGTAAATCCTTTTTTCCATAAAAAAGGGAAGGGCGCACTTATCAGGAGACGGACCCGGATGGATGTACTTCCCTTTAATACCTTTACCCTGGGCAACTACTCCACCATAGAAGATTTTGCTACTGTAAATAATGGCATGGGCGCTGTGATCATCGGCAACCATGTAAGGATAGGAATAGGTAATGTGCTGATTGGTCCCGTACGTATAGGCGATCATGTTATACTGGCGCAGAACATTGTGCTGTCGGGGTTGAATCATGGCTATAAAGATCCTGATATGCCTATTTCGCTGCAGCCGTGTACTACTGGTGAAATTGTTGTAGAAGCGGATTGCTGGATAGGCGCCAACAGCGTTATCACCGCGGGCGTTACTATCGGGCGGCATTCCGTGGTGGCCGGCGGCAGCGTGGTAACCAAAGACGTACCTCCTTATACAATAGTGGCGGGCAATCCTGCCCGCCCTATCCGTCAATATCAGCCATCCAGTGGAACCTGGGAAAAAATTTAGTTGCTTATTTTTATAAAACGTCCTTTCTTATTATAGCTGTTGTCGGCAGACTTCACCTCCACTATAAAATGTCCGTTTGATAAATTGCTGATGTTTACTTCCGACTGGAAGGAATCCGGCGTGGTGAACATTAGCTGTTGCTGCATGCGGCCGTTCATGTCAAAAATCCTGACCTGCAAAGGCTGTTCGCCTTTACGCACGATCCGCAGGCGTATAAAGCTTGTTGCCGGGTTGGGAGATATTGCCAGTGAATCATCTGCATGAGAAATAATATCGTTGCCCTGTACCGTTAAATTAAACGTAGTCGTGGCCGTAGCATCCTTATCATCTGTAACGGTAAGCCTGAACTGGTACTGTCCTGCCTGTAAGCCATTGATGAGGGTTTGTACCTGGTCGGGGCTCTTTAAATTGGCGCTGGTGGGCCCGGTTACCTGCATCCATTCATACTTCACAATAGTACCATCGGGGTCATAAGAGGAACTACCATCTGCAATAAATGAATTCATTGGCTGCTGAATGCTCCTGTTGCCCTGTGTTTGTGCCACCGGCGCTTTGTTCTCCACCGGCAATACCGTGATGTTCACCGTAGCGTTACTTGTTGCCCCGTTATTATCTGTTACCGTAAGGCGGAAAGTATATGTTCCTTCCTGCAGGTTGCTTATGTTTGTTTTAGCGGCGCCAGCACTGGCAATATTGCCTCCGGCCGGACCGGCAGTTTTTTCCCATAGCCAGGTTACAATTTGCCCGTCGGCATCCGCGGAGGCGCTGCCATCCAGGGCGGCACTGTTCACCGGCAACTGTATGCTGATGTTGTTGCCGGCATCAGCTACCGGCGGTTGATTAACCGGAGCTGCTGTTACCACAACGTTTACCGTAGCCTGGCTCGTTGCCCCATTATTATCTGTTACCGTAAGACGGAAAGTATATGTTCCCTCCTGCAGGTTGCTGATGTTTGTTTTAGCGGCGCCAGCACTGGCAATATTGCCTCCGGCCGGACCGGCAGTTTTTTCCCATAGCCAGGTTACAATTTGCCCGTCGGCATCTGCGGAGGCGCTGCCATCCAGGGCGGCACTGTTCACCGGCAACTGTATGCTGATGTTGTTGCCGGCATCAGCTACCGGCGATTGATTGGGCGCTGCCGCCAGCACCAGTACAGTTACTGTAGCGGTGGCCGTGGCGTTATTATTATCTGTTACGGTTAGCTGGTAGGTATACGTACCTGCAGCAAGATTGTTCACGGCTGTTTGTGCGGCACCGGCTGTTGCCAGGTCGCCACCGGCAGGACCGGCAGTTTTCTGCCATAGCCAGCTAACAATTTGTCCATCGGTATCTGTAGAAGCGCTGCCATTAAGCGTAGCTGTGTTTACCGGCAGTTGTATCTGGATGTTCTTCCCTGCATTAGCCACCGGTGGTTTATTGGCGGCAGTCAGCACCGTCACTTTTACAGTAGCGGTATCCTTTGCACCTGCGTTATCTGTAATGATGAGGCGGAAGGTATACGTGCCGGCCACCAGGTTGCTTACATTGGTTTTAGCTGCGTTTGCAGCGGAAAGATCTCCCCCGGCCGGGCCAGCGGTTTTTGTCCATGCCCATGAAGTAATTTGTCCATCGGCATCAGTAGAAGCGCTTCCATCCAGCGAGGTAGTGTTTACCGGTAACTGCACCTGGATATCACTTCCGGCACTGGCTACCGGTGGTTTATTAGCGGCAGGTTTAACGGTAACGGCTATACTGTCGGCATCCGTGAGCCCGTTCTTATCAGTTACCGTTAATGCATATACGTAACTTCCCTGGGTAAGACCGGTTACATTTGTTTTCACCGTATTGGCGCTCACAATAGTTCCCGCTGCAGGACCTGAGATCTTTTTCCAGGCATAGCTTTGAATGGCGCTGCCGGAAGAAGGAGCGGATAATGCGCCATCAAGCGTAACATAATCAACCGGCAATGTGATAGTAATATCACTCCCTGCATTTGAAACGGGTGGAGATGTGGTGCCACCCGACTTAAATTCAAACGCACCTACATCATATTTACTTTGCTGGGGCCTTGCGGTATTGTCGAAGTCAGTTTTTAATGAGAAGTCGGTCATGTCCCTGCCCGTGTTTATGGCGGTGGACGTGGATAACAACCGGAAATTTCCGGCGGCGCCGTCCACGAAATTAGCGGAGGCTACATCGGTGTAACAGAGGTTGTTTCCTGAAGTAAGCTTTATCGGCTGATCTCCTTTTATATATAATCCCTTTGATGGGTAATCGAAGGCCGTTCCGGTTTCCACCAGGAGGTTATTATATACCTGGTGACCGATAGGTGTTTGATACGCAAATATTTTGATACCGTTCTTACCTGCATCTGTATTAACGATGGTGTTATTGTAGATGATAGCAGCGGGAGGTGGAAAAAGATCTGCGGTAGTATTTTCGGGTATTTTATCTGCCACGTTGATCCCTTCATAAAAAATATCAGAGATCACGTTATTGTATATTTCGCTTACACCTGAGCCGAAAACGGTTACTCCCGGCATGTAGCCCGTGGTGATGGTATTGTTGTATACTTTCAGGCTGGAGCCGGAGCCGATGAGGATACCGTAGCCATGTGCAGAATTTTTTGAAGTGGCATAATTTACAAGGCGGTTATTGAACACGCGGTTGTCGCCGTTCTTAGCCATTGATATCTGTATACCGTCGCTCCCGATATTTTCCAGGTCATTATCATACACCCAAAGGTTTTCGATCCAGTGCGATCTCATATCCACACAGGTTCCTTCTGTCCAGTAGTAGTGCGTGTTACCGATGTAAAAGCCTTCACCGGTGGAATTGCGGCATTTAATATGGTGCAGTTTCACATTCTTCATCACGAAGGCGCCTTCAAGGTATTGCGGCTGGGCGCAGGTTTGCAGGGTTTTAGCCTGCAACAGGATATTGCCGTCGTGGATGTAAATATTATGTACGTCAAAGTCAGAAGCGCCTACACCCAAGGTAAGCCCGAATATTTTAAGACCGGAAATGTTGGTACCGTTCAGGTCAAAACCAAATTCATAATTCTTATCCCCGCTCCCGCTGATTTCCACAAACCGGCAGGTGGGTGCATTAAACACCGCGGCAGTGCCCTGGTTCTTTACACCCAGCTTTACCTGTCCGCCACAGTTAATGATAACAATAGGTTTATCGGCCGTACCGGTAAGATTCCCCAGGTGCAGGTATTCATATTCCCCTGCGGGTATGCATAAGGTATCGCCCGGGCTTACATTAAATGTTTTCATAGCATCCGGGTAATATATTTCTGCGCGGCCGTTGGCACTGTTGCTCATGGGCACCACGATGCGCTTCCCGCCGGTAACCGGTGGCACTGTTACTGCGCCATCTTTGGTGTATTGCAACATCCACTCGTACATGTTCCTGCCATCTTCCCGCGTATTGGGATCGTAGGCTTTGGTCCATGCATCATGCGAAGTGGAATTGTAAATAGTAAGCTTTGCCAGCGGGTTGGGAGCCGGTATGGTGGCGTTGATATACTTTACCCAGTTCTTTGAATAGTCTGAAGGTACAGTACCATCTCCATCATTGTGGAATGCCCATACAGGCGTATTATTAGACGCCACTACGGCAGCATAGGCCGTAGTGGGCGGATACATCCCGCAAACAACAGCGGCACCCGCAAAAGCTTTTGCCTTTGTTTTATCTTCACAAAGTGCGCCCCATGTTAATCCGCCTCCCATACTTAAGCCGGTGATATAAATGCGGTCGGGATCAATATCATATTTTGTCAGAAGATAATTCTTAAACAGGGTTACATCGCCGGAACCCGGCCAGGTATTGAACTGGGGGGATATTACTATAAACGAATAGGTTTGATTATTTACTGTAAAGGTGTTGGGAAATCTACCATCAGCAATCACCCGGGGCAACCCATTTCTAAGAACAGCCGATAAAGGGGAACCGTTGCTGGCCAGTTCGCCGTTGCCATGAAAGAAAATGATCAGGGGATATTTCTTGCCGCTTCCCTGGCTATAACCTTCCGGGAGATATTCATAGAAGCCTTTTATGTTAGACATCGTAGGATCGCTAAACGATCGCGCTGTCTGCACCTGGCTGAAAACAGGGACTGATCCAAAACAAGATATTATCAATATAGCGCCTAGCCTATAAATATTGCGGCAAAAAAAATGCCTCAGCAATAGCAGATGGTTTATCATATAAATATATGGCTTGTGCAGTAGTTTTAAAAGTCTATCCTCATACACGATACTTAAAAGTTCCCGGGAAAAGGGTTTTAATTATTGCAAAGAAAGCTTTTTTTTAATTCACATAATGAAAAAAAATAACATATATCATTACAATAAATAAAGTATAAATATTTTATATCTATATTTATTTGTCTATTTTCAATATAACATGTTTGAGAATCTGATTATTATCAATAAAAAAATTACCTTTGCTCTTCCGGGTATTTTGATATTCCTCTTTTTTTAACCTCATCCTGTAAAAAGCCATTATCATTCATAGTACTTGATGTAATTAATGGTTCATGGCATTTAAACTTTTGGCTATTGTTCGTAACAGGCATTTTCATTCTCTTCTTGGAAATGTTATAATGGCTTTTTTCAATGTACTTTCCTTTGCGTTGCTGGTAAGGATGCTTTCCCTGAGCGCTTTTGGAGAATGGGTATTATTCCTGGCCACCTACAATATCCTTGACCAGATACGTACTGCCATGCTGCAATCAGGCATTATAAAATTCAGCGCCGGCACGGATATTGCCATCAGCAGGCAGGTAACAGGAGCCGCCTGGTACATTTCCCTGCTGCTTACCTTATCCTTTATTTTATTTTCCTTCCTGGTATATGCCATTGGCTATCGTTACTTCAGTCCTACCTGGCATTTCTTCCTGGGCTGGCTGGGCATTATGACTTTACTTTCGCTGCCCTTTAACTTTGCCACATGGGTATTACAGGCAGCGCACCGATTCGATAAAATTGTGCAGATCCGGATGCTGCAGAACGGCTCATTCCTGGTGTTACTGGGTATCTTGTTTTTTATGAGACAGGTAACGCTTCATAATGTGTTGTATACTTATTCATTATCCCTGCTGATCACCAGTATCTACTGCATGATATTCCGCTGGACTGCCTTAACCACCATGGCTGCACGGACAAAAGCACAGGCCATCGAATTATTTCATTACGGAAAACTGATTGTTGGCAGCATGTTTTCTTCCGCCCTGCTGAATTATTCCGACAACCTGGTACTGAGAACAATGCTGAGCCCTACCGCGGTAGCGGTATACAGTATACCCCAGAAATTTATGGAAGTGATCGAAATTATATTGCGCAGCTTTGTAGCCACTTCACAGCCCACTATTTCGGCAGCCGCCAACAGGGGCGACTGGAAAGAGGTATCCCGGGCTTTTTGCAGGTACACTGGCACGGTTACCATTCTTATTCTTCCGTTTGTTGTAGGGCTGCTTTTATTCACAAAGCCGCTGATCCTTTTGCTGGCAGCCAAAGCCTACCTGCCGGCCACCGATATTGTGAGGATATTCCTCTTTTCCGCCATCCTTTATCCTATCGACCGGTTTATTGGCGTTACATTGGATATGATCAACAAGCCGTTGATCAATTTCTATAAAAATCTTATTAAGCTGATACTGAATATTGTGCTGGATATTGCGCTGGTATTACTCTTTGCAGATATACGCTCGGTGGCCATTGCCTCCAGCCTGAACCTTTTGTTTGCAGTGGTATTCGGATATTTTTTCCTTCGCCGTTACCTTCCTGATGTAAACCTGAGGAGCATTGTTTATTACGGCTGGCTTGAATGTAAAATGTTGTTATCAAAGATTAAACTGTTCCGTTTACAGTATAAATAATTTTCAGTTTATGAAACTTGCTTTTATTATACTGAGTCATAAAAATCCGGCGCAACTGTGCCGGCTGCTGAACAGGCTGCAGCATCCGCTCATTGATTGTTATATACATCTTGATGCCAAATCTGATATCAACGAATGGCAGGCAGCGATGAATTTACCACAGGTATATTTTATAGAGAAACGTGTAAACGTTACCTGGGCGGGATATGGTACCATACAGGCCGCACTGAACGGCATTGAGTTCATTGAAAATTCCGGTAACCAGTACGGTTTTATCCATCTTATCAGTGCGCAGGATTACCCGCTTACAACGATGAATGTGTTTCATGATTTTTTCAACGCCCGCGCGGGGCAACAGTTCCTGGACCTGCTTCCTGCCCGTGCGCTGCAACAGATGATGCCCAAAATTACCTCCTATCATTTTGAAGATCTCCGGCTGCCGGGGAAATACCGGATCACTGCATGGATCAATAAACTGCTTCCGAAAAGAAAACATCCACTGAATATGGAGGTCCATGGAGGATCTCTCTGGTGGAGCCTTACGCAGGAATGCGCCGTATGGTGCTTCCATTTTATAAAAGATCACCCGGAGCTGGAGCGCTTTTATAAATATACCTGGGGAGGAGATGAATTTATTTTCCAGACGGTGATCATGAACGGGCCGTTTAAAAGCACGGTGCAAAATAACTACCAGCGTTATATCGACTGGTCCGAAGGGCATGCGCATCCCAAAACATTTACCATGAGCGATCTGCCTGGTATACTGCAATCAGGTAAACTACTGGCCCGCAAATTCGATATGAGTAAAACGCCTGAGCTGCTGGACCGCATAGATGCAGCGGCGGACAAGGGATAAAAAGATAAGGCTGATCATTGCTGACCAGCCCTTCTCTTTTTGTACCAACATTCAAAAATCAACCGGCGCTTTTTCTCCATAAGGTGTTAAAGCCACCGGTAAAATTGTAAGGCAATATTTCTGCTACCTGGCAATCGAGCGTTTGCAGGAATTTAAGCCGCTTTGTAAGCAGGGAAAAAGGAAATACATCTTCCACGAAATTAGTCTTCGCAAATCTCACGATCTTAAAATCACTCGCCTCCGCCAGTTTCAGGAGGTCTTTCCGGGTGAAGAACTGCACATGATCCAGGTTATCGGCCTGTGATTGAGCCGTAGTGCCTTTAAATCCAAGTGCGCTTTTTACCTTATTGATGCTTTTCCATAAAGCAGGGTTATTGCGCGCTTTAAGCATGGGTCTTGTTACACACAATTCCCTGGGGCCATTCCCGTTGGGAACAGTTACCACCAGCAAGCCATTATCCTTCAGCGATGCATGAATGGTGTTCAGCAGCAACTGCGGCTGATCAAGATGTTCCAGTACCTCGCTGCATATCACTGCATCATACGTTTCCCCCTGGGCAGTAAGCGCTTCCGCGCTGATGGCTGCAAATTTCACATTGGGGTAAGTATTGCGCTGCTGTGCTACTGCAATTGTTTTTTCACTGATATCTATCCCCAGCACTTCATAGCCAAACTGCCCGAGATGCCGGCTGATAACGCCATTACCACATCCTACATCCAACACACGGCCTCCGTCGGGAATGTTGCTTTTCAAACTATCCGTTATAAAATTCAGTCGTTTTATATCGGTAATCCGGTCATATTCGTAGGTGATCACGGTTTTTGTCATATTGCAATTGATAAAATGTTATTATTTACAAAGCTGTTGATATACAGCTGCAATTTTTTCTGTCATGCCTGCCACGTTAAAGTTAGCTGCGATGGCTGCTTTCGCATTACTCTGTAACCTGGCTCTCAGTGCGCCATCACGCGCTACCCTCACCATGGCCGCAGCCAATGCCGCAGGGTTGCCGGACGGCACCAGTATTCCGCTCTCTCCATCCTGCACTGCTTCTTTTGTACCATCTACATCACTGGCAATAACGGTTTTCCCCATAGCCATCGCTTCAAGTACGCCAATCGGAAAGCCTTCCCACAGGGAGGGTAGGCAATAGATGTCGGCCGCATGCAGCACTGCCGGTATATCCTGGCGGAAGCCGGCAAAGGTTACCTGTTTTCCGATACCTGCGGCTGTTGCTGCGCTTACCACATCATTCATCAGCTCTCCATCCCCTATCATCAGCAAATGTAGCTGTGGCGCCTGTTGCAGTGCCGCGGCAAAACCCCTGATCATCCCCACCGGATCTTTCTGGTAAGTCATGCGTGCAATAAAACAAACCAGCAGTTTACTTTCGGGTATACCATATTCCGCACGCAGATCGGGATATTGTGCATCAGAATTAAACTTCTGCAGGTTGATCCCATTCCTCACCACGATACCGGAAAACCCTTTTAAGGCTTTGATACCGGTTTGCCGGTTGGATTCAGACACGCAAATATTCACCTGTGTTTTACGCGTGATAAACTTCTCCGCGGCAATACGTAAACGTTTGGCCAGCGGGTGCAATCCATCGTGAAAAGACCAGCCATGAATGGTGTACACCACCGGTAATCCCAGTCTGCGTGCAGCCCACAACACATTTGTATTGGCGCGGGTACCATGCACATGCACGATATCTATCCGCTGATCTTCCATAAATTTCTTCACCTTCTTCCATACACTGATATCAAACGCTTTCTCGCTTTCGATAACAAATGCGGGAATATTCATTTTCTGCAAAGCCGTTATCATAGGGCCTTCTGTAAAGGAAAGCACAATGGGATCAAATACTGTTTTATCCAGCGATGCCACCAGGTCAAGCACATGACTTTCTCCCCCGCCGATCTTACCCTGGCGGATGGTTTCAAGTACCCGTGTTTTGCCATTCATCTTTCCCATACTATAGTTTTTCTATCCAGCGACTGTACCATAACTGGAAAACCAGCATATTCCATAATTTCTGATGGCTCACTTTACCGCCTGATAAATAATTATTCAGTAACCCTTCTACATGCGGCACATTGAAAAGCCCTGATTTTGCCAGGCGCTCACCGGAGAGATAATATTGCATCTGCTCTTTCAGCTCATCCCTGAACCATTCCTGTAATGGGGCGATGAAGGGCCTTTTGGGACGTTCCATCAAAGACTTTGGAATATATTTATGTACAATTGTTTTCAGGATGTATTTATTGATACCGTCTTTTATTTTAAGCCCTGCAGGCACCTTTGCCAGGAATTCCACCAAACGGTGATCCAGCATGGGTTCCCGGCCTTCAATACTAACGGACATGGTGGCCCGGTCTACCTTTACCAGGTTATTATCAACCAGGAAAGTTTTATAATCTACTGCCAGTAAGCGGTTCAGCGGATCATTCATATTGTCCAGTTCCCCGTTCATGTCGAAGTTAGTTTTATAACCATCTGCCGGCACGGCGGTATAATAATTCACTTCATTTTCCGTGAGATACTGGCTGATATATTTCAGCGCATGCTGTGGCTTGCCGCTTGCCCATATCAGTTTCATCTTCTCATAACGAGAAGCGAAATTATATTGCTTGTTGAAGTAAGGGATCACTTCCGGCGACACTACCGACATAGCAGCGCTGAGCGTGCGTTGCAGGGGTTTGGGAAAACTGCCGGTATAGCGGAGCGACTGGTTAAATTTATTATATCCTGCAAACACTTCATCTCCCCCGTCGGCAGAGAGCACCACTTTTACTTCCTTACTGGCAAACCTGCTCACTAATGTGGTAGGCACAGTAGAGTTATCTGCAAATGGCTCATCGTATATTTCCGGCAGGTGCTCCAATACCTCTTTTGCTTCAGAGGGACCTACTATCCATTCATAATGTTCAGTACCCAGGTGCATGGCAATTTTCTTTGCCTCTTTCGACTCATCCCACTGAGGCTCTTTATACCCAATGGTAAAGGTTTTGATGCGGCTGGAAGTATCAGACTGCAGCAAAGCCGCGACGCTGGCACTGTCGTACCCACCGCTCAGGAATACGCCCACCGGTACATCGGATACCATGCGGTAACTGTATGCGCTGTGCATGAGTTGCTCCGTTTGCTTGATCACATCAAATTCAGACAGACCGGTAAGCGGCTGCCGGTAAGCATCCAGTACATTCCAGTACTGCACTTCCTTTACCGAAGCATCGTTCAGCGACAGCTTCAGCAGGTGGCCGGGTTTCAGCTTATGCGTGTTCCTGTAAATAGTGTAAGGGGCGGGAATATAGCTGTACTGGAGGAAGAGGGACAGGCTTTTTTCATCGATCTCTTTCCGGAATTCCGGGTGCTCACAAATGCCTTTCAGTTCGGATGCAAAAAGCAGGGTGCGGTTATGCCAGTAGTAATATAATGGTTTAACACCGGCACGATCCCTGAAGAGCGTCACTTCTTCTGCAGTGCGGTCATAAATTACGAAGGCAAACATGCCGATGCATTTATCGAGGATCTTTTCTTTCCATTGCGCATAGCCTTTCAGCAGTACTTCTGTATCGGCGCCGGAATGAAAGTGGTGGCCCAGCTTTTCCAGCTCTGTACGGATCTCCTTGAAATTATATATCTCTCCATTGAAAATAATGGAATATTGCTCAAAGTGCATGGGCTGATGACCTGACCTGGAGAGATCCAAGATGGATAAACGGCGCTGACCCAATCCCACAGAAGCCCGGGGATGTTCGTATACCTCATAGCCGGCGTCATTTGGCCCGCGATGCGCCATTACATCTGTCATGCTGCGCAGAATGTCTGCGTCTGATTTTTGGGTAAAATCAATAAACCCTGCTATGCCACACATAAATTATCCGGTTTTGGGTGTTTAAGATTCCAGAAAATTCCCTTCCAGAATGCATTCATATGAACTGATTCCCTTTTTAGTAAAAACTGAACCGTGTTCTTGGGAATAGTGAGAAAAATAAAATACAGTATGAAGAACATCCTGGCGGGCAGCTTTACGTTCCGGCGCATGAATAATATCCTGTTACGTGTAATGTAGTAAGTTTTCAGGGGGCTGTTCTTACCGGTGGTCATGGACTCTTTATGATAGATCAGCGCCTTATACTGGTAGTATATTTTATAGCCCTGGCGTTTGAACTGCTCGCACCAGTCGAATTCCTCATAATAAAGGAAATATACTTCCGGCATCAGTCCTACTTTGGCGAGGGCGCCGGCAGATACCATCATAGCGCCGCCGTGTGCATAATGCGTTTCCGATATAGTGTCGTACTGGCCATTATCCTGTTCACGGCAACCGATCATACTGTTTCTCCCGGTAAGCCTGTCCACTGCCTTATACCCTGCGTATTCTATAGTTCCTTTCTGAAAAAAGTAATGAAACTTAGGGCTGACCACACCGGCATCGGGATGTTTGGCAAATACTTCCAGCAGGCCTTCTATCAATCCTTCTGTAAACTCTGTATCATTATTTACCAGGAAAAGGTATTCGCCGCGGGCGGCTTTAATACCCAGGTTATTTCCTCCGGCAAAGCCCAGGTTATCTTTACTTTCAATAACGATGGCTGAAGGATATTCGTTCTTTATGGCCGCAACAGGGCTTTCTGCAGATGCGTTATCCACTACAATCACTTCCAGATTGGGATAGCTGATCCTGTTAAGGGAGGCCATGAGCTCCACGGTTACCTTTGCATTGTTATAATTAACAGTGATAATGGATACCAGCGGATAATATGTATTACTTTCTGGCTGCATCTAATAAAGGATTATCGATACCTGTTTGTGTATGAGTAGTGTGTATAAAAGTTTTATCTGCTCCCTTCAGGCGGAACAACAATAATATCATAATGCCAACAGCGCGTGGTAAAGTAACCACAGCGGTGAAGAGATATTTTGAAAAGAACTTCCCTGGGATAGGCAGTAAGAGGCTAAGTATATTCAGTATAAACAAAGCCACCCACCAGTAATAAGACACCGGCATAAAACGCTGCAGCAGGAAGCCAAGCGCTGTACAAACCGTTAATGCTGCCAGCAGCAGCATACGCGGCAGCAATGCGTTCTGGCATACCGCAAGGTTAAAATAATTCACATCGCCTTTAAATAAAGCAGCCCATCCCCTGCCCCAGAACGTGCGCAGATATACCAGCTGGCTGGACATCCAGCGTTTGCGCTGGTTCTCAAACACGGCCGCATGCGTAATCTTTTCATCATACACATAGGCATCTTCCAGGTATAAAATACTATGTCCTTTTGATATGACCAGTAATTGCAATACTTTATCAAACCCGCCGGTAGCTTGTATTTCACGGAGAACCTGTTTGATAAGCGGGTAATGAAAGGCCATACCTGAGCCAATTACGGAAGACGATAAGCCCAACGCGTTGGCGCCTTTACGGTACAGATGATTGGCAATGATCTCATTGGCTGCGTCGAGAATGGCAAAAGGCGTATTCAGATTCTTGGCTACCCTTTGTCCCTGGATGGCATGATGCCCCTGCTGGTAGGCATGATTGATCTTTAAAAGAAAATCTGCCTCCAGCATATTATCCGCATCGCAGATCAGTGCCAGGTCGTAATTATCTCCCAATTTTTCAAAAGCCGTATTCAGCGATTTAGCCTTGGTACTTTTATCGAATTTAACCGGTATCACATTCACACCGGTAGCAGCCAGCTCTTCCATGGTGCGTGATTGCAGTGAATCCGCAATCACCACTACTTCAAACTGGTGCAAAGGATAATGCAGGCGGTTATAACTGTTAACAGTGGATAAAATAATACTGTCTTCCTTATAAGCCGGGATGAGAATGGCAATCTTCGCATAAGTAGCCGTTTCCTCATATGCAATTTTCTTCTTACGGCTCAAACGGCCGGCGATGGCTAACAAAAGATTGTACAGTACACAACCGGCCAGGTAAACAAACAGTATTACTGTTATAATTGTTATCATTATACATTGTCTTTTTGTACAAGCGCGAACGGCGTGCTTGCCATCAGCCACATATCATACCTCAGCGAGCGTTTATGGGCGTAATTAATATCCAGGTCGATCCTTTCTTTGACCGACATATCTTTTTTACCTCTTTTACTTACCTGCCATAAGCCCGTAATACCGGCCGGAGCGAGGAATCTTTCCACCCATTCGTCGGTAGTAAGCGTAGTGGCTTCATATAATGGCAGCGGACGGTTCCCTACCAGCGACATATCCCCTTTCAGTACATTGAGCAACTGCGGGATCTCATCCAGGCTGGTATTGCGCAGGAAGCTTCCGAGTTTGGTTACCCTTGGGTCGTTGGATACTTTTATAAAAACAGGACCGTTTGTTTGTCCGTCGTATTGGTTCAGGTGTTTGATTTTGTCCAGTTGCCTGTCGGCGTCCGGTACCATGGTCCGGAACTTGTAGAATTTAAAGACCCGGTAATTCCTGCCCGCGCGTTTGGCGGCATAAAATACGGGGCCTTTGGATTCGAGCCTGATGAGAGCGGCAATCACCAGCATTACAGGGCTCAGCAAAAGTAACCCGCCACCTGCCAATACTACATCAAGGGAGCGCTTCAGGAAATTGCTGTAAAACCTGCGGGTGTATAACCGTGTACGGAGACTGCTGCTTTTATATACCGGGAAAGTGCGCATACGTTTTACTTTACTCACTATCGCAATTTTATTCCCCAGTACATGCCACGCCTCCTGTGTGATGATATCATCAATAAAGGCATACTTGCTTACCAGCGATTTCATTTCATCAAACCCCTTATCTGTATACACAAAAAACGGGATAGAGCAGAGGAACTGGTGTGTTTTAAAATAAGTGCTCCATTCCGAAAGGGCCGATTCATAGGCACTGTCGAAGCGGTAAATAATAGCCGCGGGCACTTTCTTAAAAATGTGCTGCAACTGGTTGATCACTTTCTGCGCATCTGTCACATTCTCCGTCACTATGCACCTGAATTGATTGTTTTCAGTCTGCATCCCCTTATGCGGTGTTCCTACAAAAAGCAGGATGCTTTCTGCATCCGGAACCTCGTAAAGCAATGTGCTTTTACCGGTATCGGTTCCTCTGATGCTTTCTACCTGCAGTGAATTTTGGGTAAAGGTATCCATCGGTTAAAAATTAGTAGTGTATTCGTAGGTGACAATTACATTATACCGCAGCAGCACTCAATTGTTTTTCCAGTATAAAATTTACTTTATCCAACAATTGCATCGGGTCGAAAGGCTTTTGGAGCACTTCTCTCACATTGTTATATTTTGCTGAAAGATCATTTACTTTATCAGCATAGAACCCGGAAAGCACCACCACCGGTGTATCCTGGTAGAGGTAGCTGCCCGACAGGTAATCCAGTAGTTCCCATCCATCAATATTCGGCATCTGCAGGTCTGTAATGATCAGGTCTGCTTTGTTCCCTTTCAGCAGCCAGGTAATTGCTACCAGCCCGTCCTGTGCGGAAACCACAGAATATTCTTTTCCTAAAAGTGCCTCCAGCAAATAACGCATCGGCATACTATCGTCTATTATCAAAATTGTCTTTTTCATTTATACCTTCTTTACAAACAATTACTAAAAACCGTTAATGTGGGCCATGCAAAAAAATGCAAGTTCCCGAAGGCTTTTGATGGGATGTGGTCAATTATTAGTCAGGTAAGTTACCTTCTGCGGTTTTAGCAAGGGGATATGAGAGAGATATATGGTTTTTACATTTCCATGTTCCTGCCGGAGTTGTAATCCGATGAACATGGAAGCAAAAGTATTATTTTCAGGATATCATAAATACTTTTTTTGGTAAACGACTTAATTTGGAGGGTAAGTGTTGGAATTTTTACTGTAAACGGTGATGAACATCTCAAAAAAAGGTATAAACAAACATCCAATACAAAAATTCAATTGTGTATGATCCAAATTATGATACTTTTGCATTGAAAATATATGTACCCCCACAAAAGTATCGTCCGCTATGTCAATTTTGTCTGTGATCTTCTGGCTAAGTGTTTTTATTGTATGCTATAGTTATATAGGATATGGTGTGCTCCTTTATCTTATTATCCGCGCAAAGCGGCTACTACAGGGCAAGCCGGCTGATAAGCCAGCAGCATTCGTGCCGGATGTCACCTTTCTTGTGGCTGCTTATAATGAAGAAGATTTTATTGGGGAAAAGATAAAAAACAGCCTGGCCATGGATTATCCTGCCGGGAAAATACAGTTCATTTTTGTGACAGACGGATCTACCGACAACACCAATGAAATTATCTCGCAGCATCCGCAGGTGAAATTATTATATGATCCGCAGCGTAGGGGAAAAATGGCCGCTGTAAACCGCGCGATGGGATTTGTAACCACTCCTTTTGTAGTGTTGTCAGATGCCAATACCCTGCTGAACCCGGCGGCCGTATCATTGCTCATGCAGCGCTTTGCAGACGACAAGGTGGGCGCAGTGGCCGGTGAAAAAAAGGTGATGCCTACCACAGGCGGTGCAGAAGCGCAGGGCGAAGGCATGTATTGGAAATATGAATCCCTGCTAAAGAAATGGGATGCGGAACTTTACAGCGTAATGGGCGCTGCCGGCGAGCTGATAGCTATCCGTACCAGCCTGTATGAGCATCAGCAGGAAGATACCATACTGGACGACTTTATGATCTCTTTCCGGATAAATATGAAAGGCTATACCGTGATGTATGAGCCCGCAGCTTATGCTATGGAAACCTCATCGGCTTCCCTGCAGGAAGAATATAAACGTAAAGTGCGGATCAGTGCAGGCGGTTTCCAGTCGATGGGCAGGCTGCTGCCTTTGCTGAACCCTTTCAGGTATCCCAGGATCACGTGGCAATACATTTCCCACCGGGTGCTGCGCTGGACGCTGGCACCTCTGTCTCTTTTACTGGCCCTGGTTTCCAATATTCTTCTTATCCTGTTGGGTGCCGGCGCTATATATATGATCACCGGCCTGTTGCAGCTGCTTTTTTATGCCGCTGCGCTTACAGGTTATCTCCTGGCCAGGAAACACATTAAAGCCAAATATTTCTACATCCCTTTCTATTTTGTATTTATGAACGTGGCAGTCTACATCGGTTGCATACGCTTTTTCAGGAAGCGGCAATCCGCCGTTTGGGAAAGGGCGCAGCGCAGCATTGCAGTTCAATAGCAGCTCACTGGTATATTTCACCCGATAAAAATTTGCGTTTACCAGCAAAAAAACGCCGTTTGCAAAAAAAATCTTAATATATACAACCAGTTATTTAATTTAGCGGTGAAATGTAAAAACCAATTGTCAGAATGGGCTGAGAATACAAATATGCCATCAATAAAATGATGATTTACCTGCAGCCGTTTTTTCCAAAGACCTCATCCTTCGATAAAGCCACGCCAGCTTCGGATCTATATCCTGAGCGTATTTAATTTTACCATCTCCTCTGAATTACAGGTATTTCCGGCTTCCCGGATCAGTGCTTGTTCATACTTTTTTCCCGCAGCAGCGACCGAATAACTGTGGGATAACATACATAATATATGTCCATGAATCGAACTTTACACCGCATGCTCCTTTTGATGCTTTTAGCATTATGCTGCCTACCGGCAGTAAAAGCTCAAACAGCATTAAACCCCAGTGATCCCGTAATCACTTACAACTCTACCAATCCTCCTGCGGATCCTCCGTACGACAAGATCACCAAATGGGTGAGAACAGTCAGGATGAGTTATAATACTGATTCTTATAAATCCTACATTTATAAGAATATGGCGTTTCGCCTGAAATTCCCTAAAACCTATGCCCCTGGCGTAAACGACGGGAAAAAGTATCCCATTTACCTGTTCTTCCACGGCGTAGGTGAAAAAGGAACTATCTACGATAACGAATACCAGTTATTGTGGGGCGGACAAACATGGGCCAGCCGCGTTGATAACGGGACTTTCGACGGCTACCTCATTTATCCCCAGAGCCAGGGCGGCTATTGGGGCCCCAACGATTATGATAACCTGAAAGAGGTGATCGATTCTATTGTTACCAGTGCAAAAGGAGATCCCGACCGTTTGATCGTAAACGGCTTGTCCGGTGGCGGATGGGGCACATGGGAATTTACCATGCGCTACCCGCAATTAACCGCAGCTTCATTGCCTATGAGCGCCATGGCAATTGATTACGGCAATCATATTGATACTTACAAGTTCACGCAGATGTGGCTTTTCCAGGGCGGCCTGGATGGCAACCCCGCACCTTATACCACTAACCAGGTGGTGGCCCTCATTAACGCCGCTGGTGGTAACTTTAAGCTCACTACTTATCCCAATGATGAGCACAATACATGGATAGACGCATGGAATGAGCCCGACTTTACGCCTTTCATGCTAAGGGCCAACAGGCTTAATCCTTATCCATTATTCGGCTCCGCAACCTTTTGTCCCGGTCAGACGCTTACCATTGGTATAGCCCCGGGATTTCAGCAGTATGAATGGCAGAAAGATGGTGTTACTATATCTACCGGTACGTCCAACTCCATCGTGGTGACCACGCCGGGCAGTTACCGTGTAAGAGGACAGCTGCCAAACGGATGGACCGGATGGTCGCCCACACCACTCGTGATCAGTTACAAGCCTGCTTCTCCCAAACAAACCATTACTACATCCCCGGTACTCGCCAGTAATGTGCTCCCTGCTCCGGACGGCGCTACCAGCATTACCATGCAGGTGCCTTCCGGCCTGATCAGTTATGAGTGGATACGCGCAGGCAGCTCTACTGTGCTCAGTACTACCAATACCTTAACCACTTCTACCCCGGGCGCTTATGTAGTGCGGGTAACTACACAGGGAAATTGCATCGGCACTTACTCCGATACTTTCCGGGTTGTAAACAGCACCGGCGTGAATGGCCCGGATCCTATCAGCAGCCTGGCAGTGAACAGTTTCACCAAAACACAGATCGTGTTATCGTGGACAGAAAACGCCACCCCGGCTTACAACGAGAAATACTTTGAAATATACCGCGCCACCCAGGCTGGAGGCCCATACACACTTGTAGGACGGAACAATGCCAATGTGGTTACATTTACAGATAATAATCTTATTCCAAATACGGACTATTTCTATAAAGTACGGCCTGTAAACGATAATGCTGCCGGACCTCTTTCTGCAGAAGTAAAAGGCACCACTTCGTCTGACAGCTCCGCTCCTTCTGCTCCACCGTCGCTGACCCTCGGTAGCTACACTAACAACCAGGTAATACTGAACTGGTCGGCCGCGACAGATGATGCAGGTATTGCCGGTTATGACATTTACGCCAACAATGTGTTGAAAATGTCTGTAGGTAATGTGCTTACCGCCACTGTAACAGGTCTTACGGATGGTACCATGTACAATTTCTATGTGAAGGCGAAAGATGTGTCGGGAAAATCGTCTACCCCAAGCAACCAGGTAACGATAAGAACCAAAAAGGCAAATCTTTCCTATAAATACTATACAGGCAGTTACAGTAACCTGCCCAACTTTACCAGTCTCACGCCAGCCCAAACAGGCAAGGCTTATGTGCCGGACCTTTCCGTTGCACCTGCAGGCGTTACCACTAACTTCGCAGTGATGTGGACTGGTTATATCCGTATCCCGGTTACCGGTTCCTACAAGTTTGAAACGTATTCAGACGATGGCAGCAAGTTGTACTTCAATAAAGCATACAGCAGCAGCGCCACAGCTACCGTAAACAATGATGGTTCGCATGCCGCTGCTTATGCTTCAGGCACTGTAAGCGTAAACGCGGGCGTATATCCTATTACGGTTACTTACTTCCAGGGCGGCGGCGGCTCCGCCATGGGCGTATACTGGACCAGCACCGCTGCAGGTATTACCACCCGCACATTGATCCCTGCCGAAGCCTTTATTGATACATCTGTTGTTAACGGAACAGCGCCAACAGCGCCTAGCAACCTGGCTGTGGCTGTAAACAATTACAGTAAGCTGAACCTTACATGGACAGATAAAAGTAATAATGAAACCGGCTTCGAAATTTACAGGAGCACCAGCAGCGGCGGAACGTATGCCATTGTTGCTACCACTGCAGCCAACGCAGTAAGTTATACAGATACTGCGCTGAACGCCTCTACTGCCTATTATTACAAAATAAGAGCTATCGGTGTCTATGGTGAATCCGCTTATACTACAGTGGCAAATGCTACTACAGCGGCTAAACCATTGCCACCGGCAGTGCCAACCAACCTGGCTACACAGGCGCTTTCCACACAGGTGGTGAAATTAACCTGGACAGACAACAGCACCATTGAAACAGGTTATGAAATACAACGCTCCCTCACAGACAGCCTGCATTTCAGCGTGCTGAAGAGTGTGGGACCAGTGGCATCCGGACAGGGAACCTTCTCTGATTCCTCTCTCGTTGCCAACACAGTAGTGTACTATAAAATAAGGGCATACGGAGAAGGCGGTTACTCTGCCTTCACAAAAGCAGTGATCGCAAAATCACTGAACAATCCGCCGGTGATAGCTGACATCAGCAGCCGTACCATCCGCTATGGTACTACCCAAAGCATAGCGTTAACGGCTACCGACCCGGATAATGATGCCATTACTTTCAGTCTTTACAATGCCCCCGCATTTATCACCCTGCAGCAAAATGCCGGCGTTACTTCACTGAATCTGGCGCCAACTGTTGCGCAGCAGGGCACTTATAATGGTGTTGGGGTAATTGCCACAGATGCCAATGGTGGTAAGGATACGGCATTATTTAACCTCATAGTGAACGATAACTATCCACCGGTAATAGATTCTGTTGCAGGATGGAGTGTAGATGAAGGAACGCAGAAAACCGTAAAGGTATCACTGCATGATCAGAACCCTGCGAATACCTTCACCTGGACAGCGCTTCAGATTCCTTCTTTTGCTTCAATAACCAGTAATAATGATACCTGTGTAATCAACCTGCAACCGGGATATGGCGCTTCCGGCACCTATACCGTTAAGTTACAGGCAACAGATAACCAGGGTGGTATTGATGTACGGAGCTTTGTATTGACCGTGGTGGATAAACCAACACCGAACTACAAGCTGCTCCTTAACTTTACACTGAATGCCCTTGCGCCTGCACCATGGAATAATATCACCGGTGCTACCACGAACCTGAAAGATGATAACGGCCAAACAACCAGTGTTGGCCTGTCGTTCGACGAAACATGGTGGGCAGGCGGAACAGAAGGCGCTACCACCGGCAACAACAGTGGTATATACCCTGATGTGGTAATGAGCCAGTACCTTTACTTTGGCTCGCTGCCCGGATTCTTTACAGGAGCTCCGTCTATGCATGGACATATCACCGGGCTGGAAACCAACAGAACTTATTCTATCAAGTTCTTCTCCAGCAGTAAATGGTGGGCGCCACAGCCGGATAACGGCAGCACGCAATACACTATTAATGGTGTAAGCAAAACCCTGAACGTTCAGAATAACACTACCAATGCAGCGGTATTTGAAAACCTGACTGCAGACGCTAACGGCGAAATTAAATTTACGCTCAGCATACCGGCGGGTGGCCAGGTAGGTTACCTGAATGCGATGGAAATAAATGCAGGCGGTGCAGGCGATACTACTGTTGTAGTAAATCAGCCACCGGTAATTGCGGCTATTCCGAATAAAACATTAACAGCCGGAGATACCCTGCATGTACAACTTTCAGCAACAGATCCTGAAAATGATGCGATCACTTATACCGGTTATAACCTTCCTGCTTTTGTTTCTGTGGTACAGTCGCCAGGTACGCCTTACCTCCTGGTGTCTCCTGCTACCAACAATGCAGGCCAGTTCAACAATATCGGTGTAATTGGCACAGATACGCATGGTAACAGCGATACAGCGGTATTTAATCTCACAGTAAATGCACCCGCAGGTGGGGATACAAGCGGTTATAAACTGCTTATCAGTATCAAACAGAATTCTACCGCACCAGCGCCATGGAATAACGTAACCGGAAGAGTGACCAACAACCTGAAAAATGACCAGGGACAAACAACTTCGTCCAGCCTGGTATTTGATGAAACCTGGTGGGCCACCAATGGCGAAGGCGCCATTACCGGCAACAACAGCGGCGTGTACCCTGATGCTGTGATCAACGATTTCCTTTACTTCGGTTCACTGCCTGGCTTCTTCTCCGGAGCACCGAGCATGACCGGTCATATAACAGGACTGGAAGCCGGTAAGAAATTTACCGTTAAGTTCTTCTCCAGCAGTAAATGGTGGGCGCCGCAGCCAGACAATGGCAGCACCCAGTTCACCATCAATGGAGTAAGCCAGACCCTGTATGTACAAAACAATTCACAGAGCGTAGTGAGCTTCGCTAACCTCAGCCCTAATGCAAACGGTGAGATCATATTTACGCTGAGTGTTCCTGCAGGCGGACAGGTAGGTTACCTGAATGCCATTGAGGTAGTGGCGGGTACTTCCACAGCACCAACAGTCAATCACGCACCGGTAATAGCAGATATTGCAAACCAGAGCCTGGAGGCAGGTTATAGCCTGAATATCCCTGTGACGGCAACAGACCAGGACAACAACCCGATTACGTACAGTACCGTCAACCTGCCTTCATTTGTTACCCTGGTACAATCAGGTGGCAACGTATCACTTTCCGTAGCGCCAACCATCAGCGATGCAGGCACTTACAATAATGTAAAAGTTATTGCAAAAGATACCTACGGTGCTGCAGACACTACCACGTTCAATATTACAGTTACGCCTCCGCCTAATACCAGCGGCAGCTACAAACTGTTCCTGAACTTCAAACTCAACAATACCGCGCCGGCGCCATGGAATAATATCACCGGGGCAACGTCTAACCTGAAAAACGACCAAGGCCAAACCACTACCGTTGGATTAAGGTTCGATGAAACATGGTGGGCAGCAGGCGTAGAAGGCGCTACTACCGGTAACAACAGCGGTATTTACCCGGATGTGGTACTGGCAGAATACCTTTACTTTGGCTCATTGCCAGGCTTCTTTACCGGCGCACCTGTAATGCACGGTCACCTTACAGGATTGAGCGCCAATACCACTTATACCGTTAAGTTCCTGTCGAACAGTAAATGGTGGGCGCCACAACCAGATAACGGCAGCACCCAATTCACCATCAACGGTGTAAGTAAAACCCTGAGCGCACAGAACAATACCAGCAACACAGCAGACTTTACCAATCTTACTGCTGATGCCAACGGTGAAATTGCCTTTACGCTCAGTATTCCTCCGGGCGGACAGGTTGGTTATCTTAACGCGATGGAAATAGTGGCTACCAGCAATATCCAGAACCTCAACAACAATACCCAGGTAATGGGAATAGGTAACAATATAGTAACCACCAATGCCCTGAAAGGCAGCATGCAGGTGAACGTTTATCCTAATCCTTACGTTGATAACCTGGCGATAGATATGACACTGCAGAAAACAGCACCTGTAATGCTCATTGAAATCGTGGATCTGAGCGGCAAACGCCTCTACAGCGAAACAAGGAAAGAGGTTCCACAGGGTAAAAACCTGATCAGGATCAATACCCAGCGCTCGGTTACATTGCCTGGCGTATATTTCCTGAAAATCACTTCTTCTACCGGTGAAACAAAGAGCGTCAAGCTCGTCAGACAGAATTGAGTTGTAACTGAATGATTATTATAAAAATAAGACCGTTCCGGAATATTTCCCGGAACGGTTTTTTTATAAAATATTCGCTTTACCCGGAAAACTTCAGCGGTTACCAACTAAATTTTATGTTTCGCTTAAAAATAAAGTGTCTTTTAATATAATCTTTTACCTTTGAGCCATAACCGGATATACCAGGATAGCTTTGCTCCCCGGATATCTCTCCATTAACCTCATCCTCGCCAAAAACCTGATATATTGTAGGGCATCTTGCCAAACATTATCTCATTTTTTACCATCTCCTCTGATATACCAATTACCACGCCGGGACAAGGCAGATATACTGCAATGTATGTATATCCCACTCTGCGTATCAATTAAAGTTTAAAGGAAAATTTCTATATGGACATCGTGTATTTTATAAAGGCATTGCTTAAAAAGAAATGGTGGATACTCTTCAGCACCATTGCCGCTGTTGCAGCAGCATTTGCCTTTACCATCGGCAAACCCAAACTGTATGCCTCCACTGCCCAGATGGCAACCGGGTTCACTACCAATGAACAGATCAAACTGCGTGACGAAAATGTTAACCTTTTTGAAGCAGACGTTAAATTTGATAACGTTATTGAAACCATGAATTCCCCGCTGGTGATAGGGCTCCTCGCCTGCGATCTGATAGTGCACGATCTTACCAGCAATAAACCATTCAGGCATCTTTCAGAAAAAGATCTGAAAGATCCTCACTATACCAGTGCCGATAAGGAAGAAGTGGTGCGCGTTTGCCGCCAGAAGATTGACTCCCTGCAGATACTCTCCTCTTCCGTGCCAGGTGAAAGAAAAATACTGGAGTTCATGAAAGTGTACCGGTACGACTTTGAGTCTATCCGCAAAATGTTGTATGCAACACGTCTTTCCCGTACAGACTATATCAATATAATCTGCTACTCCGATAATCCCGAGCTGTCTGCCTACACAGTTAATACCCTCTATAAAGAATTTATCCGCTTTTACCGCAGCTCACGCTCAGAACGTTCCGTTGAAAACGTGGAAACATTTGAAGCGCTGGTAAACCAGAAGAAAGCAGAACTGGATCAGAAAGTAGAAGCACTCAGGGGTTATAAAACACAACAAGGCGTATTAAACGTAGAAACTGCCAGCGGCAACGAATGGGACCTGATCAAACAGTTTGAGAAATCTGTATCTGACGAAAGGGCCAATTACAACAACCTGCAGGCATCTCTCAATAATATAAATGCTCAACTGGCACAGGCTTCTAGCGGCAAGCCTGCATATTCCAATTCCAATGGAGAAATTGTTGCGTTGAGAAAACAGATCAATGAGCTGAACGATCAGTATGTGAATTCAGGTTCCTCTGATAATGCCCTGGCAGAAAAGATAAAGACCCAGCGCGCCAGGCTGCAGAAAGTACTGCTGGATGCTTCCGGCACCACCGGCAAAGTAAGTACCCGTGAAGAGCTGATCCAAAGCAGGGATGCACTGGAAGCGCAGTTAAGCGCATCAAAGCTCAATATCAGCACCCTGGAAGGAAAGATCCGCAACCTCCGCTCTTCTGTTGGTTCTTATGCCAATAAAGAAGCCACTGTTACTTCACTGCAACAGGAAGTAGAACTGGCACAGGATGAGTATAACAAGCTGAAAGAAAAACTGGGCTCTGCACTGGATAACCGGAATGTACCACAGGATAACTTCCGCCAGACATTGAAAGGACAGCCGGCTTTTACTCCTGAATCGTCCAAGCGGTTGGTGATTATGGGCATGGCAGGCATGGCGGTATTTATGATCTCCTGTATAGGGATCCTCTTCAGGGAATTTATGGACAACTCGCTGAAGTCGCCTTCCGTATTTAACCGCACCTCTAACCTGAAGCTGATTGCCACTATCAATCACACCAATCTTCAGCGCTATAAACTGCTGGAAATATTACAACGTAAAACAGATGAAGCGCAGTGGTTAAAAAGACAAAATGTTTTCCGTGAACTGTTGCGCAAACTCAGGTATGAGCTGGAAAGCAGCGGTAAAAAGATCTTTCTCTTTACCAGTACAGAGCCTCAACAGGGTAAAACCACGCTGCTGCAGGCTGTTGCGTACAGTCTTAGTTTAAGCAATAAAAAAGTACTGGTGATTGACACCAACTTCTGCAATAATGATGTGAGCGTGCAAATGGAGGCAAAACCAACGCTGGAATATTTCTCCGTACCACCTTCTGAGTTCACTATTGAAAAAGTAAAAGCAATTACCACTACTTACGAAACTCCGGGTATTGAGATCATTGGTTGTAAAGGTGGCGACTATACGCCGTCGGAGATCCTGCCTCCCAACCACTTGCTAAATTACCTGCCCGAACTGAAAAAGCATTATGATTATATACTGATGGAAGGTGCGCCGCTGAATGATTTCACCGACAGCCGCGAGCTTGCTGCTTACGCAGAAGGTGTGGTAGCGATCTTCTCATCCAATCTGAAAATGAAACAGATCGACAGGGAGTCTTCCGAATTCCTTGAGTCGCTCGGTGATAAGTTCCTGGGAGTTGTTTTGAATAATGTAAAAGAAGATTTTATTGAGCTTTGATTTTTAAACATGTATCAACTGATCTTTAAAGACATATTTAGTTTGCGCCCTGAAAAAAGCGAATCTCGTTATGCCTGGATCGACTATGCCAAGGGAATAGCCATTATACTTGTGGTTTACCGGCATCTGGCGTACGGCCTGGTTGCACGCGGCGTGACTTTGCCCAAAGGAGTGTTGGACACAAACGATATGCTTTACAGTTTCAGGATGCCCTTGTTTTTCCTGTTGTCAGGTTTGTTTTTCGGGAGAAGTGTTGCGAAGCGTGGCGCATTGAATTTTGGAATATCGAAGGTGAACACCTTGCTGTATCCTTACTTACTATGGGCGGTAATACAGATCAGCTTACAGATCCTATTCCCGGAATACGCTAATGCAGAAAGGTCAAAGACGGATTTCCTGAATATTATTCTCCAGCCCAGAACACTGGATCAGCTTTGGTACCTGTTTGCATTATTTAATGTTACTATGCTGTACCTGTTCACCTCTCTGCTGATCAAAGGAAGGAAGGGCTGGCAATTATTTTTAGGACTGGCGTTACTCGGCGTAGCTCCCTATGTGCAAAGCAGCAGTGCACTTTACGATATCGCATTACATTATATCTACTTTGCTATCGGGGATATTGTGGCCGTATACTTTTTCCAGGGCGAGGTACAGGAGATGTTGTCGAACCCGGCGTACCTGCTTTTGTTCACGCCGGTTTTTTGTTTACTGCAATGGTATTACCTGTATCACCAGCAAATGAACCTGTATATATTAATGCTCATTGCACTTAACGGATGTTTGTTCGTGATCATGCTTGCATCCTGGCTGGCAAAGCTGCGAAGGCTGCAGTTCCTGAATGTAATTGGTCATTATTCTTTGAATATCTACCTGCTGCATGTTACCATATTTGCAGGGCTTCGGGCTATACTGCTGTATGTTGGCATCACCAACGGTATCACCCTGCTGCTGATCTGCATACCATCGGCGATCCTGCTTTCCATCATCGCCTACCGCATACTGGTTAAGGTTGGATGCAGTTTCCTGTTCAGGGGTAGGTTCAGCATTGGCCGTTTAAATAAAAACATAATGACGCACAGTTTTATATGAAAATGCAACCAAAAAAGAAGCCGATAGACCAACATCTTCACCAGGTGCTGATTCTCATCTTTATAGCGCTTACAATTATCGCTATGGCTGTTAAAATAGTATTCTTATAAATTGGCTTAAGTGGAAATCGCTAAAAAAAATATTTTCAACATATTTATTATCATCGGCTGGATAGTACTGATCCCGGCAATTGCCTATATCAGTGCCCAGGAGATAAAATACGTTGCATTGCTCATAGGGCTGGTGATAGGAAGCACCGTGGCAGCTGTTTCCCTGCTGAATTACCGTGCCGGCTATTTTATTTCCTGTACCGTTGCACTGACCGTACGCTTACTGGAACGGATGTCTGGTACCGAAATACCCGTGGGAGTACTCATAGACGCCATCCTGCTGATTACGCTGCTAGGCAGTCTGTTGAAGACCGGTGACGACAGTATTAAAAAAGTGGACTTCCTCCGGGACCCGGTGCTGATCACCTTTTACATTTATGGGGGCTATGTACTGCTGCAGTTCTTTAACCCGGCATTTGTGTACGACAGGCATGGATGGACCACCTTTGCCAGGGTATTTGTGCGGAATATGATCTTTATGTACCTGGTCATGAAAATGATCCGCAACATGAACGACCTGAAACTGTTCCTGAAGTTCTGGATCATCATACTTACCATCGCGGCATTTTATGCATGCATACAGCAGTGGTTTGGATTAATGCCTTTTGAGAAGGCGTATATCGCGAAGTATCCTGAGAAATTCAAAACGGTTATTATTCTCACCGGCATACGCATTTTTTCATTTGTATCTGATCCCGCTGTATTTGGTGTGATCATGGCCTGCGGCTGTATTATCAATATTGTATTGCTCACCAGCTCGGGCAGGATGATCACGATGCCAAAGAAAATATTCCTGCTGATATCACTGGTGCTCCAGTTCATGGCATTGGGTTTTTCAGGCACCCGCACGGCTTATATCATGGTACCGATGGGGCTTATCATGATGCTGTTCGTAAACCTTCGTAACAGGAATACGGTGATAGGTGCAGTGGTATTCGTGTTTGCTTTCCTTGTGCTGATGTTTGGCCCGTTTCACGGCAATTCTACTGTGATCAGGATGAGAACGGCCTTCTCCGGTTCGGAAGACGCTTCCCTTAACGTAAGGGATGTGAACCGGCACCGTATACAACCTTATATCTACAGTCATCCCATTGGCGGCGGGTTTCTCAGCTGTGAGCCAGGTTCGGGCAGTGAACTGGACGGGTTCCCTCCCGACAGCGGTTACCTGCGTACCGCACTTGAACAGGGATGGGTAGGCTTATTACTCATCATAGTAAATATTTACCTGGTAATGCAATACATGGTGAGCAATTATTTCGCCAGCAGAACAGAAATGGAAAGACAGTTTACACTGGTGATCCTTTGCGTAATGTTTGCACTGGTGGTAAGTATTTACGCCCAGGAGTCGTCAGGCCTCATTGAATCAGCCCTGCTTTACTATGCGCTCAATGGCATCTCTATAAAACTAAAATATTTATTATCATCTCCAAATATCACAACATGAAACGAGTACTATTCTTTTTATTAGTAGCATTAACAGGTACAATGGCAAAGGCACAAAGAGCCGATACCAGCATTGTGCTGCGCCTGCCGGCCGACCAGCCAACAGTGGCCAGGTTAAAAACAAGACTGGTGGAGCTTGCCATGGAAAATCCACAGATCAAAGCACTGGACATAAAAAAACAGATCACCAAATACGATGAAAACAGGGCTAAAGCCGGCTGGCTGGATATGATTGTTGCCTCTGGTAACCTGAACGAATTCACGATCAAAGGAGGCGGCACCACCACCAACAATACTTTGTATCCGAGGTATAACTTTGGTATCAATGTACCGCTTGGCCACCTGGTTAGCATTCCTAATGAAGTGAAAATTGCAAAAGCCAATGGGAAAGTTTTCGAACAACAGAAAGAAAGCGAAAAACTGGCGTTGAAATCCGCTGTACTCCGCGCTTACGAAGACTATGCCACCAACAAACAATTGTATGAGCTGCAGCTCCCTTTACTGGAAGACGCCTACAACCATTACAAACAAACCGAACAGAAATTCTCCAAAGGAGACCAGAATACCGCTGTAGAAGGTTTGAATGAAGCATACCGCATCTACAACGCGGAAATGGTGCGCAAGGTGAACCTGGAAAGAGATGTAAAGCAGTCGAAGCTAGTACTGGAAGCCATTATCGGGACTACTATGGAAGAAGTATTGCTGCATTTATAATATCGGGTTAGTGAACATGGTATCCGGCAATACGGATCACTGAAAATAAAATCAAGAATGAGAGTATTTCTTATTATCGCACTTACGCTGCAGACGTTGTTAGTATCTGCACAGGACTTAAAACCATTCAAACAGATTGAGGTGCAGATCACACCCTGGCATCATATACCGGCCTTGCTAAAGCTGCCGGACAATCCGAAAAGTGGGAAAAGATATCCGCTGCTTATTTGCCTTCACGGCAGAAGCATTGCCGGTACTGATGTTACTAAAATCTTCAGGCAGGGTGTGGCCAGGCAGATGCATGAAGGGAAGAATATTGATGCCGTGAATAAACTGGACGGTAAAAAATATGAGTTCATTGTAATGGCGCCACTGGCTACCAGCTGGTCGCTCGGCCCTGAGCACCTGGACGCCGTTATTACAGATGTATTGAAAAGATATCCGATCGACTCTTCCCGTATTTATATCACCGGATATAGCGCCGGCGGATGGTCTGTAGCCATGGCCGTAACTGATAAAAGAACGGCAAAGCGGGTGGCTGCCGCAGTGAATATGTCGCCCGCCACTATTGATGCCGAGAATCTGAAAAGCTTCCAGGTAACTGCCCAGAACAATATTCATGTGTGGTATTTTGGAGGAAGTGACGAGCCGGTTTTCCTGGGCAACTGTAAACTTTACGCCGATAGTACAAACAAGTACAAACCGGGACTTACAAAGCTAAGCATCGGGGATCACAAACACTGCTGCTGGGAACAATATTACAACCCCTCCTACCGGGAAGACGGGATGAATATTTACGAGTGGCTATTGCAGTTCAAAAGATAAACAGGCATGGCGGGGCGCAGGAAATGGATCTTAATACTAACGGGGGGTACAACATTGCTGCTGACGGGGATTTTCTTCTTCATTAAACAGCAACAGGAAACCGCTTCCCTTAATGATATCACCCGCAGGGCGGCGCCGGGCTCCTTTATACGGCTGCAACAGGGAACCGTTCATTACAGCTTGTCCGGCCCCGATACCGCGAGGCTACTGGTATTGATACATGGAGGCGGCTGCACCGGTATGGAAGTGTGGAAAAACAATATTCCTTATCTCCTCTCCAAAGGGTACAGGGTATTGTCTTATGATCTTTATGGCCGGGGATATTCCGACAAACCCGAAACAGTGTATGATCTCCGGCTGTACCGGGAGCAACTGGTGGCGCTGCTCGACACATTAAAGCTCCGGCAGCCGTTTGATATGATTGCGATGTCGATGGGAGCACCCATCGGGTTGGACTATGCAGCGGGGCACTCTGATCGCGTGAAGCAGATCATACTGCTGGGGCCAGCGGCCAGCGGCGATCTTCATCCAAGTAAACTGCTGAAATTCCCGGTGATAAGAGACCTCCTGATGAGTGGCTATTGGTATCCCCGCTCAGTGGAAAAACAAAGAAAAGAGTTTGTGAACCAGCCATTGTTCAACAGCTATGCAACGAGATTGAAATACTTTATGAATTTCAGGGGGTATAAGCGCATTACCTATTCCTCCTGGACGAATATGCTGAATCAAAGCCAGCTTTATCTGCTGGAAAAAATTCCGCCCCGGAAAATATTCCTTATTTACGGGAAGCAGGACCCCTTCTTCCCAAAAGAGAAATTAAGTTCTTATACCGCTTTATACCCAACTTTAGAAGTACATGAAGTAGACAGCGCCGGGCACATGCCTCACTATGAGCAGCCACAGGAAGTAAATGAACTGATGTGGAAGTATCTTGAAGGGAAAAACTAATGCCCGGTAAAAGAAAACAGCCGCTCCGGTTAACCGGGCGGCTGTTTCATTATCTGGTGACAATATATCAGTTGGTTCTGTAACCGGTGGTCAGCAGGGCTGAACCGGATTTAGGCTGGTAGAAATTATTGGTATCTACACCTGCATCCGCCACAGTTGCGAATTTGGAATTGGCTTCCGCACCGGTTCCTTCTGTAACAGAAGCTCCGTTTTCCGTATAGATGTAAGCATTAAGAGCAATAGTGCCGCCGCTTACCCTTGGTTGAATAAAAGCATTGTCTTTCACGATCTGCGCTGCGGTCATACCAAAATAACCGTTGATACGGAGGGATACGCCTCCTGTTCTGGCAATAGTATTATTGGTGATCTGCACCACTGCCTTATCAGTTCCTCTCAGGCTTACCCCATCTCCCTGGTTATCTCTTAACAGGTTGTTATGAATGATGTGGGTAGCGCCATTTTCACCGGATCCGTAGAACTGGATCAGCTCACCCCAGCCATCGTGTACATAGTTATCGTGCACATTCGTGTTGGTAGTACGTCCTCCGATGAGGATACCTCCGTTATGGCCCGAGTTATGCTGACCGCCCCAGCTGGTAACGGTGTTGCCATAGATCTCCAGTTTGTCGATAGCAGCTGTCTGTATACCGTCTGCGCCTCCATTTGCCACACTGTTGTTATAGATCTTTACATTGCGCCATTTAATAGGCTGTACATACTGCTGGCCACTTACAAACCCTGAAGGATCGCCGTAGTAAGGCGCATTGGCTGTCAGGTTCCAGTAAAGGGCAGTATGACCAATATAAAATGCTTCATTGTTGGTACCACTGATAGCCACATCATGGATCAGCAGGTTGTCCATATAGGAGTTAGGATACTGGGTGGTCAGATCACCTTTTATTGGATCTGTTTTAGCCCAGATACCTGTTCCACCGTTATGTATGGTAACATTGGCGATCTCAAAATTATCGGTGTGCTGGCTGAGGGTAAAGTCGAAATATGCTTCCCTTCCTGCCTGGGTGCTTCCTTCAATTACAAATTCGGATTTGGATTTTTCACCGCCTGCTTTAACATAGTGACAGTTTACAAAACTGATAGCAGTTGCCCAGGAGCCACCGCTCCAGGATGGATTGCCAATTTTAACTACGGTACCGCTGGCATTTTTAACTATGATAGGACTGCCGGAGGCGCCTTTCAGGTTATTAAAAACAACTGCAGAAAATGTTCCTTTCAGATTCAGGATTTCCCCTGCTTTATAAATGCTGCCGTCTACCACCAGCCTGCCGTCCTTATCAGGAACGAGCGTATACTGCTTCGCGCCAACAGGGGGCTTTGCTGCAGTTTCGGTTGGATTATTTTCTGGTACTAGCTGGCTTATTTGATCCTTATTGCAACTTTCTGTTGTGATAACTAAAGCCAGTGCAACGGATACGAATGTGAACATAGACAATCGTGCGGTAATGTTGTGCCTCATGGTTTTTCAGATATTATATGGTTTCAATAAAAAGCTCACAATTACGCTAAGTAACTGCAATTGATTCAAGTGATATGGATTCGGTCATTCAAGAAATAATGCACTGTATACAATTGTCTCCGGAAACAATTTTAACGGTCCATCTTAATTTATGGCTGCGAATATCCAGAAATTCCGGACATAAAACAGCATCTAAACGGACGTCCTCCGCGAAATATTATATGACCCCAAAAGGGCTATATAAGTTATAACGGATTTTGTGGAGGCAATAAATGTTACGATGCCCTTCCTGAGAAATAGACCGAACCTGTAATGCACTTACCAGTCCTGAAACGCAGGCCAATCAATAATATTACTATTAAATATACTATAATTTTAACAGTAATATGTAACTTTTTTTGAAATCTTTAGAAAAAAAATGAAAAACTTTTCCACATTCATAAAACGTGGTAAGATGAAGCACAAATGAATAAAAAGGTACAAGGCTTTAAACAAAAAAGCCGTCTCAAAAGTTGAAACGGCCAGTTTGTAATTATATATACTTCCGGGACGATTATAAACCGAAAGCGGCTTTTACTTTGTCTACGTAGTCCAGCTTCTCCCAGGTGAACAGCTCTACTTCCACGCTCTTCTCGTGCTTCTTGCCTTTGTTGAACACTTTGGTAACCACCTTAGGTTCGCGGCCCATGTGGCCATAAGCGGCAGTTTCGCTATAGATAGGATTGCGCAGTTTCAGTCTTTGTTCGATAGCATAAGGACGCAGGTCAAAGATTTCTTCGATCTTCTTAGCAATTTCACCATCATTCAGCTTCACTTTGGAAGTACCATTGGTATTCACATAAATACCGCAAGGCTTGGCCACACCGATGGCGTAAGACACCTGTACCAGGACTTCATCGCACACACCGGCAGCTACCAGGTTTTTGGCAATATGACGGGTGGCATAAGCAGCGGAACGGTCTACCTTGGAAGGATCTTTACCGGAGAAAGCGCCACCACCGTGAGCACCCTTACCGCCATAAGTATCAACGATGATCTTGCGGCCGGTTAAGCCGGTATCGCCATGAGGACCACCGATCACAAATTTACCGGTTGGGTTGATGTGGTGATTAATGTCAAAGCCTTCGAACAGTTTTTGCAGTTCCGGTTTCAGCTGGGCTTTTACACGGGGGATCAGGATATTGATCATATCTTCCTTGATCTTTGCCAGCATTTTCTCATCAGTATCGAAATCATCGTGCTGTGTGGAAATCACGATAGAATCGATTCTTACCGGTTTATTATCATCAGAATATTCGATAGTTACCTGTGATTTAGCATCGGGGCGCAGGTACTTGATTTCTTTATTTTCGCGGCGAAGCACTGCCAGTTCCAGTAACAGCTTATGTGCCAGGTCCAGCGCCAGCGGCATATAGTTCTCTGTTTCACGGGTAGCATAACCAAACATCATACCCTGGTCACCTGCACCCTGCTCTTCTGGGGATTTACGGTCTACACCCTGGTTGATATCGGGAGACTGCTCATGTATGGCTGAAAGAATTCCGCAGGAATTCGCTTCAAACATATACTCACTCTTGGTATAACCGATCTTACGGATTACTTCCCTTGCAATATCCTGCACATCGAGGTATGCCTCTGATTTCACCTCACCTGCCAAAACAACCTGGCCGGTAGTTACAAGCGTTTCACAAGCTACTTTGGATTTTGCATCATATGCCAGAAAGTTGTCGATCAAAGCGTCAGAAATCTGATCAGCTACTTTATCAGGATGTCCTTCTGAAACGGATTCAGATGTAAATAAATAAGGCATAAAAAACTGGGATTAGTAGTTTTATGGTTTAGTGTAAATAATTCTGAGCTTGATATTATACTGTGACAGGTTGCTGCCGCCAACTTTCACACGGTTCAGATCCATGTACAGGGGTGAGTATCCTTCAAGCCTGAAACCTTTGTTGGCATCCAGTTTCCTGATAAACCGCTGTACGGTGTTGGCAAGGTTAAAGGTATATTGAACTACCTGTACGCCTCCAAAGTTGGTAATCACCTGTCGGGTGCCGCCAAAATAGGCTGCGCCTCCTCCTGTATAATAATCTGCGGGGATCTTGGTGGTATCACCGTTTGTATACTGGCGTAAAGATAAGCTTCCTGGTTCAATAAATATATTATTCATATCACTCGGACCGGAAGTTATTTGTGTAATGACCAGTTCTGCTTTATTGATCAGCACATTGGGGAAGTTCTCAAGCCCTGGAATGGTCAGGTTTGTGAACAGGCCGGGAGCTGCATTCAGGAAGAGGATACTGTCGCCATTCGGGTTGTTGGTATTGATAAACCTGGAAGCCTGCGATCCGTTGTAATTGCGGGTGAAGTAATTCGCATGGGCGCTGGCGTATTGATCGAACGCCATGGTGGCACGGAGCGAATCATCCGTGGTATTTTTATAGAACACCGTGAGTTTGGTGTTGGTATTATTGAGATTCAGGTAGATCATGTTCCTGTTGGTACCCAGATTGGTATCAGGAACAATAGCAAAACCTTTCAGGTAAGCGCGGAATGCAGAATCCGTGGCGAAGGCGCCATCTGATTTCTGGGCGAGCAGGCTGTTACCAAAGGCATTGCTCAGTTTAATACGCAGCTGGGCGGTTTCCTTGGTGCCGTAAATGCTTACGGAGTCGCGGAGCGACAAGGGCGTAACAGTAGCGGTACCCAGCAGCTCTCCCGGGTTATAAGCCAGGGGCCTGTTATACGGGTAGCTGGAATCAATCTTAAAATTGGGCTCAGTCATCCGGTAAACCCGGAAGGTTTGAGGCGCCGCAGAATCGCCGGTGTAACCGGTATAGCTCAGCGACAACACCACGGAATCCAGGGTTTGCCCGGTACCTTCAAAAGTAAAGGCGCTTTTGGGCAGCGACACCTGCGTATATACGAAGGCGTGAGTTCTGCCAAAAACCGGATCGGTGGTAACTGATCCCAGTATCTTGTTATAAGCGTTTTGTCCGTTTAAAATGGAGGAATCATACCGGAGTATGTTGTTGGCGATAATACCGTTGAGCGTTGTGTCCTGTGCATTCACAAAATCGCCGGGAGGAATTAAACCACTTCCCAGGATAGTGGATTTGTTACAACCGGTGGCTCCGTACAACAGAGTAATATAGGTGGCTAAGAAGCTAAGGTTCCTGAAATTGATCTTCACGCGTTATGTTGTTAGTGAGTATTGGTTTTACTGCCCGAACATGCTTTTATACGCTTTAAATACGCTTCAACTACGCACTAAAGGCGGATCTGAGGGTTTATTTACCCAGCAATTGCTGATATAATTGCAGGTAATCTCCCAGATCATCATTATCTTTTTTAAACGGCAGGATGATCTTTCCTTTTTCCGCTTTCACTTCATCCACTACTTTCTTTTCCAGTTTATCACCGGCCAGTACAACGGCGTCCGCATATTTTGCCGCTCCCCTGTTCAGTGCTGTATTGGTGCCGTCCTTGAACAGTTCCATATCTTTCTCCTTGATCTGGTTACTGATCGTGGCCTTCTTAACAAAGGTAGTGCCTAACTTTTCCTTAAATGTATTGGGAGTCAGCGAATAAATGATCTTTGAATTGGCAAACACCGGCTCTTTTTTATAAGCCGTTTTCAGATACATAGGTATCAGAGAGGTCATCCAGCCACTGCAATGAATGATATCCGGAGGCCATCCGAATTTCTTTACCGTTTCCAGGGCCCCTTTACAAAAGAAGACAGCTCTCGCTGCATTGTCATCAAAAAACTCATCGTTTTCATCAGCAAATACAGTTTTCCGCTTAAAATAATCTTCATTATCCAGGAAGTAAACCTGCAGGCGGGCGTTTGGAAGTGATGCTACCTTGATAATCAACGGATAATCATCCCCGTCAATCACAATGTTGATCCCCGACAATCTTACGACCTCGTGCAAACGGTGTCTTCTCTCATTAATAATTCCAAATCTGGGCATGATCACTCTCACTTCCAGGCCAGCCTCATTGGACTTAATTGCCATTTTATTGACCATTGCCGCGTAATCACTCAATTCCAGGTACGGCGACATCTCTTGGGCAATAAAAAGAATTCTTTTCTTTGTGGACATTTAACGCTGATTATTAATGCAGTAATTTTTAATTTGGCTTGCAAAATTACGGATTTTTTACGGAATATTGGTCAATCTGTCAGTTTTAACATCCTTTTAAGCAATGATTTATGTATCTATTTAAGCGCAGCACGGACCTGAAGAAGCACCTGGACCTGGTAAGAAAAAGCAACAAAAGCATTGGTTTTGTGCCCACTATGGGAGCCCTCCATGCCGGTCACCTGTCACTTATTCAGGCGGCCAGACAGGAAAATGAAGTGGTCGTTTGCAGCATCTTTGTCAATCCAACTCAGTTTAATGATCCAAAAGATTTTGAAAAATATCCTATCACCATTGAAGAGGATATAAAGAAATTAAATAACGTATCGACAGATATACTTTTTTTACCATCAGTGGAAGAAATGTATCCCGAAGGCCTTAAAAGTGATCTGCATTACGACTTTGGCAACCTGGAAACCATCCTTGAAGGTAAATTCCGCCCCGGGCATTTTCAGGGCGTGGGTCGCATTGTTCACAAGTTACTGGATATTGTGCAACCAGACCAGCTTTTTATGGGACAAAAAGATCTGCAGCAATGCCTGATCGTACGCCGGCTCCTGGAAATTACCCATTCCCCGGTGAAACTGGTAGTATGCCCCACTGAAAGGGAAAAAGATGGGCTGGCCATGAGCAGCCGTAATACACGCCTCTCTCCCGCCGCCCGGAGAAAAGCAACAGGCATTTACCAGGCGCTGCTCCATATCAGGGATAATTTCGGGAAGGGCCTTCACTTCCTGGAAGGCGCCCATGAAGCTTTTGATGCCCTCAAAAAGCAGGGCTTTGAACCCGAATATGTAGATATACTCCGGCTGGAAAATGATAGTCTCGTTCCCCTGGATCAGCCACCGGGAAATGCCACGGTAGTGGTAGCCATTGCTGCCTGGCTGGACGGGGTTCGCCTGATCGATAATATGGTACTGCAGGGAAGCCTGTAACCCCACCCGCAGGGGATGCGGCAAACACTGCATTACTGCTGCATCCCCTGTTCGATCTTCCATATTTTTTCCCTAGCTTTGCAAACGCTCTATAGCGATAAGCCAGTATAATTATGCAAATCGAAATTTTAAAGTGTAAGATTCACCGCGCGGTTGTTACGGAAGCCAATCTGCAATATGTTGGAAGTATTACGATTGATGAAGACCTTATGGACGCCGCTGGTTTAATCGAGTATGAAAAAGTGCAGGTGTTGAACGTAAATAACGGAGAACGCCTGGAAACATATGTGATCAAAGGAAAACGCGGTTCCGGCGTGATCTGTATGAATGGCCCCGCCGCCCGTCTTGTTGCCCCAGGTGATATAGTGATCATCATCTCCTATGCCACTATGGATTTTGAAGAAGCAAAAAAATATACGCCTATTGCCATTTTCCCCAAAGAAGGGAATAAACTGTAGACCCATACTGTACCTGTTTTATTAACGCCCTAAACAACTTTGGATCATGCCCAAAACGCTTAAGAACGTCATTAAGTTTATTTGCTTTTTCGGCATCGGGGTGCTGTTGATCTGGCTTTTTACCAAAGATATTACTACAGAACAGTGGAACCAGATCAATACCGCATTCCGCAGAGCCAACTACTGGCTGCTGATCCCCACCATGACCATCGGTATTGCCAGTCACTGGTTCAGGGCTGTAAGATGGAAACTGCTCATGAAACCACTGGGCCACCAGCCCTCGACATTGAATACCTTTTTTGCCGTAATGGTAGGCTACCTTGCCAACCTCGCTGTACCCCGCCTCGGGGAGGTGACCCGGTGCGGGATACTGGCTCAATATGAAAAAGTACCGGCCGATAAACTGGTAGGCACAATGATCGCTGAGCGCGCGGTAGACATGGTATGCCTGCTGCTGCTCATGGCCCTTACCGTACTAACACAGCTGGACGTGCTGGGTTCTTATGTGAACGAATCGATTTTTATACCATTGTCGCATAAAGTAGCCCGGGCCAACGGCATACAGCTGCTCACAGGCATTACTATACTTGCAGGCGTTATACTGCTGCTGCTCTGGCTCCTGAAAAAATTTGCCAGGTCCAAAGTGGCCGTTACCATAAAAAACCTCGCACGAGGCATTATGGAAGGCATTCTTTCCATTGGTAAAATGGAAAAGAAAGGCTGGTTCCTGTTACATACCGTATTGATCTGGTCATGCTACCTTTCGCAGGTGTACATCGGTTTCTTTTGCCTGAAAGAAACCAGTCACCTGGGCATCAGCGCCGCTCTTGCCGTACTGATGATCGGTAGTGTAGGCATGATCGTTACCCCCGGCGGTATAGGCGCCTATCAACCCCTTGTACAGAAATCACTGGAATTATATGGCATTCCCCTGGCCATCGGCTTTGCCTTTGGCTGGATCATCTGGGTAGCGCAAACCGTGCTGGTGATACTCCTTGGCTTTATCAGCCTGGTGGGACTGCCGCTTTACAACAAGAAATCGCCTTCGGCGATTACGCGGAGTTTGTCTGACTCAGGATTAAACTGATTAAACTGATTATCATGATTTGATTTTTTACGATTTTATAAATGATTTAAAAGATTTTGGCAGATAGAAGCGGATAGAATTTGTAGATTTATAAAAGATTTTGGGGAGAGGTAGGCGAAAGTATCCGCTTACCTCTCCTCAAATCTTTTAAAATCCAAAGTAATCAAATCAGGATAATCAGTTTAATCAGTTTAATCCTGAGTCAGACAAACCCCGCGTAATCGCCGAAGGCGATTTCTCCCCGATTTTTCTTTAACTTTAATTTAATACTTCAATTAAAGCGAAAGCTGTATCATCGTAGTTCAGACGATGTCATTTTTGAATGTAAATAAGTTCGTATGCGTTTGCCGAATGGTGAGAAACTTGATACTATTACAATGCCCGAAGTAACAATTCAGAAGAAAACAACTACGAAAAAAGGCGTTACAGAAAAGAAAAAAATGATTGCCAGGGATATCAGCTGGCTCTCTTTTAACGCAAGGGTATTACAGGAAGCAGCAGATAAAACCGTTCCATTGCATGAACGTATCCGCTTCCTCGGCATCTTTTCCAATAACCTCGATGAGTTTTTCAGGGTAAGGGTAGCCACTCTTAAACGAATGATGTCTTTCGGCAAAGCCGGTAAAATGCATCTCGAAGAAAACCCTGACAAAATACTGGATGAGATACAGGCCCGTGTAATTGAACAACAACGCGAGTTTGACCTGGTATGGAAAGATATCGCCGAAGAACTGGAAGCCCAGCACATCTTCATGCGGACGGAAAAACAACTTAACCGCGAGCAACAGAAATTTGTACTCAACTACTTCAACGAACAGGTACGCACCAACATCATCCCCCTGATGATTGAAAGCATACAACAGTTCCCTATCCTGCGCGATAAATCTATTTACCTGGCCATTGTACTGGCACGGCAGGATAATTCCGTACGACAAAAATTTGCGCTCATTGAAATACCCACCACGGTGCTTCCCCGTTTTATTATCCTGCCCTCCAAACCCGGAGAACATGATATTATACTGCTGGAAGACCTGGTGCGTTTTTGTCTTCCCAATATTTTTTCCTATTTCGGTTACGATAAATTCACCGCACATATTATCAAAGTAACCCGCGATGCGGAACTGGATATTGATAACGATATTTCCGACAGCCTTATCCACCAGATTGAAAAAGGACTGAAAGACCGGCGCAAAGGCAAGCCTGTGCGGTTTGTATATGATAAGGACATAGATCCCCTGCTGCTGGAATATCTTATGCGCAGGCAGGGCCTCTCCGGAAAAGATAACCTCATCCCCGGAGCCCGTATCCATAACTTCAAAGATTTTATGGATTTCCCGGAAACCATCTTCCCTCCTCATTTACACCGTAAAACATTTACCCATCCGCTGTTTGTAAATGCGCCAAGCGTAATGCACGTAATACAACAGCAGGACGTCATGCTGCACTTCCCCTATCACTCGTTCGATACCATCATCGACCTGCTGAGGGAAGCCGCCATAGATCCTAATGTATCTTCCATAAAAATAACTGCGTACAGGCTTGCCCGTAATTCCAAGATAGTAAACGCATTGGTAAACGCCGTTCGCAACGGGAAACACGTGACCGTAGTGCTGGAACTGCGCGCACGCTTTGACGAAGCAGCCAACCTGGACTGGAAATCACGCCTGGAAGAAGAAGGCGTTAAAGTGCTGCTGGGTATCCCTAATATGAAGGTTCATGCCAAATTATGCGTGATCAAAAAACGGATCGGTACCAAAACACTGCAATGCGGTTTTGTAAGCACCGGTAACCTGAACGAAAAAACAGCGAGGGTATACGGCGATCACTGCCTGCTCACCACTAACCGCGCCATCATCGCAGATATGAACCGCATCTTTTCCTACCTGGAAAGCCCTCGTCATGATATCAAGATCCTGGAAGGCTGCAAAACGCTGCCGGTAAGCCCGTACAATATGCGCGATACTTTCCTGCGACTGATGGACCGTGAGATCAAGAACGCAAAACACAAGAAGAAAGCCGCCATTACCATCAAAATGAACTCGCTCTCCGACGCCGCTCTCATCGCCAAATTGTATGAAGCCGCCAAGGCCGGCGTGGATGTGAAAATGGTGATCCGTGGTATCTGCTGCGCCTATACGGAAAATAAAAAATGGAAAAAGAACATCACCGCAGTAAGCATCGTGGATGAATACCTGGAACATGCCCGCGTATTTATTTTCCATCACGGCGGACAGGAAAAAGTATTCATTGCTTCCTGCGACTGGATGATCCGTAACCTGGACCACCGCGTGGAAGCCGCTGCCCCTATAACGGACCCGGCTATACGACAGGAACTGATCGATATCATGAACATCCAGCTGAGCGGTAATGTAAAAGCCCGGGTGCTGGATAACGAACAGAAAAATGAATACCGGAAAGATGGAGATAAAAAGATCCGTACACAGATAGAGATCTATAAATACCTGCATGAAAAACAATACCATTAACGCTGAAAAGTTATACTTTTGCCCTTTGATCTAACGACTGACAGATGAAATTAGCTGCGATTGATATTGGCTCCAATGCTGCCAGACTGCTCATCTCTGAAGCATCGCCGAATAGCGCGGGCGTAATGGACTTCACCAAGCTAAACCTGGTGAGAGTACCGCTGCGACTGGGATTTGACGTGTTTAACAACCAGGTTATTTCAGATAAAAAGGCCACGCACCTGATTGATACCATCCGGGCCTATAAGCTGCTCCTGGATGTGTACGAGGTGAAATATCTCAAAGCATGCGCCACCTCGGCCATGCGCGACGCCAGCAACGGCGAGGATATACTCCAGCAGGTAAAAGCCAAAACGGGTATCGATATCCGGATCATTACCGGCCAGGAAGAAGCTGCTTTCATTTATGAAAACCATGTGGCTGAAAACATGGATAAAACAAAGTCGTACCTCTATATAGACGTAGGCGGCGGCAGTACAGAGATCACCCTTTTCAGCGCCGGTAAACAGATCTTTAAGGAATCTTTCAATATAGGCACTATCCGCCTGTTGCAGCAACAGGTAACTGAAGCCCAATGGCAGCAGCTGAAAGATTTCCTGAAACAGCAGCTCAAAGGCATAGGCGCCGTAACAGCCATCGGCTCCGGCGGCAACATCAATAAAATATTCTCCCTCTCTAAAAGAAAAGAAGGCAAGCCCCTTTCACTGGATACGCTGAAAGATTACTACAAGGAATTCAGCGCATTCACCGTGGAAGAACGTATTCACCTGTATAATCTGCGGGAAGACAGGGCCGACGTTATCGTTCCCGCCCTGCAGATCTATGTGAATATTATGCGCTGGGCAGATACGCCGGAAATATATGTACCAAAGATAGGGCTGGCAGATGGTCTTATTCATGCCCTTTACGAGGAGATCGCCGTCAGCTCCTGATCCCCGGCCGTACATAAAAAACATTTCCTTTTATCTTTTTATATTACCACCTTTGCGGTTATTGCTAACAGCTAAATGCTAAATGCTCACTGCTTATGTCTGTGAATAAAGAAATAAAGCGTGTCACTACGCATATACTGCAGAAGATGAAAGTAGACGGGGAAAAGATCTCCATGCTTACTGCGTATGATTATTCCATGGCCCGCATTTTTGATGATGCCGGCATTGATATCCTGCTGGTAGGAGATTCTGCATCCAATGTAATGGCGGGTCATGAAACCACGCTGCCTATTACACTGGACCAGATGATCTATCATGCCGCTTCAGTGGTCAGGGCTATTAAGCGCTGCTTCGCAGTGGTAGACCTCCCCTTCGGTTCTTACCAGGGTAACTCCAAGGAAGCGCTGGGATCTGCTATCCGCATTATGAAGGAAACCGGCGCCCACGGGATTAAGATTGAAGGCGGCGAAGAAATCATTGAATCCGTAAAACGCATTATCTCCGCAGGGGTTCCTGTAATGGGGCACCTGGGGCTCACCCCACAATCCATCTATAAATTCGGTACTTACGCTGTTCGCGCCACCGAAGAAGCGGAGGCCAATAAGCTGATCAATGATGCGAAACTGCTGCAGGAAGCAGGATGCTTTGCCATTGTGCTGGAAAAAATCCCGGCCGCACTGGCCAAAGTGGTTGCCGAAACAGTGGAAATTCCCATCATAGGCATCGGCGCCGGCAGGTATGTGGATGGCCAGGTACTGGTGATGCATGATATGCTCGGCATTAATAAGGAGTTCAAACCACGTTTCCTCCGCCGTTACCTTGACCTTTACACTGAGATCTTTGGAGCCACCCAGGCTTATATCAATGATGTAAAGTCCAAGGATTTCCCGAATGAAAATGAACAATACTGATCAAAAACATAAGCATGACGAATTTGTAAGAGCTATTTATCTCTCTGCAAATTCGTCATTTGCATTTAATATAAATTCCCTATATTCGCTTCGCACTTTATAAGTTGATGAACTACCTGTTAAACATACAGCTTTCTCTACTCTCCTATCTGCGGAGCACCTGCTCCCATGTGCCATAGGTAGCACTTCCTTTTTTTATCTTCCTGTAAAAGCCGCACAGCGGCCTGTAAACTATTGTATCCGCAATACTGGTATTCATCGTGATGGATGATTTGCATTGGTCTGTTTCAACCAATCTGCAAATACATTTGATCGTGTATAACAGTGATGTATATACGTAGTTAAGGGAAGCGCCATTTGTTTTCATTTATCAGGGAGATAAAATTCTCCCCCTTCACTATAATTCCAAACAGATTATGAAACGTGTAATGATTATCGGCGCCGGCAAGATCGGTGAAACTGCAGCCTTTTTACTGCAACAGTCCGGCGACTATGAAGTAACGCTGGCCGACAGCAACAATGCCCTGCTGCAAAAATGTACAGACGCTGGTATACGCAAAACGATACTGGATGTAAACAACGCCAGCTCTCTTCAGCAGGCATTACAGGAACAGGACATGGTGCTCAGTGCCTGCCCCTTTTTCCTGAATGTAAAAATTGCGGCTGCAGCCGCCAAAACCAACACCCACTATTTTGATCTGACAGAAGATGTAGCTACCACCAATGCTATCCGCGAAATAGCTTCGGAAGCAAATGTAAGCTTCATGCCGCAATGCGGACTGGCGCCGGGCTTCATCAGCATTGCCGCTCATGATATTGCCAAACAGTTTGATTCGCTGGACGCCGTTCGCCTCCGTGTAGGCGCCCTGCCCCAGTTTCCAACCAACAGCCTGATGTACAATCTTACCTGGAGCACTGATGGGCTGATCAACGAATACTGCAACCCCTGCGATGCCATTCATGAAGGCGAACGCAAAGAAGTAATGCCCATGGAAGGCTATGAGCGCTTTGCACTTGACGGCGTGGAATATGAAGCTTTTAACACTTCCGGCGGACTTGGCGCACTGGCGGAGATACTCGACCGTAAAGTATATAACCTCGATTATAAAACCGTTCGTTATCCGGGTCATTGCCAGTTGATGAAGATCCTTCTCAATGAGCTGAAACTCAATAAAAAGAGAGAAATACTGAAGGAGATAATGGAAGATAGCATACCTTTCACCCCGCAAGACGTGGTATTGGTTTTTGTATCCGTTTCCGGGATGGTGAACGGCCGTTCTGTACAACGGTCCTATTCCCGGAAGATCTATAACCAGGCTGTTGGAGGCAGGGATTTTACCGCCATCCAGCTTACCACCGCCGGCGCTGCCTGTGCAGTAATAGACCTGCATGCCAAAGGGCTGCTGCCTGCCAATGGCTTTGTACGCCAGGAAGACGTGGTATTCAATGACCTGATCAACAACCGCTTTGCGGTATATTATAATTAGCCCTAAAAGCTGTATGTCATGTTAAAAGATGTTTTAAACGGGCTGATGGAACGCTATCAGCAAAGGGTTCCGGATGTGGGAGCCGTTATTGCCGCCATGATAAAGGAAGGTATTATTGCCCGGGCAGATGATATTGAAAATGATCACATCGCCTTTCGTACTATGGGCGTACCACAGCTCGGGGTGCAATCGCTCGAGAAAATATTTCTCCATTACGGCTATACGAAAATGGATCCCTATCACTTCCCTGCCAAAAAACTGGATGCCTGGTGGTATGCGCCTCCCGAGCCGCAATATCCCCGCATCTTCATCAGCGAGCTGCGTGTGGCCGACCTGAGCAGTGCTGCACAAGCCATTATTCACCGCTATACAGATGAAGTAACAAGCGACCCTGTGAATACGCTGAACCTGGACGATAGCAAGGCCGTAGATACCTTCCTTCACAGCGCCCTGTGGCAAACCCCTACCCTGGCGGATTACAAAGTACTGGCCGCAGAAAGTGAATATGCTGCATGGGTGATCTATAACCGTTATTATCTCAATCATTTCACCGTAAGCGTACATAACCTTCCGCCAGGATATAATACGGTGGCTGATTTCAATCGCTTCCTGGAGCAACACGGATTTCGCCTCAATGATGCAGGTGGCAAAATAAAAACCAGCCCCGACGGCAACCTGCTGCAAAGCGCCACCGTAGCGGGAATGATCACTGCTACCTTTGCCGGCGGGGAAGAATATCCTATCGCCGGTTCGTATGTGGAGTTTGCAGAAAGAAAAGTACTGCCTGCATTTGCACATCTGCCGGCAGGCGAAATACGCCGGGAACACAGGCGGGAAGGGTTTGAAGCAGGCAACGCCGATAAGATCTTCGAAAGCACCTACACTGCCCAAACAAAAAAAAGTTCCTAATTTTAGTTCCTTAATACACCAACAATGGAAGATATCTTAAAAGCATTTGGCATCACCGCGGCACAAAGTGGCATCAGCACGGGAACGCACTGGTTGCCCGCTCACGGGGAAGAGATCACCTCGGTTTCACCGGTAAATAATAAAAAGATTATTACGGTTAAAAGCGCCAACCGGGAAGATTATGACCAGGTGGTTGCCATCGCCCAGGAAGCGTTCAAAGAATGGCGCACCTGGCCTGCTCCCAAAAGAGGTGAAATAGTACGGCAGATCGGGGCCGCGCTCCGTGAACATAAAACACATCTGGGCAAGCTCGTATCCTATGAAATGGGAAAAAGCCTGCAGGAAGGATACGGAGAGGTACAGGAAATGATTGACATCTGCGACTTTGCCGTGGGACTGTCGAGGCAGCTGCACGGATTAACTATGCATTCAGAGCGCCCGGGGCACCGGATGTATGAGCAATGGCATCCGCTGGGCATCACCGGTATTATTTCCGCGTTTAATTTCCCTGTAGCGGTTTGGAGCTGGAACTCCATGCTGGCATGGGTTTGCGGGAACGTATGCATCTGGAAGCCTTCTGAAAAAACGCCTGTTACAGCGCTGGCCTGCCAACATATAGTAGCTAATGTATTTGCCGCCAACAATGTACCGGAAGGCGTTTGCTGCCTGGTTACCGGTAACAGGGACGCAGGTGAATGGATGGCGCACGACAAGCGTATCCCCCTGGTTTCAGCCACCGGCTCCACCCGGATGGGTAAAGCCGTGGGCGCGGCGGTTGGAGAGCGTTTAGGACGCTCCCTGCTTGAGCTCGGAGGCAATAACGCCATTATCATCTCCCAGGATGCCGATCTTGATATGTCGCTTATTGGCGCTGTATTTGGCGCTGTTGGCACAGCCGGACAACGCTGTACTTCCACCCGCAGGCTGATCATCCATGAAAGTGTATACGATGCATTTACAGCCCGACTGGTGAAAGCATATGCGCAATTGCGTATCGGCAACCCGCTGGATGAGCATAACCACGTAGGGCCGCTGATCGATAAAGCCGCTGTGGATGCTTATCTCAGTGCTATTGAACAGGTAAAGCAACAGGGCGGTTCCTTCCTGGTGGAAGGGGGCGTGCTGTCCGGACCGGGTTATGAATCGGGTTGCTATGTGAAACCCTGTATTGCGGCAGTGGAAAACACGTACCCTATTGTACAGCACGAAACCTTTGCGCCTATCCTGTATGTTATGAAATACACCACACTGGCCGAAGCCATTGCCATGCAGAATGATGTGCCACAGGGATTATCCTCCGCCATCATGACGCTGAACCTCCGGGAAGCGGAACAATTCCTTTCCAATGCAGGATCCGACTGCGGCATTGCCAATGTAAATATTGGCACTTCCGGCGCCGAAATAGGCGGTGCCTTTGGCGGGGAGAAGGAAACCGGCGGCGGCCGTGAAAGCGGCTCCGATGCATGGAAAGCTTACATGCGCAGGCAAACCAATACCATCAACTATTCCAATAGCCTTCCGCTGGCCCAGGGTATCAGATTTGATCTCTAGCACAAATCAACCAGCTATCTCTTTCATAACAAAAGAGATAGCTGGGAATAATATATTTCTACAGTAAATTTTTTCGGATCATCCAGCTCCGAGGCACTTGCCCCGGAGCTTTTAATTTTCATGACAGGAGATGCTACCCGATCAGATTTTTAAAAGCGGTTGATAAAATAACTAGGTTGAATAACCAGGTAACCTTTGTTACCTTTCTCTACATACACCGATGGCAACATGGTTTTTAAAAATAGTAGCGAGGTTAGAGAACCCCGCTTTTCGTTAAACGGAAACCATGCTTATGAGAAAAGTCAATAATGGCGGGAAGCCATCAGTAACTTTTCCGGATATAAATATTAGACTTTTTTTTGAATATTCATATTCAACTTTTGTGCTACTGCCGTACCGCCACCACTGTGTTTTACCACTAAAACCTGTCCACATCCTTTATCATACAGTGTTTTCATGGTTTTTCCCTTCACGCCTGCATGCTGCAACATTGCAGTAATATTTTCGGGAACACTGCAGATAACAATCGTTTTGCCCTTATTTTTCTTTATCATGTCTTTAATAACAGCCGTAGTCTGGTCGGGATCACCATTTAACCGGAAATAGCCCAGCTCCTGCTGACGGGCTTTTGAGAGCGGGGTCACCGTTTGCACAGAGCGGTTCAGATAGGTGGTATAAATAGCGGAGATATCCATCCCCTCCAGCGAAGATGCCAGCTGGGAGGCCTGTTCCTGCCCTGCAGCACTAAGGCCCGGATCTGCGGATGGAGATGATTCCACCTCAGCGGCATTCACAAAAATGAGAGTGGTTACTTCCGGTTCCGTAGCAGACACGGGAGTACCGGTAGCCAGCAAAGTGGCCATGAGAACAGCTTTTAACATGATGGGTAATTTTAAGTAAATAAAATACGATACCTGTAAAAAATCCCGAACGCAGATCTGGCAGATGAGGAGTATGAGGAATAAGAACAGGTTAAAGCTAGGATGCTTAACAACAATTGCAAAAGGGATTGTGACAGGTGGTTACCGGCTATGGCCAGCAAGCAAATCAGGATAAGATCGCGTCTGAACCGGCTGACCTGCAGCAGGCCCGGGAATGATCAGATATCCCCTCCAATCTCCCAATCAACCAACAAATAGCGCGTTTATCATTAATATTTAATGTTATACCGCTTTTTCTATACCTTTAATCTTATCATCATGATATTTTTAGTTGTTTTTTATAGGGAAAATTATTGAACATGAAATTGTTAAGCCGAGAGGTTGCAGTCCTGGCAGGGTGTGTTGCATTGATGACTGCATTTACAACAAATACTGAAGCACAAAGTAAACCCCAGATACCCAAAAACTGGCAGTTGCTCAGTTACGACACCGATAGTGTTTATGGTACGTCTACAGAAAAAGCCTACAAGGAGTTATTAAAAGGGAAAAAAAGCACCCCTGTTATTGTGGCGGTGATCGACTCGGGGATTGATACAACCCACGAGGACCTGAAGAGCATTTTGTGGACCAATACCCGCGAAATCCCCGGTAATGGTAAGGATGACGACCATAACGGGTATGTGGACGATATCCACGGCTGGAACTTCCTGGGTGGGAAAGACGGCAGCAGCCTGAAAGAAGACTCTGAAGAAGCCGCCCGTGAATACTACCGGTATAAAAACCTGTATGGCAACCCGGACTCCGCACTGGCCAAAGACTCAAAGGAATATGCCATCTGGCAGCAGCTGCAGGCAAAAGTTGAGAAGCCCAATTCTCAGTTTAAGATGCAGTACAAAAGCATGTCGAAGCTCCAGGAAAACGTGAATAAATGTGAAACCATCCTAAAGAACTATCTCGGTAAGGATGATTTCAATGTGGCGCAGCTGGACAGCATCCAGACTACCAACCAGGATGTATTGCTGGCACGCAACTTCATGAGCCGTTTGCTGAAAAGCGCCGGTGATGAGCCTGCCACTTTCGGCGAGTTCAAAATGGAATTCGATGAATACATGAATGAGCTGAAGCGTAAGGCAGAAAGCACTGAAGTAGCGCCAAATGCCAACAGGCAAAGGATTGTAGGCGACAACATCGATGATATCAACGATAATAAATACGGTAATAATGATGTAATGGGCACCTTTGGGTTCCATGGCACCCACGTTTCCGGTATTATTGCCGCCGCCAGGAACAATGGCGTTGGGATGGACGGTGTGGCCGACAACGTGCGTATTATGGCGGTAAAAGCCGTTCCCGATGGAGATGAAAGGGATAAAGATGTGGCTTTGGCTATCCGCTATGCAGTAGATAACGGCGCCCAGATCATTAATATGAGCTTTGGTAAACCGTTTTCCCCGCATAAAGACTGGGTAGATGCCGCCTTTAAGTATGCCGAAGAAAAAGGTGTTTTACTGGTACATGCAGCCGGTAACGATGGCAGCAACAACGATTCGGTTGCCAATTATCCTAACCCCAATTACCTGGACGGCACAGTGGCCACCAATGTGATCACAGTAGGCGCCGGCAATACGGGTCTTGGTAACGATAAGGTAGCTCCTTTCTCCAATTATGGTAAGAAATCCGTGGATCTTTTTGCACCGGGCGTACAAATTTATTCAACCATTCCCGGTGGCAACAAATACGGCAGCGCCAGCGGAACCAGTATGGCCAGCCCGGTAGTAGCCGGTGTAGCAGCGCTGGTACTCTCTTACTATCCCGAGCTCAGCGCCAGGCAGTTGAAATATGTACTGGAAAAAAGCGCCACCCCGTTAACCGGCAGTGCGGCCCAGGTTAATAAGCCAGGTACTTCCGATGAAAAGGTAAACTTTGCGGACCTTTCGGTTACAGGTGGAATGGTGAACGCTTACGAGGCATTAAAGCTGGCGGCCACCATTAAGGGCGAAAATGTGAAAGGCAAAAAACAGCACAAGGCGAAAATAAAGGCTATCAAAAAGAACTGATCTTCTTCAGCATAAAGAGAGCGGGAAATTTATCTTTCAGTAGATAAATTTCCCGCTCTCTTTTTATACATTATTATTTTACAAGACGTACACTTAGCGGATACTTGTAAGACTGGCCGTTACTGGCTTTTACAGCCGCAATAATGCTAAAAATAACGTTCAGCAACCATAATACACCGAGCAGGTTTGTCCAGCCCCAGGTATTATAAAATTCGCCCCTGGCATGGCGCCAGAAACTGGTAAGCGACCAGAAACCTGTAGCAATATTGTTGATCAGGTTTACAATTACCGCGGCAATACTCAACGTGATCTGGAAATTGATAGCTTCCTTTCCCTGACTGTCTACAAAAGTGGACTCATTTTTTTTGATAAGCCAAAAGATCAGTACCCCGATAATGTTGCCAACAGTAGGTAATATCAGCATGCCAATAATTCCCCCCAGGTGAACAACAGCTCCCCAGGTTCGTTCATCTTTCTGATTCATAAAATAGAGATTAAATACAATACGGGAAGTTAACAGGTTATTTTAGCATATCAAAAAGAGAGAAGAAAAAAAACTACAAACCTGTAAGCCGGATTCTGTTCCTGCCCTGGCAAGCCGGGACAGGCTGCTATCATTTATCTGCGGCAACGTTCGCACGTTGCCTGTATCTGCCTACCCTCGGTCATCGGGCGAGCAGCCCTCAGGCGACCGTATACATGGCATTTCAGCACGCAAGGTTTACCCGCACAAACAGTTACCTGCCTGCACCGTGGGCTCTTACTCCACATTTTCACCCTTATCTGCCTGAGCAGACGGTTATTTTCTGTGGCACTTTCTGTACCCGGTTTTCACCGGGCCCCACCCGTTAGGTGGTGCGTTGCTCTGCGCTGTCCGGACTTTCCTTCCCGTTGCACAAGTCAGCGGAACGATAGCACGGTTTGTAGTTGAAGCGCGAAGGTAATGAAAATATTACCTAAACGTTATTTCAGTGGCGCCATAGCCGTATTTGGCGTGGTATTGATTCACAAAGGTGGCTACTTCCGGTGTTTGTTTGAGGATCTGGTGAATCTCATCTTTGAGCTTCCCTTTGCCCACGCCATGAATCACGATGAGGTTATGCTGGTGATGGCTGATGGCCAGTTCCAGGTAACGCTGGAAAGCGTTCAGCTGTATTGCCAGGATAGCGATATTGCTCAGCCCCTTCCAGTTCTTTTCCAGCGCCTCAATATGAAGATCCACTTCGTGTTTGGGTTCCAGGGACGTTTCCGGCTGCAACTGTATCTTGCTTAGCAGGCTGGCAAAATTACCAGATCCTACCGTAGTAACTGGGGCTTTCTTTTTTGCCTGCTCTGCAGGCGCCGGCGGCTCGGGTGCTTTCTCCGGAAATTTATCGAACAGCGGGTAAGTAATGGTGGCTTCTGCTTTGGTGCGCAGTTCCTCCAGCTGTATAAACATTTGTTTGGGCTTGATCTTCCAGGTTTTCTTTACAGAAGCAGCCAGCTTTGGTTGCGGTTCTTTCAGGAAAAAAGTAAATTCAAACCGCGGGTTATCATTGAGCGATTCAAAGAGGAGATCGGCCAGGTAGAAGTGATTATATGGATGTATCTCATTTTTGATCTCAAGATCCAGCTTGTTATTCAGCCATATCTGGAAATAGAAACGCATGGCGTGCGGCGTATCATTGAACAGGTTGAACTTCATCAGCTTCACCGTTTCGTCGTATCCGTCCATCTGGTATACGGGTAAAACAGAGAGGAACATGCCTTTATCTGTTTTAAACACTTCATACTTCCTCCTGTCTACTTTGATCTCATCGCCGGGGATCAGTTTAGGTTTTTCTTTGACCAGTTTCTGCTGGGTAAAACGATGAAAATAGGGAAAGTCGATCTGATCCAGGTACACGGGGAAAGACGTTCCTTTCACCTCTATCATCACCATGTTATCATTCACAATGTCAACAACTGTTCCTTCTTCTTTTGAACTCAACAACAGGATGTTGTCGCCTTTTTGGTATTTCATAATTGCATTCTTCAACTGCAAAAATAGAATATTGAGGGGATATGCCCGCTTCTATCTAACCAAATCCTTTAAAATCCAAAAGAAAACTCAATGAAATCATTATAATCAGCCTGATCCTGAGTCTGGTAATCCGCAGGGGACATAACTCCCTATTGCCATTAAAATGGTAACACTCACCTGTACGGCTATATGAAAAACAGCTAATCCGCGTATTTTCTTGACCGGGCCTTTTCGGGGTGCCGGCGCATGTATTCATCCACTGAAATGCGGCCGCTGCCTTCAATCAGGAAGAATATCAACAGGAACAATACCAGTAAGGAGATACCCATTACCGGGTATACGGTAAACAGCCCTGTTGGAGAATGAACAAAAAATACAGCACCCAGCAATACGGGGATATTCACCAGCGCAGAGAACCTTGTAAGCAGGCCCATAGCGATGAACAACCCTCCTACCGTGTGTGCAAATACAACATAATGTCCCAGGAATATGGACAGGGTGGCCAATGCCGGGTTCTGGTTAATCATGGAAATCAGTGAATCGCGGTCCTGTACAAACCGCACACCCACGTACATGAGAAATAACCCCAGCAGAATGCGGACCACACTCAGCCAATTCGGGTGATGTGTATCACCCCAGTGTTCAACCCGTTGTAGCATGTTCATAAAATATAAATTTTAGGATCAAAGAGCTACACTGAAGTTACGAAGATTTATGCTTTTGTGGCCAGCTTGCTGTTGGTATAGCTGTAAAGGAAATAAATGGTTAAGCCTACCGCAAGCCATACGGAGAAAACAATCCAGTTTTTGAGGGCGATCTCCGTCATCAGGTAAAAACAGCTCAGCATGCCTAGAACCGGTATCAGTGATAGTTTGCGGGTAAGTGAGAAAAAGGAAAGCGCGATGCTTACCACCACAAATATGTAGAAAGGAATGTTATGTTTCCATACCTCCCAGCCGCCTGCAAAGGAGAGCTTGGTTGCAATTTCTTTATGAAAAACGAAAACGAGCACCACTACAATACCCGGAACAATAAACTGCCCGTTGATATAGGGCAGCTGAAACCGTTTTACCGCGGCTTTCTCCTCTCTTGGCAGGATAAGCACCCCTCCGCAAACCAGGATAAAGGCAAAGAGGGTACCGATGCTGGTCAGGTCCGTAACGATGGTGAGGTTCAGGAACAGCGCCGGGATACCTACCAGGATACCGGTGATAATAGTTGCGAAAGAAGGCGTTTTAAAACGGGGGTGTATTTTGCTGAAACGCTTTGGCAACAGGCCATCGCGGCTCATACTCATCCAGATGCGCGGCTGACCTATCTGGAATACCAGCAATACGCTGGTAGTGGCCACCACGGCGCTGATGGAAATGAGATAGCTGATCCAGGGCAGGTGTACCTCGTTAAAAACGTAAGCCAGGGGGTCATTTACCTTTAAATTGTAATACGGCACCATACCCGTGAGCACAAATGAAATAAGGATATACAGTACTGTACAGATAATCAGGGAATAGATCATGCCTTTGGGCAGATCCCGTTGCGGGTTGGCGCATTCTTCCGCGGTGGTGCTCACCGCATCAAAGCCAATATAAGCGAAAAATACGGCCGATACCCCTTTCAGCACACCAGAGAAGCCGTTAGGCATAAAAGGGTGCCAATTGGCCTTATTTACATAAAAAAAGCCCACTACGATCACAAACAGGATCACCAGGATCTTCAGCGCCACCATAAAATTGGCGCTCTTTTTACTTTCCTGTATGCCTACATAGGCCAGGTAGGTGACCAGGAGCACAATAAGGAATGCCGGGAGGTTTACAATAAAGGGGATACCGGCAATATGCGGCGCCGCGGCGATGATCTCCGGGGTGGCGCTGTCGTAATTGCTGGCGAGCCAATCGGGTAAGCTCAGACCTATCCCGCTCAGCAGGTTATTGAAATACCCGCTCCAGGAGATGGCTACGGCAATATTGCCTATGGCGTATTCCAGGATCAGGGCCCAGCCTATTACCCAGGCGGCCAGTTCCCCGAAAGTAACGTAAGAATAAGTATAAGCGCTGCCCGAAACCGGTACACGGGAGGCAAATTCAGCATAACAAAGTGCGGAGAACCCGCAGGTGACTGCTGTAATAACGAAAAGCAGGGATACGCCCGGTCCACCGTGGAAAGAGGCTTCCCCGATGGTGGAAAAGATCCCGGCCCCTATTACTGCCGCAATTCCCATAGCGGTAAGGTCTTTCACCTTCAATACCTTATGCATCCCTCCTGTTTCATGGCCATCCGACAAACCGTCTTTGGCATCTCTGATAATGGCAGTAAGTGATTTCTTCCGAAACAGCGAATTTGATGACATTGGCTAAGGAATTACGTTTAGATTTGTTGTCTTTAAATTTAATGAATATGATTGTCTTACTGCTTAAAAATAATAAAGCTGATTGCGCTGATTAATCTTTCAGAAATAATCAATGCAATCAGCCATATCACTTTATCCTGAATAAGACAAGCGCGAATATAATGCGAATTTGAATACGAACCTTATTGCTGACGGTTTAAGAGGAAGTTAGCCACCTCTTTCAGCGCCTCCTTGCGGCTGGATAATACTGCCACATTATCCAGGCTTTGAAAGGCCAGTTGCTGGAAACGTTCCTTTTCCCTTTCTGCCCATTCATCCACTTTACAGCTGCGGAACAGTGCCAATACACGCTCCACTTTATCTGCCGGCGATGTATTCAGCAGCATTTTCAACTCTTCACGCTGTTCGGGGGTACACAATTCCAGTGCTTTCAGGAGCAGGAATGTTTTCTTATTTACGAGGATATCTCCCCCCTGTTGTTTACCAAATTTTTCGGGGTCACCGAAAGCATCGAGGTAGTCGTCCTGGATCTGGAAGGCTATACCAATGTTTTTCCCAAAGGAATAAATATGCTGCTGGTTACCTTCACCGGCGCCGCCGATAATAGCGCCCAGCTGCAAACTGGCGGCCAATAATACAGATGTTTTCAGGCCGATCATATGTACATAATTCCCGTATTGCACCTTTTCCGGTTCCATGCCTTCAAAGTCCATATCGAGCTGCTGCCCTTCACATACCTCAATAGCAGCCTTATTAAATACGGAGATGATCTTTTGTTTATAATGCGCGTCTATTTTGTTGAGGCGTTCATATACATAGATAAGCATCACGTCGCCGGCCAGGATGGCTGCGGGCTCGCCGTACACAGTGTGAACAGTAGGCTTGCCCCGGCGGATGGGTGCTTTATCCATGATATCATCATGCAGCAACGTGAAGTTATGAAAAAGCTCCACCGCACTGCCTACTTCGAATGCATCCGTCCGCAGGTCGTCAAATAATTCGTTTCCCATCAGGCATAATACAGGGCGGATCCTTTTTCCGCTTATTCCCAGGATATGGGAAGCTGCATTATATAATTTACTTGGTTGCTCCGGGAACTGTTGTTTTTCAAAATGCTGACTAAACTGCGCTGTTAATTCTTTGAATGAATGCATTGCTGTTGGCTAGTGTTTTATTATTTACTTTTTCTTTGACTTGTTTTTAGCGGCGGCTTTTTTAGCCACTGGTTTTGCAGCGGCTTTCTTTGCCGGTACTGCTTTTTTAGCCACTGGTTTTGCAGCGGCTTTCTTTGCTGGTACTGCTTTTTTCGCTACTGGTTTTGCAGTGGCTTTCTTTGCTGGTACTGCTTTTTTAGCTACTGGTTTTGCAGCCGCTTTCTTCGCTGGTACTGCTTTTTTAGCCACTGGTTTTGCAGCGGCTTTCTTTGCTGGTACTGCTTTTTTAGCTACTGGTTTTGCAGCGGCTTTCTTCGCTGGTACGGCTTTTTTAGCTACTGGTTTTGCAGCCGCTTTCTTCGCTGGTACTGCTTTTTTAGCTACTGGTTTTGCAGCCGCTTTCTTTGCCGGTACTGCTTTTTTAGCTACTGGTTTTGCAGCAGCTTTCTTCGCTGGTACTGCTTTTTTAGCTACTGGTTTTGCAGCGGCTTTCTTCGCTGGTACTGCTTTTTTAGCTACTGATTTTGCAGCAGCCTTCTTCGCTGGTACGGCTTCCTTAGCTAATGGTTTAGCGGCAGCCTTCTTCGCTGGTACGGCTTTCCTGGTTTCCGGTTTAACGGCAGTTTTCTCAGGTGTTGTAGTCTCAGGTTCCGGTTTAACAGCAGCTTTCTTGGCAACTGTTTTTTCCGCAGCCGGGGCAGGAGCCGGGGCTTCAGGCGCTTTTTCCGCCGGTGCTTTCTTTGGTTTCTTTTTCTGTACCGGTGCAGGCTCAGCTATAGTTGCAGGTTCAGCTGCGGGTACCGGTGCTGCTGATACAACTGGTTCAGCGGCCGGTTTTACAGGCGTGTCCGGTGTTACCGGCACTACATGCGTTTCCACTATTACCTGGTCTACCACCGGCAATGGCTTAGGCTCTCCGAGAGACACTTCCGGCGCTTTATGAGGAGCTTTCGCTTCCTGTTCCCAGGGCTTATAAGGACGTTGTTTGTCTTTTTTCTTTTTGCGGTCGCCTCCACGATCATCACGGCGATGATCACCTTTGCGGTCGTCACGACGCTCATCGCGGCGTTTGGGCTGGAATACAGCAGCCGGTGTGCCGGTGCCTGTCAGCTCGTCTTCCAGGTCGTAATCCAGCTGGCGTTTTGCCAGGCTGGCGGCTACTACACGGATACTCACCTTTTCGCCTATACGGAACTTACGGCCGGTACGCTGGCCTACCAGTGAATATTCGCTTTCGTTATACTGGAACTCTTCCCTTTTATTCAGATTATGAATGCTGATAAGCCCTTCGCATTTGGTTTCCATGGTTTCCACCCAGAAACCAAAATGTGCCACTCCACTGATCACTCCTTCAAAGGTATGACCAATGAACTGCTGCATATATTCTACCTGTTTGTACTTATTACCGGCGCGTTCTGCTTCCATGGCCTTACGTTCCATTTCAGAGCTATGTTTGCACTTCTGCTCCATTTGCTTGTCGGGACGCACACTGTTGGCCAGGCATTCAGCCAGTACGCGGTGTACCAGTACATCAGGATAGCGGCGGATGGGAGATGTAAAATGACAGTAGTCTTCAAACCCGAGACCATAGTGCCCTACATTATTCACGGTGTAAATGGCTTTGGCCATTGTACGGATACCCAGTGTTTCGAGTACCGGCTGTTCCGGTTTCCCTTTTACCTCCGCCAGCATTTTGTTAAAAGAGCTGGCAATGCTTTCCGGTGTGCTCAGATCAAACTTATACCCGAATTTACCGGCGAACAGTGCAAACACTTTCAATTTTTCCGGGTCGGGTGTATCATGCACACGGTAAGGGAACGGGATGGGTTGTTTATTAATACGCAGTTTGCCAACGTATGCTGCCACGGTTTTATTTGCCAGCAGCATAAATTCTTCAATCAGCTGGTGTGCTTCTTTACTTTCCTTAACAACAATACCAATGGGTTTGCCGGTATCGTCCAGTTTGAAGCGCACTTCCTGGGAGGAAAAATTAATAGCGCCATGCGCAAAACGCTGGTTGCGCAGGTTCTGGGCAATACGGTTCAGCAACAGCACTTCATTCTTGTAAGGGCCGTCGGACCTGCGTTCGATGATTTCCTGTACTTCTTCGTAAGTAAACCGGTGATCAGAGTGGATCACGGTGCGGCCAATCCAATGTTGCTTCACCTCTCCTTTGTCGTTCATCTGGAACATGGCGGAGAAGGTGAGCTTATCTTCATGCGGGCGCAGGGAACAAAGCTCATTGGAGATCTTTTCCGGCAGCATGGGCAATACGCGGTCCGGCAGGTATACAGAAGTAGCGCGTTTATCGGCTTCTTTATCAAGTTCGGTGCCGGGCAGTACATAATGACTTACATCCGCAATATGCACTCCCAGTTCATATAACCCGTTTTTCAGTAAACGGATCGAAATGGCATCATCAAAATCCTTGGCATCCACCGGATCGATGGTCATGGTGAGGATTTTGCGGATATCTTTCCGTTTAGCCACTTCTTCTTCAGCAATCACTTCACGGATGTTGCCCAGTTCGTCCAGTACTTCTTTGGGGAAATTCAGCGGGAACCCTGCTTCAATAAGGATTTCCTTCATGGCCAGGTCGTTGGTATCGCTGGCGTCAAGGATCTCTACGATTTCGCCTACGGGTTTGCGGGATTTCTCTCCCCAGGCAACAATCTTCACCAGCGCCTTATCCCCGCTTTTCGCCTCCCCGAGGGAGTTGGCGGGAATATAGATATCCGGCATAAACAATCCTTTTTCAGGAATAAGGAAAGCGAAGCTTTTGCTGACCTGGAGGGTGCCGGTAAATTCAGTTTTATTTCGTTTAAGGATATCCGTTATAATGCCTTCCATGCGGCCTTCATTACGACCGGTTTTCAATACATCCACTAAAACTTCATCCCTGTCGAGGGCGGTATGCAGGTTCTTCTGCTTTACCATGATATCTTTTGTAAGGCCATCCACAATTACAAAAGCCATTCCGGACTTAGTTACTTCCACTATGCCTTTAAAGGTTTTCTTTTGGCTATGGCTTTGCTGGGGGTTATTTGGGTTACCGCCTTTCTTATTTTTCTTTTTTCTACTCATGTTAGTCGTAAGTTATTATTGACCGGGCGCTGGCAGGTGCCGGCCTATGTAGTCAAAAATAAAGTTATTAAATAATTCTGCTTCTCCGAAGAGGAATGCAACCTCCACCGGAATAACAGCTATCTGCAGATTTTGTTCTGCCAGCATACCTTTGAGCAGATGTAGCCTTACTGCATCCTTTTCTGTAGTAATGACAATCTTTTCAGTGCCGGGCAGATCACTGCATTCTTTTTTTATTTTCAGTATGTCCTTCTCCGAATAATAATAATGATCGGGAAAAGACAAAAGATAAACCTGTTTGTAGCGCCGTTTCAATTCTTCGAGCAAAGGTTCGGGCCTTGCTATACCACATGTCAGCAGCGCGGTTGCCGATCCGGGAATTACTACCGGCTCGCGGGTGATCATATCTGACAGGGCGCCGTATTGCAAGGTAGTGAAAAAGAGCCGCTGATGAGGCAACGGGTTAATTTCTTTTTCCAGTGCCTGCTTCTCGTCCAGGCTCATGGCAGGCGGGCACTTTGATACGATGATACAGTCGGCCCGGTGATATCCCTGTCTTCCTTCCCTTAAACGGCCGAAGGGCACCACATGATCCCGGGTAAACAACCGGCTGTAATCGGTGATCATGATATTAAGACCGGGTTTTATAGAGCGGTGCTGGAAAGCGTCGTCCAGCAGCACCACCTGTGTGTCTGGTTCATCCCCCAGCAGTTGCGGAATGGCCAGCATCCGTTCTTCTCCCACACATACTTTGATATCCGGGAATTTATCATGAAACTGCATAGGCTCATCCCCTATATCGGCTGCGGTACTGTTCTCATCAGCCAGGATGTAGCCGCTGGTACGGCGGTTGTACCCCCTGCTCAACGTAGCTACTTTCAAATGATCTTTCAACAGGCGGATCATATATTCCACATGCGGGGTTTTCCCTGTACCGCCCACCGACAGGTTACCGGCGGCGATCACAGGCAGATCAAATTCCACTGCAGTAAGCAGCCCCTTGTCATAAAATTTGTTCCGAATCCACATTACCAGCCCATACAGCAAGGAGAAGGGATATAAAAGAATACTCAGGTATTTAAGCACTGTAGTTTATTTAAATTGATAAATATGATCCGGGGTCACTACCGTATGTAACGGCACATCCCAGGGATCAACGTCCTCTATCCGCGGTACGGGCTCAAACAGCGACAGACCGATGGTACGCACATCAGGCCGGCATTGTTTCAGGAAACGGTCGTACATCCCTTTACCATATCCCACCCGTTGTCCCTGCCGGTCGAAGGCCAGCAAAGGTACAAATACAAGATCTATAATTTCCGGAGGCACTACTTCCCCATGATCCGGCTCGGGAATGCCGAATTTGTTTTTAACCAGTACCGTATTGGTTTTCCAGAGATAGTGCACCATATCCCCGGTCTTCATGTCCGAACGGGAAATCACCCATTCCATATCCGGCCACTGGCTTCGCCCCCATTTTACCAGGGGCCAGGTATCTGCTTCTTTTTTTTCTGAGATAGGAAGAAAGATATGCGCATTCCTGGCAGTGCTGAAATCGAGCCGGCGTACATTCGCCAGTAACCGTTCGTTCAGGGAAAGGGCGGTAGGGTCGTCCAGGTTGAGCCGCAGCTCCAGGAAATGTTTTCGTATATCCTTTTTAGTGGTCATGCCATTAAAGTATGCAGCGGGGAAGACAACAACTGTGCCTGTTGTTGAACAAATGCCTTATCTACCGTATCTGTCAGCGGAATACGGCCGATTTTCGGATATCCGCTCCATTTTACCACATCATCTTCATTGGTATGATAATCTCCTCCAAACACCCATCCAATAACGGGCACGCCTGTATGTTGCAGCACCCGTGCGGTAAGCATGCAGTGGTTGATACTGCCGAGGTAATTCTGCGCTACAATCACTACCCTGGCTTTCAGGGCCGCTATAAGATCCAGTGTAAACACTTCTTCATTCACCGGTACCATCAGGCCCCCGGCCCCTTCCATCACAAATGCACGGCCTGCGGGCTGGTACTGATCCGCCAGCTGCAGTATGCGCGCCTCATCAATAGTGCAGTTTTCCAATCGCGCTGCCAGGTGCGGAGAAGCCGGAGCTTCCAGCCGCCAGGCCTCAGGGTGACAAACTGACACTTTATTTGACAATAAGGAGGATACCGTGTCTGTATCCGTGCCCTCCAGCAGCCCTGTCTGCACCGGTTTCCAGTAGTCGGCGGTCAATGCTTCCGTAATGCAGGCTGCGGTAATGGTTTTACCTACACCTGTGCCTGTTCCTGTTATAAAAATCCTTTGGTTCATCGGCGCAAAGATACGCGGATTACGCGGAGTTTGTCCGACGCGGAGGTTGTCTGACTCAGGATTATGATGATTATAATGATTACCCGGATCTGAGCTTTTGGATTTAAAGGATTCGGGGAGATATGAGCGGATGAAGTTGAATCGCCTTCGGTGATGGCGGATTTCGCAGGCCGCGGAGGTTATCTGACTCAGGATTATGATGATTATAATGATTACCCGGATCTGAGCTTTTGGATTTTAAAGGATTCGGGGAGATATGAGCGGATAAATAAAAGCAATACTAGCTCTTATCTCCTCTATGCTGGTTTGAATCGAACCAGCGTAAAAAATCAGAAAAATCAAAATGATCAAATCCAGGTAATCATTATAATCATCATAATCCTGAGTCAGACAAAATCCGCTCATTTCCGTATTTTCGTAGCTATACAACCTTATTTTTTTATGAAATATTGTGATAATATACTCGAAACGATAGGAAATACCCCAATGGTAAAGCTGCACCGTGTAACTGCTTCCCTGCCCTGCACGGTATTGGCAAAGGTGGAGTTCTTTAACCCCGGCAACTCTATTAAAGACCGCATGGCCGTGAAAATGGTGGATGTAGCAGAAGAGAAAGGATTGCTCAAACCCGGTGGCACCCTTATTGAAGGCACTTCCGGCAATACGGGCATGGGCCTGGCCCTGGCAGCTATTATCAGGGGATATAAGTGTATTTTCACCACCACAGATAAACAATCCAAAGAAAAAGTGGATATTCTGAAAGCCGTAGGTGCAGAAGTGATTGTTTGCCCTACCAATGTGGAGCCCGACGATCCCCGCTCTTACTATTCTGTGTCCAAAAGACTGGCCACAGAAGTGCCCAATTCATTTTATGTGAACCAATATGATAACCTCGCCAACCGTGATGCACATTACGAGCAAACCGGTCCTGAAATATGGGAGCAAACTGAAGGAAAGATCACCCACCTGGTGGTGGCAACCGGCACCGGCGGCACCGTTACCGGCACAGGAAAATACCTGAAGGAAAAGAACCCCGACATTAAAGTATGGGCTATTGACAGTTATGGTTCCTTACTGAAGAAATATTTTGAAACCGGTCAGCTGGATATGAGCGAAGTATATCCTTATATAACCGAAGGTATAGGGGAAGATTTTGTGCCGGAGAATTACGATATGAAGGTGATCGATAAATTTGAAAAAGTTACCGATAAAGACGCTGCTGTGATGGCGCGCCGCATCACCAAAGAAGAAGGTATCTTCGTGGGATATTCCGCCGGATCGGCCATAGCAGGGCTGCTGCAGCTAAAGGAATCATTAAAGCCTACAGACGTTGTAGTGGTTATTTTCCATGATCATGGCAGCCGTTATGTAGGAAAAATTTACAACGACCAGTGGATGATGGAGCGCGGGTTCCTGGATGTAAAAACAGTAAAGGATGTAGTAAATGGGCGCCGTAACCAGCCACTGGTAACCATCAGCGCAGATGAAAAAGTGAGTGAGGCTATCGCCAGGATGAAAAAATATGACATCGAGCATATCCCTGTAGAACAAGGCGGAGAGCTGATCGGCTCCATCTCTGAAAACGGGTTGTTCAACCGCCTGATCGACGATGTCAACCTGAAAGATGCCCTGGTGCAAGAGGTGATGCAGCCGTCATTCCCACTGGTAAGCCAGGATACGCCAATTGAAAAACTATCCGTGTATATCAACCGGGAAAACGGCGCTGTGCTTACGAAAGACGACAGCGGCAATCATCACATTGTTACGAAGTACGATATTATACAGGCACTTGGCAGATAAAAGCATATCATGTTATTTACTGATCAGCTGCACAGACAGATAGCACTCGACAATCCGCCCAGGCGGATTGTTTCATTGGTGCCCTCCCAGACAGAATTGCTGTATTCCCTCGGGCTTGAAAAAGAAGTGGTGGGCATTACCAAATTCTGCGTACATCCGTTAACGTGGTTCCGGGAAAAGACGAGGATAGGCGGTACCAAAAATATTCACCCCGGTATTATTCGGCAGCTTTCACCAGACCTTATCATTGCCAACAAGGAAGAAAACCTGGCCGCCGATGTGGAGCTACTGATGCAGGAATACCCGGTATGGGTAAGTAATATCCAGACCCTGGAAGATGCATACAGTATGATTACCAGCGTAGGTGCGATAACAGATCGTGTGGATGCCGCCGCCAGTCTCGTTTCCCGGATCAAAGCCGGCTTTTCTTCATTACAACCTTTTACAACCGCCATTCCCACTGCCTACTTTATCTGGCGCGATCCATGGATGGTGGCGGGTGGAGACACCTTCATCCATCATATGCTGCAGCTGTGCGGCTTCCGGAATGTATTCGGGGAGCAGCCCCGTTATCCCGTCATTACTGCCACCCAACTGGCAACCAGCGGTTGCCGCAAGATATTGCTTTCTTCAGAGCCCTATCCTTTTAAGGAAAAACATATCGCGGAACTGCAGGCAATATTACCGGATGCGCATGTTCAGCTGGTAGACGGTGAAATGTTTTCCTGGTATGGCAGCCGTTTACTGGAGGCTCCCGCCTATTTTCAAACGCTGATCAAAAACTGACAATTAAAATCATTGAAATCAGCAAAATCATCATAATCCCGGGTCAGACAAAATTCGCGGCAAAATTCGCATGCTGAGGCAACGTTCTTCTTTTCAACTGCGTAAACAGGATAACGATCCACTCAATTAAAACGCACTTTATGGAAAGAAGAGACTTTGTTTCCAACATCGGACTTACACTGGCACTTGTTTGTACCGCCGGTTTAGCTGCCTGCAGCAAGGGAGGCAACGATAATCCTGATCCTGCTCCTCCCGGCGGTGGTGGCGGCAATGCCAAACTATCATTAAACCTCGGCAGTGATCTCACCAATGTGGGCGACTTTAAGATCTCCAACGGGGTGATCATTATCCGTGTTGCTGCCGGCAACACAGCATCGGCTTTCACGGCGCTTTCCAGCACCTGCACTCACCAGGGTTGCACGGTGGCTACCTACAACAACAGCTCCAAATTGATAGAATGTAATGCGCCCTGCGGCCATGGCAGCCGGTATACCACTACCGGCGCGGTAAACACAGGCCCGGCCTCTGCAGCGCTGACGGCTTATACTATTAAGGTAGATGGAAATGTGCTCACAGTGAGCTAATGTTTCTCAAGAAAATCGAGCACCCATTCCGCAAAGGGCACGCTGCGTACTACTGAATTATGATCTCCGGCTACGGTGCCGTGCATTCCTGCCGGCATCATGGCTGCGAGTGAGCCACCGGTATCATTGTCTTCGTCCTTATCCCCCCCGATAACCAATACCGGCTGATGCACGCCGGCCAGCTCCTGAGGTGTAGTAGTGGGCTGGCCCAACTGCATCATGGCAAGGGCGCGCTGATCCAGCCCCGACTGTTGCACATATTTCACCATCGCGGCCAGCTCCGGTACCTCTTTCCCGGAAAGCGCCTCGTAAAACTGCTGCCGGCGCGGCCAGGCGGGATTTGTAAAAGCAGTACCCATCCCTCCCATCACCGCGCTGCGTACCCTGGCATCCAGCACCAGTAAGCGCGATACGATGATACTGCCTCTTGAATAGCCAACTGCCTGGTAATTATTAATATTAAGCCAGGTCATCAATCCCATAATGTCCTTTGTTTCCGCATCATCGAGATACGCGAGGCTGTCGTGCGGATGATCCGATGCCCCGTTCCCTCTCAGGTCAAGGGTTATTACCTTATACCCGTGTACGAGCAATGAATCATACAAGGCCGTTTTTTTCCAGGAATCCCCGTTCACAATGAAGCCATGTACCAATAATACGGGAGCTCCTGTACCGGTAACGGTATAATGGATCCGGGTACCATCAAAGGAAGTGAAGTACTGCAGGGAATCGGTTGCATTATCTGCAGATGCACTACCGGATGGCATTTGCAGACATATCACCGCAAAGAAAAACAGGAATAATTTCATATAAAACGGGATTGATACCGGTTAAAATACATTTTTCTGTTGGTAGAATTAATACATAAGCACTTACTTTTCGCTATAAATCTTCTATTTAACTCCTTATATTTGCTTTCCTAAAAAATTAAAACACATATCAGAGTATGGGAAAATACAGAGCTGGCGTACTATTCGGCGAAGAGCTGGATGCGCTGTATAACGATGCCAAAGACAACGGATTTGCTATGCCTGCCGTAAATGTTGTGGGAACTAACTCCGTGAATGCGGTACTGGAAACAGCTGCTAAAGTGAATTCACCGGTTATCATCCAGTTTTCTAACGGCGGTGCACAATTTTTTGCCGGTAAAGGTATGCCGAACGACAAGCTGCAGGCTAACATTGCAGGTGGTATTTCCGGCGCCAAACATGTACATGAAGTGGCTAAATATTACGGTGTTCCCGTAGTACTGCATACAGACCATGCTGCCAAGAAATGGCTGCCATGGATAGACGGTCTGCTGGATGCAGGCGAACAACATTTCAAACAAACCGGTCAGCCGCTTTACAGTTCCCATATGCTGGACCTGTCTGAAGAGCCGATTGCAGAGAACATCGAAATTTCTCATAAATATTTTGAGAGAATGAATAAACTGGGTATGTCCATCGAAATTGAGCTGGGCGTAACCGGTGGTGAAGAAGATGGTGTGGACAATTCCGGCGTAGACAACTCCAAGCTGTACACTCAGCCTGAAGAAGTAGCCTATGCATATGAAATTTTATCAAAGGTAGGCCCGCGTTTCACCGTGGCAGCTGCTTTCGGTAACGTTCATGGCGTATACTCCCCTGGTAACGTAGAGCTCCGCCCGGTGATCCTGCATAACAGCCAGGAATTCATCCAGGAGAAATTTAAAACTGCCGCTAAACCGGTATTCTACGTATTCCACGGTGGTAGCGGTTCTCCAAAGCACCAGATCACTGAAGCGCTGGGTTATGGCGTTATCAAAATGAACATTGATACAGATATGCAGTGGGCATTCTGGGAAGGTATCCACGATTTCTACGAAGCAAAGAAGGATTACCTCCAGGCTCAGCTGGGTAACCCCGAAGGACCGGACAAACCAAATAAAAAATACTACGATCCGCGCGTATGGCTGCGCAAAGGAGAAGAAACCTTTGTTAAACGCCTGGAAGAAGCGTTCAGGGATCTGAACTGTATTAACAGGAACGCATAATAAGTCAAACGCCTGACATATAAAGCAAAAAGCTGTTGTAAAGGGGATAAAGCGTCATATATTATATGTATATGTTATTATCTCCACTACAATGGCTTTTTGCTTTTTGATTTAAACTTTATACTTTTCCCTATATGTTTTTGGCTTTATGCGATAATTCGTATCTTGCACCACTATTTTCTAATCTAATAGTAAAATATGTCAAGCTGGTTTAAGCGAATTAAACAAGGCATCTCTACCACCACCAGTGAAAAGAAAGAAGCACCGGATGGTTTGTGGCACAAGTGTCCTAACTGTAAAAAAACCACCACCGTAAAGGATCTGAAGGAGCATTACTATGTTTGCGATAAGTGTAATTATCACAACCGTATTAACTCTGCCGAGTACTTTGAGATCATCTTTGATAACAACCAGTTCGAGGAACTGTTCCCAAATATATACCCGACCGACTTCCTGGGCTTTAAAGATCTGAAGCCTTATGGCGACAGGCTGAAGGATGCGCAGAAGAAATCAGGCCTGAAAGATGCGATGACCGTGGGTACGGGTAAAGTGCTGGGAAATGATCTCGTAGTGGCGTGCATGGATTTTAACTTTATTGGTGGTTCCATGGGTTCTGTTGTTGGTGAAAAGATTGCCCGCTCCATCGATTACTGTATTGTACATAAGATGCCGCTGATGATCATCTCCAAATCAGGCGGCGCCCGTATGATGGAAAGCGCCTTCTCCCTGATGCAGATGGCCAAAACATCCGCCAAGCTCACACAGCTGGCTGATGCAAGGCTCCCCTACATCTCCCTGATGACCGATCCTACCACCGGCGGTGTAACAGCCTCTTATGCAATGCTGGGCGATCTTAACATTGCTGAGCCAGGCGCCCTTATCGGTTTTGCCGGTCCGAGGATCATCAAAGAAACCATCAAGAAAGACTTACCTGCTGGTTTCCAGAGCGCCGAATTCCTGCTGGAGCACGGTTTCCTGGATTTCATCATGGATAGAAAAGAACTGAAGACGAAGTTGGCAAGTTTGCTTACCATCTTTAAAAATTAAGAAGACAGCTTTTAGGCTCCGACGGTTGGCACCTGCATGGATATTCCAGCAACTGCCAACCGTTGAAGGCTAAAAACCAACCCCTCATATCAAAGCATAAATGGCAGAATTAAAGAACAGATCGGCATATTTTGAGTACGCAATAGAAGATAAATTCATTGCAGGAATGGTGTTGCTTGGCACTGAGATCAAGTCCATCCGTGCAGGTAAGGTGAGCTTTAACGATTCCTTCTGCTATTTTTCAAAGGGAGAATTATACGTAAGAAGCCTGCATATTGCGGAATATTCGCACGGTACTTCCTCCAACCATGATCCCCTGCGCGAGCGTAAGCTGCTGCTCACCAAACGGGAACTGAGAAAAATGGAAAACAAGATCAAAGAACGCGGCTATACCATTGTACCACTTCGTATATTCATTACTGATAAAAGCCTGGCAAAAATGGAGATTGGTATTGGTAAAGGTAAAAAGCTTCATGATAAGCGCGACTCTATCAAAGCAAGGGAAGCCGACAGGGAGCTCAGACGACAATATAAATAGACAAAGCGCCGGCAGGCAAAAGCATATCCTTTTAAAAACAGTTCCCCATTGAAAAAGTTAATATTCAGACAACTACTGAGCATTATCACCATCTTTCTCTACACCTTTATTCTTTCCTGTAAATCAGGTGAAAAATTATTCAACAAAGGCAGGTACGATGAAGCCGTTACTGCTTTTGTGAAAAAGCTGCAGCGAAAACCCCAGGACGCCACCGCTACGCGGCTGCTGCCGGATGCCTACAAACAGGCGCAACTGGTACGGGAAGACCGGGTTAGTGCATATCTACGCTCCAACAACGAGCTCAAGTGGGAAAGTATACGGAATGAGTACAGGGCCATGCAAAGCCTTTATAACGCCATTCACAACTCCCCTGCCGCCCTTAAACTGGTACAGCCGAAGGATTACAGGGATGCCATTACAGGCGCCCAGGAAAACGCCGCTGAAATGCGGTACGACCGCGGCATGTCTTTACTGAACCAGGGCGATAAAGCCAGTGCACGGCAGGCTTACGAGGAGTTCGGCGCCGCGCTTAAGCTCATCCCCAATTACCGCGACGCCAAACAACGCCGGGACGAAGCCTACCAGATGGGAGTAATCAACGTGGTAGTAAGTGAAATTGAAGTACGCTCGCCCTATTACCAGTTCAGCGCCGACCAGTTCCGTGATTACCTGGTACGCAACCTGCAGCAACGAAATATCAACCAGTTTGTACAGTTCTATGATGAGCGGGTGGCCCGCAATGAAAACCTCCGCCCCGATGAATATATTGAACTGCGCTTCTTTGATTTTATAGTGGGCCAAACCTATGTAGACCGCATCGAGCGCGATGTTTCAAAAGAAATTGTGGTGGGCACCACCAAAGATTCTACCGGAAACGAATCCAATATCTATAAAACAGTAAAAGCAACCCTGTATATCACTAAAAAAACGGTAGTGTCGAAAGGGCTGCTGGACTATCGCATTACCAATACCTCCAATGGACAATTGCTGCGTACCGACCGTATACCCGGCAGCTATACCTGGCTGAACCAGTATGGTACATTCAAGGGAGATGAAAGAGCTTTAAGTGATGAAGATAAACAGCTGATGGGCGGACGGGATATGCCTCCACCACCGCCTACTGATCTGTTCATGGAATTTACGCGGCCTATTTATGATGTGCTGGCGAGGGATCTGCAAAGTTTTTATAACAGGATATAACATAAAAAAAGTCTCCGGAATCCGGAGACTTTTTTTATGTTATATCTTCTGCTGCAGCAATGGTATCAGCTGATGCGCAGGTACCACCCCGCTCTGTCTCCATATCAGCTTACCTTCGCGGAAAAGCAATAAGGTAGGCACGCTGCTGATCTGCCACTGAGCGGCCAGCTGCTGATTTTTATCTATGTCTATCTTGATAATCCGGATCTTTTCACCCATTTTATCCTTTACCTCTTTCAATATGGGAGGCACCATCTGGCAGGGACCGCACCAGGTGGCAAAACAATCAATCAGTACGGGTGTGGGAGAAGCGATTATCGCCTGCAGGTTTTCCATAGCACATGTTTTAATTCCATCCACAAATTACGGACTTTTTGAAAAGCGAAAAACATAACATATATTACACATATAATCCGTCTTATCTGTTATCTATGAACTTGCTATCCACCATCATTTATTTCGCGTGGTTCCTCTCAGAGATCTTACTGCACCGCATTCTCCGGGGCACTGGCGCGGACGACAGGAAAAAGCAGGACCAGGGCAGCCTGGCTTTCATCTGGATCGTGATCATTGTATTCATTAATATTTCCGTGATAGTAGCGGCAAAAACAAGTTACTACATTCTCCCCGGGCCAGACATGAATCGTATAGGCCTCAGCGTTATACTGCTGGGAATGGTACTTCGATTTGTAGCTATTGCACAGCTGGGCCGGTTGTTTACCGTAAACGTGACCATCCGTAAAGACCATCACATTAAAAAGGATGGGTTGTACAGCATATTGCGGCATCCCTCCTACGCCGGGTCCCTGTTGTCTTTCCTGGGATTCGGGCTGTCGCTGAACAGCTGGCTTGGATTGGCTATTGTATTTATTCCTGTATTTGCAGCGTTTGTTTACCGGATGAATGTAGAAGAAAAAGTATTGCGCTCCCAGTTTGGTGAAGAATATACCAACTATATGAAGCGCACCAGCCGTATTATCCCGTGGATCTACTAACGTTAATAAGATAAAAATCCCCTCGAAAATTCGAGGGGATTTTTTATTTTAATGATGCCGGTACAGATACTTCCCGCATACCCACCGCTTCTGAAAGGAATTTAACTGATACCGGACAATACTGATCAGTTATTGATATTCGGATTATTTTGCAGCTCTGAGATCGGTATGGCAAACAGGTAGTACTTGCTGTAAGGCACAAACGGCATACCATCTGGCTGCTTCAGCGTAAGATGCCCCTGGGCAGGCACTTTCACAAAGGTGCCATCGCCTCTTGGCACGCTGATGATACTATCCTGCCCGTTATAGGAAAGGAACGGTTTCCTTACTACGGTACCGCCTGTACGAATAATATCAGACAGGGAAAATCCTTCTCCCCATAGTTCTTTTCTTCTTTCTACAAGGATGGTATCTATCAGTCTGCCACCACCTTTATACAGTGTTGCATTCCGTGTAGCGCGGAGCACATTAAGCGCTTCTGCACCTTTGGCCTCATTAGCGCTTTGTGCATATGCTTCTGCTTCTATCAGGTACATTTCTGCAGAGCGCATCAGTACCAAGTCGCCCACCAGCGCGCCTGCATCACGGAAACGGAATTTCTTATAGCGCAGGTAACCTTCCTGGTCGGGCAGCGTATCCCAGTCGAACAAACGGAAACGCACATCTGCACTGTCGAAGAAATTCTTAAAGTAAGGATCTGCCATGAAGCTCTGGTAATAGGAAGCCGGGCTGGAAACATCCAGGAAATGGAAGTTATAGCTGGCGTTGCTCTGGTTAGGCGTTTGTGCATGTCCCCAGATCCATTCACCATTGTTAATGTCGCTGAAGCCTTTATTATAATCATCTCCTGACATCAGTGGATAGCCATTGCGGGCAGCTACTGCCGCGGTAATAGCGTTGGCCCACTGGCGGTTATAGAGGTATGCACGCGCCAGCAAGCCGTTCGCTACATTAATATTTATCTTCCATTTCTGGGTAGCGCTGCGCTCATAATTTTTCAGCAGCGGCAGTGCTTTCTGCAGATCGTCTATCACCAGCTTATATACATCGCCGATGGTTGATTTGGGCTTTCCTGCTGTAGTAGGCCCGGATGGCTCTGTATAGATGGGAATAGCCTTTTCAGTACCGGTGCTGTTGAACTGGTAAAAGGAAGCCAGCGTAAGGTAGCAATTGGCGCGCAGGGCATATGCCTGACCTTTCAGGCGTTGTTTTTTATCTTCATCGCCGGTAGCATTGTCTACTTTTGCGATCACGTTGTTGCAGTTGTCGATCACTTTGTAAAGGATGGTCCAGAAAGCAGTTACCCGGTTCTTGGTATTATCTGTCATTTCGGTATATCCGTATGAGTCACGCAAGCCGTAAGATTGGGTAACAGCCACATCACTGCCCATGGCATCGCTGGTGAGGTGAATGGATTTGTAACCCGGTACTGCAAACGTGAAGAATTCTTCAAACATATATGCCCAGGTACCGTTGATCACTGTTTCCACGTTGTCGGCGGTATTAAACACCTGGTCGTCCGGTACAGCATTGGTTGGCCTGGTGTCCAGGAAATCCTTGTTGCAGGCGCCCAACACCAAAGCAGCGATTATTATAAGGAATATGTTCTTTTTCATGGTTGTAATTTTTAGAAGCTCAGATTAATACCTGCAGAAATAGATTTAATGGCCGGGTAACGATAATAGGTAGTACCTCCTACTGATTGTTCCGGATCAAGGCCCTGGTGGTTATAGATCGTGAACAGGTTTTCTCCCTGTACATAAATGAGCACGTTGTTAAGATGCGCTTTATCCATCAGCGATTTAGGGAGGTTATAGCTGATGTTCAGTGTTTTCAACCTTGCATAGCTCGCGTCATACAGGAAACGGTCGGATACTGAAGTCCAGTTGGTTTGCACGGTAGTCAGTTTAGGTACATCCGTTACTTTGTTTTCCGGTGTCCAGCGGTTCAGCATTTCTGTACTGAAAGGACGGCCGGCGGAAGTACCTGTGCCCAGCAGAAACAGGTAATCCTGGTCCAGTACTTTACCACCAAGACTGTATACCATCATGAAAGACAGTGAAAAGCCCTTATAGGTGAAAGTATTGGTGAAACCACCGTAAACATCCGGCAGTGATGAGCCGTTATAATACTGCGTAGCGGCAGAATAGTTGCCAGTAGTACCTTTGGTGCCGTCTGCATTATCAATATACCACATTGGCAAACCGGTTTCCTGGTTTACACCAGCCCATTTTCTCAGGTAAAAATCATAGATAGATTTACCTACCATGAGTTTCTTTGTACCACTGATAATTTCTTTCTGCGGCAATTCTGTGATCTTATTTTTATAGTGGGTAGCGTTCAGGTCAATGCTCCAGCTGAAGTCTTTAGTTTTCACCGGCACAGCATGTATGGTACCTTCCACACCGGTATTTTTCAGTGCACCGATATTTTCATCTACAGCGGAATAACCTACAGAAGGCGCCATTGGCCTGGAGTACAGCAGATCCTGCGATTTGCGCTGGAAGAACTCTACGGTACCGCCTAAACGATTTTCAAACATACTGAAGTCAACGCCAATGTTTAAGTTCAGGTTTGTTTCCCATTGCAGGTTGGGGTTATATACCTGGCGACGGTAAGTACCGCCTTCACCGAGGTTGCTGTTTACATTCAGCAACGGGTAATAGTTATAGAAAGCGTCATCACCGAGGTTATCGTTACCTTGCCCGCCGTAGCTGGCACGGAGTGTGAGCAGGTTAAGCCAGGAATTGTTCTTCAGAAAATCTTCTTCCGTTAATTTCCAGGAACCGCCAACAGACCAGAAGGTGCCCCAGCGGTGATTGGGTGCAAATCGTGAAGATCCGTCGCGGCGAAGGGAAGCTGATAAAAAGTATTTCCCTACATAATCATATTCTGCCCTGCCGAGGAAGCTGGAGAGAGTATACGTATCAGTGTATCCCTGCAGATCCTTGATGAGAGAGGCGTCTGACAGTTCTTCAAGACCTGGCAGCGAGAAGCCGGATTTCTGACCATCCAGGAAAGTGGTGGTATACTTATAGGCTTCCTGGCCTGCCAGCAGGTTCAGGTGATGCTTTTCATTGAACGTTTCTTCATAAGTGAAGATGTTGTTGAAGGTCCAGCTGAACACGCGGGTATTAAGCCTTTCAATTGTTCCGCCTACTTCTGCATCAAAGCCCAGTGTGGGATTGGTGTAGTCGTATTGTTGCTTGGCGGTATAATCAGCATTATAGCTTGATTTGAATTTAAGTCCGCGCCAGATAGTAGCTTCTCCATACAGGCGGGCTGATAAGTCGTCACGGGTAAGCCGGTGCTTATCTATCGCGGAGGTAGCTACCAGGTTGGTGTTGGTGTTTGCTGCACTGGGGCGGTAGCTGCCATAGTCGAAGATCTTATTGCCGTTGGCATCCAGGATATAAGCGCCGGTGGTGCGGTCGCGCTGATAGATAGGATAGAAATTTGACATCAGGCGGCCATAGTTCACGTAGTTATCGGATCTACTATCTTCCGATGGCGGGGCATCCTGTTCGGAGTGCGTACCATTGAGGTTCAGTCCTACCTTTAACCACTTCTTGGCATCAATATCAATATTGCTGCGGAGGTTATAGCGTTTAAAACCGGAGGCAAGATAGATGCCCTGATCGTTCAGGTATCCACCGGAAACATAATACCTTGTTTTTTCGCTGGCGCCGCTGAGGGCCACATCAGCTTCCGTGCGCTTCCCGGTGCGTTGCATGGCATCGTCCCAGTTGTCGTCCCACAGGGCCTTTGCGCCTGCAACTAATTTACCGTCGGTGCCTACCGGCTGGGGGAATGCAGTACCGTAAGGGTTAATGCCTACCCTTCTTACCAGATTGCTGCTGGCCTGTGCGGCAGCAGTAGCGGGCGATAAGCCGCTGGTAAGCCCGCCATTACGAATGGCCTCCCAGTACATTTCAAAATACTGATCGGTGCTTACACGGTCGTAGTTGTCAACCGCCCTTTTAGAAAAACCCTGACTAACGCGAACGTCTATATTACTTCCCTGTTTCTTTCCCTTCTTGGTAGTGATGATCACTAAGCCGTTGGCGCCGCGGGAACCGTACAGGGCGCTGGAAGCAGCGTCTTTCAGTACGCTGATGGATTCAATATCATAGGGATTAATGGCATTCAGGCTACCTCCGTAAGGCACACCATCTACCACGTATAAGGGATCAGCGGATGCGTTGATGGAACCAATACCTCGGATGCGGATGGTAGCGTCTGAACCCGGCTGGCCACTGGTGGAAGTGCTTTGCACACCCGCAGCAAGCCCCTGTAGCGCTTTGGTAACGCTGGATACCTGCCTGTTCACCAGTTCCTCGCTTTTGATCTGCGATACAGAACCGGTATAGGAGCTCTTTTTAGCAGTACCATAAGCCACCACTACAATTTCATCAATATCCTTCCCGGAAGAACGGAGTGAAATATTAAGAGGCGATGTGCTGATGGGCACTTCCTGTTGTTCCATCCCAATAAAACGGATCACCAGTGTAGTGGCGGAAGGGTCAGTTACCTGCAGGCTGAAATTGCCTTCCCCGTCACTTACCACGCCGGTGGTGGTTCCTTTAATTACCACCGAAGCACCCGGTAAAGGAGAATTATCCTTTGCGGAATAAACACGGCCGGTTACCGTACGTGTTTGAGCAAATACTGCCATGGGTACGATGAGCAGCAGAAAGAGGAGTAGTCGTTGTAACATAGTAAAATGTTGAGAGTTTTGCTGTGATTTGGTTTTTCATGGCAATACCCGTCCTTGTCTGTTACTGAACAGGCATTGCAGCATTGTATCCCATTATTGTTTGGACGCCGGTACAGACGGAGTTCCGGAAACAGTTAATGATTGTTGTAACCTGCTTTGGTTAAGCAGACAAATGTTTAGTTCTTACTGAAAGCAACAACAATAGTTGCATACAAAATATGGTAGGGTCGTCTTGTCCATAAGCAATTCTTTAATTAGTTCCGATCTATTATCCTATAAATTCTATAGACTAATGGGACGCAAAGCTATATGCTTTCATATTTAAAAACAAAAGAATTGTTAAAAATGTTGAGGAAATTTTTTTTTATGAAGATAGATCTTCAATAAAGACGCGGGTTTCATTGTTAAAAAATGTGATGAACGGAAATCAACTGCCCTTATGCATCAGTAATACGATGATAACACCGGAGACAGTGAGCGTTATATTGGCCACAGTACAGCCCAGCGCCGGCACTTTACTATAATTATGCCCGCCGGTTGGTTTGGAAAGAAGCAGGTTATTATTTATGCAAACCCGTGTTCAAAACCTTCGTCTATCAGCCAGTTGCCGCTATCGGCAGCCTGTGTGGCCAATTCATCACAACGGATATTGAAAGGATTGCTGGCATGGCCTTTCACCCATTGCATCTTCACCGTATGCTTCTTATATAAGGGGATAAAGCGTAGCCAGAGATCTTTATTCTTCTTCTCTTTAAAATTAATTTTCACCCAACCCCATAACCATCCTTTCTCTATGCTGTCCACCACATATTTACTGTCTGTAAAAATGGTCACTGTTAATCCATCTTTTTTCAGCGCTTCCAGCGCTACAATCACCGCCAGGAGCTCCATCCTGTTGTTGGTGGTTTTACGGTATCCCTGCGATAATTCCTTTCTTACATTCCCCCATATAAGCACAACGCCATATCCGCCCGGGCCGGGATTGCCACGGGATGCACCATCTGTATATACTACCAGTTCAGCCATGTTCAATTTTAAAGCAGCGCGAAGATAAGGAAAAGTGTGGAGGGGATCGAACACTTTCCCCTCCCTTCCTTATACCTGGAAAACGCCTACATTAAAGGGTTGCTCCAGGGGGGCGTTATTGGCTGCTTTAATGCCTTCTGCGATCCTTAGCCTGGTATCTGCAGGATCAATGATATCATCTACCCACAACCGGGAGGCAGCATAGTAGGGAGTAGTCTGCGCATTGTATTTGTCTGTGATTTCTTTCAGCAGGCGGGCTTCTTCTTCTGGTGTGATCACCTGTCCTTTTGCTTTCAGGGAAGCCACCTGGATCTGCAATAATGTTTTGGCGGCCTGCTCTCCTCCCATTACCGCGATCTTTGCAGATGGCCAGGCGTAAATGAAGCGTGGATCATAGGCTTTACCGCACATGGCATAGTTACCCGCTCCATAGGAGTTTCCGATGATGACAGTAATTTTCGGCACCACGGAATTAGCTACGGCATTCACCAGCTTGGCGCCGTCTTTAATAATGCCGGAGTGCTCACTCCTGCTGCCTACCATGAATCCTGTTACATCCTGGAGGAACACCAGCGGGATCTTTTTCTGGTTGCAATTCATAATAAAGCGGGCGGCCTTATCAGCGCTGTCGTTATAAATAACGCCACCCATCTGCATTTCACCTTTACGGCTTTTTACAATTTTCCGTTGATTGGCAACGATGCCTACCGCCCATCCATCGATGCGCGCATAGCCGCAAATAATACTTTTGCCGTAGTCCTGTTTGTATTGATCAAATGTGTTGGCATCTGTAATGCGTTCTATTATTTCCAGCATGTCGTATGGACGGGAGCTGTCGGCCGGCAGTATGCTGCGCAGCTCATCGGTTGATTTGGCCGGCGGTTGGGACGCCACCCGGTCGAAACCGGCGTTCCCGCCCTCACCTATTTTGCTTACGATACGCTTTACCTGGTCGAGGCATTCCTCATCGGATTTGAATTTATAGTCCGCAATCCCCGAGATCTCGGTATGTGTAACAGCGCCTCCTAACGTTTCCGCATCTACGTCTTCCCCAATGGCGGCCTTCACCAGATAGGGGCCGGCAAGGAAAATGGAGCCGTTGCCTTCCACCATCAGCACCTCGTCACTCATTATGGGCAGGTAGGCTCCGCCGGCCACGCAGCTGCCCATAACGGCGGCGATTTGTGTAATGCCCATGGCGCTCATGCGGGCGTTGTTGCGGAAAATGCGGCCGAAGTGTTCCTTATCCGGGAAAATTTCGTCCTGCATTGGCAGAAACACGCCGGCACTGTCTACCAGGTAGATGACCGGCAACCTGTTTTCCATGGCGATCTCCTGGAGACGCAGGTTCTTTTTACCGGTCATAGGAAACCAGGCCCCTGCTTTAACGGTCATATCGTTGGCTACGATCATACACTGGCGGCCGCTTACATAGCCGATACCTCCTACGGTCCCTGCCGCCGGGCATCCGCCATATTCTTCATACATATCGTATGCAGCAAATGCGCCGATCTCGGTAAAGGGAGTGTCTTTATCGATGAGGTACTGAATGCGTTCCCTGGCAGTGAGCTTGCCTCTTTGTCTCACTTTCTCCAGGCTTTTCTTTCCGCCGCCCTGTTCTATTACGCCCAGGCGTTGTTTCATGGTGCTGATTGCCATCCGCATGGCATCTTCATTTTTGTTGGTTTCCAGTTGCTGCTGATCCATAACGATGGTTTTGGTTTTTATATTCTTTAAAAATAAGGGAAAGAATTCAGTAAATTACGAATAACGGGAAGGCTGCCGGCGTCTGACGCCGGATATCTTTAAAAATAAAAATCCTATGGTATGTCTTTATTACTGGAGCATTTAGCCGCATCACTTGAAAAGCTTTACAATGGCGATCCCTGGATCGATGTTACATTCCAGGTACATCTCTCCCGTATCGATGCCCGGCAGGCAGTGAAATCTTTCGGGGGATCCAACAATATCTGGCAGATCGTAAACCACGTTATTTTCTGGCACCAGCGGGTGCAGCGGTATATGCACAATGAAGCCCCGGAGCAGGACGGCGACCTGCCTGATTTTTATATGCCGGAAAATCACGGGGAGGAGAACTGGCAGGCCACCATACACCGGCTGGCCCACTCCTTTGAGCTGATGGCCGCCACTATCAGGAAGTTCCCGGAGAAGGAGCTGTTTGATATCTTCCCGGGAACGGAGCACCAGGCAATTTATTATATCCAGGGACTGGCGGAGCATGATGCCTATCACCTCGGGCAGATAGTGCTGTTACATAAATATGCCTGAGGGGGGTAAATGCGACTCTCAATACAGGTCAATATCGTAACGCTGCTCATAGAGCTGCTGTCCCCATAGCTGCAGGTGCTTCTCACCGGTTTTGCGGAAACCGGCTTTTTTATAAAGGGCGATCGCCGTTTCCTGCATGCTGGTAGTCATCAGGTAAACCTTCTGATAATTTTTTTCCCTGCAGAAGTCGATCGCTTCCTGCAACAGTTTTTTCCCAAGTCCTTTCCCCCGGTAATCGGGATGGATGAGGAACCAGCGTAACTGGGCCAGGTGCCGGGAAGACCCGAGAATGGCTACAGAGCCAACAATCTGATCATTTACGGTTGCCAGGAACATCCTGTCTTTTGCCGGGTTATAGGTAGGAAGAAATTCGTAAAATGTTTTGCACACATAGGCTTCAAACTCCAGGTTATAACCCGATTCCTTTGCATACAGCTGCCCGTGCAGGTAAATAAGATAGCCAACATCACCAGGGAGGAGGTTGTAACGGATACGTATATCCGTAGTTTGCTCACCTGGTTGCGCGGTTAATACCTGTTCAATGGTTTTCATGGCGCCGGCCACCTGCTGTTGCTGTTCGCCGGAGAGATGACCGGTAAGCTGCCGGATCTCACGGGTGGATTTTTCCTCCAGACCGGACAGTAATCTTTTACCGGAGGCACTGAGATAAAGAAAAAACGTACGCCCGTCGGCGGTAGACTGCTGCCTGTTAAGCCACCCGCCTTTCTCAAACTTCTTCAGCATACGGCTAAGGTATCCCCCGTCTATTTTCAGGATGGCAATTAATTGCCCGGCAGTACACTTTCCCAGTTGTCCTATCTCATACAACACCCTTACTTCCGATAAGGAAAGATTGCTCTGCAGGATATGCTGGTTCAGCAGGCCTATCATGCCGGTATAGAAACGATTAAAGCGACGGATATCGCTGACAACCGCTGATTCCACGTTCATAGTCACTTGTTTTCCAGACAAAAATAAATAATTACTTGACAAAAGCAAGTTTATTATTTGCCTAAGTCAAATATTTCCTGTAGCGGATTTTGTCTGACTCAGGATTATGATGATTATAATGATTAGCCTGAACTTTTAACTTGTGTTTTGTTGTTATAAGCGGATGTTGTCTGACCAAGGATTTATCACCCAACCCTGCTATCTTTGCGTTTTTGCTCTTTTGTGCCTTAGCAGGAAAGTAGTATCTTGATTAAATTTGATTATGTCTCCTGGATTATTATTCTCATTCGTTATTGCGTATTTCGTTATCCTGCTGGTGGTAGCCTGGTATACGGGCCGTAATTCCAACAACGACTCGTTCTTCATCGGGAACCGCAACAGTAACTGGATGCTGGTTGCCTTTGGCATGATAGGCACCTCACTGAGCGGGGTTACTTTTGTAAGCGTCCCCGGCGCCGTTGGCCGTGATGCCTTTTCCTACATGCAGATCACCCTGGGATACTTTATAGGCTATATTACCATCGCCTATGTGCTGATACCGCTTTATTACCGGCTGCAATTAACATCTATCTACAATTACCTCGACAGCCGCTTTGGGAGAAGCTCCTATAAGACCGGCGCCTCCTTTTTTATTCTTTCCCGTACACTGGGAGCAACGGCCAGGCTATACCTGGTAGTAAGAATATTGCAGGATGCCATCCTCTCCAGCTTTGGCGTGCCCTTCTGGCTTACCACCATTATCATCCTGTTTATGATACTGCTGTACACCTATGAAGGCGGCGTAAAAACAATTGTATATACGGATACCCTGCAAACTACCTGTATGCTGGCGGGGTTGGTAATTTGCGTAGGCTATATCCTGCATACAATGCACCTGAGCCTGGGCGAAAGCTTTACCGCAATGGGCGAAAGAGGGCTGACAAAAATATTCAATACCGATCCGAACGATAAGCTCTTTTTCGGGAAGCAGATCCTGGCAGGCGCGTTCATCACTATCACCATGACCGGCCTCGACCAGGAGATGATGCAGAAAAACATCTCTGTAAAAACGCTTAAAGACTCCAAAAAGAACATGGTATCGCTGGCGTTTATTATGGTGATCGTTATTGGCCTGTTCCTTTTCCTGGGCGGACTGCTTCATTTATATGGCGCACAACAGCAGGTAACGGCCACAGGCGACCGGCTATTCCCCGAACTGGCACTGCATCATATGCCGCCGGTGATCTCTGTAATATTTATCATTGCTCTTATTTCTGCCTTGTTTCCCAGCGCCGATGGCGCCATGACTGCCCTCACCTCTTCCCTCTGCATCGATATCCTGGATATGCAGAAGCGGACCGACTGGACAGAAGCCGAGAAGAAAAAGTACCGCCAGCGCATTCACCTGCTCATGGCATTTATTTTCCTGCTTTTTGTGATGGTGTTTGAATGGGTGAATAACCAAAGCATGATAGGCGTTATCCTGAAAGTGGCTACCTATACGTATGGGCCGCTGCTGGGGCTTTTTGCCTTCGGGATCCTAACCAAACGTAAAGTACAGGATGCGCTGGTGCCTGCTGTATGTGTGGCAGCGCCACTGCTTTGCCTGGTGGTGGATATTTACCAGACCAGCATTTTTGGTAAATTCCAGATAGGGCTTGAATTGCTGATCATTAACGGGTTGTTTACCTTTATCGGATTACTGCTGGTTTCCCGTAAAGATTAAATCGTAATTTTTCCGGATGCAGTGATACCACCGCATCCGGAAAACTTTATACCTCCCTTGTTTTATTCAGATGATGCAGCTCCAGCACCGTTGTTTTCCCGTTATCACTTTCCCGGTACATCGGCACAAATTTCCTGTCATAAATAATTTCCTGGTAGGTATACGAAGTGCGCTGTAATACAGTATTGGCGTATACATCATTGAACCCTCTTACTGTTACATAGATCTCCGCATCCGCCACTTCCATATCCTGGGCAGTAAACCCGAGAAAAGGACTGTTTTCGTCGATGGGATGCACCACTGTCCAGTTCATTGACAACGTTTCCACTTTACTCCGTTCCAGTGCCAGGTTATAGAATTTATACACTGCCTGTCCATTCTCCTGTACCTGCAGGCCCGTGGTAACCAGCACTTCTACATTAGTGAGGGTATGATTTTCTTTGTAAGAAGCAAAGCGGAACATCAGCGCCGTTTTATCCTGGTAGGGAGCAATCAATGCATGATCGCTGAACAACAGGTGCGCACGGGGCTTTGAAAAGCGGCCATAGATAAGACCCGTAGCCACCGCAAAAGAGAGAAAGCCTGTCATAGCCTCAATGGCAGCCACAAGGTTTACTCCGTCGCCCACCGGGTTCACGCGGCCATATCCCACGGTGGTAAAGGTTTCTGTGCTAAAGAAGTAAACCTCTTTAAACTGCTCCCAGGTGGTTTTACCGATGATCCCCTGGAATCCGTTGATGCCTATCCACCAGTAAATACCGGTATAAAGCAGGTTAATGGAGAAATAAAAAAGAAGGATCACCAGGGCGAATTGCCAGGCTGGTACATTCAACATGGCATGATAAATATTAAAACGTTGCATAAACGAACGTCCCTCCCGGCGGATGTTAAAGCTGCCGTCGCGGTTAATGAACCGGCCGCCATAACCATTTGCGTTAGTGCCGAAACCGGTGTCGTCGTTTTGCCTGGAAAAAGGGTTAATTCTTTTCAGAAGCGCCATAAATGGATATTTGAGGCGCAAAGCTAAGAAGAAAAACGAGGATAAATATATACCTCCGGAAGAGGTTAACAGTAAATTATCTCCCAAAAAACTGGCTGACCAGCGTTCCTGCCAGTCAGCCAGTTACCTTATAAAAAATCAAACTACTTGCAATCTCCGTCCGGCGTACAAACCTGCCCGGATAAGGTATCCAGGGTTTCTGCCGGTTGTGTGCTTTTCCATTCTGCAAACGCTGCCTCGAGGGTTTGTGTGAATGCTTCTACCGGTTGAGCGCCAGACACGCCATATTTGCGGTCGAGCACAAAGAATGGTACGCCCCTGATACCCAGTTGCTGCGCTTCATTTACATCCCTGTTCACAGCTGCCGCCATTTCGGTAGTTTCCAATACGGCTTCCACTGTTGCTTTATCCAATCCTATTTCCACGCCCAGTTCCACCAATGTGGCATGATCGCTTACATCTTTGCCTTCTGTAAAATATGCATAAAACAAACGCTCCTCCGCTGCATCGCCCAGGCCCTGCTGTTTTGCCAGCTGAATAAGCCGGTGCGCATCAAAGGAATTGGCGATCACCGCTTTATCGAAGTTATAAGTAAGACCTGCTTCACGCGCAGTTCCTGCCAGTTGTTCGTGAATAGTTAAAGACCATTCTCGCGACTGCCCCTTCATTTCCGCTACGTAGTCGTATACATCCTTTCCGGGCTGGGATTTGAGGGAAGGATTCAGCTGGAAGCTTTTCCATTCCACTGTTATGTCCTCTTTCCCGGAAAATTTATCCAGGGCTGCTTCAAATCTCCGCTTGCCGATATAGCAAAACGGGCACATGATATCAGACCATATTTCTACTTTCATCATTTTTTATTTAAGATCCAGCTGCAAAGTTAATATATTTGCTTTCAAAAAGTAACCAGTTTCCCTAAGGTAAGTGCTTTACCGAAGGTAACCAACTGTATGCAGATGAAAACAGAAGAACTCACAATAGATTGCGGAAGACCGGAAACGGAAAGCAGCTCCCATACTGATTGTCATAAGGTGATTATGCCTGTTAGGGATGCCCTGGATGTGATCAGCGGGAAATGGAAACTGCCCATTATCATCGCTGTTTCCAGAGGACATAAACGTTTCAGGGATATAGAGCGCAGTATCCCAAAAATAACATCGAAGGTACTTTCCAAGGAGCTGAAAGACCTGGAAACGCATAAGCTGGTGAAGCGTACGGTATATGACACCCAGCCCGTAACGGTAGAATATACGCTGACTCCCTATGCCGCTACGCTGGACAGTGTGATCATTGCCCTTCAGAAATGGGGCATACAGCACCGGAAAAAGATACTTGGAAAATAAGAGTGGGGCGGAGAACTTATCTCCGCCTTATTCCTCTGATATTTTCAATACTATTTTGCCTCTTCCGCTGCCGCCATTCCGGCTATACTCCTGCGCATCAGCAGCAGCCTGCAATGAATGGAACACTTTACGTACATGAGGCCGGATCAGTCCTTTCTCCAGTAATTTATGCACCTCATGCATAGAGGTGAGTGTTTTAGTGCCCGCCCATAATGCGTTTACGCCTGCAGCGGCTACTTTTTCCGGATCAGGCATCTGCACAATGCATAATAATGTTCCTTCCGGCCTGAGCACGGCCAGCGACCGTTCCGTGGTATCGCCTCCTACGGTGTCAAACACAATGTCTACCGGATCCATTTGTGTTTCAAAAGGCGCCTCCCGGTAGTTGATCACTTCACTGGCGCCCAATGATGTAACGAAATCGATGTTCTCTGCACTGGCGGTGGCAATCACATAAGCGCCGGCGTTATAGGCCAGTTGTACGGCAAAATGTCCTACACCGCCTGCTCCCGCATGTATGAGGATGCGCTGTCCCTTTACCAGTCCGCCTACATCAAACAACGCGCCCCAGGCTGTTCTGGCGCCGGCCATGGTGGCAGCCTCTTCAAATGAAATTTCATGCGGTTTGCGGAACATACCTTCTCCCTGTGCAATAGCATAGGAGGTATAGGAACCATCTACGGAGCCATATACCTGATCGCCCACCTTTTTGCCAAATACGCTTTCACCAATGGCGGTAATAATGCCCGAGGCTTCCACACCAGGTATATAAGGCAACGGATGCTTCATAAAGCCTTCTCTTATTTTCCAATCGATAGGATTTACACCGCTGGCCACTACCTTGATCAGCACCTGGTCTTCAGCCGGTACCGGAACGGGTACCTCCTGCAGCTGCAGCTGCTCCGGGCCTCCATAGGCATGTACACAAACAGCGGGTATGTGGAGGTTCTTCATAGCTTTTTTTGTGCTAATGTATTGAAATAAGAGTTACAAAGGATAAATCCTTAATCGGTAATTCTTTACCTTTGCCGTTCATATTTATAGCAGTATCATGACTTTTGGTGATTTAAACCTCAATACTCCCTTATTAAACGCGATAGACGAACTGGGTTATAAACAACCCACCACTATACAACAACGCGCTTTTTCCGTGATCATGTCCGGTCAGGATGTATGCGGGATTGCGCAAACCGGTACAGGTAAAACATTTGCCTACCTGTTGCCCGTGCTGCGGCAATTTAAATTTTCAAAAGAGAAATATCCTACAGTGCTTATCATTGTGCCCACCCGTGAACTGGTAGTACAGGTGGTAGAAGCCGTTAAAAAGCTCACGACTTATATGAATGTATCCGTGCTGGGTATCTACGGAGGCGTGAACATGAACCCGCAGATGGCTGCTGTGCAGGATAAACTGGACATCCTGGTGGCCACACCAGGCCGGCTGTACGACGTGATCCTCAGCGGGGCGCTGAAAGTGAAGCTGGTAAAGCGTCTTATCATTGATGAAGTGGATGAGATGCTGAACCTGGGTTTCCGGACCCAGTTGAAGAACATCATGGACCTGCTGCCGCAGAAACGGCAGAACCTGATGTTTTCCGCAACCATCACAGAAGAGGTGGAAGCGATCATTGAAACATACTTTAATAACCCGGTAAGAATAGAGGCGGCGCCTACCGGCACACCGCTGGAAAACATTGAACAGGTAGTGTACAGGGTTCCTAACTTTTATACAAAAGTGAACCTGCTGGAAATGCTGATCACCGACGATAAAAGCATGACCAAAACACTCATTTTTGCCGCTACCAAACAACTGGCCGATGATCTGCATGAACAGCTGGAGAAAGAATTCCCTGGCCAGGTAGGTATTATTCACTCCAATAAGGAGCAGAACCACCGCTTCAATACCGTAAGGAAATTCCAGCAGGGCGAGTACCGTTTCCTCATTGCCACAGATATCATTGCCCGCGGGCTCGATATTGCAGAAGTGACGCATGTGATCAATTTTGATACGCCGGAAGTACCGGAAAACTATATTCACCGTATCGGGAGAACCGGAAGGGCAGATAAAAAAGGTATTGCCATTTTGTTGACCAAAGATGCGGAAACAGCTTCCCTCGAGGCCATTGAGCGGCTGATGAACTATACCATTCCCCAAATGCCGCTTCCGGGGGATCTTACCATTTCAGATGTATTAACGGAAGATGAGAAACCGAAGGTCCACATGCGGAATACGCTTGTAAAAGCGCCCAAGCGGGAAGATGTAGGCCCGGCATTTCACCAGAAGCTGGCTAAAAATATGAAGACCAACAAAAAGATAAGCCATAAAGAAAAGATGATGCTGAAATATGGCAAGCCCAAGAAAAGAGGCGCAAAAAAGAAATAATGCACCGGAGACAGCTTTCAGAAATAACGGAATAACAATTCATTAACAAACTTTACTTCTGATTAAAAAACCAGGCATTCCCCCTGATCGAATATATCCTGTAGTGTGCATGTTATTTTAATAAAATCAGTTGTTTTACGGGTGGTTGTTCCTCATTGCTTAAAATAGCCATGCAGTGGCTAACTGTCCGACGTATTTTCCTAACCGCGTATCAATAATAGCCATAGACAACAGCAGCCGGCGCCGGGCTTGCGATTATCAACTAAATCCCAGCATGAGTGCATCTATCAACGATATTGAATTGCTTGCACAACTGAAATCGGGCAGTGTGTCCGCTTTCCGGTATTTTTATGAAAACTACCGTGAATGGCTGTATGTAACCGCATATACTATACTGAAAAACGAAACCGAGGCCCAGGAGCTGGTCCAGGATTTTTTTGTGGACTTCTGGCAAAAAGATCTGAGCGCACGGATTGACCTGAGCACTACTAATTCTCTCAAAAACTTTCTTTTTGTCAGCGTCCGGAACCGCTGTCTGAATAAAATTGCCAAAGATGCCACGCGAAACAAAAGATTAAAGGATATCATGCTGCCCGACAATTATACAATTCCTAAAAGCAGGTTAGAGAACGATGAGTTGAAAGAACAGCTGGAAACCGCCATTAATCAGCTTCCCGAACGCCAGTCGATAGCATTCAGGCTGGCCTACCAGGAACATAAAACCCGGAAAGAAATAGCAGCCTTCATGGACACCACTGAAGAGACTGTAAAAAAACAGGTAGCCAACGCGCTGAAAACTTTAAGGGCATCCTTAAAAAAAATCCTTTTCTAATACCCCGCCCGATTAAATAAACGGTTAATAGTGTACATGAACAGCGCAGACGAAATATACAGGCTAATGACTGAGAAGCTCGCGGGAAAGATTTCCGCAGCGGATGACCAATGGCTGGAGGAACTTATCGAGGAAAACGAAGCAGTAAGGGAAAAGTGGGAGAAGCTTTCCGGCATACGGGTGCCCCCTGCCCCTGCCCCATGGCTGGAAGTCATTGATTTTAAACAGAAAAGGCCGCTCTACCGGGTACTGCTTCCCTGGGCCGCAGCCGCTGCAGTTATCGCTATTGTTGCATTCTCCGCCTGGAAGTGGAACTTTTTTGCCAGCCCCAAACCTGCGCCCGTAGCCGTTATTAATAAAGATGTACTACTGGAGGTCAGCGGCCAGCCCACCATTAACCTCACACAATCAACCGGCAGCGTCACCATTGGTGGCAAGCCCGTTCCCAATAAAAACAATACCCTTTACCTGAATGCTGCAGACGATCTGCCACAGGGGATCCGGACCCTGATCGTGCCACATGGGAAAAGCTATGAAGTAGCCCTTCCGGACGGTTCCGTTATTACGCTCAACGCAGCTACAGTCATGAATTTCCCGGCTACCTTCAAAGGCGGCACCAGGGAAATTACACTAAATGGGGAAGCTTACCTGAATATCGCCAGGCGGGCAGGAAAGCCTTTCCTGGTACACCTCCCCAACAGTACGGTGGAAGTGCTGGGTACCAGCTTTAACATCAACAGCTACGACAGCAGCCTGGTAAAGGTATCTCTCGTAGATGGCAAGGTGCGGATGAAAGCCGGCAAAAAAACGGTGACCATGAAGCCCGGGCAACAGGCCATTTTCAATAAGCAGGCAGCCACCCTCGATACACAACCATTTAATGCCACCGTAGAACTGGGCTGGCAGAAAGGACTGTATTGCTTCTCTGATACGCATCTCGACGAAATATGTAATGCAATTTTCCGGTGGTATGGCGTGCATGCTTCCCTGGATCATCCTGACCTGGCCAGCCGCACCTTTACCGGCCTGCTGGACAAAAGTACACCTATGAGCTTCTTCCTGGAAGGGATAAAAGCCACTACAGGTACTGATTATTATTTTACTGCAGACAGTACGCTGCATTTTAAGTAACAGGCAATATCAAAGCAAAGGATACTAACCATGAGTCAACCAATAACCAAATACCTTCTGATTAACCCTGGGAAAAGAGTTTGCACTACATATGAACAGGTTCCCGGCTACCTGCATTCCCAGTTAATCCCGAATGCCAAATGCTTTACGGACATTGATGAAGATGGCGTGATCATGGATCAGCATATCCAGGCCAATGAGCTCTCTATTTCCTATCATCTCATTCATCTGAAAAAAGGGGTGGCACTCACTACCATAGCTCCCGGCAAAAACTATTTGCCGGTTGGAATTTCCGGCTTTGCCGCAAATTCATCCACCCTGCCTATGACCATGAAACTGGGGAAAAAAGAGCTTAATACGCTGAAAGGCGCATCAGATACAGCTACCCTGGTCACTGAAAAAGAATTCGTGGTCAGCTTTGAGGTAAACCTCCACCTTCCGCTTGCAAAATACATGGTGCCGGAGTTCCCGTTGTTCGGCGCACTGAATGTAGACGAACCCACTACCGATAAACAGCCGGTACGGAAAACGCCTTATCATCTCAACGAGGTCAACTACCAGATCATGCACCGGATCCGTAGCTTTAAAGCCGTGGGAGAAACCGCAGATGTGTTTTTCCGGCGCAATGCCATCGACTTTTATGCTACCTATCTCCGTTTCCTGCAGGCGCCTCCGCCACTGATGCTGATGGAACAATACAGGGAAAAACTGCGGGAGATAGCCAATTATATCATTCATCACCCAGCGGAAACAACCACTAAAGAAGCGCTATGCGATAAATTTGGAGTGGCTTCCGAATTCCTGGAAGCACCGTTTGAACAGGAATTCCTCATTACCGTAGAAGAATTGATCCTGCAGGAAAAAATGGCTTTCGTTTTTAAAATGTTAACTGAAACCAACCGCACACTAACACATATTGCCAGTGTCACCCGGTATAGTAACTGGGAGGAACTATCGGCCGTGTTTGAAAAATACTATAAATGCAATATCGCAGAATTGCGGGCCGCACAATAACCCCTTACTGATGGTCACCCGGCGGCGGCCCTGTGCTGCTGCTGTGTGCCATTGGGCTCCGGCATAGTGATCCCGGTGTATTTACTTTCCTCCCTGCGGCAATTCCTTCAGCAATTCCTTTATAAAAAGATCCGCAGCTTTTTTATGATAGGTTCCTTTCTGCCAGATAATATATGCACGGCGTTGTAATTCTTTTCCTTCAATAGGAATGGCCACCAGGTTTTTCCAGCCCAGCAAAGCCCTTTCATTCAACAGGGTAGCCCAATGCCCCTTTTCCACCAATGATAAAATGGAATGTACATCGTTCATCTCAATCCTCACCGCAGGTTGGATCTTATTCCGTTGTAATACCTCATCCAGCGAGTCACGGGCGCTGAAACCCCGGGATGCAAAGATCAGGTCTATGTTGTTAAGGCTTTGCAGACTGATCTTCTTCAGTTCCGCCAGCTTATTCTTCCTGGACACCGCCATCACAATGCGGGAACGGAACAGCTCCCGCGTTTCCAGGTCCTTGTAAAAAGCCTCCTGGTGAAAAGCCAGCACCAGGTCCAGTTCAGACGCCCGCAGCTTGCCTTCCAGCTGCTCGGTGGTGCCGTATTCAACGTATATTTTAATACCGGGATATTTCATCGGAAAAGTGGTAAGCGCCGGCAGCAGGAATGAAGTAAAGGCATACGTAACGCCTATACGTAATTCGCCGCTGAGCATATTCTGCAGGTCCTGGACAGCCTGTTTACCCTTCTCTACATCGAGCAGTATCTGGCGTGCATGCAACAGGAAAACCCCGCCCGCTTCGGTGAGATGAACATGCTTGCCTATCCGGTCGAATAACAGCATACCCAGCTCATTCTCCAGCTGCTTGATCTGCTGTGATAAAGTGGATTGTGTGATGTATAATGCGGCAGCCGCCTCTGTAAAGTGCGCCATTTCCGCAGCCTTTACAAAATACATCAGTTGACGAAGCTCCATGCACTAATCGGTTTTATCAATGAATATCATTAAAACAATCTATTTAACAAATATAGTTCTCTTACCGAAATTTGCACCAGTTTAATAACAGATCAATACCCTAATAATGATTTTCAGATGGATACTTTTCGTGCTTTAAAATCCCGCAATTTCCGGTTATTCTTCTACGGACAATCAATTTCACTCATAGGTACCTGGATGCAGAAAACAGCCGTATGCTGGCTGGTATACCGCCTCACTAATTCCGCAGTGCTGCTGGGAGTAGTGAGCTTTGTAAGCCTTATTCCTTCCCTGCTCCTGTCGCCCTATGCAGGCAGCTATATCGATCGTCACAACCGTTACAGGATACTCGTGATCACGCAGATCATTTCCATGCTGCAGGCAGGGGCGCTTGCCCTCATGATCCTGCTGCGCTACTATAACATTCCCGGTATCATTTTCCTGTCGCTGGTACAGGGTGTGATCAATGCTTTTGACGTTACCTGCCGGCAATCGCTGATGGCAGAGATGGTAGAAAAACGGGAAGATCTGCCAAACGCCATTGCGTTGAACTCAACAATGGCCAACTTCGCCCGCATTGCAGGACCTGCGCTGGCAGGGATCATCCTGAGCACTTTCGGGGAAGACATCTGCTTTGCCAGTAATTTCCTCAGCTATATACCCGTACTGATCTCTTTATGGATGATGAAGATAGTGCTGCCACCTGTACTTAAATCCGACCGGAGCATATGGGCGGAACTGAGAGAGGGCTTTCATTACATTGCAGGCGATAAAGACCTTTTGTCCCTTCTGCTGATGCTTTCTGCCAGCAGCCTGCTGGTGATCCCTTTTAATACCCTGATGCCGGTATTTGCCAAAGACATTTTTAACGGCGACGCCAAAACATTCAGCTGGTTTGAAAGCGCTGCCGGGCTGGGTTCCATAGCCTCCGCTATTTATATGGCCAAACTCAAACCGGGAAAAGACCTGGTAAAGCTGCTCATCACCGCCAGCCTGATTTTTTCATTGAGCGTACTGCTGCTGTCAATGTCCGGCTGGCTCCCGCTTGCGCTGGTGTTCATGACACTTTCGGGGGTAGGCATGATGGCGCAAACAGCATCTATCAACACTTACATACAAACGCATGCAGTTCCTTCCATGCGGGCAAGGGCTATCAGTTATTATATCATGGCTTTCCAGGGTATTATACCTGTAGGTAGTTTGCTTACGGGGTTACTGGCGCACTTTATTGGCCCGAGGTTAACAGTGTTTGTAGCCGGATCTTCGTTAATTATCGTAAAAAACTGCGTCTCCATCACCACGAAATACAGGAGAACAGCCGCACTGGCATTGCTGCATAATTGAAAAGCGGGGGTTACAGCCCCCGCTTTTTTATCAGAACTTAAACGACAAACTTCCCGTAAAACTTCTCAGCTTCTGCGGGTTTACAGTAGTATACCCGATCCAGTAATGTTTATCGGTAATATTATCCATTTTAAACGCTACCCTGAAACGTGGCTGATCATAAAAAATACTGCCGTTCAGCACCGTGTAGGATGGCAGTATGAAGGTACCAACGGTCCGGTCATTTATGATCTTGTTATCGCTGGCATAATTACCGCCAAATCCAAATCCGAGGCCATCGGCCACACCGGCGGAGATACGATAGCTGAGCCAGAGGTTAGCTACAGAGGGTGCACCGGCAGTACCGGGGCGCATTCCTTCCACATCTTTGGCAGCGGCTTCATACCTGGAATCATTATAAGCATAACCGGCCACAATGTTAAAGCCCTGGAAAGGATTTGCAATTACTTCTGCCTCAAACCCTTTGCTCACCTGTGTTCCATCCTGTACAGAAAAATTGGGATTGGCCAGATCCGGGCGCAGTACATCTTTTACTTTGATATGATAGTAACTGAGCGTACTGTTAATGCGCCCATTCAATAACTGCAGCTTCACACCGCCTTCCAGCTGGTTGGCCTGTTCCGGCTTAAACGTTTCCCCTGAAGCAGTAGTACCGGTTTGATTGGTAAAACCGTTCTGATAGTTACCAAAGATAGAGACCCGGTCTTTCAAAGGCTCGTATACGATCCCCAGTTTGGGAGAAAATGCGGTTTGATTATAGCCGCCTTCATAGATCCCCTTTACATCGCTGTAACTGCCCTTATTATCAAAATAATCCACACGGAGGGCTGCCAGTATCATCAGGTTATCCGTCAGGTTTAATACATCCGATATGTAGGCGCTATAAGTGTTGGTAAGGTTCTTAATGGGAAAAGTAAATGCCAGGCCCTGGTTGGCATACAGGGTATCCATGTTCCGGCGGTTAAAATTGGCATACGTTGGAATATCGCCATGAGACGGAATGGTGTCATAGGTGCCGCCACCAAAGAACTGGTCGGCTTTATGATGGAAGTAATCCAGGCCCCCTACGAAACGGTTCCTCAGGCTGCCGATCATAAAATCCCCATTGAAATTCTGCTGTATTTCCAGTATACCATCCCTGCTGTTGTCTGTGAACTGGTCGTTGCGGGAAATATAATTGCTTCCTTTGGCGCCGGCTACACCAGTAGCAGCGGCGTCCGACAGGAGATAAAAATAAGGAGAAGGACCGTTTGAAAAACTATTGGTAGAACTGATGTTGGTGCTCATGGTCCACTGGTCAGACAATTTATACTTCATCTGCCCGAAAATATTGGTGTTACGGGAAGTCTGGTATAAATCATTCTTTACATAAGCCCTTTTGTAATCTATTTTCAGCTCATCTGCACGGTTGGTGCCCAGGTCTGCAATAGGCTGCATATAAGGGAAGAAAAATACACCCAAACCGGTATTCTGACCTGTGGAGAACTCTGCATCAAAGAGGAACGACAGGCGGTCGTTCACCCTGTATGATAAGCTGGGGGCAAAGGCAAAGTTTTTATTGAAGCCATAATCCTGCCAGCTGCCTTCGTAATTATACGCAGTATTGATTCTCAGTAATACGTCCTTTTCTTTATCCAACGGCGTATTCACATCTGCGCTTACGCGGTTAAAACCGTAACTGCCCATCGCGTAGGTAACATCTCCGCCAAAATGATCGTAAGGTTTCTTTGTAACACGGTTGATCAGGCCGCCGTAAGAAGTAAGACTGTTACCAAACAAAGTGGCAGATGGCCCTTTGATCACCTCCACGTGCTCCAGGTTATAGGCATCAATTTTAGCGGTAACATTACCTGCCAGGCCATTGCGCAGTTTACTTTGGGTAATAAACCCACGTAGATTATAATAACCGCCACCATCGCCGCCACGGCCGGTAGCATCCCACATGCGGGTAAGACCCGGTGCATTTTTCAGGGCATCATCTACTGAAAATACCACCTGCTGCTGCAGCAGCTCTTTGGTGATAGTGCTGTATACCTGCGGGTTTTCCAGGTTCTTCAGCGGCATTTTTGCCACATCATAGCTGGATGTTTTAATAAGTTTATTATGGTTACCTGTTACCACCACTTCTTTGAGGGCTTTACTGGTAACAGCCAGCTGCAGCCTGAGGTTGGTGGTTTTCCCGGCATTCACCACTACCTGTTCCTCTATGGGCGTGTAGCCCATAAGGGTAATGATGAGATGATAACTGCCTGGTTTAATATGGGTAAACGTAAAGGATCCATCCGTTTCAGATATCGCTGTTTCATTGGTTTCCTGTAAAAGGATCACTACATCGGAGGCCGCTTTACCATCTGTGGTAACCACTTTTCCTCTGATGGCGCCAGCATTTTCGTCTTCCGCCATCAACCATGCGGGTGAAAAAAGGAGCGCTAATAATAAAAATATAAAGCCGGTCTGCCTGATCATACTTTGCTTTTTTTGATTTTGCAAAGTTGGAGCAGACAGCACCGGCTTTATAGTCGTATCCGGAATTTTATTTACGCAATAAGGAAATTATCTACCGGATCACCGCACGGGTAACCCCTTCCCTGGTGATTTTTACCGGCTTAATATAACCGTCTTTATCAAAATACATCCGGTCTATACAGGTTTCACGGGAATTAGCCGCTTTTTCCGTCAGCGGGCGGCGGTGGTAAACAATATACCAGCGGTTTTCTTTGGGAATGCCAATAACAGAGTGATGACCGGCCCCGGTGGCGATGCTGGCGTCCTGCTGAAGGATCTTCCCTATCCTTTTGAAAGGACCCATCGGGGAATCGGCAATGGCGTAGGCCACACTGTAGTCGGGGCCTGTCCAGCCTCCTTCAGACCACATGAAGTAATACTTACCGTCCTTTTTGAACATAGTAGGTCCCTCCACATATTTCTCCGGCGTGATCTCCTTAAAGGTAGTCCCGTCTGCAAAAGGAATAAAGCCGGTGAAATCAGGCTTCAGCTGTGCAATATTACAATGTCCCCAGCCGCCGTAAATGAGATAATATTTACCGTCGCTGTCGTGGAACACGTACTGGTCGATAGGTTGAGCCTTATTGATGATCTTGTCTACCAGCGGTTTGCCCAGGTAGTCTTTAAACGGACCTGCAGGATTGTCGGCCACCGCAACGCCGATTCCGCCAACCTCTTCGTTGCTTTGTATATCGTTTGCGCCAAAGAACAGGTAATACCGATGATCCTTCTCTATGATCGATGGCGCCCACACAGCGCGTTTAGCCCATTTCACAGATGCCGTATCCAGGATCTGCGGATGTTTGGTCCAGGTTACCAGGTCGCGCGAGGAGAAAGCATCGAAGAACACCTGTTTTTCATAGGCAGCGGAATAAGTGGGATAGATCCAGTATTCCTTCCCGAATACCATTCCTTCCGGATCGGCGTACCAGCCGGGGAATACGGGGTTCCCGGATAATTTGTCCAGCTTTTTCTGTTGAGCCATCGAAACATGCGTACTTCCAGCGAGCAACAACAATGCTATCATTCTTTTCATGTAACCAGATTTTATGAATCGTTAAAAATAATAAAAATCATTCGCCGTTCTAAAGAGATAATAAATTTTTGCTATACTTTTCCATAATTTTATCGTTCAGAAAGGATTTTACATGAAGCGGGGAAAAAAAATAATCAGGTTGTTGCTGATCATCACAGGCATATTTTTACTGGTGATTACAATAGCCGGTGGTATTCTGTACAGCCAGCAGGAACGGCTTACGCAGATGGCGGTGAAAGAGTTGAACAAGCAGTTTGCAGGGGAGCTGGTGATTACAAAAAGTAGCATTTCCCCCTTTAGCAACTTCCCCTATATTTCCATTGCCCTTCACGATGTCCGATTTTTTGCAGATAAAAAAATGCAGGGGCTGCCACTCTACCAGGTAGAGCGCCTGTACGTGGGCTTCAGCTTACCGGATATTCTCCGCCAGCATTATAACGCCCGTATTATTGCACTGGCCAACGGAAAGGTACATATGGCCCGTTATGCCAACGGGGATGTGGATCTTATCAAAGCCCATGAATTCAAAAGCAGCGGCCCTTCTGCCCCTGCCGATTCCAGCGAGGACCTGAGCCTGGATCTGAAAAAAATCATCCTGAAAAATATTGATGTCAGTTACGACGACGGTGTATCCGGCCTAAATGTGAGCGCGCATATCGACAAAATAAAAACAGCGTTCTCCATGGACTCAGCCCGTATCGCCATTGATATGGACAGCAAACTGAAAATAGATGTTACCGGTAAATCGGATACTACCCTCTTCCGTCATAAAACATTAAACTTCGCGCTGGCGGCGGTGTACGACAAACAGAAGAAAACGCTCACTTTACCGCCCGGTATCATCCGGCTGGAACAGGCCTCCCTTGAGCTGCAGGGCATAGCCAGCGAACGTTATGTAGACCTGAAAGTAAAAGGCGATAAACCTGACCTGAACCTCCTGCTGGCCATGGTACCTGCTGATGTAGCGGCCATGCTGGAAAAATACCGCCACGATGGCCGCGTATATTTCGATGGTATCATCAAAGGCGCTATCGGTAAAGGCATTATGCCCCTGATGGAATTCAACTTCGGCTGCGAAAACGTATGGTTCCAGAATAAAAAGATCGACCGGAAAGTAGACCAGCTGGGCTTCAAAGGCTTTTATACCAACGGAGCTTCACATAACCTGCAAACATCCGAGCTGCATATCCTGAACTTCAATGCAAAGCCCGGCAGCGGTGTATTCAAAGGCAATTTTGTGATGAAGAACTTTACCGATCCGCAGATCCTTATGCAACTGTATTCTGAGCTGAACCTCCGTTTTGTGGGGGAATTCCTTGGCATCAAAGACCTGGAACAGATCAGCGGTGAGATAAAGCTGAATATGAATTTCCGGGAGATAGTGGATATGAGGATCCCTGAAGAAAGCCTGGCAAAACTGAAAGACGGCGTACAAAGTGAGCTCACGGTCAGAGATCTTGAATTCCGCATTCCCGGTTACCACCTGCCGGTACGCAATATGAATGTACATGCGCAGATTCAGCAGGGACGACTTCAACTGGATTCCATTGCTTTTCGTATAGGCAGCTCCGATATACTTGCAAGCGGTGCTGTAAGCGATGTACCTGCACTATTCCATCAGCAAAACAAACCGGTGGCCGTAAACTTCAGCGCTTCCAGCAAGCGGCTACAGCTGGGCGAACTATTTAAATTTGATTCTACCCATCCTGTTCTGTCAAAAGAGATCATCACAGGGTTTAACATAGGCCTGGCATTTGAAACATCTGTAAAAGAGTTGCTGCATCCCAATCCATTGCCCAAAGGGACTTTCAAAGTAGAAAAGCTATATGCTAAATTTCAACAGTACCCGCATGCACTGCACGATTTCAATGCAGCAGTGATCATCAACGATACCAGCCTGCGGGTGCCCAACTTCAGCGGAAATATAGACAGCACCAGCTTTGCATTCAAAGGAAAATTAAATAACTATCTCATCTCGTTCGATAAAATTAAAAAAGGGAATACAGAGGTAGCGTTTGATTTTAAATCGGACCGACTGGCAGTGAACGACCTGGTGAGTGAGCGTGGCCGTAAATTCATCCCGCAGGGATATTGGTATGAAGAAGCCAATAACGTATGGCTGCGCAGTAAAATGAACATAAAATATGATACTGTTTTTAAAAGGATAGATGCCCGTATTGCGAATATCTCAGGTACACTGAGACAGCACCCTATCAAAGTGGAAAATGTGAAAGGAAGGATCCGTTATGGTAATAACCGGTTTATTGTAGTGGATACGCTTACCGGTAAAGTAGGGCGTACCGACTTTAACCTCAACATGCGTTACGCCACCGGCAAAAGTAAACGGCAACAGAGCCGCAGCAACTATTTCCGGTTCAAATCCGATATGCTGGATATTGATGAACTGATGAACTATGATTTCACAGACCAGCCAGTGGCCGGTACCGCACCTGCGAAGCGTACCACTATAAAGGAAAACGACTCCCTGCATGCGGCGGGCTTCAACGTATTCAACATTCCTTTTTCAACATTTGAAACACAGGTGGATATAAAGAAGATCAAATACAAAAAGTTGTGGCTGAAAAATGTGCTGGCGAATATTCATATGCGGGAAGACCAGAAAATAAAAGTGGATACCATTGCCATGAATATAGCCGGCGGGCATATTGCCATGCGCGGCATGTTCAATGCTGCCGATCCGAAGAAACTGTACTTCCGAAGCGGGATCTATCTCAAAAACGTAGACATCTCCAAAATGCTCATCAAGTTTGATAATTTCGGTCAGGACTTTGTGCTCAACAATAACCTGAAAGGTATACTGAGCGGGCAAATCAAGAGTTATGTACGCATGCACCCTGACCTTACACCGGTGCTGAGTGAAACGGAATCCCGGATGGATATTGAAATCACCAACGGCACGTTGCTTGACTTTGGTCCCATGCAGGCCATGGCCGGTTATTTCAAAGATAAAAACCTCCGCATGGTAAGGTTCGATACTCTCCGCAATAAATTAACCCTGAAAAACGGTGTGCTGGAAATCCCGAATATGAACATCAATTCCTCACTCGGCTACATTGAAGTGTCCGGTAGCCAGTCGCTGGACATGAGCATGAACTACTACCTGCGCATTCCCATGAAAATGGTGACCCAGGTAGGTTTCCAGGCACTCTTTGGCCGCAGGCAGGAAGAAGTGAATGTAGACCAGGTAGATGAAATTGAGTACCGGGATAAAGATAAAAAGGTGCGTTTTATGAGCATCAATATCTCCGGTACTCCTGATAAATACAAGATCGCGCTTAAAAAGGCAAAGAAAACCTCCTGACAAAGCATCAGGGCATTACAGACGCCCGCTGACGGGTGATATATGCAATCCTGCTTTTTGCTTCTTCTTCGCTGGTTTTATCGGGTATCAGTTTATTGCCCGTATATTTTTTGTACAGCGGGGCAGCATTGCCAGGCTGGAACTGTACCTGTTCCACAAATGCTACCATCCCGGGGATCACTGCGCCAAACCAATGATCGTCCTCCCGCTGCTTCCAGGTCACCAGCGTAAGTAGTGCATCTGCCGGGTAGCCTGCGGCGCCTTTCCCTGCACTGGCCATTGCCCGCTCATTACCATACAGGGTGCTCATGGTCTGCTGACCTTTCTGAATACCGCTGGTGATCACTTTCCATTCGTTCAGTTTCAGGAACGGCGTATCAGGCAGCGATGCAGCGGTATGTTGCGTGGGCGTGGTGAAAACAAAATCATTGTTGCGCATAGGCTGGTGACAGTTAACGCATTCCATCGTGAACATGGCATTTTTTCCATACGGTTTCAGGTCGGTGCCTTTCCATCGTGCCCAGCCCCAGCCCTTGGTAGCAGCGTATTTATGGCTGTCTTTGATCATAAACTCCACCTGTTTAAACTCGCCCGGTGTAATATTTCCCGTGCTATCTGCCAGCTCGTCCCAGGCTATTTTGGCGAATACCGTACCATCAGGCCATGGGTTGGTTGTATGTTCCCGGATCGCCTTCACTGCAATATCATTCCCTGTGATCACCCGCATGGTGCCATTATCCAGTCGCTGTGTGCTGCTGATGGCTTCCCAGTTCTTATAATCCTGCATATAGCCGATACCGTTAGCAACAGGCTGTATCCGGGCAGCAGGGGCAGCTGGTTTCCAGGCATCGTATTGGCGGTTGGCGGCAGCGGTTTTACTGCTGTCGGGTTTTACGGGCAACAGCTGCGTAGCCAGGTAATTTTTAAGCACCGTGGTATCTTCCCCTGTTAAACGTGCAGTGGGATGAAGCGCAGTATACTGCGGGAGCGGCATTGTTTTAAACATCACCTGGTTAAGGGACTCAAACAGTTTTCCCTTCTGCTGGTCTTTTGACAAACTGTCCCAGGTAGAGAAATTAAGTACCTGCCTGCCATCAGTGATATGACCGGCTACCAGCCAGACGGCAGGCGATACCTGGTCGAACCAGGCCAGGTGCGTTTCGTTGGAGTGGCAATCGTAGCAGGCCTTCCGCAATACGGCGCTCACCTCCGGCGGAACATCCGGTTCCCCTGTTACCGGCGGATTCGTGATACGGGGCCTGATGAACTGTAAAGCGATAAAACAGGCGGCAGCTATCAGCAGTACTACTTTCCACTTCTTATTCCGTTTCATAATGTCGTCATTTATATTTGCATCAAAATAAATAACCTGTATCACCTCCAAAGATCCATTCAGGTGAACCGGACAAATAAGGGGGTGAAGCAGTATAATTTAACAATGAACCTTGCATATAGTTGCCCTTAGCCGGCATCAGCATGTTCAAATCCGGACACGGCGGCCTTAAAAACGGACATTATCATTTATACAAATAACTCATTATCAATTCATAGAGCCGTGGCATTATCTTAGTCAGGATAAATTGCACTACTCATAATTGTGTAAATCCCATGATGCTAAAGAACTATATAAAAATCACATTCAGACATCTCCTGAAAAATAAAACCTATAGTTTCCTGAATATTTTTGGGCTGGCAATAGGCTTAGCCTGTGCTGGTGTTATTTTTTTATGGGTAGAAGATGAAGTTACCTATGATAGTGCACATGTAAAGAAAGACCAGATTTACCGTGTATGGGAAAACTGGAATTATGATGGGGATATACGCACATTCAATTCTACACCTGCCCCCCTGGCAGAAGCCATGAAAACGGAAATACCCGGTATTATCCAAACCTGCAGAGCTTCGCAGGGTGGCACTGATATATTATTTACGCTTGGAGATAAAAAAATGTATGCCTCCGGTCTGTATGCAGATGCCAGTCTCTTTAGCATTTTCACGTTTCCGTTTATAGAAGGCAATGCGGCCAACCCTTTTCCTCAATTATACTCTATTGTTATCACAGAAAAAACGGCCAGGAAACTTTTTGGTGGAACCAGGAACCTGGTAGGCAAAACCATTACGGTAGATAATGCGCAGCCATATGTGGTATCCGGAGTGATAAAAGACATTCCCGAAAATTCCAGTATAAAATTTGAGTGGGCTGCACCTTTCGAAATCTATTTCAAACAAAATGCCTACCTGAAAAACTGGGGCGCCAATTCTGTCGACACTTACGCAGAGCTGGCTCCCAATGCAGATGTATCAGGCATTAATGCTAAAATGCAGCACATCATTGCCAATCATAACCCCGGCGCTATTAACCAGGCTTTCCTGTTCAATATGAACGACTGGCGGTTGCATGGCCAGTTCAGCAATGGCAAACAAAGCGGCGGCCGTATAGAGTATGTCCGTTTATTTTCACTCATTGCCTGGATCATTTTATTTATTGCCTGTATCAATTTCATGAACCTGGCTACCGCCCGCAGCGAAAAACGTGCGAAGGAAGTGGGCGTCCGCAAAGTAATGGGAGCAGGAAAGAATAAACTGATCGCCCAGTTTATCTGTGAAGCATTGTTTATGTCGGCGCTTGCAGCAATACTGGCGGTATTAATTTTATTTGTTGTGTTACCCGGATTCAACGCATTGGTTGATAAGCATCTCAGCATAGCATTGGATAAGCCGATGCATCTCCTGTGGCTGCTGGGTATTACAGTGGTATGCGGCGTACTGGCTGGCAGTTATCCTTCGCTATACCTGTCATCCTTCAATCCGGTGTTTGTGCTGAAGGGCATTAAATCAAAAACAGGCAGTGCTGTCTTTATCCGTAAAGGCCTGGTGATTGCGCAGTTCAGCGTGTCTATTATCCTTATCATTTGTACCGCTGTTATTTACCAGCAGATCCAGCATGTGAAGAAGCGTAACCTTGGCCTCAACAAAGACAACCTTATTTCCATGGATGCGCAGGGTACTATAAAGCAGAATTTTGCAGCCGTTAAAACAGCATTACTGGCAACCGGCGTAGTGGAAAATGTTGCACTGGCAGATCATGTTCCTCTATATGGTGGTAATAATACAGAAGATATAAGCTGGGAAGGAAAACCGGCTACCAGTAGTATCCTTATTTCCCAGCGGCTGGTAAGCCCCGAGTTCATTCAAACAGCCGGTATGAAGATATTGGCTGGCAGCGATTTTAAGCCTGTGGCTGCAGCAAATGGTATGGATGTATTGATCACTGAATCGCTGGAGCAACTGATGGGCAAAGGCAGCGCCGTTGGCAAAACCATTACTACGCCATACACCGCAGATTCCAGTATTCACTCCCGTGTTGCCGGGGTGGTAAAAAATTATGTATATGGCAATATGTACGGCAGCCCTGATCCGGTTGTGTTTTACTGTTTGCCCGAAGAAACGAACCTGATGTACATACGCATGAATGCCGGTGCAGATAGAGAAGCAGCGCTTCATAAGATCGGCGCGGTTATGCAACAAATGAACCCTGCATATCCTTTTACCTACCGGTTTATAGACGACCAGTTTAACGCCATGTTCACAAATGAAACGCTCATGCAGCAGCTGTCGCGGTTATTTGCCACACTGGCCATAGTGATCAGCTGCCTGGGATTATTCGGTCTGGCTGCTTACACTGCCGAAAGAAGAACCAAAGAAATAGGGATCCGCAAAGTACTGGGCGCCAGCGTATCCGGTATTACCCGGCTGCTTTCTGCCGATTTCCTCAAACTGGTGGGTATTGCAGCCCTGATAGCATTCCCCGTGGCCTGGTATACCATGGATCAATGGTTACAGAAATTTCCCTACCGGGTATCTATCCATTACTGGGTATTCCTGCTGGCGGGTTTAGCCGCCATGCTGATAGCACTGCTCACCATCAGCTTCCAGAGCATAAAAGCGGCATTGATGAATCCTGTCAACAGTTTAAAAGCAGAATAATCTGCCGATGTGACGGTTATAACGTGATAGGTTATACGTAATAAATCCGTAAAATCTGTTGATATCTCCTGTAACTCTCTCTCCCTATACAGGACCTGGTAGCTATTGCATTGCCGGCTGTGACCACCTGCCTGGTCTGAAGCTACACTATATCACTTAACGCTCCCTGTTCTTCCGTGAGCTACACAACTGCTGAGAATAAGACTATACTTCCGTTATATAAAACCCGTTATTTGTTTACTTACTACTAAGTAAGTATATTTGTGCCGCAAACGGCAGATCATGTCTGAAACAAAAGATAAAATAGTGGCGCTGGCCGACCGCCTGGTGAGGACTAAAGGATTCAATGCTTTTAGTTATAAAGACATTTCAGCACCGCTGGAAATAAAAAATGCAGCCATACATTATCATTTCCCGGCAAAATCCGACCTCGGCGTGGAGGTAGTGGACCAGGAGATGGCAAAATTTCATACACAAACCAGCAGGTGGAAAAGTCTGCCGGAAAATGAACAGCTGGAAAAGCTCACGGAAGTATTCCGTCGTCACAGCGAAGAAGGCAATATCTGTTTAATGGGTTCTCTTGCACCGGACTTTGAAACGTTGGATCCAGCCATGCAGGCCAAAGTACAGGAAATGGCCGGAAGCATTGTGAACTGGCTTACCCAATGCCTGGAACAAGGCAGGAAAAAGAAACTTATTCATTTTAAAGGCACCGCCCATGCGCGGGCGCTGATCATTATATCCAATTTGCAGGCTTCCCTTCTTTTATCGAGGGTGATGGGGCCATCTGCTTTCCGCCTTATTGCGGAGCAGCTGATGGACGACCTGCAGCATAAATAACCAGCTATGAAAAGAGTTGTTATAACAGGAATGGGTACGGTATCTCCCATTGGTAATAATGTTACCGATTTCTGGAACGGTCTTGTTAATGGTAAAAGCGGGGCTGCTACCATCAGTCACTTTGATGCCAGCCGGTTCCGCACACAGTTTGCACATGAACTGAAAGGCTTTGACCCCTCCACTTCACTGGATAAGGGAGAGCTCCGTAAAACAGACCCGTTTACCCAATATGCACTGGTAGCGGCCGATCAGGCGGTAAAGGATTCAGGGCTCGACTTCAGCAAAATGGATCCTTTCGATACCGGCGTGATCTGGGGCTCCGGCCAGGGTGGCATGCAGACGTTTGAAGAACAGGTGACCGAATATGTTTCCGGTGATTTTAATCCCCGTTTCAGCCCTTATTTTGTACCCAAGCTGATCACCAATATGGCATCGGGTATGATCTCCATCAAGTATGGCCTGATGGGCATTAACTATACCACTGTATCAGCCTGCGCTACCTCCAATACTGCCATCATGGATGCATTAACGTATATCCGTTTGGGTAAGGCCAAAGTAGTGGTGACCGGCGGGTCTGAAGCGCCTGTAACCCCGGCATCCGTGGGCGGTTTCTGTGCCATGAAAGCCATGTCGGTGCGCAATGACGACCCTACTGCTGCATCCCGTCCTTTTGATGTGCACCGCGATGGTTTTGTGATGGGAGAAGGCGCCGGCGCACTGATCCTGGAAGAGTATGAGCATGCCAAAGCCAGGGGCGCGTATATTTATGCAGAAGTAGCCGGTGCTGCTATGACCGCCGATGCGTATCATATGACCGCTACCCATCCGGAAGGATTGGGCGCCTTGCGCGCGATGCAGCTGGCACTGGAGGACGCGGGCCTGAACAAGGAAGCAGTAGATTACCTGAATGCACATGCTACCTCCACTCCCGTAGGCGACCTGAGTGAAATAGCCGCCATCGGCAAACTGTTTGGCGCCACGCCATCACACCTGCATATCAGTGCCACCAAATCCATGACAGGCCACCTGCTTGGCGCTGCGGGCGCCATAGAAGCCATCGCCAGTGTGATGAGCATACAAAAAGGCATCATCCCTCCTACTATCAATACACAGGAGCTGGATCCCGCCATCCCGGGTACCTTACAGATCGTACTGGGCACCGCCCTGGAAAAAACTGTGAACGTAGCCATGAGCAATACCTTCGGGTTCGGCGGACACAACGGGATAGTGGTGTTCAAAAAAGCGTAGTTTGCAGCGGAATTTGTCTTGTTCCAGGACAAATTCCGCCCCGCAAATACTCCTTTCTATCACATGATCTACCCCCTGGTCACAACTGACGGAACAGACAAGGGGAAAACACTATCTTACCGGAAATTATTACCCGGTATGAAAAAACTATTCGCATCATGCCTCCTGTTATGCTCGTATACTGGTTTGATGGCCCAGATGCAGCCAAGCCTGGTTCCCTTCGGGAAAACCGACAGTATATATTCTGATATCCTGAAAGAAAACAGGCCACTGTGGGTGTATACACCGCCCGCAGATACCAGTTACTTTGCAAAACCCGCCTACCCGGTGGTGTACCTGTTGGATGGAGATTTTCATTTTGCGTCGCTGCAATCCATGATCCTGCAATTAAGCACTGTCAACGGTAATACAGCATTGCCGCGAATGATCATAGTAGGTATTCCCAACACCAGAGGTAACCGCACACGCGACCTTACCCCTACACGCGATTCGCTGTATCCTGGTTCAGGAGGCGGCGAAGCCTTCACCGGTTTTCTTGGCAAAGAGCTTATTCCCTACATAGATAAAAAATACGCCACCGCTCCCTATCGTGTTCTGATAGGGCATTCCCTAGGCGGACTGATGGTGGTAAATACCCTGCTGCATCATCCCGGACTGTTTAATGGCTACATTGCTATTGATCCAAGCCTCTCGTGGAATAATAAACAGATGTTGTCCCAGGCCGGTACACAGTTACAGTCGTCTTTTAAAAACAAAAGTCTCTATCTCGCGGTGGCGCATACCATGAAGCCGGGACTCGACACCATACAATTGCGGAAAGACAACTCACAGGGATCTGTACACACCAGCGCTATTCTTACTTTTACCGACCTGTTGAGAAAATTTACCGGTAACCAGCTAAGATGGAGCTATAAATATTATGAAGATGATGACCATAATTCCATACCATTTGCAGGAGAATATGATGGCCTGAGATTTCTTTTCCCGCATCACCGTTTTCCTACCTACCTGTATACAGATAATACCTGCCCGGCAGATTCCCTGGAAGCACTTATTACCACACACTTTAAAACCCTGTCTGAAGAGATGGGCTACCAGGTACGACCCTACGAAACTACACTGAATGAATTCGGGTATTATAATCTTCAACAGAAAAATTATGCCAAGGCCGAAATGTTCTTCCGGCTGAACATCCGCTACTTCCCCGAAAGCTTCAATACTTATGATAGTATGGGTGATTATTACCTGGAAAGGAAGGATACTGCCCAGGCTAATATCTTCTGGAAAAAAGCACTGGCCACCCGGTTCTCCAAAGAAATAAAAGAGAAGATAGATAAGGTAAACAACAAGGTGTCACATTGAGCGCGTATTTTGTCTTGGAACACTGATTACGCTGATTATGATGATTTCGCTGATACTTTTTTAATTTTTTATAATGAGCAGTAACCAGCTATTATCTAAATTTTTAAAAAACATCAGCGAAATCATCATAATCAGCGTAATCAGTGTTCCAAGACAAAAATACGCGGCTTTTAAGGCAGCGTATTGAAGTTGATCACCGGCGCAATACCTGATGGGGTGCGGGTGAGCGGCGTATTGATCTTTACAAAGTTGGAAAAGAAGCCGCAATTACGCAGGTAAAACTTAGTGGATTCCACACCGCCGGCAAAGTCCATACGCGACTGCGATTCGGCAGTAGCATCGCCGTTAAATTGTGCATTAGTAAGTTCATGCCAGGTCCCATTGGTATCTCTTGCCCACTGATTCCCATACTGCACTTTTCTCCCGATATAGCCTGTTTCCGGAGAAAAACTTTCCAGGAACGAATATAAACCGGTTAACCACGTATAGGTTTTCGGGCGGCGGAAGCTGGCTATCAGTTGCCAGGAACCGGTTTCAGGAGCATAGAACCAGGACGTGAATTCTGTTTTGTTATTGGCTACCGGCACTGCATGAGTTAAAAAGCGGTACGTAGTGCCCGCCTGCCAGTTGTATAGGAGATAGCTTTGTCCACCGGCCCCCTCGTTGCCAAAAGTACCCGTTTGTACGCCAGGGCCTTTGCGCAGCAGCTCAATCTTCAATGAATCCGGGATACTATTGGGATCATCTGTAACGGCAGGACTCCAGACAGAAAATAATATCCTTCTTTCAGTGGCGCTGTTTACCTGTATACCACAATACCCCTGGCTGAAGCCATTAGTCATAAAGTAAGATCCTATAGGGTCCTGGCCGGGGGGCACTGTTACCTCGTTATAAAACCATTCTACGATTTTGCCCGCTGGCGGCGTATATCCCAGGTTCACAGAGGGTCCTCTCCTGCCGAAGTATACATCCGTTTGAATGTAATTGAGCCGGCCGCCGGTAGCAGCGCCGCTGATGTACAGATCCGACAGTTCTGCATAATAGCTGTCCGTTTTGGATACCCCCTGGAAGTCTACTTTCACATAGCCGGTATCCGTTAGGTTGAAATCTCCCACATCAATGGTGTGGTAGTTGCTGCCGGAAGCTGTAATGGTTTTCGACTGGCCTGCTACAGTGATCTTAAGCTGGCTGCTGCCGGCCGGCACCTTTCCTCTTAATGCCAGGTGCAGTGTGCCTGTAGCGCTGGTTCGGAAGTAAGCGCTGAAAACAGCGCTGCTGTTGCTCCAGTAGGTAAGACCACGGTCCAGTACTAATTCCCCAGTGCTCGTGCCGCGTTGTGTAAGCCAGGCATTATTTCCAAGCGCTACGGCAATATCCGTAATGCCGGAAGTTGTAGTGGTAGTGGGTAACAAGCTGTCTTCCGGGATTACGTCAGAAAGGGAATAATTCCTGGAACAGGACAACAGGATAAGGCATCCGAATGCGAATGCAAGCGATAATTTTGTTTTCATTGCAGTTTATGGTTGGTTGGTTTAAAAAGAAAAATAGGTTCTCTAGTCTCTCATAAGCTTTTCTACGTGGTAATGCCGGAATTTAACTAACCTGCAGGTTATATAGCAATTGCCCCTGCTGATATGACATTACAATGACACCTGTATTTTTACAGAACAGGCTGATTGTCTTATTCATCTCCTTAAAAAATAATACTACACGAATAGGGGTAAGTAGCAGACATAGTGTCTTCCTTCTAAAGATTTTTATGAGCCTGCAACATAAACACCGGCAACCCATGCAACTAAAAAAAAGATACACCTGTTTGTTAATTATCTTTTTCGCACTTACACCACTGCAAAAGCTGTGGGCCCAGCTGGGCGCCACATCCCTCGATGGCCCCGGCATAGGGATCAGCGTAGATTACTTGCCGGCCTCCCGTTATATCCGGCCGGAAGACAGTGTAAAAACCAAGTCCACCACCTCTCAGCAACGTTATAACTTTGGCGCTATATTCTCACTGGGCAGTCATGTAGATACCGCTACCGGTAAGGTCCGCAACTGGACGCTGGCGGCTTCCGGCAGCTACACTAAAATGCTGAACAAAGATTATGATAACCGGATCTTCCCCGAAGAATTACTGGATGCACAACTGGCGCTGCAACACTTCCGCAGCATCGGTAACCGTTGGGGTATGGTGAGTGTATTATCTGCCGGGCTTTTCACCGATATGGAAAAGATCAATAGCAAAGACATTTTCATAAACGGGGGCGTATTGTTTGTAAAGCAGCATAACCGGCGGTTTTCTTACGGTATCGGCGCTATGTTCACCAATACTTTTGGTACGCCTATGTTATTGCCTGCGATCCTTTTAAAATGGCAAACGGAAAGTAAGTTCAGGATAGATGTAAACTTCCCTGAAAAGATAAGCGTATCTCACCGCATGAATAAACAAACCGACCTGGCGTTGGCATTCCGTATGCGTGGTTCCTCTTATGATGTGGAAAATGCGCCGGACAAAAAGCGGCTGATGGGCTACTCAGAACTAAGCGTGGGATTGGAAAATACCTGGCATCTGAGCAGGCATATTGATTTTGTGGCATCAGGTGGCAGTATCCTTTATAGCGGTACTACTTTCCGGGAAAAGAGTTTGTCGGAAATGTTTTCCGACAAGCCGATGCATAGGTTTGCTACCAATTACTTTTTCAGCGGCGGACTGCGGTGGAATTTTCAGCCACGTAAATAGCAGCCACATTTTAAAGAGAACCGGTCACTGTTGCTTAACAGTGACCGGTAAAATATTATCTCACTTCATACGGAGGCTGTGCAGGCGCCTTATAAGGCTTTGTTTGTAACAGGCTCTTTATTTCGGTAATGGCACGCTCCAGTTGCGGATCGATGCCTTTGGCCATATCGCCGAGATTTTCATCTACGGCAATATCGGGATCAACACCATGCCCTTCGCGGAACCAGGTGCCATCGCCATTGAACATACGGAACGATGGTACGGTGATCACACCGCCATCAATCAATGCGGGAGTATTGCTGATGCCAATGAGACCGCCCCAGGTACGGGTGCCAATGATGGGGCCCAGTCCGGCTTTACGGAAATAATCAGGGAACGCATCGCCGCCGGAACCACTCCACCCGTTGATGAGCATTACTTTCGGGCCAAAATTGGCATAGGAAGGCCATTGAGTGGGCGTACCGTTACGGGTGGCCCAATAAGCCAGCGGCTTGCGGTTCAGCATTTCAATAAAGCGATCAGGGATCTGGCCGCCATTATTGAAGCGCTCATCAATAACAAGAGCGGCTTTGTCCCACTGCCCGTTGAACTGGCGGATCAGTTCATCCTGCCCGTCGATACCCGTACTTGGCACAAAGATGTACCCCACCTGGTTATTGGTGGCATCAGCCACACGCTTGCGGTTACTCTCTATCCAGGCCAGGTGGCGCAGGCGGTATTCGCTGCCGATAGTTTTCACGATGGCGGTTTTAGCCCCTTCCACAGAAGGACTGCTGTTCCAGGTAAGCTCTACTACTTTCCCGGCGAGCGACTGGAAAACGCCATAGGGTTCCTCCGCGGTGGTAAGCGGCTGGCCGTTTACCGCCAGGATATAATCGCCTTCATGGATGTTTACACCCGGCTCGTCCAGCGGGTTGCGGGCTTCCGCATTCCAGGGCGCGCCGCGGATAATGCGTTTGATCTTATAGTATTTGCCATCTGCCTGCCAATCGACCCCGAGGTAGCCAACATTTTCATGCTTACCATCTTCCACATCACCGCCAAAATTATAGGTATGTGAGGCGTTCATTTCGCCCAGCAGCTCATTGATCACAAAGCTCACTTCTTCACGGGTGCGGGCGCCTTCCAGGAGATGCAGGTATTTGTCTTTTACATTATTCCAGTTGACGCCGTGCATATGCGGATCGTAGAAGAAATCGCGTTCCATGCGCCAGGTGTCCATAAAAAGCTGTTTCCATTCTTCTGCAGGGTTCACGGTCATTTCCATTTCCTCTACACGCATGGCGGTGTCAATTTTCTGGTTCTCGGCTACATCAATGATGCCGTAAGGGCCGTTGTTCACCAGGATCTTATTGCCATCCGCAGAAAGTTCGTACTGCCCTGGTTCCTTGATAATAGTTTTTACCTGCCGGGTAGCAATATCATAATACTGCAGGGTGGCTTCCCCGTTGCTTTCCTCATCAGCCGGCGGTGTGCTGCTTACAAACAGGATCTTACCTTTCGCTGCGCCAAGGCGGGAATAATTGCCGCCTGGCACCGGGAGCAATACCATCCTGGCTTCCATATTGTCGAGGTCTATGCTGGTAGCCGTTTCTTTTTTCTCTTCCGCAGGTTTTTCTTTCTTAGCTTTTCCTTTTGTGGCGGCAGGTTTCTCAGGCTCTTTCTTGTCTTCCTTTACATCCACGGCATCATTACGCGTAGCCAGCAGGGAAGGTGTTTCCTTTTGCAGGCCTATCACTCCTATCACGGTGCTGTTGGCGTAAATAAATGTATTGTCGATGCTGCTGTACGTAGGTTTAAACGATTGGTTGGTAAGTACATACAGGTACTTGCCGGCTTCATCAAATACCGGGCGGCTCACGTCATAGAAGCCGCCGGTAACCTGGTGGCGCTGGTTGTTTTTGGTGTCGAAAAGAAATACGGCTTCGTGGCCGTTTTCCATATCACGGCTATAGGTGAGCCAACGGCTGTCGGGCGTCCAGCTGAAGCGGAAGCCTTCCAGTACATCAGGCGAATAATGCAGGGCTTTGTCTACTGCGGTGGTTTTGCCGGAGGCGATATCCAGCACCCATATTTTCAGCTCCTGGTCGATGAACGCAATTTGTTTGTTGTTGGGCGACCAGTACGGGCGATAGCGGAATCCCGGGCCATAGTGAGTGACCTGTTTCGCCTGGTCCTCTTTACCGGCGGTAGCCAGCCATAGCTCATATTCACCTGACTTATCGCTCCACCAGGCAATGCTTTTACCATCCGGCGACCAAACAGGATAGCGCTCCGCTATGCCGCTGGTACGGGTAAGATCTTTCACATAGCCCTTTACAGCGGGCACGGAGAATACATCGCCACGGGCGCTGATGAGCGCGCGCTGGCCATCAGGGCTTACGGCGGTGGACTGTATATATTTCATGGTGCGCTGGGTGCGTGGTTTGAGCGCGGCCAGGTCAGTAGTGATATTGATCTTCACTTCAGCGGATTGCTGCGTGCTCAGGGACATTACGAACAATTTGCCATTGGCTTCATATACAATATCGTCCGGCCCCATGGAAGGAAAGTGAACGTCATAGTCTTTGTAGCTGGTGATCTGCTCGTATGCTTTGGTATTTACATCATAGCGCCAGAGGTTCATCCTCTTTTCAGCGCCGCGGTCGGACAGGAAGTAAATAAAATTGTTGTACCACATTGGGAATTCATCACCTGCTTCGCTTTTTGCAGAGATGTTTTCCGACAGTTGTTTTGTAAAATCAAACACATGGATCTCTGCTTTCATACCGCCACGGTATCTTTTCCAGTTACGGAAACTTTGTGAGCGGGTAACCAGAGCCATTTTGGAAGCGTCGGGCGACCATGATCCGAATTCAGCATAGGCCAGCGGCAGTTTAGCGGCGGCGCCTCCATTTCCGGGAATAGTATAAAACTGGTTGAAGCGTTCTTTGGTGCTTTCCCTTCCCGAGGCAAAAAGTACCTGTTTGCCATCAGGCGTCCAGTCCACCACACGGTCTGTGCCACCATATTCAGTAAGCCGCAAAGGTACCCCTCCGGCTACCGGCAATACATACACGTCCGTATTGCCGTCGTAATTGGCGCTGAAAGCCAGTTTGCTTCCATCCGGCGAAAATTTGGGGAAGGTTTCCACTCCCGGAGGGGAAACCAGTTTAATGGCTGTGCCACCGGTTTTTGGAACAATCCAGATATCGTTGGCATAGGAAAATGCAATCTGCGACCGGGATACGTCGGGATAGCGGAACAGGCCGGCATCTACCTGTGCCATAGCCTGTTTTCCTGCCATAGCAGCAAGAAAAAACAGGGCGGTTTTCTTCATCATAAGCGTTATGAATTTTTTGATCATCCCGCACCGGGGCGGTTTATTTTTTGTTGTGGATTTAACAACGTACTTGCTAATCTATGGAAATCCCGTGATTTCATAATTACCTCTGATCACAAAAGATTTTACGGTCATCCACACACGTATTCCCTTAATTTCCCGGTGTGCATAAAAATGTAGAATAGCCGCTATGGGGAGTCCTGGGCGAAAATGCCCGTGCATAAAGGCTGTGCTGCTTTATATTCCCCGCCTTTTACGCAAAAAAAGCCGATCTTTGTACGGTATCAAATTAATACATGCATATGGCTAGATCCCAGGAAACAGTTGGTAAAAAAGAAAAAGAAAAGAAAAAAGCAAAACAACGGCAGGATAAGCAGGAAAGAAAGGAAGAACGAAAGAGAGAGAGTGCTAAAGGAAAGAGCCTGGAAGATATGATGGCTTATATCGATGAGAATGGTAATATCTCTTCCACTCCCCCCGATCCAAGCAGAAAAAAAGAGATCAATGTGGAAGACATTCAGCTGGGCCCAGGCAGGCAACTGCCCGAAGAGCCGGCAGACCCAATCCGTAAAGGCGTGGTGAAGTTCTTCAACGAATCCAAAGGCTACGGTTTCATTATCGATCAGCAAACACAGGACAGTGTATTCGTACATATTAACCAGCTGACTGAGCCGATCAAGGAAAAAGATAAAGTAACTTTTGAAGTAGAGAGAGGACAGAAAGGTCCAAGTGCGGTTAATGTAAAGAAAGAAGTAAAAAGCTAAACTGTAACTGGTCTGGCTTTATTGAAATAAAAAAATCTGAGCGGTTACCGGTAATCGCTCATTTTTGTGCGTGGTAGGTACTGAGCCACCTTCCTAAAAAAACACAGCGTGCCACATCCACTGAAAAGACTCTTCCAACGCCCTATCATCTGGCTTTCCAACAGGTTTTCTTCACAGCCGGACAAATTACAGGTATTCGCTTCCCTATCACAGCTCCAAGAGGAGATCCTTAAAGGCAACCGGCAAAAGGGACTGATAGTGCCCTTCGACTACGAGCATAGCCGTTTTATTATTTTCTCAGACCAGCATAAAGGCGGTAAAGACGGCGCCGACGATTTCATGGCTGCGGAAGATAACTATGTAGCGGCACTCCGTTATTACTACGATAAAGGTTATACGTTTATTAACCTGGGCGATTGCGAAGAACTGTGGGAATGCCCGCCTGCTACCGTGATCCGCGAATACCGCAACACCCTGCTGGAAGAAGCCCGCTTCCTGCAGCAGCAACGCTACTTCCGCGTGTTCGGCAACCACGACCTTGAATGGCATTACGTAGTGCCACGACAACAATTCCTGAAAGATATCTTCGGGAAAAAACTGAAAGTATATGAAGGCCTTATCCTTCAAACCCGTTACCAGGACCAGGATTACCGCATTTACCTTACCCATGGCCACCAGGGCGACCAGCGCAGCGATGGCAATGCTTTCAGCAAATGGTTTGTAGCAGCCATATGGACACCCCTCCAGCGCTTCTTTGATATCCGCATGGATACGCTCTCAGACTCTTTCGACCTGGCCGACCGTCACAATATCATGATGTATGAATGGAGCATCCAGTATAAAAAAACATTCCTGATATCAGGACATACCCATAAACCTGTGTTTGCCTCATTGGATCATATTGATAAGCTCACGAAGCAACTGGATAAAGCCCGCGCCCGGGGAGATGCTGAGCAGGTAAGCATCTTACAAAAAGCATTGGCAGCGCGACAGGCAGAATATGCAGGTAAACAATTGGTGAAAACAATGGCACATCCCTCCTATTTTAACACCGGCTGCTGCTGCTTCAGCGATGGTGACATTACCGGGCTGGAAATTGCCGACGGCGCTATACGGCTGGTTAAATGGAAGAAAGATGCACAGGGGAATTCCCGCGTGGTACTTGAAGAAGCCCCCCTGTACTATTTATTTGATCAGATGACCTGATCGGCTACCGGCTGCCGCACCGGCGTATGCTGCGTCTGCTCCAGGAAAGCCTGCTTTACCACTTTCGCCGTTTTGTGATCGCCGGTATGGCTCCATCCCGGCGGCATTACAATGTATAACAGCTTATTCTTTAAACCCGGCGCTTTCCGCACATCTTTCCACAAACCATATAGTTCACCGAAATAAACATCCAGGAAATTGTTGGGATTCATTTCCCGGGATATGCCATACTCTATCTGCATATCATGCTTTTCAGGCTGGAAGGTGCCAAACACTTTATCCCAGATATTAAGCAGATTGCAGAAATTAGTATCCATATACAAAGGATTTTTTGCATGATGCACCCGGTGATGAGATGGCGTGAGAATGATCCTGTTCAGGAAGCCAAGACGCCCGTCTTTAATAAGGTTCTCTCCCACGTGGATAAAAGCTCCCCAGGTACCGTCGATGAACATGATAATGAAAAGCAACGGCGGATTCACTCCCATCAGGATACAGATGCTGGTACGGATCACATCTGCATACGGCGCTTCCAGGAAAAAATGCGCATAAGTTACCGAAAGGTTCATGGTTTGCGGCGCATGATGGGTAGAATGCAGGCACCAGAACAAACGTACTTTATGCCCGTAATAATGATAAATAAAGTGAGAGAACTCCCAGATCACATACCCGTAAATAAACCAATACCATTTAAGCGAGGTTTGGAACAACGCATACTTTTCCAGTAACCCGATACAGAAGGCCACCATAGCAATAGAGATAAACCGGGAAATAAACCGGTTGGCTACAAAGATCAGGAAAGGCATTTTATAGTCTTCGATCTTAAACCTTTTGTAAAAAATGGCCCGTCCTATTTCCAGCAACAGGAGAAATGGTATCAATGGCGAGATTGCGGAGAAGATCCCGTTCAGGGTAAGCAGTACTTTATAATTCCCCGTTTTACATATTTCTATGAGTTGTGTGATTCCCAGGAATCCTATGATTTCCCTGAATATTGTTTCAATAACTCCCATAACGCGCTTTTATTTAGATCACTTTGTAGGTACAAAATACAACTTTGTATGAACAAAGTATAGAAAATGCCCAGCTTTTTTTTCAGGATACAGGAGAGGCCGGTACCTGGCATACCACTGGGAGTACCGCCTGATGGGCATAAATCCGTACATTTATGACCGGAAGACCCAAAACTATTTTATGGAAGAGGCTGATAAATTACAACGTATTGTTGAGGCAAGGATGAAGCTCAAATCCCGCTTTGAGGAGAAAATGCGGCTAACCCCATCGGTGGCCGACAATAAACCGCAGGGCAGTGGTAACCCCAACCGGCATGGCATGCCGGTATTGCCAATAGGGCAAACCATCACCCGTAAGTGGCCGGTACTTGACCTGGGGATACAGCCCGAAATTGAAAAGGATGAATGGCAACTGATCCTGGATGGCGCCGTGGAGCACCCGGTAACTCTCAGCTGGGCCGATTTTCTTGCACTGCCGCAAACAGCAGACACCTCCGATTTTCATTGCGTAACCACCTGGTCCAAGCTCAATATGAACTGGATAGGCGTACGGTTACTGGACCTGGCAGCATTGGTACAGCCAAAAGACACGGCCACGCATATACTCTGTTATGGTTATGACGACTATACCACCAACGTGGCGCTGGAAGAAGCGCTGAAACCCGATGTACTGCTGGTGCATACATATGAGGGCGCGCCTTTGCCGAAGGAACATGGCGGCCCCGTAAGGATGATCACGCCTGAGCTATACGCCTGGAAAGGCGCGAAATGGATACACCGTATAGAATTCCTTACGGCCAACCGGCTGGGCTTCTGGGAAGAAAGAGGCTATTCCAATACCGCCTATCCCTGGAGGAACGACCGGTACAGTTAATTGTTTATAAACTTCACCAGCGACGGTACCAGTTTGCCGGCCAGCGGCAACGGCGCCGTTTCCTCCTTTGCAGCCGGTGCAGAGGCTTTCAGCGTATGCGTCATACCGGTAATCATCAGCAGTTGGGAGCCTGGTTTGCAGTTATGCAGTATATCCGCCTGCACCGGTGGCACCTGTGTGTCGCTGGTACCGCCTATAACCAGGAACGGCATCTTTACTGCAGGAAGCAATGCACATGGATCATAATGGAAAGTGCTTTTCCAGAACGCATACAGCGAAGGATTAAAAATAGTGCTGAGCGCCGCCGGCACCTGCTGCGGGTCCCTTCCCTGCCGCAATTCATTTAAGGTAACCGTTACCGCATCATACAGTGAATCAGCCAGCATAGGCTTTAACTGCGCCAGCAATAATTTATCCATACATTCGCCCGGGCCTGATAGAGAAACCAGGCTATTGAAACTTCTGCGGCCCGCCGCCATCAGGCCTATTAAAGCGCCTTCGCTATGACCAACTACCGTTACACTTTTAAACCGGGCTGTGTTTCTCTGCAAATGATCAATCCAGGTAACAGCATCATCGGTATAGTCATCCAGCGAAGTGGCGCTGCTGCTTTTTTTGAAACCGTTGCTCTGCCCGATGCCGCGCTTATCGTAACGCAGGGAAGCAATGCCGTTATCGGCCAGTGCAGCCGCCAGCTGCTGGTAAGAGCTCCCGTTGGGCGGAGGTAATAAGGGGTTATTACCATTATGATCTGTAGGCCCTGAGCCGGCAATGATCAACACTACGGGCCATGGCTGCCTGGCTGCCGGTTTTGCCAGCACGCCATACAGGATACCCCCATCTGTGGTAACCACGGTATCCCTTTCCTCGAAAGGCAATAATACTGTAGCTTTGGGCTTGTTTCCCGCAATAAAAAACCCGGCAATACGGTGGCTGTTGTCGAATACTACCCTAAACGTAATGACGGCTTTGGCAAACCTGTTATCTGCCAGTATTATATCATATGCTCCTTCCTTTAATGCTTTTGTGGAGATGACGGCTTCCCATTTTCCATAAGATTGTTCAAGCTGTTGCCAGATGCCTTTCAACATTTCCGGGCTCACTTTTTCTTTCATACCGGCATCCATATTTTCCCTGGCGCCATCCCAGTTTTCTTTACCCAGCTGCTCAAAAAGATGCGTAGCCACCTGGTCGTTTTGCTGCGCAGCGGCGGAGAAAAAAAGGATACACAGGAATGATAAGAGGTAATACTTTTTCATAGATCCGGAGTTTGCTGAATTATTTTTCTGTAGATGTAATAGGAATAACCACACGTAACAAGCGAAGATACAAGGATCACAAACAGCATCAGGTAATGCAGCTGTTGCCCGCTTACAAGCCAGGAAAACATGAAGCCCAAAGTACCCGCAATAAACAGTACCACGCCTCCCACGCGATGGGTTCTACGCCATACGGTTTCGTTCTTCAACGTCCACGGCGTGCGGATGCCAAAGAAATAATTGGGCCGCACATTGTACATCAGGTTCCCGCAAACGGCCAGGAAAACAAACACCAGCTGCGGCATAAGCCTGGCCATGTTAAACCCTTCCCCGGCAAGCATGGAGCAAACAGGCCCGGCAGAAAGCACCAGGTGTGTGCCTGCCCAGATGATCACATACGGTTTGCGGGATAAAGGCTTCTCCTCACTGTTCCTGTACAGCGAAGCAAACAGGCGGTACAGGAATATGTTTAATAATACGAGTACCACGATCCCTGAAATATATCCCCATAGTACCCCTTTGCCGGCTGGTATTTTCCCTGATGCTACCAGCATCTCATATACCGGGATACCGCTCAGGAATACTACGATCACCACTTTGAAGCCATATAGGAAAGGGGCGATCTGCACCATGTCTTTCCTGCTCTTTTCATTCAGCAATGAAGACATTAATGGGATACTCATACACAGGTAAGCGACCACGGCGCCTGCAAAAAGCACCGATACCAGTCCCAGTGGCGGCATATAACTGTCTGCCACCCATTTACCTTCTTTACTGATGCTGTAGTGTGAAGGTATTGTTTCAGGAAGATCGGCACGGAGCAGGGCATATACCAGGAAAGGCATCGCCATGGCCAATATCAGCAGGATTTCCTTTAACCATTTATTTTCCTTCATATCGGCCAGTTTTGGGCTTCATCACCGGTAATGCCTCCGCTGTGAACTGCAGCATCCATTTCAGCAGCTCATCCATTACCGTAGTGTTGAGGGAATAAAATACAAACTGTCCCTTTTTTATACTGGTAAGCAGTTCCGCCTGTTTAAGCAGATCCAGGTGATGCGATATTGTAGGCTTGGAGAAATTAAAATGCTCCGCTATCTGACCGGCCGTCAGATCCTCTTTTTTAAGCAACTCCAGGATATCCCGGCGGGTTTTATCGTTGAGCGCCTTAAATACGTTGTTCATAAAGAATATATTTAGACAACTATCTAAATGCTAAAGTAGTCAAACCGGATGGAATGGGCAAAATAAAAATGTTACTTGAAAAGAAATAGTTGCGGATCGCCTTCGCGGATTTTGTCTGACTCAGGATTATGATGATTAGGCTGATTATCCTGATTTGACTTTTTCTGATTTTAAAAGGATTTTGGGAGATATAAGGGGAAAATATGCCGCCCATATCTCCCGATCTTTAAAATCAATTATAAATAAATTCAGGTTTTGATTTAAAGAATATAGCAAGATATAAGCGAAAGCATCTGCTAATTTCTCCCAAAATTTTTTTAAATCCCCAATAGTCAAATCAGGATAATCAGCCTAATCATCATAATCCTGAGTCAGACAACCTTCGCTCAAGGCGCAATTTCAATAGCGGTTCCCTCCTGCCAGTGCTTATGTTCGGGAGTATAATAGAGATAACAGTTACTTGCTTTTCCCTTGTATTTACCAGGCACATCTGCTTTCAGATCGAGCCTGACGGATTTGGTTTCGCCCGCGGCAAATCCCATCCAGTAGAGCACCAGGTAATTATCGAAGATCTCGTAATAGGCCACTTCTTTCTTCTCTGCCAGCTCCTTCAGTTGCCAGGGCTGCAGCGATAGACCGGCAGGAATGCCAATTTTTGCAATAGCCATGGGCTGCAACGTGGATTTAATGTTCTTTACTTCTATATTCATCCGCACAGTTTCACCGGCTTTGGTGCGCTTTTCGCTTAAAGCGGTATACAGCTGCAACTCTGCTGCAGCGCTGCCAGGCGGCTGCATGGTGAAATAAGACAGTTCCATGTTGTATGGCAAACCTGGCTGATGGTCGCCGTATTCCACGGCAAAAGTATTGATGCCGGTTTTCACTGCATGACTGAATGCCTGCCCCGCTTCAAGCGGCTCGTTATTGAGGTGGAAGCTGATAACACCGTTGCTTTCCGCACGCCCTTTTAATTTCACGCATTCCACAATCGCATTAAGCGCCAGCACCGTGGCCTGCGTAGATCCGTAACCGTAATATACCTTTTCAGATAGTATTTTAGAGATGGCAATGGCAATAGCAGCCATGTCAGGGTGCTGTTCACGGGCAAGCGCCATGGCATATAACGATAACGCCTCTACGCGGAGCGAAGCATCCCTGGAATTAACAACAGATGTGGCTGCCGCCAGGTTCTCCTTCCTGTAACTCTCCTTCAGCGCAGCCATCAGGCGGTGATAGTTGGTAGTATCTTTCATATTGCTGGCCGCCAGCGCCATCAGTCCCAGCTGGTAACCATCGTTGGAGGCCAGCGCTTTCTGCATCCCGGCGTTATACTCCCGCTGTATCTCACCGCCCACGCCAGCCTGTGTAAGCGCATATACAATATACAGGTTGGCAATATTGCCAGGCACCGACCTGAACTTGTCATAACCACCAGCCGATAACTTAAAGCCGCCTTCGCCATCGCGGCGATTAAGCAGGAACGACTTTGTACGGGCAAGCATGCTTTTGTCCACGTCAATGAATGCCTGCATATCTGTAAATTCCAGTAAGCCATAGGCGGTAAGCGCTTCATGCGGCGGCGTATGCCCAAACCATTCGAACCCACCCATGGCCGTTTCAAAGCCAATTAGCCTCTTGTAACCCGCTTCAATATATTCCAGCGCTTTGGCTTCTACCTCACGGTTCGATTTCCCGGACTCTTTCAGGTATTTCAGGATGAAGATATTTGGATAAGTACTGGAAGAGGTTTGCTCAAAACAGCCATAAGGCTCTCTCAGCATGGACTCAATACCATCCAGCAGCTGCCCTTCCAGTGAGGTGAACACCTGCAGCCTGGTTTGTATGCTACCCTTTACCGGTTCGCTGATCTGGAAGGAATGCTGCGCAGATGTTTCACCTGAAAAAGTATGTATAACAGGAAAACCACGCTGCGCCGCTGCTATGGGAAGCGACAGGGTTTCCGTTACGCCTTTTCCATGCACGGTAAACTTCACTGTGCCAGAGGTAGGCGCAACCGCTTCCAGGGGAACAAGCACCTGCCTGGAGCCGTTGGGTTCCAGCGTCACCTTGTTCTCAAACCTGCCGGCCGACATATTAACGGGAACGGCTATACTAATATCCAGTTGTATAGCAGAGGCGCCGTTATTCTTAAGTACCAGGGGCACCATCGCCTGGTCGCCAATAGTAAGATAAGGCGGTATTTTGGCGTCTATCTGCAACACATTGCGGGCCGACCAGGTAGCTTCTGCCCTGCCTGGCTTGCCATTCCAGGCAATACCTTCAGCAACTGCCCTGAAAGTAGTAGCGGCATCAGAGTTGTAAAATTCCACCGTAGCCATGCCTTCCTTATCTGTTTGCACTACGGGGTTCCAGTAAATGGTTTCACGGAAATCAGTTCGTTCCTCCGTATCCGTAGTTGCGTAATGGGGCGCAAAAAAACGCCTTGCCACGGAGAAGCTGGTCTGACTGGGCGGCACTGCCGCGGTAGCATAATAGCTTCGTTTGCCAAGATTGAAACGGATCCTGCCGGGAAGCTTATTTTTGGTATGGATAACAATCACGCCGTTAGCGCCCCTCGTACCATAAATGGCAGTGGCAGCCATATCCTTAATCACCTCAATGGAAGCAATATCATTTGGGCTCAGTTGCATATCCAGCCCTTCCATCACTACACCATCTACCACAAACAAAGGTTGGTTATTACCCGTAAGCGAAGCATTTCCCCTGATCCGTATATCTTCCGCGCCGCCGGGATTCCACGCGGGTAGTACCGCCAACCCCGCTACCCTGCCGTTCAGGATTTCCTCCTTGTTGCCTTCAATATCCTCACCCTGGTATATTTTCAATGCCCCGGTCACCGATCTTTTCTTTTCCACGCCATAACCCACCACTATCACTTCTTCCAGGGCCTTTGCATCTTCAATCTTCACCATATTCATTACAGCATCAGCATCTTCTTTTTGCCCAGGCACTACCGGTAACGGCTGTACGGCGGGTTGCAGTACAACGCCTTTCTCCAGCAACTTGCGCGCCCTGATCTCGTTAAGCTCTACTCCATGCTGCTCTATCCGTATGGTTACCAACTCACGTTTTTTTACAGGTCTTGCAATAAGGCAGTACCTGCCGAGTGGATCCAGGTTGGTAAAAAAGAAGGTGCCATCGTCATCTGTATTCATTTGTATAGCCTTCCCGTTATCACCGGTATTGATGAGGAAAACAGTGGCCTGCACAGGTTTCTTTTCTGCATTCAGCACAGTGCCGCTCAGCACCTGGCCTTCATCAGGAATATACCTCAGCAATTCACCGTTCCTTGCCTGCGGGATGTAATCAAAATAACGGTAGCCATGGGTAAGCATCACCAGGTCAAGTGCAGGACCCGCCTTAGGCTCATCTTCCCGGAAATAAAACAACGGCTCTTCTATCTTCCCACGCAATTCGCTGCTCATCAGCAACCACGATAAAATATGATCCTGCTTGTCATCGGCATAGGTCCAAAGCTTGTCGTCCATTACTGCAACGGATAAATTGGATGGTAACGGCGTTCCCTTATCATCCATCGTTTTAATGGTCATTTTTACTTTCTCCCTGGGCAGGTATTCTTTTTTATCGGTAGTAATGCTCACCTGCATTATCTTATTCCTGTTCAGGAATACCAGCCGCTCTGCAACAGGGGTTTTGTTGCGCAACAACAAGGTAAACCGCGCAATACCGGCAGGGAAAAGAGACTCATCTATGTCAACAGCCTGCGTGCCTTTCTTCAGCTGCAATACTTTTGTGTAATAGGTCACTGCTTTTGTCTGCCCTGTCAGCGTTACCTGCTGATCAGTCATAGCAGATAGTTCCAACTGAAACTTTCCATCTTTCTTTATAAAATTCATCACCACGCCTTCGCTCCTGCAGGCAGGGAAATCGTATACCTGTGAAATATGCAGCGGTGAAATTATTCTTACCGTATACTTTTCACCAGGCAGCGGTGTAAAGGAGAATTTCCCCATACCGGCATAGTAACTTTCAAAGGCGCTCACCTGCCGCCCTGCATGATCGAGCACAACTCCTTTTATATCGGCTGGTTTGCCATGCTCATTCACTGCCCTGAAAGCAATATTACTGGTAAGCCCTGCCACCAGTGCACCTCCTTCGGGCAACAGCTGCAGATCTATTTTATTAAGTACAATAGGAATGCTGCGTGAAATGGATTCTTTATAGGCATCATAGTCGATGGTTACATTCAGTAACCCGTCGGTGGTGCTAAGATCCGCCGGTAGCCTGAATTGCAGCTGCACCTTACCATTGCCGCCGGTTACAGCTTTACCTGTTTGTATAACGGTACCGCCTATACTTATTTTATAATTCACGGCATGCCCTGCTATGGGCTGATCGGATAAGTTCCTGATCGTATAATCGGCTGTCACTTCGTCGCCGGGGCCATAGCCTTTTTTGGGGAAATCCAGTTTCATCAGTACCCGGGGCGGAATTACCTGTTGCACGGTAACTTCCTTTGTGTAAAAGGTACTGTCGTTTTCGTTGCGCATCCAGGAGGTATAAGCTTTGAGCCTGTAAATACCACCGGGAACGGAAGGCTCAAAATAAAAGGAGCCTTCAGCATAACCATCTGTGATCCTATAACTGAGCTTTTTAAATACTTTCCCCGAAGGGTCCAGTATGTCTACAAACGCTACCCTGCTCAGGGAAGAAGGCTGCTGATCTTTCGCATTGACCAGGTATAGTTTAAAGAACATTTCATCACCGGGCTGGAAAAAAACATGACTGGTATGAATATAGATCTTCTCTTTAAACGAGGTATAGTCGTATGTTTGGGCCTGCGCAGCCAATATGGTGAACAGGTATATGCAAAGGAAGCTGATAATTTTTTTCATGATCTCAGAATTGAATGGATGCGTTAAAACCATAAGTTTTGACAGCAGGAAGATTGAAGAAATCCAATCCTGTGCTATTGGCCTGGTCAAATAATAACTGATCGGGGTCCGTTCCCTTATAGGGCGACCATAACAGGATATTATTGACATATGCGCTCAGGGTAAGCTTCTGGACAATACGCCGGAACAACCAATGGTAGTTGAGCTTCACGGTATTCAGGCGGAGCCGGTCGGCCCGTTCTATATAATCTTCTGCCACACCGCTGACCCCGTACCTGACCCACCGGTTTTTGCTGATATCTTCTTTAGGATCATAAAAATCCACCGGGATATTATTTGGCCGGCCATCTGTTTGCACGCCCTGAAAAACATAGCCTGTAATGTTCCTGCTGTTGGCCGACTGCTGTGATCTGCCATAGTAGTCCAATACTGCCTGTGTACCGTTCCACCGGTCGCCGCCGTGTTTCCATTCCAGGTCGGCCTGCAGAGAGAAACGTTTCCATTGCATGCTGTTATGCAGCTTCATCACAAAATCAGGAATGGGATTCCCGATAATGGCAGGATCCTTTGCGACCAATGGAAACCCATCAGGCCCAATCACCTGGTTGCCTGCAGCGTCGCGTTGCCAGGCGCTACCCACAATTACTCCCAGTGGCCGCCCTTCTATCAACGCAGTGTGCACGTCGCTGAAACCGGCTATGGGCGTGTAATTGTAGGGATTGTTCACGCTGGTTACTTTATTCCGGTATGCAAAAAAGGAAAGTGCATGGGAAGTGGCTACTGTCTTCTTCCTTAAATTATCTTCGAAGAATTTCAGTTCCAGGTCAATTCCTTCGTTATAGTGACTGGCCATGTTCCTTAATACCAGTTGTCCATCCGCTTCCACGGGGAACAGGTCCTGTTTGGTATTCCTCCTGAAAACCGAGGCAGTAAAGCTTAACAGGGAGTTCCTGTAAAGCTGCAGGCTACTTGTCCATTCCTCCTGCAACACCGGCAGCAGGTGATCATACCCCGCTACTTCCTGTACCTGTATGTAACTCCCTGCATCCCGAACGGAGAAACGCAGCAGGTTCACGTAGGAAAGCGGCCTGTTGACGGGAAGCTCTGTGGCATTACGCGAATAAGCCGACCTGGCGCGTATGCTCCAGGAACCGTTGGGCAGCTTATAATCCACCGCCAGGCTGGATATCCGGCAACAGGTAATAACTTTTACCGGCCGTATTGGAAACATAGATCTTATTACCCAGGCCCAGGTTGATCTCCGGCCAGCTCCAATGCCTGTAGGAGCTAAGCGACTGAAGATTAAGCTCCTGTGTGGTGCGCTGGTACCGGTAGCCTTCATCATATACCGGTTGGTAGCGAATATCTGAGCGGGTATCGGTTAGCACATAGTTCGCGGTGGCCCGGGTTCGCACGTCAGGCAGGTAATAGTCAAAATCCCTGGTGGCTTCTCCGTTCAATTGATATAGCCTGTCATCTTTTTCTCTTTGCAGTGGCAGCCCCTCAGGGAAGGCCGCAGTGCCAGGCTTAACATCTTCATTGCTGTTCTCTGATTTACGGCTGTATGACTGGAGTATCTTATATTTCATCTTCCTCCAGGCATTCCGTTCCAGGAGCAGGCTGCCCTGGTGGGCATAGGTGCGGTAATAGTGCCCGTTGTTGCGGAGGAGGAAGTCGGGATTATCGGCGGCCTGCGCATAACTTCTTTGCCCGTTGTTCAGCGTGTAGCCCTGGCCGTTATCAAAGCTCGCGGGGGTAAGTAACGATTGCTGGTATACCCTGTTCAGGAAGCCAGCCCTGTTGGTGTTGGAAAACTGATCTTCCTGGTAATTGTATTTACCACTGATATGCAGCCATTTAATCCGGGAGCCGGCGGTTGCCTCCAGGCTTTTGGTGTTATTGCTGTTATAACGGATTATATTTTTCTCCGTTGCATGCCCCAGCCGGATACCAAACTCGTGGAGCGGCGCATCATTTACCAGTAAGGTTGTTTTCAGGTTAAAGCCCTGGGAAAACATAGCGCCTGTTCTGAAGATATTGTTCGTATAGCCGGCAGGGTGATGCCCGTTACCCGTACCTGATGGTACCAGTTTACCGTTTACATCATACGGATAGGCTTGCCCGTTATACTCCAGCTGGCTCATTAAGGGGCCGTAGCTGAACATTTCATTTGTTTCGGGTCCCTGCCAGGCCAGCGCTCCCTGTATGGATCGGCCCTGTGCATAAGCTGTTTGCAGGGCGGGCAGGCGGTTCACCGTTTTAAAAGCAATACCGGCGGTATATTCGCCGGCAAGCAGCAGTTTCTTTGGATAAGCAGCATGCATCGCCAGCTCATTGTTTTTCACGCTTATCTTGCGCAACGGGGTGTTCAGCGGGTATAGCCGCTTCACGGTAAGCTCCTGGTACCGCTTTTCGGGAAGGAAAGCATTTGCTGTGGTATCCCCGTGGATAAGGCGGCTGTATTCCGGTGATAACACCGGGTTTACCTGCTGTGCAAAAATCAGGGAAGGGAACAGTAACAGAAGGAGTAAATATTTCAAGGCATACATTTTTACATTTATCAATATAAGGTATATTCTTAAAGTAAAAGGAGGGCTGTTAGCCGGTCAGTAACTTTTCCATAACGATACATTTATACTTCTATCTAATTAATTATCATTCTTTTAAAACCTATTCCCCTATAAAAAAGGGATGATTCCACCCGCATGATGCGGGCGGAAGAATAATTCCATAAGCATCGTAAAAAAAATTTCCTGCTCCTTTTAAATTAAAAAAGCGGATAGCCTATCCCGTTAAAAAGAACATACCTGTCGTTTATTAAAAAATAAACAACTCTTCCAGTCTTATTGCCACATGGAAAAAGATACTTAACTTAAGAACGTATTTTTTCATCATTAAAACCTCAGTATTACTATGAAACTTAAACACCTGACCACAGTGATCCTCTCCGTGGGACTATTGTTCATGATTTCCTGCAAATCGAAACCTAAAGACGCAGACATACAGGCTGCCGTTACCACTGCCCTGCAGTCCTCTCCCGGCGTAACTGCAGATGTTAAGGATGGCGTAGTTACCCTGTCCGGATCTGTTGCCAGCCAGGCCGATAAAGATGCCGCAGAAGCTGCTGTAAAGTTGAACCAGGGTGTTAAGAGTGTTGTTAACAATGTTACGGTAACCCCTCCTCCGCCTCCACCGGCTGCACCGGAAGTTACTGCCGATGATTCCCTGAAAACAGCGGTAGCCGGTATCGTAAAAGATTTCCCTGGCATCCAGGCGGATGTTAAAGACGGGGTGATCACTATTACCGGCGAACAGAAAGCAGACCGCTGGAAAAAGCTGAAAATGGCGCTGGATGCTCTGAAGCCTAAAAAAGTGGATGCTTCAGGTTTAAAAGTAAAATAATCTTTCTCTTTAAATACAATAATCATGGCAGCATTACAGGATAAATACAAAGAGTTGATTGATGCAGCACAGGCTGCAGGTACCAGCAACCTGAAAGTCAGCGAACTGGATGGCGTATTGCATATAGAAGGCGAGGCACCTACCGGCGCTGTGAAAGACCAGCTGTGGAACATCTATGGAAAGATCGATCCCAACTTCCTGACCGGCGATGTGGTAATGAATATTAATGTAGCAACTGCTGTTGCGGGCGCTAAACTGAAAGTGATCACAGAATCATCCAACCTGAATATCCGCAAAGGCCCCGGCACCGACCAGCCTATTGTTGGTAAGGCAGCGCACAATGAAATTGTTTCGCTGATCAGTAAACAAAGCGACCAGTGGTGGCTGATCCGCACAGATAACGGCGAGGAAGGCTATGCCTATGCGCAGTATCTGCAACCCGTGGAATAACGCAATGAATATAAAAAGAAGAAGCGTCCTGCATGAATGCGGGACGCTTCTTCTTTTTATATTCATTGCGTCTTTTATAATTCCATTGATAATATAGGGAATGGTTTTCCCATCGTATCTGTTGCCGACCTGGATATTACTTTAAAACCAGCGTGCAGGTAAAAGCCGACGGCCTGTGTATTTTGCTCATTTACATCAACTGCATTAATACCTTTTTCACGGATGGCATATTCCAGCAAGAATTTGCCGATGCCTTTTCCCCTGGCGCCAGGATGAATGAACAACATCTCCACTTTGTTGGCGGCAGTGCCTATAAATCCCTGGATATTGCCGGCGCCATCTTTTGTACAGGCCAGTTCCACGGCATACAGGTATTCATTCAATATCAGCGGCCGGAAAAAATCGATATCTTCCTGTGTTAAAAAATCATGCGTGGCTTTTACCGATGCTTCCCATACTGATACTAATTCCCGGTAATCGGCTGGTGTAACCTTTTCTAACTTATGCTCCATGCTATCAATTTGCTGACAAAGTAAAATAAAAAAAGAATGCTGTTGTCCACAGCATTCTTTTTCATATCGCTTACTTTTTTCCCGGCATCCTGATAAGCACTACAGAGCGGGGAGCTACGTCGTAATTTATCACTTTGCCAGCTTCCATCTGGCTGTCAGTTGTAACAACTGCCGGCGCATTTTTGTCCGTGGTATTTTCCGTGAATACGGTAATTGCTGCATTTGCACGCGGCGCTGCCAGGCTGCCAACACTGGCTTTGGCCTTCACTTTACTTTCACCGGCATTCACCAGTTTGATAATGATGTCGCCGGTTTTACTGTCTTTCACACAAGACGCGCCTGTATTAACGTCATTATCCAGTGAAACGATGCCTTCATAATAACGGTCGCCTGCATTGTTTGAAAACAAATGCTGTATGTAATAGTTAGGTGTGCGGGTGATGGTGGTACCTGTAAAGTAGATCAGGTTAGGATTCCATGAAGTATGCCCGGTACGCGCCAGCAGCGGGGCATATGAGGATAACCGCACTACATCGCCATTGCGTTCCAGTCCTGTCATATACACCGCTTCCGCCAACGCATTGAACCAGGTGTTGCCGCGGGACGCATATTCGCCCAGGTATACTTTTGATTTACTGCGGTTGTAAGAATCGTAGCGGCGCTTATGCTCCAGGAACCATTCAGGCTTTTCGTAGTAATGTTCATCCACTATCTGCAATGCGTTTTCGTTGGCGAACTTCCAGCCGGCTTCAAAATCTTCTCCTGCAGGGGCCGGGCCTACTGTGCCAATAAGCGTGATTTCCGGGTGCTTTTGCCTCACTGCCGTTTCAATCAGCTTAAAACGTTCCCTGAAAACGGGGGTTTGCTTGTCTTCATTGCCAATGGCCAGGTATTCCAGGTGGAAAGGCTCCGGATGACCGGCAGCGGCGCGTTTGGCGCCCCAGGTAGAAGTGGCCGGTCCGTTGGCATATTCAATAAGATCCAGTATTTCATTGATATAGTCCTGCATTTCCTCCATCGGCAATCCTTTCTGACCGGTGCCGCCTATGCGCCAGGTACCGCCTGAGTTCTGGCAGCTTACCGCTGCAGGTACTACGGGTAAGGGCTTTGCACCTATGTCTTCACAAAACTGGAAGTATTCGAAATAACCGAGCCCCATCGACTGGTGATAGTTCCATATATTCCGCTGTTCCTTCCTTTCCTCTATGGGGCCGATGGTGTTTTTCCAGCGATACATATTTTCGAGGCCATCGCCATGCACCAGGCAGCCACCGGGGAAGCGCATGAAGCGGGGTTTCAGATCTGCGATGGTTTGTCCGAGATCTGCTCTCAGCCCGTTGGCATGGCCATGAAATGTTTTAACCGGGAATAAAGATACCATGTCGATTCCCAGCCTGCCCCGGGCTTTGGCAGTGATCACCAGTACCGCGCTGTCGTCTGTAGCAGCTGCCGTGATAACTCCACTCCCTTTTTCCCACTCCCTGGCATCTGCAGAGAGGCTTACCTTACCGTACACTTCGCCTTTGCGGCTGCGCAGCTGTACGGATAAGGGAATAGGCGTTGCAGACAATAACCGGGTGAATACGGAAAAATTATACTGCTCTCCCTTTTTAATGGCGATGCCATCGAAGCCGTTGTTCTGCAGCCCTATACCTTCCTGCCCTGGCTCCTCAATGGTAAGCAGGGCGTAGTGCGGGTTGTTGGGATGAATAGGCGATTGACTTTCCACGCTGATGGCGCCATAGCCAAATCCTTTAGTCACGTATTCCCATGCAGTGAAAGGATTCCATCCATACCTGTCGGCCGGCGTATACTCAAACGAGCGGTTCTGGATTAATTCTGCATACAGGCCGCCGTCTGCCGCATAGCTGATATCTTCAAAAAAAATTCCAAACAGGTCGGGGGAAATCGGTTTCCCACCCTGCTTTGTTTGTGCAAAAACCTGTTGTGCGCCCAGGCTGGCAACAAGGAATAGATAAACCAGTTTCTTTGAAAGCGTTTTCATAACGTGTATTAAATTTAAAAAATGCCTGCCCTGGCGGGGTTAGCTACTCCCCGGGGCATCTTCCGGGAGGAAAAATAATAAAACTATTTTATTAATCGTCAATTTGACAATTAATTTTTATAATTCCGTGAGATGCCTGCGTTTTGTGATATAGGGAATAGTTTTTGGGAGATGAAGAATAATTCTTCCGGGAGATATAACCTGGTACCTGTGTCTGTTGTATCAATAGTGTATCATAAAGACAGCTATGGGCCGGACAGGTATAATATAGAATCATCGGTATAAAGTATTTTTACCTGTAAAAAAATTATGGTTATTTGTCCCCGTTATGAATAGCCGGTCGTTATAATAACGAAACTATAAAATTATAAGTTATGAGAGAGTTCATGTTAATTTTCAGGAACAGTACCAATTCGCACGATAATCCATCTCCTGAACAATTGCAGGAAAGGATGAACTGGCTGGCTGGTATTGCCGCGCAGAACAAACTGGCAGATAAAGGAAACCGGTTATCGGCCAGTCTTGCTAAAACAGTGAAGCCCAACAACGTAGTAACAGACGGGCCCTATACGGAAATCAAAGAATTTATCAGCGGCTATATGATCGTTAAAGCCGATAGTATTGAAGAAGCCATTGAATTTGCCCAGGCTAACCCGGTGCTCAAAGCAGGCGGTAATGTAGAAGTAAGGGCTATACTAAAACCCGAAGAAAAAAGCTGATGGCCGGTACGCCTCCATACCAGGAGCTTTTGCCTCACTTGTTCAGGTTGGAGTATTCCAAAATGACGGCAGTACTATGCCGTCATTTTGGCCTGAAGCATATTGAAACAGCAGAAGATATTGCCAGTGACACCTTCCTGAAAGCCACGGAGGTATGGAGTGTGCGGGGCATTCCCGAAAATCCCACTGCATGGCTGTATACCGTTGCAAAAAATAAAACAAAGGATTATCTCAAACATGTTTCCATCTTTGAAACACAGGTAAAACAAGCGCTGGGCGATGGTGAAACCCGGCAGGAGCCCGACTTTGATTTCACGCCTCAAACCATCGCCGACAGCCAGCTGGCCATGATCTTTGCCGTGTGCAATCCTGCCAACGCCGCAGAATCGCAGATCTGCCTGGCGCTGCAGATCCTTTGCGGGTTCAGCGTAGAGGAAATCGCAGATGCCTTTCTCTCTAAAAATGAAACTATTAAAAAGAGATTGCTCAGGGCCAGGGCCAACCTGCGCGCCGATAATTTCCAGGTGGAACAACTACAGGAAGCTGCCATTAAAGAACGGCTGGACACTGTGCTGAGAACCCTGTACCTTCTTTTTAATGAAGGATACTTTTCCAAATCAGGCAATCACCTGATCAGGAGGGAATTGTGCTCGGAAGCCATCCGGCTTACGCTGGTGCTTACCGAAAACCCGCTCACCAACACCACGGAGGCCAATGCCCTGCTGGCACTGATGTGCTTTCAAAGCTCCAGGCTGGACGCAAGGGCCAACAACCAAGGAGAAACCATTCTTTATGAACAGCAGGATAAAAACCTGTGGAGTAAAGAGCTGATCCAACAGGGCAACTATTACCTCGTAAATGCCTGTACAGGAAATGAAGCATCCAAATATCACCTGGAAGCAGGTATCGCCTACTGGCATACTACTCCTGATGCCGGCAATAAATGGAATCATATCCTGCAATTGTATAACCAGCTGATATTAATTGAATACTCCCCCATGACTGCGTTGAACCGTACCTTTGCATTTGCCAGAGTATATGGCCATGCAGCCGGCATAAAAGAAGCGGAGAAACTGGGACTGCACCACAACAGTCATTACCACTCCCTGCTGGGTTATCTGTATGCATCCACTGATACAGAAAAAGCAGCGGCGCATTACCGCGAAGCCATCCATCTCACCAAATCGGCAGCAGAAAAGAAAACACTGATGCGGGAAATAGAACGGCTGGGCCGCTGATTTATTTTTTATACCTTTATACCATGCAGGCAGATATACAAACGCTTTATCAATCTCCTATTTGCACGGTACATAATTTTTTGTGCCGGTGCCAGGAGTGCACAGTGTCTGCCAAAGAATACCAGGAAACATTTTCTATGGCCTACATCCGCAAAGGGAACTTCCGTTTCAGGGTTTTCCGGGATGAACTGGATGCTTACAGCGGCCTGTTCCTGCTCTGCAAACCCGGCTATGAGCACCGGGTTGCGCATGTGCACAATATACCGGATCAGTGTACCATCTTTTCTTTCCCGGCAGAAAGCGCGGACCGTTTAATGGAGCATACAGCTTCATTTTCCTGGTTCTTTAACAACCCTGATATTCAATCCATCCTGGTAAAGGCAACTCCTGAAATGGAATTCCTGCATCAGCATATTTTCAGCCTGCTGCAAAAAACCCATTACCCGCGTTTATGGGCAGAACAACTGATGAACGATCTTTTCATGATGGTGTTATCTGCCGGTGATCCCCTTCATCCCCTGCCTCCCCTGAATGATAAACAGAAAAGGAATTACCTGCCGGCGATTGAGCAGGTGAAAATATTTATCAATGAAAATTATGCAGACGATGTTACCCTTCCGCAACTTGCTGCACTGGGAAATATGAGCCCCTTTCATTTCAACCGTCTTTTTAAACAGATCACTGCTGCCACGCCTTACAACTACCTCTTACAGGTAAGGCTTAAACAGGCCACCCTGCAGCTTCGTAATACCAGTCTGCCGGTAACGGATATTGCCTTTTCCACCGGGTTTAACAGTCTTGAGCACTTCTCCGCCGCCTATAAAAAACAGTTCGGGAAATCCCCTTCCTCCATGCGTTCTTAAAAAGAGCAATTTTTCTTAAACACCTGGCAAATTCACCGGTTAATTTTGCGGTAACAAACTTCAGATTATGAAAACGCAATTATTAACTACCCTCGAAAATGCAAGGAATTATACGCTGGCCGTAGCTGAATCCATGCCCGAAAAAAATTACGATTTTAAACCGGTACCCGCCGTATGGACCTTTGCCGGGCTGTTGCACCATATAGGCTACGGCATAGGATGGTGGGAGGAAAATTACATCAGGCAACAATCATCCGATTGGAACCCTCCCACCGCCACCACTGGCAAAGCAGCTACCATTGCGTATCTGGACGGAGCATTTGCAGCATTGAAAAAAAGCATGGAAAGCCTTCCCCTTTCTGAACAGGCAATCGCAGGCTTTTATGCCACTATTGACCATGTTACGCATCACCGCGGGCAAGCCACCATTTACCTTCGCATGAAAGATATCGTACCACCTGAATATATTTACTGATCTTCTTAATAAATTTATATGCCGGTATATTATATCAACAGTTACGATATTATTAACGAAGAAGAATATGCAAAGTACGGTCCTCCTGTTTTACGGTTGCTGCATAAATACAGCGCGGAAGTACTGGCTTCCGACCTCCGGGCTAAAGCTATAGAAGGAACTGCCAGACGGATGAATGCTGTCATTAAATTTCCTTCAGAAGCTGCAGCGCTGCAATGCTACAAAGACCCCGAATACCAGCCACTGAAGGAGCTCAGATGGCGCTGTACGGATAATTGCAACATGATACTGGTGCATGCGCTGGAATAAGCTTACTGCTAAATTGCCAACCGGCCAATAAGCAGCAAAACCAATCAGCCGGTTTTGCTGCTTATTGCCGTTTTTCGCCGGCCCGGTGGGGCACAGTGCATGCATCAGTAGGTAAACCTGTTTCAGGAGGCGCCCCGTGGGGATAAGTGCATGCACTAAGCATTGGAAGTGCATCATTAGTGCCTGATGACCGTATGAAGAGTGTATGAGGACTGTATCAGGACTATATGGTAAGTACTACACATAGACGACTCCTAAGCATCCGCAAAGTATGCGACAAGTATCTGCGACACTACCGTTGTTTCGCAAACCTCCTCGATCCCGCCACGCAGAGAATTACCCCAACAGTGATCCCTACCATGCCAATACTTACCTGCTCATGTAATAAACCGGCAGCAAGGGCCAATCCAAAAAATGGTTGCAGCAGCTGCAATTGCCCCACGGCTGCAATACCTCCCTGCGCAAGTCCGCGGTACCAGAACACAAAGCCAATCAGCATACTGAACAGAGATACATAACCCAATCCTACCCAGGCCGGCAGGCTTATTCCCCTTATCGACGACGGGAACAGCACAAATACCAGCGGCACCATAACAGGTAACGAAAGCACCAGCGCCCAGGAGATCACCTGCCATCCGCCCAGGTCCTTTGAAAGCTTTGCGCCTTCCGCATATCCAAGCCCGCACAGGATAATAGCCAGCAACATCAGTATGTCGCCCGCCGGTGAGGCCGACAATCCCTGGAACACGGCAAAACCTATCACCAGGAAACTTCCCATCAGCGAAAAAAACCAGAACGCCGCCCGCGGGCGCTCTCCTCCCCGTATTACGCCGAATATAGCCGTAGTAAGCGGTAACATGCCTACAAACACTATTAAATGCGCCGATGTTACATACTGCAGGGCAAGAGCGGTTAACAAAGGAAAACCCACCACCACCCCTATGGCCACAATAGTCAATGGAAGCAGCTGTTTTCTTACCGGTAACTTTTCTTTATAAACCAGTAACAGGGCAAGACCAAGCAAGCCTGCGATGGAGGCCCGGGCCACCGTTAAAAACACCGGGTCGAAATCGAGTACCGCTACTCTTGTCGCCGGAAGGGAACCACTGAAAATCAATACGCCGATAAACCCGTTTATCCAGCCGCCTGTTGTGTTGGATGCGGTAGTGTTAATACTTGCCTCTGTCATAATATCTGAATTGCCACAAAATTAGAAACAGATATCCAATAAACACAGTCCCAGTTTTGTTTATTTTGATGGACACAGTTATATTTGGAAATGGCCAAAGACTTTCTATACACTACTATTACCAACGGCATTGCCAGGCAGATCAGGAACGGCGTTTTGAAAGCGGGCGACCGCCTGCCCTCTGTAAGAATGTTATGCCTGCAACATAACATTGGCATGAACACTGCCAAAAGAGTTTTCATGGAACTGGAAGCCCTGTCGCTCATCAGCTCAAAACCGCAATCCGGATATTTTGTAAATCTGCAGCCCCAGTTGAAGCTCCCGCTCACCGCAGTAAGCAAGCCATCTGCAACAGGCAGGAACAAGGAACCGGATGAGCTGATAAGGAAAGTATATGCCGGCCTGGGAAAAGATGACCTCACTCCTTTTGCCATTGGCTCGCCTTCCGGGAAATTGCTTCCCCTGGCAAAACTAAACAGGGAAATAGCCCTGGCCACCCGTACGCTTAAAGCCGGCGGCATCGGCTATGAGCCATTACAGGGCAATGTTGCGCTGCGAAGGATGATTGCCGCCCGCTCACTTGCCTGGGGTGGCAACCTGGACGAAAACGACCTGCTCACAACAGCAGGCGGAATGAATGCACTGTCTTTTTGCATGATGGCTTTATCAAAACCAGGCGATACTATCGCTATGGAAAGCCCCTGTTATCCCGGCAGCCTGCAATTGGCCCTGAGCCTGGGTCTTAAAGTGCTTGAACTGCCCACGCATCCAACCAAAGGCATTGAAATAGATGCGCTGAAAAAAGCCATTCCAAAGATCCAGCTCTGCCTCCTGGCCCCTAACTTCAATACGCCCCTGGGAAGCCACATGCCCGACGAAAATAAGGAAGCAGTGGTAAAACTATTAGCCAGGCATGATATCCCCCTTATCGAGGATGATATTTACGGCGATCTCCATTTTGATGCACAACGCCCGAAATGCTGTAAAACATTCGATAAAAAAGGTATGGTGCTGTGGTGCAGCTCTGCCTCAAAAACACTTGCACCAGGATACCGGGTTGGCTGGCTGGCACCGGGAAGATACAAGGAACAGATCCTGAAACTGAAACTGGTACATACACTATCATGTACAGCCATAACACAGGAAGCAGTGGCCGGTTTCCTGAAAAGCGGCAGGTATGAAAATCATCTCCGCCAACTCCGGAAAACCCTCCAGGATAACTACCAGCATTATATACGCACCATTGCAGAACATTTCCCCGCCGGTACAAAAACAAGCCGGCCGCAGGGCGGACTGTCGCTATGGGTGGAGCTTAATAAAAACACCAGCACTACAAAGCTCTTCGAAAAAGCCATCAAACAAAAAATAAGTATTGCACCCGGAAGAATGTTTACGTTACAGGATCAGTTCGAAAATTGTATGAGGCTTTCTCTTGGCCTTCCCTGGACCGATAACCTGGAAAAGCAACTACAACTGCTGGGCAAACTGGCAGCCACCATGCGATAATTGCTGACCAATCATACACCAGGCAGCTGCAAAAAACTCATGGAAAGCTTTAGAAATAAAACAGCGTAGCGCTTATAAAAAAGCTATTGGTATGGGATTAATTAAGGCAGATGAGGATAAATAATAACCCCGAAGGGTATACGAACTCCTGAACGTATCCCATACGCTTTATAGCAGGGAGTCTTATATCCGGTATAATTTTCATTTTTATCAATATTTTTTTATCCGCTTCATTCTTTTCCCGCAATGAATACCTACCTTCTACCTGGATTTAGAGAATCGAAAGATAGTAAACAACCAAAATTTCACGTATAGCCATCAGCGGTATGTATGGGGCTGGTCAATCGCTGAGTGACGGTGAACTGGTAGAACAATGACGCTGCACTACTGGAAGCCAGCCTGGAAAAATAGTATAATTATGAAGCAACTCTTTCTCATTTGTTGTGCCTTACTGATGATACAACAGGCAAATGCGCAAACCCTTTATCATGTTTCCCCTTCGGGAAATGATACCCATGCAGGCAATGAATCCCGGCCAATAAAAACCTTGTCTGTTGCGGTTTCCCGGGCAGCAAAACAAAAAGGGCAGTCAGTGGTGATCCTGCTTCACGGAGGCACTTACTATCTCGAAAAGGAAATTACGCTGAATGCTGAAAACATGGCCTGCAAAAGCCTGCAGATAAGTGCATTTAACGGGGAGAAAGTTTTCATCAGTGCAGGGCAGCCACTTTCGCTTAAATGGAAACCCTATAAGAATGGCATCTTTTCAGCCACTGTGCCTGCCGGTATTTCTTTTGAAAGATTGTATGTAAACGGGCAGCTGCAGGTGCTGGCCCGTTATCCCAATTATGATACGTCTGCCAAAGTGTTTCATGGCACCGCTGCCAATGCGGTAGAGCGTGCCGCCAAATGGGAACATCCGGAAAATGGATATGTGCATGCCATTCATGCATCCGAGTGGGGCGGCTTTCATTACCGCATCACCGGCATGAAAGATGGGCAACCCGTACTCGAAGGCGGATGGCAGAACAACCGGCCCAATAAAATGCATGCAACGCTCAGGTTCGTGGAAAACAACCTGCAGGAGCTGGATACCATCGGCGAATGGTACCTCGACAGCAAAGCCCGGCTGTTGTACTATTATCCCCCGGCCGGCCTGTCGCCCGCAGATGCCCGGATAGAAGTATCACGCCTGAAGAACAGCATAATACTAAAAGGCACTCCTACTCAGCCTGTACGTAATGTTAGCTTAAAAGGGCTGCGGTTTGTGCATAATGAGCGATCCTTTATGGATACAAAGGAACAGCTGCTGCGCAGCGACTGGACCATTTACCGGGGCGGGGCCGTGTTGTTTGATGGTACCGAAAACTGCAGCATCAGCAATTGTGAGTTTGCCGGTCTTGGAGGCAATGCCATAATGCTCAGTAACTATAACTATCATGATACGATCAGAGAGTGCTACATCCATGATATAGGCGCCAGCGCTGTTTGTTTTATTGGCGACCTGAAAGCGGTACGCTCCCCCAATTTCCGCTACGAAGAGTTCACGCTGTATGATCAGCTGGATAAAACGTCCGGTCCCCGCAGCAATAACTACCCGCGGGAATGCTTGGTCACCAATAGTCTTATTCATCACGTAGGCGAAATTGAAAAGCAGGCAACAGGCGTGGAAATTACCGTTTCTTCGGGCATTACCGTGAGTCATAACAGCATTTACCACACGCCCCGGGCCGGCCTCAATATCGGTGATGGCTGCTTTGGCGGCCACGTACTGGAATACAACGATGTGTTTAATACCGTGCTGGAAACAGGGGATCATGGCGCCTTTAATTCGTGGGGGCGCGACCGTTACTGGGCGCCCGACAGGGGATATATGGACAGTATTACTGCTGCACACCCTGAACTGGTAAAGCTGGATGCCATCCGGCCGGTGATCATCCGCAACAACCGCTTCCGCTGCGATCATGGATGGGATATAGACCTGGATGACGGCTCTTCCAACTACAGGATCTATAAACAATGTTTGCCTCAATGGCGGTTTGAAGCTCCGGGAAGGCTTTAACCGCGTGGTGAAAAATAATATTATGATCAACAACTCTTTTCATCCGCACGTATGGTTTGCCAACAGCCAGGATGTGTTTGAAAATAATATAGTGATGCGCAAATACTTCCCCATACAGGTGAAAGACTGGGGCCAGCAGGTAGATAATAACCTGTTCCCAGATGAAGCGGCGCTGGAGCTGGCCCGCAGCAACGGAACAGATGCGCATAGCATTGCAGGCGACCCGCAGTTCCTGCACCCGGAGAAGGGCGATTATACTGTATCTCCCAACTCTCCCGCGCTTAACATCGGCTTTAAAAATTTTGCCATGGATAGCTTTGGCGTACAGGAGCCCGGTTTAAAAGCACTGGCCCTGCAACCGGTGATCCCTGCGCTGGTAATGGATAAATCACAACAAACACTAAAGCCGGCAGGACTGCCTTTCCTGGGTGGCATGATAAAGCCGGTGGAAAGCATGGAAGAACGTTCCGCCTACGGCCTGCAGGATGAATCCGGCGCTATAATAGTATCTGTTCCGGAGAACAGTTTACTGGCCGCTTCCGGGATCCGGCCAAAAGACGTTATCTGCACGGCTAACGGTATAAAAGTAACTTCCGCTAAACATCTGCTGGAAATTCTGGAAGCAGCAAAAGGTAAAGAGAAAATCCCGGTGGAGATCATGCGGAACCAACAAAAGCAGGTGCTGCAGGTAAGGGTAAAATAACAAAGTACTATCCCCGGCTGAGGGGAAGGGCAGGATAGCGCCTGCCCTTCCCCTCAAATAATCAAGCAGATCTCCGGCCAGGCAACTTATATCTTTTGTACGTATATTGGAAGCAGTTAGAACATAGCTCCCCTCCTTCGGAGGCTGTTAAGTAAACCGTACCAACATGAAAAGATATTCCTCTCTCCTGTTCCTCCTGGCAATTTTAATTTCCAACCATTGCTTCTCCCAACATCTTTCCGGGAAAGCGCTGCTGGCTGATTTAATGTACTACAGGGATACACTGCCGGTAAAACATAAGAATCTTTTCAATAAAATAAGTAAAGCTGATTTTGAAAATAAAGTAGCTCTTGTGGCTTCCAAAATCGATAGCCTGAATGAAGAAACCTTTATGGTGGAGCTTTTCAGGTTAAATGTCTCTATCGGTGATGAGCATACCAGGATCGAACCTGTATTCAGGCTGGTTTTACCAATAAAATTTGAGCGGTTTGAAGATGGTATTTTCGTTACCGGCATTGATCCCGGCAGCTCAACAGCGCTTCTTTCACAACTCATTGCCATTAACGGGCATCCTATAGATGAAATTAACCGGAAATTTAAAGAAGTTATTAAATCTGATAACAGGTCTTACTTTGATATTTACCAGCAACAATTCCTCAACAACCCATCTTTTCTTAAGGGACTGGGTATCCTTGAAACTGATAAATATGCGGTATTCACGCTTCAGGATCCCCTGCATAAAACATACCAGCTAACGCTTAATGCAATAAACAAGGATAGCCTGAAACTGGCCACTGCAAGCCAGTACAACAACATACTTCCCTACAGGCACAGTGATAAAGATTATTGGTATACATATGACGAAGCGAGAAAAATAATTTACTTCAACTTTGTTCACTGCGCAGAGGATGAAAATAATCCATTCCCGCAGTTTAACACGGAGCTGTTTTCAACAATAGAAAAACTGCATCCCAATAAAATCATCCTTGATCTCCGGTTTAACAGTGGGGGCAATTCGGGTGTGCTGTCGCCATTTATCGATAGCATCAAACACAGCTATCTGAATAAGAAAGGCCATTTTTATGTACTGATAGGAAAACAAACTTTTTCCTCCGCTTTAATGAATGCCGTTGAATTTAAAAGACATACCAATGCCATCCTGGTAGGCCAAATGACCAGCGGTAATATCAATCATTATGGAGAAGTGCGGGGCTTCCGGCTTCCCAACACCAAGATCGTAATTGGTTATTCTACCATGTACTGGGAAAACTGGAAAGGTAAAAAAGGGGCATTAATGCCCGATAAGGAAATAACGTATAGCGCCGCCAGTTTTGTTAATTATAAAGATGAAGCCCTGGAATATATTTACCGGCGATAGAATTTATTCTGCTGATCAATTATTACGGATACGCGCTGGCACCTCTCCGGTTATCCATCAATCAAAAAATCAGCACAAATAATACCGATTGGTATATTTTTGCTTTACTTTTGCGTATACAAGAGATAAAAACAATTTTATGGACAATCAGTATGACATCATAGTGATAGGATCAGGTCCCGGTGGATATGTATCAGCCATCAGGGCAGCTCAGTTAGGTTACAAGGTAGCCATCGTGGAAAAATACAACACCCTTGGCGGTACCTGCACCAATGTTGGCTGCATTCCCGCCAAAGCTTTACTGGATAGCTCGGAACACTATCACCAGGCAAAAGAACAGTTTAAAACGCACGGCATCAGCCTGGGCGGCATTACCCTTGATTTCAGCCAGTTCATCAGCCGTAAAGCCGATGTGGTAAAGCAAAATACGGCGGGCCTGGTATACCTGATGAAGAAGAACAAAATTGATGTGCACCATGGCACAGGCAGTTTCATAGATGCTACCCATTTGCAGGTAACTGCAGCAGATAAAAGCACCGTGCTCACAGGCAGGTACTTTATCATAGCCACCGGCTCCAAACCTTCTTCCATACCCGGCGTTACTATCGATAAGAAAAGGATCATCACGTCTACAGAAGGCTTATCGCTGCCTTCACAGCCGGGCTCCATGATCATCATCGGCGGCGGCGTAATTGGGGTGGAAATGGCATCTGTGTATGCCCGTATTGGCACCGAGGTAACCATCATAGAATATACAGATTCCCTCATCCCTACTATGGACAGGGAACTAGGCAAGGCCTTGTATAAAACCCTTGGCAAACTGAAAATTAAGATCTTGTTAGGCAGCAAGGTACAGTCGGCCATTAACAATGGTTCATCAGCATCCGTAAGTTTCCTGGATGCGGAAGGCAGGCCTCAGGAAATCACAGCCGACTACTGTCTTGTTGCCGTAGGCAGAAAAGCCTACACCGAAGGTCTAAATTTACAGGCTGTTGGTATCACACCGGAAAAAAACGGTAAAATAAAGGTGAACGCTCAGTTACAAACAGTTGTGCCCAATATTTATGCGATAGGCGATGTAATTGATGGCCCTATGCTGGCGCATAAGGCAGAAGATGAAGGTACTTTTGTGGCAGAAGTTATTCATGGCGGGAAACCCCATATAAAGTATGAACTTATTCCTGCAGTAGTTTACACCTGGCCTGAAGTGGCGGCAGCAGGGGCTACAGAGGAGCAGCTAAGGGCGCAGGGCGTTACTTATACCGTGGGCAAATTTCCTTACATGGCCAGCGCAAGAGCCAGGGCATCCATGGACACAGATGGCTTCGTAAAAGTATTGGTATCCCCTCAATATGGCGAAGTGCTGGGCGTGCATATTATTGGTCCCCGTGCCGCCGATGTGATTGCGCAGGCGGTAGTGGCTATGGAGTATGAGATCACTGCAGACGACTTATCGAGGCTGAGTTATGCGCATCCTACTTATTCTGAGGTGTTGAAGGATGCGTATTTGATTGCAACGGGGAAGGGTGCGATAAATATTTAACGGGAATTACAGCCCGCCGGCGCCGGCGGGCTGTAATCCGACACTTAATTATCCAATACAAACGTCCCCGCTTCCGCCAGGCCGGGCTGCGGCTGACTATCCAGCCCCGACTTTGGTACCAGCTTAAAATACCTGAATTGCTTCCTTGCAGGAAGGGTGAAATACTGCTTATTGGGATAGAGATTAAGCAGCACAGTGGTTCCAAGATCTTCCCAGTTGAGATTATCATTACCGGCAAGGACCTGCAACTCTTTTATTTTCCGGTCGCCGTCTTTCTGGATGAATACAAAACCATCTACACAAAGCGTATCTCCCATGTCAACCGCAATCCAGTGATCAGGGTAGTTGGTGGCAGGAGCGGAATAGCGCGCTATCCAGGGCGTAGCCGGGTCGTCGTCTATAAGCCGTATCGCTAACCGGCTGTTGTTAAGCTCTTCTGAGCTGAACCCGGCAATTGACCAGTTCTCTTTTTTATACATCTTCCTGACAGGCTCGCCGGAGGGCTTGGGCACAGGAGATCCGATTTTAACCGGCATGCCGAAATCAGGCGCACCGCTTGCATTCCAGGTGAACTTCTGTATGCGCGCGTTTCTGCCTCCTCCGCCGGCAGCGCTGCGGGCATGATAGATGAGCCAGTCTTCCGTACCATCGGGCGATTTGAAGAAGCCATTATGTCCCGGGCCAAAGGCCCCGCTATCTGCGCTCATCGAAAAAACAGGATTGGGTGTTTTCACCCAGTCGGCAGGATTCAGGGGATCACCGTTGGCATTAAGACTCAATAATCCCAGGCAATAGGTGTCCACCCAATAGCCGCTGCCGGAGTATACTACGAGCAGTTGCCCGTTCGGGTTAATGATCGCCTGGGGGCCTTCGTTAATGGCGTTCCCGTTCATCTCCCAGGAATAGGTGGGACTGGAGATTGCCACTTTCGGACCACTGATCGTCCAGGGATTGCTCATTGGGGCAATGTAGATACGCTGCGGTGCGGCGCCTGCATTACCGCCCGACCACAACATGTACAGCTGCCCGTTATATTTGAAAACGGTACCGTCTATGGCCCACTGATCCGTGGAATCAGCCACTTTGCCTTTCAATACCCATGTGCCCTGTGTGGGATCGGCGGAGCTGTTCTCCACCACATACATACGGTGATTGGCATTAGTACCGTTATCGGCAGCAAAGTAGATGTACCATTTATTATCGATTTCATGCAGCTCCGGCGCCCAGAGATTCTTTGAATATGGCATTCCCTGCGGAGGGATCCATGCATCATGCGAGGTTGCCAATGCCAGTTCAGTCATAGCTTTTGTTTTATAAAGCACCAGTTTACTCCCCTGTGTATACGTGAAGTAATATTCTCCGTTCTTTTGGGCCACCCAGGGATCAGCGCCACGTGGTATCAGCGGATTCGTGAAGGTGTTTTCAACGGTAAAGTCTGCATCATTCAGCCCGTTAATTAAATTGGCTGTACCGCCATCAATAGCAGCCAGTTTATCAGGGCTTATTTTTTTACAGGCAAAACAAAGGGCAAGGCATACCCAGGCAAACAAATAGACAGGATTTTCTCTCATGGATTAAGCGGATTAACTGTTAACGTGGGAAAAGGGTTGTATCATTCCTAATATAGTAAATTATTATCAGAGCGCATAGGCATCTCCCCAAAAAAAGAAATGCGGGAAAATAATTTCCCGCATTTTGTTCACAGTTTTAAAATAGGATACTTAATACACGATTTTCCCTTTGTTTATCAGGGATCTTACCGGCGATATTCTTGCCACTGCTTCTGCAGAGCAGCTGGCATCTATCAATACCAGGTTTGCTGCATCCCCGGCTTTGGGCCATTGCTGCGCTCCCTTATCATCAAGCGGGAGTATATTTCCCGTGGCCAGCTTCAGGCTTCTCGACAGCAGGAATTCCGTAGAATAACCGTATAACTGGGCCATTGTATGGGCTTTTTCCAATACGCTTCCGGATCCAAATGTGCTCCAGTGATCAATGATACTGTCGTTGCCGGTCATCACATTTACATTATACTTATAAAGCACAGGAATAGGCATAATCAGTCCTCCGAAAGGAATGGTGGAAACAATACCTATACCTGCTGCCGCCAGTTGCTCCGCCACCTGCTCCTGCTTCACTTTATCGATCCTGCCCAGCACAAAACAGTGGCTTAAAAATGTTTTGTGTTGAAGGGCGGGATTCTCGTTTACTTTCTTAATCAGGTATTCTACTGTTTTCAGCCCTGATTCTCCTGATTCATGCAGGTGGATATCAATTCCCTTTTTATTGTCCAGCGCCAGTTGCACCGTGAAATCTATTGTTTTCTCAATAGCGCCATCAATGGTATACGGGTCCAGTCCGCCAATAAAATCGATGTCCATTTTTGCCGCCTCCTTTAACCAGGGAACTGAATCAGTATAGAATACGCCATGCTGTGGAAATGCCACCAGTTCCGCTCCAAAGGAATCCTTTTTATTGTCCAGCGCTTTTAAAAGATGGTTGAGCGACTGTAGTTTTGAGGTAGGCTCAATATTAACATGGCTCCTGGCGAAGTTACTGCCTTTGGATTGCAGTAATTCTACCAGCTTCTCGGCCCGGTAGGTAGAGGTTTTCAGCATCTCCGGCAATATCTGTTGTTCCAGCGCAATCATGCCCTTAACGCCCCCCTGCCCTTTCCTGGTTGCCTGCCATGGGCCGCCATAGAAAGTTTTATCAAGATGGATATGCATATCCCTGAAGGCAGGAAGCATCAGCCAGCCGTTTGCATCAATAGCATCGGCCGCCTCCGGTTTATTGGCGGAAATGCTTTTTATTTTTCCGTCTTTGATCTCTATGCAGAACAATTCTGTTTTTGTGTGTACTACCTCTCCTTCCTCGTAAACAAATCCCGTTTCAAGCCGCACATTCTTTAACAGGTAGCTTTCTCCGCTGCTGCCTGCTGCAGTACCGGCAAACGCCCCTGCAGAGCCCAACAGGCCGGATGCAAAGGCCATTCCTGTAAATCCCAATCCGGACATTTTTATAAATTCTTTACGGGATATTTCCGTTTTCTTCATCATCCCCATCTTTTTTACAAAAATAATCTTCCTGGCAACCTGATCTGTGAAAGATTCATGATATACCTTGAAAGATTTATCAATAATCTGCCGCGAATTATAAATCTTTCAAGTATCTGTATAGATAACACAAAGTTCCGGAGATATTTACCCTTTACTTTGCTGTAAATGAAACCAATGGATAAAACAGCAAACACCAGCCGCTACACATATAAGAATGTGTTGCTGGAAACGGGTTTTGAGTACGATGGCGAGGAAGTAGTGAAAACGAATACCGCGCTTTTCTGTGTTGAAACAGAAGACGGTAAAATTAAGGCTGTCACCCCTAACGATGCAGGCCGGGATGCCATTGATGCAAAAGGCTGGTTGATGCTCCCTGCCTTCAAGGATATGCATGCCCATTTGGACAAGATGCTATATGGACTTCCATGGCAGGCCGTTTCGGCAAAAAGGAAAACCGTAAAGGACCAGATTGCCTATGAGCAGAAGATGATTCCTGAATGGCTGAAAACCTCCGTGGAACGGGCCGGCAAATTGATTGAGTTCCTGCAGTCGAACGGTACCCACTATATCCGCTCCCATTTCAATATCGATCCCACCTCCGGCTTTGATTCATTAAAGCACCTGGAAACCGCGCTGAAAAATAAAGAGAAGACAGCCGGCGCTGAGTTGGTAGCCTTTCCACAGCATGGTGTGTTTTACACCAACACGGCCCCTTTACTGAAAGAAGTGGCAAAAATGAACATCGATTTCATTGGCGGTGTAGATCCTTATTCCATTGACGGAGGCATAGAAAAAACGATGGACCTGGTCACACAACTGGCTATCGACAACAATAAGGGAATTGATATCCACCTGCATGAAAGAGGGGAAACCGGCATAAAAACTATTGAATACCTGGTTAACAGGGCAAATGAAAATCCCGTGCTTCGAGGCAAGACTTTTGTGAGCCATGCCTTTGCACTCGGGCATCTCCCGGCCCTGGAAATAGAGCGCATGGCCGCACGACTGGCTGAAGCCGGTGTGGGTATTGTTTCTTCTGTGCCTTTCGGCAACACCATCATGCCTATTCCACTGCTGAGAAAGCATGGCGTGGAAGTACTGGTGGGCAACGATAATATCCAGGATCACTGGAGCACCTTTGGCCCTGGCCATATGCTCCGGAAAGCAAAACTCGTTGCAGGCCTGTATGGCTATAATTCTGAATGGGCGCTTTCAAGAACATTAGGCTTTGCTACCAGGTATATACTTCCCCTGAATGATAAAGGAAAACAACAATGGCCTAAAGCTGGCGATGATGCAAACCTTGTATTCCTGGAAGCATCCTGCTCCGCCGAAGCAGTAGCAAGGGTTTCACCGGTTAAGTCGCTGGTGCATAAAGGGAATATTGTATTCTGATAAATCCTGTTATTAGGATGTATTGCCTCTGCGCCTTTCAGAGGCAGTCCATTTTTATTGTCATAAATTTCCATACTTTAGAAGTTGAGCTCCCTACTTAACTTTGCTGATATGAAGACTAATGACAACGCAGGCCATGTTCCGGTATTAGGCATCCATGAATTCAGGAAAGGCCAGCTGGCCGGCAGGGAAGAATTCCTCTTCAATGAACTGCATGGCGAACGGCATATCGATAAGCCGCATAAGCACGATTTTTTTATCATCAACCTGTTTGAATCGGCAAAAGGGGTTCATAATATCGACTTCCACGACTATCCCATAGGGAATAAACAAATTCATGTGCTGTTCCCCGGCCAGGTGCACACCTGGAGCATCAAACCCGGTACAACAGGTTACCAGCTGATGATACAGCAGCAATTTTTTGAGCGCTTCGCATCCTTTTTCCGTTTCTCGTTCTCGAATTATATGAATCACCCGGTGATCCCGCTGACCAATGATAATTTCAAATTGCTGAAGTATGAATTTGACGCCATCAGGGATGAGCTCAATTCACCTAATTCAGTACAGGAGATCATCAGTGCAAGAGCAGCGGTTATTGCTGCTATTGTGAGCAAAGAAGCGGAGCATATTTTTACAGACCTGAAAGTATTCCAGTCTAACCCCAGGCTTGCAAAATTCAATATGCTGATTGATAAATTTTACAAGGACGAAAAACTGGTTGGCTTCTATGCTTCGAAGCTGCACATCTCGGCAAACTATCTGAATATTCTTTGTAAAAACCATCTTCATGTATCGGCCACCAGGTTGATACAACAACGCGTGCTGCTGGAAGCAAAGCGGCTGCTTCAGTCAACGGATCTCTCCATAAAAGAAATTGCATTTGAGCTTGGCTTTGTGGATCATGCATACTTTTCGAACTTCTTTAAAGCACAGGCTGGTATTACTCCAACGCAATTCAGGGAGAAGTAATGCTTACCTCAGGATTTATCGTTATTGATCCAACGCTGCGCATCACTGTTAAATATAACTCCATCTTCTTTTAAAGTTTCCTGCAATCGTTTTACATCTATTTCCTGCACCGGTTTCTTATTTCTGGCAGCTATAGCCGCAGCAACACCTGCGGCCTGACCAAGCTGCATCCAGGTAACTTCAACCCTGACAGAACAAAATCCAACATGAGAAGCCGAAGCGCAAACGGGTACCAGTAAATTGGTACATTCATTTTGTTTGGGCGTGATAATACGATACGAAAGCTCATACGGCTGCTCAACTTTAACCCATATACGGCCCTCATTAATGTATTGTGTATGGGATATAGCTACCTTCTGTACATGATGACAATCCACAAAATGCGATCCCAAAGCAATGGCATCAGGTTTCCGGGGCTCATCAAAAATGTCTTTCTGGGTTTGTACATAGCTGCCGATCATACGCCTGGCCTCCCGTACATATAAGTAATAAGGAAAATTACCATTGTCCTTAAATTCATCCGGCGCCAAACCATAGCGGTCAGCTTCATCACGCAACGGTTCCGGTACTGAGGGGTCATGTTGCAGAAAATAAAGTAAACCCAATGTCCAATCCTTGTGATCCTGGTATATCCGCTCTCTTTCCTTGTAGTCTGCATCCGGATAACCGGTATTGCCGCCAAAAAGCCCCAATGATATCACTGCATTTTGTTTGTTATTGGTTTCATACTTTCCGGGTGGATAGTTCCAGGAATATATATCAATGATATCCGTCAGCTTCATGTTGGGGTGAGCGGTCAGCAGGCGTTTAAGCGTAATATATCGGTTGGGGTCATAATGCAGCGGCGCGGGGAAAGGAATCCTGTCGGCGTTGGTAGACATCATTAACCGGAAATTGTAATTGATTATTCTTTTACTGGCTTCGCCATTGGTTAAATTTTTTGCTTCCACAAACCCGGGCAGCAAATGCCCGTTGTCGTCATACGGCGAAACGTCTATAGGCTTATCTAAAAGGCGGATCCCGGCAAGCGGCTCATTGTATTGGGATTTACTTTCGCGCCCGTAAGTATAGGATACTCCCGCTCTTGCCATTAAATCACCTTCATAGGTTGCATCTATAAATACATCGCCACTGATCGTTTTTCCGTTTGATAATACAATACTTTTAATAGCGTTCTCTTTTTTATTTACCTTGTCTGCATAAGCCTGATAGATAATGGATACATGCTGCTCAGCAAGCATATCCAGAAATATCTTTTCGGCAACATGCGATTCAAAATAAAAAGCTGGCTTATTGCTCCCGTAAAATTTTCCCATGCGGGTATACAACTCCAATGGAATTCCCGAAATGGTTTCCTCGATCATGTGCTCCGTTTCGGCAGTGCCAATCCCACTGGTGTTCATACCGCCTACATGTCGGGTTTGCTCGATCAGAATCACTTTAGCGCCCTCCCTTGCGGCAGCCACTGCAGCCGATATGCCTCCCGGCGTTGCTCCATACACGACCACGGTGGGTTTACCCGAAGCATTTACCCCCAATGCGTAAAGCATCAGAATGGCCATGACTATATATACTCTCTTCATTTTTAAATTTTACGACTGATTGTTTATAAAACGGCCCATGTTCCGGGGCCAGGTTTAGCGGAATAATAAACAAAGCGCGTTAAGCGCGCTTTGTTTATTAAAATGCTCAATAGCCCGGATTCTGGGTAAGCGCCTCGTTCACATCTATCTGGTGTTGTGGAATTGGATAAAGCAGGTTTTTCTGTGAAACAGGTATTCCTGCCGACCGAAGGGTATTAATGTATTTGCCGGTCCGCAGTAAATCCCAGCGGCGGTGCCCTTCAAAGCATAGTTCCCAGCCCCTTTCTTCTAAAACGGCATCCCTGAACTGTGCCTGCGATAAGCCAGCCAGGTTTTGCGGGTTGGCGGATAGATTACCATTTCTCGCACGGGTCCGTACCTGGTTGATGGCATCATAAGCATCAGCAGTAGGTCCGTTAATTTCATTAATTGCTTCGGCATAAATAAGAAGCACATCGGCATAACGAAGGATCATGAAATTGTTCCGGGCGGCAAACTCGGCGCAGGGCGACGGGTCCCAGTACTTATCAACTGCAGGACCGGTACGGGATAGTACCAACGTATTATTGGCAGGGTTCACCTTCTCCGTAATAATTGTTACCTTCTTCCGGTAGTCGCCCGGCAGGTATGACTTTACATAATTGGAATCAGCCTGGTATGCGCCTCCTCCCTGGTTGATCGGGTAGGAAAAATAAATGGCAAAAGATTCAGCCATTGTGCTGCCGTAAGATGTTTTTATACAGCTGTATTGGGCTGAAAAAATATGCTCCCGGCCATTTCTGTTCTCTGGTGGAAAGATGTCTTTATAGTTCGGGAAGAGACTGTAAGCTTTTGAGTCTATCACTTCCCTGGCAACAGCTGCCGCATTTACATAATCCTTACGGGTGAGGTATACCTTTGCCAGAAGCGATTTCGCGGCGCCGCTGGTGGCCCTCCCAACCGTTCCGGGAGTGGTATACTGTGCCGGCAGGTTTGCGGCTACTGCGTCTTTCAGATCACCAATAATCTGGGCATACACGGCATCCACAGGTGTACGCTTCAAGCTTACATTCACAACATCGGAAGTTGGAGCAGTCACCAATGGTACATCCCCAAAAGCCTGCACCAGGTCAAAATAGATCAATGCCCGCAGGAATTTCGCTTCTCCGATGATCTGCGCCTTAGCAGTTGCATCCATGGTAATGCCAGGTACATTCTTAATTACCCTGTTGGCCCTGTCGATGGTTAAGTAGCAGTTTGTATAAAACGCATCAAAAGAAGGATTGGATGGCGAATAAAGATTATTATCAAGCTCTAATATGCTTGCGCCAACGTTTGATTGCACCGTCAGCTCTTCAGAATTTACATCTGCAAGATTGATCATCGTCATGTTATAAATGTTGCGCAGCCTGTCGTACACCGCATCAAGCGCAACGGTGGCATCACTTGCTGTTTTGAAAGAGTTTTCTTCTCCCAGGAACGAATAAGGCACCTCAACGAGGTTATTTTTACAGCTTCCCAGGAAAACCATTGCTATAGCCAGGAAACCGCACAACAGCGCATACCGGCGTACAAACAGCGCTTTGCCCGACAACTTATATTGTGATTTCATCTTTATCAGGATTTAATTATAAAGTAATAGACAAACCAAGCGTATAGATCCTTGACGGCGGGTAATTGAAATTATCTACCCCATATTGGGTATTACTGTTAAAATCGCCGTTGACCTCAGGATCATAGCCTGTATAATTAGTGAACGTAAGCAGGTTTTGTGCACTGACGTAAACGCGGGCCCTCCTTATGACTTTTGTAAAACCCGGTAACTGGTAACCCAGCGTAACAGTTTTTAACCGTAAAAATGAGCCGTCTTCTATTGCAAAATCAGAAACTGCGGGTAAAACCCATTGGCGTATAGCTCCTACCGAGTTGCTGGGGTTCGTGGCTGTCCAGTGGTTTACATAATATGATTTCAGGTGGTTATATTGTGCATCGATCAAGGTGGTGAAATTGTTATAGATCTTATTGCCCTGTACGCCCTGCAGGAAAAAGGAAAAGTCAAATCCTTTGTAAGAGAAATTGTTGGTAAGACCGAAAATAAATTTAGGAAGACCATTACCCAATACTTTGCGATCGCCCGACTCATTGTATACGCCATCACCGTTTATATCCTTCCAGCGGTATGCACCGGGTAAACTGCCCGCCTGTGCTAACGGGCCTGCCGCAGCAATCTGTTCTTTTGTTTGCCATATACCATCAAATACATTACCATAGAATGAGCCAAGGGGCTTTCCCACCTCTATAATGGTTAGCCCGGAAAAATAATGATCCACGCCATTGGCAAGTGATACTACTTTGTTTTCGTTATAGGAAACATTGCCGGCCGTGGTCCATTTAAACCCGTTTCCGCCCTTATCGATATTTACCGAGGTAATGGCAAGTTCAAAACCTTTGTTCTGTACGCTGCCGATATTGCGCAATACACTGGTAGCGCCTGTAGTTGCCGGCAGGTCCACATACAGCAGCAGACCGCTGGTGTTTTTTACGTAATAATCGCCCACAACAGTAAGCCGGTTGCCCCAAAAGCCAGCATCAAAGCCAATATCCAGCTGGGCAGTTTTCTCCCATTTCAGATCAGGGCTTTCGATACGTGAAAGTTGATTGGTCAGCACCTCCACATCGTTAAAGACCGTTTTTCCGATAGTGTATTGAGGGAGGGAATTATAAAGACCGATGCCATCATTACCGGTAATGCCATAACTAACCCTCAGTTTCAGATCGCTGATGACCCGGCTGTTCTTTAAGAAATTTTCGTCGGATACCCGCCACGCAAATGCGCCGGATGGGAAAAATCCATACTTATTATTAATGCCAAAACGTGATGAGCCATCCACACGGGCGCTCACCGTAAACAGGTAGCGATCCTTAAAGCGGTAATTTATCCTGGCCAGATATGAGTTTAGTCCCCATTTCTCTAAACTGCTGCTGGTGATATCCAGTGTATTGGCTGCCGACAGGTTATTGGCTCCCAAAACATAGTTGGGAAAATTCTCCGCTTCCTGGTAGGTCCGCTGCATCCTGTTGCTTTGAAAAGTTACACCGGCCAGTACATCAAAGGCATTGTCCTTATTTATTTTCTTTGTATAGGTAAGGGTGTTTTCATTTAAGGTATTGATATTTTCGGTGGTACCGTTACTGCCATAGCCATTCCGCCCGCTTCCTGCAAGAGTTTGGGGCGTAAAGAATACATTCCTGAATGAATTCTGGATATCCGCGCCAAAACTGATATGCGCCTTCAGCCCTTCTGCGATGCTGAAATCTCCGAATACATTACCCAGCACCCTATCCGTAGAAAGCAGATTGGTGGAAGTTTTCAGCATGGCAACGGGGTTGGGGGTGCTTGCAAAGCCTGTGCCCGGGCCTAAATTAAGTAATTGGTAGCTTCCATCTGGCGCGTAAACAGGGCTGGCCGGAGAGATGGTCAGCGCCTCATATACCGGGCCTGCGGCAAGGCCTTCAGAAACCCCGTTATTGACGGTGCGCGATGCGGTAAAATTGGAACCTATCCTGATACGCTCGCTCAAAGTGGCATCCAGATTAATCCTTGCCGCATAACGTTTAAAGTTATTATTAATGATGATCCCATCCTGATCGAGATAGTTTCCACTTACCAGATAGCGGACTTTGTCGGTACCCCCGCTGATTGACAACTGGTAACTCTGCATAGGCGCAGTCCTGTAGATCTCTTTCTGCCAGTCGGTGCCTTCACCATAGGAAGCAACGGGTTTAGGATAAGGCCCGTTGGGGTTCCCAAACCTTTGTGCAAAACCAAGATTGGCAAGCTGCTCATTCTTCAGGTTCAGGTGATCCATCGCATTTCCCAGTTTCAGTTGTTTTACAACCTCCTGCGCACCCGCATAGCTTTCAAATTCAACAGTCGGGTGTCCTGATTTCCCCCGCCTGGTAGTTACCAGCACCACGCCGTTTGCTCCTCTTGAACCATATATTGCCGTAGCGGAAGCATCTTTCAAAACTTCTATCGACTCAATATCATTCGGGTTAATAGTCGACAGCGGGTTAGCATAACCGGCGCCGCTTCCACTTGCCCCGTTTGCCGCAGCGGGCACAGAAACCGGGAAACCGTCCACAACATATAAAGGATCATTGCTGGCGGAAATAGAGTTGCCTCCACGCACACGGATTGTTATCCCGCCACCCGGTGAGTTGGATGCCTGTGTAATTTGTACACCCGATACTTTACCTTGCAGCGCCTGGTTAAAGGAGTTGATGGGTTGCGACTTTATTTCTGTTGATCCTATAGAGGAAACCGAGCCGGTGAGATCTTTTTTACGGACCGTGCCATAACCAATCACTACTATCTGGTTTAATCCTTTTGACTCCGCCTTTAGCTGAACATCAATTGTAGTACGCCCTTCGATAGGCACTTCCTGTGTTAAATAACCTACGCTTGAAAAAATAAGCGTCCCTTTGCTATCCGGAACATTAACGGCATAGTTGCCTTTCGCGTCCGATATCGCACCTATATTGGAATCTTTTAACTTGATACTTGCCCCGGGCAAACTGCCCTGTTCATCTGTTACCTTCCCGGTTATCCTGATAGCGCTGGCAGGCTGACTGGTCACCGGGGCCGGCAATTTCACCGGTGTAATTAATATGGTTTTCTGATTGATCACATAATTAAACGGCTGGTTATTAAAACATAGTTTTAAGGCAGCTTCCAGCGAGGCGTCTTTTATTCTAACGGTAACAGGCTTTGCTGCGCTTAAAATATCAGGATCGCATAGAATACTGTAACCCGTTTGCCGGCGAATATCATTTAACGTCTCCCATAATGGCGCGTTCTTTTTATTTAAGTTAATTCTCTGAGCTTTTGTGGATGCACTTACCTGCATAAAGGCGATAAGGCAGATAAAGAAAGACAGTTTCATAACGCTCAATAGTTTAGCCTGAACACGGAACGGACGTCCGCATTCAAATGCAGTATAAATTTTATACATTTGGATCTAAGGTTAATTAAATAATTGGTTGATAACAGCGATTATAATGATTACCTGGTATACAGCTCCCACAGCTGTGTTTCACCAGGGGTGTTGCAACCGCCCCTGGTCTTTTTCCGGAAAATTTGTTTAGTAAGATTAATTTATAAGGATGACGCGCCTTCCTTCTATTTTATAATGGATCCCCGATGTAATTGCTATATTATCAAGCAGTTCCCTGATGCTTTTGTATTTAGACACAACGCCTCTTAATTTCTTCTGACTAACATCCGCCTGGTATTCCACCTCTACATCGTACCATCTTGCCACCGCTCTTAACACGTCTTCAATACGCTCATCATTAAATACAAACAGCCCGTTTTTCCAGCCCATTACTTCGTCCAGGTCTGCATTCCTCACAATCAAAGGCGTTTTCAGATTATTAACAGCCATCTGACCTGGTTTTATAATGGTGTGGCTGTTTTTAGCGTTTATCTTTACCGAGCCTTCCAGTAAGGTGGTCCTGATATCGGGATCGTCATTATACGCTTTGATATCAAAATGTGTCCCTAATACTTCCACTGTTTGCTTACCACCCACATCTACAAGAAATGGTTTACCGGGATTTTTAGCCACCTCGAAATAGGCCTCCCCGTTTAGCGTGACTACACGCTCTTTCCCGGTAAATGCCACCGGATATGTTAATGACGAGGCTGCGTTTAACCATACGCGGGTGCCATCGGGAAGCGTCAGTTCATATTGCCCGCCTTTGGGAACAGCCAGGGTGTTGAAGGCATCTGTTGTACCCGGTTGAGCAGCGCCCCGGTAGTCTATTTTCCCCTCTGCCTGCTTGTTCACAACGGCACCTCCCTGGTAGGCGATATTCCCGCTTTTAGCCGCCTGGAGATCTATTTTAGTACCATTAGACAGGATCAACATAGCTTTGTTGGCGCCCGGAGAGATCTCCGTTTTTTCTACCTTATATGACAATCGTTTTACCGGCGATTTAACTTTAAATATCCAGAAACCAACAGACAGCATTATTACTACAGCCGCTGCTGTGGCCATCTTTATCATATAACTCCTCAATGTGCTTCTGCCCGGGCTTTCAGGACGCCCTATCCTGGCCCAAACGTTCTTTAAGGCAGCTTCCTCGTCAAATTCATTCAGATGCTCCATCTCCTCCTTCCGGATGCTTTCGCTCAAAAGCTTTTCCAGGATCTCCCTGTTGTCTGTGCTTTTATTCAACCATACTTCCAGTTCAGCTTCCTCTGCAACTGTAAGGGTGCCATAAAGCCTTCGGGCTAACAGGCTGCTTATATGAAACGGATCATATAATTGTTGATCGGACATGGCTATTAATTAGTGTTATACAGTAGAAACAACCTACTCCCGCATTTCCTCTAAAAGATCTGAAAAAAAATTTTAGCAGATGATACCACAGCTGAAACGGCAAATGTTATGTAGAGGTGAAATGGCATGGTTAATGACGAGAACAACCCGGCTATACTGGCAAAAGGCCCCGGGGCGCCTGCCCCTTTACCTGAAATATATAGATACAATCACAGCTGTTAAAACAGCAAAGCCTTTATCCGAAAGGCGCTTTCTTAAAATGGAAAGCCCGCGCATTTTCTGATTATACACCGTACTGATGGCAATATCAAGTTTATCCGCTATTTCCTTAGGCTGCAGCCCGTCTTCAAAGATCATCCTGATAATTTTCCCACACTGATCCGGTAAGGCATTGATTTCAGTTGAAATTTCGCGAAGGGCTTCGATGTATATTATTTCGTTGATAAACGGCTCTTCAGATCCTTCTTTAAAAAAAGCAAATGCCTGGTCGTGCTTCATTTTACGGCTTTGTTTTTTTAAAGCGTTCATGGAGGCATTCCGGGTACTTATATAGAGGAAGGCTTTAATTGCATTCAGACTGTGAAAATCGCTATGCTTACTCCACAGCTTACAAAAAATATCCTGGACAATTTCCTCGGCTGTAAATTTATCCGAGGTTAACCGGGTGGCAAATAAGCATAACGCACCATAAAATTTATTGAAAATACAATCAAAGGCATAAGTGTCACCTTTCAGCAACCTTTCTAACAGCTCCTCTTCAGTTAAATTTCTTAGTTGGTTAGTGGTCATCGCGCGTGGAATACATTTCGAATATAAACATAAACATTAAAAACGAGAAATATCTGCTGTGGGGTGGGCTCCCATAATCCTAATGCTCCCCGCCATACTACGTTCAAATAGTATTTATTTTCTTCTTTCCTGAAAAAACATTATTTTCATCCGCCCAATCATGTGTACCTAATGCTTAACCTCTGTTTATTGGCCCATCATCATTCATATACTGAGAAGGAACTTTTTAATCTTATTGCATCCGGAGATGAAGCGGCATTCCGGCAATTATATGCGACCCTGAAACCGGTGTTATTTGGCTATATATATAAATTAACGAAATCGCAGGAAGCCGTCCGCGAAATTGTCCAGGAATCGATGTTCCGGTTGTGGATAAGTCGCAGCAAACTACCGGAAATAGAACATCCCCGCGCCTGGTTGCTGAAGCTCGTATCCAACGAATGCCTGCGTTACTTTAGGAAGAACGGACTGGAAAAACGCCTGATAGACGCGTTACAGCAACAGTATACCGACGACTTTACCGATGATACTGAAATGGAGATTTCTTACCGTGAAACCCGCAGGCTTATTGAATCGGCCGTAGCTACCCTGAGCCCCAGGCAAAGAGAAATCTTCCGGCTGAGCCGGAATAACGGGCTGAGAATCCCTGAAATAGCCACCCAGTTGGGCCTTTCAGAAAACTATGTAAAGAAAACCCTGATATTGGCCCTTCATACCATTCGGCATCGGTTGACGAAAGCCGGTAAATATCTGCCCATGTTCCTGATATAATTAATTTTTAGTCAATTGTATTTAATGCTGCCCCCGGCCCCCCTCACAGGAAAGGTATACGGAATTATACCGGCACAATGGCTTTAAAGCCCGCTCCTGCTACTGATTGGATGAATTATTATTTTTTTTTTAGCGATGGGTACCTAAATGTGCTTTCAGGGTTCATTATATGTGGGAATGCATTCACCATATAAAAGTTTGCTATGCAGGAACAACGGATCATATACTTACTGGAACAGCTCAGATTGGATACAGCTACTTCGTCTGAGCTGGAAGAATTATCATCGGTCATCCGCGAGGCGGGGGTAGATGGCCCCTTTCATGATGCGCTGGCGGGCCTGATGGAGCGTTACCCTGCCAATGGAGAGGAGTTGGCTGCTATTGATCCGCAGCATGAATTGGCAGACAAGGTGCTTGCTATATCCCGGGACCTCCCCATGGATAATGTCCGGTCGATTGCCTCCCGGGGGAGTTATCCCTGGGCCCGGTATGCGGCGGCGATTATTCTTATTGTCAGCACCGGGATTTATTTCTGGCGGAGCCATGAAAGCACCAAAGTGAAAACAATTGTAGCCTCCGGGCAGGGAAATATTGCTCCCGGCAGAACGGGCGCCATTCTTACCTTATCTAACGGTACCGCCCTGCTGCTGGACACTATTCAAAATGGTACCCTGGCCTTGCAGGGAGGCGCCACGGCCAGGGTGATCAATGGCGGATTGGTATATGAAGCAAATAGCGGGGAAGTAAGCTACAACACAATATCCACCCCGAAGGGGCGCCAGTACCACGTTACATTGCCGGATGGAACGGAAGTCTGGCTCAATGCTGCCAGTTCTATCCACTATCCTACAATATTCTCTAACCGGGAACGAAGCGTTACCCTCGCCGGGGAAGCTTATTTCGAAGTAAAAAAGGCGACGGCGCCATTCAGGGTGAATATAAACAACAATGTGGCGGTAGAGGTATTGGGTACCAGCTTTAATATCAATAGCTACAGCAATGAAGGCCCCCTGAAGGCAACATTGCTGGAAGGTGCGGTACGGGTGGTAAAGGACAATGAAAGAATGATACTTCATCCCGGGGAGCAGGCAGAAGTGGACCAGGGCATCCGGGTTAAAAAAGATATAGATGTTAACCATGTAATAGCGTGGAAAAACGGCATTTTTTATTTCGATGGGGTTAAACTGGAAGAAGCGATGCGGCAGCTGGAGCGCTGGTATGATATTGAAGTGGTATATGAAAAAGGTGTGCCCGATGTCGCTTTCAGTGGGAAGCTAACCAGGGATGTTCCATTAAACGATCTGCTGGCGGGGCTGGAAAAACTGGGCATCCACTTCAGGTTAGAAGGACATCGGCTGATTATACTGCCCTGATGTACCCCGTTCTATCGGAATATTTATAACTATCCGGGAAAGAATGCAATGAGCACCGGATATCAGCAAACTAATAAATAAATATACCAATCAATCATATAAGAGTCAGTAATATTTAAACCCAGTCATTAAAACCAACCAACCATAAACCAATCCCGGGGAATAATATCCTATCCGGCTATCATTGAGTAAAAATGTATAGCCGCCAGCGATTTTTTGACAACCAAAATTTTCGAAAATTATGGAAAAGAAAGCTTGTGGCAATTTGCCTGCCCAAGGCCTGTTTGTACTCATTCCGCGTGTCATGTGCACCCAAAAGTGGAAAATTTATTTATTGATCATTATTGCCTTTACCGTTTCTACCCCATCAATGGCGCAAACCGTCACCCTGCCGGGCAAAACAATGCCCCTGGAAGCCGTGTTGTCGCTTATAGAAAAACAGACCGGCTACGCCTTTCTTTATAAGGAACATTTCCTGGCCGATGCCAAACCGGTAGCAGTACGTGCGGTCAATATGCCATTGCTGCAGTTGCTGGATGCAGTATTTAAGGACCAGCCGCTGGAATATACCATCAAAGGAAAAACTATTTTCCTTTCCGGGAAACAGGCCAGCCACGGGTCAGATAATGCGGATCAATCAAGGGCGGTACCCGGCGCGTACCCGCTCAAAGTATTGGTCATCGATTCTGCCGGGAAGCCACTGGCAGGCGCCTCGGTGAGTATCAAAGAAAACAGGATATCAAAAATTACCAACAGCGATGGAACTGTCATCATCAACGCTGCAGAAGGCGATATAATGGAGGTGACTTATATTGGCTTCCAGCCACAAACATCACAGCTAGGACGCACAAGCCATGTGGTCATCCGCTTAAAACCATCGGAAAAGAAATTGGAAGAAGTTATAGTGAATGCAGGGATCCTGACACGGAAAAAAGAAAGCTTCACCGGCGCGGTGGCTACATTCACCGGGAAAGAACTTAAACAGATCGGGAATGGGAATGTGCTCGAGAGTTTAAAAACGCTGGATCCCTCTTTCATTATTATGCCAAATAATAGTTTGGGTTCCAATCCCAACCGGTTGCCGGAGATCCAGTTGAGGGGTACCACTTCTGTTTCAGTTACTACTTCCAACGCTATTAAAAACCAGTTCAGCACAAATCCCAATCAACCTTTATTTATATTAAACGGTATGGAAAGCAGTTTACAGCAAATTGTAAACCTCGACATTAACCGGATCGCATCCATCACTATCCTGAAAGATGCTGCCTCTACTGCCTTGTACGGATCAAATGCTGCCAATGGCGTAGTGGTAGTAGAAACCAAACGCCCGCAACCTGGCAGTTTACAGGTCAATTACACTACCGATTTCAGGGCAGAAATGCCTGCGCTGGGCGGGTATAACATCATGAACGCGGCAGAATTACTGGAGTTTCAAAGGCTGTCTGGTTACTATAACTCGGACGAACGGCAAGCATCCCAACTCATCCTCGACACTTTATACAACAACCGTTTAAAAGCAGTACTGGGAGGTGAGAACTCTTACTGGCTGAATGTTCCCTTACGCAATGCGTTTTCCACAGGGCATGTGCTCGGTATAAATGGTGGGAGTAATGAGTTCCAGTATGACGTTACCCTCAGTTACAGAAGTACGCCGGGTGTGATGAAAGGATCCGGCAAAAGCACCTGGGGGGGATCTGTTGATTTAACTTACCGGAAGAAGAAGCTGAACTTTACTAACCGTACGTACATTGAAGGCAGCAAAGCATCGGAGTCGCCCTATGGCAGCTTTTCAGACTATGTAGATATAGCCCCTTACTACCGGAAATTCGATGACAAAGGGCAGCTGTTTACCGGCAAATACCTGGAATCGTTTACCGCAGGTGATAATTTCCAATTCCTGACCCAATACCAAACACCCAACCCAATTTACAACGCATCATTAAACCCGGAAAATGCAAGCTCTTATTTCAACGTCCTGGATAATTTGTCCTTAGTATGGAACATTAGCCCTGACTGGCGGTTTACATCCGGGATCCAGCTGAATAAAAGCGTTGGCAGTACTACTGTTTTCGTGCCATCTGCCAACACCGCCTTCGATGGCGTTGATATCAATGAAAAAGGAACTTACAATTACGGGCAACAGAGCACCTGGGGATACAACGGCAATGCCATGATCACTTACCAGAAAGTGTTCAATAGAAAACATAGTCTCACCGGTAACGTGCGGGCAGCATTAACCGAAAGCAATAGCACGACTATCGGCCTGCAGGCCGTGGGCTTTCCGGATGGCGTAGCCCCCAATCCTGCCTTTGCCTATGGCTATGCTATAAACAGCAAGCCTAGCTATTCAGAGGTAAAATCACGCAAGGTGAGCTCGCTGGCAAGCGTGAATTATGTTTTTGCCAACAAATACTTTGTAGATGCTACTTACACGATAGATGGCTCCACCGTTTTTGGTTCTGCAGAAAAATATACGTCTTTCTGGGGCCTCGGTCTTGGTTGGACGGTCAGCAGGGAAAATTTTCTTAAAGATGCTGACTGGCTCACATTATTGCGGTTAAGAGGTAACATAGGTACTAATGGTAATCAGCAGCTGGGTTCGTTTGTTTCCTCTTCGGTATATGGTTATAGCAATACATCTACCAGTTTCGGTACAGGCCTGTTCCTGAATCAACTTGGTACACCCAACCTCGCCTGGCAAAGAACCCAGCAAATCAGCGCCGGCATAGACCTGATTACCTGGAACAACCGCTTTATCGCCACCGTGAATGCCTACCAGAAACTTACCAATCCTTTAATTGTTCCCGCTTCCGCCGCAGCGTCCACCGGGGTTCCCAATTATGCGCTTAATGCAGGAAAGCTTACGGTGAAAGGGTTGGAGCTAATACTTAAATACTCTCCCATCCTCCAACCGGATAAAGACATTCAATGGACGCTGGGCGTGACCGGCAGCATCGACAAGAGCCGGTATTCGAACTTCGCATCGATGATGGCGAAGGAAAATGAGTTAGCCAGGAATAAATTCAATGATGAAAAGGCACTCAAGGATATTCCCAATTACCTGAAACGGTACATGGATGGATACAGTCCCGATGATATATGGGCCGTACGTTCATTAGGAATTGATCCCGCCTCCGGGAATGAGATCCTGTTAAAAAAAGACGGCACACACACCTTTTATTATAATTCAGACGATGAAGTAGCAGTAGGTTCTGCCATTCCCAAAGTACAGGGAGTGATCAGCTCCATGCTGAACATCAAAGGATTTTCCATGGGAATATTTCTCCGCTATAGCATAGGCCAATCGAACTTTAACACGGCAATATTCAACAAAGTAGAAAACATCGGCTTTCCGCAATTGATCTATAACCAGGACAAAAGAGCCTTGTACGACCGGTGGCGGCAACCGGGCGATATTGTGTTTTTTAAAAATATCAACCTCTCCGATCCCAACGTTACCAGCACCTACTCCCCTCCCTCCTCACGGTTTATACAAACAGAAAATTTTCTATCAGGAGAATCAATTTCTGCAGGGTATGAATTTTTAGCTGCCCAACACCCATGGATCAGTAAGATAAGGGCAAAAACACTACGCATCAATGGTTATTTGAATGATATTTTTATGATATCCAACGTGACGCGCGAAAGAGGAACGGATTACCCTTTTGCAAAAAGTTTCTCATTTAGTATGAGCTTGTTCTTCTAACACCTACAAACACCTGACAAAATGAATAAGATTATCAAAGGGCTGCTGGCAATCGTAAGTATAAGCCTGTTGGCCTGCAACAAATACCTGGATGTACAACCCAATGACAGGCTGATAGATATCCAGGTATTTACTTCAAAATCGTCTATCGAGAAAGCGTTAAATGGTATTTACATCAACCTGGTATCAGATAATTTATATGGAGGATCTTTAACAGTTAGCACCGTAGATGTGCTTGCGCAGTACTATAATACGCCCGGATTGAACAGGTTTGCGTCGTCCGGCAATTATCAATTTCTGGACGGATCGTTTTTACAGTCGGATATATCCGCTATCTGGGGCAACGCCTATACCAACATCCTTAATATCAATGAATTTATAAAAGGTACGGGGGGAGCCACAGAAAATATCATCAGCCCGGACGAAAAAGCATTGTTGCTGGGTGAAGCATATGGTCTGCGGGCGTTTGTATTGTTTGATATGCTTCGGCTGTTTGGCCCTGTATATGCCGTCGACTCTTCTTCGGAAACGGCGCCTTATCCAACCCAGCCCGCTACCAGGCTTAGCCCGCTGATACCCGCCAGGCAATTCATGGACAGCCTGGTCAACGACCTTGGCATGGCGGCATCACTATTGGCAAAAGATCCCATTATACAATACGGCATTCAACCTTTCGATAATACAGATGTTTCCGGGAACTTTTTCAGGGCAAGAAACAGGCGGATGAACTATTATGCTGTTAAAAGCCTGCTGGCCAGGGTATATCTGTACCGGGGCGACAAAGCGAACGCGTTAAAAAACGCATTGGATGTGATAACCATTAGCGGCAGCATCTTTCCGTGGACGCCTGAAAGTGATTCCCGCCCCGGCATCAAAGATCCCAACCGGATATTTTCTTCAGAAATTATCTTTGGCCTGGAAAATACCCGGCGGGATGCGATGCACCAGAAATATTTTGCTGCATCTAATTTACAGACTTCCAACACTGTGGCCAAAGCTACTTTATTGGCCCCGTTGTCTGCCAACCTGGCCGCTATTTTTGAAAACCAGGATAATGACTACCGTTTAAGAAGCTCCTGGACCATTGATCAGAAAGCAAACTACAATTTTAAAACCTTTATAAAGTTTGCCCCTGTCACCACTACCACCAGTCCCTCCTCTTCCAGTAAAACCATTCAACCCCTCATCCGGCTGTCTGAGTTGTACTATATCGCGGCCGAATGTTCCGGCGACAGATCATACCTGAATACCGTGAGAGCAAACCGCGGCCTGATTATTCCTATCGATGCCGGCGCCAATATTTCAGATGAGATCACCAAGGAATACAGGAAGGAATTCTTTGGAGAAGGACAACTGTTCTTTTATTATAAGCGGAAGAATTTTGCCACTATCCTTAGTGGTTCGTCCGGTAGTAGTTCCATCACTATGGATAAAAGTAAATATGTACTGCCACTTCCGCTTAGTGAAACACAATACCGATAAAACTTACTTTATTTTCAAAAGATACTGATATGAAACAATTATTGCTCCTTGCGTTACCTGTGCTCCTATTCATGTCATGCAAAAAGACATCCTTCATCGCATACAATACCAAAGCGGATATCTACTTTGACAATAACATGATGCGGAACTTCTATTTCATATATTATAATGCGAAGGATTATTCATTTGGCAACCAGCCTGATGTGACGGAAGACTCCATCCCCCTGACCGTTAAAATAACCGGGGATACTTCGTCGGCAGACAGGCCTTTCATACTGGCTGTGAACCAGGACTCCTCAGATGCTGTAGCAGGAAGGGATTATACATTACCCGACAATAGCAAATTGATTATTCCCCGCGACAGTATCAGCGCAACCTTTTATGTAAAAGTACATAGGTCGGCCGCGCTACTTGACAAACCCGCTACCCTTGTTTTAAAGTTGATGCCCAATACCTTCTTTGACACATTGATAACAGAACAAAAGGAGTCTATTTACAACAACATCATGTTAAATGCTGTTTCCTTCAAAATCACTATCGATGATATCATACCGGAACCAGACTATTGGAAAGATTATATCAATTTCCTGGGAGCTTATTCACAGCAGAAATACCTGGTCCTGTTAAAAGTGAATGGGCTATCATTAACAGACGATATCGGAAAGCTCAGCAAAACGTACTTTAAAGAGATCGCCACAAAAATGCAACAGTACTTAAATCAGCAGGCTGCTGCCGGCAATATTATCCGGGAAAGGGATGGCAGCCTAATGGCCATGGGGCCCGATGTACGATAAATCATTCTGTCAAATTCAAATATAGATGCTCATGAGACATCACGAACATAAGCTGATCTCCTGTATTTTCATCCTGTATATCATGCTTGCTTCCTGCCTCAAGGATAAAGGCAACTATACTTATCACGCTGTTAACGACCCGGTAGTGGTGAAAGGCGTAGATACCCTGTATGTGGTAGACGTTATTAAACAATCTTTTCGCATTGCACCTGTTATCACTACCCCCGATGGCAAGCCTATCGACACTTCCCGATATACCTATAGCTGGCAGCTAAACCAGGGAATAGGCATCGCCTCTGATTATCCAAGCCTGGTGCCCTTATCCACGAGCCCCACGCTTGATATTCCCAAAGACAGCATGGTCCGCACCATTACCAATGCGCAGATGCGTCACAACCTGTTTGGAGCGTACACTGCCTTCTTTCGGGTAACCGATAAGGCAACAGGCCTGTTTAAGGATACCTACTTTAAAATAGTTTTGGGCAGCACCAGTGCCAAAGGCTGGCTGTTATTATGTGATCCTGAAAATGGGAATACCCGCCTGGGCATGATCTCCTCTGTGTACAACGACACTCTTGTACCGGATATACTGGCCAGTGTTGGTTCCACCTTCCCCATCACCGGTCAGCCCAGGTTTATTGCCGTTGATCTTCAAACCCGTTTCAAACCTCAGTCCGGCCGCTATCCGTTCATTGGCACCTCTCAACACTTTGCCATCCTGGGATCGGATACCCTCGAATATAAAAATCCCAGGTATAACCTGGCGAACTATATTGCGGGGTTACCAATCCCTCCTGATTTTTCCTCAGCTACATTCGCCTCCGATGGATACCAGCACTACCTGCAAAATAACGGCAGCCTTTATTATATCGACGAATATTATAGCTTGCCTTTCCAGGCCTGTAATTACCTGAACGATGTTCCATTCAGGGCATCAAAGTTTGTTGCACCGTATACCGTTGAACCGGATTTCAGAGGCGCCATTGTATTTAATGAAGATACCAGGACCTTCCTGCGCACGCCTCTGCAAGCCTACTGCCTGGAACTGCCCCAGGGCACTTTATTTAATTTCTCTACGAAACAGCAGCTGCGTTACATGCAATATGTGAGCACATTTAATGGGGGAGAAGTATTTGCGATCCTGGATAGTACGTCAAAAATTAACCTGGCCCGCTTTTCTAAAGATGGTATCCAAAGCTATTATAGGGAGATAACAGCGCCGGACATCCACGACGCCGGGTTATTTGCCGTCGATAATATTTTCGGATTTATTTTCTACTGTGCCGGAGGAAAGCTATACGAATACAACATGAGCAGCAGGCAGGCACAGTTAATCCATGACTATGGAAATAATAAGATCACAGTACTTAAAATTTTCAACGATAACCTGGATATCTTCAACAATAGCTTCAGCAATATAGTAGTATGTACCTACAATGAAGCAGATAAAAAGTCCGGCACACTGGATCTCTACACCACGCCAAAAGTAGATGGCACCGTGAGCCTGGTAAAATCCATTCCGAACACCGGGAAGATTGTGGATGTAGCCTATAAGTAATACTGGTAAATCTATTCAATAACACGTTAAATAAATTTAGTGACATGAGCTATCGTAAAAGAATAAAAGCAATCCTGGCGCTGCTGTTCTCCTGTTTCCTGATGACCAATGCAATGGCGGAAGGCATTCATTTCGACAATAAATTGTCGTGGAAGGCCCTCAAAGAAAAAGCCCGGAAAGAACATAAGTACATCCTGATGGACTGTCAAACCACCTGGTGTGGCTGGTGCAGGAAAATGGAAGAAGATGTATTTGAAAATGAGCAGGCAGGGGAATTCTTCAATGCCAATTTTATCCCGGTAAGCGTACAATTTGATCAGAACCCGGATAAAGACAACGACTATGTAAAAAGCTGGTATAACGATGCGAAACAAATTCAGGAAGAATATCCTCTAGGCGGCTACCCTACCTGCCTGATATTTGCCCCTGATGGCCAGCTGGTACATCGCATAGAAGGTTACCTGCCGGTAAAAGAATTTATTGCTGCTGGACGCAGTGCCCTGACACCGGATGGGCAGTACTATACCCTGCTCAAAAAGTATGAAGCCGGCGAAAAATCACCTGCATTCCTGATGAAATTTATCAGGATAGCTCAACAGGCAGGATTTACCAAGGTAGCGGCCAAAGCATTTAACCAGTATTATCCCAATATAAAAGACCCGTATACAAAAGACAACTTAACACTGATCGCCGAAAACATTTCCAATACGCAGGATAAGGGCTTCGGGTTGTTTTTAAACAATACTGCCCGGGTAGATGAAATACTGGGGCAAGGTGTTGCCACCAGGAAACTTGGCGAAGCCATTCTCAGTGAAACGATGTCCTTCTTATCCCAAAACAGGTCTATAGATCTCGACTCACTGGAAGCTATTTATCGTAGTAAATATCCCAACATACATGTAGAGGAACCTTATGCTGAACTGAAACTTCAGGCAGCGGCTCAACAGAAAGAGAAGTTCTTCAGGGTAGCACAAAACTACCGGGACAAGCATACAGCCTCTATCGATCCTAGCCAGCTAAGCTGGATCGCCTGGAATATTTCCAGTATGTACAACGACAGTACCACGCTCCGTACAACGCTTGGCTGGTGCAAAGCCATCATGGATACGGCAAAAGTTCCTGATGCGGGCGTCATCAGCGCTTATTCAGCCCTGTTGTATAAGCTGGGGGAAAAACAAGCTGCTATTACCTGGATGGAAAAGGCGGCAGATTCTGTTCCAAGTGAGAATAGGAAACAATTCGAATCAATTATTGCCCAAATGAAAAAAGATGAGAACATCTGGCAATCCCATTAATTAATGAATACTGTTAGTCTCTTTCTCCGTTGGATTTTAAATTGGCAGTATAACTACGCTGATGGCGAGAAAATGGAACTGACAAAAAATAAAACAGGTTGTAAGTTGGTAACTTACAACCTGTTTTATTTTTTGTCAGAAAAACCCAGGCACACGTTCCCCTACCCCATCATCCCCTGGTGATGGCTCCATAGTTTCGCATACACCCTATCCTTCTCCATCAACTGGAAATGCGTTCCTTCTTCTGCCAACAATCCATTTTCCAATACAATGATCTTATCTGCATTCACCACGGTGCTTAGCCGGTGTGCAATCACAATCACTGTCTTTCCGGCATCGCGCAGCTGCTGCATTACTTCCTGTACCATATGATCAGATATAGGATCCAGCGACGATGTGGCCTCATCCATGATCAGTACCTGCGGATCGCGGTAAAGCGCCCGGGCAATAGCCAGCCGCTGCCGCTGACCTCCGGAAAGGTTAGCGCCGTGCTCCCCCAGCAACGTATTGAAACCATCTGGCAGCTGTTCAATGAAGCTGGTAATACCCAGCCACCTGGCTACTTCGAGCACACGCTGCATATCCGGCTCAAATTCACCGACTGCAATATTGGAGGCCACGCTTCCGTGAAAAAGGTCGATGTGTTGCGGTACTACCCCTACCCAACGCCGCAGGCTTTCAGGATGTATGTACCGGATATCCGTTTGCCCGACAGTGATATTCCCTTCCTTCACCGGATAGATGTGCTGCAACAGCGCCATCAGCGTAGATTTACCGGAACCGCTCTGTCCTACAATGGCAGTAATGCATCCTCTCGGGATATGCATACTAAACTGCCGGAACACTTCTTTCCGGGTACCATAGCTGAATGTAATATTGTTGAAAGTAATATCTCCGCTATGCTGTGGGGAGAGGTCTATTTTATTGGTGGTATCTTCCTGTTGCAGGTCCATGATTTCAAAAAGGCGGTCGGCCGCAATAAGCGCATCCTGCACGCTTTTGTTTGCGCCAATTAAACTGGCAGCAGGCCCTGTAAAGTAGTTGATTAACGCATAGAACGACAATAACGACCCCGCACTTAGCTGTTGGTCCAGCACATAGCCGGAGCCCGTCCACAGGATGATGATCACAAAAAAATTAGTGATAATACCCGCAAAGCTGCTGATATACAGGTTAGCCATCGACGAATGAAAGGTGGTTTGCAACACCCGTATAAAACGGTTTTCCGTTTTCATATTGGCGTATTCTTCCAATGCAAAACGCTTGATCGTAGCCACGCTGTTCAGCGACTCCACCAGCTGGCTGCCCAGTTCTGCGCTTTCTTCCATCAGCCGGCGCTGGTACTTCTTGTTAATCCTGTTGCTCACCGCATAAATAATGAGAAACAGCGGAATGATGAGCAGCATGATCAGCGACAGCTTCCAGTTGTAACTGAACATCAACCCAAGGGCAAATACCACAATGAAGCTGTTCACTACCAACGAAATGGATACATCGTTAATAAAGGCGCGGATCTTGATGGCATCGTTGATGCGCGAAGTGATTTCCCCTACCCGCATCGTATCGAAAAACTGCTGAGGCAACAGCAGCAGGTGTTTATAATAGCCGAGTATCAACCGGGCATCCAGCTGCTGGCCAGTTTTGAAGATAAAAATACTTTTCAGGTTGCCGATGACCAATTGCAGTACGAGGATAATCAGCATAGCTACGCTGAGCATATTCAGCAAATTCCTGTTCCCGTCTACCAACACATTATCTACAATTTTTTGTACATAGATAGATGTAGACAGTCCGAGTACCGTATAAATCATCGCTCCAAAAACAGCCTGTATCACCACCGCGCGGTGCGGGCGCATCAGGTACCAGAAACGCTGCAGGTGCGATACTTTCCTGTTGCCTGACTGAAACTCATCTCCGGGGAGCATCAGCACCAGCACGTTAGTCCACATCGCCTTAAATGCCTCGTGGGTAAGCCTGTGATACTGGCCATCGATCGGGTCCATCACTACTACCTGTTTAGCCGTCACCTGGCAGATGACTACAAAATGCTGCAGCATCCCATTCACCACTACATGGGCTATTGCGGGCTTGGGAACACTCTCCAGCGCTTCAAACGGGCCTTTCACCCCTTTAGCCTGGAACCCCAGTTGCTGGGCGGCGGTGATTATCCCCATTACATTTGTCCCTTTCTTATCGGTGCCGGCATACTGCCGGATCAGCGCCAGTGGAATCCGCAGTTTATGCCAGGCCGCTACGGAAGCCAGGCAGGCAGCACCACAGTCGGTAATGTCGTGTTGTTTGATCTTCGCCCCGCGTTTGAGCCGGGCAGATTGATGGTTATTCATGTATCCGTGGTAAAAGATCAGTGTTTGATTGCATTTACGCCTGCAGTAGCAGGGCGCTTTCGGTTGTTGGGATTGATCCAGTCGTCCGTTTTGTCGTACAACAGCTGGTACAGGCTGCGCTTCGTGAGGATGAACCTGGCCTGTAAGGTCATTCCCTTTCGTAAGGATGCGCTCACTCCACTGGCAGTGCGCAGCGTGGTACCGGCAAATTGGCATCGTACCTTGAATACAGGTTGATTATCGATGAGTACAAAGTCGTTATCGACAGACAGTATTTCACCTTTTACCATTCCCCATTCGTTATAATTGAAGGCATCCACCTGGAACCTGGCCGGCATTCCTTTTTTAAGGTAACCAATATCCCGGGGGGAAACATAACATTCGGCGATCATATTTGAGTCGGGGGAAATAACGCCAAGCAGATCTCCGGTTTGCACGTAGCCTCCGGCATACTTCCCGGTAAATTGCTGCAGGGTGCCGCTCACGGGCGCTTTAATAAGGTTCCACTCTTTTTCTTTGGTGAGCTGCCGGTTATCGGCGCGCAGGCGGTTGTCTTCCAGCCGCATTTGGTTCAGGTCAGTAGCCCAGGTACTACGCTGTTGTTGTATGGCAGATGTATAAGCTGCTTTGCTTTTTTCGTATTCATATTTCCGGTCGAGGTATTCCTTTCTGGCGATAACCTTGTCTTTGAAAAGCTTATCATACATCTCCAGGTCGAGCTTAAGCTTTTCCATGGTGGCGGCCTGTTCCTGCAGGGAGGCCATGAACCGGGCATATTGCTGCTGGTACAGTGAAGATTGCAGCCTGCTGCCGCCGGCCACCAGCGTTTGGAGATCCTTTATCTGGATTTCCCGCTGGGTTAATTCGAAATTATTCTGCGTCAGTTTGGCGTTGCTGATATCTTCCTGCAACCGCAGGAGCACCTGCCCCTTTTGTACGCTGGCGCCATCACTCACCAGTATCTCTTCTATGGTACCGGCCACCATACATCGCAACTCTGTTTTTTCAGTAACCGGGCGCACAATTCCACTAGCGGCAACAGCAATATCTACTTTGATGAATGGCAAAGCGGCCATTATGCACAGGACAGCTAACAATACGGTGATGTAAATAACCTGGGTATGAACGCGCACCCTGGGCAGCCAGGTAAATATGGAACGCTGCATGATAGCGGCCGGAAAAAGAACGGGCTTCATAAACGGGATTAAATGGTCTTTTCCAATATAGCCAATTAGCGTTCAGGAGTAGCTGGTTGATGAAAAATGTATAAAATGAACCAGGATTATCAAAATGAACAAAACGAACAGGCAATTCAGGTGTGGTTTGCCCGGGAAAAGTTAAATTAGTGATAGTAATGATCTTAAGCGTACTATAAATTTTCACACTACCCGTTCTGATAGCAGTATAAGCGGCTACCGGAACGGATCAGATAACGGTTAGCTGTTTGCATAATTAAACGTGCAGGTTTTAATAATCAAATATCATAGTCACTTTTTTTCAACTAAATCATGTTTTTATGAAATCATTACAATCTTATCAATTCCTTGAGCTTTCCCAGGATGAACTTATTAATGTTAATGGAGGGGGTATTATAGCCGATACGCTGTCAGTTGGCATTGAATACGTAACAAAACTGGCATCCGCCATCACAAATAATGATCCAGCGGAAGCTGCGGAAGCAACAGTGTGGGCAACTAAGGCTTTTGCTAAAGTCCTCGATTATCCTCCAGGCCAGCTCCTGCCCGCCATCATATGTGGGAAATAATGTAGTTACAGCGTGTTGTGTTATTAAAGGGAAATAAAAAAACCATTGTTTTTTTAATAGCACAACACACTATATTAGAATCAAATTTCATGGCCGTTCCTAAAGCGCCGGCATAACCATATACCCTTCCAACTCACTCCCGCATTCTTTCCCGAAAAAGTTTTCCCGGATACGGCTCCCGCTCCACCACACAAATACGAACTTCAACCTGACGGTCATATGCCTCCGCATGACTTTTTCCGACGATAAGAATCCATCGTCACGGAAACATATCCCTTTGGGCAAATACATCTTTTGGCGCAAACTAAACCCGCCAGCCGTATTTCCCGATATTCCTTCTATATCAGGCGAAATCAACCCTAAACTGCTGAACTACTTTAACCAGCAATCGATAGGTATTTTGGTATTATTGCTTCCGGCTTTGTCAATGCTGATCTGGCCAAAAGCATTTTTCAAGACCAGTTTTTAATCGCATAGCGGTGTTGATCTCACTATTGACAAAAGATATTGCTAGTCCGCCAATTCACTTCTCAATAAATCGTTTGAGCAGCAAGGAAAACTGATCCCCCTGCTGCTCAAACTAACCAGGACGCACTAACGTAGCCTAATTGCGGGGCGCTCCCCTATTGAACTACCTGCAGCCTGCGTGTATAAAAAACATCCGATACCGCCTGATATTTGGAACTATCACCTACCTTGACGTCGTAATACATCATAAATTTCAAATTATTATTCTTTACGTATTTGGCGGTAGTAACAGCACTCGTTGTTGAGTTAATATTAAAATCAACGCCCAGGCCCAGTTGATATTTCTGCATTTTAAACGTGTTTAAATAATTGGTTAGTCTATAACTGAGTGATGAGCCGTAAGACATTTCCCACCCATAGGTCAGTAGGTCTGTTAACCTCACCTCATTTCCGTCAATATTAACGGGTGTAGAAAAGTCACCATAATCTGCGAACAAGGCTTTCGCCATAATCAATTTTTTGCCTGGGTGCCTACTGTCTTCCTGTTTCCAAATTTTCTTCAATTCGTAGAGCACCCTGCTGATCGAACCGATATATGGTCCATTGTTGTAGGCTGCATATTCCTCATCTATATCAATACCATCCCAACCATAATTTATTAATAGCGTCGTTAATCTGTAACGCAAATTTCTTCGCCTGCTCTTGCGTGTTGAAACTTTCCCATCCCGCATCTTCATGGTCTGGCATTATGTCCATCAATACCATTCTCCCGGTTTTCTTAAGTGCCAATATATCCGATTTCAGTTCCTCATTCATGCTAAGCGAATAGCGTCCCGGATCATTATTTCTCTGCATCGGATCATCGATTTGTTTTCCGTCTGATGTATATAAGTCTGCCCTGTTTATGGATGCCGCCGAGGGTGAAAATGCTTTGGAAGCTGCCCATTCTTTATATGCGAGCACATAGTCTCCTGCACCGGGATTGGTCTCTCCTCTGAGCTTGGGCGACTTAGCAGGCAATATTTTTGCCGACTCGAAGACAATGGCAATATCAAAAAAACGCTCCGGGACATACCGTTTTGACTCCTCTGCTGACAACTCGAACCGAAACTTATCAATATCTGTAATGCGCGCTGTGTTCACTTTCATATAACCAACCTGTTGGTACGTGCTATCTTTCACCTTTAGCGTCGCCTTGATTTCGTTTTCTATTTTCAGGTCATTTTTAGTTGTACAGGCCTGCATCAAAATTGAGCCAAATGCAAGCATGAATAAGGATAAGCCGACTCTTGGAATGTAGTTCATAATTGATAGGTTTATTAAATGAATCTGGTGCTCCATCAATTGAATTACTTATAAATAACGTGTATACCATTACTTATTGACCTTGATGATGGAACTAGTTTTATAAACCGGCCGGAAAAGAAAACTATTTAACAGTTAAAAATAGCGCAATTAATGTGTATTCAAACGGGAGGTTTAATTTGTTAAACAAGTTTAATAGCTGTAATAATGGCGCTGACAAGCCAACAGGCCACTAAACGTAGTAACGCTTCTAAACATAATTAAAAGGCCGGCAAGTTGATGCATACAAGCCTTTTCAGCGCCGGGGCCAATATTAACTTAATGTAAACTCTTTCTTCCCCCAGGGTATAACATTACAGCACATGTATCTCGTGTGTGCTGAGATCCATTATGAATTGGAAACAGTGAAATATATTTCAACGCAGACTTATAAAAGCCCACCAATGAAACGCTATACCCGTTTAAATCAGAACTTCATGAATATAAACTTACGTCCCTTACGAAGTAATGTGCTCACAGGTATATGTATTGCTTTTCTGCTAAACATACCGCACATATTGCAGGGTCAATCAAATCAATTTTCTTTTGATGCTACTACTTACAGATGGCCCAATAGCTCGCCGGGAAAACTTGTTTCAGCAGATCTGGACAATGATACAAAAGATGAAATAATTGTTTCCAGCCCTAAGCAAAAGAAGATTTACGTCTGGGAGGGAATTCCGGCAAACGACGGACAATCCTGGACAATGAAAGACAGTATATCGCTGGATGGAAGGGTACTTTCTTTTTGTATTGGTGACATGGATGGCGATTCAAAGGAGGATATTATCACCTTATCAAATAAAAAGGGTTACAATAGTATTGTTGGCATTTTTCTGAACAGGTCCACACCAGGGTCAATAAAATTCAAAAAAAAACATAGTATAGAAACGAACGGATCTGCCTATTACATTGCAACAGCAGACCTCGACGGCGACAAGAAGACAGATCTTATTGTAGCTGATTTTGAAAAGAAATCTTTAACATTTTTAGGCAACTCCACCGATAAGGGTATGGTGAACTTTTCAAGATCCAGCCGTGATTTGGGGATACGCCCTAATTACTTTGTTGTAAAAGATATAAATGGTGATAAAAGACCGGACTTGATTATTTCCGATTATGATAAAAACAGCTTGTTTGTTCTGCAGAATTCTACTTCATTGCCGGGGCAGATATCTTTTACACAGGTTGATAAATTAAATACGGGAAGCGGACCTGTAGATTGTCTGGTGGAAGACCTGGATGGCGACAAAATGCCGGATATCGCCGTCACAAATTTATTTGACAATTCGTTGTCAATTTACATGAATACATCCTCTCCCAACAGTCAGGCTCACTTTGCAGATGCTAAAATGGAGATATCAGTTAAAAGCCCCAGCTCATTGGCGGCAGGTGATCTTGATAACGACGGCATGCCGGAGATAGCCGTAAGCAGTGAGAAGGATAATAATACCGTTATTCTGAAAAACTATTCTTCCCTACATAATGTATCATTTGAAAAGATCAGGGAAATACCTGTTGGCAGTGCTCCACAACATGTTTACATGAAGGAGATGGGAAAAACCAAACAGTTGAATTTAATGGTATCCAATTCTTATAGTGACAACTTTCTTGTTTTAAAAAATCTTCATCCGAAGGAAAGCCTGCCGCTAGTTGATACCGTTTCAATATCAAAACAGGATGTGAGCAAAATCGAAAAGATATCTCTATACCCTAATCCGGCGAAGTCGGTAATACATATTTCTTTTAGTTCTCCTGTAAAAAGATCCGGGGATATACTGGTGAGCATTATCAATGCGCTTGGACAGGAGATGATACGTGAACGTCATAGTGTAAGCAATCTTATAACAATGGACATCAGTAAACTAACGACAGGTTTTTACTGGGTCCATTTAAGCTCGTCCGGATATCACATTAAAACCATAGGGCTGGCTGTAGAATAATTGTCAGGTTTAAAATTGAATGTTAATAGTAAAAAGTTCACTAAATGGAATCCAGACGCGATTTTATTAAAAAATTAACGGCTTTATCCGGAGGCCTGGCCCTGGGTAGCCTCCCCGGCGCGGTTCAAAAAGCATTTGCCATCAATCCCGATCCTGGCACCACCTTTATGGATGCGGAGCATATCGTTTTCTTAATGCAGGAAAACCGGTCATTTGATCATTTACTGGGTACGCTTCAGGGGGTGAGAGGATTCAATGATCCCCGCTTCCTGCGGCAGGAAAATGGTAACCCCATCTGGTTGCAAAGTAATAAGATGGGAGAAACATATGCACCGGCAAGATGCGATATCAAAAACACAAATGTTACCTGGTCCGGAGGATGTCCGCATGAAGCAGCGAATCAGGTAGGAGCAAGAAATTTAGGGTATATGGATAAGTGGATAGACGAGAAAACGCCGAAAACGATGCAGTATTTCACCCGGGAGGATCACCCGTTTTACTATGCACTGGCTGATGCCTTTACGGTATGCGATCATTATTTCTGCTCGTCACTGACAGGTACATCCCCTAACAGATCAATGTTTTGGACAGGTACGCTGTCAGGTAAGAATGATATTTTTCCGAATACAAAGAGTCATATGGATAATGCTTCATTCTTAATACCCGGAACCTGCAACTGGCAGGCATTCCCGGAAGTATTGCAGGATAATGGGATATCATGGAAAATCTACCAGAACCAAACCTTTATAAATTATCTTCGGGCAGATGACATTAAAAAAATACTTCCTGTTATTTTGGAGCGGTTTAATTCGGGAGATTTATCAGAACCTGTACAACCGGGGGTAACAAACATATTAAATCAGATTCTTGGGCCCTTTAAGCAGATGGGTAATATTTTCGGGAAAGTTTATACCGAAACAGAGGACCTTAAGATAAAATGGTTATCAAATTTTACTGACAATGTATTGGAATCGTTTAAACAATTCTATCCTTGTTTGAATGAAGAAAACAGAGCAGCCTGGGACGCTATAGCAACCATGTGGGAAGATTTGCCCCAATACAACAAGGACATTCATAACAGGGCATTTACCACAAATATTAATGATCCATTATATAATTCCCTTAAGGAAATTACGCTGAATGATGGAACAACCATGTCAGTTCCTGCCGGTGATATTCTTCATCAATTCAGACAGGATGTTAGTAAAGGAGAATTGCCAACGGTATCCTGGTTAGTGGCGCCTGAGTTTTTTTCGGATCACCCGGTTTCCCCTCAATATGGTCCCTGGTACGTTTCCGAAGTTTTAGATATACTAACCTCAAACGCCGAGGTTTGGAAAAAGACCATATTTATAATAAACTTCGATGAGAATGATGGCTTCTTTGATCACATGCCTCCCCCTGTAGCTCCCACTGAGGGAGCAGGGCGCTGTTCATCCGGAATAGATGTTAGTGAAGAGTTTGCAGAGGAATATGAGAGTCCGATCGGCCTCGGGTACCGGGTACCTATGTTGGTAGTGTCGCCATGGAGCCGTGGCGGTTGGGTGAACTCACAGGTACTTGATCATACTTCCACTTTAATGTTCCTGGAAAAATTCCTAAATACAAAAGCCGGCAATAGTAATATCAAATGTAACAATATCAGTCAATTCAGGCGAACTGTTTGCGGAGATATTACGTCTGTGTTCAGGCCGTACAACGGCGAAAAGATAACACTTCCTCCACTAGTTGACAACCTAAGCTTTTTCACACAAATAAAGAACGCAAAGCACAGCGTGGATCCGTGCACTAATTTGCTGAATTCTGATCAAGTTGCAGCGATCAGGAAGGATATCCGGAATAATAAGTTATTGCCCAAACAGGAACAGGGAATACGGCCAGCCAATGGGTTATTATATCAATTATTCTCTGAAGCAAAGGTAGATAAAAACGCTAATGCCGTTGTTGTAAGTTTTGAAGCGGGGAATGAAATATATGGCCATACCTGCTGGGGTGCTGCATTCAGTCTTTATTGGGGCCGTAACGAGCTTGAGATCTTTAAGAACGGTTGGGGGAGCACTACCGGCTTAACAAGACCGAGATCCTATGTAGTGAAAGCCGGGGATACACTCACAGAAACTCTCCCTTTGATGCTTTTTAAGAATAACGTATACCACGTCGTTGTATACGGTCCCAATGGTTTTTCAAGAGAATTTGGCGGAGATAATAATGATCCGGACATTGCTATTTCCTGTTTATACGAATACGCTTTACAGGACGCCCGGACTTTAACCGGTAACGTTGAAATACGCGTTGATATTAACGATAACACATCCGGCACCGTTATTATTACAGATAATGCTTATGGGCAACCCGACATTGTAATGCCGCTTCCGGCCAACGGCGCTACGGGCATGAAGTCTGTCACAACGGCCGTCAGGCTCGATAACTCTCTGAGTTGGTACGATTTCACCGTCAGGGTTTCAGGCCATGAAAAATACTACAGGCGCTATACCGGCCATGTAGAGAGAGGCTTGCCCGGATATACAGACCCATACATGGGCTTTTGGGATGGATCAACAAAACCGCCTTTAACGTGAGGACGTGGCCTTATCAGGCCACATCCTTACGTTATTGATGCCGATGATCTCCCGTTTTACTATAATATTAATGGGCTTCATGTGTAGATAGCATCTTTCTCCAGGTAAGATGAAAAACCAATTCTCCATCCTTCGATGGAATAGGCGGTGTGGATAGAATCAATTGATCATTCTTCAATCTGCCATATCTTACCTGTTTACTACCTATCCAATTAGGCAAAAGACTGCCTTCCACAACATGCACTAATTCACCGGGACTGTTTTCATAATATTTCCCGTAATAAGCTACATAATCGCTTAGAGCAGCCCGGGCATCTTCAGGACTTCCATCATTGAGTGAAACTGAACTGAAGGGTGACCGCTCCATTTTTGTCAACTGCGCATTCATATTGCCGTTCTTGTCATACATCAGTATACCGGTGACATTTTCCCCCAAATAATGAATGGGCTGGCCTTTGTCATTGAAATATACCCATGACATCAGTTTCCAGGTGCCAATGATCTTATCTCCAATTGGGGTCCCCGTCTCTTCCCGGAGTAATGCAGCTAAAAAATGCAGGTCCTCCCTGATATACTGATGTCCACCCGGCCTTGAAATGACTTTCATTGATACAGATGTTTCGCTATGCCAATCATCAATACACTTCCCCGTAGTCCGTTCATCATCTTTTCCATGAATTATTACGAGGGGTAAAGGCAAGGGCATTTCGGGTGTATAGTTATAATTATTGAACAACAGGAGATCGGCCCGTAGTCGTTTTATCAGCAGTTGGAACAGTTCTTCGTCTCCGATCCGATCTTTAGCGAAATCTGTAAATATGCTGGTAAGCCTATCTTCACTACAGTTGTATTCCACCTCCCTGAAAGGATAGTTTGAAGGCCCCGGCATAGCAGATATAAATAATTTCCTGGGTAATGGAAGCCCCGCTTTATGTAGCGCTCTTGCTGTTTCAAATGCCAGCAATCCTCCAAGACTATGGCCGAAAAACAGGAAAGGTTTATCCAGGAGCGGAATAAGCAGAGGCATCATTTCCCTGATCAACAGGTGAATATCTGACGCAGCGGCCTCCATTAGCCTTCTGCCCCGCCCTGGTAACTCTATAGCCACCACCTCAAAATCATTTCCCAGCTGACGTTCCCAGCCACTGAAAAGGGAAGCATCACCTCCGGCGTCATGAAAACAGAACAAGCGGTTGGTGCTTTCGGGTTGTGGCCTGGGGATAACAAACCAGCGCGTAGGATCCTCCTGCTTAATTTCCGTGGTTTCCCCGGAGAAAACAGTTTGATCCTTCCCATGGTTTTCTTCCAGTATTCCTATCAACAGGGAAACAAATGCTGTTATAGTTGGGTGCGTCCAGAAGACGGTGGCAGGTAGTTTAATATGCAGTTTTTTTTCCAGGCGGTTCTTTAACCGGATACCCATTAGTGAGTCCTGTCCTAGTCCTTTAAATGTCATATATGGCTTGATCCTGTCCGATGGGAGTTTGATATTACCAGCGGTATATTGTATTACCAGCCGTTCCAGTAAATCTCTTTTTTCTTTAACTGAATTAAGTGTCCCGAAGTGGCGCAGGAAGTCAGATTCTTCCGGTAGTATGTCATTCTCTCCTGCGGATTTTGGCTTGTACGTTATATCAAAACAATCCCTTTGGAAAGGATACCCCGGCAACTTTACAAGCGGCGCTTTGGAGGTGTGATAAAATAGTTTCCAATCCATATCATATCCTCTTTCATATAATTCTCCGAGGCTCCTATAAATGGAGTCCTGCTCAGGCTTTTCACGATAGGTTGTAGCTACCGGTATGGCCTGTGCTTCGAACGCCTCTGCACATTCATTTATAGCATTCAGCAATACCGGGTGAGGGCTTACTTCAATAAATACCGAATGACCTTCCTTCATGAGATATTCCATCGCTGCAGTGAACTGCACCGGGTTACGAAGGTTATCTGCCCAATAGCCTGAGTCCATTTCTTTTCCACTGATCATTTTACTTCTGACAGTAGAGAAAAGGGGAATATGATTTGGGAGAGGTTTCATATCTTCCAGTGCCTTTTCCAGATCAGGTTTGAATGGGTCCATCTGTTTGCTGTGTGAGGCTACGTCCACTTTTACGGGGCGGGCGAAGATACCCTTGCTGTCCAGCTCCGTGTTCAATTCCTCAATGGCCGGCAGATCGCCTGCCAATATGGTGGATTTAGGGCTATTGCAGACTGCAACGCTCAACGCCGGGTATTTTTCTGCTATCAATCTGTTTGCTTCTTCAACTGATAACTCCGTCACGATCATCCCGCTTCCCGCTCCGCTTGCCTTTTTCATCAAGGAACTACGGGTACAGATAATACGCGCCGCCTGGTCAAGCGTTAAGGCTCCGGCAATGTATGCCGCAGCAACTTCTCCCATACTATGTCCTGTTATAGCCTCAGGCCTGATTCCCCAGGACATCCAGAGTTTTGCCAGCGCAATTTGTATAGCGCAAAGTAAAGGTTGAATAACATCAATATGCTGCATACGGTTAGATTCCCGGGAAGCATGCAACTCCTGTATCAGGCTCCATCCTGAATAAGGCATAAAGGCATGGTCGCACTCTTCCAGTGTTTCCCTGAATACCTGCTCCTGCAAAAACAACCCGCATCCCATGCCCGGCCATTGAGAACCCTGTCCGGGGAATACCATTACCACCTTGTAATCATTTGAGCCTGGCATATGCGGTATTATCTCATCTGTGTCCCGGATAAAACTTTCAAGTGCCCCAATAAGTCCATCCCTGCTGTTTGCAGTGAATAATTTCCGGTATTCGAATGCTGGTTTTAAGATGGCAGTTGCTATGCATATTTCTTTGAAAGTGCTTTCTGTAGCCTCTTTAAGAATATTAACATACGTTTTGGCATACTCCCTGAGCCCTGCAGCTGATCTGCCGGAAAGCGGAAGACAATACCGGCTGCGTTCGGGCAGATTGCTGCGTTGGTCATCTCCTACTCTGTATTCTTCCAAAACGGCATGGGCATTAGCACCTCCCCATCCAAACGAATTGACGCCGGCCTTCAGGGTTTCCCTGCCATTTACCGGCCAGGGAGTTAGCTGATTTTGTACAGAAAGTTGAAGTGCTTCAAAAGGAATATCGGGGTTGGGTGTCTTGTAATGAAGATTGGCAGGCAGCAACCTGTGCTGCATTGAGAGCACCACCTTTATCACTCCTGCTATACCTGCTGCGCCTTCCAGGTGGCCTATATTTGTTTTTACAGATCCGATGCTAAGTTTGCGCTTTCTTTTGCTGGTATTAAAAAATTCCCCCAGCGCCCTGGCTTCAACAGGATCGCCTACCCTTGTACCGGTTCCATGTGCTTCTACATAGTGCACCTCATGCGGCTCAATACCGCATTGCTTATAGGCAAGTGCCAGTACCTGTTTCTGGCCGGCAATACTGGTAGCCGGCAGGTTGACATTATATCCGTTGTTATTGATAGCTGTTCCACGTATAAGGGCATATATCCTGTCGCCGTCTTTTTCAGCCTGCGATAATTTTTTCAGTAACAATACCCCACCCCCTTCTCCACGTACAAAACCGTCCGCTTCACTGTCAAATGCACTGCATCTGCCTTTTACAGATAATGCGCCAAATTTTGAAAGTAACACAGATTGGTCAGGGGCCATTAAATGGTTTACCCCGGCGGCAATGGCCATTTCTACATGCTCATGCAGTAAGCTCCGGCAAGCCAGGTGAAGGGCCGTCATTGAGGACGAACAACCTGTATCAACTGACATACTGGGCCCGGTAAACCCATATGCATAGGAGACCCTGTTAGCAATGATGTTGGCAGACATTCCCTGCGCCGAATGCGGCGTAACAGGAACATTTTTTTGCTTTCGGTAATGCTCAAAATCACTCCAGATATCGCCTGTATAAACCCCTATGTGTCGGCCCTGTATCTTTCTGAAAGGTATGTTTGAGCTTTCAATAGCTTCCCAGACAAGCTCCAATATGAGTTTCTGGGAAGGATGCATTTCGGCAGCTTCCACAGGGGAAATATTGAAGAATAAAGGATCAAAATCATGGATATCCTGCAGCATGGATGCATCGCGTTGATGGGTTTTATTGACCGCGAGTGGAGAGGGATCATAGTAATCCCATAAATTCCAGCGTTCCGGACGAATACGTGTAACAGTATCTTTTCCCTGTCGCAATAATTCCCAGAAGTCCTGTACTGTAGGTGCTTCAGGAAAACGACAGGATACACCTACAATTGCAATGGTATTAGCATAATAGGGACCGGATTGGTTGAGTTGAGGGCTCGTTTCGGGTAACATAAAATAGTTATTTCGTTGAGGGTTATTCCGCTAAGTGCGCAAACTAAAAAATCTGAGATTAAGATAATAAAATTAATATTTAAATTCTCACTTTTTCATTAAAAATAATTAAAACTGATTCAGAGCAATCGTCTGATTGTGGGACGTTTTTTTATGGCCGGTTCCAGGTTCATTTTATAAAATTCAGGCCGATTAAGCCTGGAAGGCTGCACTTAAATGGAAAAGCAGAACGTTCACAACTAACGGATAAATCAGAATTCTACTGTACAACTCCCGGAAGGAACGGAATCCCCACACTGCTCCTAAGTTACCGGAATAACAAGATTTCTATAATCGTCCATATGCATCACTACAAGGGTTGACGCCTCATGAGAAATTAATGGAAATATCTGAAGTTTTTTTATTTGCCGGCTAACGAAAATAAAGAAAGCGGAGTCGAATAAATAAGTGAATACACTTTGGTCATTCCTCCATCTGCCACAAAGTATTTTGCGCTTAGCAATTAAAATTAGAAAAATGAGGTAGACTCGCCCTCTTTAAATTAAAGTGTAATTTGGGGGTGTAACAATGTCTTACGGATATCGGTAGTGTCTAGTCGTTGACTCTCATCTATTTTTTTATTCGAAGCACTCATGAAAATGGGAGGCACAAAAACAGCTGAACTTAAGTCATATTTCGTATTATTGAAATCATAGATTCCTGTAAGATAACTATCTGGTGCACGTCCATCTTCCGGGGCATTCCGTGAATTATTTCGTGATAAATAGCAGTAGCAATAATTTCTTTTGGCTTCCCTGATAAACTGTCTTGATTCAAATCAATATAGATGGTCCCAAATTGCCTGGGATTTGTCTCGGGATCACTGAGTAGGCTTTCAGATCTATTAAATTCACCAAATATATCGGGATTTGCAAATGCTTTAACCGGCTTTTCTCTGAAGACAAAATCTTTAAGATGTAATAGGGGTTGTGGGTTAATTATTATTGGTTCTCAAACAGGCTTTCATAAAAACAACTTGCTTTGAGCGATGTAAGCAAAACAGATCACAGGATTTAATGAACCAGCGAGGATGTACAGGAATATGCCCTGTTTTACAGTTTCAGAAATACATCAGTAGCTGCCTGGGCGATTTCATGATCCTGGTCTGCGCTGCCGCCACTCACTCCAATGGCGCCGATCAAATTGTTGTCATAGAGCAGGGGAACTCCGCCACCAAAGGTCACAATCTTTCCTCCAAGCCTCATTCCCATCTGGAAGAAGGCGTCTTCCGGTTGTGCAATCCCCCCTAAATCTTTTGTGGCCATTTTAAACATGGCGGCTGTATAGGCCTTCTTAGGCGCTAATTCAACGCTAATAGGTTTGGCGCCCTCCATTCTTAAAAAGGCCAAAGACAATCCCGAAGCATCTGTTATACAGACGGATACCGGAACCTGGATGCGTTCCGCCTTGCAAACAACGATTTGTAAAACCCGGAATAAGTTCTCTGCCCTAAAATGGTCCAACATTTATTATATGCATTACCGTGATAAATTATGATAACTGTTCGTTTTGTCTCCTGGTCCAGGCATCCGCCTGAGCTTCTTTTACTAAATCAATGAACTCTTCCGGACAAATATTACGATACAAACCTCCATCGTTTTCGGCTATTTCTACCATTTTATCAATCATTTCCTGCGGATCAAATTGCTCAAATGGAAATGCAGCTTTGGTTTGATCAATAAAATTCACTTTCGGATCGTACCATTTTTTGATGGTTTCCATCATCCTGTCATTAAATCCTGTGTCAAAAGGTCCCGGGTTAACGGTGGCAACCTGGATCCCAAAAGGAGCCAACTCATCTGACATCACTGTTGCAATCCCTTCCAGTGCGTGCTTTGAGGCTACGTAAGCCCCGGTTAAAGGCCCTCCAATAAAGCCTGCAACAGAAGAAACAAAGATGATCTTGCCTTTTCTGCGTTTAACCATACTTTTAATAAAGCCTTGCGTAAACTCCAGATTTGCAAATACATTTGTTTCAAAAACCTTGCGCACAAAAGACAAAGGAATTTCAGATATTGCTCCGGCTTCCGAAATTCCCGCATTATTGTACAACACATCTATATCTTCAAATGTCCATGCGAACTGGCGGTCCGTTGGATCTAAAATATTAATTTGTTCTACTGTTAGCTCAACCTTATTCTTTTCAGCATCTTTTCTCAACGCTGTAACCTGGGATAATAACTCTACACACGCAATCACGTCATGCCCATTTCTTGCTAACTGCAAAGCGGTTGCTTTGCCCAGTCCACTACCAGCCCCGGTAATTAAAATTCTCTTTTTTTTCATTTGATTTTAACTTGCAACCATGACTTTTAACAAGCTTCTGTTTCCCTGCAAATAAATTTTCCTCAATTTATACCCGGTCGAATAAAATACCATTATACTAGTTTAATTTATCGGGCGCCCGAATGTAAATAATCTAATTATTGAAGCTCTTGACCTTTTTTCAGTTCCGTATTTTCGTGGGAACCACACAAAGAAATTGACCAGTATGATTCGTTTAGAGAACGAGACAGCGCTCTGCTATAGTTGGGACTTTTTTGTATATACGATTGCCAGCGCTGCTTTATTCTTTTTTTTTACAACTGGTCTTTTGTATGCTGAACTGTGTGCCGGCTGTGAGGCAAAATATCGGCGACAATTGGGGTTGATCAAAAGAAAAGCCCCTGTAATCAAGATTTACAGGGGCTTTCCGTGCCCAGAACTGAAATTTCAACTAACTGGATATCAATATATTGCGATCGAAGTGTGTCAATTGCGTATCAACGCAAAAAAACGTTTTAGTACCACATATACCGGGACATTCTCTCTGTCGTGAATAAATGTACAAAATAATATTTCAGCGCCAAAATGACGCATACCAACCGGAATATCTTAAAATCTCAATCCCAGTTGAAATAATATCATTGTTGTCTGAATAAAGCGCCGCCGTATCAATTTGTGGCAAAAGCTTACAAGTAGAAAATGGTTGTATTATATGGAATAGTTGCGATTTAATCTGATGGTTTATGGGTTAATTTTAAGTAACCACACTTATTCATTAACCCATAAACCATCAGATTAAATCGCAACTATTCCAAATCATCGTTCTTTATGTCAATTATTTGATCGCAGCCAAATGAATAGTTTAGCGTGATGCCAAAAGAAATATATATTAAGCGCCTTTTACCGGATTTAAACTGTTCTCAAATATACATATTAAGAAGGCTCGGAAATTTATTTGTAAAGTTGCCTTCGTTCTAAATTCAGGCTCTCAATATATGCGCATTCCAATTGTCTTTGCCGCCATGCGGAAAAGCCCAAGAGGTGTATCCTGGGCTTTGTATTTGGCCAACTATAATTTCGTGAGTACTGAGTTTTACACAATACATTTTATAGTTTGTCTTTTAACAGCCTTGTATGATATATTTGACCTATTGTATTGGTTTGAATACTGTAATTAATAAGGGTTTAAGAAGATATAATGGTTGTTGTGGTATTTCATCAAAAGACAGTCCGGTATTGACAATATCCGCAAACTCCACAGAATTTATTTTTTCAAAACATTTGGCATCTGAATGATAAACCATTGGCACAAGAAATGAGTAAGTGCCATTACTTTTTGTACTGGGGAAAAAATTTTCCCATTTTATGGATTCAAAAACCACAAGATTGTTTAATATTTTATCTTTAAGCTCTACCGGGAAATTTTTGGAGAACTGAAAGTCCTTCTTTATAGCTTTGTTTTTGTTTGATTTTCTCTCTATTTTAACAATATATGAAACTGCGGAAGATTTACAGGACTCTGCAACACTTCTAGGAATTCTGAAATTGCGCATTGTTTCTTTAGCTAAAGTATCAAATTCTGCTCGGTACAATTTCTCTTTTTCTTGAGCAGTTACTACTGTTATACTGAGGCAAAATAATAAGATTGAAATGCAAAATCTTTTCATAAGAATCTCCGATTTAAATTATTTACAATTCGTACCCGATATACCAGTTTTATATTTTTTATTGGTATCAGCAATAGAAATAGCAGCAGCTGGAGTCTTCCGAACTAACTCAGACCACCCATAAGACTCCTGAATTCCACCCCAAGACAAAGCAATTGCATCATCATGTGAGATAGTTGGATATAACTCTTTTAAGGCTTCTGCCATGTATTGGATATAGAATGATCCCATTTCATTATGATCATCTATTAACGGGTTTTTATTCTCTGCCTTGAAAAAGCCATGAACAACCTCATGGAGAATAGTTATAGCAATATATTCTTTTGAGGCATTTTTAAGCTCATTGGTATTTAAAGTAACTTGAACAATTTTATATCCCCCTGAGTTAATTGAGCCTCCTGTATCTCCTTCTACTCCTTGTTTCAATACGCCTTCCCCTATTTCCAAATTTAGGAATTCTGTGCTTCCAAATAGTCTATTAAGCATTTTACTGATTGTATTTTGCAAGGTTTTAGATTGTACTTCTGAGAATACATTACTAAAACATGGTGTTTTTAATTTATTTGAAATATCACGAACAGCACTAGTACCAGTTCCGATTCCACCGCCTCCAGGTCCTGGAGGTGTTGGAGGATCAATGGGGTCATCAATATTGGTACAATTAACTAAATATGAATATTGTAATTCCCAACCACTTGAACCACCACCACTAGTGAGGCAATCATATGCTACTTCCGGTCCGGACTCTGGAGATGGGCAATTGCCTCCACCGTATCCATAAGTAACCGTTACCCAAGGACCTCTGTCACACCACATTGTCCATGTACACTCCTGGTCGCAAATAATTCGTGCATTCTCTGTTTGAACTTTTACTTTCTTTTTTTCCCCATTGTAATAATTAATAATATGGGTTTTACCTGAAAAATCGTCCAAAAATAATTTCCCGGTAAAGCGTGAGTAATTTATTACAGCAGATCTGTTAATATTTGATGTGTTATTGGGTGAACTACCTGATTGTAGTATGTATCTACCTTTGAAAAATCGAACGCCTTTATTAATGTCTTCCGTAGCAATGATGAATTGCTGAAATCCAATAACGTTTATTTTATATTTACTAGTTTGCCCTGCCTGTGATGACAGGCTTGGCAAAAGAGGAATGAAGTAATAAACTGCATTATCCTTACCTTTTTTAGCAGATACTTGCTCCCAATCTGCTGACCAATTAATAATTATTGAATCATTAAAACGATTTGAAAGACTTTTGCTAAAATCATGTTTGGCAAATTCTTGTTTTATTGCCGAAATCTTTTCGTCTTGATCATCATTTTTTGAGTGAGTGTGATCTTTTTTACAAGAAAGAGTTTCTTTGCCAACTGCCGGTGTGATATAAAATTTTGGTGTGTCACAAACGAGGAAAAAGTGTCTGATTTGGGTGTCATAAAAAGCACAAACGTGACCGTCTTGTTCTCCCACCCGCACACGAATTTGGTGTGTCATTTGGTGTGTCAATTTTGTGTCAACGATAGTAGGAGAAAGCGGAGGAAATGCGGGAAAAACGGAAACGCCTAATAATAAAATAGGTTGTAAGTCAAATACTTACAACCTATTGTGTGCCCAGAACTGGATTCGAACCAGCACACCCTTGCGGGCGCTGCGACCTGAACACAGTGCGTCTACCAATTTCGCCATCTGGGCAACTGATATTGTGTCAGGGCTGCAAATATAAGCAGCCGTTTTATTTTTCCAAAATTTCACTGAAATATTTTTTCAGTCAACCTCCGCAACTTCACTGAAAATCAGCCCGGTAAACAATAACGTGCCCGGGTTGTTAATTAGCATACAACCGCCAACATTATGACTTCTATCATCATTATCATCGTACTTATAGCGCTCAACTTCTACTTTTCCATTGCGGAAATTGGCCTGATCTCAGTAGATAAAACGCTCCTGCAGCAACAGGCCGATAGTGGCAATAAAAAGGCCATCAGCGTGCTGAACCTCATCAAAGACCCGGACGAATTTCTCAGCGCCGTACAAGTGGGTATTACCCTTGTAGGCATACTGGAAGGGCTCTACGGCGGCGACCTGATGGCGGCCTGGCTGGAACCGGTATTCGTTTCATGGGGCCTCCATGAAAGTATGGCCCACCTGGTGGCACTTATTGTAGGTGTGGGCGGCATCACCTACCTCACTATCGTTATCGGTGAACTGATCCCCAAAACCCTCGCCCTGCTGAATCCCCAGAAAGTATCTTATCTCATCACCCCCTCAATGATCATCTTCTCAAAAATCACCTACCCTTTTATAAAACTGCTTACCGCCAGTACCAAACTCATTCTCGGCCTCTTTTCCGTAAATACGATCCGGGAAGAAAAATTAACGGAAAACGACCTGCGGAGCATGCTCACTGCCGCTTACAAACAAGGGCTGATAGACAAAGGAGAATTCACCCTTCACAAAAACCTGTTCTCTGCATACGACCTCACAGCGGAAAACATTATGACGCCCTCTGGTATGATCACCTATGTAAAAAAAGAAATGAGCAGAACGGAAATAACGGAAACGATTAAACGTAGCATTCACCGCACATTCCCGGTAGTGAATGATAAAAAGGAAATGCTCGGCGCACTGGGTGCAAAGGAATTCATGCTGTATCCCGATAAGCCGCTGGAAGCACTGCTCAGCCCTGTTTCTTTCCTATCGCTGAACCAGGCCGTATACGACATCTTCCAGCAGCTGCGCCGCGAAAATACCAACATGGGCGTAGTGATCAATGAATACGGCGCCTGTGAAGGAATGATCTCCTACCACGATATTGTATCTGGCCTTTTGGGCGGAAGTCTCCCGGGATTCAATGCCACAGAGCGTTTCCTGGTACAGCAGCCGGATAAAAGCTGGCTTACCTATGGCTACACGCGACTAAGCTATATCCGTGAAACACTCAGTTTTGAATGGCTGCGGGAATATGAAAGGGAAGATATCACCATTGCCGGGTTGCTCATCGATAAACTGAAACATATTCCTGTGCCCGGCGAAAAAGTAATGCTCAACCAGGTAACATTTGAAATAAAAACAATGGACCATCACCGCATCGATGAGGTGATTATCCGTACACAAACGCTTGCGCAATGATACTTTTGCTGTAGTTTATCTTCCATAACCTTTCTATCTTAACACAAACAACCCGATAGTCATGCTAAGAAAAATTCTGCTGCCGGGATTACTCGCCCTGCAGAGCCTTATTTCATCTGCTCAAACCCCGAAACCGAATATTATTTTTATTTATGCAGATGACCTGGGATATGCTGAAACAGGCCCTTATGGCCAGCAGAAAATAAAAACGCCTCATCTCAACCGCCTCTCTGCGGAAGGCATTCACTTTAACCAGTTTTATACCAGCACACCGGTATGCGCACCTGCACGTTGTATGATGCTTACCGGCCGCCATGGCGGTCACTCCTATATCCGCGGCAATTATGAAATGGGCGGCTTCGCCGATTCGCTGGAGGGCGGGCAGATGCCTTTGCCGGAAGGCACCGTTACCATTGGCACCATGTTACAAAAGGCCGGCTACACTACCGGCGCTATCGGTAAATGGGGACTGGGCATGTCATACAACACCGGCGATCCTAACCGGCAGGGATTCGATTATTTCTATGGCTACCTGGACCAGAAGCAATCACACAGCTTCTATCCTACCCACCTCTGGGAAAACGGGAAAGCCGACAGTCTCCGGAACACCTTCATCGATGTGCACAGGCCACTATCGCCAGCTACCGCCACCGACGCGGACTTCAACTATTACAAAGGGAAAGACTATGCGATAGATGAAATGACGCAGAAAGCCACTCAGTTCATCCGGAAAAATCAACAACGCCCCTTCTTTCTTTATCTCCCCTATACCATACCACATGTTTCCCTGCAGGTGCCGGACAGCGCGCTCCGTCAATACCTCGGGCAATTCAATGAAAAACCCTACTACGGCCAGCAGGGCTACAGCCCGCAGAAGTACCCGCTGTCGGCCTACGCAGCCATGATCACCTACCTGGATACACAGGTGGGCATCATTATGGACCTGGTGGCCAGTCTCGGGCTGGATAAAAACACGGTTATCATGTTTTCGAGCGATAATGGCACCACTTTCAACGGCGGGGTGGATGCTGCCTTCTTTAACAGCACCGGGGGCCTTAAAGGGCTTAAAATGGACCTTTATGAAGGCGGTATCCGCGAACCGTTTATTGTGCGCTGGCCGGGGAAAATCCCTGCAGGCGCCTCATCGGAGCTACCTGGTGCACAGTACGACCTGATGGCCACCATCGCCGCAATGGCGGGCATCCCCGCCCCACCTAACGATGGTATTTCCCTGCTGCCGGAAATGACCGGCAAACATGCGCAGGTAGCAGCAAGAAAATACCTCTACTTTGAATACCCCGAAAAAGGCGGCGCCGTAGCTATCCGCATGGGAAAATGGAAAGCCATAAAAAACGGCCTGAAGAAAAACCCCGCCGCTCCCTGGGAACTATATGACCTCAGTACGGACAAAGGGGAAGAACATGATGTGGCTGCCGCACACCCGGAACTCCTGCAGGAGCTCAGCTACATTGTGAAAAAAGAGCACCGGAACGCACATATCAATGAATGGGAATTCATCAACCCAAAAATCAGTAAAACAAAATAAAAAATAGTGCAGGGATTTCCGGTGTTGAAAATCCCTGCACTACCTTATCAATAAGCCTATTCCGCCCGCAGGCTCCTTACCGGGTTGGTTAATGCAGCCTTCAGCGCCTGGTAGCTCACCGTTGCCAATGCAATGGCCATAGCCAGCAAACCCGCAAACATAAAGATCCAGCCACTGATGGCAATCCTGTATTCATATGCCTGCAACCAGCGATGCATCATCCACCAGGCCACCGGGAATGCCAGCAGGCAGGAAATACCCACCAGCTTCATATACTCCCTTGATAATAAGCCCGTGAGCCCGGCAATGGAAGCGCCCAGCACTTTACGGATACCGATTTCCCTGGTTCTGCGCTCGGCTGTATAAGTGGCCAGCCCGAATAATCCCAGGCAGGAGATAAAGATGGCAAGACCGGCAAAAAAAGCAACCAGCCTGCCTGTAAGCATCTCTTCCCTGAACAGGGCGGCAAATTCAGTATCCGTGAAAGTATATTCAAACGGGTAACCGGGATTGTAACGGGCAAATATTTTCTCCGTAGCAGCGAGCGCTGTATTAATATTAACTTCCGGCTTAAAGCGGATGCTTATATATTCCGTGTAGGCAGTATTACTGAAAAGCAGGAATGGGGCGCTGGCCGTATACATATTATTATACAGGAAATCACCTATGATACCCACAATATGATACGCACGGTTATTATTATAAATAATACCGCCGACCCTGCCTTCTGCTCCCATGCTTACCGCCATTGAATGATTGATGATCACGTTGTTACTGTCCGTACGCGCGTCGGTATTAAAATCCCTGCCTGCCAGCAACTGCATATTCATGGTGTTAAGATATTGCGGGCTTACGCCGTCGTAGGTAATAAGCACATTCTTTTCAGGATCTTTTCCATTCCACGTATAGTTGTCGGCGTTATACCAGATCTTCAGCATGGGCGACTGGCTTAAAGCGGCATTGGCAACCATGCCGGTTTCCTGCAGGTCGTGTAGTATCGCATCAAAATGATCCCTGACATGCCCCTGCATATTAACAGACAACAGGCGGTCCTTATCAAATCCAAGGTTACGGGACTTCACATGGTTAATCTGCTGGTATACGATGATAGTGCAGATGATTAATATAATGGAAACGGAAAACTGTGTAACCACAAGGCCACGCCGGATAAAACCTGCCAGCACATTACTGCTGCCTTTCATTTTTTTCAATACGCCCACCGGGCTAAACGAGGAAAGATAAAAAGCCGGGTAACTGCCTGCCACCGCGCCGGTAAGCAATCCTATCAGCAACAGCGCACCGGTGTGTGATGGCTTCCACAACGAAAGCGACAACTGTTTGCCAATAACAGCATTAAACACCGGCAGCACCAATAACAGGATCAGTACAGCAAGTATTACTGCGATAAAGGCCATCGTAACAGATTCTGTCATGAATTGCAACAGCAGCTTATTCCGGCCGGCGCCCATTACCTTACGCACGCCCACTTCACGGGCGCGCTTTTCAGCGCCCGCTGTAGCGAGGTTCATAAAATTAATACAGGCAATTAACAGGATAATGCCAGCTATGATACTAAACAAACGGACGTACTGGATACGGCCCCCGCTAACCCTGCCATCCGTATACTGATCATACAGGTTCCAGTCGTCCATAGCCTGTAAAAAGCACACCGTATTGGTCCTTGTTTTTGTACTGAGATATGTTTTCAACTGCTGGTTCACTGCTGCTACATCTGCATGAGGTGATAACTGCACATAAGTGCGGACGCCGTTGGCGTCCCATCGTTTTATCCAGTCGTGGCTGGCCTCTATTACCTCAAAAGGCGCCAGCCACTGGAAATTAAAAGTGCTATTCTCCGGGAGCGCTTTAAATACGCCGGTGATCATATAGTCGTCGCCGTTATTCATGGTAAGCGTTTTGCCCACGGCATCTGTGGTGCCAAAGAAAGCGGTGGCCATCCGCTCGCTGATCACCAGGGAGTTTACCTGCTGAAAAGCCGTGGCAGGATTGCCGCCGGTAAACTGCAGCCCCAGCATGGCAAACAACGAAGCATCCGTATAATGCCCGTCTATATTCATGTGCTTATCCTTCCAGCTAAACAGCTCCCGGGAATTGCCTCCGCTGCGGGCGGCCCTTACCACGCCGGGCACATCCTGCGGCAATGCCTTCCCCATAGGCCCCGGCGTGCCCATGTAAGTGGAAATTTTACCATTATGGGTCTGGTTTTCCCTGACTATGTACAGGTGCTCATAGCCGGGTATATCGTGGTTAAACGTAAGCTCAGATTCTATCCACAGGCAGATAAGCGCCGTACAGACAATACCTGCGGTAAGGCCCGCAATATTCAATATACTGTATCCCCTGTTTCTGCGGAAATGGCGAAAGGCAACATTGAAATAGTTTGCGATCATAGCTTTTGGTTGAAAATGAAACACATGCAAGCGCCCAAAGAAAATGCCAGCAAATAGCGCTATGAAAACCAATTGCTTACTTTGCGAATGTCGGGATAAACTGTCCGGAAATGGGAACAGGTGTTCAGAAGCGGACAACAAGGTATACAGTGATGAGCACTAAATCTGCGGGAAAAATAATCGTTATAAGGTCACCAGTTGCCGGCGAAGCGCTTCCAGCACCATACCGGTACGGCTTTGTACATTTAATTTGTTAAACAATATTTCACGGTAGCCATCCACGGTTCTTTCCGTTACATTCATTTTAGCGGCAATGGCTTTATAGGTAAGATCGCTGCAGGCCAGGTGAAGGAATTCCCGTTCCCGTTCTGTGAGCGTTTGTTTTTGCTCCGACTGCAGCAGCAGGCGGCGGTAATTAACATTGGAGGCATCGTTACTGTACTGCCCTGTAGTGTAAATCTCCTTTAATGCCTTCTCCAGTTCTGTGGGATGGATATCTTTAAGGAGATAAGCACAGCAACCAGCCTTCAGCATTTCTATGATCGTGGCGTCATTGTCTTTCATCGACAAGGCCACTACTTTTACGGTGGGATATAATTTCAGTACGGCTTCCGTGGCTTTGGCCCCATCCATTACCGGCATATTTACGTCCAGCAGCAGGATATCAGGGGGTGCAGGCAGCTTGGCCAGTTTATCCAGCATCTCTTCTCCATTCATCGCTTCGGCCACAATGTGAAAGCCTGCGAATCCGCCCACCAGTAAACTAAGTGACTTCAGGAACAACTGGTGATCATCTGCAATACCTATGTTGATCTTCATAAAAAAAATTATTCAAGGGGTAATGTTATCAATACGGCCGTACCACCGGCGGTTGTTACCTCCCAGCGGATATCGCCTCCAAGTAAGCTGGTACGGTGCTGCATATTCCGGGTGCCCATACCGATAGACGACATACTGGTTTTATCAAAGCCCGAACCATCGTCCGCAATAATGACGATCAGTTGCTGGTTTGCCTTCCGGATACTGATATCAATCACCTGTGGCCGGGCGTGCTTAATACAGTTCTGCATGGCTTCCTGTATGATCCGGAACAGGATGATCTGTGGCTCCGCCTGCAGGGGTAACTCCACCAGCTCATAGGTAAATTTCACCGTGATGGCCCTGCTGGAATTGAGCCTTTCCACTTCCGTTTTCAGGTTTTCTACCAGGCTGAACTGATCCAGCCACTGGCGGCTGAATGATTTTGAAAGCGCCCGCAGATGCTGAATAGCGGTACTCAGGGTATTTTCTGCGATCTGCAACGTATCCGGGATTTCCTTCATGCTCCTTTGGGTAACATTGATCAGGAGCTTGGTACTGCTTAATAACTGGCCTATATCGTCATGCAACTCCTGCCCCAGATGGGCAAAGGCTTCTTCCTGCATTTCAATCTGGGACCACATTAATTGTTTGTCGTAATCTTCTTTCATTAATTTAAGCTGATGTAAATATGCATCCTGCTTCTTCTTATAACTTATTACCGCAGCCACTACCACCAGTCCCATAATGGTAACCAGCAACGATATAAAAATCACCGCTACAAAGAGATCCTGTTTGACCGGAAGCATATAATGCCTTTTATCAGCATAATATACAACAGGTAATTGGATAATGAGTTCAATACTGCGAAAAAATGCCTGGCCCGGGCCGTATCATTTTCCAGTAGCAGGTTATAAAAGGCGTTTACACTCACGGAAGCCGCGAAGTAAATAAAGAAGGCAAGGGTTAACCAAAAAACAGGGTGCCGGAATATAGATGCTTCACTATCCGGGGTTATTGAAAAAAAGGATAAAAGGCACCAGCAAATAACCAGGAAGCTTTCTATGGTGATGTTGATACCCGGAAAGGCACGCCATCCGTCCATTACAAAGCTGTAGAAAAGAGACACAAAGCAAAACACAAAAATGGAAATACCCATTAGTAAGCGCCAGCGATAGTCCCTGATCCCCGATCGGAGAATAATTGTAATCAAACTATATTCCAGCACCACAAAAAAATGATACACTATAAAAAAACCTAAACCTTTTGTGCCGATAATTTCCACTATCACCTCTGTAATAATGGATACGCCGAGCAATACGGTCAGCAGCTTTACTTCCCTGTGCTCAAGGTGAAACAAACTGATAATAAAACAGGCTATCAATAAAGCATAATATGCATACACCCAACCGTTCATCGGCACAAAAAATTTAAATCAGGTTTAGCTATAAAAATAAAAGATCCAGGTCGGCCGTAGCAAGCGGCGATCCCTGTGCCTTCAGCAGGTCAAACAATTGCTTGAGCGGTCCTCTCGGGCCTGGGGTACCATTGCCTCTTTCCTCAATTTTAGGATCTCCGGTGTCATGTACCATATTATTTGTGGTAGCTTTCTGCAGCAACTGCGCATATCCTACCTGTTCCTGATCCGACGTAAGCCCTTCAGCCACCAGGCTGAGCTTCTCATCGGCCTCAGGAATGGCAAAATGAAACCGGATGTACTCACAGCCTTCCTGGCTTAAGATACGTAAAAGAGAGGCTTTACTGAAATCCACTGCATATGATCCCTGGAATAAGGGAATCAGTGCCGGATTAGCAATCAAAAATTTGTAAAAGTTGTTCAGCATTCCAAAATACGCACCAACAGTAATTGGCATTCCATAGGTCACCAGCTGGTCCGAAGTAAAAGGCATGCGGTAATCCAGCTGTTCAGTGAGAGGTTTCAGGTAGCCCTGGTCGTTACAACCATAGCCAGCAAGGGACATTTGATCACTCATGTTAGGTCAGTTTAGTGGAAACAAATATTTGACTTTTTACTCATGACTGTTACCGGGAAAATCCCCGGTAACACATTTTACTGCTATCCACCTGCACCGTCCTCTTAAAGTTTTAATAAACCCAGCTTGTAAAGGGTATTTACCGGCTTGTTGTCCCAGAACAGTTCAAAGTCCTCCAACCCGGCAGCCTCGTAACTGTCTTTCACCTCCTGCAGCGTATAGGTTTTGACGTTAGCTACCGACAGCTGCTGCAGCAGCTGCGTGAGCCATTGGCCCTGGGAAGGCTGCACGCTGATATTTACTTTCTCTTTTTTGCCCTGGAATGTTAAGGAAGACATTTCCCAGGTACTCCCCTTCTTCGATTTCGTAATAATTTCCATGGCCGGCTGTTTGCCCAGGTATACCACTTTGGAGGTGGGCTTCACGGTCCCGGCTTCTTCCTCCATCAGTGCATTGGTGATAAAATCGGGATGCACCGTGGTTTTCGGCACTTTAAAGTCGAACCATTTTGATAACGGGAAGTCCAGGCAGGCGCCGTGCATATAGTTCAGCAGCGATTTCTTCAACCCATAGCTGAAAGCTTCATGGTCCGTGCCTGTGGGATCAATATGCATAATATCATTATTGGCGAAGGCGCCTGTTTCCTCAGTTTCCTTTTGTACATTGAACTTTGCGGGGTTCAGCCCTACCGGGCTGTGGGCCGTCATGGTAAACTGGTGCCAGAAAGCCGATTGTAATATCCCCGCCTGGAACATCTGGCGCACCATTTCCAGCGCGTCAATGGTTTCCTGTGCGGTTTGTGTGGGAAATCCATACATCAGGTATGCGTGCACCATAATACCGGCCTCGGTGAAATGCCGGTTCACCCTCGCTACCTGGGCAACGGTAATACCCTTCTGGATCAGTCCCAGCAACCGGTCGGATGCTACTTCCAGTCCGCCGGAAACCGCGATACATCCTGATGCCTTCAGCAACAGGCACAGATCCCGGGTAAAGCTTTTCTCAAAACGGATGTTCGTCCACCAGCTAACGGTGAGCTTACGCCGGATAATTTCCAGCGCCAGTGCCCGCATCAATGCGGGAGGCGCGGCTTCATCCACAAAGTGGAAGCCGTTTTGCCCCGTTTGCGCAATAATGGTTTCCATACGGTCGCACAGCAACGATGCCGTAATGGGCTCATATATCTTTATATAATCAAGAGAAATATCGCAGAAAGTACATTTGCCCCAATAGCAGCCATGCGCCATGGTAAGCTTGTTCCAGCGCCCGTCGCTCCACAGGCTGTGCATGGGGTTTACTACTTCTATGGCGGAAATGTATTTATCCAGCAGCAGGTCGCTGTAATCCGGCGTACCCAGCTGGGCCTGTTTATAATCATGCGTGGCGGAGCTGTTCACATAGGTTACCTTTTCTCCTGTCAGCAGGAAAGTACGTTTCAATTCTTCCGCGGTTTTCTTTCCTTCCAGGAATAAGAGCAGGTTTTCCAGGGGCGCTTCCCCATCATCCAGCGTAATAAAATCCACGAACTCAAATACCCGGGCATCCGCCAGTGAGCGCAGTTCCGTATTGGGAAACCCGCCGCCCATCGCCACTTTCACGGCAGGATAATGCTGTTTGATCCACTGTCCGCAGCGCAATGCCGCGTACAGGTTGCCGGGAAAAGGCACAGAAATGGCCACCATCGCCGGTTGTACCTGCTGCATATGCAATGCCAGCAAGTCGGTAAGGATGGTGTCTATATATGTATGATCGGCCTGTAATGCGGCATAAAGCTCATCGAAGCTGTTAGCGGAACGGCTCAGGCGCTCGGCGTACCTGCTGAAACCAAAATGCGGGTCCACACACTCCATAATGAGGTCCGACAAGTCTTCCAGGTACATGGTAGCCAGGTGTTTGGCCTTATCCTGCGTGCCCATGGCCCCGAAAGCCCAGTTCAAATCATCCAGTTGCGCAAACCGCGATGCTTCCGGCAGGTAATCCCGTTTGCAGATCAGGTGCGCCAGTGTGGGATTCTTTCCCTGCAAAAATAAAATAACCGCGTCTATGGTCTGTATATAGTCGTCCTGCAACACCAGCATCCGTGTTATATTCTCTGAAGCCGCCACCGGCGGGGCTGCAGCAATATGCGCAAACAAACGCTCCAACCCGGTTTTTGAAAATAAACGGAGCGTTACCTCAATACCCAGGTCCGACTGGAAGGAAGTAATGTTCTTTGTATTCAGAAATCCTTTCAGGTAAGCTGTGGCCGGGTATGGCGTGTTCAGCTGGGTAAACGGCGGTGTTATTAAAAAAACAGAATTACTCAAGTCGCGTTGTTTAAAACGCAAATCTACCGCTTTTTGCGGAGGGAGCGAAGGTTGTCTGACTCAGGATTAAACTGATTATTATGATTACGCTGATTTTATTCTTTTCTTTTGTAAATGGTTGGGGTAATTTTGACGGATGACTGGTACTGAGCGAAGGGGAGCGCCTTCGGCGCTTGTCTTTCTGCAGGATTAGACTGATTATGATGATTACGCTGATTTTATTCTTTTCTTACACAGATGGTTGCGGTTGAGGTAATTTTGACGGATGGCTGGTACAGAAATGATTGATATTTTTTGATTTTGTTTTATGTCGATGATTTAATACTACCTGAATGTCTTGATTTAAGTAGCTATAACAGTTTCTTTATTATTAAATACAACTAAATAACTGAATCTTTAAAAAGTAGGATACGCCTTAAATAGAAACCATCTATATAAAAAGAAATCAATAAATCTGCACGCTCCTCCTTGCAACACTCACCAATAAAAACCATCTCCATAAGAAAAAAATAAAATCAGCGTAATCATCATAATCAGTCTAATCCTGCAGAAAGACAAGCGCCGAAGGCGCTCCCCTTCGCCCTTTTCGCATAGTCTACAAAATTTATAGACTTTTATTTGGAAATAATAAAACACCACTTTATCTTTGTCTCACCACCACTGATAAAAGCCACCACTCCATCAGTTCCCACCACCAGTTTTATTTGTAGCATTACCTCGTCCGCCCCACCAGGACCGGCAACGTCTTTCATTTTATTCAATCAATATATACAACCATGAAAACGCATAAGCACTTATTTCTAACCGGCCTGATGGTGGCAGGATTATTTAACGGCGCCAGCTCCTTCGCCGCTCCCAAAAAACCATTTGTAAAACAAGGTATCTGGAGAGGTGTATTCACCCTCAGCGAATCACAGGTACCCTTCAATTTTGAACTGAAAGGCAAAGACCCTGAACATGCAGTTTTTACGCTCATCAACGGTTCCCGCCGCGACGATTTCCATGTACAACGCATAGGCAACGACTCTTTATTTATAAAGATGAACACCTACGATGCTGCCCTGGTAGCAAAAATTGAATCCGATGGTAAAATCACCGGCGAATACCGTAGCCTGGTGCCTAACTTCCGCGGCAACGCACTGCCTTTCACAGCGGAACACGGACAAACCTACCGCTTCGCGGAACCAGGCACGGAAGCCGCGCCTGCATACGATATCAGCGGCAAATGGGACCTGAAGATCTATAGTAAAGAACCAACTCCCAACCGCATCGGGCTGCTCAAACAAAACGGTAATAAACTCACCGGTGTGGTCATGTCTGTGGTAGGCGACAGCCGCGAACTGGAAGGAACCGTTCACGGCGATGAGTTTGAGCTGTCCGGCTTTACAGGCCCCAGCCCCATCTACATCAAAGGAAAAATAAATGATGATAAATCCCTCACCGGGGAAATCAGCCTGGGCATCTACAATAACATCAAATTTGACGGCGAAAAAAATGCGGCTGCAGAATTACCGGATCCGTATAAGCTCACTTTCCTGAAAGAAGGTTATAAAAAACTGGACTTCACCCTGCCGGATCTCAATGGGCACAACGTTTCACTGAGCGACGACAAATACAAAGGCAAAGTAGTGATCGTGGAAATCATCGGTACCTGGTGCCCCAACTGCACGGATCAAACCTCCTTCCTCTCCCCCTGGTTCAATAAAAACAAAGACCGTGGTGTAGAAGCCATCGCCATCGGTTTTGAACAGAAAGATGACCTGGAATATGCAAAATATACCCTGGGTAAACTGAAAGAAAAATACAATATCCAGTATGATATTCTCTTTGGCGGCATTGCCGATAAGAAAGTGGCATCTGAAAAGCTACCCGCGCTCAACCGCATGATGGCCTTCCCTACTACGATCATCATTGACCGTAAAGGCGAAGTGCGGCAGATACATACCGGCTATACCGGTGAAGTGACCGGCCAGTACTACAAAGACTATGTAGCCAAATGGAACCAGGACCTGGACGCTTTAATTGCGGAAAACTAACTTTAACATTTATTTCCGGATCTCGTAAACGCTAATCCGACCGTCAACATTAAATTGCACCAAATTTAAACACACAACATATGCAACGATTAGCATCACTGCTCTTTATTGGAGGATCCATCTTCCTCATGTCTTTCACCTCACCTGCTACTGTCAACAAAGGAGAAAAACCAACCAAAGCTGCAGCAGCCAGGAAAGCAACTGTTTTCCAGGTAGACAGTAAAGAAAGTAAATTAAACTGGACAGGTAAAAAAGTGACCGGCCAGCACGAAGGCACTATCAATATTGCCGATGGCAAACTGGAAGTAGAAAGCAACGTGCTGAAAGGCGGCAGCTTTTCACTCGATACCCGCAGCATCGCAGTAACAGATATCAAAGATGCAGGCGGCAACGCTAAATTACTTGGGCACCTGAGAAGCGAAGATTTCTTCGCCGTGGAAAAATTCCCCTCCGCTACTTTTGTAACTACCAACGTAACCTCCAAAGGCGGTGGCAACTACGAAGTAACCGGTAACTTAACCATTAAAGGCATCACCAACCCCGTTACCTTCCCGGCTACCGTAACTGTTGCCGGCAGCAAGCTTACGGCCAAAGCAGCTATTAAAGTAGACCGTACCAAATACAATATTAAATACGGCTCCAAAAGCTTCTTTGAAGGCATCGGCGATAAAGCCATCTACGACGACTTCGACCTGGATGTAACACTCGTAGCCGCTGCCAAATAATTCGTTCTTGTTTTTACTACCCCATTATATAATTCCTGGGGAGCACGGGCACTCCCGCCCATGCTCCCGGGAATGCCAATCCACCAACTCTGTTACAGCCTCTTAACAGCAACCTTTTTTAATCAACCATTTAATTTTTCTGCAACCTCCATGTTGCTACCGGGCATTACATGCCATTTATAACTTTTACCACCATGAAGCTGAGAAAAATGATATTCATTTTACTGGGAATACTATGTGCATACATTATTACAGCCGGGTTCAAAACCAGCGATCCGCCCACCAAAGCACAGCTGGGAGAAAAACTGTTCTTTGATCCCCTGTTATCGAAAGACCGCAGCATCAGCTGCGCGTCCTGTCATATCCCGCAATTTGGATTTGCAGATACCCTCGCCTTCAGCAATGGTATTCATCATACGCCCACCAAAAGGAATACGCCTGGCATTACCAATCTTTCCGGGCGACCTAATTTCTTTTGGGACGGGCGCGCCGCTTCCCTGGAAGACCAGGCCCTGCAACCCATTATCAATCCCGACGAAATGGGGCTGCCTATTGAAGAAGCCGTGCAGCGCCTTAACGATGATGAAAGCTATAAAAGCTATTTCCGGCAACTGTTTAACAGTCCGCCAAACAGCAAAAACCTGCTGCAGGCTATCGCCGCTTTTGAGCGTACCCTGGAAACCGCCAACAGCCCGTACGACCGATACATTGCCGGCGATGATAATGCACTAACACCATCGGCTATACGTGGTCGCCTTCTTTTTATCGGTAAAGCCAATTGCAATAATTGTCATTCGGGAGAAGATTTTACGGCCGACCGCTTCAAAAACATCGGTCTTTATAACGGGACCACCTTAACGGACGCCGGCCGCTTTGAAGCCACGAAAGACAGCTCCCACCGCGGTTTCTTCAAAGTGCCCGGCTTGCGCAATGTAGCCGTTACTGCTCCGTATATGCATAACGGTATGTTCAAAACACTAAAGGAAGTAATTGCCTATTACAATGATCCCAACAGCATTGTACATGATGGCATCAACCGTGACCTGTCGCTCAGCAAACCGCTCCATCTCAGCAAAGAAGAAATGGAAGACCTGGAAGCATTCCTGGTAGCGCTTACCGACGACCGCTTCAAACTGAAAGATCATTAACCATAAAAATCAACCTGGGCATGAAAAAAATTATACTGCCTGTCCTCTCTCCCCTGATGCTGCTCTCAGCAACACTAGCAGCACAGGATAAACACCTTACGGATACTACCAGCCAGCTGGGAGAAGTACAGATCGTAGGCAGCCGCAGCGCCAACCGTACCAAACTGAACTCGCCGGTACCTGTAGATGTCATCGATATTAAATCACTGCAGGAAGCAGCGCCGCAAACCAGCATCACACAACTATTACAGTATGTATCCCCCTCCTTCCATTCGGTAAACGGCTCCAATGCCGGCGATGCAGGATCTGCCCTGAGCCTTGCACAGCTGAAAGGGCTTGGCGTAGACCAGTTGCTGGTACTGGTAAATGGTAAACGCCGCCATAAGAGCTCCAACGTGAACTGGGGCGGCCTTGGCAACGGCGCCACCGGGTACGATCTCAACTCTATTCCCGCCGGCGCTATAGAGCGCATCGAAATACTGCGCGACGGCGCCGCCGCCCAATATGGCTCCGATGCCATCGCGGGGGTGATTAACATCGTACTGAAAAAACAAACGGATGATGTGATCGTATCCACTACCGGCAGCGTCCGGCGCCGCGGCGATGGCGCCAGTACCCGCACCAATATTAACTACGGTATCAAAATAGGCGACCGGGGCGGCTACCTCAACGCCACCGCCGAATTTGCCACACAAGCCATTTCACTTCCGCCCGGCCGCGACGATGCTGGGCTGTACAACGGCCCCATCTATGGAGGTGGCGCCAACACCCGCGGTTATGATAACATCTATACCAAAGAAATAGATGACGCTATCCTCGCCAGCAGGGGCATCGACCGCCATTTTTTTGACCAGCGCGGCGGAGGTTCCAACAAAGCTAAAGATGCATTGCTGTTTTTTAATACAGCCATTCCCGTTAGTGACCATGCTGAAGTGTATGCATTCGGCGGTATCAGTCACCGCAACTCCCAGTTTACCGCGGTATACCGCCTGCCGGGATGGACGGAGCGCAACAATACCGGTCTTTACCCCGATGGTTTCCTGCCAAACATGGACAACAGCATCACCGACAAATCCATTGCCATTGGCCTCAAAGCCCGGGCCGGTGAATGGAAGCTCGATATTTCCAATGTATACGGCAAAAATGATTTTGGCAACGTGATCAGCAATTCACTCAATGCCAGCCTGGGCCTCAAAAGCCCTACTACTTTCGATGCCGGCAAATACAACGCTTCCCAGAATACCGCCAGCCTAGATATCAGCCGTTACTTCCCCACCGTGCTGCATGGCCTTAACATCGCGTTTGGTGCGCAGTACCGCACAGAAACCTACCAGATCATTGCCGGAGAAGAAGCCTCCTACAGCAAAGCAGATCTCCGCCCTGTTTATACAGTGGATACTTCTGTGAACGGCGTGCCTTACCTGGCCGACGGCGGCCTGCTGGCGTTGAATGGGCTTTCTCCCGGATCACAGATCCACGCCGGGTTCCGCCCTTCAAATGAAGTGAATGTAAGTCGCGCTATTGTAGCCGGCTATGCCGATGTGGAGCTTAATGTTACCGAAAAATGGCTGCTGTCCGCCGCTATCCGCGCGGAAAACTTCTCCGACTTTGGCAACGTTACTACCGGTAAAATAGCTACCCGCTACAGCTTCGCCCCATGGCTCGGTATACGGGGTTCCGCCAATACCGGCTTCCGCGCCCCCGATCTTGCACAGTTCTATTACACGGAAACCTCCACCAGCTTCCAGCAGGGCCGCGCCGTTGACCAGGTAACCGCTTCCAATAAAAATGCCGCTACCAGGGCGCTTGGCATTCCTTCCCTTACACCGGAGAAAAGTACCGGCTACACCGCCGGCATTACTTCCCAACCGGCACGAAACGTGGAACTGAGCGTTGATGCCTATCTTATAGATATTAAAAATCGTGTAGGCAATACCGGTAACTTCTCCGCTACCGATCAAAACCTGCCGGCAGATGTAAGGGCATTGCTGCTGCAAACCGGCACCACCCAGGCAAAGTTCTTTTACAACGCATTCAGCACCCGCACGCAGGGAATTGAATTTACCGGCAGCTATAAAATCCCCCTGCAACGTAACAGTCTGCAGCTGTTGGCTGGCGGCAACTTTGTAAAGAATGAGGTAACATCTGTAAATACCCCCAAAGGACTGGAACAATATAAATATGTCATCTTCAGCGAATCGGAAAAAGCAAGGGTAACTACCAATATACCACAACAGAAAATAACGTTGCAGGCTATACTGGGTACGCCCCGGTTCACCTTCCTGGCACGTACCATTTATTTTGGCGCTGTTACCACCGCCTCTGCGCTCAATGCTAATTTCCCGCGGCCCGACTACTACTTCCAGGAACTGAAGCCCATCTGGGTTACCGACTTCTCCGTAGGGTACCGCATCAGCAAAGCCGTACAGGTAACGGCCGGTGTAAATAATGCGTTCAATGTACTGGGCGACTATACCGACAAAGCCATTGCAGGACTGCGTAACCCGTCTGTAGTAGGTATCCAGAACGGCAGTGCAGGCATCCAGCCATTTGTAAGGTTATACGCCCGTTTCTAATCCATTAAAAAGATCATCATGAAAAATAATCACTTCTTCTTCCTGGGTAGCTTTGCTATACTGGCTTTCAGCGCCTGCAACAAAACGGATTACCTGGATGTAAACGCCGGTGACCGCCCTCCGCTCTCCGCCAATATCCGTTTTGTAAATGCCCGCATTCCCGCCACCGGCATCCAGTTCTGGACATTTACACAAAAAGTAACCACCGATGCCGTGCTGCCAGGCGCCGCATCCCCCTATGTACCCACTACTTTCGGGAATGTGCAGATCAACTTTACGGAAGGAAGCGGCACTGCCTACAAAGCTTCCAGGCAGTTTGGCAGCAGCGCTGTCTATTCAGCAACAGGCGGTCCTAACGGTCCTATTACCGGATACTACCATACTGTATTTGCCGCATCCACTAAAGCCAATACAGGCAAAGACACCCTGATCCTTTTTTATGACGATCTTTCAGCCCCGCCTCCAGGAAAGGCCAAGTTCCGGTTTGTGCACCTGGCGCAGGGTATCGGGGGAGTAAACGTAAAACTGAAACAAAACAATGTGGAAAGCAGCCTGTTCACCGCTATTCCCTATGGAAGCGCCGGTGGCAGCAACCTCCAGGGATCCGCTTACGAAAGCGCGCCCTTCACTAACCTGAACGCGGGTACGGTTTCATTGGTTGTAAGCGCAGGAGAAAATGCGGCGCCCATTGTTATTGACCAGCAGAGGTTAACTAATATCAATCTTGAAGCAGGGAAAATATACACAGTATTTATACGTGCAGACAGCAAAGGGGTTGTAAGCGCTGGCATCCTCTCTACCGGCGGTTTATAACGGTTGGCAATTGGTGGTTTGTAATAAAAAAGCAGCGGACAAATTTGTCCGCTGCTTTTACTTTTTTATAAGTTGCTGTTAAAAGCTCACCTTGCCACCTACTGTGATCCAGCGGCCGGGCATGGGCACAGCGCCAGCTTCTACATAGGTTACATCCAGCAGGTTGGTAGCATCTGCATACACCTGGTAACGGGGTTGCCTATACGCAATACGGGCGTCTAACAGGGTATAGTCTTTGTAATTAACGCGCATGCAATAACGCGCCGCGGCGGAAACGCTGAAGTGGCTTGCAATATCGGTACGCACATTGGCAGTGAACTGGTGCCGCAGGCTTTCAATCACATATCTCGAAATTTTCGTGGTGATCGCATCGCCTTTAAATGAGGGAGAAAGATAATTGTAGCCGGCGTTCACACCAAAGCTGTTAACCAGCGATCCTTCGCTGAAAATAGTGTTGTAGCCGCTGTTAAGCGAGAAACCGGTCATATCCGCACGCTGGAAATTCTGCGGCTGCCAGGGAACTTTTGCCGGATCTACACCGCCGGCAGTATCTTTCACGAAGTCAATAAAATTGCTCACCTGCCGGTAGAACACCGACCCGGAGAAAGAAAACTTACCGCTGAACTTCCGTATGCCCGCTTCTGCAAAAGATGCTTTCTCCGGCCCCAGGTTTTCGTTGCCGGTAATACCACCGCCTTTATAGTAAAGATCTGTGTAAGTAGGCAAACGCTGGGCGGTACCTGCATTGGCAAAGAGCTTTATGTTGGGCGTAACGTTAAAACCTATATCTGCACCGGGAAAGAACTGCCAGCCGTATACCGTGTTATAATTAAGATACCCTCCCACGGTAAAGCTGAACCGGCGGTCGGCCACTGATTTATACTCCCCGAACAGGCCCAGGTTGGCACGGTCGTGGTTACCGAGGTTAGAGCTTTTAATATGCTCGTAACGCCCTTCCAGGCCGGCGCCAAAGGTGCCGATGGCAGTGGTAAATGTGTTATTCAGTTCTGCATCGAATACATGGGTGTTATGAAGATTCCTGAATTTATCGGGTTTTATGTAGATGTAATCATCTTTGGTGTAGCGGTAGCTTACCCGTGGCGTCATCACCCAGTTGGGACTGATACGGGAGGTATTGCTCACAGCGGCGAAAAGGGTTTTCACGGTTTCCTCTGAATTCAGGTCGCCGGGAGCGGCATAAAAACCATTGGCGCCATACCCGTTATTTACAAATCCGGCCATCACATTGTATTGGTGCAGGGTATCGCGGTTAAAGGCAGCCTGGTAAAATGCGCGGTAGTTATCGTAGGCCGTGTTATAGCGGTAACCATTGCCCTGGTTACGGCTGGCGGAAAGCGACTGGCTGATGCCGTTCTTTACCAGCGCGCCGGTGGCGCCAAGACTGTATGCACCGTATAAATTATCCTTTTCATTCTTTTTAAAACTGCTGCCTCCGCTGCCGCTGATGCTAACCCCGCTTTGGGTGGCTTTACGGGTTACGATATTAATGGCGCCATTCAGTGCATTGATCCCGTAAATACGGGCAGCAGCGCCCCTCAGCACCTCTATATGGTCTACATCTGCCAGGGAAACAGGCAGGTTCATAATATTATGGCCCGTTTGCGGGTCAGTGATCTTTACACCGTTCAGCAGCACCAGGGTCTGGTCAAAAGTGCCCCCGTCGATGCCAATATCCGCCTGGATACCGCCTGGGCCCCGCTGCCTTACATCCAGCCCCGGTACGTAAGCCAATACTTCCGTTATAGACGTTACCGGCAAGGCTTCTATCTGCCGGCGGGTAATAATGGTAATATTCCGGTTCACCGCCTTTACAGGCGCTGCCAGCCTGTTCTCCTGCACAATCACTTCATCCAGGTGGCGGGTGGTAAGCAAGGAGTCTGCCTGTTGCGCAGAGGCGCTGCCACAAAGACCCAGGAACAGGGATATCAGTAATTTGTTATTCGGTACTGCTACACGCATCTCTCTAAATGATTGCTAAAAGAGCGCAAAAGTACGTATTAAATCATTTATCCAATCAGGTACGGGTATTCCGTAATGATAACCAGGTATCGCGGTCCATTTCAAATCTTAATTCCCCGTTCTTCATCAAGCCTTCATTCTTCCAGCCGCTGCGGGTGTAAAAATGTTCCGCCCGGGTTCCCGGTGCAGTGCCAAGCCAGAGCGGCCCAGGGTAAGTATCAAAATACCAGTTGAGCATAAGTCGCTGCAACTCCCTGCCAATTCCCCGTGCCTCCGTATGCGGATCTACAAACAAAGCCCAGATATTATGTGTGGCGGTATCCACAATAGCGAATCCCACGATGAGCCCGGCCGATTCACACAACCATCCTTTACCGGCGCTGGTAAGATATTGCACATAGTCAGCCGTGGTAACCAGCCCGGGGTTATTCAGCATGTTTTCTTTCACAGCCGCACGGACACGCTGTAAACCGGGAATATCGCTTATAGTGGCTTCTCTGAAAATCATAGGGTTAATACGTGAACGGTTATACGTAATGACTTCACCTGATGAAAATATCAACCCTGTTAAGATACATTTATCTCAACAAAAAAACCTTTAATTTTGTGATGCTATGACACCAGAAAACAACAGGAAAGCAAAGATCCTTAAATGGATAAAAAAGCTCGGCTTCTGGGGTTTTCTTTTCTTCCTTATAAAGGGCCTGCTGTGGCTGGCCTTGGGTTACTGGGGCGCATCCCTGTTCCGTTAAAAATGGAACCGGCCTTCTATTACCGTCACGGCCTCTCCTTTCAACAGTACGCGATCTCCTTCCAGTATCACTTTCAACTCTCCGCCCCGTGGCGATGCCTGGTAAGCAAGGAATTCATTTTTATGTAATCTTGCCGCCCAATAAGTAGCTAAACTGCAATGCGCGGAACCTGTTACCGGGTCTTCATCAACGCCTACCGGTGTGGCAAAATAGCGGGAAATAAAATCATACGGTCCTTCTGCGCTGCCTTTCCCTGTAAGCACCACCAGGTAAGGCGCCAGGATGTTCCTGTCGGGCACAAAATCAGCCACCGCGGCGCCTGTTGGCAGCTCTATGATATAGCGGTCCACGCTGAATGCTACATCAATGGCGTCGGCAAACAGCCTGCGCAGGTCGTCCGGCAATGCCACCCGGTCACAGTTACGCGCCGGGAAATTGAGCGTGATCCACCCGTTCTCCCGGCTGGCGGTTAACACGCCGCTCAGCGTGGTAAAGGAAATAGTAGCATCCGGCGCAACAAGCCCGGTTTCCCATAACACATGCGCACTGGCCAGTGTAGCATGCCCGCAGAGTTTCATTTCTACTTTTGGTGAAAACCAGCGCAGGTGGTAACCATTTTCTACCGGCAGCAGGAATGCCGTTTCTGCCAGGTTGTTTTCTGCGGCAATGGATTTCAATACCTCATCACCGGGCATTTGCTCCAGGAGGCACACGCCTGCCTGGTTTCCCTTAAATGGCTGCCTGGTAAAAGCATCTACCTGAAAAAATCTTACTTCCATATGTTGTTACAAATTGTAGCACAAAAATGCAGCGAATTATTTTCCAAAAACAGATGCAATTTTGATTATTTCGACCATATCAGATATAAAAAGGCTTCATGCAAATACCTGCATGAAGCCTTTAAAAACTGCGCTGATTTTACTATTTCTTCGGAGGGAGCGCAAATGCTACCGCATCGTGCTCAAAGTGACCTTTATGGGAGCCATCGCAAAACGGTTTGTTGGCAGAAAGCCCGCAACGGCAGATCCCTACTGCTTCCCGGCCGCCCAGGTCGTATTTGTTCCCGTTCTTATCCACGATCTCAAATTCACCTTCTATTCTCAGTGAGCCATTGTTGTTTACTGTAATTTTTGTAGCCATAAATCTTCCTTATTTGAGCGGCAAAAGTAGGGAAAACAAATGGCTATTCCGTTAACAACCTGTTACCGTTGTTCTATCACGGAAAGGATATTGCCTGCAGGATCGGCAAACCATGCAATTACGGGCCCTCCTCCGCGGAAAATACCTTTCTCATCTGTTTTAAGCTCACCTTCGTAATGCTGGAATTGTACGCCTTTTGCGGTGAGCTTGTCTACCGCTTCTTCCACGTTGCTTACCGGGAAGTTCAGCACAGTAAACGTGGCAGGGGTATGATCAGGCTTTTCGTAGATCATCACCGATGGCTCGCCCGCGATCTTTAAAGTAAGCACCGGTTCCTTTTCGCCGGCTTCTGTTTCTATTCCCAATGTTTGCTGGTAAAATTGCTTTGCCTGCTGCAGATCATTTACTGAGAAACTGCTGAATGCTTTTGTGTTCCCAAACATAATAACTGGTTTTTCTGGTGAAAAATAATTTCATACTACGGTGAAACAAGGCACAGCGGCCTGCTCCATTGAAATACCTGTTATGTAAATGTACTATCATCAACCCGTAATCACGGGGGGTGAACAAGGCAAATTAAGGGGCTATTACGACAACTATTGCACAAATTCCTTTACAGCTTCTCCCAGGTCATATACAGGCACTTTATCCTCCAATGCACCGGCCACAATGCTGCTGCCCGCTGCGCTCCTGTAGCCGCCGGCGCAATGCACCACTATGGGCTTATCCTCCGGAATTTCGGATACCCGTTCCCGTAGCTGGTCCAGCGGAATAGCGATCGCATCATTAAATATCTTTTCATCGTTCACTTCAGATATCATCCTGACATCCACAATTGTATAATGTTCCGGGTGCTCCCTGAAATCTGCCAGCGGCAATGGTGTCATCGTTGCCTTGCCCCCGGCGTAAACAGCCGCTGCTTTGATAAATGGCTCATAACCTATCTTGGCTGTCTTCCGGATCACCTCCTCTAATGCCGCTTCGTTCCCCGCCAGCAGGAAGTATAGCTCTCCGGGCGCAACGATACTTCCCAGCCAGGTTTCAAATTTGTCGCCATTCTGCAGGTTAATGGCATGGGGCAAATGACCTTGTTTAAAAAGGGATTGGGGCCGGGTGTCTATGATAATAATATTTTCTTCTGTTATTTCCGCTGCTATCTTCACCTTATCCAGCGATGGCTGCAGGTCCGGCGCTCCTTCGCGGTTTACACCCACATCGTAAGGGAAGTATTTGGGAATGAAAGGTTGCCGGGCCAGCAAAGCTGTCACGAACTCCGTTTCACTGAGCGGTTGCAGGCTCCAGTTGCTTACTTTCTCCAACCCGATAGTACTGCTGTCGGCATCGCCGAGCGATTTACCGCATAAAGTTCCGGCGCCATGCCCGGGATATACCAGCACATCATCTTCCAGCACCATCAGCTTTTCGCGCAGGGAATGATACATTTGTTTTGCCAGCTCGTTACGATGCGCCGTCATGTTGCCGGTATGCTCCCTTAAGTCGGGGCGGCCACAGTCGCCCACAAATAATGTATCGCCTGTAAACACCGCCCGTGGCTCCCCTCCGTGTATCAACACCACGCTGATGCTATCCGGTGAATGACCCGGCGTATTCAATGCTTTGAGCACAATATCCCCCAGCATCATCCGCATTCCCTCATCAAAAGCTACATGCGGGTAAGCGGCGCCGGTACGTTTTGAACAATACACAGTGGCGCCTGTAACCCGGTGCAGCTCCAGGTGGCCGCTCACAAAATCCGCATGCGGATGGGTTTCAATAATACCGGAGATCTTTGCATTCAGTCCTTTTGCATATTCCAGGTAGGGCCTGATATCACGGGCCGGATCTATCACGATGATCTCACGGGCCTTTTCACTGTAAATGGCATAGGCATACTGCGCCAACCCACTATCTTCAAATTGTTGAATATCCATGACCGTTGCTTTTATGACAAACTTTCCATGTAAAGAACTTTTACACAGATCATGGAAGTTACAACAAACAGCATTATCAGTTGTTTGTTTCGGGGAGATAAAAAACGCCCCGGGGATACCGGGGCGCAAACCATGCAACATTTATAATTTTGTAAACCGCGGCTCCAGGTGCGGCGCCAGTCCCGGCAGCTTTACCTTGTACCGGTAATAGCCTCCGAAAAAATCTTCTTCCTTCAATAGCTCATGACCTGTTTTACTGATCCAGAAGGTTTGCGTATAGTGCCCCCGCGGCGAGTCTCCTTCGGTGAACAGTTTCCAGCAGTCTACCTCCTGGTGGTTTAAAGTTTGCAGCGTTTCACTGCCGGTTACTTTATACGTTACATATGCCGGCGGCTCCAATCCCGCGTCATAAAACCGGATCACAAAGGTTTTCCCGGCCTTCAAAGGCAACATCTCAAAGGTTTCGATATCGAGGTTCCAGTTATAATTAGGCTTGTCAAAAACCAGTTTAAAATCCGCTGCTTTATTGTTCAGGGCGGCAGAATCGCCGCTGATCCCATCAGCAGCCCAGCGGTAAGCTTTCTGCTCCCCACCTCTTGTTTCAGCGTGGTACAACGGTGAGAAATCGGCCACGCTGTTATAGGAGTAGCTTTTGAGATAACGGACGGTATCACTCCCATACCAATGCTGGGTGATACGGAACACGGGCGCATTATCATGATTGGTTTTCTCTATTTCCCGCACCCACAGGCTCAGGTCAAGCCAGTTACTGCGGGAGGGCAGCTGAAAATATACCAGGTATTGCTTTACCCCGGGTTTCAGGAAAGCAGTATTCAGCCGGAGATGTTGCTGATCAATGGTATCGGTTTGCGCAAAAGCGGGCAGCATGGTCATTAACAGTACAGCAAGGGTCAGGTAGCGCTTGGGTTGCATATTGAAAAGGTGATTTAAAGTGATCGGATCAGCAAAGATTTCCTGTTTCCCTGCTGTTCTGAAAATGATTTCAATCACCTTCCCTTTCTTTTTAATAACCTGCCTGTTTCTCCTGAAAAAAAATGAAACCGGGCAGCCGTTGAAACTACCGGCCCGGTGGTTGAGCCTTTGCCGGTAACTGTTGAATAATAATACGATCACTGCAAACGAGTGCAAAACCTTCGTAAATTGGGCCATGCAATTAATTAGCCGTATGCCGGCAGCCGTCAAGGTACAATGGGTGCTCTGGGTGGCTGTTTTTTTAATGATGTTCTTTACCATGCTGCCGGAAGATGGCTTCTGGCAGGCCGCCGTTTTTTCATTGCTCAACATCCTCTTTTATGCCCTGGTCATTTACGGCAATATCAGCTGGCTGTATCCGCGGTACTACCTGAAAAAGCGTATATGGGTCTACGTTATTACGGTGCCATTATTCCTGCTGGCGGCAGGATCAATAAGGGGCATCCTGCTCACCTGGATCTACAACACCTGGTTCACCACGCACCCGGAACCTCTCACCACCGCTATTATGCTCCGTTACCTCACCGGCATTCCCCTGCTGTTCCTGATGAGCTTTATAATGAGAATGGCCATCGTTTATTTTGAGCTGAAGGCGCAGGCGGCCGCACTGGTGTTACAGAATACAAGAACTGAGCTCAATCTTCTTAAGTCACAGGTACAACCACATTTTCTCTTTAATACGCTGAACAATATCTATTACGAAGCCTACCTGGAAGCCCCCCGTACTGCGGCCCTGATAGAACGGCTGTCGGATATTATGCGGTACTTTGTAGATGAAAGCCCTAAAGACCAGGTAGACATCTCCACGGAAATAAAGTTCCTGGAGAATTATATTGCACTGGAGCGCATCCGGATCCGGCATGGCATCGATCTCCAATTTACCAGTGAAGTGCCCGGCGGATGCACGATTCCGCCCATGCTGCTCATGACCTTTGTAGAAAACATTTTCAAACACGGGATCGATAAAACAAGTATGCAGAACCATATTGATATTTCGCTGGTAAAACAGGACAACGCCCTGCTTTTCACTACAAGGAACAGTTTACCGGGGCAACCTGTACATAACCATCCCGGCGGATCAGGGATCGATAATCTCCGGAAACGCCTTACCCTGCTGTATGGCGGCAACTTCACGCTGCAAACCGGCAAGTCCGGTAATTATTTCACCGCATTATTATCCGTTCCGTTATGAGCCTGAAATGTATCATTGTTGATGATGAGCCCAATGCTGTAAACCTGCTGGAACTGCATATTCAGCAAACAACGGACTGGCAACTGCTGGCTAAATGCTACGACGCGCTGGAAGCGCTGAACTTCCTTAAAAGCAACAGGGCCGACCTGGTTTTCCTCGACATCAATATGCCCCGGCTCGATGGCATGGAGCTGGCTGCCCTGCTGCCTCCGGAAACAAAAATTGTGTTCACCACCGCATATACGGAATACGCTGCCGCCAGTTATAACTTCCAAACGGTCGACTATCTGCTCAAACCCATTACACTCAAACGTTTCCTGGCGGCCCGCCAGAAAATAGAAACGGCGTTTATGCCTTCCCGTATTCAGGATGCAGCTGTTCCGGAATCATCTCCCGGTTATTATTTTATAAAAACCGGTAAAACCCTGCAACAGGTGAAACTCTCCGAGCTGCTGTACTTTGAAGGAGAGAAAGAATATGTGCGGGTGGTAACTGTGCGGGAAGCCATACTGGTATACAAACGCCTGAAAGATATTGCGGAACAGCTGTCGGCGCCTTTTATCAGGGTACACAACTCCTATATTGTAAATACCACGCATATTGATAAGATCCAGGACAATCACCTGTTCGTTGCCGGCAAACGGATCCCGCTGAGTGAAAAGTTCAGGCCCGCATTTATGGAATTGATCCGGCAGCGGTTTTTATAACGCCGGTTACGGGGTCTTCGCCACTACAGCCGGTAAAAACGCCGCTACTTTTGCCTCCATACCATCTGATTTATCTGCTGCCGCATCGGCTTTCAGTGCATTGACTGCCGCCCACCGCATCAGTGCATCATCATGCTGGGCAGCGGCCAGCTGTGCAATCCGGTAGTAAGTATAGGCCAGCAGGTCCGGCGCACGCGATACACATTGCAAAGCGCGCTGATAGTAGGCCAGGGCATCTTTGTCTTTATGCTGCATCGCGGCAATTCGGCCCATCTGGTACAACAACGTATATTCCACCCCGTAGTGATCGTCCGGGAACCCTTCGTCCAGGTACGACTGCGCCAGCTTCATCGCTTCATCATTTTTTTGCTGCCTGCGCAGGTTGAGCACCCGCACCACTTTGGCCTGGGCAAGCGCCTCTGGAGTAAGCGCTTCATCCCAGTGAAGCACTTTAAAATAAGGATCTATCTGCACGTTTGTTACCGTTCCCTTCACCGGCAGCGCCAGGTGGTTGCTGCGGTTATTGATATTGATACGTTGCAGTGTTGTTGCCCCGTTGCTATATGTGATCAGCACTTCCAGCGGAAGCTGGTATATACTGTCTTTTTGCGTAATGCTGAGCTGCAGCTTATCCTGCTGCTGTTGCCAGCTGCTTTGCCAGGAAGGGGCGCCTGTGCGTTCAAACCACTGCCGGTAAAACCACTGCAAACTGCTGCCATGCGCCTTCTCCACTTCTGCCTGGAAATTTTCCCAGGTAACGCCATTACTGCTGTATTTATCGCCGATAGTCCGCAGGGCTTTATGAAAAGCCTGTTTGCCCACGATGCCGGACAGCAGCTCCAGGGCGAGAAAGCCCTTGCTGTCGCCAATAGTATGCCCATTGCTGCCGGTAAGCGCCACCAATGGCTCATCATTGCCTGCAGCTATATTTTTGAGATAACCCAGTCCGCACTGGTCGCTGATATAACCAGGGTAACCCGTTCTCCGGTACGCCATGGCATGGGCGCTGTCGAAATGGCTCACTACCTGTAATGAGCCGTATTGTGCCAGTCCTTCCGAAAGCATGGACTCTCCCTTACTACCGGCCGCCAATACTTTGTTGCCCCACCACTGATGGCCTATTTCATGACCAAAGAGCGCGTAATTAAACCGGCGCAGTGCTCCGGTAGGCATGGCCACACCTCCTAAGATGCTGGCGCCGCCAATACCGGTTATGTCTGCCACATAATCGGGATATTCAATGATGGAGAAGTTGGGAATGTCCAGCGGTCCGAATTGGGACGACAGGTAATCCAGCACGGCAGCAGATTTCCGGCTAAGGTCGTTGCCATCCACACCCTTGCTCAGGCTGTAGGTATAAAAAGGCCGCTGCCCCTTATACGCCTGCCTTGTGTACCGGCCTATATAAAGTGAAAAGATATCCGGCTGTGCATAATGAAAAGTATAAGTACTATCCGCCACGGTAACGGTACTGGAAGCCATTACCGGCATCAGGCCGGCAGGTGTGGTAACGGTAATGACGCCGGTGCCACGGGTATGATTGCCTGCGCCATCGGTCATCTGCGGGTACCATGCAGCACCGTAGCCGCCTGCCATGCAGAAGCTGCTGTCCAGATAAAACTGGAAGGCGGGTTCTCCTCCCCGCTCGTAGGCACAGGTGAAGTGTAAAGAGGTTCCTGCCGGCAGCGAAGAACGGAAATGCCAGCGGTAGATGATATCACCGGTTGATTTATGAATGGTATCCATGAGGGCTGCAATGCTTTCCAGCTTCAGCGTGGCCGGGCCTGCGCCCTTGCTGATCACGATATCTACTGAATCGGCCGCAGCGGCTTCCGTGTCAAAAGTAAATCCACCCTGCACAAAAAAAGATTGCTTTGCGGGGTTGGCAGTTACCTGCAGCCGGTAATCGAGCTTCCGCTGGGCGGGTAACAAAGCCGGTATTAATAAATATAGAAGAACGATCAAACGGCGCATACTTTTTTATACAAAGTAACAGCCGGCGGCATCAAAAAAATAGTACCGGATTAACTTTTTAGCAGGGTCCTGAATTTATGTGGAGTGGCGCTATAAAATAACCGGAAACACTTTACCAGGTGGGAAGCATCCGAAAAGCCGGCGGAAAAAGCAATATCCGTTACCGGTAACTGCGTGGTAAAAAGCAGCGTCATGGCTTTTCTTACCCGCATCTTTAACTGGTATTCACCAGGCGTGATACCTTCTCTTTCCTTAAAGGCCCGGGCCAGGTAAATGGGATGTACAAACACCCGCGCGGCCAGCGAGCGGATAGTATGATGGGTATCAAATTCATTTTCCAGGATGTCCTTTACTTTTGGCAGCCAGGGCAAACGCTCAGGCAGTTTTCCATCTGCATATTCCAACAGCCAGCTGATAATATGTTCCTCGGGGAGAGTGCTGCCCGGGTCCTGCACAAATGCATACAACAACCGGTACAGGTAATCGAATGTGCCCGTTTTATAGATCGCTGCCGTTTGTGGCAGCAAATGCTCCAGCCCCAGCTCCTGCAAACCGTTTGGCTTAAACTCTATATTCAGGCACCGGCCGCCGGAAGGCTGGAAATGATTGGCATGACTGTATCCGGCAGGACGGAAAAGCACTTCGCCGGGAATAACAGCGCTGTCTGTTTTCCGGCTCACCTCTTCATAACTGCCGCGGATCAGCAAACTGAGATATGCGTTTTCATGATGGTGCATACCGATCTGTACATCCGGCTGGTATGCCGTAATGTTCAGCCGGAAAGAGGCATTCTCCCCAACCTGTTGTTCTTTTCCAAAATAATTGCCTGGCGACAGGATGATACTCATAAAAAAATAGCCGGTTGCATGCTGGTATGCCGGTGATCAAAGATACTTTAACCAATTCGTTTTCTTACAGTTCCTCCTTTGTATGCCGTACTGATTTTGAACTGTCAAAACAACAAATATGAAAAAGCTTCTTAAACTACTGATTGCTTTTTTGCTGGTCATCGCGGTTACCATAGGCGCCCTGGAATAAACCCTGTTCACTCCTCTTCCCGCTGGTATAACTTCAATCCTCTTGACAGCCGGATGACGGATCTGGTCATACGGCTTACTTTTGTTTCTTCTCTTTTGGCGCTGAAGATCCAGTTGATATAATACCGCTGCTCCGTTTCAGAAAGAGAGTGGAAGAAACGGTTTGCGCCTGGTTCATCTTCCAGGCAGACCTTCAGTTCTTCCGGTATCTCCAGCGGATCATCATCCCGGAACAAAATGATCTTTACCCAATCACCTGCTTTCTTCTTTATCTTTTTCCGGATCTCCGCTTTTACAGGGAGGAACAATACGTTATTGCCCAGCGGCATCAGGTGGCATTTCCTGATTTCGAAATCATCTATAGACCCTTTCACCTTCACCAGGCCAAAGGCCTTCACTTTATCAGGAGTTATTTCGGGAATACGCGCAAAGGTCCATCCACCTTTAACAGGGAATTTCTCAAGACGATACGATTGACTGACGATTGGTTTTATGGGCATACCAGTAAAGTTATAATCCTTCTGTCATCTTTTCAACACCAAAAACTGTCCACACGTCAAATATGTTTTCTTAAAAACAGCCGGGAAGATAGGTTTGCATAAAACATTTAGTTATGCAACCAACATCATCTTCCCGGCAGGTATATTTAGACTGGCTTCGCATCATCGCCATCATAGGCGTGCTGTTCTTTCATTCCGCCATGCCATATATACCCGAATGGGGATGGCATATAAAAAACAAAGAAACCAGCAATGCCCTGCTGGAAATGAACGATTTCCTCCACCGCTTCCGTATGCCGCTGCTGTTCTTTATCTCCGGAACGGTAAGCTATTTTATGCTGCAGCGGAACACCGGCGGCGGGTTTATTGGTCTCCGTTTCAGGCGGCTGTTTGTTCCCCTGCTGGTGGGCATACTCATTATAGTACCCCCACAGGTGTACATGGAGCGCCTCACCCAGGGCTTCAAAGGCAACTATGCCGATTTCTACACCCATATGTTTACCACCGGTGTATATCCCCATGGTAATATGAGCTGGCACCACCTCTGGTTTATCGCCTACCTGCTGGTGTATGATATCCTTTTTGCGCCTTTCTTTGTATGGCTGATCTCCGGCAAGGGGAAAAAACTGCTGCAAAAGCTCAGCTGGATCGGCAACAAACAATACATCTACCTGCTTATCATCCCCGGCACACTGGTACATACTTTTATGCTGGTATGGTTCCGGCAGACAGGCGACCTGGTGCACGACTACGGCTACTTTTGCTACTGGCTGTTCTATGTGCTGGCAGGATTTATCTGCATCGCCAACCCGCTGTTCATGGACAGCCTGGAACGGAACCGACGGCTTTCACTCACCATTGCATTCACCGGGCTTCTTATCATCAACTACCTGCGCTGGAATAAACTGGAGCCCTGGATCTTCAACGATAATTTCAGATACATGCCCTCCACCTACCTATATATGGCCTTAGGCGGTATTACTGCATGGATGTGGGTACTCGCTATTGTAGGCTATGCAAAAAAATACCTGAACAAACCCCGGCCCATCCTGGCATATGCCAACCAGGCGGTATACCCGTTCTATATCCTGCATCAAACGGTAATTGTGATCCTTACTTACTATCTTGTAAACGTGCCGGATGGCGTGGGACTAAAATACGCCTTTACCGTGATCGTTACTTTTTTAATCAGTATATTCATCTTCCATTTGTTTATAAAGCCCTTTGCCATGATGCGTTTCCTGTTTGGAATGAAGCCCGCGGCAAAGAAGGAAAAAAGCCGCGGTATAAAAGAAGAGGAACTAATACCGGCAGCATAGTGAATCAGCAATTATGAAAATATTCTGGAAATATTTCTTCCCACCGTTATACGGCCTGCTGGTATACTTTACCATCCGCCTGTTAACAGACAGTATTACAGAAATGAAATTCTGGTACCGGCCGCTGTCGCTGAACGGCATTGAAATGGCCACAGCGGCGCTGATGGGCTACCTGCTGATCGGGATCTTCAACTGGTTGTTCCGGTATTTTGATAAAAAAAATGAAGCCGGTTTTTCCTATAAGATCATCCTGAAAGAACTGCTGTATGTTTTTATTGTCAATCAACTGGTACAAAACATGGTTCTCACGCCGATGGTTGTTTTAACCGACGATGGCCTCCAGTTGTTCGACCTGGTAGATATCAACGTGATCCCTTTATTGTATTGTTTTATATACTATGGCGTCCGCAGGAGCAATGCTTTCTTACAGGCATATATCAATAACCGTTTGCAGCTGGAGAAAATCACCAACGATCAGCTGCAAACCGAGCTTAAATTCCTGCGGGCGCAATATCATCCCCACTTTTTATTTAATGCGCTAAACACCATATATTTCCAGATGGATATAGACGTGGAGGCGGCAAAGAAAACAGTGGAGCGCTTTTCGGAGCTGCTGCGTTACCAGCTGTACGATCAGCAGCAAATGGTGAGCGTGGTGAATGAAATACAATACCTGCAGAATTTTATTGAACTGCAAAAGGTCAGGTCGTCGCGGCGCCTGCAGCTGGATGTACATTTTGATGAGGCCCTGCATAATGAACAGGTATACCCGCTGCTGTTCCTGCCGCTGGTGGAAAATGCCTTTAAATATGCGGGAGGCGATTTTAATATTCACATCTGCATGAAAAAACAGGATGATGAAATATCCTTCCGCGTGGAAAACTCAATACCGGATAAGCTCAGCTTCGAGGCAAAGGGAGGCATAGGATTGGATAACCTGAAAAGAAGACTGGAACTGCTGTATCCCGGCAAACATTCATTTACCGCCCAGGTGAAAGAGAACAGCTTCCTGGCGGAATTAAAACTGGCTACCTGATAATGGATCAATTAACGATACGCTGCATTATTACCGACGACGAGCCACTGGCAGCAGAAGGCTTACAGCGCTATGCGGAAAAAACGCCCTTTCTTCATGTAACCGCTGTTTGTGAAGATGCCATACAGCTCAATACCCTGCTGAAACAACAACCGGTAGACCTGTTGTTCCTCGATATTGAAATGCCTTACATCACCGGCATCGAGTTCCTGAAAAGCTATCCCAATCCGCCAAAGGTGATCTTCACCACCGCGTACGAACAATACGCCATACAGGGCTTTGAGCTGGATGTACTGGACTATCTTATCAAACCCATTTCATTCGACCGCTTCCTTAAAGCCTCCAATAAAGCATTCGATTATTTTTCGTCCCGGCAGGCCGGCAAAGAACAACCCTACTGTTTTATTAAAACCGACAGCAAGCTGGAAAAAGTCATATTCAACGATATTCTGTTTGCAGAAGCCCTGGGTAATTATGTAGCTATTTATACGGGAGATAAAAAAATGATCACCCATGCCACACTGAAATCAGTACAGGAGATGCTTCCAGCCAGGCAATTCCTGCAACCACATAAATCCTACCTCGTTAATATCAACCATATCAGCGCTATTGAAGGCAATGTATTGCACATGGGCAACCATGAAGTACCTATCAGCAAATACCAGAAGGAAGAGCTGCTGGAGAAGATAGTCAATAACCGGCTGTTGAAGAATAAGTGATCCAAAGGATGTAACTTAGGGATATAAGTAAACCGCGAATATGAAAATTGCCATCCTCGACGATTACCAGGATATTATCAGGAGCCTGGATTGCTTTAAACTGCTAGCCGGACAGGATGTTTTAGTACTGCACCATACGGAGAAAAACCCCGTCAAGCTGGCGGCACTTTTAAATGATGTGGAAGTGCTGGTGCTCACCAGGGAAAGGACCCGGATAAATGAGGAGCTGCTCTCCCAATTACCCAGGCTGAAGCTGATCAGTCAGACCGGCAAAGTATCCTCCCACCTGGATCTTGCCGCCTGCGCCAGGCATAATGTAGCCGTAGCGGAAGGTATTGGCTCTCCCATAGCGCCAGCAGAGCTTACCTGGATACTGATCATGAATACCCTGCGTCAAATTCCACAGGCCATTGAAGGCATGAAGAACGGGCAATGGCAAATCAATATAGGCAGTACCGTTCACGGGAAAACCATTGGGATCTGGGGCTACGGGAAGATCGGTAAAATGGTGGCAGGGTATGCCAAAGCCTTTGGAGCTAAGGTACTCGTATGGGGCAGCGATGCCTCCAGGGAAAACGCCGTAAACGACGGCTTCAGTAAAGCCGCTGCCAAAGAGGATTTCTTCCGGGAGGCAGACGTTGTTTCCCTGCATCTTCGTTTAAATGAGGCTACTGCCGGCATCGTAAAAGCTGCAGACCTGGCTCTCATGAAACCTTCATCTGTGCTCATTAATACCTCCCGGGCAGAGCTTATTGAAAAAGGCGCCCTGCTGCAAGGCCTGCGGAACGGCCGCCCCGGGTTTGCCGGCCTCGATGTATATGAAGAGGAACCGGTGTACAATACTGAGTTTGATTTCCTGAACATGCGTAACGTGATCTGTACCCCGCATCTGGGCTATGTGGAGAAAAACAGCTATGAGCTTTACTTCGGGAAAGCCTTTGAGAATGTGGCCGGATTTATCGGGGGAAGGCCATCCGGCATTGTGAATGGATAATATAACATCAAAATTGGGTAATACTGCATACGGTACCTATCAAAAGTTGCGTTAACTTGGTTTTGTCATTACTATGAGCAATCAAAATCCGGACTATACATCTTTTTGGCCAACTGGGGATCTTTCGTTATTTAAACAAATGATGAAAGAGTTCACTCCTTCCCTGAAGTATTTTGCCGGTAGTATTGCAGGTAATGAAGCCGAGGCAGAGGAAATTGTGGCAGATGTATTTATCAAAATATGGCAGCAAAGACAGCAAACAACGGCTCCCAACGATGTACGCTACTATCTTTTCAAAGCAGTAAAGAACACGGCGCTTAATTATCTGAAACGCAATGGACGGCGTCATACGCATTATAATGAATGGGAGATCCAGGTGAGCAAGGTATCGCCCCAGAACCCGCAGGACCTGATGATCAGCAAAGAACGGCTCCTGGAAATAAACGCCGCTATCCGGTCGTTACCCACCCGCTGCCGCCAGATCTTTATCCTCGTAAAGGAAGATGGCCTCACCTATGAACAGGTAGCCACCCTGCTTGACCTTTCCAAAGCCACTGTGAATGTACAGATGACCCTTGCCCTGAAAAAAATATGGGCTGCACTGGGCACTTCCCTCCAATATTCCTACTCCTGATTTTTTTTTCTACACACTTAATTGTTTTCCCTTTCTGCGTTGTCTTACTAGGGAATCAACTGAAATCATACTTCTGTAAATGACCAATCGATTATGGGAATTACTGGCGCTGCAATGGAGCGGCGAGATTTCCACGGAAGAAAAAGCCGAACTGGAAGAACTTTTACTGCAACATCCCGGTGACTGGCTCCGGACGGGGCAGCTGGATCAGCTGTCTTTTCACAAAGCACATCCTCCCCATGAAGAGGAAGAAACAGATGCGCTGATGGATAAAGTACTGGGCACTATCTCCCCGGGCAGCAGCGAGCCGTCTCCTTTGGAGAAGGCCCCCCACAGGAAGTTCCCGGGCGCCTATAAATACCAGGTGTCCATCGCCTTCATAATGATAGCAATAACTGCCGGGCTTACGTTCATTTACCTGTCGCAGCAACGCCACCGGTATAAAATAGTATCCACCGATGCCGGCATGAAAACAAAGATCCGCCTGTCAGATGGCAGCATCATATGGCTGAATGCCGGAAGCACTTTAAGATACCCGGAAAAACTGGACAAGGCCCAAAGGGAGGTGTACCTGAGCGGAGAGGCTTACTTCGATATAAAACAGGCGCCCAACCGGCCTTTTATTATCCATGCACAAAAAATGGATATACGGGTATTGGGTACCACGTTTAATGTACGGTCGTACAAAGAGGAAGACTTCGAAGAAACATCGGTGATCTCAGGCGCGGTAGAAGTAACAGTGCCGGAGGAACATAAGGTGATGAAAGTAACGCCCAACCAGAAGGTGGTGCTTCATAAAACATACGCCGGGCATATGAGGGAAAACAATACATCAGGCAGTAAGGCGGCAACAAAGATCGAACGGCAGCCATTGTCGGTCATTTCACCGGCAGACACCATTCATGTGCTGGAAACTGCCTGGCTGAGCAACCAGCTGATATTCCGCAATGAAACACTGCTTTCACTTTCACAACGACTCGAACGCTGGTATGGCGTAAAAATAATTATAGAAGATCAACAGCTTGCTATGTTGAGATTTTCCGGGCGTGCAGATAATATTTCTATTGAAAAACTACTGGAGGTGCTCCAGAATATTCAACCATTCAATTATTCCATTCAGGATGATATCGTGACAATTAAGTAAATCAAAAGTTATGAAGAATAAGTTCATCATTGGGGAGCGGTCTCCCTAGGGGCTTGCTGTGCCGGAAATATCCGCTATGGACCTCCACAAGATTCACATTTACTGATTTTATAAGTCCCCTTCCAGGTTATGAAAAAAGCAATGAAACAAACCACGTTTATCTTACTTAATAACGGACGAAAACTATTTCTAATGCTCAAATTTACCGGTGTATTGTTCCTGCTGTTTTTCCAGGCATCTGCAGCAGGATTCTCGCAAAACACGATATCCGTTTCTTTCGTCAACGCAGATATTGAAAAAGTATTCCGCTCTCTTGAGAAAAAAACAGGCTATACTTTTTATTACAGCAATAACGAAACAGAAAAAACTCCCAGGATCAGCCTCACCATGGAGAAAGCCGATGTAAAAGCGGTACTGGATGAAGTAGCGCACAAAACCGGGCTTCATTATACCATCCTGGACAACAGCATGGTGGTATTTAAAAATGCCGGCGAGCGGATACAAACAAAAAAGATCTCAGGCCGTGTAGTTGATGAAAAAGGGCACCCGATGCCCAACATCACCGTACAGGTGAAAGGCACTACCACAGGCACATTAACAACTCCCGAAGGATTGTTTACCCTTCAGGTACCGGAAAATGCAACCCTGGTGATTTCTGCCATCGGCTACCTGCGTCAGGAAATCCCCGTTGCCGGTCAGGCTTCTTTCAATATAGTGCTGAAAGAAGATGTATCCGGTTTGAACGAGGTGGTAGTAGTGGGTTACGGCTCCCAGGAAAAACATAAGCTTACCAGTGCTGTAGCCACCATCTCCGGCGCTGAGCTTAACAAGCGGGTGGCTACCAACCCTACTTCCCTCCTGCAGGGCCAGCTGCCTGGCTTACAGGTTACCCAGGGCTCCGGGGAACCAGGCAATGAAAACATACAGCTACGCATCCGCGGTATCAGCACTTTCAGTGGTGCAGGTAATGATCCGCTTGTAATAATAGATGGTTTGCCTGGAAATCTCAGCATTTTAAATCCAAACGACATCGAATCCATCTCCGTACTGAAAGACGCTGCATCTGCGGCTATCTATGGTTCCCGCGGCGCCAATGGCGTGATTGTGGTGAAAACAAAGAAAGGAAAAACCGGCTTCTCGCTCACATACGGGTATAACCTCGGTATCTCAAAAGCAGCCAAACTGCCGGACATTATTTCCAATTCGGCAGAATACATGCAGCTGTCTAACGAAGCAAGAACCAACTCCGGACTGGCGCCGCTTTACACCCAGCAGCAAATTGACCTGTACCAGAATGCAACCGACCGTGTCAAGTATCCCAATCACAACTGGCTGGACGATATTTTTCATACCGCTTACACCCAGAACCATTATCTGAACATGAGCGGCGGAAAGGATAATACTACCTACAGCCTGGGCCTGGGTATCAGCACACAGCCAGGCGTATTGATCGGCTTCGACTACAAAAAATATACACTAGACCTGGGCCTTAGCTCCCGCGTTAATAAAAGGGTTACCATAGGTACCAATGTGCAGATGCGCTATGCCGACAGGAAGTATCCTGAGAACGGCGCCGGCGATATGTTCCTTTCCGCTCTGGCCCAGTCGCCCCTCTACCCCGCTTCCAGCGATGGCAAATGGATTAAGAAAGCTTATTCCAATGAGCTGGGCAACAAGAACCCGGTAGCTATTGTGGAAGAAGATGTACGGATAAGAACAAACGACTACTACGCCCAAGGCAACCTGTCGCTCGATGTGGACATCGTAGATGGATTAAGATGGGAAAACCGTGCAGGTATGAACTATGACAATTATAAATACAATGATTTCAGACCCGCAGTACCTACTGTCTATTTCAGCGACATGAGCCCCGCCGGATTACTTGACGTGGGCACACCAGGGCTCAATGTTGGTAACTACGGTAATGTATACACTGTTTATTACAGCCAGTTCACCTACAAAAAGAAATTCGGGGAGCATAACCTGTCGGCCCTCGCCGGTTACCAGCAGGAACAATATAAAGCAGATACCCTGGATGCCACCCGCACACAATTCCCTACCAACTTCCTGAGAGAGCTTGATGCCGGTCCGACAAACGGACAAACAAACGGCGGCACCTCCGGCAAATGGGCTATCCGGTCTTTCTATGGCAATGCCAACTATGATTACAAAGATAAATACCTCTTTGGCGCCAGCGTGAGATACGACGGTACTTCCAGGCTGCCATCAGATACCCGCTGGGGATTGTTCTATTCCTTTTCCGGTGCATGGCGCGCTTCCGAAGCATCTTTCCTGAAAAACAGCAAATGGATCAACGACCTGAAATTACGCGCCTCCTGGGGCCAGCTGGGTAACCAGAACATTGGTACTTATCCTTACCAGTCCACCCTCGACAACAGGCCGTATGCATTCGGCTCTTCCATATCCACCGGCTTCACCGGCAGCCAGATCATAGATCCTACCCTTACCTGGGAAACAACGCGGGTGCTGGACTTTGGTCTTAACCTGACCGCCTTTGATAACCGCCTCACTTTTACGGGCGACTGGTTCAACAAATATACTTTTGACATTCTTCGAACCTCACAGGTGCCGCTGTGGCTGGGATTATACCCTCCCATCATCAATAACGGCGCAGTAAGGAACAAGGGATTTGAATTTAATGTACAGTACAACGACCGGATCGGGAAAGACTTTACCTGGTATGTAGGAGCTAACTTTCAACGGTACAAAAATGTACTCGAGGAATTTGGTAAACGGGAGATCAGCGGTACCACTATCCGCGAAGAAGGACACCCGCTGGATGAATACTACCTCTATCAATGGGATGGCATTTTCCAAAGCGCAGATGAAATAGCCAAATCGCCCAAACAACCTGTAGACGCCACTCCCGGCGACCTGAAAATAAAGGATGTGAATGGAGATGGCGTAATCGACGACAAAGACAGAACCTATACCAAAGGAAAATATCCTTCTTTCCAGTACGCTTTCAATATTGGCGCCTCCTGGAAAAATTTTGATATCAGCGCACAGCTTTACGGGTCCCAGGGACAGAAAATTTATGTAAACGGCTGGGGAATAGAACCATTCCGCCAGGGCTCTGTACCTACCACCGACTGGCGTAACCGCTGGACGCCCGAACATCCCAGCACTACCATGCCCAAGATCTATGTAGCCGATGGATACGCCCCGGTACAGAACTACGCTTCCACCTACTTCCTGAAAGATGCATCTTTCCTGAGGCTGCGGAACGTACAACTGGGCTATAATCTCCCGGCAGCCACGCTTGCCAGGGCCAGCATAAAATCATTACGGGTATTTTTCAGCGCAGAAAATGTATTTACCATCAGTAAATTTCCCGGTCTCGATCCCGAACGTGTAGGAGATGGTAACTATGTTACCTACCCCCAAACCAAAACATTCACATTCGGCGCCATGGTTCAGTTTTAATTTTCTCTGTTAAAAGATTCAGTTATGAAAAAGTATCAGCAATACCTACTAATAATAACAGGTGCGGCCTTTATGCTGCTCAGCGGATGTAACAAAGATCTGCTGGATGTAACGCCACCGGATAAACTGGCATCCTCTTTCTTCTGGAAAACGCCCGAAGATGCCGACAAAGCGCTCACCGGCCTGTATAATTACCTGTATAGCAACAGCGGAGGTTACGCCACCTCCCAGTACACCGTTTTTGCCTGGGACAATTTCACAGACGATTCCTACGGCCAGTATAACTACGGCGGCGGCCTCAATGCCCTTACTTCCGGCATCACCCCGCAATCCGGCGACTTTGTATACTCCTATTATGCAAACTGCTACCAGGCAATCGCAGCCGCCAATTCTTTTCTGGCCAATGTAGATAAAGTACTGAGCGGCGATAAACTGACATTATACAAAGGAGAAGCCTATTTCCTGCGGGCTTTTAATTACTTCTGGCTGGCACAGCTCTACGGCAATACCGTTATCGTGACGGAAGATCCTTTCCAGATGGATTATAAATCGACCCGTGCAAAATCCGACCGGGCCGATGTATTAAAACAGGTGCTGGCAGACCTGGATCTCGCCATTGCCGCATTACCAGACGCCGGCTATGCAGATGGCCACGCCGTAAAAGCTACAGCGCAAGGCTATAAAGTAAGAGTGCTGCTTTTCCAGAAAAGATATGCAGAAGCCGCCGCACTGGCAAAAGAGATCATGACGGCCAACAAGTTCAGTCTCTTCGCTAATTATGCCGGCAATTTTTATAAACCCGATCAGGGCAACAGTAAGGAAATTATGTTCTCCGTGAAATACCAGCGCCCTAATATGCTGCACCAGGACGTGGCAATTTCCGTAAACCTGCAACGCTGGAAAGGGGAACAAGGTACACAGGACCTGATTAATGAATACGAAGCCGCAGATGGCAAAGACACTGCATCTTCCGCCGTATATGTTAAAGGGAAACCCTTTGAAAACCGGGATCCGCGCATGCGCCTTACCTTCTTCTTCCCGGGCGACACTAAAGCCCAGGGATGGCCTTTTACCGGCGCACTGGCAATAGCTACCCCCGGCAAAGACAGCTGGACCGCCGGTTATTATGCCGTAAAGAAATGGCTGGACCCAACCCTGGTGGACCCTGATTATGGTACCATCGACGACAATGATTTTGTACTTCTACGCTACGCCGATATCCTCCTCATGTACGCAGAAGCACAGAATGAAGCCACCGGCCCGGATGCTTCCGTATATGCCGCGATCAAACAGGTGAGGAACCGCAGCAATATGCCCGACCTCCCGGCAGGGCTCTCACAGGCTGAAATGCGTACCCGCATCCGGCACGAAAGACGCGTCGAATTTGCCCTGGAAGGGATCCGTTATTTTGACCTGAGAAGATGGGGTATTGCAGTACAAAAGCTGGATGGCTTTGTGCCAAACCCATTACAACCTACCGTGAAAACGAAATACAAAGCGAACTATGATTTCTGGCCAATTCCCCAAACGGAGATAGACCGGAATGCACCTGAGCTGATTCAGAATCCTGGGTATTGATTTAGAGGGGATGAATTTTACAGGGTGCCGCGGGTCAATTCCTGCGGCACTTTTTTATTGGGTTAAGCGGTGTTGCCATCAAACTCACCATTGTGACAAGAGGTATATGAGGTAGTATTTTTTTCATGCTATAGGAATTTTATAAGTATAGGAAGACAAAATAGTGAAAGTCGACTAACATAACTCATTCACAGAAAACTGCTAACAGGGGGAAGACACCCCCTTTTTTGTTTCAGGTCTTTCTATCTCGTGTAATACAGCAAAACTGCTCCGCATGCGAATGGTTTACAATTCACAAGTTTCAGCTCTAAATCGTTTTTCAAAGGATTAAAAGTTTGCTGTCCGTTACCAAGTTCCGCAGGGTTTACGAATAAATAAAACTCGTCAACCAAATCATGCTGAATTAACGAGGATGCAAACGAGTCGCCCCCATAAACAATAATATCTTTTCCGTTTTTATTTTTCAAAGCGTTTATTTCCTCTTTTAAATCGCCGCTTATAATTGTTGTATTCTCCCACTTGCTGACCTTGAGCGTATTTGAGAAAACGGCATTAGGAATCTCTTTGAATAACTTTCCCAATTGATACTCGGTGTCATTGGGGTTGCTTGCTACTTCGGCCCAATATGGAATAAAACCTTCTCCTGTTTTTCGTCCATGTAAAATGCAGTCAACATGCTTAAGGTTGTCGACACTAAAATCCGACATTCCGCTGTCCCATTTGTTACCCAGTAAAATATTCATTTGTAATTTTAACTTTCTCATGTCGATCCGTTTTCTGGTTAATTAATATTTCAAAGTTACATGCTTGATGACTACAGGAAAGGGTATAATTACGACATTTTAGCGTTATGATTACGACATTTTGGAAATTGGTTGGGGTGCATTGCAAATCCCTCCCAAACACACTATCTTACCACTCTCAAAAGACAGGCATTTCTCTATGACAAATACAGGTATCCCGGTAAAAAAGCTCTACGGGTTGGATCATCTCAGATCGCTGGCAATATTGATGGTGTTGTTCTACCATTACCGCATGTTCCAGCACCCGCAATGGCTGGATAATATGATCAGTTTCGGGTGGACGGGCGTGGACCTGTTCTTTGTTTTAAGCGGATACCTCATATCGTACCCGCTTTTCATAAACATGGCAGCAGGGAAAAATATCTCCCTCCCGGAATTTTTTATCAAGCGCGTGTTCCGGATCATTCCAGCCTATCTGGTGGTACTTGCTATCTATTTTCTTTTCCCTTCCTTCCATGAAAGGGAAGCCCTGCCCCCACTCTGGAAGTTCCTCACCTTTACCCAGAATTTTGGCTTCGATATTAAAAGCTCCGGCACCTTTTCACATGTATGGTCGCTTTGCGTGGAAGAACATTTTTACCTGCTGTTCCCGCTGGTACTGGCAGCATTGCTGCGCTTCAATGTATGGAAAAAAGCAGGCATCCTGCTGGCAGCGTTATTTGTGTTTGGCATCGGCATCAGGCTATATTGCTGGTATGCGCTGATTGCTCCTCACGCGGGGGAAGATAACTTTTTCATCATCTGGTACAAGCACATGTACTACCCTACTTACACCCGCCTGGATGGCCTGCTGGCCGGCGTTTCCATCGCTGCCCTCTTTGCATTCAAACCGGCGGTAAAAAACCGGGTTATCCAACATGGGAATACCATCCTTTTATTATCCCTGGCTGTGTTAACCGGTGCCTGGTTCCTGTGCGAGGACCAGGAAAGCTTTTACGCATCAGTATTTGGCTACCCCCTGGTGGCGGCCGGCTACGGACTTGCAGTGGTGGCAGCGGTAAGCCCTTCCTGCTTATTGTACCGGTACAACAGCCGGGTTACCGCGCTGATTGCCAGGCTATCCTTTGCGCTCTATTTATCCCATAAAGGAGTGATCCACCTGGCACAGCCCCTGCTGGCAAAAACAGGACTGGCCCCCAAAGGAACGGCTATGTTCATTGCCTGCCTGCTTGTAGCCGGACTGGGCGCTTTTATCCTGAATAAGGCGGTGGAAGCGCCTTTCCTGCGGCTCCGTCAGCGAGTACTGGAACAACGGAAAAAAACCGCGCATAAAAAAATGATGCTGATCACAAATGATTCAGCAGCTTAACTTAACTTCACCTGGTTAAAAAGAGGAAAGACATATGAGTATTGAAAAAGCGATTCTTGCAGGTGGCTGCTTCTGGGGAGTGGAAGAACTCATCCGCCAGCTGCCCGGCGTAGTTTCCACCGTAGTAGGATACACCGGTGGCGATGTGCCTAACGCCACCTACCGCAATCATGGCACACATGCGGAAGGCATCGAAATTAAGTTTGATCCGGCAGTATTATCATACCGTTCACTCCTGGAATTTTTCTTCCAGATCCATGATCCTACCACCCGGAACAGGCAGGGCAATGATATAGGAACATCTTACCGCTCCGCTATCTTTTACCTGGATGAAGCGCAGCATCAAACAGCCATCGGGTTAATTGCCGAGCTCAATGCCTCCGGTAAATGGCCCGGCCCTATTGTAACAGAAGTGGTGCCGGCAACAGCCTTCTGGAACGCCGAAGAAGAACACCAGGATTACCTCCAGAAACATCCACACGGATATACCTGTCATTTTGTGCGGCCCGACTGGAAACTGAACTAAAATAAAAAAGGAGAAAATGAGTTTACCTTCATTTTCTCCTTTTTTTTAGTAAGATAATTAATGATCACTCCGATCTCAGGGATTTCACCGGGTTCATCATTGCTGCTTTTATCGATTGGAAACTTACTGTAAGCAGGGCTATTAATACCGCGCCGGCAGCAGTGGCCGCAATGATCCACCAGGATATACCGGTACGGTACTCATACCGCTGCAACCAGTTATTCATGAAATAATAAGCCAGCGGCACTGCGATCAGCAAGGCAATCAATACCAGCAGTACGAAATCCTTTGTCATCAACTTCCATAAATTGAAAACAGAAGCACCCATTACCTTTCGCACCCCCATTTCCTTCACCCGCTGCTCTGCCATAAAAGACGCCATGCCAAAAAGCCCCAGGCAACTAATGAAAATGGCCAGTACCGCAAAAAAGCTCGATAGTTTGCCAATACGCTGTTCTGCATCAAACTTAACAGCGTAGTCGTCATCCACAAAAGTGTAAACAAAAGGAACACCCGGGTTATATTTTTTAAAAACACTCTCAATTTTGGAAAGCGCATCTGCGGTGGTTTTGGCAGGATTGATCCTGGCATCAATCACATTGGCAGCGTCATAGTTAAGCGTAAAAACAGTGCGGAAAACAGGGTGATAAGGCGATTCCATCACTATATCTTTTACAACGCCTATTACGTTAAAAGGCTTGCCATCCACTTTTACAATTTCTCCCACCGGGTCTTTAAGACCCATAAATTTCACTGCCGATTCGTTCAGGATCATGGCGGAGGAATCCGACGGAAAATCCCTTGAAAAATCACGTCCTGAAAGTATTTGCCAGTTAATTGTTTTCCCAAAGTCATGCGTCACGCTGATCGCCCCGAAATTCCCCTGGGCGCCGGGTTGCATACCTCTCCAGGTGTAACCGTTGTTCACGGCATTGATCTCTGTCAGTAAGCTGGAAGAATAAGCCATCTCCGTCACCGCTCCCGATGCTGTCAGCTCATTCCTGATTACTTCAAAATGATCCTTCAATGCACCGGTTGATACGGGAATAACTATCAATCCCTCTTTGCTGTAAGCTGTGGGGCGGTTCTTCGCAAAATGAATCTGCCGGAATACCACTATGGTACCAATAATAAGGATCACCGATACGGTAAACTGGATCACAACCAGGGCCTTACGCGGAATGGCTGCATAACGGCCTGCGCGGAAAGTTCCCTTCAATACCTTAACCGGCTCAAAAGAAGATAAATACAATGCAGGGTAACTGCCTGCAACCAGGCCCGTGAACAACATCACTCCAAGCCCGACAAGCCAGAATAAAGGGCTTGCAACCGGCAGGCTCACCTTTTTATCCGCCATCTCATTAAACACCGGCAGTCCCAGCTGCACCAATACAAGGGCGCCTATAAAACCAATCAGGGCCAGCAGCAGCGATTCGCTGAAAAACTGCGTCACCAGCTGGCTGCGGAAGGAGCCTATTGCCTTCCGGATCCCTACTTCTTTTGCCCGCTTCTCCGAACGTGCAGTACTGAGGTTCATGAAATTAATACAGGCCAGCAACAACACAAATACCCCAATAATCCCGAAGAGCCACACAAACTGTATCCTGCCGCCTATATTCTTTCCGTCCTTCCAATCGGCATACAAATGCCATTTGCTCATGGGATGAAGAAAAACTTCCGGTTTAAAAGCAGCATCTGCTGCCCTTACCTTATGCAGTTTCACATCTTTGATCTTGGCGGATACTTTTTCAAGATCCGCATGATCTGCCAGCTGGGCATAGGTTTGAGTAAAATTGGACCGCCAGGGGTTCTCCATTTCCTTTATCCATGGCTCGCTCTGAAGGAACAGCTCCCAGGGCGCCATAAAGGCCAGGTCCCTGAAGGCAGAGTTGTAGGGCAGATCTTCATATACACCCGTCACTTTCACCATGGTACGGTTATCCAATTTTACCAGCTTATCCAAAGGGTCGGTATCCCCGAACAATGCCCTGGCCGTGGAAGCAGACAGCAGCACGGAAGCCGGGTCCTGTAACCCGGCCCGGGTACCTTTCAGCATTTTAAGCGTCAGCATTTCCGGGAAGTCCGGCTCAAAGAAATTGCCCATCTGGGAAATAGCATTGTTGTTATATGCCAGTACATGTTTATAGGGCCAGGAGCACATGATCACATACTTGAAATCACTGCCGTATTTATTCCTGATCTCCTCTCCCAGCAGGTAAGGGTTAGCCGTTTGCGTACCCTTTACGCCGTTGAAGGTCTGGTGCTGCATCACCGCTACAATGCGGTCGTAATTTTCATGGTTCTTACTGAATGTAAGCTCATCATGGATCCACAAACCGATCAACAGGGCTACAGCCATGCCGGTAGATAACCCAACTATATTGATGAGCGAAAAAGTTTTATTCTTCAGCAGGTTACGCCACGCGATCCGGGCATGACTTCTTAACATAGCTAACTGGTTTTCCCATGAAAAACAATAATACTGCCATACCCTCAAAGCAGGCCACAGGCGGCATTCGCGGGAAGTCGGCCCGTAAAGATGTCCGTATATGAACACCCGGTGTCTGAAAACGGACGCCCGGCAACTAACAGTGATCAGGCCGGTCTACAATTTGTCCCAACGTTCCTACTAATATAAAAAAATATTACCCGGTCCTGTGTGGCTATTGCCGCGGTATTCAGCACTTTTTAACCCGGTCTGTGATTTGTTGCACGAAGTGTATTATTAACTTCTAAAATACCGGTTATGATTAGTAAAGACGAATTAAACGAAAACGCCTTCGGCGAAGAAGAAAATAACGAGCTGCCCGAAGAACAAACAGCAGAAGAGCTCGACGCAGAAGTAAGTGAAGAAGAAAAAGAATTGCTGGAAGAAGCATCCACCACTGATCCCACTTACTCCGAAGAACTACGGATGCGCGGCGCCAAGGTAGATAACAGGGATGATGACGGAGAACCGCTTAATGAAACTGATAGCCTTGATGTGCCAGGCGCTGAGCTCGATGATGAACAGGAACAGATTGGCGCAGAAGATGAAGAAAACAATGAATACAGCACTGATAAAAATGACTGATCAAATCTTAAAAACACTGCCATGAACGAAGCTCATTTGATAGACCGCAGAACCGTGGTTACCGGCATCTGTGCCAGCCTGGCGATGGCGGCCATTGCCCCGGTTGCCGTTGGTCAGACGACGCCGCGCAATACCAAAAATGCAGAAGGATTACAGGATCCCGTTTCCAGGTATCCAAAACCTCCTTTTGAGGAACAATCGCAACCCTGGCCCGGACTTGCCGGCAAAATGAACCCCAAACCAGATCACGGCGAGAAAAGCTATAAAGGCTCCGGCCGCCTTAACGGCAGGAAAGCGCTGATCACGGGCGGCGACTCCGGCATGGGGCGCGCGGCCGCTATTGCATACGCAAGGGAGGGCGCTGATGTGGCCATTAACTACTTCCCTTCGGAAGAGCCGGATGCCCAGGAAGTGGTGGCGCTGATCAAAGCAGAAGGCCGCAAAGCAGTTGCCATCCCCGGCGATCTCCGGGAAGAAGCATTCTGCCGGCAACTGGTATCAAAAGCCGTGGAAGGCCTGGGCGGCCTCGATATCCTGGTTAACAACGCTGCCCGGCAGCAAACCAAACCATCCATCGCCGATATTTCTACAGAGGATTTTGACGCCACGATGAAAACAAACATCTATGCGCCATTCTGGATCATCAAAGCAGCCCTGCCCCATCTGAAACCCGGGTCTGTAATAATTGCCACCACCTCCGAGCAGGCATATGATCCCTCCCCGGATCTCTACGATTATGCCCAGACAAAAGCCGCTACCATGAATTATGTAAAATCGCTCGCGAAACAACTCGGGCCTAAAGGAATACGGGTAAATGGCGTTGCACCAGGCCCCATCTGGACACCCCTGCAGGTAAGCGGCGGCGCTACTATGGAAAAGTTAAAGAACTTCGGCGCACAAACCCCGTTAGGCCGGCCAGGCCAACCTGTAGAGCTGGCATCCATATATGTACAGCTTGCAGCAACAGATGCCAGCTATGCAAACGGGCAGATTTACGGCGCCTCCGGCGGTGGCGGACAACCATAGAAGGCTATCTGAAATTTTTTCATTTTGTCTTGAAAAACTGACAGAAAAAAATGACGAAAATTCCTTCCATTACCCTCCGGCACAGCACTTGATCGCGCTTTCTTACGGGACGATATTAAATCCCGTATAGTAGTAATCCAAATAAAAAAAGGAGGTAAGTATGTCAGGTATCCAAAAGAGACGGGCAACTTTCCCGTCATTGTTTAGTCTGTTTGATGATCCGATCAGTCGTGAATTCTTTAATTGGGATAACTCCAACGGTTCATCAAGCGGCACTACTATTCCCGCAGTCAATATCAAAGAAACTGCGGATAATTTTGAAGTACAGATGGCTGCTCCGGGTATGGAAAAAAGCGACTTCAAAATCCAGCTGGACGGTAACACCCTTACCATCACCTGCGACAAAGAATCCAGCATGGAAAGCAACGAAAATGAAAAGTTCACCCGCAGGGAATTCAGTTACCAGGCTTTCCAGAGAACTTTGCTTTTACCCAAAGATGTAGTTGATCAGGAGGGCGTTACCGCGAAGTATGACGCCGGCCTGTTGCAACTCACCATTCCAAAACGGGAAGAGGCAAAGAAAAAGCCGCCACGGTTGATCAATATTGGCTAAACAGTGGCCATTATCCGGAAAGCTATCCTGAATCCGGCTGTAGGATGTAAACCAGCCCAGGTGCAGCAAACCGGCAGATGAAACCCCTTGCCGGATTGCTGCACCTGTTTAAACAAGGTAGCTGTTAAAATCACTTACAAGCCCAGCGGGAGGCAGTGACGGAAAATAGGCAAGTACTGCCTTTCCGACTGGCACAAGCTATAAAGTTATGGAACCTTATTACATCATCGATGCAGATATGAAAATATTAAACGGCTGGTCAAACTTCTGCACGTTTAAAATCGGTGAAGACAAGGAACTGGCTATGGATATATGGGAGCAGGTAGTTAATGACGATACCGGCCTGCTACGTTTAACCCTTATTGAAGTGGCCCATGGAATTGAAGTGATAGGTACCAGGATGTGCACGTTGATCGCATTTGAAAAAAACAGCAGGTTTATTGCCAAGGAGATATTTAAGGCAAATAATTTTAAAGGCCAGTAATTCTTTTGATCCTTACATCTGAAGGATAAAGCCCTCTGTGGAAAAAGTTATCTTCACTTTACCTTTTCAAAAATATATTGGTCAACTACAGTATAATAGGAAATATATACGCCCTCTTTTACATCCTCTACCACTTTGGGATAATTCAAGATCAGGTAACCTTTTTCATCAATTCCGATCTGTGAAACTCCCGCACCTGACTTCACCAGCTTATAAAGCATCATAAATCTCCTGTTCTCAATCTTATATTTGGCCGACATCATTTTTTTGAAATCAGTCTTTCCTTCTTCTTTTGCATAAAGCTTAAAATTATCATCTGAAATAACGGCAAAAGCTTCATCCTTACTTTTATCAGCTAAAAGCACATCCTCAAGCCGGTAATATGTTTTTGTTGGAATGTATGCTGAGTCATTATATCTTATTGAACGGAAACTGATCATCCGCCAGGTTCCGATAAACTTAGCCGGGTCATCAACCATTGTTGCTGTATCAAGCTGGGCATGCGGAATGATGGAATTGGCTGTAACTGAAGAGACTACACCATTCTGGGCAAACCTCATGGAAAGCTGGGTCTTTCTTAATGCGGGCGTAAGAAAATTGTAATAAGTATTAAAGTCCCGATCCCAGTTAGGGAACTCGGTTCTTGGCCTTGAAATTTTATAGTCCAACGGGAAGTTAATACCGGTATCTTTAGCAACTTTCGAAAGTTGTTCAAAATCATTGTCTTGAGCAAACAAATCAACCGATGTTGCAGTCAGAAATAATACAAACAGTACTTTAATAAGATGATCTGGCATAAGGAATCTTTTTGTGAATTGCATCCAGGCGCAACATGTTACCCGTTCACAGTATAAATATAGGAAAACGCCGGGGAAATCAGCTCCGGCAAACTTTTCATGAAAATAAAATCCGCTTCGGAAAATGTTAGTGCCTGTAGCAGCTGCTTCCTATCCTGATGAATTTTACTGCACGCAACTTTCTTTCCGGCAGTCATAAAAAAATGACTTATTGGAGGAGCAAATTATTACGCTGAACTTTATCCGCGAATAATACTTATTTGTCATTGCAGTTATTTCAAAAATGAAGCTACCTGTTTATATTTTAATATCAATGATGCTTCCTGGCAATAAAATCTGCGAGGCTCAAACACAAAAGAAAATGGAGAATAATAATCCTTTATTATGCAATCCTGAAAATGGTATTTGTGAGATTCCTGCATACAATGCAGCATCTGCTAACAGCAACAGTTTTAAATCAGAAAAAAAGCCGGTAAAGATCGTTTACTACACTGATCCCATTTGCTCTTCCTGTTGGGGCATAGAGCCGCAATTACGGAAACTTAAATCAGAATATGGGAAAAGCATAGAAATAGAATACAGGATGGGTGGTTTATTACCCGACTGGAGTTACAACAGCGGCGGCATCAGCAAACCCTCTGATGTTGCCCATCACTGGGATGAAGTAAGCCTGCATTATGATATGCCCATTGATGGCGACATCTGGCTGGAAGATCCGTTACCTTCCTCCTATCCACCTTCCATTGCATTTAAGGCAGCCCAACTACAGGACAACGAAAAAGCAATTTTATTTCTTCGTGAAATAAGGGAAATGGTATTCCTGAAAAAAAAGAATATAACAAAATGGGACTACCTGGAACTGGCAGCCAAAAATGTAGGATTAGACATTGTTCAGTTTAAAAAAGCCTATGAAGGTGAGGCAAAAGACCTTTTTAACAGGGATCTGCAATTAGCCAGGGAAGCAGGAGTAAGAGGATTCCCAACCATTTTCTTCACTGATACAACAGGGAAAACCGAAATGGTTTATGGTTCGAAACCATACAGCGTCTATGAAAATGCTTTGCTGAAAATTCATTCCAATATTTCAAAAAGCCAATACGACAGAAGCTGGCCTTCTTTGTTCTCATCATATCATTCATTAACAGCAAAAGAGTTTACAGAGCTAACAGGAACAGCAAGAAATGAAAGTGAAAAGATGCTGGATGAATTAACGGCAAACGGAAAGCTGGAAAAGCTGGTAACAAAGAATGGAGCCATCTGGATGTCTAAGCATACCGATTAACAAACAAAAGAGCTCCTGTAAGTTGTTTACAGGAGCTCTTTTGATACCGGTTTCTTTGCTGCAATGGCAGATCAATAGCTGATAAGCGGGGACCCGTAAAAGTAATGCGCGCCTCCCCCTATATCTGTGCCCAGGATATTGCAGATAATGTGCTTATCGGTAGTTGGCCCAATCCCCAGCATCGGCGCATAAAAACTGGCGGCATCCATTTCCGCGCCCGGTAATATTTCCCCGGTTGTAACGTCCCTGGGTTGAAAAACATACAGGTTAAAATTAGGGTCCAGCGAAAAATCCATCAGGTGGAAGTCGGCAAGCTGCCCCCTCCTGACGATAGCGAAGCTGACCAGTGTATCTGTACCGTCATATGTAAAAGTTACCGGGTTTTGTTTTATGCGATAAATGGTCACTGCCATGGATTCCGGCATAGTGGGATCATCATAGTAAAGACTTAACAGTACTTTCTTTTCCGGGATATCCTCACTCTTACCACCACTGATGAGCTGCGGTTTCTGCGTACCGGTGGCATCCAGCTGAAGGATGTTTATATTAAAAGACGTACCTGGCGTGGATAACGAAGTATCATAAAGGAGTGCGTTCGACCGGTAATCCTTTATCACCACATGCTGCGTTTCACTGGTGGTTTTAATGAGTTTGCTTACCACGCCTGTGCTAACAAGGCTATCGGTTATCAGGGTATTATTCATGATAACAATGAACCGCGCATCCGGCGCCAGTGAAAGACTACGGAGCTGCATTTGCCTCATACTGGCTTTCTCCTGGAAATCACCTTCCTTGCTGCAAGCGCCAAAGCTTATGGCCAAAAGCGCTATAATGAATATCTTTTGCATTATATAGATCTTATTAGAAATTATAAGTAAAACTCAGGCTGAGATTCCGTCCTTTGAATATTTTGTTATAGGTGTAATCGTATTGTTTGTTGTAATTCGTTCCCTTCGGATCTTTATTCGGACTTGGATCATTGATATTATCCGGATTGCCGGAAAAGAAACCGCCACCCGTATCAGTAGGCTTGCCAACGATCGCGTTCTGGTAAATGACGAAGTCCTGTTGCAGGATATCGCTGATATTGAACCGGACCTCCAGTTTCTTTTTAAGAAGACGGGTGCTCAGCTGCATATCCAATACATCTCTTGGATTTTCATACTGGTCTTCCGCCGGGTAAGTACCGCCTGCTACAATACGTTTTCCGAAACGGTTATAGCCAAAGTTGATGCCCACGATTTCTCCAAAGTAACCGATACCCGCATTTACCGCATAAGGTGAAAGCCCCTGCAACGGCCTGTTCCGGGAGTCTGCCGGCATTTCGGTGAGGCCGCCGCCTATTACGCCGTTGGATGCCGCCAGCAGCGCATCTACATTATAACCTACATTCGATTTCATGATGGAAGCATTACCATTGATGAAAATATTTTTAAGGATGTTGGATGTGCGACTAATGAACCCCAGCGATTTTCTGAAATCAATTTCAAAGCCTTTATTTTCTGAGCTGCGGAGATTAAAATAAAAGAACATCAGCCCTCCACTGCTGCGCGCCGCGATCTGCTCAACAGGACTGGCAAATTTTTTATAGAAGGCGGATACAGAAAACACTTCGCCGGGACCGGGATACCATTCATAACGAAGATCAACATTGGTGATAGTTGCATCATCAAGACGGGCAGCGCCGCGATAGATGTTGCGCTCGCGGAACTCGTAATACATAAAGCGCGACCTTTCCCGGAAATCCGCCCTGGACATGGTTTTGGAATAAGCCAGACGGAGGTTGGAGAGCGCCGTAAGCTGGTAAGTGAGGTTGGCAGAAGGCAGCCAGTCGGTGGTACTGGTTTTCATAATAGAATCCACCGGTAACCCTGTTCCATAGTCGAATGTAATACCGTTCACGTTCATGTCATTTCGCTCTGCACGGATACCCCCTACCAGCCTGAATTTGCGCAGGAACTTCAGATCGGCCATCAGGTAAGCGCCATGCAGTTTTTGATCACCCTCGTAGTTGTCGGCCGGTTTACTGCCAACCGAGCCCGTGCCCGACAGGTTATAGTACAACAGGTCCGGCTGAAGATAGGTGGGCGTAGCCAGCTCGTAGTCGGGCTTCCCAAAGTAAACCCCAACATCAGGATTGCTCCTCGAATCGGCCATCAGCCGCAGGGCAAGACTTTCATAGTTCGCCGTACGAAACGATCCGCTGTAACCCAGTTTGATCTTTTGCTGCTCGTTACGGAATGTAAAAGGGAGAGTGAAATTTACGGCGATGTTCTTCTTTTGCTCATGTAACCTTGAATTGAAAATATTAATGCCGTCCACCATGAAGCCCTGGAACTCCGACAGGAAATAATATCCCTCTCCCACACCAATCGATTCATAGCTTTTTACAGAACGCGTATCCGGCTGATCACGCTGTACATTGACAAGGTCTGCAGCCCAATCTATTTTCAGGTTATGCCGGGTAAAGGTATGCTCGCCTTCCAGCCTGTTGTGCAGGATAGAATTGATGGTGGTGATGCTGGTATAAAGCTCCGTTTGTCCACCGCTGCCTTTATCGAAATCTATTCCCCAGAGGTCACTGGTTTCATTATTGAACCGGCGGTTATAAATATTTTTGAAAGCGATCCTGTGGCGGGCAGTTTGATAGGTAACATTAGCCAATGCGCCTAAAGTGGTGGTAAAGTTGTACACGCGACTGGCGGAATCACTGAAATAAAAGGCGGCAGGAAAATACCGCATTTCGTTCGACTGCAACTCTTCATGACGATAGGTGCCGGCCAGCGTAAGGCCTACCAGCTTCCCTTCAGACAACCGGTACTTACGGCCCAGGCCCAACTGGTAGTTCTGCACTGGCATGTAGTTATATTTCCGCAAACCGAAATTATTGGGAATGGTCCTGTTCTGCGCACTGATGGCTTCACGGTTATTGGTATTGATAAGGAAGCGATAGTGCTGGGGATCCATATCCTTCCACCAGTTGCGGGTCCCATCGTCAAAACCAAGATAATCATACTTCCCTCTTTTGGTGCCTGCAAAGGCATGACCTGTTGAATTGGTATTAATACCGGAGCCAAGGCTAACTGTTGTGTAATTCTCCGAAGGCATGTCCCTGATATTGATCTGTACCAGCCCGCCTGCAAACTCCGCAGGCATATCCGGCGTAGCGGTCTTGTTCACCACGATATTATCAATCAGGCTGCTGGGAATCACATCAAAGGAAAAGTTTTTACGGTTAGGCTCCGTGCTGGGAAGACTGGTACCATTCATCATAACATTATTATACCGCTCGCTCAGTCCACGTACAGTCACAAACTTATCGTCCTGCACTGTCAGGCCACTGATGCGCTTCAGTACCTGTGCCACGTTGTTATCAGGCGTGCGGCGTATCTGCTCCTGGCTGATGCCGTCGCTGATCGCGGCATTGTTCTTTTGCTGCGTATACAGTGAGGCCACCCCATCTTTTTTTGCAGAAGTGGTTATCTCCACAGTGGCCAGTTGTCCTTTCGTTCTTTTCAAAGCAGTGTTGAGCCTGAAGATTTCCTGCTCCCTGACTTCGATCTCACTTACCTTTTGGGTGATATAGCCGATGGAGCTCATGACAGCAGTATAATTCCCTGCGGGCAACGAAATGCTGAAAGAGCCATCTGCCGCAGTGGTAGCGCCCAGGTTGCCGATCCGCACCGTTACACCGGGAACAGGCTCGCCGTTGCCCTCGTCGGTGATGCTGCCGGTAACTTTCCCGGGAGCGGGTGTATCCTGTTTTTTCTGAATGATAATATAGCCGTTCACGTTCCGGAAGGTCAATGGCGTGTGCAGGAACAATTCCTTTAATACCTGCTCCAATGGTTTATCAGTAAAGTTGATCACAGTTGCTTTGTAGCTGTCGATATTTCTGGCATTGAAGGCAAATTCAATACCTGCGGTCTTTTCAATTTTATGCAGGGCATCAAGGATGTTCCCGCCTGCAATACTAACCGTTATCTTCCTGGATAGCGGCGAGTCTGCCTGCTGCGCAAACAGCGGTGTTCCAAAAAGCAGCAGGAACAGTGCTTTCCATAAACCGGAACCTGATCCCGTTCGACTAAAAAATTTCATACTTTTGCTTTGTTTATTTTATTTTGATAAATGCCGGTACTTCGAATACCGGGTATAAGGCGCCTGCTTCCAACAGGCGCTTTTCTTTTTAATGAATAATTACGGAGGTGCTGTCGCGGTTGTTCCATTCACAACGGTTGCCATTAACGGCGCTGATAACTTCTACAAGCTTTTGCGGGTTTTTCCCATAGCGGATCGTAAGGCTATAGAGGTTCCGGCTTACACCGGCATTGGCGGCAGTAATAACTATCCCGTACATCCGCTGCATGGCAGCGGCCATCGTCGCGAAATCAGCCTGCGCCAGCCGCACTTCCCCGCCGGTCCATTCCCCGATCACGGCAGCATCCATGCGGCTTAACTGTGCTGCAGGTTCCGATGGATCATACGACAGCTGCTCACCCGGCAACAGCGTAGCTATTTCTTTATCCTGCCAGTTTACACTTACCTTACCGCTTTTAACGGCCACGTATATACGCGCAATACTACTGTCTGCACGAACCGCAAATGAGGTTCCCAGTACCCTGGTTTGTATGCCCTGTTTATTCTCAACAATAAAAGGCCTGCGCGTATCAGGCGTTACATCAAAGAACGCCTGTCCTTCCTGCAGCACTATCCTTCGTTCTTTCCTGTCAGATGCGGCAGGATAGCTCAGCACAGAACGCGCATCCAGCCATATACGGGAGCTGTCCGGCAACATAATCTCTTTCAGCTCGCCGTTCCCGGTGCGCCATGTCAGCAGCTTTGCAGGCGCCGGATCCCTGAGAAAAAAGAGGGCGCCAATGATGAGCAGTACAGCGGCGGCAGCTGCCCAACCGGGCCAGGGGAAACGCCGTTCCCTGGCAAAGACTGTTTTTTGCAGGATACGCTGGTAACGCTCTTCCGGGGAAGCGCCGGGCTGTCCATCACTTTCCGGCATATCCGAAAAATCGATAGCATCCAGTGCAGCTTCTGCACCCGAAGTAGACAGGTAAAGCTGTAGCAGTACCATTTCCCGTTCGGTGATGGTTTTCTCTTTCTGCTTGCGAAGCAATTTCTTTAACAGTTCGGGAGAAACAGACATGTCAGGGTAGCTTTTACAGGAAGTACCCAAAAAATCGCCCGGAGTAGTACCGGTAACATTAATTTAACATATCGGGTAACAGTATGACAGCAAGGGAGCAGGCGTAGGGCGTAACTTTTGTGCGCAGGTGGTCCAGCGCGAGGCTGACCTGTTTTTTAACGGTGAAAACGGAAATGCCCAGTTCATCGGCAATTTGCTGATAACTCCGGCCTTCCTCGCGGTGCAGGAGGAATATTCTCTTCCTGGCAGGAGGAAGTTGCTGAATGATCTCACGGATATGTTTCTCTATCTCTTCAAAGTACAGTTGCTCCAGCGGCGTCATCTGGCCGGAAGGTCTTTCCGGAAATTCGGTGATGTCTGCCTGGAACACACGCCGGCGAAGCAGTTTAAGCGCTTTGTTACGGCACACCCGGATCAGCCAGCCAGTGATGTCCGGGCCTTCTATGGAAGCCCTGTTCTCCCAAAGACTGGTAAAAACATCCTGTACTACTTCTTCCGCGTCCTCGCGGGTAACGCATATGCTGGAGGCATACTTCATCAGGCGCGCATCATAGGCCATGAAGATCTCGTTGAACGCGCGCTCAGACCCATCCCTGAAAGCGGATATAACAGCAGCTGTAACAGGCGGAAGTTGGGAGTGAGTAATATGCATGCAAGGAAACTGATTTCCACGCAATGATAGTGAGTTAATATTATCAAAAGGTTAAGAACGTAAAAGTAATGCCCCGGCACCTGTATTAGCCGGGGCATTATCATAACATTATCTCATCATTTATGGATAAGTGATCGCTGTGCCCTTGTTATCCGTATTTGCCGGGTTGTTTACGTAGTTGTTTGTCCAGGATCCAAATCCCGGTCCGCTCGGTGTTCCCACATATCCATACGCCGCACCTGAATACCACCTGTTGTTATCTGCGTAAATGTGGCTGCCGTAAGTATAATTATGATTTGATCCATATACGGTATATCCTCCGCCGCCCAGGAGGTTACCGCGTAACAGGATATTATCGATAAAACCATAAAGCGGCTGTATAAAAAATGCAGAGGATGCATTGTTGCCGGCACTACGGATATCAATGTGGTTATCTATTACATTCAGCTGTGCAATGCCATTACGCCTTGTACCACCATCAACATGGTTACCGGCAGGAGTGGTAGGATCACCATATCCCGGCAGATTATGAATATAACAGTTCCTCACCAGGGCGGCGCCATCCAGCCAGAAGCCACCGCCATGATCTGTTATTTCATTTCTTAATAAGGTCACTTCTTTATTGGATGGCGATTGGAAAGGTGCTGCAAAATATTTTCCTGGAACTCCGGTTGCTTCAATACGCGAATCTTTGATCAGCACCGCTCCATTATCAGTACCTACATTCCAGGTACCTCCTCCTGTGCTAATAACGATCCAGCACCTGTCTATAATAATATTACCGGCACTCAGATCCGGGTTCACCAGTTTTTTCAGACTGATAGTTGAACCGGCCGCAATCGGATCGCTATACAATGGCAGCGTGTTTTTATTCACACTCACCCCTGTTAATCCAACATTGGCTGAATCGATCTGCCAGCCCCGCAAACCGCTGCCGGCTGCACCTGTAGTTACACTGAGCGGGGAACTTGCTGCAGAAAGGTTACCTGCTGCATCTTTTGCTTTTATTTTAATACTGTGAACTGTAGAGGGGGTCAATCCATAGATATTAGCCCAGGTACCCGTAACAGAAGCGATCAATACGGTGTCATTGTAAACATTGTATCCTGTAACTTTTACATTATCCGTGGAAGCTGTCCAGCTAAGATCCACCCCGTAACCTGTAATATCGGAAGCCGTCACAGAAGTGGGTGTGCTTGGTGCCGTCACATCCGGGATCACTTCAAAAGTAATATCACGGAAGTAATTGCCTCCATTATAAGTGCTGGTAGGAAATGCACCTAAAGTTGTACCGAAAACACCATTAGAGCCAACCACTGTACTTAAGGGGCCATTGGTAACCGCAGATGCCAAACCACCAGGAGTAGCGCCGTATACTGTATTGGAGTTCACAGTTACTACATAAACAGAATCGGTTGATATTTCATAGGGCGTGCCCAGTGTTGCCGTTTGCCAGCCTGAAGCAGTTTCTCCGGTAAAGGCTACACTGGCAAGCTGGGTTCCTGTTTCCGACCACAAACGCCCGGTGTGGGTACCCGTTTCTCCGCTGTATTTATAATAACGGATCTGTGTGATCTTCCCCTTTAGTATGGATTTGAACTTCATACCCATTTCATACGGGCCATCCGTATCTGATACGGTAGGGGTTTGGGTAGTGAACACATTGTAGGTCTCTTCTTCCTCATCTGATACTGCAAGAACACGGCCCCCCTCAAGGGCTTCAAGACTTTTGGTTTTTGAGCAACCGGTTACGAGTAAGGCAGCCAATAAAAATAAATTCAGGACTTTCATGGTTTTAAGTTTTAAGGTTATACTAAATGACGATCATTACCAGTTTACAAGTACAGGGGTAAAGGGCTCATCATTATCATCCCATACATTGTTCGCCCATACAGCAGGGTAAAACTCCCAATAACTTGCAGGTCCGTAGTCTCCGCCCAAAGGATTTTTTGCCACCGGGTCCGGTGGGTTGCGTCTTACCCTGTTATCTGTGCAGATCCCTGCACCCTGGCCGGCGCCGTTATCCGGGAAATTTAACCTGATGGCATACGCCCCGCCGGTTACCCTGTTGCCTGTGATGCTAACATTCCGCGAAGCGGCGCCCTGCATGAAAATAGAAGCGGTGTTGGATTCATCTAATAACTCTATGTTATTGCCCCTTACAGTTACATTGCCGGAGTTACCCCATATGAACACTCCGTCATGGTGTTTCGATTTATCCTGTGTTACCCATATTTCATGCAGGAAGTTATTCTCTACCAATGAATGGCTCATGGCATCGATCCCTCTTACCACATCATGAATATTATTATTCCGGATAGTACAATTGGTGGCGCATCCGGCAATCCCGCAGTCCACATCATTGGGATTAAAGCCGCCCAGTTCAGGGCCTACGTCGCAGTTCTCAATAAGAATAGATGTCCTGTCGCCGTTCACTCCCGGCACACTGGGCTGGGCGGTATTCTGGAACCAGATTACCGTGCGGTCAAAACCTATCGTCGCATCTCCCCGGACACGACAGCGCCTGATAGTGCAACGTTTTACTGATACGGGAATAGATATGTACCCCGTAACAAGCGCATCGCTCAACACTTCGTTATTGCGCATGGTATAGTTCGCATACGTTCTCTTTGGCTTCCATCCTTTGGGAAGCCCGGTATTGCTGGCGTCAGGCCAGGCCAGGTTGTTGCAGTTCCTGCGTTTTGCGTTGAGCAAAGCATCCTCCCGGAGTACTTTATCCGCATCCTTCAGTAAGGCATCTTTAGCTGAACATCCGCTGAAAAGGGCGCCAATACTTAACAGCAATAGTAGTTGTCTCATTTTTTGGTTGTTTAGATGGTTAATTGTTTAAAACATATTTATGCAATTGGTTCCAATCCCTTCCATAGTAGGCTTTCATCAACAGGTTGATCAGTTCCTGCTGCCCGTTCTTTTCAAAAAGGGAAAGGAGATCATTGAAGATGTAGAACTGAAGCCAATACCCGTTGTTATACTTTTCCCGGCTGCTTCCTGCAGTCATCAGTGAAGCGTACCATTTATAATTGATCTTCATCGCCCGGGCCACCCGGATGGATTGCAAAGCATTGTTCCACATTTGTCCGGCTGCTTTTTCAAACAGATCGTGATATTCCTTATAAGTGAATTGCCTGGTGCTTATTATTTCATAAGAAGAAGCAATACCCAATGCCTTCAGATCTGTAATTTTTTCAAAGGTGGTATCACCGTCAAGATCATGTTTGACCAGGTCAAAAAAACCATCTCCGTCTGTATCTTCATAAGTAATGGTAGGAAACTGCCTGGGCTCATCGGGAATGCGCCTGTATTCCCCCTCATATAATCCGCCCCAGCCCTGGTAACAGGCGGCGTTCTGGTCAATCCTCCAGCAACCTTTTTCTGCTCCGTATAAATGTATCTTACCGTCAAACCCTATATACAGGCTACCCTTCCCCGAATTATCCTCATCCCATTCTCCCCTGTCTCCTGCGGCATCTGCCTGTGGATTATGATCAATCCCGTTATTGTTCTTCCCTATCCTGAAAAAATTTTTTGGCTCATAAAACTCTACCCGCTCCCAACGTTCGCAGTCATCATCTTCATCAAACACCATCCAGCAACGGCTCCATTCGCCCTGGTTAAAAATCTTATACAATGCAGCATCCCTGGAAGTATATACCAATTCTTTTACAGCCCTCCATCTTTTGTCATATAACAGGTGGCTGATCTGATCATCAATGCCTGCTGCGTGGTTGTTATTGATCTGGTGTACCTGGTCTTTATAAGAAAAACCTTTCCCTTCAAAGTACAGGCTCATATCAAAATCAAATTCGTTGGAAGGTGCATTATCATTATCCAGGTCTACAGATACAAAAGCCCGGTTCACAACTCCGTTCAGCGAAATATCCTGCTCCCTGCCTGGTGTGAAATGTCCTTTATCTTCCAGCCGCACCGACATTTCCGTCAGCCCGTCCTGATCCGGGTCGTAAAACAGGAACGGGTTCTCCCAGTTAACCCTGAGGTCTTTGATGCGATAACTGGGAGCATGTGTTTTCAGGAAAAGGGTTTGCCCGTGATAATCTTCAAAGAATTTTGAAGCGCCTGCATGTGTCCAGCATCTCAGCACCAGCTCCTTCCAGTTAACAAAATTGAACGACTGGTCTTTATCCTCATCAATGATCCACATGTAATTACTGCTCCAATCCCAGTAGGTTACCGGCTTCAGGTCACTATTTTCCACTACCAGCTGGATGTCTGCTTCACCATCATGATCAGTATCTATCCAGTCTATGCTCAGGTCGCCCGGCCCGGCAAATATGCCATCGCCATTCCTGTCGATCAGTAAACAGTCATTATCAGGATCACCTTCTTTGTCCTCCCCCTTCATGTCATCATCATCGTCCACCCATATGGCATTGCAGTTATTGAATAACCGCAGCTTTATCAGGTCAGGATCACCATCTCCGTCAAGGTCAATCCTTTCAGCCTGGCCTGTATACCCGGGCCTGAATGCATTCAACAGTGAGTACTGCTGAGCATAGGTGCTATTTAACAGCCCGGCGCAAATAATGATCAGGATCAGTTTTCTGCTCATTGTTTACGGGCTTTTATCTGTGCTATCTCGGAATCCTGCACATGCTGTTCAAATGTTCTGATGTTGAAATCTTTTAAAACATCCTTTACTTTCACTTCCGGCGACAAGCTTTCTATGATGGCCCATTCTTCTTCATGAAAGATGGTGATGCGTATTTTACGGCCGTATTTCTCCCTTATCCTGTCAAACTGGAATACGTGCGGCCACACATGCACAAAAGCCTTTTCCAGGTTAATGGGAGCGCAAACCAGGTTTCTGTTCCATATCCCGGTCTTCGCAATTTCCAACCCCGATATATCACAGATCCTGGTAGTGTCTTTCCGTGTGCTTGACACAACATGATATTTATTCTGCCAGGCCCTGGTGTTAACCATTTGGCCACCGGCGAAAGCTGAGGGCCAGAAAACAATTTCAGCCCCGTTTTCTCTTAATTTGCGCCAGCCATCTTCCCATAGTATATCAAAGCAGATCTGGATACCGATGATGCCAAAATCAGTTTGGAACACCGGTGGCGACAATGTGCCGGGCGTAATACCAAACGATATTTCATCCTCTACGATATGCGTTTTCCGGTATTCTCCCAATCTCAATCCCTGCCTGTCAAGCACCACCGCGGCATTGTACACCTTCCCGTCTTCTTCCGTATATACCGGGCATATCACGTAACAATTGTTGGCCTTTGCAAAGGCAGCGAACTGTTTTATGACATCTGCAGAAAATGCCACTTCTTCTTTAAAAGTGTATTTCCGTTTAATATTGGAAGTATTAAAGAGCTCAGGCATGCAGATGATGTCTGGCTTATAAACAAGCGCCTCTTTCAATACCCCGAATATTTTCTCTGTCATTAGTTCGGGCGTTTCGGCGGTCATGTCCATTTGAGACACACTGGCAATCCATACCTCCCTGCTTGCCCGTTCGGTTGAAGCGGAAGGAGCAAGCAGGACATTTGTTAAGCCACCGGGGGCAATGGTTACGCCCCCTGCTGCCATAGCCGAGGCAGACAGGAATTTCCGTCGTGAAATCATGTTCTTTTTCATCGTTATAATTGGTTCGTTTATGCACACAAAAGGTCATCATGCAGATACTGCACGCTTTTGGGGGAACAAATCCGTTTTAAGATCAGTTTACCGTTACCTCACCGAGCTTGTACCAGCCGGGCACTGTTTCGCGTTCTTTTTTAAGTGGTAGTTGAATATCCCTGTTATGAAATCCGCAGGCATCGCGCATGTTTATCAACAGGTCGTACTTACCCGCGTCCATGTCTTTACTTATATCAATTTTATATTGCTCAGCTACTATTTCGTAAGGCAGCCAGGTTCTGTTATCAGATTCGGGCAAATCCCGCCTGAAAGACCTGCCGGTTTGCCTGCTGGTCAGTTGCACAGAAAGTTTATACCTGTGATAGGCCGGCGCAACACCATGGTTCTCCCAGGTTATCCTTAAATAATTGTGGCTGGATTGCACACGGAAGGTATCAGGCATCATCGCGAATCTGGGGAAATACCAATACCCACACAGGTTAGCCAGCCTGCCTGCCAGTACTGTATTCTCCCGGAGCCATTCCCTCGGATAATAATGAAAACCTATATGGGTGGCGTGCGTTTCATGTATAGCCTTTTCAAATCCGGCGCCATCCTTCCACATGCCGTATTTCACCGCATCACTATAATGATCGGATTCCAGCACCACAGGGATCCTGCGGTACACTTTACTATACAGTTCAGGACTGCGTATACAGGAAGGGCCAAACCCCAGCTCCTGGTACCATTTCACATTTCCGCTATCATCCCGGAAACCGATGCCCTTTTGCAGGCAATAATGATATATATCATAGTCTGCGCCATCGTCTGCATCACGCTGGCCGATAAAGTCATCACTGATCAGCAGCACAGATCTTTTGTAACATCTTTTATACATATCAATATGCCGCTTAATCACGCTCACCGGCACATCATCCCAACCTGAGAAAGCGGTATGCCCTTCTCCCCATTCACCTATACTGCCAATGTCGATATATTCCACCCAGCGTTTACCATCATATCTTGCAGCAAAGGCTTTATGAAAGTTCTCTAGTTTTTCAAGGAACACAGGATCTCCATAATCCGGCACCCAGGCTTTGCCGTCCTGCATCATTTTACCTTTGGCCCCGGCCTTTTCCACCCATGCAGGGGTAGCATATGGAGGCCCGTTTGTTTCTTTACAGGTGATACGGAAAGAAATGGTATGCCCCCACCCTGTCCATCTGCTGATAATGGAATCAATCAGTTTCCAATTGTACACACCCTCTTCCGGTTCAAGATAACACCATGCCAGCCTCAGATAGATATCATTCAACCCCGGGAAATCAGGCAGGGAATCATTTGCTGCCAAACGATCTCCGTAATTTGAAATACTATTATCATAATAATGGATAAACCAGCCTTTATGTGGATTGCTGCATACTTTTGCGCTATCCCAGTAACGTTCCAGGTGAAAGAAGGTACGGTTCTTATACACTCCTTTTCCTTCCTGCGCCCGGGAATACAGGCTTAAAAAAATGAACAGGACAGATATCAGAAAACAGCGCATCATTTAATAACCGGGGTTTTGCACCATCTTTGAATTGGCATCCATTTCTGCCTGTGGTATGGGGAACAGGTACTTCCTCACAGGATTGAACGTACGTGTTTCAAGCTTAATGTAATTGACATCGTTCACATCATATCCATTTCCCACCCAGGTGATGTGGCCGTTCGTAAAGTTCATGGTTCCCCTGCGACTGCCATATAAAGGGCCGTTCAGTACCTGGGGCCCAAGATCCCAACGCATAATATCCAGGTACCTGAGCCCTTCAAAGGCCAGTTCCACTCTCCGTTCATTCCGCACCAATGCCCTTGTTAAAGTTGCCGCCTTAATATGGCCGCTTCTTGTTCTGATAGCATTGATATATGCAAGTGCAGCATCGGTGTTTGTATTTGTTTCCACTGCTGCCTCTGCATAGGTGAGATACATTTCCGCCAGGCGAATCACCATAATATCACCACCAAAATTAGGTGGCCAGCCGCCAGGGCTGTCAGCAAGACTATTGATATATTTGATAACATTCATACCGGAGCGCGCTGCAGGTTCGTTCCTGTTATAATCCGGGTTAGGGCTGCCGTCCGGCATAAATTGATCCAAAGTATTATAGTAACGCCCTTTCCATAACTGCCCTGGATGCAGCAAAGACATTTCCATCCTGGGATCGCGATTCTTAAAAGGATCATTGATGTCATAACCGGATGTTGGGTCGGTGATAGCTTTCCCGTTACTGCATTCATAGGCGTCCACCATACTCTTAGTGGCATTAAGGGCAGACCAGCCGCCGTCGCCGGCAGGGAGGTTCAGTTGCGTGAGTGATTGCTCATAATCATTCACAATGTATTGCACATTCAGGATCGCCTCCTTATTGATCTTCTCGCTTTTTTCGAGGAACAGGTCCCTGTAATTTGGAAACAGCTCATAACAAGGCATATCAATTACCGCTTTAGCATCGGCCATGGCAGCTGTATAATTTCCCGTTACCAGTTCCAGCCTGGCCCTCAGCGCCAATGCAGCTCCCTGGGTAACATGCCCTTTTGAGTCAATGGTGTTCTGAACCGGCAATGCACCTTCATTGATAATGGCAGACAGCTCATCCAGTACAAACTGTTTCACCTTTACCGCAGGGTCCCTGGGCAGTTCATCCGTTGCGTTGATCACTTTTGTAACAAGCGGCACATCTCCATGTAACATTACTTTCCAGAAATAATCATATGCTCTCAGGAATCTTACCTCACTTTTGTATTGCGCCTTTTTTGCATCATCCATTGGTACCCTGTCAATATTGGCAAGAAAATTATTGTATTTGCGGATGCGCGTATAAGGATACCAGTTGACAGATGCGGCAAAGTCTCCGCCGCCATTTTCATCCATGAAATGGAACCAGTCGATCCAACTGCCCAATACATTGTAGTTCGACGCCGTTAATGTGCCGTTGCCCAGTACCTGGAAACCGAAATTGGATTTTTCGTAAGCATTATCGCTGGCGCCATCAAAAAGCACAATGTTCGCATAGGCTTCCCATAAACGATAGCAGCCATTCAGCGCCAGTGTTGCATCCTGTTCTGTTTTCCAGAAAGTTGCATCCGTTAGCTCGTTCCTGGGTTTCACATCGAGGAAATTGTTTCCACAGGAATATATCATAGTAAGGTTAAGCGCAAGTATTGTAAATAGTGTCTTTTTCATCCTTATACGTTTTAGAATGTTACATCGATTCCTACTGTGTAGAATTTAACCTGTGGATACGTGCCGTTGCCGGAGCCGGATAAAAGTTCCGGATCAAAGCTGGAAGGAAATTTTGTAAATGTCAGCAGGTTCTGTCCACTGGCATATACCCTGGTTCTTGTAATGCCCGCCCGCTTTAACCATGCTGCAGGGAACGTATACCCTACCTGGACAGTTTTCAAACGCAGGTAGGAAGCATTTAATACACTAAAAGAGCTCATCACCTGGTTATGCTTTTCGGTGATCAGTGTTCTTGGATAGTACCCGTTTTTAACGACTTTCCCGTTTTCGACAATGGTCCTGTCAAGATGCATGCGGAATGCATTGTTCGGATCGAATGCCCAGAATGATTCAGCGCCTATCACGCGACTTACCTTACTGGCGCCCTGGAAGAAAGCAGACAGGTCAAACCCTTTATACTTCAGGTTTATATTGGCTCCATAAGTAATCCTGGGAATAGTATTGCCCAGCACAACCCTGTCGTCACCATTGATCCTGCCATCCTTATTGAGGTCTTTAAAGATCAGGTCGCCCGCCTTTACGGGCGCTCCGTCAACATGCGGGGAGGCTGAAGCCTCTGCATCTGTCTGATAAATGCCCGTTACCTCGTAGCCATAATAAGATCCCCATGGCTCTCCCTCCATGTAGATCAGGTCCCCCTTGGAAGGATTTTTATATCGCTCTACCTTGTTCTCATTGAAGGCAGCGTTCAGTGACACGGTATATTGCACATTTCCTATTGCATAATTGTGTTCCAGCAACAGCTCCACCCCTTTATTCCTCATGGCGCCGGCGTTTACAACAGGTGCAGGCAATCCGAAGCTCATTGAAACCGGAACGGGGGAAAGAATATCGTCTGTATAGCGATTGTAGTAATCGGCGGATATGGACAACAGCCTGTTCCGGAAAAGATCAATATCAAAGCCAAGGTCCAGCTCTGTTGTTTTCTCCCAGCTGATGATCTCATTGCCGGCAATAGTAGTGGCGGCGCCATCTGCAACAATGCCGCCAAAATTATAGTTCTGCCCTAATTTTATTCTTTGGAAATAATTGTAATCGCCAATATTATTGTTTCCCAGTTGTCCCCATGATCCTCTCAGCTTCAGGTTACCGATCCAGCTGATATCCTTCATGAAATGCTCCTCTGTTACTCTCCAACCTGCAGACAACGACGGGAACCAACCTACCCTGTATCCGCGGTTAAACTTTGAAGAAGCATCTCTCCGCAGGTTCACTTCCAGTAAATACCTGTTATCAAATTCGTAGTTAGCCCTTCCAAATACAGACCCCAGCCGGGACTCAATCACGGATCCTCCGTTCGTCATACCTACGGTTGATCCTCCATTTAGCTGGTCCAGGTCATTAGATGGAAAGTTCTTCCGGAATGCTTCGTTACTGAAAAACTGGTAGGCTTCACGGGAAGCTCCCAACAACCCTTTCACATTATGTTTGCCCAACTTCCTGTTATAGTTCAGCAAACCCTGCAATGTGACGGTTTGCTGACGGGTAATATTATCTGTTACACTATTCGGCCCCTGGACAGTATGCACACCATTGCTGTAATAATCGATCGTTTTCACATGTCTTTTATTGTCACCCAGGTCATAGTTAACACCGGCAACGCCTTTCAGGGTTAAACCTTTCAATAAGCTCAGTTCACCGAAAACGCTTCCAAGCAAATGGGAGTTGGTACCATTCCTGAATCCGCCTGCATCTACCCAGGCAATGGGATTCCCGTCTGTATAACGGTTCCAGGTGCCATCCGCATTTTTATTGGCTACTGTAGGTGGTATAAAGTTCGCCTGTCTGAAAAAATCTTCACCGCCGCTAAATGGCGAGATCGGGTAGATCACGTTGTTCCTCGACAGCGACATATTTGTACCAATGGTCAGCCATTCCTTTACACGACTGTCCAGGTTTACCCTGGCATTGTAGCGTTTGTGGGTAGAGCCTTTGATAAGCCCGTTTTGATCAAAATACTCAAATGATACCCTGTAGCTGGTAATATTATTACCGCCTGCAAAAGAAAGGCTATGATCCTGGGTAAGCCCCGACTCCGTCAGCAGAAGGCCCAGCCAGTCTGTATTCGGGAAATTATAGGGATCACTGCCCGATTTATACCTGGCAATATCATCATCGCTGTACCGGGGAGGCAGCCCCTGGTTCCTGTTACCTTCATTGTATAATCCGGCATACTCATAAGATGGAAGATGATCAGGGAGATTTGTTGTAGCCTGCCAACCGGCAAAGCCCCTGTAATTGACTTCAGAAACGCCGTTCTTCCCACGTTTGGTGGTTACCAGTATCACGCCATTGGCAGCCCTTGATCCGTAAATAGCAGCGGAAGAGGCATCTTTCAGCACGCTCACGCTTTCGATATCACCGGGTGAGATATTGTCCATTCTTGATTCCAGCCCGTCTACAATGATCATAGGGCCGGCATAGTTCATGGTCCCAATGCCCCTGATGATCACGCTCACCCCTTCATCTCCCGGCTGCCCGGATGGTTGTGTAATGGTGACTCCCGGCAAACGTCCCTGTAATGCCGCCACAGTGTTTGTGGGAACATTCGCCATCAGGTCCTTCCCTGAAACGGCGCCAACGGCGCCTGTCAGATTGATCTTCTTCTGCGTGCCATAACCAACGGACACTACTTCATCAAGTCCCACTATGGCCCGCTGAAGTTTAACATTCATAACTGTTGAACTGCCGGCGGGAAATTCCTGCGGTATCATTCCAACAAAAGAAAACAAAATGACTCCGTTCGCCGGAACACCGGGTAACCGGTAATTACCACCGGCATCCGTAACCGTTCTCACGGAAGTGCCCTTTACTACGATAGATGCGCCTGGCAATGACTCACCGTTGTTGTCCGTTACCTTACCGGTAAGTAAAAAAACGGTATCCCTTCTTATCGTGTCCCCCGAAAGCGCCGGATTAAACATAGTGGTTGATTGTGGTTTTTCCACCCGTATTACATTTTCGCGTATGCTCCATTGCAGCCCCTTTCCTTTCAAAAGCGCGTCCATGATGTCGCCAACTTTTTTGTTCTTTACAGTTATGGAGACTTTCCCGCTTTTCAGCACACCCGTATTTTCGAACATGATCACTACATCAGCTTTCACTTCGATAGCGGTAAAGACCTGCTGTATTGGAGTATTTTTATAATCCAGGGAAATGATGGTCTGTTCATTCCCTTGTGCATGCCCTGGGGCAGCCAGGAGTATTTGCGCTGTGGCAATAATAGCTCCGAGTATGAAGGTGGTTATTTGCATAATGAACTTTCCGCCACCCTTTAAAAAGGCCGGGGGCGACAGCCTGTTAATACAAACTGTAATGATATTTGGCATATCTTGCATTTGGTTTGGAGATGTTTTTTACTGAAATGTTCCTGACCAGGCCCCTTCAATGCTGTCCAGGCGGGGAGGGGCTTTTCTTCCTTTATGAGCATGCTACGGTGCGCTGTCTATATTCATGATATTACAGTTAGTTAGTTGATAAAATGGCCTTTTCGGATGACCTACCTATGCTATAGACTAAAAATTAATTGACAGTCACTAACCGGATTTGATTTTTTTTATTTTTTTTCAGGAGATGAGGGAATGGCCATCAGGACAGGTACAATGTTACTTTGAATTTTCTCTAAGGCATCGCGGTTTTACAACCAATGCATATCTTATTTTAGTTTTGACTATTAAATGCTAACGCTGTGCAGCAGGAAGGGCTGAACTTTCATACATTACTGGAGCGGCTGAAGGCGTCCGACCTGGATGCTTTCGATATCCTCTATACGCATACCCGCGAGCGTTTGTTCGTTTATGCGTTTTCTTTTTTAAGGGACGAGGCCGCGGCCCAGGACCTGGTACAGGACCTGTTCAGCGATTTCTGGGAACGCAAACTATTCATGGACGTTCACTCCGGCCTGGTCAACTACCTTGTCCGTGCGGTTCGCAATCGCAGCCTGGTGATCCTGAAAAAGGAACAGAACCTGCAAAAGTTTAAAAAGCTGTTTGATGATATGGAAGGCGGCAGGGTGACCATCGATAGCCAGCTGGAAAACCAGGAGCTGCGCCGGGAAATAGAGGCCGCTATAAACAAATTGCCGCCCATGCCGGCCAGGGTATTCCGGCTGCATTATATCGAAAAACTGAGTTATTCGAAGATCGCAGGTATCCTGAACATCACCCCGTCCACGATCAGCAACCACATGACACGGGCGCTGAAGTCGTTACGGGAAAGTTTAAAAAAAATCTGATAATTGATTAGTGACACGGCCCCTTGAAATAGTCATTATAGTATGATGGACAAATTGACTGAAGAAGAAAGATTTTTGTTATTGGGTAAGATGACTGGCACACTTACCCGGGAAGAAGAGGAAGCATTGCAGCATTTGTTCCTTTCCAACCCCCATGCCCGCCTGGCGTATGAAGAGCTGGCCAGCACACTGCCGGCTGAAGATGTGGAGACAGGTTTTGCCCGGCGAAACGAAAACCAGGCATGGCCGGACCTCGCAGCCAAATTCCGGGAGCAACAGCAGCCGCAAACAACAGCCAGGCATATCCCCTTCTATAAAAAAAGATGGGCCGCAGCCGCTATGGTCATCGGCGTATTGCTGGTTGGAGCTATATACTGGCAACAGCTCCGCAAATACGGGAAGACCGGCCTGGCCAGCGCTCCGTCAAAACCCGCTATTGAATTACAATTGGCGAATGGCCAGGTCATTAACCTTTCCCGGGAAGAGGGAGCTATTAATGCCGGCGCCGTGCAACTCAACAATAAACATAAAGTCCTTACCTACGCGGTGGGTAACAATAGTACTGCCCCTGCGGGTATGAACAGCCTTTTCGTGCCGGTTGGAATGAGCTACCAGGTTAAACTGGCCGATGGGTCCGAAGTCTGGCTCAATTCCGCCACCCGCCTGGAATTTCCGCTTTCCTTTACGGAGCATAAACGCGAGATCACCATCTACGGGGAAGCATACCTGAAGATAGCAAAAGATGCCGCCAAACCATTCGTTGTACATCTGCCGCATAGTACCGTGCAGGTGCTCGGCACAGAATTTAACGTGAATACGTATGATTCTGGCGTTGTAAAAGTAGCATTGGTGGAAGGGTCGGTTAATGTGCAGGCACCTACCGGGAATAGCAAACTATCGCCGGGCAAGCAAGCCATATACCAGGCCGGCCAGCCCATCACGCAAGTTGATTTTGAGGCCCGACAGGTGCTCAGTTGGCGCAAGGGACTGTTCTATTTTAACGATGCAAGCCTCGATGAAATCAGCCGGGTAGTGCCCCGCTGGTATGGCGTCCGTGTCGTAATTGACAACCCGGCGATCCTGTCCCGCCGGTTCAGCGGCGTTATTAACCGCAACCACCCTATCACCGTTTTCCTGGAGGATTTAAAAGTGATCTCCCATATTGATGCGCGGATAGACCAGGAAGGTGTGCTGCATTTTAAGTAGGTAGCAGGGCGGTCCCTATTACGGTCAACAGATCATCAACAACCTGTTCTGTCCGGGTTTTTCCTTTGGCGCACGGTGAACACAGGGAGGCACCGGGCTTCCGGGATGATCAACCGCCAACCTCCACAGGTTACCAAGGCCTAAGCTTACCGGACGTGCACCGGGTTTGGCCTGATAATGCAGATCAAAGAAGTTTTCACTTAAGAACGATTCAAAACCTTCATCTGCTCCATCATATAGCTTTCTCAGCTCATCACGGATTTCCGGTATAAGGACTTTCTTTTCACACTGTGAATTTGGCAATATTTCACTCGATTCGCCATAGTATGTGCATAAAAAGGTATCTACCGGTACCAGAGAGCGATCCACATGAAAAGAGTAAACATCCGTTGAAAAAAAAGGATAGGCATCATCCCGCTCATAATATCTGATCACATTAAGAGCCGGCGATGCCCCATACGCTTTCAATAACTTCAAATCATTTAAAAGGATTTCACGCGCAAGCTGCCCTTGTTCACTCAATTGAAGCTCATAAAGCTCCTCTTGTTCAATCGTCGTTATGTTGCCACTTAGCGCTACCTTCTCAACAATTTCAGAAAAGTCACCAACTAATTCACGAGCCCAGCAAATTGCATTTATTGCTCCGCTAAATGGCGTGGAAACAAGGTCTTGAAAATTTGTGACACGGTGAATTTGATTCTCAGAATCTATCATGATAATTAATATAAATCAGTATTGGCCTGCTAAAATAAGGTATAAAATGTTCCTGATAGCTGCTATGTTTGAGCAGGATTCCCTTAAATGGCATAAAGATAGAAATTTCCCGGGCAGCCTGTTTTGCCCGGGATGCCGGTTACGATAACACCTGAGCACTGATAGTTCCTGTATACTTTGTCTCGAACAATTGTTGAAAATCACCTGATAACAGTTTTTCAGTAAGCGTAAGGCATCTTGTTCCTGCCAGTCGTGCAGAATATATTTCATGATGTATGCATCCGCACCCGGTGGAACCGCAGTAAAAAAATCTCCTCCTACAGCCTTGCATTGGCTGCCCATGTTACTTTCCAAATATGTTCCCGGGTCTTTGCGGCTACATAGGGTTCATCAAATACAATTCCCTGTAAATCCGGCACAGCACGTAAAATATGCATAAGCAAAGCGCCATTCCCGCCTCCAATATCAACAATAGTTTGAAAGGCTGAAAAATCATATGCATCTGCAATATCCGCTTCATCACTTCTCCAGAAGGACATATATAGCAATCCTGATCTTTGTTATATAAGAATTCAGAAGTGGGAATACACTCGTAGCTGAGGGAGCAAGTTCCCTTTTGTCATTTGTAGTTCCAATTTGCGCATGAACAAATAGTTTATGCTTCTTATCAGTTGCGGCTTGAATGCAGTAGCCAACGTCAGTGCCGTTGTTGTTTGCATGCAATGCTTTAAAATCGGGATCGGTAGTGCTGATTGAGTATCACCACTTTCAATTGCTTCATACTTTCTTCTCCCTTCCTTTTTCGTCTTGATTTTTGCTTTTAATTGCTCCTTTTCCTCTGCATCTGATTCATCCAGTTATTGTTCAAGTAATGCTCCCATTAATAAAAGGACGTCTCTTTTATTCTTGAGACGTCCTCTTATGATGCTTTCCAATTTCCCCTGCGGGGCTATTCTCTATTATACTCCATTCTTACTGCGATACAACTATATTATAGCTTTCTTAATTGCCATTGCTGTGCTGTATCCACTTTAAATCCTTGCGCTGTTATGTTGGACTTTACAATACCCACTCCCGTTGTATCAAGACTTATACATATCTTATTATCAGTTTTACTAACTAACCTGAAATAATTATTAATATAGGAAGGTACTATAGCCCATAACTGGCTATCATCTCCGGTAAACGCCTTCAGCACAACACCTGCAACTGATTTAGTCAGGCACTTGGTAGAATCTCTCCATGCGGTGAGTTTGTAAAATCCATTATGCTGATGCCTTACTCTCCATTGTTGTGCTAATGTATTTTTCACCGTATATGCAAAAACGGCATCATGCAGGCTATCTGCCTGAAGCGCTTTGGGATTTCCGAGCTGTGTTTGCAATTTATAAGTTCCATCAGCGGTATAAGTGGTTTTATTATACATGTAGTTGACACCCAATACATCTGTTACAGAGGGGTTCCTACGATTCGTTGGCCATCCTGTTCCATCCAGTTTGGTAAGGCGGTCATTCTCACTGGGGTATAACATGATGGAGCCAAAATCGAATGAGCCAACAGGTGTAGCATTGGATTTGATATCGTATTGGTATGCCCAGTTGGGATTAAGCCCCGCAGTATTTACTAACACAAAAAGGTTTCTGTCATGACGGGTCTGTTCATGTTCCAGTCCTAAAGCATGTCCTATTTCGTGGGCGAGGTTCCCTGCACCAAAAGCATTCAGGTCAATTGAAATCGTCATGCTTCCGGCCGGAGCACCAATACTGGTTGAATAGGCAGAGCCGCTATTATTTTGGCTCAACATGATATATTGTGGCTGTACTCCATTCTGATCGTATATAAACTGGAGGCCAAGCCCGGCATTCGCCCACATCTGGATTGCAGCCGGCCATACAATATTCCTGAGATCATTAGAGGCACTTATATCATACCTGTAATAAATGGTTTTATTGGGCCATGCCACCATATTTATTGTACTTTCTGTACGCGGATCTCCCGGCATCCTGATATCTTCTCTTTTCAATACCACATCACCACTCAATAGATACATCCCATTTTCGATTTCAAGCAGGTCCACCAGGTTACCGCGATAATAAGCCTGGATAATGTTTCCACTGGCATGATAGTTATACCTTTCTGCCTTTACATCTTCCGACAGTTGGGGTTTGTTTGCGACGGGATCCCCCTCATTCTTTTTACAGGAACTTAAAGCAATAGCAACAACCACTGTTACTAAAAAACTGTTCAACAGATTTAATTTTTTCATAGAAGCTGATTTAAATTATGGTGATAAAAATTAACAAACAGGATTCCTAACTGGTCAGTCGATAACCAGTACTCACATATATTTATTTATCCTAAAAATTGCGCGAAGTCATGGCTTCTTTAACAAAAGCCCGCTAACAAACAACTCCCTTATCACAAGCAATGCTTCATGCTTATGATGGTAGATGTATGGGATCAAATTCCCTGTTAAAAGGGAATAACGCCACTACTATTAAACTAATTAAAATCTGATAAAATGAATCAAAAAATGCAGATCATGGGATCGTCAAGTATCGTTGGGAAAACAAGTTTAGTTTATCAGGTTAAGGAATCTCTCACGATAGCGCTCTATATGAAATTAGAAAAAAAATGCAGAAAAAAAAAAAAAAAAAAAAAAAAATAAACAGCCAGATAATATCAGTCAGGAAAACACTGATAATTTATTACAAGTTCACGAAACCCGGCAATAAGCGGCAAAAGCGGCGGATTGGGTTTGCCGCTTATTGCCAGGATGATAGCTTAGCGGTAGATGCATACGTCGAAGATAACCTCCTGTAGCGCCTTGCTGCACCCAGGCGGGCTAATCTAAAACAGGCAGGTACAATAAAAAAATAATTATTGTTGTCGAATATACTATATTTGTGACAACAATAAGATTTTACAATGAGACAATTAACATTTGCATCACTACAAGTGAAAAACCTGGAAGCGTCAAAAGACTTCTATACCAAAACATTAGGATTTGAAATTGGCAACACCAATCCGCAGGCCTGTGTTTTCAGCTACAATCAGGGGCAATCAAGTTTTGCTATCCGTACCCCTCTTGAGCCATTGGAGGAGAAAGAATTGGGAACCGGGGTGGCATTGTGGTTTGCTGTTAACGAAAATGTAGACGAGCTGAAAGAAAAATTCATTACGAATGGAGTAACTACTATAGGACCGGTCATAGAAACACCTTTTGGCAGGGCATTTCACGTAAAGGACCTTGACGGCTATAAACTTACTTTTTTGGAAGCAAATTAAGTATTGGGTATGGAACGGGAACCGGAATACCGGGTAATCGTGGCATCAAAAGACCACGTTAAAAACGGGATTGCTGAAGGAATCGCACAAACCTGCCATGGTAAAGCATCGCCTTTAAAGCGAATGAGGCCCAACGATTTTATCATTGAAACAAACAATTTCATCTCAAATGCTTGAACATCACCATGGCTAAAGAAATTAAATTCCGTTTTAAAAGCCCAAACGACAGCCCCGGCTATTTGCTTGGGCAGGTAACTATGCTCTGGCAGCGTAAACAAAAAAAGGTGCTGGACCCTTTAGACCTGACACAGACGCAATTTGCATTGCTGGCAGCATTGGGTTGGCTTTCAAAAAAGAATAAGGCTGTTACACAAGTGGACATTGCCAACCAAAGTAATGCAGACAGGATGATGGTGTCAAAAGTATTGCGAACATTAGAAGAAAAAGGGTTCATAACACGACAGGAACATGAAACCGATACAAGGGCAAAAACTATCCGGCTAACATCGGACGGTGGAGCCGTTTTACAAAAAGCGCTGATTGAAATAGAAAAAGCTGACCTGGATTTCTTTGCTGCATTAGATACCAGGCTTCCGGCATTCAATAAAAATATGGTGACCTTAATTGACAGGAACAGCAATTAAAAGCACCAATTATTGGCATCCCAGGAGTAAAAAAGGTTTGTAAGTAATAACTTACAAACCTTTCCCATTTATGAGTGGAAAATAAAGACTTATATGAGCGCTTTAATCTACCTTCTCCCCTTCTATAATACTCACATCCGGAATAGATAAGGGGATAATGCCATTAAAACGCAGCCCGGCCTGTTCGAACAATTGTTGAAATGCAGCAGCCGTCCGCTCACGGCCACCGGTTACCACCAGCATATTCACATCCATCAACTTGCCCGGGTGTGCAGTATTTCCCGTTGGTATTACCGCATCCACTGCAAGGAGCTTGCTGCCTTTAGGCATCGCCTGATAACAGTTTTTCAGTAAGCGCAAGGCATCTTGTTCCTGCCAGTCGTGCAGAATATATTTCATGATGTATGCATCCGCACCCGGTGGAACCGCAGTAAAAAAATCTCCCCCTACTGCCTTGCATTGGCTGCCCATGTTACTTTCCAAAATATGTTCCTGGGTCTTTGCGGCTACATAAGGTTCATCAAATACAATTCCCTGTAAATCCGGTACAGCACGTAAAATATGCATAAGCAAAGCGCCATTCCCGCCTCCAATATCAACAATAGTTTGAAAGGCTGAAAAATCATATGCTTCTGCAATAGCTTTGTCAGAGAATTGCGTCAGCCTGGTCATTGCCTGCATAAAATTCAATCCTGCCGTTTCATGCCCGGTGTAGTATGCCCATAAGTTCATCTCATAATAGTGATCAAATGCAGGTTTACCGGTTTGTACACTGTAAAGTAATTGTCCCCATGGCGCATAAAAATCGCCCAGTTCAGCCAGTATAAAATGTTTCATGGTACCGGGAGCGTCCTCCAACAATCCAATGGCATCTGTTGTTAAGGCAAACGTTTCCGGTTCAGTTTCCCTGAATATGCCTTCACTTGCCAGGGCACGCAATACCCGATATAACGAAGGCCCGTGTGTAGAGGTTACATTGGCCAGGAAGTTGATATCCCGGGGGCCATCAGCCAGGTGATCGGCAATATTAAGCTTTGCAGCCGTATAAACACAACAGGAAATCCAATGATTTGCAATGATGTGAAGCATTTTCTGCGTGTAAGGCTGTGGAATGTTTTGCTGCATACGGTATGTTTTTAAAAGAAGTTATTGTATAATTGTTTCGTGGAGCCATAAAGCAATAAAATAACCGTTGCCTGTCTGAACGTTGGACGCATGCAGGGTGCCTGCCGGGATAAATATGCTATGGTTACCTTTGAGTTGATACTTTTTCAAACCCAGCTGTATCTCATATACCAGCTCCTCTCCGATTAAAATATTAATTTCATCAAACTCATGTACATGCGGCAGGGTATATGGTGCAGGTACCGATAGTATATCTTTTACCTTGTGAATAGCCAGGTGCAGCGGAAAGTCTTTGGCAAGCAGGCGTTCTATGCCCTCTACATCCCTGTGAAAGGGAATGGCTGACAATGGGCTTTCAATATTTTCTACTATCATAGCCTGATTAAACATTTTGTTTATGGTGAACAATTTATTTTTCATACTATGCCTGTTTTATACATTCAATAATACTACAGTCAGGTTTGTTGGTAGAAATGATCTGGATGATCTGAAGTCCCGCTTTGGCAAGCAATTCTTTATATTCTACGGCGGTACGTTCACGGCCGCCCTGCATGGCCAGCATATTTATGTCCATGAATTTGCCGGGATGTTTTTCATTCCCCGGAGGCAGTACTGCTTCTATCAACAATAACCTGCTGTTATGGTGCATTGCCTGCATGCAGGTTTTCAAAATAAGGACAGAAGCATCGTCGTGCCAGTCATGTATAATATTTTTCAGGATATAACCATCTGCATCTGCCGGTACCGACTGGAAAAAGTCTCCGGCCGCGAGACTGCATCTTGTGTTTGGTACCAGGCTGTTGCGGGCTGCTGTTATTACTGCCAGTAAATCGAAGAGTATACCGTTGCAATGAGGGTTATTGTCCAGTATACTAAGCAACAAACTACCATTACCCCCACCTATATCTGCCAGTAACTTAAACTGTGAAAAGTCGTATGCTGCATGAATATGAGGAATAAACAGCCTGGTATTATTTTCCATGGCCCGTATATAATTCCGGCGCTGTTCAGCATGTGTAGCATAATATTGCCAAACAGGCATTTGATACACGTGCTCAAAACTGGTTTTACCGGTCTGTATGCTATATATAAGCTGGTTCCAGGGCAATAAGCGTTCACCCAGCATAGTTAATACCCACCACAACATAGAATTCGGTGCATTGCTGGTAAGGGTATTTCCCAGGGCGGTAAGCTCAAATAGCTGGTCCTCATTTTCCCTGAAAACTTCAATACTTGCCAGTGCCCGCATTAAGCGGTGAAGGGCGTCCGCATGGCAATGAGTAATATCAGCTATTGCAGCGGCAGACAGGGGGCCGTGTTTGTCCAGGATGTCGGCAATGCCTAGTTTGGCAGCCACATATATCGAACAGGAACGCCAGTGAGCAACAGACAACTCGTACATTTGCCCGGCTTGTGCTTCTAATGGATGCATAATTATTCAGGTAATAATCAGATGTTCGGTTTATACTTATTGTCAAAAAGTGCGGGAGCATATGGAGTGGGATCTATCTCCCTGAATTTCGCACGTTTAAAAGCAGCTTTTAGTTCATAAGGTACTGTACAATCGAAAATGGTCTTGCAACTGATCCCTTTCCCACGAATACCGGGATGATAGGCAGGGATCTGCGATGGATCTAACGGGTGGCAACGAACGCCGGGAATGAAGATGGTGCTGGCATCTCCCTGGTAGCGGGTGGTTAAAGCCCATAGCACTTCACTGCTGTCAAATATATCCACATCCTCATCTACTATAATAATTTGTTTCAGCTCTGAAAACACACCCAGCGCAAGCAGGGCCGCCTGGCGTTCCCTCCCCTGATCCATCGCCGTTTTCTTGTGTACCTGCAAAATGCAAAGCAGTTTGCCGCCGCCTGCCGTATGTGCATATACGTTTCTGACAAGGCCTGGCCGTGCTGCCTCTACTGCGTTATAGATACTGGCTTCCGTCGGGAGGCCGGCCAGGTTCGTACATTCTTCTCCCGGCCCCACCAGGGTTTGCAGAATAGCGTTGCGGCGCATGGTAATAGCCTTGATCTTTATCACCGGCAACGCAGGGTTTGCAGCGCCTTCATAACCTGTAAATTCAGGCATAGCATGACCGGTATTCGTGTGCTGGTCTTCTTTAACGCGTACATGAGGTAAAATTTCACCTTCAATTACAATTTCTGCTCTCGCAATGGCTTTCTGGGGAATGGTAATGCAGTCTGCAAGTTCCACAGGCCTGCCTCTTAATCCGCCGGCAATAGCCAACTCGTCAAAACCTAAAGGAGTGGTGGGAGCTTCAAAACAGGCGCCTACATAAATAGCAGGGTCAAGGCCCATATTAATGGTAACCGGTAAGGCTTTCCCGGCGGCTTCTGCCTTCGCACGAAATACATCAATATGCCTGCCGGGCGCAAAAAAAATTGACAGCTCATCTTTTCCCTGAACACATAACCGGTGAATGGTAACATCATTCTCGCCTGTTTCCGGGTCTGAGGCCAGCACTAATCCCAAACAAAAAAAGGGGCCTGCATCATCAGGAGCATTGGTAGGAGCCGGAATTATTTTCATGATATCAAATCCCGGATCATCCGCCCGGAACACAATCTCCTGGCAAACGGCTTTATCGGGCGAAACGGCTACCGGTGCTATTCTTTTAGCAATGGCCTTTCCGAGGTGAATACCCAGTTCTGCAACCGGGGCCTGCAGCAATGTAGCTACCCTTTCGCGGCTGGCCATCAATCCTACCAAAACCCTTGCATCCGTATATCCCTGGATACTGTTGAATAACATGGTAGGACCGAGCCGTGTAGGACGTTCTACGGTGCCACCGGCACCAATTAATTTGTAGACCCCTGCTAAATCAGCATCCGGATTTACTGGTACATCTGTTTGCAATAACTGACCTGGTATTTTTTCAATGGCCGCCAGGGCACTTCTTAAATCGCAAATAGGGTAACATTCATACTCCTGAAATGAAAGTACATTTTCTTCTTCCATATAAGACAAATAGGGTAACGGGTTAAACATAATGGCTGCTCTCTATACGATAACGTCTATTTATCCGCTTACTTTGGTATCTTTTTCCGCAGATGATGATTCATAATAAATGAAATTATAAAACGACACTGCAGTTACTTCACATCGTCAGAACTATAAAACCAAAAAGGCTTTTGATAAATGATAAACTCCGCCAGCGCGGAGTTTATCATTTATCAAAAGCCTTAAAAAAAATCGGATAATACAAGGTCACGAGAAATTAATTCTATTCTTTCTCTCCCTTACTCGATTTAAGCCACTCTTGCCAATACTTTTCTTGTTCTTGAACTGTTCCCATCATTTCAAGCTCACTTGTTGCTTCTAAAATATTCAATAAATCCTCTCCCGTAGCAGGTTCTCCTATAACAAGTTTATAAGCCTTAAAACTTGTCATTAAAAACCCTGAAGGATAAACGTCAACCCTTGATCCATTACATAATATTTTTACATTATGCGGCTCCAAATCCAATCTAATTTTAATTAATGCATAAAATGGAAAATTATCTTCAGCAGTAAAATGGAAATTATTAGACTTAAACACTAATTCTATCTTACCATCATTTACACTTGAACTGATAATTGCATCAAAATAGGAAAGACCATCAAAACATTTTAACAAATGAGTTTGCATATATTTTTATTTGCTCGGTGGAAGTGATAAGGATTGGTAATCTACAATATTCTTATATGGGATTTTTAAAGGTATTGCAAATTCCTGTTCCCAGGAGAAACCATAGTTTGGTGGAGCATGTTTATTGACTTCAACAGCATTTGATGGAGTCTTGATTTCGTATATATAACCTGATTCATAGCCATCAAGCCATATATCCACAACTCCGGTAGATTTAGTAGTTCCAATGTAACCACTCGTCTTATTTCTAACACTAGAACCATCAATGTGTTCACTCAAATTCATATTAGTACCCCAAGACTGAAAACCTCCTGCCGCTTTTATTTCTTCAGGACTTCTTGTGTCAAATCGGTATACATGTTCTGGCAGAGAATTAGTTGTTGACTGAACTTCATTTGCTGATGGTGTCTCTATTACAGGCTGACTTGTTTTAACAGCTACACTCGCTCTAGGCGCTTGAGGTGCAAGATTACTCGCATTTACCTTTGCTACAATTTTACTATTCCCTACACGGTTCATATAATTATTCCCCATGTAGATAGCCATTGCCGCAATGACGCCACCATTCGTCTTCACAGTTCCTTTAGGCAAGTTAGCTGCAAGATTCCATGAATATGCCTGACCTGGATTAGCAGGTGCATTCCACCAATTCCTAACTTCTTTACCTATATGATAATTACCTGCTATCTCGTTAGTTGATTGACTTCCCGATCCATAACTAATAGGTATCCCTCCTTCTGCACCATCTATATCTATTGCCCAAATTGGAGTATTACTTGCGAACTGGTACGGCGTTAATTCTGGATATTTCTTCGATAACGGACCTACGCTCAGGAACTTCCCTATTCGTGGGTCATAGATACGCATCCCATAATCCTGCTGATTCCCTTCTCCTTTAATTTCATTATCATTCTCCTTCCCATTAAACCCATACCTGTAAACTCCACCAATGCCCACTTTCTTCTACATTCAAAACTGCGGATAATCATTGATCAGAAAACAAGACTACGTTACTAGCTTTTATATCTAATATTGCACACGCTCTTGTAATTTAGTTGACTTATTGGCATACTCTTCCCTTCTTTAAAGTACCCACAGACCGGAAACGAAAAAGTCATTTATGAAGCAAAGAACTGATCAAACAACTTGAAGAAAAGAAAATTAAGGGTTTCTTTCAAGGTAGACAACACCTATATCTACATTTGAAGCATGTATCCTTTTGCTGTAATTTTGTAACTATCCACCTCTTTCCCCCTGTCAATGAATCCCCAGTCAAGAAGCTTCTCAATAGAGTGTCCGATTGTGTCGGCAGATATTGGTGAGACGATTCTATTATTTTTCGCCAAACTTAAAACTTCATTATAAATATCTATAGCACTAACACCTCTGCCTTCCTTCAAAATAGCAAATACATTTCCATCAATCATCCCATCTAAAAAGGTTCTATTGAATAAGATTAAAAAACCGTCACAATCAATAGCACGTCGAGTTAAATTGAATAAGCTGATAAAAATCCCTATTTTAAAGTCAGTTTCGTTCCGATAATTCAATTTCCAAATATCACCTCCATAATTTAATTCAACATAAGGGACTAACCTAGAGTTGTCAAAAACACGTTTCTTCTCTAATTCTTTTATTAGATCAATAATTGCCTGCTCAATAAATGATAATTCCTCGCCCCAAAATAGTACTTCTCGCCAGTTACTTAAATTAAACTTGAAAGAAGGCAATACGCATAAAACATCATTTAAACCAACTGAGATGTTTTTGTTTGATACATTACTTGAAATTGAAATTCGAATCATAAAAAATATTTATCTATCTGCTATTTAGTGAAAACAGCTTGAACTCCATTTTCAATTTTGTTTACGGTAACATTTGTAAATCCATGTTTCTCTGCTTGCCGGCCGGACCAAGTTTGCCAAGCAGCTTGTTTATCAGTTAATTTATTGCTTAAGCCTTTTCTATATTGTATCAAGTTATCAGACATACCATTTTTGTAGATAGGTGATTCAACCCAAGTTGCCGTAAACTTAGAAGCTTCTGTTTGTTCCATAGCTACATCGAATATCTTCGATCCGATACCTTGCTCTTTAAACTTATCTTCAAGATTTATTTCTAACGTCAGACCTTTATTTGAGCTGTATTCATAAAAGCCAATTTCTTGCTTTGGTAATAAAAATGAGTCCTATTCCAACTTATATCTGCCGACTGGAATTCAATTGGATTAAAGCTTTTAACTTCTCTGGTCAAAGCAAATTCCGCACTCAATGCAAAAGTTGTAACATTACCTACTGTATTTAAACTAGCTCCTATCCGCTCTTTATAATCTGTCACTCCAGCATTATCTAAGCCCCGGGCACTATTTTTTCCTTCAACTGCGGAAGTATAGAAAATTTTTGCATCGTTAGCTGTTCCATATACTAACCGGATGAGAACTGCCCATGTATGAGTTGGTGACTTGCTATTCATCCAATTCTTAACCTTTTCAGCCCAATTAGGCTTTGTTGCAGTAATTGTTCCGGTATTTCTCAATTTTACTGTCCAAGCGTTGTCCATCTGCAATGCTGCTTTACGCTTCAAGGCTGCTGTCAATTGAGTTAATTCTTCTTCTGCACCATCTCTGTCTATTGCTTGTATTGGCGTATTACCTGAGAATTGATATGGTGTATACCACGGATATCCTGCACTTAAAGGATCCACACTCAAAAACCTTCCCACCCTCGGATCATACACCCTCATCCCATAATCCTGCTGATTCCCCTCTCCCTTCACCTCATTATCATTCTCCTTCCCGTTAAACCCATACCTATATACTCCTCCCAACACCCACTTCCGCCCCTCCAGCTGCTACCTGACGGCATGCTCAAAGAACTCCCATAAACAACTGTTGGCTTTTTGCTCGGTGGGGCGAACGATACCAACATATTTACAGATCCTAAAATGATGAAGCGGCTTTATGAGATTAACGAACTTCCTGATAAAGATAAAGAGGGGTTTACTCCTCCCGGACGTTTTCCTTGCTAAATCTAAATTACAAGCGATACTTAAATAAACAGCCCCCGATATCATCAGGGCTGTTTATAGCTTACTTACTTTATATGATCTAATCTTTTTTCTACCGCCTCTGCAAGTAACCATCCCATTACGCCAAACTCCGTATCTTCCAGCTCACTTGTCGATCCTAAGAAAAAAGTTTTTCCATCTTTAGATATTGATACTCCATCAGATTCCGTAAAGTCATCTTTAATAGATACCCATCCCTCACTAATACTTCGCAAAATACATCCATCGCAATAATGATCAAGTGAACTTGTAATCACCTTACATTCTCTATTTTTACAATAAAATATAGCTGATCTTAACTCTTCCATAGAGAGATCAAAGTCTTTAAGAAAATCAGTTATGTTATCCCTGTAATTGGCATTAGATACGACATTAAAAACTGTTAATCTTCTACCAATAATAACAGGCTGACCAAATCCCCTATTAACATTACGTTCTACATATTTCATAAATCACTTATTCTGGATTTGCCAAAGAAACTACTTTACCTGGACTTAATATCGAAGGATTAGCCTGTACTTTAGTGTCCAATGTCTTCATCAAAGGAACAATAGTACTATAATTCTGCTGCTGCTTTGGCGTCACTTTGATTGCCGTAACACCACTATTCCTAAAATCCTTAATATTATTTGTAAGTACTATGGAGTTTCCCTGTTTTGCATAATTAATAATATCCGCATCTTGAGTTCCTTTAGGAAAAGACTTAATACTAAACCCTGCTTCCTCTAAAGGTTGAATAACACGAGGCGATATATTCTCATCAACAATAAGTTCGCGCCCAAGTAATCTGTTCTCATTCATCGGCGCGAGGTCCAATGACTCACTGCCTGCTGAACTATTAACACCCGATCTTACTGGTGAAGGGGGGCCTGAGTTTAATTTTGTAGGTAAAAGGTTACCGTAGGTCCACATGCTTAACATTAGACCCTCAGAAGCATTTGTGGCTGCCGCCCAATTGGAATTAGTTTCATCATTAAACTGTGCAAGACCAGCAGGGTCTGGATTCTTTGCCCATTCATGAAAAGCTCCTATTCCATATTGATTACCTGTTCCTTTTGCCCCCGCGTACCCAATATAATAATGCGTGCCATTATAATTCACATCTGCTCTCTCTGCATGTATTGGCGTCGTCCATTTATACCCAAATAAAGAATGATGCTTTACCGTTTCCTCACTCGTCATTTTTAAATACGGCTGACCAGATTTATTGAAAAGTAAAGTATAATGTCTTTCTTCAGATCCATCAAGATCCACCGCCTGTATAGGAGTATTGCCAGAAAACTGATAGGGTGTATAATGTGGAAACTGCTTAGTCAATGGATCTTCTGATAAGAACCTTCCTATCCGCGGATCATAGATGCGCATCCCATAATCCTGCTGGTTCCCCTCTCCCTTCACTTCGTTATCATTTTCCTTCCCGTTAAACCCATACCGATAAGAACTTCCATTCATCTTCCGTCCAACCAACTGCATTCCAAACGGCGAATAATCCACGGCACTGCTAAGCGTCACATCATACACGCTACCTGTTGGTGTCTTGTTGTCCGTAATCGTGGTCAGCACATTTCCCAGGTGATTCGTAATCTCGTATTCCCGGTTATTAGCTGCGGTCCACAAGGCATCCTTTGTAGTGGTGGAACCCAGTTTCATATTAGGCTTCCAAACACCCAGACGGCTGCTACCATAAAGATACTGCTCTTTCCATATAATATCTGCTGAACCTGTTTTTTGTTCGTAGGTAGCTAACACGTTCCCATTTACGTCCCTTTCATAAAAGGTGGTAGTAAAGTTTTGCGCAGAGGTTTCCACCACTTTCCTGGACCTGTTACCTGCCGGATCGTAAAAATACTCTGTTTTAAGCGTTCCTTTCTTAAAACTTTTGATTTTTCCAATAATATTCCATTCTATTTCAGATACGTCGTTTCCATCCTTTATCAGGTTACCAATTTCGTCATACTGGTAGGCGTCACCCGCTACATTCCCAATCTCACTTGCTGTTTCTACAGCTGGAGCCTGATTTCCAATATCGACACCTGGATAAAGTGGCAGTGTGATCCCATCCCGGACATATCTCAACCGGTTACGGGTAAGCTGCCCATCACCATTCCGCGGATAGCTATAAGTAAGCCGGTCCATCGGCGCACCGCTCATATTATTACGGTTATACGTGAGAATATTACCGCTGGCATCATAAGTAATATCTTCTGCATAGGGTGTTGGAGGAGTAGTACCCATTTCCCAGGTGGTGGCCCCTCCCGCCAGTGTATGCTGACGCATGGTTCGTAACCGGTTCAACTGGTCGTAGCGGTAGCTATAACCTATCGGGTTTCCTCCGTTTATGCCTTTAAGGGCAAGCTCTGAACGGGCGATGTTGCCATTATACAGATCCTGACCTGCAATATCAGCAGCCTTACTCTCCCATTTCAATGCGAACGGATTCGTAACAGCGGGGGGCTTGCCAATAGGGGTATAGTCACCCTGGAAGTAATCCAGTGTATACGAGGCTACGTCTTTGGCAAAATGCGCCTTCGTTCCCGAAGGATCACCATCCCTGCCCATATCGGATGCTGGCGAGAGATAGTTGCCGTTAACACCTTTTAACCAGCCCTGCAATGTATAGGCGTAATCAATACCCTGTATGGCATTACGAAGATACTCCATACGGCTGAGTGGGCCATGTTTATAGTAGCGATAAAAGGCATCTGTAACTGCACCACTAATCTCCCACTTGTCGACAGATACGCTGCTGATACCGGATTTTGCCTCTACTAACCTGTTTTCCGCATCATATGTATAGGAATAATAGAACTGATCATCTTTTCCGGGCTGATAACGAACTGTATTCACTTTTCCACTGATCAGGTCATAATTGTAATCTGTCCGTTTGTAGTCGGACAACCCATTCCCATGCCAGAACGTTTTCACATTCCCAAGCAGATCATAGCTGTAAACAAAATTATCAGTCGTAGTTCCTCCTGTAGAGGCGGCAACGTACCGGTACTGAGCTGAAACCCTGTTTCTAAGGTTATCCTGTGTACCCAGGCTGGAGGGTAGCATGGGGCTGTCGTAGAAAGTATAAATACGCTCAGGATTTGAAACGGGACTCGCCAATAGATCCCCATAGTTTATAATAAAACCAGGTTCAAAAATACTGACGTTACTAAAAACCTCGCCATTCTCTATAATACGGCCAAGTGCATCATATACTGAATAGTTATAATTGTTATTCCGGGCCCACTGTTTTGCATTTCGTGAGGCAATCAGTCTCCCCAGGTAATCGTACCAGAAACCGCTAACACCGGCATCCGGAGTCTTCTGTTTAGATACCTGGTTTAAAGAAGTATAGGCATAATCGGTAGCAAGCCGGTGTTGAGGCTGCACTGGCATAGGACGTACTTCAGTGTTGGAGTTCGGACCGCCCACCGTTCCCGGCGCACCGTTAGCCGGTACATTATAACGACCCCAGAATCGCCTCGCATCCAGGCCCGCCATCTGTGCCATACAAGGCTCCTGGGAGTTGATCCATATTTCATCGGCCGTAAGCTGACGGTTATATGTTCTTAAATGCTTCAGATCACTGAGATCATTGGTGATAGATACTCCGCCCGTACCAACCACAATCTCCCAGGAACAAGGCGCCGGTGGTGCTTTTGTATCACTATTCAGTAATTGACCATTTACATAGGTACTCAGCACCCCATCCATCAAATTACTTCCCTGTACTACCAGGTGTAGCCAGTCGCCACCCTTAAAAGCCGTAATGGGCACCGCTATATGACTACTGGTTACGATATTGATAGCATTAGTCTCCGGATTCATCTTATAAATCGAGATATAGCAATAGGTGCTGCTAATACAGGTAGTAAAGAAGTAATTATTGTTGGAAGTAGGTGTCAACACCTGGGTAGCTCCCGTTGCCCGGCCTTTAATCCACATTTCTACCGATACACCGGTCTGAATATTCAATGAATTAGTCAGTTCTGTCAATGTCAATGGCAAACTTGTATTAACGCTGGCGCCATTGTAGTTACAGGTAAAGTCAGCTGGAACTTCCGTGGTGGTGGTATTCAATTTTGCCGTACTTAGTACATCCACCCCTTCCGGTGGTACCGTCCTCACCAGGTTACCCGCCTGATCATAATAATAAAGCGTGAAATGATAAAGCTGCTGCTGCGTTTTCAGATTAGCAGTAGCTTTTGTAGCAGCACATACGGTAACGTATTGTCTACGGAAATCCTGTCGTACAGAATCAATATATACAACATAACGACGACGACCACCCGCAATTGCTCCATCTATCATTCCCATCAAACACTCAGCAGGATCAGGGGTTACTGACCTGAATACCGGCTCATTGCAGAGCAACACTGAAGTACCCGCCGTTACCTTCTGCCTGTAGTCATCATAATCCGAATACCCCAGCGAAAAGCCCCAGCGATGGTTCAGATAAGTGGCTACAATGGTTTCATAATTATCCTTCGTGTTATCCAGTCCACCTGACCATGGCTCCTGGTTAAGCGCCGTCATTCCGGCAGTGAACTCAGCAGGTGTAATACATCCTTTTGTATTTACTTCCAGGAATACCGGCAGTGTAAGCTGGCTGGCCAGCAGATACCGGCAGTTACCACAACTTTTTATCAGCTGATCCAACTCCTCCTGTTTGAGATTCATCGCACTGCCATAGGTGTCTGTGAGGTATTTGAAGAATGTGCGTCCCGCAGCATTGCTGTTATAGGTTGTCTGCAAGGCACTCAAACGGGCGCAGATAGCCGCATTCGTGTTGCCGATAACAGCTTCTGCTGTTTGTGCCTTCACATTAAATGGATATGGCCCGGAAAGAATCCAGGGATTATTCTTCATTGTAATACTACCTGCGCCCAATACGCCCAGCATCGCATCCTTGAAGGAACGATAACCCTCCGCAGTAGCACCAGGCACTGCCGCACTCGCACCGTTTAAGTGAGCAGTATCCCCACCCAGTTTGCACACTTCAATCAATTTCTGACGAAGTACATTTTTCGCTGCAGAAGTATATCCACTAAGTCCCTCCTCCAATTGCGACATCCATACATCTGCATTATTGGCACAATTGTCTGCCACCAGATTTGCTACCTGTGCAAAACCATCGTTTCTTAAAGAATCCGGATTCATGGAGAAAGTCTGATCATAGTCAATTCTCTCCATACGGGAAATTTTATTCCTGAATAAAGGAGAGCAGCCGCCGGTGGGGTCGTTACAGGTATAAGAAAGTACCGTAATTTGCTGTTCTGCCGGCGTTGGACTATCAGTACCAATATAGACTGACCCAATATAAACCGGATTAGGTGGGTTCATTTTAACAGTAACTATATTGTTTGGATTTGTCCCGATTTTCAGATTAAATACATACTCAACATCAGTTGATAGCGGAGACAAAAATGTTATCTTATAAACTAATGTACTATGTATTATTTGATCCACCTCCACCGTATAATCGGTCCTACATGGCAGCGTAACGGGCCCTTTCGGAGGGAAAGACACAGCCCCACTGTTCCTGCAATAAACCGAATCTACTTTTAACACACTCAAAGGAAGATATTCTGGTATGCATATCGTCTTATATCGATCTCCTGCACCAAATATTAATATCTCTGAAGTATTGGTTGTCCCTGTGGAATATGTAACAGCCACCCGCGTTTCCGTAACAAAACGGTTTCCTTCAAAATTAACCCGCACCCGCTTTGTTCCGGCACTACAATTGCCCAATGAATCTTCTGCAAATGAAAAGTCGGACACGGTGGCACAACTTTCTCCCAGCATTGGCAGCGGTCGACCTATTTTACAGATATCACCGCACCTGGCATCGCGGATACGTTGATAATATATCTCCTTCAACTGGAAGTAATACTCCGCATAAGCCAGCCATTCCCTGTCAGGTACCCGGCATTGCGTTTGTGGCACACAGTTATTCCAACGGGAAACAAAAGTCACATCTGTAGTCGCATTGGTATTCCCTGTGCTGTCGGCACAGTAAAGCAGATAATCAACATACTGCCAGATATTCTTGGTGTTGTACGTACTGCTTTTAAACGGCGTCCGGTTCCTGGAATAATTGTTTAGATCGTTCACAAAACTACCAATGAACGGCTGCGCTGCGGTGCTTGTTGCAAAAGGATCGGCATTCAGTAACCAGGTAGGATTATTACGATCATAATTACTACCCACATATTTGGGAAGGTCTGACGCTTTTAAACACAGGGAAGTGATCTTTTCATCCCAACTCTTCACAGCAGACAGGCTCTCGCAGCTCTCCAACGCACAATACTCCCAATGATATGGCAAAAACAGATCTGCCCATTCCGGCCTCCAGTTCTTCACCAGGTCCTCCAATGTAAAATTGGCATCACAGGGCGATATACTTACCCCATCAACGTTGACAATCCTGGCTGATTCATAACGGGAACCACCAATAGTATCCACCGGAAATACTTCTCTGAAATAAATTGACAATATATTCACAGCCTGCTCCAACGGTCGGCCATAGCTGTCGAATTGCGCATATTGCCCACCAGGACTTACATCCTGCTTCATCGTTTCTCTTAACCCGCTACACGGATCAGGTACGCAATTCAGCAAGGCAATGGTACACCTCATCTTCAATATGTCATACAAAGGACCGCTCCAGTTATTTATTTCATTGGTGTACAAGGTTGCATTGACCTGATTGTCAGCAATCCGCTGCCATACCTTCTGCTGAAATTCCGCTTTTGTACCCAGCGCTACTTCACAGGTATGACAATCACTCACACAGCCGGAGAAATCCGTCGTTCTCAACTGGTTGATAATAAAATAGAACTCCGGCTGCAAATTGGTATTACGCTTGATAAAGTCGTCAGTATAGGCAGCAATGACATCGGGATTCAGCGATAATTCAAAGCGGATGGTATACTCGCCGGCCTTTCCCAGGTCTACCACAAAGCTGTTTTCTACACTCCCATCGTCCGCACAGTTGGGGGTAAGACTGCCAATCTTAATCGGTGTAATATTCGCATCTACCTTGTTATTACAATCATCATACACATCAATCTTCAACTCATAGTAACAGTTACTGCAGATCTCCACCGCATTCTCTTTATACTTTTTAATCAGCTTATCTATCCGGTATCTGATGCTGGCATTATGATCCGGCACTGCACAGAGATAAGTAGCGGCCCCCCTCAATTTCAGTTCCTGCTGATCAAACACAAAAGACTCGGGTTCCAGGACCGGCACATCCACCAGTTCAGTTACCCCTTTTGAAGCCAGAGGTAACACATTACCGGGCGATCCACCACTTAAAGCAGTGGCCACCGGCTTGCCGGAAGCATTCAGATAGCTAATGCTGATCTGCCCATTGGGGTCAATGGTCATATTCTTCAAAAAGTGCGAAGCTTTTCCCGCGTTCGACCCGAACAGCCGGTCCAGCTCCCATTGTACAGGCTTTCCATAGAAGTACCTGGTAGCATGATTCAAGGCTTCATCCTGGTTAGGCTGCATTACATCTCCCACTCCACCCTTTACCCGCACACGACCTGTATTATCATTGGTATAAGCAGTAATCGCAAAAGGATACCCGTTGGCATCAGGAACATAGTTCATCGACGCATCCGTTGCTTTAAAAGGATTGGCGGACGAATAGTACATACCAGCTCCTCCTGTTGTTCCCAACGGCGCTGGCTTTACAACGCAGCTACCTGTGCTGTTGTTATAAATATCCTTGTAGGAATATACTTTGTTGAGGAGGTTCAGATTTTGCCTTCCATAGTATGTTAAAGCAGTCGCATTAATAGGTGCAGGCAAAATATTGGCTGCTACCCTTCCATACTCGTCATACACATTCTCCTGCAATATTGCATTCTTATCCGTGTTGTTGATGGTAACCGTTTGCCGGTTCTTTAAAATCCCATCATAATAACTGACCACTTCTTTCTTCTTCCCACCCTCTGCATAACTGGCGCTGAATTGCCAGTTAAAGCCTCGCTGATGCCAATCCAGATCCAGTACCCTGGCCACCTCTCCACTTGCCAGCTTTACCTGGTAAACCCAGGGATGTTCTTCCCGGAAACCATTTACATAGACCACATAGCGGATACGGAGCAACAGATATTTGCTGCTATGTAAAAGCGTAATATCGTAATTATGCTGATCGGTGGTGATCCGGGTGGAATTATTCCGGAACATGCCTTCCAGTTGCGCATCTGTTATCGAGGAGCGGTTTGCGGTAATAAACAGACCATTAGTAGATTCATCGTCAATATAGGTCCACTCCAGGTCATATTCCTGACCGGGTATGATCTCGTTCCAGTTAACGTTTATAATACCTGTTAAAGGCGGCGTATTGGCTGTAGCACCCATGGGCATCATGGCCGCTCTTCCCTGTTTTTTGGGAGCAGCTTCCGTTTCCCCGGATTTAAAAAATGCTGTCATCGACAATTCCTCTTCCTTACCGGAGGTATATTGCCGGTCTACTATTACTTCTCCTTTCAACGAAAAAATTGATGGCAGATCGGTCCCCAGCTCTTTGCTCGTGATATCGTTGACCGTTAATTTTACCTTATAGGCGTTGGTAAAAGAATAAATGTTTTCTCCCTGGTAGGGCGCCAGCCACGCAGTATCATAATCGATATTCAACCGCGCATGCTCAATGGTGATGGGATCTTCCTGGTCCGGCTGACTCCAGTATTCTATTTTCAGATCAAGCTCACACTTGAAAGGCTTATCAATGCGGTAAGTAGAATCCCTGTACAATCCGAAAGTAACGACGTTACTTACAAGCTTGTTATTGATCGATTTCCAGTCAAAAGCATCATTCCGGAATTTTTCATCCTTAATAACAAGGGTATCGCCTTTTTTTATCTTTCCCTGTAGCCTTTTCTGGTAGGACTCTACCTGTGCGTTTGCCACATGAATCGTTCCCAGCAGCAGCAACAGTACACAGCATACACTGTAACAGAGAATATTTAATTTTCTATAACCCATAGGTAAAAGGCATCAATGGTGAATAGGTTAGCACTTAAAGTGTTGATATCAATCTGAAATGACTATAGGCAGCAGCAGGTTTCCAGCTCTCTCCTTCTTTCTGCAGGTAGGTAGACAAACTAAGCCGGCTTCCATCTGTAATCACCTCATTCCATTTATTGAAAACCGTGGTGATCTCCCTGTCCATCTTCCTGTTCAGCGGATCTTCCAGGTTGGTTAAACGCATGTAAACGCTGTTCAACTTCCCGGTACTACGATCATAGGTAATTTTCAATTCCTTACAGGTAACATGGCGTTCACAAAGCAGCTGTACGGTTGTTAAATTATCGGTGTGCGTGGTATTGATAGCATAGCTATCGCTTTCCCAGAGTGCAATGATACTATCCACCGGTAACTGGGGGGCGGCCACTACCTCTTTGGGAGGCGAAACGAATAGTTTCTCAATTCCGTGGTTAGCCGAAATACACACGTCTTTCAGCTGGATCATTTCATTATCTCCCAGCTGATAATACATTTCTGCATTTCTCCTGCAATAATTAAATGTGGTATTCACATTTTCTGTCGGCTCCGCCGGATCATTGATCCGGATACTGCCTCCCATATCAATCACAGACAACGTATCAACACGCCTATAAATAGCAATGATCTGTCCGAGCAACACAGCATCCTCCCGTTGAAAATGGGTTGCTTCTTCCGCTACTGTTGTCTGCTCTTTCACGGGAGGCCACCAGCTATACAGCAAAGGCCGGCCGCCTATGGCCAGTCCAACCACCATTACTGCCAACACGAATAAAATGATAAACTTTCCACCTATATGATACTTCTTCATCTTTCAATATTAAAGCGGTTAATTTTTCGCCCTGTAGGAAGAGCGGTTTTCTTTAATCGTCATGATTCCCCGGTCTGTTTCCTTCTTTAACCTGATCAGGGTACCTTCATCATCATACTCATACAGCGTGGCCAGGTTATTTTCATCCAATTGCGCCATGAGTCGCTGGTTTTGAGGATCATAGGCAAACGTTTTAATATTGGCTGCAACCGGTAGAATACGTATGTCGTCTATCCTTGTAGCACTGCCTGCAGACAGGGTTAGGGCAGTAGAAGATGCGGTCGGACCCGCATAAAATCTGAGCTCTACCAGCTTCCATCCTTCTACCGAAGCTTTTACTGTGAGGGGACGGTCAACGTCATTAATACTCACTTTCAGATCGGAGGTACTACCAGCAGGTTGTGCATCTTTTACCCAGGCAGAAAAAATGTATTCTGAACCTGGCTTTGGAGCAAATCCCATCGGGTAAACGTAAGGCCTGGTCGTACGCATGTATTCACCCAGGTCAGAAAAATCCAGATAAGGCTGGGTATGGTGCACATTCTCATGCGGATGCGTGTATAACACCAGCGGGCTATTTAGCTTCAGACTGTATTTACCGGTGTGAGCGATTTTGTTGTCCAGCCAGTCTGTATACTGTCCCTTGTCGCGGATCATCACGAACATGTTGAAGCTGTCTTTCGGATTACTATTTTCCGGAATAGCCTTCACCCGATATTCATAATCCTCAAATCCATCGTAAAATATTTCCCGCTGCATCGCATTGGAAGCCACTGCAGCAGTAAGTGTATTATTAAAACTAAACAGTGCGCTTTTGAAAATTCCCAATGGGTCTTTTGATTCCAGGCCATTTCCCTGGGCGTCAAAAAGAGTGGTAGTACCGGTGCTGACCCATTTTTCATTATTGACATAAGTGGGCTTCCACGAATTATCGGTCACTGAGAAATACCAGTAAGGAGTAAAGTTCTGATAAGTCCCCCCCTTCCTGATATCAGGGACAGACAGCTGTTGCCCGGTCCTGTTCACCAGGAAAGCTTTCTGCTCTATTGGGCGCCAGTTTCCGAGAAATCCATACAAGAAAGGATTCATCTGGAAAATGATAGGTGTGACATAATCTTCTTTACTTATCAGCGTACTTAACGCCCCCTGAAGTTCCACTACATCGGCGGGATAATGTATCAGATCTTCTGATGAATAAGCGATAATATTTGTATAATTACCGGTGCTATATAATTCATAAGCCGATTTATTATAGATCTCTGCAGCAAAACCGGCTTCCTGATCCTTGGAATTACGACCCATGATCCGGAAATTATGTTTACCGGGAAGCAGGCCCGTTAATTGAAAAACATGCCATTTTCTATGATTGCTTAGCTTCTCTTCCGTGAGCTTTCTCACTTCCACATTATCGATATATACATACACCTCATCATTACCACCCAGACCCAGAGAATAGTTGGCAGCTGGTTCCAGTGTTATATCAGTATTGTAAGAATACCACAAATCATTACCATTTGGATTCTTATACCTGGGATACATCCCAATGGCCGTTAATCTTCCGGTGTTACCATTCCCTCCCCAGAAATAACCTTTTCTGTTACCATATTCCGCACCATTCTGATCGTAAAAGCTCGTTCCGTCATTCCCATCCTCGCTATCTTTGTACTGGGCATAATAGGGCCACATGCGGTCGTTTGCATTAGGATTTCTGATATACACGCCCCTGTCCAGGCGCTCATAGACATACGGATCTGGAATGCGCTCCATCTTAAGCCGGGCGCCCCAGGACTGATCGTACAATGTTACATTGGCATCCAGCACACCCAGGGAAGCCAGTTCATCATTTGTATCTGTTGTAAAACGGAAAGCGCCATTTTGCACCGGGTTTTTCAAACACACCACGGAAGCTCCGGGGGCAGTCAGTTGGTTCCGGTATCCGGAGCGGGCCAACTTTACATCGCTTTTAAAATTACGCGCCACATTCCCGTCCCTTTTGATTAGCTTATAGGATGGATGCTGGTCTCCCTTGGTCAGTGTTTTTACCACCCAGTAAATTGAATCCTGCTCCTTCAGATCAATCAATTCATCTCCTGTAGTTACAAAGCTGGTAAGCGTAGATGGAATTTTCCCTTTGAAATCTGTCTCGAAATTCCGGATAAGGGCATTGTTATTTTTATAAGCGCCAGACATGCCGCTATTCATCCAGTATGCCGGCATATTTACCTGGTATACGGGATCATCAAACTCGTTATTGGTGGTGGTGACTACCGGATCGCCGGTAATAGCATCGTACAACGTATTTTTGGTGGTAACAGTAGATCCATTAATGGTTTTCACAACCCGGTCCAGTACCCCGGAATATTGCACGGTTTTTAACACCGATGCTGAACGGAATAACCGATACTCATCGTTCTGACTCATGGGCCAGTGTGGGATCATCCACGGTACCGGGAAACCGGGTATCATATCAAAACCCGCGCGGATGGTCCGGCCAGTGTTACTGGTTTCTTCTTCCCGCATGTCCACCATCATTTCTATCTCTCTACCTATAACCTGGTTTTGTGTAATCTCTCCTTTTTCGTTCACTACATCCACTTTATTCACGAGCGTTTGCGTGCCTACCCCCAGTGGCTTTGCATTGAAGTAATAACTTGTACCGGCAATCTCTGCCCCCGACTGGTTAAATACTCTTTCCGCTTTGGGCTTACCATGCATGTCGTTTAGTTTCACCACATACCCCTGGGATAACACCAGTTCATGTGCTACATTGGAACCAATAAAACTAAACCAGCCTTTGGAGTCATAATTATATGCATCCGGACTTTGATCATAGCTCACCTGTACCGGAAAATCCTTTGCAGTATAGAACTCATGCTGTACCCATCCCGTTTTAGGAGCGGCTTCCACCACGCCTTCGGCATTCAGATCTTTTACCACCACTTTGCTGTAACCCACTACCGGTGACGGGAATAAGGTTTCTCCAAAGGGTTTCTCCAGGTAGTAATAGTTATTGAGCCCCCCCTTTACATCTTCGGTATAAGGTACCGGTAAACGCAGGGGATTTTCATCGCCACCTACTGCCGGCTCATAGCTGGCTACACCACTGCTGATTGTTTTTCCATTCCAGGTAGTGGTATACGTATATTCCTGACCGTAAGTAGCACCTGTTAAAGGCTCACCACTGATCGTGTTCCAGATATCTGATATTCTGACACGCTTTACCCGGGGCGCACCGCCCAGTTTCATTCCATCCACTTTTGCAATACGTCCAAAACTCTTTTTCAGATCCACATTGCGGGCAAATCTTTTCCGCTCCGCTCTTTTATAGAAGTTACCAGTAATTTCACTAAGATTACTGATGGAGTTCACAAGGGCGCCCAATGCGGCCTGTATAGGCATATCGTCGGAGATCCTGTTCTTGTAGCCAGGATAAGCATACTTGGGATACTCTAATCTCATTTTCTGCCAGGCGGAAAAAATGAAGGGATTCGAGGTCACATTTCCTTCACTCATGGTTTCGAATATAACCGCTACATTTCCACCGGCTTTTTCCTGCACATCTATCACCTTTCCATAACAGGGAACATAATCGCAACTACTTTCAGCCGTACCATTGTCGGGTTTATCCGTCAAATTCACAAATAGCTTAGCGTAAAAATCCCTTTCACCATTCAGGTAACGCATGATAAAATCATTTTTCTTCTCTTCCGCAGATGCTCCCTTCAGGCTTTCTTTAATATTGATCATGAAACCGCGGGCAGAAAAGAAATCAGGGGCCTGGTTACCGTCTTTATCTACCAACTGGGTCAGTTCCACCATCTGCATCGCCGGTTTATCCTGTACATAAGCGTAGTCGCCGGATTCATAGTCTACGCTAATCTCTCCGCCGGTTGGCAAACTGATATACGTCAAATTCCAGGCACTGGCATTCTGATCAGCGATCACCTTATCTTGTGTACTATAAGGGAAGCGGTCATTATTTAAATTATTCAAACCGGATTTGGCCGCTTTATAATTCCCCCACCTGTCGGTAGAGAGATATTCATAATCGGGATTCTTACCCGTATATTTGAAAGCATAGGGAAAATGTTTCCCTTTGGTAGAAGTACCATAGGTAAAGTACAAACCCGTTAAGGTAAGTTTACCACTACCGGCAACAGCCTGGTTGGGTACTTTCTGACAGAGCGTGTAGTCATAGTTGAATACCGCTGTTTTTATGGGTGTCGTAAGATCCTTCTTCGAATACAGGCGGACTTCCTTCAAACAACGCTGTCTGCCATTGGCGGTATTGTCTATAGCCCCGGTGATACCGGTAACACCTAACGCATCATTCCTGCTGTCCAACAGGAAAAACATGACCTTGTTTTTTGTTTCGATGGAGTTTAAAAGCCATATTTCCTTCTCCCCATATACGATGCTACTTTTATCATCATCCTGATCAGCATTCAATGCTTTGTTATACAACGCCCTATTCGGCTTCATCGGAGAGCGCCACTTGTAATTACCGTTTACCTTTGTATAGTTAAATTTAATGGCAGTACCCATGTCATCATCTGAAATACCGTCGCCTGTTACATCTACATAATCGGGCGACAATATCGCAGACAACAGGAAAGCCGATGCATATGCAGGCTGTGTTTCCTTATGAAAATATTTATCAATGCCGTAATTGTGCTGAATTCCTCCATCGGGTTTCAGCGAAAATCCTACGAGGTTTCTGTCCTCCTCCTTCACCGCATTCGGATCTGTGGCAAATGAATACTCCTCCTGCACCTTGTTATAAACGGGCAGGCTGTATACCATTCTTTTCCCGTCGTCTCCTGTGACCGTAAATTCAGAAAGATGGGTACCATATCTTGACTCTGTTACTGCGGAAGGTAGCGCGGGTGTAAAACCAGTTACTTTGTTCTCCCGGTAATCTTCCTTCCTTCTTATCACTCCGCCCTTGTAGGTTTCTGAGGCGGTGAAATAGGAAATGGCATTACGTCTTACCTGTCTTGTTTTCTTTGTCAGCGAGTTGGGTGCGGATATGGGATAAGTATTATTATATCCGTCTTTCAGTTCACTTTTGCTGCCAAGTCCATCCAAAGACACACGCACTACGTCTTCGCCTCTGATCAATGTCTCATAGTCATTGTTGCCCACATTCTTCTCATCCATCTGCTTAAAATAGGCATGCTCTTCGAGGGTATTATCGGTGTTCTTATAATCAGCTACTTCATTAAATCGGTTACCGTTTGTCCACTTACCCGTTTTGTTGGATACATCCTGCTTATAAAACGTGACCCCACCATGAAAGTATAATCCAAAACCCAGATCTACTCCAAGTGTAGTGGTGTTATTCGCGTCATTGACGGCAGGGTCAAACACCACGCCTGAACCGCCGCGATGCAGGCGGAATTGCCCGCTTCCCAGCTGGCTGGAATAGGAAAAAATATCGGCCGTAGCAATAGGAATCGCAATGTTTGGCATGTTGGGAATCACCGCATTATCTTTCTCCCGCATGAAATCCATTACTGCGTTGGGCACATCTTTACCCTGGTTAGCATACAGGTATCCGTATGCCGGATTAGTATTAATCCTGTTCAGTATTTCGCGTTTATACCGGTAGCCGGTAAGTCCTACACCCGCAAAAGCACCAGCACCGGATGGTCCTACATCTATACTGTAGCTACGGTTGGTAGACCTATATGGCACCCCGATATGCGGATAAAAAGGTGGTGTGTTATAAGTGAATCCGATGCCGCCTACATCAAAACTGGAGGAACCCGGCTGATTGTCCCAGTCTCTCGTGGTTATACCGAAAGACCCGTTCAGTGTAAGGCTTTTCAGCCCCTGGCGGGTGTTATAACCAAGATTGGCCGACAGCCCTACGTTCGTGGTCTTATTTTCATTCGACTTATCATATAAAGCCAGCGTGATATTAGGCGATACATCCACACCGTTACTGGTATTGGACATCAGGCCCACGCCCAGTCCGGGTGTTAAGGCACCACTCCCGCGTGTAAGAGAGATACCGGCATTTATGCCGAACTCCGCTCCTATACCGGTATACGTATCACTGAAGATACCGAGCGACAAAGAGCCTTTCAGGCCAATCAGTTTCGTCCCGCCAAAGAACTCCGCTTTAACAGATCCCCGGCCACCGGTTGTTGTTTTAGGCGCAGTATAATGTTCTGTGATTACCTTATCTCCGTTCATATCATCCGGAATACCTCTCAGGCTCCGGTTAATGGCACCCACATTGAGATTCCAGCCCAGTCCTACCCAGCTGGCCTCATCATCCATTCCTACACCGGACTGGTAATTTAAATTGACGGGATAACCATCAATATCCATTATCGGAATATTGTATTTAAACGCACCGGTAAACATGTCGACCGTTTCACTGGTACCTGCTTCCACAAACTGTTTGCTTTCCGGTTGAGAAGGACCAGTTGTAAGTGCCCATGCAGCACAGGGTACCAATATCTGGAAGGCAAGCAAGCCTAGAAAAAAAACTGCAATGGACTTTCTGAATATTATGTTTCCTGGAATCATAACCTGCTGCTTAATGAGTCAATACTATTGATCTGTGTTACCTGAAAGGGAAACACCAACTTGTGATGCGTATACATCCAATCATTCATCACGAAATACAATACGGCCGTTCCTGCCGGCACGGCCCTTTTGAAAGTGGTCAGGTATTCTGCTGAAGAGGTACTTCCATTCGGAATTCGCTGTGTAAACTGTGCCGCCAGTGTATCATTTCCTACTACCAGCCAGAACAGTGTATCAACACTTACCACCTGCATTTTCAGGTTGGCTTCCCGGGAGGAAGCTGGCAGGGCAACGTTTAACTTAAATGTCATTTCCCCTGCTGCATCCGGATTTTCCCTTCCCAGCATCCGTTCCCACTGCACCGGCAGGTAAGTGGCCCTTACCCCGATACCTCCTGCATCCTGTTCTTGAACCAGCCCCTGGCCATTGTTGGCATAAAAAGCTTTTATTTCTTTCTTTCCTGAATGACAGGCAGACATTAACGATCCTATCATCACGGATATTATTAAGTATTTCATCGCTATTCCGTTTCACTTTTATAAAGAAATCTTAATTGTTTTTCTTCTCCGTTAGGCAGCTTCAACTCCAGCAGGTAATAGTAGCCATCCACGAACGACCTGTTCTCTGCCAGGGGTATGATCACATGGTTATTTCCCCGATTCAGTTTGATCGCCGGTAGTTTACGCATTTCCAGTTCGGGCTTAGTGATACAACGGATCTTATAGTTCAGCGGGGCTTTGTCGTACACATTTTCTACCGCAAACAGCACTTTTCCGCGGGCCACATAAAAATTACCTTTTGTCAGATCTGTGATATCCCTGAAGCTTTCCGGCACTTCCGCCACGGTTTCCTCTTCGCAGAATACAGTAAAATCCCATATCTCGGAGTTCACCAGCAGCATATCATTTTTGTAGGCGCTTACCTGCCACACGTAAGTTTTTCCCTGCCCAAGATCTTTTGCCAGAGAAGGATAGAAAAGCATGGGAGAATTAATGCCCAGCTGGTTAATCAGAGGTGTATTGTAATTAAGTGCTTCTACCTTTGCCTGTCCGGGTTTCACTTCCGTGAGTACGAGCCGGTATTGCACACCCGGAACAGCCGGCAATAGTGGTTGCCAGAAAAAGGGCGGGCGCTTGTTACAGATCTTATCTTCTTCTGCCGGGTTCAATAGCAGCAAGGGAGAAAACGGCTGGAGGTAATAATCGAAGCACTGGTCGCCCAGGGTTTCGCCCTGGTGCGACTGATCACCGGCATTCAATTCAAAACAATATTCGTAATCCCCTTCCGTAAAGTAGCCGGACTGGCGACAGATAGTCGCCACCTTATTTTCTGCAAAGCGGATGGCGGATCTGGCAATCAATCCGCCCGGTAAGGAGTTGGTGCCGGGCATTAACTGAAAGGCAGGTGTTTTTATACTGACAATATTGCCGGCACCGGCAACAGATACTTTTACGGTAAGACTTACCAGTTGCGACTGGCTGCCGGTATTCGCCAGCTTCACCTGCAACAGGCCATCCAATGTGCGGCCATGCAGTTCCGGGATAAAAACAAAGGATACCTGGGCACGGAGTTGAACAGTACAAAACAGCATCAAAAAAATCACTCCCTGATAAATCTTTAACATAGGTATTTAATTCAATTGGTAAGAAATAGCCAGTTCACTTCTGAAGTTGCCGAACAGATAATTCTGTGGCGTATTCAACAGGTTTTTACGGCAGTCAACATACATATTCACATTTAACCTGGGCAGTACACTGGCGCCCGCTGTTTGCCTGAGGCCCAGTTGCCGTACCACCGCCTTATTATCCAGGTAGGTAATACCGCTGCTACAGCTTATTTTCTTCAACACCTGGTAGGTCCATCCCGTTTCCACAGTAAGGAGGTTGGCATACACGGCCTCGCCCTTAATATCTTTATTGTAAAACAGGTTTAACGAAAGGACATGTGAGCTGATCAAAAGGTTGTGGTTAATATTAATATTCAGTAAGGTGCTGTGTTGTGGCAAAATATCGATCTGCTGATATCCCAGCATAATATTGCTGTTGTATGGAAGCGCGGCCATTTTTCCCTGCACCTGTGAAGCGAGCGATAATTGCCGGGTCAAATACTGAAAGGATGCGGCCTTTTCACCGGTGCTTTTCATGGCCGACTGGTTAAAACGCGCATCAAAGGCGATCTTCTTATTCAGTTTCCAGCGGCCATCAATAGCAAACTGCCTGTTTTTCCATTTACTGGAAGTCAATGCCGAAGAACTGATATCCTGGAAATCAGATCTTATTCCCAGTACCAGTTTATTTTTATACCAGTTTCTTTTCAGTTTTAATCCGTAACGAATCGTTCCTCTTCCTGCTCCGGGAGAAGCCGGGTTATTATATCCCAGGCCAGAATAGCTGACATAGGCACGTTGGTTCATATTCCACTCACTTACCTGCCCGTTGTAGTCGAGCCCCACAGACAAGGTTTCCCAGAAATCGTTGAACAGCGATAATGCAGCCGCCTTACTGGCCAGCATCGGGTCATTACCTACTGCCGAATTCTTAAACTGGTTATTGGACTTTGATAATTGTGCGGCGATACGGCCATAACTACCCAGGCTGATATCTTCCGAAAAAGCGCCTACAAAAGTATTTCTAGGTAAATTCAGGGTACTATACTGGCGGCGGGAATCGCTTTTGGTATTGGCGTTCACGACCCCTGCATGACTGTGTGGCTGCGTAATATCACCGGCGCCTATTTGCAGGAACTGCATGCTGTAAGCACCCGGATCAAGCGACGAATTAAAAGCAAGGTCTTTTATTGTTCCACCGTCGATTCGCTTTCCGGCGCCCAGCATCAGGAATTTATTGTTGTTCAGAAAACTGGTTTGTATACCGGACATAAACAGGTCCTGTACCCCACCTTTACTTCCGGAAGCTGCAATGTTACCGATGTCGAGTTGTTTGGCACTTAATAACAGGCGTTGCAGACCGCTCAATGGCAACAATTCTTTAATGTTCCTGATTTTGTTGCTCTCCTCTTCCAGTTGCCCCTTGATTTTTCCTCCGGCCACCCGCTCGTCTGAGATAATGGATTTAGCCTGCAGGCCTTCTCCTACTTCTTTCTTCAGCGCAAAAACGCCTGCCATATATTTTCTGGCTGCACTGGCTGTACGGAAGTGTTCCAACAGTCCATTGAGGCTGCTGTCGGCCACCGGATGTGCCAGTAAGATACTATCCTGCAAAGCCGCAACAGCCGGTTCGAGGTCTTCCGCTGTAATGCCCAGGACTCTATTGTTCATTAACTCATTCCATAGTTGCAACGAATCCAGCTGGATGATATGATCGCTGTTGAGCAATTGGCCGAAGGCGGCAGACTGCTTTTCTCCAAGCCCCGTGAGTTTTTGCCGGAGTGTTTCCAACCGGCTGCTGGCAAAGGATTTTACCGCGCTTTTGACATCAATGTCTTTCAGAAAGTATTTTTTGAGATCATATTTCTTTTCTACTATGCTGTTGAGGCGTTTTACATAAGCGTCTTTATCAAATGAAAACTTCACGAGCGACTGATCCGCAAAGGGATTGTTCCAGGTACTTTGTCCTGAAATATTTGAATACCTCACGTTAACGGGTATATTCTTTATCATCAGCTGATCCCCTATTGTAACGCTGGCACCCAGCATAGGCATGCCCGGCGTATTTTCTGCGAAAGCACCGGCACTGGCTTCTTTAAGACTGCTACTATATGAACCGGCATCTAACAGCTTATTCACGCCTGTTTCATCCCGTAAGGCGTAGAAGCCCCGCAGTTTATCCGCGATGTATTGACGGATACGGGCAGTGTCTTTGATGGTACTCATGCCTTGCTGCAACTGCATGAGCTGCTGTTTACCGGCTGAATTACTGATAAACTGAAAGAATTCCTGCCGGGCAGATTCCTGCAGATATTTGCCGGCGCCTACATCCGGAACAGCCGGAAGATTTTGCCGGAGATATGCTTTAGCCTGCGCAATGGCTGACCTTTTGTTCAGCGAGTCCGCCAGCATCATCTGCAACATAGGGTTACCCATAGGCAGCACAGCTTTTTTGGCCTCTTCCTCCAGTTGCTTAACGGGGGCACTTACTTTTGCCGTTTGAGCATGAACAGTGACGGAAAGCAGCACACAGGTACACCACGCCGCTATAACTTTTGCCATATAGAAATTTTCATGGTATAGGGATTATTTATCTGGGAAGCAGCAGGGGTACTACCGGGGAAGCAACCCCGCTGCGGATTAATTTTCCTCATTAGTACATTAATCTACCTTCTCAACGATCACTGCATTTATAAAACACAAACCCCAAACCTCCGGCATATAGCAACCAATTTTTATAGTTTCGCCATCTTTTAAATAACCTGTATAAGAAAGATAGTTGTTAACATTATCCTTACCTGCAATTGTATTATCACATACTCCATTACTGCTACCCATTTTTACCCAAATTTTTGATGGTGCGAAATCAGCTGTAGTACTTGAAAGTATCTTCACATTATAAGTGCCGGCAGGTAAGCCCATTCCAGGTATACCAATTACTTCATAGTTATAGTTTTGTTTAGCTGGATTAAAATTCAAAGCATAATTTAACCTCGCACTTTTTGAAACAACTGCTGGAAAAATATCGGTATAAATATTAGCAGGAGCTTCATTGTCATTCCCATAATTACCACCATACTTTGCCCAATAAGTTGGATCAGTACTAACGGTATTGATGGCCCAACCTGATACAGGGTCTGTTGCTGTTTGAATTGATGTTGTTGGGTCGCCTGTTAAAGTTGCCCAGTCAGGATGAGAAGCAGCGTTTGTGCTGGCGAAATTAAATTTACCGAAATTGGTTCTTGGATTAGCCGTTGCTGTTTTTTCAATCAATAATATTGCAACGGTTTGACCATAATAGGATATGTTCTGATTGAATTGAAAATTAGCTAAAGCGGACATATTCATAACTATCTCTCCAGATGCATTAGGTTTAACATTATAATGGTCTGTTGTAAACATTGTGTTAAAACCCTCCAATCTACTTTGAGCGATACTGCCGTTCAATTCTGACCTGGTGCCAGTTTTATTATTTGAATTAAATAAAGCTTTTGAAGTATTAGAGTTGTATATAATTACATCATAATATTTGTTTAAATCCAGTCCGGTTAACTTCCATTGCGCTGGATTAACATTTGAGTATTTGAATGCTGTTTTGAACATATCAGCACTCATACCCATGTAATTATGATCAAGTCCATCAGTTGTAATTCCTTCAGGGTTGCTAACTACTGTAAAACCTTTTGTACTTGTACCATTTTTAATGTCCTTCAAATTTGATACAGTTGTATTGTTAGCCGCTGAAGTAACGTTATTGATAGTATATAAGTTAAAAGTTGAATTACCGCCAAGATTCAACATATAATATTTACGATCTTTGGTAGTTGTCAGACTATCCAAAACTGTATTCAATCGGTTTGTAAAATTCGTTTTATCTGTTCCATTATTCAATTTATCCACAATTAATTTTGCCCTGGACCAATCATAAAACTTCAATTTTTCTTCTGCTTTTGTAACATAATTATTACAGGTAGTTGTTAAATTTTTGCTGTGAAAAAGTAAAAAGTCAGTTTCAAAATCAAATGGGGCAATTCTTTTATCATAAACATAATTATTCCATGTACCATTATCATGTTCACTATTCCAGGCTATTAACGTTAATGGAGGGTATATACCTTTTGGATTGGCAGCATTGATGCTATTAACATCATCTAAGGTTGAATATTGAGAAGTGAACGGAACTCTTGTATCGTTGTAAGAATGGACAAACAAAAATGGTATATCTTTTACTATATCTCCATTCCCTGTAAGTGCTACATCATTAAAAGTTGTATTGGAAGCGATACCACCAGCTAACAGATTTGGATTACCTAAAGCAACGTTAGTTGTGCCTGCGCCGCCAGAAGATAAACCAGTTACATATACTCTATTTGAATCAACTGCATATCCATTAACAGCATAATTAACTGCTTTTTGTGCGGTTGCTAAAGTCCAAAGCCCATCATGCAATTGAGGACAAACAACAACACACTGCATAGGATACAACTTATTATGCAAAAAGTACGGTAATCCTTCAGCTTCCAGTAATAATTGATTAATATCATCATTATTCTCAGCGCCATTAACTCCAACTCCATGCAAGAATATTATTAAAGGGTAACCACCTGGTTTTAATGAATCATAACCTTGTGGCAAGTAAACCCATGTTTTCAAATTTGGGTTATTAGAATCATATTTGTTGTCTAAATAACCTCCTGAACTAAACATCTCCGATGGTCTGGCAACTGATACATCAATATCGTCAGCGTAAGTTGAACCATGATTATCAGTGACAGTCAAACGATATGTAGACCTGGCAGCAATAGGAATTCCTGTAACTCCTGTATTTATACCGTTTACATTTGAAAATGTAACACCAGTTATATTAGAAACAACTGACCATTGATAGGAAGCAACTGAAAGAGAAGGATTGTTGATTGTTATGTTTCCATAAAAATTGGTAGTGCTATCATTTTCATTTAAATATTGATCTAAACCTGCATTGACAGTTATTCCATCACCTCCCGGCCCCCCTGGGATATTATCATCAACTGTAGCTCTGACTACATTACTCCAGCTGGAAAAATACCCGTCCCGGAAATAGATCCGCATTCGGTAAAAGCTGCTATCAGGGCTGATAACAAGTGTATTTTCATAAGGTGATGTAATAGTTTTAAAATCATTATAGAGGCCGTTTATATAAGTGCTCCGTTGTACAATGTACTTAACAACATCGGTATTGGAAGTAAAATAGCTGGCGAGTGCATTCCTCGTTGCATTAAACATTACCAGGTATCCCTGGTCATTCAAATGGATATTATCGCCGAATTGCAATGAAGGTTGTAATACATCGGGATTAGCAGGGTCTTCCAGGAGGTGATAAGCATAGATACATCTGGCTCCGAAAGTTTTACGCAGGTTATCTGCAGTTTGTCTCAGTTTAAGGCGCTGTGAAGCACCGAAGGCCGTACGGGGAATACTGCTCATTACCAACAACTGTACACCAGCTTTCTTGCAGGCTTCATCTATCAGCAAAGTATTAGAGAGCGACTCTTCTGTAGACATCTCACCGCCACTGGCCTGAGATGCATAGTCGTTACTGGTATTAATGAGGATAATAATATTATTCCCATCAGCAATTGCCTTGGTGACGTTTACCGTCGAGTCTACAAAGCTATTGCTTCCTGTAGGCGCCAGATTGCGGGAATTATATCCATCTTTACAATAGTTCGTCAGCCGTGCATTGGAAGATACTGCATAAATATAAGCCTGCAGCTTTCCGGCAATAGAGTTGGCCGGTGTACTGGCATAACTCCCCGCCCCCTGGCTGTCTCCAATCAGGGCGATCTTCGGCGACTGATACAGCTCCCTGTCTGACTGCCACCATTTCAGCTGCACACTGTTGGCATCAATAGACATAGCAGCCAGCGAAACAGCAGGCACACCAACACCTCCTCCGCCGGAGAACCTCACCGGTATAGTATCCTGTCCGGCAATAGCGATAGCACTGTCTCCTATATTTTCCAGGGAAAGCTTTTTGAATACTGTATTTCCATCGCCCTGGTTATACAGAAAGCCCTGAACATTTTTGGAAGCATTTTTTACCTGGAGCTCGGCACCAACAACCATGACAGTATCTTGCTTAACTCTGAATGTAGATTGCCCAAGAGCCAGAAGGGTTATGGTTAACAAGGCGAGTGTTAGTAACACTCGAAGTTTCTTGAAAAATTGCTTTTTCATTATTAGGTATTTTTAGGGATGTTTGAATCACGTAGCCGTTCGTACCTCTTTTAGCATTCAGTACCCTCTGTCGGTTTTCTGGATCAGCAGCTTGACCGAACGAAAAATACCAATAACATAGAACTTAAACATATAAATCATAGATACTAAGAACTGGAATACGGGTACAAAACTGCAATTGCTATTCAACAAGATAACTTAATAGTATCATACAATATCAAGGGATTTATCCGGGGATAAGATACAGAAGATATAGGCACCAAAAAGATCACGAATATGCAGAACGTCTACTATCTTATACTTATATAGGTAAGGTACATGACATTGTATAAAAAAAATCATTGTTGGATTAACTTATTTGGATGACTGTTTTCATAAGACTAAGGTACAGGGTAGGGATACAAAAAAAAATAACACTTTCATGTAATTAATTATATTCGAAGTTCAGATCAACCCTAATTTGAAACGTCACATTTGTAGTGGCAGCGGCCAATCTACGATTAAAAAAATAAATTGATCTGCGTTGTAAAATCTCCTATAACACCATTATCACATCAATAATTAATCATAATAAAAATGCCCGGCCATCTTGCCAGGTGTTTGTTTATCCGAATCATATAATTAAAAAACATGGAAGCAACTCCGGCGTAGGTAGTTGCGCAATGGTGCTCTGCTGATCTTTAGGCCGGTACCAATACCCATTTAAACCGCGTGTAATAACCTGATGGTGTTCACCGGTATATTTATCAAGCAGGTAACAATGAAAGGACTTGCAAATATTTTCGTTTACTTCTACGGGCGCTATATGATCTTTGCCGATAAATTTTTTGAACTGTGTAAGGTTACACTGAAAATATCGGTTGGCTTTGCGCTTACGTGTCTTTACATACTCCTCATAGTAATCCAGAAAATTTGCTTTAAACTTATGTGGCGGGATAAAGTCTGTACCTATAGCCTGACTCCAGATGATTAACTGGCTTTTCTTTAATTCAATAAATGAAAGTGCCTGTTTGCTGTGTTTTTTTTCGGTCTGATCTTTCGGATTGGTATAAACGAAAATGCCAATCGATGGTCGTTGCCCCTTGCCTTTACCAAACGCATAGTAGAAAACGATCTTATCCCCTCTTTTTGTCTTTCTCTCTGGGAAATTCATACTACACACATTTTAAAGGTAATGCAATCCCGGCACAATGATGATGCCGTGCCGGCATTCAATGTGTTGCTGGTGTCGCAACTGGAAGTGTTCGGGAGAAAGGCTGCTAAGATTTTTTTTCGTACACGACTGCCGGTGTGTAGCGCCGGCTTATCCTTACAGGCGGCAATAGCTTGCTATACACGCGTGGTAGCATCTGTAAAAGTATTGGGCGCCAGGCCAAAGATCTTTACGTGTATACGTCCTGTGAGATAGCAGTTAAAGGGAACAAGATACCGGCGCCAGTAAATATCTCTCTTAAAATATTCATTTGTGGATAATGATTAAAAAACCTTTTTGTGGATAAACATTGATACTGTCGCTTACAGATAATTGCCGCTGCTCCTGAAAATTAGCGATACGTGGGAACTTCATTTCCCTGTTTGCCGGCTGCCAGCCCAATTGCTGCCAGTTCACCTGCAGCTTTACCTGGCAGGGTACTTCCTTCCAGCTGGCTACCGCAATAAGCAGCCGGTCATCTTTTACGTAGGCCGTTGCTTTCACCAGCGGATCCGTAGTAGTAACCGGTGTACCCGCTTCCCAATAACCATGCATCCTTGCATGGGCAATACCGAAACTATCCCATACCTTCCATATTCCCCGCGGATCACAGTTCACACCTTCCGTAAACCAGGGATACCGTACCGTCATGCCGTATACCATTCCCCGCCAGGGATTTCCACCGGCATGCAACATATCTCCCATCAGGCCAAAAGGAATCCCGGAAACTTCCACCAGCCAGTTGGCAGGCGACATATGATTATAATCGAAACTTTCCCCGAACCAGATCTTATCAATATATGGAAAGAATTCCGCGTATTGATTGGCCGGTCCTTTTGAAAATCCTGTATTGGAATGAAGGTCCAGCAGGCATCCGGGCTTTACCTCATCCATTACACATCGCATCCGCTGCAGCATTTCCCTTCCATAAGATACATCATCGAGATAAAGTCCGTCAATATTTTCATTCCGCACCAGCCATTGCAACCCTTCAATGTAATAATTGTACCACCGCGATTTACCACTGGTAAGGATAGCTGCATCTGCCTGTTCATATCCGTCGATGGAGGTAAACCATTGTACGTTATAGTGATCCACAAGATGTTCGCGCAGCCAGGGATAACCCCCACCCGGGCCATCGGCCAGTACTTCATCTCCCAAACTTCTCAATGCCCACATTTCCGCTACCTGGTTACTAAGTTCCCGAACGGTATAGTAAATTTTGACTTTCAGTCCCTGCCGATGCCAGTAGTCTACAAATTGCCTCATGGTATCTGTGGCTATAAAAGGATAATTGATATACGGGTTCACGGCGTTGGCATGATGCACATTGGTGATCTTTATACCCGCCTGCAGGTCGGCCGGTGAAGGAGCCGGCTGTGATCCGTTATGATAATAACGATTGGTAAACTGTGCAGCCGGATCTGTTTTTTTAACTGGTGTAAGTAAAAAAGCAGCATCCAGTTCCAGCTGTTGTCCTTTTGCCAGCCGGTACATTCCCGTATAGCCGGCAGCGGTAGCCGTATGATCATTTGTACAGACAGAAAAACCGCCATTGTTATTGTTATACCATGCCGGCGGCGGCGCCGGGTGATAAAGATTCAGCAAAGGACCGGTATAAGCGGCGCCCTGAAACTCGCAGTGGAGGCCAACTTGGTCATTTCCTGCCCAATAGCTGTCCTGCGGTCCTTTCCACTTCCAGTTGTAGCTAACGGGCAGTTCTTCTCCGGGCAATCCCATCCCCATGAAGTAAGCGGTTTGTTCCCGGTTGAAAGGGATCTCCAATCGTATATCCTGTAACGTTATATCACCGGTGGCTTTAACGGTAGCATGACTCGAAATATGCCCATCGAATTCCATATGGTATTTCACGGTGAGCGATATTTTGTCATTAATTGCGGTTGTTTCCCAGTCCACTGTACCTGCAGATGATGATCCCCATTTTACCGCCTGGGCGTTCAACAGCATAATGCCATCGCTGGTGAGCAGGCGCCATTGCACCGGCTGCCGCAGCAGTTTATTGCCCTGCATCATTCACAATTTCTTCCGACACTTCCCGGCGGTTTATCATTGCGTCCACAAAACCTAACAACGGATGATAGTAATAACGGTGCAGTTCTTCCAACGCTTTCTCTGCATCTTCACCTACCAGTCTGATAAATAAAGCGGCAATCATATGAAGTATTGAATGATTATAAGTTGCAGTTAATTCCGGTTCGGCATGGAACAAATCCTAATGAAATCATAGGGTTGCAATTACCGGCTTCGATGCTGCTGCAACAGCGAACCAATGAGGCATGGATGGATGGAAAATTGCAGGTAGACGTAATTGAAATCAATGATATCAATGGCCCAAACGCCCTCCTTCGAAGTGCTCCTCCTGCTGACCCTGAAGACACAAAAGGTGCTAGACCCCAGTAATATTATCCTGCTACCCATCAATCATTCAGGGCATTAATAAACAACAGTTTTATTCAAAAAATGTGAATAATGTTGTGTGTCCATATCCTACCACTTTATCCGTAAATCTCCTGAAAGATTTAATATATAAAATTATTTAATTGAAATAGTCATGACTTAATCTGACAGTCAAATGCTATCCTTAGCAGCTAGCGGAAGATTGTCTGGCTGCTTTTCTTTTGGGCGTACAGATCTTCTTTCGGAACGCTGTCGGATAAAACTCCTCTTGAACAGCGCAGCGAAATTGTTATGCATACAAATGCTAATCGTATTGTTTGTTTATATCAGAAAATGGGCTAATCCTATTAACTTTTCTTGTAAAGAAAAAGGAAGATTAGTCTGATTTATTACTAATGTAAAAACGCCTTTGCCATAAACGAAAACAGAATCCAATACCCCATCCGCATACTCAGATGGAACGACAGCTGAGATCACGTCTGTGATAATACCTCCCCCATTGATCAGCTGCAATTCATCTGGACTCAATTCTATAAGATTTAATGGGTTCTTTTCTATCATATGAATAATTTACTTGTTACCAAAAAATAATTTTACTTGTTATCAAAAATAGCGCAAAGCTGCCTGTTTATTATGTTCATTTTCATTCATTTTGTTCATTCTGGTCATATTACTACCTAAAATTCACAGTTGTTCCAGGGAAGTCTTTTTTCTCCGTCTTATCCAGAAGTGTACAAATATGAAACCATGGTAATTTTGCAGCAGGCTGCTGCAAAATTGAATTCATATCCCTGGCCGGGTCATGGTCATTCAATATTGATAGTTCTGGCCAGGCTATTGCAAAGTTTCTCATATAGCGAAGATTCTTTGGAGAAAGTCCCTTAAAGTCAGGGAATGCTATGCGCAAATCACCCGCTAATTGCTCGACTAATTTTGATCCCCATCCCTGATCCTCCTCTTGCTGCGATATAGTATTACCTATCTCCCAATAGGTTGCCAATAGCTGGACATTGGCCGTTAGAACAGCTTTCAATCTGGCCTTTTTGTATCTTTTGCTTCAGCGATTCAGGCGTATGAATGTATGTTTTGGGAAGTTGGATTTTCATATTAAATGAATAACATGAAAATTAGGTAAGGAAAGAATGGGAAGCGTTAATTGAAAGTTAATGCAGTGAGAGAATAATGCAATTGTAAAGGGAAATGTGGTTCGATTTCTCTCGAAAAATTCGCTTTCGCCAAAATCAATGATCGAACCGCTCATTTTAAAGAAGCCGTCAAGCTAATATATGCGCTGAACGCGGGTTCCCGCGAAAATAAAAATGGACAAACCGAAGCAATTTTCGATTTGTCCACCTTTGTGCCCAGAACTGGATTCGAACCAGCACACCCTTGCAGGCGCTGCGACCTGAACACAGTGCGTCTACCAATTTCGCCATCTGGGCAACTGATATCGTGTCAGGGAGCGCAAAGATAAACAGCTTTTTCAAATTTCCAAAAAATAACGGGAACGGATATACTAATAATTAAAAATAAAACCGAAAGCAGTAATGCTGAAGGGCATTCCTCCCCTCGCTACCAGGTACAGATCATGCACCCCTTCTGCATGACGCAGGTTGCCAGTTAACTTCAGCGCATAGGTGCTATCGCCTGTATAGGGAATATCAAGAGTGCCGATAATTTTACCTTTGGGCTTATCTATCCGGAACTCAAGCCTGGCATTACTCTTTTTATGCTCTGATGCCACCTCTACGCGGAAACCTATCTCACCCAAACTTAAATTCACCTGCGCAAAGCTGAGATAACTACCCTCCTTCATCTGGAACTCCGTTTCACGATTGCCCTTCTTAGCCGCCGGCGCCGCCGTCTGTCCGCAAACAGACACGGAAACGAAAGCAAAAAACAGCATTAACATCAGCCTCATAAGGATAGGATAGGTTATCTTCTTCTCTTTTTTTTACGACGAATCAGGAATAATTGTTCCCGGCAATAAATTAATAATAAAAACTCTAAATTAAGGAATTATGTAATATAATAGCAAAATAATAACATCTGCACAAAAAGGAGGGTGTCTCAAAAGGTACCCTCTTTTTTTGGGAGTGATAAAACCAATCCAGGTGTTTTTCGCATTTATAGTGTGCCAAAAGGAAAAACACTTTCTGTAGTTTTTAAAGCCCACCTGCAACACCAGATGATGCTCTTTCCAGCTGAGATTGGAGATCTGATTGCAGAGAACCACCCAGTTCGCGTGGTGGATAATGTGATCGAAAAGATCGACATCACCTTATTATTAAAACGTTATAAAGCAGGAGGCACGAGCAGTTATCATCCCAGGATGCTGTTGAAAGTCCTTATTTACGCGTATATAAATAACATTTACAGCAGTCGCAAAATAGAGGAAGCCCTTGGACAAAACATCCACTTTATGTGGCTAAGTGGCATGAGTAAACCTGATCATAATACTATTAACAGGTTCCGAGGAGAACGCCTGCAGAAAGTATTACAGCCCATATTTACCCAAGTGGTCCTACTGTTATGTGAAGAAGGCTTATTAAACATAAAAGAATTATACACCGACGGGACAAAGATAGAAGCGCAGACCAATCGCTATAGCTTTGTTTGGGGCAATGGTATTAAGCATAGCAAAGAAAAAATAAAACAGCAGTTAAATGACTTGTGGAAATATGCCCAATCAGTGGCAGCTTTAGAGTTAGACGATGACACAGACTCATCTGGGTATGACAAAATAGACAGCGAAAAAGTCAGTAAAACAATAGCCGCTATCAATGAAGCCATCAAAGACAAACCTGTAGATAAGCAGATCAGACAAAAGCTGGGATATGCTCGCCGTAACTGGCCTTCAGCATTGGAGAAGTATGATGGTTTTAAAAGATTTATGCTGAAAGGCAAGGATAAAGTGGCGATCGAAATGGGATTAATCGCAATGGCACACAATCTTAGAAAATAGTATGAAAATCATCCTAAACCTGTCCTTCTCAAAGTAAAAATCCAGAAATCAATATAAAACTACTAGGAACTAAAAAGAAGACGTCTCTTGTTTTGAGACGCCTTCTTTCTCACTTATGAGTGGAAAATAAAGACTTATACGAGCGCTTTAATCTACCTTCTCCCCTTCTATAATACTCACATCCGGAATAGATAAGGGGATAATGCCATTAAAACGGCGCGGAGGCGATTAATTTTTCGGCGCCTGTTTGATTTATTAAATAAGTTTAATGGACAGTATATTATTTAGCATTAATATCACTTTGGAAATATTCAGCGGGGCAAGCCGCCGGATGGAGTAGCCGTAAGACGGCTATGCTATGATTATATGGCTAATCTTGTTTTCGGAAAACAAGTAACATGTCAAATATATCCAACAGAAAAGCTTTTCGTAATCCCGTTTCAGGAAATGGACTTTTATTGCCGTAACAATAGTTAGGAGACATTTCTCACTTGTACTGGTAACTGGGAGAATAATCCTAACCAGGGATTACTTCTCCGGATCTCTGTAATTCGTTACGAAGAGTATTTTAAATGATTTTAACCCGGTTTTAGTCGAACTGTATTTACATCACAAAAAACTATCCAAATGAAAAGTACTAAGCTCCATTATCCTATTTGTTGTTTGTTTGCCACGATAGCCCTTTTCGCATGCAAAAAAGAAAAGCTGTTAAACGATAGTACAAAAGGATCGCCTATAACCAGGCAATCTAAAGATTCTCTTGAAACATCAGTGGAAATACTTTCGATAACAGCCACAAAAGACGATCCCGCACTATTAAAATTTGTCAATAAACAGCAAACAGCACAAGTGCCTATTTCATTTAAAATGCCTCATCATGACTAAGCAAATCTTATTTGGACTAAGCATATTGATGGTTGTAATGAGCGCTTGCGAGAAACCAAAGAACCTGATTTACAATGGCGGTAGAATCAGGATTGACTCTATCCGTCCTCTCTTCGTGAAAGAAGGCCAATCCTTCACGATTTACGGGAAAAATTTTAATCCTGTTGCTGCAAAAAACATCCTTACCATTAATAACATTCCGGCACAAGGAAATGTAATGGAAGGTAGGATCCAGGTGACACTGCCCACCGGCGTATTCCGTAATGCAGATACTTTGTTAGCGCAGCTCACATTAAAAGAGGAAGGAGAGGCCTATGTTGATACGGCCTACTTCTATTCAAGCCAGACACCCAGGATTTACTCAGTGGCACCAACAACGGTACGCATTGGGGACACTATTACAGTCAAAGGGGAAGGCTTTGTCGAAGGTAGAGATGAAAGAGCATTTAGATTTATGCCGCCGGTAAATGAGTGGGAACACATGCGAGGAGATCAAATATTAGAAGGCAAAGTGCCGTTTATTTCTGACCGTATAGTTGAGATTATTGTTCCTGAAAAAGCAAAGACCGGTGTACTGGGTTTATTTACAAGTCTTCCTGTCTTTATACCAGGTTCCTTATCTGCTCCAACCTCAATTACTGTGATTCAATAATTAAAATATAAAGTATATGAAATTTATTTATTTTGATATTTTCAAACCTTATATACTTGTTGTATTAATAGTTCTAAGTTCTAATAATCTCAGAGGCCAGGTAAGCATTACTTCAAATGGTATCGGCGCTGGTTTAAAAAATTGTAATTTAAGAGATTTAACGGTTACAGTTACCGGGGGTACGGGTAATTATTTCTACTTATATGGCGCTATTACTCCCGGAGTATCTATTAAGTCAGAAGATAAATCTCATATTATTATTGACCCTCAGCCTATCGTTCCTACTACATATATTGTAACTGTACTGGACAAAGGGAATAATTACAGTAATATCGGCCATGCAACAGTAACGGTAGCACCTGTGATGATAAATTCTCTTGATGGTCTATTTATACCCAATGCCTTTACCCCCAATTTTGACGGAGTAAACGATAGGTGGGTAGTAACGAATGCTGCAAAAGATCCATTGAGTGCTAACAAGGCTATTGGAGCTTATAAGTACTCCCTGACAATCGTTGACCCGGGAGGAACGCCTTATGTTAATCTTGAAAACGAAGTTGGCGCTAATGGTTGGAACGCTTTTATAAATACAGGCCTGGTCAGTGGTATGGCTTACTAGGACGGATTTAAGCAGGGGACTTTGCAGGAGGCCCCTGTGGGAACTTATTATTATTCGCTCAAATTTTTTAATTGTACTTATCCGGCTGGAAAAGAGTTCAAGGGATTTATATATTTGGTACGTTAGCCGCTTGCTGTTATACGTTGTTATATAAAGCGGGAGAAAATCGGTAACGGTTTTTCCTTGCTTTTTTTGACAGAAATAACTTGTCTGAAATCGTTACGATTTAATTTAACTGTACATTTAATATACCTCACCATGAGTAAGCGAATCCTATTTGGAATAAGTATGTTGATGGCTGTGATGAGTGCTTGCAATGTTTGCGGGCCCTTTCAAAAATATGATCAACGGAATAATATGATCAACGGGGATCAGATCCCGGCAAGCCGGGCATAAATTTCCATCATGCCAGCCTGCCCCAGTAACTCCCGCTCAGGGCGGTTACCCAGCATATTGCTGCTGTTCCGGTCCTGCTCCCATACTTTATCGGCATACTCCTGCATAGCACGGATATACTTAGGGTTATTATCCACCCTGTACAATGCCTCATATCCCCGAAGCAATACCGCATTAAACCAATAAGATGAGGGAAACCTTCCTTTCCTGAAAAAACGCCGGTAACTGCCCTCTGCAATGTAACGGGCTTCCCTTAAATACTGCGCATTCCCTGTAATGCGATACAGCTTTACATTTGCTTCCAGCATCACACCGGTATTATAGGTATATGCCGCAGAATCAATCCGGTTGTTCTCCGCGGGTTTTATAGCATCCCAGTATACACCGTCTTCATCCCGCAAATACCGGTTCACCCATTTGTACAGGAGTAAAGCCGTATCCAGGTATGCCTGCTTATGAACGGCTTCATACAATTGGAGCGACAATAAAATAGCCGGTCCGTTGGAACAGGTGTTCTTCGTGGTAATATCTCCTTCTTTCCAGTATAAGCCCCCGCCGCTAACAGTATCAAAACCGGTCATCATAAACCGGTAGATCTCCTCTCCTTTCTCCAGGTACCATTTCTTCCTGGTTCGCGTATAGGCGTCCAGGTAAGCAATGCCGATCCACTGGTTGTCATCGTAATAACGGTCCTCCTTCCGCTCCTTCACCACATACGAGGCATATCCCGGTGCAGGCGGCCCCGGGTCGTAGTACTGGTTGATAGCCTTCACCACCGGCGCCATATAGGCCTTGCCGGGATGGATCCGCTCCATTTCATTGGCAGCCTGTATAAGGCCGCAAAGTCCCCAAAGGTCGGCATGCAGGTTATGATTCACACTGCGGTCGCTGGTTTGAATATACAAACCGGTATTACGTTCATACAGGTATTTGTTCACTGCCTGCTGCAGCATCTCTGCCTTCTGCCTGTTACTTTGGGCAGATACGCTGCCGGCAGACAGCAAACACCAAAAGATAAACCTCACTGTTCTTCTCCCCATCTTTATCATTTTCATTACTTCATCAGTCCCATGCCTTTCAGCTTCACCGCCGCTTCTATGAGCATCGCCCCGCTCAGTTGCGTGGTCAGGTCGCTGCCGGCTGCAGTGGTGGTCCAGTCTTTGTTAAATAACACCTGCGGGCGTGTAGTGCCTTTCATCCACAACGTTTCGGCATTCAGCTGCAGGAACGCTGCATACTTTGCCACATCTGTACTGCTGATACTGCCATCCGTGATCAGCAACATCAGGTAACGCACCAGCACTCCTTTGAACAAACCTCCGTCCCCACCACCTTCATCTTTCAGGATATTGGCATTGGTAAATCCGCCGGCTAAAGTATTATTGGCGGTTTTCAATGCATCATTGATGTATACATTCTGACCGGTGAGCTTATACAGCTCCACACCGGCGCCAATAAATACGCCCTGGTTATAGGTGAAGTTCCAGTTCTTTGTTACCTGCCCGCTGCCATCCTGGTTAATACCGTCCCATACAAGACCGGTCACCGGGTCTACCAGCGTGGCTTTCTGCCAGTCGTAGATCTTTTTGGCCCAGGCAATATCATCCGGGTTCTGGGTAAGCCCATACATACGGCAGGCAATAATGCATGCAGGCGCATTGGCAGGCGTGTTCTTATAGTTTTTGGATTTGTCTTTGTTCCAGTGGATACCACCACCCCATACATCATCCCAGCCTCCTTTGATATCGTTCCACAGCAATACGGCCACATCTTTGTACTTAGTATCGCCGGTGGCTTCGTATGCACGTAAACAGGCCAGGTTCATCCATTCCATATCGTCATAGAAATGGTTGATATAGGTGCCGCCGTTTTTCGTTTTCATACCGGCCAGCAGGTCGTCCATACGGGCTTTGATAGCCGGGTCATTTTTACGTATATAGGCGTCCGTTAGTACGTCCAGCGCGTGTGCATTGGGCCAGTAGTTAAAGGTGGTATTGCCTGCGTTATTGGCGTTAAAGTATTTCTCCTGGTTCCAGAAATTACCGGTAAGCCCCTGCAGGGAAGAATCAGCTATCTGCGCCCAGTCGTACACATAACGCGCTTTATTGGCGCCCGGGCCTGGCCCATCATCCACAGGTTCTTTCAAACATGCAGTGAAGGCCAGTGACAGCATTAAAAGGGAATATCGTATCAGCTTCATAGCAGTCTTTATTTTACGATGATTTCGTGGGTATAGTTCTTATCTGTTGTGAAATAAAGATTTATATCACAGTTCTTGTTGTCTGCCTCTGTAGCAAACTTGTAACAATAGTTCCACTGGTCGTTGTTCGTGATAGGGCGCAGTTCCCAGTAACTTAGTGGCGAAGCGGCAGTTGGACGGTTGTTATCTGCATTGGAACTGCCTATCCATTCCTCACCGGCATTACCATCGCTGTCTTTTACATTGATACGGAATTTGTAACGCTCATCGCGGCCCCATGATTCCTGTTTGAATGTGATCAGCTGGTTCTGGATCTTCCAGGTACCGCCGCCGGCATAGTTGATCTCGAACAGGAATTTATTCAATGGCGCAAACCAAAGCCCAATAGTGCCTATCTCCGTTACTGTAGCGGCAGCATTGTTAAAGTCCAGGCGCAGGCGATATACTTTGGTACCGGCAGTTTGCTCTGTTTCACCGCCTTCTTTTACGGCCGTACCCGCAATGGAATATACTTCCGGCGTACCGGTATTTCTGCTGGTAAAATGGTATTTACCGTTTTTGAGAGAGGTATAAATTTCATACACTCCCGGTGCAGTGGATTTCAGCTTCAGGGCTTTCGACAGATCAGCGCCTGCTTCTGTAGCCTCGCCGGTGAGATATACATCCGTAGGGATCTCGGCAAAACCGTTAGGTCTTTCTACTTCAATAGTCTTTGTTTCTGCGGCCTTCTGGATATTGTATCCTTTGGATGCCAGCACGGTCCATACCAGTTTACCGGTAGCCAGGGAAGCGATGCCGGCCTTACCTGCCACGCTGTTCAGGTCTTTATGCGACAGCGTCAACTTGTTTTGTACGCCGCCACCATCAGAAGAGAATTTTGCAACAGGGGAAGAGAAGTCGCCGCCTGCTTTATCAAAGGCCACTTCATACTGTACCAGCGAGCCATCTTCTGCACGGGCCTGGTCCCACTCAAAACTTACAGTTGCGCTGGTAGTAGGTTGCAGCTTAATATATTTATTATCCAGCGGCGCGGTGAGTTTGGGCACCGGCTGCATATTGGTGTTGAGTGAATAATCGTCTTTCTTACAACTAAATAATAAAACACTCAGTATAATGATCAGGTATTTTTGCATGTTATTATAGTTTTTAGGTGGAAGGATATTACCAGTCCTGGTTTTGTGAAAGATTTTTGTTCTGATCGCGCTCAATGGTGGGCACCGGCCACAGGTAGTGCTTGGGATTGGTGAACAACCTGTTTTCAACGATGATGTAACCATTCGGATCTTTATTGAAAGCACCGGAGCTTACTTTAATACCTCTTACAGGTCTGTTCATTACCACATCGGCAGTTTTCCAGCGGCGTATATCATAAACGCGGAGCCCTTCAAACGCCAGCTCTGCCCTTCTTTCCCGGCGGATCACAGCGCGTTGCTGATCCTGGTTCAGGGCAGCGTTAAACTGGGTGGCGCCTGCATCATTAAACCCGGCTCGCACACGGATAGGCTGAATGGTTTGATTCCATACTGCCGCATTCATCTGCCCCAGTTCATTCTTTGCTTCTGCATACATCAGCAATACATCGGCATAGCGGATCATGATCAGGTTTAACCCCGATGCATAATTGGTGGCTGCGCGGTCGTAATATTTGTAAAAATAATAACCGGTGGGAGATGCGCCCTGGTCATCTACCGTATTGGTGGCAGGAACAGAGCCGGGTTGCGTCAGGATAGTTTGCTCCACGCCGTTAAAATCAAGCACCTTGGAGCCGTGATGCAGGATAGTGGCTTCAAAACGAGGATCCCTGTTGGCATAGGGCGTGTTTTCATTATAACCGGAACCGGCTTCACCAATGGCTTTACCATTGGTCATGATATAATCATTTACCAGGTCCTGGGTAGGCACCAGCACGCTTCTCAGTGCAGCAATGGTTTGCGGCATGAAAGAGCGTTGTTTGTCGTATGTTCTGCCACCACCATATTGCAGGTCAAGGATCACTTCACTGTTATACTCATTGGCTACGGTGAACAGGTTACTGTAATTACCAAACAGGGCATAAGTGCCATTCTCTGTTTTACCGATGAGCTTTTCACAATCTGCCACAACGGCTGCCCATTCGCTGCGGAACAGATGTACGCGGGCGCTCATGGCTATGGCAGCGCCACGGGTGATACGGCCACGGTCGTTCTGCGCCTGCTGGGTGTTGGTGGGCAGGTCTTTCTGGATCTCTGCCAGTTCTGTTAAGATGAACTGCTGGATCGTGTTCTTATCGGTACGCGCAATGGTACGGGAGGCATCGATGGTGATGAGGTCTGTATAAAAAGGGACATCCCCATACCAGGCAGTGAGCTGGAAATATGCGTAAGCGCGGATAAACCGGGTTTCAGCCAGGATACGGGCCTTCAGCGCGGGATCCATGTTGGGCACGCGGTCTATGTTGGCGGTAACGGTATTGCACCGGCGTATAGTTGTGTAGTAATAGGACCAGGTATCTGCTACCCTTCCGTTGGCGCCGTCGTACCCGCCGTTGGCAATTGCATTTACATTGATCAGGCCCCCGCCGCTGTTATACGCATTATCACTCAGCGCTTCATCTCCAAAATAATAGTCATCTTTTGAAAGATGCTCATAGCAGGCGGTCAATGCATCGAGCGCATCCTGCGCATCGCGCCAGTAGGCAGTTTCGGTAAACTCCCTGGTGATCGGCTGATCCAGTTTACGGCAACTGAATAAAGTGCCGGCCATTAATATTGATAAAACTAATTTCTTCATACAATTGATTGTTTAGGCATCAAAACTTAACATCCAGACCAAAAGCAAAAGTGGCCGCATTCGGGTAATTACGCCCTGCAATAGGGTTGTAATTAGACATGGACAACTTATCATCAAACTGTGTAAACTCAGGGTCTACTCCTATTTCACGGAAGCGTTTAGGCATGATCGTTATCAGGTTCTGGCTGGTAAAATATACCCGCACGCCCTGGATACGCGCCCTGTTCAGTAAAGATGCAGGCAGGTTGTAACCCAGCTGGAAATTTTTCAGTCGCAGGTATTTGGTATCAAACAACCAGTAATCTGAATAGGCGAAGTTGTTGGCATCGGCAGCGCCAATGGTTACACGCGGATAGGTAGCGCCGGGATTGGTAGGCGTCCAGCGGTCCAGGTGCTGTACCATTGCATGGTCTTCGTTGTTATGGAATGCTTCTACGATATCTCCTCTCAGGAATTGTGAGCGCTTGCCCACGCCCTGCCAGAACATAGTGAGGTCGAAGTTTTTCCAGCTCACGCTGTAGTTAAAGCCAAAAGTGTAACGGGGAAAAGGATTGCCAAACACGTAGCGGTCGTTTTCATCGATCACGCCATCCTTGTTACGGTCAATATACCTCACGTCTCCGGGCATCACCTGCTGGTTGTAGGCAAACGGTACTTTTGGCGCGTTCTTTATATCATCCAGGTTCTGGTATAAGCCATTGGATTTATAACCATAGTAAGAGGCAATAGGAAATCCTTCTTTAATGATAAAGGTTACATCAGAGCCACGTACAGATTCCTGGCCGAATTTAATCACCTTGTTCAGGTTATCAGCGAGGTTAAAACCGAAGTTATGGTGGAACTGACCGGTGGTAAGCCGGTAGTTGATAGCCAGCTCCCAGCCTTTATTATTTACCTTACCTACGTTTTCCAGCGGAGCGGCAGTACCTGCGGTTCCGGGAACCGTCTGGAAAAGATAGATCCCGTCGGTCGTCTTATTAAAATAATCGAAAGATGCTGTTAAGGCGCCTTTGAGAAAATCTGCATCAATACCATAGTTGCTCATGGTGGAAACTTCCCACTGCAACAGGTCGTTGTAAGTGGAGAAAGTAGCGCCAATTGCAGGTGTATTATTAAAGGAATAGCTGCCGGTAGTAAACGGAGAATTACGATCATCTGTTAGTCGTACCCTGGCCAGATAATTACCGCCGCCGATATTGGAGTTACCCACCTGTCCCCATGAATAGCGCAGTTTAAAGTTGCCGATACGGTCCTTTATTGTTTCCATAAAGGCTTCATCCGTTAAGCGCCATCCCAGTGAGAACGCCGGGAAGAACTGCCAGCGGTGGCCGGGGGCCAGCTTGGAAGAACCGTCGTAGCGCCAGGTTATTTCCGCGAGGTACTTATCATTATAGGCGTAGTTGAATCTTCCGAAAAGTGAATTCAGTGCATACAGGTTGGGATTGCTCATATCATTATAAGTACCTATATCCCTGTAATCGTAGGTGCCATCCGGTTTTGGAATATAGCCACCGCCAATAGACCAGTCGTTGTCCAGGTTAGTGGTTCCAAAACGATCCGCGCGGAAACCATAGCCTTCATCTATCGCATCGCTGCGCACACCTACCTGGCCTTTTACATAGTGCTTACCAAAAGTATTTTCATATTCTACGGTACCATATACGTTCGTGGTGAGGTCTTTGTACTCGGAGTTATGCATTTCATTATACAACGGCGGCGTAGCGGTGGTATAATAAGGAGCATAGTTAAACTTATTAATACGGTAAGCGGTGTTATCAATATTGTAATTACCGGAAGCATTCAGGTTGATCTTGAAATGATCTGCCGGTGTGATCACCACGTCAATTCCTCCCATCAGGTTATCTACGGTTCTTAAACGGTAGCCGCTTTCCGCCAGCAAAGCGATCACGCTGTTACTGGTCAATGGCGGTACCACCCAGTTGCCGAGGGAATCCTTTACAGCAGTTGTACGGGGCACACGCATTGCATCACGCATCAGGAAGCCGATATCAGATACCTGTGTGCGATAGGTAGAGCGGGTATAGGCCGCGTTACCGCTTACTTTTACATACTTGCTCAGATCTACGGATACGTTGAGGCGGGCGTTGTAACGTTTGTAGTAAAAGTCCTGCGGCACATATTTGTTCTGGAGCATATTGCCCTGGTCGAGATAGCCCAGTGAAAACAGGTAGCTGCTGGTTTTGCCGCCGCCGCTTAAACTTAAATTATGGCTTTGCTGCGGGGTATATTTGCGGAGCATTTCAGTAAGCATGGCTGGTTCTGAGCCGCGGTCGTGCCACGATTTAATATCTTCCGGCGTATACTGCGGCGTTTTGCCCGAGTTTACCAGCGCTTCATTTTTCAGCGTCATATACTGCCATGCCTCCATCTGCCGGGGCAGTGTGGTGGGCGTTTGCCAGCCGTACATACCATTGTAGGTAAGGGAAGGATGATCATCTTTTTTACCTTTTTTAGTGGTGATATAGATCACGCCGTTGGCCGCCTGTGAACCATAGATCGCTGCAGATGCAGCATCCTTCAGTACGGAAATAGACTCCACATCATAGGGGTTCAGGTTCTGTAACCCGTTACCTCCTGCCTGCACGCCGTCAATGATCACGAGCGGAGCGTTGCCGGTTAAGCTACCAACACCACGGATGTTCATGGTCATTGGCGCGCCCGGTTCAGCCGTATTTTGCTGCATGATGAGATTAGGCGCCTGGCCCTGCAATGCCTGGAACATATTCACTGCCGGCCTGCTGGTAATATCTTTTGAGTTAATGGTGCTGATGGAAGCCGTCACCTGTGTTTTCTTCTGCTGGCCATAAGCTGTCACCACAATCTCTCCAAGATCTTTGGAATCTACGTTCAGCATGGCAACAATGCTGGTTCTTCCGTTGATGGCTATTTCAGAAGACACATACCCTACGGAAGAAAACACCAGTGTGCCATTGGCGGCGCTGGCAGGGATCTTCAGCGTGTAGTTTCCTTCCACATTGGTTACTGTTCCGATGCTCATTCCCTTTACACGAACGTTCGCACCGGGAATGGTTTGCCCGTGATTATCCACTACACGGCCGGTGATGGTGATATCCTGCTGTTGCCCGATAGTGGTAGCGGCGCCACCATGTTTCAGGATGATTTTATTGGCGATGAACTCATAATTAATTTCCAGTGGCAGCAGGATCATCTGCAGCACATCATCCAGTTTATTATCTTTTACATTCAGGGATATTTTCTGCGCAGCTTTAATATCATCATTGGAATACACAAAAACCAGGGAAGTTTGCGCTTCTATTTTTTCCAGTACCGTTGCCAGGCTGGCATTGTCGACCTGTAAGCTGACCAGTTGGTTCATAGCCGGCGGTCTTTCCCGTTCCTTTGCCGGCTGATGTTGCACCTGCCGGCGCAACCCGGCTGCATAAGCCACCTGTGCATGCAGATCCAGCACGCTCAGCAGCGATAAGCAGATGATCAGCGACAGGAAAGGCGGACGAAAAGAAGGCTTGTATAATACCTTTCTCATAACGTAGTGGTGATTAAAAAATGAATAAATATTGGTGTTGGCTTGACGTTTATTATTCTCCTATAACAAGTGTTGAATCGGTAATACGGTAGTGGAATGCTTTTGATTTACTGAGGTAGTACATAATATCTTCCAGGGAGTTATTATGGAAAGCCCCGGTTAACCGGTACTGTTTTGGTGCGTTAGCTTCAAATATTACGCGCTTGTTGAAATTGCGTTGCAGGCTGGCGCCTATTTCCTCCAGGGTGGCGTTTCTGAAAATAAGTCGTCCTTCCGTCCAGGCCTTATCTTCCGACCCGATGGTATTGCCTTTGATCAGTGTGCCGCTGCTGGCGGTATAGGTGACCTTTACGTCTGGTGTAACGAGGATGGTATCGCTGATCTTCTTATTGTCTTCATAACGGGGAATGAAGGCCACTTTCCCGGTTACCACGGCGGTTTGCACCGGTTCATTCTCATAGGCCCGGATATTAAAGGAGGTGCCCAGTACTTTGATGGTGCCTTTTTTCAGGTGTATAATAAAAGGACGTTTGGCGTTTGTGGCCACATCAAAAAAAGCCTCTCCTTCCAGGAAGATCTCGCGGCTGCCGCCCCGGAACTTTTCCGGGTAGGTGATCATACTTTCCGCATTGAGCCAGATCTTGCTGCCATCGGCCAGTTCAATAAACGACCGGGTAGCTTTCCCGTTACTGCGTTTTACCCATTGTTCCCGTCCGGCATCCGGTGTTTTTCGTGTAGCGTTAAACAACCAGAAGACGCCAACCGGTAACAATATGGCAGCAGCAACAGCAGCTACCCATTTCCATCTCCCGGGCCTTTCGGGCTTCATCGGACGGATGTTAGTCGTTTGTTGTTTTATTTTAGACAGGGTTCGTTGCAGGGCCTGTTCTGTGCTTTCTGCCGACACCTGTAAGGGATCTTCAAAATAGTGATGGAGATGCTGGTATTTTTCTTTCAGTACCGGGTATTGTTCCAGCAGGGCCTCCAGCTCCGCCAGCTCTTCCCGTGTAGCTGCTCCCGCCAGTTTGCGGGTCACCAGTAGTACGAAATGATCTTCGTTTATCATAAAATGGAATCGTGTTCAGAGAGAAGGACAGGCAGCGGGGGGAAAACTACTTACAAGCGCGGAAAATATTTTTTTGCGGATTTTGTCCTGGAACACTGATTACGCTGATTTTGATGATTTCATTGATATTTTTTTAAGCGATTAAAAAAAAGAGATATAATTGGATACTTGCTTTTATCTCCTTTAATAATTATAAAAATCCAAAAAGTAAAGTCAAACTAATCATCAAAATCAGCGTAATCAGTGTTCCAAGACAAATTTCGCATCGCCGAAGGCGATCAGCTAATATAGCATCAGTGAAGATATAGCTATCAGGATGATCAGCGGCGGCAACACCCCTTTGTTTTTGCCCATAGCGCCCAGTCCTTCGTTCAGGCGCCGCATGGCGCGGAATAGCTGTGTTTCCACTGTGCGGGGGGAAATATTGAGGATTTCTGCCACCTCCTTATATTTGAAGCCGTCTTCCTTGATCAGCTGGAAAATGCGGCGGCATTGGGCCGGCAGTGAGGATACTATCTGGTCCATTTTAAAACGCATCTCTTTCCATTCCAGGTCACGCTCCAGGTCAATACTGTTGCGCAGGTCGGCGGTATCGGACCCGGAAAGCGGAACAATACGCAAATGGGAATATTGTTCGAGATAATTGAGTGAATGATTCTTTACCGCCACAAAAAGGTATACCTGCAGGTTTACTACGTTCTCCAGCTCACTGCGGCGGTTCCAGAGCTTTACAAATACATCGGATACTATTTCTTCCGCTGCTTCCCTTACATGTACATACCGGATACAGAAATGCAATAGGCGATCGTATAAATGACGGAATAAACGGGCAAAGGCCTGTTCATCATCATAACGTGCTATCTGCATCTGCCATTCACTAATCTCATCCATGGTCATGTATGCTAAAACGTTTTTGCTTAATGGACAAAAAAAACGAGAATCGGAGTTTCTCTTTTATTGTTCTGGTCGTTTACTGTGAATCTTTGGTTGATATCTTTTACAATAACAATGTTATAAAAAAAGATCAATATTACCAATTATCCCGCGGATTTTGTCTGACGCGGATTTTGTCTGACTCAGGATTAAACTGATTACGCTGATTACGCTGATTGGATTTTGTAATGATTTTAAAAGATTCGGGAGAAATAAGGAAAGTATCCGCTTAATCTCCCCAAATCAGTTTAAATCCAAAGTAATCAAATCAGCGTAATCAGCGTAATCAGTTTAATCCTGAGTCAGACAAAATCCGCGTCAGACAAAATCCGCGCGTTATACCCAGCCCTCCTTCACCGCCCGTACTACCAGTTCGGCGGCAGACTTAATGCCTGTTTTCTTCAGCATATTCTTACGGTGCTTATCTACTGTAAGCTTACTGATGTTTAAATGAATGGCAATCTCCCGGCTGGGCATACCATCCAGGACTAAACGGAGTATTTCCTTCTCTCTCCTGGTAAGCACTTCCCTGGCGGGCATAAACATCTTCCTGATCTTTACATTGGAAAAGGAAGGCTCCCCGTCAAGTCCTACAAAAGACAAGGTGGGGCTGCCGGTGGGCTTCAGGTGCGTAATATCGGTATGTACGCATAGGCTGCGCAGCACAGCGCCGGTTTCGTCATGCTGTATGCAGGTCGACTGCTGCAGCATCCGCACATATTCGCCATTGGCCTTACGCACCCGCAGGTCGTAACGAACTTTATACTTCAATACTTTCTCCGGCGGCAGCCGGGAAAAAAAATCAACCGCCGCCTGTTCAAACTCCAGGAAGCTGGCCACATCTTCCGGGTGAATACGCAACATCATCTCGGTAATAGAGCACTCGTCCGGAGTATATCCCAACACGTCGTATACGCAGGGATGCATATAATCCAGCTCTCCCCTTACTGCATTGAATATAAAATAATAGCACTCTCCCACCTGGAAAAAACTAAGTACCTTCTTATGGATCTCCATCTCCAGGGCCAGGTCAGGCGGATCGTTCCGCTCAGACAATATGTTCCAGACCTTCCTGGTTTCTTCATAAATGCGAATCTTCATGGTAAGGGGATATAATATAATTAAACCGTAAACAGTCCTGCCAATAATCGATCTGACAAACATCCCGTCAATACCGGTTAGCTCAGCAAATTAAAAGATACGAAAACAATTGTGATACTAATGCATATCAGTGCCACGAGAAATGTATAATCCGCTATTTGCTCCAGCCTTTCACTCGTTTTCCCATACCTGCTCTTCAATGATAAAAAAGATAACAGGCAGCTTGCCATCAGCAATATAGCCGCTATACCGGTACAATCATCTATAACGGTGGCATGATTAAACCCCGCTACTTTAATGGAGGTAAGCACTATCAGGCAAAAGCCCAGGAGATTGGTGGAAGTGTTCAGAATGTGCGGCGACTTACTTTGATTTGCCATAACCCTATTTTTTGTTAATCAGCTTTTAACAAAGCTTTGGTCATACAAATGAATATATTTTGTTGATAGTTTAGCTCTCATACAGCAGATCTTATGAAAAAAATAACACTTATAGCACTGTGTTTGCCCATATTCGTAAATGCCCAACCCGCCAGATATATACTGAACGGCAAGCTCACCAAACAGAACGGACCTGCAAAAATATACCTGAACAAAGTGGTGAATGAAGCCCTGGTAGTGGATTCTGCAGAAGTAAAAAACGGCGGATTCCGGTTTGAAGGGACGATAGACGGCCCTATGCGCGCCATGCTCATCCTGGACACCAAAGGCAGCGGCATGAATTTCATGGAGCTCCCTCCCGATGCTGATACCAGGATCTTTTACCTGGAAAAAGGAGATATCAAAGTGACTATAAACGGACGGGTAAGCAATGCCCGCATCTTCTCTCCCATCAACGATGAAGAAGATTATTTTAAAAAATCCATGAAGTCTGTTCTCAAATCGATCCGGCAGCTGTCAAAAGAATACAACAGGGCCTCCGCCGCGAAAAAAGAAGACAAAGGATTCCAGCAGCAACTGGCCCTGCGCTACCAGGTATCGCGTGAAGCGCAAAAGCTGCTCCAGCACAAATACATCGCGGAAAATCCCAATTCCTTCTACAGCCTCATGGCACTGGAAGAACTGGCCGGCCTGGATGTAAACCCTGATATGATAGAACCTATCTTCCTTAAATTATCGGAAGAAGTACGTAACACTCCCGAAGGCAAAGCCTTCGCCGCAGAAATTGCCCGGGCCAGGAACCTTACTGTAGGCTCAGATGCACCCGACTTTGAAGTACCGGATATGAACGGGAAAATGGTAAGGCTCTCCGATTTTAAAGGGAAAACCGTATTCCTCGATTTCTGGGCTTCCTGGTGCGAGCCCTGCAGACGCGAGCATCGCAAGATCCTGGAAGCCTATAAGCAATTCAAGGATAAAAACTTTACCATCATCAGCGTGGCGCTCGACCCTCCGGCCGACCGGAAATATTTACTGCAGGCAATTAAAGAAGATAGTATGGTATGGACCAACCTGGCCGATCCCAAAACAGACAGGAACCACGCCGCCAGGGTATATGGCGTGAAAGCCATCCCACAGAACTTCCTCATCGATTCTACCGGCATGATCTTTAATAAAGACCTTACCGGAGAATCTCTCTATCAGCAATTAAACAGTTTACTGAATAAACAGAATGAGTAAAAAAAACATACATTTGTTCTTATTAGTTATAAATACAATTTATTATAAATATATAATACATGGACAAACAGTCTCTTTTCTGGGCCGCTAATCTGAAATTATTACGGACACGAAAGAAGATCTCCCAGCAACATTTATCCGGCCTGCTGGGCCTGAACCGGAACAAGATCACTGCACAGGAAAGCGGTAAAACGCGCAATCCCCGGATGGAAGACCTGGTGCTGATTTCCGGCTATTTCAAAATAGACCTGGATGTTATGATAAAAACAGACCTGTCAAGCCTCACGGAAGAACAACTCCTGGAACTGGAAGCAGGAAATAGAACAGACCTAACAGGCAGGCATATACGTATACTTCCCATTACTGTAGACAATAGCAACGAGGAAAATATGGAATTTATACCTGCACGGGCCCGTGCAGGCTACCGCAGCGGCTTTAGTGATCCGGATTTTATTTCGGCACTGCCAAAGTTCTCCCTGCCAGACCTGCCCAGGGGCAAAACCATCCGTATGTTCCCCATTATCGGGAATTCCATGGAGCCCATCCCGGACGGCAGCCACGTTATTGCGCAATACCTGCAGGACTGGTCGCATTTAAAAGACAATACTGCCTGCGTCCTGGTACTGAAAGGCGGAGAAGAAGATATTGTTTTTAAAGTGGTAGTTAACCACATTAAACAGAACGGTACCCTATCACTTCATTCGCTGAACAGTGATTATGAGCCGTTCACTGTAGACATTGGAGAAGTGCTGGAGATATGGACCTTCATTGGTTTTGTCAGCAAACAGTTTCCGGATTTGAATTAAACAGAAAGGGAAGGCGGAGTGCCTTCCCTTTCTCAGGATCCATTTTACTTATAACTCTCCCGGAACACCTGCAAAGCCTGCTCCATCCTGGCTTTCAACTTCTCGCCCTGTGGCCCGTCGCCGGGCCTGGCAATATGAAAAAGCGCCAGCGTATTACTTTCCTTCAGCTCACGGCTGCCCTTTTCACTCTCTTCTATTTTTACCACCGCGCCTTCAAATTCCAACCCTATGTAATAGTCATAAAACACGCCTTTAATGGCGCTCACCGGCGCACTGAGGCGGTAAAGACTATAACTGGTTTCCACCGGGTAACGAAAGGTCACCGACAGGATCCCATCTTCGCTCACATGAAAGGAGGATTCAATTTTAGCGCCGGCCTCCGTGAGGTAAGATAACTCCGGCGGATATACGGAGGCGGCATCATTGAGCAGTTTAGTGAATACTGCGGCTGCTTTGGCCCTGCTCCCCGGGTTTGGGCCCTGCTGCGCAAAACTGTGGATACTGAAAATAGTCAGCAGTACGCTGATTAAAAAGTAGCGTTGTTTCATAGGTATAATTTCGGTACAGGCAATCTGTTTTACACTGTAAATATAATATTTTTAAGATATATATTCATCTGCCGGGAAAAATCCCCCCTTTGCCTGCCCACAGGGAGATACAGGCCGCCGCAAAGCCCGCTCTTTTTAAAATTGTTTACAATCTTTTAAATTTCATTAACAAGTTACTTTTCCCTTTCATACTAATTTCATCCTCACGTTCAAAGACCTGTGATTTGTTTAGAAAATCGATTTAGCAATATAAGTATTTTATCAGACCAAAATTCACTTAATAACAGCGGGGAGCATCATGTAAAACACGTTGCCCACCGGTAAGAGCAATATTTTATCAAACCAAAATTAGTCAACGTTTAGCATTATTGATTCCGGGCAAAATAGATCAACCAATATCATAATAACAACTGGATAATCAGCATACCAGTATCATTCATCAGTTTCAAATCAATTTACATGACTGTTAATTTTACACAAAACAGCCGTAACAGCGCTGTGATGTTATTAACGCTCTGCCTCACCTTCCTATGCCTGGGAGGTACCGCACAGGTAAAACCTGCTTCCACGCAGATCACTGTTTCAGGTACGGTAAAAGATGGCTCAGACGGAAACCCGCTGCCGGGTGTGTCTGTGAGCATTTCAGACAGCAAATCAGGCGCTATCACCGGGCCGGATGGCAGCTACACACTTAAAATGAACTCCGGCAGCACACTTACCTTCAGTATGCTGGGCTATCTTCCGAAATCAGTAACGGTAACGGAAGCCAATGCACACCTGAACATTACATTGCCGGTAGACAAAAAAGTACTGAAAGACGTAGTGGTGATCGGTTACCAGGAAACATCCCGCAAAACGGTAACGGCGGCGGTGACTTCTGTGAACCCCAAAGCCCTGCTGGATGTACCCGCGCCTACATTGGACGCATTGCTGCAGGGACGCGCCCCCGGCCTGGATGTACAGAACTACTCCGGTGAGCCCGGCGTAAGAAGCAACGTGGTAATGCGTGGTAATACCGCCGTAAGCCGCAACATCAACAGCGACTTTACCAGCAATGCCGGAAAAACAAGTCTGGCCCGCGCATTGAGCGGCCCGCTCTACGTGATCGACGGCGTACCGCAAACCACAGAAGATATTGCCGCCATCAGCTACGGCTCCGGTACCAATACGGATGTACTGGCCGGCATTTCCATCAACGATATCCAAAGCATCGATATCCTGAAAGATGCCTCTGCTGCCGCAATCTACGGATCAAGAGGCGCCGGCGGCGTTATCATCATCAAAACAAAAAGAGGGATCACCGGGAAACCAAAAATTGATTTTGCCACCTATCACGGCTTCACCGAAATGCCACAGCTGGATAAAGTGCTGATAGGCGCTGAAGAACGCCGCGCAAAAATGGAGCTGATCAATCACTATGGCAACTGGGGCACCCTGAAAAATATTCCGCAGGTGCTTACGGATAGCCTTAACCCTGCTTTCAACAATGCGAACGATTACCAGGGCGGTATGTATCAAACCGGCCGCGTAGATAACTACGACCTCTCCATTTCCGGTGGCAATAACCTGATCAACTACCGCTACGGCTTCAACTATTACAATGAAGAAGGCATTATCCGGAAATCCGGGCTGAAACGCTACAGCTTCAGCAGCAGCACAGGGCTGAACCTCTCCCCTAACCTGCAGATCAATACGCAGATCCGCTATTCAAAAATAGACCGTCCAAGATCCATCAACGATCTTTCCGGCGGATACGGTCCGTTTAACGGCGGGTACTACGCCTCCAGCGCACTGCCCACTTCCCTGCTTTATATGACGCAGGCCAACAAAGATTTTATCTTTGGTAACACTACCAGCGGCACCGATCAGAACAGCAACGATAACCTGTCTATCAGCCCTATCATCGACTGGAAGATCTCCAGTAAATTCAACTTCACCACGGTGATCTCCTTTACACAAACCAACAGCCGGATGGACTCCTATACGCCCGGCGCTGTGAGAAGAGACGGAACGGGTAAAGCTGTCAGTTTTGTAGATAAATCCAATAACTACTTAATGAGCAATACCCTCCAGTATACCACCACGTTTAATACCAATCACTCGCTGAACCTCCTGGCCGGGCAAAATACGGAGTACTGGGAATACCGCGCCACGCAGTCAAGTGCCATCGGTATCCCGAACGACCAGATCCGCACGGTAACTGTGCTCAATAAAAACCTGGCCGATACCCGTTCCGACCTGTTGCAGAGCGGTATTCAATCGCTGTTCCTGAGAGCGAACTATGGTTACAAGGAACGTTACCTCTTATCGGCCGTAATTACTGCCGATGCCTCTTCCCGCTTTGGTAAAAATAACCGCTGGGGCTACTTCCCCTCTGTATCCGGTGGTTGGGTGATCAGCGACGAGCCTGCCCTGAAATCCGCCAGCAGCTGGCTTACCCTCCTGAAGCTGCGCGCCAGCTATGGAGTAGCAGGCCGGCAACCGGATGGAGGCGACAACTACCTCTCCTATAATACTTACCGCGTAGGCGCCGGCGAATTTGCAGGCAGCACCAATCCTGCTACCGGTAGCAACTATGCCTTTGCATACAACGGCGTTCCCGCTGTATCGCTCGATTTCGACAAAGGGCTTACCAACAATAACCTGAGCTGGGAAAAGAGCACACAAAGCAACCTCGGTCTGGATGTAACTTTATACAACGGCCGTTTCAATATCGTGGCAGATGCTTACATTAAAAATACCAACGGCGGTATCTTTAACCTGAATGTACCGGTTACTACCGGTTACTCTATCCTCACCGCCAACGCTATTGGTATACGCAACACCGGTGTGGAACTGCAGCTCATTGCCAACATCCTGAAGCCATCTTCCAAATTCCAATGGCAGGCTTTACTGAACCTCGCCCATAACGATAACCTCATTACCTCCCTGCCAAACGGAGGCCGCGATATTTACCTGGATAAATACCTGCTCCGCCAGGGACAACCGCTGAACTCCTATAACGTGTTCAACAAAACAGGTATCTACTTTACAGATGCAGATGTGCCCATTAACAAGGCCACCGGCTTACCGCTCGTTTTCTATGGCTATCCTTTCAAAGGCGGAGACCCGATCTGGCAGGACTCCAACGGCGATGGCGTGCTTGATAATACCGACTATATACCAGCAGGCAACCCTAACCCCAAAGTAACCGGCGGTTTTGGCAATACCTTCAGCTACAAGAATTTCACACTGTATGTATTCTGTACTTTCACCGCAGGCCGTAAAGTGTTCAACGACTACCTCGCCGGGAAGCTCTCCCAGCTGGTGCCTACAGACGATGGCGATCCTGATCCGTATCACTCCCTTTCCACCCACTCCATGCCAGACCTGAGCAACATCAATTACTGGAGGAACCCGGGAGATAATGCACAGTATCCAAGTTTAAGCTCTGTAAACGGTACCCGCTATAAATACGCCATGGTGAGCTCTGCATGGATCGAAAGCGGCGCTTACTTCCGCGTGAAAAATGTGTCGCTCTCCTACTCCTTCAACCAAAGCGTATTGGATAAGATCCATTTCAGACGTTTAAGGATCTATGCGCTGGCCGACAACCTGTTCATCCTGAAACAATCCAGGAATATCCCTGATCCTGAACAGGTAGATGCCTTTGGCGTATACAGCGGCAGTGGTTATCCTATTCCCAGGAAGTTCACACTGGGTCTGGATCTTAGCCTTTAACCATCAAAACGAAAATCATGAAGAAACAACGCTTATATATCGCTTATGCAGCTGCTGTGATTTCCGCAGCTGCCCTGGTGTCGTCCTGCTCCAAAATACTGGACCTGGAACCGCATAACTCTACTTTTACCAACGCCTATTTTTCTACTGAAACGGATGCCAAAACTTCGCTGGCCGGGGCCTATGCCATCCTGCGCAATATCCTGATCCGCGATAACTCCTGGCATAAATACGGCGATATTGTTTCCGGGGAACTGAGCATCGACGGTGGCCGCGACAATGGCAACTTCAATATTTCCAACGGGGAATTTGTGGGCCTGAACGTGGGCAGCGGCAACTGGAACTGGCAACAGTATTACCAGCTGTTGCAACAGGTGAACCTGATCATCAATAAGGTACCGGGTATCGACGACAGCAAATTCACCAACATCAATAACAAACGGCATGTGATCGGGGAAGCCTATTTCCTCCGCGCATTCACTTACTTCTATATGAGCAGGATCTGGGGAGATGTGCCTTTGAAACTGGAGCCGGACCTGGATGTATCATCTGCAAAAAATATCCCGAGAAGCCCGGCCGACAGCGTATGGAAACAATGCCTGGCCGACCTGGAGATTGCCAAACAAAACCTTGATTTTGGTTATGAAGATGAATCCGAACGTGCTGTAAGGGCCAACAAAGGCGCCGCATTCGCGCTGCAGGCACATATCCTGGCATGGAAGGGCGATTACGCCGGCTGTGAAGCCGCTGCCAATGAAGTGATCACCAAAGGCGGTTACGCACTTCTTGATTCCACCAACTACATGAAAGTGTTCATCGGTAAAACACAGGAAGGCATCTTTGAGATCAATATCAACGACGGCCAGTCGGAAGGCCTTTCCCTCGCCACCAATGGCGGCGCAGGCGTAACACTGATGATGCCCTTCATTGATGGAAAAAGCTATATAGAATGGCCGGTAAACGAGAACTACCTCTCTATTTATGACAACCGCGACAAAGATATCCGCTTTAAGGATTTCTTCTACGGATTAGGCGGTAACCAGGGACAGATCATCAAGTATTCCAACATTGCCTACGCCGACGGATCTACGAAAAGAGATCCCCGCATGACCAATAACCTCAATATTTTCAGGTTAGCGGATATATTGCTGCTGAGAGCTGAAGCATTGAACAAACTTAAAAAAGACGGCGACGCATTACCGCTGCTTAACCAGGTGCGCCAACGGGCGGGGCTTGACAACTACACAGGCGCGGGCGACGAACTGGCCACTACCATCCTGGAAGAACGCCTGCGGGAGCTCTTCTACGAAGGCCATGCCTATTATGACCTGGTGCGTAATAAAAAACTGACCGATTACAACGAACATTTCCCTGGCGATCAGTTCCAGAATGGCGGCTGGTTATGGCCCATTGATCCAACCATGTTCAAAGACGATTTCACCCTTACGCAAACTCCTTACTGGAGAGGTAAACTTTAAACCAATAAAATCAGCTGTATGAAACATAAAATATATCTTTCTTTCATCGCTTTGGTAGCCGTGGTTTTATTCTCCTGTAAAAAGGATTATACGATCGGCGGCAGTGTGCATGACCCGCATGTGAACATGACGACTTACGATTACCTGAAAACCAACCCGCTTTTTGATACCGTACTGTTGCTGATCGATAAAACAGGTTTAAAGGAAGAAGTAAACGCCACCGGCACTTTCTTTGCCATCACCGACTACGATCTGTACAATTATATTGTGCTGCGCCAGGAGCTGGAACGTACACGGAGAGTGGATCCTAACTATGTCTTTACTTTTGATTCGCTGGATTTTGGTGTAATGAGAGATTCCCTGCGGGCATATCTTTTCAAAGATATCATCACATTAGACAAGGCTACCAAAACCGGGAAACTGTATAAGGCCAACGACGGGGAACTGCGACTGATACAGGGCATTCCAAGCACCGACTATACAGACGGCAGCGTATTTACCCAATACCCCGTATACCTGTACCTGACCAAACTGGTAGCCAAGCCCGGTCACCCGGTGCCAACCACCGATGCGGAACTGGCCAACACCATACCGGAACAATACCTGCAAACACGATGTCAGACAACCGGGATCCTCACCACCAACGGGGTGTTGCATGTGCTGAACAACAATCACACATTCACTTATTTCGGAGATACGTTTAACTGAGTTTTCACCTTTACGCAATGATCATGAAAAAAAATATAAAAATATTCGGCGCCGTGGTGATGGCTGTTACTGCAGCTATGTATGGTTGCTCCAAAGTGGAAAACGGTTTTCTCAGCAACCAGATACGCTACGTCGATAACCCCATCAAAATAAAACGTGGACAGATACAATCCACCAATCCCGTAAGCAACGACGGTTCCAGCGCACCGGTAGTATATAAGCTGCTCGACATCCGCGATGCAGAAAAGCATACGCATGCCGACTCTGTATTCACCAATTATGAGCGCTATGAATGGATCGGGAAATTTGACCCGGAAAAAGATACCACGGTAGAATTGCTGAATAAGAAAAGGCAGAAAGTAAACTCTCCCTGCTTTGAATTCAATGAGCATACCGGCGCCTTTACTTTTTACGGTACTTCCATCAAAGTGCCGCTGGGTACCTATGAATTTGATATCCAGGCTTCCAATCAAAACGGCACCAAGGTATATAAGAACATTGCCACCTTCACCCTGATAGATGAACCGCCCTATCACGTGGGCGATGGCGGCGCCGCCTGGTTCAAAGATGGCAGCGATGCCAACGGCGACCTCGGTGTGCCCACCGTTACCATCCGGAAAATTTCTGATGAAGGCACCAATATCATCCTGAAGATCGCCGACCAGAACGGCCGCTACTTTAACCCGGCCAAAGGCGAGATCATCAGGAGAGGCGACCGCAGCGATTTCCAGACCTATGCACAGTTTCACCCGCTGGAGAAAACAGATACCAGCATGGTGTGCAATTTTGAAACCACCCCATTCCCCTTACTGCAAAGCGCTTACGGATACCTGATCTACTATCGTATCCCCAGCCAGTTTGTAACAATAGACCCGGGGTACACGCCTACCAGCGATAAGGTATACAGCGTGAACCCAAGGTTCCAGTTCCAGATCTTCCAGGAAGGCACCTATGAAGTGGTGGTGAAAATAAAACATGTGAACAGGATTATCAGGTAACAACCAGCTGCATCAACGAAAAAGCCTTCCCTTCATGCGGAAGGCTTTTTTTATGTAAGGAAACCATAAGTCCTTTCCAGCTTCCACGGCCCTTTCAGGTATCGCCACAACTGTACTCCCGTGGCGATTACCGCGAAAGGAATAAACGCCGCTTTCAATGCTTCATGCGCTTGTTGCGCTTTAAAGGCCGTTACCTGGTTCATGATGGTAATATGCGGGCGCAAAGGCTGCCGGTCGCGCGGAATAAGCCACTGCTCCCATTGCTTTTGCAATGATGTATGTAATACCTGCAGCTCCTCCGACATCAGCGTGTAGGCGATACCGTTGGTATAACGCTGCACATCATTCACCTGCAGTACAAAAGAAGGCTGCGCCGGCATCGTATCCAAAGAAGCTATGATGCCTGGCTCATCTGCCGGCAGGCGGTAAAACAAACTCAGATGCGCAGCTACTTCATTTGCATGGGCAGGATAATACTGCCGCCGCAGGCGGTTGAAGAGCTCCGTGGCGGCCGGATCGAGTTGCAATGTAAGTATGTAAGAGGCCATGACTATGCGAAGATAAGCATATGACAGTTACCTGCCGGTGTAAACTAAAAAGGCCATCCCGTTTTACCGGAACAGCCTTTTAATGGGATAGTAGTGATAGTTAGTTTCAGAATTTCACAGTAATGTTCCCGGAAAAATTAAACGGCATCTGCGGACTGATAACGCCCTGCCCTACATAATACTCCGCATTGGTGATATTATCGAACTTCAGTCCTACCCTGAATTTGCGGGCATCGTAAAATGCCGTGGCATTCAGCAGAGTATACGAAGGGAACGTAAATGTACCGGTAGTAACTGTATTGGCGGTTACATGTTCGCTTACATAATTACCGCCGGCGCCTATACCAAAGCCGCGTAGTTTGCCCACCGGGATCGTGTAGCTGATCCACGCATTGGCAATATCCGCAGGGCCTGCGGAAGATGGCCGGGTACCATCTGCATCTTTACCGCTGGTATTCAGCTTACTGTTATTATGGCTGTAGCCGGCCATGATATTAAGTCCCCTGACAGGAGCTGCCATCAGTTCCAGTTCTATGCCTTTACTTTTCTGTGTACCATCCTGCACGGTAATCGTATAATCGCTTCCGTTATACTTATAGTTCTCGCTGCGTGTAATATTCTTCACTTCAATATCATAATAGCTGGCAGTAAAAGTAAGCCGGTTATCCAGCAGGTCCAGTTTCACACCACCTTCAGCCTGGTTGGCCTGCTGCGGTTTAAAGTTGCCGTTTACATCAGGCACCGGCTGTGTTACCGGCGCCACATTGCTGAAGCCATTCATATAGTTACCGAATACAGATACCTTTCCGGGGATCACCTGGTACACCAGGCCAAACTTCGGGGAAAGGGCGGTTTGATAAAACCGGCTGTCGGTCACAATTTTACCGGTTACATAGTTGAGCGTTCCATTACTGGCAAAGTAATCCAGCCGCAGGCTCAGCATGGCCAGCAGGTTATCGGTAATATTGATAACATCGGAAGCATACACACCGTAAACATTGTTGGAGCTATAGGTTTTGGTAGGTGCAGCACCGGCTGCTACTATTTTACCGGTGGCTGTTGCCAGCGACAGCATCGAATATTTTTTGTAATCAGGATTGGAACCACTGATGGTATCATATTTAACTATCGCGGAATTATTAGTGTTAGCCGTCTGGTTCAGGTAATCCAATCCTACGATCAGCCTGTTACGGATACCGCCTATACGAAAATCGCCGGTAAAGTTCTGTTGGATGCTGGTGGTAGTTGCATCCGCATTCTGTAATTGTACATTACGCTCCAGTAAGTCGTCGCTTGTATTACCGCGTATGAACTCATATTGGTACATGCCGTCTGTTTTACGTGTATTCCTGGAGAAGCTGGTACCGGACACCCACCCTTTGCCGAGCTGGTGATCGATGCGCCCGTGAACATTAACAGACGGGGCTTTCAGCGTAATATCGTCGCTGGTATAGGAGCGGCTCCAGTCGAAGTTCAGTTCCTTTGGTGTGGCAGCGAAAAATTTGCGGGTACGGCTAAGGAAGATAATGGAAGGGTTGGTTCCTTCATAGCTGAAGAACTCTGCACCAAGCGTGATAATGGTACGATCGCTCATTTTATAATTAATGACGGGCGCCAGGAAAAACGATTTCCTGGATCCTGCATCCTGGAAACTGTTGCGGGTATGATAAGCTGCATTCACCCGGGCAGTAAGCGTTTTGCTTTTATTCAGCGGACCATAGATATCAGCCGTAATACGGCTCAGGTTATAACTGCCACCAGTATATGACACCTCCCCGCCTAAAGTATCCAGCGGCTTCTTGGTGGTTACATTGATAAGACCGCCAAAAGAGGTTACAGCGCCACCGAATAAAGTGCCGGATGGCCCCTTGATAATTTCAACCGACTGCACATTGGCGGGGTCAATTTCACCGTTTGTTTGCCCCGGTAAACCATCTACCATAGATATCCTCGTAGGAAAGCCACGAAGATTGTAATAAACGGCGCCATCACCGCTGCGACCAATACTCCCCTGCATCTTCACAATACCCGGGGCATTTTTCAGCCCGTCGCTCAGATCGGTGATCACCTGTTCTGTAAGCAGCTTATCAGACAAAGTGGTATACACCTGCGGGTTTTCCAGGTATTTCAGCGGCAGCTTTGCCACCGTTTCGCTTTCCTTATTCAGCTCTTTGCCCAGCTTACGGGAGCTGATCTCTACTTCCTGTAATCCCACCGAGCTTTCGCTCAGGGTAAAATCGGCCTTGTTATCCGCTCCGGTTGCTACAGTAATGTTTTTTTTCATAGCCGGTAAACCGGGCATGGCGATCCTTATTGTATAAGCGCCTGCTTTTACATGATCAAACCTGTAGCCACCATCACTCCCGGTCACCGTTTGCTGCCTTGTTTCAAGGATCGCCACCATTACATCTTTCACGGGTTGCCCGTCTGAAGTTACCACTTTTCCATACAGGGAGGGGGTTGTTTGTGCATATACTCCAGCCGTGAACAACTGCATCGCGCACATTAATATCATTGTAAAAAGGGCTCTGCTCATTAATCGGGAATCAATTTTCATATTAATAGTTCAGGTTGAAAATGAGATAAGAAGAAGGAGCCCCGCGGGATTCCTGCCAGCTTACCGGAAACGCGGCAAAATTACCGGCTTCCCAACAACCAGGTATGACGAAGCCGGAAAAAAATTTACGAAAAAGGAAAAAAGAGTCAGCCCGGGCTTCCCCGGGAAGAAAAGGCGTCCCGGGACAATGCCCGGGTTTGCGCCTATGGTTGTTATACAAGGTCTGTTACAGCAGCATAATCTACTTTGCCATTGGGGGTCAGCGGCAGTGCATGTACATACTTAACCCGAAGCGAGCCGGGATGTAGTCCCATTTTTTCTTTGAGTACCTGTTTAATAGCATCTTCCGGCAGTTCATCGTTCAGGTGCAGTATAGCCAGGTATTTATCTTCCAGCCCAAAGCAAACAAAGGTTTGCCCGCCAAGTGCATTTTTAAGGATCAGTTCCACTTCATCCAGGTTCATCCGGGTACCATAAAGCTTCATAATACGTTTAATCCTTCCCGTTATGAAGTAGTATCCCTCCTCATCCTTCCTGGCTACGTCGCCGGTATATAATTTATTGGTATGCTGATATTCGTTCAGGTCCTGGTAGTTGGTGGCATAGCCGCCAAATACATTCTTCCCGTAATAGATCAGTTCACCGGTGGCGTCGTCTATTTCAAACCTGCCTCCTTTCACAGGAAAGCCAATAGAGCTTTCTTTTTTCAGGATGTCGGCCGGGTCGAGGTAAGCCATACGGCCGGAGGCTTCTGTTTGCCCGTACTGCATATAGAACTGCTTATTCCAGGTGGCGCAGTATCCGGCAATAGTTTTCGTGAGCGTATGATTTAATATGCCGCCGGTTTGGGTCATATAGCGCAGCGAAGAACAATTTTTCCGGAAAAAACCGATGCGCTGCAGCATTTCATACACGTAAGGTACACCGCCAATGGTAGCGCATTGGTATTTATGGAAGTCGTCCCAGAACTCCTTCCTTAATACATCGTGGCTGGTGCAGAGGATATTACCGCCGGCTATGCAATTGGTAGTGAAAATAGAAAAGCCATACACAAAGACGATGGGCACATTCAGCGGAACGGTATCGTGTGGCTGGATAGGCATATAATCCAGAATGGACCGGGCGTTATGCACCAGGTTATCGTCCGAGAGCTTTACAAACTTTGGCGAACCTGTAGAGCCGGAGGTGCTGAGCAGTAATTTAATATCTGCATGAACGGGGTAAAGCGTACGCTGCCTGCTGCGGAACAGCCGGATATTTTCACCGGCCCGGAACAACTCAAATCCGCTTATATCTGTTCTAACCGGGTCATAAATATAATAAGGCCGGTAACGGTTTTCCAGGTCCTCTTTAAAGGAGCTGTTCAGCTGTGCGCTTAAAAGGGTTACCGCAAAGCGGCTGTCGAGGAAATTGAGCAGCACTTCCACCGAACCCACGAGGTTATCGCAGTAAATAAATACAATGCCCCGGTGGTTATCTATTTCCAGCGACCGGTGAAAACTGCTGGCTAGATAGCGTTTCCCGCTCAGGGCATCGATAAAACCAAGTTTATCATTGCTCCGTATCAGGTCATAGAGTTTCATTCTTTTTTAATTAAGTTTTCTATCAAACTACTTCTACGTTATATTTCTTCAGTAATGTTTTGATCTTACCAATACTTCCCATCTCCAGTACGTCGTCCATGTCGATAGCAATACCAAAGGTCGTTTCCAGCCCGGCCACCAGTACCAGGTGCGTCATGGAGTCCCATTCAGGAATGCTTTGATACTCCAGTTCATCAGTTACCATATCTGCAGGCACTGATAATGCTTTTGATACTGCTTCATTGAATTGTTGTGAAATACTCATTTGTTCTTTTTTTGTTTGTTAAATAATTCTTTCCTTATAGTTTCCTGTATTTCCATCTTCCTTTCCGGAAAACAATGATACAGGCAGATGCCAGCACAATTTCCGATACAAGGATGGCCAGGAATATTCCGTCGGGCCCCATAGCCATCCTGATGCCAAGCAAGTAAGACAAAGGGATCTGGGTGAGGTAAAACATCAGTATATACAGCAGTGACACCACCGTTACTTCACCAGCTGCATTCAGCGCCCGGGAAATCACCATGGTATACCCTAAAAGCACATACGCAACAGAGATGTAATGCAGGTAAGTAACAGCATTACCGGATACGGCGGGCACACTGGTGAACAGGCCCACCACCGGTACGGCATAAAACTGCCACACCACTGCTATGATCCCTAAAAAGCAGGTATTGATCAGCCCCGCTTTCCATACAGAAGCTTCTGCACGCGCTACCTGGTTGGCGCCTATATTCTGCCCTGTAAGGATCCCTGCCGCATTCCCTATTCCCCACGCCGGCATGGTTACCACCGATCCTATCCGCTGTGCAATCACATAACCGGCCAGTGCATCGCTGCCGAAATGAGAAATAATACGGATCATCAGCAACCAGCTGGAAGAAGGGATCATATACTGGAGGGTACCTGCAAATGCCAGCTTAACAACTTTCCGGATAATTTCCGGCGACGGTACCAGTTGCGCTTTGCCGATAACAAGTACAGACCGGCGCTGTGCCAGGAAAACAACCTGGTACAATACGCCCACCACCCGTGCTATAACGGCAGCCAGGGCCACTCCCGCCAGGCCCAGCGCAGGCACCGGCCCCCAACCGAAAATAAGCAGCGGACATAACAGGATATTGATCGTGTTCGATAACCACAACGTACGCATAGCGGTGGCGGCATCTCCCGCCCCCCGGAAAACACCGTTCATGGTAATCCGCATGATCAGGAAAAAAACACTGCCGAACATCAGCCGGGAAAATACATCCGCCTCCTGCAGCATGGCCGTAGGGATGCCTGCCAGGGAAAGCACTTCCCGGTTAAACACAAACAATACCGTGCTTAACAGAAACGACATCACCAATCCAACATAAATGATCTGCATAGCCGTAAGCCCCGCTGTTTCAAATTGCTTTTCCCCTACCCGCCGGGAAACCATGGCAGAAGCGGCAATACTCAAACCAATGGATACCGAATAAACAAAAGACACTACTGTTTCCGCAGTGCCCACAATGGCTACAGCGCCTGCCCCCATCCTGCTCACAAAAAACAGGTTGGTGCATACAAACAGCGATTCCATCAGCAGTTCCATTACCATTGGCACCGAAAGCAATACGATGGCCCGGTTGATGCCTCCCGTAGTAAATGTTTTTTCCTTGCCCAGGAAAGCGGTCCTGAGCAGGTGTAAAAAAGAGCGCGTTTGCGCCAGGATCGTTTTCATGTATTGATTAATCGCTGTATAATGTTCAACTATGCTGTTTTTAATGCCTCCACAGCCACTTCCACCAACGGGTTCACCAATACGCCGCCTTTCGGGGGAATGGCAAAATCAGTACGGTCTTCATAACCATGATACAGCAAACGCAGGCTGTTGATATAAAACCGCTTGAATGTTTCCACGTACAGATCATACTTTACAAACCGCTCCTGCAGTTCCGGGTGTTCCTGCTGGTAGGCGGCAATAGTATCCGCTACTTCCTTCCAGAACAGGCGTTCGTTGAAGCCATCGCAAGTATGTAGTACGTCCGACAGGTAACGGAAGAAGGCGTCAAATACGCCCAGCAGGATGAACAGGGGCACATTCTCCTTGTTGGAAGATTGTATCAGCCCGTCTGCCAGGTCTGCCGGCAATTTCTCCCTGGCTTCTGCAGTGAGCACTATATCATCCACAAAATCCTTGATGATAATGCGGGCAGGTATGTGGTCCTTCATCACCAGGATGATATTTTCACCATGCGGCGTTACGCAAAGCGAATGCGCATAATAAATATGCAGCAATGGCTTGAGATAGGCGGTGAGATAAGCCTTCAGCCAGGCAGCTGTGGTAAGCCCCGAGCGGGCTATCAATGCACCGGCAAGGCTCTTCCCTTCATCATCTACATATAAAAGGGAAGCCATGGTTACAATGGTTTCTCCGGGGCGTACAAATTGCTCTGCACTTTCCCGCCACAATACGCCCAGCATTTCATTAAACTGGTAAGGAGCATTGGCAATGGCGGTGTAATGCGGATGCAGGTAAGTAACAGTAGCCACTTCCCCCAGCAGGATGAGGCCCATGTTATGCAGCACAGTGTCCTTTTCCAGCATACCTTTTACCCAGGCCGTAATGTGCGGGGCAATGGCCATCTGGCGCGGCGACAACCCCCGGATATTCCCGGTACTCAATATGGAGATCGCCATTTTTACATAATGCTTATGTGGATGCGTAACATTATAGAAAGTGCGGATACTTTGCTGTGGCGTATATACATCATTGCCTGTGCCCAGCGGCACCAGGAAATTATTGGCAATTTCACCGGAAAACTGCAGCAACACTTTATTATTCCATTGCCATTCATGCACGGGAATAAACGTATAGTCGGCGGCGTTAAGCCCTTTACCGGTTAGTATGCTTTTAAATGCATCCAGTTTTTCTTTACCCAGTTCCTGCTCCAGGAAAGCGGTTTCGCTGATCTCTTCCAGCGACCTGAAAGTTGCGCGGCTGCGGTGAACGGCGATCCAGGACAGGAGCACTTCCCGGTTATGTTCCGGTGCATACCGGCGATAGTCGTGCGCATCAAAGCCAATACGGCCTTTGTTCACAATCACCCAGGGATGACCATCCATCTGGTGTTCCACTTCCTGGTAGCCTGCCGCAGCCAGTGCCGCTGCAGAGGGTCGCCCCCGGAAGCGCATCGTGGCGTCGGCAAACAAAGTATTGTTCAGTTCTTCGATATAACGGGCAAGGGTAGACGGCTTTATGCCGAGGGTTTGCTGCATGTCTGTAAAAAACAAAGGCACATCAGCCGCGGGCAAACACCTGTTATCCTGGCATCTCCGGATACTGTGGCTGTATACATGCCAGTAGTCCAGCATACGCGGACTGGCGGAAAAGGTATACCATACATTTTCACGGTCGGTATTAATACGGAACTGCGTTAGCCCGTTCTCACCGCGTTCCGTTTCCAGGGGGGTAAGCACCTGTTCATGCATAAGCTCTGCCAGGCTTTTGGCCAGTAGGTTTAAATTCACCTCTTGCCATACGGTGGTTTCCAGGTGTGAAATTCCTTCAAATATTCCGTGAGTAATCATTGTTGCAAGTAGCTATAATGTTAAATAATAATTATGCCGGCAGCGCTGCCAATTGCCCGGCCCTGGTAGCGGTATTCCTTCCCTGTACGCCAAAGTCCTGGAAGGCGATACGCTGTTCTGTCCTGTATATTTCGCGGCCCGCCATTTCATTGATGATGAAAGAATTCCGGTAGGCGCCCATGCCAAGATCAGTGGAGATAAGGCTATGCGAATGCGTTTCGGCATTCTGCACAAATATTTCGCGGCCTTCATGATCAATGGCGTAATTACGGCGTACCTCAAACTTACCATCGGCATCACGCGCAATACGGGCAGCTATACCCTGCAGAAAAGCCGGCTCCTGGTATTTGTAGCCTGTTCCCAGTACCACAAAAGCGGTAGAGGTGCTGAAGTGCTGCTGCTGCTGCACCTCGGTAAGATCCAGCGTATATGCGCCGCTGTTATCTTCGCGGATATTATCGAGCTGCACACCCGGCTGTATCCTTACTCCGGTATCCTCGCCGTCTACACTCAGCTCATAAAGCGCATCCCAGATATCGTTGATCAGGTCGTAGTTGATTCCTTTGAACTGCGACTTCTGTATATCCAACAGGTCTTTTCTCCGGGCAGCGGGCATATGGTAGAAGTAATCCACGAAATCAGGCGAAGTAAGCTCCAGGGTAAGTTTGGAATATTCCATTGGGAAAAACCGGTCGGGCCGGGTGAACCAGCTGATCGTAAAGCCGGGGCTCCTGCGTTGCAGCAGGTCGAAGAATACCTCCGCAGCGCTTTGTCCCGAGCCGATAACCGTTACTGATCCCCCTGCCAGTATTTCATCTCGACGGGGAATGTACGAAGCAGTATGGATCACCTTTTTAAATTTCCCGCCGGCCGCAAAGGCAGGCAATGCAGGTTGGGTGCCGGTACCCAACACTATCCTTTCCGCAAAAAAGGTAGCGGCCTGCCCGGTCCTGGTATGCTGCACGGTTACTTCGTATAACCCATCCCGGTAAGCAATACCTGTTACCCGCTGTGAAAAGCGGCAGGAAGGAAGTTTGGAGGCCACCCATTTACAATAGCGGTTATATTCTTTCCGCAGAACGAAAAAGTTTTCCCTGATAAAGAACTGGTATAACCTGCCGGTTTCCTTCAGAAAATTAAGGAAGCTGTAAGGGCTGGTAGGATCTGCCATTGATACACAATCGCACAGGAAAGGCGTTTGAAGCGTAACATGATCAAACATGAGCCCGGGATGCCAGTTAAATTCATCTGCCTGGTCAAAGAACAGGGCGGGCAGTTCCTTTACCGGTGCAATAAGCGCCGCCATGCCAAGGTTAAAGGGGCCTATACCAATACCTATTACAGCGTAAACCTTTTTTGTATTCATCTTAAAAAAATTTTATGGCGGCTTCCGCCTCCGGGGTGATCGTGATATCTTTATTCTGCGGGAATTTGGCCCAGTACCATTCCCGGTAGCAGAAGTTGAGATTGGCCTTTTTATGCGGCATTTCGATCACCTTCTGTATTTTGAAGCCAACGTGGGCTTTGTTCATCATGGAGGCCAGCGAATCTACAGCGCCCTCTCCTACCATCTTGCCTACTTCCGGCTGTGCAAATACATAATCTACCATGCATTGTGTGGAAGGCGAGGCAAACTTCTTTTTAGGGTCTGTAGGCGCAATAAACTGGTGCGTGCCATAGTCGGTAGGCAATACATCGTAATAATCGCCTACAAGGTCCCGGATGGCCCAATACACTTCAATATTGAAGGTGGGTTCTCCATTGGCCTCCCCGATATAGCTGTACATCATGTCGCCGGGTAACAGCGTACGGTAATAGGTTTCCAGTTGCCGGAGAGGCCAGTTCATTTGCCAGATCTTAATGGCATGCTCTCTGTTGAACCATTCATGCAACATTTCCAGGTCTCTGTCGAGATCCACAGGACGAAGGGTGATCACCACATCTTCCTTTGGAAAATAACGGCTATAGCATATTTGCTTTCCCGCCGGTTGTATAAGCTGCCTTGAAAAGAAATGGGTATGCAATACATTGGGATAATTCACCTGTAACACCGCAGCAGGACTTTCACCGCCATCGATATTACATAGAGAAGTGAGCAGGTTTGCCTTTTCTGTGAGATACCTCCGTTGCAGCACATATTCAATAAAACCGCTGGGATCCGCAGGCTGCAGTTCCTTCAGCCGGTTGTACAGGATATCCACCAGTTCACTTTCATCGGCGAGGCCATTGGCGGCAATGCTGTTGGCCAGCCCCACCAGGTTGCTGATAATGAGGTAATGCGATAACAATTCAAACAATCGCTCGTCGGGGATAAATCCTTTTCCCGTTTCCCCTATTCCCGGCACAATAGCCGATAGCTGTTCATGAAAACTTTTCCTGAAAAGAAAGCTCTGATTATCCCGGAACCATACCCTGGCAGGGAATCCCTTTGCATCCAGTTCCAGCAGGGTATTCTGCTGATGCAGCTCACAGGCGATGCCTCCGTTGTTGAACAGGCGGATAACAGGCTCCAGCAACAGCTCCAGGTATTGCGTATACCATACAGCCGCTGTTTCTGTTGCAGATTTACCGGTAGCCGCCGCAGCGCCTTCAATAACACGGGTTATCCTGGCCTTTTCACCTGGCAGCGCTTCCTGGCAGAAAGATGCCAGTAGTCCCACGTTCTTTTGAGCTGCTGCTTTTTTAAACGGGTTTTCCCGCATGGAAGTGCTGAAACCGTCGATGACACTTCCACCCACTACAACGGCAATAAAAGCGGGATCACAGATGATACCGGCAGTGGGAATGCTTTGCTGCAGTTGTTGTCCCTCCGGCGTAGCCAGCAGGCGGGCAACGTCGTATCCCCTGTGCAATTCGTGTAGATGGTTGATCCTTGCGGCGCTGGTAATTTTCACATGCAGGGAAAATTTAAACATCCAGTCGCTTTCTTCATTGTACACCGTTCTTACAGATGCAGTAGCACTGAACAGGGGGCCGTGCTTACCCAGGTTGTACAGTTGCCCGGAAGCGTGCAATTGTTTTACCCGCGGATCGTTCAGCAGGTATTTTGCTTCCCAGGGGTGCACGGCAGTGACTTTATAATCGGGATGGCTGTTCAGCAATATGCTTACAGGAATCTCTTCTTTCGTATATTCCTGCAGCTGATCCCTCAGTATATGCGATGGCAGCGGGCCGCCGGCATTTTTTTCCGTAACGAGTGCGGGGTGCAGGAGAAAATAATGCAGCTGGAAACGTCCTCCGGTTTCGGGAGAATAATGCAGCAGGTCATCTCCGGAAAATCCTTCCCTTCCTTTACTAAGCACATGGGTACTATGTCCTGCAGGCAGCAGCTGTTCCGCTTCCAGGAAGGTCATTACCGGTTTTCCCGGGTCTTTCCCGGTTTCCCGGAAATGTTCCAGGAAGATGCCCATATTATGGATGCTGCTACGCAGCCGGTGAATGATATTGACTGCAGCGGCAGTGGGATGTGAACGGCGGGCGTGTATGGCAGCCAGTTCCAGGAAGCGTTCCGGTCCTATTACGGTGATCTCATCTGTGACCATATTCCTTTCCGCCACGGGAAAATGATAACTGTGCTTTTTTGACACGGAGGCATACCGCAGTGGTGCATATACTTCTGCATTATGATCGGGGAAGCTGAACCTGAGATGCAACGTATAGCCGGTACTGTTAAACCAGTTTGCCAGTGCTTCGTCATATTTGGGAACACCTTCATACAAGGTGCTGTTGTTAAGCTCCGCGCAGCAGTTATTGAGCAGCACCGTGAAGTTCAGTTGTTCTGCCACGTGGTGGAGAGGTGCTTTAATTGAGTGTGTCTTTTCCATGTCGTTTAATGATTGTCAGGATATTGCAGATATCGTTCAGCGTTGTGAGTGGATTCAGTATCGTGAATTTGAGATAAAAGTGCCCGTTCACTTTTGTACTGGCTACAAGCACTTCCCCGCTGAAGAACATGGATCTCTTTATAGCCAGGTTGAAAGCATCCGGATCAGGGATGAGACGGTCCTTTGGCAGATACCTGAATACAAGTACGCCAAGGTCAGAATGGCTCAGGAGCTCAAAGTCCGGCTCTTCTGCCAGCAGGCGGGCTGCAGCGGCAGCGGTATCAATGATAGCGTCTGTATATTCCCCCAACTTTTTTTTGCCCATGAGGCGTAAGGTGAACCAGAGTTTCAATGCATCAAACCGGCGGGTACTCTGTGTAACGGATTTATTGATCTGTGCAGGCAGTTCTTCATAGTCCTGTTCCTCGGGGTTGAGATAGTCTGCATGATGTCGGATAATATCGAGTGATTGTTTATGTTTTACGATGAACGCGCTGCTGCTGATAGGCTGGAAAAATGATTTATGATAATCCACGGTCACCGAATCGGCCAGTTCCAGCCCGTTGAGCAGGTGCCGGTATTTTTCGGTGAGCAGCAGGCCGCAGCCATAAGCAGCATCCACATGCAGCCAGATACCATGCTTATTGGCCAGGCGGCCTATTTTCAGCAGCGGGTCGAGGTTGCCAAAATCGGTGGTACCAGCGGTAGCTACAATGGCAACAGGAATATTACCCAGCTCCTGTTCCCGGATAATAGCGGCTTCCAGCAGGCTGGCATCCATGCGGAAACGGTGGTCGGTAGGAATATTAACAAGCGCTTTTTCTCCCAGGCCAAGCAGTGCCGCATTTTTCTGGTTACTGAAATGCGATTTCTCAGAAACAAAGATGCGGAAACGGCTGGCTTCCGGTGGCAGCCCGGATAGTTTGATGTTGTGCTGCAGGTGTTTCAAGGCATAATGATCCCTTGCCAGCAGCAGTCCCATCATATTGCTCTGGGACCCCCCTGCCGTAAAGATGCCATCGCTGCCACTACCGTAGCCAATTTCGGCGGCGGTCCAGTCCACGATCTTCCTCTCCATAAAGGTGCCCCCCGCACTCTGGTCGTAAGTATCCTGGGAGGAGTTGATAGCGCTCACCAGCACCTCTGCCGCCAGTGCGGGGATCACCACGGGGCAGTTGAGATGCGCAATGTAATGTGGCAGGTGAAACGCCGTGGCATGTTTTACATAGAGCATATCCACTTCTTCCAGCAAGCTGTTATAATCAGGTAGCGGCGTATCAAAATCAATGGTACTGAATGCGGCCGCCAGCGTGTCTGGTTTAATACCACTGAAAGGTTTCCGGGTGTTGGTCAGAAAAGTATTCACCATTTTCACAGCCATGCGCATAGCAGCATTATATTCCTCCGCCGATCCTGCATAGAACAGGTCTTTGCAGGCATCGGGGGTGAGCACACCCCGCGTGGTAGGTATGTCTGTAACAGTAGTGTTCATAAAATAATTTTAGAATAAACTTATACTTGGTCATTATCAGGTGAACCAGGTAACCTTCTGTTCCACCGGTGTCCGTCTCTTTTTTGATGGCGGGGTATTTTCGTCAGGATACCCCACCATCATCAGTCCTAGCGACCGTTCATTGTCTGCCAGGCCAAGCCCGGTCACGTAATCAACAGATGCGCCGGATGTATTCCAGTAAGATCCCAGCCCGAATGCGGTGCAGGTGAGCGCCATATTATGTACTGCTGAAGATATGGCGGCTACCTCTTCCCATTCGGGAAGCGATATGGTTTTGCTTCGCACCAGAATGATAGCGATCATACAGGCGGCTTTCAACGGATAGTTACGGAGGAAGGTATACTTTGTTTCGAAAGCAGCTTCCGGCATTTTAGACTGGTAATAACTGCGGTAGTACGCCGCCATATAATTACCAAACTTCTCCAGCTGTGATCCCTGCAATACAATGAAGCGCCACGGTTCCGTCATTTTATGCGTGGGCGCCCACATGGCATTGGTCAGGATCTCCTGCAGGATGTGCACCGGCAACTCCTTTGGTACAAATTCGTCTGCGTATATGCTCCTCCTGTTCCGTATTATCCGGGAAATAATTTCCCCCTGCTGTTCCTCATCCGTGATGCGGGACAGCGTTACCTGGTCACTGTTGTTCATAAATGTTTTAATGATTATACCTGGGCCGGGTCATACACTTCCCCGTAATGCTCCTCCATTACCAGGTAGGGATTTTCCGGGTGGGCTACTGACTGGATACCGATCAGGCTTGTTTTGCTCATCATACGTAACATCAGCCGGCGTTCACATTTCACCATCCGGCCGTTCTCATTCCTGTATCCCGCCATGAAAGCGTTACGGCCATGAGCACACAGGTGGTTATTTACAAAGATCATATCCCCGGCTTCGGGAATAAAATCATTATAGATAAGCGTTTTTGCTTCTCTCCAGAAATTTACCAGGTTCTCCATTGCCTCCGGCAGTTGCCCGGCCTCTTTATTATAGATTTGCTCCGCCGCATCAAAACGGATAAACGGCGTGTTCCTGTTGCCATATAATACTGATGTGTGCACACCTTCGCCAAGCGCTTCATCGGTATCATAATTGGCATCTTTCGGACATTTATAAATAGGCTCAAACAGGCATTCCAGGGCAGGTCCCGGCTTACCGTGGGAACGTATGGAATACAGCATGGAAGGCACCTGTTCTTCATTTCTCAGGTATAAAAAGCTGAGGAAATCGGCGGCATTAAAAAGGAACGCGTCTTCCGTATGTACAAACAGATCCGTTCTTGATCCGGAGCCTGTTTGCGACCAGGCCATGTTGTTATCCGGGATAATAGCATGCAGTAACCCGCCACCCCTGCGCTGGGCAAAATATTCAACGGGTTTTGACGGAACTACGCCATGCAGCAGGGCGCTTATAAACCCGTATTCTACCAGCTTTTCCGGGTCCATCTCCCTCCAGCTGGCGGGTGTAGGCCCCAGTTCTTCCTGGTCTACATCTACCAAACCTTTGAGCACAATGGCGCCATACTGTTGTGCAGAAAAATCGGCGCCCATCCGGCTCAGTAACCGCGCAATACGCTCCGGTAATATCTTGAATGCATTCAGGTGAAGCATGCTGATAAAAGCGGGATTTTCGTAGTTGCCGTAAATCTCTTTCAATGCTTTTCCGGTTTTAGTCAGTTTTGCTCTTTCTTCTGCTGACACAGTGATGATAGCGGGCGCCAAAGGAGCCGGGTTAATTGTTGAAAGGCTACCCGCAATATGCTCTGAATCCGTGTTAACCAAAGCGGTTAATGTTTGCGTATTCATTCAAAAAGGATTTAAAGGTGCTTAAAGGCATAACAAAGCCCCATAGTCAGGTAACCTGCTATGCATATTCTTTTTTCCCGCACAATGAACGCGCGAAGAAAATGCTGATCATTTTAAAACAACTGGCAGGGAAGCTTCAAATGCGTTTTCAATCAAATAAATAAAGCTCAATAGGGCTAAATGGGTTAAAATACGGGCTATTGACGAATGTTAGCCATATCTTAATTCAGAGTACAACACAAAAGTACCTGAAAATAACATTACTCATTTATCAATATGGGAAAAAAATTTTCGTAATCGGGAAAGTATTTTACAGATCCGGAATTTTTTACCAGCTGCCGTAAAATATCACTCATTTATCTTAGCGATATCAACAGCAGTTCTTCCGGGTATAAAAAAAGATCGCCTCTTATATAAGAGACGATCTTTTCTGTCTTCATCATTGTTACCGGCTCACCAGACCAGTAAACTTCTTCCCGGCAATTACTGCACTCCCCAGCTTTTATTAGGCTTGGGTCCCATGAACAGTTCCAGCGTTCCCCCTTCAGTTAACTGCTGATGCGTGAACGTGGGTTTGTTCAGCGGTTTGCCATTGAACTTTGCCTGTTGAATATATTTATTTACCACGGAGCTGTTATGCGCTATTACGGTAAATTGTTTTTTATTGGGTAAGGCGATGCTTACATTCTCAAACACCGGGCTGCCTATGGTGTATTCGGGAATACCTGGCGTTACCGGGTAAAAACCCATGGAGGAAAACACTACGAAGGCCGACATGCCGCCACCGTCTTCATCACCGGGAATACCAAAAATATTATCCTTGAACCAGGCATCCAGCAGGAAGCGGATGCGCTGCTGCGTTTTCCAGGGAGCGCCGGTATAGTTGTATAAATAAGGAATATGGAAGCTGGGCTCATTACCCATGGAATATTGTCCTACCAGGCCGGTGGCATCAGGGAACTTGCTCCAGAAGGCGTAGCGCGACATATCCAGCGGTTCGCGGAACAGCTGGTCCAGTCTTTTTTCAAAGGCATCTTTTCCTCCCATCAGGCTAATAAGGCCGGGGATATCCTGCTGCACCTGCCAGAGATAGGTCCAGCCGTTGTTCTCATCATAATATTCACGGCCGCCGAGGCCACCGTCATATTTTACATTGATATCGATCCATTCCCCGTTACCGTCTTTGGGCAGGAAGAATTGCTTATCGGCATTCCAGAGATTTTTATAATTCTTTGCCCTTGGTGCAAACAAACGCTGGTCATCTTTCTTATTCAGATCACCGGCCAGTTCTGCTACTGCCCAATCGTCGTAAGCGCCACCTAAAGTAACCGCTACGGCCTGTCTTTTTTCAAAAGAATGCACCACCGGTTCGGTTTCTTTTTCGCCCGGACGCAGTGCGGGGAAATAGCCTTTGTTATGATACACATCATCGAGCGCTGTTTTAGGGCCATTGCGCCAGGGAAGCATAGTAGCTTCGGTGGCATTTTTGCGCATGCCTTCATAGGCCTTTTCAATATCAAAGTTCTTCAGGCCTTTACGGTGTGCATCCAGCATTACCACGGAAGAGTGGAACCCGTTCATACAGGCATGATCGCCAAACAGCACGGGGAAAGTAGGCATCCAGCCGCTCTGCTCATACATATGCACAAACGACTGTAACATGTCTTCTTCCTTTGCGGGGTTGAGGATCATTCTCAGCGGGTGCAAAGCCAGGTAGGTATCCCATGTCCAGTCGTCCACATAAAACGGACGCTTGTCTTTATGCACCTGCTTATCATAACCGCTGTAATACTGCCCGTCTTCCGTGATATCCACTGCCCTCTCATAGCAACGGTACAACGCGGTATAGAAAGAACGTTGCTGTGCAGTGGTGCCTCCTTTTACTTTCACCTGGTTCATCACATCGGCCCAGGCTTTTTTACCATTGGCAGCTACGGCGTCAAAATCTTTTTTACTGATCTCTTCTTCATAACTTTTCTTTGCCTGTTCAGGGCTGATATAGCTGATGGCATATTTAAAAGTAACTTCCTTTGCAGCGGCAGGAAAACTGATAAATGCTTTTAGTGCTTTACCAGCAATATTCTTATTGTTGCTTAATTGCCCCTGTTCTACTACTCCGGGTTTTCCGGCTTCGCTGAAAACACCGTAGAGATATACTTTTACATAACCATTATAAGTTTCCATCCCGGTGATCACATTGCCCGGCAGGAAACTGTAGGCTGCCTCTCCATCGTTGTAGGTGCCGAACAGCAAAGATTTTTCCTTACCTGCGGGAAACCGGAAACGGTAGTAACCTGCTTTTTTACCGGCGGTAAATTCCACGTTTACTTCTTCATCCAGCAGCCAGGTGGAATAATACCAGGGACGGTTGGTTTCCAGGTTATGATCGTATGGCATCCGGGTTTGCCAATCGCTTTGCGAGATGGCGCCAACAGCGGGTTTCACAGAAAACACCTGTCCCAGCCGATGCGATACAATGTTCAATGGAAAGTCGGAGATCTGGTCGTCCATAAAGTCTTTCCGCTGGGGAGTAAACCGGATCATCTGGTTGGGCAACTGCACGGTAGGCCGGGTTGGCTCCAGCAGCTGACCTACGTTTCCGATGGTTGGGTCAACCAGGTCTATGGGTTGCTTCGTTCCGGGGATAGTATCATACACCGCAGCACAGGTGCGGCCGGTTAAGCATACAAAAGGCGTCAGCATCAGGAGGCTGCGCAGCTTCCAGTTTGTTTTTTTCATTCACTAAAATTTATGCGCTGGGAGAATTCTTCATTGCTACGGAACGAATTAACGAAATAGTTTAATCATGCACAAGGCATGATTAAACTATTTACAGGTCAAATCAAAAAGTACTTATCAGTAGCTTGGGTTTTGTGTCCAACCCGGGCTCAGGTTCAGATCGCGGAATGGTATCGGCGCAATGTACTTGGGTCCGGGATTGGCTACCGCGGCAGGATTCAGGGGAAGATCCTTGAACTCATTCGGATCGCGGCGGGCAATCACTTTTGGTAATAACTGCAGGCGTACAATATCGAACCAGCGTTGTCCGAATTCACCGGCAAACTCATATTTACGCTCATTTACTACCGAATCGCGGAAAGCGGCGGCCGACAATCCTTTCACGATATTGCCCAAACCAGCGCGGCGCCTTACCCTGTTCAATGCTTCATAGGCATCATCAGAAACGGTATTGGTAGCCATGGCGGAAGCTTCTGCATAAATGAGCAGTGTTTCTGCGAACCGCACCACATCGGTTGTTTTATTGGTACTGGCATTAAAGCTGATTACCTTGGTTGGTGTTTCAACGATACCATCGCCTACGCCATAACGGAATTTGTTGTAGTAAGGATGTTTGGTGGCCGTTCTGGGATCATCCCAGCTTACCACGCCATACTTGTTACTCTTGATCTGTGTATGGAAAGTTTCATCGGTACGTTTGCACACTGGTGCATCCTTGAAGTAATTGATCTCAGGGAAGAAGTCATCCCATCCGCCTTCGTCATCCGGTATACAGGTAGCGCCAAAGGAACGGTTGGGCAACTGGCCGCCTACATTGTATTCCAGGCCGAATACAGATTCAATGTTATTATTGGTTTTAAATACATCCAGGTAATCGGGCACCAGGTCAAATTTATTGGCATCCATCACCGCTTTTGCCTCTGTTGCAGCCAGGCTGTAATTAGAGGCCTGGTTAACCGGCCAGCCGGCCATGGTCAGGTATACGTTGGCCAGTACAGCCCTGGCGGCGAGGGCACCGGGTCTGCCTACGTTTACACCGGCAGGCCATTTGTCCGGCAGCATGGAAGCTGCTGCTTTCAGGTCGCTGATGATCTGCTCATATACCTTAGCGGGCTCCTGTCTTGCAGGAATGGTGGTAATTTCTGCCGGACCGGTAATGATGGGCAATGCACCGAATGTTCTTACCAGGTAGAAATAACAGATACCTCTCAGGAAATAAGCCTGCCCGCCCGCATAAGCGCGCGCCTGGATGGCGTCTGGCGTAGTAGCGGTTACTTTTTCAAAATTGGCGATCACGTTATTCGCCTGGTAAATGGTATTCCATGGCCCTTCCCATCCTGCACGGAGACTGGAATTGGTGGAAGTGCCCTGGAGACGGTCAAATTCACGGGAGTCTGCTTTATTGGATGCGGGGTGAGTGGTAAGATCATCAGAACCGAAGTAAGCGGTTAGTTTGCTGGTAAAACCCCAGGCCCCGTCTACTGCCAGCGCCCTGAAGGCAGAAGTAACTGCGCCATCCAGTTCACTCTGGGTATTAAAATAATTACCCGGCGTAAGTGTTGCTTTTGGATCTTCCGTGAGCTTCACGCAGGATGATACACCGATCATGGCTGCAATAGCGAAAGGAAGGAAATATTTTTTGTTCATAATAATAATTTTTAGAAAACCAGGATCCTTTTCTTTTTAGTTATAAGCCAAGTCTTACACCAATCGTATAGGTTTTGGGGTTAGGTACGGTACCTGTTTCCAAACCCTGTGTAATAGCGTTGGTGGCATTGGTTACTTCCGGATCATAGCCAGGGAAATTGGTGATGGTCCAGATATTCTGTGCGCTGATATAAACATCCAGGCTGCGTGCATGAATTCTGCTCAGCAGGCTGGCCGGGACAGCATAAGTCAGGGAGATATTTTTCAGTTTGATATAGCTGGCATCATATACATAACGGCTGCTCTTGATTTCATTCTGGTTGCCATATACAGGTACATCCGTTTGTTTTTCGGGTGTCCACATATCCAGGATAACAGTGCTGGTTGCGTCACGCGCATCACCAAGCCCACCCATGATATAAGGCTGGCTGAAAGAGAACATCTGGTTGCCATGCGTACCCTGGAACATCAGGTTGAGGCTCCAGTTCCTGTAAGAGAAATCGTTGATAAAGCCGAAGTAGTATTTAGGCATACCATTACCAATAGTGGTAAGGTCGCCGCCGGAAAGTTTCTTGTCTCCATCCAGGTCAGCATACTTTGTATCGCCTGGTTTCTTGCCGTATAAAGCGGCTTCGTCTTTCTCTTCGCTTTTCCAGGTGCCCAGGTACCTGTAACCATAGAAAGTGCCTAACGGCTCTCCTACTTTAATGATAGATACGCCCTGTTGTGCGGAGCCGATACCATTTACAATGATGTTATCCTGGCCGCCGAGGTCCAGTACTTCGTTCCTGTTAAAGGAGATGTTGAAATTGCTGGTCCATTTAAAGTCCTTACCCACCACCGGCATACCACCGATGCTGAACTCAAGACCGGTATTTCTCACGCTGCCGATATTGCGCTGGAAGCTTCCGCCGCCGTAATAGAAAGGATTGTCTGTAGCATACAGCAGGTCTGTAACTTTTTTATTGTAGGCATCTGCCGTGAAAGTTAAGCGGCCGCGCCATAATTCCATATCCACTCCCACATCATAGGTAGTGTTCTTTTCCCAACGCAGGGAGGTAGACACCGGTGTGCCCAGTGGCGTGTTTACGCTTGGCGTGCTGCCGTCAAAGTAGTAAGGCAATGCTGTTCCTATCTGCGCAATGGAGGAATAGGCAGGCACTGCCTGGTTACCTGTCTGACCATAGCTGGCACGGAGCTTCAGTCCTGTTATCACTTTGGAACTGGCCATAAAACCTTCCTTATCTACTGCCCAGCCCAATGCTACCGCAGGGAAAGTGGAGTATTTGTCAACCAGGTGGGAAGATCCGTCTGTACGTACAGATACGGTTAACAGGTATTTATCATTAAAGGCATAGTTTACCCTTCCCATGTAGGAGATCAGTGCATCCGACCAGTAACCGCTGCTGGTGGATTGTGTTTTACCCAATCCAAGATTCCAGTAACCCAGGCTGTAGGTAGACAGCTGGTTGGCCTGGGCAATAGTATTGTTATTGAGTTTAGACGCCTGTTCCACGAGGGCTGTTACAGTGAGGGCATGTTTGCCAAAACGGTTGTTATAAGTAAGGAAGTTGGAGTTCTGCCAGCTTCTGTAACGGGAGTTTTCCACTTTGGCATAGTCGTTACCGTTATACGCTTCGTTTGATCCCGGGGGAAAGAGCGATTGCGTTTGCTGGCTCTGTAATTCATAACTGTTATTGGAGGTAAATGTCAGGTGATCGATGATACGATACGTGAACACACCGGTAGCAGTTAGGTTAGACGTTTTTCCATCTACAGAACGGCTCATCATATTTTGCAGCGGGTTGGTAGCCAGGGATGCAAAATTGGATCTTGGAATGTAGTTACCCTGCGCATCTTTTACCGGGCTGGTAGGGTCCCACATGCTGGCCTCCGCAAACGGATCGGTGATATCGCCGGAGAAATCGGTGTTGTGCGATTGTGGCAACAGACCCGTGATGTTCACTTTCAGATCCATTTTGCTATTCAGTTTCACATCCACGTTTGCTCTCAGCGTATGTCTTTTATAGCCGGAATTTACCAGCAAACCTGGTTGATCAAGATAGTTATAGGAGAAGTAGTATTTCACATTGTCGGAACCGCCGGATACGGCTACCTGGTAATTCTGGGCCAATGGCTTTTGTGTTAATTCATCCTGCCAGTCGGTGCCAGCCGGGTTGTTTTTCAGATCCGCCAGTTGCGCATCTGAAAACGGATGACCTGTTCCGGTAACATCTCCTTTCAGGTTTACCTGCTGTGCAAACTGGTAGGCATTCAGCAGGCTCAGTTTCTTTGGCAAAGAATTTCTGCTCACCCAGCCACTGAAATCCACTCTTGGTTTTCCTGATTTACCACTTTTAGTGGTCACCATTACTACGCCGTTAGAGCCCCTGGAACCGTAAATAGCGGTGGCAGATGCGTCTTTCAGGATTTCCATGCTTTCAATGTCGCCGGGAGCAATAGACTCCAGGTTGCCTCCAATGTAACCATCAATTACATAGAGCGGATCATTACCGCCTGTAATGGAGCTGGCGCCGCGGATCCTTACACTGATCCCTTTACCCGGCTGGCCGCTGTTGCTTTGAACGGTAACGCCTGAAGTGGTACCCTGCAATGCCTGTTCCACCCTTACCAGGGGGCGCTTGGCAATTTCAACCGCCTTCACCGAGCTGGTGGCCCCGGTTACGTCGCTTTTTTTCTGTGTACCATAACCCACTACCACCACGTCGTTCAGCGACCTGGCATCTGTTTTCAATGTAATGGTCAGATTGTCGCCGGTAACCGCCACCTCCTGTGCGATGTAACCGATATAGGAAATAACCAGTACCGGGGAAGTGGTTTCGCCGGTGGCAATCTGGAATTCGCCCTGTGCATTGGTGGGACTTGAAATGTTGGTACCTTTTACCCTTACAGTGGCGCCGGGTAGTGGTTGGCCGGTTTCATCCAGCACTTTACCCTTTGTCAACTGCTTTTGTGCATAGGCCTGTAACAGGCCCGATGCGAGGAGCATCAGCAATAGTAATCTTTTCATAACGCGAACGATATTTCGATTGATAAGAAAATAATGAATGCAAGTAAGCATCAGCGGCCTAACAGCAGCGCTAATAATGAACTAACAGCGGTATTAATGTTATATTTTTCAAAAAATTTCTTTTAGAAAGATGTATTAATCCATTTCAAATGATCTGAACAACTCCTTTGGCAGCGACGGTTGCCGGCGACGATCAAAAACATAATGGCCAATTACCAGGTAATCCATTTCCGTTCGCATAAAGGCAAGCCATGCATCTTCAGGTGTGTTCACCACCGGCTCTCCCCTTACATTAAAAGAGGTATTGATCAGCACACTGCAACCCGTTAATTTTTTAAAACTATTAATAAGTTGATGCAGCTTTGGATGAAGCGTATCATGTACGGTTTGTATCCGCGCAGAGTAATCGAGATGCGTAACTGCAGGGATGGCGGATCGTTGCAGCTGCAGGCGCCCGGCAATGGCGGTGCCGGTATGCGGCATGTTGTTCCCTGCAGCAGCAGTGCCCTGTTGTGTTTCTTTCAATGTAGTAGTGAATAACATATAAGGAGAAGCGCCTGCATCATTAAAATAAAGAGCTGCGTCTTCTGCCAGTACCGCCGGTGCAAAAGGACGGAAGCTTTCCCGGAATTTTATTTTCAGGTTGAGCTGCCGCTGCATACCCGGTTGCCGCGGATCAGCAAGGATGCTGCGGTTGCCCAGCGCGCGGGGGCCAAACTCCATCCGGTCCTGGAACCAGCCCACTACTTTTCCATTTGCCAGTTGAGCGCTTACCATGTGTGTGAGCGTTTCAAAATCCGGCTCGTGCACGGCCACCGCTCCATAGCGGGCCAGCAGCTTCCGGACATCCGCGTCGCCATAGGCGGGGCCAAGGAAAGCGCCCTGCATGGCATCATCTCCCGTAAAAAAAATACGCGCCTGTTCCATTCCTATGTGGTAAGCAGCATATGCAGCGCCCAATGCGCCACCGGCATCACCGGCAGCAGGCTGTATCCAGATATTTTCAAAGATCCCGGCTGCCCTTATCTTATTGTTGGCTACACAGTTCAGCGCTACGCCGCCTGCCATCACCAGCTGCCTGCTGCCGGTAATTTCCCTTGCTGTGCGTGCCAGCGCTACTACAATCTGCTCCATCACCTGTTGAATGGCCAGCGCCAGGTTCATATGATCCTGCGTGATGGCCGATTCCGGCTCCCGTTTTGACATCCCGAACAACGCCTCCCACAAAGGCGTGGCTGTCATTTTCAGCCCCGTGGCAAATTCAAAATAATCCATGTTCAGCAGGATGGATCCATCCTTTCGTATATCCACCAACGTTGCCATGATCTTTTCCCTGAACACAATAGTTTGCGGATCATCCGGCAGGCCGTAAGGCGAAAGCCCCATGAGTTTATATTCGCCGCTGTTTATTTTAAAACCCAGGAAATAAGTAAAGGCGGCATACAACAGCCCCGGGGAATGCGGGAAACGCAGCTCCCTCAGTATTTTAATATCACTGCCGGCGCCATGGCAAATAGTAGTGGTGGCCCACTCCCCTACGCCGTCTACCGTAAGGATGGCGGCCGACTGAAAAGGAGAAGGATAAAATGCACTGGCGGCATGCGACAAATGATGCTCCGGGAAATACAGCGGTACCTTTACCGTGGCGCCCAATGCGCGGAACTGCCGCCGCAGCATTTTCTTCATAAACACTTTTTCCTTCATCCACACCGGCATGGCAGTAATAAAACTACGCCAGCCCCGCGGCACAAAAGCATGATAGGTTTCCAGCAGCCGCTCAAACTTCAGCAAAGGCTTATCATAAAATGCCACTGCTGTAAGCTCATCGAAGGAAATGCCGGCCTCCGACAATACATATTTAATAGCCTGCGCAGGGAAAGCAGCATCCTGCTTTATACGGGTAAAACGCTCCTCCTGGGCGGCCGCAACAATATGCCCGTCGATGATCAGTGCGGCTGCACTGTCGTGATAAAATGCCGATATGCCCAGGATAATTTTTCTCAATGCTTAAAATATGGCATAAATAAAAGGCGCCAGCGCAGAAGCGCTTGTTAATGCTACCAGTGATGCCAGCAACAGCAACATGATGATCAGCGGCAGCAACCAGAGCTTTTTCCGTGTCTTTAAAAAGTAGAGCAGTTCATGCAAAAATTCCATGGCATGTGAATAATGATCGTTTTAAAATGTATGCTGCAGATCTTCTTTCGTATACACGTGATTTCGTATATCCATTACCGATCCCTCATCTTTTTTAAACCTCCGCAGCTGCAAAGTATCTTTGCCCCTCCATTTCCGCCACAGGCCCATTGGTATTACCACCAGTATAAAAACCAGGGTAAGCAGTATGCGCACGTTTATTTCTCCCAATACCTTTGCCAGTCCAAACCACAACAGCGCCAGCGGATATAAAAGCCGGGGCGCCAGCAATATGATGAGCAATAGCAGCAATGCTGCGATCACCAGCCGGAAGTCGCGGTAATAAAGCGATGCCGCCAGCATAGCAGCTGCAGCAACCTGTCCGAACTCCATGCATTGCTGCCGGCTGATAGGTGTAGATCCTTTCCCCATAACTATACTTTTTTCAACTGGCTTTGTATATTGAGTGCATCCTTATTACCTGGCGATGCCTGCAATACTTTTTCCACATATAACTCAGCGCCGTCTTTATTGCCCATGCGGAAATACAATCCTGCAATCTGGTTGAGCACAGTCACATTTGCCGGTTCCCTGGCCGCCACTGTTTGCAGCTCCAGGATCTGCAACAGGCAGTCTTTCACCGGCAACAGGTTTAATCGACGGTCGTTATGCTCTATGGCATAATCCAGGTAAGGCAGGGCTTTGCCGGCATTATCCTGTTTCAGGTAAAGCACAAAAAGCGTTCTGGCCACATCAAATGCGGGCGACAGGGCAAATGCCTTTTTAAAATAGAAAATGGCTTCTGCCGTGTTATTCAGTTTACCATTGTAGTTGCCGGCTTCTTCATAATACGCCGCTTCTGTAGGATTCTCCTGAACCAATGCGGCCACTATGGTAGCTGCATGCGCAAAATCACCGGTTTGATTGTAGCCGTTATACAGCTGCTGCAATGCTGCTTCCCAGGAGGTTTTCCTGAAAGCCACGTTGTAGGCCAGCTGTTCTTCCTCAGTGGAGATCAGCGTTGTATCGTATACGTGAGCAGTCTTAAAAGGCCAGCTTCTTTTGAGGTTCGCAATTTTATAAGCGCCGGAAAGACTATCAACAGCCGTGATGGGCATGGCTTTCAGCAACTGCGCGAAGCTCATGGCACTGTCGTTGGGCGCTTTGAAAAGACCCTGCCTTTTCATGGTAGTATAAAATACATCTGATAACAGCGCATAGCCGTCCAGGTTAGGATGCACATGTTCCAGGACCAGGTTGTTGCCAATGATATGCCCCGGACTGGCGGCTTCAAAAGCGGCGTTGGCATCTACCAGGTGGGCATTTTTATATTTGCTGCACAGGTCGAGCAGCACCTTATTCAGTTTGGAAGGCGCGCGGAAACGGAGCGCGTCGAGATCCCGGGCTTTATCATAGTATGTTTTGGCAGCAGTACTGTCGCCTTTTTGGAACGACAATACCCCCAGGTAATAATTACAGCCGGCATGTGCGCTGTAGCTGTTTTCCGCAGCAAGAAAATATTGCATCGCCGCAGTGGAATCGCCTTTGGCTATCGCCTGTTCCCCGTTCCGGTATGCGGTACCAAAGCCAGGGTATTTTGCGCTGTCGGGTGCTATACTGACAAAAGGGAACAGGTCTTTTTCGGTAGACACGAGGTTGCTGATAAATACCGGCACATTGGCCTCATCCAGCATACGCAGGGTATTGTCCATGTTGGCAGTGAACTGGGTGATACCTCTTTCATACATGACAGATCCAAAAGGGATCTGCTGTTCCGCCACCATCATCTCCATGCGGGTTTTGCCCCCGCCTTCCGTACCGGCAGGTTTCAGCGGGGAAAGTTTGTGTAGCGCAGCGGCCATGAGCTGTGTAATACGCAGCTGCCTCAGCTTCAGCACCAGGTGCACCAGGAAAGGGCTGCCGGCGATTTTGTCTGTACTGCCGGTGCCCAGGCAGCCATAATACTCGTTATGGCCGGTATAAATAAGTACTGCATCGGGTTGATACGGCAGCAGTTCTTTTGCAAAGCCTTCTACAGTATAGGAATTAACACCGGTTAATGAAAGATTAATGATCTCCAGGTGCTTATCCGGGTTGGTATGCATAAGCCGGAATTGCAGCCAGCGGTGAAAGGAGCCGTTGTGAAAATAGGGATACCCGATGGTGGTGGATTCTCCCAGTACAAAGATGCGGAGCGTGCCGGAATCCTTTACTTTCTTAAACAACTCGCTATTTCCCTTTGTGGCGATATCGGCATTGGAAAAATATTTCAGGGAAGCGGCCGGGTTGAGCTGGTAATAACCGGGGTGTTGCGGAGCCGTGATAAAAAGTTGAAGGCTGTGGCCGTAATTGAATACCCGCAGTCCTGCCTCCACTCCACCTATTATTAAAAAGGGAAAAAGAATGCTGATGATCCTGATCACCAGCATTCTTTTTTTTCGTAATAAAGTGGCCTGAGTGCCATAGTCGTGGAATCTTGTCTTATTCATTACAATGCAATTTATCCGGGCAGCCTTAATGGCAGCACTAATAATGCACTAACGGTGAAAAGAAATAATGAATTAAGTTTTAATTAATCGCCGGGGATTTTGTCTGACTCAGGATTACGCTGATTTTGATGATTAGTTTGATTTTATTTTTTTTGCTTTCAGCGGATTTTGTCTTGGAACACTGATTACGCTGATTTCATTGATTTTATTACTTTGGTGATGGTGGTTGGGGTTTCCGGATGGGTTCTGTATGTATGCTACCGGGCTACAGTATGGATACTCCCGGTTTCCGCCGTATTTCCCCCATATATACGCCATAGTTCCGCCGTATATACCCTATACCTATATAGATATGGCATAATCACAGGTTAATTTTGTCCTACTTTCCGGTGAGATATAGATATAACAGGAAGACTCCTACAGTATGCCTTACACCTGTGTTAGTTGTAGCTTATTCACAGCCCCAGGCCCTGGTATGTCCAACATCTCCCAAAAATTCCAAAAAATAAAATCAAACAAATCATCAAAATCAGCGTAATCCTGAGTCAGACAAACTCCGCGTGTTCGCCAACGGCGAACCTTCGTTCACTTATCCCCGGAATAGGCCGTGAACGGCTGCGGGAACTCTTCCCCGTACATGTGGAGATATTCCTTTGCGAATTTGTTGAAGGCGGCCCTGGCCAGTGAGTGGCGGCCAAGCGCTACGAGGCTGCTGCATTTCATGCGGAGCGCTTCTTCGTTTACGGGGTCGAAGAGGAAGATGCTGTCGGCGATCTCGATCAGCAGTTCAGGATCTGTATTGAACTGGTTGGCGGCTTCTGTGAGAATATCGAGGGCTACTCCTGAAATTTCGGACTGGATATCTTCCAGCCAGGTATAGTTGGCATCAGGGAGGAAAGAGCCACGGTGAAGGATCTTCAGCAGGTCGCGGACGGGTTGCTTTTGCAGGGGCCGGGGCGAGTGCAGCAGTTGCTGGAACCCGGCCAGGTCCATATCAATATCGTCTGCGGCATACTGGAGGCTCCAGCGGTCCGCTTCCTTTACAAAGGCGCAGGCGCCCAGTTTATCGAGTATGGCTTTCAGCTTCACCATATTCACCGAGCGGTTGTTCTGCGCTTCCTTGCTGGATTTATCGCGCCAGAGGGTGGCATAAAGCCGGTCCGATGAAATACCTTTCCCTGAACGGATGGTGTTGATCGCAATAAGCAGGAATAATTCCTTTAGGAGTGGGGTAAAGAATTTGGTGATGTCCTGCCCTTCCTTGTCCAGCACCTCGAATGGGCCAAAGAAATAGACATGGCCTTTCTTTTCGGCGATGATCTCTTCCGGTGCGGTTTCGTCGGTAGTGGTTTCGGGTATCACCACCGGCAGCGGCGGCAATGACGCGGCAGGGGTAACCGGCGCAGTGGCCGGAGTGGTGGCAGCCGTTGCAGCAGCCTGTTGTGGCGCGGCCTTTTTACGGCGGCGGAGCAGGAACACAATGATACCGGCCACAGGAGCCAGCAGCAATAAATACCATGCGGAGATCCCTTTCAGTCCTGCGCTTTCCGCTAAAACGGCATCAGGCGGGAATTCCAGCGTATATACTTTTACCGCGGTGCTATTGTCTTTGGAAGTATAGAGGGTTACTGCCACCAGTTTTTTACTGTTGCGGCAGTAATAAAGGTCGGCGAACGACTTGATATCATGAAAAGAATAAGGAATGGCATCGGCCAGGGGCTTTAGTCCTGGCGCTTTCAGGGAGCCTTCCACCAGTTGCAGGGTAGTATTGAATTTATCATCCGGGAAGATGAGGGCGTAATAATTCCGGGTAACCGGGTCTATGACCAGGCTGTTGGCGAAGCAGAACTGTGCGGGAGGTTCTTCCAGTTGCAGCACTTTATGAAAAGAGTGATCCTTTACATAAAAGGCCATCAGGTCGTAATAGTGACGGGGGTTTACCACCTGGTTGCCGCTGTTGCTGCCATAGCCGCCGAGAATATAAGCGGTATCGCCGTTTTCAGTGGCGCCGGTGGCAGCCAGGTACCGGGGGGTAAGTCTTTCCCCGGTGGCGGGCACAGAATCCCATTGCCCCGTGCCGAAATGATAGCGCTGCACGGTATTCTTATATTGCATTTGCCCGTATCCGCAGAGGATATAAAGTGAGGAGTCGGACCGGGAAATAAATTTATTGGCCTGCCAGTAAACGGTGAGCAGGTCAGGCGTATAGCGGATATCCCATTTCCGTGCAGCGGAATCATAGGATCCTGCTTTTTTCTGATCGATATAAAAATTGAAAAGTTTATTTAAGAAAGGGTTGAACACCGACTGGTTCCCCGGCATCAGGCTATCCAGCCGTTCGGAAAGGCGGACGCTCTGCTCCTGTTCATTTTTAAAAGAGATCTGGTATAAAGAATCGGAAGACACAATATAGAGCACTTCCTTTTCCCGGTCGAATGCCACACTGGGCGTACCGCTGATTTCCCAGCTCCGGAGCAGGCCCCAGTTGCGGTGCCTGGGCCCTATCCAGTTGGCATTACGGATCACGGCGGCTTTACCTTCCTGCAGATCCGTAGCCGTATTGCCTTCATTTTCAGAAAGAGGCCAGTTATACCTGGTATGGCCTCCTTCTTTCACTACTATATTACGGAGGTTCATAGGCGGAATGTCTACCGTTTGAAACCCTTCGTAGGTATTGGTACCAAAGAATACCCGGGTACATGCAGGGTTGCCCAGCTTTGCCGGGCCTTTGGCAACAAATTTATTGTTAACTGAGATGGAGGCTTCGTTATGCTCAGGGTCAAATTGAATAGCAATATGCGTCCATCCGCCGAAAAGGGCGATAGAGTCGATAGCAAATGCCCTGGAAAAGCTTTCCCCGATGAGGAAGTTAAAGCTGCGTTCCCGCTGGTTATATACCAGGTCTATATTCTGGTTGTTGGCAGCAATGATCCTTAATACGTAACCGAAATAAGTTTCTTTATAGGGGAGTAAATTAAAATCGAATGATATTTCGCCGCTCTTTTTGAAACACAGGGGGCCTGATGAAGTTAAATTCAGCGTTGTTCTCCTTTCCTGCACCACTTCATGACTAGAAAAGCGTAATCCATAGGATTGAGCATAACCAGCATTTGTAACCAGATGAACAGATAAAAATAGTAAAAGGATAAATTTCCACATACTCCGCTAAAAAACTAAAATAACTGTTTGTTTAATACTTATCGATCTAACGCCACGTGGAATATACAAATAATAAACAAATTAGTGCTTTTTTATGGCCTAATAATCAATGACAAATGTAAATTATACACCCTAAGTTGGCAATCAGCAGACATCCGTTGCCGGCTATTTTAAGAACTGGCTCACCAGCACTTCCCACTCTTCTTCCTGGGTAATGGAGGGCCTGGTTGTGCCCGCCCGCCGATACCAGTAATCCGCGTTTGCACGGTCGCCCTCTACCCTGTGCAGGTAAGCATGTACCCTGGCGGCATCCGGTCCGGGCAGATCATCTACCAGGTCGTGCGCCTTGTTCCAGTTCCCTTTCCCTTCATACCAGAGGGAATCAAGATATATCGATATATTTTTGGGTGGATACGCCTCCTGTAAGGATTGTTTAAATTCGTTCAGATCCATCTTTAAAATTTATCAGCCTGAATAATGTGGGCCTCAAATATACGGAAGCAGCGCAAAAAATGCCAAACCTTCCTTTCTTCCTGATATTAAATTCGCTATTGGGGAGATGATATAAATATGAACTGCCTATCCGATATTGTTTCCTTTCATCCATTTTCAGAAAAAAAAATACAATATTCTTTTATTTTGTGCCCCGCTAATCAAATCTATAATCATATTACATGAGTGGACAGTTTAAGTTATGCACACAGATATTGCCAGCCCTTATTATTGTCGGATCGACACTAATAATGCAGGGATGCGGTGATCAGCCAGCCGGGAGCAAATCGACCAAAGCGCCGGAAGACAACCGTTTTACCAAAACCATTCTTTCAAACGACCTGAACGAACCAATGGAACTGGCCGTTGCCGGTAACGGAAGCGTATATTTTATTGAGCGCAGCGGTAAATTGTATCATTACGATCCTGCTGCCCAAACCACCAAAGTCGTATATACATTCCCGGTACTCCCGGATACCAAGGAAGGATTTGGCAACGGGCTGCTGGGCATAACCCTGGACCCGGGTTTTGAAAAAAATCATTACATCTACTTTTATTATACACCCAATAAGTTACCCGCCGCACAACAGGTGTCACGCTTTACCATGGAAGGGAAAGACTCCCTGATCCTGTCTTCCGAGAAAGTATTGCTGACCATTCCCCTGGAACTGGAAGTGAGCGCGCATACCGGGGGCTCGCTCGACTGGGACCGCGACGGCAACCTCTTTATTTCCACCGGCGATAACACGGTGCCATTTGCATCCAACGGCTATGCGCCGATAGATACTATTCCCGGCCGTATCACCTTTGATGCAGAGCGCTCTGCCGGCAATACCAACGACCTGCGCGGAAAAGTGCTGCGCATCCATCCCGAGCCGGATGGCAGCTACACTGTTCCTGCCGGCAACCTGTTCCCCAAAGGCACTGCCAACACACGCCCTGAAATATACGCCATGGGCTGCCGCAACCCCTACCGCATGTCGGTAGACACGGCCACCGGTATTGTGTACTGGGGCGAAGTAGGCCCCGATGCAGGACAGGACAGCGAGCAGGGACCACGCGGCTATGATGAGATCAACCAGGCCAAAAAGCCGGGCAACTTCGGCTGGCCATTCGTAGTAGGCGATAACAAGGTGTATCCCCAATATGATTTTGCTACCAAAACCATTGGCGCTCCTTTCAAGGCAGAAGCCCCGGTAAATAACTCCCCGCATAACACCGGTCTGAAAGTATTACCGCCGGCGCAAAAGGCCATGATCTGGTACCCGTACGATTCCTCCTCCGTATTCCCGCAACTGGGTAATGGCGGCCGTTGCGCCATGGCCGGACCGGTATATCATTACAACAAGGCTACCGTTAGCCCTACCGGCTTACCCGAATGGTACGACAACGCCCTGTTCATTTACGACTGGATGCGTAACTGGGTATATGCCGTGCGGCTCGACAGCCAATACAACTTTAAATCGATGGAGCCCTTCATGAAAACAAACGGCGATTTCAGACGCCCGGTAGACATGGCCATCGGTAAAGGCGGCGACCTCTACATCCTGGAGTATGGCTCTGTATATGGTATTGACAATGATGACGCGCGACTGGTACGTATATCCTACAATGGCGGCAACCGCGCTCCTGTAGCAACTATCACAACTATTGACACCGCAGGCACCGCACCCATGAAAGTAAATTTCAGCAGCAAAAAAAGCTACGACTTTGATGAAGGACAAACGCTGAAATACGAATGGAACTTTGGTGATGCCACTGCTGCTGTTACCGATTCCTCTCCCGTACATACCTACGAAAAAAATGGAGTGTACCACGCCATCCTGAAAATAACGGATCCCGAAGGCGCCAGCAGTACAGACACCGTTACCATCCGGGTGGGCAACACTGTGCCGGTGGTAAAGATCACTACTACCGATAACAACACTTTCTATTTTGATAACAGCCCACTGCATTATGCAGTAACAGTTACTGATAACGAAGATCCTTCCATCAATAACGAACAGCTGATCATCGGACTGCATTACATTCCGCGCAGCAAATCTAAAACGGAACAAGGGCACCAGCTTATTACAACAGTACCGGCGCATCCCGGTAAGGTGCTGATGGAAGGCAGCGATTGCAAGGCCTGTCACCAGCTGGATAAAGCCTCTGTAGGCCCGGCCTTTACACAGGTGGCCAAACGCTATGAGAAAGATCCCAAAGCTCCTGCCTATCTTGCCAACAAGATCATTAAAGGCGGTGGCGGCGTTTGGGGCGAACATTCCATGGCGGCACATCCGCAATTGTCTGTAGATGATGCAGGGCAAATTGTAAAATATATCCTCTCGCTGGCTACACAACAGGCAGCTGGCAGTTTGCCTGCTTCCGGCACAGTAGCGTTAAAAGATCACCTGGGTAAAGAGAAGTACGGCAATTATGTACTGGCAGCCACTTATACAGATGGCGGCGGTAACGCATCCCCGCTTAGCGGCAGTGCCCTGTTGCTGCTTCGCTCCCTCCGTATGCAGGCAGAAGATGCCGACTCTGTTCAAAACATCGGGCGCTCAGCAGAACAACTGGGATCCATCCATAACAAATCATTCTTTGTGTTCAGGAACATCGACCTGAAAGGTATTCATAAAGTAACGTACCGTTATTCATCGCTCGATAAAGACGCGATCCTGGAAATCCATACCGGCAGCGCTACCGGACCGGTGATCAGCAAACTGGCATACAAGGCAACCGGCAACTGGAATAAATTCATAGAAGTAACTGCACCCGTACAGGATCCCGGCGGCAGAAACGATCTTTACTTTGTATTCAGCAAAGATCAGCAACCCAACCAGCACCTGTTCACACTGGACTGGCTGGAGTTTAAACCGTAGTTACGCGCGGAGGTTGTCTGACGCGGAGGTTGTCTGACTCAGGATTATGATGATTACAATGATTATCATGATTTGATCATTATGATTTTAAAGGATTTGGGGAGATATAAGCGGGTCCGCTTATATCTCCCCTATTTTTTTTGAATCATTATCTATAAAATCTAAAAAAATAAATTCAGGGCAATCATTATAATCATCATAATCCTGAGTCAGACAACCTCCGCGTCAGACAAAATTCGCGGTGATCTTTTCCTGTTTTTTCGTAGCTTTCTATATCGTTTCCATATAAACAGAGCCCATGAACAACCGTTTTAAGTATAAGTTATCTTGCTGGTACCCCAATATTTAAAGTTGTTTTTCCTCATTATATAATCGCAAAAAATGTTTAAAACCCTTTTAAATGCAGTCACGGTTGTTCCTGCTATATTCATTATGCTGCTTAGCTGCGGCGGAACAGCATCTACTAAACAACCGGTGCAACAATTTCCTCCAGTGCCCCTGCCATCGATCCAGGTAAAGGCGCTTTATCCCGGGGCAAGCACCATCACAGTACTGGACTCGGTGGCTTCCCCTTTAAAAGATTCCATCTTTCACTATGCAGGGAACATGGATCACATGGCCTATACCGCAAGCAGAGATGGCTCATTGGTGATTACCGTTTACTTTACACCAGGTACCGACATGGACCAGGCCGAATTGAATATTTCAAATGTGGTTGCTGTGGTAACGGGAAAACTGCCTTCACAGGTAATACAGTCCGGCATCACCGTACTTCGACAAAATGAGCCGGTAGTTATGGCGATTGATATCTTTTCGGAGAAAAGCGGGCAGTATGACCAGGCGTTCCTTTCCGGTTATGCAGCTACACACATTGTTCCTGAAATACGGGGAATTCCCGGTGTCAGTCATTTGATCACGCTTAATGGGTTTAAAGATTCACTCATGCGCATCTGGTTAAATACAGATCGCATGAGCACTTTTAATTTAACCCTGAAAGAACTGACAGCAGCTGTTCCGGCTAAACTACTGGAAGCTGTTACAGGAATATTGTACAAAAAAAATGAGCCGGCTTCCAGTTACATCATTAAGTGCAAAAGTGAGCATAACCAACTTGCTGCATTTGAAAACAGGCTTATTCGCACCAACGCCGATACCGTTTTGAAGCTAAAAGACGTGGCAGCGAAAATTGAGTTTGGTCCTTATACAAACGGGAACTTTACCGGTATAAACAACCAGCCCGGCATCGGTATCCTGGTTATGTCGCTTGCCGGTGCAGATCATAATAAGATCCAAATGGCGGCAAACAAGCTGATGGAAAAAGCATCGGCAAAATTTCCGGCAGGTGTAAAACATTTGATGTTATATAATCCCAAAGACTCCTTATACATTTCCCCCGAATAGCGAAGATGCGGATGTTGTCTGACTCTGAGCCAGACAACATCCCCAGCATTACCTGCCCAGTTCAGCTATTATATTATACAGCAGCCTTCCCGCTACCGGGTCTGTAGCGGCCTTTTCCAGCGACATGGTAGAAAGATAGGCTGTACCAGCCTTCAGCAGCGTAGCGCCCTGGATGCCGGACATATAGGTGGCGCGCTCAGCCATTTCTCCTTTAATATAGCCGTGCACGTTAATATGCTTTGCCAGTATGTCCAATCCGCGTTGGCGCTTTACCGTTAGTGCGCCGTTGCATACTGCCGGTAGTTCCCGTTTATTGTTATTGAAGTAACGGAGATCCAGGAGGCCGATGCCTTTGAATACCGGCGCTTCAGGGATATCCATATTCACGATATCTCCCTCCGGGAAATTCAGTACGCCGGAAACATAATCCGGGAACAGTTGAGCGGCGGATTTTGCTGCGTCCAGCAGCAATACTTTTCCTCCTGCCTGCACAAAGGATCGCAGCTGTTGCTGTTCAGCGGCGCTCATATTCTTCCCTGGCTCCAGGCCGGCAAATACATATATGACGGCTTTCTTAGCCAATGCTTCACTTACGGTAGCGGCAGCAGTGTATTTAATTTTCAGTGTTTCGAAGGCAGGCTTCATTTGCCCGGCTCCATCCAATAATACCACGGGGGCGGTGAGCGCAGGTGAAAAAAAACGTTGATCCGCCAGTATTATTTTGTATTCGTTGGAAGACAGTAAACGGTTATGTTCCTTCAGGGTAAGCACCAGTTTACCATTCACCTCTGCTGTGGGTAGTTTTTCGGGGATAAGGATGTGGGGTGTTACCCATTGGCGCCCATAGTAAGGCATCTCCGGTATGGATTGCTTTCCCGTGGCAATAACTGCGCCTTCATTGGTTTGCAGCTGCCAGGTTAATTCCGTTGCACTGAGCGGGGTTCCTTCGTGGCGGTCGTTCACTATACAGATGCGGGCAGGGAGCTGCGTGCCTGCATAAAAGTGGCGGCCCCATAACTCAGCGCTTACCAGTACCGGTTGCAAGGCGCGCTGCAATGCGTAGTAAGCAGGATACGGCTCAATTGCTTTGGCATCATATACATTCCGGAACCAGCTTATTAAAGCAAAGTGCAGGATGCCGGCGGCCTTATCGTTGGTTCTGCGGTAGGCTTCCGCCTGTTCACCGGTAATGAAAGCCTGCGATTCCATGAACCAGGCCGGGTCACTGAATTCATATGCCAGATCGCCTACCAGTTCCTGCGGCGTTTGATGTACCTGTGTGTAAAAGCGCACCGGGTGACCGGTTTCGCTATTGGAATAGCCGGACGACATTTCCTGGCTGATCAGGGGACGGCCTTCATTATGATTGCGTTGCTGGAACTCACCGTTGAACTGTTTGAAGATCGAGTAGCCGTACCAGTTAATATAGGCATGAATATCATCAATGTCTCCATCATCAATATCTTTAAAAAAGTCTTTCCCGAATTTCTTCTCATTCCTTTTATAATTTGAGTCAAAGCAGATGGGGCGGGTACCGTCTGTTTTCCGCATGCGTTTCACCACTTCGGAAATGATCTTCATTTTAAGCCGTGTTCTTACCGGGTCGGGATCGTTGTCGTAGAACTTCATCTCGTTGTTTACCGTCCAGAATAAAATAGAAGGATGGTTCCGGTATTTTTTCAGGACGCTGATGAACTCATCGGCCCATTTGCTGATGAGCTGTTCATCCGGCATGGAGCTGTTGATCATGAGCCAGGGCCAGGTGCCTTCAAAGCTGATACCCACTCCTTTCCTGTCGGCCGCAGCGAGCCAGTTTTCATTGTAGGGCGAGGTATGCGTCCGGGTCACTTCCATATTGCCTGCTTTCATCAGGTCGTAGAAGCGCTCTGCCAGCTGCGTATCGTTGGGCGCCAGGGCAAAGGGTGTCTGGTTACCGCCGCGGAGCCAGTAACGGCGGCCGTTCAGGTAAAGGTATCCCTCTTTTGCCTCAAAGGTGCGGAAGCCGGAAGTGATGGTAGTACTGTCTGTAATGCGGCCGTTGCTTTCGAGGGAAAAGGTAAAGTTGTAGAGGTTGGGTGTTTGTGGCGACCATAACAATGGTTGCAGGTGGTCAATTTCATAATGCAGGGTTTGCTCCTCTCCCGGTTTAATAACGGCGCCGGCTAAACGCTTTCCCTTATATAAACCCGGGATATTCATATTGATGGTGAAAGGCTGTTCTTTGACGGTATTGTTTTTCACGGTAACATCAAATCCTGCGCCGGTAAGATTGGGCTGAATGAATACATCTGTGATGGCCAGCGGCTCCGTAATAAGCAGTGACACCGGTTGCCAGATACCCGCGGGATCATCGTTGTAGAAGCCATGGGCAAGGTCTTTCAGCATCTTGTTGGTTACCTCCACGCTCACTGCAACGTCTACCACTTTGCCTGCGTCTTTGATACCGGTTACATAATCGCGGATCACTTTCACGGTAACCAGGTTCTTTCCTGCCTTGAACAATCCTTTGCCATTGATCACGAATTCACCGAACATACCGGTATGCCTGCCCGCAGCTTTCCCGTTGATATATACTTCAGATACTTTAGATACGGCATCAAAGCGAAGAAGGGTTTCCTTTTGTTCAATGCCCGCCGGCAGGTTGATCCATTGCCGGTACCAGGCTGCGTTTGTCTTTTTATAATCAAAAGTATATCCCTCACACCTGGCGGTTTCCTGCTGGAAGTAGGCATCAGAGGCGCCTTTGGGGTGCCGGCCAAACGTTTCTCCGTGTAGCCATATCCGTATGGGGTTCCAGAAATCGGGCACGTGCATGGTATGCCATTGCGCATCGCTTTCCTGCGGGGAGATAGCCTTGCTTTCATCTGCCAGCTGGTATACCGGCATAAACAGCCAGTTGCCGTTAAGTGATATTTCTGTGCGCGGTCGGCTGATATCCGTTACCGCAACAGGATGATACGCATTGCGCTGTTGTTTACGCAGTGTTTCTTTTTCCTTGGCAGTGGCGCCGGCGGTATATTCCTTGCGGTCCACGCCTTCCAGGGCATTATCAGGCAAAGGCTTTATCACCAGGTCATCATAAAGGGTATTGATCCAGCCTCCGCCCAGGGTAATTTTTCCCGATGGCGCAAGATTACTGTTACTATCGGTAACGTCTATACGTGGGAGTGATTCATCATTAAGGAATATACGGATGCGGGGCCCGCATACTTCTACCCGCAGGGTATACCATTTGCCGGGCGTGGGATGGAAATCCAGCGTGCGCAGCGCCAGGAATTCATCGGTGCCCATATAGCCAAGGCGGCTGAGGTAGAGGTTATTCTGCCGTCCGCCCCTGAGCGCCAGGATGTAACGGTCGTTCCGGTTATACGCCCGGAAACCGGCCCAGATCTGCACTTCCCGGGCAGTATCCGGCGTACTGGCGCGGAAGCTGAAGCGGTAATTCTTCAGCAGGGAATCACCAAAAGCGGCGTAGGCATTTTGTGTTTGCAGGATACCGTCATGTTGTGTCACCGATCCTTTGTCTGCTGTTTCCAGTGCTGTTTGTTTGCCGAACGAAATCCGTTGCTGGCATACTGCGCTGCCTGCCGTGAGCAGCAGCGCTGCTAAAATCCTTACGCTTTTTATCATCTTACTAATACTTTTCTTATACTGAAAAAATAAAGGGCCGGGAAACGGCCCCTTCTGTTATTACGTGATCCAAATTGAATCTTCCACGATTCTCAGGTGTTACAGTGGGTTACTTCTTAAATTGTGTTCTTACAATATTGAGATAACGTTCCCCATAGCTTTCCGCCGGTTCAAGCTGCATGTCTTCCGTCCAGTTATTCCAGCCGTCTATCATGATCAGCCGGGTTTTATTACTGGCATTCATCTTAGCCACATTGCACAGTTTTATGAACAACGCGCCGCTATCCGTACGCGGGTATTCGGGGTTGGTGCTGGTAGGTGTGTTGATCTTCCAGCTGTAAGCCGGCGTGATGTTCGGCACATAGTCGGCTCCGAAATTCTTTTCAAAATAATCCTTTGAGTATTTCCAGTTCTGGTCTATCATCTGCGGCAGCAGGTACCACCTGTCCCAGTTGTTGATCTGCGAGCTGAACGACTGGTGATAGATGGCGTCTACACAGCCTTTGAAGCGGATCTCATAACGGGCGGGCGGTGTCCAGCGGTCCTGCATGCCTACTATGTAAGGCTCCACGCCCAATGTTTTCAGCTGGCTTCTCAGCGTATCATAAATGGCTTTGTTGCTGTCGGAAAACAACGTTTGTGCGTTCTGGATATACAGCAGGGGCTTATCGCCCACCTTCATGTAATGCGCATCTTTCATATAAGGCACAATGCGGCGGAAGTCGTCGAAGAACTGCGCCAGTTTCAGCTTATCCTTTTCTATAGGATTAGTGGCACTGAGGCCGCCGTAGGTGCCGGTGCTGAAATTATACGACATGGCAAATTTCATCTGGCCTTCCCCGTCGGCGTCAATAAACCCGCGGATCAGCGTGGAATCCGACCTGTAGTTATTGGCGTCCCTGTTGGGAGAACGGAAGGAGAACACGAAATAATCCAGTCCTGCTTTTACGCCATAGGCAATATGTTTGGGCATCACACCGGCAGTAAGCACGCCATTGGGCATACCGTATTTTCCCACTACCGGCACTTCTTTGATGTTGGCGTTCCAGCCACCGAAAGATGTATAGAATGCGCCCACCACGTAGTTCTCCGTTACCGGCACCTCCGGTATTTCGTAGTTGAGGATATTATCATCCACAGAAGGACCGCTGAGGTCTTTTTTGCAGGCGTTGAGCAACAGGAAAGCGGCTGTTGCCAGAAGTATATTAACACGTTTCATGATGTCAGTTTTTAAGGATGATAAGTCTGGGTGATCACATATCTGAATCCATCCCTTTGTGCAGCTGCAGCCAGTTCCTGAATGGTAGCGCCATACCATTTCTGGATAAAGCGGTAATCATAGGCAGCCGGCTCACTGTTCCAGTCGGGCACCGTATAAGGTTTTGCAAAATGCAATGGCTGGTAAATATCATAATCGTCTGTACGGCTTACGCCCAGTTCTTTCAGCGCGCTCTGGTAGCCCACCGGGTTCAGGTTCACCACGGAAAGCGGGTACGACATTCTTCCCGGTACATCAGAATAAGTTGGATTGGCAGAATAAGAAGAGTTACCACCGGGATTGGTATGCGGCGGCAGGCGGAACACGCGGGTTCTCCGCTCCAGGCACCAGCAGTCGAAACCGCCGTCAGGGAAATAGTTCAGCCAGCGCTGCACCCATATTTTTGTGAGCGGGTCTGCGGCAATATTGGCGTTGGTAAGACTCAGGTAATTATTAAACCCTATACCGGTGGTATTCCATTTAATACCATCCCGGCCTTTGTACTCATCGCGGAGAGCGGTGCTGATATTCCAGTAAGCGAAATTGGCGTCTATACCGGCGTAGTAGTATTGCTCTGCGCTCAAACTACCGCCCAGCCCCATTTGTGCGGCTTCCGCCTTCAGGAACAATGCTTCTGCATAAGAAAGCATGATGATAGGCCGGCCCACCTGGTAGATGACAGGATTGGCGTTGGAATAGCTGTTGATGTTGGAACCGCCTATTATGTCCGGCTGACCGGCAAGGGCGGTCCATCCTGCCAGCTTGGTACCTGCTTTTGGCTGGCCAAGATAAGGGATAGGATAAGTTACTACCCTCAGCGAATCATCTGCGGTGCTGCTGAGCGTATCTGTTAAGATAAGACGGTTGGCCGTAGGCACGGTGTCGTAATATACGCTCAGACGCGGATCTTTATAAGACCGGAACACGGTGAACAGGAACTCGCTCATTTTTGGCGCCTGCCCTGTTGCGCCCGGCGCATATGGAAAGTACTGGTTGGATTTAATGTATTTAATGAAATAAGGGTTCTCGTTATTATTCACATTTTCAAAGCTCATCTTCGCGGTTTCCGCTTCGGTGCTGATGGTGGCCGATTCGTTGGCCATTACTTCCGTGATATGCTGTCTTGCCACAGCCCCCATATTCCTTTGCGTGCGGATCGCAATTTTCAGGCGCATGGTATTGGCAAACTTGATCCAGTTTTGCAGGTTGCCGTTATATACTGCATCATATTTGAGCTTGTCGCCGTTCAGCTGGATCCTGGATGCTGCATCCTTCAATGTGGAAAGCACATAGCTGTAAACGGTATCTTCATTTTCAAACAGGATGGTCGACAGGTACTCGGGGTTGTTCGCCTGGTACAGCGGCACGGCGCCCGAAGTTGCCCGCCATGATGGAATAGGCGTAAGCCTGCAGGATACGGGCCACCTGTACACGGTTGTTATAAAGCGAGTCATTACCGTAATTGATCACCACCTGGTTCAGATTACCCAGTACGCCCTGGTAAAATGTTTGCCACAGGCCGGCGTCAGTTACATCGTACCTGTTGGCCTGCTGGCAAAGCAGGTGGCCCAGGTCCCAGTATTTACTGGTGTTATAGTCCGCCATACGGGCGTTCATATTTTTCACAGCCGCCAGGATACTTGCTTCCGGCGCGGCTTCGCTGAACTGTGTGGGATCCGTGTTCAGGCTCTCAAAATCCCGGGTGCATCCCCAGCACATGATCGTTATTAAAGAAAGGATATATACTGCTTTCATGATACACATTTAAAAAGTTACTTTCAGGTCAAATCCATAAATAGAAAAGGGGAAAGATCCGCCGGACTCAATGCCCTGGGCATTACCGGTGGTGTTGGCTGCTTCCGGATCAATACCCTGCGGCGTGTGTTTGAAAAGGGTCCACAGGTTGCGGCCTACAAACGCCAGGCGCGCAGATCTTACCGGTGTTGTTTTCAGGATCTTCGCCGGTAAGGAATATCCGAAAATCAGCTCGCTCAGGCGGATATTGGATGCGTTGAAAGTGATGGCAGGTGTGTTATTCAATACCATGTCGGAATTGTAGGTAGTTGGATTCATCCAGATACCGCTTTTTTTGCCGGGGATCATGCGGCCGTCTTTATCAAGGATGTTTTTACCGGAAGCATCTACCAGGGGAAAGTAAGCTTCCTGGTAACGGGCGCCCTTGGGCCTGTCGGCATCGCCGTACACGGTATTGCCTTTACTGTTAGCCTGACCAACCCCCATTCTTTCCTGGTCATTTTCACCGAGGATAACATTGCTCAGCAGGAACTCGTCGCGGCCATACAGGCTGGCAATCGTGTTACCGGCAAAATTGGCGCGGCCATAGGAAGCGGAATAGATAACACCGCCCCACTTCACAGTAAAGAGCACAGATAAATCGAAGGCGCCGTATTTAAAGGCGGAGCCCAGTGACCCTATCCAGTCCGGGTGGAAATTGCCCAACACTACGTTAGGATCAGGAATAGTTCTTCCATTGGAAGGATTCACGATAAGCGTATCACGTACCTTGTAAGGCGCGTTGCCGGTAAGCACGCCGTACTGTTGGCCAACAATGGCATTTACGGTGGCGCCAAGGTTGGTGCCTAAACTAAGCCGGTCGATGTTCGGTACCAGCGACAATACCTTGTTTCTGTTCATAGACCAGTTGGCCATTACATTCCATCTCAGTTTTTTTGTTTGCAGGGCCACTGCGTTCAGCGACAGCTCCACGCCCTTGTTCTGCATTTCGCCTGCATTGAGGATCCGGGTGGAGAAACCCGTTTCCGTTGGGATCTGCGGACGGATGATCTGGTTGGTGGTGTTGGATTGGTATACGTTGGCAGTGAGCTGGATGCGGCTTTTAAACAACGCCAGCTCTATGCCTGCTTCCCTCGACAATGTTTTTTCCGGTTTCAGCTCAGGGTTGTTCAGCTGGTTGCCATTTCCATAGTTCAGGTAAGGATTGCCCAGGAACAGGCCCCCATACGGATAGGTAGTGTACAGCGATAATGGTGGAGCCGCGTTGCCTACCTGTGCCACCGACGCCCTCAGTTTTCCGTAATTGATAAAACTGTTTTCCGGGAGGAAGTTGGAGAACACAAAGCTACCGCTCACAGAAGGATAAAAGAAAGAGCTGTTGTTTACAGGCAGTGTAGACGACCAGTCGTTACGTCCCGTGATATCGATAAAAAGGAAATCGCGGAAAGCCAGGGTAGCATTACCGTAAATCGATTGCACATTAGAGCGTACAAGCGATTCCGTAGCGGCAGGGAATGCAGTGCTGTTCTGGATGCTGGGCATATCATGCACCAGCAGGGAAGCGATGCTGGCGCCCCTGAACTGGTTGTTGTTGTTTACGTATTCCGCGCCCAGGTTGGCAGTAAGACTAAAAGATTTGCTCAGCTTATTGTTATACATGAACATAGCCTGATAGTCCCACATCTGGTTGTTCTGGTTGGAGTTTGAATAAAACCCGTTCGGTGTTCTGAGGCCTCCAAGCTCTTTATACTGGTAATAGCTGGCGATCTTTATATCTGAAGATGCCATTAGGCGGAAGCTGAGATGGCTGGTCAGTTTAGCCGTGGCCGTTATACCCGCCAGTAAGCGGTTGGATTTATCCTCGTTTTCATTTTCATAAAGCATCCACAGCGGGTTTTCCACGCTGCCTACTGCGCCGAAAGTAACGGAGTTGCCAAAGGGATCTGCCCATGGAGAGAGGGAGTTGATGTTTACGCTGCGGGGCATGTACACATAGGCTGCCATAGGGCTGGACGGATCCAGGTTGCGGTAGGTGCGGTTCTTTGTGCCCTGGTTGGTATACATTACCCTTGCTTCCACGTTCAGGAACTTCCCAAGTTTACGGCCGGCGTTAAGGGAAACGTTGTGTTTCCTGATGATGTTCTGGTTTTTCAGCACATCATCGCTGTTGGTGAACATGTACGACAAGCGGAACGACGACTGTTCATCTGCTTTGTTGATGGAAATGCCGGAGCTGTTTGTGATGCTGGGTTTATAGAGAGAAGTGATATTGCCTGGTTGCGGCAGGAAACCGCCTTCTACCCTTTTGCCGCTAAAGTCGTCATATGGCTGACCCAGCATAGGCATTCCCCAGGTAGATCCGTTGAGCCCCATACGAACGGCATCGGTGCCGGCAACAATGTTGTTGCCATTGCCTACAGTATACCCGTTGCCGCCTTCCCCGTATACGTTCTGGTAAGCGGGGAATTCAGCGATAGAATTCACCAGGGTGTTCTGGTTGACAGCGATGCCGAGGCCATCGCCGATCTTACCTTTTTTGGTAACAATGAGCACGGCGCCGTTAGCGGCGCGGGAGCCATAAAGGGCGGCAGCGTTGGGCCCCTGGAGGATCTGGATAGATTCCACATCGTCGGGGTTGATATCGGCAGCGCCGTTACCAAAATCGAGGTTATCCCTTCCATCGCCCATATCGTTATTGATAGGCACCCCATCTACCACCCAGAGGGGCTGGTTGTTTTGTGTCATGGAGTTTTCCCCTCTCAGGATAAGGCGGCTGGACGATCCCGGCTGCCCGGTTGTAGTAACCTGCAAGCCGGCCACTTTACCGGCAAGGCCATTTACGATGTTCAGGTCACGTGCTTCCGTGAGGTTGTTGGGGTTTACCGACTGGGTGGCATAGCCTACTGACTTTGCCTGCCGGTTAAGGCCCATAGCGCCTGCAATCACCACATTTTTTAAGTTGATGGGAGAAGGCATTAATAAAAACTGTACGGTGGTTTTCCCGTTCAGCGCCATTTCTTTTGTTTCATAACCCGTCATAGTAGCCCGTAGAATGGTGGTTTTCGGGTCGGCCACATAAATGGAAAATACGCCATCCTCATTGGTGGCTACGCCGTTACGGGTGTCTTTCACCATGATACTGACCCCAGGTAGCGGATTGTTTTTGTCGTCCGTGGCTTTACCCTTGATAAGGGTTCGCTGGGCCATTGCCTGTGTACAACAGAGCAGGAGCAAGACTGGCAAGCAGAATCTCATAATTGATTGATAATTAATGGTTTAAAATACAGAACCGTGGAATTAATTTCCAGTAAAGCGGGAGCTACGCTGATAGTATGTGTTAGGACAGGGAGACTTTCAGATCGTGGAATCCGGTAACATAACGCTTTGCTGTGAAAATTGCTTCTTCAAAAAATCATATTGCAAATCAATGCGCTACACGCTAATAAATCCATTAACGAACGTATTAATGCGCAATTAATCGCCCTGTTTTTTTTTAAAAAGACAGTAAGCGGGGATCAGGAGATGATATCCTGGAAATTCAGGCGGAAGTTTTCGCCATACATATGGCGGTAGTCTTTATAAAATTTTTCATACACTGATTTGGCGATAGAGGGTCTGCCCTGCCGGATCAGGTTTTTACATTTTGCGCGGAGCGCATCTTCATGGATAGGGTCAAATACAAAAATAGCGTTAGCGATATCGATAAATATTTCGGGAGAAGCATTGGCAGGCAGCCCGTTCATTTCTGCGAGCAATACATCGAGGGCTTTTGAAGAAATGTCTGACTTGATGTCTTCCAGCCAGGAGTAATCGGTGCGGAACAGGAAGGTACCTTCCTTCACTATTTTCAGCAGCAACCGGACCCGCTCCATACCAGGGGTAGCGGATTTTACCAGCTGGCTGAATTCTGCGAGGTCCACCCAAAGGAGGTCAGGGTCATACGTGATCTTCCAGCGCCCTTCCTCCCGGAGAATAACGCCGCTGCCCAACTTTTCAAGAATGGCTTTCAGCTTTACCATATTCACGGAGCGGTTATTCCGCGCATCTCTCTCGGACTTATCATGCCAGAGGATCTCGTATAATTTTTCAGAGGAGATGCCTTTGCCCGACCACGCAGTATGGATCACGATCAGCAGCAGCATTTCCTTCAGCAGCGGTGAGAGCAGCTGCGTTAAGGCATTCTTATCTTTATCCAGTACCTGGAACTCGCCAAACAGCAGCAGGGCGGCCTTACCGGCCGTTACATCTTCCGGCACGGCGGCCGGCGCCACTACCGGCAATGAAGGAACTTCTTCTGTTTGTACCGGCGTTACGGGAATTGCAGTTAAGGACGGCTTATTAAACCGGTGTCTATATAAATAATATATAACAACAGCCGCCGGCACTATCCCTGCCAGCAGCCACCACCACTTTAAACTAAACCCGGCGCCCGCTGCTGCCGACAATGCCAGCTGTCCCGGCGGAAAGGCCAGTGAGTAAATGCGTACTTCGGTCGATTTATCCCTGTCCACTATCTGCGTAACTGCCAGCAGCTGCTGGCTGCGGGGACAATAATACAGATCGGCGCCGGAGCGGTTATCGAGGAAGGCGTATGGAATGGTGTCGCCTGCCAGCTGGTATTCCGGCCGCAACAGGGAACCTTTGATCAGCTGTAAGCGCGACCGGAACCGGTCGTTCGGAAACATCAGCGCATAATAACTCTGATCAGTGGTATCAATCACCATAGATGATGCAAACACGAAGGGCTCCGCAGGCTCCGGCAAGGTATATACTTTCCGGATACGGTTATTGGCTACATCGTATTGCAGCAGGTCGTAGTAATAACGGGGGCTCAGCATCTGTTCCCCGTTATCGCTGCCATAGCCGCCCAGCAGGTAAGCGGTATCCCCGCTTGCGGTGGCGCCCAGTGCGGAAAGATATCTTGGTTTATAATCCGATTGCTGCACGGTTACCTCTTCCCATTTGCGGGTGTTGAAAGAGAAGCGTTGTACCAGATTTTTATATTTCAGCTGGCCGTAGCCGCCGAGTATATACAGGGCGTTGTCGCTTTTGCGGATAAATTTATTGGTTTGCCAGTACTGGGTAATATCTGTGGAATCAAAAGGGATGTCCCAGCTGCGGGTGGCGGGCTGCCATGCTGCCAGCTGTTGCTGGTCGATATGCACGCTGTACAATGTGCGGTTACCGGGGTTGTATATGGATTGATAACCGGGTGCCAGGTATTCCTGCCGGCTCAGCGCTTCCGCCCTGGAGGAATGATCGCGCAGGAGGAAATGATGGATACTATCGGCTGCCACGATATATAATTCTTCTTCCGAAGGATCAAAGGTATAACTACCATTACCCTTCACCGTTAGTACCTTCAGCAGCTGCCATTGCTGGTGCAGCGGCGTGCCCCAAACGGGATTGATCACATTGGCCACACGGCCGCGGATACTGTCTTCCGCGCGAACGCCGGCCATTTCATTCAGGGGCCAGAAGGCGTCCATTTTATTATTGCGGTACAACGCAATGCTTTTTACCTGCATGGGCGGCAGATCGCTGGTTTTAAAGCTATGCAGCTGGCAGGCCCCGAAAAATATGCGGAAGCACTGGTCTTTCAATACTATTTTTTTATTCCCGGAATTTTTCCCGTTCACTGTAAGCGACAGCATCTGCCCGTTATATTGCAGGCTGCAGGTATTCCATTGGTGGAACAGCAGGGCACTGTCTATCCTGAAATCCAGCTGTGTATATACATCTCCGAAAACAACACTGAATTGCTGGTTACGGTGATTATAAATTAGATCAATATTCTGATGATGGTTATTGATGAGCCTTACCACGTAGCCGTAATACACGCTCCTGTCGGGGAAGAAGTTAAAGTCGAACGACAACCCGAAACTCCCATCCAGGCAAAGCGGGTCGCTGCCGTTCAATACGAGTGAAGTTCTCTTCTCCTGTACCTGCTCGAAGGAAGAGAAGACTAAGCCCTGCGACTGTGCAGGCAAACAAAAAAGTAAAAGTACCCCCGCAAACAGCAGGGCTTTAAAGGAGCACATATTCATGGTGGAACACTAAAGGGCGCATCGTTCTGAAAACAGGCTGCAAGTTATAATATTATATCATAACAGGCAGGTATCTGAATTAATGTATGCGTATTCTGGTTGTTTATCGGGTGGGAAGATAGGTTGTTTTGATGAAAAAAGATTCAAAAACGCCGGCATTACAATACCGTTCCCCTAACGGGATGTATATATTAGAAAAAGAAAGCGGGTCACAACAATGATAAATAATAATGGATCATTTCTTAACGGAAGCCCTGGCCTGCCCGTTAAATCCAAGCGCCAGTTTCACCCAGTAATCAAAAGCAGCCCTTGTTTTAAGGTACTCATCATCTACATAAATAAATCCTTTGTACGCACGTCCTTTCATTATTACTGTCTGGCTGCCTTTCTTTTTAAGCGCCTCTTCATGAATACCCGGATCAATACGGCACATCATACGGCCAGGACCGGCTGCCAGGCACATTTTACCGTTCACCATAAAGGCCAGGCTGCCAAACATTTTCTTCTCTTCCACTCCCGGCAAATGAGCAAGGGCCTGCCGTATCCTTTCTGCTAATTTTTCATTGTAGGCCATGGCAGAAATTATTTGGGGATGTTCTTATCAAAAGTAAGCGTATCAAAAAAGATCCTCAGGGAGATCAGTTTGCCATCCTTTGCTTTCCAGATCTCCGCCACATCACCATTAATAGCTGCTCCGTTGGGGAATATGAAATCATAATTGCCGGTAACGCAGGCGTTGCTGCCATCGATGATCATTTCTTTTACCCGCATGGATTGAAAGGTGCGGGAGAAGCGTTTTATCACTTCAATATAAGCGGCTTTTCCTACAGCGGGCTCCGGGTTGGTCATGTTACCGCCAATGAATGTAAAATCATCAGCAATAACAGACTCCCAGCCTTCCTTTCTTGCAAAGCCGTGGTAATAGGTTTCAAGGAGCTGCTTTGTTGAGGTTGAGGTTGAGTTTTCCATTTTTTTTATTTTTGTGATCAGCAAAGTGGATTAAAAGATATTGCACTTTGCAAGTGAAAATACTGAAAGTTATTGTAAATTGCAAGTACTTTAAATTTTTCCTATGAATAAAACAAGATCGGATTGCCCCATCAGTTGTTCCCTGGATGTTTTTGGTGACAAATGGTCGCTGCTCATAATAAGGGACATCATGCTCAGGGGGAAACTGTCTTACAGCGAGTTCCTGGAATCGGAGGAAAAGATAGCGACCAATATCCTGGCCAACAGGCTGAGCGTGCTGGAAGCGGAAGGTATACTTTCCAGGAAGGTGTCGCCTGCCAATAAGTCCAAGTTTATTTACAGTCTTACCAAAAAGGGGATCGATCTCTTACCCATCATCATCGAGATAATGGACTGGGGCGCAAAATACAATGTGAACTGCCCGCGCAGGGAACTTGGAAAGAAAATAAAGAAAGATAAAGCTGCCGCTATTAAAGAATACTTTGCCAAACTGAAGAAACAATTTACATGATTGATTAAACGCAGGCAGTAAGCCTTTCCCCTGGTAATTCTGCGTTACAACTCCCTTTCTTCCCTCTCTGTTTCTTTTACAATTATCCCCAAAGCCATCTCAAAAAAAGCTCTATTATATTACCTACAAGTCATTTTTGCGCTTATCTTAGTATGGTATTTATGCTTAGAGAAAACCGTCATTTTTAGTTGCCCGACAGTAGCTCAACCAAAATAGAACCTGTTCCTGTAACACGACCAAACGTTCAAGATCATGTAAACAACCTGAAAATCTAAACACGCGTGTGTAATACTCAACCAAATATCAGTTTCATTTAAAACAACAGAACATGAGAAAACCTCTCCGGCTATTAGTGACCTTGTCACTGATACTGCTAATGTTGCCCAACGCTGCTTATGCGCAGGAACCCAAACCCGTTACCGGCATTGTGTTGGCCGACGATGGTAACCCGCTGCCAGGCGTTACCGTCAGGATTAAAGGCAGCAATCGTAACACTCAAACGGATGTAAAAGGTCATTACCGCATCGGGGTGAATCCCGGCGATGTCCTGGAGTTCTCTTTCATTGGCTATGAAAGCCAGCACATCCCTGTAGGGAACAACAGTACTATTGATGTGAAGATGCTCACTTCCTCCAGCTCACTTGAACAGGTGATTGTAACGGGTATGGGGATCAAAAAAGAAAAGAAAGCGCTTGGTTATTCGGTACAGGATATTAAGTCGGCCGAGCTTCTGAAAAACAAAGACCCTAACCTTGTCAATTCCCTCAACGGGAAAATTGCAGGGCTGAACATCACCAACTCCGGGGGTGCGCCGGGCGCTTCTGCCTCTATTATCATCCGCGGGGGCACTTCGCTGGAAGGCAATAACCAGCCGCTTTTCATCATTGATGGTATGCCAATGGACAACTCCACCGGGCAGGGCGATAACAGTGCATTCGACGGCTCCATTAACCAGAGCACCACCTATAGCAACCGTGCAATGGATATCAACCCTGAGGATATAGAATCTATCTCCGTACTGAAAGGACCTGCTGCAGCGGCGCTTTATGGCCTTCGTGCTGCCGCCGGCGCTATTGTTATCACCACCAAAAAAGGTACAGCCGGCAATATAGCCGCTTCTGTTACCAGCCGTTATATTACCAACTGGGTAAACAGGCTGCCTAAACAGCAAAGCGTTTATAAGCAGGGTTCCAAATACAACGGCACCTTTACGGACCAGACGCCGCTGTCGTGGGGAAACAAATTTGAGCCGGGTGATAAGATCTACAACAATATGAAGGATTTCTTCAAAACGGCCAATGCGTTCGATAACAGCTTCACCGTTTCAGGAGGTACTGCCAATGGCAATTTCTACCTGTCCGGTTCCAACCTGAACCAGTCGGGCGTAGTACCTTCTACCGACTTTAACCGTTCTACCGTGCGGTTCAACGGTGAGCAGAAAATAGGTATTTTCACCTTTGGCATAAATGCTACCTATGCCCGCAGTGAAACCCAGAAAACGCTTACAGGAAGCGGCTTATGGGCTTCCGGCGGATCAGGCTATATGGAAAGTATAGTAGCATGGCCACGGAATGATGATATGAAAGTATGGCTGAATGCCGATGGCTCCAAGCACCGGCTGCTGCCCGATATCCCGTTGGATACCGATATCGACAATCCTTACTGGATCATTAACCGCAACCCGCAAACAGACAAGACCACCCGCTTTATAGGCTCTGCATATGTAAATGTAAAAGTGACGAGTTGGTTTGACGCCACTTACCGGCTGGGAGTTGATAACTATTATACACAGCTGCGGAATTTAATTTCCCCCGGCTCCAGTGTAAAAGAAGGATGGCAAAAAGGCATGCTGTCTGAAACCGACCGCAACTACAATTATGTGAATTCGAACCTGATGCTCAATTTCCATAAAACGTTTCATAAAGACTGGGACGCGAGCCTTTTGCTGGGAGCCACTACCGAAGATGCCTATACGAAATCTAACTCAGCCCGTGCAGAAAATTTCACCATACCCAGTTTTATCAGCATTAACAACGCTGCCAAGGAAAACCAGTACATCATCCAGGGAATTTCCCGCAGAAGGCTGGCGGGTTTCTATGGCGACCTGCGGTTGTCTTACAAGAACATCGTATTCCTGAGCGCCACCGGGCGTAACGACATCGCCTCCACCCTTCCCTCTCAGAACCAATCGTTCTTTTATCCTTCCCTCAGCGGAAGCCTGGTGTTCACAGAACTGATACCGAAGAACAATATCCTGAGCTTTGGCAAGCTGCGCGCCTCCTGGGCGCAGGTGGGAAAAGATGCGCCCACGTACCAGACCAACACCTACCTGTTCGGGCCTGAGCTCACCATTGGCGGTGGCTTCCGCAATTACTGGTCGAGAGGAAATGATAACCTGAAACCGGAAACCACCACTTCCACTGAGTTTGGTACCGAAATGCGTTTCCTGAACGGGCGACTGGGATTTGACTTCACCTGGTATGTTACCAACAGCCGTGATCAGATCCTGACACCCCGTGTAAGTAATGCTACCGGTTATATTCTCAGTTCTGTGAATACCGGTACCATTGAAAACAAGGGTATTGAAATATCCATCAACGCTACACCTGTGAAGCGGAAAAATTTCAGCTGGGACATCATGCTCAATGCTTCTCATAACAACGGTGTGGTAAAATCCCTGCCAGGCTCCCTGCCTATCCTGTATGTAACCGATGTACACCTGGCGGTGGGCCAGGCTGCATCCTTTGACCACGGCGTGTTTATGGGGGTGAGCGGTTCTGTTTGGCAAAAGGATGAAAACGGCAACCTGATGCTCGACTGGAATACCGGCTATCCTATTACCACCACTTCCCTTACTACGTATATCGGTGACCGTGAGCCTGATTTCCTGGGAGGATTAAACAACAGTTTTAATTATAAGCAGTTTAACTTCTCTTTCCTCTGGGATTTCCGGGTAGGCGGAGATGTGTATAACGGCACGGATTATCTTCTTACCTCTTATGGTTTGAGTGAACGGACCTTGAACAGGGACAGTGAAATTTCCTTTACCGGCGTAGCTAAAAACCCCGCTACCGGGAAATTTGAACCGGTAACCAGAACGGTGACAGCCTCCGAAAAATACTATCGCGACATATATATAAAGAATGCACCTTTCTTCCTGGAGAAAGTGAACTGGATGAGGCTCCGCTCTGTTTCCCTTTCCTGGTCGCTTCCAAAAACATGGCTTAGCGGGGCACGCTGGCTAAGAGATGCCACAGTAACCGCTACAGGTACCAACCTGGTACTGTTTACCAACTACTCCGGTATGGATCCTGAAACCAGCACCGCCGGCGCAGGAGTAATAGGTTCCGGTTCCTCCGGTATCGATTATTGCGGTGTGCCTGCTACAGCAGGGTTTGCCATTGGTTTAAATCTTAAATTCTAAACGTGCGGAAAATGAAAAAAATATTCTTGCTCCTCAGCCTGTCGTTTATCCTTGCCTCCTGTAAGAAATGGGTGGATGTGAACGACAATCCCAATAGCGCCAATTCCACCGTACCTACTGCAGAGCAACGGCTGCCTCCACTCATTGCGCAGTTCTGCGATGCATACGAAAGCACCGGCACCCGTTGCGCTTATCTTTCACAACAACTGGCAACTGTATACGCCAGCGGCGGCAGTAACTACAATCTTACGGCATGGGTATCCAACACTACCAATATACAATGGCCCTGGCAATGCTGGTATGTAAATACCGCCGTGAACGTAACACCGCTGATCACTGCCGCTGAAAAAGTACAGGCTTATCACTACATCGGCGCCGCCAAGATCATTAAAGCATGGGGCTTTGGCACACTATCAGACGTATTTGGCATGATGCCGTATGATCAGTTTGATGATCCCTCCACCATCACGCCTAAATTTGACCAGGGCGCCTACATCCAGGAAAAGGTGCTGGCACTGCTGGATGAAGCCATCGCCGACCTTCAGAAAACACAGGGGCCTGCTGCGCCGCCACTGTCCAAGGGGGATATCCTCAACAACGGCAGCACGGATAAATGGATACGCCTGGCCTATGGCTTAAAGGCCCGCCTGCTGAACCATACTTCGGGATTACCTAACTTCAACGCACAGGCAGTGCTGGATGCCGCATCAAAAGGTGCACAGTCGAAAGACCAAAGCAGCGTGATGCAATATGTAGATGAAGGACCGACAGTAACCTCCTCTGCCAAAGAAGCCCTGCAATATACCAATACATCCACTACTGCCAGGATCACCAAGCTGTATATGGACTATCTCACCAACAATTATACAGGCGCGCCTAAAGGAGCCACTGATATGGAAGATCCGAGAATAGACCTGCTCATTCCCAGCACCCAGGACAGGAACGGTGTAATGCATCGCACGCAGGCAGTGGATATGACTTCCGGGCTTACCAACACCCGGCCTTTATCATACACTTACAATGCTAATAACAATACATTTTCCAACCAGGACTCCGTTTACGTGATCCTGCGGAAAACGCCGTATGCACCAACAGCTACCGACCGAATACAGTCTACCGGCACCTGGTATACCCGCAGGGGCGCTAAAGGCCTGTTGTTCACCAATGCGGAATTACGTTTCATTGAAGCGGAGATCTTCATTAAACAGTCGAAGAACACAGAGGCGCTAACTGCCTACAAAGCGGGCATCCGGGCGCATATGGAGCTGATGGATATTCCTGCGGGCACTATAGACGCATTCCTGAACAGCAGCTCCGTGGTGCAATCGCCGGCACTGCTCACCATCAGCCATATTATGATCCAGAAGTACATTGCCTTGTCGTACTCCCCGGAAAACTGGGCCGACCTGCGCCGGTTGAATTACTGTACTGATGCAGCCGGAAATTATAACGAGGCAACAGGCGTTTATAAAGGGTTTAAACGTCCTGCGCATGTGAACAGCCTGTACTATCCTGCTCAAACGGACTGGCCACGCCGTTTTGCCGTGCCCAGTTATGAGATCAATTATAACAGTGAGCAGGTGCTGAGCGCTGATCCTACAGCAGGCAGCCCTACTTATATCAGTCAGCCGGTATGGTGGAATAAGAAGTAATAATGTTTGTTATAAGAAAAAGGAGATGACGGGTGGTCATCTCCTTTTTTCTTATAAGATCTCCGGGCCATCACATCATTATGCAGTTTTCGTCTTTCTTCTGCGGCCCTGTTGGCTGACGGGGTTGTGGCTGTGGTTTCGGTTTTCTTTCTTCCTGCACTTTTGCCTCCATTTCATGGTATGCAGCATCCATTTTCTGAAAGGAGGTCAGTAAAGTTTCAAATATCTCCGGCATCTGGGACAATGACATTTTCATAGCCGACCGGCTCTCAAATATCAGCCCCGTTTCCCCGCTCATCATTTCGCTGGCAGCATGCAGTTTAAACTTTTCAATAGCTTCATGGGCTGCGGGATTAATTTCACTGATGCCCGCCAGGTTGTTCTCAGAGAACACATCGCCGGTAGCTCCTGCTTCTCCTTCCGCCAGGGAATGCTCTATATCCCCTTTCTTTTTATTGATCATACTCAGCAGCATTTGTTCAATGGTGATACTATGCGCCTGCTCCTCTTTCCTGGTATCCGGTGTAAATACCCTGTCGGTGGGCGCTTTGCGGATAGTTCTGCCAAGCAAACCATCCGGTTTTCCCCAGATGTATGCTGCCACTTCTTTAATAAACATCTCCTTCATTCTCGGGCTCAGCTGGGCAAACGCCATATCCAGCGATGTTCTGCTCATAAACCCGAGATACTCTTTTGCGTATCGCTTTTGTTCGCTTCCCATACTGGCGTTTACATAAGTTCTCAGGATAAAAAATATTCCTGCAAGCGCGGCGGAATCCGGCTTTTCAATTTCATCTCTCTGTTGTTTCTCTATATCAAGCCCCGACCAGATTGACCCTTCCGGTAATTTTCCTTCCGTGAGCACATTGTGTGTGATCATGTAATTTTCTACCAGGGCGCCGAGAGAACTGCCTGCCGTTGCCTGAACAGATACTTCAGGATCATCTTTCTTTACATTGATGTAACTCTCAAATGCGTGATGCCGCCAGTCGAACTCGAATTTTGTTTCCATCCCCTCTACTTTTGAGCTAACGCCGGGATATGGCTGCTGATCGCCGCTATCGAATTGTCCGCCTTTCCATAACGGGTTTAACGCGTACCAATCCGGTTGTACTTTTCCTTTTAAGAGATCCGTACTTTTGTTTGATGCTCTCCAGAATTCCCCGGCCTTTACCCATGCCTCCGCCACCTTCTTTAACTCCTGGGGACTATCGATCTTGAAATCCACCGCTTTTTGTACAAACTCGATTACATATAACCGGTAAGCAATTTCACTATTATCAGCTTTTACTTCATTGTCGAGTGTTACATCAATTTTACCGTCTATTTCTCCCAATTTAAATTCCTCCAATGTGATATCTTCACTTTCAATCAGGTTTTGTCCTTCGCTTCCTTTTTTTGCGCCGATAATAAAATAACCATCTGTTACTTCTGCCTCCATGCCAAATAAACCGGTTCTCCTGGCCAGCTGCGCCACACTACCGGTAACGGGCACACGCTGCAGCGGGGCGGCGCCCTGGCTTGTTTGCAGCGCCTTCATTCCCATTACATCAGCTTCCTGCTCCAGCGAATGGTCATCATTGACAGCAATGGATTTCATTTGCCGCGTAACAGGCACCCGGCCCTGTTTCTGCTGTACTACATGCCATGCTTCATGGGGAAGATGACGTTCCTGGCCCGGGGCAATATGAATATCACTTCCCTGTGCATAAGCATGCGCCTGCATCTGGAAAGGCTTATCTGAGTTATAATGTACTTTTACATCATCCAGCGAAAAACCGGATAAAGACTCCACGCCGGTTTTCAGATTGTCGGGCAACCCGGTTTGATTGCTTTTCTTCTGTACCACACCAGTTGTTTGTGGCGCAGGAAGAGCAGCTCCCTTTCCGGTGGCATTACCGGCAACAGCTTTACTACCCGGAACAGGCGTTGCACTTCCATGATCTTTAGACATAGCATACTGTTTAGTTAAGGCACATCATCATCCTTTAAAAATGGCTGAAGGAAAAAATGCATGATCAGCAATCCAAGCACAAACCCGATACCCAGTATAGCCAGTACACTGGTTAGCGGTACGCTGTGGCATTCCCCGGGCACACTGCTGATACCTACAAACGGCATCTCCTTGTTGAGGAAAAGCGCCATGAACCCGCTCACCACTGTAAGCAGGATCAATGCGATCAACAATATCAGCAGCTTCTTCCGCCATTTCCAGTCGTCTCCCTGTGTTTTTACAAAATAAAAATAGGCAGCGCCGGCAATGAGAAACAGAACAAAGAAACCAATGGTGAAATAAACGAAATAGGTATCTCCTTCGTATTGTGATATATCTACGCTGCATGGATCCCTGAACAGGATAGCATAAATGCGCAGCTCTCTTTTTACGCGCTGCCAGAAAGTTAAATTTTTCGGGATGGGTGGATACAGGGAAACCGTGTCCAGGAAAAGCGTATCGGTTACCACGAATTTGTCGACCAATGCATCAGAAAGGTCGGTGGTACCGTTATCTGCGCCCAGGGTCCACAGGGCTACACCGCCCAGTTTATTCTTCAGCACAAAATCATACTTCATAGACATACTGATGCCATCATCAAACCAGATCTCTTCTTTCACTGTACCATACTGATCTTTTACTTCTATAAAAAACGTGGCCGTAGTTTCATCGAAGATAGGAACGGTATCGGAAGGATACTGTTTACGGATGTCGCTGTAAGTAACATAACGGCTGAAAACATCGGGGTTGCCATCCCTTCCTTTTTTCCATACAGCGCCATAGTAAGGCAGTAAGAGAGAAACCTGCGAGGGTGGAATGTCGCCCTGCAGATACCGGGAAATAGCGCCGGACAAAGACTTTGAAGGGTTGCCATCCAACGGCGCCAGCGGGCCGGCTGTTTCTCCGCCGGCCTGTGTAAAATCAATGACAAATAAATCCACATAGCTATGCAGTGCGCGCAGGTCATAGTTGTAAGAAGGATCATAAGGCGGCACCACTACATTGATCTTAAAATTTTCATTCGCTTTCTTCAATGCGCCGGAGAGCGTAATGATAAAATTGCTGAAAGCAGTACGCTGATGATCCGGTAAGGCCTGGAAATAAATAGTAACGCCATCTGCTTTCTGTTGTGCCAGCAAACGGGCAAGGCTATCCGAAAATACTGCCTGTGCATTTTTACTTTTCAGCAATGCAAGTATGTTACTGCTTTTCTTATCCAGAAAAAGAAACTGCAGGTTGCATCCTGCCGATACTGCATCAGGAATGGATTTCACCTGGTCCTGCTGAAAGGCTGGCTGTATATGACCGGTTTGCCCGTCTACCAGGTAACCAAGAAAACTATAGGTACTAAGCGCATTAAAATTGTAGGTAGTATAATCCTGTTCCATCCAGTATGGCTGGATGCCCATTACATTCACTTTCTGTGAAAGCCGCACCAGGTAACGCGCCCCGAGGCTGTCGCTCATCCTCAATGTATCCACCTGATCCGGCGGGCGCCCGTATAGTGAGCGCACGGTATTCAGGTGTGCGGCTTTTGTATTCTCCGCATCCTGCTCTTCACTTTTCTGTTGCAGGATAGGCATCATCTTATCTACCAGCGCGTCGAGGTCTGTTCCGGGCACCGGGTTATCCGGTTCCTGTACCGCTTTTTTACCGGCGGTATCCGTTGGTGAACCGGCAGGTTCATCAGCATGACTTGCGGCAATCTGATTCAGCAATGCCATCAGCGAGTCAAACTGCTGGTTCTCTTTTTTTGTTAATGCTTCATTTAATTTTCGTATGTCGTCCTTACTAACTACCAGTGAATCTGTTAAAGTTTGGTTGATAATATATAAAACGCGTGCGCGCTCGCGCGCGTGAGCATTATATCGGAAACGGAAGGCTTTTAAAATTCGTTGTATAAGTTTCGTATTGACAGAAGTATCCGACGGCAGCTTTGGAGGCTTCGGCAATTTAGGCACTGGTGGCGGCTTTGGAGGCTTTGGCAATTTAACCGGCGATTCCTGGAAATAACGATGCATACCCGCGCTGCTGCCGTATACGGTCTTGTTGCAGTGAAAAAAAATGAAGCATGCAATTAATAGGGCGGTTATTTTTTGAGCGGGATTCATCAGGATGGTTAAGAGAAATAAAAGATAGAAAAATATTTTTTCAAATAAAAATATTTAAATCGCTTTTTTGAATTTATATTGTGACATCAACTTGAAAACTCGAAATCATTCTCAAAATAACGGACCTCTTTCAGCCCGGAAAATTTACAGGACAGTACGCATCACACGGTAAGAATTAAATACAATTCCAATGATCTATGAAGCCCTTAGCTGTGTTACAGAAGATATTAACAATAGCCTGAAGCGAAAATTACAGATCAACGAAGATAAAATGATCCTCTCCGGTATAGTCAACCAGGACGGTTCCATTGCCATACAGGGAGAAAACAAAATGCTTGTAACGCTTGTCAATGTTGAAAAAGAAACAGCGAGAACATCCGTATCAAACAACGGCGCCGGTATGTACAACACTTCAGCAGCAGCCGTATCCATCAATCTCTATGTGTTATTCTCTGCCTACTTCAGCAGCAGCAACTACGCGCAGGCGCTAAGATTCCTCTCATACACCGTTGCATTCTTTCAATCAAAAAACACCTTTACTGCGCAAAATACTCCATCGCTGGATGCGGGTATCAGCAAACTCGCATTTGAACTGGAAAGCCCGGGGCAAGACAGGCTTAACAACATGTGGGCCACGCTGGGCGCGAAATACATGCCATCCGTATTGTATAAAGTGCGCATGCTTACATTCGACGATTCGATCATTAAAGAATACAGGCCGGCTATTGCAGGCACCGCCGGCGATATGTTACCGGCAAGATAACCTTATCCTTAGCTAGTTGAAAAATATGAATGAAACAACAATATGAAATACTGACTACTATCCGTTACCGTCACGATTTTTTCCCGGCGCTATTCTATGAAGGCATTGGCATCCGCATACCTGCTGCTACCGGAAAACAATTACTGAATGCTGATCTGGTGCTTAAACAACAGGCATCCGGCTTCACGTTGCTGTATAATACCCTGAGCGCCGGGAAGCGCAGCAGGAGCGACCTGCTGAACAGTAACATAACACTGGTATTTGAAGTAGTGCTGAAAGATCCGTTGTTTTATAACTACACAGCTATTGATACAGGTGATATTACCACACAGTGTTTTATGTTTGGTAATGATGCCGCGAATGCCGCGGGCGTTTTACACCGGCATGCCTATGCTGATGCAGCAGACCTGCGCGGGGCAGATGAGTTGCAGGAAACATACTTTACAAAACCATTCGGGCTACTGGTGCTGACACTGGATGAATCGCTGCTCGACAATTACGGGATACACTTTAAGACAAGGAGCACATACTGGTGTTATTACCTGATGAGTGAACAGCTGGCTGCACTGGCTCACCCGGTGATACTGAACAACAACGGTGTATCCTGTTTCAGCGAACCGCTGCTGGCAGCGCTCCCGGAAAGGAACCAGGTTCCCGTACTGGTATCCAACGACCCTATCCTGCTTTCAGACAGAAGTGCTGATATATTCAAACTGGCAGACAGGATACCGGATAGCAACAACAAACACAAGGTCATCATCTCTCCACTCCCTTCACCGGAGATCAACAGGATATCTGCTGCAGGAAGATCATGGTATACCAATGGTAAAACGTACTCGGAAATATTTTTATACTAAACAAAAAAACACCTAATATGGCATCAACCTTCATGACCCCAGGGGTTTATATTGAGGAGAAAAATGCGTTCCCCAGTTCCATTACCGCTGTGGAAACTGCAGTGCCTGTATTTATAGGCTATACGCAGAAAGCAGAAAGGAATGGTAAATCCCTTGTTCACAAGCCTACCAGGATCACCTCTTTCGCGGAGTACCTGGAATACTTTGGCAGTGAGTTCAAACCTAAGTTCACACTGGCGGATGCAGATCCCAAGGTGAAGCAGGAAACCTTTAACATCAACGGTAAGCCTACCGTGGTGCAGATCAAAGACAACAACACTGCTTACTTCTACAACAGCATCAGGCTGTTTTTTGGTAACAGCGGAAGTCTTTGCTACATCCTCTCGGTGGGCACCTACGGCGGCCAGGCGGATGGCTTTACCATTGCGGCCGACGACTTCATCGGGTCTGACAGCAAGCCTAATGTTTTCACCCTGCTGGAAAAGGAAGCGGAGCCCACGCTCATTGTAATCCCCGACATCATTGCATTGGGGGCTGATGCCTATACCTCGGTGTATACACAGGTGCTGCAGCACTGTGCGGACATGCAAAGCCGCTTCGGCATCTTTGATCTTGTAAAACAAAAACCCGCTGATGTACTGGAAGATGTGATAGGCACCTTCCGGGAACAGATTGGTGTAAATTCGCTCAACTACGGCGCGGCCTATCATCCATGGCTGAAAACCACCATTGTGCAACCCGACGAAGTAGATTTCGAAAACCTTGACGCCAGCGTTGACCTGGAGAAACTGTTACCTGAACCTGCAGCTGCACAGATCATCACCAAGTTCAAAACCAATGCCACACCAGATAGTAACACCAAAAAGAACTATCACCAGTCGCTCAAAGCCGCCAGCCCCACCTACGTGCATATACTGGAGGAAATACGTTCCCAGATGAACGAGCTTCCGCCAAGCGGCGCTATGGCAGGCATTTACACGCTGGTTGATAATTCACGCGGCGTATGGAAAGCACCGGCCAATGTGTCTGTAAGCATGGTATCAGCTCCCACCGTTAACATCTCCGGAGAAGAACAAAAAAATCTCAACGTAGATATCATGGCGGGAAAATCCATCAACGTGATCAGGCCATTTGCAGGCATAGGCACACTGGTATGGGGCGCAAGAACACTGGATGGCAACAGCCTCGACTGGCGTTACATCAACGTAAGGCGCACGCTGATCATGATCGAGCAATCCGTAAAACTGGCCACACGCGCTTATGTGTTTGAAGCCAACGATGCCACTACATGGATCACTGTAAAAAGCATGATCAACAATTTCCTGCAAAACCTGTGGAAACAGGGAGCGCTGGCCGGCGCCGCACCGGAGCAGGCTTTTGATGTACAGGTAGGTATTGGCACTACTATGACCCCACAGGATATCCTGGATGGTAAAATGCTGATCACGGTGAAAGTAGCGCTCACACGCCCTGCAGAATTTATCGTAATCACCTTCCAGCAGCAAATGCAACAATCATAACCCGCACAAAAATTTATTCAATAACTTCTAAAACTTACAATTATGGCAGATGACGGCTCCACCCAATCACAGGCCACCTGGCCTATGGTAAAGTTTTCCTTCAAGGTGATGTGGGACGGCAAAGAGATTATATTCCAGGAAGTAACAGGCCTCACTTCTGAAACACAGGTAATAGAATACCGTGGCGGCAGTAATCCTGTATACTCCGTGGTAAAAATGCCCGGTATCGCAAAGTTCAATAACATCACCCTGAAGAAAGGCATCTTCAAAGGAGATACCACCCTTTGGGATAATTACGATCTCATTAAAATGAACACTATCAAGCGTTCCACTATTGTTATCAGTTTGCTCGACGAAACAGGGCAAACTGCCATGAACTGGACGCTTACCAATGCCTTTCCCTGCAAAATGACCGTTACCGATATGAAATCCGACGCCAATGAAGTAGCGGTGGAAACCATGGAAGTAGCGCATGAAGGGTTGCATCTGACTAAATAAAACGGACAACGGGTAGCGGAGCCGCAGGAACTGGCTTCGTTATCCGTTACTCCGCTTATTCATGGCCTCAAATAAATTGTCATGCCAATTCCGCCACCACCGCCATCATCTGCACAAACGCCCTTTTATCCGCCCGTAGGATTTTACTTCAGGGTAAATGTACCGGGAATCACCGGCAGCAATGAGGGCAGCTTCCAGGAAGTGAGTGGTCTTACCGCTACCATTACACCGCTGGAAGCAAAGGAAGGAGGAGAAAACAGGTTTATTCACCGGCTTCCGCAGCCGCCAAAATACGGGAACCTGGTGCTTAAAAGAGGGATGCTCACCGGTTCACAACTGATCACCTGGGCACAGAATGCCATTAACCTCTTTACCTTTTCTCCCATACCGGTAACGGTAAGCCTGATGAACGCCAACCGGGGACTGGTAGCTTCCTGGCAGTTTTTAAATGCGTATCCCGTAGCATATAAAGTATCTGAATTCAAAGCGCAGGAAAATTCCATTGCCCTGGAAACGCTGGAACTATGCTATGATTATTTTCAACAAATCAGTTAGTTATGCCTCTGGAAATAAGAGAACTGGTGATCAAGGTCACCATAGAAGAACATCCTCCGCAACAGGCCGCAAATACCGGCATCAAAGACCTGCAGGCCCTGAAAGATAAAATAGTAAGGGAATGCATGGATAAATTAATTACCCGCATAGAGAACTCACCCGCAAGATGAATAACACTACAGGAGGACCTACGAAATTATTACTGGCCGGCTATGCCGACCCTGAAACCACACAGCTGATCGACAGCGTATCAGCAGTGATCAACCCGGATAGTTATACGCTCAACTATACCATCAATTACAAGAACACGGATGAGCAGGGCGCCGTTGCGCCTACACAGATCTTCAGCAGCATGGAGTCCGGTAATTTTAACCTGGAGCTGCTGGTAGACGGCACCGGCGTGATACCCATTCCCGGCGGGCTTACCGTAGATGCCTATATTGAAAAAGTGATGAACATCGCTTACAATTACCAGGGAGAAGACCACCGGCCCAACTATCTGCGGATCACCTGGGGCAATACTACTTTCACAGGCGTATGCAAAACCATCAACATTAAATACAGCCTGTTCAGCACTACCGGTGCGGCATTACGCGCAGTGATAAAGCTTAACGTGATTGAGTCCGTAGCCTTTGCAACGAAAATAAAAGAATCAGGCGTAGCATCGCCGGACCTTACACATATACGCACCGTACTGGCAGGTGATACCCTGCCATTAATGACCTACCGTATCTACGGGGAACCGGGATACTATATGGAAGTGGCCAGGGTAAATGGTTTGAACAGTATTCATGATATCAGGCCGGGCGATGGGCTTTATTTCCCCCCGCTAAAGAAATAAGCGCTCATGGCAACAGTTGTACCTATCAATATAGCAGATCCTACCCTGCACTATACCATCACGGCAAACGGCACCGCCGTGCAGTATACGTACCCTGTTATATCTGTGACCATACATCATGAACTGAACCGGATCTCTTATGCGGAAATTATGCTGTCGGACGGTACTACCGCCAAAGCATCCACAGGAGTGATAGGCGATTTCCCGGCAAGCGACAGCGACAGCTTTTTACCGGGCAACACCGTTACCATCACTGCAGGGTATGGCAACAGCGGTGAGGAAACTATTTTTACCGGTATAGTGGTAAAGCAAACCATACAGGCTACCGACCAGGGATTTCACCTGATCGTTACCTGTAAGCACAGCGCGGTGAAAATGACCATCACTAAAAAAGATGCGGTGTTTATGAACCAGGTCGACAGTGCCATCATGTCTACCGCCATCAGCAATAATGGTTTGAGCGGAGAGGTAACCAGCACCAGCGCCATCAATGAACTGGTGTTTCAAAAGTTCTGCACCGACTGGGATTTCCTGTTATCGCGTGCAGAGTTTAACGGTTACGTAGTATCGCTGGTAGAAGATAAGGTAGTGGCGGCGCCGCCGGTAGTGAGCGGGGAGCCCGTAGTATCTGTAGCTTTCGGTGAATCGCTGATCAGCTTCAATGCTTCCGTGAACGCGGAGAAGCAGGTGCCTTCGCTTTCCGCTGCCGCCTGGGATCCGCAAACACTGGCTATGATCACTGCCAACGCAGAGGAACCGGGGCTGAATGCACAAGGCAATATCACTGCCAGCACACTGGCTTCCGCACTGAGCCAAACCCCGCTGCAACTGGTATCCAATTCTCCTCTTGCGCAGGAGAGCCTGCAGGCCTGGGCCAACAGCACTTTATTACGCATGCGGCTGGAATCTATCAGCGGGCAGGTGTCTTTCATGGGCAATGCCACCGTATGGCCCAATACGCTGATCGCCTTATCAGGCGTAGGCACCCGCTTTAACGGGAACGCCTATGTGTGGGCAGTAACGCATACGCTTAAAGAAGGCGTCTGGAATACCAATGCAAAGTTTGGTTTGAACAGCAAGCCTATTTATGAAAGGGAGAATTTTTCCTACTCACCGGCAAACGGGCAGCTGCCGGCCATCCAGGGGCTTCAGCTGGGCACCGTAGTAGCTATTTCAGAAGATCCCGGCGCAGAGTACCGCGTGCAGGTGATGCTGGCCAGTACCGCCACAGGGCAGCAGGGCACCTGGGCCAGGCTCTCTACCTTTTATGCCACCGCCACTGCAGGCGCTATATTTTTTCCTGAAGTGGGCGATGAGGTAGTAGTAGCGTTCGTAGAAAATGATCCGCGCTTCCCGGTGATCATCGGTTCTTTATATGGCAAGATGAAAACACCGCCGGTAACGCCGGCAGATAATAACAATTACATCAAGGCGCTGTATACCAAAAGCCAGCTGCAGATCAGCTTTGATGATCAGAACAAGATCATCACCGTTGTTACACCCGGGGGCAACAGCATTACGCTGAACGATACCTCGCAGGAAATAGTGGTGAAAGACCAGAGCAGCAACACCATTACCATGGCGCCGGCAGGTATTACCATCAAGAGCGCGAGCGATCTTACACTGGAAGCCACGGGGCAGCTCAAACTAAGCGGCGCATCCATCAATGCGGCAGCTACCGCTGCGCTGGAAATGAGCGGGGCTACGCTTTCGTTATCGGCCGATACTACGCTCAGCGCCACCGGCAATGCATCTGCCACCCTCTCCTCTTCTGCGTCCACGGTGATACAGGGAGGCGTGGTAATGATTAACTAACATAAAAAACAAAACATGGGACAACCCGCCGCAAGGATCACAGATATGCATGTATGCCCGCTTATTACGCCGGCTCTTCCACCCATCCCGCATGTAGGCGGACCTATTGTAGGACCAGGCATGCCCACGGTGCTGATTGGAGGATTACCCGCTTCCGTAGTGGGCGACCTGTGCACCTGCGTAGGGCCACCGGATTCCGCTATCATGGGCTCGTTCACCGTGCTGATAGGCGGCAGGCCTGCAGTACGCATGGGCGACAGCACCGCGCACGGCGGTGTGGTGGTATTGGGATGTCCTACCGTATTAATAGGAGGTTAACAATGGCAAAAGAGATCAAATCATTTTTAGGGACAGGCTGGAGCTTTCCCCCTTCCTTTGATAAACCCAACGCATCTGTGCTGATGGTATCCGATATAGCAGATATTGAAGAAAGTATCCGCATCATTCTCAGCACCATTCCCGGGGAACGTATTATGCTGCCGGATTTTGGCTGTAATATCAGGAAGATGATATTTGAAGTGGTAGACTCCCGCTTCGCTGCAGAACTGAATCATATCATTTATCATGCGCTGCTGGAGTATGAACCGCGGATCAAACTTGTCGACTGCCAGATCGCAGACCAGACCATGGAAAGCGGCGTGGTGTATGTGCAGATCAACTATACCGTGATCGCCACCAACACCCGGCATAACATGGTATATCCGTTCTATTTCCTGGAAGGTACCAATATCAGCACACGATGAACAACTACTTTGAAAATATACAGGATGGCGTGAGCCAGTTGGAACGGCAACTGAATGCATTGCAGCCTGGGTATGTAAAAGTAGACAACCGGAGCACTTTCGACCTGCTGGCTCAGCTGACAGCGCTTTCCAGCCAGTTCAATTACTATAATTTCCAGCATCAGCCGGATGGCGACTGGCAGGAATTTTTTCATGCCGATCTTGTGATCATGCTCATCATCTGCTCCAACCTGCAGTTCACCGCTTACGAGGAAAAATATCTTCACCTGCGGGAAGCAATGGGAAAAGCTGATAATGAAGCCAGTCTATTTAAACATACCGCCGGCTTCTTTGTGCTCCTCTATGATATTGCCATTGAGCTGATGGATGTATTGCAGAAGCTTGCCCTGGCAGATAAACAGCGGGTGATCCAGCATTATGTGGAACAGGTGGTCCGGTCGGTGGAAGAAGAAACCACCAAACTATACCGGTACGAAATACAGGTAAGGCAGCTGTTCCCTTATGAAACAACCCGGCACCATACCCTGCGCGGTACTGCCACTACTGCCCGGTTACAGCAATTATTCCCCGGCATCTCCCCGCATTCCACGGACGGCGATGATACCTTCAGCGGATTCTTTTCGCTGAATGAGATCTATGACACCCTGCGCACAAAGTTTTACCAGACTTCCAGCGCTTCTTCCTTTTACCTGAAGAACCAGCTCCGCGAACGGAAACATACGCCGCATATGGGGCTGCTAATGACCTTTACGGAGCTTTACAGGCACCTGCAGGACCAGATCAATGAAATACCCAAAAGACACCTGGATTATTACTACCGTACCATACTGGGTATGGAACCGCTCCACGCAGTACCGGATAAAGTACATATCCTGGTAACGCCGGCTCCCCAGATCAGTCACCTTACACTGGAAAAGGGAGAGATACTGCTTGCTCCCAGTCCCGCTAAAAAGGAACCGCTGAAATACCAGCTGACAGAGCATCTGAAAGTACATGCCACTACCATTACCGCCATACATACCCTGTATGTAAGTAACTATTTACAGATTGCCGCACGATCACTCCAAACCAGTAATATCTGCGAAGCAGCTATCTATCATGCCGTTCACCCGGTAATTCCGCCACCGGCTTTTGCCAAACTTACCACCCCTCCTGTTACCTGGCCATTGCTGGGGGAAGACCAGCATGATCTTTCCCAATCGGTGCGTACCATGGAAGATGCTTCCCTGGGATTCATGATCGGATCGCCCACGCTGTATCTTACAGAAGGCGCCCGCTCCGTACAGGTGCGACTGCATTTCAGCGCGGCCAGTTATGCCGGCTTAATAAAATACCTGCAGAACTTCTCCGCCGTTACCGGCAGGAACGCCGCTATCACCAACAGTGAGCTGATGTCGGGCGCATTCATTCTCTACTATACCTCGCCGGCAGGATGGGAACGGATCAGTCATTACAACGTTCGCTGCACTGCCACAGAACAGGCCGATAATGCCATTGTGATCAACTTCCTGCTGCGCAGCAGCGAAGCCGCTTTCTGTGTGTTTGACCCGGAAATACATGGGAACAATATTTCATCGGCCCTGCCATTGCTGAAAGTATTGCTCAACAATAACAGCTTCCATCACCCCTATTCCTTCCTGCGCCACCTGGTGCTGGAAAGGGTAACAGTAACGGCTAAGGTAAGCGGCTTCCGTGCGGTAAAGCTGGACAATAATATCGGTGAGGTAAATGCGCTCCACTCCTTCCGGATGTTTGGCCCCATGCCTGCAATAGGCTCGTTTCTCGATATCTGTAATACCAATGTGTTTAATAAGTATACGAAAGACTTCAATATTAAACTGGAATGGCTGGATCTTCCCAAAAATATAAACGGGTTCGACAGCTACTATGCCGCCTATCCCGGCGGCATCACCAACAACGCCTACAAAGTAGGCATAAGCAGTATCAACAACGGTGTATTTTTACCAGAACGTGGCAACCAGGAACTGTTCCAGCTGTTTCAAACGTACCGCGACAAAGAAGGCGATATCTACCTGTCCGATACTTCCCTGATCAGTAACGCCGACTTCAATAAGATCAGTTTTACCAACGGGATGAAAATGAACAAGGAAGTAAAGCACAGTACCACCAGTTACAGGCAGGGCGCCGTAAGACTGGAGCTTGCCGCTCCTTCAGAAGCATTCGGGCACCAGCTGTATACGCTTATCTTCCCGGAAATTATTTTATACAATGCCAAACATCCTTCCCGTAAAAAACCACAACCCAACCTGCCTTATGCGCCGATGATAAAATCCATTTCCGTTGGTTATACACTGGAACATTCCGAATCATTGAAGCCCTTAAAAACATTTGCGGCAGGAGAAACTATGGAAGTTCATCACGTTGGCGTATTCGGGAATGAAGCCATTTACCCGGGCAATGGGGTCAGCGATTTTTCACTCCTGCCTGTATTCAATGAAGCAGGACATTTATACATTGGTTTTGACCAGCTGAAACCAAGGGAAGAACTATCACTGCTGTTCCAGCTGGAAGATAAATATTTCACCGATACCACTACCGATCTCCCGCCACTGCACTGGCATTACCTGGCAGATAACAAATGGCACCCTTTTGACGGCATGTGCCTTTTATCGGATAATACCAATAACCTTTCACGGAGCGGTATCGTAAAGATCCGGGTACCTGCGGGCATCAATACCAACAACAGTATACTGCAGCCAGGCACCTGGTGGATCAGGATCTCCACTCCTTCCCATGAATGTATCACCCCCCGGGTGATCGGCATTTTTCCCAATGTTGTAACAGCAGAGCGGGTATTACAGGGCATTGGCAATTCCCTCGAATCAGTGCTATCCATTCCTCCACTGACTATAAAGAACACGAAGCGGGATATCCGCACCATCCAGGCCATCTGGCAATTGTTCCCGTCCTTCGGCGGAAGGAAGAGAGAATCGGAAAGTAAATTTTATACACGCGTAAGCGAAAGACTGCGGCATAAGCAACGCCCCGTTACCGCGCTGGATATTGCACAGGTATTGCTGGAAGCATTCCCGGAAATACTGATCGTAAAATGTATAACGGCGCCCCCCGGCGCCAGGGACGAAGACGCCAGTATTGTGGTTGTGCCCCGGCAATCGGACAGCGGTTTGTTTATCAGCGCAGAACCAAAGGTAGACCTGGATACGCTGTGCCGCATCAAGGCCTTTATGCAACAGCATATCTCTCCCTTTGTCCGTTTGTCTATCCGTAACCCGGTGTATGAAAGCGTAAAAGTAGTGTGCAGCATCCTGTTCAGGGATCCGTCGGAAAACAACCTGAACAGTCACCTGCAACAGTTACAACTGGATATCCAGAAATTTCTTTGCCCCTGGTTGTTTGATCCTTCTTCCCATTTGAAGATAGGCAGCGTCCTGTATAAATCGGAGCTGCTCAACTATATTAACCGGCAGCCTTACGTGGAGTATATTACCGGTTTTTCCCTTGTGCACTTTTATTATACGAAAGATGAAGATACGGGCGTGCTCACCGCTTTTGCCACAGACACCGCCACAGGCGACCTGCAGGAGATCCGGCCTTCTTTACCACAATCGGTACTCATCCCATCGAAAGAGCACCTGATCACCGTGCTGCGCTCAGCGGAATATAAAACGCCGCAGCCATTGGGCATTGATGCGTTGAAGATCAGTTGTGAGCTGATCATTGGCAACGATCACCCCGCTATAACGGCAACGGATCAACGACCGGATTACGCACCTGATGAAGAGATGCTTACCATCTCCCTGCTGCCACCATGATGCTCATGATATCAACTAATCATCTCCTTATATAAATTCCGGACATATGGACATGCAACAAAGTAAAAAAGTATACGGGCGTGATGAGCTCAAACAATATTTCAGGAACGGCGTAATGCCTTCGGAAAATCATTTCGGCTACCTGATAGATTCCACCATCAATAAACAGGAAGACGGCTTTTCCAAAGACGAAGACAACGGTTTGCTGGTGGCTACGCTGGGCGAGTCTAAACGGCTGCTCTCCTTTTACCGCGCCACGGATGATCTTGAGCCTTTTTTCTGTATGGAAAAAGATGAGCAGGACTATCCCGCGCTGCGGATGAAACCCGGTACCGGTGAAGATGACCAGACCGGCCCGGGAAAAAGCTTCTTCTTTCATACGAATGGCAATCTTGGTATTGGAAAGAAAAGCGATCCCCGGTTCAAGGCAGACATCAACGGCTTTGCAGGTATGCAGGGCCGCGTTGGCACTTTTAAAACAGGCACCGTTCCTGCCAACGGCAAATGGCATCCCATCCTTGAATCGCTGGATAACTGCCAGGCTTTTGAAGTGATGGCCAGAACCGGTAAAAAAGGCGCAGGCAGGATGGCACTACTTCACGCCACCGCGCTGGCCGCCTATGGTGGTGCGCATAACAGGATCAGCCAGCGTTGCGCACACTACGGCTTCTTCTGGAACAAGATCAAATTACGCTGGAAAGGCGGTACACATAACTATGCCCTGCAACTGCGCTCCAACAGTAATTACGGGGAAGGCGTGGAAATTTTTTACAACATTACCCGGCTATGGAGCGATGAGTTGTTTATGCCGGAAGAATATTACTATTAATGTACCGATATGGCTGATACTCCCGTTCAGATCAACAGAGACAAACCCATTGCCACCGCAATGGATTATGATCTTCTAATGAAGGAAGCAATTGCCCGTGTGCAGGAACTGTCCGGTACCGAGTGGACCGACTACAACCTGCATGATCCCGGTGTAACTATCCTACAGCAGCTGTGCTATGCCATTACGGATCCGGCCTACCGTACCTCTTTCCCGATAGAGGAGATACTGGCAGATAAAAAAGGCAACATTGATCCGCTGCCACATTCTTTTTTCCGGCGGGCAGATATGCTTACCTCTGCTCCCGTTACAGTAGACGACTACCGGAAACTTGTGCTGGATGAAATAGAGAATATTGAGAACATCTGGATAGAACCTGTGCAAACCACCCATCCATCCGGGTGTACCAAAGGCGTGTACCGGGTATTTATACAGGTGGAAGATGCCATTGCAGAGAACATGACCGGCAATGCAGACCTTATTCAGAAACTGGCTGTACAAACAGATCATTTTTTGCAGTCGTACCGCAATATAGGGGAAGACTTTGAGCCGGCAATCATCCTGCAACCGCAGGAGATCTTTATCAAAGCGGAAATTATTGTAGACAGCAGGCATGAGCCTCACCAGATCCTTGCCCTGATGTGCAATGCCTTTGAAATGACGCTGCATCCGCCGGTAAGATTTGTGTCTGCCGCGGAAATGTATATCAACGGTTATACTGCAGAAGATATATACACAGGGCCGCTGTTGAAAAAAGGATTTGTTGCCGGCAGCGACCTGCATCCCCGCAAGCAGTCCGTTGACCCCGCAGACCTGATGAAAAGCCTGTCACAGATACCGGGCGTAGCAAAGGTAAAAGCCATTTACCTGGCGGACGAAAACTGTACCTTCCAGGCTAAGCCCGTGCAGATCAGGGAAGGCCATTACCCTTTCCTGGAAATGATAAGCGAGAAACATGAAATAAAGATCTCCAGCGATAAGTTCGAATACAATCTCCGTGATGCCGGTTTTCTCAACATGTATGAACAGATAAAAACAGTAGCGCGCAGGAAGTTTGCCGGCCACAAAAATTCAGAGGCCTCCAAACCACTGAAGGCCACCTACCGCAACCTTGGCCAGTACTATTCGCTGCAGCACCAATTCCCTGCCATTTATGGCATAGGGCATGAAGGGCTGGAAAAAGATGCGCCCGCGCTCCGGCATGCACAGGCCAAACAACTGAAAGCCTACCTGCTCTTCTTTGAACAGCTGCTGGCCAATTACCTGGCACAGCTAAGTAATATCGGCAACTTATTTTCGCCCTTCCTTCAGCAGGTGCCCGCGATAACCTATGCTACCCAGCCTTTATACAACGTACCACATGCCGCCACACTGCTGAAGGCTTTTACCACTCAGCAAGCCCCGCTTTCCTGGGACGACTTCACCCAGGATAACGGTAACCCATATATGAAAAATATGCAGGAGGCCGCGGAGCCGGATAAAGTGTACCAGGAGCGAAAGAATACCATACTGGATCATTTGCTGGCCCGCTTTAACCTGGTGTTGCTGAAATATCCCGTGAGCTTTTATGAACAGACCTACGGGCGCGATGCTGCTCCGGCAAGGATCAGCCCCGAACTGGAGTGGAAAGCGGAGATCCTCCGGGACCTGCCTGCGCTGAGCGCTAACCGTAACCGCTCTTTTAATTACAGGGAAGATATTTTCGATGGAGGCGAGCTCTCCGGCTATGAAACGCTGCTACATAAACTGCTGCACATACGGCAGGAAAAGCGGAAACGGCTCACTGCCGCCTTTGACTCGGCTAAGTGGAAAGTAACCCCGGCGCATGCTCCCGAAGCGCATATACATGTGCACCTTGTGAAGGAATATAAAGTGAAAGATGAGCTGATCAAAGTAAATATTGCAGAAAGCGCATCGGGGGGAATTATCACCGGCAAACAATATGACTACGGGCGGCAGTCGGTATCCCTGCTCCGGTACGGGCTGGATCCGGCTAACTACCGCATTGTTTACGATGGAGAAGACGACGTTTACCTGGTAGTATACCGGCACACCGCACATGCCTTGTGGCAGGTGGTAAGCCGGGAAAAGACCTATGGGGAAGCCACGCAGGCGCAGAAAGAAATGATCCGCCAGCTGAAGCAGATCAGCACGGCATCCGAAGGATGTTACCTGCTGGAGCACCTGTTGCTGAAGCCTGCTTATGCAGATAAGGCTTTTGGTTTCCGCATCTGCGACAGGGGGAATAAACTACTGTTACAGCATGCACAATGGCTCACGCTTGATGAGCGGGAAGCGCGATTGAACAATATAGCGTCGCTGGTTGCCGCGTTGAATGAAAAAGATGCATATGGCAGCTGGCAACAGCTGCAACAGCAGTATAATATTTACTTCTATCCCGGCGATACACCAGAGTTGCTGACAGCAGCCCATTTCACGGCTCCTTCCTCAAAAGCTGCCGTCGAAAAAACAATGCTGGACCTGCTGCTGCTGATCCGGCAAATGAAAGAAGGGCAACCGCGCCAGGTGCATGTAGTAAAATATGTAAAACACGGGGCCTCTCAAATGCTGCAGGAAGAGTTCTTCAGATTTGGCATGAGCATCGTGCTTCCCTCCTGGCCGGCCCGTTTCCAGCACCAGGAATTCAGGAGCTTTACCGAGGCAGTGTTCCGTGAGCATACGCCCGTGCAGTTCCGTATGTATTTCCGCTGGATAGGCATTGCCGCAATGCAGGAATTCGAGCTGCGTTATTTTAACTGGCTCAAAGCCATGCGCGGCGAAGCCGATAAGCCTTCTGCGGCCAACGCCCTGATGGAGCTTATCATCAGGGACCCGTTATTCTCTCATTATGTAGTTACCGTATAATGGAAGCACACATCATCCGGCGATACAGTTTTGATATCACCTACGATTCCAGGCCAAAGGCTTTTGCATTGCAGGACAAAGTAAGTATGCTTTTCCGTCAAAGCATCAGCAACGGCGTGGACGAGCTGCTGCAACAACTGATCCCGGCCGATATGATGGCTTCTATCGACGGGCTGGTACTGAACATCGGGACCATCCCTGTGAAAGACATGGAAACCGAGCTGCCTGCAAAGATCCTTGCCGCCATGCAACAAATGCTCACCGATCTGCTGCATCATCAGCATGCAGGCATGCAGCATACCATTAACGGGGATATTACCATCCGCAAAGGTGACGACCGGCAGCTGGAGCTGATGACCTTTTTCCTGTTGCAGGGCGTAATGCCCTGGTGGGCTACTGCCGCCGAACGCGCGCAACCGGGAGAGATCATCCTGCAACTCTCCAGGTCCTCTCCCGGCAAGCTGGCGGATTTCATCCGCAGTATCGGGCAAAGCCGCAGTGTAAGAGAGCGGATGGTATGGCAGTTTTCCGTTACCGTACTGCAAGCTGTTGTAGAAGTACTGGAGCCTGCAGAAGCGTTGTTTATTATTGCAGGCAGCCGTGAAATACTGCTGCTGCAACAGCAACAGCAATTACTGCATACGGAAACCAGCGAACTGGAAAAAGCGGTATGGCTGTTCATGCTCACCTATCTCATTATGGAGCGGGGCAGCAACTTTAATCGCAAGGAATTTGTGCGCAGCAACCTCTTTCAGCTGGCACGGCATTTCAATCTTTCCTATGAAACCATACTGGCGCTGTTTTACGAAGCGTGGTGGCGCTATAAATCATCGATACCTGAAACAGGTCTGGGCAGTTATATCAAATCACTTTACGACGAGCTAACGGTTACCCACGAACGAAAACTCCTTGCCGGCGGTGATCCATCTTACCAGAAAATAATGGCAGATACCGGGGAACAAATCAGCGTGCTCCGTTACTACCTGCTATACGGCGCTATTCCCTGGTGGGCGCCGGGTATTACGCCCGCATCATTACAACAGATGTTTGTGAATACCGGCTACCGTTCTGCCGCTTCATTAAAACAGATGTTACAGGCAGTATTGCAGCACCCGACCGCTGCGGGCCGATGGAACAGCCTGATGCAAACAAATGCGGCTGAAGTAGAAAAAACCGGGTATTTAATGGAGATAAAGAACTGGGCAGACGACACCATTGCAGCAACGCCGTTCGCCCCGGACACCGGTATAAAACGGCTGCTGCTCCGCGACGTGATCCTGCACCTGCTCACTTATGGCAGTATATCGTGGTGGGGCAAAGCGTATGCCCATTTCTCGCTGAACAGTTTACTGGAACAGCTGGCCGTGCAGCATCCCGATCAAACGCTTACTATACTGGAGTATGCTGCCACCCTGCCTGCGGCCATGCAGCGGTTGGTAACCGGCGTAAAGCCGGCAGTATTTTTCCAGCTGCTGAAAACAAGCGGTATGAGCACTGCCGCTGAAGAAGTATACGATAACGTATATACATTGCTGATAGCCGTACAACAGTTTATTACCATTACCACCATCCCCCCCGAACATTTTATACTGCAAGCCATCTGGCAATCGCTTGCTGCGGGCCGCTACCGCAGGATCAATAAAGAAATACTGCTGCAACACCTGTTCCTGCCGGCCTGGTCGGAAACCCCTGTGGCAGCGCCACGGATGATCCGTTTCCTGTTGCAACAGCTGCTGCCTGTTATCAATCATCTTTCCGGGAACACCGTGCTGGCCAGCGATCTGCAGGCATGGACCTTTCCAGCCGCATCTGTGCAGGGAACGGAGCGTTTGCCTGCACAGCTAATGGTATCGCCTCAAACCGTTACCCAGTGGCTACAGCAATTCTTTAGCAGCGGCCAGTTGCCGGCAGCTGCGGGTAATACCACTGCCGCCTATGCCGCGCGATTACTGCAATGGCTATACGAATATCATGAAGTGCACATAAAAACACTACAGGACAGCATTACCCTGTCGCCATCATTATTTGTGCAACTGGAGGAGCTGTTCCTTCAGCTGGAACCGCATATTGAGCCGGTACAGGCACTGCTGCAACCCTGGCTGGAGAAAATCATTGCAGCAGATCACCTGTTTGCCACCGGCAGTTCATTTGCTACCGGCGGTACTTTTACAACAGGCGGCGTACCGGCCCCCGGCAACTTCTTTGGCGCCGGCAGTACATTTGCAGGCGACGCCGGCGGCAGGCGCCATCAACCGGCGGTGGCTTTTCGCTCATTGTTACAACGCATGCAACGCTATACCGCTATTACCGCGGAACACCAGCAACAGGAGATATTGGAAGAAGCCAGGCAATTGCTGACAGTGTTCCTTACCCGTTACCGGCTGCCGGAGAAACTGGGGTCTTTATCTTTATCAGCCACCAATGAAATTATCAGGACGGCAGTGATACTGTTGTTTAATGCGGCGCCGGGTATACTTCAGCAGCTCTTCAGCAACTACCGTCAACAGCTGGCAGCAAGACTGCAGGTATATGGGTTATTCTCATTTTACGCCGGGGCGCCCGACAGCCATATCCGGCAAAGCCTGGATGTATATGCCGTACAGGATAGCTTGCAGCTGTTACAGGAATCGGCCGGCGGCAGCAGCCAGGATGGTATTACAGACCTGCGGAAGGCCGTTCGCTTTTACAAGCAGCGCAGCCGGCAGGAAAGAAAAGTATTCTACAGCAAAGTACTTCAACATACTGCGCTTATAGAACAAATGGCGCAACACCTGGATGAGGCATCTTTTCCTGACATTATGCAGGATACTTCGCTCGGGTGGACCGTCAACGCGACTGATGCACTGCAGGAGCTGCAGCTGCTGCTGGAAGGAATGCTTCCCGGCAGCCAGGAGAAAATGCAGCTGCAACAGGTGTTCCGGCGTTTTCACCTGCTGCTGTTGGGAGCGCATATTCATGTATATGATGCGCGCAGTTATGCGCTCCGTTTCCTTGACTTTATAAAAACAGCGGCGCCGGGCATTGCAACAATACTGATCACCCGGCTGGTTAAAAGCGCACAGCAAACGGCAGTACCCACCTATACGCATATACGTAACCTGGTGCCTGCATTGCAGCAGGAAGCACAACTATCCGTTAACACAGAACGGCACCGGGCATTGTTACGGGAAAGCTTATACGAAAAAGACCGGCTGCAAACGGCAGCAGCGGTGGTAAATGAACCGGAAGCCCCTGCCCGGAAACCGGAAAGCTGGTCCAAAGTTAAAAAACCTCCCCTGGATACTATTTACACCGGCAATGCCGGCCTCATCATACTACATCCCTTTATCCCCTATGGCTTTAAACGTGTGGGCCTGGTAAACGATGAGGGCTTTGTAAGCAGGGAGGCGCAACATCGTGCAGTACACCTGTTGCAATATATGGCTACCGGGAAAGAGGAACATACAGAACATGAACTGGCGCTCAACAAAATATTATGCGCCTTGCCGCTGGAGGAGCCTGTACCGGCGGAAATGCTGCTAACGGCAGAAGAAAAGCAACTCTGCGAGGAATTACTGAAAGTAGTGATACAGCGTTGGGAGAAGATGAACAATTCCTCCGTGGAAGGCTTCCGCGCTGCCTTCCTGCAGCGTGATGGTGCGCTCTGGGAAAAAGAGGGCGACTGGTGGCTGCGGATAGAAGAGCGCGGGTATGACCTGATACTTCAAACCTTACCCTGGGGCATTGGCATGATCAAAGCCCCCTGGATGGAAAAAACAATTTATACAGAATGGACGTACAGTTAACAACAGCCAATGCGGCTGCATTGGAAAAAGAACTGGAGTGGTTCCGGTTACTGGCAGCAGCGCGCATGCAGCAATACTTCCAGCAAACAGCCGTGGAATATCCGGCAGCACCGGATCTTACAGAGGATATTTCCGTGTATGCACAGATCATTAAACACTACAGTATGTCGCCTGCCGAACGGGTTATTGTGCTGCTGGCGCTGATCCCACATATACGACCGGAGCTGCTGGATATCTTTTTTGTAAAGAATGCTACGTACGACAGGGGCTTCACGGAATTTGGCGGCATTAAAGGGCAGCAGCATGGCGGCTTCCTGCCCACCGGCGAAACGGCTGCATTTCTGTTGGCAACAGATGGTTTGCAGCAGCGGTTTAACCTGACCCGGTATTTCGGCCCCGATCATTTCTTCAGCAAACACCATATCCTGCACCTTACACCAGCCAGTGATGAACCACTGCTGAGCGGCGCCCTGAACCTTTCGCAGGAGTATCTCAGCCTGTTTACACAGGGGCTGGCTTACCGGCCGGATTACAATACGCAGTTCCCTGCCAAACGTATTGAAACAGGGCTCAGCTGGCAGGACCTGGTACTGGAGCCACATGCCATGGAGGAAGTGGAAGACATCCGTACATGGATAGAACATGGTACTACACTCCTGCACGACTGGGGCATGAGCCATAAAATAAAACCGGGCTTCCGCAGCCTGTTCTATGGTCCGCCGGGAACGGGAAAGTCGCTCACCGCTTGCCTGCTGGGGAAAACATTCAACATGGAGGTGTACCGCATCGACTTATCGCTGGTGGTATCAAAATTTATTGGTGAAACGGAAAAGAACCTGTCGAAGGTATTTGACAGGGCAATTAACCAGCAGTGGATCTTATTTTTTGATGAAGCTGATGCGTTGTTTGGGAAGCGCACGCAAACGTCCTCTTCCAACGACCGTTACGCCAACCAGGAAGTGGCTTACCTGCTGCAACGGGTAGAGGATTTCCCCGGCGTAGTAATACTGGCCACCAATCTGAAAGCCAATATAGACGAGGCGTTTGCACGACGATTTCAATCTATGATCTATTTTTCCATGCCCGGACCGGAGCAGCGATTGCGCATCTGGCAGCAGTCCTTTCCAGCTCATGTAGCACTGGAAGATAAACTGAACCTGGAAGATGTAGCCTTCAAATATGAAATGGCCGGCGGCACCATTATCAACGTAGTGCGTTACAGCTGCCTGATGGCACTAAAACGGGGCGATAAAACCATCCGCCAGAAAGATGTGCTGGCGGGTATCCGCAAGGAGTTTGGAAAAGATGGGAAGATAGTGTGAGGTAACTGCTTATTGCTGCAGCCACGACATATCACTGCCTTCAAAATCGCCTACTTTCAATGAAGGAACTTTAATCGAGAGGTCTTCCTTCGATATTTTATTTTTCATGGGGACGCTGAAATATTTTTTATCTCCTTCGGAGATATTTCCTGGCATATTTCTGAACCTGTTGTTGGTTCTTAAAGCATTTCTCATTCCCTCCGGGCCAGTGGACATCAGTGTTTCTATACCCCGGGGGCTATGCACCTCTTCTTTTGTTTTGATGCCCCCATAATTTACATACTAAATGGTTACCACTATACGCTCTCCGTTTGCCACATCTGCCTCCCACAATTCCGCGATGTGATGGATATCCATCTCCACTGTTTTAACGGTCAGCTTTCCTTCGGCAGCCAGCATAAACATCTCCGGTAAAATAACTGTAAGCAGTTCTTTTACCTGGCCTTTCGTCCATGCGCCCAACCCTGAGCCGCTGAGCTGTATATTCAAGCTCCTCAGGATGGCGGAAGATAATTGTATGAGATCGCCGGACATACTTCCTACGGAAACGAATCGGATGAAATTGGTCCATGCGCCATCTCCTTTCAGGCAGGAGAGGATCATCTCCGCTGAATGTCCCCATAAATAATCAATTACAATATCCACCGGTGTGGCCTTATGACTTTGTTTCAATGCAGTGGTAAATGCTTCGTCGTGCTGTTTAAGGGAAATTATTTCATCAGCGCCGAGTAACAACAACTCTTCTAACGACGACTGGTTCCTTCCTGTTACGATTATTTTTTTTGCGCCATAATATTTGGCTATCTGTACGGCCACACGGCCTGTAAAGCCTGTTGCGCCATTGATCAGCACTACATCTCCCGGCTGAATCCCTGCTTTGAACTTCAGTGCCATTGCAGCGCCGAAAACAGCATTGGGCAATGCAGCGGCTACAGCATCGCTCAATCCATCCGGCACTTTTACGATACGGTCTTTTTCCACCACTGCTTTCTCCGCCAGCATACCGTCTGCACCCACCGCGTATACCCTGACGCCGTTATCCAGCAGGCATACTCCATCGCCGCCAATAATACGGCCGTTCTCCTGTGGTGCACTGGCGGAGTAATGCTTTCCTGTGGCCCGCCCTTTGTCGAAATGTTTGATCGCTACGGCTTTTACCGCGACCAATATTTCGTTATCGTTCTGTATTGTTGGCTCCGGCATATCCACGTACTGTGGTATTTCGTTATGCGGGTACATTACTGCTGCTTTCATGCGTTAGCTTTTAAGTGTTGTAATTTGTGATAAATGAAGTAAGAAATGAGTAATAAGGCCAGCGACCGGCGCAGGGATCCGCCCGGGGCCAGGTGTGCAATGAAACAAACCAAGGGTAATCCGGTAAATTGTTCTTTGTAATTTCATTTGCCTGTATTTTTAACAAGGCAAAATTAGCAGCCGTAAATTTCACCGGCGATAACATATGTTATCAAGTTTCAGAAGTGCGGCTTTCCTTTGGCGATCTTACTTTTGATCCGGCTCAGGTGCACTTTTGTAACACCCAGGTAAGAGGCGATATAGTGCTGGGGGACCCGGCGGATAATATGCGGCCGCTGCGCGAGGAGGTTTTTATAACGTTGTTCAGGGGAATCGCGTATAAATGAAACCAGCTCACCAACATAATGTGTTTGCCGCATTATGAACATCTGCATCATCATTTTGGGAAAGTCGGGCTGCTTTGACAGCTCCTCGATCAGCTGGTTCACATACATCTTTGGAAGCAGGTACACCACCGAAGGCTCGATGGTTTCAATGGTAAAAAAGCTGGGGGTGTTATTGATAAAGCTTTCAAGTGAGCTGAGTCCCTCGTTCTCAAAAAAGAATTGTATGGTTTTATCTATACCGTTATTATTAAAGAACAGCCGGACACAGCCTTTTTCTATGAAGATATAGTTTTGGGATACCTTTCCTTCTTCCAGCAATACTGATTTTGCCGGAAGCTCCAGGCGGGTCTGGAATTCCAGGTATTTGTCCCAGAAGACGCTCAGCTGCGGGAATTTTGATTTAAAGTGAAAGATCATTTGGGTGGTTTGGGGATAAAGTTACTTCAAAACAGATCATCAGCCCACAATCGCTATTAATTAATAATCAACCAATTACTTCCCTGGTTGTTATATAGTACAAGAGAGACCACCATTCCGGACGGTCTCTCTTGCGTTATGGGATCAGTTATTTATCGCATACTTCACAGATACTTAGGACTTGTCTATGTGTAGTACTCACCATACACTCACCATACACTCTCTATACAGTCGTGCGCACTCATGATACTCTTCCAATGCTTAGTGCATGCACTCAGGACCCCAGATAATCCTGATTTTACTTTACATAAGAACTTTTTAGTCCTGTAATTGGCCTACACAACAACGCCTGCTCCGGAAACCTGTATTCTCTTTGATAAAACACAATTGCTTTTACTTCTCCTCCCAGTTATCCGTTCTGAAAGGCAGTGCCGGAAATCCTTTTCCGTTTTCCAGGTTGGTGACCGGGTAGTTGAAGAAAGCATACCTCACTGCCACCGGGTGTTTTACCCTGGCGGCGTGAAGCACCACTGTTTCTCCTGAAATAGCGGCAGCAGCGGGATAAAATCGCTGGTCGCTGCCCGCCAGCATAAAAAAGGCCGGGGGCTGCCCGTTATTTGTTTTTAAGCCACCGGCCAGGCTCCGGGGATCGAAGTGCACCACTGCTTTGGCTTTTTCAAAGGTTACATGATGAAAGGCCGGGCCCTGGTAGTCGATCTGCAGCCGGCCATAAGCGCGGTTCAGGGCTGTACAGGCCAACCTGTGCCCTATGGGCTTTTTATTCTTCGGATGCAGGTCTTTCGCTTCGCCTACATCCATGGTTAGCACCATGGCCGTATTATTCAGTGTGGCAACTTTTTCCTGTGCCTCCCGGAAGAAGGCGTCGAATGCCAGTTCGGGATTTTCCTTATCATGGAAGAATGGGGCTATCTGCACGTAATAAAAAGGCAGTTCCCCCTGCGCAAATTGCTTTCTCCAGCTTTTTATCAGCGTTTGGGTAAGATGGATATAGCTGTTCCGCTCCATGTGGTTGGCTTCCCCCTGGTACCAGCAAAAACCGCGTACAGACAAATGCCTGAACGGATGGATCATGGCGTTGTATAACAGGTATGGGCGCATCACTTTTTCAAAGGTAAATCCTGCATTGATCTTTTCGGCCGATTTTGGGCTCCGTAGATAAGGTTGCAGGTATACCGAATCCAGCAGCGGATCTGAAGCGAGTACATCGCGGGGCACATATGCCTGCGCGCCGGAAGCTCCTATACCGGTGAATATGATGCCAACCGGCACCTGTAATTTTTCAAAAAGTTCTTTGCCAAAATAATAGGCCACCGCGCTGAATTCCTTTACTGCTGCGGGACTACAGATTTTCCATCTCCCACTAACAGTATCAACAGGTTCATTACTGAAATTTAACCCGGTGTTAAATAAACGGATGTTGGGCAATGCTGCCAGCGGGATCTCCTGCTCATGGTTCAATTCCTCCTTCATAGCAAACTGCATGTTACTCTGCCCGCTGCATAACCAAACTTCACCGATCAGAAGATGATCCAGTACGAGGCTGGTTCCGCCGCTGCTGACAGTAAGCCGGTAACTGCTGAAATCACCGGGTTTCACGGCAGGAACATCCAGTATTGCCATGAAATGCTGGCTGCTGTCTGCTTTTACCTGTATGGTGCGGTTATTCCAGCTACCGGTAACCGACACGATGCTGCCGGCATTGGCCCGGCCCCATACTTTAAAAGGTTTGTTCTGCTGGATCACCATATCATCCTGCAACACGCTGGCCAGCTGAAGTGGCTGGTACTGTGCCACCGCAACGCGGCACAGTACCAGCAGGAGGTAACATAAAATACTATATCTTTTTATACGCATGATTTCTCTTCTTAAAAACAAAAAGGATCAATATCCCTGATTCTGTTTGAGCAGCCCGTTACTGAGTTGTATTTCACGCAGGGGAATGGGCAGATGATTATTTGTGCCTTCCACATAGCCGGGCAAAGTAGCTGCGGCCTTGCCTGTTCTTACCAGTTCATTGAAGCGCAGGTGCTCGCCCAGGGCAGATTCCACGCGCATCTCATGATAAATATTATCAAGAGTAATGGTAGTGAGGTCTGGCAATACCGTCATATCGGTATTTCCTCCACTTTTACGGGCCCGCTGCCGTACCAGGTTCACCAGCTCCAGGGCCCTCGCCTTATTCCCGTTATGAAAGGCTGCTTCCGCCGTCCACAGCATTACAACAGCCAAACGGAAGATCCGCTCATTGGTAGGGCCATCGGCAACGCTGCCACCCGCATTGAAAGGAATCTCATTTGGCGGCAGCCAGTAACGTTTATTATAGTATCCTGTCTGACTGGAAGTAGTATTGGCAATAGTACCATCCGGCAGTACATCGTTGTTGGCAATCACCGTGGCTTTCAGCCTGGGATCGCCCCGCTCATAGGTTTTCACCAGGCCTGACGATGGCACTACAAAACCATAGCCCCATGTGTTTCTTGCATTAATCCAGAGATTGATGTTGGAGCCCACTCCCTTGCCGGGGATATTTGCCATATTGATTTCAAAAATGGAACCTGTTCCGAATTCACCTGCCGTAGTAAATATTTTTGCATAATCAGGGGCCAGGGAATACTCTCCTGAATTTATAATTTCTTCCCCGAGCCGTTGGGCATCGGTCCACTTTTTCTGCCACATATATGCGTACATCAGCAAAGCTTTTGCAGCACCCGAGGTGGCTTTACCGTTTTTATCAGCAGTCAGCTCTGATTGCTTTGGCAGCACCTGCATGGCGCTATCGGCATCCTTTTCAATCTGTGCCCATACCTGTGCTTCCGGCACCTGTGGCTGGTTATATTCACCTGTAGCCAGCGGCATTGTAACAAGCGGCACATTGCCAAACAGCTGCACCAGTTGCAGGTAAAAATATGCACGCCAGAAGCGCGCCTGCGCCAGGATATTTTCTTTATCCGCTGCGTTCATCGCGATAGCCGGTACTTTATCCAGCACTACATTGGCAAGGTATACGCCATGATAATTATATTGCCATGCATCCTGTACATAGCTGTTGTCCGGCTTGGCGGTAAACAATTTCAGCTGCTGTATTTCCGCTACATCGGAAGCGCCTCCTCCCCCTTTCTCTGCATCATCAGACATTACATCGCCTACTACGATACGGGTTTCCAATGCGAAAAAGTTTTGCGGCCTGGCAGCTGCATACACGGCATTTACCGCTGCTTCGGCATCTGCTGCTGTTTTGTAATAAGTAGCTGTGGAAAGATGTGCGGTAGGATCTTCTTCCAAAAATTTGGAACATCCTGCAAGACCTGCTGTTGTAATGATCAGTAACAATAAATATTTCATACCAGTAGTCATTATAAAGTGAGATTGATACCCGCCATGATAGTTTTGGGTTGTGGGTAATTTACCTGGTCCTGGCCCAGGTTGAGGGTGCCGGCATTTCCACCGAAGGTGATGCCTATTTCAGGATCGTAGCCATCGTAGTGGGTGAACGTTATCAGGTTTTGCCCGGTTAAAAACACGCGCATACCACTGAGATGCCAGCGTTCCATTAATTTATCCGGTAAATTATACCCGAGGGTGATATTGCGCAGTCTCAAATAAGCGCCGTTTGTAAGGTAATAGCTGGATGCCCTGGAATTAAAGTTGCGGTCGTTGGCGGTAAGCCTGGGGATAGTAGTGCTGGTGCCTTCCCCATGCCATCTGCCCAGGGTTTCCTGTTCCATATTATAGTTGGAAATAAAGAAACCGTTGGTGTTGTATTTGTAAGACTGATAAATTTTGTTGCCGCTCACACCAAAGAATGCCAGGTTCAGATCAAAGCCTTTGTAGTTGGCGCCTACATTAAATCCATACTGGATATTGGGAATGGGCGAGCCCAGGAAGGTTTGATCAAGATCATTAATTACCTTATCATTATTCAGGTCTTTAAAGCGGATGTCTCCAGGCACTGCATTGGGCTGAGCAGCATGATTGCTGATCTCTGCCTGGTTCTGAAAAATACCGTCGAACACATACCCGTAGAACTCCGCCACGCGGTGACCGGCCCTGGTCATATTCGGGCTGTTGAATATTTGTGCGCCTTCATTTTCCAGGCTCAGCACTTCGTTATGCAGGGTAGATAAATTGGCGCCTATATTAATGCGTAGGTCTTTGTTAAAGTGGTGGCTGTAATCCAGCTGGAATTCGAAGCCCGAGTTAGCCATCGCCGCTACATTCGTAAGTGGGCCGGTAGAGAAACCGCTTTCAAACAGGATAGGGATACGCAGCAGCATGTTATTGGTTTTCTTGTTGTAGTAGTCGATAGTTCCGGTGAGGCCTTCAAATACTTTAAAGTCGAGGCCCAGGTCCCATTGGCGCACCTGTTCCCATTTCAGGTTGGGATTACCTAATCCGGCCGGTTCCGCGGTGAGGAAAGCGCCGTTACCGAATGCGTAGTTATAGTTATTAATGGTAGATGAAAAATCGTAGTATCCTGCACTGGATTGATTACCTACGATACCCCAGCTGGCCCGGAGCATCAGCGCGCTGAGCTGGCCCCTGTTGCTCAGGAAATTCTCCTTACCCAGCGCCCATCCCACCGAGGCGGAGGGAAAATTACCATACTTATTATTTGCGCCGAATTTAGAAGATCCATCGCGCCGGATAGTAGCAGTGAGGAAGTACTTCTGTTTGTAGTTATAATTCAATCTTCCTAAATAAGATAACAAACTCCAGCGAACAAGCGTACCACCTACTGTTGGATTGGATGTACCGGCATCGAGGTATTGCAGGTAGGAATCGTTCCCAGGCTGGCCCTGGTTGCTGCCCCTGATAAATTCGTAACTGTACTGCTGTGCAGAGATCCCTGCCAGTACTTTCAGTTCATGATCTTCTGCGATCGTCGTTTCATAGGTAGCGGTATTGTCCCATGTCCAGCTCAGGCCTGTTGCCTTTGTTTGGGAAAGACTGGTGATGGGATTATTCTGCGCTGCCGATACATAGTAGGTAGGCGTAAAAGCCTTATCGTCTGAAAAGCTGAGATCGATACCCAGGTTGGATTTAAGTGAAAGCCCTTTAACAGGTTTCAGCAGCAGGTAAGTGCTTCCCACCACCGACCAGGTATTCAACGGATGGTTCATAGAGATGTACTCAATACTTGCCAATGGGTTCATGATATCAGAGAACCTTGAAGGCACATAGTTCCCCTGTTCATTTTTCAGCGGCACCGTAGGGTCCATGCTGATGGCCGAGAGCAGGTCTACCCGGCTGGTAGCGCCTTCACCCACCAGGTATTGCTTACTTTTGGCGATGGACAGGTTCTCTCCTGCTTCAATATATTTATTGGGCTTAAAAGTAGTGTTCAGCGAGAAGCTGCTTCTTTTATACGAAGACCCGATGATGATGCCGTCCTGGTCGAAATAATTTCCACTGAGGCGATAGGTGAGCTTATCGCTGCCGCCTGCAAAAGCCAGGTTGTAGCTTTGCACGGGGGCCGACCGGAACATGGCATCCTGCCAGTCGGTGTTTATGGTATATTGTGATGGATTTGTCCATGGTGAAGTTTGGCCTGCATTTTTAAATGCTTCGGAATTCAGCATGATAAAGTCCTGCCCGTTCAGCATGTCCAGTTTTTTTCTCGCCTGCTGTACGCCGGCATAAGCGTCTACATAAATATGCGATGCGTTCCTATTGCCTTTTTTCGTTTCAATCAACACCACGCCGTTTGCGCCTCTTGATCCATAAATTGCCTGGGAGGAAGCATCTTTTAATATTTGTACAGATGCGATGCTGGATGGATCAATAGCATTGATGCCGTTGGCCGTAAGCGGAACGCCGTCCACCACATAAAGCACATCTGAATTATTGATAGAGGTAAGTCCGCGTACCCTTACCGTTGCATTTTTCCCGGGAGAGCCGGAATTCTGCGTTATCTGGATCCCGGCAGATTTTCCCTGCAGTGATTGCTGCAAGCTTGCTGCTGCCTGGTCTTTCAGGTCGTTTTCATTCACCGATGAAATGGCGCCTGTAACTTCTCCTTTTTTCTGTGTGCCGTAACCTACCACCACAACGCTTTCCAGGCTGGTAGACTGGCTCTGCAAAACGATCTCTATTTCCCGGCGGCCATTCACCGGCACTTCCTGGCGGCCGTAGCCGATAAAAGAAACTACCAGTATATCCGTAGCAGCGGCGGAGATGCTGTAACTACCATCTACCGCCGTTTTCACTCCTTTAGTGGGTGTACTTTTTATAGAAACCGAAGCACCAGGCAGCGGTTTATTTTCCGGGTCCAGTACATGCCCTGTGATCAGCGTATCCACCACTGCTGCTTTTGCAGACAGCATAGCAAAAAATACAAGTACGAAAAGGATGATACCACTTTTACTTCTGCGGTGTGGTTTCCGTGCGCGGAAGGTGTAGTCAAGATTGGTAAAACACATACGTGTGCCATATTTGAGTTAGGTAATCAGCACGCCGCCTGTTCCAACGTGGATCAGGGCAGGCAGCCTGCATTTCAGCTTCATAACCGGGATAGGTATTGTCCTTACGGGGCACACAGCTCCGCTTATGTAAAAGCGTCCTTTTACAAATCAGCCGGGTTGTATGCTACAGGGGACAAGGTGCTATCTCTGTTACAATGACACCTGAAAATGAGGATACCGCCATTGGGGAGGAAGATTTTACCGGCGGCTATTTTCAGGCTAGATAAAAATGTGGTGACTTTTGCAGGTGGTGATCAATGATGGGGAGTGCGGCAATGTTGCGGATGATATGGGGAGTACAATTTTATATCTCCTGTTCCTTTCCAATATAACCGGTCACGGTTTAACAAAACAGCTTCTTCCCTGTTTTAAACCTTTCTATCTGTTTTAAGGTCAAACAAAAAGGAAAAACCATAAATATATGAAAGCGATAGGAAAATTTTGTTTGGCCGGCCTTATCATCACATTCTTAACCTCGACCACCACATATGCCCAGGTTAGTTTAAGCGTGGGCATCTCCGTACATAGCGCACCTCCTCCATTACCCGTTTATACCCAACCGCCTTGCCCGGCAGATGGATATATCTGGACACCAGGCTACTGGGCCTATGGCCCCAACGGCTATTACTGGGTACCGGGCGTATGGGTACGGCCACCACAGGTGGGCTTTTTATGGACGCCCGCCTATTGGGGCTTTGAAGGAGGTGTATACGGCTTTCATCCCGGTTACTGGGGCCCTCATATCGGGTTTTACGGAGGCATCAACTATGGCTATGGTTATAGCGGCTCCGGATACGTGGGCGGCAGATGGAGTGGCGGCAGATTCCAATATAACTCCGCTGTTAATAATGTGAACACCACCATTGTCCATAACACCTACGTTAACAACACCGTTGTTAATAACACCAGGGTAACTAACCGCAGCAGTTTTAACGGCGCCGGTGGCGTTAATGCACGACCTAACCAGCAGGAATTATTAGCCATGCACGAACATCATCAGCAGGCAACAGCCATGCAAACCAGCCATCAACAGATGATGAGCAGGGACAGGAATCAGCTGGCGGCAGTGAATCATGGCAGGCCTGCGGCGTATAATCCTGCGGCGCAACATTTTAATAACAATGGTGCCAACAGGACAATACAGAACAACCAGGTATCCCATGCAACACCTTCTGTTCAACAGGCACACCGGCCAATAGCCATGCAGCAGAATGTTCACGGGGAGCATCCGGCTTTTCAGAACAGACCGCGTGGGAATGGTGGTTTTGGCGGACGGGAGGGTATGCCGCGGGGCGGGCATGCCGAAGGCAGGCCTGGAGGGCATAGGCGTGGGTGATGGTATTTGATGAAAAAAGCATTAACAGCAAATATTTCATGGTACAGCATTTGAAAAATCTCGAATAGATGTAATAAGGACAAACAAAAAATAGTGGGTTTCCACTTAAACGACTCTAATTTGCCACAAGACACTCAGCTTCAATAACACGTTTGTGTAAAAAAGCTACTTGAAAAGAGTTAACTACATCGTTCATATTATAAATGTAGGGAGGGGTAACGTATTGTATATACGTAGTTAAAAAAGGGTGTACCATTTCCGGTACACCCTCTTCTCTTAAAAAATCCTACTTCTTTGCCAGCAGTTCTTCAATTTTATTATACAGCTCCGCTCCTTTCAATCCACGTGCAATGATCCTTCCCTGTTCATCGAGCAGGAAATTATCCGGAATCCCCTGTATACCAAAAAACTTTGCTACCGGTTCATCCCATTTTTGTAAACCGGAAACATGATGCCAGGGCATGCCATCTTTGATGATAGCGGCTTTCCAGCGATCGGCATTATCATCCAGTGATACGCTGATAATATCAAAGCCTTTTTCATGGAAGGCGTTAAATGCTTTCACCACATTAGGGTTTTCGGCGCGGCAGGGCGAGCACCAGCTGGCCCAGAAATCGACCAGCGTTACTTTCGCCTGCTGCACCACTTCTTTCAGATGCACTTCTTTACGCGCGGTATCCAGCGATGTAAAAGAAGGCATTACTACGCCGGTAAGTGTTTTTTTTGCCGTTTCCAGCCGGCTGGCAAAATCTTTTCCCAATGGCGTTTGTTTCACTGAGGGCGACAGCTTCTCAAACAGCGGCGCCGTTTTCTGGAACTGCATAGTGCTACCGGCTATCATATTCAGTGCTTCAAGGGAAATAAATGAAGACGGATGCGCCTTAACAAACCGGATACGTACGGCTTCCATGGAATCCATGCAGGCACGGTACTCCTTTTCGAGCGCTGCAAATGCAGGCGTTTTACGTTGCTCCGGCGGGGTGGCCATTGCTTCTGACCTGATGGCTATCAGGCGTTTGAGCAAAGGTGCGATCACCGTTTCCAGCTCCCGGTAGTCGGCATTCACTTTCCCGGAAGTGATGACGCTGTTGCGAAGCGAATCTCTTGCACGAAGTACTATATTACCCTCTTCCAGGTAGAAGCGGTAGTTATCGCGGATCTCTGTTGGTTTAATGGGCTTTTGCAGGGAAATATATGTTAATGCCGGCTGGATGATATGTCCTTTAAATTCAAACCGTCCATTTATTGCCACCGTAGAATCCACCATTTGTTTATTATCTATTAAATAATGGATAAGTACAGTATCTCTTCCTTTCCATTCCTTCACTTCTCCTTTCAGGTGAAAGGCGTGTTGCTGGGCCATTGCAAAACCGGGGAATAATACTAAAGCGCTTAGAATATTTTTCATGAGATGTTTTTTTATTTGATTACTCATAACCTTCGTTCTGTGTAAGATTCGGATTCTTTTGCCTGTCGCTCAAAGGAATGGGCAGCAGAATAGCCTCTTTACGCCACCGCGTTTTCCGGGCGCTATACAAAACATCCGCCTGGCCGGTGCGTTTCACATCAAACCAGCGGTGTCCCTGTTCACCAAACAGCTCTGTCATCCTTTCCTTATAGATCATTTGTAACAACGCATCTTTCGCGATGCCCGGGTTTATATCCGCCACCAGGGAAATACCTGCGCGTTTACGTATTACATCCATATCGGCAATAGCGCCAGCCAGGTTGTTCTGCTGTGCCCTGGCTTCTGCGCGTATCAGGTACTGCTCTGCCAGGCGGAACATCACTACTGCTTCTGTGGTGCCGTTGTTCACCGCTTTATACTTATAATAAGCTGTATCTCCGTTGGAGGCTTTTACCGTCCATGCAGTAAGCCGCTGATCCCCGGTTTCAAATGCTGCCCTCAGCCAGGTGGTGAAACGGTAATTGGGATTAGTGATATTGCCGGTCATCCGGCTGCCTTCCATGGTGTAGTTATTAGTGCCTGCATTGGCAAACTGGAAGATCGCTTCTTTTGATGTAAGCAGGAACACATTATTCAGTGAATCCATAGCATAAGGGCCCGCTCCTATTACAGCCGTAGCCTGCTTTTCAGCTTCCGCCCAGTTTTTACGGTATAGCTGTACCCTGGCCATCAAAGCGGTGGCGGTCCACTTGTTGGCGCGGATCCGTTTACCTGCATCTATATATGCCGCGCCTGCATTCTCCTGTGCATAGGCCAGGTCGCTCAGTATAAGCTCGTATACCTTGTCGGCCGAAGTGCGTGGCAGCAACGCATTCACGCGGTAGTCGGAAGTTACCGGCATAGGCACATCACCAAATGAATTCACCAGGTAGAAATAACAATAAGCACGGAGGAAATGTGCCTCTCCAAGCAACTGCTGTTTCACCGGGGCGCTTACACCGGGTGCTGCTTTTACATTTTCCAGCAATACATTTACCTGGTACAGCGTGTTATACAAACCTGACCAGATGGTGCTTACGCCACTGGAAGCAGCGGTGAGATTATTATCTGCGAATGCCTGGTTATCGTCGTTATAGGAAACGGATCTCAGTTCATCGGAGGCAAGCCCCAGGCACGAAGAGAGCACGCCACTGAAAGGGCCGTTGCCCCATACATTCTGGGTGCTGGCGTAAATACCACGCATCGAGGAGTTCGCTTTTTCATCATCTGCAAAAGCGGCAGCTGTACTTATCTGGCTGTTCGGAAGCGCTACGTCTACAAATTTATTGCAGGAAGCTCCCAACATCAGTGCGGCCAGTAAAAATTTATAGGAAGAATTCATGTTCATGTTATTCGCTGTTAAAATAATTAGAAACCTACCTGCACACCCGCAGTGATGGTACGTAAGGGCGGCAGCCTGTTCAGCCATGCCGTTTCAGGATCTACTACCTTCATGGGCGTCCAGGTAAGCAGGTTCTGGGCAAGACCGTATACCCTTAAACTGCTGATCTTTGCCTTCTTCAGCCATGCTGAGGGCAGCTCATAGGAAAGAGAAATATTTTTTAGTCGCAGGAAAGACGCATTGCCATAACGGAGATCAGAATAGTAGGCGGCGTTCCAACCGGAAAGGGAGTTAGACGCCCCACTGTTGGCCGTTATCAGTTTCTGGAAAGCAGCATCATCGCCCGGGTGTTTCCAGGTATCCATCGCTGCATAGGGAAGGTTCTGCATACCACCGGCAGGTACATTCGTAAACCCGGAAGTCATATACGACATCCAGTTTACACCCATCTGTTTGGTAAACTGTAAAAGGAAGTCGAGCGTGATGCGTTTAAAACGGATGGTGTTGGTCATACCGCCATAGTATTGCGGATCCGTGTCAAACACCGGTTGCAGATCACCACCGGAGGTGTTGGCAGTAACCTGGAAGGTACCGTTCTTGTTAAGATCTTCAACAGTATACAAACCGGTGTTTGGGTCAATGCCGGTGTATTTGGCAATGTACACCAGGTTCAGTGATCTGCCTATCTGGTAAGATGAAGCATAGGAGGTTTGGTCCAGTCCATCGAAACGCAGCAATTTATTATCAGGAACAGTAAGATTGAAATGAGTAACCCATTCAAAGTTTTTGGTGCGGATATTATTGCTGGTAAACGTGAATTCAAATCCCTTGTTCTGTACCAGCACGCCGGCAAGATTGGCAGTAATAGTACTGAACCCGGTGATACCCGGCAATGGATATTGTACCAGCGGATCGCTGGAGCGGTTACGGTACCAGGCGGCAGAGAACAGGAACCTGTCTTTCAGAAAACCGGTTTCCAGTGCTACTTCCAGTTTGAGGTTCTTTTCCCAGTGCAGGTCAGGCTTAAATAAGGCGGAAGGAGTAAAAGCAGTTTGATTGCCATACGTGGGATAAAAGACATAGGAAGTATAAGCATCCAGGTATTTATAATCACCGATCTTATCGTTACCGGTGATACCATAACTGGCGCGCAATTTAGCAAAGCTGACTACCGGGAGTGCCTGCATGAATGGTTCACTGGAAATGAGCCATGCACCGCCCACAGCACCAAAACTGGAAAAGCGGTAATTAGGCCCAAAACGGCTGGAGCCATCTCTCCTGCCGGAAAAATTCAGGATATATTTATCATCATAATTATAATTAACACGGCCAAAGAATGCCTGGTATTTATATTCACTTGAAATGCTGGAGGGACTTATAAAAGCATTGGCAGGTATACCCACCATTGATCCCAGGAATTCATCGCTGGTATATCCTTTCACGGTAAAGCTGTAGCCATTGTTCTGCTGGCTCTGGTAAGTGGCCCCTGCAAGGATATCCAGCCGGCTTTTCCCAAAAGTTGTGGCGTATTCCGCCTGCGGTTCCACTATCCAGCTTTTAAAACTGTTATTGCCAAAGCTGGCCCTCCCTGTGAGGTCCTGTGTTTGGGGATTCTGCGCGGTTTTAGGTACCAGGCTCAGTTCATTCACCGTCATGTTGTTATAGCCGATACTACTGCGGATGGTAAGTCCCGGTGCCACGAGGTAAGACACCAGCGCATCGGCCATCAGGCTTTCTGTGGTAGCAGTATATTTCTGCAGCATATAGGCGAGCGGGTTATCCATAGTGATGCCTTTTTCATTCCACATCAGTCCCCCGGCCGAATCATAAAGCGCATAATTGGGCGGCAGGGTAACAGAACCTGCCAGGTCCCTGCTGCTGGTGGTGTTTTTACTGGAAGAATAATTTGCGCGGAAGGCGCCATTGAATTTACGGTCAGCGGAACGGGTGTTCACGCTTAACTGCCCTGAAGCCCTGGTATTAGGGAACTTGCCGGGATAAACATCTGTTTCCCTGTAATAGCCTCCGCCTGCAAGGTATTGCACCAGTTCAGAACCACCGGAAACAGAAGCCTGGGCGTTGGTAGTGGTGGCAGTACCTCCAATCAGTTGCCTGGGCAGGTTGTTATCACGCGTGGTATCCCATACCAGCAGATCGTATGCATTTGAAACGGTTTTAACCTTGTTATCGTTGGCGAATGCTTCGTTGCGCATGGCCACATAGTCTTTTGTGCTGAGAAGGTTTGGCAGCTTTGCCCGGCTGCCACCGGAAGTAACATTGATATTAAAACGGGTGGCGCCTGCCCTGCCCCGGCGGGTAGTAATGAGCACCACGCCATTTGCCCCGCGGCTGCCGTAAATAGCAGTGGCGTCTGCATCTTTCAATATCTCTATACTTTCAATATCCGACATATTGATACTGTTGATGGGACTAAGGCCGGTACTGCTGTATGCGGAGATAGCAGATTGCAGCAGGTTGATGTTGGCGTTATTTGCCGCCAGCGGAATTCCGTCCAGTATAAAAAGGGGCTCATTGCTGGCGCTGTTGTATCTGTCTACCTGAGTACGGCCCCGGATCTCCACTTTAAAGCCTGCGCCGGGCACGCCCGTGGTTTGTGTAATGACCACGCCTGGCGTTCTGCCCTGTAATGCCGCCAGTACATTGGATACCGGCGCCTGGTTCAGTTCTTTACCCGTTACCCTGTCGATGTTGCCGGTAGCCATACGTTTGGAGGTGAAGCCATAGGCCTGTACTACTTTTTCATCGAGCGCGCTTACGGAAGCTTCCAGCACAATGCGCATCAAGGCTCCTGCAGGCGGCACTATCACCTCCCTCGACTGGAACCCGATAAAGGTGATCAGCAATGTTTCGCCGGGTCCGGCTTTTATGGAGAACTTACCCGAGGCATCGGTGCTTACATAATCTGAGGTTCCTTTCACCCGGATGTTGGCGCCGGGCAATGGCGTGCCATCGGAAGCAATGATGGTCCCAACAGTGGGGCCCTGCTCCGGAGCGGCTGCCGGTATTGTTTCCTTCTCCCGGACAATAATATTCTTATCCCGGATGGTGTATACCAGTGGGCGGTCTTTCAACACCCCCGTGAGAAAGGCTTCCAACGGGATATCTTTCACCGCCACAGATACCGGCGGGGTAGCTTTGATCAGCTCCAGGTCGTAGAAAACGAGGTAGCCGGTTTGTTTCCGGATCTCTGAAAAAACCTGGTTCAAAGGAATGTTATTAGCATTCAGCGTCATTGTTTGCGATACCACTTTGGCGGATACGTGCAAACAGCAAACTAACAGGAGATAAGCGGTGAATCGCATAACCCGGATGATTTTAGCCAGGAAACTGGTTGTGGTTCCACTGGTTGATTTTTTGGAACTTCCCGAAGGGCCAGGCATGGGATGGCCCTTACAAAGCGCATAAATTTGCATACTTTTGCAATAGTTAATGGTTGATTAATAATGAGTCTTACCCAGACTTTGCTATTTAAATAACCAGGCTACCTGCCGCTCCGGTTGCCCCCGGGGCGGCTTTCGTCTGTATTGGTTGTTGTTATAGCGACTGTACCACCAGCCGTTTTCCTTCTTCTATGTGTACATTTACTTTCATCATGCGCATTACCTCTACAATATCGGAGAGACGTAGACTTCTCGATAGCTGTCCTCCAAAGAGGCGGTGTGGCACGGGCCCTTTGTAGATCACCTCCACATCATACCAGCGTGCTACCTGTTGCAGTACCTGCTCCAGGTCCATCTTCTCAAAATCAAAAATGCCATTCTTCCACGCTGTTACCTGCGACACTCCCGCAGGTAACAGCGGAGTTACCACTATACCTGCTGCACGGGGATCTGCCTGCACCTGCTGCCCCGGCTGCAGCAATATTTTATCATTGCCTCTCAGCACCTGCACCTTCCCGCTGATAAGCGTAGCCCTGATACTGTTTTCCTCCGTATAAGCATTCACGTTAAAGTGCGTTCCCAGTACTTCTACAGAAACGCCTGCCGGCAGGCTTACACGGAATGGTTGCCCTGGCACCGGCGCCACTTCAAAGTAGGCTTCTCCGGTAACGGTTACCAAACGCTCTTTACCGGCAAAGGCGGTAGGATAACGGATAGAGGAAGCAGCATTCAGCCATACTGCAGAATTATCCGGAAGCACTAACCTGAACTGTCCCCCACGTGGAGTAGTAAGTACATTATAACTCACTTCACTGCTGCCGTTTTTTACCTCATACCGCAGCTCTCCGTTCTGCTGCCTTACGGCGGTATTTCCCTGTTGTATCACCTGCCTGCCGCTGCTGTCAAGCGCTACCTGTGTACCATCTGCCAGCGTAAGCACCGCCCTATTGGTACCCGGAGGTACATCCGCTTTTATGGCATACTGTGATGACGGCCGTTTTTGATGGTTCATAAAATAAGCGGCGCCACCGGGGAATAACAGGCCAGCCGCCACTGCCGCCACCCACCACCATTTGCGGTAAGGCAATTGCCTTACCGGTTCCGCGGCTGGCAGCTGCGCCAGGATCTGATGATAAAGCGCATCTGCCTCTGTACCGGGCAATGCAACATCAGTGCGGTGTCTGGCTATTAGTTCATCCAGTATTGCTTCATCCGGTCCGCCTTCCCTTAAAGCAGCCATTAACTCCGCCTGTTCTTCCGGGGAGGCGGTCTGCTCATAAGACCGGTGCAGCAAATATTTCCATCTTGCTCTTTGCATATTGGTGGTTTGTAAGATAAAGTGGTCCTATTTACACTACTGACAACCGGGAGAGAAAAGAGGGGTAGTTGAGTAAAAAAAAATATTCAGCGGCGGGCTTCCAGCAGGCAGATCGCCAGCAGGCCAATGGCATTACCGTTTTCCAGCAGGTATTGTTTTACTGACCTGAGTGCGGCCATCATATGCTTTTTGACAGTTTCCCTGGAGATGTTTAACCGTTGAGCGATATCGTCGTGTTTAAGCCCTTCTATACGGCTCATGCGATATACTTTCTGTTGCTGTGCCGGTAACTGAGCTACGGCCTTGTACAACAGTTGTTCCAGCTCTTTGCCCAGCGCCGCTTCTTCGGTAGGGTTATGGCTTTCCCGGGAGGGATACAGCTCCCTGATAAGGCTCTCCTCATGCGCCCGCCGCTTCATCCCGTTAAGCACCTGGTTGCGGGTCATCCTGTTGATATAGGCAGACAGGTTATCGATGCTATGCAGCGACCGGCGGTTTATCCAGATCCTGATCAGCACGTCCTGTACCACATCTTTGGCGATCGTGTCGGAGGCTGTCATCCTGAGTGCGAAAGAATAAATAAAAGGGTGATAACGGTCAAACAAAAGCCTGAACGCCGACTCCTCTCCCCCGGCTAACCGCTCCAGCCATTGCCGCTCCGTATTCAAATTTTCTTGCATGTTCCGAGACCTGCCTCCCGGGCAGTAATTGGTTGATTAGCGGCTAAAAGTAGTAAAAAACTGATTTGTTGTGATGTCTGCAGCGAAAAGATTTAATTGCATTATGATTGATTTTTTTATATTTTTAGACAGCGCGCTGAATGCAGCGGTTAAAAACAGATAACTGTCGGAGAGAGCACCGTCTGCCCCCATGATTGATGTATCAACCTATACTGTAATGCAGTCCTTTTACGTATTTTGTAATGAATATTTTAAGAAACATATTTTCCCTGTTTTCATTATCTCCGCGGGCAAAGGCCTGACCGGGGAGATTACTCAATTTAACTGATTCGTTTTACCCTGAACTATAGCTTTTATATCAACCCTTACGTATGAAATATTATTTCTTTCTGCCGGCACTGCTGATGGTGCTGTTCCCTCTTTTTACCTACGCACAAAAAGATGCGCCGGTGGCCGGGCACGCGGCAGTGCTTACGGATCTGCTGAAGAAAAATTACAACGCCATTGAACCCGCACAACGGGAAGATGAGATCAGCCGGGACAGGACACAGGTGCTGGCTATTTTTAAATCGTATCTGCAGGACAGTGAATTGCCAGATATCTCCGCTACGGGATTCGATGCGGCCAAAAACAGGTTGAAAAAGTCGCATGATTCGCTGACAGTGGCGAAAAGGAACTTCGACAGTTATATATCTTCCAACGATAAGGATACACACCAGATCTCAGAGCTCTCAGATAAACTTGAGAAAATAGTGAGCTCTGTAAATGAGCAGAGAACCAATATCGATTTAATGGAGCTGGCAGCTGTTAAAACTGCTTACAGTAAAAATAAACTGGTTGATACCGTTATCGGGAAGTTTATTGTGAAATATAACTCCCTTCAAAAAGGGAAGATTGATATAAATGCCTCCGCCAATGCAGCTGCCGATATTCAGAAAAGCATTCCTTTCCTGGGTGGCAATCTTGGTTTTGAAACCATCATTGATGGCCTGGGACGATTTATAGCAAAGCGGCTGAAAGAAGAATTAACCACGTATGCCATTGACCGTGTAAAGCAATGGCTCCGGAATCCCGATCCCAATGATCCTCTGACAGACCTTAAAATACTGCTTCCGAAAACAAGCAATTACCTGTTAGGCTTTAAGGCCGACCAGGTGACAAATTTCCCCAATGAAATAAAACAATATATTGAAGATGACCTCAGTCATATACTTGACAATGCAGGCAACCTGCGCAATACGCCGCGGGTAGAACGTTTGCTGCTGCAATATCCCGATCTTGATTTTGCTTTTGAAGCGCTGCAGCTGATCCCGCAAATTTCTAAAGTAAAAACACCGGTAGATTACTTTACTATTCTTGAAAGCAGCCGGAATATTAACCGGTGGAAAGGAAATGTTAACCAACCTGTTCAATTTAATATAGCCAATGGCGTTAGTCTTACCGGGTTATTGGCACGAAGCCTGGTGGTGGTAGACAATGGCGAAAAAAGATTTGCCGGCACAGAGTTCCTGACCACCTATGCCCAGGAAAGTATATTCTATTCATTATATGCCGGGTTTATTTACCAGCAGGATCTGAAATATTACAACATAAAATTCCTTAACAGCGATAAACAGACCATTACTTTCAGCGAATCCTATAACAAGAAGATAGTTAATGCAGGTATCAACGCCACCAACATCGAATTTATCAGGGAGATAGTTACACGCACTGTACAGAATGCTGAAAAAGTTTTCAATAACGCTACAGAATTGCGTAAAGCAAGTAAAGCAGGTCAAAAACCGGGAGCTGATACAATATATAATTTTGTAAAGAGTATCATTGATTTTTCCGAAGATGCTACGCATGCTGCTGATACACTGCTGGACTTTGTAAAATCAGACCGTTCGGAGTTACAGTTATACCATTTAATGTATCCTTATTTTTCCGTTGCGAATACCACCAATGAAGTGGTGTACGACATTCAACAGAAAAAGTATACCACTGCCTTGCTGAAGGCATTGGAAGTTACCGCCCCATTGGTGAGCAGGAATAAGGTATCGGGGGTCAATACACTGGCGCAAAGCTTATCCAATAGCGCTTACAGCCCCGCTGCTGCCCACTGGTCGGAAGTAGTCCGCTGTTTTAAAGATACCACCGGCGTATCAACCGGCAAGCATGTAAAAAGTATTCCTGCCAGGGAGAAGCTCAGGGAATCGCTCATCATTGTTGCATCAGAACTGAATAAAATAAAACTTTACTACCGTGTAAACTATAGCGGAACGGCGCTGAATGATCCGCTGAACGAGTTTATCGCGGTATGTGAGCAGGGATCTGCAGTGAAGACTATTGTGCGAAACGACAGTCTGAAAAGGGTAATTGCGCTGATCAGCTCGAATAAAGACTTCCCAGGAACTCGTTGTTTCCTATTATGCCAATACAAACATCAAATCTTCGATCGACCACCTCAATACGCAGATGGCCAACCTGAAAATTGAAGGAACAGCCGGGAAGCCGGAAATCCCGCTGATACTCCCTTCCGAAAAGGACGTTATTATTGCCAGTATCAATAATTATGTAACTGCATTGTTTGGTTACTTTACAGATAACAGTGCCAGGAAAAACCTGGATGCTGCACAGCAAAACATGGAAGCCGCTATCCGCCGGGGACTGGCCTCCATACCGCAACAAACAAATCCCCAGCTGAACTCACACGTAGTATCGCTCATTCATTTTGTAAATGACATGGCCGAAGCAAAAGATGCCGGAGATGTGGAAACAGCCATAGAAGCATTTGTATTGCCCGCGGGCAGCTACGCTATCAAACGGAAAGCCAGGTATAATTTTTCACTGAACAGCTATCCCGGGCTTTTAGGCTCCTATGAAATAACACCGGAAAAAGGCAATTCATTCAGTACAGGCTTTACAGCTCCTGTTGGGCTTAGTCTTTCCTGGGGAAGCCGCAATGAAGGCTCATTAGGATTATTCCTTTCTATTATAGACATAGGCGCGGTAACAAGGTTAAGGTTAGACAGCAGTAAGGCTACCGACATGCTCCCGGAATTCAGCTTCAAAAATATACTGGCTCCCGGCCTGTACTTTGTTTACGGATTTCCCAATACTCCTTTATCTCTTTATGGTGGCGCCCAATATGGGCCCCAGCTAAGAGCAATCGAGGATAAGGATAATTACAGAAATTATGACTCTTATCGCCTGAGTCTGGGTATAGTAATGGATCTTCCCTTACTCAATCTTCACACCCGACCTCACTAGCATGAAGCGCACTTTAATTTTACTGTGGTGCATGCTGACGGTAACCGTTTGCACTGCACAAACAGATTCCGCGGCTGCCAAAGTGGAGAAGATGATGTATGACTTTAAAGCCAAAAGCAACAACTTCAAAACAAACACGCAATCAACCATTCAAAGGGAACTCGAGAAGCTCAGGCATATAAAGGAGCAACCTTACCAGCAGCAGCAATTGGATGCCATAAAGCAATGGCAGGAGGCGGCAGCCAAACTATCCGTGCAGGAAAGCAAACAGGTGGAAGCAGCGGCACAACAGGAACAGCAGTTACAGCAGCTACAGTTGGAGCAGTTGGATCAGATAAAAAGTCTGCATCCCGACGACGTGTTTGAGAAACCCGGACAGCCGGCGATACCGCTTCCCACACCCAGGGAAGCAACAGACATTAAGCGTCTATATCCCTCCGCCGCTGAAACCCGGCGCCCCCGGTTAAAAGGCCCCACGCAGTTCGACAGCCGCATAGAGCTTTTCCAGCTGGATGTGCTCTATGAACAGGACCGGCGTATACTGTTCAACGCCGCCTCCGTGGGACTGGTTATCCGCAAAGAAAACCTCGAAGCAGTAACAGATAGTTTCTTTCGTATAAATACCAGTCTTACCCTGGGGAATAAATACAAGTTATGCCCCGGCCAGGCCTTCGTTAAACAACCCGTTGCCGGAGAAGGCACCGCTTTCCTCATCCAGGGCGATCAGCCAAGGATGATGACCGCCGGTCATGTATTCAGCGAGCCTATCGACCATTACGCCATTATTTTTGGCTTTGAGATGGAGAATGAAGTAGGCGCTTATGAAACCCTCATCCCCATCCAGAACCTCTACTACCCGGAGCAGATCACCTTTAAAGATGATGCGCTGGACATTGCCGTTTTTACGTTAAACAAACCTACCGACAGGCGACTGCTGCCTCTCGCGGCAAGGGAACCGGTTACCGGTGAAGAAGTATATATGATCGGCCACCCTTGCGGCCTCCCGGTAAAAGTTGCGCTCAATGCCGGTGTGAAGGAGAACAACCATCCCCAGTACTTTTTCACCTCGCTGGATGCGTTCCAGGGTAATTCCGGCTCCCCGGTTTTCAGTATGAATACCCATGAAATTATTGGCGTCCTGGTTTCGGGGGAGGTCGATTTTATATGGAACGGCTCCTGTAACCAGGTAACCATATGCAGTATCCCGTTCTGTAAAGGAGAAAAAGCCATCCGCATCAGCGCTATCCAAAAAGCAACAGAATAGCGCACGGCGCTTATCTTTATAAGCTATTGGTAAAAGGACGGCTTTTTCTATACCTTAGGAATTTTTATTCCTAACTTTCCGGGCATGAAATGGATTACCCGTGAACGTCCTAAAATCGACAGGCTCGCCTGCCCATGGCTTATTAAAAGGTTTGTAGATCCGGAAGCCACATTTATTTATGTGCCGTTCAGCGATGTACTGCCAATGGCAGCACAAATGGAGGCCATTCCTTTTGATATTGCCGGTGTGGAATACACGCATTACGACGATCAGTGTACCTTCGATTATATCATCAAAAAACACGGCATTGAAGACGCTGCTGTGCTGACGTTGGAGCCCATTGTTCGCGGAGCGGATACCGACCGCCACAACCTGGCCCCACAGGCTGCTGGCCTCTGGGCCATCTCCGCAGGCATGGCATATGATGAACCGGATGATAATAAGCTCCTGGAAAAGGCAATGCTGCTCTACGACTCCCTGTACAGCTGGGCGAAATACCTGCAACAGGTTAAACATACCCAGCAGCCTTTTGAAAACCAGCTGCTCGACATCTTCAATAATTTTCTCCAACGCGAAAAAGACACTAAAAAAATTCCCGCCTGGGCAAAGGAACTAAAAGAAATAATGCAGGATCAGATTGATATCAATCTCAATCTAAGCCTGAAGGGACTTTCTGAAACCCTGCAGGTACATCCTGCTTATTTATCGAGAGAGTTCTCCAAATATTTTGACGATCTTTCTTTCGGGGATTATATCCGTAAACTACGGATCGACAAAGCCATACAACTCCTTTCCTCCAGTCACTCGCTCACTGAAATTGCTTACCTGACGGGTTTTTCAGACCAGAGCCATTTTACCCGCATCTTTAAGGTACATACCGGTAAAAGTCCGTCTGCCTACCGGAAAAGTTTAGGAAAAAAGTAAAAACTATACAAAACCTTTGTTTTCATTCTATTTTTTGGTGACAGGTTGACGGATTTTACAAGCATTAAGCACAGCTACTTTATCCGAAGCGCTGTTATTAAAAAATACCAGGGGATTGTAATATCTTAACGGAGAATTCTCTCCTTGCAGAAAGACCAATACCATACTTTAAACAGGTTTCATAAATGAATGTTTATCATAAAAAGATGCTGATCAGCAGTTGCTTTGTGATGTTGTCATTACCCGGCATAGCGCAGCAAAAAACTATCCATATCAGGGACCTTCTGTTATTGGTGCAATCGCAGCCGCAGGTAAAAGCCACTGAACAACAGACACAGGCTGCGCAATACAATATACGAATGGCCCGGAACACGCTGGTACCGGAGGTTACAGCGGCTTACCAGGCAGGCTATGCCACCTACAATAATATTACGGGGATGAGTTATCCCGGTTCGTTTTTACCCATCAGCGGGCCTCCGTCTGCAGACAATATTTACGACCTGGTTCCGGGCACGGCTTTAACCGCACTGGTAAAATGGAACCCGCTTACTTTCGGGCAGCGGCAGGCCGCCGTAGAAAAGGCAGCAGCCCAGTACAAACTGGCCGGCAGCATATATAATGAAACGCTATTCCGCCAGCAATACCTGGCCATATCCACTTACCTGGATGCTGTGTACCTCAAAAAATTATTGTTAAGTTTTGAGATGAACATAGAACGTACCAGGGCAGGCCTGCAGCAATCATTGGTACTTGCGCAGCAGGGATTGCGCCCGGGTATTGACACTACGCAGTTCCAGTCGGTACTGGCGCAGGCACAAACAGACCTGCTGGCCGCGCAACGGCAATATTATACCCTGATCACTGAATTGAGCCGGCTGGCAGATCTGCCCGGTAAACCGGATGAGATTATACTGGCAGATACCTCCCTCATCAACCAGTTACCCACCGGCGCTGATACCACTGCTCATTTTACGGCACATCCATCTTTTCAATATTACCAGACTAAAAAAGAGGTAAGTGAAGCGACTTTGAAAGAAGCCGGACGCGCATGGCGCCCTAAACTGGACCTGTGGGCAAATGCTTATGCCCGCGGCTCCGGCGTGGATGCCGCAGGTAACGTCAGCAAAGCAGATGGCTGGTCGCTTTCCCGGAAAAACTATGGGGCCGGCATACAACTGAGTTTCCCGATCCTGCAGTTCTCACAGGTAAATCTCCAGAAAAAACAATACCGCTTATTATTAAAATCTGATGAAACACAACTGGACCAGGTAAAACTAAACCTGCAAAAACAACTGGAAACCGCGCAGTTCAGCTACCAGCAAAACCTGCTGATTGCCAAACAGGCTTTAATACAGTCGCAGGCAGCGCGATATGCATTCGACGGATTGAAGCTCAGTTATGAAAGCGGCCTGGCGGATTTTACCCGTCTGGTACAGGGGCAGTACGAGCTCCTGAAAGCAGAAACGGGCGAAGCGGGCGCATTCCTGCAGGCATGGCATGCTTTACTTGAACTGGCCGCCGCAAATGGACAGCTGGATGTTTTTACAGATAAACTGAAATAACGATATACACTTTATGAAACTCATCATTCAGGCATTACGGCATCCCGTCACCATACTGGTAGCTGTTATTGGTATTCTTTTCTTTTCATTCCTCTCGATCCGTAATGCAAAAGTGGATATATTCCCGCGGCTAGGGCTGCCCGTGGTATACGTTGCGCAGCCTTACGGCGGCCTGTCGCCCGAACAGGTGGAAGGTTTTGTTACCTCCTATTACGAATACCATTTCCTGTATATCACCGGCGTTAAATATGTAGAGTCTAAAAGCATACAGGGAGCTGCGCTCATCAAAATAGAATTTAACGAAGGCACCGACATGAGCCAGGCCATGGCCGAAGTAGTGGGATATGTGAACAGGTCCAGGGCGTTTATGCCTCCCGGAACGGTGCCCCCCTTTGTTACCCGTTTTGATGCCGGCAGCGTTCCGGTAGGGCAACTGGTATTCAGTTCCGACAGCAGGTCGCTGGGAGAAATATCGGACCTGGCGCTGTTCCGTGTAAGGCCTATGTTTTCAACGCTGCCCGGTGTATCCGCACCTCCGCCCTTTGGTGGTAACCAGAAAACGGTGCTGATCACTGTGGATCCGGAGAAACTGCGCGGACATAATCTTTCACCGGACCAGGTGGTCCAAACCATTGCAAAATTCAACAGCATCTCCCCCGCCGGAAATGTGCGTATTGGCGATACCACTTACATCACGCCGCAGAACAGCGTGATAGAAACATTACAGGACCTGCAGAATACACCGCTGCAATCCGGCGCCGGCCCTGCGGTATATGTAAAAGATATTGCCAACGTTACCATGGGATCGGATGTAACCACGAGCTATGCGCTGGTAAACGGCAAGCGCTCCGTTTATATTCCGGTAACCAAACGCACCGATGCCTCCACCTGGGACGTGGTGCAAAAAGTGAAAGCGGCGCTGCCGGATATGCAGGCGGCCATTCCTTCAGATATAAAAGTAACCTACGAATTTGACCAGTCGGGCTACGTGATCAATTCCCTGAAAAGTGTGCTGTTTGAAGGCGGGCTGGGCGCCCTCCTCACGGGATTGATGGTATGGCTGTTCCTTGGCGACAGGCGCAGTGCGCTCATCGTGATCACCACCATTCCGCTGGCCCTTCTTTCTGCGGCTATTTTATTATTTCTCAGCGGGCAAACCGTCAATATCATGACCCTCGGCGGACTGGCACTATCAGTAGGCATATTGGTAGACGAAGCCACGGTAACGATAGAAAACATTCACCGTCACCAGGAAAAGGGTAAAAATAAAGCAAGGGCCATTGCAGATGCATGCCGGGAAATAGCTGCACCCAAACTACTGATCCTGTTGAGCATCCTCGCAGTATTTGTGCCATCACTGTTCATGAGCGGCGTACCCAAAGCCATGTTCCTCCCGCTGTCACTCGCCGTGGGATTTGCTATGATAGCCTCTTTTCTGTTATCGCAAACTTTTGTACCGGTGGCAGGCAACTGGTGGCTGAAAGATCAACAGCAACGATCCGGCGCCGGGTTTTATCATCGCCTTGAGCAGCGGTACGCTGATATGGGGCAACGTTTTCAAACCGGCTTCGGATGGCTGACAGCCCTGTTCCTTGGCATTTCCCTGCTGCTGATGATAATATTGTTTTCTGTTACCGGCACTGAATTATTCCCGCAAACTGATAGCGGGCAAACACAGGTCCGTTTACGCCTTCCCACGGGCACCCGCTTTGAGCGTACGGAAGATGCCACCAGGAGGTTACTGCAGCTGTCGGACAGTATCGCCGGTAATGGCAACACGGAAATAACTTCCGCTTTCATTGGCACCCAGCCATCCAGTTTCCCCGTTAACTATATTCACCTGTGGACGGGCGGACCACATGAATCTGTAACAAAAATAAAGTTGAAGAAAGATGTAATCCCGGTAGCTGTTTTCAGAGAGAAATTACGCAGCGCCGTTGCAAAGGAAATTCCAACAGCCAGGATTTCTTTTGAGCCGGGAGATATTGTGGAACAGGTGCTGAACCTCGGAAGCACCAACCCGGTTGAAATAGCCGTTGTAAACCGTAACCTGGCGGAGGGCAGGGAAACAGCCCGGCAGTTGCTGCAGCAACTGGCAGCTATTCCATCCCTGCGTGATCTCCAGGTTGCCACACCGCTGGATTACCCCGCCATCAGACTGGAAACAGACCGCGTAAAAGCCGGGCAACTGGGTATTTCCGGCGAACAGATAGCCCGCTCCGTGGTAACAGCTACTTCTTCCAGCCGTTTTACTTCGCCTAATTACTGGCTTGATAAAACAACCGGAACCGCCTACCAGGTACAGGTGCAATACCCTGAGTACCGGATGAACAGTACTGCACAGCTGGAAGCTATTCCCATTTCCGGCGGCGCCGGCAACACACATTACCTCAGTGAGGTAGCCAGCTGGAAACGGACCGTTGTTACCGGCGAATACGACCGGCTCAACCAGCAACGCTATATTACCATCACCGCCAATATTCACCGGCAGGATGCAGGAACCGTTTTCAATAAAGTAAACAGTATCATTGCAGGGATGGGTAAGCTGCCCAATGGGGCAAAAATCCTGCTTCGGGGACAACCGCCGTTGTTGGCGCAAACGCTTGACAGTTTACGGTTTGGCCTGTTGATTGCGATCGTCGTAATTTTCCTGCTGATGACCGTTTATTTTCAGTCTTTCCGCGTAGCCCTGGCCACCTTGTCCGTTATTCCGGCTGTAATAGCAGGTTCTCTCCTGTTTCTTTTCCTTACCGGCAACACGCTGAATATCCAGTCGTATATGGGCGCCATCATGGCTGTTGGCGTGGCCATTGCCAATTCCGTGCTTTTTATTACAAGTGCAGAGCATAACAGGCGGCAGGGCATGGAAGCCGGTCATCTCCGCGCAGCGGAAATACGTCTTCGCCCCATCCTGATAACAAGCGCCGCTATGATAGCCGGTATGATCCCGATGGCAGCAGGGCTTTCCGAAGGAGGCGATCAAACCGCGCCCCTGGCCATCGCTGTAATCGGCGGTCTCCTGTTTTCAGCCATCAGCGTATTATTTTTCCTGCCACAGGTATACCAGCTGATCACCGGAAGAAGAAAATTTGTGGCTGTTTCCCTTGATCCGGACGATGCCAGCAGTATTCATTACGATAAACAATCCTAAAAAATAAAATCAATCATATGCGATCCATCGCGATTATAAGTTTGGTTCTTTTACTGGCAGCCTGTGGCAATACCTCCAGGCAACCGGAACATACAAACAACAGCGCCGCATCCGATACGGTGCCGGTGTTCATCCTGAAACAGGACACCGCCAGGAAAACGATAGAGCTGCCTGCAGAGCTGGTGCCTTATGAAACCGCTGCATTGTTTGCCAAAGTACAGGGCTTTGTGCGCAGCATGAATGTGGACCTTGGCGACCATGTAAAGAAAGGACAAACACTGGCGGTGATTGAAGCGCCGGAAATTAACAGCAGGCTGGCAGAATCCGAAGCCGCTTTACAATCGGCCAAAGCGAAGTGGGCATCCAGCAAGGATCAGTATGAAAGACTCTACAGGGCTTCACAGGCAAAAACGCCCGGCATTGTAGCCCCGGCAGATCTTGAGCGCAGCCGCAACCTGATGCTGGCCGACAGCGCCTCCTACATCGCAGCAGGCAAACAATCACAAACCAATAAAGCGGTATCCGGATACCTGTATATCACCGCCCCTTTTGATGGCGTCATCACCGCGCGTACAGCCGATCCGGGCGCACTGGTAGGCACCACAGCCATGCTGCTCACCGTTCAGAATAACCGCACGCTGCGCCTTCGTGCAGCCGTTCCCGAGATATACACGGCCACTGCCAGCCTTTCGAAGAATATCGACTTCCGGGTAGACGCCTATCCTACCCGATACTTCAAAGCCACGCTAACCCGTAAATCCGAAACTATTGATCCCGGCACCCGCACCGAGTTATGGGAGTTCCAGGTAGACAACAGCGACCACCTGCTCAAAGCCGGCTCTTTTGCTTATGTAAAACTTACCCTGGAACGGGGAGGCACATCTTTCATTGTACCATTTGCCGCGGTAACCACTACGCAGGAAAAAAGATTTGTGATCAGGGTGCACGAAGGAAAGGCTGAATGGGTAGACGTACGCCAGGGTATGACCCTGGATGCTGGTGTTGAAATATTCGGCAACCTGGCCGCCGGTGATACCCTGCTGAAAAAAGCAACAGATGAAAGAAAACCTGGCAGCACAGGGCTATGGATGCTTAAATAAGAAGTAATATAACAAGGCCCGTCGCCAATAACCTACCGTTGCCGGCGATGGGCATACTTTTCACTACCGGGCGTACACCTGTTTATGCCCGAACCTCCTCTCCTGCAACTGGTCATATTCCTTTACATAATCCGGGTGCTCGGTGCCCATAACCCTGTCCCATACACGGAAATACAACCCATAATTCCCGCGGAACTTTTTATGATGCAGGTTGTGATGAACAGAGGTGTTCACTACTTCAAACCACCAGCTATGCCTGAACTTCCGCGGCATCAGCTCATACCCGAGGTGGCCGTATACATTAATGATAAAACCTGATACGGTAAACAATAATATGGTGAGCGGATGCATAGGCATTATGCTGGTGATCACCACCAGCACACCCCCTTCCGCCACGGCTTCCAGGAAATGAAAACTGTAGGAGGCCCATGGGGATGGATTGATGCTCTTGTGATGTACCAGGTGCGTGCGTTTAAATAACAGCTTATGATGCAGCAAACGATGCATCCAATAGAAATAGGTATCGTGTATCACCAGGCTCAGTACCAGGCTCAAGCCGATGTACCACAGTGGGAAATCGTGGATATTGGAGTAGATCATGGTATACTGCCGCACAGGTGTGAACAGCAGCATGATAGTGATCCCGGTGAATACCAGTGTGCTTTGCATAGAATGCCAGATCTCCCGGAGAAAATCCTTCTTCGAGGCCAGCCGCTGCTGGATCTTAAAATGTTTAACCCTGGCAGGCAGCAGGCCGTAAAATACCAGGAAGGGAATACCCGCCAGTATAAAATACCGGATGGCACTCATGCTAAATATCTTTACTGTTGCTTCAATGATTGGTTCCATATCCTTGGGAAATTTATCTCCCAAAATTAGAAAACCGGTATGGCAGGTATGGTTAACAAAAGATAATTTCGTGCATTAACAAAAGATAATTTATCCCTTTCCCTTATCCAGCATCCGCTTACGGATACGGCTCAGCGATACAGGTGTGATACCCAGCATGGAAGCAATATACTTATCAGGTACCCGGTTCACGAGGTCGAAACGTTCGGAGAGCAGGTTGCGGTACCGTTCTTCCGGCGACAGCGTTACAAAGGATTCCAGCATATTGAGGGATTCAGATAACATGCGCATCAGGAAAAAGTTGCGCAGCGGCTCATATTCAGGATGCGTTTTCAGTACTTCTTCCAGCACATCATAGTCTATTTCCAGCAGTGTAACAGGTTCCAGGGCGCGGTAAATAAAACGCGAAGGCTTCCTGTGTATTATTGTATCGTGGGAAGCAATGAACTGTTTTTCCCATCGTAAAAAAAGCGTGGCTTCGTCGCCGTTATGCTTAATGATGTAGGCCCGCATAACGCCCTGCTCTATAAAGGCGAGGCGGCGCTCTGTATCACCCTCACGGATATACGTTTCGTTGGCTGCCAGTTGCACCTGCCTTGTCATGGCAAATAAGGGGGCCGTATCTGCCGGCAGTACGCCGGCCAGGTCAAATAACAACCGCTGCAAAGTAGTGATGGATGCGCTCATATAACTTGTACCAGCGCTAAATTAAGGTTATTTCCTTATTTGCAGCAATCCCACTACTCCCAGCTCCCCATGATAGATACATTCAGGTCATCGCTCCTTACTTCCATATCTATAGGGAAAATAATTTTATACTCCTCCATGTTTACATCGCAGGCGCCTATGCGTCCTGTGGAGTCGCCCCATAGTTCTATATGATACCCCTTGCGGTACAGCTTCCATCTCACTGCGGGGCTAACGGAGAAAGTAGCCGGTAGCGTGAGTTGCGCAGGATAGGAACGGGTAACGGCAAGCGGATCTCCCGGGTGGCTGATATCAAGTATTTTCAGGAACAGATGCTCAGCGGCATTGGCCGGCATCTTATAGGCATTGAGCTTAATTGCGTTCAGTGTAAATTCTTTATTGTCCTTATTACAGGACAACAGCAGCAAGGCGATCAGTAATAAATATCTCATCTCAGTAATTTAAAAAACAAACAGATCTAGGCAGGAGAAAGCCGTCCTGACCGCAGGTATACCACCGTTCTGTTCAGGTACGGAAATAAAGCGATCAGCAGCAATATAGCTACCAGCAGCAACGACATCATTTCGTAGTAGTCCATTGCAAAGCGAAGCTGCCCCTGCCCGTTCACAGCGTTCACCAGTAACCTGCCGGCTGCCTTGCCAGAGGGGCCGGGAGCCATTCCACGGGCCTGCAGCTGACGGACCTGCGTGCTCACTACCTGTTTCACCCCGGGGTCCAACCGGGTAAGATGATCCTGGAATGCGTTGTAGTGGCGGCTCTTTTCATACAGTTCAAAAAAATTGATGATACCAATGCTCACACAAAAGCCCAGGTAACGCACCGCCAGGCAAGCAGCTGATGCCGACGCTCCCATGGATACCGGCACGGAAGAAATGGAATAAACAATAGTAGGCACCATAATCAACCCCACGCCGAGGCCCTGTATAAACAAAGGGATATAGTAACTGAACTCATTGGCCTGTACATCAAAAAGAAAATACATGCTTACATGAAATGCCAGCAGTAAAATAAATCCCGGCATCCATATATAACGGATGCGCCGCTGCTGAAGGATCATACAACAGGCAATAATAACACCGGCCACTATACCAGCCAGGTTGAAAAGATTGATATAGGAAACATGCATGGGATCGAGGCGCAACACCGTGGCAAAAAAGTTATTGGTAATGCCTGAAGCAAACCGGCAGATATACATCATAAAAAGCACCAGTAATCCCACTTTGAAATTACGGAACCGGAAAATGCGCAGGTCCATATACGGATGCTTCATACTCCTTTGCCGGAAAAGATAAATGGCTAAAAGCACAACGATACCTGTAACGCTGTATCTTATCCGCGGATCTTCCAGCCAGTAGTATTCCTGCCCGTAAATCATGATATAGCCCACCAGGCAAAGAGCAATACTGTAAAGGGTAAAGCTCTGCCAGTCCAGCTTATACAAGGGGAAGCGCACATCGGGCCTGACATTGTTCATACTGAGCATTAACATGCAAAGACAGGGCAGGTAGGAAAACAGCGCTCCTTTATAAACAATATTAAAGTTCCAGGAGTCGATCAGATCTGCCGTTACAAAATTGTTGAAAGGAATGGCGCATAGCAGTAAGCCGAAGAATACAGAAAAGCTTACTTCTCTTGCCCGCTCCGAGCGCAACCGGGTAAACATGAGGGAAAGCGAGAGGTTCACTGTACAGGAGAACAGCATTCCCTGGAAAAATCTCACCGGAAAAAAAATATACAGTTCACGTGTATGATAGCAAACCAGGCTGGTTAATATCTGCAGGAAAGTAAACAGGATGAAATATTCCCTTGACGCGAGATAAAGAAAGAAGCGGCGTTCCAGGCTGTAAAACCCAACATAGCCTGCATAAAACAGCGCTACCGAAAACTGGATATCCGCCGGCTCACTGCCATAATAACCTGCCGCAGCGTTGATGTTGGACAAGGGCAGGAAAAACAGTACGATGCTTGGGAGCAGCAGTGAAAAAAGGATCACTTTCACCAGCCAGTCCGGCGCCCATGATTTAAATACAGGAATAGCATTATCCACGGTGACGGGCTTTGGGTACATATACATTTACATTCATTCCTACTTTCAGCACATCTATATCTTTCCTGGCGCCATCTACACGGATACGCACAGGAATGCGCTGCACAATTTTTACATAGTTGCCCGTGGAGTTATCCGGCGGCAGCAATGAAAAGCTGGAGCCCGTGGCAGGCGACAGGGAAATGATAGTTCCTTTAAATGTACGGCCGGGGTATGCATCGGCTACTATCTTAACGGAGTCGCCTATACGCATATTGGCGATCTGGGTTTCCTTGTAATTGGCCACTACCCATTTATCGGTTTCATTGTTTACGATATAGGCCAGGATCTCACCGGCATTGATCATCTGCCCTGTTTCCACGGTACGGCGACCCATGCGGCCATCGTACGAGGCCGTGATCACAGTATAGCTCACATCCAGCTTATGCCGGTCAAGCAATGCTTTCAGCCGGGCGATCTCTGCTGCCACTACCCGCTTCTCTGCATGGATATCAGCAATGCGGGAAAGGGCGGCCCCGTAGTTGTCCTGCGACGACTGATAATCGCTCGTGTTCACATCCAGTGCCGCCTGCATGTTTTCCAGCTGCTGTTTGGTAGCCGATTCCTCGTTGTAAAGCTGGCTGTAACGTTGGTAGTCCAGCTGTTGCTTCCACATTTTTGCTTTGGCTGCAGCGATCTGTGCTTCCGATGCGTTAGCCATTTTCTCCAATGTACGGATATTGCTTTCCAGCACTTCCATGCGGGCCTCCGCTTTCTGCAGGGAAGCAGCTGTTTGCGCCTGTTGCAGGGTATATTCCCGGTCGTCGATCAGTAAGAGCGTATCTCCTTTCTTCACCTGTTGGTTCTCTTCAAATTTCACTGCCACAATAAAACCGCCTGCCCTTGATATTACCGGGTTCACATACTCCTGTACCTGTGCGTCGTTGGTTTGCTCATAAATATAATATTCCCATATGGTATAAACGCCCCAGCAAAGGAGCAAGAGAATAATGATCCCTGCCATCCAGCCCGTGATACGGGTGATCAGCCTGTCTGTAACGGTATATTTCTTTTTCATTGGTTAAAGAACGCCTGTGATATGCTGTAGAAGATAAAATTTATTTTGTGCTGCAATTTTTGCTGATGCCAGTTCAAACTGTGTTTGAAGCACCTGGATATCGGCATCCAGTAAGTCGGTGATTAACGATGCCTGGTTAAAATATGTATGCCTGATAATACGCGCGTTTTCCTGCGCCTGCGCTACATTCACTTCCGACACCCCGATCTGTATAATTGCTTCCTTATAACGGAGAAAGGCTTCCTTCACCTGTTGGCGTACCTTGTCTTCCGTGTCTTTATGTGCTTCCTCTTCTTTCTCCAGCTCAAGCTTTGCCGCTCTTACCTTATGTATATTATGATAGAGCGACGATATAGGGAAAGACGCTTTCAGCCCGGTTACGCCCAGCGAGTACCAGTAAGGGTTATAGGGATAAAGGAATATCTGTGGGTTGGCATAGTAAAAGTCGCCGTACATGCCTGCCTTGGGACGGACATTCGCTTTTACCTGTTTCAGATGTATTTCGCTCAACCGGGTTTGCTGTTCAGAAATATGATAAGGGAAAGAATGCTCCAGCGCTGCGGCCAGGTATTCTTCATAAGCCCCGCTGCTGCCCGGGCCTGTTTCAGGACCGGCGGGAAAGAGGATCCTCTCGTCCGGCTCTCCGAGAATGATATTCAGTTTCTGCGTAGCGATCAGTATATCATTTTCTATGCTAACAAGGGTCATCTTTCTTTTCGACAGGTCCAGCTCAACGCGGAGCACATCGCTTTTCAGCACGGTGCCATTCCTGTGAAAAGCTTTGATCTCCTTCAGTTGTTTTTCCTGGTCGGCAATATCTGCTGTAATAAGATTTCTGAAGATAAATGCTTTTTGAAGATCGAGGTATAAAGACGCCGTTTTATAACGGATAGCGGAAACGGATTCATTTTCCCGGATAGTACTGAGCTGGTGGAGGGTTTTATTTTCCTCCATTTTCAGGTTGAGCTTATTGCCGTTATAAAGATTGAGATAAAAATCGGCTCCTGCTTTATAAAGCGTGTGGATCACTTCGTGCTGGGAAGGTTTGGAGAATAAACCATTTTCATAGATGGGGATGTTGGAGGCTTTTTCTGCGCTGCCGCTAATGCCAATTTCCGGTAACCGCTCCGCCCTTGTGTCCCTGATCTCTTCTGCGGCAATTTCAGTGGCTTTCCTGTTTATTTCAATGATGCGGCTATGCTCTTCTGCTTTCCGCCATGCTTCGGAAAGCGTTAATTTTAAAGTATCCTGGCCAGTGGCAATAAAACTCCTGCCTGCGAAAAATACTCCTGCTAAAAAAAGACTTCTGCTGTTCATAATATTCGGGGGCAAAATTATCACGATAATCCATTGTTAATTTCACCGTAATAGCCAATTTTTTCATCATTCCGGACAAATGTTATTTTTATACAGCTACCTTATTATTTTACATTAACAAACAATGTTATGGGCTTAATTGCTTCATTACCGGAAATAGAGAAAAAGAGGAACTCCGTTTTTGTGATGCATGAAAAATCGGAAAAGCTGATCCCCCTTCACCGCCATAACAAGGGGCAGTTAAGCTATGTGGAAGGAGGAATCGCCTATATCACTATTGAGAACCTTACTTATGTGGTACCAGCCCGGCATTACTTCTGGATTCCGCGCGGCATGTGGCATACATTGCGGCTCGGGCACAAGGCCACGGTGCTGCGCTCTCTTTATTTTTATGCGCACGACGATGCAACGGATCCTTTTTATAGCCAGCTGGGAATTTACCCCGCCAGTGAGTTGCTGATCCAGATGATCAATTACACCGAGTGCTGGGATGGCAGGCATGTAGGCGACAAAGACTATAATTTTGAATTCCTGGTGGCGCTCAAAAAGATGCTGCCGGAAAAAAGCAGGAAGGCGCTGCCTATTGTGTTGCCGGCTACCAACAATGAGCAGATGCAGGATATTACCGACTACCTCGAAAGAAATATCGGGAAAAGGCTTACACTGGGCAGTGTAAGCAAACAGTTCAATATCGGGGAACGCTCTCTCTCCCGGTTATTTCAATCGAACCTGAAGATCTCGTTCCTGCAATATCTTAAAACCATAAGAATGATAAGGGCCATTGAAATGATCCTGAAAACAGGCAAGCCTATCAGCGAAATAGCGTTCGCGGTAGGTTACAGCTCTATCAATTCTTTTAGTGATACATTCCATGAATTCGTGCATGCCAGGCCTACCGATTTCAGGAAGCCATAACAAGGCAACCGGCAGCAGCGCCGGTTGCCTTGTTCATCAGGAACGTTGTGTATTGATCTTTGTCAGCTGTGCCAGTGTATAGGCTCCTACGGCCATAACAAGGTCACGGACCGCTACGTCGAAATACTGCCCGGCAACAAGCAATTGCAGTGCAATGCAGATCAGCCAGGCCATTACCACGTAGGCGCCCACAAGGGGACGTACCAATACCAGTACCCCGGCGGCAATTTCAATGATCCCTACAATTTTCATGAAAGTGGCGGCGGCGAAGGGGATCAAAGCGGCATTGCTGCCCAGGTAATTTTCCCAGTGGGTAAGGAGGTTGGTGAATTTGTCCAGCCCCGCTACAATGGGCACAATGCCAAAGGTAAAACGTAAGGTTTTTTGAAGCTGTTGGATAGTTGCCATAATACATATGTTTTAGTATGATGGTTAGAGATACAGCGCAAAAAAAGGTTACAAAAAACACGCCTTATTTTTTTGTAACCTTTTACCGGTTATTTCATCTAATTAACATGACACCGCAAAAGGAAGACATAGTAAACCAGGTTTCCGATCAGGAAGCAATCGCAAGGATACTGGCGGGTGAGCGCAACCTGTTCCGAGTGATTATCAGCCGGTATAACCAACGCCTTTACCGGACCGGCATGTCGGTACTGGAAGATGATGCAGCTGCTGAAGATGCCATGCAGAACACGTATATCAATGCCTATAGTCATTTGTCGCAGTTCGGGTTCCGTGCCTCTCTCGGTACCTGGCTCACGCGCATTATGCTCAACGAATGCTATGAATTGAAACGGAAAAACAGGAACAGATTTACCAGTTCACTATCACCAGATAAATTTACAGATATGACAACCCCGGCCAGGGATTTAGCAAACAAGGAATTGAGCCAGATACTGGAAGATGCCATTACCCGGCTCCCGGAAAAATACAGGCTGGTTTTCGTGCTGCGCGAAATCGAGGAAATGTCTGTAAAAGAAACTGCCGGAGCGCTCACCATTGAGGAAAACAATGTGAAAGTACGCCTCAACCGCGCTAAGGCGATGCTCCGGGCAGATTTAAACGCCTATATGAAAGATCATGTTTATCATTTCCATTTAAGTCGCTGCGACCGGGTTACCAGGAACGTTTTAAAGCGGCTGGGAATAGAGGGAAGCCCCAATACGCCGGAATAATAGTAACCATACCGGGTCCTGGAATTTATAGGAAATACTGCCTGCAATATTTCCGGGGCTCTGCGGATCATTATTGATCCTCCAATACTGCGCGTTTGTAATGTTATTGATCTTTACCCCAATGCGGAACTTCGGGTAATCATAAAAAAACGTAGCATCCAGCCGGGCATAGGCAGGGATAGTAAGCAGGTTACTTTCATTTTCCGGATAAGTATCACTTACATAGTTACCCCCTATGCCAATGCCAAACCCATTCAATATTTGTTGCGGGAATTTATGGCTGACCCACAGGTTAGCCATATGAGCAGGCAGCCCGTTGCTGGTGCCTTCCACTCCTTTATTCACTTTGGTATAGATAAATTTGTTATAGCCATACCCGGCGATGATCTTCAGCCCTGGGGGCAGTAGTTTATCTAATTGGGAAAAGTAATTCCGGGCGGCACATCTGTCTAAATCAACCCCGTTTTTGTCTGGTTCACCCCAAAACCGGTTTTCATTGCAACCTCACCGGGGTACTTTCGTTCTGCCCTGGTGCACAAAAGCATCACAGCAAAGAATCATGGCAAACACCGGAAATTTTAACCGCAGACATTTTCTCAGCATGGCCGCTTTAACCTTAGCGGCAACAAAACTATCCCCCCTACAGGCATTGGCTTCAAAAGGTGGGGATCAGCAGCATACGCCACGGCTGCTGCCCTCTTTCGATAACATCAAACAGGTAAAGGCCGGGCTCCTGGATGTAGGCTATGCAGAAGCAGGACCTGCAAACGGGCAGCCCGTTATCCTGCTGCATGGCTGGCCTTATGATATCCACAGCTATGCAAAGGTATCCGATATATTGGCTGCCGAAGGCTACCGGGTAATAGTGCCTCACTTGCGCGGACATGGCACCACCAGGTTCCTGTCCGGTCAAACATACAGGAACGGCCAGCAGGCTGCGGTGGCCGCCGATATCATTGCCCTCATGGATGCATTGAATATTAAAAAAGCCATCCTTGGCGGTTTCGACTGGGGAGCGCGTACGGCCAACATTATTGCGGCATTATGGCCGGAACGCTGCAAAGCAATGGTATCTGTAAATGGGTATCTTATCAACAATCTCGAAAGAAACAAACAACCATTACCTCCCAAAGCAGAACTGGGCTGGTGGTACCAGTACTACTTTGCTACCGAGCGTGGTAAACTGGGTTATACCGCCAACTGGTATGATTTCAATAAACTGATCTGGAAAAATGTTTCACCGCAATGGAATTTTGATGACGCCACTTACAACGTGTCCGCCGCTTCTTTCAAAAACCCGGACTATGTTGCCATTGTGCTTCACAATTATCGCTGGCGGCTCAGCATAGAACCGGGCGAGGCGCAATACAACGCCATTGAAAACAGGCTGGCCGCGTCGCCTTCTGTTACCGTGCCATCCGTTACGCTCGATGGTGATGCCGATGGTGTGGTTCCTGCCGGCGATGGTTCTGCTTTCGCACACAGGTTCACCGGCAAACACGTACATCATATTATCAAAGGAGCCGGTCATAATCTCCCGCAGGAAGCCCCTGAAGCGTTTTCCCGCGCTATTACCGAGGCTAACAGTTATGCCGGCTAGCATTTATTTCCCAATTAAAAAACTGATGTATGAAAATACTTACAAGGAAAACAGGATGGATAACAGCGCTCATTGTATTGCTGATCACGGCCATGCAATTTATCGGGCAGCCGGTGCAGAACCACCCCGCAACGGCTCCCATCCAGGCTCCCGATGAAGTGCTGGGCATTCTGCGGCGCGCGTGCTACGATTGCCACTCCAACGAATCGAGGCTTAGCTGGTACGATAAAATTGTACCCGTTTCCTGGCTGGTATCCGCAGATGTGAATGAAGCAAGATCAAGATTCAATTTCTCTACCTGGGACACGCTTTCTCCTGCAAGCCAGCAGGGCTTCCTCTGGGAAATGGTGAACATGGTACTGACAGGCAAAATGCCCCTGGGCGCTTATGCCGCTACACATCCTCAATCCAGGCTTACAGCAAATGATATTACCACGCTGAAAAAGTATGTGAATGATCTCAGTCCTGCGGTATACCATGATACGGCCCTGATACAGCAGGCAGATAAAGAGCTGAGGCAATTCAGGGAAAAATCTACGGCTGCAGCCGGTAACCCTGTAGCCGCCAATGGTGTAGCGTATACGCCTGATTTCAGGAAATGGCAGGTGATCAGCACCACCAACCGGTTCGATAATCACAGCATTCGCGTGGTGTATGGCAACGACATTGCCGCGAAAGCCATTAAGGAAAACCGGATCAATCCTTTTCCTGAAGGCAGTACCATTGTAAAGGTAGTATGGAACAGCATTGAGGAAAAGAACGGCGATATCCTTCCCGGGTCACTGAACAGTGTGCAGATCATGACGAAAGATAACAAGCGGTTCGCCGACAGTAAAGGCTGGGGATTTGCAAAATTCAACGGTACTGCGCTTAAACCATACGGGGCTACGCCTATGTTCAATACCACCTGTTTCAATTGCCATAAAATTGCCAGTGCAAACGACTATGTATTCAATCTTCCATTACCCAACAATGAACTGAAATAGCGGCCGATCTTCTCACTCATTAAAATAAATGGTATGAAAAATTTTCTTCTGCTTTTCCTCCTTACTGTTACAGGCGCCTGCAGCCGGCCGGTTCCGGACAGGCAGCATACACGGGAGATATTCAATGCAGGCGGTTTGCAGGTGATCACCTCATTTGCCAACAGGCAGCAGCAAACCATGAGCGTGTTGTTTGGTAATACGGCTGCTGAAACATGCGCGCTTGGCGGCTACAAAACACATGTTCCCGGCGAAATATTCAAACTCGTTACCTTTAAACAGGCCGATAATAAATATTGGTACGGCAGTTACATCAACGGTGCTGTTCAAAGTATTGAAACAATAACCACTGCGGCAGATGCGCCGGAGCACCTGGAATACCGGCTGGAACGCCGCCACGGTAAAGGTGGAGAGACAGGCCCCGCTGCACGGATCAGTTATATATTTTCTCACAGCCCTTCTGTTTTCCCGTAATATGTACGGCATGAATAATAGTATATCATCAACTTTTTCTGATGGTAAGGTAAAAATGAATATTTTTATCGCCAGTAGATTGATTTATTACAGATGAAAAAACCAGGTTTTAAAATATCACAGGCAACCATATGGGTTAGCTCTATAGGCTTAGGGTTACTTTCTTCCGTACCTCAAATCGCCGAACATCATTTCCACCTGGCGGAAGCAGCTGTGAATGCGGGTATAACAGCCACTTTTGCGTTGCTGATGTGGTATTTCAATATTTATATACTGTCAGGTCAGTCTGATCAGCCGCGCAAACAGAGCATCTCGTATTCAAAACTGCTGAGCAGCCTGTTGTTTGGCCTGGTAGTGATGCTCGGACTTGCTTACATCCAGCAACTGATCCTGTCGCATATCAATTTTGGCCCTGCGATGCTGATGGTGGAAGTAAGGGGTATCCTTATCAACCTCGTGTTTTATATGTTCCTGCACCTGCTGCAACAAAATTACGAGAACCAGCATGTAACAATGGAACTGGAACGCATAAAGAGCGATAACCTCAGCGCCCAGTACGAACTGCTGAAGCAACAGGTAAACCCGCATTTCCTGTTCAACAGCCTGAATACATTAAAGGCAATGGTAGAAAGTGGGGAACAGGAAGCGGTTGATTTTATCATCAAGCTATCCAACTTCTACCGCTTTACACTTGAAAGCCGGAAGCTGGACCTGATCCATGTGCGCGAGGAAATGGACATCCTCAACGCTTATCTTTTCCTTCAGAAAGCGCGCTTTGGAGATGGCTTTACTTTTACAAGCACGCTCAGCGACCAGCTGCTGGAAACGCTGATCCCTCCGTTTACCCTGCAACTGCTGGTGGAGAACTGTATCAAACACAATATCGTTTCCCTTGACAAACCGCTGCATATCAGGATCTATGAGGAAGATGATAAAATCATTGTAGAAAACCAGGTGCAGCAGAAAACAGGGGAACAAAACTCCCTGGGTGTAGGGCTTAAAAATATTGACCTGAGATACCAGCACCTGATGCAGCAGCATATCGATATTGTTGCTAACGAAAAAACCTTTAAAATCAAATTGCCGCTGATCCATGAACATCATCATCGTTGAAGACGAGCTCAAAACAGCCCGGTCGCTCGAAAATATTATACTGGGCCTGAAGCCCGGAGATAAGATCACCGGCCAGTATCAAAGTGTGGAAAGCACAGTTGCCGCGCTTTCAGAAGGGCCTATGGCCGATCTTATCTTTATGGATATCCAGCTGGCGGATGGCCTTTGCTTTGAAATATTCAAACAGGTAAAAATCACCTGTCCCGTTGTTTTCTGTACAGCTTATGATGAATATTCCCTGGAAGCATTTAAAAGCAACGGCGTGGACTATGTGCTAAAGCCATTTTCCAAACAGGATATACAGGACGCGCTCCGGAAAGTGGATGAGCTGAAGAATTTCTTCCAGCAGAAAGCTATCCCCGACCTGGGTGATATTCTTTCTAAACTAAGCCCGCCAAGTGGTAAGACCAGCTTCCTCGTTTTCAAAAACCAGAAGTACAAAACAGTTAGTGTTGAAGATATTGCTTTCTTCTATGTTCGACACGATGCTACCTGGATCATGTGTTTCGATAAACAACAATATAACCTGACCCAGTCGCTCGACCAGGTAACGCAATCCGTATCTTCCCTTCAATTCTTCCGGCTGAACCGCCAATACCTGGTTAACTTCAAGGCCATCAAGGAAGTGGAGCCTTATTTCCTGCGTAAGCTTCTCGTGAAGCTGGTGATTGAAACACCGGATAAGCTCCTGGTCAATAAGGAGAAATCACATAGCTTTCTCAGCTGGATGGAAGACCGGTGATATAATTTTCTCCCGGCTGTTTTGTCCCGGTTGAGCACCGAAAATGCCTGGCTGAAGGCTTTTCCGCTTACCCCCATCAATAACAGCCGGTACTTTTGAATAAAATAAAATTCAAAAGATATGAAACAGATAATGATGCCCGCAATAGGCGCCGCAATTGTACTCACACTTTTCTCCGCAGTATTTGCCAACCGGGTCAGCGCTTCAAAAAAACAAACCCGTACTAATAACGGCAATGGGTTTGCAGTGCTGGAACTGTTCACCTCAGAAGGATGTTCCAGCTGTCCTCCTGCCGATGCGCTGTTAGCCCGCATACAAACAGAGGCCGGGAATAAACCCATTTATGTATTGGCTTATCATGTGGACTACTGGAACCGCCTCGGCTGGAAAGATGTGTTCAGCCAACCCCAATATTCAAAGCGCCAATACCAGTACAGCCAGCAGTTGCCCAGCCAGGTATACACCCCACAGCTGGTTGTTAACGGCCATACATCATGCATAGGATCCGATGAATCTGCTGTAACCAATGCCATTGGCGATGCGCTTGGCAATGGCACAACTGCAAGCCTGGGCATAAAAGCGCAGTTGCAACCGGGCAAAGCAAATTTCACCTATGAGTTGACCGGTAATACCGGCAACAGCCAGTTACTTATTGCCGTTGTGCAAAAACATGCAGTAAGCAAAGTGGAGAGAGGTGAAAACGAAGGGCGTACTCTTTCTCATGTACAGGTGGTACGGGATCTGCAGGCATTTAAGCTGCGGGATGGCAAACAAGGCGCTGCAAGCATCCATCTTCCTGATGGGTTTAACACGCAGGAATGGGAACTGATTGGTATGATACAAGATCCTGAAACGGGTGTTATCAGCGCCGCTGCAAAGGCTTCCCTGTAACAGCTGCCGGTTATTTGCATAAAAAGCAAGAGGGTGTATCGTACTTGATACACCCTCCTGTTATCCGGGTATCTTACAGCGGCCGGCCTCCATTTATTTTTTATACATTCCCGCTTTGTTATCCATGCTTTGCCAGGTCAATCATCAGGCTCATCTCTTCCACAAAGGCGTCATTGCCGGCCGACGATCCTCCGAGAGAACGAAAACGGATCATCCCGTTCTTATCAATGATAAACTTTGCCGGAATGCCTTTCAGTTTATATCCCTCAGCTGCTTTATTGGTTTTGGTCACCGGGTCTTTTAGATCCATTAACAGGTTAAAAGTGTATTTATTGCTGCGGAGATAGTCTCCGGCACTTTTCACAGGATCGGCATCAGTTTCCCAGGTATGAATAAAAAGAAATACCACGCTGGTATCATCCTTAAACTTATTCACCGCAGCCTGCATATGAGGAAAAGAACCTTTACAGGGGCCGCACCAGGTAGCCCAGAAATCAAGGATCACTGTTTTTCCCCTATAATCGGAGAGCGACACCGTTTTCCCATTTACATCCTTTACAGAAAAGTCAAAGGAAGGTTCCTTAATCATTTTTTGGGCCAGGTCTGTTCTGATCTTTTCTTTCAGTTCATTATAAAGCGACTGCTCATATTCGTCAAACCCCTGACCGGTACCCTTTACAGTGACGTAGGCATTCTTAAACTGTGTCTTTACTTCCTGCGAAGCCCTTCCGTCTTTGATGCTTTGTACCATTAAAGGATATGCTTCGGCAAACTGTTTGTTGGCTACCAGTAAGTTTAAATACGTATCGCCAAATGCAGCGTCTTTTTTATCGTTCCGGGCGTACACCTGCCGGGCATATTTCAGTCCCTCTGCATATTTTTTATTGGCATACAGGATGGCCGCATATTGCCTGGCATAGGTATAATAGTCGGCTGATCTTTCAGCAGATCTCCGCGTTTCATCGCCAATGGATTTTCTTATCAGGCTTTCTGCCAGCACGTACTCTTTTCTGCCATAGGTTTCCCTGGCAGCATAGGAAAACGCCCTGGTTTTATAAACGGTATCCTGGATCATGTTCAGGTATTGCATGAGTTTTCCGGGGTTATCTCTAAAAGAAACCGCCACATAATATTTAGCTGCATCGAAAAAGAAATGTCCCTTAAGAGTTGGATTTGATCCAAACCCGGATACAAACAGCTGGTATTTTTTCTCATTCTCAACAGGATTGGTTTCATTATAGATCTCCCCCAATGCCTTATCAAAAGCAGCGAACCCATTAGGAAACTTCCGGATAGAGAGCCGTGTAATGGCATCCCTGTTATCCTGATCCTGTTTCATATTGTAATAGGAAACCAATAATTTCAGATCATCTTCCACATCGCTTTTGGAAAGTGCCTTCAACCTTTCCTGCAACCGGATGGGATCTTTCTGGTTCAGCAATTCCGTGAGCTTAGGATCAACGGGACCACGGTTTTGTGAAAAAGCCGCCGTTGTAACCAGCAGGAGCAGCACGCCACATATTTTCAGATACTTCATTTTCCAGGAATTAAATTAATGATCTGTTTTTTTAACAGTTGCGGAATCGGCTTTTCTGAGCATCTCAGCTGCCTTGTCTTTGTCGCCTGCTTTTACATATAAGTCCGCCATTTTTTTGTAGGTATCCGGAAAATCCATGCTCCAGGGATACAGGTTGAGTTGCGCCTGGTAGCTGTCGGCTGCCAATAGATAAAGCGATGCGGGCAGATTATTTTTCCCTGTTACTGCGTCTGTAATAGTGGAAAACGGGGGATAGTCGTTGTGCTTAAGCCATTCCTTCCCAAATTCAACCGCTTTCTCAGGATCTGTTTTAGTCAGGGCGTAAAAAGTAAAGTGCCCTACTTTGGGATAATATTTAAGCCCCGGATCCCTGCTGAGGATTGAATCGATCTTCTTTAAAGCGCCGGTAGGATTTCCCGGGTTACCCATATAGGTATTCATCATGGGTATGATATCGCTGTCAATTTTAGAAAGCCGTTGCCATTCTTTTCTTTTTTCAGCAGCATCCTTAATATCCCAGGTTCCTGAAACTATCTGTGGCAGCACATTGTCCAGGTTTTTAGGCGGGCCTGCCCAGGCAACCCTGCCCTGCTGATCTATCACAAATGAATAAGGGATTCCCCGCTCACCATAGGCTTTCATCCAGTTCTCCGCCATCAGGTTATTTTTTTCTGTAGCTACATTGTAGCTCATCTTGTCTCCCATTCCTGCAACAAATTTTTCTATAACAGGGAGTGTGGTTTCTTTGCGTTCGTATATGCTTATGCCCAATACCGTCACGTCCTTTTTATACTTCTCTGCCAGTTCAGACAGGTGAGGCATCCCGGCAATACAGGGCTTGCACCAGGTAGCCCAGAATTCAACAACATATACTCTGCCCTTTTCGAATGCTGTTACCCGGTTCCCTTTTATCCAGTCAGAGATATAAAGGGAAGGGGCTGGCTCTCCAAGCATTTTAACTTTCACTCCGGGTTGTTGTGCCTGTGCTCCGGCAGCACAGCAAATGATGGCTGTCAGCAAACGTATTTGCCTGGTTAATTTTATCAGCATGGTATAATTTATTTTATCAGGCTATTTGTAACCTTCATTCTGAGTGAGGTTTTTATTATATAAAATCTGATTCGCCGGTACGGGGAACAGAACAGCAGTAGGCTTCCAGGTTGGTTTTTGCGGACCGAGAACAGCTGTAGCCCTGTTTGTTCTTTTTAAGTCGAGCCAGCGATGTCCCAGCTCAGCAAACAGTTCATGCGCCCGTTCAGTTTCTATGGCGAGCAGCATGGCGCTTTGACCGTTGGCAGTGGTGCCCTGCAATCCTGCGCGCTTTCTTACCATATCAAGGTCTTCAGCAGCGCTGCCGGCTCCGGTTATTTTACCCAGCTGTGCCCTGGCTTCTGCACGGATCAGGTATTGCTCCGCCAGGCGAAGCAGTACATTATACTCGTTGCCGGCAGTGGCATTACGCAGTTTATACTTGTAGGGATAGTAGTAGGTAACACCACCTACCGGGAGAGGTTTAGCCCATTTATCCATACGTGCATCGCCCGGCTCGAAGCTTGCTGCCAGCGAAGGGTAAAGCACGTAGTTGGGGCTGGTACCGGAAGGAACGAAGTTAAGCCCGAAAACGCTGTACCCGTAAAAGGTAAAACGCTGCCAGATCACTTCGTTGCTGGTATTGAGGAAAGTACTGTCAAGGCTTTCCAGTTTATAGCTGCCATTGCTGATCACAGCAGTCGCCTGCGCTTCGGCATTTGCGTATTCCTTAGTGTACAGGTATACGCGGGAAAGGAGAGCCGCTGCTGCAGCTTTGTTGACCCTTGCACGTTGTGCAGACGGATAGGCATCAGCGAGGTTGCCCTGGGCAATTTTCAGGTCACTGACGATCATTTGGTAGATGTCTGCCTGTGGCACCCGGGGCAATGTTAAATTCACACTGTTAACAGTGCTGGTTACCATGGGCACATCTCCATATAAATTAGTGAGATAAAAATAAATGAAGGCGCGCATAAAGTAGCATTCTCCCAGCAGTTGCTGTTTCAGGCCGGCAGATACGCCTGTAGAAGCATTCAATCCTTCAATAGCTGAATTGGCAGCGAAAATAACCGCGTATGCGTAGTTCCAGGTATTATTTACATACCCGCTGCTAACAGTGATGGTATTGGTTTTGAACTCATCCAGGTAAGTGGCGGAGCTCAGGTAAATATCATCTGCGGCAGCCCCTCCGAAGGAGGTAACAGCGCCCAGTAAGGAGTATTCTGTGCTTCCGTTGGTGGTAAGCAGGTTATTGTTGGCATACAGGCCCAGCACAGAACTAAGCGCAGTGGCATCATTGAGGAAAGCTTTATCGGAACTGACCTGGTCAATCGGAACATCTACCTGGATAAATTTTTTACAGGAAACAGCGGTGAGCAGCATACCTGGTATTAAAACCCGGCAGATGGTATGTATGGAGAATAATTTCATGTTGATGTTGATTTTAGTATTAAAAAGAAGCATTCAGACCAAAAACGATGGTGCGTAGCGCCGGCATTCCCGGTCCGCCTCCCTGCCCCGCTCCCATTTCCGGATCGAAGGCATTTTTGAATTTCGATACTGAAAAGAGATTTTGTGCCTGCCCGTATACTCTCAGATTGGAGAGCCTGGCAGCAGTGATCCAGCGCTTCGGGAAATTATAAGCCAGGTTCACATTTTTCAGCTTCAGCCAGGAAGCATCGCCAAAGAAAGCGGTGGAGCTGTTATAATAAAAACTATAAGCATTGTAAGCCGGGTTGCTGGAATTAGCCGTAGGGGCTCCAAATTGCGTGTTGTCGCCCTTTTGCTTCCAATGGTCCAGCGTAGTGGTGTTCTGGTTGTTTAAGGAACCGAGTGATCCGGTTACGCTGTTGATATAACCATTCTGATGTTTGAACTGGAAGAAGAAACCAAGCTCAAACCGTTTGTAGGTAAAAGTATTGTTCAGTCCTCCATAGTAGGGAGTGCCTACAGGTGTTGGCTGCTGATCTACCAGGTAAGATGGAATGCCATTGGGATTAGCCGTTTGGTAGGTGATCATTCCGGTGGCGGGGTCTATCCCGTTAAAGATATATTGCCTGCTGAATGGCACAGGGTAGCCTACCATAAACTGGTTGGCATAGAAGCTCAAACTGGCAAGGTTATCAAATTTGGAAATCCTGGATCGGTTGACAGTAAAATTGAATGAAGTTGACCACCTGAAATCATTTCTTTCGATATTCTTCGTATTCAGTTCAAATTCCAGTCCCTGTGCCTGTATAGTGGCCGGGAAGTTACCGAGATAGCTGGAAAAGCCTACCTGTCCGGGTGTTGAAATATACAGCAGCTGGTTGCCGACCGTATTCCGGTAAGCAGCGGCAGAAAACTGTATCCTGTCTTTCAGGAAGCCCAGTTCCAGCGCCAGTTCCAGCTTTTTATTACTTTCCCATTTAATGTCAGGGTTAGCCAGTCTGGACGGGTTTTGCACCGTGATTCCCTGGTAGCCGTTGGTAGATCCGCTGGCAGCGTATGTGGAGAGGTTCTGGTAATTGGCTATCTGGTCATTTCCCGTGATACCATAACTTCCGCGTAATTTACCAAAGCTTAGAAAGGATAGATGTTCCTTTACAAACTGTTCTTCTGAAAATACCCATGCTGCACCGATGGCGCCGAAATTGCCAAACTGGTTGTTCGATCCGAAACGGGAGGATCCGTCTCTTCTCATGGTTGCGTTCAGGATATATTTGCCCAGCCAGTTGTAGGTAACCCTTCCAAAAACGGAGCTGAATTTATAATTATCGTAGGAGGTTCTGGCAGAGAGTGTTCCTGCCGCAGCCATACTGCCTAACAAGGCGTCGTTGCTGTAATTGGTGCCGGTTGTGGTATTGGTGATGCTGGTATTGGACTGGAAAGTGGTTCCCAGTAAAGCAGTCAGTTTACCTTTCCCAAGATCTTTTATGTATTCCAGCTGGGGTTCTGCGATATAGGATCTTGCGGAGGTGGCTCCAAACACCGCGCTGCTGATCGCCGCATTATACGCCGGGTTAATTGTTGAAGCGGGAAGCTGGCTGTTCTGATCAAAATTCAAAGAGGTATAGCCCAGGCTTGCCTTTAAGTTTAATCCGGGCAATATCCGGTATCTCAGGCTCATATTGCCGATCAGGTTAGCTGTTGCCGCATTGTATTTCTGAGCCAGCAGGGCATACGGATTATATTGTATAAGGGGTGAAAAGTTGAATGCACCGGTAGCAGTATATGGATCATAATTAGGAGGAAGATTATAATAGCTGCTCAGATCCCTTGTTGGCAAATTGTTCTTATCATAAGAATAAGCGGCCGATATTAACGCATAAAACCTCTTGTCTTTTGATGTGTGATCCAGGTTAAGTCTTGCTGAGATCCTGTCTTCAGTAAAGCTTCCGGGAAAAACAGTTCCTTCCCGGTGGTAGCCGGTACTGAAAGCAAAGTGTGTATCCTCATTGCCTCCGCTCAGGGTTCCCTGTGCATCACTGTAACGGGAGGTACCGCCCAACAGGTCATCCTGCCAGTTTCTGAACTTCGTGTGGCTCCAGGTGGTCAGATCAGGCGCATTAGCGGTAGTAGGAGTTACGTTATCATTGGCAAAGGCTTCTTTACGCAATGCTAAATACTGCTCACCATTCAGCATTTTAATCTTATTGCCTACTTTGCCGAAGCCGGAGTTCACATTGAGATCCAGCCTGGTTTTACCGGCTTTCCCTTTTTTAGTGGTGATTAAGATCACACCGTTTCCTCCCCTGGCGCCATAGATGGCAGTGGCATCCCCATCTTTCAGTACATCGATGCTTTCAATATCTGCGGGGTTTAAGCTATTCAGCGGGTTCACTGTGCCGTTGGAGCCCGTTTGATAAACACTCAGACTGAAATTGAACGGAACACCATCTATCACATACAGTGGTTCCACACCACTATTGATGGAATATTGCCCGCGTATTTTGATTGAAGTTCCAGAGCCTGGCAAGCCGTTGGATTGGGATACTTCCACACCGGCCATTCTTCCCTGCAAGGCATTGATCACATTGCCAACAGGCTGCTCCTGTATGGTTTTTGAATCTACCCTGGCGATGGAGCCTGTAAGGTCTTTACGGGTAGAAGTGCCGTAACCGATCACCACTACTTCGTTCAGGCTTCCCGCAAGTGGCGAAAGCACCAGTTTGACAGACGTTTGATTTTCCATGTCAATCTCCCGGGTTTTATAGCCGATATAGCTGAAGAGCAGCACCGTGCCGCCAGTCCCGGGCACCAGGATGGAAAAATGGCCATTCTGATCGGTAGCAGTGCTGGCGCTGTTGTTATTTTTTACTCTTACAGTAACCCCGGGGATAGGATCCCCGCTTTCATCCACCACTATTCCGGATATCCGGATATCCTGTGCAGCAAGGGAAGTTTTTTTCTCTGCGGGAGAAATTAAAATTTTATTGTTTAGTTCTGTTATCTTAAAATCCTTCGGGCCAAAAAGCAGGTCTAAGATTTCTTTAACGGAGCGTTTTCCGGGAGGGAGACTGAAATCTTTAAGGCCGGAGAGATCTTTATAGCGGTACACAAAACGGAAATCAGTTTGTTCTTCTATCTTTTTAATGGCTGAAAAAACGGATTCGTTTTGAAGTTCTACCATCACTTCTACCCTCGCAGTGCTTTGCCCGTTGCCAGGTGTAGCCGATATCAGTTGAACAGTTGCAAAAGTGATAATAGCTGTAATCAAGCTTAAACGCATAATCTGACGAATTACATTTCGTGAGTTACTAAAAGTGGGAAGGCCTGGACAGACTTTTCCTCCCTCTGCTGGTTTTGCAGAAAATTTCATAATTTTAAATGTTTAAATGATTCTCCAAATTGTTTAACGATTTGCTTCAATTAGCGTTGAAGCAAAACCAATTACAGCTCCCTGTTTAGCGACAGGGAGTTTCTGTCAGATACGCATGTGATATAATTCTCTCTTCATCCTTTTGGTTAATAATGATTAATTGCCGGTTTACCGGCTGGTTGATTGGTTGATTACTGGTTGGCTGGTTATTGATTCTTAATTATTACAATTTTTCCCGGAGATCATAATTTCCCCTGGCAAGATCTTATATTCTGCATCGTTAAAAGAAGTAATGACCTTCAAAATCTCCTCAAGACTTTCACCTTTCAGGAAGGTAGCCGTGAAGCGGCAGTTTTTTCCCTGGTCGTTTAAAAAGGTAATCTTAACATTGAACTTCCGGGAAAGTATAGCAGCTGCCTGTTCCATCGTAATGTTCTCAAAGAACAGGTCATTTTTCTGCCATTGAACAATTTCTTCTGCCTGCACTTTTACCAGGTCTGGCTTTTTATCGTCGGTATGAAATACCATTTGTTCATTGGAAGCAAGGATTCCCAATACCTTATATTCGTCCGCTATGCTCACTTTCCCCGTGGTAACTGTTACAATAATCTCCTTGCCCCCGTTCAGTGATTTTATATTAAATGCGGTTCCCAATACGGTTGTTTTTAGCTTCCCGGATTGTACGATAAACGGGGTGGTTGGGTTATGCAGGATCTCAAAATAGCCTTCTCCATTCAGTTTCACCGTTCTGGTAGCGCCGGTAAATTTTTCCGGGTATTCCAGCGTGCTGTTGTTGTTCAATATAACGGTGCTTCCGTCGGGCAGGATGATTTTTTTATGTTCAGACCTGGCAATGGCGCTAACCACCGGCAATTGATCCGGGTTGTGGCGACGGCCGGGGAATTTTGAATAAAACAGCAGGGTACCAACACAGAGCAGCACAGATGCCGCCGCCCATCCCATCCATGGCCGGAGCGTTAGCAGGCGGGGTCTTTTTTGCGGACTTACCACCTGTTCAAAGATCCGGTCAGCGGTCTTATCATCCAGCGCCATTAACGCTGAATCGTCGTCCCAGGTTTCGTTCATCAGCGCCTTTATCTCATTCAGATCGCTTTTCTCATCCAGCAGGAATTGCATAAGCTCCGCCTCTTCAGCAGCTGTTATATCGTTACCTGTATATTTCTTAATTAAATATCCGATTCGTTCGTTTTTCATAAAATTCTTATATGAACGATTGTTCAGGGCGCTTTATAATATCTGACGAACGGAAATTGAAAAAGGAGTAGCGGGAGAAAAAATTATTTATAGATGCCGAGGAATACCAGGGATATCAATGAAAGTGAGTTGCCGTTTTTAAGATGTGCTTTTAAGGTTTTTATGGCTTCTCTTAAATGTACCTTTACGGTTAATGGGGAAATGTTGAGTTGTTTGGCCACATCTTTTTGCTTTAATCCTTCGATGTAGCACATCTGGTAAACGAGTTTCTGTTGTTTTGGCAATTGATCTATTGCCATGGCCATATAAGCACGGGAGTCTTTGAGCATTATGTCTTCCTCGGTGGCATTGTCGAGGTCCGACCATTTATGGTGTGTATTGTTGGCGGTCTTATAATCCAGCGCCCGTTTTCTCAGCGCATCAAAGGTAAGGTTATTGGTCACCGTCCTGATAAATCCCCCGAAATTGTTTATTTCGGATAAGCCTTCCTTTTTTATCCAGATCTTCAGAAACACCTCCTGTACTATTTCTTCAGAAAGTTCTTTTGATTTCAGGTACCTGAAGGCATAGGTAAATACGCGGTTGCTATACGCATCAAAAATTAGGCGAAATGCTTGCTGATCACCACCTGCTATTTTTAATAATAGTGATTTATCATCCCCCAATTCTCTGTTTTGCATACGTAAAGTTAATACTTTAACGAGAAATTTTTACCGGGTACAACATTTGGAGGGGGCCATCGAAAGAAGGGGTATGAGTGGCCGGGGGAACCGCTCCCCCGGCATAGCCCTACCGCTGTGAAAATTCCATATTCAGACCGGGATACATTTTCCGGAACATCAGGTATGTTACGCTTACCATCACAAATGCAATTACTGCATCCAGCGTTGCCGGCAAACCCAGTACGGCGAGCTTTGAGCCAAAGGCAAAAATGATATCGAAAAATATACCTGCAAACACCCATTCTTTTAAACGGAGCAACTTACCGGGCGTTAAAAGCACAGCAACACCCGATAATTTGAAAACGCCAAGTAAATAGATGAAGTGCGCAGGGTATCCCAGTTGCTGTGTAATGCCCCATACCACCGGGTTCCCGGTGATCTCAAAGAACCCGCTTGCTCCAAACCAGATAGAAGTGAGTACCGCGCCTATCCAATAAATTATTGTTACTGTTTTCTGTGTCATGACTGATAGATTTAGTGTTAATGATGACACAAAATTGCTGCGGAAAAAGGGAAGCGGCCAGGCCATTTGGGGTGAAACGGACAAAGAGAGGCGCAGATCAGACAATTGATCACTTTAACCAATTCACAATGGTAATTCCGCCGAGGTATCCCATGATGAGCACCACCAGCCATCCTGCCAGCTGCATCCATACCGGGTGCCTGTAATGCTTCAACAGCCGGGCGCTATTGGCCGCCACCAGTACAACTGCCAGGGCAACAGGCAATATGAGGCCATTCAGTGCGCCTGCCATCAGCAACAGTTGTACAGGGTTACCTGCCAGTATAAAAACGATGGTGGAGAAAAGTATAAAAAAGCTGATCAGCCAACGCTCATTGGCTGCAATAAAAGGATGAAAGGTTTTCAGGAAAGAAACCGATGTATAAGCCGCGCCTACCACCGAAGTAATGGCAGCGCTCCACATCACAATACCAAAGAAACGGTAGCCTATTTCTCCTGCTGCTATCCGGAATACGGAGGCAGGCGGATTGCCACTGTCCAGCACCGCACCCTGCATAATAATTCCCAGGGCCGCCAGGAATAGCAGAACGCGCATAACAGCGGTGATAACAATACCGCTTACTGCGCTGCGGTTAACAAAGGGTATCTGCCTGGTGCCACTGATACCTGCATCCAGCAACCGGTGTGCGCCGGCAAAACTGATGTACCCTCCTACTGTTCCGCCTACCAGGGTAACAATGGCCTTTGTATCAATTACCGCAGGCCATAGGCTTTGCCGTACCGCCTGCATTACCGGCGGGTGGGAGCTCACCGCAACATACAACGTGAGCAACACCATGAGGATACCCAGCCAGCGTGTAAACTGATCCAGCACATTGCCGGCTTCCTTCATCCAGAAAATAAATAACGAAATACCACAGCTCAGCAATGCCCCGTAAATGGTGTCCATACCGGTGAGTACCTGCAGGCCCAGCCCACAGCCGCCTATATTGGCAATATTAAAGGCCAGCCCGCCCATCAGCACCAAAGCGGCCAGCACATAACCCAGACCGGGCAGCAGTGCATTTGCCAGATCCTGCGCACGGTACCCGGAAACGGTGAGCACGCGCCAGATATTCAGCTGGGCGCCGATGTCAAGCAATACAGATATCAATATTACAAACCCAAAAGACGCCGCCAGCTGCTGCGTAAATACCGTTGTTTGTGTGAGGAAACCGGGACCTATGGCAGAAGTGGCCATGAGAAAGGCGGCGCCCAGCAGTACGGAAGATTTTTGTTTGCTCAAGGCCTTTGTATGATTAATTGGTGATCACGTAATGCTGCATTGATGGTGCGTGCAAATGCTGCGGCATGCGCCCCGTCGCCATGTATACAGATTGTTTCAGCTGTTATCGGGATCGTATGCCCGTTAACGGTAGTCACCTTTTGCCCGGTGACCATCTGCAGCACCTGTGCTATAGCCAGCTCCTCTTTTTCAATAAGCGCACCGGGATGTGAACGGGGGGTAAGGGATCCGTCGTCCTGGTAGGTTCTGTCGGCAAATACTTCACTGGCGGTTTTTAGTCCGGCTTCCTTTGCGGCTGTAATCAGCCAGCTGCTGCTAAGCCCGAAAAAACAAAGCTGCGGGTCTGTATCCTTTACCGCTTTCACGATCACCCGCGCCATGACCAGCGATCTGGCGGCCATGTTATACAGCGCGCCGTGGGGCTTTACATGCCTCATAGTGGCGCCCAGCGATTTACAGACCAGCTGCATGGCATAAAGTTGTGTGGTAATAAGCTCGTATAATGCCTGATCAGAAAGCTGCTGCTCTGTTCTGCCAAAATTCTCCTTATCAGCAAACCCCGGATGAGCGCCAATAGCCACGTTGTTTTCGAGCGCCAGTGTAGCCGTATGCAGCATGGTATCATGACTGCCCGCATGGTAACCACAGGCAATATTTGCGCTGCTGATAAAAGGCATAATAGCGGCATCGTTGTCCAGCCCCTCTCCCATATCGCAGTTAAGATCTATACAATGCATAATGATAGTTGTTAAGCAGGCTGCTGTTGCTGCCATTCTTCCAATCGTAATTTACAGGCATTTTGAAGAAGGAGCAAGTCCTGCTCCTGTTTCCATAGCATTGCCTGTGCAATTTTCCCGTCGGTCATACTGAAGTGCAGCTCCTGGTGCGGCATATGTTGTGCAAGAGCAGGCATATCTGCGGTAATTACATGTGCCAGCCTGGCGTATCCGCCGGTTGTTTGATGGTCTGCCATAAGTATAATCAGTTGTCCGTCGGGCAACAGCTGTATAGTTCCCCTTGTGATACCCGCAGATAGTTGTTCCTCCCGTGGCTGTATGTCCAGCGGCGGGCCGTTCAGACGGAATCCCATGCGGTCGCTTTGCTCTGTTAATGTAAATGCTGCAGTGGTAAATTGCCGGCGGGCTTCCTCCTGTAACAGGTCCCATTGACTGCCGGGTAGCGTATGTATGAGGTTTTTTGTGGGGTACAGGTGGTTTACATCGGCGGTCCACGGCAATGCTACTGCTTCTTTGCCCCGGAGCCATGAAAGAGGAATATTTTCCGCCTTAAAGTGCAACCGGTCATTTTTTTTCAGCGAGCGGCCCTCCAAACCACCGGCGACGGCCTTCAGGTGGGTACTGTAACTTCCCAGCCAGGGCTGCAGCGCAAGCCCTCCCCTTACAGCCAGGTAGCAGCGGGCGCCGGAAACAGGTTTGCCAAAACGCAATACGGTTTGCCTGCCCACCAGTACCGGTCTGTTGATATCCAGTGGCCTGCCATTGATGACAGCTCCGAAATCAGCGCCGGATAAGGCAATCATGGCGTCTGTTTCAAAGAGGAAAGCTGATGCGGGAAAATGTAACTCAATAGCCGCTTCATAAATATCGTTCCCTACCAGACTGTTGGCCACTGCAAGCGCTATACGGTCCATGGCTCCCCCGGGATTAATACCCAGGTGCTGGTAACCGTACCGTCCTGCATCCTGGATGGTATCCATCAATCCTTGTTGTATTACCTGTATCAATGTTTCCTGCTGTTAAAAGTGTCAAATAACATGCGTCATCTCCCGGAAATCGGCCAGCGATACCGGTATAAACTTCACCTGGTCGCCAGGCCCGCAATAACACGGGCTCTCCGAAGCAGCATTAAATAACTGCAGGGGGGTACGACCAATAATATTCCAGCCTCCAGGAGATTCCTGCGGGTAGATCCCTGTTTGTGCACCGGCAATACCTACGCTTCCTGCCGGCACTCTTACACGGGGATGTTTTAACCGGGGCGTTACCAGCTGCCCGTGCACCTTGCCCATGTAGGGAAAGCCCGGCAGAAAGCCCAGCATATACACCGTATAGGTTTGGGCGGTATGCAATTCGATGATCTGTTCGGGAGAGATGCTTTTTCGTTCAGCCATAACAGTCAGGTCAGGAGCAAGAGAAGGATGATAACATACCGGTACCTGCAACAGGCGTGATAGCCCGGCGGTAGTGGCAGCTGTATTTTCCAGTGTTGCGATGATCAGGTCACTGATAGTTTTGCCGGTATAACCATGCTGTTCCCGGTACAAAAGTACTGCATCGTATATAACTGTTAAGGAGGCATATGCGGGGATAAGATCCAGGATATAGGGCTTCTGCAGGCTGTGCAACCCGTGGAACGCCTGCATTACCTGGCGATGAATCTCCCCGCCGATCTGCTGTTCCCATTCAATGATAATGGCCCGGTCGCCCAATGGAGATATACGGTAGTTGCTGTGCATATATTTATGAAGATAATAACTTTAAAACATATTGCACATTGGCGGGGCTTCTATTCTTCCTGATACCAGCTCAACTCTGTAAGATTTACGGTACCGGCAAGACAGGGGCTGCAAAGGCAACGCTGTAATATAATATACCTGGGTTATTCTTTCCTGTACTCTAAAATATCACCTGGCTGACAGTCGAGTATCCTGCATATCGCTTCCAGTGTATCAAAGCGAACGCCTTTGGCCTTTCCCGTTTTTAAAATAGAAAGATTGACAGTTGTTATTCCCAACTTTTCCGCCAGCTCTTTGCTCTGCATCTTTCGACGGGCAAGCATTACATCTAAATTGATTATAATCGGCATACTAAATAAAAAGGTCTTGGTCTCTCTGTAAATTCAACCCTTGTCTAAAAATATTCGCAAGCAATAAACTGAACATTCCCAGCATAAAATGGACAAAAACCAGTAACCACATTGCAGCGATCACTTCCACAAAAAAAGCGGAAACTATAGTCACAGGCAATGGTATAAACAAATTGGCGATATAAAAATATCTGAGCCTGGCTATATTTTCCGAGGTGAAATACCTGGGCTGAAAGAATATCCTGAACACTTTTGCCGACAACCAGAAGAAAAATCCATAAAGCAGCAGCGGAAGCAAAAAGGAGAAAATTTTGTATGCTGTGTTGTTCTCAATATTAATAAACGGGGCTTCTGTAAAAGGATAGTTAATATGCAGATAGTTATTATCCTCATAAGAGGTGATGCCGCTGTTTGTAAGCAGGCAAAATCCCGAATATAAAGTTGTTGCAAAATACCCTGCTGCCAGGATACAACACACAATAAATAAAGTTCTGGATATAATTTTCGTATGGTTCATCAACTAAATAATTAAACACAATGACCATGCGAATTTATAAATAATTATCGTGAAACGATAATTATTAAATGTAGCTTTTTATTCTATTTGTTCCCCCGGGCCATGATCGATTTACCCGCTGTTGAGTAGCATGTTTGATTTTCTTAGGTATCCGTTTGATTTCCTTTAGCAGCGAACAGGTACGCCGTTCTAACTTTGCATCGTGTTCAGAGAAAACTGAATATAGAAACGGCGCCGGCTAAAGCGGGATCACTTACAACAAACAAGCAAAAAAATATGAACAAGATACCATTCATCGCAATTGCCTCCCTGCTACTGGTAACAGGTAAGGCCCGGGCGCAGAAAAACGCGCTGACACATGACCTGGATTCCAAACAGACATTGGATACCAAAGAGGCAGTTGCAACAGATCATTATACCTTTAGATTAAGTGATAAGGTAACAAGACAGCGGGTTTCTTTCCATACCAGGTATGGCATTATGATTTCCGCGGATCTATATCTTCCAAAAACAATTGATACCACTAAAAGGCATGCAGCGTTAATCGTGGGCGCACCCTATGGTGGCGTAAAAGAGCAGGGCTCCGGCATCTATGCTCAGAACATGGCAGCTCGCGGCTACGTAGCCCTCACATTTGACCCGTCGTACAATGGCTATAGTGGTGGTGAGCCCCGGCACATATCCTCCCCTGATGTGTTTGTGGAAGATTTCAGTGCAGCGGTAGATTATATCGGCACACGCTCATTTGTGGACCGTAATAAAATTGGTATCATCGGCATCTGCGGCAGTGGCGGGTTTGCGCTTAGCGCCGCACAAGTAGACCGTCGTATAAAGGCGATTGCAACATCAGCGATGTATGATATTGCGCGTGTAAAACGGGAAGGCTTTGCAGGCTCATTAACGGAGGAAGCAAGAAATAAATACCTGGATGAAATCGGTGAACAGCGCTGGCGTGAATATGAAGGCGCCCCTGTAAAACTCACTCCCCGGGGTGCACCTTTAACAGTGGATGCCGGCACCGATTCTATCAGCCATGAGTTTTACGAATATTACTCCCAGCCACGTGGCTGGCATCCCAATTCCATTACGCAATTTACAGAAGTAAGTGAAGCATCATTTATGAACTTTTCTTTATTGTCCTACATTGGGTCCATATCTCCCAGACCTATTCTGTTTATTACCGGAACCCGTGCCCATTCCCGTTACATGAGTGAAGATGCCTATAAACTGGCAGGTGAGCCAAAAGAACTGTATGTTGTGCAGGGTGCAAGACATATTGATCTGTACAATGATGTGCATATGATTCCGTTTGACAAGCTGGATTCATTTTTTAAACAATATCTCAGGTAGCCCTGCACATGCTGGTTCCTTCGCTGAAAAGTTAAGCCGCTTAGATCGCAGGATTTAAGCGGCTTAACTTTATAGCTATCCCTGCTAAATCACCGTTATGAGGCGCCCCGGCCAGGCAAATCCGACTCCACCGTGCTGGTACCGCTCTGTTTCCTGCAGGTAAAAAGTATTCACCCTCTGGATTCCTATCCCGGAATAGTATATAAACTGATCTTCTTATATTTTATTTTTTGTACCTCTGTCAGGAATGTATAATCGTTGTCAATCCATGCCTCCATATCCCTGCCCATTTGTTCAACATTCGGATTTATAAGATTTGGCCATGGATAGCAATTTAAAGGCAGATAGTTTCCTGAGTTATATTCTGCTGGGGTCATACGGGATTATCTTTAGCTAATGGTTTGCTGAATGGTTTTAACGTCGGGGAATCCTTCCAGGGAATTATAACGGTCCAACCTGTATGAAACAGATTTCCATCCGTTCAATGTCATACTGATATAATGTACCCTGTTAACTACCGCGTCCTGCCACTCTCCGAAATCCGGCAGGAAATTTTGCAGGTACTGAAATTCTTTTAAATACTCATTGTGAATACGGAGCGTTTCCTGGCAGGCCTCCTCCAATGAAAGATTCCCTGAATGTTGAATAACCTTGACAACATTATAGTAGATAGCGTCTGTTGCTTCATCTTTAAGCACAGACTGGACATCGTTAAAACAGGCCATCATTCGCACTGCCAGGGCTTTCAGGCGTTTTATAACCATATGTTGATGAATTCCGGCGGGAAGAAATATTCCCGTTTCAAGATCCATAAGCTCCAGGAACGGATACAAGCACAAGGAATCTTCCCGAATGTTCAGGCATTCGTCAATGGTGGGAAACTCTTTACGGGATTTGTAATCAAGTTCCTTCTCCAGACCAGTAAAATATTTTTGAAGGCCATCGGTGAAGCGGGTTATTGAGTCAGTAGGAAGAAATTGCAGCAGCTCATTTCTAAGGCTTACAAGAAGGCCGGACAGCGGGATTCTGGCTTCCTCTGCTATTGTTTCTCCCCGCAGGATTGAAAGGGTTTGCTGATGAACGAAAAAAACTTCCTGCAGGTTGGATTCTTCATACATATCGTCGTTATAAAGTGTCCACAACATCAGCCGGCAGACCGGCCGTAATTTTTCAAGCCTGGCTGTAGGGAACCACTGAGATGCAATATGTGCTGTTTTTGTCTTTTTGTACTTCTGCCTGACCTGAGGGTTATCTTCGTATAATGCCAGATATTCACCATCTATCCATTGATGATCGGTGATTTCCTGTAGTTCTTCTGCGAGAGGGTTTTTCAGCATGGGGAACGGGTAATGAAACTGGGATAGTAATTTAATAATCATAAACCGGGTTTTATAAATCACTTAAGCTTGTTCTTTGTTTGGACGGGTAACTTTTTTAAAATTAAAGCTCCCGACTGCGATCTGCATACAGAGATACTCATCCGTTGTTGTTCATCAATGTGTTATATCATAAATAACTGCCTCCACCCCGCTCCTCCCGGTGCCGTCTTAAAAGGTGCTCCCTTAGCGCATTTCCCGGAAAATGCCTATCTTTACAGCCTACACAACATCATAACAGTCTGCATCCAAAAATGAAAGATGAGCTTATCCTGAAAAATATTGAACGCCATATTCATCTTGAAGAAGAAGAAATTAACCTGCTCTTTTCCCTGTTAACATCCCGTACACTCAAAAAGAAGGCATTCCTGCTCCGGCAGGGAGAGGTTTGTAAAACCGAAAACTTTATCACCAAAGGCTGCCTGAGGATGTATACCATCGATGAAAGTGGTCTGGAGCATATTGTAATGTTTGGGGTGGAAGGCTGGTGGGTTAGTGATCTTTTTAGTTTCTTCACCGGTACTACTTCTGATTATTATATAGATGCGCTGGAGGATACAGAGTTGTTGCAGATTTCAAAGCCTGATCTCGAGCAGTTGTATGAGCGGGTACCCAAGTTTGAACGATTTTTCAGGATCCTGCTTCAGAATGCTTTTGTAGCGCAGCAAAGGCGTATTAATCAGAATCTTTCCTTTACCGCGGAGCAGCGGTACCTGGATTTTGTGAGGCAGTATCCGCAACTGGAACAGCGTATTTCGCAAAAACAGGTAGCAGCTTATTTAGGTTTCACCCCTGTGTTCCTGAGCATGCTCCGGAAAAAGCTAAGCCAGCAATAATTTCTTCAACTACTTTAATTTTTTTGATTTTCATGCATCGTTCATTTGCTGTTCTAAACACACAAATAGATGAAACAGCAAATTTTTGGAACACGCAATGACTGGACAGGCCTGATATTACGCCTTACGGTAGGCCTGATATTATTTCCCCATGGCGCGCAGAAAGTATTTGGTTGGTTTGGCGGTCCGGGCTTTACCAATGAAATGACTTTTTTTACTGGTACGCTGCATCTTCCCTGGCTGATCGCGTTCCTCGTGATTGCAATTGAATTTCTCGGCGCCATTTCACTGATCGTTGGTTTTGCTTCCAGGATCTGGTCGATCGCCATGATCTGTTTATTTATCGGCATTATTTTTACCGCTCACACAGAGAACGGTTTTTTTATGAACTGGTTTGGTACACAAAAAGGCGAGGGTTATGAATATCATCTGCTGGTAATAGGCCTGTCGCTGGCCGTGCTCGTAAATGGCAGCGGTAAATATGCAGTGGACAATATACTTGTTAAACCCGCGAAGCTCCCGTTGCCGGCCCTGATACTGCCCGGAACTATCCTGTTATTATTCACGGCCTGTAATCATCCTGCTCCCGCCGCGCCAGAAAAAAATAAACAGCTGGTGGAGCGCTATTTTAATGAAGTCTGGAATAACGGACAGGTGGATGTACTCGATGAATTGCTGCGCCCGGATTATATCAATCATACCCCTTCCGTTCCTAATCCACCAAAAGGTCCGGATGGTTTAAAGCCAATTGTAAAAGCGATCAGGAAAGCCTTTCCGGATCTGCATTATACCATCAAAGATGTGATTGCCACAAACAACAGGATAGTGGCCAGAGTGGTAATGACAGGCACACAAACGGATAGTTTATTTGGTATACCACCTTCCGGTAAACGGGTAAACGTTAACCAGATTAATATTGAGGAGATCGTGGATGGCAAAATAGCGGAGCATTGGCGGGTTACCGATGAGCTTACGATGATGAAGCAATTGGGTGTAGTAAAATAGTGATAAAACAGGAATTGCTTCCTGTTTTATCTGTAAGCCGGATGTTGTAATACAGTTATGAATTGTTCCCCTAAAATCAGGCGCATGGCGCTGTGCCGATGTAACTCAATCCAATAACCGATTGGGGCTATGTTATTTCGTTTAAATCAAAGGAATCCTCACTCAGCCAGTTTCCGGTAAATTTCTTCAAAATCACTAATAGCTTTCTGCAGGAACAGCTTTTAGATCGTTTGGCGGCAGGGCCTGAACTTACTTCGAGCGATAAAAGCATTCTGCGGCCTCAATTCGTAAATATATAGGCCTGGAAGTTTTTTGAATACCCTATGATCAATGATAGTTGTACCACGTGCTGGCTTTCTCTTCCCTTCCCTTAGGCACAAAGAGATAATGGCTTACATAATTTATCCCTGATTAATTTGCTAATCAGATCTAGTGGGAGAAAGCGACAAAAATCTGGCAGGGCGCTCAATAAAAAAAGCCTTGTAAATCAAATGACTTACAAGGCTTCTGGTGCCCAGAACAGGAATCGAACCTGCACTCCGTTGCCGAAACAAGATTTTGAGTCTAGCGCGTCTACCAATTCCGCCATCTGGGCAATCTTACTAATGAACTTACCGCTTCGCTTGCGGGATGCAAATATAGAAACTCTTACTTAATTCACAAATAAATTTTACATTTTTGTATATTTTTTTTTCTAACGCCCTGTTAACAGGCGTCCCGGCGGGTTTACAAAGACATACAGTTCGCGAAAATACCCTACATTCAAAGATGGAAAACAAGATACATATCGGACTTATCCGGGAAGAAAAGCACCCCCACGATAACAGGGTTGCCTTTACTCCCAAGCAATGCCAATGGATCATGCATCATTACCCACAGGTGCAGATATTCGTACAGCCTTCCCCGTTACGATGCTACAAAGATGAAGAATATGAAAAAGCAGGCATCACCCTCCGGGAAGATCTTTCTCATTGCACTATACTGCTGGGTATTAAAGAAGTACCTGCTGATAAACTGATGTCTGGAAAAACATACCTGTTCTTCAGCCATACCAAAAAGAAGCAGCCGCATAACCAACATATGCTCCAAACTATATTGGAAAAAGGGATTACGCTAATAGATTATGAATGCCTTGTGCATCCCGACGGACAACGTATCCTTGGATTTGGCTTTTTTGCCGGTATTGTGGGCGCTCATAATGGCCTGATGGCTTACGGGGAAAAAACGCAGGCCTTTCACTTCAAAAGGGTACACACCTGCCACGATTTCCAGGAACTGATCAACCATTATTTCGGGATCAAACTGCCTCCACTGAAGATAGTGATCACCGGCTCCGGCCGCGTGGCCGCCGGCGCCCTGGAAATAATGGGGCTGCTCGGTATCAAATATCTTCCACCGGAAGAATACCTGATCAATACCTATTCCTACCCGGTATATACCCAGCTGAAAGCTGGAGAGCTATACCTGCGGAAAGATGATAAAACATACAGCCGCGCCGACTTCCACCAGCACCCGGAGGCGTACGAATGCCGTTTTCTTCCTTATGTTACTGCAAGCGATATCCTTATGAATGGGATCTATTGGGATAAGAAAATCCCCCCGCTCTTCCAGGCAGATGACCTGAAAAAAGATAACTTCCGTATTAAGGTGATCGCCGATATTACAGATGATACCAACGGTTCCATTCCCTGTAACCTGGGCGACAGCACCATTGAAGATCCCGTATATGGCGTTACAAAAGACAAGATGGAGCAAACGGCCCCCTATCTTCCCGAAACAATAGATATGATGTGCGTTAGCAACCTCCCCAATGAGCTGCCAAGAGATGCTTCCCAATACTTTGGAGATCAGCTGATGAAATATGTTTTTGATGAGCTGCTGAAAACAGATAGCGAAACAATCATGAATGCCACCATTACAGACAAGGGTAAACTAACTGCCAGGTATAGTTATCTCGACGACTATGCAAAAGGAACAACATCATAAATAATTCAATAGCATTTTGCTTTACACTAAAGCTTTATTTCAAACATAAGCCGTGAACCAGTTCGCGAAACCGTAAACGGATGATCCTCTATTGCAGGCTCCGTAATGCTTATATAATAAGGGTTACAGATATTATCGGATTTCTCTTTCCTGTTAGTGTGAGATAGCGTAATACTACCTACATTGGCAATATCTATCCGGTACTTAAACACTCCTTCCTTCGTATCAGTCACAGGAATTACCAGCGCTCCATACATTGGTGATCCTGTTTGCTTTACGATCACTCCTCCTCTCAAACCCAATGGCGCAGGGCTAATTGTTATGGCAGAAGTATCAATATTTTTTGATAACAGTATATTCTCCCCTGTTTGTTTATCCAGCAAAATTAATGCTGCCTGGGCCGGCATTCCTTCACTGAGCACATCTTCACAGGGATTCTTTTGTGATGATTTTTTACACCCGGCACCTAAAACCGTAGCCAGCAGTAATATTAGCGATAGCTGATAAATTTTCTTTGCAAAAAAGCGGGGCAACCGTTTTTCTTTCATAAAACCATTTTATTTTTAATACAGAACATGTTATTCAATCACCTTTATGCCACTCTTTATTGAACTTATCTACCTCTGGTTTACTGGGTGCAGCTACTGCAACTATTACCCCGGTTCCATTATTTGCTATGAAGAACTTTAATGGCCTGAAATACTTTGCGCTCTCCCCAATTGCCTTATAATATAAGTCTCCGTTTTTTATGCTACGGTCAAATTTAAAAAACGATGCGTATGGCGCCAAACCCAGCCGGCATATGGTTCCGCTGTCCAACGATATATTGGTCACCGCAGTTATAACTGTATAGGTACTCCCGTTCACAGCAGGATCTGGTTCCGGCAGATTTGATATAGCCTGTGCATTCTGTTTTTTACATGCAATAACCATGGGAAAGAACAGCGAGTAAAAAAGTATCTTCTTCATAAAATGAATCTAAGAAACTTTGCGAAGTTGCAAAATAAAAATATCGCAATTGTTATCTTGAAGATCATTCGAAGGGAGGCTATCGTAAAAGATTAACAGTGCCTTTCAATTGTTTTTCTGTGCCATTGATGTTCTTATAGCGGATAAAATAAACATATGCTCCAACCGGCTGCAGCTGGCCTTTATGCGTACCATCCCAGCCCACCGTTATATCAGTAGTAGAAAATATCTCCATACCCCCAGCGGTTAAATATCCTGAACTCCAGCAACACCTGGCCGTTTGGCTGACGAAGCCTGAATACATCATTCTGTCCATCTCCATTTGGAGTGAATGCAGTTGGAACATACAGATCTACGGCGCATTCCTTTGCCACCGTTTGGCGGACCACCGTGCCACACTCATTGGAAACAGCTACCCTGTATACACCCGGATAACGGATGAGGTAAACATTTCCTTTATCACCACTCTCCCACTCATAGCTGTCGTACCCAGAAGGTAATGTGACCGTAACAGGCTGGCCGGAAAATAAACACATTTCAGGATCAAGTCTTACCTGCGGTTTCTCTTTTACTGCCAGGTATACAGTAATTATACTATCGCATCCTCCTGTGGTAAATAAAGTGTTCACATAATGGTCTGCGCTGTGCACACTTCTTCCATCCGGCAGTGTATAGTTTTCCCCGTTACAGATGGTATCATACTTCTCAATGTTATATACAGGCATCACTGTAAGCTGTGTTGTAATAATACTATCACAGCCATAATGGGAAATTAATGAAGATAAATATGTTCCTGATGTACTTACCGGCCGTCCATCTGGCAACAGATAAGATTCTTTCTCACATATAGAGACAGCCTTGATAACATGATATGGAGGCCGTAACTGCAGATCAGTTATAATAAGACTATCACATCCCTGATAAGTGGTGAAGCGGGATGTATATTGCCCTGCATTGCTTACAATACGACCATCCGGTAACTGGTAGCTGGCCCCTTCACAAATATTGATAACTTCCTTTATTTTATAAACAGGATTCACCACCAGGGTAGTGGTAATGACGCTATCGCACCCGTATGACGATATAAGCACAGTACTGTAAGTACCTGCAGCCGTCACTGTTTTTCCATCTGGCAACTGGTAGGTATCTCCCTCGCAAATACTGGCATTCACCTTGTAATCTTTTACCGGTACATAAAGCTCTGTGGTAATAATGCTGTCGCAATGTTGGTAGGTTTTGAGGGAAGAAGTATAGGTGCCGGAACTGTTTACCTTTCTCCCATCCGGTAACTGATACTCGTCTCCGCTGCAGATAGTGATCTTTTCTGTCAATTGGTAAACCGGCAATATCTTTAGGGTAGTAACAATAACGCTGTCACAATCGTTTGCCAGTCTTTTCAATGTACTGGTATAATCGCCCGCCACCGCAACCTTACGCCCATCCGGTAATGTATATGTGTCTCCGCTGCAAATGGCTTTTGTAACCCTTTCCTCAATGTTGCTGCCAATATTGATCTCTTTTGTTTTTTCATCCGTACTGCATAGACTTGTTACCTTTACCTTTACATTATACTTTTTTCCCGTGGCATATGTGTGCCGGGGAGAGAGATCAGTAGAAGTAGTTCCATCTCCAAAATCCCATAAAACGCTGGTGACTCCGGTCTCATTAATCAGCTTGAAAAGAGGAGCGCCTCCGCAAATATCAGACACAGTAAAGTCGGCGGCAATGTAAAGAAAGCTATTTACAAACGTAGGAAAAGACAGCGATGTCCTATGCCCTACGCCGGTAGGATCCATATCTATCGCATCCCGCTCAAAATTACAACCAGCACCTCTCACCTCCGGCGCATGGATCATTCCCACATACCGGTAGCCAGCATTGTACACCTGCTCAAATCCCATATAAATATTTCCGTCAGGCCCCATCTGAAGCCCGCCCATCTGGATATCATCGGTGCTGGTGACAATGGTTTGCCGGGAAGCGTTAATATCAGGTGCAGTCAGGTCATACTGGAATAGTTTACCCCAATGCAGATAGTTCATACTCACAACATATAAAAGCCTGCCACTGAGTGTAAACTCAATACCAAGCGGGAAAATGACATCCAGGGAAGCAAAATGGAGCACTGATTACCCCGGTGCTGTTATCGAACTTCAACAAGTCTACCACGCTCATAGCACCCTGCGCGATGGAACCCAGGGAATGAACCATCGTTCCTCCATCGGGCGAAAACTTAATATAACCGGTTTCCTCCCAGCCTCCCGGGTGAATAGTAGCCCCCACTGTAAACGTAGTAGCCGCCGATAACCCAGAGGGTGAAAGCAGGTATACATGGAAAGTGGCCCCGTTGGCAGCATGTGTTACTATCCAGTAATCCCTGCCGTTACAATGCCGCGTGGCAGCCATTTTCTCGGTACTTTCATTATTGCTGAGTAATATAGTGTTCTTGGTGGAGGGGATAATATCACCTTTACCGTTATCCAGGGCCATATCCAGAATATTATACCGAAATCCCTTGCCGGTCATAGTGGTAAAAAGATAATATTGTCCGGGATGTCCTGGAAAAGGAACTGCAATTCCCGACTGTACGCTGGATGGATCTCCCATAAGTCCCGTACCGTTAGGCATAATACCATGCTGGGCATTCCATACTGTAGAGCCTTCTGTATAAAAGAGCAACTGACCGGTAGCACCATCACAGATAGTGGCTACCCCTTCACGGGTAAAGGTTTGTCCATCAGTAAGAACTGTGACTGGCTTAGTGTTGAAGTTCAATCCTGCATTATATCCGAAATACCAGATATTTATCTCTTTCTGGGCGTATAAAAAGACAGGTAATAATAAAAGTAACAAACAAATTCTGGCTACTCGAAACATATCAGGATAAATAGAGTGCCAAAGTACAAAAAATTACAGATATAAATAATACGGCTGCAGCAACTCTACAAACCCCGGCGTATACACCCCTCCCGCATCATGCACGGAAAGCTCGGTAACCACTGTATTCCCCGGCTTCCTGGAAAAAATACCCACAGTCCGGAAAAAGCCATGACTCACACTCTGCCGGATATATAACACCTGCTTCAGGTGAAGCCCTGCTGCCAGCGCCAATTCTCTGAAACCTTCAAAGACCGTATATGGCAGCAATACAGACAGCTCGCCGGAAACGGCCAGTTGCTGATCTGCTGCTGTGATCAGCTCCTGGTAACTCAGGTTGGTGGCATGCATCGCCAGGTCTTTTCCTGCATGCCCGCTTTTAAGCGCATGCTCATAAAACGGCGGGTTGCTGATAATAAAATCATACTTCACAGCCCCATCCATCTTTCGTATATCCTGCTTGGTTAGGGTCAATCTGTGCGCCCAGGGAGAATCATCAAAATTCTGCATGGCCTGGAGCGCCGCGGAAGCGTCCAGTTCCACCGCGGTTATTACCCCGTCTACCTGCTGCGCCAGCATAAGGCTCAGCAGCCCGGTGCCGGCGCCTAAATCCAGTATAGCCGGCGCCGTTATTTCATTATCTGCCAGGTACCGCGCCGTGAAAGCGCCTTGTATACAGGCATCTGTACATACTTTCATGGCGCAGTGCTCCTGGTGAACAGTAAACTGCTTGAATTTAAAAAATGTGTTTGCCATCTTTATTTTGAATCTAACACCAGCGCCAGGTTGGGCATCCGTAAATTACGGTGAACAGATACCGGGTTTGCCTCCCTGATCACACAGCTTTCTACTTTACCATTGCCCTTTATATATACTGGCAGCTGCTGTACATATACTACCTGCGGTACATTGCGGTTGATGCCCGCTACTGCCTGTTTTGCAAAGCGGTTATAGTATTTAACCACTAACTGGTTCCTTCCTTCTTTAAGCGATAAGAGCACTGCTTCCGATTGTGTTCCTCCACGTTCGGGATTATTATGTAACACCTGTTCTTCTCCGTTCAGGTATACTGCAATACCATCTCCGCTGTCAAAACCTACCAGGTAATCACCCGCTTTCGGCGCAGTAATTTCCTGCAAGATATAACTGGCTACGCTCCTGCCGGCGGTTAAAGTAATGGGCGCATCATTTTTCCAGTCGCTGTGCAATGTCCATGCAGCGTTGTCTTTATCTGGCCATGGCTGTGCAGGATCAATATTTTTTACGCTGCCATGTGTTCCATCAATGCCGGACCAAAACGGTCCTGCGCTGTACATCGGGCCCCATTGCAGGGAAGCGGCATCATTTTTCAGTGTAGTGGTTACGCCTCCATCCAGCAGTACTTCGCTGCTAACGCCATTCAGCGTGAGGGCAATACGCCGGCCTTTCTCCGCATCACTGTACACCAGTTGCAGGGCTGCCGGCTTCTGTGCAGTAAATGCCCATGATTCACCCACTTCACTACGGTAGTAGCTTTCATAATCAACACCGGAGAAGCTGAATAAAGGCGTGGCATTATGCCTGTTTAAACGGGTGGCATGGCGCAGCAGGTGCATAGGTGTAATATCCACCGCTCCTTTAAAAGCAACAGCCAGTACCGGGATTTCTTTATCGGCCAGTTTAAAATCTGCCGGTAACCGGAGATAGGTGTTATTATCTTTCAGCGAGATTTTTACCGGCACCTTCTTCCCGCTGCCCAGTAATGTAACCTGGCTGATCTTACTGTTCAGTCCGGGCAATATAATAGTGCCCTGTTCTGGTTGCTGCAGTAAATGCAGGTATAATTTCCCGGGCTTCGCGGTTACTTCCCCCCAGGCAAATGTAGTATCAAACGGATTGGCTGAAGCGCCATAAACAGCTTCTCCATTGAGTTTCAGCCAGGCACCATTGAGCAGCAGCACTTCTTTTTCAAAGTCTACAACCGAGCCGTCCCCGCGGGGACCAATATTCAACAGGTAGTTGCCACCCCGGCTTACCACTTTAATCAACCCTTCCAATTTCTCATGTGCCTTATCTGTGGCTTTGCCGTGTTGCTGCCAGCTGCGGTATCCCCATGTTTCATCATATACGGAAGCAGGTGTTTGCCAGGCGGAAGCAATCTTATAATCGGGATATTGATTATCTCCCATTACACAAAAATCACCGGCATCATTACCCAAACGTCCGCTAACCATACAGCCAGGCTGCAGCCGATGCACAATATCTGCCAGGTCGCGGCTCTGCTGCGCGGTAAGCGATCCCATATCAAACCAGATCTCAGATACAGGGCCATAGTTGGTCATCAGTTCCGTTACCTGCTTCTTGTTAAACTCATGATGTTCGGGGGTAACAGGATCGCTGTTGCTGCTTGAGATAGGATATGCCTGCGGAAAATGCCAGTCGATCAATGAAAAATACATCCCGAATTTCAGTCCATGCCGGCGGCATGCATCCGATAATTCCTTCAGCACATCCCGCTTGAAAGGTGTTGCATCCACTACGTTATAATCTGTATAGGCTGTATGGAACATACAAAAGCCATCATGATGTTTGGAAGTCATCACCACCGATTTCATGCCCGCAGCCTTTGCCAGCAGTACTATTGAATCGGCATTCCAATGTTCAGGGTGAAATTGTTTGGCAACATCGCCATACACATCACTATAAATTCCGGCGTGCGACTGTATCTGCTCACTGTATCCCCGGGTAACAGGTTTGCCTTCCCAAACACCGCCCAGCGTAGAATAAATCGCTCCCCAATGGATGAACATGGAATACTTCTGGTTCTTCCACTCCGTCTGGGCCACAGGCGTCTGCGCCAATAATAATTTGCCCATCACAACAAGGCCCAATAAAAAAACAAAGCTTTTCTTCATAGATATGAAACAGTTATAAAAATCCCGTAATCAGCCTAATCATCATAATCCTGAGTCAGACAAAATCCGCATCGCCAAAGGCGAGCATAAAGCTAAACCGATATATGGATGGATGAGAATAGAATTTTAACAATTAGCAGTTCCTTTTTACCGTCCCTTGTTAACGGAATTTAAAAGCGGTTAAAAAGCGGCTCTTGCAGTAGGTACCGCATCCAGTGATGCAAAATCACCTGCCAGGTATTTATAGTGGGCGGTAATCGCAATCATGCCCGCATTGTCTGTACAATATTCAAACTTCGGAATAAAAGTACGCCACTGATGTTTTTGCCCCCACTCCGTCAATGCAGCGCGCAAACCACTGTTGGCGCTTACGCCGCCGGCAATGGCAATATCGCGGATACCTGTTTCTTCCGATGCCTTCAGCACCTTGTTCAGTAATATACTGATGATGCGTTGCTGTATAGAAGCGCAGATATCGGGGAGATTTTGAGAGATAAAAGCCGGATCTTTCTGCTGATTCTCCTGCAAGAAATAGAGAATAGCCGTTTTAAGCCCGCTGAAGCTGAAGTTCAGGTCCGGGATACGTGGCTCGGGGAATTTAAACCGGGCAGGATTACCTGTTTGAGCATACTTATCAATCAACGGGCCGCCGGGATAAGGCAATCCCAATATCTTGGCGCTTTTGTCGAAAGCTTCGCCGGCAGCATCATCCAGTGTTTCGCCAATCACCCGCATACGCAGCGGGCTTTCACATAAAACGATCTGGGTATGGCCTCCGGATACGGTTAAGCATAAAAAAGGGAAATCCGGTTTGGGATCGTCAATCAGGTTAGCCAGCACATGCGCCTGCATATGATGCACGCCTATCAGCGGGATATCCAGCGCCATGGCCATGGACTTGGCGAAGCAGCTGCCCACCAGCAGGGAGCCGATAAGACCGGGCGATTGCGTAAAAGCAATAGCGCTCAGTTCCTCCCGCTTCACGCCCGCGGTTTTCAGGGCAATATCCACCACCGGCACTATATTTTCCTGGTGGGCCCGGGAAGCCAGTTCCGGTACCACGCCTCCGTATTGTTCATGTACTTTCTGGCCTGCAATATGATTGGATAATACCTTTCCATCTACGATCACTGCTGCTCCTGTATCATCGCAGGACGACTCTATAGCTAATATTTTAACCGACATAAGGAACAAAATTAATAAAAAAGGCGGGAAAACCCCGCCTGTACAACAGCCCCGCTGTTGCCGTATTTTTAAGCCCTGCTTAGTTGCTCCGGATGGCCACCACCGGATCCAGCTTACTGGCGGTATAGGCCGGGATAAAGCCCGCCAGCAAGCCTACCAGGGCAGATATGCTCAGCCCGAATATAACAGATCCCGCGGAAAGTACCATCTCGAAAGTACCAGACAGGTTAATAATCACTGTAAGCAGGTATACCAGCAGTAACCCAAATGTTCCCCCCAATAGACAGAGGCTCACCGCTTCCAGCAGGAATTCCATCAGGATAATGCCCCGCCGTGCTCCTATGGCCTTTTTCAACCCGATGATATTGGTCCGTTCCTTTACGGTTACAAACATAATATTGGCAATACCAAAAGCCCCTACAATGAGCGCAAACACAGCAATCAGTCCCCCGCCCATATTAATGGCGGCAAACATAGAGTTCAGGCTGTCGTTGGCCGTACTGATCTCATTCAGCGAAAAATCATCCTCCTCTTTAGGCCTTAACCGGTGACTGGCACGCACTACTCCCCTCAGCTCATCTTTCAGCTGTTCCATGCTCACATTGGGTTTTGCTTTAATAAGGATGTATGGGTCCGCAAAACGGCGTTCATCTACCACGGTGCGGGCAAACCGGTATGGCAGGATGATGGCATTATCATACCCGATCCCGCCGATCATGCTCTCCCCTTTTTTCTTCAGCAGCCCGATGACCTTCACATCCCTGCCGGCTACCTTTACCACTTTGCCCATGGCCGCTTCCGGCGAAGGAAAAAGCCCATCCCATATCGTAAAGCCCAGTATAGCCACATTGGCGCCGCTGTTACTCTCACTGTTGGCAAAAAAACGGCCGTCCAGGATCTGTAAGGTCTGTATCTGGTCAAAGTCATTAGTCACCGCCATCATTGTCACCCCATTCATATAATCATCTCCAAACTCCACTTTCTTATTACCCGATTCAAAGTTGAAGGAAGCAAAACTGGCGCTCTGCACCTTATCCTGGATAGGTTTGAGATCTTTATATTCCGGCTCCGGGCGGTTCATATATTTCCACCAGGGATACTCACCATTGCCTCCCCAGGGCCACTTCTGCATATATACCACATCATCGCCCAGGTCCGCCAGATCCTTCCTGATATTGTGTTCCAGGCTGCCGGTAAGCGTAAATACCGCGATGATGCAAAAGATGCCGATGGTAATCCCAAACAACGATAAAAAAGTGCGCAATTTATTTACCCGCAGCTCCTGCATCGCCATTTTGAAACTATTCCATAATATTTTAAGGGTCGCTATCATATTCCAAATTTAGCGGATTTATCGGCACGGGCAGTGCCAATAAACACGAAATATAGCCGGACAAAAAATTTAGTTACCTTTGCTGCCATTTTTCGGATATATATGAAGTACGCTAACGAAATCAGTAAAAGAAAATCCTTTGCTATCATCGCTCACCCGGATGCCGGTAAAACTACGCTGACAGAGAAATTCCTCCTGTTCGGCGGAGCTATCCAGACAGCCGGTGCGGTGAAGTCCAATAAAATAAAGAAACATACTACTTCGGATTTCATGGAAATTGAAAGACAAAGAGGTATCTCCGTAGCCACTTCCGTAATGACCTTCGAATACCGCGATATCCTGGTGAACCTCCTGGATACCCCCGGTCACAAAGACTTTGCAGAAGATACCTACCGTACGCTTACGGCGGTAGACAGTGTGGTGCTGGTGATCGACTGTGTGAAAGGGGTGGAAGAACAAACAGAAAGACTCATGGAAGTATGCCGCATGCGCGATACGCCTGTGATCATCTTCGTGAACAAAATGGACCGCGACGGTAAATATCCCTTCGATCTCCTGGATGAACTGGAAGAAAAACTCAACATCCGCGTAAGGCCCCTCAGCTGGCCTATTAACATGGGCAGCGACTTTAAAGGCGTTTACAACCTGTACGATAAAAGCCTGGTATCTTTCTTACCCAATAAGAAAGCTACCGATGAAGATGTAGTGCCGCTCACAGATCTCAGCAGCAGCTACATCGACGAGCACTTCAATGAAAAAGATGCCGCCCAGCTGCGTGGCGATGTAGAGCTGATCGAAGGCGTGTACGACGCTTTTAACCGGGAAGATTACCTGGCCGGTAAACTGGCCCCCGTATTCTTCGGCAGCGCTGTAAATAATTTTGGGGTGAAAGACCTGCTCGATACCTTTGTGGACATCGCTCCCATTCCGCGTAACCGCACTGCCACCACGCGTGAAATAGACGTGAACGAAGATAAATTCAGCGGGTTTATATTTAAGATCCATGCCAACCTCGATCCCCGCCACCGCGACCGTATCGCTTTCCTTCGTGTTTGCTCCGGCAAATTTGAAAGGAACAAATTCTATCATCATGTTCGTTTAGACAAGGACGTTAGGTTCAGTAACCCTTACAGCTTCCTTGCCCGTGAAAAGAACGTGGTAGATGATGCTTTCCCTGGCGATGTAGTGGGCCTGTTCGACACCGGTAACTTCAAGATCGGTGATACCCTTACGGAAGGTGAAAACTTTTACATCACCGGCATTCCAAGCTTTTCGCCTGAACTGTTCAAGGAACTGGTGAATAAAGACCCGCTGAAAACCAAACAACTGGAAAAAGGTATCCGCCAGCTTACAGATGAAGGCGTGGCGCAGCTCTTTACCCAGCACGGCGGCAACCGCAAAATCATTGGCTGCGTGGGCGACCTCCAGTTTGAAGTGATCCAGTACCGCCTGCTCCAGGAATATGGCGCCGCCTGCCAGTTCAATACCCTGCCTTTCTACAAGGCCTGCTGGCTCACCGGTCCTAAAAACAAGATTGAAGAATTCATTCGCTTTAAATCCTCCAATATCGTGGAAGATAAAGACGGCCACCTCGTATACCTGGCCCAATCGGAATGGTACTTGAATACAGAGCGCACCAATAACCCGGAGATCCAGTTCAACTTTACTTCGGAGATCCACAAATAGCGAGCGCCTTCGGCGCTTTTAAATTGTCTTGGTTCAGGATTAGGCTGATTAGGCTGATTACACTGATTTTCCTGCGTTTTGCACCAAATATTTTCTAGGGAGATAGAAGCGAATTTATTTGCTGCTGTCTCCCTTATTTTTTTATCTCCCAAAAAATTCAAAACAAAACGCAGGAAAATCAGTGTAATCAGCCTAATCAGCCTAATCCTGAACCAAGACAATTTCCGCGCCGAAGGCGCATCCAAAATCTTCTCCCCCAAAAAACCAAAACAAAACACAGGAAAATCAGTGTAATCAGCCTAATCAGCCTAATCCTGAGCCAAGACAATTTCCGCGCCGAAGGCGCGCACAAAAAAGCCGCTTCCTGTGAACAGGCGCGGCATTACTTGTACGACCAACTCAAATTATTGCTTTATTGAGAATATCTTGGTGCTGTGTATCGTGTGTCATACAAAAATAGGCACAGCTATCCGCTCCGCTCTCTCGAAGCGGGAAAATGATTTACGCAATCGGGAATCTTTAATCCCGGGAAATAGAATACTGGAAGATGTATTCCTCTATAGTGCCATCCCGTACGCCTTCTACGCGTGCATCCAGGTGCCTGGCATCTTTAAAGCGATAAGTGATCTTTTTGGGGAAATCGTTGTTCAGGTCTTCTGCTACAAAACCAATTGGTTTTAATACCCGTAACCGGAGATGTATGGTAGCGGGTTTATCCTGTCCTTCATAAGCCGGGATATAAAAGATGTCGGCGCCTCTTCGTACCAGCTGCATGGATTGCTGCAACGCGCTGTCCGTTCCCACTACCCGCCAGGTTTTCCCTGTCCAGGTAGAGTCGTTGCTCCGGCTCCATGTTTCCACGATGGTGCTTTTACGGGTATTCATCTTCCAGGTGCCTTCCAGTTTATCCAGGAAGCGGAAATCGGCAGGGCTCACCTGGCCGGCAGTTCGCAGGCTGCCAGCCAGTAAAAGGATCAGCAGCAGGTAACTACTGTTGTACCACCGCTTCTTCGCCATAGATCTGCTGTTTATATTTAAGAGAAGGAGAAGTAAGTAAAGGCCCCATGCCCAGTTCAGGCCATTTGGTATCCACTTTCCGGATAGTGGCATCGTCCGCAACAATGATATTGGGCCAGTCGCGCTCAAAATTGTCCAGCAGCCTGGTTTTGAGGGTACCGTCCATACCAATGCCACCTACATACCTGCCGGGTTCAGCGCTTGGTACGCGAACTATAAAGCTGTCGCGCTTAGGGTCCAGGTTATTGCAGAAACGCCATAATGCGGAGGCAAGGTCGCTCACATCTACCGTATGCTCCACGAAGAGGATCATTTTAATACCGGCGAGTGCGGGCAGCGTATACAGCTGTTCATTCAGTTCCCGTACATGCGAAGGGCGGGCTTTTTCTACCGCTACCAGTATACAGGAAATATCCAGCTGGAGCAGGGAAGCATTAATGCCTTTTATTTCGGGGAACTGCTGCATGATCGCCGCCGTGTCTATCTGACGGGGTGCAGGAACTGTTACAAAAGCTGTATCCTGCTCCTCTTCATATTTACGGGTACCGTCTATACACATTTTACCGCCAAAGCCCATTTTGGAGCAGGAATGATCCAGTACATCCATTGGGCCCTGGCTCAGGTATATGTCGGTAGCAGGATTCAGGTGTTGGAAGACATATTGCGCCAGCTGTTTGTAATCATTGATCTTTGTGCCATCGTCTGTTACTACCAGGATCTTGTTAAACATCATCTGGCCTGCGCCCCACATGGCATTCATTACCTTCTGTGCCTGGCCTGCATAGTCTTTTTTGATCTGTGCAATCACCAGGTTATGGAACACGCCTTCCACCGGCATTTCCATGTCAATGATTTCAGGTACCAGCGTCATTTTAATAGGCGCCAGGAAAATACGTTCGGTAGCTTTACCTATCCAGGCGTCTTCCTGTGGCGGAATGCCTACTATCGTTGACGGGTATACGGCGTCTTTGCGATGTGTGATAGCCGTTACATGAAACCGTGGGTACCAGTCGGCCAGTGAATAATAGCCTGTATGATCCCCAAAAGGTCCTTCCCATATGAGGTCTTCAGCAGGTTCCACATAACCTTCAATCACAAAATCGGCATCTGCCGGTACTTCTATTTCCGGTTGGGTGATACATTTTACCAGTTCTACTTTCTTTTTACGGAGAAAGCCTGCCAGCATATATTCATCCACATTTTCAGGGAGCGGCGCAGTAGCGGAGTAGGTATAAACAGGATCCCCGCCCAGTACTACGGCAACGGGCATACGCTTATTCAGCTTCTTGTATTCCATGAAGTGCTTGGCAGATACTTTGTGTTTATGCCAGTGCATACCGGTCATATCTTTTTCAAATACCTGCATCCGGTACATTCCTACGTTACGGGTGCCGGTAAGAGGATCTTTGGTATGGATCACGGGAAGCGTGATGAATGGGCCTCCGTCTTTAGGCCAGCAGGTAAGCACCGGTAGTTTGCTGAGATCGGGATCGGCCATTATCACTTCCTGGCAACTGCCTTTACCGCTTACCACTTTGGGCATCCAGGAGGCAAATTGTCCGAGTTTTGGCAACAGGGCCAGTTTATCGAGTATACTTTCCTTGGGTTTGGATAATAATTTAAAGAGATTTTCAATTTCACCGGCTACATCATCCAGTTCATTCACGCCCAGCGCCAGGCACATACGGCGGTAGCTGCCCATAGAGTTGATCAATACGGGGAAACCGGTACCGGTATTTTCAAACAGCAGGGCTTTGCCTCCGTCTGGCGATTTGCTCACCCTGTCGGTGATTTCAGCGATTTCCAGTTTAGGGTCCACATAAGTTTTTATGCGTACCAGTTCTCCTGCCTGTTCCAGCGTATCTATAAAATGTCTGAGATGTTTATATGCCATGTTGAATCTTATTACCAATCAACAAAAGTAACCATCCCGCACCGCAATAAAAAATGCCCCCCATTTAAAAACGGGAGGCATCTCATTTATTCCATTTTCAGTTATCAGTTCACTATGGTAACACCTGCGTGGAATACGGCTCTTGGCCTGGACGGATAGTAGCGTACCGGAGGCGGTACCGGTACCGGAACAGGTACTACAGCCGGATAATACGCAGGCCTTGCATATACCACCCGTGGCCGGCGGTAGCAATCATCGTATCGATCGTATCTGTCGCGTACATACACTCTCCTTGGGCGCTCGCATCTTTCCCAGCGGTCATTATCCCAACGGTCATGTCCACGTCCGTGTCCATATCCATGGCCGCGTCCCCTTTGTGCATACGTGGTGAGCACAGTGCCGCCAATAAGCAGCATCAACAGCAGTACTTTTTTCATTTTTTTTGGTTTTTAGTTCAAGATCGGTTGGCAAATAAAAGTTGTGGTGTGTTATTCATTTTCAGCCCGTATACCGGGTAAAGGGCGCATCGGCAACAGCATAAACGGATCCGGGATACTCGATAAAAGTATATCTGCGAGGCTTATGCCTTTTTTTATAATGCTTTTTATAATGATGCGGTGGATGCGGCGGAGCCGGTGGCCGGTGATGCGGAGGCCTTGGCGGCCTGGGCAGCCCTGGTGGCAAAGGCGGCGCCGGTGGATGTGGTAAATGTGCCGGTGCCGGAGGCCTTGGCGGCAGTGGCGGTGCGGGCGGCCGATGCTGGGCGGAAACGCTCATGGCACCTGTTATCAACATCACGGAAGCTATATTTAAAAACTTCTTCATGGCACTTCGTTTTCGTTAGCAAAACAGGCAGTGGCGCACCAACTTATTTTTGCGGGCTGTTGTTTCATTACTCTCTCCGCGATTTGTGATACTGCGATCCGCCATAAGCTGGTGGCTGCATTATACCTGTTTGAACTCATAAATTCAACAACTATGCCAATAAAAAAATCCCGGCGTATGCCGGGATTTATGCTATCGTTAAAGCATGAGTATTAATTGATTATGGCCTCAGTATAGGGCAGCGGGTAGCCTTCGGTTTTCCCCAGCCGCTGCCACCACCCAAACGGTAGGTAATGGTAAAGCCGGAAAAGGCATACCAGTCTTTATGTTTATCGGAACCACGTATAGTCCCATCCGCAGGATAGGTTCCAGGCGTCGCTTTGCCGGTCACTTCATCACCACGGTAAGCCATGTCCACCGATTTCTGGCCACGGTAAGTGAGCAACGTGTTCTGGTCTACATAATTAGTGCTCAGGTCATCCAGGTAATCCGTGGTAGTAGGACGAAGCCCTATTTCAAATCCAAGTGTCCATTTTTCATTGATATTGGCCTTTATACCGGCTCCAAAAGGGAAAGAGAAGGAAAACAGGTCGTAAGGCTGCCTGGTGGGGTATTGAGGTAATCCCTGCCCTTCGGTACCCAGGGGCCGAAGCCTTACCCGGTTACCCGACTGGTCTTTCGCTGTAGGATCAAAGCCGAAACCTCCCACACCTACAAATACATAAGGCGTAAATCCTTTTTCATCCAGGTCAAAAAAGTTGATCTCGCCAATCAGGCTACCTTCAAATACGTTTGAGCGGAAACTCAGGTTGCGGGCCAGCAGGTCTTTGTTTGTATTTGTGCTGTCGGCTCCTGTGGCAATTCCCCAGGTAAAGGCGGCACGGATAGTAAAGTAACGGTTAATGTCTTTTCTCACCAGCAGTCCCAGTGCAGGCCGGGTATATTTCATATCCACCCGTTGCTGGGTAAGATCCCCGCTGTAGTTGGAAATACCTGCAAAAGCGCCGACATGCCAGTCCTGCGCAAAGGTAAAAAAGGGAACTGCCATGAATAACAACAGTATTCCGGTAGATTTGGAGAATTTCAATGTATTTAAGTTTAAGAGGTTAGTCCTATTTAATCGTGCATCCATTTAACGTTATTACCACAATTTTTATTTGGTGCCTCCCCCTCAAACTTTCTGCTGCATTCCTGGCACAACTACTTTAAAAATGTAAAAATAAACTAATAAACCAATTAACTAATAAACAATTAAACTAACATCTTATATAAGCCCATCCCTGGTGCTGCCTTTCCACCAGGTGCGCTATGGCCGCAGGTACTACTTCCACAAAGGGAAACAGCTGCTGTACTGTCAGCTGCTGGCTTTTCAGGGTATTGCTGCAAATAAGGAAACGGACGGACCGCTCATGCAAAGCGGTTACTTTTTCAGGGAAAGGATGCCCTTCTGCCAGCAGCAGATTCCAGGCGTGACCATGCACTACCACCTCCACGGCTATACGTGCTTCACGTTCGCCGGTATAATTAAGCAGATTATTGAGTTGCCCCAGCATAGATAACTGGGCATGCTGCTCTCCGGATGTGATCTGAAAAACTACCTGCATGCCGGCAAACCTAACTAAATATCGCCAAACCCGGAAGTAATGGCATCAAAAACCAGGTGGATGTTATTTTCAGTGATGATTCTCTTTTTGTTTTTGCAGCTCGTACTGCAGCTTCCGCAGCTTTTCTTCGAGTCTGCAATATCTTTCCTTTGCCTCGTGCAGCTGGAATAATAACGAGGCTTCTTTCTGTTCCTGTTTCACCAGATTAACATTTGCTGCCCGCAGGGCCCTGAAATGGTGGAACAATATCGTCCAGCCCAATAACAATAATAAAACTAAAACAATGATGACGGCTACCATAAAATAAAAAGGTTAAACTTTCCTGTGCCAACTATGCTGAACTGCCGGACAATGGCGTTGCGAATGGCCCGCAACTCCATAACAGGATTTATAGGACAAAATGACTTTAATGGTTAATGATCCTTTTGACTGGCCTGACTGATGGTATATACATGACACGACTATCAAATTTATTCATTCCTGCAGTTACCGGTTTGTCCATTTTAGCTTTTTTGATTTTTTTCCTGCCGCGAACCCTGGTTCCCGATAGCTTTTTTCTATATATTAAAAATATTTACACTAAGACAATTGTATATCATTCTGAAAATCAATCATATAAAATGATCTAAAAATTTACTCCGGGAGAACCATAAAAAAAATTAAATTAGGCATCATATTTCACGTAATTATCTTCTGACACAGGACTTAGCTCAGCATACCGGATCCGATGAAAGTCAACTAAATCCCTCATATTGTATGGCCGCCCTACTTACCAAAGAACAACTCGAAAATTTTGCTTTACAGGGATTATCTTATGCAGATGATCATGTAAGTGATCCCTTCAATATTAAAGATGTGGCGGAACGCCTCGGTATTTCCTATTCCTATTTTTATCACACTTTTGCCAGCTATATGGGAGAACCATTCTGGCACTATGTAAAGCGGCACCGCCTGGAACTGGGTGCTGGCCTGTTACGGCATAGCGGTTATAACATCAGCGAAATAAGCGAATATTGCGGATATGCCACCATCGCCGCTTTCAGCAAAGCCTTCAAGCTGCACTTTAAAGAAAGCCCCAAGGATTTCCGCCGTATCATTATCCTGCCCAATGAAAGCAGAACACTCCAGATCACTAAAACCATTACCAACGCATTGGGCAATGAAGCATTCCAGGAACTGTTCAACTACGATCGCTGTGAAAAGATCAGGATGCCGGACAGCGTCCTCTACTACTCCTTCATCTCCCGGGGCCAGGACCCCATCGCAGAAATGATCGCCAGGATGAACTTTTATCACAACCTGTTTAAAAAGATGCAGACATTATACGATCTGCCACAAAGCAGGATCATTACGGGAACCCTCGATGCAGTACCGGTAACCAACTATGAAAAATTATCCATGTTTGCCGGACTGCTGATTCCTGCATCGGCTATTGGCGCACATATACAACTGCAAAAGAACCATGCCTATCTCGCCACCAAACGGATAGCGGGCGGCAATTATCTCAAACTGCCGGTGCCTATGGACTTTGCCACCGCTGGCATGCCCATGTACAACTTTATCAGCACCAATTGTAAAGAAGGAGTATTCAAAATGAGCGGGAATCACTTTTTTATTTCGCTCGACGGCCCGAAATATTCTGAAATATTTATCCCGCTGCTCAAAAAACATTATTAAAAAGAAGGGAATAACCAGACCCTTATTCCCTTCCCTGCTCTACTATCTGGTAAATATCGCCCGGAAACAATTGGCGCTTGTATTCACTGTATCTTTCTGCGGTTTGCCTGTTCCGTAAAACTCATTCAGGAAACCGGCGGCATCCGTCCACACCGTTTGCATCATCCCCCGGAAACGCGGCTTCATTTCTTTGGTGGCGCTGGCTCGGTAATCGTACATATCTTTCAGTTGCTGCTTTGCATTGGCAGGCATTCTCCACGGACAGGTAATTACCGCCAATCCCTTCATGGCCAGGTATACCGGCGTTTTATCAGGGCGCTCATAATGCCAGTCGCAGATGATCACATCTTTTGGAACCAGGTCCACCGCACGGTGCGTATTGTTCATACTCGCCTCCCAGGCGCCTAAACCGGTAAGCTTGCCATCCAGCAACCGGTCGCCCCACATCCATAGCTCACGGCCCTTTTCCGCCAGGTGATTGCGGATCGCCCATACTTCCCCGGCAAATAATTCTGCCTTATCACGACCACCGCAACGGGGGCATTTATCTTCCCCGATATAAAAAACTTCATCCATGCCCGCATGAAAGGCGGTACTTTCAAACACATCACAGATCTCATCTACCAGCTCAAAAACAATTTTATGTACGCCCGGGTGTAACGGGCAATAACTTTTACAATACAGTCCGTCGGCATTAGGCCATACATAGTTTGCCGGCAGCTTCACCCAGGGCGTCTCATCAAAGTCCGGGTATATCTTCAGCAGGTTGCCAATGGTACCTGCCCACGACTGATGCCCAAGCAAATTGATCTGTGGTATCAGGCGGATGTTGTGTTTTCGGCAGGTTTGAACCAGCTGCTTTACCTGCTGTTCCGTTAAAGCGCCTGCATCACGCAGCTCAGGATGTGATTTAAACTGGTAATTAAAATCAACACGCAACACCAATGTGTTGATATGCCGCGGCGCCAGCTCGGTATCAATAAATTTAAGGAAAGAAACCAGGCCTTCCGCTCTGGGCGCTGCTATACAAAAACCGCGCACAGGAAGCGTGTCCGCCGGCAAGGGTTTTGCAAAGGAAAGGGACACACTGCCACCAACAAGCAGTAAAAGGGCAAACAATTTTTTCATAAGTGATAAATTTTTTCAGGCATGCCCTAAAATAAAGAAAGCAAGGCGTAACTGCAACCTTTTCGATGTAACAAATGTATAATCACCTTCCCGTGTTATACACCTTGATTTTTAATATCTTTGATAAAAGCACTACCTCCATGAACGAGATCAAACTTCCGTTTACTGCCCGTCTCACTTTTACCCTTTTTTCCATCATCCTTATTATTTACATTGCCCACGTAGGCAGCGGTATCATTGTTCCGCTCATGTTTGCCATGCTTATTGCCATCATGCTGCTGCCTGTGGTTCACCAACTGGAAAAATGGCGCATTCCCCGCGGACTGGCAGCTATTATAGCCGTATTGTTGTTTATCATAGCCCTGGTACTGTTAATACTACTGCTGGGCAAACAAATGGAAGCCTTTATTTCCGACTTCCCCCAGCTGGAACAGAAACTGATGCTGGTGATCGACTCCACCCAGGATTGGGTGAACACCAAATTCCATATCAACTCCAGCACCCAGATGAATTACGTGGAAAAAGCCATGATGGGCACACTGGGCACTGCTACCAGCTTCATCAGTCAAACATTCCTTTCTGTTTCTTCCCTGTTAATATTTGTAGTGTTTGTATTCCTGTATGCTTTCTTTATTCTCTTTTACCGCAGGTTGCTGGTATCTTTCCTGATAAAGATCTTCCAGGAACAGCACCGGGAAAAACTGCTCATTGTTATTGCCAGCACCCGCACCATTATTAAAAGCTATGTAGGCGGACTGATGATAGAAATGGTGATAATAGCAGTTCTCAATACAACGCTGTTTTTTATCCTTGGCATCAAATACGCTATCCTGCTTGGGGTAATGGCAGCCATCTTCAATATTATTCCGTATGTGGGCATTTTAACAGCTGCTATTCTCATTATCCTGGTCACCCTGGCTACGGGCACGCCTATACAAGCATTACAGGCAGGGATCGCCCTGTTCCTCATTCACGTGTTCGACAGCAACATCCTGTTCCCCAGTATTGTGGGGTCTAAGGTGAAGATCAACGCATTGGTCACTATTGTGGGCGTTGTACTCGGCAATATGTTATGGGGCATTCCCGGAATGTTTCTCGCCATCCCTACTATCGCCATCATTAAAATTATTTGTCAGAATATCGAAGAAATGGCCCCCTGGGCTATCCTGCTGGGTGATGAATCCAAACCGAAAGTGAAGAAGGTGAAAATGCTGAAAAAAGACTAACAAAAAAGTTGTCCCCGGCATCATCACCGGGGACAACTTCTCACTATAAATCACAACCAATCGCTACGATAATAACGGCTCTTTCTTCAACCGGTTCTTATATACCCAGTAAAACACAACCGGGAATATAAAAAGATTGAAAAAAGTATCCGTGATCAACCCACCTATTACCACACGGGCCAGCGGCCGTGCCGTTTCAGATCCAATACCCATACTGGTGGCAGCGGGAAGTAACCCGATAGCCGCCATCATCGCGGTCATGATCACGGGGCGTATCCTCGACTCCACCCCTTCCAGGATGGCACCCTGCAAATTGAAATGCGCGCCCGCGTGCATGGTACGCACATTCATTTTGAACTTCGATAACAGGATCACACCATTTTGTACACAGATCCCAAACAAAGCTATAAAGCCAATACCAGCTGATATACTAAAGTTCATCCCGGTAAGCCACAGGGAAAAGATACCGCCAATGATCGCAAACGGCACATTATTCAGTACCAGCAGCGCATCCTTCACCTTACCGAAAAGAATAAACAGGATCAGGAAAATCAACAATAAACTAATGGGCACTACCTGCATCAGCCGTTTTGTGGCCCGTTGCTGGTTCTCAAAATCGCCGGCCCACTCCAGGGCATATCCCTTCGGCAAAGAGATTTGCTCATTCACTTTATGTTGCGCCTCTGCAATGGTACTGCCCAGATCCCTGCCTCTTACCGAAAACTTAATAGCCCCATACCGCATATGCTTATCCCTGTAAATCATACTAGGTCCTACTATATGCTCAATTTCCGCGATCTCTTTCAACGGGATCTTATTGCCCCGTATAGTCGGTATCGTTAGATTGCCAATGGATACCTCGCTTTCCCTGAAACTTTCGGGATAGCGTATACGAAGATCGAAGCTCTTCTCCCCTTCATAAATGCGGGTAGCCGCCTTTCCCCCTATGGCCATTTCTATAACGGAATTCGCATCTTCCGTGGTCACCCCATACAGGGCCATCTTCTGCTGGTCAAGGTTAATGCGCAGCTCCGGCTGGCCAATATTCCGCAGGATACCCAAATCCTCAATACCATGCACCCCTTTCAGGATCTTCTCAATCGATTCTTCCTTCTCCTCTATCAATTTAAAATCATCTCCAAACAACTTCACTACAATAGAGCCCTTTACACCGGAAACCGCTTCCTCCACATTGTCCATGATCGGTTGGGAGAAATTCAGCGTAATACCGGGGATACCATCCAGTTTATTGTTCATCTGCTCTATCAGCCTTGCTTTCGTGAGACCGCTCTTCCACTCGCTTTGCGGATAAATATCTACGTGAAACTCAATATTATAAAATCCTGTTGCATCGGTTCCATCATTCGGGCGGCCTGTTTGAGACATTACCTGCTTTACTTCCGGGAACGTCAGCAGCTTACGCCTGATATCATTGGCCACCTTTACCGACTCATCCAGCGATGTGCTCAGCGGCCCCGTAGCCCGGATATAAATAGCCCCTTCATTCAACTGGGGCAGGAATTCGGTGCCCAGGAACCTGAAACAGTATAACCCAAACGCCAGTACGATAAGCGATACGGTAAAGGCTATACGCCGGTGACGGAAGCAATAGTTAAAGATCCGCAGCGTGATACGGTTAATAAATTCCAGGAAAACATTATGCTTCTCCTTTACATTCTTCCGGAGCAATACGCTGGCCAGCGCCGGCACCAGGGTAAATGTAAGGATCAGTGCGCCCAGCAGGGCAAACCCCAGCGTCCAGGCAAGCGGCGAAAACATCTTTCCCTCCACTTTCTCAAAAGTAAAAATAGGCAGCAACCCGGTGATGATGATCAGCTTTGCAAAAAAGATCCCCTTGCCATTTTCAAGGCAGGCCCTGCGGATCATTCCCGCTTTACTCAGCTTATTGAACCGGTGCATCCCCACACTATGCGCTTTCCTGTCGAGCACCACGAAAATCCCTTCCATCATTACCACGGCCCCGTCTATAATGATCCCGAAGTCGATAGCTCCCATAGACAACAAATTAGCGCTCATCCCTTTGATCCGTAAACAAATGAACGCGAACAACAGCGCCAGCGGGATCACCACCGATACGATCACCGTAGTGCGCCAGTCGGCCATGAACAGGAAGACGATCACCGTTACAAAAATGATCCCTTCCAGCATATTATGCAAAACAGTATGCGTGGAAAAATCGATCAGGTCTTCCCGGTTATAAAATGGTTTTATCTTTACATCATCCGGCAAAATACGTGTATTCAGCTCCGTTATCTTTTGTTTCAGCGCTTCAATCACGGCTGCAGGGTTCTCCCCTTTCCGCATTACCACAATACCTTCCACAACATCATAGTCCTGGTCGCGCCCCACCTGTCCCAGCCTGGGCAGCGCCGATATGCTTACATCGGCTACATCCTTTACCAGTATGGGCGTACCATTGATATGATCTACAATAATATTTTTGATCTCTTCTGTATTATTGAGGATACCTATCCCTCTCACCACATATGCCTGTGCATTTTTTACGATCACATCCCCGCCAACATTGATATTACTTTTAGATAATGCCTGGTACATCTCCTGTGCTGTAATATCATACTGTACAGCCTTATCAGGGTCAATAGTTACCTGGTAAATTTTCACCTCTCCTCCGAAGCTTACAATATCCGCTACTCCGGGCACTGACAACAGATTCCGCTCAATCACCCAGTCCTGCAGGGTTTTCAGCTCTGCTACCGATAATTTGCTGCTCTGCAGTGTATAGCGGTAAATTTCCCCGGTGGGGCCATAGGGCGGCTCTATCTCGGGATCTACTCCATCCGGCAGCGAAGCGGATGTAATGTTGTTATTGATCTGTTGCCGTGCAAAAGTATCGTCCACATCATCATCAAAAATCACTTTCACTACAGATAATCCAAACAGTGAGGAAGAACGGATATGCGTTTTCTTTTGCGCCCGGTTCATGGCAATCTCTATCGGTCTTGTTACAAACTTCTCCACCTCTTCTGCGCTCCTGCCCTGCCATTGCGTGATAATGGTTACGGATGTATTGGTAACATCCGGGAAGGCATCCACACCGATCTGCTTAAAGCTGATGTAGCCGGCAACAGCCAATACCCCTGTAGCAAAAAAAATGAAGTATCTGTTGCTTAAAGAAAAAGCAAGTATGCGCTTAATAAATCTGTTCATAATAGTGGCCTTTACTGCTGATCCTTCAGCGTTTCATAAATGAATACCTGCCTGGAAGCTATTACCTGCTCTCCCTCCTGTAAACCGGCACTGATATAGGCGCGTCCCTCACTGGTTTTCTCCACCTTCACTTCCTTTACCGTTACACCGCTCTTCGCGTTGGAGCGCACTAATACATAATATTTGTCGTGATCAAAAATGATCCCCCTCGAAGGGATGCTTACCGTATTACTATCGGAATGACGGTTGGCTTTGACCCTTACAAACATCTCAGGCTTCAGCAGGAAACCGGGGTTATCCACTACCACCCTGGCTTTCATTACTTTATTCTCAGGATCCAGTACGTTGTAAATTTTATCGATAGTACCATAGAAAATTTTATCCGGGTAAGACAAAGTACTCATCTGTACTTTATCACCCTCGTGAATGCCGGCGATATCCGATTCAAAGATGTTGATCATCGCCCATACATTATTAAGATCAGCCACCACGAAAATGGGATCAGTGTTATCCGGCCGCCACTGCATACTTTCAGCAGCCCGCTTACTGATCACAAATCCCGGCACCGGTGCTTTCACGGCATAGTCGGTACGATGCCCGCCCCCGTTGATCTCCAGGATGGCCTGCGATTTATTGTAAGCGGCAACGGCCTTGTCATAAGTACTTTTGGCTTCTTCATATTCCCGGAGGGAGTTTAACCCGCTCTTATAAAATGATTCCGCTACTTCCATATTTCTCCTGGCGGTTTCCATATCGTTAACGGATATACGCTGATCTGCCGTGAACCCAGCCATCTCAGGGCTTTTAATGATAGCCAGCACCTGGCCTTTTTGTACAAAATCGCCGGAGTGGACCTTTACAGCGGTAACAATACCGCTCACCATCGGGAAAATACGTGCCGTCTTATCTTCGTTCTCGGTGATCTTCCCGGTAAGCAGTATTTCACTTTCAACAGGCCGGACGGTTGCAGTATCAACTACCAGCGTGCGGAGCAAAGAATCAGAAAGCGTCCATGAACGGGGTGCTTCAGGCGCTGCTTTGCTGCCGCAGCCGGTGATGATACTACTAAGGGATATAATGATAACAATTGCAGGTATATGACGTTTTACTGAATATTGCATGTGAGAAAATTTATCAGGGATGAAAAACAGGCGTGCCGGTACTGAAATTAAGCGACTCCAGCGCATGCAGGCGATCGTATTTCAGCGCATTCATTTTAAGGACATTGTTCCGGTAGGCATCATACAGGTCGATGAATTCGAGTAGCCCGATGTTGTGAAGCCTGAAATTTTTTTCCACCTCATTCATCATGATGGTATATTCATTTTCAAACCCCGGATCAAACTCACTTATCAGCTTCTCTGTTTGCAGCGCCAGCTGGTAACTGTTCATCACTTCATGCGCCAGCTCATCTTCCTGCCCTTCCAGCTGCAGCTTGCTGCTCTCCAACGCTACCCTGGCGGTTTTTATGTTCCCCTGGTTGCGGTTAAAAAATGGCAGCGGCATGGATATGTTCAGTCCATTATAATTGCGTTCAAAGTTGCCCTGCTTATCGTATGAAAATCCTACCTGCAGATCTGGTACAGCCATCGATTTCTGCAGCCGCAGGTTCAGGTGATTATAGTTCACTGTTTCCTGCGCTATCTTCAGGTCATAACGGTTTTCCCGTGCTGTATCCAGCAGCGACTGATAACTGTAAGTCAGCGCCTGCGGCTTCTCTCCCGCGCCTTCCGGCAATACCGGCCGGATCACAGTACCCGGTGGCACCCTTATGAGCAACGCCAGCTCCGACTGCCTTTGCAGAATATCCTGTTGCAGTGATAAATGATCATGCTGTAAGTCGTACAACATCGATTTGATACGCACCAGCTCTTTGGGTGCAATATTGCCCCGGGCCTGCTGCGCGGTAAACACGCTCACCACCGTTTGCAAAAAAGCAATCTGGCTGGCAAAGGTTTCCAGCGACCGTTGTTTATAATAGAGATCATAAAAGTTATCGTGAAGAGAAAAACGCAGGGTGCGCAACAGGTCGTAGAACTGGTATTCGCTCATCTTTACCCCGCTCTGTGCCAGCTTTACCGCCTTATTCCGCTTACCGGCCATTTTAAACAATTGTTCTGCCTGCAGGGTGTTCTGTCCTTCATAGGAGAAGTCGAACCACTTCCTGGTAGTATGGTTATACAACCCGTTTTCAAAAGTCACCTGCGGGTTATCATACAGCCTGGCTGTGATCACGCCGGCTTTGGCCGAATCAATACTGTAACGCTGGGTAAGTAAAGGGATATTTTTTTGCAGGAATTGCTGCTCCGCCTGCGGCAATGTTATCGTTAATGTGTCTTTCTCCTGTGCTGATGCAGCGGTACGGAACACAGTGGCAAACAGTACAAGCCAGGTAAGCCCTGCTAATCTATTGATCATACAACTTTTTTTCGTTGCACAAAGATGGCGTAAGGCTATTAGCAGCTTATTAGAATAAAGTTAAAACCGGATTAGAATTTACCGGCAGGCGTAAAGAATATATTAAACGTAGTGCCCTGGCCTATTACACTGCTTACGGTGACAGTGGCTTTATGCAGATGCAGGATCTTTTGAGTCATCGATAAACCGATGCCATACCCGTCGAAAGTATGCGCATTATCCGCCCGGTACAACGGCATAAATATCTTTTCTGTGTCTGCCGCCTCAATGCCAATACCTTTGTCGCTTACAGAGAGGCTAAGGCCGCTGTTGCTGTAGGAAAGCAGGCAACTAACGTCATGGTTATACGAAAATTTAAACGCATTCCGGAGAATATTCTGTAACGCCAGCGTCAGCAGGGAACGGTTGCCCCGGATACACAGCAGGGAAGCATCCTCCGGCAGGCCGCTGAGCTGTACATGCAACTGCGATGCGGGTGTTTTGTGGCGCCAGTATTCCGACAGCTCCCACAGTAGTTCGTCCAGCCGGATCAATTCACTATTGGCTTCCGTAAGGTTAGCATCCACCCTGGTAAGCTGCAGCAAGCCATCGGTAATGATCTTCAGCTTTTCAGATTCACCCAGTAAAGTACCCAGCGTTTGCACATACTCTTCCCGGCTGCGGCTGTTCTGAAGCGTTACTTCTATCTCCCCGATAATGGTAGTTAAAGGTGTACGCAACTCATGGGATGCATTGGATACAAATGAGCGCTGCATATCAAAGGCCTGTTCCAGGTGTTGCAGCAGGCCATTAAAATTAGTGGCCAGTTCATCTATTTCATCTTTATTCAACCCTTGCTGTACACGCATATGCAGGTTATTGGAGCGGATCTTCTGTACCTGCCGGTTAATGTTCTTAATAGGCTCCAGCGCCCTGCTGGCATACCATTGCCCCATCAGGAAAATGATGAGCAGCGCCGCAAAGAACATGACGATGAGTATCCATAAAAGATATTGCAGTTGCTGGATGCCTGCCGTATTACGCGCGGTAACAATCACTACAAAATCGCCCTGGTTATCGGGATAATAAATGCCCAACCCCGATTCTTCCCGGAAACGGAACCGGTACACTTCTTTATGACGGATGGTTTCCAACAGGGATACCGGCCAGTTATACCTCGTTTTTTCAATAAATACACCCTGGTTATGCTGATCATAAATATTACTGGATTCATCGGGTATGCGTTCCCGGTAGCTCTTTTCAATCTCCAGGAATTTCTTTTTTGTGAGCTCATCTTTTTCAAGGTATACCTGCGCAGTTACCAGCGCACGCATCTGCAACAGTTTATAAAAACTGTTCTGGATATATTGGGCGGATAACAGGTATATCAGTACGAAAACAACGGTGAGGATAATGCCTGAGATCAGCGTAAACTGCAGTGATAACCGGTGACGGATCTTCATAAGCTATTTCTGTTTCATCACATAACCCATCCCTACTACCGTATGGATCAGCTTCTCGCCGGTAAAGCCCTTCTCTATTTTATTCCGGAGATAGTTAACGTATACATCAATAGTGTTGGTACCTGTGTCGAACTCCAGTCCCCATACGGCTTCAGAAATAAGCGCCCGGGAAAGCACTTTACCGGTATTGCGGAGCAACAATTCCAGCAGTGCGTATTCTTTTGCGGTGAGCACAATTTCCTGTCCTTCGCGGCTGGCAGTTTTAGTGTGGGTATTCAGCTGCAGATCTGCAAAGGTAAGCACCGCCTGTTCCTGGTGGAAATGGCTTTTCCTCCTTGACAATGCATTGATACGGGCTATCAGTTCAGAGAAGTGAAAAGGCTTGGCCAGGTAATCATCTGCGCCGGCATTCAGCCCTTCTACAATATCCTGTGTAGCATTCAGCGCAGTAAGCATTAATACAGGCACAGCAATATCCAGTGCGCGCAGGTTCCTGCAAACGGTAGTACCGTTGATGCCCGGCAACATCAGGTCCAGTAAAATCAGATCATAGTCCTGCTCCAGGGCTGCCTGCTGACCGCCAATGCCATCTGTATACACATCCACCTGGTGGTGATGCTCTTCCAGTCCCCTTTTAATAAAAGCCCCCACTTTAACTTCATCTTCTATAACCAGTATTTTCATATCAAAAAATTATAAGCAATAACCCCTGCAAAAGTAGGATTGTTTACCCGGGCGGGCATTAAAGCGGGATTAAAATCAATGTTCCTATGGACAATATATCAATATCTGTTAGCTTTGCGTTCATCTAAACCGGCAACCAGATCATGCATTTACCTGTTTTAAGTACCGGCGACCTGGTGCTGCGACCTATAGAAGACAAAGACGCTGCCGCACTGTTCAGCCACTTCTCGGATGATGCGGTCACAAAATATATGGATATTGATTCCTTCACCAATATCAGTGAAGCCACCCAGATCATCCAGTTCTTTCACCAGAGCCTGGAAAAGGAAGAAGGCATGCGATGGGCCATTACACTGGCCGGGAGGGATGAACTGATAGGTACCTGCGGGTATCATAAGATCAGCAAAACACATTTCAAAGCCGAGATTGGTTACGACCTGCGGCCCTTCTACTGGGGTAAGGGCATTATGAAAGATGCGGTAAGCGTTATGCTCGCCTACGGCTATGAAGAGTTGCAGTTTAACCGCATAGAAGCTTTTGTGGATCCCGAAAACATCGCGTCGTCCAAGCTGCTGACCAGGCTGGGATTCCGTTACGAAGGTTTCCTGAGGGATGCTTTTTTTGAGAAAGGAAAATTTGTAAACGCGGAGCTTTACAGTCTTTTAAGGAGCGAGCACACACGTGAATCCATCTTTTAATTATTATACACTATGAGCTTACAATTCCGGCATGCTACGGAAGCCGACCTGCCAAGGATCGTTGAAATTTATAACACTACCATTGCCAGTAGGATGGTGACTGCCGATACTTCACCGGTAACCGTTGAAAGCCGCCTGGCCTGGTTTCATGCGCACGACAGTATCCGTCGCCCCCTGTGGATGATTGACAGCAACGGCAGCAATGCGGGATGGATGAGCTTCCAGTCCTTTTACGGCCGACCCGCCTACAACGGCACCGTAGAAATAAGTATCTATCTCGATGAAAGCGCCAGGGGCAAAGGGTTTGGAAAGGAAATACTGCAATATGCTATTAGCATAGGACCGGAATTTGGTGTGCAAACATTGCTGGGTTTCATCTTTGCACATAATGAGCCCAGCCTGAAACTGTTTATGAAGATGGGCTTTGAAGAATGGGCGCACCTGCCGGAAATAGCGGTGCTGGATGGCGTGGAAAGAAGTTTGAAAATTTTAGGAAGAAAGATCTGAGGCGCTACAATATTTCTACAGTTTTGAGAAATAACTTCGGACCTAAACCAGGAAAATATGTGGTGGATTTATGCTTTGCTGTCTGCTTTCTTTGCGGCCTTAACTGCTATCCTTGCCAAGATCGGGGTAGCGGATATTCCTTCCAACCTGGCCACAGCCATCAGAACGCTCGTGATACTGGTGCTGGCCTGGGCCATTGTGTTTGCGGGAGGGGAATATAAAAGTGTGGGCACCGTTTCAAAGCACGGGTTGCTATTCCTTATATTATCTGGTATTGCCACCGGCTGCTCCTGGCTTTTTTATTTTAAGGCGCTCCAGGCCGGGCAGGTGTCGCAGGTAGCCCCGGTGGATAAACTCAGTGTAGCGCTCACTATTGTATTATCAGCCATTTTCCTGCACGAAGCCATCACGCTGAAAACAGCCATTGGAGCTGGGCTTATTATTGCGGGCACACTGGTGCTCATCTTAAAATAACGCGGATGTTGTCTGACTCAGGATTAAACTTATTACGCTGATTACACTGATTTGATTACTGTGGATTTAAAAGATTTGGGGAGATAAAAGCGAAGGTATGTACTGCCCCCTAAAAGTTAGACACTTTTAGGGGGCATTTTTTATGGATAAACGCAGGAAATACAGTTTTGAGCAAAAATTAGCAATTGTGAGGGCAGTTTGGAATGATCATCAGTCCGTTAGTTCAGTGGCCAGACGTTATGGATGTAGTCGTTTTTGTATCCAACAATGGCTTGAGCATTATCGAATCGCAGGTAAAGCAAGCCTAAAGTTGCAGGTTGGTTTAAAGGTGTACACGAGTAGATTCAGGGTCAAAGTAGTTGAGGAAATTTTAAATAAGCCCTTATCTTTGATGGAGGCCAGCGCTATTTTCGGTATCTCAAGTGCTCCTACCATCTATAACTGGTTATGTATATACAAGCGTGAGGGCCGCCAGGGATTACTAATGGTGGGAAGTGGTCAAAAGAAACAACCCATGAAACGTAAAACATCGAAAGTAGATCAGAACTTAACAACTGAACAACAAGAATTAGCAGCCCTGAAAGCGGAAAATGAATGGCTGCGCACCGAAAATGCGTACCTAAAAAAGTTGGATGCCTTAATGAAGGAAGAACAAGCTCAAAACAAAAAGAAAAAAGAGCAAAAGCCATCAGGGAATTAAGGCGCGATTACAACCAGGATCTGCTTTTAAAAGCAGCAGGGATGGCAAGAAGTACATTTTACTATTATCAGAAAACGCGACAAGACAAAAGAACAAATCTAAAAACTCAAATCCTGCAGATTTATCATCATCATCAAGGCAGATATGGCTATAGACGAATTATGCTGGCTGTAAGAAAACAAGGCATCATTGTTAACCATAAAACTGTACTGCGAATCATGAGAGAATTGGGGATTAAGTCATTGGTAAAAGTAAAGAAGTACAAATCCTATAAAGGGGAACTTGGTAAAATAGCCCCCAATCTGCTACAACGTAATTTTTATGCTGCCAAGCCCAATCAGAAATGGGTAACAGATGTAACGGAGTTTAGTGTAGGAGGGGAAAAATTGTATTTATCACCAATCATGGACTTATATAACGGTGAAATAATCAGCTATACATTGGATAGACATTCCAGAGGTAATCAGACTGTAGAAATGCTAAAGAATGCCTTGACTAAGCTGCCAAAAAAAACAAAATTAATCATTCACTCTGATCAGGGATGGCAATACCAAATGAAGGCCTGGCAACGATTATTTAAGGGCAATAAAATCAGGCAAAGTATGTCTAGAAAAGGGAATTGCCTCGATAATGCAGCTATGGAAGGCTTCTTTTCAATATTGAAGTCAGAGTTGTTTTATCTGAAAAAATATGATTCCATAATTACACTGGAAAAGGATATTCGAGAATATATAGAATATTATAATAATGATAGAATCAAATTAAAACTAAACGGCTTGAGTCCAATACAATATCGAACTCAAGCCGCCTAATCAAAAAAAGTCTAAACTTTGGGGTGCAGTACAGGTATTCGCTTTTATCTCCCCAAATCCTTTATAATCATTACAAGATCAAATCAGCGTAATAAGTTTAATCCTGAGTCAGACAACATCCGCGGCTTCAATTTTATACACGCAACGGCGGGCGCCATTGATGATATGCTCCATACGGGATACATTCATTTTTTCGCCGAGTATGCTGACAAAGGTCCGCATCTCTGAAGTACAGATATTGTCGCATTCTGTGGCGGCACAGCAAATGGGACAGTGATTTTCTATAAAGTAATAGGTATCGCCTTCTTTTTTCCATTCGGCCAGGTAGCCTTCGCCGGAACGGATGGCTGCAAACGAGGTGAGCCGGTTTTCCAGACCGTTAACGCCTTCGAGGGCGCTGCTGTATTTCTCGAGCTGGCTTTTTTCCCTGGCGTTTACCACGTTATCGAGCGCTTCCTTACCTAATACATTCTTAATGGTTTGAATGATCTGAAGGGTGAGTTCGGTATGGGTATCCGGGAAGCGGGCATTACCCAGCGGGGTAAGGCTCCATATTAAAACAGGGCGTCCTACGCCTTTGGAAGCACTTTCCGACTGCACCAGTCCCTCTTCTGCCAGCTTCAGCAGTTGAAGACGGGCGCCCTCTCCGGTAATACCCAATTCATTGGCCAGTTCTGCTGCAGGCAGGGGCCCCCTGGTCTTGAGCAAGGTCAAAAACCGGTCGGCAGCATTCTTGGTTCGTATTGGATAATTTTCCAAGTTCTTACTTGTTTTATTCTCAAATATCGGTATTTTTGTGAAAGCTAAAAAAAAGATTTTGGGATTTTGGTGAGTTTATGAGATCCTTCATCAAAATTTAATCTCATAATCATTTTAATCTCTAAATGTTAAATATTAATGAACGTCCTGATATTTAATGGTGCAATAGATGACCGTCCTTATGCCACTTCCAACCAGTTGGCGGCATACCTGACGGAAAGGTTGAAAGAGAATGGATTTTCCCCAGAGATCTTTAGTCTTGGTAACACCCAGATCCCATTTTTCTCCCAGGCAGAAGCAGGATTGAAGCCACCCGCGGTAGATGCCATGTGTAAAGCCTTTTGCAAGGCTGACCTGCATATCTGGATGACTCCATTATATCATGGCAGCATGACGGGCGCCATGAAAAATTGCCTGGACTGGCTGGAAATGACAAGCAAGAACCAGCGTCCTTATTTAACAGGAAAGGTTGTAGCTTTGCTGTCCTGGGCAGACGGCACCCAGGCGATGCAGGGTATAAACGCAATGGATGCAGTGGCTAAGGCGCTGAGAGCGTGGGTGTTGCCATACTCCCTGCCGATTTTGAAAGACAACCTGTATGACCCGGCAACCCGCGGGATCACCGAGTTCTATAAAAATAAACTGGATATGATGGTACAGTTGCTGTGTGCGGCCAAATCGCATGTAGTAGCTGGTATTGAAGGATAAAAGATAAGGAAGGCCGGGAAACCGGTAAATAGCTAATAAAAACAAATTCTGAGTATGATAACCGTTTCAGAAAAAGCAGGAGAATATATCAAAGCGCTGATGGAAAAAGAACATCATGCGCCAGGCACCTTTGTACGTGTAGGCGTAAAAGGTGGTGGATGCTCAGGTCTTGAATATGTGTTGAAATTTGAAGCAACCGAAGAAGAAGGCGACCAGGTTTTTGAAGATAAAGGCGTAAAAGTAGTGGTACAGATGAAAAGTCTCCTTTACCTGTATGGTACGGAGTTGGACTATTCAGACGGACTTAACGGAAAAGGCCTCTACTTTAACAATCCAAATGCAACCAGAACCTGTAGCTGCGGCGAGAGCTTTGCGGTTTAAATATTAAACTTGTATGATCAACAGTAACGAAATAATTGATGATATAGCCAATAAGGAATACGAGTTTGGCTTTAGCACCGATATTGAAATGGATATAGCTCCCCCGGGGCTGAATGAAGATATCATCCGTTTTATTTCGGCGAAGAAGAATGAACCCGAATGGCTACTGGAATGGCGCCTGAAAGGATTTGCCGCATTTAAAAAAATGGAATTTCCCAAATGGCAGCATTTTGAAATGCCGGAGCTGGATCTCCAGGCACTTTCCTATTATGCAGCGCCACGTAAGAAAAAACAGCTCAACAGCCTGGACGAAGTAGATCCGGAACTGCTGGCTACTTTCGAAAAACTGGGTATTCCCCTCAATGAACAGAAAGCGCTTACCGGCGTAGCCGTGGATGCCGTTTTCGACAGCGTGTCTGTAGCCACCACTTTCAAAGGCAAACTGAAAGAAATGGGCGTGATCTTCTGCTCATTCGGTGAAGCCGTGCAGGAACATCCTGATCTGGTAAAGAAATACCTGGGCAGCGTGGTACCTCACACAGATAATATCTTCGCTGCGCTCAACGCCGCCGTATTTTCCGATGGCTCTTTCGTTTACATTCCCAAAGGAGTACGCTGCCCGATGGAACTGAGCACTTACTTCCGTATCAATGCCCAGAACACCGGCCAGTTTGAACGCACCCTGATCATTGCCGACGATAACAGTTACGTAAGCTATCTCGAAGGCTGCACCGCCCCTATGCGCGATGAAAATCAGCTGCATGCGGCAGTAGTGGAACTGATAGCCCTGGAACAGGCTGAAATAAAATACTCTACCGTACAAAACTGGTATCCCGGCGATAAAGACGGTAAAGGCGGTATCTATAACTTCGTTACCAAAAGAGGTATCTGCAAAGGCGCTGCCAGCAAGATCTCCTGGACACAGGTGGAAACCGGTTCCGCTATTACCTGGAAATACCCCAGCGTAATCCTGCAGGGCGATCACTCAGAAGGTGAATTCTATTCCGTAGCAGTAGTCCGCAACAAACAGATCGCTGATACCGGTACCAAGATCCACCACATCGGTAAAGGCACCAAAAGCCGTATCATCTCCAAAGGTATTTCCGCCGGCCGGGGTGATAACAGCTACCGCGGACTGGTAGCCGTAGGGCCCCGGGCAGATAATGCACGTAACTTTACCCAGTGCGACTCCCTGCTCATCGGTAACCAATGCGGTTCACACACCTTCCCATACATCGAATCAAGGAACAAAACTGCCATGATCGAACACGAAGCCACCACTTCGAAGATCGGGGAAGACCAGATCTTCTATCTGAACCAGCGGGGCATCGACAGCGAAAAAGCAGTTGCCCTCATCGTAAACGGTTATGTGAAGGAAGTACTGAACCAGCTGCCAATGGAATTTGCAGTGGAAGCACAAAAATTATTATCTATTACACTTGAAGGAAGTGTTGGATAATTCATTATCCAACTTAATACATACAGAACGAAATAAAACAATCATGCTGACGATCAAAAATCTGCACGCAGAAGTAGAAGGGAAAAAAATTCTGAAAGGCATTAATCTCGAAATAAACAAAGGAGAAATGCATGCTATCATGGGGCCCAACGGTTCCGGTAAAAGCTCACTGGCTTCTGTTCTCGCCGGACGTGATAACTACACGGTTACCGAAGGGGAAGTTTGGTTCAATGGCAAAAATCTGCTGGATATGGCTCCGGAAGACCGCGCCCGTGAAGGTGTTTTCCTCGCTTTTCAATACCCTGTTGAAATACCAGGTGTTTCTAATCTCAACTTCCTTAAAACCGCACTGAATGAAATCAGGGCGTACAAAGGCCTTCCCGCCCTCGAAGCAAGGGAATTCCTGAAGCTGACCAAAGAAAAACAACAGCTGGTTGACTTCCACTCCAACCTGATGAACCGTTCCCTCAACGAAGGATTCAGCGGCGGAGAAAAGAAACGTAACGAAATTTTCCAACTGGCGATGCTGGACCCTCAGCTGGCTATACTGGATGAAACAGATTCCGGACTGGATATCGATGCACTGCGTATTGTTTCCAATGGAGTGAACAAATTACGTGATGCAGAAAAATCCTTCGTAGTAATTACCCACTATCAACGCCTGCTGGAGTATATCATACCTGACTTTGTACATGTATTATACAATGGCCGTATCATTAAAACCGGTACCAAAGAGCTGGCACTGGAACTTGAAGAAAGAGGATACGACTGGCTGAAAGAGGAATTACATTTGAAAGAATCTGTATAAAAAGAACTATGACAAGCGATATGATATTGCCATTTTACCAGGCGTTAACTGAAGATGTAAATGCACTGTCGGCGCAGGTTCCCTCCCTCGCTACAGATATATTGCAGGATGTCCGCCGCAAAGCGCTGGAGCGTTTTTCAACGATAGGCCTTCCTACGTTGAAAACGGAAGCATGGCGCTACACGAATATTCAGCGCTACCTGAAAGAGTTTTCATATGAACTGCTCTCTACCGCTTCCTGTGTACCGGAAGATGTGGTGAACAGTACTGCCATTCCTGAACTGGACTGCTACCGCATTGTGCTGGTAAACGGCCATCTCCAGGCAGAACAATCTACACTGCCGCAAGGTAAAGGCATCACCGTTGGCGCAATGAGCGCCCACACTACCGCCCCCGGTTTCGCTGCTTATTTCAACGAACAGCAGCACCTGGCAGCCGAATCAATGGCGCAACTGAATACAGCCCTCTTTGCAGATGGCCTGTATATTGAACTGGCAGCCAACACCGTGATCGATAAACCCATACATGTAGTACACGTTTACTCCTGTACAGCGCATGCTTTCATTCAGCCCCGCCACCTGTGGGTACTGAACAGGAACGCTGCCGCTACCATTATCGAAACTTCCATACACCCGGAAACCAATACCATCGCATTTGCGAACAGCGTACTGGAAACCGTGGTAATGGAAAACGCGGAACTGTGGCACTATAATGTACAACAGGGCGCAGAAAGCTTCCGTGAAGTACATACCACCGCTGCACAGCAACATAAAGACAGCCGTTACCATCATTTTAATTTCACCCTGCCCGGTACCCCGTTCACCCGTAACAACCTGAGCGTGGCGCTTAATGGCAGTCATACCGAAACTAACCTGAACGGCCTCTATATTGCCAGCAAGCACCAGCATGTAGATAACCATACCTTTATGGATCACATCATGCCCGATTGCAACAGCAACGAACTGTACAAAGGCGTACTGCTCGATAACGCCAACGGCGTATTTACCGGCAAGATCCTTGTACACCAGGAAGCACAGAAAACAAATGCTTTCCAGCAGAACAATAACCTCCTGCTCGGTACCAAAGCGGACATAAACTCCCAGCCACAGCTGGAAATTTATGCCGATGATGTAAAGTGCAGCCACGGTTTTACTGCCGGTCAGTTCAGCGAGGAGTCCATGTTCTACCTCCGCTCACGCGGTATTGGTGAAGATGCGGCAAAAGCACTGATGGTAAACGCCTTCTCCCACGATATCACAGATGCTGTGAAGGTGCCTGCCCTGCAACATTTCCTGCAGACGCAGATTGCGGAGATCATGAATAACTAAATTAACGATGGAACATATTGCTAACATAGTCACCGAAGGCCTGGATGTAAAGCAGATCAGAAAGGATTTTCCTATCCTGCAGCAACAGGTACATGGTAAACCGCTGGTATACTTCGATAACGGAGCTACCACGCAGAAACCACAGGTCGTAATAAACGCGGAAGCCCGCTATTACGAAGAATATAACAGCAATGTGCACCGGGGTGTACATCACCTGAGCCAGGTAGCTACCAACGCATACGAAAAAGCCCGCATCACCATTGCAGGCTATATCAATGCCGCCGATCCCCATGAAGTGATCTTCACTGCAGGCACCACCGCCGGCATCAACCTGGTGGCCAATACCTTCAGCCGCCGTTTCCTCAAGGAAGGCGACAGCGTGATCATTTCTGCCATGGAGCACCATAGTAATATAGTGCCCTGGCAAATTGCCTGCGAAGAAACCGGCGCCAAACTGAAAGTAATTCCTATCAACGATCGCGGAGAGCTCCTCATGGATGCTTACAAAGCCCTGCTGGACGACTCCGTGAAAATAGTAGCCGTTACCTATGTTTCCAATACCATGGGAACCATTAACCCGGTACAGGATATCATAACGCTGGCGCATGCACGTAATATCCCGGTACTGCTCGATGCTGCACAGGCTATCCAGCATATCAGCATCGATGTACAGGCACTGGATGTAGATTTCCTGGCCTTCTCCGGCCATAAAATTTATGGTCCTACCGGTACCGGCGTGCTCTATGGTAAAAAGGCCTGGCTCGATAAACTGCCCCCCTACCAGGGCGGCGGAGATATGATCAAAACCGTTACTTTCGAAAAAACGATCTACAACGAACTGCCGTATAAATTTGAAGCAGGTACGCCCAACATTGCCGGTGGCATCGCACTGGGCACCGCTATCGAATACCTGCAGCAAACCGGTATCTCTAAAATCCAGCAATGGGAAGAAGAGCTGATGGAATATGCCATGCAGGAATTGCGTAAGATCGATGGGATCCGCTTTATCGGCGACGCGGCAGAAAGAAGCGGCGCCATCTCCTTCCTGGTACACAACATCCACCCGTTTGATATGGGTGAACTGCTGGACCAGCAAGGCATCGCAGTAAGAACAGGGCACCATTGCACCGAACCACTGATGGATATCTTTAAGATCCCCGGCACCGTGCGCGCTTCCCTTTCTTTCTATAATACCAAAGAAGAAATAGACAAACTGGTAGCCGGCATCAAAAGAGCCGTCGCCATGCTTTTGTAAACAGGTGAATATGACGATCCAGGAAATACAGGAAGAAATAATATCCGATTTTTCGGTGATGGGCAGCTGGGAAGATAAATACGAATATATCATCCAGCTGGGTAAAGAATTACCACTCATCTCAGAAGAATATAAAACACCGGACAATCTCATCAAAGGCTGCCAGTCGCGCGTATGGCTGCACACAGAACTGAAAGACGGGAAACTGTTTTTTACTGCAGACAGCGACGCTGTGATCACCAAAGGCCTCGTAAGCCTGATGATATATGTACTTTCCGGTCATACGCCACAGGAAATTGCTACAGCTGAAATTTATTTTATAGATGCCATCGGCCTGAGCAGCCATCTCTCTCCCACCCGCTCCAACGGGTTGCTGAGTATGCTCAAGCAAATGAAACTGTATGCTATCGCCTACCAGGCTAAAATTAACCAGCAATGAGTGAAGCAACATTAAGAGAACAGATAGAAGCACAGCTCAAAACCGTATTCGACCCGGAAATCCCGGTGAACATATGGGAACTTGGACTGGTATACGAAGTAAAGATCAAGGAAAATAACAGGATCGGTATCGACATGACCCTTACCGCCCCTGGTTGCCCTGTAGCCGGTGATATTATCCGGGAAGTAGATGAAAAGGTCAGGAATATAGAAGGCGTTTCCGATGTAGATGTTCACCTTACCTTTGATCCGCCATGGACAAAAGATATGATGAGCGAAGAAGCTAAACTGGAACTCGGCTTCCTGTAACATAACAATATTTAAATAATAAAACCAGATATCAGATACACTGCGTAGTGTTGTCTGATATTTGGTTTTTTATTTTATGGAATTATTTACTTTGCGCTTTAAATCGTTAATCCATTGAACCTATCCGACGAACAAGTGCTTGCGATGGCGCCTGATGAATCTTCCCGTAAATCCGGGAAGGATCTGGCCAACCCGGCTAAATGGGTGAGCAAAGGCGTCAGCGAATCAGCTTTATGGGGCGAGTGTCAGGGCAGCGGCAGCAAACCATACCAGACACAGATAGATACCGGCAATATGGCATTCAAATGCAGTTGCCCCAGCCGTAAGTTTCCCTGCAAACACGGGCTGGGCTTATTGCTGCTCTATTCAAGGCAACCGGCTTCCTTCACGGAAACAACACCTCCCTCCTGGGTGAGCGAATGGCTCTCCAAACGCGCTGAAAGGGAGGAAAAGAAAATTACCACCGCCACTGCTGCGGAGAAGCAGCCGGATACGGGCGCACAGGCTAAACGGCAGCAGGCGCGCATGCAAAAGGTAAGCGATGGCACAGCAGAACTGCTCCGCTGGATGAAAGACCTGGTACGCAATGGTATTATGGACCTGCCTGAAAAAGACCCCTCCTTCTTTGAAAATATGATCCGCCGCATGGTAGACGCACAGGCCCCCGGGCTTGCCGGTATGATGCGGGAACTGGCAGACATCAGCTACTTTCATGAAGGCTGGCAATCGGCATTCATGAATCAGCTGGTACGTATTTACCTCGTAATACAAGGCTACCAGCACCTTTCAGCACTGCCCCCCGCATTGCAACAGGATATACGTACCCTCACCGGCTTTTCCACCTCGCAGGAAGAACTGAAAGAACAAACCGGTATCACCGATACCTGGCAGGTGCTGGGAAAACAAACTACGGAGGAAGACCGCCTCGTGGTAGAACGCTACTGGCTGCATGGCGTGCATACCAAACGGCCTGCGCTCATCCTGCAGTTTTATGTACGCGGACAAAGCACCATCAGCAATGCCCTCACTCCCGGCAGCGCCATTAATGCGGAACTGGTATTTTATCCGTCCGCAGCACCGCTCCGCGCACTCATCAAACAACAGGTGACCGTGCCGCCCAATCATTCTTTCAGCGGATATGCCGGGTGGCAGGAAGTGGTATCGGCTCAAACCAACATCAGCGAAGTACTCCCAGTTTATAACGACCAGGTATATACGATTGCAGACCTCACCCCCGTTTGGCATGCGGAACAATGGTGGCTGCAGGACAGCCGGCAGCAACTGATGCCCTTAAAAAAAACATTCCAGCATATCTGGAAACTGCTGGCACTGAGCGGCGGAAGCCCCCTGCACATGGCAGTTACAGGAAAAGAAACCCAATACGAACCTATTGGCGTTTGGCATGAACAGGAATACAAGATATTATAATGGAGCACTGGAATCAACTTATAAATACCGCCCTTCTCGGCACCGCTAAAAAGCAGGCCGGCAGCGCCGGTATGAGCGGCCCGCTGTTACAGACGGCAGATACCATACTGGCACAAACCGATACTGATAAAGAAGATAAGTTCCTGCAACTGGCAGCAGTGCTGTATAATTACCGGCAAAGCGGTACACAGCCCATCACTGCCAATGTTGCGCCAATGAAGGTTTGCCCGCCTGAAACAAAAGCCTACTGCAAACCCGCCGCCATCCGCGTACTGCACCAGGTGCTGGAAACGGAAAGCATACAACTGCTTCAGCTCTGGCTGGAATACTGCGTAAAAGCCAATGTACTGGTGCCCCCGGCCCAGCTACCCCTGATACTCGACAAGGGATGGAGAAATAAATCGCTGCGCGCACTGGTTGCCGCCACCGGTGGACAACGCGCAGCATGGCTTGGTCACTTTAACCCCGACTGGAATTTCTCCCGCGTGGCAGACACCATTGAAGACAGGTGGCAGAATGGCGCCACCGCGCAACGGGTGGAAGCCCTGAAAGAACTGCGCGCTACCGATCCCGTGATGGCCCGCACCTGGCTGGAACAATCGTGGCCCCGAGAAAGCGTCACAGTAAAAACAGAACTGCTCTCCGTATTGGAACATCCCGCAGATCCGGCAGATATCCCCTGGCTGGAATCCCTTCTCACGGAAAAAAGTAAACAGGTAAAAGAAACCGCTACCCGCATCCTGAAAAAACTGCCCGGCTCCTCCCTCCATGAAAAATACTGGCAGATCATAGCCGGAGCCATTCAACCGGATAAATACGGACAGGTAACTGTGGCCCTTCCGGAAATAACCGATGAGAGTATCTTCCAGAGCGGCATCGAAAAGTTCAGCAGCGATAAAACCGTTACAGACGATACGCATGTTCTGTACCAGCTGATCAGCAGTGTGCACCCTTCCCGCTGGGAAGAGCATTTCCACAGGGATACGGAAAGGGTCATTGCACTCTTTCAGCAGCAGGAATCATTAAAGCCCTTTATCCCGGCGCTGGTGCTGGCCATCGCCTGGTTTGAAGATAAAGAGCGCGCACTTTCGTTTATGCAGCACAGTGAAACATTTTATATAGATATCATTCCCCTGCTGCCGGCAGCACAGCAACAGGAGTTCGGCGAGAAGTTCTTTGATGAGCACCCAGACGCTATTATTGAATACGCCTGCAAACACCAGGAGGAATGGAGCCTCCAGCTGTGCACCCGGATATTTAAATATGCGGCTACACAGCCGTACACTTATAATCAACAGTTCATGAACAATCATATCCGGCTCATCCCTGTTAGTATTGCCGCCGTCCTGGATAATATTACGCCGGTGGAAGCCTATCATACAGGATACTGGAATAATATAAAAGTTCATCTGGGCCGGCTGCTGCAGGCCAAAAGCCAGGTACAATCACTTTAATCCAAACATATTAATCAACATACCATGTCAGACATTTTACGTTACCACGCCGAGCAGCTGTATGCACAGGAACTGGAAGAACTGAAAAAGGACGATACAGGCAAGCGCCCGTACAACTGGCTATTGTCGCCACAATCGGTGGTTACTTACCTCATCGGCGGTAAGCTGAAGAACGGCTTTGAAGTGACCCCTAAATATATTGGCAGCAAACGTCTCATGGAAATAGCTGTGGCCACTCTGGCTACCGACAGGGCCCTGCTGCTTTATGGCTTACCCGGTACCGCGAAGAGCTGGGTGAGCGAGCACCTCGCAGCTGCCATCAGCGGCGATTCCACCCTCATCATACAGGGTACCGCCGGCACCAGTGAAGAGAGCGTGCGTTATGGATGGAACTATGCCCGACTGCTGGCGGAAGGGCCTTCTCCCAATGCGCTGGTGGAAACCCCGGTGATGCGCGCCATGAAGGATGGCAAAATTGCCCGCATCGAAGAGCTCACCCGTATAGGCGCCGATGTGCAGGATACCCTTATCACCATCCTGTCTGAAAAAATGCTGCCTATCCCCGAACTGAATACGGAAGTACAGGCCAGTAAAGGATTCAACCTCATTGCTACGGCCAACAACCGCGATAAAGGAGTGAATGAGCTGTCAAGCGCACTGAAACGCCGTTTCAATACTGTTATCCTGCCGGTTCCGGATTCTATGGAGGAAGAAATTGATATTGTAAGAAGACGGGTGGAGAGTTTTGAAAAGACCATGGATCTCCCGGCAGAAAAACCTGCGGTAGAGGAAATCCGCCGTATTGTTACTATCTTCCGTGAGCTTCGTAACGGCGTTACGCTCGATGGTAAAACAAAGCTAAAATCGCCCGGTGGTACCCTCAGCACCGCGGAGGCCATTTCTGTCGTAAATAATGGGCTGACCCTCGCAGCCTATTTTGGCGATGGTACCCTCAATGCAGCCGACCTTGCCGCCGGTATCATCGGCGCAGTAGTGAAAGACCCGGTACAGGATAAACTGGTTTGGCAGGAGTATCTGGAAACAGTGGTGAAAACAAGAGAGGAATGGAAAGATGTATACCGTGCCTGTCGTGATCTGGCGTAGAGGGTGTCAGGCATGATATCAGCGGATCAAGTCCACCTTTTGTGCAGGTGCTAGGCATGCGCTAAGCGAATCAAATTTACTTTTTGCGCAGGTGCTAATTAGCAGCCAGGCAGGTTTCATTTCACCTCCGTTACTATGTAAACATAACAAAACCAGCTGATCCCAACTGCGAAAAAGCCGGGTAAACGCTTAATGCTTTACTTTAATAATATTTTCATAAAATCATCATACTGTACATATTACATTAAAGTTGTTCAAAAATTACTTTCAATATATTTTAGGAAGATGTCAAACCACCGGCATCTCATTCTTATATAAATAATGATCGACGCATGTCTGTACATATATTAGGTATCCGGCACCACGGCCCTGGCTCCGCCAGGAATGTAAAAGCTTTCCTGGAAGAGCTGCAACCGGATATTGTGCTGATTGAAGGACCACCGGAAGCGGATGCCTTGCTGCAATGGGCTGGTCATGAGGAGCTGCAGCCACCGGTAGCCATCCTGGCCTACCAGCCCGACAGCCCGCAGAAAGCCTGCTTCTATCCCTTTGCTGTCTTCTCACCGGAATGGCAGGCGATGTTATATGCTAAAAACCAGCGCATCCACGCGCGATTCATGGATCTTCCGCTGGCGCATGTTTTCGGTATGGAAAATGAAGCAGCGGCGAAAAGAGCGGCACAGGGCCAGAAAGAAAATGCGCCGGAACATCCCGGGCCAAGTGAGGGAATTCCTCCTTCCGAACTGAATTCTTCCTCAACCGGGATACCGTTGCCTGAAAACGCCCGCTCATTACGCAATTCCTCCACAGAAGAATTCACCGCTGCAGAACTGGAAATGGAATTCCTCCCTCCCTCACCACAGGACCCGGTAGCCCACCTGGCCCATGCCGCCGGCTACGACGACGGCGAACGGTGGTGGGAACATATGTTTGAATACCGCCTTGGGCAGGAACAGGTGTTTGAAGCCATGCACGATGCCATGCAGGCGCTACGGGAAGAACTGCCCAGGCGCTACGATCATAAAGAAGCCCTCCGCGAAGCCTGGATGCGCAAATGTATCCGCCAGGCGGAAAAGGAAATGTTCCAGCGTATTGCCGTGATATGCGGTGCCTGGCATGCACCCGCATTGCAAACCATGCCTAAACAAAAAGACGATAACGAATTGCTGAAAGGGCTACCTAAAACAAAAGTAGAATGTACCTGGATCCCCTGGACGTATAGCCGCCTCAGTTATGAAAGCGGCTACGGCGCCGGCATCCCCTCGCCGGGATGGTACGAGCACATCTGGGAGCACCCCGCTGATGATGGCACCCGCTGGATGGCGCTGGTAGCAAAACTTTTCCGGGAACAGCAACAGGACACGTCTGTGGCACATGTAATGGAAGCCGTACGACTGGCCAATGCGCTCGCCGCCCTCCGTCATTATCCCCGGCCGGGACTGGAAGAGCTGAACGAGGCCACACTTAGCGTGCTTTGCAACGGGGAAAGTATTCTCATGCAGCTGATCCGCGACGAGCTGATTGTACGTAACCGCATCGGGAAAGTACCTGTGGAAGTACCCACACCACCGCTGCAGTCGGACATTACCCGGCAACAGAAAAAACTGAGACTACCCCAAACGGCAGACTATAAGGACTATATCCTCGACCTCCGGAAAGATACAGACCTGGAGAGGAGCATTTTTCTCCACCGGCTGCAACTGCTGGAAATATACTGGGGGAAACGGTACGAAGTATCCGGCAAAGGCACCTTTAAAGAACAGTGGCGACTCCAATGGGATCCCGCCTTTTCTATTGACATCATTGAAAAAGGCAGCTGGGGAAACACGGTAGCGGAAGCTGCCACCAGCTTCGTAACCAGCGCCGCCAATAATACCGGCACCCTGCAACAGGTGTGCAAAATGCTGGAATCGGCCATCCCGGCGGAACTGCCCGCCGTTGTAGAAGTGCTGATCCATCGCATCAGTAACCTCGCTGCAGCTTCCGGCGATGTGCTGCAGCTGATGGAAGTGATTCCGTCCCTGGTGAACATCAGCAGGTATGGCAACGTGCGCAAAACAGATGCAGCCCTGGTTAGCAGCATTACTGAAAGCATGATAAGCCGCATCTGCATCAGCTTACCGGCTGCCTGCACCGCTGTAGCCGATGATGCTGCCCTCCCGCTGCTGGACCTCTTCTTTGTCATGAATGATGCCATCAACCTGGTACAGCACAATGCACTTACCACCTCCTGGCACGAAACACTGACGGTGATCTCCGGCAACCCGCAATCGGCCCCGATGATAGCAGGCTATGCTACCCGCCTTCTGTTCGACAGCAAAATTATGACCGGTGAAACGCTGGTAAAAGCTTTCAGTGTAGCCATGTCCGTAGCTAACCCGCCTTCGCTGGCGGCCGCCTGGCTGGAAGGGTTCCTCAAAGGCAGCGGTACCCTCCTGTTGCTCGATGAAGAGCTTTGGAGTATGGTGCATAATTGGGTTTCCCAACTGGAAAATGATATTTTCATACAGGTATTGCCGTTATTACGCCGCACCTTTTCTAACTTTACTGCCCCGGAACGGAAAAAACTGGGCGACAAAGTGAAGCACGGCGGGAATGGCACCAGCATAAAAGCAGCTACCACAGCGGATATTGATCATGAGCGGGGCGCCCGTGGCATCCCGGTAGTGATGCAGCTGCTGGGATTTAAAGACGCTAAACTATTACCGGATGGAGCATGATGAACAGGTTCGCAGATGGCGGCTCGTACTGGGAGGAGCCCAGAACGATGGTACCTCCTTTCCGTTGAATAAAACGGACCTGCAACTGGATAAAACACTGGAAGCCCTGTACGACAGCACCAGGCAGGGAGGATTAGGACCGTCCTCCCCGAATGTAAGCCGCTGGCTGGGCGATATCAGAAGTTATTTTCCTGCCTCTGTGGTGCAGGTGATGCAACAGGACGCCCTCAAACGCCTGAACCTCACCCAGATGCTTTTTGAAAAAGAGATGCTGGAAAACGTGGAGCCCGATGTGCATATGGTAGCCACCCTCATGACTCTAAGCCGGGTGATCCCGGAGAAAACCAAGGACACTGCCCGCCAAGTAGTAAAAAAAGTAGTGGACGAGCTGATGAAAAAACTAGCGCAGCCTACCCAACAAGCCATCACCGGCAGCCTGAACCGCAGCGCACGCAACCGCCGGCCCAGGCATAACGAGGTGAACTGGCCTCTCACTATTCAAAAAAACCTGCAACATTATCAACCGGATTATAAAACCATCATCCCGGAAACGCTGATCGGGTACGGCCGTAAACGGTCGGCACTCAAAGAGGTAGTATTATGCCTGGATCAAAGTGGCTCAATGGGTACGTCTGTCGTTTATTCTGGTATCTTTGGTGCCGTAATGGCTTCCATCCCGGCCCTGAAAACACAGATGGTGGTGTTTGATACCGCCGTAGCAGATCTTACGGAAGAACTGCAGGACCCGGTGGAACTTCTTTTCGGCGTGCAACTGGGCGGTGGCACTGATATCCATGCTGCATTGAAGTACTGCGCACAAATCATCACCCGGCCGGCAGATACAGTGCTTGTTCTGATCACTGATCTTTTTGAAGGGGGAGATGAGAAAAATATGAGGAAACGCTTTACTGAGCTCGCAGCATCGGGCGTGCAGGTAATCGTACTGCTGGCTTTGAATGATGAAGGCGCTCCCAGCTACGATCACGAAAATGCGCAGTTCCTGGCAAACCTGGGAATACCGGTATTTGCCTGCTCCCCGGATAAGTTCCCGGAAATGATGGCCTGCGCATTGAGCAAACAGGATGTTGCACAATGGGCCGCAAAAGAAGATATTGTGTTGAAAAAATAAACTGAATCTATCTATACCTTATGCCATACAAAAAGGAAACTATACTATCGCTTGTTGAAAAACTGAAACAACTGAATGACTATGAAAACATTGCAGGCGCTATACAGTCCGGAGTAGATTTCCTTACAGGGCATACCTATGAAACACCGGTATTTAACACCGCTGAAACCGCCCGGCAAATGGGGCACTTCATTCCCCTGCTGCAAATTCCCGAGCTCTGGGACGATAACGACCGGCTGGTATTAAAGCTGATTGCATCCCCGCTTGCATGGAACGAGTGCAGGGAAACCTTCCTGTCGGCCATCCTTCCCATGATGGATAAACCCGGCACCTCTTCTTCCATTGTACTGCGGTTCAGCTACTTTACCAGCTACCTGCAGCAACGGGGTTGCACACCGGAAGAGATAGGCTCCCTCATGATCAGCCATTCCAGGGACGGCAACAACTTCGACCTCTCGCCACTAAAGTTCACGCCTGTACGTAAATTCCTGCAAGACCTGATCAAAAGCGCCGAGCCCAACGTGGTAAACGCTTACGTAAACACCTGGCGTAAAAAAGGATGGAACTCCCTCTTCTTCCGCCTGCTCGTAAAAGGGCACCCGGAACGGGAAATGGAGTACCTGGAAAATATACTGTTGCTGCCGGATTATATCCCCGATCAACAGGCGGTTTCCCGTGTATTATTACAGAATAACACCGATAAATATGAACCGCTGGTAGAGAAAACCACCACACAGCTGGCGGCATTGCCCGATTATGCGGCAGCGGTCAGCGGCTATTCTCTCCTCGCCGGTCATCTCCCGGAAAAATATAACCAACGGCTGCTGAAGGCAGCCTACGATTTCCTTGCCTGGCCGGAAGCCGGTACCAGGGCGCCGGAATCCGCCTGCTCACAGGTAACGGGCAACATACCCCCTGGCAACCTGCCGCCCGGTGTTCTGGCGGTACGCAGCGTACTGCACCTCGATCGCCCGGCAGCGGTTCCTTATCTCGGTGACCTTCTTGCGCAAAAACGTTACTTCCACCCGGAAGCCTTCCAGGTACTGGCTGATGAGCTGAACGGGCAGGCCGCTCCCATGCTGCTGCAGGCGCTGGAAAACGATTACGATGCGAGAATGGTGCTCCCCGTGCTTTCCCAGCTGGATAAAGCATTATACATCGATCAGCTCTGGCCTTACACGTTACATAAACTGAAATCCGTTCGTACGCTCGTTGCCGTTATCCTGGCAGAACATCCGCAGGCACTGGAAAAGGCTGCGGAACTGCTGGGCCATAAAAAGGCAGACCAGCGCCTGACTGCCGTACAGATCCTCTGTAAACTGGACGACGCCCATGCACGGGAACTGCTGCAGCACGCACTCCACATAGAAGTAAATGACGACGCCCGCGACCTGATGCTGGAAACGCTGGGAGGCCATACCCTCACCGATACCGACGACCTGGTACTGGTAACCAAGCTGGTGACCTTTGCCAAGAAAAGACATAAGCTTTCCAAACCCGCAGAAAAATGGCTGGACGACAAAGCCCTGCCGCCGCTTTACCTGCTGGACGGTACCGTGCTCACTACTGATATGATGCGCTTTCTCATCTACCGCATGTCGCGCGTAACGGAAGTGCGCCCCGATGTGGAAGCCATTCCCCTGCTGCGTTTGATCGACCGCACACGCAGCGGCGACTTTGCACGGGCGCTCTATAAAGCCTATGCCGACCAGGGCGGCGATCTGAAGCTGAAATACCTCATGACCCTCACTGCCCTTCTGGGAGATGATGAACTGGCTGAAACATTACGCGAAGACATACAGTTGTGGATCACCACCAAACGCCTGAAAATGGCGGAACACGGCGTTGGCGCACTGGCCCTGCATGGCAGCAACAAAGCGCTGCGTGCAGTGGAGTTCTTCTCGCGTAGATACCGCTTCCGCAAAGGCGTGGTAGGCGCGGCAGCAATGAGGGCATTGGAACAAACCGCTGCGGAAAGAGGCATTACCCTGCACGAACTGGTAGACTCGCTGGTGCCGGAATTCGGTTTCAAAGGGTTGTACAGGTTCTTTGAAGTAAAGGGCGAAACTTACCGCGCATTCCTGGATAATAACTTTAAACCGGCCTATCTCAACGATAAAGGCCGTCGCCTGAAAGCTATTCCCGTGGCCACGCCCCGGGAAACCCGGAACGCTTTTAAAGCGCTTTCCAAAGAAATGGCAGATACCATCCGGCTGCAAACACAGCGACTGGAGCAGTTCCTGGAAGAACAACGGAGATGGAGCGTTGCAAAATGGCAGACAGTATTCCGGCAAAACCCTGTAATGTCTGTTTTTGCCAACCGGCTGGCCTGGGCATTGTTCAATGAAGCAGATCAGCTGATCAGCACATTTTACTGCGAGGGCCAGGCCATGCCTAAAACACTGGCAAACGATGCAGTTGTTTTCCCGGAAAACGCCTACATCACCCTCCTGCATCCGGCCCACCTCGATGCGACCACCCTGCAGCAATGGAAAAATAAATTTGCTGAGCTGCGCATAGTACCGGTTTTCCCGCAACTGGAAAGACCCATTACCCTGTCGCAGAATTATGCAGATGTAGAATACGATTATGGCGATGCTTCCATGGAAAATGGTTTGCCAAGCGGGTTTATGGAACAGGAAAGTTAGCCGGGGCAAGGCGCGCCTGACGGGGGGCGCGCCCGGCCCTGCAAAATAGCTGCGGCAGTTCACCTGGCACTTCGCCGGGACTCAACCCGGTTTCTTTTAAATCACGGGATTTTATTGTATTTTTTCACCTTAACCAAGTGAACAATAAAAATCTACGTATGTTAAAACTACGCTCCACACCGGCATTTGCCTGCCTGCTGTTATTGTTGGTAAGCGCCATGCCCCTGCAGGCTATCAATATTATTCCGCAGCCGTCTGAAGTAAAAACATTACCCGGCACATTTTCTCTGTCCGGCGCCACTGCCATAATTCCGGGCCGGTGCACCGGCGAAGCCAGCCAGCTGCAACAGGCGCTACAGGAAACATATGGCCTCTCCCTCGCACTCAAACCCACTGCGAAAAACAATTATATCCGCTTCTCCCTCAATGAAAAACTGGGAAAGGAACTGGGCAAAGAAGGTTACCTCCTGCAGGTATCTCCGGAAAATATTACGATCACTGCAGCCACTACTGCCGGTGTATTTTATGGCATACAGTCTTTACGACAGCTCATTATTGCCAACGGGAACGAATATACGATTGACGCGGTATCCATTAAAGATAAGCCCCGCTTTGGCTGGAGAGCATTTATGCTGGATGAAGGCCGTTATTTCAAAGGTGGGGAAACGGTAAAACACCTGCTGGATGAAATGGCGCTGCTGAAAATGAATGTATTCCACTGGCACCTGACCGACGACCAGGGCTGGCGCATTGAAATCAAAAAATATCCCCTGCTTACCACCGTGGGCAGTAAACGCGACTCCACCCAATCCGGTACATGGAACAGTAAGGTGTACGATGGTAAACCGCACGAAGGCTTTTATACACAGGAACAGATCAGGGAGATCATTAAATATGCAGCCGACAGGCACATTACCATTGTTCCTGAAATAGAAATGCCGGGCCACTCCAGCGCCGCCATTGCTGCCTATCCCTGGCTGGGCACCACGCATAAGCCCATCAAAGTGCCGGGCAAATTCGGCGTGCATTACGACGTGTTCAATGTATCTGATCCCAAAGTGGTCGCTTTCCTGGAAGATGTGCTGCAGGAAGTAATTGCACTGTTCCCTTCCAAAGTGATCCATATCGGGGGCGACGAGGTAAAATATGATCAGTGGAAAGCCGATGCCGGTGTGAAGGCCTACATGAAGGCACATAAACTGGGCTCCCCTGCCGATCTGCAGATTGCCTTCACCAACAATATTTCCAACTTCCTGGCCGGTAAAAACCGCCGCATGGCCGGCTGGAATGAGATCATGGGCAGCAAGCTGCATGAGTTCACCGACAGCAAAGACGTTTCCGCCACTGAAAAGCTCGCCACAGGCACTATTGTACAGTTCTGGAAAGGGGAGCTGAAACTGATCACTGAAGCGGTATCCAAGGGATATGACGTGATCAACTCTTATCATGCCATGACTTACCTCGATTACAGCTACCAGGACATATCCCTGGAAAAGGCCTACAGCTTTGATCCTATTCCGGAAGGTCTTGCCCCGGAGTACCACGCCAAAATACTGGGCAGCGGCTGCCAGATGTGGGGCGAATGGATCCCCGACGTAAAAACGATGAACCACCAGGTGTTTCCCCGCCTCGCCGCCTATGCGGAGGATGGATGGACCCTCCCTGCCAACAAAAACTTTACGCAGTTCAGCAATGCACTTCAATACTTCTATACCCGCTGGAACATTACCGGCGTATAAATATTAAGCCCAGCGAACCTTCTACCCAAAGCTATTGCCGCAATTATGTTGCAGCAATAGCTTTTTATTTTGCCGGCATCAGCTTCAGCGTATCACCGGCTTTCTGCAAATGGTAAGTAATAATTCCTCTGGTATTTGCCGTGAGTGCATCCGGCTGGCCTTCCCTGTAGGCGGGGAAAGATCTTACCAGTGTTTTCCCTTTAATATAAAAAGAGTCTTGTCCGCGGTAAGCAGCCTGCTGCATGGTATCCAATGAGAAAGTATTGATCACAACCGGTTTTGAGCTGAGATCATATGCATAGATCTTACCAAACTGACCAGTACCTTCGGATACCGTTTGCAAATACAATTCGGGTTTGCCGTTACCATCAAGATCGCCCACCATGAGGTTTTTCAGCGTTCCTTTTATGTCTTTCTCAATGGTACTGTCTGCCCGCGTGGAATCCTTTTTACTGCCTATTGCCAGCATCAGGTCCCTCATGCTGCTGTTCCCGGTGGTAATTGCTGAAATGCGGTAGTCGCCGTAGGTAGTATCGAATTTGGCGCTTTCTGTTTTTTCCTCCGGCACTCCCTGCACGGGCGCGTTGGCAGAGTCTTTCGCCGCGCGTTCTTCCTTGCTTTGCATGGGACTGTTGCAGCCGCAGAGAGCAACCACCGCTATCAGTGCGGCGCTGATAAATGTACGATCCATGGTTCCGTTTATTTAGGCAGCTCCGGCGTTAAGCAGCCGGAGCTGTGGTTGATCAATGTTTTTTATGCTTGCCGGCTTTGGTATCCTTGCTGTTATGCGTGGTGTCGCTTCCTTTATAGTCCTGTTCTTCATTCTTCCTGCTATCGAGGTTATCCCTTATTTCGGGGCGTGGCATATTGGAGAATGATTGCTGTTTACTTTGCCTGGTATTTTCATTTCTGGTGCCTTTCATAAGATAAATTTTTGGTGAACAATATTTCAGGGGCCACAAAAGCAGTGCCTCACTCTTTTTGCCGGCCTGCGGGCGGCCGGAGAAAAATAACGTGTCTGCCGTTCCACTTTTTGGCGTGCATTATCCACAATAACAAGGGAGGAAAATGAAGACTGGCGGGGCGATAACTGAAATAATGTCAATAGCTTATACCAGGGAATACCCGGCCGCGGAAACGGTGCATGATATCTGCTGGTTATCTCTTGAACATAAAACTGATTTTTATGAAAAACCTACCAGCTACCATCGGGCTCATGGGCCTTTTTACCCTTCTTTTCTTCTTCAGGGGTAATCCGGACAAGGTACAGGCGGCGCCTTTAAAGACCGCCCAGATTGATCAGATTGAATTATTTGCACAGGACACCTTTCCTCCAAAGCCAATGGATACAGTAATGAAACATAAGAAGAAAAAAGACAGGAAAGGGGATACATCCTGGCCACAGAAGAGAGACACCTTATTCAGGTAAATTCAGCGGAGGGGTCATAGCCCCTCCTTTTTATTGTTCCAGCGTACCAAATAAACCGTTCTTATAATCCTGAATAGCCTGCTCCGTTTCTTCGGCAGTATTCATTACAAAATTATCCTTTGCGGCAACCGGTTCATTGATAGGTTCCGCGCAAAGATATAAGAGGCGGGTGTTTTCAAGGGCGGTGATGTGAACATCCGGCTGTTCATCGTCTTTATCAAATACCACCAGGTGATAACCGGTTACTTCCGTTCCGTTCACTTTTATTTTTCCATCCACAACATACAATAATGTCCAGTATCCACGTGTAGCCTTAAGCGTTACATCGCAGTTTGCTTCCACCTGTCCCCAGATGGCAGTGATAGGCGTAAAATTTTTCAGCGGCCCTGTCTTGTTCTCATAGTCGCCACCAATGAGGGAGAGGTGTACGCCGGGTTTCCCTGCCACCGGGGGCATTTCTGAGCCTTCAACATACTGGTACCAGGGCGCTTCCCCTTTATGTGCAGCAGGTACATTAAACCAGAGCTGCAATAATTCATAGTTGCCGCCTTTCTCCAGAAATTCCCGGGAAGGGCCTTCACTATGCAGGATCCCTTTCCCTGCAAACATCCATTGCACATCGCCGGCGGTAACGGTCATGGCGTTACCTGCGTTGTCGCGGTGATAGCCCTGGCCCTGCAACATAAACGTAACGGGTGCAAATCCCCGGTGCGGGTGCGGATGCAGCCTGTCTTCCGGCGATCCGGGGGCAAAATATTTCGGGGGCATATGATGCACCATTATAAACGGGTTGGCAAAACGGAACTGCATAGTGGGCAATGATTGCCGCACCACTTCTGTTTCAGTGATATGTTTTTCACGTCCTTCGAGCACGTGCAGGATCTTCTTCTCCATAAAAACTATTTATCGGATCAGTCTTAATCTGGCTTTTTCCACGGAACTGCGGAACATTTTCAGGATCAGCACTTCATAATCTTCGATCATGATCACCTCTCCTTCCCGGGGGATGTTGCCGTGGATATAGTTAATCAGACCTGAAAGAGTTTCATAATGTTCACTCTCCGGCAACGGGTGGGGTAATAATTCATTGATATCTGCAATGTATTCGTGTGCATTCACAATGAAGTTATCGTCTTTCTGTTCCACGATCGGGGCTTCATGGTCGTGTTCATCCTGTATATCTCCCACCAGTTCTTCCAGGATATCTTCCATGGTAACAATACCTTCTGTATCTCCAAACTCGTTGGTCACCACCGCCATTTGCAGGCGCTGGCCCTGGAAAGTACGCAGGAGGTCTTTTATTTTCATGCTGTCCGGCACATAAAATACCGGTTTCATGATGTCTGTAATGCTATGCAGTGTTTTTTCATGCATGCCTTTTACCACGTCTTTGGTATATACCACTCCTTTCAGCTCGTCGAGCGAGCCGCTGGATACCGGGTAGCGGGAGTAGCCATCCTTGATCACCTGGTCTATCAGCTGTTCCAGGGGGAGATTGATATCGAGCGATGAAATATCCTTGCGATGGGTAAGGATCTCCCTTACCCGGCTGTCGTCGAACATAAACACGTTCTGGATCAGCTCCCGTTCGGTTTCCTCGATAGCTCCGCCTTCCTGGCTTTCAGAAATGATCAGCTTCAGTTCTTCTTCGGAATGGATTTCCGATTCGCCGGCGGGTTTAATTCCCATGAGCCGGAGGATGCTATTGGCCAGGCCGTTGAGCAGCCATATAAAAGGACGGAAAATGACGAAAAGGATCCGCAGTGGAATAGCCACTACCAGCGTGGTGGGCAGCGGTTTACGGATAGCCATCGATTTTGGCGCCAGTTCTCCGAAAACGATGTGCAGGATGGTAATAATGGTAAAAGCAATAGCTACGGCTATAACATGGGTAGCGGCCAGTGAAATGGAAACACCCAGGCGCTCCATCACCTGTAGCACTATGGAGGTCATTACAGATTCACCGACCCAGCCGAGGCCCAGCGAAGCCAGCGTAATGCCCAGCTGTGTGGCTGCGAGGTAGCCATCCAGGTTGCTCAGGATGCTTTTGGCCGCGCCGGTGGCTCTTTTACCGGCTGCGCCACCTTTACTGTTTATCTGGGAAGAACGTACTTTAACAATGGCAAATTCTGCCGCAACAAAAAATCCGTTTAATAACACTAATATGATTGTCCAGAAAAGTTGCCAAAGCATGTAGTTGGTAAATTGGTTCGCAACCCCAAATATAGGTAAATCAATTTTTATACGTCCGGGTATTTTGAGGAATTACAAATTATGAATTAGTATTTAGGGAGATATAAAGCGGGTTTTCCCTTCTCTTCCCAGCAATTTTTTTCAATCAGTCTACTAATTTCATAGAGTTTATGTATTTTGTGGAGAATTAAGGCTGGCACATTATAATAAAATGGAGAAAGAACTTACTACTCTTGCTGCATCTGCAGCTGCAACTACAGGCGAAACCGATGCTGCAATACCGCCGGTAAACGGCACTGCACCGGAAACCGCCAACTTTAGAAAACAGCGTTGGATTTACGGTATAGCGGGCATTCTCATACTGGGAATTATCCTGGGCGTGGCATGGTGGCAGTCGCCCGATTTCCGCACCTATGTGGAGGACGTACCTACTACTTTCTATTACTTCCTGGTGGCCGGTTTTATTTTTGCCATGATCGACGGCGCCATTGGCATGTCTTATGGCATTACCTCCACTACTTTTTCCCTGTCGATGGGCATTCCCCCTGCCTCTGCCAGTACGGCGGTACATATTTCCGAAATTCTCAGCTGTGGCATTGCCGGCTGGATGCATATGCGGATGGGCAATGTCAATAAAAAATTATTCAAGATGCTGATATTACCCGGCATTGCCGGGGCAATGATAGGGGCTTATCTCTTATCGTCGCTGGAACATTACTCGCAATACACCAAACCGGTAGTATCGCTGTATACCCTGATCCTCGGCACTGTGATCCTGATGCGCGCTATTAATGTACAGCGTAAGAAACAGGTAGATAAAAAAATTAAAAGAATTGGCCTGCTGGGTTTTGGTGGCGGTTTTATAGACGCCATCGGCGGTGGCGGCTGGGGGTCTATTGTACTGTCGTCCCTCATTGCCGGCGGCAGGCATCCCCGTTTTTCCCTGGGCACGGTAAAGGCTACCCGTTTTTTTATTGCCATGCTCAGCTCACTCACCTTTGTAACCGTACTGTATCATGTGCACTGGGATGCGGTACTGGGCCTCGTAATAGGCAGCGCCATCGCTTCGCCTATCGCTGCAAAAGTTTCCAATAAAATTTCTGCTAAAACTATTATGGTGGCAGTGGCGGTAATTGTGATCCTGGCAAGTGTAAGGAGCATATTTATGTTTGTGCATAAAATCATATAGCCACTGGCGTTAGTCGTTGTTCACCTGCCTGCTTACCTTTAAGGTAATGGGCTTATTGATCTCGTATTCCACCAGGGCCCTGATGGTGATCTCATCCCTGTCGCTGAAGGGTTTTTCGGGGAGGAACTTCGGGTCAATATCCACCTGGATTTCAGCGGTCCGGTCTTCAAAAAGATAATTGTTACCGCGGAGCTTCTTTGTCACATAACCGGTCACTTTAACAATGGTGCTGTCGTTGTGCAGTTGCCGGGCATTGCGCATCACCTCTCCGATGGTGTAAGTCCGTTCCTGCAAAGCGAACAGGGGAAGCCACAAACATAGCAGCCAGCTTTTCATGATAAATATATTGGTTTGCTATCACCATAAACAATATTCGTGTCGGATTGTTCACCGGACAGATACATTTGGTTATCTTGTAAATTATAAACTTCAGGCATGGGATTCCTCAAAACCTACAGCAGCATGTTCTGGCTACTGGCCGGTATTATAGCCGGCAGTATAGCCGGGCTTATATTTGGCGGGCATATCGCCGTTATCAAACCACTGGGGGATATTTTCCTGAACCTGCTTTTTACTGCTATCATACCGCTGGTTTTCTTTGCTATTTCAGATGCTATTGCCAATATTGAGGCCGGGCATAAGCTGGGCCGTATTCTCGGTGTAATGTCGCTGGTGTTCCTGGGCACCATCCTGGTTGCTGCATTTCTTACTATTGTGGCCGTGTGGATATTTCCCATTCATCAGCAGGTCACACTCGTAAAAGACGTAAACCTTGAACAACCGGGCAACTGGGGCGAGCAGTTAGTGCGGCTTCTTACAGTAAATGAATTTTATGAATTACTGTCGCGCAAAAATATGCTGCCTTTTCTTATTTTCTCCGGGCTGGTTGGTTTTGCCGCCATGCGTACCGGTGAAAAAGGAGCTGCCTTCCGGCAGTTCCTCCGCTCGGGCAACGAGGTGATGAAAGACATACTAACGCTCATTATGAAAGCAGGCCCTGTTGGCCTGGGCGCTTACTTTGCTTACCAGGTGGGCACCGTAGGCCCGCAGCTGTTTGGTACCTACGCGCACTCCCTCGGTATCTACTATGGTTTTGGTATTGTATATTTTGTTGTTGGCTTCAGTATGTATGCATTTATTGCCGGCGGTATACCTGGTATAAAGATCTTCTGGAAACATAACATCGTTCCTACCCTTACCGCTGTTGGCACCGGCAGCAGCATTGCTACTATCCCCGCCAACCTCCGGGCGGTAGAAAAAATGGGCGTTCCGCAGGAAATTGGCAATGTAGTGGTGCCGCTGGGCGCCACTCTGCATAAAGACGGTTCCAGCATTTCTTCTATCATAAAGATGGCCGTGGTGTTTGCCATGTTCGGCAGGGGATTCGACAGCGTTGCCGTCATCCTCATGGCGCTGGGTGTTACCGTTATTGTCAGTATCGTGGAAGGCGGTATTCCCAATGGCGGCTACATCGGCGAGCTGCTGGTAATAAGCGTTTATGGCTTCCCGGTAGAAGCGCTCCCCCCGCTGATGATCATAGGCACCCTGGTAGATCCGCTGGCAACGATCCTCAATGCAACAGGCGACAATGTAGCTGCTATGCTCACAACCCGTTTTCTGCGAAGGCGGGCAATGGCAGTTTCGTAAATGCCTGCTCCAAATCGGCCAGCAGATCGGCGGTTTCTTCCAGCCCTACTGACAGGCGGATCAGGCTATCGCTTACGCCTGCAGCCCTTCTCTTTTCAGCAGGAATGGATTTATGCGTCATGGCAGCAGGATGACATAGCAAGCTTTTAATGCCGCCAAGACTCTCCGCCAGTTTAAAATAATGAGTGGATGTTACAAAAGCAGTTGCTGCTTCCGCTGTATCGTCTTTCAGCGTAAAAGAAATAATGCCGCCAAACCCTTTACTCTGCTGCTTCGCCAGCTCATGACCGGGATGCGATGGCAGGCCGGGGTAAAATATTTTGTCCACTGCAGGATGTTTCTCCAGGTATTCCGCAATCGTCTGCGCATTAATACAATGTTGCTTAATACGCAGGTGTAATGTTTCAATACCGCGTATCAGCAGGAAGCTATCGAACGGTGAAAGTATGGCCCCGCAGGCATTCTGGTAAAATTTGATCTCCTCTCCCAGTTGCAGGGTTTTGGATACCACTACACCTGCAATGAGGTCGCTGTGCCCGCCCAGGTATTTTGTAGCGCTGTGGATCACCAGGTCGGCGCCCAGCTGCAATGGTTTTTGCAACACAGGCGAAGCAAAGGTATTATCTACACAAAACAAACAGTTATGCGCTTTTGCAATGCGGCCAATAGCTGCAATATCTGAAATCTTCAATGTTGGATTGGTAGGCGTTTCCAGCCATATCAGGCGTGTAGCCGGTGTGATGGCATTAAACACCGCCTGTGTATCTGAAGTATCTACATAGTTTACCTTAATGCCAAACTTCTCATATACTTTGTTGAATAAGCGGAAAGCACCGCCGTAAATATCATCCACCGCTACAATTTCATCGCCTGATTTCAGGAGTTTGATCACGGCATCAATAGCGGCTAATCCGCTGGCAAAAGCAGAGGCAGTGGCACCTCCTTCCAGTTTGGCGATGATCTTCTCCGCTGTTTCACGGGTAGGATTGTTTGACCGGGCATAGTCATATCCTTTATTTACACCAGGCGCTTCCTGGATAAAAGTAGAGGTCTGGTAAATAGGCACGGCAATAGCGCCTGTTTGCGGGTCTACGGGAATAGAATGGATCAGTTCTGTGATAGTGCTCATCGTTTGTTTGGTTTTTAGTTTGATGAAAATTGATTAAACAGGTTCGTTGAATGAGCTTATCAGGAAGGTGGGGGCATAAAAAAACTCACCTGGGAGCCAGATGAGTTTTCTAATTATTTGAAGTAATAATTTACAGTAAACTATTGATCTGACTTATCTTTCCCGGTTCTTAAACCAGGATGGATGCAGCACCTTTCACTGTTTGCACAGTGGTGGTTGCTAAGGTATCGTCGGGCCATGTCCCTCCTCCTTTCTTGATAAGCTATTTAAAGAACTGGTGCAAAGATAAGACAGAAAAAATAACTTCCAAATTTATTTTCCTACAAAATCAGTAGACTATTTAGATTGCGCCAGTGTAAGGCGGATCCCTTCTTCATAGGAAGTAGGTTTCACATTAAAGTGATTTTCAAATTTTGAAGAGTCGAAAATATAGGGGTGATTATTCTGGTACAGCATTTCCTTTATTTCGCGGATAGTGGTATCAAACAACCCCGATAGGGTAAGCATAAAGCTGCCCAGTTTCATATACTTCGGCTTTGCATTCATTTGCTCCGCAATGAGCTGTATATATCCCTTCCCGTCTGGTGCGGGATTGGTTGTAGGCAGATGCCATACCTGGTTCCAGGAAGTGTCGTCCTGCGATAGCAGGTACAAACCCTTGGCCGCATCGGGAGTGAAGGTGTAACTATGCGTTTGGTCGTCTTTTCCAAGCCACATGGCGCTGCTGTTCTTTTTGAACTTATCGATGATCAGCAGGTTGAGGAAACCGGTTTTATCGGCGCCCGGTCCATAAAAATCGGCCGCCCTGGCGATGGTAGCGGTGAGATTACCGGCTTTTGTTTCATTCAGCAACTGGGTGGCAATCGCTGCGCGAATAGCTCCTTTTTTACTGGCAGGATGATATGGTGTGTCTTCCTTCATTGGGCCGTTCACTAACCCGTACGAGTATACGTTGTCGAAGAAGATGAGTTTTGCACCGGCTTCTTTACATGCACCGATCACATTGGTCATGATCTTTGGCCAGGCATCTGCCCATACTTTGATATCATATTTAAGCCCGGCGGTGAGGAACACCACGGAACTGCCCCTGACTGCTTTCTTCGTTTGGGCGGCGTCCGTAATATCTGCGGGTACCAGGTCGGTAATTCCTGCAATGGATTTGGGCGAACGGCTCACGAGGCGTACCCGTTTCTGATTTTTTACCAGTTCGGCGGCCAGTTCATTGGCAATTATGCCTCCTGCGCCGAGGATGGTATATAAGGGCTGGATAGAAGAATCAGACATAAAATAAAGGATGTGTTTATATGTAGACGAATGAGTGAACGGAATATTTTACCTCAGGGATCCAGCGGATCAAAAACATTTACCTGCAGGGAGCGGAGGTCTGGCAGGAACGACAAAAAGTAAAGGTCCGATTGTTCCATATCTGCCGCAGGCATATATCCCAGTTCGGTTTTACAACGTTTGGTAAACATAGGGCTGTTTACATATGCCACATGCATGATGTCAGAAACGCACATCATCTTTTTATCAACCGGGATACCGCTCCGCCACAGGATCCTTACGGCGTTGCGCACATTGGTAGTGGTGTGCCGGGCATAAGGGTCGGCCATTACTGCGGCCGCAGGGATCTTTAGTTCATTAACCAGGTATTTCTTCATTTCCACGGCTTCAGAATACCGGGTTCCTACAGGCCGTACATGCCCTCCGGATACAATAATAAAAGGAGCCATCCCTTTGCGGTACAACTCTGCACCGGTACGGCAACGGCTTTTACCGGTTTCGCTCAAAGGCTCAGTTGCCACGGGGCTGGCGCCCAGGATAAGCATGGCGGTATAAGGATATTTGCTCCAGTCCGTTTGCTTCACCATTTTATAAGCGGCTTCATTAATGGCAGATAAAGGCTCATAACGTATGGCCTCATCGCGGTGATTCAGTTCCAGCAGCCCCAGCGCCACGTCCAGCGAGGGCCGGAAAAACAGCCCCGGCTTCCTTTTTCCTGCCTGCTCCATCACACGTTGTATCATGGACCTGTAGGCAGGTGATGCTACATAATAGGCAGCAGAATCGATCACGGGGTAACGGAGCCCTTTTCCATTCGTATAGGCGTTCAGGATATAATTCACACCGTCGGCCGCATCTTTCCAGGCAAGACTCAACAGTGTGGTATCCGCTTTATCCGCGTACAGCTGAAATACCCCACTGCCGCGCATTTCGTTTAGCAGGCGGCCCATTTCCTTTGGGTGGCGCAGCAATAAATCAATCAACGCCTTGCTCACCTCTCCGGTAGTACGTGCCGAAAATTGCAGCGGAGCGGTAAGGTCGCCCTTACTCACGGAACCGGTTACACGCTGCCGGTATTCCTGTCCAAGTGTACAGAGGGCACTGTCACTGTTCATGAGCCGCGACAGGCCCGGTAACTCCTCCATCAGGGTAAACAGGTAAAAGATCCTGTCCTGCAGGGCACTGGATCCCTTATAAAATTTGTAGTGCTGGTCTGGCGAAGCAGGCTGGGCAAAAGTACATGGCCACCACGCCAGGAGCAGCAGCCAGGTTAAAAAACAGTTTTTCATATAATGTATCAAAGCAGATATTACGGCAACAATAATACAAATCTATTGACCTGATATATCAAATCAACAGAAGTATAACAATAATACAAAAGGAAAAGTGAACTTCATCTTTTCAAGTAAAACATAACAGATATCTTATATACCAATATTTATACCTTGAATTGCGGCACTATATGAAACTTTTAATAAGAAAAAATATATAATGTATTAAATATAATCATATATAGGAAATTCAGCAGAAAATACATATCTATTCTTTTTGTTTTTCATTGATTATCTATTAGTTACGGAATATAAAATGACTATTTTCGCACCGGTTTAGCCACCACGCCAACGTCCCAATCATATAATAACAATGTATACAACCCACGAAAAAAAAACCTTTATACGTTATGCCATACTAACGATAATGGTGATTGTTCTGATGACCTTTTTTATGATCATCTCACTAAGGAAGAAAGAATCAGCGCAGTTAGGCATCGTTGTTAAAGACCTGGTTGCCACGAAAACAGATGCAGGTCATATTGACCAGGCAGTACAATTACTGTATGCAGCAGATAATAACTTCCGCGTATATACGCTTACATACGACCGTAAATACCTGAATACTTATGTTGGACAGCTGAGCAGCATTACAGCGCATCTCGACAGCGCCGTAAGCTCCACTGGAAATGAAAAACAGGTGCAGGCCCTGTTGGCCGACAAAGCCCGGAAATCGCAGCTGTACTTACAAACACGGCTATACGTAGATTCATTGCTGCAGCTATCGCAGGTATGGGATACTACTGCTCCCCCACCCCCGCTGCAACAACTGAGCAATATTAAAATACCGGTACCCGCTCCGAAGGCCGATACGATCATTACCACGGAAACCGCCACTACCAAAGGACGCAAGAAATTGCTTGGCCGTATCAAAGATGCGATCAGCAATAAATCGCAGGTGCAGCAAACCAGCCAGCACGTAAAGATCGTACAATACGATACCAATAAAGATGGTAAGGCTTTCTCCAAAGATCAGCTCTCGAAAATACAGGCTGCCTACAATAAATTTATCAGGGATGCCACCGAGAGCCACAATAACCTGAAACAGAAAGAATACGCCCTGGTGATCGCCAACGAGCGCCTGTTCACTGAACTGCTTCACCTCATAGCAGACCTGAAGCAGCATATTGTAGAGGAAACCGATAAAAGACGGCTCCGGCTCGGGCAGGACATCGATCATTCCCTGTACCGGCTGGATAAGCATAATTACTGGGAAATCCCCCTTATCCTGTTACTGGCAGGTATCATTATATATGGTATCATCCGTTTATACCGCTACGACCTGGCACTGCTGAGGGCCAAGCAACAGGCGGAAAAATACGCACAGCAGAAAAGCGATTTTGCCGCCACCATCAGCCACGAAATACGTACGCCGGTGCAGTCGCTGCTGGGATATGTGCACCTGATGGAACGCGACCAGCGGCCCGAAACGGTGCCGGCTATACGTTATTCTGCAGAAATGCTGCTGCAGGTGGTAAATAACGTGCTCGACTACACGCGGATGGAATCTGCAGAACCGATATTAAGGGAAGAAAAGTTTTCTCCCCGCACTGCCATTGAGGAAGTATGCAAAACATTAGCTGTACAGGCAGAAATGAAATCACTGGCGCTGGAAGTAAATATTTATTTCCCCAGTACATTAATCCTGGTGGGCGATGCCTTCCGGTTGAAACAGGTATTGATCAACCTGGTAGCTAATGCGATCAAGTTTACAGAAAAAGGCAGTATTACCGTTACGGCGCATGTGCGTGACAACAACTTATTACAGGTAAGCGTAAAAGATACGGGTGTGGGTATTTCACATAAAGAACTACCTTTGGTATTCGATGCTTTCTCCCAGGGAAATAACCATTATCATAAGGGAAGCGGGTTGGGATTGCATATTTCTAAGAAAATCATCGATCTGCACAACGGAAAGATTCATGTGGAAAGCCTTCCAGGAAAAGGTACCACTTTTTATTTTGAAATCAGGTACAGGGCGGTGGCCTCATCTCCTGCTACCAAAAAAATTATTGTCCCCGTGAACAGTACATCTACAAACGCCATTATTCCTCCCGGTATCCGTTTACTGGTGGTGGAAGACAGCATTCTCAATCAAAAGTTGCTGGCCCTGATGCTGGACAGAATGCAGGCTTCCTATCTGATCGTCTCTTCGGCAGAAGAGGCCCTGGAAGCATATGAAAAAGAGGCCTTCGATTTCATACTGACGGACATTGATCTTCCGGGCATCGATGGGCTCATGCTAACCAACATGATAAGGGAACTGCCCGACCCGAAAAAAGCGGCAGTAACCATTATTGCCATCACCGGTAATGTGATGGATGACGATATTGAGCTGTACCTCCGCTCCGGCTTAAACGACTATATCATGAAGCCTTACCGGGAAGAAGACATACTGGAAAAGATTACCAGGCACCAGCAAATGGCTTAACTTGCGGAATGACTATCGCAGACCAGATCATTTCATTCAACAGCCAGCTGCAATTTCCGGGCAAACTGCCTGCAGGCATCCGCGTGATGAACCCTTTCCGGGAAGGCCCCGGTATTATGGACATCATGAAACAGTTCTATAAAAAGTTTTATGATGATAAACAACCCCGGCAACTGATCCTGGGTATCAATCCCGGCCGGCTGGGATCTGGGTCAACCGGCGTCCCCTTTACAGATACCAAACGTATGTGGGATAAATGCGGGATCGAAATCACCGGCCTCAAAACACATGAGCCCTCTTCGGTATTCGTATATGATGTGATAGACGCCTACGGCGGAGTAAAGAAATTTTACGGGAAATTCTATATCAGTTCCATTTGCCCGCTTGGATTTACTGCCCTCCAGCCTAGCGGCAAAGAAATAAATTACAATTATTACGACAGCGCCGCTTTGACAAAGGCCGCCTATCCGTTTATTGTGAGCAGCTTAAAAGAACAGCTGCAATGGAATATCAGCCGCGAAGTATGCTATTGTATGGGGACGGGTAAAAATGCCGCTTTCCTGCAGGCATTAAATGAAAAGGAAAAATTTTTTAAAGAGGTGGTCCCGCTGGAGCATCCCCGCTTTGTAATGCAGTATAAATCCAAAACAAAATCACAGTACATCGACAAATACCTGACGGCATTTGAGGAGCATCAGTAACCCCAACCTGTGGAATTTCTACGCTGTTTTGACCGCGATTTCATCTGCAATATTGTTGAGCAGGCCCATATTTAAACGACGACCATTATCTGTAGCGCCCGGTGCGCGTACATATCCGTCTTCATCTTTCTCCATCATTATCTCCTCTCCATCTATATCTACCAGGAAGCGTTCTGGTGATGCAGGCCTTACATAAAAGCGGCCTCCGGAAGTTTTAATCATAAAAGCATTCATAAGATCTCCTTTTTCTAAGATCTTACGCAAACCACGGACCAGCTATATCAGGATAAAAAATTTCTTAAAGCGCTGCGAACCTATCTCATGATACCGATACACAGGCTCATCGTCAAATATTGAAGCCAGGGATACTTAAAGGTAATACACCGGTTATATTTTTACCAGGCGGCAATCCCAGGTATCCCTGGGTTGTTCCTCTACAGGATCGGGCGTTACCACCCCGGTGATCTGGTAAATATTACCTTCCTCATGCAACCGGTCGCCGATCTGAGGGGTTTGTTCATCCTTGAAGCGGATGGTAGCAATGATGCCGAAGGATTTATAACTGTGAATTTTCACAATACTGGCAGATCTTACGGGTAAGAGCAATTCGGCCTTTTTCCGATTGTGACTCCGGTACAGGGAGAACATCAGCCATAATGCTATAGCAAACAGGCCAGGGAGCAGCAGATTCACGGCTTTTTCAGGTTTAGGATTGAATAAATATGTTATTGTTGAACCATACCTCCCGCTGGCATAGAGGAGGTATCACTACAATATAGTAAATTTAATACATGTAAACAATTTTTTTTGTATGATGTAACCGCGGGCTTTAAACATTAGCCGTAAACACCTGCAACGGATCATCGTACAGGAAAGAATATCCCAACATGTTCCTCAGTTTGCTGGAACCTACAATCTTATATGGCTCTTCTTTGGCAGGCAACTTCCGGGGCATAGGAATACCGAGATGCTGCGCTGCTGCCTTATAGTAACGGCTGCGTTGCGGATGCCCGCTGGCACAGGCATTAAACACTTCCCCCCAGGCATCTTTCTCGATCACCTGGCGGATAACGCCGATACAATCATCGCGATGGATAACATTCATAGGCTGACCGTTGGATTTACGCCCTTCCATAATACGACGCTGATCAGGAAGGCGGTCATAGCCTATCAGTCCGCCGAAACGAAGCACAGTAGTATCAAATACAGTAGACGAGAGCAGGAGCTCTTCCACCTCCCGCAATGCCATTCCATTGGGCGTATCGGGCATTTCATCATTTTCCTCGGTTACCAGTCCGTTGATATCTTTATATACAGAAGTGGAGCTGACGAATATTACCTTACGGATAGGGGTAGTTTCAATAAAGCTGCGCAACAGCATTATCTCAGATACATGCGCCTCTTTTCCCCTTTCTTTCCGGGGAGGAATATTTACCACCAAAATATCGGCGTCCCAGAAATCGTCCGGGCCGGTTAACACATTTTCCGACAATACCACAACATAGGCTTCCAGGCCGAGGGCCTGTAGTTCCCGCACACCCTCCATGCTGGTGCGCGCGCCTTTCACGGGGTAACCGGCGGCTTTCAGGTGCAATGCCAGGGGTTTACCCAGCCAGCCGCAACTTAAAATACTGATCCTTTCTTTTTCCCGCTGTGGTGTTACTGCTGTACTATCCATATCAAATAATATTTTATCGCCACGATACTGATCACCATTACAAAAGTAACCGCATGATTAAGGTACATTACCTTACGGAATTCATCGTGTTCAATATTACGTTCATTTTCGCCAATATAAGGTTTGTGTACTTCAATTCCCTGGTAAAGGTTAGGTCCACCGAAGCGGCAATCCAGGATGCCCGCCAGCGCGGCTTCAGGGTAACCGGAATTGGGGCTGCTATGCGCCGGTCCGTATTTGATCATAAAATGCCAGGCCCGGCTGCTGCCGTACAGAAGGATCATCAGCAGGGCCGTGATCCGGGCCGGGATAAAATTGGCCACATCATCCAGGCGCGCAGCAAAACGCCCAAAATACAGGTATTGCGCATTCCTATAGCCTATCATTGAATCAAGCGTGTTGATCATTTTATAGAGCATCATGCCAGGCAGGCCCAGCACAGCATAGAAGCACAGCGGGGCTACTACCCCATCGCTCAGGTTTTCAGACATCGACTCCAGTACCGCGATACGGATCTGGTCCGGCGACAAATGGCCGGTATCCCTTCCCACTATCCATGACAGTCGCCGGCGCCCTGCTTCCAGTCCCTCGTGGTGCAATGCGTCAAAAACCTCCCGGCCTTCCTGCAACAGGCTTTTATTGGCGAGTGCAAAAAAAACAAACACCGTACTGAATGCATAGTACACTACCGGCCACCCCGATAGTACTATAAGTATAAAATAAAAACCTACGTACACCGTCCCGCAAAGCGTAACAGTAAGTAAGGCGCCCTTCCAGAACCGGGCACCACCCCGGTTAAGCCAACAGGTGCCCTGCCGGATCAACCAGCCATACATTTTCACGGGATGCGGCCAGCTGCGCGGATCTCCCAGCACCAGGTCGGCAATGTACCCTAACAGTAATGGCAATACGAATTTTAATACAGGGTCCATTGGCGCAAAGCAGTGATCAGTAATTTATTATCGGCGGCGCTGCGGCAGGCGACACGGCAATGACCAGGCCCAAGTCCGTAGAAATTGGAGGCATCCCTGATCAGCAAACCATGCCGTTCCATCAGCCATGCCTTCAAGCCTGCAGCTGTACCGGTTAATGTTTCAAAAAGAAAGAAATGCGTATGGGACGCATGTACTTTATACTCCGGCATCTTACGGACAGCCTCCCATAACCGGAACGTTTCCTGTAACAGGCTGTCGGTTGAAATCGTAAACTGTTCAGGGTGCTCCAGGATATAATAACCCGCTTCGAGCGCCAGGCTGTTCACCGACCAGGGCATCCTGAAAACACGGACCCTGTCCAGCAGCTGCTTCCGTGCAGCCACATAGCCCAATCTCAGCCCGGGGATGCAGCATGTTTTTGTCATGGACCTCAGCACCAGCACATTGGGCAACCGATGCAGGTGAGGCAGCATGGTAACTGCATCCAGCGTAAACTGTATATAGGCTTCATCGATGATGAACACCGTATGCTTATTGTGTATAATGAGTTGCTGCAGGGCTTTTTCATCCAGCGCCTGCCCGGTAGGATTGTTAGGATTGCAGATAAATACCAGGTCGGTGGCAAATGTGGTATCCGGTGTTAGTTTATCCCATTGCAGGTATTGTACCTGGTGCCGGTACAGCTTACACGCATCTTCATACTCGGAAAAAGTAGGCACTACCACAGTGGTAGTAGCGCCGGCAAAGGCCTGTGCCACCAGGTAAATGGCTTCCGTGCCGCCATTGGTCACCAGGATACTGCCGCCGGGCAGGGAGGCCTGGTTTTCCAGCAGGGCCTGTAGTTTTACGGCGCCTGCATCCGGGTAATGATCAATACCGTTTATTTTGTTACTGAGATGCTCCTTTAGCCCTGTCTGTAAACCACCATACCAAACATTGGAGCTGAAATCAGCCTTTACCTGCTGATCAAACAGGTAGCCATCGTCTCCGTGTCCTTGTATCATAATGCAATATTATTATAATTCCAGCGCCTTATAAACAGCCGGAATATCCAGATGTTCACGGATATGTGTTGCCAGTTTGTTATATTGTTCTTCCCTGAACCGCCGGTAATCAAATTCCTTTGCTACTACAGGTTTGCCGCAATGCGCCAGCAGGTCGTTGATCACGGCATCATTGTCCAGGATGCCATGAAGATAGGTACCCCAGCAGTTGTCCCTAAGGAAATAACCATCTGTACCGCCACCGGTAAAAGTATTCAGCGGAGAAGGAACTGCTGCAGTGGTATCTCCCATATGAATTTCATATCCTTCACATATTTTCTGCTGACCACGATAATAAAAAGTTCTTTGCCGGGTTACCTTCTCTCTGGTAAGCACGGTGCTAACCGGTAAAATACCCAGGCCCGGGATGCTGCCGGCAGCGCCTTCCACGCCATAAGGATCTGCCACCTGTTGCCCCATCATCTGGTAACCACCGCAAATGCCGATCACTGCCTTATTTCGTTTATGCGCATCCGTTATTGCCGCAGCGGTACCGTTGTTCCTGATAGCTACCAGGTCGGCTATCGTATTTTTACTTCCGGGAAGGATAATAATATCTGCAGCCGCCAGTTCCGCGGGGTTGTCAGTATAAAAGATATTTACCCGCTCATCTTTTTCCAGCGCATTGAAATCGGTGAAGTTCGACATATGCCGCAGCAACACGATCGCGATATTTATCTCTCCTGTAACATATCGCTTCTGTTTAAGCGGAAGCGAAACTGCATCTTCTTCTTCAATATGAATATCGTGATAGTAAGGTAGCACACCGGTTACCGGTACGCCGGTGATCTTTTCCAGCAGGGATTTTCCATCTTCAAACAAGCGGATATCCCCCCTGAATTTATTAATAATGATTCCTTTTATCAATGCTTTTTCTTCCGGTGGCAGCAATGCGATAGTGCCATACACGCTACCGAAAATGCCTCCCCGGTCGATATCCGCAATAAGGTAAACGGCCGCACCTGCATGCAGGGCGATCCGCATATTGGTGATATCTTTTGCGCGCAGGTTCAGCTCTGAAATGCTGCCCGCCCCTTCCATTACAACGGGATTATAGCGTTGCGACAGGCGGTTAAACGCACCTTTTACTTCCTCAAAAAGCGCACGCTTATCATCTTCCATAAAATACTCCCAGGCCGATTGGTTACCGGCAGGCCTGCCATGCAGCACCAGTTGGGCATTACAGTCGCTGACAGGTTTCAGCAGCACCGGGTTCATATCAGTATGGCAAGGCACGCCTGCTGCTGCAGCCTGAACCGCCTGAGCACGGCCTATTTCCAGGCCATCGGGTGTTGCATAGCTGTTGAGCGACATATTCTGGGCCTTAAAAGGCGCCGGAGTAAATCCATCCTGTTTGAAAATGCGGCAAAACCCGGCTGTGATCACACTTTTACCTACATCGGAGGCGGTGCCCACAAACATTACCGGCCGGAGTTGTTTCATTCTTTCATGACATTGGTGCTGCCGCGAAGATATTAACTTTCACAAAAGTATTCTCTTTTGGATGGCATCTGTTTACAGTCCGGGGTAATTGAAACTTAATGAATATTATTCAATCGTCTTTCTATTGGCATTCTCCACCAGTTTAAGCCTGCTTTCCAGTTCCTTGTTCTTTTTATCCAATTGAATGATATATAAACTGAGCTCTTCTACTTTTTGCAGCAGTCTTTTATTCATATCTCCGAGATCCAGTCCTTCTTTCGCTACTTCCGTTGCAGAAGGTATTTCCGGAAGATGCTGATGTGTTGATATATATTGTTCAAGCGCTGATATTTCAGGAAGATGGTAGTCTTTCCCAAATACATAGTCCGGCCATCCCGTTTGCGTAACTTTTACTTTGGTGGCAAAGATATCACCATATACCGCCAGCTTAGCTTTCGGAGTAACGGTGCCGATACCAACATTACCATTTGTTCCAGAAATAAACAGGGAGCCGGCAAGGTAAGTTTCATTCAAAGTTCTGAATTCAAAAGGAACTGTATATGCAGAGGCGCCTGGATCGGAGGCAGGTGTCATGCTGTGGGTCCAGGTTCCATAGGCGCAGGTCACCTGGTAAGATCCCAGACCAATATAAGATCCGTTATAAAAATAAATATCATACGCAGTGGCGGCCGCTCCCGCCGCATTGGGTAATACCTTGATGGCATTTACAGCTCCAATATGCCGGCCAGTACGGGTAGCATAGGCAGAAAAAGCAAAGCCATCTACCACGGAGCTCCCATTACCGGTCCTGATAAAAAGCTCCGTAGATCCCATTTGATCAATTCCAGCATTAAAACCTACGCCGCCATATATCCTGATGGAAGCAGACACTCCCTGCTGAGGGATGGCCAGCGTGCCGGCTTTTACCCAGGCAGATCCACCAAGTGTTGCATGATTAAGAGATCCGGTATAGTTAATCTGTGCAAAAAGCGATTGACCATTAAAAATTAAGAAAGATAAAAGGGCCAACAATAAACGGTTAACATTAATGTATTTCATCATCATTTAATATTTTGTATAGGGGTTTGTTGAAGTAAAATAATAAATTGTTGTACAACAAGATAGCCTTCCGAAAAAATCAGAAGATGCTACCTTGTCATTTACGGATCATTTAAACACCTCCTCTTCAATCCCCCCATTCACCACTGCCTTCTTCACTGTCATCCCCGCTTCAAAACCACTTGGGTCGGTGGTGGTAATCGCAAACGGTAACTGTATACCATTCACCTCGCGGTAATCCGCATAATCAGTGGTTGTTTCCGGCTCTTTGCCTTCCTGCCCCGGCAGGGAAACGGTGCGTACTTTCAGCCCTGTTTTCACATCATAGTAGTTACGCATCAGCGCTCCGTTGGAAGTGGCAATGCTCATCACATATGCCTCGGCGTTATTTACTTCTTCTGTCACCGGCAACAGCTCCATCTTAACATCGCTGCCGTTGTTAAGATATTGCAACTCGGGGAACAGGCTGTTTTTATCCTTCAGGATAGCCTTGTCCGACGGCGATAGCGGGATGTTCTTTCCCATGCGGGCCATACTTACGTTATTGCCGTTAATGAGCAACCTGAAGGGCACCATGTTATTTATTGGTACGGTCACCACCTGCAATATTTTATCCGGTTGCTTTACCTGCACACGACGTTCAATAACAGTGCCTTTAACGTTACCCTCTTCTTCCAGCAGCAGGTCTTTTAAGCCTTTCAGCCGACTGTCGCCACCAACTGCATCAATATATCTTTTTAATATAGCCGTTGCCGTAGTTCCGGGAGGCACCGGTTTTCCTGTCTCCCCTTTCCAGGTATTATTGGATGGATTGATATCAGGGAAATTGCCTGCGGGGTCAATAATTACGCCGGCTAATTTAGTAGTGGACGGATAGCGGAATGTCCAGTTACCGCCACGTTGCCAGATCTCCACCGGCAGGCGCACCGTATCCGTTTTTCCGTTGGCATCTGTTATTGCCAGCACCACCGGCATAGGCAATTGTTCCAGGTTCTGGATGGTAATGAGGGCGCCTTGTGTCGGATCATTCTTTACATATTTCACGTCTTTTACCGCCTGGTCCAGTTTCCAGGTATTAAAGAACCATCCTCGCCAGAACCAGCTGAGATCTTCACCAGCGGCATTCTCCATACTCCTGAAAAAATCCCAGGGAGTAGGATGTTTAAATGCCCAGCGCTTAATGTATTCCCGGAAAGCATAGTCGAAACGCTCAGGCCCCAGGATTTCATTACGGAGCAGGTTCAATCCTGCTGCTGGTTTGTAATAAGCGGCAATGCCGTTATAATTAAGCCCTATCACATCCGGTGTGTTCATGATGGCTTCTGCATTGGCAGAAAACAACATGGGGGCGGCCCGCTGCATACTCTGGCGGGCAGCGTATTCGCCGTTATTAAAATGTTGGGTAGCGATGCCGTTAATGAAAGTATTAAACCCTTCATCCATCCAGGCATATTTACGTTCATTGGAGCCAACGATCATAGGAAACCAGTTGTGCCCGAATTCGTGATCTGTAACGCCCCAGAGGCCGCCCCTTGTGGATTTCCAGTTACAGAAAACAATACCGGGATATTCCATGCCTCCTACAATTCCCGCTACGTTGGTAGCTACCGGGTATGTATATACGTACCACTTGTCCGAGTAATGTTCAATACAACCTTTTACATATTCGGTGGATCTGCCCCAGGCATTTTTACCGGCTACTTCCAGCGGATAAAGCGATTGTGCCAGCGCTTTTTTACCTCCAGGCAGGTTAATACGTGCGGCATCCCAGATAAAGGCAGCAGAGGCGCCCCAGGCTACGTCGCGGGCATTTTTACATACGAAGTGCCAGGTGCGGTTACCTGATGGCCTGTTATTCTTTACGTCTGCACTGTCGCGGATATATACCGTTTCATCGCTGTTGCGCGCTTTGGCAAGACGGCCTATTTCTTTAGGCGATAGTACCTGCGCTTCGTTCACCAGTTCCCCGGAGCCGCCTATGAGCAAACTGGCGGGCGCTGTGATGGTATAATCAAAGTTGCCGTATTCAAGATAAAATTCGGAAGCGCCCAGGTAAGGAATATTATTCCATCCGAGTATATCGTCGTACACAGCCATACGTGGATACCATTGTGCTATCTCGTAGATCCATCCATTGGCAGTGCGCAGGCGACCGGTACGATCGGTGCCATATTCCGGGATGGTGTATGCGTAATCGATTTTCAGCTGCAGGGAGGCGCCTGTTTTAAGCGCATCTGCCAGCTTCACCTGCATACGGGTATCATTCACGAGGTAATTGGCGGCAGCCGATTTCCCGGCACTGATCACAGTTACACTTTTCAATTCAAATCCCTGTGTAAAGCTACGGTTGGCAAAACGCTCACCAGAAGAAGCCACGGTAGCGCTTCCCCTGGAGTCTTCCCGGTAAATATTCTGATCCAGCTGCAACCACAAAAAAGGCAGTTGATCAGGGCTGTTATTCTTATAGGTAATGACAACGGAACCGCTTATACGATGTTGCGCAGTATCAAGCGTTACCGCCAGTTTATAATCTGCCGCGTTCTGCCAGTATTTCGGACCGGGTTGCCCGCCTGCGCTACGGAACTCATTGCCTGGCGCCGGGTAGAACAAAGGAGAAAAAGCCTCATGGGCGTCATACCCGGATGTAGTCTGCCCCATTCCCTGCTGCATTCCTGCGCATAACAGCAGGCACGCAATAGCATAGATTCTGTTGATTTTCATCGGAAGAGATTAGATTTAGAAGCACCGAATATACAGGAAAATGCCGGAAGCATAAAGCCACTACAGCGAATATCGAAGTGACAGATCACTTCGATATTCGCTGTAACCGGGTTGACAGGCAGATGTTTACAAACCGTGTTCCCTTAATTCCTTTTTTACATGTTTAAGACGGAAAGCAAAGAGGATACTGAGGATACCGGTTCCCCAGAAAGCGGCAGCCATCAGTCCAAGTACGGTAGCCACCCCAAGGGCAGGATTATCGAGAATGAAGATGGAAATGATAATAAGACCGATCCCCCCTACCAGCAGCCAGCCCCAGTTGGGCACTTTGTCTGTTTGCAACTGTATGGAAAAGCCGATCAGGCTAATACCTTTAAACATGAACCAGAATGCCAGGAAAAGCGGTATTACCGCCATACTAACAGACGGATATAACATAAGGATAAAACCTATCACCACATCTATAATGCCCGAGGCAAGCGACCATCCCCAACCGTGATGCGCATTGCGGTTACTCACTGCGAAGGCAATTTCAAAGATCCCTGTCACGAACAGGGTAACACTGAAGAAAATGCTGAGCAATACATAACTGCTGAAGGGATTGGAGAAAACGATAAAACCTGCAATCAGGAAGATAATTCCATTGAGCAGGTATAACCACCAATACTTCACATTATTCCTGATAGCCGAAATTAATTGTGACATAATAATTACTTTAACGTGATGAAAGGATAGCACTACGTTTCTCTCTAACACATCCTGCTGTAAAAAGTTCGCAGGGGACACAGGGGCGCAAAACCGGGGAAAAGCACTTAACTTTGTCTAAATGACTTAAATCATTTATTTAATAAAAGACGGAAATTATCTTTGTGGAATGAATAAGGCGATCAAGCAAGACAGAAAACCACCAAACTGGTGGCATCAGGCAGATTTCATGGGCATTCACGCGGTGCCCTTACTGGCATTTTTTACCGGTACAACAGCGTTTGACTGGATTTTATGCGGTGTACTGTATGTAGTACGTATGTTTTTTGTAACGGCAGGTTACCACCGTTATTTCTCTCACCGTGCATTTAAAACGTCGCGGTTCTTCCAGTTTATCCTGGCGGGCGGCGCACAAAGCAGCTTACAGAAAGGCGCCTTATGGTGGTCGGCCAACCACCGTATTCACCATAAACACAGTGATACCCCCGAAGATCCCCATTCAGCCAATGTATACGGCTTCTGGTATGCCCATATCGGCTGGATCATGGGGCCTGAATATAAACCTACCCGTTTCGACCTGATCAAGGACCATAAGGCGAAGGAATTGTTGTGGCTGAATAAATGGCATATGGTGCCGGCCGTGATCCTGGCGATTGCCGTGTACTTTGTAGGCAATAAGGTAAATGGTACCGGCTGGTTCGACTGGTCCGCAGGGCTCTCTACCTTACTGATCGGTTTTTTCCTGAGCACTGTTATCTTATACCATGGCACTTTTACCATCAACTCACTTATGCACAAAATTGGTAATAAGAGATATTATACCGGCGATGAATCCCGCAACAGTGCTATCCTGGCGCTGATCACCCTGGGCGAAGGCTGGCATAACAATCATCATTATTACCAGAGTGCTGCCCGTCAGGGTTTTTACTGGTGGGAGTTTGACATTACCTATTATATAATCAAAACCTTAGGTTTTCTGGGGATAGTATGGGAAATACGCCCTGTTCCCGCGAAACTGAAGGAGAGCAATAAACTGAGCCAGCAGGCTGCTCCGCGGGTTCCCGTCGAAGAGCTGAGCTAATGCCGCGCGGAGGTTGTCTGACTCAGGATTAAACTGATTACGCTGATTACCCTGATTGGATTTTGGGAGATATAAGAGCATATATATAAATATAGTTCTCCTTTTAATGAAAGCTATCTGGATAATGCTACGGCAAAACCAGGTAGCTTCATAATCTTATCCAGCCTTCTGAAAAAATTTAGCCAGGCGAAATAGCCACTACGGCTCACCTCAAATACAGCACCCTTCCCGATATTAAATTTACCGCTTGGCCACTTCTCCGGCTGATTTGCCATTAAGATAAAGTTCCGCTGCCATCTTTTCGAAGGCCTTGTCGTAGCTCCGTCTTTGTTGTTTACCCATAAATTTAAAGTTGAGAAAAGGAGCTTACCTTATTGTCTGCGCAAATGTAGCAGCTCCACTGTTTTCCCGTGGCCCCATCTCTACAGTTATCCCATTCCACAATAGCTCCGGCGCCTTCCCAGTATAGCTCACGAAGGTATAAGCATTATTCAGGCGCAATTATGAGAATTCTTTTTTCTATTCCCGAAGGGTAAATTTTGAGACTGTATGTATCTGACAAGTAACGTTAGTTAATTGACACACCTATAGCACCTGGCAAGCGTATTGAAATAATAAATATTTGAAAAAATATACGCCCAATACAGTATAGAAATCATGGAAAGTTATCTGTAGCAAACATACGTTCAACAAAACCAACCAATTATTTGAATACTTATGAAAAGGCATTTACTTGCATTACTATTTACAGCTATAATAGGTGTTCCGTCCTTTGCCCAAAGGATGAACATTACGGGAAAAGTTACAGATATCGAAAGTGGCGAGGGCCTTCCCGGCGTCACGATAAAAGTGAAGAATACTTCAACAGGGGCTATTACGGAGCCCGACGGTACTTTCGGAATAAATGTGCCGGAAAATGCATTGGCGCTTGAATTTACTTTCATCGGCTACCAGCAGAAAAAGGTGCCGGTAAATGGCAGGAACGTGATCAATGTACAGCTCATCAAAGAAGATGCTGCGTTGAACGAACATGTAGTGGTAGCCTACGGTACCGCCAAAAGAGAGTCTTACACGGGAGCATTTTCCCAGCTCAAAGCCAAGGCCATTGAGCAACGGCCTATTTCCAACATCGCGAGCGCTCTGGAGGGAGCAGCACCAGGTATACAGGTAAATTCAACCAGCGGGCAGCCCGGCTCCGGACCCAGCATCCGGATACGCGGCTTTGGTTCTATCAATGCCTCCAGTGAGCCTTTATATGTGGTGGACGGTGTACCTTATTCCGGGAGTATCTCTAATCTAAATATAGATGATATTGAGAGCATCTCCCTGTTGAAAGACGCTTCTTCTGCCGCCCTATATGGTGCCCGGGCCGCCAACGGTGTTGTGATGGTAACCACTAAAAGAGGAAAAAGCGGGAGGAACAATATCCAGGTAAAAATAAACCAGGGCTGGGTATCCCGCGCTATTCCTGAATATGACAGATTGGATGCCTTTGCCTATTATCCGCTGATGTGGGAGGCATACAGGAACAGCCTGCAATATGCCTCAGGCAATCCCAGATCACAGGAACAGGCCAGTCAGATCGCATCCGGTCTGGTAAACGGAATAAAAGGCATTAAAGATCTGTTGGGTTATAATCCCTTCAATGTAGCAGATAGTGCTATTGTACGTCCCGACGGGACACTGAACCCCGATGCAAAGCTGCTTTACGGTGATGACCTGGACTGGGTAAAAGCCCTTCAACGCACCGGTACCCGGGGCGATTATGGTCTGGGCTTTAACGGTGGCAACGAGCGAACAGATTATTATATATCCCTGGGATATACAAATGAAAAAGGCTTTGTTGAAAAATCAGATTTTGAGCGCTATACCGGCCGTGTGAATATTAATACCCGGCCCCAAGACTGGTTCAGGACCGGGCTGAATATTTCCGGTACCCTGAACACATCTAACCAGCTTGGCGGGGTTGGTGGCACCGGCTTCATTAACCCGTTCTTCTTTAGCCGTAATATAGGGCCCATATACCCGGTGTATAAGCATGATGTGCAAACAGGGGCATACCTCCTGGATAACAACGGCAATAAGATATATGACCTGGGCGACATGCGCGGACCTGGCGCTAATCCTGGCCGTCATGTAGTGGCAGAAACCCGGCTTAACGACCGGTTGGATAAAAGTAATGTGCTAAGCGCAAGGACCTATGGAGAGATCAGCTTCCTGAAGAACTTTAAATTCACCACCAATGTAAGTATTGATGTGAGCAACAAGACCAGCTCCATTTATGAGAATACACTGGTAGGCGATGGCGCTCCTGCCGGCCGGCTCCAAAAAACAAACTCCACCACAACCAGTTATAATCTTTTCGAACTGCTGAACTACAACAAAACGTTCAATAAAAGACATAACCTGGAAGTAATGCTAGGTCATGAAAACTATAACTTCACCTACGTATACAATTCCGGCGCGCGTCAGGGCCAGGTGGTGGAGGGAAACACCGAGATGCCCAATTTCACTACCATCAACAACCTTGATTCCCGCACCGATAAATACAGGACGGAGGGGTTCTTTGGCCGTGTGAACTATGACTATAATGAAAAGTATTTCCTCTCAGGCTCTTACCGCCGGGATGGTTCTTCCCGGTTCTATAAGGATGCACGCTGGGGCAGCTTCTGGTCATTGGGGGCTGGCTGGCGCCTGGATAATGAGCCCTTCATAAAGGATATGGGCTGGATCAACCTGTTGAAGCTGAGAACAGCCTACGGTGAAGTAGGTAATGATATGCTGGAAGATTACTATGCCTGGCAGTCGCTTTATAACCTAAATTATAACAATGCCAGCTTTCCCGGCGTCTTACAAGGCCCTCTGCCAAATCATAACCTGGTTTGGGAAACAAACAAAAGCTTTGATATAGCCCTTGACTTCGGATGTTTTGACAACCGGTTAAGTGGTAGCCTGGAATTCTTCCACCGGGTATCTGACAACTTGTTGTTCAGCGTTCCCCTGCCTGTTTCCAGTGGGACAGAATCAAAATACATGAACATCGGCAGCATGTATAACCGCGGCTTTGAAATCCAGATCGACGGCATGCCAGTGAAAAACAAAAACTTCTCCTGGCGTGGGAACCTGAATCTCACCACCTTTACCAATAAGGTGACCAGGTTACCCCAGGAAGAAATAATCAGTGGCACCAAAAAGCTGCAGGCCGGGCACTCCAGATATGATTACTGGCTACGTGACTGGTACGGCGTAGACCCAAACAATGGACAGGGGCTGTACTGGGCCCTGAATACAAAAGCCAGTAGCACTTTTGTGAACAAAAATGGCGATACTGTAACCAATGATATTAATAATGCGCGTTACAATTATGCCGGAAGCGTCATTCCCCGTCTATTCGGATCAGTCAGCAACATTCTTACTTACAGGGATTTTTCTCTTTCCTTTACATTCAGCTTTCAGCTTGGCGGTAAGATATATGATGGTACTTATGCAGCACTTATGAATGCCGGCAACTATGGCGCCGCCCTGCATAAAGACATATTGAAACGCTGGCAGCACCCGGGGGATATAACGGATGTTCCCAGAATGGATAACGGTCAGCGCACTAACTTTAATGCTGACAACTCTGACCGTTGGCTTACAGATGCCTCTTATCTGAACTTCCGCACACTTACCCTCACCTATAATTTACCGGTTTCCTACTTGCGGAAAATGCATATGGAAAATGCCCGCGTTTATATAAGTGGGGAAAACCTGTTCATGTTGACCGCCCGAAAGGGAATGAATCCAAACCAGGATTTTACCGGCGTTACCACCAACGCTTATGTACCATCCCGTGTGATATCTGTTGGCCTGAATGTTACACTCTAAAAATGAAAAAATGAAAAAGATCCTCTATAGCTTGATCATAACCAGTATGTTCTCTATGGGCTCCTGTAGAAAAGATTACCTGGAAACCATGCCGACAAACGCGATACCTGAAGAGCTTGTTTTTACCACAACAAAGAATGCTCTGGCTGCGTTGAACGGTATCCACCGCGCCTTATATGTCTCGTACGATAGTCAGGATCTGAGTCAGGGAGGACAGGGCTCCGTGAATATCAATATGGACGTATTAGGCGAGGACCTGGTAATGACCAGTGCCGGCAACGGATGGTATAATGCTGCCTACCGGTGGGATGCACATCGTAATGAGAACGGCAGTACTATCCTGTACATCTACAGGTTCTATTATAAGCTGATCGGAAATGCCAATAAGATCATTCACAACGTGAATAAGGCGGAAGGGCCGGAAGAGGAAAAACAGTTCATACGTGGAGAAGCTTATGCCTACCGGGGCTGGGCGCATTTTATGCTGGTTCAGGCCTATGGCGAGCGTTTTGCTGCCGGCGCCACCAATAGCGGACCTGCCGTACCATTGATGCTGGATAACACCCTTGAGGGGCTACCTCGTGCCACTGTAGCGGAGGTTTATGATCAGGTTAACAAAGATCTGGATTCTGCCATTATCAACCTGGAACAGTCCTCTTTCAGAAAAAGCCCCGGCGCTACAGGAGAGACTAAATCCCACTTCGATGCCCAGGTGGTAAAAGGTATCAAGGCCCGCGTTGCGCTCACACAACAGAACTGGGCGGCAGCCAGCCAACTGGCCCGGGAAGCCCGCGCCGGATATACCCTCATGGACTCGTCGCAATACATGGCCGGTTTCAATGATATCAACAATCCTGAATGGATGTGGGGCAGCAGACAGCAACAAGATCAAACCACTTATTTCTACTCATTCTTTGCTTTTATGTCCGCCAACTTCAGTTCCGGGAATATCCGGAGCAATCCCAAGGCCATCAACAAAAATCTCTATAACAAGATCGCCGCAAGCGATGTTCGTAAGAATTTATGGAGCCCCACCGGCGCAGGTATTCCTGTACCGCCAAATGGCGCCAGGTATCCATACATCAACAGGAAATTTCTTACCAGCAACTCCAGCAGCAGCATAGGTGATGTAGTAAATATGCGCGCCGCTGAAATGTACCTGATCGAAGCCGAAGCGAAGGCCCGGCTGGGACAGTCTGCTGCAGCGGCAGACGTGTTATACGAGCTGGCGCATGCCCGCGACAGGAGCTATCAGAAATCCATGCTCACCGGACAGGCACTTGTGGACGAAGTATTGATCCAACGCCGGATAGAATTATGGGGAGAAGGCTTCCGTTTCTTCGATCTGAAACGTGGCAATATTGACCTGGATAGGACCAATTCCAATCATTCTGAGGCATTATGCCGGGTCATGCAAGTGCCGGCTGGCAGTAAGACCTGGCAATTCCTCATCCCGCGCAATGAAATCAATGCCAATCCGAAAGTGGTACAAAATCCCCTATAATTTATAAACCCGCAATCTATGACACTACGAACATTTAAAGTACAATTCTACATTCAAATAATGTTGCTATTGGCACACGCTACCCATTCCAAGGCTCAAACACTTTATGTGGGCGTTGAAAGCGGAATCAATAGCAATCATTTGTACACCAATGCATCCAGCCGTTTTTTTACGGACTACAAAAGCCTTACCGGTGTAAATGTGGCAGGTACGGCGACACTTAATATCAACAACTGGCTAGCCCTCCAGCTATCGCCTACTTTTATTCAGAAAAATTATAAGCTTACCCGCAGTGGCTATTTCAATGGGCAATTCCAGGAATTTCACAATTCCTACTGGCAACTGCCAGCTATAGCCCAGTTCAGCTTTGGCTCCAGCATCGTCCAGGGCTTTTTAAGCGTAGGTGTATATAGCGCTTACTGGTTATCTGCTACTACAAAAGGGAAACAGCCAGTGATGTGGAATAGCGGAGAAAATACGCCTGAATCCCGTTATACAATTTTCAACTACGATGGCGGCCAAACATACGACGAAAAATATGTATTTAACGACCGGAAAGATAACCGGTGGGAATTTGGATGGGTTGCAGGTGCAGGCATACGATGGATACCCAACGCCAGGAGCCGTGTGTACATTGAATATAGACGTTATACAGCTCAAACGGATCAGCAAAAAAATTATATGTTGAATAAAGTGCCACGTTATAATCAAACTGCTGGTATTTCATTAGGATATCAATATAGTTTAGCTGGACTCACCGGATTATCCAGAAAAAAACATCGGCCCACCAAATAAACAATCATCTTAAAATTCCAAAGAATGCAACGATTCAGTTATACCTGTACTTTTTTATTATGCATATCGCTTTTTAGTTTCTATGGCTGCAGAAAAGACCTACCTGTATTAAATCCTCCCAGTCAATACATGATTGAAAGCTACAACGATGTATTTGAATCATTCTGGAAAGGAATGAACACCAATTACGTGTTTTGGGATATCGATACAACTAACTGGGACAACATGTACAGAATTTACAAGCCTCTTTTTGCCCAGCTTGATACCAGCCGGGATAAATCAAAAGTGCACAAGTATTTTATGAATATGACACAGGGATTAATTGACGGGCATTATACTCTGAATTTGCTTGGCGCTTTGGGTTCGACCAAGATGTTCTATTCCCCATCCGCCGAACAAAGGAAAAGTGAAGGCAGGTACCACAACAGACCCCCACTATTCCCATTGTATACCAATATTTCTAACAACTATCTAACTCCTCAATCACGAATCTATAGATATACCTGGGCAGACAACGACACTACCATATTCATGTATGGAGAAATAAAAAGCGCCACGAAAACACCATCAGCCGACAAAATCTTATATATCAAATTTAACCGGTTTAAGCTCCGGTCTAAATATAATAATATACGCAATGCAATTGACTCGTTTTTAATCCATGTGCACGATGCCGATGTAACAGCTTTGATTGTGGATTTACGCAGTAACGTTGGCGGCGAGCTAATTGACATGCATTTCTTAGTGGGCAACTTAATTGACAAACCCCTGCATTGGGGGTATTCCAAGTATAAAAATGGGAATGGCAGGTTGGATTACACCCCATGGGTTAAAAACATTGTTACCCCTCAAACCGGCGGAAGATCATTTAACAGACCGATAGTGGTATTAGTAGATGTCCGGACTGTCAGCATGGGGGAGATGACCACCTTGGCATTACAAGCAATGCCTGCAGGGAGAACGGTTGTCATAGGCGAGCGGACATGGGGAGGCTTAGGTGGTTTAGCACAATATGATTCGCCAAGATATAATGGTGGTAAATTCACTTTTGGCTTATCTTCTTGGTCTGACGAAGATAAGCCTTTTGGAGAAGTTTACACGCCATCCGGCGCTTCTGTAGACCTGAAGATGCAAAGCTATGAAGGCAAAGGCATTTCTCCGTCTATTGTGGTACCCTATGATGAAGAATCACGTCTTGGTATAAAAGATGCGCCGTTAGACAGGGCCATAGAGTATATTAGAACAGCCAGGTAGCATAAAATTCAGCTAATGATCAAAACATAGTGAGCAGCATTTGTCCCGGCGAAATCAATAACTAGGCTTAAGATCAGTAACCACGCAGATTAATCCTGAGCCAGACAACCTTCGCAAATTTTTTCTATCTTGTTTCCCAAAATTAGAATTCCATGCATTACACACCCGCAGCAGACAGGTATAATAATATGACCTATAACAGGTGCGGTAAGAGCGGTTTACAACTGCCTGCCGTATCACTGGGTTTATGGCACAACTTCGGTTCTGTTGACAATTTTGAAAACGGACGCAGTATCATTCACAATGCTTTTGATAAAGGCATCACCCATTTTGACCTGGCCAACAACTATGGCCCGCTACCTGGTAGTGCAGAGGAAAATTTCGGCAGGATATTGAAACAGGATTTTACCGGGCATCTCCGGGATGAACTGATCATTTCCAGCAAAGCAGGTTACACCATGTGGCCCGGCCCTTATGGCGACTGGGGCTCCCGCAAATACCTTATTTCCAGCCTGGATCAAAGCCTGCGCCGTATGCAGCTGGAATATGTGGATATTTTCTATTCACATCGTCCCGACCCGGCTACCCCCATCGAAGAAACGATGGGCGCGCTGCATAGCATTGTGCAACAGGGAAAAGCTTTATACGTAGGGCTTTCCAACTACAATGCAGAACAAACCAAAGTAGCGTTGGAAGTATTGAGATCACTTGGTACTCCCTGTCTTATACATCAGCCTAAATACAGCATGTTTGAACGCTGGATAGAGGGAGGTCTGCTGGATGTACTGGAAGCCAACGGCGTGGGTTGTATCCCCTTCTCCCCCCTCGCCCAGGGATTACTTACAGACCGTTACCTGAACGGCATCCCTGCCGGATCGCGCGCCAGCAAACCTAGCGGTTTCCTGCAGGAAGGCGATGTAACCCCTGAAAGAATAGAGAAGGTTAAAAAGCTGAATGTACTGGCTCAACAACGCGGGCAATCGCTTGCACAAATGGCGCTGGCCTGGATCCTGAAAGATAAAAGGATCACTACCGTATTAATTGGCGCCAGCTCTGTTGCCCAACTGGACAACAACCTGGATACGCTGAAGAATACCGCTTTTTCCAAAGAAGAACTGGATGCTATTGAAGCAATATTGAAATAATTTTTAATCATTAGCCGTTAGCTTAACCGCTAACGGCTAATGATTACTTTCTCGGTTTCGCCCTTTCATATTGTACCGGCCATTTTACCTCTGCGCCCAATACATGCGCTGCCCTCAGCGGGAAATAAGGGTCCCTCAACATTTCACGGGCCATTAACACCATATCTGCACGGCCGTTGGCAATGATCGATTCCGCTTCTTCAGGAGTGGTGATCAGCCCTACGGCACCGGTAGCAATATCTGCTTCCTTACGGATCTTTTCGGCAAATGGTACCTGGTACAGAGGTCCCACTTTAATTTGCTGATGTGCTGCCAGTCCTCCTGAAGAGCAATCAACCAGGTCCACTCCTTTTTCTTTTACAATAGCTGCCAGCTTTACTGATTCTTCAGGGTTCCAGCCTCCTTCTGCCCAGTCGGTGGCAGAAATACGCAACAGCAAAGGATATTGTTCCGGCCACACGGCACGTACCCTTTCCACCGTTTCCACCAGGAGCCGGATCCTGTTTTCAAAGCTCCCCCCATATTCATCTGTACGATGATTACTGAGGGGAGATAAGAAATTATGCAAAAGATAACCGTGCGCACCATGTATTTCAATTACCCGGAAACCGGCTTTCAGCGCGCGAATGGCTGCGGCTTCAAAATCGTCTTTTACTTTACGTATACCTGTTTCCGTGAGAGCTACCGGTACAGGATATACGTCGTTGAAAGGAATGGCGCTGGGCGCAACCACCTGCCATCCCCCATCTTCCGGGGGCAATGCCCTGCTTCCTTCCCAGGGCCTTAAGGTGCTGGCCTTCCTGCCGGCATGCGCCAGCTGGATACCGGGCACGGCGCCCTGCTCAATAATGAAAGCGGTGATGGCCTGCAGCATAGGTAAATGCTCATCTTTCCAGATACCCAGGTCGTGAATCGAGATACGGCCTTCAGGGGATACAGCTGCTGCCTCCGTCAATACCAGACCGGCTCCGCCCACTGCCCGGCTGCCCAGGTGCACCAGGTGCCAGTTATTGGCAAACCCGTCTGTAGCGGAATATTCACACATAGGCGATACCGTTATCCTGTTCCGGAATGTTACTTCCCTCAATTGCAGGGGACTGAACAAATGTGACATAAAATGCTGTTTTTAAGATCTTTAAAATTAAACATTAATCGTACAGCGAAAACATAATATTCCAGTGATACCAGGCAGAGCAAATATCCCGGGAAAAGTCTAATTTTACCCCATATACCTATAAATACAATGTACCGTTTCCCTGTCCGAGGCAAATTTGTTGTATCCCTTGTGCTCTGTTTTTTTACCTGTTTAAGTGCTGTTGCTCAACAAAATGCTGATTTTAGTGCATCCGCTACCAGCGACTGTGAGTCGCTCATTACCAGTTTCACGGATCTGTCTACCGGCAACCCTGTTGCCTGGTTATGGGACTTTGGGAATGGTACCACGTCTACCAAAAAAAATCCCGGCGCCACCTATGTAAAAACAGGAAAGTATACGGTATCATTAAAAGTAACCTTCAGCGACGGCAGCACCAAAACGGCCGTTAAAACAGATTACATTGCGGTAAGGGCTAAGCCAGTAGTAAACTTCAGCGTTTCCTCCGGTAAAGGGTGCGTACCGTTTACGACTACATTCACGGATAAATCTACTGCGGAAGGAAGCCTGCAGAACTTCAGCTGGGACTTTGGCGACGGCGAAATCTTACAGAACGGCGGAAGTTCTCCCAGCCATATCTACACCAAACCTGGCGTGTACAGTGTGATCCTGACAGTAACTGACAGTTATGGCTGTACGAATTTTAAAGTGCTGGAAAAAGTAGTGGACGTGGCGCCGGCTCTCAGCGCCAGCTTTAGTGTAGCAGAGAAAACATTATGCAAGGCGCCGGTAGATGTACTGTTCACCAACACCTCCACCGGTACAGGCACCCTCTCCTATAAATGGGAATTTGATGATGGTGGCACCAGTGCGCTCAAGGATCCGCTGAAACATACTTTCACCACCAAAGGCACACATAGCATCAAACTAACGGTGACGAATGAACGGGGTTGTACCGCTACTGAATCGGTGACGGACATCAACGTGGCTAATTACGCTACTACCTTCACCACTCCTTCACTGATATGTACCAACCAGGAAGCCCAGTTCCAGGCTACCTTTTCACCCGTTCAGCCGCAAAGCACCACCTGGGAAATCAATGGAGAATATGCCTGGTCGTACCAGAACAGCGTTAACTATCGCCCCCAAGCTGAGGGGCCGCTTCATATCAAACTCACTGCCATGTATGGCAACTGCGCTGATGTAGTGGAAAAAACTGTTACCGTAAAACCAACGCCCACCGGGCAGATCAGCACGGATAATAAACCCATCTGCTCTGTACCTGCCACCGTTAATTTCAAAGACAATATGACCGGCGCCGTTAGCTGGCAATGGAATTTTGATGACGGGCAAACTTCTATATTGCAGAATCCTACCCATGTATACAACCGGGAAGGCAGCTATTATGTAAACCTCACCGCCACCAGCAAAGACGGATGTTCCAATTATAGCACCAATTACCTGTATATCAGTCAAACCGATGTATACCCCTATATGTCGAACAGCAGCGGTTGCGAAGGGCTTAAAGCTTCTTTCTATGCCAGTATTACCAATAATGACGTCATTAAAACCTACCTGTGGAACTTCGGCGATGGCACTACCTCCACAGAAGCCCAGCCGGAGCATACCTACAACAAGGCAGGCTTCTATACCGTTACGCTGCAGTACACTACCGGTAACGGCTGTACGGGAACAAGAACTGCTGCCGGCCGGGTGGAAGTATATAAAAAACCTACTCCCGACTTCTATTCCCCCAGTGCACCCGAAGTATGCGGCAATACCCTTACCAGCTTTATCGACAAATCGGACGTAGGCACCAGCTGGTCGTGGGATTTCGGGGACGGAGGCTATGGCTACAGCAGCACCTCCCAGCACAGCTATTCAGAGCCTGGCCTTTATAATGTTACCTTAACGGTTTCCAATGGCTCCTGCCCGAATACCATCACCAAAACAGCGTATATCAAAGCGGTAAATCCTTTTCCGAGATTCAATATTGAACCGGTGGACTGTAGTAAACGTACTACCGTTACCGTTAGCGAATTTTCATTGGGCGCCAACAGCTGGAAATGGAACTGGGGCGACGGCACAGATACTTCATACACCCGGCAAAGCAGTGTGGTTACACATATTTATTCCAAATCAGGTACCTATACTATACAGCTTACCACCTCCGATGGTCATTGCGAAACCTATCTAAGTAAAACGGTGACTATCATCGCGCCATCTCCTGTTATTATCAGCTCCGATAAAACAGCGCTTTGCAGTAATGAAACCGTTACTTTTAAAGTAACCTCCGCTGCCACCGACATTTATCATTATGATCCTTACTACTGGCAGATAGATGAAACAAATACCACATGGGGCTACAGCTATGGCACCTATGCTTATGCCAATCCAAGTCCCGGCAGGCACACAGTACGCTTACTTATGCTCAACCAGCTCTATTGCTATGACACCAGCAATGTCATTGAGGTGAAAACACGCGGGCCCATCGCGGATTTTAATCTGCCAACGGAAGCACAGTGCAAGGGTACAGAGCTCACATTTACCGATAACACAGATCTTACCTACAGCAATAAAATAGTAAAATGGCAATGGAACTTTGGTGATGGCACCCCTTTGGAAACCTTTACCAGCAAACCATTTAAACATACCTATCAACAGGCGGGCAACTATTTTTATCCCACCCTAACTGTTACCGATCAGGATGGCTGCAGCAACACCACCAATGGAAAATCCCTGCAGGTGAACGGACCGGTGGCATCCTTCTATGCAGACTACTACCTGGTGAAACCGGGCAGCACGGTGAACTTCGGCAATACTTCCTACGTAACAGGCGGCTATATTACCGATCTTAAATGGGATTTTGGCGATGGCAGCACTGCTAATGAACCTTATTATGTATCACATTTCTATCCCGATAAAGGGCTTTTCCCGGTAACATTAGAGTTGAAAGATAATAATGGTTGTACCGATAAGGCAACTCAAAACATCAAAGTATCCGCCGTAGGAGCAGGTTTTACCTATACCTCGGAATTTGTGAACGGTAGCAAATGCGCACCAATGATCTTCCGTTTCACCAATACTTCCATCAACTATACCACCTGCTCCTGGGACTTCGGCGATGGCGGCACTTCAGACCAGTTCAACCCCGTACATACCTATACAGAGTCAGGGCATTATACCGTAAAGCTTAAAGTAAAAGGCGATGCAGATACGGAAGATGAATACAGCGAGATTGTGATTGTTACAGGACCTTACGCGACCATTGCCACCAGCGCCGATGGCGGCTGTCTTGAAAAAGAAATCACCTTTACCATCAAACCTGAAAATGCCACTACTTTCAGCTGGGACTTTACCGATGGTAACGTTGAACAAACTACCGATCTCGAAATAAAACATCATTTCACCGAACCGGGAATTTACAAACCACGACTGCTGCTGAAAGATGACGCCGGCTGCAAAGGCAGCGCCTTCCTGGATCACCCGGTAGTGATAGACCAACTGGATATTAAACTGAATCCTTCGCCTGCTAAAATATGCGATGCCGGCGAGCTTACCTTCGCACCGGTGTTCAACAGCTACTCTGTGGAAGAACTGGGCATGGCGCCAACCTATACCTGGACATACGACGCCTCGCTAACGCCCACAGGCATCAATACTACCACACCGGTATTCCAGCTGGACAAGTTGGGCGAGTATAAATTTGGCATGACAGCCACTACAAAATATGGTTGTAAACAAACAGTGGAGGTGCCGGTAAACGTATATCCAAAACCGTTAGCCGCCATCAGCGCTCCAGACCAGGCCTGCAAAGATGTGCCTGTTACCTTCAGCGGCAGTGTTACCAAAACCAGTGATGTTACATGGAACTGGGACTTTGGCAACAATCAAACCAGCGACTTGCAGCAGCCGGCTGCCCTGTCGTACGCACAGCCCGGCCTGGTGCAGGTGAAACTCGCTGTTACCAGTAAAGATGGTTGTACTGATGATGTCATTCACCCCCTGAACATCTTACCACTGCCTGATATTAAAGCCAGCGCCCCGGCAGAATTTGTATGTCTTGGTAACACTACCTTACTGCATGCCGGCGGTGGCAGTACTTATGAATGGACCCCGGCAACAGGATTAAATGATCCGTCACTTGCCGAGCCCACAGCCGCCCCCATAGTGAATACCACCTACCAGGTAAAAGTAACTGACAACAACGGATGTATCAATAATGACGAAGTAAAGCTCAGAGTAGTACAACCGTTTGAGATAAACGCTACCCCTGATACCGTGTTATGCCTGGGCGATAAACTACCACTCCATGTATCGGGCACCGATTACTATACCTGGACCGGCACCGGCATCGACAAGCCCTCCTCTCCCGCTCCTGTGGCTACACTCTCCCGCACCGGGCAGTATGTTTATGAAGTAACAGGGTTTGATAAGGATAATTGTTTCTCCGATAAAGCATCCCTCACAGTGCGTGTAAACCCGGCCCCTACGGTGAATGCAGGAACTGACCGAGAGATCATGGCCGGTATACCGGTATATCTCTCTGCCAATACCAGCAGCGACGTAGTAAGCTGGCGCTGGAGCCCCGCCACATCACTGGACTGCGGCAGCTGTGCAAGGGTACAGGCTTTGCCTGATCTCACTACAAAATACCTGCTGGAGGTGGAGAACGTATATGGCTGTAAAGCCTCCGACGATATCGTGCTACATATACTCTGCAACCAGAGTGCTATCTTTATGCCCAACGCCTTTACACCTAACCGGGATGGCCGGAACGAACGGATCTATCCTAAAGGAAAAGGCGTAAAGGAAATTGAGTGGCTGCGTATCTACGACCGTTGGGGAACACTTGTTTTTGAAAACACCCATTTCCCTATCAATGCACCTGCTTCCGGCTGGGATGGCCGTAGCGGCAGTAAAGAAGCGCCAATGGGCACTTATATTTACTCTATGCAAACGGTGTGTGAAGGTGGGGAGAAGTTCGAATTTAAGGGGAGTATAACGTTGATCAAATAGTGGGCCGCGGAGGTTGTCTGACGCGGAGGTTGTCTGACTCATGATTAAACTGATTATGCTGATTACACTGATTTGATTTACTTTGGGTTTTAAATAATTCGGGAGATAGAAGTGGGTTGTTTTTATTTTGAAGATTTTGGAATTGTTTTGTGATAGTCAATAATTACAGATGAATAACGGGAATTTGCTACAATACAGGCAGAAGCTGGAACAACAGGGATATACCATGATACCGGATGTATTTTCTGAAACATCTGTAAGGGAGATGATCACTGTTATTGATAGTGTGGACCAGCATAGTCCTTTCTTCCGGAAAACCAATGATCTCTTTGCCATCCGCCGTTTTTTGCAGGAGGTGCCTTCCATTATTCCGTTGATATTTACCCCCATCATAAACCTCATAATCCGGGAGCTTTTTGGTGAACATCATGTGCCGGTTAAATCCATTTATTTTGATAAGCCCGGCCAATCAAACTGGTTTGTGGCCTGGCACCAGGATCTGACTATTTCAGTAGCTGAAAAACTACCGGTATCCGGTTATGGCCCCTGGACAGTGAAACCTGGCCAATATGCCGTGCAACCGCCAATCAGTATACTGGAAAGCATCTACACGCTCCGCATTCACCTGGATGATACTAATGAGCAGAACGGCGCTTTAAAAGTGCTGCCCGGCTCACATGCAAGAGGTATTCAACGGGCAAATGATATTGATCTGAACAAAACCCCGGATGTTAGCTGCCGGGTAAAAAGAGGCGGCATCATGATCATGCGACCCCTGCTCATGCACGCCTCCGGTCGCAGTAGCAACGGGCATAACCGGCGGGTGATCCATATCGAATTCAGCGACCGGCAACTGGCCGGGGGCCTGCAATGGGCAGAAACGCGGAGGTTGTCTGACTCAGGATTACGCTGATTACACTGATTTGATTTTTTTGGATTATAAATGAAAAAATAATTAAGGGATGATAAAAGCAAGCCTGTTTTTATCATCCCTTAATTATTTATAAAATCCAAAAAAATCAAATCAGTGTAATCAGCGTAATCATGCTCCAGGACAATCGCCGAAGGCGATCCCCTCCGCTAATATCCCGCGTTCTGCTTCAACGTAGCCGTACCATTTTTCACGCTAAGGTCAATCTGGCGCTGCGGGATCGGGAAGCGGACGTTTTTCCCGGTGAAGTTGCCGTTCTCTACATCAGTGGTAATGTTTTTCTCGTAACTGAAATAGCGGTTCAGCTCTGTTTGCGCGATGCCCCAGCGTACCAGGTCGAAGAAGCGATGGCCTTCCATGGCCAGTTCCAGCTTGCGCTCAAACTGGATGGCTTTTATTGCCCAGGCTTTGCCATTGGCAGTAAAGGCGCCGGCAGGATATGTTTTAATGTTATACTTTGCTGCAGGTATATTGGTATAGCCACCCATTGGTTTGGATGGATCCAGGTAGGTTTTCACCCAGCCAACCGGATTGGCGGCGCGGCTGCGTACTGCGTTCACATGATCCTGTGCCGTAGCGAGGCTTCCTGCCTGCGCCTGGCATTCAGCAGCCATCAGCAATACATCTGCAAAGCGGATCAGCACATAGTTGATGGCGTTACCGGGCGCCCAGCCGTTGCCATCGTAATACTTATCCTGCGTGGCCTGCATGTATACATTTTTAATAGCTGCATACGGACCGGCAGATTGCTGGTCGCGAACCCAATCCATACCCGGATGGTTGCCCCAGTCGAGGAAAGGTATACCGCGGCGGCCAACGGTCCAGTCGAGGCGTGGATCCAGGTTACCGGCATCCGGTATAAAGGGCGTACTGCTGGTTAATCCCATATCGCTTTTCACCGGATGGTCGTTAAAGTCGTCAATATAAGGAAGACCATTCGCATCGGTGCGGTAAGAGTTCACGAGGTCCTGCGAAGGCTGGTAGAAACCGCAGCAGCTGAAAGGGCCATTATACGGATAATTCAGCATCTCTCCCTGGTTGGCATTACCTGTACCGCCGGAGCCGTCGTTAGCACTATACTGAATAGAGAAAACCGCTTCACTGTTATTCTCCGTAAAGGCATCAAAATTATCATGGAATTTTGTGGTAAGCGCGTAAGGCGTTCCTTTAGCTGTAACCCCGTGTGCAATCACATCTTCAAAAATGGGCATGGCCTCCGCATACTTTTTTTCGTAGAGCAGTGTTTTAGCCAGGTAGGCTTTGGCTGCCCAGCTGTTGGCGCGGCCTATTACATCCTGTATCTCATTCAGGTTTTCGGCTGCATACTTAAAGTCTGCTTCAATCATCGGCCAAATGTCTTTATCATTCGGTATTTTGTATTCATCTACATCCAGCTTATTAAAGCTGTTGGAATTCTCATCTACCCAGGGCACGTTATCAAACATCTTCTTCAGGTCAGAATAATAATGCCCGCGAAGGAAACGGGCTTCTCCTGCCAGTTCTTTCTTTTCCTGATCGGTCATGTCGGTAACATTCGGAAGAATGTGCAGCACAAAATTGCATCGACGCACGCCTTCATAGTTCACACGCCATTTATCATTAAAGAAGCCGTTGGCGGCATTGCCTACAAAAGTGCCTATCTGCAATATGGCCGCGGCATCAGCGGGGTCGCTTCCTTTATGGGCATCTCCGCCGCATACGCTGCCATAGATCCAGTTATCAGGCGATACGGCAAACCCGCTGCCACCGGAGAGATTCACCATATCCCCGTCTTTAAAATCCTGCCCGTCGAGCGCACCATAGGCGCCTATAAGCAGTGTATTTACCCCCTTCTTATTGGTAAGGGAAGATTCTTCAAGGGAAGATTGCGGCGTGCGATCGAGGAAGCTCTTGCTGCAACCTGAAAGAAATGGCGTTGCAATGGCCGCAGTTAACAGTATATGATATAATGATTTCATGATCCTGTTTTTTAAATTGAGCAATTATTAGAAACCCAGGTTAATGCCAATGAGGAACTGGCGCTGATTGGGATAGGCGCCTTCGTCTACGCCAAAATCGGTGATGTCAGAACCACCAATTTCAGGATCCAGCCCCGAGTATTTTGTAATAGTGAATACATTCGCCGCCTGGATATAAACGCGCAGCTTTTCTACGTGTATGCCTGACAGTAGTTTAGTGGGAAAGGTATACCCAAGCTGCATATTTTTTGCACGCAGATAAGCGCCGTTCTCCACCATGTATGAGTTGGGCACTCCCTGTGTGCTGGTAGATCCGTCCACTTCCTGGATAGGCGCTGTGGCGTTATGATGATCCGGCCTCCACGAATCATACAGGGCTGTTTTACTTTTTGCACTTTCAAAAGACGGGTAGAAATCACGCCACCAGCGCACGTTATTCCAGATCTGGTTACCATGCGTTCCAAACAGGAAGATGCTGAAATCAAATCCTTTGTAGGTAACACCGAGATTGATACCATAGGAGAAATCAGGGTTAGGATTACCGAGGAAAGTACGGTCGTCGGGAGTAATGATACCATCGCCGTTTACATCCTGGTAGCGGAAGCGGCCCAGCCCTTCACCTTCCTGGTAAATGGCATCCGGTGTATTGGTTACTTTCTGTGCCTGTTTGTCTGCTGTTTCAATTTCAGCTTCATCATTCCAGAAGCCTATTACTTTATAACCAAAGAAAGAGGAAACGGGTTGACCAACTGCATTGCGGATAATGTTACTACCATCAAAGCGGCGACTGTCGCTGTCAAAATAATCCACCCCATCGGCAATTTTCACGATCTTGTTTTTGTAAGTGGTGAGTGTACCGCTGATGTTCAGTTGCAGATCCTTATTGATATTTTTATGCCAGCCTATAGAGAAATCGAATCCTTCATTTTTCATGCGGGCGATGTTCACAAAAGGCTGGGCGCCGGTACCGGCAAGGCCGGGCAGTTCAGGATTGTACAGGAGGTCTTTAATATCTTTGCGGTAGTAGTCGGCAGAGAAATCGAGCTGCCCGTTAAACAGGCTGGCATCAATACCGATATTGGCATTCACATCGCTTTCCCACTTGGCATCGGGGTTACCGATCTGCGTACCTGCAAAACCTGCGTTGAGGCCATTATTAACCCCTGCCAGATCATAATAGGAAGAGTTGCGGTTGCCTCCATACAGGAAGTAGCCGTTGTTAACGCTGAGGTTAAGCTGGTTGCCCATGATGCCCCATCCGCCACGGATCTTTAGGTCGGTGATCCAGCTGATCTTCTTCATAAATTCTTCCTGTGAAATACGCCACCCTGCTGTAATTGCAGGGAAAGTACCGTAATGGTCGTTCACAAATTTGGAAGAGCCATCGCGGCGTAAGGTAGCGCTCAAAAGATACTTGTCCATAAACGCATAATCAATGCGGCCAAGGATAGAGAACAGGCCTTCAGATTCGCGGTTGCTGTAATTGGTTTGTGTACCGGTTCCTGTGCTGAGATCGGGGAAGTAATCATCAAAAGTAAAGTAGTCTTTGGTAGTACCTCCCACTGCGCGGCGGCGGCTATCGAACGATTCCGTACCGGCAATTACTTTCAGATCATGTTTATTATTGAACGTCTGGTGATAGGTAAGCGTGTTGGTCCATGTCCAGCTATGTGAATTGGTGGAACCTTCTGTATAAGAATTGCTGGTAGAGTTTTCCTTGTTCTCATATTGCGGGAACAGGAAGGAGTGCGACCAGCCGGAAGCAACTTCTCCACCAAAGCTGGTGCGGAGGGTAAAATGCCGGAGGAAGTCTACTTCTCCATATACATTACCAAACAAACGGGTATTCAGTCCTTTATTATTGCGGGTGCGGTATTGCATGGCCACCGGGTTAAAAGCGTCTCCCAGGGCGTCGCCGGCGGAACCTGCAAAGTTGCCTTTGATATCATATACCGGTATAATGCTTTGCTCGCGCATAGCATGACCAATAGCGGCATCCGATGTATTGATATCTACCGAAGGATTTTCTGACATGGAAAAAGCAAGATTCTCTCCTACCCTGATACCCGGTGTAATGTTATACTGTGTGTTAGAGCGAACGGTATACCTTCTCAGGTAAGTGTTCATCAAAGTACCTTGCTGATTAAAATAATTCAGGGAGAAGAGATAGTTACCTTTATCGCCGCCCCCGCTCACCGCTACATTGTGGCTGGTAATGGGCGCCGGGCGGAATACTTCGCGATACCAGTTGGTCCCTGCTTTGTTGGCCCTTGAGATCTGGTAGAAACTGTTATAGTCATCCAGGTCCGTATAATTTGGATTTACATAATAGAGAGATGGATCAACGGAGGGATCGCCTTCCATAGCGCCCGATGGCAGGATATAATCCGGTATTACGGGTTTTGTACCATTGCCATAGAGGGCGGTTCCCGGATCCAGTCCGGAGTTCTTATATGCCAGCCATCTCAGGTCGGCCTGCTCCTGCGGGTTGAGGGTATTCCACACATTACCGTTCTTCGGATACTGGCGGCCGTAGTAACCATCGTAGGCTACTTTTACTTTGCCGGAACCGCGGCGGGTGGTGATGATGATCACCCCGTTGGACGCACGGGAACCATAGATGGAAGCAGCGCCGGCATCTTTTAACACCTGCAGGCTGGCTACATCGTTGGGATTGAGATCTGCAATATCGGTGGTTGGCACACCGTCCACAACATACAGGGGAGAGTTGGCGCCAAAGGTATTTACACCGCGGATACGGATCTGCGGGGATTCTCCGGGCTGACCGGAACCTATTACAGTAACACCGGATGCCTGTCCCTGCAGCTGTTCCGTTACCTGGCCGGAGGGCTGTTTTTTCAGGTTATCTATATTCACTACGGCTACGGAGCCTGTAAGGTCTTTCTTCTTTTGGGTAGTATAACCTGTGACTACTATCTCGTTCAACGCGCTGGAGCCTTCCTTCATGGTAACATTAATGAGCGCTCTACCGCCAACGGGTATACGTTGTGCTTCATAACCAATATAGGTGATGTCCAGTTCATCAGTGCTTCTTCCCGGCGCAGCAATAGTATATGAACCATCTGCATTGGTAACCGTGCCGATACTGGTACCGGCAATACGAACGGTTACACCAGCTACGGGGTTACCTTTTTCATCCCGTACCACACCTTTTACAGGGTGCTGCTGTTGTACAGTGCCAGGTTCTGCAGGGGTGGGAACAGGTGTTTTTTCAGTGACCATATAGAAGTGCTCCCTTACTTTTTCGAAGTGCAGGTTAAAAGGCGTCAATGCTTTACCCAGCGCTTCTTCGGGCGACTGGCACGAGGCGACTGACAGCTGTATCTTTTTATTTTTAACCAGGTTGCTTTTATAGGCGATAGATACACTGAAGTGTTCTTCGATAAGATGAAGAACAGTTTTCAGGGAAGATTCATCGGGTTGTGCTTCCGCACTGTTGCCGGTTTCGGGGAGAGCCGGCTCGTTGATGGCAACAGCCGCTTCCTGGGCTGATACCGTTTGGGACAGAAAATACAGGGCCAATGCTTGCATCAGCAAAACACGTAAACCTTTTTTCATGTTGAACAGGTTTTAACGATTAGGAATAAGACATCTATAAAATTGAGCGGCGAGCTTTACGGCTTATGGATCCAGACTTCATCGCCTCTTTGGTTGAATTGCATACGGAAAACCTTGCCCAGCTGTGTCATCATGGTATCGGCGTCATAAATGATAGGCATTGAGCCTGATACTTTATAATTCAATAATTGTGTGTCTCGTATGATCAGTTTTTTACCAAACACCTGCTCCATAAAAACGGCGGCATCCAGCAATGTAAAATCATTCATTATTAAGCGGCCGGTGTGCCAGGAGGTATAGTTTACGGCATCTACGCTTTTCTTGGTATAATCTCCATCCTGTTTGTTATACCGCAGCATTTCCCCGGGTTGCAGGTACAGCGCTGCAGCTTTACCCGTATTGTTTTCACCGATATTCAGCAGGATACTTCCCTTTTGCAATACCACTACTATTTCTTTACCACTGCTGTTTACATTGAACTGTGTTCCCAATACTTCCACATCCAGGTGATCGTAGGTATGTACAATAAAATGCTGGTGGGAAGCGGTATGTTTTACATGAAAAAAGGCTTCCCCGTCGAGCCATACTTCACGCCGGCCTGTTCCGGTAACGGCATACAGCAGCCGGGAGTCGGCATTCAGCGTTACTTCCGAGCTATCGGGCAGCAGCAGGGTCCTGGTTTCTCCCAGCCGGGTGAAAGTGCTGAGGATAGTGGGTTGCTCCGGTGCGGGCTTCCACCACCACCAGGCGCCGGCCAGCAGTATGCCGGTAATTACCGCGGCAGCGTATTTCCAGGCGCTCCTTCGGTATGGCTGGCGTACAGGTACCACTTCTTCTTCGTTCTCCTCTCCCAGCCCGTTCAGCACTGCATCCCACAACTGTTCCTTATCCGTTGCGGGCAGCGGGTAATCGCGGAAGCGGATGCTTTGCACGAGTTGCCTGGCGTTGCTGATGACGGGTTCTTTTTCCGGGTGTTGCCTGAGCCATGATTCCCAGAACACATTCCTTTGCTCCGGGTGCAGTACCCATTGCTGGAAGTCCTCATCCATCGCGAACTCCCGGGCGGTGTATGATAAATAATTACTGGAGGCCAAGAGAACGTGCTTTTACTTAAAGAGCAGGTAATGATGAAAATCTCATCACTTTTTTAAAAATATTTTTTCTATTTCCCTAAAAACAGCAACAGGAGCGGCAGGGGGAGATTTTTTTTAAGGATGCCAATAGCTTTGGAGATGGTGTTATATACAGAATCGACCTGCATAGACATGATATCGGCCACTTCATTATAGTTCAGGTTCTGGAAAAAGCGGAGATAGATGGCTTCACGCTGGCGCCTCGACAGGTTGCTGAGGGCTTGCTGGAGAAGGCGCTTCTGTTCTTCGGCAGTTTCGTGCTGGATTAGTTGATGTTCGAGGGGAAGCGTGCATTCAAATTCAAATGCTTCCCATGATTCACGGTGCAGATAGCGGCGGTCTTTCCGCAAAGCGCGGAGCAGCCGTCTTCTCAGGCTGCTGATAAGGTAATAGCGTACATTCCCGATATTGGGGGTAAGGTGTTCTCTGCTGATCCACAGATCCTGGAACAGGTCCTGCAAACAGTCCTTCACCCTTTCCTTGTCCTGGCAGAAATGCATGCCATAGTGAAAGAGGTCATCGATGTGGGCATCGTATATTTCGGCGAAAGCGTGGCGGTCACCTTGTAGAAAGAGTCCCCAAAGTGAGGAACCGGAAGCCACCACGCGTAGCCCCTGTTTGAAGGCTTTCCCTGAATTCATACTGTTCTGGTTGATCTGCTAAAGCTTGTTAATTATTCTGACACTTGCAAATATATTTTGGTACAGGATATGTCTGTTGATATATAACATTAAAACTGAACGATATGAAGAACCTCACTTATTTGTTACTGTCGTGCCTTGTACTTTTACTCAGTAGTTGTGAAGTGATAGGCGGAATTTTTAAAGCGGGCGTTTGGACCGGTATATTAGCCGTAGCAGTGGTGGTGGGCCTGATCATTTTTTTAATAACCCGTGGCGGGAAGCGGAGCTGATATTTATTAAAACAGCCTTGTAATAAATATTACAAGGCTGTTTTAATATTAACGGCGTGTTGATTCCAGTTGTTGCAGCCGGTTTGTTAAAGACATGTTCTCCCTTTTCAGTTCGATCATATAAAGTGTAAGCTCTTCTATCTTTTTAAGAAGGATCTCATTCATAGCGCCTACATCCACGCTGCCTTCCCGTTGTACTTCCGCCTGGGAAGGCACACCGGGCAAATGCTGATGCGCATCAATAAATTCTGCCACTTCCATTAAACCCGGCAATGGATAAGATGGGTGAAAAACATAATCGGGCCAGTCGGTAGTAGTCACCTTTACCCGCTTTGCCTTGATATCGCCGTTTACGGCCAGTTTTACGGTGGGGTTATCTGTACCGATGCCAACATTCCCATTCGCTGCAATACGCAACCTTTCCGCCCCGGCGGTACCCATTACTATATTTTCATAACGGTCGGGTTGGTTAACGGTGTAACCAGATAAGTCTATATACGATTTAGTCCCTGTGTAAGTTCCGCCTCCGGCGCTTAGCCGGAGAAAGCCGTCGTCGCCTGCATACCAGCCCGGGCTGGTTCCCCTTATTTCGCCGGTGATGGTGCCTGCAGATACCGGTGGGCGCGGGTTACCGGAATTAACCGGTGACAGAATGGTAACGCCCCCATTCACAGAGAGCCGGGTATAAGTATTCATGGTACCGATGCCTACATTCCCATCAGGTCTGAAAACCATCCAGGGAGCGGCATAAGCAATATCCGCCGTGGTGTTACCGCCGATATATGCATAGATCAGGCTATCTGCACCGCCGTAAGCTCCGAATGAGGCTAACTTACCAGTTTCTTTGGCAGAGAGGCTGAATTCGCGGGCCCAGGCTCCTGAAGTAGTTGTAACGTCGATATTCACTCCAAAGGGATAAGGACCTGGATTAGTTAATTTCAGATTCCCACCATGAATATGCAGTAATGCTTTGGCAGACGGTGTATTGGTTCCAATGCCAACAGGACCTGTGGACGGAAATATGTTTTGTGCGCGAAGGCCGGCAGCTGTGAGCAGCAGGCATAGAGATAAACAGTACTTCATTTGATTTGTAATTGGTTAACTTTTATTTTGTCTTAAGGAGATTTAAATATAAGGGTTATTAAGGTTGTAAAAAAGCTGGGGTATGGTTGTTGAAGGGTATTTACTACGCTTTCGTAATATTACTAAAGGTACTAATTACGCTTCAGCGAATTTTTCTCCTGCCCCTGCTTCAACAGCGCCTCCAGCAGCTCAATAAAACAATTATAATCCAGATGTCTTAATGTCGGTTCTATGACCGTTTAAAAAACTACCGAACTATTATTTATTAAACAAGTTTAATGAATTTTAAAATAAAACAAAATAATTTCACTCCATATTATCGTTAATTAATGCTTAGTTGATGTTATAATCCCGTTGATTGTTGTGATAACCTATTAATGTATTTTAAAGTTGGTAGCCCGTATAGAACCCTAATGCATATAGACTGGAAACAGCTTTTTGAGCATATTAATTGCTCAATCTGATGGTTATTAGCCGTTAAATTGGAATTCCTCATTTGACACCATTTAATAATTTAAATACAGCATTTCCAAAATCGAGCATTAAATATTTTGCATTCTTAATCTTCTTCTGTCTTTAATGGTTTTCAGTGACCTGAGTGAATTGTCTAATCTTCAATATTTAGAAGTAGTGGCATTAAGTTCAATGTATTGATCAAAATCCTTCTGGTCTTCCAAAAACTGAATCGTCAATTTTGCATCGTTTGTATCGATGTATATACCCTTGTGTTCTGTAAAATCGACAAGACTTAATATCCAAATGAAAACTTATATGCTTAAAAGTATTCAACTCCTTATTCTCTCTGTAGTATTGGTATTTTTATCGTTAGGTGTTAATGCCGAAGGTAGTAAAGATCTGGTGTCCCGTGGTGGAACCAGAGCATTTCTGGCAAGTGGCCCGACTCTTGACACCAAATCATATCCATTCAGATATTCTGGAACAGTCAAAGTGTATGCTAAAGCCGGCGAGAAAATTTATATGGGATCGAGCGCACAAGGACTGGGTAATGGGACTATTGTTTGGCGGGCCCCTGATGGTTCTACCGGAAATAGTGGAACAGGTAGCAAATCCATAATCGGGCGTATTGAAAACCGAACGCAGGAAATGAATGGCCCAAATAATCAAACCAATGGTCCGGACAAAACTAAGTATAATCCGTACATAGTTACTGTGAATTCAGAACAGGAAGGTATCTGGGAAATTGATTTTATATCACCTATGATTGGCTCATCTCCAGGGGCTAGTAATTTGGGTACTATTTCGGCTGATAAAGAATGGAAATGGAACACGGATCAAGATACCAGATCTCCATACATAGCCGCTTTTGATGTAACAGTACGGGACGTTAGTGATAGCAGGTTTTTGACAGGAAGGGTATATTTAAACCTTTTTTGCGGATATACAGGTAATGGTGGATTTAATGCGCTGTTTTATGTGTTAACAAAAGATGGATATCAATATACTGTAGACGCTAATGGGTTTATGGGGAAGGGATTCGTTTTTTTTGTAAACAATAAAGGATTTATTAATTCTAAAACAGGCGCCCCATCTTATTTAAGCGTAACAGATATCAGGGCGTTGAATGTACATGATCCGACAAAACCAGATGATGCTACTAATACAACGCATAAACTTTTCCTTAATGCGCCAGCGGCAGATCTCCCCGCTTTGGCAAAAACACCAGATGGTTTTCAAACATGGATGTTAGTTAAACCAATGGCTCCTAAGGCAGCTGATTTTAAATTTGAAGGCGTTGAAGGAACAAAGGGAAGTGCCGGTACGTGGCCATTGACAAGTTTTATCAAGTTTGTGGCTAATATAAGCGGCTCTTATGAAATAGCAATAGATATTGATAAGAATGGAATTTATACCGATAAGATTGATAGAAAATTAAAGGGGAGCGCGATTGAAGGGGAAAATTCAATTAGCTGGGATGGCCTGGATGGTTTGGGTAAACCTGTAGCTCCAACAGTTGTTGCTTCACCAGGAGTGGTGAAAATTACTTTATTCGGAGGAGAAGTGCATTTTCCATTAATTGATGTTGAGAATAATCCTAATGGAATTAAAATTACCCGTATCAATGGCGATAAAAGTCCGGAGAGTACAATTTATTGGGATGATTCGCCGATTAACAGTGAAGGAAGTTCGATTCCAAGTTCCCCACAGATTAATACTGAAGGGGTAAACAGTTTGGAAGATGGCCATAAGTGGGGCCGCCCAACTTTCGAGGATAGAGGATTTGGTAATGAGAAGGGATTGGACTCCTGGACGTATGTCTTCGGTGATCCACTGATTAGTAAAGTGCCAATGATCCTACAACAGGCAGATTTGGAAATTGTAAGTATTGAACCTTCTGCTAAAAAAGTTTGTGTGGGAACTCCTATTACATTTAAAGTTGTAGTTAGGAACAATGGGCCCAGCAATACAAGAGGGGCAAAACTTAAAATTAGTATTCCAACTGAGTTTGAAGTCGACCCATCCACCCTGCCAAAGCCAGGTGATAATTCCGCAATATTTGATATAAATCTAAACTCTACGGAGTTTACGGCTTCGCTGAATATGGCGAATCAAGACGTATTTAGCTTTACTATTTCTGGAAAAGTGAAAGAAGGCCCTTCCAATGGAAGCCTTCCTCTTAAGGCAAGCATTTTACGGCCGGCAGATGTCAACGACCCCGATGCTACAAATAGCGACCCTGTAGCACCAACGGATCCGGAAGCAGAGTGTAAAGGGCTTAAATGTAACAATATAAAAGAGACAACTGTATCGGTAGATAGTAAGCGGGTTACAGCTTCTATAGAAACTCCGATACAATCAAACGGCAATTTGGGTGTGTTCATGTTAAAGGCAAATGATCCGGGACCAGGAATAGGGAAATGGATATTGCCTGATGGCAGTAATGCAGTTATTAAGGATTTATTATCTCCCAACACAAGCATTAATCTCCAGCCAAATACAAATGTGGTGGTCGTTTGGTCTGTTACAAATGGAAGCTGTATGGCAAAAGACAGCATTACGCTCAAATATGACGTAGTTATGGCTCGCCTTGGAGTGGTTAAAACAGCTTCCCTGGAAAAGGCTACAGCAGGTAGTGCGCTGAACTATACGATCCGGGTAACCAACCATGGCCCGGGGAACATATCAGCCAAAGAAACATTCAAAGTAGTAGAGACCCTGCCGGCTGGCTACATCGTTGAAAGCTATAAAGTCGACCAAGGCAGCTATGATCTTAAAACTGGCGACTGGACCGGTGCCGATCTTCCTGCCGGAGCAACCGTGACGTTAACACTCAACGGTAAGGTAGATGCTGCCTATAGTGGCATGGAGCTGATCAACAAGGTAAATGTGATACCGCCGCCCGGTATACTGCCTCCCCCGGCAGATCCTGGTAAGGTATCTCCTCCTACCGGCTCAGAGGTGAAAGTACCGGTAACCCGCGTAGCTGCATTGGGCATTGTTAAAACAGCTTCCCTGGAAAAGGCTACAGCAGGTAGTCCGCTGAACTACATCATAAAGGTAACCAACCATGGCCCGGGGAACATTTCAGCCAAAGAAACATTCAAAGTAGTAGAGACCCTGCCGGCTGGCTACATCGTTGAAAGTTACAAAGCCGACCGCGGCAGCTATGATCTTAAAACTGGCGACTGGACTGGTGCCGATCTTCCTGCCGGAGCAACGGTGACGTTAACACTCAACGGTAAGGTAGATGCCGCCTATAGTGGCATGGAGCTGATCAACAAGGTAAATGTGATACCGCCGCCCGGTATACTGCCTCCTCCGGCAGATCCTGATAAGGTATCTCCTCCTACCAGCTCAGAGGTGAAAGTACCCGTAACCCGCGTAGCCGCATTGGGCATTGTTAAAACAGCTTCCCAGGAAAAGGCTACAGCAGGTAGTCCGCTGAACTATACGATCCGGGTAACCAACCATGGACCGGGGAACATATCAGCCAAAGAAACATTCAAAGTAGTAGAGACCTTGCCGGCTGGTTACATCGTTGAAAGTTATAAAGCCGACCGCGGCAGCTATGATCTTAAAACTGGCGACTGGACCGGTGCCGATCTTCCTGCCGGAGCAACCGTGACGTTAACACTCAACGGTAAGGTAGATGCCGCCTATAGTGGCATGGAGCTGATCAACAAGGTAAGTGTGATACCGCCGCCCGGTATACTGCCTCCCCCGGCAGATCCTGGTAAGGTATCTCCTCCTACCAGCTCAGAGGTGAAAGTACCGGTAACCCGCGTAGCTGCATTGGGTATTGTTAAAACAGCTTCCCAGGAAAAAGCTACAGCAGGTAGTGCGCTGAACTATACGATCCGCGTAACCAACCATGGACCGGGGAACATATCAGCCAAAGAAACATTCAAAGTAGTAGAAACCCTGCCGGCTGGCTACATCGTTGAAAGTTATAAAGCCGACCGCGGCAGCTATGATCTTAAAACAGGCGACTGGACCGGTGCCGATCTTCCTGCCGGAGCAACCGTGACGTTAACACTCAACGGTAAGGTAGATGCTGCCTATAGTGGCATGGAGCTGATCAACAAGGTAAGTGTGATACCACCGCCCGGTATACTGCCTCCCCCGGCAGATCCTGGTAAGGTATCTCCTCCTACCAGCTCAGAGGTGAAAGTACCGGTAACCCGCGTAGCTGCATTGGGTATTGTTAAAACAGCTTCCCAGGAAAAAGCTACAGCAGGTAGTGCGCTGAACTATACGATCCGCGTAACCAACCATGGACCGGGGAACATTTCAGCCAAAGAAACATTCAAAGTAGTAGAGACCTTGCCGGCTGGTTACATCGTTGAAAGTTATAAAGCAGACCAAGGCAGCTATGATCTTAAAACAGGCGAATGGACCGGTGCCGATCTTCCTGCCGGAGCAACCGTGACGTTAACACTCAACGGTAAGGTAGATGCCGCCTATAGTGGCATGGAGCTGATCAACAAGGTAAGTGTGATACCGCCGCCCGGTATACTGCCTCCCCCGGCAGATCCTGATAAGGTATCTCCTCCTACCAGCTCAGAGGTGAAAGTACCGGTAACCCGCGTAGCTGCATTGGGCATTGTTAAAACAGCTTCCATGGAAAAAGCTACAGCAGGTAGTCCGCTGAACTATACGATCCGGGTAACCAACCATGGACCGGGGAACATTTCAGCCAAAGAAACATTCAAAGTAGTAGAGACCCTGCCGGCTGGCTACATCGTTGAAAGTTATAAAGCCGACCGCGGCAGCTATAATCTTAAAACTGGCGACTGGACCGGTGCCGATCTTCCTGCCGGAACAACGGTGACATTAACACTCAACGGTAAGGTAGATGCTGCCTATAGTGGCATGGAGCTGATCAACAAGGTAAGTGTGATACCGCCGCCCGGTATCATGCCTCCCCCGGCAGATCCTGATAAGGTATCTCCTCCTACCAGCTCAGAGGTGAAAGTACCGGTAACCCGCGTAGCTGCATTGGGCATTGTTAAAACAGCTTCCACGGAAAAAGCTACAGCAGGTAGTCCGCTGAACTACATAATAAAGGTAACCAACCATGGACCGGGGAACATTTCAGCCAAAGAAACATTCAAAGTAGTAGAGACCCTGCCGGCTGGTTATATCGTTGAAAGTTACAAAGCCGACCGTGGCAGCTATGATCTTAAAACTGGCGACTGGACCGGTGCCGATCTTCCTGCCGGAGCAACGGTGACATTAACGCTCAACGGTAAGGTAGATGCCGCCTATAGTGGTATGGAGCTGATCAACAAGGTAAATGTGATACCACCGCCCGGTATACTGCCTCCCCCGGCAGATCCTGGTAAGGTATCTCCTCCTACCGGCTCAGAGGTGAAAGTACCGGTAACCCGCGTAGCCGCACTGGGCATTGTTAAAACAGCTTCCATGGAAAAAGCTACAGCAGGTAGTCCGCTGAACTACATAATAAAGGTAACCAACCATGGCCCGGGGAACATTTCAGCCAAAGAAACATTCAAAGTAGTAGAGACCCTGCCGGCTGGTTATATCGTTGAAAGTTACAAAGCCGACCGTGGCAGCTATGATCTTAAAACAGGCGACTGGACCGGTGCCGATCTTCCTGCCGGAGCAACCGTGACGTTAACGCTCAACGGTAAGGTAGATGCCGCCTATAGTGGCATGGAGCTGATCAACAAGGTAAGTGTGATACCACCGCCCGGTATACTGCCTCCCCCGGCAGATCCTGGTAAGGTATCTCCTCCTACCAGCTCAGAGGTGAAAGTACCGGTAACCCGCGTAGCCGCATTGGGTATTGTTAAAACAGCTTCCCAGGAAAAAGCTACAGCAGGTAGTCCGCTGAACTACGTAATAAAGGTAACCAACTATGGCCCGGGGAACATATCAGCCAAAGAAACATTCAAAGTAGTAGAGACCCTGCCGGCTGGTTATATCGTTGAAAGTTACAAAGCCGACCGTGGCAGCTATGATCTTAAAACTGGCGACTGGACCGGTGCCGATCTTCCTGCCGGAGCAACGGTGACATTAACGCTCAACGGTAAGGTAGATGCCGCCTATAGTGGTATGGAGCTGATCAACAAGGTAAATGTGATACCACCGCCCGGTATACTGCCTCCCCCGGCAGATCCTGGTAAGGTATCTCCTCCTACCGGCTCAGAGGTGAAAGTACCGGTAACCCGCGTAGCCGCACTGGGCATTGTTAAAACAGCTTCCATGGAAAAAGCTACAGCAGGTAGTCCGCTGAACTACATAATAAAGGTAACCAACCATGGCCCGGGGAACATTTCAGCCAAAGAAACATTCAAAGTAGTAGAGACCCTGCCGGCTGGCTACATCGTTGAAAGTTACAAAGCCGACCGCGGCAGCTATGATCTTAAAACAGGCGACTGGACCGGTGCCGATCTTCCTGCCGGAGCAACCGTGACGTTAACGCTCAACGGTAAGGTAGATGCCGCCTATAGTGGCATGGAGCTGATCAACAAGGTAAATGTGATACCACCGCCCGGTATACTGCCTCCCCCGGCAGATCCTGGTAAGGTATCTCCTCCTACCAGCTCAGAGGTAAAAGTACCGGTAACCCGCGTAGCTGCACTGGGCATTGTTAAAACAGCTTCCCAGAAAAAGGCTACAGCAGGCAGTGCGCTGAACTACATAATAAAGGTAACCAACCATGGCCCGGGGAACATTTCAGCCAAAGAAACATTCAAAGTAGTAGAGACCCTGCCGGCTGGCTACATCGTTGAAAGTTATAAAGCCGACCAAGGCAGCTATGATCTTAAAACTGGCGACTGGACCGGTGCCGATCTTCCTGCCGGAGCAACCGTAACGTTAACACTCAACGGTAAGGTAGATGCCGCCTATAGTGGCATGGAGATGATCAACAAGGTAAGTGTAATACCGCCGCCCGGTATACTGCCTCCCCCGGCAGATCCTGGTAAGGTATCTCCTCCTACCGGCTCAGAGGTGAAAGTACCGGTAACCCGCGTAGCTGCATTGGGCATTGTTAAAACAGCTTCCCAGGATACCGCTATAGCAGGCAATCCGCTGAACTATACGATCCGGGTAACTAACTATGGCCCTGCTAATATTACATCCAAAGATGTCTTTAAGGTAACAGAATCTATTCCGATGGGTTTTGTAGTGGAAAGGTATAAGGTTGACCAGGGTAACTACAACATATCAAATGGTAGCTGGACAAATGCATTTCTTCCAGCTGGTGCAACAGTAACACTGATGATCACTGGTAAGGTGGCCGCAGAATACAAAGAAACAAACCTAACTAATAAAGCAACTGTTACACTGCCACTCAATATAGCATCGCCACCTCCACCAGGCCCCGGACAGCCACCGCTGCCGCCAACAATTTCAGAGGTAACGGTGCCGGTTGTACGCACTGCTGCGTTAAGTGTAACAAAAACTGCCTCAGAAGAAACAGCTATTGCAGGAAAACCTTTAAACTATACTATAAAGGTCACGAACAATGGTCCGGCGAATATCGAGCCTACCGAGATCTTTGAGGTTATCGAATCACTGCCCGCAGGTTATATTTTGGAGAGTTATAAGGTGGATCAAGGTCAGTATGACATAAATACCGGTAGCTGGACGAACGTTTATTTTACACCGGGAACTACTATTACTTTAACTATTATCGGTAGGATGGATGCAGACTTTACAGGAAAGAATGTAGTCAATAAGGTATCAGTGAAATTACCACCAGGCATGGTACCACCAGATCAACTGAGATTCCGTGTTCCTGAACAAACGGTAGCAGTATCAACAGTGCCTTTTGTTGAGTATAAGTTCTTTATTCCAAACGTATTTACCCCTAACGGAGATGGTAAAAATGATAAGTTCACAATTGTTGGCATCGACCGTTATCCCGGTTCAGGATTGATAATTTATAACAGATGGGGAAATGAGGTCTATAATTCTAAATCTTATAATAATGAGTGGGATGGAAGAGGATTGAACGAAGGCACTTATTATTACCTCCTGCAACTTAAAACGCCGGATGGAATTAAGCCCTATAAAGGATGGATTGAATTATTGAGATAATACTGTTTTGTTTTATTAAAAATGAAAATTATGAGGAATAGAATAATGCAATTGTTATTTATGGTATTGCTTATAACCAGTTTCTTTTCTGGAAATATCCTTGCACAGCAGAATATACAATTTAGCCAGTATGCATTTAATGGTTTAAGTGTAAATCCGGCTTATGCAGGGTACAAAGGTGACTGGTACCTAAATGGAATTTACAGACATCAATGGGCAGGATTCCCCGGAGCACCGAGAACAGGTGGAATTTCTATAGATGGACTTACAAATGCTAACGAAAATAGGGTAGGATTAGGAGCACAGGTAATGTTTGACAGGTTAGGCCCTCAGGAATCACTGTCTGCCTATGGCTCTTATGCTTATAGGATTCCATTGGATGAAAATGATACTAAACGCTTATGCCTGGGAATAGGAGGAGGAATCACTCAATATTCGATAGACGGAGGAAGCCTCAAATATGTGGATGATCAGGATTTGGCTATTCCAGTTGAAAAGGTATCTAAAATAATACCAGATGTACGCTTTGGCGTCTATTATTATACCCCTTCATTTTATGTGGGTGTTTCAATAATGGATTTGCTGTCTTTGTATACAGATGATACTCGTTATAGCCTGGGTGGGTATAATTATCAAACAATTCGAAAAACGCAGCATTTTTATTTGTCTACCGGATATTTGATCAATCTTTCTGAAGAGTTAAAACTAAGGCCATCTATTATGATTAAAGAGGACTTTAAAGGACCAACTAATATGGATTTAAATGCCTTTTTGCTCATTTCTGAAAAACTCTGGATAGGAGGCTCTTATCGTACAGGTGTGTCTTTTTGGGGTAAGCCCGCGCTTAGTCCTGATTTAAGTCAATTGGATGCAGCTAGTGTTATCGTGGAATTTTATACTAACTCCAAATTACGTATCGGATATTCCTATGATCTTTCCCTTAATAAGATGGCCGGTCAGCAACGAGGGTCGCATGAAATATCTGTAGGATATCTTTTTAATAGCAATAAGAATAAATCGCGAATAACGAGTCCCCGATATTTCTAAAATAATATGCAAAAATGATAGAACATTATTTAAGAATAAGTTTAATAAAAATGAAGCCACTGATATTTTGTTTGTTGATCACATCTCTGTCTTATGGACAGGAGCAACCTTCTTTGGTAAAAGAAGCTGATTCACATTTTTTACGGTACAATTATGCTATTGCTGCAGGGCTTTACGAAAAAATCTTAAAAAAATATGCACCGGAGAAACGATCTGTAAAGATGATGGAAAGACTAGCTGCATGTTATAGGGAAATTAACAGGTATGAACTTTCTGCGCGTTGGTACGGAGAAGCTTTACAACACACCGATGCGGCTGCAGATGACTGGCTTTTTTATGGAGATATGTTAAAAAGTATGGGGGATTTTGAAAAGGCAAGGGAGCAATACAAACAGTATTCGACAAAAAATCGAAATGACAAAGTAACGATGCGTCTGGCAGTGTACGATTCTTTGGAGAATTGGCTATCTGGGTATAATGATGTAAAACTTGTGAATATTGAAAGCATAAATTCGGGTAAATCAGACTGGGGAGCTATACAGTATGGAAATCAGATTGTATTTGTATCAGATAGTTTACGCGGAAACAGGTTGGATATTAAAAATTCCAGAAAAACCTATGGACGCACCAAAACACCTTTCCTGAAATTATATGTGATAGATAAAGGATCAAAGGATTTTGGTTATACGAAAGACTTTTCCGATATAATTAACAACTATCCTTATCATATCGGACCGGTTTGTTTTTCGAAAGATAGAAATACGGCTTACGTTACTGTAACAAGGCCAGGTATTGCCCGCTCTTTGAAATCTGATAAGTCTGGATTAGGTAATCATAAGCTTGAATTGCAGATCTTTATGAAAAAGGGAAATAAATGGCAGACTCCTATTCCATTTATATATAATTCAATGGAATGTTCTACGGGGCATGCTTATCTGAGTCCGGATGAAAATACCCTTTATTTTGCGTCTGATAGAGCTGGCGGAATAGGAGGAATTGACATATGGTATTGTGAGAGACAGCCAGACAATACATGGGGTATACCCCGAAATTGTGGACCAGCAATAAATACCCCTGAAGATGAAGCATTTCCAGTGGTAGATCATGAAGGAAAATTACATTTTTCAAGTAAAGGTCATCCAGGGTTAGGTGGTTATGATCTTTTTGTTAGCTATGGGGATAAAGATCATTGGTCTGCCCCGGTTAATTTGAAGGCACCATTTAATTCCAGTGCAGATGACTTTTTTATGGTGCATGATGCAGAGGGAAATGGCTATCTTTCTTCTAACCGGAAGGGAGGAAAAGGAGATGATGACATTTATCGTTTTTCCAGGCCTCATATTCCTATGCCCCCAACTCCCCTTCCATCTTTACGTATTCCTTTAGTGTTAGATATCTATACTCCAGGAACAGTCTGCGTATATCTTTTTAATAAGACCCGAAACATTGGATGGTGCTATTTAATAGAACCTCCCTCAAGGAGGATAGAAATGATGCTGGAAAGTGATACTGATTATGTGTTAAAAGCGAATTATGGGAATCGTCGTGATAGTTTATTATTTGATACACATAATGTTAATGTAAAGGATACACTTCATAGGTCTTTTCATGCACAAGCAAATAATATGTAAATGTCAGGACCCTCTTTCCAGCAGCTAAGCTGTTTTAAATTGCTTTTAAAAGATATCTAAAAAATCCACTCAAAGCCTCCGTTAAAACGCAAATACGAGGGCTTTGAGTGGATTTTTTAGCCGAAACGTCAATATGTTTATACAGTTTATGTTATAGTATCCAGGATTCAGGTACGCCCTTTATATTCTTCAATTAATTAAACTAGTTTAATTAATAATTACACCCAAAAAACTATTATTATTAGCCCAATTTACTTCAATTCACTTATCCTAAATAATATGGGCATTTCAGAATAATCAGTCGGAGATCAACTTAATTACAATAAATCTACTTTCCATGCGCCCATTAATCGTCTTCCTGATACTTGTATCTTTTTGTGTTCCAACGGCAGCTCAGCGTAAATGTGGTACATATGGTGCGTTACAACAAAGAATAAAAGATCATCCCTATCTGAAACAGCTACTCATCGATAACGAAAATAGAATACTTATAGGTCAACGCCTGCATAAATTTAGTTCAATAGCGCCTGAAGCCCGCTCCCTTGTTACTATTCCTGTTGTCGTTCATGTAGTATTGGATAACCCCAATATTGTTACTGATGAACAGATAATATCACAACTGGAAGTTCTTAACCGTGACTTTTGTGCAACCAATGCTGACACTGCCCAAGTTCCCAACGTGTGGAAATCAATCATCGGAAATGCACAGATAAAATTCTGTCTGGCACAAAGAACTCCCGACAACAAGGCTACCAATGGCATACTTCGAATAAAAACAGAAGCTGGCAAAAGCTTTAACATATACGAAAATGACTTGAAGTACGACGACAATGGAGGGTCTACTGCCTGGGATTCAAAAAGCTATCTCAATATATGGGTGACCAATATGTCCAATAATGTTCTTGGTCTGGCTACTCCTCCCGGCAACGGTTACCCGACAGAAGAAGAAGGGGTAGTGATTCAATATACCGCTTTTGGAACAACAGGCAGTGCAAAAGGTCCCTATAACCTTGGCAGAACAGCCACACATGAAATTGGTCACTACTTTGGGTTAAGACATACCTGGGCAGATGATGATGGTGGTTGTACTGAAGATGACGGTATTGATGATACTCCGCTGGAAAGCAATTATACTTTTGGTTGCCCTGACTTTCCTAAGCTTGACAGCTGCAGTCCCAACCCACCAGGTATTATGTTTATGAACTATATGGACTATTCCGACGACGCATGCATGTGCCTATTTACAACCTTTCAGGTTGACAGGATGCGGTTTGTCGCTGAAATGGTTACCCAGGGACTTTTAACATCGAAAGGATGTACACCCCTCACTCCTCTTAACAACGATATTGCTTTGGTATCCATTTCCTCACCGTCCGGAAGAATATATAGTGGTCTTGTTCAACCTGCCGTAATATTACGCAATAATGGTACCGTCCCATTAACCAGCGCATATATCACCTATACATTGAATGGTGGACCGCCAATTTCTCAACAATGGAGCGGCAATCTTTCCAGCGCACAGCAAATAACTGTAAATCTGCCGGTTACCACAGTTAAAATTGGCACGTATGATCTGAAAATCTATACACAATTACCCAATGGTGTTCCTGATAGTGATCCCACAAATGATTCTCTAAGTAATCATTTTCATTACGATGCGGAAATAAGTCTTCCTTTTACCGAAGGGTTCGAGAATAGCAGCTTCCCTCCTGCGGGTTGGGATATATATAACCCGGACCAATACTACACATGGGAACGTAATTCTAGTATCGGAAATCGTAGCAGCGCATCAGCGATGGTAAACAACTACGATTATCAAACTTACGGACAAATTGACGATCTGATAACACCAGTAATAAATCCAATGGGAGCCACCTCAGTGTTACTAACATTTGACGTAGCAGCCGCTGCGACCAATGCTCTATCTGCTGGAAGCCAAAAGTGGGATACCTTAAAAATATTGGTTAACAGAGAAGGTACAACTGCCGAAGAAGTTGTATACACGAAATGGGGCCGCCAACTAACAACTCATGCAGCAGCACTATCAACTTCTTTTATTCCAACTCCTGCCGATTGGCGTAGAGATACGGTAGATCTTACAAATGTTGTACGCGGATCAAAATTCTATTTACGTTTTAGAAATATTTCAAACTTACAAAACAACATTTATATTGATAACGTTAGCGTTGCTGATAAAGAAAACAATACATTTATGCAGGATCCGGAAGTCAATGCAAGCCCCAATCCTACAAATGGTCCAGTCATTCTGACATTTAATCAGAATCCAGATAACCTACTGCAAGTAAGCATCTATAACTCATTAGGAAAGCTTATCATCTCCCAATCTTTCAATAATAATACAAACAGGAATACTAATCAGGCATTTGACTTAACAAATCAACCTGATGGGGCCTATTTTATTAAGTTGATTTACCGAGATAAAAACCGTATACTAAAGTTGATCAAAATAAAATAAATGATCTGCATAACCAACAATTAATGTTGGGCCCGAGGCAAGCGCAAAAAATGGAATCTGTGGCTCTGGATGCAATAGCAATATGTACAGGTGTTGCCCAAATGTGCCATCGGAAAGCACTTGCCTGTAGCCTTCAGCGATGGGATAGGCTATCCCTTCTCCTTCGGACGTTACAACTAGTACCTCGTTCTGGCAAGATGTATTTGCCCGGAGGGATACGTATATTCGGTACTTTTGTCTTTTAAAACTATGGCTAGCTACAAAACAAAAAAGGGGCTGCATCTAACGATACAACCCCTAAAGAATTTAAGTATTAGATATGCCGACGATATTGTAGGCATATAATTTGCTCCCGTTCATTGGCTATTGGAAATCCCTACTTATTTCAAATAAGCTTAGCCTCTTAAAAAAATGTCTACTTTTCTGCAGAAGTTCCGGTAGATCGGCCTATCTGAAATAGAAATCTATTTCACCATTTGTTGCACTATTACTTACTACTACAGAATTTTTTCCAGATGCCGTTTTTAGTTTGTTACCACCAATAATCCAATTAAGTGTAGATATATTATTCTTTGCAGTTGTTAAATTTATATTGTACATTTTTATAAGTGGGTCTGGTGGAAGATATGAGGAAGTGTCAAACACAGGACCTCCGTATGTAGGTTCTAAAACCTCATATACCAGCGTTGATCTTTTAGGATAAGTAACAATTTGATCCGCTTCCGGATGTCCTTTAAAATATATTTTATATGTATAACTGGTATCGGTGTGCGAAAGAAGGTCCATTATTCCTTGCACCGTATCTCCAGGGTTTACATCAACAAATGTCCCATGATGATAGCTGCCACCTAAAAGATACCAATTGGCAATGGTCCAACTACCATTTTCCCATTGCAACACGGGTTGAGCAAAAGCTCCTCCATCCATTCCATTCCAATAAAAAGTGAAATTAGATGTTTTTGGACTATTCGGCACTACCCATTTTGTCTTGAAAGATTTTATAGTGTCGGTTAATGGAATTTCTGCGTAACATGTGTATCCTGTGCCCAGTTGTTCTGTTCGTACTGGCCGTGAAATGGTACTTGCATTCTTTATTACGCCCAAATCTTTTACTACTTTTCCACTTACAATATCTCTTTCTTGTAACCTGCCACCAAATATACCAACATTTACAGTTGACGGATGTGTCATTACTTTGGATGCATCCATACGACCAAATGGTGTAACAATAGTCCCTTGGGCAGTATTTTCATTTTTAATTGATTCTCCTGGATAGCCATTATTTTTACTACAGCTAACTGTAACGATTATTATGTTTAGCAAAATCCAACCTATTTTTTTATCCAACAGAAGTCGGTTCTGTAATGTCCTGATAAAAGACTGTTTCATAGTAACAAATGTTTAATTGATAAAATAAGATTTGCTCGGGTTAAAAAAAATATTAAAATAAGATTTGCCTGGGTTAAGAAATATTAAAGATTTGCCTGGGTTAAAAAAATATCGGGATTGAATCACTGTAAACTTGTTTTCGAAACTAACCTTAATAATCAAATAATTATCACGCAAACGTTTGCGTATTTTTTTAATGCCATTTCTTTTTCAATTGATTCAATTTTCGTTCGAGGTAAGCGATTTTAGCCTGTTTGTATTTCTCCTGACAATCCCAATATCAATAGGAGTAAATTCAGCTTTATATTTTACCATCTTGTAATAGATTGATGCCAGTTTATTAGCTGTTGCTGTGATAGCATATTTATTGCCACCTTTAGACTTCATTCTTCGGAAATAATCTCCTAGTCAATGGTTACTTTTGTGCATCGTATTAGCAACATCCCCGAACCCTGCAAGGTTCTTCTTTCTAATCAAACGGCTACTTTTAACTTTACCGCCAGTGATTTTATTATTGGGATAAAGGTTCAGCAGGATACAATTTTTTTTTCATTCTCCCACTTGCTCATGTCTGTACCTGTTTCAGCCAGTATAATACAGTATGGATTTTTATGTTCATTAATTCCAGTGCTCTTTGCATCGCAGCATGTACCTGCTGGAATCTTATGTAAGCGTTTTTCTAAACGCAGACGTACCAATGTCCATAAGGCTTGTTTAAAAATTTGAGGGGGAGAAATTAGAAAAAAAGAATCGATCAATTAGTTTGATTTACAAGAAACAAACTATGAGAACGAAGTTCACGTTACAGCGGATATACTTTTCCCAGCAGGATGCCTGCTGCGGCTCTCGATAAGTATCTGGAACGACTGAATACATTTATGGAAAAAACCAATATGAATATCGTCAACATCCTGGATCAGGGCGCATTAGGCCGCATGGATATCTGGAATAAATATCTTGCTAAAACAAATATTGACGCACTGATGTATACCGGTTACGGAGAAGCACCGGGCGGGAGTATTCAGTTTGCAGCAAATGGCAAACCGGTAATTGAAGCACGCGATAACCTGTGGGCAGGGCTGGAGGAAGAAGGCACTGTTATCAGTAATATAAATGCAAGACCCGCAGATCCATATAACGCTGCCGGTTATACGCTGGTATTTGTCCACACCTGGACAAAGAACATGGCGGCTATCCGCACTGTTATTGATGGTTTACATGCTAATGTAAAAGTAGTTACGCCGGATGTTTTTGTAAAACTGGTCCGGACCAACCTGGCAGGAAAATAATCAACGGGTAATTCCGGTAAAAAGCAAAAGGGCCCCTCCTGCCCTGATTTGGGAAGATATAAGCGAATTCATTTGTATCTTCCCAAATTTATTTAACAATGGCCGCTGACACATACGACAGGAACCCTATAGCGAAAAAGCAGCTACTGCATTTTCACTGCGCATACTTTGCCTGATTCTTTCGCGATGTTGTTTTCCCCACGCATCAAGTTCATGCAATACATTTTTCAAAGTCAGGCTATATTCAGTGGCCTCGTAGATAATAGTCGCCGGTGTGGTCGGATATACATTCCGTTTGATGAATTCATTCAATTCAAGATCTTTCAGTTCCTTAGCCAATACCTTGGGAGATATACCGCTTAATGCGTTTTGAATCTCGTTGAATCGTTTTGGTTTTTGCACAAGGCTTAAAACTACCGCAAGCCTCCATCTGCCATTAAGAACATACAATGCGTCAAGAACATTTTTGAGCGAACCCGCGCATTCTTCTTTGCCCGGAATTTTATCAGGTGTCATACCCGCAAAGATAAGCACCTTTCCTGTAAGTAAGCCCTTTCCTTTGGGTAAGTGCTATCCTTTAAAAGGATATATGGGTCACCTTTGCCAATGAAATCAGGAGCCAGGCTCAGTTAAGCAGTATAGGTGATATAAACCGGAAAACATTTGACGGATGTTTCCTTACAAGCAAGCTCCATCATTAACCATGGCAAACATTTAATTAATTTTTTCATGAAACGAATCCTTCATTTAATTTCAAGTCTCCAGGGAAATCAGTCTTACAGTATCAGGTTAGGCAACGCGATTGTCGAAAAGATACAGGAAAAATATCCGGATAGCACGGTCGAAGAAGTAAACTTAATTGATCTTGAAATTCCACATGTAAATCCCGGTATGTTGCGATCTTTCTTTACACCCGGGGATCAGCTGACGGCCGAAGAGAAAGAATCCATCCGGTATTCAGATGAGGCGGTTCAGCAATTATTGGCAGCAGATATAATCGTTATCGGCGCACCGCTGTATAATTTCACGATACACACCGCTTTAAAAGCCTGGATTGACCATATCACCAGGGCCGGAATAACTTTCGGTTACGGGGAAAACGGCCCTATCGGCCTGGTAACAGGTAAAAAGGTTTATGTTGCAATGTCTTCCGGTGGCATATATTCGGAAGGACCTTCAAAGTCCAATGACTTTGTAGCGCCATATCTGAAAGCATTTCTTGGTTTCCTGGGAATGACCGATCTGTCCGTTTTCCGGGCCGAAGGTGTAAAAATTCCCGGAATAAAAGAGCAGGCGTTGGAAAAGGCGATTGATAGTATAGAAATAGATTAATCTTCATTTCGAACTAACCACATCAAAGATGCGGTAGTATAATTACACAGCGGACAAAGCGTTGGGGAGAAAATAAAACAGGGCAAAATGGTAATAATTCCACTTTGTCCTGTTTTACCGTGACAACTATACGTTGGCCTGATATTGCTTTGAATTTCGATATCAGCAAACAATGAATAGATCAGATTTTATAAATCAAACTATATCAATAGTTGCATTCATATTCATCTCTTAGAGGCCGTTGAAAATTTAAAAGCGACCTTTTGATAAAGCCGGCTACAATTTTAGTTTTCCAGAAACGGATAGTGCAAGCGGCCTTTTATTCACAAAATATCTAAATCTCTGGCTACATAAAAGCTGGGTACCAAAGGCCTGAAACCGATTTTTCTAATCTTCCCAGCGTTTATAATCCCCTCGAACGGATCCTCGAGCGGCCCCTCTACACGATCAAATATCTCTTTTTCTTTTCCTTCTGACGCTGCCAGTTCATAAAGAGTAATGGGCGCGTCATCCACGATATTAAATATTTCCCCGTTAAGACCATCTTGCTGCAATAATAAAAATAGCCCTTGAGCAACATCCAGGTGATGTACCATGTGCATTCTTGAACCCGGGTGGCGTCCCCACTTTTTTAATATCGGCATGATCTCCGCGATATGCGGGTCGTTATCGCCGTAAACAAAACCCAAACGAAGTATGCGCACATCAAGATCCATATTCAGCAAGGCTTGCTCAGCTGCTATCTTGCTGGACGAATAAGCCCTGGGGTCATTAATATTGAGGATATCGTCCTCTTTTGCCGGATGGCCATAACCTGAACTGTAGACGTTACTCGTACTAACAAATACAAAGCGTTTAACGCCTGCTGCGAGGGCAGCCTGAGCCAAAGCTACGGTACCGGTATGATTGGTTCTGACAATGCCTTCATCGTCGGTAAATGTCCGGAATAAGGCTGCTAAGTGAATAACCGCATTCATTCCTGCCACCGCCTGTGGCAAAGTACCTGGGTCATAAAGGTCGCCGACCACTACTTTAGCTCCTGGTAATGCCTTAGACGCATCCCGTACTAATATGGTAACGTCGTATCCTTTGGCTATCAGGCGGGGAACAAACCTGCTCCCGACCTTTCCTGTTGCTCCTGTAACTAAAATTTTCATAAACCAAAGTTCGGCGTATTTGTCGATCAGGGCACTTCACCATCAAACCAATAACTATAATTTTCAAACTTTCCTGAAAGAATTGGGTGTGGTTCCGGTTATCCGCTTAAAATAGTTATTGAAATAAGCCGGATAATCGAATCCCAGTGCGTAGGCAATATCGGCTACACTCCAGTCGGTGTACTTTAAAAGCGCTTTGGCTTCAGCAGAGACACGGGCGGCGATATGTGCAGAAGTAGGTTTGCCCGTTACTTCTTTTACTGCGCGATTCAGATAATTAACATGAACAGCGAGGCTTGCCGCAAAGTCTTGCGGGCTGCGAAGTTTGAGCGGATCATTGCTACGCTCGATTGGAAATTGTCTTTCCAGCAGATCAATGAACTGGTGTGCAATGCGACCAGGGCCAGTAATGAATAACTTAGTCCGTTGGGGCGGCTGAATCTCCAATGCTTCGTGTATTATTAAAGCAATGCAGCTTTTAATCAGATCAGCTTTATGAGTATACTCGCTGGCGTACGCCGCTAACATTTTTTTAAAGATAGTACCGATAAAGAATGCCTGGTCTTCCTTCAGGGAGATAACCGGATTATCTCCAACACGGAACAGCGGGGAGTCCTGCAACTCCCGGGTGTTAATAAAACTCCCGGTAAATATGCACGCGTAGCCGCTGGTTCGGCTGACACGCCGGACAATGGAGTGGACAACTCTGGGATTGACAAAGAAGAGCACAGTGCCTTTGATCTCCACAATTTGGCCTCCATAGTCAATTGTCATATCGCCGTTCACCAGGCCCATTTTATAAAAATCACGCCGGCCCGTTCTGGCCGGGACATCGACCGATGGGGATAGTTCATGTACCTTAAAGCCTTTGAGTTTTGATTCATCCCAACTCAATCCCGGAATTCCTGTTTCCATTTAACAAAACTAACAAATTCAAACCTTTTACGATTTGCCTGATATACTCTATCGCGCTTCTCTCAAAAAAATTCCCAAATAATTTGCGCAACTAAAAAGTTGCATATATATTTGCAACCTAAGAGTTGCGCAATTAATAATCAAGAATGAAACAGGATATATTCCAGGCCATATCAGATCCGACACGCAGGGCTATTTTAACGTTAATCGCTATCCAGCCATTAACACCAAATACGATGGCCGAAAAATTTGACATGACCAGGCAGGCGGTATCGAAACACATTAAAGTATTGCATGAATGCGAATTAATTAAGCCTGCGCGTAACGGCAGGGAGATTTATTATCATTTTAATGCAAAAAAAATGCAGGAATTTGACAACTGGTTAGCCCAATTCAGACAAAGCTGGGAAATTCAATTTAATCAACTTGACGAATTATTATCAACAATTAAAGAACAGAAAAAATGAATAACGATCTGCTATTTGATTTTAATGTTGACAAAGCAGCGAAAACGGTATATATCACCAGAGAATTTGATGCCGGGCTTTCTTTGGTATGGGATGCTTTTACTAAGCCGGAATTACTGGACCAGTGGGGAGCACCCGCACCAATGCGCGCCCAAACCAAGTATATGGATTTCAGAGTTGGAGGGCAAAGATTTTATGCTATGATAAGCCCCGACGGACAAGAGCGTTGGGCTATTCAGAAATACACATCCATTACTCCGAAAACAAATTTTAAAATGTATAATTCTTTTGCAGACAAAGACGGAAATCCTGAATTGCCTGGTTCTGAATGGGATTACAATTTCAGCCAACAAAATGGCAGAACTAAAGTGAGTATCACCATTTTTAATGAATCCCTTGCCCGTATGGAGAAGATGATTGAAATGGGCTTTACCGAAGGATTTAAGATGCTAATGAACAATTTGGATAATCTGTTGCCTGCCTTATCACAGAAATTATAGGAAGAAAATTGTCAATCCTATTGACAACAGGAATACAGAATAGCATAAGCAGAAAAAATTAAACCCTTAAAAATAAAATTATGAGAACAATCAATCCGTGGATCAACTTCAATGGCAATGCCGAAGAAGCATTCACTTTTTACAAATCAGTTTTTGGCGGAGAGTTCACAAAGATCATTCGCTTCAAGGATCTGTCGGGCCCCGAATTTCAGGTTGCGGAAAACGAAGCAAATAAAATAATGCACATTGGTTTACCTATAGGCAAGCACAATGTATTAATAGCCAATGATGTTCCTGAATTTATGGGACGAGTAAACGAAAACGAGAATAGGTCTAAAATAATTGTGAGCACTGAAAGTCGTGAAGAAGCCGATAAAATATTTAATGGATTATCAGCGGGAGGAGAGATTGAAGGGCCCATGGGCGACAGTCCCTGGAACACATACGCCGGAATGTTTAGAGACAAATATGGTATTGAATGGATTGTGGAATTTGACCCGAGCTTATAGCGATAAGTCTAAAATAATAAACCGAACACGCCTCGTTAAGTGTTTAATAAATTGATATATCTCTCAACGTCATTGCGAGGTACAAAGCAATCTCCTACTTTACAGGACAGACCTACATAGCTCTCTGTAAAAAAGATATGGGAAGATGAAGGTATTATTGTGGGCGCGCTGCCTGGATATTCATATCAAAACTGAGGAAAAAACCGGAACCTGATCCGAATAGCTAAATTGTTGTTATACGTATCAGCGGCTATGAACTTGAAACTAACGCATAAGAAGCAGCTGATGTAGCGAATTGAGCTGGGTTGGAATAAAACAAAAAAGCCTTTACATCTTGCGATATAAAGGCTTTTTGTTTCTGTCGGGACGACTGTACGACGCCCTGATATTGCATTGTTTTGAATTTCAATAGTTTATAAAAAGAGCTTGAATCTACTCACTGGATTACACTTGTGATTATAGTGAGCATTTTCTGCAAGTTAAAAATTGTATACGATAATTTCAAGTTATCAAAGAGGTAGTAAGACAAATATTGATTTTTGTGTCAACTAATCTGTAATAGTTCCGATTTGCTCCGACAGTCGGGTGATATTTTAAGCAGCTGGCGGAAGGTCGTCTAGCTGCTTTTCTTTTGCTAAAGGTACTGTTTCTTCAAAAGTTTGCAATGGTGTCCGTCCGAAACAATACTTGCCAGTATGTGTCCGATTGCGGTTGTAGTGATCTATCCAGTCGTCCAGATCGCGCTGGATCTGCTCCAGAGACGAATAGATCTTTTTTCGGAATGCTATCGAATAAAACTCTTCCTGGACGGTGCGATTGAATCTTTCGCAGATCCCATTGGTCTGAGGGCTTTTCGCCTTGGTCCTGGTATGATCTATGTCCTCCAATGCCAGATAAAGCTCAAATTCGTGGTGATCCCTGGCTCCACAATATTCAGTACCACGATCAGTTAAAATTCGCAGCAGGCGAACTCCATACTCGTCGTAGAAAGGTATCACCCTGTCGTTTAGCATATCAGCTGCAACAATTGCGTGCTTTCGATCATACACCTTGGCAAATGCTACCTTGCTATAGGTGTCAATAAAGGTCTGCTGGTAGATTTTTCCAACCCCTTTGATAGTTCCTACGTAATATGTATCCTGTGCTCCAAGATAACCCGGGTGATGGGTTTCTATCTCTCCATGAGCCACTTTCTCTTCTTTTGCCCTTTCCAGCGCTATAACCTGTGATTCTGTAAGTATTAAGCCTTCAGCCATAGATTTCTCCTCCAATGCCTTAAGTCGCTTTTTAAGCGTTTCCAGCCCATGCCTTAGCCAGACTCCCCGTACGCCTGCAGGCGATATAAAAACACCTTTCTTCTTCAGTTCATTGCTTGCCCTTAGCTGGCCAAAGGCGGGTTGTTCTATAGCCATTTCTATCGCAGCTGCTTCTATTTGTGGCTCAACCCGATTCTTTAGTATTGGTTTTCTTCTGCTAATCTCCTGGAGGGCCGATTCGCCTCCATCTTCATATAATTCTTTAAATCGATAAAAGCTGTCCCTGCTGTAGCCAAACAACTTGCACACATGGGATACGTTACCTAATTCTTCGGCCAATTCTAACAGGCCTACCTTGTTTTTGATTAACTTTACTGCTGTATTCATTTCTGGCAGTTTAAAGGGTTAATGAATAAGTGTGGTTACTTAAAATTAACCCAACTGTCAGATTAAATCACAACTTCTGCAACTTAGGTTTAACTCCTGCTTTTTGATTTAAAAACCAACGATCGAATGGCAATTTGATGCCCCGCAGTTATTCGTTCCTAAAGGTCTCTCTTTGGATAATTGAAGCTAGTGATCTGTCCATTTGTTAGATATTCCACCGCTCTATCTTTCCTGCTTGCACCACCATCATTAGACAGCCCCCTTTGTTACCCCGTTATTCCCAACTATATTCAGGGAACGCGATCACCACTATAATAACAGGTCTATCTTCATCAACACTTCTTATATCTATTTTGCTGTTGTCAAAAGGTACTCCGTTACTTTCAAAAATCCCTGCTAATGCCTCCAGGACCTGATCAATTCCTGCCTCAACAGGAAAAGGTAAGCCCCTTTTCACCATGCTTTAACAGGTCACAAGCTTCCATATGCTCCGGGACGATCTTATCCAGCACTATAAATCCAGGTTTTCCGGCAAAGCTCAGATTAAAAGCCCCCTCTCCACCGCTGGTATCAAAAGGAGCAGTGATCAGGGTATTATCCCAATACTGCTCCAGTAGTTGCTTAAGCTCCCTGTTTAACTCCGCCACAAAACTCGCTTTAATCCGGTACCAGCTGCCGTCGATGAAAAAGTAAGTCTTTCCCTCCATCGTTACCTCCCCGTTTAAATGCTCGTAGATAGATCCGCTGGTAAGCAGGAGTCCAGCCTCATCCTCGGTTTGTACCACGGTATGCTGTAGCAACCGCCGAAATCCCCGCATATCCTTAACGTCCAATTTGCCTGCTTCCTGCAGCTCCCTTAGCAATTCATTTAGCTCAAATGCCTCCTCTCTGGATGGCAAGTCCGTCTGCGGCAGGCTGTAATAGGCCGCTGTACGGTACTTATCCACCTCCGGGTGACAAAAATCAATATCCAGCACTTCCCCATCCACATATCCCTGGTAGATATTATCGATAAACGCCTCCTGCAGCTGACGGATCAACTTATGATGCTTCTTACCGGAAATCAGCTCCATATTATTAATGGAAAAATTGGGCGGCTGGTTCAGTAGCTTATTAAGCCGCTTGGCGACTGCAACAAACCCCTCCTCATCTAATGGCTTACTGATCTGGAAAGTAGTTTTAGCCAGGCAACCAGATACCTTTCGCTTCAGCTCCGAGGCTTTAAAACCAAATATATCTATCAATATCCGCTGGTCCAGATCAGCCTTGAGTTCCTTATAGATCTGCCCAAAACTGTTTTCATCCATCAAACGCCGGTCTTTCCTGAAATGCTTGGACTGTGCCAGCAATACCCCGGTCACCCCTCTATTCTGAAAAGACTTGATTACCGGGCTATCGGCCTTGATTAACCGCGATAAAATATCAAAACCAAAGCTCTGGGACACAAATCCCTGTATGGCAAATGATCCGAGACCTCCGGTGACAGCAAAAATTCTTTTCTTTACCTCGGCAAACATGATATAGGAGGGGATAACCGACTCGCAGGTCGTAATAGGCTCACCTTTCTTCACAATCTTCCCAAAAATATGTCTCCACCTGGCTGGCGCCTTCCTAAGGCTAAAGAACACCCGCAGCTTCACCCCACCATATGCCTCCTTTATGGATTGCTGCTCAGTGTATTTATCCCCTCCTCTCTCATTGGCAATCCTGATGATATCATCTACTGCGATACCAAATTCCCGATCATCAATAAAATGATCATCGATTTTGTAATAACTAAATAAGACTTTTTCCGTCTCCATCATTTTAATTTTAATAATTCACAAATCTCTATTCACACAAACCTCTCCGGCTATGACGCTATTACCGCCATTTCGACGGATAGTTACCTTTCTCTAACATTCAAGGGAAAGCCAGCAACACCGGCCATTGAGATACGCGCGGGCTAAAAAGCGCTCAGGCAGCGCCCTTATCGTTGTTCTTTCTTAATGGTGATCTGGTTGGTCATTACTCATAAAAAATTTACCTTCATTCCAGAAGCACAATTCCATCCCTTCTATATTTCATATATAGGAACCATTTCACCTCGCCAGTACCTATAGAATTATATAAGCTTTACTATAATACACAGATAAATCCTTCAGGTACTATTGTTATTTCAGATTATTTGGGAAAACTACTCCCAATAGATTCTTAAGGGAGCAAAATCTTTATCTATCAGCAAATTATGAGGAGCCGGAAAGATTCACAAAGTAATTCAGGCCATTCGTGGAGTAATATTGCATTCGTCAGGAATTTGGTTACGGGACGGGTATATGAGGATGATATACCACAAGCAAAATCGTTGCAAATCCGTTGAACGATGCTCAACGACAGCTGGTACATTTGTAATCTGCACAGCGATACAAGAAGTACGGCTTTGATAAGGCCACATAAAACTAACGCCAAAAAATTAATTAAATGGCAAGAAAGGAAGTTATCACGATCTCAATTAAATACGTGAAATTCAAATTCCAGAACCCTGGAATAAAAAGTATCATCATGCTCCTAATTATGCTATTATTCATATACGGGCTGCTTTGGATGATCTTTCCACTTTTCCAATAACATCTAATCAACGAAAAAAGCTACGAAATAACCTCTCAAATTGGTAAGCGTAGCTTTTTTCTATACTATAACATCCAGACTCCAGTTATTTCATATCCCTAAATAATGAGAGCCATACAAGGTCAACAAACCCAAGACAATTACCCCCGTCAGCAACAATCATCAAAGGTATCGCCTCCCAACCATTCAAGTCCCAGTTCCATACAATATTGCTTTTCCGCCCCTTCTTGACTAAAGAAGCTACCGATGCTTGTGTGCACAAACAGGTCATCCTCATAGGTTATCTTCGCAAGTGCCCAGGGTTTGACTGAGCCGCTGCCTTTAATGGATTCAGATATAACATAAATCGACTGGCAGTCGTCGGACATCGCTCTCTTTGATACCAAAGAGGAATAAACCTCATTGCGGCAGAACACTGCACTCGCTTCTAATCTCTCAGTGTATGCTATCAATGGCGCCGCTACATATTCCTGTGGGCAACAGGGAAACTCCATAGGAAGACGCCAATTCAGTTGTGCAGCACCCGCGGTTTTGGACATAATAATATCAGGCCCATTAGAAGCTGTTGATATATGCTGTTTTGGGGCATTATACCGGTTAAAAATCCAATCCCCTAATAAACCACCTGTTGGGTGCTTATCGCTAGCAGCCCATGCCAACAGCCGTTTTAAACTTAACTGCGCTTCATCCTTACTGACGGTGCGCATCCATTCAAAATTTGGCTCCAGGAACTTATCACGAAATTTCGAAGGATCAGCAAGAAACGCCTCTACACTACCACAAACGATTGCAATACGCTTTGCTGTAGCTGGATTAAGCAATATGTTTTCCAGCCGGGTAACCCACCGAAGGTTCTCTGGCCGGTTATTCCGTTTGTTGGTATCAATGTGGTCAACAACATGGCCTGGGGATGGAGGTCTTCCATGAAACGCAATGGCCACTATCCGATGAATATGGACCGAGGCGATCTCCATATAGCCTTTTTTGCTATTCGGTTTGCCAAAAGTCCACTGGTTATCGTTCGGGCGTGGCCGTTTACCAACTAGAGGATACCGGAATACCTGACCATTGTCCCGTACGGCGTACCGCTCGCCTTTGTAAATACAGTCCACTTCTTGTGAAAAATCATGGTCAAATCCACCATCTGTCGCGATAATAGCCATATTATAAAACCTGTTGGTTATGAAAGATTTCGATTACCCGCTTTTCTCCATAACCGGATTGCCAGAAATATAAAAACACAGGTTAAAAGAAGGCCGATGGGCAGTATAGACGCTCTGTTGGTTGCTATATCAGGTTCATCCGAAGTGAGTATACGGAATGTTTCTTTTAATGAACCAAAGGCGATAAGGCTCATGACAATAGCGTAAATTTTCCATTTATTCATAAAAGGGTTAGGTATAGTACTGCATGCAATTTAATAAAATAATATCCAACAAGGACTTTATCTAAGTTGCTTCTGGGAATATAGATAACCACGTAATTAGTACAGTTATCTAAACTGACCTTTAATTAAGTTGGCCTTTAAAATAACTACCATCCACAAATCCTTTGATTAATCTGAGTAACAATAGCTTGATGTTCGGGATTTTCTTTAACATAAAGATAGTCTCTATCCAATCCCATTGCTTTCAATTCCTCCCGGATGGGAGCCTTACATGCTGCCGGTATGCGGAAACGGAATAACCAAGGCGCAATATCTTCCTGATGATTTAATGGAATCGAACATTTGTCTCGGCTGGGGATGTAAAAGCGTCCTACTTGTTTATACATTCTCCCTTCGAAAATCCGGTTTTCAATCTCACTCAGGTAAAAGGGGACATTTACCATCCTACCTGAAGCCAAACATTCAGGGTCCTGGTCATAATAGGTATCGCGAAGCGGAACTGTACTATGCTTTAGAAGGCGTTCATTATCATATAGGTAAGCCCAGAATTGCGCATCGGCTGCTTCGATATCCCGCAAGGAGCTTTCCTCGACCGCAAAAAATAATGCTCGCTCCCAATGAAACGAAAAATCTACAATAGTCGTTCGGATGCCTGCATGCTGAGCTTGGAAAAGATTATCCCATTTTCTGCCGTAAGTCTCTCCATCAAAAAGATGTCTTAACGCCTGTGAGCTAAAAAGTGTGGTAATTTCCCTTTCAAACTCACCGACAAGGCGCATTTCTAACACTTTGGCATCTGAGCTGCTAAGATGAGCCTCACCTCCTCGAAACAGCCCCGGACGAACGTCCCATCCGAAATTTTGCTCTCCACGATAATGTGGTTGGCCGTCCATTATCCCACTAAAGAATAAATAGGACCTATATCTTATAAGGCTATTATGAACTAGCTCAGCCTCAGCGACTGAGGTAATTACCGGCTCAATTCCCAGTATACGCTTAGGGTTTTCATCATAAATTTCTGCCATTTAGTTTACTTTAGATCATTACAATTGGACAGCGGTTATCTATCTTAAATTTCTGAATAAATTAAATATACAAAAAAAAAGCAATTAGAATTGATACCTCATTATTCTCAAATTCCCCTGGGAACATAGTACTGAAATATTGTCTTCTCCCTGTACTCAACAAAGCCTTCTGTCGAATGCGTAGTCAGGTCTACGCATTCAATCTCGCACTGCTTCCTTTGCAATATCTTTCTAACGCTCTTTTCCGCCTTTCTAATTCCTTTACCTATACAGGCGAAGCCATATACCATGACATAATAATTATTATCCATGCTCCTAAATAATTCGGTATTAAAATATCCAAGATTTTTTAGTGTATCTCTTAATGCTTTCGCGTAGTCTGTGACCAGACCTGTCTTATAAATCTTAATAGCGTAATAATCCACGCTGTCATTATTAATGATCTTAACCCGCCTGACCAAGTTGACTATCACAGGATTATCAGGTCGTTCTTCTTGTACACTAAATTTTCTATATAGTATATCATACTCCTACTTAGGCACCCAACTTTCTACTAACTTTGAATTCAACGTATAAGTCCCTATTTCTACCATGTCATGATTTTTCAGCAGCATTTCATAATGCCAGATCACTGTTGTCGCAGTTAGTCCGACAGTAAGAATTGCGGTAGTCACCAGGTAAATAAATGGATTACTTTCCACGTGTTCTCTATAATTCATATTTTATTATTTTTAAATATTCCCAGACTTAGGTTTCCAGGAGCGGGATTTGGAAAATCCTTTTCGCTCCATCATTATTTTCACTAATATTCAGGGTAAGCTATCGGAATTGAATGTATAGGCAGCAAGAATATACTCAAATATCCATGGGCTAATCAGCACTCTTGCTAGAGTGCTTAATCGTTGCATTAAAAATAGAATGTTTTAATTAATTTTGTCTACACGACAACAGGAACAAACGCCCTATCCTAATTAATAAGTGGAAAATTTTAAGGTCTAAAAATCGTTTAAAAAAGCTCATTTTAGATACGGTGCTCCCATATCCACATATATAGGAACCAATTATCCTTCTGATCCCTATTCTATTAACAATAAATTTGGTATTTCAATACTTACATTACACCCAATCTTCCTCGTTAGTACTATTCACGCTACTATATCCTTGTCTATTTGATTTTCTTCTCAATACTGAATAGTACGATAAACCGGATCTTGTGTATATGCCTACTGAATATATAGCAGCATATGGATCAATGGTGGTAAATTGAGCCGTCTCCTATAAAATATGATCCTCCCCTGCATTCCGCTGACAGTAAAAAATAAAGTAAAAAATCCGGCTACTGAAGAACTATTGCAGTTATCAATATTAGCTTTATGTGGTAATCAGAAACCATTAGCACGACTCAAAATAACCGAAAGGATTAATTGAACCCCAGGATTAAACACAGAATCCTGTAAACTATCCGTTATGACATGGATTAGAAACCTTATTGTGCCTTTTGCTTTAGCATTTGGAGTAAGCTACGCATATGCCGAAAGCAAAAGGGTAACCATTTATTATATAAATATATGTGACTCGTTCTACAGCTACACAAGAGTATCAAACTACAATCCAGCACATTGTCATTTAGCGGCACTGAAACCATGCGTATATCTTAGTCCGGTCGACCTTGGTGCGTATACTTATGAAGCCAGCCTGGTAGCAGCAGGTGCAACACCTGGAAGCTTCAAGGGTTGCTATATAGTGGAGTAGATAAAATCGAAAATATGTGTATTATCGGAATCCTCATGCTTCTTACATCTTATACTCAGCATTCCAGAATAGATAGTGTAACACTGCCAGGAAAGTGGTACTTATATGTTTATGTTTGCGGGGCTGGAGCATACATCAAAGCTAATGAAAATCATCAGGGTGAATGCAATCCAAACGGCAATCATCCATGCAGCTATGAATCAGACAAAGACTTAGGGGTAATTGTCAGCGAAAAAAAGTTGAAGGAAGAAAAAGCAATTCCCTCAAAACATACAGGATGTCGGATTCTGGATTAATTTTCAAAATTAAAATCACAACAGCCATATGGATCAACTATCTTCTTTATTAACAGTCTTACTACTTATTGGTTGTACCGTTCTTCTATTGGTCGGTTATCTATTCTACAAGGGGAAAAATGAGCTTGCACTTGAAATATTAATCGCAGCATTGGTCATTCTTTTTATTTATACACCTGTAAGTAAACTAATGAAGGTAGATCGATATATATCTTCTATGAAAGCACAACCATTGTATCCATCCTTCAGAAACTTTCTAATTTATGCACTGCCAGCAGTGGAATTCATAACAGTTATTATACTTGCCATTCCAAAATATCGAAAAATCGGGCTCTATATCAGCCTTGCAATGTTAATAACTTTCACCGGATATATATCGTTGATACAGTTAAATTACTACGGGCGTATACCATGCAGTTGTGGAGGTGTTATCAGTGCGCTAGAATGGAAGGGGCATCTCCTCTTTAATTTATACTTTGTCGCTATAAATATATGGGCGTTATGGATTAACAGAAGAATTGAACTAAATATTAAGAAAGGTAAACCATTGAGATTTTCAGCTGGTTAATGAGTATTATTCATCCTGTTAACAATTACATTTATGAAAATCGCATTTATGATTGCCACATTTACAATTTCGATGGCCGGAGTCGCGATGAATCAAAAACAAATAGACACCACATATTTCTGGGTTCAACAAGGAGATAGTGCCTTTAAAATAAATTCCTACGATGAAGGCAACTGTCTTCCGCATCCAGGCACATTCTGCAGCTATTGGACAACAACGAATTTTCAGTTCAATTCAATGCCCGACGCATTATTTGAAGCATTAAAGTCTAATGGATACTTCACTGGACATGATTTCGATTATAGATATTTTGAATATTAGACAGGGTGAAATGATAGCAAACATATTTAAGTGAATTGCAAAGGAACTACTATTTTCTAACCCGAATTCTTAAGTATTGCAATTTTAACAGGAACGGTGGAAGCTCTTAAAAATGGCAGCAATGGGGATCTTGTAACTTCAAGTTACACAAATGAATTAAATGACGGGAAATATACAAACTTAAGAACAGTAAGTAACCCTCATTGTACAATTTCATCAACAAGGACCTAGAGAATATTTTATGCCAGATAAATATAATAATACTTGCAAGTAAACAATCCAGTTTTTTTAACCATTTAAACACAAAAAAATGAAAAAATTTCTTTTTGTTGTAGCCGCAGGCTTCATCGGATTAGCAACAGCTGTTGCTGGTAACTATCGTGCTACTTTTGAGTATGTGAATTTATCTGATAACGGCACCTATACTCGCCAGGTAGTATTTGATGATGGTGATTGCCAAACAGCCGCAACTAAACCTTGCCATTACACTTACACTGCCTCAACTCCTTTGGCTTCTCCAATCTCAGAGGCAGCCTTAATTGCAGCTGGCGCAGTTCCTTCTACAAATAAGACACTTTACATTCCTTAATGCTTATATGAATGTAGCACTCAGTTGAGTGCTACATTCATTTCTGAAATATTTTAAAAATCATCTGCTTTACAAAGATGATCTAAGCAAATCAATGAAACGATTGGTAACTTGAATATCAGAGGTGCTTGGCCTGGGAGGGTTTCTGCTTAACAATCGTCCATTCTTATCTACTATAATTAAAGCAGGCATGCTTTGAATATTATAGTATCTAATTAAATCGTTATCCATCCCTTTTCCGTTTGTATACAAATTTATACTCTCAGAATGGGTATAAAGTCCTGACTTAACTGCTGCTCTGAACATTGCGGGTGTTTTATCTACGTTAATGGAAACAAATTTAATATTGGAAAACGGTTTCACTGAATCCAGAACAGGCTTCATTGCTTTTGCTAAAGCAATACATCCAGTGCAACCTGTAAAGTAAAAATCAAGTACTACAACATTTCCCCTGAGATCTGATAACGAAACAATATTTCCAGATGTATCCTGAAGTTGGAAATTGTAAGCTACCACACCTGACTTCTGTGTTGTATTCATTTCCATAAGAATCCTTCTACAAACGTCATCATTGACTACTTCAAGCGCTTTCTCAATGTACCCCTCCCGATTGGGGCTTGAGCTTAGCTTGGCATTCAGGGATAACACAAGCAAATGATCTCTAATTACCCCTCTATATTTATGCTTTATGGATCGGTACAGATCCGAGAATGCCCGATTACCAGCCGAATTATCCCAATTAAAAACTTCTTTGGCAAATAGAAAATCAATAAACTGATACGAATAACTACATTCTTTATGGTGCTGCCCTACGCTAGTTTTTTCATCGAAATATTTAGACAGGAAGTTAAGTCTTCTTTTAAGTCTGATGCTATCTTCGTCTACTGTTGGGTAATTTAAACTTGAAACAGTTGTGTAATAACTTTTAAACCTAAAGCTACATGCCAAGACATTAAAATACTGCTTATCAAACTTGTTGTGATACTGGCCCAAAAATATCAACTGCCTGCTGAGTATATCTTCATTATAGGATGCAATACTATCAAAAAAACCAGAATCAGAATCAACACCTGTATATGGGTACTGAAAAGCTATTTTGGCTAGTTCTAACTGACAGGTAAATTTAGCGCTATCTCTTCCTTTGAATTTAATAGTACTATCTACCAAACATAGGCGCGCGCTGTCGCCAGCTTCAACTAAAAAAGTGGAATAAGAAATGTTATCGGCATCATATTTCTCAGGAACAACAATATTTAAATATCCCAAATCTCCCCCTATCGAAATAGTGGTTGAAAACTTCCCAGAAATTACGGCAACTTCCTGTTGCGCCAACACATGTCTAGCGCCTCTTCGGGTATACATATCAAAAGTGGTGATCTTCAAAGTATGTCCATCCAAGGTACCAGTGTGAAAATCGCCAGATAGTTCGATGGACTTTCCCGCCTTTTGGGCATATCCATATGCACAGAAGAAGTGAATTAGAAAAAAAATAAGGATTCTATGTTTCATAATAATTATCATTCATTTCACAACTCCTGAGATCATCGGACATTTTGCTGAATGTGACTTAATGCTATTTCATCACTTGGGATTGGCATTACATATCTTGGATCATTTGGAAGAAGCTCATAATTTGTCCCTCCTAATTCTCTTCTCAATGTGATATTTGCACCTCCTTTGTTTAATCGCTTTATATCCGGCCATCGGACTCCACGAAGTACCAGTTCCTTCTTACGTTCATTTAGTATATGTTGCAATAACTCGTCACCGGTATTATAGGAAATCGGTTTATAGTTTCCTGTAGTATAGCGGTTAGTCAATAATCGATCTAAATACTCCGCTGCCCTCATAACCTGACCCGCTCTTACCAATGTTTCCGCTTTGATTAGAAAAAGCTCATCTACTGCAACACCGGTAAATGGATAAAAACCTTTACCATTATAGCTACTTTTAGTGAGATATACTCCCTTGTCTTCTTTAAAAAATATGTATTTCCTTAAATCAGTATCTTCGTACATATTAATGAGGGCTGTATCAACAGCTGAAACACCAGCAAGGGTAGCCGCCAAATATCCCTGGCTCATAAGAGAGAGCTTCAATACTTCAGGATTATAAATAGTAAATGGACGGCTAGCGGTAGTACTTACTGTATTGTAATCAATCAGATCTGATTTCAGTAACAGAGAACTGTCCGCATAGGCTCCTGCCAAATTATACTCGCGCATATATAAATATACCCTGGCCAATAACCCAAAAGCAGCGACCTTGGAAGGCCTATTTAGATTTTGAGATGGGAAAATATCCGTAAAGTAGGTAATCGAACCTTTCAAATCATTGAGGATTTGGTTATAGGTATCCTCCACCGAAGCGCGCTGTTTAATTTCATTAATATTGGCGGAAAGTCTGATCGGTACCCCCAAATCAGTTGCTGCTGTTCCTTTATCATATGCAGGAGAAAACGTTTGTACCAGGTTAAGATAATTATACGCCCGTTCATATAAGGCCCAGCCTTTTACGAATCGACCTTCATTGGTAGTTTTCTCCACAGTGGCCAGTTTATCCCATTGTTCTAGCACTACATTTGAGTAAAAAATCGCCTGATATGGATTGTTCCAATCCGGTATCCGGTTCTCGCCCTGATAAATGTCTTTTTGCCAGGTATAACAATTTTTCTCCGTCTTTGTGCCAGTCGCATTGAAGTCATCCAGGGAATAGTAATAATATTCATCAGCTGATAAAGTACCAGTACATGGAGCATTGTATAACATCACAGTCTGATTATCCAGCAATTGAGTCATATCTGTGATAGTGCTAGGTATAACTATACCGGTGTTGGGTTTTTTCTCAAGAAAATCACTTTTAGTACAGCCTGCCGTCAAAATGGAAAATGCTATGGCAATATTTATCTTGGTACTCATGGTCACAGTTTTTAATGTTAGAGATTTACATTAACCCCGATTGAATAGCTCCTGGGATTGGGGATATTGTAATAGCCTCCTCCCACATAATCCGGGTCTAAGCCCTGCTTATTAGCTTTCCAAATAATGCCTATATTATTTACATACCCATATATTCGCAAACTCTTAAAAAATAATTTAGATGAAAACTTAAAGGTATATCCCGCCTGAATATCTTGTAACCGGACATGGTCTGCCTTGCTTACTAATACTTCTGATCCATTATAAAACAAATCCCGCTGGGGATCAGATGGATAGGACAAAGCGGGCACGTTGGTGGTCAATTCGTCCCCTGGTTGCTGCCACCTTTTCTCATAGTCTGCCTGCTGAAAGGAAGAAGAACTGGAATTAAAAGATCCCCTCCTGAAATAATACCCTAGCTTATAAATGATATTAAAAGAAAGATCCATGTGCTTGTATGAGAAGTTATTGCGCAGGCTACCAAAGGTCGTGGGGGTGGCACTACCCATGAACTTTAATTGTGCCATATCAGTTGAATTCAATATGCCGGCATAGTCCGTGCTCACTTTTCCATCCAAAAAACCTTGCGGGTTACCCGTATTATCCAAGCCCGCCGACGGATAGGCAAATATTGCCGTATAAGGACGGCCCACCATAGGGTTGGAAAAATTACTGGTCACGTAATAACTATTAGTACCTGTTTGCAATTTATATTCAGTCACCCGGTCTTTAACATGCGTGAGCAAAAAGTTGGTGGTCCATGAAAAGACCCCACTTGTGTTTATGCTATTCAAAGTCAGGTCAAAGCCTTTTGTTTTGAGATTAGCCGTGTTTCCTGTAAATTGTATTACGCCGGTCTGACCAGCAATGGGACTGTTTCCTAGCAAGTTCTTCCCATTTTTTATATAAAACTCGATGCTGCCGCTCAATCGGTTTTTCACGGTCGCAAAATCAAGGGCGGCATTAATGACATTTACCTTTTCCCAGCTTAACGAAGGATTGGGCGGATTAACAATAGATTGGGTGGGCGCATTGTAGTTATTGACATTGTATGCCTTTGCGGTTGTATAGGCTGATAAATTCTTGCTGAGGTTTCCATTATAACCATCCGTCACCCTAAATCTTAAATAAGGCAGGAAGGCAATTTTATAGAATTGTTCCTCTGAAATGTTCCAACTCATTCCCAATGAATATAAAGGCACGCCTTTCTGATTAGCATCTACCCCGAAAAGGTTTGATTCATCCCTACGGGCACTAGCAGAAAGAATGTATTTATTATTTAGCGTATAGCTTCCGTTGGCATAATAAGATATAAACCTGTCTGTAATGCCGGACTGACCATAAATGTTAGGTATTCTGGTTATGCCTCCGTCAATGGCCGTTGTAAAATCGGAAAAATAGTCCACTGGTATATTGGTAGCATTATCGGAATTGTACCCAAATAGGTTAGTATTTAAGGTATAGCTGTTATAGTCTTTGACTTCAAATCCGGCGAGAACATTCACTTCATGCTTTTTATTGAACACTTGGCGGTAGTTCAATTGAATTCTTCCCGTGTTACTTTTATAATCAGTATTGACAATATTGTATACACTGCCTAAAGGAACGGGATAGGTAATAGCGCCGGAGGGATCAATCTGAGCAAATTTATTGATGATAAGCCTCGTATAATAGGTGTTCTGATCATATAAAATAGTCTGATCAATATTGCCCTGCTGGTACTGGTAATTTCCAGTAAGAGACACGATGTCTTTGTAGATATTGTAGCGAAGTGCGATGTTGATCCTATAATCACTTACCCCGGTTTTATTATCATTGTTCTTTCGCTCATTAAATGGATAATAATTCCAGTCGGGTAACCCCTTACCAGACAAGGCATCCTTACTGGCTTGTCGGTAATCCCTGATGACGGGTAGCGCGTTTCCGTTTTCGTCCAGAAGCCGCTCGTAAGGATACTGAAAACTGTAGAATTGAGGATTGGTCTGATTGATACTTTTAGTAAAAAGCAAATCGGCCGACAATTCCAGTTTGTCATCAAACATCCGGGTAACATTTCTCGCATTTAAAGTAAACCTGTTATAGGCGTCTGAAACGAGACTCGAAAGATTTCTGTCAAATCCACCAGAAATATAGTATTGATTATTGCTAGTGCCTCCGCTGACACTCAACGCATATTGCTGATTAACCTGCTTCCGTAAAAAATATTTAGAATAGTCTCTTCTCACATCATAGCCGGCAAGCGCTGCAAGTTGGCTGGCAGCCTGATCATGGCCAATGAGCCCGTTCTTTTCTTTGTCTAATATGTCCACCACTGGAGATTGGGTGAAGTAGGGCAAATAGGTGAGAAAAATGTCATATTTTCCATTATCAAAAAGATATTTTTCAAACTGGATATAATCAGCAGAACTCATCTGGGGCACTGCAAAAACATCTGGTTTCCCTCCAAAAGTAAGGTTCGTGTTAAAAGAGACGGTAGGTCTCTGATTAAGCTTTCCCTTTTTTGAGGTATACACAATCACCCCATTTCCTGCACGTACTCCCCAGATAGAAGCGGCAGCCGCATCTTTAAGGATCGTAACAGATTCAATATCATTGGGATTAATGTTCGCCGGGTCACCCTCATACGGAAAGTTATCTAATATAATTAATGGCGAAGTATTGGCAAACAGCGTGCTACGCCCCCTTATACTGATATCTGGATCCCCTCCATTGTTGGGATTTCCTCCGATTCTATTGGCCGGCTTATTGAAGTAAACACCACTGGTCACACCTTCAATACGCGAAGATATAAAGGTGCTTACCGAGCGGTTAATGGTCTTATTATCCACAAAAGCAAACGACCCGGTGGCTCGCTCCCTTGGTAACTTCTGATAACCGGTAGATACCACCTCTACTTCGGATAATTCGCTGGAGGAAGCCGTCAATACAACATCTAACAGTCGTCGGCCGCCACGGTAAACCTCCTGCTGCTGGTAACCGGTAAAGGAAATTTGTACAATAGCATCCGGAGGAACATCTTTTATTTCAAACCTACCGGTAGCATCCGCCTGGGCTCCCAACTGGCTTCCTTTGATGCGGACTGTTGCGCCGATCAGTGGATGTCCGGTAGCGTCGGTTACCCGACCGGTCAGAGCATTTTTAATACTACTGTCGGCCAGGATTGGAGCTACTGCAGCTGCCTTATTATCCCGACCGGAGATCCGGATAGACCTGGCATTCTCATTGATGCGCCAACTAAATTTTTTGCTATCGAGCAGCAGGGAAAGCGCCTGTTCAACTGGCACATTACTTACTTTAATAGTCCTTTTTTCATGTTCATCCAGTACATTGTTACTATAAAAAAAGGCCAGCCCGGTTTGACTTTGGATGCTTTTCAGAATCTCGCCCAGCTCAACATTGATAAAACTGAGTGAAACGAGCTTGGCTGAAAATGCTGTTTTCCCTTGAACTGCCAGGCAACTGCCGCCAATTACGCAGCAAAGTATAGCAATGACGGCTATACGAAATATAGATTTGGTCATACAAGGTGCATTGGGTGCTAGATAAATCTGCCCGCTTTACATTTTGAAATAAATTCTGGTCAAGTCTGTTTACTGTTCGTGTTCTGGGGAAAATAAGCTGAAATGGCCAAATCACTTTAAGATATAACACAGGTAAATCATAAACCTTTAGTCAGATAGCCCCTCATTTATCCACAACCTTTTAACAAATGTTCCAAATGCCTTACTAGCAGAGCAATTCACTCACTTTGTTAACGCCTCGTTAATCAAATAAACAATAGATTTGGAAACCTTGTAGACCTGGTAAGTAGCCACAATTAATTTTTCGGCTAAAAGTTTAAAAAAATAACAAAAAAATAAAAACTAGAGTTAATTTTACTTCGTAAATAATTTTGACAGACTGTTTTCACTTTGAAATAATTTTGAATAGTTTGTGCTGTTAGTCGTATTTATTTTGGACATCTCACTTTGCATTTTATGCCATCAAATGGGGATTTGAAGGTATAGTCAACTGTTATAGAAAATCAATATTTCACTCCCTTAAAAGAAACCGGACCGGAAAGCAATATTGCTTACTGAAGATTGTCATTTATAGAGAATGCTAGAGGATAACCATGAAAATGCGCAATTAATAGATCAACTAAGAGGAGATGACTTATCAGCCTTTAATGAACTTTATAAAAAGTATCGAAAGGCATTGTTCATCTATGCCTTCCGATACATCAAAGATGAAGAGGTGTGTTATGAGCTTGTTCACGATGCCTTTATTTATCTTTGGCAGAAAAGGTCTGGTGCCATTAAGGACCCAAATATTAATTCCTACTTATACAGCTTTGTCAAATCCAGATCATTGAACTATTTGCGGGATCAGCGTAACAAAAAACTGAATGAACACCTCACTTCCCAAGAACTTGCTGAACACCCGGATTATGAATTGGAAGACCACTCAGACACCACCACCATTTTAAAAGAAGCACTTTCCAGTATCCCTTCTCCCGCTACCAGGCATATTTTTGAGATGCGATTCATAGATGAAATGTCTTATAAAGACATTGCCCTCTCCAAATCCATTAGCATAAATACGGTATATGTACACATCAACTCAGCACTTAAGATATTGCGTAGTAAGTTTAAAAAAATATAGCTAAGACTAAAGATTTTTTGAAATTAAGTGTTTTAATGATATGGGAGGTTTGAAAAGAAACGATCTGGTAGATATTGAATACTACTTTTCGCAAAAGCTGGCAGGTTCTTTAAGCGATAAAGATTTAATTTATATTAATACGCTAATAGAACACGACGCTGAAATTAATCAGCGTTGGCAGGATTTCTGTGCGGATTTTAACGAAAGCGATATCTCCAATCAATTTTCACGGTTAGACGATCCCCATGGCTGGAAGCCGATTACAACCGCACAGCTGGGTACCAAAACTATGAAAGGTCGTTTTTTATCCGTGTTGGTCAATAAGAAATATGTACCTGTATACGCCGCCGCTATTTTAATAGCGCTCTTTTTACTTCGTGATCAGGGAAGTTTATTTATCCCCAGAAAGATCCAACCACTCAATAACGAACTTACGCAACAGGACACGTTTGTTTTAACGCTTGCGGATGGCCGGGTAGTCGATCTCAGCAAGCCCGACGGGGAAAACCGACAGGGAATTCATTATAATAGCCACGAAAAATTACTTTCTTTTGATCCGGGAGGGGCACCTACCGGCAATAATACCTTAAAGGTCCCAGCAGGCAAGAGTATATCGCTGCTGTTGTCTGATGGCAGCAAAATGATGGTCAACTCCGCCACAGAGATTATCTTTCCTATCATCTTCGATGAGCGGAAAAGAGAGGTCAGTATTAACGGGGAAGCCTATTTGACTGTAGCCAAGGATCCGTCAAGACCTTTTACCGTCCATACCAGGTCCGGAGAAGTTCAGGTACTGGGAACAGAATTCAATTTAAACTCCTATGATCCGGCTAAGATGACTGTAACACTGATCCAGGGATCGGTAAAGGTGGTCACTTCTAAAGGTCAGGTGACGTTAAAACCCGGCACGAGAGCCATTGCCGGCAAGCAAAATAAGATTATTGTGGAGCAAAACATGGATAGCCAGGCACTGAGTTGGAAAAAAGGGGTCTATTATTTCCACAATTCAGATCTGAAAGAGATAAAAGAGATTTTGGAAAGATGGTATAACATTGAAATTTATATTGATAATCCAAGCCTTTCAAATCAGAGATTTACCGGAGCAATTGACAAAACCAGTAACGTTTCCATATTCCTAGAAAACTTAACCGCAGTTACAACGATCAGATATTCTATTGATTCAGCACGCAACGTACATTTCAACTGACGCCTTTCCTGTTATTCACGGCAACCTAAATGAAAAAACCTAAATATTATGACCCTCGATCCGATAGTTCCTGTTTATAAACTGATTTGCAGTCAGGAGGCTGGGAATTTTGGGATATCCCCCGTTTTAATTGAAATTCTGCTAATTAAACAGTTATACGCCAGAAAAAATAAAAGACACTTGGTTAGCGAATACCTGAAGGATAGTTCCCTATCAGCATCACTGAAAAAATGGAACGGGCCGTTTAAGATCCTTAATGATAAAAGCATACCCACCTTTCTTTTTGATGACGGAATAGAAATTGCTATCAGGTCACGCAGAGACTGTCCATCCGGTTATAAATGGGATGACTTTATACGGGAAACTTGTATGAATATATCCACGGAGGCCAAAGCAATAATAGCACAGCGATTAAAACAGCGATTGGAAGAAGCAGACGCTACTTTGTAAGATACCCTCAACGCGCCTCTGGTTTTCCGAAATAATAGGTAAACGACAGCATGCCCATTCGGGTTAATGGGTTTGTTCTGATATCTTCAATATAGTTATCCCCTACATTCCTGCTAATGGTATTACTGCGATTTAGTAAATCATATACCATTAACTGCAGAGCAGCATGCTTCCTAAGCACCTGCTTTGCTACTAACAGATTGACAATAACCTGATCGGTGTTAAAGCCAGCCTCTCTTCCCCTATTCAAGTAGTAACTCGTCTTTGTACCTAACTGGATTGCTAATGGCAGGTAAATATTTGATTTTAAGGACAAATTAACATCCACCGTATTGAGTCCAGATTGGCTTAGCCTCTTGTAGGAGGTACCGTTATAGATTATATTACCTAAAAATAGGATGTCCCACGCTTGTTTATGGGTATAATTAAAGCCTGCACTCTGAATGGCCATTAACCGCTGGGTATGTACAACTACACGGTTATTTAGACTAACCTCCCGACTCATGCTAAGCAGCGTATTGATACGGAGAAACGAATGCAGCTTACTGATAGGCAGGGCATTTGAAATCATCAGGGTTCCTTGAAATGGGCCATCCACATTTACCGGTAGTATGATCTGGCGCCCTATAGAATCCACTCTCATATCATCCACGACTTTATCTTTTTGAAAAGCGGCAGAAAGGCTCACCAGGAAGCTTCTAGAAGTAGCAGGATCGATGGAGCGGAATTCCAGGTTCAGCTCCTCTGTCCGGGCCGGTCGCAAGTCAATATTACCCGTCCTGATAAGTAACGGATTACTGTAATCGGGAACTGGCAGTAACTGGTTGGAAGAAGGAGGTAAAACATTAGCCGAATAGTCAAAATGCATCCTATGTGTTGCGTCAAAATTATAATTAAAGGCCAGGTAAGGCAAACCTGTAACCAAGTGCTGCTTAGCTGACTGGCCCAAATTGATGATCTTTGTATCCTGATCGTTCAAAAACAGATTTACACCAAAGGAATAATCAAAACGCTCCTTTTGTTTGCGATATCCCACACCTCCGTTCTGAATGTGATAGTTGCCTCTTAAAGTGGCAGAAAGACTATCATTAGGCAGATCAAAGTGCTGTCTCAAAGGATCAAAATTATAAACCTGCTTTATACTCCGGGTGGCGTGCCTGGAATAGAGATAGGTAAAATCTAAAAATTGGTCCTTACCGATAGGTTGCGTATATCTGGTTCTTAGCTGCAGATCTTCGCTTTCGTTCCGCTGCCTGTTGAACAAGTCAAAGCTATCAACCCTGTCCTGCCCATCAGGACCAACATACCGGGTTATCGCATTGTTGAATGGCTCCGCAGTGGACCGGGTTAGTCCGAAATCCATATTTACAAGTAATGCTTGCCCCAATTTTTTAAATCTTTTCGTAAAAAACAGCCGACTGCCATACCTGTAATCATTACTTTGTTCATGGCTGTTGCTTATGCCAGCGTTCATTAGATATCCCCTATCGCTCCTGGAATCATAATCACTTCGTTGCGCCATATCGGTCGTGCCATACCCCAACTGGTTTCGAAAATCCAGTTTGGCAGTACTATCGAGCTGATAAGATAAATTCAATACCAAATATTGGTTATGAATGCCTTGGTTGGAGACCATACTTTGCCTGGATGCGTAACTGGAATCCGGTAATGTAGTCCTACGGGTAGACTCGTTGCGCAATGAGATAACATTGTTGGAAAGCAGGTAGGAGGATTCCAGGCTCAGCTTTGAAGAAATAGCTTGGTTGAAATTTATGCCTGCATTCCAGTATCTTGATAAGCCATTGCTGCCCGTGGGCTCCAGCTGCTGATCAAAACCGTTTACATTATTGGCTGCGCCAATGATACTAATTTGCTGATCTGTTGTTAAATGATCCAGGCTCAGCTTACTACTGTAATGCTGGTCTGTTCCAAAAGCACCGGAAATAGCGCCGTTCCAGCTATCATAACGGTTCTTTTTTATAATCAGGTTCACTACCTTCTCAGACTTCGTGGTACGGGAGCTATTCCCACTAGCAATTTCTGGCTCTCGGTCTATAATCTGTATACGGTCTATCAAACCAGCCAACAAATATCTGCTTGCTAATTTAGTATCATCCCCAAAGTAAGCGCGTCCATCTAACAGTACAGTTTTAACCAGCACTCCATTTACTTTTACCGATCCATCCGGCATCACCTCCATCCCGGGAATTTTCTGCATCAGTTGTTCAAGGTTATCATGTGGATTAGTTTTAAAAGCAGCGGCGTTATAAGTTAACGTATCCTTTTTTACAACTAGCGGCGGCCGGGATTGGGTAATCTCTACTGCAGTAAGCTCAAGGTATTTTTTTTTAAATAGATCTCCGGCAGCTGAATGGGCCCTGTATCCACTTTCACCCCCGTCCTCCGTAAGACCGGATGGTAACCTATACAGCTAATATACATCAGGTAATTCCCCGGACTAATCCCCTGGATTTGATAGCTCCCTTCCCCATTAGTTATGCCTGTATATTTTGTTTTGGAGGAATCACTTGCCAACGCTAAAGAAATGGAGGCGCCCGCAACCGGCTTATGTGTAGCTGAGTCTAAAATGCTACCGGCCAGCTGGGCAGTAGGGTTCACTTGTGAATAGACTATAAAAGGCCATAGCAATACAATGATGAAAGTTGGAAAAGGTTTCATGCTGAGGGATTACATGCCCTCTTAAGATCGGAAAAGATAGTGCATCCAGTTAGCAGTGAAGATAGTTTATATAATCGCTGCATGCGCCCCCTTAATTTATGCTGAATTTAAATGACCGTGCCACCCGATCAAAAGTACCCCGATATCTGTCCGCGAGATTTGTCTACGTTCCCGCAGTTATAATATAAGCACATTATCTTTCGGAAATATGTAACAAACCAGCGTCGCCTTAATGCCACGTGGCTCCATACTGTACTTATACCAAGCTCCCTTTAAGCTACCAGCAGTAATGCTTCCCTCATCCAAAATGACAGCACTCGAAATAGAAAGCTTTACCTGCTCCTTCGCTTTTTTTAGATATGTCTCCAGGCTCAAGTGCAGCATGCTTTCTGTCATTACATTGATATTAGTATTGGGATCCGCCAAAGTTTTAGGTGCCAATAAAAAATAATAATCAATCCCGTACGCCGTTTGATGTTTGGTTTCCCAGCCCACCGGCACGTCAAGAACATATGATCGCTTACCCGTATTCAGGTTTTTAGTATCCGGAATTTTTTCAATTATATCCTCTGCCGCTTTGCGATGGTTGCTTTTATAGGTACAGGCTGCAACAGCCATTAACAAGAAAATAGGTATAGGTCTTACGCTCATAGTAATTCAACTGTCTATAGCCCAAAATATGACATTTCTAGGGAAAATTGCAGTTTACACAGTCATTCTATGGCTTTCTTTCTCCAGCTGTTCATGATAGATAAAGGCTTTGTACGAAGTATTCGGTCAATTTACAATAAAAGTATAATTTCAAGAAAAAAAATGGGACTGGACTTATTCCATGTAAAACTAATAGCACTGCCAGCCGACTCACAAGATTTCTTTTACCTCGACCAACTGGAAGAATCACCCCTGATTGCCCCCAACCTTCCATCCCTTACCACTAGCCTGGTAGAAGCCACTCATTTTTTTACTATCTATATTTTCCAGAAAAAAAAGTATCAAAATTACTTCACCAGTCGATATAGTAATAATGAAAACAACAGTGCTTATCTTGTCGGTAACCTGGAGGAATTAGCAGGGGAGATATCCAGGATAGAAGCTACCTATCATCTGGATACCGGATCCAGATCCGTATCCCAATCGCAGCTCAGGGATACTACAGATCCTGGAGGCCCGACAATTTTCAGTACCCAGCTCTCCTATCCTGTCGCGTTTTCTAACCGTCAGGTAATTTATTACCAGGAGGCCGGCTATCAGCGCAAAGGCATGAACAGGGAGTTCTATAGCGATTTTGGCAATTGTCAGCTATACTTTACAAAGGAAGACGTATGCAATGCTGAAAGGTACCTGGATACAGACTACCGCCCGGACTTGGCCGAACACTTTAAAACCTTCTTTATTGACAATTTCGTGGAGGGAGAAAGCGTTTTTTTCCCAAGCTGGTAGGAAAAAATCTATCATCAGGGGCCCCTACATCTAAGTGATAAGAAAATAGCCGGGACAATGCCCAGCTATTATCTTGTCATCAATAAAGTCTAGGATGCCTTTGCGCAATTTCCTTTAAGATTTTATAGATGGGTGAATCTGCAGGCGCCTGTAAATATTCCAATATCATTCTCGTTTCTCCCAACTGATCTATGATCGATATCATGCTCAGCCGTCCTTTAAACTTTTTTTGGATGGTATAGAACGGAATCGGACTTGACATCTCAGGCTCCAGGTAGAAGGTCACTTGTGCACCCTTAGCCATCGCCCCACTATTTACAAAGCTAATTAAGCGATATTGCCGGTTGCCGATGACTGTATCTTTGGAAACAAATTTTTCTCCATTATAAAAAGGATAATCAAACCTAACTCCAACCTGTTTGTTTTCGATAGGCTGCCAATTTTTTTGAGCCTCATTTTTCAGCGCCGACAATGAATTATATCTATAAAATTGTTTGTTTGTAAAATTAATGAGATGATATCCATTTTGTACATTTTGGCTTCCTGTACGCGCGCCGGCGTTCTGCAACTCTTCATTCCGCAAAATACTTTCTATGGCATGTCCGTTAAGATAAAATATACTGTCCGGAGCCATTAATTCAATGAATTTTTCGGATGACTTTTGCTTAATCATATAATGCCAGATAAATAAACCCATTTCTTTTTGAATTGTTGCCGGAGATCCACCTGAGCAACACGAAATGGAACCAATTAAAAATATGGCACTGAGCACCGATAATCTGATCATACTAATAACTCTATTATTGATAATACTTGAATTAATAATGCCCGCCACTAGTGAAGAAAGCGACCCGGGCATTGACATATCTGGTATTCGACCTTTCTACGGTAATGCCATAACCGGATATGGTTCCTGCAATATAAAGATAGGCGAAGTACAAGTTATTCGTATAATTATTAGAAAGCGTTTCTGTCCATTCTACCCCTCCGGTAATGCCGACAATATAAGAGGATTGATGCTGTAGCGTTACTATCTTGTAATAGTCCGTTGATTCCTTTTGTATTTGAAACTTTTCATTTGAGTAAATTTTATAAAGCCCCAATATATTTTCGAAGGCCTGCCACTTATAGATAAAATCAATAATATTACCAGTATAATAGTAACTATCGTCAGGATAAGCATTGCTTTCCACATAGTCCACTCCCGGCCTGGTTGCATTCATTGGCAGCACATCAACGTACTCCTGAGGAGTTGGTTCCCCTAAAAGTGCCAATGATTTATTATTTACCTGTTTTCTTCCTGGTGTACTCCCCGCTTGCAGGTCAGCAATTTTCGCCTGAACCCGCTCTATTCTTTCTGTGGAAGCTGTATCCAGGAAATTTACAATAGAGAACTTCTTTTCTACAGGCATCATTTCGAATTCTTGATAAGTTCTTTTACCCATTATCTCGCTTTCGATATCAGGAATAGGGCTTATCTCTGGGCTTTCAGTCTTTTTACAGGCAAACAAGGTAAGGAAGCTAAAAAAAAGGATGTTCTTTTTCATTTTAATTATGGGTTTATGGGTTGATATATCGGGTTAAATAACTACTTTCATGAGTTAATAGAACAACTAACGATTGTATTTATACCGGTCTACTTCAAAAAAAATTCCTTTACAAACAAAAAAAGATCCCCTATGGCTATCTACAGCTAAAAGAAAGAAACGCCCAACAAACAACACCAGAGGTACTGGGACGTAGACTACCGCCCGGACTTAGCGGAGTACTTTTTCTCAACTCCCTGCATAATTAACATACCATGAAATGGGAAGACTTAAAAGTTTACAGGCCATTGACCAAGGAGGAACTAAAACCTGCTTACAAGGATTTTACGCAAATAGTGGCCGCTAACCTCCAATCATTCGGCTTTCACCTGGTGGGGCGAAAACTGGTCATGCTCTCAAACGATTTGTTTCATATCATCCATCTGGATACTCGTGGCAGCTGGATGGGATTATCTGAGTACTTTAAGACAGAAATCTCTCTGGTCGCGGTATGTGATAAATCTCCCTTCATACGAAAATGGGAATTAGTCGGGGCTAAAAAGATAGAAGAACTAGCCGTAGGCATCCGCGACAATTATCGGATAACAAAAGAGTATCCATTGCTGGCAAACTTTCTGACAGAAAAAATTATTGAACACGTCTTACCTTATTTTGATAGATACGACACCTCCTTAAAAGTACTCGCCGACAGAGATGCTTTTGAATATGGATTACATATGAGTGAAAATGCAAACCTAGTGTTGTTCTCTGAACTTCAAAACGGCATCAATGTAAAAGCAGAAGAAATTATTGATAATATTCTTATGATCGTCCGAACATCCAATGAATATATAGACGAGCTGAATCTCTACAGAGAAGGATTACAAACAGGAAATTGGGCATTAATCAACCAACAACTGGCTTCCAATAAGCAGGAAGTATTTAAAAAGCTAAAGAAAATAATTCCGGCATAAGCCCCTATATTCTCGACCATATCACCAAATCACAGCTGGTCGCCACAACCAGCGAGTTACCGATCGGAGAAAATCCATATGCCTGTAGTTCACATGCACCATCTTGATAAATAAATTCATGATGCTGTCGACTCTGATGGGTGAGGAAAAGCTTATGTACGTTGTATTTTTCAAAGGGTGGATCATCTGGCACAGGCCCGGTACATTCCAGGGTCCAGCCATCCTGCGTTTCCTTGCTCATAAAGTCTTTTCCGTCCAGCCCGTGGATCCGGACAGTATGTCCTTCTAAAATGCCATAGCATCGTTACCAGTTACGTTCCAGGCATATCTATTCGTTCCAATCGTAACTTTCCTTAATCCTTTTTGGGGTAATGTCGTGTGTGCTACTTTTTGCTGTTCATCCAGGTACCATTTGCTTAAATGAAAATTCCCTTTTTCCTTTACAGGGATCATAATGTGCCTGGCATTTTGGCAATGAATGCAGAATTAAAATGGCAGAACTTTAAAGTCTCCCATCTCGCCCAGTGATTGGCTCTTTAGCGCATCACACTATTTCTTTATGCAGATGAAAGAGGTATCAGACCTGATCGCATTAAATTGCTCTCCATTCCAAAATCTCACATCATCCATATTATTCGTACTTATTATTTCCTTCGCCGGCCGGTGGCAGGAATGGTATTTTTATGCCCAGAATAAGGGAAGAAAATTATCAGGCAATAAGATGAATTTTGCGCCGTCCCTAAATAATACCTAAGATGGTGAATTTCAGGTACCAGCCTTGATTTTGATAGTGCTACAGGTCAAAACATTTTCCTACAACAATTAAAGGATTTGCCCAAGAAGACTTTATCAGCTTTACAAAAAATACATCTGGTCTTTCTCCATCGATGCAACGACAATGTAATTTCCTATTCACCGTAGAAAAAAACTGAAATATACTATCATGGCCATTATGATCCGATATCAAAGTCTATTCTTCCAGGGAATGGGATTTATTAGAAGGGCCTCCCATCCAGATGGTTACTATCTAAGCTCGCTGCCGACATTTGGAAAATGAAAGAAATGTAATAGAAAAACGAATCTACCAAATGACTTTAATTAACAAAACAGATAAATACATCTACAAAAAATATTCTGAAAACCGGACAATATAAGCTATATCTCGATGTTTCTTGTATCATGATGCCTTGTCAAGGTCTTGAACAGCATCTACCTAATATCTTACTAACATACAAACACAAAGAAGCCATGAGTAATACCCACGGCTTCCTATTATTAAAAATACTTAACCTTGATTCATCAAATTGCCAATATTGTAATTGAGGCTTACCTCCTTGTAATATACCTTTTAAATAAAACTCTAAAAAAAAGTAATCCCACCAAAATAAAAACAAGAATTTGGACTAAAATTACAATGCCATGTTGGTTTGGATCGGAGTATAAGATACCCCAACCAATAAAGTTAACTGGAAGAGTGACCAATACTCCCCACATTACCCATTCACCAAATAATAAATTATCTGGATACATCGACAATATTGACAATGTACCTAAACCAACATATAAAAAAGCGACTAGATATGAATATATATAAGCGGTACTTTTACTCATAAATCATTAGTTTATTTAGTCGGAGCATTAGTAACTCCACGATTACTTATTAAATACCACACAAAAGTACTATAATCATGCGCCCCTGGGGCCACCGTTGCCTGATGTACTAAAGTTTTTCCTAATGCAGCTAAGCCCAAACCGACTCCTAATACTGCTGCCTGTGTTCGTGTTTTTGCGTCAAATGGAGATGCTACTGCGATTGACAACTCTTCTCTTACAAACTGCCAGTCCGCTCCAATTGCTCGTGTATCAAAAAGCAAACCAGAGGCTCCTGTTACTCCAAGATTATCATACCTTCTATCATGCCCAATTGCAGGATATTCCGCCATACTTTTAGGTATATAAGAATAATCATATTGGCCATTGTACTTTTTAGGATTATTCCCTCCTGGATAAGTTAGGCCTAAAAGATTTTTACCCTCGGTGGAAGGATCCAAGTCATTAGGAGTTAAATAACCTTGGACTTCTCTCCAACTTCGATTAAAGGTTTTGGTATCAGTAATCCAAGTAGTATTGCCTTTACCTTTCTGTCCCGTCATATTCAATCCCGTCAGTAGCCTTCCTCCATCACTAGTTGAACCTAATCCGCCTTCGGACATTTCTTCTCGTATAAATCCATTCATCTCATGCACAGAAACATCTTTATCCATAACATTTTTTTCATATTGCAAATAAGTCAGGAACCTTTCAATATCTTCTTTATCATTGGTAGAATATCCACCATTGACAACTTCCCATAGGCCGTATGGGTCTGTAAATGTAATCGGATTATTAAAACAATATCTAAAAGGCGTTAAATCATAAGCGCCTTCTGTTAATAAATCTGGTACATGCCATCTACCTATCTGCGCATCATACATCCTCGCCCCATAGTCATACCATTCAAGCCCTGAGCCATCTCCGAACTCTTTAATCTGCAATTCTTTCCCATTATACTTCATCCGATTCTCCGGGTAGTTCGTGCCTTTGAGAGCATTAGTACTAATCCCTGCCATCGTCAACCCAAACGGATAATAATGCGTCTCCTCCAGTAATGGTCCGGAATTAACACCTAACAGTACATTATCAAAGAACACATCCTGGGTGCCTTCATTGCTGGTATACACATATAGGAAACCAGATTTATCCATCACCATCTTGTCCTGGCTAAGCGTCTGCAACTGATCCGGCTCGGCTTTTACCTGTTTTACCCCACTATTCTTATCCACTAATTTAAACTGATCATCGAACAAAACAAAATTCAGGTAGGCTTTGGGCCGGTCGGCATTGGACTTATCGGCATCTCTTTCTTTCAGCCGCCGGTAATCATTGTTATAAAAATTGCTATTGAAAGGTGTCATATTACCACTACCGGCTACTCCATGCGTACCATCAGGGCTGCTGCCTCCATTAAAAGCCTGCACCAGATCGGCCAACATATTTTCGGCTGTAGAAGTAGCTGGTTGTTGGTCTTTGGGACCACCCGATTTATAAAACGCTTTGGCGCTCAGCTGGATCGTATCTCCTGCCATTACCCGCAATACAATGGAAGGCCCTATTTTCTTGCCTCCATTGGCGGCATTCAATTTTGCTACAGATGCGTTGCTGCCGGCACTTTCATCGGCTGGATAGCCTGCCGGTTTGGGGGTACGGGAATTATCAATATTGCTGAATAGTGCTGTTTCTGTAGGTGCTGCGGCCGTTTCCATGGTAGCCGCATACATAGAGAAATCCGTTTGCTCGGTTAACACCATACGGACATTACCCAGGTGATCCTTTACAAAATAGTCATACACATATTTTATAGGCTGCCCTGTCGCTAATACAGCACGCACACGTCCTTCTTCATGACCAACAAACTGTAAGGTGTCATTCTGATAGACAAAACCACCTATATAATCTGTGGTAGTAACTTTGGCTGGAGTAATGGTATTATCGGTAACGATTTTCCTGAGCTTACTACCCGAGGCGTCGTACTGGTATTTAATCACGCCCTTTCCGGTGATAGTAATACTCTCAGGCAGGTTCAGATGATTATAAGTAATGGCAGTGATATTTTTATTATTGTCCTTTGTCAGGTTGCCGTTCGCATCATAAGTATAATCGGCTGTTTCATTATTGGTGATCTCTTTAAAGTCACCCAGCTGGCTCTGGGCATTGTTCTTGCGGTCGGTTACAAAGGATAATTTATTACTGCTGATATTATAACCATATTTCAGGCTATCCAGGGTGAGTATCGTCACTCCATTCATGCCTATCTGGTTCATGGTTTGGATATTACCATTGGCATCGTAAGCAAGCCCGTTTACAGAAAAATTTTTCTGATCGCTCGTCCAACCAGTGCTACCGGTGTTTTGCTGGGTAAAATCGGCTTTTGTTAAGCGGTTCACTTTGTCATAACCATATCCATAAGCCCTGCCGACACCATCGCCGCGGCTTTTCCATTTAGCGCCGGCAATATTACCATTAAACTGAGAACTGGTAAACCCGTAATCATAACTCAGGTCCTGCCCAAACCAATTTGTGGTGCTTCCTGCAGTTGGAATAAAATCTTTATTGATGCTCTTCAGCCAGCCACGGATATTATATTCATAATTCAGCGTTTCCAACTGGGAGTTTGTAGTCACCCCTAAACGCTTTCTCTTTAACTGTCCTAACTCATCATATTCATTTACGGCTAAGGTCTTTTCCTGCGCCAGAACATCATTCAGCATCTTTTTAATACTTACCAGGCGGCCACCTGCATCATAATTCATAATGGTACGTACCGTTATCTCAGAAGTAGTGCCGCTGCGCTGATTACGATGCCGCTGATAGGTACTTAACAGTTTTCCGTTAAAATCATATAAGTTGTTGGTTACATCATATCCTCCGCTGATATTGTCTGACAGCACCTGCATTAGGCGGCCCTTGTCATTATAATAATGGGTGGTAGTAAGCCATTGATCAGTTCCCAGCACCCTTACCTTTGTTCCGGTAACCAAACCTTTAATCATGCTGCTGGCAGTGCCAGGCAAAGCTTCCGAATATAAATTATCGCCCGGCTTAGGCATGCCAATATCCCGGGTGTCATATGCCCTGTTACCTGCAAACCCATAACTATCATAATAAGTGTAGGTTAATGGTGTTAATTTATTGGCCGGAATATTGGGTAGTGGGTTAGTAGCCGTAATAGCAGTGGCGCCTCCTGTGACGGCGGTATTGATTTCAGCCGTCATCGACGCACCGGTACCCGAGTCAAAGCCATCAGTCAAGGTAATACTATTCGTTGCCTGGAACAAAGGAGTTGTGCCATCATAGGATGCGAGCACCAGATCCGCAGTACCGGGGAAAGTATAAGGGATAGATTGTGTATTACTGGTAGCAGTATTCATAGTGGCCTGCAGCGCCTCCCTGGTACTGCCGTCATTATACAAGGCCGTCATGGTCGGACGGTTTAATCCATCATAAAACGTAACCAGCCAGTTCACCCCCTTCATATTGCCATCCCGGGAAAAAGCCAGCCTGTCTCTCACATCATACACCATTTCCGTAGAATCTGCACCCGGCACCTTTTTAATGATCATGCGGTTACGCCCATCATAACGATACATAAAACAAAGTTCTGCAGCTATGGCTGTGCTGATAGTCCAGTTGCTGATGATAGCCTCCACAGCTTTCGGAGGTATTACAAAGCGTAGGTTACCCAGATCGTCATAAGCATAATAGGTACAGAGCCATCCCATATGACCAGTGCCTGGATTGTCTGCCAGCTGAACTTTCTTCAGTACCACCCTATCCTGCTTATCCTTATATTCCACCACCTGGCCGCCAGCTTCATCGGTAGTGATATTTTTAAATAACTGCCCCGCAGCATATATACGTCCCGCCACACTGGTGGGAATAATACCCCCTACCGCAAAATCCCAGATACGTACCGAATCTGAGGCCGTATTTATCAGATACTGGTTACCTATACCGCGGTTGCCGCCGCGCTCCACGGTAGTCGGGTCATTCTTCGCCCAGCTGTTACCCGGTGCATATGTTTTAAGTACCCGGTTCAGCGGGCTGGCTTCATAGTCAACACGATTATAATACACACTTTCTCCTACCGCACCGGGTGCGAGAGCTGAGTTTTGATAAAATGCTTTCTGCCCGTTGAAAGGGTCTGCTTTAAACTTACCATCATTGGTATTACCGCTTTGCTGTACATAAGGCAGGTATTTAAACTGTTCCCGTCCAAAAGCATCATACACAACAGGTGCCACCAAATCTTTTCCGCTTACACTAATTCCTTTTGAAACCGTTTGCAGGGGGCGTCCCAACCCGTCAAAATACTGGGTAGCCTGCCGCACCTCTGTTACCGGCCGGCTCGGCGATGCCACATAAGCTGTATCAGCGGTAGGAAGTGCCGGCTCCCAGGTGCGTACATAATTAATTGTAGGATTGGTATAGGCGCCCGGTACAGCAACCGGAGCGGCAGCCGGCCGGGCAGTGACATCAGGCTTATTCTGTGCCTGCAGTATGGCTGCGAAGCTCATTGACGTTATAATCAGGTAAAATCTACGCATAACTTAATTCAATAGGGGATAACAACTAATTATTTTTTTTCAGCTCCTTTTTTAATGCCTCCAATTCTGTACGCTGAGCGATGCTCTCTTTCTTCATCTCAATCATATACAGCGTCATTTCTTCGATCTTCTGTAACAGTTTCTTATTCATCTCTCCCAGATCTAATCCGTCGCTCTCTACCTCCTTTGCCGAGGGGATCTCCGGCAGATGCCTGTTAACTTTGATAAAACGCTCTACCTCTTGTAATGTAGGTAGCTCATAGTCCGGATGGAACACAAAATCAGCCCAGCTTCCCTGGGTGACCTTCATCCGTCTCGCCCCAATAGTACCTTCTACAGCCAGCTTATAGCTACCGGGATTATATGTTCCTATCGCTAATTTGCCGGCCATATAATTATTTCCACCACCAATGAAGTAAGCAGAACTATTATAGGTAGAGCCATAAACATTCACAGAACTATCCACGGCTGTTTTAAAGCTATGGGCAGGCCCTCCAACCTCCTGATAAGGAAGCGGTTGTTGCTCTCCATCATAGATAACCGGTGAAACGGCGTAGTTAGACCTGTAGTTATAACTGGTACTTCCTCGCATCCAGATGATAATCCTCCCAGTTGAATTAGTTCCCGACGCGTCTCTCCAGCCAGCTATCATCTTATTTAATGTAGCAACGGGGCTGTACTGCCTTACATCAGCATCAATAAAATTGGATCCGTTTCCCCAAGCGGTTACATGGTATCTGAATTTTGCTATAATAGAACCTCTCCATGGGTTGTCATTATGCACACTTGAACGGCCTATTTCCAGCTCGGTGGCGATGTTAGCAGCCCATCCTCCATCTAAAAATGTGACCGGGTAAAACTTACTGGTGTCTCCCTTTACCCAAAAGGCACCTGTTACCTGGGCCAACACTGCTGTTTTACAGGAGAGAATTAACAAACAAATAAGACTATACTTTCTAAACTGTTTCATAGATAAAGATTTATACAAACAATATGTCGTTTTTCTCAAAAATTATATTTCATTGCCAAGTTCTCTATCGTCTTGCAAATGTGCTTCGCCCTGGAAACAATGACATTTCTTAGTTAGATATTGTAATATTATAGGTTCCTTCAGTATTTAGGTTTACTGCATCTGAATTAATGCCTAATTCGCCGTCACTAAACCAGGTCTGTCCACTTTCTGTGACAGAAAGCATCAGGTTCATATTTTGATAAATAGATGGTATAGTTACCACCAGGTAATAGGTGCCTACCGGCACATCAACTATAAATGGGCCACTCGGAGATCTCGGGAAACTCGCCGTTGCCACAACAGTTGGCCCTTGCATGAACTTTATGGAAATTGACGAGGTGGGCGTTACGCCTGTTACATTAAAACTCAGGCGCACATGAGCTTTTATCACCGGTACCTGACATTTTCCATATAGATTTGCATACAACGGTCCATAGAGGGCCGACGCTGCGGCTGCTTGTTGGTTAGCATCTGCAAGACTAACAGTGGACACGAACATGCCCTCCTGCAACTCATATCGAACGGCCGTTCCTTCCATACTTGTAGCACAATCACTTCTGGTATAAAGCTCTGATGATAGCGAGCTTCTGTAAACAGGGATATCTGTAGTCGTTGGAATAGTGCTGGTAAATTGATAATCATACTGCTTAAGAATCCGCTGATTATGATCTTTGATCACCAAAAGCCTTCCTATATCATCATAATTATAATAAGTTGAAGATGCCCGTTCATTGGTTTCACTGGTCATGCCTATAAGCGGAGCAAAGCTATAAGTGTTGACAAGTGCACCTGCCAAACCATTGCGCAGTTTGGCTGTTTCTGTCAATATCATATTTTCTGTAGCAGGGCTATCTAAAACAGGCTGGCTTACCAATGCGCTGGCACTTTGATAATCTGCCCCTGTGATCTTTGCCACAGGATATGAGCTTTTGTATCCCCATATATAGGATTCTTTAACATTGCCAGGCGCCTGCTGCTCAAGCAACCTGCCCTGAGTGTTATACCGGTTAAACTGCATCATTACCTTATAAGCAGGATCAGTTTTCACCGCCCCACTCGTTACAGATGATGCTGCAAAGCCACTTATTGGTTGGCTATTTTCTACTGCATATAATTTATCCGGAAGCGCGATTTCCGTCTTATAAGAAGTAAATACGCTCCTAAGTAGTTGCTTATTGCTTCCGTCGCCATTGCTTTTAAAAGTACTGGATTCTAGTACTGGTGTATAAACATGCTTTTGCAGCAAGTTCTTAACCCCAGCGGAAACAGGATCCGTGGCCGTAATACCGGAATAATCCAATGGATATTTTGACTGCATCTCCTCTATCTTTCCATCACTATAGGTAGTACTTACAATGGAAGGATACAGATGCAAGAGATTATTATAGGTATACTTAGAAGTGGTTGTAAGCGCCTGGCCATTTTCATAAACAGTATGACGCTCTTCTGTTTTTAAGCTGGCTCCTCCCCTTACCTGTACCTCGCGGTAAACATAGATCGGAAGATTATTAGGTGACTGGGCAAACTCTCTTTCAGCAGTCTTTCCATCATCTTCGGTCATTATGAAAATAAATTGCGCCAAAAATATTTCAGGTATTGAAACCTCCTTGAAATTCGCATAAGTAATACTGTCACTAGACTGGAGGATCCAACCAGTTCCTTGGGACTTATAGACTTTTTTTGAGCTAAGTTTAGAGTCTGCATATGGCGGCATATACACTGGTTGATACAGAAAACCACTTTCAAACTCTCCCCAATTAGGAATAGATCGCTGGTTTAAAATCAATTGCGGAATGCTGTAGGAATATTCTATTTTCCCATTAGTGGCATTGAGGTCTTTATCTGTAGTATACTCCGTTACCTTTGAATAATAAACAGGATAACTATAGGCTTCTGCCACTTCCGGATTGGGAGAAGATTTATACCGTCTGATCCTCATGGCTCCCCTAACATTGCCATTCCCATATGGTAGTAATGTTCCAGATCCAGGTAGTGGCACTGTTACATTTGTCTGTTCGGAAGCAAAATCGTACTTACGCGGTAAATATAAAAGTATTCCCGCACCATTTTCATTCTCACCATATTTGTAGATTTTCCGCGTCATGTTGCCATTACCATCGGTTGAGATAACCTGTTGTACCCTTATACCAGGTCCCTGCTGTAATACACCCGCCCCATCCAAATACTTATTTGGTTCATAAATAAATTGCGAATTACCACCTGTTGGAAAAGTAATCTTACGGAGCATTCCATAAGATTTATGAGCAAAGGATGGCGCAAGTCCTCCTGATGAGCCCACTGTTTGAGTGGAGCTGTTTCCACTTGAAGTTAATTTTACCGAAAACTCAGGGATATTACTGCCATTTGCACCCAAATTACCATTATAATATCCCCACCAATCCCTCTGTTTGGGAAAATCCCAGGTTACCTGAAAGGCATCAGACAGGTTATAATCAAAAATATATTTTTGTTTGACACCCCCTTGCGTATTTACCTGGTTTAATTCGGAGAGCAGTACGGAGTTGTTATTCGGTAAATTCTCTCCTGGTATTGCTTTATAAGCAAACGTAAATTTTTTAGCTGTACTTCCTTTAAAATCTGTTAATGTGGCATTCGTCAATTTATAGTCCGCATCATATCCAAACGATATCTTTCCTGTTGGAAATTCGATCCCGGTAACGTAGTTCATATAGTATTCCTGAAATGACCTGTTTGATTCGGTCAATGTTATATCACTAACTGTGGCAATAGCATCCCTGGCCTCATATTGATCGAAAAGATTCATGTTACCCCATATGCGCGAATTAGATACCGAGTTACTGTAAACACCCACATACTTGAACTTTATCTTTTCTCCACATGGTGTAGTGATGGTATTAACAAACCATGAGTCATTCGTGCTAGCCACACCCTCACTCTGGAAAAACTCAACGCCTCCATAAGTATCGCCAGGTTGTGTGCCAAACAGATATAGGACTCCATCGTCATCTGTTAATTCAAAATAATTTTCAGAGATAGGCTTTATCCCAATTGGCTCACCAGAAAGAATGATTGGCTGGCCTTCATGCAGGATAAACTTACCGGATTTACCATTCAGTGTATAGGTATACAAGTCATGTTGGCTGTCCGGTGTCTGAGGCGAGGCATATGCGTATCCAGTGGTCATATACCATATCTTATCATAGTTTGCAGATAGATCCATAACCTCTGCTATTGCATATGGCGCTTTCTGGAAGGGTAACATGTCAGGTCTACCTTTCACAGTTCTTGATATCACGGCGGTAGCATTCAAATTCCATCCAATGCCCAGGCTGGAAAAATTTAAGGAAGTCTTTCTACCGGAGGCATGATAACTTATGTTCACCGGCAGGGAATACTTGTTCAAATCAACAGAGAATAAAGGAAATCCAATTGTCGGCAACCCAGTGGCACCAGAAACCGGATAATCTCCATATTGTTGAATAGAAGCGATGTTTGGAGACGGCGGAATATAATTGGTATACTTTTTCTCAGTTTGAGCTAAACAAGTGGTTGAACCGGTTAACAACAGGTACAGGGCTAAACGTATATTCATAAAATAACTTAATAGGTATTTGACAGGCGTAAAGTTAACAATAGGATTTAAATTACCATCATTTTTTTGCTTTGTTCTCTACGCACATTGAATGCGTACCCTCCTTTTATATTGCTGCAATATATTCAAATAATGGTCAACTATCTAACAGAGGGAAACATATTCAGTATTCCCGGCGTGAACAATTACGCGCATGGCTGTAACTGCGCGGGCGCTATGGGAAAAGGCATTGCCCTGCAGTTCAAAGAGAGATTTCCTGAAATGTACCTGCAATATAAGAAGCTATGTAAAAGTGGGTCCTTTGCCCTGGGAGAAGTCTTTATGTATAACCATGGGAAGGGTTTTGTATTTAACCTGGGTACCCAAAAGTCCTGGACTACTAAAGCAGAAATATCCGCTGTGGATGCTGCCATCGGAAAAATGCTCCAGCTGGCCAGAGAAAACGAGGTAAAACAGATCGCCCTACCCAAAATCGGCGCAGGACTCGGAGGGCTCGATTGGGAAAGCGTTAAGCGAATAATTGATCTGCGAGCTGCGGCCTATCCTGAAATAGGCCTGTTTGTAGTAGAAAATTTTAAATCAAGTTTATGAACAGAAATAACTTTATTGAACAGCAAGAGCATAAACAGTCACGGAATATGGAGCACCAGATAATGGATCAATACTATGTAAACAAGCAAAATGCAGACAAAGCTGCCAGGGACGCGAAAACTAAAAAAATTGTATCATGGGTTTCTACCTCGACGGCAAGAGTAGCGGCCATTACGGGTGTAATTGCTTTGCTCAAATAAACTTCACTCCTTCCGCCCCCTCCTCAAATATCCCTTTAGTCAGTCGATGGCCATTCATCATGTTGACAACTTGATATGTGCAGAAAAACAAAAAAGCCCGCAGATCCATGATCTACGGGCTTTTGCGACTTATTTTGTAATAAAGCATTACAAAGGAAATGTCTTAAAAGTCGGGACGACTGGATTCGAACCAGCGACCTCTTGCACCCCATGCAAGCGCGCTACCGGGCTGCGCTACGTCCCGTTTTTGCCGGTATTCCCGTGTTTTACGGGATGCAAAAATAGTTAATTATTTTATTTTTCAAAATTTAAATCCCTTTTTCATAATTATTTAGATCAAAAAACCAGGCAGCATCTGTTGAAAACAGATTTAATGAGAAGCGTGAGTAATCACTCACCCTGGAACAGAATTTGCGCCCAACTGCACATGAAAATCCTGAAAAACCATATAGAAATAATAGCAGCACCATCCATACTTGGCCTAAAGCCCAATGGCGTAGAGCTCCTGCCCGAAGCCCTCATCCATGCAGGGCTTGAAAAGCAGCTGCAAACCAATATTCCCGTTCAATACCTCCCCACATTGAACACCATGTACAGCAAGGAGAGAGATCCTGAAACCGGATGCCTCAATCCTGATACGCTCCGGCAGTTCTCCATAGAATTGGGTGGAGCAATAGCTGCTACAGCCGGCAAGAAACATTTCGCTTTTGTTTTGGGAGGAGATTGCAGTATCCTGCTGGGAATTATGTCCGGGCTTAAAACCAGGGGTACCTACGGCCTGGTTTTCATAGATGCCCACGCCGATTTTTATGAGCCTTCAAAATCCCCTACCGGGGAAGTAGCAGATATGGACCTGGGCTTTGTAACCGGCCGTGGCCCGGCCAGGCTGACCAATATCAACAATTCACAACCTTATGTAAAGGATGAACATGTGATCCATGTTGCACAACGGGATGCAGCTGAGGCTGCACATTATGGCTCCCGGGATATCCGTGACACGTCCATCCGTATTTATAATATGGAGCTGATCGGACAGAAAGGTATAGAAACCGTAACTACTGGCATCATTGCAGATATCAATAACTGGAAGGTAGATGGTTACTGGCTGCATTTCGATACCGACTCCCTTGCCGATGAGATCAATCCCGCAGTAGAATACCATCTGCCCGGCGGCCTTTCCTTTGAGCAGGCGGCCTATCTCATCAACCAGTTGCTCCGCACCGGCAATATGGCCGGTATCAGCGTTACCATCTTTAACCCTCGTATGGATCCGGATGGCCATATCGCCAACGATATCACCCAAATGCTTATTCGTGCCTTCAGTGCCGGTTGAACAACATCTCCGCTTCAACTGTAATTATAATATCTTCGTACCACAAATCTATCCGGCCATGACAACGGCTTATCAAAAGATCCTCGCAGGCATCAATAAGGTTAGCAGAATTACAGAAGAGGACTGGAATCTCTGCCAGGCCGGTCTTCGTTATAAATCCTTCAAAAAAGGTGAGTTCTTTATAGAAGAAGGGAAGATCTATAAAGAGATCGCTTTTGTTATCAACGGTCTTTTCCGTGCATATTATGTGATTGACGGAGAAGAGATCAATTGCAGCTTTTTTTTCGAGGGACAATGGCCCAAAGCCTATCACAGTTTTCTTACGCAAACGCCAGGCAAAATGTGGGTCCAGGCCATGGAGGATTCGGAGGTCTTCCTCCTCTCCTATGAATTACTGCAATCACTGTTCAATACCAGCAGGAACTGGGAAAGGTTTGGCCGCATCGCTGCCGAAACACTGTACGTGTCTGCCCAGCTACGCAGTGAAATGTTGCTGCTCGACAAACCGGCCGACAGATATCTCAAACTGCAACAACAGCAACCCGAAATACTGGAACGTATCCCACTGTATCATATCGCTTCCTATATTGGTATCAAACAGCCCTCCTTGAGCCGCATCCGCAAAAGACTTTCAAAAAAGGCGATAGCTGAAGTACGATTATAACCCAGGTTATAATGGAACGGCCCATCAGTTCCTAATTTTACAGTGCACAAAAACAGTTGTAATGAAAAGAATTACAGGCGCTATCGCTCTGCTTGCAGCGATGATGACTACTTATGGCCAATCCAAACATCAACATATGCAAACACAACAGATACTGGACGTCAATCGCCAGCTTTTTAAAGGCACCGCCGAAAAAACAGAAGCACTGATCAGGGAAAATATAGCAGATGGCTTCCTGTTCACTACTGCAAACGCAGATGTGCTGGATAAGGAAGGCTATATCAAAGGCTTCGCACTTCATCCTTCCATAAAAATATCATTGATGAGCACCTCTGATGAGCGTGTGACTATCTCCGGTTCAACCGCAATTCTGACCGCAATAGCACATATCAGGATCGCTAAAAATGATGAAGCTCCCCGCGATCTTCTGGAAAGAATTACAGGCACTTATATTCTGGCCGGTGGCCGTTGGAAGATGCTGGCTTTACAAGCCACTTATGTTCCCGGGAAATAAAAATGGCAGCCCCTGTTGCTACCCGTCCTGTTATAAACCCTTTCCCGGCTGCCGAAGGCAAATACATTAACCGCAGCAAAGAAAACATTGTATTTTAGTGGATACGTTGCTTTGAGAGGTATTACGAACTTACGATGTAAGCGCGTTCTCAAACGTCAATTTTGAAACGATATAATATGATGCAATTAGTCCGCCGGCTAAGCCAGGTACAGGAACCGCTTATTACAGCAGCAGGTATTGTTTATAAGAACAGCGATAACGCTATCATCCGGATAGACTACAATCTTTTAGTTAGCGGAGGCGTACCGGAACCTGCGCCTTTTGTGCTGGTTGCAGCGGCAAATGAGGAAGTGATTATTCGGACAAAAGACAACATCATTACCTGGAACACAGATAACAACGTTAGAAAGGAATATCCGTTCCATTATACAGGCAGCCTGCAGATCAAACTGCTGTATGATGATAGTATGATCATCCGCAATAAAACGGCTGCCGGCTGGAACCTGAGCAAATATAATTTCCGGAATTCCAGCATTACCTGGGAAACTGATGGCGCTTATACTCACCTTTTCACCAGGAATGGCGATCTGTTAGTGGCTACACATACTGAGAAAAAAGAGCTGCTCACCTGTTTCAGCGAGGCAAAAGGCACCTCCATGTGGGAAGTGAATATAAATGAACTGGGCCTGCCTGCAGGGAATTATGAGATCATCGCCCGCGGACAGTTTGCCGGTAACCGTATATACTTAGGCGTTACCAACCGGCAAACAGACTATTTACTTTGCCTGGATGCCGGGAACGGCAGGTTACACTGGCTGGTGAAAGGCGCTGGCATGAGATTCCAGGCAACGGGTCAGACCATATTATGCTTTGTGAACAGGGAAATATGGCATATCAATGCTGCGGATGGTGTATGCCTTCACAGCGTAGACCTGTCATCTCATATTAAATCTGCAGACATTGACCCTTATGCCAATATTATATTCAGGGATAACAAAATGTACATGGCAGGTATCCTGGATACCATTATCAGCGAATGGGATATACAAACCGGCGAACTGCTATGGCATTACCGGATACACGATCCCGGCAAAACCGGCCGTAGCGGTGTTATGATCCCCGCAGCCGAAGATGTATTTCATGTATTTGATAACCGCATGTATGTGCTGGATTCAGAACAGACCTTACATATATTTGCCTGATCATTTGCGCCATCCCATTATACGGCACATTTTTTTGGTAATCCGCCCAACAATACCTTAATTTATAGCAACCATACATACCCATATGAGAAAGGGAATGGATCTTGCATCATTCGACATCTTTAAATATATAAAGTATAATTTCTTTAAAGCAGCAAATACCCAATATATGTTGCTGGACGACGCCACCTTTAAAGTGGCAGATATCCGTTTCCCGATACGTAACTTTTTTTATGGCATAGGCATTACTTACGGCGGTAAAGACAACGTTCTTATTGCAAACAATGAATACGTCATAAGCAAGGGCAGTTGTATTGCCATCGGCCCCGGTACTATTTCCCAGTGGCTGAATGAATCTACTGCACTAACAGATACGGTACTGTTTACACGCGATTTCTTCAGGAGCTCCCCTTTTGCCGGGTTTCCTGATTCGCTTCCGTTCTTCCAGCCCGGCGGCAACCATGTAATCCAGTTAAATACCGCGCAATTAAAGCAAATGAGATTGTTGTTCAACACACTTAAAGCGTTCAGGGATGATGAAACCATTGTTACCTGTATCGTTTATTCCATCCTCATGCTCGCAAAAAAAATGTATGATACCGATCTTACCCATAAGCTGAATGGGCTCACTCATAAACAGAAACTGGCAAGGCAATTTCAAAGCCTTGTGGTGGAACATTTCTTAACAAAACGAACCGTCGATTTTTATGCCCGGGAAATGAACATAACCCCCAAATACCTGAGTGAGATCCTGTTATCCGAAATAGGAAAACCTGCCAAAACATTGATCGACGAAACGGTTTTCCTGGAAGCAAAAACATTATTGAGACAAACAACTATGTCGGTCCAGGAAATTGCCGACTGGCTTAATTTCCCCGAAACTTCCAACTTTATTAAAGCTTTTAAAAAAAGAGAGCACCTAACGCCTGCTGCATACAGGAAGCATGAATAATGCATTACCGGAAAAATCACCATTATTACCGACATTTTGATAATTATGCTGATAATTTTTGAAGCAACTTTACTGCAATAAAACTATATAGCATGAATAACACAATCACCCCGTTCACAATTAACATTCCGCAGGCGGAAATTGATGATCTGAATCAAAAACTAGCCTTATCGCGCTTTCCTGCTGGAAAAACAAATGACTGGAAATGCGGAGCGCCCGTGCCTTATCTCCAAAAAATTGTACACTATTGGCAAACAACATTTAACTGGAAAAAGCAGGAAGCCTGGTTAAACCAATACCCTCAATACATAGCCAACATAAACGGGCAGCCTATACATTTTCTGCATATCAGATCAGCTGATCCAAATGCTATTCCATTGATGCTCATTCACGGTTATCCCAGCTCATTTGTTGAGTTTATAAAGATAGCCGACCTGCTTACCAGCCCACTGCAACATGGAACGGAACCAGCCGTTTCTTTTCATTTGATCATTCCCTCCATACCAGGATTTGGCTTTTCCATTCCTTCTAATGAAGAAAGTTGGGACCTGATAAAAATAGCGGCTGTTTTTGCAGAACTGATGACCACATTGGGATATGAAAAATTTGCTGTGCATGGTACAGATATGGGCGCTGGCATAACAGGCATGCTATCCGCAATTGCAGGCCACCGGTTAATAGGAACGCATGTAAATACCGATTACACAGCTGTAACAGGCATGGGTATGTTGCCGCAGGATCTGCAATCCTTCTCAGACCTTGAAAAGGAACAGATCACCGGGTTCAAGGATTATGAGAAAAATGAAACCGCCTATCTGAAGATCTTATCAACAAAACCACAAACATTGGCGTATGCGCTCACCGATAGCCCTGTAGGCTTATTAGGCTGGATCATGGAGAAATTCCAGGCATGGACAAATGCCGCGAAACATTTGCCTGAAGATGCCATCGGATTAGATCTTATGCTTACCAATATTTCAATTTACTGGTTCAATAAGCTTGGGGCATCTGCTGCTTATACATTGTACGATGGCATGAATATGTCGTTCAACTGGAACACACAAAACAGTGATGCCAATACACAACCGGCAGCTGAACAATCATGGGCGCCGCCAAAAATCCCTTCGGCAATGGCAGCCTTTGGTGGCAATGGTGCACTCCTTAAAAAATTACTGGGGCCGCTGGGCAACCCCGACAGGTGGAGCGCTTATGATGAGGGATTACATTTTCCGGCGATGGAGTGCCCGGAGCTACTGGCGAAAGATATATATAGTTTCTTCCAGGCATACGGTGCCCCCACTGTCTGATGAAGCAGTGGGGCAAGGCGCTATCATTAAAAAACGCCTCCCACTTGCTTCCCTTATTCCATCAACCAATAATTCAAACCTGTAAACCATTGGTTGAAACTTCTCTGCTAAAGTAAAAACACCACCAGTTTCAGGCATCGTTCACTCCTGAATTATACCTCATGTCATTACGCTCTATGATAGTTCTCAGCACCACCTCCCTCTGCCCTCTCACCAACGCCTCATCTCCGTCAATCACCTTCGCTACCTTTATCTCCAGCGCCTCACACGCCGCAGTGTAAAGCCGGGCATGCTGCGGCCCCGCCACCAGGTATACCTCCACATCAGCCGGTACCGCTTTCAGTTCCGCACCAATCAGCAACCCGCTTAAATAAAAACGGTTATGTGCCGCTGGCATCTTTTTGAGCACCTGGTTGGTACGTACCATAAACGCCGCATGCAGCAGGTTATCCGACCATCCGGCGCGCACCCCTTCTGTAAAGCAGGCAAGGGAATCTTCCAGTGTACCTTCTGCACCTACCGATGCAGCAAGGATACTGTGGGTGGCCAACAAGTCAAAAAATTCGCCTGTCATGAAAGTTTGAAAACGAACTGCCTGTTTGTTATGCACTACTATATGCTTGGGATGCGTACCCGGTAGTAACAGCCACTGCTCCTCATCAACATCAGGTAGCAATGTAAGACAGCCGGCTACTTTGGTTTCTTCTCCACGCATTACATCATGCCCACTGCTGGCGCCGGAAACAATAATAAACCGTTGAAAGATATGCACTCCCAGACCGGTTCCGCTCAGGTGAAAAGGCAGTGCTTTATAAGGCAGTTCTATCATGCCGATACTGGAAGAAGCCATACCGGAAAGCACTACAGGCACATCTTGCAGCGGGATACCTGTTTTTCCCTCAAGCTCGTCAATCTGCCGGTTGATGATCGCAGCAAAAAATTCTTCACGTGGCAGGGTTGTTTGCTGCCATTGCTGGTATGTACCGGCAATACCGGCCCCTGATCTTTCTTCTACTATAATATGCAGGCTATCGGTTTCCACCAGCCGTAGCCGGAAAGAGCTGGTACCCCAGTCGCAACTTAAAAAATATTTCATCTCCTGCCTGTTTATGCTATTTTTTTTACTCATCCTCTCCCGTTTTTATCCGCTCCACATTCCCTACCAGGAAAAGATAGGAGCATGCGCCCAGCAACCCCAGCATCGCCACAAATACCAATGCCGGCGCGAAGTTACCGCCGCTGGCCAGGAAACCTATTACAATGGGCACAATGATGCCCGCCAGTTGCCCAACAAAATTAAATACACCGCCGGTAAGATTGATGAGATGTTTGGGCGCCAGCGTGGATACAAAGATCCAGGTGATGGAAGCAAAGCCTATCCCAAAAAATGAGAGCGACATAAAAAAGATAATAAGCCCGGGCGCATTTACATAATTGGCGCCCAGTATAAAGACCGACAACAGCAAACCTATGATGATAGGTCGCTTGCGCGCTTTCGCAGCAGATACGCCTTTCTTCACCAGGTAGTCCGATAAAAAACCGGAACACAAAATACCGGTAAATGCAGCGAGATAAGGTATCGATGCCCAGTAGCCCGATTTGATGAAGTCCAGCCCCCGGTAGTCTACCAGGTATTTCGGGAACCAGGTGAGGAAAAACCAGAGCGTAGCGTTCACTGCAAACTGGCCTATATAGATACCCCACAATTTGCGGTAAGAAAGCACGGCCTTCAGATCGGTCCAGCGGAAAGCCGTTCTCTTTTCAGCCTGCTGTTTGTCCAGCATGCCGCCGCCGCTTTCAATATGCTGCAGCTCCGCGGCGTTCACGCCCTTGTGCCTGAACGGGTCCCGGTAAAACAGGTACCATATAACGCCCCATACAATGCCAATGAGACCGGTCACCACGAACAACCCCTTCCATCCCACTTCCACCTGGATCATCGACAACACCGGCATCAGGAAGGCCAGGCCCAGGAACTGCCCGGAAGTATATACTGCAATAGCGGAGGCCCGCTCATTATCCGGGAACCAGTTGCTCACCACCCGGTTATTAATGGGAAATGCGGGCGCTTCAAATGCACCGGTGGCCATACGTAAACCAAACAGCGTGGTAAAGCCTTTTGCAAACCCCTGTATAATAGTGGCAAGCGACCAGGCAATAAGACTGAAAGTATACAAAATACGTGGACTGAAACGGTTCACCAGTATGCCGCCAGGGATCTGGAACGCCAGGTAGGTCCAGCTAAAAGCGGAAAAGACCAACCCCAGTTGCACCGGTGTAAGTTTAAACTCCTTGTCTATTTCAGAAGCAGCTACGGCCAGGTTGCTTCTGTCCATATAGTTGATCACTACGTTCACAAATATCAGGAACAGTATCCGGTATCGTATATTGGTAGGTTTAACACTCATGTTTTAGTTCCAGGTCTGTATTTACCATTCTGCTACACTGCCATCCGTGTGGCGCCACACGGGATTGCGCCAGTTATGCCCTTCCGCGGCCATTTTTCGTACATGCGTTTCGTTTATCTCTATACCCAAACCAGGTTTGGAAGGAATTTCCACATAGCCGTCTTTGTACTGGAACACGGTTTTGTCAACCAGGTAATCCAGCAGGTCGCTACCCTGGTTGTAGTGAATACCCAGGCTTTGCTCCTGTATAAAAGCATTATGACAGGTAGCATCTACCTGCAAACAGGCGGCCAGTGCAATAGGTCCCAGCGGACAATGCGGGGCGGCCGCCACATCAAAGGCTTCCGCCATGGAAATAATTTTCTTGCACTCGGTAATACCGCCGGCATGTGAAACATCAGGCTGAATAATATCTGCGTATCCTTCTTTCAGCAGTGTTTTAAATTGCCATTTGGAGAACATACGCTCACCGGTGGCAATGGGGATAGCTACATGTTGCGCTATTTCCCGCAGGTCTTCATTATTTTCCGGCAGCACCGGTTCTTCAATAAACATCGGGCGGAAAGGCTCCAGCTCTTTGGCCAGTATTTTGGCCATAGGCTTGTGTACCCTGCCGTGAAAATCGATGCCGATACCCATACCGGGGCCACCCGCTTCGCGCACTGCGGCAATACGTTGTATAGCAGCATCTATCTTTTCATAGCTGTCTATATACTGCAGTTCCTCGGTAGCATTCATTTTCACAGCCAGGAAACCCTGTTCTGCCATCTTACGGGCAGCAGCTCCCACTTCTGCAGGGCGGTCGCCGCCAATCCAGGAATAAACCTTCATTTTGTCACGCGCCCTGCCTCCCATCAACTGGTAAACGGGCGCGTTGTAGTATTTTCCCTTGATGTCCCACAGCGCCTGGTCGATGCCCGCAATGGCGCTCATCAGGATAGGCCCTCCGCGGTAAAAGCCGGCACGATACATCACGTTCCAGTGATCTTCAATATGCATAGGGTCTTTACCAATCAGGTATTCCATCAGTTCATCCACTGCAGTTTTAACCGTAGCGGCTTTGCCTTCAATCACCGGTTCGCCCCAGCCAATAATACCTTCGTCCGTTTCTATTTTCAGGAACAGCCAGCGGGGCGGCACCTGGAACAATTCATAGCTTCTTATCTTCATAACGTTATATTGCTTTTTCAGGATTGAATGGCGCGGATAAACTGCCTCGATTTTTCCGTCAGTTGCTGCAGGTATTCCGGCGTAATGGCGGCCTTTGCATTCACCAGCGCGCTGCCAATACCAAAACCGGCGGCGCCAGCCTGCTGGAAATCCCTGATGTTCTCCGGTGTGATACCACCGGTTGGCAGCAGGTGCATTTTGGGCAGGGGCGCTGTAATATCTTTGATATATGAGGCAGAAGTAGCCGGGAAAACCTTGATCATATCTGCTCCCTGTTTATAGGCTGCATAAATTTCAGTGGCGGTATAAGCGCCCGGAATGCTCACCAGGCCAAGCCCGCGGGCTGTTGTGATCACCTCCGGTTCCAGCACGGGAGAAAGGATAAAACGGGCCCCCGCAGCAGCTGCTTCACGGGCCGTAGCGGCATCCAGCACAGTGCCAGCGCCTATGATCATTTTATCGCCCATCCTGGCAGATACTTCTCTGATAACGGTCAGCGGATCAGCTGAATTCATAGTCACCTCCAGCAGGCGGATACCACCTGCATACATGGCCTCTGCCAGCCTTAACACATATTCCGGCTGCACACCACGCACGATGGCAATGATCTTATGCTCAAGTATTTGAGAGAGTGTAGACATGGAATTTATACGTATGTTGAATCACGGTAAGATAAAAATAAATAAGTGTATTTTCAACATTTCTTATCCTTTAGGTACCGGGCTTGCAGAAGTACCTTATTATGATTAAATTAAGTTTGATTTACCCGATAGCAACGGTTTTCTCATCATTATAAATCGTCTCTTATGAAGATCAATGTAAACGGCACGGATTATACCCTGGATGTGCCGGCTAACACCTCCCTTCTTGATGCTTTAAGAGTAAATCTACAGCTCACCGGTAGTAAATACGGCTGCGGTGAAGGCGCCTGCGGCGCATGCAGGGTGCTGATCGATGGTCATGCTACGCCTTCCTGTATTACACCGCTGGCCAGCGTACAGGATAAATTTGTGATCACCATAGAAGGACTGGAAAAAGAAGGGCAGCTGCATCCCGTACAACAGGCGTTTCTTGATGAAGATGCGTTTCAATGCGGCTACTGCTGCTCCGGCATGATCATCTCAGCAGTTGCTTTAAAAACAAAAAATCCCAGGCCCACCAGGCAGGAGATCATAGAAGCCATGCAGGGAAATATTTGCCGCTGCTGCGTTTACCCACGGATCATAAAGGCAGTCAGCAAAGCTTAACTTAAAACCACAGGTAATGAAAAATTCAGGCACAAAAGAAGCTCCCGTTGAAGGGATCAACAGGCGGAATTTCCTGAAACTGCTGGGCGGCGGCATTGCGGTGGCCCTTACCTATACGGAGCTGAACGCATTGTCAAAACAACCGGGCCTCTTTCCTCCCGGTGATGATACTATTGCCGCATGGATCCATATCCTGGAAAACGGAACGGTCACCGTTTACACCGGGAAAGTGGAAGTAGGCCAGAACATCCGCACTTCTTTATCGCAGGCAGTGGCGGAGGAACTCTCCCTTCCCGTTAGCAGCATCGAATTGATCATGGGCGATACCCTGCTTACGCCTTACGACCACGGTACCTATGGAAGCCTTACTACGCCTGCAATGGGGCCGAAGCTGCGGAAGGCAGCCGCCTCCCTGAGAGAAGAGCTGGCAAACATGGCAGCCAGGCAATGGAACGTTGGCAAACAAACTATAGAAGTAAAAAATGGCCAGGTCATCCACAACCCCTCGGGTAAAACAGTTAGCTTCGGCGATCTCACAAAAGGACAGAAAATACTGCTGCCGGTAAATGACCAGGTACAGCTCACACCCGCGGATAAATGGAGCACCGCCGGCACAGCGGTAGCAAAGGTGAATGCGAAAAGTTTTGTTTCCGGGAAACATAAATACGTATCAGACATGACCCTGCCGGGTATGGTATACGGGAAAATACTCCGCCCTCCCTCCTACGGTGCATCGCTGCTTTCAGCGGATACAGGGAACGCAAAGATCTCTTCCGGCGTAACTGTTGTCAGGGAAGATAATTTCATCGGTGTAACCGCCCCTGATCCTCAAACAGCCGCCAATGCGCTGGCAAGGATAGAGGCCCGCTGGAAAACCACCCCTCAGCCTTCCAGGGCAGAAATTTTCACGTACCTGAAAACGCATTCAGAAAACAGGGAAAAGGGCGCTCCGGAAGCCGTTAGAGCGGCCTGGCAGGCAGCCCCCATACAGGTACAACAACATTTTGAAGTGCAGTATATCGCCCATGTTCCGCTGGAGCCGCGGGCAGCGCTGGCGGTATGGGAAAATAAAAAGCTAACGGTATGGACCGGCACCCAGCGCCCTTTCGGAGTACAGGAAGAGCTGGCGGAAGTATTCTCCATCCCGAAAAATAATATCCGGGTGATGATGCCGGACACCGGCTCCGCCTACGGTGGAAAACACAGCGGGGAAGCGGCGGTGGAAGCAGCAAGACTGGCCAGGGCCACGGGTAAGCCGGTAAAAGTATTGTGGACGCGTGAAGAAGAATTCAAATGGGCTTACTTCAGACCGGGCGGGCTCATTGAAGTAAACGCCGGCGCCGGTAAAGAAGGATTGCTTACTTCCTGGGAGTTTCATAACTACAACTCCGGCGGTGCAGGCATCGAAGTGCCATATGAAGTGGCGCAACGGCATATTCAATACCATCCATCCGACACACCGCTGAAACAGGGCTCCTACCGCGGACTTGCAGCTACGGCCAACGTGTTCTCCATTGAAAGCGTGATAGACGACCTGGCCCGCCAGGTAAAACAGGACCCGCTTCAGTTCCGGCTTAACAATTTAAAAGATGAACGGTTAAAACAGGTACTGGAGGCCGCAGCATCCAAATTCGGCTGGAGGCGGCAGAAGGAAACCGGTCGTGGTTACGGTATAGCCTGCGCATTTGTGAAAAATGCCTATGTGGCCACCTGTGCGGAAGTAGCTTATAATAAATCCAACGGGCAGTTGCAGGTGCTCCGGCTGGTGGTAGCTTTTGAATGCGGCGCCATTGTAAATCCCCTGCACCTGGAAAACCAGGTAATGGGTTGCGTATTGCAGGGACTTGGAGGCGCCCTGTTTGAAGCGGTCGATTTTAAAGACGGGCGTATTTTAAATCCATCCCTTTCCAGCTACCGGGTGCCGCGGTTTGGGGATATTCCCGAACTGGACATCCTGCTGCTCAACAGGAAGGATCTTCCCTCCTCCGGGGCAGGCGAAGCGCCGATCGTTGGCGTGGCCCCCGCTATCCGCAACGCAATAGCAGATGTTACCGGGGTGAAACTGCACAGTCTTCCGCTATTGCCGCATGGAATGACACTAAAGGTCTAAAAAAAAATCCCACCCGCTCTTATGAGAGCAGGTGGGAGTAATAGCCACGAGGGCCATAACGGGAATGCTTAAAATGCTACAAATAGTTATTAATGATATTCTCCAGGTATTCCTGTCTTCCGCTTCTCACTGCCGGCTCTCCGTTGGCAACAGCAAAAGCGCGCAGGTCTTCCAGGCTGGCCTGGCCTGCTTCAAATGCCTTTGCAGTGGCTGCATCAAAAGAAGCATAACGCTCCTGGCGTAATTTTTTGTAATCACTTTTCTCAAGGATCGCATCAGCGGTGATCAGGGCACGGGCAAAGCTGTCTACCCCTCCGATGTGTGCATAGAATATATCAGCAGGATCGGTAGAGTTTCTCCTGATCTTTGCATCGAAATTGATACCGCCTCCTTTAAAGCCGCCGCCTTCAAGGATAATCAGCATCGCTTCTGTAAGTTCATTGAGATTGGTAGGGAACTGGTCTGTATCCCATCCATTCTGGTAATCGCCCCTGTTGGCGTCAATGCTTCCCAGTAAGCCGGCATCTATTGCTACCTGCAATTCATGCTGGAAGGTATGGCCCGCCAGTGTAGCGTGGTTCACTTCAAGATTAAGCTTAAAATCGTTCAGCAGGTCGTACTGGCGAAGGAAGCCGATCACTGTTTCTGCATCATAATCATACTGGTGCTTGGTAGGCTCACAAGGCTTAGGCTCAATAAAGAAAGTACCTTTAAACCCATTCTTGCGGGCATAATCCCTTGATGCCTGCAGGAACCTGGCCAGGTGCTCCTTTTCCTTTTTCATGTTTGTATTTAACAGGCTCATATAGCCTTCACGGCCGCCCCAGAAAACGTAGTTCTCTCCACCTAACGCAATGGTAGCATCAAGTGCAGCCTTTACCTGTGCTGCTGCATGGCTCAGTACATGGAAGTCGGGGTTGGTGGCCGCACCGTTCATATACCGGCGGTGACTGAACAGGTTTGCGGTTCCCCATAACAACTTCACTCCGCTCTCTTCCTGCTTCTGTTTCAGGTACTGTGTAAGCGTTTGCAGGCGCTTTTCATTCTCCTCGATATCGTTTGTATAATCCACTACATCCACATCGTGGAAGCAATAGTAAGGGAGATTAAGTTTGGTAATGAGCTCAAAAGCGGCATCAGCCTTATCTTTCGCCCTGGCAACAGGATCTGTGTTCTTATCCCATTCAAAAAGATGCGTTGCTTCTCCAAAAGGATCTGCGCCTGTTCCATTAAAAGAGTGCCAGTAAGCAACAGCGAAACGCAACCACTCTTTCATTGTTTTGCCGGCTACTACCCGGGTCTCATCATACCAGCGGTAAGCCAATGGGTTATCTGTCTTTGGACCTTCAAATTGAATAGCCGGAATTCCTGCGAAGAATGTTTTCTCTCCTGTAACTGTTTTCATATCGTGTTTTTGATAAGCAAATATTGCCTGATTTTAAAAAGTATTCAACCGCTATTTTTGAAAGAAAATATGCTATCTTATCAATATTTCGACATATTCATCCATTTAAATGATAAGATGGCTTATCTTAGGGCATGTATGAAAACGATTCTTCAAAAAATCACCAATGATTCAAGCCAGAGTTTTGCCTGCCGCATTTATGAAACACCGCAGTTCGAAACCAGCTGGCACAAACATCCCGAATATGAATTGATCCTGATATTAAAAGGACATGGAACTGCCATGATCGGGGACTATGTATGCGATTATAAAGTGAACGATGTGTTCTTCATGGCAGGTAATCTTCCGCATTGGTTCAGGAAAAGCCATCCGCAGATGAAAGGGGCCGCCCTGGTGATACACTTCACGGCCGACTGCTGGGGGGAGGGATTGTTACAAATGACAGAAATGAAAACGATACAATCCCTGTTGCAAAAGAACAACGGTATACAACTGGGGAAGGCGCTGAAAAAGGAAGTGTCCGAAAGTATGCAGCTGATGTACCGTGAAAAAGGATTTGATAAACTCATCCTGTTACTGCAATGCCTGCATAAAATAGGCCATTCCACGCAATATAAAACCCTGTCGGAAGACTTTAACGACACCGGCAATGTAGTGAACCCGGTCATCGAAAGAATTATTGATTTCTCTTTTAAACATTACCTGGAGAAAGTAACCCTGGAAGAGGTAGCGGCTATCGCCAATATGAGCGTGCCCAACTTCTGCCGCTTCTTCAAAAAAAATATCAAGAAAACATATTTTGATTTCCTGAGAGATTTACGGATCAGCCACGCCTGTAAACTACTTACCTCCACTACCCAGCCAATACTGGATATCTGCTATGAAAGCGGTTATAAAAGCTGGGCGCATTTCAGTAAACAATTCAAGGAAGTAAAGCTGCAAACGCCCAGCCAATACCGTAAAACGTATTTATCGTGATACAGAAAAAGACCTGTTGTAAATAAGTACAACATAACGGGTTGGAAAAACGCCGGCCCCATCACTATGAAGAAAACCGCAGGGGATATAACTGCTATTCCGTTCTCAAACTTTTTACAGGATTGGCTATAGCGGCCTTTATTGCCTGGAAGCTCACTGTAAGCAGGGTAACCACTACAGATAACGCCATCACCAGTATAAATACCCATACACCAATATGAATTTTATACTCATACTGCTTTAGCCAGTTATCCATGACATAAAATGCAATAGGTATGGCAATGGCGCATCCTGTTAACACCAATACCACGAAATCTCCTGAAAGCATCTGCCACAGGTTTGTTACACTGGCCCCAAGCACTTTGCGGATACCGATTTCCTTTGTCCGTTGTTCTGCCATAAAAGTAGCCAGGCCAAAAAGACCCAGGCAGGAAATAATAATAGCTAATACTGCAATGATGGCAGCTAAGCTTCCCACCAGCTCTTCATAGTTGAATTTCCTGGCATACTCCTCGTCTGCGAACTTGTATTCAAAAGGAAAGGAAGGATTATACTTATCAAACACCGGCTTCATGCGGCTAATGGCTTCAGATACCGGCATACCGGGGTTTATACGGATGCAAAGCTGGTTCACCCAGCCTTTAAAGAACACGATCATTAAGGGGGAAACCTGTTGAAAAGGGGATTCCATCTGCATATCAGGCACCACGCCAGTCACGGTCCGGTTCTCTCCATTCCATTTCAATACCTCCCCTACAGGGTTCTTCAGCCCTATTCGCTTTACAGCCGCCTCGTTTAACAACACGCCACTTGAGTCGGTAGCAAAATCCCTCGAAAAATCCCGGCCTTCTTTCATTTGAATGCCCAGTGTTTTCGTATAGTCATACTCGGTAGCAATGGTTGGGAAAGAGATCAGCTTGTCATTCTGCTGGCTCCCCTTCCATTCCCAACCGCTTTGTCTTGCCCAGACTTCGGTAGGAGGCGAATTGGTTTTACAAACGGAAATCACGGCGCCGGAATTTAACAGCTCCTGTTGTAAAGGATCAAAATTCCTCTTGATATCATCAGAGTAATTGATGGAAATTAACCCATACTTATTAAAGCCGACCGGGCGGTTCTTTCCGTACTGAATTTGCTGGTAAACGATAATGGTGCCAATCATCAGGACCACAGAACAGGCAAACTGGGTCACCACCAGTATTTTCCGTGGCAGGGCGCCGCCCGGTCCAACGCGGTGCGTTCCTTTCAGCACTTTTACCGGGTTAAATGACGACAGGTAAAAGGCAGGATAGCTGCCTGCCAGCAACCCGGTTAATACGGTAAACACTATCATAATCCCCCAGAAATAGGGATTGGTGATCTGCAAGCTCATCGTTTTTTCGGTAAGCCTGTTGAAATAAGGTAAAGCAATAGCCGTAATGCCCAGGGCCATAAAAAAGGCCAACACCGAAATAAACAGCGATTCAATCAGGAATTGCCCCATCAGTTGTTTCCGTAAACTGCCTACGGCCTTACGGATACCTACTTCCCGTGACCTCTTTTCAGACCGGGCTGTGCTCAGGTTCATAAAATTAATACAGGCAATTATCAATACGATCAGGCCCAGCGCTCCAAACATCCTGATGTATTTAATGAAACCGCCGGTGTTCACCCCATTTTCAAAATCGGCGTATAATCTCCATTTTGACATAGGAAACATCGCCACTTCCGGCTTTGAGTTGATCACCAGCTGGTCGCCGGGGAAATGATCCAGTATTACATTCTTTATTTTGGCATTTACGGTGCCGGGATCGGCATGATCGTTCAGCTGCACAAACGTACGCCAGGAGTAATTTCCCCAATTGTCTTTGTAAGTTTTGATATTCGGATAGATATTCTCCTGTAGCTGCCAGGGAAGTAACAGGTCAAAAACAAGGGTAGCATTTTTGGGCTGCCCGGCAACAACGGCGGTCACTTTCAGGTCATAGGCATTGTCCAGCTTCACTATTTTACCCACAGGGTTCTCCTTCCCGAAAAGCGTATGCGCCGTTTCTTCTGTGAGCACAATGGAGTATGGATCATGTAAGGGGTGGCTATCACCATTCAACACCTTAAATGAAAACATATCAATGGCTTCCTCACCTATGAAATAGCCCTCCTTACTGAACCTCTTATCGCCATAGGATAAAGAATGCCTTCCTCCCCAGTCGCACATGGCTACCCCTTCAAATTCGGCAAACCTGGCTTTCAGCTCATCTCCCATGGATAAAGGCATTCCACGGTTGGTATGCCTTACCCCGTCAGTAGTTTGATGCATGATCACCTGGTACAGCGTGCTGTAATGCTTATGATGCGTATTAACGGAAACCTCATCATAGATCCACAGGCCAATGAGCATAGCCACTGCTATACCTGTGGCAAGACCAAAGATATTGATGAAAGAAAAGATCTTACTTTTAGCCAGGTTTCTCCAGGCAACCCTGAAATAGTTTTTCAGCATAAATAGCGACTTTGGTCAGATGACGCGCCCCACAATAATGCCAGGTATTTTATGATTGTTAATCATTGGGATATACATATTTTTGGAAAAAAAATGTCCGGTATTGGCACAAGGGTCGTCCGGTTCCATAACACCGCTTACTGTGTGGATACGCTGTCGTTATACAGATAAAAAGAAAAGCCTGAAACGGGCAGCTAATTCATCACGCCCGTAAATTGAGGCAGCTGGTTGATTACCAGCAGCAATCCCAGTACAAGGAACACCCAGAACCTTATACTACGGTAGTTGGGCTCAGTGATGCTGTAAAGCAGCAGGCAAATCAGCCAATAAAGGATCGCTACCACCCTGAAAGCCATCGAATCTTTCATGTAGGTATTTGCAATGAGTAAAAGTATCAGCCCCACCGCTTCCAGGGGCGGGCCAAAACGTTGCCAGAATGAAACCAGTTTTTCTCTCATGACAATTATATCTTTCGTTAAATAATTTAACTGCTCTCCAGGGTTACATACACTTTGCGGAAGTCCTTCTTCGCAAGATCGCTTTTGCGTATCACAAAAAACAGGTCGCCGGCATCGCCCCACTGAAAATCCTCGAAAGCTTCATACAGGCTCCCCATCAGTTCTTCGTCATCCGGCAATGGCTTTGAAACGCCCCTGAACAGGTATTGATTGGAATGCCACGAATAGAAACCAATCGCTCCCCTGCCCCCACCGGGTATCAGCAATAAAATCACCTGCCTGGAAATAATCCTTACCATCTGCCGTCAGTGCAAAAGCATGAGTGTCCATGAGTCCGTTCTTTTAAGATGCAGCTTGTTTCCGTTAAACTGGGTTAACCGGGTTATCGTTATAGACGTAATGATACGGAAAAGCTCCGAAAACAGCAAGCGCCCATTTTTTCGTAGTGTCTTCCACGTTATTAATGCACTTGTTAAGCCTTTTGTTAAGCAGGTGCTTCTACCTTCACCTTTTCTTCATTAAAACCCACGGTATGAATTATTATCACCCGCCATGAGGCAGCAGCATCACTAATGCTGCGCCCCTCTTTCCACGTTAATGGGCATTCTTCTTTCAATGCCTCATTTACCATCTTATAAAACTTCAGATTATGAAACACCTGTTATTTGTTAGTGCACTGATCACTGTAGTGAGCATATCATCCTGCTCAAAGAAAGCACTGGAACCGGAAGCTGTTCCAGGCGACAAAACGTTGTCGGCCTCCGCGAGCACCCTGGCGGCCACCCAATTCATTGGCTCCGTAGTTGGCTTCAATAACACCATCCGTTCAGGAGGAGGCCCCAATCCCACACCTGCAGGTAACATCCTTTACAACCTGCCCCTGTATAAATCATCTGCCAGCGAAGACGACTGGTGGGATAACCTGGTGGAAGAATTTGCCTTCAGCGGGCAGGACTTCTTCGCCGCCAATTGCCGTGGCTACAGTCCCAATGTGCCTACCGTTGACCATGGTGATCCGCGTAAGCTGACAAAGCTCACGCAAGCCATGGACCGCAGGGGTGTAACCGGTAAATTCACCATCGCCGTATTTGATGACTGCCCCTCATCCTGGTGCGCCAACAGGAATGTGGATAACGGGCTGGGCTATACGACCTCCACTCCTTTCGACTGCGGCGATACTGCCAATTATAAGTACATCTGGACCTACAATATCAAAACCGCCTACCAGAATATACCAGACGCCAAACGCTTTAAGTATAACGGCAGGCCGGTGGTGTTTTTCTGGGCCGTGCATCCCAGCTGGGCTATTAATTCCGGTAACGGTAACCTGAAGAAGATCCTGCAATATATACGCGCCCAGTTCAACGCTACCTTCGGACAAAATCCCTACCTGGTCATTGAAAAATCGTGGATCGACAGAGACCCTGCCGTGAACGACCCAACGGTAACGGATGCCGTGCATAACTGGTTTAACATGACCAACCCCTCTACGCTGTATACTTTCAACGGTGTAAAAGTAGGCTCCGGCGTGCCGGGCTTCCGCGTAGTGCAAGGCACTACCAATATGTTCATCGATGCCAACCACGGGCAAACCTGGATCAACACGCTCACCAACACCTGGGGAGCCGGCGCCCTGTTTACCTTACTGGAAGGCTTCACCGACTGCGCAGAGAATGCCGCTATTTTCAGGAGCAAAGATGTTACTTATTATGATTATCCCAATCAACGTATCAATATCCTGCGGCGCTTCAGCAACGACCCATATCCTGCTACACTGAAAGTGGAAGCGGAAGGATGCGATTTTTACAATGACCTTAGCAGCGGCAACAGCGGCGGTACTTTCCGCGATGGCGACCTGGACATCGTGAAGAATGGCGATACCTACGGCGGATGGCATGTGAACAACACACAGGCCAATGAATGGCTGGAATGGAGAGAGCTTCCCTTCAGCGCCGGCAACAGCAAGTTCGAAGTGCGCTACTCTTCCAACCAGGCGGCGTCTATCCGCTTCAGTGTTGATGGTGTGGATCTGCCGGTGATCAGCATGCCGGTTACCGGCAACGGCGCCTGGTCACTCATAGACGCAGGCACACTTTCCTTTCCTGCGAATGGGCTTCACACGGTACGCCTGAAAATAGTATCTGGTTCATTAAGTATTAATTTCTTTAACAGGGTGAGCTTATAAAAAAAACAGCCGGCTCAAAACAAGAGCCGGCTGTTTTTCATTGCTGATGCCTCCAGGCCTGGTAGGTTCCACGGTAATGGTGATTTCTTTATTATCTGTTTGCATCATACTTACACAGCAGGCGCTCCTTACAAGAGTGCTTGCTTATACCTGTTCCATGGGTTGAAGTATCCAGGTATTTGCCTCTGTTAAAATCCCCAGTGCCCATTCCTGTACTTCGTCAGGCACCAGATACAGTGTGGAAAGCGGGTAGCTGCTATCATAAAACGGGATTTTTTCAATGTTAAAACCAGCAGCTTCATAAAAAGACATAGCAGCAGCTTCATCTGCAAAATCATTTGCCGTAATATTTCTTCCTACCTGTTCTGAAATGTTGCCCAGCACAGAAGTATACAGTTCTTTGCGGCTGCCGGTTAGTGCGGCAAATAATTGCTTCCGTATATCTGAAAACATTATATCCGTAGTGATCCAGCAACCACCGGAAGTTTTAAGCAAAGCCCGTATATTCTCCGCCATGATCTTTTTCTCTGAAGTATTTAAATACATCAGCAGGCCTTCGTTACAGATATCAAATGTTTTTCCCTGGAAATGCCCGGCAGCATTTTCAAGCTGCGCCTTATCCAATACATTGGCTGCATGGAAATGAATACGTTGCATGGGCAATCCCTGTCGCCACCCTATGCTGTTGATAACAGGCTGGCTTTCTGCAAGTATTTCCGGTAGATCTGTTCCTATATATTCAATCCCTGCCGCTGCGAGCTGCAAGCCACGGGGCGATAAGCCACAGGCCAGTTCGATGATATGCTGTGCCCCGCTTTTCATAATAGCGGCATCAATGGCCTTATATCTTGCTTCCAGTATTAAAGGAGAGAAGGTGGTCATGGCGGCTATATTATTGCCGAGCGACTGCTCCGCGGTTTGCTCTGCCTGCAGGGCAACAGCAATTTCCTTTGAGAAAGGAATATCCGATAACGACTTCCAGTAAGCGGCAATTTTCGCGGTAGGGCTGATTTTGCTATGTGGGTTTTCCATCGTTTTTTTTACGACGAAATTACAGGCCGGTGCATGCACCGCGCAAGTATTATCCGGTAAAACGCCTCCCGGGGAAGGTAAAAGCCACGGGAACACCGGTGTATCAGATTGCGGATACTAAAAATTATTTCAGGCCTGCAACAAACTGGCCAACCCTACCTGCAACCCGCGAAGCTCCGCAAGCCCCTTCAATCTTCCTATACATGAATAACCCGGGTAAGTGGTCTTATCCAGGTCGTCGAGCATCTGGTGACCATGATCCGGCCGTACCGGTAAAGAAACGTCCCGTTGTTTCATCAGCAGTAACAACTGCCGAACAATAGCTACCATGTCTGCATCACCATCTAAATGATCTGCTTCAAAAAAGTTCCCGGCAGCATCCCGGCGGGTATTACGCAGGTGAAGAAAATGGATATGCGCTCCCAATCGCCGGATGATCCCTGTAAGATCGTTACCCGGCCTTACCCCCAGTGATCCCGTGCAATAACACAAGCCGTTGGCAGGCGAAGGCACTGCGTTGACGATGTTTTGCAGATCCTCTTCCGTGCTCACCACACGTGGTAATCCCAGCACCGGGTAAGGCGGATCATCCGGGTGTATGGCCAGTTTCAGGCCCTGTGCTTCCGCCACCGGTACTACTTCTCCCAAAAAATAAAATAAGTGTTCCCTTAGCTTCGATGCATCAATGTCCCTGTAGGTTTGCAGTGCGGCTAAAATTTCTTCCGGTGTAAATCGCCCGGTGCTACCCGGCAAACCTAATAAAGCATTCTGGAATACCTTATGTTTTTGCTCTTCGGTATGCGTATGCAGCCATTGTTCTGCCGCTGCAATTTCGGCGGCAGTGTAATCTTTTGCAGCGTTCTCTCTTTTCAGCATAAAAAGATCAAACGCCACAAAAGCGGCGCGCTCAAAATAAAGGGCCTTGCTCCCCGCAGGCAGGGTATAACTAATGTCTGTACGTACCCAGTCCAGCACAGGCATAAAATTATAAGTGATCACCTTCAGCCCGCATGCAGCAAGGTTTCGCAGGCTTTGCTTATAATTATCGATATGCGCCAGATAGTTCCCGCTTTGCCGTTTGATGTTCTCACTAACAGGCAAACTTTCCACTACCGTCCAGCTCATACTTTCTGCTTCAATCAGGGCTTTCCGTTGCTGAATTTCTGCTACCGGCCATACGTCGCCAACAGGGATATGATGTAATGCGGTAACAACGCCACCGCAACCCGACTGCCGGATGTTTTTCAAACTAACAATATCATGCGGCCCGAACCAGCGCATGGTTTCATGCATTAACATAAAATATTTATTTTTTTGAGAGAGATGAATGTTACATCCATACCGCAATAGCATTCATTGATTGAATCGGCGGGTTAATAGTTTGCCCCGGGAAACGAATATAGGAAAAATCAGGAGCTACGTAACCGATTGCATTTGTTTATTCAAAAAAAGTTCATTTCCTTTGATGGACAAGCTGCACTAAAATGTCTGAAGACCGGGAGGTAACGATATATGATATAGCCAGATACCTGAATGTTTCGGCTGCCACTGTAAGCAGGGGATTGAAAAACAATCCCATGATCAGCAAAAACACCCGGAAAAAGATCACTGAAGCCGCCAAAACGCTTGGTTACCAATCCAATACATTCGCCAGCAGTTTAAGAAGCAGGCATACCCATACCCTGGGCGTGCTGGTGCCACGGCTTAACAGCCATTTCATGTCGTCTGTACTGGCCGGCATGGAAAATGCCGCCAACAGGCATGGTTACAACCTTATTATTGCGCAATCGCTCGAAGATGTGGAGAAAGAAAAGCGCAATGCGGCCACCATGTTTAATAAAAGAGTGGACGGGCTCCTCATTTCACTCTCCTATAATACCACAGACATCCACCACCTGGAGCCGTTTTTCAAGCGGAAGATCCCCGTTGTTTTCTTTGACCGTATTTACCCGCACGAGGAAAGCACTTCCGTAGGCATCAATAATTATGAGGCTGCCTATAATATTACCAGGCACCTGGCAGAGCAGGGATGTAAAAGGATCATGCACCTGGGCGGCAACCTGTTGCGGAATGTATACCAGGAGCGGCTGAACGGCTACCGCCAGGCCCTGCGCGACCATCACCTGCCGGTTTCCAAAAAGCTATACCTGACAAGCACCCTTTCCGAACAGGCCGGAACTGAAGCCGCCAGGTATATCCTGGACCTGCCCCCGGGCGAACGGCCCGACGCCGTTTTCTCTGCCAATGATACCGCTGCCGTGTATTGCATGCTTGCCCTCAAGGCAGCCGGGCTCCGTATCCCGGAAGATATTGCCTTTGCCGGCTTCAACAATGATCCCATCAGCCGGGTGATTGAGCCTAACCTTACCAGCATAGACTATTCCGGCGACAGCATCGGCAATACCGCCGCTACCTATTTAATTAACCATCTTAAAGGGATCAGCAACCTGTATACCACCGATGCCATTACGCTACGCGCGGAAATGGTGATCAGGGCCTCTTCCCTGAAAAAGAAATTGCGGGGATAAGATTTTTTTTGAGATATTTACGCAACCGATTGCGTAAAAAGTGTATAAAACACATGAAAAAGACCACGTTATTGATTTTATACTTATGCTGCTTCTTTATAACCAAAGGAGAAAACGGGTATGATCTCTGGCTGAGATATAAACCGGTCAGCAATAAAACACTGCTCACATCTTACCGGGGAAATATTACTACCATTATTGCAGGCAACTCCTCAGCAACGATGAAAATTGTAAAGGAAGAATTGTTTGCTGGTCTGTCGGGCTTACTTCAAACTAAAATAGATACCAATACCGCTATCCCCTGTAACGGCGCCATCATTGCAGGCACTCCCCGCTCCTCCCCGCTGATCGGCCAGGCAGATATAACAACCCTGCTGAAAGATGCCGGCGAAGAAGGATTCGTTATCGTTTCGAAAACAATTAACGGTAAAGCCTGTACGCTTATCAGCGGCAATACCGAACAAGGCGTGCTTTATGGCGCTTTTCATTTCCTGCGTCTCCTGCAAACCTCCCAACCCATCCGGCAGCTGCATATCATCTCTGCACCAAGGATCCGTTTACGCATGCTCAATCACTGGGACAATGCCGACAGAACGGTGGAAAGAGGCTACGCAGGGTTTTCTGTCTGGAACTGGCATACGCTTCCTACGTATATTGATCAGCGTTATATCGATTACGCCAGGGCCAATGCATCCATTGGCATCAATGGCGTGGTGATCACTAACGTAAACGCCAATGCCCTTTTCCTCACTCCTGCCTATCTCGAAAAAGTAAAAGCCCTGGCGGGTGTATTCAGACCTTACGGTATCAAAATATATCTCACCGCCAGGTTCAGCGCCCCTATTGAAATCGGGTGCTTAAAAACAGCAGACCCGCTGGATGAAAATGTACTACGATGGTGGAAGGAAAAAGTAAAGGAAATATATGCCCGTATCCCCGACTTCGGCGGATTCCTTGTAAAGGCCAACAGTGAAGGACAACCCGGTCCGCAGGATTATAAACGCACCCATGCAGATGGCGCCAATATGCTGGCAGATGCCATTGCCCCATTTAAAGGCATCGTAATATGGCGCGCATTTGTGTACAGCCACAACAACCCTGCAGACCGGCATAAGCAGGCTTATGACGACTTTGCTCCGCTCGATGGGCAGTTCAGACCCAATGTAATGGTACAGGTAAAAAACGGGGCTATCGACTTTATGCCCCGGGAACCTTTTCATCCGCTGTTTGGCGCCATGCCCAAAACACCACTGATGATGGAGTTCCAGGTAACACAGGAATACCTGGGGCAGGGAACAAGCCTTGTTTTCCTTGCACCCCTATTCAAAGAAACCCTCAACAGCGATACCTACAGCAAAGGGAAAGGCAGCACCGTAGCCAAAGTGATAGATGGCAGCCTGGAAAAACATTCCCTCAGTGGCATGGCCGGGGTAGCCAATATTGGTAATGACATTAACTGGTGCGGGCATCCGTTTGCACAAGCCAACTGGTATGCCCTGGGACGCCTCGCATGGGACCATACCCTTAGCAGTGAACAACTTGCAGATGAATGGCTGCGCATGACATTTTCAGATAATACGGACTTTCTGAAAGCGGCAACTGCTTTAATGCTGGAAAGCCGCGACATCATTGTACAATATTCCAATCCCATTGGCTTGCATCACATCATGGGTACCAGCCACCATTACGGGCCCGCACCCTGGGTAAACGACCAGCGCCGCCCGGAATGGAACCCTGTTTATTATCATAAAGCAGATAGCCTTGGTATAGGATTTAACCGTACAATAACAGGCAGTAACGCCCTGGCCCAGTACTTTCCGGATGCACGAAAACAATGGGAAGACAGCAGCACCTGCGATGAAAAATACCTGTTGTGGTTTCATCATGTACCGTGGAATTTTAAGGTAAAAAACGGGCGCACCTTATGGGAAGAGCTCTGTTATCAATACTACAAAGGCGCTGAACGGGCAGGCAAAATGCAGGATACGTGGAAAACACTGCAGCCGTATATAGACAGGCAACGATTTGAACAGGTAAGCATGCTGCTGAAAATACAACATGAAGAAGCTATCTGGTGGAGGAATGCCTGTGTGCTGTATTTTCAGTCCATCAGCAAAATACCCATCCCTCCACAATATGAACGGCCAGATAAAACACTTGAATATTATAAACAGCTGCGGTTCCCGTTTGCTCCGGGAATTTAGCTACCGTATATTAAACTGACGTAGGAAGATGACTGCAACAAAAAGAAAATTAGCTATTGTAACGGGCGGAGGCTCGGGAATCGGGCTGGCCATTGCCGGGAAATTTGTACAACAGGGTATCCGGGTAGTTATTGCCGGAAGAAACCAGGAACGGCTGGATACAGCCCAACAACAACTGGGAGAACTGTGCCATGCCATCCCATGCGATGTCACCGATCTCGCTGCCATTCCCGGCTTTGTTCAAACAGTAACTGACCGCCACGGCCCTATCAATATACTGGTGAACAATGCCGGCACTAATATGAAAAAAGATTTCACCGACGTTACAGACGAAGAATTTCAGCAGGTGATCCTTACCAATCTCAGCGCCGTTTTTTCAATGAGCCGGGAAGTGGTAAAACATATGCTGCAGCAGCAAAGCGGCTCCATCATTAACATCAGCTCTATGGCAGCTCAATATGGCATTCCAAAAGTGATTGCCTATTCTGCCAGTAAAACAGCAATTGACGGTATGACCAGGGCAATGGCCGTTGAGCTTTCTCCCAAAGGTATACGGGTAAATGCTATTGCACCCGGTTTTATTTATTCAGACATGACGGCAAAAGCACTGGACAGCGACCCGGAAAGAAAAGCAAAAGTATTTGGCAGAACCCCGATGGGCACTATGGGTCAACCCGCCGATATAGGTGAAGCCGCTTATTTCCTGGCCAGTGATGCGGCAAAATTTATTACAGGTGCAATACTGCCGGTAGATGGCGGGAATAGTATTGGTTTTTAACAACAGGTCGTTTATGAAACGGATCATATCCTCTCTCATAGCATGCATGCTGGCAACTTGTTGCTATGCACAATCGATCATTACCGACCGGTTGTCCGACGCATCATTTTCCCTGGCCGGTGCAGTTATTTGCGTTGACCCCGCTGATGATCCGCTGGTGCTGCAATCCGCCAGCTGGCTACAACAGGATATAGAAATGGTTACCGGTATGAAACTGCCTGTCGTATCTTCCATTCCTGCAACACCTGCTATCATTATCGGATCACCGGGAACATCGCTACCCATTACATCTCCCGGAAAAATAAAAAACAAATGGGAAGCCTACCTGATCCAAAGCACCGGCAACCAGCTTATCATTACGGGCAGCGACAAAAGAGGAACGGCCCACGGCGTGTTTGAATTATCAGGGCAACTGGGCGTATCGCCATGGTACTGGTGGGCGGATGTACCCGTGAAAAAGAAAACATCCGTCTTTATTAAAAAGAATATATCCATCACCGATGCCCCCAAAGTAAAGTACCGCGGTATCTTCATCAATGATGAAGCGCCGGCGCTGGCCAACTGGAGCAGGGAAAAATTCGGCGGCTTTAATCACCGCTTTTACGAAAAGGTATTTGAATTACTTCTGCGGCTGAAAGGCAATTATATCTGGCCCGCAATGTGGGGCAATGCGTTTTATGACGATGACCCGCTGAATATAACCACCGCAGAAAAATACGGCATTGTAATAGGCACCTCGCATCATGAACCGATGATGAGAGCGCACGACGAATGGAGAAGATATGGAACCGGGCAGTGGAACTACGACAGTAACAGCACCCGGTTGAAAGCATTCTGGCACAGCGGCGTGCAGAGAGCGGTCAATGAAAAAATTATAACCATAGGCATGCGTGGCGATGGCGATGAGCCTATGTCGGAAAAAACAGCCACCACACTGCTGGAAAGGATTGTTGCTGATCAAAGACAGATCATTACAGAGGTAACCGGTAAACCCGCCAGCGAAACACCGCAGCTATGGGCTTTGTACAAAGAAGTACAGGACTATTACGACAAAGGGATGCGCGTGCCTGATGATGTAACCCTGCTTCTTTGCGACGACAACTGGGGCAACATCCGGAGACTGCCACGCCCCGGTGAAAACAAACGCAAAGGTGGTTATGGCATCTATTATCATTTTGATTATGTAGGCGGGCCAAGGAACTATAAATGGATTAACACCAATTCCATTGCCAGGGTATGGGAGCAAATGCATCTTGCCTGGGCATATAACGCGAGGGAAATATGGATCGTGAATGCAGGTGATATTAAGCCGATGGAATTCCCCATCTCCTTCTTCCTTGATTACGCATGGAACCCGGAAAATACTGGCCCCGCCGACCTTCAGCGATATACGAAAAAATGGGCCGCTGACCAGTTTGGTGATAAATATGCCAAAGACATTGCAGCCATTATTACTGCCTACACAACCTTCAATGCAAGAAGAAAGCCTGAACTGCTGGATGCCAATACTTATAGTCTTCCTGACGAATGGGCTGCCGTTGTTAATGATTACAACAACCTGTTGAAAAAAGCTGAAACCATCAACAGCCAATTGCCAGCGGCCTACCACAGCGCCTACTTCCAGCTGGTATTACATCCGGTGAGGGCATCTGCCAACCTGAATGCAATGTACTATAACGTGGCCCTGAACAGGGAAGCGTATAAAAACAAATGGCCGGGAACCAATGCCTATGCGGATAATGTAAAACGTTTTTATCTTGAAGATTCCCTGATCACCATGGCCTATCACCAGTTGAATAATGGTAAATGGAACCACATGATGGATCAGGTACATATTGGCTATACCTCCTGGCAGCAGCCACTTCAACAAAAAATGCCGGAAGTGCAATACCTGTCGCCGCATGTAGTCACCGAAAGAAGAACACAGGAAGCACGGGATTCTAAGCGTGCAAATATTCCTGCCGGTATTACCGGTAATATTTTTTATGAAGCCGGGGAAAAAGGAGTATCTATTGCCGCTGCCCATTTCACCAGGGCCGTCCACTCAAACGGTATTAGCTGGAAAGTGCTTCCCGGTCATGGAAGAACCGGGTCTGCCATCACCACCTTTCCTGTTACAGCAGCAGCACAGCAGCCCGTAGGCAATGCGCCCCGTGTGGAATACGATTTCTATACCTATAGTAAAGGCGATGTTAGCATCAACGCATACTGCTCTCCCACATTGAATTTCCATAACAGTGAAAATGGTTTGCAGTATGCAGTTTCCATCGATGATGAAGCGCCGCAGATCATCAGCATTAACAAAGAAGGCAACCGGGACAAATGGGTAGCAGAGAACATCATTATCAGATCCAGTAAGCACCAGTTACTGGCGCCGGGCAAACATACACTGAAGTATTGGATGGTAGACAGCGGCGTGGTTTTACAAAAACTGGTATTGGATTCTGGTAACATAAAAAAAACATATCTTGGTCCACCTGAAACTATACTTAACCGGTAAATTCCGCCTGTAAATATCCCCGTTATGAAGCAACTTATTATCCTCCCGTTATTCCTTTTTTCTGTATATGCCGGAACTGCCCAGGTAAAGCTGCCTGCGCTTGTGCGCGACAGTATGATCCTCCAGAGAGATGAAAAAGTAAAGCTCTGGGGATGGGCATCAGCCAACGAAAAGATAGAGATCCATTTCAAAGGCAAAGTATACAAAACAACTGCCGGCGCTGGTGGCGGTTGGGTAGTACAGCTGCCTCCTACCAAAGCAGGCGGCCCGTACAACATAGACATTAAAGCAAGCAATAAGATCACCCTGCATGATGTGTTGTTTGGAGATGTATGGCTTTGCAGCGGGCAGTCGAACATGGTTCACCAGATGAACGTCCATGATGTAACCTATGCCAATGATATTGCCACAGCAGATTACCCGCAGATCAGGCAGTTCCTGGTACCCACGCTTACTGACCTTCAGGGCCCACAGCAGAACTTACCTGCCGGGCGCTGGGTACCTGCGGTGGGGGAAGAAGTAAGGCCTTTTTCTGCCGTAGCATATTTCTTTGCAAAAAAGATCCATGAAAAATACAGGATCCCTGTTGGCATTATTAATGCCAGCGTAGGAGGCACGCCTATAGAAGCATGGATCAGCAGCGAAGGACTAAAAGAATTCCCTGCGCAAACAGCAGTCATCGAAAAAAATAAAGACACCGCCTATATCAATAGCTTCAGCAGGCAGGCAGCAATTGCGCCGCAGCCGGCAGATGCAGGACTGGCTGTTTCCCCCGCATGGTATGATATAGCCTATGCGCCGAAAGGCTGGCGTAATATCAACATTCCCGGCTATTGGGAAGATCAGGGCATCCGGGACCTGAATGGTGTTGTGTGGTACCGCCGGGAAATAGAGATACCTGCTTCCATGACCGGAAAAGCTGCCCGGGTTTTCCTGGGAAGGATCGTAGATGCAGATGAGCTATATATCAACGGCAAAAAGACAGGCACTACGAGTTACCAGTATCCCCAACGCAGATACAATATAGCGCCGGGTGTACTGAAAGCAGGTAAGAACCTGTTTGTAATACGTGTTACCAATACTGCCGGTAAAGGCGGTTTTGTAGCAGACAAGCCATACTGCATATTCGCAGGCAGCGATACCATTGACCTGAAAGGCAGCTGGCAATATAAAGTAGGCGCCGTTTTTAATCCTGTTACAACGCCTGTAAAGCGGATCACTCTTCAGTACCAGCCGGCAGCTCTGTACAACGCCATGATAGCCCCGGAGATCAATTATACCATCAAAGGATTCTGCTGGTACCAGGGCGAAGCGAATACCGGCCAGGCTAAACAATATGAAAAATTATTGCCAGCACTGATCAGTGACTGGAGACTGAAATGGGGTCAGGGCGCCCTTCCCTTTCTCTATGTGCAGTTGCCTGGTTTCCAGGATTACAATTACCTGCCTGTCGAGAGCGACTGGGCTATGTTGCGGGAATCGCAGCTGAAGGCATTATCGGTTCCCAATACGGCCATGGCAGTGGCTATTGATCTTGGTGAGTGGAACGATATTCATCCTGATAATAAAAAAGATGTAGGAGAGCGATTGGCGCTTGCAGCGATGAAAACAGCTTATAGGGAAGATATTACCTACAGCGGCCCCCTTTATCAATCGGCTGTTATTGATGGAGACAAAATTATTGTCAGCTTTACTCATACAGGTGAGGGCCTCATCACAAAAGATGGAGAAGCGCCCGCTACGTTTGAAATTGCGGGCGCCGGTAAAAAATTTGTGCGGGCAAATGCAAAAATAGAAGGGAATAAAGTGATAGTATGGAGCAATGAAATTGCAGCCCCTGTGTATGTCCGTTATGCCTGGTCAGATAACCCGGTAAATCCCAATCTGTGTAATAAGGAACAATTACCGGCGTCCCCTTTCAGAACAGACAAATAACCTATCTTTTTAAGTCCTTATTTCCCTCCGCATAAAAAGATAATAGGAAAGCGCAAAGCAAACAACCGTAGCGGCAATAAGGCCGCTTACCTGTGGCCATACCACCAGCAGGCTTTCCCTCACCGACAACGGCGACGGTATGGCGCCGGCCATTTGTTCCATTGTAAGAGGCCCCAGGCTGCGCACAGAAGGCATCAGTAAAGTAGTGGTGGCATCTGTGTACAACTGGCTCGGCACAAAACGCAGGAAAGTTAAAATGATCCTGTTATATGCTACCAGCTGATCCTGGCTCAGTACATCAGGGCTGGGCAGGAACGCTTTGATAATAACATTCACGATGATCTGGTAAAAGACCGTAAAAAACAACCAGATAGCAATGGCCGTTAATGCCGATGTAGCCGGTTGCCGAAACTTCACCGAAAGCAGTATGGAAAGGTTCAGCCAGAATGATACGTAGATCACGCTCAATATCACAAAGCACAGTATACGCACCAACTCAGGCGGTTCCATACTTACACCGGTAATAACCAATCCGCCACCAATCATCAATAAGTTAAGTGACAGAAAAAGTGTGCTGATAACAATGAGCGAGGCCACGAACTTAGCGTTGATCACTGAATCGCGGTAAACCGGTTGCGCCATCAGCCGGATCAGGGTGCCGCTTGACTGCTCTGAATTGATGGCGTCAAAACCCAGGCTGATACCCAGCAACGGCCCAAGGAAGCCGATGAAGATATGAAAAGGCGGCAACGACCCGTCTGTTGTAGTAAGCAGCTTCAGGTACAGGTATAACCTGTCCGGATCATTGATATTTGATACTGCCTTACTGATATTGGTTATGGATACATACATAGATCCCAGGAAAGTAAGCAGTATCAATCCCGCCAGGATAATGAAGCGCCAGCTATGTACCTGGTCTGCCACCTCCTTCCTTACCATGGCAAAGAAAGGACTGGTGGCTTTAGGATTACTGCTTTTTGAACCTGCTGAAAAAAGACCGTTGAAATAGGCCGCTTGACTTTTCATTGGACACGTTTTCCTTTAAATTATTTTCAAAATACCGTTGATAGATCTCATCAAGGCCATAGCTTTTCTGTTGAACGCCGGTAACATCAAAACCACGCTGCACAAAGAAGCGTACAATATCAGGCGTAATATCTTCCTCTCCTGATATTTCCACTACTGTTCCATCTACTGTTACTTTACTTACCGCCGGCATCCGGAGGATGTCTTTCTCCAGTCCGTTCGCCTCACTGACGGCTGCTTTCAGCGTTACCTGCACTGCATAGGGAGCTGCGTTGAACAGGTTAGCAGCCAGGGTTTCAATATTGCCTTCCGCCAACAGGCGCCCGCCAACGAATATGCCTACACGGTTACACACCTGCTGCACCTGGTGCAGGTGATGGGACGACAATAATATCGTAAGCCCCTGCGCCTCGCTTAGCTGCCGGATCAGTTCCAGGAAGTCTCTCACACCCGTAGGGTCAATACCTAGTGTAGGCTCATCCAGGATGATCACCTCCGGTTGTTTCAGCAGCACATCGGCCAGGCCGAGACGCTGTTTCATACCACGGGAAAAGGCCCCTGCTTTTTTATGTATGGCAGCTTCCAGTCCTACTTCCACCAGCATGTTCCTTGCACGGTCCTTTACTTCCGCTTCCGGGATACCGTTCAGTCGCCCGATATAGGTAAGATTCTCCAGTGCCGTTAGCTCATTGTAAAAGCCTACGTTATCCGGCATATATCCCACTTTGCGTTTCACAGGAATAGGATTGCGCGCAGCATTCAGTCCGCAGATATGCGCTTCTCCGGCAGAAGGCTCGGTAAGACCGAGCAGCATTAGTATTGTGGTTGATTTCCCGGCGCCATTGGGACCAAGCAACCCGAATATTTCACCTTTGTTTATCGACAGGTGCAGGTTATCCACGGCCTTCAGGGAGCCGTAGTATTTGGTCAGCCCGTTGATCTCAATAATTGGTTGTTCCATAAGCTATCTCCTGCCATATTTACGGATAAGGTAATACACAACGCCTAATGCGGCTACTATCACCAGTATGCCGATCCACCCGGTAAGAACGGATGTGGTAACCGTCATACGGAAAGATGCACTGGAGGAAGCGTTGGTATTTTTAACGGAGAAGTTGGTTACATAATCACCGGCAATGGTTTTATCAGGTACGCTCAGCGTGGCGGTAACTTCCGCATCCTTACCGGGTTCCAGGCGGGTGATGGTAGATGGTACAAATGCAGCGTCCCACTGCGGGGGGGCCTGGCCGGAAAGATCGAGGTTATCAAGCGCAATAGTGCCTGTGTTCTTTACCACCAGGTGGATCTCTTTGCGGTTGCCTTCAGTTATTTCATCGCTCAACCTGCCGGATGGCGTAGTGAGAGAAACGCTGTATGAGCCTTTCACTACTGCTTCCAGGTTCAGCTTTGCAGTATCAGCACCGGTTACCGCCAGTACCGGTATATTATATTTCCCGGGCTTGGTTTCAATAGCGGGGTTAATTTCCAGGGTAATATCCTGTGTTTTTTCTGAATCGATATTCAATGAGGTTACCTGCACGCCCTCTACTTTAAAAGAAGCATTCCATCCCGGGGGAACATTGGCAGAAAGCTGGTATACACGGGATGTGGCAGCAGAATTATGTAACCTGGTGTTGTAGATAAAGGGCGTATTGGTGGCCGCCTCGATGTTGATAAGCCTGGCCGTAAAAGGTGGCTCTGAATGTTTGTTTGCCTGCGCCGTGCTTTGTTTGGTGAATGACACAGATAAAAGGAATAAACAAAAAAAAGATGGAAGATTCCGGGCGATCCTCCGGCGATGTTGGTTGTTGCTTGCTGACATTGCTAACATGAGATTAATAAATAATAATTATATTCAGATGAAATAATAGCTATTTACTTCTAAGTACAGCATTGGAAAAATGATAGTTGATTATTCCAGACGGCGCCCAAATTAAAAAGAAATCCTAAATGGAATTGCAAAAAAAATGTGAAAATTTTAATGAAGATATGGGGCCTGTGGCGATCACCGTTTATTATACCTGCTATGATACGCCGATGCCGGCTCCCGTTTTCAGCAAACTGGCGGCTGTTCTCCCGGAGAACCTACGCACCGCCGTTTACCGGTACCGCCGGTGGGAAGATGCACACGCCGCACTGCTGGGAAAACACTTATTGCGGTATTCATTGCTTCGCCGGCAGCTTCCATATACCCTCTCCGATATTGAATATACCGCCAACCGGCGCCCTTTTATCAATGGTGCACCCGATTTTAATATTACGCATTCCGCTACTGCAGTGGCCTTCGCAGTGGCTGAAAAAGGCCGTGTGGGGATTGATATTGAAAAACCCCAGCTATTGCCAATGGATGATTTCCGGCAACAATTCAGCGGGGAGGAATGGCGCAACATCTGCCAGGACCCTGCACCACCGGCCATTTTCTACCGGTACTGGACAAGGAAGGAAGCAGTATTAAAGGCTGCCGGCACAGGGCTGAACGACGCACTGCATCTGCTTAATACTACAACAGATATTGTTCCGTATGACCAGCATACATGGCAACTTCATGCCCTGTCTATACTACCTCCATATATTTGCCACCTGGCATGCAGTGAAATAAATGTCGCTATTTCTGTTCACCAGCTAAATATCAGTGAACTGGCCGCAGATGCCATGTTGTAACCAACCAGTTGTGCCCCGGCTTGTGGCAGATTTTCTCCAAAAATATCTAAATGTAAAAATGATATCACATTTATTAAATAGTTAAAAATCAACCCGTTGAAAGCAGGCTAAACAATTCTGGTGCGATATTGGTTTACTATTTGGGCACATCAAAATCGTAAGGCTATGAACAGGAAAATCCTAATCACAGAAAGCGATGTTGATATAAGATTACTTTTATCATCATTGCTCAGGAAACATTATCAGGTGTTTTTCTTGAATGATGCGGAACAATTACTGGAAGGATCGTTTGAGAAACCGGATTTGTTTATTTTGAATAATCAAATGCCCGGTGTAAGCATACAGGAAGTATGCAGGCACCTGAAAACAAATATTCATACCAGAAAAATACCGATTCTGATCATTGCAGGATCGGAAGATATTGATGCGTTGAGAGAAAAATGTCCGGGAGATGATATTATTACAAAGCCGTTTTCCGGGGCAGAGCTGTTGGCAAAAGTGCATAGCGCTATTGATATAAATATTACCAGCAGGTAATTAAATTTATTTTCAGGAAGATGTAAAGCCCTGTACGGGCTTTACATCTTTTTTATCCGGTAAATTAGTCTTTATGCCCCCTGCCCCTGTTACCTTTATTACCCTTGTTGCCCTTATTGCCTTTATCATGTTTGTATTTTCCGTTACCCGGGTGTCCTTTTACTACGTAATATTTTTCATCATTGCTGTAACGGATAATCTGCTGTTTACCATAATTTCCTTTATACTTCCCATATTTGCTCCGGTAAACATCCGGGTGAAGATAGGGCTTTGGCTCATTTACAACTACCTTGTAACCCCTGTTCAGATCATAGTGATAACTGGCCGGTAAAGCAGGGGCAAAAACCCATCTTCCGCCATGGAGATAAATAAAACGTTGTTCGGGTACATAATAATAGGCATCTACATCAGGCAGGTAGTAATATTCTGCGTAGTCATACCCTACGGGCCCCCACAGCGGCTGGCTGCCTATATTCACGTTTACATTTACCCTTACCTGGGCATGGCCCGTATTCCCATACAATAAACCTGCTATTGCTAAACAGGTGATTATCAACATCTTTTTCATAACCAACTTATTTATATTCATACAGATTCAAATGAGGTGCCAATCTGAAGCATTGGGCTGTAGCGCGGGCACATAAGCACCCCGGCTGGCCGGTTTTCTCTTTCCGGTAAATCCCCTGCCTGAAATACATTACAGGTTATGAATAAAGGCAATCATCAATGCAGCCGTCATTCGTGTAGCCGGTACCGTGCCAATAGTGCCGCTAAGAAGATTGGATTCCTTCGGATCATCAAAGTTAATGGGCTGCCGGTAACTATTGGTATGCCCATAACCTAAGAGAATACCTGTGCGGAGATTGTACTTACTTCTTTTAACATTCACTCCAAGCTGGCAATAGTAGTTATCCCATGTGGATGTATTAGGTAAAAAACCGTCTGTGTCCTTTCTATCTGCATAATTAAAATCGGTTCTGAAAGAGCAATAGCCTGTTAATAATGGTTTCAGCCGGTAACTAACGCCAACGGATATATTAAAAATTGCTTTCCTGGCTTCACGCATTTCCAGCAATGCAACAGTGGAAGAGTTACTGCTTCCTGTATCCGGCCGTATAAAGAATTCCGGCCTCGGGGTAAGGATGTTATAGTCTTTCACTTTCATAAAATATTCCGCTGCTGCATATACCTGTCCTCTATTATAGTCGTATGCATATCCCAGGGCTATGCTGGCTGGTACCTTGTAATTCGTTTTAAGATTGGTTTGCCGCGTATTGGCCAGCAGGTTGACCGGCTCATCGTCGATAAAATGAACATTTGCAACCGCGTTGTTGCTCAGCAGCGTTCCTCTCCCACGCAGATGAATAAGGGGAGACGACAGTAATAATCCCAGGTGATGCTTCCCTGCTTCATAGCTCAGGCCAAGTTTTAATCGCAAACCGATATGGTAATAATCTACCTGGTAAGCCCCTTCATTGCTGGCCAGGGGTTGCGTACTGGAAGTATTATCGTTCACCAGCGCGCGGGAGGTAAAAGCTTCGCTGTAATGCTGGGAACGGGACTGGCCTTCCGCCATAAAACCAATTGCCCAACGGTTGGAAAGCCTGAACCCTGTACTGATAAGCGCTGATGTTTCTCTTGTATGATTCTGAAAATTATATTGGCCCACATAATATTCCAGGCCGGGGCTTCTACCCGTGTCTATCACATCCAGTTTCGCATCCTGCTGCTGGGAAACGTTGTAATTAAGCACAGATACACGCGTAAGCGCATAGCCAAAATACACGGGCTTCCTTCGCCCTACAGACACGATGCCCGACAGCATCTGCGGTACACTGGAAGTGATACGGGAATGCAGGTCTTTACCGGTTCCCGCACCGTTCTTCACCTTAATGGATTCCAACTGGTAAATAGTCCCGGAAATAGAAGCGGTTTTCTTTTTAGTAAGCGCCTGTAATGCAGGATTGTAGAAGAGCACACCACTGTCCTGGTTATTTGCTATCACCGCGCCCGGTGTAAAAAAGCCTCCGGGCCCATAACTGGCAGACCAATAATTGGCATCCTGGGCAAACAATATCTGGCTGATACATAAAACCAATATGCCGGTAAGAATTATCCTGATCATTATTTTGTTCATTATAAGTTTACGGATAGTGTGTGGTTGAGCTACAAAAGATTTCTTACTGAACAATCAGGGGAGAAAATTGTTGAGCGGCCTCAAATAAAAGAGACTGGCAATATAAGCGGAAAAGGGCGTACGATAGAATCGCCATAATCAATATTTTAGTGAGTTAATAAACATATGTATTAAATGCTTTCAACGCAGATAACCTGTATCTAAAAGATACGGGGTATATGCGGCGCATATATGGCTTATATATGGTGCATATATGGGTTAACCGGGGAGTATCCATACTGCAGGGTTAACTTTACACCCTTGTTTCCGATAAGCGTTTTACAGTAATGAAATTAGTGATCCTTTCAGATTAGATGATAACTTATGGGCTTTGTCATTTATTTTTATGTCAATTGATATCAATTGATATAAGGGATTGGAGTATACGCTGCTTTTTCAACTAAAAAAAGGAGGGCTACCAGATGATAGCCCTCCCGGAAGATATAAAAATATGATATAAAGCTAGAACTTGTACGACACAGTTCCTGTAAACTGTGTAGGTGGTATCGGGTTGATGCTATAGTTCTCATGCACGTAATAGCTGTAGGTATTGGTAACGTTAGACACCTTACCCATTACTGCAAAACGTTTGAAAGCATATCCTGCGCTCAGGTCGAGGGTGGAGAAGCCAGGAACAGAGATCAGCCTGTTGTATTGCTGCGTTTGCCCGATAGTATTGTTCCAGCCGGCAAAGCGCTGACCTATGTAATAAAATCCTGCGCCGAGCTTCAGGCCTTTTAACTTTGTTTCCTGTAAAGTGTAGAATACACTGGCGTTGGCAGTATGATTAGGGTTACCTACCAGGCGCTCTCCTTCTACGGAGCTTCCTTTCTGGCCTGGTGTTTTCTCGATGGTCATGTTGTTATAGCTGTAACCGGCGATAACATCGAGTCCTGCCAGCGGGTGACCGGCAATATCCAGTTCAACACCCTGGCTGAGGGTTTCCCCTATCAGTGTTTTTATGTTGGTATTGCTGTTAGGGGTAACACCGTCTTTCTGAAATGCGGCCATCTGTGCATAGTTGTTGTTCCTGATACGGTAGGCTGTAACGTTAACGGACAAACGACCATTGAAGATATCATTCTTCACGCCCAGTTCATATTGCTCTATATTGGATGGCTTCAGGTTCTTTCCGTCAACATCCTGACCGCTATTGGGTGTGAAGGAAGTAGAATAGCTGGCAAATAAAGCAGTGGAGGAAACTGGTTTGTACACCACGCCCAAACGGGGAGAAAAGGCATGATCATACTTTGCGGCGCCGGGCATTTTACCGCCTTTAAAATCGTAAACAACCGGGGCTTCTGTTTGCAGGTAAGAGAAGCGGACACCAGCCATTACCTTGATCTTTTCGGAGATGCTAACCAGGTCCTGCACATATACGCCTAACCTGTTAACCGGTGCATTGCTCACAGTTTTCAGGGTATCTGCCGGCATATCCGTACGGCGTGGGAATTTATTGGGGTCATATACATTGATGATATCATAGATACCTGTTGTTTTGTTGATAGACGGAACACCGTAGGCATAAGTGCCGGTCAGGTACCTGTCTGCATCCACACCGGCAAGTACGGTATGTTCAATAGCACCGGTCCTTATCTTACCATTTAGATCCACCTGGGCAGCATAGTAGTCTTCATTGGTACTGTTTCTTCCCAGCGGACGGGCCCAGGTGCTGTCGCCTTTTGCCTGGATCCTTTCTATTGAATAATAGTCGCGGTAGTATTTAGAGTAAGCAATGTTACCGGTTACAGACCAGTTATCATTCAGCTTATGTTTGATATTGGCGGAAGCAGTGGTTTGCTGTGTGTGCGCATACTGCCAGGGAGCTCCGTAGAAAGTATTGCGGGGCACTTTAATCAGGGCAGTATCGGCGATGGAACCGGTACCAAAATCGGGCGTGAAATCATGTTTCAGGTAATCCGCCTGCACCAGTAATTCGGTACGGTCGCTCAGCTTAAACAACAGCGATGGGTTTACATAATAGCGTTTGGAATGCACCTGGTCGCGGTAACTGTCTGCCGTTTCAAAGGTGCCATTCACGCGGTAAGCTATTTTAGACGACAACGGGCCGTAAATATCGAAGGCAGGTTTCAGCAAACCGTAGCTGCCGGCACGGAGATTTATTTCCCCACCGAAATTGAATTTAGGCTGCTTGGTTACCATGTTCATAATAGCGCCGGGGGCTACGTTTCCATACAGGATAGCAGCGCTGCCTTTCAGCACTTCCACCCTTTCCAGGGAGCTCATTTCCGGCATGGCGCCTGAGTTCACACGGGCGCCGTTCTTAAACGTATTGGTACTTGAAAATCCGTAACCGCGTGCATTAAATGTTTCCTGTGTACCTGCCCTTGTAGAAGCCATGTACACACCGTTTATATTTTTTACCACATCACTGAGGCGTTGTGCCTGCTGATCTTCCAGTACTTCATGACCAATAATAGCCACGCTTTGAGGCAGATCCATCACCGGTACCGGTAATTTGCCGATGCTTACAGGTCTTTTATTAATGGTTCTTGTTTTGGTACCATCTACCACTACTTCGTTCAACTGGCTGGCAGTGGCTTCCAGTGCAATATTCACGGCAGTTACTTCATCTGCGCCGATCGTTACATCCTGGTGCAGTGTTTTTGCGCCGGTATAAGAGATCACCAATGTATACTTACCTGGCTTTACATTTTTCAGTGTAAACAAACCTGCTTCGTCTGTGAGCGTTCCTTTTTTAGTGTCTTTCAATCCAATGGTTACAAATGCAGCAGGCTGACCGTCGGCAGAGCTGATCTTTCCTTTGATGACACCATTCTGTGCCAGTACAGTAAGGTTGATAAAAATGAGACCGAGAATAAAGTATAAATGTTTCAACGAGATTAATTTTATGCAAAGAAAAACCAATCGCACCGTATGGTTCAGACGGATCGGGAAAAGTTCCTCTTTCCCTTTGTAACTGTAATCAGCTCCTGTGATCCGGGCAGCTTCCCCGTCCCCATCTCCCTGAAAAATAAATACAAATACGTAATTATCTTATTTACAGCCAATTAATGATATTTTAACGGTAAATAAACATAAATATACCTTTAGTTCGTTCCTGCTGATTGGCTATAAGTTCAGAATTAATTCAGAATTGAAGTCTAATTTAGGGCCATGAAATTACTGGTCATAGAAGACGAGATACAGCTGGCGCAGAGCATTATCTCTTATCTGTCGGGTGAAAACTATACCTGTGAATATGCCGGCACTTATCAACAGGCACTTGCAAAAATAGAAATGTTCGAGTATGAATGTATACTGCTGGACATCATGTTACCTGGTGGTGATGGCATGAGGTTACTGGAAGAAATAAAGAAGCGCGACAGGGAAGAAGGTATAATTATTATCTCTGCAAAAGATTCCTATGAAGATAAGATACAGGGATTGCAAACGGGGGCAGATGACTACCTGGCCAAACCATTTCATTTACCCGAGCTATCGGCCAGGGTATATTCCATTATCAGGAGAAGAAAGTTCAACAACGCGAATATTGTCCGGCAAAATGAGCTTACAATAAACCTGCTGTCCAAAACCGTTCTTGTTAATACTACCCCGGTACTTCTTACTAAAAAGGAATTTGACCTGTTATTGTATTTCATTGGCAATAAAAACAAAGTCATCTCTAAAAACGCACTGGCAGAGCATCTTTCAGGCGACATTGCCGGTATGCTGGACGATCACAATTTTATTTACGCCCATATTAAAAATCTCAAGAAAAAACTGGGAGAGGCCGGCTGCGCCAATTATCTTAAAACTATTTACGCCACCGGCTATCGTTGGGAAGTATAACCTATCTTAGCAGCCATAATGCATCTGCATTAAACTGCCTATATGAATAAGCTGCTTAATAAATCGATGAAGGCATTTGTGCTGTATGCCGGGATTGTACTGGCCTGCAGCATCCCCGCATATTATGCCATTATAGATTTCATCTGGAAACACGAATTAAAAGAGCATAACCGTATTGTAAGCGCCACTACCCGGCAAAACCTGCAGGCGCTTTCGCTTTCCGATAAAGAACTTGCCGAAAGCGTGGCGCTATGGAATAAACTGCATCCTGAAACACAGCTGCAACCGGCTGCGGCATTACGCCCCGACTCCACCTATAACATCTACCGGAAAAATAAATATATTCCGGCAAAGGGCTGGGACAGGTTCCAGGGGCTTGTTACCTATTTTACCGTCAACGGAAAAATATTGCGCCTTACCCAGGAAACCAATATAGAGGAATCTTATGAAACGATCATTGCTATAGGCGGTATCACCTTCATTTTCTTCCTGATCTTATCAGGTGGTTTTATTTTTATTAACAGGAGGATATCGAAACAATTGTGGCTGCCTTTTTATAACACCCTGGAGAGAATAGCTTCATTCGACCTGCATAAGCAAAATACCATCCGGTTTGAAAACAGCGGTACAGAGGAATTTGATATGCTTCACCGTTGCCTTGAAAAATTAATTGCGGGTAATGTGGCTGCCTATAAACAGCAAAAAGAATTTACGCACAATGCCTCACATGAATTACAAACGCCCCTGTCTATTGTGAAGTTCAAGCTGGACCTGTTACATCAAAGCAAGCCTGTCACAGATGAACAATCAGGGCTGATCAATGAAGCGCATCAATCCCTTTCGAAGGTTACGCGGATCAATAAGAACCTCTTGCTGCTGGCTAAAATTGAGAACAGCCAGTTTTCTGTAAAGGAATCTGTCAATCTATCTGCCCTGCTGGAAAACCAGCTATCACTGCTGGAAGATTTCCTGGAGGATAAACAATTGCAGGTACAAAAACATATTGCGCCCGCAATAATACTACCAGGTAATAAAGTACTGGCAGAAGTGATGCTTACCAATCTTATTATGAATGCCGTACGGCACAGTCGCCCGCAGGATGTGCTGATGCTCAGCCTCGGGGAACATCAGCTGGAAATATCCAACACGGGCGCCGCGCCGCTGGACGGGGAAATACTTTTCAGGCGCTTTGGCTCCCCTTCTCCCAACACTACCGGCACCGGGCTGGGACTGGCCATTGTACGCCAGATATGCCATCTGCACGGGTGGCAGGAAAGCTACCGTTTTGAAAACGGGTTTCATGTGTTTACAATAGCATGGTCATAAGCATTAGAACAGGTAAGTAACATGCACCATTGCCCGGTTACCGGCTTTGATCCTGTTATCCGCCAGCTGTTGCGAAATGGCAGGCTGAAAATTGCCTCCAATGGAAACCGCTCCCATAGTGGCTTCCATGCCCACTGTAGCCAATAATGAATAACCACCGGAAACATCCACGCGATACCTTTTTGCTTCTGTATCCTTTTCTGCCGTTTCATATAGTATACCTGCATCAGGCGCCAGCGTTACTTTTTCCGCCACCCTGATTTTATAATAGGCCAGCAGGTTTGCAGTGAATTTATTCCCATACCGGTAATCATATTTATTATTAGTGTTGATCTTATAACTTACATTGGCATTTACACCGAAGTCCATCAGCCGTATATCATACATGGCATTAAGGGAGAAGTCGGTGCTGGCCGTTCCCAGCTGGAAATTATTAGGCGCATCTTCGTTCTCTTTATGTTCTGCCGGTTCATATTTGCCGGTAGGCGTTTTCACACCACCGCCTATCCATAATGACTGTACCAGCAGCTTACCGTTGCCGGTAGTATGCTGCTGATCCATTAACCGGTAATAGCCTACCAGGGCAATATCGCCGATACCAGACCTGCTCATGGTAACGCCCTGGTTCTCCCGGCTGTTGAAATTAACCGGTATAAATCCCAATATCCTGAAACGTTTGCCGATGTTCCAGCCGCCCCATATTTCCGCCGTTTGGTAGGTTTCACCGGTAGTAAGATAGGAGGTTGTACCGCCTGGTCCCAAATGAGCGCGCAGTGTTTTATACTGGTAACGCACACCGATAAATTTCTTTTTGAAATCCGGTAGCAGACCAATGTAATAGCTTCCTACTCCACAGCCGCAGATATCACAGGCGTATGTTTCACGAAGCCCTGCTATCAAACAGACCAGGAGTATCAGTATCTTTTTCATCTGAAGTGTTTTATTGGGTTTCCTGGGAAAACCTTATGTCTTTAATAAAATTTTTATCATTTAATGTATTCAGAAAAGCCAGCAATTTTTGCTGTTCACCTGTAGTGAGAGGAATGCCAGGCCTGCCATTTACTTTCAGCAGCGGATCCAGTGTAGGCATGTCCGTTACTTCAGAAGTATAATGCGCAAGCACGCCCTGCAAGGTATAAAACCGGCCATCGTGCATATAGGGCGCTGTATAGGCCAGGTTACGGAGACTGGGCACTTTGAACTTGTATTTATCACCCGGGTTCAGTGTTACCGGGTAACGGCCTTCATCATTATTCGGACCAGGCAGGATACCATTGTTCCGGAACGAGTGATCTGTGAATAAGGGCTCCCGGTGACAGCTGTTGCACTTCTGCCGGAATATTTCATATCCCTGCTGTTCTTCCAATGTAAAGCCCGCCCCTTGCTTACGCATTACGCTGTCGTATTTCGACTGGTCACTTACCAGCATCACCATAAACTGGGATAATGCCTTCATCATATCTGCAGTGGTAATATCATTTGAGCCGAAGGCTTTTTTGAAAAGTGCGGGATAGGGCGGCGTATTCCTCAGCTTCACCAATACATTGGCAACCGTTTCGTCCATTTCAACAAAATTGGTAATAGGTGCTACCGGTTGCAGATCCAGGTCAAAAACGCCTCCATCCCACATAAATGTGGGACTCCATGCCAGGTTCATGATGGGCGGGGAATTCCGGCTGCCTAAACGGTCGTCGATGCCATGACTGATATCATGCCCGTGATGCGTAAAGGCGGATGTTTGCAGGTGGCAGGATCCGCAGGAAATAGTATTATTACGGGAAAGACGGGGCTCATAAAACAGCTTCCTGCCTAATTCAAACCCCTCTTTCGTTACCTGGTTATTCGCAAATTTATATGCAGGCAGGGGAAACCCTGAAGGTTGCTGAAAACCGGCGAAGCCCGCTACCGGCTCTTTCATCTTCTCACTTTTATTGCAGGCCGGCAGTAAGAGCGCAAAACATGCTGCTATTAACCACTGTAGCTTAGTCATCAGTTCTCCGTATGATCGTGGTGAAACATCTGCGTATAGTTGTTCGCGATAGTGGTACTGAAATCGCCGAACATAACGGTAGGGTGTGCAGCTATGCTAACATTGGCAGCGCCATTAAACATTTTCAGGATATCCACCATCAGGTGTACATTGGCCTCCCTGCCTTGCCGCACCCTGGCAATGCCGCCGGCGGTAAGGTCAACTGTGATGGTTTTGATATTATTGAGCGTAGGCGCACTATAGCCGCCGAAGCCGCCGATATGGTAGCGGAAATTATGCCGGCCGCTGGGATCTGCGGGCGCAGCATCAGAGGTACCTTCCATTTTAAAGAAGATGTAACCCATATTCCATTCCCAGTACATGCCATCGTCCATACTGCCTGAAGGGTCCAGTACGCCGGTCCTTTTCCGGATATCCATTACACTGCTGAGACTATCCACTCCAAGAATAAAACTAATGGAAGTATATTCGCCTTCCGGCACTTTTACTTTTACGAACTGTGAAGCGGCATCTGCTTCAGATACGAGGAAGTAGCTGCTGTCTTTAGGCACTGTAAATGTTTCCCCATTGGCTTTCTTTGCACTGATGTTTGTGATATAATATTTCAGGCGCTCTACGGTAAACTTTTCCCCTGCGGCATTTGTATAAATGCCTGTGTTCAGCTGAAGATTCCTGTCGCCGGCAATGTTATCAAACTGGATAGATAAAGTAGCTTTTACCGTATCATCGCCGGATGGAGCGGGTGCGTCATCTTTTTTACAGGCAGTAAAACAACCGGCGGTTATTATTGCAGATAATATGATATGTTTAATTCTGAGCATGATTTTTATTTTATGTATGGGCACGTTGGGGCGTTCCCGTTATCAGACGGGAGATGTAAGGGGTAATTAAAACAACGGCGCTTATGAAATGGGAGGACGGAACACGTCGGAGGGGCGGTCTGTTGCAATACCTATACTATAAGGATATAACCAGGCATGGGTGATACTGGTAAAAGAAGGGTTTAAAATATCCGGTTCATCTGCATCTGTATAAAAGACCTCGTTGCTGTTATCCATTTTACGATCCGGCCGTTCCTGGTCTCTCCTGTCTTCTTCGCTCATCTTTTTAGCAAGATGGCATTTACCGTTACAGTGTAGTTCAGGTTTATCGCGGTTAACACATAAATTCTCTGCGATGTAAGCCTGGTTCATATAAAAACTGAGGATAGTCACATAGCGGCCCGACAGCTGGCAGATCCAGGTCAGCATAAAAAACACCGTTATTATTTGTTTCCGCATTTCTTACGTGGGCCATTTAAATTTCCTGCAAAGATATTTCTTCCACCATTAGTGGCCCGGTAATGAACGGGACAATAATTTAGATAAAGCGGAATTTTAAATAAATGGGTTGCAATGCTATCCTGTAAAGCCTCCAGGAAGTATGTGGGAGTAACCGGGCTTCCACTGCTTAGCAAGCTGGAAAGAAGTAATTGCTGAGGGCAAAAGATCAATAACAGCAAAAGCCCTGGTGTGCCGGCGGCGTACCAGGGCTTTTGTTCCCCTGTTGCTATTCGGACACGTTATCAGTGTCTTTGTTATGTTTCTCTGTTTCCTTTTGTGTTTTATCTTTCTTTTTTTTGTCTTTATCCGGAATTACATTTTTCAATGTATCATCGGAAGTTACTTCGCGTGTAATATCGCGGCTGTAGTCATTTCCCAGATCGGGACTGGTTTCACCATGCCCGCCGATCGTTCTGTCTTTTAGTGGCATAACATACTATTTAAAGGTGAATAAATCGGTTACTTTGCCGCCACCCGCCAAATGGTATTGGCAGCATCATCTGCTACCAGCAATGCTCCGTCTGCGGCCACGGCCACTCCTACAGGTCTGCCATATACATCGCTCGTAGCGGCATCGGCAATAAACCCGGTAAGGAAGTCTTCCGCCGGACCTGATGGCTGCCCGTTCCTGAACGGCACAAACACCACTTTATAACCTGCCAGCTGTGAGCGGTTCCAGGAGCCATGCTGACCTATAAAAGCGCCTTGCTGATATTTCGCGGGGAAAGTGCTGCCTTTGTAAAAAACGAGCCCTAATGAAGCCGTATGTGCTCCCAATGGAAAATCCGGCGCAATGGCCTTTTTTACAGAATCAGGCTGTTCCCCTTTCCGGCGCGGGTCTTCATGCTGCCCGAAATAAGAATAGGGCCAGCCGTAAAACGCGCCTTCTTTCACCCGGGTAAGATAATCGGGCACCAGTTCATCTCCCAGCTCATCGCGCTCGTTCACTACTGTCCATAACGCATTTGTTCCGGGCGCCCAGTCCATACCTACCGGGTTACGGAGGCCGCTGGCATAAATCCTTTCATTGCTGCCGTCCGGGTCTGTCTGCAGGATATTGGCCCTGCGTTTTTCATTTTCCATTCCATGTTCGGCTACGTTACTGCCAGAGCCCACGGATATATAAAGCTTCGACCCGTCTGGCGCCGCAACTATGTTTCGGGTCCAGTGATTGTTATACCCTCCGGCAGGCAATGGCAATATGACTTTACCGGCGCCGGAAATTTTATTGTCGCCGTTCCTGTAGGGAAACTGCATCACCCCATTTGTATTGGCTACATAAAAACTATTGTTGAGGATAAGCATCCCAAAAGGCTGATCGAGCTTTTCCAGGAAGATAAAACGCTGATCGGGTTTACCATCTTTATTGGTGTCCCTAAGCAGTGTAATGCGGTTGGCGCTTTTAGTTTCATTTTCAGAAGCGGCTTTCCCCGATACCACATCTCCCACTTTCTGTACAAACGCCCTGGTAGCATTGCTTTCCGCCACAAAGATATCGCCGCCGGGCGCTACATAGATCCAGCGGGGGTTTTTGAACCCGTCTGCAAATCTGGTAACCGTAAATCCTTCCGGCGCCTGCGGTGTTTTATTACCCGGCCAGCCAATTACCCGGCTGAAGTTCTTAACAGACTTCGTGGTATCCGGCAATGGAAAGGTATCACCTGGTACATTCTGCTGGGCGGCTATACTATCCGCAACGGTTGATCTTTGCCGCTGGTTATTGCAGGCAAACAACACTGTTGCCATAAACCCGGCAGCCATCCATTGAGTTATTCTAACGGGTTGCATCTGCATAAAATAGTTTTATTATTCTTCGCCGGTATCTTCTTCCTGCTTCCTTTCTCCATCTATATCCTCATTTTCCTCTTTTTCAATATCATTTTCAGACTGGATCTGTGCCGGTTCCGACTGCTCCTGTTTACCTAACAGGTCACTCTTTGAAAAGGGCTTGTCTGAAGGATTTTGTTGCTGATCATGCTGTACCATAACTCATCTTTTTAGATCTTAAAAAAATATTCATGCATAAAAAAAATCGGCAAAATCATGCCAGTATAAACAGCGATATGAGCCGTAACAGGAAGGTCTTTTGTTACATGGCATAGTTTTACATGTGGTTAAAATATTAAATCAACTGTTATGATAGCAAGAGATGCATATACCACCAGCCTCTGGCAGGACCACGCCACCCCCTTTGCAGAAAGCAATAAAGCCCAACCGGAAACGCTATATGATGTGATCATTATCGGCGGAGGTATTACCGGAATAAGCACAGCCTTTCTTTTACAGGATGAAGGTAAGAACTGCCTGCTGCTGGAAGCCGGGAACATTGGCTATGGTACCTCCGGCGGCACCACGGCACACCTGAACACCCTGCTGGATGTTCCTTATTACCAGATCCAAAAGAACTTCGGAAAAGAAGCCGCACAGCAGGTATATGCAAGTGCCACGGAAGCTATTGCACTGATCAGGCATAATATCAGCAGATGGGGAATTGACTGTGGATTTCGTGACGCAAACGCTATCCTGTTTGCTCAAAATGAGGAACAGGATAAAGAGCTGGATAAAATTGCAAAAACATCTGCTGAAGCCGGGCTTGAAATGAACGCCATCGACAGCCTCCCGGTGGATATTCCTTTTACCAGAGCTATGCAGGCGGGAGAACAGGCTACCTTCAGTCCGCTGCAATACATTCAGGGCATGGCCCGGGCATTTGAAACAGCAGGCGGCGCCATCTTACAGCAATGCCGGGTTACCGGCATTGAAAATAATAACACCGTAACAGTTACTACCAATGCAGGCGCCTTTAAAGCGAAAGCGGTGATCTATGCTACGCATATTCCAACCGGTATCAACCTGCTGCATCTGCGCTGTACCCCGTACCGCAGCTATGTCATGGCTTTTACACTGGAGAACGGGCAGTACCCCGAAGAACTTATTTACGATATGTATGACCCCTATCACTATTACAGGACACAGGAAGTAGACGGGCAAAAATACCTGATAGCAGGAGGAGAAGATCATAAAACCGGTGAACAGGAAAATACCCAACAATGTTTCCTGAAGCTGGAAGCTCATATCAGGCAGCACTTCAAGGTGAAGGAAATAAAATACAGGTGGTCTTCTCAATACTATGAACCGGTAGATGGCTTACCATACATTGGCCGGCTTCCGGGCACGGAAGATAACATCTACGTGGCCACCGGTTATGGAGGCAACGGCATGACCTACAGCAGTGTGGCTGCGTTGTTATTAAAGCGCCTCATCCTGGGGCAAAATCCTAAAAATGAATTATTGTTTGATCCTAACAGGCTTAAACCTGTGGCTGGTTTCAGCCAGTTCATTTCCCATAATGCAGATGTAGTGAAACAATTTATGGGCAAATTCTTCTCTGGTGAACAGCTGGAAGCGCTTGCGGGTATAGCTCCCGGCGAAGGCAAGGTAGTGGAGTATGAAAACCAGAAAATTGCTGTTTATAAAGATGAACAAGGTAAATTGTATGCGGTAAAACCGATCTGCACGCATATGAAATGCGAAGTGGGCTGGAATACTGCCGAGCGCTCATGGGACTGCCCCTGTCACGGCGCCCGTTATGATATAGAAGGCAAAGTGCTTAATACCCCGGCTGATCAGGGACTGGAACAACTGGACATCACCTGAAAACGTTATAGCAATAAACTCCTTACATATGAGCCTGGAAAAGTACCGGCAAAAAAGAACCTTTACCAAAACGCCTGAGCCTACCGGCGGAAAAAGTGAGGATCAGGCGCTACACTTTGTTGTACAAAAGCACGATGCCTCACACCTGCATTACGACTTCCGTCTTGAAATGAGAGGCGTATTGAAAAGCTGGGCGGTGCCTAAGGGCCCATCGATGGACCCGGCAGTTAAACGGCTGGCAATGATGGTGGAAGACCACCCGTATAACTATAAGGATTTTGAAGGCATCATACCTGAAGGCAACTATGGCGCCGGTACGGTGATGGTATGGGATGAAGGCACTTATGAACCAGCTGAACAGGATCATGCAGATAAGAAACAACAAACCAAAGACCTGCTCCACCAGCTGCACAGCGGTAAACTGAAGTTTGTGCTCAGGGGGAAAAAGCTCAAAGGCAGCTTCGCTCTCGTGAAAGCCTCCGGCAGAGGAGAAAACGCGTGGCTGCTTATGAAAGTAAAAGACCGCTACGCTTCTGAAACAGATGTTACCACTAAAAATAAATCAGTGATCTCAGGGAAAACGATTGAGCAGATCGCAAAAAACCCGGATCACAAAATATGGAAAAGCAACCGTGAACAAACCACGGTTGCTAAAACAACAGCCAGGAAAAAAGCGGCTACACCTGCTACTGATACGCCTGAAGCACTGCTGAAAAAAGGGAGATCTGCTCCCATGCCTAAAGGCATTAAGCCTATGCTGGCAGCTGTTACAGATACCCCGTTTGATAAAGAAGACTGGCTATACGAAATAAAATGGGACGGCTACCGCGCTGTAGCCTATCTTAATAACGGCAAAGTGGAACTGCTTTCGCGTAACCAGCTTTCCTTCAATGAAAAGTTCAGTGTGATCACCACCGCCCTGCAGCAATGGAAAGTAAAGGCAGTAACAGATGGTGAGATAGTAGCTGTAGATGAAAATGGCAATCCTGATTTCCAGGCATTACAAAACTATTTTAAACATGGTAAAAAGGCACGCCTGGTCTATTACCTCTTTGATCTTCCCTGGTACAATGGCAAAAGCCTTACACAGCTGCCGCTGGAAGAACGCAAAGCTATACTGGCAGACATCATCCCGGCAAACCAGGATGTGATCCTTTACAGCAACCATATCAGCGGTCAGGGTATTGCGTTTTACCAGGCGGCCATCGACAAGGGCCTGGAGGGCATTATGGCCAAGGCATCCGGCAGTCATTATATCATCGGGCGCAGAACAGAAAGCTGGTTAAAGATCAAGAACAGCCACCGGATGGAAGCTATCATCTGCGGGTATACGGCGGGCCGCAACAGCCGCAAACATTTTGGCGCCGTGATACTCGGAAAATATGAAGGAAAGGAATTGAAGTATATTGGTCATACCGGTGGCGGGTTTAACGATCAGCTGTTAAAAGATCTTTTTGCAAAGTTCCAGCCGCTTATTACATCCAAACATCCGTTTAAAACAAAGCCACAGACCAACATGCCGGCTACCTGGCTGAAACCGGTGCTGGTATGTGAAGTAAAGTTTGCAGAGATAACACGGGAAGGCATCCTGCGGCAGCCGGTGTTTATGGGATTAAGGGAAGATAAAAAAGCGGCAGACGAAAAGGATGTAAAAATTGTTAACCCGCCTGCCGTAAAAAAAACAAGCTCACGTAAAAAGGATACAGCGCCATTTTTACCGGAGGGAGATAAACAGGCAACAATAGAAGTAGACGGGCAGTTGTTGAAATTCACGAACCTCGATAAACTATACTGGCCCGATGAAGGTATTACCAAGCGCGATATGATCAATTATTACGCTGCCGTGGCCGATACGATCCTGCCCTACCTGAAAGACCGGCCACAGTCGCTCAACAGGTTTCCAGAAGGCATAAAGGGCTTTAATTTTTACCAGAAGAACGTGGAAGATAAAGTGGCAGACTGGATCCCTACTTTCCCATATACCAGCGAATCGGATGGGGAAACAAAATCATTCCTGGTATGTAAAGATAAGGCGACGCTGTTGTACATGGCCAACCTTGGCTGTATTGAGCTAAATCCCTGGCATAGCAGGATACAGCATCCGGATGAACCGGACTATTGCCTCATAGATCTTGATCCGGATACCAACTCCTTTAATGAAGTAATTGACACCGCACTGGTGATCAAAGATATTTTAGAGGAAATAGGCGCACCGTCTTTTGTAAAAACATCCGGGGCTACGGGCATGCATATACTTATTCCGCTGGGAGCCAGGTATAGCTTTGATCAATCGCGTATGCTGGCTGAACTGATCGTGAATATTGCCAATAAACAATTACCGGACAGCACCAGTGTGCTGAGAACTCCATCCAAAAGAAAGGGTCAGATCTATCTTGATTTTATGCAGAACCGGCAGATACAAACAATGGCGGTGGCCTACTCGCTGCGTCCCAAACCGGGAGCAACCGTATCTGCCCCGCTGCGTTGGGAAGAAGTGAAGAAGGGATTGAAAGTGGCCGATTTCAATATTCACAACATGCCCCGGCGCATAGCTGAAGAAGGCGACCTGTTAAAAGGGCTGTTGGGGAAAGGCATTAACATGAAAACGGTGCTGGGCAAACTGCAGCATTTACTATAATAAATGGGCCTGCAACCATGCAGGCCCATTTATTTATCAGGGTTTAAGGATCACTTTCACACAATCATCTTCCTTATGCTTGAAAATATTATAGGCATGCGATGCTTCAGACAAAGGCAACTGGTGGCTTATAATATCATCGAGGATCACCTGTCCCTGTTCTACAAGGCCAAGTAACTTATCGATGTAGTTCTGAACCGGCGCCTGTCCGAACTGCAGGATGAGCCCTTTGTCAAAGATGCGGTGAACAGGGAAGTTGTCGTACGGGCTTCCGTATACTCCCACTACAGATACCACTCCTCCACGGCGTACCGCTTCAAAGCATTGCTCCATTACTTTCGCAGTGCCTTTCTCTGCATTGACCACTGCTTTCACTTTATCAAAAAAAGAGCGTTCCGCTTCTGTTCCCACTGCGTCCACACATACATCTGCCCCCCTGCCGGCCGTCATATCACGAATGGCCTCCACTACATCTGTTTCGTGCGGGTTAAGGGTTTCCACTTTGTTCACCTGCCGGGCTTTTTCCAGGCGATAACCCAGCGGGTCAACCGCTATTACCCTGCCGGCGCCCTGCAGCCATGCCGCTTTCTGCGCCATAAGCCCCACAGGCCCGGAGCCGAATATCACTACCGTTTCGCCTCCTTTAAGCCGGCCCCAGTCGATAGCAGACCAACCGGTAGGAAATATATCGGTGAGGAATAATACCTGTTCATCAGACAAATGGTCGGGTACCCTGCGGGGATTTATATTGCCATACATTACGCGGACATATTCCGCCTGGCCACCGCTGTAACCGCCATACAGATCTGTGTAGCCATAGAGGCCGCCACCTTTTCCCTTCATCATATCGCCCTGCGGACCATAATGTTCCGGGTTGGAATGTTCGCAGTGAACCGGCATACTATGCTGGCAAAAATAGCAGCTGCCGCAGGAAACGGGGAAAGGCACCACTACCCTGTCGCCTTTTTTGAGATGAGTAACTCCTTTTCCTGTTTCCTCCACAATTCCCATAAATTCATGCCCCAGTACCTGTGGCCTGGGTTGGGGGAAAAATCCGTCATAAATATGCAAGTCTGATCCACATATAGCCGTTGACGTTACTTTCAGGATAAGATCCGTGTCTTTTTCCAGTTTGGGGTCTTCTACCGTGTCTACACTGATATTGCCCGGGTGGTGAAATACAGCAGCCTTCATACATGTTTTTATTTTATGTTAGGGATCAGTTTACATCCTGGTTCAGATCACCATCGCTTCGGCGGCTTTCCTCGTTGATATATTCCCGTTCTTTCCGGGAAGCGGCATGCTCCGGTTTTTTTTCACCAAGCGCTTCTTTACTGGGCTCATTCAGTTTGCGCGCATTGGCGGCTGCTTTGGTAGTACCCAGCAGGTCGCTCATCCATACATGCATCTTTGTTTTTGCACCGGAGATGATCTTCCGTTCTCCATTCATCATCGCATTGTAACCATCCTTCGCTACTACCTCCGGCGGAGCCAGTGTTTTCTCACGGTATGTAACGGTGTCTTCCTGGTGGGCCTTGTGGAAGAAATCTGTATCCGTTGCCCCGGGGAGTAATACGGTAACGGTTACATCGGTATCGCGCAATTCTTCCGACAGCGCTGCACCAAAGGAAATAACGAAGGCCTTTGTAGCGGCGTACACAGACAGCAGCGGCATGGGCGTGGTTCCTGCCTCTGAGCCCAACAGCAGGATACGGCCCTTATTGCGCTGCTGCATGTGTTTCAGGTAAAATTTTGTGAGCGACAGCAATGAAATAATATTCAGCTGGATAATGTCTACATCCCTGTTAAGATCTGTTTCAAGAAAAGGTCCCCATTCTCCCTGGCCGGCATCATTGATCAGCACATCCACATTAATACCCATGTCCTGGGTCTGTGCATAAATTTCAGCAGCGGAAGAAGGTATGAACAGGTCTTTTACAATGGGTGTTACTTCTATACCGTAAGCGGTTTTCAGTTCATCAGTTACCTCCTGCAAACGGTCCTCGTTCCTGGCTACAAGAACAAGATTGTAACTGTCGGCCGCCAGCAATTTAGCCAGTTCGTAGCCAATACCGCTGGTAGCGCCGGTGATTAATGCATATTCATTCCTGTTGTTAACATTCACGGTTGCCATAGAAAAAAGTTTGAGCGTGTGGAGAAATGATTTTAAAAAACCGGCAGCAAAGACAGGGCCGGTAATTTAACGATGTTACTGTTCAGCGTGCTGTTGGCACAGGATTTAGTGTGATAAAGAAAACACTTAAAAAAATGTATCGATCAGAAACTGATACTGAATTATTAAGCCATATCCGGCAGCTTCTTACCGGCAACCAGCAAACAGTAGCAGTGGCTGAAAGCGTTACTGCCGGCCACCTGCAGGTAGCGCTCTCGCTCGCTGAAAAAGCCATGGAATTTTTCCAGGGCGGCATTACCACTTACAACCTGGGGCAAAAAACAAAACATCTGAATATTGATCCCATTCATGGACAGCTGTGTGATTGTGTATCTGAAAAAGTTGCCCTGGAGATGGCAGTGGCTGTAGGGCCTTTGTTTGCGGCAGACTGGGGCATTGCCATTACCGGTTATGCCTCCCCGGTGCCTGAGCTGGGGATCGACGATCTCTTTGCTTATTATGCTTTCAGCTTTAAAGGGCATCCTGTATCACAGGGGATTTTGAGAGCCGGCCACAACAATGATCCGGTAGCAGTACGACAGTATTATACCCATGAGCTGCTTGTGCTTTTCAAGGAAGCCTTACATCTTCCTTATTCTCCCGTAAAAAAATAACAGAAGCGGTTACATGCTGAAAAATAACTCCCACACTGTAACCGGATTACCCAATGAATGGGTAACACTTTCCGCAGGTACAGAACAATCGCTTTGGAGGGATGGCGTGGCGTAGTCTTTGAACCAGCTCTTAAAAAACTCAGACTATGGAAAAGCAAACATCAAAACAAGCCACTCCCAACAAACAGGTAAGCGGAGGATTCAGCAGCCATGCTAATACACAAAATGCTGCCCGTGAAGAAGAAGACCTGGATACAGGATTAACTGCTGATGAAGAAGCAGACCAGGAAGTGGAAGACACTGATCCTGTTTTAGATGAAAATGACCTGGAAGAAAATAATCTTTCAGATGAGGAAGCTGATAACATCGACTGGGATGAAGAAAATTCCGCCAGCCAGTGATCCTCAGCGTTTCCCCTTACTAACCCATTTTTTATTTTCAATTTAATTTCCGGAGATGTATACATTAGGTATAAATGCCGCGTTTCATGACTCGGCTGCCTGTCTTGTAAAAGACGGGCAGCTGATAGCTGCGGCAGAAGACGAACGGTTCACGCATATCAAGCACGGGAAAAGACCCATTCCTTTTGCAGCTTACGAGCTGCCTTTTCATGCCATAGATTATTGTTTGCGCACCGCCGGTATTCATATTAACGAGGTGGATCATTTTGCTTACTCTTTTGATCCCTACCAGCTCATGGAGCCGGAGGTAGCCAGCACAGAAGAAATAAGGCTGCCGCTGTTTCCTGCGGGAACACTTACCGCAGAGAAATGGCAATCGCCCTGGGATCCGCTGTTCCTGCAGGCTATTGTAAACGCCAGGGGACAGCTGAACGACGGGTATCCGCATCACCTGCAGTCCAGCTTTTACCAGGGTAACAGCAAACCTGAACAGTGGCACTATATCGACCACCATCTCTGCCATGCTGCCAGCGCGTTTCTTCCTTCTCCTTATCATGAAGCGGCCGTAATGACCATCGATGGCCGTGGAGAAAGAGCTACCACTACTTTCAGCAACGGCTTCGGGAACACCCTGGAAAGGATCAGCCAGGTAAATATGCCGCACTCACTGGGACTACTATACGAAAAGATCACGACGCATCTTGGATTCCTGCACTCTTCCGATGAATACAAGGTGATGGCGCTGGCATCCTATGGCAAACCTGTTTTTGTAAACGTATTGCGGGATATTATTTCCCTTTCCGGTAACGGGCAGTACCAGGTGGAAGATGTAGACCTCGAAGAGATACTGGGCCCCAAACGGAAAAAGAATGATCCCTTCACTGCGCACCATTTCAACATTGCACACTCCATGCAGCAGGTGTTGCAGGAGAGTGTGCTGGCACTTGCTTCCTGGCTGAAACAGGAAACAAAGAGCGATACCCTTTGCTTTGCCGGCGGCGTAGCCTTGAATTGCGTATTGAATGCCACCATCCGTGATGCCGGTATCTTCAAAAATATGTGGGTGCAACCGGCGGCCGGGGATGCAGGCACCGCGCTGGGCGCAGCCCTGTGGCTGGATGCCAGGAAGCGGAACCCGGAGGGAAAGGATTTTGTGATGGATCATGCCTATTGGGGACCAGCGTACGGGGATGAAGAGATTGAACAGTTCCTCAAATGGACCAAAACGCCCTACCGCAGGCTGAATAATATTGCAGAAGAAGCCGCAGAACTGCTGGCTGCCGACAAGATTATCGGCTGGTTCCAGGGGCGGATGGAATTCGGCCCCAGGGCGCTGGGAAGCCGTTCCATTCTTGCCTCTCCCCTGCATGAAGATATGCAGGCGAGGCTGAATGAAGTGAAAGACCGGGAGGATTTCCGGCCGGTAGCGCCGGTGGTGACAGAAGAAGATGCCGCCGAATGGTTTGAAAATGCAAAACAATCGCCCTACATGTTGTTTGTATATCCTGTGCGAAAAGACAAGCGGGCCCTTATCCCGGCCGTTACCCATGTGGATGGCACCGCACGTATCCAAACCGTGAATGAGGCCCAGCATCCGGCTTATTACCAGCTGCTGCAGGCTTTTAAAAAGAAAACCGGTGTGCCTGTGCTGATCAATACTTCTTTTAACACATTGGGCAAACCCATTGTATGCACGCCTCGGGATGCACTTGAGTGTTTCTGGTCGTCCCCTTTTGATGCACTGGTAATTGGTTCTTTCCTTGTTGAAAAAAAACAATAACGATGACAAAAGATATAAAGATCTCCGTGGTGATCCCTACGTATTCCAGGCCACAGCTGCTGATGGAATGTATTCATGCACTGGCGTTGCAACACTTCGACAGTGAGGCATTTGAAGTACTGGTGGTAAGCGATGGCCCTGATGCTGCCACCAGAAAAGTAGTTAACTCATGGAAAGCAACGGGGCTGCTGCAGCTGAAATACCTGAGCCTGCAGCGTAAAAGCGGACCGGCAGCCGCCAGGAACAAAGGATGGAAAAACGCCGCTGCAAAAATCATTGCCTTTACTGACGACGATTGCCGGCCAGACCCCGAATGGCTGAACCGCATCTGGCAGCATCACCGGAAGGACGACGACCTGGTAGCCTATACCGGTAAAGTAATAGTGCCGTTGCCTGAGCAACCGGCAATCACTGATCACGCATTCAATACCTCCCACCTGGCCAAAGCTGAATTTATCACGGCGAACTGCGCATGCACAAAAGCCGCACTGGAACTTACCGGCGGGTTTGATGAACAGTTTACCATGGCCTGGCGGGAAGACAGCGACCTGGAATTCAATTTGCTTAAACATGGTATTCCTATCAGGTACCTGCCGGTGGCCAGGGTAATTCATCCTGTGCGCAAAAGCAGCTGGGGAAGCAGTTTAGCCGACCAGCGCAAAGGCATTTTTAATGCGTTGCTTTTCCGGAAATATCCCGACCTGTATAAAACCCGGATCCGGCAATCACCTCCGCTGAAATACTACCTGATGACCGGCAGCCTGGCCGCTTTCATTATTTGCCTGTTAGCAGGCAATTTGCCGGCAGCCGCATTGCTGCTGGGATGCTGGATACTGGGCTGGTTGTATTTTACCGCCCAGCGCTTAATGCACACCAGCCGGCAGCTGCCGCATATGCTGGAGATGCTGTATACCTCTGCTTTTATCCCGTTATTGTCTATCTACTGGCATTTTTACGGGAGCATTAAATACCGGGCTTTTTTTCTGTAGATGATCCGGCAGGCTGCAGCAGTTTGTCCACCGCCTTCAACACATTTTCCACGGTGGCTTTCTTCAGCCGGTGCTTGGGGATCCGGTGGTAGGAATACTGCAGCAGTACATTCCTGCTCTGCAGTGCAGGGGGCACATCAAAATATAATACTTCATTTCTCACCCGCCAGGGCGTATGCTGTAAATTTGTAAGCGCATACAGCACTACTACCGGTGTACCGGTAGCCGCCGCAATATGAATGGTGCCTGTGTTAACAGAAATTACCAGCGGGCTTTTCCTGATCAACAGGGCGAATTCAGCAACAGACAGTGTTCCAGCCAGGTTAACCGCCCCTTCACCGATAGCTTCCTTCAGGGTTTCCGCATCTGCCTCTTCTCCGGTGTTACCGGTGATCAGTAACTGGCATTGGTGCCGGGCAATGACCTGCCGGCCTATTTCCACCCATTTATGAAAGTTATACTGCCGCTTCGCGTCCTGTACCATAGGGTGCATTACGATCCAGGGTTTAAGATGATCAGCTCCATACAGCCTCATTTTCTTTATGATGCCCGGCCAATGGGTTTCATGTGTTTGCAGCGATAACTTTGTGCTGATCACTTCTGCGCCGGCATAAGCAGCAAGGTTAAGATCGCGCTCAACCTGGTGATGAATAATGTGGAGCGGCTCTTCATCGGGGATCCAGTGGCTCAGGAGCTGGTAGGGGTTCTCGCGGCAATAGGCGAGCCGCAACGGTATTCCGGCTTCAAAAGCCAGCATAGCGGCGGGTAACGGGTTCTGGCTGTATACGGTAAAAATAATAGCCGCATCAAAGCGTTCTTTTCTCAGGGTTTCTACCAGTTCCCGGTAGGTTTCAGGCGTAGCCACATGATCGTGTTTTACCCAGGGTGCATTGAAAATAATGACCTGGTCAATTTCCGGGATATCTGCCGTTACCGGTGCAGCGGCAGCGGAAGTAAGCAGGGCAAGGTGGCAGTGAAAGGACTCCTTTAAGGCCCTGAAAGCGGGTGTGCTCATAAGCAGATCGCCCATATTATCCAGGCGGATGCACAATATTTTCTTACAATCTTTCCAATGTACATTCATAATATGCATTAAGCAGGATGTGATAATTGCCAGGCGGATATTTTACGGATAATTGCAGTGGTGGATCTTCCTTTTACCAATGGCAGCAAAACCACCTCTCCCTGCAGTTCCTCCACCAGGCGCGCCTCCGGCAGGTCTTCCAGGGAATAGTCCCCTCCTTTTACAAACACCTGTGGCCGCAGCGCAGTGATCAGCGGCGCCGGCGTATCATCGGCAACGTCGCCAAACGGGATGATGTGCGTTACTGCGCCAAGCCCTGACAGCACCTGCATACGTTCAGCAAGTGTGTTTACAGGCCGGTCGCTTCCTTTCAGGCGGCGTATACTGTCGTCTGTATTAATGCCCACAATCAGCACATCGCCCAGCTCCCGTGCACGGCAGAGGTAATTCACATGGCCGCTGTGAAGAATATCGAAACAACCATTGGTGAACACTACCTTCCTGCCATTACTACGGTACAGGTTGCCCAGTGCTTCCAGTGTAACCGTATCCGTTAGTACCTTGCTGTCAAGCGCAACTGCCGCCAGCAGGTCGCTGGAAGTGCAGCAGGCCGTACTGCTTTTACTGATGGCTATACCGGCTGCCATACCTGCTACAGCAGCAGCTTCCGCCGGGCCTGCGCCATGCAGGCAGGCTGCAGTGAAAGCGCTGATATAACTATCCCCGGCGCCGGATACCTGCGGATATAATACTTTCTTTGCGGGTGTGTGCAACAGCAGCCTGTCTTCCTCAAAAATCAACGCTCCCGCTTCATCAAGTGTTACCGCGGTGATGCGGGCGCCGGTAGCTTTGAATATTTTCCCGCCTGCCTGTTGCAGGGTCTCCAGCCTGTTACTGCTGTTGAGCTTCAGTTTCAGTAAACGGGCAATCTCCTCACTGTTGGGTTTTACCAGTGCCGGTTGGAGTTCGCGGTAAGCGGTGAGATCTTTTGCATCCACGGCAAGAAAAGGCCGGTAACGGGATTGCAGGCGTTCCAGGGCATTGATAACCCGGGGCGTTAGTAGTCCTTTCTGGTAATCGGCCAGCACTACGGCATCAAAATTTCCGTATATCCGTTCCAGTTGTTGTATCACCTCGTCTTCCGTGTCAGGGCTGATAGCGGTTTCTGTGCCGGTGTCATAACGTGCAATAAGCTGAGGGCCGGACATCAGCCGGGTTTTACAGATGGTGCGGCGGTTTTGCGGGGAAAGGAAACAAGCGGTAATATGATGACGGTTGAACAATTGTTTCAGCTGCCTGGCTGCCGGATCATTCCCGGTAATGCCGAGGCAGGTCACTTTCATTCCAAGGCCAGCCAGGTTGATGGCTGTATTGCCTGCGCCTCCGGCAGCATACTCCCTGCTTCTCACCTCTATTACCGGCGCTGTGGCCTCAGGACAAAGGCGATGGCTCTCTCCTTTCATGTATATGTCGAGCAACAAATCACCAATTACCAGTACAGATAATTTTTTTTCCGGGGTACACATCTGTTTAATAAGTAAATCCATATACAGGGTTCTTTGAATGTTCTATAATAATATCCGCTGCAGCCGGCCATGAATCTGCCTTGTGCAATGGAGCCCGGTTTGCTTCCAGGTTCCAAACCGTTTCATGACCGTTGTCCAGCAGCAAGGTTTTACATCCCGCACGGTTACCGGCTTCTATATCATCAAGAATGTCCCCGATCATCCAGGAGGATGGCAGGTGCACCTGGTGCTCTCTTGCTGCCTGTAATATCATACCTGCAGAAGGCTTCCTGCACTGGCAGATTTGACGGTACTGTTTCAGGGCGGCCTCCGGATGGTGCGGGCAATAGTAAAAGCCATCAAGCCAGGCGCCCTCATCACGGAGCAGGCTGTTGATATGATTAAACACACCTACCAGCATAATTTCACGGAAGTAGCCTTTGGCCACGCCTGCCTGGTTGGTAACCAGTATCAGCGCATAACCCGCCTGCCGTAAACGCCGGAGTGACGCTCCCGCAAAAGGCTCCAATACAATTTTTTCAGGGTCTACATTATACGGCTCATCCCTGATCAGTGTGCCGTCTTTGTCAATAAATACTGCTCGTTTCATACGGCCCTTTTTATGGCAGCCGCTTCGCTTCTTCCTGCACTTCGCGCCAGTACTTCACTGTAAAGTTTGTGCATCCTGGAAGCCACCTGCTGCCAGGTAAATAATTTGCGTACCCTTCTTACCGCCTGCTCTCCCATTTCATTTAACCTGCCAGGCGCATGCAATAGCTCGCTGATAGCTGTTGCCAGTGCATCAGGATCCCTTGGCGGAACAAGTTTGCCTGTAACGCCGTCGGCTACACTGTATTTTATACCTCCCACATTCGCGCCTATCACGGGCGTTCCACAGGCCATGGATTCCAGCGGCGTAATGCCGAATGGCTCATACCAGGGCGTTGTAATAAAGAGATCGGCGGCAGAATAATAATACTTCAGTTCATCGCGGTTCTTATGCCCGGCAAACTGTATCCCTGCAGTTACACCCAGCTCTTTGGCCAGCATCTTCAGCCGCTGGGCTTCGTGATTATGCTGGGTTGGATTGGCATCCCCGCCTACTACAATCAACCGTACGTTCTGGTGCCGGCGGCAGCTTAGTTTCGATAATGCCTGTATTACATTATCGATTCCCTTACGGGGAACAATACGGCCAAGTTGTAACAATATTTTTTCTTCTTTCGGCAACCGCAGCATGATGCGGGCCAGTTGTTTATCTATGGGAAACAGCTCATCGAGATTTACGCCACAGGGAATAACAGCAATCCTGTCTGCCGGAGCATCGTAATACTTCAGCAGATCTTCCCGGTCCTGCGGGCATTCGGCCACGATGCCATCTGCCATCATCATCGCCTGTTCTTCAATAACAAGCCTTTCAGGCGGGAAACGGTCATTCTCTCCCTGGTATAGCTGCCGGATATGCCCAAGCGCATGAAAGGTGATGACATAAGGAATATGCAGCAAACATTTCAGTTCCATTGCCACAAGGGCCGACATGAAAAAGTTAGCATGAATAAGCAGGTAATCCATTCTTTCTTCTTTGATAAACTTCAGCATGTCTTCCCGGAAAGCAGCCATATATGGTAGCAGCTTCTCCTTTTCTATAACCTCCGGCGGTCCAGCATCTACATGAATGATCCTGATCCCCTGCCTCCACTGCAAACAGCGGGGATAGTCGCGGTTCTCCCTGCGGGTGAAAATATCTACAGCATATCCTTTTTGGGTAAGCTGTCTTGCCAGTTCCGCCACATACACATTTTGGCCGCCGGCGTCCACGCCGCCTAATATTGCCAGTGGGGAAGCATGCTCACTGATAAATGCTATCCTTTTCATACAATCAATTTTTATCCAGGAAACTAATGAACGTTACCTTTTAAAAAACAACAATAACACCAAGCCACAAATCAATATGGCAAAGCGTTTTCAGCGGCACGGCCATAATATTTCATGAGCCTGATTTAAACGCTTGTATGGTAAAGCGCTTCCATAAAACATATAGTACCGGCGCAACATGTAGCAAGATCGGGCATTGGGGCGCGGATGGGATAGAATAAAATTCACACAACAAGTATTAATCTCTACAATACGCCGGCACGGCATGCACAAAAAAAATGGATACAGTTCATGTATCCATTTCCGATATAAGGCAACTTAATGGTTATGCCTTTTTATGCTGCTGTATCGCTTCCCAGATCTGTTGTACAATATACCCTCCTTCCATTTCAGTGAGGCGGGGCGAGCAGGTAAAACCATCCCCGTTTTCCATCAGCATGAGGTTATCGGGTACGGCATGATGGAACATTTCTCCTATGTTATTGTTCAGCAGGTAATACACGGAATGGCCGTTATAGGTATCCGGCTGGATGTCCAGCGTGTATGCCTGGCCATTCACCGTTGCATTTAAGTGTTGTATCATAATAAAAGGTTTTATCAACCCACCACAACTATTACACCAGTACAACTGGCATGTTTCTGGTCGTTTCCGTTCATAAAAAAAACATGAGCACACAGATCCAGATGATGGCGGAATATACCGACAGCATTGAATTTCATTCGTTACCGCCCGCCATTATCAAACAACTTAAAATCCATTTACTGGACAGCCTGGCATCCATGATTTTTTCAATACGGGAATCTGTTCCACAAAAAGTGGCGCAGGGGCTCGGCAGGTTGTCTGGCGTACAGGGCCCCGGGTTCCCGTTGAAGCTCGCTCCAAATTTTGCAGCACAGTATTACACCACATTGATCAGGTATCCTGATTTTATGGATAATTTCCTGGCCAAGGAATCTACCTGCCATCCCAGCGACAACGTTGGCGCCCTGCTGGCAGCGGCCCACACTAAAGAGATCAGCGGGGCCGATTTCCTGGCAGCCATGGCTTTATCGTATGAGATAGAATGCCGGCTTACAGAGCAGTTACCGGTGATGATCACAGGGCATGACCATACCACCCTGCTGGCATTTTCCGCCACCGCCGGGATTGGCAAACTGCTGAAGCTGCCGGCAAATCAACTGATGAATGCATTAAGTATTGCGGGCTGCAGCTATCATCCGCTGGTCACCTCCCGCGCCTCTTATACCACGCAGTGGAAAGGACTTGCATCATCGCTGGTGAATGAAGGCTGTATGACCATTTGTATGCTGGCACAGGAGGATATTACCGGGCCGGTGCAGTTATTTGAAATACCCGAAAAAGGGTTCAACGACATTTACGGTATGAAACTGGAGTACGACTGGACCCAGGATAAATTTGAACTGATCCCGCATTGCTGCCTGAAAACCTATAACGCTGAAGTACATACGCAGAGCGCTATTGCAGCGGCCGTAGAGCTGAGGGAACAACACCATATCAAAGCAACGGATATCAGGCAGGTGGAGGTAACCACTTTTCTTACCGCCTTCCACATTGTTGGCGGCGGCGAATATGGCAACCGTACCCTGGTGCACAGCAAAGAGCAGGCAGACCATAGTATGGCTTATGTAATTGCAGCCGCATTACTGGACGGAGAAGTTACACCGGCCCAGCTTACCCCTGAACGGATCACCCGCACGGATGTGCAGGAACTGTTACAACTGGTAAAAACACATACCAGGTTCCCCTTGCATAAACCTGTGAAAGTAGCAGGTATGCTGGACCCGTATACAGCGGCTTACCCCGGCAAACTTAAAAGCAGTGTAGTCATCCATATGAAAAATGGTACAATATTTAAAGCGGAAAAAGATACTTATAAAGGATTTTATACAACTCCATTTACCTGGGAAGATGCAGCCGAAAAATTCAAAAGGCTTACAAACGGAAGGATACCGGATAATACCGGCGCACAAATTATGGAATTGGTAGCAGACCTTGAGCACAGCAGTATTAATCAACTGTTACAGATAATTTTTAAATCATGATGTTCAGCCATATACAACGCATTGCAATACTAAGGGCCTTACAGCTGGGCGACCTGTTATGCGCAGTCCCTGCCTTTCGTGCGCTGAGAGCGGCTTTTCCACAGGCGCATATTACGCTTATAGGATTACCATGGGCCAATACTTTCCAGCAGCGCTTTTCGCATTACATAGATGAAGTAATGGTATTTCCGGGTTATCCCGGGCTGCCGGAACAACCGCCTGATCCGGCAGCGTTCAATACCTTTATGAGCTCAGTGAAAAGCAAGCACTATGATCTTATATTGCAGATGCAGGGCAACGGTACCCTGGTAAACCCACTGGTACAATCGATGGGCGCCAGGTATACCGCTGGCTTTACACCCAAAGGCAGTGTTCCTGAAAGCGAGCTATTTGTTCTGTATCCGGAAGACCTGCATGAAATTGAGCGGCACCTGTACCTGCTGGAGCAGCTGGGCATTCCCCCGGCAGGAAAGCATCTTGAATTTCCGCTGACCAGCGCCGACAGGGATTCTCTCAGGAACCTGCAACTGCCTTGTGACGATTATACCTACATTTGTGTGCATCCCGGGTCCCGCGCCGCCTGGCGGCAATGGCCTCCTCCTTACTTTGCCGCAATGGCCGACCATCTTGCAGACCAGGGCTGGAAAATAGTGCTTACCGGGAGTATAGAAGAAAAGGAACTGACCCTGGCTGTAAAAAGCTATATGCGCTTTCCTGCTTTGGATGTGGCAGGGGAATTAAGTCTTGGTGGCATGGCAATGCTGATAAAAAAATCGAGGGCATTGGTATCCAACTGTACAGGCGTATCGCATATTGCCGCCGCCACAGCCACTCCCAGCGTAATCATCAGCATGGATGGAGAGCCGCATCGCTGGGCCCCGCTAAACACGCACCTGCATTGTACCACCGACTGGACGCGGCATAACGACTTTGACCGGATGCTGATAAAGGCGGATGAATTACTGGCGCGTACGGAGAGCAGGTGTTACCACCGGGCTTAATGTTGCCGGCGGTGAAATACAGGAAGCCTGATAAACAATGCCAGCACCGGGCTTAATGCCCGGTGAGCGCCGGCTCCGCAGAAAACAGCCCTTCAGGTTGCCAGTCGGTACTGGTTACCTGGCGGAACACCTGTTCCCATGCGGTGGTAAAGCGGGTGATATTAAACAACGCATCCGCTGTTTCCTTTGCCCGTGCTCCCAGCAACTTTGCATGATCATGATCGTTTAAAAGCAATTGCATTTTTTCTGTGAGGTAATTTACGTCGGTATGTATATACCCGTTCTCTCCATCTTTAATAACCGTTACCAATTCCGTGGTGGCCAGCGCTACCACCGGCATTCCCTGCATCATGGCCTCACAAACAGCCAGTGCCAGGCTGGTATGCCTTACCGGGTGAAAATAGAACCTGAACCTGCTGCGGAAAGCGGGAAGGTCCGGATGAAGCACTTCCCCGACTCCCTCCTGGTTCCCCATCCCTGCAAGCTCCAGCGGCACCTTTCTGCTCACCTGGTCATAAATATCCCAGCCAAGGGTACGGCCGCGCTGCCTGAGATGATTAATTGTTACCAGGCCCCTGGGCAGATCACCGCAATAGGGATATGGCGAATCCGTGACTCCGTGCGGGATAACGGTAACGGGCGTACGATTGTTGTTCCACATCAGCTTGTTGAAGTGGGTAACGTGTACCAGTAATACCATGGGATCGTCTACTACATGCGGCTGATTCACCGGGTCCCTGGATGGGGTGTTGTGCTCCAGGTAAATACGCGGTAACCGCTGCTGGGCGGCCGAAAGCACCTCAAACTGGTCTGTGAGGTAATTCTTCTCCGACTGGAACAGGATACAGTCGAACGCATAATGCTTTACTTCTTCAAAAGGAATTTCATGCACATTATCACCGAAGGGGAATGTTGCTCCCCTTCCGTAATATCCTTCTTCACGGTTTTCCTTTACCGGGATATAAAGTTCATAATTTCCCTGGGAAAGATAGTACAGGTAACTGCCATGTACATGCCAGGTAAAGATCCTCAGTTTTTCAGAGACATGGTACATAAGTTATTTTTTATGGAGGTCATCAATAATAACACCAAAACAACGGTATCTTCAAGGAGTTATTGTTGCCGCTTATTGCCGTTTTTCGTTTTTTTACGTTTCAGCAGGTCTTCCTCATGTTTGCTCAGGGCATCTCCTATGGCTTCTTCCACTGAATGTGATTCTCTCATGCTCATTCTTTTCTTTGTTTCTTCCACCATTACACAATAGTATTTATGTAATACATCCAGTTCTTCTTCCGATAAATTCTCCACATCTATCAATCTGTTACTGGCTGCCTGGTTCGCAGCTATCAGTTCGTTGAGCTTAAGCTGTACTGATTTGGCATCTTTATTCTGCGATTTCTGTATAATAAATACCATCAGGAAAGTGATGATGGTAGTACCGGTATTAATAACAAGCTGCCAGGTGTCTGAGTAGCCGAAAACAGGGCCGCTCACGGCCCATATAATGATCACGGCAAGGGCTATAAAAAAAGCCCAGGGGCTGCCGGTAGCGGCAATTACTTTTGAGGCCATCGTTTCAAAGAAATTGGAGTGCCTTTTCTTGTTGATAAGCGCTTTCATAGCATTAGCGGTTTAGTTCCGTTTATCAAGCAGTACAACTTTTGCACCAGCGCTTTTTCCGGGAAAAAACCGGTTATTACGCCCCGGTTTGCCCCTGGTTCGCCACGGGATTATCCCTAAGGGTTCCCGGCTGTTTCCCCATTTCCACGCATGTTCCCGGTAATTCGTATATTGTTTCTGATTTCTCACAGAAGACACAACAGAATGTATACGTTTTAATACGGCATCTACCCCTCAAAAATGACGCATGCATATTTTGAATATTATTAAGAACGCTGGTACCCAGTACGTCACTGAACCAGAAAAGCGTTCACTTATTATTATCAATTCCCTTGCCTTCCTGACCGGTATGCTGGTTTTTATTTTGGGAGGCGTTTTCTACCTGCTGGTCCACAGTCTGCTGATCCTGTTGCCTTTATTTCTGGAGGGAATTGGGATGTTTGGAGTGATTGTATTAAACGGAATGGGAAAACGGAACAGCGCCAATTTTGGCATGTTCGCGCTACATTATGTAGCTGCCGGTTACTGGACAATTTTACTGGGCAATGCCATTCCGATCGAAGTGGTGATCGCCTTTCTGCTGATCCTCCTTATTTGCGGTTCTTTTCTTGTATACAGGCAGCATAAGATACGAATGCCATTGCTCCTGGCCATCGGGGTATTGCTGGTGATAACACAGGTCAATAGTTATTTCGGTTTTATCAAACCTATCGATCTCAGCCCCACTTCTGCTTATATCATGCGGCTTTGTACCACCAGCGGGATGCTTACTTTTATCCTGTTTGTGATCTTTGAGTTTATGAAAGAGATCATCCGGCTGATGGACGACCTGGGTAAATCGAACAGGGAGCTGTCTACCAACGCCGCATTTCTGCGGGAAACCTTTCACGAGCTGAAAACGCCGCTGAACAGTATCTACGGTATTGCCCAGCTGCTGGACCTTGCCAGGAACGCCAACAAACATGTTCCTGTTATACAGGAAATAGACATGGACCTTAAAAATTTACTGGGCGCAGGCCAGTTGTCGAAAGACATAGTAAATAATGTACTGGACCTGAAACGGATAGAAGCCGGTAAATTCATGGATATTAAGATGGGTACTGTTCATTTGCAGCACTGCATAGAGCAGTGCATGGCAATGAACCAGTACACGGGGATCCTGCAGGGCGTTAACCTGGTGCTGGATTACCGGTTGCCCCAACAATTTATAGAAAGTGATGAAATAGTGCTGATCAAAATCATTAATAACCTGACTTCCAATGCTGTAAAATTTTCTCCTGCCGGCGGCGAAGTGATGATCAGTGTTTACCGGGAAGGGACTTCGCTTTGCGTACGTGTAAAGAACGAGGGACAGATAGCGCCTGAGCGGCGGAAAAAGTTATTCCTCCCCTATGAATCGGAGCGGAATCATATTACCTCCGGCACAGGTATCGGCCTGCACCTGACCAAGCAGCTGATCACCCTGCTGGAAGGCAGCATTCATGTGATCTGCGAAGAAGGGCATACTATCTTTGAGTTTACGATCCCCTACCGGCCGGCGCATCCGCCTACCAGTGCGGGGAGGAAATTTGAGATCGGGAAAGATGAATTTGAAGGAATGAAGGTATTGATAGTGGATGATAATAAGATGAACCAGTACGTGGTTGAAAAGTTTGTGCGCAAAGGCGGGGCTACCGTGTTATTGAGCAGTAACGGTAAGGAGGCGCTGGAAACCACCCTGGCAGAAAAACCTGATATCATTATCACCGACTCACAGATGCCGGTAATGAACGGGCGGGAATTCCTGCTGGAACTGCGCGCCATCCCGGCCTTTTCGGGGACTCCATTTATCGTAATATCGGGAGATGCTTTCAACAAATACAGTAATGAATCCGAGGAGCTCTTAAAACTGGGCGCCACGGCCTTTTTCAATAAGCCCTTTTCTTTCGAGGAGTTGTATACTGAGATGATGAAGCATCTCCCGGCCAGATCTATAAAAACCTAAACTTTACTTTTGTACCGCTCCGTATCAATAAGGGCCCAGTCGAAATAGGCTTTTATAGCAATGTACAGCCCTTCGATATATACCTCCAGCTGCGCATTGATTTCCTGGCTCCAGAAAGGAAGACCGGCCCGGTGCTCTTCCAGGGTCCGCAAATTACCGTGGTATTCATCTGAGATCTGCTGAATAGCTTCTTCCAGGGAAATGTTCAGTTCCTGTTCATAAATCAGCACCAGGTTCAACCCTTTTGTTTTCAGTTCCCTCTCACGTTCCAGGGAGTGCAGGTCGTTCGCCAGGTTGGCCGTAAGGTTCAGCAGGAGCTCTATCTTCTTCACCAACCAATGCTCATACACTTCTTCGGGCAGGTCAATCTTCCCGAAAATACTTACCAGGGGAAACATAATATAGAACCCGGTTTTAGGGCGCCACTGCAGGTATTCACGGATAGTAGGACTATAATCTCCTTCCTGCATTTCTGTTTCCCACAAGCATTCTTCAAAATAGGAAACCATTTCTTTACAGAAGAGGGAGTAAAGGAAGGGGGAACTGAGAACGGAGAAACGGGTGCGGATGTTGATCAGGGCTTCATTGAGCGGTGTTTCCACGGTACTTTCCCGGTGTTCCATAATGGCGACAAAACCGTTCAGCATTCTGCGCAGCCAGGCGCCTTCCAGGGTACCGGAGGAGAAGCGGTCGCATTTATCGTCGATGGTGAACAGCCAGGTAATCAGATCGCCTACCAGGCACAGTTCTTCGTAATTGGCGGCGGGATATTCCCTGGCCGCATACCAGCCGAATTTCCCTTTGTTGAACCGTTTGAGCTTTTCGGGCGATTCCAGGCGGAATTCGTGGGCCCATTTGAAAGTGTGCGCCTGCACTTCTTCTGCGAGCGGGCTAATGGCAGAAGGGACCGGGAATTCCAGGGCAGGAATGAAAAGGGTTTGTGTGTCCATGTGTTTAGTATTTATTAAGTGAAAAGAATCGGCATACGGAATTAAACCGGCAAGGACCGGGGTAAGCAAAGGGCATCAAAATGGATAAACAGTTGATATTCAGACAATCAGCGTAATATGCGGGTCAGCCGGTATGGGTGGCCCGGTACGTCATAACAAAAGTCTGTAAAAATGTTTTAGCAGGGAATGGTTCAGGGTATTTGCGTACAGGAAGCCTCCCGGACAACGGCACCAGGATAAAGGAAGCACACCTAACATATTCATGTTTTAACGGATATAATATTCTTTTTTTGAAAAAAAAATATGTTTATATTAACATTCAATTAACTCATTCCGACGCATATCTCATTAGATTTACCTGAACCCAATGAAATCTAAACGCCCTGTGATGACACATTCGCCTAACCCTCTAAATAACATTACATGAGAAGTGGTAACTATCCTGCAACTGCGGCCATTAGGGCCATGCTTATCAAACCCGTCCTGGCTGGTACCTGGCATATAGGTAAAGCTGAAGAAAAACGCCCTGTTATTATTATCAATGCAATGGCCATTGTGCTAAGCGCCCTGGTTGTTGGTGTTGGCAGCTATTTTTACTTTCTTAAAAGCTCTGTATTTTTCCTGATCGGGATTCCCCTGGAAACGCTTAGTTTCTTTGCCGTGATCCGGCTAAACCATATACGGCAGTATTTTAATGCCAACCTGCTCATGCTGAGCACCAATGCTATCTTTATCGCTTACTGGTCTACCGTTCTGGGATCAAGCATTTCCCTGGAACTATTGCTGGCATTTAATACCATCATTATATTCCATCTCAGTTCCGCTTTTTTCCTGTATAAGAGAAGCGGCGCCCTGCTGGCCTGTATCATAGCTACCGTTATTTTTGCGGCATGGATGGTGGCCAATTCACATTATAACTTTATCCAGCCGTTACAGCTGTCCCCGGATGTGTCCTTAACCATGAAATGGTCTACTACGGTGGCCTTGCTGGTATTTATATTATGCGTGATGATGTCTTACGTTGCACAGATCAGAAGCCTGCTGGCATCCGCCCAGAAACACCGGGAAGCCTCCGAAAGGAAAAGTGTTTTTTTGCGGGAGGTATTCCATGAAATACGGACGCCCATGAATGCGATCTTCTCTATCGGGCAACTGTTTGAATTGCGGAAATCGCAATATTCCATAGCCGAAAGAAAAGAAATCAACCAGCTGTTTGCCTCCTGTTACCTGGCCCGCAATATCATCAACCACGTGCTGGAAATGTCGAGGATAGAGTCGGGGAATTTTTATTCCATCATGAAAGAATCGGTGAGCTTAAAGGACTGCGTATCTCACTGTATAGCGGTTAACAGTTACCTGGCGGCTTCGAGAGGAATTAAGATCGATCTGCGGTTCGACCGGCAGCTGATCCCTCCTATTAACAGCGACAGCCTTTTACTGATCAAGATCCTGAACAATATACTGTCGAATGCCGTGAAATTTGCCAGCGGCAATTCCATGATCTATGTGAGCTGTGTGAAAGAAGATGACCAGATCATTTTCAAGGTAAGGAACCAGGGCGTGGTAGACCCGGAGATTGCCACCAGGATGTTCGACCGGTTTGTATCAAAACGGGAACAGTTTGAGGGCACCGGGCTTGGCTTATCCATCACCAAACACCTGGTTGGTCTTTTTGGCGGGGATATTACACTGGAACCTCTTGACCCCTCCGCTCCTGCTACCACTACCATTGCATTTAATATTCCCTATGAAGCAGGTACCGGGAAAATCAAGCAGCAGTTACCTCCTAAATTTATGAAGGGTTGTTTTACCGGCGCGAAAGTAGTGATCATTGAAGATGACCTGCTGAGCGCTGAGCTGCTGATGAAGTTCCTGAAAGAAATGGGTATTGACCCGGTGTTATGCAGCGATCATAAATCTGTTGCCAGCGTTATCCGGGAAGAAAAACCTAACCTCATCATTTCTGATCTGAATATGCCCGGATTCGGTGGCGGGGATCTGCTACAGTACATAAAAAATGATATAACACTAAAAGGCACCCCCGTACTGATCGTTTCAGGAGATGCCTTTCTGAAAGAGGATATGTTGCAGGCCGGCGCCAGCGGCTTTATCACAAAGCCCGTTTTTATCAGCGACCTGCATCTTGAACTGGCGAAGTACTTACCACATCACATATTATCATAACGGCCGGTATCTATTACGGCCCAGTCGTCGTATCCCCTTACGATGGTATAAAGCCCGTCGATGTAGCGGTCTACCTGCTCGTCGATATACTCGCCCCAGTGAGGAAGTTCCCTCCGGAGTTGCTTAAACCGGCGCAGGTGTTTTTTGTGCTCATTGATCACATACTGCACTGCTGCATCGTGGCTCAGGTTCAACTCCTTTTGTGCAATAAAGATCAGGTTGAACCCTGGTTTCTCCAGTTTGGCTTCGCGGGCAATGGAGTGCAGGTCATTTGAAAGGCAGCCGAGCAGGTTTAAGACCAGCTCTATCTCCCCGATTACGCTATGATCATATACTTCATCGGGCAGGTCCAGTTTTTCAAAAATGGCCACCAGCGGGAACATAATATAAAAACCGGTGTAGGGCCGCTCTTTATAATACCTGCCGATAGATGGCATAAGCCCGTCGATCTGCATATCTATCTCAAAAAAACATTCGTTGAGATAATCTGTCATATGCATGCAGTATTTACGGTATAAAAACGGGCTGCTTATTTCCCGGAAGCGGTGTAGTATATCTTTCAGGGCAATACTGAGGCTGTTATCGTCTTCAATATATTTACCACTGAGGATAGTGGTAAATATTTCCAGCTGGCGGCGCATTTCCAAAGCCGTGCCCTCGTCTGCAGAACCGCGGTCGCAGCTGTCATCCACCGTAAACAGCCAGGAAAGCAGATCCCCGGCAAGAGTTACCTGTGCGTAGGATGCATCGGGGTATTCCCTCGCAGCCTGGAATCCAAACCTGGCCCTGGAATACCAGCTAAGGGGTTTAAATCTTGGGGCCATATCAAATTTCTGTACCCATTTCAATGTGTCATTTTGAGTGTCCTCGTAGCAGGAATTGATCCTGGACTTTCCCGGGATAGTGACGCAGGAAATTAAAGCATTTGACATACATGTAATTTTTAAGGTGAATAAAAGATTGAGAACTAATATGTAGAGTAGTAATAGTTTTCAGTGAGGATTCAACCATTTATTTACGTGCTATTCCCGCGGCCATGATTTTACAGACTAGCTCAGCATTATATACTAAAAAATAATACTGGCTGACAATGAAGTAATCCCGAAAAAGCTAAATTGGACAAACTAATATTACGAAAAAACCACCCATTTGGGATCAATGGAATTTTGGGCGGTATCAGGATGCTGTCCGGGCGCAGTAAAATGTGCCGGGAAGAGGAGAAGTAATAAGGGCTGTATCCATGGATCAACAAACCTTAACAGATATAATAAGGGCCGCCCTGTTAGCAGGGCAGCCCTTATTATTTTATTTATACAGAAGTGTACAATTACCTGAGCTTATACAACCTGTAACCAAACAGGAAAATAACTGCGTAGCATACAATTGGTAAGTAATAGGCGGTAGCGATATTGGTATCTGCAATACGGCCCATGATAAAAGGGAAAATGGCGCCGCCAAACATACCCATTACAATAAATGAAGACGCCTGTTGTGTTTGCGGCCCCAGGTCTTTTAAACCAAGACTGAAAATAGTAGGATACATGATGCTGAAGAAGAAGTTGATCATGAGCAGCGCAATGAAGGAAGCCCAGCCCCAGCCCTGTGCCACGAGGAGGCACATCAGGATGTTGCCCACTGCAAATGCGGCAAGGAGTTTATTGGGGGCGATATAACGCATCAGGGCCGTGCCCACAAACCTGCCGGCCAGCATCATGCCCATGAATACGGTCATGAAGTAACCTGCTTTCTGATCAGAGAAATGCATCACTTCATGGCCATAGTTAATAAAAAACGCCCAGGTACCTGCCTGCGCCGCCACGTTAAAGAACTGTGCGATCACTGCAAATACAAAGTGCTTTTGCCGGAACAATTTTTTGCGCACTCCCACGGCGCCGGATACATCAGAAGGGCCATCGTGCGGATCGGTGAGCGCAGGCACCTTTACCATGGCAAATGCAATGGCAATAGCCGCAATCACCGCTCCTATGCAGATATATAATGTTTTTACCGACAACAGTTCCTGACCGGCATCATGCCCTGCGCTCAGCAGGAAATAGGATCCCAGCGTGGGGCCTACTATAGCGCCTACGGCGTTAAATGACTGGGCAAAGTTGATACGCTGGTCGCTGGTGCGCTGATCACCTAATGCCGCCATAAACGGGTGCGCTACCGTTTCCAGGGTGGCCATGCCACAGGCCAGCACAAACAGGGCAATGCGGAAAATACCAAAAGAGGCTGCATTGGCTGCGGGCACAAACAGGAAGGCGCCCAGGGCATACAGTGTGAGCCCCAGCAGTACCCCGTTCTTATATCCCATCTTTTTAATAAACAAACCCGCCGGGATCCCCATCAGCGCATAAGCGCCAAAGATGGAAAACTGCACCAGGCCTGATTGGGATTTTGATAATCCAAGTACGTTCTGGAAATGTTTGTTGAGCACATCGCCCATCGTTAATGCGATACCCCAGCACATGAACAGCGAGGTAACGAATATGAGGGTGATCACATATTTTTTCTCAGTAAATTTTGCGGGTAATGACGCGGCAGATGAACCGGAATTTTTAGCGGTTTCCAAGGCTTCCTGTTCCAGGGAGTCAGGTGATATCATGATCTGAGTTTTTAAAATTTTTTTATAACGTGGAATGATGGCTTGAGCATTCATCCGAAGCTCTAATATACATTTCCATTTTTATAAACTCCAATCATCTGCCGTGGAAATCATACCGGGAGTACCAGTTCCATCTGGATATTGCAGCGCTCATATGGCGTAGTTCTGCCGGTCACTTTTTTAAAGCCCAGCTTATTATACAGGCTGATGGCCGGTTTCAGGATGGTGTTACTTTCCAGGTAAATATTCCTGGCGCCCAGTGAAGTGGCCTTTGCAATGATAGCCTGCCCTAATAAAAAGCCGATGCTTTTTCCCTGGGCTTTGGGAGATACCGCCATTTTAGCCATTTCGTAATCGTAGTCCGGGTCGTCCATCTTTATTAATGCGCAAACCCCTACCGGTTCATTGTTGTAAAGCGCTACCAGGATATGCCCGCCTTTTTTCAGGATGTTTTCTTCCGGGTGGTCGAGCGACTTATGATCTGCCGCCTCCATTTTAAACCACCGGGAAATCCATTCTTCATTCAATGCTTTAAAGACCGCTTTGTATCCGGGGCTGTAATCCACAATCACTACGTTCCCGGCTTCCCGTTTTTTATGCGCCTCCACCACCCGGCTGAACAGGGATTGCTGTTCCAGCAGGTATTCCCATTCTTCCATTGCTTTCCACAGATCATGCGTGGTTTGGGCGGAAATGGCCTCTATGGCGGTGTTTACATCTGTCAGCTGGTCCTGTATACGGGTATTGATCTCTAATCCCTTTTTAGTAAGACTTACCATATTCTTCCGCCCGTCTGTCTTATCCTTTTTCTCTGTTACCAGTCCTTTCTTCTTCATCTCCCCTATTATTTTACTAACAGAGGGATGGGAATGGCCGATCTCCTTTGCGATCGCTGTAATGGTTTTTTCCTCCCCTACGGACAATACGTAAAATACGGGGAACCATTTCGGCTGCATGTCGATGTTATACAAACTATAGATCCGGGCGGCATCTTCCGTGATCTTTTCAGTAAGCATACGCAGCCTGCTGCCAAGGGCTACCTTGCCCGTTTTATTGAAGAATTCCATATTGTAATAAATTACGTAACCAGTTACGCAAATATAGCGGGAAATTTAAAATCAGCAAATTTTATGTGAAAAGACAAGTTTTGGGTTCCTTCAATTCCCCGACCTTTATACTTTTATACTTTCATAAAACCCTTTTATAAATTTATCCGATGGAATACAGACAACTGGGAGCATCCGGCTTACAGGTACCGGTGCTTAGCTTTGGTACCGCCACATTTGGCGGGGGCAATGATTTCTTCAAGGCCTGGGGCAGCACCCTGGCGGAGGAAGCGACACGTATGGTGAACCTTTGCCTGGACGCAGGCGTAAATCTTTTTGATACGGCCGACATATACTCGGACGGGCTTTCGGAAGAGATCCTGGGAAAAGCCATTGCCGGGAAAAGGGATCAGCTGCTGATTTCCACCAAAGCTACTTTCCCTTTCGGTAAAGGCCCCAATAACCAGGGATCTTCCCGTTTTCATTTGCTGCGGCAGATAGAGGGCAGTTTAAAGCGGCTGCAAACAGACTATATCGATATTTACCACATGCATGGATTCGACGGCAATACGCCCGTAGAAGAAACAATGCGCACCCTCGACGACCTGGTACAAAGCGGTAAGGTACGTTACATCGCCGCCTCCAATTTTTCCGGCTGGCACCTGATGAAATCGCAGGCCATTGCGGAAAGGTACGGGTGGAACCGTTATGTGGCCCACCAGGTATATTACTCCCTGGCCAACCGCGAATACGAATGGGAGCTGATGCCGCTGGGCCTCGATCAGAGAGTAGGCGCTATTGTCTGGTCGCCGCTGGCGGCAGGCAGGCTTGGGGGTAAGTACCGCCGTAACAGTCCCCCGCCACAAAATGGCCGGATTGCGCAGGGAGGCAGCCCTGTTCCCGAAGCAGTGGTGAACAACGAAGTATTTTACAATATCATTGATGCATTGGATGAAATAGCAGCGGAAACAGGCAAAACAGTGGCCCAGATCTCCCTGAACTGGCTGTTGCAACGGCCTACTGTTTCCAGCATTATTATCGGCGCCCGTAATGAGGAGCAGCTGATCCAGAACCTGGGCGCTACCGGCTGGAACCTCAGCCCGGAGCAGGTTAAGAAGCTGGATACAGCAAGTGAGATACCTACCATTTATCCTTACTGGCATCAGCGGCAAAACCTTACATTGAATCCTCCGCCGGTGCTTTAAGCGGATTTTGTCCGACACGGATTTTGTCTGACTCAGGATTAAACTGATTATAATGATTACCGGGATTTGATCATATGAGATTTAGATGATTTTGGAAGATATCAGAGAGTAACTATTCGCTCCTATCTTCCCGAATCCTTTAAAATCCAAAAAATCAAATCCCGGTAATCATTATAATCAGTTTAATCCTGAGTCAGACAAAATCCGCATAAGCGCCGAAGGCGCACTACTGCGAGCAGATGAGCTGATACGTGCCCGGCGTAATGCCTTCAGCACTGCGGAACAGGCGGATAAAGTAGTTGGTATCATTAAATCCGCAGAGGGCGCTAACCTGGCCTACGCTGTTATGCCTGTCGGCCAGCAGTTGTTTTGCCAGCTTTAGTCTTTCGCGGTTAATATACTGGAGGGGAGTGATCCCGAACTGGTCTTTAAACCATTTGAAAAATATATTACGGCTCAGGTAAGCCTTGCGGCAAAGGGTATCCACAGAAATATTTTCCGTGAGATGTTCATTGATATAATGCAGCACAAAATGCAGCCTGCTGTTGTTGCTGTTAGTATCTTTTTCGTCCGCAATCAGCTGCAGGTGCTGGTTCTGTAAAATGCGGATCAGCAGTTCCTTCATACTCAGATCTGCGTAGATATCCCTGGAAAGATCTGTACTGCTGCAAATACGTACCAGTTTATTGATCACCTCTGTAAGGTCTGCATCGTTATTGAAGTGGTACCTGTTAAATTGCAGGCGCCAGTTGTTCTGATCGGTGTATTCGCTGTTATAATATTCGTTGAGATATTGCAGGGTGCTCCGGATATAAGCTTCATCCACAGAGAAGGCTATGCACTGGGTAGGATTATCTGTGGTAGCTTCCGGGAAATCAATAATGATGGTTTCGTTGGCCGGCAGGATCACCGTTTCCCCGGGCCGGTATTCAAAAGAAGGCTTATCAAAAAGATGCATGATCTTTTTGCCCCGCATCATACTGGAAATCACAAAGTCGCCAAAAGTAAGCGGTACGCGGTAATCCTGCTGATAACTTTCAAATATATTCAGCTCACAGTTATTCAGGTTGTAAACCCGCCTGTTCTCAACCAGGCGTTGCAACTGTTTGGGATGGGTAAGGTCTATCGGTTGTACAAAATGTTTTACCGGCATGGCTAATGTTTTTAGCTACAACAAGTTAGTATAATTAACCGAACTCCGAAAATCAGGTACAAATGTGCTAAAGATAGATACGAAATTCTGCCATGAAGTGCCGGATCTTTACCATATTGGTTCTGCATAAACGGAAACCATCCTTTCTCTCAAATAACATCCGCCTGTGTAACCACATCTTACAAAAAGGACAGCCGTTTCAGGGGCGGATTTTTATAAAACTCTTCCGGAACCATCCTACGGGGCGTGGCAACCAACTTATCTAGTTAAATTAATTACCCTCCCTCCCGGTTTTCTTCGGGAACTACGTTAAATTAGCTGTTAATCAAAACCAACAAACAACATTATGAAAAAACTATTCCTCCTGGCCTTCCTGTTGCCCCTGCTGGCTGTAGCGCAGGACAAAGGCATGCATTTCGAGCATGGTAGCAGCTGGGCCGATGTGCAGGCCAAAGCCAAAGCTGAAAACAAGTACATTTTCGTAGACTGCTTCACTACCTGGTGCGGCCCCTGCAAATTTATGTCGGCCAATATTTTCCCCCAGGAAAAAGTAGGCAGCTTTATGAATGACAAATTCATCAACGTAAAAGTGCAGATGGATCAAACAGACAAAGACAATGAAGAAGTGAAAAGCTGGTATGCAGCCGCCAAACAGATTGAAAAGGATTATGCCATCCGTGCCTATCCTACCTTCCTGATATTTGCACCGGATGGTCATATCGTAGACCGCCAGGTGGGCGGCGCCGAAGCAGACCAGTTCATTGAAAGATGTGCTGCTTCCCTTAACCCGGCTACACAATACTACACACAGCTGGATCTTTATAAGAAAGGGAACAGAGATACCGCTTTCCTTCGCCAGATGGCGCTCCTGGCATTAAACAAATATGACCAGGAAAATGCCTTGCTTATTTCAAAAGAATATATCAGCAAGCAGAAAGACCTGTACTCCCCTGTAAACCTGGGCTTCATTGCCAAATTTACCAACAGCAGTAAAGACCCCGGTTTTAATATGTTCCTGCACAATGCGGATAAAGTGAATAAAATACTTGGCCCCGGTAAAGCGGAACAAAAAGTAATGGACATTGTAGCACAGGAAGAAGTATATCCTGAGCTGATGAAGAAAGACGGCAGCAAACCTGATTGGGCAGCCCTTGAAAGCAGCCTGACAAAAAAATATCCTTCCTTCGCGGAAGAGCTGATCCTGAAAACCAAAGTGCAATACTTCAGCTATGTAAAAGATGCAGATAATGCAGTGGCTAACATTGTTGCCTATATGAAAAAATATGGCCACAAAGCAGATCCGCAGTCGCTCAACGAATACGCCTGGACCATCTTCGAAAAATGTAACGATATGCAGTGCATAGAACAGGCCCTGGAATGGAGCAAACGTTCTTTCAAAGACAACGAAGTGCCCGCATTCATGGATACCTATGCCAACCTGCTGTATAAATCCGGTAAAAAAGAAGATGCCCTCGCCTGGGAAGAAAAAGCCCTGAACAAAGCCAGCGGCGACGAAAAGAAAAACTACGAAACCACCCTGGAAAAAATGAAGAAAGGGGAGAAATATTGGGAGTAGAGCGGAATTTGTCTGACTCAGGACTATGATGATTATAATGATTAGTTTGATTTTATTTTTTTAGGATTTTTATAAGGATAACTAAGGGAGATAAGAGCAGGTTATATTTGCTTTTATCTCCCTTAACTATTTTAAAAAGAATTCCAAAACAACAAAACCAAAAGTAAAAACCAAACTAATCATTATAATCATCATAGTCCTGAGTCAGACAAATTCCGCGATCACTTCGCTACAAGCCTGTATACAAAGGCAATACGCGGTTGCTCCAGGTCCCAGGTCCTGATTTCCTCCTCCACCAGCGCCCCATGCTTTTTGCTGATGTCGCGCAGCGCGTTGCCTACAGATTTGCGCAGGTATTCGCTTTCCTTTGATTTCAGCCTGCTGATCATTTTAATGGCCACATCCGGATGCTCCTTAAAATAAGGACGGCTGGTCCAGATGCGAAGGCCTTCTACTACTGCCCTGTTCAGGTTAGGCTGCGGATCATTCAGCCATAACCTGATTTCCGGAAGCGCTTTTTCATAGCCAATACTGCTGCAGTAATGATCAAAGGCTTTTGCCAGCATTTCCTGTACCCGCCAGTTATCATCTGTCACCACTTTTGTTTTCAGCAGTGTTAATGCCTTGTTGCTGCGGGGCGATAAAAGCCCCAGCAACCACGCACCCAACATACGTTCCTGGTAGCTTTCACCGGACGTAAGTTTGATGGCTGTTTCCAGGGGATCATGGCTCGTGTCTTTAAGCAACTGATCTCCTGCTTCCAGGATGTGCTTAAAACCGTGTTCCACCTTTTTTATGGAGGCGATGATCCTGGAAAGCATATGCAGATAATTTGATTTGTTATACTAAATATAAAAAAGGACCAGCAATATGCCGGTCCTTAACATGTAAAATTATTCTCCCTTTCATGCCGCTGTGATCCACCAGGTATTTCCAAACGGATCTTTTACACCGCCGGATCTTCCGTACGATTGGTCCGTAACCGGCATCACTTCCGTAGCGCCTTCCTCCAGGGCCTTTTTAAACGTAGCATCGGCATCGTCCACATAAATAAACAACCCCGCGTTATCGGTGCCCCAATCAGCGCTGGACTGGCCAAACATAATGATGCTGCTGCCTATACTGATTTCGCCATGCATCAGTTCCTTGTTACCGTCTTTATAACTGCGGTGATGCTCCTTTGCACCAAATACCCTGGCGGTAAAATCGAAAAAGCCTTCTGCATTTTTCAGGATCAGATACGGCATTACCTGTTGATGTCCTGCTGGTAATTTCATAAAAACTTGTTTTAAGGTTAAATGTCTCTTGCACAAAATTGCAACAGTATCTCCTGCTAAAATTGGAAAAACGCGACATTCTTGTTAGTCGCGCCAATCGGTAGCCCCCGAACGGCCGGAGAAGTACTGTTTGGGATGCATGCCCGAAAACTCGCGGAAGTCGCTGATAAAATGCGACTGATCATAATACCCGCATTCAAGCGCCAGGCTTCCCAGGCTCGCCACCGGCCGGTTGTAAAAGGCGGTAGCCGACTGGAAACGGACGATCCGTGAAAACAGTTTGGGCGATAATCCTGCATACTGTTTGAACTGGCGCTCAAACTGCCGTTGCGACAAATAGTATGCCTGTGAAAGCGACTGTATATTCAGTGAAGGTTTGTGATGGATGATATCCCTTATTGCTGCAAAAACCGGCAGGTCAGCCACCCGGCTGGCGGCCAGCCGTTCTTCTGTGAAGCGGCAAAGGATGGCGCAGCGCTCCTGGTTATTCTTTGCCAGCATGATCTTCTCTTCAAGTATGCGGCCCCCGTCTTTCAGCAGGTCTTTCAACTCAGCGGTGTTATTCGCCATATCAGCAGCAGATATGGCAAACAGCAGGGGAATCGCCTGGGGATAAAAATACACGCCAAAGATGCTGAACCCCGCATCAATGGTGTACCTGCGCAGGGTGTGGGAAGGCCCGTGGATACCGGAAGTATAGGACTGGGTGATGTTACCGCTGCTTGTTACTTCATCAAAAAGACCGCGGTAATGAAACAACATTTCCACACAGGCATCTGCCATGTTATAGTGCGTATAACCTGTGTCGCCCTCCAGTATCCAGAAAAACCGGATAACATGTGCAAGATGGGGTGGCGGAGGAATAGTGTGGTACTGCATCTCTATAAAATTACAAAAACCATTTCAACTTTTAATATCCCGTTGCAGGCAGGCCACTACCAGCAGTACCAGTGCAACAATGCCGGCCATGGTGCGTACCAGGTGCCAGTTGTTCCAGGGTATGGCAAAGGCTTCCCTCATATGGTGCAGTTCCGCCGTGGAGGCGCCCTCTGTGGAAAAAGCGGCCAATTGATCATTGAGGGGAATATTAGCCAGCACTGTTACTCCGAAAGTGCCAATGACAAATATCACTGCGGCGGCCAGGATATACCTGCTGCGGCGGGTAAAAACAGGGCGTGCATGCAGCCACGCAGCCCAGATCAGTAATACCGGCGCTCCCAGGAAACTTACCAGGAAAGCGGGGTTCACTATAGCCACGTTAATGGCCTGGGTAGCGGTAATGTATGCGGCGTCAGGCAGCTTTGCAAAAGCAATATTGACAGATACGGCAAATGCATAGAAAAGGCCGGCCATCAGGGCAGTAGTAATGGTGGCGAGTGCCAGTATGATCGTTTTCATGTTGTTAACGGGTATTTTATCTGATCCCGTTGCAATATTACCACCCGTTCCTCCCGCAGAATAGAACAAAACCGACATCAGTCGATATAGTTGCCGGCCGCTTTACCGGATTCCACATGTTTCCCCGGCTGGAAAATATCAAAATAGTAGATATGGTCCTTTGCATATAGCGGCAACTGCGCTTTTAAACGGGCTTTAAAGCCGCTAAAGTCTTTCGACGAAGGATGGCTCCAGGCTGTTTCCGCCAGCGCTGCTATGCGGGGGAAAAGCAGGAAATCGAGCCGGTTATTGCTGTGGATGGTTTCCGACCACAGGCAGGCCTGTACACCCAGTATATGGGCTTCATGTCCTTTTGCAGCGGGAACAGCTGCGGCAGAGAAATCATATACTGCCTGCAGGGGATTGAATTCACCGTCTTTCCACCTGCGGCCTATCTTATGGGAGCTGTCCTGTACAAAATCGAAATAGAACGGCAACCGGGGGCACATCACTACGGAGTATCCCTTCTGAAAGGCCATGGCCAGGTTCTCCGGTTTATCATGACGCCACCAGCAAACGATGGTACTGTCGGCCGGCAAGGTGGCAGTAGCAATTTCATCCCAGGCCATCACTTTGTTATGCAGTTTCAAAACGGTATCGGCCATGCGCTGAATGAAATAATCTTCAACCTGCTTGCGGTCTTTCAGGCCCTGGGCCTGTTTTAACCGGATAACACCGGTATCCTGGTCCCAGCCGGCATTGCCAAAAGTTACCTCATCACCGCCAAGGTGAATGAGTTGAGCGGGAAACAGTTGAGCCGTTTCCGTTAGTATATCCGCCAGGTAAGCATAAGTACCTTCCCTGCCGGGGTTAAAGGTGAACTGCGGATATCTGGCCGTACCGCCGCCGTCGAATGCAGGGTATGCCCTGTTAGCCGCCCCTGCATGACCCGGCATATCGATTTCAGGAATAATTTCAATGCAACGTACCCTGGCATAGGCTACTATCTCGCGGATATCATCCTGTGCATAATAAGCCGCCGGCGCTTTGGGATCGGCAATATTACCTATGCCGCCCACCGTCGTCAGCAATGGGTATTTCTTTATTTCCAGCCGCCAGCCGGGCATATCTGTCAGATGCCAGTGAAAGCGGTTTAGTTTATAAAAAGCCATCCAGTTGAGGACAGACTTCACTTTCTCTTTACCAAAAAAGTAGCGCGACTCATCCAGCATCACGCCCCGCCATGTATATTGCGGCGCGTCTGTAATATTCCAGCAGGGCACCTGCAGGATATTGCCCGATGGGGGCGCAGCCGCTGCCAGCTGCAGCAGGCTCACAATACCATTGAGCACTCCTTCTGTGCCGGCGGCTGAAATAACAGCAGTTTGCCTGTTCATATTAAGCGTGTATGCCTCCACGTTAGTACCTGTTATTTTCTTCAGTAAAATAACCGTGCTCCCGTTCTTTTGCTGTAGCGGTATATTGATATGGCAACGGCGCAGCAGTTCCTCCTGCAGCCAGATGGCCTGCGGCATCAGCGAAGTATCTTCCAGGCGGATGGTGGATTGTGCGGTGATCTTAAAGGCGCCGTTTCCCTTTTGTGCTTTTACCGGTAAAGGGATCACCGGGCAGTTTTGCTGTGCTACAACGGGTATAATGGCAAACACAATGGCAATGGCCAGCAGGTATTTTTTCATGTTCAATGCATACAATTTAACAGGTACATTGGCTGCCCGGGCAACCGGCGAACAAAATAGTAAAATATTCCCGGTACTTCTTCATAAAATAATATATAAATATTTCTCTATCATTTATAGCGTCGGTTTAATAACAGGTCAACGGCTTAATCCTACAGTTCAACAGTTAATCGATGGCCTGCCGGCATTCCATTGGCATATTTGCAGTAAATGATAATGTATGCAACACCTACCTGTTTTACTGATCAGCAGCATTATGTTCTTCCGGTCATTATCCGGCGACACCAGCGAGTTTAAGCTGGTGAAACAGGATAACGCCATCTCTTTATATGAAAGATGGATCCCGGGCGCCGGTGGTGAAAATGTAAGAGAGATCAAGGCCGTTTTCCTGGTAAAGTCTGCCGTACCGGCAGTGATCGGTCTTTTCAAAGACCAGGCCCATGGCCGCGAGTGGAATACAAACGCCAGCGAATACCGGATAGCGGCTGCACCGGATCCCAACCACTGGATCACGTATATTAAATACGACATCCCCTGGCCGGTAGACGACCAGGACTGCTGCCTGCTGTACCGCTATCATGAAACTCCCGGCGACGCAGCAGAAGTGGTGTTTGAAAGCATCACGGATAGCCGCTTCCCGTTATACAATAAAACAACACGGATCACCGGCACGCGGGGGAAATGGATCATAGCGCCGTTGGCGGACGGCCAGCTGCGGATCACCTATATGGTAACCACGGATCGCAGCAAAAAGATCCCCCGCTGGGTATCCGATCCCATTATTCACAATAACCTGTTCAGGACCATGACCAGGTTCAGAAGCCTGCTCGAAAATAAAACGTATGCCAGACAATAAATATACGCTCATCACCGGGGCCAGCTCCGGGCTGGGCAAAGAATTCGCCATCCAGTGCGCCAGGAAAGGCATGAACATCATCCTCATTGCACTGCCGGGAAGCCGCCTGCAGTCGGTGGCCGAAAGCCTGGAACTGGAGTACCGCGTAAGCGTGAAAGTGTTTGAATTTGACCTGTCGGACAGTCACACGCTGAAGCAACAGCTGCCGCTCATTACCCGCGATCATGATATTGATTTCCTGATCAACAATGCCGGTATCGGCGGTACTTCCACAATTACAGACACCTCACTGGAACGCATAGACGATATTATCATGCTCAATGTAAGAGGCACTGTATTGCTTACACACCTGCTGATCCCCCACCTGCTGAAACATCCGCAGAGCTATATCATGAACATTGCCAGCATGGCGGCATTTACACCTATTGCGTATAAAACGGTGTACCCTGCATCAAAGGCATTTATTTCTTCGTTCTTCCTTGGGTTAAAGGAAGAACTGGCAGATACCGGCCTGTCTGTAAGCGTGGTATATCCCGGGCCTATTATGACCAATTCCCATACCTCCCGGCGCATTATCAGCCAGGGGCTCAAAGGAAAAATGGGATTGCTGCCCACCCCAGATATAGCCAGCATTGCCCTGAAAGGCACGCTGGCAGGGCGCCCGGTGATCATCCCCGGGCTGATGAATAAGATCAATCACGTGCTGATGCAGCTACTGCCACTGTCGTTCCGGATGAGGATCGTATCCAGGGAAGTAAAAAAAGAAATTCCCTATAGTTTATCTGTCTAAAAAAAATCCATGAAAAAAATATTGATCACAGGAGCCAATGGTTTCCTGGGCTCCAACTTAACACGGGAGCTTTACCGCATGGGGTTTGATATAAAAATTCTGATCAGGCCTTCGGCCGATGTGAAAGGCATTGAAGACATTCCCTGTGAAATCTTTTACGGGAGCATCAGTAATAACGATGATGTACATGAAGCGGTAAAAGGCTGCGATACGGTGATCCACGCCGCCTGTATTACAGAGCAGTGGGGCGTTTCCTTTGCCGAATATGAAGAGGCCAATTTCACTGCTACCAAATATATCACAGCGGCCTGCCTGGCGCATAAGGTGCAGAAATTTATTTACGTGAGCACTGCCAACACCATCGGCCCAGGCGATAAAAGCAGCCCGGGGAATGAGCTGAACGGGTTTACACTGTTCAATGCCAACTCCGGTTATATCAACAGTAAATACCTTGCGCAGCAGTATGTGCTGGAACAGGTGGCCAGCAGGCATCTTCCTGCCATTGTAGTGAACCCCACCTTTATGATAGGCCCGCATGATGTAAAGCCCAGCTCCGGGAAACTGATCCTGTACGGGCTGAAGCGCCGGCTGCTGTTCTATCCGCCCGGGGGCAAAAACTTTGTGCATATTAAAGATGTATGCCGGGGCATTATCAACGCCATTGAAAAAGGCAAAACAGGCGATTGCTATCTGCTGGCAGGTCAGAACCTGAGCTATGCGGAGTTTTTCCGGCTGCTGAAAAAAGTTTCCGGTAAACGGCAGCTGCTGATCCCCATCCCTGCCTTTATCCTGAAAGCGGCCGGCATTATAGGCTCCCTGCCGGGCATCTCCGGGAAATTAAATTATACCATTGCCTACATGCTGTGCCTCGACAACTACTATTCCGGCAAAAAATCAGAACGGGAGCTGCAACTCAGCTACACACCGGTGGAAGCCGCCGTTACCGGGGCACTTACCTGGTTTAAAGAAAATAACTACATTTAGTAACAGACAAAACAGCAAATGAACTTCCAGGAAAATGAAAAATTATTCTCCAGCAAACTATTCCTGTATCTTTCAAGGATACTGATACTGTATACTTTCAGTGTGATCTTCAAATCCTTTGATCATACGTTCACCACCGGATTGCAGATCATGGACCTCAGGAGCCAGATGTTCAGCCTGCTCTATGTACTGTTTGGCCTGGCTGCCTGGGAAGGCGCTGCCTGGCTGGCCCGTACCGTGGAAAGGAGAACCATGAACAAACATACCTCCCGCAAACTGGTATTCCTCTGCGCCTCTCTCCTGGTGTATGGTATGCTGGTGGCTTATCTTTTTGGCCTCTTCTATTCGGCAACGGATATCCTGCTGTTTAAACGCTACGAAGCATGGGAAAGTTTCAGGCATTTCAGCTACGATCTGAACTTCGGTACATTTATGTTTTACCTGCTCATCCTGACCTTCAACGGCATCATCTTTTATTATTCCGGCTGGAAAGAATACCAGCTGCAAACAGAACGGCTGATGCGGGAAAATATCCAGGCCAGGTATGATGCGCTGCGCAACCAGATAGATCCGCATTTCTTCTTTAACTCTCTCAGCGTGCTTACTAACCTGGTATATAAAAGTCCGGATCTTTCCGCCGATTATATCACCCAGCTGGCAAAAACATACCGCTATATTCTTGATAAGAAGTTTGAAAACCTGGTATCCGTACAAACAGAACTGGACTTCCTGGACGCCTACCTGTTCCTCATTCATATCCGCCACCAGCAAAGTATACAGTTCAGCGCCGACATACCGGAAAAGATCAGGACCAAAGGCATGATACCACCGGTAACATTGCAAATGCTGATAGAAAACGCGATCAAGCATAACCGCTTTTCCTTACAGGAGCCGTTACTGATCACCATTAAAGCCGACGATCATTTCCTGGTGGTATCCAACCACAGAAAACCTAAAGTTCACCCGGAAATATCATCGGGTATTGGACTGGAAAATATTCAGAAAAGATATGCGCTGATCAGCAACAGTAACATAGAGATCAGCGAAACAGAAAATATGTTTATTGTAAAATTACCCATTATCAGCGCCGCATGAGAATAGTTATTTTTGAAGATGAAATGCATAATGCCGAACGGCTGATCCAGTTACTGCAAAAATATGATGCAGGTATACAGGTGGTAGCTGTGATAGCTTCGGTAGCAGAAGGGATCCGCTGGCTGGAGCAGCAGCAACCGGTAGATCTCATGCTGATGGACATACAATTGTCTGACGGCAACTGCTTTGAAATATTCAGCAAAACAAAAGTGCGCACGCCCATCATCTTTACTACCGCATACGACGGCTTTGCCTTACAGGCATTCAAGGTGAACAGTATCGATTACCTGTTGAAGCCCATCGACCCCGATGATCTGAAGAATGCACTGAAAAAGTATGAACAGTTCAGGCCAGCCAATAACTATACGGTAGACATCGGCCGCATTGCAGAAGAGTTCCTTCGCCGCGACAGCGCCCGTTTTATTGGCAGGATCAACAACCAGCTGATATACGTAAAAGCCAAAGACATTGCCTGGCTGCAATTTGCAAGAGGCACTACCTGGGCTACTACCATTGCTAACCAGCGCGTACCGCTGGACTATTCACTGGACCAGATAGAACAGCTGCTGGATAAACACCAGTTCTTCCGTATTAACCGGCAGTTCATTATCCAGATAGATGCCATTAAAAAGATCACCACTTACTACAATAGCAGATTAATTCTTCAATTAGCACCCGATGTTGATACTGATGTTATTATTAGCCGTGAAAGGGTTACTGAATTCAAAAACTGGCTCGAAGGGAAAAACGCGGATTTTGTCTGACCCAGGATTAAACTGATTACGCTGATTACACTGATTGGATTTTATAAACTGATTCTAAAAGATTTGGGGAGATATAAGCGAGTATCCTCTTATATCTCCCCAAATCATTTTAAATCCAAAGTAATCAAATCAGCGTAATCAGCGTAATCAGTTTAATCCTGAGTCAGACAAAATCCGCGCACTACATTCGCAGGTGGCCGTTGATCAGTGCGCCTAATTTCTCATACCCTGTTTCGTTGGGATGCAGCCCGTCGGTGAAGAGCTGCTCATTAATTTTGGCGTCGGGTTGCAGGAACAGTTTGCCGGCATCCACGAATTGGATGTTCTTGCCGGATGCCTGCTTTGCGATCAGTTTGTTAATGGCTACCACCCTGCTTTCCATGTTGCGGCGTGGCAAAATACCCATCAGGATGATCCTGGCGGAGGCTTGCCGGGCCTGGATCTGTTGCAGCAGGTATTTAATGCCCGAGGCAATTTCCTCATCGGTATTAGCCTGGAGATTATTGGTGCCTATCATTAACACAATGTACCGGGGCGTGATACCATCCAGTTCACCGTGTTGTACGCGCCATAATACATTTTCTACCCTATCCCATCCAAAGCCCATATTAATGGCCTCTTTAGGCTCAAAGTATTTATCCCATGAGCTGGTGCCCCTGCGTACTTTGGCCACCGGGTTGCCGCCCCAGAAATGCGTAATGGAGTTGCCCATGAACACCACTTTGGGTGAGTGTGTTTTGTTCCATGCCAGCACCTCTTCATGCCGGGTTTCCCAGTCGTAGGTAGCGGCATCGCGGCGTTGGGTAATGGGCGTGGTAGTAACGGTATTACCCCCTTCCGCGTGAAAAATGCTGCGGATCTTTTTCGCATAGGCGTTGGCGTAGTGCATCATGCCGATATCGTTGGGATGCGTGCCATCCACCATGCTTTCTATGTCCTGCCCTATTTCATCTTTTGTTAACAGGCTGATATTTTTTACGCCTGCTTTCAGCAGGGAGTCCATTACTTCCCGCAGGGTAGCGTTTACATTTGTGTAGGAGGCTTTGCGGCTGGAGTCCATTTCACCGTCTGTATAGCCGTCGTGCTCCGTCAGCAAAATAGGGATGCCCGGTTTTTGCTTTTGCAGGAATGTAACGGCATTGGTTATACGTTTTTTCAGTTCTGCACCGGCATATTCTGCGCGGGTGAGGTTAGGCAGGCAATCCAGTACAAACAGCCGGGCGTCCAGTTCTGCCACCCTGTCCAGCACTTCCTGTTCCAGGCGGCCGTTGCCAGAGAAGGCCAGGTTAATGACCGGTGTTTCCAGCTGCCTGGAAAGAATGTTTGTCCATGCCATTCCCGGGCGCGATGCGCAAGCGCCCTGTGCAATGGAGGTGCCGTATACTACTATAGGCGCCACCTTACGTACGGGCAACGGTTTCAGCATACTTTCCTCCGGCACCGATATGGAGAGCCACTTAACGCTGTTATACAATGGCAGGTAAAGCGTATAGTCTATATTTTTCACATGCTGATCATACTTTTTCAAACGGGAGAACCGGTATTCTATAGTATCATGGAAATTATATTTCCCGTTGCACCACATCCACTGGCCGTCGATGCTTTTGGCGTACAGATCTACCCCGCTCACGCCGGTGGCAGCCATATGAGGCATGGCTACGGGGCCGGTCACGGTGTACTTCACTACTATTTCATCGGCGTCTGTTCTGAAGCGCAGACTAAGTCCCGCACTGTTATTAGACAGGTTCCATACAGGCGGCCGTACTTCCTTCTCCGATCTTGCCGGCAGGCGGTCGTAATAATTCTTTATTCCTGTTTTCCACCCCTGTCCTTCCAGTGCATATACGCTGTCGATAGCCGCCGGCGTCCATGTTTTAAAAGCACGGGGTGTTTGTGCAAAGCCATTGCTTACGGATAACAGTAACGCCACCATAACGGGCATCATTTTCATCTTCATAATATTATCGTTGTGCTGTAAAATTTAGTATCCCCACTTCTTCATCACGGCCAGGTCGTCGCGCACAGCATCCAGTGGCGCCTGTCCCTGGTACGACTCCTGTTCAATAATAAAGTGTTTGGTGCCCCCGGATTTTTTGCCGAGATCAATCACTTCCTTCACCGGTATAATGCCTTTACCTAACACGGTGCTTTCATACTTACCCCCCATTTCACCTTTGTCTGTTTTAATTTCGTCTTTCACATGCATCAGCTCAAAACGGCCAGGATATTGCTTGATGATGTCCAGCGCAATACCGCCAGCATGATACATATTGCCTATATCCAGCTGTTGCGCTACCAGGGAAGGATCCGTATTCTGTAAAATGAGATCGAAGATCTTTTTGCCATTCAACTGCTGGCTGAACTCAAAATCATGGTTATGATAACCAAACTTCATCCCTGATCTTTTACATAGTGCGCCGCTTTTATTGAATACATCCATGTAGGCTTTGAAGTCGTCGTAGTTTTTACGCAGACTTTCATCCAGCCAGGGGCTGATCACATAGTGCTGTCCTACAATAGCGGCATCTTCCACGGTATATTTCCATTCATCGGTAAAATCGTTCTTTGCCGCATCCCAGTGTTGTTTGCCCATTACGGTATGACCGCTTGGCATCAGCAGCCCAAGACCGTCGAGGAGTTTTTTGAACTCTTTGGCAGAATATCCATAGAATTTCCGTTGGCTGTACCCGGCGTGCTCCACATTTTTATAACCCATTGCCGCCAGCTGTTTCAGGGTTCCGGATGGATCCTTTTTCATGTCGTCACGAATAGAATACAGTTGTATGCCCAGCACCGGTTTGCGTGCGGCGGCTGCCAGCAACTGGTCAGGCAATAATGCAGCGCCGGCAATAGCGAGGCTGCCTTTCAGCAGGAAATTTCTTCTTGAAATACTCATAGCAAAGCGATTTTAAACGTTGAATAAATACTATTAAAGTGAAAATGCGAGATAGGCATCTCCCGGTTTCTTTCCCAGTTTACCACCGCCGCAGGCAATCACTACAAACTGTTTTCCATCCACTTCATATACCGCTGGTGTGGCAAAACCACAGGCTGGCAAATCAGTTTCCCATAGCAGCTTCCCTGTTCTTTTGTTAAACGCCCTGAATTTGCTGTCGGCCGTTGCGGCTATGAACAGCAGGCCGCCGGCGGTAACTACCGGCCCTCCGTAATTTTCCGTACCGCTGTGAATGCCTTTTGCTTTCAGTTCGGGATAATCGCCCAACGTATCTTTCCAAAGCAGATTTCCCGTGTTGAGGTCAATGGCGCTCAGTGTGCCCCAGGGCGGCATTACAGCCGGGTATCCTTCTTTCGTTAAAAATTTATTATAGCCGGTAGTATGATAAGGTAAGTTCGTATATGCATCTACGTTCCTGTGTGGCGCAATAAACGGTTCCTGTTGTTTTGCTTTCAGGTCCAGTACAAAAACGGCCAGCGCTTTTTGCTCGCTGCTGTCCAGTTGCCTGAAAGCCGGCATCATCCTTCTGCCGGTGTTTACCAGCTGTGTGAAAGTGGTAGCGGTGTATTTGGTATGGATATTTAAGAGAGATGGGAAATTACCGCCCCCTTTGCGCTCCGGGCCATGGCACGACATACAATTGGCGGCATACAACCGTTTCCCTGCCTGGAGCTGTGTTTCCGTGGCCGGGGGCTGCTGGTTCTTTGTATCCACCATGGTGAGCACCCAGGGCATTTCGCTGGCGTTTACATAGAGGATGCCCGTTTCCGGGTCGGCAGCAGGGCCTCCCCATTCTGCGCCGCCATCGAAGCCGGGAAAGATCACCGTACCTTGTTTGGAAGGCAGCAGGAACAGGCGGCCGGTTTTATAAGAGGCCAGCCGCGCGCGGATATCCGCATAGGAGGAATCCGGTACCAGTGTGTTCAGGTCTTTCTCCAGCAGTGATTGCCGCACAAAAGGTTGAAAGAAAGTGGGCACGGGCTGTGTGGGCGATACCCATTCGCCGGGCAGCGCGGAATCTGCCTGCACCGGTGTTTCCGTTACGGGGTACAGGGGTTGGCCTGTTTTCCGGTCAAGCAGGAAAATAAATCCTGTTTTGGTCACCTGCACCAGGGCTTCCGTTTTGCGGCCATCTTTCTTTACAGTTACCAGCATCGGGGCTGTTGGCAGGTCCCTGTCCCACAGGTCGTGATGCACCGTTTGAAAGTGCCAGATCCTTTTACCGGTGGCCGCATCCAGTGCCAGCACACAATTGGCGAAAAGATTATTGCCGGGGCGTTTGCCTCCGTAAAAATCATCTGTGGCAGATCCTACCGGGGCGTAAAGGATACCTTTTTCTTCATCCAGGCTGAATCCTGCCCAGGAGTTGGCGCCGCCGGTATGTTGCCAGGCATCTTTATCATTCCAGGAATCATAGCCATCTTCCCCGGGTTGAGGAATGGTATGAAAGATCCATTTCAGCCGGCCGTTATGTACATCATAAGCCCGGATATAGCCCGGAGCGGCGCCTGCTGCCTCTCCCACGCGGGTGCCGATGATGAGCAGGTTTTTATAGATAATGCCCGGCGTGGTGGAAGTGATGTCAAGCTGGTCCATGTTGCGGCCCATATCCCGGTGAAGATCCACGTGACCACTATCGCCAAAGGCTTTAACCGGCTGGCCGTTTTGGGCATCAATACAATACAGCCGGCCGCCGGCGGTATAGAAAATATATTGTTCCTTATTATCTCCTTCATACCAGGTAACGCCCCTGCAGGGGTTGAGCTGGAAAGTGTTCTTATTGCTGTCCTTTACGGGGTCAAACACCCAATAGGGCTTACCGGTAGCTGCATGCAAGGCAAATAGTTTCAGCTGTGGTGAAACGCCGTAAAGCCGCTCCCCCACTATGATGGGGTTTACCTGGATCTGTGTACGGTCGGCCGAATCACGCGTATGGTACTCCCAGGCTATTTTCAGCTGTGCAACATTACCGGTGTCCAGCTGTGTTAAGGCGCTGTAGTGGATATTTTCCTTACTGCCGCCATACACCTGCCAGCTGCGGTGGGCAGTGTTCTTTGCGGTACAGGATAGTAATAACGTGGAAACTATCAACCCGTAGCTGTATTTCGAAAACATCGGAAAGGAACTGGTTTTCTGTTCCTTTAAAAATATACTTTTTAAAATTCTTTTTTAAGAAAACTACGGTAACGGTAAAAATAACAGAGAGAAGGCGGGATGCCTTCTCTCTGCAAATAATATAAGGTTGATGTTACCCTTTCATTTTCACCACCAGCAAGCCATCCGGCACATCTCCGGGGCGCAGGGATGAGAGGTCCACCAGGCAGTCTTTCCCCTTCTGCTGCCATTTAATGGCTTTACTGGTGCCCAGTACGGTGGCTACTGTACCCTTTGCCGGTGCATAGTCGCGGATCAATACCTGCTGCCTGTACTCTGGTACAAAGCAATACAATGCGCCCGGTTTCCGGGTAAAGAATAACTCCACGTTGGCATGCTGGTCTGATTTCTTTACGAGGTTGGCAATGTTATAGCCGGACATAAAGCTGGCTTCCTTTGCTTCCGGGCGCTTGCCTGCGCTCCACTGCTGGCTTACTTTCCAGGGCTTTGAGTCGTAAATGGCTTCACCGTTTACTTCCAGCCATTTGCCGATATCCAGCAGTTTCTGCTGCATGATCACGGGAATGCGACCATCCGCAGTGGGGCCAATATCCAGCAGGAGGTTGCCACCCCTGGACACAATGTCTACCAGCATCAGTACCAGGTCGCTGCTCTTTTTATAGTCGTCTGCAGTTTCCATACGGTTATAGCCGTACGATTGCCCTATACCCTGGCTTTCTTCCCAGATCACCCCGGGCTGCATACCGCTGCCGTATTCAGAAGTAAGATAGGTAGCGCCGTTGTTTTTGCCGCGGGTATTGCTGCCCCAGCGGTCGTCTACCACTACTTCGTTCTTTACCGGCGATTCGTTGAACAGCCAGGCCAGTAAGGAAGGGCTTTGCCAGGCGGTATCGCTCATCTCCCATTCCCCGTCTGAAAATATAACGGAAGGTTTGTATCGGGTTACCAGGTCTTTGAACTGCGGCGTCATCACTTCTTTTACATAACGTTGCCTGTCTTTAAGCCAAAGCGGGTTAAACCATTCATACAGGGAATAGTAATATCCCATTTTTAAACCTTCTTTACGCACTGCTTCTGTAAGGTCGCCCAGCAGATCGCGTTTAGGCGTTCCCGTAACAGCGTTCCAGGAGTGGCCCCAGGACTCGTTGGCCTGCTTGTTATCCCACAGGCAGTAGCCTTCATGGTGCTTGGAAGTAAGTACTACGTATTTAGCGCCCGAGCGGCGGAACACCTGCGCCCACTGCTGCGGATCATACAATGAAGCGGTGAACTGGCTTTCGAAATTCTCGTACGGTGTGCCTTTTCCATAATTCTTATCATGAAAGGCCTGCACTTTATCATGGGAACCTTCTTTGGTGCCACGCAGGTTATACCAGTACCATTCTGAATAGCCACCGGGCCCTACCACGGCATAGGAAGGTACTGCATACACGCCCCAGTGAATAAAGATGCCGAACTTGGCGTTGCTGAACCACGAGGGGATGCCCCGCTTGTTAAGCGAGTTCCAGTTGGCTTCATACTGCTGGGCAAAAACCAGGGTGGTGCTCAGTAAGAATAAGAGCATCCCGATACTGCGTTTAATCATAACAGGAAATTTAGATCGTAATGATCCCTCAAAATTAATCATTGTGCCCGCCTATAGTAATGGTATTTTCTCTGAATATAATAAATACTTCCCTGTCGTAACATATGCAGATGTTGCCGGCACATTTACCGGTGATGTCTATTCTTGCACCCGGGAGCCGTTAATGCGGGTAGCTTTATAAAAATCAGTAGCTTTATCCATACAGCTGATGGAAAAAAATATCACCGTAAAAAAAATCACGATCGCGCTGCATATACTTATATGGGGTATGGTCCTGCTGTTGCCCTACATAGTGTCCAACGCATCCAGCGGGTACCGCTTAGGCAACCTGCCCGGCCTGTTCTTTACTATTTCCGGCGTCATCCATATGGCCATCTTTTATATCCATGCTTTTGTATTATATCCGCGGTTATGGAACAGGCGTTACTGGTGGCTTTATTTTCCGGCTGTAGTTGTACTGATAGGATGTTCATTCCCATTAAAGTACACCATTATGGCGCACTGGTTCCCTGGTATAGTGCACGATGTAGCGGTGTATAAATTTGTATTCGGGCCGTCGGTGGGTATTTACTTTATCAGCCTTATATACTGTCGCGTGGCGGATATGCTGCGTGCGGAGCGCCGGCAGAAAGAACAACAGGCGGAGCAGCTTAGTTCTGAGCTGAAGTTCCTGCGCTCACAGGTAAGCCCTCATTTCCTGTTTAACGTGCTTACCAATCTTGTATCCCTTGCCAGGAAAAAATCCGACCAGCTGGAACCCGCGCTCATCCGGCTTTCCGACCTGATGCGTTATATGCTGTACGATACAGGGAAGAAGGTATTGCTATCGCAGGAGATCCTTTATCTCAACAGCTATATTGCTTTGCAACAGCTGCGCTTTGGCAGCGAGGTGGCGGTTACAGTGCAAATGGCCGGCAGTGAAGCGGCAGGAAATTATACAATAGAGCCTATGCTGCTGATCCCTTTTGTAGAAAACGCATTTAAGCACGGTACCGGCTATACGCCACATCCTGCTATTGATATACGGCTGGCTATAAAAGATGATGTGCTTATCTTTGAAGTAACGAATGAATACGACAATAATCCAAACGCCAGCAAGGACGGCAACTCAGGCATTGGTTTAACGAATGTAAAAACAAGGCTGCAGCTGCTTTACCCGCACAGGCACCAATTGCAGATCAGGGATGAGCCGCCATTGTTTCATATTGCTTTAACACTAACACTCACATGATACGCTGTATTGCCATTGATGATGAACAACTGGTAAGAGAACTGCTGGAAGATAATATCCGGCAGGTACCTTTCCTGCAACTGGTAAAAACCTGCCGTAATGCCATGGAAGCCCTGGAAGTATTGCAGCAGGAACAAATTGACCTCATTTTCCTGGATATACAAATGCCCCGGCTGAACGGCCTGCAGCTGCTGCAATCACTGCAGCAACCGCCCATGGTGATCCTTGTTACTGCCTATGAAGAATATGCGCTCCAGGGATTCAACCTCCAGGTGGTGGATTACCTGCTCAAGCCCTTTTCCTTTGAGCGTTTCCTGAAAGCGTGTAACCGTGCCAGTGAGTTGTTCCGCCTGAGGAAACCGGTAGCGGCGGAAGACCATTCCTTTTTTGTGCATGTGGAATACACCCAGGTAAAGATCCATACCGCGGATATTAATTATATAGAAGGATTAAAAGACTATATCAAAATACATTTGTCGGGCAATGCCAGGCCTGTGCTTACCCGTATGACCATGAAAGCCATGGAAGAGAAACTGCCTGCCGGCGCTTTTATCCGTACCCATAAATCCTATCTCGTGGCAGTAAAGAAGATCACTGCCGTAAAACGCGACCTGGTATGCATAGGCAGCATTGAAATACCTGTAAGCGAATTTTATAAAGAGAATGTAAACAGGATGCTGCAATCATAAAGAGTACCTGTTTTGTCGCCACACTTTCCCATCCCGTCTACTTTCCAAAATTACAGTAGCACATCCCGGTAGCTTTGCGGTTATAATACTAACCGTCATGAAAACAGGGCTCATTTTTATTATACTGCTTCCTTTTGCTGTGCATGCGCAAAGCAAACAGGATACTGCCGCAAAAAGCAAACAGGACACTACTATAAAAAGTAAACGCCCCTTGCAGGAGGTAGTGGTAAGCGCCGGCAGCTTTGAAGCCAGCGACCGCGCCAAAGGAGCTTCGCTAACGCCTATTGATGCGGTAACTGTGGCAGGCAGTAATGCAGATATTTCCCAGGCACTGCGTTCCCTGCCGGGAGCGCAGCAGATAGGAGAACAATCAGGGCTTTTTGTACGGGGTGGTACCGGGGATGAAACCCGCCAGTTCATTGACGGCACTTTGCTGAAAACGCCCAACTATCCCGCCGTGCCCGGCGTGCCGCAATATGCGCGGATCAATCCCTTCCTGTTCAAAGGTATCCTCTTCAGTTCAGGCGGCTACTCCGCGTTATATGGCTCCGCCATGAGCAGTGCACTCATCATGGAAAGCACAGACCTTCCGGAAAAAACATCCGCCAGCTTCAGCGTATTTCCCTCCAACCTGGGCGCAGGTTTCCAACACCTGGCAAAGGATAACAAAAGCAGCTATGGAGTGAACCTGAATTACAGCAACCAGTCGGTGTACAACGGCATAGTAAAACAGGTACCTGATTATTTTGCAGGCCCTTCCTATTCCGATGGCAACTTCAATTTCAGGATCCGCACCGGTAAAACAGGTATGCTCAAACTGTACAGCAACTGGAGCTACAGCCATGTAGGTATGCGCAAGCCGGATATCGACAGCCCTGCGCTTTATGCAGGTTATGATGTACGTGGCTGGAACAGTTATAATAACCTTAGCTTCAGGAGCTACCTGGACGATAACTGGAAAATGGAACTGGGCGCCGTGTACAGTTATAACAGGGAAGCTACGGCCAACAGCCTCACAGATGCCAAAGGCAACAACGCCTTTTCATCTCTCCCCTATAAAACAGCCAGCAGGGATATTCATACCAACTTTGCACAGGCAAGGGTAGTATTCACGCGCTTTTTCTCCAAAGGACAGGCATTGCGTTTTGGCGGGGAGCATTTCTATACGGGCGACAAAGGCCGGTCGAACGACAGCGTCCTTGCCTTAACAGACCACCTCTCCGCCGTCTTTGCGGAAGGTGATATTTACCTGGCGCCTGATCTTGCCGCCAAAGCCGGCATACGGGCAGAGTATTCATCCGTGCTGCGCAAACTGGTGGCAGCGCCCAGGATAAGCCTTGCCTACCGCCTGCCGGACGCCAGCCAGTTCAACCTGGCCTATGGTATCTTTTACCAGGAACCGGCCAATGATTTTTTATACCGGCAACGAAACCTTGACTTCTCCAGCGCTACCCACTATGTACTGAACTACACCAAAAAGGCGAACAACCGTTTCTTCCGGGCGGAGCTGTACTATAAAAAATACAGGAACCTGGTAAAAACGGCGCCTTCACTAAGTAATAACGGGAACGGCTATGCGCAGGGACTGGAGCTTTTCTGGCGGGATAAAAAAAGTATCAGGGACCTTGACTATTGGGTAACATATACCTACCTGGACACCAAACGTGATTTTCTTGATTATCCCTACGCGCTCCGGCCTTCGTTTACCGCGCCTCACACCACCACGGTGGCTGTCAAAAAGTTTTTCCGTGATATCAGCACCAGCGTAAATGTTTCCTGGGCGCTGGCAGCAGGGCGCCCCTACTACAATATCCATGCAGGCAGCATTAGTGATCACGGCACCACAAAAGCCTACAACATCGCCAACCTGCATATAGCTTACCTCTGCTCTTTTTTCAAAAACCGCAAGTGGAAAGATTTCTCGGGGTTTGCCATGGGAGTTAACAATCTCTTTGGCACCAAACAGGTGTTCGGCTATCAATACAGCGCAAACGGGCAGTTCAGGGAACCTATAACGCTGCCGGCTACACGCGGTTATTTCATTGGGGTATTTATGAGTTTCGGTATAGATCGTACCGATGATTTTCTTAATAATAATTTATAAAACACTAAACACACATTAACATGAAAAAGCTGTTTATCTGCGTATTACTGGTGATATCAGGTTACTATGGCGCTATGGCGCAATCCGATGCCCTGCAGCAAGCCGTTAACAAACTGGACCAGGCACAAACGCTAAAGGATTACACCGCCCTGGAAAGAACATTCTCCGGTATTACCGCCCAGCCGGCATGGCTGCCGCCTTATTATGCGTCTTTATGCAATGCAAAGACCGGCTTCCTGTTGCAGGATGACGGCGACAAAATAGAAGCATTTGCCAACCGCGGTGAGGAACAGGCACAGAAAGCATTATCGCTGCTGGATAGTACCACGCAGAAAAAGGAAATGGCAGAAGTATACACGGTACTGAGTATGATATACCGTACTAAGGTATTCATCAACCCTATGACATACGGCCGTAAATATGGCGTACTATCCGGACAGATGCTGCAAAAGGCGCAAACACTGGAGCCAGGTAACCCCAGGGCATTGTACGTAGCCGCATGGGTAAAATATTATACGCCTAAAATGTGGGGCGGTGATAAGGAACTGGCAAAGAAGCTGGCTACGGAAAGCCTGCAAAAGCTGACCAATCCCGGAACAGGTGTATATCCACACTGGGGCCGGACAGATGATCAGCTGCTACTGAGTAAGATTAAATAACCTTTAAAAAGAATGATCATGGGATTTGGAATTATTATCCTGCTGCGTGTGCTGTTTGCTGCCAGCATGGTGTTTATTATCGGTTATGTTTTTGGCGGTTTTTCAAAAAAACCGTCCCTCCGCACTATCACTAAGATAGCATCTATACTGGTGATCGTATTATTTATTGCGGCCAATGTGATACTCACCCGCATGGCTATACGCCAGTGGAATGGCAACGGGCACTGGTGCGACCGGAACCACGAGGTTAAAACGGAAGTACAGCGACCATAAAAAGAACAGGGCCAGCTGCAGTAGCTGGCCCTGTTCTTTTACATCAGGCCTGCCGTTTTTAAAGAAGTAGTTACTTTGGTAATAAGTTCATGGGTAATTCTTTCATAGGCATCGTCCGACTTATTGCTCACCCAGCAACTAAGGGCCACCTTAACGGCTGCCCCTTCAATACCGCTGTACCAAACGGTTTTAGGCTTATCGGGTACTACATCTTTCATTCCCATCACTATATCTGTCATCATTTTCTCCGCCTCTGTCAGCTTATCAGACAGGGGAATGGTGAAGGTAAGCGCAATACGCCGCAAGGGTGTAAGCGAATGGTTAATAATAGGCTTCTGGAAAATTTCCTTGTTGGGAATAATAACATGCAGGCCATCGGCGGTGATCATGGTTGTGGATCTTAACTGTATAGCGTCTACCGTGCCGGTGAACCCGTTGGTTTCTATAACATGCCCTACATCAAAAGGTTTTTTGAAAGTGATAAAGATACCGGAGATGAAGTTGGCAGTAAGATCCTGGAAAGCAAAACCAAGTGCCAGTCCTATGATACCGGCGCCGGCCAGCAATGAGGTAACGGCTTTATCCAACCGCAGTATATTCAGCGATATAAATAATCCCAGCAACAGGAACAAACCATAGAACAGGCTGGATACCAGGCCTGAAATGGCGGATGATTCAGACAGTTTGCGGGAAAAGCCATAGGAGAGCTTCCTCGTGAGGCGCGCCAGCAATAAGAACAGGGTAAAAATGATCACTGCCAGTACAAGATTGGGGGTCATTTTCACGGCTGCTATCAGCCAGTTATGCAGTTTATCGAAGATCAGCTCACTATAGCTTGTAAATTGCCTGCTCATATACTATAGAATAAAATGCACAATACCTGTAAATATCTCTACAAACCTATACTTCATATAAAAAAAAGGCTGGCGAATAACCGGCCTCAGACAGGATAGGTTTGGCCACATTAAACACTTTGAGGCCATTGATCTGCCCTTCCAGCTTTCCCACATGTGCGTGGCCATGGAAGGCCGCCGCTACTTTACGCCTTGTAAGCGGTTCTGCCAGCCGGGAGCAACCCAGGAAAGGATAGATCTGTTCAGACTCCCCTATTACCGTATCCAATACAGGTGAATAATGCATCAAGGCGATCTTTGTAATATCAGGATGTTCCTGGTCCAACCGCGCCAGCGCCCTGTCAAGCCGCAGTGCCTCATCCACACCGGTTTGCACAAAAGCTTTCATCTCCTCTTCGCCAAACATGGAAAGCATATGCCCGTCGAACCCTCCGCCAAAACCCTTTACACCAGCGAACCCTATGCCGTTAACCATTGTACATTCCCCATCCAGGATATGTACCTCACGGACCTCCTGGATAATTTGTCTGATCAGTTTATGTCTTCCTTTTTCATAATCATGATTTCCCAATACGGCTATAACCGGGATAGTGCATGCCGCCAGCTCACCGGCCAGTACCCGCGCTTCTGATTCATCGCCGGTATCTGTAAGGTCGCCGGCAATAAGCAACACATCAGCCTTTGAGGATATTTCCCTGAAGTAATCGGTCCATTTGCCTTTGTCGCCGGAGCCTATGTGCAGATCCCCCACTGCTGCTATCCTTGTTGCTTTTTTTTCTGCTGCCATGTCAAACGGTTTTTATAGTGGACGATTTATAATCCCATTCCTTTATATCGGTAGCGTATTGTGTCTGGTCTATCACCGGTCCCCGGCAAACCCTTTCTGTTGGCGGCGGCAGCTCATACTGCTCCAGCGCCCGCTGCATCATTTCCGCAAAAAGCCACCGGGGAATGATACGGTGAAAATCTGCCGGGTATACAAACTGGAAATTGATCAGCTGCTGTAACAACAAATGCCAGTGCTGATCAAGGCGGAACAGGATCCGTTTCCAGTTCAGCGGGTGATACCGCAGGATGATATGGTTTACATCTGCCCCGTCGTACCGCTCCCTGTTCTGTACATAAATCTTGCACCAGATGAGTTCTTCCGGCGATATCAGCTTTACCGGCACTCCTTCAAAAATGGCATCTACTGCATGTTCATACCAGGTGTCATCTACCCGGCAAATATTATTAACGGTATCAAAGATGATATCAATGAAGTATTCACCTTTGAACACCTTTGCCAGCCAGCGAACATCGGTGAGCTCTACTTCATAGCCTTCGAGCTTACTGAAATATTTCAGGATTTTGGGATATTCTGTCCATTTGCAAAAGATATCCAGGTCTTTGGTGTCGCGGTAAATACCCGTATAGTGGAACATGGCAAACGCCCCACCCAGCATAAAATCCGCCCCGCTTTCCTGTAAATGCAGCAGCGCCTCCCGGTAAAAAGCATGCGCTTCACTGTTGTGTACTGCCGCTTCAAAAACCATGTGTCCGTTTAAATTTGCCATAGTCGCCAGGTGTTGATAGGAAAAGTAAAATCCAAACGTTATGCCACGCATGCAACATGGTTTGTTTTTTGGACACTCTCTTATGTATACCCAACTTTTGTTACTTATAAATCTGTATACAATGGCTACTACTCAAACCAGGAAACCCGGTACGCGAAAAAGCAGCCGCAGTGCTGCGCCGAAAAAAGCAGCGCCTAAGAAAGCAGCGGCTAAAAAGGCTGGTACCATTGCCAAGAAAAGAAAGGTTACTTCATTTGACCGGTTCAAAACATTTGGCGATAAACAATATACCGGTGTACAAATAGGCAGGGGACATCACTGGCATTATGATCAGGGCGACTGGAAAGAAACCAAGATCACTCCTGATCTCTGGGAAATATCCTATGCAGTCACCAAACGCAGAACCGGGCATGCACCGGAAGGCTCAGGCGTACCGGTGGGCACGGCTTATCACTGGTATATCCTGGCGCATCAGAGTGCGGTGAAACTGGATGCTAACGATTACGCCACTACGATGACGGGGCTTAAATTTAAAATCGCCCACAAGCGCGCTGATAAAAATAAATGGAGCACCTCGGGGCCAACACAGCGAAAGCACCTGATCGCCTTCCTGAAAAAATTCATTGCACAACTGGAAAGTGATGTGATCCCGATTGAATTTGAACTGGATGGTAAAAGCTATAAAGGAGAAGCAGTGCCTATATCGGAAACCTGCGCCAATGGCGTGTGCTATGAAGCGGAAGTGACGCTCAATGATGAAGCCATCGGGATTATCCGTTGTGCCAAAAGCGGCTGGAAGATGGACCTGGTAAAAGACAAGAAACTGATAGATGCTATAGGGAACTGTATCACACTATGGTTTGAATAGCAGGGAGGAAGCTGTTCCCCCCTGCTTATTCTTTTTATAATTTATAGCCCGGGTTCTGTACCAGGTTAGGATTGGCATCCAGTTGCGCCTGGGGAATAGGGAACAACTGGCGGAAAGGCTGATCAGCCGGGTGGAACTGCCAGGCGCTGTTCCATTTACCAAAGCGGATCAGGTCCTGCCGGCGGCAACCTTCCCATATAAACTCACGGCCACGCTCTGCCAGGAGATTATCGGGAGTAAGGGTAAGCAGCGGTTTAGCAGTGCCGAAGTTGCGGGCGCGCACCTGGTTTACCAGGATGAGCGCAGGACCAGCCTGACCGGTACGCAGCAATGCTTCTGCCTTGAGCATGAGCGCATCTGCATAACGGAAAATAACAAGGTCATTATCCTGGTCTGCATAAGCGGTATTTTTCTGGATCTCATATTTAACAATACGCACCCCTTCTGTTTGCGTAGCATTGGCCAGGTCGCCTATGGTGCTGGTAAAGATCAGCGGAGCGCCCTGCTCTGTTTTCAGCGGGGTACCGTCCTGCGCGTATTGCTGTCCTTCCAGGAACATGGTTTTACGTTTGTCGTCGTTGTCGAACGATTCATAGAACGCTTTCAGCGTGCACCAGCCATTCCACGGCGAGCTGGGCAGCCCGTAGGTATAACGGCTGTTGTAGTGCAGCGTAAGATAGTGCAGCATCATGCCTTTGGCGTTGATGGCATCATAGGGCACCACGAAAATATTCTCTTTTGAATTTTCATTTTTGGTAGAGAAATTAGAAAAATAATCCGGTTCCAGCTGGTACCCCATGGCAGTAACGGAATCGCACATACGAATACAATCGGCCCAGCGCTGGGTACCGGTATATACCTCTGCATTGGCATACAGTTTTGCCAGCAGCATGAAAGCCATGCCTTTGGTTACTTTACCATAGTTCTTTGTATCCAGGGCAGATGGAAGTACGGCCAGGTTATCCTTAATCTCCTTTTCAATGAACGTAAACACTTCTGCGCGCGGCGTATTCTTTGGCGGCGTTGTTTGTTCAAAAGAAGTAACAACCGGCACATTTCCAAAGGCATCCATAGCAAGGTAGTAGTGAAAAGCCCGCAGTACTTTCATCTGTCCAATGATCTGGTCTTTGGTAGGCAGCACCACGGAAGAACCTTCCAGCTTTTGCAGGATGGCATTCACAGGGTTCACCCCATCGCGGTAAATGAAGTTCCACATGTCGTTGATATACTGGTGGGTAATGGGAAATTCATGGCTGATAAGCACGCGCCAAAGCCCACCCTCGTTCCAGTCGGCCCCCCGTGATGGCACGGTGGTTTCATCGGTGGTTACTTCATTCATTTTCCAGTAGCTGTCGCGGTACCCACGCATTTTAGCATAAGCGCCGTTGGCAAATGCGTTGAGCTCATCTTCTGTTTTGAGGAAGTTCTCATCAGTGCCCCTGTCGTAAAATGTTTCGTCCAGTTTGGTGCAGCTGAACACCGAGCAGATCATGCCGGCCAGCAGTGTATATTTAAAGAATACTGATTTCATGTTGATCGTTTTTATTTAAAGTTTACCGTAAAGCCTACTGCAAAAGAGCGTGTTTTCGGATATACGTTACGGTTATCAATACCCGGCGCAAGACCATCGATAGGCAATTCCGGGTCCAGGCCGGAATACCTGGTGATCACGAACAGGTTCTGCCCGGAGATATACACCCTCGGGTTGGCAAACAGCTTGCTGCCGGCAGCGGGGATGCTGTAACCGAGTGAGAAGTTGTCCAGCCGCAGGAACGCGCCGTTTTCAATAAAGCGGTCGGATACATAGGTGCCGCGGATATTGCTGTTCGCATACTTTGCCATGGCATTGCGGCCGGGCAGGCGACTGAAGCGATCGCTCAGCACCAGGTCGGTAGCATTGAAGATCTGGTAGCCAAAAAGACTGCGCAGTAAAAAGTTCAGGTCAAAGTTTTTATAGCGGAAGGTGTTCGCCAAACCTGCCTGGTATTTCGGTAACCCGTTACCCGCCACGCGGCTGTCGCTACGGAAATCAAAACTGCCGCTGCCGTCAATATCTTCAAACTGCTGGTTACCGTTGGCATCAATACCGGTATAATGCGGGATGTAAAAGGTACCAATGGAATAACCCGGCACTACCTTCACGATCTGCACAGCGGTAAGCCCCCGGGCGCCCACGGTGCCGTCATAAATAGCATCGCTTTTAAACTGGTCGTTGGCAATAGACAGGATCTTGTTGTAGTTGCGGGAAATATTGAAGGAAGCGTTCCAGCTAAAGTCTTTGTGGTCAATAACAGCGCCGCTGAGCGACAGCTCCACTCCCTTGTTGCTGATCTTGCCCACGTTGGCCAGCATGGATGGGAACAGGTAAGGCGGCGAGGGCACATTGTAATTGAACAGCAGGTCTTTAGTGCGCTTGTCGTAGTACTCCAATGTTCCGCTCAGGCGTCCTTTAAACATGGTGAAGTCAAAACCTGCATTAAACTGTGCCGCAGATTCCCAGCGGAGATTAGGATTTTCATTTTGCCCGATCTGGTAAGAGGTAACCCAGCGGCCGTTGTCCAGCACTTTACCACCAGGGCTGTAAGTGAGCGGCGACTTATAATTCTGGATCTCCTGGTTACCGGTAACGCCATAGCCTACACGAAATTTCAGGTCCTGCAGCCAGCTGCTGTTCTGCAGGAAGGGTTCCTGTGTAATTCGCCATGCCAGTGAGGCGGATGGGAAGGTACCCCATTTCCTGTCTTTACCAAAACGGGTAGAGCCATCGCGGCGCACCGTACCGGTAAGCAGGTATTTATCGTTGTAGCTGTAAAATACGCGGCCGATAAAAGATACCAGTGAGTTCTCCTCCGCGCCGGAAGCTACTGCCGGTTGATCGCCCTGGCCTGCGCCGAGATTATTATAACTGAAGATATCGGATACGAACTGGGTATTACCTGCCGACATACTGTTCCTGAAAAAGTTCTGGTAGGAATAACCTGCTGTTACTTTCACTACATTTTTCTGCCATTGCTGGTTGTAGGTAAAATAGGTTTCCAGTGTTTTATTATCCCAGGTCTGGGAAGCGCGGGTAGCGGTTCCGTTACTGCCTGCTCCTTCTATCACCGGCGATTCTTTTGAATAATACAGACCGCGGTCGCTGGAAGCGCGTTCCAGCCCAAGCAGCAGGTCGTAGGTAAGGTGACTGGTAATATCGTAGGTAGCTTTTGCAGAACCGATAAATTTATTCAGGGCGCGCTGGTGTCTGATCTGGTTGGCAAGGGCAACGGGATTGTAGTTATCGTTGATATCCAGTTTTTCAAACCAGGAACCATCTGCATTATAAACAGGAGCTGTAGGATTGTAAGCAATGGCCTGTTCCCAGATGCGGTTATCGCCGTTGCCATCCGGGTCTGTGCCTACGTATTTGTTCTTCTCTCCCACATAGTTCATGGAAAGGCCCAGTCGCAGGCGGTTGTCGAAAACGCCCTGGTCCAGCGTAATGCGGCCGATGATGCGTTCAAGGCCGGAGTTCAGCACTACGCCTTCATTGTTGAGATAGTTCACAGATGCGCTGTAGCGGGTATTGTCTTTTCCTCCGCTCATCGATAAATTATGGCTATGGCTGATACCTGTGCGGGTAATGGCTTTCTGCCAGTTGGTAGAAGATCCGAGGTCAAATGCAGATGCATCGATATTATTATCCTTCAGGTATTTGCGATAGTCTGATGCGCTGAGCACATCGTAGGTGTTCGACATCTTCTCCATACCGATATAACCGCTGTAGGATACCTGTGTAACGCCTTCCCTGCCGCGGCGTGTAGTAACAATGATAACGCCATTGGCGCCCCTGGAACCGTAAATGGCTGCTGCCGATGCATCTTTCAAAACATCGATAGATACGATATCATCCGGTGGTACTGCATTGATGTCGATGCCGGGTATACCATCCACTACGAACAGTGGCTGGCTGCTGGCAGACAGGGAGGAGGCGCCCCGGAGACTGATGCTTATTTTACCATTAGGGTTGCCACCGGGCTTGCTGATCACCAGGCCGGCAACTTTTCCCTGCAATACCTGTACGGGATTGCTGATAATGCCTTTGTTAAATTCTTTAGGGGTGATGCTTACAATGGACCCGGTGAGATCTTTTTTCTGTGCAGCGCCATACCCGATCACTACTACTTCCGTGAGGGCGCTGGAAGATTTTTTCAGCTGCACTTCCATTGATGCTTTCACCGGGAGCTCCAGGGGTTCATAGCCTACATAGCGGAACAGGAGTGTGCCGCCGGCGGGCGCATCAAGTGAAAAGTTCCCTTTTTCATCGGTAACAGTACCGATAGCGGTGCCTTTTACCTGTACCGTAACACCCAACAGCGATGCCTGGTCATCGGCGCCGGTAACATGGCCTTTCACGCGGATATTTTCCCATGCGGTGTTTTCAGGAATGATCACCACCAGGTGGCCATCCAGTTCCTTCCAGGCAAAGCCGCTGCCCGAAAGCACTTTATCCAGCACCTTTTCCAGTGGCTCTTCCGCGGCGCGGATGCTTACCCGTTGCTGCAGGTCCACTTTACGGTTGCTGTAGAGGAAACGTACATCCGACTGGCCGGCAATGCGGTCCAGTACCTTTTTTATTTCCGTATCCTTTACATGGATGCTGATGCGTTGGGAGTAACCGATGGCTGCCACCTGCATGCAGGAAAGTAAAACAATAAAGAATGATAGCTTCATAATGATCAAATACTTGAGCATGGGCGTTCTTCGCCGGCATGCATCCGATTGGTTGACTTTTTCCATAAATTTGTGATGATAGGTGATACAATAGCAAGGCCCTGCCATCCCGTCCAAAGGGGCCGGCGCTTTGCTGATAAGCCTTCACACAGGGAATGTTCGTAGCATTTCCTGTGCTTTTTTTCATTGAACTGTTTACAGGTTTTCTAGTCCTTCATAACTGATTTTTAGGTGAACGTGCTAATAAATGATGATCCGCGTGCTTTGATTATCGAAATGGAATTCTTCTGTTAGTTGCAGGGCCTGTAGTGCCTGGTTGATGCTTTCAGAAGCAAAGGAGCCGCTGAATACATAGTTTTTCACTGTTTCATTACGGAATTCAATTTTAACGCCGTACCAGCGTTCCAATAGTTTGGCCAGTTGATCAAAACGGAGCGCTTCAAACTGAAGGCGGTTGCTCACCCATGCCGTTTCCAGCAGGGTGCTGTCTGCAGCCGGTAAGGCAGCGGCTTTTGCCATTGCTACTTTTGATACCACTGGTTTTATTACTAATTTTTTTTCCGGAGATGCCAGTGCAGCAGTGCTGCCGATGGCCAGTTTTTCGTACGGGCGTAGCCGTACTTTCTGTTCCGGCGTTTTATCGAGATATACTTCCACTGCGCCTTCCAGCAGGGTAGTTTCATATTGTGCGTCTTCCGGGTAGGCTTTTACGTTGAAAGCCGTGCCGAGGGCATGGATGTTCATAGAGGCAGCGTGTACCACAAAAGGGCGGGCAGGGTCTTTAGCCACTTCAAAGAAAGCTTCTCCATCCAGCCATATTTCCCGGGTGCGGGCATTCAGCCGGCAGGTAAGATGGCTGGAGGCATTCAGGTGCACAGTGGTACCGTCGCTGAGGCGGAAGTGCCGGCGTTCACCGTTGCGGGTTTCCACCAGCTGCAACTCTTTCTGCCGGTGGGAATGCTGCCACAGGTGGTAACCTGCTGTGCACAGCAATCCGGCCAGGGCGGCGGCAGCTGCCCATTTCCACCAGGCCACGACCTTTACGGTTGTTTTACCGGTGTGCCCCGCTTTTGCCATCATCTCACTAAAAACAGCCGCCGGAGGCGCTTCCGGTTCCTGTACTGAATTCCAGTATTGTTCCAGCAAAGCAGCCTGCTGCGCCCATTCCGGGTGTTGCAGCAGTAAAGCCGCCAGTTCTTCCCGGCCGCTTTCATCCAGTGTGCCGCTGAGTTTTGCCGTTATTAGTTCATCCAGGCGATGATGATGCATAGGTGCTGTTTAAATGTTCCCAGGGAGAAAGACACGAAAGAGAAGGCGATTACCTACAGCAGGTAAAAATATTTTTTTCAGGGAGCGGGGATTTTGGGACCGCCTCCCCTGCTATACTGTTGCAGGGCTTCACGCAGGCGGCTGGTAGCGCGTACCAGCTGGGTTTCAACGGTGCGTGGGGAGATTTCCAGGAGCAGGGCTACTTCTTTATATTTGAATCCTTCCTCCCGGATCAGGCGGAAAATAGTCCGGCCCTGGGGAGAGAGGGTGGCGATGGCTTTATCCAGCCATTGTTGCATTTCCTTCCATTCCAGCTGGGGATGTACATCTCCGGCAAGCGGGGCGTTTTCTGCTTCCAGTTCCAGCCACTGGTGTTTCTGCTCATCGCGGTGATGGTTGTAGCAGCGGTTACGGACAGCAGTATATACGTAGGTTTTGAGATACAAAATTGATCCGCCTTCCCTGCGGTTTTTCCAGAGCTGCACAAATACATCCGACACGATTTCTTCCGCTGCTTCCCTGCTGATGGCCAGGTCTGTTGCAAAACGCACTAAACGGGGATAATAATGATCAAACAATTGCCGGAACGATTGCTGATCGTCCGCCTTGCAAACCGCATCCCACAGTACCTGTAAATCAATTGCTGGCATACTTCCTTATTAGACGAAAAACATTCCCCGTCAAAATAGCTAAATAATTAGGATTTTCAAGTGCTGAAAAGTAAAGATGGCATAAAGCCGGCCCATCAGATGCCAAAAAGGCATCCGGAATAAACTGGAGATAAATTTGAACCGGTGGTTGATTATGGATAACTCAATTTCATTTCTTACGCATCAGGCGTCGAACGATAGGAGTTTATTAGATGCCTATTCTCAAACCGTTACCGGCGTAGTGGGTACTGCAGCCGGATCGGTGGTACATATAGAAGTACAGAAAAAGGTAAGCGACCAGCGAACGCGGGAAAGGCGTACGCAGGGAGGCACCGGTTCCGGCTTCATTATTTCTTCCGATGGTTTTATTATTACCAACAACCACGTAGTGGAAAACGCCGACAGTATTAAGGTGTCGTTTGTGGACGGCAGGCGGGTAAATGCAGAGATCAAAGGGGCGGACCCTTCCACCGATATTGCTGTATTAAAGATCGATGAGAGCGGGTTAAAGGCCATGCCGCTGGCAGATTCTTCTACATTGCAGGTAGGGCAGATCGCCATTGCCATCGGCAACCCGATGGGATTGCAATATACCGTTACCGCCGGCGTAGTAAGCGCATTAGGGCGTACCCTCCGGGCCAGCAACGGCCGGCTGATCGATAATGTGATCCAGACCGATGCGGCGCTTAACCCTGGCAACAGCGGCGGTCCGCTGGTGAACTCGTTAGGACAGGTAATTGGTGTGAACACGGCGGTGATTGCCTCCGCACAGGGGCTTTGCTTTGCCATCTCCTCCAACCTGGCCGCACAGATTGCCGGTCAGCTTATCCTCCACGGTAAGATCCGCAGGGCGCAACTGGGAATTGCCGCACAGCCGGTAAACCTCAGCAGCAGGATGATTGCTGCCAATAAGCTGAACATCCACACGGGCGTATACGTGTTTGAAACCGTGCCCGATGGCAACTTCTATAACAGCGAACTGCATATCGGCGATATCATTATCGCATTCGACGGCAAACCGGTAACTTCTGTTGATGACCTGCATCTCTTGTTATCCGATAAACAGATCGGCAGAAAGATCCCCGTAGAGATACTAAGGGGTGGCAGGAAACAGGTAGTGGAAGTGATTCCCGGCGAAATAAAAAATTAATAGTGGCACCTGAAAAATGAGGCTGTCCCGGAGCAGAAACGCTCCGGGGCAGCTTTTTTTATGCCTGTCCGGGAAAAATATTTTATAAGTAAACAAACATTTACTTACTTTGTAATAATCAATTACCGTATGCGACCTAAAAATTTAGAGAAAGAGGAAGCCATCCGCACCATAGCCCTGCAGATCATCGCAGAAGAGGGGCTAGAAAACCTCACCATGCAGAAGCTGGCGAAAGCGGCCAATATATCGCCCAGAACGATTTATATAAAGTATAAAGACAAGGAAGATCTCCTGATAAAACTATTTATAGAAGAAGTGCTGGAACCTTATGAAAAGGCGGTGCTGGAAAATTTTCATGCAGGTATGGATTTTGCAACGGGCATAAAAAAGCTGTGGCAAAACAGCTTCCGCTACCTATCCCGCAACAGGACACATTTTGCGTTGCTCCGGAACGGGAAAACATCTCCCCTGCTCAACAAAGCATACCAGCAGGCAAACATAGAACAGGGGCAATACTTTAAGCCTATCCAACAGTTCTTTAAACAACAGGTGAAACAGGGCATGATCCGCAACTTCCACCAGGATATATACAGCGCCCTGTTATTTGCACCGCTGCTGGAACTGGTCAGTGAATATTTTGATTATACAGAAAGACCCAGACAGATCATCACGGAAAAAGTGATACTCGATTGCTGTGAAACCGTGATCAGGGGAATGCTGAAATAAATAAAACAAACAACATGAGTGTCATTCAACACAAAAAAATAGCTATTATCGGCGGAGGCCCCGGTGGATTAACCCTGGCCAGGATACTGCAGATGAGCCATGCAGAAGTGAAGGTATATGAAAGGGATGTAAACAGGCAGGCACGCGTACAGGGCGCCACACTGGACCTTCATGAAGAATCAGGACTAAAAGCACTGGAAGCAGCAGGACTGATGGACGCCTTCAAGGCCAATTACCGCCCCGGAGCCGACCGGCTGCGCATTGTTGATAAACACGCCACTATTATTCTTGACGATCACGAAAGCAGCGTGGATAAAGGATCCAGGCCGGAAATTGACCGTGGCCCCTTAAAGGAAATACTGCTGGACTCCCTGCAGCCAGATACCGTTGTATGGGATAGCCAGTTTGTATCCATGCAGCCACAGGGAAATGGCTGGCAACTCTCTTTTAAAAACGGCAGCAATGCTTACGCAGATATCGTGATCGCTGCAGACGGCGCCAATTCTAAGATCCGTCCATATATCACACCCATCAGGCCTTTTTACTCAGGCGTAACGATCGTAGAAGGCAGCGTGTATGATGCTGCTACCACCTGCCCCCGCATTTGGGCCCTGGTAAAAGGCGGGAAGGTATTTGCATTGGGAGATGATAAATCCTTAATTGCAAGCACGAAAGGAAATGGCAGCCTGGCTTTTTATACCGGTGTTAATACCGATGAAGACTGGTATAAAACCAGCGGCATCAACTTTTCGGATAAAACACAGGTGCTTGCCTGGTTTAAAGCCACCTTTACCGGCTGGGACAATATATGGCTGGAACTGTTTGAAAATGCCAATACTGATTTTATTCCCCGCCCTCAATACTGCATGCCCTTTGATCAAACATGGGAGGCGCTGCCCAATCTCACTATGCTGGGCGATGCCGCCCACCTCATGCCTCCCTATGCCGGCGAAGGCGTGAATATGGCCATGCTGGATGCACTGGAACTGGGCCAATGCCTCACCGGGGATGATTATCAGGATGCGCATGCAGCCATTGCTGCGTTTGAAAAACAAATGCGTATAAGAGCGGGCGAAACCGCGAGGATAACAATGGAGTCCACAACGGCATTGCATTCGCCGGATGCGGTTGGTTTTATTGTGGGGATAGTGGGGTAAGCATATATCAATTTGCTGTATTATTGATGACATGCTAAAGGCATACGGTCATAAGGAAGACATCTGTATAAGGGTTACTGACAGGGAGATAATAACTACCGCGATAATATCTGCGCTATATTTGGTGTGCTTTTAAACTAAGGTCCAGGCTCACAGCACGATTTGTGATAGCGCCTACTGAGACGTAATCGACACCGGTACGGGCATAGGAGATAATGTTATCGAGATTGATACCACCTGATGCCTCGGTCTCATACTTACCGCCAATCAGCTCAATTGCTTCTTCCAATAGTTCCGGTGAGCAGTTATCGAGCATTATGCGGTGTACATTGCCCACAGCAAGCACACGGCGCACATCGTCGAGGTTACGGGTCTCGATCTCTATTTTCAAGTTGAGCCCGTTGGCCTCAAGGTACTTGTTGGTTTTCTGTATGGCCTGCTCTATGCCACCACAAAAATCGATATGGTTGTCCTTCAGCATAATCATATCGTACAAGCCCATGCGAAGGTTGTAACCGCCGCCAATGCGCACTGCCTGCTTTTCGTATTCCCGGAACAGCGGCGTGGTTTTGCGGGTATCGAGTATTTTGGTTTTGTAATCTTTTATTTTATCAGCGTACTTATTGGTAAGCGTTGCGATGCCGCTCATGCGTTGCATGCAGTTAAGCACCAATCTTTCTGCTTTTAATATGGTATGCACGCTGGCTTCAACGGTAAACGCGGTTTCGCCATTATTTACAGCATCGCCATCTTTTTTATAGATGCTGAATTTTGCATCTTCTTCCAGATAATGGAAAATTTCCTGCGCCACCTGCATACCTGCCAGTATGCCTGTTTCCTTTATTTTGAGTATTGCCTTACCTTTAGCATCGGGCGGTATGGATGCCAGTGTAGAGTAATCGCCGCTCCCCACGTCTTCGAGAAATGCCGCGGCAATGAATTCCTGTGTTGTCATACGCTCTGTATTTTCGGACGCAAAATTAAGTAAAGAATAAAAAAGAACATTGTAAATATTGATAGTTTTGAGTTACCATACAAAAGCTGCCATACAATGCTCAGTGAGGAAAAAATTATATCAATTTTCTGTATGACGCTGTTCATCTTCGCAACAACTCTCAACAAAATTTCTTAACCGGCAACCTGGGTTAGTTAGATGTAATAGCTGAATCTCTAAATTGTATTAGCCTATCAAGGCTATCTTTTTCACTAAACTCTTTTATCCGCCTGTTCCAGGTTTCTATTTGCTTTTGCTTCCGCCACTCCTGTGAAAAAAAACAGGATGCAAATAGCAAAATACCGCAGCCTGTTATTAAAATCTTTATCATAAACACCAATATACATGAATTTCTGGCAGAGGCTGGAACAACATTACTATTATTAATTACAATCCAGTAACTTTATTTTCCCGTAAGAAAATAATGCTATGAAAAACTTCCTGTTACTCGCTACCGCTATTATACTGCTGGCTGCCTTTCAGCCAGCCCCCACCGCTAAGTCCATCCTGATCAGGGACGTAACCCTGATAGACGGCAACGGCGGCAGGCCTCTAACGCATACGGATATACTGATTAAGGACGGCAGGATTGCCGCTACCGGTAAAAACTTAGCAGCCGGCGATGCCACGGTGATCAACGGTAGCGGTAAAACCGTGATGCCCGCTATCATCAGCAGCCACGTGCATATTGGTATGATAAAAGGTAACGAAAACAACAGCGATCCCTATACACGGGAAAATATTTTATCACAACTGAAAAAATATGCAGACTACGGCGTCACCAATATCCTGGTGATGGGGTCCGACCAGCCTATGTTGTTTACCTCCGGCTTGCGTGACTCTTCCGTGAGTGGTTTGTTGCCCGGTGCACGCCTGTATTCTGCCGGCTATGGCTTTGCAGGAGCAAAAGGTGGCCCACCGATGAAGTATGTAAAGCACCCCTCCACAGTAGCACAGGCCACTACTGAATTAGATAGTGTGGCACTTGTAAAGCCAACGGTAATAAAAATGTGGGTAGATGATTTTGGCGGGTCCACCCCCAAAATGGACCCCGCTATTTACAAAGCTCTTATTAAGCGTGCACATGCCCATCATATTCCCGTAGCATCGCATCTGTTTTACCTTGCCGATGCAAAAAACCTTGTGACCGACGGACTGGACATCGTGGCGCACAGCATCCGCGACCAGGAAATTGACGCGGCCTTACTGCAACAGATGAAAGCTAAAGGCGTGGTCTATATCCCTACCCTCTCGCTCGATGAATATGCGTATATCTATGCCCGTAAGCCTGAATGGATCAACGATCCTTTCTTCAAAGCATCCCTGGAACCCGGCGTGTATGAGATGATCACCTCTCCTGCTTACCAGGAAAAACTGAAGAACTCCCCCTCCTATCAGCGCAATATCCATGCGTTTGAAACAGCGATGAAGAATGTAAAAAAGATTGCTGACGCCGGCATTATCGTTGCGTTGGGTACCGACTCCGGCGCACAACCGGTACGTACACAGGGATTTTCCGAGCATCTTGAAATGGAGCTGTTGGTACAGGCAGGACTTACTCCCCTGCAAGCCATTACTATTGCTACTAAAAATGCGGCTACCGCCCTGAAAATAAATCAAGACTATGGCACTATAGAAAAAGGTAAAACCGCCGATCTCATTATACTCAATGCCAATCCTGCACAGGATATTAAAAATACCAGGAAAATAGCCGCAGTGTATAAAGCCGGTGAGCAGATAAGCAGAGGTCCGCTGCAACCATAGTGCGCCTGCGTACACCGGGTGTTCATTTTTGATACACGTTTTCTTATTTTTAAATATATAAGAAGATAAGCGTTAAACCAGTGCCAAATGGCATCTTCTTAGGATAAGCTTGTTTCAAAAAACAACCATGAAACAATTTATCCCGCTGTTCTTTCTATTCTTATCAACTGTTCATCTGCAGGCACAGGTGGCAACAGACAATCCCTGCAAAACAAAAGTGGACAGCATTGTGCAATCTGCACTCCTTACTTTTATGCAGGACACCAGCCGCGTTAGCGCTGAAGTTGGAGTGTATTCAGGCGGACAAACCTACATTTACCGCTACAGTAAAACATCCCTGCCTGATATTCATACGCCTTATGAAATAGGTTCCATCTCCAAAACATTCACCGGCTACTTACTGGCAAAAGCAGTAGTAAACAAAAAAGTGAAACTGGAAGACGATATACGGTTTTACCTGAACGGAGATTATCCCAACCTCCAGTATAAAGGCCGCGCTATACAGCTGAAACATCTTATCACACATCTTTCCGGGCTGCCCTTCCTGCTCCCTGACAACCGTGAGCTGTTCCAACAACCTGAAGATTCCATCCCGGGTATTATCAACGCGCAACAACAGGATTATTCTACTGCCGCTTTTCTGAACGACCTTCACCAGGTACAACTGAATACCGTTCCCGGTTATCATTTCAAATATTCAAATGCCGGTGCTCAATTGCTTGGCATCATACTGGAACGCATATACGGTATGTCGTACGGGGAACTGGTAAGAAAATTCATCACCCGCCCCCGGCACATGAAACATACTACCGCCCTGCTGCCAGATAATGCTGCCAAAGGATATAACCAGCGGGGCCGCATCATGCCTTACAATCCTCCTATGCTGGCCGCTGCAGGAGGCATTTATTCTTCCATAGATGATATGCTGGAATATATCCGGCTGCATGCAGATGAAACCGATCCTTCAGCGAAATTAACGCACCAGCCGGCCTGGGGTGATATGAACAATTTTGCTATCGGCTTAAACTGGCAAATGAACAAAACCAGCAACGGTTTGCGCCGGATTTGGCAAAGCGGCGGCACGTTTGGGTTTGCCAGCTATTGCGTGGTATACCCTGAGCGGAATACTGGTATTGTGATATTAACGAATGAGGCGGATAGAACTGCACAGGATGCGTTGGGAGTGGCAGCAGGGAAGATATTTGAGGGGTTGGAGTAAAACAAGAAGGTCGTCTTTGGCAGGGACGACCTTCTTGTTTTACAGGTAGTCTGCATATCCCTGGTGCTGTCGGCTGGATACCAAATGGTATTGGCGTTTCTACACATGATTATGGTATTAGTATGAAACATAATTGCACCAAAATGTTTATTTTAAAGTAAATAAATAGTCTAAAATGATTAAAATCTTATTTGTTCTGTATATCACACTCCTTTTAGGAACATGCGATACTTGTAAAAAATATGCAAACAATGAGCTCAGGCCACAATCATTTCACTTTGCTATGAAAGAAAAACATATAGAAGAGGTGAAAGTAAAAGTACTAACGGGGAAAAACAAAGACGGGAAAAATGAAATGTTTAGGAGTATAGGATTCCTCAACCTATTTGATGCTGCCGAGGTTGGAGATACCATTGTGAAAAAAGCAGGGGAAACATTTGTATACCTTATTAAAAAAGATACTGTGCTGACTTTTAAGTACTATTGCAACGGTGAAGTGGTTTATTGATCACTTAATACACCAAAATGTTCTATCTCAAAGCAAATAAGTAATTAACAATGCCTAAAATAGTTTTAGCTCTCTATACCACGTTGTGCCTGGCTGCCTGCGGTGATACCTGTATGAAATTTGTAAATACTGAACTCAGGCCACAATCATTTCATTTTGCCATGAAAGAAAAGCATATTGAACAAGTGAAGGTAAAAGTAATGTCCGGGAAAAGTAAAGCCGGACAAGAAGAGATGTTTAAAGTTATCGGTTTTAGAGACCTATATGAAGCGGCTGAAGTTGGAGATACTATTTCGAAAATAGCAGGAGAAACATTTGTCCATCTTATTAAGAGGGATACAACACTGGCTTTTAAATGTTATTGCAACGGTGAAGTGGTCTATTGATCATTAATTTCCACAAAATGAAACTAAACGAACGAATCTCCAAAACCAGGAAAGAAAAAGGACTTACGCAGGCCGAATTAGCCGACCTGGCTAACATCACCACCCGCACCATCCAACGGATAGAAAGTGGTGAAAGCATCCCACGGAGCTTCACTATAAAAGCCATTGCAAAAGCATTGGAGCTTCCTTATGAAACATTGCTGGTGAAAGAAATCCCCCTGCCAATACAACAATCAGGCGATACCACCCACTTCCTGAAAATGCTCAACTTATCCTGCTTTGCCTATACCCTGGTGCCCTGGGTGCATTTCCTGGTTCCCCATCTAATACTAAAGAAGCAGAAAGATCTTAATGAAGAAGCAACTGCCCTCAGCCGGAAGATGATAAGACAGCAGGTATCCTGGACCATTGCCCTTCACCTGTTAATGCTTCTTACAGTTGCTTTGAATCTTATTCAGGTAAGAGTATTTAATAACATGTATAATACTATAAGCTATCTATGGCCTGTTGTCGTGATGTACCTGCTGAATGCAGGCATCATTTTTTACAATGGTCTATTCATTCAAAGGAAATATCAACAGGTTGATTGTCAGCTATTGACGGGCGAATGACGTGTAAATGTCGTTTGCCCCGATACCTTTCCTACCTAAGTTTGCTGCATCAAAAAACAAAGCTGATGCATCTCCACATTTTTAAGAAAGCAGTTGTACTGGCAATTCATATCCTGGTGGCTGGTTATTTTTGTAAGGCACAGGATATACCTGCTAACCAATTGGTACTTCCCCAGGCTAACCACATCATTCCCTTTATCTGGGCACAGGATCATACGCAACATGCTGCCATGCTCATTCCCGTTAAATTAAAAAATTGCCCCAAACAATTTTACATGCAATTCGATACCGGCTCCCCTTATTCCCTGTTTTACAGGAACAAGTTGAAATCAATAAACAGCCGCTATCCTCAATCCGTCCAGGTAACTGATACCACGACCATGTTACCACAGTTTCGTTTTACCGCAGGAAGCACGGAAATACTTGCAAAAGAAATTACCGTGCAACAATTTGACAGCACCGGAATAAACTGGCATCAGGATACCATGGAAATTATCGGGACACTGGGAACAGACTTTATTGATAACAAAACAGTAATTATTAACTATCCTGGAAAATATCTTTCAATTGGCAGTAATATAGAGGCAAACGATCACCTGGGATGGTCTGATTTTATATATGTGAGGCGGAGCATTCTCCTTCCCGCATCCATAAAAGAAAAGAATACCCTGGTGTATTTTGATACGGGCTCAAGCGCTTTTGAGCTACTGACCAACAAAGAAACAGCCATAGCGCTGTCTTCTCTCAATGCCGTCACAACTATTGCCGAGGTACAATCCTGGGGAAAAACACTAAAGGCAGTAAATGTTCAAACAGATGATACCATAACAATAGCGTCTCAAAAAATTCCCCTGCAAAAGGTTACTTATATAGAAGGAGTAAGTGAGTCACAGGTGAATGCGATGAAAAAAATGGGAATTGGAGGAATGGTAGGAAACGGTCTTTTCCTGGACAGGGTGCTTATACTTGATATTCTAAATAAAAAGTGCTGTATCAGGGAAGTTTTGGCTGCGGATCGATTTTGATAGCCCACCAAAACTATGTATTTTTAGGTAGATTTTGGCGATCTATCGATTTTGACAGCTCGCCAAAACTACCCGAAATAAGGCCCTGTAAATAAGCCCGGCAAAGTAACAACCGTGTATTATTCCTGTTAAATGATACCGTTATGAAAACACTGTTACTCCTGTTCCTGCTGCTCCCCCTGATATCATCAGGCTTTGCCCCCGACACCGTTCCCTACTTTTACCTCACCCCGGCAGATGCCGCAAAAATACTGGGCCAAAACGCGCTCCTTACCCTGAAAACAGAAAAACAGGGACGTGATGCCGTAAAGTACCGTTGCGCTTTTACGGCCGTGGAATCGGACCCTGTTTCAGGCGAAACCGGCAACGTGTTTTATAACTATGAACAGTATGACTCTGAAGCCGCCGCACAAAAAACCTATACCGGCATCCTGGACGATAACCGCCGCAACGGCAACATACAACTGCTCAGCAATACCGGTGATGAAGGCTTCTTTCAGAATGATGCAAACAATTTCCAGCTGATCATGGTAAGAAAGAGAGATAAAATTATCAGGATGAAAGTGAATGGGGTAAGCAGCACCACTTCTTTATCCGCATTGAAAGAAACGGTCAACAGGATTGCCGCCACACTGTAAAATCAAAACCGGACAAAAACTGTACAGAAACGAACATATGTAAAATATCTACACATCAAAAACAATTGAAAAACGCGGGCTTATTTATATGGCATCGTTTTTACGATACCAGGCGCAGATCGCATTACCATGATAACAAACTTCTTCCGGTCCGCCTGGCGGAATTTAAAGCGGCACAGTGTGCATTCCTTTATCAATATAAGTGGCCTGGCACTGGGCATTGCCTGCCTGCTCCTTATTTTTTCGCTGATCAGATATCACCTGGGCTTCGATAGGTTTCATGCGAACAATGACAGGATTTACCGGGTCATTACAGAGTTCCATGAAGATAAAATACGCTTCAACACCGGTACACCTTCCCCGCTGGGAGAGGCCTTCGGCCGCGACTTCGCCGTAGCCGAAAAAGTAGCGAGGATAGCAAACCTGGGGAAACGGGTGATCTCCACAGCGGGCGACAAGCGATTTGAAGAAGAGGTGGCTTTCGCCGATCCCTCCTTTTTCGATATCATGAATTTCCCTTTGGCAGCCGGCGACCGTACCTCGTTGCTGAAAGCCCCTTTTACAGCAGCCATCACCCAACAGCTGGCAGGGAAATACTTTGGAACGGCAGACCCCATCGGCAAAATCATCCACCTTGATGATTCCCTGCAATTCACGGTAACGGCTATATTAAAAAACATTCCGGTCAATACGGGCTTTCACGCGGAGATCTATGTTCCTTTTAATAACCTGGAAAACCACTCGCCCTGGATGGTGGAAAAAGACTGGTGGATGAGCGTGAATAAAGACATGCAATGCTTTGTGCTGCTGAAACCGGGTGTTCGGGCGGCAGATGTAAATGATAAAGTATTAAGTGCCATCTCCACGCAACACTACAATAAACAGATGGCTGAGATGTTCCGCTTCAAACTACAACCACTTTCTGATATGCACTTCAATGCAGCGCTGAGAGGGGTCATAGAAAAGAAAAGTCTCTGGGCACTGGCCTTCATTGGTCTGCTGTTGATCATCACCAGCTGTATTAACTTTGTAAACCTCAACATAGCACAGGCTTTGGGGCGCTCAAAAGAAATCGGGCTGCGGAAAGTATTGGGAAGCCACCGCGGGCAACTGTTCCTCCAGTTTATGATGGAAACCGGCCTGACAGTATTCATGGCAATGCTGCTGGCTATCATTATTTCCCTGTTTGCCTTGCCTTATATCAATAACCTCTTCGATGTGAAGCTGAGTATCAGTAACGCTTATGACAGTTACCTGTTGCTGTTCCTGCCTGCGCTGTTTCTCCTGATCGTTTTCCTCTCCGGTGTTTACCCTGGTGTGGTCATTGCCGGTTTCCAACCCATACAGGCGTTAAAGAATAAAGTGATGCAGCATAAAGCCGGCAGCATGCCTGTGAGAAAAGGATTGGTGGTAACACAGTTTGCCATTTCACAACTGCTTATTATCGGCACTATTGTGATCGCCAACCAGATGCGCTATTCAATGGAATCGGACCCGGGCTTCCGGAAAGATGCCATTGTGATGTTGCCCGTGCCTGAACATAGTTCCGCCAAAATCAGCACCCTTCGTTCCCTACTGGCACAAATCCCCGGCATAGAGAAGGTCACCTTCTGCGGAAATGCACCGGCGGCATCGGTAACACCATCTACCGGTATACAGCTGGCATCACGCACAGAAAATGAAAAATTCGCCATTTATTACAAAGCCGCCGATCCCGGGTATCTCTCTACCTTTGGGATCCCTTTGCTGGCAGGCCGTAACCTCTACCCTTCTGATACCATCCGCGAATTCCTGATCAATGAAACCGCTGTGAAAAAATTACAACTGCCTTCAAACAACGATGCCCTTGGCAAAAAAGCAATCATCAACGGCAGTACCGGGCTGATTGTGGGCGTGGTAAAGGACTTTCATAACCGCTCGTTTCATGAGCCAATAGATGCCATATACCTCGCCACTTCTGTTGAAAATTATAATAACTGCGCCATAAAGGTAAACATGGCCAACTACTCATCTGTTGCTCCTTCGCTGGAAAAAGCATGGCAGGAAGCCTTTCCGCAACACATCTACAACTATACTTTTTTAGATGAAAGCCTGGCACAGCTTTACAAATCAGATACCATGATCCTCCGGCTTATCCGGCTGTTTACCATCATTTCCATTACCATTGGTTGTATTGGTTTATATGGCCTGGTATCGTTTATGGCTGCACGAAGAACAAAGGAAATGGGCATCCGTAAAGTGCTTGGCGCGAACGTGGAAAACATCATATGGTTGTTTGGCAAAGAATTCATTTACATGCTCATGATCGCCTTTATCATAGCAGCGCCTTTAGCCTGGTATATGATGACCGGCTGGCTGGATACTTTTGCTTACCGTATTCATTTTGGTGCAGGCATTTTTGCAATGGCTATCCTTATTTCTCTTGCTGTAGCTATGCTAACGGTAGGATATAAATCCATACAAACGGCTTTAATGAATCCTGTTAAAAGCTTAAGGTCCGAATAACGGGATCCTGTTTTGTTCCCCGCTAATACAGGTGCAAAAAAAACGGTCAGCTACCCCAAAACGGAGTAGCTGACCGCAGATAAATAACCGGGAATTACAATCCCTTTCCAAAATCCGGTGCGGCTTTATCATACCAGATCCTTTGCGAACTGAGCGTCGGCAAATCCTGTGCATTGGGTGTAAAGCCCTGCTGCTGCATAGCCGCATTCCAGTTGGCCCTGTTTACCTCCCCAGGATCTGTGAGCCAGAACCGGCGCGGAATCAGCTCATTAAAAGTTTCCCTGCCGTAATAGGCGGACCCGGTTTTAGGATACCCTGTGCGACGGCAAAACACGTATGCCTCATTAGCCTGGCGGTACATGCTCAGGAAAGCCTGTATATAAATCCTTTCCAGGTTATTAACGCCGTTGAATTTCACCTGCGCATTATTCTGATAGGCTTCTATTTCTGCCAGCCCTGTACCTGTATAAGCTGTTGTGGAACCCGCTGCTACGGCAATGGCATTCATGGTTTGAATAGAAGATGCGATACCTTTTTTATACCAGTCTTCCGCTGTTCCCCTGGTATCTACACCACCTGCATATCCTTTCTGGATAAATTCTGCTATATAAAAACAGGTTTCCGCGTAAGTAACGGGTACATCCAGGAAGTTGCCGGTAGCCTGGTTCAGCTTGGGAGAAAAGAAACGTCGGTTTATGGGAGAAATTAAATTGTATTTGGTATACTGGCTAACAATAAATCCATTCCCGATGTAAGCAGCCACGGCAGGATTAGTGGTCCAGTCGGCCGGGCCTCCCTGGTACATGATCAGCGGATCATTGGGATCAATGAAAGCCGGCAATGTAACATTATACTTTGCCAGTGAATCCTTGTAACTGCCCACCAGGTCATTCTTTTCGAAGTACACCGGCAAACGCGGGTCTGCGCTCTTTTTCATGAATGCCATAATGGAAGTGGTGGCATAACGGCGGCTACGGTAGTCTATATCCCCGCCATTACCAAATGGCGTATAAGTACTGTTAAGATATTTTACCTGTGATGCATCGTCATTAATAGGGCCGGTAGCATCTTTCATCACTTCCTGGAAAACAGCCTGGCATTTTGCCTTATCAGCATTCTCTAACCTGGCGGCTATACGAAGTTTAAGCGTATTAGCCAGCTTTACCCATTTAATCCAGTCGCTCTGGTAAAAAATATCTGATTGCCCGTAGCTCACCTGTGCAGGAAGCGAATTATCAGAGAGCACTTTAATGGCGGCATCCAGCTGGGAAAGCCAGTTATTCATCAGCGTTGGCTGCTCATCGTATACGGGCCCGTATTTCGACTGGTAACGCCCTTCAATGGCCTCTGAATAAGGAATGGAGCCGTTCATATCCGTTACCTTCAAACCGTGAAGCACCTGTAATACATAGGTGACCATGGCGATCTTCTGGTACTGGTCTTTGTTGGGCATTCCATCTACCTGTCTCCTGATCTCGAACAAATTAGGTAAGATCTGGAGATAGTAATTATTGTAACGTGTGTTTACGTTGTTGGTAATTTCGTACGGACTGGAGGTGACATGCTGTGTAAAGCGCATCAGCTGCTCCATGCTTTCCCATACCCATTCTGTGCCCTGGTAGGTAATGATCTTATCTTCCGAATAGCTGAGCAGAAATTTTACATCCGGCTTCGACACCAGGCTTGGATTGGTATTGATATCCCCGAAATTTTTAGAGCAGGAGCCTGATCCCAGCAGTGCGAGTAACAGACCGGTTCTTATATATTGATGCAATGTGTTTTTCATGATCTTGATTTTTTGTTTTGTACAATTTATTTTTCCTTAGAAGCCAACCCTGATGGTACCGGCAATGGAGCGAACCATTGGCAGAAATCCTTCTTCCCCGGAGAACGCCGTATTATTGGAGTTGTTGGAAGCAGGATTGTAATTATAAGGCAGTGAATTGTACAGGTATAACAGGTCGCGGCCTACAATTGCCACGCTGAGATTGTTCAGCATCAGTTTCTTACAGAGAGCCGGTGAAAACTGGTATGCTAAAGACACCTGTCTCAAAGAAATCCATGAGTTCTTTTTGATCCAGTAATCGGCCACACCGGTGGAAGAAGAACCATAGCGGTAATAAAACTGCGGCGCATGGGTAGGTTCTACCAATCCTTTTTCATAAGCCTGCTGGTAGGTCATGCCGCCAACATTTACCTGTTGCCCACTGGGCAGGGTCACCATCTGTCCTTTGGCAAATACGCCATCGGGGATTAGGCCATCATCGTAAGTTTGCTGATCGTACTTGCTGGTCCAGGTGATACCGCCATGATCCGCATCCCTGCCCTGCAGGGTATTGGGGAATACGCCGGTATGCGTGCCATAACGGTAGGTGAGCAATACAAAGTCGCCGCCAAATTTACCATCCAGTAACACATTCAGCGAAATATTCTTAAACCGGAAAGTATTGCTCCATCCTGCGCGGAACTTCGCATTGATATCTCCTACATCCTGCAGGGTATTACTGCGGGCGGGGAAACCGGCGCGGGCATCGGAGCGCCAGGCCAGTTCAGGCTTGCCGTTGTTGGGGTCATCTATCGGGTTACCATTGGCATCAGTGGCCTGGTAAGCTTTTGAATGGATGGTAGTGCGAAGGGTACCGTAGGATTTTCCTACGATGGCCCAGGTGCTGATCTCCCCTACATTGGCTTTCAGATCGTACTCGGTACGGCCGGGATATAAGGATTTGATCAGGTTCCTGTTAAGCGAGTAATTGACACTGGTATTCCATTCAAAGTCCCTGGATTTCACCGGTGTTCCATCTACCATTATTTCCAATCCCCTGTTCTGGATATTACCGGCATTGATGATAATGCCTTCCAGGCCGGATTCCGGCGGAGTGCCTATATCCAGGATCTGGTTTTTGGTATTATCCTGGTAAACGGATACGTCGAAGCCTATACGACTTTTCAGGAAACGCATTTCTATACCCAGCTCTTTGGCTACTTTTCTTTCAGGCTTCAGATCGGGTGCCAGCCCGATAAATTTACCGGTAAGCGGATCAGGATAGCGGCTGTAGGTAGAAATAGGAAGATCCAGCCCGCCGGAAGAAGTATACCCGTTAAAGGCAAAGCCCGGGTTGATGGTGAATGGCTCGGTATCATTACCCAATCCGGCTATGTTACCTCTTAACTTACCAAAGGTGATCCATGCGGGCAGTTTAAATGTTTCGGAAAACAGCCAGGAAACACTAACGGCCGGATACTGGTAAAAGAAGTTACCGGTGCCATTGGTATAGGTAAGCGCAGAGGACCAGTCGCCACGGAAAGTACCCTGTACAAACAGCTGGTTCTTCCAGGCCAGGTCCACGCTGGCATAAATGGAATTAAATGCTTTTTTATTTTTCAGACCGCCTTCCGCTTTGGGCTTTTCAACGGAATTGGCCAGGAAGTAATTGCCTGGATAACTGAGCCCTCCTACCGTTTCACTGTAGTTATAGGTGGTTTGGAAACGTTGTGTTTCACCGCCTATGTAACCGCTGAGATCCAGGTCTTTGGTAAGGGTCTTATTCACTGTAGCCATCCATTTAAAGAAGTAGCTTTCTTTACTGGTATGTCCGAGGCCGTACAAACCGCCTGTAAAGTTTTGTCCCTGTCCCAGTTCCTTGTTTTCATTCCTGGTGTACAGGTTATTCACGTTGCCTTCCAGTACCAGGTTGGCCCAGGGAGTAAGTTTTGCGGTAATGGCAAGCCGGCCGCGGATGGTTTGTTCATTCTGTAAGTAATCATTTTCAAACAGGTTGAACCAGAACCGTGATTCGGGCGCCTTATTGGTTTCATTGGGATCCGCCGGATTGGGCGTACCGCCAAATGCACTGGTATAATGTTCTTTTTGCATCCAGTACCTGGTGTCGTAGTTACGGGGCAACAGCCAGGTGAACAGTTTACCAAAGTTATAGGAAGCAAAGGCATCGAGGCCACCGAGGCGTGGCGGGTTCCTTCCGGAGAAATAAGTATAATTAGCGCTCACGTCGGCACTCAGGAACTTATTGATCACATGGGTTACACGCGCTTCCACGCTGTTTTTGAGCAGATTGTTTTTGGCAACAATGCCTTCGCTCTGATCGCGGGTGTAAGACACGCGGAAAGTGGAGCGGTCGTTACCTCCATCCAGCGATATATTGGTGGCAGATCCATGACCGGTTTGAAAGGCATCGAGGAAGTTGTTGGGTTGCGCTACATACTTTGTGGGGGTACCGTCGTAGTTGATCACATCCTGCCCTGCAAAACGCGGTCCCCAGTTTTCCAGTTCGCGCCCGATCTGCCGGTCGATATATGGTTTGCCGGTAGCCGGGTCGGTTGGGAACACTTTTGTTCTCCATTGCTCATTGGGTTTATAGTTGGGATCGCGGTTATCGGTAAAGAAGCCGCCTACAGTACCGCCGCCGTATTCGTTCTGAAAATCGGGGCCGGAGTAAGGGTCAAATACATTAAACGTCTGGCTAACGTTAATGCCTAAACCTTTTCTTTCATGTCCTTTTTTTGTGGTGATGAGAATAACCCCGTTGATAGCGCGGGAACCGTACAGTGCTGCGGCTGATGAGCCTTTGAGCACGGTCACGCTTTCAAAGTCTTCCATGTTCAGATTTTTCAGGTCGTTACCAAAGTCGCGCCCCGTACCATTGAACGTACCGTTATCCATGATCACGCCATCGATCACGAAAATGGGTTGATTGTTATTCCTCAAGGTGGAGTTACCGCGGATCACTATTTTGGTGCTGCCGAAAAGGCCACCGGCGCCCTGGTCTATCTGTACCCCTGCTACTTTTCCCTGCAGGGCGTTCACCGGGTTCACTTCGTTGGAGATGGCCAGGTCGGCGCCTTTGATTTCGGTGGCGGCAAATCCCAGGCTTTTTTTGGCTTTGGTGATACCTAATGCGGTTACCACTACTTCTCCCAGTTGTTTGTTGTCTTCCACCACGGTTACATTAATGGTGGTTTGGTTGTTGATGGGAATTTCCTGGCGCAGGTAACCTATGGCATTAAAGATCAGCACTCCGTTGGCCGGCGCATTGATGGAATAATTTCCCGCCGCATCTGATACGCTGCCTGTTGTAGTACCTTTCAGAAGTACAGAAACACCCGGTATGGCTTCCTTTTTTGTGGAAGTAATAGTTCCGGTGACTTTAATGTTTTGTGCGAAGCTTGCTAAAGCGCAGCATAGGACCAGGTATAAAGAAAGTATTCCGCGCTTGGAGGAATGTAAACATGTCCACATACAGGTGAGTTTAAAGGTTGATAATATTTATGCTATGACCGACTGAATTGCGTGCGATTTGTTCACTTACTGAGAATGGTTGATTTAAAATAAACGGTTGATGATCTGCACCTAACTATAACGGCTGAACTGGTTATTTGTTCGTAACAGTGAAACTGTTTGATAAATTTGTATACAATCGAAAACCACTGGTCAGCCGTCAGCTTTTATCTATTCACTTTAAAATACAATTTGTCATGATTACAACCAATTCCGGCCTGGAACTTTACTGTCCTTATCCCCGGCGTTTGCATCCGCTGGTACATGAAGCAGATGCGCATACCACTTCATGGGTCCATGCTTTTAATCTTGCAACAAACGAAAGCGCCTGGAATGCCTATCACGATCAGAAGTTCACCTGGATGGTAGCCAGGATGTTCCCGGATGCGCCGCTTTTCTCCTTATGCGTTGCAAGTGATTTTAACACGCTGCTGTTCCTTTGGGATGACCACCTGGATGCGCTGGCGCCCAATGAATTCAACACCGGGTTTGAGCGCATGGCCTATCAGATGATGCAGATCCTGCAGGCAGGCAAAACCTTCAGCCTGGAAACGGGCGGACCGCTGCTGGCGGCCATGAGCGATATCTGGCAACGGATGCACCGGATCAGTACCCGCGCCTGGCAGGCCCGTTTCGCCCGCAGCCTGAAAGATGCCTTTACCGCCAATTTATGGCGTATGCAGCATGTGAACAAGGCGCATAATATTTCCCTGAAAGATTACATGCGCTTTCGGCCGCAGATCGGTGGCGCCAACTTTTTCCTGGAGCTGGCTACGCTGATGGATGCCATTCACCTGCCGGCAGACCTCCGCATACATCCGCAGGTAAAAAGCCTGGGCCTTTACTGCAGCCGCACCATTTGCTGGGCCAACGATCTCTATTCCTTTTCAAAAGAATCAGAACTTGGCGATGAGCTCAACCTCGTGATGCTCCTGAAACACCACCAGCAACTCACACTGGAGCAGGCGGTAGAACAGGCTGTAAAAATCCACAACTCGGAGGTGGCCTTATTTAACAATACTGCCGATGTACTCACCGCTGTATGCGCTGCCGCCGTAAAACCGGTACTGGAACAGTATATCTTAACACTGGGACAAATGATGAAAGGCAACATCGACTGGAGTGGCATAGACACAACACGGTATCAGTATGTGTATGCGTAACTACCGTAGCAATACTTTGTTCACGGTGCTGTTCAACAATTTCAAATCAATAGGTTTAGAGATATATTCCCTGGCGCCAGCGCCCAGCATATCATCGATCGATTCCTGGAAGGCATCGCCGGATACGGCGATCACCGGAATATTTTTCAAAGCAGGTATATCACGGAGCTGCTGAAGGGTGTCTTTCCCGCTAAGTCCCGGCATATAACTATCTATGAAAATAAGATCCGGTTTTTCATCCATTGCTTTGTTAATACCTTCAGCCCCGCTTCCTGCCACTACCGTGGCAAAGCCAAGCCTGCGCAAAAAATTGGATAATACCAGCTGGCTCATCTCATTATCATCGATCACCAGGCTTTTCTGTCCCTTGTGCAGCGTAAGCTCCATCCAGCCTCCCTGTGCCTGTGCCGGCGCCGGGGCCACGGCCAGCGGCAACCGTACAATAAAGGCGGAGCCTTCACCCGGCAAACTGGTCACGGAAATCTTTCCGCCCATCATCTCCACATATTTCTTCGTGATCGGCAAACCAAGACCGGTTCCTTCGAATTCACTCTTTCCCGCTTTAAAGGGCGTGAATAATGTAAGCAGGTCGGCCGCAGCAATACCGTTTCCCTGGTCTTTTACCACAAACTGCCACTGCGCTCCTTCATGTAAAACATCTATCGAAATCACACTGTTGGTGCGGGTGAACTTGATCGCGTTAAACAACAGGTTGTTCAGCACCTGTGTCAGCTTGCCTTTATCGGCCAGGATATAAAGCGGCATATCTTCGGGGATATCTGCCCTGATCTTCACTCCCCGCAGATCAGCGATATACTGGTATACAATGATCTTATCTGAAATAAGCTCCCGGATATTAAATGCTTCCGGATGGATGGCATGTGCTGCCCCGTCTTCTATTTTTGAGATGGCCAGTACATTGTTGATGATCTGTAAAACATTGTGCGTAGCGGAATACAGATGCTCTATTTCCGGACGGATATCGTTGTAACGGTCGTCCTTATGCACCTTCATCATCAGATCCTGGCTGATCCCGTAAATCGCATTCAGCGGGTTACGGATCTCATGGCTGGTTTCCCTTACAAAAATTGTTTTTTCGTCGGTAGCTTTTGTCAGCTTTATATTAAGCGTTTTCAGTTTTCTTACATACAGGAAGATAGTAGCCACATCCAGCAGGAGGATGGCCGGAAGCGTAATCCAGCGGATAATGAATTGCTGGTTATGGCTCATGACCATGGGAGTAATAAATGTATAATAATAATTGATCTCGCAGGCAATTACGGACAATACAGCCACCACAATGCTGGCCGTTACCAGGGCGCGGGTTCTGAAGATCATGAGCGATGCGCCCAGCAGGAACAGGAACAACAGGTGCACTTCTGTTAGCATGCCCAATATGGCGCTGAAATAAACAATGGCGATATTGTTGATCGCCACGAAGGAAATACTGGCTAAAACAGGCTTATTTGCGGCATTCAGGAGCAATACGCCGAGGAAAAGACCGGCTTCTGTCCAGGCGGGGATCAAAAGATCTGTTTTCCCGGTGCCTGCATAACAAAGTATGCCAAATAAAAGACAAAGGGAGGTGGTAATTACAGAAAAAATATTGACCATCCTGGTCACCTTTGCCAGTGATTCCTCCTGGCGGAAGGTTCCGGTGTTCACAACGTGGTGAAAAAGCTGACGGATGTTCATATGGTTATATTTTGAGAGGTATTCCCGGGATAGCCGACAAATCAATACAGTTGTAAATCAGTATATCACATGCATAAATCTACTGCAATTTACGGATTATTTACATCCGCGGGTCTTTCACTTTCAGAAGACTGGCATTAATTGCTACCACTACGGTGCTCACTGTCATTAATACGGCGCCTGCAGCGGGGCTCAGCAGGATTCCCTCCTTATATAACACACCTGCCGCCAGGGGCAGCGCCACTATATTATAACCTGTTGCCCAGGCGAGGTTCTGGATCATTTTCCGGAAAGTGGCCTTGCCGAAAAGGATCAGGTTTACCACGTCCTGCGGGTTACTGTTTACCAGTACGATCCCGGCCGTTTCTGCCGCCACATCGCTCCCGCTGCCGATGGCAATACCTACGTTTGCCTGGGCCAGCGCCGGGGCATCGTTGATACCGTCGCCGGTCATGGCAACAAATTCACCCTGCTGCTGCAGTTCCTTAATCTTATCCAGCTTCTGGTGAGGCAGCACTTCGGCAATATAGCTGTCCATTCCCAGCGTTTTACTCACCCCTGCTGCCACTACTTTGTTATCGCCGGTAAGCAGCACTGTTTTAATCCCGTTTTCCTTTAAGGTGGCAACAGCGCCGGCCGATTCCGGCCTTACCTGGTCTGCCAGCGCAATAAACCCTGCCACGGCATTATCCCTTACCACGTACACCAGGGTTTCTCCAGCTTCAATAGTAGCAGTGGCAGCGTCTTTAAATTGCTCCGCCACATAACCCGGGCTTACCACCTGTACTTCCTTCTCCGCAATACGGCCGGTAATTCCTTTACCGGTAAGCGCGGTGATATTTTCTGCGGCCGGCAGTGTAAGCTGCAGCTCTTTTGCCTTAGCGGTAATACCGGCAGCAATAGGATGCTCCGAGCTTCCTTCGAGTGCGGCAGCCATAGCCAGTACTTCTTCTCCCGAAATACCAGGCTGCAATGATTCAAACCGCGCCACTTCAAAACGGCCCACGGTGAGGGTGCCAGTCTTATCAAAAACAAGGGTGGTGATCTTCCTGGCATTCTCAAAATCGGTCCGGTTCTTTATCAGCAACCCATGCCGCGCGGACAGGGCGGTAGACCGGGCAATCACCAGCGGTACCGCCAGGCCCAGCGCATGCGGGCAACAGATCACGATCACCGTTACCATCCGCTCAATGGCAAACGATAACTCCCGCCCGCTTAGCCACCAGTATAAAAAAGTGGCGATACCGGCTAAAATGGCAACCACCGTTAGCCAGCGCGCTGCTTTGTTGGCCAGCAGCTGCGTTTTTGATTTGGATTGCTGGGCATCGCGCACCAGTTTTACTACCTGCGAAAGATAGGAATCCGCGGCGCCATGCGCCACGCTTATTTTTATAGCGCCGTTGCCGTTAATGGAACCGGCAATTACCTTATCGTTGCGTTGTTTTTGTACAGGTTTTGATTCGCCGGTGAGCATACTTTCATTCAGCGAAGTACTTCCCTCTTCAATGGTGCCGTCTGCCGCCACTTTTTCACCCGGCTTTACAAGGATCACATCCCCGGCTTTCAGGGATGCTGTTTTTACATCCATCACATGATCCCCATGTACCAGGTGCGCTTCATCAGGCATCAGCTGTACCAGCAGCTCCAGTTCGCGCGAAGCGCCCATCACCGACTTCATTTCAATCCAGTGGCCCAGCAGCATAATGAGGATCAGGGTGGCCAGCTCCCAGAAAAAATCCATACCAGGCAAACCAAATACAGTGGCCACGCTGTAGATATATGCCACGGTAATGGCAAAACCTATCAGCGTCATCATGCCGGGATCCCGCCCCTTCATTTCTTCCCACCAGCCTTTCAGGAAAGGCCATCCTCCATAAAGAAATATAACAGACGATAATCCCAGCAATACCCAAGCATCTCCGGAAAAAGTAAAAGTAATACCCAGCCAGTGCCGGATCATTTGAGAAAGCAGCATTACCGGCACTGTTAGCACCAGCACCACATAAAAACGTTTCCTGAAATCGGCGATCATCATGGCATGATGATCATGATGTCCGCCGTGCTGCATCGTTGCATGGTCGTGCACTGGTTTCATGGTGTGGTGCTGATGTTCCATAGTTCTATATTTTAGTAGCTTAACGTAATACCGGCCCCAAGCCCCATATCGCTGTCGTAATGCGTGGAGAAGGAAAAATTCCTTGTAACAATGTACCGGAACCCTGCCATATATTCTTTATCTGTATTGAGCATAAAACCAAAACGCAGCCTCCTTGTAACAGGCACATCTTCCCTGGTTAACTGCACGCGTACCTTACCATCGGTATCCAGTGAGGCATCTGCCACAATCAGCATGGGTAAAGTATATTCCACGCCTATATGCAACACCTGCCTGAAGTCTTTTGTATTCTTCTGCCCAAAGATGTTCTTCTCCGGTTCATCCATTTTGCGGTAACGCACATCCCAGCCGATATAGGGGAACAACCACTGGTTCTTACCAAGGTATCGCCCGAAGTGGCTTTCACTCTCGTAACCATGACGGTCGTTCAATCCTACACGCCATTCGGTAGACAAACGGTAACGGCTATTCGCTACAATAATCTCGCCATCGCTGCCGGTACTTTCCAGTCCTACGCGCGCCATAGGATATAACATGCGATCGTCTTTCTTCAGCATGTGATAAGCTTTTACCGGGTCAGGCACTTCCGGGTTGGGCGGTGAATTTTCATAACTGAATACCCGTCCCATGCCGCTCATCATATGATAAAGAATATGACAGTGGAAGAACCAGTCGCCGCTTTCTGTAGCAGCAAACTCAATCGTGTCTACCTCCATCGGCATAATATCCAATACCGTTTTCAGCGGTGAATATTCGCCCTGCCCGTTCAGCACCCGGAAGAAATGCCCGTGCAGGTGCATGGGATGACGCATCATCGTGTTGTTGAACAACACGATCCGTACAATTTCTCCTTTCTTTATTAAGATCTTATCCGTTTCGGACACCACTTTATTGTTAATGCTCCATACATAACGGTTCATGTTCCCGGTTAGTTCAAAATGCAGCAGTTTAACCGGGCCTTCCGGCAGCGTTGTTTTCTCCGGCGCCCGCAGCATACCATAGTTCAGCGTTACAATATCGCCGGCGGTGCTGTCCATCTGCATATTGTGCATATCATGATCACTGTGATCCATGGGCTTATCGCTGCCGGTAATTTCAGGATACATCACGGTGTTCATATCCATTACCTGGTTGCTCATCTGCATACCGGTGCTGGTATCGAGGTTACCATTCATCTTCATCATATCGTTCATCATCTTCATTCCCTCAAAATATTTCAATCGCGGCAACTGCTTTGCCGGCATCTTCATACCCTGTCCCAGCCAGAGGGAAGTAGAGCGGGTACGGTCTTCCGCAGTGGCCAGGAATTCATACTGCATATTATCCGGGATGGTCACTATTACATCATAGGTTTCCGATACGCCTACCAGGAGCCGGTCTACTTCCACGGGTTCCACATCGGCGCCATCGTTGGCTACCACGGTGAGTTTTCCACCGGCATAGTTCAGCCAGAAATAAGTGGAGGAGCTGCCGTTGATGATCCTCAGTCTTACTTTATCACCGGCTTTAAACTGTGGTTGTTTATCTGTTTCTTTACCATTTGACAGGAAGCGCTCGTAATATACATCGCTCACATCCATGGCATTCATGCGCTTCCATTCATTGGTCACCTTTGTTTTGAAATGTTTATGCTGTATGGCTTCCGCATAGCTCTGTACTGATCCTTTTTTGATGGCGAACCAGTCGTTTGCATTATGCAGGTACCTGTTCACCGTATGCGGGTGTATATCTGTCCAGTCGCTCAGCAACAACGTATATTCCTTACCGTTATCAGGCTTACGTTCATGAAAAACAATGGCGCCGTACATACCGCTTTGTTCCTGGAACATGGTATGACTATGGTACCAGTAGGTACCATGCTGTACAACGGGAAAACGGTACAGGTGCGTTTCACCGGCTTTCACCGGTCTTGTGGTAAGATAGGACACTCCATCGTACTGGTTGGGTAAAATAAGACCGTGCCAGTGGATGGAGGTTTCTTCCTTCAGGGTGTTGTGTACATAGATCTCTGCCGTATCGCCTTCTGTAAAATGGAGGGTGGGCCCAGGGATAGTGCCGTTAATAGCGAGCCCGTGACTCATTTTGCCGGAGTAATGCACCATAGTATCACTTACATACAGATCATAGCGCACTACCCTGGGAGCGGTATTTAAAGAAGCCTGTGCAACAACGATACTGCACAGGCTCATCAATGTTATATACAGGAATACTGTTTTCATACTAACGGTTAAAAACTACTGAATGGTATCGCTTACTTTACCACAGGTGAGCATCTGGCTGCCGTAGTAAGGGTTTTTAATTGCATTGCTGTTACTTAGCCAGTAAGCTTTTTTCATGGGGCAGTACTCCTGGTACACCGGCCGGGCAGAAAGCGGTACTGCTTTGGCCAGCAGGTACAAGTTATCAGAAAGTGTTTTGAAATGTTCCCGTTGTTTGCTGATGTCTTTTGCTTCAGCGATGGCTTTGGCATCGGCCTGCAGCTTTGCTGCCAGCGGCATGTAGGCATCGTGAACAGCAGGCGGCATGGACGACATATCAACGCCGGCGGCGGCCTTTACAAACTCATCAGCTTTGGCTGCAGCCGCGCCCGCATTACCACCAGTCAGTGCGTCTTTAATATTGTAATATAAAGAAAGCAAGGGAGAGAGTTGCGGGGAAACGGTTTTGCCCTGTGCCATTCCGGGTTGCGTAAATGCGGCTACCCATACGATGCCTGCCAGTAATATCTTTTTCATGTTTGTTGTTTTTAAATACTGATAATGTCTTTCCAGTTGATGATGTAAAATTACGATGTAAAAAAAGCGGGCCTGTTATACAATTCATGCTATGTTTTATATAATTCCTATGCCAAAAATTATAAAATACTGCCTGCGTTCATTACATTTATGCGCACATGATTCAACCGGGGCATCCCCATACACAATACCACTATTATGAAAAAAACAGTTTTATTCCTGGCGGCAACGATGATAAGCTCTTTCAGCTTTGCCGATGTTCGTTTACCCAATGTTTTCGGCGATAACATGGTGTTACAGCGCGATAAACCGATCCCGGTATGGGGCTGGGCCGATAAGAACGAAAAGGTGACCATACAGTTCAACCAACAGGTGAAAACCGTAAAGGCCGGTAAGGATGGCCGCTGGAAAGTATTCCTGCAGCCTGAAAAAGCAGGCGGCCCTTATACCCTTACTGTAAAAGGCAGGAACAATATCAGTTTGAAGGATATCCTTATGGGCGATGTGTGGATCTGCAGCGGGCAATCCAATATGGAGTTCCATGTGAACGGCGTTACCAACGCCGGTAAGGAAATAGCGCGATCCGCCAACCCTGCCATCCGGCATTTTTATTTACCGAAAGATATCTCGGCTACCCCTAAAGAAGATGTAAAACAAAGCGCCTGGCTGCCGGCTGCACCGGAAAATACGGGCGACTTCACCGCGGTGGGCTACTTCTTTGCCAAAGCACTGAACGAGCAGTTGCATGTGCCTATTGGCCTGATACATACTTCCTGGGGAGGTACCATCGTGGAAACATGGATCAGCCGGGAAGGACTGGCCGGCAGCGACGACTTCCGCGATATGATGCAGGGGCTTCCCACGTTGAACCTCGACTCTGCGGCTGTTGCCTCGAAAAACAGGCAGCAACAGATCATCCAATCGCTGCAGGGCGGCCTCCCCGATGCCGCTGCGGTAGCTACCTGGCCGGCCCCGGGTACTGATGACCAGTCCTGGAAAAAGATGAAAGTGCCCACCTTATGGGAGCAGCAACAGCTGCCCGATTTTGATGGCATTGTATGGTTCCGTAAAAACTTCCAGGTAACCGAAGCCGATGCCGGTAAACCTGCAGAGCTGAGCCTGGGCACAATTGATGATAACGACGTTACCTATATCAACGGCACGCAGGTAGGCAGCACCATAGGCTACGACGCCCCACGCACCTATCATATACCTGCCGGTATTTTAAAGGCCGGTAACAATTTAATTGCTGTAAAAATAGAAGATAATGCCGGTGGCGGCGGGTTTTATGGAGATGCAGAAAGCGTATTTCTACAGACTGCCGGTCAGAAACAATCCCTTGCAGGCGATTGGGCTTTCCGTGTTGAGAAGGCAATTACCCCGGGCGCCAGCGTGGGACCTAACAGCTATCCTTCTTTGCTGTTCAATGCCATGATCAACCCCGTACTGCCTTTTGCCATTAAAGGCGCTATCTGGTACCAGGGAGAAAGCAATGCCGACCGCGCCTACCAGTACCGCAAAGCCTTCCCGCTGATGATCAGCGACTGGCGCCGCTTGTGGAAGCAGGGCGATTTCCCCTTTTACTTTGTGCAACTGGCCAGCTTCAACTCCAATAACGGCAACAGCCAGAAAGGCAGCAAATGGGCAGAGCTAAGGGAAGCGCAAACCCTTACCCTGCAATTACCCAATACCGGCATGGCGGTGATCACAGACGTTGGCGAGCCTAAAGACATTCACCCGAAAAATAAACAGGATGTCGGGAAACGGCTGGCAGCAGTAGCCTTACATCAAACCTACGGACAGGATAACGTATTCAGCGGTCCCGTGTACCAGTCGATGCAGGTGAACGGCAACAAGGTAACCCTCAGCTTCAGCAGCACCGGCAGCGGCCTGGTGGTGAAAGACAAGTACGGTTACATCCGTGGATTTGAAGTAGCGGGCGCCGATAAACAATTCCATTACGCCAAAGCCTTTACCGACGGCAATAAAGTGATAGTATATGCAGATGAGGTAAACAGCCCTGTGGCTGTCCGCTATGGCTGGGCAGACGACAACCTGGAAGACAATCTCTTTAACAAAGAAGGTTTCCCGACTGCGCCCTTCCGCACCGACAACTGGAAAGGCGTTACTGAAGACGTGAAGTACAGCGTAAGATAATCGCCGAAGGCGATCAAAACAACGCCGGCGCAGGCAGCAAGTGGGCTTCTTCGTCCGTGGCTACGCCGGCAAGGGCGCGGATAAGTTTTCGTACCTGCGTTTCCGTTGCCTCGTCGGTAATGAGGCCGTTGCTGCTTACTTTTGTTTTCACGGATGGAATTACAAGCTGCGCATCTGCAGCGATCTTTGATTCTATGATCAGCAGGGTGCCCAGCAGCGACTGGTGCGCCTTGTACCCGGAGGTGCCGGCGGTGATCAGCGCTACCGGTTTTTGCGAGAAGTGCATGGAAGATACCGTCCAGTCGATAGCGTTTTTAAGTGTCCCGGGCACACCAATGGCATATTCAGGCGTACATATCAGCACCGCGCCGGCTGCCGCCAGCAGGGCACGGAAATGCTGCACCGGGGCCGGTGCAGCGCCGGGATCCATATCCAGGTCGGGGTTAAAGTGTGGTATATCAGTGAGGGTTTCCAGCTGCTGCACTGCAAATATACCTGCCGACAGCTCCGTGATGGCCCTGATAAGATGATGATTGGAAGACGATTGCCGGGTGCTTCCGCAGATAGCCAGTAGTTTTATTGGTGCCGTCATATTGTGATCGTTCTTTGGCTGCAAATTAAGTGGATTCCCTTTGTTGGCCAGCCGCCGCGCATCGATTTTATTGATGTGCCCATAGAGCCTCCCGCATCTCCCGGAGATTTTAAAAAATATTCTCCGGAAAAAAAATATATTTGTCTGACTAGGTTCCTGGTATCAACTAAGAGAGAATTCCATGTATAATGAAAATGAATTGCTGACCAAAATCGCGGCAGGAGATGAAGCTGCCTTTAAACAACTTTTTGAACAACACCGGAAGAAGCTCTATCATTACCTGATCACCATCACCAAATCAAGGGAGGTGGCGGAGGAAATTGTTATTGATGTATTCCTGAAACTATGGACAGGCAGGGAGCTGATCACCAATATCCAGCATATGGATGCTTTCCTTTACAAGGTGGCCTACAATAAAGCCATGGACTTCTTTAAACTGGCTGCCAGGAATGCCCGTTTACAAAAGCTGGTACAGGAGCAAATGGAAGCCCACCAGGAGCAAAGCGCCGATTACAGCCTGCTGAACAACGAATGCCGGGAGATCCTGAACAATGCGTATAAGCAGTTATCGCCCCAGCGCCGCCTGATGATCACCCTCAGCCGGGAAAAAGGGATGACCCATGAAGAAATAGCCACTGAGCTGAACCTTTCCCGCAATACCGTTAAAAACACCATCACCGACAGCCTGAAAATTATTAAGCAGTACCTGCTGAATAACCATATTACCCATTTTGTGTACTTATTGCTGTTGTCAGATTTATTTTTGGACTGATTAGTACTATCCCCTTCTTTTTGTCGTCATAGCAGTTATATAACTGGCATATGTCGTCTAATCCGTTAAGACTAAAACTATTACTGCAAAAATACCTGTCCGGCGAATGCACTCCGCCGGAGCTGGAAGAATTCTGGGCGCTGATGGGGGAACTGTCGGAAAACGACCTGGTATCGCAGGAACTGGCGGCGCTTTGGGAACGCACGCCGGAGCAGGCGGAGGAGCCTATGTGGGAGCAATTATATACTCGCCTGCAGGGAAAAATGCGGGAAGGCGAAATTGATATGCTCAAAGTGATGACTGTAAAGCGTAACCCGCTCTATAAAAGAATGGCCATAGCTGCTGCGGTGATAGTAGCTGCTTTCAGCGCCTGGTGGCTGCTGCCGGTTTCAAAGCCCACCCCTGTTGTTACCGCTGCGCTACCTGCAGCACAGCATATCTTCAATAAAGTGATCAATCTTCCCGATGGCAGCGTGGTTACGCTGAATGAAAACAGCCAGCTGGACTATCCCCTTGCTTTTGAAGGCCGCAGCCGGGAAGTATACCTGAGAGGGGAAGCTTTCTTTAACGTGGCGCCGGATAAGAACAAGCCGTTCCTGGTGCATACCGGCACTATCGTAACCCGTGTGCTGGGCACTTCCTTTAATATCAGGGCGGCAGGAGATAATTCTCCTATAGCCGTTACCGTTACCACCGGGAAAGTACAGGTACAGAAGGACGATAAAGCCATACTGGCCGAGCTGCTGCCAGGAGATCAGCTGATACTTGATAAAGCCGCCATTGCGCCGTTGGTCACCAAAGCCAATATGAAAGAAGTATTGGTCTGGAAAAAAGATGAGCCGGTATTTGAAGACGTTTCCTTTGAAGCAGCTATTCCACTGATCAACAAATATTATGGCATTGATATCCGGTTCAGGGATGAATCCCTGCGGACCAAAAAATTCACCGGAAATTTTATCAACGATCCCATGAAACAGGCGCTGGACGTAATCTGCGAGCTAACACATGCTCAGTGGCAAAAAGGACAGGACAGTACTATCTGGCTGGATAAACGATTTTAAAAAAGGCTATACTAAGGACGAGTTAGTATAGCCGGTTGTCTTAAACATTTAGGTAAACATTTAAAAACTACCCAAAGGTATGAAATTTCTTATCAGGGGAAGGCTACGCCTTTTCCCAAAGCGAACGTTTGCGTATTATATGAAATTAAGTTGCTTACTCGCCTCTGCTTTTCTTTTCAGCATCAATATGCTGATTGCTGCTCCCGGCAAAGCGCAGCGATTGGAAGAAGTAGACGTTACCGTGAACCTGAAACGGCAATCACTCAGGGAAGGGATCCGGCAGATCCAGCAACAAAGCGCGTTTAAATTTGCTTATGTGGCCTCCCAGCTCTCTCCCTATGATAACATTACTATGCCGGCAGAACGCAGATCGGTATTGCAAACACTCAACCTCCTGCTGGAAAATACCGAGCTTGCCTGGTCGCTGAACGGCAATACGATCGTGATCACTGAAAAGCGGGGCACTGATCCCCCTCTGCTATCCGCACGGGTGATCACTGTAAGCGGAAAGGTGACCGATGAAAAAGGCAACGGGCTGCCCAATGTAACCATTACCATCAAAAACGGCGGTGGCGGCACTATCACTGATGTCAACGGCCACTTCACCGTCCGTGTGCCCGACGAAAAAACCATTATTGTTTTCAGCATGATAGGGTATGCTTCCGTGGAAATAGCCGCCGGCAGCAGCACGCCGCTGAACATTATACTGAAGGAAGAAAACACGTTCCCTCAATAACGTGATCGTAGTAGGATACGGTACCCAGAAAAAAAGGAATGTAACCGCCGCCATCTCCTCTGTGCCCATGGCCGAAATGCGCGACATGCCCATTTCCAATGTGGCCACCGGTATGCAGGGAAAAATTCCCGGTGTAGTGGTACAGCAAACAGGAGGCGCACCCGGCGCTACGCCAGCCATCAAGGTACGTGGCTTTGGTTCCATCACAGCAGGTACCAACCCGCTTATTGTGGTGGATGGAAACATTGTAGACGCCAGTATTTTCAGTAACCTCAACAGCACCGATATTCAAAGCATTGATGTACTGAAAGATGCGTCTTCCACCGCTATCTATGGTTCCAAAGGTTCCAACGGCGTATTGATCGTAACCACCAAACGGGGTAAATCCGGCAAAACCAAGTTTAACGCCGACGTATATACGGGGTTCCAGGAGCTGTCCAAAAAAATAGATATCCTGAACTCACAGCAGTTCGCCGAGTTCTCCAAAGAAGCCTCCAACAATGCCTATCTTGATAATGTACCCGGCGCCAGTATATCAGACCCCAACAGCGCAAGACCCTCTTCGTTCCTGCGATACCGTTATCCCCGTGGCGACCTGTTCAGCTGGTTCAACTTCGATGATCCGCAGAAGGTAGCGACCATGCCTACCTACGATTACCAGGATATGATTTTCCGTAAAGGAATGATCAACAACTACCAGGTAACCGCCAGCGGTGGCAACGATAATGCACAATACCTGGTTACCGGCGGCTACCTGAAACAGGATGGTATCATTGAAAGGTCAACACTGGACCGCTACTCTGTCCGCGCCAATGTAGACATCAACGTGTCTGAGCGCTTCAAACTGGGCGCCAACATCAACCCGGTATATAAGATACAGAACGATGTGAACAGCGATGGGCACTGGGCTAACAACGGCATCATCAATGCGGCTTTATCTTCCGTGCCTATGGCGCCTATCTGGAACGATGATCATAGCGCCTACTCCTCACAGGCTGCACTGGCCGGTCCTTATGGCTGGGCCGGCGTTACCAATCCGGTAGCCAATATCACCGAAAATCCGAATGAGCTGATCACCACCAATTTGCTTACCAATGTGTACGCATCCTATAACTGGAAAGACTTCACTTATCGCGCTACCGGTAATTTCAACGTGGGCTCTACCAGGAGGAGCAGCTATAAAACCTCGCGCCTGCCATTGAACCAGCTGCTGCCGCCTACACAGGCTGTGGGAGCAGATTCCTCTGATATGACCACCAGCTGGTTATTTAACCAGACCGTCAATTATAGCAAAACTGCCGGCTCTCATAATTTTGATGTATTGGTGGGTATGGAAGCATATAAACTTCAATACCAGAAGAGCACGGCCGTTGGTACCGCTTATGCCAACGATGTAGTGCCTACGCTGAATGCAGCCGGGTTACCAAGCAGTGTATATTCGTTCAAAACCGCCAATACCTCCACCTCCTACTTTGGCCGTGCCACCTATAACTACAAGGAAAAGTATATAGCCAATGTATCCCTGCGCGCAGATGGCTCCTCTATTTTCGGTACCCGGAACAGATGGGGCGTATTCCCTGCGGGATCTGTGGGATGGGTGGTTACAGAAGAACCGTTTATGAAAAACGTACCGGTGATCTCCAATGCCAAGCTACGGGTAAGCTATGGACTGGCAGGCAATAACCAATTCTCCGGCGACTATCCGTATCTCGCTACCCTTGCTGCAGATAACTACAGCTTCAACAACTCACTGGTGAATGGCCTTGGCGCCGCTTCGCTGGGTAACCCACAACTGGGATGGGAAAAAAGCAAACAGTTTGATGCCGGCGCCGACATCGGGTTATTCCATGAAAGGATCGTGATTGGCATCGACTATTATAAAAGGAATACCGACGGCCTGTTGCTGGCAGTAAACGTGCCTACCCTCACTGGTTTCAGCACAGCTATTAAAAATATCGGCGCCATGGAAAATAAAGGCTGGGAGTTTTCAGTTGCCAGCCGCAACCTCACCGGCGCTTTTACCTGGAACACCAATGCCGCCCTTTCCTTTAACCGTAATACCGTAACAGCGCTGGGCCCTACAGGAGATCCTATCCGCAGCAATTCAGGCGTGAATGAAACCAATATCACCATCATCGGCAAACCGATCGGTAATATCTATGGATACAAACAGATAGGCATATTCCAGAACCAGGCCGACCTTGACAAATATCCGCACGATGCTACTTCCAGGCCGGGTGACGTGAAGTTTGAAGATGTAAATAAAGATGGAAAGATCACTGCAGATGACCGTACGATAATAGGTAACAGTCAGCCTGATTTTATTTACGGCTTAACAAACACTTTCCGCTATAGGAACTTCGACCTGATGGTGGCCATACAGGGACAGCAAGGCGGACAAATACTGAATCTCAGCCGCCGCTTTTTTGAGAATGTGGAAGGAAGCCAGAACCAGCTTACTACAGTGCTGAACCGCTGGCAATCGGAAGACAAACCAGGCAATGGTATTGTTCCACGTGCCAACCAGCGCACCACCGGCAACAATAATGCTATCTCCAGCCGCTGGGTGGAAGATGCCAGTTACCTCCGCATTCAGAATGTAAGCATCGGCTACCAGCTGCCGGAAAAATTATTACAGCATATCCGGATACAACAAGCCAGGATCTATTTATCCGCACAAAACCTGTACACCTTTACCAACTACCTGAACTACAATCCTGAAGTAAGCAATTACGAAGGCGCTTTAACCAGCGGCATAGACTATGGCCGGTATCCGCTTGCCAGAACATTTGTGGTTGGGGTAAATATTGGATTCTGATCTTGCTAAAAATTTTAAAAACATGCGTACAAATTATATATACATACTACTGGCAGCCGCGGTTTCATTCACTGCCTGCAAAAAGAGCTTTCTTGAGCAGCTCCCTCCTTCTACCGCTACTACCGAAAACTTTTATAAAACGGCAGATGATTTCAAAAATGCGCTCAATGCCAACTACGGCTCATTGCAGTCCGGCGGCGTGTTTGGCAACGCATACATTTACGGCGATATTCCATCCGATAATAACTTCCCGGTACCTTCCGGTTCTGTAACAGACCAGGATGAATTTGACCGGTTCTATATCAAAACCACCAACCCGTTTGTGGCCGCACGCTGGAACGATAGCTACAAAAGCATCTCCCGCAGCAACACCATCCTCTCAAGGATCACACCCATAGCCATGAACGATTCGCTGAAGAAACGCTTCAGCGCTGAAGCACAGTTCCTCCGCGCACTGGTGTACTTTAACCTGGTACGTTCCTTTGGCGATGTACCGCTGGTAGTTACCGAAATTACCAACGCCGACCAGGCATATGAATACACCCGCGATCCCGCCACCAGTGTGTATGCGCAAATAGAGGCCGATCTGAAAGCAGCTGAAGCCGTGTTGCCGGTAAGCTATACCGGAGCCGACATAGGCAGGGCAACCAGCGGCGCAGCCAAAGCCTTGCTGGGAAAAGTGTTACTCACACAACATAAATATCCCGAAGCCGCCGCAAAGCTCAAAGAAGTGATCAGCTCCGGCGCTTATGCCATACTGGATAAATACGCCGATGTATTTGATGTGGCAAAGAAAAATAATAAAGAATCCGTTTTTGATGTGCAATACAAATCCGGGGGCGTGAAGGAAGGCAATCCCCTACCCAATTCATTTGCTCCTGAAAACTCCGGCAATGCCGTGATCATGTTTGGCGGTGATGGCAACAACCAGCCCACTCCCGATATGGAAAGCGCTTATGAAACCGGTGATATAAGAAAGAACTTTTCTATGGCCACTTCTTATGTAAATGCCAGTGGCGCCACTGTAAATTATTATTTTGTGAAGAAGTACTTTGATGTGCCTGCCACAAAAAATGATAATGGCAATAACTTCCCGGTGATCCGTTATGCAGATGTGTTGCTGATGTATGCGGAAGCTCTCAATGAAGTAGGCTACCAGGCCGGCGGCGAGGCTTTCACTTACCTGAACAGCATCCGTAAAAGAGCAGGACTTGGAGAAAAAACAGCCGCCGATGTGCCTAACCAGGCAGCGTTCCGACTGGCCATAGAAAATGAGAGACGCGTGGAACTGGCGTTTGAAGGGCACCGCTGGTACGACCTGGTGCGCACCGGCAGGGCCATCCCGGTGCTTAACAGTAAAAAGGCACAGATCAGGTTGGTGGCAGATCTTACTGCCGATAATATGGTAATACCTGTGCCGCAAAGCCAGATAGACATCAACAGGGATAAGATCAAACAAAACAAGGGATATTGATGATACGTAAAACCGTTTTTACTTTTTTATGTTTAACAGCTGGTATGGGTAGTGCTTTCGCACAAACCAGCCAGCTGTTGGCTTATGTAGATCCTTTTACCGGCACTTCCAAAAGCACCACGCTCACAGCACTGGTACACGGCGCCGGAACCGAACAGCTGGCCAATACTATTCCTGCGGTAGGCACGCCGTTCGGCATGACCCAATGGACGCCACAAACGCGGCTCACCGAACAAAAATGCGTAGCGCCCTTTTACTATACCGATTCTCTTTTCACCGGTTTTCGCGGCACCCACTGGCTCAGCGGCTCCTGTACACAGGACTACGGCAGCATGACCGTTATGCCGGTTTGCGGGGAGCTTAAAACCCTTCCTGCAGACTATGCCTGCGCTTTTGCAAACTCCAGTGCAAAAGCAACACCGGCTTACTACAGCGTTCTGCTGGGGAGAGATAACATAAAGGCAGAAGTAACCGCCACTGCGCGTTGCAGCATGATGCAGTTCACTTTCACCAAAGACGATGACTGCTATATGATCATCCGGCCCAACAGCGACCGGGGTAAGGGCGCCGTGTACATCGACCGGCAGCGGAAGGAGATCTCCGGTTACAATCCCGCGTTCCGTATTTACCAGGGACAGGGACAACCCGCTGGTTTCAGCGGTTACTTTGTAGTGCAGTTTGAAGAAAGCTTCAGCGATGCCAAAGTATTCCGGGACAACAACATACTGACAGCCGACAGCATCAGGGACCAGCCGGGCATTGGCAGCGCGGTGAAATTCAACGTGCATAAAGGCAGCGTGATCAGGATCCGCATTGGTACCTCTTTCACCAGTATTGAAGCCGCACGCGACAATCTTAATGCAGAGATCAATCATTGGGACTTTAGCGCACAAACCGCTGCAGGCAACGATGTATGGAATAAAGCACTGGGCAAAATTGAAGTAACTGGTTCTTCCGAAAAAGATAAAAAGATCTTTTATACCGCATTGTATCATACTATGCAGCACCCGCGCCTGTTCAGCGATGCAAAGGGAACCTATCCCGCCTTTGCCCAATCATACCAGGTGAAGCAACTGACATCCGGTAACTACTACGATGATTTTTCCATGTGGGATATTTACCGCGCGCAACTCCCGCTGTACGAAATACTGGACACCGCACTGATCAACGACCTGGTGCGTTCACTGATCCTGAAAGGACAGCAGGGCGGATGGCTTCCCATTTTCCCCTGCTGGAACAATTACACCGCCGCCATGATCGGCGATCATGCCATTCCTTTTATTGCATCCGCCTATAACAAAGGGATCCGCAACTATGATATCAGGGAAGCATACCGGTTGATGCGGCAGAACGCATTTGACACGGCCGCTGCGGCCGACTATAAAGAAGGTAAGGGCCGCAGGGCTTTATCTTCCTATCTGAAGTATGGATATGTACCATTGGAAGATAATGTGCCGTATGCCTTTCACAGCCGTGAACAGGTATCCCGCACACTGGAATATGCATTCGACGATTACGCATTATCCACCATAGCGAAAGCACTGCACCAGCAAAAAGATTACGCTGCCCTGAAGAAGCGGGCCGGCAACTACGCCAATGTATTTGACCCGCAGCTGGGTGATGTAAATGGCCGCTATGCATCGGGCAAATGGTATGAACATCCCGACAGGGACAGGAAAATGTTTTTTATTACAGAGGGCACACCGCGGCAGTATGGATTTTATGTGCCACATGATATCCCCGGGCTTATAAAACTAACCGGCGGCAGCAAAAAGTTTGAGGCGGCGCTCGACAGCCTTTTCCTGCAACAGCAGTACTGGCACGGCAATGAGCCGGGCCACCAGATCCCTTTCCTTTATAACTACGTAAACGCCCAAACGAAAACCATTACGCGCACCCGTGAAATCAGGGCTATGGAATATGGCGTAGGGCCTGGAGGTTTATGCGGCAACGACGATGCCGGTCAGATCAGCGCATGGTATGTGTTTACCGCAATGGGCTTTTACCCGGTGAATCCCGTAGCGCCGGAATATGCCATTACTATTCCCGCGTTTGAACGTATTGCTATCCATACCGGCGCCAATACCACTACCACTATCAACGTGGATAATAAACGTGTGCCGGCGTTTATTGGCGCCGTTAAAAAGAATGGTAAAAGATACAGTACCACCCGCTTATTACATACCGATTTGATGAAAGGCGGTGTATTTGATATTTACCCCACCGATGGCGGGCAATAATTAATCGCATCGGAAACTGCTCCACAGCGCATCCATTTGCTGCCAGATGATATGTGTAGCAGGCTGCGGGGAGATTTCAAAGAAGAGGGCCGTACGCTGCTGCGCTTCACAATTTCTTACATGTATGGTACAGTGCAGCGTCACAGGGCGCTGTACCATATAATTTAGCATCCGGATGCTGCCTCCGTAAGTGTCCGCATCTCCCGCCGCTGTTTTTATTTTTTTGATACTTACAACGGTGGGTACCTGCTTTTCCGCAGGTATCCGGCGGCTGGTAATATTGCGGTTTACAAGGCCATTGTAGTAAGCGGTGAGATAGGTGTTTAATGTGGGGGCATCTACTACCGGCCTGTCTTTCAGCCACCAGAGAAAGGCATACGACCAGTGCTCCGCGCTGGTACTGTCGCCCCAGCCGGGAGCAAAGCGGATATCTTCCACTCCTTTATAGCGGATCTCCGGCGCAAAATCTACCGGCACCTCAAAATGTTCGGTGCCCCATCCTTTGGGCTTATCCAGTTTATAGGGCGGTTGCCAGTTCACCGGGTCAAAAATATCCAGGGCATGTTTGATCCATTGTATACATTCGGTTTCATCTGCAATAGAAAATGCTTCCGGGTAGCGGGAGCCATTGATACGTTTGCCGGGTTGCCGTGCAGCAATGAATTCCGCTTCGGTGTTACCGGCCAAAAGCAGACGGCTTACCAGTTCCGTGGCATCCGGTATATAGGTATCGTACAGGCTGTTGCGGCGTTCCTTCAGCAACCAGGCAACATCTGTATCATAATACACGCGCACGGGTATACGTTGCAGGTACTGTTCGTTGCCAACTGCAGTATCCCGGCTGTTAAAAGGCGTAAGCGCGCGATACCGTTCAGGCCTTGCAGCAGGCGTCCCGATTTCACGGGTCATTTTATCTATAATATAACCCGCATCTCCTACCTGTCCGTCGTTCGGTTTCTTGCGGATCACCCGCTGGCACCAATCCCATAGCCCCAACAGGTCTACAGGGCCGCTCACAGTAAAAACAGCTTTAGGATGTATGGGATATGCAGCCGGGAACTGTTGGGTTAATTCCGTATAGCGCAGGGCGATGTTACTGGCATAATCATACCCGGCCAATACAAATTTCGATGTATCCACTTTGTACTGACCGGCTATATGCTGCAACACAGTACTGATGCGGTTTACGGCAGCAGTATCTGCATACAGGTATTCCTTCATGGGAACGAAAACGGTGAGCAGGTTGTTGGCACAGGCCACATTATGCAGCTTTGTTTCCGGTACCAGGTTATCCGGCTGGTAAAAATTATACAGGATCACCACTACACCTTTTATGTTGCGGGAAAGCGGCGGTACAGCAAGATAAGCATTGCCGGTACTGTCTTTTGTATCAAAAATCACTTTCTCAGGGTACTGCGCATAAGCGGTTGCTGCAAAGAAAACAGTTGTAAAAAACAAGGCAAAGAAACGGGTGAGCATGATCAGGTAATGTTTAATACAGAACGAAGCCTGCTTACAGCTAAAAAAATGCCGTAATTATCACAGCTGGTAACCAGTGATTTAACTATTTGCCGGTTGTCCGTTTCCGGACCATGGTGTTCATGGGCGAACGCGGATTTTGTCTGACGCGGATTTTGTCTGACCCAGGATTATGATGATTATAATGATTTGCAGGATATATTTTTCCAGTTCCTTCATTGAATCAGGTAATTTGCCAGGCCACAATACTATAATGCAGGATAAAAACTCCTGTAATCGGCATCATTATAATCATCATAATCCTGGGTCAGACAAAATCCTCTTACTACTACAAAACACCGGTAAAACTCAGGCTAATCATTATAATCATCATAATCCTGAGTCAGACAAAATCCGCTTACCACTACAAAACACCGGTAAAACTCAGGCTAATCATTATAATCATCATAATCCTGAGTCAGACAAAATTCGCGGGATTTTAACTGATTTTTATCATATTCCGGAAAAAAATTTCCAGTTATTTTTGCTAAATTAAAGTAACACCAAAACACCTGGACTATGCAATACTGTAGCAGAATTTTTTACATGATCTGCTTATTGATGTGCATCAATATAGCAGCAGACGCGCAAAAGAAAATCACGGGTATTTACAGCACTATGGACGATTACCTGTCTGGCCGGCTGAGTTACACCAAAGACAACGGAAGTAAAGCGCCAAGGCTTCATTTGTATACACTGGCGCCAAAAAGTTACGTCACCCTTCAGCACAATGGCAAAGAAATTCATATCAACAAAAATGAAATATTTGCTTATCAGCTGACTAATGGCGATGTACACCGGGTAGAAGGTAATCATAGTTACCAGATACTGAATAAAAACCCGCAATTATTGCTCTATAAAAGAAAAATACCCACTTCTCCGAAGGCAGGCCCGGAAGATCAGTACAAAACATACTTCTCCGCTTCCAATGGGAAAATACAAACACTGACAGCCTGGAATGTAAAACAGGCCTTTCCTGCCCATGAAACCCTGGCAGATAAGATGGACGCCCTGTTTAAACGGGATGCGGAACTGCTTACCTACGACAGGTTCCGTGGCATGTATAAACTGGAATGGCTGGTAAAATAAATAATTAAAGCAAAACGCCTTCGTCTGATGGCCGAAGGCGTTTTGTTTTATTACTTTGCCGCTTTAAGAATAAAATCCACTATGGGTGTGGGATCCGGGAAACTGTGCGGATGATGTGCGAAACCCGGTTTATGCATCACCGTTATATTCCCTTTCAGGGCCTTTATTTTCGCTTCAAACGGCAGTGTGTTCTCCCCCGGAGGCACGTCTGTATCCGCATCCGCCAGTACATGCAGCATAGGATACCCCCCTTTCACAATTTCTTTGGTTTTGTATAACGGGCTTCCTTTAAAGTTTATCGCAGCACTGTCGGACGTAAACCCATAATCCTTCCTGAAAGTTTCCCATTCATCCCGTTTGGACAATTGCTTTCTGAGCTGGCTTCCCGGCCAGCTGCACAGGTCTAACACTGGATTATCTACATACACCGCCGCTACTTTGTCCGGGTTTTCGGCCGCCCAGTTATATACATATACCGCTCCCCTGCTCATGCCTTCCATTACTGCTTTCCGCGACAAACCGGCTTTATGCAGCAGCGAATAATAGCCATTCCATAATTGTATAGCCTCCCTGTTGCCAAATAACTCCGCTACGTCGCAATACACCACATGATAACCTCTTTCCAGTAAGGCGATATCTGTTTGGGGCTCATGGCCCCAGAAACGCGCACGCCAGATCCACGGGTGACCGGCAGCCGCAAATTTTGGTGCCACCACTTTACAGGCACGGCCCCTGAAATCAAAATCCGCACAGCGGTAACCATAAAAGGAAGATATTTTTTTATTACCCGGTAGATGAGTGATAAGGTCAAAAGCAGTATCCCTCACCGGTTGCAGCACTTCAAAAAGTGTTTTGGCCATCAGCGTAGTGCCTTCCAGTTCAGGGTGAATACCATCCGGCATCAGCCCCGGCTTACCAATCAACAGCGCGTTCAAATTTACCAGCTCTACATGTTCATCATAAGCTACCTGTCTTACTTTAGGTAAGATCTGTTCCCTGATCACCGGGTCCCAGATCTGCGTAGTGTCTTTTACAAAAGAAACAACCGGCTGCAACAGCAGGATACGCGGATGTGAAGGCAGGGCCCGGAGCATATGGATCATATCGCGGTAGTCCGCTTCAAACTCATCAAGATGCACCCGGTTCACCAGCTTGCTGTCGTTCCCTCCCAGGTCAATCAGCACAATGTCCGGATTACTTGCCAGTGCTGCCTTAAACTGCGGGGTGCTCCGGTAGGGATAATCACCCTTTTTCAGCAACGTGGTGCTGCTTACGCCATAATTGGTTACCTCGTAACCTGGCCCCAGCAACCTTCCCAGCTGGGCCGGGTAAGATTCCGTTTCAGGATGCTGCAACCGTGCGCCCGCGCAGATGCTTGCTCCCAGGCAGGCAATCTTTACCCGTTGCGCAAATGACGGCAGATGATAAAAAAAGAGAAGAAATAAGATAAGATACCTGGACCTCATACATAGCAATTAAACGTGGAATAATGAGGCGTTAAGATAATATTTACTTTTGTTATTCCACAGATCCTGTTACAGCTGTCGCGGCAACAGCAGGACGCCGGGTGCTGCTATGTTGAATTCTGAAATAGCGCTGCGTTGAAGATTCCGCCAGGTTACTCCTGAACACAGGATCCATTACTAACAGGATCCATTACTATTGGAGTGGCATTCACTTTGCCGGTGGCGGGGCGGGCGCTTACATAGTTGCCGGAACGGGGAGCGCTTTCCACCAGGGCTCTTAACAGGAGTTCATCGCAGGCGCTCTGTATGGTGCTCAGGCTGATCCGGTAATGCTGTTTTAATGTTCTCACTGAAGGTAGCCGGTGACCAGGTAAATACTGGCCACCGGTGATCTTACTTTCAATGTTCGCTGCTATTTCTTCGTATTTATATTGTTTCATCTGTTTATCCGCTGTTAACCCTTTAAAAAAGGCAGGCGAATTTTAACAGCTAATTAAACAACACCTCATCTGCAAATACCCATCCCCTGTTTCCTTTTCCAGGATGCCAGCCGGGTATTTTCAGCAATGGATCCAGCACCAGTTTCACGCAGGAAACATGCGTAACGGGGAAAGTTCCTGCTACTTCCATGGCGGCGGCAGGATCATCCTTTTTCCCTGCTGCAGGAATAATTCTTTTTAACAGTTTCAGGTGTTGCGCATCTGGGCCACCCCATATTTCCAGTTTGGCTGGAGGGAAAATATACCCGTTAATATTTCTTAAGATGCCTACCGAAACTGATTGCAGGGGCACGGGCTGTTTAAACAGCAACATAGCTATCATCGGCTCTTTTACATAGCCCAGCCATTTCTGGTTGCCCTGGTCTGTACCGCCTTTCTGCCCGTCGCATAAAGTTTTGGCGCCGGAACCGGCGTAGCTTCCATCCGGTTGTGTAAGCAATACCACACTATCGGGCGTATACGCAGATTTATAAAAATTGAACTGCACCGGGTCGCTCGCATACCAGCCTTTTTTACAGGCAATAGCGCGGATAGTGGTATTGTCCTGCAGCAGGAGGCAGTCTTTAAACAGTGGGGAGCTCACACTGTCAGGCACAGATCCATCAGTGGTGTAGCGGATCTCCACTCCTTTAACAGGGTGCTTCAGCAATAGTTGTGCAGTACTGCGGAAAACCGGTGAAGTGTTTGCCAGCAAAGGCTGGTTCAGCTTCAGCGGTTCTTTACCATCATCTTTAAATCCTTTGATGATAGCTACCTGTTTAAATGCGGCAGACAGCTGATCCAGTTCTGCGGAGCTGAGCGATGTGTTCCACAGGTACAGCTCCTTCAGTGCAGGCGCTGCTTTCAAAGCCTGCAACTGCTGAAAAGTAACGGGTGTACCCGACAGGGAAAGGCTTTCCAGGTGCGGCAGCTTTGCCAGGACCGACAGCGTTTGACCCTTTACGTTAGTAAAGCTGAGGTTCAGCACCCGCAGCTCAGGGAACTGTGCAATGATATTCAGATCAGCATCCTGTACCGGCATTTTCTGCAGGTGCATTTCTATGATCTGTTTTTTCAGCGGCAGTAATTCTTCGATCGACTTACTATTGAACTGGTCTTTATTATAGCAGTTCACCACCAGTGGCGCTGCATTCAGCGCTACCGGGTAGATAACGCGGTAATTGTTGTTCAGCTTTTGCACCAACTTTTCATCTGCCGCAGCAAAATGATACACAGGAGTGGCCGGGGGGCCAGGCTGCAATATGGCAGTTGCCAGCAGCCGCAGGCTGTCGTGCGCCGGCAATGCAGCTACTTTCATTTTGAAATCGGCGCCGCCTTTGATCCAGTAATAGAGAAGGTCAGCCTCTTCCGGGGTGAGCTGTGGTTTGCCGGCAGGCGGCATATGTTTTTTTGCATCCAGCGGTAAATGAAGCCTTTCCATTAAGAGGCTCATTTCCGGCTTACCGGCTACAAACAGCTTACCGCTTTTTCCGCCTTTTAGCAATTGGGCCGGCAGTTCCATTGCCAGTTCTCCTTTCGCTTTACCTGCGTTATGGCAGTTCATACATTTTTCTTCCAGTACCGGCTTCACAAGATGTTCATATACCAGCGCCTGGTCAAAAGGCACCTGTAGCCCTTTACCTGCAGGCGTTACAGGCGCCAGTACAAAATTTTCGCCATGCGTGATGTCGGCACCGAAGTGCCCGGTGATCACCAGTAAAACGGCTGTGATGAGCACGCCGCCTTTCTGCAATGCAGGCCGGTTTACTGGCGACTGGCCCAGCCAGTATAATAAAGAAGCCAGCCAGCACATACTTACGCCGCTCCATTTATGCCATTGTAACGTACCGCTGCCGTTATATCCTTCTTCACCAGACAAGAACAATCCCATTATAACGGTAACGGCTGCACTGAGCGCACCGGCAAGCAATAATGCACCGGCCAGCTGCTGTTTCCATGCTTCTGCTGCCGGCTCACGTAAACGGATAAACGTTAATACGCCCGCTATGAGGATCAGTACAATGGGAAAATGCAGCAGCAAGGGATGCATCCTGCCCAGCACCTGTAACCAGGGAGGTAATACTACCCGGTTGCCAAAGATCAATAGGAAAAGGATAAAAATATTGCCGGCAAATAACAGGCTGCCGCCTGCGCTTTGCCACCTGGATGGCTGTTTCACGGTCATTATACCCTCCTGAGTTTATATGGATACACTTTCCCGGAAGCCCATTGCGCTACATACAGATTTTCATCGTCGTCTACGCATACATCATGCGGGTGCACAAATATTTTTTCTGCCTGTTGCATAGGCTGCAGTACCCCGTTGGTATACACCGGTGCGGTACCGCCAATATTGGATACTACCTTATTGTCCTTATCCAGTATGGTTACAAAGCCGCTTGCGTTTGCATCCATATTGGGAGAACGTAACACGGCTGCATACAGGTGATCTCCTTTTATCACAGCACGGCATACGCATGCACCGGGCAGGGCTATTACTTCCTGTAACTGCCCGTCGAGGCTGAAGCGTTTAAAGCAATTCCTTGTTCTGTCGGTAACAATAAGCGTAGGCGTGCCTTTGCGACGGTCTACCACGATTCCGTGGGCATTGTCCAGGTGCTCATCTCCCTGACCCCTTCCTCCAAAATATCCCAGCAGCTTTCCATTGCGGTCATAGCGCATTACATATTGTGCGCCATATCCATCTGCAATATAAAAATCACCGTTATCTGCTACCGTAGTTTCCGTAGGCACAAATTCCTCCTTCTTTTTATATACGCCTGTTTCGGCGGGATAATCAATAGTGAGCAGGATCTTACCATCCATAGTGGTTTTGTATACCTGGTGTTTTTCAGTATCTGTGATGAAAAGATACTCGGTACCGTTTTCATTGCTCAGCGTGAGCCCGTGTGCACCCGGGAATTCATGGCCCCAGTTATCCAGCAGTTTGCCCGACTTATTATAAACAAGGATATTATTCTTTGTTTCGTTGGTAAGCAGGATGATGCGGCCTTTTTTGTCCTGCACCATCTCATGGCAGTCTTTCACAGGGTAACGGCTGCTGTCGAGCGTGCCCCATTTGGTGTCCAGTGCATAGCGCATACCATTATGCCCGTATACCGGTCCTTTGGGTTTGGCAAAAAGATCGCGGGAAATATAAAACGAAGCAGCTACTAACGCCGACGACTGTATGAATTTTCTTCTTTCCATTATAATAATATTTTATCAGGCCATTAATCCGGGGATTACCTTACCGGCTACGTCTGTAAGACGATAACGGCGACCCTGGTGTTTGAAAGTTAATTTTTCGTGGTCCAGTCCCATCAGGTGTAAGATGGTAGCATGGAAATCGTGCACATGCACCGGGTCTTTTACGATGTTATACCCGAATTCATCGGTTTTCCCCGTAAACGATACCGGGCTTAACACCGCCACCGGCCATCCAGATGGAGAAGCAGCGGGGATGATGATCACGGCCGTAATTATCGGCGGTCATCTTACCCTGGCAATAATTGGTTCTTCCGAATTCACCGCCCCATATCACCAGTGTTTCATCCAGCAGGCCACGTTGCTTCAGGTCAGTGATCAGCGCTGCTGAAGCACGGTCCACATCCTTTGCCTGCCCTGCCATTTCATTGGGCAGGTTGCCATGCTGATCCCATCCCTGGTGGTACAGCTGGATGAAGCGCACGCCGCTTTCAGAAAGTTTCCTGGACAACAGGCAGTTTGCCGCAAAAGTGCCGGGCACCAGGCAATCCGGTCCATACAGCTTAATGATATCATCTGATTCCCTGGAGAGATCAGTAAGTTCAGGTACAGCGGTTTGCATACGGTAAGCCATTTCATACTGCTGTATCTTGGTATTGATTTCAGGATCACCAAATTCCTTATACGACTGATCGTTCAATGCGGCCAGCTGGTCCAGCATCTGGCGGCGGTTGGCCATATCAATGCCTTCCGGGTTATTCAGGTACAGCACCGGGCTTTCACCGCTGCTGAACTGAACACCCTGGTGGATGCTATCCAGAAATCCATTGGACCATAATTTGGAATATACCCCCTGCCCGTTTCCCTTACCTCTCGACAACAACACGCAGAAGGCAGGCAGGTTCTTATTTTCACTGCCCAGTCCATAGCTCATCCAGGAGCCAAAACTGGCGCGGTTGCCCTGCTGGGCCCCTGTCTGGAAAAAGGTGAGCGCGGGATCATGGTTAATGGCTTCCGTGAACATAGAGCGCACAATGCAGATATCGTCCACAATTCCTGCCGTGTGAGGAAACAGATCGCTGATCCAGGCGCGGGCTTCGCCATACTGTTTGAAATCGAAGTGCGAGCCTACCAGCGGGAAGGACGACTGCCCCGAGGTCATTCCTGTTAAGCGCTGTCCCATACGGATAGATGCAGGCAGCTCCTGCCCCATCATTTCCCGCAGCTTGGGCTTATAGTCGAAGCTTTCCAATTGGGATGGCGCCCCGTTCTGAAACAGGTAGATAACCCTTTTGGCCTTGGGTGCGAAGTGCGGCATGCCCGGGATAAAGGGTGCTTCTTCCCCGCTGCTTTTTCCAAAAAGATCGGGAACCAGCAATGAGCCCAGCGCCAGGCTGCCCACGCCTAAACTCAGGCGGGACAGGAACTTGCGTCGGTTCATATTCAGGTGATGTTCTATGAATTCGTTTTTCATCGGCCTTTATTATGCGTGACTTTACGATCGTTATGTTTTTGAAAGTGTTTCTTCCATGTTATAAATGGTGGTGATCACCTGCATCATGGCAGCCCAAGAAGCATTGTCCAGGTGCTCTGCCATGGGGTACTCGCCATGTTTCAGCAGCTTCACCGCATTATCAGGTTGCTGTTTATACAGTTGTTGTTGCTGATCATAATATTTTTGCAGTAAATCAACTTCACGTTTTTGCGGTGTGCGGCAAACAATTAAACGGAATGCCTGTGTTATGTTGCTGGTAGTATTGTTATCCTTTTGCATAAGGCGGGAAGCCAATACCCTGGAGGCTTCCAGCACAGTGGGATCATTGAGCATGATAAGCGCCTGCAGGGGCGTATTGGTACTGGCGCGCTTTACTTCGCACTGATCGCGGTTGCTTGCATCAAAGATCATCATGGATGGCGGCGGCACGGTGCGTTTAATAAACGTATACAACCCTCTGCGGTAGAGGCTTTTGCCATGATCCTGCCGGTAGGTGGCCAGGATGCCCCTGCCGGAGGTAGCCATTTCCCAAAGGCCTTTAGGCTGGTAGGGCTTTACACTTGGGCCTCCGATTTCAGGTACCAGCAAACCGCTGCTTTTCAGTACCAGGTCGCGCACACCTTCCGCTGTAAGGCGGAACCGTGGCCCACGGGAGAGATAAATATTTTCAGGATCTGCTTTCAGTTTCTCTTTGGAGATAGTGGCCGACTGCCGGTAGGTGGTAGTCATCACGATCTGTTTCATGAGCCGTTTAATATTCCAGCCATGCTGCATAAAATCAACTGCCAGCCAGTCGAGCAGCTGGGGATTACTGGGCAGATCGCCCTGCATACCAAAATCGCCGGTGCTTTTCACGATGCCCCTGCCGAATATTTCCTGCCATTGCTGGTTCACAAAAACCCTTGCGGTGAGCGGATTCCGTTTATCGAACAACCAGCCCGCCAACCCAAGGCGGTTAGCCGGGTACTGCTTTATATCAAACGGCAATACGGCATGTGGGGTTTCGGGTTGTACTTCCAGCGTGGGGTTATCATAGTTACCACGGCCAAGGATATACGTTTTCCGCGTAGTATCCTTCTCGCCCATTACAGATACAATGAGGCGATTGGTGTCCTGTTTGTTGATAAAGCTGAGCACACCTTTGAGATCTTCTTTGGTGATCTCCATATAAGGCGTTTTGGCGTAGGTTTCGGGGCCGCCCACCACAGACTGCAGGCCTACTTCCTTTACATTGTTGAAGAAGGCAAACAGCTCATAATATTCTTTTTGTGAGAAAGGATCATATTTATGATCATGACAATGCGCGCATTCTATCGTGATGCCCAGCATACTTTTTCCAAAGGTATTGGTACGGTCTGTTACATATTCTATGCGGTATTCTTCATCTATTACGCCGCCTTCTTCCGTGATCTTATGATTACGGTTAAAGCCGGAGGCCAGTAGTTGTTCGCGGGTGGCGCCGGGGATCATATCCCCTGCCAGCTGCCAGGTAATAAAATCTTTGTAAGACAGGTTTTCATTGAATGCATGAATCACCCAATCGCGCCAGGGCCACATGGTACGGTAGTTGTCGTCCTGGTAGCCGTGTGAATCAGCATACCGGGCCACATCCATCCAGTGTACCGCCATTTTTTCCCCGTAGGCGCTGTCGGCCAGCAGTTCGTCTACCATACGTTCATACCCTGCGTCGCTGGTATCTTTTGCAAAGCGGTCCATTCTTTCCGGCGACGGCGGCAGACCGGTAAGATCGAGACAAAGACGTTTCAGCAGTCTTTCATGATCTGCTGCAGGATTGGGTTCCAGCCCTTTTTCTTCCATGCGGGCCAATACAAAATAATCTATTTCGTTGCGCGCCCATTTCTCTTTGTTTACTTTGGGCAATGCTGGTGTTACCGGCGCCACAAATGCCCAGTGCGGTTTATATTTTGCGCCTTGTTTGATCCATTTCTCAATCAGCTTTACCTCGTAATTGCTCAGCGCCATATTGGTAGAGGGAGGCGGCATGCGCATAGAGGAATCTGTGGTGCTGATACGCTGGTACAATACGGAAGCCATTGGGTTGCCGGGCACCAATGCGTGTGCTCCTGGTGTTTCCCGCAGCGCTTTATAGGCGCTGTCGGCAATATCAAGCCGCAGGCCTGCTTCCCGTTTATTGGCATCAGGGCCATGACAGGCGAAGCATTTATCAGATAAAACAGGTCTTATATCAAAATTGTAGTCTACAATTTCAGGTAATTTTTCCTGCTGATTTCCCGGTGCATCGCCATTATTGCACGCGGATAAAAATGCAAGGGAACAGATGGTGAGTCTGACACAACGTTGGAACATAACTTTCAGCAATTAATTGTGCACTGTCTGGTATCGGTTAGCATTTACCGGTAATTACTATAGCTATCTGGTTGTTTAATATTGGTAAAGATCGGGTTTAATCATTCATTATTTAAATAGGATTTTACCGTATGTTGGTATTTTATTACCATTATGTATATACATACTAGCGAATTAATCGAGTGAGAGGATTGGAAAGGAAACGCCTGAAACTGATGATCAGTTCCGCCCTGTTAAAGAAACATCATTAAAATTGCAGCTCAGTCGGCGTAGGCAATTAACCCGCTTTGCTTTTCCCTGGCGGCACGCAGCAATAGCAGCAGCTGCTGTACATCGGTATCGGCCTGCAGCGCTGGTTTCATGAGGATGGTATTTTCCAGTTGTTGTATAAGGGTATTGTTCCACCGGAAGTCGGTGTAGTAATCATACTGAGGCGGTATGATCTTCTTTTCTTTTAAAAGCCCGAATGTGCGGCTGTCCAGCTCTCCTGCCTGCTCAAGTGATCCGGGGGAGCCTGGTGTTGGTTGTATGTCTGGTATTAAATAGAAGTCTAACATCTATACTTCTTTTAATTTTGCGATCCCGCACCAGGTTCCGTGGTGACTTACAGATACCGGTAAACACCTGCCGTTCTCACGGTGAAGGATATACGGTATTCCTATTTCATCTTTATAAAATAACTCCTTTGCTGAAAGCACCTGCTGCATAAAACCGGTGTAGTTACCGGCCACCTGTGCATCTGTAAATACAGCTGTTTCCCGGAGCAGTAGATCACCGGTAGCGGCACAGGTATGGATATAATTGTCAGTAACCTGGCTCTGATAATAATAAGTATGATTGTTGTGACAAACGGTGCCGGTTATTTCCCCATAAACGTGCTCCTGTTCTATACTACAGGTGAACTGTTGCGGGGCATATTTTCTTTCCCGGGTGTTGCGGTGCTCTATTTTGTAAACAGCTTCCTTGCAGCTCCACAGCAGCCAGGTGATCAGCTCCGGTGCAGCCGCTTCGCGGATCATCCTGATTTCACAGGGATGAAACAATTTCTCCAGGAAGCCTTTGCGGTGAATACGGCTTTCAACGGCAGCAGCCCGGAGATCGATAATATCGTTGCCGATCATTTTTCACTTAGCTTTGTTTGCACAATATCAAAGGCCGCCTGCACATCCAGCATACGTTCCATTTCTTCATTCTGGATAACGATATCATATTTCTCTTCCACATCCAGTATCACATCTACCAGGTTAGCGGAATTAATTTTGAGATCTTTGATAAAATCAGTGGAAAGATCAATGGTTGCCAGTGCCTCCTGGTTTTTTGCATAGGGCCTCACTATTTCTCTTAACTGCTCAATGAATGTCTCTTTGTCCATGTTAGATTGTTTAAGGTTGCAGGTACTTTTGCAGAATGATACAAGCATTTACATCTCCAAAACCAAAGCTTGCTTTTGCTACTAAATTTATGTCTTTATACAATAGTTGTTCCGGAATTCTTTCCCGGTCTACCAATGCCTGGATATCAGGATGCAGGTCTTCGCAGTTGATATTGGGAGATACAAATCCTTCTTTCAGCTGTAACGCCACTGCTACCAGTTCAATACTTCCCGAAGCGCTCAAACAGTGACCTACCATGGATTTCAGGGCATTGATATAGGGAAAGTCCTTCCCTTTTCGCTGAAGCGCGGTACACCAGTTCGCTATTTCTTCGGCATCTTTACCGGTGGCCGTAAGGTGACCATTCACCAGGTCAATATCACCCGGCTGCACGCCCGCCTGCTGAAGGGCGGCAACAATACAACGCTGCACGGCTGCAGGGTTGGGGGCCGTCATACTCCCGCCGTTACGTTGCCCGCCGGAGTTGATGTTTCCCCCGAGCACTTCTGCATAAATAACAGCTCCCCGCTCCAGGGCACTATCGAGCGATTCAAGCAACAGCGCTCCTGCCCCGCTGCCGGGAACAATGCCGCTGGCCGTGGCGCTCATGGGCCTGGACCCGGCCTCCGGCTGTTCATTATACTTAAAGGTGGATACTTTCATCGCATCGAAGCCTCCCCATATATAAGGGCCGCTATCGGCGGTACTGCCGGCCAGCATGCGTTTGGCGTACCCGTACTTAATACGTTCGTAGGCCAGCAGAACACTTTCAGCACCGGTGGTACAGGCAGACGAGTTGGTAGTTACCTGGTTGCCCAGCCCCAGCTTACCGCCCAGGAAAGCGCTGATGCCACTGGCCATTGCTTGTGTAACTGCGGTACTGCCCAAACGCCGTACCTGCAAATCATCTACCTTATAAATGGCTTCGCGGAATTTATCCACGCCGGAGGAACCGGCGCCGAAAATGGTACCGCTGTCCCAGTCGGGCGTATCGCCTGGTTAACGGTAAGCCTGCATCGGCCCATGCCTGCATGCCGGCTATTACGCCGTAAATAATACCGGAACTGCTCAGCTGCTTTAGTTCCAGTTCCTCAAAATACTGTTGCTGCAAAGTAACAGGCACCTCCGGCATACCTGCAATCTGGCAGGAAAACTTCAGTGCGGCCAGTTGTTCGTCATAACGGATACCGGATATACCTTTTTTGATCGCTTCACTGAAAGCCGCTATGCCCGTGCCATTTGGCGCTACTACTCCTAGTCCTGTTATGACAACCCTGTTATTCATTTTTATTTTTTGATGATCATGCCTTCTATCGTTCCGTCGCAAACCAATGCGCCGGCAGTATTATATAATTCCACGCGGCATTTCAGTTTATTAAACCGGAAATATATTTTTGTTGCCTTTGCCTTCACTGTTTCACCCGGGGCCACAGGCAGGTAAAAGTCGATATGCGCAGCCGTCATAGCCACCGTGGGTAACTGTTTACGTACCTCATCCCTCAAAAGATAAATACCTAAACAAGCCAGACCTGTTTGCGCCATTACTTCTGTAAGCAGTACGCCGGGAGTAACAGGGTGCCCTTTAAAATGTCCTTTATAGCAAGGCATATCTGCATGGAATGTAAATATACCTGTTACTTTTTCCTCATCAATATATTCCAGTTCATCCACAAACAGGAAAGGCGGCGCATAGGGTAAATGCTGCAGGATCTCTTCTTTTGTCATACGCTAATGAATATGTGTGCCTCCGTCGACCGGTATTATAGCTCCATTGATCCATGCGGCTTCGTCCCTGCATAGCAGGTATACTACATTTGCCACGTCTTCCGGTGTGGTAAGCTGCCGGAACGGGTTCTTTTCCCTGCTGTATTCCAGCAATGTGCTGCTGCCGGGAATTTTCCGCAACGATGCCGTATCTGTTACTCCCGCACGGATGCAGTTTGCTCTTATACCATGCGGGGCAAATTCCAGCGCTATACTCCGGGTAATGGATTCCAGCGCTGCTTTTGCAGCCGATACGGCAGCGTAGTGTTCCATCGCCTTGTAACTGCCATCGCTTGTAAAAGAAAGGATACGTGCATCAGAGGCAAACAGTTGCCTGTGCAGGATATCGGCAGCCCATTCATATAAGCTCACACCCATATTCCCGATGGTGGTATTAAAATCATCAGCATCGAGGTGGGGCAAGGCTTTAAGGTTTCCCCTGGCAATACTGTGCAGCAGGCAACGGATGCGGCTTTCGCCTATAGCGGTTTGCAACTGCTGCAGTACCTCTGCACGCTTTTCTGCATTCAGCACATCTGTATTAAATGTGATCAGTTGTACCCCCATCCCCCTGATGGCTGAAAACTGCCGTTCTATATCATCCAGCTCCACGCGGGTGTTGCGGTGTACAATACAGAGGTTCATACCATGCGCCGCGAGTTTACGCGCCGACGCCAGTCCCAGCCCGGAACTGCCACCCAATATTAATGCCCAGTATGATGAAAACTCCTTTACCATTGTAATAGTATTCGTTGCGCGGAGAAGCCGGGGCCAAAGCTCAGCATCAGTCCTTTATCGCCTTTGGGTAAGGATTGCTCCATGAACCTTTCCAATACATATAACACCGTAGCGCTTGACATGTTGCCGTACTGCCGCAGAATTTCTTTGGTGTCGTCCAGTTTCTTTCCCATACTGCGGAACAGTTCTTCCACCAGGTTGATGATCTTTTTTCCGCCGGGATGAAAGATCAGGTGGTCGATATCTGCGATGGTGAGATTATTTTTTGCGAGGAAAGGATGCACAATGTCGCCGAAATGCGCTTCAATTTTTTCCGGCACTTCAATATCCAGTACCATTTTTAAACCGCTGTTGGAGAGATGGAATCCCATCAGGTATTCCGCGTCAAAGAAATGATACATTTCCTCGGCGAGTATTTCCGGGCCATTGTCCTGCTCATAGGAAGAGAGGATAGCACAGGCGGCGCCATCGCCGAAAATAGCCGCACTTACAATATTGGCCATTGAAAAATCATCCAGCTGGAAAGTGGCCGTTGGCGATTCCACGGCTATTACCGCCGCTCTTTTACCGGGGTTTGCTTCCAGCATTTTTTTGGCGTAGATGATCCCAGAAACACCGGCCGCGCAACCCATTTCAGTAACCGGCAGGCGCACAATATCCTGGCGCAGCTGTAAAGCATTGACCAGGTATGCATCCAATGACGGGATCATGATACCCGTACAGCTTACGGTAATGATATAATCGAGATCTGTTCCTTTCAGCCCGGCTTTCTCCAGCGCGCTTTGCAGGCAGGTACGGCCCAGGGCAATCATCTCCCGCTGGTAGATATTATTTTTCTCTTCAAAAGAAGTTTTTGTAAACACTTCCTCAGGTCCCATAATGGAATAACGTTTATCCACGCCGGCGCCTTCAAATATCTTGATCACCTTGCGGATAAATCTTTCCTCCTGGCCCTGCAGCCATAAGGATAAAAAGGGAATAATTTCGGCGGTAGTTCTTGAGTAAGTCGGTAGTGCTTTGGTGACAGTCTGAATTTTAACGCTCATATTTTATTGATTATCCATTGATACCGGAAGGCCCATTTCCATTTGAGGGAATACTGATCAATATTAAGTTCTGCGGATAAACGCTGTAATTCTTTCTTTTTAAATCCCCGCAGAATAGATACCAGTCCATCTTCCCTCACCATCCTGTTTAAATTGAACACGAAGCATACCAGCTGGAACAGGCGGTAGGCTATGGCGCTGCGGTGAAGGTCGTTGATCACTACTCCCCTGGCAGCCTGCCGGTAAAACATTTTGAGCAGCTCCCGGATCTCCGCTTCTTTAAAATGATGCAAGGTAAGCGTGCATAAAATAATATCATAGCGTTGTTCCCGGAAGGCGGGCCGGGTAATATCCTGGCAATAATACTCAATATGCGGATAATCTTTAGATAAATTCCGTGCATGCGTTACCGTAGCCTGGTTGGCATCGATACCAACCAGTTTTATTTTTCTTCCGGAAGAAAAAGCATCCGACAGCTGCCGCAGCATATCGCCGTTACCACAACCAATATCAGCGATGGTAATTTCCTGTTGCGCCGGGATATCTTTCAGTAAAGCCGCCACACCTTCACGGGTGATACGGTTTCCGCCCAGCAGGAAATTGATCTGTGCAATTTTGTCGAGCGTAGCCTTCAGCAGATCTCCTTCCATGTTGAAATCGTCCATAATTTCAGCAGCATGGCTCCGGTGCCTTGTATCTACACGCATTCCGGTATTGCATTTAACGGTTTGCCATGGGTGCGCCTGATAATCCCGGGCAGCAGGCCGGGGAAGAGGATCAGTCCCTTCATCATAGTGGCAGAAAGCTTTTCATTACGGAACAACCGGGATAATACGCGGCCGGTGCGCATCCGGCCACTGAACATTTTATTCCAGTCTTTTATATATTGCTGTTCCATCTGCAAACGGCTACCTGCCGGCGATGAAAAATATGCCAGCACTTTTTCTGCCGCTATCCGGGCACTTTGTATAGCCATTGCCATACCATTACCGCACAACGGATGAATAAGACCGGCGGTATCGCCGATCATCAGGATATGATTCAATACTTTTTCCTTATCGGTAAAAGACACCTGGCTGATGGTTAAAGGTTTATCGAACAAGGGTGTGCTGTTTTCAAAAATGTCCTTTAAATGCTGGTTGCGATACAGCACCCGTTCCCGGTGTGATTCTATCTGCTTAAAATGCTTAAAGCTCTCGTAACTCACCAGGTAGCAGATGTTCAGGATATCATCTTCTACTTTTGATACCCCGCAATAGCCTCCGTCGAAGTTATGGAGGCCCACCATATCGGCGGGAAAGCTGCCGCGGTAATGCGATTTCACTGCCAGCCAGGGAGATTTTTCATTAAAGAAAGGACGGGAAAGCTTCCCATCGAGCGCCGCTCTTTTGCCATAGGCCCCCAGCACCACAGGTGCGGAAAAAACGCCATAGCTGTTGGTGTCAATGAAAAAACGGTCGTTCTCAAAAAACACATTGGTCACCGTGTCTTCAATTAACTCCACACCATTTGCGATCATCTTCTGCATCAGGAACTGGTCGAAGGTATAACGGCTTACGCCAAAACCTCCCAATGGCAGTGCTGTTTCCAGCGTTTTCCCGTAGTGGTCTGAAATAATTAACCGGTTGATCCGGGATGGCTGTAATACCGAAGGATCCGCATCCAGCGACTGCAGATATGGTAATACTTCGTTGGAAACATATTCCCCACATACTTTGTGTGAAGGATATTTGCTTTTCTCGATTACGGTTACCTGTAATCCAGCTTTCGATAAATGAATAGCGCTGGTGAGGCCCGACAGGCCTCCTCCTATAATAATGACATCTCTGGAACCCATACCCCTATGGTTAAAACAATAACAAGCTCCGACACAAGGAAGGAGCCCATCCCAATATAGCAAATTTATGGCCGAAATCAGTTTCATTAAGACCAGAATATTCTTTATGAATCATAGGTTTATAAAACTTAACATTGGCAATATTATTTAATTGTTAATTTTGAATATAAACATTTTTCTAAATAATATAATTGCTCCATGACTGATTCGAGTAAACCAACCGGCAAGCATCTTAAAAAAGAAGCCGGTGCAAAAGTAGCCGCCGTGTTAAACGCGCTGAGCGATTTAAAAGAGAAACTGGGAGAAAAGAAATTTCTCAGGAATGTAAAAAAAGCCGCTAAAGCGATGACCGCGGGATTAACGGATAAACAAAAAGACCCAGCGAAGCCGAAGAAAAAAGCTGCTGCCAAAAAAGCAACTGCTCCCAAAGCCAACACTCCCAAAGCCGCCAGCAAAAAAGTGACGCCAAAGAAAGCTGCTTCCAAGAAAGCCGTCGCTAAAAAAGCTTAATCCTGCATCTGTAATTCCTGTAAGTATCTTTACTGTTCCCTTTAAAGGAACCGGCATTATTATGCCCTGAATGGCAGGGATACTTACAGGTTGGGCTGCCGTACATAACGGTTCACATCATAATTTTTATTGTTCCATGCCATGCCGCCGGCCACCAGTCCTTCGTGAAGGAACCCGGTTTTTACCAGTACTCTTTCTGAAGCTGTATTACCCGGCAATACATCTGCCACCACTTTTTTCACCTCCAGGGCAGCAAAAATATATTGCACTACCGCCTCAATAGCTTCGGCCATATAGCCTTTGCCCCAATACTCCTGCACCAGCGCAAATACCAGCGGCACCGTGTCTTCTGTTTCGTAATTATTGAAACCGATAAACCCGATCAGCTCCGTTTTATTTTCAAGGGCAATGCCCCAGCGGATCCCTTCTTTATCATTAAAACGTTTCTTAAAAAGATCGATAACGGGTCGGACATCTGCCACTTCGCTCAATGGAATAACATGATAATAACGGGTAACCCGCTTATCCGTCAGCAGGTAAAACAGGTCCGGCTGATGCAAATGTTCAATTTCAACCAGGTGAAGACGGGGTGTAAACAAAACAGGAAAAGTTTCCGGCAGTAATCTCATATGTTGGCTGTCTCATTTAACGGCCTCAATATAAAAACAATTGCACCACTCCACCAAAAATGTTATCTGCGGCAGGCAAAAAAAAGTATCTTGTCCGGAAAATTTATTCCACGACATGTCACTATTCACTCAGCGTCCGGCGGCAGCATGGCTGACCGCAGGTATCAGCTTATGGGCTGTTACCGCCTGCGCACAATCCTACTCCTTCAATGAAAAAGGCATTTCCCGGCCCGTGCTGGAACATTACCTGGACCATGCAGTTACCATGACCGAGTTTCTGGCGGTAGATCCTTACGCTTCCGATGCGCCTTACCCCAACAAGGAAGATGATATCCGCCTGATCAGCAACACCGGGGCAAAGTTCATTGGCCGCGCCATTTACCGCTGGGGAGGAGAAGCGGTGCTGAACAACAAAGACTACCTCGACAATGCCAAACGACTGGTAGAGGAGGTACACAAAAATGACCCGGATGTCATTTTCCAGGCAGCCCTTTTTGAACAGATCAGCGAGCAGGTAAATACCATTCCTGTTCCTGCATGGGCATTCAGGGCGCTGGGACTAGCCGCGGAAAACCGGCATTTCCGTTATGCCGATATGCTGAACACCAAAGGCAAGCTGGTGGATCACTGGAGCAAAGGCAACAGCGTGCCTGATATTACGCGCGTGGAAACCCGTCTGTGGTTTATGTTCCTGGCCGGCACCTATATGGAGGTGGGATGCGAAGCGCTACACCTGGGGCAGATTGCGCTGATAGGTATGGAAGATCCGCAGCTCACTGAATGGGCCGCCTTCCTGGAAAAAATACGGGCCTATGCAAAAACACATACCCGCCACCATTGGGTATTGCTGGATGCCCATACGCCTTCCGGCGGCATGGTGGCCAACGGTAAAAGCTTGCTGGATTTCAATTCCTTCCCATTGCGGATCAAATCGGTACCGGAACGGCCACAGGAAGGTATTTTAGCTGTTGGTTTTACAGATGCGCTTTACGGGAGAAGCAAAGGCGGTATTGCACCCAGTGGCTGGAAAGCCGTGTCGATGCCTTACCTCGTGGAGTTGGATAATTTTGGTATCAGCAACCATCCCGGTGTTCCGGATACCACTACCATTTATCCCTGGGGGTTTGATGAGATCAGCTGGTTTTACCAGCAACCGGAGCAATACCGCAACAACTGGCTGCGATATGCCCACCAATGGGTGGCAGACCATGACGCCAATGGCCATTTGCAGATGCCGGTAACAAGAGTGGTTACACTGGGCAGGAAACAACCCAGATTAAAGTACCGGGCCAATACCCGCTCCCCCCAATGCCCCGACGGGATGAATGATGAAGCCACCATCAAAGCCATCTGGCAGGCAGCGGATGCACGTAAAAAGTAAGGGACACCGGCGGTTACAAGTAGCCGCCGGTCGTTTTATTTTTGTTTTACCAGCCTCATTTCCTGTGAAGTGGCCACAAATGCTGACTCCACCATCTGGTTTAATTTCGTTGTCACCACCAGGGTGTCACCTCTCCAGGAAATTTTTCCGCCAATATCGATCACTTTCACGGTACCGCCGCCAGCCGAAGGAGTTTCGACCATTCCATTACTGAAGTAAATGGAATCGGCGCCCACCAGTTTATAGGGACTTACTGCGCTGTAAGGCGCCATGGTCACCTGGAAGGGGACGTCCATATCGGTCAGCAGTTGTCCATCCACATACATCACCATCCTGAGCATGGTATCAATGGAATAGCTGAGCGCATTAAACCTGAACGAACTGCCGTCGATCACACAGGTGCCCTTGTTATTGAATGTTGTATAATCATTGTAGGAAATGACTTTGGCATTGTCTTCCGACACGGTGCTGGTGCCTGTCATGGTGGTACCTACAAAATTCCAGTTGCCTTCAATTTTATTGTTGCCTGTTACGGGTGGTGTTGTGGGAGGCGGAGTTACGGGGGTAACGATATCCGGTCCGGCCATTTCAAGACTTCCACAGGCAGTAAGCATAGTAGCCAAAACTGCTACCAGGGTCAGGGATCTGTAAATGTTCATCTTCATAAGTTATTACACGGGATAATTGTGCACGAAGTTACATTAATTCACTCATCAGCCGGACTAATCTTTTATTAACTTATCATGCAACCGGCTGCCGCATTCTCATTTCGTCGAAGAAAGGGGTTCTTCTTTCCTCTACGCATTTGGCGGCATACAGGTACAAAGCGGCGCTCCAGGTTTGCCACTCCTGCCCTTTTGCAGTGCCATCCTGTGCTTTCAGCCATTCATTGAATCCATAATCTACTTTGCCGCTGTTGGAAATAGTGATGATCCTGGTAAGCTCCAGCAGTTTTTCTTCCGCCAGCCGGTATTTCCTGGCAGCAACCAGCGCCGCCACATAAAAGCCGCAGATAAAGGGCCAGATACCGCCGTTATGATATTCTCCCGGGAGATTAAAAAAAGCATAGCGTTCATGCCAGTCGTTATCGCCCGGTTTCGTATAGGGGAAGGAGTTAGGAGGTAGTTTCACGCCCAGCTGTCCGTTCTTTATAAGCTCAGCACATTCCTCTTCAATCCATGCCACCATGTCTGCCGCCCTTGTAGGTGCTGCAATGCCGGAAAGTATTGCCAGGCTGTTGCCCAGCAGATCGAACCTTTCGCTGCTCAGCACTTTGTAAGACCACATAGCATAATAGGGTTTGTGTTTCACCACCAGCCCTTCATGTACATGCCGGTGCTGTACTCCCCCGGTGATGGTAAATCTTCCCATGGCCTGTCTTACTTTTTCCGCCCGCTCATGATGCCCCAGGATACGGAGATAACTGTACACAAGGGTGTTTACAAACAGGCCGTAGCCCAGTACCCATTGTTCATCGCGCCAGTCGCTGGTAGGCTGCTGCGCTACCAGGTACCGGTCTGAGGGACTTTGATACTCCATCCACTGCAACGATCTGTTCACCGCCTCTTCGAGGAACTGTTCTTCTTCCGACAGTTTCCGGTACATACCGGTTACCAGCAGGAAGAGCGGGGTACAGTCGCTGGCGCCGAGGTCCTGTTTATCATGCACAAGGGAGGGAATATGCCCGTGCGGCGTCTGGTTTTTTGCCAGTGTTTCCAGTACCTTCCTGATACTTTTTATCAGCACCTCGTTACCGGTAACGCCTATACCAAAAAAAGACAGCAACAGGTCCCGTGTATATGGCTCAGGGTATCCCCACCCGGCAGTGCGGGGAAGCCCGTGAAAAGGGCCGTTCACATTATGCAGCAATACCTTCAGTGCGGCATCCCTGGCTGCATTGATGGTTGACCAGGAGGAAGCTTCCATATTTAACGGATATTAAGTTTTTCATGCATCAACTGGATAAACTGCCTTGCTATCACCCGGTAGTCAAAATTTGCGGTTACTCTTTTACGTGCTGCTTTACCCAATTGTTCCCTGTAGGCGGCATCTGTCATTAACCGCTGCAGGTATTGCCTGATATCATTTACATCTGCCCTGTAGTCTACCGTGCGTGGCGTGGAAAATACCACCTTCTGACTGGTATCAAAACCGGATTCTTTACCGACTATTACTTCGCTGGTTACGATTTCTTCTGCCACACCTGCCAGCAAAGCGGTTTCACCGTGTACCAGCGTATCAAGCATACCCATGGCGCGGATGCCGATCACCGGTTTTTCGCAGGCGCCTGCTTCTACCTGGGGCATCCCGAAGCCTTCCAGGCGTGAAGGCGCCACATAAATATCGCAGGCGTTGATGAGGTAAGGCATCTGTTCCCGTGAAACGATACTGGTAACATATTTTACCTTATCAATCAGTCCCAGTTCATCTGCCAGTTCCAGGTCGGCTTTATTTTGTTTGTTGCTGCGTTCCTGGGGCCATACTTTGCAGATATACTTCCAGTTATCCGGCACTTCGCCGCCTAACTGTGATAACGCATACATCACTTCCCTCGCGCCTTTTGAGCAGGCGTCCCCGCCAATAGTAAGAAGCATCAGCTCATCCGGCGCAACGCCCATTGATTCACGGATGGCTTTCACCCTTGGATGTTGCTGAGACATTGGTATAAACCTGTTGGTATTACAGCCTACCGGCAATACGGCAATCTTATCGCCATTGATACCGTCCCTTATATACATTTCCTTAACCCACTGTGAGGTAACCAGGATCAGCGGCAGCTGGTTTAACACATCGTGGTAGTTGGCAATATACCCATCGGCCACCAGCCACGGTACCGGCTGTACGCCAAAACGCTGCGGATGCAGCACCAGCTGCGGGCAATATCCCCAGTAACCTACCCCTACTACTACATCCGGCTTAAACCAGCTGTAATACCATTCCTTTTCCAATGGTGAATCGTAATGTACTGCCAGGGCATTCACACCTGCTTCCAGCAAACCCTGGTACAATAAGTTTCCCTGTGTTGCCAGTCCCCCGGGTGCTGGCGGATAATCAAACAATAAAAGCACTTTCATAACTCAACCGGTAAATTATTTAGCCACTGGTGGGCTTCCCCGCTGCTATTAAAACACCAGAACGATTCCGCCTGCGGCGTTGTAGCGGCTTCCCAGCTATCGGTCTTAAATCCATACGTTTGGGTGATCACCTCATATTTCCTTTGCCAGATATCTTTATCCAGCACATGATAAATGGTAGCTTCAGGCACTGCCTCGGGAAAATAGGACTTCAACCCGTCTTCATAAGCAAACACCCAAAGCTCCCCGGCACTGATACGGCCTTGTTGCCATAAGCGGATAACGGCGGCGCTTACTTCTTCATGGCGGAGATGCCGGGTATATTCCCCCTGCGGGTGATGGGTAATCACCAGGTCGTAATGTTGTACAGGCAATAAAGCAAGCACCTGGTTTTCCACTACTTCATCCGGCAAAGGTGTTTGTTCCGGACCATCATCCATATCCCCCATTACTCCCTGTGCTCCATACAATTGTAATGCCTTAAAAAATTTAGGGGCTCTGTCCTGATCAGCCGCCCGGCACAGGCTGATGATGGTCCAGTTCCACTGCGGATGAAACAGAATGGTGCCTCCCGCCCATAAAGTTTCATCGTCCGGATGGGCTACTATAACGGCAACGGATTTTCTTTTGCTGGTGTGTGGGTTTTCTTCACGCATATTCATAACAGGTTAATGAGGGTTCTTAAAGTTAACAAATCCCGGGCAGCTGCCCATCACTAAAAATTACTTATTACGGGGAATATTTATCATCTTACATAAAATTTTTACGGGAACATTATGAAAAGAATTGTAGCATTATCTGCTTTCATAGCAGCAAGTATGGGATTAAAAGCACAAACAATGCAATGGTATAACGCTCCTCAGAAATGGTCGGCAAACCACAACCAGATCAATGTGACCGTTGACCCCGGTACCGATTACTGGCAGGTAACACATTATGGCTTCATCCGTGATAACGGTCCTTTTTATTACCAGGAACAGGAAGGTGATTTTACGGCTACCGTAAAAATTTCCGGTCAGTATAAAGAGCTGTTTCACCAGGCCGGCCTGATGATCCGCAAGGATGCCAAAAACTGGATTAAAACAGGGATAGAATATGTAGACGGCGTGCAGAATGTAAGCGCCGTGGTTACACGTGAAGTATCCGATTGGTCTGTAGTACCGCGGCACGACAGCCCCAAAAGCATGTGGTTGAAATTATTGCGTAAAGGGGATTATGTGCAGATTGAATACTCATTTGATAATAAGAAATTTGATATGCTGCGGCTGGCATATTTTCCTCCTGGCGGTAAAGTGCAGATAGGACCAGTGGCGGCAGCGCCGGGGAAGCTGCCGTTTGATGTGGTGTTCGAGGATTTTAAGGTGGTGGCGGAGAAGTGATGCGGAGGGCGGCAATAGGTAAACAGATAAAACACTGAACATGAAAATTTTTTCCGCAAACTATCTTAGAAAAATCTGTGGAGCGCTACTCCTCTTCACCGCTAACAGCTACGCACAAACGCAGCGACCCAACATCATATTCATCTTCTCAGATGACCATGCTTACCAGGCTATCAGCGCCTATGGCAGCAAACTGGTACAAACACCTAACATCGACCGCATCGCCCGACAGGGTGCTGTTTTCAAAAACGCGCTGGTCACCAACTCCATTTGCGGTCCCAGCAGGGCTACCCTGCTTACCGGTAAGTACAGTCACATTAACGGCTATACGTTGAATGAGAAAAAGTTCGACGTGGAACAGCAACTGTTCCCTGCCCTTCTGCAGCAGAACGGCTACCAGACAGCATGGATCGGGAAGTGGCACCTGGGTAACCTGCCAAAGGGGTTCGACTACTGGCGTATCCTCAACAGCCAGGGCCAATATTACAACCCGGATATCATCGGGCCTAATGATACCAGCCGCATTGAAGGATATGTTACCAATATCATCACCAACCTTTCTGTTAACTGGATAGAAAAACGGGATACCACCAAACCTTTTTTCCTGGTGGTAGGCGAAAAGGCCACACACCGCGAATGGCTGCCGGATATACAGGATCTCGGCGCATATGATGATAAAACATTTCCCCTTCCGGAAACATTTAAAGACGACTATAAAAACCGCCTGGCCGCACAGAACCAGGATATGACCATCGATAAAACCATGCGCCTGAAAGAAGACCTGAAGGTACATGCTAATTACGAAAAAGGGATCTATGGCCGCTTTACACCGGAACAGAGAAAGGCCTACATCGATTATTACGAGAATAAGATCAGCAAAGAATTTGATAAGCAAAAGCTCTCAGGCGATGCCCTGGTGGAATGGAAATACCAGCGTTACCTGAAAGACTATCTGGCCACCGCAAAATCGCTCGACAGGAACATCGGCCAGCTGCTGGATTACCTGGATAAATCAGGCCTCTCAAAAAATACCGTAGTGGTGTATGCTTCCGACCAGGGCTTCTACATGGGGGAACATGGCTGGTTCGATAAGCGTTTTATTTATGAGGAATCATTGCGTACGCCTTTTATCATTAAATACCCTGGCGTAGTGAAGCCCGGCACTTCTATCGATCAGCTGATGCTCAACATCGACTGGGCCCCCACCTTCCTCCATATCGCCGGCGTAAAGGCGCCTGCCGATATACAAGGCACCTCCTTTTTACCGCTGCTGAAAGCGGATAGTAAAAATGTTTCCTGGAGAAAAGAAGCATATTATCATTACTACGAATTCCCCGAGCCACATCATGTATACCCTCACTTCGGTATCCGTACAGAACAATATACATTGGTCCGCTTCTACGGCGAGTCCAATAGCTGGGAACTGTACGACCTAAAGCAGGATCCGCATGAGGTAAATAATCTCTATGGCCGGAAAGGCTATGAAAAGCTCACTGATACCTTAAAAGCCCACCTGAAACAATTGATGGTACAATACAAAGACACGGAAGCACTGAAAATCCTGGCACAACAATAATTAAAGGTAGCCGCTCCCCCGCCGGTGCGGCTATCAAATCTTTTGACAATTAAGCCAAAAGGGCTATTTTTGAGCCCTGATTGCAGTTTTTACTGATGATCTGCGGGCTTGAATGTGCATCTGAAAAATATTCTTTAAGTTATTGATAAAAAGGGAATTAAAAACTTAAGGAACCGCATCAGCAACGATGCGGTTTTTTTTATGCACGTCTTAATCATTATACGATTATAATTAAATATGAAGACATACTTCCGACTTTTATCGTTTGCCAAACCTATTAATAAATTCGCCATACCCTATATCATCTGCACCCTGTTGTCTGTAATATTCAGCACACTGAATCTTGCGTTGCTGGCGCCTTTGCTGGAAACGTTGTTTAACAAGGATCTGCACGAGACAGTAGCTCCCATGCCGGACAACTATTTTGATATCTTTAAGGTTTTTAAGCATTATACCACCTCGGTTGCCAGTCAGTATGGTAAGATCAAAAGCCTGGAATTTGTTTGCGCCTGTATCGCTGCCTCTGTTTTACTGGGCAACCTGTTCCGCTATTTCGCGGACCGCACTATGGAAAGCCTGCGTATACAAACCTTACTGAACCTGCGTAAAACAGTATTCAACAATGTAATGAACCTGCACCTGGGCTATTTCAGCAATGAAAGAAAGGGAGATATCATTTCCAAGATCGCTTCCGACGTGCAGGTGGTACAATACACTGTAACCGGCACTTTACAGGTGTTATTCAAAGAACCGGCCCAGCTGATCTCTTTCCTGGTGATCCTGTTCCTCATCTCCTATAAATTAACGCTGGTATCCATGCTGGTTATTCCGGTAGCCGGTTTAATTATATCCCGGATCGTGAAAAGGCTGAAAGAACAGGCAACTGCCTCCCATCAAACCTATGGCATGATGATCAGTTATCTTGACGAGGCGCTGAATGGCATCCGTATCGTAAAAGCTTTTAATGCAGTGGGATTTATCACCGGCCGTTTTGATGAGCAAAACCGCCGCTATTCCAAAATAGCGCGATCTATGGCTAAAAGGCAACAGCTGGCCTCACCCGTTTCTGAAACACTTGGGGTATTGATGGTGGCGGGTATCGTGTTTTATGGCGGGTCTCTTATTATCAATAACCAGGGAAATATGGACGGATCCACCTTTGTGGTATATATCGCCCTCTTCTCCCAGATCATGCGCCCGGCAAAAGCTATTTCCACCGCATTCAGTAATATTCATTCAGGGATCGCGGCGGGCGACAGGGTACTGGAATTGATCGATCAGCAACCTGCTATTACCAATGCGCCGGATGCCATTACATTAAACGGTTTTACAGAGGAGATCCGTTTTGAAGGAGTTTCTTTCGCCTACGGCGAGAAGAAGGTGCTGGATAATATTACCATCAGCATACCCAAAGGCTCCACAGTGGCGCTGGTAGGCCCGTCGGGCGGTGGTAAATCCACGCTGATGGACCTGATCCCCCGTTTTATGGACCCCCAATCGGGTAGCATCCTGATAGATGGCAAAAACCTGAAGTCCGTTACTATGGAATCTTTAAGGGCATTAATGGGTGTGGTAAACCAGGAGTCCATCCTTTTCAATGATACCATCTTCAACAATATTGCCTTTGCCAAGCCCTCTGCCACTATAGAAGAAGTGGAAGCTGCGGCCAGGATTGCCAATGCGCACGAATTTATCACTAAAACAGAAAACGGCTACGACACTAATATCGGGGATAAGGGCTCCAAGCTTTCCGGCGGGCAAAGGCAGCGTATCTGTATTGCCCGTGCTGTGCTTTCCAATCCGCCCCTGATGCTGCTGGACGAAGCCACCTCCGCGCTGGACACAGAATCAGAGAAAATGGTGCAGGACGCGCTCAACAACCTGATGAAGAACCGTACTTCCCTGGTTATTGCCCACCGCCTCAGCACCATTCAGAATGCGGATATCATTATTGTACTTGACAATGGCCGGGTGGCCGAACAGGGTACCCATCAGCAACTGCTTGAACACAACGGCATTTATAAACGGCTCATTGAAATGCAGACGTTTGGTAACTAAATAAAAAGGCCACCTGACGGTGGCCTTTTCTTATATCTTCTTAAGTTAGTTTAGTTACTCCGTTGTTAAATGGTGCCTGTACCCGTTGGAACAATAGGCAATTCCATGATGTAAAGTATCCAGGTAAACCCTGTAGTTGATGTTCTCATGTACACGGGAGTTAAAAGGATGATGTAAATGATAGCACACCGCTTTTAACTTCACTTTTTTCTGATAGAGCCCCGAGTTAATAAAACGTGCCGCCAGTTCAATATCTTCATGTCCCCAGCCCTTAAGTTCGTTGTTATAACCATTCACTTTCAGAAAATCGGCTCTCCAGAAAGCACAGTTACACCCGATCCAGTTCCGGGAACGCTGGCTCTTTTTTATCAGTAAAGGTGCCAGGAAAGGGATACGAAGCGAGTTGATCCGGTTCCTTACATTTTTACTGAAAGATGATACCCGTTCAAACTGCCCGTTGTTGAGGTATTTCCTGGTAATCTCCTCCTGCAGTAACACCCGGCTGCCACGGATAAAATATCCTTTTTCCGCCTCGCTGATATGGTCCCTGATGAAAAGCTCATGCATCACAATGTCGCCATCAATCTGGATGATATAGTCTGAAGAGGTACCGGTAATAGCCTGGTTGATGATGATCGTTTTGCGGAAACCCTCGTCCGGGTGCCAGAAATGTTTTACCGGGATAGTGGTTTTTCGTCTGAATGCTTCAACAACCTCCCTGGTAGCCTCTCCGGAGCCATCATCTGCTATAATGACTTCATCGGGGAGGACGGTTTGCACCAGTACGCTATCCAGCACCAGCTTCAATGCTTCCGGCCAGTTGTATGTAGTTACAAGTAAGGCCACCGACACTCTTTCACCCATATTAGTTAGATATAAAATTAATGTTTAAAAAGCTCATATTGTTAAGCTTCTCAAGTATAACGCCATTTTATCCCTAATTATTTTACTCCATTCCCTTTCGTTGTGTGCACAGTATTTCTTGTTATATGTGCATATAATCAAGAAAAGTGTAGGTTCTTCTCCATTAATAATCGGCCATTTATACTTTAAGCTAGCTTTGTAATTATAATAACGATCCAAAGCTTCAATAAGTTACAATTGCTGCAGTACTTTCAATAAAATTGTGCCAATCTGGTTTTTATAGGAACTTATCATGACTTTTTCCGGATAATCAGTTTACAAACTACAAAAACATAATAATTAAATGCAATTTATAATTTAATTGCCATAACGACATAATATTTTTTTTATGGATACATTGCCTGCTGTCCGTTATCTATTTTTTTTACCAGTTCCTGTCGTACGACCTGTGGTATTTTATCCAGCAACCTATAACGGGTGGCTTTCTCTATCTCCTCCACGGATGTCAGGTATGCGCTCCACCTTATATTAACATTATTTTTGTTTGGTGTGTTCACAGCAATGATACGCGTGTTCTTATTAATACGCTGCAAGTCGTTGTTTCCCTCTGGTAAAACCACCAGTATTTTCCATATATGATCCGGTACCGTCACTTTACGGCCATCTATTGTTCTGGCCAGCCCCCTGCTGCCGGTGCCCCCGCTCCCATAGCTTCCCATGATCACGTACACCTCGTTGCCCTTCATTACCAGTTCACGGGTGTATTCTTCCAGGTTCTTCCATAAGTGCTGGTTATGGTTGGGCGCCTGGGGAATCATATTGGTCATGAGGAAAGTGGATTCATTGGCTGCACGGGTCGCGGTGCGGTCCCCGGAAGGACAATTATGCCCCCTGTCGAAGCCGCTGCCCATATAGCTGGTTTGGGATACCTGGTACCAGCTGCCGGGAATATCGGCATCGGGCCGGAAATCATTGGCCCTGGACATTTTCCCGAGATCCTTACGCGATAGGTGCCAGGAAACCCAGTTGGGCGCGCCCTTGTCGCGGTTATAAGACAGCACGTAATACCCCTTATCCATCAGGTAATTATTGGCCATTACCAGCGACTCACCGGCATTACTGGGGTTGCCCAGCAGCATATTTGTCATCATCACCGCCGGCAGGCTTTCCCTCCGGTTTTGCCGGTATTACCTTTCCCCCGGCGGTTACCCTGAATACATCAAAGTTGATACGGCTGTTGCCGGCATCTGTTTTACGAATATCAAAACGGATGATACCTGTACTCTTTGCGGTAAATGTGGCTGTTTTAAGCACACCGGAGGTAACACTAACGGGATCACCTGCACGAAAATAGCTTTGTCCGTGGTTCACCGATGCCCATAGTTCCCAGGTGCCAGCTTTATCCGCTCCGTAACCGGCGTACCTTAGTGTAACCGTTACCGTTCCCTTTACCGGAATATCGAATTTCATCCCGGCCATACCATTACCACGGATACGCAATGCCTGCATACCGGTTTTATGATCCTCCTCCAGGTTGCCGGTTACGGCATCCTTAAACTTCCAGGTACCGCTGGATAATTCCACGTCGCCACTGTTGTAATTTGTTTTGGAACCAGACTCAAAATCTTCTGCCAGTAAAAATATACCGGTGCGGGTTGTAGTATTTTTTTTGTGAGATGATTTTTTCGCAGGAGACGTTGGTTTGTCTCCGGTGATTTTTCGGGAACAGGTGGTCACCGCAAATGCAGCGATGATCAATATAACGATGAAGGCTAAACTGCTGGATCCCTTTTGCTGCTTCTTTTTTTTCCTCTTCTTCTTTGACATAGAATGGTAACGAACGGTGGCGAAGATAAAGAATAAACAACAGAGAAGATTTCCGGTTTCCCCTGTTTTTTAACAACGTTTAATAAAAGGGTTGGAATAATACACTGACCTTTTGTTTCATGCAGGTTACTCCGTTATTGGGCCGGTGTGAGGCAAACAACCGTTTTCAAATATCCCGGCTACGGCGTATAGCCGCCGGAGTTATAGTGCCCCGAAAAACTTTATGAATTGCTCACACGCCTGATATTGGGAAGAACAGGCTGAATATATCAACGCCTGCAATGTGGGAGGCCCGCTTTCAGGGAAACGGAAGCATGCCAGGAACAATTCCTGCAGTGAAGTGTGTTGAGTAGGATAAAAAAGAAACCGGTTCTCAGTGCAGAACCGGCCTTTATTTTTAATGCGCTGTGGCGCTGCTGATCATATATTTCCACACAGCTGTAAACTCCGTGCCCAATGTTGATCCGTGTTTATCTTTCCGGTCTATATCCGTTACAAGGATACTTTTTCCGGGACGTACCGGCATTCCCGGTTGCACCATGGTGGTATCGGTTCCCGCCTGGTGGCTTACCGCACTTACATCTGCCACCTGGTACTGGTAATTAAATGGATCCTTTGTATGCAGGAAGGCATAATACCTGTTCGCCGGCGTACGGCCCCGCTCCCGCTGCCAGTGAGCAGGAGCATTAAAATACTGCAGGTAATCCTGCGGACCGGAGAACATCAGTACGCCACGCAAGCGGAACTGTTTCCCGAAATACGCTGCATGCCCCGCTCCCTGCGAGTGACCTGCGGCAATAACCTTATCCCACTGCACCTTTCCGTTGTGCACAAATTCACGCCAGCCTTTATCCTGTGCGGCCAGGTATACCAGCAGCTTTGTAACCCGGTTCACTAAGCTGTTGGCAGAATCCACTTCTACCTTATCACTCACGGCTGTACCAAACATAATTTCCTGGCGAAAATGATCAAAACAGGTACTGTCTTCGCTTTTGGAACAGGCCGTTGTTATCACCGTATTTATATAATCAGGGGTTATAACATAATAGCCCATTGCAGCAAAACAGCTGTCGATTGTCCGGAAATCAGCTGCCTTTCCATTGGTGCCAGGGATCATCACCAACAGCTGATGACGGTTATTTCCTGCAGCAGGTTCTGCGGCCAGATGTGGCGTGTGCACCATTCTCAGCCCCTCCTGGGTTTCTCCTGGCGTTACAGCCCGGAACTTCACCTGGGCCTGGCTTACAGCGGAAGAAAGCAGCGCGCTTAAAACAAGTACGTGGTGTTTTATCTTGTGCATATGTAGATATTAATGAGTGGGTGTTAAGATACAAATTTTGATCTTCTTTAACAGTACGGCTATACGTAAACCGGAATGAAAGAAAATTTATTCTGTAAATTAGTAGTATGATACCCTGGACGGAAATATTAATACGATTATTGCTGGCAGCGGTTTTTGGCGGCATCATAGGTTTGGAAAGGGAACGGAAGGATTGGGCAGCGGGCTTAAGAACACATATGATGGTTTCGGTAGGCGCTGCATTAACCATGATGGTTTCTGCTTACGGCTTTTCCGATATCCTGGGCCATCCGAACGTTGTACTGGATCCCTCCAGGGTAGCTGCACAGGTGATCAGCGGTATCGGGTTCATCGGCGCAGGCACTATTCTTTTTTTGAAAGAAGGCGTAGTGCGCGGGCTCACCACTGCAGCAGGCTTATGGACGGTGGCTGCCATTGGCCTCGCTACCGGCGGAGGGATGTATTTCGCTGCCTTTATTGCTACAGCTATTGCCATTGTTATCCTGTGGCTGCTACAACCGGTGGAGAAAAGATTCCTCAACCGGTTTGAACAGAAAACAATCCGCATCATTACGTTTGAACGGAGTAAATCTATCGAAATAACTGATAAACTGTTCCAAAACACTGCTCTGAGCATTACCTCCTGCAACATTGAGCAAACAGACAACTTCTTCTTTATCACTATCCGTTTCAGAAGCATGGATAGAGCCATTGTAGGAAAGCTGATCGCCGATATACAGGCAGATGCCGGCGTAAAAGAAGTGTCCTGGAACAGTTAGCCTTATAAAAGAAAGCCGGCCGTAAATACAGCCGGCGGGATCCATCAACCTTTATCAATCAGTAGTGAAATGCTTCCCAGCCGGAAACGGTGGTGCGGTTACAGGTCATAGGCTGCGTGCCGTTTTCGCAGGACACATACCGGCCGTTATTGCCCCTGAGCGAAATACTGCCATCTGTATTCACGATCCAGTCAAATTTCTCCCAGTCGCCCACACTGGTACGGTTACACGTAATCGGGTTAACGCCGTTCTCCGAAGACACATATTTGCCCTGGCTTTTCAGCGCTACTTTGCCGGCCCCGGCGTCTTCCACGGTAAACTGCTCCCAGGCCTGCGCAGTAGCACGGTTGCAGGTCATAGCCTGGGTACCGTTCTCGCTGCTTACATAGGCATTGTTAAATCCTTTAAGGGTGATAGTGCTGCCAATGGGCGCTCCACCACCGTTGTTGGTAATGGAGTACACTCTTACATAGTCTACATACATATTAGCGGGCAGTTTACTTTCATCGATCGTTTGCCCGGGGAAATCACCTCCCACTGCCATGTTGAGGATAATAAAAAACTGGTTGTGAAATTCTTCCGTGCTGTTGATATTGTTCTGGATATTGGCCGTTGCATACTGGTTGCCATCAAGGTACCAGCGGATGGAGCTGGCGTCCCACTCTACCGCATATACGTGGTAATCCGTAATAGTAGTGCTGGAAGTGCCGCCATAGGAAACATGGCCGCCGGCGTCCCAGTGGATAGTGCCATAAATAGTACTGCTGGTATTTACCTGCTCCATAATATCAATTTCCCCACATTTTGGCCAGCCAGCTGTACCAATGTTATTGCCCAGCATCCAGAATGCAGGCCACAGGCCCTGCCCCGAGGCCAGTTTAATGCGCGCTTCAATGCGGCCATACTGAGTAGTGAAGTGGCCTGCGGTGTTCATACGCGCGGAGGTATACGGCCAGCCGTTAACGGACTGCTTCCTGGCAGTGATCACCAGGTTGCCGTTGCTTACACTGGCATTGGACGACTGATAATACTGCTTCTCGTTGTTAACACCGGGGCCGGTTTCAAAAGACCATTTGGAAGTGTTGACACTGTTGCCGTCAAATTCGTCGGACCAGATCAGCTGGTAAGCTGCTGCTGCCTGCGCTGCTACGGCAGTAGCAGGCCGGGCATCCAAAGATTGCAGATTATTGGTTGTTTGCGCCTCTTTTTTACAGGCGGTGATGGTAACCATTAACAGGAAGGAACCTATGCTAATGGAGATCAGTTTTTCTTTCATGGAATTTACAATTAATAAAAAGGTGAACAAATAAGGCTAATGGATCAACGTGGAACTGATTTTATCTTATGGAGTAAATATGCCGTTTGTAGCCGGGCTAACAAAATTCAGGGCTACGTCAAATATACTTCGTGGTGATTTGCCTTACCCTTTCTGCTCCGGGTAAGGCAATTGATGCTACTTCCGTTCAAAGATCATTTCACTGAATACAGCTCCTCCCTTCACAAATGTGATACGGATACGGTTCTCGCCCTGGGGGAAACGGATATTTTTAAGGATCACCCCAGCGCCGGAAGACGGCACTTCCACATTTGTGACGAGTGCCTTCCCGTTGCTGCTGACATTAAACTTTGCAGACGTACTATCTGCCTCTGTCTTTATTTTTATAGTAAGCGTATAATTCCCGGCAGATGCCACCCACGCGGTATATTGCAGCCATTCGCCGTTTTCAATGTGAAACACTACAAACTCATTATTATCCTTTCTGATATCCACGCCATCATTACGGTAGGCATAGCCACGGTTTCCCTGCGTATTTACACCGGGCGTATAATGATAACTGGCGGTATCCAGGTCGTTATAGGCAAACAGGTTCCTGCCCAGGTCATAGTCCACTGCCCTGATCACAGCCCTGTCTTTTATGATATGTTCTTTAAAGGGAATTGCCTTACCGGAGCTCACCTGCCGGAACATGGCATCTGTTACATCTTTATGATAAATATTATTTTCCAGCCGGGTATTATTTACAAATTCCATCAGTGCCTGGTTAGCTTCATTGGCAGAGGGCGCCGGTCCTTTACCATTCCAGTAGTCAAGGATGGCCTGATACCCCGGTGTAAGCTTTATTTCCAGGGGGTTATTGATACCCATCTTTTTCAGCTGCCACCATGCCCAGCCAATATTATTGCTTTCCACCATGGCGATGGTATTGGTAAACCAGTTATTGGAATTTTCCCCTGATTCCCCCAGCCATAACGGGATATTATACTTCTCCCTCAAATCCAGGAAATTCGGGATGGAAGATACCTGTGTGAAGTTGCCATATTTGTGAAAACTGATCACCATGTTACTGTCCCAGGCAGGTAAAATACCCTGGTAATTATTCCCGAAACCATTGCCTTCAATAATGATAATATGCTGCTGATCCACTTCCCGGATAGCTTTGGTGATATCTTTCATAAGTTGTTTCAGGGGAATATTCTTTGTTTCCTTTGTCCCTTTTTTATCTTCCGGGTCTTCAAATCCCCAGTTGGGCTCATTAATGATATCATAGCCGCCTATCCAGGGTTCATTGGCGTAACGCGCTGCCAGCTTGCGCCATAAGGCAATAGTTTTATTCCTGTTAGCTTCGCTTTCCCAGAGAGATGGTTTTTCAGGGTGCCTGTCGGAAATAGGCAGATCGTTCCCCTGGCCTCCGGGTGCGGCGTGCAGATCAAGGATCAGGTACATATGATTGGCCTTGCACCAGTTCAGCAGGGAATCAGTAAGTGCAAACCCTTTCTCCAGCCAGGTGTTTTGTCCCGGTACCGGCTCTTCGTCTGCCGGCAGGGTATACAGATTGAAGTGCATGGGCAGTCGCACGGAATTAAATCCCCAGGCGGCCATGGAATCAATATCCTTCCTGGTGGTATGACTGCCAAGCCATGCGTCATAAAATGCCTGTGTTCTTTCCGGTCCTATCAGCTCCCGGATCTTTTCGCGGATCCTGTATTGCTGGCCGATATTACCGAGACGGAACATGTATCCCTCCTGCAGCATCCAGCCGCCTAGCCCCATTCCCCGGAGGATCACCTTTTCGTTTTTTTCATTTACAATAAGAGGCCCGCGTGTTTTCAGATAGCCCTGCCCGTTGGCCCGGGGCATAACGGCAGATAATAAACTGAATACGATAACGTGGAATTTTAGCAATGATGGCATGTATATACGTCTTTAAAAAGAAAAATAAGGATAGCCAAGATCTGTATTTAACCGGTAAAATTCATTTCCTGGACTACGTCATTTCTACTTCAACCAACATTAAAATATTGATTGTTAATCTATCTTCATTACTTCTTACCTACATCAGCAAAAAAATTTTACATTTAGTAAAACGCTTTTAAATGAAGCATTTGTTGTTGCTGGCCCTTTTATTCCACGGAAAAATATTATCAGCCCAGAATACGATCGGACTACCCGCTGTAGTGAATTTCAGCAAAGCCCAATACCAGGGAAATGGCCAAACCTGGGACATCGATACAGACACGAGGGGTATCCTGTATTTCGCTAACAATGAAGGGTTGCTTACTTTCAACGGCAACTACTGGAAGGGCTATCCTGTTCCCAACAATACCCGCCTGCGGGCTGTGAAGGTGGCGCCCGACGGGAAGATCTATGTAGGCGCGCAGGACGATTTCGGGTATTACCTGCCCAACAGGAACGGTGTCCTGGAATATACTTCTCTCAAAAAATATATTCCCGCAGGACAAACAGAATTTGCGGACATCTGGAACATTGCACTTTATAACAACGGTGTTTACTTCAAAAGCAATAATAAAATATTTGAATGGCGTAACCGGCGGATGCAGGTATACAATGCCCCCGCCGAATGGAAAATAATGGGCAGCACCGCCGGGGGCGTATATGCACAGGATTTGCAGCAAGGCCTACTGAAACTGGTAAACGGCCGCTGGCAACCCGTTTGCACTAATCCCAAACATATATTGATCACTGCTTTCCTGGAAGAAAAAAATGACACGCTGCTGGTAGCCACACTGAAAGACGGCCTTTTCCGCATTGTTAACCGGCAGCTGATCCCCCTGCCAACAGAAGCGGATGCCATTTTCAGGAGCAGCAGGATCTATTGCGCCATCCCGCTGGGCAACGGTCAACTGGCTGTAGGCACTTTCTCCAAAGGTTGTTTTATGATTAATACCAACAACGGCAAAGTGATCCAGCAATTCAGCATGGATGAAAGCCTGCAGAATAATAATGTGCTCAGGCTGTTTGCCGATGCCCGCCATAATATATGGCTGGCACTGGACAATGGCATCGACCAGCTGCGGTACAACACTGCTATTAAGCAGATATTGCCGGCCAAACATAATTCCCTTACTACCTACGCCGCAAAGGTATTTAACCGGCAGCTTTACATCGGTACGTCCGACGGGTTGTACAGCACTCCGCTGGATACCGTAACGGATCTCAGCTATTCAAAAGGCAACTTCCAGCCGGTGGCCAATACCCGCGGACAGGTATGGAACCTCACTACGATTGGCTCCCACCTGCTCATGGCTCACCAGGAAGGTACCTTTGAAATCAGCGGCAACCAGGCCACCCCATTGCTGAAAGACCTGGGCTGCTGGGCATACCTGCCGCTTTCAGGCAAAATAATTACCGGATGTTACAATGGCCTGGCCCTGATCCGCTATAACAATTCCCGGGTGAGCGTTACCCGGCACCTGGCCGGCCTCTATGAATCGCTGCGTTTCCTGGCAGCCGACGGGCAGCAACACATCTGGTCGTCGCACCCCTACCGCGGGATTTACCGGTTTACCCTGAAGAACGATACCGCTGTGGATTACCGGCTGTTCACCCAAAAGGACGGGCTTCCCGCCACCAACAATAACTATGTTTTCCGTATCCGGCAACAGATCGTAGCCGCTACTATGAAAGGTATTTATGAATTTGTGGAAAGCCGCGGGCAATTTATCCCGGCCCAGGGAATATTTACACCGCTGAAAAATATACCTGTGCAATATCTTTCGGAAGACAGCAGCGGCAACATCTGGCTGGTGGCGGATAAAAAGCCCGGCGTATTAAATCCCAAACAACAAACCCTTACCTGGTTTCCTGAGCTGACAGGAAAAATAGTAAGCGGTTTCGAATTCATTTACCCGTTTAATGAAGAGAATATTTTTTTTGGCGGAGATAAAGGCATTTATCATCTCAATTATAAAAAATATTCCCGTCATAATGCCGGGCTGTCGGTGCTGCTTGGCCAGGTAAAAGCCAGCAGCCGTAAAGATACGCTCCTGTATGGAGGCTATCAAACCACAGAGCCGCTGCAACCGGTGGTATTGCCCAACGCATTTAACAGCTTCCATTTTGAATACACCGCTCCGCCTGCGGAACAGGGCAATCATATCACTTACAGCTACCAACTGGCAGGGTTTGATAAACAGCCTGGTGATTGGACGGTGAAAACAGAAAAAGAATATACCAATCTTCCTTATGGCGACTATACGTTCTCCGTAAAAGCAAAGGATAACCTGGGCAATATTTCGGCGGCGGCCAGCTATTCTTTCACCATTTTACCTGCCTGGTATCAAACCTATGCCGCCAGAGCAGTTTACCTGCTGTTACTGGCAGGCATGATCTGGTATCTTTACCGGCGCCAGCAAAAAAAATTTGCTGCGCAGAAAGATATACATCAACAGGAACAGCAGCATCTTATTTTCCAGCACCAGCTGGAACTGGAGAGGAATGAAAAACAACTGATCCAGCTGCGCAATGAAAAACTGGAATCAGACGTACAACATAAAAATAAAGAGCTGGCCACCGCTGCCATGCACCTGGTGCAGAAAGGCAAACTGATTTCCAATATCCGGGAAGAGCTGATACAAAGCGTAAAGAAAACCAATGACCCCGAAGTGCTTCCTTCTTTCAAAAAAGTAATGCGGTTATTTGAAGAAGCAGAAAATAACGAAGAAGACTGGGCACAATTTGCACAGCATTTTGATGAAGTACACAACAATTTCCTGCGCACGCTGAAGAAACGCTATCCGGATCTCACCACTACGGATCTTAAGCTCTGTGCTTACCTGCGTATTAATCTTACTACAAAGGAAATAGCGCAATCCATGGGCATTTCCGTAAGAGGCGTAGAAACCAGCCGGTACCGCCTTCGCAAAAAACTCTGTATACCCGGTGAAACAGGATTGTATGATTTCCTCACGAATATTACCGGGGAGTAGTTGTCGCCTCCCTGTAAAATCAGGAGAAGATAACATACACATCAGGCTAAGGGCGATAATTCTTCTTACTTTTGCGGAGAGATTTTTAAACGATATATTATTTTGACCAGCGAACTTTCTAAATCGAAATACTTCTTTTTAATCCTGATCCTCGGCACGCTTACAGCATTAGGGCCTTTTTCCATCGACATGTATCTTCCCGGGTTCCCGGCTATAGGAAAGGATCTGGGAGTAGATCCTGCCAGGGTGGCCCTGTCGCTTTCCAGTTTTTTCATCGGCATCTCCGCCGGGCAATTGCTGTATGGCCCGCTGCTGGACCGGTTTGGCAGGAAGAAACCATTGTATATAGGGCTGGTGCTGTATGTGATCTCCTCTATTGGTTGTATGTACGTATCATCACTGAACGGGCTGATCGTATTACGCTTTGTGCAGGCCATAGGCAGCTGTGCCGCAGCGGTGGCTTCTGTAGCCATGGTACGCGATCTTTTCCCGGTTAAAGACAATGCAAAAGTATTTGCGTTGCTGATGCTGGTGGTGGGTACATCTCCCATGATTGCGCCTACTGCAGGCAGTTATGTTACCAGCGCCTTTACCTGGCACGCGGTGTTCCTGGTATTGGGTATTATGGGTGCGCTGATCCTTACGGCTACTGTGCTCTGGTTGCCGGAAAGCTACCAGCCTGACACGTCGATGTCGTTAAAGCCTGGTCCTATTATCAGTAACTTCCTGCAGGTGGTGAGCGAGCCACAGTTTTACACCTATACTTTTGCTGGCGCCGTTTCCTTTTCCGGCCTGTTTGCTTATGTATCGGCCTCGCCACAGGTATTCATGGATATTTATAAGCTCAGTGATAAAGCCTATGGGTGGATCTTTGCGGGTCTTTCCGTAGGATTGATCGGCTCCAGCCAGGTGAACAGCCTGCTGTTGAAACGGTTCAGCAGTCAGCAGATAGTACCGGTAGCATTGGTTTGTCAAACTATTACTGGGCTTGTTTTTATCATATGCGCCTGGAATAATTTCCTGTCGTTGCCCGGTATCATCGCATTACTGTTCATATATCTCTGCTGCCTGGGCTTTATCAATCCCAATACCTCCGCATTATCGCTGGCTCCATTCAGTAAAAATGCAGGCAGCGCCTCTTCGCTGATGGGCGCTACCCAAATGGGAATAGGAGCGCTTGCCTCTACAGTAGTAAGTTTATACAATACACACACCGCAACGCCGATGGCTATTACCATGTGCGGCACATCGTTGCTGGCACTGTTCATATTGCTGATATGCCGGCGTAATATTAAAACGGCTGTAGCAGCAACGCCAGGCGCTGCTGCCATAGCGCATTAAACCAATACCGCACCGCCGTCGGCCACCACTACCTGCCCGGTGCTGAACCCATTCTGCATAAGATATAAAAAGGTTTGCGCAATATCTTCCGGTTCGCCTACACGGCCCACCGGGAGCGTGTTGGCCGCCTGCTGATACATGGCTTCACGGTCGGCGGCAGACATTTCCGCCCAGAGACCGGTTTTTACAATACCCGGTGATACGGCGTTTATACGTATAGGCGCCAGTTCCATAGCCAGTACACGGGTAAAGCCTTCCATAGCTCCGCAAATACAGGCGCCTGCTGCCCAGCCCTTTTGCGGCCGGAGGCTGGCAATGCCCGTGGTAAGCCCTATGGAGCCTCCGGGAAGTATATTTTTACTGCCATATTTCACAGCGTTGAACGCTCCCAGGAAACGTAACCCGAAAGCCGCCTGCATATCTGTACTGGTAAGATCCGACACCTGGCCAAAAGGAAAAGCGCCGCCGGCGGTAAACACCAGGTGATCAAAAGTGCCTGATGTGGTAAAGAAATCGCGCACTGCTGCTTCATTGCCAAGATCCACGGCGAAGCCTTTGGCGGTGGCCGGCAAAGTGGTCAATGCCTTGTTAATCCGCTCCTGGTTACTGGAAACAATCACCACCGTTGCTCCTGCCGCAGCTGCTGCCTTTGCGGTAGCCAATCCAATGCCGGCCGAACCGCCCAAAACCAATACTTTTTTTCCTGTAAGATCCGTATTCATAAATATTATTTTTTATGAACACAAAATTCGGACGCCGGCAGCTGACCTCATTTAACAAATGGTAAAAAGTATCAGGAACGGCCATTCTTCCTGATCCTGCTGAGCGATTGCCGGGTAATGCCAAGAAAAGAGGCAATAGCGCTTAATGGTACGCGGGATACGATATCCGGTTCCTTTTGCAGGAAGTGACGGTAGCGTTGCGAAGCATCCAGGCCCATATATTCATTGCGGGTCTGGATCTTTTCCAGCAGCCCCTGTTGGGTGATAGTATTTATTAAGGCTTCCAGGTAAGGGATATCTTCGTATAGCCGCAGCAGGTACTCCCTGTGCAACGCGATCACCCTGGCATCACAGGCAGCTTCCAGTGTGTAATCCGACGGCATATTTTTTGAAAAACTATCGAGCACCGTAGCACACCTGTTCTCTTTCAGGAAAAACATGGTAATGTCTTCCCCTTCACTGGTATGTTTTACCAGTCGTACAACACCTTCACAGATAAAGAACAGCTCCCGCGCAATTTTCCCTTGCGCAAGCAGTACTGTTCCTTCCTTTACCTCCTGTACGCACAACCCATCGGATAACAACTGCCAGTGCTCGCCCGGCATAGGATGAAGGTGTTGCAGAAAACGGTAAAAAGTATCCATACAGTTCATAGTGCGCAATTTCTTCACAATATTATAGATAGTAGCTGACAATACCTGCAGTAGCGAAGGAAATTGTATCTTTAACATCTCCCAAAAAATATTTCAATGGCATATAATGAATTACTCGCAGACCGTGTACGTGAAATCCTTTCTGCTGCTACCGATAACATCATTGAAAAGCAAATGTTCGGCGGCCTTTGCTTTATGGTAAATGATAAAATGTGCGTGGGCGTAAAAACCGATAAAATAATGGTCCGTATTGACCCTGAAAAATCCGGAGAGGTACTGGAATCCGCCACCGGTGCAGAAGCAATGGTGCATGGCAACCGGGTAATGAAAGGATATATTTTTGTAGATGAAAATGAGTTACACACCAAAAAACAACTACAGCACTGGATTAAAATGGCATTAGAATTTAACGTAAATGCTAAATCTTCCAGGAAAAAATAACCTGATAATGCCGGTCCGTCCTTGATTTGCTGCATTTTTTTCTATCTTTAAAACCACTGTAGCAATTTTAGGAACCTGATTTATAACCGGCATTATTCGATTACTTATGAACACATTTACGCTGATAACGGCTTTAGTTACCATTAGTGCATTAATTTCCTACATCAACAACCGATTCATCAAGCTCCCCGGAACCATAGGTGTGATAGTGGTTTCGCTCCTGCTATCTTTACTGATTTCACTGACGGGTAAAATTTTCCCTGATGCTTTTACTTTTATCAAAGATGTGACCAATGGCATCGACTTTACCGGCACCCTGCTGGATGTGATGTTAGGCTTCCTGCTTTTTGCCAGCGCCCTGCATTTTGATTTCAATAAGCTGAAAGCGCAACGGTATCCCGTACTGGTATTGAGCACTGTGGGCGTGATAGGCTCTACTTTTATATTCGGATTCCTGCTGTACTGGGCCACTGAGCTGTTGTATATAGATGTGCCGCTGGTATATTGCCTGTTATTCGGAGCGCTCATTTCACCCACAGATCCTGTAGCAGTATTATCTATCTTAAAAAAATCAAAAGTACCGCCTGCACTTGAAACTATCATTGGTGGAGAGTCTTTGCTAAATGATGGCACCGGCATCCTGTTATTTGTGATCCTTAAAGAAGTAGCAGGCCAGGCCGATACTCATGTGTCGCTATCGCATGCAGTTGCCGTGTTTTCACAGGAAGTATTCGGCGGTATTGTGCTGGGTGTTATCTCCGCCATTGTTGCCTACAGGACTATGAAACGTGTAGACGATTTCAATATTATTGTTATGGTGTCTTTATCTATGGTAATGGTGATTTCTGTTTTAGGTGCCATGTTACATGTGTCTATTCCACTGGCGGCCGTTTCAGCCGGTTTAATATTGGGCAACACCTCCCTTGGTACTAAAAATGCAGAAGAAATACAGCATTACTTTCACAACATCTGGAGCCTGATAGATGAACTGCTGAATACGATTTTGTTTGTAATGATAGGGCTGCAGATCGTGATCATGCCATTCCTGAAAAATTATTGGTTCACCGGCCTGATGGCCACTGTATTTGTGCTCATTGCAAGAGCGCTGAGTATCACTATTCCGGCAATTGTATTAAAACGCTCGCTGAAAACAAACTATAAAAGCATTGGTATCCTCGTTTGGGCCGGATTGCGGGGAGGTATTTCCGTGGCGCTGGCATTGTCGTTGCCGGAGTCGCCGTATAAAGAACTGATCCTCTCCGCGAGCTACTTTGTAGTCCTCTTCTCTATCATCGTACAGGGCCTCACCCTGAAGAAAGTGGTGGACCGGATGATCTGAGCGGGTTTTGTCTGACTCAGGATTAAACTGATTACACTGATTACGCTGATTTTATTTTTTGGATTTAAATGATTTGGGGAAATTTAAGTGGATATTTTCGCTTAAATCTCCCCGAATCTGTTAAAATCATTTATAAAATCCAAAAAATAAAATCAGCGTAATCAGTGTAATCAGTTTAATCCTGAGTCAGACAAAACCCGCGTGCATTAACGGAGTGAGAACTCCTGAGACAGTACGAAGTCGGCAGAACTTTTTCCTATATTTATTTTATACCTGCCTTTGTATAATTTCCAGTTATGTTGTCGTAAATCCCATTTCTGCAGGTCTGTTACGGGTATTTCAAGTATTGCAGTTTCTTCGCCGCCTTTGCTCACATGCACCCGTTTAAAGGCTTTCAGTTCCTTTACCGGCATACGTTCCATGTTAGGGTAAGTGATATAGGCCTGTAGTACTTCATCGCCATCAAACGGGCCGGTATTTTTAACGGATACGGATACACGTATCGTGTCTTTACTGCGGTATTCCTTTGCCGGCAGTGTATGCCAGTTATAATCAAACTTCGTGTAGCTGAGACCGTAGCCGAACGGATATGCCGCTTTTCCTTTAAAATAACGGTAAGTGCGGTTCTTCATGCTGTAATCTTTATAATCAGGTAAGTCGTTCAGGGATTGATAAAACGTAACCGGCAACCGCCCTGCGGGCGAATATTTTCCGAAGATGATATCAGCGAGGGCATTACCTCCCTGCTCGCCGGGATACCATGCCAGGATGATAGCATCTGCATAGGGAGCGATGGCGTCCACATCTACAGCGCTGCCTGCAGTGATCACTGCGATGATAGGCTTCTTATGCGCTTCCCTTAATTTCTTCATAAACAGGATCTGCGAACGGGGCAGGCTCAGCGTATTTTTATCGCCACCGGAAGGCGACAGGAAGGCATCGCCTTCTTCCCCTTCCAGCAATGGTGTTAAGCCAATTACGGCTACGGTTACATCGCAGTTCTGCGAAGCCCAGATGCCGCCAAAATGCAGGGTGTCGGTAAAGTCGCATCCCTGGTCGTATTGCATGGCCATACCTGGCCCGGCGGCTTTGGCTAAACCTGCAGCAAAGGTCACCATATTGCCTGATACGCCGTGATAGTTGCCCATCAACGCTTCCAGCGATGCAGAGTTGGAGCCGGTTACCAGCATGGAGGCATATTTATCCCCGGTCAGCGGCAACACCCCATCATTTTTAAGCAGTACCATGCTTTCACGTGCGGCTTCACGCGCCAGCCGGGCATGATAGTCGTTGTTTACACTGTCTTCCCCATACCGGCTGTAAGGGCTTGCAGTCGGTGCATCCATTAATCCCAGTTTAATACGGGTACGCAGTGTAGCGCTCAGTGCACTGTCTACATTCGCACTGGTAAGCCATCCTTTGTTTATGGCTTTCATCACATCATCCTGCAAAATATTGGCGCAGTCCAGGTTTACACCTGCTTTTACCGCGGCCGCGGCTACTTCTTCACGGGTAGGAATAGCTTTATGGCGCAGCCAGATATCATCCAGCGCCCAGCAGTCGGTTACTACCTGTCCGCCGAATTTCCATTCATGCCGCAGGATATCCTGCAGCAATGTGTTACCGGTGCAACAGGGTTGGCTGTTAACACGGTTATAAGCGCACATGACCGACTCTACTTTATCATCCACCAGTTTCTTAAAAGCATACAGATAGGTTTCCCGCAGGTCTTTCTCATCGACGATGGCGTTAAAGCTGTGCCGGTCGGCCTCGGGGCCACTGTGTACTGCGAAGTGCTTGGCACAGGCAGCGGTTTTCAGCATGCCCGGTACATCGCCCTGCAGCCCCTGTACAAAAGCGCCGGCCATGGTAGCGGTGAGGTAAGGATCCTCCCCGTATGTTTCCTGTCCCCGGCCCCAGCGGGGATCGCGGAAGATATTGATGTTAGGTGTCCAGAAGTTGAGTCCCAGGTATTGTACATGCCTGTGCTGTTGTACCGCGAGGTTATATTTAGCCCTGGCCTCTGTAGAAATAGTGTTGGCTACTTCCCTGGCCAGTGGCGCATTAAAGGAGGCCGATAACCCGATGGCCTGCGGATATACAGTGGCCTCTCCGCCCCTGGCAATACCATGCAGCGCTTCATTCCACCAGTTATAGGCGGGGATCTGCAAACGGTCGATGGCCGGGCTGTTGTAACCCAGCAGCGATATCTTCTCGGGAAGGGTAAGGGTACGCAGCAGGTCGTTCACCCGCTCATTCAGTGGGGCATCCGTTTTACGGAAGAGAGCCGGCTGCTGTGCAGCTGCATTTAAAGTAAACAAACACATTAAAGCGCTAAAAAAGAAGACCTGTTTTCTCCACATGCTAAACCATTTTTTCTATAAGAGATGCTATGTTCCCGCAAGTTATCATATAAAAAACATAATCGCATGGCGGTCTCGCCACAATGGTTTATTTTGTTTATTATCGTGAAGAAAATAATAAAATAGTATGACTAATTGGGAAAAGATCAGGGCTGACTATCCGGTATGTAATAACTGTACTTATTTTTTCACCAACGGCGGCGGACCGGTAAGCACTCCTCTTGTACAAAAGGCAACTGCGCTACTCACTGAGCTCAGTGAAAAAGGCCGGGGGGTAATGCCGGGATGGGATCAGCAGACCCGTGAAGTAAGAGGCCTTATCGCCGGCATGATCCATGCAAAAGCCAGTGAAATTGCTTTCATCACCAATACCTCCCAGGCTATGATCCTGCTGTATAGTATGTTCCCAAAACAGTACGAAATCATCACCATGCGTGATGAATTTCCCAGCAGCTTTGTGGGATGGATGCATAACGGGTACACTGTTCACTTTGTTGATAGTGATGAGCATAATGTGATCTCAGTGGCAGACATCGCCGCTAAAATCACACCAGCTACCCGTATCCTGATCACCAGCCATGTGATGTTCAGAACCGGCTTCCGTCAGAACCTGAAAGCTATCGGTGAATTGTGCAAACAACATCAGCTGATCCACATTGTAGACGCCACACAATCGTTTGGTGTAAACAATATTGATGTACAGGAATACAACATAGACATACTCATTTTCCATGCTTACAAATGGGCCGGCGCCGGTTATGGCGCAGGCGCCATGTATGTATCACAGGAAATACTGGACCGGTATCCGCCGCAAATGATGAGCTGGTACAATGTAGATTACGAAAAGCCCGACTTTGACCTGGTACAGGACTATACAAAGTTCACTCCCAAAAAGGACGCCACCGTATTTGAAACCGGCACGCCCCCGTTTATCAATATCCTTTTACTGGGAGAAGCGCTGGGGTATATCCAACGTACGGGTGTTCTCGTTATTGAGTCCTATGTTCAGGAGCTTATTGTATACCTGGGGCAACAGGCTGCGGCACATCATATCACACTTCTCTCCGCTTACCCTGCTGAGCATCTTTCTGCAATACAGCTGCTGGAAATCACGCCGGAACAGAATGAAAAAATAGTGAAGAATAATATCCGGGCAAGGTATAAGAACAACCGGCTCACCGTAGCCCTTAACTGCTACAACAATAAAGCTGACATAGACAGGTTGTTCGCAGTGCTGGGAGAATAGAGCGGAGTTTGTCTGACTCAGGATTAGGATGATTATAATGATTAAATTGAGGGTTTAACCTGTGCTTATGTTTTAATAAGCGGAGTTTGTCTGACTCAGGACTAGGATGATTACACTGAATGTTTAACCTGCTTTGTTGTAACAAGCGGAATTAAAATAATAAGGGAGATATAAGACATGCTTACATCTCCCTTAATTATTATAAATAAAACGTAAAAAATAAAATCAAACAAATCAGTATAATAAGCGCAATCTGTGAGTCAGACAAAATCTGCACACTTCCTTAAAAGTTGAAGTTATCCGGGTCCGGGCCTACTCTTTCTCCGCGATCCAGGGCATCTATCTGCTGTATATCTTCCTTGCTGATCTCAAAACTGAATAACTGCGCATTGGAAATCACCCTGTCCTGGCGGATACTTTTAGGAATGGTAACTACTCCTTTCTGCAGATCCCATCTTAATACCAGCTGGGCCACTGATACGTTATATTTTTTTGCCAGTTGTTTCAGCAAAGGGACTTCAAATGCTTTACCCTGCATCAGGGGGCTCCAGGCTTCGAACTGCACATTGTTCTTTTTACAGAAATCAAGCAGAACGGGCTGTACCAGGTAAGGATGGAATTCCAGCTGATCCACCATCGGAATCACCTTTGCGCTTTGGAACAGGTCTTCCAGCTGATGTTGCAGGAAATTGCTGACACCGATCGCTTTCACACGGCCATCTGAATAGAGTTTTTCCAATGCGCGCCAGGTTTCTTTGTATTTGCCTTTCACCGGCCAGTGTATCAGGTAAAGGTCGAGATAATCCGTTTTCAGTTTTTCCAATGAGGTCTCAAATGCTTTCAGGGTGCTGTCGTAACCCTGGTCGGCATTCCAGACCTTTGTAGTCAGGAAGATATCCTTACGGTCGGTCGCATTTTTCTCAATGGCAATACCTACCCCTTCCTCATTGCCATAGATAGCCGCGGTATCTATATGGCGGTACCCCGCGTCGAGTGCATAGGTTACTGAGTCGATCACTTCCTGGCCTTCCTTTGTTTTAAAAACACCTAATCCGAAATAAGGCATCTGCACACCATTCGATAATTGCACAGTACCGTTAATGTCTGTAATATTCATATAATGGAGGTTTATTTATTGTTTGAAATGCCCGCCCGGCTGCGCGTCTGCCATCCTGCCCGGGTATAAGCCGGGTAGGATGACCGGGCTCCGGTAATTCCTTCATCGCACATTCAGTGCTTACAGATTTACAGCTGCAAAGGTACGGTGGAACAAAATAGACGTATTGGTAAATATCACAGATATTTTTGTACAAATAAGAGAAAAAGGACCCGGGGACATTCCCTCTGGTATTAGTTTATTATTTAAAAACATCTTATCTTTGCGGAGCACTTTTAAAAGTATATGAACAACTATCTCACATATCAGGCAGGCAATCATGCAGCAACCGTAATCAGAGCGGTAATTGCAAGTACCCGCATTGTCTTAATTCAAGACGGGGAGGCAAATCCATCCCGGATATGAGAGGTTAATATATAACTCCTGAAATCTTTTCATGGGCCTCTTCATCCGAAGAGGCCTTTTTATTTGCTTCCCCCATGCTCCCGGTTCTTTTAGCAAACAATAACATTATGAGCAGCAACAGGAAATTTATTATTAAAGCATCAATGTCATTTACACGGCTGGTCCGGTAATGCAGACTTCCTGTTGCGTAAAGCAAAGGCCGCTCATTACCAGCTGAGCGGCCTTTTTTAATTCCTTTTAAAGAAGAAAATATGAAACGCTTAGCAGATTTTAGAAATATAGGTATCATGGCACACGTCGATGCAGGTAAAACAACGCTTACTGAACGAATGCTTTACTTCACCGGCTTCACACATAAATTAGGTAATGTAGACGATGGTAACACCGTAATGGACAGTGATCCACAGGAAGAAAAAAGAGGTATCACCATTTCTTCTGCGGCTATCACTACCTACTGGAAACACCAGGATAATACCTGGCAGATCAATATCATTGATACGCCCGGCCACGTTGACTTCACCGCGGAGGTGGAACGCTCCCTGCGCGTGCTCGATGGCGCTATAGCCGTATTCTGCGCCCGCTCCGGTGTACAACCGCAGTCGGAAACAGTATGGCACCAGGCGGATCGCTATCATATTCCCCGCATTGCGTTCATCAATAAGATGGACCGACAGGGTGCCGATTTCCGGCGTGTTGTAGGCGACATACGTCAACGACTAAACGCCAATGCACTGCCGGTACAATTACCCATCGGTGCAGAAGACGACTTCAGCGGTGTAATAGACCTGGTTACCATGAAAGCGCTCGTATGGAACACAACCGACGGCAAAACATATGAAACACAGGAAATACCGGCTGCCTTACTGAACGAAGCCATTGAAGCGCGTAATTATTTACTGGAAGAATTATCGCTGCTGGATGAATCCCTGCTGGACAAATATGCTACTTCACCGGAAAGCATCCTTCCTCAGGATATTTACACGGCGCTGCGCGGCGCTACCATCCGCATGGAAGCCGTGCCGGTACTGGCGGGCGCTGCCTATAAGAACAAAGGCATTCAGCCCCTGCTCGATGCAATAACCACCTACCTGCCTGCTCCTTCAGACATTGGCGATGTAAAAGCCGTCAATTCAGAAACAGATGCGGACATAGCGATCCCCGTTAGTGAAAATGCGCCGCTGGCAGCACTAGCGTTTAAGATCATCACCGACGACTACGTAGGGAGGTTAACGTTAGTACGCGTGTATGCAGGTGTATTGCATAATGGCGACACCATATGGAACAGCCGCACCGGCCGTAAAGTAAGGATCAGCCGCCTGATGAGGATCATGTCTGATAAATATGAAACCGTAGAAGCAATAGGCGCCGGCGACATCGGCGCGGTAGCGGGACTAAAAGACGTAAAAACAGGCGACTCCCTTTCTCACCCGGATCACCCGGTGCTGCTGGAACAAATCAGCTTCCCCGAACCGATGATCGGTTATGCGATTGAAGCAAAATCGGCGAAAGATAACGACAAACTGGGCGATGCCCTGAACAGGCTGCAGGAAGAGGATCCTACGCTCACGGTAACTGTAGATAACGCTACCGGGCAAACGATCCTGAAAGGCATGGGGGAGCTTCACCTGGAAGTGGTGCTGGAAAAACTGGCCACACAATATCACCTGGACATCAACAAAGGACAGCCGCAGATTGCGTACAAGGAAATATTTACGCAGGCGGTTACCCATCGTGAAGTGTATAAAAAACAAAATGGCGGCTCCGGTAACTTTGCCGACATACAGTTTGAATTATCACCCGGCGATGAACAGGCAACAGGTTTGGAGTTTATCAACGAAATTAAAGGCGGCGCCATTCCAAAAGAATTCATCCCTTCGATCAGTAAAGGCTTCGAATCGGCCATGCACAATGGCGTACTGGCTGGTTACCCGGTGAAGTCCATGCGGGTGAGGTTACTGGATGGTTCCGTGCATAGCAACGACTCCCATGCACCGGATTTTGAACACGCTGCCATCATTGGTTTCAAAAGCATAGCTGCTAAAGCAGCTCCCCGCCTGCTGGAACCCTGGATGAAGGTAACAGTTACCATGCCGGAAGAATTTACCGGCACCATTACCGGCGACCTGAACAGGCGGCGAGGGGTGATCAGGCACATAGAGATGGATGGGCCCGTGCAAACCATCACTGCTATGGTACCCTTATCAGAATTATTCGGGTATATAACGGTGTTGCGTACACTCTCTTCCGGAAGGGCGTCTGCTTCGCTCACATTCGACAGCTACCAGGCCGTTCCCGGTAACATCACCAGCAATGTGCTGGCTAAATAAAATGAAAATGGTGAAGGAGTATAACCTTCACCATTTTTGTTAACAATAAAACCTTTTCTTATTTCAGTTCTTCATTACCACCATGAACATCCTGGTAAAATTTCTTTACAAACCTGCTATCGGGTAATGAATTCAATACGGCTATCAGCCATTTCCCATCTTTCTTCACAACTTTTCCTTTATAATAACCAACAGACATCAGCTGTATCTGACCGTCTGTAAGGTCTGTCCAGAGATTACTGGCATACATGGTTACCCGCACGGTATCATTTACGGCGGGGTAAAACTGCATATTGGAAATGAGGTGCCTTGAGAGAAAATGACTGTTGCGGGTACTGAGTAAAAGCGAATCTATTTTAGCAGTCCAGTTCTCCTTTCCCCTCAGCTTTACGCCATCAATTTCCCCCCGGATGTTATCATCCATAAACTCTACGCATTTCGCCAGGTCTCCATTGTCGAAATGTTCACAAAAACCATAAATTACTTTTTCAATCTTTTGCTGGTCGCGGTATTCCAGTTCATTAGGATCAGGGGCCGGTATAACAGCAGCGGTGCTGTCGCCCACCGGCTTTTTTTCCGGAGATGTGTGACAGGCAAGGAAGCCTGTGATGCCAAGAATAAGTGCAGTGGCTATCGGGAAAAATCTGGACATTTTATAAATTTTGTGATATAACAAAACAAACGCATAAATAGTTTTACTATATCACAAAATATCAGCTTATAACGGGCACTTCTGGTGATAATCGATCAGCTCAATCGGGGTATTGGCCAGCTCAATTCCTTTGTAGTAGGTTTCGATTTCATCCAGCACTTCTTCTACTTCCTCCACGGTTTTGAGGGTCACCAGCCGTGGACGGAACTGTTTGATATCCGGTAAACCTTTCAGGTAATTGGCATAGCAACCACGCATCTCGTTGATCCCCTGTACGGGGCCTTTCCATTCCACAGACAGGCGCAGGTGTTTCTTGCTTACAGCAATACGTTCTTCCAGGGTGGGCCCTGCCATGATCCCGCCGGTATTCACATAATGTTTGATTTCCCGGAATAACCACGGATAGCCGATCACAGCGCGGCCGATCATGATACCATCCACACCATAGCGGTTCTTATACTCCAGGGCTTTCTGCGGGCTGTTGATATCCCCGTTGCCAAAAATGGGAATATGGATACGGGGGTTATTTTTTACTTTGCCGATAAGGGTCCAGTCGGCTTCACCTTTATACATCTGACAGCGGGTCCGGCCATGGATGGCGAGGGCTTTGATACCCACATCCTGTAACCGTTCCGCCACTTCTTCAATATTCTTTGAGTCGTCGTCCCAACCCAGCCTCGTTTTCACCGTAACAGGCAGTTTGGTAGCCTTTACACAGGCTGCCGTAAGCCGTACCATGAGGTCAAGATCTTTCAGCACACCGGCCCCGGCGCCTCTTCCAGCCACTTTTTTTACCGGGCAGCCAAAATTAATATCCAGCAGGTCGGGGTTCGTAACATCCACGATCTTCGCCGCCATTGCCAGGCTGTCTTCGTCGCCGCCAAAGATCTGTATCCCCACGGGGCGCTCGTATTCAAAAATATCAAGCTTTTTACGGCACTTAATGGCATCGCGGATCAACCCTTCACTGGAAATAAACTCCGTATACATGAGGTCGGCGCCGGCATCCTTGCACACCGCCCTGAAGGGAGGGTCGCTCACATCCTCCATAGGAGCCAGCAGCAAAGGGAAATCAGGAAGCGTTATGTTATCAATCTTTACCAAAATCTATAATTTTTCATGGCAGCCGCAAAGATAAAGAATTTATCGCCTCCGGCGATAAGCGGATTTTGTCTGACTCAGGATTAGGATGATTTTGAGGATTTGTCTGAGTTCTTGCCCTGCGTTTTACTTTATAGCGGATACTGTCTTTTACAGGATCACACTGGTTTATTAAATATCTCTCTTAATTATAATAAAATGTAAAAAATAAAATCAAATAAATCATCAAAATCATCCTAATCAGTGAGTCAGACAAAATCCGCGTTATTCGCAAAATTTGCTTACTTTTCGTTGGTATAATCTTTGGCCCCGCATCCTAAATCTTTCCGTATGCAGAAATTTGACGCAATTGTAATCGGATCTGGTCAGGGTGGAAACCCACTGGCAAAGAAAATGGAAGAAAAAGGCTGGAAGACTGCTGTTGTTGAACAACGCTATCCCGGCGGCACCTGCATTAATGATGGCTGCACTCCAACCAAGGCAATGATCGCCTGCGCAAAAGTAGCACATACTGTTTTTCATAGTAAGGACTGGGGCATTCACAGTCACGGGTTCATGGTAGACCTTCCCTTTATTGTAGCCAGGAAAAACAATATCGTCACAGAATTCCGCGAAGGGACAATAAAAGGGTTACAATCAAAAAACGTTACGCTCTTTATGGGCACAGCTGCTTTCACCGGCAATAAAACCATTACAGTTACCGGGCATAATGGAGAAGAAACCATCTTAACTGCAGATCATATTTTTATCAATACAGGCACCAAACCTTTTATTCCGCCTGTACCAGGGCTGGCAGAAGTATCTTACCTTACCTCCACCACCCTGCTTGATGAAGTAAGCATTCCCAAAGAACTGATCATCCTGGGAGGCAGCTACATCACGCTGGAAATGGGACAGCTGTATCAGCGTTTAGGCAGTCACGTTACCATTATAGAATCCGCTTCCCAACTGGTATCAAAAGAAGATCCTGATGTGGCAGCCGTCATAAAAAAAATGCTGGAATCGGAGAATATGCAGATCCATACCGGTACACAGGCTACCCATGTATCTGTAAGCGGAAAGAAGATCAGCGTGGATATTACCACCGGCAACGACCGCGACACTATAACAGGCACGCATATACTGGTGGCCACCGGCCGTACCCCGCAAACCGGTTTGCTGCAGCTGCAGCAAACCAATGTGCTTACCGATGAAAAAGGATTCATCCAGGTAAACGACCGGCTCGAGACATCTGAACCAGGCATCTACGCACTCGGCGATGTAAAGGGCGGTCCTGCATTCACACACATCTCCTATAACGATCATCTTATTATTTATAAAAACCTTTTTGAAAACGCCAACGTTGGTATAAAAGACCGGCAGGTTCCTTATTGCATGTTCACCGATCCTCAACTCGGCCGCATTGGTATCACGGAAAAAGAAGCGAGGCAGGAAGGCATCCCGTTTAAAGTAGCCTGCCTGGGCATGGATAAAGTGGCCAGGGCTATAGAAACAGGGCAAACAAGAGGATTTATGAAAGCCCTTGTACACGAACATACTGATAAGATCCTGGGAGCTGCTATCATAGGCACAGAAGGCGGCGAGATCATGTCTATGTTACAAATGGCCATGCTGGGCAATATCACGGCCACGCAGCTACGCGAAATGGTGTTTGCTCACCCGCTCTATGCGGAATCATTGAATAATCTCTTTATGACACTGGAGAAACCCGCTCCATAATGAGCAATTTTTTCCACAATCTGATATATACAGGATGATTAAACTGGAACATGTTTCCAAATTTTTTGGCCCGGAAAAAAAAGCGGTAGATGATATTTCCTTTGAGGTAAAGGAAGGGGAGACACTTGTGCTGCTTGGCACCAGCGGTTGCGGTAAAACCACTACCCTGCGCATGATCAACCGCCTGCTGGAGGCAGACAGCGGCCGGATCTTCATCAACGGACAGGAAATACAGGGATTGCCCGGAGAAATACTCCGCCGCAACATTGGCTATGTACTGCAAAACACCGGGTTATTCCCCCATTATACGGTGAGCGATAATATTGGCCTCGTGCCTTCATTACTGCAATGGGATAAAGAACGTATCCACAACAGGGTTATCACGCTGATGGATAAACTTCATTTGCCGGCGGCCTATGCCACTGCATATCCGCAGCAACTCAGCGGGGGGCAGCAACAACGGGTAGGCCTGGCCCGCGCGCTGGCGGCAGATCCGCCGGTGCTTTTAATGGATGAGCCCTTCGGCGCTCTGGACCCGCTCACCCGTATCAGCGTCAGGAAGGAATTTAAATCGCTCGATGAAATCAGTCACAGAACCATCATCCTCGTAACGCATGATGTGGAAGAAGCTTTTGAACTGGGGCATCGTATCTGCCTCATGAATGAAGGACGCATTCAGCAGTTAGGCACACCTGCTGAACTGATCTTCCACCCGGTAAATGATTTTGTAAGATCGTTCCTTGATCCGCAACGGCTGCAGCTGGAACTGAAATCGCTGCGCATAAAAGATCTCTGGCAATGGCTGCCACCGGCCACCAAAGCGGCAGGCGGGCAATTAACCGCAGCCAGCACCTGCTGGGATGCATTGGAAGCCATCACACATGAACCGGTTACCGTGGTATATGAACAGGAACAAAAAATGATCGACGGGAATGGACTGATGGAGGCAATAGCCGCCTATAAAAATTAATATAACGGCATGGAATCCACCGAAACCTTATTTGATTTTATACAACAACAAGCCGGTAAACTGCTGGAACAAACCCTCACGCATACGGGGCTTACCTTTATATCCGTGTTGCTGGCCGTGGCCATAGGCGTACCTGCCGGTATCCTTATCTCCCGGAAAAAAAGACTGGCAGCACCTGTGCTCGGCTTTGCCGGTGTAATGCAAACCATTCCCAGTATTGCGTTGCTGGGATTCATGATCCCATTGCTGGGCATAGGCCCCAAGCCAGCCATAGTGGCCTTATTTCTTTATGCGCTGCTCCCTATTGTACGCAATACCTACACCGGTATCAGGGGAGTTGATCCCAACGTAACAGAAGCCGCTACCGGCATGGGAATGAGCCGGCGGCAAATGCTGCTGAAAGTACAACTGCCGCTGGCTATGCCGGTGATACTGGCAGGCATCCGCACGGCTACTGTGATCAACGTGGGGGTAGCCACACTGGCAGCGTATATTGCGGCGGGCGGACTGGGGGAATTTATTTTCGGTGGCATCGCCCTGAACAATACGAATATGATGCTGGCGGGCGCTATCCCCGCTGCCCTGCTGGCGTTGCTGTTCGACTGGCTACTGTCGCTCCTGCAGCATATCAATATCCGCAAAGCCCGCAAAACATTGTACGCATTGCCTGTTGCCTTCCTCCTTCTCTCTTCGTTCTATCTCCTGCCAAACACCTATAGCGGCAAAATGCTGGCAGGATTTACCCCCGAATTTATGGGCAGGAAAGATGGCGACCTCGGGTTAAAATCCGTATATGGCCTGCATATCCGCACGCTTGTGATCAGCGATATGATCATGTATAAGGCCGCCTATGAAAAGAAACTGGACGTGATAAGCGGCAGCAGCACAGATGGAAGGGTAAAAGCATTTGACCTGGTTGTACTGGAAGATGATAAACATATCTTCCCACCTTATTATGCAGCTCCCATTGTGCGGGAAGAAACCCTGCAGAAATATCCTGAACTGGAGCCGGCACTCAACCTGCTGGTTGGTACAATTAATGATAGCATCATGACGGAATTGAACTATCGCGTAGATTATCTCAAACAAAACCCGGAGAAAGTGGCAAAGGATTTCCTGGTGGCCAAACGACTCTGGAAACCCGCCGGTAAAGGCGATAAAGGCAGCATCCGGATCGGCTCAAAAATATTTGGCGATGGCTATATTCTTGCCGCGATGTATAAAATGCTGATAGAAGGACATACCGGTCTTACGGTAGTTACCAAAACAGGATTAGGCGGTACAAAAATCGTATTCGACGCATTGGTAAATGACCAGATCGATATGTATCCCGAATATACCGGCACAGGATTGCTGGTATTACTCCAGGCGCCGCAACAGGTAACAGACAGTATTATCAGCGATAGCCGCAAAGTGTATGACTATGTAAGCGCAGCATTTGCAAAACAATACCACATCAAATGGCTGCAGCCCATCGGTTTTAATAATACCTACGCATTAATGATGCGCAGAACAGCAGCACAGGAGCTGCACATCAAAACCATTTCGGATTTTACCAAATATGTGAATCAACAGTAATCACCTGTAATTATGTTACTGAAAGAACAATATGAAACAGTACGGCGGAGAAGCGAAAAAATATGCGCCCCGCTAAAAACGGAAGACTATGTAGTGCAACCGGTGGTGGATGTAAGTCCGCCTAAATGGCACCTGGGGCATACCACCTGGTTCTTTGAAACCTTCATTCTCCTTCCTAACGCTAAAGGATATACGGTATTTGATCCTCAATACAATTACGTATTCAACAGCTATTATGAATCTGTGGGCGCACGGGTGATCCGTACCAACAGGGGTAACCTGAGCCGGCCGGCCGTGGAAGATATTATGCGTTACCGGAAATATGTGGATGATGCCATGATGGAATTCCTGGAAGATGAGCTGTCGCCCGAGCTGCAGGAGCTGTTTATTCTCGGTCTGAACCATGAAGAGCAGCACCAGGAACTGCTGTATACAGACATAAAGTATATCCTGGGACATAACCCGCTGTTCCCTGCATACGATATACACCATAAAGATATCCCGGTAGTGAACAATCCCGGGGATCCGTGGTTAAATATACGTGCCGGTGTGTATGATATCGGGTTTGCGGGAGATGGATTTTGCTTTGATAATGAACTGGGCAGGCATAGCGTATACCTGGCAGACTATAAGATCAGCACCGCACTGGTAACCAATACGGAGTATCTTGACTTTATCCAGGCCGGAGGCTACCAGGATTTCCGTTACTGGCATGCAGAAGGATGGGATTGGGTAAAGAATAACCAGGTAAGTACGCCCATGTACTGGTATAACATCGATGGCAAATGGATGCATTATACCTGGCAGGGGCTGCAGCCTTTAATGCCCGATGCGCCTGTTACGCATGTGAGCTACTATGAAGCGGCAGCATATGCAGCCTGGAAAGGACAGCGGTTGCCCACTGAGTTTGAATGGGAGGTGGCTGCACCACAATTGTCATGGGGTTATCGCTGGGAATGGTGTGAAAGCGCCTACCTGCCCTACCCTGGTTTTGCGAAGGCGCCCGGCGCCATTGGGGAATATAACGGAAAATTCATGATCAGCCAGATGGTGCTGCGTGGTGGTTCTGAGGTCACTTCTCCCAACCACAGCCGCATCACTTACCGTAATTTTTTCCATCCTTCACTGAGATGGCAGTTTACCGGGATAAGATTGGCAGGATGATTGAGACACCGTTATGAAAATGATCCGGATCTCCAGAGATCTACATTCAGTACATCAAAAAATAGGTATGACTGTAATTCCAAGTGTACTTGTACCAGGCAGGCGTAAACCAGCCACAGGTATCTTCTATCATGATGTGGTGCAGGGCCTCAGCGCACCACAGAAATATCTTGACCCGAAATATTTTTATGATGCAGCGGGAGATGCGCTCTTTCAGCAGATCATGCAATGCCATGAATATTATTTAACGGGTTGCGAAATGGAAATCCTTCGCGAACAATCTGAACAAATAGTACAGGCGTTACAGTTATATGCCGGCGAGTTTGACGTAGTGGAACTGGGCGCAGGCGATGCCACCAAATCCATTCACCTGCTGCAACAGCTGATCAGTAACAATATCGACTATACGTATTTTCCGATCGATATATCCGCCAATGTAATTGCGCAGCTGGAAGCAAATCTCCCCGCGCAGGTGCCCGGCCTGCAACTGCATGGCCTGAACGGCGAGTATTTCCATATGCTGCAGCAGGCCAATAAGGTAACCGCTAAAAAGAAAGTGCTGCTTTTTATGGGCGCCAATATCGGCAACTTCAGTGTGAGCGCCGCCCGCAGCTTCTGCCAGCAGTTGCGGCAATACCTGCAGCCCGGCGACCTGCTGCTGACTGGCTTTGATCTTAAAAAACATCCGCAGGTGATCCTGAATGCCTACAACGATTCCGCAGGGATCACCCGTGCATTTAATTTCAACCTCCTGCAACGGATCAACAGGGAACTGTATGCAGATTTTGATGTATCAAAATTTGAGCATTTCCCCACCTACGATCCGGTTACAGGCGCCTGTAAAAGCTACCTGATAAGCCTGGAAAACCAGCAGGTGCATATCGGGGAAGACGTAACTATTACCTTCAAGGAAAATGAATCCATTTACATGGAAATTTCGCAGAAGTACAGCCTGGAAGAAACAGACCAGCTGGCAGCCTTTGCCGGCTTCAGGCCGGTGGCCCGCTTCTTCGACCACAAGCATTGGTTCACCGATTGCCTTTGGAAATGTATTTAAGATATGACGCCCGGCATTGCCCGGGCGTCATTGTTTCATACGGAATGCATTAAGGCCAGGCATTCAGCATTCGCCTGAGTGTCACAATTTCACCGGTATGATAACTGGTGTGGTCCAGCAATAATACGGCTTCCCGGAATAGATGCTGTCCGCTGCCATGCGGGAAAGGAGCAAACAGGTCGTCGCTCTTCTCCAGCAGCTCAATAAAAGCATGCAGATCCTTCTCTACCTGCTCCACACTATGCTTCCAGGCAGCGTCGCTCCCGGGAGCTGTTTCTTCCGGCCAGTAATCCTTCGGCCACTCAATTTCTTTTGTAATTGGGGTTCCTGGAGAAATCAAGGATATCGTACTGCGTGATCCTGATATGCTCTACCAGTTGCCAGATGCTGTATGGCATGCCCTCAGGCACTACTCCCCTGAGATTGGCAGGCAATTTCTTTACCGAATCGCTGAAAGTTACGTGTGCATTAGGTTTGAGCAGCATGTCCTTCAACGATTTTACTAACGGAGCTGTATTCATAAAATAGTAATTTAATTTTTCACCAGGATTCTTAAAACAAAAAGAAAATCAACCATCAAAAAATACTCCAGTAATCATCTTTCCATAATTGTAAATAAATTGTTAATCTGTTTATCTTATTAATAATTATTTAACCAGAACGACAATGTTTGGTATTGGTTAACGGAATGAGAATGGTTCAATGCGATATTGTACCGAATTAACCAATATCCTCCGCATGGCAAAATACTACGCATTAACGTTAACCGTATTGCTGATAGGAATTCATTTAACACTTTCAGCACAAAGAGAAATAAAGGGCCATGCGTATGATAAAGACACCAGGAAACCATTATCGGCAGCCAACGTGCTGCTTTATACCGCAGAGAGATCCGTTCTTATAGCCCAAGGCATCACCAACGATGCAGGGGATTTTGTTCTCAAAAAAATACCCGTGGGCAACTACCGGCTCACGATCAGTTTTATGGGATATGATGCCGTCACCACGCTTGTTATCATCTCGGAAAGATCTGCCAAGATATTCCAGCTGGATCTCCGCAATTCAGGCCTGCAGCGCAATCCCATAAAGCTGAACAGCATTAATGTAAAGGTAAACAAATCGGCCTTCACCATACGGAAAGATACGGTTGAATTCTCCGCCGGCGATTTCCAGACGGCCGAAAATGCTTCCCTGAGAAGCCTGCTGAATAAACTTCCCGGGATCACTATCGATGCGGAAGGTAATCTTTCTTTCCAGGGTACGGCCATAAAGACCATCCTGGTGAACGGGAGGCCGCTGTTTCAGGATGCCAGTGGCTCCTCAGGCAGTACAAAAAAAATCACTCAAACCCTCCTGGCAGATATTGTCGATAAAATACAGGTCATCGACCGGAAAAGAGTAGATGGGCTCATTGAGGGCAGCAAAGATGAAAAGGTGATCAACATCACTGTTAAAAAGGAATATAAAAAAGGGATCAATGGTACTGCCGGCGCGGGCTACGCTACCGGCAAGCGATACAGCGCAGCTGCCAGTGCAAACATGTTCAGGGATACCAAACAGGCAATGGTAATGGGTTATATCAATAACATCAATTCCTCCCGCGGCCCTTCCTCTACCGACGAAAACCTGAGCAGGGCGGAAGCCATGATGGGCGGTATTTCCCACAGGAACAACCTCAGCGCCAACCTTGCTACTGATATCTCCAAAAAAATAAAACTAAACGCCAATTTTGTGCACCAGGGCCATAACACGGACAACCACCAATGGCAGCAACGCGATAATATCCTTCCGGACAGTAACTTCCGGTACAACAATAACAATACCTCCACAAGCACCGCCGACCTGAACATCATGTTTGCCAACATGACCATACAGCCGGATGAAAAAAATTTTATTTCCGTAGATATGTCGGTCAACCGGCAAACCAATACCTACAATGCCCTGAATAAATATATTTCTACCGGCGGGAAAAGTAACGACACCATCAATTTTGGTAACACCAGCAACAGGGAAAAAAGAAGGAACAGTAATTTCAATATAACCACACAGTATAATCATCAGTTCAGTCCAAAGGCAGGAAGCGTAAGCCTTTCGCTCAATGTTGAACAGAATAATTCCAGAAGTGATCAAAACAATATTACGCTGAATACCCTTGCTGCAGCGAACCTGTCGGATACGCTCAACCAGCAGGTGAACATGAAGATCAATGTACGGAAACTGATGGCCCGGGCTAACTACCAGTATCCGCTCTTCCCTTCTATATATCTGAATGTATCTTATAAGATCACCAACAACCGGACAAAAAATAACCAGGATGCATTTGACTTCGACAATGAAAAAAAGGGATATGATATTGTAAACAATGATCTCAGCTACCGGTTTAAAAATGAGATCACTGAGCAATCGATAGGTACCGGTATCTTTCTTAATAAAACAAAAATACAGGGCCAGCTGAATATTGCCTATAACATCACCGATTCTAAAAGCAATAACTTCACTAACGGAAACAATTTCCTGCAAAAAATAAATTACCTGTCGCCCAACCTCTCCTTTTCCTATAAAATTGATAATTACAAAAGCCTGGATCTGAGAATTAACAGGGAAACACGTATCCCTCCGCCAAGTGTGTACCTGCCGGTAGTATCCACCCGGAACCCTTTATATATACAACTTGGCAACCCGGATCTGAAGCCATCTATTTATAACTCCGCGTCTTTTGGTTACCGTTCATTCAGCGTAACGGGAATTACCTTCAGTACCAGCATCGGCGGCGACCTGCCCAATAATGCCATTTCACAATCGGTTTACTCTGATTCCGCCGGGCGGCAGATCAGTAAACCTGTAAATACAGAAGGCAACTTCAGTATCAATCAGGACTTTTCAATAGGCAAACGGTTTAACAAACCTGCGGTAACGGTCAACTATTCCCTGTCCTATTATTTCAACCGCAGTAATTCGTTTATCAACCAGGAAAAAAACCGCACCAGTGATCTGACGGTCACTCAAATGCTGAACAGCTCCTGGATGTATAAAAAAGTGCTTGAACTGGAAGGATTTGTAAGCATGCTATACATCAGCAGCGTTTATGCTATCCAGGATAATAAACACAGCGATTACCTGATGTATAATGTATCTCTCTCCGCGAATGCTTTTCTTCCGGCAGATATCAGTATCGGCAGCGCTGTTCTTTATTTTAACAACACCAGCCAGCACCAGCAGTTCGTGGTGCTCAACAGCTGGGTGGCTAAAACTTTCGGGAAAAACAAAAGCTTCCAGGCGAAACTTTACGCCTATGATCTCACCAGGCAAAATCAATCGCTGCTCACCATGCAATCGCCTACCTATATAGAACAGCAGCGCAATGCCGTTCTTACACAGTATTATATGTTGAGCCTTTCTTACTTCTTTGGTAAAAAAAGTAAGCTTTGATCGCCTTCGCCGATATGCGGATTTTGTCTGACGCGGATTTTGTCTGACTCAGGATTATGATGATTTTGCTGATTACTTTTTTACGATTGTTTAATAACAGATAAGGGAGATAAAAGCGGATGGACCACCGTTTTTATCTCCCTTATTATTTTATAAAAAAATCAGCAAAATCATCATAATCCTGAGTCAGACAAAATCCGCGTCAGGCAAAACCAGCTTAATTCGCCGGTTTTTCCAGTAATTTGAAAAACTGATCCAGCTGTGGTAATATCACGATCCTTGTTCTGCGATTCGCTGCCTTACCTTCTGCGGTATCATTGGAAGCTATTGGCAGGTACTCGCTCCGGCCGGCGGCAGTCATACGGGCTGGGGGAATATTATACTGGTTCTGAAGCACACGAACCACAGAGGTAGCTCTCTTCACGCTCAGATCCCAGTTGTCGAGCAATACATTCGGACGGTAAGGCACATTGTCGGTATGCCCCTCCACCATAAACTCAATATCCGGTTGGGCAATCAGCACCTTGGCCACTTTACCCAGTACCTCTTTGGCTCTTTCATTGATTTCATAACTACCGCTTTTAAACAGCAGTTTATCGGAGATATCTATATATACTACGCCTTTATCCACTTTAATATTAATGTCTTTATCATCCATATTGCCAATAGCGCCCTTCAGGTTCATTACCAGCTGCATATTCAGAGAGTCTTTACGGGCAATGGCAGATTGCAGGTCTTTAATATAGGCGTCTTTAGCGCCGATGTTATCCAGCGATTTCTTGATACTTTCAGCCTGGGAGTTGGAGATAACGGATAATTCTTTCAGGTGATCCAGCATCTGGGAGTTATTGGTTTTCAGTTGCTCCTGTTGCTCGGTTAAATTCGTCACTTTTTCTTTGTAAGAGGCAGCGGCACGGGCAGCATCTTCTTCACAGGTTCTCAACTTACCGTATGTAGCCCGGTAAAGGCTATCGAGTTGCGCATTCCTCGCCTGCGACTCCCTTAATTTCCGGGGAGCAGAACAGGAAGCAAAAATGGTTACTAAAGCTACCGGCAAGGCTAATTGTGCTATTTTCATAAAATTACACTTTTTAATAATCTAATAATTAAGCATATATAAACAGTGGGGGATACAATGGGAAAGCAACCCCTCCATAGCAAATAGCAGGCCGAAGCCCCCCTCAGTCCGTTAGAACATTGTTAGAATTCACAAGAGGATAGATGTTGACACATATAAAATATTATAGCCGTTGTCTTACAAGAAGCCTTATTCATAAAAAAAAGTTAATGTTTTCCAATATCTAAGTAACTTGTCCGGCAGAGTATACGCTGTATCTATTTTCTATTAATTGCTGAAATGTATGAGAAAGGTGGTTTCTTCGGGTCAACCAACAATAAAGGAAATTGCAAAAAGGCTAAACATCTCTGTATCTACAGTATCACGGGCATTACATGATCATCACAGTATTGGATTAAGAACCAAAACCAGGGTAAAGGAACTGGCTGCGGAGCTGAATTATGAGCGCAACCAAACGGCGATCTACTTCCAGCAGGGTAAAACATTTACTATAGGCATCCTTTTACCGGAACTGTCGGAAGCATTTTTTGCCAGCGCTATCAGTGGTATTGAAGACACCGCATACAGCAATAACTACACTGTATTGCTGGGTCAGTCGCACGACGATGAGGCCCGTGAAAAACAGATCATCCAGAGCATGAAACAGCACCGGGTGGATGGCTGTATTGTATCTATCGGGAAAAATACCAGCAACTATGAACATTTTGAAATGCTGCAACAGGCGCGCATCCCGGTAGTTTTCTTTGACCGTATTCCCGCCCTTCCGAATATGCATTCAGTGTCTATTAACCTGGAATCGGGCACCGTGCAGGCAGTAGATTTCCTGCTGAAGCAAGGCCACCGCGTAATTGGTATGATCAACGGCCCCGAAACCATGGTGGCCAGCAAAGAAAGGGCTACCGGCTATATCAGGGCGCTGCAGAAACACCGCCTGAAATACGATCCCAAAATGATCGTCAATGCCGACCTCACTACCGCCGGTACGGAACAAGCCATGCAATACCTGTTGTCGCTCAAAAGAAAGGTAACCGCTATCGTTACTTTCAACGACTATGTAGCCATGGATGCCGTACAATATGCCCTGAAACAAAAATTGGAAATAAATAAGGATATAACTTTTGTATCTTACGCCAATACACCGGTAAGCGGGTATACGGCCTTCCCCCCTGCTGCATCTGTGGAGCAGTTCCCTTATGAACAGGGCCAGGCGGCTACTAATATGTTATTGTCACTCCTGAACGGGGAACATGCCTTGAATGATTATCAACGCACTATCATGGAGTCGCAGCTGGTGATACATCACCGGTGAGGTATTATCTTATCGATAACCTTGCCACAGCTGTTCACCGTGGCAGGTTACTCGACTTCATTGTTCGCTGTCTATAATTGCTGCTTTTCCAGCTTAGTTCACTTTCTGATTAATTGCTACAACGATTCTACATGATTTTTTTGGAATTCCATATACGCAAACGCTTGCGTTATCCGCGCAAGCGTTTGCGTAACGCCTGTTTTCAGCTGTTTTGATCATTGTTGCAACACCCATCTGTTCAATACCTCCTCCGTATAAAACAGTAAAGCGAAGATCATAGCTATGATCTTCGCTTTACTCAAAAATGAAAAAATTTATTTCAGGTTCGCGTCAAAATAATCAGTGATCTTCTGCATCAGGTGAACCCTGTCTTTTCCCAAAACATTATGTAAATGCCCGGGGTAAACAAAATAATCTACCTGTACTTCATTGTCTACGCAAGCTTTCAGGAACTTCAGCGAATGCTGCCAAACCACAACGTCATCGTTGGTGCCATGTATCAGCATCAGTTTTCCCTGCAGATGTTTCGTTTGTGTAAGCAGGTTGGAGTTAGCATAGCCCTCCGGGTTCTCCTGCGGCGTATCCATATAACGTTCGGTATACATCACTTCATACATGCTCCAGTCGATCACCGGTCCCCCGGCCACTGCAGCCTGGAACACTCCCGGATGACGCAGCATCAGCGATGTGGTCATGAAACCACCGAAGCTCCATCCGTGTACACCCATTTTCTGCTGGTTAATATATGGCAACGATTTCAGATAAGCCACTCCCTGTAGCTGGTCGTTCATTTCCACGGTGCCCAGCTGTCTGAAAGTAGCCTGTTCAAATGCTTTTCCACGGTTATCACTACCCCGTCCATCCATGGTAAAAATCACATAACCATGTTGCGCCATGTATTCATACCAAAGGTTGCCGCTGTAAGGGTAAGTATTGCGGATCAGTTGTACGTTAGGACCGTTATACAGGTATACGATCACCGGGTAGGTTTTGGTGGGAATCAAAATTCACCGGCAGGATCAGTTTACCATATAAAGGCGTGCCATCGTCTGCTTTCAGGGTTACCTGCCTGATCTGCGGGCGCAGGAAATCTTTCAGCGGGTCGGCCGCAGTGATTATATTTTGTTCAAACTTACCATTGGTAGCAGTTATTCCTGCCATATAAGGTGTGGTGCCGGAACTGTAAGCATCCAGCACATAACTGCCATCTTCACTGGCTTGTGCATCGTGCCACCCTGCGGCTTTATCCAGCCGGGTAAGATCTGACGTTTTCTGTTTATAGCTGGTCTTATAGAGATGCTTTTCCATCGGGCTTTCTTTGGAAGCCGTAAAGATGATCTCATTCTTCTTCGTATTAAAACCTGTTATTTCATTCACCACCCAATTACCTGCGGTGATCTGCCGCAGCTGCTCCCCCTTCGTATTATAGAGATAGAGATGATTATAGCCGCTTTTTTCGCTCCACCAGATAAACTGGTCTGGTGTGCCGGGAATAAAAGTCAGCGGGTGAGTAGGATGTACATATTTTGGATCTGTTTCTTCAAACAGCGTTTTTACCAGTTCACCGGTAACGGCGCTGTATTGGTTCAGCCATAAATGATCCTGTTCGCGGTTCAGCAGCGCTATATATACGGATTGCTGATCGGGGGCCCATGTAACACAGGTGAGATAATGATCTGCCGGTCCGCCGGTTTTCAGGAAAATAGTTTTTTGGGTAGATGGCTGATAAATACCGAGTGTTACTTCGTGGGATTTACCACCTGCCATCGGGTATTTGATATTGGTATTACGCGCAGGGGTTACCGACCAGTCGATAACAGGATAATCATCTACCATCCGCTGATCCATGCGATAAAAGGCCAGCTGATCGCCCTTCGGGGAGAAGAAAATACCTTTATCGATGCCAAATTCCTCGCGGTGAACGCTTTTTCCATTCACAATATTGATATCGGCGTCGTTGGTAACGGCCTGCACATTGCCTTCAGCAGTACGGATAAAAAGGTTGTTTTTTTCGGTCCAGGCAATCTGCCCGCCCTTGGGGCTCACGGTTACATTTTCTGCGTCCTCCGGTAATTCACACCATTGGCTGAACAGCATGCGCCCATTTTGCAGTTGTCCTTTATAAAGTGTATTGCCAATGGCAAACCAGGCGTTGGTAGCGGAGATCCATTGAAGCGGAGGTATGCCTCTCAATGGCCTGGAAGAAAATAATTGTTCGTTGAGGCGAGCCAGTGTAAGCAGGGTATCAGTTTTGCCGGCGGGAAGGGTCACTTTTATCCAGACATAATTATCTTTTTCAGATAATACCCTTGTGTAGGCATTTTCGCCTGGAATCCATTCAAACTGTTTTAGCCGTTCAGGAGCCAGCTGTTGGCGGAGACCATTGGTGGCTTCGGCCATTGTATACTGACGTTGCTGTGCATAGGTGTATTGCAGCCCGCCCGTTATCCATCCTGTCAAAAGCAATAGGAAAGCTTTCTTCATCCTTCTTTTTGGAGAGCTAAATTAAGGTTTTACCCGTTAAGCGCTCACAAGATGTTTTTTCACCCATTCCCTTTCTTCGGGTAGCAGGTAATCGGCCCTTTTTTCTGTGATCCAGGAGAATGTTTTTTTCACATCTGCTTTCACCGTGCGGAAACGGAACAGGAATTCCATGCCCAGCATCAGGTCTGTAAACCCGTTCTTGACGGTTTCTATGGTCATCCTGGCGTTACTACGTCTTTTTGATAACAATTCGGTAATACGCGCAGTTACTGCCTGGATAGCGTTTTCGTCGGCATACTTATAAATAGCCTCCATCGCTTCAAACTTCAGTTGTCCCCGCATCAGGCAGCGGGTATAAAACATTGCTTCCTTCTCTTTTTCAATATCCGCGATAGCCGCAAAGGCCAGGCTTTTTACATCCTGCCGGTGATATTCCAGGAGCCTGCGCAGTGCGGGCACACTTTTCTGGGTACCTACTTTATGGAGCAGCAGGGTGATATAATAGATATCATATTCATTTACGGTGCGCTTGAGCAGGTTCAGGGCCCAGTCTTCCACGGAAGGATGACGGGTGCCTCTCAGGGCCAGGAGCGCCGACCTGCGTATATTATTGTTAAGTGAAAGGGTATTGTTAAACAAGGGTTCCAGGTTAATATAACCCGGTATGGCCAGTCCGCGTTCGAGATCCTGCTGCATGGCAGTGATCATATCTGCATCCTGCTCTATCCTTATCCTGTCCAGCAAAAAACGTATTACTTCGGGATCGTTGGTATTCCTGGAAAGTTGAGTGATAATAAAACAGGCGGCACGGCGCTTATCTTTGTCGGGCTCCTGCTCAATGTATTGATAAAGTAGGGGTATATAAGCGTGATTAGCGAGTTGTTCTGCTTCGCGAAGGGCCTGCCAGCTGGTTGTCTGGCCGTTATGCAATTGATCTGAGCGGTCGCATATCCGGGCTACGAGGTTAGAAAGATAGTCAATCATCAGTAGTAATTTTGATCTGCTACCCCTGCATTTTCAATTATCATACCAACCTGAACAACGCTCCCGGAAAGCAGGGGCGCGGCGTCTTCAACAATTAACAGTTTTATGTTACATTTGCCCCTGTATTTTAGGACCGGTTATAGAACGTAAAGCATGCACATACTACTCAAGAACGTTAAGATCATAGCGCCTTCTTCACCTTTGCACGGGCAGCAAAAAGACATTTCTATCCAGAACGGGATCATTCAGCAGGTTGGCAATAACCTCGAAGATGCCCGGGCAACGGTCATTTCAGGTAACAACCTGCATGTTTCCGCCGGCTGGATGGATGTTTTCGCTCATTTCTGCGATCCCGGCCAGGAACATAAAGAAGACCTGCAAAGCGGCATCAGGGCTGCTGCCACCGGCGGATTCACCACCGTAATGATAGTACCCAATACCCAGCCCGCCCTGCATACCAAACCGCAAATCGAATACGTGCTGAGCAGGTCCCGTCATTCGGCAGCCACGGTATTGCCAATTGGCGCAGCCACCAAAAACCTGGAAGGCGCCGGCCTTGCAGAAATGTATGAAATGCAGCAGGCAGGGGCCATTGCATTCTCTGATGGCTTCAAAGCTTTACAATCACCCGGCCTAATGCTCAAAGCCCTGCAATACATCAAGGCATTCGACGGTACCCTCATACAACTGCCGGACGATCAAAGCATTTCTGCGCATGGACTGATGCACGAAGGCATCTATTCCACGCAGCTGGGAATGCCCGGTAAACCCGCCCTGGCGGAAGAACTGATTATTCAGCGCGACCTGGAACTGGCCAAATACACTGATTCACGGATCCACTTTACCGGCATCAGTACCCGCAAATCAGTGGAGCTGATCGCTGCGGCAAAAGCTGATGGTATCAAAGTTACCTGCTCTGTAACGCCTTACCATCTCTCATTAACAGATGCACAACTCATTAATTACGATACCCACCTGAAGGTAAACCCGCCGCTGCGCAGTGCAGACGATGTAAAAGCCCTGCAGGAAGCAGTTTTACACGGCACTATCGACTGCATCGCTACACATCATATACCACAGGACTGGGACGCCAAGCAGGTGGAATTTGAATACGCAAAAAATGGAATGATCGGCCTGGAAAGCGCTTTCGGCGTGTTACGGCAATACCTGCCACAGCTCCCGCTGGAACAGCTGATCAATATGCTTACTACCCACCCGAGAAAAATATTCGGCCTGCCGCAACCTGCCCTGCAGGAAGGCGCCGCAGCCAACCTTACTGTGTTCGACCCGGAAACCAGCTGGCAGTTCACTAAAGCCCACATCGCTTCCCGGTCCAAAAATTCAGCGTATATTGGCGAGCAACTGAAGGGGAAAGTACATGCCACAGTGAATGGACCTGTTTTTCATATAAATAATTAACCTATATGCAGAAAAGTTCTAACCCGGGCCTGTTATGGGGCGTAGTGGGCGGTATATCACTGATATTCCTGAATGTTATCACCTACATCGCCGGACCATCTGTATTGTTTTCCTGGTGGAACAGCGTATTGCAGCTGGCCGTTTTTATTGTCATTGCCATATTCGCCGGCCTTGAGGTAAAAAAACAACAGGGAGGATATATCAGTTTCAAAGAAGCACTGAAACCTATATTTACAACGTTTATCATCGGAACGGCTATCCTTACTGTTTACCAGTATGTGCTCTATAAATATATTGATCCGAAGCTCGTGGATGCATTGAAAGATAATCTGCTGGAATCTACAGAAAAATGGATGCACAGATTCAAAGCACCACAGGAAGAAATTGATAAACAGCTGGATGAATTAAGTAAAACCGACTTCAACGTCGGGATTAAAAAATCATTCATGGACTTCCTGAAAGGAATAATATTCTATTTTGCGATAGCAGCGATCATTTCACTGATCATTCGCAAAAAACCAGTTGAAAGACCACTACAATAATACTATTCTATAAAGATGAACATATCCGTAATCGTTCCTTTAAAAAACGAAGAAGAATCCTTACCGGAACTTGCCGCATGGATCGAAAGAGTGATGAATGCCCACCACTTTACCTACGAGGTATGGATGGTAGATGATGGCAGTACCGACGACTCCTGGGCTGTTATACAACAACTGGCTGCGCAGAACCCTCTTATCAAAGGGATCAAGTTCCAGCGCAACTACGGTAAGTCGGCCGCCCTCAACGAAGGCTTCAATGCGGCACAGGGCGATGTGGTAATCACCATGGACGCAGACCTGCAGGATAGCCCCGACGAAATACCGGAGCTCTACCGCATGATCGTGGAGGAAGGCTTCGACCTGGTGAGCGGATGGAAAAAGAAACGTTACGATAATACTTTTACCAAAAACATTCCTTCAAAATTATACAACTATACTACTACCCGCATGAGCGGCGTAAAACTGCACGATATGAACTGCGGTCTAAAAGCCTATCGTAAAAAAGTAGTGAAATCAATAGAAGTATACGGCGAAATGCACCGCTATATTCCTGTTATTGCAAAATGGAACGGCTTCCGTAAAATAGGGGAAAAAGTAGTGGAGCACCGCGCCCGTAAATACGGCGTCACCAAATTCGGACTGGAACGTTTTATCAACGGTTTCCTGGATCTGGCCACCATTATGTTCATCGGTAAATTTGGTAAACGCCCCATGCACCTGTTCGGCGCACTTGGGTCTCTCTCTTTCTTCGTGGGTTTTGTAGTAGCCGCTTACCTGGCGCTGGCGAAAATATTCTTTGACAAGGTAAACATGACAGACAGGCCCCTGTTCTATTTCGGGCTGCTTTGTATGATCATCGGTTCACAGTTATTCCTCACCGGTTTTATCGGCGAGCTGGTAACACGTAATGCCACCGAACGCAACTCCTACCTGGTGGAAGAACGGATGGACCATACCAGCAATGTTACGGAGGAGGAATGGCAGTTATCGCACCAACACAACCGCAGACACTGATCCTCTCCTTCACATTTCGTATCTAATCTATGGCTAACAAAAAGAAAATACTTATTCTGGGAACAGCCTACCCTTTCCGGGGTGGGCTGGCTGCTTATAACGAGCGACTGGCAGAAGAGCTCCAGCAAACAGACGACGTGGAAATATGGACCTTTACCATCCAGTACCCCAAACTCTTTTTTCCGGGGAAAAGCCAGTTCTCTACAGATCCCGCTCCGGCGCATCTGCGCATCAAACGGCTGATCAATTCCGTAAATCCACTGAATTGGTTAATTACAGGACGGAAGATCCGGAAAATGAACCCCGATATCATCATCACTAAATACTGGTTGCCTATTATGGGGCCTGCATTAGGTTCTCTCCTGCGACTGGGCAAGCGTAAACATACCAGGGTAATTGCCGTGCTCGATAACGTGGTACCCCATGAAAAAAGACCCGGGGATGTGGCCTTTACAAAGTATTTCCTGAAACCGGTAGATGCTTTTATTGCCATGAGCCAGTCGGTGCTCAACGACCTGCGGGTATTTGAACCGGTAAAAAAGGCATCGCTCATTCCCCACCCTATTTACGATAACTACGGCGCCCTTATCTCCAAAGAAGAAGCCCGTGCACAGCTGAAACTTATCCCGGGCAAAAAATACATTCTCTTCTTTGGCTTTATCCGCCAGTATAAGGGGCTGGACCTGCTGTTGCAGGCAATGGCAGACGAAAGACTGAAAAAGCTGGATGTTCATGCCATTGTAGCCGGAGAATACTATGAAGATGCCACGCCTTACCTGGACCTGCTGAATAAATTACAACTGGGCGACCGGGTGCTGATGCATACCGATTTCATTCCCAACGAAGCCGTTAAGAATTATTTCTGTGCCGCCGACCTGGTGGTACAACCCTATAAAAGCGCCACCCAAAGCGGCATTTCGCAGATCGCTTACCACTTTGAAAAACCCATGGTGGTAACCAATGTGGGCGGCCTCGTGGAAATGGTGCCCGATGGCATAGTGGGTTTCCAGGCAGAACCGGACCCGGCATCTATTGCCGCCGCCATCGAAAAATACTTCGTGGAGAACCGCGAAGCTGATATGGTGGAAGCCCTCCGGAAAGAAAAACTGCAGTATTCCTGGGCGCGACTGGCAAAAGAAATTCATATTTTAGCAGCAGAAGGTTGAAAGCAGAAAGCAGAAAGCTATTGAAGCGATTGATAATTGTAGATATTGTTTAACACTGTTAGTCGCTTCAATAGCTTTCTGCTTTCAACCTCCTGCTTAAAACAAAGCAGCATGATTTACAGAAGCAAAGCACCTTTACGTATAGGCCTTGCCGGTGGTGGCACAGATGTAAGTCCATATTCGGATTTATATGGTGGCGCCATCCTCAACGCCACTATCTCCCTCTATGCACGCGCATCCATAGAGCCCCTGCAAAATGGGCAGGTGGTGTTCGATTGCGCCGACAGAAGGGAAACAGCCACCTACGATGCCGTATACCCTTTGCCGTTAGACGGTAAACTGGATATCCTGAAAGGCGTGATCAACCGCGTGCAAAAAGATTATGGCTCCTTACCGGCTACCGGTTTTAAACTTACCACCTTTGTAGATGCACCTGCCGGCTCCGGCCTCGGCACCTCTTCCACCCTCGTGGTGGCCGTGCTGGGCGCATTTGCGGAATGGCTGAAGCTGCCACTGGGAGAATACGACCTGGCCCATCTCGCCTATTCTATTGAACGGGAAGACCTGAACCAGGCCGGTGGTAAACAGGACCAATACGCGGCTACCTTCGGAGGCGTTAACTTCATGGAGTTTTATAAAGGCGATAAGGTGATTGTAAACCCGCTGCGCATCAAAGAAGTAAACCTCCACGAACTGGAAAATAACCTGGTATTGTTTTATACTTCTACCAGCCGTTTATCTTCCACCATCATCTCAGAACAACAAAAAAATGTTACGGATAAAAAAGATGATTCCATAGAAGCCATGCACCAGCTGAAAGAGCAGGCAATAATGATGAAAGAAGCACTGCTGCGGGGGACTATCGATAAGATCGGTGAGATCCTGAACTATGGCTTTGAAAATAAAAAGAAGATGGCCCATGGCATTACCAATCCCCAGCTCGATGAAATTTACGAAGCAGCCCGCAAAGCCGGCGCCAGCGGTGGTAAAATTTCAGGTGCAGGCGGAGGCGGGTTCATGATCTTCTATTGCCCGAAAAATACCCGCTTTGCCGTGGTAGATGCACTTAGCGGTTTTGGCGGAGATGTAAAACGATATACCTTTACCAATCACGGCATTCAAACGTGGAGCATTTAAGGTTTAACAAATCAAAAATTTCTGCTGATGAAACAATTCATTGCCAATAAGATCCGGGAAAGCATCACTGTGAAGGAAGCCATTTGCCAGGATGAGCCGTTGCTAAATACCATCAAACTGGTAGCGGAAGCGATTACGCACAGCCTTCAAACCGATCATAAAATCCTTTTTTGCGGTAACGGCGGCAGCGCAGCAGATGCGCAACACCTGGCCGCAGAATTTTCCGGCCGGTTTTATAAAGACCGTATGCCGCTGTATGCGGAAGCCCTGCATTGCAATACTTCTTATATGACGGCCGTGGGCAACGACTATGGGTACGACCAGGTATACGCCCGCATCCTGAAAGGTATTGGCCGTGAAGGCGATGTGCTGGTAGGCATTTCTACCTCCGGTAATTCGGCCAATATACTGGAAGCCATGAAAGTGGCAAAGGAACAGGGAATGATAGTGGTAAGCATGACCGGCAGTACCGGTGGAAAAATGAAAGAGGGAAGCGACTACCTGATCAATATCCCTTCTGCTGATACACCGCGTATACAGGAGGCGCATATCACCGTAGGACATATTATTTGCGAAATAGTGGAAAACAACCTGTTTGGCGCATGACGGGAGAATGTATCGTACTCGCCGGGGGCCTCGGAACCCGGCTCAGAAGCGTAGTGGCCGACAAGCCCAAATGCATGGCTCCGCTGGGGCCGCATCCCTTTTTATATTACCTGTTGCAATACCTGCACAAACAAGGCATTCAACATGCAGTGCTATCGCTCGGTTATCTGTCTGAACAGGTGATCAGCTGGTGCAACAACACATCGCTCCCTTTACGTGTATCCTTTACCGTGGAACAGGAACCACTGGGCACCGGCGGGGGTATCATCAACGCCTTACAGGCAGTGAAAGGCAACGAAATTTTCATCGTTAACGGCGATACCTATTTTGATGTAAACCTGGCGGCTTTCAATAATTTCCACCAATCGCATCAAAGCCCCCTGTCGCTGGCTCTGAAACCCATGCAACAGTTCGACCGCTACGGCAGCATACAACTGGATGAGCACCAGCAGATCACCCATTTTCATGAAAAGAAATTCATGGAAGAAGGACTGATCAATGGAGGTATTTACCGGACCTCCGCAGGATTCCTCCAAAGCCTGCCACTCCCGGAGAAATTTTCCTTTGAAAAAGAAGTACTGGAGCCTGGCGCACAGGCAGGGAAATTATACGGCTATATCAGCAACACATATTTCATTGATATCGGGATCCCGGAAGATTACGAAGCAGCAAAAAAAGTATTGGTATCATGACCCTATTCCTCGACAGAGACGGTGTAATCAACGATGAGATCCGCGACGGGTACGTACTCCGACCGGATATGTTCCACTTCAGCGAAGGCGTGTTATCAGCTATGCCCATACTCGCAAAACGCTTCGAGCGCATTATTGTGATCACCAACCAGCGTTGTATCGGCCGGGGACTGCTCACTACCGAAGGATTACAGGAAATTCATGCTCAAATGCGGCAGCAAATTGAAAGGAACGGCGGCAAAATTGACGCTATTTATTTTTGTCCCGATGTAGACAGCAGCAGCCCATGCCGCAAACCGGCCACTGGCATGGGGTTACAGGCTAAGCAGGATTTCCCCGCTATTGATTTCACTACTTCCGTGATGGTAGGCAATACCTTAAGCGATATGCAGTTCGGGAAAAGCCTGGGCATGCAAACCGTATTCATCCCCTCTACCCGGCCTGAAACGCCGTTCCCCCACCCACTGATCGATCAGCGATATCAAAACCTGCTGCAGTTTGCACAGGCTGTACAATAATTATAAGCTGCAACCGTATAATAGATATGGCAAAAAAACCATTACTGTCACTGCTCCTGGTCATTACCTCCCTGCTGGCGCTCGCCCAGCAGCCGGACGCGGCTGGAATGAAACAGCTGCTCCTTAACCAGGACACGCTACAGGCACTCAGCGAAGATATCTTCAACGGGAAAGGCGACGATGGCCGGCAACGCGCTACTGAAGCATTTATCCCCCTGCTGGTAAGAACCCTGAAAACAAAATACTCTTTCCGCTTCAGGTTCGATTCCCTGAAAACAATATCTATCCAGTATCCCCAGGATAGCGCCTTCCGGATCTTTACCTGGGCCCTGGAACGTGAAAATGGCTTCTACCGGCATTATGGTGCTATACAGATGAATACCGCCGACGGACAGCTCAAGCTCTTCCCCCTGTTCGACGCCTCCGATTATATGACCAATACCGATACCATCAGCGATAATAAATCCTGGTTCGGTTGCCTGTATTATAACATCGTTCACCGGCATTACTTCAATAAGGAATATTATACCCTCTTTGGCTGGGATGCCAACAATCCCCGCAGCCAGAAGAAAATAGTGGAAATGCTGACTTTTAAAAACGGTGTTCCTGTACTGGGCGGGCCATTTTTCAGTTTTGCAGAAGACAGCACTCCCAAACCTACCCGCAACCGCTTTATCATTGAATACAAAAAAGAAAGCACTGCCACGCTCAATTACAATAAGGAATTAGATATGATCGTGTTCGACCACCTCATCTCTGAAACCAATGAGCCCATGAAAAAATTCACCTACGTAACCGATATGGACTACGAAGGCTTTAAATGGCAGGCGGGTAAGTGGATGCACGTCAATAAAATTTTCCATGATGCCATCCCTCTTGGGAAAGGCGCTCCCACACCGCAACCGCTGGACCAGAAGAAGAAAAGCATGACCCAGCCCAAATCAGCAGAAGATTTTCAACAGGAAGCACCAAAGAAACCGGCAAAGAAAAAACAATAAACCCATCACATGGCAGCAACGGATAACGAATCAACATTTATCAGGGCTATAAGACTATTCAATACCAATGAAACAGACTGCTCTTTTGAAACCGGTAAGATCCAGACCCGGAACAAAATTGAAGCAAACTACTTCTTTTGCCAGACGGGCACGGGTGATCTCGAAAATATTCCCCACCCGGCTCCACGGCGGCAGTTTGTGGTAACGCTGAAAGGCCGGCTGAAATTCACCGTCACCAATGGCGATACCTTTATCCTGGAACCCGGCATTATCCTCTTGGCAGAGGACACCAGCGGCCCCGGTCATACCTGGGAAGTAACGGATGGCAACGAATGGGAACGGATCTATATTCCCCTGGAACCGGGGAATGATCCTCATTTCATACGGGATAGTATTTAGTCGGCGGGAAATTGTCTTGGAACACTGATTATGATGATCACGCTGATTACACTGATTTTATTTTTTAGAATTTGAGATAATTGAGGGAGATAAAAGCGAATAGGATTGCGTAGATCTCCCCTAATCTCTAAAAAATCCAAAACACAAAATCAGTGTAATCAGCAAAAATATCATAATCCTGAGTCAGACAACATTCCCGGCGATCTTCACTGCTATCTCCCAAATCCCCCAAAAAATCCCAAAGACAAAATCAGCGTAATCAGCTAAATCATCATAATCCTGAGTCAGACAACCTTCGCAAAATTTCCCTTCCCGGCAAAAAAAAAATTCTTTAAAAGAACAATCATTCTCCTATATTTGCACTATAAAAGAGCGAACATTCATTTACTCACTACACTATAATGCAACTCAATCACTTAAACCTCAGCGTAAAAGATGTGCCGGCAACCCGTGCATTATTCGAAACCTATTTCGGCTTTACCTGCAACGACCCAAAGCTGAACGATACCCTATCCGTTTTAAACGGTTCCGATGGATTTATCCTGGTGCTGATGAACCAGCGTATGAATGAGAGTGAAAATCATACTTACCCGGATGTTTTTCATATAGGATTTTACCTGGAAGATGAAACAGCCGTAAAAACAATGTGGGACCGATTGAAAAACGGGGGTATCGAACCGGAACAGGCGCCGCAGATCATGCGCAAAACCTTCGGCTTTTATTTCACTTTTGACACCTTTATGGTGGAGGTAACCACCCCCATCAAAGCTTAAAACAACAAACTTATGCAATCCGGAATAATGGAAAAGCTTCCTATCGGCTGGTACCTGAAGGAGGCCGACTGCCTGATCACCCATTTCACCAACATAGCTTTTGAATCCTTTGGCATCAACAGGTTTCACTGGCAGGTATTGAAAAATATAGATGCACACGGGAAGATCAGCAAAGAACTCTACTACCACCAGGTAAGCCGGTTCCTCACCATAGCGGAACTGGACGAAGTACTGGAAGCACTGCTCACCCGTAACTGGATCTGCCACACAAACGATCTTTATTCGTTTACGGATACCGGCAAACAGGAGTATGCAGCTATTGAAGCCCTCCAGTTGAAAAACCGCGAAAAGATAATGGAAGGCATCTCAGAAGAAGAATATCTTACCGCTATCAACTTCCTGGAAAAGTTGATCAGGAACCTGGGTGGTAAAGTATAATCATCTTACAAAACAAAAAAAGCGGATAGCAAAACGCTATCCGCTTTATATTTTCTGCAAAGCAGTTAGAATAATTCTCCCTGCGCACTTGCGGGCCCTTCTTCATTTGGATCAGGATCCTCATCTTCAGACAATAACTCAGCGCTGATCAGGTCCTCCCCTGCAATCCTTGTTCCCACCGCCTTCCAGCCGGTTACTTCCACAAATTCGGAAAGATCGATTTCCTCTTCTTCCGGACTGCGTTTCTTACCCGTTTTCAGCAGGATAACAGGCTGGGTATGCGTAGTTACCATTTCCAGGTAGTTATTCGCACCCTCCTTGATGAAGTTAAATTTATTATTCAACGTCTGCGTTTCAATGCGGAAACGTTTTACATTGAATTGCTTTTTATCGGCATCAAAGTAAATGGCCGTGACGGTCTTTTCCGGGTTGAACTTCTCAATATATACTACGTCGTTCGACTCATAGCGGTTCGTAAGATCATAGTTCGTTAGTTCATAGGTACCGTTTTTAAAGGCAACAAAGATCTTGTCGTCTCCTTCAAAGGCTCCGATATATACCCCACGCTCTTCCGTATTCAAACGGCCGGTTTCTGTATCATACCAGATCTTCTGCCCTGCCAGGGTGGATACGCCTTTCTCTTTAAACTTCACGCTGCGGATTGGGTATTTCGTTACCACGTTACCCATGGAATTACGTCCTTTGATAGCAATGGTTTCAAAGGCCATATCAAACTCCTTGTTACGCGCACTGCAGTTCGGGCTCAGCTTGATGGTTACCACTTCAGCTTCCCCGTTAGGGTTAGCGGAAAAGTAATGCACCTTGGAATTCTTCTCTCCCTTATGCGCCAGGTCGTATTCCTTATCGCGGGTAACACCCGTTACATTGAAACGCTTGGCATAGCTTACTCCCGTTTTACCTTCTACATAGATCATGTTGTAAGTAGTACGCTCATCATTCTTGCGGAAAATGTCCACATGAATAATGTCCTTGCCCACAAAGGTTTTGTCGGCCACCTTGGTCACCAGCATTTTACCATCACGGCGGAAAACGATGATATTATCGAGGTCCGAACAATCTGCCACAAATTCATCTTTCTTCAGGGAAGTACCTATGAAACCATCTGCACGGTTCACATATATTTTTGTATTGGCAATTGCCACCTGCGCTACCTGGATATTATCAAATGTTTTGATCTCGGTTTTACGCTCGCGGCCCTTACCATACTTCTTCAGCAGCCCGTCGTAATATGCAACGGTATAATCGGTAAGGTTGGCCAGGTTGTTCTTCACTTCCTTGATCTCGGCATCAATACCTTTGATCTGTTCATTCAGTTCATTGATATCCAGCCGGTAAATACGGCGTACTGGCTTCTCCGTTAGTTTCACAATATCCTCGCGGCTGATCTCGCGTTTCAGTTGTTTCTTATACGGCGTAAATCCTTTATCAATGGCGTCCAGTACGGTTTCCCAGTCCTTATGCTTTTGCTCCAGTTCCTTGTAGATCCCTTTTTCAAAGAAGATCTTTTCCAGGGAGGTATAGTGCCATTTTTCCTGCAGTTCCGCCAGCCTGATCTCCAGTTCCTGTTTCAGCAGGTCTTTGGTATAATCGGTAGAAGCTTTCAGCAGATCTGATGCAGTGAGGAAATGCGGTTTATCATTTACGATCACACAGGCATTGGGCGAAATGGATATTTCACAGTCGGTGAATGCGTATAACGCATCTATCGTAATATCCGGGGAAATACCCGGCGCCAGCTGCACTTCAATTTCCACTTCCGCAGCGGTATTGTCCACTACTTTCCGGATCTTGATCTTACCGTTGTCATTGGCTTTTACGATAGACTCCATCAGCTGCGTGGTGGTGATACCATAAGGTACATCCTTTATCAGCAGCGTCTTTTTGTCTTTCTCTTCAATATGTGCGCGTACCCTTACCTTACCTCCACGCTTACCATCGTTATAGTTGGCAATATCGATCATGCCACCGGTGGTGAAATCGGGAAAAAGCTCAAACTTCTTGCCACGCAGGTATTTTATAGATGCGTCTATCAGCTCTATAAAATTGTGTGGTAATATTTTGGTAGATAAACCAACGGCAATACCTTCTGCTCCCTGTGCAAGCAGCAGCGGGAATTTCATCGGCAGGGCCAGCGGCTCATTTTTACGGCCATCGTAACTAAGCTGCCATGCAGTGGTTTTTGGGTTAAAGGCTACATCCAGTGCAAACTTCGACAGGCGGGCCTCAATATACCTGGCTGCTGCGGCATCATCGCCTGTTCTTACATCTCCCCAGTTACCCTGGGTATCAATAAGGAGGTCTTTTTGTCCGAGGTTAACAATAGCATCACTGATAGAAGCATCCCCATGCGGGTGATACTGCATCGTTTGCCCGATCACGTTAGCCACTTTATTATAGCGGCCATCGTCCATTTCTTTCATGGCGTGCAGGATACGACGCTGTACGGGCTTCAACCCATCTTCCACGCTGGGCACCGCCCGCTCCAGGATTACATAAGAGGCGTAATCCAGGAACCAGCTCTCATACATGCCTCCCACGTGGATGACATTGTGCAGAGATTCGTCTGATGTTTTATTTTCCATATCCATGTATAATACACTTACGGTTTTACGTTAATCATTTTTTCAAAATCCTCCCTCCATATACGTACACTGTCTTTCTGTACATCCTCCAGGGAATTCAGTTCTATAAAGCAGCAATCAGTAACGGCTACCAGCTGATGCCAAACATTCACGGGCACTTCTACCCTTGCCGGCGCTGTTACTTCCGTGGTTACTATTTCGTGCCCATCTAATGCACACCAGTGAATGGCAGCCTTGCCGGTAAACAGGTACAGTACCTCCGGGTTTTTATGATCGCTTTTGCCTTCGTGATAATGCTGCCCACTGCTGCTTCCGGCATTCCGGTAGCATACCAGGAAATTACCCGTGCGGTTGCAATCCCAGAAATAACCACTGCCGCGGTCATCAGCGCCCATCAGCTCCAGTGGCGTTACCTTTATCATACGGTTGTTGGATTTTCAATGGTTTCACCCGGTTGCTTCACTTCAAAATCACGAATGGTTTTCAGATCGCCCCGGCTTTCCAGCTTACCTTCACGGATCAGCTCTTTCAATCTCCAGCCCAGGAACTGGTCCATTACAGGATATTTCAGTTTACCGGTTACCTGCTGTACTACCTTCCAGGCTTTTACAAACTCTTTTCCGCTCTGTGCCAGTAATTCCTTGTCATAAAACAAAGTTGGCTCGCCCTTAATCTTCTTACCACCTTCTAGTAAACGGATACCTGCATTCTCATTCATCAGCCGATGCCATTCATCACCATCCAGTTCATATTCCGCCAGTGAAATGGGTCGCGCCAGTTTCTTCGCCTTCAGAAATTCCTTTGGCAATATCTGATGCAGATGAGTAGGATAAAACACAGCGCCCTTCTCATTAAGGAAAGGCAGGTTGTTGAGGTAAATTATATGGATACGCCCTGCAAAGTCGTACAGCTGACTTACCAGCCAGTAATACCCGCATACATCGCGGGCGTTTTGCCCGGCCCATATCCATACTTCCAATTCGGGGTCTTCCTTTAATTGTGCTTTCAGGGATTTGAAAAGATCAGCATCATCAGGATCACCGGCTGCTTCTGCTGCATCGGGAGCTTCCCCTTCTGCAGGTGCTGCCGGTTCAATACCCGCCAGCTGCTGCCAGAACAGGCGACGGCCGGCACGGCCTTCTTTGGTGTCCAGGATAAATAACGGACCAACGGACAAATCATCTTCAAAACAGCGGATCTCTCCGTTCATTTTCTCATCCATGGCTACCGCTTCCGCCAACACCGGCACTGAAGACTGACCAAAAACAATGTGTATTAAGCCCATATGCCTTTCTATACTGTTTCTTCAACTAAATCCTTTTCATACCGCAGGTTGTTGATGATAAACTCCTGGCGGGTCTGGGTATTCTTACCCATATAGTATTCCAGCAATTTCTGGATATGAATATCTTTTGATAAAATGATGGGCTCAATACGGATGTCTTCCCCGATAAAACGGCCAAACTCCTCCGGCGAAATTTCACCCAACCCTTTAAAGCGGGTGATCTCCGGTTTACTGCCCAGCTTCTTTACAGCCTTCTGTTTCTCGTCTTCATTATAGCAGTAAATAGTTTGCTGCTTGTTGCGTACGCGGAACAACGGCGTTTCAAGAATATAAACGTGACCGTTCTTTACCAGGTCAGGAAAGAATTGCAGGAAGAAAGTAAGCAGCAGCAAACGGATGTGCATACCATCCACATCAGCATCGGTAGCCACTACAATGTTATTGTAGCGCAGCCCTTCCAGTCCGTCTTCAATATTCAACGCATGCTGTAACAGGTTGAACTCCTCATTTTCGTATACCACTTTTTTAGTAAGACCAAAACTGTTCAGTGGTTTACCACGCAAGCTGAACACGGCCTGTGTTTCCACATTGCGGGACTTGGTAATGGAACCACTGGCGGAATCACCCTCTGTAATAAAGATAGTGGAATCCAGTCGCCGGGCTTCCTGTTCTGCTTTATCTTTACCGGTAAGCTCATCGTTCAGGTGCAGGCGGCAATCGCGCAGCTTCTTGTTATGAAGATTGGCTTTCTTCGCTCTTTCATTGGCCAGTTTCTTAATGCCGGCCAGTTCTTTACGTTCACGCTCACTCTGCTCAATACGTTTCTTCAGCGCATCGGCAATGGCCGGGTTGCGGTGCAGGTAATCGTCCAGGTGTTTGGAAAGGAATTCCAGTACAAACGCCTTTACAGACGGTCCGCCTTCATACACTACCTGTGAGCCAAGCTTGGTTTTGGTTTGCGATTCAAACACCGGCTCCTGTACCCTGATGGATATGGCCGCACAAATAGAGGCCCTGATATCAGTAGCATCATAATCTTTCTTATAAAAGTCGCGCACCGTTTTCACAAACGCTTCACGGAAAGCCGCCAGGTGCGTACCGCCCTGGGTGGTATGCTGCCCGTTTACAAAGGAATAATACTCCTCCCCATACTGGCTTTCATGGGTAATAGCCACTTCAATATCTTCTCCCTTCAGGTGAATGATGGGATAACGAAGATCCTCTTCGTTCGTTTTACGCTGCAGCAGGTCAAGCAAACCATTCTTTGAAATGTATTTCTTGCCGTTGAAATTAACGGTAAGCCCCGCATTCAGGAAGCAATAGTTCCAGATCTGGTTCTCCAGGAATTCCGGTATAAAACGATAATTTTTAAATACCGTATCATCCGGCGTAAATGTAACCTGTGTACCGTTAGGTTCAGTGGTAGCAGTTTCTTTATATTCCTTTACAAGCACTCCTCTCTCAAATTCGGCGGCCTTCATACGTCCGTCGCGGACAGATGTTACCTTGAAGTAGCTGGACAAAGCATTCACTGCTTTGGTACCCACCCCGTTCAAACCTACCGATTTCTGAAAGGCCTTGCTGTCGTATTTAGCACCGGTATTGATCTTACTCACTACGTCCACCACTTTTCCCAAAGGAATACCACGGCCAAAATCGCGCACTGTAACATGGTGTTCCGTTACCTTGATATCGACCTGCTTACCAAAACCCATGGTATGCTCGTCAATACAGTTATCCGTTACTTCCTTAAGCAGGATGTAAATACCATCATCCATGCTGGAACCATCTCCCAGTTTACCGATATACATACCAGGCCGCAGGCGGATATGCTCCCGCCAGTCCAGCGACCGTATGGAGTCTTCCGTATAGGAAGCAAATAGATCTTTGTTATCCGTTTTGTCCGTATTTGCCATAATATATTATAATTTCCTAAATACTATTGTTTCACAAGGTCATCCAATGTTTTGCAAGGATACTAAATCTTTTAGCAAAATCGGATTGCTGGCAAAAATAAAGGATTCAGGGAATCATCCCAAGTATAAGTTATACACTATGCTTATTTTATTTGTTACCAATGTATTAAGACTGTTAAATTTTATATTTCCGGGAGATAATGAACAGTTTTGGGGATTTTCGGGAAGTATCACATGAAAATGGTATAAAAAAATATAATGTGATTGAATCCTTATATCAAAAATTTCTTTATATTTACATAAGTCAACTATTTTAAGATATCCTAACCTATGTCCTTATGAAAATACTATTTCTACTCCTGCTTACTGCAGTTTTTCTGGCCGCTATTGCAGCTACCTACTTTATTAAAAAAGAACAGGATAACAGCATTGGAAATAAATTCCTTCGCCTCATCCGGAAATTTGATTCGTGGCAGATGATGCGATGATCACATCATCTCTTTTCTGCAAACGGCTTTTATACAATATTCTATCACTGGTCACATCAGCCTGGCAATAGCCATCAGGGAGTGTTATGTTCGGAACTTAACCATATTATCTATTAACCGTATAATCCCTATCCTATGAAAACTGGTCTCGTATTTAAACTTGCCTGTCTGTTGATTGCTGCTGTGGTATTGACTGTGCACCTGTTGTTCAAACCGAAAACAGGACAACGCTAAAAAAAATAATCAGGGACCTTATTGCTTCATAGTTGTATGAAACGGTAAGATCCCTGATTATCAATTACCTGTTGTAGTATTTATTGACGGCATCCGTGCGGCTGCGCACGTGTAATTTTTCATAAATGTTATGCACATGCCGTCTTACTGTTTCAATGCTGATAAATAAGTTGCTGGCAATTTCTTTATACAGATATCCTTTGGACAACTGGTCAAGGATCTCTTTTTCCCGCGTAGTCAGCGCCTCCAATGCAGGATTGGGTTTCGCCTGTTTCTGGAAAAATGCAACCACTCTCCTCGCTATCTGCGAGCTCATCGGGGAACCGCCGTCGTATAAGTCACGGATGGCTTCCAGTAATTCTCCTGGCGATGTTTTCTTAAGAATATAACCACTTGCCCCTGCTTCCAGCGCCATAAAGATTTTGTCATCATCTTCATACACTGTCAGCATCATAAACTGCATGTCGGGATGCTCACGCTTCAACTGTGCAATGCATTCAATACCATTCATTCCACCCGGCAGGTTGAAATCCATCAACACTACATTCGGCATCAGCTGGGGGATCTGTTCCACGGCAGTTTCCGCATTGTTGAATGTCCCTACACAGGCATAACCGTCAGAACCATTAATCAGCAATTCCATAGCCGTGCGGATATCATGATTATCTTCCACTATCGCAATGGTGATAGTATCCATATTATCCTGGGACTTCTTCTTTGAATATACAGTCATTTTAAAGGAAATTATAACACTTAAATGTTATTAAAAACAAATGTATGTTAATTTAGTGGGATATCGAGAAAAACTATTGTGCCGTTGTTTGAGCTGATATCAGCGTTTCCGCCTACAGACATCATTCTCTTCTGGATATTCTTCAGGCCGTTGCCAAATAATCTAACCTTCTCCTGGTCAAATCCTTTGCCATTGTCCTTGATCATTATCGTCATATTTTTATGCACCTTCACTTCCACAATTACTTCTGTTGCTTTTGCATGCTTCACTACGTTATGCAACGATTCTTTCACCGCTAAATAAATATTCCTTCGCGTTCCCCCGCTCAGCTTGATGTTCGGGATCACTTCGGGAATATAGAACTGGTGCGTGATGTGTGCATGCTCCAGGAACTCGGCTGCAAAGCTTCTCATATAAGCAATGAGGTTAGCCAGTGAATCGTTGGAGGAGCTCATTGCCCAGATGATCTCACTCATTTTGTCTACCATCTCTCCGGCCGTTTCTGAAATACGCTCCACTTCCCTCGTCTGCGAAGGGTCCTGGATCTTTCTTTTTGCCACTTCGCTCAGCAGGCGGATGGTGGATAGCCCTGAGCCCAGGTCGTCATGCATATCGCTGGAAATACGCGCCCGCTCCTGGTCTACCGCCTGCTCTTTCTCCAGCTTCAGCTTCTCATGCCTTATCTTATAATCAAGGTACAAGGTGGAAAAATAATAGGCAATTCCCAGTAGCAACAGCAATAACAAAAACCGGAACCACAGCGATTGCCAGAAAGGAATTTTAATTACTATCTCCAGTGTGGTAGGCACCGTGCTCCAGATATCATCATTATTAGATCCTCTTAACTTAAAAACATAACTGCCCGGGTGCAGGTTCGTATAACGCGCCATCCGGAAAGTGCCGGCCTGTACCCAGTCTTCATCCGCGCCTTCCAGCTTGTACTGCACCTTGTTCTTCAACGGGTTGGTATACTCCAGCGGTACAAATTCTATAGCAATCGTATTCTGGTTATACGGCAATTCAATTTTCGTGAGCAAGGAAATCGCAGTGTCGGACTCATACGGTTTGTCCAGTACCTCCATACGGCGGATGATCACTTTTGCATTAGACAGATTGTCCCGGAAATTTTTTGGATAAAAACCGTTTACGCCACGGATACCGCCAAAAAATAATTCGCCGTCGATGGATTTGTAAAATGCGCCTGTATTAAACTCGTTCGACTGCAACCCATCCTCGTTGTTATAAGTAGTGATCTCGTCTGTTAACGGGTTGATCTGCGACAGGCCCTTGTTGTGGCTCACCCAGATCCGGTCTTTGTCATCCAGCAGCACACCATACATGTAATCGTTGATCAGCTTGGGATTATCGTAACTGTTGTAATGCTTTTTAATACGGCCCGCATCATCAAGGATGAATAATCCTTTGTTGGTAGCTACCAGCAACTCCTTGTGCGCATTTTTATTGATGGATTTAACGGTGGTACCGGAAGGAATGAATACGCTTCTCCAGCGCGAGTCGGCCACCCGCTTTACATACAGCGCCGATTTCGTACCCACGTACTGGTTACCCATATAGTCTTCGTAGAAAGCAGATAATATCTCATCCTTGAAATGATGTACCACTGCGGCCTCATGTCCTTTCTCGGTTTCGTCAAACATCAGCAGGTAACCTCCATAGTTAAAATATAGCTGTCCGTTAGTACGCTTGAACAGGAAAGGAAATGGAGCCTGCTGTGTAGGTAAGCCCAATGCGGTTACTTTCCCGGTCAGGTCAGTAAAGGATTTGGTTTGTACATTGAACAACCCGATGTGCATGCCTGCAAAGTGCAGCCACAGCTGATCTCCGTTCTCCCGGCAAATAGCTCCCAGGTCATTTCCGGGAAACTTCCCGGGATATAATTCATTTGAAATACGCTCCAGGAATTTTCCCCCATCTTCATAAATATTCATTCCATCACGCATCAATCCCACATACAGTTTACCATCATCATGCTTGTATACGGCCTGCACCATGTTATGGGTGATATAAGGAGAACGGTAAAGATTGAATACTTTTTTATGAGGGGAATATTTTTTTAATCCGTCACCATCTGTGCCTACCCACATATTATCGGCCACATCGCGGTAAAGCCAGGATACATCGTTGAATGAGCGCGTTTCAAATGTATTGAAGCTCACAATATGCCGCATAATTTCATTATGGGCAATACTGTAAATCAGCACGCCATCGCTTCCGCCGATCCATACATTGCCGTACTGGTCCAGTTCAGACACTGCCGGGATGAACGGCTCCCCTTTCTCGTTCTTCATATCAAAAACCAGGTCGCTGAATTTATTGCGTTGTTTATTAAACAACGTAATATGCCCTGCGCTGATAATGAGCATCGAATCTTTATTCAGGTTACGCAACAAAGGTTTGCTGCCAACTCCCGGTAAACAATAGGTGGAGATGCGAAGGTTTTTAATATTCAGGGAAAAGAGCTCCCCCTGGTCCCCGTTCATCCAGATAGTGTTCCCGTCTTTCATCACCGCGGAAGGTAATATGCCTCTTTGCACGAACTGGGGCGGGTACAGGATAATACGGCGGGTAACATAAGTGGTATTGTCCAGTACATAAATGCCTTTCATCGGGCGCCATACCCACAGCGTATTGGTGGCCGTGTCTTCTCCCAGGATCACAAATTTCACATTGGCATCGCGCTCTGCGGCGTTTACAGCGGTGGTATCTTCAAACAGCCTGCTGAAGTTGTTCTTGTATTTATCGTATACGCTAATACCGTTGTTATGGGCCAGCAGCAGTTGAGAGCGGCTGTCCTTATAAAAAGAAAAACCTTTGTATCCCTTCAGATCAAAACGATTGATCACCGCACGGTTGCCTGTAGCGCCACGGGCTACCAGCTCCCCTTTCCCTTCGCCGGCCTTATAGAGCGAGCTTGGTTTATAGCGGTATTCGTTAAAGGTATAACCATCGAAGCGGTTGATCCCATCGCGGGTGGCAATCCACATAAATCCCTGGTCATCGCGGGTAATATCAAATACAGTGCTTTGAGAAAGGCCCTCATTAACGCTGTAACTGTCAAAAATGTATGGCTTGTCCTGTGCATGGAGCATTCCGGGGAATAGTCCCCAAATACAGCAGCATAGGATAAACATTTTTAAGCGATACGGTCGATGCACTGGAATATTGTTATTGTGTAAGCAGGTCAGGTAATCTGCAAATATATAAATCTGTGTCACACTTTGTAGCAATTTTGTAATTTTCTTCCCGGTAACAGATTGGGAATAAATGAAATGCTTTATGAATACAGTCAACGCAACATCCGGCCGGCCAGGCTCAAACATCCGTCAACGCTGCTTTGCACGTTGTGCCTCATTCCTGCTGCGCCCGCTCCTGCCCGGATGCTTTGCACTATTATCTGCCTTCACACCGGCCGCCGCCCAACAGGATGCTGCCGGTTATCATATAAACATCCTTACGGCAACTCCGGTTCAAAGTATCAGGGGGCTCAGCGTAGTAACCGATGATATTGTATGGGCTTCCGGTACCGGCGGCCAGGTAGGCAGCAGCACAGACGGGGGCAGGCACTGGAAATGGGCCACGGTAAGCGGCTGCGACAGCTGCGACTGGCGTTCGTTGTATGCCTTTAACGATCGTAAAGCCATTGTATTAAATGCCGGCGCACCGGCGTTGATTTTTTTAACCGAAGATGGAGGCAATTCCTGGAAACAGGTGTTCTATGATAACAGGCCAGGCATTTTCTTTGATGCCATGCAGTTCTTTAATGAACAGGAAGGCATCGCCATCGGCGATCCGATAGATGGAAGATTTACTGTCATCCGGACACATAATGGCGGGCATAGCTGGAAAGCCGATCCTGTTGCCACTTTGCCCCGCGCAGCAGAAGGGGAAGCCATCTTTGCCGCCAGTGGCACCAGTATGGTATTACTTCCGGAAAATAACGTTTACTTTGCGACCGGTGGCCAGGTAGCACGGCTCTTTAAAAGCAGCGGTAACGGGGAGGCATATACGATCCCTTTGGTGCAGGGGGGCAGTACTACCGGCGTATTTTCCATTGCGTTCCGGGATGCGGCCAATGGTATTGCCGTGGGGGGCGACTATAAGCAGGATACCTTGCGTAAAGGCAACTGTATGCTCACTTCCGATGGAGGCCGCAGCTGGGAAGCACCCGCCACTCCGCCGGGCGGATACCGCTCCTGTGTAGCCTGGATCGGCCCTCAGCTGCTCATCGCTACCGGTACATCCGGCACGGATATTTCAACAGACGGCGGGCATCACTGGGAAACGATCGGGAAAGGATTCAATGTGGCGGCAAAAGCCAGGAAGGGTACAAAGGTATATATGGCCCGGAAAGAGATCGGGGAACTGGTAAACCATTGATCCAAACAGTATTACAGGCTAACATCAATAAAAAGGTGCTCCTGGAAAGGTGCACCACTAAAATAGGTTAAAGCAAAAAGTAAATTTATTGATATGAAGTTAATAAGTAATTCATTTACTTGCCGGGATTTTTTGCAAAGCTGCCGATTTACAGGGTAAACGCCGGAAAAGGAGCATCTAACGCAAAAGGACCATCACTACTCTGATTTTTTTATGTAATTTAAGACCTCGGTAACGGATTACCGCGTATCCAGAAAAAGAGATTATGCAAGTTGAAACCTCGTCAAGTAAATACGGCGCCAAACATTATCCTGATGGGATCAGGGATTGGAAAAAAGAAGGAAATTATTTTTGTTTTTATACTACAGAAACGATTCTCGAAATAAGGGTGATCGCTGATAAGATCATCCGCTTCAGATATGCTGCTGAAGGCACTTTTCAAAGGGACTTTTCCTATGCCACCAGTGATACGCTGGAAGAATCGCCCATCGCATTCGGAATTAAGGAATGGGAAGAAACTTTCGAGATATATACAGATGAACTGAAAGTATTTATTGCCCGCGATAACCTCCGCATCACCATTTCAGACAAAGAAGGCAGAGTGATTAACCAGGACGAAATGGGTTATCACTGGCAGCATTACCTCCTCAAAGGCGGTAAGATCCAGTATTGCAGCAAGTTAGTACAGGAAGGGGAATGCTTTTACGGCCTGGGCGATAAGCCTACTGAACTGAACCTCCGCGGCAAACGGCTGGAGAACTACGGAACTGATGCCTATGGTTACCAGAAAGATACAGACCCGCTGTACCGGAACATCCCTTTTTATTACGGCCTGCATCATGGCATAGGCTATGGTATTTTCTTTGATAATACCTTCCGTACCATTTTCGATTTTGGTAAGGAAAGGGAAGATGCATGCAGTTTCTGGGCCCGGGGCGGAGAAATGAACTATTACTTTATTTACGGCCCCGACCTCCTGGAAGTGGCTGAATCGTATACAAAAATTACCGGTACGCCGGAACTGCCTCCCCTGTGGGCCTTGGGCTACCATCAATGCCGCTGGAGCTACTACCCCGACACCCGCGTGAAAGAGATCGCAAAAGAATTCCGGAAACGGAAGATCCCCTGCGATGTTATTTACCTGGACATCGATTATATGGATGGCTTCCGCTGCTTTACCTGGAATAAGGAATGGTTCCCCGATCCGGCAGGACTGATCAAAGACCTGGCCGCAGAAGGATTCAAGGTAGTAGTGATCATTGATCCAGGCATTAAGGTGGATACCGACTATGCCGTATACCAGGAAGGCATCAAAAACAATTACTTCTGTAAACGCGCCGATGGCGCGCTCATGGAAGGAGATGTATGGCCCGGTAAATGCGTGTTCCCCGACTATACCAACCCCGAAGTACGGGAGTGGTGGAGCAGCCTTTTCAAAAGCCTGGCCGAAATTGGCGTGCGCGGCGTCTGGAACGATATGAATGAACCTGCCGTGTTTGAAATGGGCTCCTTCCCCGAAGATGTGCGCCACGATTACGATGGCGAAGAGGTTAGTCACCGTAAAGCACACAACGTATACGGCCATCTTATGAGCAAGGCCACTGCAGCCGGTATGAAGAAATACCTGATGCCCAACCGCTCCTTCCTCATTACCCGCTCCTGCTATGCGGGCGCCCAGCGCTGGTCTTCCGTATGGACCGGCGACAATGTTTCCAGCTGGGAGCATCTCTGGCTGGCCAGCGTACAGTGCCAGCGTTTGTCCGTTTCGGGGATATCGTTCACCGGTAGCGATATAGGCGGTTTCATCGGTGAGCCCGATGGCGAACTGTATACCCGCTGGATACAGCTGGCGGTTTTCCACCCGCTCATGCGTACCCACTCCGCCAGCAATGAAACAGGTTTTAACCAGGAGCCCTGGAGCTTTGGGGCAGAGTATGAAAAGGTAGTGACTAAATTTATTACGTTAAGATATAAGCTGCTCCCTTACCTGTATACCACCTTCTGGCAGTATGCCTCTCAGGGCACGCCTATGCTGCGCCCGCTGGCTTTTGTTGCGCAAACGGATCCGGCCACGCACAACTGCTCACATGAATTTATGTTCGGCGATTCGCTGCTCATCAGTCATGTAAGCGAAAAAGGAATGCAGGAAAAAGGTGTATACCTCCCTGCCGGTAACTGGTACTATTTCTGGAACGACCAGAAATACGCCGGCGCCAAAGAAGTAAAAGTAAAAACACCCCTGGATGAAATGCCGCTGTTTGTAAAAGCGGGCGCCGTGTTACCGGAATACCCGGAAATGCAGTACACCCAGCAAACCCCGGTTACTGAAATGCTGCTGCATGTTTACTTTGGGGAAGAAGAGGTAAAAAGCGTATTGTATGAAGACGCCGGCGATCACTACGGTTATAAGAACGGCCAGTATAATGTGATCCGCTTCAAGCAACGTTCTACTGCACAACAGTTTTATCTCAAAAAACAATTCTATATCAATTACGAAACCTCCTATAAAAATCATAGGATCATTATACATGGCCTGCCGTTCAAACCTACTACCCTGCTGGTAGACGGACAAGCCGTTGCCCTGCTGCCCGGAAACCTGCCGGCAGATAATACGGTGTCTTTCGTGGTACCAAGAAACTTTGAAGAAATATCAATGAAGTAGCTATAAACAACTAAAGTGGTAAAAAGAAAAAAGGCACTTCAGATAGAGATCTCGCGCCGGTTTCATAACCTATGCCAACTTTAGAAATATAAAAATAGATGCTAAATATCATTGTACAAAATGTTCAACTGCCGTAAATACAGAATGAACAAAATGAATAACTTCTTAACATTGAATTAAGGGTCTATAAAGCAATTACAACGGTATAAAGCCTGTAGATCCTTTATGAGTAAGGGTTATATCATAGAAAATCAATTTAGCAAATAAACAAAAACATAAAGGCTCAAAGATGAACACTCATCCCTGAGCCTTTTTAATGTTGATGATTATTGTTTATGCTCAATAAAAAATAGACAGAAAGAAAATAGATGTCAATGCACAAAATACCAGGAAGATAAAAACAGCTCTGAAAAGGATTTCCATCTTATCGGTCGTATATTCTATTCCGTGTAGTTCCTGAGGATTTTCTGCGTGGTTGATACTTAGGCTTTTCATACAAACAAGTTAAAAGGATTTTGCAATAAAAGATTATTGGTGATTTACGGGTTCTATAAATCACATCCTTCAATGAAATTACATAAAAAAAGCTAAAACAGATAAAATCTTTTTGTTCATTTTAGCCTGCTTCCTATTCATTTTAATCAGCTCTTCTTTTTATGCTTGCCGGCATTTTCATGCGGCAGCTGCAATGGCGCCTTCTTTACCGCCGGGGTGGCTGTTTCCGTGCTGTCGCCCAACTCATCTGCGCTCACGGTTTCACCTCTTTTGTAATATTCCTTTACCATCTTCCCTGTTTCCTCATCATATAATTTCCATACCCCGTTGCGAACGGAATTCCCCTGTCTTACAATCTCCGTAGGGGTTTCAGCGTTGGTGACCGGGTCAATGATCATGATGGTATCCCGCTGTCCTTCAATTTCTGTAGCCAGGAAAGCTCCTTCCTCACTGAGTTTCCCATTGGGGAAATAATATTTGCAATACCCGTCCAGCACATTGTTCTTATAGGTTTCTTCCGCCAGCAAATTGCCAATGGCAGAAGTCTTTTTCCATACACCCTCCTTACGGCCATTCTTATAAACGCCCTCCCAGGTATACCCCGGCTCCCCCCGTAGCTCTCCCACTTCTTCTATCCAACGGCCCTGCTTACGGTTTTGCGCATCGCGCTGGTTCACTTTCGCCTGGGCCATTCCGTTACTCCAAAACAGTAACAGCGATAAACATAAAAACAATACTCTTTTCATCGATAGCACTTTGCCACAAGTTAAATATTTAAAGCGTATAGTTACCTACGCGGATTTTGTCTGACTCAGGATTATGATGATTATAATGATTAGTTTGATTTTATACTTTTGAATATTTTTAAAAAGGATAAGGGAGACAGAAACGGATTTTTTACCGCTTTATCTCCCTTAATCACTCAAAAAATAAATAGTAAAATCAAACTAATCATTATAATCCTGAGTCAGACAAAATCCGCATTGGCGACGCCTTATTTATGCAGCTGTATATTGCCGATCCGCGTATCCTTGCCCCGCTCTACTTTCACACCGGTAACGGTGGTGTCCTGGTAACCGTTGGAAGCATTCACAAAAACGTTCCAGTCGTTGCCTGCTTTCAGGCCACGCACCTTGTATTCCCCGCTTCTCCACGGCAGTGCGTATAAAGTATCGCTACTGCTGTTATAGATAGAAATCACGGGGTAGGCATCCCATGGGGTTACCTTGCCGGAAATGCTGCCCATTTTGAGAATGGTGAATACGTTAATGTAGGGTTTGAGGATGAATTTTCCATTCCAGGTTCTGATGATGGAGCGCTGTACATCAAAATCAAGCCACAGCTGCAGGTTGTCTGCACTCAGCTCATCCCATTCGTTATGACGCACTCTTACAATGATCTTGGATTGTCCCGCGATCGATTTTACAGGATAGGTAACGCCATCTTTAACCAGTGAGTTCTGGTCGCCGATAGTGATACGGATACGTTCCATGGTTCCTTTCGCCACTATGCCGCCGGCCAGCAGTGTGTCGGCGCCGTTCCTTAAAGTCAGCAGGTCATAAACACCCGGGTTAATATCCAGTGAATCCCACAACTGGCAGCTATCCGGGCCACTGTTCCGGTCGTGGCGGTCTTCATCCCACCAGCAACGGTCCCTGTCGGGCCAGTTATCATCATCCGTTTTACCGCAGGTATCCACCAGTACTTCCACACTGCGGATATCCAGTAATACCTTATCGAAGTACCCCGGATCATCTGATAAATAAAGACTTACTTTTTGCTTATTGTCCGGAACAGGCGTGGTAGATGTGGAATTATCCTTCTTGCAGGATACCACCAATGTAACAGCAGCCAACATCGCCATCACTAAACCAGGCCCCGGTTTGCGGAGGTAGTTTTTCATAAAAAGAACGGTTTTATGTAACTAAATAAAAATATGGACAAATTGATCTGGTTGAAATACCGATACCACATAAAACGTACCACCATCACCGGTTATTGCCAAAGGGATCAGACAGCTAATAGACGGCGGAAATAAGGAAAAGTTTAACCCTGTGCGGATTTTTCTAACCTGGGATTAAGATGATTATGCTGATTAGCAGGAGGCTTTCTTTGAGATTTTATAAAGAACTTATTCTTTGTCTTTTATAAAGATGAAACAAAATAAAATCTTTAAAAATTATAAAGTATTCAATACATAGCTACCATCGTAATAAAAAATTCCGGGAGATAACAGCGAAAATATTTACTGCTATTCCCCGGAATCTTTTTTTATAAAATTCAGTCAAACGAACTTACCAATTCCGCGCTATATGATCATCCAAACCCCTGGAAGGCTAACCCCGTTCGACCGGGAAATTGTGTTGGAACACTGATTATGATGATTTTGAGGATTTCATTGATGTCTTGTTAATAGATTAAAAAATTAAGGGAGAAAGAAGTGGATATATCACTTCTTTCTCCCTTGGTTTTTATAAAAAAAACAGCGAAATCATCAAAATCATCATAATCAGTGTCCCAACACAAAATCCGCCTCCGGCAACCTGCGGATAAGCCGAAGTATCGTTGCACCCAAAGGAGGCAGACGCAAAGAAATCGTATAGTCTCTGCCGTTATATATCTGTTTAGTGGTCCGGATTACACCCGTGTTCAGCACGCCGCTGCCATAATACTCCGGTGCATCACTGTTTAATACTTCTTCCCACTCCCCTCCCACAGGAAGACCTATGAGGTAGTTCTCACGCACTACGGGAGTCATATTAAGCACTACCAGCAGGATGTCATCTACTGCCTTTCCCTTCCGTGTATAAGCCAGCACACAGTTATCATAATCATTTACCGTGATCCATTCAAACCCCGCAGGATCGAATTGCTGCTCATACAAAGCGGTGGAACCTGTATAAAATTCATTGACCTTCTTTACAAACGTTTTCAATCCCTGGTGGGTGGCATGCTGCATCAGGTGCCAGTCGAGCTCCCCACGGTAATTCCATTCAGACGTTTGCCCAAACTCATCCCCCATAAACAGCAGCTTTGTACCGGGATGGGTGTACATGTAGCTGTATAATAAACGGAGATTCGCAAATTTCTGCCAGTCGTCGCCAGGCATTTTATACAGCATGGGCGATTTCCCATGAACCACTTCATCATGGCTCAGCGGCAACATGAAGTTCTCCCCGAACGCATATACCATACTAAAGGTCAGATCGTTCTGGTACCACTTCCGGTGAATGGGGTCCCTTTTGAAATAATCAATGGTATCATTCATCCATCCCATCATCCATTTCATCCCAAAGCCCAAACCTCCCATAAAGGTTGGTCTTGATACCCCGTAATGCGAGGTGGAATCCTCTGCAATGGTTTGTACATCGGGGAACAGCGCATACACCGTTTCATTCAGTTTCTTCAGGAAGCTGATGGCTTCCAGGTTCTCATTGCCTCCCACTTCGTTAGGTTCCCAGGCGCCTCTCTCCCTGGAATAATCCAGGTGGATCATAGAAGCTACAGCATCTACACGTATTCCGTCTACATGAAAGCGGTCGAACCAGAAAATGGCATTGCTCAGCAAAAACGACCGTACTTCATTCCTTGCATAGTTAAAAATATAGCTGTTCCAGTCCGGGTGATAGCCTTTACGCATATCCGCATACTCATATACATGCGATCCGTCGAACCGGAATAATCCATGCGCATCATACGGGAAATGGGAAGGTACCCAATCCAGTATTACGCCGATACCTGCCAGGTGGAACGCCTCCACCATTTCCATAAAATCCTGTGGCGTGCCATGCCTGGAAGTAGGTGCAAAGTACCCGGTGATCTGGTAGCCCCAGGAACCATCAAAAGGATGTTCCATCACGGGCATTATCTCCACATGGGTAAAGCCCATTTCCTTCACATACGGCACCAGCATTTCGGCTATTTCCTGGTAAGAATACACCCGCTCAGGATCAGCAGTATCCGGGCGGCGCCAGGAACCCAGGTGCACCTCGTATACGGCAAAAGGACGGTCCAATGCATTATTGTTCCGGCGGTTATCCATCCATTTCTTATCATCCCATTCATAATCCAGCGGGTATACTACGGACGCGGTTTTAGGGCGCACCTCCCAGTGATTGGCGTAAGGGTCTCCTTTGATCAGCTCTTCGCCGCTGTTGGAACGGATAAAATATTTATAGAGGGCCCCGGGTTTCACCCCGGGCACAAAGCCTTCCCAGATCCCGGAGCTGTCCCACCGAGGATAAAGGGTATGGCTATAATGATCCCAACCGTTAAAATCACCCATTACGGCCACAAATGCGGCATCCGGCGCCCAAACGGCAAAGTATGTTCCACTGGCGCCTTCCACTTCTGTGGCATGCGCCCCGAACTTTTCGTATAGCCGGTAATGTGAGCCTGCCTGGAAAAGGGTAATATCACTGGAAGAAAACAGGGTGAATGGTTCTACATACTGTAAAGCGCGATTTGTATCTCCGGTCATAGTAACGTGTGAATTGGGTGTCTTGACTAACAAGATAGTTTAATTTTTGGGAAAATGACAGCAAGGATGAAACAGATATTTTCATGAAAACAAAAAAGGTGCCCCATGGACACCTTTTTCAATTATATAGCTATTCCGGTACGCGGATTAGTACTTCTTACGGAACGGAGGCTTGCCACCACTGCCGAAAGACTCACGTCTGTCGCCACCGCTGCGGCTACCACCCGGGCGGCCACCTTCAGCGCTCCAGCTTCTTTTACGCGGACCGTAATCACCACCGGAACGTGGACGTCTGTCGCCATCCTGTGACATTTCAATCCTCACACTGCGGCCATTATATTCCACTTTCTTGAAAGCCTCGGTTACTTTTGCCAGTTCATCATTCTCTACTTCAAAGAAGGAATAAACGCCTTTCAGATCGATACGGCCAATTTTATTGCCACGTAAACCGGTATTGTCACAGAGGTAACGAAGCATATCGCCGCGGTTGAAATCGTCTACAGAGCCCAGGTTGATGAACAAACGGGTGAACTTACCATCGCTTCTGCGTGGTCCTTTATCTTCCCCGATCGCACCGCGTCTGTCGTCTTTCGCGTTCAGATCCGGCGCATCCTGGTAGTATTCCAGGAACTGGTTGAATTCGAGGGAAGCAAAACGTTTGATCAGGTCTTCCTTGGTCATGGATGCAAACTCTTCGTTGATGCGCTCCATGTAAGGTTCAATCTGCTCTTCATTTACTACTACGTTATGTACTTTATGCACCAGGCCGAACAGTTGTTTTTCACAAACTGCAAAACCATCGGGTACTTCAGCTTTCACAAATTTTTTCTGGATCACACGTTCAATCTGGCGGATCTTCCCGATATCGCGGCTGCTGATCACAGCAATAGAGATACCTGATTTACCAGCCCTTCCTGTACGGCCGCTTCTGTGGGTGTAGTTTTCCACGTCGTCCGGCAGGTCGTAGTTGATTACGTGCGTTACGTTGTCCACGTCAATACCACGTGCAGCTACGTCGGTTGCTACCAGCACCTGCAGCGCTCTTTCGCGGAAGCGTTTCATTACCTTATCACGCTGTTGCTGGGTTAAGTCGCCATGCAGGGCATCCGCATTGTAACCATCCTTGATCAGTGATTCGGCGATTTCCTGTGATTCAATTTTGGTACGGGTAAAGATGATACCAAAAATTTCAGGGTTGAAATCCACGATACGTTTGAGGGCCGCGTATTTATCGCGCGGGCGCACTACATAGTATTCGTGCTCAATATTAACATTACCGCTGTTTTTGTTACCTACGGTCAGTTCAAACGGATCTTCCATGTATTTCTTGGCGATACGGCGAACTTCCTGTGGCATGGTAGCAGAAAACAACCAGGTGGTTTTACCTTCAGGTGTGTTGGACAGGATACTGTTGATATCTTCCTGGAATCCCATGTTCAGCATTTCATCTGCTTCATCCAGTATGGCGTAGCGCACGTTTTCAAAGTTAACCGCGCCACGGTCAATGATATCCAGTAAACGGCCGGGAGTAGCCACCACAATGTGTACTCCTCTTTTCAGTTCACGCAGCTGCTGAACAATGCTGGAACCGCCATATACCGCTACGATGCTCACATCGCCCAGGTATTTGCTGAAGTTTTTCAGATCATTGGTGATCTGCAAACAGAGTTCACGGGTAGGGCATAAGATCAGGCCCTGTGGTTTATTTATTTTCAGATCCAGTTGCTGCAACAGTGGCAGGCCAAATGCGGCAGTTTTACCGGTGCCCGTCTGGGCAAGACCTACGAAATCGCGGTCGCCTCCTAACAATACTGGTATTGCCTGTTCCTGGATGGGAGTTGGGGAAACGAAGCCCAGGTCCGTAATTCCCTTTAAAATAGGCTCTTGTAAGCCCAGTGATTCAAATGTAGTCATTGATTTGCATTAATCAAGCTCCGTCGGGAGCTGTGTATATAGCCTTTAGCAGTTAGCTATCAGCTGTTAGAAATATTATTTTCAGCTTCCAGCGGTTAGCTATCGGCTGTGTTGGTGGCTTCGGTCGTTAACCGGCTACCAGTTCTCCTTCGAGGTCGTAGTCAAACGCCCTGGTGATGCGTACTTCCACAAAATCACCTGGCTTCAGGCGTTTGGTGGTGTCTATGATCACCTCGTTATCTACTTCCACCGAATCAAACTCGGTACGGGCAAGGTATCTGCCTGCCTCTTTTTTGTCTACGATTACTTTAAAGATCTTCCCTACTTTCTCCTGGTTTTTTTCCAGGGAGATTTCCTGCTGTACTTCCATAATTTCCTGCGCCCTTCTCTCCTTTTCCTCTGCAGGGATATTATCTTCCAGCTCATAAGCGCTGGTGCCTTCTTCATGGCTGTAGGTAAATACCCCTACGCGATCAAAGCGCATTCTTTCCAGGAATCCTTTCAGTTCTTCCACATCATCTTCCGTTTCACCAGGGAAACCGGCAATGAGCGTGGTACGTAAACAGATACCAGGTACTTTCGCACGGATGTCGTGTACCAGCTGCTCAATTTCTTCGCGGGTGATCTGGCGTTTCATTGCTTTCAACATGGCATTGGAAGCATGTTGCAGCGGCATATCGATGTATTTGCAGATATTCGGGAACTCGTTCATCACATCCAGGATCTCCATCGGAAACTTGGTAGGGTAAGCATAATGAAGACGGATCCATTGCAGTCCTTCCACTCCGGCCAGCGCCCGCATCAGGTCACCCAAACGGCGCTGCTTATACAGGTCCAGGCCATAGTAGGTTAGTTCCTGCGCAATGAGCATAATTTCCTTTACACCGGATTTCACCAGCTTCTGTGCCTCTGTTACCAGTTCCTCAATAGGTTTGGAAACATGTCCTCCCCGCATCAGCGGGATGGCACAAAAAGAACAGGTACGGTTACAACCTTCTGCTATTTTCAGGTAAGCATAATGAGAGGGAGTACTCAGTAATCTTTCTCCAATCAGTTCTGCTTTATAATCTGCATCAAACTTTTTCAGGATCAGGGGCAATTCCATGGTTCCAAACCAGGCATCCACTCCTGCAATCTCTGACTCCAGGTCGCCCCGGTAACGCTCACTTAAGCAACCCGTTACATAAACCTTATCCAGTTTACCGCGTTGCTTCAGCTCTACCTGCTCCAGGATGGTGTTAATCGATTCTTCTTTGGCCTTGTCAATAAACCCGCAGGTATTCACTACAACAATGTTGTGGTCGCGTTTTACACTTTCATGCACTACATCGATTTCATTAGCCATGAGCTGTCCGCTCAGCACTTCTGAATCCACCATGTTCTTGGAACAACCAAGCGTAATAATATTAACCTTGTCTTTCTTTAAAGTTTTTGTCTTCAAGCGCGAATGTTTTAAACAAGCGGTCAATTATTGCTGAGCCGCTACCGCCACGAAGACACACAGACACTGATTGAATGTAACAGCAGACTTACTGTATGTGACTTGAGTCTTAGTGGGGGTTAAGGAAGGTGCAAAGGTAAAGAAAAGATTTGACAATCTGAAATTAATGCTAAGTAACTGTCGATTAGTTACTTAGCATAACGTTGGAACCAGGTTAGCCCAACATCTGCATGGCCTTCTCGGCGCGCTCGCGGGCTTTCTGTCTTTTATAATGATACCACCATTTAGGCGCCATCTTGATCATAAGGTTATTCATTCCCCGCAGGCCCACCAGGTGATAAAGCCCATTGAGCTTGTTAAAGAAAGAAGGATCCAGGGCGCGGAGGCTCATCGCAAAACCGCCATCCAGGTACTCCATATGATGCCAGTAGCCGGCCGGCATAAACATGGTATCACCATGGTTCAGTACAGTGGTGTATCCCTTTGCATGTTTCAGCGCCGGGAACTGGTCCTGATCCAGCCGCTCGTTCCAGTTCACGAAGTTGGCTGCGCTTTCTACGGTGAAAGGCATCCGGTAAATGAGGGGCGACTGGTTATTTTCCAGCAGCAACACTCTTTTACGGCCAATGAACTGGGTATGGAAAATATGCGAAAGATCTATATCGTAGTGCATATGCGCTACGGATCCCGCGCCTCCTACAAACAACATGGGATACTTTTTCAGGAATCCCGAAGCCAATTCATCCGGGAAAGTGAAATCTTCCACCAGCTGGGGGGCATGCTGAAAAATGTTGAACAGGAATATCCGGAGTGCCACCGGCCCCTGCTGTATCATATCGAGGTAGGCCCCGAAAGTAATGTAATCATCCGCTCCGTTTACAAGGGTATTCTCGTTGGCGCGCTCATTATTATATACCCCAACCGTCTTGTGCCCGACTATTGATTTGAAATAATCCCATGTCCACTTGTTGTAGGCCGGCCAGTGTTGACTAAGTGCTGATGCCGGGATAATTACAGGTTTACGTGGATGGTAGTAGTTTTTCTTGAATTCCGCTGGTGTAATATCTTCAACTCGATCTATGTGCTGTACTATCATACTTACGAATTGTTAAAAGGGTACAAAAAGGGAACAATATTCAAATTTAATAAATGCGGTGTTATTTTATAACTACAAACGAAGCGCTTTAATGTTAATCAAAAAACGAGCCGGGCCCCTGTTGGAGCCCGATGGTTTTACCTAAAGTAAAATATTAAACAAGATTTATTCTGATTGATAAATAAACTTCACAACAACAAATAAATCAGGAGTTTATGTTAAACAATGAATCTACGAAAGATTCTTTATTAAACACCTGCAGGTCCTCCATTTTCTCTCCTATACCAATGTATTTTACTGGTATTTTAAACTGGTTGGCGATGGCGAGCACAACACCGCCTTTTGCTGTACCGTCCAGTTTGGTAATGGCCAGGGCTGTCACCTCGGTGGTAGCTGTAAACTGTTTGGCCTGTTCCAGCGCATTCTGCCCGGTAGAACCGTCCAGTACCAGCAGCACTTCATGCGGTGCGTCCGGGATTACTTTCTTCATTACCCGTTTAATTTTGCCAAGTTCATCCATCAGGTGAAGCTTGTTATGCAAACGGCCGGCGGTGTCTATGATGATTACATCCACATTTTTTGCAGCGCCGCTCTGTACGGTATCAAAAGCTACTGCACCGGGATCGGATCCCATCTGCTGCTTTACAATAGGCACGCCTACTCTCTCGCTCCAGATAGTGAGCTGATCTACTGCCGCTGCACGGAATGTGTCTGCGGCGCCCAGCATCACCGATTTGCCTGCCTTCTTGAAGTTGTAGGCCAGCTTACCAATAGTAGTGGTTTTACCCACCCCGTTTACGCCCACCACCATGATCACATAAGGCTTTTTGCCTTCCGGTATATCGAAATCCCGGAAACCGCTATCGGGCGCATCCACCAGCAAGGCTGCAATTTCTTCCTGCAACATCCTGTTCAACTCGCTGGTTCCCAGGTATTTATCTTTAGCCACCCGCTGCTCTATCCGGTCAATGATCTTTACCGTAGTATCTACGCCAACATCGGCAGAAACGAGGGCGTCTTCCAGGTTATCCAATACTTCTGTATCTACAGTGGATTTTCCTGCAATGGCGCGTCCTATTTTACCCAGGAAGCTCTCTTTTGTTTTTTGTAATCCCTGATCCAGATTCTCCTTCTTCTCCCTGGAAAATAGTTTATTGAAAAAGCTCATAATTAATTGGGCCCGGTATGTTCCGGTTCTTTTTTGAGTTATCCGGCTGCTTTTGTGACAGCATTTGCAATAGGGTGCTAAAATACGTCTTTTGCGCGGATTTTGTCTTTTTCAGGATTATGATGATTTCGCTGATTAATTACTTTGGATTTAAAAAGATTCAGGGGGACAAACGCAGGTATTTGCTTATTATCCATTTATATCCTGTCTGATATTTAATTCAATGATTTAAGAATTTGAAAGATGCAATCTCCCTATCTCTCTCAACTATCTCTTTCAAAAAATTAAAAAGAAGTCAGGTAATCATTGTAATCATCATAATCCTGAGTCAGACAAAATCCGCACAAACGCAAAAAGCTGTCCCTTATCAGGACAGCCTTTCAGTATTATTAGTAAAGCCGAATTACTTTTGGTTCATGTGCTCCTGGATCTTGTCCTTGTGCACGATAGCTTCCTTAAAGGTGTATGCACCGGTTTTAGGAGAGCGTACGGCTCTGATAACTTTGGTCCATACCTTTGATTCAGCTGCTGCTTTAGCATCTTTTACTTTCGCGTTCTTTGAAGCTACTTTTGCCATGGTATTCTATTGTTTTTATGGTCTAATGGCTATTGGCAGTATACTGATACAGCCATTCACCATCAACAATTATTATTTGATTTCTTTGTGTACAGTCACTTTCCTTAAAATAGGATTGTACTTCTTCAACTCCAGACGCTCAGGAGTATTCTTCTTATTCTTGTTAGAGATGTAACGGGAAGTTCCGGGCTGACCAGAAGCTTTGTGCTCTGTGCACTCCAGAATTACCTGTACTCTATTACCTTTTTTTGCCATTGTGTATTACAAATTAAGTGAGTCTTAGAATTAGATTTCCTGACCAGCTGCACGCAATTCCTTCACAACTGCATACAAACCTCTCTTGTTGATGGTTCTCAAACCGTCAGCAGATACTTTCAATGATATCCATTTGTCCTCTTCTGCCAGGAAAAAACGTTTCTTTTGCAGGTTAGGAAGAAACCTTCTGTTTGTCTTAATGTTGGAGAAGGAAACATGGTGACCTGTAATCGGCTTCTTTCCTGTCACCTGACATACTCTTGCCATGATCTAAAAATTTAGGAATGCAAAAGTCCAATTTTTTTGTGGATTTTGCAAATATTATTAAATGAATTTATTCACAAATGCATAAAAGCCACCTGTAAAAAGTGCTTCCTTAAGATGTGAACACAATGCAAAAGATTGACAACCAAATAATTATATGGCAGATTTACATCTGTCTTTTGCTGGAATATTTTTTTACAACAGCACGATCAGGCTACGCAAAACGGCTCCCAATCTTACCGATTCCAATATTCTTTGCTGATCTGTTCCGTGCTTCAGCAACGCTTCTTCGTGGGAAGTAACGCACATTTCACAACCATTCAGCGCAGAAACCACCAGGCTCAGCAACTCGAAAAACTCTTTCCCAAGCACCGGGTTCGCCATAATGCTCATCCGGATACCTGCCGGGGTGTTTGTGTAAAACTCCTTGTTCACAAAATGCCTGAAACGGTAAAACACGTTATTGGCGCTCATGAGGGAAGTACAACTGATCACCTCTGCTATTTCCTTGTCCGTTGCACCTTCCTGTGCCGCCAGCTTCTCAAACGACGCCTGCAGCTCCACATGCTTCTCATTCACCGCTACAGCCAGCCCGATCAGATATGCTTCCTTCTTTTGCAGCGTAGGTGCTGCCAGCGAATTGGACACATTGATCTTCAGATCCTTCAGGTAACGCGCATCCACATTCACCAGGGATTGCAGTTTACCGGACACCGCACCTGCCGCTAATCCCACCGCCTCCAGTAACTGAACAGCCGTATCCTGATTTGTTGTTGCAAACATAATATGTAATTTTTTATTTAATTATTTCACTACGGGGTAAAGCAATCCCGCAGGACCGCTTCTCCCCCGTAATAAAACAGTAAATGACTTGATTAATTAAACAGACAGCGTAGCTTCACCCTTAGTCCAGTTGCAAGGGCACAGCTCATCTGTTTGCAGGGCATCCAGCACACGCAGTACCTCTTTCACGCTACGGCCTACAGACAGGTCGTACAGGGAAACCCAACGTACAATACCCTGGGGATCTACAATATAAGTAGCACGGTAAGCCACTTTTTCATTGGCTTCCAGGATACCCAGCTCAGTGGCCAGGGATTTGGAAGTATCAGCCAGCATAGGGAACTGCAGTCCGCGCAGATCTTCATGATCCCTTCTCCATGCAGCATGTACAAACTCACTGTCTGTAGATGCTCCGATCAATACCGCATCACGATCCGCAAAATCCTGCGCATGTTTGTTAAATTCAGCTATTTCAGTAGGGCATACGAAAGTAAAGTCTTTAGGCCACCAGAACATCACCATCCATTTGCCGGAGTTTTTCAGTTCTTCTGAAGACAGTTCATAAAATTCTTTACCCTTTTCAATAGATACTACAGCCGTTTTTTTGAATTCGGGAAACTCTGACCCTACGGATAAAATAACATTTTTCATAATAACTAATTCTCTTTTTGATTTACAGACTAATGATTTTATTCTTTGACGGCGCAAAGATCACATTACATTCATTATTAATCAAATAGATTTTAAGAATGTGGCATTGAGTTTCTCTATATATATCGTTTTCCACTGCGGTGATACCGCTAACCGGGGGTGGCGCCTATATAATCAAAAAAAATGTTCCGGGCTTAACATTTTTATGCTATTTCTGTAACATTTTGGCACGTTATTTAGTTATATAGTAAGACTTTTTAATCGAATTAGCATGGAAATGAAGAAAAAATACTTTTTACTGGTGGTTATCACGATTGGACTTGCTTTGATCCCGTTTATTAAAAACAGCATCATTAAACACGATGAATTTGACGCTACCCGAGATCTGTTCATTTAGTGTTTAGCGGGTCCCATTGACCGTTTCTGAAAATACCCCCAAGAGTGGGGTTGGGTTTTTATGTGCCGGCAAATAATGATGCAGCCAGGTTACGCTCCCACCCCTTCAACTTTACAGCGGACATCCGCTTTCACACACACCTTATAGTTGATTTTCAACCGATAAAAAAAATTGGGAGACAACCGCGAATACTCTCGCCATTGTCTCCCAACCTTTTTCAAGTGTGTAACGGGATATAAATTTTTCCTCTCTGATGCTTATCCAGCCCAGGTTTACAGATCAAGTCCACCTCCTCTCCGCATCAGGTCCTCTTTTACTGCATGCCATAAGCAGGCGCTAAGTATCCGCTATGCAACTTCTGTTCGTTTACTACGCCACTCAGGTATTCTCACTGATCACATCTGCCAGGCTCCGGATACCGATCATTTTGGCAGAAGTATACCCTTCGGCATACTCCACTCCTACCATCTTACCAAGCATTTTCGCACGGTAAATAACGCTGTCAAAAAAGCCGGAACCGGAAATATAGGTTTGCGGCTCATGGTCTTTCGGCGCCAGGAACTGTGAACTGAAGCTCTTGATCGCTTCCAGCTTGCGCTCCATTACGGGGGTAATATCTATTACAAAATCGGGTTGGTGATAACGGTCCTGCAGGAAGTGAAAAACCTGTTTAGGGCGCCACGCTTCCTGTGCCTGCCCATCTGCCGTAGTTTCTATTTTTCTTAATCCTGCAAGGAAACAACTGTCGGCAATCAGTTTGCCGGCCCTGCCATGATCAGGGTGACGGTCGTCCATTGCATTGGCCAGCACAATTTCCGGCCGGTACTTCCTGATGGCGGTAATAATAGCCATTTGCTCCATTGTATCATTCCTGAAAAAGCCATCGGCCAGCCCAAGATTTTCCCTTACTTCCAGTCCCATGATTTTTGCTGCGGCCTGCGCTTCCTGCGCCCGCAGTTCAGGAGTTCCACGGGAGCCCAGCTCCCCGCGGGTAAGATCCACAACGCCTACCTTCATTCCCTGTTGCGCATGTATCATCAGGGTGCCGGCACAACCCAGTTCCACATCGTCGGGGTGCACCGCTATAGCCAGTATATCTAGTTTCATATGCTGTAAATTGAGGTGCAAAGATGGGAAAATATTTACTCTTCTGAACTGGTGATAACGATCCCGGCTTTCCGGTCCATCACCTGGTATTTATCCTGCACCTCCTTATCAGAAATAACCCTAACGGAACGGAAGGTTTTCCGGTCCAGGGTCATCAAACCGGTTTCATTGGTGGGGGTAACGGGTTTGCCGTTTACGATAAAGTAAAAGCTGCTGTCGTTGCCATACTTACGTAACAGACTGTCGTATGCGGGGGATTCACTGCTCAGCAGCATATTCACCCTTTTGCGGGCAAAGGGTTTGGTTTCAATATATACCACGCCGTTTTCTGCCTGGCTGCCATACTTCAATACAGCTTTGGCGCCTTTGGCAATGGTGATCACCCCTATACGGTCAGGCGATACCTGCCCTATAGCGGCCTGGTTTACCACTACGCTGTCCAGCACATACACCGGATCATCCCCGGCTACCTGTGCCATGGCTCCAATGGAAATAAATAATAAGCTGGTAAGTAAGATCCTTGCTTTCATAATATACCCTTTTCAAAACAGGCGAATATTACGAAGATAGCCCAATTAATTGTAGACGCGGTATTGCTGGTACATTTCCAGCTCCTGTACAATCACCTCGATATCGTGGTCTTCCTGCTTGTCGTAGTCGCTTTTCAGGTTGCCTCCAAAAAAGAAAGCAACGGTTTGCCATACGCGGGCATTAAAGCCGCCTTTAAGCTCCTTGATAATTTCAAAGCAGTTCTGACCCGTTTCGCGGTCGATCAGTTTCATGAGCACTTTTCCCTGGTATACGGAGAGGTTTTCCAATTTATCGCCGAACTGGGCCTTGAGCTCCTTTTCTTTGGTGGCCAGGAAGGCTTTACGTTCCTTTTTATTCATGGTGGCCAGGCGGCTGTTCACATCTTTCAGCACCCTTGCTGCCGACCTGGCATAGGGGTAAGTTACATATACCGCGTTCCGTAAACGGCTCCAGCGCTCGCGTTCCTTACGCAAGGCCTTCGGCATTTTTGCCACTACATCAAATATCGCCAGGGTGATCACCGGCACGGTATCCTGCCCCACTACAATGGCATGCAATGGTATCACATCCGCCCCATGCGCCTCCTGGGCCATCGCAGCCCCGTGGTAAAGAGACATGCCCAATACCAGGAACAGTGAAACGATGATCTGTTTAAAACGGATACGCATAGTTAACTAACGTTGCTTATTGATAGAATGTTACCACAAGTTATAAAAAGATTTCAGATTCAGTGTTAACTAAAAAGTGTTAACGAACTGGCTTCATATGTAAGGTATTCACAGCGAAATGATCGATCGCTTTTTCCACCGCCGGAATGTCGTGCCCGGTGAGCGCGCATCCCATTACATGATTGCCCGCCCCGGGAATCGCCACAGCCTCCTTTAAGGAATCGGGCGTGCCCAGCTTCTTTTCCATCTCAAGGATGGCAGATACCCTCACCGTTCCATCCTGGTTCGCCTCATCTTTATAATAGTATAAATTGAGCACCGGCTGATGCACTTTTTCAAAGGTTGCATCCACCATGCTGGACTCCAACAGGTTTTGCAGCTGTACTACCGCTTCCAGGCGGTAATTATTATACCAGTACTTTGCTATTTCAGGGTTCTTGTCATCGCTGCGCCTGAAATCCCCTTTACTTACGGCCCTGGCCAGCTGCAATCCCCAGGGATTATTGGCGAGGAAGGCCAGGTTGTCGTTGATGGCAATGTTGGGCGACATATTAATCATGGCATATACATCATTGGGATAGGCGGCGGCCAGTTTCAGCGCCAGCGTTCCACCGGTGGAGGTGGTCATCAGGATCACCTTGTTGCCCAGCGCCTTGCCTATGCTCAATGCCTCTTCTGCATCTTTCCACAAACCTGCGGCCGTCATATGGAGTAACGGATCGCTGGTTTCTATCCCGTGCCCGTCGAGCCTCGACAGGAAAAGGTTGCATCCGTAGCGCGCGGCAAAATTGCGGTGCACTGGGTTCCCCTCTTCCTGGCTGGCGGAAAAGCCGTGCAGGTATACCACCGAATAAGGCGTTTTATGAAAACCGGTGTCCTGCCATACAATACGGGCTTCATTATCGGGCTTCAGTCGGAATGCCGCTTCTTTATGCTTTATATAGGCATCCAGTGCAGGGCCGGCGGCCGGTACCGCGGGTAAAACATGCTCGTATACCGGCGCTCCGGGTGAAGGGCCGAGAAAATACACCACGGCAAGCGTGGCTATAAGGATCAGGGATATACGTAACCACCTAGGCATCATCAGGATATTTATTCGGGTTAAATGTAGAGAAGAATTCTGAAATGCCGCCTCCTGTGAAAGGATTTAACCAAGAAAAAATCCTTCAACAGCAATGCCATTGAAGGATTCTTTTTAAAAAAATATCCGGAGATTATCTTCTTCTTACTTTCTGGAAGATGCTCATAGCGGTACCTACTATCATCACCACGATACCCAGCCATAGCACATTGATATAAGGGAATATCAGCGCTTTCATTACGATATAATCGTTGAAGCTGGTGGCCTCTTTTATTTTCAGTTCTATTTTATTTTCCGCAGGCATGATCTTAGAGAACCTTACATTCAGGTTCAACGGCGCCAGGGTATCTTCCACACTGTACTGGTAGCTGCTGTCGCGGATAAAATAGATAGGCTGCAGTTTAAAGTGATCATCTGTTTGCGTGTATACCTCCAGCTCCGCGCCTACTGCCAGGTCGCCGCTCTGCGGAACATAATTGCGGCTTTGCGGGTTCGTGTTCAACCCTTTCAGCACAATGAACCCTTTGGAGAAGAATACGGAATCGCCCTGCTTCATTTCATGGGTTACATAAGGCGTGGTATCTGCCTGGGCTGCCTCATCGCGGTTAGGCGCGGCAGACACATAGGTAAAGATATCCCTTGTGAGATAATGCCTGGAAGCCGGGTTGGAAGAAAGCGCATTTTCCTTTTTATTCACGAAAGCATCAGGATAAAGGGTGAATCGCTCCAGCGCTTTGCCGGTTTGTTTATCCTTTTTCTCATAATGCACTACATAGTATGTTTTAGGATCTCCCTGTGCCACAGAATCGCCTGTATAGGTAACATGATATTCACCCATTTCCACCGGTACATCTTTTGGCAGCATGATATTCTCCCTTGGATTCTGTTTGCTTTCCTTTGTAAAAATACCATCGCCCAGCATCTTCATACGGTCCAGTGAAATCACTTCCATTTTGGCAGAAGAGATCAGCACGCCCAGCAACACCATACCAAAGCCGATATGGGCCACAGAAGCGCCTGCATTTTTCAGCTTACCTTTCAGGCCGGAGAAGATATAGAAGAAGTTGCCCACAATAGCATAAATGCTGGCAAATAACATCAGGTAAATAGCAGTGAGGAAGCCGGCGCCATACTTATCATAAGTGATAGTGCCTTTCCAGGCTACCAGCCCGGTCAGCAATAAGGTGACCACGGTAGGCACCAGCAGCTTTTTGGAGATCTCTCCACGGGGAGTATCCTTGTAGCGCATATACTGTACAATGGCGGTTAACACGCCAAGTACAATGGCGATCCAGATCTGGATCTTGTTATAATGGAAGATACTGTCGGACGGCGGCGCTATATCATTCATATTGAACAGCGATTTCAGACCCGTTACGCTCAGTAATTTATTCCAAACCGGAATAGAGGTAGTGAAGGTGATCTGGATACCTGCAATCAGCAGGATCAGGGAACCTACAAACAGCCAGAACTCGCGGGAGTAGCTGTTCTCTTCTTTCTTTACAGAAGGAATTTCCTTTCTGCGTATGATCAGCAGGGCGATAGAAGGAACGGTGAACACCAGCATGGAGAACAGCAGCTGGGCAGTCATTCCCATATCTGTAAAGGAGTGTACAGAAGTATCTCCCAATACCCCGCTCTTTGTTAAGAAAGAGGAATACAGGATCAGTACGTAGGAAATAAAGAAGAAGAAGAAGGTGGATTTCAGCGAGTGCCCGGTGGCTTTGTAAGCCAGCAGTGTGTGCACGCCTGCTACCATGGTAAGCCAGGGTACCAGTGAGGCATTCTCTACGGGGTCCCATCCCCAGTAACCACCGAAGTTCAGTGATTCGTATGCCCAGGCGGCGCCCATCATGATACCGGTTCCCAGCATCATTACGGCAAAAAGGCTCCATGGCTGCACCGGTTTTACCCAGCCGGTATAATCTTTTACCCATAAGCCTGCAAAGGCAAAGGCAAAAGGAATGATCATGGAAGCAAAACCCAGGAACAGTACGGGTGGATGTATCACCATCCAGTAGTTCTGCAACGTAACGTTCAAACCATTCCCATCGTGGATATGCTGCATATAATCCGGCGTCTGGAATATTGGCGCAGCCTGGTTTTCGGCCGCCTGCCTCAGCAGCATGAAAGGATTGCTGCCCACTTTATAGCCCAGGATGAAAATGCCCAGCAGCATACTGGCCATGATCAGCTGTGCCAGGGAGAAAATTGTCATCACCGGTGCTTCCCAGTTTTTGGAAGTGCGGATCAGAATAACCCCCAGGATACTGTTCCAGATGCTCCAGAGCAGGAAACTTCCTTCCTGGTCGGACCAGAGACTGGACAACAGGTATTGGATGGGCAGGTCGCGCGAGGTATTGCGCCAGGCGTATTTATATTCGAAATAGTGATTATACAGGATAAAGTACAGGCAGCTGAAAACACCTATCACGGCGGCCGACTGGATAATAAAGGACCAGCGGGCCAGTTTTTTCCATGAGTCCCTGATCAGCGGTTCTTTTCCTTTAACTACATTATAATAAGCCACGGTGGCTACCATAGATGCTACAAATGCCAGTATGGCAAAGAAGTGGCCCAGTTGGCCTGGCAGTAAATGTTCCCCTACAAACTTCATAAAATTCCTCTGAGAGATATAAATATTGTGGCATGGATTATCCGGCGATGGACAATCATATCATATAGCTATTACAACTGTTTGTTGCTTACAGCAACCTGGTCGTCCTTATATTTGGACGGGCACTTCATCAGTATTTTACTGCAGTGAAATTCATTGCCTTCCATTTTACCTGTGAGCACAATGGATTCGGCCTTTTCAAAGTCGGTAGGTTTGGCGCCGTAGAAAACTACTTTGTGGGATTCCCCGGTTTTATCGTGGACATAGAAGCTAAACAGGTTGGCATCTTTGATCGGATCGTAGTTCATAGCTTTTAAGGTATCGAGCGTACCAATTACGTGGAACTCTTTTCCTTCCTTCTCGCGGGCTGTTGCAAAAGTTTCATAGGTACTGAAATCACCCACCATAGTCACTATCACTCCAATTGCCACCGCAATCACCACCAGCAGAATAATATTTGTTTTTTTCATATGAAAATTATCTTCCCTATTGATTAGACACAAGCTGCAAAAACCCTTTACCAGCGCAACTTCAACACCTCCTCCCTTTTTGCCTTACTTTATTTGTTTCCGATTAATCGGCAAAATTAAGTCAAAATGACCTTCTTCCGGCAAAATTTATATAAAAGGCAATTCTTTTTATGAGAAGGGAGGCTGTAAGTAAACATAATCCTATCTTTGCGCGGAATTTAGAAAAGTACGACTTTATCATGGCAGATTTATCTCAATTTGACCCTAACTCGGTTGGCCTGCTGTCCAACAACGTTTTTGGCTTGCCTTTTTCCGAAGAAGAGGCGAGACTGGTATTATTACCTGTTCCCTGGGAAGTAACCGTTTCTTATAATAATGGTACCGCCCGCGGCCCGGAACATATTTTCAGGGCGTCTTTCCAGGTAGACCTGTACGATGCAGATGTGAAAGACGGCTGGAAACAGGGTTTCTATATGCGGGAACCAGACAAGCACCTGCTGCTCCGCAGCGATTACCTGCGTAAGGAAGCAGAGCTGTACCTGAAATTTCTGACTGAAGGGGGAGATATTTCTGAAAATGAATTCCTGAAAAAAACACTGGTAGATGTAAGCAACGGTACCAGGGCCATGAATGAATGGGTATACACCCAAACCAAAGCCCTGCTGGAAAAAGGCAAGCTGGTAGGCCTTGTAGGCGGCGATCATAGCACGCCGCTGGGCTTCTTCAAAGCCATTGGCGAGAACAAAGGTGAGTTTGGTATCCTCCAGATAGATGCACACTGCGATCTGCGCGACGCATACGAAGGATTCAAATACTCACATGCTTCCATCATGTTCAATGCGCTGGCAGAAGTACCACAGCTCTCCAGGCTGGTACAGGTAGGGATCCGCGACTACTGCGAAGAAGAAGTGGATTATATCAATAACAGCGGAGGCCGTGTTGTAACCTTCTTCGATAAACAAATCAAGGAAAGACAATTTGAAGGAGAATCCTGGAAAGCTATCTGCGACAGTATTATAGCCACTTTACCGCAACAGGTATATATCAGTTTTGATATCGATGGCCTCGATCCCAAATTATGCCCGCATACGGGAACCCCGGTGGCTGGCGGATTTGAAGCAGAACAGGTATACTATCTTTTCAAAAAAGTACTTGAAAGCGGCAGGAAACTGATTGGCTTCGACCTGAATGAAGTAAGCACTTCACACGATGAATGGGATGCCAACGTAGGCGCCCGGGTGCTGTTCAAACTTTGCAACCTGCTGATCAGTTCAAATTCCTAACCTTACATTCCTGCACATGCATAGTTTGCGCATCCTGCATCCGAATACCCCCAGCAGAATCCGGTTATTACCGGTAATGCATGGGCTTACCGGCATACTGTTCCTGTTTAATGCGATTGGTATTTACCGCAGTCTGCAGCCAAACTGGTTCCTGGCAGTGTTCTTTCTTGTAACAGGGATCGCCTGTATCGGCTTTCCTTTTACCATGAGGAAGTTTAAGAAATTTACCGAGGCCAATACCGTTGCCAGGATGATAGAAGCGCTGATCTGCTTTACCGGCAGTTTGTACTTTCTTTCCCACCTGAACCCGGTTACCGCCTTGCTGCTGTTCCTCGTAGGTGCAGGCCTGGCCTATGTAGGCTGGATGGAATACCGCATTTTCCAGCCCTCTTATGTAAAAATGGATACCACCGGAATTACCCTCCCGGGCACCTTTTCCAAAAGGCTGGTTGGCTGGAACGAACTGAATAACGTAATTTTGCGGAACGACCTGCTTACGATCGATTTTAAAAATAACAGGATCCTGCAACTGGAAGTACTGGATGAACCAGGCGCAGCAGAAAGGGAAGCCCTGAATAATTTCTTCCAAAGCAGGGTGCAATAACAGTACATAAAAACAAAAAATGCTGAAACAAACACCTTACATATTATACTCAGACGGTAACGGTAATATTTTTGAAGATACCTCCATGTACGTAACCGGCCGCAGCGGCTGGGATGCATGGCCGGTAGAAGCAGATGAATGGATTGAATTACCGGAAGGAGGTAATTTGTATGAGTTGCCCGGCCGCCGTGGGATCGGTATTAACGCTGCCACCGGCGATATGCAGCTGTGCGATAAAGGATGGGCTGTAGCTGCCTTCATACCGCCGGCGCATACCGGCTTTTACCTGGCTGCCTACGAAACCATGCCGGACGCACCTACCCTGCCACTGTTCTGCTATACCGCAGTAGGCTGGCTGGATGGTAAATTTTATGTGCCTGCTACCCGCATTGAAGCAGACATCCGCCAGGAATGCGCAGGATTTGACGATAAAAAAGTGAAACAGGGCGTAAAAACCCTGGTAGAAGCATACCCGCATAATAGGCTGGTACAACATCTTGCGGAAAACTGCGCGCTTACTTATGAGTGCCCTGCCGCCCGTAATTATTTTATGGGAAGATGGGAATGCCCTATTCCTTCTTCTCCTGCATGTAATGCCAATTGTGTTGGATGTATTTCATTCCAGCCGGAAGAAGAAAGCATTGTTTCAACGCAGGACCGTCTCCGTTTTAAACCAACTGCAGAAGAAATTGTAGAATACACGGTACCTCATCTGGAAACAGCGCCCTTCCCTATCGTGAGCTTCGGACAGGGCTGTGAAGGTGAACCCCTGCTCATGTGGGAAACCATCCGCGAATCCATCCTGGAAATACGTAAGCATACGCCTAAAGGCAGTATCAATATTAACACCAACGGCAGTAAGCCCGATGCTGTAAGAGCGCTTTGCGAAGCGGGCTTGAACAGCATCCGCGTAAGCCTGAACTCTGCCCAGGAAAAATATTACACCCCGTATTACCGTCCTAACAACTACGTTTTTGAAGACATCATTGAAAGCCTGAAAGTGGTGCGTGAATTCGGCGGCTGGACCTCCATCAACTATTTCGTGTTCCCGGGTATGACAGATAGCGCAGATGAATACGAAGCATTGCGCAAACTGATCCGGGAAACAGGGCTGAACATGATCCAGTGGCGCAATTTCAATATTGATCCCGACTGGTACCTTGGCAAGCTGGGTATCACGGAAACAGGAGAATGCTTAGGTGTAAAACAACTGCAGGAGTTAATCCATGAAGAATTCCCGGATCTGAAGTTCGGTTACTTCAATCCTCCTATAGAGCGTATTACCGGCGATTATATGAGCGATTTTGCGCATTGAAAATAATACAGATAATAAAAAGAGGCGTCTCAAATATTGAGACGCCTCTTTTGTTTCCGGTTAGCCCTACCCTGTATTATTAAAATACAAATATTCTATATATATTAGCCTGACCAATACACTATCACCTACCTATGGAACACCTGCAAAAGCGCAACAACATTGCGATACGCATAGAAGAATTGCAAAAAGATGTGGAGCAAAGTAACCTCCTCTCCCGTGAAGCCATAACGGCAATTAAGAAAGTTTTTAATGTGGATGCAGTCAACGACAAATACGCTTATGAGCCGGCAGTAAAAGACGACATTGCCACAGCCTTAACAGCCTTTGCATTGATTGCCTGGAACAAAGACAGGGACCTGGGCAGCGCCACCACACTGGTGAAATGGGCACTGGGCCTGTATATTTCTGATGAGCTGCGCCAGAATATCTGGGTGTATGAAAAACAGCTGGAAGAACTGTACGGGAAACATGTAGGGCAAGACATCTGTTATTTTTGTGCAGGCGCGCCACATGATAATAACAGCGCTCTGGAAAAGAAATTATATATAGAGAAAGACCGTTCCAATTACATCGTTGCCCGCAAGGTAAAGTTTTCTGTACTGGAATTAAAGGTACCGCGTTGCGGCCGCTGTGCCAATGAACATGATACGCTGGCTAATAAATACCACTTCACCTGGGTAGGCATTGTGATACTGTTTGTTGTTATCGGCGCCTTCACTGGCGGTCTCATCATCTTTGGCTTGCTGGGCGTAGGTATCGGCTACCTGGTAGCAAGGTATGTCAAAAATTACCTGAAGCAGGAAGATATCAAGGAGAATAATGATGATATAATCGGCCTGCACCCGCAGGTGGCGCCGTTGTTGGAGGCAGGATGGTCGTTTGAACAACCGCAGGCCTGATACTGTGATTAATACAGCACTCACCTGGTAATTCTTAAAAAAGGACTGCAGGCATTGCACTACAGCGCCTGCTGGCCGGAGGACGCTACTTTAGTTCTTCCGCAAAACGGTATTGCCTCGCATACGCGGAGGGCGACATCCCCGTTACTTTTCTGAACACCCGGTTAAACGTAATGGGATTATTATATCCGGTAGCATAGGCTACAGCCGCAATGCTGTCGAAATCGCCGTTAATGATATTTTTGCAGGCCACATTGATCCTGATCTCATTCAGAAATTCCAGGTATGTTTTGCGCGTATGTTTTTTAAAGTATTTGCAGAAGGCATAGGTGGTAAGATGCGCTACGCCGGCAATTTGGCCCAGTGATATATTTTCCGCATAATGCTCCAGGGTGTACTGGTAAATATCATTCATCCGCAATCCTTCCGATTCGCTGTAAGAGTGCCTGGAAAAGCCGGTGGATAAAGACTTCCAGTCCTTCACCTGTTTGGAGAAATACACCAGCATTCCTACAAATGCGAGCAATCTTTCTGCTCCGCTGAGCCGTGCAATCCTTAAAATATCTGCAGCTGTTTTCTCTGCATATTCTGCAGGCAGCTGCAAACTGTTTGCCGTGAGTTGAAGGAACTTCCTTACGGTGTCCATCTCCTTCAGTGAAAACAAGCCCTGTAAGGCATGTTCATGATCGAAAAAGATATGGATAGCGTGAATATTCTTCTCCTGTAAATTCTCAAAATAACGGGCATCCCCTTTAAACATATGCGGCTGGTTGGCGCCAATCACGTAAATATCTCCTGCTTTGAACGGCTGGGTATAGTTTCCGGCAATCAGGGTGCCTTCCCCTTTTATAATAAGTGTTACCTGCGCCTCCTTATGACGATGCAGGTAGTTATAGAAGTAAGGGAGTATATCTTCCTGTATCACTACAGCACCTTCATCGGCAACCGGGACAGTAAATTGAATTACTTTCATTAACCAATTTTACTACTTTATCTGCAAAATAAGGAATAATGTGGCAATAATGGTAAAGTGTTGGACAATATCTCAAATTCCAGGCGGTTATGCCAGCCTGGTATCATTTACTTCCTTTTTGTCCATCCCCATCTTCTTCTGCAACCACAGAAAACCGCCTCCCGACAACACACATCCCAGCGCCGTAATACCCCACCAGGGCTTAAACCCAAGATGCTGCACCACGAAAGCCCCCGTGGTAGGCGATACTATATTGGCCAGGGAATAGGAAATGGTATAGAGCGCAGCATACTGCCCCCGGTTATGGTCCCGGCTCCTGCCGATCCAGAAACTGTTCATAAAAGGCAGGCAGAACATCTCCCCGAAAGTGATCACTACCATAAACACCACTGCCAGCGCCCATACCGGCGGCAGAAAGCAAAGCAGCATATAGGAAAAACAAACCATCATAGCGCCCCGGGCTACAAATGCGAGGTTAGGCATCTTCCCGTCGAGGCGATATACCATTACCATTTCCACCAGCGCAATCAGGATCCCGTTCACCGACATATTGAGCCCGATGGCCCATTCCTCCAGGTGCATTACTTCCTTGAAATACAGGGGCACAATACTGGAGAACTGGAACAGGCAGATGGCGTTCACAGTGGCAAACAGCAGGAACCACAGGTAAATATGATCCCTCCACACCTTATCTTCTTTCTTTACGGCAGTTTTAACCGCTTTTGGCGGCGCCGGTACAGGTGGCAGGAAAATCCGCATCAGGGCGGCGGCCAGCATACAGGTAAAGCCATCCACCCAGAACAGGAGCTGGTAGCTGAAGCTGGCCAGGATACCGCCAATGGCAGGGCCAACCGACCAGCCAAGGTTCACTGCCAGCCGGTTCAGGGCATACGACCGGGTCCGGTTTTCCGGGGCGCTGTAGGCGGCAATCGCAATACTGTTGGCCGGCCGGAAGGCATCGCCCACTGAGCTCATCACAAATACGCACACACATATTTGTTCAAAGGTGCGCATCTGACCCAATAAAATGAATAATAATCCGTTAGAGAAAAGACTCCAGAACTGTACCTGGTAGAAACCGATCTTGTCGGACAGCCATCCGCCCAAAAGGGCGCCAACAATGGCACCGGTACCAAAACAGGCCATTACCAGGCCTGCCTGGGCAATGCTGAAGTGAAGATGCTGGGTAAGATACACGGTCATAAAGGGAATGACCATCGTGCCACTCCTGTTGATCAGCAATACAAGCGACAACCACCAGGTAGCGGGAGCAAGACCGGTATAAGCATTTTGATAAAGACGGATCGTTTGCCGGACAAGGTTCATAAAATCGGTGAAAAATATTTTCCTGTAATTGGATTAACAGCACAGTTTTTGCAAAGATCCGGAATTCATCTTTTGATGAGTCATTATTTTTTCTGGATCAAAACATTAACTTTGGTCTAAACACGCGTTCAACAAGGTTATCATGGAGGAAAAAAATGGTAAAAAAAATATACAGGCATTAGGGATCACTGTCGGCGTACATGCATTGCTGTTAGTGGCGCTGGTATTTACCGGTTTTTCCGCTCCTCCGCCCCTGCCCGACCAGGATCTGGGCATGGAAGTGAACCTTGGTACTTCAGATGATGGCATGGGGGATGAACAACCGCTGAACCCCAACCCGCCCAGTGCGGCAGCCCCGGAGCCTGCAGCTGCGGAAAGCCCGGCAGCCACAGCGCCCGCCAACACCGAGCCCCAGCAGGATATTGCCACCCAGGATGAGGAAGAGGCGCCGGAAATAAAAAAACCGGAAAAACCTGTAGAGAAACCAAAAGAAATTCCAAAGAAATTAGAACCAAAACCTGTTAAACCAACAAAGAAACCTGTAGAAACACCGCCGGCGCCAAAACCGCCAACACCAAAGCCTAAAGCCGTATTTTCCGGTGGTACAGGCAACAGTGCCAATAGCGGTAACAGCGCCAATGGCTCCAACAATGCCACCGGAGAAGGCAATACCGGCAAACCCGGCGACAGGGGCCAGTTGGGAGGCAACCCTAACGGCGGCGGATATACGGGCGGTGGCCTCGGCGGCGGACGCTCAGATTTCCACCTGAACGGAAGAAGCCTCATAGGCAGGCCGCAGGTTACTTACGACGGCACTGAAACAGGCTATGTAGCCATCAATATAAAAGTAGATCAGAAAGGGAATGTGACATCTGCCACCTTTAGCATGAAAGGATCTACCATCAGTAATCCCCGCCTGATAGAGATAGCCAAAAAGGCTGCCTCCAGCGGGCAACTGAAATACAATGCTAACCCCGACGCACCTGAAGAACAGTTTGGGGTAATACGCTTCTTTTTCAAAGCAGAATAATATATACAGGTTTAAAAGAAGCTGTTTGTTTTACCGGGCCAGAAACTGATCCGGAACAAAATAGCTTCATCTGTAAATCAGACCGCTCCTACATCTCTACCTATGACTGAAACAACAGACAAGAGCAAGCTTTTTGTGCCATTTCGAGAAACCTATTTTTTATCGCCAACGATGATTGTAAAACTTAACCGTATCTTTTCCGGCACTGCAATATTGCTTGTGCTGATGCAGGCCGCTGTGGCACAAACTTTCCCGGGTTACAACAACAGTAACTATGCGGGTATTTACGGCGTATTCTCCAACCCGGCCAGCGCCGCCGGGTATCGCTATAAATGGGATGTAAATATTATCGGGGCAGATGTAAATGCCGGCAACACTTATGCAAGCTTTCCCAAATCCGTATTATTCAATATCCCGGATTCGTTTGTACGCAACCGTGACTACTTCCTCGATGAAGGCGCCAACAGGAAACAAATGGGCTGGGAAATGGCCGAAATTGCGTTACCATCTGTATTATATGCTATCGATGAAAAACAATCCGTTTCCTTTGTATGGCGCATGCGCAGCAGCAGCAGCGGGGGTAACATCACCACTCCCATCGCCAATTTCTTCGGGGTTGATTTTCCCAACCCGGGTTATCTCAACAGTAACCTGAGTATTCCCAGAGCAGGCGTTTCTTCGCATATATGGCATGAGCTGGGCTTCAGCTATGCACGCACCATTAAGGAAACCTATAGCGGCCGGTGGAAAGCAGGCGTTACCCTGAAACTGCTCAGTGGCGTAGCGGCAGGCTATGCTGCCGTTAAAGGTGTAGACTTCCGGCTCAACTCATCCCGTAATGCCGCTATCACCAGCGGTACTTTGTACTACGGCTATAATAAGGAAATGGACGACTGGCAGTCGCCCGCGCAAAAAAACCTTCAGCTGTTCCAGAATAACGGTATAGGCGCAGACATCGGCGTGATCTATGAATACCGGCCCGATAACGGCGGCTTTGGCGCCTATGAAGGCTCCGATGCAGATGATTACAAATTCCGTATAGGCGCTTCCGTTACCGACATCGGCAGGATAAAATATAACAGGTCTCCGGTCAATACAAACCTCAGCCTGGTAAAAGATAATGTGGATCCGAAAGCCATCCAGTATAAAAAAAATGAAAGCCTGCAGCAATATTCCCGGCGGCTCAACAATTACTTCACACCAATCGGGACCGACTCTACTTTCAACATGATGCTGCCCACCGCCCTGAACCTGATGGGAGATTACAACATCGACAGCCGCTTCTTTATCAGCGCTCATGCGGTAATCGCATTAACGGCAGGAAACAGGGACATCTCCAAAACGTATGCATTAACACAATTCAGTATTACTCCACGGTACGAAACCTACCTTTTCGGCGCCTATATGCCATTCACCATTAACCGCAACGGTCAGGCCGATGTAGGGGCCGGTATACGCATAGGCCCGCTCCTGATCGGCTCCGGCACAATTTTTACCAACCTCTTTCAAAGACATATCGATCGTGCAAATGCTTTCGTAGCTTTGCGCTTAAATTCAAGCATGTTTGAACGGGGCAACGGTGGTGGCTTATTTAAAAAACGTAACAACCAGTTGGATTGCCCGGTAGTTAATAATTACTGATATGGCCTCTTACAAAGAAACGCTGGACTATCTCTATGCACAGCTGCCCATGTTTACCAGGGTAGGCGCCAGCGCGTTTAAAACAGATCTGCATAATACCATTGCATTACTGGAACAGCTGAACCAACCGCAAAAACATTTTAAAACCATACATGTAGCCGGTACCAACGGCAAAGGATCTTCCAGCCATATGTTGGCTGCCATTTTCCAGCAGGCCGGTTATAAAACGGGACTATATACATCTCCCCACCTGCTGGATTTCAGGGAACGTATCCGCATCAACGGGCAAATGGTGCCTGAAGATTTTGTAGTTGACTTTACAGAAAAGATGCGTACCCATATTTCCAACATCCAGCCTTCTTTTTTTGAGCTTACCGTAGCCATGGCATTCAGCTACTTCCACCAGGAAGCAGTGGACATTGCCATTATTGAAGTGGGCCTTGGCGGCCGGCTGGACAGTACCAACGTGATTATTCCTGAACTATCGCTGATCACCAATATCAGCTATGATCATAAAAATATTCTGGGAGATACCCTCCCGCAAATTGCCGCTGAAAAAGCCGGGATCATCAAAGCCGGCGTACCGGTAGTGATCAGTGAAACACAGTCGGAAGTACAGGATGTGTTTATCAATACCGCCAACAAACTGGGCGCTCCCATCCACTTTGCCGACCAGGAATGGCTGGAAGCCTCCGGCGCCATTGAAAGCAACCAGTTCACTATAACGCTACTGGATACACGACAACAACAGATGCGCCGTTTACAACTGGACCTGAACGGACGTTACCAGGAAAAAAATGTAATGGGCGTACTGTCTGCCGTAAAGATATTACAGCAAAACGGCTGGCATATTACCTGGGACCACATCATACACGCGCTTTCCCATGTAAAAAAACTAACGGGCCTACGCGGGCGCTGGGACATCATTCAGCGGCATCCGCTCACTGTCCTGGATGTAGGCCATAATGAAGCCGGCATCCGTGAAGTGATGCAGCAGCTGGGCCATGTTAATTACCAGCAGCTACATATTGTAACAGGATTTGTGAAAGATAAAGAAGTAGAGAAAGTGCTGCCATTGTTCCCTCCCACCGCACACTATTATTTCTGTAAGGCACAGATCCCCCGTGCGATGGATGAAGTGGCCCTGGCGGAAATGGCCGCCACCAGCGGGTTACATGGCCATGCATACTCTTCTGTGCAGTCAGCATTGCAGGCAGCCAGGCAACATGCGCAACCGGATGATATGATCCTTGTTTGCGGCAGCTTTTTTATTGTAGCAGAGGTGATGTAATTATTTCATTGTCATTTTACCGAGATACAGCAAGGCGTAAAAGATACAGGTGGTATGCAGGCTGTGTACTATCTTGTTGTCCAGTAACAGTTGCTGTAACTCTTCCAGCGGCATGATCACCACTTCAATTTCTTCATTGTGATCCAGTTGCTGGTCCTGTACCTTTACTCCTCCCGTTGCCAGGAACATATGCGTATAATTATTGCTGGAAGCGGTATTGGGAGCAATGGTGCCAAGCGATACCCATTCCTTGAACGCATAGCCGGTTTCTTCCAGCATCTCGCGTTTCATGGCAAATAAAGGGTTCGGGTCTGAGGGATCCATAGTACCACCGGGGATTTCAAGCAATGTTCTGCCCACTCCCTGCCGGAACTGCCGGATCATGATCACCTGCCCGTCTTCCCGCAGGGCCATCCCGTTTACCCAGTTGTTATACTCCAGTACATAATAAGGCGCAACAATTTTGCCGGTAGGCGTTTCGCAGGTGTCTATGCGTGCTGTGAGCCATGCGTCTTTAAAAAGATATTCCGACGACAATAATTTCCAATCCATATTCATAATAACAATGCTTTACCAGTCCATTCGTTCCTTCAGGCGCAGGATATGCTCCAGGTGGTGTTTTCCATGCCAGGAATAATTGGCGGCATGGGTTTTCAGGTTATGCCGGGTGCCATTGGCCGGGTGTATAAAAGTGCGTTCCCATTCACTTTCTGTCAGATGTTCCATCAGGCTTACCCAACGTTGATGCAGCGCATGTAAGAGGGTAATGGATACGTTAATGGGCGTAAATTTTACGTCCGGCAGTTCCGCCCACAGCTGTTCCTCGTAGGGTTTTATTACCGGCTGATCTTCCGTGAGGGCCAGTTTCATGCGGGTATACCCGTTCAGATGACTGTCTGCCAGGTGGTGTACCACCTGCACTACCGTCCATCCATCGGGGCGATAAGGCGTTTGCAGCTGGAACTCGTCCAGGTGCTGCACCGCAATTTCCACCAGCTGGGGCAGGTAACGGATGTCGTTGATAAAACCGCGCAACATTTCCGGGGTATAATCCGGTAATGCTTCAAAGCGGCCGATAGGATATTTAAGTGATTCCATGATTTATTCTTCGCGTAAATCTTTCCCGGTCAGGTGGATGAACACATCTTCCAGGTTTGCTTTCTTCACTTCTTTCTTTCTTTCAAAACCGGAAGAAACCAGTTTATCGATCAGCGCATCCGGTGAATCAATGGCAATGATAAGACCACTGTCTACAATAGCACAGCGGTCGCACAGGAACTCCGCTTCATCCATATAATGCGTGGTGATCACCACGGTAGTGCCCTGGCGTTGCACCTGCTGGATAAGGTCCCACAAGTTGCGGCGGGCCTGCGGATCCAGGCCGGTAGTAGGTTCATCCAGGAATATGATCTGTGGCTTATTGATAAGGGTGGTAGCAATGGAAAAGCGTTGTTTCTGGCCGCCGGAAAGCTCCTTGAACTTGGCTTTGGCCTTATCTTCCAGGTTAAACATCGCCAGCAGCTCCATCGGCTGCACGGGTTGGTTATATAAGCCGCCAAACATTTCGATGAGCTCTGTAAGGTTCAGCCCTGGATAGTAACCGGAGCTCTGGAGCTGTACGCCGATGATCTTCTTGATATCATTTGGGTCTTTATCGAGGTCATAACCTCCCACCATCACTTTACCGGATGTTTTCTCCCGGAGGGTCTCAATAATTTCCAGGGTGGTGGATTTACCGGCGCCATTAGGCCCCAGCAGGCCAAAGATCTCTCCCTCGAACACCTCAAAGCTGATTCCTTTTACCGCGGTAAATTCCCCGTATTTCTTCACCAGGTTACTTACCTCAATGATCTTTTTCTTTTCCATGGGGCCAAATTACAGAAAGAATGCGAAAAAAAGGAAAGGGACAGCTTGCTGCTGTCCCCCATCTTTTTAAGTTACTGTTTGATAAACACCTGTGTAAAGAAGGTGATCCTCCCTTTATCCGCGGTGCCGATCCCTATGAGCGTATAATCGCCCAGCATATTTTTACGGTGCCCCGGGCTCTTGATCCAGCCGTTTACTACAGCTTCTGCATCAAGAGTACCATAAGCCACATTCTCAGCGGCACTGGCTACGCGGCCCATTTTTTTAGACACGTTGGCTACCCGTTCTTCAAACCCTTCATGACCGAAACCGGTGCTGCCGTTAGCCATATCCCGGCTGTGGCGGCGGGCCTGTTGGCTGATGGTAGCATCCAGCTGTAAGGGCTTCAGGCCTTTAGATGCACGGAACTTGTTGGTGTAATAAAGGATCTGTTCATCCATGCCGGCGCCTGCATTACTGCTGTCTGCCGCATGAGTGGCACGTGAACACGCGCTAACCTGGATAACGGCCAACAGGGCTACTAATAATGCAATGATCCGCTGGTTCTTCAAAATCAACATAGCAATTAAATGGTTAATAATTAAAAATGAGTAAAGAATAATAATATGACTATTAAAATCGGGCCAGGTTTATCAAGCCTGGTGCGGAAATTAAAAACGGTGCACAGGGGATCTTTTGTATCCGCCGTGCACCGTTTTTTATGTTATTTTTTTACGCTTATTCGTTGATGATCCGTTGCCAGGTGTCCATCATGGTTTTGGAACCAATAAAAATGGCCATGCGCTGGTGCAGCTGTACAGGCTTCAGTTCCAGCAGCCGCTGTTTGCCATTGGCCATCGCCACGCCCCCGGCTTTTTCCATGATAAAAGACATGGGATTGCATTCGTAACAAAGCCTTAAACGGCCGGCCGGGTATTTACCAAATGCCGGGTACATGAATATACCTCCCTGGATGAGGGTACGGTGTATTTCAGCCACCATACAGCCCACGAAACGATGGCGGTAGATCCGGTCGTTTTCGTTCCTCGCCATGAAGTAGTCGATCGACTTACGGGTTTTAGCTTCATACAGGTGGTAGTAGCCTACATTTACAGAAAAAATATCACTGTCGGGCGGGCATTTCAGGTTGGGGTGCGACAGGCAGAATTCCCCGATAGACGGATCCAGGGTGAATCCCTGCACGCTGCGGCGGGTAGCATACACCATCATCGTGGAAGATCCGTAGATGATATAGCCTGCCGCGATCTGCCGGGTACCCGGCTGCAGAAAGTCTTCCAGCTCACATTCCGATCCCTCCGGGGTAAGCCGGCGGTATACGGAGAAAATAGTACCGATGGATACATTTACGTCTATATTGCTGGAACCGTCCAACGGGTCCAGTAATACCACGTATTTCGACTTTTTGGAATGTTCATCGTGGAAAGGGATGAAGTTTTCATTTTCTTCCGAGGCTACGCCACAGCAGTAAATACTGGTTTCCAGGGCATCAATGAACTGCTCATTGGCAAATTCATCGAGCTTCTTTACTGACTCCCCCTGCACGTTGGTTCTGCCGGCTTCCCCCAGGATATCAGCAATACCGGCCTTGTTTACTTCCACATTTACCCTTTTAGCAGCGAGACCGATATCACGCAGTAAACCGGATAACTGACCGGTAGCGCCCGGGTAATTCCGTAACTCCTGGATGGTAAATTCATCCAGTGTCATTACTTTTTGCTTAAGATTCATAACGTTAGGTTGTACGGACGAAATTAGGCAATTGAAATTATTTTAACAGAACTGTCATTTATCTGCAAACAGATTTTAAAACAATTCTAAACTTGTCTTACTTTGCCGAATAATTTTTTAAAAGAAGATAAACTATCATATGAAGGTTTTCAAGTTTGGTGGCGCAAGTTTAGAAAGTGTTGAACGTATCCGGCAGGTGGCTCAGATTGTACAGTCATTCCCGGACGAAAAACTCCTCATTGTTATTTCTGCAATGGCTAAAACCACCAACGAGCTGGAAAAGGTGGTACAGAACTTTTTCCAGCGCAAAAGGGAAATAGCCGCACAACTCCTGTATAATATCGAGCAACAACACATAAATGTAGCCGAAGCCCTGCTGGGTACAAAGGAGCATCCGCTGTTTACCCAACTGCAGCAGTTCTTCACCGAGGCGGAATGGACGCTGGGTGAAAAACCTTTACGCACTTACGATTACTACTACGACCAGCTGGTGAGCCTGGGCGAACTGCTCAGCACCGCCATCGTAAGCGCCTTTTTTAACAGCATAGGCCTGCATAATACCTGGCTGGATGTGAGAGACGTTTTCCGTACAGATGATAACTTCCGCGATGCCAATATCGACTGGACCTATACCCAGCGCCAGGTAACCGAAAAGGTGGTTCCCCTGTTCAACAGCACCAATATTGTGATTGCACAAGGCTTTATAGGCAGTACCGACCAGAACGAAAGCGTGACCCTGGGCAGAGAAGGCAGTGATTATTCCGCCGCCGTTTTCGCCAACATGCTGGACGCGGAAAGTCAAACCATCTGGAAAGATGTGGAAGGACTGAAAAATGCCGATCCCAAACTATTCCCCAATACCGTAAACATACCGGAGATCAGCTACGGGGAAGTGATAGAAATGGCCTACTATGGCGCCCAGGTGATCCACCCAAAAACCATTAAGCCGTTACAGAACAAACAGATCCCACTGCTGGTAAAGTGCTTTCTCGATAAAAATCTGCCCGGCACCGTGATTAAGGAAACCGCTGATATAAAACAGCTGCCTCCTATTATTGTGCTCAAAAAGAACCAGGTATTACTGAACATTACCTCCAAAGACTATTCTTTTATTACGGAAGATAAGATCAGCGATATCTATGAGATCTTCCACGGGCTGAAGGTGAAAATTAACCTGATGCAGAACGGGGCGATCAATTTCTCCTGCTGCATAGATAATAACCCGGAGAAGATAGAGCTCCTGATTAAAACCCTCCACCAGCAGTTCAAGATCGTATATAACGAGGGGCTGGAGCTGCTTACCGTACGCTACTATCAAAACGGCCTGTTGGAGGAACTGAGCGACGGCCGCACTATATTGTTGGAACAACGTTCGCCCGCTACCATACAGCGTTTACTCAAAAAATAAATTTATCCAGTAAAATTATTCCCCCCTTTCGTGCAACTTTTTTCGTACCCGTCCGTCTTTAGTAAAATTGTGGTATGAAAAAAGTTGCTATCGTTTTAAGCCTGAGTACCGTAGTAATGCTGATCATTGCATGCGGAGGGACAATGGTCAACCGTGGCTACCTTTCCGCCAGTAACCCGGATGAATTGCCTATTTACCTGATCACCCTCGGAAATTTCAGGGAAACGCCCGCCTGTTCCACTACTCCATCGTCGTGTGTAATGAACGAAACAGGAAATATGCCCCTTGGTAAAATACAGGACGTGTTAAGATCGGCGCTTCAATACTATCAGGAAAACTGCAGCAGGAAATAACAGCCCCTTTTTTTGGAATCAGCTTTTGAGAATTTTACAACGGAAACGATAGTATGAGAACAATCATCGTAGCCCTGGGAATGCTTTTTGTTGTTGCGCACCCTACCCTGGCACAACAACCCAACTCCACAGGAAAAATTACACTGACAATTACAGACCACGAAGGTAAGCCGCTGCCCTTTACCAGCGTAATGGTGAGGAATATAAAGGATTCCACCCTTGTGAAGGGGGAACTGAGCACTGCCACCGGCAACTGCGCCTTTGAAAAAATACCATACGGCCATTATTTCATACAGGCATCCCAAATGGGATATAATACCACCTATAGCAAAAACTTCCAGCTCAGCGCCGCCCATAAAGCCATTACCCTGGACACGATCCGGCTGCATACCTTAGGTAAAAACCTCCAGGCAGTTAATGTAACCGCCCAGAAACCGTTTATTGAAAGTTCTGCCGGCAAAACAGTGATGAATATTGAAAACAGTGTGAGCGCTGCCGGTAACACCGCCCTGGACCTGCTCCGCCGCGCCCCGGGCGTACAGGTAGACAACAACGAAAACGTAACCCTGAAAGGGCAGAGCGTAACTGTGATGATCGACGGTAAACTGACCTACCTGAGTGGCGAACAATTAACCAATCTCCTTAAAACAACACCCGGCGAAAGCATCGCTTCTATTGAAATACTGACCAGTCCTTCCGCCAAATATGATGCCTCCGGTAATGGCGGTATCATCAACATAAAAACAAAAAAGGGAAAAATGACAGGAATAAACGGTAACGTGAATGCTACCCTTACCCAGTCGAGATACGGCCGCTATGGCATTTCCGGTAATATTAACTGGAGAACAGAAAAATTCAACCTGTTCGGTAATTTCGACCAGGGCGACTATCCCCGGCAGGTGACCCGTGAATACAAACGCAACGTAAAGGAAAGCGACGGCAGCTCCACCTATCTCCAGCAAAACATATTTCAACGCAACCGCTTTAAGAATAATTACCTGAAGGTGGGAATGGATTATTTTATCAATGATAAACAAACCATCGGCATACTGGCCAATGGTTATAAAAACGCCTTCACCAACCAGATCTACAGCGATGCAAATCTTGGCCGTATCAATATGCCGGCAGACTCCATCGTGAACTCCCTTACCACCAATGATAATAAATTCGACAACATTGCGCTCAACCTGAACTATAAAGTGATCCTGGACACTGCCGGCGGCCGGGAGATCAGCTTTGATGCCGACTATGCCCAGTTCAATAACCACCGCCTTATGCAGCTGAACGACAGTTTGTATGACGCTAAAACACAGTTAAACCGCAATCCTAACAGCATCCGTACTACAGGCGGCACGCAGGTAATTATCAAAAGCCTCAAGGCCGACCTGAGCTGGCCCCTCGGAAAGGAAGGTAAACTGGAAGCCGGTGCTAAAACCAGCTTTGTAACCACCACCAACGTGTTGCAGTTTGACTCCTTATATCATGGCAGTTATAAACCATCCCCTTCCCTAAGCGACCGTTTTAACTACCAGGAAAATATTTATGCCGCTTACGCCACTTACAAAAAACAAATAAAGAAAACGAACGTGCAGCTGGGCCTGAGGGTAGAGAACACCGAATCCAACGGTACTTCCTACACAACGGGCACCAATGTGAAACGTTCCTATACCGACTTCTTTCCCAATATTAACATCGAACAAAAGCTGAATGATAAAAACAAGGTAAGCCTGGCCATGTCGCGCAGGATAGAAAGACCGCAATACGGGCAGCTGAACCCGTTTATGTTTTACCTTGACAAGTACACCTACTTCAGGGGAAACCCTTACCTGCGGCCACAGTACAGCAATATTGCAGAACTGGCCTATACGTTTAAAGACAAGTACATTGCCACCTTCCGCTATAGCCGGATCAAAGACATGATGGAAGAATTCATTACCCAGGATGATAGCACCAAAGCCTCTATCAGTACGGAGCGGAACTATGATAATACAGATATCTACAGTATCCTGTTTACCTTACCGTTCCAATTCACAAAGTGGTGGACCAGCGATAACAATGCAGATTTTTCGTATAACAAATACCGCTTTGAAGACCCCACCACCAATGATCCTTACTACCGGTATAACTTTAACTACTATATCAGCAGCACCAATACTATTACTCTTCCCAAGGATTTTAAGGTAGAAGTGATGGGGTACTATAACTCACCTTTTATATTCGGTATTTTCAGGGGCTATGCACAGTATAACCTGAACCTGGGCGTTCAGAAAATGTTCCTGAATAAAAACGCTACGGTGAAATTAAGTTATAACAATATCCTGCGGAATGAAAGCTATCGCGGGGCTGCAGAATTTGCCAACCTGAATATGAGCATTTTCAATACCTGGCAGTTCCGCACTGTGAATCTTTCCTTCAGCTACAAGTTCGGCAGCGCCACCATTAAAGCGGCCCGTGAAAGAAAAACCGGTACCAGCGATGAACAGAACAGGGCGGGCTAAACAAGGATCCGCATCATTTGCTGGATCAACGCCATCATAGCAGTAGGATATACACCCAGCCCTATTAACAGTATAGTTAAGATACCCAGGGTAATATTACCGGCCATGGGCAAGGCTGGTACCACCGTTGTTTGCTGCCCTTTTGCAGGCACGGCAAACATAGCTGCCACCAGCCTGATATAATAGTATAACCCTATCACACTGTTGATCACCAGCATAAACAGCAGGAACCACTGGTGCCCGTCCACCCCCGCCAACACTACGTAAAACTTGCCGATAAAACCGGCTGTAAGCGGGATGCCCGCCAACGATAACAGCATGGCCGTAAATACGGTAGCCACCCAGGGATAGCGCCAGAACAGCCCCCTGTAATCGGCAATTGTTTCTGCATCCTGCAAACTGCTCGACATAACAATCACCACCCCGAAGGCGCCGATACTGGTAATAAAATAAGCCACCAGGTAAAAGGCCAGTGCCTCCAGCCCCGTTTGCACCCCCGATAAAAAAGCCACGAGGATATAGCCCATATGTGCAATGGAAGAATAAGCCAGGATACGTTTAATATTTTGCTGGGTAAGCGCCAGCCAGTTGCCGGCAAACATAGAAGCCACCGCTATAATAGCTACAATCCACCACAACATCGGGTAGTCGTTACCGTGAATATCCTGGTAAAAACGGATGAGCAGCACCAGCATGGCCCCTTTGGAAACAGTGGCAATAAAAGCAGCCACCGGCAGCGGCGCACCTTCATAAATATCCGGCGCCCACATATGAAATGGAACAATGCCGAGTTTAAAGCCCACACCTATCAGCATCAGGCCAAAACCAGCCATCACGCTCACCGGCAGGTAACCAGCTTCCCGCAAGGCAGCGCCTATGCCCGGAAAATCCATGTGGCCCGTGAAGGCATATACCAGCGCCATACCAAACAACAGGAAAGCCGAAGACAAAGCCGCCAGCATCAGGTATTTAATGCCCGCTTCATCAGAGCGCTCACGGGCACGGAGATACGCTATCAGGCCGTACAAACTGATGCTCAGTATTTCCAGTCCAAGGAACAGCGACATGAAATGGCGGCTCACCACCAGTACCAAAGCACCTATGGTAGCCAGTAACAGGAGGATGTAATACTCTTCCTTACGCTCTTCCCTTTCCTCGAAATAGTTAAACGACAACAACAGGATTATAAACCCCGAAACCAGGATCAGCCCGGAATTAAAAAGGGAAAATTCATCGATAACCAGTAAAGGCGGCACCGGGTGCGGAATATATTTGATGGCAGGGATCACCGCTGCCATAGCCATACCAAAAGCAACAAGCGAAAAGCTGTATACAATGCGGTGATTGCGCCAGGCCGCTACCAGCAGCATGGCTACCACCGCTGCAGCGCACAGGGTGATCAGCGGACCAAGACTTAAAAAATCAGCGAATGACATAGTCGATGTTTTGGGATGTATTCAATACCGGTTGCGGATGGAAGCCCAGCCAGCATATCACTATTACCAATGCTATGATGATCACCAGCTCACGCCCGTTCAGATCGGGCATGGCATACTGCCTGTCGCAGGGACCGAAAAAAACTTTCTGCATAATACGCAGCGAGTACGCCGTTGCCACCACCAGGCCAATAGTAGCCAGAATGGTAAACACGTGACTGGCCTGCCAGCTGCCCAGCAGCACCAGGAACTCCGCTACAAAATTGCCCAGTCCGGGCAAACCCAGGGAAGCCATTACAAAGATCATGGCGGCGCTGCCCAACATTGGAAGCCGTAGCCACAAGCCGCCCATCTGCCGCAGGTTACGGGTATGTATACGCTCATACAATGCCCCGGCAATGATAAACAATGCGCCAGTGCTGATACCATGTGTGATCATCTGCATCACTACCCCCTGGTACGCTATTTCATTGAAAGCAAAAGCGCCCAGCAGTACAAAACCCATATGGCTTACACTGGTGTAGGCGATCAGTCTTTTCAGATCAGTTTGTGCATAAGCGAGCATACCTCCATACAGGATACCAGCCACTCCCAGCAGCATAGCCACCGGCGCTATATCAGCCGCCGCTGTGGGAAACAGCGGCAATACAAAACGGAGTATACCATAAGCCCCTGTTTTCAATAGCAGTCCTGCCAGTACCACGCTCCCTGCCGTAGGCGCTTCTGTATGTGCATCCGGCAGCCAGGTGTGAAAAGGCACTGCCGGCAGCTTTACAAGAAAAGCGATCAGGAAGCCCAGCATCAGCCAGCGCTCCATGAAAGGTGTCATAGGCGTATTCAGTAATTCAAAATAATTAAACGTGTATACGTTAGTGTTAGCTTTATGTACAAAATAAAGACCGAGTATGGCCAGCAGCATCAGCAGCCCTCCCGCCTGGGTAAACAGGAAAAATTTATTGGCTGCATACTCCCTGTGCTCATGTCCCCAGATCCCTATCAGGAAATACATGGGTATCAGCATCATCTCCCAGAAAAAATAAAATAAAAAAAGATCCATGGTAAGAAAAACACCCGTAATACCACAAAGCACAAACAACAGGTTGAAGTGAAAGAACCCTACCCTGTTCTGTATCTCCTTCCAGGAGATCAGTACAGCCAGCGCTCCCAGGAAAAATGTAAGTGCCAGCATCAGCATACTTAAACCATCCATGGCCAGGTGCAGGCTGATACCGAAATGCGGTACCCAGTCCATCCGGAACTGATACCACCAACGGCTGTTACTATGCGTATGTTCCAGCCATATCCCGGTGATAATTCCCAGGTTCACCAGCAGGCTGCAAAGAGCTATCCAGCGACTGGCTGCATGGCTTTTCACGCCCGCTACCCACGACAATAACGCCGCGCCAAAAAGAACCAATATCAATACCAGCAATATCATAACTTTTCGTTTAATCGTTCCAGTTATAAGTAGATCCGCCAGATCAGTACAGATAATATAGCTACTGCTCCAAGTACCACGCTTAGTATATACCATCGCAGCAAACCGCTCTGCGTACGTGCAAGCACGTTATGGCACCATTCCATAAATGCTCCCAGCCCGGTATAGAGCGTATCTATAAGATCCCTCCTGTTGATGCGCGACAGGTACCCAAAAGGGCGTACCAGCAATACATTGTACAATTCATCAAAATCCCATCCCCTGCTCCAGTAACCCCGCAACCACATGATGGCAGGCATTTCCAGGAAATCGGACATTCCTTTCGGATGCTTCACCACCCAGGCATAGGCCAGCCCGATACCACTCAGCGCCAGCAAAGCAGACAACGCCTGCGAGGTCCATTCCATAGCAATGCTTTCATGCAATACCGACACCGCAGGCAATACCGGCTGCAACCAGTTACTGAACAGGGTTACATGTCCCATGGTATGAGGCAGCTCTATAAAACCCGCCACTGTGGATAATACAGCCAGTATATACAGGGGGATCATCATACTATTCCCCGGCTGATGATGCACCTTTGTTTTCTCTTCCCCGTAAAATACCAGGAAGAACATACGGAAGGTATACATGCCGGTGAGCAGCGCGCCCAGCAGGGCTGCCAGCCAGAGGCCAACATGGCCTCCCGCCGCGGACCAGGATAACCAGATGATCTGGTCTTTGCTATAGAACCCCGCCGTTACAAAGGGGATAGCTGCCAGGGAAGCGCAACCGATCAAAAATACCCAGTAAACGCCTCTCAGCCGGTTCTTCAGCCCTCCCATCCTAAACATATCCTGCTCATGATGCAACGCCACAATGATGGCTCCTGCCGCCATGAACAATAACGCCTTAAAAAAGGCATGTGTAACAAAATGAAATACGGCGGCCGACCAGGCGCCACAACCCAGCGCCAGGAACATATACCCGATCTGGCTCACTGTGGAATAGGCCAGCACTCTTTTGATATCCGTTTGTACCAATGCGCTGAAACCAGCCAGTATCAATGTAACAGCGCCTATTACAGCAGTGATGGTTTGTGCTGCCGGCGCCAGTTCAAATAAAGTATGCATACGGGCAATAAGATAAACGCCGGCAGTAACCATGGTTGCCGCATGGATCAAAGCGCTCACCGGTGTTGGCCCTGCCATGGCATCAGGCAACCAGGTTTGCAGGGGCAGCTGCGCGGATTTGCCAACGGCGCCTCCCAGCAACAACAGGGCTATTATGGTGATCATGCCGTCGTTCACTGACCATACATGTGTACTGTTTTCCAGTATGCCGGGAATGCTTAAAGTACCGGTATACTGAAACAACATGAACAAGGCGATGGCCATAGCAGTATCGCCTACCCTCGTTACGATGAAAGCCTTCCGCGCGGCATACCCGTTGGCCGGGTCTTTATACCAGAAACCGATAAGCAGGTAGCTGCAAAGCCCTACGCCTTCCCAGCCTAAATACAGGAGCAATAAATTATCAGCCATCACCAGTGTCAGCATTGCGCCTACAAATAAATTCATACAGGCAAAGAAGCGGGCATAATCCGGTTCCTCATGCATATAACCGGAAGCATATACATGGATCAGGAACCCCACTATAGTGATCACCAGCACAAATACCACCGATAAGGCATCCATCCTGAAATCGAAGCCCGTTTTAAAACCGCCGGCTTCCAGCCAGTTGCCGGCATGCTGCACAATAGCCTGTTCTCCGTTTGCGCTAAACTGCATAGCAATAATTATGGCTGCCACTGCAGCTAACCCGATACTGCCGCACCCTATTACGGTAACGCCTATACGGCTAAACCGCTTCCAGCCAGCCATAAGCAGAAGCGCACTTATAAAAGGTATGAGTGGTATGAGTGCAGGAAACATAGAATTGAATATTTTATCCGTTCATTTTTGCTGCTTCGTCGCTGTCCAGTGTTTTGAGCTGATGGTATAATTGTAAGATCAGTGCCAGTCCTACCGAAACTTCAGCTGCCGCCATCGCCAGTATGAAGATGAACATCACCTGTCCATCTGCTGTGCCCCAGTGTGACGATGCCACTACAAAGGCCAGTCCTGCCGCGTTCAGCATGATCTCCACCGAGAGCAACATAAAAATAATGTCGCGGCGAACCAGGATACTTATGAGTCCCAGCACAAATAAAACGCCGGCGAGCAGCATGCCCGCTGTGGTAGGATGCATTATCATGATTGATTATTTTCAAGGAACCGGTGTAACGTTTTTTCTTTCTGCCGTCCTAAATGATAAGCGCCTACAATGCCCGCCATCAGCAGCATCCCGGTAAGCTCCACTGCCATGATATAAGGCCCGAATAAAGCAATACCAACTTCTTTGGGATTCACCATCTTCACTTCTGATACCGGCTGATGGTTCTGCAATACCAGGAAAACAAGCTCTCCAAGCAATATGATACAAAGCAGGGAAGGGAAGATCCAGATACGCGGCTTCAGCCACAGCTTTTCCTGTGCAGCGGATTCCTTCCCCAGGTTCAGCATCATCACAAAAAAGATGAGCAACACCATAATGGCGCCAGCGTATACAATCACCTCCAATGCAGCCATGAAAGGCGCTCCATAGAGATACAACACCACTGCTACGGCCAGTAAAGACACTACCAGGTACAGCAAGGCGTGCATAATATTATACCGGGTGATCACCATCACTGTAGCCAGTACCGCGATGAACGCAGCGATATAAAATGCAATCCCCATCATGGTATCAGGCTTTTAATATCTACCGGTGGCTCTTCCTGTTGCGCATCTCCTTTATCCTTTCCACGAATGGCTATACCGGCCACATTGTAATAGTTGTATCCTGGGTACTTGCCTTCGCTGTTGATGAGCAGGTCTTTCTTTTCATATACCAGGTTCTGGCGGTTATATTCTGCCATTTCAAAATCGGGTAACAACTGTATCGCGTAGGTAGGACAGGCTTCTTCACAGAAACCGCAGAAAATACAGCGGGAAAAGTTGATCCGGAAAAATTCCGGGTACCTTCTGCCTGCCTCATCTTCTGTTGCCTGCAGGGAGATGCAGTCGACCGGGCAGGCCGCTGCACACAGGTAACAGCCCACACAGCGCTCGCCTCCATCCGGATCGCGGGTTAACGCAATGCGGCCCCGCCAGCGGGCCGGCAACGGCGCCTTCTGCTCAGGATACTGAAATGTTTCCCGCTTATGAAACATATGCAGGAATATCAACCACATACTTCTTACCAGACTAAACATGTTCGTTGTTTTAAGAATTTAACCACAGCTTAATGGCAGCTGTTACCATCAGATTCAGGATCGATAAAGGAAACAATACTTTCCAGCCATATTCCATCAGCTGATCATACCGTGGCCGTGGCATGGAAGCACGGAACAGGATGAACAGCATTATAAATGCAAATGTTTTTATCACAAACCACAACACCGGCGGTAAAAATGCAGGGCCAAGCCATCCGCCGAAATAAAGCGTTACCAGCATACCGGAAATCAGCGTTACGCCCAGGTATTCCCCAATGAAAAACATACCGAACTTCATTCCTGAATATTCAGAGTGAAACCCTGCCACCAGTTCGCTTTCTGCTTCAGGGATATCAAATGGCAAACGGTGCGTTTCCGCTACGCCTGCTACCAGGAAAATAAGGAAGCCGATAAACTGCGGAATAATAAACCATACTTTCCGCTGCGCCTCCACTATTTCACCGAGATTGAAAGAACCGCTCAATACCACCACTCCCATCAGCGCCAGTCCCATAAATACTTCATAGCTGATCATTTGCGAAGCCCCGCGCATGGCGCCCAGTAAGGCATACTTATTATTGGAAGCCCAGCCGCCCAATACCACGCTATATACGCCCAGTGACGACATGGCCAGGAAAAACAACAGTCCTATATTCAGATCGGCCACTATGATACCGGGCGCAAATGGTATCACCACAAAGCTCATGAGCACACTCAGCATCACCACGCCGGGCGCAAATACAAACACTACTTTATCAGCGAAAGGTGGGATCCAGTCTTCCTTAAAAAACAATTTTATTGTATCTGCCAGCACCACCAGCAAGCCGAAAGGCCCGGCCCTGTTAGGACCATAGCGGTCCTGCCACAGCGCCAGCATCCGGCGTTCCACCCAGATAAGCCCGGCCGCCGTATTCAACAGTGCAAAGAGCACCCCGCCTATTATCCACCAGAAGTTTATCATAGCATTATACTTTTATCAGTTGCGGCGCCTCTGAAATCTGCATGCCCGGAAGGCCTACAGGGATCCCGGCAACACCTTCCTGTAATGTATTGTTAACGATCACCGGCAACGTGTAGTGATGCCCGTTATCCGTAAAATGTAACAGGTGCCCTTCAGTAACCTGCAGCCGTTTGGCATCTTCGCTGTGCAGCATGATGTAAGGTGCAGGAATGCGCTCGGCAATACCGGGCGTATGTATGCTCAGCTCCTCCGATCCGAAAATATGATAGAGTGGCACCAATAATAAATGTTCCCTGAGCGGCAGGTAAGGTTCCGGCACCTCGGTATAAAACGGCGTATGCCCGTTAACGTGAGGCTCAATAAGCCGCCGGCCCGGGTTGCCGTCGTGCAGCGGTCCTCCTGTTTCTACCTGGAATTTGTTTACAGATTGTACAGAATTCCAACCCGGCGCCCAGAAGAAGGGGATCATGGAGGAAGGTGGTTCTCCCCGGTATCCTTCCATGGTGAACGACAATGCGGTATCCATATCCTGTGGCGGCCGTGGCTCGCTTACATTAACATTTGCCTGCATGGCTGTACGGCCGCTGAAGCGGTGCGGCTCCCGTGGTACCTTCTGACCGGCAATACGGAAACCAGCGTGCGGAGCAAGTGTGTCAATACCTTCAAATACTTTGTAGCTGCGGGCAATATGATCTACCACATCATCAAGATGTTCCAGTGCAGATAAAGTCGCATGCCCGGTTGTTTTTGCTATCTGTAATAACCAGCGCCAGCTTTCCTGTACCGCGGAATCGGGAGAAAACACCTGGAAGAAGCGCTGGGCACGGCCTTCATTATTTACCAGCGTACCATCTGACTCTGCAAAGGTTCCTGCCGGCAGAATAATAGTAGCCTTTTCAGCAGTGGGATTATAGAGATGATCGAGCAGGATCACATCTTTTACTTTGCCGAAAAACTGCTCCGCGCGGTGCTGGTTTAACCTGCGGTACAGGTCATTTTCGAGCACGATCACCGTGTCAGCTTCATCGTTGAGTGCGCGGTCTACCGCCGATTCCAGGCGATGGCCACCCAGCATTTCAAGTCCTGCACTGTTGCATTCCGGCACCGTATAGGTAAGCATGGCATCAATGCCCATGTCGTGCAGCGACCATGCCACGTTGGCTGCGGCTTTGATGATGGCTTCACTGCCGCCGCCATAGCCGGCAATAATAAGCGGTTTTTTCGCCGTTTTCAGCACCGCTGCTATTTCTCCGGCAATAGCTTTTCCCTGCTCGGACATCCCTTTTACTTCCGGCATTTTACTGCTCAGCAGGTGACTAACGCCAAAGCCTATACGGGCAATGTTGTCCGGTGCGGTATGATAGGCTCCTTTTGCCAGTTCATCCAGTTTTGTTTCCTGCACGTTTAAAATATACAGGGGGCCTTTGTTGTCCTGCACGGCTTCCCGCACTGCGGCATCCTGCCAGGCAGGCATATGGATCTGATTGATCACTTCCGCTACCGGGATGCGGCGGATAGCCTGCCGTACCGACAAAGCCAGCATCGGCGCCGTGTTGGTAACGTCTTCACCGAGAATAAGCACCACATCAGCCGCAGCCGCATCCTGCAGGGAAGCGCTGCGTACCGGCCCCTGTTGCAGTATCTTTAAGGAGAGGGACACCAGGTCATGATCTGCTGCGGATACACCGAGGTAAAAGTTTTCTGCTCCTACCAGTTCCTTCAGCACAGCGTTTGATTCCAGTGAGGCCCGTGGTGAGCCTATACCGATCGTTCTTCCCGGCTTCATCCGTTGCTGTACATGCTGCAACACCGGGATACCGTTTGCTTTATCCGAGGGCCCATGATACACCATGGGCGTTTTGATCCGTTGTTTGCTGTTTACAAATTCGTAGCCATAACGGCCACGATCGCAAAGGAAATAACCGTTTACCGCGCCATTAAACCGGTTGGTGATCTGCCGCACTGCACCATAGCGCTCACCGGCAATGATATTGCATCCCAGGCCGCAGCCCTGGCACACAGAGGCAGCGGAGGTAAGGTCCCATTTACGGGTGTAGTGCTGCTTCAGGGTTTTGTCTGTAAATACACCGGTAGGACAAATTTCCGCCAGGTTGCCGCTGAACTCACTTTCCAGCGTGCCCTCCTGCTGCCTGCCAAAATACACATGGTTGTGAGCGGCAAACACATCCAGGTCTTTTCCCCCTGCAAAATCTTTATAAAATCTTACACAGCGGTAGCACTGGATGCAACGGTTCATTTCATGATTAAGGAATGGTCCGAGATATTGGTTGTTATAAGTTCTTTTGGTGAAGTGATAGTCACGGTAAGAGTGGCCGGTCATCACTGTCATATCCTGCAGGTGGCAGGAGCCGCCCTCATCACATACGGCGCAATCATGCGGATGATTGGTCATCAGCCAGCCGATCACATGCTCCCTGAAATTGCGGGCATCCCTATCGTCGATGGATAAACGAAGTTGGTCTTTTACCGGCTCCATACACGACATGATGATTTTCCCTTTTTTATCTTCCTCGTCTTTGAACACCTTAACGGCGCACTGACGGCAGGCCCCTACTGCACCCAGGGCGGGGTGCCAGCAAAAGTAAGGAAGGTTTAGCCCCAGCGACAGGCAAGCCTCCAGCAGGTTTTTGCCTTCCTTTACTTCGTAGGTTTTATTATCAATGTGTATGATTGGCATATGGACATTTTTTTTCTTTGATGTGTTGTTCAAAATCCTCCCGGAAATATTTCAGCGCGCTTTGCAGGGGCTCCATAGCGCCGGGCGCCAGTGCGCAGAAAGTATTTCCGGGACCTAACAGCCTGGTATGCATTTCCAGTTGCTCCAGGTCTGCATAAGTCCCTTGTCCCTGTTCCATTGCGTATAATATCTTTTCTGTCCAGGGCAGTCCTTCGCGGCAGGGCGTGCAAAAGCCGCACGATTCCTGTGCAAAGAAATGCTCCAGGTTATGTACAAACCCCACCGGGCAGGTGCGGTCATCCAGTATCACCATAGTGCCGGTACCCAGGCGGCTTCCCGCGGCAGCTACTCCTGCGAAGTCCATTTTTACATCGAGGTGGGCATCGGTTAAGAAATCAGTTGAAGCACCTCCGGGCAGCGCACCGCGGAACCGGTATCCCGCTTTCATGCCGCCCGCATGTTCCTCCAGTAATTCCCGCATAGTAACGCCCATAGGTAGTTCCCAGGCACCGGGCTTGTTTACTCTTCCGCTTACACCGTATATTTTCGTACCCCCGTCGGCGGTATAGCTCAGTGATTTGAACCAATCGCTGCCCTTGCTGAGAATATGCGGTATGTAAGACAATGTTTCCACGTTGTTGACAATAGTAGGTTTTCCAAACAGTCCGCTTACCTGCGGGAACGGAGGCTTGGCGCGAGGTACGGCGCGTTTACCTTCCAGCGAATTGAGCAGGGCGGTTTCTTCTCCGCACATATACCTTCCCACGCCTGTATGCAATTGCATTTCCAGGCTGTAATTTTTACCGAGTATATTTTTACCGAGATAACCAGCGGCATAAGCATCTGCAATAGCCTGGCTCATGATGCGCGCGGCATCCTTATAGGCCCAGCGCATAAACACGAAGCCCTGTGTAGCCTGTATGGCGTATGCTGAAATGATCATTCCTTCCAGCAGCTGATGCGGGTTGCCTTCCAGCAGCCACCGGTCTTTAAAGGTGCCGGGCTCCATTTCATCAGCGTTGCAGATCAGGTAGCGGGGCCCGGTCACTTCTGCAGGAACAAAGCTCCATTTCATACCGGTGCTGAAACCCGCTCCCCCACGGCCTTTGAGGTTAGCATCCTTCACCCTGCCTGTTACTTCAGCAGGCGTCAGCTCCCGCAATACCTGGCGTAATGCGGCATAGCCGCCCACTGCTTCATACTCCTTCAGGTGAAGGGGCGCTCCGGATGCGGGGATATGTTGTGTGAGCGGTTTTTCCATCTTTATAAATATTGATCCAGTATTTGTGGAAGGGAAGCTGTTGTCAGATCCCTGTACAGGTCGTTGTCGATGATCATGGCCGGTGCGTGGTCACAGGTACCTAAACAGGCGTTGGGCAACAAGGTGAAGCGCTCATCCGGCGTTGTTTGTCCGTAGCTGATCTGCAGCAGTTCCATCAGTTGCTGTTTAATTTCCGTATAGCCCATCACGTAGCAGCTGATACTATCGCACAGCAGGATCACGTGCCGTCCTACCGGGCGCCGGAAGATGAGGTTATAAAAAGTAGCTACGCTGTCTACTTCTGCTGTGCTCATTTCCAGTATAGCGGCAATATCTGCCACGCTTTCATCAGATACCCAGCGGCGTTGGCCCTGTATAATTTTCAGGGCTTCAATACAGACTGCTTTTTTCACAGGCACCTGCTGTATTTCATGTGTGATCTGTTCTATTTCAATAGCAGAAAGCATATATTGTTGTATTATCTGTCAATGTCTGCAAGTACATAATCCATTCCTCCGAGTATCGATAACAGGTCCGCCACGGTGTACCCGCGGCTGATCAGCGGAATCATCTGCATATGCGGGAAAGACGGCGTCCGTACCCTGGTGCGGTAGGAAGCCGTATTACCATCGCTGATAAGGTAGTAGCTGTTCCATCCTTTGGTGGCTTCTGTGCATACAGCAGCTTCCCCGGCGGGTATTACCGGTCCCCAGCTTACGTTGAGGAAGTGATGGATAAGTGTTTCGATATCCTGCATGGTGCGTGCTTTTACCGGCGGGGTAGCCAGCGGGTGATGTGATTTATAATCGCCTTCCGGCATGTAGGCCACGCATTGCTCAATGATGCGCAGGCTTTGCCGCATTTCTTCTACCCGTACTACTGCACGGTCGTAACAATCCCCGTTGTGCGCCACCGGTATCTCAAAAGCAAAATTCTCATACCCGCTGTATGGGCGCTTCTTGCGCATATCCCATTCAAGGCCGCAGGCCCGCAGCCCGGGGCCGGTTACGCCCCATTCAATAGCTTCTTCCTGCGTATAAATGCCAATGCCTTTTGTACGGGCTTTAAAAAGATAATTCTTCATGACCATGCTGTCATATTCCTTCAGCTGCCTGGGGAAATAACTGATAAAGTTTTTCACCAGCTGGTCCCAGCCATTGGGAAGGTCCTGCGCAACGCCGCCGATGCGGAACCAGTTGGGATGCATGCGGCCGCCGCAAATGGCTTCTATGATCTCAAAAACACGCTCACGGTCGGTGAACATATAGAATACCGGCGACAGCTGCCCCAGGTCCTGGGCAAAGGTGCCATACCACACCAGGTGGCTGGCAATACGGAACAGTTCACAGAGCATAATGCGGATCACCTGGGCACGCAGCGGCACGTCTATGCCTCCCAGCTGCTCAACAGATAACAGGTAGGCCAGGTTATTATTCACACCGCCGAGATAATCTACGCGGTCGGTGTACGGAATATAGGTATGCCACGACTGGCGCTCTCCCATCTTTTCAGCGCCGCGGTGATGGAAGCCGATGTCGGGTACGGCGTCTACAATATCTTCGCCATTCAGCTGGAGAATAATGCGCAATACGCCGTGGGTACCCGGGTGTTGCGGACCGATGTTGAGGAACATAAAGTCGGCGTCCTCGCTATGGCGTTTTAAGCCCCATTCTTCAGGTTTAAAGCGCAGGGCCTCCTGCTCCCTGTCCTGCTTCTCATCATAGAGCTTAAACGGCCCCATTTCAGTAGCGCGTGCGGGGTGCTCCTTACGGAGCGGATGCCCCTCCCAGGTGGAGGGCATAAGAATGCGTTTCAAAAGGGGATGGCCATTGAACCGGATGCCGAACATATCGTACACCTCGCGTTCATACCAGTTGGCGGCCGTCCAGATGGGAGTGATACTATCCAGCGCCGGGTATTCGCCGTGGAGACCGGCCTTGATGCGCAGGAATTCGTTTCTGTCGAAGGAAAAAAGTGTGTAAACAACGGTAAAGTCATAGGGTTTATGCCCGTTCTGCTGCCGTTTATACGCACGCTCATCAATGGCCGTGAGGTCATAGAGCATGCGGTAGGGCATTTGTATTTCAGATTTAAGGAACTGTAGTACGGCCACAATATGCTCCTGTGGCGTCCAGAAGGTGGGCGTCCCATCCCGTGTAACCTGAGGTTCGAAGGTGATATCACCAAAACGGGAGCTTAATTCCGCTGCAATGCACTCTGGCATGGCGTATTAAGTTTAGATGGGGATAAGATAAATACTGTGGTCTTTTCCGGTTTAATCTTTCATATATCCATTAATGTTAGTAAGGTTCATCATATCTGGTCGGGTGTTTTAAACTGGGTCATTTGCTGCCGTTTTTCATACAGGGCATCTTTCATGGACATCTTTTCCGGTCGTACCACGCCCTGTTCGCCGATCACCCAGCTGAGCGGCCGTTTCTCTCTGCCTACGCTGTCGCGCAGCATCACGAGGCCGGACATAAATGCATCGGGGCGTGGCGGGCAACCAGGCACATACACATCTACCGGCAAAAATTTATCTACTCCCTGTACCACGCTGTAGATGTCGTACATACCACCGGAGTTAGCACAGGAGCCCATGGATATTACCCAGCGGGGCTCCATCATCTGCTCATACAAACGTTGAATGACGGGCGCCATTTTTATGAATACGGTGCCTGCTATGATCATAACGTCTGCTTCGCGGGGAGTACCTCTGATTACTTCCGCGCCAAAGCGCGCCATATCATACTTAGGGGTCATAGCGGTAGCCATTTCTACAAAACAACAGGAAAGGCCAAAGTGAAAGGGCCAGAGTGAATTTTTCCGTCCCCATGCCAGCAGGCTTTCTACAGAAGTGAGCATCACACTCTGCTGTATCACTTCTTCCATAGAAGTATTGCCGGATATTTTACCCGTTACATCATTTGCGTTGGTTAGCCACCATTTCATATAAGAGTTGATTTACTGCATCATAAAATCAACATGCTATTGCTACATCAGTGCCTGTGGTGCTGGAGTCTTAATGTCCGTGTAACCGTTAACGTTAGTGGAGTTTTTCTTCCGCATTTTCTTATATGCGCGTAAAATTCTTTTACCATCGGGCCCGAAGTCCAATGCGCCGTTACGCCATTCGTAAATAAGTACAGCCAGTAATATAAAAATGAAAACAGCAACGCCCAGGAAGCCGGCCCAGCCAACTTCTTCATAGGCAATTGCCCAGGAGATAATTAAAACCGTTTCAATGTCGAAGATAACGAAGAGCATCGCAACCAGGTAAAACTGGGAAGGAAACCTCAATCGTGCAGAGCCGGTGGAGATGATACCGGACTCATAGGCCTCGCCGGTGGCACGGTCTTTATGCCGTTGCCCCAGTACATATGAAAGCCCCAGTATGATACCGATGAGTACCACAACGATAGCGCCATATGCTAAAAATGGCCAGATGGGAGTGATGTCAGAAACAGCGCTTTTCAAAGTGTTCGCCCTCCGAGCGATTTACTTAAAAGTCCGTTTTGCCAGTCTGTCTGATAAAAACCAGTAGTCTGCTTTCCAATCTACTGAACATGTCTGTTAGGTAATGCTAGTCTGTAAACCGCGAATCAAGAGGGAACACCGGGTATGAGCCCGGTTTCATAACGTTTCAATTGCCGCAATACGGTAAAGACTATATGAAACTGAAGTTACAAAAAATACAACGATTAAACAAAGATTAAAATGCGATACTCAGGTATGAGTGCCTGTAATATAACATTCGAGACTGGTAATGATGTGCTGCTGGTCGTCAATAATAAACTTCACCACGTCCCCGATAGAAATCAAACCCACCAGCCTGTTCTGCTGATCCACCACCGGCAGGTGACGGATCCTTTTATCTGTCATCAATCCCATACAGTCCTCGATAGAATCATCTTCAGTAACCGTGATAGGCCGCTCTGTCATGATTTCACGGATCAGCGTTTCCTTGGAAGCACGTCCCTTCAGGATCACGCGGCGGGCATAGTCACGTTCAGAAAAAATTCCCATAAAATGTTCATCTTCATCAACTACTGTCAATGCGCCGATATTATGGTCAACAAGGAGCTGAAGGGCCTCAAAAACGGTATTGTCGGGGTTTATGGAAAATACTGCATTACCCTTAACCTGCAGGATGTTACGTACCTTTCCCATGGCAAGACTTTTAGAATAGTAAATAAATGAAAAACCACCATTCCTAAGTTACCAATTTTGAATGTTAAAAGCAAGGCAGTGAAAATAAATCGTTTGTGTAAATAGTACGCAAAGGATTATGTCAGACTCAGGATTATTACTGTGATATATTTTTCCGACCTCCACGTTAATTAATGTAATTCAATATGATATAATATAATGGGCGGGAAAAAATTCCTGTCCCGGAAAAGACATAATTCGCTTATATCAATAAACGCAGAACAAAGCTCCGGTAATCATCATAATCCTGAGTCAGACATTATTCGCTTATAACAAACTCAATACACCCTTCACCGGAGCAGGCGCTTCCTGGAGCAGATCGAACACTACAATTTCATTGGCGCCTTTTTTCAGCCATGGCGCAGGACAATATAGGTTCTTCTGTGGCCCTATTTCCCAGTACCGGCCCAGGTTGTGGCCATTTACCCAAACAATCCCTTTCTTATAACCAGACATATCAATGTAGGTGTCGCCGGTTTTATCGAGGTTAAAAGTGGCTTTAAAAAACTGCCCGGGCTTGGTGGCGTTATTGGAAGATGCACTCAGTTCCTGCACAAACTTTTCTGTCATAGGCAAACCATACACCTCCCAGTTCATCAGCGTCATACCATTAAGGACTACACGATCCGTGATGCCTTTGCGGTCTATCAGCGCATCTGCAAAGTTAATGCGGCCCATTCCTTCTACCAGGATCTCCAGTACAGGATTTTTCACATCGCTTACCGGCAGGTCAATTGTTCTTTCTCCAAGACGGCGGTCTATTTTCCCGATATATTTGCCATTGAGGAATACAGTAGCATAATCATGCAGGTCCTTTATAGTCAGCCTGCCGCTCTTATGCCCTATCAGCGTGGTTTTATACACCATAAAACCATAGTCCTGCCCGTAAGCCTCAAATGGCTTTGGCTGCGGCGATTTAACCGGCTGGGGCAAATGGTCCCAAACGGAAGTAAAAGGGCTGAGATTAAATTCAGGGATAGTAATTGCAGGAACTGGTTTTGGAATAGCTGGTAATTTTTTGCCCTTCGGGAGATATGAACCGATCAGTTTACGCAGCGCTTCATACTTAGGCGTAGCATTTCCCTGTTCATTGATAGGCGCATCATAGTCGTAACTGGTTACGTCCGGCTCATAACCCTTTCCGCCGGAATTGGCGCCGGCAGTATAACCGAAATTGGTACCCCCGTGAATTACATACAGGTTAAAGGAACGCCTGGTATCCATAAGGAACTTCACTTCCTTAGCAATACCATCTATGCCAGGCCGTTGCCATTGTTCACCCCAGTGGGTTAACCAACCCGGGTAAGATTCGCTGCTGAAGGCTGGTACATCGGGGTTCTGTTTTTTAGCAGCGGCAAAATCGGCTTCAGATCCGCCGGAGTCCAGCCCTATGGCTGCGCCTTCCACACCACCCGCTTCCAGCATATAGGCGGTGGCGCCATCTGCAGTATAGAATGGTACATTGATGCCATTCTTCACCCACATCTCTTTCAGCGTATTTAAATATTCTTTGTCGTTGCCGTAGCTGCCATATTCATTTTCAATCTGCACCATTACAATTGGTCCGCCATTGGTTACCAGCAGTGGTTTTATTTCTGCAGCCAAATGGTTTACATAAGTAGTTACCGCAGCTATATAACGCGGGTCCATGCAACGCACTTTTATATCCGGTGTTTGCAGAAGATACGGTGGCAAGCCTCCAAATTCCCATTCAGCGCACACATAAGGGCCTGGCCGCAGCAGCACCCACATGCCTTCTTCCTGGGCTATCTTAATAAATTCTGCGATGTTGTGATTGCCGGTACTGAAATCAAACTGCCCTTTCACAGGCTCATGATAATTCCAGAAAACATATGCAGCAATGGTATTACAACCCATTGCCTTTGCCATCTGGATACGATGACGCCAATATTCATGCGGAATACGGGCCGGGTGCATTTCCCCGCTGATTATCTGGAATGGCTTTCCATCCAGCATAAAATCAGTTTTACTCAATGCAAAAGAATGTTTGCTTTGTGCCTGCACTGCCTGCCCCATCCAACAGGATAACGCCAGCATGCCGCTTAGGATTACTTTCTTCATTGTTCAGATAAATTGCAGATAAGCGTCCAAAGTACGCCAAAAATTTGATTCCGGGTACTTTTTACATGCCTGCTGCTTTCTTATTGAACACTGATGTCGGCCACAACTGCCCGGTGGTCTGAAGCATAGGCTTTCAGCACTTCGTCATACCCTGTAACACTACTGTAACGGGTTACTGAAAAACGGTTTACCGGCGTGGTCATAATGTAATCGATCGTGCGGACCGGATTATCGGAAGGAAAAGTAAAAGCACATTGCTGCAGGCAACCGGGGCTCATAAAACTGCGCATAATATCTATGGTACGCGAGCCGGGAACGGCGTTGAAGTCGCCGCCCAGTATTAGCGGCAACGAAAGGCCAGCCACTATCTTTTTAATCTCCGCTGCCTGTAGTAAACGGCTGTCTTCCTGCGCCAGGTGGTCAAGATGGGTGGCTGCAAAATAAAACTCATGATCATCTTTCTTTACACGGATCATTGCAACGGTCCTGAATTCCCCGCCTATGTCTGCCGATACGGGCAAAGCATAACGCTTACTGTCGAGGACCGGTAAGCGCGACAGCACCGCATCTCCATACTCCCCTCCTGCCACGTCAATGGCTTTTGTAAAGAACCATTCCATACCGGTAAGCCGGGCCAGCTCCTGCGCCTGGTGCACGTTAACACCGGTGCGGCGTGTATATACATCAACCTCCTGCAGGGCTACCAGGTCCGGTTTTTCCCGGTTAATGATCCTGGCCAGGGCTTCCAGGTTGGCAGGCGCCCCGGTGGAAGCGCGGGCGCCGTAAATGTTGTAAGTCATCACTCTTACCATTGTTTTAGGACGCACCGGCTCCCCCGGTGTGGCACTGTCTTTATCAGACCTGCTACACGAAAACATAACGCCTGCCAGGCATAGGGACCATAGAAGTTTCTTTATCATAGCCTTGCTCTGTTGATCAGAATGCGTTGATCTCCGCCATATTGGTCAGGTAACTATCACCCTGGCTGGCATTGACCGTTAATTTTACAAACCTGGCTTCGTGCGCATATGCCAGGTAAACTGTACTCACTTTATCATTGGCCAGGGTAAAGCTTTCTGAATAGGTCCAGTTGCTGCCATCTGTGCTCAGCTCCACGATAATGTTTTTAGGATTACCTGTAGCCTTTACTTCCCCCGTATTTTTGTCTGTTCTGCCGGTGATGCTGATGCCATGGATCTTCCTGCTCTCCTGCATGTCTACCTTGATATAATGCGGTGGCCCGGGCTTGGCAGCTTTCCATTGTGTGGACCAGAAAGTATTCACATCACCATCAAATGCATGAATAGCATGACCGTTGGTGGCGCCCTCCCCGGTGGGCTCTTCAGAGGAGAAGCCGGTCACTTTCCATTTGCTGCGGTCTATGGCAGGAAACGGATTGGAAGCATAATGCCCGTTGATCAGGAAATAAGCGGTGCGCAGCTTTTCGTTTACGTTCATATTCGTTTCAATGGTTACCGGCAGCAGGTAACTGCCTACTCCATCCAGTTTATCCACATGCACTACCAGGTTTAAAGGAGCCGTACTATACCTGCCGGCGGGGATTACTGCGCTGGACTGCTCCAGTTCATAGCTGCCTTCCGGCAACATGGGATAACTGGTGAAATTGTTACTGTTGAAGTGATCTGTGAGCGAGGCATCCACACTGAACTTTACGGGGATATCTGATGCCGGTGAATGCGGGCCTCCGTAGCAGGCGCCGTACACAATGCTGTCTGCTTTTCCGGATATCTCAAATGAATATACGGCGGGAGAAGTAACTGCCTGCGGCATGTATACTACAGCGGTGCTGTCGGAAATATCTCTCAGTTCCATACTGTTGTTCCTGCAACTACTCCAGGAAGTGGCCGCAGCAAGGGAGCATATCAATAACTTTATTTTCATCTTCATAAAATTGATCATCAGGAAATAAATTACCATCCGGGATTCTGTACCAGTTTCCTGTCGCGGTCTATTTCCGATTGAGGAATAGGGAACAGGTAATAATTCTTCAGGAAAACCCTTCTTTCAAATACAGTTCTCTGGTAAAACACGAGATCCGTGAGTTTGGTACCTGCATCAACATTCATCCCGTAGAAGTTACCGCCATCTGTTTGTTCGGCGATCTTCCAGCGGCGGGTATCAAAATACCGGAGGCTTTCCAGCGCCAGCTCCACCCTTCTTTCATGCCTGATCTTTGTGCGCATGGTGGCTTGTCCCAAACCGGCAGCAACATCCGGTAATCCTGCCCTGTTACGGATCTCGTTCAGGTATTTCAGGATGTCGGGGTTACCCGGTTCATACTCATTCAATGCCTCTATGTAGTTGAGCAATATTTCCGCGTAACGCACCAGTACAAACGGCCGCGCCACGTATTGGGAGATCCTCGGGTTGCTGTCCGGGTGCACGTTTTTCCTGGCTATATAGCCGGTACGGGGAAAATCCCAGGAACCTTTCTTGCCGGTGTTACCTGTGAAATACGTTTGTATCACTTTATCCCCTTCACTTTTATTGATCCAGAGGCTTCCGTTATAACTAACATTCACATAAAAGCGGGGCTCCCTGTGTACATACATGTTGTAAGTCCCGGCAGTAGTGTATTTGGTCGCAGCAGTAGAAAATCCCGTTTCCACATAGCCCGACCCTGCTTCATAAATGCCTTTCCCGTTCTCCATTTCAAATTCATCCACCAGCTGTTGTGTAACGGCAACTGCCGCGTATCCACTTGCTAAACGCGGTGTTACAGAACGTTCCCAGTCTTTCAGGTTGTTCGTAGTCCTGGCAAAGATCACTTCTGAATTCCATGGGTCCAGGAATACATCGCGGGTAGACAAATAAGGATCAAAAGTTCCACTGGTATCATTCTTACGGTACAGGGCAAAGTTGAAACCGGTGATCACATCACGGGCGGCATCGGCAGCACGCTTCCATTTTTCACGGTCGTATTGTGAACTGATGAGTTGTTTACCATCCAGGTTGCGGAAACCGGCATAGTCTGCATTGCCATTGAATTGCGGGCTGGCCGCCAATAGTAATACGCGGCTTTTAATGGCTTTACAGGCGGCTTGTGTAGCACGGCCATAATCGTTTTCACCCTGTGCAGTAAAGTGTTTGGGTAATTTCTGCGCAGCAAGATCCAGCTCTGAAACAATATAGTTCACACATTCGTCGTATGAATTGCGCGGTTTCTGCATTTCTTCATCCGTAGGCAGCAGGTCTCCTGCAATGGGAATATCACCCAGTATAATAGCAGGCCCGTACTGGCGTATGATGCCATAATAAAAGAATGCGCGCAGGAAACGCGCTTCAGCTTTATACTGGTCAATAAGATCCTGCCCGTTGGGAAGCGCCAGTATTTCCTGGTTACCGTCAATATGCTGCATAAAATAAGTAGCAGAACGGATGCCCTGGTAAAACTTCGTCCAGTTATTCATATAGTCTGAAGCGGCGCTCCAGTTGCCCAGGTTCATGGGATAGGTGTTGTAGCCGGAGCCTGGCCTGTCGTAGGTGATATCGGCATCATCGGAGCAACCTTCCCATGCGGAGGTATTGCGGTAAGCTTCATTGGGAATAGTGATGTAGATATTAGCGAGGTATTCTTCGGAATATCTTCTCCGGTTAAATACCTGTTCAATGGTAATACGATCGCTGGGTACCTGGTCAAGGAATTTACTGTTACAGGAAACCGTTAGCATGGACGCACTCACCAATAAAACGTGTGCGATCTTTTTTATTTTCATCGGTAGAGAATTAATAATTTTTGAATGATCGTTTCTTATCAGAAGTTGACAGCAACCCCGGCAGAATATGATTTGGTACTTGAATAGGCCGCGCCTCTTCCATTTCCTACTTCTACGTCCCAGAGCTTGAACGGTGAGAAGGTAAGGACGTTAACTCCCTGCAGGAAGATATTGGCGGATTTAAGTTTGATACGTTTCATCCAGGCACCGGGCAGGTTATAGCTCAGCTGCAGTGTTTTCAGACGGATATAATCGCTGTTCTTAATCCACCAGGTACTGGCTGCATAGTTATCGTTCAGCGAACCGGCCATCAAGCGGGGATAAAAAACATCCTGCTTTGGATTTTCTTCTGTCCATCGGTCGTTGATATTACTAAACAGGTTGCCCCGGCTGAGGCCCTGCTGGAAAGGCATGGTACCTTCGCCGTTCAGCAGCACGTCTACATGGGCTGCGCCCTGGAAAAGCGCTGAGAGTGCAAACGCTTTATACCCGAGTGTAAAACCGAAGCCGTATACAATTTCAGGTATATCGCCATAGCCAATGGGCGCCTTGTCGTAAGAGTCGATCACGCCATCACCGTTAATGTCTTTGTATTTAATATCGCCGGCGCGTACATCGCCTGGCTGCCATGGTGAGTTCTGCACTTCTTTATCGCTTTCAAAAAGGCCCAGCGCAATATACCCGAAGCGTTGTCCTACGCGCAGTCCTTTATTGTCAAGCCATGGGTATTTCCAGCTGGGATCATCGTTCTCCACCACTTTGTTCCTGTTATAGGTGAAATTGCCCAGCAGTTGCAGGGAGAAGGCGCCGATGCGGCGGTTATAGGTCACAGAAGCATCTACCCCTTTATTATCGATCACGCCTACGTTTCCAAACGGCGCATTGATCATACCTACATAACCGGGGAGGGATTTGCGGCGCAGGAAAATGCCGCTGCGGTATTCCCGGAACAGATCCACCTGTAAAGTGAGGTCGTCGTGCAGCAGCCCGATATCAAAGCCCAGGTTGGTTTTGCGGGACGTTTCCCATTGCACATCCACGGCGTATTCCCCAATTTCCTTACCGGTAAATTTCTGGTTGATGCTCTTGCCAAAATAATAGTCGCTGGTATTAGCTACCGTAGCCAGGTAGGCAAACCTTCTGCCATCTATGTTGCTGTTACCGACAATACCGTGCGAGAAGCGGATCTTGAAAAGTGATACTGTATTTTTTATACCGGAGAAGAAATTTTCTTCAGATACTACCCAACCTAAACCGGCGGAAGGGAAAAAGCCATAGCGGCTATCGGGATAAAAGTTTTCCGACCCGTTATAACCAAAGTTCACTTCTGCAAAATACCGGTTGTGAAAGCCATAGGTGAAACGCCCTGCCAATCCCTGGAAGCGATAGGGTAAAGATGTTTCCAGGTCGCCGGCATAAGTGTTGGCCTTATCACTGCGGTTGTAGAGCAACATACCGGATACATCGTGTTTGCCGAAGCTCCTGTTATAGTTCAGGCCAAGCTCAGAATAAAAGGTGCGCTCTCCCTGGTTGCTTTTTGTATACTGGAGAAATTCGGTGCCTATAGCCACCTGATCGTAGGTAAGGTTTCCATCAGCATCGCGGCCGTTGGCCAGCCAGGTATCGGGTATTTTCGTATAGCGGTTACTGGTATAGTTATAGGCATCAAATGAAAACATTCCGGTTACAGACAATCCTTTTGTAAGAAAAGGCAGCTCCTGGGTAAGCCGCAGGTTGGAATACACCTGGCTTCTCCATTGGTTGGCATAGCCGCCCTGGGTAAGACTTGCCCATGGATTGGATAAACTGCCGGAGCGTATGTCTGCCACCTTACCGTCGGGGTAGCGGGTAGGGATCTGTACCGGCGTCATAAAATATGCATCGGTAAAAATTTCCGATACGCCTGTTGTAGGCAGATTCACGTTGCTCAGGTAACCTTGTATTCCCAGCTTAACGGTAGTAGTAGAAGATGGTTTCAGCGTAATGTTGGAGGTAACATTATAACGCTTCAGGAAAATAGAAGAATTATACTTCGTCAGCTCATCTGTTTTATACATTCCCAGCTCATCATAGTAACCAAGACCAATATAGTACACTGATTTTTCCGAACCGCCGCTGATATTTGCATTTGCATTCCTCACTTTTCCGTTGTTACGAAAAAGCTCTGCAAACCAGTCAACATTCGGATACAGGTAAGGATCGCTGCCATCGGCTGTTTTCTGTATGGCTTCGTCGGAATATACCGGCGCGCTGCCACGTGTGGTCAGCGCTTCATTCGATAATTTCATATAGGTAGGTCCGTCGGCAAAGGAAGGCAGTTTGGTAAACTGTGTGATGCCTTCTGTATAACGCAGGTTATATGCAGGCTTTCCCGGCCTGCCACTTTTTGTGGTGATGAGGATAACGCCATTCGCGCCACGTACTCCGTACACTGCTGTAGCGGATGCGTCTTTAAGCACGGAAAAACTTTCAATATCTTCGGGATCTACGTTGGAGATACTCCTGGGCACTCCGTCTACCAGGGTAAGCGGAGCACTGAACCCCTGTGTAAAAGTAGAGATACCGCGGATATAAATATTGGCGTCGTTGTAACCTAACTCCCCGCTGCGTTGTACAGATACCATACCGGCCACACGGCCGCCTAATGATTGTGTAAGATTGGATACCGGCTGCTTCAGCTCCTTTGGTGAAATAGTAGCCTGTGCTCCTACCAGGCTGATCTTTTTCTGTTCTCCAAAACCTACTACCACCACTTCTTCCAGGGCTGAAGATGCTTCCTGCAATACCACATACATCTTTTCCCGCTGATGCACAGGGATCTCCTGTTTGCGGAACCCGATAAGACTAAATACCAGTACTGCATCATCATCTACCGATAAAATAAATCTCCCGTTGGCATCAGTACCTGTACCCAGGCGGGTACCTTTAACAGCAACAGTTACACCTACCATTGGCTGGCCGATGGAATCTATCACGATACCTGTTACCTCTCTTTGGCCTTCTGCCAACTGGTTGGTAACCGGCAACTGTTCTTTTGCAGCCACTGAAATATTCTGGCCTGATGTTCTGAACTGCAGGCCGGTACGGTTTTCTATGTCCTGCAACAACCTTGTTACAGCCACATTTTTGTAGTCCACCGTTAACTTCTTTCCAAAAGCCTCCAGCGATTTGTCGTACAGAAAACGGAAAGTGGTTTGTTTTTCAACAGCACGGAAAATGGTTGTCACTGTTGCATCTTTCAGCTGGATGGTAACAGTTTTTGTTTTCGGGTCCTGCACCTGCGCGTGTAAAGGCGACATATAAACGGCTGTCGCCAGGAATGAGCACAGGATGACCCTCACGGCCTTTTGCAGGCCGCGTGAAGCGGATAATAAAATTAGGATCATACGTTAGGTTTTGTTAGCGTAGTATGTATTAAACAGGATTAAAGCAGTTTACTTTTTATTGATACGGATTATATTTCCCTGGCGATGATATTGCAAATGATAAATAAAACAGATGGATTCCAGTACTGATTCCAGCGATGCATTGGTCTGTTGCCCGGACAACACATGCCGTCCTGTTTCCGGTGCATCCAGCATAATGCGGACGCTGTACCATCTTTCCAGTACTGTAGTTACTTCCGCCAGCGTAAGGTTATTCATATTGATAATTCCCTGCTGCCATGAATTCATATTATGCGGCTCTTCCCGGAAGCTGGCAAACTGGTTGGCGGCGCTGTCGTAGCTGGCTTTGCTTCCTTTACCAAGCAAAATCTCCTTCCCCGCCGGCGCTATTACTTTTACCTTTCCGCTGGCCACGCTTACTACCAGTTTTTCACCAGGATAACGCTTCACATTAAACGAGGTGCCCAATACTTTCGTTTGTACGTTACCGGTATGTACAATAAAAGGCGTCTGCCTGTCGGGATGTATTTCAAAAAACGCTTCCCCTTCCAGCATTACGTCCCTGGAGGCTGTTGCATATGCATCGCTGTAATGGATAACGGACCGGGCATTCAGCACAACCACAGAACTATCGGGAAGGGCTATACGTTTTATTTCGCCGTCGGCTGCTGCAATGGTGGTATACACCGGTTGATGGCGTGGCCATAAAAATACCAGTCCAACCAAAACCAGCAGCATGGCGGCATACGGCAACCAGCGACGGAAGTAACCATATTTCACCGTTGTGCTTTTTTGCACCGCTGCCTTTACCACTTTACTTTTTAACCCGGCAGACAGGGGTTGTGACTCACTTTGCCACCATTCTTCCGCCGGCATTAATACACGATGGTCCTGCTCTTCAAGTAACTGTAAAAGTAACCGGAGCTCCTCCTGGCTGGCGGTATTATGTTGTACTTTATCTATCAGCTCCTGCAACAGGCCGGCGTCACGTTTTATCATATATACAGTTAACTTCTGTCTATATATACACTAAAAAAAGAGGGGCTACTTAGTGGAAGAAAAAAAATTATTTCAGAAAGAACAAGATCAGTAAGATGATATAGGAATCTTTCAGTTCTGCCTTTATTACTTTGAGACTGCTATGAATGTGGGATTCCACAGTACGTACGGAGATGCCCAGTTTGTCGGCGATTTCGCGGTGCGACAATCCTTCTTCCCGGCTCATCCTGAAAACCGCGCGCTGCTTATCTCCCAGCGAATCCAGCACATCCTGGTACTGCCGGTACAGCTCATTGTAATCCAGCTGCTGTAAAATTCCGTCTGCCGGTTGCAGCAATGCATTTTCCGGGTCGGTGGTCATCAGCCGGCGGTTCACTTTATTACGGATAAAATTCAGGATATGATTCCTGGCAATAGTGAATAGCAACACCTGCACATCAGCAGTCTCATCCAGTTTGCTACGGAAGTGCCAGAGCTTGAGGAAAATATCCAGCAATAATTCTTCTGCATCTTCCTCAATCCCCACCTTTTTCCTGCAATAACCCAATACCTTTGGCCCCAGCAGTTCCAGCAGGGAGCTGAGCGCTTCTTCATCGCCTTCACGGAAGCGACGCAACAGGAATGGTGAAATAGAAGTAGTAGAATTGTCCATGCAGGAGACAAAATTAATAAGCCATTGTTAACGTAAGGTTATGATATGATTAACAGCCTGTGGTCGATTACTTTTCATTGTTCGTCTGGTGGAATTCGTCCATCAATATTAATAAAAATAATCCTTGGGAAGAAAGAAATTTCAACGGGGAGTCCCGGGAAAAGTATGTGGATTTTTTTGGAGGGGAACAGGTTTTTCTGCCTGATAAAAAAACAAAGGAAACCGGCACTGATCACCGGTTTCCTTTTGGGTTATTTAAATATTTCCTTTTTTAAGTTCCTTCACGGCATAATCACATGCCCGCGCAGTAAGCGCCATATAAGTGATAGAAGGATTCACGCAGGAAGAAGAGGTCATGCAGGCGCCATCTGTTACAAACACATTTTTGGCGGCATGTACCTGGTTGAAACCATTGAGCACAGATGTTTTAGGATCGCGGCCCATACGTGCAGTACCCATTTCATGAATACAATGTCCCGGCGGAGGGGCGCCGTCGTAGCCATGTACATTTTTCAGTCCTGCTGCTTCCAGCATTTCTATCGCACTGGCCTGCATATCCTTGCGCATGGCCATCTCGTTCTCTTTAAATTCACAGTCGATGTCAAGCGTGGGCAGTCCGTACTTATCTTTTTTATTTTTATTCAACGTTACTTTATTCTCAAAATACGGCAGGTGCTCGCCCCAGGAGCCTATTCCCATTGTCCACTTACCGGGTTCGCCCTGGGCTTCTTTCAGCTGAACGCCGATGCCTTCCATACTTGTGCCGCGGCCTCTTCCGGCGCCGCCCTGGTAGCCAAATCCGCGCACATAGTCTTTTTGCATGGTATTGGCGTTGGTGTTGCGGAAACGCGGAATATAGATACCGTTTGGCCTGCGGCCGCTACTGTAGTATTGGTCTTCAAACCCGTCATAATCGCCGCCGGCGCCTACACCGTAATGGTGATCCATGAGGTTATGTCCCAGTTGACCGCTGTCGTTGCCAAACCCGTTCGGGAACCTGTCGGATACTGAATTGAGCATGATCCAGCTGGTGCCCAATGTAGATCCGTTCAGGAAAATAATATCCGCATAATATTCTACCGTTTGCAAGGTATGTGCATCCATTACTCTTACGCCGGTAGCTTTGCTTTTATCTTTATCATATAATACTTCCAGTACAATGGAATCCGGGCGCAGGGTCATATTGCCGGTTCTGGCTGCTGCCGGCAGGGTAACGCCGTTGCTGCTGAAATAGCCGGTGAACGGGCATCCGCGTGCGCACAGGTTGCGGAACTGGCAGGGACCGCGATCTTTTAATCCCTTGGTAAGATGTGCCGCGCGGCCAATGGTAATAATACGGTCGTTGTATTTTTCTTTGATACGCGCCGCTACATGCTTTTCGAGGCAGTTCATTTCCATGGGTGGCAGGAACACGCCATCGGGCAGCTGTGGGAGGCCTTCCGCCTGGCCGCTTACGCCAATGTATTCTTCTACATACTTGTACCAGGGAGCAATATCTTTATAGCGGATGGGCCAGTCAACACCATGGCCATCTTTGGCATTGGCTTCAAAATCCAGGTCGCTCCAGCGGTATACCTGGCGGCCCCACATAAGGGAGCGGCCACCTACATGGTAGCCACGCAGCCAGTTGAAAGGTTTTATTTCATTGTAGGGATTTTCGTTATCATTTACCCAGTACTGTTGTGTAGCTTCATCAAAAGCGTAGCAGCGGCTCTGGATGGGATGATTCTCCCTCATTTCGTCGGAAGTATGAAGATGATGTGGAAACTCCCAGGGAGCTTTCATAGCGGTAGTGTAGTCCTTGACATGCTCTATATTACGCCCTCTTTCCAACACCAGCGTTTTCAGTCCTTTTTCGCTCAGCTCTTTGGCGGCCCATCCGCCGCTGATGCCGGAACCAACCACGATGGCGTCATAAGTGTTTTCCTTCTCTGCCTTGATATTAAGATTCATGTTGTTGTGTATTGAAGCTAAAAGCGGCCAGGGATCAGCTTTTCAAAAGCTATCCCTGACCGCTACGTACTTATTGTTTCTTTAAATATTGCCCTTCTTTAACTCTTTTACGGCATAATCTACTGCGCGGGCAGTTAAGGCCATATAAGTGAGAGAAGGGTTTACGCAGGAGGCAGAGGTCATGCAGGCGCCATCTGTTACGAATACATTCTTTACAGCGTGCATCTGGTTAAAGCCATTGAGCACGGATGTTTTAGGATCGCGGCCCATACGTGCAGTACCCATTTCGTGAATGGCCATACCCGGATAGGATCCGTTGTCGTATGTTTTCACGTTTTTAATACCGGCTGCTTCCAGCATTTCTGCAGCATCGTTCATCATATCTACGCGCATTTTCTTTTCGTTCTCCTTGAACTCTGCATCAAATTTCAGCACCGGCTGGCCCCATGCATCTTTCACAGAAGTATCCAGGGTTACCTGGTTAGCTTCATATGGCAGGCATTCTCCGAAACCGCCCAAACCAATGCTCCACTGACCTGGTTCGGTGAGCATTTCTTTAAAGTCTTTACCCACACCCATTTCAGCGATACCACGACTCCAGCCGCTGCGGCTGGCGCCACCCTGGTAACCGAATCCACGGATGTAATCGCGTTTATCACTGCCGATGTTACGATAGCGGGGAACGTAGATCCCGTTGGCTCGGCGGCCGAAATAGTATTTATCCTCATATCCTTCAGCGGTACCGGAAGCGCCTGTACGGAAATGGTGATCCATCAGGTATTTTCCCAGTACGCCGCTGTCGTTACCCAATCCGTTAGGGAAGCGGGAAGAAGTGGAGTTCATCATTACAAAGGTGGAGCCCAGGGTAGAACCATTGATGAAGATGATTTTCGCGTAGTATTCCACCATTTCTTTGCTGTGCTTGTCGATCACCTTTACGCCGGTGGCTTTTCCCTGTTTCTCATCATAAATAACAGAATTTACAATGGAGTCGGGGCGCAGTGTAAGGTTACCGGTAGCCATTGCTGCAGGCAATGTAGACGATTGGGTGCTGAAGTAAGCGCCAAACGGGCATCCGCGGCTGCAGAGATTACGGTATTGGCATTTCTCACGGCCGGGAAGCGGTTGCGTGATGTTGGCCACGCGTCCCATGGTGATGATACGGCCTTTGAATTTTCCTTCAACGGCAGCCTTTACATCTTTTTCCACGCAGTTCATTTCCATGGCTGGCATAAACTGGCCATCCGGCAGTTGGGGCAGCCCTTCACGGGTACCGCTGATACCGGCAAATTTCTCAACATAGTCATACCAGGGAGCAATGTCTTTATAACGGATAGGCCAGTCAACCGCAATACCGTCTTTCAGGTTGGCTTCAAAATCAATATCGCTCAGGCGGTACGACTGCCGGCCCCACATAATGGATTTACCACCCACGATATCCGGGCGGTACCAGTCGAAACGTTTTACTTCATTATATGGACTTTCGGAATCGTTGATCCAGTATTTTTCGTTGTGCTCACTGTATGGATAGTCGCGGCTCAGTTTAGGATGTGTTTCCCGCTGGTCTACCGTAATACGGCCGCGGTGTTTAAATTCCCATGGATCTTTAGTAGCTGTTTCATAGTCTTTCACATGTTCCAGCGGCTTGCCACGATCCAGCATCAGTACTTTTAAGCCTTTTTCTGTCAGTTCTTTGGCAGCCCATCCACCACTCACGCCAGAGCCGATAACAATGGCATCATAGGTGTTTTCTGCCTGCGCTTTTATATTCAGGTTCATTTTAATGAGGATTTAAAAAGTAAGAAGAAGATTACACTGCCCAGGCCTTTTCTCCCTTGGTATAAGGAGTGCAGCCTTCGTATTTACCCGGAACCGGAACATAACGCAACGCTTTCGTGGCGCCTGGTTCGGAGGTGAAATACCCCAGCAGGGTTAATTCTTTCAGGTACTGGAAGTAGTGAGTTGGATCTCCTTCTTTTTTGTCTTTGCGCTTATTGTAGTCTACGCGCTCTTTTTCAATCCCTGTGAGGAGCTCTGTGCGCTGCTCGGGGGTAATATCCATGAAGCCTTTTTTGAATTGCTTCTTACTTGCCTCATCAATTTTTGACAATCCATCCAGGAATATCTGCTGGTCTTCCTTCTTGTAGCAATCGTTCATCATAACAATGATGAAGTCTTCTACTTTGGCATCCTTCGCGCCAGGAGTACTGGTTTTGGGTATGATGGTTTCCGCTATCTCCGCCAGCAAAGCTTTGGTTTCCGGCTTTTGCAGATCGTAATTCTTAGGAGCGGATCCTGTACAGCTTTCCAGGGCTGATAACGTGGAAGCGGAAATGGCAGTACCCAACAAAATAGCCACATTCCTTATTGCGTCTCTTCTGTGCATAAATAGTAAATTGATTTGACCTCCGAACAAGTTGGAAAAAATTCTTCTAAAAACCAAATAAAGAAGGATGAAATATCAGCCGTGGCTGAAAATAACAGGGAATAAAAAAAGATGGGTAGATGTAAGCCGGTTCTGCGACTTCCATCTACCCATCGGCCTGTACGGCATAACGGCTGTTACAGGATGTATTTTCCTTTATCGTCTACCAGTACTACCGGCAAACGGTGGTGTTTTTCGAAATAATCATAAGCTGTTCTCAGTTCCGCCCAGAATTGTTTGGAAGAACTGTCGGTCAGCGAAAAAGTGCCCAGGTAGTTCATAGAGCCCGGGTTACCGAATTTAACGGGGAATACGTGTACCGGTATAAAATCCTGGCCTGCATTCTTGGCATTCACCGCTAAAATATACACCTCGTCGATGAATTCATCGGTTAAAGGAATACAGCCAACAGTGATACAGTTACCATGGATATAGATATCGCCGCCCGGGTTTTTCTGATCACTCAGGATACGGTCGGAGAAATTGGGATAATTGATGCCCAGGGACAGGTGATAATTGCTGTTCGGGTTAAAATCGTTGATATAGTAGAAGCCTTCCGGTACCTGCCGGTCGCCTTCTTTCCGTTTGGGCCCCATTTTACCGGAAAGCGTGCATACCCGGTAAGACTTAAACAAGCGGAAAGTATCCTGGGGATTATTTTTCACCCAGATTTCCATTTCACTGTCCAGTTTAAAGGAACGGACAAACATATACTTCGCCGGGTAAACAAGCCCTTTCTTTTCGAACTCCTTTTTCAGCAACTCTTCCTTTTCACGGTATGCCTCTCCTACTTTGGGAAACATTTTCTGGTTGTCGAGGAAAGATTGCTGGGCAAAAATTTTACCGGCACCCAACATCATCAGGACGATTACAACAAGTCGCTTCATAAACTATTCAACAAAATTTTAATATTTAAACCAGGTTTATATAAGCAAGATAAAACAATAACAGGGCAATAATAAAATATATTATCATACTTACTTTCCTGTTGGCTACCTTCAATATATAGTGTGTATGCCCCTGGTAGATCAATATAGCCGTAAAGGCCTGGAAAATCCCACCCAGCAGGAACAATACACCGAACAGCGTTTGCATCCTCATAAAAACGGAACTCTGATTTTAATATTGTAAAGTTACGCGTTTATTGCTTTACTGTAGCTTTATCCATTCCAGTTTTACGGTTGCCTCATCCATACCAGAGCTGAAAGTGGCACGCACAGGGTATTTCCCGCTATAGGCGTAGGTATAGGTATTGGTAACCACCCTGGAAGTATTGGGACTGCTGATGTTTTCTGTAAGCACATTGTGAGCTGAAAGGCCGCCGGCGCCTGCTTCCATTAAAATGGCCAGCTCAGGGTGTTGTTGCTGTGGGTTTTGTTTACGGTCGTAGGTATAGCTGACAGAAGACGTATACACGAACTTGCTATACCCAGGTTGCCTGCCATAGGTATCCATTCTTTCCACGTCACCGTCCTGGTTCCATGTGTACTGCAGGTATCCGTTGTTTTCCCAGGCAGCTTTGGCGGCATTAAGGCCAAACTGGTAACGCCGGGTTATTCTACCGCTTTCGTCATATGACAGGGAATCATAGGCATACATGTCATTATCCCGGAAGTAGCTGATCTTCGACACCTTGTCGTTGTTATACTCAAACGACAGGTAAGGATCGCCTGTCACGGCTTTTTCATCGGCAGCCGACAGGCACTTTACCAGGCGGCCATTTTCATATACCGGCAGCTGTATGTCGCTGTAGGTACCATTTTCCGACTTATGCAGCTGTATAATCCTGCGGATAGACTTATCTGCGTTGTATTCCAGCAGGGTTTGCCCGGCCGGGGATACCACCTTATGCAGGTATGTTTGCTGATCGCCCCCGTTACGGAGTGCTGAATGGTTGCCCTCGCTACGGAAAGCAGTAAGGATGGTGAACGATGTCACCAAAGTGGCATAGATAGCCCCGCGGGCTATGGAAGTTGTGAGCATAGGTTATAAATATTAACTATAAATATACTATATAAAAATCAATAAAGTGTGGCTAATATGGGAAAAGATGCAATATATACGCGCTTTTTAAAAGAATGGTTTCAAATAACAAATCATTTACATATTGTTAACATTCGCATATATGTTTTGGCCGCCTTCGGCGGATTTTGTCTGACTCAGGATTATGATGATTTCAATGATTTTTCTGAGTTTTTCTTTTAGATTTTTAAAGAATCGGGAGAGGTGATACCGCTTCTCTTATTGTAATTGTAAGATCAAAATGCAGATCTTAACATACACAACGTTTCTTAAAACAGAAAGGGAGATAGAAGCGATCCGCTTCTATCTCCCTCTCATTCTAAAATCAAAAGGTGGTCAAATCAAAATATCAGTATCCTATTCACGGCTTTAAGCTCAAAGGGAGATATAAGCGAAAAGATCTTACTCATATCTCCCCCTAAAAATCCAAAAGAAAAACTCAGAAAAATCATTGAAATCATCATAATCCTGAGTCAGACAAAATCCGCGTCGCCGAAGGCGACAAGGGAGAGTTACAAATTCCCCCGCAGCGCCTGTTCTCTTTCAATAGATTCAAACAGCGCCTTGAAATTGCCCTTACCAAAAGACTGCGCGCCCTTACGCTGAATAATTTCAAAGAAGACAGTAGGTCGGTCCTGGATAGGCTTGGTGAAGATCTGCAGCAAATATCCCTCATCATCCCGGTCTACCAGTATGCCCAACTTTTGCAGCGGCGCTATGTCTTCATCGATCTTGCCTACACGATCCAGCAGCGTTTCATAGTATACCGGCGGTACGGTAAGGAACTCTACGCCCCTGTTCTGCAGCTCTGTCACTGTGTGCACAATATCATTGGTGGCAATGGCCACATGCTGCACGCCCGGTCCGCCGTAGAAGTCGAGGTATTCTTCGATCTGCGACTTTTTCTTGCCTTCTGCCGGCTCATTGATCGGGAATTTCACACGGCCGTTACCGTTACTCATCACTTTACTCATCAGGGCAGAATACTCCGTGGAAATATCACTGTCGTCGAAAGAGATCAGGTTTCTGAAACCCATTACCCGTTCGTAAAATTCTACCCAGGTATTCATCTCGTTCCAGCCCACGTTGCCTACACAATGGTCTACATATAACAGGCCGGTTTCAACTGGCCGGTAATTTGTTTTCCATTCCTTATAGCCTGGCATGAATAATCCTTTGTAGTTCTTTCGCTCTATAAACAGGTGCACGGTATCGCCATAGGTGTGAATACCACTGCGCACTACCTCGCCGGATTCATCTTTTTCCACCACAGGTTCCAGGTAAGGCGTAGCGCCGCGTTTTACAGTTTCTTCATAAGCGGAGCGGGCATCGTCTACCCATAGTGCCAGCACTTTCACGCCATCTCCGTGTTTGGCTACGTGACGGGCTATTTCCGTATCAGGGAACAGGGAAGTGGTAAGTACAAAGCGCAGCTTATTCTGCACCAGTACATAAGATACCCTGTCTTTCACCCCGGTTTCAGGACCGGCATAGGCCACCGGCTGAAAGCCAAAAGCAGTTTTGTAATAATGTGCCGCCTGTTTGGCATTGCCTACGTAAAACTCTACATAGTCGGTACCATTGAGAGGTAAGAAATCCTGCTGACCGGTTAAGTTGTCTGCATTCACTAATGCTGTTTCCATAACATTCAATTGTTTTGGTTTTATAAGTTGGTTGGTTTTTGTTTAATCGTTATTCTGCCCAGCTCATTACATAGCCGCTGTCTTCAATGCCCAGTGCAGCTTCCGTGATCTGCAACGGGTGAAAAGTATCTACCATCACTGCCAGTTCTTTTGTTTCCTTTGCACCGATGCTTTTTTCCACTGCACCGGGGTGTGGCCCGTGCGGAATGCCCGCAGGATGCAGGGTGATCATTCCCCGTTCCACATGTTTACGGCTCATAAAATCGCCGTCTACATAATATAACACCTCATCGCTGTCGATGTTGCTGTGGTTATAAGGCGCCGGTATGGACAGGGGGTGGTAATCAAACAAGCGGGGGCAAAAAGAGCATACCACAAAGTTGCTGCCTTCAAAGGTCTGGTGTACCGGTGGCGGCTGATGTACCCGCCCGGTGATCGGTTCAAAATCGTGGATGGAAAAGGCAAACGGGTATTCGCATCCATCCCATCCTATCACATCAAACGGATGGTGTTTATAATGTATCGGGTAAATTACCCCTTTCTTTTTAATGCGGATCAGGAAATCGCCTTCCTCGTCAATGGTTTCCAGCTGCTGTGGCTGCCGGATATCCCGTTCGCAGTAAGGAGAATTTTCCAGTAGCTGGCCATACTTGCTCAGGTATCTTTTCGGATAACGGATAGGGCTAAACGATTCCACAATAAACAGGCGGTTGCCATCGCTGTTGAAAGTGATCTGGTAAATAGTCCCACGGGGAATCACCAGGTAATCGCCATAGCCAAACTCCAGTTGCCCATACTGCGTTTTCAGCACGCCGCTGCCTTCATGTACAAAGATCATTTCATCGGCATCGGCATTTTTGTAAAAGTATCCTTCCATACTTTTACGGGGAGATGCCAGTACTATATGGAGATCACTGTTTACCAGCACGGCTTTGCGGCTTTCCAAAAAATCATCTTCCGGCTTAATATTGAAGCCCAGGAAACTGCGGTGCTTCAGCATCTTCTCTTCCGCCACTTTTGGTGCAACGGAATAAGGTTCATCTACTTTCACGATCTCCGTAGGCGGGTGACAGTGATACAGCAGGCTGGAGTGGGAAGAAAAGCCTTCCGTTGAAAACAACTGTTCCGAATACAGCTGGCCGTCCGGTTTACGGAACTGGGTATGGCGCTTATGCGGTATCTGTCCGAGTTTATAATAATGTGGCATGACGGGTGGTTTGAAAAAATTGTTCCGGTGTATGATTAAAATTGAATGGTGTATGATTCCTTGTACCGGTGTATGATCTATATTTTTACATACAGTGCAACCTGCAGATGACAGCTGAAAACTTAAATACACATGCGCAGGAATAGCAACTGAATACTATTACAAAGTTACGGTATATAACACATGAAGAATGGCCGGCAGCGGCCGTTGGGAAAGGTTATGCCAAAGTCGAATCCATGGCAAGCGTGGCCATGAGGAAGTAGTAGTTAAGCTGACTATTGCTTGTATATTTCAGTGAAATGGACAAGTGGCAATTGTTTAGGTGACTAAGGTAAGGAAAAACTGCGATTCCAAAATATTTTTATACCGGGCGATGATCAGCGGGAATAGTAAAGCATCTTTTTTCCGGAGATAAATAACCGGGAATCCTCCTTTTAATCCCACTCTTTTTTACATGTTCCCCGAGTCAATAAGTCACAACATTGTCATACAATCATTATCATTAAAAAATATAGTCAATCACAAAATCGCAAATACAGGCATCCAATTTTGAATATATTTCTAAATTATCTTTATAATACAAATAAAAAATCAACAAAAAAGCATAATTTTAAAACATTTCTAAAAATAGACACCACACTTTTATTTACCAGTGTAATTATAGACTTTTGTTACATAATCGTCATATTTCAATAGTGATACCGTTTTATACATACCAGTTCTCTTCTGTTTCTGCCTCCAGGCAGATAGCGGGCACTATGGCGACCACGACCACCATTATTACAACCCCACTGCGGGGTTAGTTTTCACATATGATCCGACGACCACAAGGGTGGTACATAACCGGGAGGACCCGGACTTATCTACGTATAAATTCTCCATATGCAAGTATTAAAATTTGGCGGCACTTCAGTAGGAAGCGCCAAAGCAATAGAACAGGTTTGCAAAATCCTTCAGCAATATAAACCGGCCGGTAAATATGCTATCGTGGTATCTGCACTCGGCGGAATAACGGATAAGCTTATACGCTGCGGGCAACTGGCAGAACAAGGCAACGAAGACTATAAAAATGTTATCCAGGAAATTGAAGCGCGGCACCTGGATACTATCCGCGAGCTATTCCCTATTACCGCGCAAAGCGGGCAAATAAGCCAGCTGAAGAAAAAACTCAACGCACTCGAAAACCTGTGCGATGGCATCTTCCAGGTGGCGGAACTGAGCCCCCGTACCCTCGATAAAATAATGAGCTACGGCGAGCTCATGTCATGCGTGATAGTAGCCGAAAAATTAAAACAGCAGGGGTTCTCCGCTTCCTGTAAAGACAGTCGCGAACTGATCGTTACCGATAACAACTTCGGCCACGCCGCCGTTAATTTTGTTGCCACCAATCACCATATTACACAGTTCTTTGCACAGTCGCCCGCCGACTATGTAGTATTCCCCGGCTTCGTAGCGGCTACTCCCGATGGCGAAACCACTACCCTCGGACGCGGCGGCTCCGACTATACCGCCGCCATTATTGCCGCTGCGGTAAACGCATCCGTACTCGATATATGGACAGACGTAAGCGGTATGATGACCGCCGACCCCCGCATCGTATCACAGGCCATTCCCATCTCACATATCTCCTATGTGGAAGCAATGGAGCTATCGCACTTCGGCGCTAAAGTCATTTATCCCCCCACCATTCAGCCGGTAATGAGCAAACGCATTCCCATCTGGATCAAAAATACTTTTACCCCGGAAGATCATGGCACCCTTATACAGGACAGCGCCGACCGCAACTTCCCGGTAACAGGCATCTCCGGTATCCCCAACATTGCACTGCTTACCCTCGAAGGAAGCGGCATGGTAGGCATCCCCGGGTTCTCTAAACGCCTGTTCGAATCCCTCTTACGGGAACGGATCAACGTTATTCTCATCACTCAAAGTTCTTCTGAGCACTCTATCACCGTGGGCATTCATGAAGCAGATATGCTGAAAGCCAAAACGGCGGTCGACAGTGAGTTCTCGCAGGAAATAAGTGAAAAAAGCATAGAGCCCCTCCTGGTGGAAAAAGACCTCTGCATAGTGGCCGTAGTAGGTGATAAAATGAAAAACCATCACGGCACCAGCGGTAAGCTCTTTGGCACCCTGGGCAGGAACGGTGTTAACGTAAGGGCTATCGCACAGGGATCTACCGAAAAAAATATCTCCGCTGTGATCAACAAAGCCGATATCAAAAAAGCGCTGAACGTAATGCACGAAACCTTTTTTGAAACACCGCTCAAACAGGTAAACCTCTTTATCGCCGGCGCCGGCAACGTGGGCAGTAAACTACTGGAACAACTGGAACAACAGCAACACTATCTTCAGCACGAACTGGGCCTTCAGATCAGGGTAACCGGGCTGGCCAACAGCCGCCATACCCTCATCAGCGACACCGGTATCAACCTGCGTACCTGGCGCGAACAACTGGAACAGGCCAAACATATCAGCACCGCTGATTTTGTACAACAGATCAAAGCCATGAACCTCCGCAACAGCGTATTCGTGGATAATACCGCCAGCAGCGACATTGCAGCGGTTTACCACGAGTTCCTCCAGCATGGCATCTCCGTGGTGACCTGCAATAAAATTGCCTGCTCATCTGATTACGCCTATTATAAACAACTGAAAGACCTGGCCCGCAAATACAATGCATCCTTCCTGTTTGAAACCAATGTTGGAGCAGGACTACCGGTCATCAATACACTGAATGACCTGATCCGCAGCGGCGACAAAGTACACAGCATAGAAGCCGTATTATCCGGCAGCCTCAACTTTGTGTTCAACCATTTCCTGAATGGCACCAGTTTCCGCGAAGTGGTGAAAGCAGCGCAGGATGAAGGCTACACCGAACCGGATCCGCGTATCGACCTCAGTGGCAAAGATGTAATGAGAAAGATCCTCATACTTGCCCGTGAAAGCGGCGCTGCCATTGAAATGGACGAAATCACCAATTACTCGTTCCTTCCTGATGAATGCCTCAATGCACCATCCGTGCCTGCTTTCTACGAGCAACTGGACGTACATGCCAGCCATTTCCAGGGATTGCGCGAAGTGGCAGACGCAGAAGGCAAACGCCTGAAGTTCGTGGCCCGTTATGTAGATGGCAAAGCTTCTGTAGGCTTGCAAAGCGTAGCTCCCGATCACCCGTTCTTTAAACTGGAAGGCAAGGATAATATCGTGCTGTATACCACCAGCCGGTATAAAGATCAGCCACTGATCGTAAAAGGTGCCGGCGCCGGTGCAGACGTTACCGCTTCCGGCATATTTGCAGACATCATCCGGAGCGCAAGACTGTAAACTTTCCATGAATTCAGTTGCAATCCTGACAATCAATTATTAAATTAAACTAACTTAAAGGTGATATGGACAGTATAAAAGTATTTGCGCCGGGAACAGTGGCCAATGTAGCCTGTGGCTTTGATGTGATAGGATTGGCGCTGAATGCGCCCGGAGATGAAATGATCCTCCGGAAAAGCAGCCAGCCGGGCGTTCGCATCACCGCCATTCACGGTGCAGACCTCCCGCTGGAAACATCCCGTAATGTTGCCGGAGTTGCCGTTCAGGCCCTCCTCCAAAAATACGATCATCCGGATACCGGCATAGAAATAGAGATCTTCAAAAATATTCACCCCGGCAGCGGTATCGGCTCCAGTGCCGCCAGCAGCGCCGGCGCAGTGGTGGGCGTAAACCACCTGCTGGGAGAGCCGTTTACCAAAAAACAACTGGTGAGGTTCGCCATGGAAGGAGAAAGGCTGGCCTGCGGCTCCGCGCATGCCGACAACGTAGCGCCCGCCATCCTCGGCGGTTTTACACTGGTAAGAAGCTATCGCCCGCTGGACATCACCACCCTGCATACGCCGGAACATTTATGGGTAACCGTTATACATCCGCAGATAGAAGTAAAAACTTCCGACGCTCGCGAAATACTGAAACAAAAGGTGCTGATGACAGATGCCATCCGTCAGTGGGGCAACGTAGGCGCGCTGGTAGCGGCACTTTACCAGGATGATTATGACCTGATCAGCCGTTCACTCGAAGATGTGATCGTGGAACCTATCCGTTCCATCCTCATCCCGGCGTTTCACGAATTGAAACTGAAATGCAAAGAAGCCGGAGCCCTCGGCGGCGGTATATCCGGATCCGGTCCCTCTGTTTTTATGCTCAGCAAAGGAGAAGAAAATGCCCGCAAAGTTGCGGCTACAATGGATAGCGTTTACGCACCGCTTGGCGTGGATTATAAGATCTACGTTTCCCAGATTAACACCGCCGGTGTAAAAGTGATTGACTAACTTATTAACAACGTTTTATTCATGCAGTATTTCAGCTTACAGAACAAGCAGCACCAGGTAAATTTCGAAACAGCAGTAGTACAGGGATTGGCACCGGACAAAGGGTTGTACTTCCCGGAGCAGATACCGGTACTGGAAAAAGAATTCATCACTAACCTGCACCAATATACGGACCACGAGATCGGACTAAAAGTAATCCGCCCGTTCATAGGCGACGAAATACCCGAAGAAGCATTAAAGAAGATAGTAAGAGACACTTTACACTTTCCCTTCCCGGTACAAAAAGTAACCGGTCATACCTACGCACTTGAATTATTCCATGGCCCTACCCTTGCATTCAAAGATGTAGGCGCACGCTTTATGGCCGGCTGCCTCGGTTATTTCCGGCGCAACAGCACCACACCAGTAACTGTGCTGGTAGCCACTTCCGGCGATACAGGCGGCGCAGTGGCCAGTGGATTTTACAATGTACCAGGTGTGGAAGTTGTGATCCTCTACCCTTCCAATAAAGTAAGTACGCTACAGGAAAAACAACTTACTACGCTCGGCAATAATATTCATGCCCTGGAAATACAAGGTACTTTCGACGACTGCCAGCAACTGGTGAAAACCGCCTTCCTTGACAGCGAGCTCCAGGCCCGGCGCCCGCTTACCAGCGCCAACTCCATAAATGTGGCCCGCTGGCTGCCCCAGATGTTCTACTATTTCCTGGCCTATAAGCAAATGAAAGCAGCCCATCCGAAACTGGTGTTCTCTGTGCCCAGCGGCAACTTCGGCAACATCTGCGCAGGTATGATGGCTGCTGCCATGGGATTGCCGGTGGCGCATTTTGTAGCGGCCACCAATATCAACGATACCGTGCCCCGCTTTATGGAAAGCGGTAAATATGAACCGGGTAAAGCTTTTCCTACGCTTTCAAATGCCATGGATGTGGCAGATCCCAGCAACTTTGTACGGATCCTGGAACTGTTTGGTAACAGCCTTCCTTCTCTCGCGGAAAAACTGACCGCCTACAGCTTTAACGATAAACAAACCGCGCAGACCATGGAACAAGTGTGGAAAGAAAACCATTATATGCTGGATCCACACGGCGCCGTGGGCTTCATGGGATTGCAACGCTACCTGGAACGTTCGCCGGAACTGACAGGCGTTTTCCTGGAAACCGCCCACCCGGTAAAATTTGAAGATACCGCTCCTAAGTCTATACGGGAAGAAATATATACGCCCGCAAAAGTGATGTCTTTATACGGTAAAGAAAAACAAGCCACCCTGCTGGCGGCAGACTACCCCGCTTTCAAAAACTGGTTAATGCAATAAGGATTCTGTAGTTTTGGCGCCAGTATGAAGTATTTACCTATCCTCCTGTTATTTGCGGGTGCGCAGGCATGTAACAATGCCGGCACCCGGCAGCAGCAAGCTGCCAGTCGCCCGGACTCTGCGTTGTACAGCGATATTATCCGGCCGGTAACGGATTCCATTTCCCGGTTTCCCAATCATCCCGACCTGTACTACCACCGCGCACTGCTGCTGTTTAATACCAACCCTGCACTGGCGCAGGCCGACTTTGAAAAAGCTGCTTCCCTTATGCCGGGGAACACCGATTACTGGGCAGGCGCAGGCGAAGCTGCCCTGATCGTGAATGATTTTCAAAAGGCTGCCGCAAATTTCCGGAAAGCACTGACTACCGCTCCCGGCTATACGTACCTGCAATACCGCCTGGCAACGGCCCTCGTGGAAAATAAACAATACCCAGAAGCAGACAGCCTTGCCAACGTGCTGGCAGAAACGACGGATGCCCGCGATAAGGCATACTACCTGAAAGCCCGCATGGCGGAAGACAAACAGGACACTACAACGGCTATACGTCATCTGACCGCGGCCATCCGGGCCGCCGGGAACCAGCCCGAATTTGAAGCCGTAATGGAACTGGGCGACCTGCTCCGGGCCAGGAAAGCTACTGCAGCCCTCGATTATTACCAGCAGGCATGGCAACTGGACACTACTAACGCTTACCCGTTATATGAAGCCGCACAGTTTCAGGAAGAACTGGGCAACCAGCCGGCAGCACTCAGCGCCTATCATAAATGTATAGTGGCAGACCCCGGATTTGAGCCCGCCTACCTCGCACTGGGTAAAATATACAGCAATAAAAAAGACTGGAAAACAGCCTATACCTATTACAACCTGGCAGCCAAATCGGCCCCAACGGACGCATGGGCATATTATTACCGCGCTACCGCGCAGGAACAACTGGGTAATAAAAAACTGGCTGTGGAAGATTATACCAAAGCTGCTTCCTTTAAGAAAGATTTCAGCGAAGCAAAAGCAGCACTTAAAAGATTGAACCCGTAATTACTTAAATTTACATCATTCAAAAATAGAGCATTTGGAACAACAACCTGTTTTAGTGGCGCCATCTTTACTGGCAGCGAACTTCCTCGAACTGGGAAAAGAAGTGGATATGGTGAACCGCAGCGAAGCCGACTGGTTCCATCTCGACGTAATGGATGGGCGTTTTGTGCCCAATATCAGCTACGGCCTGCCCGTAATTGCGCAGATCAAGAAAAAGGCACAGAAACCATGCGACGTGCACCTCATGATCGAAGAACCGGAAAAATACGCAGCTGATTTCAAAAAAGCGGGAGCAGATATACTCACCGTACACTTTGAAGCATGTATCCACCTGCACCGGAATATACAACAGATCAAAGGATTGGGTATGAAGGCAGGCGTTGCATTAAACCCCCATACACCCGTTGGCCTGCTGGAAAACGTGATCAGGGATATAGACGTAGTGCTGATTATGAGCGTGAACCCCGGGTTTGGCGGGCAAACGTTTATTGAACAAACCTATCAGAAGATCAGGCAGCTGCGCCAGCTGATCACAGACAATCATGCACATGCGCTCATTGAAGTGGATGGCGGCATCAGCACAGATAACGCCGGGCAGCTCATCCAGGCAGGCGCCAATGTATTGGTAGCCGGCAGCGCTATCTTCTCAGCTGCCGATCCTGCAAAAACCATTCATTTGCTCAAGACAGGTGCGCAATAATTTCTTTTGACAGCGGCTTCGTCAGATACCCTGTAACAAAGCTGTAAGCGTTCACACGCTCCTTGTCTTTTTCATCTATGGACGAAGTCAGTACAAAAATCCTGATCTGCTTCGGTAACTGATCCTGGAACATGGCATATTCTTCCAGGAACTCCCAGCCATCCATCACAGGCATATTGAGATCCAGCAAAATAAGATCCGGTAAGGCCTGTACATCTCCTGCATTTTCACGGAGAAAATCCAGTACATCCTGTGCATCTGAAAATACACGGATATGACTACTGATAGCCTGACGTTCAATCATGATTTTCGCAATCTGCTGGTGAATCGGGTCATCATCTACAATAAAAATCGTATTGATTAACTTCATAAAGGGGGTTTATTCTGACCTAAAAGTAATAATAAATTTGGTTCCCTCTCCGGGATGGCTTTCTGCCCTTATACTACCACCCATCGCTTCTACCTGCGTTTTAGTAATAAACAGGCCGATCCCCTTTGCATCCTTATTCTTATGAAAGGTTTTACGGAAGCCGAAAAGTTTGTTGCCAAAACGCTCCATATCTATCCCCACCCCATTGTCTTCCACGCTCAGGATAATGTTATCATTTTCCTTCCAGCTTCGCAGATGTAATGCAGGCGTACGTTCAGGCGAGCGGTAACGGATAGCGTTGGTAATAAAGTTTTGTAAGATGCTGTCAAGATATACCCTCGGGTATTCAATCACCGGCTCCTCATCAAAATCATAAGTGATCCTGATATTGCTGGTTTCAATATCCACCAGCAAAATATCCCTTACCTTTTGCAGCCTGTCGGCAAACAACAGCTTCTCTTTCTCCACGTTCACATCCTTCCTGATCTGCACTACTTCTACCAGGTCATTCAGCGTTTCATCGATCTTCTTGATCACCTCATGAACCATCCCCAGGTAAAGATCCCTTTCCTGCTGGGCGGCAGCTTCGTTATGCATCTGCATCAAAGCCTTCAGGTTGGCAATAGGCGCCCGGAGATTATGGGAGGTAATGTGAGCAAAATCTTCGAGTTGCTTGTTCTGGTTCACCAGGTTCTTGTTCAGGTTCGACAACTGTTCATTCGCTTTCCTCAGCTCCTTCTGCATCTTACGGCTGTCGGTAATGTCGCGCATAAACACGGAAATGCCCCCATCCTGCATGGGAGTAAGCAGGAAGTCGTACCACTTATCGACCCCGGGGAAATAAATACCGAACGACTGCGAAGCCTGCTGCCGGATGCATTCCTGCAGTCGTGCATAGAACACAGTGCCGCTCAGCCGGGGAAACACTTCGAAAATATTGCTGCCTATTGCCATAGGGTGCCCTATCATTTTCTCCGCCTTTCGGTTCAGGAAGTTCAGGTTACCTGTTTTCTCCATGGCGGCATAACCCATATCAATGGTATCAAAGAAAAGCCGCATCAGCTCTGTATTCCGGGTGAGCGCATCCCTTATTTCCAGTTGCTCGGTAATATCCTGTATCACGCCGTACATACGTACCAGCCTTCCGTCTACATAACCAGGCTGACCAATGGATCGTACCCTTTTCACCTGCTGGCCTGAAGTAGTGATAGTTAGCTGCGCATCAAATGGCTTCCCTGTTTCAATACATTGCCGCATCAGCATTTCAAGTTGTGCCCTTGCTTCCGCAGTATAGTATCCCATTGCCTTTTCAAGATCAACAGGAGTATCCGGGGGGCAGTCGTGGATGTGGTACGACTGGTCCGTCCACCTCACTTTACCGCTGTCCATGTCCAGTTCCCAACCGCCTATTTTACCCAGCGTGCCTGTTTGCTGCAGGAACTCCTGGTTCTTCTTGATCTCCAGTTCCTGCAGTTTCTTATCGGTAATATCATTCACCAGCGCCACCACTATCATCTCCTTGTCAACCGGCTCTACCACGGGAAATACGGTAAGATCCAGGTACACTTCCCTCCCTACGGTAGTCCAGCGTTTGTCCTGCGAAAAATCGATCCGCTTCTCCACCCGCAGCGATTTATGCTGTTCCAGCGCCTGCACAAACAGTTTGTCCAGTTCAAACATAGTGGCCAGCTGATCGTTCATTACATTAAAAGGCTGGCGGCTGACGGGGTGTGGCGAATTAAAGAAGAAGCGTTGTGTTTGGTTGATCCGGCGGATAAAGCCGAAATTATCAAACTGGATATAACCGATCGGCAGGTTCTCAATGATATTGTCGAGGAGCCTTTCGCTTTTCTGAAGACTGAGCTCTGATAATTTTTTTTCCGTGATATCATCCAGTATCAGGAAGATATTGTCCATATTCCGCTGCTGGTCTGTAAGCGGGAATATGGTAGCTTCAAAGTATACGGGATAAAGCCTGGTAATATTTTCGTGGTGTTTTTCCCGGTAGCTGAGCAGTATTTCACGTTTGATGGTTTTCCCTGTTTTACGGGCTTCTTCAAACATCCCTGCAAGCCCGTTAAGCCGGTAGAACGGATCCTCCAGCCATTTATAACCGGGATCAGTAAAGAAAGCGTGGTTGTCGCCCCAGATCTGGCGTTGCCGGCTGTTCATATCCATGTTATCGCCTTCCGGTGAAAACTGCTGTAGCCCCAGGGGAAGGTTTTCCAGTACCTGACCGTAGTAGGCTTCGTTCCGGGTACGTTTGATCTCTGTGAGTTTGCGGGTAGTGATATCGATGCCGATAAGCATGCAGTGTGTAAAAGCGCCCGCTTCACTGAAGAATGGAGTGATGCCTGCTTCCAGCCACAATGGTGTATCTGCGGTGTCAATGAAAAAGCAAAGCTGTTCCTGCACCTGCTTTCCTTCCGTCAGGGTCTTCCACACGTTTTGCCAGTGTTCCATATTGGCGGGCCGGAAGAGCGCGGTAAACAGTTGGCCGGTAAACGGTCCTTCCAACGGCTGCAATGCAGCTACCACCTGCGTGTTCACCGCAGTTACCCCACCTGCCGCATCTATTGTAACAGAGAGTGCAAAGGCATTAATAGCGGTTTCAAGATGCTGTAAGTGGCTGTAATGCTGTTCCAGCATAACTACATTCATATGATGGCAGAATCTAAAATCGTTGTGTCAGGAAACACCTAAAGTAGGCATTATATAACAAAAAACACTATCGGACGGGTAAAAGTAATAAAATGTTGGATAAAGGTCAATTCCCTATAAATGTAGTATTAACAAGGGAAGCAGTGAATCAGGCTGGTCATTTATCCACCTGTTGTGGATTTTCAGTTTTCTGAAATTGTTAAACGATCAATATCTTTGGCATAACTTATGATATTATTGTTTTTTAAATATCATAGATAGAAATTTCGATTATCATGGGTTCGGGAGTAACAAGCCTGTAAAGCATTTACAATATTCCGGTATTGAGAATGAAGTGATCGTGGCTTCTGCTCATCGTTATCCTGGTAAAGCAAGAGAGTTGTGTATAACCGCCCAGGAAAAGGGTTTTGGCGTAGTTACTGCCGCAGCGGACATGGCAGTGGCCTTACCGGGAGTTGTATCAGCTTACACTTCGCTGCCTGTTATTTGAGTTTCTTTAGATGGTGGTTTAACAGGTAATGCTGATAAAGATATCGCCGCTAAAGCAACACCTTCAAACAGAACGGGTACAGAATTTAGTGATAGCTTAACAATTACGTCTTCCAGGTTATACAAGATTTAAATATATTCGGATTGAAAATACCGAGCATTTCCTGGACAATTAAACCTTAGAATCATTGACTGAATCCATTATCAATTTAGACAGTATTAATCCCATTGAGTTTTTCGGTGTTAACAACGGAAAGCTCGATCTGCTGAAAAAGAAATTCCCATTGCTTAAGATCCTGTCCAGGGGTACCCAGTTAAAATTGAGTGGGGCACCGGAAGAAGTGGCTACAGCGGAGGAAAAAATCGGTCAGATCGTTAAATACCTGGAGCGGAACGGGAACCTGACGGAGAACTATTTTGAACAGATTCTTGGAGATGAAGAAGGCACCAAAATCGACAACTTCAGCGAGCGTAACCCTAACGAAGTATTGGTGTTTGGACCCAACGGCAGAACCGTAAGGGCCCGTACAGCCAACCAGAAAAAAATGGTGGCGCTGGCGGAAAAGAACGACATCATTTTCGCCATAGGTCCTGCCGGTACCGGTAAAACCTATACCGCCGTAGCCCTGGCGGTTCGTGCCCTCAAAAACAAGGCAGTTAAAAAGATCATTCTAACCCGCCCTGCGGTGGAAGCCGGCGAAAGCCTGGGGTTCCTCCCGGGAGATCTCAAAGAAAAGATCGATCCATACCTGCGGCCATTGTACGATGCGCTGGATGATATGATCCCTGCGGAAAAGCTCAGTTACTACATGACCAACCGCGTCATTGAAATTGCACCGTTGGCGTATATGCGTGGACGTACCCTGGATAATTCCTTTATTATCCTCGATGAAGCGCAAAATGCCACCGACCTGCAGATCAAAATGTTCCTGACCCGTATCGGTGCATCTGCGCAAGCCATCATCACCGGTGACCTTACACAGATAGATTTACCCAAAAATCAGCAATCCGGTCTGGAAAGGGCTACCCGTATCCTTCGTAATATCGATGGTATCGGACATGTAGAACTTGATGAGGAAGACGTGGTAAGACACCGCCTCGTAAAAGCCATCATCAAGGCTTATGAAGCCAATAAAGAAAAATAAGGCATTTTGATATCCTGCTATTTTTGATATCCGGTTATCCGCCCGGCCGCAAACAGCCACCAGGCGGATAACCAGGTATCAAAATAGCAATAATCTGAATATTTAACTCTTTGTTAACGGCGATTGCCGTAAGTTCACCTGTTTTTATCCGAGGGAAACATTCAGTCTGAAGCCTGTGAATGTGCTGAGCTATAGTTGATCGACTTTGCAGTATTGAAGTTTACCCCTATTTTTGTTGTGATATATTATAATTTATCGACCGCATGACCAATTTTTTTCGAATCATGACACTGGCATTGATTACAACCTTGCTGTTAGGCAGTTGTAAGAAAAGGGCTTCCCCGGAAGAGGTGGCGCTGGCGTTTATGCATGCGATTCAGGATTCGAACTACGACCAGGCCAGGGATTATGCCACGAAAGAATCCCAACAGGTACTACAGATCTATGCCATCTTTGACGGCCGCCGCAGCGGTGCTGAAAGAGAAAAAATTAAAAACGCCCATATCGAGGTAGTCAATATCGAAGAAAACGGCGACAAAGCAGCGGTTACTATACTCAATTCCTCCGCCCATCAGAAAGAAGTCCTGCAGATGGTGAAAGAAAACGGTCAATGGAAAATTTCCCTGACCTTCGATAGCATCATCCCGAATTACACACCCCAAACCGGTGGTAACGCAGCCCTGGACTCTACTACCGTACCTGCCGATAGCGCACCTGCCAACGGCCTGACGGTGCCGGGGAGCTGAATAATTACCTCTTCTTTGTATTTTACATAAAAAGGAAAGGATAATTTTTAGCTATTAACGGCTAGTTCCCTTAATTTTGCCACGCATTAATGATGCGGATGTGTGGCTTATTCCTGTTTTTACTTACCGGAAACCTGACCATATCTTCATGAAAAGTGAGGTGAGTACTTTTATTCACTTTTCAACATTAATCCAATATTGAACAATAAACCTTAAAGTAAAGTAGATTATTATGATGACAAATCCCTGGCACAGTGTAAGCCCCGGCTCTGAAGTGCCAAATGTTGTAAATGCAATTATTGAAATTCCAAAGGGATGCCGAGCTAAATATGAACTGGATAAAGAAAGCGGTTTGCTGAAACTGGACCGGGTCTTATATTCTTCTGTATATTATCCTGCCAACTATGGCTTTATTCCGCAGTCTTACTGCGATGACCATGATCCGCTGGATATCCTGGTGATCTCCCAGATAGAATGCGTGCCCATGTGTATCATAGACGCCAAAATAATCGGTGTAATGCAAATGATAGACGGCGGCGAAGCTGATGACAAGATCATCGCGGTAGCAGCCAACGACATGAGCGTAAACCACATCAACGATATCACCGAATTACCTCCTCACTTCATTGATGAAATGCGCCATTTCTTCGAAGAGTACAAAAAACTGGAAAAGAAAACAGTTGTGGTGGAAGAATTCCAGAATAAGGAAAAAGCTAAACAGATTATCCTCCAGTCTTTTGAGGACTACCGCAAGATCTTCAGGCAAAGCTAAAGTGTATCGCCTTCGGCGATACGCGGATTTTGTCTTGGAACACTGATTACGCTGATTTTGCTGATTAGTTTGATTTTATTTTTATAGCGATAATTATAATTAAGGGAGATATAAGCGGGTATGCTTTTATCTCCCTTAATCCTTTAAAATCCAAAAATAAAATCAAACTAATCAGCAAAATCAGCGTAATCAGTGTTCCAAGACAAAATCGCCGAAGGCGATCCTTAAAAATACCGCTTTATAATGCGCAGGTGATGCGTGCGCAGCCCTGAATCCGCATTGATGATCCCCTCATTGTCTACCGGGTCTATACGCACTTTGCCGGAGGAGTGAATGATTTCATGATCATTCAGCAAAATGCCCACATGGGTAATCCTCCCTTCCTCGTTATCAAAAAATGCCAGATCCCCCAGGCGCGCTTCCTGCAGGAAGTCTACAATATGTCCCTGGGTAGCCTGCTGATACGCATCCCGCAAAAGCGGGACACCTGACAATTTAAATACCTGCTGGGTAAAGCCGGAACAATCCACTCCAAACACACTTACGCCTCCCCAGAGATACCCGGTATTCAAAAACTGCATTGCGGCGGCCTTTAACGCTTCCATATCCGTATTGACAACATGGGTAAGCGGAAGCGGATTATCTTCGAATTTTACCGTAATATTTCCCCATTGCGTGGCAGTATCGTTGTTGCCCTTCACCAGGCAGCCAAATGGCACCAGCATGAGCCTGCCGTTCATATTAACCCGGTTTACCCAGCCGGGAAAATAACCCGTTGCCGGCGACAGGTACAGCTCCTCTTCCACCGGTTCCAGGTGAGCGGCCGTAGCCCAGCCGGAGTAACCGTCGTATTGATTTGTTACCTTCACCCAACCATCGGCAGCCGTTTCAATAATTTCCACTCCGGCTCCCCACAACAACTGGGAGATCATCTCGCTTTTATGTGAAGCAGTACTCCTTAATGGCGCAACTGGCACAATGACAATGGCGTATGGCATATTAATTGTATAAATCCGTTTTATTATTCAATAATCTTATGCGCTGAATGAACTTTTTCTGCTTTTGTACGTAAATATAAAGTAATAAGTTTATGCAACAACAGTTAACCAATTTATCAGACAAGGAGTTAATATCACGCGCCAGGAAACAACTTGACCGCGAGGCAGAAGGGGTATTGATGGACAGGTACAGTCATCTACTGGTTGCTATTACCATTCCTTATCTGAACAGCCAACCGAATCTCGACCCCAATGTTGTTTTTCCTGCCCTGCTGCAAAGATTAAGCGCCAGCCTTAAAACACAAACCATTTATAAAGTCAATGAGTGGCTGCTGCATATACAAAAAGGTTATATGGGGAAACCCGAAAAAAATACCCCCTTCTATCCATCCCGCGACGGAAGAGACCTGCTGCATATCGAGAATACGGTCGACAAAGCCGCAACCAACATCATTGACCGCCAGGACCTCATTATACGGCTGGAACAGGCGCTCCAGCGCTTAAGTGCCGACGATAATGCACTCATCACGCAATTCTATCTCGAAAATAAATCCTTTGCCGACCTTACAGCTGCCACCGGACTTTCCCGCGAAAAGTTAAGATCGCAACTCAAAGCCGCCAAAGGAAAACTTGCCAAGCTATTTATGAACCAGGGATATGTTAAGTAATAAACCGAATAATGACAAAGTACTGAAGATCTTTTCTGCTATCCGGTGCCTCAGCAGGGATCAGCTGCCCCGTTATATGGAAGGCAGACTGACCGACGTGGAAAGACACCTGGTGGAACAGCATCTTACCGACTGCGACCTGTGCTACGACGCATTAAATGCACTGGAAAAAGAAGAAGGTACCGAGAGATACCAGGACTTCACCAATAAACTTCAACGCTACGTACAAAACAGTATACAACCCGTTTCACATGTACAAAAAGTGGCGCAGTATACCCGCAAGGAAAAGAATAAGGAGCATATGCTCACCTATTTCTGGATCGTTGCTTTTATTGGCTTGGGTATAGGCAGTGTGTATGTATTGCGCGGGCATATGCGGAATCAGCCACCCGTGCGGATTATGGCGGCATCGCTACCCAAGAAAGATTCCGTAGAGGAAGAAGTAGCCACCGGTGTTCCACTGGTTACAGCCGCGCAGAATGATCCGGTTCCAACGCCGGCGCCCGCAACCCCGGCTGCAGGAACAGCTGCAAAACCGGTTGCAACCCCGGTTCATGTTGACTCTGCCGCACTAAAAAGAGCAGCAGCGTTAAAAGCCCAGCAAAAGAAAGCTGCGGCAGACAGTATCAGGAAACAAACCCTCCTGCAAAAACAAGCCGACTCACTTAAAAAGGACGCCGCAGATAAAGCTGCTGCCAAAGCAAAAGAAGAGGAAAAAAAACCGGAACCTAAACCTGAACAAAAACCTAAAGAAAAAGAACAGGCCCCTCCACCGGAACCAGCTAAAAAAGAAACACCCCCAACTGCGGTGAACAGTGATGAATATCTGTACAAGGCAGCAATGGTATACCAGCAACAGGGCAACCTTAACGAGGCTATCGACAGGTACAAAAGAATCGAATCTGTTAGCTCAGGCAAATACGTGGAAATGGCCCGCTATCAACTCGCTATCTGCTATCGCAGCAAAGGCCAGGGTGGCAAGGCCCGCCGCATGTTCAGAGAAGTGATCAGGATGAACGGCTCCCTGAAAAATGCCGCCCAGCAGGCATTGGATAGTATGTAAAAAATAAAATATCAATATAATTATGGATTTTTGCAAATGCTGCATCTCATATGCAGCATTCTATTTATTAGCCTGTGACTAATCCAGATATACAACAACTAACAGACCAGGAACTACTGCAACGGTTCAAAGCTGATAATAACAGTGATTGGATAGGTGTGCTGTTTGACCGCTATGCCCTGCTTTTGCTGGGTATGTGCATGAAATACCTGAAGAACGAAGAAGATGCACGCGATGCCGTGCAACAGATCTTTCTCAAGATGTTATCCGACATCAACAAACATGAGATCCAGTATTTCAGGGCCTGGATTTACCAGGTAACAAAAAATTATTGCCTGATGCAGCTCCGGCAAAAACATATGAAATACAAGGAAGAAATCTCCGACAAACATATGGGCGGCATGGCCGCTGATCAGGAAGATAAGCAGGTATACCAGGAAAAGGATATCTTGCTGGAAAATATGGGGCAGGCTATGAACCAGCTGAGCCCTGAACAGAAGATCTGTGTGGAACTGTTTTACCTGCAAAAGAAATCCTATCAGGAAATTGCCGATCAAACCGGGTATAGCCTCCTCCAGGTAAAAAGCTATATTCAGAATGGAAAAAGGAACCTGAAACTTTTATTGGAAAAACAACAACGCGCAAACAAAAGTTAATTTGCATCAATAGTGATATGAACGAGCATTTCAACGATATCTTTGTAACTACTGGCTGTCCTACGCAACAGCAGCTGCTGGACTATGTGCAGGGCAAGCTGTCTGCGGAAGAGCAACATGAAGTGGAAATGCACCTGTCTGATTGTGAGCTTTGCAGCGATGCATTGGAAGGGCTGGCTGCCATAAAAGATAAAGACAAAATTCCCGGGTGGATTATTGAAATGAAATGGAGCCTGCTGAAAAAATTACACAAACGCTACAGGACCAGGAGAAAGTCAGAAAATTATATATCCCTTGCCGTTATTATCGTCTGCATTCTCTTCTTACTGCTCGCATTGTTCTGGGCATACCATTTCTCTGTAAAACATTAGCGGAGGGGAATGCGTTCCCCTCCATAAACAACTAATACAACTTCTTATCCCCCTTTTCTTTCCATCTCCGGAAAACATTCAAAGCTTCAGGATCGGGTAATGCGATCAGCGGAATTTTTTTATCTGCATGATCTTTTTCTATCTCCCGGTAAATAAACGAATCATCAAAATCTATAGCGGCAGCATCTTCTTTTGTATTGGCATAGTATACGCGCTGCGGCCTGGCCCAGTAAATAGCACCCAGGCACATGGGGCAGGGCTCACAGGAAGTAAATATTTCACAATCATGTAACTGGAAAGTGCCCAGCTTTTTGCAGGCCTCCCGGATTGCCACTACTTCTGCGTGGGCAGTAGGGTCTGTATCTGTAAGCACCTGGTTCCATCCCTCTCCCACAATTTCATCTCCCCGTACCACCACCGCGCCAAAAGGACCACCATCGCCGTTATCCATTCCTTTACGCGATAAGGCAATAGCATGCTGCATAAATCTTCTTTCTCTTTCTCCCGGCATACTTAAGATTTTTGATCTGCTCAAATTTAACGAAAGCTGACCACACATAAAAAAGCCCCGCGAAGAATCGCGGGGCTTATCGTTAACTATGTATCGTCGTATTTAGAATTACTTGTTTCTGATTACTACTACGCCATCAAACACATCAATCAGCACCGGTTTGGATTTATCAATATCCCCTGCAAGTATCTTCTTACTTAACAGGTTAATGATTTCCTTTTGTATGAGGCGTTTCAGCGGTCTTGCACCAAACTGCGGATCGTAACCCTGTACAGAAAGATATTCAAGCGCATAGTCTGAAAATTCCAATATCATGCCATTCTTCGCTACCATATCCTTCAGTTGCTGCAACTGAATGTTAATTATTCCCTTAATTTCATTCCTCATTAAAGGCTGGAACATGATCACCTCATCTACCCTGTTCAGGAACTCGGGACGGATGGTTTGTTTCAGCAGGGCCATCACTTCATCTTTCGTTTTATCTACTATCTCTTCCCTGTTGGTATCGTCAATGCTTTCAAAATTTTCCTGGATAATATGGCTACCCATGTTACTGGTCATGATAATGATGGTGTTTTTGAAATTCACCACGCGGCCTTTGTTATCGGTTAACCGGCCGTCATCCAATACCTGCAACAAAATGTTAAACGTATCCGGATGGGCTTTTTCAATTTCATCAAGCAGCACTACAGAATATGGCTTACGGCGTACGGCTTCTGTAAGCTGGCCGCCTTCATCATATCCAACGTATCCCGGAGGGGCTCCTACCAGGCGGCTCACGGAGTGCTTTTCCTGGTATTCGCTCATGTCTATACGTGTCATCATGTTTTCATCGTCAAACAGGTATTCAGCAAGCGCTTTCGCCAGCTCGGTTTTACCAACACCTGTAGTTCCAAGGAAGATGAATGAACCGATGGGTCTGCGCGGATCCTGTAATCCTGCGCGGCTGCGGCGTATTGCATCGGATACTGCTATGATGGCCTCGTCCTGTCCTACTACGCGCTGATGCAGTTCTTCTTCGAGATGCAGCAATTTGTCTTTTTCACTCTGCATCATTTTGGATACCGGGATGCCTGTTGCTTTCGCTACATTTTCCGCAATGTCTTCCGCATCTACTTCTTCTTTAAGAAGACGTTTGTGATTCGCTGATATTGTATTCAGTTCTTCTGTCAGATCTGTTACCAGTTTTTCCTGTTCCTTTACTTTACCATAGCGTATTTCCGCTACCCGGCCAAAATCGCCGTTACGCTCTGCCTGTTCAGCTTCCAGCCGCAGGTTTTCAATAGCCGATTTTGCATTCTGGATCTGGTCCACCACTTCTTTCTCTGCCTGCCATTTTGCTTTGAATGTATTCCGTTCTTCTCCCAGTCTTGCTATTTCTTCTCCCAGCTCACGTAACTTATCTTCATCATTTTCCCGTTTGATCGCTTCCCTTTCAATTTCCAGCTGGCGTATCCTTCTTTCAAGTTCATCCAGTTCTTCCGGCATGGAATTCATTTCCAGCCTCAGTTTCGCTGCACTTTCATCAATCAGGTCAATTGCCTTGTCCGGTAAAAAACGGTCTGTTATATAACGATGCGATAATTCTACCGCAGCAATAATTGCTTCATCTTTGATGAGTACGTGATGATGGCTTTCATACTTCTCTTTCAGTCCACGTAAAATGGAAATCGCATCTTCTACGGAAGGCTCATCTACCAGTACTTTCTGGAAACGGCGCTCCAGGGCTTTATCTTTCTCAAAATATTTCTGGTATTCGTTGAGGGTAGTTGCACCAATAGCACGAAGCTCACCTCTTGCCAGGGCTGGTTTCAGGATGTTGGCAGCATCCATGGCGCCTTCCATAGCACCGGCGCCTATCAGCGTATGGATCTCATCAATAAAAAGTATGATCTCTCCATTGCTTTCCGCAACTTCCTTTACCACGCCTTTCAATCTCTCTTCAAACTCACCGCGGTATTTGGCGCCCGCCATTAAAGCACCCATATCAAGGGCGTATATGATCTTTGATTTCAGGTTCTCCGGTACATCGCCGTTGATGATCCTGTGGCCTAACCCTTCTACAATAGCCGTTTTACCCACACCTGGTTCACCCACCAGGATAGGATTGTTTTTAGACCTGCGGGAAAGGATATGCAGTGTTCTGCGGATCTCTTCATCGCGGCCTATCACCGGGTCGAGCTTTCCTTCCCGGGCCATTTCATTCAGGTTCTTGGCGTATTTCTGCAGCGTATTATACTGGGTACCACCGGTTTGGGAATTCACAGTTTCGCCCTTGCGCAGTTCCCTGATAGCGGTTTTCAGCCCTTTCTCCGTAAGACCTGCATCTTTAAGCAATTTGGCAGTATCGTCGTTACCGCCCAGGATGCCCAGGAGCAGGTGCTCCACGCTTACAAATTCATCTTTAAATTCTTTGATGGCCGCTCCGGCCCGGAGGATCACGTTGTTGGCATCACGGCTCAGCGTTTGACCGCCTTCCCCGCCTGCCATACGCGGGTATTTATTGATCTGCTCATTTAACTTGTTGTTTACAAATGAAGTATTTACATCATTCTTCTTCAACAGGTATTCAATCGGGCTGTCTTCATCTTTTAATAAAGCTTTGAGCAGGTGCCCTGTTTCAATAGACTGATTCTGATTATTAAAGGCCAGTTGCTGGGCCTGTTGCAGTATTTCCTGCGATTTTATAGTGAAATTATTCAAGTTCATATCTGCTTGTTTTTCTCCTTTTTGATGTTATCAAACGTCTTCTGGTAACAACAAAGCGTGATCCAATGTTGTATCTCCGGCAATTATGACATATAAGCGGAAGGATTACTGCATTTTTAGCAGAATACTAACCAGCTAACTGCAATTTTTTCATTAAAACGGCTGTTTTACTCCCCATTCTTTTACCAGCTGCTCATTTCCGCTGATCCATTCATTTATGGCTGCACTTCCTTATTATCAGCATCTGCCAGCGCTCCCATCAGGGAACCTAATTGCCCGCTGTTCAACCGGAATTTCCGGAAAAAGTTAACGGCTACGGTATCGGATACACTGAATTCATTATTGGCAATAGTTTGTACTTCTTCTGTTTCCCCGAAAACCTTTCCGGATCTTCCGGGAAACACAACTGATAGCGGGCAAACATCCAATGCGGCGCCCAGCCGGTGATCACAACCGGTTGCTTTGCATCGATGGTACGAAGTAATGACCGGGCGACCAGGGAAAAACAAATAAAATATTTACATCTTCTTTAAAATCAATATTTTATCAATACCTATTTATGTGTTTAAACTTACATCCCCTGTTTATTCTTACGGGAATCAAACAACCCGGCAGGCTCCGTTGTTATAAAAGTCCCTGAAGTACAAACTGTACATTTCCTGCTTACGGCCGGATGATTCAGCGTCAAAAACTGGTCACCAATTCTTCATCACTAAACCCTACAATTATGTCTTTCGATTTACTGGAAAGCGCTAAAAGTATCTTCAACAGCAATGTCGTTAGTCAGGCTTCCTCACAACTTGGAGAAAGTGAAGGCGGCATTCAGAAAGCTATCAGTGGTATCATACCGGTTGTATTAACCGGCCTTCTCAACAAGGCCGGGTCCTCGGGAAGCGCCGGCAGCCTGCTCGACCTTGTAAAAGGAGCAGCAGGCGACGCCAATCCATCCGCCGTTTCCGGTGCGCTGCAAGGCGGCGCGGGGGGATTGCTCAGTAAAGGCGCCGACCTGCTGCGCAGTTTGTTCGGCGACAAGGTGGGCGCTATTACCGGCATGTTATCTTCTTTCGCCGGCATCAAGGAATCATCCGCCAATACACTGCTGCAATCGGCCGCTCCGGCCACACTTGGTACAGTAGGACAATACGCAGCTCAAAACAACCTCTCACCAAATTCCTTCCTTTCCCTGCTTGATTCACAAAAAGATAAAATACTGGGCGCCATACCCGGCGGGTTAAATATTGCCGGCATACTGGGCCTGGCCAATATTGGCGATCTGGGAAAAAAATTAGGCAGCCTGCTTCATATGGACACGGCTACCACTACAGGCGGCGCTGTAAACATCCGGCCGGAGGCAAAATCCGGTGGCAGCAAATGGATATGGTCATTGCTGCTCATCCTGGTGGCTATCATCCTGCTATGGTACCTGATGCGCGGCTGTGGCGGTAATAAACGCGATAGCGTACCTGCTACCGACAGCGTTACTACCAGCCAGCTGGCAGATTCAGCTACTATGACCGTTACAGAAGGCGGTCCGGTAATAACACGTGAAAGCATCAAGGTAACGCTGCCCGACGGTGTTGTGCTGGACGCATACAAAGGTGGTATAGAAGACCAGCTGGTAGTATTCCTTAAAGACAACAGCCGCCCTGCAGGTAAAGATGTATGGTTTGATTTTGATAATCTCAACTTCAAAACCGGCAGCGCAGAGCTTACAGAGGAAAGTATGAAACAAGTGGGTAACATTGCGGCTATCATGAAAGCCTTCCCCAAAGCCAAAATAAAGATTGGAGGCTATACAGACCGCACCGGCGACAGCGCTGTTAATCTTCGTCTTTCCAAAGAACGCGCTGAGTCTGTAGTTACTGCATTGAAGAAGAGCAATACCAACGCCGCGCAGTTACTTGGCGCTGAAGGTTATGGCTCACAGTTTGCAAAGGCTGCTGCCGATGCGCCTGAAGAAGAAAAGAAAAAGGACCGGCATATTTCGGTAAGTGTACGCGAGAAATAACACCCGCAAAACATGGAGAGGCTGCCTCATTACTGAGCAGCCTCTCTTTATTTGTGTAATACCTGACGGAATTTATCGTTTCTCAATCTGGCTTTTTTACTCTTTCACCAACACCAGCCGGCTCCTGTCGGACTTCAGTATAGTAGCATAAAACTTTACCAGCTCGGGGTAATCTGCCGCCGGGAATGTTCCTGCTTTACGTTCTACTTTTCGTATATAGTTCAGCGTATTCCCCCTGATGCTCACCGCAGCGCTGTAGCTGCCAAATTTAGCGGTTAAGGCTACCGGCGCGGGCAGTGATTCCGGCTTATATCCCGCCGGTAATGTGATGGTTACGCTATCCACATCCCGGTAGGCAAAATCAAACTGAATATCCGACTTACGGCTGGCATCTGCTTCCAGTTTCACGCCGCCCCGTGTAAGTATATTGGGAACCAGGAACATTCGTTTACCCGTTACCGTTGCATAATTATTGCCTTTGATCCCCAGTTTTTCTTCAATGGAAGGTATTTGCGTTTCCAGTTCTGTACAGTTATAATTATTGATATCGTAACTGGAAAGATTTAATCCTTTACGCAGTTCCTGCAGCTGCTTTTCCCGGCTCAGTGAATGCAACATGTCATGCAAATCATCCTGCTGAAGCCCGCTGTAAATGGTGGTAGCTTTAATATCAATATTTCCGGCACTGTCAATCACAGCGTCTACATGGCGTAACTGTTCATTACTGTCCATTCCATACACCGGGGTATGGATTAATTTACTTTCCTGCGCATCCACCAGCAATACCGGCCGGTTGTCTGTAAAACTGCCCAGGTAACCCGTAGGCACTGTATTACTGGTACATTCCAGCCAGGTGGTGTCTTTTGCGTCCGGCACACAAAGAATAACGTGATTAAATTGTGCAGACGGAAAGTCTTCCGGCAAGGTATGCTCATGCCTTCCTGCTTTTACCAGCACGCAATTTGACCTGATCCCCGCCTCTTTCAGTAACGCCATCATGTAATTCGACAATGCCTTACAATCGCCATAGCCATTTGCAGCCACAGATGTTGCATCAAAGGTTTGCCATCCTCCTATTCCCAGCTGGATACTGATATAGCGGTTATTTTGCTGCAGGAATTTATACAGCACCCTGATCTTTTCACGACGGCTGCTGATCCCATCTGTCAGTTCATGTACTTTTGCTTTGATGTTATCAGGCAGTACATCCCGGCCTTCATTCAGCTGGTACACAAAGTTCCCAAAATCCTTCCAGGTGGTCATTTTGCCTTTATAATGCCCCATCTCAAAATCAGTTGGAGCCAGGAAAATGCTGGGGGTACGCTGGTATAGTTCCACCGCGTAATCTTCATGTTTGAGGGGCGCCAGCTGGTTAACCTCCCAGGTAATGGCTTTGCTGCCTTTTTCTGTGGCGATTACCGGTTTGCCTTCATAACAATAACTGCGGTAGCGCAATTCATAGTTCTCAGGGAAAATAATGGTAAGCCTGCTCTTTTCCACAGCTGTTGAAATATTATCCTGCGGCTGCCAGTCCGGTATCCAGTTCATTGTGCTGAAACGCATTTCTATTGAATACTCCACCGTATAGGGGTATACGTTATAATAGAAATTGTGCAGTTTTGCACGGGCATCAGACATCAGGCTGCCATCCCCCACGGCGCTCACATCGCGGATATCGCTTTGTTTCAAACGTTTCAGCAGCCTGCCCTCGGCGTCATACAATGCACCACTGATGGAACGGATCTCCCGCAGCTTATCGTAATAGGCCTCAAGGCTAATTTCTTCCGCACCCGATTCATCCAGCACGGTGACTACCGTATGCGATACCAGGCGGATATCCGTCAGATCGTTTACTTTCACCGTCTGCTCGTCGATCCTTTTTACCAGGTGCGCGTTTTTCTTCAACGAATCAGGAATGGCTACTGCGGGGTAGACCGGGTCGCCGGCCCATACTGATGATATTGCAACCAGGAACAACAGGGTACTAAATATTAACCGCTTGCGCATATCTTATTTTTTCTTTTTTAAGACAATCTGTTCTGCTTCCTTCTTTACCACCAGGTCATAAAAATCGCGCAGTGTGGCATATTCTTCCGGATCAAAATTGGCTTTATTCAATTTTACGCGACAACGCAGCTGTATATGGTTTTCCGTTTGCTGGATAAGGTACTGGAACTGTCCCTCATTTTCATTATAGTTCGCCATGGCAGATTTAGGTAATTCATCTACCACATATCCTTCCGGCACATCCAGGTTAAAGGAATATACTTCATCATATACGCTGTTCATCTCCACCGGGAACTTACGCTCCATTGCCTTGAAAGGATTGCTCTTGTATGCTTCAGACAGGAGTGGGTTGATGTATATCACATCTCCCTCGCCTACCGGCAGTTTGAAATCATACTTCACCATTATGGGCGATTCCAGTTCTTTCAGATCCTCTATCGATTTATTCTCCAGCTCTATATCCCCTGTATATGATTTTGTAACCTGCTTAAAAAACTCATCGGCGCTTTCTTCTTTTATTTTCGTTCTTATTTTATAGGAACCAAAGTAAGTAGGCCGCTGCATGAAAGTTCCGCTTATCATGCCATTTTCTATCTTCCCAAGCATAACACTGGTAAATTGCTGTTCTTTCAGGGAATCAGCTCCCAATATCACCGGCGATGCAAAATCGTCCATGGCCCTTGCCGCACCGTTATAGCATTCCGCAGGCAATTTTCCGAAGCCCATAAGAGGTCTTGACGCATCCAGCTTAATATATTCTTCCCCCAGGTTCACACCAGCAATCACATAGTTAAAGTGGGTATATAACGGGTAGAACTGGTATACATATCCATTGTTGCGGGTGCTCAGCAACAGCGGCGTGGCAAACAGGCCGGCTTTCTTCAGCATAGCCACCAGCAGCATGTTGATGTCGGACACGTTCCCGTTCTTTGAATTAAAAACGGTTTTGAGCGATTTGTCCATCCACAACGCGCTGTGATCTGTACAGGTATAGTTATCGCGTACCCATGTATATATCTTCTGTACTTTTTCCTTATCCGTTTTGGCATCTTTTACCAGTTCGGCCACCTGGTCGGAAAGAAAACCGTTGTTGGCGTTCAGTACGCCACCCAGATCTTCATCCTTCATCAGGTCTTTCATCAGCTCCTCCCAGGTGCTCTGTACCGGCTTACGGGGCTCTCCCGGCCAGTTGTAAGCGGATAACTGGAATTCCACCCGGTTAACATAGTTATCGATCGTAGTGATATAACTCTCTTCGTTAATCGGCGGTACATCTTTCAACGCCCATTTGTAGGTTGTTACAGAAGGCGTAACAGTTACCAGGTTGGAAGGGCCGGTGGATCCGCTCGATTCATTACGGAAGGTAAAGGTAGTACGGGAAAATGTTTTTGTTTTCACCACATATGGCTCATACCCCTGGGGGATGAGCATATAATCGAAATACTCAGGTATAGCAACACTGTACTCACTCCACAGGCGCGGATATTGCCCCTGGAAATCCCAGGCGCGCAGATGCCGGTAGTAAGGGGAGGAAATCGTGTAAATGTATTCAATGATGGTACCCTCCTTTACCGCAGGCAGGGTAAACTTTTTGACAAGCAGGTTTTTATCCTGCTTATCATTGAACACATTTTTGCTCTCCATCTTCGTTTCCACTACTTCCCCGTTTTCAAGGTTATAAGCAGCAGCTTTCAGGTTCAGCAGCTTTTCTTCCGAGGAACCGGATTTGTAAATGGGTACCAGTACGGTGGCTACATCGTAACCATTCTTGTCCATAATTTTAATACGGCGGTGTACCTTATACACCAGTCGAAGATCATTTCCATCCGACTCAAAAATGGAAGAACCGATCTCAGACAGGATGATAGCATGCGCGCCGGTATCCTTCTCCGATCTTTTTACAGCAAATTCTTCTTTGGAAACCTTTCCAAATTTCATTTTACTTCCATCCTGGGCAGTGGTGGAAAGGGCGAACAAACAGCTGGCAATGGGAGCCAGCAAAGAAAAGGTATAGCGCATACAGTTAACGGGCATATGGGATATATATGCCTGGCGAAGATATAAATAATATGCTAATTTTGCCCGGATGACCCATACATTATTCATAAAAGAGCTGGCCAAAGAATTAGGATTTGACCATTGCGGCATTGCGAAAGCGGAGCAGCTGGACGACGATGCACGGCGACTGGAAGCCTGGCTGAATAAGGGCATGCATGGCAACATGCAGTATATGGAAAATCATTTCGATAAAAGAATAGATCCGCGCAGGCTGGTAGATGGCGCCAGGTCGGTGATCACGCTGCTGTTTAACTACTTCCCTTCCGAACAGCAACGTGCAGATGCCCCCCGCATCTCCAAATATGCCTATGGCCAGGATTATCATGAGGTGATCAGGGCGCGACTGAAAACGATGCTGCTGCGGATGCAGGAACGCATCGGCCCCGTACAGGGCCGGGGCTTTGTGGACTCAGCCCCTGTACTGGAGCGTGCCTGGGCCAGCCGCAGCGGGTTAGGCTGGGTAGGTAAAAACGGGAACCTGATCCATAAACAGGCCGGCTCCTTTTTCTTCATTGCTACATTGATCACCGATATTGAACTGGAATATGATGGTCCCGTGGCCGATTACTGCGGCTCCTGTACCCGCTGCCTGGACGCATGCCCTACAGAGGCGCTGGTAGCCCCCGGCGTGGTGGATGGCAGCAAGTGTATATCTTATTTTACCATAGAACTGAAAGAGCAGCTGATCCCTGATAAAATGAAGGGACAATTTGATAACTGGATGTTTGGCTGTGATACCTGCCAGGACGTCTGCCCATGGAACCGGTTCTCCAAAGCCAACCGGGAGGCGGCATTTACGCCAGTGCCGGCCATTCTTAATTTTTCCACCCGCGACTGGGAAGAGCTGACGGAAGAAGCCTTTAAAAACATCTTCCGCCATTCCCCGCTTAAGCGCAGTAAGTTTGAAGGTATCCGGAGAAACATCAATTTCCTGAACAGTTAGCGGTTGGCCGCCTTAACCAGCCATTGGGCCAGGTCTGTTGCGGCTTCATAGTTCTGGAAAGATGCCGGTAGCTTCTTTCCATCCACATATTCATTATAAAACCAGGGGTCGCCAACAGCAAATACCTTTCCTTTTCCTACTTCCGCCACCGCCATAATCACATGGTCGCCGTCTTTATAAACCGCCCGTGCGGGCGCTTTCAGTGTTAAAGTAGATAGTTCCTTGATATACACCTGCCGCCCCGCTGAAAAGATTTCATGCCCGGCAGGAATATGGAAAGTGCCCTGTTCAAAGTTCCTGCCCTGCACCCGGTTGCGGCTGTCGCCGTTAAAATGGATACCAAATTTCCCGCTCAGCCGGTTAAAGTGCGCAAACTCGGCATTGGCAGAGTCGTTTTCCAGCAATACCAGCACCCCGCCTGCCTTTACCCATTCGTAAATGGTGCGGGCATCCTTCTCATTCATATAATTAGGCCGGGGCGATTCCTTTTCTGTATCAGGGTCGATGATGATATAGATACCTGTATTTTTCAGGTTGGCAGCCGTGGGCGCCGTTAACAGGCTATCCCTTTTTACTCCCAGGGAGTCGAAAATATGTCCCCAGAGCGACACGCCCCCGTTATCCGTTTCCCCCCAGATGTAATGCCATCTTTCCGGGTTACCGGCTTTATCCTTTCTGAACTCGTTGTTGTAATAATAATCGAGCGTAACAGTGCCCCCCTTTGCAGGCGGTTGCTGCGCAAAGGCGGCCAATCCCGCTCCTGCTAACAGCATCATACATAAAGTAATACGTTTCATGATTTTCAGATTGGCAAAAAAGTACTCAATAATCTTTAAAGATTATAACCCATTATCCTGAAATTATCCAGCCGCAGAAAAAAATAAGGCTCCGGGGTGATTTTAATCTTTTTTTAAATATTGTTTGCTAATTTCTTGACAATCGTTTTACCTTCACCTACTTTTGTATAGCAAGAAGCTGGCTATCCCCATAAAACCGCAAATATCATTTATCATATACCGGCTTGCCGGATTTTTAGCTGATTAACTTTTTATGGACCTGAGTGCCATAACGTGGAATTTTAGCAATAAAGGTCGAATTCTTTCGACCTTTCTTTTTTTATTTCCGTTTTATGGTATATTGTTGCGCAATAGTTATAACTATAATTGTCAGACCAACAATTTTTCAACCAGGTAAGGTGTACATGCGGAAGCGGGTCTTTATATTTATCTTTTTATTCCTCGTTACGATAATAATGCGGGGACAAACACTCCCCTATCAGTTCAACCGGATTGATATCAACCAGGGCTTGTCTAACAACCAGGTAAACTGTATTTTCAGGGATAGCACAGGATTTATGTGGATAGGGACTGTATCAGGTCTGAACCGGTTCGACGGCTATCATTTCACTGTGTACCAGCACGATCTGCGCGATACCACCTCTGTAGCAGATAATAATATCAGCAGGATCATGGCCGGGCCAGGACAGCAGCTCTGGATCCAGACCCGGGCTGGCATTAATATTTATGACCCGGTGACCGCCCGTTTTAACCGGCGCCCTGAAAAGATCCTGGGCCAGTGGGGCTTTCCCGGCAACACGGTCACAGATATCGTGAAAGATCCTTCCGGCGGGTACTGGTTCCTGCACCCTTCCGCAGGCATTTTCCTGGTAAGTGCAGCCAACAAGGTAAAACGGTTTACGCATACCGGTTCCGGGGGCAGCATCGGTACCAACAGCGTGTCTGTACTGTTGCCCGGTAAAGCAGGTATCTACTGGCTGCTGCATAGTAATGGCCTGCTGGAAAAAATGGACGCCCGCAGTCACCAGGTTGTTTACCGCGATAATACACTCGTAAGAGCTGAAATCCCCACCGGTGGCTGGGGAATGGTGGCAGATGCCGACGGCGACCTGTGGATGTTCAGCAAAAATGAGGACAACGGCGTTTACTATTTTGACGTAAGCACACAACGTTTCCGGCATATCGACCAGAATACTCCCGGGCTGGCGCTGAATAACAATATTGTAAGAGGCATCGTTCCGGATAATAGTGGCCTGGTGTGGATAGGTACCGATCATGGCGGTATCAATATCATTAATAAGAAAACTCAAAGCATCCGTTACATAGAGAATATCAGTGAAGATAACCGAAGCCTGAGCCAGAACAGTATCACCACGCTTTATAAAGACAATACCGGCATCATATGGATAGGCACCTTCAAAAAAGGACTGAACTTTTACCATGAAAACATGGTGAAATTCCCGCTCTACCAGTACCAGGCGTATAGCCGTAACAGTTTGCCGTATAACGATGTGAACCGGTTTGTGGAAGATGCAGCCGGTAACTTATGGATAGGCACCAATGGGGGCGGATTGATATACTTTGACCGTGCCCGCAACACCTTCACCCAGTACCGGCACGATCCTGCCAATAATAACAGCATCTCCGGCAATGTGATCGTGAGCCTCTGCATTGATCACAACAAACAACTATGGGTAGGTACCTATTTCAGTGGGCTCGACCGCTTCGACAACGGCCGTTTTATCCATTATAAACACGACCCGGCAGACAGTTCCAGCATCAGCGATAACAGTATATGGGAAATACTGGAAGACAGCCGCCACCAGCTGTGGGTAGGTACCCTCGGCGCCGGCCTTAACCGGATGGACCCCACTACAGGCCGGTTCCGGCAATACAGGCGGGAAGTGAAGTCCAGGTACATTTCCGCCCTCATGGAAGACCACCAGGGAAAGCTCTGGATAGGCACCTCAGATGGCCTCGATGTGTACAATCCCGCCACCGGCACTTTCAAACATTATAACAATCTCCCGGGCGACAGCACCAGCCTCAGTCACAATAACGTGGTATGTATTTTCCAGGACAGCCGCCGCCTCATATGGATAGGCACCAGGGAAGGACTGGATCTCTTTGATCCGAAAACCAACGGCTTCCGTACCCTCCGCAAGGAGAACGGTCTCCCGGATAATTCCGTCCTGAACATCCTGGAAGCCAATGACCACCGCCTCTGGATGAGCACTCCCAATGGCCTGTGTAATATGACCATTGAGGGTAATACCTATACTTTCAAAAATTACGACGAATCCGACGGCCTGCAGGGAAAGGATTTCAACGAAAACGCCGCCCTGAAAACCAGTCGCGGTGAGCTTATTTTCGGCGGCGGCAACGGCTTCAACCTCTTCTACCCCGATGCCATTGCCCTCAATAATAATATCCCTCCGGTGGTGCTCACTGATCTGCAGATCTTTAACAAAAGCGTGCTCCCGGGAGAGGAGATCAACGGGCGCATACTACTGAAGGCTGCTATTCCGGAAACACAAAGCATCACCCTGAAGCATGGTGAAAATGTATTTTCGCTTGAATTTGCCTCCCTGAATTATTTCCACCCGGAAAAGAACAGGTACGCCTATATGCTGGAAGGGTTTAATAAAGACTGGCTGTACACCGACGGCCTGCAAAGAAAGGCCACCTACACCAACCTCGACCCGGGCGAATATACTTTCCGCGTAAAGGCTTCCAACAACGATGGCGTATGGAATGAGAAAGGCCTTACCCTGAAAATAAAAGTACTCCCACCCTTCTGGAAAACCTGGCCTGCCTTCCTCGGTTATATACTGCTCATACTGGGGGCGCTGCTACTGGCCCGCCGCATCATACTGGAACGGGAAAGACTGAAGTTCAGAATGGAACAGCAAACACAGGAAGCTGCACGTATGCACGAACTGGATACGCTGAAGATCCGCTTCTTTACCAATGTAAGCCATGAATTCAGAACACCGCTGAGCCTTATCATTACGCCACTGGAAAAAATTGTGCGCCAAACAACCGAAGGCCCCTTGAAAGTACAGCTGGAGCTGATGCAGCGCAATGCTCGGCGCCTGCTCAACCTCGTGAACCAGCTGCTCGACTTCCGTAAAATGGAAGTCCAGGAAATCAAACTGCATCCCGCAGAAGGAGACATCATCAGCTTTGTAAAAGACCTCACCGGCTCTTTTTCCGACCTGTCTGATAAAAAACATATACAGCTGGGCTTTCAGAGCAATGTACAGGAGCTGAAAATGTTGTATGATGCCGATAAAATAGAGAAGATCATCTTTAATCTCCTCTCCAATGCATTTAAGTTCACCCCCGAAAATGGCAGTATATCCGTTCAGGTTAGTTACCAGGAAACTGCCGGGCAACTGGAAATTGCCGTAAAAGATAATGGTATCGGTATTCCCCCGGAAAAACAGGAACATATCTTTGAAAGGTTCTTCCAGCATGAAGTACCGGCCTCCATGGTGAACCAGGGCAGCGGGATCGGGCTCTCTATTACAAAGGAATTTGTGAAAATGCATGGGGGTAGCATTACGGTAGACAGCGCCCCGGAAATGGGTAGCTGCTTTACGGTATACCTCCCGGTTAAAACAGCTGCTGCTGTTGTTCCCGGCGATGTGCAGGAAACAATACGTACTGCCGTTACCGTTACAGCGCCTCCTGCGGTGAACACCAACTCTAAAAAACCGGTGGTTTTACTGGTAGAGGATAACGAGGATTTCCGTTTTTACCTGAAAGATAATCTCAGCCAGTACTTCCAGATTATTGAAGCAGAGAACGGGCTTGCCGCCTGGAAAGTGCTGCAGCACACGCTCCCGCACCTGGTAGTAAGCGATATTTCCATGCCGGAAATGGATGGACTGGAATTATGTAAAAAGGTACGCGCCCTGCAACGCACCGCGCACCTTCCCATTGTATTGCTCACCGCCAGGGCCGAAGAAGCCCAGCAGCTGGAAGCCCTGGAAACCGGCGCTTCCGATTACATTACAAAGCCTTTTAACTTCGAGGTACTGCTTTCACGGCTCAGGAACATTATCTCCCAGCAATCATCTCTCAGGAAAACATTCCAGCAATATATAGAAGCCAACCCGGGAGAAATAGCCATTTCATCGGCAGATGAACAATTCATACAACAGGCTTTGCAAATTGTAGAGAAGAATATTGCCAATCCCGACTTCTCGGTAGAAGAACTGAGCAGGGCGCTTTTCATGAGCCGGGTATCCGTGTATAAAAAGATCCTGGCCCTCACCGGGCGATCGCCCATCGAATTTATCCGGAGCATCCGTTTAAAGCGGGCTGCACAACTGCTGGAAAAAAGCCAGCTTACCGTAGCAGAGGTGGCCTATGAAGTGGGCTTCAATAATCCCAAATACTTTACAAAATATTTCAAGATGGAATACAACGTGCTTCCGTCTGTTTACGGAAAGAAGAAATAATACCCCTACTTCAAAAGTACATCATCCTGCAAAACAACAAATCTGCCCTATGAAATAACGAAATGCGCCCCCTGTTTCAGGGGGGCAATAGATAATTTTGTTGGATCGATTATCAAACCTACTATGTTCAAGCAAAACTTTAAACGAAGCAATCGCCTGTATCTGTTGATTGAAATCCTGCTGTACTGCCTGATCACAGGTTCTCTCATCGGCATCTTCTTATTATAACAGCTTTATAACCAGCCCTTTCATTTGCCATACGTTAACATTTAATGCCCTTACCGAAATCAAATTGTTACCCTGCGGATACCAGGAGTTAACATAATCGCCCCACATCAAAAACATACCCGTACCCTCGGATTCGTGACCTCCTTTTACTTTTGTTTCAACACGTTTTGAAGTAACACGTTTTTGAAAAATGGAGTACAGGTACCACAACCTGTATTTGTAACAACCACGTTCAACCAACGAAAAAATCCGTTCAAATATGCAGATAAAGAGGGCGATACCGATCGTATTAATGACGTTCCTCACTTCCTGGTGTTATGCCGGGCAGGTGGAAAAATTGGCTGATGGGCTGTTGATCCATTTAAAAAACCCCGCCCGGAACGGCGCCAGGCAGGTGAAACTACAGGTGGTTTCTGATAAAGTGATCCATGTAACCGCCACCCCGGACGATCATTTCACGGGATCTCCAAGTCTCATGGCCGTAGATGCCACCGGTAATACCATCAAATGGGACTCAGAAGAACGGAATGAAAGCGTTACGCTGAAAACAACCAGCATCACCGCTACAGTAGCACTGAATACCGGGGAAGTGACATTTCGCGATAAAACAGGCGATATTATATTACAGGAACAGGCCGGCGGTGGCAAACGCTTTTCCCCGGTTACTATTGGCAACAAATCCCTATACCGGATCCAGCAGATTTTTGAATCCCCCGCCGGTGAAGCTTTCTATGGACTTGGACAGCACCAGACCGGCTTAATGAACTACAAAAACCAGGATGTAGACCTCACTCAGTACAATTCTGTAGCGGCGGTTCCCTTTGTAGTGTCCAGCCGGAACTACGGTATTTTATGGGATAACTATTCCATTACACGTTTTGGTGATAACCGTCCCTATAAACAAATGTCTGAATTACACTTAACCTCGGCCGACGGACAAACAGGCGGTTTTAGTGCCACCTATGGCGACCGTAATAATAATACGGTATATATAAAAAAGGTAGAGGATAAGATCGACTACGAATTCCTGGACCGTTTATCGTCGCTTCCTCCTTCCTTTCCAATGGTAAAAGGAAAGGTAACCTGGGAAGGCTCCGTGAATGCAGATGAAACAGGCGAGTATAAATTTTTCATGACCACTTCGGGTTATACCAAAGTATGGATCAATGGCCAGCTGAAGCTGGACAAATGGCGCGAAAGCTGGAATCCCGGCGCTTCTGTATTCCGCCACCTTCTTAAAAAAGGAGAACCGGCTACCGTAAAAGTAGAATGGATCCCGGAAACCGCGCAATCTTTTATCTCCCTTAAATTCCTTCCTCCTACCCCGGAAGAAGGACCGGATAAAATGCAGCTAACCTCCGAAGCAGGTGAAAAGCTCGACTATTACTTTATGTATGGAGAAAATATGGACGAAGTGATCAGCGGTTATAGAAAGGTAACAGGTAAAGCCACCATGATACCACGCTGGGCACTGGGCTTCTGGCAAAGCAGGGAGCGGTATAAAACGCAGCAGGAGATTGAAAGCACCGTGGCAGAATTCCGCAAAAGAAAGATCCCGCTGGATAATATCGTACTCGACTGGAGCTACTGGAAACAGGACGAGTGGGGCAGCCAGCAGTTTGATCCCGCACGTTTCCCGGATCCCGCCGGCATGATCAGCCGCCTGCACAAACAGTACCATACCAACTTCATGATCTCCGTATGGCCGAAATTCTATGAAGGCATCAGCAACTATAAATTATTCGACAGCAAAGGCTGGTTATACAAACAGAATATCAAAAACAGGCAGCGCGACTGGATAGGTAACGGTTACGTATCTACGTTCTATGATGCCTTTAATCCTGAAGCGCGTAAACTATTCTGGAGCCTGTTGCAGAAAAACCTGCTCAGCAAAGGTGTGGACGCCTGGTGGCTGGACGCCACAGAGCCGGATATCCTTTCCAATGCCTCTATCGAAGAACGCAAAAAACTGATGGATCCCACTGCGCTCGGCTCTTCTACCCAATACTTCAATACCTACGCACTGGTAAATGCGCAAGGTATTTACGAAGGACAAAGAGCTGCAAAACCGGATCAGCGCGTGTTCATTCTTACCCGTTCCGCTTATGCAGGACTGCAACGCTATGCCGCCGCCACCTGGAGCGGCGATATAGGCGCCACCTTTACCGAGTTTAAAAGGCAGATCCCCGGCGGACTGAATTTCAGCCTCTCCGGCCTGCCCTACTGGACTACAGATATAGGAGGCTTTTTTGTGGAAGATAAATATGACAGTCCCAATCCGCAGGGGCCGGCACTGGAAGAATGGAGAGAGCTCAATACAAGGTGGTTCCAGTATGGCGCTTTCTGCCCGCTGTTCCGTTCTCACGGGCAATACCCTTATCGTGAGATGTTCAACATTGCTCCCGACAGCAGTGTAGCGTACCAGTCTATGCTGTACTACGACAAACTGCGTTACCGCCTGCTGCCTTATATCTATTCCATTGCAGGCAGCACTTACCACCACGACTATACGATTATGCGCGGGCTGGTAATGGATTATGGCAGGGATACCGCGGTACTGAATATCAGCGACCAGTACATGTTTGGTCCCTCTCTCCTGGTAAATCCTGTAACGGAGTACCATGCACGCAGCCGCGATTTGTACCTGCCTGCAGGTAATGGCTGGTACGATTTCTACACCGGGAAATACGAAGCCGGTGGCCGGCATATTACCGCCGAAGCGCCTTTGCAAAGAATGCCTTTATATGTAAAGGAAGGCGCCATTCTGCCGGTAGGCCCTGACCTCCAGTATACCGGTGAGCGCCGTGCAGATACCATACAGCTGTATGTGTATACAGGTAAAGACGGTGAATTCACGCTTTATGAAGATGAAAATAATAACTATCAATATGAGAAAGGCGCTTTTAGCAACATTTCCTTCCAATGGAATGAAGCTGCGCAAACACTCACTATAGGTCAACGGGAAGGCAGGTTTCCGGGTATGCTGCAGCAAAGGTACTTCCTCGTAACATTCGTGGGGAAAGAAAATGCGGCAGGACCGGATATCAGCAATAAGACAGGTAAAATGATAACATATAATGGAATAGCAAAAACGGTCCGGGCCATCTGACCTGGACCACTTTCTCTTAAAATCATTAAACTCCTTTGCCTAAATAAAACACGTTAAACATGAAAATCTGGTACACGATCAGCAACTATTTTCCGCGGCAAACCGTCATAAAGGCGCTTGCCGTATGCAGCCTGACCACCGCTGCGCCTCCCGCGCTGCATGCAGCTGATAATAACGGGAAGGCATATACGCAACCTGTAAAACAAACAGTTACGGGCAAGGTAATTGATGCCAATGGCGGCGCTCCCCTGCCCGGTGTTAATATCGTTATAAAAGGAACCACCCGTGGCACTGTTACCAACGTCGAAGGAATCTTCACCCTGCAGGCAGATCCCGGTGATGTACTCGTGGTATCTCTGGTAGGTTATACCAAACAGGAACTGCCGGTAAAAGTGGACGGCCCCATGGTAATACGTCTCCAATCCGCTTCCACTGGTCTGGATGAACTGGTGGTAGTAGGGTATGGCGCGCAAAAGAAAAAAGTAGTGACCGGCGCCACTGTACATCTCAACAATGATGACCTCATAAAAAATCACGCCATCAGCGTAGAACAATCTTTACAGGGACAGGCCCCCGGTGTGCAGGTAACATCCAACTCCGGCCAGCCCGGTGATGCATTGAAATTCACTATCCGTGGTATAGGCACTAATGGCGACTCCAGGCCGCTGTTCATTATTGATGGCTTCCCGGCAGATGATATCAGCTTCCTCAATCCAAACGATATTGCCAGCGTAGACGTGCTCAAAGACGCTGCCTCTACAGCTATTTACGGAACACGCGCTGCCAACGGTATCGTAATGATCACCACGAAGAAAGGCCGCGCGGGCAAAATGAATGTCAGTTTTGATGCGTCTTACGGGTTACAGAATCCCGCCCGCAAACTGGACCTGCTGAATGCGCAACAATATGCACATATCATGAACGAAGCAGCTATCAACTCCGGTTCCATACCTATCTATACATCGGATTCCATTGCGAAACTGGGTACGGGACCCGACTGGCAGAAAGCAGCTACCATCAAAAATGCACCTATACAGAACTACAGCCTGAGCCTCTCCGGTGGCAACGAGCACTCAGTGTTCTCCTCTTCCCTTTCTTACCAGGGACAGCAAGGCGTAATGGGGCTTCCCGGCAGATCTAACTTTGAAAGAACTTCTTTTCGTATCAACTCAGAGCACAAATTATATAAGGACCTGATCAAAACAGGGGAGAACTTAACGTTTGCGCATACACGCCAACGGGGTATCGGTACAGGCAACATCTATAATAACTCTATCCGGGGGTTACTGAACGCCTCACCCATTTACCCGGTGTATAATGCCGACGGCAGCTATGGCAAATCGCCCTATGCAGAAGAGCCCAATCCTATCGGTATGATCGACTACACACAGAATAACCAGACCATCATCGACAGGATCATCGGTAACATCTATGCAGAAGCTACCCTCATCAAAGGACTGACCCTGCGTACCGACTTCGGCGCCGACATCTCCTATAATTACAATAACTCGTTTATTCCGGTATACAGTCTCGGTACCAATAATAAGAACGATCATTCCTTTGCCAGCCAGGGAATGTACCGCAATCTTACCTGGAACTGGGATAACACCCTCACCTACCAGCTCACAACAGGCAGGCATAACCTGAATGTAATGGTTGGTACCACGGCAAAGAAATTTGAAGGATATAATGTAAGCGGCAGCAAAACAGATCTTATCATTGCCGACTTTGATCATGCCATTATCGATAATGGCAGAAATGATTCTACCCGCAAAGTATATGGAGCAAGAACTATGAATGCCCTGCAATCATACTTCGGAAGGGTGTTTTACAGCTACGACGATAAATACCTGCTTACCGCAACATTACGCCGCGACGGCTCCACCAAGTTTGGCGCCAACAACCGCTATGGCTACTTCCCCTCCTTCTCTGCAGGATGGATTGTGACCAACGAAGCGTTCCTTAAGAACAGCAGCTGGATCAACTTCCTGAAGATCCGCGGTGGATGGGGACAAAACGGTAGCGACAGGATTGATGATTTCAGGTACCTGGCCACTATCAATTCTACTTACCGCGATTACTACTTCAACGGGCAAAAAGCCATCGGCGCTTCTCCTGATAAGATCCCCAACCCCGATCTGCACTGGGAAGCATCTGAACAGATTGACATCGGATTTGATGCAACACTGTTCAAAGACTTGACCGTAACATTTGACTGGTATCAGAAAAATACCCGCGACTGGCTGGTAACAGCTCCTATCCCCGACCTGGTGGGCACCGGCGCTCCTACCATCAATGGCGGTAATATCCGGAACAAGGGTATTGAACTCGGCATTAACTACAACCACCAGTTCGGAGAAGTTACCATTGGTATCGGCGGTAATATTGCCTTCAATAAAAACACCGTAATAGATATTCCTAACCAGGAAGGCGTATTGCATCCTTCTTACAACGGCGTATTGTCGTCCAATATGGATGAATACTTCCGCGCGCAGAACGGCATGCCTATCGGCTTTTTCTATGGACTGAAAACAGCCGGTATTTTCCAGAACCAGGCCGAAATAGATGCCTACACCAGCAAAAGCGGGCAAAAGATCCAGCCGGGCGCACAACCGGGCGATGTACGCTTTGTAGACATGAACGGCGATGGTGTGATTAATGGTGATGATAAAACAAAAGTAGGAGATCCTAATCCTACACAAACCTATGGCATCTCTTTATCCGCCGGCTGGAAGGGATTTGACCTGAGTGTGCTCATGAACGGTGTAGGCGGCAACGATATCGTGGATGGAACAAGGGCTTACGACCGTTACACCAACAACTATACCACAGCTATATTTGGCCGCTGGCATGGTGAGGGCACTTCCAACAGCATGCCCCGTGTAACACAGAACAATGAAGCCAACCAGAACTATACCCGCTTCTCAGACCTGTATGTGCACAATGGCGCTTTTCTCCGCATCAAGAGCATCAACTTCGGATATGATTTCAAGAAAACATTACTGAAACGCCTGCCGCTTCAGCAATTCAGACTATATGTATCCGGGCTGAATGTATTTACGTTTACCCATTACCGTGGGTTGGATCCGGAAGTGGGTTATGGTATCGACAGCTGGTCGTCAGGCACAGACCTCGGTTACTTCCCGCAGCCCAGAACTGTTCTATTCGGCCTTAACGTTAAATTTTAAACTCCGGTAATCATGAAGAAAATATTTGCAGCTATCATCGTAACGGGGTTAATGGCTTCCTGTTCCAAAAGTTTCCTGGAAACATTGCCCATCAATACTATAACAGAAGAAGATTTTTATAAAACACCCGCAGATGCTTACCAGGCATTGGTTTCCGCGTACAGTGTGTTAAACTGGGATGGATACGGGAATATTGCTCTCTCCTCAGAAATTGCATCTGATGAATGCTTTGGCGGTGGCGGCACCTCCGATAACGGATGGAACCAATGGGATAAGAGCATTAAAATGAATGACCTTAACAGCAATGCCTGGAAGAAGTATTATACCGGTATTTACCGCGCCAATAAACTGATCCAGAAAATAGATGCAGTAGATTTCAAAGGAGATGACGCCACCAAAAAGCGTTATGTGGGTGAAGCACACTTCCTGCGTGCCTACTTCTATTTTGACCTGGTGCGTATGTTTGGTCATGTGCCATTGCTCACAGCACCGTTGGAACCCGGTAATTATAATATCCTGCAGGCAAGTCCCGACAGCGTATACATGCTCATTGCCAACGACCTGAAGCTCGCGGCAGGTAATCTTCCTGCCACTCCTTTTGCCAGTATTCCGACCGGCGAATATGGCAGGGCTACCAAATGGGCTGCCGAAGCCCTGCTGGGCCGTGTGTTCCTTTACTATACCGGCTACTACAGCAAGCCTGATATTGCCGGCGTGCTTTCACAGGCAGATGCGATTGCCGCTGTTGACGATGTGATCAATAACAGCGGTCACAGTCTTATTCCAAAATACCGGAACCTGTTCCGTGCCTCCGCAGAAAACACTGCTGCATATGCGGGTCAGAATAATGCTGAGGGCGTATTCACCATCCAATACACCTACCTCGGCCTGGGCGATCAGAACCAGCAGAACGGCAACCGCATGCAGGTAATGATCGGTATACGCTCCCAGGAACTGGGTCCCTACTACAAAGGATGGGGCGCCGCCACTGTAAATGAAGCGCTCTTTCATTCCTATGCACCCGGCGACACCAGGCAAACCGCTTCTATCATTTCCATTAACGGGGAAGGATTTGCCGATACCTATACACTGGGCGATCAGGCGCAATACACCGGCTTCTTTATAAAAAAATATACACCGCTGAAAGATAAGAATCCTGATGACCTTGGTGGTAATTTCCAATGGGACAATTTTGATAACTACGTGGTGATCCGCTTTGCAGATGTACTGCTGATGGGAGCTGAATTAAACCTTACAACCAACGCTGCCAAAGCACAGGAATACCTGGATCGTGTGCGCGACCGCGCATTTGGCGATCAGACCCACCGCGTTACCCTTAGCAGCAAAACGCAGATCATGCAGGAACGTAAATGGGAACTGGCACTGGAAGGACACCGGTACTGGGATCTGCTCCGGCAGGGCATGACCGTTGCCAAACAGGCAATAGATAATCCGTCTTCCCAGGCAGCCTTTAATGTAGTGTTCCGTACAGAAACAAACGGTTTATTCTCTATCCCTGAAACACAGATCAATTTATCTAACGGTACACTCAAACAAAACACCGGCTGGTGATATTGCTCACTTTAAAAACCAAGAAAATGAAACGTCTGCATATATATTTCCTGGGATTAACTGTTGCATTATTTTATGCATGCAGTCCTTATGAAGACAGGATCACTCCCGCAGATCCTGCCGGCATTCAACTCGATTTCTCTGTTACACAAACGCCTGGTTACGATAACCAGGTAACGCTGGAAAGCAAAACCAAAGATGTGATCCCTTTCTGGGATTATGGCTTTGGCACCACTAAGAACGCAAAAGCGGTGGTGATCCTTCCTTTTGCGGGCGACTTCTTCATAAAATATTCTGCTTATGGCGCCGGTGGCCCTAAAACAGATTCCGTAAAAGTAACCGTGAGTGAAAACGATCCGAAATTTTTCGCCAGCGAATTATATAACCTGCTCACCAATGGCGCCGACGGAAAAACCTGGGTATGGGCAACTGATGTTCCCGGTGGCTACTGCTTTGGCAACGGCCCCGGTAATGCAGATAAACCGGCATGGTGGACTGTAGGCACAGCTGGCTTAAGAGACCAGGGCGTACTGGATGATGAGATGACATTTGATCTGAACAAAAATGCAAATTTTACTATCCTGCATAAAGGAGTAACTACGAAAGGATCATTTGCACTGGACACGCTGAACAAGGCGATTAAGATCAACGGAGCAGATATCAGCTGGGGCAATAACGTTACTTACAATATTATTAAGCTGAACAACAATGAACTGACGCTGGTACAGCAGGGCGATGGCTGGCGTAATCTCTGGCTGTTCAAGCGCAAAGGGTTTGTATTTTAAAAATCCACATTATGGCCCCCGGCGGGGATCTCCCTGCCGGGCCTTTTAAAAATTATTTTTTAGAAGATGATAAAAGCGATAACATATATCATAAATAACTAAGATACTCAGTATTAATCAATGCTGTTTTGGTTGTTACCTGTTGCCGGTGCTTTTCAGCATCGGCTATTTTTTTTGTTGTCCGGCTTTCATCATTCACTTAATTTCTTATTTGATGATTCTTTATTACCTTTCAAGACACAACGCCTCTATGTCATGGAAATTAAAGTACTGACCGCGCCGGGGCTGGGCAGCTCCGGTGAATTACACTGGCAAACACTATGGGAACAGTCTATACCAGGAACAAAACGGATTGAGCAAACAGATTGGAATGCACCGGTATGTGCCAACTGGGTAGCGCAGATAGAGAAAGCGGTGACCGAAGCCGGGCCGCAGGTAGTAATAGCTGCACACAGCCTGGCTTGTATTGCGCTGGCGCACTGGGCAGGGCAAACCACCAGGAAGATCCGCGGCGCATTACTGGTAGCGCCTGCAGATGCAGAAAGACCAGGCTTCCCACCGGAAGCGACCGGCTTTACGCCGATCCCTTTGGTTAAACTGCCCTTCGAAAGTATCATTGTTGCCAGCACCAATGATCCTTTCTGTTCACTGGAAAGGGCTGCTTTCTTTGCCCGGCACTGGGGAAGCCGCTTTGTAAACGCTGGCGCCAAAGGCCATATTAACAGCGAATCCCGGCTGGGTGACTGGCCTGAAGGACAGAACCAGCTGAAAGAACTGGTGCAGAACTGGCCAACGCTCTGATGCCACAGGGCTTATCTCATCAAATTTTATTGCCTGCCGGCAACGTTTAACCTGTTATTTCATTTTTCTTTATTCCACTTTTCTTACCGCGCAAATAAGATATAACGCCGGAAGTATTGACTAAATCGATTTTTTCTGCCGGAAATTAACATAAAGATAAACTCAGGCGGTACTGCATGCTAACAGGATTATACCACCTTTGCCCGCTGAAACTTTTGAAAACTATCTTTTACCATACAATGAAAAAAGCACTGTTCTTTTTATCCGGTGTAATGATGGCCGCCGGGGCATCTGCCCAAATAAAGCAGTATACCATGGCCCAGGCGCACTCACATAACGACTATGAGCGGGCCACTCCTTTTTATGCAGCAGCGGCCCTGCAGTTCGGGTCTATCGAGGCGGATGTACACCTTAAAAACGGCGTTTTATACGTAGCGCACGATGCCACTGCCATACAACCGTTCCGCACGTTTAAGGAAATGTACCTGCAACCGGTGCTCCGCCAGTTTTCTCTTTACAACGGCAAGCCATACGAAGGCAATGCACCCATGCAGTTGCTCATCGACCTGAAAACAGCCGGTACTCCTACCCTCCGGACATTACAGGAACTATTGCTCCCTTACCGGAATTATTTTGACCGCAATACCAATCCATCTGCCGTAAAACTGGTGATATCCGGCAATGTGCCGCCAATGGAAGAATGGCAAAAGTATGATCCCATCTTCTTTTTTGATGGCCGTCCCGACAGCGTATACCCGGCAGCGTTACAACAACGCATTGCCATGGTAAGCGTGGATTTTCACTCCTACAGCCACTGGAACGGCAAGGGCACACTGGTGCCGGATGAATTGGAAAAAGTAAAGGCGGTGATCAGCAAAGTACACGGGCAGGGGCATCCCTTCCGTTTTTGGGGCGCGCCCTCAACCAGGTCTACCTACTACAAACTGATGGACCTGGGCGCCGACTGGATCGGTACAGACCACCCGGAAGAATTGTATGATGTGCTCCACAACACCAGCCGCACTACCGCCTCCAACATGCCGGTGCATGAAGTATATACTCCCTCCTTTGCATCAGATGCCACACAGGTACGCTCAAAGAACGTGATACTGATGATAGGTGATGGCACCGGTCTTGCGGAAATGTTTTCAGGCTATACCGCCAATAAGGGCGCACTGAATATCTTCCAGATGAAACAACTGGGCTTATCCAAAACCCAATCGACCGATAACTACCACACCGACTCTGCCGCAGGTGGCTCTGCCATGGGCACCGGTGTCAAAACACATAACCGCGCCATCGGGCTGGATAACACTTATGTGTCCATCCCCGTAATCCCTGAGATACTCGCTCCCAAAGGCATCCGTAGCGGCGTTATAGTTACGGAAGAAATTACCGGCGCCACACCGGCTTCTTTCTATGGCCATACTGCCGATCGCGACAGCACCTACACACTGGAAAAGCAATTGCTGGGCAGCAAGCTGGATCTTGCAGTAGGCGGCGGCAGGGAACAACTGGATAAAGATTTCGGCCGGCAGCTCGCCTCCTCTGGCATCCGCATCTACGATAACCTGGATAACTGGGACGCCACTACGAAAAACCGTACGCTCGTGATCCTGAGCAACAAAGTAGTTAGCTCGATGCGCAATGGCCGGGGCAATTATCTGAAAACCGCACTGAAAAAAGCGTTACAGCAACTCAACGCTTCCGGCAAAGGATTTTTCCTTATGGTGGAAGGCTCCCGCATAGATCACGGCGGCCACATGAACGACCTGGACTACCTGGTACGGGAAATGCTCGACTTTGATGAAGCCGTAGGAGAAGCCCTTCGTTTCGCCGACCACGACAAACAAACCACGGTGATCGTTACCGCCGATCATGAAACCGGTGGTCTTGCCCTGATGGATGGAGATATTTCACAAGGTACTTTACGTGGCCATTTTGCCACCAACGATCATACCGGTATTCCTGTGATGGTATTCGCCTATGGCCCTAACTCCCAGCTGTTCCGTGGTGTATATGAAAACAACGAGATCTTCCGCAAGATGCTGACATGCTTCGGCGAGTAGCGTTGGTGCGCCTTCGGCGCACGCGGATTTTGTCTGACTCAGGATTAAACTGATTACGCTGATTACGCTGATTTTATTTTTTGGGATTTTATAATTGATTTTAAAAGATTCGGGGAGATATAAGCGGATATCGCTTTTATCTCCCCGAATCTTTTAAAATCAAATAGATCAAATCAGCGTAATCAGCGTAATCAGTTTAATCCTGAGTCAGACAAAATTCGCATCTTTTTTATACTTTTAAAGGCATTTTAAAATTCCGGTTATGCCAGCAAGAATGATATTGCTGCTCACGGGCATGTTATGCCTGCACGTAGCATTCGCACAGGAAACCCGATACATCTACCTTTCAGGTACAGATAAAGACCATACCGTTAACTGGGATTTCCGCTGTTCCGGTGGACAGCGCAGTGGAAAATGGACCACTATTCCCGTTCCATCCAATTGGGAACAACAGGGATTCGGCAGCTATAACTACGGCCACGACAAAGTTAAAGCCGATGAACAGGGGTTTTACCGTTATCGCTTTACAGCTCCGGCCAACTGGCGCGAGCGACAGGTGAATATTGTTTTTGATGGCGTGATGACCGATGCCGAAGTAAAAATAAACGGCCACCTTGCCGGTGAAATACACCAGGGTGGCTTCTACCGGTTCAGGTATGATATCAGCAGATTGTTACGGAATGGCAGCAACCTCCTGGAAGTAAAGGTGAGCAAAATGTCGGCTAATGCAGGGGTAAACCGTGCAGAAAGGAATGGTGACTTCTGGATCCTGGGCGGTATTTACAGACCTGTGTTCCTGGAAGTGAAACCGCTGATCCATATTAACCATGTAGCCATTAATGCCACTGCCAAAGGGCTTTTCACAGCGCAGGTATTCACTTCCCCTTTGCCGGAAGGATATTCCCTCAGTACACAGGTGGTAACTATGACCGGCCAGCCACTGCAGCCTGCTGTAACCCTGCCTGCCACTGCCAATCACCCTGCCGCCTATACGTTGCAGCAACAGATTGATCACCCGGCTACCTGGAGTGCGGAGTTTCCAAACCGCTACCTGGCAGTGGTGGAAATTAAAAAAGATAACCAAACCATACACCGCATATCCCAGCCCTTTGGTTTCAGAACCATTGAAATAAGACCACGGGATGGCATATACGTAAATGATACCAAAGTAATACTGAAAGGCGTAAACCGCCATAGTGCATGGCCTGAAACAGGACGTACGCTCAGTAAGGATATCAGCATACTGGATGTGAACCTGATGAAAGATATGAACATGAACGCTGTGCGCATGTCGCACTATCCGCCGGATGAACACTTCCTGGACGTATGCGATTCCCTGGGCCTGTTTGTACTGGATGAGCTCACCGGCTGGCAGGCGGCATACGATACTGTAGTAGGCCGCAAACTGGTGAAAGAACTGGTGGAGCGCGATGTGAACCATCCATCCATCATTGCATGGGACAATGGCAATGAAGGAGGGTTTAACCGCGCCCTGGATGGCGACTATCACCTGTACGATCCGCAGCTGCGCCCGGTACTGCATCCCTGGGAAAGATACGGTGGTGTAGACACCAAACATTATCCCAACTTCAACTATATCGTTAATTCAAGTCTCTACGACCAGGATATTTACATGCCTACCGAATTTATGCATGGGCTTTACGACGGCGGTATGGGCGCCGGCCTGGCCGATTTCTGGGACCGCATGCTGCAACATCCCCGCTGCGCGGGAGGGTTCCTGTGGGCATTCGGTGACGAAGGACTGGTACGTACCGATAAAAACGGCATCATCGACACCGATGGCAACCACGCTCCTGACGGCATTGTAGGGCCCCACCGCGAAAAAGAGGGCAGTTTCTATACTATCCGCCAGATCTGGTCGCCGGTACATATGTCCCTGCCCCTTATAAACCCCAACACCTTCGATGGCCGTATCCCGGTGGAGAACCGTTACGACTATACGCCATTGTCCAGGTGCCGGTTTACATGGCAGCTGCTGCGGTTTGCATCTCCCGGAAAAAATAATAAAACAGATACTATCGCCTCCGGCAGGATCACTCCTCCCGGCCTGGCGCCTCATACCAAAGGATTCCTGGAGCTATCCCTTCCCAATGGCTGGCAGGATGCAGACGCTTTATATGTGAATGTGCAGGACAGCTACGGGCGCAGTATCATTACCCGCAGCTGGCCGCTGCAACCGCCTTCCCGTGTAGTGCGGCAGTTTCAGGGAACAAAGGGCCGGCTGGATGTAGTAACGGATCATGATACACTTTCCGTCAGCAATGGCGCAGGCACCTATTATTTCAGTCGCACCACCGGGCAGCTGTTACATATCCGCACCCCCAAAGGCAACATATCATTAAGCGGAGGCCCGGTATTGGCAGGCATTTCCCAGGAATTGAAAGCTTTCAGCTCCGGTACCGACTCCAGCGGTTATTTTATCGTTGCCAGGTACGAAGGCAGCGGCTTTCTTCACGTTAAATGGACTTTTAAGCCTGGCCTGCCGGTACAACTGGATTACAGCTATAGCATTAAAGGCGCTACACCCTATAGCGGCATTACTTTCCGCTACCCGGAGGAAAAGGTAACCGGACTGTCATGGACCGGTGAAGGACCTTACCGCGTGTGGAAGAACAGGTTACAGGGACAATTATTTGGCAGCTGGTATAAAGCCTACAACAATACAGTAACGGGGGAAAGCTGGGAATACCCGGAGTTTAAGGGTTATCATGCCAATGTATACCATGCCACTTTCCATACAAAGGAACAGGCATTTACCTTTTATACCGGGCAGGAAGGTACGTTTTTACAGGTATTCCGGCCACAGGCGCCGGCAGGAGCAGCCAACAACTATACTGCGCCAGCCTTCCCGGACGGTGATATAGGCTTCCTGAGCGCCATTGCGCCCATAGGTACCAAGTTCCAGGATGCCGCACAGATGGGGCCTGAAAGCCAGGAGAATATAATGCTGAACTATACGCCGGTGAAGGGCACTATCTGGATAGACTTACCGTAGGTTGCCGGGGTCTGTAACAAAATTCAGGAAAGCATTGAATTTGGCGTTGTACTTGCGCTTGTCGAGCTTGAAGTAAAAGGCGCCGCGTTTGGAGCTGAGCCGGTCTTTATCCTTTTGTTTGATCAGCAGACCGGTGGACAATACCTTGCGGCTGAAATTACGTTTATCGAAAGTAACGTCATATACTGCTTCATAGAGCAGCTGTAACTGTGGAATAGTGAACTTCTGCGGCAGCAGTTCAAAAAGGATAGGATGTATAGCTGCTTTATAACGGAGCTTCTCCTGGGCCATCTTCACCATTTCAGTATGGTCAAAGATGAGGTCGGGCAGCTTACCGAGTGCGATCCATTCGGCATGGTACTCGTCATTGATCTGCAGCTTGTACTGGTTGATATCAATAAGGGCGAAGTAGGTGATGGAAACAGTGCGCTCTACCGGGTCGCGGGTAGGTTCACCAAAGGCAAAGAGCTGCTCCATATATACCCCTTCCAGGCCTGTGAGCTTATGCAACACCCGTGCAGCAGCCGCTTCAAAGCTTTCGTCGGCCTGCACAAATCCGCCCATCAGGCTCCACTTATTTTTCTGCGGTTCAAACCCGCGCTTGATCAGCAACAGCTTTAGTTCTTCCCCATCGAAACCGAAAATGATGCAATCAACTGCTACCAGCATTCTTGATTGCCCTGAATAACGTGTCATACCAGCAATTATTTATATAACCCGGCAATTTATGGTACACTGCCGACATTTGGAAATTATATTGCAATATTCCTTGTCTATACGAACAATTGTTGTAACACCGGATCGGTATAGTCCGCCACAAAAGCCCTGATATTGCTGTAGGCGGCAAACTCTTCGCGTGTATGCATGGTGGTTAATACAATTGCCTCCATACCCGCATTCAGCGCGGCTTCCACTCCTTTGGGCGCATCTTCAAATACTATGCAGCTGTTGGGCGATACGCCCAGTTCTGCTGCGCATTTGAGGAAAACTTCCGGATCCGGCTTGCTGGTGGCAACATCATCGGCGCTTACAATAGCCTTCAGGTAGCGGCGGATATCCAGGTTGTCGAGCACATAATTGATGTTGAAAGTGTTGGCTGCAGATCCTATTGCCATGGGAATACCTGCAGCGGCAGCTTTCTCAAGGAATGCGGGCAGCCCGGCAATCAGCTCCAGGTGAGGTCTGAAAGCTTCCTGGTACAATACCTCTTTTTCATGGGCAATTTCCTCCATTTGTTGGGCGGTGAAACGATCCTTCCCGAACACACGTACCAGCAACTCTTCATTTTTGCCGTACATATGGCTTCTTACAATTTCCCTGGGAAGATTGGCGCCCAGCTTGTTCAACATGTTATACCAGCCTTCCAGGTGATATTCCATGTCGTTGATCATAGTACCATTCAGGTCAAACAGAAATGCTTTTTGCTGCAGGGTCATAATGCCTTTTTTTGTAAGGCGCAAAGATACACGAATTTTGTCTGACTCGGGAGTCAGACAACCACCGCGTAGTTCGAAAGGAATTACTTATATTTGAAAATTGTGACATTCCGGCCAGTGGCTTCAGGCATTTAAATTACCCGGATGGACCCGGCTTCTCAGGATAACCTTTTTACCAGCTATAGTTCATTATCTCAAATATTAGTTGCAGTATGGATATCATTCAAAGAAATAATATCCATGTTACCGGTAACCCTGACAGTCCGCAGGAAGCAGTAGCTGCCATCCAAGTGTTTCTTTAATTCATCTTTTTAATTGCATACTTGTGAGCAACTGGGATCGTAAAGCTTTAAATTTTATCAATCAAACCGGCAGATGGGATAAAGAAAAACATATCTCCTCCTTTCTTGCCTTCAGTATTTCCCTGGTAAAAAACCTGATGGAAGCAGATATCGCACTGCAACTGGAGTTTGAAGACGAAGAAACAGCCAGGGTAAAATGCGCTTCCCCGCTCCATCTGAACGAAATTGTGCTCAACCCTGAACCCATCAAAAAGCTATTGTACGCCAATGGCTTTAAAACCATCTACTGGCGTGTAGTCCCGCCACCAGAAGAAAATGTGTTCAGTGAAATAATGCCTGCGTTGTCGTCGGCCGTTATCATGCCCGTAAATACCAGTCCCAATAACAGCCTCCTTATTTTAGGCTGGACTGAACCACCATCCTTTGATGCCGGCTTCCTGGAGTGTATAGAAACGATCCGTTTACGTTTGAAAGAGATACTGGTGCAATCCCAGCAGCAGATCTATTTTCAGCGGGTAGCCATCCGGTTTGCCGCTATCCTGCATACTATTCCCCATGCACTGGTGTTCATCAACAACGATGGGTTTTCCGGTTGGATAAACCAGGAAGGCGCTACCCTTCTCGGGCTGGCCGGTCCGGGAGAACAGCTGCCGGCTGTGCTTTCAGACGCCATGATGCAGTTGCGGAATAAAGCGGCTAACATAGTGGCAATCGACAGGGAAGCGATGCAATTGTTCTCTTCTCCGGAAAATTCCATCCGCAACTGGACCTGGGAGATGGAACATAAAACATTGATGGTATCGTGTTTACCTGTTAACACCCAACAGGTAAGCGGCAGGTTATGGATCTTTGAAGACAGCGATCAGGAGCAATCCGTCCCTCCTCTCAAAAATTAATTTGGAAAATTAACACCGTTCAGTATATTTGCACTGTAAACAATTCAACGTGGGCATAACAGAAAGAAAAGAGCGGGAAAAGGCAGAAATGCGCAGGCGTATTGTAGACGTGGCAATAAAAATGTTTGTGGAAGAAGGATATGAAAAAGTATCCATCCGCAATATTGCCGACAAAATAGAATATAGTCCTGCAACTATTTACCTGTATTACAAAGACAAAGACCAGCTGCTGTATGATGTACAGACAGAGGCCTTTGCCACGCTGGCCGGTGAATTTGCGAAAAAAATTACGCATAAGGAGCCATTTAAACGGTTGCAGCAACTGGCAAAAGCATACATAGAGTTTTCAAGGGATCATCCTGAACTGTATGACCTGATGTTTATTATAAAAGCGCCGATGAATGCCACACATGAGGAAGAATGGAAGAACGGGGATCCTTCATATGATGGGTTGTTTCACCTGATGGAGGAATGTATAGCAAAGAAACTGGTGAAATTTAAGGACCCCACCATTGCTACGCTATCTGTCTGGGCTTTTGCACATGGCTTCATCAGTCTCTACCTGAGAGGACGATGCAAAGTAGCCGCTGTGTCACAGGAAGAAATGCCCGAGGTAATAGATAAAGCAGTGGACGAATACCTGCGGATGATCAAAGCATAAACTACTAAAAGCCATTGCGGCTTTTTTTTAAGACCAGAATTAAACACTGTTCAGTATCTCAACATCGATTAACAGAAGCCTTTGGCTTTATTTTTTTCGACATTAATAAACACCGTTCATTATGTACACGTCAATCACAAAAGGAGCATTGTTAATAGCATTACTGGCAGCGGGCTTCAGCTCCTTTGCACAAAGCTCCGTACTGGATCAATACATACAATCCGCCTTTGATAATAATAAAGGATTGAAGGATCAAAACTTCCAGCTTACTAAATCGATGCTGGCTTTACAGGAAGCCAAAAGCCTGTTCGGGCCAAATGTTTCCGTACTCGGCAGTTATACCAAATCAGCCGGGGGCCGTACCATCGACTTCCCCATCGGTGATATTATGAACCCGGTGTACAATAGTCTAAACCAGCTTACCAACAGCCACAATTTTAAAAACATCGACAACGTATCCGTACAGCTGAACCCCGACAATTTTTATGATGCAAAAGTAAGGGCCAGCCTGCCGCTGATCAATGCAGAGATCTATTACAACCAGAAGATCCGCAAAGAACAGATCACACAACAACAGGCCGCGCTGAACGTATACAAACGGGAACTGGTGCGCGATATAAAAACAGCCTACTACCAGTATTACCAGGCGTCTCAGGCAGTAGCTATTTACAACAATGCGCTCTCGCTCATCAATGAAAACATACGGATCAATGAAAGCATGGTACGCAATGGCGTTCGCAACAATACCGCCCTGTACCGCGCGCAAACAGAGAAACAGAAAACGGATGCCGATATCAATAAAGCCATCAACGCCAGGGAAAACTCAAAAGCCTATTTTAACTTCCTGCTCAACCGCGGACTGGATGAGAATATTACACTCGACAGTACCCTCCTCCGGGTGCCTGCACAACTGCCTGGCAGGGATATCAACGACCGGGAAGAACTGGCGCAATATAAAAGCGCAACTAACGTATACCGCTTAAACGAACAACTGCAGCGCTCCTACCTGGTACCCAGGCTCAGTACCTTTATTGACCTTGGCTCCCAGGGTACAGGCGCGCGCTTTGATAAAGATACCCGCTACTATCTTTTTGGCGTAAACCTGGAATGGAACCTCTTTGCTTCACATAAATACAGGTATAAAATAAAACAGGCAGCCAATGAAGTAGCTACCATTACCAATGTCGCCGACCAGACAACACAGCAACTACAGCTACAGCTATACGAAGCGGTAAACAATTACCAGACATCCGTACTGAACTTTAAAACAGCACAAAGCCAGCTATCCTTTGCGGAAAGGTATTACCGCGACCAGATGAAAGTATACAAAGAAGGACAACTGCTTTATATAGAATTACTGGATGCACAGAACCAGCTCACACAGGCACAGCTGCAAACCGCAGTAGCACAGGCCGCCGTGCAAACGGCCTACGCTTCGGTAGAACGTGCACAGGCATCTTACAATATCACTGATAATCACAACAACCAATAAATATATACTCATGAAAAATACATTGCTCCTGCTGCCTCTTTCTGTACTGCTGTTCTCCTGTGGCAGTAAACCGGCAGCTACCATCACTGTTTCCGATACTATCCCGGTAAAGATCATGCCGCTGGAAAAACAGGGCACCGCCGTTACCATCAATGCCTCCGGGCAGTTTACTACCGATGATGAAGTATATCTCTCTTTCAAAACCAATGGCATCATCAGCAGCATCCTGGTAAAGGAAGGGGATAAAGTACATAAAGGACAATTACTGGCAACGCTCAATCTCACTGAAATAAATGCACAGGTGCAGAAAGACCAGCTGGCCTTTGAAAAAGCCCAGCGCGATTACCAGCGCATTGTGAGGCTGCATAACGACAGCGTAGCCACACAGGAACAACTGGAAAACAGTAAAACCATCATGGACCAGGCGCGGCAGCAACTGAGCACTACCCAGTTTAACCGCAGCTACTCCACCATTCATGCCACACAGGATGGCTATGTATTGCATAAACTGGTAAGCAGCGGGCAAATGGTGAACGCAGGCACGCCGGTGCTGCAAACCAACGGCGCCAGCAGCTCCCACTGGCTGCTTCGTGTAGGCGTAAGCGACAGGGAATGGGCACAGGTAAAGAATGGCGACAAAGCCAGCATTGAAATATCAGGCGTTCCTGGCGACACGCTCACTGGCATGGTTACACGTAAATCAGAAGGTATTGATGCACAAAGCGGCACCTTTCTCATTGATGTACAGCTCACCGGCAGCAAGCCCGCCGCTATCGCAGCCGGCATGTTTGGCCGTTGCCATATTCACGCAGGCGCCGTTACCGGCAGCACTGCCTGGAGCATCCCCTACGCCTCCCTGCTGGATGGCAATGGCAGCAGCGGGTTTGTGTTCGTTACCAACGACAATAAAACCGCGCAGAAAATACCTGTTACCATTGCAGGTATGGAAAAAGAAAATGTGATCATCAGCACCGGCATGGAACAGGCAAAAGCACTCATTATTTCAGGCAGCGCTTACCTGAAAGATCAATCACCTATCCGTATCATCCAATAACAACTGTAATCATGAAAATAGCCAGATATGCCGTAAAAAATTACCAGTTCACCCTGGTGATATTTATAATGATCATTGTGCTGGGTATTACTACCATACTCAATATGCCCCGCTCGGAAGATCCGGAAATGAAAGCCCCGCAGTATACCGTTATCGTGGTATACCCCGGCACCAGTCCAAAGGATATGGAAGACCTGGTAGTGGATCCTATGGAAAAGGAGATATACGGACTTGATGATATCAAACGGGTACGTACCTCCATCAGCGACGGCGTGGCCGTCATGCGCGTGGAATATAAATACAGCTCCAATGTAGACCAGAAATACCAGGAGCTCGTGAGGGAAGTTAACAATAAACGTCAGGAGCTGCCTGCCGACATATACAGCATAGAAGTACAAAGACAGGAACCCTCTGATGTGAACATTATGCAGATAGCGCTGATCTCTGAAAACGCTTCCCGCGACAAGCTCCGCTATTATGCCGATAAGCTGCAGGACGAACTGGAGAAAGTACCTTCTCTGAAAAATGTAAAACTGCATGGCTTGCCGGAACAACAGGTAAGAGTGGAACTGCAGCTGGATAAAATGGCGCAGCTGCACCTGCCGGTAAGCACCGTGATGGCGGCCATGCAAAGCGAAATGGCCAATATCCCGGGCGGCAGCATTGACGCCGGCGAAAAAAGCTTCAACATCAAAACCAGCGGCAACTATCAGCATCTCGATGAAATCAGCAACACCATTGTATCTGCCGGCAACGGCAAAAATATTTTCCTGAAAGATATTGCCCGTGTATATTATGGCTTTGAAGATGAGAAATACTTTGTGCGGTTGAACGGTCACCGCTGCGTAGTAGTATCCGCTGCGCAAAAATCCGGCGAGAACATCACTAAAACGCAACTTGCCTATAAACCCGTAATTGATAAGTTCAAAAAAACATTGCCTGCCAACATCGATATGGTGCAGTACTTCGACCAGGCCGATGCAGTGAACAACCGCCTGAGCGGCCTGGGGAAAGATTTTATCATTGCCATCCTGCTGGTCGCCTTTACCCTGCTCCCATTGGGTCAGCGACCGGCGCTCATCGTGATGATCTCTATCCCGTTGTCGCTTTCTATTGGCATCGTATTGCTGCAACTGTTTGGCTACAACCTGAACCAGCTGAGCATCGTAGGACTGGTAGTGGCATTGGGGCTACTGGTAGATGATAGTATTGTGGTAGTAGAGAATATAGAAAGATGGATGCTGGAAGGGCATAGCCGTATGGAGGCCACGCTCAAAGCCACTTCACAGATAGGCCTGGCAGTAATAGGCTGTACAGCTGCATTGGTGATCTCGTTTATGCCACTGGTGTTTATGCCGGAAGGCAGCGGCGACTTTATCCGGAGCTTGCCCCTGGCAGTGATCTTTAGTGTGCTGGCTTCTATGGCGGTATCACTTACTATCATCCCGTTCCTCTCCAGCCGTTTGCTGAAAGAGCATACCGGCAACCCGGAAGGCAACCTGTTTATGCGTTTGCTCAAAAGGCTTATCCATGGCAGTTATGCAAAGCTGCTTGATAAAGCCCTGCATCGCCCGGTAATCACCATCCTGGTTTCACTGGTAATATTCGGCGCCTCCATCGGGTTGTTTAAAGTGATCGGTTTCAGCCTGTTCCCTGCTTCAGAAAAACCGCAGTTCCTTATCAATGTATTTACACCGCCACAGTCGAACCTGAATTACACCAACAGCATTGTACAGCAGATTGAAAAAGAACTGAAGCAGGAAAAAATGGTGGCTTCCTACGCCAGCAACATCGGCAAAGGCAATCCCCGCATCTACTACAACGAGGCGCAGGAGAATGAAAAAAGCGATTATGCACAACTGTTTGTACAGCTGGATCCGCATACCAGTCCGGCTGATAAGAACAAGCTCATTGAATCGCTCCGTAAAAAGTGGACGCCTTATCCCGGCGCCAAAGTGGAAGTAAAGAACTTCGAACAGGGCCCTCCCATGGTAGCACCGGTAGAAGTGCGGCTGTTCGGGGATAACCTGGACACCTTACGGACCCTGGCTGCCAACGTGGAAAAAATGCTGGAGAAAACACAGGGTACTATCTATATCAACAACCCTGTGAGCAACCTGAAATCGGATATCCGTGTACGGATAGACCGTGAAAAAGCGCAACAGCTGGGCATCCCTACCGCCAATATCGACAGGGTGGTACGTTTAGCCGTAGCAGGTATAAACCTTGGAAAGTACAACGATCAGAATGATAATGATTATGATATCCTGCTTACCAAGCAGAAGACGGCTAAACCCACACTGGATGTATTCAGGGACCTGTACGTGAACAACAGCCAGGGAACCGCGATCCCGCTTTCACAGGTGGCACAGCTGCAACTGGAAACATCTCCCCTGACTATAAATCACCAGGAGAAAAACCGGGTGGTAGCAGTAGGCGCTTTCATAAAGAAAGGATTCCTCACCGACCAGGTAATAGCAGACGTAGTAAAACAGATGGATGCCCTGAAGCTCCCTGCCGGATATACTTACGAAATGGGTGGTGAAGTAGAAAGCAGGAAAAATTCCTTTGGTGGTTTTATGAGCGTGATCATTGTTACCGTCTTCCTTTTTGTAGCTGTACTGATACTGCAGTTCAAAACGTTCAAGAGCATGCTCATTGTATTATCAGTGATCCCGTTGGGCATAGTAGGCGCTGCTACTGCTTTGTGGCTCACCGGCAACTCCTTGTCGTTTGTAGCGATCATAGGATTGATTGCCCTGGCAGGTATTGAAGTGAAGAACACGATCCTGCTGGTAGATTTTACCAACCAGCTACGTATGCAGGGCAAACCACTGGAAGCCGCTATCCGGGAAGCCGGCGAAGTAAGGTTCCTGCCTATTGTGCTTACTTCCCTCACGGCTATTGGCGGGTTAATACCGGTGGCTGTTTCCACCAACCCATTGATTGCACCGCTGGCCATTGTGCTGATCGGTGGCCTTATCAGCTCCACCCTGCTGTCGAGGATCGTTACGCCGGTGGTATATAAACTGATCCCTCCGCGGATTGAAGCCATTAACAGCAACGGGTATGGCTCACATAAACGGCAAAGCCAGGACGAAGAGGAAGAGGTATTATCTCATCATGCGGTAATTCACAATTCGTAATTAGCAATTAGTTCCTTACTTTTACGGCTAATTAGCTAGTCACCAATCCTTTGAAAATTAGTTCTTATGAAAAAAATCTTCCTGGCATTTGCAACCATGCTGCTGATGATCTGTATCAGTTCACAGTCGTCGCAGGCACAATTGAAACGATTCAGTATCGGCCCTTTTGTTGAAGCGGGCTTTCCTGTGGGCAAGTTCAGCGACACCCACGAAACCGGCTATGGCATTGGTTTAGGCGCCGATGTAAAACTGGTAGCAGGTTTAACAGCCGTAGGTTCTGTAAGCTACTTTCATTTTGGCGGTAAAAGCTTTAACACAAACGGTGTAAGCGGCGACTACGCGGATTACAATGTAGTGCCTATCCGTTTGGGACTACGGTACAACCTGATCTCTATCCTGTATGTGAAAGTAGAAGGCGGTACTGTGCAGTATACCGGTAAAAACTACAATGGTATAGGCGGGCTGGTAGCTCCCGGTATCGGTATCCGTATCCTGGGCCTCGACGTGGAAGGCAAGTATGAAGCATGGTTTAAAGACGGCACAAGAGGGTTCTTTGGCCTGAAAGCCGGATATAATTTCTAACAAATAAAAAGCTGGTAGTAATAACTACCAGCTTTTTTATCTCTTTAAAATATCGTTGCTGTCCATGTTCTTTCAAACAATCCATCCGGCGCCAGCCGGTTGATCCCCTCTTTCTCTTCCAGCTCCCCGTTAGTATCCACGCTGTCGGCAATCCCGCACCAGGGCTCAATACATACAAAATCCGCATCCTTAGCCGCCCATATGCCCATATAGGGAAAGCCTTCAAAGGCCAGTGTTAAACCATGCGGCGTACGGTTGCTTTTAATACTGATAGCGGTGGATGCCAGCTGTTTGAATACCAGGGCATCATTGTAAAACAGGGATTTCTTCAGGGGCAGTTCGTGTGTGTGTTGAAGATAAGGCACGGGAGCTGTTTCCACCTGCCCGCCGGCGGACAAAGGCCAGATCCCTGCATCCTCTTCTTTATTAAAATACAGGTAATAATCTTCATACGTTGTATCCGGTACCAGCGGCAGTTTAAAGGCGGGGTGCGCCCCTACGGAAAAGAACAGGGTTTTGTCGTCCCGGTTGAGCACCTGGTAAGTCACCTGGAGCTGGTCGTCCTGCAGCAGGTACTGGATGGTAAAATCGAAGCGGAAGGGATATGCTTTGCGGGTAGCCTCATTGTCTGAAAGACGGAGGCTTACATGTTCCGCTCCCTGCTCCGTTACGGCAAACAGCTGTTCCCTGGCGAAGCCATGGCGCCCCAGCGTGTAGTGATCGCCGCGGTATTGATAGGTATTATCTTTCAGCCCGCCGACGATAGGGAATAACACGGGGCTTTTCTTGCCCCAGAAGGCGGGGTCGCCGCTCCATAAATATTCAAGGCCGGTATCGTTGCGGACAATGCTTTGTAGTTCGGCTCCCTGGGGGCTCACCAGTACGGTGAGTTTTTCATTGGAAATCTGTATCATAATATGAGGGTCTTATAAACTAGAACAATGCGAAGATAACCCGTAAATGGAACAAAGCTTTGTACCTTTGCCAGGTATTTTTAAACTTATAAACCGAAGGCATAATGGAATCATTAAAAGGAAAAAAGGCCCTGATCACCGGTGGTGGCAAAGGTATAGGTCGTGCGCTGGCAATGGCGCTGGCCCAGGAAGGCGTAGATATTGCCCTGCTGGGGCGTAGTGCCGGTTCGCTGGAGGCAGTGGCAAAAGAGATTGGCAGTACAGGCGTAAAAGTGGCCTATGCCACCGCTGATGTAAGCGATATGCAGGCGGTGAATGAGGCAGTGACCCTGCTGACAAAAGAACTGGGTGAGCCGGATATCCTGATCAACAATGCGGGTATTGCTGCCTTTGGCGGTTTCATGGAACTGGAGCCTGCCCAATGGGAGCAGATCATCCGGGTAAACCTGCTGGGGGTATATTATGTAACCCGGGCCGTATTACCGGGTATGATAGCCAGAAAAACAGGCGATATCATCAATATATCTTCTACTGCGGGCCAAAGAGGCGCGCCGCTCACCAGCGCTTACAGTGCTTCCAAGTTCGGCCTGCTTGGCTTAACCGAATCGCTGATGCTGGAAGTAAGAAAACATAATATCCGGGTAAGCGCCTTAACGCCGAGCACCATTGCAACGGATATGGCCAGGGACCTGAACCTGACAGATGGCAACCCCGACAAAGTATTGCAGCCGGAAGACCTGGCGGAATTTGTAGTGGCGCAGCTGAAGCTGAACAGAAGAGTGCTGGTGAAATCAGCCGGGTTATGGTCTACCAACCCGTAAGTGACAGCTATTTGTTTCAGCAGGAAGTTCCTGCTGAAACAAATGCCCTTTTTATTTTTTATTACAGATACGGTAGGCGTACCCGATAGAAGCAGTGGCAGCGCCAATATTATTTTTACCGTTGGCAGATCCTTTCTGGATGTTAAGGAAGCCATAGTTCCCTCCTCCTTCCACAAATACCTGGTTGCGGCCAAAGATATAGGCCAGTCCTACGTTTCCGCTTACCCCCACATTGAAAGTATGCAGCTGGTCCTTAATGTCTGTTGTTTTATCGAAAGATTGCGGCTGCTGCGTGATAGGTTGTTTCCCCTCTTCATCCAGGTAAAGTATGCTGCTGCCGCTGGTCACCTGTTTGGCGCTTACCAGGAAGCCCAGGAACGGTCCTGCATCTACGTAGAGGCGTAAAGGTGAAGTGGCCCCCAGGTTCCAGCCAAACTTGGCCAGGATGGGCAACATCAGGTAATTCATTTTTGCCTGGCTTTCGAAATTTGCATACAGGTAGGTAGGCGCGGGCATACCGGGAGGCAACGCGGGCGCCATTTCCGGCGGGAAAGGGAATGCCTGCAATCCTTTTTTCTTACCCCCCTGCGAGGAATAGGAGAGCATGGCTTCAATAGAAAAGAGCTTGCTGATGTGGTATTCACCAAAGATGCCGAAGTCGGGTCCCTGCCTCGAGCTGTAGCCGGTATTAAGCGGGTTGCTCTCACTGCCGCCGGCAGTAAGATTGGGGATACTGATGCCTCCGCGGGCGCCCAGGTCAACCTGGGCATTTGCCTGCAAACAACTCAAAAGCAGCATGGCAGGCAACAACCATTTGTAAGAACAGTGGAATTTCATAGTGATTAATTGTAAAACGAATTTACTGATTATCTCACATTACTCAGCCAACCTGCAATAAACAGCAATACGTCCCTCTTTGCGGGCTCATTATGCATTTCATGATACATCCCTTCCCACTCCCGGTACGTAAGCAAGGCGGAGGGCGCTCTTCCGGCAAACAGGCGGGAACCTTCCACAGCCGTAAATTCATCGGCGTTCCCGTGGATAAGCAGGCAGGGCACACACAGTTCAGCAGCATGTTCCAGGCACCAGGCGCCGTTGCTGATCATATCATTGGCCAGCCGCAGGCTCAGCTTACCATGACGCAACGGGTCGGCCCTGAATTTCTCTACCTCCGACTTATCATGTGAAATTTTATTGATGTCCAGCCCCTGGTTGATCCGGAGATTGGGGGCTATGGCACTGGCCACTTTCAGCACTCCCTTCAGGAAGCCCCCGGGACGCATACCGATGATGAGCGCCGGCGCAGAAATAACAGCCGCCAGGATCACCGGCTGCCGGCGGAGCAGGAATCCTGTGAGCACGCCTCCACCCATACTATGACCGTACATTACCACGGGCTTCCGGTAAGTGTCTTCCACATAGCGGACAAAGCTCTGCAGGTAATCAAACATAAACTCAAAGCCCCTGGAAGCGCCTTTCGCACCATCGCTCCGGCCGTGGCCATAATGATCGATGCCTATCACGGCATATCCCTCCTTCATAAAAAAGGAAGCTACATGATCATAACGGCCCGTATGTTCCCCTATCCCATGTACAATGATCATAACCCGCCCGAAACTGGCGGGGATCCAGTTAATACCATGAAACCTGGTGCGCTGGTAAAACCAGTAAAATTCATTCATAGCCGGAAGTGCTGGTGCAGAAACGAAGATAAAGAATATCTTTACGCCCGATTTCAACCAGGTAAAATTAACTGAACAACACACATGAGCAAACAAGCCACCACTTCGCCGGTATACAGCATTCCTTTAAGTTACCGTAAGATGGAAAACCTTCATATTGTTTTCTGGCTGTTGAAAGATATCAGCTGGTGTATGATATGGAAACCGCTGGGCTTTGCGATGATCTTTCCTACACTGATCATATCCATCGTCATTGCATGGCGCACCCGCCAGTTTATGTCGGAGCTGTGCCACAATGTAGCTATTACCGTATGGATTGCGGCCAATTCCTACTGGATGATCAGCGAATTCTTCCACTTTGATACCATGGTGATCACCGGCGATATTACTTACAAACATCTTGCGCTGATCCCTTTTGTTACCGGGATACTGATACTGGCTTATTACTACCTGTATTACCAACCAAGGCATAAGGAAGAAACTGAAGTGATCACTGAATAAGATGCGCATGCAGTAACCGCTGTATTTCCGCGTTTAACCGTTGCCACGGCAATGTATCATTGGCGGCGTTATACACCCGGTTTAAGACGGATAACGTTTACCGACTGCGCAGGTACTTCCCAGCTGAACTGTGCTGCTGCATGATGAATAGCGGAGCTGTGCGGAATGCAGGCTTCCGGTGCTGTAAAAGAGTTTTCAGCTTCCGGCTTGTCGGCTGTTAAAGTGATCACTTCCGCTACCGGGCTAACTGCTATACCATTAAGACTGATGTCTGCTTTTACAGGAGTGTTTCCGGCATTCACGATCTTAAGGATAATATCTCCCGTCTTTTCATCTTTCCCGGCAATGGAAAATAATGAAGGCGGCTCACGGTAGGTCATCAACAGGGAATCATCTATATAACATCTTACTTCTTCATTATCCACTTCCAAACGGATACTATACCAGCGGCCTGATTCCAGCGGCGCTTTCAATCGCACCGGGTTGCTGATCCCGGCAACATCATACCCGTTGGTAAGACTTTCAAACATGGCATTGGAATTCAGCCAGGAACCGATATGGGCACGCAGGCAGGCATTGGTATCCTTTACCGCAAAAGGAATAATAAATGCGTTTACACCGCCTGTTTTCCTGGCTTTCAGCGAAAGCGTATAGGCATTAAAGTGATGCCCTTTCAGGATGGCCAGTTGCTGTGCGCCTTCTGCTGTTTGTGCAAGCAAACCGGCCTGTTTTTTCCAACTGCCTCTTACAGGGTGCCAGTCTGCCAGCTGTGGATCACGGCGGCTGTTATAAACGGTATCGCCCCGTTGTATCACGGTGATGTCTTTATACTCCGCTTCTGTGTCCCAGGTAGCAAGGCCAATACCTCCCCCGAACTTTGGCGCCGGCTTTTCTTCGGGGAACAAGGTAGTGGTTACCGGGTAATTAAAAGTAGCCTTATGATCATTCAGCATGTTAATCGCATAATAGGAGAGCCTGGCAAAACTGGCGCCTGCATTGAAGTGGATGAGATTCACGGGCCAGTCTACATCATGTTCATTTACCAGCAGCGGCGCATAACTGCTCATCTTCACCAGGTCTGCATTCTTTTCCATACTCATTACATACACCGCATCATTGAGGGCTGCCTGAAGGTTGCCGGCTCCTACGCCTGCATTCGTGGCATACTCTCCCACATACATATCCCAATGTCCCCGCTTATACTTATCGAAGTGGTCAAAATTGCGCTGGCTCCATCCTGCCGCTTTATAGGCATGTTCATCCACGATGTCTGTATGTTGCATACTGTCGAGCGTATGCCGGTTTACATCGCCGATACCCATGCTGGCGATAATGCCTATCTGCGGATATTTTTTATGAATAGCATCATAAAAACGGTTATAGCGTTTGGCATAATCCGGGCCATGTTGTTCGTTGCCTACTTCCACGTATTTGAGTGGAAACGGCGCCGGGTGGCCGTTGGCTGCGCGTTGTTTTCCCCACTTTGAGGTAATGGGGCCAATAGCATATTCAATGGCATCCAGCGCGCTTTGTATATAGGGCGCTACGCTGTCGTCCGGCACAAATGTGCCGCTGCGGTATTCGCAGGAAATCCCCACGTTGAAAACGTACAATGCTGCGGCATTGATATCCTCACAGAACTGCAGGTATTCGTGATAGCCAAAGCCATTGCTGCTCCAGTAACCCCAGGGGCTATACGTAGGCGTGCGCTGCTCCAGCGGGCCCAGCGTGGTTTTCCAGTCGGGCGCACTTTCTACCGTAATCCCTTCCACATAACAGCCCCCCGGCCAGCGCATAAAGGCCGGCTTCATTTGCTGAATGAGCATGGCCAGGTCTGCACGCATTCCATTGGGGCGGTCCCTGAAAGTATGCATAGGGAATAACGATACCATGTCCAGCAAGAGGGTGCCGGGCTGCTGAAGGGTAATCACCAGGCGGGCGGTAGAGTCGCCTGCCTTTGCAGTGAGCACAGCATTGTATTTCTTCCATGCAGCGGCCCCGCTTACATGGAATATAGTGTCTGCCAATATCTGCCCGCTGGCTGTTTGCAGTGAAACTGTTACTTTTCCCGTATAACCTTTCACGTTATTGGCAAAAAAAGAAAGACGGTAGCGGGCGTTCTTTTCCACGTTCATTCCCCAGAACCCTTCATTGACAAGCGCCCCGCCTTTCTCTACCGCTTTCACCTGTATGGCATGCGGTGTAATGGTATTCAGCGGGTGGTCTGTTACCAGGGAAAGCTGTGCATTATTTTCTGCATGCCAGGCCGGCCACCGACTCTTCAGGGGCCATTCCATTTTCCAGTCGGATACCTGCCCGTTCAACATGAAATGCGGCTTACGCGGGAAAGGCACCAGCCACCCGTTTTCCAGCCTGGTACCAGGAGGAAGACGGTGATCCTCAAATCCGCGGTTCTGGACCATTTCTGCATATAGCCCGCCTTCACCGGCATGACTGATCTCCTCGAAGAAAATACCATGCAGGGTAGACGGAATAAGAGGCCCTCTTTCTGCGGTATTTACCCTGATCTCCGCCCTGTTCTGGGCAATTGCCTGGCCACTGCCCGCCAGCAGGCAGATGATGGCCCAAAAGCCCTGTTTTATGCGATCCATAATTATTCAACTATCCATTCATGTATTCCGGTGGCATTATCGGCCGGCAATTGCACTTCCAGTTTCAGCGCCGTGGTTGTCACCGGGTCAAAGGTGATGGTGTTGTATTTATCTTTTGCTATGGTGTATGGCGTTTTAGCATTCACCGGCTTCCACTCGGTTCCCTCCTTGTAATACAGTTTCCATGAAGCAGGTACCCTGCAGCCACCAAAGGGGCCATCATCGTACCAGTATACTTTGGAGCTGCTTACCGTATGAGCAGTATCGAACGTGTACTGCACCCATTCTGTAGTGCCTTTGGCTGGCCACCAGTGCAGGTAAAGCGCGCTGTTATCTTTAGAGTCCTTTGGTTCATACTGGTCGTTCAGCGCCATGTACATCCGCTGGTTTTTCACAGAAGCCGTTACCTTGCTTTTGGAGGCAATGGTGGGCGCCGGTTTGGGACGGGCCGCAGAAGCTTCATAAGGGATCCATACGGTCATTTCAGCGGGTCCCCGGTTGGCCCAGGAAAAATAAGGTATAGCCGTTACCGTTTGCCGGCTGCTGATAAGTGAATCGGAATTCAGCTGCCTGCTGGCGGCGGTACCGGTCATTTGCAGGGTCATTACACCACTGAGCAGATCAGGACGGTATACGGGAGAGATCAATGCCGCTTTATCCACTACGATATTCTGTACGGTGGCGTCTTTATTATCCGGTCCCTCCAGGCAATACATGATAGGGCCACGCTCAAGCGCAAAGCGGGAATGATCATCCTTTACTTCGGCAGTAGCCAGCACCTTCTTTACCTCCATCGGGAAATCCAGTGTCACCTTATCTCCTTTTTTCCAGGATCGCTTAATCACAGCATAACCTTTTTCCATCGTATAGTCGATGGGGTTACCATTCAGCAGGATGGGTATCTTTACAGCAGCACTGTCTTCTTCAAAATACAGGTTGCCTGGTACGGGCCTGTTCTCCACCCAACCCGGAATACGCACCCGCAGGGCAAAGGAGGTAGGCTTCACCGGATTCATGGTAATCTCGTCTTTCCCATTCCAGGGATAATCCGTTTGCTGTACAAGATGTATTTTCCCTGCCTTCAGCTGTATGGTGGCAGAATCTCCCACAAACAGGTTCACGTACAGGTCATTATCTTTCTGCGCATACACATAGCCAGGCATGGAAGGCAGGAAGCGGGTCATATTGGAAATACAACACGCGCAGCCAAACCAGGCGCTTCGCTGGTGCTGTCCCATTGAGGCCAGCGGGTTGGGATAAAAGAAACGGTCGCCGCTGATAGATACGCCGGAGAGCAAACCATTATACAGGGTGCGTTCCAGTACATCAATATATTTAGCGTCGCCATGCAGGAGGAACATACGGCTGTTCCAGTATACATTGGCAATAGCTGCACAGGTTTCTGCATAAGCCGACATATTCGGCAGTTCATACGCAGCGCCGAATGCCTCACCTGCGCCGGTAGCGCCAATGCCACCGGTAATATATAATTTCCGGTCTACCACATCATCCCAGATATCGTCGATGGCCGCCAGGTATTTGCGGTCGCCTGTTAAGGCAGCTACATCGGCCATGCCGGTGTACATGTAAGTTGCGCGTACTGCATGCCCTACGGCTTCATGCTGGTCGGTCACTTTTTTGTGCGACTGGCTGTATTCCTGGCTGTATGGAGTACCCGGCCCGCGAACATCCAGGAAAAATTTGGCCAGGTCCAGGTAGGCTTTGTTGCCGGTTACCCTGTAAAGACGGGTAAGCCCTGTTTCCACTATCTGGTGACCCGGGAACTTTTCTTCTTTGCCCCAGCCGAAATCCTTCACCAATAAATCCGCATTGCGGATAGCAATATCGAGCAACGTTCTTTTGCCGGTGGCCTGGTAATGCGCCACGGCAGCTTCAAAAAGGTGACCGGAGTTATACAGCTCATGACTCAGGTCCTCTTCTTTCTCCCATCGTTTACTCCCGATCCATTGATGCGGCTTTGCCGCTTTTACGGTACGGAAAGTATAGAGATACCCGTCTTTTTCCTGTGCGGCGCCTATAATGCTGATCAGCGTATCCAGGTACTTCTCCAGCCCGGGATTGGGCTGCATCTGTAGCCCATAGGAAGCCCCTTCTATTATTTTATACAGGTCGGTATCATCAAAGGTGTACTCTGTAAGCTTATCGCCCGGCAGCTTTCCTGCCGCCCGCAGAAAGTTATCAATGCGCCCTGTTTTCTTACATTGCTCCAGGGTATACGGAATTGTTACCGTGGCATTGGTCCTTATTTTCGGCGCCCAGAAATGATCGTTCACCCTTACCTGTGTAAAGGCTACCGGTTTGATCGGATAATCTTTCTGCAGCTGCGCCTGCACTGCAGAGCCGGCCATCAGCATCCACGCGCCTGCCAGCGCCGCTTTTCCCCAAAATGATCTCATACCCTTTTTTTTATTACCTTCTAATATAATGTTTTATAATTGTCTAAATAACAATTATTTGTTACAACCAGGATTCTGGTCCGGCAGCGGATTTTACTGATTTCGTCCCTGTGAACCGGCCGGTCATTCAACTCTTCTCTATACCTACAATTTCGTCACATTCGGCAATCTTATAGTCACTTCATAAGTACCTTCAAACAAAATCTGGAAACCGAACCGCGGGTTGGCAGCCCAGGCCTTGGCCGGGGCTCCGTCCATTTTGATAAACCAGGCCGGGATCCTGTAATAGATCAGGTAATTTACATAGCCGGGGATCAGCTTCGCAGGATAGGGCGCAATGGCATAATCCGTGATCAACGCCGTGTCTGTTACGATCACCGGGTTAAATTTTGCATACGAAGTAAATGAAGGACGATCGCCCCGCGTGATCACTTCCCCATTCTTCGGATTAAATAACTTACCGTTCTTATCCATGATCTTTAACATCACCGTAGTACCGGTAGTGGATATACGTTTTAACTCCATCGTTCCCTTAGCTTCACCGGGAAAAGTATTGGTAACAGAATCATAACCGGGTATCACGGGTATCTCCGTCATCCGGATATATTCCGGGTCTTCAATATGCAAACGGGCAATGTTCTTATACACCTTGCTGCCGTTCACATTTGTGGCCTTCACATCAAACTCATACACGCCATTGGGAATATTGGCGGAAGGCGATTTAAAGAGGAAACCACCATTCACCGGGTTAAACTCAAAAGGCAGTTCCTGCAAACTATCCTGCTTCGCCCGCAATAATTTAACGGTGGTATCGGTATCAGGGTCAAAAGACATCTTATCTTTAAATACCCATACCGGGTACCTGGTTGTAAATGCTCCCGGCAGCTTTCCCCCGCCCACAGGGCGTATTTCAAGCATTTCAAATGTTACCGGCGGCGTGGAGCCATCAAATAAAATACCGGGATAACGGGCGGTAATCCCTTTGGGAATAAATATTTCAGGACTTTTATAGCGGATACCATCGCTCAGAAAGCCTTCTTCCACTTTGGTACACGCGGCAGTCATACCCATCAATGCGGCAGCAACGAATAAGATATATTTCATGGTCATCTTATTTTTTTAGTTTTCCCTGTAAATGTAAAATCCGAGGTTGGCGTTGGCCTCCAGCACATGCACCATCCCCGTGGCAGTACGCACTTCAGAGGTTTGGACATAGGCGTAAAAATCCGGCTCTTTGTTCTCTGTGCCATCCGGTACATCTTCATCGGCCAAACCGAATACACGCCGGATCTGTATCCTGTTGGTGGTAGAGCGGATACCGCTTACATCGATATAATACTTTTCCAGCAACAGGAAATAATTCCCTTCACTGTTAATATTGACAAAACTTTTCTTTGTATAACCCAGCGCGCTTTTATCTATCACCCCCTTGAAGATATGCCGGCGCATAAAGAACTTAATACTGTCGGCAGTCAGGCTATCCAACGTAAATTTGAGGTTCTCATTATTGTATTTCCGTTGCAAGGCACGTGTTTGCTGTGCCAGGAAATTGTTGACACCGGCATTGGTAGGCGGGAAAAAAGTAATGTCGCCATTGATCTCTTCTTTCATACCTGCACGATCTATCAGCATAACCACGGTATCCAGCACTCTGCTTTCTTTCAGGAAATCGTAGCTCGACATTTTCCTGATCCTTTCGCGGTCGGTACCGCCCTCGTTCACGAGGTAATTATCTTTTTTACATGCAGCCAGGATCAGCAGTGATCCGAGAAGCAGATGAATGATCTTCATGATAAATGATTTGGATGGAAACTAAATTTTACCTGCCCAGTATTTATTCTGCACCAGCAGCCTGTTATTGTTAAACAATGCAGGATCCAGCGGCATCAGGTAACCTTCCTGGTTGTACCTTGCGGGCGTTAGCCAGGGGACTACAGAGCGTTTCATTCTCACATCGTCGAAATAAAGCTGTCCTTCCATAAACAGCTCCCGCGAGCGCTCGGTCATGATCTCATCCAGCAGGCTGTTGTAGGTAAGCGGCGATTCGCTCACATACAGCGCTGAATCCATCTGCGGGAGGTTACGCGAACGGCGGAAGCTCCGCAGCTGCGCATAGGCTTCACCCAGTTGTCCTTTATACACGGCTATCTCCATGCGGTTCAGCAATACATCTGCATAACGGATCAGGGAAACATTATTATCGAGATAAGGTTCTGCCTGTTGATTAGGGTTGTTATAAATGATGTTGCTGTATTTTGTAAAGATGGGTTGGGCGCCGTCTGCGTCATAAAGAAATAATCCTCTTCGTATATCCGTATTCGGTATAGTGTCTTCAGGATTGGGTCCTGTCTGAATAATCCGCGGGTACAGGTTGCTCACAAAACTGTTGCCCAGCAGCAGGTCGCTCCAATCTGTTTTTGCCAGCACCGGTATTCTCAGGAACTTGATGGGCATCAGGTTATTAGATCCTTCATTATATGCATAACGGGTATACAGCTCAAAAATACTCTCACGGGTGTTACCGATAAATACCTTTGCATACTGGATGCTGTCTATCTTACCCCCAGCCGCAGGCAGGCCATACAAGCCACTGCTTACAATACTTTCCACCAGGGCGGATGCTTTGGCTACATCTGCCATATCAGGGGTGGCTTCAAAGGCCGGTTTCCTGATCACACAGGCACGCCACAGATACACCTGCGCCTGCAGCGCCATCACTACGGCCTTATTGGGAACCGTACCCCTGCTTGCATCTACTTCGTACGTCATATCCAGGCAGTTGGCTGCAGAATCAAGATCGTTCAGTATCTGCTGTACCACCACGTTCTTATCGGTGCGGGCCAATGGCTTATTGCCAATAGGGTCCGGGTCCGGGGTAAGTACCAGCGGTACATCACCAAAAGTGCGAAGCAGCTGGAAGTACACATAGGAGCGGATAAAAAGGGTTTGCCCTGCAATATTCTTCCGTCCTTTTTCCGGGTCGTCCAGGAAAGTATTGTCCGGCACCAGCGGCAGCTTTTCCAGTATAAGGTTGGTTTGCAGGATAGTGCTGTAAAACCTCGACCAGTTACGGAATACATCCAGGTAGTTCATTTCAAACTTGCCCACCTGGATGTTCCAGTCGGAGTTTGAAAAATAAGGCGCGCCGCGGATAATGATAAACTGGTCGCCCAGCGTCATATCGCCCAGGTTATGCAGGTAATCCTGTTGCAGCATGTTGGAGCGCAGCGATGCATAAGCGCCGGCCAATGCTTTCTTCATATCGTTTTCCGACTTCCAGAACTTCTCTTCGTAAGTAGTATCTTTTGGCTCCTGGTTCAGCATCTTCTTACACCCTGATAAAGATGCCGCCACTATGATGATGATAATTAAAGTCCGTTTCATAAAAAGTGTTTAGCTGGTTTTAAAATCCTACATCAATGCCCAATGTGTATTTATGCGGGCTCGGATAGCCTACACCGTTATACTCCCCGTAAGGGTTTACATTCTCTGCATCCGGTAATCTTTTGGAGGCCTGGAAGATGTATACGTTGTCCATCAGCCCATAGAACCGTAAGCGGTTCAGGTGAAGCGGTTTCAATGCCTTTTCGCGGAGGGTATAACCAAATGAAATATTCTTGATCCTGAAATAATCTCCTTTCTCCAGGAAGAAGGTCTGATCTGCACGGTAGTAGTAACGATAAGTACCAATATCCATTCTTGCGTACTGTGCCTTGTCGCCCGGCTTACGCCAGATGTTCATAGACGAAAGATCAGACACCGCATACTTGGAAAATTCATTACCACTTGCATCCCAGCCATAACGGCCATAGGTATCAGATTCATACAGGTTCAGCACATCCCTTTTAAATGTAAATGTGCAAAGGAACCCGAAAGTGAAATTCTTCCAGTAAAAATTTTGCGTGATACCACCAGTGAGGAAAGGATTAGGATTGCCATAAGGGATTTTATCCCCGGTAATACCACCGTTAAAAGCATCTATGATACCATCGCCATCCAGGTCTGCAAAAATAAACTCGCCTGCCCGGAAAGGATTGTTGGAATTCGGGTCATTCACTGCCCCTACCTGGAATTTCTTACCGGTATATTTATCTGTCGGCACATCATCATCGGTACTATATACGCCCAGTGTTTTCAGCAGGTAAAAAGTATTCACCGCTTTTCCGCGGGTAAGGATATGCGTGGTGTTAAAGAGATTACCAAAAGTAAGATCCCGATTATTATTAGGCATGCTAACCACTATATTCTTGTTCATGCTCACATTCCAGAGTATTTCCCAGCGCAGGGCGCTTTTCTCCGGCATTACATTCCTGAACTGGAAGTTGATGTCAATACCGGAATTGCGTAACTGTGCACCGTTGGTTTTGGCGGTAGCGATACCGGTAGTGCTTTGCAGGTTCATATCTATTAACCCCGCTTTACTGTTCTTTACATACACATCGGCGCTGAAGTAATATTTACCATTCATCAGCTCTGCTTCTATACCTCCATTCCAGCTGGCGGTTTTCTCCCAGCTGATGTCTTTCTGCGCCACGCCACCGGAACCAAATTGCGGGGTAATGGTAACGGTGCCGTTGTAGGTATTCGGATTCAAACCGCTGCCGTTATAGCCGGCGCCGCCAATGTTATAAAGACTGTACTGCAGGTAGTAATCACCAGGCAGGTTCCCCAGCACACCATAACTGCCGCGTAGTTTCAACATGGATAACCAGCTGGCATAGCGCCGCATGAAAGGCTCATTACTGATCATCCAGCCGGCGGAGATAGCGGGAAAATATCCCCATTTATTATCAGGGCCAAAGCTGGATGCTGCATCTCCGCGGAGGGAAGCAGAAAAAAGGTAAGTACTTTTATAATCATAGTTCACCCGCGAAAACAACGAAAGGATACCAAAGGCTGAGTAAGCGGAACTACCATACAGGTAAGGCCCCTGCGGGAAACCGTTCACTACCTGTATCTGGTCGCTGGCGCCGCGGGAACCCTGCGCATAGGTGTTCTGGTAGGTACTGTACTGCACTTCCTGGCCTACGATAGCGTTAATGGTATGCTCTTTCCCTTTTCCGAATACAGCGTTCCAGTTCAGGTCGTTGGAAGTGGTATAGCTTTGCTGCAGCCCACTCGTAGAAGAAGCAGAGTTGCCAAGATCGGCATTCAGCTCACCGGGCACTGATACGTCGCGGCGGCTCATCACCATGGACACGGAGTTGCGGGAGCGGAAAGACAACTGGGGAGATAACCTCAGCTGCAGGGAAATATCGCCGTTCACCTGGTTATCCACGTTGATGTCCATATTGCTGGAATACCGCCCCAGCACACGTTGCAGGCTGTTCTCATCAGCTGCGAACAACGACGACGGCATGCTTTGCCCTACTGCGCCAAACAGGTCGGCGCTACCGGAGCCACGCCCTCTTTCCATACGGGCCAACCTGATATTGGGCACTACTTCCAGCGCGCCGTTCCTGGTACGTATCGAAGAAGAATAGTTGAGCGTATAACGTTTAAACCCGGAGGCTTTTACGATACCATCTTCCATATACAGGCCGGCAGACAAACGATACGTGTTATACTCCGTACCCCCGTATACGTTAAAGTCTACATTCCTGATCATTCCCTTGCGGTAAAACAGGCGTTGCCAGTCGGTAGCCTTATCCAGGTCCGGGTTCAGGCTATCCGTCATGATCAGGTTCTTATGTGTAAGCCGGTCGTAGTTCCCTTCAAAGTTGTCATCATACAGGCGGATCTTCTCGCGGCGTTCCGCTGCTCCTACCAGCACCTGGCGGAGTTTAGGGATCTCCGTTAGTCCCCCATAAGCCGATACGCTGAAGCGCGGCGCGCCGGTGCGGGCCCTTTTTGTTTTGATGATGATCACCCCATTGGCGCCGCGGGAACCGTATACGGCGGCTGCAGCCGCATCTTTCAGTACATCCACCGACTCAATTTCATTGGGATTTAAACCAGCGATATTGTTGGTGCCCGTACCAATGTCAGGTCCTACCATATCATCATTGAACTGCGGCACATCGTCAATTACATACAGTGGTTTGTTCAGTATCTTATACTGATTGTTTTGGTAAGATGTACCAATGGCCGTATTGCCTCTTACGGAAATAGTAGGAGCAGCGCCGGGCTCACCGGTGAAGTTCTGCACATTCACGCCGGACATGCGCCCCTGCAGGAGTTGTTCAAAACTACCGGCGGGAATGTTCTCAATGTCTTTTCCTTTAATGCTGGAAACAGCCGCAGTGGCCTTACGCCGGTTTACGGCCTGGTAGCCGATCACCACCACATCGCCCAGAGCGCCGCTCTGCGCGGTAAGCACAATATTCAGGTGGGTACGGCCTTTCAGTTTCTGTTCCTGTTTAAGGTAGCCGATAAAACTGATCTCTAACGTGGCATCGGGTGGTGCCGCCAGGGAAAATTCCCCTTTATCATCCGTAACTACCCCCTGGGAGTTCCCTTTGATCTTGACCGAGGCGCCGGGAAGTGGCCCGCTTCTTTCATCTGTAATTTTGCCGGTCACTTTTACGTTCTGGGCAACAGATGGTAAGACCGCCAACAAGGCGATAAAGGCCATGACAATTTTCTGCATGGGATTAGGTTTAAGAAATGTTGAAAAATTCTGGTTGATATATGCTATTACAGGCCCGCACACCGTGCGTTGACGCGATATTAGATCTTACTCCGGTTGACTTATTTTAATTGTATTGTTGACAATTGTTATTACAAATCTATCTAAAAGGGCCGGATATTACTTCCCGGAAATTAACAGATAGGTTGCTGATTTTAACAGGTAGAAAAAGAAAAGGGCCATCGCCGTTTATAATGGCAACGGCCCGTAAGATTATAACTTATAAAAGCGCCAGCTGGATGTAAAATCCTTTGGCACCGGCTTGTTCAACAGGATAGCCCGGAGCATTTCTATAGGCATCATATTTTCCCTGAGCACTGCATCATGATATTGTTTAAAAGACATTTTACCGCTGTCTACCAGCTCCTTCTTCAGGGCTTCAAACTGTAATCCGCCAATCATATAGGCAATCTGGTACAGGGGGCTATACCCGCCAACAAAAGAACGGCGCACCTCTCCTTCCGCATTGGCCCGCTCATGCCCTACACGGTCTACCAGGAAATCAATGCATTGCTGCGGCGTCCATTTACCGGTATGATAATTAATAGAGAAGATAATACGTGCGCAGCGGTGCTTGCGCCAGAACAACATACCTATACGGTCTTCGGGCGACTGTGCAAATCCCTGGTCCCACAACAGCCGCTCCCAGTACAGGGCCCAGCCTTCAATCCAGAACGGGGTTTCAAAATGCCGGTATGTTTTATAACGGTTCTGCATAAATTCCTGCAAGGCATGCCCTGCCAGCAGTTCATGATGCACCGTGGCCCTGGAGAAATGCGGGTTATTACCACGCATACTCATCATTTTATCTTCGTGGCTCATACTGCTAACGGGATAGGATACACTGAATTCCTCCCCGCCGGTGAAGAAGGGATTTACCAGCTGCCGTTCCGGCGTCATCATGATCATACGCCAGGTTTCTTCTGCCAGTGGCGGCAGGGTGATGAGGTTGTGCTGCTTTATAAAATCCACTGACTCATTATAAAGTTTCATCATCGCCGCCGGCTGGTCTGCCGGGGGCACATAACTGTTCTTCACTTTTTCCATAGCGGCCTTCCAGTCGGTCCCCAATCCCATTTCACGGGTGGCTTTTTCCATTTCAGCATCACACCAGGCAAATTCCTTATTGGCAATAGCGAGCAATTCTTCCGGCGTGTAAGGGATCATTTCCTCCTGTAATCCTTTGATCAGCGCCGTTCTTCCGATAGGGTGGCCAGCAATGCCACTTCCGTCGTCCGGCATGCGGGCAGTACTTTTTTCTTTATTGTAGAAAGTAGCGCTGTAGGTTTTCAGCAGGCTGTCTACCTGTTTGTACGGGGCCGGCACCCACCAGGAAAAAAGCGGGTCATACCCATTATAAAAAGTGAACACGCTGCTTAATGCTTCCCGTAAACCTTTGATAGTGGAAATGCCCCTGCGGATCTGTGGCAGGGTGAGCGAGCTGTCTGTTTCCAGTTGCTGCCTGCTCCGGGCAATTTCCTTTGCCATATCGCTCAGCTGTGAAGCCAGCGCCGGTGCATCCGGTTTTTCCCCGCGGCGCCGGTGCTGCTCCACCTGGTAGATCTTCTCTGCAAAGGGAAACCACTTTTTTAACTGCGCACTTTCCTGTTGTGCCAGTGTTAACTCTTCCTGTGCCTGCAACAGCCGGCGTTTGAAGAGCGTATAATCTACCTGTGCACCTACATTCAGCCTGGTATAGTTCAGCTCTTCCAGCCGTTGCTGGTAACTTTTCACCAGGGCTGTCATGCGGGAAAGCTGCTCCGGTGAATTATCTACAAAATAAAAACGGTGCAGGTTACCGGCATCTGCATCATACTGCACCATGATATTATTCACTTCGCTGGATTGGAGATACAGGTCATTATCTGCCGATTGGGCGATAGTTGCGCCCTGCTGCAACAGCAGGCAGGTGAGCAGCGGGTATAATTTCTTCAAAAGAGGCATAATTTACTCGTTTATATTTCTGTCTGGCGGATTGGTATTCAGGAGATTTTTTACAAAGAAATCACGGCGTTTAATGCGCCCGTAAGGACCACCGTCGCTATGCCCCATGCCGGGCACCGGCAGGAATTCAAAAGACTTTCCTTTTTTGATCAGCGCGTTGATCACCCGGTAAGTAGATTCAGGCGGCACATTAGTATCGGCCTCCCCTACTATCAGGAGCAGGCGGCCCTGTAATTTACCGGCGTTTGTTACATTGGATTGTTCTTCATACTCCTTGCCCACGGGGTAACCCATCCACTGTTCATTCCACCATTGTTTATCTACCCGGTTATCGTGGCAACCGCAGGAAGCCACTGCCGCTTTATAAAACTCCGGGTGGAAAAGCAGGCCGCCCAGGGCGTTCTGGCCACCGGCAGAAGTTCCGTATAGCCCTACCCGTGAGGTATCCACAAACGGGTATTTTTCAGCCAACGCCCTGATCCAGAGGATACGGTCGGGGAACCCTGCATCAGCAAGATTTTTCCAGCATACATCATGGAATGCCTTTGAACGGTTGGCGGTGCCCATACCATCTATCTGCACTACAATAAATCCGAGATCCGCCAGGCTTTGCATATCATTATAATAGCTCATGAAGCTTTTGGGCACAAAAGCATCCTGCGGACCGGCATAAATGTTTTCCACTACCGGGTACATTTTTGTGGAATCATAATCTGTTGGCCTGCACATTATACCCCAGATATCTGTTTTGCCATCACGGCCTTTTGCGCTGAACGGAACCGGGAAAGGCACGCCGGTGGCTTTCCAGCCGCTTACGTCTGCCCTTTCCAGCACGGCGATCAGTTTCCCGTCGGCCGTACGGCGCAGTTCATTCACGGGTGGTACATTTACCTGTGAGTATTTGTCAATGAAATATTTCCTGTCGGGAGAAAAGAATACCTGGTGATTTCCCGCAGCAGGTGTCAGGTCAAGCAGGTGCTTTCCTGCAAAGTCTGTACGGTAGTAGTGAACAAAGTAAGGGTCTTCCCCGGCGTTCCTGCCGCCGGCCCTGAACCATATCTCTCTTTTCTTCGCGTCTATACTGTCTATTTCCCTCACTACCCAATCGCCTTTTGTTACCTGGTTCTTAATCTCACCGGTGAGGGTGTTCACCAGGTAGATGTGCCGCCATCCATCCTTTTCAGAGGTCCAGAGCAGTTCATCGGTTTCCGGGAGGTAATGGGTATAGAGACGGGATTCGTAAATGAAAGTCGGTGTTTGTTCATCCAGTATGGTGCGGGTGTTGCCATTGGCGGCATCCACTTCTATTACGCGGAAGCGCTGATGGCCACGGTCCACTTTTTCATAGAGAAAATAGCGCGGGTCCTTGTTGCGCCAGTGCAGCACCGGTGCATCAAAGAAATCGATCCTGTCTGTTTTCACCCGGGTAGTGGTTTTCCCTTCCATGGTAAACAGGTACATATCAAAAGTGGTAAAAGGGTCGCCCGGCTGTTTGTAGGGATGGGAGCGCAATTGCCCGCGGGTAGTGCCGGGCACATCAGTGAGCACATAATACACCGCGGAATCTTCCACGGGGTGGATGCGGTACCCGACAAGGTATTTGCTGTCGGGCGACCAGGCAAAGGCCCCATAGAAATCGCCATCGGCTTTCCCGTCTGTTGTGAATGGCGTAAGCGCTCCGGTGGCTGCCGAGCGTATATATACATTGCCGCCTATGGTAGTGGCTATCCATTGCTTATCCGGCGAAATACTGTCGGTGGCAAATCCTTCCCAGCGACTGGGCTCATGCTGTCTCAGCGGCAACAGCCTGGTCTCGTTCTTTGCCAGTTGCGCAATTTTTGCGGTATCAGTGATCAGCTCTTTTTTCCCGGTGGCAGCTGTTACAAGATAAGCTGTTTTAACACTGTCCTTTCCTGTAACCGTGTACCAGAACGACTTCCCGTCGGGCAGCCAGTTGGCGTCCACATTATGCCGGGAAATAGTTTTCCGGGTAATACTATCCAGCAGCTGTACTTTCCTGTATCGCTGCAATATCTCCGCATGTGAAGGCAGGTAAGGCGTTGGCTTGTTTTGCTGTGCGAGCAGCAGCCCCGTTGGCAGGCTCCATAGAATCAGCAGGTAAAGAAATCGTTGATATTTCATAAGTTGTGTTGATCCGCTATAATTAAATGTAATATGGACAATTAATATAATCCGGCTCACCGGATATTTTTTAAAAGTACACCAGGCATTGGTTAGTTTTTAAACGTTTTTTAATAACTTGTTCTCATATCTTCACCTAAATTTGGTTACAATCTCTTTAAAGGTGTTAAAAAAAGAATAATGTAATTACATGAAAGTATTGCAGTTTACAATACCTGTAGCGCACGATAAAACCATTATCACACAACAAGACCGGTTGCCGGCTTTCTATCCGCATCTTCACCGCCATGAAGAAATCCAGCTTACCTGGATCCAGCACGGCCATGGCACATTGATAGTGGAGAATAATATGCATACTTTCTGGTCCAATGAAATATACTGGATCGGGAGCAACCAGCCGCATGTGTTAAAAAGTGAAGAATCCCCATTCGGGAGTAAGAACAAGAAAAATGTGCAGGCCCTCACGCTTTTCTTCAACCCTGAAGGCAAGCTGGCGCCCTTGTTTGGCTTACCGGAATTTAAAAAGATAAAATCTTTTATTGATCAGTCGCAGAACGGGTTCAAGATCCCGGAGGCGCATGTGGTGGATATATCCAGCCGGCTGTTGAAGATACACCAGTCGCAGGGTATTGCACAGTTCCTCGCATTTGTAGAGCTGATCAATTTCTTTCTCACTATCAAAAACCTGGAACCGCTGATCACAGGATCCAGGTTATCTGCAGTAAATGAGCAGGAAGGTATCCGTATCGGGTATATCTACAATTATATTATGCAGCATTATGATGCGGAAATAAAACTGGAAGATATTGCCCGGGAAGCGCATATGACGCCGCAGGCATTTTGCCGGTATTTCAAAAAGCATACGCGGCTTACGTTTGTTTCCTTCCTGAACGAGGTGCGGATCAATGAAGCCTGTAAGAAACTGGCAGGGGGCTCGTACGACAGTATCGCTACCGTGGCCTATAACTGTGGCTTTAACAGTATTGCAAATTTTAACCGGGTGTTTAAAAGCATTACCCGTAAATCGCCCCGCAGTTACCTGCGGGAGTATGAACAGCTCGAAAACGGGGCTACAACAAAATCTGCATAGTATTGATCAAAAAGCGAATAGAATTGCCAGCAAAGTAACTGTAGTTTTAGGGGAGATAAACCTGTAATCAACCAAACTACGATAGTTACTATGTCAGACGCTCCTACCTTTAAGCCATCCATTAAATTGCTGGATGCTACGATGATCGTGGCCGGCAGTATGATCGGTTCCGGGATCTTTATTGTCAGTGCAGATATTACCCGTCATACCGGAAGCGCAGGCTGGCTGCTGCTGGTATGGCTGATCACCGGCTTCATGACGCTTACTGCCGCATTGAGCTACGGGGAGCTGAGCGGGATGTTTCCAAGGGCAGGAGGACAATACATATACCTGAAGGAGGCATATAATCCTATGACGGCCTTCCTGTATGGCTGGAGCTTTTTTACCGTTATACAAACAGCTACCATTGCCGCTGTAGGCGTGGCCTTTGCAAAATTCACCGCCTATCTCCTGCCCGCATTCAGTGAAGAAAATGTGCTGCTTTCTGTGGGCGCGTTAAATATCACTGCGGCACAACTGCTTTCCATTGGGGTGATCGTTTTACTAACCTATATGAATACACGTGGAATTGAAGGAGGTAAAACTATTCAAACCACCTTTACACTTACGAAGCTGGTGAGCCTCGCCGCGTTGATCATTTGCGGACTGCTGGCTGTGAAGCCCGAAGTATGGCGGGCCAACTGGCAACAGGCATGGCAACTGCACCCGCTTACTGCAGACGGCAGCATTTCATCCTACACCACCATTGCCGCTTTCGGCGCTATTGCGGCGGCCATGGTTGGATCGGTGTTCAGCAGCGACTCCTGGCACAATGTGGCCTTTGTGGGCGGGGAAATAAAAAACCCTAAAAGGAATATCGGGCTGAGTCTTTTCCTGGGAACAGCCATTGTAACTGTTATCTACCTGCTTACCAACATCACTTACCTGGCGGTACTCCCTTTACCAGAGATTGCACATGCGCCGAAAGACCGTGTAGCCGTGTCCGTGTCACAGGCGGTACTTGGAAATACCGGCACTATAATTATTGCCGTTATGATCATGATCTCCACATTTGGCTGCAATAACGGGCTGATACTGGCCGGGGCCCGCGTATATCATACCATGGCAAAGGATGGCCTGTTCTTTAAAAAGGCCGGCCATCTAAACCACGCTTCGGTGCCTTCTTTTGCATTATGGATCCAATGCGTGGTGGCCTGCTTATGGTGCCTGAGCGGCCGTTACGGCGATCTGCTGGATATGATCTCTTTTGTGGTGGTGGCTTTTTATATGCTTACCATTGCAGGTATCTTTATTCTCCGCAAGAAACGCCCGGATGCCGACAGGCCCTACAAAGCTTTCGGATACCCCGTATTGCCTGTGCTATACATATTAATGGGCATTGCTTTCTGCGGACTGCTGTTTGTATATAAACCAAGATTTACATGGCCGGGATTATTCATTACCCTGTCTGGTATACCCGTGTACTTTTTAGCCAACAGTAACCGTCCTGCTGTTTCCCAAAAGGAAAATATAACCACCACCGATCCTTCTTACTAAATGATATGTCAACCAGGGGGACTATTAAAAGTCCCCCTCCTTTACTTTCCCCATAAGCGTATCCCTTACGCCTTTCAAAGTATTAATACATAATTAATCCAGTACCATACCCGGGCAAAAAACTATACACGTACTTTTACAAAATTCGTTACCTTACCAGCAGAAAATGATGCAATGCAATGTGATGTAGATATGTAATTCCTTTTCTGACTAAGCAATACGACGTGCCATATTGATCATGTGAAAAGCCAACTTTGTTTCATCTCTTTTTGAGGGACGCAGTAAATTATATAAGATCCCTGCAGCAGGCAGATGTGCAATAACGATTTAGCAAATTTATTTAATCACAACCAAAAAACATTAGGCTACAAAACAATAAAGACAGGCCGTATATCTGTTCCATTTACGTTTATTCAAATTCACGTCTTATTCATTTGTTATGAGGTACTCATTAATTGGAAAATTATGCTTTCTGATGGTCTTTCTATGCGCAGCCAGCAGCGTGGCTTTTGCGCAAAAGACCCTCACCGGAAAAGTTACCGGGGCGGCAGATGGTGCTGGTCTGCCTGGTGTAAATGTTATCGTAACCGGCACCTCTGCCGGCGCCAGTACCGATGCAAAAGGGAACTATACCCTTTCTTTACCACCGGGTGCTAAATCGGTTTTGTTCTCGTTTATAGGGTACGAACCCCAAACAGTTACTATCGGCGACAAAACAGTTATCAATGTAGCCCTGGCCGCCGCCACCAAAGGATTGGGAGAAGTAGTGGTAGTAGGTTACGGTGTGCAGAGCCGCCGCGATGTAACCGGTACCATCGCCTCCGTAAAAGGATCAGATATTAAGAACCTCCCTGTATCAGACGCCGCACAGGCCATTCAGGGCCGCGTTACAGGCGTGGATATAGTCCGGTCCGACGCCTCTCCCGGCAGCACGCCCTCTATCCGTATACGCGGTACCGGCACCATTAATAATGCCGACCCGCTGATCATTATTGACGGCGTGCCCGCAGGCGGCCTGGCCGATGTAAGCCCCAACGACATCGCCTCCATGGAAATACTTAAAGACGCCTCCTCTTCTGCTATCTATGGCACCCGCGCCGCTAACGGCGTGGTGATCATTACCACCAAGAAGGGTAATTATGGCGAAAAACTGAAGGCATCGGTGAATGTATACCGCGGCATTTCCAACGTCTCACACTATGTGTCGCTGCTCACCGCTCCCGATCTGGTAAAACTGAAACAGGAACGCTATACCAACGATGGAGTACCTATAGAGGCTGTATGGCAGGATCCGTACTATGCTACCCAGCGCACCGACTGGCAACGCGCACTGTTTGGCACCGGGCATATCACCAATGCAGATGTGAACCTGCGGGGCGGTAACAATACTTCCAATTATATGTTCAGCGCAGGTTACTATAATGAAGATGGCATCATCACCAACTCCTACTTCAAAAGATATTCCGTACGCATCAACTCAGAACATAAACTGGGCAAGCGTGTAAAAGTGGGCGAAAACCTGCAGCTTACCTATAAACAAAACAGCGGACCCGATACCTATTCTTCGCAAACCGGTCTTATTTTCAGCGCGCTGCGCTTTAACCCCGCTATCCCCGTTCACAACCCCGATGGCAGCTGGGGCAGCTCTAAAGCCAGCAATGAACTGGGCGATATCAATAACCCCGTATATACTGCTGAAACCACCGACACCTGGACCAAAAACTACCGCATGCTGGCCAGCGTATATGCCGAAGTGGAGATCATGGATGGACTTTCCCTCCGCGCTAATTATGGTTTCGATGGCAGCCTGGTAAACCAGTTCGGCTTCAACCCGAAAGTCCTTGACCAAACCAGGGCCCGCGATCATGCTGAACTTTTTACCCGCAATGAAAGCTACAACAGCCAGCTGAGTGAAATATTCCTCACCTATAACAAAGTGCTGTCGAACATACATCACATCACCGTTACCGGAGGCTACTCCCAGCAAACCTATAACGGGTCCTGGAACCAGGCGGAAAGATGGGGATATAATGATGAATCAAAAGACCAGCTGGTACTAAGCAATGGTAACGACATCCACGATGCAAAAGGTAATTACTTTAATGCCAATGCCATCGCCTCCGGGTTTATCAGGGGTTTCTACGGCTTTAAAGATAAATACCTGCTCACCGTTACCTTCCGCGCCGACGGATCCTCCAGGTTTGCACCAGACCAGCGCTGGGGCTATTTCCCCGCCTTCTCCGCAGGCTGGCGTATCTCCGATGAAAGCTTCTTCAAAGACAATGTCAAAGCAATCAGCAACCTCAAAATAACAGGTGGCTGGGGACAACTGGGTAACCAGAATGTTACCGAATTCCAGTACCTCGCACAGATCAATAAAGACCGCCGCTATAATTTCGGGGAAACCTCGTACACCGGCATCTGGAACTCCAGGCTGGCCAACCCGGATATCACCTGGGAAAAAGCCGAAATGACCAACATCAGCCTGGAAGCAGGGTTCTTCCATGATAAACTGAATGCCACCATCACCTGGTTTAATAAAAATACCAACGATATGCTGGTTCCAGCTCCTGAAATGGATCTGCATGGCACCTCCGCTATCCCCGACCGGAACCTCGGCCAGTTAAACAACAAGGGCTGGGAAATAGAAGTAGGCTACCAGGGCGGCAACGATAAGTTCCATTATAATGTAAGCGCCAACGCTTCCTTCATCAAAAATGAAGTCACTAAATTATACGACCCTTCTTCCTATATCGGCTCTACCCCCTATGGCAGGCAGGGACAGGAAATTTCCCGCACCTATGTGGGTCAGCCACTGGCTTCTTTCTATGGCTGGAAAACAGGCGGTATTTACCAAACGATGGACGAGATCAATAACGATCCCAACATCAGTAAAGATCCCAACAAAGACAATATCCAACCAGGCGATGTACGCTTCCTGGATACCAATGGCGATAACATGGTAAATGATAAAGACCGCGTAAACCTGGGCAGCCCCAATCCTAAAGTGGTATATGGCATACAGGCCAGCGCAGGCTATAAAGGCTTTGACCTGAGCCTCTCCTTTGCCGGTGTAGGCGGCGTAAAACTTTACAACGCCGATAAAATGCAGGGAATGGATGCCAACTATCCATACAACCTCTATGCAGATGCGCTGAACCGCTGGCATGGCGCCGGTACCAGCAACACGGTGCCCAGAATGACCCTTGGCAATGCCAACCAGAACAACCGCGCTTCCGACCGTTTCGTGGAAAGCGGCGATTACTTTTCCCTGAGAAATGCAGCACTTGGCTACACCATCCCATCCAAAGTATGGGGACGCAGCGGCATTTCAGATATCCATGTATATGTAGCCGCACAAAACCTGTTCATGCTTACCAGCTATTCCGGCCTGACCCCGCAACTGGGCTATAGCGGCTCTTCAGACGGCAGCAAAGGTACCTCCGACGGGAACAGGCAGAGAGGCGTAGACGTAGCCGCCTATCCACAGGCACGGACCTTTACATTTGGCGCTACCCTCAACTTTTAATTCACGGGAACTTTAAATCAATTACTATGCAACGGATCAAATATATATTAGCACTCACGACGTTACTTTTCACCGGCTGTAAAAGCGTACTGGATGTAACTCCCCAGGGATTGTACAGTACCGGTAACTACTGGCGTAACCAAAGCGATGCTGTGGACGGCGTAACCGGTATCTATAATATTTTACTGGAAGAAGATTATACCGGCTTTAATGAATTTGTGTTCGATAACTGCTCGGACGACCAGGTGCGCGGCGGTGATCATGATTACGATGGGGTGATAGAGGATTTCACCTATGATGCATCCACCTACAGCGTAAGAGTAGGCTGGAGATGGAAATATGAAACCATTAACCGCTCCAACAATGTACTGATCTATGTACCTAAAATTGCAGGCATGGATGCCGACATTAAGAACCGCTGCCTGGGAGAGGCACACTTCTTCCGCGCATTCGCTTACTGGCGCCTGCTGCTGATCTATGGCGAAGCTCCTATTATCACGGAAGATGATGTACTCAAATCTTCCTACAACAAACCCAAAGTAACGGCAGATGAGCTGCGCGCCCAGATTGAAAGCGACCTGCTGGCGGCTGCCGATCAGCTGCCCGAAAGCTATGATGATGCCAATAAAGGCCGCGTAAGCAAAGGCACTGCATGGGGCCTGCTTTGTAAACTGTATATGAACTGGGCCAAGCTGGACAAAGCCATTGAATACGGCAACAAAGTAATTAGCAATGCTAACTATAAACTGGCGACTAACTATGCGGATAATTTCAGCGTAGCCACCGGCAATAACCCGGAAATGTTACTGGCCGTTCAAACAGTAGATGGAAATGGCTACTCCGATTTCATTACCTATCATGCTCCGCGCAACTGGAACGGATGGAGTTTCTTCTACCCTACCAAAGGACTGGTAGATGAATTTGAAGCCGGCGATCCCCGTAAAAACATCTGTATCATGCAGCCCGGCGATAAGATCAACATCGGTACCGGCATTGCCACCTATGACGCGGCGGCTTCCTGGAGTGGCTATCACTACAAGAAATTCTGCAGCTGGAAACCCTCCGGCGGATTGGATTACTCTCTTAAAACACCGCTGATGCGCGCAGCAGATATTTACCTGCTGGTAGCAGAAGCAAAGATCCGCCTAAACGGACCAGGCGCCGGTGATGCGGAGATCAATGCCATCCGCAAACGTGCTTCAGCTACTTTGCCTGCTGTTACCAATGCCGGTATGGCCGCACTGATGCATGAACGCAGGGTGGAACTATGCGGGGAAAATGAAAGGCACCAGGATCTGCTGCGCTGGGACAAAGCCAACCTGGTGGATATCGTGGAGCTGTACAAAAAACCCAAGCTGGCGTATAACGGTACCGTGATCACCAGGGGCGGGGCGCCACGGAAATTCAACAAACCCAAAAACTACTACTTCCCGATGCCTCAGCAGGAGATCGATCGAAGTAAAGGCATCCTCGTGCAGAACCCTAACTATTAGTGGTGGGCCGCCTTCGGCGGCGCGCGGAGTTTGTCTGACTCAGGATTAAACTGATTACGCTGATTACACTGATTTTATCTTTTGGATTTTTAAAGGATTGAATTAATAAAAAATTAAGGGAGATAAAAGCAATACCCGCTTTTATCTCCCTTAATCATTTACTAAATCTCAAAAATAAAATCAGTGTAATCAGCGTAATCAGTTTAATCCCGAGTCAGACAAACTTCGCGCGCCGCCGAAGGCGGTAAGCGAGTTACTTCACTGAAAACTTATACACAGTTGTCTGCGAAAATGTGTCACCTGGTTTCAGGATCACATTCGGGAAAGACGGCTGGTTGGGAGAATCAGGGAAGTGTTGTGTTTCCAGGCAAAGAGCGGCATTCTGCACATATTTCTGCCCGTTACGGGTGTTGGTAAGCGTACCATCCAGGAAGTTGCCGGTATAGAACTGGATACCCGGCTGAGTGGTGGCTACTTCCATGTAACGGCCACTGGTAGGGTCATACAGCGTAGCTACTGTTTCCAGTACGCCTTCCTGTTTGTCCAGTACCCAGTTGTGATCGTAGCCTCCTTTTACTTTACCTATATCTGCACCGATCTTTTTAGCAGTAGTAAAATCCATTGGCGTGCCTTTCACAGGCTCAAGTTTACCGGTTGGGATCAGCTTATCATTTACAGGGGTATAGCGACTTGCCTTCAGAGACAACTCATGCCCGAGGATAGTGCTGTCTTTTCCCGCTGAAAGATTGAAGTAAGCATGATTGGTAAGGTTCACCGGTGTTGGTTTATCGGTGGTAGCCTTGTAGGTGATCTGCAGGGCGTTGTCTGGCGTGAGCGTATACGTTACAGTAGCCTGGAGATTACCAGGGTAGCCTTCTTCTCCGTCTTTACTGTTATATACCAGTTGCAGGCTGCTGTCGCCGGCAGGAGTGGCCGCCCAAACTACTTTGTCAAATCCTTTTAGTCCGCCGTGCAAACTGTTACCGTTATTGTTAGGAGCCAGTGTGTACTCTTTGCCATCCAGTTTAAACTTTGCATTGGCAATACGGTTGGCATAACGGCCCACCAGTGCGCCAAAATACGGCTGACCTTTCTGCTGATAGCCCGAAAGTGAATCGTAAGACAATACCACATTGCCTTTCTCTCCCTGTTTGTCGGGGGTGATAATATCCGTAATGGTACCGCCATAGTTCAGGATCTTTACTTCCATCCCGTTTGCATTCTTCAGGGTATATTGCAACACTTCCTGGCCATCTGCCTGGCCAAAGCTGCGTGGACCATTTGTTACAGCCGTTTCAGTTGTTGCAGTAGAATCCTTGCTTTCGGCTGTTTTTGCAGTATTATTGTTGCAGGAGGCCAGCATGGTACCGCCGGAAATCATGAGAGCGGTTAACGCCTTAAGGTTCATGTCCATAACGTATTTTGATGTTAAGTGAAAAAGAGTCACTAAATATCGGGATAATCCCGTTAAAGTCAAATATTTTTATTTGAAATTTATTGTCACAAGAACAATTAAAAACGCTATTGATTAAAATACGTGTACTATCTGTCAATAATTGGAAAGTAAGTATACGGTGTGCGGATTAGTTTTAGCATGTTAAATACTGATGAAATGAAAAGACTGATCACTACAGGGCTGTTGCTGGCAGGCAGCCTCCAGCTGTACTATAGCGCCCACGCTCAATCCTATGTGCCGGAATGGAAAGAAAAAAAGATGAAAGTGCTGCCGGCTGCTACCATAAAAGCATACCCGTTCCCGATAACAGATGTCACCCTCCTGGAGAGCCCATTTAAAACAGCGATGCAGGCGGATGCCAGGTACCTGTTAAAGATAGATCCCGACCGGCTGTTATCTGCCTTCCGCACCAATGCCGGGCTGCCTGCAAAAGGCAAACAATATGGCGGATGGGAAACGGGCGGCCTTGCAGGCCATACCATGGGACATTACCTGTCGGCCTGCTCCATGCAATATGCCGCCACTAAAGATACAGCCTATCTCAACCGGGTGGCCTACCTGGTCAGTGAGCTGGCGCTGTGCCAGCAGAACCGCCACAATGGTTATATAGGCGCTTTCCCCAATGATGATAAACTCTGGTCTGAAATTGCTGCCGGCGATATCCGTTCCCGGGGCTTCGACCTGAACGGCGGCTGGTCGCCCTGGTATACCGTGCACAAAATCATGGCCGGCCTGCTGGACGCATGGCTGTACTGCAACAATGCGGAAGCGCTGCAGGTAAATAAAGGTATCGCCGACTGGACCGGCAACGTGATCAAAAACCTGTCGGAAGAACAAATGCAGAAAATGCTGATCTGCGAATACGGGGGCATGGCGGAAACACTGGTAAATACCTACGCTTTAAGCGGCGATAAAAAATACCTGGACCTCTCCTATCGCTTTTATGATAAACGCATCCTGGATTCCCTGGCTATAGGGAAAGATATACTTCCGGGAAAGCACTCCAACACCCAGATCCCTAAAGCCATTGCCAGCATCCGCAGGTATGAGCTGAATAAAGATCCCAAAGATGCCGCTATCGCAAAATACTTCTGGGAAGTAGTTACCAGGGACCACTCCTACGCAAACGGGGGCAACAGCAACTATGAATACTTCGGTCCCGCAAGACAGCTCAATGAAGCGCTCACCGACAATACTACCGAAACATGCAATACCTATAACATGCTTAAACTTACCAGGCACCTGTTTGCACTGGATCCGCAGGCACGCCTGATGGACTACTACGAGAAAGCATTATACAATCATATCCTCGCCTCGCAACACCACGAAACCGGTATGATGTGTTATTTTGTGCCGCTCCGTATGGGAGGTCATAAAGAATACAGCGATGAGTTTGAAACCTTCACCTGCTGCGTGGGATCAGGCATGGAAAATCATGTGAAATACGGGGAAAGTATTTACTATCGCGGCGCCGACGGCAGCCTGTTCGTAAACCTGTTTATCCCTTCCGTACTGGAATGGAAAGAGAAAGGCGTTACTATAAAACAGGAAAACAAACTGCCTGCAGATAATCGTATAACCCTCACCGTTAGCACAAAGAAAGCAGCGCCATTCACCATGCGTGTCCGCAAACCGGCATGGGCCAGGGCAGGTATGATTCTCCGGGTAAATGGTACGGAACAACCACTGCAGACAGATGAAAGCGGCTACCTCTCTGTTACCCGCAACTGGAAGAACAACGACCAGGTAACGCTTACCCTGCCGGCAGATGTATACACAGAAGCCCTCCCTGACAATCCCAACAGGCAGGCATTATTCTATGGCCCGGTATTATTGTCCGGCATCCTGGGAGAAAAAGAACCCGACCCTGTAAGCGGCGTTCCTGTACTGGTAGCAGCTAACCGGCAACCCGCTACGTGGATCAGCCGGACGGAAGATCCTAACTCGCTCATCTTCCGCACCGCAGGTACCGCGCAGCCAAAGGATGTAACGCTCACTCCTTTTTATCAAACCCGCAATGAATACTACACCGTATACTGGGATGTATTTACCCCGCAAAGCTGGCAGGAACAGCAGGTGAAATACGCTGCTGCGAAAAAAGCCCAGCAGGAACTGGATGCACGTACTACAGATATTCTGCGCCCCGGTGAAATGCAACCTGAAAGGGATCATGAATTTACCGGTGAAAAAACCGGCACAGAAGAGGAACATGGACGTAAATGGCGTATCGCCTGGCCCGGAGGATATTTCTCCTTTAACATGAAGGTAGATCCCAACTCCCGTCATTCACTGCAATGCACCTACTGGGGCATGGATAACCGGGGCCGCACCTTTGATATCATTGTAGATGGCACTACCATTGCTACCGAAGATCTCAACAAATTTAAAGAGAGCCGCTTCTATCCTGTTTCATACGCTATTCCGGAGCATCTTACCAAAGGAAAACAAAGCGTGAACATCCGCTTCGTGCCTAAAGCCAATAACAGCGCAGGCCCATTATACGGATGCAGAATGATAAAAGAATAAACACTACAGGTGTTAGCGGGTAGTTTCCGCTAACACCTGTTTTACAACCGGCCAGCTATTTTCCCATTGCAACAGTTCTACCCTCAGCGTTGGTTTACCCCGGTTGCCCGCATCATACCCGTGAAAAACAAGATAGTCGTTCCCGTTATACCCCATTACCGCGTTATGCCCAACTCCGTGCCAGCGGTCATCTCCAGCCAACACCAATGTGCCGCCCCCCTCTGTCATACGCCGGTTATCTTTATCTGTATAAGGCCCCTGTAACTGTGCAGCCCTGCCTACCATTATTTTATACGTGCTCTTTTCGCCCCGGCAGCAATAGTCGAACGACACAAAAAGATAATAGTACCCGTTTTTCTTATAGATAAAAGGCGCTTCAATGGCCCCATTTCCCGGTAGGGAATCTGCAAGTGCCTCATCACGGTGGCGCGCAGCCAATGTATACCATACTTCCGGTACCGCCGGGCGCGTAGCCGTGGTATCCAGCTTAAACATTTTGATGCCTCCCCAGAAAGAACCGAAACTCAGCCACGGCACCCCATTATCATCCCTGGTTAATGCGGGATCAATAGCATTCCAGTTATCCCTGCCGGGAACGGATTGTATCACCATACCTTTATCGATCCATTTAAAATCACACGATCGCGGATCCAACGTCCTGTTAACCGCCACCCCGATGGCAGATGTATTTTTACCAAAGGCGGAAACCGCATAATACAGATAATACCACCCGTTATGATAACTGATGTCCGGCGCCCAGGTATGCCCTTTAAAACCGGCAACGGCGGCCTTTGTCCAGGAAGGAGGAGTAGCAAATACCGGTGGTTGCTGTTGCCAGTTCTTCATATCGGGAGATGAATACACCGTGATCCCATTCCCGGTGCAAAACAAATACCAGGTACTATCCTGGCGGATCATTACCGGGTCATGAACAAACTGGGCCTGGCTATGCCGGCAGCAAAAAAACAATATCAAGCATAATACCTGTTTCATGCGTCTTTTTTTACCCAAAAAAAACGGCGGCAGGAAAATTTTCCTGCCGCCGGTACATACCTGTCAGGTGACTATTTATTTATTTTTGCGCGGATCACATAGAATGACCAGGGCGCCATTTCTGTACGGATCGTTTTTCCTTTGATCGCAATACTTTTCTCCTGCGGGGAAATGCGGGTAGGCTGATCCAGTGAATTAAGCCCCAGCAGGCTGTCGCTGCCCAGGGTAATCAGGCGGCCATTGGCCGCCAGCCCTTTCACCCCTTGAACGGCTACCGTCACCGGTTTGGGAGTAGCTGCCGCATTCACCAGTTTAATGATCAGTTCACCGGTGGCATTATCTACTACCGTAGACGCATATACGCTGTCCTGCCCGCTGATGAACTCGTTACCTTTTAGTATAGGTACTACAGCTGTGCCTTTGTGGTTGCCGTAAAGTTTTTGTACATAGTAATTAGGCGTACCATAGGAGCGCAGGTTATCAAACCAGATAAGGTCCGGTGTCCACTGCCATCCATCCACATGCGCCAGCAGCGGTGCATAGGATGCCATTACCACTACATCGGTATTACGTTCCAGGCCGGTCATAAAGGCGGCTTCCGCCAATGCGCACAACCAGCTGTTCTTATTATCACCATTGCCTACTCCCTTGCTGTGTGCGGCATACTCGCCGGCAAAGATCTTAGGGCCTTTACGGTCGTAGGAATCATAACGGGCCGCATTGCGGAAGAACCACTCGGGAGAGCTGTAGTAATGCTCGTCAAGAATGTCCGCATTCAGCTTACGGAGGGTATCGTTGAGGAAAGTAAATTTATCACCGTCGGGGCCGGGGCCAAGACTATTCACCAGTTTAATCTCCGGGTATTTATTCTTTATGGCCTTTGCAAACGCTGTATAACGCTCTACGTATTGCGGTCCCCACTGCTCATTACCTACACCCATCATTTTCAGGTTGAAAGGCGCAGGATGTCCCATTTTTGCACGCAGGGCGCCCCATTTCGTACTTACGTCCCCGTTAGCAAATTCAATCAGGTCCAGTGCGTCCTGGATATAAGGATCCAGTTCATTCACAGCAACCACCTCTGCACTGTTGAACTGGCAGGCCATGCCACAGTTGAGGATAGGCAAAGGAGAAGCGCCTATATCTTCCGCCAGCTGGAAATATTCAAAGAAGCCAAGTCCGAACGACTGGAAATAATCCGGTGTAGCGCGGTGTGCAAATTCATTGTTCCACCGGTTCATGATCACTTCGCGATCATTCACGTCTCCTACTGTTTTTTTCCACTGGTAGCGGTTCGTCAGCTCACGCCCTTCTACAATACAGCCGCCGGGAAAGCGCAGGAAACCCGGGTGCAGGTCGGCCAGCAGTTGCACCAGGTCGGCTCGCAACCCGTTGCTCCGTTCCTTCCAGGTATGCTGAGGGAACAGGGAGATCATGTCAACATCTATTACACCGTTGCCATCGAAAGCCACTTTCAGCTTTCCTTTTGGTACAGTAGCATTAGCGGTGAAACTGGCCTTGTATTGCTGCCAGTTGCTGCCTTGCGGTGTTACAGTAGCGCTGCCAATGGCTTTGCCTGCATCATCCAGCAGGGTCACAGTAAGCTTTACAGCGCCCTCCTGCTGGCGGGCATAAACGGAAAAGTTGTATTGTTCCCCTGCTTTGATCCCCATACCACGGAAACCCTCATTCACGATCTCAAAATTGCGTGTATCCGGCATCGTTATCCTTGCAAAGCGGGGATTGGAAGGATGGTCTTCTTTACGGTTAACCACCACTATCTGCCCGTTGGATACAGCGTCTTTTGGTATGCTCCATCCCATAAGCGGAGAGCTGAACTCAAAAGAACGGTTCTTTACCAGCTCCGCATAAATACCTCCATCTGCACTAAGATTGATGTCTTCAAAGAAAATACCCCACATGTTGGGCGATACCGGCGTTTTCACCTCGCCGGCCTTTACAGTAAAATTCAACGGTTGCTGCGCTGCTAACGGGGTAGTATATACGCCCCCGAGCAGGGCCAGCGCCGTGATAAAACGTTGTGTTCTCATATATGATTATACCGTTTTTTTGATTCAGACTGCAGCGCCGTTATGTTGCAGCATATGCGGATCCGGAACAAAGTTCAGGAAGGCGTGGAAATTGGCGTTGTATTTTTTCCGGTCTATCTTATAATAAAAAGCGCCTTTCTTGGAGCTTAGTTTATCCTTGTCGGTGAGCTTTACCAGCAGCTTGGTAGACAGGATCTTGCGGCTGAAATTACCTTTATCAAAAGAAATATTATACACAGATTCGTAGAGGTGCTGTAACTGCGGGATAGTGAATTTCCCCGGCAACAGTTCCAGCAGCAGCGGATGCAATGCCGCTTTATAGCGCAGTTTCTCCTTTGCAAGATCTACCATGGCCTTATGATCAAAAATGAGTTCCGGGTGATGGTTGATCGGGAACCATACTGCATGGAAATCTTCATTCAGTTGCTGTTTGTATTTCTGAATATCGATCAGGGCTGTGTAGGCCACTGATACGGTGCGTTCCACCGTATCGCGGGAAGGGGAACTGAAGGTATGGAGCTGTTCCATATAAATACCATCCAGTCCGCTGAGGTTTTTCAGTACCCTGCTGGCAGCATCTTCGGCGCTTTCCTCTTCCTGGATAAATCCGCCTACCAGGCTCCACTGACCCTTGCAGGGCTCAAATCCCCTCTGTATCAGCAGCAGTTTCAGTTCCTGTCCATCGAATCCAAATATGATACAGTCAACGGCAAATAATAACCGGGTCTGCTGTGAATATCTTCTCATAATAATAATTTATTGTAGCGGATTTTGTCTGACTCAGGATTAAACTGATTACGCTGATTTTATTATTTTGGATTTTAGATGATTTCAGGAAATTTTTATTAAAACAATAGAAATAAATCAAGGTAAATCTAAAAAAATAAAATCAGCGTAATCAGCGTAATCAGTTTAATCCTGAGTCAGACGAAACTCGCGTTACCAGAAGCGGATGTACAACGCGGATAAGAGCAGCAGTGTTATTACAATCATCACGGTAGTGGCCGGGCTGATCTTAAACATTGATTTATCCAGTACAAAGGCTTTCGGGTTCACTTTTGGTCCTGCAAAGCTGATGGCGATCATCACTATCATGGTGAACATAAAGGCCAGTCCCATACAGATGAGGAAAGGAATTTCATAACCGCCTTTACCATTGGGGTAAGCGGTATAGAAAATTGTTTCATGGCCAAGTACAGCTGGTGCAAACTGGTTAAAGAATACACAAAGTGTGAAACCTGTAATGATACCCGCTACAGCAGCAGCGCCGGTAGTACGTTTCCAGAACATTCCCAGCAGGAACATGGCGAATACGCCCGGGCTGATAAAGCCGGTATATTTCTGGATAAAAGTAAATCCACCTTCACCACCAATGCCCAGCAGGTCGTTCCAGGTAAAGAGGATGCCCAGCAACATGGCGGCAACAACGGTGATGCGACCGGTCCACACCAGCTTTGCTTCAGAGGCATCCTTCTTAATATATTTACGGTATACGTCGAGTGTAAAGATAGTAGAGATACTATTGGCCTTGCCCGCAAGAGAGGCTACGATAGCGGCTGTTAAAGCGGCGATAGACAAGCCCTTCAATCCTGATGGCAGGAATCCGAGAATAGCGGTGTAGGCGCCGTCTTTGCTGGCCAGGTTAGGCAGGTGGCCATTCTTCTGCAATACATACGCAGCAATACCCGGCAGCATTACAATGATAGGCATCATGATTTTCAGCAAGCCTGCAAAGAGGATACCGTTGCGGGCTGTTTGCAGATCCGCACCCAATGCACGTTGCGTAATATACTGGTTACAACCCCAGTAGTTGAGGTTCACGATCCACTGGCCGGCGGCATACATCAGGATACCGGGGAGCACCAGGTACTTATTGATGTATTCCTGTGAAGAAGTGGCATCCGGCTTTGCAAGGATCATGTGAAAATGATCCGGCGCATCTTTCATGAGGGCGCCAAAACCAGCAAGCGCATTGTGGCCCAGGCCAAACTTCTCACTTACCAGCGTTAAGGCCATGTAAGTAGTGGCCAATCCCCCAATGATCAATACTCCTACCTGGATCACATCTGTATAACCGATCACTTTCATACCGCCAAGCGTAATAATGATGGCAAATACAGAAAGCGCAATCATCACCACATGCAGGTACTCTCCTCCCAGCAGGCCATTGATGGCCAATGCGCCGAGGTAGAGGATAGAGGTGAGATTAACAAACACGTAGAGGAATAACCAGAAAATAGCCATGATCAGCGCCACTGTTTCGTTGTAACGCGTTTTCAGGAACTGCGGCATGGTATAGATCTTATTCTTCAGGTAGATGGGAATAAACCAGACTGCAATGATGATAAGGGCAATAGCGGCGATCCATTCATAGGCGGCAACAGCAATACCAACAAAGTAGCCATCGCCGCTCATGCCGATAAACTGCTCCGCAGAAATATTTGATGCAATCAGTGAAGCACCGATTGCCCACCAGGTAAGGGAACCTTCTGCCAGGAAGAAGTCTTTGGTATCTGTATGCTGCTTCTTTTTCTTCCTGTATATCCAGTAGCCATATACGGCAACCACGATAAAATAAGTAATGAAGACGAGTATATCGCCGGTGGAAAGGATGTTTTGCATAACGGGCAGTTTATTATCTTTTGCTTTAAGAAGTTGGCTGATGATAAAGCAACCGGCAGGCATTTCAGATGTGACTGAAGCGCCCGCCGGCAGTTGGAATTATTTAAAAGCAACATCGTTCCAGCGCAGCTCATTTTTGAACTCGCGCAGGTCGGTATGCTTTCCTATCAGTGCCAGTTCAATACCTGCCATCTCTGCAAAGTCCTGCATATGTGCGGAGGTAAGGTTCTGGCTGTAGCAGGTATGGTGTGCGCCACCTGCGAGGATCCAGGCGGTGCAGCCTTTTTTCATATCAGGGTATGGCTTCCAGAGCACGCGGGCCACTGGTAGCTTGGGCAGGTCCTGTGGCGGTTCCACGGCTTCCACTTCATTTACCAGCAGGCGGAAACGGTTGCCCATGTCCACAATGGAAGCGTTGATAGCTGGTCCGGCAGCAGCATTAAATACAAGGCGTACAGGGTCGGCTTTTCCACCTATGCCCAGTGGGTGTTTTTCGCACGATGGCTTGCCGCTGGCAATGGATTCACAGATCTCCAGCATATGGGAGCCCAGCACCATTGGATTAGACGGGTCAAAGTGATAGGTGTAATCTTCCATGAAGGAATTTCCACCGGGTAAGCCGCTACCCATTACTTTCATGGCCCGCACCAGCGCAGCTGTTTTCCAGTCGCCTTCCCCGGCGAAACCGTAACCTGCTTTCATGAGGCGTTGCACTGCAATGCCCGGCAGTTGTACCATGCCGTGAAGGTCTTCAAAAGTATCAGAGAAGCCTTTGAAATTCCCGTTTTCCAGGAAGGCTTTCAGGCCAAGCTCAATGCGTGCCGCATCTTTCAGGGCGGGGTCCTGCAGGAGCGCAGAAGATATCGTGTATACGTCGCCGTATTCTTTTACGAGGGAGGCTACAGCCGCATCGGAGATACCGTTGATCACACTAACGAGATCGCCTATACCGTGAGTGTTGCAGGAGAACCCGAATACGGATTCCGCTTCCACCTTATCCCCGTCAGTAACGGCTACAAAGCGCATATTATCGCCAAAGCGTACAAAACGTGCGCCCTGCCAGTCGTGCCAGCCGGCGGCAACTCTTGCCCATGCGCCCAGCTCATCCAGTACTTCAGGGTCCTGCCAGTGACCTGTTATCACTTTGCGGTTCATACGCATACGGCTCATCATGAATCCGAACTCCCTGTCGCCATGCGCGCTCTGGTTCAGGTTCATAAAGTCCATATCAATTTCACTCCAGGGGATATCGCGGTTGAATTGTGTATGCAGGTGGCAGATGGGTTTGGACAATGCTTTCAGGCCACGGATCCACATTTTTGCGGGGGAGAAAGTATGCATCCAGGTAACTACGCCTATACAGTTGGGAGCGGCATTTGCTTCCATGCATACAGCATAGATTTCGTCCGGTGTTTTCACAGTAGGTTTATATACTACGGTAACGGGTATACGTGCATCGCCGTTCAGGGAAGCGGCAATTTCCTGGCTGTGTGCGGCTACCTGTTTCAATGTTTCTTCTCCGTACAGGTGCTGACTGCCGGTTACAAACCAGATCTCGAAATTTTTCAGATTAATCATGTTGCTTGGTTTATTGCCCGTAATAGGAATTGGGGCCATGTTTACGTTCAAAATGTTTCCGGATCAGCGCATCTTTCAGTCGGGGTGCTTTATTGTTGATCGACTCAGTGAGATACGCCATTTGAGCCACCGATTCCAGTACGGCGCTGTTATATACTGCTTTGGCAGGAGTTTTTGCCCAGGTGAAGGGTGCATGGTTCCCTACCAGGATCATTTCAATTTCTTCGTAGGACAACCCTCTTTCCGCCAGTGTGTTCATGATCTGGAAGCCGGTCTGGTATTCGTAATCGCCGGCAATCATCTCGTCCGACATGGGCGGGGCGCAGGGAATATCCACAGTGTTATGATCGGCGTGCGTGGTGCCGTAAATGGGAATGTCGCGCTGGCTTTGTGCCCATGCCGTAGCGTAGGTGGAATGGGTATGCACAATGCCGCCGATATGTTCCCAGTGTTTATACAATACGGCGTGGGTGAGGGTGTCAGAGGAGGGACGTAACTGCCCGTCAACTGTTTTACCATCAAAGTCCACGATTACCATTTTTTCGGGAGATAGCTCCGCATAGGGTACGCCGCTCGGCTTGATGGCAAACACGCCCAGCTGCCGGTCGGCCGCGCTTACATTCCCGAAGGTGAAGATCACCAGTCCCAGCGCGGGCAGCTGCATATTGGCTTCGTATGCCGCCTGCCGGATATGTTGATACTGTTGCATACTGAATTAATCAATAGTGATGGCGGAGGTAAATGCGCCTAATGCTTTATACTTCTGGTACCTGCTTTCGTATATACCTGCCCGTTGGGCGTCGGGGTGGTAGGTCACTTCAAACCCCTGTCCCATTGCTTCCATGGCGTCTTCCACCCTGCTGAACAATCCTGCCGCAGTAGCTGCGAACATGGCGGCGCCCAGCGCGCAGGTTTGTTCGGAGCGGTGAATACGGATAGGCATATTCATCACATCAGCCATCATCTGCATGATAAAGGCCGATTTTTTGGCTACGCCGCCGATGCCTATTAAACCTTTCACAGGCACTCCTTCCCTTTCAAACCTTTCCACGATGGCTTTGGCGCCAAAGCAGGTAGATTCCGCCACGGTGCGGAAAATGCGGGGAGCGTCCGTAGCCAGGTTCAGGCCGGTGAGGGTACCTTTCAGCGACTGGTCGGCATCCGGTGTACGGCGCCCGTTGAGCCAGTCGATTCCCAGCTCACTGTGCTCTTCAGGCGGGATCTGTGCGGCCTGTTTGGCCAGTTCCGTAATTAGCCTGGCGGAAGTTTCCTGTGCCAGTTTTGCAGCGGTTTCCGCATCAATGAGCGACGACGAAGGCAGCAGCTGATGTAACGGCCACGCCAGTACGTTGCTGAACCAGGCATAGGCGTCGCCAAAAGCCGACTGCCCCGCTTCCATGCCCATCATGCCGGGGATCACAGATCCCGGCACCTGTCCGCAGATACCTTTCACCAGTTTATGTTTCATTTCATCCATGGGCGCCACCAGCATATCGCAGGTGGAAGTGCCCATTACCTTGCTGAGATGGTAAGGTTCAATTTGTCCGCCTACCGCGCCCATATGCGCATCAAATGCACCAATGCCTATCACCACACTGGTAGGGAGGCCTAACTTCTCCGCCCATTCGGGGCAAAGATGACCTGCGGCTTCGCCGGAGGTATATGTTTTTGTAAAGAGCCGTTGGGTAAATCCCTGCAGTAAAGGATCAATAGCGGTGAAGAAAGCATCCGGGGGCAGGCCGCCGAATTCTTCTGCAAACAGCGCTTTATGCCCGGCGCTGCAAACGCCGCGTTTCAGCTGGCTGATATGTTTTCCGCCGGAAAGCAGGAACGGTATCCAGTCGCAATGCTCTACCCATGAATAGGTAGCATTCCTGACGGCTTCGTCTGTACGCAGAATATGCAGCAGTTTGGCCCAGAACCATTCAGAGGAATAGATCCCTCCCACAAAGCGGAGGTAGTTTTCCCCGAAGGTAGCGGCCGTAGCATTGATAGCGGCGGCTTCTTTCAGTGCGGTATGGTCTTTCCACAACACGAACATAGCGTTGGGGTTCTCACGGAAGGCCGGGGTAAGCGCCAGCGGCGTACCTGTTTCGTCTACCGCCACGGGAGTGGAACCGGTGGTATCCACTGAAATGGCTTTGATGTTGGCGGCAGCGCCGGGCCCTGCCTGTTGCAGGCATTGACGGATGGTCGTTTCCAGTCCTTCTACATAATCCAGCGGGTGCTGGCGGAAGCGACTCTGGGCTGCATTGCAGTACAGGCCGTCTTTCCAGCGCGGGTAATAAAAAACAGCCGAGGCGATTTCATTCCCGTTATGTACATCTACAATGATAGAGCGCACCGAATCGGTACCATAGTCTACCCCTATTACCCAGGATGAATTCATATTAATGTTATATTGACACTTATTTAACAAGGTAAAAAACACGAATGTCGGCGGGTGGTATACAGACCGGATTCCAGTTCGGTCAGAACCACCCCACCGCTATCCGTTATTTTAATTCCAGCACTACTACGGAAAATGGCGGCAGCTTTACGCTAACCGTATTCTTTTTAAGCGATGCGCCTTTAAAATCCACCGGTTTAATAAGATCCGGCTTTGTAAAGCTGTTATAGTCCTGCAGTTTTGCAGATGCCAGCAATTTACCGCTGATTGATTTATAGGCTTCGCTATGGGTATCCAGCGTTACTTCCTGTGTTTTATGCGCGTCGATATTTACGAGGGAAATATGCGTAACGCCGTTCTTATCTTTGGAAGCAGAGGCGGAAATTGCAGACAGCTTCTCGTTTTCGAACGTATAGTCGTTGGAGTGAATTTCTATGGGAATCAGTGTAGCATCCTGGTGAACGTTATACATCTCCATTACATGATAGGTTGGCGTAAGCACCATCACATCTCCTTTAGTAAGGATAACGGATTGCAGTACGTTAATAGCCTGTGCCAGGTTGGCCATGCGTACACGGTCGGAGTGATTATTAAAGATATTCAGTGTGGCGCCTGCAATCATCGCATCGCGCATGGTGTTTTGCTGGAACAGGAAACCGGGATTCGTTCCTTTCTCTACGTTATACCATCCGCCCCATTCGTCTACCAGGAGCGCTATTTTTTTCTTCGGGTCGTATTTATCCATGATAGCCGTATGCCTGCGGATCAGTGTATCCATCAGCAGGGCCGATTTCATGGTAGCGAAATATTGTTTTTCGGTAAAATCCACCGCATCGCCTTTATGGTTCCATTCAACCGTTGAATAGTGGTGCAGCGCCACACCATCCAGCAGGTTTGCAGGGATATTCTTCATCAGCACTTCCGTCCAGTTGTAATCACCATCGCTGGCGCCGGAGGCGATACGGAACAGGCGGTTGCCCTGCATGAAAGTGGCAAACTTGCGATAAAGGTCGGCATAGTACTCCGGCCGCATATTACCACCGCAGCCCCAGGCTTCGTTGCCCACACCCCAGTAACGTACTTTCCAGGGCTCCTTGCGGCCGTTCTGCTGACGCAGATCGGACATAGGGCTTTTACCGGGAAAGTTGGCATACTGTACCCAATCGGCCAGTTCCTGCGCAGTACCGCTGCCCACGTTGCCGGACAGGTAAGGCTCTGCTCCCAGTTCTTCGCACATGTTGAGGAAGTCGTGCGTACCAAAACTATTATCTTCGGTTACATTTCCCCACCAGGTATTTACAATGGTTGGTCTTTTATCCTTTGGGCCAATCCCGTCTTTCCAATGGTAGGTGTCTGCAAAGCAGCCGCCCGGCCAGCGGAGATTAGGGATCTTCATTTTGCGCAATGCGGCAATTACATCTTTACGTACGCCGTTTGTATTAGGGATGTGTGAGGTATCTCCCACATAAAACCCGCCATAGATACAATTTCCCAGATGTTCTGCGAAGTGGCCATAGATATTGCGGTCAATGGTCTGAGTGGGCGCATCCGGACGAAAGGTCACTGTATTCTGCGCCTGTAAAGCTTGCGTGGAAAGCAACATACCAAGGATACCCGTACGGATATAACGATATTTCTTCTTCATAACGAGGTTTTAAAAATCAAGTATCACAGCACTGTTTTGCTGCGGTAATTCAAAAGAACAAAATAATTGTCACATTTACAATTAAAACCGTAAAAAAAACATTTAAATCCGCCGGGGATGGCCCCTGTGCCTTATCTTTTTATTTTATGCCGCTCACCAACCAGGAACAAATGTTCTTTTGTTTGTTATTTACAGCAGGCAGCATACCTTTCCCATCTCCCGGGAAAAAAGGTAACAACGGATACTATTGCCACTACAGCTATTGCGCCAGCGGAATAACATATGGTAATGCCTGCAGGTTCACTGCCGGAAAACTGCCGCTCCCTGTTCCTGGATCATGAGCAGCTGCCGGAAGAAGATTAGTTTTACCTTTGCTTAATTTTAAAAAATATGAAGCATTTTATACTGGCGAGCACTTCTACTTTGTTTGGCCAAACCTACCTGGCATACCTGCAACCGGCGATGAAAACATTGTATGCCGGCGTAGACGAGATTGTGTTTGTTCCGTTTGCCCGCCCGGGTGGCATTTCGCACAACGATTATACCAGCAGGGCCGCGGAGGCCTTTGGAGAAGCAGGCATCCGTGTGCGCGGCCTGCATACCTTCAGCGATCCGGCTGCAGTCATTAAGAACGCCAAAGGTTTTTTTACAGGAGGCGGCAACACCTTTCTGCTGGTGAAACAATTACATGAAGCGGGACTGATGTCCCTGCTCCGTGATGCGGTAAACAATGGCGCCCCATACATGGGATGCAGTGCAGGCAGCAACATTGGCGGGGTTACCATGCAAAATACCAACGATATGCCCATTGTATATCCGCCCAGCTTTGAAACAATGGGCCTGATCCCTTTTAACCTTAACCCGCATTACCTGGATCCTCAGCCGGGCTCACAACATATGGGAGAAACGCGCGAAACACGTATCAGGGAATATCATACACAAAACACGACGCCGGTGCTGGGGTTAAGGGAAGGCAGCTGGATCTATGCACATGGCGATGCTTTAACGCTGGAAGGTACGCTCAGCGCCAGGATCTTCGAAGCAGGTAAAGACCCGTATGAACTGCCCGCAGGCAGCTCCCTGACTCATCTGAAATAATTTGCCGTAAAATTTTAAAAGAACAATCATTCTTTTATCTTTGCCCCATGCGTGCAAAAGATGAAAATAAAGAATGGACCATCCGGGGAAAAGGCCATAGAAATGATTGTTCATGAAGGCTTTGACGGATTGAGCATGCATAAACTTGCCAGGGCAGCCAATATTTCCGTGTCTACCATTTATATTTATTTCAGGAACCGGGAAGACCTGCTGAACCAGTTATACGCAGCAGTGGTGGAAACCTTTGTGGAACATACCATGGCGGGTTTTGACCCAGCCATGGACTTTGAAGCCGGCTTATGGCTGCAATGGCAAAACAGGTATGCCTATATTCTTAAGTACCCGCTGCAGTTCCATTTCTCGGAACAGTTCCGCAATTCCCCGCTGATAAAAAAGCAGGATGATGCGCCGGAAGTTGTTTTCAAGAGGGCCATGCAGCAGTTTGTGGCCAATGCCGTAGAAAAAGGCGAGATAGTAAGCCTGCCGCGTGAAGTATTCTGGGCTATTGCCTATGGTCCTTTTTACACGCTTGTTAAATTCCACCTGGATCATCATGCCACTATGTCGGGTATTCCTTTTACACTGAGCAACGAACTGCTGCAGCAGGCCTTTCAGCGCACCATGAAGGCATTGCGGGTATAAGCAGGCTATAAGCTCAACCCGCCGTCGCAGCGTACTACCGTTCCCGTTACATTGCCATTGCGCATGAGAAAAAGGATGGCGTCTGCCACATCATCCGGTTCTCCTACCCTTCCCACAGGGAGTTGCGCGGCGTACTTTGCGAAGGTATCGTTTTTGGCGTCCGCAGGGAGGAAGTCCCACCAGGGCGTATTTACCACGCCGGGAGAAACAGCGTTGATGCGTAAGGGTTGTATTTCCTTTGCAAGGGAAGGGATCATCAGCTCCAGTGCGCCGTTGATGGCAGCCAGCCCGGATACGCCTGGAGCCCGGCTGATAGCAGAAATAGCAGTGATGAGGGTAATGCTGCCTCCCTTGTTCACATAAGGCAACGCTGCCTGGAGGGTGTTCAGCTGGGGCCAGAACTTACCTTCAAAACCATCCCGCAGTTCATCCAACGGGAGGTCTGCAAATTTACCCGCTCCTTTAGACCCGCTTACGGCAATCACCAGGTGGTCAAAATTTCCCCTGGTATCAAAGAATGCATTAAGGTCTTTCCGGTTGCCGCTATCCAGCGCTGCGGTGTGAATACCGGGAATGATTTTCGTCGCATCTGCCAGTCGTGCTGCAGAACGGCCGGTAACCGTTACATGCGCTTTTTCCCCGGCCAGTTTGGCGGCAGTGGCCAGTCCTATTCCCGAAGAGCCGCCGGCAATAATTACTTTCTTACTTTCAAATGATTCCGACATATTGTTGTTATTTATACCTGCAAAGTTGGGGCAGAAAGTTGTGCAGGCTGCTACCGGGATTATGCATTGTATTAACCCGATCATGCATTTTTGCGGAAGGCCAGCGGGGTTTGCCCGGTTTGTTCGCGGAAGAAGCGGTTAAATCCGGCCGGATCGCTGAAATTAAGCTGGTAAGAGATTTCCGCCACGGAAGTATCCGTATACCGCAGCACTGCTTTGGCTTCCTGCACCAGCATTTCTGCAATGGCGTCTGAAGCAGTGCGGCCGGTTACTTCTTTTACGGTGCGGTTAAGGTGATTAGGAGTTACGCCCAGCATGGAAGCATAATCTGATACTCTTTTTTTAGAGAGAAAATGCTGGCTTACCAGTTTTTTGAACCGGGGCACCAGGTATGTATTTCGTGTATCCGTAGCCGTTAAGTGAAGCTGTTGCGCCATATAACTTCTTTTTACTTCCAGCAGCAGCAGGTACAGATACATCTTCACCGCCTTCCCGCATCCCGGCCGGTGTTGCTGCAGCTCTTCATTGATCTTCCCGCAGAAATCAGCTACCGCTGTTATTTCCGTTTCCGTTAACTGTATAAAGGGTACGCCTGTATAATCGAAGAAAGGAAACACTGTTGGTACTTCATCTCCCGGGATAAGTTCCTGCAAAAAATCTGTATCAAACAAAATATAATACCCGAAAGTATCTGCACTGATATTGCTTTTACTGAACACCTGCCCGGGAAAGGTAAAACTCAGTGTACCAGGCCGGTGTTTAAACTGCTCCAGTCCCAGCTGTACATCCACGCTTCCCCTGAGTGTAATGCTGATCCTGTAGAAATCAGATTTTAAAGGCCCTACTGCCGGCCGTAATCCTTCACTGGAATATATTTCCATACCGGCAATCTTCTTTGCCGGATCCAGGTTACTATAGCCAAAGCTGGAAGTATCGCCCTCTTCGCGGTGAAGATGGCGGAAATCTTTTAATACGTATTGTGGTATTTCCGGTTTGCTGAGCTTGGTTTTCGTTGCCATTTACCTATATTCGTTCTCTAAAATTAGATAAATATTATCAATGGAGTTAACCACCTTGTATCGCCCTGTAGGACCAGATGAGCTGGTATTGATTGAGCAATCCGGCTGGAAAAGATTTCCACCCAGGCGGCCGGACCAACCCATTTTTTACCCCGTAATGAACGAGGCATATGCCATCCAGATATCGGTGGAATGGAATGTTCCTGCATATGGGTCCGGCTTCGTCACTAAGTTTTCGGTGAATAGTGATTTCCTGAAAAGATATAAGGTTGAAAATGTAGGCGGTGAAATTCACAATGAATTATGGGTGCCGGCGGAAGAGCTGGAAGCGTTTAATGATAATATTGTGGGGGTGATCGAGGTGACGCAGGAGTATTATAAGGACGGATCGTCTTTTACCGATAAATTACCCAATAGGTAGCCTTATACAGATGACATTGAAAACCGGTACAGGATATCATCCCACCTGCATTCAGCACCCATCCCAAGCCAACTGCTGTTGGCGCCTGATCTGCTTTAATGCCACCAGTGGCATAGCTTAATTCAACCGGTAATTGAATACTTTTTGATCCGGCAACATGTAAAGGAATGGAAATACTGGCTGCCCCAGTATAATTACTGACGGGGATGTCAATCATTTGCTGCATAGCAGCAACATCTGGTGTTTTTGGCGAATAATCAAATTGTGGACGTCCGATAATAGATTGGGCTGAAGTGCCCCGTTATCTCAATTGGTACGGGAATTGAGCAGCAATCCTGAACTGAAAGCATCTGTATTACCTCACCCAAAAACCATTGTATGCCCACTATATCTTATCTCCCCGAACCACCGGATACTTTTAATTTTCGCGGTCAGCAAATCCGCTTTGGCATTATTGGAAAAGGAAGCCCTGTAGTCCTCCTTCACGGCACGCCGTTTTCATCCGTTGTATGGCGGCGGATTGCTCCATGGCTGGCTGAGCATTACCGCGTGTTTTATTTTGACCTCCTGGGATATGGCTGCTCGGAAAAACACGAAGAGCAGGATGTATCATTAGGCGTACAAAATGAGGTGTTCGCAGCGCTGCTCGATCATTGGGGCCTGGAACAACCAGACGTTGTTGCACACGACTTTGGCGGCACCACCGCTTTGCGTGCGCATCTGTTAAACAAGCATGACTATCATTCCCTAACACTGATAGATCCTGTTGCAATAGGCCCTTCCGGCTCACCATTTGTTCAGGCTGCAAAAAATCATCCGGAAGTTTTCACCGGATTGCCGGCCTACATTCATGAGGCCATACTTCGTGCATACATCGGGGGCGCCGTGTTTCGTCCGCTTCCGGAAAAAGAAATGCAGTATTACCTGAAGCCCTGGATGGGAAAAGAAGGACAGGCTGCCTTTTATCGGCAAATTGCCCAGATGAGCGACCGTTATACAGATGAGATTGAAAACCGGTATGCAGAAATGCGTTGCCCGGTTACTATACTTTGGGGAGAATGTGATGAATGGATCCCTGTTGAACGTGGTAAGGAACTGTCAAGGCGCATTCCAGGCGCTACTTTCAAAGCGGTGCCGGAAGCCAGGCACCTGGTACAGGAAGATGCACCGGAGGCTGTTACTGCAAGAGTATTGTCGTTCCTAAAAAATAGCGTCAGTTAAAAAAAAGGCGCCTCAGCATATTGAGACGCCTCTTTAAATCATCTTACAAAATTTCCTACTTCGCTATATCAATCTTTACTTTCTTATTCTTGATCTTCTCATTCTTCACCGCTTCCAGCGCATGCTGCACTTTCGATTTCACTACTGCTGCGAAAGAAAAGAAATCCTTCACTTCTATTAAGCCGATATCTTCTTTTTTCAGGTGCGCCTGTTTGGACAGGAACCCAACGATATCTACTTTATTCACTTTATCTTTTTTACCGGCGCCAATAAAAATGGTGGTCCATTTTGGTTTGTCGGGTATAGTAGAGGTGGCAGGCAGTTCTATATTTTCGATCACTTCATCTGCCAGGTAAGGCATGCGTTTTTCGTCGGGCGCCAGTATGAGTATGGCGGTTCCGCTGGCTTCCATCCTGGCGGTACGGCCGTTGCGGTGTGTCCAGCTGTCTTCCGTATGCGGCAGGTGGAAATGAATAATATAACGGATATTCGGAATATCCAGCCCACGGGCGGCCAGGTCTGTTGTAACGAGTACATTTACAGAGCCGTTGCGGAACTTGCAGAGGGCGGCATCCCGCTCCCGCTGCTCCATGGCGCCGTGATAGAAGGTATTGATAATACTTTTTTCAGACAACATTCTGCTGGTACGCTCCACTGCTTCGCGATGGTTACAGAACACAATGGTAGAGCGGTTGCCAAGGTAACAGATCAGGCGGAACAGGGTCTCTACCTTATCATTTTCAGGCGATAATACTTCTTTGATCGTTAAGCGGGCGGCAGGAGTGCCTTCCTCCGGCAGAAAGTCCAGCTTTTCCGGATTGTTCAGCGCCAGGAAGCCCGGGATCTCCACTGATTCCGTAGCCGACGTAAGCATCCGCTTTTTTATATTTGGCAGTGACGCTATGATGAAAGACACTTCCTCCTGGAAACCCAGTTCCAGGGTTTTATCAAATTCATCAAGCACCAGGGTTTCAATGGCCGCGGTGGTTATATTTCCCCTGCGGATATGATCCCCCAGGCGGCCGGGTGTACCCACAATCACCGCAGGAGGCTGTATCAGGTTATTTTCCTCTGTTTCCCGCAGGTGCCCGCCATAACAGGCGGTGATCTTATAACCGGTGCCCATCTGTTTGAACACTTTCTCTATCTGTAAGGCCAGCTCACGGGAAGGCACCACTATGAGGGCCTGGGTGCTTTTATTGGCAGGATCGAGCCGTTCCAGGATGGGCAGCAGGAATGCCAGCGTTTTACCGGAACCGGTAGCTGACAACAGGATTACATCATCGTGATGCTTGTTCGCGTTCACCGATGCCTGCTGCATTTCATTGAGTGAATCGATCTTGAGATTGGTAAGAATATTACCTATTGCGTACTTTTCTTTTTGCATTGGCGCAAAAGTACGAAGATTAAAGGGTTTTACCTGCACAAATGCATCTGATCGCCTGCCGGGTAGCTAAATGTATTGGGCACCACCCATCTTGCTTTGTAGATCTTCCAACCTTTCCGGATGAACAGGCGCTTGCCTTTGGCGTCTATCACCTCGTCTGTCCACCAGGATACTTTAGGCCTTGCCACAATGGTTGGAAATCCATCCCCTGCAGAGGAGACGCTTTTAATATTCGCCTGCACCACATCAGCCTGCGTCAGCTTCAGGGTAACGGGATCAAACTTGTATACGTTGGTGGTGTTGGTAAGCCATAAACTATTTTCGCCATATACAGGGAACAGGTCATGCGCTTCTGTGCCCGGAAGGGAAAAAACCGTATCCTGTACCAGGTCCGGAGCATTACAGTTAAAGTTGTACCGGAAGGAATGCATATGTTCCCTGGCGGCAGACCACAACCGCTGTTGTTTGGCATCCCATACTACGTTATGCCCAAAATCGATGGGGATCTTTTTCGTATATACATCGCCGGGGTAATGCAGGGTATCTGTTTTAAACACCATCAGGTAATTACCGGTGCTGGAAGCGCTTACAATATTGCCATCGGGCAACAGTTCGGCGGAATGCGTGTTGCCGCCTGCGTAGGCATAGAATACGGTTTTCTTATCAGCCACCCTGATCAGCGCTACACCGCCACCGGAGGCATTCATTAACACGTACCCGTTATTGTACACCATTTTAGCATCGCTGGGATTACTGAACCATTTTACATGTGCCGGCTGCACATTGGAGCTTTCCGGTTTCCATTCCCAGATCACCCTGCCGGAAGACACTTCTGCAATCACGATCCGGTGCTGTGATTGTTCCGCTATTACCAGACATTTTTTACAGGCCGCTACTGCAAGTGCATCCTGGTTGTTTCCATTATTCTGGGCGGTAGCGCCAATGGCCAGCAGGCAAAACAAAGCGGCCGGTAAGGATCTTCTTTTTTTCATTGTTTGTAAGATATAACGCCACCCTGGCGGCGGCGCCACATAATTACAATTTTTTCCGGGGAAATAAAAAGGTGCGTACCAAAGCAATTGCGCCATTTTCCTTATTTTCACTATATGAAAACACCTTATATTTTACTGGCGCTTGGCGCAGGCCTCTTTGCATCCTGTAACCAGCAAGGCGGGCAGCAGCAAACCAATGTTGTACAAGATTCAGTACCACCGGTGGTGGAAAAAGAAAAATCCGGTCATTGCTTCGAGAAAGTACTTGGCAGGGATACTATCCAGCTCAGGATCACTATGCACGACAGTGTAGCTACCGGCACCCTGGTATATAATTTTTTTGAGAAAGATAAAAACACCGGCCAGTTCAACGGCATTGTCAGCAACGGTATTATCCGTGGCAAATACGTTTTCTACAGTGAAGGCGTGGAGAGTTCCCGCCCGGTGATCTTCAAAATATCCGACCACGAAGCCTACGAAGCGCTGGCCGACAGCGTGGATCACCAGGGTTTACCCATATTCAACAGCGATAACGCGGCGCTTAAATTCGATAACATTCCCCTGGTGGAAGGCGCTTGTAAGTAAGGCCTCCGGCCTTACGCGGATTTTGTCTGACTCAGGATTAAACTGATTAGAATGATTAGTCTGATTTGATAACTTTGGATTTTTAAAGGATTTTGGGAGATATAAGCGAATAATATATTTACTTATCTCCCAAAATCCTTTAAAAATTACCAGGAAAAATATCCGGTTATATTTCCAAAAAATCCTTTAAAAATCTAAAAAACTCAGGAAAATCATTCTAATCAGTTTAATCCTGAGTCAGACAACGTTCGCACAAAGGCCGAAGGCCTTTATTTCATCCCCCGGATCCACTGCCTTATCAGCTCTACTCCTTCTGCATGCACTACTGTACGCGCCAGCTCCGGCATCGCGGTGCCCGGCTCCACGCTGTTCATGCGGTAGGCGAGGATGGAGTGCTGCGGATCGCCGGGAATAACATCGTAATCCAGCCCGCCGGCGCCGCCGCCGGCAGATACGGGCGATTTCATGATGCCCAGGTGATCCGGGGCAGTTTGCTCATATTCCAGGAACAACCCCGTATTGAATGCATCGCCGCCTTTGGTATGGCAATGCGCACAGTTTACATCCAGGTAAGCGCGGGCGCGCTCATTCACGGTATAGTGAAGGCTGTCTTTCCAATCCGGCAGGCGCGGTACCTTGTCTGGTGAAGGCATCCCTGCCAGCAACCCGTTGGCTGCCCACCGCTGCAGCTGATCCTGGGTTTGCCCCCGCCGCACAAAATTAAGATTACGCGCTTTGGGCCCTATAGGCGTAAGCACGCTGTTGTTAATATGACAGCGTTTACAATCGTTCGTATTGGGCATCTGGTACATGGTGGAATGCTCACGCCCCTTGTCGTCCAGGAAAATGACAGGGATCTTTTTTCCCAGGATCCATTTCTCTGCATCCTGCTGTTCCTTGTTCCACAGGTAGTTCATCACTTTCCACTGGTGGTCTGCCGGGTCTTTGAACAGCAACCGGGTCTCTATCATGATCTTTTCGTGTGCCGGGTTGGTGTAGGCAAAGTTCTTTATAATAAAAGTTGAATCGGGGAAATCAAGCGGACCATGATCTGTATAGGTCACTGTTTTCCCTTCCGGTAAAGCAATAAAGCGGTCTTTTACCGTGTAATCGGTGAACAATGGCGTTACCAGCTCATAGTTCACCACGCCTTTACGCGGCTGCAATGTTTTAAGCGCGCCGGTAAAGAATCCATAATCAGATAATTTCGGTTTAAACTGGAACAGCCCGGCCGTTGCGGCAGGCGCCGGCTTTTGCTGACAGCTCTGCGTGGCGGCGATCCATAAAATTAAACACATCACAAATAAGCAGGACTTCCTCATCTCCCTAAAAAAATTTAAACAAAAAAACTATTTACATACATAAGGCGTGATATCGGTACTGGGCTTCCAGTTTTTCGACATCATATTCATAGCATCCACGTTCACAAACAAGTTAGGACCTGTTTGCTGTATGCAAAGCGAATCGGGGTTCACAGCAGTGCCCTTTGTAAGAATGTTGGTGGTAATGCCATCATAGGTAATAAAAGGCAGCCGCGCATTTTTCCTCGACGGATCATCTGCATTCAGTTTCTGTTCTATGCCTACCAGTATTTTACCGGTATGATGCTCAAATACTGCCGGCGGAAATGCAGGTCCCACTTCCATGATATTATCATGTATATGCACATTACGGGGAATAGGAAAATAATGATCATTGATCTTTCCTCCTGCTTTTTCATCAATAAAAAATCCCGACACCACGGAAATGGCACTGGAATTATTATTAATGATGCGGTTGTTGTACAGCTCTATGTCGGATGCCGCAAGGATCACTACGCCACTGCCGGGGGCGGCGTTACCTACGCCCCAGGTGGAACCGAAGCTGCCGGATTTGGCAAAGTTCTTTTCGTTGTTGTCATGCATATAATTGTTATACGCTTTTACAAAGCCTCCACGTTTGGACAGGTCGGGCAGATCAAAAATGAGGAAGCCGGCGGTATTGCCCCAGAACTCATTGTCGTATACCTCTGCATGGGAAGTGTTTTCTATTTCGCAGCCGGCTACATTTTTAAATGCCTTGCATTTGCGCACAACAGCGCTGTCGGTTTGCCCTACGTAGATGCCCGCATCTGATGCGCCCTGTGCGTAGCAGTTTTCTACCAGCACGTTTTTGCACATCACGGGATAAATGGCGTAGCCGCCGCTGGTGGAATCGGAAACAGACCAGATGGCATGCACGTTGGCAACTACCACCTTTTCGCTTTTGTTGATCTTGATCAGGTCACCTTTGGAGTCGCGCAGGGTAAGACCGTCGATGGTAAAGCCCTTTACATCAGTTACCCGGATGCCTTCCCCACCCTGGCTCTGGGCGGAAAAATCAAAAATGGTTTTATCCGGTCCGGCGCCCTGGATGAGAATGTGATTCACCTGGGCGATACTGAGATTATCAAATTTGTAGGTGCCTTCCTTTAAGGTGATGCTGCTGCTATCGGTCAGCGACAGGAACGCTTCGGCAATTTTTGTTTCTTCGCCCGGGCCAAACTGCAGCCGGGTCTTATAATCGTTTTTCTCCTTAACTTCCGGGCCCTGGCAGGCTGCCAACAGGGTTATCAATAACCAACAGATAGGATACCGTTTCATATACAGGTTGTTTTATTTAGATAAATCAGAAAACATTGTAAGCGAAGGTGACGTAGTACATCCCCCCGATGGCCGGGCTGCCAAAGCCATTTCTGTAGTAAGTATTGGTGAGATTTACTCCTCCCAGTTTAATCGTGGAATGCGCCTGCAGGAGCCGGTAACTCACCTGGGCGTCAATCACTGCCGAGGCGGGCACTGTACCGCTGCCAAAACCAATCTGGTAAAAATAGGCCGGTCTGTAACGGAAGGTAGTATTAAATGAGAATCTTTCCTTCTTACCAAAGCCGGTATTTCCAAAATCCACATTGAATTTATAGTTAGGCGTATTAAAGTTATTCACCTGGCTGTTGTTCCGGTTTTTCAGGAAATCGGACGAGAAATTCACTTTTGCTAGGAAATGTTTCGACAGGTCTACGCTCACACTGGCGGCATAACCATAGGTATTCACTTTTTCCGCACCGTTATAGGCAATATTATACTGGATATAAGTGCTGTGATCCAGGAAGGCATTGGGATCTGCTGTACCCGGCGTATTGGCCACGTTTACATAGCCGATAAAATTTTTCCAGGTAGAATAATAACCCAGCACATCTATCAGCACCCGGCCTGCGATGAGCGAGGAATAACCTAACTCAAACGCATCTACCGACTGCGGCTTAATGTCGTTTAAACTAAACTGTTTCAGATCAGCAGGGTTCTTTGTGCGCTGGAAAGAATCCACGCTTTCCAGGGTATAGGCCGGGTATTTATTGAACTGGTATACACCGTTGAGCAGCCTGTCTGACCCGCCGGAGGCGAAGCTGTTGTAATCGACCGGGGTGCTCTGGAGCGACTGTATATTAGACGGGAAGCTGTAGGCGTTCTGGTAAGAGAAACGGATAAAACTTTCCTTGTTCACTTCCAGTACGGCAGATACCCGGGTAGTGACCCGGGGCTTGGCGAACAGGGTATTCTTATCGTAGCGGAAAGCAGCTGCCAGGCTTAGTTTTTCGCGGATCACTTTTTTAGTGAGATGGGCGTACGCACTGTATTCAGCTACATCAATAGGGCTGTCGTTGTCCGGGAACAGGGTGCCTTTGGAATCCAACCGGTAAAGACGGTAATTCAGGCCGGCAATCAGTTCTGCAAACTTTACCAGGTGCGTAAAATTATACTGGGCCTCTGCATTGAACAGGCGGCTTTTATCTGTGAACAGTGTACCGCCTTTGGAGGTAGGGATGTTGGAGATACTGTCTTTCAGATGCAGGAACTGCGGGCTGCCGGCATCGGGCCTGCCCTGGTCGGCAAAGGCCCTGGCCAGGTTGCTGGCGTCTATATAGCTCTGGCCCTGCGACATGGCCTCCAGCAATGCGCTGGTATACTGCGGGTACCAGCCGTCGCCTGTACCGGCGTCATAGCTGGGCTTCCAGGCCTCGTTGATCAGCTGGGCAGTAGGCATGGCAATGATAGTGCGCCCTGAATTTTCCCGGGAAGTATAGGCCCTCACAAACCAGTGCTCGGCTTTCACTTCAGCGCGGTATTGCCCCAGGTGAAAACCGGTGAGCGCGTAACGGGTATCATTGCTGTATACCGCGTTACCCTGTCCGTAGGTGCCTGAGAGAATAGCTTCCAGCTTGGGTTTGATCTTATAACGCAGTTCCACGTTGGCTTTAAACATTTTGGCATCGCTGCTCAGGTAGCCATATTCGGTGTAGCCGGTGCGCGCCACCTTATGCTGGCCTTCTGCCAGCAGGGGCGCTATAATAGGCTCCAGCTCCGGCACCTGTGCCAGGGCGCCTTCCAGGAAGGGATTTATGTCAACCGATGTTTTGCTGCCGTAAATATTCACGCCGTTATAATTAGGGTCCTGCCGGGGGCCACCGGGACCGTTGGTATTGGTGGTATCGTTGGCCATCCAGTCTTTCGCCTGGGTGTACTGCACATTTATTTTAAAGGCAAACTTATCGCTCACCTTTTTACCCCAGCGCACGGTCCAGTCGTAATAAGGCGATGGCCCCAGCGGGTCGTTGGATTTTCCTTTCTTCACGTGATTCACTCCCTGCGTGATCTGCGCACTGAGCCCCTGGTATTTGAACGGGTCCTTGCCGGTCATTACCATGGTGCCATTGAGGCCGCGGGAGCCGTATAATGCGGAAGAGGCGCCGGACAGCACCTCCAGGTTGTCTACATCCAGTTCAGTAAGACCAATAATAGCCCCGATAGGAAAGTTGAGGCCGGGGGCCTGGTTATCCATACCATCCACGATCTGTGTGAAATTGGTATTGCCGCTGGTGTTGAAACCGCGGGTGGTGATGGTGGTGAACAGGAGACTGGAAGTGGTTACATCTACTCCCTTGAGGCCCTGCAGCATGTTATAGTAGCTGGGCTGTGGAGAATTGATAATGTCTTTGGTGCTGATCCTTTCAATGGTTACCGGCGACTCAATCTTCTTTTGTGTGAACCGGCTGGCAGAAACCACCACTTCTTTTCCCAGTACCGAAGCCGGCGACAATTCTATACGCTGGAACCCGGGGCCGGAAATGATGATTTCTTTTGTTTCGAAGCCCACCGATGACAGTATAAGGGTAACAGGATAATTTTTCCGGGTGGAGAATTTAAAATTTCCCTGGTCGTTGGTATAATCCCCGTTCTGTGCTTCCTTCATGGTTACGGAAACAACGGGCACTACTTCCTGGGTAACGCTGTTGCGGACGTTGCCCGAAATCACGATCTGTGCATTTGCCGTAAGGCATACCCCCAACAGGCATACCATACTTATGATAAAGGATCTTAACATCGGCAGGTGGGATTTAGATGGCTTGGTTGTTAGTCGTTTATTGCCTTTGCGGCATAGCGATATTACCAAAATCCCTGCACGGGAAGTGTTGGTACCATTGACTTTGGGGCGAAACCAGGGCTATTGGGGGTAAAATCAGGGCGTGGGGGCGAATCGTTCCTGGAAGGCGGTTAAACAGCTGGCCGATACCGGCACGCTGATATCGCTCAGCCCTTCCAGTTCCAGGTAATGTCCTTTTGAATTTTTCTTAAAAAGAACCACTTTGGAGATATTTACAAGATATGAGCGGTGTGCGCGCACGAAAGTACCGGCAGACAGGTAAGTCTCCAGTTTTTTCAGGGAGGTTCTGACCAGTTCTTTACTGATAGTATTCCCGGAGAGGTAAAACACCTGCACGTAGTTGTCTTCCGCTTTCATGAGCAGCAGTTTGCCCGGGTGCAGGGTAAGTACGGGCTTATCATGTTCATCGCGGATCAGGATACAGGGATCTGCTATGGTTTTGGTTACCTGTTCTTTTTCGAGGCTCCGGAGCTGGGCCATCTTCTCCCTGGTAAAGAACCACAGGAGGGCAATGCAGTAAGGCAATGGTAAAATAAGGGCGATATAACGGAGGGTATTAATAAATTCAGACCAGGTAAGGAAAAAGGTATCTACAAGAATTACATCCACTATAGTAACCATTACCGCGATACCCACTATTTCTCCTACAAACCAGCAAAGGTAAGTAGCGTTAGTGAGTCTGCGGCGCCACTTCAGGCGGTACAGGCCGAACTGTGAAATGCTCAGCACCAGTACCCCGCACAGGGTAAAAATAAAGAACAATGCCATCAGCGACAGCTGTTGCCCTTCGTACCACATGTTAATATTAAATGGCAGAAAGATGTACATGAACAGGAAACTGAAAACGCTGCAAAATACGATCAGGGAAATCCTGTTGGCTACGGAATCCAGTAACGTAAAGCGGGGTTGCTCTGCAGCATACCTGGAAATAAGTGGCAAAGTAGGTAAGCTTTTCATGTAGTGGATGATTTACTGTAATTAAGTTAAGCAAAAAAGCCGGAATGGGAAATCGCTGTCAAAAGTGGGGTAGCTCCCGGGGTTTTAAGTAGAAGCTACGCCTGAAGCGGTCAATGAGTCATTTTTTTGCTTTATAAATTTATTTTATCCGGACAATACTAAATTATCATATATTTATACCACCTCTTAATTAACCCGGGAGGTCCCATCTATTATGTATGATGGCAGGTTATGCCATCACATAAACACAAATTCAAGAGATTGAGAGAGCATGTAGAGGTTATTCTATGTGAAAATATTTTACTTTATTCCAGTATCAGCATTTAGCGATGTTACCCAAAAAAAAATTATGAAAACTAAATCTGTATTGTTTCTACTTACCCCCTTATGTCTGTTGTACCTATTTCTTGCCTGCAATAAAAATAACGAACAGGCAGCTTCGATAGACCCTGATACCCGTCTGATTCAAGATGCAAAAAATTATTTTTTGAAGGAAGTATTGCCTGATAAGCTCACACAAAACCCAATTGTGGAGCGCAACAACAGACTTCCCCTAGGCAAAATTGCAAATTGGAGAATGGCGAATGTCCAGGACCTAAGATGGGGAAAAACAGTAGTCGTGCCACTTAACCTTCCTAATACATATACAACAACCGATATGGGCGGAACAAAGCAGTCGCTTAATGGCACGTCCTTTCTTGTAGTTTATAGTGATAAGAATAAGGTTAAGCAGGCAGATGTCGTTTTGCTGTTTCCGGACAAGAATTCAAAGAAAGATGCCTTCTCAGGTACGATAATAGTTGAAGATTGGGACGGAGCCATCAAATCGGGTTACAAATATGAGAATGGTCGTGAATACAATGTGGTTACGACAGTAATTGATAAGCGTAAAAGGAATGTAACAACGGAACAAACCTGCATTACGACCGATTGGTACAATTGTGTTAAGGTAGGTAGTTATCCAACGGATTGTCATTACAATTACTCCACAACCCAATGTACAAGTGGCGGCAATACTGGAGGAGGTGGCGGTGGTTGTAATTGCTGGCCTGCGCCCCTGGACCCTGAGACGGTAACTATTTCAAAAGAAGAGCTACTAGAAAGCTTTGATCAGCGCGCAAATCAACTCAATTTGCCAGCGTGCGCACGGAACATCTTCAATAAATTATTGGCAATAAGGACGGGGGAGTTTGCAACAATTATTGATAATTTTACAGGGCAGATCGCCACATTTAGCTGGACATTGGTGATAGGAGACGCAGGAAGAAAGACAAATGCTAATACGAATAATTTACCTTACAGGGAATCAGTAATATCTACTTTTGATGAACGATATCTGAAGGCTGCAACAGACCTGTCAATTGCAAGAACCATGCTACATGAAGGCATTCATGCCTGGCTGGTCAATGCCTTTAAAAGTGATGCAGAGAAGGCAAAGCTGGACTATCCAAAATTGTTTGAAGAATTCGTGGCCGGAAAAACTGATTTAAATGAGGCACACCACAATGAGATAGTACGATCATTTATTAATGACATAGCTCACAACCTGGAATTATTTGGACGGGCATCGGGTTATGTACTTAATAGTCAGTATTACGCGGATATGGCCTGGGGTGGCTTGCAGACTACCAGGTACTTTATGAGGTTACCACAGGCAGACCAAGACAGAATAAATGCAATTCTTGAGGCGGAACAAACTGCGTCATCTGTAGAACAAAGCGATGGTACCACTGTATCACCCAAAGGAAAAAGAGCCTGTAACTAAATGCAATAACAACTAAAACCATTGAATATGAATAAACTATTGATAAGTCTATCCCTCCTTTTATTTTTAGGTGCTTGCAGATCATGGTATAAATCAGGGCAGGGTACCAAACAATATTCAGAAAAGAATGGAAATGAGTTGGAAGCTATAAGACTAAAACGCGTAGGTGAAAGTGACGACAGTGCCATTGTAACAGGAGAAATAAGCACAAAAGGTCGTCGTTATTCCAATAGTATATTGACCAGAATCAAAATAAACGGCAAGGGTTATCAGGGGGATTCAGCAGGGAGGTTCACATTTAAGTTAGCTGAAGGAAAATATAACTTTGCAGGCGCAGCGCTTATGTACAATGAACTATCGGTAAAGAAGATTACGCTCTCCAAAGGCGATAGCCTTGTGTTAAATTTTAAATTAACGCCGTCTTCGGAGCTGCTGGAGTAGAAAATACGGCTACTGATTTCAGCCTTACCGGTTCAGTGAGGCCGTTTTGTATATAATAACAACGCCGCCAAATATACGCAAAGGATACTACCCTGCCGTTATATACAAAATCACAATTAATTGATTATCAATATAATTTTAAGAAATTAAAGAAAGATCGGAAGGTATTTCTTCCGATCATGACCAGGGCTCCTCTCCCGGTTTCAATGCTTTGCCCCGTTGTTTTTCCGCCGCGGCGAAAGCTTCATCCGCCAATGGCCGGAAGCCTTTCGGCGCTTTGGAAGCAGGCCCCTTGTAAATGCCGATAAAGGGTTTGGGGAAGGTTTTGCGGGTAACGGGATCGGTCATACGAAAAAACTGCGGGTACCAGCCCTGCACAGGACTATTGTCCGGCAGCGGTTTTTCCGCTGCCTTATTCCTGTTGGCCAGTATGGCATCCAGGGAGATGTTGTTAAGCGCAGCTGCCGAAAAGAAATAAACTTTGCGGCCGATCAACCGGCCATTCTTTGCTCCCTTAAAAACGCCGGCGTGGTGCCATTCTGTGGAAAATACGCCCAGTTCCTTCGCCGATATTCTGATATTGAACTTCTTCGACAGTAATACCGCCGCCTCACCGGCTTTTAATAAGCCCTTTGCTTCTGCATCCTGGTAATTTTCGGACTTTCCCTGCCGCAGGTAATCACTCCTTTTCATGGTGGCAAGATACAATTAAGTGCTTTAAAAGCGGGCCTGTATTGTTTTTAGCCAGCAATCACCCAATAACAAAAGGCGATCAGATCCGCCACAACCGGAGAAATTGCCTGTCTGACTGCCGTAAACTGGCATATGTGTTGATGGTTTCACGGGATGCTTACCGGAGTGCTCCTTTGCTTTATGCCGCAACGGCCCGGAAACAACCTGGCCTTTATGTGCTACATGCTGCAACAATACAGGGGATACCTGCGTTTTAAAACGGTATTACCCTGAACGCTGACCCGAAATGAAAAAGGTCATCTGAAAAACTGAATAAATATCATCTTAAAACAACACAAAAAAATGGCAACAAAGAAAACCACTGCAGGAAAATCCAAAACAGGTTCCACTACAAAAACAGCCGCAAAGAAAGCCGCTGCGCCTAAAAAAGCAGCTGCTGCAAAAGCCCCGGCTAAAAAGGCTGCGCCAGCCAAAAAAGCTGCGGCTAAGAAAGCTGCTCCGGCTAAGAAAAGTGCAGCGACAACCAAGGCTAGTCCTGCCAAAAAATCCGCTGCCGGCGCATCCGGCAATTCAGGCCTGAAAAAACCGCTGTCTCCCTCCGCTGACCTGGCGGCCGTTATTGGCGATAAAGCGCTGCCAAGAACAGAGATCGTTAAGAAAGTATGGGACTATATCAAAGCCAATAAACTGCAGGATACCGCCAACAAGCGCATGATCAATGCAGATGATAAACTGGGTAAAATATTTGGCGGGAAAAAGCAGATCTCCATGTTCGACCTGGCCAAAGTGATCAGTGTTCATGTGAAATAAATTACCGGCAGGAAAGGTGAACAGGCCATGAGCGGGCGCCTCCGGAGAAACCCGGAAGCTCCCCTGCCGATATGCTACGCCCTTCCAGGAAGCATATTTATATTTCATTTACGAAGCCCAAAGTAACCGGCGGGTATGCCCTGTGAAGCCCGGAATGACCTGGCTTTTTCAGGAAGCATGATCATATTTCATTCTCAGGATCTCTTCTTCAATATCCACCAGCTCGTGAAACTTCCTGATCAGCTCATGCGAGGTATGAGGGTCCCTGTTCAGTTCGTGTAATATGCTACGCTGGTGATCCAGCATCTTCAGGTATACTTTCTTGTATAACTTATGATCCACCCCATCCGTTTTATTGTGCATGGCCACTGCTTTGCGGTGCTCAAGGTCGTCGCGCAGCTGTTTTAATGCTTCATGCGACCTCACCTCCTCGCTGAAATGCGTATCCAGGAAATGGATGCTTCCTTCCAGCAGCCGGTCGCGGATCATCCGTTCCTGCTCTTCAGCAGGCAGCTCATTATCCGGGTCTTCCATTTTCACCCACCGGATCAGCACCGGCAGCGTAAGCCCCTGCACCACCAGGGTAAGCAGTATCACCGTAAAGGTGATGAACAGGATCAGGTTGCGCTGGGGGAAAAGCTGACCATTGTCCATATACACAGGGATGGATAAAGCCGCCGCCAGTGATACCACGCCCCTCATACCTGCCCAGCCCAGGAGCAATGGCCCTTTCCAGCCCGGGCGGTTATCGGCAGTAGTGATGTACCGGCTGATAAATACAGTGAACACCGAGGCAAACATGGTGCAAAGCAAACGGGTCACGATCAGCACCACGGTTATAATAACACCGTACTTAATAGCTTCAGAAAGACTAACAGTGCCCAATTCCTTAATGATCACCGGCAGCTCCAGCCCTATGAGCATAAATACCAGTCCGTTCAGCATAAATCCCAGCGTGGCCCACACATTGGCTCCCTGCAACCGGCTCCGGTATGTAAGAAAATGCTGGCTCCGGGCCGAGAGGAACAACCCTCCGCTCACTACTGCGAGCACCCCGGACCCATGGAAATATTCTGCGGAGATATACATTACATAAGGCGCCGTAAGCGTTAAAATCACATCCATATCTGTACCGGTAGGCAACCAGCGGTGGATAGCATAGTATAATAACCCTACCAGCAACCCGATGGCAATTCCCCCTGCAATCGCAATAACAAAGCTCAGCGCCGCATTTTGCAATACGAATACGCCAGTGGTAACGGCCGTGCTGGCAAAGCTGAATACGATCAAACTGGAAGCGTCATTCATCAGGCTCTCCCCTTCCAGGATGGAGGAAAGCCTTTTAGGCACTTTCACATATTTCAGGATAGTAGTGGCAGATACGGCATCCGGTGGCGACACGATCCCTCCCAGCACAAAACCCAGCGCCAGCGAAAATCCCGGGATCAGCGCATGCGACACTACCGCCACTACCCCGGAGGTAAAGATCACTATCAGAAAAGCGAAGATGGAAATAACACGCCGCCACCGCCACAACTCCTTCCAGGAAGTATACCAGGCCGCTTCATATAGTAAGGGCGGCAGGAAGATAAGCAGGATCATTTCCGGGTTGATCTGAATAGAAGGGAACAACCGGAACATACTAAGCGCAAGTCCACCCAGCACCAGTACGATGGGGTAAGCAATTTTCAGCTTCTGGGCGATCATCACCAGAGACAGAATAAAAAAGATCAGTAAAATGTATTCTATAACGGTAGCGAGCATACTAAAGGTTCTGGTGTTTGAATTTAGTGCTCAAGTTAATATGTTTTCCTGATACCATGAAGATACCTTCTCCCCTGTAATGTACCGTTTTAGGATATTTTGGAAACACCGCAGCCCGTGCCGCCACTACTTCCAGTATAAAGAAATTGTAACCTTTCAGCAATTGTGTATCAGCCACCTTGCATTCGTAGTTGGCGTAACATTCCTTTATCAGCGGCGCTTTCACCACCGCTCCTTCTTCCGGGGTTAGCCCGAATTTCCGGAACTTATCCACCCGGGCGCCGGTGGTATTGCCAATGCCCACAATTTCCTCCACCAGGTGAACGGTGGGAATATTGATCACACATTCCCCGCTTTTCCGGATCATCTCATAACTATGATTGGCAGCCGTGATCATACATCCGATCAATGAAGGAGAAAACTCCATGACAGTATGCCAGCCCATGGTCATAATATTAGTACTGTTCTTCCAGCGGGAACTTACCAGCACAACAGGACCAGGCTCCAGGAACCTGCGGATCTCCGATACCGGCAGGCCGGCTTTCTTATAGGCTCGTTTTATCATTGTATGATTTGCATTTAGTGTCACTGCTATAATACACAACATCCGCAATAATCATACACAACACGTGCCGCTGTTTAATGTCAGACCGGCTATAATATTCCTGTCTAGTCCGGGAAGATCCCCGCAGCTATGTTTATTCTTATTAAATTGACATTAGTTTATTATTAAACCCAGCTCATGACACCAAGAAACACTGCCGCCGGTATCCTTCTATGCCTTATCTTTCTTCATCATTCCTTATATGCCCGGCAGGGCGATCAAAAACAACTGCTGAATAAAGTGCAAAAGATAATGTTGCCGCCTGCCCCTGATGATGCAGCATTCACCATTCCCATCAGCGAAATACCTGTTATTATTGCTTCCGCAACTGAAAAAGAAATCAAACAGCACCTGCCTGTTATCGTCACTTCCCGGCTGGGTAAAGGCAGGATACTGATAACAGGATCGGACCAGTATTTTAAAAAACCGCTTTCAAACGATAAAAATATACAGCAGCTGCTGCAAAATGCCATTGCCTGGGCAGCCAATACCAAAGGCAATACCATACAGCTATGGGGTAGTAATATGGATCTTCCAACATTCCCAAAAGGATATAAAAGCATAACCGATACCGTTAGTATCCATTCCTCAACAGGTATTATTATCATTACACAGGATGTTACCGATTCCGTTAAAATAAACAACCTGGAAGCATTTGTAAGAAAAGGCGGCTCCCTCATATTCGGCTCTCCCGTTGCCGGCATGCTAAACCGGCAAAAGGTCACTTATTTTGAAATGGGGCTGAACCAGCTGTTCAGAAAGGCAGGCATGTTTCACGTCAGCTCTACGGCAAAACCGGATGACAAAAAAGGCTGGCTTACTACCAACCCTATCCCGGCTTACGTGCATATCACTTCTTTGCTGAACGAGTTTAAAACACCAGGGTTTATTCCCCCCACTGCGGAGGCAGACAGCTACTCAAGTACCATCGCCAACTACCTGTTCAATAATCCCGGTACATCTGCCATATCCAATAAGATCAGGGCATTATTCGAAACATCGCAGGCGCCCGTTATCCCTTCTCCCCAACATCCTGTTTCAAAAAATGATGTAAAAAGCATGTTAATCTACCGGGTACAGAACTACCTGGTTACACAACGCCAGCAATCGCATCCTGACACAGGGTACATACATCCTGCCAGCAGAATATTCCCCGGCGAGGTAAGCAAAACTGCTCCGAGAGTAAATGAACAAATAGTGATCCCCGTAAAAACCGGCGCACAGGGTTTACTGGAACCTGATGGAATTTTTTACAGGTGGCACAGCACCGGCCTGTATGTGGCCGCGGGCGATACCGTAACAGTGACCATACCCGCAAACTGTATTCCCTTGCACCTGAAAGCGCAGATAGGCGTGCATGAAGATGACCTCAGCCACATGACTTATTTCACCCGTCATATTGATAACCTCACCAGGACATTTGAACTGGAACAAATGGTCACTACTATCTTTTCTCCTTTCGGCGGCCTGCTGATGATCAATATTCCAGACACCTCTTCCCTGAAAACGCTTACTGTAAAGGTAAAGGGCGCCGTTAAAAGCCCTTATTTCAAACAGGGCGTTACCAGCCGGGAAGACTGGCAAAAGACCATCCGCCAGTATCCCGGGCCCTGGGCGGAACTGGCCACCGATAAAATTATACTCACTGTACCCTCCTATCGTATCCGTCAGCTGGATGATCCCGGGAAGCTCCTGCAGTTCTGGGATGAGGTAATGGATGCCGATGCTAAACTGGCAGATATCGCCCCCGACAGGGTTCACCCGGAAAGGATCATCATAGACCAGCAGGTGGCCTTCGGTTATATGTATACTGCCCCCTATAAAATCATGGCGCCCGATGATGAAAGCTGCACCCTTATGCTGGATGAACAGCAGCTGCGTGCAAAGGGCTCATGGGGTCATTTTCATGAACTGGGCCACCGTCACCAGTTCTGGGGTATTGATTTCAATGGCCTTGGCGAAGTAACCGTAAACCTGTACACGATGTATGTATATGATCACGTATTACATAAAGGGCTTTATAACCACGAAAATATTTCGGGTAAACAGGCGGTAATGGATGATATACGTAAGTATATGAAAGAACAACCGGGCTTTGATAAATTTTGTGAAGATCCGTTCCTTGCTTTAAAAATGTACATCGAGCTTATTGAAGGTTTTGGCTGGCAACCTGTTGAAGCGGTGTTTAAAAAATACCGCGCCCTGCCTGCTTCTCAGTATCCGGTAACAGAAGAAGATAAAAGGGATTACTGGTTTACGGCTATTTGTGCTGCCACGCAGAAAAACCTTTCGCTCTTTTTTGACAAGTGGCAGGTACCTGTTAGAGAAACAGCGAAGAACGCTGTGAGTAATTATCCCCTATGGTTGCCGGAGGAGCTGAAATAGTAATGATTAAAACGACTCCTATGCAAGATCAGTTACGCATCCTTCAGAAGCGCTGCTTACGGCCCGGGCGTATTTTAACAATACCCCGCTCTTTACGTTAGCTGCGGGCTTCACCCATTTGCTGCGGCGCACTGCTATCACCTCTTCTGCCACCTTCAGGTTAAGGGTGTTGGTTACTGCATCAATCTCTATCAGGTCATCATCTTCCACCAAAGCAATCAACCCGCCTTCTGAGGCCTCCGGTGTAATATGTCCTACCACGAAACCATGCGTTCCGCCACTGAACCGGCCGTCTGTGATCAATGCCACGGTTTTGCCCAGTCCTGCGCCGATAATGGCTCCTGTAGGTTTCAGCATTTCCGGCATGCCTGGTGCGCCTTTAGGCCCGATATAACGGATAACTACCACATCACCTGCTTTCACCTTACCCGATGTAATACCTTTGCTGAAAGCTTCCTCGTTATCAAAAACGCGGGCCGGTCCGCAGAACCGTTCACCTTCTTTCCCGCTTATTTTTGCAACACTTCCTTTCTCCGCCAGGTTCCCGTATAATATCTGCAAATGTCCGCCCGGTTTAAGAGGAGTTTCCAGTGGCATCACTATTTTCTGCTTATTGAAGTCCAGCTGCGGCACCTTCTCCAGATTTTCTGCCAGGGTTTTACCGGTAACCGTCAGGCAGTCTCCATGCAGCATTTTTTTCTCCAGTAAATACCTCATCACTGCAGGCACTCCGCCATGCTCATGCAGGTCTTGCATCAGGTATTTACCACTGGGTTTAAAATCCGCCAGCAACGGCACACGGTTGCTGATATCCTGGAAATCGTCCGGAGTAAGCGGCACATCCACACTTTTGCCAATTGCAATCAGGTGCAGCACGGCATTCGTACTGCCGCCCAGCGCTATCACCAGGGTAATGGCATTTTCAAAGGCTTTGCGCGTCATAATATCCCGGGGCTTAATATCCTTTTCCAGCAGCAGTTTGATGGCCTTGCCGATGGCGGCGCATTCTTCTTTTTTTTGCCGGCTTACAGCGGGGTTGGACGAAGAATAGGGCAGGCTCATTCCCAAAGCTTCTATAGCGCTTGCCATGGTATTTGCGGTATACATACCTCCGCAGGCGCCGGCGCCCGGACATGCATGCCGGATGATCCCTTTGAAGTTTTCCTCGCTGATTTTACCCGCCACTTTTTGGCCCCATGCCTCAAAGGTACTTACCAGGTTAATATCTTCTCCCTGGTAATGCCCCGGCGCAATCGCACCTCCGTACAACATGATACCAGGGCGATTGAGCCGTCCCATGGCCATCATTGAACCAGGCAAATTCTTATCGCAACCGGGTATTGTAATCAGCGCATCATAATACTGCGCGCCGGCATTTGTTTCAATGCTATCCGCAATCAGATCGCGGCTTACCAGGCTATAACGCATTCCTGGCGTGCCCATGCTGATACCGTCACTAACACCGGCCGCATAAAAGCGCAGACCCAGGAGCCCATCGGTCTGGTTGATGTGATCCCTCACCTCTGTTGCCAGGTCATTGAGATGCATGTTACAGGGGTTGCCGTCCCAACCCATACTTGCAATGCCTACCTGTGCTTTGTTGAAGTCCTCCTCCCTAAAACCGATGGCATAATACATAGCCTTTGCACCGGGCAATGTTTCGTCCTGCGTTAACACGCGTGAATATCTGTTGAGTATTGCTGACATGATGTTGAATTTTATTACATGTGTGATTTCAGCCTGCTGAGCGTTTCAGGAGAAATGTTCAGGTAAGCGGCGAGATTGGCGTTAGATAATCTTTGTATCAGTTCCGGATTATTTTCAAGCAGGTTCCTGTACCGCTCGGTGGCATTCTGTGTAAGCAGGCTGCTTAGTTTGGAGGTGATCACAGTTAACCCGTATTCAAGTATATAGATATACATTTTATCCCATGCCGGTATTGTTTTCCTTAACCGGAAAAAATCATGATGGGAAATCACCAGCAGTTCAGAAGCTTCCACAGCCTGTATATATTCAGGTGAAGGCTCCCTCGAAATAAAACTGACAATAGACGTTAAGAAAGTATGCTCAAATGCCATGAACCGGGTAGCTACATTATTATCGTTACTGTAATACAAACGAAGACAACCTTTATTAATGAAGAAAATCCGGTCGGCTACCACTCCTTTCTCCAATAACAATTTGTTTTTCGGAACTTCGACAGTATGGAAGCAGGATAATACTGTGCTTAGCTCTTCATCGTCAAGCGATGTTTTTTCCCGTATCAGATCTGCAAGCATTGTTATCATATACCAAAGCTACAGCGAACCTTTTTAAAAAACATTGACCTTGGTCAAAATCGAAAGAGGATATATCAAAGTACGATATATCCTCTTTTACCCGGATGCCTGATGAAGGCCGGCTGTTGTTTAAGCGAAGCTCCACGCTTTCATTTATTTCTGATACATGCTCTTTTCAATTAATAAAACCCTTTTATCAGCAGGTAATCTTTTTCTTCCGCTGCATGCTTTTTCAGCAGCTCCGCATCTTTTGATAATAACTGCACCGTGCTGCTGATAAGGATCACCAGTCGAAGGATACAGAACAGCAATAGTATAATGGCTATGATAAACATATAAAAGCTATTTAATGGAAAGAATATATACAGATAATTCATTCAGATCTTCTTTTGACAACTGCGGGAAGCCGGGCATTTGCGGGTATCCCGCCCTTTTCTTTCCCGGCGTTTTGATCCAGCGCTGCAAACCGGCTGCATCGTTTTTATAAATGCTCACCATTTCCGTCATGGGCGGGCCCACCAGTTTTTCGTAGGGCCGGTGACAGGACGAGCAATTAGCCTGGAAAATAGCAGCGCCTTTCCCTCCTTCTCCCGGCGGAGTTTCCGCATCCTCCTGCACCGGGTGCATCCTTGCTTCGGCCGATAAGCGCTCAAACTCCGCAGTTTTGGCTGCCATCAGCTTTTTATGCGGCGCCAGCGCATTGGCCCGGTACACCTGCCTGCCGCTGCCCATGCACAATACCGTGAGGGTCATGGCTGCCACCACTTTACCAAAATGTTTGTTGAGCTGCTCCTCCGGCCCGTTGATGGCTTTCCACATCCAGTACATGGCAGGCAGCGCAATGGCGGCTCCTGCAAAAATGATCCCCAGCAGGCGCCAGTTCATTCCCTTCGCCGGCAACGTTAACAGCACCACCGGCCCAATCATAAACTGGAACAATGAAAATGCGAAAGCCAGTGAATAGGTTTTCTTTCTTACCTGGTACCGGGTAAGCGTAGTAAAGTAACGTTCAAAAGGATAATTCCTTCTCCCGAAATACCAGCACAAAAACAAACCCGTTACCGCCATGGAAGCAGAGAGAAAGTGGAGGTACCGGGGAAAAACGTTAGGCAGCGCCAAAGCGCTCACGAATCCCCTGACGGTGCCCCACTTCTCAGGAAATAACATCAGGTTAATGTTGGCTAAAAAAATAAGCGGGATAAATAGGAACACCAACACCGCTGCCGCGATAATGGATATATGCAGCGGCTTATTGTGCTCCAGCTTATGCCACGTATATTTATGCAGGTAAGTGAGCAGGAAGGCAAATGTAACCAGCGGAATGATGGAGATCCACATCAGCCCGGTCAGGGCGTTGGCGGAATAAAAGTAAATAGTGTAAAGCGCGTTAATGCTCAGTAAAGGCGCCACGCCCAGCACTACCGCCAGGCTTTTGTTGACCGTAATGGTCCGCGCGATCTCATGCGCCAGGGTATCGTACTCTTTATCCTTCAACCCTTTCAGCTGCGCCCATAAGGTAAGCACAGAACCGCCCAGCATCAGGTTCACAAATACAATGTGTGCCAGGAACGACACTACCAGTAATACTACCAGCAACCATTCCGGCAAAGGCAGATCCAACGGGATATCTCTTGGCACAGGCGTACCCGCCTGCAAAAAAGCTGTCATGTTTTTGATGTTTTATGGGTTCTTTTCTTCTTTCAGTAATGCCTCTGCGGCAGACACATTTTGCAGTGGGTTCACCATTACGCCGGTGGTTTGCGCTCCCTCCAGCGATTCCCCACTCAGCTGCAGATGCCGGATATAAGCGGCCAGCGCCTTCAGCTCTGCTTTATTCCCCGGAAAGGGCGGCATATAGGTACGGCCATTGTGCATGTTCGGAATATATGCTTCCATTGAATTTTCCTCCAGTGGTTTTCCTTTGCCGTATACGCCTTCAAATACCGTTACAATGGAATTAATGCCATTGGTGGTATGGCAACGGCTGCACGACAACATAAACACATCCCTGCCTGCACTTAGTTTATTCGTTTCCGTTATAACCGCCGATCCCGCATAGGTGGCGTATTTCAGGATACCATCCCTTTTGTATAAGGGATAATCTTCCTCCCGTAATAAATTGGAATACATATACCCTCCTATCACGTAAGGCTTCCTGATAAATTCCCTTACCCTTTCAAAAATGCCGAGGAACCCAAAGGCAGCCAGGCAGGGCACCAGTACAAAGACAAAACGTATACTCTCCGGCCGCGCCCAGGCCCAGATACTGATGAGCACCACCAGCGACACGGCGCCGGGAATAATATAACTCAGCAATCCATAATATTTTTCAAATTCCATGCTACCCACTGCCGTACTCATATTGGCGCGCATGGCCTCCGGCATGGCGTTGTAATAGATGCAGGCTGCCGCCAGTGCAAACGGTGCCCAGCCCAGGATCCACTGTGCAGCACTTTTCAGCGCCCCGCTCCTTTCTATACTGCCTTTTTTACCAAAGATGGTGGTGAGCAACATACCAAAGATGCCGCCCAGGACCATGGCCGCAGGCGTTCTGAAAAAGAGCTGTGGCAGGTAAATGGGATTGGTAAACCCGTTCAGCAGGCTATGGTTTTTGTTCCAGTTACCGGGGTCCATCATAAATCCAAGTATGGATACAATAATGGCCATAGTGATCCAGGAAAAGATGGACAGGAACCATCCCAGGCGGATATGACGCAGCTTTCCGCGCAGGGTGGCATTTGCGTTTTTCCAGGTGAGGAAATAGATCATGATCAGCACTACCTCCGTTACAAAGGTGAGCCACTCCACGAACCAGGCGAAGTAGAACACGCGGATCAGGCTCCCGATAGAAGAAGGGCTGATCAATGCGGCGGAAAACCAGATACCTACTCCCGTCATAGCCCCGATGGTGGTAGTGATGATAAAGGCCACCTTCATTTTTTTATATACCATTTCATCCCAGGCAGGGTTTGTGATCTGCGTGGGACCAGCCATTTTAACGCCTTTTTGTTCCAGCCACGCGATGTAGGGAATAAAACCCACTGCCAGCCCGTGGTTGATGAAAACATGCACGATGGCGATCATGGCAATGAGGAACCGGTCGTTCAGCCAGTCGAGGTGAAACATTGGAAAATCCATGTGATGATTTTTAGTCTACAACAATTTTAGCAACAGCAGGATCAGGCAGCATAAGAGCACGCCCACTGCTATCCTGTTTAACAGGATGATGGTGCCCAGCAGGTTTTTCTTTCCCGGCCCGGCGTTATATTCATTGATTGACATACAAATATTTTTACTGTTGGTTTTTTCTGAAACTCTCGGGCGTTGTGCCCGTGTTTTTTCCAAAGAAGGTGACGAAATAAGAGGCGCTTTCAAAGCCAAGTTCCTTGGCCACCTCCGCTACCGATAGTCCCGTGTAATGCAGCAGTCGCCGGGCTTCCAGCGTGATCCGTTTTCGGATCAGCGCTCCGCTCGATACCCCGTTGTATTCCCTGCACAATTTATTCAGGTAATTGGTGGTGATATTAAGTTGACCTGCATAAAAAGAAGGCGTTTTATGCGCAATGAAATGCTCGTCCAGTAACAGTTTGAACTGCCGCAGTTTTTCTTCCTTGTTGTTCTTCCGCTCGGTTCCTTCCACCGGGTTAAACAGCCGCTCCAGGTTACAGAGCAGGATATTGAGATAAGACCGCAGCACGTTGCCGGCTCCCTTCTGGCGGTGATGGAATTCCTGTTCCATAAACCGGGTAATGTGGCTCCACTCTGCCGCTTTGGCGGCGTTCAGACGTACCTCATGCACATTTTCCTTATTCAGGAATGAGAAGTTGAGCAATACATTGTTGTTATATCTCAGGGAGAAGAAACCTTCTGTAAAGCAGATCACGTGACCGCTGGCATTGCGGTTAATATGTATGCTGCATATGCTGCCGGGTTTCACACAAATGATTTTCGGATGATCCAGCAGGATGGTAACACCATCTATCACCGCACTGCCTTCTGCGCTTTCAATGCACAGCAGCATGTAGAACAATTGCCTGTGGGGCTGTTCCAGCAGCGGGTACTTATCGGGGATACATCCCGGGCTGCCTATCCAGAAAAAATCATTACCAGTGTCAAACATGTCGGCAGATAACACAGCGATTTCGCCGGATTTCATACTCATGTAGTAGCTTAATGATGTTTAACGCAATAGTGACTGGTTAAGCCATGGCAGCGGGCGGGCGGAAGATCTGCCTGATCAGCAGCTGGGGGAAATAAGGCGAATGGTAATCGCAAAAGGAGATGATAATTCCGGGAGATACGGGTTTTGCCGGGGCAAGATCAAAGGGTTCACAGAACAGGGTAATTTCTTTAAGCCGGCTGGCCGTATTGCCTTCCTGTTGCTGATCGTTTTCCTTTATTTTCTTTTCGAGGAAACAGGAGCCTTTACACACAGGAATAAGATCGAACCGGTTGATACAAAGTTCTGAGGCGATGTAGTTCCTGTTAAGATAAAATGCGGCTACTATCCAGCAGTTGCCGGTGCTTTGCAAAAGCATTACACACAAAAGCCATATGGATAATATCCGTTTCAATTTTCTTTTAGTAAGATGTTAATATCGTTTATAAGCCGGGTTGTTTCCTTAGGGTCTGTACCGTTATATACGCCGCGTATGTGCCGGGCTTTATCAACGAGAAGCAGTCCCCCGCTGTGAACATACCCACCGGGAGCGGTACTGTCTTTGTATGCCGTGGAGAAATATCCTTTCTCCGCCAGGTGGTATACCGTATCCTGGTTACCGGTCACGAACCGCCATTTGGGGCCGCTTACTTCCTGGCTGGTGGTATACGCCTTCAGGCGGGGAATGGAATCATCTTCCGGATCTATGGTATGCGACAGGAAGAGGACGCCGTCATTTGCTTTGAAGGTGTTGTATACTTTCTTCATTTCTGCGGTCATTTTCGGGCAGATGTTCGGGCACGACAGGAAAATAAAATCCGCCACGTAGATCTTTCCGGCGAATGACTGCTCATTTACCGGGAGGCTGTCCTGGTCGGTGAACGAAAAAGGCGGTACCCCCGGGTAAATGGTGTCGTATACCGTTTTCCCGTTCTGCTCATGCGCCATTACATCAGGCTCTCCCAGGATGGGCAGCCTTTTTCCGGGCCTGTTACATGCGGACAGCAGTAATGCGAGCAGGAGGATCTTTTTCATTGTTATTTTACGCCAGGTGTGGAAGCCGCTTTCATCACAAGTGTATAAGCAGCGGGATTTAACAGGAAGCTGTCTTTACAGGCTGCAGAACAAAACCCGATCACGGCGCCCTGGTAATGGGCTGTGTCATAAATGCCCGCCTTAATGGGCATCCTGCATACAGGGTCACGCCTGTTAGCCACCAGGGCGGTATCGTACTGTTTTTCCTCCGGGGCTACTGTCATGGAAGAATCTCCCCGGGCGGGGGTTTCATGACCGCCGTTCCCGGCGCATGCCGCCAGTACGCCCATTATAAATAATCCTATATAAATCTTCATGCCGGTTCATTTTCATTATCAGCAGCAAAAGTAGGGATTAATACACAGGGACGGGAAAAATGAACAGGACAATAGTTTAGAAAAAAGTAACTAATTTGCTGGAAACAGCAAGTGTGCGGCCTAAAGCTACTGTATAACAAAAGTATGGATACTCCCCGGTTAAGCCATATTTGCGCCGTAGATAAGCCATATTTCCCCGTATATTCCCCGTATATTCTCAGCTACGGGGAATCATGGGCTCCTCCTTTTCTCATTCACGGGTAGTACCCGGTATTCCCCGGGCCGGCCTGCTGATGGCGGATAGCTGGTCAGTACATTCCCTGCCAACGCTTTGCACAGCCCTCCCAAATTCCTACATTTATGCCCTATGGATATAAAAGACGCCATTGCGCTGATAAAGCACACACCTGCCAAAGCAGTCGCCCCGGCAGTTTGGGCCGACCTGGGATGCGGCACCGGCACATTTACCTACGCCCTGGCCCATTTGCTGGAACCAGGCAGCACTATTTATGCGTTCGATAAAGAGCGGCCGCGGTTAGCCTCCCTACCTGATCCGCACCAGGTTCATATAAAGCCCGGGCAACTGGATTTCCTGGCAGATGATTTACCGGTATCAGGGCTGAATGGGATACTGATGGCCAATTCCCTGCACTATGTACCCGGGAAGCCGGAATTTATTGATAAAATAGCCCGGCATTTGCAGCCGGACGGGGCTTTTCTCATTGTGGAATATGAAACATCCAGGTCCAATCCATGGGTACCCTATCCCGTACCATTCCGGGATTTAAAAACGTTGTTCCATGAAGCAGGGTTTACATCTGCCGGCAGGCTGAATGAAAGACCTTCACTATACGGATCAGGGCATATGTATGCGGCGTTGTTCAGGAGGTAAACAGGCATGTATCAAAAACGGACAGCCGGCTGTACTGAAAGTGAACAATTTTATTTTCGTATTAAGGATATAGTCTTGTAAATCAGCCATCTGGGTATCAGGCATCCCGTTTGAGAACTACCAGGATCAAACCCGGACTTATAAGCGGATATTATGATCAGAAATTTCTTCAAAGTAGCTTACAGGAACCTTTTACGAAATAAAGGGTTTTCTTTCATCAATATTACCGGCCTGGCCATTGGTATGGCCGCCACCATGCTTATCCTGCTCTGGATACAGGATGAGCTTAGCTACGACCAGTTCCATCAGAACAAAGACCGGATCTATGAAGTATGGAATCATGTGCCCATGGATGGTGAGATCCGCAGCTGGAACAGCGTTTCCTCGCTACTGGCGGGCACACTGGAAAAAGACCTGCCCGAGGTGGAGCGGGCAGTCAGGGTAACCTATGATAACTATTTGCTTACGGCAGGTGATAAAAAAGTAATGAAATCGGCCAATATAGTGGACACCGGCTTCCTGCAGATATTCACTTTCCCTATGCTGAAAGGCGATCCGCTCACAGCGCTGAACGACAGGCATTCGATAGTGCTCACGGAAAAAACTGCTAAAATATTATTCGGCACTGAGGAAGCCCTGGGTAAGATTGTAAAGGTTGATAATAAAGATAATTTCACGGTTACCGGAATTCTGAAAGACCTTCCCACTAATTCAAGATTCAATTTTGATTACCTGCTGCCCCGGTCCTATACCAAATACCGGGAAGGAACAGACCTGGGCTGGCACGACAACAGCACGCCTACCTATGTGTTACTGAAGCCCAATACCAGTTATGCAGCGGTGGAGGCTAAAATAAAACACCTCAAACAACGCTACGATGATGAAGCCAAAAGAATAAACTGGGAACTGGGTATTTACCCCCTCAGCCGCTGGCGCCTGTATTCCAGCTTCAGCAACGGCGTGGAAGATAACGGGGGGCGCAGCACCTTTATCCGGCTGTTCAGCATCATTGCAGGATTTATATTACTGATCGCCTGCATAAATTTCATGAACCTGAGCACCGCCCGGAGTGAAAAACGCGCAAAGGAAGTGGGGATCCGGAAATCAGTGGGCGCCCAGAAAAGCTCCCTTATCGGCCAGTTCATCGGGGAATCCGTTTTCCTCGCATTCCTGGCAGGCATTGCGGCCGTCATTGTTGTACAGATAAGCCTGCCGGCCTTTAACCAGCTTACCGGTAAAAAACTGTTCCTCCACTTTGGTAATATGTATACATGGCTGGGACTTGCAGGCTTCATCCTGTTCACCGGCGTGCTGGCTGGCAGCTACCCGGCCTTCTTTCTTTCTTCTTTCCAGCCAGTGAAAGTATTAAAAGGCACCTTTAAGAAAACCAATGCGCTGATAACACCAAGGAAAGCGCTGGTGGTGGTACAGTTCACATTTGCTATCCTGCTTATTATCTGCACTATTATTGTAAAACAACAAATAGATTATGCCCGCAACCGGAATACAGGATACAACAAGGATCATCTTGTATACCATTTCATGACAGGCGACATCGCTAAGAATTATGCGTTGATAAAAAATGAATTGCTGACATCTGGTATTGCCACTTCCGTTACCAAAACAAATTCCCCTCTTACCGAAAGATGGAGCGATGGATGGGGACAGGACTGGGAAGGAAAAGATCCTAACTATAATCCGTCCTTCGACCGGTACCTGTGCGACGAAGGGCTGGGCGTTACCGCAGGCCTGCAGTTTGTACAGGGCCGCGATTTTGACCTGAAGCAATACCCTACAGATTCAGCCGGGCTTATTATCAATGAATCGGCGCTGAAAATAATGAAGTTCAAAGACCCGATCGGTAAAACAGTAAGTGACCTGGGTGTCGACTGGCACATTGTAGGCGTTATTAAAGACTTTATTCTTACCAATCCGTACGAACCTACCAACCCGATGCTGATATGTGGCGCGAAGAGCCGGTTTATGACTTTTAATGTGATGCAGATAAAACTGAACGGGAACAATTCAACCAGCCAGAACCTGGATAAGACCGCAGCCATTTTCAGGAAATATAACCCCGATTATCCCTTTGATATAAAATTTGTGGATCAGGCCTACGCCAGCAAATTTGAAAGCGAAAAGCTGCAGGGCCAGCTGGCTGGCCTGTTTGCAGGGCTTACAATATTTATCTCCTGTCTTGGTTTATTCGGGCTGGCCACGTATGTAGCAGAAAACAGGGTAAAAGAAATCGGTATCCGGAAAATATTAGGCGCCTCTGTAGCGGGTATCACCACATTATTGTCCAAAGATTTTGTGAAGCTGGTGATCGTGTCTTTCCTTCTGGCAGCGCCTGTGGCCTGGTGGGGCATGCATAAATGGCTACAGGGTTATACTTACCGGGTGAACATTGAATGGTGGGTGTTTGCTCTGGCAGCTTTTCTTTCTGTAATGATTGCATTGCTGACGGTGAGTTATCAATCGATCAGGGCAGCTATTGCCAACCCGGTGAAAAGCCTGAGAGCGGAATAGGTTCTTTAATTTATCTCCTCCGGGTACGACAGCCCGGAGGAGATAAATGTTTTATAAAGCGCATTATTTTTTCTGCTGCGCCAGGAAGCTCACCAGTGATGCAAACTCGTCGTACGACAGTGCATTGGCAAGTCCTGCCGGCATCATGGAGGTTTTCATTTCCTTGCGGCTCAGGATATCTGCCGTATTAACCGTGTACACTTCTCCTGCAATATCTCTCATCACCACTTTGGTTGCTGTTTCTTCAGTGATAAATCCTACATAGGTTTTATTCCCCTTCGCGGTGACTGTTACAGTTGCGAATCCCTGTGAAATAGAAGCATTGGGCTTAAGGATGGATTCGGCGATCCGCTCACGGTTCATGATAGATCCGATCTGTCCCATAAAAGGCCCTTTCATTTTTTCACCCCTGCTGAGGCTATGACAGGCGATACATCCCTGGTTGGTGAACAGTACCCTTCCTTTGGCGGCATCTCCTTTTAACTGCTTCACGGCCAGCAGCACATCTTCAATAGAAGATTTACCAACCTGTCCTTTCTTACTTTTTATTTTCTCCAGGTCCACTTTAGGCTCTTTTACTGCAACGGCTTCCGTCTTTTTCAGCGGGGCAAAAGCTGCGATCTCCATCCTGTTACGGGCATCAAGCTCTCTGAAAAGCTGCAGGCGGACAGGGTTTGCCGCCTCCTTCTTCATAAAGTTCTCGATCACAGGCGATCCTGCCCAGAGTACGGCTTTATAATACGGGCCATGTGAATCGGGCCGGGTTCCCCACCACCAGGATGCGTCATAGGTGTCCTCTTTCCTGTACAGGCGCGCCAGCGTAACCAGGATCTGCTTCTTCAGCTTTTCGTCTTTCGATTGTTTGTAGGCAGCAATTAAACCATTCACTGCCTTTTCATCATGCATATAACGCAAAGCCCATAATGCAAGCGTGGCATCGGGGCCTTTAATGGCCGATACGGCGGCATCTACCGCATTCAGTTCCACCAGTGCGCGCACTGCCAGGTGAGGCAACACAATAGCGGCATTGGGTGTGGCATGTGGTCCTTCCTTATCTTTGACAGGCGCTACAAATGAGGCAGGCACTTTTGTTTGCAGTAAAGCCGTGGCGGCTTCTATACGGCCTAAACGTCCAAGGCCTACAATTGCTGCGGCCTGAACACGTGGAGATGGATCTTTCAGCGCATCCAGGAAGGGTTGCTCCGGAACATCCCCGCGAATGCCTTTGCGATCTGCCAGGGCGCGCAATGCGTGCTCCTTCACGGCAGGGTCTTTTGTAAGCTCCACCAGCGCCGTGATACCATCTTTTCCTGTGGCCTGTGCATATGTATAGAGACCGGCCAAACGGGCGTATAATGGTAACTGTGCGTCCGATGCGATCTTTAAAGCGGCAGCAACTCCCTGCTGGTCGCCGCGGCGGAGCAGCTCCTGCGACGCATTTAACCGGGCCACCGCACTGGGAGATTTAAGCAGGTTCACCAGTTCTTCCACCGGGGCTTTGGCCAGGTCCGGGAAAGCCTTGTAGGTCCAGTTATTGGGCACGGCTCTCACCACGAAGCCAATGGTATCGCTACCGGAATAACCGGCGCCATCCCATGCAGAGAGGTAAAGCCTGCCTGATCCGTCCACATCCAGGTCGGTGATCTGTGGGAGTGCAATGAAGTCTTCTTCTTTTTGTGTGAAGGTTGGGCCATCGGGCTTTACCCTGTGGATGTAAAGCATGCTTCTTCCCCAATCCGCCATCATAGGTACATTGTTATATTTTTCGGGCCAGCCTGGCTCCGACATAAATAAGGCGCCGGTACCCGAGCCTCCGCCCAGGTCCGCCAGCGCGGGTATTATTTCATCTGTAAAATGCTGGAACAATACCGGGTACCCGTATTCGCCGGATTGGATATGATGTGAGAAGCGTACATTCCATCCTCCGCCATCATTGGTGTTTTCCCTTGTAAATACATTCATGTACGGATCGATGGCTACATCATACACATTGCGTGTACCGTGGGTAAACACCTCCATTTCGGTACCATCAGGGCGTACCCTTACGATGCCTCCGCCAAGCATGGTTAGCTTTTTACCGGAGCGGTCGGTAGCGTCATGGAACCCAAAGTCGCCCACGGCAATATAGATCCAGCCATCAATACCCATGCGGATACCATTGGTAGCATGGTCTGTTCCACGCTCCTGGATGTATTTGGTGTTACTGAGGTGTTCAACAAGCGGTCTGGCAGGGCCATCGGCCTTTCCATCGCCATCTTTATCTTCAAAAACCACCAGGGCCATTCCGGTGGCTTTGCCTGTTTCGCCGGAAAATGTAGTGTGCAGTACAAATACCTGGTTGCCCATCACAATGATACCCCGTGGATTGTCTACAGTGGCAAAGTCGGTATGCTCATCCATTTTACCATCATTGTCCTTGTCCACCAGCTTTAGTATCCGGCCTTTCCCCGGATCTTTGCCAAGAGAACCTATCATGTCCACACCAACAAATACTTCCCCTGTAGGCGCTACTGCCAGGCAGGCGGGGCTCGGTGTAATGGCAGGACCGGAAAATCGGGTGATGGTTAATTCAGCGGGGGCGGTTTGAGAATACCCTGAAAACGGTTTTACTACAATAAGCGCTGTAAGAGAACAGATCAGCTTAAGTGGAAATTTAATCATTTAATTGCGGCTTGTTTAAGATCGTATAACTATAACTAAGTAAGTGAATTAGCCGATCAAGATATAAAAAATAAATTTCCGTATCGGAATTTATTCTTTAAACGGTACCTGGTTTCCGTTTGCTGCCATTGTGATGAAAATATTGCATTATGAAATAAATTATCCTATATTTAAGTACTGTATTCAGGTTGAGCTAAACGGATTGAAAGCGTTAGCAAAAGAGATCAGATAATTTCAGGCGCCTGGTTGCCCGTAGTAAATGTGCCTGAAATAATTCCACGAACATAGTTCCAACCCGTATTTGAAGAAACTGAGATTCCAGGCAGATGAGAGACGTGATAGTGTTAGCCCGGTAATATGCCAGACACTAATCCTTATGATAATAATATATCCATGATACCCGGTTATTATTCTGACAAAGTAGTGCATCTAAATGTGTTTCCCGTAATGAGAACGGGAAGCGTGACTGAACCTTTTTCCTGACAACTTTAGTTTTGTACAAATGAATCACAACGTTAGTGCTGTTTCCACGCAGCGTATATTTCCACGGCTGAAAGAAATCGTTGTTGTTAATAGTGTAACATTATCCGTGGCTGCATTAGTGCTCTTCACACTAATAGTTTATTTCCCTGTATTTTCTCATCAATTTCAAACGCATTGGGATGATCAATGGGTAGTGATTAATCCCTATACGGAAAACGGGCTGAACTCACAGAACCTATGGGCCATCCTGACGGAATTTTACAAGGGGCAATACGCTCCTCTTAACCAGCTGCTATATACAATACTGTATTCCGTATTTGGTTACAACCCGTTTTGGTTTCACCTGGCAGGCATTATGCTGCACCTGTGCAATGTGCTGCTGGTCTATTTCTTCATCCGGCGCATCTTAACCCAATCAGGTGATTTTACGCTCGTTTCCATCACAAGGATCTCATTCTTCACAGCAACTATCATGGCCCTTCATCCGCTGCTGGTAGAATCAGTGGCGTGGATATCGGCCTCCAAAATTCTTATTTACAGCTGCTTCTACCTGGTTGGGCTCCATCTTTATTTAAAGTATTTATCTTCCGGCAAAGTAACTTATTACTTACTCACCATACTTTTTTTCATCTGCTCTTTCGGAGGAAAAGAACAGGCAGTAACGTTCCCGGTATGTTTGCTACTGGTTGATTATGCCGTAAACAGGAACTTAAAAACCAAACAGGTATGGATGGAGAAACTGCCGCTGTTCCTCCTTGCATTCCTAATGGGTTATATCACTTTACTTTCACAAAGTGCAGATAAAGTGGGTTTACTTTCCAATTCCCGCCATTATCCATTTTACCAGAATATTATATTTGCGAGCTATTCGGTAACCGAATACCTGGTAAAATGCCTGATCCCTGTTAAGCTAAGCTACCTGTATGTTTTCCCCAATGCTATCGGGGAAGAGGTGCCTAAAAGATTCTGGATATATCCCCTGCTGTTACTGATCATGTTATTTTCATTCTGGGATTTCTGGAAAAAGAAATGGGTCTTTTTTGGCATTGCATTTTTCCTGATTCACATTGCTATGGTGCTGCATATCATTCCCATGGCCAGGTTCGCCATGGTGGCAGACAGGTATGCTTACCTGTCGTCTGTTGGAATATTTTTCCTGGTAGCTTTTTTTGCAGACAAGGCATTGAACCAAACAAAGCATATACGCCTGGTACTGACCCTTATTTTCTTCTATTCCCTTTCCATCGGAATTTATGCACATCAGCGAAGCAAGGTTTGGCGCAACAGCGATACCCTGAAACAGGAGCTAAAAGATCTTTTAGAGAAAGCAACGATTCCTCAAAATAACCCACATCAATGACACCGTTTATTATTAACCTCCCCAACATAACAGTTGAGTTATTCCTGCTGCAATACTGGTGACCCCTATGGGGTCTATTTATACCATACTTTCAACCAAAAACAGCAAGCGTTAATCAAACCATATTTCAATTTAAAATTATAACCATGAAAAGAATCCTTAAAATCGCAGGCGGTATAGCCGTTGTAATCATATTGGTTTGCAACCTCCAGTATGCCCTTATCAGCTTTGATATTACAAATTCTTCCAACAAGGCATCCGCAGCATGGGTTGATACCAATGGTAATGGTAACAGGTATTGCGGATCTACCGGCGACAGGACCTTCAGAACAGGCACCTGGGTTTGGGTAAATGATGATTATTATTACGTGGTTGAGCATTGGATTGGCTACGACACCGGTTATTATGTATTTTATCCTAACAACTCAGGCAACCAGTGTGGTGCAGAGTATAACCCTTTCACACCGCATAATAACTATCATGATGTAACAAATATTCCGCCCACGATAGTACCCTGATCATTTCATTTTAACATCTGCCATCCCTCCCGGGTGGCAGATGTATTCGTATTCACAAGCCGACTCAATCATATACTAATGAAGCAACACTTACTGATCTTTCTGATACTGCTATCAGCTTCCTGCTCTCAAAAAGGAGGCAAAGGATGGAATGACTCACCCGCTGTAAAAATTAAAATTACACCATTGGACAGCCAGACTGTTTTTATAGAAGATATTGCCGACAGTGTTTATTATGTTCAACTGAAAACCACCAAAGACTTTTTTGTTAACCAAATCTCCGGTTTCTTTGCAACAGATAGCCTCCTCATTATCGCTGACCGCTCACAGGGGGCGGTATTAATTTTTGATCAGCACGGCGTCCCCAAAACAAAAATCCACCAGGTGGAAAATAAACGTGATCAGTATGCAAGCATGACAGATGTTATTTATGATGCACACCAACGCCAGGTTGAAATACTGGATCTCAGCCAGAATAAAATATTCCGGTATGACATCAGCGGAAAGCTGACCAAAGTACTTGAAATTATAGGCTCAAGATATTTCGGGCTAACATTTGCAAAAAGCGATGGAATGTATGTAAGCGAGATCGTGAATAACAATAAAGAGATGGTAAGGCTCAGGATCTACAAGGAGAAGGGCAACATGGTCACCTATCATTCCCAGGAACTGTCTTTTTTCCCGCTGATAAAGGAACTTGATATAGCCTTCCCGCACCAGTTCGACAACTACAAAGATTCGGTTTTCTATTTTCCGCTGTTAGACAATAAGATCTACCACGTAACAGCGGACGGGGCAATCCCCATATACCAGGTAGATGCGCCGGGGGGCAACCTGATAACGGAAGAAACCAAAGCCATCACAACTATCAGGGATCATTTTGCCTATTGGAAAAAAATGGAAACTGATAATATTATTTATGATAACAACTCCCTGTTTATTACAGATAAGTGGGTATCGTTCAGGTATAGTTTTCAATCGAGGATCAGTCCGAGGAATGTATTTTTTTCAAAGAAAACCGGCAAAGTACTTCAGCTGACAGAATATAGCAGCAGAAAAGATTCCACCTTCCATTCCCGGAATAAAATAACAGGAAAACTGGGCGATTATTTTGTAATGAAGGTTCCTCCCCTTCATCCACCTGTACCAGGAACAACAGCGCCGCGGGAAGATATTAGTTTTATGTTTTTCAGATTAAAGGATTTTTGAGGAATATGCAGGTGATCTCATGCCTTGTACTTCCACAAGTACCTGTTATTAAAAAACAGGCATTCCGGAGCAACTTTCTTTGAGTGATGATGTCCTTTAATATGAGTTACAATATGTGGCTCACATTAACCCCAAACCGGTTAACAAAAAAACATGATAAGTACAACTATGAAAAGAAATCAACTCCCGGTATTATTATTCCTGTTTTTGTTGCCCGTAACGGAGGCCTGTAAAAGCAAAGCCAAAAAGGAAGTTACGAAAACCTTACCCAAAAGCAATTATATTTTCTCCGATATAAAAGACATAACTGCATTACCGGTTATTGACCAAAACGCTTCCGGAACATGCTGGAGCTTTTCCACCACTTCTTTCCTGGAGTCGGAGATCATCCGGCTGAAAGGTGAAAAGATCGACCTTTCGGAGATGTATTTTGTAAGATGCGCCTATTTACTAAAGGCCCGGAATTATATCCTGCGACAGGGAACTGCGCGCTTTACCGAAGGCGGGCTTAATCATGATCCGCTGATCACTGCAGCGGCATTCGGAATGCTGCCGCAACAGGAATATACGGGGCTAAAGGAGGGGAAAACCCGGCATAATCATTTCAAAATGTTCAATGAACTGGATACCGCCGTAAAAAGATATGCCAATCCGGCGAATAAGGCCGGTACAGGATGGAAAAAGGAGATACCGGAAATACTGGATCGTTTCCTGGGAAAAGTGCCGGAACAGTTTCAATATAACGGGCAAACATATACGCCGCAGAGCTTTCTTGCCTATACCCAATTAAATCCAGGTGATTACCTCACCATTACCTCTTTTTCGGATGTCCCGTTCTATAAACTTTTCCAGCTGAGCATACCCGCCAACTGGGCCAATGAACGGTTTTATAACCTGCCTCTTGATGAATTTATGGATAACATTGACCATGCCGTTGATGCCGGGTTTTCACTGGCCCTCGACCTGGATGCCACTGAGCCCACCTTTGCTCCCGACCAGGGAGTAGCCGTTCTGCCGGAAAAACAGGAAGATAACACGCTTATACTTACAGATATCCGGCCGGAAAAGAAAGTTACCCAGCAAATGCGCCAGGATGCGTTTGAATCTTTCGAAACCACCGACGATCACCTTATGCATATTGTTGGCAAAGCAAAGGATCAACATGGCAATATCTATTATAAAACAAAAAACTCCTGGGGAACAGGCTCCAGCAGGCAGGGCTTTGTTTATCTCAGCGTTCCTTACATGAAAATGAAAGGCATCTCGGTACTCCTCCACAAAGATGGGCTGATGGAGGCCACAAAGCATAAACTTTGGAAGGGCCCGGAAACCCCATACTGAGGTTCTGACTGCACAAACATTTCATGTGGATAGCTGTTTTACTTTTATAGAAATAATACCCTATTTTGGAGGTATTGCATCTATAAAAAATATGAAGCAGGTACTTTTCAACATAGCTATTATCCTGGTTACTTCCGCCTGTTACGGGCAAACCAGTATTAACACCAAAGGGATTCCAAACGACAACCCTCTTCACACCAGGCTGGATTCACTGATAGATCACAGTGTACAACAGTATTTGCAGGACAAGCGGGCGGTAGGGATTTCCATTGGCATCCTTTTAAAAGACAAGGCCTGTTTTTATAACTATGGCGAAACAAAAGCAGGGAACAATAAACTCCCCCGGAACAACACGCTTTACGAGATTGGCTCAACCACAAAAACCTTTACCGGTATCTTACTCGGACAGGCGGTACTGGATAAAAAGATAAGGCCGGACGATGATATACGTAAGTACCTGAAAGGCGCCTATCCGAATCTTGAGTATAAAGGCGTTCCTATCCGGGTAAAAGACCTGAGCAATCATACTTCAAGGATCACCCGTATCTTTCCGAATATGTGGGAGCGGCCGGAGTATGACTCGCTCAATCCACTGCATGGCTATACCCGGCAATTATTGTACGAGGGCCTGCACAATATGAAAATGGACACCTTCCCCGGAAAGATATCTTCCTATTCCAACATGGCAGTAGCATTACTTGGCACCCTGCTGGAAGATGCGTATGGTCAGTCTTATTTTTCGCTCATTTCAAAAAATATCCTGGAACCGCTTTCTATGAAGGACACCCGGATAGATATTACCGCGTTACCGGCAGATGCAATTGCGTGGCCACACAATGAAAACCGCCAGGTGGTGCCCTTATGGGACCTGCACCACCTGCCTGCAATGGGGGCATTGCGATCAACCACACGCGACCTGATCTCCTTTATCAAAGCCAATAACACCGATACTTCACCGGCTATAGCTCTCTCTCACCAGCTTACTTTTGGAACAAACCAGGAAGGTATGGGAATGAACTGGTTTATACATACATCGCCCGAAGGCTATCGGATACTTGAACATAGCGGAGGAACGGGCGGCTCACGTAGTTCCCTGGAATGTTTTCCAGGTCTTCATTCAGGATTCGTTATTCTTACTAATAGTCTTGCCAATCGTAACAGGCTGGAAAAAGAGCTGGCTGCTATTGTGGTTGCGGAAGCGGAGAGATCTCTCCTCATTTCAAAATAGATATTTTTAAAAAATTCATATTTGATTGATTATATTTCATTTATAACATAATCTATTTAAATTATTGTTTCGTTTATTTCGTTTACGTATCTTTGATCTATTAAAAATATAAAGGATTATGGAAGCCATCATAGAAAAAACCAACAAGAAAGATCAGAAATTAGCGAAATCTTTCCTGATGGAACTGCAAGAAACCTTCCAAATGATCATAAAGACTAAACGTGAAAGTGTAACTATTAGAATAGACGATACAAAAGGAACCCGGCAGATTCCTAAAAAAGCATTTGCGTTGCTTTACAACATACTCGATCTTATGGCAGAGGGGAAATCTGTTACGCTGTTTCCCAGTGATGCAGAGATCAGTACCCAGGAGGCGGCAGATTTGTTAAACGTATCCAGACCTTATGTAGTAAGTCTGTTGAAAAAGGGAGACATCCCATTTACTAAAGTGGGCACACACAGAAGAATTCTCCTGAGCGATATTATTGCCTACGATAAACAGCTGCAAAAGAATCGAAACAGCAAGCTGAACTTCCTGGCCAAACAGGCACAGGAGCTTAACCTCGGATACGAATGACCAATACGACAGGGCTAATAGCTGTATTAGATGCGAATGTTTTATACCCCGCCCCGATAAGGGATATCCTATTGCATTTGGCAGATGCTAAACTATTTCAACCTAAATGGACTGACCTGATACACGATGAATGGATCAGGAACCTGTTAATAAATAGACCCGACATCAAGTCTGACAGCCTGAAAAAAGCACGTACCGCTATGGAAAGTGCCTTTCCGGATGCCCATGTATCTTCATATGAATCACTGATAGATGAAATAACATTGCCTGACGTAGATGACAGACATGTATTGGCTGCAGCCATCAAAAGCAGAGCTACGATAATTGTCACCAATAATGTGAAAGATTTTAAAAATGCAGGTTAACTGATAGTGTATCAGCACTAAAATCATTACTAAAACTTTAATGCTATTTGCTCCGGAATAAATGGTTATTGTACGCCAGGCCCATCGCCAACCGGCGCCGCTAAATATGCCGGAAGCGCAAAGCTTCCGGCCGGGGCAATCATTCTCAAATTGTAATAAGAAACTGTTGTAGGAATAAATAGTACATCTGGAACAGCATACAAAGCTATAGCCAATCACCCGTATCGATGGCGCTCTATTGTTTCAAATAAGGGGCCCGTTTGTTACCAGCCTATTCAGGGAAAACATTAATCCATGCTTACCATTGCCTTTATCACTCCATTGGAAGGATCCAGCCAGCTTTCAAACGTGTCTTTTACCTGTTCCAGTTTAACACGGTGGGTGATATACGTTTTAGGATCAATCAATCCTTTCTTCATGGAGTCAATTACATGTTCAAAGTCGGCACTGGTAGCATTGCGGCTGCTCATTAAAGTTGCCTCGCGCTTATGGAATTCCGGGTGGCTAAAGCTGATGGACTCTTTTTGTAAACCGATCAGCACATACCTGGCCCCGTGCGCCATATAGCTGAAAGCATTGTTGATGGCTTTCAGGTTGCCCGTTGCATCCATCACTACTGTTGGCATATCTCCATTGGTTATCGTCATTAATGCTTCACTCACATTATCTTTCAGCGCATTGATCACATGCGTGATCCCTAACTTTTCCCTGCAGAAATTAAGGCGGAGATCATTTACATCCAGGGCAATAACCTTTGCACCGGCAATTTGTGCAAGCTGCATGGTTCCCAAACCGATAGGACCGGCGCCTACCACCAGCACATATTCTCCCGGCAGGATACCTGCCCGTTTTACCGCATGTGCGCCAATAGCCAGCGGCTCCACCAGTGCAAGCTCATCGAAGCTCAGTCCCTGTCCATGCACCAGCGAGTACGACGGCACTGCCAGGTAATCAACCATCCCTCCATCCTGGTGAACGCCACATACCTTAATACGGCTGCAACAATTCTGTTTACCATTGCGGCAGGCTATGCAGGTTCCGCAATAGAAATAAGGTATAATAGTGACCGGCTCACCGGCTGTGAAACCAGGGGCGTTATCAAACTCCACCAGCTCCCCGGCCAGTTCATGGCCAAGGATCCTGGGATATTCAAAAAAAGGCTGCGTTCCTTCAAAAGCATGCAGATCGGTGCCGCAAATGCCCACCCGCCTGATCTTCAGTATGGCATGCGATTGTTTTAGCTCCGGGGTTATACCATCCAAATACTCAAAATTTCCCGGTTGCGTACATACAAGTGTTCTCATCTCTACTTTTTATAAAACCTTAAAGTTTACTGGCTTTTAATGTGAGGCAGATAATTCTACTTTAGTAACTGCAATATTCTTTATTCCGAAATATAATACTGCAATAAAGCAAATTGCCGGAACAATATATGCCTGCTGTATATTACTGGCGTCTGATACGCGTCCCATAACCACCGGTAAAATTGCTCCCCCAACAATAGCCATGATCACCAGGGAAGATCCCTTCTTCGTTTTTGCGCCAAGATCTTTTACGCTTAAAGCAAAAATGGTGGGAAACATAATAGACATAAAAAACTCCACCGCCATCAACGCGTATACAGCGGTGATGCCTGTTGTTGAAATGGCAACAGCAAGCAGCAGCATTACCAGTATACTGTAAATGACCAGTAGCCTGGGCGGCGCCATAAATCTCATTAATAAAGTTCCTGCAAAACGCCCTACCATAAACATCAGCAGAGCGGCTGATAAAAGATAGGCGGCCTGCACTTCTTCAATACCTGCTACCCGTTGTGAAAAGCGGATAAAGAAACTGCTGATACAAACCTGTGCGCCTACATAAAAAAACTGTGCGCCCACACCCAACAGAAGATTTTTCTCGTTCAAAACAGAGCCGTTGGCGTTACCGGTCTCTTCTTCCTTAATCTCGGGTAAATAAGTTCTCCATACCAGTACCGCCACGCTCAACACTACCAGGGCTATAATCAGGAAAGGCAGCTGCACGGAGGAAGCTTCTGCTTTCAGGTAATCATCCAGCTGACCGGCAGACATACCAGCCTCCTGTGATGCCGTTAATGCTTTCCCCGACAATATATACCGCCCGCCTATGAGCGGCGCCATGAATGCAGCAAGGCCGTTGAACGACTGTGCAAGATTCAACCGGTAGGCGCCTTTAGCGGGGTCGCCCAATACGGTGATATATGAATTGGCAGCCGTTTCCAAAAATGTAAGCCCGCTGGCAATAATAAACAGCGCACAAAGAAAAAAGAGGTAGGAGCGCGTAGCCGCCGCGGGGTAAAATAAAACGGCGCCTGCAGCGAACAATAATAATCCTAAGAGAATCCCTCCTTTGTAACCATATTTATACATGAACCTTCCGGCTGGCAAAGCAAGCAAAAAATAGGCGATGTAAGATGCCGAATCAATAAAGGCGGATTGAACATCACTGAGACGGCAGGCTTTTTTCAGGTGAGGAATTAAGATGGGATTCAGGTTCAGTGCAAAACCCCATAAAAAAAACAAGGCGGTGATAAGCCCTATGGCAAGGGTTGTTTTATTGGCTGATAATGCTTTATTCATATAGCGTATAGTTCTTACGTGGATTAATAATGAACAGTGGCTTCTCCCGTTAAATTTATCAGCTGTTTTTCCTTCATCTCGTCCCAGAATGCGGGTGGTATAGGCACATTGGCAAGTTCCAGGTTTTCAGCTACCCTTTGCGGGTGAGTAGTATTCAATGCTACGCTTACCACTCCCGGCGCCTTTAAGGCAAACTGCACACAGGCGGCAGCTGGTTTAACTGCATGCGCGTGGCAAACTGAAAAAAACTCATCCCGCCATTTCAAATGCTGCTGATGTGTTTCATCAGCAGCATTGATCAATTGATAATCGTAATAATTCCCGCCGGTAAGAAAGCCCGAGTGAAAAACTGCAGAGTTAATTACCTGCACTCCCTGCTGTTGCAATTGTTCCAGGAAAGTATGTAAGGGCCTGGGATGTACTTTGATGGTAAAACTGTTGGCAATCATTACCCAGTCCAACGCCACCTCCCTGCTGATGCGCTCTATCACCCGCCAGTTTTTGGCGCCGATACCCACAGATTGCACCCTGCCCGACAGCTTCAGCTCACGCAGCGCCTGGTAGGCGCCCATAATATCCGAAAGCAGTTGTTCCTCTTCCTCTTTATTACGGGCTTTGGCCAGGTATTCGTCGGGATCATGTACGGATACCATTTGCGCGGTGTAATTTCCCAGGAGGGAATTTCCCTGCTCAAAACATTCCAGTATGCCATCGTAACTGATGCGTTGTACCGCATCGTAGCGCAGGTTTTTCCATACGCCCGGTTCAAAAGTAGGTTCCGGTGTGGTAAGTGGCGCGCGTAACCATCCCAGTTTGTTACTGATCAGTACTTTTTCAGGAGCAATATCCGCCTTACGCAAAGCCGCGCCCAATGCTTCCAGCGCCAGTCCGGCGCCGTATTTACCGGCAGTATCAAATACAACCTGTGATTGAGAGCGAACCAGGCATTCCTTTACAATCGCCTCTTTTGTAGCTTCTTCCAGAACGGTAAACAAATTTCCCAACCCGCTGGTGCCAAATACAATCTTTGGGAATGTCATATTTTTTTTATTCAGGTCTTAACTTCTTTGATAAATACTTATGCAGGCAGTACTTTCAATACCAGGGCTGCTGTATTGAGCTTCTGCTCCGGCAGCTTTACCAGTAACCCCTTATCGCCACGTTCCACCTGCAGTGATTTACTTCCTCCCAGTAATTCCACCTGTCCTATCCTGCCGGGATAATGGCCGCTACCGGATGATAGCGATCTGATATTCACTTCACCGTTTTCAGGCCAGCCCATTACAATGCAATACAACGCATCGCCTTTCACCGTAAAACGGATATCCTCCGCTCCCATTGGCTTGCCTTTGCCTTCATTGAAGCCCGGCCCGCTTAACGGCGCCACGGATTCCACTGCCGGTCCTTCCCCGAATATTTTCCAGGGCCTTGTGTCGTAGATCGCTTCCTTGTTGATGTCCATCCATGCCGTAATGCCGGCCACTATGTTGCGTTCTTCACTGTCGATAGTACCATCTCCTCTTACCGGGATATTCAGTAACAGGTTCCCGTTCTTGCTTACCACATCGGCCAGTGTGTGGATCACGGTTCCGGCTGTTTTATAGCGACGGTCGTTGTAAATGCCCCGGTCGTAATGCCAGCTGCCAATACAGGTATCGGTTTGCCATACGAAAGGTTCTATCTCATTGCTTTGTCCGCGTTCTATATCCCATACCATACATTTCCGCTGTTCTTCGTTCAGTATTTTTCCATTCAATACCGCTTCCAGCTTACCATGTTTTTTGATGCTGCTGTTATACAGGTGCGCCGCAATCCTGAGCCCTGCGTCACTGATGGGCCATAAGGGAAGCGCTGTGTCATCGAAATACACCAGGTCGGGCCCGTACTTATTGATCAGGTCCATTGTGCGGTTAAAGAATTGCTCACAGTAGGCTTTATCGGGAACGGTACATCCTTTGGTGGCATCCCAGTCCCACACTTTACCAATATCCCTGGAGCCGGGAACATGGCTTTGTGCATATAATACCTGCGGATCGAGGCCTTCCCACCAGGTACCTTTTCCATCGGCTTTGGTTAGTTTACCGTCATAAGGCACACCTGCCAGCGGGCCGTTCTTATCTGCGCCCTGGGCGGTTTCATAAAATGTCCACGCATGTGCAGCGTGAACGCTCACGCCAAAGGGAAGCCCCTGGCTACGTGCCGCTTTCTCCCATCCTCCGATGATATCTTTCTTCGGTCCCAGTTTCGTGGAATTCCAGGGGTGATATTTACTGTTGTAGTTGTCAAAATTATCGTGGTGATTAGCCATTGCCACGAAGTATTGGGCGCCTGCTTTTTTATATAAGGCCACCAGCTCTTCAGGGTTCCAGTTCTCTGCCTTCCATTCACGTATCACCTCTTTGAAGCCTGATTTAGAAGGATGACCATACTCTTTCACATGAAAATTATATTGCCAGCCTCCTTCTTCATACATACCCCTCGCGTACCAGTCGCCATGCTCGGGCTGGCATTGCGGCCCCCAGTGTGCCCATATACCGAATTTGGCATTGCGGTACCAATCCGGTACTGTATATTGTTTGAGTGATTCCCATGATGCTTTAAACGGACCTTTGGCAACCGGTTCCCCGGGTGCTGCTATTTCAGCCAGTCCATTACCCATTGCCTTTGATATCCAGAGTGCAGGCAATGCCCCTGCCAATCCTTTTATTACGGTTCTGCGTTTCATAAAGTATGAAAGTTATTTAGGAAGATGAATAAGTTTTATTTTATAGCAGGGATTTGTTCCTGTAAAGGGTACTCCATGCGCCAACGGAAACATGAATTCTTTATGGCAGGTTCCCTGTGAACGGACCTGTATAGTTTTTCTGCCGGAATTTATTAAATAGTCAATATGACACTTATAAACATAACAACAGGCAGCAATTCGATCATAACGTGATAAGAACTCTCCTGCTTACTCCCTGCCTGTCATTTTTTGGTTTAGCAAATATAGAAACTTGAAATCGATTTCAAAATTTATTTTACTAAAACGGGGAAATAAATACAAATAATCTATAAATTGCCTGCCTGTTATAAGCAACCTGGCATTCAAAATTTAGTTTTGCAATCGTTTTCAATATTTCAGACTGAAAATAACCGTGCCACCCATGTTTCTCTGATAAAAATTCCGGAAACAACAATTGCTCTGATGCTATGATCTTTAAAATTAATCAGGCATCATAGCATTAAAATCCAAAAAAGCATTCCCCGTATGAAATCGACTATTGTCCTTATTTTATTTTTTGCACTTAGCGTCTCTTCTTTATTTGCCCGGCAGATCACGGTTCATTCTCCCAATAAAAAAATAGTGGTATCGCTTGCCTGCCGGCAAAAGGGGGATAACGGTGAATGGTATATGAAAGTATCTTTCAATAATAACGGTAAAACAACAGAGGTGATCCCGGCTATTGATCTGGGCCTGTTGCGCAGTGACCAGGATTTTTCAAAAGAGCTGAAATTTGTGAAAGCAGGCAAACCGCTGCTGATAAATGAACAATATACAGCGGTGCATGGCAAAAGGTCCATTTGCAGTAATAGCGCCAATGAAACAGTGATTGTTTTTGAGAACAGGCAAAAAAATAAAATGAATGTGATCATCAGGGCGTATAATGATGGAGTGGCATTCCGTTATGAATTTCCCGGTAAACAGGGAACTTTTATTATAAAAGATGAATTAACGGCGTATACCATTCCGGCTGAAACTATGCGGTGGATGGAAAAATGGAATACGGCCAACGAACGGCCCTATTCAGCAATGAGCAATGAAAACATCCTTTCGCAGGACTGGTGTTACCCGGCCCTGTTTAATACCCATGATAAATCCTGCTGGTTCCTTTTGCATGAAGCTGATGTGAACAGCAGCTATTGCGGATCCAAGCTTACAAATGCAGCACACCCTTCCAGTTATAAAATCGCGTTTCCTGATGCCAGGGATGGAAACGGGTTGGGCGCTTCCCAGCCTACCGTAACGCTTCCCTGGAAATCGCCCTGGAGGGTGATTATTATGGGCGATCTTCCGGATGTAGTGGCCTCTACTTTAGTGGATGATGTATCTGCTCCTTCTGTGATAAAAAATACTACCTGGATCAAGCCCGGGCCGGTGTCGTGGAATTACTGGTCCAGTAACCATGGTACAAAGGACTATAAGATTGTTTGCGATTTTGCAGACCTGGCGGCACGCATGAACTGGCCCTATACGCTGCTCGACTGGGAATGGGATGCTATGGGCAACGGCGGACAGCTGGAGGATGCAGCCCGGTACATCCGGTCAAAAGGCATAAAGCCGCTGATCTGGTATAACTCTGGAGGGAAACATACCAACGTTAGGGCAACCCCGCGCGACCGGATGCTGACGCATGAAAGCCGCACAGAAGAATTTGCCAGGCTCAAAAAGATGGGATTTGCCGGCGTAAAAATAGATTTCTTTGAAAGCGAGAAACAGGAGATGATCAAATATTACCTGGATATCCTGGAAGATGCCGCCAAGGCAGAGATGATGGTCTATTTTCATGGCTGCCTGGTACCACGGGGCTGGGCAAGGACCTATCCCAACCTGATGACCTACGAAGCGGTTATGGGCGCGGAATGGTATAACAACATACCTGATTTTACCATGATGGCGCCGGCGCATAATGCGACGTTGCCCTTTACCCGCAACGTAGTAGGATCAATGGATTATACCCCCGTTACCTTTACCAATTCCCAATACCCGCACATCACATCTTATGGTCATGAACTGGCGCTGAGCGTGGTGTTTGAATCAGGCTTTCAACATATGGCAGACCGTCCTGAAGGATATGACGATTTACCCGATGCTGCCAGAACGTTTTTAAAACAGGTACCTAATGCCTGGGATGATACCCGGCTGGTCGACGGATACCCCGGCCTGGATGTTGTCATGGCCCGCCGCAAAGGCAGTTCATGGTACATTGGCGGTATTAATGCGGAAAGAAAGGAAAAGAAAAAGAATATACAACTGGACTTTCTTCCGGAAGGCATAAAGTTCAGGCTGGTGCTGATTACAGATGGCCAGCATGATAAAAGCTTTGCCACCCGGTATATGGTAGTAGATAAATCTGATACGGTAGAAGTGAAATTGCTCCGTTGCGGTGGTTTTGCAGGGTATTTAACGCCGATGTAAATTACCTGCTTCTTCTCCGCCGGCCCGGATACTCTGCCTGCCCTGCTTTCTTTTCTTCTTCATTTTTATGCGCTCTTCCAAATTGCCAGTTAAATGCAATGGATAAAGACTGGTTATAATAACGGGTAACCGTATGGCTTTGAAATGTTGGAGCAGTGGCTACGCTTTGCTGTTTTAGATAGTTCCGGAAAGGATTGTTAAATGAAAGCGTAATACTTGCTTTCTTCTGTATAATTTCTTTCTGAACAGCCAGCCGGTAGGTATAGTCCGCGGTGTTTTTACCTTGCAGGGTGATAAAACCATTACTGTAATCGCCGGATAATTCAAATATATAACCACCGGGAGCAGTGTAGGAGGTATTGATATTAAAAGCGTGAAAGAACCCGCTATTACCAATTTGCAACGCCGGGCTTTTAAACCATACCTGGTATAATTCCAGGCCTCCGCTGATGGTCCAGTTATCGTTTACAGCAGTATACATATTGATATTTGCGCCCAAACGCCTGTTGGATGCAATGTTCTGAGGCATGGTCCTGGATATGCCGTTACTGTCGGCCGCAGCGAGGGATTCTATTGAATTTGAATTGAAGCTGTAGTAAACACTACTGATCAAAGTAAAACCTGAGGGCATATTGTATGCGTGGGAAACTTCCAGCAGACGAGTAATTTCCGGTCGTAAACGGGGATTGCCTGTTGTTAAATTACGGGGATCACTGGCATCCGTATAAGGATTAAGATCCCATATAAAAGGCCGGCGGATGCGTTCTGTATAATTGAATTTAAGCTCCTGTTCTTCATTTATATCCTTTGCCACCAGGATACCCGGCACCAGGTTGCTGAAATGAGTGGCAAAGGACGGTGCTGTTCCCCTGAAGCGGGCGCCCAGCCTTGTGTACTCGTAACGGGCGCCCAGCCGGAAACGCCACCTGCTTTGGGTTTCAAACGATGTGCTTACATATGCAGCTGTAATATCCTGGAAATAATTCATCGAATCGCTGCGCTCAGGGTCCTGCTTCAGATCACCGCTACCTGGACTATGAAGATTATTAAATACGGTATAGTTGCTGGCCGCATTATTCTTACTCCAGCGCATACCCGTTTCCAGGAAGCTTTTGCCTGTTTTGCTGAGCGGATGGGTATAATCCAGCTGGAAACTATAATCCCCGGACCGCCCTTTATTAGGGCTCAGTTCCCGGAAAAAATGCCGGCCATCAGGGTTGAACTGATCTGTGGTATAGTCGGACCTGTCTGCCGAACGGCTAAGATTCCCCAATAACTGCAACTCCTGTTTTTTACGCTTAAAACGTTTTACATAGCTGAGCGCAAGATCATAGTAGTGATACCCACCCTTCTGATCTGCAAGCTGGTTGTATTCAGCAATACCTTTGGCATCTTTATAATAATTATACAGGCTGCTTTTTACGGGCCATTGCTCCTGCCAGTAAGAGAGTATAGCACCTATCTTTTGTGATGAATCGGGGCGGTATTCAGTGCCCAGCTCTATACCTGTGCCCTTTGTTTTCTGGGTAACATCGGAACGCTGGATAAGATTGCCTGTGTTTTGCCCGTTGTGCAGCAAGCTCCTGTCCAGGTTATTTTTCTGTTGTTCCTTTTCAAAACTGCCGCTTGCCATGAGCGTAACATCAAACTTTTCCCTGGACAGGCTGAGGCCCAGGTTGGCCGACTGCTCCAGGTTGCCTGCGCTCAGGTCCAGGTTGCCCGATGTTTGTTTTATTTTTCTTCCTGTGATGATATTAATGACACCAGCCGCACCTTCTGCTTCATACCTGGCCGAAGGCGCAGTGATCACTTCTATAGACTGTATAGCACTGGCCGGGATCATTTTCAACGCCTCTTTGAGATTTTTGGCGAAGATGCCGGATGGGATACCGTTGAGCAATACCTTAACACCCGCGTCACCCCGGAGCTTTACAACACCATCGGAGCCCACGGTTACCATAGGCGCCTTGCGCAAAACATCCGCAGCCGATCCGCTTTTATTTCCAATATCAGCAGAGGCATTGTACACCAGTTTATCACCCTTGTTCTGAAGCAAGGCTTTGCGGTGCTGTATCACTACCTCGTTTAACTGTTTGCTTTGCCTGGTAAGAATAAATTTACCCATGTCCGTTTCCGGCACATTCATTTCTATAATCCTGGAATATGGTTCATAACCGGTATGTGAAATACTCAGTACATAAGTTCCCTTTACAGGCGTCGTTAAAACAAACCTGCCCTCATTGCCGCTTACAGCGGTTTTAACCATGGCGCTGTCTTTACCCCGCAAAAGAACGGTTGCCCGCTCCAGTGGCTTTCCGGAAGTATCCACCACCAACCCTTTCACTTGAAAGGAAGCCTTTTCAGCAGAAATAGCAGATTGGGCATTAACTGCCAATGGGATTACAGTCACTAATAATAAAGCAAGAAATTTTCCAGCCATCAGACATATTTGTTTTTAACATTGAAATTTTATCTGCCGGCAAAGGAAAATGTTTAATTTTCCAACAGAAAAAGTGAATGAGCAACACTGCTATTCAAATGACGAACGACGTTCGTCATTTGAATTTTTCCTTTCTATATCAAAAACTGACCTTTGGGTTTCCCGGAAAATCTAACAGAAGATGGCACATACGATCAATTGGTTCAGCAAACATTACCTGCAGGAAATCGGAATTTTTGCAGCCATGTTCATTCTGACCATGGTGAACCAATGGTTCCAGCTGGATTCATTCATTGCAGTTGTAAAAGGGTTGGTTTTCTTTGTGGTGCTGTATGCACAGGCAAAATTCCACTGGCACTTTATATTGCCGTTATTCTGGAGCAGGCAATACGGGAAATATGCCATAGCAACGCTCTGCGCCTTGATCATAGGAACGCTGGTTCTTTTTCCCATAGATAGTTTTTGGATAGAGCCGGACATTTTCCAGCAGGAAAGCGTCATTTCTATATTACTTTATCATTTTGTTATCAGCATCGCCAGTATAATCACTATCATGTTCCTGTTCCTGGTAAGGCAGCACGCTTCACAGATCCGGAAGCGGACGGAAGATAAACTGCTCCTCGCTGAAATGAATATAAGGTTGCTGCATGCCCGGTTGAACCCGCATTTTCTTTTCAACATGTTCAATAATCTGTATGGCGTGAGCTTAGCAGAGCCTGAACGCGCCCCCGATTTAATCTTGAAATTATCTAACCTGATCAGGTATCAGCTTGAAGAAGGGCGCAAGCCGCTCGTTTCCCTGAAGGAAGAAATAGACTTTATAGAAAACTATATAGCGATAGAAAAGGAACGGATCGGGAAGCGCTGTGAAATATCCTATACTGTACAGTGCGGAGACGGGGAACCGGAACAGCTTTCCATTGCTCCCCTGATCCTTGTCACGTTAATTGAAAATGCTTTCAAACATAGTATTACCACTGCCCGGAAATGGTACGTACATATAAACATCCGGCTGGAACAAAGGACATTGCTGGTTGATATTGTAAATTCTTCAGGAGATAGCCTGCCAGGCAGGAGCTCTACAGGTATTGGGCTGGCCACTATCCGTGAACGCCTGGAATTGTTGTATGCCGGAGATTACCAGCTCGGTATTTCCCGGGATGAAAACGAATTCAGGGCTGTTTTAGAAATACTATTAAATCGCCGGTAATTTATGGGATCACTACGTTGCATAATCGTTGATGATGAAGAAGGAGCGCACCTGGTGCTTGGTCATTATATAAAAGGAACCGGCAGCCTCGTGCTGGCAGGAAATTTTTATAACGCTGCAGACGCCATGGATTTTATGTTTAAGAACCCGGTAGACCTGCTATTCCTCGACATCAACATGCCGGGTCTCTCCGGGATGGAAATGCTCGAGGCAATGTCGCATCCGCCTTTAATTGTACTGACCACCGCTTATACGCAGTATGCGCTGGAAGGATATAAATACCAGGTGGTGGACTATCTTGTGAAGCCTTTTGAATTTGCCAGATTTATGGCTGCCGTAGATAAAGTATTTACCCGTTATAAACCGCCTGTTGCCAGCAATGCGGCTCCGGCAACAGGACAGCAGGCAAACAACTTCCTGATGCTGAAAGTTGATGCCGGGATAACCAGGATCATCACCAGTTCCATCTCGCATATACAGAGCTATGGTAATTATGTCAAGGTATTTACAAACGAAAAAATGTACCTGAGCGCATCAACTACTATCGAGATAGAACAACAGCTGGATAAACGGTACTTCAGGCGTATACACCGGTCCTATATCGTTGCGCTGTCGGGGATACAAAAGCTGGAAGGCGCCAGGGTACACTTGGAAAATGGGTTGATACTGCCTGTAGGTAACACCTATAAGCGGGAGCTCATGGAGCATTTTCTGAACAGAAGTTAGGAACACTGTGAACTATACCCAATAGGTGCTTTATGTAGTGGCTGCCTATATTGGTGCGAATTAACCACCTGCTTTGTAACTCAGTACTGCCTTTATGTCCGCCCGGGAGCTGGCTTTCATATGGCTGTCTTTTTCAGGTGCAGCATCAGCACAGATATAAAAAAGAACAACGGGGAGTATATAACCGCACCGGAATAGCGACAAGGCAGGCGCATTACCTAACCTGCCCTCCGGAGATACATAAACAATTGATCCCGGTTTTTACAACAACCTCCTCCTGCAATTGCAACATTTTATACCCTAATTCAAAACATCCGCACCCCCTTATTCTTCCGGAAGCTGTATAAATTTGATACATTGTTCCACATTAATAATTCTTCGTTATGAATGCATTAATACAGTTATCTATACTTCCAGCTGCTTCTTCCTTTAACTGTCATTTTGACACTATTAAAATTTAAGAGTGATCAGTAATAAGAACCCGGACATTTATTCCTGTTAAATGACTTTGCCCAGGCAGGCCCGGCCGGATAATCTGTTACCGCAGTGAATGATCTGTTACCGGCAAAGGGTAATAATAAATACAAACTATAGATCTGTGTCCTTTAGCAATCAATTTGATAAATTATAGAAAATGATCAGAACTTTATGCCTCCCGTTGCTGGTGGTGTTTTTTACAATAATAACATGCAAAGCAGAGCAGAAGATCCCTTTCGATCTTGACTGGAGGTTTGCTTTAAATGATCACCCCGGCGCTGAGCAGGCTGGCTTTGATGATTCCGGATGGCGTTTGCTGGATGTTCCCCACGATTATAGCATTGAGCATCCTTTTGATTCCACCTACACTTCAGGTGCAGGCGGAGGCTATACCTACAGCGGCATCGCCTGGTACAGGAAACACTTTAAAACAGCGGCAAATTTTTCAGACAGGAAGGTTTGGATGTTGTTCGATGGTGTTTACCGTAACAGCGAAGTATGGATCAACGGACATTACCTGGGTATTCGTCCATATGGCTACTCTTCTTTTTATTATGACCTCACACAGTACCTGAATCCTGCAGGACAGGAAAATATTATCGCCGTAAAAGTGAATACCAGCGAACAGCCTAATTCCAGGTGGTATACCGGCTCGGGTATTTACCGGCATGTATGGCTGGTTACAAAAAGCAAACTGTATATTGATCAATGGGGAGTTTTCGCCCGCACGGTGAAAGCAGACAATGATGAGGCCAGCGTAGACATCTCCATAGATCTTCGCAATGAAAATAATGCTGATCAGTCCTGCACGGTAATAACAAAACTCATAGACGCTGCCGGGAAGGAAGCGGGAAGGGCGGAGTCGAATGTGAAAGCCACACCCGGTGAGCCACAGAAAATCGAACAACATATCAGGATCAGCAGGCCCGTGCTATGGTCTGTAGAACATCCTGCGTTATACCAGTTAAAAGTAGAAGTAAGATCAGGCGGAAAGATAACCGATAATTATGCGGCGGCTTTTGGTGTAAGAACATTCCGCTTCGATCCTGATAAAGGATTTTCGTTAAACGGGAAACATGTAAAGCTGAAAGGGATCAACATGCATCACGATGGAGGCCCCCTGGGCGCTGCCGTATTGGATGACGCGTATAAACGCAGGCTGGAAATTTTAAAAGGTATGGGTTGTAATGCGCTGCGGATGAGCCACAATCCTCCATCGCCGGAGTTACTTGATTATGCAGACCGCCTTGGTTTTGTGGTGATCGACGAAATATTTGATGAATGGATGGATGGAAAAACACCGGGAGGATATGCTCCTCAGTTTGCAAACTGGTGGGAAAAAGATGTTGAAAACTGGATCAGGCGCGACCGGAACCATGCCTGTGTAATTGCCTGGAGTATTGGGAATGAAGTAAGAGAACAGTACAACAAAGAGAACGCCTTAAAAATAACCCGCATGCTGGTGAGCGCTTCGCGTAAATACGATAATACCCGTCCTTTTACCGCAGCCTGTAACGAAATCCTCAAGGTCAATTCCTTTGGGATGGGAGAATTACTTGATATGGTTGGTTACAACTACCAGGAAGCCTGGTATAAAGCGGATCATGAAAAATATCCCAACCGGGTGATCTTTGGCTCCGAAACGGTGATCTATCCCTATCACCCTGGCAAGTGCTGGCAACTGCGCTCTTATGAACAATGGCTGGAAGGGCAACAGAAAGATTATGTGGCAGGGGAATTCCTCTGGACAGGGTTTGATTACCTGGGCGAAGCCGGCATAGGTGAAGTAGGTAGCGGTTGCGAGTTCTGGAAAACATGGCCTGTATGGCCATCCCGTGGCGCCTCCTGTGGCGTGATTGATATGTGCAATTTTCCGAAAACGGGGTACTGGTTCAGGAAAGCGCTCTGGAATGATACCCCTATGTTGCATATCGCCGTACAAACCGATACCTCCGCCAGGAACAGGGAGCTGTGCTCTTTCTGGAACTGGCCAAAAGTGGAAACCCACTGGAACCATCATAAAAAAGGCGATACCCTGGCAGTGCATGTGTATACCAATGTACCGGAAGTGGAGCTGAGATTAAACGGCAGATCGCTGGGAACCCGTAAATGGGATCTTAAAAATGAAGCCTTCCTTTTCTGGGAAGTACCGTATGAACCAGGTAAGCTGGAAGCCATCGGGAAAACCCGGGATGGAAAAACAGTGTCCTTTGCAGTTCAAACCGCTGGTGAACCCGCTAAAATAGCATTGTCGGCCGATAAGAAAGTGCTTACAGCCAACCGACAGGACCTCAGTTATGTTGCCGTGCAGCTGCTTGATGCCAATGGTATACCTGTGCCTTTTGCCGGCAATAAGATTACTTTTGAAGTAACCGGGGCAGGTAAACTGGCAGCTGTGGGCAACGGTAACCAGCAAAGCCATACGCCGTTAAAAGGCATGCAGATGGAAGCCTGGCAGGGAAAATGTCTGGCCATCATTCAATCGACCAGCAGGGAAGGCAGCATCACCATTACTGCCAGAAGCGGCTCACTTCCCGTGGCAACTACTACTTTACGTTCAATAGCTACTAATGTTACTAAATAATAAACTGATGAGAAGAATTACAATACTGATGGCATTGTCCATATTACTTTGCCTGCAGTCATTCGCTGTAAATCGTATATCCAGTCCTGATGGAAAGATTAGTGTTACCGTATTTGCAGATAATAACGGTGTTCCCAAATACGCTGTTACCTACAATAAGTTAACTGTACTGGAGCCATCGTCCCTTGGAATTGAGCTGGACGGGATCAATTTCTCCAATGGTTTACAATTGATCAATGTATCTGCTGCCACCAGTGTGCACGATCATTACAATATGCTGAGCGGTAAAAAGCTATCCATTCAGTATGATGCAAGAAAGAGCAGCTTTACATTTCAGAATAAAGACGGCAAAAAGTTTTCCGTGGTTTTCCAGGTATCAAATGATGGAGTTGCCTTCAGGTACCAGTTTTTGGATGGCCGGGAAACAAAGATTGTCCGTTCGGAAAATACTTCCTTTCAACTTCCTTCTTCCGCCAAAGCATTTATACAACCCATTGCTGTTACCCAATCCGGCTGGGAAAAAGCAAATCCGTCTTACGAAGAGCATTACGACCAGGATGTTCCCGCGGGTACGCCCTCAAAATTCGGCGCCGGCTTCATTTACCCGGCCTTGTTCAAGGTGAACAATACCTGGTTGCTGATCACAGAAGCCGCAGTAGGGGCTGATTGGTGTGCCACCCGTCTCAATTGTGAAGCAGGCAGCCCCCTGTACCAGGTAAAGTTCCCTGATCCCAGGGAAGTGATGTATAAGGATGGCTTGTTGCCTCAGCAGCAGATGAATGGCTTTTCTCCCTGGCGCGTTATCACTATCGGTTCGTTAAAAACCATCGTGGAATCAACGCTGGGCACTGATGTGGCCTCCCCTTCCGTTATTGCCAATACTTCGTTTATAAAGCCCGGAAAATCAAGCTGGAGCTGGATCAATAGTAAAGATGATTTTATTGTTTACGATGAGCAGAAGAAATACATTGACTTTGCCTCCTATATGCATTGGCCGTATTGCCTGGTAGATGCAAGCTGGGATCAGAAGATAGGCTATGAGAAGATAAAAGAGCTGGCGGATTATGCCCGGCAAAAAAATATTGGATTGATCCTTTGGTACAATTCCGCCGGCGACTGGAATACGGTAAAATATACTCCCCGGAATATACTGCTTACCAAAGAAGCCAGGGAAAAGGAATTCTCCAGAATACAGGCAATGGGCATCAGGGGAATTAAGGTTGATTTCTTTGGCGGCGACGGGCAATCAATGATAAAGTATTACCACGATATATTACAGGATGCGGCCCGTTATAACCTGATGGTCAACTTTCACGGGGCCACGTTGCCAAGAGGACTGGCGCGCACCTATCCCAACCTGGTGACTGCCGAGGCAGTGAGGGGTTTCGAGTACATCACCTTCAGCCAGGATGATGCCAACCTGGAAGCAAACCATGCCACCATGCTGCCTTTCACCCGGAATGTGTTCGACCCGATGGACTTCACGCCCATGAATCTTTACAAGATAGGATCTGCAAGTATCCGTAAAACCACCACTGCGTTTGAATTAGCGACTACTGTTGTTTTCCTGTCGGGCATTCAGCATATGGCAGAGTCGCCGGAAGGCATGGAGCATGTACCGGAGTTTGCTAAGAACTACCTGCGCACCTTACCCGATACATGGGATGAAACCCGCTTTATAGATGGCTATCCAGGCAAGCTGGTGGTGATTGCAAGACGGAAAGGCACGAAATGGTTTATTGCAGGAATGAATGGCGAGCCTGTAGCAAAAAATCTTTCGCTTAATTTATCTTTCCTGAAAAATAAAAATGTAACACTGATCTCAGATGATGATACAAACCTCTTAAAAGAAACGAAAACAGATATCCCGAAGAAAGGCATACTTCCCGTTTCCATCAATGCAAACGGAGGATTTGTTATAGTAGCAGGATAATAGATAACCGGCAAGCCCTGTTCCCTGAGATGATCAGGCGATAAAAGCTGATCATCTCAGGGAACAGGGCTTGTTATGAGTACCTTTCCCATTACTTCTCCGCCCAATCCTTTTTCAGGTAATAATCCAGGTAAATATCTATCAAACGCGTGCCTCCATACGCAGGGTAAGCCGCCAGCAGTTTGGCCTTATACTCCGCTTTGGATCTGGATGCCGCCAGTGTTTTATTCACAACATCCAGGTATTCCAGGTTTTCTTTAATAACGGAGCGATCAGCAGGGTTTCCATGCCCCGGAAGTATGATTGTATACTCCTTTTCCTCCCCTGCTTTTTTTAGCGCCCTACGCCAGCCATCTGTATTCCCTGATATAAACAAATGTATTTTATTATAAACGATATCCTGGGCGATGAAGGCCCTGGCGGAAGGGATCTTTATCACCATAGATACGGCATCTTCATTGTTCAGCGATTTCTCAAAAATAAATGTCACCCCGTCTATTGTCTCTTTTCCCGTTTTTTGCACGTGAGCAGGGATGTTCACTGATCTGGCAATAATAGCCCCAAATTGCGCCTGTCGCTGCTTCAGGGTTTGGAGCCCTTCTTTCTCAATACTTTCCTTTGTTTCTTTGAGAGCGTAGACCGGTGCATCGGGGAAAGCATCTCCGAATCCAAGATAATGATCCGGGTGGTCATGTGAGATATAGAACCTTGTAACGGGTTTCTTCAGGCTGTCGGTCAGGTTTTTTAACTGCTGACCATAAGGTGCAAAGAATTGGCCATCAACAATGATTAGCTCATGCGGCAGCTCTATAACATGACTGGTGTTTGCAAACATTTCCGGTGGGGCTACCAGGGTATATATTTTTAACCGGGGTGTTTGCGCAGTAAGCACAACCGCTGCTTTGGGCAATTCCTGTGACATCGCCTGGCTGAATACTGTGAAGCCAAGCACCATTAGCATAATGATCTTTCTCATTTAACTTTTTTTTGTTGGAAAACTTTAATACGGTGCAAAGCTACCCTGAAGCGGTCCTTGTAACATTATCAATATGCATTACTTATTATCAATCTGCATACTCAGCCCGGTAAGCGGCAGGAGAAATTTTTGCCAGGGATTTAAAGAAGCGTACAAAATTGGAAGGGGCGGAAAAGTTATGCTCATAACTGATCTCAGCTATGGTTTTATTGCTTCCCAGCAGTTCGTTCTTACAGGACTGCAGAAGTTCACCACGTATAATTATATGGGCGTCTTTGCCAAATGTATCATGGCATAGCTGGTTTAACCGGTTGCGGTTCATTTTTAGTAAGTCCGCGTACTCTTTGACCGTTTGCTTTTCCCTTATATATTTTTTGAGGAAATCCCTGAATTTCAGCATATCCGTGTTCTGGTAGAGATTCCCTTTTAGCTGATAGAAACCGGTATAGTGGCGGTTAAGCTGTATAAGCAGCTGGTATAGATATGCCCTTAACAGCTGCTGGCTGTCGAACGACTGGCTTTTTATTTCTTCCCTTATATTATCCGTCAGTTGCTGAAAAATGTTTACATCGTTCTTTTGCAATGGCAGTATAGGTGGGCAATCATAGTTGCCGAAATAATGCAAGCGGTGGAGGAACAGGTGGTCTTTCAGGAAGGTTTCCATAAACTCTCCCTCAAATATGACCATGCTGCAATCGGGCCGGGTATGAAGATCCCATTGCCGCGGGCGGGCCGGCGGCAGCAGCAGTACAACGGGGCTTTTAAAATCCAGCCGGCTGCCTTCAAAAATGATAGCGCCCTCGCCTTCAAGAAAGAGAAAGATTTCATAGAAGGTGGTAGCATGCAGCTCCTTCAGTGAAATACTCCGACCGGCTATTTCCGAAATTTTGAAACAGTCGACCAGCAGCTCTTTCCCATATTTATACTTATGAAAATGAAATTTCAACATAAAACAGGCTGGGATCAGCAGTTAGTTACCGGGCAAAATAAGATATAATTTTGTAACCCCCGCTAAGGTTTGTCATCTGAGATCGCCTCTTCTATTCTCAGGCTTTCCTTATGAATAGCGTTGAGCATTTCAGTGACAAATTCTGCCGACAATCCTTCTTTCTTACCTGCCTCAATCCCTCTTTCCAGCACCTTCTGAAAGCGGGCTGCCTGTAATGGAGCGATATGATGCTGCGCTTTGTAAACGCCTATTTCACGGACAACCCTTTCTCTTGCGCCCAGTACCTCGAAGAGCTTTCTATCGAGCGAGTCAATTATCTTCCGCTTGTTTTCCAGGGTAGTATCGGTGGCACTTGCCACAGGCTGTTGTCCGTTTGCTTTGCCAACAGTGGCCGTGACAGCCAAAGTAATAATAAGGAGCATTTTTCTTTTCATAGCCGGAGACGCCTCCATTTTAATGCCATTTTTCAGGCAGGCAGCATTTCACTGCATGATATCTCTCCCCAAAACGCGAATTTTTAAGGGGTAGAAATTTTTATCTATTTTTAGCAGTCAAAGCTTGCACTTATATTGCCAGAGAGTTCCCTACATACAGAGAAAGATATTTTCCAACAGATTGCCAACGGCGATCATGATGCCTTTACCCGGTTGGCGGATCAATATTGGAATAACCTGTATGGACAGGCGATGGCCTACCTGAAAGACTCTCACAAAGCCCAGGATGTAGTCCAGGAAGTATTTCTTACCATCTGGAAAAACCGCAGCTCCCTACCGGATATAGAACGGCCGCAGCACTACCTATATACAATGGCAAAGAACAGGATCCTGAGTGAATTCCGAAAGAAGCTGATGATACCGATCCCCGATGATGTGGAACAGCTGCAGCCGGCAACCGACTTACCGGCCGATGAACGGCTGGCGACCAAGCAGCTCCGGGAACTGGTGCAGGCAGCAGTGAACCAGATGCCGCCGCAACGCCGGGCCGTTTTTGAACTGAGCCGGCAGGAAGGATTAAAGTATGAGGAGATTGCAGCAAGACTGGGAATTTCCCGCGAAACGGTGAAAGGCCATATGATAAAGGCCCTGGCACAGGTACGGACCTTTATACGGCATGCCCTGCGGCTCCTGCTCCAAATTTTTTTTTAAAGGGAGCAACCCTCTTTTTACGTTGGTGCGTCTTTATAGTATATGCATATCGACGAATTCAAGGATCTGTTGGAAAAATACCTGGATGACAGGATCTCCGCGGAGGAACGCCGGCGGCTGGCGACTGCGCTGGAAGATCCCGCGTGCGCACAGCTGCTGGATGAAACCATCTACGGGGAACTGGTGGTCCGGGCTTATGAAGGAACTCCCGATGAAGGGATCAGGCAATTGATTATGCAGCGGCTCGACCAGGAAGCGGTCCCCGTTCGTACCATCCGGCTGCGGAAATACCGGTGGGCTGCAGCTGCCGCCATACTCGCGCTTGTGGCGGGAACCTACTTCTGGCTGCAACGGCCGGCCAAACATCCGGCGGCGCAGCAAACCATTGCCAACGCAATACCAGGCTCCAACAAGGCCATCCTGACCTTATCGGATGGGTCTATCGTAACACTGGACAGCACCGGCAACCAGGTGATCCGGCAAGGCGCAACGGCTATCCATCAACAGGGCGGCCAGCTAAAGTATGATGCCCAAAGCCCCTCTGCCGCTGTTCAGTATAATACACTGGCAACCCCAAGGGGCGGCCAGTTCCGGGTTACACTCCCCGATGGCACACAGGTATGGCTGAACGCGGCTTCCACATTGCGCTACCCTACCGCTTTTACTGGTCAGGAAAGACTTGTGGAGGTTAACGGGGAGGCTTATTTTGAAGTAGCAGCCAATGCTGCCCAGCCATTCAAAGTGAAGATCAGGGATGCAGAAGTACAGGTACTGGGAACCAGTTTTAATGTGAATGCCTATGCCGATGAACCAATCACACAAACTACGCTGCTGGAAGGCTCCATTAAATTATCTGTCAATAACGACCAGGTATTGCTTAAACCAGGACAGCAGGCAACTTTAGCAGCTAACAGGGAGCTCCACATCAATGAAGTAAATTCCAACGATGCCATTGCCTGGAAAAACGGCTATTTCCTTTTCAGGAATGAGGGCATCGAAAGCGTTATGCGAACCATAGCACGCTGGTATGATGTAGACGTTAGCTACCAGGGCGATGTAATGAAGCAACGCCTTGGCGGAACCGTTTCCCGTTACGAAAAACTGGAAGATCTGTTAAAAACAATTGAATTAACCAAAAGCTTAAAATTTAAAATTGAGGGGAGGAAGGTGACAATTATGCCTAACTAACCCGCCAGCTAGTTTATAAAACCAAACATTTATTTGTACGATATCCCCAATGTATATACGTGCAGGGGATATTCTATGCGCTCTTTAAACATTCCTCAGTTATGAAACTTACAATGATTCTATTGCTTGCAACAGTTTTGCAGGTCAGGGCGGCAACATTCGCTCAATCGATTAATCTGAAAGTTAAAAATGCATCCCTCGAAGAAATATTTACCCAGATAAGGTTGCAGACCGGGTTTAATTTCTTATACAATCCCAGTGCACTGGAGGAAACAAAAAAAGTTTCAATAACAGTCACCAACGCATCGCTGAAAGCGGTGCTTGATCAATGTTTCAAAGACCAGCCGGTAGTATATGTGATCACCCAGAACAATGTGGTGATCAGCCGTAAAACCCCGGCGCCGGAAACACATGCCGCCCCGGTGGCAGACATCAGAATAACCGGGCAGGTAAACGACAGCAAAGGCTCACCTGTTCCCGGTGTATCCGTAACCGTTAAAGGCGCCGCTACCGGCGCCATTGCGGATGGTAATGGCAGGTACAGCATTTCGGTGCCGGATAAATCTGCTATCCTGGTATTCCGCTCTGTTGGATTTATCAGCCAGGAAATAGCGGTGAATGATCAAACGGTGATCAATGTAACCTTAGCGGAAAAGCCATCGGCTTTGAACGAGGTAATTGTAGTGGGTTATGGCTCACAAAAGAAAGCGGATGTTACCGGCTCCATCGCATCTATAGATGAAGAAGCGATAAAAAGCGTGCCTGCAAGTAACCTGGTAAGTGCGCTGCAAAGCCAGGCGCCGGGCCTTGATATACAAAAAGCCGGTGGCAACAGTCATCCCGGCGCCACCCCATCTATCTCTATCAGGGGGCAGCGTTCCCTGGGCGCCGCCAACGACGTGCTTTATGTGGTAGATGGTATACCGTTCAACGGCACCTATATCAATGACCTCAACCAGGATGATGTAGTAGCCGTACAAATATTAAAAGACGCATCCGCCACCGCCATTTATGGCTCAAGAGGTGCAAACGGCGTGATACTGATCACTACCAAACGGGGCAAAACGGGCGCACCGGTAGTTACCTACAGCGGTTATGCCGGCGTAGTAAGCCCGCTCGGTTACTACGATGTGATGGATCCTCAAACCTATGAAACCTACAAGAAATGGGGTAACTACAATGCAAACAACCCAAACACCATAGGCACGCCCAATCCCTATAACGGAATAGATGATCCAAAATTCTATACAGATGGTATCACCTTCCTGCCCGCTGAACTGGCCGGTATGAAAAACGGAACTGCTACCGACTGGCAAAAGCTGATTTTTAAGAACGGTTTTAAAACCAATCATCAGCTTGGCATATCCGGTGGTACACCATCAACAAAATATGCGGCTTCCGCTGGTTTTTATGACGAAACCGGCCTGTTTCCCGGCCAGTCATTCAGGCGTTATACCTTCAAAGTAAGTATTGACCAGCAACTGGGTAAGATATTTAAGATCGGCTTAAGCTCACTGAATACCGTGAGCAAAATTAACGGGGAGAGTATCAACCCCGTGGGCCAGGCGCTTACCTCCAGCCCGCTTACCGTTCCCTACGACGAAAAAGGCAATCTTATTCCATTCCCCGGAGGCGGCTCCCTGGTGTATAATCCCCTGGCTAACCTGAAGCCTGGCGCAGTGGTCCAAAAACGTTCCCGGTATAATACCTTCACCACTGCGTATGCAGAAGCACAGATTACACCGCACCTTAAATACCGTTTTAACGGGGGCGTGGAAATTACGCCGGAAACCTATGGCGAGTTTTATGGCAGCGCCACTTATCAGAACCTGAGCGGCCCTTCCACTGCAAAAAATACCAATTACGATTACTATGATTATACGCTGGAAAACCTGCTTGTGTATGAAAATACGTTTGCCAAAAATCATCACTTAACAGCTACCGGCCTGTTTAGCTACCAGGAGGATTATAAAGCTTCTACCAGCTTCAGCTATAACAATATCCTGGCAGATTATATCCAGTATTTCAACCCCGCATTAGGCGCCAATCTCAAGGGCGAAGGCAGTTATTCGAAGTTTAGCATCGTTTCATTCATGGGACGTGTGAACTACGACTATAAGAGCAAATACCTGTTAACCCTCACCATGAGATCCGATGGTTCCTCTACGCTGGCGCCGGGGAATAAATATCATGTATTCCCTTCTGCAGCGGTTGGCTGGAACATTACACAGGAAGACTTCATGAAAAACATTCCCGCGATATCCAACCTGAAACTGCGCGCCGGTTACGGAACAGTAGGAAATGCTGCTGTAAATCCCTACCAGACGCTTGGCGGGCTAACATCGATCAATTATAATTACGGCTCCACAAATGTTACCGGTACTTATCCCAATAATGTACCCAATCCCAAACTGGGCTGGGAGTATACCGCTACATTGAACCTGGCCGTGGACTTCAGCCTGTTTAATGACCGTATCAGCGGATCTGTGGATGCTTACCGGCAGCGTACCAGTAATCTTATCCTTCCGCAAAACCTGCCTATTACAACGGGCTACACCTCACAGTTCCTTGCCAACGTAGGTAAAACCGAAAATAAAGGCCTGGAGATCAACATTGCGTCTATCAATATCAGGGCGGCAGACCGGAAAGATTTTGGCTGGACCACCAACTTTAACATCACCTTTAACCGCAATAAAATTACCGCGCTGCAAAATGGGGTAACACAGGACATTGGTAATAACCGCTTTGTAGGAGCTCCTATTAATGCGCTTTATAACTATGTACGACTGGGCATCTGGCAAAATACAGCGGCCGATTCTGCCCTGGCCAGGAAGCTGAACCTCACAATGGTCGGATCCGGCTCCGTGATCGGTACCATAAAAGTAGCCGACCTGAATGGCGATGGCGTAATCAATTCAAACGACCGCACAATTGTTGGCTCACGCCAGCCAAAGTTCTTCGGTGGCCTCACCAACCGCTTTAGTTACCGCGGCGTTGACCTGACCGTAGTAACTACCTATCGTGTGGGAGGTACACAGATCGCTTACTGGCTCCAACCAGGCAGCAATGTAAACGCGTTAAACGGGAAAATGAATAATCTGAATGTTAATTACTGGACCCCTTATAATAACGAAAACACTTATCCTAAACCTAATTTTAACGTAGGCACGCCCACCTATGGCGATCTCCTTGGCTATTATGATGCCACTTACCTTAAAATAAGGACTATCAATCTTGGCTATACGCTGCCGTCTCATATTATCCGTAAAGCCGGCATAAAGGCACTCCGGGTTTATAGCAGTTTAAATGATGCCATCATTTTATTTTCCCCGTTACACAATCGATTTCCGGGTGTAGATCCTGAATCGGCTGGCACCCTGGGCGTGGATACACCGCCGAATAAATCTATACTGTTTGGTTTAAATGTTACATTTTAATTTCTATCACGATGAGATCTATCATATATAAATCTATTCCACTGGCAGCCATCATTTTTTTAAGTTTGAGCTGTAACAAACAATTAATTGAAGAACCCCATTCAGGGCTGATCCCGCAATACTTCAATACCGCACAGGGCTTCCAGTCGGGCCTGGATGCAGCATATGCCGGTAACCGGAATATATGGGGAACCGAAAACTTTATGACCATGACCGTGCCCGGTACCGATGAGTTCAAATCCGGCGGGGGCGGTAACAATGATTTCAATATTTATTCAAGCAGCTTCGACGCCAGCAGCGGCTGGGTAAACGGCATCTGGAATGCCTGCTATACCTTCATCAACAATTGCAATGGTATCATCGACAACGGAAGTGTAGTGACGGGCCTTGATCCTGCCACTGTTAAACAAAAAGTTGCTGAAGCAAAATTTCTGCGTGCGAATTACTATTTCGTACTCGTCCGTTTCTGGGGCCCTGTTACACTTAACACGCATTTCATTACAGAGCCAAGTACAAGCGCTACCAGGGCGCCTCTCGCGGATGTTTACAATTTTATTATCCAGGATTTAAAAGATGCCATTGCCGGGTTACCGCCAAGCCCGGTGCAAAACGGCGTATTGCCAGGTAAGGCTACCGCGGCGGCAGCATCGCACCTGCTGGCAAAAGTATATCTCACCAGGGCATACTCCGATGCTAAACAACCTGACGATTTTCAAAATGCCTATTCCACCGCGAAAGGCCTGATCGATAATAGCGCAGGCCTGGGTCTTGCCCTGTTGCCGGATTTTGCATCCGTATACGCGGAAGGCAACGAGGCAAGCAAGGAGGTATTATGGAGTGTGCAGCATACTTCCAACCTGACTTATAACAACAACAGCAACGAATTAAACTTTCACTATGTAATGGGGTATGAGAATTTCCCGGGCCTGGTTCGCTCCATGGCCTATGGACGGCCGTTTGCACGCGTGGAGCCCACCCGCTGGATGAGCGACACCTGCTTTGCCGATAAAACCAACGATACCCGCTATTACAAAACATTTCAATCAGTATGGCTGTCTAATTCTGCTGATAAGATCCCCAAGGTAAATGGCGTTCCCAAATATGCACTTGGCGATACGGCTATTTATATGCCGGGAGTGGATGTGAGCGATGCTGAGATTAATTCGACACGCTACCTGCTGGTGCCGCCAAGAAAGTATACCCTGCAGTTATTTCCCACCATGCTCAAATACCAGGATACTAAAAGGGCAAGTATAAATGATCCATCAGTAAGACCAGTGATTGCCTACCGCCTGGCCGAAACCTACCTGCTGGCTGCAGAAGCGGCTTTCAATATTGGTGATAATGCCAGTGCCGCACAATATATTAATGTTGTACGCGGGCGCGCGGCATATCCTACCGGGAACGCTGCAGCCATGGCTATTACACCGGCTGATGTAACACTGGACTTTATCCTTGACGAACGCGCACGCGAGCTAGCCGGTGAACAAACCCGCTGGCTGGATTTGGTGAGAACAAAGAAACTGATAGAGCGTGTAAAATTACATAACCCCGATGCAGGGGCGAATATTAAAGACAAGCATATGCTGAGGCCAATTCCTCAAAGCCAGATAGACAGGACCATTACCGGCGACAAGTATCCGCAAAATACCGGTTACTGATCAGAAAATCCCGGCACTGGCCACTGCCGCATTTAATTAAAAAGTATAAAGATTCAGTTATGATTAAAAGATATTTCAGCAGCATACTTTGGTTGTCGTTTTTCATCACTCAAATAACATTTGCACAGTCTGCCTCCCCCCTGCCGGATTGGGCCCTGGGAGGTTTTGTAAGACCGCCCGGGAAAAATCCCATCATCTCACCCGACTCTACTACCCGGTTCACAGATCCAATGAGTAAGTCAGTAATTAAATGGGAGATCAACGATACTTTTAATCCCGGGGCTGCGGTTAAAGAAGGCAAAATAGTGGTCCTTTACCGTGCTGAAGATAACTCGGGGGTAAAGATCGGCAGCCGTACATCCCGCCTCGGCTATGCCGAAAGTAAGGACGGACTACATTTCAAACGGAAGAAGGAGCCCGTTCTTTTCCCGGCAGAGGATGAGCAAAGAACATTTGAATGGCCCGGAGGTTGTGAAGATCCGCGAATAGCAGTAACTGAAGACGGTACATACGTAATGTTGTATACCCAATGGAACCGCAAGGTGCCCCGTTTGGCGGCAGCCACTTCAAAAGACCTGGTGCATTGGACAAAGCACGGGCCTGTTTTCCAGGACGCTCATAACGGGAAATTCTTTGACATGGCAACCAAATCGGCATCCATTCTCACGCAGGTGAAGGATAACAGGCAGGTGATTGCCAGGATAAACGGCCAGTATTTTATGTATTGGGGCGAGCGGCATGTGTATGCTGCCACCTCAACTAATCTTACCGACTGGCGCCCTTTAGTGGACGATAAGGGAGAGCTGCTGATCCTGGCATCTCCGCGCAAAGGTTATTTCGACAGCGATATGACCGAATGCGGCCCTCCTGCCCTGCTTACAGAAAAGGGCATCGTTTTGTTATACAATGGCAGGAACATTGCCGCCAAAGGCGATAAACGTTTCCCGGATGGAATATACAGCGCCGGGCAGATGCTGTTTGACAAAACCGACCCCACCAAATTAATTGCGCGGCTTGACCTGCCATTTTTCAGGCCCCGGGAAGCTTTCGAGAAACGGGGCCAGTATTCAAGCGGAACCGTTTTTATTGAAGGCCTGGTATGGTTTAAAAAGAAATGGCACCTCTATTATGGCTGTGCCGATTCCAGGGTGGGAGTAGCCATTTATGATCCAAAGCACCCGGCAAACCCCGATCCTGTAGAGGACACTGCGCGGTAAATCACTAATGATAACAACAAGGATGATTATAAACAGGCGCTCCCCTTAAAGGGGAGCGCCGTTCTAAACATGGTTGGCGAAGGTGGTCATCCGGCCACCTCGCCAACATCTTTTTTCATTCTCCTGAAAATCCTGCCAATACTATATGCTACACTCATAGTAATACACAGGGGGCATACGCCGAAACGGAAAAATGTTAAGACTACTTTCTTATACCAGGGCAGATGAGCAGGAATAACAGGGCAGCCCTTGCCATTTCCCTTATATCCCCGGATATTGAGAGCTGTTTTCATTTTAACTGTTTTTATCAACCAAGGAAATGATAAAGGCAAATGCCCGTTAATACAACAGAGACAATACAAAGAATGATTTTTGTTCTTGCAGACATAATGAAACGGTTTTAAAAGTGGTTTCCAGTTAATACCGGTCCATAAAATTTATCACCCTTCTTCCCTTGCCTTTATTTTCTTAACCTGCTGAATGCATTTATATTGCTGGTTGGCAGCCGTATGCCTGTTTTTCCACCCCATTTTTTTCATTACCGTCTCCATGGGTTCCCGGTAAAAGAAGATAGCTTTTAAAATACGCTGGCAATGCCCCGTGATGCGGGATATCCAGGACTGTACTTTCTCATCTTTACTTTTTTCGCGCTGCAGCTCTATTGTAAAAGCGGCTGTTGCGCATGGATACATGGACACATCTTCTACCGGCAGCAACTTATTATCCCGCAGATATTTCAGCCAGAGGTTCCTGGAAATGGAAAAAAGATAGGTTTTCAGGGAGGAGGTCAATAGGAAATCCGGTTGCCTTACCTTTTGAAGCAATACAATCATTGCCTCCTGGAAAATATCTTCTGCATCCTCATTTTGCCCATGGTTACTGACAATATATGTGGCAATAGCAGGAAAACAGTATTGATACAATACCTCAAAAGAAGCGCTGTTCTCACTTCTGAGCATATTAAGCAGGGTATTGTCTGATATTGTTTGCATACAATTGTAAACTTAGTCAATATTATATACCGGGAAAAGCGTTTTATCACCCATCACCATTGCTGATAATTATGTAAATTTTCTCCATAATTGTATAACGGCATCTCCCATGGGTTACCAGACTTTTGTATAAGTTCAAATAACTGTGCTTTATGCTGAATAATTATAAGATCTTAATAAAAGGAATGGTTTGCGACAGGTGCATTCTGGCCATCAGAGAGGTGTTCCGGGAGCTTAACATCCCGGTGACGAGCATCCATCTGGGGGAGGTTACCACCGTGTCTGCCTTATCGGCCCCGGATATTGCCACGCTCAGTAAAAAACTGGCGGGGCTTGGGTTCACGCTGCTGGAAGACAAAAAGACCCGGCTTGTTCTCGATATAAAATCATTGATTGAACAGGTTTATTCAGGCAATTATGATTTCCCTGATAATTTCCGTTTCTCCGACCTCGTAGTAAAAAAGCTGAATAGAGATTATAACACCGCCAGCAGTATTTTTTCAGCCGCTGAAGATGTGACCCTGGAAAAATACATCATGGAGTACCGTATTGAGAAAACAAAGGAACTGCTAGTGTATACCGATGCTACCCTGGCGGATATTGCATTTAAGCTGGGGTTCAGCAGCGCAGCGCACCTGTCGCGGCAGTTCAAATCTACCACTGGCCTGAACCCATCCTATTTCAGGGAGATCCGGAAAACCAAGCTGTCCCTTTCCCATGACCAGGGCCTCCGGTCTTAAAATTATATACAATTCACAGGTAATAGTATAACATCCCTGCCTCAGACCTGGTGTAGCTTTGTAAAAAATCAGGAAATATGTCAGCAGCTATATCAGCGCAGCAGGAAACAACTGCTGTTAAAAAGAAGAAAACAGAAAGTATAAAAGAAACCTTTCCTGTACTGGAAATGACCTGCGCAGCTTGTGCCGTTAGCGTGGAATCGATGTTGAAATCGGTGCCCGGTGTAGAAGATGCCGGTGTTAATTTTGCCAATCAAACCGCCTGGGTACAATATAACCATGAAAGCGTTACTCCTGAAGCCCTGCAAAATGCTATCCGCTCCATAGGCTATGATTTGCTGATCGAAAAAGAAAACCAGGAAGAGGCTAAAGAGGAAGCACAGCACAGGCATTACCAGGAGATCAAAAGGAGAACGGTCTGGTCGTCTGTGTTGTCGCTGCCGGTTGTTATCATTGGCATGTTCTTTATGAATATGCCTTATGCTAACTGGATCATGATGGCATTGGCCACCCCGGTGGTGTTCATCCTGGGCCGCAGCTTTTTTGTGAATGCCTGGAAACAGGCCAGGCATGGAAAAGCCAATATGGACACGCTTGTAGCGCTCAGTACCGGTATAGCCTGGCTTTTCAGCGCATTTAATACAGTATACCCACAGTTCTGGCACCAGCGCGGTTTGCACCCGCATGTTTACTTTGAGGCCGCCGCAGTTGTGATTGCCTTTATTTCACTGGGTAAACTGCTGGAGGAAAGGGCCAAATCCAATACTTCTTCTGCCATAAAAAAACTCATCGGGCTTCAGCCTAAAACAGTAATGTTAGTTGGCCCCAACGGGAATACCAGCGAAGTACCCATTGCAGGCGTTAAAGCAGGTGATCTGCTGCTGGTAAAACCAGGTGAAAAGATCCCTGTAGACGGTAAGCTGGCTGCCGGTGAATCTTATGTAGATGAAAGCATGATCACAGGCGAACCTGTGCCTGTAGCCAAGAAAGAGGGAGATAGCGTATTTGCAGGTACCATCAACCAGAAAGGCAGCTTCCGTTTTACGGCAGAAAAAGTAGGTACTGATACGCTCCTGGCGCAGATCATCAAAATGGTACAGGAAGCGCAGGGCAGTAAAGCCCCGGTACAGAAACTGGTGGACAGGATCGCGGGAATATTCGTTCCTGTAGTAATTGGTATTGCTATCCTGACCTTTATCTGCTGGATGATATCTGGTGGGGATAACGCATTTACGCATGCATTGCTGACTTCCGTTACTGTGCTTGTTATAGCCTGTCCCTGCGCGCTTGGCCTGGCTACGCCAACAGCCATTATGGTAGGTGTAGGTAAAGGAGCTGAAAACAATATTCTTATCAGGGATGCCGAAAGTCTGGAACTTGCACATAAAGTGGACGCCATCATTTTGGATAAAACAGGTACCATTACTGAAGGCAAACCTGTAGTCACCAACATTATCTGGAATAGCGGGGATACTGATCGCCAGGTTCAGCAATCTATCCTCTACGCGCTTGAGCACCAGTCCGAACATCCGCTGGCGGAAGCCGTAACGGGGTATCTATCAGGCGCCGGACCGGTTGCATTAAAAGGTTTTGAAAGTATTACCGGGCAAGGCGTAACAGGCATTTATAACGGGCAGTCCTATTTTGTGGGCAATAAACGCCTGCTTGAAGAAAACAATATTGTTGCAGACAGCGGGATGGCTGCACAGGCTGCCGGTTTGCAGGAAGAGGCCAAAACGGTTATTTATTTCGCCGATACTAAAAAGCTGCTGGCGATTATTGCTATTGCTGATAAAATAAAAGAAACTTCCAGGCAGGCTATCCATACCCTGCAGCAAGATGGCATTGCAGTGTATATGCTTACCGGCGATAACCTGCATACTGCTGCAGCCGTAGCGAGAGAGGTAGGCATACAAACCTATAAGGCGGAAGTATTGCCTTCTCATAAAGCAGCCTTTGTAAAAGAACTGCAGCAGGCAGGTAAGGTAGTGGCAATGGTGGGAGATGGTATTAATGACTCCCAGGCGCTGGCCCAGGCCGATGTAAGCATTGCCATGGGAAAGGGCTCAGACATTGCCATGGACGTTGCAAAAATGACGCTGATCACTTCCGATCTTAACAGCATTCCAAAAGCGCTCCGGCTTTCCACGAAAACTGTGAGCACAATTAAACAGAATCTTTTCTGGGCCTTTATATATAATGTTATCGGTATTCCCATTGCTGCCGGTGTTCTATTCCCGGTAAACGGGTTCCTGCTGGATCCTATGATAGCCGGTGCTGCCATGGCTCTCAGCTCTGTGAGCGTGGTGAGCAACAGCCTGCGGCTGAAGGCTGCAAAATTGTAATACAGAAAATAAAAAATGTACGAAGAATGAGTTCACAGATATGGAGTACTGCAGCAATTATCCCTGAAACCGGTAGTGCAGTAACTATAGTATTTAATACAAACGGTTATCCTTTTGAGTATAAACCAGGACAGTTCATCAATATTACATTGGAGATCAACGGTGCTCCTGTTACCCGGTCCTATTCCCTGAGCTCATTGCCCGGTGAAGATGCCAGGCCGTCTGTTACCGTCAAAAAAATAAAGGGAGGCCTAATGAGCAGCTATATTGTTGATAATGCCAGCCTGATTCAGCACTGGCAGGTAACGGGCCCTTGGGGCTCTTTTACGCCAGCGCCGGGGACCTATCATAAAGATCATGTTGTATTGCTGGCAGGCGGTAGTGGTATTACACCATTATTTTCCATAGCCCGTTCAGTGATCAATGCCTCTCAACATACTGCGGTTACGCTTATTTATTCCAGTCGCACAAAAGAAGAGATCATATTCCGGGAGGCAATCGAAGAATGGGCCACCCGGCACCAGGGAAGAGTGAATGTTTACCATGCTATTTCGCAGCCCGGTGATAATGATGTTACACACCCTGCTGTTATTAAAGGAAGGATAAACAAGCTTGTTGCCAGGAAGCTCATAAAATCAATTGTGGGAGATGCAATTAATGCCGCTCATTATTTCCTTTGCGGCCCTGCTGAATTGATGAAAATGCATAAAGATATGCTGGAAGCTCAACAGGTGCAGGACGATAATATTTACATGGAGTGGTTTGCACCGGGGCAGGAGGCCGATCATGATCCCCTGCCAGGTAATATGCAGGAGGTACTGCTGCATTTCTTTGAACAATCCAACCTGCTGGAAGTACACCCCGGGAAGTCTATCCTGGCTGCTGCCCTGGAAGAAAAAATCCCGCTCCCCTACTCCTGCAAATCCGGCACCTGCGGAAGATGTGCTGCCAGGCTAACATCCGGGAAGGTGAACATGACCGGCAATTACGCACTCAGGAAACCGGACCTGGAAGCGGGGCTTATCCTGCTTTGCCAGAGCTATCCTGTAACAGACGATGTAACAGTGGAAATTGACTGAGAATAATTATATAAAAGTTACTGGCAATTGTATAAGATACAACACGGGTACCTGCAATAACTTTACATCATCAACTAAGAATAATTAACTTTTAAAGAAATAAACATGGAAACAGTTCAGTTCAAAACAAACATTAAATGTTCAGGTTGCATTGCCGCCGTTACGCCTGTATTAAATGAAGTAGCAGGACAGGATAATTGGGAAGTAGATCTCCTCAGCCCGGATAAATTATTGGTTGTTTCTACAGATAAGGCAGGAAAAGAGCAGATACAGCAGGCTATAGAAAAGGCGGGATATAAAGCGGAAGCAATAGCATAAATAAATACTGCTTTAATTTTAAGCAACCAGCCCGGTAGCGGACCAGAAGGAACGTATACCGGGCTTCCTGGTTGTTAAATCCTGTAAGTCTTCAATACGTTCATCACCCAGGATTTCCCCCATTGTTCCACCTGTTCTTCCGTCCACAGGTATGGGTAAAAAATTCTTTTCTGAAATCTTGGCGGCAGGTATTTCTGCCAGTTGGTGCCGCCTGTAGCGGCAATGTCTACCGGGTCGCGCTCCAGGTATCTTACGGCGGATTTATAATGCGACAAGGGCCATTCCACGTTTACGAACAGGTCCAGTTTCCTGAGCTCTTCTTCCACAGTGCTCATGTCTTCTCCCTGTTGTTGCAATGTTTTGTACAGGGAGGAAAAATTACGGTCTGTATTGTTTTGGGCCAGCTGCAGAAGTTGCCCGGCATATTTTGCAATAAACTGTTGCAGGGTAAGCGTCTGTTTGCCGGTAGATAATTCTGAAGCGCCGTATTTCCAGTAAATGTATTCAAACTGCTCCGCCAGTGAGGCATGTTTTAATGCATCTCTTTTACCAGCTGTTGTAAGTTGAATAAGCTCGGTTGAATAAATCTCGATCATACGGTATTGCGCAGACTGGAAGCCGCTTGCAGGAAGCAGCGACATCCTGAATTTCAGGAATTGTTCTTTGTCCATTCCGTCTACCATGATATCGAAAGAGGATACCAATGCCGTGAAATAGGCATTGATCCTTTTAAGCCTGGATGCAAAAAAAGCAGGGGTCAGTGAGGTATGGTTGCTTATCTGTTTGCATTCATGCAGGGCCAGTTTAAAATAGAGTTCGGTGATTTGATGATACATGATAAAGATCTCTTCATCCGGATAGGAAGTTTTCGGATGCTGGAGGCTCAGTAGTGTATCCAGGTGGATATAGTCCCAATAAGTGAGGTAATCGGCATACAGCAGGCCATCGAGATATGCGGTGATGTCCTGCCCCATCGCGGCATACTTTTCCTGCAACAGGGACAGTCTGTCTTTAATTTCAGCTGTTATTTCCATACCGGTAATTATTGTTTTGGCGTGATCAGTTCTTTACTTATGGTCAGCAGCTGCGCTGCCACCAGGAAAACATCTTCAAAACTGTTGTACAGCGGCACGGGGCTAAGCCTGATAACATCCGGCTCCCGCCAGTCGCCCAGGACATTGCCGGCTACTAACGCGTGAAAGATCTCTTTGGCTTTGTATCTGGCTACGACAGACAGCTGCGCGCCTCTTTCCGTTTCGGCGGCCGGGGTGATGATCCTGTATTGTTCAAAGCCCAGCGTTTTATTCACTTCATTGATAAGATGATGCAGATAGGCAGTTAGTTTCGTACTTTTTTCCCGCAGTGGGCCAATGAAACCGGCTTTTTCAAAGAGCTTGAGTGAGGCATGATACAATGCCATTGGTATCACCTGGGTGCAGCTTACCTGCCAGCCATCGGCGCCTGCTTCGGCAATAAACCCTTTTTCCATTTTAAATCGCTGCTGTTCCTGGTATCCCCACCAGCCTGCAAAACGGTGGAGCGAGGTATCGGAAAAGTGCTTTTCATGTACGAAGATCCCGCTTATTCCTCCAGGGCCTGCGTTCTGGTATTTATAAGAGCACCAGCAGGCAAAATCAATATCCCAGTCGTGCAATTCCAATGGTACATTACCAGCGGCATGTGCCAGGTCGAACCCCACCACTGCACCGGCGCTATGCCCTGCTTTGGTGATAGCCGGCATATCGAACCACTGGCCCGTAAAATAATTTATACCGCCAAATAACACGAGCGCAAGCTGATCGCCGTGATGGGCAATAGCAGCCAGTATATCTTCTGTCCGCAAGGTTGCCTCACCTGCACGTGGCCGCACTTCAATAATGGCTTCTTCCGGATCATAGCCGTGGAACCGGACCTGGCTTTCCATTGCATACTGATCGGAAGGAAAAGCGCCGGCTTCCATAATGATCTTAAACCGGTTTGCAGTAGGCCGGTAGAAGCTTACCATCAGCAGGTGCAGGTTTACCGTGAGTGTGTTCATGGGGCATACTTCCCGGGGACTGGCGCCAACGATACGGGCCATCAGGCCCTTCAGTTCTTTATGATAGTACATCCAGGGAGTTTTCCCTTCAAACCATCCCTCAACGGCCAGATTTTCCCAGTTGTTCATTTGCTGATCAACATAACTACGGGCAGCCCGCGGCTGTAATCCGAGTGAATTACCGCACATATAAATGAACGGCGTGCCGTTCTGCTTAGGGAAAAGGAATTCGTCTCTCAGGTGATGTAACGGATCTTGTCTGTCCAGGCCCTGTGCGAAGGCCAGATTGTTTTCGAAAATCATACAGATAAGTATGTTAATGATTGGAAATCGCGTACACAGACATGGCTGTCAATGACGCCGGAAAATACATGCTGATAAGGTGGATAATGGCAGCGGAATGCTACCGGCAGGAGGAGTGCCTGCTAAGAAGGTCGATTGATAATATTTTTATAAATATTCTCCATTAGTTGTAACGATGGGGCAAAACAAATATAAATTGCCTACACTACCAAATAAATTTGGAAATGCTATAATTTCACCCGCATTACCGGAATAAACCGCTTATGTACGATATAAAAATACAATCGCCATTTACCCGCTACCCTGTTGCCTATGCGGGTTGCAACAGCGAAGAAGCCATCAGGCTTTACCAGGAGATCAATTGGGAGGATCTTTACCAGCAGATCGAAGCGAGTGGAAGCAGTCCTGAAAATCCGTTTTATTTTTTTGAAATAAACCGGCAGAATAATCCTGGCGAACAGGAAACCTTTTGCATTTCAGGAGGCCTGTGGGGCCGTGTTGGGATAGGATATATGCGGCCTAAAATGGAACGTAAGGGATTTTTTAAAAAGAAAGATGTGCTCAATCCAAAATTCAGTACACAGATGGATGGCATGGATACCTCTTTCGCACGGTCATGTCTCGACGCTTTTATGAAGGGGAATAGCAGTTTCCTGGAACAAAGCCTGTATAATAAGGAGGAAGACTGATCGGGCCTGACCTGTTTTTGTGTGACCCGCAATACCCAGCCCAGGCAATTCTCTCCGCATCTATGCCCCGGAGCTACCAGACCCCTATTCCTGATAAACCTTTTTCCATATCTCTCCCATAAATGAGTACTGGCATTGGGCATAGTATTTTCTCCATCCAGGACTCCCTCCGTACACTCCAGGTATTTTTGCTGCTCCTTTTTTAGGATCAAATCGACAAAAAGCTGAACAAAATTTAAAAGAGATATTTTATTTCTTCGCACGATTCCAGTCGCAGAACTGATACTTCCCGGCTGGTATAAATGGAGACGATTCTATTATATGATCTATAGAAGTCGTTGTTCATAACATTGGAAATATTCACTAAAATTTAAATAAGTTCTACAAAAAAGCGTTATGAGTAAATTATTTTTATCGTTGCTGGCGGTTATATCTTTTCAATTCCTGTTTGCACAGCAGGATCTTCTGACCCAATTTCCAAAGGGATCTGCACCCGGCGACGTGGGCAAGCGATTGGCCTACCACTTCGTGGACGGCAGACATGAGCTCTATGCAGGAAAGTATATTCACTATGCTGAAGTTTGCACCTGGAATGGTGCGCTGGACTATGCTGTAAAAACAAAAGACCAGAAGCTCATCAAACTTTTACGGGATAAATTTGAACCCTTCTTTGCCCTGGAAAAAGCATTGCTGCCACCCATGAACCATGTGGACTACAATATGTTTGGCAGCATTGCCCTGAAACTCTACCAGGTAACAAAAGACGAGCGCTACAAGAAAATAGGATTAGCCTATGCCGATTCACAATGGGAAGTACCAAAGGATGCGAAACCGGATGAAAAAGCCTGGGCCGATAAAGGGTATTCATGGCAAACCCGCTTGTGGATCGACGATATGTATATGATCACGGTTGTACAAAACGAAGCCTATAAAGTAACCGGCGACCGCAAATATATTGACAGGGCTGCAAAAGAAATGGTGCTTTACTTGAATGAGCTGCAACGTCCCAACGGGCTTTTCTACCACGCTCCGGATGTTCCCTACTATTGGGCAAGAGGAGCCGGCTGGATGGCGGTAGGCATGCCTGACCTGCTTCGTGACCTGCCTAAAGATCACAAGGACCGTCCCCGTATTATGGAAGGTTATCTTACCATGATGAAAAGCCTGAAAGAACACCAAAGGCCGGGTGGAATGTGGAACCAGCTTATTGATGAAGCAGATTTCTGGACGGAAACATCCGGCTCCGCTATGTTTACTTATGCATTTATTACAGGCGTTCAGCAGGGATGGTTAAATGCGGCTGAGTATGCTCCCGCAGCGCGAAAAGCATGGATGGCCATGGTTTCGTATATAGATGCACGTAATAATGTAACCGAAGTTTGTGTTGGTACTGGCAAAAAGAACGATAAGCAATATTACCACGACCGTCCGCGTAATGCAGGCGACCTTCACGGGCAGGCGCCCTATCTGTGGTGCGCAACCGCACTTTTAGGAAAATAACCGGATAGTTAATGCTGCCGTTGGCGCCCTGCAGGAAGCGCCAGCGGCTTAGCCTGAAAACCAGGTTCCCTCTACCTATGATTTAACAGCCCTTCTTTTATACTTCTTTACTTTGGAATGATTCGACAAAAAGTTGAATAAAACGTACGAGAAAAGAATTTTTACTTCGTACCACAATATTAAGATTAATGATTCCACAAAGACAGACCACGTAGATCAGGTGTGTAGTATGCTGTTAGTTTTTGAAAGGCTTTTATACAGTTTTCCACTACTCAAAAGGGAAAAGCGCGTCCACTTATGATAAAGCATGCATCAGCCAATCATGAACCTTCCGCTCATTAAACAAGCGGGGATGATATCCCATCTGCACAAACCAATATATGCTATTATAAATTTCATCGCGATAGCGACTAAATGATCATTATGGAAAAAAACTATACAAAAACCAGGAAGACCCAGCCCTCTTCTTTGTTCACGGGACTCTTACTGCCCGGATTACTCGGGGCTTTATTGTTTTTGCTGTTTCCCTTTTGTACCCAAGCACAGCAGCAAACGATAACAGGCAGAGTTACAGACTCCCTGGGTAACGGAATACCTGGTGTTACAATTGCAGCCAAGGGAACAACAGTGATCGCAAAAACAGATGTATCAGGAAATTTCAGCATTCAGGCTAACAAAGGCGTACCCCTGAGAGCGTCACACGTAAGCTATATCAGCAGGGAGGTGATACCGGATGGAAAACCGTTGAATATTATACTGCAGCAAGCTACCAACGACCTGAACAATGTGGTTGTTATCGGCTATGGCACCATGAAGAAAAAAGATCTTACCGGAGCAATAACTTCTATCCGCCCGGACAAGATCGCAGACGAGAACCCTAAAACGGTGCAGGATGTCATACGCGGAACACCAGGTGTGAGCGTAGGTTTTGATCCTTCTGCAAAAGGCGGAGGCACGATACGGATCCGGGGCCAGCGCTCCGTTTACACGGATGGCGGACATAACGATCCCTTGCTGATACTGGACGGTATGATTTTCTATGGAGAGCTATCTGAAATCAATCCTGATGATATTGAGCAGATTGATATCCTTAAAGATGCCTCTGCTGCTGCCATCTACGGGGCAAAATCAGCCAACGGGGTACTTATCATCACCACTAAAAAAGGGAAAAAAGGAAAACCTACCATCAATATGACCACCAACTTCGGGCTTTCCGATATGGCCGCCAACAGGAAAGTTTTTGGGCCTGATGGTTATATGCAATACCGGCAGGACTGGTATACGGCTGCTACCTATGGCATCAATTCAGCAACGGGGGCTTATGAGCCTTACATATCAGAAGCGGCAACAGCGGGCAAACTGGGGTATTATGAAATGCCTACCAGCGATATGCTGAAAAAATATGGGATCAGCATTGACGAATGGAGAGCCTATTCAACGAATACAATTAATGCATCTGATAATGAAATATGGGCCAAACGGTTAGGTCTTCAATATACAACATTGGATAACTATCTGAAAGGTAAAACCTTCGATTGGTATGATCATAGTTTCCGTACCGGTTTTAACCAGGATTATAACCTCAGCGTATCGGGAGCCAGCGATAAAATGAATTACTACCTGTCTGCTGGCTACTTATCTAACCAGGGTGTGGTTGTGGGTGATAATTACAGGGCAGTACGTTCCAACTTAAAGGTGGAGGGCAAGGTAACCGACTGGCTGGATATCAGCGCCAATGTTAACTTCCAGGACCGGTCCGACGGAAATATCGCAGTTAACTGGGGATCACAGATCATCAATAACAGCCCCTTTGCATCTTACAGAGACGAGAATGGGAACCTGGAAGTACATCCTATGGGAGATGAAATGACTGCCAGCAAAGGTTATAATTTTGACTTCAACAAACAGTATATGAAACTTGAAAGAGGTTATACTGTACTAAATACCATCCTTTCTGCCAAAGTAAAACTGCCTTTTAATATCACTTACTCCTTTAATGTTTCCCCCAGGTACCAGTGGTATTATAACCGTTATTTTGAATCGGCCGAGCATCCCGACTGGCTGCCAATTAACCGTGGTGTGGACCGGAACTGGGGAAAACGCTTTGACTGGTCGTTGAATAATACCATCACCTGGGAAAAAACGTTTGCCGGGAAGCACAAGGTAAATGTAACCCTGGCCCAGGAAGCAGAAGAGAGGCGGTATTGGAGCGATGTTATTAACGCACGTAATATTCTACCGAGTGATGCATTAGGATTTCATGAAACTTCTACCGGCGACCCGCTCAACAGTAGTTTTAATACGGACGATTCACATGAAACCGCCGATGGTATGCTTGCACGCGTGTTTTATTCGTATGATGACCGTTATATGTTAACGGCCTCTGTGCGCCGTGATGGCTATTCTGCTTTCGGTACCTCCAATCCGCGGGCTACCTTTTTTTCAACAGCTTTGGCCTGGACATTTACCAACGAGAAATTCTTTAATTGGAATGTGCTGAGCAATGGTAAATTGCGTTTGTCTTACGGGCAAAACGGGAACAGGTCGCTTGCCAATCCTTACATCGCATTGGCCAATCTTGCCAATGGCGCAACCACCCAGGGATATGTAGACGCCAGCGGTAATTATATCCAGTATTACTATTTAAGGATCGACCGTATGGAAAATCCACATTTGCAATGGGAAAAAACTACTGCATTTAATATCGGGCTGGATCTTGCTTTCTTAAATAACCGGATCTCCACTACGCTCGATTATTATTACATGCCCACCACCAATATGATCATGAGCCAATCGCTGCCTGATTTCTCAGGATTTACCAGTATCACTACCAATTTAGGGGAAGTACAAAATAAGGGTTTCGAAATTTCAGTTACCTCACAAAATATAAGAATGCCCGGTTTTAGCTGGAATACCACCTTTGGGTTCTCGAAATATAAAAATACCATCAGGCATCTTTACTACCGGTATGAGGATGTGCTGGATGCCAGTGGAAATGTGGTAGCTTCCAAAGAATCTGATGATATATCCAACGGATGGTTTATCGGGCAACCGGCCAGTGCTATCTGGAACTACCGTGTAACAGGAATATGGCAGGTAAATGAGGCTGCTGAAGCCGCCAGATACGGCCAACGCCCCGGCGATCCTAAAGTGGCCAATAATTACACGGCAGATGACATTAAAAACGCTGATGGAACCACAAAGCCGGTCTATAATAATAATGATAAGGAATTCCTGGGCCAGACTACACCACCCGTTATGTGGTCATTAAGAAATGATTTTACCTATAAAGACTTTAATTTCTCGTTCAACATCTATTCTTACTGGGGTAATAAAAGCTTAAGTACTTCTTACCTGAACCAGGACAATAGTGTTTCACTGGTTACATACAATGCCAATACATACGACAAAAGATACTGGACGCCCGATAAGCCGGACAATTTCTTTGGACGGCTGGATGCGAGGGGGCCGGCCGGGGTTGCCGCACCCAACAGGGTATTTGACCGTTCCTTTATCAGGCTTGATAACGTAACAATTGGCTATAGAATGCCACACAAAATTATTTCACGGGCAGGGATTGAAAACCTGAAATTATATGCGACGGTCCGCAATGTGGCAGTCTGGAAAAAAGATAAAAACTGGAATTACTGGGATATAGAAACCGGTGATATTGCGCCGAGAATATACACGCTTGGATTAAACCTGACATTCTAAAATTTTACGCATGAAAAATAACTATATAATAAAAATCTTCTTCGTGGTGATCACATCAGCAATGATTGCCTCCTGCAGTAAGAAATATCTTAAACCGGATCCCCTGTCTTTTTATGAGCCTGAAGCTACCTTCACCACCAGGTCGGGGCTGGATGCTGCGATAGCAATGTGCGACAAGCATCTGAGAAGTTATTGGAGCTATATTACAACAAGGGATATATCAGTACCTATTAACACCGAGTATATGTTATCAGACATGGCAGTATCGGGTAAAACGGATGACGGAAGTATTTTTGCAGATGTAGCTACACGGCTTACTCCAACAGACGGGATGTATACTAATGATGTGAACATGCTGAGCTATTTCTGGGGAGAAACCTATAATGGCATTAAGTATGCCAATACAATTACTTCTTATATTGATAAAGTTCCCGACCTGGATGAAGCTACAAAGCATGAATATATAGGCCGGGCCTACTTTCACAGATCATTCCGTTATCTTGCCCTGTGTTTTCAGTTCAACAATGTTCCCCTGATAACCCGGATTCCATCTTCTCCCAAACAAAACTATAAAAGCACCAGTCGTGAGGCTATTTTAGAAATGATCACCAAAAATATGGAAGATGCTGTACAGTGGGTACCTGATCAGTCTGGTATGGCTTACATAGGAATGGTAAATAAAGGCGCCTGCCGCCAGCTATTGATCAAATGCTACCTTGCTACCGGCCAATGGGATAAAGCTATTGCGCAAGCCGATTCTTTAATTAATAATTCAGGCTATTCTTTAATGACATCCACATTCGGTACGTTTGAGAGCCCGCTGGAAGCTACCTGGCATATTACGCGCAATGTGATATGGGACCTGCACCGCCCGGTGAACAAATGTATCATGTCTAACAAAGAAGCCATTCTTGCCATGCCCAACCGTGATGGTACCGATGCAGCTATAAAAATGCGTACAATGCGGAACTGGGGCCCCATGTGGAATATTTCTACATTGGTTTCACCCGCAGGAAAATCTATGCAATGCTATGCTTCCTCCAGCAGTTCTTACCGGGCCAACGTGGACTATAATTCCGCTGTGGGTCGTGGTATTGCGATGATCAGTCCCACCTATTTTGCACAACATGATCTCTGGAACGTAAACGGGATCAATGATACTGCAGATCTGCGGCACAACAGCCGTGTCGGCAACTGGGCAATAATGGATTCCATGAAGTATAATGATCCTTCTGATGTATTGTATTTCGGTAAAAACCTGCGACTTTATAATGGCAACAAAATCTTGTGCACCGACACCGTGCGTAACTGGTTTGACTGGCCGCACTATAAAGTTTTTGTAAATGATCCCGATCATATTGGCAATGCTGCCAGTAATAACAACAAGGGCGGGTCGGCCGACTGGTACTGTTATCGTCTTGCGGAAACCTACCTGCTTCGTGCGGAGGCTCAATTTTATAAAGGGAATATAGCCGCAGCTGCAGCAGATGTAAATATTGTAAGACAAAGAGCAAAATGCCAGCAGTTATACACCACAGTTACTATTGGCGATATTGCCAATGAGCGTGCCCGTGAATTATGGATGGAAGAATGGCGGCACATGGAGCTAAGCCGTATGTCGTACAGCCTGGCCTTAAGTGGCAAAGCAGATGAATGGGGCAATAGTTATAATGTGAATACCCTTTCAGACAACAGTTACTGGTATCAGCGTATACAACATTACAGCAATTACTACAATAAAAATAAGGTAACCGTAAAGGGCAGGTCCTACACCATAGCACCACATAATATCTATTGGCCAATTCCCCAATCGGCTATTGATGCAAACCTGTATGGGAAGCTGCGTCAGAATCCCGGGTATAACGGTTATGCCCCTGGTGTAGAGATGTGGACCAAATGGGAAAATGCGGTTGACGATGAGGACAAAGATTAAAGAGTAGGGTAATCTTATCACTACTCCGCTTATTCCCTTGGCAATGAATTAAAATATTCGATGGGCGACATTTTAAAATACTTCTGAAAGTTCCGACTGAAAAGGCTTTGCGAACTGTAACCTATCATCTTTGAAATTTCATAAAATGAGAATTCATTCCTGGCAATTAAATTCGCGGCTTTTTTAAGACGCGTAATATCTATCAGTTCTTTAGGGGATAGTGAGGATAATGATTTGATCTTTCGATATAACGTAGTTCGGCTCATGAACATGTGTGCAGCAAGCATATCAATGTCAATATTGGGGTCTTTAATATTTTCCCTGATATATTCATCCAGCTTCTTTAGAAAGGCCTCATCTGTTTTTGAATGCGCCATTACCCTCACATCCTCAAAAGGCGAACTGGCAAAATGCTCTTTTATTTTGCGGCGGTTTTTAAGCAGGTTGGCAATCTGCACCTGCAGCAATTCCGATGAGAACGGCTTTTGTATATAAGCGTCTGCTCCTACTTCCAGCCCTTCGATGTGGGCCTTATATGTATTCTTGGAAGTTAATAAAATGATAGGGATATGGCAGTATTCCACATTGGATTTAATCAGCCTGCACAGCTCAAACCCGTCAATTCCCGGCATCATAATATCCGATATGATGAGGTGAATGATCTCTTTACTTAAAACGGCTTGTGCAATTTCCCCGTTGTTTGCAAGGTGCAACTTGTAGGCATCTCTCAAAACAACAGATAAGAACTCCAGGATATCTTCATTATCATCAATAATAAGAATACTTTCAGTCATACTACTTTATCTTTTTCCAACTGCTCAATTGAAATTCAATTTTTTGGTGTATGGGCAGTTGCAGTTCAAATATAACCAGATCTGCTTCCCCGGAAATCAATCGCAGCGATCCGTTGTGCAGCTCTGTGAGCGATTTTGCCAGCGACAACCCGATACCGGTTCCTGGCCTGTCATTTCCACGCACCCTTACAAAGGGCTCAAATATCTGGTCCTTAAACTCTTCCGGTATGCCTTTGCCATCGTTGTTAAACCTGATTGTAAAATATTCATCGGCATCGTTTACCGTGCTTATGTTAACCGTAGCCCTGGTAGCTGCGTACTTAATGGCATTTGACACTATATTAGTGCATATTTTAATGAGCGCTTCCCGGTCTACAAAAGCCGTAAAGTTCTTTTCCGGTAACGTTACAGCCAGATCAATATTGTTACCGGTAGCCTGCCCTTTAAAGCCTGTTACCAGGTCGGTTATCAGCCCGACAATATCCGTTTCTACAAAATTCAGGCTGAACTGATCCGCTTCAGTTTTCCTGAAATCAAGCAGCTGGCTGGCCAGTTCTATCAGGCGACGGGTGTTTCTTTCAGCTATTGCCAGGCTTTTCTTTACATCAGGATCATTGTGAAACCTTTTGCTCAACCACTCTATAGGCCCTGCTATAAGTGTAAGCGGGGTTTGTATTTCGTGTGTGATATTGGTAAAAAATTCTATTTTGGCCTGGTAAATTTCTTTTTCTTTTTCGTGCTCAAACAGCTGCAACTTCCGCAAATTTCTATGTTCCAGGTATTGACGGTATAAACGGTCAGTGATGAATATAATAGTGCCTAAGAGCAGCAGGTATACAATATAGGCGGAGTTGCTTTTCCAGAAAGGCGGGAGAATTTTAATGACCAGCCGTCGTTCCCTGCCCGTCCAGCTTCCGGTATTGCTTTCAGCCTGAACAACAAATTCATAGGTGCCATGGGTAAGATCGGTAAAATAGGCTTTGCGATTGGTATTGAGATAAGTCCAGGGCTGGTCAATACCTTTCATCAGATATTTGTAGCGCGTTGCCCGGGGTGAGGAGAAGTTCAGCGCGGCAAACTCAATACTGAAATTATTTTGATCGTATTTTAATATAACCGTATCCGTATATAAAATAGATCTGGAAAGCGGGCTGTTATGCCCGCCGGGTACCGCTTCTATATTATTAACCTGGAAACCTGTAATATATGTAGGCGGGCTGGGTTCCTTTTGATTGAATAAAGCCGGGTCAAAGGCAATCATTCCTTTAACGGAGCCGAAGTACATCTTACCATCGGTATGTTTATATGCCGAGTTGTAGTTGAACTGGTCTGTTATCAATCCGTTGGCCTGTGTGTACACTTTTACCTGTTCTGTTTGCAGGTCAAAACAAATAAGGCCTTTGGACGAGCTGATCCACAGGTGTTTTGAACTGTCTTCCAGGATGCTGTACAAGACATTGCTTGGCAATCCGACTGCCGTTGTATATCTTTTGATGGTTTTCCGGTCAGGGTTTAACTTTATAAGCCCGGAACCGGTTGTGGCAAACCACAAAGCATGGTTGCTGTCTTCAAAAATATTATACACAGGAAATTCGTTAATGGTCTTTCCCTTTGTAGTATCGCCAAAGCGTAAATTACCATGCCGGCCCGTTTCAGGATTATAATAAAAAGCGCCTTCCTTTACACTGCCTGTCCAGATATTTCCTTCTGAATCTTCAAATATATCGTAAATGTAAGTGTTGTATGGTATCTGACTAATGCGCTTAAATGTTTTATGTTGGGTATCATATTCAAATAGCCCGGCATTACGATATGCGGTACCCACCAGCAGTTTATTGCTTCTTGTCCGGTAGATTGAAATGACAAAATCACTTACCAGTCTGTTTCTATCACCAATAAGTTTAAACCGGTCTGTAACCAGGCCTGTATGTGTATCCATTATTTCCATACCCTGCAAAAAAGGGCCGATAAACAACCTGTTTCCCCAGGAAAACAGGCCATGTATATTATCATAAGAGATACTTCCTTTTTTGCCTGTAGCCGTATAGTTTGTAAATGTTCCTGTTTTTAAATCCAATTTATTAAGCCCTGCATCTTCAGTACCGATCCATAAATGGTTGCTGCTATCGGCACATATTTCCCTTACTGCATTTCCCGAAATAGAATTAGCATCCGGTACCGGATAATATTTTTCGAACCGTGCATTATCTTTTGAATAATAATTTAAGCCACCAAAAAAGGTACCGGCCCACATACCGCCCTGTTTATCCCTGCATACTGCATACACAGCATTGTCTGCCAGAGCGTAAGGGTCACCTGCCCTTTTTTTCAGGCTTATGCTCCTGTTGCCGGCTAAATTGTAGATGTAAATTCCTGATTCGGTGGCAATCCAGTATTGCCCGTCGTTGCCTGCGGCAATATCGCGGACAAATATGTCTTTATCTTTATCATCGTCCAGTGACAAGGACCGAACGATGCCGGTTTTGGTATGATAGCTTTTCAGTCCCTGCTTAAAACAGCCTATCAGGAGCCTGTTATTATCAATAGGGTAGATTTTGCTGATGGACCGTGCATTTGGAGGCAAACTTCTGCTAACAATCCTTATCCTGGTACCAGGTTTTTTTTGAGGGTTATAGATATGAATGTTACCGTCGTTATCTCCCATCCACAAATTCATACTTGAATCCAGTGCGATACAGGATGCTTTTATTTTTAAATCCTCTACCCTGTTCTCTGCCTGTATGTATTTATACAGGGAAAACCGGATGAGGAACCATAGGTTATTATCATTGTCTACAACAAGATTGTTGGTATATTCTTTGGGAACGGTTTCAAGTTCCGTGAGCACTTCTTTGTACGGGTTATATTTAAAAAGACCTTTGCCCGTAGCTATCCAGATCATCCTGTTCTTATCTTCGGCTATACAATTAATAACATCATTTCCCAGGCTGCCGAATTGATCATTATTGTTTTTATATGCTTTAAAAGAGTACCCGTCGAAACGGTTCAGCCCACCACGGGTCCCTACCCATATCAAACCCGTACTATCCTGTATTACAGCGGTTACTGCATTGTGCACCAACCCATCATCCACCTGATAATGCTTAAAATAATACTGCCCATAACATGAAGAAATGGCAAGCTGTAACAGTAAATTCAGCAACGCGATATAACCGAAGAATTTCATAACTACCAGGTCCAAATATAAATAATGATATCAAAATCCTATAGGTTTAAAATAAATTGTATCATCTGTTGGAGTGCGTACTGTAATTCGTTTAAAGATGGAACCTCCGGGGAATGTGTATCGCGCAATCTGCATGTGAGGCGGGACATGAATACTTTATCTATAATGATACAAATTGTCGACAATATGATACAAATTGATGAATTGCTTAAAAAAAGTCTCATTAACTTTTAGGAAGTTTCATCACATTAACCTTCTAAAAATTATCTTATGACCAAAAGGACTCTACTTTTGACCGCGGCAATCCTCCTTAGCTGCGGCCTTAGCATGAAAGCAACTTCCGCGTTAAGACAGCCGGCTTCCCTACCTGGCCTGCATTCACCTGCTTTCGCCTGGAATTTCATCTATGCCTTCGGTAATGGCCCCATACCTGGCTTAAGCTGGTCGGGCAATTATTTGTATGTTTCTTCCGGCAATTACATAGTATATTCTGCGAACGGGTATGGATTTCTTTCACCATCTAACCCGGTTTACTGTAATGCTGCAGACAATGCAAATACTTATGTAGAGGTTTCTGTAAGCGGCGGTGGCAGCCCATCGTATTATGACTTCCAGGAGTACTAATAAAAAAGAACAGCGCTTTGAAAAAAAGCGCTGTTCTTTTCCCCCGTAATTTTATCTGCAGGAGGCATATTCTCTTCAAATACATTATTGTTTGGCGGCCGACAATATCTGATCAACCATTTCCGCGATTTCATCATCTGCAAGGTCTGACCGGTTGGAAAGCCAGATCATACCGATCTTTTTATCAGGCACAACAGCACAGTAACTACGGAACCCCAGCGCACCTCCGCTTTTCCAAATGCGGGTGCAATTGATGGTATTCCTGGAAATTCTCACTCGGCTTTCAGGCTGTTTATCGGGTTTATTATTGCCGCTTTTATAGCCTGATAGCTGACTGTTGCCAAAGTGATCATTAATGCCCCTTTTTTGCTCCGGGGGATTGGACTCTTTCTTATGGCAGGATCATTCTTCTGCTAATTTCATTAATTTGCAGTATGCCTGTTATTAATAACTATACAGATATAAACGAGTTCCTTACTGCATCTGATATTGATATCCAAATGCGGTTCAGGGATTTTGTGATCTTTCAATGGGATGACAGGAAAATATATAATTGCCTGAATGATATTCCCTACAGAAATCATTTTTTTGAAATCACTTTTCAGCAGAACGGGCATCCGGTTAAACTGGATCACTATAATTTCTCAGGGGAAGGCAATAAGCTCTTTTTTGTGAACCCTTACAGGCTGCAGTCCTGTGATGCCGATGGTGCCTATTCTGTTAACGGTTTCACGATCCTTTTTACACCGGAATTTCTTCATACCGCACCAACGGGGCATTACAAACAACAGGAAGTTCCATTATCTAATTATTTCAGCAACCCGGAAATAGTGCTTACAGAAAAGGCTACTGCAGAATTTACAGCGCTATTCAAAAAGATGAGTGAGGAATATCAGCAGGAAGATAATTCTTTCAGCAGGTCCATTATTCAGCACTATCTGCAGATCGTATTCCTGCTAGCTCAAAAATATGCCGAACCGGAGCCTGTAACCGGACCTGTTGCCAACAGGCCGCAGGAAATTTACAACAGGTTCATGAATCTCGTACAGCAGTATTCCCGGCAACAATCAGGCGTCAGGTTCTATGCTGATAAGATGCACCTGACCACCAAACATCTTTCCTCAACTATCAAGACCATCAGCGGTATGACAGCCCTGCAGATCATCCATAATGCACGTATTCATCATGCCAAATCATTGTTACGTCAAACCAGTTCTACCATTTCGGAGATCGCCGATAGCCTGCACTTCGAAAACCCTGACTACTTTTCCGCCTTCTTTAAGAAACATGCCGGCATCAATCCATTAAAATACCGGCAGTCCTGATCCATTTTCCGACATTTTCTAAGTTAAATCCGACAATTGCAATGCCCGGTAAGTGGCTACCCGTTTTAACTTGCATCATAAACTTATGCAATGGAAAACAAACAAAACAATGCAGGGGCATTAACGGTGATCGGGCTGGGCCCTATGGGGCAGGCAATGGCTGCCGCTTATCTCAGTAAAGGATATAAAGTAACTGTGTGGAACCGTACCTCTTCAAAGGCGGCACACCTGGTAGAACAGGGCGCTATACTGGCCCCGGATATTACAGCTGCTGTAGAAGCCAGTGAGCTGCTGATCATGAGTCTTACGGAATATGCCAATATGTATACCGTGCTGGAGCCAGCAAAGACTGCCCTTAAAGGAAAGACTATCGTTAATATGGGCTCCGATTCGCCGGGCACGGTAGCGGCAGCAGCCAATTGGTTGGAGCACCTCGGTGCTTCCTTTCTTTCCGGCGGTATTATGGTACCACCGCTTTATATTGGTAAAGAAGGCCCTGAAATATATACTTTGTACAGCGGTAAAAAAGAGGTTTTTGACCGGCACCAGCCGGTATTATCAGTAATGACCGCTACTGATTTCCGCGGTGAAGACCCCCGTCTCGCCATGATGTACTACCAGGCGTTGCTCGACTATATGTATATTTCAGCAGCAGGTATACTACATGCTATTGCTATGGTGCAATCTGCCGGTATCAGGGCAGCAACGTTTGAACCATATCTGAATAAATTTATGCAATTTATGCCGGTGCTGATAGCAGAATCTTCAACTTTCAGGGAAACAGATGAAGGTACTTACGGCGGTGATGACAACAATATGCACATGCTTAAAGCCAGTGTAGAACATACCCTAAAAGCGAGCAGGGAAGCCGGCATTAACACTTCTCTTCCGGAAATCATTTATAGTTTGTATAGCGCCACTGTTGACCAGGGTTTTGAAAAAGCGGGGATCAATAGTTTGATTGAAGTGCTCCGGAAGCCTGCAAGTTAACAGGCCTTGAAGTAAAGCCTGTTAATGTCCATTGAAAATAGCTTTTCGGGGAGTATGCGCATGCGCATACTCCCCGAAAAGCATACGAAGACTTAAACAGGATCAAATACTTTTTTAATAGCTCCTGCAACACCAGCCGGACCATGTGAAAATTCAATCACCTGCCTGCTTTAAAATTCGCCCTGTATTCCGCAGGGGACTTTTTCTCCACCGGTTTGTCAGTCCCCTCAGCAGGCCAATCCAGATTGTAGATAGAAGCAACGAAAGCGCTGTGATAGCGATGCCTGCTTTAAACAATCCCTCTTCTATTACATGTAAGCTATGCCCCACTGTTAAGGCAAGAATGCCAAACTCCCCGGTTTGAGAAAGCAGCGCGCCGCCATAGAAGCTCTCTTCCCAATCGTACCGAAGTAACCGGAACACCAGCGCTGAAAGCACACAGTTGCTAAAGAGAATAAAAAAAGTGCCACCAAAGACGACGGCATAATTGCTTTTCAAATAAGAGATATCCAGCCGTAAACCTACAGAAACAAAAAACAGGGAAACGAAGAAAACCTTAAACGGTTTCAGGGAATGTTCCAGCCAGCTAAATGCCGGTAACCTGCCAATGATCATCCCTGCGATAAAGCTGCCAACGGACCCGCTTAAACCATTGAGCTCAGCCAGTACTCCGAAAGACAAACAAATGGCAGCGCCGGCAAAGACCTGGAAATCGTGATCTTCCTCATCGTTAATCAGCTTACCGGTAAATAAACCGTGGCCTTTATGATTACGCAGGCTTTTTAATATTAAAAAGATAATAAGCGAAAGGGTCAGCGGCACTATTATCTTTATAATGTGAAATTCCTTATTGCCTAAGAACTGGAACAGGGTGAGCACAGGCGCAAGCAGGATATCCTGGGTGATCAGTATATTGAGGATCGTGGTACCAAAATCTGAATGTAGCTCTCCGCTTCGTTTGAGATATTCGCTAACTACCGCGGTACTGTTAAAGACAAACAAAACGGAGAGCATAATAATATCCACAATTGACCATCCCTTCAGGGAACCTATCAATAGCGCAAAACCAAACCCCAATATCATTTTTGTCCCCTGCGCTATCAACGGCTTAACCAAATGACTTTGTTTACCGGGAACATTGATCTCCATTCCAAGGAAAAACATCAGCAATAATATGCCAATCTCTCCTACAACCGCCGTTTGCTCAGGGCCAGAGAAAATATGTAGCATGTATGGACCAAGCAATATACCCGCAAGGATATAAGCGATCTGGTAGGGTTGTTTCAATCTCTTCAACAAAAAAATCAGCGCAAAAATCACCACGCACATTTCCGCGACAGGAAGTAGCGACAGTTCGTTCATCTGCTATCACTTATTTTTCTTTTCCGACGCTTCCAATCCCGGAAAGTAATCTTTTAAAAAGGCATTCCGGGTTGAGTCCATTTGCGAAATGAAATTATCTATATCCAGTTCATTGTTCTTCCACTTGTGCATAAAATAGCCCGGGTCCGTGAACTTCCTGTAAAATAAACTGTCGTTCCACACCGGCGTTCCGAAGTTTTGCCTGAACAAGTTCCTGAACTGGGTGTCAAACCTGCTTTTAAACAGGTTCATCACGCTATCAACCTTTACCTGTTCATGTGTGCCTTTATTCGTGTAAGACCACACATAGGTTGAATCATATCTGATAATGTTGCCATTACTGTCGATTTCCTTATTGACCTTCCAGGATATTCTCGGTTGATTTTCTATTGTTGTATCACCTTTGTGATAGCTGTATTTTTTTCTATTCTCCTGGCCATTGCATCCAATACTGGCCATCATGAGGAAGGTCATGAACACAACGGTTTTCATCTCTTTAATTTTTTATTGTTAAAACTTACATGGGATGATGAGTGAGCCTGATATCTATCCGGCTGCCAGGCAGACCTGCAATTTCAGGCCTGCTTCAACCAGAGCCCAATAGCTGTTTAGCCAATACTGATCAACCGCGAAAGTCTTTGTTTGGCTTCTTCCCGCTTGGGGATAGTGAGTTGCAGCAAGCCGACGTCATATTTCGCTGTAACCCGGTCCTGGTCAACCACATCTTTGGGTAATAGTAAAGTTCTTTGAAAAGCCTGGTAACGGAACTCCCTGCGGGTGAACTTTTCATTCTCATCACTTTCTATGCTGGATTCTTTGTCGCAGGTGATGGTCAGGATGTTACCGTCCAGTTGGATCTTGAAGTCGCTCTTCTCCATACCTGGTGCTGCCATCTGTACTTCAAAATTATCTGCAGTTTCTTTGATATTAACTGCCGGAATGGTAGTACCACTTGATGAACCGTTGAAATTATCCCAATTAAGGAATTCACGGGTAAATGAATCATCAAACAGATTAAACAATGACGGGAAAGTTGCCCATCTCTTTTGGATACCTGACATACTTACCTCCTTTTTTATACTGGTTATCACTATGCGGGGATGCTATTTAACCCCGGTAAAAAAACCGCCATCAAGTGCTGTGCCGGAGCAACATCCCAGGAATTTTCGTCATTTTTTCTGCCAATTTTTCAATAGAACGAAAAAATTTCAGGCTCTGGTGGTCTGCTAATCGAAATATGACGGGGGAACCGGTTATTTACATGATTTGCTGTAACCCAAACTACAGAATGGAACATTTTACAAATAGCCGGTACACGGCTTCAAAATTCAATACCGGATACTGAAATATAAAAGCACCGACAATCCTGAATTCTACCCGCAGACAGAAACAATAACACGTACAGTTATGTGGGCCTACTTAATAAAAATAAATTTACCTCGTACCGGGAAAAATCCCCCCCTCTGAGACTCAAAAAGATCCGCAGGAATCGCGCGTTAATGCAAAAAACAATATACATTGCATTATAACCTTGAAGATCATAATGATCTCATGTTATGGAAGCCAAACCAAATTTATCAACCATTTCTTTCCTGAAAAACTACATAACCGGGCATTTAGTTTACAGTTAGTATCAGACTGAGCAACCAAAATAGCTATTTACCGCTCCGGCAAATAAGAGAAACGAGTATTATTTATAGTTATGCGCAGATGCTATTCATTATTCATATAGATAAATCGTGTCCATGAATCAAAAGGAAACGATCAAAGAGATGAAAACTATTTGTATCGATATTGCGGCCAATTTTGAAGTACCACCAGCATTAGTTGAAATCATCTTGATCAAGAGGTTGTCAGAGCTTCAAAAAACAAGGCAAATGATCCCGGAATACATTAAAGAAGGTCATCTATACAGACTTCTGGTCAACTGGAAAGGGAGATTCCTCTCAATAGGCCAGGCTGACCAGGTTTGGCTTCAATTTTCGGATGGGACTATTGTTGGCGATAAGAAAGATGATCATCTGCACACATTTAGCTGGGATGAACTGACCAGAATTATTCACCCTAAGCCCAATTCTGCTCTGTATCGCAGGATCAGAGAAACTTTAATTGCACGTATTACCGGACTGGTATGAATGGGGGCTGAGTATTTTTCCTCTGAAAATGTGTTAAAATATTCAAGATAAATATGGGGCAGTATTTTTTTGATATAAGTAAGTAAATACTTATGATTATGCGACTAAGAGATTAACAAAAGGAAGCTTTGGTTAAGTAGAAGACAATGGAATTTCTGATGAGGGAGTACCTCACGCTTTACCCCAGGAGGTGCTTGATCGCTTGCCTTTTCACCCTTACATAGCCTGATCCAATTGTATAATGAATGCCAGTTAACCGATAAGAAATTTAAGCAGACGGATAAGCTGCTGGATCAGGTGCTTAAGAAAATAATCAGCCATGTCGTGACTGTTGGAAATAATTGCCGCTCCGCCGGCAAACCTATTCCAGTTTCCATGCGGCATGGTGATGCTATCACGCTATAGCCTTTGGTATAACTGGTTGCATCACTAATCAGGAGTGCTGTCGGTGTTGCCGGTATATTCAGCGGACCTGTAATATATTTTCTCAGCAACTGCTGGCAGGACAGCCCGTAAGTCTTTTCAAGGACAATGCCAGACAGTTCCATGCCCTCATTAGAATAACTATATCTGATACCGGGCAGCGTGTCGATTTTTACGGAGCGCAGGTTTGTGAAGAATCTATCATTGGTATAATGATCATGCATTTTCATCACATCAAACTCATTTTTAAATGTAATTTGAAGGCACTGAGAATTGCGTAAACAAAAATTTTTCCCATCAGGTACCCGAATAAAATCGGATAAAAATACCGGTACAACGACAAATTCAGGCATCTGCATACAAAACCTGCCTTTAGTCGATTAGTATATCGCAACTTATTTGCTTTTCATAACATTGCAGTATGCATGAAACTATTACAAATCCTGTTATTAAAGATGAGGTAACTTTCGTCCAATCGGCAGTTACGACAAACGGGCGTATTACAACATTACAGGTTAAGTTAATGCCCGGCGGCGGAACACCCATGCATTTCCACAAGCATTTTTCCGAATCGTTTATTGTAATCGAAGGCGAACTTACGATAACTACCAGGGAAACCAGCACCCGCCTTAGCGCAGGCGGAAAAATTACTGTGCAAAAAAACGAATGGCATCGTTTTTCGAATGAGTCAATGCTACCGGTAGTTTTTACGACGGTAATTATACCTGGTTCAGCAGGGTTTGAAAATTCCCTGCGTATACTGTATGGCCTTGCAAAAGATGGAAAGACCAACGAAAAGGGAATGCCCAGCAATCCGTTGGTATTAGCGGTAGTTGCTAAAATCAGTGATATGCATCCTGCCGGACCCAGGTTCATTATCAGCACTTCGATTGCTATCATGAATCTACTGGCCGGCATTTCCGGATTGCGCAGAAAGCTTTTAAGGCGGTACTGCTAGCTACGAAACCATTCATCGACGTTTTGAGTTATCCGGCTACAAAATTGCGAATCAATCGTTTTGTTTCAATTAAGCTATGCAGCGTTTATACATTTGCACTCAAATAAAAATATCAAAGCAATGTACACATCCAAAATGAAACTGTTTTCCTCAATCCTGTTAACTGTGACTATCACTATTTCCGCCTGCCGGAAGGAATCAACAGATAATACTAAGCAACAAGAAGCCGCACAAACATTTATCCCGGCAAAAGGCAAAAAATTTCTTTATAAGATCAACAGTGATGGAAGTGACGCCGGAACGGCCACCCAATGGATAAATTCAGAAAAAGATTCTGCGGGAATTAAAATTTACAACGTGCATACGGATATAGAAAGCGGCGGTAACATAATGCCATTGGACAACAGAATATTCGCGTTGAACGGGAAAACCTATAATGAAATAAAACTCCCGGAGGCCTGGGCAACCGCTATTAACCTGTTGAAAAGCATGCCTAATACTACAGTAACAAAAGCAGAAACATTTGGTTTTCCGGCATTTATTACAATGGAAAATGCAATTAAGGATGGCAGTATCCTGATGGTTGCCGGTAATACTACCCAGGGGCAGCATATTGATTATGTAAGTAACGGAAATACCGCATCGATGGAGCAATTGCTAAGTACATCCCTTGGTACCGCCATCGTTGAAACGATTGAGGTGCCTGCCGGAAGTTTTGTTTGCAACCGGTTTACTTATTCCAACACTTCAAATACCACTATTACAACGAAAGACGGAACATACACCGGTGATGGCGTTGAAAACGTAACGCTTTGGGTGGCACACGGCATCGGTATCGTAAAAGAGGAAAGCGTCAGCGAGCTTACTGTACTTGTTCCGTTGCCCTCCGGCGGCGTTAAAAAGATCATCAGTAATACCAATTCCACTACTACCCTTCAAAAAGTTGAATAGCCTGCAGAATGAGGCCTTAACCCCAAAAAGTGAATAGTCCTGTTATGAACCTGGTTTATACCTGGTTTATTTCAGGGCTATTCCTAATCAATAAAACAGCCATATTATGATTGCCCGGGATTGAATTTTTCAGCGCAAATTTGTTTATAATTCCTGCCTATAGGTATTCTCTTATTGTCAACGACAAGATAATTAGGATTATATCCCTCCACTTTATTTAATGGAATAATAAATGAACGGTGTATTCTCAGGAAGGCCGATATGGGTAGGAGATTTTCCATTGCGCTTATCTTTTGCTTGGTTACATAGGTACTCTTTTTTGTAATAACCTTAATGTAATCCTTATCGCTTTCGATCCAGCGGATCTCTTCTGTGTCTATTTTAATTACCTGGCGGTCAACGCGCAAATAAATGTAAAAAGGCTGCGCCGCAGGCTGCGTAATATCATGTTCTGGCGGATATATGGTTTTCGGTTTTGTCAGATTCATTACTTTATCAACAGCCCGCAGAAATCTGTCAAAGGAAATGGGTTTCAGCAAATAGTCGGTAGCATTAAGATCGAATCCTTCAATAGCATATTCCTGGTATGCAGTTGTGAAAATAACCATTGGAGGGTGCTGTAAACTTCTGATCAGATCTGTTCCCGAGAGGCCAGGCATGTTGATGTCCAGCAATATCAGATCTATTTTGTTCTTTTTTAGTTCCTGGAATGCCTGGATCGCATTGGGATAGGCAGCAACCAGTTCAAGTTCAGGAACTTGCTGCAAATATCTTTTAATTACGTCAACCGCATGTGGTTCATCATCTACGATCAATGTCCGGATAGGCATAATACAATCAGGTAAGGCTTAAATTAAGGTGGAGTAAAGTTATAAAACAATCTTCTTCGTCAAAAAATTTGAGGCTGTGTTTGCCCGGGTATAACAGATCCAATCGTTTCTGTACATTCCGGATACCGATCCTTCCCGATGAATCATTGGATGCGAGAGGGGAATCCGGTTTACTGTTGCTGATATTCAATGTAAGACTATTCTCGCTGATATGCAATTGAATATTTATCCAGGGCATATCAATAGTTCCTGCAGTACCATGTTTGAATGCGTTTTCCACCAACGGCAGCATCAGCATGGGAGCAATTTGTAGTGAGCTGGTATTTTCGGAAATAAAAACATTGAGATCAAGCCGCTCTTCATACCTGATCTGCTCCAACCTGATATAGTCTTTTAAAATCTCAATATCTCTTTTAAGTAAAACCTGTTGCGAGTTACACTCATAAAGAGAATACCTAAGTATATTAGAGATGCCCAGTATCACTTCCGGTGCTTTTTCCGACTTCTCCAGTGAAAGCGAATAAATATTATTCAATGAATTAAATAAAAAATGTGGATGCAGCTGTGCTTTTAAAAGATTAAGTTCCGCCAGTAAGGCAGACTGCTTTCTTTCATGCGACAAGGAAAACAGCTTTAATGTGATCCCTATCCATACTACTGCATTACTTCTTTCAATAGCTGTTACAAAAAGAATTGGGTTGAACAACTGCTTTGACTTGCTCCAATTCACTCGCTCCCATGAAAAGTTGCTATCTGTGTTTTTGTAAAATTTATAGATATAGGGATCAGTGATGAAGATCTCTGCTACCCGGTACAAAAAGGAAACAATTATCATGATCAGCAGGGTAGCTATGGCAGCCTTCACATATTGGCCTTTCAGATAAAAATGACTTACAACAATTTTGTCGATAGCATATAAATACACCATGTGAACAGGCAGCAGCATCGCAATAACTTTTATGCCCAGCTCAAAGCTTTCATAGGCGGTGCCATATATGTATGTGAGCAGAACGAATGCGCACAGCCAGAAAATGACATGTTTTAATATCGGATACTTAATGAACAATTTATTGATAATTTTTTTCACCCAAAAATAACCGGGAATTTCCGGGAATAGTAAAAATGTAGACAAAATCAGCCTTTCATCGACAAATTACCAATTAACTAGAAAGAATCAGCACTTAAGACATTAAAATAAATATAAGCCCGCTCTATTACTTTGCCGGACCGGGCTGTTGCATTTAAAGAACGTTTATCGACTTAAAATACTACCTGACTACATAACTGTTCATACATCGATTTAAGTTTTTCAGTAGTTATAATAGCCTCAATATTGCATCTGAATTTCAAAATCTATTTAAGACGAATGTAATTGATTTATCGCCGTAGGATCAGAAATGCTTGCTGGCGTTACGGTTATCGGAAAGGCATCGTTTAATTATTTAAAATAAAACCGCATGAAGAATTTATTAGTATCATTCTTATCAGTTATTCTAATTTCATCCTGTTTCAAAGACAAGTCAAAGGTTCATACCTACGTGGTGTCTGGCTCGCAATCTTCCATAGAATGGAAAGGTTCCGCACCCGATCATTTCCATATAGGCTCATTTGCTGTATCCGGTGAACTCATTGGAGACACGAACGGTAATATCCAAAACGGATCATTTGATATACCTATTGCAAGTATAAAAAACTTTGATCTGGTCGATTCAGCGCTCAATAAGCAACTGATCGACCACTTGAAAAGCCCCGACTTTTTTAATGTAGTTTTATATCCTACAGCCAATTTTAAGATAGAAAAGGTATCGCCTGCCCATGAATCGTCCTCACAGTCTAATCATATCATCAGTGGTGTTTTCACCATGCTGGGGAAAAGTAACACTATTGACATTCCAGCCAAAGTAAGCGTTAACAACGATGTCATAACCACAAAAGCCAGCTTTTCAATTAATCGCTTAAAATGGGGTATGAATAGTTTCAATGATCCCGAAGCGGAATTATATATACTCCCCGACATTGAAATAAAACTGGATATCACTGCAAAACGAAAATAGCACTGCAGATCTAAAGGAAGGTATCAAAAAAAGCTGAAATGCCTCAAAGGTCAAATCCTTTTGGGACATTTCAGTTCCTTTGAGTATAAATAATGGCTGATTTAACCACCTTCAGCAGATGTTATGCAATTGCTAAAGAGTGGCTAAGTGGCAGCCAGCGGCAGGGGCTATATCCGGTTAGCTGCCAGCAGATACCAAAGGCCATTGAACTATGGTATTTTAGGATCAGCAACCAATGTGAGTTCACCACTTAGTTCCTGAGCGTTTTTGTAAAGAGCTATGACTGCAGGATAACACAATTTGCAATGATTTAGTGTATCCCTGCACGTTTTGGGTCGGGCCGTAAAGATTTCGAACTAGCTTCACTTACACGCTGTGCAAGTAGTCTTCCGGCACTTCGAACTGACCGCTATTCTTCAGAAAAATTGCCGGAAAGGTTCTTCTTAAAGCATCGTTATCTCGCCTTATAGTTGGGAATAATCTGATTCAATAGTGAGTCAGAGGGCTCAAAGAATTCAACAGCTCACACAGATTCATAGTGATACCATTTACAAAGAGATAATGATATAGTATCTACTTGCCTCCATTACGCAGGTTTCTTACAAACTCAGATGGCGAACTGCCATATTCCTTCTTAAACATTCTGGAAAAATAGGACCCGCTCTGTAATCCAATCCGGTCTGCCACCTCCGAAAGCGTTACGTCCTCATGTGTCATAATGTAGATAGCCCGCTTTAAGCGGATAGTCTTAATAAACTTTCCAACAGACTGCCCTGAAATGCCTTTGATCTTTTGGTAAAGTTTGGTGCAGCTGATATTCATTCGCGTGCAATTCCGGTGTCTGTCACGAGGAAATAAATATACCGGCTTGCTTTAAGCTCACAAGCCAGGTGCAGACCTGTTTCAAATGAAGATCTGAAAAGACCTTTATCGAGGAAATACTGAAGGGTTATTTGCCCGCCATTATCGGTATATTTAAAAGCATCGTTTGAATGATGTATTGGCAACTCAACGGAAAATGTTGATTATTATAGATTAAATTTTTCTTGGACGGTATGACAACATTTTGTAGCTTTAAATACTCATAATTTTTATTCTATATAAACCAGTTTTAACCCGGTAACTAAGCAAAATAACCACAAAAGAAAATTAAAATGTCCACAAATTCCTTTTTTCGGCTTACAGACGTTTCCCCACCTTACGCAGCTTAACATATAAACGAGTTAACATATAAGCAAAAAAGACGTCTAAAAATAGCCCGCGGGAATAAGTACCGTTGTCACCATAAAAACCCAATTTTGATCAGGCTGCTACTTTCAGAGCAGGCTGCCTTTCGAAGCCCCATAAACGCTTCTAATTCTACAATTGCCCAATTACAACAGCCCTGAAATAAAGAAAAGTAAAAGCCCGGCGCAGTCGATCCTCATCTTGAAAGAATACCATTAGAATGGCAAGGATATAATTAATAATTAGTTCCCTCACTGTAACCCGAATTTCTATGAATACAAAGATCACTTCAATCCTTTCCCGGTTCCACTATCCTTTTCCCATGCTCAAAAATCCATTTGCGAACGCCATGCAGGAAATTACTGAAAAACACTGGATAGATGGGGAGTATCTGGGGCTATATCAGAACGATCCTTCCACCAGGAAAAAGTACAAAATGACTAAGACTGCACATATCGCCTCTCAGTGGTTTCCGACGGCCAGTACTGAGCGATTGAAGCCCGTATGCAGACTCATGTTATGGACACTTTATAATGATGACAGATGTGAAGAATTTAATCTTCAGGAGCTGTATCGTGTCCGTGACCAGTCTTTGGAAATTCTGAAAGGAACACGAGCCAGGAATGACGTGGAGATTCCTCTTGCAGGACTACTATTTACGCTCAGGGAAGAACTGGCCCAGTTTCTCCCCGAAGAATCGATGAACCGGTTCATCATGGGCATTCAGAAGTACTTCGATGGTCTTCAACAGGAGCTTTTTTACAAGGCCCGAAAAGAATTCCCTTCAGTAGAAGAATGCCTGGCTATTCGGGAAGATTCGCTTTGCCTTTACCCATTCCTGGAACTGCTGGACCTTGAAACGGAAGTTATTCTCCCGGAATTCATACATCAGCACAATAGCATGAAACGTCTAAAAGCACTGGCTGTCCGCATGATGGCTTGCTTCAACGAAGTCCAATCCGTACTTAAAGACGAAGCTACCGGAGCGATTTACTATAATGTTGTAAAGGCAATTCAACACGAACGGAACATCTCACTGGAGGGCGCATGTATGGAGGCGCTGCACATCCATAATGAATACCTGAGGGAATTTCAATATCTACAGGATTTTCTACCAGACTTTGGTACCTGGCAGGATGCTGTAATAAACAGGGTCCATTATATCAGTATGACATTAAATGGGTGGAAGTCCATTTCATCTCAACTCGACAGGTATAATTCTATGGAGGGATTTCCTGACGTCCAAACGGTAAAGCAGGCTTTGAGCAAAAGAAATTCAGCATACATTAAATAGCAAAAACAATTGTACCGACACAGAGAAGGTTTAATTCTGAAAACCCTATCAGGATCTGATTTACCATTAATGGGATGATGCATTTCGTCCTGTAAATCTGAAAAAGAATTCCTATGCGAAAGCATTGCAGGGAATTAAAAACGCTCATTAACACGAATTTTCCTCATTTTAAACCAAACATCATCTATGAACAAGGAATTTAATGTCCCGAAGCCGGTGTATCCCTGGACAACCCTTCAAAGCCCCTTCGTCGGAACCTTCAATGAAGAAGAAAGCGATTGGTATGACCAGGACTATCAATTTTTATCAAAAGAGGCAATGGCAAGATATAGAAAAATGCGACTATTCGATGTTGGCCCATTTATGATACCTGCTGCTGTCGAAAGGGATAGGGTCCGCCATGCAACACGTTTTGCCATTTATATGACGGTAACAGACGATTTTGTTGAACTTTTACCAACAAAGGAGATTGCGGCATTCAGGGACCGGATTTTTGAGGTAATGATGGGAGACAATCCACGGCCGGATGAAAAAGGAATATTACGTCAGATGCAAACAAACAGAAAAGAGTGGATTGCGCTGGGAATGCCAGACTTCTGGCTGGAGCGGATAGCCACGAATTATAAGCACCGTTTTGTTACAGACGGAATTATGGAAGAATCACCCTATAAGATCAGCAAGGAAATTCCTCCTATTCCCCTCTTTCATTTAATCCGTGCCAATTCAATCGGCATGATTCCATTTGTTGATTTGATTTGCCCGACAACGGGCTTTGCTTTACCAGATTATATTTATAATCATACCGTTATCCAGCGTATTATTATGCTGCAGGCTATCATTGTAGCACTTCAAAACGATTTTGCCACTATCGGCAAAGAGCTCGCAATAGAATCAGAGATTTTCAATATCATCACATTGCTACAGCATCATCATAAAATATCTTTTGATGAAGCCTGCACAGAAGGAATGAGGATTCACGATGAGTTTGTAGACGAAATGGTAACATTATCAAACCATCTACCGGATTTTAGTCCCTATCAAAAAGAAACGGCCGAATTTATATACTACATAAAGCAAATGATCAGTGGTTTGAATAACTGGTATTACCAAAGCGGAACGAAGCGGTACGACCCCGGTGGCTTTGCAGTGCCGCCAAATGGAAAGGGCGAAACAATAGACAGAATAGAGATTAAACATTTCTAGCGTATTAAGGACTGCTCGGGTGCCAATATAATAAAGAAAAAGGCACCCGAACAGTCACCTTTCCCCTTGTGATAACCTGGATTATATGATAGAGATAGAAGCAAATTGAAATAAATGTAAAAAAGTTGATAATCAAATAGATATGACGTTACAGGAACTAAAAGTAAAAAATGTTTAGTTCCTGGCCCAGTTCACCACTTAGTTCCTGCACCAATTGACATGCGTTGATATAAAATGTATCAAAGATTTTTTTCCAGGCTTACAGATTTATTCAGATCTGTAAAGGAAAAAATAGGGATACATAAATATGGCTACTCTGAAACATCCAATGGTAAATGGTTTGGCGTGAATCTGGCTAATTGAAGATGAAACTAAATTTGTTGACAAACATGAGAAGATGGGATACTAATTTGAACGTTGTTATGAGATGGTATCCTTTGCAGTGAACTGTCCAGTTCCTGGTCCCGACGAAAAGCATCTGCTGTAGCGGATTTACGCGTTTTTTAAAGTGGTAGTTTACCACTTAGTTCCCGGCGTAAATAGTGCCCGTTATAAAGCAAAAAGCATGAAATCCGATGTTTTGAACTTCATGCTTTGATACGTTTAGTCGCCCTCCCTGTACAATTTTCGAACTTATTCTTAATGGATTTGCGGCGTTTGGCTAACCTAGCGATTTGAAAATGAATATTTTATACTTTTTATAGCAAATGCCTTTCGCGGAATAATTTTATAAATTTCAATAATGTGATTTACCCTTAATGTAGAGACACACTTGGCACCGCAATTGTCACTGTCCGCCAGTTGCTCCAGCATGGCCAGACTGTTACCGGAACCGCTGGCATATACTTTGAGGCTTTTCTGTATGCGAATAGAAATCTGGCTGTTCTTCACTATCCTGGTAGGAATAGTGAGCGGCTGCAAATCAGATAGTATGCAAAAAGAAGATACGGCCGGGAACAAGGCGTTTGTGATGGAGATGATCGGCCAAAAGAAGCAGTTGACGGATTATCCGGATAGGGTAAGCGATTCTATGGTGGTTTACGAACCGTCTTCTCTGCCCTTCGGCGGTACTTATCGGGGTATGAAGGCATTTGAACAGTTCTACCCCAAGGTGAGAACGTTTTATGATTTCAAACACTTCCATCTTTTGAATGTTTATGCTGACGAAGATAAGGTATTTGCGATCAGCAAGGCAGCGATCGCCCACAGTGACGGAAATATACTTCTTTGTGAGCAATTCACTTTTAGGAGCGGAAAGATTGTAGAGGTGCGGTTATACATTTATGATTACGACGGCCAGCCTATCCATAAACTAATCGAACAGGCAGGTCAGGCCAAGCCTGTCGAAAATTAGGTGCATTTGTAAGAGCCCCGCGGGTCAAATGCAAATGAAAAGAGTTGATTGGATTGAAGAACTTATTGAAATCAGATCCAAATATATTTTTTACTACGACTTGCTAATCTTGTCTTCGTTACATTCATTAGTACAAGCAAGGGCCATATAAATGAATAAAAGGAATTCTGACCTCAATTAAGAGGAACTCATTTTTCGGATCTCTAATTAAATGAAACATGAATGAGACGGCAGGATTCGAACTTTGGGGGCTTAAAATTGAATATTTTAACCTGGGCTGAAATTTAATAGAAAATGAAACCCACTACCAGAGCGGGCTTCAAAACATAGTCGGGATGACTGGACGACGAACTGCGTCCTCAAAAAATTGAAGGTCAAGAATTTAGGATCAGCAACCAGTGTGAGTTCACCACTTAGTTCCTGAGCTTTTTTTGAAAGAGCTATGAATGCAAGATAACACATTTTGAAATGATTTAGTGTATCCCTGCACGTTTTTGGTCGGGGCGTAAAATTATACATAGGGCTACTTTCATTTGCAACGCTACGTTGCTAATGAAATGTTAATCGCTGGACATTAAAGTTTGAGGTGGTCATTCGGCACAAAAAGGGAATATATTTGTCCATCACAATTTCAATTCAAAAGAGATGTATATAGAAAAATTACGACAAAATCAGGAGGGAAAATTGTTCCATGTAAGGCTTTTTGACCACGCCCGCTTAATAGGCATTCAGCCGCCGATTGAACACCGGATCACGGACAACAATGACTATACACATGGAAATTATTGCTTGATCATGAAAAACACTTAACTCGAAATGTTGACAATCAATTAACGTGTTTGATTAACTAATAACGTGTTTGATTAACTAAACATTGACAATTATGATTAATCTTTACTGGGCGGTGTACAAAAATCTGGAAAGGGAAACATTGGAATTATCCAACCAAATTCATTTTGACGATGCACAATTAAATATTTATTCTATTAAAATAGCTGATCTACTTATAAGGTGCTCAGTGGAAATTGAAGCAATTTCTAAAGATCTATATGATAGATTAGGTGGTCCACCAGCTGCGAACGAAACAGATCTTTATTTTGATACTGACTGCTTGCAGCTGCTTGAAAATAAGTGGTTACTGAGCAAAAAGAGGCTAATTTTGTCCGCGGCTAACTTCTACTTTGAGTCTGAAAACAACAGGATTATTTCTCCTTTGGCTAAAGCTTACAGAAGGGGAACAAGTGGAAGCAAATGGAAACAGGCTTATCAAGCCGTGAAACATAACCGGGTAAAGAACTTGAAATATGGAAATATTAAGAACCTATTGCATGCCCTTGGCGCCCTGTTTATGTTGAATATATACTATAAAGACGAGGTGTTCAGTTTAGAACAGGATAGCAAAGCAACATCTTTTCCGGTGAACATGGGATCCGAAATTTTTGCTATCAAGCTTCATAGCTTCAAGCACTATGGTGGTGACCATAACTACGGGAAAGGCGACGATTTTGATGAGTGTATTTATTTAATAAAATATACAGACAATACGCTTGAGAACAACAAGAAGGCAATCGAGGAAATGCAAGAGAAGCAATATCAGCTTTTCATAAAACATCCAAAGGTTCTCGAATATTTGGATACAAATAGAATCCAAGATTATACTGGTAGCAATTTTTGGTTTGACGTTTTAGGTAAGGATGAGTATATAAAGGTTATCCAAAAGGCGGGCGTAGAATCTTTGGAGGTTTTATACAAATCCGAATTTGAGGCTGTCCTTAATAAAAACACTATATAGAATCCCGGTAGTTTTATCTTTCTGTGTCGGTGGGACGACTACACGACGCCCGTAGAGGCTAATTATTTAGATTTCAGTTATTTATAAGAACTTTTTAGCTACTTAATGGATTACCAGAGAGCCCATTTACGCAATTTACTATATTATAATGTACGCGCCAAATGATATCAATTCATACCAGTTTATTACAATAGCCACTTTTGTTTCGTTTGCCCCTTGCAGTTATATCCATTTAAGCATAGCTGGTGATTGGTGCCTAAAAACTCTACCCACGATTTAAAACATGCCAGCGCAGTACGCGGGTTTACTTCATGAACCACGCCCTTTTGACAGACTTGATAAGTTTACAATAATGTGTTAGGCCTATAATCTAACAGCTGTGGTAAATGGTATGTGTAGAAAAAGGCGCGCCTACCCTGCGGAACCTTCGGAAATATTGATATTGGATTATAACACTACGCACATTCAATGCGCTTAGCCCTCTCACATTTATTTCGTCAGGACTACAGACTATAATTTGCGCCTTGCGTATTTATGCGTATTAAACTTATTGCGTGTATTTACGTATTTTTTCTAAAATAATGCATCTTATACTTAGGTATATTAATTTGCTGGTCGTTATGTGGCAGATCGCTATTTGTGTCACCTTTTAGACAGTCACCACTGATTGATCTGTGTACCTAGAGGATTGCTAGTTGTTTGTTTTAAGTTTTTTTTGGGGGTGTTTGTTGTATTGTTAGTTTTAACCTGCTCCAAAGAATTAAGGTTATTTAGTGTTACCCAATATGATTTTATTTTTTGACTCCCCTTTCTAAATAAGGATAGATAGGAAGAGGTATTATCAAAAGTAGCATCGTTTTTCGTGCGTCTGGTTTGTAGCAACGTTTATTCGCTACCGGTTATGCAACATGCAGCCGGTGGGTGAAGATGTCATGCGCTACCGGCCTTACGAGAAATGCTGGTTAAGATGGGTGTAAATCCACTGAAGCGAAAATAAATCTGTGGCCCTGGATTTTAATATCACATTAAAAGATCTATGAAACCATTTTTAATCTTAATTGCATTTATTGCATCCCCTATTACCTGTTGGAGCCACGAGGCTTTCAGCATCCAGGATACCGCCGTTGTATCCAAAGCATTTTATGCAGACCTGGAACGCAAGTCCGACCGGCTACAGCGCCTGGTTGGCCAAAAAGCTGATAAAACCCTGAGACGGTTCATAAAGCAGGAAAATCGAATTAAGAAAAAAATAATTAGCTCGGACTCCCTTAAGGCCCAGTCTCTATTTGAATATGCCTCAGTCGCTGAAGTCAAAACTGCCATTACGGGAAGATATGGGACTTATGCCGGCGCCCTAACATCAACAGGGGGATCTTATCTGGACAGTATCACTACCTGGCTTTCATTTATGAAACGGGGGGATGGTTTACTGGATGGACCTAAAGCGGTTAAAGGCAAAATAAGCAATTCGCTAAATGCTATGGCACGCCTTAAAGATAAACTTGCCGAGGCGGAATCCATTAAAGCGTATATCCGCGAGCGTAAACAGCTGTTAAGGCAGCAACTGAGCCAGTATGCAGGGTTTACCAAGGAGCTACAGAAGATGAACAAACAAGTCTACTACTACAGCCAGCAACTTATGGAGTATAAACAGGCTTTTAGCGATAAGAGAAAAGCAGAGCAAAAAGCTATGGAGGTAATTAAGCAAATACCCGCTTTTAATGACTTCATGCAAAGGCATTCCCAGCTTGCTGGTTTGTTTGGTATACAAGGCTCTACGGCATCAGCTCAGAACCTGGAAGGAATGCAAACCCGCAGCCAGGTGGAACAACTGATCCAGCAGCGCCTGGGTAGCGGCCCTAACGCCAGCGCCGTAGTAAGCCAGCAGATGGCCGAAGCCCGCAGCAAATTCGATGAACTGAAAAGCAAATTCCCGGATCTGGATAATGCCGCAGAAATGCCGGACTTTAAGCCTAGTGAGATGAAAACAAAGCGGCTGTTGCAAAGGCTGGAATTTGGCAGCAACATCCAGCTGCAGCGCAGCAACAAATTCTTCCCACTACCGGTGATCTTACTGGGCAGGCTGCCTATAAATTCCACAAGAACGGAAGCGTTGGTATAGGCCTTTCCTATAAACTGGGCATGGGAACAAGACTGGATAATATCCATTTTTCCAGTCAAGGTATGGGCATCCGCTCTTTTATAGATTGGAAGCTAAAGGGCACATTCTTTCTTAACGGCGGCTATGAGCAAAACTTCCAGCCGGACTATGCCGGCGTCCCTGAAAGTATAGGACAGAAATGGACCCAGAGTGGGTTGATTGGAATCAGTAAGAAATACAAGATTAATAGTAAGTTGAAAGGCAATATGATGTTGCTGTTTGATTTCCTGTACAACCAGCACATTCCCCGCACTGACCCCGTCAAAGTAAGGCTTGGATATAATTTCTGAACATCACTATAACATGAAATAATAAACATTCAAATGATAACGCCATGAAAGGTTCGTATTTACTATTGCTTTTATTCTTTTTAAAAATGAGCGGGTTTGCTCAAACCAGCACCGGGATGATTGACATCCCGAAAGTAATCCCCCCATCTCCCAATGCCGCTTCTTTGGGAAAGTATGGAGATGTGCCAGTTGGTCTTTATACTGGGATTCCAAGTGTCAACGTGCCTTTATACACCGCAAGTATCGGCAAAGTTCCCTTACCAATTTCGCTCAGTTACTACGGCTCCGGTCTTAAAGTAAGTGAGCTGGCATCCCAAGTTGGCCTGGGATGGACATTGAATGCAGGAGGCGCTGTCACAAGGAGCATGAATGTCAGGCCAGATGAACTAGGATATATGACCCAAGGTGGACTAGCTGTGCTGGATTCCATTGTGAAGTCTGGTGACAGAATCAGGGAGGCCGCCGTAGGAATACTTGATTTGCAACCCGACAACTTCGCTTTTAACTTTAACGGGAGAAGCGGCAAATTCATTATTGATGCCACACCGGCTAATAACGCCCATATCATCCCTTTTCAGCCGCTTCAGATTACCTACCCCAAACGGCTGGACAGTATACAGATAGTGGATGAAAGCGGTATCATTTACCAGTTTTCAGCTTCAGAAACTTCCTATACCGAAGGGGGAACATTATTTAATCCATTTAAGTCTGCTTGGTACCTGTCCAGAATTATCACCCCATATGGAAATGCTTACTTTACCTATGCTGATGATGTGGACGATGTAATCAGTGAACAAAGCAGCGAAGTTGATTATAAGCGGATAGCCGGCACCTGCGATGTGATGACTGCATCCAACTCATTCATGCAAGTACGGGCTGCTTCAAAAGTGTTAAAGAGTATTACAACTCCTTCTTGCACGATCAATTTTTATTCTTCCGCGGGCCGCAGGGACGCTCAATCAAGGAGTAAGCTGGACTCGGTTACTGTCTTAGATAAAAAGGGAAGACGGATAAAAAACTTCGCATTTAAGTATAGCTATTTCGGCTCTGAAACGCAAACGGACTTAAGATACCGTCGGCTGAAACTGGACAGTATATCTGAAGAAGGCAGCAGCGCTATAGGCAAAAAATGGCATTCTTTTGAGTATAACTCTCCGGCGGCAGTCCCTGCTACTAACTCCAAATCTCAGGACTACTGGGGATACTTTAATGGCGAAAGTAACTTCACGCTACTGCCACAGGTTGATACCTTTGTCAATAATATTCATATTTCATTATCAGGTGCCGACAGGAACCCTAAGCCTAATTTTGCAGCGATAGGCATGCTTAAACGGATCACATATCCTACCGGTGGCAGTACCGAGCTGGTTTTTGAAGGAAATGAGTATGGCCTAAAAAATGGTAGCCAGGTGAGTTATCGTCCTAAAATTGCCAACAATAGACTTGCTTCCGCGTTCAGTCCAACCAGCGGTACCAGTGTAGTTGACAACCAAACTGATCTTACCATTAGTAATAAGCAGGAGGTTTTGATTACCTATGCAGCAACCAATAATGGTCCTGCGTCCAGAGAAGATAATCCTTCAGTTTATCTTTACAAAGTTAGTGCTGAGAATGTGCAGACAACTTTACTCGAATATCACAATCTTAGGAATGTATCCAATTCACTGAGCATAGAATTAGATTCTGGTCTTTATCGGTTAAGGGCCACCGTAGATAGCAGAAGTGGGCAGGATGCCTATATCAGGGCTCAGTATTACACCTATTCTGATTCAGTCATATTAATCAAAAAAATCGCTACCGGTGGTCTGAGGATTAAAGAAATAATTAACTCCGATGGTGTAACGAGTGTGCCGAACAGGCATAAGTTCTATTATAATACAAGTTATGACGCCAACCGCTCTTCCGGAAACCTGATCAGCGACTTCCAATTTACAGAAAGAAAGCTGACCAATAGAAATGGACCGACTTGTGAATTTTTTATCCGATCTAGCTTTCCAGTGTCTACCCTGAATAGTACAAGAGGCAGCAATGTTGGATACTCTACTGTTACCGAAGTATTTGGTGAACCGCAACTGGGAAAGAAAGTATCAGAGTTTTCTTTTGATCCCCCTAATATGCATCTGCCCGAGTATCATGGTGGCATCACCATGAATTATTACAATATTGGAGCATCGGAGAAGTATACCTCTGATATGGATTATTTGCGAGGTAGCCTACTAAGGGAAATTAACTATGACTCTTCTGCCAGAAAAGTTTCGAGAACCGATTATTATTATAATACTGGCAATCTTCAAAATGGCAATTATTTCTCAACTCCAATAATATATGGCTATACTTTCCCCTACTGTAACCCAACTTATTGTGGCCATTGCTGCGCCGATGAGCCCTTGAATCAAGGCTACAGGCTTGTACCTTCCCAAATCGTCTGTCCCTGGATTTATGAGGTGCAACGAGTGGATTCAGTATTTGACCTGGACAACAATCGCAGCATTGTCGAAACGGTGAGTAGTTATTATGATAATGCCAAACATGCTCAACTAAGCAGAAAAATTGAGACAAATTCATTAAACCAGGCACAAACTACCTACTATAAATATCCTTTGGATTACACGATCACCGGAACGCCAGCGACCCCGGATGTTACGGGTATAAAATATTTGCAGACTAACCATAATATCAATAGCGTGGTTGAAAAATATACAACAATTGGCAGCGCAACGGTCGCGGCGTCGGTTACCACCTATAAGCCGGATAGGCCGTTTCCAGCTATCACATGGGGTTTTGAATACTCAGAACCGGTGACGAACTATGTACCGGTTAGCGTTTCCGCTGCTTCGATGGTGTTAGATAGTAGACACAAGCCGTGGATCACCTTTGCCAATTACGATAATTATGGTAACATCCGTCAACAAGCTAAGGTAAATGATGTGTGGGAGGTTTACTTATGGGGGTATGATAATCAGTATCCTGTAGCAAAGGTTGTTGGCAGTGACTATACGACCGTGTCGGCCTTAGTGAATAATACTATTTTGCAAGCACCTGCCAATGATCAGCAGCTCAGGGATGAGCTCAATAAAATACGTACTGCTCTTCCGAATGCCATCGTGAATACCTACACCTATACTCCACTTTTGGGGATTACTTCTGAAACAGATAACCGTGGATTAACTACTTATTACGAGTATGACATGTTGGGGCGCCTAAAGACAATTAAGGATCAGGATGGCAAAATCTTAAAATTAATCCAGTATCAGTACCGTGTTCCTATAACTCAATAGTTGAATCTCCAAAAATGAAAATCATGTCAAAAGCATTATATATCTTCCTGTTGTTATTATGTGCTGGCGCTATTGACGCCCAAACTCCTGTTGATATACCGAGAAGTGCAGCTACGCCTGTACCTTTACCAGCAAATTACAATAATGTTCCTATCAACTACGTAAGAACCTGGGAGCCCAGTATGCCAAGTGTAGACTCGGCCACCATTGCAGCTCCCGCCAGGACAGTAGCAGAAGTCCGGCAGTCCACTGAATACATAGATGGCCTGGGAAGATCTATTCAAGTTATTGGTAAAGGACTTAGCCCTTTAGGGAGGGATATGGTATCACCAACTATTTACGATCAGTATGGCAGAGAGCAATACAAGTATCTTCCTTTTACCTCACAAAACGTTAGCGATGGAAAATTCAAAATCGATCCATTTGCACAGCAAAAGCTATTTTATAGCAATGCAACGCTTATGCCCGGTACTGCCGGAGAAAGTGTTTTCTATAATAAAACTGATTTTGATGCCTCACCGCTGAACCGGCCATTAAAATTGTATGCTCCGGGCAATAGCTGGGCAAAGAAGGATGTTGCAACTGGGGAAAACGGTGGTAACCATTTTCTAAAGAATGGTTATGAAACTAACGGGCTAACCGATTCTGTGAGGGTTTGGACGCTGGCTACTGGTGGTATTATTCCTATCAGCACTTCAATATACGCTGCAGGGCAGCTGTATAAAAATTCCACCACTAATGAGATGGGTAACCAGGTCATTGAATATAAAAATAAGGACGGCCAGCTGGTGCTGAAGAAGATGCAGGCTCCTATCACCGGAACAGCTCATGTCGGATGGCTCTGCACTTATTATGTCTATGATGATAAGGATAACCTTCGTATGGTAATCCCACCCAAGGCGGTGCAATCCATCAGTGGGAACTGGGTTATCTCCGCAGAGGTAGCCAAAGAACTTTGCTTTATTTACAGGTATGATGGTCGCGGAAGACTGATAGTTAAAAAGCTACCCGGCGCCGATTCAACGGAAATGGTATATGATGTACGTGACAGGCTTGTTTTTTCCAGGAACGGTAACATGAAGGGGACTACCTGGCTGGTAACTTATTACGATGCTTTAAACCGGCCGATACAAACACAATTATATGCGGCTGTAACTGACAGGGTGACTTTACAAAATACCATGAATGGCATTATAACTGGAAATCCAGCACCCAGTTTACCTGCGGCTGCCTTAACGCCGATATCCTATAATTACTATAATGACTACACTTTTACCGGCAAACAAAACTTTACAACAGAAGATATCCTAAAGCCACAAGCAGGAACCAATCCTTATTCGGAGGCTCTGCCCGTTACTCCAAGCAGCAAAACGAGCGGACTTTTGACAGGCATCAGGATACGAATTCTAGGGACAAATCAATGGTTGACGACGACTAATTATTATAACGATAAAGGCCGGATTATACAATCTTTATCGGATAATGTTTCCGGTGGCGTGGATGTGATTAATAATTTATACGATTTTAATGGAAAGCTACTAAGTACATATCTCAAACACAGAAATCCACGGAGCACAACGATTCCGCAAACTACAGTATTGACAATGGTTAGCTATGATGCAGCTGGGCGGGTCACCTCAACTAAAAAACGCCTCAATGATGTTGTGGCAAACGAGAAAACAATTTCAGCTCTGAGCTACAACGAATTGGGGCAGCTGGTAACTAAACGACTGGGCGTTACCACTACAGGACAACTTGAGACGCTGAAATATGAGTATAACATTCGCGGATGGCTTAAGGGGATTAATAAAGACTATGCCAATACAGACGGCAGCACCGCAAATTGGTTTGGCCAAGATTTAACCTATGACTATGGTTTTACCCTCGCGGCCCAGTTCAGCGGTGACATTGCCGGCGCGCGTTGGAAAAGTAAGTCAAATGGTATAGCAAGGCTCTATAGCTTTGGCTATGATAAAGTTTCCCGCCTCGCTTCCGCTAACTTCCTGGAAAGAAACGGTACAACCTGGGGAAAAACGAACATGGACTTCACTGTTAACAATTTAGCCTACGATGCTAACGGCAATATTCTTACCCTAAACCAGATGGGTAAAAATGGAGTAGCTGCGCCATCACTTGTTGATCAGTTAACCTATACTTATCGCAGCAACAGCAATAAGCTTGCAAAGGTGGCTGATCCTATTAATACTTCCGCTGCTAAACTGGGCGACTTCAATAATGGCGTAAATACCGGCGATGACTATGATTATGATGCAAACGGAAATCTCATAAAAGATGAAAATAAAAAGATTACTGTTATCCGCTATAATTTTCTCAATCTGCCCGATAGCATCGTCATCACGGGGAAAGGTAGCATTGTATACCGTTATGATGCTTCTGGAAATAAGGTGAAGAAAATTGTAACGGATGTTACGGGAGGTGCACCGAAAGTAACGACAACTGATTATATAGGAAGTTTCGTCTACAAGAATGATAGTTTGCAATATATCAGCCATGAAGAAGGTCGCATCCGTACCAGTTTTAAGACAGGACAGCCCGTGGCTTACAACTATGATTATTTCGTAAAGGATCATTTAGGTAACATCAGGCTTGTTCTTACAGATCAGACCGACCTTAGCATGTATACGGCGACAATGGAAACTACCAGTGCAGCCACGGAAACAGCGTTGTTTAGTAACATTGATAACACCCGCGTGCCAAAACCTGTAGGCTATCCCTCCGGTCAAGATACTGCTAAAAACCAATCAGTTTCAAAACTTACCGCTCTAAAGGAAGGAAAGAAAATTGGCCCGTCGCTGGTATTACGGGTTATGGCTGGGGACACCTTCCGAATTAAGACGAACGCATTTTACAAATCCACTGCGCCGACGGAAAAGAAGGAAGATATTCCATTACCGGAAAGCATGGTACCGGACTTGGTACAAGCGTTTAAAGGTGCTACTGAGCCCGGTGGTACCCACGGGGTATCAGCTACCAACACCTCCACACCGTTCGGTAGGGACTTCTACTCCACCGATTACCAGCGCCTAAAAGAAAGGGATGGGGACCCGGTTCAGGTGAATCGCCCCAAAGCCTATTTAAATTTTGTATTATTTGATGACCAGTTTAAATTAGTGGAAGAAAATAGTGGTGTAAGGCAGGTTAAAGCAGAACCTGACCAGTTGCAACTGCTAGGACAAGACAAAATGGTGGTATCAAAATCTGGTTTCTTATATATATACACCAGCAATGAGAGTCCGCAAGATGTGTTCTTTGATAATGTTACAGTCGCTTTGGCCTCCGGCCCCTTACTTGAGGAAACGCATTATTATCCATTTGGCCTTCAAATGGCCGGGATTAGTTCTAATGCACTTAAAGGAACCAATTATCCAGCAAACAGGAAAAAATACAACGGGATAGAGTACACCGATGATCTGGACCTAGATATATACGACGCCCAACTCCGCAATCTCGATCCGCAAATTGGTAGATGGAATCAGGTAGACCCTAAAACAGAGGACATGGAAATGTGGAGCCCGTATGCCTCAAACTACGATAATCCAATACGTTACCAGGATTTCTTAGGAGACGAGCCAGATGGCGATGATCCACCAACATGGCGCCTCTATCTTGCAAGCGCATTGGGAACTTTAAATGGCGTAGAAAAAATGCTGGGATTGCCCGGTGTTTCCTCAGATAAATTTCCTTTTAGCAGTCAAGAGAAAAGGATTTATGATGGCGCTTCAACGACAGGAACGGTAGTGTCTGCTGTTCTTACCATGACAAGCGGTGGCGGAGCAAATATCCCGGAGAGCCCATCTTTAGCTTTAGCAGGTGGAGGGAAAGCTCCTGTTGGCGCTTCATCAATTACTGGACCGGCTGTGCCCGTCCCTATTGTCAATGCAAAAGCAGCTAAACCCGTTGAAATTTACATCGATGGTTCAAGACATCCCGAATCTGCGCAGCATGGCGATGAGGCCAAAAAAGATAAAGCTGTGAAAGTAGAAGGTGTTGTTGACCGAAAAGGGAGAGATGCCAGACGAAAGGAAAATTTAGAAGGTGTTGAAATCATACCTGGTAAGGATAGGGATGAGTTTCCACCGGCCGTTATTAAAACCGGGGGAAAAGTGAGCGTAAAACATATAACCTCATCGGATAATCGTGGCGCGGGAGCGTCAATTGGACAACAAATTCGTAATTTGCCTGATAATACAAGAGTGAGAATTGTAATTAAACATATACCACCTAATATATGAGATATCAAGAAACAATTAATTTTTACCTCGCCAATAGATACAATGGAGATTTAGTTGATGAGTTTTATTATCCACTATCAAAGGATTTTGGTTTGGTAATTAATGAAAGCTTTTACTTTTCTTTCATCGAAGATATAAATAATGGGGGATTTTACTTTGATCAATCCTTGCATTTTTATTCATTCACGGAGAAAAGAGACTACAGAAATATATCTGTAGTTAACGAAACTTTCAAGCGGGAATTTAAAGAATTATTTAACGGGCTAATCGCATTTGCCCAAGACATTTTTGGAAATCAGTTTGCTTTTAACACTGAGAAGAATTGTATAATATTGTTTGACATTGAGACGGCTGAACAAAAGATTGTTGCTGGATCATTTAAGGATTGGCTAGAAGTACTCAAAGAGGATTTAGATTATTACGCTGGTGTTAGTTATGCAACTGAATGGAAAAAACAAAACAAATTGGCTTTAGACCAGAGAATATTGCCTGAAAAACCGTTTGTAATTGGTGGAGATTATAGCTTAAAAAACTTTGATATTGGAACATTCCCATATTATATTACTTACAATGCTCAGTTAGCGCTACAGATCTTCAATCTTAAAGACGGAGAAAAGGTTGAATTAGTGATTAAGAAGAAGCATTAATTGTTTCTTGGAAATCTTTAGATTAATCATTTCTTATTTTGACAGGTTGATGTTCAAATAAAATACTGCGTGAAATAAGACAATTCAATTGTTTATTCAGGGTGCCACAATATTTTGTGGCACCCTACTCATTATAAGTTTGAAACAGGGTGTGATCGTTGTAAAAATAATTGTGGCATTTTTTTTAACTGAAGGTTGAGCATCAATGGGAAAATGGCATCTATAATTTAAACAATCACAAATGCAGCTAATTTTGCAAAATGACGATAAAAGAAGTAACCAGGAAATTATTAGCGTTGATAGAAAAGGAATTGAAAGCTTTCGATTTTAAATTAGATCTCAAAGAACAGGGCTTTCTACGGGAGGAAAATGGTGTTATTTATTTTTACTTCTTCCTTATTTATAATGAGCACAACATTAAAACAGGAGCTAAAGGGTTTCTTATTGAACCCTACGCCAAGATCAGCAATTTATCAATAGAGAAATATTATAAAAAAATTACTATTAATTCATATTTAAAATCAAAATGGGATTTTAATACAATAGGAAACAGCCTTGCAAATTTGATTGCCAATCCTGATGGAATTAATAGAAAAAGGAATGAGAGTCTGCGCTTTTATGTTTGGGAAGAAGCTCATATCAAATTAGTTGCAAACGCACTGCTTAAACTATTCAAGGAATTTGCACTACTTTATTTTCTTGAAAATAGTTCAGTAAAACGAATTGACATGCTTTTAAACAGCCACCCTAGGGAATATACGGTTCACATGGTAAATGATCTTTTTAGATTTGTCAAGGGGGTTATTGCTGCAAAACTAGATAACAATCCAGAATCAGATAATTTGCTAACAATCTACAACACGTTGATTGATGAAAGAGATATGCCAGACGATTGTAGAATTGAGATGAAACGGCTGGCAGATATGCTCCCAGAAATAAAATAATTGACCGTTTCTCATAGTTTCAATGCTATATAAACTTTAAGCCTTTTCCAGATCAACTTCAAAAAAAACTTTGTTAAATATAAAAAGTGTAGTTTCTATAGCTACTAAGGAGATAACTGTTTTATTGTCGATAGTTTTAAACTTTACTTCCTTAAATGTGGTTGATCTAGGAGTTGAATTTGTAATTATTAAGAAATTGCGCCACCAGGCTTTGACCTGTTCTTTATCGTAATTAAAGGTTTTATTAGTATCTACAAGGGAGATCACAGTAAAGTGATAATTTTTTAAGACCTTAAAAATTTTACCCTCAATAATCTTATTGATAACTATTTTGGATGAAAGACCAAAAATAATAAAAAGAAAAAAGCAAATGACAAAAGATAGTATTAACATATTGATATGTGATTTCTTAAGAGATATCTGTCAGGGGATTACCCTATCAAAATAGAACTGCAGGCAGAAATCAGGTGATTCAATTGCTCGCTCCCAAGGGCTTGCTACATTTCCTAGATGATTTTTGCATCATTAGTCCGTCATTTGATTCAGAAACTGCGTAAATATAAAAATCCGGGCCGAAAAACCTAGATTTTTATATTTACGCAGTACTATAAGAACGGTCTCTTGCAATTTGCTTCATACCGGTAGGCAATGATTTGTCCAGTAGGATCTTTTAGGCTTGCCGTTAATTAGCTATTTACCTACAACATAATTTATTCTATACGGCAATGATAGTGTCTCTGCGATAGCCGGTTGTGTTGCCGGTTGCTCACCAGGTACAACGGCGTTGGTAGAATCACAATCTCCCGATTCGATCACTGGCATGGGCTGAGCCTTATGCCGGGCAATAATCTCTTCCATGCTCACTTCCAGTAGTTTTACTTCGGGTGGATTCTGCTGATCAAGCCTGGCTTGCAAGATAGTCATGTCCTCTTTCACCTTTGCAGCGACGATTTTGGCATAGACCTGTATGGTTGAAATTTTTGTGTGTCCCATCATTTTGCTCGCGCTTTCGATGGCACATTTTTAGCCAGTGTTATGTAGGTAGCAAACATGTGCCGGGCATCATGAAACTGAAGTGTAGTAGGGGAACTAAAAAATAGCCTTCGGATTTCAAGCGCTGGTTACTGATCCAGCGCTGGCCATCCATACCTACAACATGGTCAATCGGCCTTAGCGCCATAAGGTCACCATACGAAACCCCAGTATACACCGCGAAAATAAAGAAATCGCGTACCATCTGCTGCAATGGATCATTGAATCAGCAAGTTTCCAGGTCGTGCAATTCAAATTCGGTAATGTATTTGCGTATATATTTTTTCTTAGGTGCCTGATATTTCTCTACCCGATTGATGACAATCTTGCCACTTTCTTGTGCCCAGTTGACCATACGTTTTACGCGCTCTATATGTTTTGCAAGGCCATTTTGCCCTGCGGACCGATGTGGGGTAAGCGGGTGTTCATGGATATAGGTTTTAAAGCCGGCCATAAAGGCATGGTCGAGTTTTGATACACGTATATCGTTTGCCGGGTAGTGTGCTGCAATGTAGTTATTAAGGTAACAATAGGTGGTAATATAGTTTTTCCAGCTTCCCCATTCCATATCGGGCTTTTGATCTGCTTCATATTCGGTCATTAGAACTTTAAGGGTGTAGGGGGCTTCGGCGTGGCTGGCTCCAATGTATCTGCTTTTTACTGCATCAGCGTTAAGTACATCGCCTTCTCGTTCAATTTCTTCATAAGCCTTCAAAACCAACCCAGCCTCTGTTTCCAGTTCCATATTGAGTTGCCTCATTTCGTCACTGATTAATTTAGGCCGCCCTTTCCTGCTGTTCCACAGTTTTAAATCCACCGAATACTTTAGTGAAACTTCTCTGGGAACTTTATTAACAGTTACCTTCATATAGATGGGAGCCATCCCATCTTTGCCTTTTTCAGCCCGAGCCTTGAACGAAACGACGAACGTGTTTCGACTTTCCATGTCATTTCATTTTTTAGTGTTTTAAAATCAAACAGCACTTATCTCGCACACAGGGACACTTAGAAAATGAATCCACTGGTCTAAAATGGTATCATTTGATATCAATTGAAAACAATGTTAAATAATTGATATACAAATTGTTATATCCATTTCAGGAACCGAAAATAAAGTATCTTCAGTTCCCAACCTAGTTCACTACTTAGTTCCTAAATGAGTTGACATGAATTGATATAAAATGTATTACGCATTTTTTCCCTTTCGCGCGGATTTAGCGGATCTGCGCGAAAAAAATATTGATTGCTGATACACTTATCATCTCAAAATGCCTACTGGTCAAGTGTTTGCGGGGAACTTTGTTAGTTGAAAGGGGCCTTAAATGGAGTGACTAACAAGACTTGGAGAGATACTATTTTCACCCTTGTTATAAGTTGAAATACTTTGTAACGTTCAGGTTCATCTCAAATCCCGACGAAAGGGCCCGGCTATAGCGGGTTTTAGGCAAAAAAGCAGCAAAGGCACCACTAAGTCCCTACTGAGAAACAGCACTTTGTTCTTGAAGTTGGAAACCCGCAAGGAGCAATAACTTGAAACAAAAAAGCATGAAATTCGGTTTATTGAATTTCATGCTTTGAGATCTGTTTAGTCGGGATGACTGGATTCGAACCAGCGGCCTCTTCGTCCCGAACGAAGCGCGCTACCGGGCTGCGCTACATCCCGTCGGAGCGGCTAAATTATAAATCTTTTTGTTTCCTGCAAATTTTCCTGCAAAAAATTTCCTATTGCAATGCGTTTCCACTGCCAGGGGATCTGCAAGCAACTTACCGGCTATCTTTTATTTTACTGGTCTTTCAGCTTTACGGCAAACTGATCTCCGCTGCCACAACTGCCCTATTGGCCGGAAGCCTCACCGGTTTCTAAGGGTTTTCCCTGGTAAAAAAATGGAGGTTCTTACCAATTATATCCTTTTTTGGCTGAAACTTTCTGAACGAAGTACAATCTCCCAAAAATGAAAAACAAACTATTTACCTTTTTATGTATCATGTATGCAATAGTTATCAACAGTTGCAGCAAAAGTAAGAATGACGGTCCTGGTAATCCTGACAACGGCATTCCTCAAAATTTAGGAAACGGCGTTATCTACTTCGAATGTTCGGATGAAGGCCTCTTAAAATTCAACCTGGCTCCATCCACTATATCCACGATGATGTGAGCCGCAATGGCTGGGATATTAGCCGTGACGGCACAAAATACCTGGAGGCAATGGATATAAGCGGTGGTGGCCATGATACGGAGATCTTTACGCTCTTAAACTTAATGCCGGAAAAATGCAGACAGACCGGATGATACTTTTTGAATGCCTCATCACATAATCCTTCATTTCCCCATCGCAATATTTACCGGGATTTCGACGGTATCCTTATTCCTGGGAGAACATATATTTACATTATCTTCTTAATCAAATGAGGATACCTGAACTATAAAGCATATCTATTTTAACAGGATCATAGGTTTGTTCCCTCACAGCTCATTTGCGCAACGGGATACAATTCATACGCTTGCTCAAAGGGTACCGGCTCATTAAGGAACGGCTATTTATAAATATAATCCCATAACAGATGCAAACTCTGCCAATGTGAGCTTATTATCCCATATTTTAACGATTGATTTTTTTTTTAGTAATATCGTAGCCTGTTTCATTTAAAATTGCCTTTTCAGGTCAAGAAGCAAGGATACTATGTCGTCAATTGTGAAAGTGATTTTTTCTGTTTTATTAATATTCAGCAGCTTCCGGGGGGAAGCCCAATCCCACCTGGACACGGTTAAAAAAGATCAAAAGGTTGTCTATCTTTTTAGTGGTATAGGGGCAGATTCAACCATATTCATGAACCTGAAACTCCCGGGTTACCACAAAGTTTACATCAACTGGATCCCGGCGTTGCCGGATGAATCATTAACAGCATATGCCGGCAGAATAAAAAGCCAGATTACAGTGGAAGATCCGTATTTAATCGGGCTTTCTTTTGGAGGCATAATGGCTGTGGAAGTATCTAAAATGATAAGATTCAAAAAAATGGTACTGATCTCCTCTGTCAGAACAAGGGATGAATTAAATAAAAGACAGTTTTTCTTCATGAAACTTGGCTTATACCGCATCATTCCCCGGGCATTAATAAATCGCGCCAATTTTCTTACCTACAGCTATTTTGGCGCCCATTCCCTGAATGATAAGAAAGCACTGAGGAAATTATTGAAGGATACGGATGTTTCTTTTTTCCGTTGGGCGCTGAAAAGTATTTGTTACTGGAAAAACAAAGAAATACCTAAAAGAACTATCCAGATACACGGAACAGCCGACAAGGTAATAACCAGCCGGCTGGTGCATCCTGATTACCGTATTAAAGGCGGGGGGCATCTTATGGTTTTTAATAAAGCGGATACAATTAGTAAAATCATCACGAATTACTTTCGTGAGTAATACGCAGGCCCGCACTGTCATGGTTCAATATCATAGTATTTGCACAGCTGGCGATAATCGTTATAGTTTATCCCTGATGCGCTCCTGGCTATAACGCCACCGGGAACAATGACATAACGGAACCTGAAAGAATTCAGGTCAAAATTACTGACCACATTAAAACCACCTACGTAATACTGGGGGTACATCTTTATATCACCACTGTTGGAGGCATAGGGTACAAGCAATACCGCAGAGCCGAAATCAACATATACCAATATGATCCCCTTATCCAGGACCTCCCTTGTAATAGCCGGTATCGGCCATTGTGCCAGCCTTCCCGTAAAGGACCTCCAGGTGGAATAAATTACATTAGCCGTACCTGCAGGGCCCTGCTTCCCGGTATCGCCCTTATCGCCTTTGGGACCCTGTGCTCCCTGTGGGCCTTCGGGGCCGGTTTTTGAGCAGGCAAGACATAACATAAGCAAGCCTGCCGTTAACAGCATTTTTGTTTTCATGATGATATGTTTGAAGGTTTGAAAGATGTGTTACTGCAAAGAATCTGGCGGACCGCTGCGGGGCTTCAGGGGAAGCGTGCAGATACCCTGAGGATCATAAAATACCCTACAAGACAATTTCCCTTCCAGGTTACTGATATCACTAAGCACTGGAATAGCAGATAAAAATGTTATCTTAACAGAAACAATTACAGCAATGAGATCATTGATTGTTTTCCTCCTGATAATAACACAACAGAAAATCTCTGCACAGCAGAATGTATACACCTTTAACAATGGCGTATTATTTACCGAAGCTGAAGTAAAAGCATCTTTTGATGCTGTAAAAAAAACAATCCCTCCATCCCTTTCATTAACAGCTGTCATCTATCACAAAGCGTTTGAAAAAGACACTGTGGTCAATTATATTACGTTTGCCGCAGATAAAAAAGTATCCGGTGAACAATCACCTGGATTTAAAATGCCATACAAACAGGATTCCCTCTTTTTACTGCTGGATAAAAAACTTCCCGATTTCAATCTGGAGGAACTTGACGGGAATAAAATCTCCTCCGCCCAGCTGCTGGGAAAGCCTACGCTCATTAACTTCTGGGCAATCTATTGCGGGCCGTGTATTGCGGAAATGCCCCAGTTAAGTATGCTTAAAGAAAAGTATAAAGACAAAATGAATTTTGTAGCTATTACTGAAAACAGCGCAGCAGGCGATAACCTGACAGATTTCCTAAAAGACAAAAAATTCAACTTCCAGGTTTTGGAAAATGGAGGGATGTATAAGAAGGAGATAAAAATAAGAGCGCTGCCAACAAACCTGTTCCTTGATAAAAATGGTATACTAAGATTCATACAGGGCAACTATCCTTTGAACGGTAACTCAGTCCCCCTTGATGTAAATGATAAAGAAAATTACTTTACCCGGATCATTGAGGACCTTATTAAACGTGAAAACTAGCTATGTGGATAAAACCAGCAACACTATCACCAGCAAAAGACCTCCCGGAAGGAAACGGTTATGACATTATCGCCGGCTTGGGCGTATACTATAATTCCTATCCGATAAAAAAGCGGACCCTGAAACATTTGTTTACCAGCTCGATTTTGCAAAGGATAAAAACGCCTGTTATCGATCACTGATAAATAAAAAAGAATCTCCCCTTTTATATGATTGATCCAAATATTGTTGAAAAGTGGCTTAAAGGATGGGCTTTATCACGCGACTTACCATTGCCGGTTAAAAGTGGCAGCGGGTTCAGGGTAGAGGTAGGATGGCCCGGGCAAAAAGCCCGTTATGTTTTCCCCAACCTCACTAACGAATTTACCGACCTGGCCAATACCATTATAGAGCCCTGGGTGTTTCTTAAAGTATGCGCCCCTCCCGATGCGATTAAAAATATACTTCCCTCTGCATGGGTTCTTCAACCTCCCGGCTTTATGATGACCTGCTTTACACCTATGTCACCGTGTAAAAGAGGATTAGCTGATGAGTATAAATTAGAAGTAAAGAACGAAGTTCCCGTTTCCATAGCAAAGGTGCTTACTATTAATGGGGATACAGCTGCTATTGGGCGTTTGGTCTTTGTAGATGATTTTGTTATCTATGACCGTATAGAAACGGATGCAATGCATCGCCGTAAAGGATTGGCGACAATTATCATGAAAACACTTGAAAATATTGCGGTTTCCCGTGAAAAAACAAATGGCGTGCTGGTAGCAACAGAAACCGGCAAAGCCTTATATGAATCACTTGGCTGGACATTATATACTCCCTACACCTCCGTGGTAATTACATAGCCGCGGTATGCTGGCTGTTTACAAATAGTCAAAAATGTCTACCTTCCCTTAAAGAACTGTTTATGTTAGACCAACACATAGGCGAAAGGATCAGAGCCAGTTTTGGCAGACAGAAACTAATGCAGTTTTATGGCGCCACCATCCTGGGTATTGGCAGCGGAACAATAGAGATCGCCGTTCTTCCACTGATTTTCTCTTACGCACCTCCGGCATCTTTCATGGCGGCGTTATTGCAGCACTGGCAGATACAGCAGGAGGTTATGCCGCCACTACGCTTTACCGGGAAGATGTTTCGTTCCTGACCATCGAATTTAAAATTAACTTCCTCCGGCAGGCGAAAGGAGAAAAACTTATCGCCAAAGCTACGGTTATAAAGGGAGGCGCTACTCTTACTGTTGCACAAACCGATCTTTTCACCGTTAATGACGGTAAAGAAACACAGGTAGCCACATCATTGATCACCCTCATGAAAGCAAGCAGATAACCCATGGAAATACTTACCATACAACCTTTCCTCGACTACTATGATAAAGTACGGGAACGCACTCTCCGGCTCATTAAAGTGGTTCCTCCCAGCCAGCTGGACTGGTCCTATTTGCCGGGGAAATTCAGTATCGGCGATCAGATCAGGCATATTGCCACTATTGAAAGGTATATGTTCGCCGAAACCATTGCCGGCAGGAAAAGCGCCTACCAGGGCTGTGGGAAAGAGCTGGCAGATGGTTATGATAATGTGCTCTCCTTTTTCAACGAATTGCACCAGCAATCACTTGATATATTCCGCCGTTTAAGCGATGAAGACCTGCAGCGGAAATGCACCACTCCGGGCAATGTTGAGATGCGGATATGGAAATGGATGCGATTCATGGTGGAACATGAGATCCACCACCGGGGGGAGCTTTATATTTACCTGAACCTGTTGGGAGTGAAAACACCACCGATGTACGGGTTAACATCCGAGCAAGTAGCGCAGAACAGCATTCCCAATATATAGACAGGGAATAAGACGGTGGATGAAGCACTGGCTTACTCCCCAAACTGCCCACACCAGTTAAGCACCCGCATAGCCCTTAGGGTATTCCACCGGCTGGGCCGTCCGTCGCCCTCTTCGAGGGTAAAATGTACCCTGCCCGGATGTGTGTTTTCCAGCAGCCATGTACCATCAGGCTGCCGTTTGGACCGGAGCAGATCAATTGCTTCGGCCATACGCGGATCCGGCGCATCTCCTGCCAACCGGAAGTATTCGAGGGCGCGCAGCACATCGTAGTGCCAGCGCACAGGAAACGAGAATTGCAACCAGGCAGGATCTACGATTTCACCGGTGCTTTTGCGGCGGAATAGTTTCCGTTCAAGCAGATATTCTTCTCCTCTGCGCCGGGCTGCAATAGACGCTGCAGAGCCTCCGGTTGCACGCTCATGCGCCAGCAATCCTTCGAGGACATTAATAGTTGTTGCAAACGAAGAACGGCAGGAACCTATTTCTGCATCGCAATTCCATCCTCCGTCTTCCAGCTGTTCCTCCAGTAACCGGGCAACAATATCATCTACCTGCTGGCCAAAGTAAACGCCTAATGCAACAGTTCTCCCGTTAATACAGGGCTCTACCTCCCCGCTGAAGAACGGTTGCCCTGCATGCTCCCAGCAACAGTGGTCCCTGATCAACCCGATGCCCCGGCGCATGCGCTCTGTATCGGGATCGATCCCGAAACCCCATAGCAGCTGAAGTGTAGGTAATGTTGAGATCCAGGGCTGCCCCTGCTCTCCGGGAACCGTTTGAAGGCTACTGGCAGGGAAACAGGCGCCTCCTGCCCATTGCCCATCTTCATCCTGCAAGGCCAGCAATCTCGCGCCCCAGCCTTCCGTAGCTATCCGCTCACGTTCAGCGGTGTAAACTTCAGCCGGCGCATGCATAAGGTCGCGCAATACCTGCCAGCGGATGGCGGGATCAGCATCGAGCAGCCAGTTCAATACATCCATTTAAACGGTATTTTCAAATAGTATGTTATGTAAGTAAAATCAGACATCCACCTCTGGCAACCATCATCCTTTCTCAAATAAAAAACCGACGGACTTTCCATTGCCTGAAATAGTTACCTTCATCTTTCTGTCTTCCTTCTCATACACAATCTTTTTTGGGAAATCATGATCATCGTTTTCACAGGTAAACCCATTATTGCCTATGGAAGTAATCTTAAACCAGGTAGGGGCCTTATTCCCCGGAACATCCGCTACATAGTAGATAGCATCCTCTTTCACTACCAGCTCCAGTTTTTCCCAAAAAACCGTATCCTTCCCCTGTAGCGTTACGCCTATGCCTTTCATGGAAGAGGGGGTAATGCTCTCCCATTTCTCATGCCCCGAACGGCCTGGTTTTGTGTTCATCTTTTTCCATGAGCCTTCCAGCCAGTTAAGTTTTGGAAAGTCTGTTGCCGCCTGGCCTGATACGGCCATTGTAAAGATGGTTAGCACACATGATAAGAGCGCACGTTTCATGAAATCAAAAGATTAGTTATGTAAAATAACGCATATTCTTCTGCACAACAAAAAACCTATGCGCTTACCTGTTTCCTGAATTTCTTTTTTTAGCAGATGCCCCTTCCACATCCAAAGTCCGCTTAATATTACTACCGGCAGGAATACCCAGCGCACGGCGTTTGCGGCGGGAGGATTGGACGCCACCGGCCCATAAATATATCCCAGTATGGGAATGCTGAGTATAATGTGTAACCAGCGGATTATTTTACGCTCTGTAGCTGCTTTCATAAAAAACGTTTGTTACACAAAACTACCTCCTGTCCCGTCGTCATTTACGGGAAGTAGACATGCTGGGAAAATGTGCCGACAAAACTTAATTATGATGGAAATGCAAATGCTTTAACCAATCCGTCATCAACGCTACATAGCCTGGAGCAAAGATCTCTTTGGGATTATCTTTATACCGTTCCCTTCTCTCTATCGTTTCAGCCCGTTTCCCGGTCTTATTAAATGTGAGTGTATGATCTGCATCAGGAATGATCTTTATCAAAGCATCAGAGTTACCAATACGTTTCATTGCTTTCCGGTATGTTGCGGCTCCCTTTTGAGGAGGCACTACCAGGTCATTTTTCCCCCAGATAGCTAATACAGGGCAGTTAAGACTATCCAGTTCAGGGGCACTGTCTTTCTTGAAAACGATACTTAAATAGGCGTACACCATTTCACCACCGCCAATAACATTATCCGCCCATTTAGCGCCTTCGTTCTCTTTTTGCAAAGCTGAAAAATGTTCATAGGGCTCACCTTTGCTTATCATCATCCTGAGTTTCCTGTTATAGGAAAGGGCCTTTTTTATATCAGACCGGGAAAATCCTTCCGCCTGCATTTCCGATCGCACCCTGTATAATTCCTGCCGGAAGGCTGTAGTTACCGGTGAAGAAACGGTTATTACAAAAGCGGGCTTCATCTTTTCACTTACCAGGGGAATAACCCAACCTGCCTGGCTGATTCCCCAAAAACCTATTTCGGAACTGTCTGTTATATCGAGTGTTTTGAGCTTGTTTACTGCACTTATTACCTCACCGGCTCTGTCTTCTACAGATAATTCATACCATTTGCCCTTGGATTCGCCCACTCCCGGCCTATTCCAGGAGTAACAGGCAAAGCCGGCTTTAGTAAATTCTTCCCATAAATACCTGTAGTTATCTGATGAACTATAATCTTCAGGACCAGAGCCATGCACAAAAACAACAATCGGCAATTTACCTTTATAGACAACCGGAGTAATTAGCTTTCCAAAGATTTCATTTCCGTTACTGCTGAAATTTATGTTTTGTTCCTGATAGCTCCTGTCCTGGGCACAAAGATGGGTTAAGGGCATGTAAAGCAAAGCCGCTATTATTAACAATGAATATATCTTATTAAAGGGCATTGTATTTTATTTAAGGATTATTTATGCTTATATACTATCAGACCAGGATATGCAGGTTGAATATATGTAATTGACTTCACTTATTACCACTTTATAAATCAGGAAGGGGCTCTAACAGGATGGAAATAACGGCAGATCATGGTATTGGTGCAGTTAGCAGGCCAATACCGGATAAATACGGTAACCTGACCGGAATTGTCAGTAAAATACCGGGGGCGTTTAGCGGTTATTATAACCGGTATTATTCATAACTGCTAAATATTATGCCCTTTGGGAAGAATCATCAGCCTGGGGATGTTTACATGTGCCGGCTGCGACATGATGAACTTTACCACCTCCACAATATCTGCGGTAGACAGGGGATGACTGATATTCATGCTTTCCTTTGGATGTACTTTCCAGTTCTTATGCAGTTCCGTCATTACCAGCCCCGGTTCTATACAGCTGATCTTTATCCCGGAATCTGACAGCTCCATCCTGAGCGCTTCCGACAACGCCTCCATGGCGAACTTTGTTGCGGCATATGCCCCGGCAGTGGCCCTTACTTTGGTGCCCAGTACGCTGGACAGGTTAACGATATGCCCGGAGTTCTGTTGCTTGAATTTCTTCAGCATTGCATAAGTGAGACGGAACGTTGATTCTATATTCAAACGAAGCATAGCCGTCATCCTGTCTATATCCATATCTTCTATGGTACCCACTTCGATGCTGCCGGCGCAATTGAACAGGTAATCGCACCTACCATATTTGTTCCAGATATGTGATAGTACCGAGTCCTGGAATTCCGGCGAATTAAGATCTCCCGGAAGCACATCTACATTGGGGGATATTAATTCTTCAAGACGATCGTTTCTGCGGGCAGTTACAATCAGCTGGTTATTCTTCTCCTGTTTCAGCGCAGTGGCTATAGCATGCCCTATACCACTGCTGGCACCGGTGATGAGGCATATTTGTTGATCTGTGTTCATCAGGAAATACTTGAGTATTTGAAAAAAGGTAAAATAGAAAATTTTTTAAAAGAAAACTATATCTCAGGATTCCCTGCCTTTGACGCCAGGGTAATACCTAAAAAACTTCACTCCCTTTTTATGCCCTGGCAGGTGAGTTTTTACCTAGGAAAATAGTAACTTAATCTTTCAACTTAATATCATTGTTATGCCCTTTCTCCGCTCCTTATCCATAAATACGTCTCACTCGCATCCATTCCCGTTTAACGTGCCAGCGGTTAGGCATGGGAAGAACATAACCATAGACAACAGGATTACGATCTTTACCGGCGACAACGGCACCGGGAAATCCACACTGCTGGAAAGTATTGCTATGCGCATGAATACACCGCTGATAGGCGATCATATCGGAAAAAGGGAAGATTTCAACGCCGCCAGGTTATTACAGCCCTATCTGCAGCTGGAACAGGTAAGGAAACCTCTCAATGGATTCTTCTTCCGGGCGGAAGATTTCGGCGACTATATCTACAAACTGAAACAGGAAAAGAACCGCAACAACGCCTTCCTGGACGATATGCGGGAAGAAGTAGCAGCTACAGTACTTGATAAAATGTCTGAAAGCATGCACACCCTGCTGCACATGATGCGGAACGATTACGGGGAAAACCTGCTGGCTCTTTCTCACGGCGAAGCCTATCTGAAAATAATACAAACAAAAATAAATGACAACGGCATCTACCTGCTGGATGAACCGGAAGCTGCATTATCGCCCCTGAAACAGCTATCCCTGATATCCTTTATCCTGGAAGCCCTGAAAAGCAAAAACTCCCAGTTTATCGTGGCCACACATTCCCCGATCATCATGGGCGTGCCGGGAGCCCTGCTCTATGAAATAAGCGAAGATGAGATACGGCAAACCGCTTATGAAGACACGGAGCATTACCGTATTACCCATTCGTTTCTCAGCAATCCGGCGGCTTATCTGCGGTACCTGTAAAATAATATGAAGTAAATATGAATTATAAAGCCATCCCCTCCCGATCATAATAAATCTTATAAATACAGGTAGTGAAACAGGACGACTTCCCGTTCCACTACCTGTTGTATTTACTTACCGTGTGGTATAACCACCATTGGCGAAAATAGTTTGCCCGGTAATCCACCAGCCGTCTGTTACCAGGAACAGTACCAGGGGAGCAATGTCTTTGATATCTGTAAGCCCGCGCCAATGCAGAAGCGGATTTATGATAAGCCACTGCATCTTCACTTTCCTGTCCGTAGAAGAACGGGGTATCCATCGGGCCCGGGGCCACGGCTGATACCGATATACCACGACTGCCAAACTCTTTGGATGCCGCCCGGGTAAAATCTTCCACTGGTGCTTTCATTCCCGCGTAAGTGGAGTAATAACCTGTAAATGCCGCCAGCAGGGAAGTAACAATGGTACAGATCTTACCATTATCGTTCAGTTTTTTACCTGCTTCCTGGATGAAGAAATAAGCTACTTTAGAGTTGATGACGGCCATGCTGTCGTATTCAGCTTCACTGGTAGATATGTATTCCTTCTTCAGCACTTTACCAACGGTATTGACAGCTATGTCTATTCCGCCAAACCTGGAAATGGCTTCATCAAAGAATTTAGTGATATTCTTCACATTTGTCAGATCTGCCTGGAACAGGAAGGCTTCAGCACCGAGGGCCTGTACATCGGACAGGGTTTTCTCCGCATCGGTCCTGGTGCTTTCACTGTTATAGTGAATAGCCAGCTTTGCACCCTGTTCTGCAAACTTACGGCTTAATAAACCACCCAGGTTCTTCGCTCCGCCTGCGATCAAAACTACTTTTCCTTTTAAATCATTTCTTGCCATAATGAAAATATTTATCGTTTTTAATTTACATGAAGGTCAATATACCTGGTAGTTTTATCATGGTGAACTTTTCGGAAGTTTTTTAACGGGGCGATTATTTTTCCGCCATTGATCGGGCGTTGATTTTACATACTTACGGAAGAATTTTGAAAAATTGGATGGATCATAGGTGAGCGTGATCGCTATATGAGCCACAGAAAAGTCTGTTTCCTGCAAAAGTTGCTTTGCCTTTTCAATAATTTTCTGATCGTAAAAGTGACAGGGATGAGCGCCCATTGTTTGCCTGATGGTATCTGTCAGGTGTTTGTGTGAAATGTATAATTTCGCCGCAATTTCATTCAGCTCCATCATTTCATTCACCCTTCCTGCTACCAGGTCTTCAATGTGCTTGTCTAAAAACACAAAGTACTGGCTGGTTATCTCTTCACTCCTTTTTACCCGTTTATTATTATTGTAAGTCATCCTACCTTTTTACAAATATAGGGATTGAAGTTTATATATACATCAGCCAACTGATCATTCCATTTATCTCTCAAAAAAAATTTGTGTAGTTAAATAACTACACATATATTTGTAGTCAAATAGCTACACGATGAACTTAAGACGAGACGTGTTTCAAGCCATAGCCGACCCTACAAGAAGGGCCATACTCCTGTTGGTAGCCTCCCAGTCAATGACGGCAGGCGCCATAGCTGCGAACTTTGATACGGCAAGGCCAACCGTATCAAAACACCTGCAAATACTTACTGAATGCGAGCTGCTTAAACAGGAACAGAACGGAAGGGAAATTCATTACCACCTAAATCCTAAAAAGATGAAAGAAATAGCAGACTTTATTGAACCATTCCGCAAAATGTGGGACGACCGGTTCAACAAACTGGAATCCATCATGAAAAAATACAAAAACAAATAACATGGAACAAAAAACAAAAATTCATGCAGAGGATGGCAAGCAGGAACTAGTGATAACAAGAGAATTTGACCTGCCATTGGAACTACTTTTCAAAGCCTATGAGGAGCCCGAAATTGTGGAACAATGGATGGGGACCAAAGTACTGAAGCTGGAAAACAAAAAGCATGGCGGCTGGCACTATCAAACATCAAATGAACAGGGCCAGGTGCTGTTTGAGGCGCATGGAGTTATACATGAGTTTGTTCCTAACCGGAAAATCACGCGGACATTTGAAATGGTCAATGCCCCTTTTGATGTTCAGCTGGAGTTCCTGGAGTTTGAAAAAGTTACAGACGATACCAGCAGGCTGAAAATGCAGATCATATACAGATCAATTGAGCTCAGGGATCAGCAGCTGAAACTGCCTTTTGCCTTTGGTATAAACATGGCGCATAACAAATTACAGGACACCGTAAGCAAACTAAAATAACACCTTATGACAAAGAGAAATAAAATTATCTATTGGATAGCTACGCTCTGGCTGGCGCTGGGAATGGCCTCTACCGGCATAGTGCAGCTGCTCAAAATAAAACAGGAGCAGGATTTTACCGCCAACCTGGGCTATCCTGATTATTTTTTAACTATATTAGGTACATGGAAACTCCTGGGTGTAATAGCTATACTTATCCCAAGATCTCCGTTACTTAAAGAGTGGGCGTATGCAGGCTTTTTCTTTGCCATGTCCGGTGCAGCATTTTCACATATCCTGTCAGGTACCACAAAGGAAATTTTTCCCTGCCTTTTATTGCTGGCACTGACAATAATATCCTGGTACTTCCGGCCGGCCGAAAGGAAACTCATTCCGGCTAATCAATAAAAATTAATACTATGAATCCCAAGGTTGATTTTTACTTTGAGAAAGAAAAATGGCAGAAAGAACAGCAGCAGCTAAGGAAGATAGCGCTCGGCTGTGGCCTCACCGAAGAGCTGAAATGGGGTTGCCCCTGCTATACTTTCGATGGAAATAACATCGTGCTGATACATGCGTTTAAAGAATACTGCGCATTCCTGTTTTTCAAAGGCGCATTGTTACATGATGCCGATAACCTTCTTATACAGCAAACCGAAAATGTGCAGTCGGCCCGCCAGATCCGGTTCACCAATGTAAAGGAAATCACGAAGCTGGCGCCCACATTAAAGGCTTACATCTATGAAGCTATTGAAGTGGAAAAAGCCGGTCTGAAAGTGAAATTCAAAAAGCCATCCCAATTTGCTGTTGCGGAAGAGTTTCAAACAAAACTGGATAAGATGCCGGCCCTGAGAAAAGCTTTTGAAGCGCTTACGCCAGGCAGGCAAAGGGCCTATCTCCTCCATTTTTCCAGTCCCAAGCAATCCAAAACACGGGAGTCGAGAGTTGAAAAATACCTGCAGCAGATCCTGGATGGAAAGGGATTGGATGATTAATACACCTGTCGCATTTTCACCTCAGTGAACCAGGGAAATGGTTGCCCGGGAACTTTTCCTTATCAGCAGGCTTTTGAATTACTGCCCCAGTTACTGTTAACCCAATTTCTTCTCACCATCGGTACATTCCATTTTTTATATACCAGGGCAGGAGCAATTTTTACCGGCGTCATACACTTGCCGAAACGGCATATTGTTGCCTGTTATTTTAATGGTCGGCTTTTACTTTTTGCAACAATGTTGCTAATATCAATATTTATTTGCAACTTCGTTGCATTATGAAAACATACCGCTCACATTATAGCACCCTTATTGAAAAGGAACTGCGTACAATGTACCGGGAAAAAACTGTACTGTTCTCCTTTGTTATTATATGGGGAGCCCTTTTAACGGCGGGGTTATTTACATTGCTGCAATACCGGCAGGAACAGCAACGCCGGCAAGACGCCAATGCCATGTTTGTAAGGCAATGGGAACAGCAGGAACGGAATCCGCACGCTGCGGCGCATTTTGGCACCTATATATTTAAACCGCTATACCTGGCGGGCGCATTTGATCCGGGGCTTGATGAGTATAGTGGCACCACCTATCGTATTGAAGCGCATGTACAGCATGAAGTGGATCACAGCCAGGTGCAGGGCAGCGATGCCTCCGCACGGTTTGGACCTTTCAGTATATCACAGGTGCTGCAGCTCATGGTTCCTCTCCTGCTAATGGTTACAGCAGCCGTTTCGGTTACCGCGGAAAAAGAAGCCGGAACGTTAAAGATGCTCCTCGTACAGGGCCGGTACAGCACCGCCATTATCTGGAGTAAGGTGTGGGCGCACTACCTGCTTTTCGCGGGCATACTCCTGCCCTTTTTCGGATTGTATTTTACCGGCGCAGCTATCGCTGCCGGCACAAACGACCTGTGGGGCCGCAGCGCTGTTATCGTAGGGGCATACCTGTTATACTACCTGCTCATTGTGGTAATAGCCGTATCCATATCCGCGTTGAGTAGCAGTTCCCGTTCAGCCACTATGAATGTGCTTTTTTGCTGGCTATGCCTCAGCATCATCCTTCCCAAAGTAGCCGCCAGCCAGGCCGATAAAGCTTTTCCCATAATGCCCAGGGCAGTATTTGAAGACCAGGTAAAACAAGGCTATCTGAAAGGTTTGAACGGGCACGATCCTTATTATGAAAGAAGTGAGCGTTATCTTAAACAGATCTTACAGCAATTTCATGCAGACAGCGTCAGCCAGTTACCCGTGGATGCCGACGGCATCATCATGCAATGCCACGAAGATTACAGGCAACAGGTATTCCATCACTATTACAGCAAGGTAGCGCAGAGTTTTTCCCGGCAGCAGTCTTTTCTCAGCCGGGCCGGTATGCTGGATCCATTTATAGGATTGAAACGGATATCCATGTCGATGTCCGGCACGGATTATTATGCCCATCAGGCATTTTACCAGCAGGCACAGCTCTACCGGGATTATTTTATCCGTACGCTGAATATGGAGCTGGCGGCTCATCCCGGCAAGAGCTACGGCAGTTATAAAGCCGGCCCGAAGTTTTTCAGGCAGATAAAAAAGTTCAGCCATAAGCTTCCTCCTGTTCAAGCGGCAGTGCTGCAGCAACGCCTGGGCTTTGTTTCACTCTGTACATGGATACTGCTGGCTTTCTTTTGTCTTCATCTTATTTCAAAACGCGGGTTGTTTCATTAACATGTTTTTACTACGTACCATTTTCAGGTTTGAATACCTGCAACTACGGCGGCAACCTCCCCTGCTGCTTTTACTGCTCTTTTATGTGATGATGGGCATATACAGCTTGTATACCGGGCATGCCATCATAGGGCGGCAGTTAAGCGGGTTGGACAGTCTCACGCAAACACAGGCCACACATTTAGCAGAGGCGCATCAACGGTTTCATGGCGACACCTCTACCCCGCACGGGAAACAGCTGGCGGCACAGGCGGGCGTTCCGCAGGTAGTGGAATTCCGCCATCCGCCGTATGCCATGAACCCGCCTCACCGGCTGGCAGTACTGGCAGTGGGGCAACGGGACCTGCTGCCGTACTTTGACCTGGTAAATTCCAAACGCGATGTACTTACACCTCCCAATGCAGAATTTGTGAATGCCGAGAAACTGGCGGTCGGTAATTTTGACCTGGCCTACGTGATCGTTTATCTGTTCCCGTTATTGATCATCGTATGGAGCCACAACTGCCTCTCACAGGAAAAAGAAAACCAGGTCGATAAACTGTTGGCCATACAAGGCGCTTCTCTTACACGCATCATCTGTTACAAACTCCTTTTCCGCTTCCTGGTACTGATGCTGATAGCATCCGGCCTGAGTATTCCCGGGTTCATGATGTACCATTCCGGCAGCAGGATCACGGCCGGTGATGCCTGGTTATGGCTATACCTGGTTTTTATCTACCTGCTGTTCTGGTTTACCCTCTGCGGTCTGATCATCCGGTTTAACCGGTCGTCGCGCTGGAATATGCTGTGCGCACTGGGCGCATGGCTGTTGTTTATGATGGTGCTGCCCGCCCTTACCAACAGCTACACCACGTTGCGGGCGCCTGTTCCGCTGCTTTCTTCACTGGCATCCAGTCAGCGGGAATGCAAAGAAGAAACCTGGGAATTACCGGTGCAGGTACTGCTGGACAGCTTCTATCTGCATCATCCTGAATATACACGAACAGTTACGGATACAGCGGAGTATGGTAACCGGCGCTTCATAGCCTATGCCGACCTGCTGGGAAGAAGAACAGACAGGATACTGCTCAGCTATCAGCAACAGCAATCACAGCACCGCCAACTGCAGGAAAAGCTGTTGTGGTTAAATCCTGTAACCCAGGCACAGCACCTGTTATACACCGATGCTGCCTCAGGGCTCGATAGCTATGCCAGTTACCAGCTTCAGGTAAATCGCTTTCAACATACCTGGGTAGCATTTATGAACAGCTACCTGTTATATGATAAAAATATGCAGGAAAAAGACCTTGACCGTTTGCCTGTTTTCCATTTTCAGGAAACACCCGGCAAGGCGCAACAACTATTGCTGCGTAGCTTCTCCATTTGGCTGGCTATCCTGCTGATACTCGGGATTACCATCATCCTGCCAGACAACAATTAACTGTAACATATTTAACATGAAGAGATCTATCTGTTTTATCCCGCTTATGCTATGGTATTCTTTCAGCCTGCTGGCCCAGCAAAAAGACAGCAGTATGCGATACCGGGAGCTGCAAAGAATAGAAGTATTATCACAACGCAACGGGAATATTAAAAAAGACAGTATTGCCAATGCCTTAAAACTGGATCAGCCGCTGATGGAGATCCCTCAAAATATCGTTGGTATTACCTCCACCCTGTTGCAGCAGCAGGGCGCCCTTGAGCTGAAAGACGTAGCCAGGAATGCCAGCGGTATTTACTTTGGATATAACAGTACCCCGTTCGACCGCTCGGCATCTATCCAGATCCGGGGCTTCAATGCCTATTCTATCATTAACGGCATGCCCCGGCATGCTAATTACGGCGCAGTGCTCGACGACCAGGCCCTGTTTGAAAGTATTGATGTGGTGAAGGGAGCGGCAGGATTTATCAACTCTGTAGGAGAAGCCAGCGGCACTATCAATATCAACACCAAAACGCCCGGTAGCAGGCTCCTGAACGCAGAACTGACAGGCGGCAGCTTCGGGCTGGCCCGTATCTCGGTAGATGCCGGAAGCGCAGTGAAGGAAAAAGGATTTTCCTACCGCTTCAATGCCGTGTACCAGCACCAGGACTCTTATCTCTCCATGCTCAATACCAGTAAATATGTGGTAGCTCCCGTTGTACAATACAACTTCGGCCCTAAAACATACCTGCTGGCTGAATATGACTTCATACGGGGAGAATCGCGTAACGGGTCGGGCATTACCAAGCTCCGTTCTGGTGCAGACGCCCTGCATGATCCCATAAGCCTTAACTATAGCGCGGCCAAAGGGCTTCCGCTTACCTATTATCAAACACAAACCATGCGTATGTTGTTTGCCCACCAGTTCAACGACCGGTGGAAACTAACCTCTCAATCACAATATATACTCGCGCCATACAATACCTGGAGTATGCTTTCGTCAGAAACCTATACCGGTGTTAGTTTTAACGAACAGGGACAAACCGCCCGGTTATCTTCCCGCTCCGCCATCGGCGGCAAAACGTTTGCCACACAACTTTTTATAAACGGGAAATTCCATACCGGCAGCATCACGCACCAGCTCATCATAGGCGGTGATTTCACCAGCAGCAGGGATAGCCTTTCCAACGAATTCGGCAGGTATACCTTTCCTTTCTACCAGAAAAATATCAACTATACGGTGAACCCCGATTCCGTGCGCCAAATGGGGGCATCCAGGACTATTCTGCACAACAATCTCTCCTATGAATCTGCCTATGTATACGATATTATTAAGTTCAGTCCACACTGGATATTAACAGCAGGTGTACGGCATACCTGGTATAACAATACGGTTACCCAAAAAGTGTCGGCCACCAGGCCGCCCAAGATCACTAAGTTTTCCCAGAACGCATTTTCCCCACGGGCGGCACTTACCTATCTTATCAACCCGGCTATGTCCGTTTATTTTTTGTACGACCAGTCTTTCGTGCCGCAAAGCGGGCTGAAAGCCGGTACAGCACTGGATCCCGAAACGAACAAGCCTGTGGGCACACCAGTGGATCCGCAAAGAAATAACGACCTGGAACTGGGTATAAAAAAACAATGGTTCAGTGGGCGGTTGCTTACTACTGTAAACGGTTTCCATACCGTTAAGAAAAATGTACTGATGCAGGATGTCCAGAATGCCGCTCTCGGCTTTAAAAAACAGATCGGGGAATATACCAGCGACGGGGTAGAACTGGATATACTGGGTTACATCACCCCACGCCTATCTGTCTCTGCCAATTATACTTTTGTAAACGCAAGGATCACTAAAGACACGCTGGGATCAGCCCTGATTGGTAATAAGCTGCCTGGTACCCCGCAGCAGATCATCAATACCTGGGTACAATACAGCATCCCGTTAAAGGCCAGCAGGGCCATCGCTTTCAGTGCCGGGCAAACGTCGCAGATCAAACGGTCTACCTACGCAAAAGATGTATACCTGCCAAACTACACAAAACTGGATGTGGGTATCAGCTTTACAACGCCAAAGTATTACGTAAGACTTATTGCAGATAACCTGACCAATAAACGCTATGTGGCTTCCGGTGATATCGGGAACGGCTACCCGATTCCAGACACCGACAATTACTTCTTTATAGAAGGGGAGCCTGTTAATTTCAGGATCACGGCATGTATCAAATTATAGCCGCCGGCACGGCATTTACTGTTATCTTTACAGTATTAAACTACGAAATGAGTTACCAGGTAATCCCGCCTCCGGCATCACTCAGAAATTATGTGCGTTACTTCTGGGTATTGGAAAACCCAACTGCCAGCGTATCGCAAAAGTCCTTTACAGTAATGAGCAATGGGCTACCCGGGCTTATTTTCCAGGAAAACCCTGCACTGTTCACAGGTTTTGAGGGAGAACGGCTGCCACAGTTATTTGTATTCGGACAAGCGAGAAAGTATGGACAACTACAGGGTGGCGGCAACTTTCGCACCGTTGGCGTCACCTTTGAGCCAACGGCGCTTAAGCCGGTATTTGGGATAAATGCAAATGAGCTTACTGATCAGAGCACCTGCATCAGTCATCTTACAAAAACATCCCTGCGCGAACAGCTGCTCCATTGTAACTCTGTACAGCAACAGGTTGCCTGTCTTTCTGAGTTCCTGCTCACACAAACGCAGCGTTACAACCACTACAATCCCAAACTGGTGTATGCTGCAGCAGCCCTGCAACAAGGTAAAAGACTACCCGATGTTTTACGCCAGCTGAATTTATCAGAGCGTTCCCTGGAACGCCTGTTCCTCGTTCATATTGGCATTACTCCCATTTTATATGCCCGCATCTGCCGTTTCCAGGCATCGTTATCGCTTTTACGGCAAAACAGCTTCCGCCCGCTCACAGACATCGCCTATTCGCTGGGCTACTTCGACCAATCCCATTTTATCCGGGATTTCAAATTATTTTCAGGCGTAAGCCCGCGCATCTACCAGCGTAAAGCCATTGAAAGAATGCCGGGTTTCCCGGAATGGGATCTGAAAAAATGAGTGTCGGTTTTTTACAATTTCTCCCAGACAGTGATGGCTAATTTTGTGGTATTACTGAATTTAAAATTGTAGAGAGATGAAAAACGCGATTAACTGGTTTGAGATTTATACATCAGACTTTAACAGGGCAAAGAAATTTTATACCACCGTATTCCAATGTGAACTGACCGATCTGGAGGTAAACAGCGACAGGCATCCGGAAATGCAGTATGCTGTTTTTCCCACAGCTGAAAACGGGGCCGGCGCCAGCGGCGCCCTGGTGCACATGAGCCAGGTAAAGCCCGGCAACGGCGGCACGCTTATATACTTCGCCTCAGAAGAAATTAACGCCGAGCTAAGCCGGGTGGAAGCCGCCGGCGGTAAAATACTCCGCCCAAAGCTGCATACCGGCGACTTTGGATTTATTGCGCTGATAGAAGATACAGAAGGCAATACCATTGGTTTGCGCGCAAAGAAGTAACTTTCTTATAGCATAGCAATGAGCAAAACCATCACAATATGACCCGGAATAAAGCAGTACCCGACAATACCGCAGTACGCACAGCGCTTTGGAGAGCCTTGCATGTTCAGACAGATGCAAGGCCGCATATTATTGAAGACGAAATAGGCTTGAAGCTGGTAGCCCCGGATGCAGACTGGCAACAACGCCCGGATATGCACCCGGATTTTACAAAACGCCTCCGTGCTTCTATGGTGGCCCGAGCCCGGTTTATTGAGGATATGGTCCAGGAAGAATATAAACTGGGTACCCGGCAATATGTGATCCTGGGCGCAGGGCTTGATACCTTTGCCCAGCGGCAGCCACAGATCGCCTCGCAGCTGCAGGTATTTGAAATTGATCAACCCGGTACACAAACGTGGAAGCAACAACGGTTAACAGAACTGGGCTTCGGTATTCCGGAGTGGCTCCATTTTGTTTCAGTGGATTTTGAAATTTCTTCCTGGTGGGAGCAATTGATCAAAGCAGGGTTTGATACCGGGAAGCCCGCCATGATAGCCTGTACAGGAGTTACGCTGTATCTTACCAGGGAGGCGATCTTTGCTACCCTGCGGCAAATGGCTGGACTTGCCCCCGGTTCAAAACTTGCCATGACGTTCTATTTACCGTTAGATCTTATGGAAGAAGAAGACAGGCCGCTGCAACTGATAGCTGAAAAAGGCGCCCGTGCAGCCGGCACTCCTTTTATCAGCTTTTTTTCCCCGGAAGAAATGCAGGCGCTGGCGCAGGAAGCCGGGTTTAAAGAAGTGGAAATTGTATCTTCCGGCAATATCGCCAGGCGCTACTTTGCCGGGAGAACAGACGGGCTTAGTCCCGCAAGCGGGGAGGAATTTTTGGTGGCGCGTACCGTCTGACGGGGTTATCACCGGATGAGCCTTACCTCGCATTCAGTATCTTTTCCAGCTGCTCCTTAAAATTTCTCCCGATAGGGATCTGCTGACCATTCAATACAATGCGGTTCCTTTCAAGACGTACTATCTTCTGAACAGATACAATGAATGATTTGTGTACGCGCACAAAACGGTTTTGAGGGAAGATGTTCAGCATCGCTTTAATAGAGCCCTTCAGCAAAATCTTTCCTCCCTGTGTATAAATGATCGCATAATCTTTCAGGCCCTGTATATGTGTTACCTCGTTAAACTCCAGTTTAACCCGTCGTACACCGCTTTTTACAAAAATAAAATCAGGGTTGCCTTCCAGGGGAGTATCCTCAATATTGGAATGCTGTGCTTTCAATGCGAGGAATTCCCTGATCTTCGCAATAGCCTGGCTGAAACGATTAAAAGAAACAGGCTTCAGCAGGAAATCTATCACCCCCAGCTCATAGCCTTCAAAAGCATAGTTGCGGTAGGCTGTGGTAAACACAGTCAGCGGAGGATTAGTCAGTGCCTTCAGGAACTCAATGCCTGTCATTTCCGGCATTTCAATGTCCAGCAACAATACATCAGCGGGATGCTTTTCCAGGTAACGTAAAGCCGCTCCCGCATTCCCGAACATAACAACGGAATCTACTCCATCCATTCTTTTCAGGTGGCCATCCAATACTTCAAGGGCAAGCGGCTCATCGTCTACAATAACAAATTTCAACATGGCAGGCAGTTTACAGTTCAATTACCAGTTTAGCCAGGAAGGATTTTTCCCGGTCTTCAAATTCAAGCTGATACCTGGATGGATAAAGCAGTTCCAGTCTTTTCCGTAAATTATCGAGCCCTATTCCTCCTTTGCTCTTACGGGTTGCAGCAGCTGGTTTGGAGTTTTCTATAATCACCGTAAGTGTCGTTTTATGCAATTGGATATCCACTTTCAGCCAGCTGTTTTCAATTTGTCTGCTAAGTCCGTGCTTAAATGCATTCTCCAGCAAGGGTAATAATAACAAGGGGGCAATTTCCTCCCCGTTTAATTCAGCATGTATATTCAAAACAATAGCAGATCCGGCATTAAACCTAAGCCGCTCCAGTTCAATATAATTATTCAGGTAAGTGATTTCTTTCTCCAGCAAAACCTTTGCATCTGTGCTGTCGTACAACATGTATTCCATCATATCAGACAGTTTCAGCACTATATCCGGCGCCAGCGCCGACTGTTTAAGCGTTAATGCATACAGGTTGTTCAATGCGTTGAACAGGAAATGGGGATTTACCTGTGCGCGGAGAAAATTAACTTCGGCATTCAGTTTTTCTACCGTGATCTTCTGGATCATGAGCTGCTGCCCATACCAGTCCATACTTAATTTGAGGGCCAGCATCAAACCGATATACCATAAAGTACTGAAGAAGTTGTATGATAATGATTCCACCAGGTTACTATTACGCATAGGCCCCACCACATAACCATACAGGTAATAATCGAACAGGCTTTGTGCTGCCAGGTATCCCAGCACAGAAATAACAACCGCGGTAAAATACGCCAGGTAGCGTTTCTTCAGGAGGTACCGGGGTAAAAAGTAATGCAGGTTAAGGTAAGCGATCACTATGAGCAAGGCAATTCTCACAGTAACACAGGCTACAAAATAAGGCATATTGGCTTTATATATAAGATACCTTTTCTCATATATAAAGAACCCAGTGATCAGCACCCAGTAAGCGCCATGCAGCAGGGCATGCCTTAAGGAAACACTGCGTTTTGAAAACGGCAGCTGCAGCGGTTTATCCAGGAACTCCATTTTCATATCATTCATCATAAAAGAAAATAAAAGTGCTTATCCCGCAAAATTATATCGACCAACAGCAGAAATAGTAGAGGAAGATAACAATAAAAAAGGAGGATGTTCATTCATCGATTATTTTGTTTGCTGCTCTACTAATTTTCTCCTTCGTTTTCTTTTCTGCTAATATTGTTACCAGGGATCCGACAGGTATTTTTCACTTAAATTTTTTACTATGAAACGTACAACATTTAACCGGGCATTCATCACCATATGTATGCTTACAGCGTTATGCTTCACAGCATTTAGCTTCACTCCAAAAGTAGGATTGGATAGCTATGAGATCTATCTTAACAACAAACTTATCCTAAAACAATCGGTCAACCAGCCTTTGAATTTAAGGGTACTGCAACTAAGCCAGGCAAGCTCCGGCGATCAGCTGCATATCATCTATAAGCACTGCTCTTTACAGGGAGCGGGTACTAACCGGAGCATCATCCTGAAAGATGAGAACGGGAATACCCTGAAAAAATGGTCGTTTGCCAATGCCACCGGCTCTGATCTTAGTATGGTAATACCGGTAAAAGAGCTGCTGCAACTGGAAAAAATGAACGCAGCGCATCATCTTAGTCTTCATTATACGGCACGGGAACTTTATAAGGCAGAAGAAACACTCGCCTTTCTTCACTCCCGTTAACCGGTATTCGTGTGGAAGAAATAAAAAAGGGCCTGGTACAATATACCAGGCCCTTTTCTAAAATACAGTCAGCAACTTATTTCTTTGCTGCTTTCAGGCTAAAACCAATTTCAACGTCCTTACTGATCATCCAGTTCTCAGGGCTACCTTCAGTTTTGTAGTTGATACCCCAGGAAGATCTGTCGATCACGAATTTTGCATTTGCAGTAACATCGTTTTCGCCAACAGTGATCTGTGCAGGGAAAGTGATGTTCAGGGTGCTGTCTTTCAGTGTAAGGTTACCACTGATCAGATTGGTGGCACCAGCCAGCAGGCTTTTCTGCTTGGTGCTGTCGAAAGGCGCTACAGATGTAATTACAAATTTGGCTTGTGGGTGTTTGGCCACATCAAAGAAATCGGGGCTTTTCAGGTGCCCTTCCAGGTCGGCTGGTTTTTTATCGGGCTCAGTAACAGAAGCCGGATCCACCACCAGGCTGCCCAGGTTTACATTAAAGCTACCGCCGGTAACTGCTCCGTTTTCAACGTTCAGGCTGCCATCAGTTACTTTGATGCTACCAAAGCGTGGTGCAAATCCACCTTTGTGGGTAGCGCGCCATTGAACAGTTGTAGTTGCGGTGTCAATTACATAAGCTGCGCCGGTGGCTACAGCCGCTTCTTTCTTTTCTTCGGTCTTCGCCTGGTCGGTCGAAGCGCCACCACATGCTGCAAGCGTGAGCAGCAGGGCAAAAGCAGGAACTGATTGCTTCATAAATTTAAATATAGTTTATGTGTAACTGGCCGAAATTACTTAATAAGGTTTAATCATCGTACAATACATCGAAAAATGTCAATATTATAACAATTCGTTCATGTATGCATTTACCCGATGGCTGTCTTTACAGCATAATCACCGAGTCGATCTTCGACACCTCCTTGTAATAGGCAATCACCTCTTCCCCGTCCTGCACAAACACCTGCACCGTAAATGATTTATACTTGCCGCCTGAGGAGCTGGTTTCACTGATACTGGCGTTGGCATTGGCAAACATCGCCTTCAGATCTGCTATCTTATCCTTATCTGCCTTAATAATAAACTTAAAAGTATATTCAGTGGGAAATACCACGGATTGCTGTAACAATGAACGAAAATTTTCATATGGATCTTCGTTTAAACCGGCACTTACATTTTCACCTGTAGACATATTAATACTATTTATCCTGAATCAACCTGCAAAATAATCCCTTTTTTTTAACATCCAGGCAATATAACTGCAAAAGAGCCACTGGTACTATGCAGGCTGGTTCTCCTGCTTACTGTTGATCCACGCCTCTACGGTTGTTACCTCAGCCTGTTGCGGGAAAATCTTCTCCATCAGGAAAGTATGCACCTCCGGATCACGGTCCAGGCAGGCATCAGAAAGCACTGTAAGCTGGAAATCCTTATCAGCTGCCTCCCGCAGGGTTGAAAGGACCACACCACTGGTAACCACGCCCGACAATACCAGGTGATGAATGTTCATGCCCCGCAGCAATACCTCCAGGTCGCTGCCTGTGAACGCACTGTACCGGCGCTTTACAACCACTGCCTCATTTTCTGCAGGGGCCAGCTGCGGCTCAATTTTCATCCACTGCTCCATATCCTGTTCCCGCAGGAATGCCGCCCTGGCACTAAAGGTTTTATTACGTGAACTGATTTCCGGCGTACCTTTACGAAAACCTACTATCACGTAAATAACCGGCACCCCATTGTTCCGTGCATCACTGATCGCTTTTGCGGTTCTTTCTATTAAAGGGCCACCCTGCGGCAACCCCTTCAGCATCTGCTCCTGCATATCCATCACCAGGAGCGCTGTGTTTGTGCGTTGCTCTTTCATCGTTTTATATTTATTATTTCCCCGATAATTAATTCCGGTTGTTTGATAACTGCCGTTTCATAAACCACCAGCACTCTCACAAAATATCCTAAAATCAATGTGTAATTGTGTTACTCCTTTCTCTCAAAATCATTTTGCTGCTAACATCACTTAGTCAGAACGAAAAAAAACACGACATTGTTGTGAAACTTAACGGGGATCAATTGGTGATGGCTCCATCCGTTTTACATACGGTTTACACCATCATCTGCACATGATAAGTTTTAAACAGTAGATCATCTCCCTCTGTAATTTTTTTTCTTCCCGGAATATTCTAATTTACATCCGCCATTTTAAAAAATCTGTTATGTTAAAATTTTGTCTGCCACTTCTGGCATTTGTAATTGTTAGTGCCCGTACCCAAGCCCAAACCGTTTTTTCCAGTGATCCCGACAGCTCCGTTTTTCTTACGAAAGACATTGATAATTTCTGGAAAGCTTTTGACCTTTTTAAAAAGGATACTACTGTCAATCCCTTTGGCAGTGGTTATATAGATATCGGCAGCGCCGGTGTGAAAAGATTTATCCCCGACAGGATCAGGAGCGCCAGCCATCTGTTCGGAATGGTCAAAAAGCGCCAGGCCGAATATGAAAAAGTACGGGCCACCACCCTGCTGATGAAAGAAAAGGAAAAGCAATGCAGGAGCGCATTCTATGCGTTAAAATACTGGTATCCCGAGGCTAAATACCCGCCTGTTTACTTCGTAATCGGCGCCTGGAACTCCGGAGGTACATTTAATGAAGATGGACTATTTATCGGCGCCGAAAAACAAGCCGACATCAACAACGTTCCATTCATCGTAGCCCATGAGCTGATCCATTTTCAACAGAAAAACTGGCTGGAATATCCTACCCTATTGCAACAGAGTATTGTGGAAGGCAGCGCTGATTTCCTGGGAGAGCTGATATCCGGCGCAAATACCAACCAGCTTGTAGTTGACTACGGGAATAAAAATGAAGACAGGTTATGCAGGGAATTCATAACAAGAATGGACAGTACCGAGCTCAAAGACTGGCTATATGAGGTTTCCAGGAAAGATGACCGGCCCCGCGATCTCGGTTATTGGATGGGCTATAAAATTACACAGCAATATTTCATGAAGGCCGCAGATAAAAAACAGGCGGTAAAGGAAATTCTTGATATAAAGGATTATAAGGCATTCCTCGCAAAAAGCGGCTACCTGGAAAAATATATGTAGTAAAAAAAACCGGGCCGCGCCTGCGGCCCGGGCTGTAAACATACCTGAAATCAGCTACCAATATACGTTTCCACGCTTCAAAGTCTACTATTACAAGTAGCAAAAAAGGGAGTAAATAAGACTAACTTAAACAACCTAAATTCTTCAACCATGTCTACCTCTACTCCCCTCGCCTGGCTTGCCGGCGCTATGCTGCTTTTTTCCTGTAATAAAGATCATATATCGCCCGGTGGCACTGCACCCGAAACCAGCGCAGAAACCGTATTCCCCGTTACATTTGATGCGGGTGGTTTTACACAGCAACTGGATAGCTTTGGAAGAAAAGCGGATGCAACGTTGTTTGCAAAAGACTCGTTGGATGGTCATGTAAAATACCTCTATTACAAGGTATACGGCACAGGTGCGCAGGCAGACCTGCGGCACGTGATCGTACAACAGGTGGGTACTCCTTCTTTTGGTATTATCAGGGATACATTACCACCAGGCAACTATAAATTCACATTGCTGGCCACCGGGGATGAATACCGCCCCAACATTACCAATGCGGGCTTCAAATATCCCGGCAGCGATGCTTTCAGTACCCACTTTGAGATGGTGGTTAACGGACCGGCCAACGCCAAAGTATCGCTGGACAGGATTGTAGCGCGATTGCAATTCATTATCCAGGATCCCCTGCCTGCAGATGCCGCATGGATGGATGTACGGTTTGGAGGTATCCCGAGAGTATTCAATTTCCCCACAGGGCAAGTGAGCAACCCTGCTAACGGAGACGCCTATTCGAACTATACCGGATACAAGTTCCAGATACCAACATACAACCAGGGCAAACCTGGCTTTAAAACACAGGCTTATTTCCCGTTACAGGGCAGCTACACGGTTCCGTCTATTACTGTCATGTGTTGGGGTGCTAATGGCAACCTGCTGGCAAGCAAAGTGATCAATGATGTAAAGTTTGAAACCAATAAGCGCACTGTATTGAAAGGCAATCTTTTCGCACCCGCTTCCAGCGGAATTGAAGTGGACCTTAACGACACCAAGTGGAAACCAGACAGTATAGCTGTATTCTATTGAATACAGCTATACCAGAACGCTTGCAGGTTAGTTAAAAGATTGCCTGAATTCCAAAGGCGACTGGTTGGTTTTCGTTTTAAACAACCGGCTGAGCGACTGCGGATGTTCAAAACCCAGCTCGTAAGCAATTTCAGCAACCGATAATCCGGAGGTGGATAACTTCTCTTTCGCTTTTTCGATAAGTTTGTTATGAATGTGCTGCTGCGTATTTTGCCCTGTATAGGAACGCAGCATATCGCTTAAGTAACTTGCGGATATATTCAATTGCTCCGAAAGGTACTGCACAGTTGGAATTCCCTGCAATGACGGCTTTCCCGTATTGAAATAATCTTCCAGCACTTCTTCCAGCTTTTGCAACACAGTGCTGTTTGCAGCTTTTCTTGTGATAAACTGGCGCTTATAAAAACGGTTGCTGTAATTCAACAGCAATTCGATCTGCGAAATAATCACATCCTGGCTAAAATCATCTATCCGGCTGTTTAATTCCTCATCCATAATGGAGAAAATTGCCATAATAGTTGCCTTTTCCTTTTCCGACAAATACAATGCTTCATTGGCGGCGTATGAAAAGAAGCCATACTCCTTTATCTTCTTTGCCAGAGGATAAGATAAAAAGAAATCAGGGTGTATAAGCAGTATATAACCTGAATGCGCCGAGCTGTCAGGAGATTCAAATATCTGATTGGGTGCGGTGAATACTAATCCCCCTTCGCCAAAATCGTAGTAGTTTTGCCCATACCTGGCTTTCCCGCAAACCTGCATCTTATAGGCAATCTTATAAAAATTGAGCACAATTGAAGGTGGAAATTCACTGGCGTCAAACTTCATATTTCTGATGTCAATAAAACTTATCAAAGGGTGTAAGGGCGTTTGCAGCCCAAATACCCGGTGAAAGTCGGATAGTGATTCAAATTTATAAAGTGTATTCTCTTCCCTTTTCATAATGTAAATTTACAAATAGATCTGTCATGTTTTACCAGGGCGTTTCACCGGTTTCGGGGTTATGCTCCTCACTGATGAATTTTCCGGTTGGGCCGTCGCTACCGATCATTGCGTATTTGGCAATGCGGGCGCCACCTTCCTGTACAGTCCCCGTTCCCCGGTAATTATTAAAATCAGTGGCAACAAAGCCGGGGCACACGGCATTCACTTTAAATGGCGTATCGCGCAATTCGTAGGCCAGGTTGATGGTATACATATTAAGCGCCGCTTTGGAGGAGTTGTAGAGCACTGCCTTGTGACTGTAATATTTCCAGGTAGGATCACAGTGCAGGCTGAGCGAGCATCCGCTGGAAGATACATTGACTATGCGCGGCTGTTCAGATTTACGTAACAAATCTACAAATGATTGTGTAACCCTTATAACGCCATACAAATTGGTATCCAACGCCTCATTAAAATCCCCGATGGCTGATTCAAGTGCTGCCTGCGGGAAACCACCAAGTATACCGGCATTATTGACCAGCGCATCCAGCACATCAGTTTCCCTGCCTATTGTGGCGCGTGCGGCTTTTACTGATCCGGAATCGGTAACATCCAGCTGTATTGCCATTGCATTATTTAATCCTTCCTGTTTAAGCCTTTCCACAGCCGCCCGGCCATTCTCCATACTACGGCTACCTATGTAAACGTAATATCCCTCTTGCAGTAACCGGCGGGCAGTTTCAAAACCAATACCTTTATTAGCTCCTGTAATTAATGCTCTTTTCATTTGTGTTGGTTTTTATTGATGATAGATGAGCGCGAATTCTTTTGCAAAATCCACCAGTTTCACTTTGCCCATAACAGGCCTGTTTTGGTAGTAATCATCGTATAGGCTGCCGCTTCCCTGTGCGGCCTGCATTTCCACCAACCCTTTCGCAATCCATTCATTCATCCCTGCGGCCAGCATATGATCCAGCATCTGTTCCCCTGGGATAACCAGCCATTTCAGATCCGGCTTTCCAATAGCCTCTCCTATAATTTTAGCCACTTCGTTGGGGGATACTTCTTCGCTTGCCAGATAGTGGATGGTTCTCCCGCTAAAGGGCTTTTCCATTTCTGCTGCAACAGCAGCAGCAATATCCAGGGGCGAAACCCAGGGCTCTTTCTGATCACCGCCATAACTTTGTATAATGGCTCCCTGGTTTCTGATGGTTTCCATATACCTGAATATATTGGTGTAAAAGCTAACCGGCCTCATGAACTTTATAGCAACATCACCAGGTAATTGTTTCAGGATATTTTCCACGGTATTGTGAAGAAAAAGACTGCCGGTCCCTTTGTTGGTGTGGGCGCCAATACTGCTTAGATGTACAATGCGTTTTACCCCCCGATTGCTCCACAGCCTGTTTGTAATTGTTCCCGATGCTATTGAACGCCCCTATAAAATCTGCGTCCTTATCGAATATACTGGCCATGCCTTCCCACGACTCCATCAGGTAAACAATATCTGCTCCCTTAAAGGTGGCCGCTAAAAAATCCGCGTCCTGCATAGCGCCTATGGCGGCTTTGGCGCCGATGGCTTCAATTTCTTTTTTCCTTTCCTCTTTCCTGCTGATAACGGTTACGGTGTGTCCTTTCTGTACCAGCTCCTGTGTTAAAGGCTTTCCTATGTTCCCTAAAGAACCTGTAATAACGATATTCATTTTATTCCTGCTTTTGTTATTGCAAAGGTGAGCAAAGGGCAGAAAGCGGGTGTAACCTGATTGGGGAATTACTTAACCTAAATGAGTATATCAGCTGCCGGGGTAACAAAAAGGCGCCGCCTACAGATACAGTAATGGAAAATCCCATATGCCGCACGGGCATATGGGATTCATCTCTTTAATATCAGGATACCCTGTTACGTCCTACATAAATATTCTTTGCATTATAATAGGTATCTCCTGAGGGGCCATTGCTGCCACTGGATCCTTCCATTTGCAGGTTAATGATAATATACATGGGCTTGCCCACAAAATTAGCCGTGTGCATGCCTTTCCATACACCATCTATATAATAATGAATATTCACATCGGTAGCGCTCACCTTGGTGATCCACGCGCGGTAAGTATGCCAGCTGCCGGGAGATGAAACATTGGTTAAAATACTGGATACATCCTGCCAGGTCCTGAAAGTATTCTGCCAGTTGGTACTGTTTCCCTTAAATTCCAGGATATCACTTTCCGGCGGCCAGCTGTTCACACCGGTAAGCCAGAATGCGGGCCAGGAACCGGCTACAAAAGGCGCCTGGAAATCGCCCTTTACCTCCCAGTCGGGGAACTGGTCGTTTACCAGCACCTGCGCCTTGGCATGTACTGCCCCGCTGTGGTAATGAATAGGCAAATAAGGATCGCTGCTGCTGTTCCCTTCATTCCAGTTGATACGTGCCGCCTTAAGCGTAAGAACACCTGCATTCAGGTAAATATGGTTATGATCTGACGTGCTCCCGTACATACGTGCGGTACCGTTATGATCGGAGCCCCACGGATACAGGTAGTTCCAGGCTGCTTCAAACGCGGAATAGCTGGCAAACGAACTGTTATCAATCACCGTTTCCCAGGTAACGGTAGCTACAACCGCCGACTTCTTCTCCTGCGTGATGGGCTTAAGATCCGCGGTAGCAGATTGTTTACCGCAGGAAAGGGTCACTGCGCAGGTGAGCGCCAATAGGATTTTCATACTTGTGTTCATAAATGGAATTTTTATAGTGAAAAATAAAATGCGCTTATCTCACCCTCCTATTTCCCATCTACTCCTATATTCTGATGTGCCGGTAAAGGGTTCCCATACAGGTCTGTGGCGGTGCTATCCGGTAACGCAATGCCTTTTTGCAAAGCCGGCGAGCCCGGTTGCAACCGGAATGCTTTCAGCGCTTCCATTCCCTGCATACCGGGCAACGGCGTGGCATGGAACTGCGGATCTTTTGTAACTGCGGCCTTATCCGCCGGGCGGTTAAGGTGCGTGCCGAAATAAAGGTTATTGCTGTAAAAATTACGTTTGCTTTGATTCATCACATAATCTGCGGAGCTTTTTGTGTAGAAGATATTGTTGGCAAAATAAGTACTGTCGGCGTAGCCAAACCAGTTACCCATTTCCACCAGTGTGCTATCCATTTTAATATCTCTTTCCGGCAGGTAAATAACATTGTTATAAATGCGGGTATTCACTACGGGGCCGGTTATATGAAAAATCGGTGCAAAACCGGCATGCTTGCCGGTGGTACGTAAACCATCATTCACGCTTACATTATACCGCACAATGGTGCCTTTGTTGCCGCAGCTCTGCGGGGCGTGGGCGCTGCCATCGTCGCATACCAGCAAAAAACCGCCATCGTTGTCATGACTGTAATTATACTGGATCACGGTATTGTTGCAGTTCCAGTCGGAGTCGAAACCCTGGCCATCCCAGGGGGCTTTATGATCGCTTACCTCGTTGTATTGAATAAGCGCATTATCACAGCTCCAGGGCCATATCCCCGCAGCAGATTCGCTGTCGGGCAACAGGCGCGGACAATCGCGCATGGTGTTATGTTCCACCAGCACACCGTTGCAGCCGGTAGGCACAATGCCATCGCCGGGCACTCCTTCTATCAGGTTGCCACGGATCACCACATGTTCATTGGGGAACCAGTCGGCCCTGGACCAGTTGCCGTTCACCAGGATACCATTCCGCTGGCAACGCCTGATGGTACAATCCTCTATAAGGATGCTGTCGAACCGGGAACGGGTTTGCCGGCCGCTATTGCTGAAAATAATACCTGCGCCGCCACCGTCTTTTTTTACAAGGCTTCCATTCACATCATGCACATCGAGCTGCTTCAGGTAAATAGCAGAGGCAGTACCATAGTTGGTTAACTGCACCAGTACGCCTGAGCGATGAGCCCTGGCATCCGGGCCATAATTGGAGATATCCAGGTTGCGGATCTCCCAGCCTTCTGCATTCTGTAAATACAGTGCCGCAGGCATAATACCGTTGCCTTGTATACGGGGCTTGTATCCTTCTCCATATTGATCAATGGTGATCAGCTGCTGTGCATGGCCACTGCCCCGGGGCTTCAGTTGCCCCTCATAAATACGGCCAGAGCGAAAGCGGATCTGATCACCCGGTTCAAAAACCTGTGCGTTCACCCGTTGTAAACTGCGCCAGGGCTGTTGTTCCGACAACCCGTTATTGGCGTCTTTCCCCATGAGCGCATCTATGTAATAAGTGCGGGGTACTGCGGCGCCTGCGTGTAAACTTAATCCCAGGGCGCATATCACAGCGGCCCGGAAAACCTTTCCAATATTCATGTCACTCATCTTTTAAAAATCCATGATCCTGTATATTTACCAGCCCGGTGTTTGCGTGAGCGCAGGCGATTTAATTTTCTCCGCCTGTGGCACGGGATACCAATACATCTTTGGCTGGAACACCCTTCCTTCCACTTCTACTTTCTCATACTTAAACGTAGTGGCGTTGGTACGGGTTATTTTTACGCCATATACGGGCGAATTAAATAATGCCACACCCAGTTCCCAGCGGCGCACATCCCAATAGCGGTGCTCTTCAAATGCCAGCTCTACTCTCCTTTCATTGCGTATTTTAGTACGCAATGTGGCGGTATTCCACTGACCTGCCTGCAATAAAGGCATCTTCACTGAAGCGCGGTCCCGCACTTTATTCACCGCCTGTATAGCAGTTAAGCCAAAGCCCTGCGGATCCTGGTCGGGACCATAGGCTTCATTCATAGCTTCTGCATAGTTGAGATATATTTCACCCAGACGGAATAATATCCAGGTATGCACACTGATTTTATTCAGCAACAGGTCCAGGTTTTCATCTACATATTTCTTGAGATAATAACCTGTTTTGGTGGCGCGGTCTACCCCCACTCCATCGCGGCCACCGGTGAAGGCTTCTACTGCGCGGCCTTTCCATTGCGAGTTATTGAGGATCACGGTCATGGCCAAACGCGGATCGCGGTTATCGTACGGATGCTGCGCATGATCAGGGTTATTCCAGTTAAAGGCGCTGCCATCCGTCATCTCGTAGGCGTCTACGAGGTTTTGCGTGGGTGTGGTACCACTGCTTCCGCCGTCATAGCCAATAGGATAATTGGCGCGTTCAAAACCATTATTGGCTGCATAGCGGTGGGCAAAAATGATCTCCTTGCTGGTAGTGCTGCGGAACAATCCCTGGTAGTTACTTTCCAGCTGGTATACATTCAGGTCGATCACTTCTTTGGCCGCTTTTGCCGCTGCTACCCACCGTTCTTTCACATGTCCCTTATTATTCAGATCACTTGCATAATAGAGCAGCATCCGGCTTTTCAGTGCCAGCGCAGCTCCTTTGGTGGCCCTGCCCAAATCGTTATCGGCTACTGTTGCGCCGAGGTGTGCTGCTGCAGAATCGCATTCTGAAACAATGAACTGTACGCATTCATCGTAGGAGCTCCGCGAGAGGTTAAGGCTGTCGGATAAGCCCAGTGTTTTGGTAATAAGCGGCACGCCTCCATAGCGGGTAACCAGGTCAAAATAAAAGTAGGCGCGCAGGAAGCGGTTCTCATAACGCCAGCGTTCCAGGTCGGCAACCATATTGCGGTAGGTTTGCTGCGCGGTAGCATCCGGGTTGAGCTTATACATATTGAGGTCCACGTTACCGGATTGCTCCAGGTAAAGATTAGTGCGGCGTATAGCCGCATACGTGGCATTCCAGTTGTCGTCCGGGTTAATGTAGGGATTCCAGCTGCCGTTATTATAACGTTGAATGGCGCTGCCTTCCCAGGTGAATTCCGCATCGTCTGTGGCAGCGTCCAGCATAGCATTGTCAAGCCGGTTAAAACCATCAGGCAGGTAAGCGTAGGTTCCTATAAGGAAATCACGGGTACGGGCATACGATGAAAATACTTCATCTTTGGTAAGCTCTGTACTGATCTGCCTGTCCAGGAAGTCTTTCTTACAGGAAGCTGAGATGATGGTAACCACTCCTGTAAAAAATAACCAAAACTTATATTTCATAAAATTGAAATTTTTTGTTGAGATGATGATCATAATTGCACACGTATACCAGCGTTCACAGAGCGCATAGCAGGATATCCGCTTAATGTTTCAGGATCTGCAAAATGAATATGATCCAATGAAAATACGTTCACAGCATTTACGTATAGCCTTAGCTGTTGCAGCCTGATGCGCGATAACAATGAAGCAGGGAAAGTATATCCCAGTTCTATATTGCGCAGTTTTACAAAGCTGCCGTTGCGCTGCCAGAAATCCGTGGAGCGGTAGTTGTTGTCGTTGGCGGCGGTGGTAAGCCGGGGATAAGTAGCGGTAGCAGCAGTTTCGGGGGTCCACCTGCCCATGGCAATGGGCGCGGCTTTTGCTTCATTTACAAATGCCCATACCAGCGGGCCGGACAACATCACACTGCGATTGGCAACGCCCTGGAAAAACGCATCTAGGTCAAAGCCTTTGTATTGTACACCCAGGTGCAAACCGAATGTCCATTCCGGCAATACCGGTTTACCAATGGCCACTTCATCATAAATGTCGATGATGTTATCACCGTTCTGGTCTTTGTACTTGATATCGCCGGGCTTCACGGGCGCGAAGATCTGTTGGGGGCTGGCGCTGATGTCGGCTTCATCCTTAAAGAATCCGATAGCCTGCAATCCAAAAGGCTGACCAATGCTTTGCCCGGTACGGTTAAGGTAGGCATAGGGTTGTTGTGCTTCTGCCATGTACAATATTTTGTTACGTGCAAAAGCAGCGGAAGCAGAAGCAAAATAACTGAAACTATGCTTTACTTCGCTCTGATAGCCCAGCTGCAATTCAAAGCCACGGTTCCTTACACTGCCCACATTCTCCGCAGGTAATCCCACACCTATGTAACCGGGGATAGCACCATATCTTTCGGCCAGGATATCCTTTCTTTTCTCATCGAAGAAGTCGAACATCAGGGTTACCCTGTTATGCAGCAGCGAGGCATCTATACCTATGTTGGCCCTGCGGTCCTTTTCCCAGGTAATGTCTGGATTGGCAAGGCTCCCTTCGTCCATACCACCGGCATAGCGGTTGTCGGTGCCAAAGTAATAACCGGCGCCGCTGTTATAATACTGTTTATAGGGGAAGCGTCGTCCTCCCACCTGGTCGTTGCCCACCTGCCCGTAAGAGGCCCGCAGCTTCAGGAAACTGATCCACTGTGCCTGCTGCAGGAATCGTTCTTCCGACAGGATCCAGCCTGCGGATACTGCCGGAAAAAAGCCAAAGCGCTTGCCTTTGGGGAAATTTTCAGAGCCATTATAACCAAAGGAAAATTCGCCGATGTACTTTCGTTTATACGCATACGTTATCCTGCCGGATGTACCCTGGTGGGCATAAGGAACATTGTTGCCGGAAATGGTATATACATCCTGCTGGTAAAGCGCCAGCGCATCAATACTATGCTCACCGAAAGTGCGGTTGTAAGTGAGGGTGAACTGGGTATTGGTGCGTCTCCACTGATCGTTTACCCCATCATTCTGTACAATGGTGGTATTATCACCAAACTTATTATAAATGGTATCTCCGGCAGGATCTTTCAGCAGCTGGAATACGGCGAACTGTTTGGTTTTATCATCGTTGCCCTGGAACCAGTTATTGAAAGATACTGCCGCTCCGGCCTTCAGGCCGGGTGTAACCTGGTCCAGGCTGTAGCTGAAACGCATAGTGGCCTGCATTGCGCGGGCATGCGTGGTGGCTACGCCGCGACCCAGCACCAGCGCTACGGGATTACCGCGGTATACCGAGGTACCTCCGTATGAATTATCCGGGTTGCGTACGGGAAACGCGTTGGGTGGTATCAGCATCATGTTGTTCCATATTTCAGGGGCGCCTGCACCGGGATAGCTCCGGTCTTCCACCCTGCCTGCCAGGTCAAGCGAAGTGCTCAACCGCTTTGTTACTTTGATGTCTACATTGGAACGGAAATTATACCGCAGGAAATTAGCGTTGGAATTTTCTTCTCTTTTTGAATCGGTATTTTTATACAACCCCGTATTCTTCAGTACATTCAGCGATACAAAATAAGTAACATTACTATTGCCGCCGCTGAGGTTCAGATTGTATTCCGACATAGGCGCCGACTTCTTCAGCACTTCATCATACCAGTTCACATCGGGATGAAAGTATTTGTCGTTCCCGTTCTTATATGCTTCCAGGTCGGCAGGTGAATACTTATCTGTTTTGCCTTCATTACGCAATGCTTCATTATAAAGGGTGGCATAGTCGTACGATCCCAGGAACTCAGGCAGGCGTTGCGGGCGCTGTAATCCTGTTTGCGCACGGAAAGATATTTTAGGCTTACCGCTGAAACCTCTTTTAGTAGTAACGAGCAATACGCCATTGGCGCCACGGATGCCATACATAGCAGTAGCAGCAGCATCTTTCAGCACGGTGATGGTTTCTATTTCATCTGCGGCCAGCTGGTCAAAAGGACTTTCAAAACCATCCACAAAAACAAGGAGCCCTGCGCCACGGTAAGAGCTGAGGCCACGTATGGCCATGGAAGGCGCATCATAACCAGGTTCTCCGTTGCCCTGCATTACAGTGAGGCCGGGTATACGGCCATAAAGACCATTGCCCAGCGTAGCGGCGGCCGACTTCCTTAATACGCTGCCATTCACCCTTCCGTAAGCCCCGGTTACTTTCCACCATGCCTGTTCTCCATAGGCCACCGGTACCTGCAGTGTGGTATCTGCGGTTACCGGAACAGAATCTGTAGCAGGTTGCGCTAATGCGGTAAGGGAAAAGAGTGTGCCCGTTACCGTTAGCAATGCTGTTGTTCTTAATTTATATATACAGTTCATTTTTTCAGATTTGAAGTTTAGGATCAGGTGTCCTGCTTACCAGCCCGGGTTTTGCACGATGTATTGCTTGTATATTTCCGTGTTGGGAAACGGATACAGATACATCTTATCATTCCAGACCCGTTGTTCAAACACCACCTGTTCGAAATGAAATTCAGTACTGCCGTCGATGGGCTTTAATCTCAATCCATACATTTTCCCGTTCATCACACCTTCATCACCGGCAATTTTCCAGCGGCGCACGTCCCAGTAGCGGTGCTCTTCAAATGCCAGCTCTATTGCCCGCTCATTTCGTATAGCCATTCTCATTTCCTCTTTTGATTTGCCTGAAAGCGCAGGCATACCCGAACGGGCGCGGATCGTATTCACAGCGGTATATACTTCTGCAACAGGACCCTGCGCTTCGTTCAGCGCTTCGGCATAGTTGAGGTAAAATTCCGCTAAGCGGAATACCGGCCAGTTGATGGTAGCGCCGTAAGTAGACCAGGTAACGCTGCGTGGCAGGAATTTATGCATCCATTGTCCACCGCCACGGTCGCCGCCATGCAGGGCCGGCTTACCATCCGGTTTGATATACATCTGTAAAGCGCCTATTTCGCTGTTCCAGCTGGCCCCGTTATACCCTACAGATTGTGCAAAGCGGGGGTCCAGCGAAGCGTACATGGCATTGGCATTATCGCCCGACTGAGGCCATGTTTGGGCGCCACCGGTTTTCTTCTCATACAGTTTTACAAAGTTCATCGGCACAGAAATACCATACCAACCTCCATAAATATTCACCGGCATGGTGAAGTTGAAGTAGTCGCTGTAGATCCCCCATCTGCCATTGGATTTATTAGCCAGGATGATCTCCGCATTGTCTGGTTCCGACCATGCATATTCATAATTCTTATCGGCTCCAAATTCAGTGATGAGGCGGCAGCTACCAGTGGGCGCCCAGTCCAGCACTGCTTTGGCCGCATCTGCCGCTTTTTGCCAGCGGGTGGCGTCATAGTTATGATAGCCTACCAATGCAGCTGTGGCATCGGTGGTGGGCACATAAGCAGTAGCGCTGTTAAACAAAGGACTTGCCGCATATAACAGCACCCGGGATTTCAGCGCCAGCACAGCACCCTTGCTGATACGGCCCCGCAGGAAACCTTCCTGTGCAGCCGGCAACGCGCCAAGAGCAGCATCACAATCGGCCACAATAAAACTGATACACTCTTCCAGTTTATTACGCGGCAGTTTCAGGTTGTCGCTATTCAGCAAACGCCTGTCTACAATAGGCACGCCGCCGTAGCGCTTTACCAGCTCAAAGTATTGCAGGGCGCGCAGGAAGCGGGCTTCGGCCTTCAGCTGCGCTTTATATTCCCCGCTGGCATCCGGTACGCCGTCGATACGCTCCATAAAAATATTGGCCTTACGGATGGCTTTGTAGTGGGTACTGAAATCATCTTCCGGGTTATCGTTGGCATTCCATTGCCCTTCGTTAAAACGGTTGGCGCCGGGCCAGCTGTCAGCAATATCCCCTTCATCACAGGCGGCGGCGAGCACGCCGGCTACAATCCCGCCACTGCTGCTATTGCTCCAACCGGTTGGTAAGCCTGAAGGCATACTGTTGCCATATACATCGTACAAAAATGTTTCTGCATTCCTGATCTTTGAAAAAATGGTATCCTCCGTAATATCCACGGATGGCGGTTTCTCCAGGAAATCCCTTGTACAGGAAAAGAAAGCGCCCAACAGCAGGCTTAATATGATATAGTATTTTACTTGTTGCATAGTTTGTTTTTTTAGAACTGCAGATTCAACCCTACGTTATACACTTTTTGCTGCGGATAAAACTGCCCACGGCCATCCGGCGCTTCTGGGTCATAGGTTTTGAGCGATGACCACGTAACCAGGTTCATACCATTGGCATACACCCTGACGCTGCCGATCTTTGCACGTTTTAAAATACCATCGGTAAAGGTGTAGCCAATCTCTACGTTCTTCAGTCGCAGGTAACTGGCATCTTTCAACCAGTAGCTGGAACGCTGGTAGTTGTTACCGGCAGGACTTTGCGACAACCGGGGAAAAGTGATCTTCTCACCTGCCTTATATCTTTCTTCAGTCCACCGTTCCAAGTGAATGGTCATTGCATTGCGCCAGTCGGTATCAAAAGGCCATGCCGCCATTTGCTCCAGGTATACTGACGCCCTGCCTGCACCCTGGAATAGCAATGAAGCATCAAATCCTTTCCAGGACCCGCCAAAAGAAAAACCATAAATTATCTGCGGGAACTGTGAATAGCCTACAGGCATCTGATCGTCGTTATTAATGATGCCATCTCCATTCACATCTTTATAGCGAATATCGCCGGGCTGCAGGGCATCTCGGCCGTTCACACCGGGTGCGTAAGACGATTGCGGTCTTTTTGCATCATTGATCTCCTCCCAGCTGTTGAACAATCCTTCCGCCACCAGCCCAAAGTACTGACCCACAGGGTTCCCTGTTTCATTCTGGTAAGGATAGGAACGCGGCGCTTCATCCTTAAACTCTATCTTGTTACGGGCAAAAGAATAGTTAGCCTTCAGCCAGTAATTCACTTTGCCTATATGATCGTTATACCCGGCTTCCATTTCAAACCCTTTATTGCTTACCCTGCCCAGGTTATAGGCCGGCAGATCGCTCACACCAACAATACCAGGCACCGCGCCACGCATGGCCAGGATATTGTTACGCTTCTCCTGGAAATAATCACCGGTGAAAAAGAAGCGGTCGTTAAACAATTTCATCTCAAGACCAATGTTCGATTTCTTCGCCCTTTCCCAGGTAACATCGGGGTTGCCAAGCTTGCCTTCATAGGAACCGCCATACCATTGGTAAGAAGAACCTACTTCCCCGAAATTATATCCACCGCCGTATACGAATGCAGAGGGCAGATACAGGAAACGTGAACCGCCTTTGAAAATATCAGACAGCTTATCATTGCCCACTTCTCCATAAGAGCCTCTTATTTTCAGGAAAGTGAGGTATTTATTTTTCGGGAAGAAGGGCTCATCAGAGGCCACCCAACCCAGCGAGTAAGCCGGGAACCAGCCAAACCTGCTGCCTTCAGGGAAATTCTCTGAACCGTTGTACCCCATGTTAAATTCTACCAGGTAGCGGCTTTTGTAATTGTAAGTTACGCGGCCGGCCATGCCCAGATAGGCATTGGGCACTTTATAGGTAAGACTGGGCGCATAGGCTTTGCTTTGATTATACAGCAGCAACGCGGTTACATTATGCGCGCCGAAAGTGCGGTTATAATCCAATGCCAGCTCTCCGTATATTTTGCGGTTCTTATCGTAGCTTTCGCTGAAGCCAAGGGTAGTTTCCTCTCCCTGGGGCACATACAGGATATTACCGGCATTGGCCGGGTCCTTCACGGCGAGGTAAGTCACATTGTTCTTGGAACGCCTTATGGAGTGGCTATACCAGCTGTCATAAGCAATGGTACCACGGGCAGACAAGCCAGCAGTAATAAAGTCCAGTTTGTGGTTCAGGATAACGGAAGAATTCACGTTACTTTTGAACAACTGCTGGTAACCGGCATTAAGCATAGTGAGCAGCGGGTTCCTTCCGTTTACGGCGCCAGAAATGGTGACCAGCTTACCATCCACAATACCCGGACTGCTGAATGGATTAGCGGAAAGCACATCGAAGAAAATATCGCCGGCAGATTTGGCCGGGTAGTTCTGGTTCTCTACCTGTCCGCCGAGGTTTACCTTCACCGTGAACAGCGGCGTTACATCAAAATCAAAGTTGGAGCGGAAATTATACCGCTTGTATTTTGGATTGGCGCTGAACTCGGGGTTATAATCGGCATACCGGTATGCACCGTTCTGGTCAAAATAGCCGCCTGAAATAAAGTACCTGGCCAGCTGGGTGCCGCCGCTGATATTCAGGTTGTGCTGCGACTGCAAAGAGTAAGGTTTCAGCATTACATCAAACCAATCCACGCTGGGATGGAACACCGGGTCTTTACCGGATTTGAACAGCTCCAGGTCGTCCTGCGTGAAGTAAGGTTCTTTGCCGTCATTTTTCAGCGCTTCATTTTTCAGGAGGGCGTATTCATAGCTGCTCACCATTTTGGGCAGCTGTGTAGGGCTTTGCCTGCCCAGGTTGGAGGTTAAGCTCAACTTAGGCGGCCCCAGTTTCCCGCGACGGGTGGTGATCAGGATAACGCCGTTGGCTCCCCTTACCCCGTATACCGCGGTAGAAGAAGCATCTTTCAGGATATTAATGGTTTCTATTTCGTTGGGATCTATCTGGTTGATATTGGAGCGTTCAATACCATCCACCATGATAAGCGGATCAGAACCGGAGCCGGCATCCAGGGTACCAATACCACGGATCTTCAGGCTGGAGCCATCCTGGCCGGGCTCCCCGCTTCGCTGTACGGCTATGAGGCCGGGTAAGCGCCCCACCAGCATATTGGATACGTTGGCAACGGGCGATTGCAGCAGCTCTTTTGTACCGATAGACGCCACCGCGCCGGTAACGGTTACCTTTTTCTGCACACCGTAACCCACCACGATCACCTCGCCCAGGTTCTTTTCATCGGGTTGCATTTTTACGTTCAGAACAGACCCGCTGCCCAGCGGCACTTTCCGGGTAATATACCCTATACAGGAAAATACCAGCACTTTCCTTCCGTCGGGCACATCTATCCGGTAATTACCATCCCCATCGGCCGAAGTGGATTTCTGGGTACCTTCCACCACAATAGTGGTACCTATCAGGGCATTGCCTTTTTCATCGGTTACCTTACCGGTAATAATGACACCGGCCGGTTTTACGGCGGCAAAAGTAAAGAGTGGTAAGGAGGTCAGGGACAACAGGACAACATATGTTATCCGTAAAAAAGACCGCACACTACAGTAGCTTTTTTTCATAACGTTAGTATTACTTTTTGAGAATGACGGTAGCCATACGCACACATCACATTGGTTGACAGGGGTAAAATTCGGATGATTCATCCTGAAACAAGGGGGAGAGATTCGCCTATTTAGGGGGTGAGATCGGGAACTCGCGGATTTTGTCTGATGCGGATTTTGTCTGACTCAGGATTAGGATGATTATAATGATTAACCTGAATTCTTTTTAAATTTTTTGAAGATATAGGTGGAGATAAAAGCGGATTTTGTCTGACTCAGGATTAAGATGATTATAATGATTAACCTGAATTCTTTTTAAACTTTTTGAAAGATATAGATGGAGATATAGGCATATTTGCTTATATCTCCATATTATGTTTAATATCCTGCCTGATATTTTAATTCAATGATTTAAGAATTTGGATGATGTAAAAGCGCATATATTTATATCTCCCAATTATTCCTCCCAGGAAATTTAAAAAGAATTCAGGTTAATCATCATAATCATCCTAATCCTGAGTCAGACAAAATCCGCTTATCAAACTTCTTGCGGTACTTGCGGATATAAGCCGAAGGATTCATCTCGAATACTTTACAAAACTGCTCGCGGAAATACTTCACATCATTAAAGCCCACCTGGAATGCAGCCTCGTTTACATTGCACCCGGTATTGATGAGCAGTTCAGCGGCTTTCCTCAACCTGATGAAACGGATAAACTCACTGACCGAATGCCCTGAAATGGACTTCACCTTTTTATAAAGCGTGGAATGACTGATCCCTATTTCAAGGGCAAACAGCTTGATGTTAAAATCAGGGTTATCAAGATGCTTTTCCGTAACGGCAATACAGCGGTGAAGGAACTCCTTGTATTCTGCCGATATTTTCTGATTGCCGGTATTCAGGGTAATTTCCTTATAAAAATACTGCTGCAGGGTATTGCGGCTGCGGATAATATTGGTAATGCGGGCTACAAACAGCTCTTTATCAAACGGCTTGCTCAGGTAATCGTCGGCCCCGCCTTCAATACCCTTCAGTTTTATTTCGGGAGAAGAACTGGCGGTAAGCAACACCACCGGGATATGTCCCAGCGCCGGGTCCGACTTTATCTGCCGGCACAACTCAATACCGCTTTGTCCCTCCATTAATACATCACTGATAATAATATCAGGCAGATGCCTGCTGGCCAGCTGGTATCCCTCCCCACCTTCTGAAGCTTCGTAGATATTGAAGCTGTTCCGGAAAATGCTTTTAATATAATCGCGGATCTGGCCGTTGTCGTCTACAATAAGCATGCTTGGCCGGGGCGATAATAACACATCCAACGTATCTTCTGCTGCCGCTTCCTCCGCTTCCATCTGCGCAAGGTCATCTTCTTCCACCAACTCTTCCAGCAAGGTTTCCATTCCGGCAGTTTCCTCGTAAACCGTATAGCCGTGCAGGTGCTCCTTCCCTTTTTTCAGGGTGATGGTAAAGGTGGTGCCGCTGCCAGGCTCACTTTCATAGGTCACGGTGCCTTTGTGCGCCTGTACGAACTGCTTCACCAGGTATAACCCGATACCAAAGCCGTTTTTCAGGGTGGTATCTTTTCCTGATACCTGGTAAAAGCGCTCAAACAAACGGTTCCCTACATCTCCGGGAATACCACAGCCACTGTCGGCCACACGGATCACTATCCCTTCCCCGGCGTCCAACAGGGAGAAGCGGATGCTGCCCCCGTCGGGGGTATATTTAAAGGCATTGGACAACAGGTTAAATAAAGCTACTTCAATTTTCTCCCGGTCGGCATACGCCATTACCTGTTCGGCATCGCAGCTGAAATCAAACTGCAGCTTTTTTACGCTGGCCTGGTGGGTGAAGCAAAGGTATACTTCCCGGCAGATGGCTGCCAGGTCAAGGGGTACAATCTTTAGCTGATCTTCCTCCTGGTCGGCTTTCCTGAACAACAGTAACTGATCCACCAAGCTTAGCAAACGGCGGGCATTGCGGTATACAATGGTAAGGTCCTTGCTTTCAATCTGGCGGCCGTCGCTGTACAGTAGCTCCTTTACCGGGTTGATGATCAGTGTGAGCGGGGTACGGAACTCATGGGATACATTGGTAAAAAAGGATAGTCTCTTTTCATGTACTTCTTTCTCTTTTTCTGCATGCAGGCGCGATAATTCTATTTCATACCGCAGGCGGGCCTGTCGCTGCTGGTAAAAGCGATAAGCATACAGCAGTCCGCCTGTAAGCAGTCCATATATTATATATGCCAGCCAGGTACGGTACCAGGGGGGCAATACAGTGATTTTTATGACGCGCTCTTTCGGGTTCCAGCTGCCATCGGCATTGGTGCTTTTTATACGGAAGCGGTAACTGCCCTCATGCAGGCGGGTGTAATTGGCAGTCCGTTGGCTGTTTACATAGTTCCAGTCGTTATCCCAGCCCTCCATATAATATGCATAGCTGATTTTATCGGGGGAGGAATATTCCAGCGCTACATAGTCCAGTGAAAAAACGGCCTTATCATAAGGCAGCACCAGCTCCTGCAGGGTGGTGAGCGGCTGTTCATGGTCATACGGCGTATTGGAGATCCGCAGGCCGGCGATGAGCAGGGTGGGAAAATCTGTTTTCTCTTCAATGGCGGCAGGGTCAAAAATATTAAACCCTTTGATACCGCCGAACAGCAGCTCCCCGGTTGATAACTGCAGGGAAGCATTGTAGTTGAACTGGTTGCTCTGCAACCCGTCCGACTCATAAAAGCTTTTACACTGGCCGGTAGCAGGACTGTAACGGGCGATGCCGTTATAGGTGCTCAGCCACAGGTTGCCTTTATTATCTTCCTCAATATTTAATACCGCATTGTTGGGCAGTCCTTCCTGCTGGGCAATGGTGCTGCTTTTACCGGTACTGCGGTCGAAATTCACCAGGCCGCCTCCTTCTGTACCGACCCAGAAATGACCGGCTTTGTCTTCATAAATGGCGCGGACATTAAAGTCCATATTATAATAGCTGTGTTGCCGTTTTTTTGTATCCGCCTTTATCAGCCTGTTGAAGGTACCCAGCCAAAGGTTGCCGGCTTTATCTTCTGAGATGGTGATGATATCGCGCAGACCGGGATCAAAACATTCGAAACGGTTGGCCGCCCTGTTAAAGCGGTAAATGGTGCCTCCCATGCAGGCGCCTGCCCAGAGGGTATTCTGGCTATCGAGATACAGCTTCCATACAAATTTATCTTCATACCCGTTCAGGCTGCAGGGATATTTTTCAAAAGTACCTGTAGCCTTATTGTAACGGTTTATGCCGCCGCCAAAAGTAGCTACCCATATATTATTGTCCTGGTCTTTTACGATGCTGGTTACATTGTTGTTACTGAGTGAGCCAGGGATGCCGGCTTTATGAACAAACGCCGTATAGCTGTCCTGTCGGCGGTTCCATACGGAAATGCCTGCACCGTCGGTACCTATCCAGATATCTTTATTATCATCTTCACAAAATGAAAAAGCAAAATTGGCAGCCGGACTGTTACCTGGCGAAGGACTGGGATTGATAGTAGTAAAACGGGATTTCTGTTTATCGATGATATTCACACCACCGCGCAGGGTGCCAATCCACTTGCGCTGGTCATTATCTTCATACACGGCATAAACGGCATTGCTGGAAAGCGATGATTTATCTTTACCGGTTTGCAGCTGCCATGCCGTGCCGCCTTCAGCGGGCATTACAAAAATGCCGTCACCATCGGTAGATACCCACAGCTGCCGGTTCTTATCTATTGTTAAACTGATCACTTTACTATCCTGTTGCCGCGTGGCCTCCGGTGAACGTGAAAGGGTATTGGATGAGGGATCATATCTATATACGCCTTCATCGGTTCCCATCCATAGCTGACCATTGGCATCTGCAAGTAGACAGTTACCTCTCTTCTGTTGGCGGTTCACCACTGTGAGCAGTTGTTTCTCTTCATCATAGCGGCAAAGCCCTACGTTTTGTATAATCAGCCAGCAGCGGCCCCGGACATCGTTTACAATAGCCGGCACATTATTGGACAGAACGGTGTCGCCGTTTACCAGCGGGATTTGCCTGGCCAGGCCACTATTGGGCGGGTACACGAGAAAACCATTATTGGAAGTACCCATAAGCACCTGTCCTTTGCGGTTGGTAACAATGGCATACACTTCTGATAACACCTGCAGAGTATCATGCTTTTTCCATGGATGATAATAAACAGGCTGGAACAAACCCGTTGCCCCATTCAACCGGTTGGCCCCGTGTTTGGTGCCCACCCACATAAAACCAGTGGAATCTTCTGCAATGGTAACAATACGGTTATTGGTCAGGGAATTAGGCGCTTTCAATTGCTGCCGGGAAACTTTAAAGCTGTAACCATCGAAACGGTTTAACCCGTCGTACGTGCCGAACCACATAAAACCATAACGGTCTTTATGGATACAGGTAACGGAATTATTAGACAGCCCCCGCTCAATGCCAAGGTGACTGATAGGCTGCTGTTGCGCCCTTGCATCAATGCATACAGCCAGCAACAACAGAAATAGGTATATAATGCTAGTACGTGGATAAGTATAGATCACTTCTTCGTGCTTTGAAGAGCATCTTCTATAAGATGCCTTCAACCAAGATAATAATTAAATGTTAATACGACAACAATAAGTCTTCTTATGGATGACTATACTTTAATATATATCTTTCTCCTGTCCATTATATATCCTATCAGCCATATTATCAACATATAAATAACAGCAAAGAGCAGGGAGGCATTTTTGGGAGATAACCAACGGGTAAAAGCTTCCCTGTAAATCACTCCTTTCACAGATGATCCATCAACGTGTATAATGCCCGCCAATACAATCAGCATGGCGGCAATGATGTATATGAACAAGGGATTTTTGCCGAATACTTCAAAAAAATACGCCCACCTGCGAAGCCATCCTATCTTTACAATAGTGATCAGTACAGCCAGTACCAACAATACAATCCCCGTGGCATACAACACATAGGAACTGGTCCACAATGGTTTATTAATGGGAAAAAAGAGGCCCCATAACAACCCTGCTCCTGTCATCAATGCTCCAGCCAGTAACAGCTTCATGATACCGCTACGATGTTTTCCATGCCGCTGCACAAAGCTACCTGTGAGGTATCCGGCAATCACATTCACTACTGCAGGGAAGGTGCTCAGTAATCCCAGCGGATCAAACGGGAACCCGTAATGCCTGTAGATATTCCGGGGAGATAAATAAAGCCTGTCTAACCGCCCCACCGCATTGGCTTCCATACTATAACGGTCAGGCGGCGTACCAAAATAATATAACACCAGCCAGTACAACAGCAATATGAATACACTGCCTGTAATGAGTGCGCGTTTATTCATGTATCGGATCATAAACGCTGCAATACAGTAACAAACGGCAATACGTTGCAATACGCCCCATAGCCTGGTATCAGCCAGGCTTTTCCACGCATAACGTCCTTCTTCAAACTGTACAAAAGGGAAAATGCCCAGCAATATGCCGATAATAAAAATGATGATTGTGCGCCGGAATACCTTGCCTGCAAATGCAGTATGGGAAAGACTGTTCAACTTTCCCATACTGAAGCTGAGGGCATTCCCTACCACGAAAAGAAAAGAGGGGAACACCAGGTCTGTAACGGTACAGCCATTCCAGTCGGAATGTTTCAAAGGCGCATAAATGGCGCTCCAGTTACCGGGTGTATTCACTATTATCATAAAAGCAATAATCATTCCCCTGAGTACATCCAATGCCAGGTATCTTTCCGGTACGGCCTTCATATTTAACTAAGATAAAGGGGTAAATTTAAATTCATGTATAATAATTTCCACCGCATTGCAGTACACTATTAGTTAGAGAAAACAGATCTCTGCAAAATCTTCCCGGCGATGGAAATCAGGCATAGCAGCCTTTACATCGTTCCAGGTCAGAAAATGAGGAGCTGGCATCTCATCCCCGCATTTGTAAAAGTTACCTTTCACTTTCATGGCTTTGAGCCTGGCAATGTGATGATAACTGAACACGGCTACAGGTATCACTACAGTTAATTCCCACATAAACGACCTCCTGCCATTCGCTACCGCTGAAGTAATGTGGGTGGCCGTTGCAATAAGATCGGTAGCGGTAACAGGCAGTGGCGCCCTGTTATCACGGCTTGATCCAAAGCCTGCCTTACACCAGCCGATACAATTAAACTCCAGGTTATAATAGTTCCCGTTATCATCACAGGCAACAAAAAATTCCACACAGCTGTCTTTATGAATATCCCCGTTGGTAGAAGCAGCTGCCAGCAGGTGACTTTCCTTCACATAATATTTCAGCAAAATAGCATCCTCACTATGCGCCATGGAAAATGCAGCCCTCACCGTGTGTTCGTACTGCGGCCAGGGGTTACAGCTGATGGGCACCGGCGGCAACCCGTCGAGCAGCATGCTGACAGCGGCTGGCGCGGGCTTACCATCCAACGGAATAAAGGGCACCTCCAGTTTTCGCATCATCCGTTTTTTTGAATGCTTAACTGATCACTGCTCTGCGCATCCAGGAAAAGCGTTGCCCCGTTGTGATTCCGCAGAATAGTAGAAGGATGCTGTGGCTGTATGCTTTGGTGAATAGTATCATATACTGCCGTTGCTTTCCTTTCGCCGGGCACTACACAAAAAATATGCGGCGCCTGCAGCAAAGAAGGGATCGTTAATGTAACTGCATGTGTGGGCACTGCTGCCAGCGTGGCAAAACAACCATCATTCACCTGCTGTTGCCGGCATACTTCATCCAGCTCAACTATTTTCACCGGCAGCGGGTCATTAAAATCCGCCGCGGGTGGATCGTTGAAAGCCAGGTGACCATTCTCTCCTATCCCCATGCACACTATATCTGCAGGATGGGCTTGTAACAGGCAGCCGTATTTTACACAGGCCGCTTCGGTACCGCTTCCATCTATATAATTTATAGTACGGAAAGGCAGGAGATCGAAGATCCGTTGCTTCAGAAAATTACCAAATCCCTGTGGCGCATCGGCCGGCAGGCCAATATATTCATCCATATGAAAAGCGTGCACGCGGCTCCACTCAATACCCGTTTCATTCACCAGTGCTTCCAGCATCTCCTCCTGGGAAGGCGCTGCCGCAAAAATGATACTGACTGCTTCTTTTTGCTCCAGCAAGCGCCGGAGTGTGGCCGATATCATTGCTGCGGCAGCATTACCCATTGCCCTCCGTTCAGGATAAATTTTCACTGTTAACTGCCCTGCTTTAAATTCCTTTATCATGTTTGTTTTTATTTAATGAGATGACCGGAAAAATTTTCTTCCGTCATGTGCACGATGTTACCGTTTACAATAGTAACATCGATGTGTATGTTGTTCCCGAAGATGATCACATCAGCGTCTTTCCCTTTTACCAGTGTTCCTTTCCTGTTTTGTATACCCAGGATGGTGGCTGGTGTTTCACTCATCATCCTTACAGCATCTCTGAGGGGTACCTCCGCCAGTTCTATCATGTTGCGCACCAGGCGGTCCGCAGTAGCCACACTACCCGCAAAAGCGCTGCGGTCCGGCAGTTTGGCTACTCCATCTTCCACCATTACCTCCAGCCCGTTTTTATAGCTGCCCAATACGGAGGGTCCTTCGGGCATAGCGGCGGCGCGCATGGCATCTGTAATCAGTGCCGTACGTTCAGGCCCTTTGATCTTATACACCAGCTTCAGCAAAGGTGGGGGTAAATGGATACCGTCTGCAATGATCTCTACCGTCATGCCTTCCAGGAGATAGGCGCTTTCAATGACGCCAGCATACCGGAATGCATTGCGCCGGGAAACACCCGACATACAGGAATAAAAATGCGTGGCATGTGTAAACCCTGCTTCATATCCTTTTACTACTTCATCATAAACGGCATCTGTATGCGCCAGCGCAGCCAGGATATTCCTGCCGGTTAAATACCTCCCGAATGCCAGTGCGCCAGGTAATTCCGGGGCAGCGCTCCATCTTTTAATGGAGTTGGAACGGGAAAGTATTTCCGTATATTCTTCCGGGTCAGGATCACGGATATAACGTGGATCCTGGGCGCCTTTCTGTTGCATGGAAAAGTAGGGGCCTTCAATATGCAGCCCTGCAAAGGTGGCGCCACGATGATTTTGTTTATCGGCCTGCTCATAGATACGGAGCGTATCCAGCAGATCCTGTTTGTCGCAGCTCAGGGTGGTAGGCATCATGGCGGTGGTGCCATACCGGGCATGAGTGGCGGCAACCTGCAAAAATGCCTCTGGCGTGTTGTCCATAAAATCATGACCGCCCCCTCCATGCACATGCATATCAATAAATCCGGGTGCAATATATTTTCCACGGGCATCTATTTCTATCGCACCGGGTACATCAATGTTCCTGTCGCTTACTTCTTCAATTATACCATCCGCAATAATCACGCAGCCATCTTTAATGGTGCGCTGTGGTGTAAGCACTGTACCGTTATATATCTTCAGGTATTTCATTTTTCAATCCCGGTTTTATGTTTCCAGCTCCTCATACCATAGGCATAAAAAGCATAAAAGATCAGGTAAGCATAACAGGGCAGCAATACCAGGTAAGCGGCCCGCAGGCCATATTTATCGGCCCAATAGCCATACAGCAACGGCAGGATGGCATTGCCGCACAGCCCCATCACCAGCAGTGATGCGCCTGTTTTTATAAACCGCCCAAGGCCATCAAGCGCCAGCGGCCATATACCCGCCCATATCATGGAGTTGGCGAACCCGAGCAATACAATACACCAAACAGATACATCTGTACGGTGTCCTAACAAGTTCACTTCACCATGGATAAGCGGGATCATGCAGCTGAATAAAAGTCCCAGTAAGGTACAGATACGGAGCGCGGTGAGCTGCGACAAAAACCTTGGGATCAATAATATGCCCAGTATATACCCCGTAATGGTGGCCGATAGCGTATACGACGGAAATGTTTTTGCTTCCAGAAAAGGCATGCCCATACCGGATGCGTAGTTGATTATACTATCTACTGCTATCACCTGCGATCCCACGTGAAAAAAAATAGCCACCGCTCCCAATACGAGGTGAGGGAAATCCAATACACTCTTCCTGTTCGTACGCAATGCACCAGATGCGGTATCTTCTTCATCGGTATTTATTTCCGGTAAAGGAGAAAACCTGATCATCAACCCCAGCAAAAACAAAACAGCTGTTACCACTGCATAAGGCGCTACCACCCGCCGGATCAGCTGATCCAGCACCACAGCTTTTTCCGGGTAGGGCATCCCGTGCAGCTCCTTAAAAAGCGTTTGATCACCAGGACGGATAACAGCTACTGCAAATAAAAGCGGCGCCAGTATACCCGCGGCTTTATTACATATGCCCATAATGCTGAACCGTTGTGCTGCCCGCTCTCTATCGCCAAGTATGGTAATGTATGGATTGGCGGCGGTTTGCAGGATAGCCAGACCAAGTCCTGTTGTGAAAAGGCCGGCCAGGAAAAGCGGGTACGCCCTCATCATACCGGCAGGCACAAACAACAAGGTACCGGAGGCCATGATCCAGAAACCGGTCATCATCCCTTTCCGGAACCCGGTTTTCTTCAGCAGGTAAGCGGCGGGTAGCGACATTACCAGGTAGGCAATGTAAAATGCAAAAGCTACCAGGTATGATTGAAAATTATTCAGCTCACAACCGATCTTAAAGTAAGGGATCAGGATAGCATTGATCCAGGTCACCATCCCGAAAATAAAAAACATCAACCCGATGATCACAATCGGGACCGTATCGTTTTTCTTCTTCACCAGCACTGCGGGCATATTCATTTGTGTCATTTGCTAGCTTCCAGCTTATTTTTTAACAGGTTCCATCTTTCATTACGCAAGGTATTCTCCGTGTTGATCTCCGAGGGATATAACACATCTTTGTTCATCTGCGCGAAACGCTCATTCAACTGTTCCGGTTGCAGGCTGTTCAACTGTTGCAGTAAAGCAGGCGCTTTGTCGCGCGTATAATTCACATCATTCGTCTTAGCTTCTACAATCAAACAGGACAGGTAAAAGATCCTGATATCATTCATTAACCCGAAGTGCGCAAAACCGGACCGGTTTTTAATCGGCTTAAGGGAACGTAGTGCTGCAGCGGTTTCCCTGGCACTATCCAGCAAAGCAGCGAGTGATACTCCCTGCTTCACTACCATCCCCTGCGATACTTCATAAGGCGCTTTCTTCAGTGCATTCCAGAATGTCATAGCCTGCGCATCGTTAAAGCCATACATCCGGCGGCAATAACCGGTAATGAACTGCGATGCATCCAGCGGTGCGGTGGTACGCAAACTTTCAAAATAAGCGGCTATGAGCATATCAAAACCGGTGATAGGATACACCCTGCGGATAGCATACAGATCGGTAATATCAGTAGCCGTTTCAAATACAGGGGAATACAGGCCGGAGGTAGACCAAGAAGTCATGATCATTCCGCGATAACCCAGGGCACGCGCCTGTGGAATGAAATCATGGATATTTTTGAAATGCTTCTCCCAGTCGGCCAGGAAATAATTATCCGGCCCGCTCCTGACAGCCGGTGAACCCCATATTTCAAACCCGCTGTGCATCAGTTTTTCATGATCACCAAAGCGGTGAAGGTCCCATCCATAATTCCAGTCGACGAAAACGGTTTGCTTAGGTAATCCCTGCAATGCATCCGGGTATTTCAGCGCAATATCCGCCCATACTACCGGTACTTTACCCAGGCTTACCACCAGCTCGCAAAGCATTTTTATATAGTCGCCATACAAACGCCCTTTACCCACCTTTTCCACCTTTTGTTTAGATGCTTCCGAATGACCAAGCAGGTAAGTTTCGTCACCACCAATATGGATGTAGCGGGAGGTATGTGTGGAGATAAGATCTTTATACAGATCCCTGAAAAGCGCTTTGCATTCTTCTTCTTTAACAGGATTTACCTGTGAATAATCTTTCTGGTCTTCCCTCAGCTCCCGGTAACGCCAGTGGCGGAGGATATACTCCACATGGCCAAAGCTTTGCTGAAGGGGAATTACATCTATTCCTAATCCATTGCAGTACTTTACAAAATCCACAACTTCTTCACGCGTATAGGCATAACGGTTAGAAATAACAGCATGTTGCTGATAGGGATAGGAAGCTTCCCATTCCATCACTAGGGTGTTTATGCCATGCTCGCTTAACTGCCGTGCAAATGCTTTCAGTGCCGGCATCTTCATGACCTGTATGCGCAGGTCGAGATGAAAGCCTTTCACACGAAAAGTATCGGCCTGCCCTGCTGCTGAAAAATACATGGTCAATAATAACACCGCTGTTAATAACCGTTTCGCTTTCATAGTGCTATTTATTTTTCTCAACTGTTTCATGAATTACATTCAGCAAAGAATGAGTGCCGCTGCTATCACCCAGCAAATGCCAGATCATCACGCCACCGCCTCTTTGCAGCGCCAGCGCCGTTTTATCACGGATGGTGGGCACACCGTTATAATAAAGCGTACCGCCGTTGCCGGGAAACTGCACCTCATCCTGCTTTTCCGCTCCCGGGAAACGGGCAATAATATCCTTGTACGACATAGACCGGAAAATTCCATTGGTATCCGGCAGCGGCCCGAAGCCATAACCGTAAAACGGCAGGCCAAGCACCAGTTCTTCCTTCGGTACTTTTCTTTCATGGCTCCAGTAATCCAGGTGGTCCACCGCATACGACATCGGCGCATGTTGGGCAGGATCGGTTAACCGCCAGGGCCCTGTTTTATCATACGCCATCATGTTGATGAAATCAAACTGCTGCAGGGCTTTATCAGAGATCCTGTTACGGGTGTAATAGGCCAGGGCGGCGGTAAGCAGCTTACCCCGGCTCTGTAGCGGCGTCTTCAACGCCACCACAAAGTTCTCATAGTTACTGTCTATATCATCTCCCTCAATATCCACATCTATACCATCGAGCTGGTAACGGTCTACAAATGCAATAAAGCGGTCCACCACTGCCGGCCTCCACCCGTCCGATAACAGCCGGGCATAGTAAACATGCCGGCTGCCACCACCACAGGACATCAGCACTTTCACTTTCCTGGCATGCGCTATGCTTACCACGGTATCCAGTGCCGGAAATGCCCGGAAGTATCCGGATGTATCCGGGTTGATAAATGCTATGTTTAAATGAGTCACCTTTCCCAGGTCCACTTTCTGCAGGTCTGATACAATATCGCCACCGGCGCGTATATAGCCCACTACTTTGAACTGTGCCTTTACATGGGTAGTAAAGATGAGGGTGATAAGAAAGACAGAGATGCGTTGCAGTATACTCATTTTAATAAATTGAAGATGGTAGCGGTTAAAGAATTAGCGCCTTTTACATCATAATCACCTGTCCAGATATATGCGCCGAGAAAACCGTTCTGCTTTAAGTAGCCTGCCTTCTGTGTAACCAGCGGCAACCCGTTGAAATATACGCCTTTTGAAATATCCGCGTATTCTTTATCGGCTGCGGTGGGCACTGCCGCCAGGATGTCCTTGTAAGGGATATAGTTATAGGATGTCCAGCCCAGGTTGTTCCCGTTGGCATCCAGCTGGTTATATCTCAGTCCGAAGGCTGGTATACCGATCACCAGTTTTGAGGCAGGATACTTTGTTTTCCAGAGCTCTGCACCAGTTACAAAGTAATTATATCCTGAAGGTTGCCCCGGTACCTTTCCCGGGCCCACATGCTGCCCGTCTTCAAAGGCATGCACATTCAGCCAGGTGGCGGCGGAGAGATCGGGATAACGGCTGTAATACTGGTTAACAGGCACTGTTACGGAAATGATAGCGTTTGCGCCAAGCGCTGCGCGCAGTTCGTTCAGCAGCAGGCCGGTAGCAGCAATATTATCATTGATGATGGCAGATGAAGCGTTGATGTCTGTCATCATGATGTCTACGCCATCCATTTTCTTTGCGGCAATATAACTGGCAATGAACTTCACCAACGCTGCTCTTTTGGTAGCATCGGTGATCACTGCACCGAAGTTGTTGCTCTGGCTCACGCTCCATCCGTCGCCAGACAGGGCGCCGCTGATACTCAGCAATACCGGTACCCCATTCAGGTGGGCCCTGCCGGTAAGCTCTTCTGCCTTGCGGTAAGGCTCTCCCTTTGATACATCCACCACGCCGGCAGCATTAATGGTGGCCACCTTATAGGCCAGGTGCGTGATAGTGCTCCAGTCGATATACTTATAACCGGCAGTATCATTCAGGTAGGCCAGCACTACGCTGGCAGCATCTTTCTTCTTATAGGTATCGGGTATTACAAACACATCGCGATACCTGGCGGTAGTGAATCCTCCGTAAGATACCTCCAGCCGGATACGGAATGCGCCGCCTTCAGCGGCTTTGAACAGGAAACTGTCGGCAGTGGATACTTCTGCATCATTTACTTTCCAGGAGATTTTTGTTTTGCCTCCCGGGGAATATTGCAAACCGGTGAATGGCAATGTTTCCCCGATTGACATCACCCGTACGCTATCCGGGTTTTCCGGGAAAACCGACGCGTCATTGAATACACGGGGTGTAAACGGCCTGCCTTCTGCCTGTGTATCTGCCTCGTCTTTTTTACATGCAGCAAAGAAGCAGCATCCTGTCAAAAACGCCAGCAATAAATAAGTTGATCCTTTCATCAGTGAATATTTTTATACCTGTTTTTGGATATTTATTCTTTATCCCACCATACTCTTTTCAGCCAGTCGTCTTCTCCTATGCGGTCAATAGCCGCCTGCACGTTTACTTTGTTCTGCTCTTTTTCAGATAGCGGATACTGGAACCTTCTTGGTATGGTAGTGGAAGTAGATTCATTGTTGGGCGTAGGCAGCAACTGGGGATATCCTGTTCTGCGCCAGTTGGCAAACAACTCCGGCCCGTTCAGCATTAATGCGATCCATAACTGGTTATTGATCTGCTTTAATTCAGTACCCGCCTGCAGGGGATTATTGGTTAAGAAATCCGCTATTTCTGCATCGGGGATCACCGGTCCGCCAGGGTAAAGACTCAGCTGTTTCATGGCTGCTTCTACCCCTTTATTGTAATGAGTGGCAGCATCCGCGCCCAGTGTGAGCCCCAGGCGCACGGAAGCATCTGCCAGTAACAGCTCCACTTCTGCATAGGTCAGGTGCAGGAAGGGAGCGTTGTTACGGATAAAACAATTGTTGATCTCACATTTAAGATCACCGTTCACTGCGCTATAATTGGTGCCATTGGCAAGTTTAATAGTAACAGGACCTACCCAGTCTTCATACACATACTTCCCCGGTTTGGAGCCTACCAGCCCGATCACGCTGGCCTTCACCTGCGCTGTAATATCTTCCCTTTCAAAAGGTTTCAGCGGTATATTCTGCTTATAACAACGGGGAATATAATTCAGTCGCGGGTCGTTGGTGCTCTTCAACTGATCCAGAAAAGTGCTTACTATTTTCGGCATGGCGCTTTGCTGGTTAATAGCTACTGATACAGAGTTACCACGCAGATCGGAATAATTATTCTGTATGTCCATATGTTTGGTGATACAGTTATCTGCACTGCTGTTCATTACGCCGCCTGCAGCATTGAAGGCATCCTGTATTTCCTTCTTTGCTTTTTCCGCGTCGCGTTTTACCAGGCGAAGCGCCAGCCGTATACGGAGTGAGTTGGCGAACTTCTTCCAGGCGTTGATATCTCCCTTATAAAAAATTTCGTTAGGTACTTTATCTTTCGCAGGATCCAGCTGTGCAGAAGCCGTTTTCAGCTCTTCGAGAAAATTATTATAGATGTCCTGCTGCAGATCATACACCGGGCGCTTTACCTGTGTATAAAACGCGCTGCCGGCCTGCGAGTAAGGAATATCCCCATAAAGATCCGTGAGCCTGGCAAAGGTGTATACTTTCATGATCCTGCAGATGGCATTGAGATTGGTTTGCCCGGCCACGCCATTGGTACGTTCCACGGCGTCCACTATGTTCACCACATCATTCTGATAGCTGTTTTCCCACATCACCCACAGGCGCGTAATGTCTTTGATATACATACCACCCACACGCGCATAATAAGCGGCGCCCAGCTGCTGCATCATCGGCATCAGTACTATACTATTGGTCCGTTCCTGTGTGGACAGGTCACCTGAAAACCAGAGCTGCGCAAATATCAGCTGGTTCTCGGGATTTATTTTACTGGACTTTGTAGGATCGGTGTTCAGGTCGCCGAACCTGCTGCAGGCCGATAACAGCAGCAGCAGCGCTGGTATAATATATCTCATTGGATGATTGTTGTTGATTTTCATGTCTGTCATGTTTTGATCATTTAGAACTTAACATTCAGATTAATTCCCCAGCCCCGCCTTGATGGCAGCGATCCATATTCCAGCCCCTGCCCGTTGCCGTTATTATAGTTGGAATCGGGATCTACATTGGGAATGTCTTTATAGATGATAAAAGGGTTCCTTGCCACAAAGCTTACAGAAGCATCTTTAAGCCCTGTTCTCCTGTTGAAGGTGGCCGGCAGGCGGTACGACAAAGTGATTTCCCTCACCTTCACATAAGTAGCTTTATAAATGAAGGGTACGGCAATGCCATTGCCATCGGAATAAAAATTGCTCCAGTAAACGGAAGGATCCACTGCCCTCGTATTTTTGGTATACACTGGTTTTCCATCTGTACCGGTACCGGTTTGTACCACGCCTTCAGGCACATATCCCCTTACTTTTCCCATAGCCTGCCATTCGCCGAGCGATTTCTTAGCGGCCAGGCGCTCCTGCTCGGATTGTATCCATTCTTCCCGTCCGGGAAGGGTTTTCACACTACTGCCCCGCACTACGGAAAACAGGTCTGTCATGGAAAAAATATCCGCGCCATACTTTACATCAAAAGCAGCGTTGAGACTGAAGCTCTTATAGTTCAGCCGGCTCACCACTCCGCCTGTCCAGTCGAACACGCCTTTTCCCAATACTCTTCTATCGGTTGTGGGCATGGGGTTCAGGGAAGTGGGGTTCAGGATCACATTTCCATCAGGATCCCGCTGGTAATCATACCCCAGGATAGCGCCATACTTCTGACCCGGCATAGCTGCTACAAGCAGACCAAGCCATCTTGCTTCAGATAAAGTAATAAAAGGCACATCATCTGCCAGCGATTCCACCTTATTGATATTCCGTGCAAAGTTCACGGTAAGGTCCCAGGAAAAGTTCTTTCCGGATACAGGAGTGCCGGATAACAACAACTCTATCCCTTTGTTGGTGATCATACCTGCATTAATGATCTGTTTCGGATAACCGGAAGAGAGTGGAGCAGGAACAATATTGATCTGGTCTCTCGAATGGGAAGTATAATAAGTAGCGTCAAAATTCAATCTGCCGTTGAAAAATTTCAGGTTGGTACCTGCTTCAAATGAACGGGTCCTGGTAGGCCGCAGGTTTATATTGGGCAGTATTTTAGTGGCCAGGTTAGCGGGTTGCACGCCGTTGAATGCCAGCGGGTATAAACTGTAGTACACATCCAGCATATAAGGATCGGTATCGTTTCCTACTTCTGCCCATGAAGCCCTTATTTTTCCGAACGACAATACATCGCTCTTCATCTTAAACGCATCTGTAAAAATGAAACTGGAAGATACTGACGGGTAGGTATATACGTTATTATTTTCAGGTAACGTGGAAGATGCGTCCCTTCTCACCGTAGCATCCAGGTACAGATAGTTTTTATAGGCAAATGTAAATAATCCATATGCTGACCTTATCTCCCTGCGCTGGTTATTCTCTTCCAGGCTTTTATCCTGGTAGCTGTTGATGCTGATAACATCAGTCACTGTCATATTGGAATAAGTGGCATTGGTTCCCTTTCTTACCCGCTTATTCAAACTGGCGCCCAGCCTGGCAGAGAAGTTGAGATCAGGCGTGATCTTTTTTGTAATGGTAGCCATGAAATCGGCCTGGGTAGTGGAATATTTTTGGTTCGTAACATTCATCATGCCTGAAAGCGCCAGCGGCGTGGTGCGTGGGCTGTACTTCCGGTAATCCAGGAAGGTGATATCTGTAGAAGCCCTTGCCAGTAAACTCAGCCACTTATTAACCGTATAGGTAGCGTTAAAAGCGCCCGTGAGCCTGTCTTTCAACGTAACGTTCGACATTTCATACAGTACCCAGTAAGGATTGAGGCGGTATGGGCCACCGCCCCATTCCACGTATTCGCCTTGTTTGCTTTTATAGGTATCGGAAAAAACAGACTGATCGATATTGTTGGCGAGGCCGTTAAAATTTTGTCCCACATTGGTTGGCGCATCTCCCAGTCCCGCCCTGTTGTTCACCTTTTCATTCAGGTAGGTGGCCCTTACATCCACATCCAGTTTGCTGCCGAACTTGGAGCGCCCGCTGAAGGTAAAGTTATTGCGGCGGATATCACTGTTCGGCAGGATGTCTTTATACCGCAGGTCTGACACCGAGAAGCGGAAGTTGGATCTGTCTGTGGCATTGGTTAGTGACAGCGTATTATTCAGCGAAGATCCGGTTCTGAAGAAGCTGCCGAAATTATTTTTGGCGAGGGCATAGGGCCTGGTTACGCCATCGAACCCGATCACACTGAGACCGGGATCCAGCCGTGGGCCAAAGTTGGTGAACATGGTGCTCTGCGCCTGTGATTGATCCAGTGGCAGTTGCCCCGAGCGGCCCTGCCCGTAGAGGTACTGGTTGCCATCTACTTTGGTGAGCTGGTTCTCAATAGTAGCGGTGCTGTTAAGCTCTACGCCCAGCTCTTTTGAGCGGGCACCTTTCTTTGTGGTGATCAGTATAACGCCATTAGCCGCGCTGCTGCCATATAACGCGGCAGCAGAAGGCCCTTTCAGTACGCTGATCTTATCAATATCATCCGGGTTGATAGCAGAAATGGCATCTCCCATATCCACGCCTTCAGCAAATTTCGTATCGCCTACCTGGCCGTAGTTGGAGTTATCCATAGGGATACCATCTATCACATACAAGGGTTGGTTGTTGCCGGTAATGCTGGTATTGCCGCGGATGATCACCCTGGAAGAGCCCGATGGCCCGCCGGCGGTGCTGTTGATAATAAGGCCCGGCACTTTTCCCGCGAGGGAGTTGATCACATTGGTTTCTTTTGCTTTATTGATATCCTCTCCTTTTACTTCAGAAAATGCGTATCCCAGCTCTCGCTCTTCCCTTCGTATACCCAATGCCGTTACCACTACATCTTTCAGTGTTTCGGAGCGCGATAACAGTTTTACATTTACCTGCCGCTGCGCTCTTGTAAGAAAACCAAAGCGCTCATAACCTATCATCTGGATAATGATACTGTCGCCGCCGGTGGCCTTAATCATATAAGCGCCATCATTGCCTGAGATGGCTGTTTCTTTACTGTTTTTATTATAGATGCTCGCGCCGGGGACGATAGCGCCTTTTTCATCTGTGATGACACCCCTAACTACTCCCGGAGCCTGTGCTGCAGCGTAATGCCGGGAGGCCGCCAACATCGTTATACATAGGTACAGATGTTTAAACTTGACAATTGCATTCATGGTGGTAGTGATTTTGGTTCCTGATTCGATAAGTACACAGCAGTGATCAATAAATACCCGTTGGCTGCTCTTTATCCGGAATAAAGCGCAGCGCATTTTGGTTGACTAAATACCAAACGATGAAAAATACAGGCTGTTAAAACGACAGATGAAAAATACCGTTAACGTACACGAAAAAAAGGTAAAAAAGAGGAATCGCCCCCAAAAGCACAATTCCATTCAGTTAACGCAGGTGACAGGGAATTACAAAACCATCATCTTCGTTAACGTACACGAATATAGAAATAAAATCCAGAAAATGCTATCTGTTGTAAAATATTTTTTTTGGAAGATGTAAAAACGGGTCAGTTACGGTAGTTAAGATAATTCTCTTTTGTGATGATATCGATAGGCATATACTGCTGCCGCTCAATAACAGCGGCATGTGTAAGATGATCATATAATGCCATGATGCCTTTGTGCCCCTGCTCCTGCGGTTTCTGGCAGATGAGGAAATCGATCACGGATCTTTTCAGGTAGTCGATGTTTTCCGCGAGGAAGTCGTAGCCTATCAGCCTGATATGTGTAAGCCCGGCTTCTTCCAGGTAGCGGCCTACGGTGGCCACCCTTGAATTGGTAACAAAAATCACATCTGCGGGCGTTTTGACCAATGCCTTGTGCAGCTTGCTTTTCACGGACTTATAATCGGTTTGGCGGATATCGGTTTTCCTGATCTGTATATCTGCAGGATGTGCTTTGTAATAAGCCCTGAAACCTTCTTCTTTTCTCAACAGGTGATGATGCAGATCCATTTCCCTGGAGATATTCACAATCAGTACCTGCTGCCCTTCCCTCACGAGATAACTGATAAGATGCGCCGCCAGGTAGCCGCTCTGGTAAAGATCGGGACCAATATAACTCAGGCCGGTTTCGGTTTCAAGATCTGAATTAATGAATACAAAGGGAATTTTCTTCGTCTTACATTTTTTGGTGAAGCTCAGGGATTCTTCTTCAAACATTGGCGCCAGCAGGATACCCTGGTAATCTTTCTTTAAAATTTCAGCAGCACGGGCAGTAAAAGTGGTTTTATCATTCTGATCAAAAAAATAGATGTCCACGGTTACCCCGAAATCCCTTATCGCTGCTGCGGCCTGCCTTACACCATTCAGCGGTGCATTCCAGTATCCCGTTTCGCCGGATGCTGCCGGGATCAGCACGGCCAGGTGCAGGAGCCTTTTGGATGCCAGCCGTCTTGCCATAATATTAGGCTGGTAATCCAGGTCCTTAATAATTTCCAGTATCTTCTCCCTTGTTTTATCTGCCACACCGGTACGGTTATTCAATACCCTGTCTACGGTGCCAATAGAAACATTCGCCCTTCTGGCAATTTCTTTCACGCCCACCAATGCGGCTTCTTTTATATCTTTCATTAACTGGTTGATTGTGCATTCAATTATTCCGGTTTACAGCAGCAGATTATTTGTTTTCCGCGTAAAGCCCGTTATCCCGGTACAGCGGATTCCATATAAAAGCCGGCAATATCAGTTTCCATGTAATCCTGTTACGGCAACAACATTTCATATACTTCCATGTAAAGGCTGTTATACATCAAACTATCTATCCCGGCGTTAAACCTGCCGCGCCACCAAAAGTACTAATTTAATCCTGTTTTCATTCATCCACTGGTGCGGCGTTATGCTGTTGCCAGCATATACCCGGCGTTATTCCTGTAAAATAAATGACCGGATATTTTTTACGCCGGTACTTGGATATATGAAAATAAACGTTATTTTTGTGTACGTACACGAATTTAAGGTAAAAACAGATCCATCCCAAATCACTTCTGTTAATCATGGCTGAATCATACTGATACATAGCCACACACCGCCCATTTCCCGGCGGTATAACGGCAACGGTTATATTGGCGTGTTTTTGGGTTAAAGGACCTACCTTCAGGCAAATTGGTTTTATTCAAATAACTATTTGATATCCATATATCTACGGATCCGGAAGTGATGTAACATGCCCGGAAAAAAGTGTACATAATTCAATGGGTATCAATCAATTGCTGATCAAGTCCACCTCTACTCCACATTAACACCCCGTTGCCGGCACGTTGACAGCGTGTCCTAAGTATCACTGCAGCCATGTATAAGTACTGCTAAAGCAAGTATAAATCAATCAATTTCCCAGGCAGGAGCAGGAGCGCTACTGTGCTGCTCCCTGATGCCCTTCAAAGTAAACCGAAGGGAAACCTTATGCCGGCAATGTTGCACGATCAGCTATTCATACACTCCCTATTATTCACTGCTCATTTAAACCAAAAAACATGAAACAAAAACTAGTATTATCTGCTCTCTTTGTATTACTTGTTTCCGGCTGTACCAAGATCCGGGATATGTTTTATATCAACAAACCCGGGCAAATGCATACCTTGCAATTGCAGTCGGCCGGTTTTAAGATAGTAGCCTATCTTCCAAAATATACTTCCACCCTCGCAGATCATATCAATGCATTTGATTTCTCAAAGGTGACCCATCTGAATATTGCCTTCTTCAACCCCGATGTAAACGGCAATTTCCCCGCATCACAAGGCACCGGGTTGGATACCATTGTATCCAAAGCGCATCTCAACAACGTTAAAGTGCTTTTATCGCTCGGCGGCGGATCCAATCAAAGCCAGTACGCCAACCTGCTTACAGCGCCTAACAGGGCAGCCTTTATCACCAAAGTAGTGAACCTCGTTTCACTATACAACGTGGATGGTATTGATGTGGATCTCGAAGGAGACAACATCGATGAAAACTATGAAGCATTCATCACCGGACTGTCGGCACAGCTTAAACCCAACGGGAAACTACTGACCGCTGCAGTGGCCTGGTGGACGCGCGACCGGGTAACAGATTCCTGTCTCGCAGCGTTCGACTTCATCAACGTAATGGCTTATGATAAAGCCGGCGATGAACATTCGCCTTACAGCTATGCAAAACAACATGTTGATTACTGGAAAGGACAAAGAGGCATGGCGGCAGATAAAATAGTGGTGGGCGTTCCATTCTATGGCCTGTATACACTTTCGGGCAACCTGCAATCCATCAAATACAGCGAACTGGTAACGCAATATCCCGGCGCGGAAAATAAGGATACAGTACGCCGCGCAGATGGTATCGTGATCAACTACAATGGTATTCCCACCATCCAGAATAAAACGGCCTACGCACAACAGGAAGCCGGTGGTATTATGTTCTGGCAGGTATTGCAGGATGCCAGCGGGTCATTGTCGCTGTTAAATGCCATCCACAATAAAATAAACAGCAATACCGGCTGGGAAAATCCATACATCACCTGGCGGTTCGACCTGAGCGCGGCGGCTGCAGCTACGTACAGCGATTCCACTGCTATGAAATCATCCATCTCCATAAAAGGCGCCCCGGGATTTTTACCTGCACCTCCCTATGGCTACGGACGGGTATTCCTGCCTGCTAACTGCGGCGGCTATTACCAGCTGCAGCCGGGCACTAATCCTCCCGGCCTGAAAACAGCCGCCAGCTCTACCAACACGCCAGCCAAATTTTCCTGGTACAATATCGATGAAGCCAAAACAGTGGCAGCACTCATCTTCAATCTTCAGCTGAATGCCGCATTAACCAACGGACAGCTCATTATTCCCTTTGGTTACAGCACCACCGGCAGCAGCACCTTTAACAACACCAACCAGCTTACCTCTGTAAATACACCCGGCGTTTTCGGCGCTATCCGCCTGGATTTTTACGGAGGCAACTTTGCCACATTGTCGTACCGCAATGCCACATACGGTTATACTACCATCAACAACACCGTATTCAATAAAACCGGGAGCTATAAAATTGAACTGTATTGCAACAACCACAGTTCAGACAGGAACTACCTGAAAAACGGCAGCGCTTATGCTTTGCCACAACAAACCTATCACTTATGGGTAAACGATGTATTAATACAGGGCGCAGCCGGCTTAACCAACTTCCCCGCTACGGGCGAGCTTGCAGCGCTTGGTACCATCAACAGCTTTTCTTTCAACGCATCCGGCAATACCGGTACGCCGGGCACCACACCGCCTACCAGCGCCAATTCTTTACTGGCTACGCTGTCTGCAATTGCTATCAGTTTTGATCTGCAAAACTAAATACGGCTATAATTACATGCCCGGTGATATAAAATCGCCGGGCATTTTTTTGCCCCGCATTTTCTTACACGATAAGTTCTACCCACGCCTCCCTTTCCCGCTTCTTCCCTACCAACAGGCATTTCATCCAAAATGATCCTTCCCTGCATGAATTTTCCTTCAGAATATTTTATTTTCCAACAGTCACATTAATGAATCACAATATGAAACGACTGTTCCTCTTATTATTCCCTGCAATACTATTATTTTCCTGTAGTAAAAAAGACCAGCTTCCATTAATAGAAACCATTACTAAAGGAGATAAATGGGGCATCAGGATCGGGAGCTCCTATGCGGATGTTTATAACCGGCTCCAGCAGCTGAATAATGAAAAAGATCTTTCCTCGGTAGCAGTAGTATACCGCCAGCCTTTTTCCTCTCCGCAGCAAGTGCAATACCTGCTCCCTTATTACGATGCTGTTACACTGATGGACACCAGTGTTGTGATAGACCGTGCGTTGATCCAGTTCTCCGGCGATAAAGTGGCGCATATCAGTGCCGGCGGAGCACTCCCGGAAGAGATGGATCAATGGCCTGCAGCTCTTCCTTCAGAAACAGCCATTCTTAAAAACGACCTGGTAAACAACATCTACACAAAACTGCTCGCCATTTACAAAATCCCTGCCTACAGTCAACTGAAAATCATTTTACCGGATAAGCCATTGAATAAACCTTTTGATCCGGATATGGAAAAATATGCGGAATGGGGATTTTCTATTACAACTGATGTTAAACCAGGTGTAAAAGGTAATTCTATTGTGAGATTGTATTTTAAAGATGGTAAACTGAACAAGATCCTTCACCAGTACAACGAAAACGAAGTTTACAATTAGATAGAATATTACTGCCGGCAAAACACCGGCAGTAATATTTTATTTGAACACCGCTTTTCCTGCAGCCGGTTTAAACATATAAAAGCTGGCCAGGGCCAATAACCAAACGCCGGTCCCACCGAAAAGAGTGAGCAATTCAAAGCCGTAACTGAGCGCCGAATGAGCGGCGTATCCGTCGGGATCTGCGATATTCATCTCCGGAAATTTTTCATTCAAACCCGCAAAATTCCCAGCCGCTATCTTTTCCGCCATTAACTGAAGCTGTTCTGCACTGAACCTGTTGTTGAATACTCCTTTTAGATGCGCGTAGATACCTTTGCTTAGCACCAGCCCCATTAAGGCGATGTTAACCGCCAACGTGATAAGCCTGGCGCTCATATCTATCCCTGAGGCCATACCGGCACGGTCGGCACTAACGGATCCGGTGGTAGTGTTGGTAACAGGCGTATTGCATAAGCCCAATCCAATTCCGGACACAAGGGTACCCGGCAGCATGCTAAGCCAGCCCGGATGCGCGGAATGTATACCTAGCCACATCAGGATAAAACCCGCACCGATACTGAACAGCCCAAGCGGGATAACTATTCCCGGCCGGTACCTGAGCAGCAGTCCTTCAGCCAAAGGAGGAACCACCAATGTGGGAAGCGTGTAAGCCAGAAGCACTGTTCCCGCAACAACACCGTTATACCCCAGTACGCCCTGGAAATAAATAGGCAGGTAAATCATAAAAGGCCAGAAACAAAAGTTCATACCAATAGAGCCAATGATGGCGCCGGAAAAATTGGGCACGCGGAATACAGTAAAATCAAACATTGGCTGGGGACTTACTTTCTCGGCATAAAGAAAGAGCAGGAATGCAATAACCGACCCGGTAAGGATAAATAATGCGGATGTGCTGCCGAATCCGAGCACCGGCCCCTGGATAATGAAATAAGTTAATGCAAAAACGGACAATGATAACGAGATCATACCCCACACATCCAACTGCTGCGCATGGGTGTTCCTGGATTCTTTTATGCCTGCCAGTGCAAGTCCGAGCGTGAGTATGCTCAATGGAAAATGCACCAGGAAAACCCACTTCCAGCTGGCCAGTGAAAGGATCAGCCCACCTATAACGGGGCCGAAACCAAGACCTGTTCCAAATACGATGCCCCACATGGCAAAGGCCCTGCTGCGCTGCCTCCCTTCCTGGAACTGGTGGGAAAGAATAGCGATCTGGCAAATGAGCATGATCCCTCCGCCAAGCCCCTGGAGAAAACGGCTGATGATAAGTACAGACATTCCTGTAGCCAGGCCGCAGAGCAAAGAAGTGATACCGAAAAGCACCAGGCCAATCACAAAAACCCGTTTCCTGCCATAACGATCGGCCAGGGTGCCGGTCGCCATCAATACAGTGGTGCATGCAATGGTATAGGCATTCATGATCCACTGTACATCGCTGAAACTGCCATGCAGTAATTTTTCCAGGCTGGGCAGCAGCACCGGTACACTGGAGATCTCCAATCCGAACATCAAGGAAGAAAAGCAAATAGCTGCAAGGGTAAGCGCGTTCTTTTTGTTTTTAAGCATAGTTGAATACCTGTTTCGTTTTAACAAAAATAGACCGGCAAATACCTATCTTTTCGGTTCATTTCTATTATAAAAAGGTATGTTTGTATTATGGTTAAGCAGAATATACATCAACAGGTGGAGGTGGAATACCTTAAAACCGACCATTGTCCACTGGTGAACCGGCAGTATAGTTTTTTTGAAATAGTATATCTTATCTCAGGGAAAGGTTTTATAAATATCAACGGCAACCGGATGGCCTATCGTGATGGCAACCTGTTGCTGCTCACCCCGGACGACCGCCACCATTTCGAGATAGCGGAAACGACGGAATTCCTCCTGATCCGCTTCAGTGAAAGCTATGTGCGCACTTATCCCTGGAAAAGTATCCATCACCTGGAATGCCTGCTCTTTTATGCCACTAAACTATCAGGATGCGTGATGAGGTGTAAAGACGACAGCCGCCTGGTTGAAATGCTTGTAAACTCCCTGCTGTATGGTATAAAGCTGGGCGGGGCGTACCAGCAGGACCTGGAAATGAACCTGGTGAATGCGCTGATCGTGATTGCGGCCAGGAATATAGCCAAACTAAGGCCGGGCAATGTACGCGACAATACAGATAAACGGATCCTTGAGATCATTAACCATATTGAACGGAATATTTTTACTCCCTCCCAGCTAACGGCCACGGCTATTGGCAATGCTTTTGGCATTTCCGAAACCTACCTGGGCGTTTACTTTAAAAAACAATGCGGCGAAACCATACAACAATTCATAAGCGGTTACAAAATCAGGCTGATTGAATGGCGGTTAAAATTCAGTGATCTGCGGATCAATGAACTGGCTGATGAATTCGGATTTGCCGATGGAAGCCACCTGAACAAGTTTTTTAAAAAACAAAAGGGAATTAGCCTAACAGCATACCGGCAGGCTTTATCAGCCTCCTGATCCAAGAACCATGACATGTTTTTTTTAAAATAAAACGCAACCTTTTTATCAAAAATTGTAACTTCGTTGCAATTTTGAACACGAAACAAAAATACCGCTTTCAGATATTCTCCAGGATTGGAGCGGTATTCCTATTGCTTATTTTCCTGAGCACCCCGCTGATAGAGGCTTTCCATCATCATCATTGTAATGATGGAAGAACGGAACAGCAATATGCGGACAACGGGAATTATCAATTTAATACGTTTCACATAGCATGTAAGTTATGCGACCTGGTGAAGCATCAGTCGCACGACTTCCTACCCACGCAATGGCCTCAACCGGTTTTCATTTCACCGGTAAAAAAAGCTGCTGCTTCGCTTTTCCGCGTACAGGCCTATTCCAGCTACCTGCTGGCCTGCGCTAATAAAGGGCCTCCTGTTTCCTGCTGATTTTTTTTGTTGGATGTACCTGCTGTAGCTGCATCCTCTTACCGATTTTATGCGCTCTCCGTCCGGAAGGCGTACCACTGCTTATATTCTTTTTCTATGCTTCAGGCAATATCCTTATCAAAACATTACCAGTCGCACGTGGCGCTGGACAATCTCAACCTGGAAGTTAAACCAGGGGAAATCTACTGCCTGCTGGGCCAGAACGGCGCGGGCAAAACCACTACCATCAACCTGTTCCTGGGTTTTACCGCTCCTACATCGGGAAAGGTAATGATCCATCAACAGGAAGTGCGCCCCGGCGAAGGCGACACCCGCAGGTACCTGGCCTATATCCCGGAAGTGGTGATGCTGTATGGTAGTCTTACTGCCGTTGAAAACCTCGACTACTTCAGCCGGCTGGCAGGTTTTAAATACGATAAATCCCGGCTGGAGCAATTCCTCTCCGGCTGCGGCTTACAAGCCGAAGCCCATGATAAGCGCCTCTCCGGTTTCAGTAAAGGGATGCGACAAAAAGTAGGCATCGCCATAGCGCTGGCTAAAAATGCAGATGTGATCCTCATGGATGAGCCCACCAGCGGACTGGATCCCAAAGCCACCGACGAATTCACCGGCCTGGTCCGGGAACTGGGGCAACAGGGCAAATCAGTACTGATGGCCACGCATGATATATTCAATGCCGTGAATGTGGGCACACATATCGGCATCATGCGCAAAGGCCAGCTGGTGCACACTTTAAACGCAGGCGATATCAATGCCCGCGATCTGCAGGAATTATACCTGGAAACCATTTAGCCAACTAACTCATGAAACTTTTTTATTCTTTTCCAATTGCCGGAAATATTTTCCTGGCCGCAGCCCTTATGCTCTTTTCATTACATACAGGGGCGCAAACAAGGGTGAGTGGAGCTGTAACAAACACGCAACAGCAACCCGTAAGTAATGCCATTATTACCATGAAAAGTGGCGCCAACCGGTTGAATACAGTCACCGATTCTTCCGGCAGATTCCAGCTCATCCTGCCATATCCCGGCGATTATACCATACATGTAAGCGCTGCGGGCTTAAATACCTTTACTAAAAACTATCAGTTGCAGGCTTCCATGGAACTGCCGCCTGTAATGCTCTCCGTGGCCAGTACAGCGTTGCAGACCGTGGAGATCATCGGTACCAACGCACAGAAATATTACGGTGATTATTCCTTTTCCGCCACAAAGATCGCGGCTCCCAACAAAGATATTCCACAGGCCATTTCCTCCGTATCAAAAGAGCTGATTGCCGACCGGCAGGCATTCACACTGGCCGATGCGGTAAAAAATGTAACCGCCGTTTCGCAAAGCAGTTACTACAACCAATTCTCTATACGTGGCATCAGCCAGAATGAAGAAGGCGCTATCATTAACGGTATGCGTACCCGGCAATATTTTTTCAACCAGCCGCTCACTAATAACCTGGAACGTATTGAGGTGATCAAAGGACCTGCCAGCGCTACATTCTCCAGTGTAGACCCCGGGGGCAGCATCAATATGGTGACCAAAAAACCGCTCCGGGAAAGCAGGAAGGAAGTAAGCATTTCTACCGGCAGTTTCAGCACCATCCGCGCAGCGCTGGATTTCACGGGACCGCTGAACCAGGAAAAAACATTGCTGTACCGGCTCAATGTGGGATATGAAAACAGTAAAAGCTTCCGCGACCTGCAATATAAAAGAGCCTATCTCATATCACCGTCGTTCTCCTATGTGCCCAATCAAAGTACCAGTCTTAATGTGGAGTTAGTGATGAACAACAGCAACTCCAGGCTGGACCGCGGCCAGGCGATATTCGGCGCTGTAGCAGGAAAAACAGACCTGAACAGCACCCCCATCACTTTTAATATGGGTGGCAGCAATGATCATTTCAATACGCAGGACCTCATGCTCATGATCAACGGATCTCATGCTTTCAGCTCCAAAGTGATATTCAATGTTGCCTATATGAAGCAAACCTGGAATGAAGACCTCTTGGAACACCGCACCACCAATGCTTTTGCAGTGGATGAAAACAATGCCCCCATCCCAACGCTGGCTGGCATGCGCGCAGTACAACGGCAACAGAAATGGAACACCGATAACCTCAGCGCCTACTTTAGTATCAATATCAACACCGGCGTGCTGCATCATAAAATTGTAGCAGGATACGACCGTATTACCACGCAAAAGTACAGGGGCGGCGGGGAAAACTCCGCACAGGGTTACCGGCTGAAAGACGGCACCATCGCCACTAAATATGATCCTGCAAAGAAAGAGCTCTATCTTTTCAAAACCATTAACGGCATTAATGCACCAATGCCGAATGTAGATCACTTTAACCTGGCCAATCCCAGCTATACCATCCGTAACCTGAGTGATTATATTTTTAATAAGACAGAAATTCCGCCCGCATACTACCTCGTGAACGGCGTATACGTGCAGGACCAGGTGAACTATGAGCGGCTCACCCTTACGCTGGGCCTGCGGCAGGAATGGTACGAGGACATCAGCAATTATAAGCTTACTGCAGAAAAAAAGATCTCGCAGCAAAAACTGCTGCCCAGGATAGGGCTTACCTATGCCATCTCCCCTGCTATAAACCTGTACGGTACTTACCTCCGTGGCTATCAGCCCCAGGGCAATACCTCCACACTGGTAATAGTGCCGCCACCGGCAGGCACCAACTATAAACCACTGGAAAGCGATCTGAAAGAGATCGGGGCAAAATCGACCTGGCTGAATAATCTTTTGATGGTGAACATCGCCGTGTTTGAAATTAATCAAAAGAACCTGCTCATGAACGCCAACGATCCTGAAGATGTAAACCGCCTCGTGGAACGCGGTGCCCAGCGTAGCCGCGGCGCAGAACTGGAAGCATCCGGCTTTATTATGTCCAACTGGCAGTTCAACGCGGGATACAGTTTTGTTGATGCTGTGATCATAGATGATGCCGACCCAAAACTAAAAGGTACGCGCGTACAAAACACGCCCAAACACAGCGGTAGCCTGTGGACCCGTTACGACCTGAACCAGCACCGGCTGCTGAAAGGCATTGGCTTCGGCGCCGGCGTTCAATACAGCGGCAACAAACTGCCCTGGTATATCCGCGACTTTACACTGCCGGCATATACCCTACTGGATGCCGCTGTATACTATAGCCCGGCTAAAACAAGGATACAGCTGGCTGTAAACGTGAATAATATCCTGAACAAAACTTACTGGATAGGCGCGCAGAATTACCTGCGCTTGTTTCCCGGTTCCCCGAGAAGCGTAATGTTCAACGCCACGTATAAATTTTAACAGGAAAAACCAATTGCATGAGAACAATATTGCTGATTGCCGCCAGCACCTGGAAAGCAGCCTTCAGGAACAAAGCTACTACCGCCCTGACGCTGATCCTCGGACTGGCACTGTGCATGGCCACTTATACGGGGTGGCAGAACTTCAACATCCAGAACGGACAACGGCTGAAGTACAAACAGATCGTGCGCCAGCAATGGCTGGCCAAACCGGATAAGCATCCGCACCGCATGGCGCATTACGGCTATCTTGCTTTCCGTGACAAGCATGAACTGAGCTTCTTTGATTTTGGCATTGAAAGCTTTGCCGGCGTATCCATTTTTCTGGAGGCGCACAAGCAAAACACCGTTAATTTCAGTGAAGCCGGTTTCTCCAATGGCATGCTTCGTTTCGGGGAAATGAGCGTGGCCATGGTGCTGCAACTGCTGGTGCCACTGCTGATCTTTTTCCTTGGCTATAACAGCATTTCCGCAGAGCGGGAAAGCGGCACATTAAAAATATTGCTTTGCCAGGGCGTAAGCTGGAGAACATTGTTACTGGGGAAGATGACAGGCATTGTGGCCGTTAGCTTCACGCTGTTCATCCCGGTGATCCTGCTTACCATTTTCCTCTGGGCCATGCTCAGCCACTGGCAGGTAACCAACGATGCCGCTACCCGTCTTGCTTTACTCATACTTGCTTATGCGGTATACTTCATCATTTGCGCCGGCATTGCCGTAGTGGCTTCTGCCCTGCACAAAACATCAAGGGCCGCGCTTACCACCCTGCTGGCATGCTGGGTGTTCTTTACTATCGTGATGCCCAGGATTACACAGGCAATCGGCGTTAAAGCATATCCATCGCCGTCAAAAATCGAGTTCGCCGCCGCTATTGAGTCGGACCTTCACCAGCAGGGCGACAGCCACAATCCCGATGATCCGCACTATGCAAAATTCAGGGAGAATGTGTTAAGGCAATACAACGTAACCGATGTAAAGCAACTGCCATTTAATTATGGGGGCTATGTAATGGCAGAAGGAGAAAGGATCTCCGCCGCCATTTACAACCGGCATCAGAAAGCGTTGATGCACACCTTTGAACAGCAAAACAGCTTTGGGGTGGCCGCCGGCTACCTGAACCCCTTCCTGGCCATTAAACATCTATCCATGGCGCTCACCGCCTCGGATTTTAATACCTATGCCGACTTCCAGGACCAGGCGGAAGCCTATCGCTACGGACTTGCACAGCGCATGAACAAACTGCAGAAAGAAAAGATCAGCAATATTCCCCCGGGAGAAAAAGATAACCCTTTAACGATCAGTCGCAGCCATTGGGCGGAGCAGGCCGACTTCAAATATGTATTTAAACCGGTGGAACAGGTCATTTCCCATCATACCAGTACCATCCTCTCTTTGCTTTGCTGGCTGCTGGTACTGCTGGGCGGGATACTGCTATCATCAAAATGGGTTAAAACTTTATAACAGTATATATGAATCAACGGATATATCAACTGGAAAGTAAGATCTTTTTCAGGAATAAAACAGTGATCACAGGGTTATTGATCCTGTTGGTGAGCGGGCTTGCCGGGTTGTATTTTGGAAAAGATTTTATAGAGAGACAAAAAAAAGTGATTGCCAAAGCGGAAAAACTGCAAACCGAAAACACCGCCAGGAATATTAAATACTTTGGTAAAGAACTGGGACTAACGCTGTATCACAACAAATTCCAGATGGCCAATATGCCACGCAACTGGGCGGCATTCTCCAACGGGCAGCGCGACATCAATCCATATCTTATCGGGGTAACCACACTGGGGCTGGAAGGACAGTTATACGACACCGACCTTAATAATCCTTCTACACTGCTGCTGGGTAATATGGACCTGGCCTTTGTGTTTATTTTCATATTCCCGCTGGTCATTATTGCATTCAGTTATAACCTGCTTTCAGGAGAGCAGGAATCCGGCGTATGGGGATTGCTCCGTTCACAATCCACCGTTCCGTTAAAAGTAATATGGCGGAAGTTCCTGGTAAGAATGACGGCCGTATACCTGGCAGCACTGGTACTGATGGCCATAGCCGCCGTATACCTGCAACTCGCTGTCGATGGGCGACTGCTGGCTGTGATCGTAGTACTGAGCCTGTACCTGTTGTTCTGGTTCTCGCTCTCCTTCTGGATCATCTCACTGGGGAAATCTTCCAGCTTTAATGCAGTGAGCCTCATTTCCTTTGGGGTAGTGCTCAATATTCTTGCCCCTGCTATTGTAAATGTTTGGCTTACCCGGCAATACCCCGTTCCGGAAGCCCTGGAAACAGTGGTGATGCAAAGAGAAGGATATCATGAAAAATGGGATATGGATAAAAGTGTTGCCCTCAATTCGTTTTACAAACATTATCCACAGTTTAAAAAATATCCTTTTCCCCAGGAACAGGCATTCAGCTGGTACTGGTATTTTGCCATGCAGCAAAACGGCGATGACCAGGCTGCTACAGGCGCACAGGCTATGAACCGGAAGCTGCAGCAAAGAAGCCGGTTTACCGACATGGCTGCGTTTATCCTGCCTGGTATTCAAACACAGCTGGCGCTTAATGGCATAGCAGGATCAGATCTGCAGCAGCACCTGCAATTCCAGCAGGCGCTCAGGCATTATCATGAGCAGCTGCGTTTATATTTCTACCCGTCCATTTTCCGGGAGCAACCTGTTGAAAGTATAGACTGGAGCCAGTTTAAACTAAAGCGCTATTACGGGGATAACAACGGTAAAATATGGCCATGCATTATTTCACTGGTTGGCTTTACGGGATTACTTTCCTTTTTGTCTTTATATAATTTCAGAAAGAAGATCTATTCATGAAAAGCCTGTTTACCTGTCTCCTGTTTTTCATTTGCAGCGTCACAAACCTGCCGGCGCAAAGCATTATGGTGAGCGGTAAAGTTACAGATGAGCAAAATGCGCCTGTTCCATTTGCTTCCATTGGGTTGATACATTTAACCGGCCGGCATGTGGTAACACAGGCGCAAAGCGACAGTACAGGCATGTTTTCCCTTTCTGCGACGCCAGGTAAATACCTGCTCAAAATAACGTGTATAGGTTACCGTGAGCTGCTGAAAGAACTTTCTTTAACACCATCTCCGGTAAGTATCGGCCAGCAGGTATTAACAGCCAGCAGTACGAAGCTGGGAGAAATAAGGGTGGCCGGCAGGAAGCCGGTGCTGCAGCAAAGTGGAGGCAAGCTTATCGTAAACCTGTCACAAAGCGCTGCCACTCCCGGTGTATCAGTGCTTGATATGCTGAAAAGGCTGCCCGGTATCAGCGCTGATCAGAACGGGCAGCTCCTGATGCGTGGCTCTTCCGGCATCAATGTGATCATCGACGGTAAGCCTACCTATCTCTCCAAAGACCAGCTGGCAAATATGTTATCAGGAATGCCGGCAGATAACATCGCCCGGGTGGAGATCATGCCCACCTCTACATCAGACATGGATGCTAACGGCAACGCAGGTACGATAAGTATCACTACTAAAAAACAAAAATCGGCCGGCTATGCCTTTGATGTAGCCAGCGGCATTGGTAAAAGCAATAAGAATACTTTCTTTACCAATAATATTGGCGGCAACTACAATACCGGCAGGATGAATATATACGGCTCACTGGATATCAGCTCCAAACACCGGTATTCACTCAACGAAGCAAGCAGCTACACCAGCTACGACAACGAAAAGCTGCGGTACGACAGGGCTTCAGACCGACCTGTTAAAACAGTTTTCTATACTTATAAACTGGGAACCGACTGGAACATCAGTAAAAAAAGTGCGCTTGAATTTTCTTTTGACGGCTACCTCGACAATTGGAAACTGAACAGCGAAAGTAATGCAGTTCTCAGCGATATGAATGGGCCCCGGTACAGATCCCAGTCTTTTATTCAAGCCGAAGAGCCTTACTACTACAATACTTTACACAGCAGGTACAGCTACCTGGCAGACAGCTCCGGGAAAAGTATTTCGGTTGACGCAGATTATATCCGCTACAGCAATAACTCCGACGGAGAAGTAAGTACCCGTTTTACAGATATCATTCACGAAGATCTTCTAAACAGCACTCGTTTCAAATTCAGTCAGCCGATATATATTGATATCTTTTCCGCAAGGATGGATGCCGCGCTTCCGTTGAAGCCTGTCACACTAAAAACCGGTCTTAAATTTACCACAGCCCGGGTAAATAATCCCATCCGCTACTGGAATTATACCGGTGCTGTTTTTGAGCCGGACGATACACAAACCGGTTCCTTCCGGTACAACGAGCAACTGCTTTCCGCATATGTGAGCGGGCAAAAAAAATGGCAGCATACCAGCCTCGACCTGGGATTACGGCTGGAACATACCGTGGCGGGGCAAAACAGCAGGGAGCTGGATAGTGCATGGAATTATGCCAGTCTGTTTCCCACGCTTTCACTCACCCGGCAGCTAGGCTCCAAACACCAGCTGGAGCTTTCCGTTGCCCGGCGGATCAACCGCCCATCGTATACAGATCTGAACCCTACCAAATGGTTTTATGATGCCAATTATTACACCAGCGGCACACCGGGTTTAAAACCCGCCTTCAGCTGGAATACCATGCTGACCTATACCCTGCTGGGAAAATATGTTTTGCAGCTGGGTTATTCGCGCACAAGGGAAGTGATCCTGAAAGAGCTGGTGCAACAGGCTGATGGGCTTATCATTAGCCGCGACAACAACTTCCCTTACAGTAAACGCTGGGATCTCGGCCTGATATTGCCGGTAAGCGTATGTGGTTCCTGGGAAATAACAGGCCTCCTTAACGGCGCCTATAACGAGCTGCCCTTACCGGTTTCCGGTGGGGCTTCCAGGATCAATAAACGCTTCTCCGGTAATGCAATTCTGAACCAGCAATTTACGCTGCCATGGGAGGTAACAATGGAGCTGTCGGCCCGTTACAGTACAGGAGAGCCGGAGGGATATATGAGATCGTTTGAGAGCTTTTCCTTCGACGGCGGCATCAGCAAAAAATTCCTGGCCAAACGTTTTACCGCCACCCTTACTTTCACCGATCTCTTTTTCAGCGACCGGATGAAATCGGTGGCTGTAACGGATCTTATTCACTACCATTTAAAAAATACAAGGGATAGCAGGCGGGTATTCCTCCTGTTAAAGTATCATTTTGGCGGTGCACTCAAAAAAACAGCAGAACATTATTCTGATGAGAAGGGCAGGCTTTGATTAATCATGTTTTATCTGAAATTTGTCCTGCTTACAGGTTTAAAAATCGCATGAAGTTCTTGCTGCATACAGGTTCAAAATCACAGGAAATCTCCTCCTGTTTACGGATTCAAAATCCACAAATAAAATCAAACTAATCATTTTAATCAGCGTAATCCTGCTCCAAGACAATCGCCGAAGGCGATACCCTTCGCTCAAATCAACGTTTCTTCCCTTTGGGAATCACCAGGCCGCTCGCCGGGTTGGCCACGAAAACACCATTGGCCTTTTTATCCGTTGTTTCGGTCAGCTCCGCGTCATAGGTAATTTTCCCTTTTTTAATTTCATAGAATTTTGAGGAGATGTAATACATAGAGTCGGGAGAAGGATAGGTATCGGTGAGATCGGCTCCACCGAATTCCAGGTTGCCGTCGCGGTCCCAGTCCTTTACATCAGAGCTTATTGCTGTCAGCAGAGAATCAGCCAGGGAGTGGTCTATATTGAATACATACATTTTATTTTTCTTCGGGGCTCCATTTACTTCCAGGAAAAGAAAAACGGTTTTTCCGTTTTCCACCAGGCGGTTGCGTTTACTTTTGTAGTTGATAATGTCTTCATGAAGCACAAAAGCTTTATTACCATTTACGAAAATGGTGCCTTTGTACACGGTGATCAGCTGTTGCTGGCTGCTGGTAAAGTGTAGTTCATTAGCGGGTTTCTGGGCCATAGCCGGCAGAGCGATAAACAGGAACAGGCATAGTTTGAGCAGAGAACGCATGGGCGGTTTTTTGTGGAAAATTAGTGATAATTTTTTAGTAGCTGTAAAATGAGGGGATCTTATTTTTTGCAGTCTTATAAACTCCTTTTACGGGCAGGAACCGGATAACGTACCAATGCCTGCTGAAAGCGGGTCCTGATACATTATCCGGTTCTTTACTTACAGTTGCATCCAGGTGGTGCCTCCGTTTGTATTTCTCCAGCAAAGGTGCCCCCCGGTTAAGCTCCAGTCGTTGTAAATAATGGTTCCCTTGGGTTTCACCTCAGTAGGCGCTATTGCCGCATAGGATAGGTTGTGATCAATTCCAGACGCTTCCAGGCCGGTATAAGCCGTTATTTGTGAAAAATCCAGGGTAGCAATTGAAAACGACCGTATCCTCAAATTGGCTGTACCCGATGTTAATATGACCCTAATGGAGGCCACATTATCTGCCACAGTAAAAGAAGAGGCATATTCGACATCAACGTTATTCAGGTAACAACCGCCAAACTGGGTTGTATTTACTATCGACAAATGTGGGGAAAAAAGATTGGTCCCGATAACCGGTGTAAGGATATTGCCTGCACTATCGTAACATACGACACATACCCTTCCTCCAAAACCGGCATCCACGCTTTTTCTTATAATAAACTTCTTTGAAGTTGTGGTTCCCACAAAAACACCAATACCTGTGTTGCCTGATATTTCCACGTAATTGGCGGTGGTTGCCGCAACGAGCCGTGATGGAAGCACAGCGCTACTGGCTTTATCGGCACAATGTAGTCCCCTGAAAAAGTAAGTAGTGGCATTATACTTATTAATGTTCAACGGCAGGAAAAGCGATTGCCAGCAATTACCATTATTGACGGCATCATTATAATAATTGGGATAGTTAGCCACCCTGTTATTGCCAAGATCACTTCCATCCTCTATTTGAATAGCCGCATTATTCACATCCGCAGCAGATAAATCAGTATATCCTATATATACACTGTTTTGTACAGATCTATTACCGGTGATCTTTAGTGAGCACTTTCCGCTGTTCTCATTCCTGGCATCCCAAATACGATTATTAATACCGTGATTAATCAGTACTGCACGGCACTCTGTGGTTGCCGGATTTGTGATAGATGATGCACTCAATTCAAAACTGGGCTTATAGAATACGTTATTGTTGGGAGTATGCTTTGTTGTTCCCGACATACCTATCCGTACGCCATACCGGGACCTGGTTGACAGATCACTGATGGAACTGACGGTAAATCTTCCTCCGGTAAACACATTTTCGTTACAAAACCCATCCACGCTTGTAGCCAGCAAATCAAGCTGTACCTTGCTATCCTGTAATGTACCAATGCCCACTCTGTTATAGGCGCATTGGATGCTACCAATAAGCTGTACATTAATAGTAAAGGAACTGATAAACTCAAGATTAACCCTCGATGCCATAAGATTGAACAGCTTAACCCCTACACAGTTTTCGTTTGTCCATGCCGACAATGCTCCTTTTACAATCCGGATATTCAGGTTTACAGAAGCATTGCTGGTGCTGTCGCTTCCTATCACCATTCCGGGCAGGGAATCAGTTGGATCAACAAAGTTCACAGGGGCCTCCATTTCCACATTTACGCCGGCATCAATATTTAATGTAGAAGTACATGTATACCTGTCGCCCCGGGGAAAATACAATGTGGGCTTATTTCCATAATAAGAAGTCCCCGGATCAGGTGATGTGACAGAATATGCATTTGCCACGGCAACTGCATTCTGAAGCGCCGTCGTTGAATTCTGGGCAGGGTTCCCTGAAGCGCCGAACCACAGCACATTTATAATATTGCCGTCAATATTCCTGATCCATCTGCCGGGAGTGGATGGAGACACTTCAAATATTGTCCCTCCATTGTCTGTTAAACCCGAAGTACTATCCCAGTAAAATGTGCCGCCACCACCGTCTCCGCGGTTGGTATATCCTAATAGATAGGCAAGCTCTCCATCTGCTGTGCCAGCAGTGCCCTTCAATGCAATCACGTTTTCAAATGTCATTTTGATATGTTTTTGGGGTTCTCAATAAAAAATATGTCGCTATAAAAATCATCCTTTAATACGCACTGGAAATGCGTTCAGAAAATATTGGAACAAGAAACTTAAAATCTTACCTTCAGCTACACAACCAGGCAAATGATTGAAATAAAAAACCTTAACCCAGCCAAGCTTCCCGCCAGCCCCCAACGCATCATGAAATATGTGCTGGTATATTGTGCTGCCGGGAAACTGGATGTACAGGTAGATCATACTCCTTTTGTGCTCCATCCCGGCGATGTGATCACCATTACCTCCGGCCAGATCCATCATATAGTACCGGGATCTGAAGCCAGGGGATACATACTTGAATTTACACTGGATTTTTTCTGTAAAGATGATAACGATATAGAGCTGATCTTTCACAACGGGCTTTTCTGTCACTTCGCCATGAACGAGGTAATTCCTGTGGATAAGGATATCATAGAGGAGCAATTGGCGCTGATCAGGAATGAATTAACGGAGCAGCCTTACCAGTACCTTATATCCGTGCATAGCCGTGTGGCATTAATACTGGTATCCATCAACCGGTCAAAGGTGAAACGCGGTGATGAGATCTGGAAACCGGAAGCATTGTTCCTGAAATTCCTGGAGGCAGTGAGAAATAATTTTGAGCATAATTATAGCCTTGCACAATTCGCCGCCCTACTGGGCACTACGGAAGCAAAGCTCAATGAGCAGGCAAAGCTTCATGCGGGGAAAACTGCCCAGAACGTGATCTACGGTCTTGTTACTGCTGAGGCAAAGCGGCTGCTTACCTATGGCGATCTTACAGTAAAAGAAGTGGCATATAAGCTCGGTTTCAACGACCCCTTCTATTTTTCCAATTTCTTCAAAAAACAAACAGGGATCTCCCCAAAACTGTATAAAGAACAAGGCTCCCTGTAAATATTACATGTTTTTTGCAGGATTGTCTATTCCCAGGGCCCGTTATAAAACCCATCTTTGTATAAATAAATACAAAGTTATGAATACAGATATCAATCACTACATCACCAGAAGCAACCAGGCTGAATGGCAGCCCCTCGTGGAAAAAAACATCCACTATAAAGGCATATTTGTAAAATCGCTCCGGTATGATGAAGTCTCCGGGCGCTCCAAAACCATCCTGCTCAAATTTGAGCCCGGCGCCCATTACCCTTATCATAACCATCCCGGGGGCGAAGAGATCTTTGTGCTAAGCGGCGACGCTGTACTGGAACATGCCACCCTGCGGGAGGGCGACTACCTCTACACGCCGCCCGGATTCCGGCACTCTGTTACCAGCCAAACGGGATGCGTGCTGTTTTTTGTTATCCCGGAAGAAGTGGAGATCCTGGCGGGTGAAGCATAAATACTTCGCCGTTTTACCTGAACAGTTTCTCATCGATCCGCTGCTTCTGGCGCAAATGATGCCTCATATGCATCTCTGCAAACTGAAGCCATTCCAGCAAATTAAAAAAATGCAATCCCGGATGCTCGGTCTTTCCGTCCGCCTGTGGATGGTCCACCGAATACAGTGCATTCACCTCCTCTTTTATATCTGTGAGGCCCTGTAATAGTTCTTCCTTATCCTTTGGCTGTCTTGAATCCGGGTCATTGGAAGGATTCTCCATCAATGCATCAGGAAACGCATTATTGGCGAATATCGCTTTGGCATCCTCATGCATTTCCTTTTCACTGTTGGCATTGCTGAGCAGCAGGCAAGTATGCATTTGTTCCACAAACCAGGCGGTGTCTTCTATAATGTGCAGGTATACCTGTCCCAGCGACCAGGAATTTTCACCGGGTTTACGGCGCAGCATATCCAACGTATAGTCATTGAGGTGATTGATCCATATATCAATGGTTTTATTGAATTGCTCCAGTAAAACAGCTGCTTTATTTGTTTCCATTTTTACAGAGATGGTCTGGTCTAAGTTATCACTAATCTTCCATTTTGTTCTTCAATTTTCCCAGCAGGGCATATGCGCCCTTTACAACGATCTTTGTTTTCAGCCAGTTGACACTGTCCGGCATCAGCGCTACATTACCATTCTCCCTGTCGCCGGCTGTTACCTGCACCAGGTGAAAGCTGTTTTCATCGGTGGTGGTAAATACATATTCCTTCCCGTTGTAACGCACCAGCGCGTCTTCCGGTACAATGGCAGCGGGCTTGTTATCCAGCTCAAACACAGCATTCAGGAACATGCCCGGCAACAGGTGCAGCATCTGTTTCTCAAAATGACAATGTAGCACGCCACTGCGGTTTTCATCCACATTACGGGTTACCAGTATGGTTTCCACATCGTACCATTCGTCGGGCTTATCTACCAGGCTTACCTTACCATGCATCCCTTTATGAAAGGAATTGATATTTTTTTCAAATACGGTGATGGCAGCATGAATATCGTCGGGGTTCACCAGTTCAAATAATACATCGGCCGGATTCACATACTTACCGATGTTCACATTCACCTTGCTCACATAACCATTGATAGGCGCATAAATGGGCACAATACCGGAGATAGTGCCGGGACTGAGCTTATCAGGATTAATATGAATGATACGCAGTTTTGCAGCCAGGGATTGTATCAGTACCTCCTGCGTGTTGTATTCACTGAGCGATAACTGGTAACTCTTTTTACTGGTGGCATCTGCCTCGCTCAGTTCTTTTTGCCGCTGCATATCCGTTGCCAGGTATTGCATCCTGGCCTTTGCCGTCAGGTAATCCTGCTGCAGCTGTACATAAGCCGGGTCTTCCATCACTGCAATCACCTGGCCTTTCGACACCGGTGAGCCCGGCAGCAGCGACGTGCTTTTCAGGTAGCCTCCCAGGGGGAAGCTCACGGAGATCAGGCTTTGAGGAGGCACATCCACCGAGCCGCTGGCACGCACAGTAGCATGGGTGGTACCTTCCCGGGCAGTAGCTGTTGCAATGCCTGCATTTTTCTTTTGCAGGCTGTCGAGCCTCACTATATTCTGCCCCGTTGCCTCCGTCCCCGTCTTCGGCTCTCCCGGCGTTTCTGCTTTTGGTTTGCAGGACATCCCTGCCACCATTACTAAACTATATATCAATAACCTTTTCATGCCACTAATTTTGATTGGATGACAATAAATATTCAAGTTCAATTTTGCGCAGGTTCAGTTCCTTCACTGCGTCAAGGTATTCGCTCTGCAGGGTAACAGCATTATTTATCAGCGTACCCCATTCTATATAACCAATTTCTCCGTTCTTATAGGTAAGATTAGCAGTCCTTATCATAACATCTGCCTGCGGCAACGCGCTGCCGGCGTAGTAATCGACCGCCTGCTGGTACTTCAGGTATTCGCTGTGGTTTTGCTGCAGCTGCGCCCATAGCTTTGTAGCCGCTACTTCCAGCGACAGCGCCGCAATATCTTCCATACGGGCAGCCGCTTTTACTTTTGCATGCTGCGCCCTGGCAAAAATGGGGATACCTACGCCTACCTGCACCGTAGAAAAGCGGGAGCCGGGTCCATAATAATGATCCACCTGCTGCTTGTCCATCTGCCAGCCGATAAGCGATTGATTGGAATAACCCAGGTTCCAGTCGGGCAGCAGCTTTGCTTTTTCAAGGCGGGTATTCCCCGCCGCAATGCGCTCCTGCTGCTGGTAAAGCTGCAATACAGGATGCTGTGCCAGCAACGTGGTATCATAGAGCACCACATTGGCGCTCAGTGTATCCGTAGCCGTTATAACACCGCGCTCATTCAATAATGCAGCCAGTTGAACACCGGCTACCTTCTCATCGGCATTGGTCATCCGGAGCAGCATCTTCAGCTGGTTGGCCTGGTTCTCCAGTGCTGTTTTTTCGAGCAGGTTGGTTTCTCCCTTTTCAAAACGCAGGGCGGCTACCTTCGTGTACCGCGAATAGGTGCTGTCCATTTTTTCCAATAGTAGGCGCCTGCTGTTGAGATACTGTAACTGCAGGTAGGCCTGTTTCACCAGACGGATAATCTCCGCTTTCTGTAAAGTAGTTTGCCATTTTGCCGCCAGCCATTCCTGTTCAAAAACGTTCTTCTGTTTTTTGTAAAGGGCGGGAAGGGAAAATCCCTGAGAGATGGTAAACTTATTATCAAAGGAAATGCTGTTAATATTTCCCAGTTCACCTGTAACTGTAGTCCTGGCAGGATCTACAGATGAATGCCGCAATGCTTCGTAGTAAGATTCCTGTAAACGGCCCAGCGCAATCTGCCGGTTCTGTTCCGTTGCTATATGAAGCGCCTGCTGCAGGGAAAGCGGTTTGGCTTCCTGCGCCCTGAGCATACCGGGGCAGGCCAGCAGCAATAATAATACCGTCACCGGTTTTATTGTTGGCCGTTTCCAGCCCTTTTCCGCCAGGTAATACAGGCAGGGCAACACCAACAGGGTAAGCATGGTAGCAGTAATAAGCCCGCCTATCACTACAGTGGCCAGCGGCCGTTGCACTTCTGCTCCGGCGCCCTGGCTCAGCGCCATGGGCAGGAAGCCCAGCGAGGCTACAGTGGCGGTCATCAGCACGGGCCGGAGCCGGTCATGCGTGGCCCTTAAAATGATCTGCATTGTATCCGTCATACCGTCTTTTTTCAATTGATTCATTTCTCCTATTAACACAATCCCGTTTAATACGGCTACGCCAAAGAGCGCAATAAAACCTACACCGGCAGAAATACTGAAAGGCATTCCTCTCAGCCAGATCGCCAATATTCCTCCTATAGCGGATAAGGGAATAGCGGAGAAGATAAGCACACAGTACTTCAGGTTGTGGAAAGCGAAAAACAACAACAGGAAAATCAGGAGCAGGGCCACCGGCAAAGCGATGCCCAGGCGCCGGGTAGCATGTTGCAGGTTCTCGTACTGCCCTCCATAAGTGACGTAATAACCGGAAGGGAACTTCACACGGCTGCCTACTTTATGCTGCAGCTCCTGCACAATGCTCTGAACATCCCTTCCCCTTACGTTAAACCCTACCGTGATACGTCTCCGGGCATCTTCCCGCTGGATCTGGTAAGGGCCATCCTGCAGCTCAATGGTGGCCAGCATATGAAGGGGCACCTGTTGCCCGCCCGGAAGCCCTATCTGCAGGTTGGAAATTTCATTGATGTCGCGGCGTTGCCGTTCATCCATACGGATCACGAGATCGTACCGTTTATCCGCTTCAAACACCAGTCCGGCTACTGCGCCCGCATAGGCAGCCTGCAGCGTGTTGTTGATATCGTTGATGGAAGCGCCGGAACGGGCAATGGCTTCGCGGTTATAGGTAACCACCAGTTGCGGTATACCGGTTACCGTTTCAGTGTAAAGGTCCGTAGCGCCGTTAATGGATTGGATTACTTTACCCAGCTTATCGGCGTATGCCGACAAGGTATCCAGGTCGTCGCCAAAGATCTTGCACACCACATCCTGTCTTGCGCCTGTCATCAGCTCATTGAACCGCATCTGCACAGGGAACTGGAAGCCGGTGGCAATACCCGGTACCTCCTCCAGTGCGGCGCTCATTTTGCCTGCCAGCTCCGGGAAGGAAGATGCGCTGGTCCATTCTTTTTTAGGCTTCAGTATCACCATCATATCGGCAGCTTCCATGGGCATAGGATCCGTAGGAATTTCACCGGAGCCTATTTTGGTCACCACTTTCTCTACCTCCGGGAATTTATCCAGCAAAACCCTGGCAGATTGTTGCGTGGTGCTGATGGTAGTTGTTAAAGAAGAACCTGTAAGCAGCCGGGTATCTACTGCAAAATCCCCCTCCTCCAGCTGCGGAATAAATTCACCGCCCAGCGACATCAGCACCGGGATGGCAGCGGCAAATAGTACAAAAGCCATTGCTACCACCATGCGGGGCGTGCGCAAAGCTTTCTTCAGCAAAGGATCATAAAACCGCTGTACGGAGCGCATCATCTTATCAGCGAAACTATCTTTATGACTTAACTTTTTATTCAGCACCAAGGCGCCCATCATCGGCACATAAGTAAGTGATAAGATAAATGCACCGATGATAGCGAAAGATACCGTTTGTGCCATAGGCCGGAACATCTTTCCTTCGATGCCCTGCAGGGAAAGGATAGGGAGATAAACGATCAGGATGATGATCTGCCCGAAAGCTGCACTGTTCATCATCGTTTTCGCAGATGTCTCTACTTCGCTGTCCATCTGCTCCTGCGTCATCATGGCTGTTCCCCTCAAGGCAGCGCCTTTGGTAAGCTTATGCATCACCGCTTCAATAATGATCACGGCCCCATCTACCAGCAGGCCAAAATCCAGGGCGCCGAGGCTCATCAGATTCCCGCTTACGCCAAACAGGTTCATCATGATAATGGCAAATAACATGGCCAGCGGGATCACGGAAGCCACTATCAGGCCTGCCCTGATATTGCCCATAAATATCACCAGCACAAATACCACTATCAGCGCACCTTCCAGCAGGTTGCGCTCTACAGTGGAAATAGCATTATCTACCATTTTGGTACGGTCCAGGAAGGGATCGATCATCACACCTTCCGGCAATGTTTTTTCTATTTCCTTCACCCTGTTTTTAATCCCTTTTATTACGGCGGCGCTGTTTTCTCCTTTCAGCATCATCACCACTGCGCCGGCTACTTCGCCCTCATCATTATATACCGTGGCTCCGTACCTTACGGCATGCCCCTGCTTTACGGTGGCTACATCCCTTATCAGCAGCGGCACGCCGCCGCTTACCTGTTTCACCACGATGTTGCTGATGTCTGCCATATTTTTGGCCAGCCCTTCACTACGGATAAAAACCACGTTAGGGCCTTTCTCAATATAGGCGCCGCCGGTATTCTGGTTATTGTCCTGCAGGCATTTAAATACGTCCGTTACCGTTAGCCCAAAGCTTCTCAGTTTATCAGGGTCAATGGCTACTTCATATTGTTTTACCATACCGCCAAAGCTGCTCACATCAGCTACGCCTTCCACACTCAGCAGCTGTCGCCTTACAATCCAGTCCTGTATATCGCGCAGGGCGGTGAGATCGTATTTACCTTCGTAGCCCGGCCTGGGTTTCACCACGTACTGGAATATTTCACCCAGGCCTGTGGTAACAGGCCCCAGCTGCGGATCTCCCATTCCCGGGGGAATTTGTGGCCGCACCTGGCCCAGTCGTTCACTGATCTGCTGCCGGGCCCAGTATACATCTGTATGATCGTTGAACACAATGGTAACAAGGCTAAGCCCGAAGCGTGAAAAGCTCCGTTGCTCAATAATTCCGGGCACATTACGGGTGGCCTGTTCTATGGGTACGGTAATGAACCGCTCCACATCGGGCGCACCAAGACTAGGCGCTGAAGTGATCACCAGCACCTGGTTATTGGTGATGTCAGGAACTGCATCAACAGGCAGCTGTGTTACGGAATAACTGCCCCAGCCGATCAACGCCAGTACAAAGAGGAGAATGATCAGTTTGTTCCTGACGGAAAAATGAATGATCTTATTTAACATGATTATCTGTTGGGCTACATGAATACAACAGCGTAGCTGCCCACAGGGATAGCCTGCGCCGTATGGTGAACGGCAGCAGCAACCATGTGCAGCATCACAGTGATTCAGAAATAAAAATATGTACGCGGATTTTATCTTTTCCAGCTGAAAAGACAATGTTCACCCTTATACACGGGGAGGCTGGAAAATGCTGTGTAAAGGAAGATAGGGTGGTATTTCGTCATTCATTAGCTCCCGCATTACAGGCGCCTCGGCGGGCACTTTAAACGATAGTTGCGGTAAAACAGGTAATATGCTGGGAGGTGTAAGTGTAAAAAAATACAGGCAGGTTTTAAACGGCAGCTCCATGTCCTGCTGATAGTCTGCATCGTAGGGCTGTGGATCTACATAATGCATTTTAAAGAATGAGAAAATGGTAGTGCCGGGGCTTTCCCCTTTGTGCTTGATATAATGCTCCACCAGCAGTGGCAGTTTTAACACCTGCCCTGCTTCGGTAGTGCCCAGCAGGTAGAGGGCCATTAGAAATATAGCTACTGCTTTTCTCACGCGGTAAAGTTATAAAAAAAAGCGAGAACCGGTCATCTTCCATTTTCTTTATGCCGGTTATTCAGCAAGGATCACCTTTACTCCATGTTCTGTAAGCGTTTTAACGGTTATTGAAGCCAACCGCTCCATTGAAGCAGCCAATGCCATCCGGCGCCCGCTGCCAGCTAACAGCACCGGGAAGAAATTCTTCAGTAAAAAGAATATAAAATGTAAAGCGTCTCACAGCATCATTACTGTAAGACGCTTTTTATACGGCATCCACTCATGGGGTCTTCATTCGTTTTAAAACAATCGCTTTCCTGCGCTTCCAGCCGGTGATCACCGGGTCCTCGCTGGTCATTTTACCTTTGGCGTCTATCTGCCCCAGGCTTTTTGCCAGCGCCTGGCTTAACTTCGCGGCCTTCCTGTGCGCTTTCATCCAGGTGGCCCGGGTTTGATGCGCATGATCTTCCAGCGACTTTATCCCTTTGTTGATAGTATCCAGTTCTTTTTTATACGCCTTTTGTTTACGGTAAATGATCATCAACCGGTTGTAAGCAGCAATAGTGAGCGGATCGTTGGAAAGGGCCTCGTTATATTTTGCAATGGCGCCAGTAAAATCATCCTCCGACTCCAGTTGCCTGGCCTGCTCCAGTAAGCTTTTATGTGAAGTCTTCTCTGCCATGAGCCGTTCTCATTAATGACCCTGCAGGAAGTTGATAATATCCTGTCGCATAGGGCCAGCCTTTTTAATGGCGTCTTTAATTTCCTGGTGGGTTTTAGCCGGAAACTGCTGATGCAGGTATTCTACCTCAGACGGATCCTGGCTGTCTACACGGATATCATCCTGTTTTCCCACATTTTTTTTATCATCTGCCATAACAATGAAATTTAAGTGAAAGATGAAATTGTTCTATCTCCCAGCGTCACAAATTACATGCCCTGCCGGATGATAGCCGTGATGCTGTAATTGCAGCGGGACCATGTACAGTATTGGAGAAACAGCGCCTCAAAATGTAGCGCCTGTACATCGCTGCCGGGCAGAAAGGCAAGCCAGAGGGTGGTATTGCTAAACGGATTATTATTTGATAGGCATTGATATACTAACCCGTATCTTATGTTTTATCTGAAAGCGATCGCGGCAGGCATATCCGGAACTCTGCTGATGACAGGGGCCTTATATCTTCTTACAGCAATTACTGGAAAAAATTACAAGGTGGTTGGCGTACTTGCGACCATGGTTACCAATCATACCAGGGCTGGTGGCGGCCTCACACATAAACCGGCTGATCTTGTTACCGGTATTATGCTGCATTATCTTATCGGGGTATTTTTCGCGTTTATCTATTTTTACCTGTGGAAAGCAGGTGTAGGAGATCTGACCATTCGTTATACTATTATACTTGGTTTATTAACCGGCATTTTTGCCATGGGGTGGTGGCTGGCATTTATCCGGCTTCATCCAAATCCTCCGGCAGTTCCGGTGGTGTCGTACGTAACAGCTGTGGGCCTGAGCCATGTTTTATTCAGCCTGGGAGTGATGATCATTTATCGTTTATAGAAAAACAGCGCTGTATGGAATAATACAGCGCTGTTTTTTTATTAGTTCCAGACGCCGGTAGCGGCTGTTTTCCGGGCATATTCGGAAAAATCCCGTGGAGCGCGGCCTAATGCACGTTGCACTCCATCACTGAGATGGGCATTACGGCCATCCAGTACTTCAGTAAACAGGTAGGTAACCAGCCAAATGAAATCGTCGGGGATATTATATTCAACGAGCATGGCCTTATAGGCGTCTGTTGAAATGGCTTCATACCGGATAGGCTTGCCTGCCGCTTTGGCTATTTCCTGTACAGCTGCTTCAAAGGTCATCAACCGGGGGCCGGTGAGCTCGTACAGCTCGCCGTTATGGCGGTCGTCTGTAAGCGCAGCCACTGCTACGTCCGCAATATCATCCACATCAATAAAGGGCTCTGCCACGTTTCCGGCAGGAAGGGCCACATGGCCGGCCTGCAGCGGCTCCAGCAGGTATCCTTCACTGAAGTTCTGGCTGAACCAGGCGCACCGCACTACTGTCCAGCTGATGCCACTGTTCATAATGATCTGCTCGCATGCCTGCGCTTCTTTTTCTCCCCGGCCAGACAGTAATACTATTTTCTGTACACCACTGCTCACAGCCGCATCAGTAAAGGCACGGATAGTTTCCGTGGCACCGGGTATGGCCAGATCGGGGTGATAGCTGAGATACACAGCGTGTACACCTCGCAGGGCCGGTTTCCAGGTAGATTGATCTTCCCAGGCAAAAGAAGGATCAGCAGAACGTGATCCTATACGAACAGGCCAGCCCATTTCTGTAAGTTGCGCTGCTACCCTGCTGCCGGTTTTACCGGTGCCGCCCAATACGAGTACGGTCTGTTTTGTGGTATTTGCTGTTGTCATGATCTTTTTTTCTCAAAACTACTATGCCGGGCTCCGGGAAAATAGAACAAAACCGACACCGGGATATTTTTTCCGGGGGCCGGCAGCAAATAAATAAATATGGGCACTGATAATACCCCTCACTGCTAACGCAGCAACCATTACCTGTTATTAGCATTCATCAACCGCTCAAGTTCTTTACCGGTAATAGCCAGCACAGTACCATGCCGTATTCCTTCCGGCATGGATAACTGATCCGACACATCCCTCCATGTTTTCATATCGGTGGATTCTACAGCACCATAACGGTGTTGGGTATACTTATCAAAATACACGATCCATTTACCGGCGGTATGCAGTGCGGTGGGCCCTTCCGCCCAGTATTGGCCCGTGATGGGCGGGGAAGGCTTACCATAGCCACCGGTCAGGGTTTTGCTTATGGCAATACGGATATTTTTCTGCGGAGGCATTTTTGTTTCGTCTTTCAGGAACATTATAAACCGGCCTTTATCCGGAACTATACTGGCGTCGATAACATTGAAGCCCTGGTCGTACAACAATTTTGCGGGGCTGAAGTGCTGAAAATCTTTCGTGGTGACGTAATACAGCCGGTGATTATAGTTACCATCGCCGGTAGTGTCGCCGGCGGTAAACCGGCCCGGAATAGTGGTGGCCCAATAGATCATATATTCCCTGCGACGGGCATCATAAGTGATTTCCGGCGCCCAGCAGTTCAGTGCCCCGGGTTCATGCGCCATTACGGGAATTTCCTTTTGGACGGACCAGTGCAGTAGATCGGGCGATGAGGCATAGCCTATTCCTTTCTCCTTCCAGCTAACCGTCCATACCATATGAAAGAGGCCATCTGCCCCGCGGATGATGCAAGGGTCCCTCATCAGCTTGTCTCCCCCGGCGGTAGGGGTGAGCAGGGAATGGTCGTTGTTCAGCGCCTGCCATTTATAACCGTCCCGGCTATACGCCAGGTGCAGGCCATCCTGGCCGTTATCTTTAAAATAAGCAAATAAATAAACCGCATCCTGCGCGGTTGCACTTGACAGGAGTGCTGATAAAAAAATAAAAACGAGTATTTTCTTCATAAAGGACGAATATCCTTAAATATACGCTCAGGGAGCATTTTTTTAAGAACAGCATATATTATTTCTGTCAACTTCCTATATTTACCCTCAATTTATCCAACCGCTGCTATCCCAACTGCTCATGAAGAAAACTATTACCCGCGGAAACATGTTCCGTCAGCTAAAGGCGGACCTCGGAGGTAAGGATTCTTACCGCGGAGTTACGCTTACCTATACATGGCTGGCAAACCAGTTTGGTCACTTTTCACTCGGATTTATTCCTGCTTTCATTGTATACCTGGTACTGAAGAATCATATGGATGAAGTCCGCGCCGCACTTACTGCAGCCTGGTGCATCAGCGCGCTGTGGCTGGTTTTTGAGGCCATTAACTTCCTGTGGCCACTGACCATCGGGAAAAAAGGGGGTGTAAAATCATATGTATTCCAGCCGGCATGGGGCAACGTGGCTTTTGATACCGTCACAGATCTGCTGTTCTTCTGGCTCGGCGCATTTTTCTGCTCCCTGCTTTGCAAAGATACCACAACTGCCAGGGTGGTGGTAGTGGTAACCGGTGTGCTGCTGGTGTATCCTACCTATTACTGGTATCTTACCAAAATGTACCTGCAAACGCCGGGCTATCCATTCCAGTTCCGGCTTAGCCAGTGGAGCACCGAACAAATTGCCCCGGAAGATATAAACCTGATCAGGCGGTTCCTCGACAGTAATACACAGGGCATGCACCTGTTCCTGTTTGGCCCCAAGAACAGCGGCAAAACCAGCCTGAGTGTGGCTATTGCCACGGAGCTGTCTATCCGCCACTACTCCGCCGTTTACACTTCCGCCATGAAGCTGTACTGCATGTTTTATGAACAGGACGACGACACCACGGCTGATGTGCTGTGGACCTGGAGAAAGGCATCGATCCTGGTAATAGACGATATTAACCCCGGCGATCCTGTTAAGGAAGACCTTATCACTTCAGAGAGGTTCCTCAGTTTCGTGGATGGCTCATCCACCAACGATATTAACAGGACCGCACTGAAAGACACCAACGTAATATGGGTGCTGGGCAATGATGATGAGGACCGGAAACTATCTGCCACCTGGCAGAATATGCTGCACAGTATAGGAGTAGAAAGGGAAAAAATGCTTTTCCTTAACCTGGAAAGATATGCGCCGAAGAAAAAACCGGCTAAGGCAGAATATGGTTTGCAAATGCAAAGCTGATCAGGTGGGTCAGGCTTTTTACATTGAAACGCTTATACATCGGTAAGATCCTTTTTTCAATGGCAGACTGTGATACGCCAAACCTTGCCGCAATTTCCTTAAAAGAATAGCCTTCAGCCACCAGGGAAAGAGCGTCTTTCTCTTTCTCAGAAATGGCATAATAGCGGAACAGCTGCTTGTTCAGCTCTTCTTCGAACTCGGATTTCTCCGGTCCGTATGCCGCATAACGCATTACATTGCCGAATTTGATGCTCTCATTTTTCTGGGAGTGGCCTATAATACTGGTCACCTTACCCTGCTCGGTTGTAAATACACCTACTTTGGAAATGAGGGGCACAGGAGTACCATTCTTATGGATCTTTTTCAGTTCTATGGTAAAGCTGTATGGTTCGTCCCCTATATATTTGTTATGAAGGAACATCAGGGCCTTGTCGTTCAGTTCATTGGAGAAAGGAGCATATTCAGGCGCGGTAATATTTACAATGGTGAGCATGCTGATCTCATTGTCTGCATAACCCAGCAGGTCTTCCCAACCGTCGGCATACAGCATCCTGTTCTCCTTAAAAGAATATATATAGATGGCTTCATCCGCAAACCGGCGGACCGTATTTTTATAATGTAATGCTTCCGGGCTGGTAAGATCAGCCGGTACATCTGTAATAAATGCTTTCGAATAGCTTCCAAACGCCAACTTATCAGGATGCATCTTTTTGATGGTAAAAATAATAAAGAATAGCTTAACCTGCGAATTTTCGCAGTTGATTCTCCTTCTTCTGCGTTATACTTTTGTGCCTGTAATACAATCCTTTATGGATTAACAGGAATAACAGCTAATGGCCTTTTATCCGGAGATCCCCTCAAATGCAGATCTGGCAACGATCTGTATGGCAGTGGTATCCCCAGTAACACCCCAATGTTAAATTTAAAAGTGTGTCTTAACGCCGTTGTTTCATAACCCGGCCCCATTCAATAAATACAATGTTCCCCAAAACCGGTGCAGTAATACAGAACTGCACCGGTTTTTCTTTTATTTACCGGCTTCCCTTTCTGCGCGGAAAGAGCCATTCGGCTGCATGGAAATTAATGCCACCACCTTGTCTTTATCATCCTTTATAAACCTCACCCTGAAGTCTTTAAGTTCCAGTATCCGGAAAGTGGTGTTGTCTGTAGCTTCCAGCGTGTACACCGGCTGGCCTGGTACTTCCATTATCAGCGCTTTGGCATCCGAAAGTCTGATCGTTACCGACACAGACCCAATCTTATAAATACCCTTAAACTGCTCCAGCGAAGCAGGAGGCAGTACTACCGGCCGGGAAACACGCTCAAATATAACCGGGTCGCCGTCATAATTAAAACTTAACCGGTCAATCTCCCCGCTGTTATTCATCAGGAACTGTATCCGCATATTCGACTTATACTTTACATCGATCACAGTATCCGCAGCATCATAGGGAGAGAAGATGTTATAGTCCTCATGGTTCAGGTACCAGGTTATTTCAGGGAATGTGGCAAACAGGGAATCTTTCTTAACAGAAATATTAAAATCCCCGTAGGCATTATTCTTAAACACTCCCGCAAATGCTGTTAACGGATGTGTAGCCGGGTGTGGACTGAAAGAAGAATCTGTAAAGGGCTTTGGTCCCTCCTCCCCTTTATGTTGCTTTTCTTTTGGCTTCGCCTCTCCGGCAATACCCAGCAACCGGTCGGTGATCAGGTTGGTGACCTTCGTCGGTATAGCGGAATTATTCTGGTTGCTCAGCACCACGATACCGATACTGTCTGTCGGATAAAAGGTAGTTAGCGCAGTAAATCCGTCTATATTCCCGCCATGCTCCACCCGGTAGTGCCCCCGGTAGGAAAGCAACATCCAGCCAAGACCATAATCGGCAAACTGTACATACGGGGTTTTCTTGTCTGGCAGTCCTCCGGGGATGACCATCTGGGGAGAAATTGCTTCTTTCAGATAGTCTGCAGGAATGATTTCTTTCCCGTTATACTTTCCTCCATTGATCCAGGTAATGAGCCATTTAGACATATCCGTTACCGTGCTGTTGATAGCGCCGGCAGGCCCCATAGCAATAATGGCGTGATACTTCTTTTCTTTGATCTCATTTTTATCGGTTAGCTCGTACCCCCGCGACGCTTCTTCCGAAGCTGCCAGGGAAACAGCGCCAATGGATGATTCGCTCATACCCAGCGGTTGAAAGAAGCGGTTGGTGATATTCTGTTCCCACGACTGCCCGGTTAACTTTTCCGCCACCATGCCCTGTACCATAAACATAAAGTTATTGTATTGCCAGCGTGCCCGCAACGGCGCATTGGGCTTCATAAAATGTATCCGTTTCAGCAGCGAGTCCCTTGAATCGGTTTCAAAAAGATACCAGGACAGGTCGTAACGGGAGAACCCTGTCCGGTGGCACATCATATCACGCAGGGTTATCTGGGTGTTAAGATAAGGATCTGAAAAATCCAGCGCCGGCAGGTAAATGGTAGCCGGCTTATCAAAATCTACCTTTCCTTCCTTACGTAACCCGCCCAGCAAGGCACTGGTAAAAGCCTTGGTACAGGAGCCGATAGCAAACCGGGTATGTGCTGTAGCGGGTAATTTACGGGCTACATCCCGGTAACCGAAGCCCTTTGAAAATATCACCTGGCCTTTTTCCACCACTGCCACCGCAAAGCCAGCCCCATTTGCTTCCTGCAAAATACCGGCTAACGCTGCATCTATCTTTTCGAGTCTGTTATTTTTAACGGGAGTTTGGGCAGTAGCCACTGCTGCCATAGTTAAACAACACAGGCTGGAGATCCACCTGTTTATTATAGGTACCATCATCGGGTTAATGTATTACTATATAAGATTACAGTAAATAACCGGATTAAGCAAACCCTCCTCCAGGCCATCTTTAAAGTGTTGTTATTTTCGCATGTAACCGGATACAGTAATGGTACGTGAATCCGTCATGCAGGCATAAAAGTCGGGGTTACGGACCGCTGCTGCTGCCGGTATCAGGGCGGTGAAAGTATTGTTTCCCGCTGCAACAGCATTTGCTTCTGTCCAGTTCCGTACCTGCCAGCTGACCGCCGGTTCACTGTAGTACAGTTTAACGGCAGCCACATTGATCCCTTCCGGCAAACTAACGTGCATGGTTACCCTCATACTGCCATCTGCCTGTGCGGCCACATTGCTGATGGTAATTTTACCAAACGGGCTGCCGGTGTTTTTCAGGTAATAATCGAAGTAGCTGTTTTTCATAAGGTCACTGTTGGCCGCAATCACATGATTCAGGTTAGGCGTGATCACCAGGTTCTTTACCGGGCTGCCCGATGCTTCGATGGTGGCACGCACGGCTTCCGGCCAGAAATAGGTATCGTTGGACGGTGATTCTATAAAATAGGCTGCGCGCATATTACCCGCGCGGCGGCCAGCATCAAATGTTGCCAGCCATACTTCACGGTCGTGCATACTTAACCGTTGTATAATATTAGCCCAGAAAGAACCCTTATCATAGTAACCGCATCCGAAATGCGAATAGGCAGCTGTTACCTTATCACCCAGCAGCCCACACAAAAGCGTAGTGCCATAGCCGCCCCACGATGACCCCATGATACCCATCCGGGCGGGGCTCACATTGGGCTGTGAGCGAAGCAGGTTGAATGCCTGCAGGTTGGCAATGCCTGCATCTGCCAGTGTACTAGCAGCAGGTGTGGGGGTTACTGCAAACCGAGGCGCTTCGCCTGCCGGTTTCCCTTTCCAGGGGCCTGATGAATAAGGCGTTTTCCCTGTTCCGCAAATCCCGGGCTGATCAATGGTAAGCGTAACATATCCCCGCGCAGCAAAGGATTGCGCATATCCAAGCATGCCTTCCGCATTGCTTCCTCCTCCATGCAGCATCAGGATGCCCGGATAAGTGCCCTCCCGCTGTGGATAACACATAATACCAAACACGATGTTAACACCATTGCGCGAACTGAAAGTGAATTTCTTCGTGGTGATTGCAGTAGCGCCTGATCCGGAATTTTCCACACTGATGGTACTAACAATTGCCGGGATGCTGCTGAGGTAAGCCGTAAAAGGATCGGCCGGCTGATCCTGCGCCCTGCCCTCCGGCAAACAACGGAGCAACAGGAAAACAATTAAAAGCAAACGGGTCATTCTTAATCTGATCATATATTTTAAATAAACGTTGGCGCAATCATTTACCTGGCAGGTAATAACAAGCAACACTAGCAAAATGCCCGCTACTGTATTGCAAAGAAAAGCGGGATGTATTAACGGATTTCTTAACAGATCAATTAACAGGCGGTTAATTTTCATAAAATCCTGCCGGAAAATATTTCTTCTCCCTTTTGTCCAATTTTGAAGGCCCCGATCTTTATTAAGGTATAAACAACCTGTTAACACATAAAACACGATAACAATGGATACTTTCCTTCCTCCTATCGACCAGCCCAGGAGCCTGGTAATGAAACTGGTTTATTTTCTTACACGCCGGCAGTTCGGTAAAGTATTGACTCCGCTGAAAGTACATTCCGTCCGGCTACCGGTGGCTTTAACATAAGCCCCGCCACTTTTAACCGTATGGCGGAATACTACTCAGACCGGCAGATCTGTGAAATCGTTTGGCTGGTGGCCAGCGAACATCTTTACAATATTACCAACATCGGTTTGAATATTCACTCCGATATGCTGTGCGATATCAGTAAAAGAAAATCCTGAAGGAGGAATACGCGGGGGAGTTATTTCCCCCGCCATGCGCCCAATCGCCGGACAATGACTATTTTTACGGCCTATGAGTAATTATGCCATTAAAACAGTGCTTGTACTCGGCGCTAATTCTGATGTAGCCAAAGAAGCGATATTACTATACCTGGAGAAGGGCTACCATGTTATTGCTGCCTCCCGCAGCACGGAAGAAATCGCGGCGTTTATGAAAGCCCGGAATGCCGCTGCACATCAGCTATCCATCTGTTACTTTGACGCCACTGCATTCAGCGATCATCCGGCATTTTATGCAGCACTGCCCTCCAATCCGCATATCGTGGTATACGCAGCAGGCTTCCAGGTAACCAATGAACAGGCACTGGCAAACTGGGATGGCAGTTACCGGATGATAAATGTGCTCTATGCCGGCGCTGTATCCATCCTTAATATCATTGCCACAGATACAGCAAACACGCATCTGGAACGCATCATTGGCCTGTCGTCGCTTTCCGGTGTGCGCGGCCGCAAAAGCAATTTTGTGTACGGGAGCACCAAATCGGCATTTACCCAATACCTGGCGGGGTTACGCCAGTATCTCTTCACCCGGAAAATTATTGTAAATGTAATTATATCAGGATATATCCGAAGCAAAATGACTGCAGGACTGGATCTCCCGGAATACCTGTTAATGGAGCCGGCCTTTATTGCCCGTAAAATAGTGAATGCCGGCAGCGGCTTTGCAATAGTGCCCGGGAGCAAATGGAAGATCATTTATTTTATACTGAAGCATCTGCCGGAAAAACTGGTGGCGAAGCTGCCCTGAACCAGCCGGTATTTATACACCGGTTTCTTCATCTATTTTACCATCTGTAAGATGAATGGTATGATCTGACCTCCTGGCAATATCTTCATCATGGGTAACCATTAATATCGTTTGTCCTTTTTCTGACGATAATTTTTTAAAGAGATCAAACACCACTGCTGAATTATAGCTGTCGAGATTACCGGTAGGTTCATCTCCCATAATAATCAGCGGGTCATTGATCAATGCCCGCGCAATAGCTACCCGTTGCTGCTGGCCGCCCGAAAGCAGGGAGGCCCGTTTATTTGCCTGGTTATCTACCCCCAGTAATTTAAGCAGCTCCATGGCACGGTGCTCTGTTTCTGCGGAACTGTATTCCCCGAGTTTAAGCGCAGGGAGCATCACATTTCTTAACACCGTAAATTCAGGTAAAAGATAATGGAACTGGAATACGAAGCCAATATGATGGTTCCTGAAGGCGGCCAGCCAGGAATTACCTTTTCCCTGCATCTCTTCTTCATTAATACGGATACTGCCTTCAAAGGCAGTGTCCATGGTAGACAGCAGGTAGAGCAAGGTAGATTTTCCGCTCCCTGATTTACCGGTAATAGCAACGAATTTTCCTTTTTCTATATCAAAGCTCACATTATTCAGCACCTGCATCTTTGAAGGCTGCAGGAAATATTTATTTACATTTCTTACGGAGATCAGGTTCATGGTTTATCCTCTTAAAATAGTGATCGGATCCACACGGGATGCCTTTCGCGATGGCAGATAGCCAGCCAGGGCAGTAGTAATAATGCCGAACGTAAAACCGGTGATATAATATACCGGGGCAAAACTCACCGGTAAATGATCCAGGGTGATCATCACATCGCTTTTGTAGGGCATCTTTGAAATGCCATAAGAGCAAAGAAAACCAAACAAAAGCCCCAGCAATGCACCGGTAACACCGATCGTCAGCGCCTGTACCAGGAAGATCCACCGGATGTCTGCATCAGAAAAACCCATTGCCTTCAGGATGGCAATATCCTTCATCTTTTCATAGATCATCATGGTAAGGATATTAAAGATCCCGAATCCTGCTACCAGCAATATGGTAACGGCTACCCCATATACGATCATATTGCGGATCACATCGCCTTCAAGGATAGTGGAGTTATCCTGTTTCCAGTCCGACCCGTGGAAACCGTACTTCGCCTGCAGCTCTTTTGAAAACGCAGGCGCCAGCTCCATATCGTGCAGCTTGACCTTGATATCCGTGATATATGCGGCGGGCACACCGAGGAAACGTTGTACAGTATTAAGACCGGCATAACTCTGCTGCTTGTCGATGTCTGTCATGCCTGTTTTAAAGATCCCCACTACCGTTACATAAAATGTATTTCCTTTCTCGGTAGTGAGTGTAAGCCGGTCGCCGGTTTTCAGGTTAAGCCTTTTTGCCAGCCCCGCGCCCATAACAAGACTGTTGGGCATAGTGCTTAGTTCCTGGAAACTTCCATCTATCAATTTTGCCTGGAGATTAAACAGGGAATTCTCCGCTTCAAAATCAATCCCGTTGACGATCCCATTGATAGCGCTGGATCCCAGCCGGTAAAATACCTGTGCATTGACAGATCCTGAAACGGCGCTCACCCGGTGATCGTGCTGCAGGGTTTGAACAATCTGCTTTCCATCTTTCAAACTCAGGAGAACATCTTTGGGCTCTACATGATCCACTATGTTTACCGCCTGCGTTTGTACTTTGTCGAGGATAGTGCCTGGCGTAGCCTGTACTTCATTATACAGGCGCAGGTGCGGCGATTGCTCAAAGGCGATGTTCCTGATAAATTCATTGGAGCCTTTGATAAAACTTACCATGAACACAAAAACGGTGATCCCGAAAGCAACGCCGGCGGTGGCCACAACGGTTTGTTTCAGCCTTGTGCGCATATGCGTAAATGCAATGGATGCGGCCAGTTGCATGTTGGTAAATACTTTCATGGCTTATTCCTTTTTTGCGATGATATCCCCTGGTTGCAGTCCGCTTGTTACTTCCACCCAATCGCCGCTTTTCGTATGAGTGCCGATATGGACCTTCCTTAATTCCTTTCCCTGCTGAAGGTATACGCTGTCACCTTTCAGCAGGTAATTTGCGGGGATCATTAATGCGGGAACATTTTCACGGATAATAATATTTGCTTCTACTGATGATTGGGGATAGAAGGTGCTACTGTCAAGCACAGCGGCTTCCACCTGGAAGCTCCTGCTTTCTTTTTGCAACACGGGAATGATTTTATTGATAGTGGCGGCAAATTGTTTGCCTGCATATACATCTGTTTCAAAATATACTTTCTGGCCTGTTTTAATTTTGGTAATATCCCTTTCATCCACCAGCAGTTCCAGTTTGAATGTACCGGGCAGACCTATCATCAGCACTGGGCTGTTGAGAGGCACAAGTTCTCCTTCTTTCAAATATATTTTAAACACACTTCCATCCACGGGGCTTTTCAGCACTTTTCCTTCTCTTACCTGGTTATTGGCCGCCAGTTGTTCACGGGTTTGCAGGAGCTTATCTGTCAGCGTATTTTTTTGTGAGAGATACTGCTGCTGTAATGCCTTGTAGGTACGCAAACTACCCGCGGCCTGCAACCTTGCCTGCTCCGCTTCTTTTTCCGAAACAGCTTTGTCTTTTGCGAGGTCCGTATACCGCGCAGCGTTTATTTCATCCGCTTCATACTGTTGTTTTGCCTGTTCAATCTTTTCCTGCAACTCACTGAGCGGAGCAGAGCCATCATTGACATTATGGCCAGCCAATGCTACCTGGCGCCGGAGGATATCTGCCTGTGTTTGTTCACTGGGTGTTCCCAATACCGCCAGTACCTGGTTGCGGGTAACGGTATCTCCTTCCTTTACTTTTAGCTGCAAAAGCAGGTCGGTGCTGTTGGATTTCAGGAAATAGTAAGTCGCGGGCATAATTTCTCCTGAAGCATACACCGCTTCATTAAGGGCGCGGCGCTGTACAGTGTAAACAGGTGTTTTTTGTTTACAGGCAGTTACCAGGATGGCTGTTACTACTATTAATAAAAGCTTTCTCATGTAAGCTTATTTATTTTGTAGGTAATTAATTTCTGTATAGTGCCTGAAAAAATCCATGCGGGCTTCATTCAGTTGTTCCTGTGCTTTATAGAGATCGGTTTGTACCTCCTTCAGCTGGATCATATCGATGATACCTTTATGGATCTTCAAAGTAGTGAGTTGTTCATTCTCCGTTGCCAGCCGCGTGTTTTCCTGTTGCAGCCGGATATTTTCAGCGGCCTGCTCCAGTAATACTTTTTCCTGCCGGTATTTTTTTTCCTGTTGGGATGTATAATTTTTGAACTGCTGATCCGCCGCTTCCCACCGGGCTTTGCGGCTGCGGGGCGTGTAGGTGGTCCTGCTGAGCGATAGGGGCATGCTGAGCTGCAGGCCGATGAAGCCTACCGTAAACCAGGGCGACCGGGTGATGAAATTGCTTTTATCGCCGAAGCCGAGTTGTTCCCAGCTGCCTTTGATATGCAGGCTCGGATAAATAGTAGATAAAGAGGAGCGGTAATCCTGGCGGGCGGTTTTCACTTTCAGTATCTCCGCTTCATAACCCGGTAATTCTTCCGCATTAAAACCGGCAACGGCCAGCTTCGGCAGGTTGCCTGAAGGCGCAACCGGCAGCGTGTCTTCCAGCGGAAAGCCCATCCAGAATTTCAGATCCAGGCAGCTTTGCTGTAAACCGGCAATGGCTTTTATGTGCTCCGCTTCCCGGTTTTTCAACAGTGTGGCGGATTGGTTTAATACGATTTTGTCGATCAGCCCTTTGTCAAACTGCCGGGTGATCAACTGGTGAACATGCCCATAATTTTCCTGCAGGCGATTGGTAACAGTAACGTATTCCTGTTGCTGCTGTACGCTGTACCAGGCAATGCGCACATTTTTCAGCAGGGTTTTCAGAAGGGAGCTGTATTCCGCCTGTGCGCCCTGCTCCTGCAACCGGGCCAGTTTTATGCGCTGCCAGGTTTGTACATCTACCAGTGGCAGCTCAGCATTCACGCCATAGTTGCCCATCCAGGGAGTTCCCATTCTTACCGGTACAAAGGTGCCTGCGGGCTGGTTTACCAACTCTCCCGGGAATACCTGTACGGGGATTTTCCAGTAGTTATTGATGGCGCCATTTACTGTTAGTTCGGGGGCAAGCTGTGTTACCGCCGCCTTACGATCCTGCGTACCGGCCTGAACCAGCTGTTTTTGGGCCAATACGTCCTGGTTATGACTGGTAGCATATTCTAGGCATTTCTCCAATGTCCATTGCGAAGCGTTGTTTACGGGCATGCTTTGCCCGGCTGCTATCCGTACATGGAAAGCCAGTAACAGCAACAGTGTGACTGTTTTCATCTGAATAAATTAATTTCTTTTAGTTCTGAATTAAAAGAACCATTATAGGCAAAAAAAGAGATTATTTACGTTGTTGTTTTAATGCAATGGTTCTTTTCCATCGTTCCAGGATCAATGGAATTTCGAACAGCATCATTTTATATAACCCTGATATGTCTTCCAGCTCCCCGTTAAAATCATCATCAGCCTTCCTGATGGTCCTGATATCATCCAGTATATTGTAAAACTGTTTTATCCGGGTAGACAGGTACTCTTCACTGAACATACTTTTCATATTCACGGAAAAGTACCGCTTACGCTGTCCGCCAATGGTTTTGGCGTCTACCATCTTTACCGATTCCAGCATCTTAAGCGCGTTGGATACGGCGCTTTTGCTTACCCTGAAATAGTCCACCATTTGTTCAAATGTGGCCTGGTGCTCTTCACTCAGCATCAGGTATATATATATCCTTGCTGCAACCGGTGTAAGCCCCATTGATTCCATAGTAGCACTATGCTGCTCAATCTTTTCCCTGTACTTTTCCAAAATAGTTACTGATATCCGGGTGTAAAGGTATAAAAGAATTTTTGTTTTCCTAAAAGAGAACCAATTATACTCCCGGTGAAGTTAGCTCATCGCGTACACAATAAAATTTGAATTTCTGTAAAAATGACCGATCTTAGATTACAGGAAAAAGAAGCCCCAAAAGACGAGTAACTCCAATTTACACCCCAAACTCCCGATAGCCGAAGGGGCTCCCTGTGTATTCAAATCAACCCCTGGAAAACATCATGGAAGCACTTGAAAAAATTTTCTTTATCAATGTTGGCGTCAATGGCACCTTTGCCGATTCCGGCCATTTATCATCCTCCCCTGCCGATGTGGAAAAGATCTTTGATTTCCTTGAAGAAAAGGATATTGAAAAACTGCTTATTTATTTCCATGGCGGATTGGTGAGTGAAAAAAACGGGCTAAAGACGGCCACTGTTATGAAAGAACATTTTGCCTGTACAGAGGCTAAAAGACATACCGTTTCCTTTGTATGGGAAACTGGTCCGGCGGAAGTAGTGATGCAAAACCTGCAAAACCTGAAAGAGCTTACCGGTAAAGGCACTTTTGATGAGATCGTGAAGTTTGTAACCAAACTGGTTGCCAAAAAGCTGGGGCTCGATGATGCAAAAGGCGGCGGTACCTACCTCAGCGACGAAACCATTACCATAGAAAAACAGAAAATAGCCCCTTTCGAAGACCTGGATAAATCGCTGGACGCCCGCGGTGGTGCTCCTCTTGAAATAGATGAGGAAGACGAAAACTACAGCACCTACTACGCCAAACTGGAAACAGAAGCTAAGGGCCTGGTCAGTGCCGAAGGATCAGACGAGCTAAAATATGAACAGCCCGAGGGGGATGAAATTGCCAGAGGTGGAATGTTGTTCGTGGCCAGGGTGGTGGCACAGATTGCCTTTGCCGTGTTGAAACGTTACTTAAAAAAAACGCACCACGACTTCTACCCTACTATTATGGAAGAAGCTTTCCGGAAACTGTACCTGGATAAAATCGGTGGATGGGGATGGAAACAGATCAAAGATAAATCCGGCGGCATGTTCAGCAGCAATAGCGGTCTAAGCGGAAGCAACCTCCATGCCGGTACCTACTTCCTTTCCCTGCTGGATGCGCACCTGCAAAAACGAATGGCCGCAGGGAAAAAACTGGACATAGAACTGATAGGCCACAGCGCCGGCGCCATTGCCGTATGCAACCTGCTGGAAGCCACCAGCCAGAACTTCAGCGGCATCACCTATAACAACGTCTTCTTCCTTGCTCCTGCCTGCCGCACTGATTTCTTCCTGCAGAAAGGAGCCCCTGCCCAGGAAAAAGGAGTGTTCAAACATTTTAAAATGTTCACCATGGAGGAAAGCAATGAAAAAAAAGACCATTGCATTCCTTTTGCTTATACCCATTCCCTGTTATACATGGTATCCGGCCTGTTTGAAGATGAAGTGGATGCAAAAATTATGGGACTGCACGAACAACTGAAGGCCAGCGGCCGCTATGAGAACTTTGATGAGCTTAAAAAGCTGAACCAGTATATCAGCAATAATAAACTGATCCTTTCCACCGACCTGGAAAACACAGATGAAAGCCTGCGATGCAGCTCTCTTAAACATGGCGACTTCGACAACGACTTACTCACTTTAACCGCTATTCTAAAAAGCATTTAACCCATGGAATATGCAATTATAGTAGGTATTGACCATTATGATAAAAGGGCACTCTCCGGGGCGGTAGCAGATGCAGAAGCATTCGCAGAATTTCTTACTGATATGCATCTTGTTTCCAATCCCGACAACATTAAACTATTGAAATCTGATGCCAATAACCAGGTGGTGATTGGCTATGAAATTGATAATGCTATTGAAGTCTTCACCGAAAACGCCAAAACGCATAAGAACGAAACAAACCGCTTCTACTTCTATTTCTCAGGACATGGCATCGGTAATACCTTCAGCAATACCGCACTTTGTATGCGGTTCTGGCCTAAAATGATCAACCACTGCATATCCAGCCTGGACTACCTCACAGGGCTGATCAACAAAGGGATCTTTGATGAAGTGCTACTGTTCCTCGACTGCTGCCGCGAGAGCGACACTATTATAAAAGGGCTCCCTCCCATTGGCGACTGGCAGAATAAGGTAGGCGAACGCGTTCCCAAAGTACTGGTATGCAACTCCACCATTTACGGAAAACTCAGCTATGAAGTATCTATAGACTCCAACCAGAAAAGAGGCGCCTTTACTTCTTTTCTCATCGAAAGCCTGAAAGGAGATGCCGATATCAATAATAACGGCAGGATCACTGCACTTGACCTGAAGCAGCATATTGAAAGCAATTTCCCCACCTATGCCCTGAAATACAACAAGATCCAGAATGGAAGCGCCTATACAGACAATGGCGGCGATAATATTGTGATCTGCGAGGTAAAAAAGCTGGAGAAAGCCTACAACTTCGAGATCACCTTTAACCGCAATTCCAATGTAACCCTCTACAATAAAAACGCGGATAAGCTACGTACGGATAACGTAAGTATAGGAGATAAATGGCATTATAAGCTGGAAAAAGGGAATTATGTATTACTGGACAATGTAAGTGGTGAACAAAAAACTATCATCAACTTCTCTGAAAATACGATGGGTTATGAACAATTCTGAAGATAAATTCCATATTATCGTGGATTTTAACCAGCCGGTGGAAGGGCTGCACCTGGTGCTTGTAAACGGCGACCTGCAGATCATTTACACAGGGTACACTTCGGGGCTGGATATGTTCGTGGAAAAAGGCATCTACCGCCTGAAGGTAACCCTGATCGATTATTACCAGGAATACCTGCTCATAGTAGATGAAGATAAAACATTCCGTTTCGACATCGACTATCCTTCCGTGGCGCCCATACTATCATTCAAAGCCACCCACGAATACCTGAGCAAAAACCTTGAAACATTCAGCACCATATCTACCAATACCAATACACCCGGTCGGCCCAACTTCCTGTTCTTTGGCGCTAAATACGACAGGAACAGCTTTCCTGACCTGGTGCCTGTTACACTGCTTAGCGGCTATTCCATACTCAGCAGCGCCAATGAAGTACTGGTTGAATTTGATACTGCCAACACCCGTTTCAATAACGAAGAAGGCTGGTTTATCTTCTCCTGCAAACTCGACAAAGGCTTGTATTTCCTGAAGGCGAACGGTACGGAGGCCCCCAGGATCTTTCCATTCTATATTTATGATCATTATCAGACCCAATTCATGATCCGCTACCACAATAAAGCGGATATGGAAAACTGTTTCTTCTTTTATTCCAACAAACAGTCGTTTCACAGGGAAGCTGAAGAATACCTGGTACTGGACAAAATTATGTACGCATTTAAAGATTACAAAAATTTCCAGAAACTCAGTGATAACGACCGCCTGATTATCCGGGAGCATCCTTTCCTGGTAACGCTGGTCCGGGCCCTGCAAATACTCGCCACCGGAAAAAATACAGACTTTACGGAAAACGAATTCCTTCCTTTACCGGACCTGGAGCTATTGGCAGGCAACAAACAGCTCATTGAGCTCAACAACCTCCTGCCCATCCTTTCCGCTGTGATGACAAAGTTTGCCGTTAACGAAAATAACGGGGGGATTAACTTTGAACAGGAACTGCTGGTAGATATGGTCATTGACTACGTTAAGTATGATCTTTACTGGAATAATTTTTCACAGATAGATGCTCCCTACAGCAACCTCACGGGGTTTATGAACCGGTTAGACGAGCTCACAAGAAACTTTATTACACATCCCTACATCGCTAATGTAAAAGGGAATTCCTACCAGGAGCGCCTTATCCAGGCTGTTAGCCAGCTTATTGCCACCAACCAGACAAAGGAAGCCATCAAGTTGCTCACCAGGGCAGACAGCATTTCTACTATAGCCAGGCAGTTGAACTTACCTGTCAGCCAGGTGTTCCGGAACTTTGATACCTATAATGATATCTATAATAAGATGAAGCCAACGCAGCAGGCAGGTGATCTCCCTGCCGGAGATCAATACTCTTCCGCCTTATAACCTTTTTTGAAGTAAAACAGCTCACCACAGCCACCTCATAAATACAGCATTTTCGCTATTTTCAGCGAATCCACTACTTTTGACAAAACCATCTTAAAAAAATATGACCCAATCATTCAGAAAGGGCGCTATCGGTGCACTACTCGATGAATACGAGAAAGCTATCGCAGCGCTGAAAGAAGTGATTAAAACAATACCCGATCAGGCGCTCACCATTATCACTGATCCTCACACGTCCGATGATAGCTGCCGGTCTGTTCAAACTATTTTATCGCACGTGGTCAGCTCCGGATATGGCTATGCTACCAGTATTCACAACCTCCATGGCCACCAGCTGGCAAGACCTGCTAAAACATTTCACCTGACCATCAATGAATACATGGAAGACCTGGACCAGGTATTTATCTTTACAGAAAAAATATTCAGCGCATTTAAAGATGATGAGCTGGAACAAACAGATGACGCCCTTAAAATAAAAGCAGGCTGGGGACAGGTATACGATATAGAACAAATGGCCGAACATGCCATTGTGCATGTACTCCGCCACAGGCGGCAAATTGAAAGGATTAAACTGCAGCAGCTTGGGGATATTCTAAAACACAATTCCTACGATAAATAAACCAGCACTCACCGATTTGTCGCCAAATACAACACCCTTGCAGCACTTACTTCTGCGCTACAATCAAGAACCTGTCTTTCCGGACATCCAGGAAAGTATTCATAGCAAAATAATCCGACAGCCGCGCCGATAACTGTGTAAAATCGAAGCTATCGTATTCGTCGAACAGGTAAGGCATAGAGCGGATATAAAACAACAATGCACCGGTGTCATAAAATCTCATAAAACCTTTGTCTTCCTCCTGGTGAATAATATTAAACGGTAGCGGCGCAAACTCCTGCAGGGCATAGTCGATATTCCAGTGCAGGAATTCCTCATTGGCTTTTACCTTCAGTACCTCCGCTATGGAAAGATCGCTCCGGCCATCTACCTGTTGGGTAATAAAATACCCGCCGGGCTTCAGGATGCGGTACACTTCTTTCAGGTCATAACTCTCATGACGATCTATCACCAGGTCAAAATAATTATCTTCAAAAGGCAGGTTATCATCTGTATAATCGTGAATAAGCGTTCCTCCGAATGAGCGCAGCTTCTTTTGTGCCAGCTCTCACGTTAGGAAGGTACCCTTCGGTAGCGTATATACGAAGTTGCTCCTTATCCGGCAGCAGGCTTAAAAATTCGCCGCCGCCGGTACCCAGGTCAAGAAGGGTGCAGCCTGGTTTCAGGTAGCGGCAAATAACCGTGAAGTAATTCCAGGGCAAAGGGCTTTCCATCATCCTGCCGGTATTGGTGAGATAAGTGAAATCCCACCCTGTTGCTTTTTCTTCCTGCATACATCTTTATTTAAAGTTACATAACTCCAGGATGCCGCAAAAAAGATACCTGATCATCATGAAAAGGAATGTTTCCTACTGGGTCGACCCATAGACGGAAGTTATTTTTTTGACCTGATCTTATGCTTATGCTGTTGCCCCCAAAGGATCATCGCCTGGATCACTGGTCCAAGTGTTTTGCAATAATCATTGGAGGTATATTCCACCAATGCGGGCGATTCGTCATACACCGTGCGCACTACCAGGTTGTTCAGCTCCAGATCTTTCAAGACGCGGGAAAGCATACGCGTGGTAATACCCGGTATGCTGCGCTCTATTTCCCGGAAACGCCTGTTCCCATTGCAGATGGAGTTGATGACAGGTAAGGTCCATTTACCGCCTACCACGTAAATGGTATCCTGTAATGCCTTTAATTCGGCCTGCTGGCTTCTTGGTGCAGCTGCTTTTTCCATGCTATTAGTATTGGTATACTCTGTGATACTGGTAACAAAGTTATACCAATATGCCCATACTTTTGTATGTAAATAATAAAACGATGAACAAAACAATTTTTATTACGGGCAGCAGTTCAGGACTTGGCAAAGCCAGCGCCCGTTACTTTGCAGAACAGGGATGGAATGTAGCCGCTACTATGCGTAGCCCGGAAAAAGAAACGGAACTGGTAAAATATCCTAACATTAAAATATTCAGGCTGGATGTTACCAACCTGGCGGAAGTACAGCAGGCCACACAGGATGCTATTCACGCATTTGGAAAGATTGATGTGGTGATCAACAATGCCGGCATGGGCGTTTATGGGGCATTGGAACTGGCAAAAGAAGAGGATATTGACCGTCAGTTTGCGGTGAACACACGGGGGCCTATTAATATTATCCGGGCGTTTCTCCCGCATTTCCGCAGCATGGGCGGAGGCATGTTCATTAATGTAAGCTCCTTTATGGGCATCACTACAGCAGCGCCGCTGGGATCGTTGTACAACATGTCGAAGTTTGCGCTGGAAGGGTTTACAGAAGGATTATACTATGAACTGAAACCGCTTAATATTGACCTGCGGCTGATTGAACAGGGAGGCACTACAGAAACCAACTTTATAGAAAACGTTACCTGGAATGTAAACCCGGACATCACTGCATACGACGACCTAACGCGAAAACTGCAGCACCTGTTTGAAACGGCAGATGCCAGTATGAAAGATGACCGGATGGATATTGTAAAAGTGCTCTATGATCTCGCTACGCGGAAAAACAATAAGTTCCGTACGGTTATCGGCAACACAGGCAACCAACTGATGGCGCTGAGAAATTCAATGCCTATAGAAGCATACCTGGAGCAAATGTCGCGGCAATTTCAATAACACAGCAGATCCAGTTTTTGCCGGATAGTTCGTTTATCCGTTTCCGTTTTAGCAAGTGCTAATGCTTTTTGAAGATGGGTAACGGCAAGGGAATTATCAATACCCGTATACAATTCACCGAGGAGCACAAAATAATAATGATTATCCGTCAGCTGCAGCTTCTCTGCTTCTGCTATAGCAGCTTCCTTTCCATTGGCTTTTGACAAGGCATACGTTCTATTCAGCGCTGCTATCGGCGAATAGCTGATCTGCAACAAACGGTTATACAGTTGCAGGATACTTTCCCACTTTTCCGGGGTGTCCTGCTTTTGTGTATTCCAATAGGCAATAGTTGCTTCCAGGTGGTAACGGGATAGTTTCTTTTCGCCACCCGAAGCTTCATGCAGGAACCACGCACCCCTGGCGATCAGCGTTTCATTCCACAACGATTCATCCTGGTCCTGGTAAAGGATAATTTCACCGTTCTCATTCTTACGGGCCTCAAAGCGGGAAGCATGAAAACACATCAGGGCAAACAATGCCTTTACCTCCGGCGTATTGGTGGCTGTATTTCCGATCAGCAGGTAAGTAAGCCGCATAGCCTCCAGGCATAAATCTTCCCGTAGCACAGCATCCTGGCTTTCCGAATAATATCCTTCATTAAAAAGCAGGTACAGGGTGGTAAGCACCCTATCCAGCCGTTTCCTGATCTCCGTTTCCGGTGGGAATGCGATCTCCACTTTTTCCTCCCGCAGCTTCTCCTTCGCCCGGAACAGGCGCTTATTGATAATTTCCTTATTGGTTAAAAAAGCGTTGGCAATTTCTGTAATCCCAAAACCGCAGAGTATGCGAAGTGCAAGCCCTATCTGCGCTTCTTCAGAAATACAGGGATGGCAAATGGCAAAGATCATCTGCAACTGGCTGTCGGTGATATTCTCTTCCGATAAATCAATCTCCGGCACTTCTATTCCGGATGTCCTGTTTCTTAGCTGGACAGCAATTTTTTCTGCAAACAACTTATTACGCTGAAAATAATTCTTCGCCTTATTTTTGGCCACAAGATACAACCATGCGGTAGGATTTTCAGGAACACCCTTATAGGGCCATGTTTCCATGGCCGACAGGAAGGTTTCCGCGGCAATATCTTCCGCTACTTCCATGTGCGCTATACCGAAAGCCTTGCAAAGCACGGCTATGATTTTCCGGAACTCTGTCCGGAACAGGTGCGGTATTAAGCCAGGTTGTTCCATACAAAAAACATGAGGGGTATCAAAAGTAATCTGATGGTATTGAGGATTATTCTCCTGCTTCCTGAAATATCAGGGAGAAGTTACTTTTGATACTCCCTCTGTATAATTTTTAATGACGCTCCACCTTCCTTACTTCCACGGTATTGCCGTCGCCCTGTAATACGGGGCTTCCTTTTGCAAACTCCACCGCTTCTTCTATGGATGCGGCTTTCACAATAATGTACCCACCGATAGTTTCTTTAATTTCACCGAAAGGCCCGTTGGTCACTACGTTGTTGTGATGTACCACCCTGCTGTCGGCAAAAGGCAAACCGTTCCCTTCCACAAATTTGTTTTGCGCGGCAATCCCGCCGATCCAGTCCATTGTTTGCTTCATCCAAACCTGGATTTGCTCCGGGGAGGCTACTTTATTGCCATCCTCGTGTCTGAAAATCAACATGAATTCTTCCATCTTTTTAAGTTTTAAGTGTGATAATATACCTTATAACAAATGGAATGGCAGCAATTGGACATGCCTGCCCAAATATAATTAACAGTAGTGGAATATGGTTCATGCTGCTTTCGTGAGGAATAACTATAGCCCGTTATTGGCTGGGCTTCCTAAGCGATAAACGCGGAAACCATCATCGAACGCAGCACCTGTCTCTGTTCTAATGGCTTTGGCCGCCCGGCGGATCCGCTCCTTCCCTATTTCACAAATATTTTTGTAGCCTGCATGATAAGCTTCACTGTCTTCATCCGTAGGTTGGGGTTCCTGAACCAGGATAAATTTCCGCTGTTTCCCGGTGAGCGCTGCTACCGAATACACTGCATGTGCTGTAGTGGCAGACCCTGAAAAGAAATCCAGTATTATATCACCTTCATCTGTAGCAAGGGCAATTAATTCAGCGATCAGGGATACCGGTTTTGAATACTCAAATATTTTCTCCCCGAACAATTTGCTCATATCTTTTTTGGCGTTATCGTTTGAGAAGCGGTTATCAATAAGATCAAGGCTGGAGAAGGCTTTTGTCCTTTCTTTCATTTCCACGGAATACCGGTCGCCCGCACGGGAAATGGTAGCTTTCTCGTATGTTTTGGTATAGATCCGGTAACCGTTCCTTGATTGCTTCAACACTACGAAACCGTTCTTTCTTCCAAATTCATATAGCTCTTTACTCCATCTCCAGCAGAAATCACTTTTAGGATTCCGTTGCTGTCTTCTTATCATTTCCTCACGGGTGACATTTCCGGGGCGCAATACCTGACCCTCTATTTCAATTTCATAATCCATGGAAGGAGAATACTGAATGGAGCTGTAATCCAGGGTCTGGCTTAATTTATACCGGCCTCTTTCTGCTTCATACTCATCCGAATGAATATACCCTGCAGCATCAAAACGGGAAGTATTAAAACGGGTGGAGGGCGACCTGCGGTAACACAACACATAATCATTATTTCTGGCGATCATGCTGGTTGATTTACCTGCTTTTTTGGTGATGCGTGGCAGGCAACTTACAAAGTTCATCTCCCCGAAAATTTCATCACAGATCCTCCTTAGATTGGGTAATTCACGGTCGTCAATAGAAATAAAGATGATACCGTCTTCCCGCAATAATGTACCGGCCAGCTTCAGGCGGGGATACATCATAGACAACCAGCCGGCATGATACCTGCCGCTGGCTTCGGGGTCAGGCATTGCTTCCTCCTGCTCACTGAGCATATGATAGCTTGCGCTGCTTTGCCTGAAATTATCGTGGTATACAAATTTCCGGCCGGTATTATAGGGCGGATCAATATAGATCATTTTGATGCTGCCTGTGTATTGCTGATGCAGCAGTTTCAACACTTCAAGATTATCTCCTTCAATATAGATATTCTCCGTTCCATCAAAATTCACCCCATCTGTTTTCACCGCATGCAGCACCTGTGTGGCCGGTAAGCCGGCAATGGCCATAGCTGCGCGTTTCCCCGGCCATTCCAGGCTGTATCTTTCCTTTGGGCCTTCCTGTTGCAGCAGCCAGTCGGCTTTCTGCAACACCATGTTATAAGTATTCCATACAGCTTCGCCCACTTTGGTAGTACCTGCCATATCCGGGTTGATCCGGAATCCCAGTTGCGTGTAACAGGCCACAGCATTATGGTTCCAGTCGAATACATTCAGGTCAACTGCAGTATATTCCGTTGTGCTGAATAAGCGGTTCACCATTTCCTTCACCACCAGCTTCCCCAATCCTTTGTTGCGCATGCTTTTTTCTCCTATCAGGATGCGTGACAGGCGGGGCATCTCCTTTTCGAAATTCAGTTCACAGTGCCCGATCACCTGTCCTGTTTCCAGCAGGCGGATCTTAAAAGGCTGCTTCTTTGTTTGCTGCAGGTAAGCGGTCAGCTGCCCGTGGGTTAGCGGGTAAGTAAACAACGGGCCTGCAAACTGGACCAGTGCTTCTTCATTGTCGACCCACGAGATAAAACGATCAAAATCCGCGGCAGTAAATCTTTCCAGCTGTATCATACCCTTAAAAGTAGACCATTGCCACTAAAATTACAAATGCCAGGCGGGGTGACACCCGTCTTCCATCCCCTCTTTCCTTTTATAAAAAATAAGGAAGAAGTACCTCCCTCAAAAAAAATTCCCTCAAAAATTTGCAAACTTAAACGTTTAAGCATATTTTTAAAAGATGAAGAAAGTCTCGCTGAAAGATATCGCTACTGAAGCAGGTGTATCCACTGCGCTGGTATCTTATGTGCTGACCAACAAGGATAAGAAAGCCCGCATCGGGGAAGGCATGGCAAAAAAGATCCGTGAAATTGCGCGGAAGCTGAATTACCAGCCCAATCACATTGCCCGCAGCCTGAAAAGCGGGAGGTCTTTCACTATTGGCCTGATCGTGGCGGATATTTCCAACCCCTTCTTCGCCAATATTGCGCGTACGATTGAAGACGAAGCCAAGAAGCACAATTACAATGTGATCTTTGGCAGCTCCGATGAAAACGTGGATAAATCGCAGGACCTGATCAATGTGCTGGTAAACCGGCAGGTCGACGGGCTGATCATTACGCCTACCGAAGGATCGGAGCAACAGCTGCAGCAGCTGAAAGAGCAAAAGATCCCGTTTGTGCTGATCGACCGCTTCTTCCCGGGAATTGCAGCCAGCTATATTACTGTTAACAACCGGGAATCCGCAGCAGGCGCGGTGTCACACCTTATTAAGGCCGGCAGGAAACGTATTGGTATGGTGGCGTATAAAACTACCCTGCATCATATCAGCGAAAGGATTGGCGGTTACCAGGATGCATTACAACAACACCATATAAAGACAAGCAACAGTTTGCTGAAGAAAGCAAGGTACTCGCATCTGAAAGAAGATATACAACTGGCAATTGACCAGCTGCTGAAAGGAAAACACCCTGCAGATGCCATCTTTTTTGCCACCAACAGCCTGGCCATAGAGGGACTTAAATATATTAACACACTTGGCATACGCATACCGGATGAACTGGCGGTGATCACATTTGACGAAGGAGAAGCGCTGGACCTGTTTTATGCACCGGTAACATTTGTAAGACAGCCGATCCTTGAAATAGGAAAAGCGGCGGTACGTGTGTTACTGGAGCAGATTGCCGACGATACTTCCGCCACTACGGCCATTAGTATTGATACCACACTGGTAATAAGGAAATCCTGCGGGAGCCGGTAATTTAAAGCACGTATGAAAATGATCCTTTAAAATATATCATATCGCTTAAACGATAAAGCATTATTCAGCGAAACCCGTAAACCTAATCTTTTAATATTCACGTATGATGAAAAAACTATTGCGCCTTTCTTTGTTTGCGCTCTTAACATGGACCACAGCCAGCGCCCAGCAACCCTTTAACGGCCTGGAGATGAACATGGGGAATCTTTACCGTTTATCCGATGCAAAAACCCGTTCTATCAGCCCGGAAAACTTCAGCGGCGAGCCTGGCAAAGGCGGCATGGCCACACTGGAACAGGGTAATGCCCGCGGCGCTGCAAGGGAACTGGGCCAGGGATGGAAAGTAAATCCATATATTCATATTGAGCCGGGGAAAACCGTTACCCTCGCTGAAATAACCGGCCCTGGCGCCATTCAGCATATATGGATGACACCTACCGGCAATTGGCGCTATTCCATTCTCCGTTTTTACTGGGACGATGAAACCACTCCATCTGTAGAAGTACCGGTAGGCGATTTCTTTGGTATGGGCTGGGGAGAATATGCACCGCTCAACTCACTGGCTGTATGCGTTAATCCCGGCAGCGCCTTTAACTGCTACTGGGCTATGCCTTTCAGGAAGAAATGCCGCATCACCATGGAAAATATCAACACGGAAAGAATGACGCTGTACTACCAGGTAGATTATACCCTTACTAATGTACCGGAAGATGCCGGCTACTTCCACGCCCAGTTCCGCCGCAACAATCCCGTGAAAGACGCCAGCTTTACCATGATCGACGGTGTAAAAGGAAAAGGCCAGTATGTAGGCACCTACATCGCCTGGGGCGTTAACAATAACGGCTGGTGGGGTGAAGGTGAAATAAAATTCTTTATGGATGGCGATAAACAATATCCAACCATTTGCGGCACCGGTACAGAAGATTATTTCTGCGGTTCCTATAACTTCGATAACAAAGGTCGTTACCAGGAATTCTGCACACCGTATTCCGGATTGGCCCAGGTAATACGCCCCGACGGGTTATACAAATCACAACAACGGTTTGGCCTGTACCGCTGGCATATCATGGACCCGGTACGTTTTGAAAAAGAACTGAAGATCACCATACAGGACCTGGGCTGGCGCAGCGGCGGGCGCTATCTTCCGCAACAGTCTGATATCAGCAGCGTAGTATACTGGTACCAGCGGGAACCACATGCACCATTCCCCAAGCTACCGGCTATGAACGACCTGGAAGTAAACTAATCATAAAAATATGAGCAGAACATCATTAACAGGATTGCAGATGATAGGCAATAATTTTTCCGGCGAAGGCGACCATACCTTCCGGGCATTCTCTCCCCTGCAGCAGCAATGGCTGCCGCAGGAATTCAGGGAAGCCACCACCGGTGAAATTGATTCGGCTTTACATTTAGCCGCACAGGCTTTTACCGTTTACAAAAAAACAACTCCTCAGCAAAGAGCAGATTTCCTGCTCGCTATCGCCGAGGAAATAATTTCCCTGGGAGATGAGCTGATCAACACAGCTTCTGCTGAAAGCGGGCTCCCATTGCCGAGGCTACAGGGAGAAAGGGACCGTACCACCGGGCAGCTCCGGTTGTTTGCAGCCACCGTCACAGAAGGATCCTGGGTAAATGCGCGTATCACCACGCCTGCACCGGACCTGCGGCAAATGCAGATACCTGCAGGCGTTACCGGAATCTTCGGCGCGAGTAATTTTCCACTGGCATTCTCCGTTGCCGGAGGCGACACCACTGCTGCACTAGCGGCCGGCTGCACTGTTGTATTCAAAGCACATCCTGCACATCCGCATACATCGCACTTAACTGCTACGGCTATACGTAAAGCAGTGCTGCGCACCGGTATGCCCGATGGGGTTTTCTCACTGATACACGGTACCTCCAATGAAACCGGGCAATACCTGGCAGCACACCCGCTGGTATCAGCTATTGCCTTTACCGGCTCCTTTAAAGGCGGCAAGGCACTATATGAAACGGCTACACGAAGACCGGTTCCTATTCCCGTGTACGCAGAAATGGGCAGCGTAAACCCGGTGTTCTTTCTTCCGGGTATTTTACGGGAGAAGGGACAGGCGCTGGCTACCCAGTTCCTTCAATCTGTTACCCTGGGCACCGGGCAGTTTTGTACCAACCCGGGATTATTCATCACTGCGGCCGGTAACCCTACCGATGCTTTTATAGATGCGCTCCGGCAAGGCATCGGCACGCTGCCCAATGGCTACATGCTCACTCCCGGGATACTGGAAGCCTATCACAACGGCATTGCTGCATTGCGTGCACAAGGAGTGCAAATATTAGGAGAAGCCGGGGCTGCACCACAACAGGCCAGTCCCAGCCTGCTGCAGGTAACAGCCACACAGGTACTGGAAAACCCTGCCCTCTGCCATGAGGTATTTGGCCCTTCTTCCCTGCATATCCATGCCGGTAGCATAGAAGAAATATATACCGTGGCACAGCGCCTGGAAGGGCAGCTTACTGCTACTATCCATGGCACAGAAGAAGAACTGAAAGAACACGCTGCCTTGATTGATATACTCCGGGAAAAAGCCGGCAGGATCATCATCAATGGCTTTCCTACAGGCGTAGCCGTTAGTCATGCTATGGTACATGGAGGCCCCTGGCCAGCTACAACCCCGGCCGCCGGCACCTCAGTAGGTACCGCCGCCATTTACCGCTTCTGCCGCCCTGTATGTTACCAGGACTTTCCCTCCTACCTGCTTCCACCGGAATTACAGGATGAAAATCCCATGAAGATATGGCGGCAGGTGAATGGCGATATTTCAAAAAATCCCCTCTAAATATTACGTATGGACCTGGGTTTAAAAGATAAGATCATCATCGTAACCGGCGGCGCCAAAGGCATTGGCGCCGCCATCAGTGCCGTACTGGCACAGGAAGGCGCCATTCCCGTTATTGTTGGCAGAAGCGAAGCAGACAATCTCCGGCACCTGGAACACATACAGCAGACCGGTGGCAAAGGTGCACAGGTGACAGCCGAGCTTACCGATCCGCAGGCATGTGAAAAAGCCGTGGCCACCGTAGCGGCGGAATTCGGGCGTATAGACGGACTTGTGAACAATGCCGGTATCAATGATGGCGTTGGACTGGAGAAAGGAAGCTACGAAGCATTTATGCAATCGCTGCATCGTAACCTGGTACATTATTACCTGGTAGCGCATCATGCGCTTCCCTATCTTAAAACATCCAAAGGAGCTATTGTAAATATTACCTCCAAAACTGCGGAAACGGGGCAGGGTAATACATCCGCCTACGCGGCGGCCAATGGCGGCCGCAATGCGCTTACCCGGGAATGGGCGGTGGAACTGCTCCCTTTCAGCATCCGTGTAAATGCTATTGTGGTAGCGGAATCATGGACGCCTTTATACGAAAGCTGGATCAACACCTTCCCCGATAAGGAAGCGAAACTGGCCAGCATCGTGGAACGCATTCCACTTGAGAAACGCATGACCACCCCGGAAGAAATTGCCCAGATGACCGCCTTCCTCCTGTCGGCGAAATCAAGCCATACCACCGGGCAACTTATTCATGTGGATGGCGGCTATGTACATCTGGACAGAGCCCTGGTGTAAACTCATTATATTCAAGCAACAATGAAACAAAGCATCTTACAGATCCATCCGGGAGATAACGTTTGGGTAGCGCTGCAAAATATTGCCGCAGGTACAGCGGTAAGCGACGGGCAAAAAACGGTAACGGCTATACGCGATATTGCCGCCAAGCATAAAATGGCGGTGAGCCCTATTCCTAAAGATAAACCCGTAATTATGTACGGCGTATTGGTAGGACTGGCCAATGAAGATATTCCTGCGGGGGAACTTATCACCACCGGCAATATACGCCATGCTTCCGGGCAGTTCAGCGTGAGCGGGGAACGGCATGCCGAATGGACGCCACCGGATATATCTCCCTGGAAAAACCGCACCTTCATGGGCTATCACCGCAAAGACGGGAAGGTAGGCACCGGTAACTACTGGGTCATTATTCCCCTGGTGTTCTGCGAAAACCGTAACGTACAACTGCTGCATGAAATGCTGGTAAAAGAGCTGGGCTACCGGGCATCTTCACCGTATGAAGCCATGCTGCAACAACTGCTGCAGGATTTCCGGCAGGGCAATACATCTCACAATCCCACCGCTGCACTTACACTCCCTACCCGCACCTTTCCAAACATTGACGGCATCAAACTGCTCACACATACCATGGGCTGCGGCGGCACAAAAGATGATGCCCGCACTCTCTGCGGCCTGCTGGCAGGTTATATTACACACCCCAACGTGGCCGGCGCAACGGTGCTAAGCCTGGGATGCCAGAATGCACAGATCAGTATCCTCAGAGAGGAAATTGAAAAGAGATCACCGGGCTTCGACAGAACAGTGATTTACCTGGAACAGCAACAGGAAGGTTCAGAAAAAACACTGATGACCAAAGCGCTTCAGCAAACATTTGAAGGATTAGCCTATGCTAACCAATGGCAACGGCAACCGGCTCCTCTCAGCAAACTATGTATTGGCATGGAATGCGGCGGCTCCGATGGCTTCTCCGGTATCTCCGCTAATCCCGCTGTTGGCAAAGTGGCTGATATACTGGTGGCGCTGGGCGGCTCAGTAATACTATCAGAATTCCCGGAACTGTGCGGCGTGGAACAGGAACTGAGCGACCGCTGCGTGACTACGGATATGGCTGCACGATATGTACAGCTGATGCGGGATTATGCCAGCAGAGCGGAAGCAGTGGGATCGGGTTTTGACTCCAATCCTTCCGCCGGTAATATCCGCGACGGCCTGATCACCGACGCTATCAAATCGGCCGGGGCAGCCAAAAAAGGCGGCTCCTCTCCCGTAACAGATGTAATAGACTATCCCGGATGGGTACAGCGCCCGGGCCTTGCCCTGCTGTGCACACCAGGCAGCGATGTAGAGTCCACTACCGCAGAAGTAGGCGCCGGCGCTAACCTGGTATTGTTTACTACCGGTCTTGGTACGCCTACCGGCAACCCGGTTACACCGGTCCTTAAACTATCTACCAACACTACTCTTGCCCGAAAAATGCATGATATCATTGACCTGGATACCGGTACCATTATCAGCGGGGAGGAAACCATGCAGGAAGTGACCAACCGCATCATGGAACTGGTGATAGCTACCGCCAGCGGCGACTATCAGACCAAAGCACAGGTACTGGGGCAGGACGACTTCATTCCCTGGAAAAGAGGAGTATCACTATAGTTTGTTTTTATCACGCTAAAAAATGCCATCGTTATGAAAAATATCCTTCTCTCCGGTTGTATTGCTGCAGGGCTTTTTGCCTGTAACGGTGCCGGACCAACGAAAGAACAAAAAGATATGAAGCCTGAAAATTTTGGTGAAGATGTAGCCTTCTTACAACGGCACCTTAAGAATGTAGTAGTATTAAAAAATGGCAGCGACAGCGGCCGGGTAGTAGTGACAGGGGATTACCAGGCCCGCGTTATGACCAGCACCACCGGCGGTGATAAAGGGAAAAGCTTTGGCTGGATCAACTACAATCTCGTGGCATCGCAGCAATATGCGCCGCATATTAATGCCTTCGGCGGTGAAGAACGTTTCTGGCTGGGGCCTGAAGGCGGACAATATGCCCTCTTCTTTCCACCGGGCAAATCTTTTGATTTTGCCAACTGGCAAACACCCGGCCTCATTGATACCGTTCATTATACGGTTACCACCCAGTCAGAAAGCAGCATTAGCTACCAGCAGCAGGGCAGCATTCAAAATTATAAAGGCAGCACTTTTCAATTACAGATCAACAGGACCATCCGGCTGCTGAACAATGCTGATATTGTTTCAGGTATTGGATTCCCATTACCCGAAGGGATCCGCAGCGTGGCTTATGAAACAGATAATACCATCACTAATAAAGGTGATAGTGCCTGGCAGGAAGAAAATGGGTTGCTCAGCATATGGCTGCTCGGCATGTTTAAACCTTCCGATCAAACCGCTATTGTAGCACCTTTCAGATCAGGCCCGGACGCTATCAAACATATCACGGATGACTACTTCGGAAAGATCCCTCCACAAAACTTACAGCTGAAAGACAGCCTCCTGTTATTCCGCGCCGACGGTAAATCGCGTGGTAAGCTGGGCCTCGCCCCGCTTGTAGCCAAAAAAGGCGCCGGTAGTATTGATCTTGAAAACAATACCCTCACCGTTTTACTTTATGAGGTAGTGCCACAGGGACGCTATGTAAATTCCAAATGGGAGCTGCAGAAAGAACCCTTCAAAGGTGATGCGGTGAATTGCTACAACGACGGCCCGCTGGCCGATGGCACACAAATGGGGCCATTCTACGAAGTAGAATCCTCTTCTGATGCACGGGCATTGAAAGCAGGAGAATCGCTCCGTTACCGGCAAACTACCCTGCATTTTGAAGGCGACCGTAAAGCCTTACAAACTCTGGCTATGCAGCTTTGGCAGCTGCCGCTGGAAGACGTACAACATTTTCTCACCAACAAATAAGCTCTCATGAATATCATCCGTATTTATAAAACCACTACTACTTTACTTATTGCCTCCCAGGGAAAATATTACACTGTTATTGCCGGGTGGAACGATTTTGTGAACAGGGAAGGATTATATCAACGTGTGCTGGAAGATCTCAAAGGACTGGAGCCTATTGAAACACCGGCAGCGGAAAAAATTCTCGCCACCTCTCTGTTGCCTCCCATCGGTTCGCAGGAAGTATGGGCCGCCGGAGTCACTTATTACCGGAGCCGTACCGCACGCATGGAAGAGTCCGAAGTTTCCGGCGGCGCTACTTTTTATGATAAAGTATATGTAGCCGAACGCCCGGAGCTGTTCTTCAAAGCTACGCCGCATCGTGTATCCGGTCATGGGCAAACAGTGTATATCCGGGCAGATTCGTCCTGGGATGTACCGGAGCCGGAGCTTACATTATTCATCAGCAGCAAAGGCACCATTGAAGGTTATACTGTAGGCAACGACATGAGCTCCCGCAGTATAGAAGGGGAAAATCCACTATATCTGCCGCAGGCAAAAGTATACGAGAAATGCGCCGGGCTTGGCCCCTGCCTGATGGTACCTGATGTGCCGATTCCGGCAGATACCATTATCCGCATGGCTATTTACAGGAACAATGAAGAACAGTACTCCGACAGTGTGCCCATCAGCCAGATGAAACGGAGTCACCAGGAACTGGTGGATTTCCTGTACCGCGGCTGTGCTTTTCCTGAGGGTTGTTTCCTGATGACCGGTACCTGCCTGGTACCCGACAATAGCTTCACATTAAAGGATAACGATCGGGTAGAGATCAGCATAGATCATATAGGCCAGCTAACCAATAACGTACAGACCTATCGCCTGTAGCAAAAAAAAGTCTTTATGAATTCCACTGTAGCCTTTAAACCGGAAGTACCTGCATCATCAACTGCCCGGCAGCTGAAAACCGCTTCCATACTAATTATCAGCCTGTTCTTTTTATGGGCGCTCACCGGCAACCTGATACCTGTGCTCATACCGCATCTGCGCAAGGCCTGCCAGCTGAACGATTTCCAGTCGGCCTTCATTGACGCTGCCTATTGGATCAGTTATTTCTTCTTTGCATTACCGGCTGCCTGGGTAATGCGCAAATGGAGTTATAAAACCGGTATCATTACAGGGTTGCTTGTTGCTGCAGCCGGCGCTATGCTATTCTTCCCTGCGGCAGAATTACGTTCCTTCGGGCTTTTTCTTTTTGCATTGTTTCTTGTAGCTGCCGGGATGACCTTCCTGGAAACTGCTGCCAATCCGTATATCACCATTATGGGAGCGCCGGAAACAGCGGTACAACGGCTCAACTTTGCACAGGCGTTCAATGGCCTTGGCGCCTTCGTAGCAGCGTTTTTCCTGAGCAAGGTAATCCTTTCCGGCAAAGAGTTAACAGCAGCAGAGAGCAATAGTATGTCGCCCGAAGCGCTGAATCAATACCTGCTCACAGAAGCCCGTTCCGTACAGGTGCCCTATCTTGTTATTGCAGGTGTATTACTGCTTACTGCGTTGCTTTTCAGGATAGTTTCATTCCCAAAAATACAGGAAGAGCACAGCGACGGGCAGATGATCAATCTTCGTGTATTCAGGCATGTTCATTTCCGCTGGGGAGTGATAGCGCAATTTGCGTATGTAGGCGCACAGGTATGCATCTCCAGTTTCTTTATCCGTTATGCCGGTTACAGCGGTCATATGAAGGAGAAGGAAGCTACCACTTACCTGGGACTGCTGCTGCTTTGCTTTATGACCGGCCGCTATGCGGGCACATGGCTTATGCGGAAAATAGCGCCAAAGCAACTGTTGTTCCTCTATAGCGTGGCTTGTGTATTACTATTATGTTATAGTGTAGCCGTTGGCGGTAGAACAGGTGTTTATTGTTTGCTGGGAGTAGAGTTCTTTATGTCCATCATGTTCCCGACCATATTTTCCCTGGCGATCCATGACCTGGGCAATGAAACAAAATCAGGGTCAGCTTTTCTTGTAATGTCTATAGTAGGCGGAGCATTGATTCCGCTCGCACTGGGAGCAGTGAGCTTTTACAGCAATGTGCAACTCGCATATGTCGTACCGCTTGTTTGTTTTGCCGTAGTAGGTTACTATGCGTTGAAACGTGCTGCGCCTGTTACTCCGCGAGCAGTTCAGTAACAGGTTTGCGGGTAAGACCAAAATATATTTTCTGCCCGGCGTTATATCTTTCGCGTATTTCAAAGTTTTCGAAAGATGGACCGCCGGGTATATTAATGTACGCATTAGGATCAGTACTTCCTCCACTCCAGTACTTTGCCCGTCCGTTTACCCTTACCTGCAGCGAACTGTCGGCATCGCGGGCTTCTTTCCTCCAATACTGGGTAAGCGTATAAAAAGGACGGTACCTCCATCCCCAACGTGCAGCATGCTGCTCATCTTCTGGCCATGCAGCCAGTTCCTTTAACGATTCATCGGGCTGCGCCATCACCAGGTAATCGCCGCTTTTATTGCGCAGCATCTGCTGCAACGGGTATGGCGCTTTTTCTGTAAAGCCGGTGCCTTCATAGCCGGCATATAACGTTTTCGCATATACGGTTTTATCTTTGAGATACAGTTTTCTCAGCCGCGCATAGTTTCCCATAGTGGCTGTAATGCCGCAACGCTCCATTGGCGTGCCTCCCGGCAGATGAAACGTTTCTATGCATAATTCATCCGGCCGGTTGCTGCTGATGCTTAAACGGAGATAAGGCCGGGCGCCGTTTTCAAATGCCTCCATAAAAACATACAGGCTGAGCGTAGTGTATTCAGGGTGTTGGGGATCAGGATGGGAAAGCACTCCCCGCGTGCCGGCGGTGGCGGAAAAGCGCCCGGATTCACTGGTTTCACCGGTCCACATCAGCTTGCCCCATTTGCCATCGACCTGCGAAGGTGATATTTCACTGAACTCCATTTTACCATTCACTACCGGTTCTATCGCAATATAGTTGAGATGGTAAATGATACCTTTCCATTCATAGCCTATGCGGAGCAATCCCCTGGGACCGCCGTCATTGCCGGGCCGCGCGCCTTCAATGGCAGCCGGCCACAGGCCAACAACAATACCATTGCGGATACCCCACACCGGCGGATCAGCAGCATGGTTGGGCCTGATCCATTGAGGATCTGCCTGGGGTTGCTGCGCAGCAGCTGTGCTAACGGTAACGATTATACTAAAAATAACGCGGCAGTAAAAGTTCATCTTTTTTTATTTAAACGGCAGTCCGTTGCAACGATATCTTTTTCCCTGCCACCATCGCGTGTTCCGCAGGAATAGTACCATACGCTACTGCAAGGGAAGGAACGCCATTCTTCCAGCTCACCGTACCAAAGCCTTTATCCGTAGCCAGGAAACTGCTGAAATCACCGATCTTTGAATCGATATGAATTACCTTATCTACTGCATCATACCGCACGCCGGTAAGCCCTTGCAGCAATCCATAGCTCGACATGGCACGGGCGTACCAGTGCCCGCATTCATATTCGTTAAACGGGTTCCGCACAGTGCCATCATATCGCCGGCGGCAGGTACGCACAATATCCAGTCCTTTTTCCACTTCCCCCTGGAACATCAGATGGGAAGCTACCTGGTACTCAATACCGGTCCATACTTCGTTGCTGTATACAAACGGAAGCGACAGCATGCCTCCTTTGGGCCAGGAACAAAGCAGCAGTCCGCCTTCATGTCCTAATGCATAGGTGGAGCGTTGCGGGTTTTCATGTTGCTGCAGGTCCTTTTTCAGGTTGTATTTATGCACAGCCAGCAAGTGGCTTTTTGTTTTCGCAGTGTCTACCGGTTCAGGCAAACCGCATACCCGTGCAATCCAGGAGCCCAGCACGCCATCAGAAAGGCAACCCGCGCCATACTGGTATTTAGGCCCCTCCTTTTTCAGCAATGCCAGCGCTTCCGGTGAGTATTGTGTACTGAACGACTGTGCCTTCACCGGGTCGGGCGCCTGCAGGCCGGTCCATTTTATCTGCTGGATAAAGTATTCACCGTTGTACAATTCCGTTTCGATGTATTGCCTTCCCTTTGTATACAGCGTTTTGTATGCGCTTACATCTTCGCCGAGCGATGTGCCCATTTCCATAAATGCAGTTAGCGCACCCAGGTAAAAACTGGTACACATGCCTGTAGGCCCCCAGAACTCAATATCATAGGTATTATGATGCGGTTCTTCCACAATGCCTTTTCTTTTCGGGTCCCAGGTTCGGATACAGTAATCCATGCTCACTTTCACCAGCGGGAACATTTCCTTTAACCAATCGTCATCTCCACTGATGCGCCAGTCGCGGTACATTTTCATGATACCACCCAGTTGCCCGTCGGCAGCCGAATGAAAATTATGTACCAGCGGCGATATGGGAATATTGGCCCTGAAGCCCTGGTGCCCTTCTGTATTCTGGTTCTCATGAAACTCTGTATACCGTAAGCTCCTTTCAAGTGCAGGGAACAGGTGAGGCACCGCCTGCGCATAGTTCCATACGTGCGTACAGGTACCATGACAGCTGCCCCAATTGTCGCCCGAGCCTTCCCAGCACCAGAAGCGGCCATCGTATTGCCGCATCACGGTGGCTGATTTCAGTATCGTAAGATTGGCGGCCACTGCTTCCAGCACTTCCGGTGGCAGGGTGCTTTTATAAAAGGTATTGGTAAAGAGAGATGTTTTCCGTTGCAGTTCATCATAGTGCGCCAACCAGTAGGCCGCTGCTTCCGAAACGTCTTTAAACCGGCTGCTGTACCAGGGCTTGTAATATTTACCTGTAGCCGGAACAGCTCCGCCAGGGCTGTCGCCGATATGCAACTTTGAGTCGGGCACATACCAGGTCATCATCAAACGGATCACTTTCTTTTCCCCTGGCTGTAAACGGAAAGGCACGTACAACGATCCACCCGGCGCATCTTTTTCCACCGGTGCTGTGCTGCGTGTTTCCCCTGCTTTTACAGTATTCCATACCATGGTCAATGGATCGAACCAGGCGCCGCGGAACCAGCAATGATCCACTATAGCAGAAGGCTCGGCTGTAAAGATGGCAAATTGTCCTTTTTTCTCAGGCGCATCCGGTAAGGCTTCCTGCGACAAAACAAATCCCTGGGGCATAGCCGTTACGGCATTCCCCTTATCTCCCTGCTTCATAAAGTTGCGGGCATGATAAGAGAAGATGTATTCTTCCGGCTTATTCCCGGTATTGACAAACTGGTATTCCAGGCCGCCAAAGGGCATACTGGCGTGGTCTTCATCGCCCGGTGTGAAAGGGCTCCAGCCTTTTATAGCCACCTGCAGCGGCAGTGTATTATCACGGAGACGGATATCCGCAAACGGGAAACGTGCATGAAAGGTGGATTCATTGAACCGCGGCAGGCCCCAGGTGGCGCCACCGGTACCACCCAGCCCTGCATCCCGTTGCCCGAATTTTTTCCAGTTGGGCACGCTTCCTTCCAGCACCCTGGCTCCGTTCGGAACACCTTTAATACTAATGGCGGCAAACATTGCGGGCTCATAGAACATTTCGGGATTATGGTGTACCGACATATGCGAGATGGCGCCTGTTCCCTCCAGGCAGAACATACCTGCGCCTATCCCCCCAACGGGGAAGGCTATACGGTTATTATATTTACCGGTATAGGACTCATTAAACCGACGATCACCGGCAGGCTTTTTTTCCTCCGGTACAGGCATCGCTTTCTCTTCATTTTTTGCAGCAAGCGCTATAGCAGGCACAGTGGTAGCCCCCAGGCAGGCAACGGCCATGTTTTTCAGGAAAAAACGCCTGTTATTACTTTTTTTCATGTGGTTTTCAAATTTAAAGTAGCCGGCAACGCAGTATGGGTGCCGCATTTCATGATAAAATCAACTATAGGTCTGTCGGTTAAGCGCTTCGTTTTTCGTTGTTCTTCCGTGGATCACCTTAATTTGCTTACACGTTTAAGCAAAATTATAAGAATGAAACTAAAATATTTTATGATAGCATCCTAGTGTTTGATGGAATTTTATTTTTGAGAGAAGAAATGATCAGGCTTTTATTCCTGTAATATCATAAATAAAAAACGGGGATGAATACTCATCCCCGTGATTCATCTACAACCAAAACAGTCTCAATACCCCGGATTTTGCGTTAAATTATTATTCTTCTGTATCTCCGTTCTGGGTATTGGGAAAAGGGTACGGTTAATATTATTGGTAGCGGCATGCGACAGCCACGATTTTTTTGTGAATGCGCCAAACCTGATCATATCAGTGCGGCGATGCCCTTCCTGGTCAAACTCCCAGCCCAGCTCATCCAGGAACCGGCCGTAAAGCAGGTCTTCACCGCCTTCATTACTGAATTTGTTATTTACGGCATCCTTCATACCATATTGATAAGTACTGCCACCCCTCAGCTGTGCACCGGTTACAACTGCCTTGGAGGGGTTAGTAACAAAATCACGTTGACGGACCTGTGTTACTATGGCGGCGGCCTCATCGGCTTTACCTAACCGGAGCAGGCTCTCTGCTTTCATCATCAGTACTTCGGCATAACGGAACAAAGGATAATCGTTGCTCAGCCGGTTTGTGGAGCCCATCTTTATTTCAAATTTTCCAAGGCGGAAACCATGTACCGATTCTCCTTTCTCCAACCCCGGCAATTCATTTACAAAACTCAGCGGCTTACCGGCAAAATCGCCCTGTGCCACATATAACATCTGGCCTGCAGCTGTATACTGCTGCCCTTTGATCCAGTTGTTCTGATACCGTGCGTCAGCAGGATCATAGGTGCTGATGAACTGGGGAATAGCGCAGATACCGCCCCAGGGAGTATTCTTTAAATTGTAGGTGGCCTGGTTCTCCTGCTGCAATGTTTGCATGTGCAGGTCAAACGCATTCCAGTTATTGGTATAGTCTTCATCCATTGGTATAGCCAGTACTATTTCCTTTGAGCCCTGGTTCTCTGTTAAAAACACATTCTTCTGTGCAGGTTCCAGGATATACCCCGCCCCGGAATTCATTACACTGTCGCAGGCACTGATGCATTTTTCCCATTGCGGCGTGCCGGTGTATACGCCTGCATTGAGATACATCTTTGCCAGCAGGGTAAAAGCCGCCCACTTGTTGAACTTACCGTAGGTAGCCTCAGTATTCTCTTTGCTGAGCAAAGGAATATTGTCGGTAAGATCTTTCACAATAAAATCATACACCTCTTTGCGCGTATTCTGTTCAGGCAAAAATCCGGTTGGCAGGTCAAATTTTGTCACAATAGGTACATTTCCGTAGAAGTCGCACAGGATGGCATAATACGATGCACGGAGCACTTTCAGCTCTGCCAGGGTAGCGTCCTTCTCATCAGTGATAGGGATCAGGCCGGATTCAATCTGGTAAATGATCCTGTTGCAGTTAGTGATTCCTGCGTAGGTTCTTGACCAGGTTTGGTTTACCACATCATCATCGGTAGTCCAGGTATGCCTGTGCAAACGCTGGTATACGCCGTCATCAAACCATCCCCATGGGCGTTTTGGAATCACCAGCTGGTCGCCGGTTACTTCCTGAGCGCGCCAGAGACCATTCCAGTCCAGCAATATGAACCGCCATTGCGAATATCCTGCGCCTACGAGCGCCGCTATATCGTCCTTTGTAGGATTGAATTTAGTGGAGATGATAGTAGTGTATGGCGTATCTTTTAACTTGGTACAGGCCGATAGTAAAATGATAGCCATCAGTACGTTTATTCTGCGAAGCTTTTTCATACGTGTTTTTTTTGGGAGATTAGAAATTCAGGTTCACACCAACGGTAAACGAACGGGTCGACGGATACTTATCGCGGTCATCTATACCGGGATTCAGCCCCAGCCTGTTCACTTCAGGATCCAGGCCTTTATACTTCGTGATAATGAAAGTATTCAGCGAGGAAACATAGAAACGAGCCCCTTTGAGATATTTATTCTTTGTTTGAGGAAGAGAATAACCTAAAGTGATATTATCAATCTTCCAGAAATCTCCGTTCTCCACATAATAACTGTTCAGTTCAAGTGCATTTACGTTCAATACTTTTTTTCCGAAAACAGGATCATAAGCCGATTTCAGGATGTTATAATTCTGGATGGCAGGGTTTTCCATATACATCCGTTGTGAATTGAGGATCTGGTATCCGAAAGCCCCGCGCATAGTAATACTCAGGTCGAAACGTTTGTAGGAAAAGTTATTGTTCCATCCGGCATAATATTTCGGCAAACCATTACCGATTACTTTTTTATCCTCAAAAGCATGGGCAAAATTATCATAGTTCACAGGTTTACCATCTCTTCCTTCGTATATCCATTTCCCGTTATCATCAATATCAATCACCTTATATCCGTAGAAATCACCAATACCTTTACCGATGGTAACGATGCTGGTAAATGTTTGTATAGGAATGCCCGCGGCACCGGTAGTGAAGTAAGGCGTAGTGGTTTGGTACAATTCGTTTGAAAGGCTGACTAATTTATTACTGTTAGTAGAGAAATTGACGCTGGAGCTCCAGGTAAAATCCCTGGCCTTTACCGGCACAAAATTCAGCATCACTTCCACGCCTTTGTTTTCCATTTTACCTACGTTGGCCTTGGTACGGCGGTACAGGTTCGGCGGACTTGGTACTTCGTATTCATACAACAGTCCCCTGATCTGCCGGTTGTACACATCCACATTACCGCTGATGCGGCCTCTCAGCAAGCTGAAATCCAGCCCGATGTTTGCCTCGGCTTTCTCCTCCCAGCGGATAAACGGGTTGGCATTGGTAGCCGGTATCAGGATGCGGGACCATTTACCATTGGTATATACATAATCGCCATAGCCGATCAATGGCTGGCTCAGGAACCCATCCTGCGGCGGATTACCGGTGATACCGTATCCAACACGTAATTTCAGGTCATCAAACAGGCCCTGCTGTTTCATGAAATTTTCATTGGAGATCCTCCATCCACCGGATACTGCCCAGAAATTACCCCATGGGTTTTTGGCCCCATACAACTGGCTGGCTCCCTCCCTTCTCAAACTGGCCAGCAACAGGTAACGATCCTTATAGTTATAATTCAGCCTTGTGAAAAAACTGACCAGGTTTGTTTCTGTTTTATAACTGCTGATATTGGCCAGCTTGTTTTTGATCCCTTCTCCCAAACCAATATTGTTATACCCGAAAACATCTGTTGGAAAATCCTGGTTATCGGAATAAGACCCGGAAGATTCATTCTCCTGGTAGCCGTATCCGCCCAGTAAAGTAAAATGGTGCTCGTTGAACGACCTGGTATACTCTGCTGTCCACTCGGTAAGACGGTCTATAGACAGATCGGAGGCTACAGAGGCAAAACCATTCACACCACTTTTAATATTGGAGATATGCTTCTTAGATTCCGCGTATCCTTTATTGGAGTTAAAACGTGCATAAGAGAATAAGGCCGACAATTTCAGATTATTAATGGGTCTGTAGGTAAGGGTTGCATTCATACGGGAATTTACATTCTTCGCCTCTCCATCGCTTTCATACAGCAATGCCATTGGGTTCTCATAATCGAAGTTGCCGGTTTGCTCATAGAAATCTCCATTTTCGTTACGTACCGGTTCAGTAGGATTCCTGATCACTGTCTGACGGTAGATCCATCCGTTAAAACTATTATCGCCATTGTTGTTACGGGTATAGTTATTGGTCTGGTTCAGGATACCTACATTCAGTTTCAGTTTATCGTTGAACATGCTGTGATTCACATCGATCCTGCCGGAGAAGGTATTGTTATCACTTTTCCTGAAGATACCCTGTAATGCGCGGTAGTTGGCAGATGCCAGGTAGTTGGTAGTTGCATTGCCACCGCGGATAGTAAGGTTATGCACCTGTGTGAACGGTGTGCGGGTAGCTTCCTTCAGCCAGTCCGTGGAACCGCCTGCATCCCAGGAGGCCAGCCTGGTGCCGGCCTTGATCTGGTCGCGGTAATCCTGTGCAGTAAGCATATCCAGTTTTTTGGAGATGACCTGCGTAGTAGCATATCCACTGTAATCAACGGAATTGGAATAGGAGCCTTTGGCTCTTTTTGTAGTGATAATGATAACGCCATTGGAACCTCTCACACCATAAATGGCCGCGGAGGAGCCGTCTTTCAGCACATCCATGGATTCAATATCTTCCGGGGCTACTGTCTTCAGGTCGCCGGGAATACCATCAATAATAACGAGCGGGTTGGCATTGGCGCCGAATAAAGTGGTGTTGCCACGCAGCAATATCTGGGAGCCATCGGTGGGGTTGCCGCTGGGTGTGGCAATGGTTAAACCGGCCACTTTTCCCTGCAGCAACTGACCGGCGTCCAGTACCGGTCCTTTTACAAAGTTCTCCGATTTTACGGTAGCTACCGCACTGGTTACATCGCCTCTGCGCTGGGTGCCATAACCAATTACTACGGCTTCGCTCAAACTCGCGATGGAAGCCTTCATCACCACATCTACCGATTTCCTGCCGTTTACCGGCATTTCTACCTCCTGGAAACCCAGGTAGGAGAATACAAGTACAGCGTCCGGGGCAACAGTGATATGGTATTTACCATCCACATTGGTAGTTGTTCCTGTTTGCCCGTTCTTAATTTTCACACTCACACCGGGCAATGGTGCATTCTCTCCATCAGTTACTTTTCCCTGAACAGTTACTTCCTGTACAGGTGCAGCGGTCACCTCGATGATATCCTGCGCCGGGGCTTCTTTCTCCACGATAATGATCAGATTATCCTTCTGCAGGTAACCGAGCTTTGTATGTTTCAGTACTTTGTCCAAAACAACAGACAACGGCTGCCCGTTTGCCGATACGGATAACCGGTTGTATTCCGCTACGAGCTTGTCATTATAAACAAATGAAAGTCCGCTTTTCTTTTCCATCTCCGCCAGGATATTCTGCAGGGAACGGTTCTCCAGCTGCACACTTATCCTGATGCTACTGGCTGTTTGCCCTGTTAACGCGCCTGCAAACAATAGTTGTGAACACAGGGAGATAAGGAGGAATATGCTGCAGCCGGCGCGCATCGGTTTCCGGATGGCATAGAGATGACACCAAGTGAATCGCTTCATACAAGTTAGAGTTTGGTTAAGTAAAAGTTGGATTTAGAATTGTACTACTTTATTACGTACAGTCCAGTTAAGTTTGTTGGCTTTAGCGATGGCGAAAAGGATTTTTTCCAATGAATCGGTGGAACTGAAATTTGCTGTAAAACGTATCCCCTTCGTAGCTTCATCTTTAAAAATAATTTTAACATCATAAATATTCTCCAGCATAATGGCCACGTGCTGCAGTGTTTCGTTCCTGAACACAAGCTTACCGGTTGTCCACCCGGAAATAGCTGCTGCATTCACCATTTTCTTCTGCCGGGCTCCGCTGCTGCGTTGAATCACTGCCTGTTCATCCGGTGTAAGCAGCATTGGCAGCTCCTGCCCGGATGTTCCTACAGCTACTTTCCCGCGTATAACCGTTATCGTTACTTCATCCAATGCTTTATATGCCTGTACGTTAAAAGCAGTACCCAGTACTTCTGTTTGTATACCGGCGCTTGTTACAGTAAAGGGATGAGCAGGATCATTGGCTACATCAAAACAGGCCTCCCCTTCCTGGAGTATTATGGTCCTGTTCTCCTTAAAACTCTCCGGGTATCGGATCACTGATCCTGCGTTAAGTATTACCCCGGATCCATCCGGGAGCAACAGTTTCAGCTGTTCCCCCCTGGCTGCGGACATAGTGATATTCCGTACGGTGTTTGTACCACGAAAATGCAGGTATGCCCATGTACCCAACGATATAATAAAAATAACGGAAGCGGCTACACGCAATACTAGCGGGAGATTAAAAAAATTTTGTCTTTTGATCCGCTGGTCTATACGATCTTTCAACCGGCGCATCACCATCTCCCTGTTTACCCCCAGATCCTCTCCGCTGCCTTCTTCCGAAAGACGGTCGAACCACTGTTCCATCCACTCCTTTTGTTCCGGTGTACATTCCCCATTCAGGTAAAGTTCCAGCAGCGTGTTAAATTCTGTTTCATTCATAACGGCTGTTTTTCTTTGTATTGGAACACGTGGTTATATAGAAGTGTATAAAAAGAAGGGATGGTAGTAGATGCTGGCAATATTTTTTTTGAATTCTATACATTCAGCTTCAGGTGAAGATATTTGAGGGCATTGCTGATCTGTTTCTTTACTGTTTTATCGGAGATATTCAGTTTATGTGCAATTTCTTTATGGGAGAGATCTTCTGTTCTGCTCAGAAGAAATACCTGCTTCATTTTCAGGGGCAGTTTATCTATTTCACGGTTTACCAGCAGGGATAATTCGTTGGCTGCCAGCTGCTGTTCAAAAAGATCATCGGCGTCTGTAAAAAGCAGGCTCCATGACTTGCGGAAATGGTTCCTCTTTATTTCCTGGCGGATATACCGGAAGCCCCCATACCTTACGCAGGAATGGAGATAGGAGTACAGGGAGTCTACATTCTCCAGGTTGCGGCGGCGTTTCCAGAGCGACACAAATATTTCCTGCAGTATATCTTCCGCCTCTGCGGTATCCCTGATCGCCTTTACCAGATAAAAGTACAGCCGCTCCCAGTAACGCATGTATATCACATCGAAAGCTTCCCTGTTATCTTCTTTCAGCAAATCTAAAAGGATATCGTCTGCATATTGTTGAAGATGCACACCATTCATAAGTGGAAAATTAACATAAACGTGAAACCTGTCTTTACTTACGGCTTGTCCTTTCTTCCTGGAACCAGGCAATTATTAATTGTCTAATATACAATTAATACTTATTGGCACATTATTTTTTTTCAGGGATTTTTAAAAATTTATAGGAGATAGAATGTGAAGCCTGCACTGCATAGGCGCTTACATGAGAATTGTCATTTTTTTGATATAAATGTCTTTTTTACACTAAAAAAAAAGAAAATGTATTAAAAATAAATGAAGGTTTGGGATCCGGTTAAACAGCTGCGGCCTGTACCAGGTATCCAAATAAAAAAGGGTGTATCGTACTTTTGATACACCCCTGGGGTAAAACAAGATCAGCGGAAATGCCGTAATTGGGGAATTGTTGCCAGGTAAGCTTCTTATGGCTTCAAAACCGGTATATCACCGGGAGTGCCAACGGAGCACATTCCCCTGGGCACCGGGTTTATTTAAACCACTCCACATAGTCTTTTATAAAACCGGTTGCCGTACGTGCCGGTTTTTGCAGCAACCGCGATACATCAGGGCTGATATATGCCGCATCGCCGCTCCGCTGTGTTTCAGTATAAACCATAAGGGTTTGTATGGCCCACTGCGGCATTCCCTTCTTTTCCATTCTTTCCCTCGCCTCCTCCAGCGTAAGCGGCACATAGGTTACTTTATCGCCTATCACCTCTCCTATGATATCAGCCAGCTGCCAGTAATTGAGGGCCTCATCGCCGGTGAGGATATATGTTTTTCCTATGTGTTCCGCCGGGTTCATGAGCACCGTAAAGGCTGTTTCGGCAATATCCCGGAGGTCGATATACGCCCTGCGCCCATCACCGGTGGCTTCGTAAATACCGCGCTCCTCTTTTACCCGTTTTGAAAACTCTCCCAGCCAGTTCTGCATAAATCCGGTGGGTTGCAGGATGGTCCAGTTCAGACCGGAAGACCTAAGCAGCGTTTCCACTTCTTTGTGCGACTTCCCGATGGCCGATGCTGCAATATGCTGCGGCCAGCTTTTCCCCGCGGCGGCGGAGGATAACTTTACAAAATGATTTACCCCGGCGGCGTTAGCTGCCTTGATCACATTATGCTGCTCCTCTACAAAGCCGGCTCCCATACCGGATACCAGGAAAACTGCCGTACTGTTTTCCATTGTGGCGGCAAGCGTTTCCGGCCGGCTCATGTCGGCAGCCATCCATTTTACAAAAGGCAGGCTTTCCGCCCTGCTGAGATCCCTGGTTACTGCAATAGTAGGTACTTCTGCACGCGATAAATACCCAAGCAATGCTTTGCCTATTTTCCCTGTTGCACCGAATACAGTGCGGTACTGTGTGTTTTCCATTTTAATCATTTAATTTTACTCACCCAAAGTTACTGCCCCCCAATTCCGGCAGATAACGCTTGAGGAACTCTCATCAACGCAAAAAGAAGTATTATGATCCGCAGATGCCAGGTAACCCGTAACGCAGATCAGCCTCCTGTACAGGAAAAACAACTGCATATACAAGACCCTTCCGGCTTTCGCATACAGCTGGAAGAGATCTCTTTTAACGGGCTGGATCTCCGCTGGGGCAGTTATGTGAACCACGAGCCACGGGTGCTTTCTTTCAGGCCGGATAAAAAGGCCATCGTATCGCATTTCAGGATACAGGATGCCGGTGCGGCCAGCACACATGCCATCAGGGAAAAACAATTCGTGGTATACCGTGAATCGCCGGAATCACATGAGCTTTACATTCCTCCTACAAATCATAAAACACGCTCTTTTTTTGAACTGATTGTTACCGACGATTTCTTTGATCATATTTTCACTGAGGAAAGCCGGTTTATGGAACGTTTCCGGCAATATCACACCTTTAACATCCCTTCACAGGAGTTTACCGCGCAAATGTTACCGGCCATGCACCATATCATCAACGAGATGCAACATGCCCCCTACAGCGGTGCGCTGAAGGCCACTTACCTGGAAACCAAAGCCACGGAGCTGTTCCTTATGCAGGTACTGCAACTGGATCAGCCATTGCCTGCCGCAAGAGGCCTGTCGGCTGCCGATATGGAAAGGCTTCACAGTATCAAACATTACATCGATGCGCACTATGAACAGCCGCTTTCCATAATGGAACTGGCCCGTACAGCCGGCATTAACCAGATGAAGCTGAAAAACGGCTTTAAAGCTCTGTTCAATAACACGGTGTTCGGCTATATTTCCGGGCTGAGGATGCAGGAAGCCAAACGGTTACTGCTGGAAGAAAAAATGTATGTAAACGAGGTGGCCGACAGGATGGGCTATAAATATCCGCACCACTTTACCGCAGCCTTCCGGAAAAAATTTGGCCTGCTTCCGAAAGACCTCAGAAACTAAGCTGCCCGCTGTAAATACAACGGGCAGCCGGGAAAAATATCACGAAATCATCTCCGGAAATCAGTACCCGGGATTTTGTACTATCAACGGATCTGTTTGTGTTTCTATATAAGGGATTGGCCACAGGTAATCCCTTGTGGCATTGAACGTGCGCACTTCTATTACCCGCATATCTGCCCTGTTGGGTACTGCACTGTAATCAGCAATGCCGTTGGCATCTATCTTCGGGGCGGCAGCCAGCAGCCCCCTGGGCACACGCCCGTATAACGGGCCTTTCATCACTTTATCAGCAATTTTCCACCGGCGGATATCAAACATCCGGAACCCTTCCATGGCCAGTTCATACAACCGCTCCTTCCTTACTGCAGAGCGTAAAGCTGCCTGGGTGCTTCCAGGCGGGATAACCGGCATATTTATGCCAGGCCTGCCTCTCACAGTATTGATGGCCTGGTACACCGTACCATCCAGCTCATTGGCCTCTATCTTCGCTTCTGCATAAATAAGCAGGATCTCTGCATACCGCGCCAGGATGATGCTCATGGTCGACTGCCGCGTGTTGTCTTTATCTTTCAGATCTACATACTTACGCCAGCAATAACCACTGAAAGATGCATAGGCATTGGTGGCATCCTGGTTGGCAATCCGGGTAGCCGGCGTAGTATTGTAATTCCAGCACATGAGACTGTCCTTATGCGTTTCAAACTGGTAATTAAAAAATACAGATCCCGGCAGCGCAATAGTGTAGCCCAGCCGCGGATCACGGTTGGTAAAAGGTTGCTGCGGGTTGAACAACGGCGACTGATCAATGGTGAGGCCATCGATACATTCGTAGCTGTCGACCAGCGACTGTGTCGGGATCTTATTCGAAGCGCCGCCGGCATTCCTGCACAGCAGCGGGTATGGCCCGGCCCAGTTGATAACCGGCAGCTGGTATTGCAGGGCCATGATCACTTCGGGTGAATTTTTTCCATCGTAACTGAATAAACGGGGATAGCTGTCGTCCAGTTTGTACACGTTCAGATCCATCACAGCTTTGGCTGCATCAGCGGCAGTTTTCCATTGCTCATTGTACAGCGCAGCCCTTGCCTTTATGGTGAGTGCAGCGCCTTTGGTGGCACGACCGTAATCAGTAGCGGTATAGCTAACCGGCAGCGAGGCGGCTGCACTATCCAGCTCATCGAATACAAATTTAAGCACGGCTGCTTTTTCGCTTCGGGGTACCTGTGAATTTTCCAGTGTAAGCGTATGCGTTACCAATGGCACGCCACCAAACATCGACAACAACTGCTGGTACATAAATGCACGTACAAAACGGGTTTCCCCCATACTACGCCTATACAGCACAGGATCCGTTACCGACCGCACTTTCTCCGCGTTATCCAGTATATAATTACATCGTCCTATCACCTTATAGTATGCAGTCCATATGCCTTGTGTGAAGGTGTTGTTGGCATCATGGTTTCCCATGCCTATTTTCTGCAGGTCGCTGTTATTCCGTTCGTAGCCGATATCGCTGGCAGCATCAAACAACAGCACCGGCGGAAAACCATCCAGTTGTGACGGATCAGCGTCTTTGTCATTTGGTTTATTCAGCCCTTTATACAGGCCATTTACCGCCAGCAGCAGCTCGTCCTGGTTATTAAAGTAAGCGGCATCGGAAGGTCCGGTTAAAGGATCTTTATCGAGATATGATTTGTTACAAGCGGACGTGGCTACGAGGGCAGCCATGATGACCCAACAAGTGAAATACTTCCTCATGATTGCTGTTTTTAGAAATTTACCTTACAAGCGAAATGTTTCCTCATAATTGCTGTTTTCTTAGAAATTTACATTGACACCAAAACTGTACACTTTTACAATGGCATAGCTATCAGCCACGCCCACAGCGGTTTCCACATCGTATCCTTTCCAGAATTTATTGGCGGTAAACAGGTTGGATCCATTTACAAACACCCGCAGGCTGTTGAGCCGTACCGCCTTTACCAGGTGGGCAGGCAGGGTATATCCTATCTGCAGGTTCTTCAGGCGCAGGTAGGCAGCGCTCTTCATCCAGAAGCTGGAGATCTGCTGGTTGTTGGTACCGCCAAATACCAGCCTTGGAAATGCGGCGTCCTTATGTTGCGGTGTCCAGTAATCCTTGAAGCGCTCCTGTGCAGTACCGCCAACGGAGCTTACATAGAACGGCATGATACCGGCGCCGTAGATCAGGCCGTCTACCTTCCCTACTCCCTGCAGGAAAGCGCCTATATCGAAGCCTTTCCACGATGCGTTCAGGTTAACGCCATAGGTATAACGGGGTACTGTGTTACCGAGGATCACCTTATCACTTTCATTAATAATGCCGTCGCCGTTCTGGTCTTTATATTTGATATCGCCCGGTGCAATAGTACCAAACTGTGTAGCATGTTTGGCTACTTCATCATCGCTCTGAAAAAATCCTTCTGCCTGCAAACCGAAAATTGAATTGACCGGGTATCCTTCCCTGCTCACGGTTACAGCCGATTGGTTAATACCGTGCATGTCCACTACCTTATTTATCACATCAGAAACATTAACGCCGATGTTGTACTTAAAGTCGCGTATCTTCCCGTCGTAATTAAGTCCCAGCTCCCAGCCTTTATTGCTTACCTTGCCTGCATTCTGGTAGGGCGCCTTTAATCCTGTTATCAACGGAATATTGAGCAGCAGCAGGATATCTTTTGTTTTGCTTACATAATAATCTGCTGTTATGGAGAGACGGGAAAACAGGGTTACATCAAATCCTACATCACTCATCTCGGTACTTTCCCAGGTAATATTCTTATTCGCCAATGCATCCAGCGTGGCCGCATTTACAATTTGTCCCCCTATCACATAAGGACTCAGGTTCACTACCGTAGCTGAAGGATAGGTGCCAATGTTCTGGTTGCCCAACCGGCCCCATGACGCACGCAGCTTCAGTTCATTTACCACCGGTTTCAGCGATGCCATAAATGGTTCTTCTGAAATACGCCATCCCGCGGAAGCGGATGGGAATATGCCCCATTTGCGGCCCTCTGCAAAACGGGAGGATCCGTCGTAACGGGTATTTATCTCCAGCAAATATTTTTCCTTATAGTTATAATTGATCCTGCCGAAAAAGGAACGCAGCGACCATTCCTCGCCGGTGCCGCTGTTGTTCATATTAATAGCTGATCCGGCATTCAGCACAGGATAATCGGGCAGAATATAGTTATCCCTGTATGCAGAAAATGAGTCGCGGCGGTAACTGTTCTGTTCAGCACCCGCCAGTATTTTCAAGTCGTGCACACCGAACTTTTTCTGAAAGGTAAGGGTACCGCGCAGGTTATTGTAAAACTCCCGCTGGCTGGAAACATCCAGGGTGCTTACTGCTGGCTGCTTATAGCTGGGACTACCATCCGGGCGATAAGTTTGCAGCACTTTATTAAACTTGTTCCTATACGTTTGCACATATTTTGGTGCAATGTTAACCGATGCTGTAAGCCATTCTACCGGTTGATAATTCAGGGAAGTATTAATGCTGCCCCAGGGCGCGCTTACCCGGTTCAAGCCGCCGATCTTTGCGGCTGCAGCCGGGTTAGCCCCCACCCATCCCTCGCCTGTGGTGCCATTGGAATTTACCGCGAGCTGGTTAGGGGAAATATTGTTCATGTAGGCAAACACCACATCAGCGCCAAGTGCAGGCTCCGTGGTAACAGGACTGATATACTGCAGATCGAACTGCATGTTTAACTTCTTCGAAAAAACAACATCGGTATTGCTGCGTATGGTTAGGCGTTTAAATTCTGTATGGTCAATCACTCCTTTCTGATCGAAATACCCGAGAGATACCAGCATCTTTACTTTGTCTGTACCACCGTTTACTGTCAAGAAGTGGCTTTGCTGAAAACCGGAGCCTGTGAGCACCGCTTTCTGCCAGTCGGTATTGGGCAGCGAATCGGAGCTGCCGCTACCCTGGCGACGATACTTCTCCAGCAGTTCATCCGAATACAAAGGCGAGCGGCCGGAATTTTTATAGGCTTCGTTGGCGAGCAGCATATAATCCAGCGCATTGGTAAGCGCCGGCAGGTTGGTAGGTTTTTGCCAGCCCACATAATTGTTATAGTTAACTGATAGCTTATTGCTTTTACCTCTTTTGGTGGTCACGAGTATTACGCCATTCGCTGCGCGTGAACCATAGATAGAGGCTGATGCCGCATCTTTAAGCACGGTAACCGAGGCGATCACATTGGGATCAATATTATTAATAGAACCTTCCACTCCATCTATGAGCACCAGCGGGTCGGGATTCTTCAGGGTGCCCCAGCCGCGGATGCGCACTGTACCACCGTCGCCCCCCGGCTTACCGTTGCCCTGCGTAATGGTAACGCCGGGCATGGTGCCCTGGAGCCCTGCAGTGGTTTGGCCCACCGGCCTGGCCGCCAGCACTTCACCTGATACCGTAGCTACGGCGCCGGTCAGGTTTACTTTCTTCTGTGTACTGTATCCTACTACCACCACTTCCACCAGTGATTTGGGGGTAACGGACAAAGGTATACGAAAAAAAATTTCGCCTTTCACCGGTTGCTGTTTAGTAAGATAGCCGATACTGGAAACGGAGAGCACATCATCATCTGTAACGCCAGGCAGGGAAAACTTCCCATTCTCATCCGTGAGCACTCCTTTTGCCGTGCCTTTTATACCCACCGTTACACCGGGTAAACCTGTGCCGGCACTATCGGTAACGATACCGCTAATGGTTTTGGCCGGTGATCCGTTGCCGGGTGGCGGCAGCTTTGTGCCGGGCGCCGCGCTCTTTTTGATAACCACGGTGCCATACTTGATCAGGTAAGTCAGGGGCAGATCTTTCAGGCAGATCTTCAATGCTTCTTCCAGTGATTTGTTGGTGATATTCACGCTCAGTGGCGGTGTATCTGCCAGCAGTTTTTCATCGCATATAAACTGGTAACCGGTTTGTTTGCTGATGAGATCAAATACTTTGTCGAGCGGCATTTTGTTAACAGAGAGCTTCACGGTTTGCGCGCCGGCGTTAAGGGATGCAGCCAGCAGCAGCCAGGTGATGAGCCCCATCACCATCCATGTTCGTTGTGTAGCCGGCATACGGCTTCTCCTCCCGCGGGAGTGGGCAATAGTGAACAATTCCATACTACCTTTTGGTTGAGATTTAATAAATGATAAGTGGAGTAATGTCCTGGTTTAGTTTATAGTGACGGGCATTACGGTGATACGGTTTCCATTGATGGTGAAATGCACCCTTCCTGTTTGTTCCATTAATTCCAGCAGTTGCCCAATGTTCTCTTTACGGGTCATACTGCCATACATCCTGATACCTGAAACATCGCCTTTGTATTCGATCTCTACATCATACCAGCGTGCAATTTGCCGCATGATCACCGGGATCTCGGCTTTGCGGAACCTGAACTGTCCTTCTTTCCAGGCCATCACTTCTTCCATTTCCGGATGGGTAATTAAAAAACGGTCTTCTTTACCTGCTATACTCGCCTGCTGGCCGGGTTTCATCATAACCGTAGCAGCACCCTGTGTTACACGGACAGCGCCTTCCAGCAAGGTGGTTTTTATGCTGGCTTCATCGGCATAAGCCATTACATTAAACTGAGTGCCCAGCACTTTCACTTCAATGCCGGATGTTTGCACAATAAATGGCTTTTCCGCATGCTGTGCAATTTCAAAATATGCTTCGCCGCTGAGCATTACCGTTCTGCTGTTGCCGGTAAATGCAACGGGAAATTTCAATGAAGAAGCAGCATTCATCCAAACCTGGCTGCCATCGGGTAATACCACCTGGTATTGCCCGCCTTTGGGTGTGCGGATGGTATTATATTCAGGAGCGGCGTTGCTGTTACCGTTGGCGGCGTGATAAGCCAGCCGGCCACTGTCGAGTTTTATGATCTTCGTACTGCCCTGCTGGCCTACGGTGCCGGCGCCAGCTTCATCCAGCACAATAGTACTGCCATCTGCAAGGATCAGTTCTGCTTTATGACCACCCGGTTTTATCTCCGTACTTTTCTTCAGCACTAACGTTTTCGGCTGTACGTAATAATAGCGCCAGGTATAAATGCCTGCCAGGATACAAGCCAGCACGGCGGCGGCGGCCATTGTTCTATAAAAGGCGCGGATATTTTTCCGGGAGAGATGGCGGAGGTCATCTTCTTCCGGCATCGCTTGCTGTGCAGTAATGTCCGTTTCTCCAGGATCGTCTCTCCGTACCAATGCCTGCCGTAATGCTGCAGTTGCCATCACTTTATCGAACTGCTGCTGTAAATCAGGATCCGGAGGAGTGGTGTACCTGTTTTCCGCAAGTATGCCTGCAATCATTTCTTCCAGTGCCGGCCCGGTATGTTCCGTTTGCATCAATACCTGCAGGCGCCTGCTTTCCTCAGGGGTGAGCCCGTTGCCAAGGTATTTCTCCAATAAATCTTTTAACTCATCATGTAACATAAAACCGGGTGCAAAAACAACACTCTCATGAAGGGTTGTAATAATAAAGACGAAAAAAGAATGAACGGGAATCCTTTGTTACCGGAAAATTGTTATACTTCGTTTACCCGGTAACGTTATACTCATGTAACATGCTCCGCTCTTCTGCCCATATATTTCCGGATGGCTGCAATAGACCTTGCAATGTAATTTTTGGAAGTTACCCGGGAGATATTCATCTGCCGGGCAATTTCATCGTGCGACATGCCCTGGAAACGGCTCAGCCGGAAAGCCAGCTGCAGCTGGGCGGGCAACTGGTTAATAGCGGTATGCAGCTGGCCTTCCATATCTTTCAGCTCCAGTTTATCCTGTGCGGATGGAAGGTCAGATGCCATAGATACATGCTGCCCTTCTTCCTGTACAGTAGGTAATACCCTTTTCCTGAACTCATCCAGGATGAGATTCTTTGCGGTAGTATACAGGAAAGCGTCGAAACGCTGTACTGCCTGCAACCGCTCCCGGTTCATCCATATTTTGATAAAGATCTCCTGTGTCAGGTCTTCTGCAAGCACAGGTGACTTAACAAACTGCAGGGCATTGGCATACATCCTGCTCCAGTAATGGTTAAATAACCGCTGGAAGGCAGGCTGATCCCCTGCTGCCACACGCAGTAACAGCTCTTTTTCATTATGTGGACTATCTTTCGGCAAGGAAGGTCATGGAATTTATTACAAAATAATCATTTCGCGGAATTACCAATATTTATAAAGACGGTAAAAAAAATAGACCGAATCCTTCCTGCTTCTCTTTTTTTACTTAAATACTCACCTGGGCACAAATAATACCGCATCTGCCGCCACAATCCCCTCTGTTTTGTGATTACCTATTTCCACATAGGCACTGCTGCCGGCTTTCAGCTGGTAGGTGCCCAGGCTTACCCATTCTCCCGATGTTTGCCCCTCTACTTTTATACTGGCTGCCGTAATTTCCACTTCTTTCACAGTACTGCCATCAAACACCTTTACATGTGCATTGCCATCCAAACCGGGCAGGCGGGGCACATAGGTAAATACTTCATACTTACCGGCCCGCTCAATGGCCGGCGAAAAGCGCACTGATTTGGGTACCGCCCCTTTGCTGTCGTCCGTGAGCATGGTGGGGCCATAACAGCCATGCACCATTTTTTTCCAGTCCCCTTTCACCGTTACATGCTGTGCATCGTCGTCGTCCACCAGTATTTCGGCAGGACTGTTATCTGCCAGCGGATTAGTGCGCAGCATAGTCTGCACTTTCTGTACATCTGCTTCCTGTACGGGAACACGCTGATCGATGGATACCGCTGCTGCTGTGGCAGCGGATTGCGCCAGCACCATAAACACCGGCTCCATACGGATAGAGCCATAGGCAATATGCGAGGCCGATAAACAAACCGGTACCAGCACATTTTTTGCGTCTTCCGGCTTTGGGATAATAGACCTGTAGGATACCGGGTAAGGCCCGAAGCCACCTTTCTGCACATCTCCCTCATTTTTCACCATCCCATTTACTACTATGCGCTGGCAGTTATGGGAGTCCATTGTATAAGCGGCCATCCCCACTGCATCATTTACTTTTTCCCGGCCTTCGCAATTGGCCTGGGTCATCACGTAAGCGCCTATCATACGTCTTGCTTCACGTATATACAGCTGCGGCGACCAGTGCCCGTTGTCGGTGTACTCATCTTTCGGGTATCCCCATTGCAACATTTCCTTGCGGAGATGGGCGGGTATCCGTTCATCATGGCCTATAAAATATAGCAGCCCTTTAGTATAAAGCTCGTGCTCACGGACGATCTTTTTCCGGGTAGCGGGATCTGCTTCCGGGTAGTTGTAGTTCATCCCGATCATATCAGTGGAAAAAGCCCCGTAATTGTTGATGTCCGTTTTCCCGTTGGGCATGAGGTCTATCTTGAGATTGGGTTTCAGCGCTTCCGGTTTGGTGGCGTTCAGGAGACGGATCAGCAGCTCATAGCGCGACGGATCATAGTCTTCCGGTTTGGTAATAGGAATGCGGTTTTCCGGGCGGTTGCTCAGGCAGATCCTGAAATTATACGCCTGTACCTTTTTATCGCCGGAGCCTTGCGCTGCCAGCGTTTCGCTGCTGATACCCCATAACAGGCCGCTTTCAGGCTTGCCTGGTATTTTGTACGGGTCCACCCCATCGGGGAACTGATGCTTATCGAGGAGCTGCACGCCGTTATAGGTTTCCTGGTACTGCGCGTTGGCTTCCCGGCCTATTGTATAGGAGATGCCGGCTTTTGCCATCAGGTCGCCTTCGTAGGAGCAATCTATAAACATTTTGGCTTTCACCACCTGGGCAGCGGGGCCGTTCACCGTTATTTCCGTAATATACCCGTTTTGTTTTACTGCCTTGCTGATAGTATACCCGTAAAGTACCTCCACGCTGGCAGCTTTGATATACTGCTGGAAGATGGCCTCCGCTACGTGAGGCTCAAAGATCCACTGTTCCAGTTTCCCGTAATGGGCGCCGATCCGGCGGTAAAAATCGCGCGATAACCCGGTGATGGCATATTTGTTACCAATATCGGTATAGCCCAATCCACCGGATGTAAGGCCTCCCAGGTGTTTTTCCGGTGATACCAGCAATACTGTTTTGTGTAACTGCTTTGCCGTATAGGCTGCTATTACCCCCGCAGAGGTACCGCCGTATACGCAGATATCCACCTCCCTGGGCGGAGCCGTAAATCCGTAACTGCCAAGCGGAAGGAGATAAGCTATACATAAAACGAGGATAGAAAAGAGTTTGATTTTCATACGTGAATAAATAACCGCCCTTTGGAAGACCGCTATATGTATAAAGACGGAAAAAAAAGTAACAGGAATGCGTCTACCCCAAAAAAAATTTATGACAGCCGCTTAGTATCTTTGTGATCTTCTACAAGATAAACACCTGCATATGACAGCTACGACAATACTGCTCGACGGAAAAGCATTATCCAAACAAATGGAAGCGGAATTAAAGACCAGGGTGCAGCGTATCATTGAAAAAACGGGGATAGTGCCGGTACTGGCCACCATCCTTGTAGGCGATGATCCCTCCTCTGAAGTATATGTGAAAATGAAAGGCAATGCGTGTGAGCGGGTGGGGATGACTTCCGTAAAAGTACATCTGCCCAAAGAAACCACTACAGCAGAGTTACTGGACACCATCCGGCAACTGAATACCGATCCCCGGATCTGCGGCATTCTTTTACAACATCCCGTTCCCCACCAGATTGATGAAAGGGCTTGTTTTGATAAAATAGATATTGATAAAGATGTAGATGGAGTCACCTGCCTTGGATTTGGCCGGATGTCGATGAGCGAGCCGGCCTATGGCAGCGCCACTCCTGCAGGCATTATGAAGCTGCTGAAGCATTACCAACTACCCCTTGCCGGCAAACATGCAGTGGTAGTGGGCCGGAGTCCCATCCTGGGTAAGCCTGTAGCCATGATGCTGCTGAATGAAAATGCTACCGTTACCATTTGCCACTCCCGCACTAATAATTTACCGGAGCTGATCAGGCAGGCCGACATTATAGTGGGCGCTGTAGGGAAGCCTGAATTTATAAAAGCGGAATGGATAAAAGACAACGCTATTGTAGTAGATGCCGGCTATCACAAAGGCGGCATCGGTGATATAGAACTTACCCCGCTGGTGAACCGGGTAGCCGCTTACACCCCCGTACCGGGTGGCGTTGGCCCAGTGACCATTGCAACGCTGATTGCACAAACAGTGGAATCTGCCGAAAAGAAAATGTTGTCCTGATATAAAAACGGCTGCGGGCAACTAATACCCGCAGCTGTTTTTTGTCCCTTTTTGCCCGCCTGATTGTCGTATTCTCCCCCGCTTTGTACGGATATATCCACTTAAGTTTGTGGAAAAGGAAATCTATGAGACAAGAACTGCTCCGCGAGGTAACTACCACCGGTGATACCCTTCAACAGCTACTCAATTCTTTTAACGAGGAACAACTGAATACCGTGCCCTTTGAAGGCAGCTGGACAGCAGCACAGGTGGCATCACATATCTGCAAAGCCGGCGACTGCGAAGTATTGTATGGCAGTGCTGCGCCTTCCAACCGTCAACCGGATGAAAAGATACCGGCTGTGAAATCCGTCTTCCTGAACTTCAATACTAAAATGAGTTCACCAGAATTTATACGGCCTGACGAGGGGCATCTTCCAAAAGAATCGGTACTGAAGGATACTGCTGCCATCTGGGAAAAACTAACCACTGCCGCAAATACGGTAAATCTTACTGAAGAATGCACCAGCTTTGAAGTGCCCGGTTTCGGGCCGTTTACACGTCTGGAATGGATCCAGTTTATCAACATCCACACGCAAAGGCATATACACCAGTTGCAACGTATATACAATACCGTTGTAAAGGCTTAAAGCAGCTTATTTAATATTCACGCCAATGCCGATTTGTGCCTGCCGGGTTTTCCATTGGTAGCGGTCATCGATATCGTTCACATTCGTAAGGCCCAGTACATAACGGGCATAAACGTGCAGTATATCGAAGGTGAGTGTAGCGCCGGCAGCCACGCCAAAGTCGCTGCGCTTGAAAGCGTTACGGTCGTAGGTCAGGAGATTTTCATTATCGTAGAACAGGTAGCTGTATTGGGGGCCTGCGTTAACAGTAATCAATTTATTTACATTATAACGTAACAGCAGCGGTAAGGTAATATAGCTGAGCTTTATGGTTTTATTAGCGTTGTCGTTACTGGTATGGATATATTTTGCGCTGAAATCATCGCCGCGTTTTGGAGCTACCTGTGAAAACAGGAGCTCCGGCTGCAGGCCCCATTTCTTTGAAAAATCATATTCGGCATATACGCCTAATCTTCCGCCCAGCGTATAATTTGATTTAATGCCCGCCCCATCCAGTTTAAACATGTTCAGATCCGCCTTGATGCCATAATGCAGTTCCTGCGCGCCGGCAGTACCTGCAAGGCAAACCAGCAACAATACTGTCAATAGTCGTTTTTTCATAGCTGATGATTTTGACTATAAAGAAACGAATTGATCAGATGCGAATTGCTGCAGGCAGACCACTAATAGATGATCCTGCTGTTTTTCACTATCACGCCGGATATTTTCTCGGCAGATTCCCCGGGATCATGACAGGTTAAGGTCTACTTTCTTTCCGGTTTTAACTGCCTGGTAGATGGCATCAATAATTTTAAGGTCTTTTACCGCTTCTTCTCCGTCTACAGCTACTACCGGTTGCTTTCCTTCAAGAATGATCCCCGCCATTTCTTCCATCTGCACAGTCTGATGGGTAACATGGGGCTGGGTAAGCTCTCCTTTATTGGTACGCCCGCGGATAGGGCCATAGCCTGTGGATGGTTGCATTTCTGCAAATCCTTTTTCACCGTTGAGATAAAAGCGGTCCAGGTAGTTCATGTTGTAGGTGGACAGGCAAGAGGCAACTGCCCCGCCCGGGAAGCCCAACTGGAACTGAATGGTTTCATCCACCCCTTCTTTAAACTTCACGGGGTCGGTTTTTGTTTCCTGGGCCGTTACCCATATGGGCTCTTCTCCAATCATATACCGGGAGCCGTTAATAGCATAAATACCGATATCCATTAAGGAGCCGCCGCCGGCCAGTTCTTTGTTGAGCCGCCATTGGGTGGGATCGCCAATACGGAAACCGCATTGCCCCTGGAAGAACATGATTTTTCCGAAATCGCCGTTCTTACGCATACGGATCACTTCCAGTGTTTTGGGCTCAAAATGCATGCGGTAGCCCACCAGTAATTTTACATTGGCTTTTTTGCAGGCGGCTATCATTTCCTGGCCCTGCCTGGCATTCAGTGCCATGGGCTTTTCGCAGATCACGTGTTTGCCTGCGGCTGCTATACGGATCGCCTCGTCGTGATGCAGGGCATTTGGCGTGGTAATGTATACCGCATCAATATCTTTATTATCTTTTATACGGTCGAAGTTTTCGTAATTGTAGCAGTTTTTTTCGGGGATAGAGAACCGGCTCTGCCAGTCCTTTATTTTAGATGGCGTACCACTGATCACGCCAACCAGTTTTGCTTTTACGCAGGCCTGCATGGCCTCTGCCACGCGGGTACCGTAACTGCCTAATCCCATGATGGCTACACGTAGTACCGGGCCATCATAGTTTCCAAAGTCCTTGGCCCAGCCGGCAAGCGGCATCAGGGGCAGTACCATAGCGGAGGCGGCAATTTTTTGTATGAAGTTGCGACGAGTGTTCATGACGGGAGATTTGGGTTTCATTTGATACCTTAATAATACAAAAATTATTAGTAGGATGCAGAGAAAAGTAAATGCATATCATAAATACCTATTCATTAATTTACCGCGAATTGTGCTATCATCACCGCGGGTTGATCATTGATGATGCACACATACTGTTATTCCTTTGCATTATTCAAATCTGTCAAAATGAGAATAGTAGCTATAGAAGAACATGTATCATTCCCGGAGATGACTCGTCATCTTCCTGCAGGTATATCGGATAAACAAACGCCGTCTGCTCCCGCCACTCAAATGATGCCTAAACTGGCAGATATTTCAGGCGAACGTTTAAACGCGATGAACGGGTCCGGAATATCCATGCAGGTATTATCGGTTGAAAATACGGATGTAAACCTGTTAAACAGCACCAATGCACCCGTATTTGCTGCAAGGTATAATGATCTGCTGGCGGAAAAAATCAAAGATTATCCCAACAGGTTCACTGCATTTGCACATCTTCCCATGACAGCACCGTTGGCAGCGGCTGATGAGCTGGAGCGCACGGTGATGTCTTACGGTTTTCGAGGGGCAATGATCAGGGGACTTACCAACGGCGAATTCCTGGATGCTCCTAAATTTACACCGGTTTTTGAAAGAGCCGAAAAATTGGGGGTTCCCATTTATATTCATCCCGGCATTCCTCCCAAAACAGTGATGGATGCTTATTATAGCAATGTTGGCGGCCACACAGGCCCTTTTGATGCCATTGCCTGCTGGGGATGGGGCTGGCATTCAGAAACCGCGATCCATGTGTTACGGCTGCTGGCTGCCGGTGTCTTTGACAGGTACCCCGGGTTAAAAATAATCATAGGTCATATGGGCGAAATGTTACCCATGATGTGGGCACGATCAGACAGGGCCTTTCAGCCCGGCAATGGCGGATATAATCAACGGACATTAATCGATACTTTCCGGCAGCAACTATATATTACTACCAGTGGCTTCTTTACACAGCCCCCACTCCGGATTGCGCTCGACACTATTGGAATAGACAATATTATATTTTCCGTCGATTATCCTTTCAGCAATAACCAGATGGGTATTGATTTTTTGAATGAGATCCAGCTTCCCCCCGAACAGGTGGAGAAGATTGCACATGGGAATGCGGATAAATTACTTGGGCTGCAGGCATCATAAACTTAAAGCATGAACAGTATTCCGGTACATAAATTACAGGATAGAACCCACCGGGCTTTTTTACTCAAACCTTTCACAGGGAAAGAATCAGATCATAAACAGTCTGAATACCTTGGAGCGCACCGGGATGATCATTACATATTCTATATATTGCTGGAAGGCACTGGCTCAACGGTAGTGGACTTTGAAGAAAAAATCGTTCGTGCGAACCAGTTATATTATATTCTGCCTGAACAGATCCACTACCGGATTAAAACAGGCAAAGCAAAAGGATGGTTCATCGCTACAGATCCTTCATTAATAGACCCTGCCTGTCGCAATGCTTTCGAAAACTGGCTGGGTTCCCAGAAGCCTGTTACTTTATCCCGGAGCGATACGCATGATTATGACCAGCTCCTTAACATCATTTATCGTAAAATGACTTCCGGCAATGTAAATTTAACAGTGCTGTATTCGTTGCTTCGCTCATTCCTTGAAATGGCTGCAGATACCGTCCGGGGCGCAGAAGACACCGATACAAAAGGTTCAAGACACGCGGAAATATCTCTTAAATTCAAAAAACTATTAAACGAAAATATAAGAAAATACAAAGGCCCTTCCGATTATGCCCGTATGCTTCATATTTCAGAATCATATCTTAATGAATCCTTAAAGAAGATAACCGGTTCTCCCGTTTCATTCTGGATAAAATACAAAGTCATTATCGAGGCCAAACGGCTGTTATACTTCAGCAACCTGAACGTAAAGCAGATAGCTGATGATCTGGGCTTTGAGAACTATTCTTATTTTTCCCGGTTGTTTTGCAAGGAAACGGGGATGACGGCGCTTACATTCCGTAAAAAGTTCAAGGATTCAAACAGCCAGCTTTAAGTTGAAAAAACAAACAAAAAAGCCGCTCCCGGTAACCCCGGAAGCGGCCAATATATCTTTACAAAAAATCAATTCTTCACATCATACAGGATCACAAACTCCACTCTCCTGTTCTTTGCCCTTCCCTCTTCCGTACTATTGGAGGCAATAGGATCACGGTCTGAAAGGCCCCAGGTAAACATACGGTCGTTGCTCACTTCAAAACTATTCAGCAATTGTTTTGCACCTGTTGCACGGCGCTCGGATAAATCACGATTGTACTCAGCTGCCCCTGTGTTATCGGTATGACCGGTAATGAGGATCTTTGTCTTATTATACCTGTTGAGCACATCTGCAAAATGCCTGAAGGTAGGCTTTACACTCTCGTTCACCTGGTCGGAAGAAGAGGAAAACAATACGTTGTTGGGGAAGATAACTTTCAGGCTGTCTTTAATAATGCTTACTTCCGCATCGTTCAGGGTGTTCTTCAGCTCTTCATACTGCTTTGTCATATAAGCATGCTGGCTGCTGGTTTTCCTGGAAGATGCGCAGGAAGCCATTAAAACAATGGTCACTATTGCCACCAGGCAATAACGGGAGGTCAATAACATTTTTTTCATATCCGCTGTATTAAGATGCAAAGGTATGTAAAATAGCCATTATCAAGCTGTTGCATAAATAATCTGTAATATTTATAAAAACATATATGCGTTAATGTTATAACGCTCCTGCCCGGTTGACTAAAAAGCGATAGCACCATTGCGTTTATAATTTTATCTTGGAGAGATATGAATACGATCCCTTTGATACAAAGCATATCCGGGCTGCTGGCCGGCATTGCCCTCATCGTATTGCTCACGGCGCGTTTCAGGGTACATGCTTTTTTTGCATTGCTGCTGGCCAGTATACTTACCGGCATTATTTTACAGTTGCCCGTAACAGATATCCTTGGCAGTATTAAAAGCGGTATGGGTAATATTATAGGCTCACTCGGACTGCTCATCATCCTTGGCACCACGCTGGGGCTCATCCTGGAACATACCGGCAGTACCACTGTACTGGCTAATTATGTACTGCGCCGTACCGGTACCGGCCGCTCTGCGCTGGCGATGAATATCATCGGTTACCTGGTAGGCATGCCCATATTCTGCGACTCGGGATTTATTGTGTTAAGCGGGTTAAACAAAGCGCTGGCCAAACGTTCCAGCATCTCCATGATCGTGATGGCATCATCACTGGCTACAGGGCTGTATGCCGTGCATTGCCTGATGCCGCCGCACCCCGGCATTACCGCCGCCACAGGTACGCTGCAGGCAGAAACAGGCAGGGTGATGCTGTACGGCTTGCTCATTGCCATTCCTGCATCAGCCGCAGGGTATTGCTGGTCGGTGTTTGCAGGGCGACGGATAGCCGTTAACGTTAGCGGCACCGGGGAAGCGGCAGCCGAAATACAGCAAGGTCCTTCTGTTCTTATGTCGGTATTACCTATAGCCGTACCCGTTATACTGATTGCTATCCGTTCCCTGGGCGGACTGGAAATATCACATCCCAATCCTGTATTCAGGACTATTTCTATCCTGGGCATCCCCGAAGTGGCGATAGGTACGGGTATCCTGCTGGCATTAACCCAGCTGAAAAGCAATATGGGCGCCATATTGCAGGAAGGCGCTGAAAAAGCAGCGGGCATACTGGTGATCATTGGCGGTGGCGGCGCTTTTGGCGCCATCCTGGCTAAAGCGGATATTGGCAGCCACATTGCACAGAACCATTCTGTTGCCGCGTTGGGATTGCTGCTGCCCTTCCTGGTTACGGCACTGCTGAAAACTGCGCAGGGCTCATCTACTGTAGCAGTGATTGCCGCCGCCGCCATTCTACAACCGTTGCTGCCTGTTATGGGCTTTGACTCCGCCAATGGCCGGATCCTCTGTGTATTGGCTATGGGCGCAGGATCTATGATGATTTCGCATACCAACGATGCTTATTTCTGGGTGATCTCTAAATTTTCGGGGCTGGAAATAAAAGATATGCTGCGGGTATACAGTACAGGTACAGTGGTAATGGGACTGGTATCCGTAGGGTTGGTGTATTTATTGTCGATGGTGCTGGCGGTGTAGCCATGGCTACACCGCAATTATTTTTTTATCTCCCTCCTTCCAGCGCCTGTTTCAGGTCCGCTACTATATCCACCACGCTCTCCAATCCCACGCTCATCCTGATCAATCCATCAGAGATCCCCGCTTTCTCCCGGTCTTCCTTTTTCATGCCGGAATGCGTCATGGAAGCAGGATGAGATACCAGCGTATCCAGCGTACCAAGTGATACGGCACGCAGGCACATCTGCAACCGGTCAATGAAATGCACAGCCGCATCAAAGCCTTCTTTCAGTTCAAAACTCATTACCGCGCCGGGATAACGCATTTGTTTGGCAGACAGTGTATAGTCGGGGTGAGAAGGCAGCCCGTTATAATTCACTTTTGCCACTGCCGGATGTGCATGCAGGAATTCAGCTACCGTTTGCGCGTTGCTGCAATGCTGCTTCATGCGCAGCTCCAGCGTTTTAACGCCCTGGATCAGCAGGAAAGTATCAAATGGGTTGGCGCAGCCTCCCAGCAACTTCGCAGTCCTGTTCACCTTTGTTTGCATAAAGGCAATATCTTTTCCGATGAGCACACCACCGATAGCGGTACCATGACCATTCAGGAATTTTGTAGTGGAATGAAAAACAAAATCAGCGCCGTAACGGAATGGTTGCTGCAGATACGGTGTAGCAAAGGTATTATCCACACTTACTTTCACACCATGCCTTCCGGCTATTTCACAGATAGCAGCGATATCCACACAGCGCATGGATGGGTTGGCAGGCGATTCTATATGGATCATTTTTATGGAAGGGTCCTGCTGAAGCAGGAATGCGACGGCAATTGTATCGTGAAGATCAGCTATCAACGCCTTTACACCGAATTGCGGCAGGAAGTCGAACAGAAATTCGTGGGTACCACCGTAAAGCGAATAATGCGTTACAATGGTATCCCCAGCTGCTACGTTGGAAAGGAACATGCTGGTCATAGCCGCCTGCCCGCTGGCATGCAGTATTGCCTTCAGCTGTAAAGGCTGGCCGTTGGCAGCGGTGATGCCGAAGGCTTCGAGAGAAGCGATCAGCTCCTCAGCCACCGATACGGTTGGATTACCAAAGCGGGAATAAATATAGCCGGGAGCCGTACCTTTAAAGCGGTCCATGCCCTGCTGTGCATTGTCGAATGTAAAGGTGGAGGTAGCGAAAACCGGCACCAGGTGGGCATTTTCGGCCATATTAGACTGGGCTGCATGAATAGCTGCCGAAGCCATTTCTGTAAAAACGGGGTGATTGCTCATGCTGTAAATTTATAGTTTCCCCGGAACAAAAAACAGGCACAAACAAGAAAGCCCTTGCAGGAAATCCTTAAATAGTATAATATTGGCAATAGCTATCATTTTTTGCCACAAAATCCGGATCACGCTGTGAATTTATCTGAGGACAGGATACTTTTTTCCAGAATTGCCAGTGGAGATGAAGCAGCTTTCCGTTTATTATACCACCGTTACAATGCAGTACTGGCGGGATCTGTAAAGAAGCTGCTGAAATCAGGGACGGCTGCGGAAGAAGTATTACAGGAGGTATTCCTGAAAGTATGGATGATGCGCCATACCCTGGAAAGCATTGAAAATCCGGGGGGATGGATGTATACCCTGGCAGCCAACTACTCCCTGTCCGCACTCAGGAAACAAGCCAGGGAAAAACACCGGCAGGACGACATTGCCGACGATATGCCGGGTGATGCCGATGTGCCGGAAGGCATTTATGCAAAAGAGTTACAGGCATTGATCAAACATGCCATCGAACAACTACCTGCTTCCCGCAGGGAAGTGTTTATTTTGAATACCCAGGAAGGCAAATCACGCAAGGAAATAGCCGATGCCCTGGATATCTCCGAAAATACGGTAAAGAACCAGCTGGTAACCGCCCGCAGATTTATCCGGGAATACCTGGAAAAACGTACCGGTACACGACTTCCTATCCTCTTGATCATACTCCTGTCGAAGTTTTTTTAATTTTTTTTTAAGAGACATAGTACGGCAGATAAATTTCTGCGTCTATCAGCAAAAGAAGGGTGCACAGTGGAAGCAAAAGAATACTACAGGTTTTTATTAGAGCGCTACTACAACGGGTCTGCCACCGCGGCGGAAGCCGAAGAGTTGTTTGCAGCCCTGCGTACCGGCTCCGATGAGGCAGAGTGGACAGCTATGATCAGTGAGCTGCATGCATCCGCTACGGCCGATCCGGCCTATGATCCCACAGTATATGAAAAGCAGGTGAATAGTATCCTGCAACAGGAGCATATCCCGGTAAAAAGTATGCGCCGCATGGTAATCCGGTATGCTGCCGCAGCAGCCATTACATTATTCATAGGCACCGCAGGGTATTTTGCCTGGAAGGGGCAATCCCGTAAAATGCCTGTTACCATCGTTTCTGCAAACGATGTGAAGCCAGGCAGGAGCGGTGCGGTGCTTACCCTGGCCGATGGCAGCGAAGTAGTGCTGGACAGCCTGGGCAATGGCATTGTAACCAACCAGCAGGGCACACGCGTAACGCTCAACAACGGCCAGCTTAGCTACGACGCAGCTGGCTCCGGTACGGTAAGCCAGAACACTATGACCACGCCACGTGGCCGGAAATTCAGGCTGCGCCTCCCTGACGGCACAGGCGTTTGGCTCAATGCAGCCAGTGTTATCAGCTACCCTACTGCCTTTACCGGTAACAACCGCACTGTAACTTTAACAGGTGAAGCCTACTTTGAAGTAGCTCCCAACAAGAACCAGCCATTCATTGTACAACTCAGTAAAGGCGCCAGCGTACAGGTGCTGGGCACTCATTTCAATATCCATGCATACCCCGATGAAAACAATATCAGTACTACCCTGCTGGGTGGTGCAGTGAAAGTAAATATAAACCGGCAAAGCAATTTGCTGAAACCCGGGCAACAACTGGATATCAATAAAAAATCCGGCGTCATCACACTCAACAGCCAGGTAGATACGCTGTCTATCATCGCGTGGAAAAATGATATCCTGAGTTTCCAGGATAAAAATCTGACCGCTGTTATCAACATGATTGCGCGCTGGTACGATATAGAAGTAGTATATGAAACTACTCCGCCTGATATCACATTCGTAGGAGAAACAGGCAGCGATGTAAATCTTTCAAGCGTGCTGAACTTTCTCCGGGAATCCGGCATACACTTCCGCCTGGAAAACAAGACTTTAATTATAGAAAAATAAACAGCAAATTAATTATCAATATAGAAAAAAGTTATAGAAAAACAGTGAACCAGAATACCAGCAATCAGCCAATGAAGTTAGCTGGCAATAAAAAACCGGAGGTGATTGGACCCGCCCCCGGTAAACGATTACAGCTATGCAAAACAGTTGAGTAATTCCGTACATCTATCATTTTACAAGCCAAATCACTACAAAGCTATGCAAAAAAATGCTCTTTGTAACTGGTTCCCCTATGCGCAGAAATCCGCGAAAGCGCATACCAGGAACTGGTTCCCAACCAAAATGCTGTTAGTTATGAAACTGACGTTTTTATTGCTTACCACCGCTTTTCTAAATGTGACTGCCACCGGGTATGCACAACTGATCACCTGGTCGGGGAAAAATGTGCGCGTGGAAAAAATATTCTCCGTTATCCGTATACAATCCGGTTACAATGTAGTAGCCAGCAAAGATGTGCTGGAGAAAGCAAATCCGGTAACCATGAAAGTAGAAAACGTTTCTGTCCGGGAATTCCTGGACCTTATGCTGAAAGACCAGCCGCTGAAATATGTCATAGAAAATAAATCCATCTTCATCTCACCAAAACCGGCAACCGTTAAGGAAAACAACAGCCTTTCCGCCCCGGATACAGATGTAAAGGGCAAAGTAACCGACGAAGCTGGCAATCCTTTACCCGGTGTTTCCGTAAGGGTAAAAGGAAGCGCCCAGGGCGTAAGCACCGCCTCCGATGGGAGCTACTCACTTCATATTACCAAAGAAGGCGCTGTAGTGTTGCAGTTCTCCTACCTGGGCATGACCCCGCAGGAAATCAGCATAACCGGCAGCGGCACCTTCAATATAGTACTGAAAGCTTCCGTGGAACAGCAAACCGAAGTAGTGGTAGTAGGCTATGGCACCCAGAAGCGAAGCGACGTTACCGGCTCGGTTGCTTCCGTGCCCAAAGAACGGCTGAAAAATCTGCCCGTAACCAATGTTTTGCAATCGATTCAGGGAACCACGGCAGGTGTTAATATTGTAAGCAACAGCAGCAAGCCGGGCAGCTCCCCGGCCTTCTACCTCCGCGGCCTGAAATCCATCAACGCCAGCAATGCCCCGCTCATTGTACTGGACGGAATCCCTTTCAGCGGCAGCTACAATGATATTAATCCAAACGACATCGAGTCTGTCGATATCCTGAAAGACGTATCGGCATCAGCTATCTATGGCGCCAGGGGCGCTAATGGCGTGATCATGATCACTACCCGGAAAGGTAAAACAGGCAAACCCCTGATTTCCTACAACGGCTATGCCGGCCCGGAATACCAGAGCAATACCGTAAAACAAATGAACGGGGAACAATACCGTACAAAAAATCACTGGTATAATATACAGGCAGGACGCCCCGATGCACCGGATCTTCCATACCTTACGGAACAAACGAACTATGCCAACGGGATGCCGGAAACCGACTGGCTCAAAGAGATCGCCCAACAGGGTTATATACATAGCCATGAACTGAGCATTTCCGGGGGGACGGATCATGTGAAATACTATATCTCCGGAACATACCTTAAAGAACAGGGTAACCTGAAGGGCTTTCAGTACAACCGTTCCAGCATCAGGGCCAACCTGGATGCAAACGTAACCTCCTGGCTGAAAACAGGCGTTAACCTGTTCCTCGTAAACAACAACCAGGACGGTGGTAAAGTAACGCTGTTCGATGCCAATGCCCTCAGCCCTTATGGCTCCCTATACAATGCAGCCGGCGATTATGAAGTATATCCCATCGCTCCCCAAACCTTGTACATGAGCCCGCTGATCAACCTGTACAACCCGGGGCTTAACCGCAGCAAAAACATCACTGCAGCCGGCTATGCGGAAATAGCCCCCGGTTTCGTAAAAGGGCTTAAATACAGGATGAACGCTTCCTACGCATTCCGTCCATCACGTACAGGCGACTACTCCGGCCGCAAAATGGGCGATCTTAAAGGAAGCGCCGACGTTACCAATTCGGAAAACAAACAGTGGATCGTGGAAAACCTGCTTACTTATTCCCTTACCCGGAACAAGCACACGCTGGACTTTACCGGTCTTTACAGCGCGCAAAAGGAAGAACAATTCTTTTCCGAACTGGAAGCCAATACTTTTATCAACGACAACCTGGACTTCAATAACATGAAAGCCGCGCAGGTGCAGAAAACCACTACCAGCTACGGCGCCACCACATTGTTGTCGCAGATGTTCCGTATTAATTACAACTACGACAGCCGCTACCTGCTCACCGCCACCGTACGCCGCGATGGCTACTCAGGGTTTGGAGCAGATAATAAATACGCGGTATTCCCGTCTGTTGCCGCCGGATGGAATATCCATAATGAGAAGTTCATGTCGGGTATTCCTGTGATCAACCAGCTGAAGCTGCGCGCCTCCTATGGCAAATCGGGCAACCAGGCCGTGGGCGCTTACCGTACCCTCTCCAGGCTCAGCACCGTTAACTATATTTACGACGGCGTTACCTCCATCGGTGTGATCCCAGACACACTTGGCAACAGCCGCCTGAAATGGGAAACCACCGCGGGCTTAAACATAGGTATCGATTTCGCCCTCTGGAACAGCCGCCTCAGTGGCAGCATAGAAGGATATAGCACCCGCACATCAGACCTGCTGTTAAGCAGGAAAATCCCTTCCATCAACGGGTATACCTCCGTTTATGACAACATCGGCGAAACCGCCAATAAAGGCCTGGAACTAATGTTGAACAGCCGCAATATCCAATCAGGTAACTTCACATGGAATACCGGTTTCAACATCTCCTTTAATAAAAATAAAGTAGTAGCGCTCTATGGCGACAACAAAGACGATATCGGTAACAACCTGTTCATAGGAAAACCCATGCTGGGCATTTACGATTATACCATGACCGGTATCTGGCAGGAAGGTGAAGATGCCAAAATAGACCCAGGCGCCAAACCCGGGTATATTAAATTTGCGGACATCGATAAGAGTGGTAAGATAGATGCAGCAGACCGCTCCTATCTCGGTACACAATTACCGAAATATATTGCGGGCCTGACCAACACTTTTACCTATAAAAATTTTGTCCTGAATATTTTTATACAGGATGTTCACGGTTCTCTCCGTCCTAATAATATCCTGGATAACCGCGACCAGGCAGGCATCATCAACTTACCCGCAGAAATCCCCTACTGGACCTCCGAAAATAAGATCAACACCAATCCGGCGCTGTTCTATACAAATCCTAAAGGTTATAAATATGCGCAGGATGCTTCTTTTATCCGTATAAAAGATATAACGCTCAGCTATAACTTCGATAAAACTGCTTTACAACGGTACAAGATCTCCAATCTCACTGTATACCTGAGCGGAAGGAACCTGGCCACGTTTACCAAATGGCAGGGATATGACCCCGAAACATCTCCTTCGTCCATTACCTCCAGTACCACACGCCTGAACAACGGGCAGGGCGCAGGGCAGCAAAGCTCCGACTTCTATCCGCTGAATACCACCGTGATCATGGGCGTAAATATCAGTTTATAATTTAAAAGAGATAACAATGAAACACGCAAAATATATATACAGATTTGTGCTGGCAGGTATGTCGCTCATGGCGGCATCATCCTGTAGTAAAAGCTTCCTGGATGAAGAACTGAAATCCAGCTATGCACCGGATAACACACTGGTAGACCAGCTGGGCTTTGAAGCCGCCAGTACCGGCATGCTCAGCATCATGCGCAACGATTACGGCAACACGCAGGGACTGCTGGCCACCTTTTATGTAGGCACCGACATGGCCATTACCGGTCAGCCTAACACTGTGCAGGCGCCGTATGAAAATTACCAGAACCTCAATTCCCAGACCGGTTCTTTAAGCACCATCTGGAACTGGGGGTACAAGCTGATCAACAGCGCCAATACGATCATCGCAGCAACAGATAATCCGAAGGTACAGCTCACTGATGAGCAAAGGAAGTTATACAAAGCAGAAGCCTGTTTTTTCCGCGCTTATGCTTACAATCATCTCTCTATACTTTTTGGAGATGTACCACTGATCATTGCCCCGGTGAGCGTACCACGCACCGATTACACACGTGCGAAAGAAGCCGATGTGGTGAGCCAGATAATCGCCGACCTTACCTTTGCAGAAGCGAACCTGCCCGATCCTTCCAAAGTGATCAAACAGGGAAGGATCAACAAATTTGCAGCATCGCAGCTGCTGGCAGAAGCATTACTGCGCGCCAACAGGCCTGCCGAAGCTGAAGCCGCTGCCAAAAGGATCATCGACAGTAAATTCTTTTCCCTGATCACCGCCCGCTATGGTGCAAAGGCCACCCAACCCGGCGATCCATTTGCAGATATGTTCACCTATGGCAACATGCGCCGCAGCCAGGGCAACACGGAAGCCATCTGGGTGATTGAACAGAACTACAATGTAACCGGTGGCGGATCGGATTTTGATCAGCGCAGGCGTGAATGGGGCCCTTTCTATGTAAATGTGGCCGGCATGAAGATATGCGATTCATTAGGCGGCCGCGGTATAGGCAGGATCAGGCCCACCAACTGGTGGACCTATGAGCTGTACGACAAAGATGATATGCGCAATTCCCCGTACAATATCCGCCGCAACTACTACTACAACGATCCGGCTTCTCCTAAATACGGCCAGCCGGTAATTGTTACCGGGTTTGATACCATACAGAATATTTATGCACATACCACCAAATGGTATGAGTTCCAGCCGCAGGACCTGCAAGGTGCACAGTCGTACAAAGACCGTATCCAGATGCGCCTCGGTGAAACTTATCTCCTGCTTGCCGAAGCGCAGCTCCAACAGGGCCGCACCGGCGATGCCGCCGCCAGCATTAATGTGATCCGCCGCCGCGCCCATGCCAAAGAAGTGCTGGCAGGCGATGTAACCCTTGACTATCTTCTCGATGAAAGGGCCCGGGAGCTCACCGCGGAAGAACTTCGCAGGCTCACGCTGGTAAGAACCAAAACACTGGTGGCCCGCGTAAGGAAATATAATCCAAAAGTAGCGCCTACCATCAGCGATTTTAATATTCACCTGCCCATCCCTCAATCTGAAATTGATGTGAATAAGGATGCAGTGCTGACACAGAATACAGGCTACACGAAATAATCCGGCAGATGAATAAATTTTATATCATAGCTTTCCTGAACGTACTCCTGTTTCTACAGGGGTACGCACAGGAAGGACGACAGATAATTCCATTCAATGACGGATGGACCTTCAGGAAGGGACCACTGGTAGCGGATGTCCACCAGGCAGACACTGCATGGACAAATGTTACTATTCCACATACCTGGAACAACAAAGACATGCAGGAAGGGAAGAACTTCTATGCAGGAGAAGCCTGCTATCAAAAAACCTTTCACATAGCCGCTAACCTGAATGGAAAAAGATTGTTCCTCCGCTTCGATGGCGTAGGTTCCATAGCACAGCTATATGTGAACAACCGCTTCATTGGCGAACACAAAGGCTCATATGCCGCCTTCTGTTTTGAAATAACACATTCCGTAAAGTACGGTGAAGAAAATACTATTGTGGTGAAAGCCAATAACAAGGCGCGGGAGGATGTATTACCCATCAACAATTTCCTGTTTGGTATTTTCGGGGGAATTTACCGGCCGGTAAATCTTCTGATCACCAACGATATTAACATTACCGCCACCGATTATGCTTCTCCCGGTATCTACATTACACAGGATCATGTGAGCAATGAGAAAGCAATGGTGGGCGTTACTACAAAAATTGAAAATAAACAGGCACACTATACTAACGTACAGGTACAAACGGTGATCCGCGACAGGCAGGGAAAACGTATATCCATTACCGTTAAAGAAGTGAATCTGAGCCCCCAGGGTATCAATATCATCCACCAGGAATTACCGGTAACCAGCCCGCACCTGTGGAACGGCTTGAAAGATCCGTATCTCTATTCCCTTACTACTTCCCTGATCAGCAATGGGCACATTATCGATGCGGTAACACAGCCGCTGGGATTACGGCGTTTTGAAATAGTGGCAGGTAAAGGCTTTTTCCTTAACGGGCAACCATATGCAATGCACGGCGTTACCCGTCACCAGGAATGGCAGGACTGCGGCAACGCGCTTACCAATGCGCAGCATAAGGCCGATCTGGACCTGATCCGCGAAATAGGCGCCACTACCATCAGGTTCGCGCACTACCAGCAATCGGGGTATCTGTATTCGCTGTGCGACAGTATAGGTTTCGTTGTATGGGCGGAGATTCCCTTTGTGAATAACTTCTCCGGTAAGGAAAGCGAAAATGCGCGGCAGCAACTCACCGAACTGATCCGTCAGAACTTCAACCACCCTTCCATTTATGTATGGGGCATGCACAATGAAGTATATTCCAAAACACCGGACGAACATGTAGCAGTGCTCACGCGGCAGTTGAACGATCTGGCCAAAACTGAAGATCCACGCAGGTATACGGTTGCTGTAAGTGGTTACGGCGAAATGAACCGCCCCGCCAACCTTGCCACCGATATACAAGGTATGAACCGATACTTTGGCTGGTATGAAGGCAGCATCGGCGATATTGAAAAGTGGGTATCCGGCCTGGAGAAAAATTACCCCGATTATAAACTGATGCTCACAGAATATGGCGCAGATGGCAACATCAATCAGCATACCGATAGCATCAGTACCAACTTTGACCCCGTGAACGGCCAGTTTTTTCCGGAAACCTATCAAACTGCCACACATGTACAACAATGGGCTGTGATAGAAAAGCACCCATACATTGCAGCATCCTATCTCTGGAATATGTTTGAATTTGCAGTACCCATGTGGAACCGTGGCGGTGTGAATGCACGTAACCTGAAAGGGCTCATTACCTACGACCGTAAACAAAAAAAAGACGCCTTCTACTGGTACAAGGCTAACTGGAACCCAGAGCCCATGATCTATATTGCTGACCGGCGGAATAAAACACGCCAACCCCAACGGGTACACGCAGAAGTGTTCAGCAACCTGGAAAAAGTGACGCTTACATTGAACAACAGCGCCCCTATTTCCGGACGTAAAGGCGCCAACAACAAAGACTTTATTTTTGATGATCTTCAACTGAAGCCAGGCATAAATATCCTGACCGCTTCAGGTACATCTAACGGCAAAGTATATACTGACACCATTACCTGGAACCATTAAAAACGAAACAATGAAAAGATACTGTATAGCCACCGCACTGCTGATCGCCCAATTATATAGCAGCGCCCAGGAGAAAGACACCATTGCTCTGCAGCACGGCGCACACCGCAGCGGCAACAGGTCCGATGCCGCTATGGCCCGGTGGCGTTCCCTCCGCCTTGGCCAGTTCATTCACTGGGGATTATATGCCATTCCCGGCGGAGAATGGAATGGGAAAACATACAACGGCGCTGCAGAATGGATCCGCTCATGGAAGGAAATGCCCCACGCCGATTACGATAACCTGTACAAACAGTTTAACCCGGTGAACTATCACCCGGAACAGTGGGCGCAATATGCAAAAGATATGGGCGCAAAGTATATGATCATCACTACCAAACACCATGATGGATTTTGTCTCTGGCCCAGTAAATACACCCGTTACACCATTGCTGCCTCACCTTACAAAAAGGATATCATCGGCCCAATGGTGGAGGCATATAATAGGAAAGGCATTGATGTATACCTGTACTTTTCTATCATCGACTGGAATCACCCCGACTGGCGCACCTCACTTAAAACTCCGGCCGACAGCCTCGCTTACGGACGGTTTAAAATATTTGTGAAGAACCAGCTGCGGGAATTATTGACCCAATACCCTGCCGTAAAAGGCTTCTGGTTCGACGGCACCTGGGACGACTCCTGGAAAAACGATGGCACCTTCTCTGATGAGCTTGAACAATACCTGCAACAGCTCCACCCTGGGCTTATCATCGGCAGCCGCCTGCGCGCCGATGAAAAAGGCGCCCGGCATTTTGATTCAAACAACCACCTCATGGGTGACTACGAACAAGGCTGGGAACGTAAACTGCCGGAGAAATATGCAGACATACACGGCAACGACTGGGAAGGTGTAATGACCATCCCCGAAAACCAGTGGGGATACGCTGCAAAATGGACAGGCCACATCAAATCATCGAACGAGCTGATAGAAATGCTGGCCAGGTCCACCTCTCTCGGTGGCAATTTCGTGATCAATTTTGGTCCCAAACCCGATGGCACTTTCCGCAGCGAAGAAACCCAACGCATGCAGGAAACAGGCAACTGGATGAAAGTAAACGGCACGGCCATCTATGAAGGCGGCTATGCAGGTTTTGATAAACAGGACTGGGGATATTATATCCGTAAATCCGGTACAGACAGCGTTTTCATGGTGGTATGCAATGTACCGGTATCCGGCAACCTGCGGGTGAAACTGCCGCCACGCACGGCGCTTCTGAAAGTTTCTCCCCTGGCGCAACCTTCCACAGAGCTTACGCCTGAACTGATCGGAAAGAATGAATACTTTATACAAGTAGGGAATGCACCACGTACAGCGCCGTTCGTCATCCTGCTGCAAACCCGTACAGGTATGGAAAGCGGGGGATTTGAGAAAGCGCGGACCTGAGCGGGCTTTGTCTGACCCAGGATTATGATGATTCTACTGATTTGTTTTTTTGGGTTTTTTGAGAAATTTTAAGAAATGGATTTTGGGGAGATAGCAACAGCTGCGCTGTTGGTGTCTCCCTGATTTTTGAAGGGCATAGTATGGCATATATGATGTTATATCGTCGGGATAGTACCTCCATCAATAATATACTCCGTACCACTTAAATACCCCGCACGCGGCGATACGAGGAAACCTACAAGCTCAGCTACTTCTTCCGGTTTTGCCGGGCGGCCCATAGGAATACCCCCAAGGAACTGCATAAGCTGCTGCAATGCATCGTTAAAGCTGCTGCCTGTACGATCGGCCATTTCCCGGATCATTTTATCGGCAGCGGAGGTTTGAATAAAGCCTGGAGAAACGGTAAGCACCCTCACTCCTTTTGGCGCCACTTCGTTGGACAGGCCCTTGCTGTAATTGATCAGCGCGGCCTTTGCTGCAGCATAGGGCAGTGTGGAATCGTAGAGCGGCATGCTGCCCTGTATGGAAGCGATATGAATAATAACACCGGCGCCTTTGGCCAGCATGTAAGGCAAAAGAACCCGGTCCAGCCGCACCGGCGCCAGCAGATTGGTTTGTAAAGTGGTTTCCCAGTGATGATCTGTCAATACCGAAAAGCCACCACCGGGCGTTTCAGAACTACCCAGGTTATTCACCAGTATATCTGCTCCCCCGTATTGTTCCCCAACTTCGTTGGCTACCGAAGCAATACCTTCTGCCGTACTGAGATCCGCTCCTATAAAATGAAATGCGGGATCTGTATCTGCCGGTTTTGTTCTGGCAGTGATGATCACCCTGGCCCCGGCCCTGGCCAGCCGTACTGCAATAGCTTTTCCTGCTCCTTTTGTTCCGCCTGTTACCAACGCTGTTTTACCTGACAGTTCGTTGTCAAAACTTAATCCTTGTTCCATCTGTTATTGTTTTCAGCAAAATTCTCTCAATTATCCATGGCGGGCAATAACGGAAAAACGATTCACATAGGGTTAAATTTATCCCTATGGCTTGTTTAAGAACAATAAAGTACTTTTGATCCATGTATGTAAAAAAGCTCCCTGTTACGCTGAATTGCGGTCTTGATCTTGTAGGGGAAGTGCTCTACGGCAAGTGGAAAATACGCCTGTTGTATTTCATCCATAAAGGGCATAAACGCCCAAGCGAACTACAGCGGCAAATACCTGATGCCACCCGCCGTGTGTTAAATATCCAGCTCAATGAAATGGAAAAACATGGACTGGTATCAAAGGTGGTGTTTGCACAGGCGCCGCCGAAAGTAGAATATAGCCTTACAACACTAGGCGCCTCTCTTATACCCGTAATTAAGGTATTGGGAGAATGGGCGGATGAGCATGAAGAAGTGTTGAAAGAAGCGATCCTGCGGGGAAATTAACAGTTTCTGATGCCTTCAACCCACTCATTATATGCCGTTAACTTTTTCCTATCTTCGGAAAAAAAAGGTTATGATAGCATTCTTAGGCATGGGCCTCCTGGGGTCAAATTTCGTAAGGGCGTTGATCAGTAAAGGTGAACAGGTACAGGTATGGAACCGTACCGCTTCAAAAGCCGCAGCCCTGGAGGCATACGGCGCTAAGGTATTCCCTGATGCAGCCGCCGCTGTGAAAGGCGCCAGCCGTATTCATCTTACCTTAAAAGATGATCATACGGTAAATGAAGTATTGGCGGCAGCCGCAGCCGGGCTTACACCCGGTGCAGTGATCATTGATCACACCACCACCTCCGCCGATGGCGCAGTGGCCAGAACAAAAGAGTGGAAAGAGCGTGGTTTTACCTACCTGCACGCTCCTGTGTTCATGGGGCCTGCAAATGCGCTTGACAGCAGTGGTTATATGCTGGTTTCCGGCGATCAGGCAGTGATCAATACCTGGGAGCCCGCCCTCTCAAAAATGACCGGAAAGGTGATCAATTTTGGCGATATCACCGGTAAGGCGGCAGGTATGAAACTCATTGGGAACAGCTTCCTGGTAGGGCTCACCGCTGGACTGGCAGATACCCTGTCGCTTGCCAAAGCGCTGGAGATCCCACTGAGCGATGTAAGCTCCCTGTTCAGCTCATGGAATCCCGGCGGTGCATTACCTGCCCGTTTACAACGTATGACTTCCGGCAGCTATAGCAACCCTTCCTGGGAGCTGAGCATGGCAAGGAAAGACACCCAGCTGTTTATAGATGCAGCGAATAAAAGCAATGTGCCACTCGCCGTATTGCCGGCTATCGCAGCTGAAATGGACCGGTGGATCCAAAAGGGACACGGGAATGAAGACTGGACCGTGATAGGTAAGGACAGCATCTGAATAAAAATTAATGATAAAAAGAAGGGGGCGCACCATAGCTGGTACGCCCCCCTCTTTTTACGATATGTTTATCAGTCCTCCTTCAACACTACCGTATAACCGGCAGGCACATACGTTTCTGCCGTTGGCGATGTGATCACCTGCAGGTTCATACTGCCGGAAGGCGGCGGAGTAAGCTTATAATGGATCTCTGCTTCATTTGCTTCCGTGAAAACAATACGGGTTACTTTAAGCGTATAACCCGAAGTAGGCTGATTTTCTGCCGTGATCACAATACTGTTCACCTTATCATTCACCGGTGTGGAGGCAAAGCTCACCGGCCCTTTGCCGCTGTGTTCTGCCGCAGCGCTTTTATGCGCCTGTATAAATGCGGTTGCATTCTCTACCATTTTTGCAGCTTCCGCCTTGGTAATATAGGATTTTGGACGATAGTTGCCGTTTTCCAGGGCCACTACTTTAAACTTGATCAACGTTTGTACTGCATTCATTCCCCCGCTTACGAATGAGCTTTCGTCTTTGATATTGATGAACATCATATTCACAGGATACTGGCCTGTGGATTGGATAGCTTCGTACAAGGCGATAGCAAATTGCTCCCGTGTAGCGGGTGATGCGGGATCTACATCGCGCAGCGACTCCACCCCATTAAGTGCCGCAATAATCAGGGAAGGCGCATAAGGGGCTTTATCGTTCGCTTTTTTAAAATAGTCAGTGGCTTTGGGAGCTTTAATAAAACGGACATTGTCGATGTTCAAACCAAGTCCTTTTACAATAAGATCAATGCCATTGCCAAAAGAGATCCGTGGTTTCGGCTTTGGAGCCATCATTTCCGTACCGGCTTTACCGGTGCCGTGTACATCTCCGGGATGCAGGGTCAGGAAGAATAACGGTAATGCTACTGCCGTATATAGTTTCATAAAACAGGTGTTTAACATACTGCGAAAGTAGGGATTTGTAACAAGATGACATGAACGGGTGTGACATTATTCCTCAACTGTGTAATAACAGCGCCTAATAAATGATCCGGAAGGTAAGATTGAGCCGGGGTTGCAGGGGCCTGGCAGATTTAGGGATACGGTGCTCCCAGTGATGCTGCAAATCCCCTTTCATAATCAGTAAGGAGCCATTACCCAACCTGAGGGAATACTTCTGCTGATGATCTTTTTTATTCCTGAAGTCAAAGCTCCTCGCCTGCCCCAGGCTCAGGGAAGCGATACTGGGATGTTGTCCCAGCTCCTTTTCATTATCACTGTGCCAGGCCACCGAATCGTTCCCATCGCGATAGTAGTTCAGCAACACACTGTTGAAGTTCATGTGGGTAAAGGCTTCCACCTTCTCCCGTAACGCACTCAGCGCAGGCGTCCAGGGATGCGGATTGATCTGCTTCTCCGACAGGCGGTAACTTCTTTTAGCATCCCCGAACCAGGCTGTGAGCCGTGGCGTAAGCAGTACCTTGTCTTTGATGGTAAGCGTGGTCTGCTTCCAGGGCGCCGTGGCAATCAGCTCATTCATCAATGCCAGCGCGGGGCCCGCCTCCAGGAAATGAGGGTAGTATTCCAGGAGGTTCTCCGGGAAACGCAGGCTTTCGTTGTCATCAAAAAAACTTAACTGCGACATATATACGGCACATAATTTAGTGAGGTTACCTATAGATAAATTTACATCAATTTTATGCCAGAAGGACCTTCGATAGTAATACTGAAAGAAGAAGTGGCCCGCTTTGCCGGGAAAAAGGTGATCAGCGCCTCGGGCAACTCAAAAACAATTGATTTCAGCCGGATAACCGGGAAAAAAGTTACCGGCTTCAAAAGCTGGGGCAAACATTTCCTGATCTGCTTCCCTGGTTTTTCGGTACGCATTCACTTCCTGATGTTTGGCACCTACCGGGTCAATGAGGCCAAAGATATGCCTGCCCGTTTGCATCTGCAGTTCGCCAACGGGGAACTGAACTTTTACACTTCTTCCATAAGGGTCATAGAAGAACCCCTGGATGAGGTGTACGACTGGAGCGCCGATGTGCTGAACGAAAACTGGGATGCTTCAAAAGCAATGGCTAAACTTAAAAAAATCCCGGACACATTGGTTTGCGATGCCCTGTTGAACCAGGATATTTTTGCCGGTGTAGGAAATATTATTAAGAACGAAGTACTGTTCCGCATACGCGTACACCCGCAAAGCCTGGTGGGAAAGCTGCCGCTTAAAAAGCGGAAAGAACTGGTACATGAAGCAGTGCAATACAGCTACGACTTCCTCGAATGGAAGAAAGCATTTGTGCTGAAAAAACACTGGCTCGCACATACGAAAAAGATATGCCCGCGTTGTAACATTCCTCTTATTAAAGCCTACCTCGGAAAAACGAACCGGAGAAGCTTTTTCTGTAATAACTGCCAGATAATTTATACATAGGCTACTTCACGCCATTCAGCCATTGTAATGCCTTATACACTGCGTTATGCAAAATGGTAAGATGCGTTTCCTCCCGTAACGGCTCAAAGTTAACATGCATGCCGGGCTTATCTTTCAGCAGCCCGCCCAGCTGCCGTGCAGGCGCTTCCATTTTTTTTCCCTCCTTTCCTACGGTAACGAATACACTGACATGCACAGCCGGTGAAGCCGCCAATAATTTCCCGGCCTGTTTCAGTAAGGATTCCTGGTCCCACCAAAGGCTGGGACTAACAATCACATAGTTGTTAAACATAGCTGGCTGCTTAAGCACTATTTCGGAAGCCAGCAATCCTCCGAGCGACTGCCCTATAAGTGTACTGGTATCGTTGGTACGGAAATGCCGTTGTACATATGGTTTCAGCTCCCTATCCAGGAAGCGGATGAACTTTTCCGAACCACCTGTAGTAGGAAAATCATCTTTATCTTTTTTCACGGTAGTAGGAAAGGTAAAATCATGCTTCCGGTCTGAGTTGGCAATACCCACCAGGATAGCAGGCGGCTGCTGTTTGATCATGGTGAGGAACTGTATAATACCGGCAATATGGATAAAGTCTTCGTTTGCCGATCCATCCAGCAGGTATATCACCGGGTAACGGGTGTTCGCGGCGGCTGTATACCCATCGGGCAGGTATATATTCAAAGTACGGGTTTCATTCAGTATAGAGGAAAAAAACTGTTGTGTTTCGCCTAAAACAAAAGGAGTGGTTTGTGCCGTGGATGTGTTGATCCCTATCGTTACGGTTAACAGGATTGCCAATAGAAGCCGCATCTTTTTCTTCCAAACATAAGGAAATATATGATACATTTTAAAGAAAGAATGAGTCAATGAAGATAACCACCGGTAGGAAAATAGTAATAAATTGTCAGTTCATTTTGCCTCCTTACAGATCATTTATGAAACATTTTGCGATTGCTTCCGCCATATTGCTGGGGCTCACCTTATATGCTACCGCGCAGAAAAAGAAGAATACGGCTGCGTTGCCGCATTACTATAACAACCGGGCCCCGCTTCATACCAAACCATATACCATGCTGCCTTTGGGCGCCATTACTCCCCAGGGATGGCTGCGTACTGTGCTGGTACAGCAAAAGAACGGCGCCACCGGCCAGCTGGATAAGCTATACCCGCTGGTGATGAACCATCGGAACGGATGGCTGGGTGGCGACGGAGACCAGTGGGAACGCGGTCCTTACTGGATTGATGGATTGCTTCCACTGGCTTACCTGCTGAAAGACGAGGCATTGATCGCGAAAGTAAAGCCATGGGTGGAATGGTCTATTAAAAGCCAGCAACCCGATGGTTATTTCGGTCCGGCTAAAGACTACCCCTACGAAGCGGGCGTACAGCGTAATAACAGCCACGACTGGTGGCCCAAGATGGTAATGCTGAAAGTACTGAAGCAATACTACGATGCCACAGCTGATACCCGGATCATTAAACTGATGACAAATTATTTCCGCTACCAGCTGAAAGAGCTGCCACAAAAACCGCTGGACCACTGGAGCTTCTGGGCAAAGTACCGTGCAGGCGATAACCTGGCGGTAGTGTACTGGTTGTATAATATTACAGGAGATGCGTTCCTGCTGGATCTTGCAGAGCTGATCCACAAACAGACCTTCGACTATACCAATGCATTTATGAACACCAACCTGTTATCAACAACAGGCAGCATACATGGTGTAAACCTGGCGCAGGGAATAAAGGAGCCCATGATCTATTTCCAGCAGCATCCGGATTCCATATACCGTATGGCTACCGCCAGGGGATTCGATGACCTCCGCACATTTAACGGGATGGCAAATGGCCTTTACGGTGGAGATGAAGCCCTGCACGGCAATAATCCCACACAGGGGTCGGAACTGTGTTCGGCGGTAGAAATGATGTTTTCACTGGAAAGTATCCTGGAAATAAGCGGCGATGTGCGGTACGCTGATCAGCTGGAGAAGATCGCCTTCAATGTGTTGCCTTCGCAGATTACGGAAAACTTTATGGCCCGTCAGTATTTCCAGCAGTCCAATCAGGTAATGGCTACACGGCATATCCGTAACTTTGATGTGAACCACAGCGGTACAGATCTTTGCTACGGGTTGCTGTCCGGCTATCCATGCTGCACCGCCAATATGCACCAGGGGTGGCCTAAATTTGCGCAAAACCTCTGGTATGCTACAGCAGATAGTGGCATAGCCGCGCTGCTATATGCCCCCAGTGAAGTGAAAATATATGTAGCAGGGCAAATCCCCGTTACTGTAAAAGAAGTCACCAATTATCCTTTTGAAGAAGCCGTTACCTTTAGTATCAGCGCTTCCCAAAAAGTGAGTTTCCCTTTTCACCTGCGCATCCCGGCCTGGTGTAAGCAGGCTACCATAAAGATCAATGGAAAGGTATGGCAGCAGGCGGCTGGTAACCAGGTAGTGAAAGTGGAAAGAACCTGGCAGCAGGGTGATGTGGTGGAGCTGGCGTTGCCGATGCACATCTACCAGGAACACTGGTTTGAAAATTCTTTATCAGTAGAACGCGGTCCGGTAACCTATGTACTGAAAATAGGTGAAGAAGTGACTACTGTAAAGAATGATAAAGACCCTATGGATTATGGCGACAGTTACCAGGAGGTACGCCCTGCTACCCCATGGAACTATGCCTTGATAGCCACTCCGGATGATAAACTGGCAGCACGCTTCCACGTGGAAAAAAGCGGCCATAAGAGCGCCTGGCCGTGGAACCTGGAATATGTCCCCATCTCCCTGAAAACTACAGCAAAAAGGATCCCTTCCTGGAAATTATACAATGAAATGGCTGGTCCTATTCCATATAGTATAACCTATGGCATGGAAACCGGTGAAGAGGAAGAGATCACATTGGTGCCTTTTGGCTGTACCAGATTGCGCATTTCCCAGTTCCCGGTAGTGAATGCAGTAACAGTGCCCGGAATGGCGGAGAATTAATATGGCACTGGCTTAGGGCATGCCTGGCACATATATAAAAGGTGGACTTGATGCGGATATCGCCTGTGGTTATTTTGGGCTTCCCTGGTAACCGCAGGCGTCACAAACTGTTGTAATACCTATTGCTGTGAACCGCTTTAACTGCATGGCGAGGCGCTGCAGCTACTTTTTAAAATTATTTATTTTTCTGCTGCAGCTTGACGGGCAATCCTGTTTTAAGGTTCAGCTCCACTTCCTGTTTGGTTTCTGCTAAAACAAACAGGCTACGGATCTTATAGATATTATCCAGTTTGGATAGTTTGGTAAGATTAAACAGTTCATATGCTTCCATGTCTGCCACCAGTATTTTAAGCAGGTAATCGAACTGCCCGTTCATTTTATAACATTCCATTACTTCAGGGAATGTATTGATCTTTTGTTCAAACGCCGGAAGCCGGTCCTGCCCATGCTCTTTAAGGGTTACGCTGGTCCATGCCACAAGATTTTTGCCCAGCTTGTTCTTATTGAGCACGGCGATATAGCGTAAAATATACCCCTCTGCCTCCAAACGTTTCACTCGTTCAAATATAGAAGTAACTGACTTACCTAACCTGGCAGCAATCTCTTTATTGGTGGTCCTGGCGTCTTCCTGCAATATGTCCATTATACACATATCAATCTGGTCAGGTATGAAATTCATGGGTGATTTTTTTTCAAAAATAGCGATACTGCTACTGATTTAATGAAAAAAAGTCGGCAATGCTCCATTTTTTTAGTTTTGTTTTCGCTTTTATCTGTGTTGCCGTTATTCCATTGCAGCATCATCTAACTTGCTGCTATAGAAATCTAACCACGTTTGGAAGACGACCAACAGTCCTCCACATTATTATTCATTAAACTCATTTTTACATGAGAGAGAGTATTGTACTGCCGCTTCATGCGGTAGGCATGGATGCTATTGCCTTAGTGGGCGGTAAATCCGCTTCATTAGGCGAGATGATCGCTAATTTGTCGGAAGCAGGCGTAGCTGTTCCTTCAGGGTTTGCCATTACAACCAGGGCATACTATGATTTTATGAAGCAAAGCGGCCTCGAACAATTTATTGCAGAACAGGTAGCTACGGTAAACTTTAATGACATCATCACCCTGCGCAGGGCGGGTCAGAAAATAAGACAGGCTATCAGCAGCACCCGGTTCCCGCATGAACTAAGCGAAGAGATCATTGCCGCGTATCATGCTTTATCGCAGCAATACGGGCAGGAACAAACCGATGTGGCAGTACGGTCATCTGCTACCGCGGAAGACCTTCCCGACGCCTCTTTTGCAGGTCAGCAGGAAACCTTCCTCAATGTAAGAGGACCTGCCGCCCTGATTGATGCCGTGAGAAACTGTTTCGCTTCACTGTTTACCGACCGCGCTATCAGTTACCGTCAGAATTTCGGATACGACCATTTTAGTATAGGCTTGTCAGTATGTGTACAGAAAATGGTGCGCGCCGATCTTGGCGCTTCGGGAGTGGCCTTTTCGCTCGATACCGAATCGGGCTTTAAAGAAGTGGTGGTGATCAACGGCTCTTTTGGCCTGGGAGAAATGGTAGTGCAGGGCGCAGTATCGCCTGACGAATTCATGGTATTTAAACCGTGTATGCAGCAGGGTTATACTCCCATCATCGAAAAGAAACTGGGAGTAAAAGATAAAAAAATGGTGTACGGGGAAAGTAGTGATGAAAGAACAAAGATCATCCCGGTAGAAAAAAAGCAACAGCAGCATTTTTGTTTGAACGATGCGCAGATCATGCAGCTGGCCACCTGGGTGCGATGCATAGAAAGTTATTATTCAGAAAAGAAAGGCCGCTGGTGCCCCATGGATGTGGAGTGGGCGGTAGACGGGCTTACCAACGACCTGTTCATTGTACAGGCAAGGCCGGAAACCATTCATTCCCGTAAAGATCATAACAAGGTAACTACCTATGCCATTGAACATAACGGCACCCTGCCACGGCAGCTGCTCAAAGGAATTGCTGTAGGCGATAAAATAGCGGCAGGCAAAGTGAACATCCTTTTTTCCCTTGATAACCGGCTCATTACCGGCAGCGAATTCAAACCAGGCGATGTACTGGTAACCGACATGACGGACCCGGACTGGGAGCCGATCATGAAAATGGCCTCCGCTATTGTGACCAATAAAGGCGGGCGTACCTGTCATGCTGCTATAGTAGCCCGCGAAATGGGCATCCCTGCTATTGTTGGCTGCGGCGATGCTACAGAAAAATTAAACGACGGGCAAAGCATCACTGTTAGCTGCGCCGAAGGCAGCGATGGTATTGTATATGAAGGGATACTCCCGTTCCGGGAAGACCAGCTGGACCTGAGCACGCTGCCTTCCATCCGTACGCCGCTGATGCTGAATGTAGGCTCTCCGGCAATGGCCTTCCAGTTTACGCACCTGCCCAATAAAGGCGTGGGACTTGCCCGTGAAGAGTTTATCATCAACAATTATATCAAGGCGCACCCGCTGGCATTATTGCATCACAAGGAACTGAACGATCCGGAATTGTCCGCAAAAATTGCGCAGCTTATCCAGGGGCATGCCAGTGAAACGGATTATTTTGTAGACAAGCTTGCTTATGGCGTAGGAAAAATTGCTGCGGCTTTTTACCCGGAAAAAGTAATTGTACGCTTCTCCGATTTCAAGAGTAACGAGTACTTCAATTTACTTGGTGGTAAACACTTTGAGCCTACGGAAGAAAACCCGATGATAGGCTGGAGAGGCGCTTCCCGTTATTATTCCCCTCAATACAAACCAGCCTTTGAACTGGAATGTAAAGCGCTGGTGAAAGTAAGGGAAACGATGGGACTGAAAAATGTAGTGGTAATGATCCCTTTCTGCCGCACCGTGGAAGAGCTGCAACTGGTACTGGCAACCATGGAAGAATTCGGATTGCGCCGCGGGCAGCAGGGGCTGGAAGTATACCTGATGGCGGAACTGCCTTCCAATATTATGATGGCCGAAGAGTTTTCTGCATACATAGACGGATTCTCGATAGGATCCAATGATCTGACACAGCTCACACTTGGTCTCGACAGGGATTCTTCCCTGGTGGCCAATCTTTATAACGAGCGTAATCCTGCGGTGCTGCGGCTGATTGCACACCTGATTAAAGTGGCGAAACAACAAAAAGTAAAAGTGGGAATTTGCGGGCAGGGCCCGTCCGATTTTCCTGATTTCACAAAATTCCTTGTGGAGCAGGGCATAGACAGTATTTCAGTTACACCAGATGCAATCATAAAAACGGTGATGGCGATTCATGAGGCGGAAGATTAGAAAAGCAGCAACCCCTGGAACTGCGCGTAATACAAGGTTTCAGGGGTTCTTTTTCTCCAGCCCTGCTTATTTCCTTACCACACTGCTATAAATAACTTTGCCATTCCGGATGGTATATGCCACGTCGGAAAAGTGGCGACTATCTGTATGCGGGTCGGCCTTCAGCAGCACAATATCCGCATCCATTCCCCGGGCGATAGTACCGCTGTGCTGTGCCACTCCAAACCTTTTGGCGGGAGCTGTTGTCAGGGAAGCAAGGATCTGATCAAAGCTCATTCCTGCTTCTGCCATGAGCCTGAATTCGTCGGACGTATCATAATCGGTTACATACCCCACATCTGTGCCGAATAGAATTTCACCACCTGCACCCGCATATGCGCCCAGTTGCTGCACGGCAGTTGTCATTAACGGGTTCGTTAGGGGTAGTTGCTTTCTTTCCAGTTCCCATTTGTAAAGTTTCAGTGTGGGAATAAGCGCCACTTTGTGCAACAACAGCTGGTCCGTTTCGTTCTTTGTCCAGCTATGATAACCATCCGGCGCTACATGCGCAAGGATATCCACTCCACCGGCAAGCGCAATATGCATCCCTGTATCAGCAGTAGGATGCGCAAACACCTGCTTATGAAATTTATGCGCAGTGCTGGTGGCAGCCTTTATGATGTTCATAGGCATTGGCACAATGCCGTGTCCATCCGGTGATGCCGACATGATCTTAATTCCATCTGCACCGGCCCTGATCTGCCTGGTAACATGCGCTACCGCCTCATCCGGCGTGTTCATTTCCGGCAGGGAAAGCGGCCGGATATAGAAGGGGTTGCCATGAGGAGGCACAAAGGGAGCACCTACTGTAAGCATCGCGGGACCGTTTACTTCGCCAGACATTACCCTGGCACGAAGCGCCAGCAGGTTAGGGTAGTTCAGCGCAGCCAGGTCAAATACATGCGTAAAACCACGGCTGTTGATCATGCTGTCCATTTGCCTGCTGAGCACAGCCGCCGGCTGTTTATCCGCATGATCCCATTTGGGCTCAATAAAATGCACATGACAATTCCAGAAACCAGCCATCATCACCAGTCCTTTACAATCTATTACTTTCATTTGTGCAGGCACCTTTACCTGTTTATCATTGCCTACTGCTGTAATTTTACCGTTCCTGATAATCACCACTCCTGATATAACAGGTAAAGTTTGAGGAGCAGTATAGATGGTAGCCCCTACCAGTGCAAGCTCCTGCTGTGCGGGAAGTTGTGCATAGACACTACCCGAAAGAAGCGTAAGTAAATAAAGCAAGTATGTTTTCATCAGATAATTATTAGCTTTTTTCTGCGATTTTAATTATTCTGTTTTGCCCACCGGTTACAAATGTTATAAAAGTATTCAAATATGTTGCAGAAAGTATGGATCGCTTTATTAAAAAAGGGCGCTCTCACGCCGGAACGCCTGGTTGGGCACTGTAGGGGAACAGCATTACAGGTAAATACGTAATGCTGGTAAACATAGTTATTAATACAGGAAATATTATTGGTGTGCTTTGCTGTTTTTAATAATGCAATCATCTTGGTACCTGTAGTACCATTGTATTATCAATACACGCAGCCCTGAAAAAAACATTATTCTTTATAAAAATTCAAACGATAGAAAATACCTGCCTGGAAACCGATCCACAGTTTATTACTACGGCCCGCATCGGGAGAGAAATTATTGCTGATGGTATAAGGCGGTTTAAAATACTTTATGTTGGCCAGTGCCTCGTTTTCTTCCTTGTTCAACGGAGCTGGTTCGTTGTTCCTGTAATAGGTTGTTTGCAGGCTGTTCAATGCAGCGCCAACCTGTAACCCCCACTGATTACCGATTTGCTTTTCTGTTACCAGCGATAATTTATGTAGCTGCGCCTTCACCGTTATAGGGATGTAGCCCAGGGAATCGTAGCCGGCAGCTTCTATGCGGCCCGTGGTGACTTGTACGTGCAAACGCCAGCTGCCTGGTAAGCGCATGGATGTACCTGCACCATACCGTAACATAGAAAAAGAGAAGTTAGTGCTCCAGGAACCAATTACATAAAGGAATGGCAGTCCTGCCTGGATAGTGGGATTTACATAAAAAGATTCGTCGGCCACCATACCTGCGGCGGCATATGGCTTAAACGAAAATATGGGTTCTTCATTTTCTGTGCCACCGGCAACAGGTGTATGCCCGCCTGCTGGCCGCAGGTGCTCCACTAAAGTTGCTGCGAAAGATCTGCGGGGCGACCGGTAGATGTTTACAATAGTGTCTTTAACATTCCCGGTAGCGTGGAGTGGAATACGAAACCCGGCCGGTTTTACATTAGAGGAATCTGCTGTTGCTTCAAACAATCCTGAATACATCGTATCCTGTTTCATGGCAACTGACATTGGTAAAAAAGTTACCGGTAAGGAGGCCGCCTGCCTGGCCGGCAGCATGGAAAGCTGCCTGTTAAAAAAATGGACGGGCTGTATTACCTTAGATGGTTTAACCGCAGCAGGCGTTCTTTTAGCAGCAAGAGGCGCCGGGTTATCTACAAAAATAATATGGCTTTCCAACGCGCGGTAACCCATACCGGTAGATTCACGAAGATCTCCGAGCAGCCGTGATAAGGGCTGCCGGCCTTTCTTTATATGCACCACGGTGGTGCCGGGGAATTTCCGGGTGTTCACCGAAAACCGGATACCTGCCTGTTTGCTCACCAGATGCAATAATTCATCCAGCTGCATATCCGCAGCTGGAATGTTCACTTCTTTCCGGAGATTTACCTTCGCCGTTTGCGCGGAAACCATGGTAGTGATGAAGGTGAGCCACACCATTATAGAAAACTTCGATAGCAGACTAGTTACATCCTGCCCCGCTGATATATACCCGGTCATTCTCAAATCTGCATTGTACATTCAACGTAATTGAAATCACTTCAAAAACGTATTGTATTGGTTTATTCTCAAAAGCGCTGCTCATAGTGCAGTTCCCGAGGCGTTCATTTTCAAGTATCACTTTAATGCCGTATGCCCTTTCCAGTTGTGCCGTAATCTCTTTCAAGGAAGCATCTTCAAAATTAAAGATCCTCGTGGCGTATCCCGTTTCATTAGGGTTAACATTGTTACCCATACTGAACCGCTGCGTACTGGTATCATAGCTGAGCTGTTGCCCTGTCTTTACCGTAATAGCGGTATCTCTCTTACTCACCTTTACTGCGCCAGTGCTAACCGCTACATTAATAACACCGGCCAGCTGACGTACATTAAAGGCAGTGCCCAGTACTTCAATACGGAGATCTCCCACGGATACTATAAACGGTTTTAACGGATCAGAAGTTACATTAAACCAGGCTTCGCCCGTTAATTGTATTTGCCGGGTTTCTCCCGGCGGGTATTTTATGGAAGAATGACTGTTCAATACCACCAGTGAGTGATCGGGCAGGGTATCGCGGTAAATGCCGGTAGTGGTTTGCCGGATAACCACAGGGAACCCCATATGCCCGGGCTGCGATGGCTGCAGCACAAAATAGAGCACAGCGGCTCCCAACAGCAGCAGCAATGCAGCCGCAATGCGCCAGGGAGTTACCCGGGGCCGTTGCCTTGTTGCCTGTTCTTTGATCTCCCGGAGCAGCGCCCCTTTATCAGGCAGCTGGTAACGCGGAGCACCGGCTGCATTGTCCCACACCGCGGCGGCTTCATCGTATAACCTGCGGTGATCCGGGTGCTGCCTGACCCAGTCATCAACCGCCATGGCTTCTTCCGGGGAAGCTTCCCCCGAAAAGTATTTGCCTAGTAACCCGTATGACAGCTCCCCGTTGCTCATTATGGTTGTAATAAAAGTAAAATAAATACTGCGGTCATTGTATCGAAGAGGTTTTCCCGGAGGATCTTTAAAGCCTTTCCCACCTGGGCTTCTACGGTTTTTACAGACAATCCCATTTCCCCGGCAATTTCTACATACTTCTTTCCTTCAAACCTGCTTTTGGTGAAGATCAGCTTACATTGCGGCGGCAGGCCTTCAATGCCTTCCATGATCCGGCGGTAAGCTTCCTTGTCAATAAGCGCATCCCGGAATTCACCTGCAGTATGATTATTGGTTGTTATATACTGCTCTTTTATTTTCTCATGTCTCTTTACATTCAGGCAATAGTGGTAGATAGCGGTAGATAGCGGTATATAAATAGGATTTCACCGACTGCTGCTCATCTATGGCAGTCCTTTTCTCCCAGAGCTTCAGGAAAACCGCCTGCACAGCATCCTTCGCATCATCATTATCTTTCAGTATGGTGAAGGCATAGCGGTGCAAACCTTCAAAATACGTATGAAAGTAAGCTGCTATCTGCCCGTACAGGTCATTTTCCTTACCGATATTTTCGTCCAATACCAAACCGGTTACCGTGATTGTAGTGATAGTTCAGGAATAATACACTTCATCATTCAAATACCCTTACTTCTTCCAAAAATAATTTTTTAATGATTCTCCATAAGGGTAAAAAGACATTGATGTGTATTAATCCAAATATCTGTACCATGACGAAAACCATCAGCAAAAGAAATCTTGCATACCTGGTAGCCGGTGTAGCCATCATTCTTCTTAATACTATTTCATGTAAAAAAGAAAACAACCGCAACGAGCCCGGTCCAGGTCCGGGTGAGCACCCGGTTCCCAATAACCCCTCTGCTCCTAACCTCCCCGGAACGCTCTACGACTACGTAGGCACCCGTAATAACATGCCTCCCTATATGCAGGCATTTATGAACGCCAACCCAACACTGGACAATACCCCCGCAGGTAATCCCATTACCAATGCAGGGGCCACACTGGGCAGGGTGCTGTTCTACGATAAGTCATTATCACTGAACAATACGAAATCCTGCGGTTCCTGTCACCACCAGGACAAAGCCTTCACTGATGGTGTAGCCCGGTCCGAAGGGTTTGAAGGAAAAGTTACCCGCAGGAACAGCATGCCGGTAGTGAATCTCCGCTTCTTCCGGCTGGCTACCATGTTCTGGGATATGCGGGCCAAAGATCTTGAAACGCAAACCCTGATGCCCATCCAGGACCACATAGAAATGGGAATGCCCTCCCTGGCCGCCCTGGAAACAAAGCTGGCAGGCATCAGTTATTATCCTCCCCTGTTTAAAGCCGCTTTTGGCAGCGAGGCAGTTACCTCCGATAAAATAGCCAGGGCACTATCCCAGTTCCTGCGGAGCATTGTTTCCTTCAACTCCAGGTACGACCAGGGAGTAGCCACCCAGTTCAGCAACTTCACCCCTGCTGAGAAAAACGGGCTGCGGTTGCTGCAGGTGGATTTCTGTACTGAATGCCACAGCGACCTGTCCACTTCCCAGCCGGGACAAACTTCTTCCTTCCTTATTGTGGACAACACCGGGCTGAATACGGGGATTGGCTCCAACAACGGGCTGGAAAGCAATTATACCGATAAGGGCATTGGTGAAATTACCAATAAACCTGCCGATCAGGGGACATTTAAAATCCCCAGCCTGCGGAATGTAGCGCTCACTGCTCCGTATATGCATGACGGCCGCTTTGCCACCCTCGAGGATGCTATAGAACATTACTCCACCGGTATCAAACAAAATCCCAATATCGGGATACAATTTTCCGGAATGCAAAACGAGGGATTACTGTTTTCTGCAAAAGACAAGAGCGATATCATCGCGTTCCTTAAAACACTTACGGACCAATCGCTGGTAACAGATCCGAAATATGCGGACCCGTTTAAGTAAAAAACTGGACTACCGGTTTTGTTGAAGATGGACTACGGGCAGCATCTGATTAAAGGATAAATTTGTATTCTCATCAAAAAACAGCAGATGAAATTCAGTATCCAGTCTATACTAGAAAACGAACAGGTAATTCTTTATCCGTTGCAGGAAGAAGATTTTGAGGCACTGTATGCCGTAGCATCGGACCCCAGAATATGGGAGCAGCATCCTAACCGGGACCGCTGGAAAAAAGATGTTTTCCGTACTTTTTTTGACGGGGCTATACAAAGCAAAGGCGCATTTAAGATCGTAGATAAACAAACGGGGGAAATCGTGGGCAGCACCCGTATGTATGACTACAACGAAACGGAAAACAGTATCCTCATCGGCTATACGTTTTATGCCACACAATATTGGGGAAAGGGCATCAACAAAGCAGTAAAAACAATGATGCTCGATTATCTTTTCCAGTTTGTTTCAAAAGTATATTTTCATATAGGCGCCAGCAATATCCGTTCTCAGATAGCTATTGGCCGTATAGGTGCAGAGAAAACCGGAGAACAGGAAGTGACTTATTTTGGAGAAAAGCCGAAACTGAATTTCGTGTATGCGATTGATAAGGAGAAATGGAGCCTGATCCGGCAATAATAATAAGCCAGGTGGTAATGGGAAGGGCCGGGCAAATACCCGGCCCTGTCGCTATTTGCGGAAATAATGTGCATTCAGCAGCAACATCGCCAGCAACATCAGCACTACGCCTGCCCACTGCAAACCGTTCACCGGTTCCTGTAAAATAAAATGCGAGCATACCACCGCCACCGGTAACTCAGCAGTCATAATCACCGCACTGATACCCGCACCTACCCTGGGAATCCCTTTTGCAAACAGCAAAGGCGGAATTATAGTACCAAAAAGCGAAAGGAACAGCGCCCATTTCAGCAGGCCCGTGTTAAAGTGAGTGCTGGTCACCAGTTGCGGCGCATTCACAAGAAAAATACATAACGTGGACCCCATGATGGTCACCGCGCTTTTTTTCCCTGCATCCAGCGATTTACCCACACGGCTGTTGGCAATAATATACACCGCATATAAGAAGGCGGAGGCGCCTGCATATAGCAAACCTTTTACAGATAACCCTGCGAGGCCATTGCCTGCCAGCCCGCTGCCCATCCAGGTACCTGCCAGGATCATGGCAGTGGTGACAAGCTGCAGTAAAGATGGTATCTTCTTAAAAAATAAAGCTTCCATCAGCAGGCCTATCCAGGTGAACTGCATCAGGATCACGATAGCCACCGATGCCGGTATATAAGCCACCGATACATAATAAACAAAGCTGGTAAGACCAATACACCCGCCCGTAATCAGCAGCCAGGCCCAATCTGCGCGCTTCACAGGATGGCGTTGCCGCCTGGTGATAATATACAGCAGCCATAAAACAACCATGCCTGTAAAAGCTTGCGTAACGGATATTTCCGCGGCAGTATAGCCTTCGCGGTAGGCCAGTTTTACAAAAGTAGAGAGGATACCGAAGCTGCATGCGCCGGCAAAAACCATTAATATATACCTGGTCATTATTTTCGTTTGTGTAAAAAATAAAGGGAGAATATGGGGTACACGAAAATAACCAGGCCGGTAAAACAGACTCAGTGTATGTATATAACAAACCGATTCCTGTAACAGGAATAGCTAAAAGCCGAAGTAACGCCGGTTATTTTGCGTGCAAAACAACAACAGCGGGCGGAGGTGTGCTTAAATAAATATGGTGCATTTGTACCTGATTGTGGCTGGCAAGGTAGAAATTTTTTTTATATCTCCCTAAAAAAATAAGCAGCGCCGGCGGCCGGGCCACCGCCGGTTTCAACTGCGCTGCTGTAATAAAGAATCTTTCCTAACGGTTACACCCGTACGATAACTTTACCTACCGTTCTGCCGGTTTCTATCTGTAGATGCGCCTGCTGTATTTCCTCTAAGGGAAAAGTTTTGGAAACGATGGACCTGAGACGGCCCTGTTCCAGTAAGGCAGCGATGCTGCCCATTTCCGCGCCATTGGAAGCCACCAGGATGAAGAAGCCATTGATGCCTTTGGCTTCCGCCTTCGCGGTAACGGCTTCCCGCAAACCGGAAGGAATACTGATAATGGTAGCTCCGGGTTTCATTACTTCGAGCGACTGGTCAATCACATCGCCCCCGATAGTGTCCAGCACAAAATCCACATCTGATACATGCTGTACCAGCGGCTGGGTATGATAATCGATATGTTCATCGGCGCCAAGGCCAAGAATGACGTCCCGGTTGGCAGCAGAAGAAGTGCCTATTACATATGCGCCAAGATTTTTAGCCAGCTGCACCGCATAGTGCCCCACACCACCTGCCGCAGCATGGATCAGCACCCTGTGACCAGGTTTGATGCTGGCATGATCTACCAGCGCCTGCCAGGCAGTAAGGGCCGCCAGGGTGGCTGCCGCTGCCTCCTCATGGGAAATGTTGGCCGGCTTCAGCGCCAGGTGCGCCGCAGGCGCGGCCACATATTCCGCATAAGCGCGGCCATGACCAGGAAAATTGACCATCCCGAACACTTCATCGTTTTCTTTGAACAACGGCGAGTTGGAAGCTACTACCACACCTGAAATATCCCATCCCAGGATCAGCGGGTTTTCTTCCTTCAGTATATTGTACCTGCCTTTACCGGCACGGGTTTTAACATCCACCGGGTTGATGCTGATGGCTTTTATCTTTACCAGCACCTCTGCTTCCGCCGGTTCCGGCACCGGCAGTTCTGTTAACACCAGATTATCCACGCTTCCTGCGTCCTTTAAAACAACTGCTTTCATGTTCCGTTATTTATAGACACAAATTTATGTGGTAGTATCTTTATTTACCTGTACATTATTTCTATAATTCTGTACATTTAGCGGATTTCGCCACGGAGTTTGTCTGACTCCGACAAGCTTCGCTAAGATCTTCACACAGCAGCGGTTTGTACCTTCCTTTTCGCAGTTGGCGCCGTCTTCTTTTTCCTGCCTTTGCCCCACCAGATGATAAACCCTGTAATGGGTAATGTAGCCCCGATCAGGCTGGCGAAAAATGCCATGAACTTGCCAGGCAAACCAAGAACACTGCCAACATGGATATCGTAGTTCATGCGCCGGAGCTTTGATCCGAAATCAGCTTCCGCAAAGTCCTGGTCATACAGTTTGTTACCAGTGAGCGGCTGCAATGTGTGCTGATCAAATGTATACCGCCTAAGGTTATAATATTGTCCTTTTGCAGGATAAACGATCACCAGGATAGATGAGGTGGCTTTCGCAGTATCCGGGAAGGCCATATAAAAGCCTGCCGATTCAGGATGCTTGCCAATGGCTGTTTTCCAGGCGATATCCATTTTCTGGCCCAGGTTATCGTAATGTTTTCTACCCGCCTGCAGGGAATCAGACTTCAGCTCCGCGAATTCCGGCAGTGTTTTTCCGCCGGAGGTAGCCCAGTACAAACCTTTACTCCACCATTCCAGTCCATATACCATACCGGTAACGGCTATAGCAAAAAGTACCAGCAATGCATAAAAGCCCAGCACATTGTGCAGGTCGTAGTTAACACGCCTGAAGCTGGCCCCCCATTTTATTTTAAAGCTCTGGTTACGGGTGCTTTTGGTCCACTTCTTTGGCCACCACAATACCATCCCGCTAATGAGCGTAATCACAAAGATCAGGGTGCTGTAGTTAACGATAGGCCGGCCAATCTTAAACGGCAGCCACAGGAAGCGGTGCCCGTTGAGTATCCATCTGAAAAAACCAACTTCTCCTTCTTTACGGTTCACTTTATTGATCACCGCACCGGTGTAAGGATCCAGCTTCAGTGTAGACCCTCCCCTCCTGCCGCCGATACTGGCTTCCACCGCCCTTCCTTCTTTGTACAGCACATATCCCACGGATTTGCCCGGGTATTCCCTGGTGGCTACCTCCATGATCTTTGAGGGAGCGATGAGCGGTTGCGCCTTTACCGCAATATTTGACTCCGGTTCCGTCCAGCCGGTAATTTCGTCGTTAAACACGTAGATGCACCCCGTCACGCAAACGATCACCACAACAATACCGGAGGCAATACCCAGCCACAGGTGCAGCCAGGCAGAGATGCGATAGAACAGCGACCGGGAACCGGGTTTCTTCCCCGTCGCTTTCTTTGAATTTACATTCATATTTCCCTGTATAAAAATGATATCAATATTCTACCTTGGTGATAGCAGTAATCTTTCCGCCTTCCACTGTAAGTCCCAATGAAGCCTTAGCTGTTGCTATGTCAATTTTATACATCCAGCTTCCAGTAGCGGTATTCAGGCCTATAAAACCTGTTTTACCATCTTCAGAAAGCGTGTTATTATTATATGCAGCGGAGGTGGATGTAATCTCCGGCTGACCGCCTGTTATCCAGGTAAAGGTTTTTGTGTTTACATTAGCCAGTGCCATTTTCAGAAGGCAAAAACAGCAAGGGATAATAGGATGCTGGTCAGCAAAAGTTTTCTGATATACATTTTTAAAACAGCTTTATTGAAACTATGTACAGGCAAAGGCATCCGTATTACACTGGCATCCCGGCGGAATAGGCTTTGTGTCCTTATTTTCTTTCCGTTTGTATGCGCGTAAAAAAGCGAATCCCGTAGCATGGTTACCGGGTATTCAGCATACAGAGTACTATAGGTATCCGATCTGTTGCAAAAGTAAGTCTATATTATTCAAAGGGTTTTCGATATCGGGAATTTTTCAGCAGGTTAAATTTTCCGCATTGCGTGGATTTTGTCTGACGCGGATTTTGTCTGACTCAGGATTATGATGATTATGATGATTTGTTTGATTTGATCACTTTTGATTTTTTTGATTTCATTTACTTTTATTTTGGTTTTGTTTTTTTGATTTTGATTTTGATTTGTTCATTGTTTTTGTTCTTTGTTTTTTGTTTTTTGGGAGATGTTATTTGGGAGGTGCTATTTGTTGGGTGATGCGCTCAGTGCGGTCTGCAGCTGATCTGCAACAGAAGAGGTATAAGCGGGCATGGCGATTATCTCCCGGTTTTTATTGAGAAGGATATAGGTAGGATAACCAGTGATCTGTAATTTATCAAGATAGCCGCCGGTACGGCCGTTGTATAGCATGAGTACTCCCGGCACCTCTGCGCGTTTACCGGGGAATGCTTTCATTTTTTCCAGGTTATCGTCAACGGAAATAGCTACAATGGTTAGCTGTCCTTTACATTTACTGATCCAGTCAGGAAATTGTTTCATCCCTTCTATGCAACCCCAGCACCAGGTGGCCCAAAAATCAATAAGTATCAATTCTGATGTTATATCTGCAAGTGTTATAGTTTCATTCTTTTCATTTTTTAATGGCAGCATGGGAAATTTATTTCCAATACGGGCCCGGGTATTTTCCGCAATAACATGAAACAACATATCCCTGGCAGGCCCACTGGCAAGATGATCTGGCATAGCGGCACGGATACGGCGCGATAACTCATCTCTCTTTTCCGGTTCACGGTTTATACGGTAAGCCTGTTCACAACCGGCTACCCATGCCAGCTCTTTCAGCTGCGGAGACGTAAAGTAAGCTGCTTCGTGCGTTACCCTGTCCGGTAGATCAGCCCCGTTTCCTTTATACCGCCGATGTGCAAGCAGGATCATTCTAATCTGCATATAATTGCTAAGCACCTGCATGTAAAATGGATTTTTTACCGCTACAGATGGCGAATTGAAATAAACATTCTCAAATTGATCCATCAAACCGGTAGTATCCGGCAGTTGATGTATGAACAGGAGATAGTATATAGCTGCGTCATAGCGCAATAGCAGGTAGGCGGCACCCGAGGTATCTGCGGTATATTTTGATACAATATTGCGGAAGCGGCTAAAAACAGTATCCACCGGCAGCGTTAACCGGAAAAGACCGCTGGTATCGGCAAACAGCGGATACCAGTTTTGTGCGAGGTCCTGTTCCATATTATGCAGCAGCCGGTTAACAGGTGCACCGGCATTGTCAGTTATGGTAAATATACCGGCACTGTCACAAATGGTATAGGCTCCGCCGGGCAGTACAAAAAAGGAGAACGACCTGTTCGCAACCATGAGCTTCAGCAGGGGGCCACAGGAATCCGTTATTGTTGCCCGGAAACTGCCTGCGCCATTTGTATGTACCTGCATAATTTCTACCGGCGCATTACTGATATAATCGGCGAAACCATACAGGGTAACAAAACTGTGCGGATTTTCCTTCAGCTGACCATCGATAACAATAGCGCCTTTCCCCGCCAGGGGTATAATAAACAACCAGATCAGCAGCCGCAGTGAACGGAAATTCATGTACGCTATAATTTAAATATGAAAGTAGTGTTTATAACTGGTAAAAAAATGTGCGTTAATTGTTCACATCTTCACACGGTAAGTTTAAACTTCTCCTGAGATAAGTATGTTGTTTACAAAGAATTTACACTTGATAATCTGCATTCTTCTACCTTGAATGCGTCAGGAAACAAAACCTGCAATCCTTTTAACACGAAAAACCTGGACTTTATGAAAAACAATTTTACCCCAACCAGGATGAACGGCAGTGATGCGGAGGCAGATGATACAAAGGAACGGATGAAAAAGATTGTCAATTCAATGGCCAAAAGTGCCAGCCTGCTGGCATTTGCATTGGGCTGCCTGTTATATTATATGACAGGCCACAAGATCATTTTATTCCCTGCCCTGCTGGAAAGTGCCCTCTTCCTTTCTATCCTGCTGATCACAAAATATAGCAAGCCGGTATACGGGAAACGGTTCATGTTCTTTTTACACAGCATATCCATCTGGTTCTTTGGGATACTGCTGGGACCAGCTTCCCAGGTCTACCTGTTTGCGCCATTCCTCGCTTTCTGCGTGTTCCTGGTATTTGAAAAAACCTGGTCGCAGGTATTGATACTTGCCGCCAGCCTGGTTGCCATGATACTTATTGTCATCAATTACCGCTACCCCGTAATGGCATCACTTTCGCTTAATAAGGAGACCGAACTATATTTACACTGGCTGGTGATCGCATCAGCTACTTTCCTGAACGGGGCAGCACTGTACTATTATGCAAAAGAAAGCAGGTATCAGAACAGGCAGTTGAAAAAGCTGGTACACCAGCTCGACAAAACCAACCAGGCAATGCGTATTTATGTGCGTGAAACTACACATGAGATCAGGTCGCCCCTCAATGTGGTGAACAGTATCCTCCAAAATTATATTGAAACGGCGGACCATGGGAAGAAAACCGTCCAGGTAGGCATTGCGCACATGGAAGCAATTCATTTTGCCTGCCAGGATATGCAGCTGGTGGTAAGCAATGCACTGGGCTGGTCAAAAATTGAAGCCGGCAAAGATGAGATCGTAAAATCACCATTCCATTTCAGCGATTGGGTGCTGCATTTATGCGACACCTACGAGTATCTCGCCAAAAGAAGATCCGTACATATAAATATCGTCTTGCATGATAACCTGCCTGAGTATATCCTGGCAGACAAATCCAAGCTGCGCACCATCATCGTTAATCTCCTCAGCAACGCCATTAAGTTCACGGCCTTCCGCTCCATCATTACAGTGAAGGCCGGTATGAAAAATGGCCTGCTGGTGGTTTCCGTTATGGACCAGGGTATGGGTATTCCTGCGGACCGGAAGGAACATATATTTGATCCCTATGTTACAGAACCGGGGCAACATACTGAATCAAGCGGGCTTGGGCTGCCTATTGCCCGGCATATGGCCCGTATGATGGGCGGCGACCTTACAGCCACCGATAACCCGGATGGAGGCAGTATCTTCACTCTCCGGATGCCGGTGGAAATTACCGCGGCCCCACCTTCTGCCCATCATATCCTGGACTTCTCTTTATTAAAAGGACTAAAAGTATTGGTGGTAGACGATGATCCGCTCAACCATCTTGCATTTTCACTGGCGCTCAAACGCATGGGCATAGAAGCAATACTGGCCGACTCCGGTCCCCAGGGACTTACCAAAGCCCGGCTACACCAGCCGGATGCAATACTGATGGATATGATTATGCCATATACCAGCGGCGTGGAAATGCTGTCACAGTTCCGGGCCGACCGGAACCTGCGGCATATCCCGTTCATCCTGGTATCCGGTAACAGTTACTGCGAAGTGAAAGAAGAAGTGACCGCTTCGGGTGCAGATGGTTTTTTAAGCAAGCCGGTAAATATTGAACAACTGTACACCATATTAAAAGAGCTGGTGATAATGTCAGATGTTAATCCACAGGTTTCAACCGCCAGGTAGCCCCGATCCGGCCCACCTGCCGCATTTCTTGCAGCTGCTCTGCTGTGCTGCCAGGTGTGGCATCCCCATGAGCGGTTTCCATATCCGTTAATTTACAGATAAGGATACGTATTAAACGCTTTGGTTACCTGCTAAAAAACGGGCATAAAAATCCGGTACCGGGCTGTTACGGATGCCTTCAATTGTTTCCTCCACCGGGTAAGCTATTTTGCGGATAACCGGTGTAATATTATTACCCGTAACCGTAAGTTGCAGGTAAGCCGCCAGCCGGTCTTCCTCTTTCGACCTGCCCACAGACCCGGTATTGATCACCATTTTTCCTGCCGCTTTCAGCGGGCGTATATAAGAGAGATGGGTATGCCCGGTTATCATAATATCTGCATGATGTTCGCCCATCATTTCCAGCAGGTCATTTTCATCATGATCCTCGTAAACGTATTCATCGTTACTGCGGGTGCTGCCATGTACCAGCAATATTTTTGCACCACCTGCCTCCAGCTGCAGGTAAGGCGGCAGCGCAGCCAGGAAAGCCGCATGCTGCGGCGCAATGGTTTCCTTTGTATGATTAATTGCCAGCAGCCTGGCTTCCCGTTCCTCCCTGCTGTGCTTAGGGAGCGGATGCACCGGGTGATCAAAGGCAATGCGTTCATCATGATTCCCCATAATTACCGGGATATTCCTTTTCCTGATCAGGTCAATTACTTCATTGTGCCAGGGCGCCGCATCTGTAAGATCGCCCAGGCAATATACCTGGTGGGCCCCGAACTGTTCTATATCTTCCAATACCGATACCAGCGCAGGCAGATTTGCGTGGATATCGCTGATGATGGCCAGCTTCAACATTTCATTAGTCATTTTGATACCTGCAACGTTACTATTTAATTCAGGCGCTGCTTCACAGGCATTGCCATTATCCTTTAAAAATACCACGATTCTATGGAATAGTGCCATTATTTACCTGCCATAAACACCGCAAGAACCGGGTTTTCTGTGCCGGCTCCCGCAGTTACTTTTATATCTCCATAAAATATTACCAGATGAATGATATTAAGAAACGGCTGCTACAGCACAACTGGCAACAGGCAGCAGCAAGCCTCAACGATCATGGCTATACGTTGCTGAAAGGGATGCTCACTAAAGAGGAATGTGATACGCTGATCAGCGCTTACCAGGCAGATGATACCTATCGGAAAACAATAGTAATGGAACGTTACCGCTTCGGGAAAGGGGAATATAAATACTTCCGGTATCCGCTGCCGGAGCTGATTACAGTTATCCGTGAAACAGTATACCCCTTCATTGCACCGGTAGCCAACAAATGGATGGAAGTATTGAATATAACACAGCGGTACCCGGATACACATGCCGCGTTAAAGGAATATTGCCACGCCAACGGGCAAACGAAACCTACTATCCTTATTCTCAAATACGGGAAAGACGGTTTTAATACACTGCACCAGGATCTTTACGGCGATATTTATTTCCCCATGCAACTGGTGGTATTCCTGAATCAGCCGGGTGAAGATTACAACGGCGGTGAGTTTGTATTAACCGAACAAATTCCGCGAGCGCAGTCAAAGGCCAATGTGCTGCAACCCCAACGGGGCGATATGCTGATATTCACTACCAACTTCCGGCCGGTAAAAGGCAGCAGGGGATATTACCGGGTAAACATGAAGCATGGCGTAAGCCCGGTGCACAACGGGAACCGGCATACGCTGGGTATTATTTTCCATGATGCCCTGAGTTGAGTATTACTCTCCCCAGGCGGTAAGCAACAGGTTCCGCGGGCCGCCGTGGTTGCGGTGCTCACAAAGGTAAACTCCCTGCCAGGTGCCCACTGCAAGCCTGCCGTTGCGGATGGGGATCATCACGGAGCTTCCCAGCAGGGCGGCTTTCAGGTGCGCCGGCATATCATCGGGGCCTTCGTCATCATGGAGGTATTCCGGGTCATTTTCCGGGACCGTTTTATTGAAATACATTTCAAAATCCTTCCGCACAGTGGGATCTGCATTTTCATTCAGTGCAAGCGATGCAGAGGTATGCTGGATAAATACCTGCAGCATACCGGTCTTTATTTCCGAGAGTTGCGGAAAAGCCTGGATGATCTCTGTGGTGATTATATGAAATCCTCTTCTTCTTTGTTGCAGTTGTAATGCCTGCTGGAATATTTTCATGCCATGCAAGTTAAACATTTCATTATTGACCATATACCACTTTCCAGATGCGGTTGGTTTTATCGTCGGTTACCAGCAAGGCACCGTTCTTCAGTACCAGTAATCCCACCGGGCGGCCCTTTACATCTGCAGTGGTGGAATCTTTTATAAAGCCGGTGAGAAAATCTTCCGGTTTACCGGAGGGCTTTCCATTGGTAAAGGGTACAAACAATACTTTGTAACCTGATATCGGCTTGCGGTTCCAGGAACCATGTTGGGCGATGAATGCGCCATTGCGGTATTTTTCCGGGAATTTATCTCCCGTATAAAATGCCAGGCCCAGGGAAGCCGTATGAGCGCCCAGCTGTACATCAGGCACAATGGTATTGTTTACTTCCGGCGGGGCGGGATCTTCCACCCGTGTATCTTTATGCTGGCCGTAGTAAGTCCAGGGCCAACCGTAAAAGCCGCCTTCTTTTACATGGGTAAGATAATCGGGCACCAGGTCATTGCCCAGCTTATCCCTTTCGTTCACTGCTACCCACAATGTGGAAGTACCGGGCGCCCAATCCATGCCCACGGGGTTTCTCAGCCCGGAAGCATAAATGCGGCGGCCTGAGCCATCGGGATTTATTTCCACGATGGCGGCCCTTGATTGCTCATTCCCGATGCCTTTTTCCGCATGATCGGTGCCTGAACCTATAGCGATGTAAATTTTAGACTGGTCTTTATTGGCAATGATGTTGCGGGTCCAGTGCTGGTTTATTTTACCGGCAGGCAGGTCCGTAATTTTCTCCGGCGATGCTGTAATAACAGTATCGCCTGTTTTGTAGGGATAACGGAGTAGTGCTTTGGTATTGGCCACATAAAAATAGTTGCCTGTCAGCAGCATCCCGAAAGGCTGGTCAAGGCCACTAAGAAAAACAGTACGCAGCTCTGGTATACCATCATGATCGGCATCGCGGAGGAGGGTAATACGGTCTGCACTGTTTTTCATGCTTTTGGATTTGCTGGCGCCAATAATGGCAGCGCCTATCTTTATAAAAAACGGATAGTTGCTGTTAGACTCCGCTACCAACACATCACCGTTTGGAAGGGCATACATCCACCGGGGGTTCTGAAAACCGTCTGCATACAGTGAAACATGAAAGCCTGCAGGTGCGACAGGAGTTTCGCCCGGTTGCCATCCGCGCACCTGGCTGTAGTTTGCATATGATTTCGTGGCATGCGGCGGTGGCAAATGGCTACTGTCCTGCGCAGGCAGCCAATAAGCGTAAGACAATAATGCAAGTGACAACAAGTACTTTTTCATGAGGTGATGTTTTCAGGGTAATACCTCTACTGTTATCAATATTTGCGCCATGGGATAGCGGGCACAGGAATATGTATTATGAAATTTTTAATTTGAATACCGCCACATTTTTCTTTACCTTCATACTTCCCGCCAAAGAATCAAACGAGTGTGAAGACCTAAATGCTTAAAATTTTAGCCATGACAAGACCACAACAAGTAATGATTATTGATGACGATGCGGATGACCGAAGTTTTTTCCAGGAAGCCATCAATAATATTTCCCCGGTCATTGAAACTCATGTATGTGATAGTGGAATACAGGCGTTAGCTATGTTCCAGGAAAAAAAGATCACAGCACCTGATTACATCTTCCTCGATTTCAATATGCCATTAATGAATGGAAGGGAATGCCTGATAGAATTGAAAAAGATTCTGCAGCATCAGCTTACCAATATTATAATACTGAGCACTTCTGATATGAAGGAGGATATGGAAGATGCTATGCGACTTGGCGCCAAATTATTCCTGACAAAGCCCAGTACTTTCCAGGAACTGTGCACAATGTTGAAAGGGGTGCTGGAGGGGCGATGGCATAAGCTGTTTTCCAACTCCACAGGCACAGAAAAATAAGGAACTATTTAGCGACTGCTCCTTTATTGTATTTGTTCCTGTATTCGAGCGGCGATAACCCGGTAGTTTTCTTGAAGATTGTTCTAAATGCTTTTGTATCCGAATATCCTACTTCCCACATAATTTCATTGATGTTTTTACGGCTGCTTTCAAAGCTTTTCTTTGCCACTTCTACTTTTACTCTTTGAATATATTCCGATACCGTGTTGCTGGTTGCTTTTTTAAATCTTCTTTCCAGGCTTCTGCGGCCTACCGCAAACATTGATGACAGCTGTTCCACTGTGATCTTTTCCTGCCAGTTCTGTTCAATAAATTCCTGCGCCTGTTTTACCGATTCGTCCTGGTGCTCACGCTGACCTTTAAAGATGGTAAAGGTGGCCTGGTTGGTACGATCTATCTCAATTTCAAAATATTTGGACGCCAGGATCGCCATATCGCGGTCGGTATATTTTTCTATCAGGTAGATAAGCAGGTTCCAGAAGGAATTAGCGCCACCGCTGGAATAAATACCATTTTCATCTGTAATGATCTTTTCAGATACCAGTTCTATATCGGGAAACATATTCCTGAACTCATTGGCGGCCAGCCAGTGGGTGGAACAACGCTTTCCTTTGAGCAAACCTGTGGACGCCAGTAAAAAGGCGCCTACGCAAAGACTTGCCACTTCCGATCCCTCCCGGTGCTGCTTTACAATCCAGGGGAAGAAATCTTTATTCTGTTCAATTACTGTTTCCCTTTCCCCGTTCACGGCAGGAATGATGATCAGGTCGGCTTTATGTTTTTCCGAGATCAGCACATCCGGCGTTACTTTAAAAAAGCGGTCGTATTCCTGCGCTTCTTTGGAAAGCCCCACCAGTTGTACATTAAACAACGGATCTTTTCCAACGCTTTCCAGGAAGTCGTTGGCCTTGGTGAAACATACAAAAGGTCCTTCAATACTGCTGAGCGCTACAGCGCCTTTGGGAACGAGAATGGATATTTGCTTCATAGTTCAAATCTAAGATAAAAGTTTGTCGGAATCAACCCCTGTAGTGGTGATGAAGGACACTTTTTTCCGGATAAAAAAAGAAGCCGGCAGCACCGGCTTCTTTTTTATTATTATGCTTCTGCCATCATCCCCGTAGTATTTGTTACAGCGCCTTTGGCCAGTTTTCTTTTTACAATCATACTTACACGGTATACCAGGTAAATACAGGGCAGCGTTAACCCCACAATCACCCATCCAAGTGTATCGTAGTGCTCCAGCGGGCTGAATTTATCCTTCTGTGTTACGATCATGCCACCGATAACAGCGGCTATTCCACCGGCGATCTGCTGCAGGGAAGAGTTCACGCTCATAAAGGCGCCACGGTCTGCCAGATCAGGGATACCGGTGGTTAACGCGGTGAACGGGATCATACGACCCATGATCCCGGCCATCATCAGCACGTTCAGGCACATGATAACCCAGAGTGGATGAGGCGATAAATGGGTATAAATAATAATGATCACCAGGGCATATATAGAGGCAATGGTGAAGAGGGTGAACCTGTCTTTCTTATCACTTAATTTTCCGAGTACCGGCATAATGAACAGGGAGCCCACACCGGTAACCATAAACAGCAAAGGCAGTTGCTCCTGCGTAACGTGCAGGTTGTTCACCGCAAATGCGCTGCCAAAGGGCATCATCATAAATCCGCCTATCGACATCAGCGCGGTGGTAGTAAAACCTACCCGGTAATCGCCGTTCTTTACGGTATGCCACAGGTGGGTGAAAGCGCTCCTGTCGTGCTGCACCGCCAGGTGCGCAATAACCGGTTGCATCCGCAGAATGATCAGCAGCATCACCACTCCGGCAATACCTGCTACCAGGAAAAAGGGAGCTTCCCATCCCCAGGCGTTGGCGAGGTATAAGCCGATAGGGATACCCAGCACCTGGCTGGCGCCGAATGCCATCTGCACAAAACCCATTACGCGCCCGCGTTGCGAGATATCAAAAAGATCGGTGATGATGGCAAGTGAAATAGATCCCATTACACCGCCGAACAAACCGGTAATGATACGGGCCGCAATCATGGTGTAATAAGTGTTGGCAAATCCGCAGCAAAGCGTGCCAGCAATAAAACCGGTGTAAAAAAACACCAGTAATTTCTTCCGATCGAACCGGTCCGCGAAGCCGGCGGTAAGCAGCCCGGAAATACCGGCGCTGAAGGCATATGCGGATACGATCAGTCCAAACTGGTTGGGCTTTATGCTCATTGATTTCATTAGCATATCGCCAAGCGGCGACATCACCATGAAATCGAGGATCACGGTAAATTGTGTGAGCGCCAAGAGGGCAACTATCATTTTCTGGTGACCGGAAAATGCGGGTGATGTTTGTTTCATTTCAGGGAGATTTGAGCTTATGTGTTTGTTAGTCTTCCAGCTCTGCACATTCGTACGCGCTGGCGTTGATTAATGCGATGATGCGGTCCGGCACCGGCTCAGCGGCTACTACCCTGAGCACGCAGTCCACATCTTCCATGTCTACCGTCCATTGGTCAATAAAGGGTTGCTGGTCCAGTACCGGCGCTATTTTGGAACGGGCTTCCGGGGTGGCAATATTTGTTTTGAAAATAAGAACGTGTTGCATAACCAGATATTTTATGAGCGAGCGTTCATTTACTAAATGAATCAAAAAAAAATTATTTCATTAATCCTTTTATTACACAGTCGAATGTTTGTTTCATGACTTTCTCCGAGAATTTAAATTTGCGGCCGTCAAGGCTTTGTCCTTCGTTATGAAATTTGATCAGTGAATACAAAGGTGCAAAAGCAACGGACCAGTATACTTCCAGCGGCATTTCGTTGATCTCCCCGCGTTTCACTGCATTATGCACGTAGCTGCCCATAGCCTGACGAAACTCCAGGGTGATCGTTTCCAGCATTTTATCTTTATAGGCAGAATTGCGCAACTGTTCAAAGAAATTGGCCGATTGGTGGTTATCCAGTGCAAATGCCGCCCTGTTCTTCCATTGTACCCACAACCCTTCCTTAAAACCCATTTCAGGGTCAAAACCTTTGAGGGTGGCCCTAGTCATCTTCAAAGCTTCTTCTATGCTGATACTGGTGAGCAGATCTTCCTTATCCTTATAATAAATATAAATAGTTGCCGGAGACACCCCTGCTGCTTTTGCCAGCCGGTTGATTCCAAAATTCTCCAGTCCATCGTTAGCCACCATTTCGATAGCCGATTCGCGGATGGCCTGTATTTTATTTTCGTCTCTGTACCTCATGCGGCACAAAGATAAGTGAGCAATTGCTTATTTTAAAATATTTTTTGAGACAGGGAGATTTTTTGGGGAGATGAATAACAGAGATAAATACCTGGGGGAGTCATCACCACCATGCAGCCTGCCGGAAAAAGGCCTGTGGCGTTTGACCAGTGAAAGCGCGGAAGTCTTTTATAAAATGGGCCTGGTCGTAATAGCCAGCCTCATAGGCCGCCTCTGTAAGACTTTCCGTTTCCGGGAAATGATCGAGCAGGTGGCGTAGTCTTACAATAGCGGAGAACTGTTTGGGGGTAGCGCCAACACTGCGCCTGAAACGTTTTTCAAAGGCATCCTGGCTGATATACAGGCTGGCAGCCAGCGATTTGATCTTTACACTGCCCGCGGCAGTTTTAATCTGCTGTACAGCGTTGCTGATCAGCAGATCCGGTTGCCGGCTGCTAATTGCTGCAATAAGAAATTGCTCCACGATGGCGACACGTTGCAGGTTGCTTTTTGCTTCATGCAGCTTTTCCTCCACTTCTGCAATTTTATGGCGTTGCACCAGCAGATCCAGTGATTCATAGGTACCAAAGAATTCGTGGAGGGGTGTTTTAAAAAAAGCGGCGGCGCCTCCTTCCCTGAATTTCACCAGGACGTTCCCAGTGCCGGGTGCATAATGCAATAAACGGGAAGTTCTTCTCAACCCTGTGAGCGCGGTTGCGGGCAAACCGGTTTCTTCACCGGGCTCCCCTGCCGCTACTTTACCACCAAACCTGAAAGACATCATCACAGCGGTATCCGGCATTACGCGGTTCTCCATACCATCTTTGCTTTCAATGACCAGGAAAGCACTGATATAAGGAGAAAGAATTACCGGGGGAAGATAGCTTTCCATATTCATGCAGTAACAGATTATATGTTTATAAAGATACGGATAATTAGTGTTTAGCCCCCGGCGGACTAAACACTAACCTTTTCACTCAGCGCATTACTTTTATCAATGCACCCAGCTGCTCTTCCCCGTAGCCGGCTTTAATGCCCCTGTTCATCAGCTGAAGGATAAAGCCCGGTACCTCTCCCGGGATACCCGACTCGGCAGCCTGTTTCACCATTAAGGCAAGAGATACCGCGCAGGTTTTCAGGCTGCTTTCAGGAAGCCCGAAATTACCGGTGCTGATCACCGCGCCCTCATGCCGCACCATTTCCCCGAGCACCGGTGCAATGTTATTGATCATATCACCGAGCGCATTTACATCCAGCTTTTCGGATTCGAAGATCCTTGCTCCCTGCAGGAAACCGGTGATCAGGCCAAACAGGCTGGAAAGAATGGCGAGGTCCCATGCTGCAGCGGCGCCAGCAGCAGCACCCACATACATAAGATGGCCACCCAATACTTTCAGTATAGCTTCTCCCTTTTCATAAGCAGCTATATCGCCGGATAAAAAGATAGGGGTATCCGGTTTTCCTATCTGCCGTGGTGTGGCCAGCAGCGCACCATCCAGGTAAAGCGCACCCAGTGCCTGTACCCAGGCTTCCGCAGTTCTTGCATCCTGCGGCGTACCGGTGGTTAATTCCAGCAGCAGGCGCCCCTTTAAGGAGGAGGCGGATGCCGCGGCAGCCAGGATACTACGGGTAGTTTCATAATTATTCAGGCAGGTAATGATCACCGGGCTGGCCAATACAGCAGCAACGGGATCTGCCGCCAGTATGGCCCCATCTGCCACCAGTGCCGTTGCTTTTTCCGCACTCCGGTTCCATACCGTTACGCGGTAGCCGTTATCCAGTAAAGTACGCGCCAATACAAATCCCATAGGGCCCAATCCGATTACTGTAACATCTTTCTTTATGCTCATCGTTTCATTTTTTATGGGCCAAATGTCTTTAGTATCATAGTGACTGCCAATAGCCGAAAAATTTTTCACCCATGGAAAATTTTTTCTGTATACGTCCCTCCTGCATTACAACGGAAGGCCAGCTTAATGCTTTTACGAAACAGCGTAAAAAGTTTATCTTTCCCGCAAAGGAAATGACATGTACGAAAAAAAGATCCCTGAGCTGCATTGTGGTATCAGCATTTTCATGAAAGTACTGGGGGGCAAATGGAAAGCCTGGATCATTGAGTGTATCCATGACGATATCAGGCGGCCCAGCGAAATACACCGGCAGATGGAAGTGGATGGCGCCAGCATGCGGGTGGTTACCATGCACCTGAAGGAGCTGGAAGATCTTGGATTGCTGTACAAAAAAGTATACCCCGGTATTCCCTTAAAAGTAGAATACTACCTGACAGAAGTGGGCCTCAGCACCCTTCCGCTGATCAAAGCAATGGATCAATGGGGTAAAGAGAAACAGGCCCTGATTGGAAAAAGCATGCACAAAACAGCACTGGCGGATAATTGAAATAAATTTGGTTTAACCGCACAAGTGATGAAGCGCCGCATACTGGAGTAACATAATTGTTTTCCCGTCTTTTATCTCCCCGGTACGGATCATTTCCAATGCCCGTGTGAATGGCAGTTCCAGCACTTCGATATTTTCCTGTTCGGCTTCCAGTCCGCCGCCATCATGTATTTTCTGCTCCCTGGAATATGCCGCCACAAAGAAATACAGGATCTCTGTAACAGAGCCGGGCGACATATACGCTTCAAACACTTTTTCCACAGCAGTTACCTGGTAACCGGTTTCCTCCATAGTTTCCCGCCTGATACATTCTTCTGCATTATCTTCATCCAGCAAACCTGCACAACATTCTATCAGCATACCCGTTTCGTTACCATTAATATAAGTAGGCAGGCGGAACTGCCGCGTTAGCACCACGGTGCCCTGTTCCTTATTATACAGCAGGATAGTGGCCCCGTTGCCACGGTCGTATGCCTCACGCACCTGCCTCACCGCGATGCCGTTGCTGCCTGCCATTTCATAGGTGATCTTCTTCAGCGTGTACCAGTTATCCGACAGGATGGCTGTTTCAAGAATATTTATCGTCTTCATATTAAATGATCGTTTTTGATCGTTTTTGATTATTTTTGATCAAGTTAATTATTTAAAATGAATTTCCAACTCAGGAAGCAAAAAATACTGGCCCTGCTGGCGTCAAAAGGTGAAGTAGCTACCGGCGAACTGGCCCAGGTATTAGGCATTTCGGAAATCACTATCCGGCGGGACCTGAACCAGTTGTCGGACGACGGGCTGTTGTACCGCACCCACGGCGGTGCTATCCCCGCCAGCAGTCCCGAACAGCCCTACGAATTTGTGAACAAGGCGGCGGCCAACCAGGCAGCAAAAGATAAGATCTGCCGGAAAGCGGCGGCACAGATCAACGACGGCGATATCATTTTTATGGATTGTGGCAGCACTGTTTTCCGTTTGTGCCAGTTTATCAGGAACAAAAAAATCAAAGTGATCACCAATTCCCTGCCGGTGATATTTGAGTTACAGCATTCCGCGGTATCCCTCAACATTATTGGCGGTGAATACGATGAAGCGAGGCAGGCAATACACGGTACCATGGCCATGGAACATATCCGGCGATACAAGGCAGGCAAGGCGTTTATCGGCGTAGATGGTATTTCAGCACAGGGCCTGTTTGCGCACAGTGAAAAAGAAGCGGCTATTGCCACCGCCCTGGCTGCGCAAAGCGGTTATACCTATCTCTTGTGTGATGCGGGAAAAATAGGAAGAACTTCTTACTTTAATTTTGCGGGCCTGGACCTGGTGAATGCGATTATTACAGATGCAGACCCGGCGGAGCTGAAGTTTTGCAGGAAGAAGGGGGTGAAGGTGATCGGGGCATAATTATTCCAGCATCCGTTTCAGCTGCTCCCGGTATTCCGGGTTATCCGTCATACCATTGTGGCCCTGCCCTTTCAGTGTAATTAACGTATCCTCCGGCTTAAAATACGCTTTCAGCTTTTCGGAAGAGCCGTAGTAAATCACCTCGTCAGTGTTACCATGAAATATAGTAACTGGTACGGTAGTACGCTGTATGTTCCGGTAGGTAGGAAAAGTATATTTCAGCAGGAAAGAAGGCAATACGGGGTAATAATACCTGGCCATATCCTTCATGCTGAAATAGGGCGCCTGCAGGATAAGCTGCCGGGGATGGTTGTCGGCGGCAAGCCTTGCTGCCGTACCTGTACCAACAGAATATCCCAGGATAATAATTTTATTTTCAGGGTAAGATGTTCTGGCGCTGTCATAAACAGCTTGCGCATCGGCATAAAACTGTTGCTCGCTATAGATCTTCCCGGTACTTTTTCCATATCCGCGATAATCAAAAATCAACACATCGTAGCCCAGCTGCGTATACGCGCCGGCTACTTCTCCCCAGGACCGGAGGGATCCCGCATTGCCATGCAGGTAAAAGATAAGGCCCTTGTTGCCGCCGGATTTAAACAGCAATGCATTCAACTCCTCGCCATCTCCCACGGGGATAGTACGTTCTTCAAAGGGCTCCGGGAAATGAAACACATAATCTGCCGGTAATCTTTCAGGAAAAAAAAGTAAACGCTCCTGGATAAAATAAACAAGGATACAAACAGCTGCATAAAGCAGCAGCAGCGCCCCCATTGTTTTCAACACCCATTTTAAGATAACAGCTAACATCTGTGTAAGATACAAAGAAGATAGCTGTTTAATGAAAATACTGCTTCAGTATCTGGCCGGTGGTGAGCGCACCGGTGGTATTATTCAGTGAGTCTATTTTTGACACTTCCAGTTTGGCCAGTGGGATGGTGGTTGTTTCCAGCATCCGTTTCATTACCGGTAATTTTGATACCGGCAGGGTATCGTGAAGATATTTTTCCATGATAAGATTAGCGATAGGTACGGCGAATGTAGAGCCCATACCTGCATTTTCCACGATCACGGCCACGGCTATACGCGGATTATCGCGCGGGGCAAAGGCCACAAATACAGAATGATCGGGTAAGTCCACCACCTTCCCATTCACCCTTCCCCTGTTCTCGGCGGTACCGGTTTTCCCGCAAACGGCGATCCCTTCTATCCGGGCGCCCCTGCCGGTTCCATGCTCCACTACATCTTCCATTCCATAAATAACAGAGCGGTAAGCGGTATCAGATACATGACCCACTGCATGTTTTTCTTTAAACTTTTGTAAGATGCCTGAGCTGTCGTTATCTATCGATTCTACCAGGTGCGGCAGATAGTAATAACCCCGGTTGGCGATGAGGCACATAGCATTGGCCATCTGCAGCGGCGTGGTAGCTACCTGGCCCTGTCCCATGCCTACATACAGCTCGGAGCAGGAATTCCAGGCGCCGCGGTACATGCGGTTCAGTACAGCGGTATCTGCCACCACACCGGCGCTTTCGCCGGGAATATCGATGCCCAGTTTATGGCCCAATCCAAACTGCGTCATGTACTCCTTCCATTTGGCATGTCCTTTTTTTACGCCGCCCCATTTATAGCTGTCTACTTCCAGGCGGTAAAGGTGAATAAAATAAGAGTTGCAGGAATGCGCCATTGCCACGCGCAGATTGGAGGCATGCCCCGCATCGCTGTGCAGGCATTTTACAATGTGGCCGCAGGCATTGTATGCACCATGGCAGGGATACCCGAAATCAGGTGTGATCAGTCCTTCGTCGAGCGCCACCAGCGCAGTAAGCGGCTTCATGGAAGATCCGGGCTGATAGGTTGCCTGGATACCGCGGTTGAGAAAAGGTTCTGTGGGATCAGTAAACAACCGGCCTGCATTCTTTGTGCGGCGGCTTCCTGTTAAAAGATTGGGATCAAAAACAGGACCGCTTACCATGGCAAGGATACCGCCGCTTTGCGGATCTATAGCTACAATACTTCCTATCTTGTTACGCATCAGCCGCTCTCCCAGCAACTGCAGTTCTATATCCAGGGAAAGACGCAGATTTTTCCCGGCAATGGCCGCCGTGTCAAACTCACCGTTGGCCAGCGCTCCTTGCGGACGGTTGAGATTATCCTTGATGATGTATTGCGTGCCGCGCTGCCCCATGAGTATTTTCTCATACTGCTTCTCCAACCCCGTTAAGCCGATATAATCACCGGATTCATAATCGCCATAAGCTTTCATCTTCAACATATCAGGCGATACTTCACCAATGTATCCCAGGATATTGGCGGCGGCTTTATAAGGATAAGATCTTACCTGGCGGGGCACCAGTTCAAACCCCGACTGGAACAGGTACATACTTTCCTGGAGGCGGCTGTAGGTATCGGGCGATAGCATACCGGCAAATACCGAGGAACGCATCCGGCCGTTCTTCTTAACGGCATCGGCTATACGCAGCTTAAATTCCGCAGTGTCTATCTGCAGGATATTACACAGATACGCAGTATCAATTTTTTTAACAGCGGCAGGGATTACTACCAGGTCATACAACACCTCATTGCCCAGTATACTGCGGTTTTTACGGTCGAAGACAATACCCCGGCCAGGGTATACCGTTTTTCTTGTAACAGCATTGGCATCTGCCAGCCGCACATACTTTGTTTCTATTAACTGCAGGTACATTAACCTGGCAACAAAAAGGAGGGCGAACCCTGTAATAATGAGTACTATTACGCGTTTCCTGGGTTGATTATAAACGGACATGGGAAGTAATGACGGGCATCTTTTAGAACAGCAAAACTATTTCAAATAAATAGCGCTGTAAAAAAATTATAGATGAACGGCCATTAGAAAGGATAGATCCGCACGTCTTATTTTCCTATTTTTCTGAAGGTTGCATTCACCCCATCCCAGCTGTATTTTGCAGATGTTTCTTTTACCGCCATCACCGGTTCGCCATTCTTATCTACCTTATCTGTTTCTTCTTCCTCATGTATTTTCAGCACAATGATATCCGGCTGTCCATCTTTCTCACCGGGGAAAATAAAAGACTCTTCATGGTAATATACCCCTGCGTCGCCTACGTCCATTCTGCCAGGCAATGCTGCAAGACGCCCGTCTTTCATCCAGGCGAAATAATAATAGTTGGTAGGAACACCGCAGGCGGCCCCGCCAAAGCCAAGAGATACGATATGCTGCACATTCGACAAGCCAATACCACCCATTACCTTGGCATAGGCAAAACCGGCAGATTCATCGTCGAAAATGCGGAATGAGGTAACAGCAAGTATCTTACCTGCCTGAACAGCTTTCAGTTTCACGATATACTGCGATTGTTTCTGCTGATCGATCAAAGTATCCATACGGCGATCATAGGCGAATATAAACTTCATATCGCCCCGGCGCATAGGTGTAAAAGAGATCAGTCCTTCCCATACGTATCCTTCTTTTTCCACCCCGTTTTTATTATACTTTATCTGTACCCAGGGAAGGGTAAGACCTTTAAGGGTAAGCATTTTACCAGGCAGGATATTTAACGCGGTAATATCATCCCCTGCCAGCAGGGTATCAGCGGGCGCTTGTTTGGTATCCGGGCTAACGCGCACCAGGGCGGTATCTGCAAAAATATAACGGCTATCATCTTTTGCCAGCGACCAGGTATTAAAGATAAATTCCTGGTCCTGGTCCTGTGCAGGAAGAGGGGCTGCAAAACAAGTTAACAAACAGGTGAGCGTGAAAAACAACATCGTTCTCATGAGGTATATTGATTAAACCGCAAAAATAGCGTTTTACCTCATGAAAACGATGTGGTGTAACTAATTTGCCGGCGGGCAGATCTGCATCATGTATACCGCGCTGCTGGCCTCATAGGATTGCAGCGTGCCGGTTACACAAGGCACTTTATAATTACGGTAGGTTAACCCGCGGGTAACATCGCGGTTGCCCCAGGCGGCATTGATATTTTTCTGGATCCAGGGCAGGAACTGTGTTTGCCCGGCATCGTTAATAAGCGTCATTATATACTGACCAAAAATCGCTTTCAGTACGCCCTGCTCATTCCAGTCGCCCTCCGCAGGCAGGATACCATTTACATCGCTCATGGTTTTCTGTGTATAAACAGCCGCAAGATTTGCCTGATCAAGATAAGCAGCGGTACCTGTTTCCCTGTACAACATCACAGCAGCACCGATAAACGTGCCCTGGTTATAAGTGTAATCAGACCAGCCTTTGTGGCCGTTCACATTATTATCGGCCACCCTGCCGGTTTTGGGATCATAAAGGTTATTTACGCCCCAGTTGTATACATCTTTTGCTTTTTGGAGATAAGCGGCTTCGCCGGTGATCTTATAAAGCGTCATGGCGGCAATTACCGTGGGGAAATTGATACATGCATTTTTACCGCTGTGGTTAAAGTCCCAGAACATGCCGCCTTTTTCCGGATCGAAGGAGCCATCCCATACTCTTTTAAAACCGGAGATAGAAAGATCAAGCCAGGTTTTGTTGCCGGTGAGCTGATGGGCGCGTGCAAGTGAAATTACCCACCACATGATATCATCGTAGATGAACCATTCCTTTGTATTGTTCCAGTTATATTTATCGTAGCGGTTATAAGCGCCCTGGTAAATATCGTTGATACGTTGCAGATCAGCCGGATCTTTTGTGCGTTTGTATACATTCATGGCCATGTCCCAGTAAATAGCCTGGGTCCATATGGCGCCTATGCCTTTCTTCTCCGTATTACTGTAATAAAGCTTGTCGGCTGTACTGTAGAAATGTTGGTTGAAGCTGGCGTAGGCCGTGGCTGCATCCTGCATGGTAAAGGATACGGCGGGTTTGGCAACTGGTCCGGGCGGATCTGCCTTTGTACTGCTTTTGGAACAGTTGCTGTGCAGCAGTAGCGCGACAAAAAGTAAACAGGTTATCTTGTTCATATGATCGGGTTGACACCGGAAGCCGCCATGGCAACTTCCGGTGGTTCAGGTTTATACTTACCAGCCAGGATTCTGTACCAGCTGTTTATCATTATCTACATCATCTGCCGGCAACGGGAACAGGTAATGCTTTCTTTCAAATACACGGGTTTCAAAAGGCACCACCTGCAGGAAACCGGGCATATCAGCGCCGATGTTCAGGCCATAAATGGGACCGTTCTCTGTTTGTTCGGCAATTTTCCAGCGGCGCACATCAAAGAAACGGTTATTTTCAAAAGCCAGTTCCACGCGGCGTTCCTTGCGGATCGCTTCGCGGATGGCCGCTTGCCCAACCGGGGCTGGCAGCTCTGCTGATCCGTATTGCGGGATACCTGCCCTTTCCCTGATCAGGTTCACATATTTTAATGCTTCAGGACTGGCAGGATCAGCTTCGTTAATGCATTCCGCATAGCTCAGATAGATCTCCGCCAGGCGGATCAGCATCAGGGTACGACCGCCTACATCCCATTTACCGAGGCCCTGCGCTTTACGCACAATATAACCGGTAGGACTGTAATCATTGTTACCGGTAGCTTTACCGGAGTTGCCGGTATTGTAGATCCGGGTAACAATATTCCCGTAGGATTTATTCAGCCAGGTGCTCCCATCATAAGTGATGTTCACATAAAAACGGGGCTCGCGGTTTACCCACTGGTTATAGATACTGCTGGGCGTAGTTTCATTAGGGCCCGTAAAATCGGAGTATCCTGTTTTTACATACTGTGATAAAGGGTCGTCGATGCTCCGGCCATTTTTCATAAAAAAGGCGTCTACCATATTCTGGGTGGCGCCCAGGCCGCCGCTTCCCCTCAGATCACTGGATGGCGCGCCGCTATGGAAAGGCGTCATTTCATACTGACGCGAGTTCAATGAATTGGCAGGGCGTGCAAAGATCACTTCCGGGTTCCAATCGGTCAGGAATACATCCCTGCACGAAAGATAAGGATCAAATTCTCCCTTTGCATTATTCTTTTTAAACAGACTGTAGGTAGACGGAACAAACTGGTCGAGGAAAGACTTGTAGGCGTCGGCAGCCAGTCTCCATTTATTGGCGTCGTACGATTGACTGATAAGCTGTTTGCCATCCGTATTCTTCAGGGCGGCCATATCTGTGTTGCCGTTAAACAACGGGCTGGCGCTGTACATCAGCGTATTGGCACGGAAAGCCAGTGCAATACCTTTGCTGATGCGGCCATAGTCCTGGTCGTTGTTGGGCACCACCGGCAGTTTGGCTGCTGCTGTTTCCAGCTCGGAGATCACATAGGCCACGCATTCATCGAACGAGCTGCGGGGCATCTGCAAACTGGCATCCACTTCTACCGGTTTTTCACCCATCAGTACAACGGGACCGTATATACGCATCAGGTAAAAATAATACATGGCGCGTAATGCACGGGCTTCTGCCTTGTATTGGGTAATAAGATCCGGGGAGAGATCTGTTATTTTATCAGCGTTCTCTATAAATACGCTGGCCGCGCGGATGCCGCGATAAAAATTGGTCCAGTAGTCGCCCACGAAACCGGATTTTGCATCCCAGCTACCGATGTTTACACTATTGGATTGCACAAATCCCCATACATAATCCGCCTCATCGCAGCCGCCGGTCCATAACCCGCGGTTGTTATAATCGCCGGGATTACGTTGCCCGAACTCATCGGGCACACGCAGGTACACGTTGTTCAGGAACTTCTGCGCAGTAGCCCAGGTACGGAAGGTTTCTTCAATAGTTAGCCGGTCGTCCGGCACCTGGTCCAGGTATTTTTTGCAGGACGACAACAACACGATGCCTGCTAAAAGATATATGAGCTTTTTCATCAGTTATTATTTGATTTTTTAATGACCTGACGGAACCTCGTAATAACATGCCCCTGTGTGGGGGAATTATATATGCGCGGTTTCTGATCAGTGCTTACAGGATTAAAATTTCAGGTTTACTCCCAGTGAAATAGTTCTTACGTTTGGATAGCTGGAGCCATTGTCGGTATTCAGTTCCGGATCCCACAGTTTAAACTTGCTGAAAGTAAGGAGGTTGATGCCCTGCAGGTAAACAGATGAATTCCTTACGCCAATGCGCTGCAACAGGCTGGAGGGCAGGTTGTAGGCTATCTGCGCGGATTTGAGGCGGATAAAGCTCACGTCTTTCACCCACCAGCTGCTTGCCTGTGTATTGTTCACGTTTTCTGCTTCGCCGTATGCCAGGCGTGGATAAAACGCGTCCTGTCTTGGATTTTCAGGCGTCCACCTGTCGGTAGCGATGCTATAGGCATTGCTTTCGCCTCCGCCGCCATTGAACGGAATGATGGCGCTGCCCTGCAGCATACGGTCGGCATCGGAGATACCCTGGAAGAGGAAGCCTATGTTAAATCCCTTGTAAGCGAGATTTAAGCCGAAGCCATATACCATTGCCGGCACATCGCCGCGACCGATCTTTGTTACATCGGAAGAGTTGATCTTACCATCGCCGTTCAGATCCTTGTATTTGATGTCGCCCGGCTTCACCTGTGAGCGGGAGCCTGGTACTGCACTTTTATCAATTTCAGCCTGGTCGGTAAACAATCCTTCTGCGATGTAGCCATAACGCGCCAGGATGTTATTGCCGCGATGCTCCATCCATGGATACAACTGCGGCGGCCGGTCATCTTCCAATACCTTATCCTGGTTCCAGGTAATATTACCGCGTACAGACAGTTCCACATTTCCTATGCGGGTATTGTACTCCAGGTTGGCATCCAGCCCTTTGTTCTCCACAGCGCCGAGGTTACCGTACTGCTGGTTATCAAGACCCATAAAATCCACGTTGGAAGCGCGTTGCAGAAAGATGCCGGTACGGTGCTCCTTAAACACATCCACATTAACAAGGAGGCGATCGTTCAGCGTGCGTAATTCTATACCCAGGTCCTGTTTGTTGGAAACAGACCATCTTACGTCTGATGCATAACGGCTGATGCTGATGCCTTTACCTTCATTAAATCCTTTGCCAAACGTATAGCCGCGATCGTTATCGTTTAGTTTGGTAATGTACAGGAAGCGTTCCTCTGCGCTACCAAGACCGGTATTACCGTTGGAGTAACGGAATATTCAGGAAAGAGATGGCATTTTTGAATGGTTCAAAAAAACGTTCGTTGGAAGGCACCCAGGCAAGGCCTATAGCCGGGAAAAAACCGTAGCGGTTTTCAGGTGCAAACAATTCGGAGCCGTTATACCCGAAGTTGAACTCCATGAAGTAGCGGTCGTCGTATGAATAGGCTGCTTTACCTGCCAGGCCAAGGTATCTTTCCGGGATGGAGTTGATGAAATCGCCCGCCAGCGTATTGGTTTTATCGCTGGTATAGAACAGGCCCAAACCGGTTACGCGGTGTTTGCCGAAAGCGCGGTCGTAATTGATAGCTGCTTCCGTATAAAACTGCCGGGTGGTCTGTCGGTCGCCGTCATTTTTATCAAACCCCAGGTACTGGTTACCGGTAAATGTTTTCAGCAGGTTGAGAGTACCATCAGGTTTGTAGGGATTGTTCATATCCGGGAACCAGGTATCCTCACGTTTGGAACGGGTGATATAGTTCTGGTTAAACACATCGAATGCGAACATCGCGGTAGCGGATAGTCCTTCCGTAATGGATTTCAGGTCCTGTGTAGCGCGGATGTTGGAATAGAGCTGGTTCCTGAATTCGTTGCGGTACCCGCGGCGGGTAAGATCAGCATAGGGATTCCTGAAACCGCCGTTGGCAGAGCGTCCCGGAACAAAGCCACCCGGGTACATCACGGGGTATACCACCGGGGAGGCATCCATTGCGCTCTGGAAAATATCGTGGGTATTGATACCCGGGTAGTTACCATTGGAGAAGTAGCCTTGTAAACCCACATCAAGTTTTGTGGACTTAGTTACTTTCAGGTTTAAGTTGGATGTAAAATTATAGCGATTGTATTTTAAGGAAGAATTGTACTTCTCCAGGTCATCTGTTTTCAGGAAGCCACTTTCATTGTAATAACCAAGGGATACATAATATTGGGCATTTTCCACACCGCCGCTGGCGTTCAGGTTGGCGCTGCGGGTATGGCCATATTTATTGAACACGGCGTCCATCCAGTTTACATTTGGATACAGGAGCGGGTCTGTATTGTTTTTTGTTTTCTCAATGGTTTCTTCGGAGAACACCGGGTTATGGTTACGGGTGGTGGAAGCTTCGTTGGCCAGGTTCATATAGGTAACGCCATCCAGCATTTCCGGCCTTTTTGTAAAGGAGTTAACGCCTTCGTTATAGTCGAAATAAATTTGCGGCTTACCTACCTTTCCTGTTTTTGTTTTCAGGATAATAACGCCATTGGCGCCACGCACTCCATATACTGCCGTACCGGCGGCATCTTTCAGGATAGTGAAGGATTCTATATCTTCCGGGGAGATGTTGTTGATAGATCTTTCCACGCCATCCACGAGGATGAGCGGGGTAGCTTTGTTACCGCCACCAAAGGTAGAGATACCACGGATCCAGATATCGGCGCTGCCTTTACCGGGTTCGCCGGTGCGCTGTACGCCTATTACCCCTGCAATGCGGCCGGCCAGCATGGAAGAGATATCCGATGCCGGTTGTTTGAACTCCGCCGGGCGGATGGTGGACTGGGCGCCTACCAGGCTTACTTTACGCTGGGTACCGAAGCCCACTACAGCTACTTCGCCAAGCGATTTGCTGGCTACTTTCAATTGTACGTTGATGGTCGTCTGACTGCCGGCTACCACTTCTGCAGTTTCATAACCAATAAAACTGAAGGCCAATACATCAGTGGCAGCATTCACAATGATCTTGTACCGGCCATTGGCATCCGTAGTGGTCATGGTGCTTACGCCTCTTACTGCAACGCTCACACCGGGGAGGGGATGGCCGTTTTCATCTTTGATCACACCGGATACCACTACTTCCTGGCGGGCGGGTGCTGCCTTTGGAGACGCGAGCTTGCTGATCACTACAATATTATTTACTTCTGCATAGCCCAGGGATTTATGCTGCAGTAATTTTTCCAGTACATAGTCCAGCCTTTCGTTGGAAAAAGAGCAGCCCTCTACTTTGTAGCCGCTGAGCAGCTGCCTGTCGTAGGCAAAGTTAATTTTGGTGTGGCGGTGCAGGTCCCTGATGGCGGATTCCAGGCTGCCGCTTTTCAGGGCGATAGTGACGCTGGTTTCCTGCAGGATTTGCCCCTGGCCGGCGTATACCGGCAGTATGGCAGGGACACAGGTGAGGCTTAAAACGACTGCAAGCATTCGTTTTCTCAAATTTTTTACAATTTTCTTCATACGTGGTTAGGCATTAATTGTTAGCATTAACAAAAGGTTCCATTTACGTGGCATTACGTAGTTGTTTTTAGCGATTAGCTTTGGTGATACATTGTTTATTATTCGTAAATAACAGTGTGCTGATTGATCGTGCGTACTTTCAGATGGTGAATGGCCGCCAGCACCTGTGCTGCTTTTGCGGGCTCCATATCTGTTGGCAATTCCGTGGTATACCTGGTGTTCCTTACATGTTCCTGTGTGGTGGTGATGGTGATGCCGAAGTTCTTTTCCATGAGCACTACCATATCGTGGAAGTTAACGTCGTTGAAAACGAGCCTGCCTTCCTTCCATCCGGTCAGCTGTTCATCTGCCGGGGAAACTCTTACCTGGCCGTTATCCCTGTTATACACCAGTTCCTGGTTGTGCTCCAGGATGTGCGGAAGCGTTGCCTTTCCGGCCACGCTTACTTTACCGGATACTACTCCAATGCTGAGCGTGTGCACCTCCTTATAGGCGGCGATGTTGAAAGAGGTGCCAAGTACGGTGGTTTGGAGCGGGCCGCTTTCCACGATAAACGGTACATCGGGATTGGAAGTAACATCGAAGAAGGCCTCGCCGTCTACCAGTTCCAGTTTTCTTTCTTTGGAGAGGTTAGCGGGTATACGGATAGTGGAACCGGCATTGAGCATTACTACGGAACCATCATTGAGGTGAATGGTTTTTCTTTCACCATTACGGGTAGCGTAGGTGGTCCAGGAGGTAGAAACGCGGTGGCCCAGCAGGTACCAGCCTGCCCCGGCGCCTGCCAGCAGCAACACTGCCGCTACAGCCCTTTTCCAGCCACGGGTAAGATAAAACGTTTTAGCGACTACAATTTGCGGCTGGATATTTCCCCATATTTCGCGTTTTATGTGTTCCTGCTCTGCCTCATCCATTTCGGGTAACGGTGTTGCATCGAACAACTGGTACCATTGTTCTACCAATTGGTTTTCCTGGCCGGAGCCTTTCCCCAGCATATACTTCTTAAAAAGCTGCCTGATTTTACTGACTTCCACAACGCGCGATTTTATTAGTTATCTCAAAAAATAATATCCGGTACTAGTCCGGGTAAAAAAAATTTCTACTCCGGGGAACGGTTGAAATTCCGCAACAGGGGTATAGGGTATAAATAATGGCCGGTTCCATCCAATGGATCATACAGGTATGAGCGTTCCGTAAATATGGATACTGCTATTATGAAGGCATAGTATCCGGGTAACAAAAGGGAAAGAACAGCGCCGCCGGCCGGGTGTGCCCGGCGCGTTGTTACTGCTGCTGATGCAATTGGGAAAAGAGGTATATCAATACCAACGTCCAGTCGCTGGTAGAAGAGGCTTTCAATGAAGCACGGAGGCGTTTTAAGGCATCTGTCAACTGGTTCTTCACGGTTTGCTCTGAAATATTAAGTGCTTTGGCAATATCGGCAATGGTATAATCATCCTCCCGGCTCAGGCGGAAGATCTGTTGCATCCTGGCCGGCAGCCTGCCGATCTCGGCTTCAATGCGGGCTTTCAGCTCTTTGGTTTCCAGGGTATCCGAGGTAATATAGTCGTTAAAGGTATCGAAGAAATCTGCTTTTTTAATTTCTGCAGCGCTGAAAGCATAATGACTGATCACCCGGTACCTGATAGCGGTGAAAAGGTACCGCCCCAGGTCGCCCTCCTGCCCTACCCGTATATCGTTCCTCCTTTTCCAAAGGGAAATCATTACCTCCTGCACCATGTCTTTCGCCTCATCTTTATCCACACGCTGGCAAGCCTTTAAATAAAGGGCCTGCCAATATTTATCGTAGATAGATTCAAACGCAGCTGTATCATCTTTCTTTATAAGCTGTAACAAATCTCCATCACTCATCATTTTTTGCGCATATTAGAAGTGGGTGAATACCTCATAACCTTTCCCGCCACCGAAAATTAATGATAATTATTTTAGCTTTCCCGCTTTTGTAAAATGCATTTAGCAAAAAGCAGGGCAAACATGTGGAGAGATGCGTGCTACTTCTTTCTTTTTTAAAAATTAGGCGGATAGTATAGAAAACCGAAAAAAATCATGACATTACAGCCATATGCCTTATCCTGAGCCCGGCATTTTCGCTGCGAATAGCAGTTGTTTTTGCTTAAATTAGTAACATGTCAACAAACGGAACCATCACTTTATCCCAACGGCTGAAACAATTCTCACACTTCCTTATTGGAGACGCCCGGCAGTTCTCCCTGGAAAACCGTATTTTCAATGCGATCTGCGCTATTTCCCTTTTTATCATTATTATTAATATACCATATAATTATATTACCGGTCTTACTGCCACCTCTGTTATTTTTGCCCTGCTAACGCCCGCATTTTCGTTTATTTATTTTTTGTCGAGATACCGGAAGAAGGTGAACGAGAGCGTTATCCTGGCTGCAATCGTGAGCAACGTGATGTTTGCCATTAACTATTTCTACAGCGGTGGGATACAGGGCGCGTCGCTGTTATCCTTTACCCTGGCGTTTTTCCTGATCATGCTCATCTCCCCGCGGAAACAATACTACTGGTGGCTGGGGCTGAACCTCGTTATTGTCCTGGGGCTTATTGCCTGGGAATATTATTACCCGGAGTCGGTAAACGAGGTGTATAAAACCAGGAAAGATATTTTTGCGGATATGACTCCCACCTATATCATTTGTGTGGGGGTTATTTTTGTGGGTACCATCTACCTGAAAAATGCCTATAACAACGAAAAACTGAGAGGGGAAGAAAAAACCCGCTCCCTCGAGATAATGAATACAGAAAAGAGTAAGCTGTTTTCACTCATCTCCCACGACCTGCGCAACCCGCTGGCAGCTATACAATCCTACCTGCAGCTGGTACGGGAAGTGGAACTGAACACAGAAGATAAAGCCCAGATAGAAACGGAACTGCTATACGTAGTGAACAGCACACAGGAAATGCTGTACAATATATTAATATGGTCCAAAACGCAAATGGATGGTCTTCATGTGAACCTCACTCCAGTAGATGTGGCCGCCGCTATACATCCTATCCTGAAGATCAACAAAATGGCGGTATCCAAAAAAAGGATCAGCCTTGATATCAATATAGATGCTTCCATCAAAGTGATGGCCGATATCAATATGCTGCAACTGATTGTGCGTAACCTGCTGGGTAATGCGGCCAAGTTCACTCCTGCCGGCGGAACTATTTTTATAAAAACCAGTAAAACGGGAGATAAATGCCTGATTGAAGTAAGGGACAGCGGCCTGGGTATTGACCTTTCCAGTCAGCAGGATATTTTTTCCCTGAAAGTACGCTCCACATTTGGTACAGATAATGAAAAAGGTATTGGCCTGGGCCTGTATCTCTGTAAGGAATATACGATGGCGCAACAGGGGCAGATCTGGTTCGAGAATAACAGCGGAGGGGGAAGCTCCTTTTACCTGGAACTCCCCCTCGCCAATTAATTATTCTGCTTTAAGGCTATTTACGGGGTTTGCAGTGGCCGCCCGGATAGCCCGGTAACTCACCGTTAAAAGGGTGATGGCAATAGCAATAAAGGCGGCTATCACAAACAAGGTCCAGCTGATCTTTACCTGGTAAGCAAAATTCTGCAGCCAGCGGCTCATCATATACCAGGCCAGCGGACTGGCAATCAAAATGGCGGCCAGCACCAGTTTCAGGAAATCTTTCGACAGCATAGCCACAATACCCGGCACAGAAGCGCCCAGTACCTTGCGGATCCCTATTTCCCTTGTGCGTTGTTCCGCTGCATAAGTAATTAACCCAAATAAGCCCAGGGAGGCGATCAGTATTGCCAGTATGGCGAACGTAATGAAGATCTTCCCGGTACGTTGCTCTGCAATATACAGGCGGTTGAAATCATCGTCGAGGAATGAATACACAAATGGCTGCCCGCTCATACCCGGCTGTGCTTCATAGGCGCTTTTTATTTTCGCGATGAGCCCCTGTATGTCGGCAGTATGAATGCGAAACGCCATTGAGCGGGGGTTTGACTGCAGCCGGAACACGATAGGAGGTATCTTGTTCCTCAAACTGCCGGCGTTAAAGTCTTTCACAATGCCAATTACTTTCAATGGCTTGTTTTCTCCACTATAAAGGTATTTCCCTTCCAGGTTACTGAAGCCAAACAAACGCGCGGCGGTTTCATTAAGCAGTACCGCAAAGGTATCTGAAGGCATATCCGGTGAGAAATTGCGGCCGCTCACCATTTGCATGCCCATGGTTTGAATGTAGTCGGCATCCACGTACCAATCAGGCACACCTGTTACCTGGCCCGCGCTGTGGGCGGCATCTTTTGAATAGATGTTGGTATTAAGGCTCATATCAGTAGGCAAAGAGGCGGTCATGGTGCCGGATTCCACTCCCGGTATGGCCAGCACTTCTTTCTTAAAGTTGGGGGCATGGATCCAGAGCGAGGAAGTATTGCCCACAATGAGCACCTGCTCCCGGTTGTACCCCAGCTTCTTATTCCGGATATAATTCAGCTGGCTGTTGATCACCAGGGTACCTACAATAAGCAAAATAGCGGAAGCAAACTGGAACACCACCAGGCTGCTCCGCAGCCAGCCGTTCCTGAAACCGCCATTCAGCTTACCTTTCAGTACCTTGATTGGCTCAAAGGCAGAAAGGAAAAAAGCCGGATAGCTGCCTGCCAGTAAACCTATCACCCCGGCGGTAAGCAACAGGAAAGGCAACAGCCACAACAGGTAACCGGTTTTCAGCACAATATGCTTACCCGATAACTGGTTGAGATAGGGCAGCAGCAACACAGCCAGGACGAGCGCCAGTACCAGTGCAAAGAAGCTGGTTAATATGGATTCTGTAAGGAACTGGAATATCAAAGATCCGCGCTGGGAACCCAGTACTTTCCGTACGCCTACTTCTTTTGCACGGCCTGCGGAGCGGGCGGTAGACAGGTTCATAAAATTTACACAGGCGATGAGCAGGATGATCACCGCAACCGCAATAAAGATATATACATACTGGATGTTGCCGGAAGGTTCCACTTCATCGGCCAGTGAGGAATGCAAATGGATCCTGGTGAGCGGCATTACATTATACCCGAAATGGCCGCCCGATCTTTTCAGGTCTGCAAAGTTGCTTCCTGTCATTTTCTGCAACGGCCCTTCCATATACTTTTTGGTAACGGCATCCACATAGCTCTGCAGTTGTGCGCCGGTAGCGCCTTCGCGCATCAGTACATAGGTGGTGTAGTTGTCGGACATCCAGCCCCCACTTTCCCTGCTTTCCGGCAGTTCGGACATAGCGCGCACAAAATCAAAATGCAGGTGCGACTGCTCCGGCATGTCTTTGATCACACCGCTGATCTGGTAGGTGCTAACATTATCTGTTTGCAATGTTTTGCCAACTACATCCGTGCTGTTGAAATATTTCAGGGCCATGCGCTCGGAGATGACCATGGTATGAGGCTGCGTGAGTGCGGTTTTAGGGTCCCCGCTGATCATTTCCAGGCTGAAAACATCAAACAGCGTGGAGTCTGCAAAGCTGGCATTGTGCTCTATCAGCGTGGCAGCGCCTTTTTTTACCAATATATTTCCCTGGTGGATAAACCGCACATAACTTTCTACGTTGGGATATTCCCGTTGTAATACCGGGGCCAGCTGGCTGGGGGTAAGTCTTTCCCTGAAAGCATTGCCATTTACAAAAAAGTCGGCATCTATACGGTAAACGCGGCCGGCTTTTTTGTTGAACCGGTCGTAGCTCAGTTCATCTGTAACAAATAAAGTGATGAGCAGGCAGGTGGTAATGCCTATGGCGAGCCCGAATATAGTGATGGCTGAAAAACCTTTGTTTCTCCAAAGATTCCTGAGTGCAATGTTGAAGTAATTCTTAAACATAAATACAGGCGCTCTAATTGAATGCCGGAAACAATGTCTAATGATAATCAGCCATTTAGTTTCAATCCCCCACCAGCTGGTGCCCGGTTTTAATACAGGGAGTGTCCGATAACGGTCATGGCTTTTTCAACGGCCCGGAGGCGGGCCATACCGTTACAGGAACATGCCCCCCGAGGCTTCGATTCGCTGGGCAGTGATCCAGCGCGCTTCCTCCGTGCACAGGAATGCCACTATGCCACCAATATCATCCGGTAAGCCGGTACGTCCCAGCGCAGTATGCGCCGTAATGTAGGATATTGCCTGTGGTGCATGTTCAAAAGTGGCTTTTGTAAAATCCGTTTCAATGATACCCGGGGCTACCACGTTGGCAGTGATACCGCGTGCACCCACTTCTTTGGCCAGGTACCTGGTAAATACTTCTATGGCGCCTTTCATGGAAGCGTAGGCTGCGTAGCCGGGTGTGGCAAACCTTGCCAGGCCGGTAGACAGGTTAATGATACGCCCATTGTCATTAATAAAAGGCAATGCTTTCTGCGTAAGGAAGTATACGCCTTTTAAATGCACATGGTACAGTTCATCGAAATCCTCTTCAGTAGTATCGGGGATCAGGGAGCTTCTGTCGATGCCCGCATTGTTTACCAGGAAATCAAATTTACCCTCGCCTGTATTTTCCCGAAGATGCGCTGCCGCTTCTGCCAAAAAACCGTCGAATGCTTTGGTATCGGCGGTATCCAGCTTATACGCGATCGCCTTTTGTCCCAGAGCCTGTATTTCTGCCACTACTTTGTTTGCTTCCTCCTGGTTACTTTTATAGGTGAGGATGATATCATGCCCGCTTTTAGCAAGCTGTAAGGACATATTCCTGCCTAATCCGCGACTGCCACCAGTAACCAGGGCTATTTTGTTTTTTGTTGCCATTTTGTTTTATTTTTTTTAATAAGACAAATTTCCGGGATTCTTCCCGGCTGGTTATGGTGACTACTTAAGTATTTAATGGTGACTGTTTAAGTATTTATTCTTGTAACAGGATCTCCAGCTGTTGTTTTAACTTCTCTTCCACTTCCGGCCCTTCGAAACCAATGTTGCTGAAAATAATATTGCCTTCTTTGTTGATAAGATAGGAAGCGGGGATGATATTAAATTTGAACTTATCTCCAATAGCAGGATCAGTGTTATAATACACTGGGAAGGTATACTTTTTGTTCCCGCTCCAGCCCTGTGCATCTGCCAATGTGTTCCGGGCGCCGCTGTTGGCGATCATAAATACAATGTCCGGGTTTTGCTTATACTGATCATATAAATGCTGGAGATAGGGCATTTCCTGCATGCAGGGCACACACCAGGTGGCCCAGAAATCAATCACCACGATCTTACCTTTGAGAGATGCGGCGGGTACCGGTTTTCCTTTCATGTCCACGAAGGAATTCAGCGGTGGCGCCGGGCGGTTGATCCGTTGTTTCTTTACTTTTTCTATCAGCATTTTTTTCCGGAACTCCTGCAGCTGGCCCAGTTTCGCAACATTGTTGGTTTGCCGGTAATAGGCCTCCGCGTTATCCAGTGTTTCTTTATCTGCATAGTAATCTACCGCCTGCTCCATATGCCTATCCCCTGCGGCATAGCGGCCCTGTTTCATATCTATCAGGCCAAGCATGGACAACAGGTGCCGGCTGGCCTTATTAAATACGGCTTCCCGGGTACTGTCGTCTGCAAAAGGGTAAATGTACCCGGTTTCCGGGAAATGACGGATCACGCCTACGGGGTAGCTGCGCACGCTATCCAGCGCCCGTTGGGCATAAGCGCGTGCGCTGTCCAGTGCAAGACTGTTATCCAGCAATGTTTGCGCAATCTGCTGCCAGGTGGTCGCCCTGTAGGGGTTTTCCTTTTCCGTGGTCATAAAACCGGCATGGTACAATGCTTTGGCACTGTCTTTTTTTGCGGCGTAATACCGGAATAGCACATCATGTATTTCTGTAAAGGATTCCTTGTTTTCCGGGGTTTCTTTTTTCAGCTCTTCTTCAAAAAAAACGATCTGCCGGGCTGTGTCTTTGCCCCTGGCTATTACGCCTGTCCTGATATCACGGCCCAGTGCAGATTCGGGGTAACGTTCCATTACTACGCGGCGAATAGAGTCCAGCCGGGAGTTTTCGCCAATGATCAGATAGCCCATTGTTACCTTGTTCATATTACCAGCCACCGTAGGCGCGCTGTTGAACTTATTGGCAATCACCTGGTGCGCCTGTTCCCGGAGCCGCTCTTTCTCTTTCGCAGTAGCGGCTTTGTTTATTTGATAGGTAAGCAGCCGCAGCTTAGCTTCATAGTTGTCAGGGTAGCGCTTCAGTTCCTCTTTATAGAGCGCGGCCTGTTTATCTGCCAGCAAAGGCGATTTACCCATCTGTGCACTAAGACTGTAAGCCTTGTAAAGCGACATGTCCTGCACCGGCACTTTGTTTTTGTATACGCCTATTTCGTAGTGCCGGTCTTTTGCCGGTTTATCTATGGCCTCGCCGCTTTCCAGGTAAAAGGTGGCAAAGGTGGTATAATTGGCCAGCTTAAAGGAGGTAGTCCATTTGTTGCCGGTTCGCTGCATATTCATCCGCCATGCGAGATTATAAAAATTGGAATAGGAAAACACGAGCGTTACCACGCCGGCGCCGGGCGGAATACCTGCTCCGGGGGCCGACGGGTCATATGTGACAGTCACGGTTTGCCCGCGTTCCGGAAATTCCGGGCTGATCACTACCCGTTGCTGAGCATATATTTTAGTGGCTGCCATAACAGCCACTAAAAGTATGATGGTTAATTTTTTCATTACCGGTTATTTGTACCCTTCGTTCTGGGTAAGGTTAGCATTGGTTCTGATGGCATCTGAAGGAATCGGGTACAGTGTATCCGTTGATTGCCAGTTGGCGCCTTTAATGGGGCCCAGCACGGCGTCTGCGCGTTTAGTGCGCTTCAGGTCAAACCAGCGGTGCCCCCATTCTGCGAACAATTCCACTTTGCGTTCCTGCTCCACAGCCAGTAACAGGGCGGGCTGTGTGAGCGATGTGGAAAGGTTGGGCAGGCCTGCACGGTGGCGGATAGCATCCAGGTCGTTGCGGCCGTCGTCCAGTTTACCCTGCTGTATGCGGGCTTCCGCACGGATAAGATATTGTTCCGCCAAACGCATCACCATAGAGTATTCACTGACGCCGCTGGTGCTTGTTCTTATTTTGTATTTGTAAGGAAAATAAACAGTGACGCCGGCAGTGGTTTTGTTGGAAGCGATCCAGTTAGCCAGGCGCAGGTCGTTCGGTTCATATTTTTTGATCAGGTTGGTAGTATCCAGCCTGAACACCGCTGTACCAAACAGGCCGGTAGCAGGGTTAATAGCCGGTGTGGAAGTAAATCCTTCCCAGGTATTGCGGCCTCCGAGCACGTTGGTTGGCTGTAACTGCCAGATAGCCTCATTGCTGTTTGCCAGGAATACCTTGTTCAGGTCTGTTACCAGTGAATAACGGTTGTCATTGATCACAAAGGATGCCGTGGTTTCAGCCAGGGCCCAGTTCTGGTTATAAAGATATACCCTTGACAGTAAGGCATTAGCCACCGCTTTATCAGGGCGCGTATGCTGCCCTGCAACAGGATAATCATCTCCCATTAATTCCACTGCCGCTTTCAGATCAGCAATAATGGCATTATACACATCCGCACGGGGAGCACGGGGTTTCACCCCATTTTCTTTATAGTCTGTGCCTGTGATCAGGGGCACATCTCCATACATATTTACTAAATAGAAATAGCAGAAAGCCCGCATGAAGTGCGACTCGCCAAGTAACTGGTTCTTTACGGCCGGCGTTAAAGCAGTTGCCGTGGAAAGCCCTTCCACACAGGCGTTCATCTGGTAGATATAACTATAAAGATCAGCAAACATGCTTTGCACATACTGGCTGCTGGGCAATAACCTGTTCTCTTTAAAAACATCATAGTTGGCAAAGGTGGAATAGTAGGCCAGATCATCGGCCTGCATGGCGGTGAGGTAATTGATCAGCACATTGGCAAACTGGTAATTGAATGAATACATGTTACTGTATAAACCGGTAACCGCGGCAGTAGCCGTTTTATCATCTGTAAACACCAGGCCGGATACCAGCTCATTCTTAGGCAACGGCGTATCTACGTACTTGCTGCAGGAGCTGCTGCCAAGGAGGAGGGCGCCGATTAAAAATATATGAATTCGTTTCATGGTAAATCTTTTTATATTCTTTATAAAGCAAACTGTAAACCGATGGTATATGCTTTTAACGGCGGCATTACCATTCCCTGGGTTTCAGGATCAAGACCTTTATAGTTGGTAAAGGTGAGCAGGTTTTGCGCTAAGGCGTATACGCTCACGTTATTCACTTTCCAGCGTTTGGTATATTTCGACAGGTCATATCTCACTGATATATTTTTCAGGCGGATATAAGAGGCGTCGCCCCAATTGGCGGTAGACAGGCTGTAGGCCCTGTAGTTAGCTGTTCCTGCAGAAATAGAAGCACCTGGCACATTGACGTTATCCCCTTTGTTTTTCCAGCGGTCCAGTGCGCGGAGATCCTGGTTTGAAAAAGTACCTATACCCTGAACTCCGTATCCATAGCCAATCTGCGGACCATCCTGTTTTACAAACTGCAACAGGAAATCAAGGCTGAATCCTTTATACGTAAAGCTGTTCTGCAGTCCTCCGTAAAATGCCGGCATTGTTTTACCAAGTGTTACATAATCGTCATACTCTACCGGGCTCGTGGTAGTGCCGTCGCTGTTGCTGTGGAACTGCGCCAGGCCTGTTTCCGGATCAATGCCCTGGAATTTGTATCCTCTTACAATAGTCAGTGATTGCCCTACTACATATAGATCTTTGTAAGCAGATCCTTCAAAACCCGGATATGATTTCAGCTCATTTTTACTGATGGTAAGATTTAACGATGATTTCCAGCTAAAGTTGGGCCGCTGGATATTGGTGGTATTCACTTCAAATTCCCATCCACTGTTAAGCACTTCCGCAGGAAGGTTGGCAGTAATGGTGGAGAAACCTACCTGTGGTGTTAACTGATCCTCCACCAGTTGATTACCGGAAATATTATGATAGTAGTTGGTATTGAAAAGTATCCTGTCGTTCAGGAATCCCAGTTCCAGCCCGATTTCCTTTTTACGGTTCTCCTCCCATCTGTACAATGGATTGGCCAGGCGTGAAGGCGTTAATCCCGGTACACCCCCGTATGGAAAGGAGCTTGAAGACCAGCTATCGAGATACTGGTAATTGCCTATATTATCATTCCCGGTTAAGCCTATGCTGGCGCGGAGTTTACCAAAGCTAAGAAAACGCACATCTTTCATAAATGCTTCCTTGGTAAAGATCCAGGCAGCTCCTATGGCGCCGAAATTACCGAAGCGGTTACCCGGGCCAAAGCGGGTGGAGCCATCGCGGCGGAAAGTGGCATTCAATATATACTTGCTATCCCAGTTATAGTTGATCCTCCCGAAAACAGAAGTGTAACGGTAGAAGGAATACATTGATGGATTGGGCGTGATAAGACTGGCGGCCTGCTGATCTTCCAGCAAGGCGTCGCTGGAGAAGCCGGTTGCTTTTACCGATTGTCCCTGGCTGATGGTTTGCTGCCAGGTACCGCCTACCATTACGTTCAGGTCGCCCTTGGCGATGGTCCTGTTATAATCCACCTGTGGCTCAATGATGTAAGAGCCAATATCGGAAGTACCGAAATACGACATGCTTCCTGTGGAAGTAAGGGGATTAAAGGTAGCATCCGGGTATACCTGCACCTGTTTCATGTTGGTTTTGTTGTATCCCAGGCTGGTTTTCAGGTTTAGCCCCGGCAGGATGGTGTACCTGATCGTACTGTTGGCTACCAGGTTATTGGTATTTATTTCAGACCGGCGCAGCAGGTAAGCCTGTGGATTCTGGAGGCCACCGAACCAGTAATATTTACCCGTAGAATCGTATAACGGGTAATTGGGAGACATGTTAAAGAAAGTGGTAAGATCGCTGGCCAGTGAATTATCCTTATTGGCAGAATAATTTACAGACGTGGTGATGTTGAACTTACCATCGGCACTGCTGTGATTTAAATTAAAATGACCTGCACCTCTCTGGTAGCCCAGGCTCCCCGGCATTACCGATGTTTCCTTATGATAAGTACCGCTTAACAGGAACTGCGTTTGTTCATTACCGGCAGACACTGAGCCCTGTGCTTCCGTGGTATGACCGGTACCGCCGATCATGAATTTCTGCCAGTCGGTGGTATGCTGCTGATCCCACAATGTGAGGTCCGGCGCTGTTTCATCATCGTAGGTTTTGCCGTCATTTTTAAAGGCTTCCTTACGCATGGCAATGTACTCCGGTGTATTCAGCATTTTCACCGTATTCACCACTTTGTTAGCGCCCGTATATACGTTAAAGTTAGCCTGTGTTTTACCCGACTTACCTTTTTTTGTGGTGATGAGTACTACACCATTGGCTCCCCTGGAGCCGTAAATAGCGGTGGCATCAGCATCTTTCAGCACATCTATACGTTCAATATCTGAAGGATTGATGGCAGCGAGGGGGCTTTGCTGACCGTTGGCAGAAGTGAACTGGTTCAGCGGTTCAGAGTAAAAAGGCACGCCATCTATTACATAGAGCGGATCGTTTTTATGATTCTGGTCAATCGAGCTTTGTCCTCTTATAAGTACTTTAAAGCTGGATCCGGGTAAGCCATTGGAAGAAGAGATCAGCATACCGGCCACCCTGCCCTGCATAGCAGACAGGGGGTCCATTACCGGTTGCGACCCTATACTTTCTGCGCTCAAACTGGAAACGGAACCGGTGTTATAGCGTTTGCTGGTGGTGCCGTAGCCGATCACCACGGTTTCATCCAGCCTGCTGGCCTGTTGCTTCAGGTACAATTGCAGCGGGCCATAATTGCCTATCCGGAAGGTTTGTGATTCATACCCTACGTAAGACACCACCAGCTCATCGCCTGGACCCGCGGCAAGGGAGAAGTGCCCGTTTTCATCCGTGATGGTACCGATGTTGGTGCCTTTCACTTTAACGGTCACGCCTATCAGCAATGTGCCCCCGGCATCTTTCACCACGCCCGTCACCGGTTGCTGGGTAGCTTCCGGTGAGGTGCTGATGTTGCTGCTGCCTGCAGGCAGCGCTTTTTTCTTAATGAAAATGGTTTTGTCTTTGATCGTGTAATCCAGTGGCTGGCCTTTGAATATTTCCGTGAGGAAATCGGTGAGACGGGTGTTTTGTGCCCTGACGGTTACCGGTTTAACGGTGCGCAGCAGGTCCCTGTCGTAAAAGAACAGGTAACCTGTTTGTTTTTTCAAAGCAGTAAACACTTCTTCCATCGGCGCATTTTTTACCGATACAGACACTGTTTGCGCAAAAGCACCCGCAGATACTTTTAACGTTGCCACAATCATGAGAACAATTGTCAATCTCATAGTAAGTGCAATTTTGGTTGGGGAAAGTCCAGGCATAGAAAGGACTTTACCATGATAATTCAATTGCATAGATTTGCATTTGTTAGGATGGATAATCAGTATTCAAGTATGTACAAGCAGAGTGCTACTATCATCCGGACATATTCACCGGGGATGGGTCCAATCATCCCCGGTTTTTTGTCTGTATGGCAGCATTATAAAACTAAAGTTGGTTGTGCATAAACGTTCTGTTGACAATAGCTAAAAAATAAGCCCGCTGTTACTATGGTTCCACGATAATGCTGCGTCCCTTCAGGCGGAAATGGATACCTGTATTTTCCAGTCCTTCCAATACATCCGCCAGTGGCAGGTTACGTTGAATTTCCCCCTGAAAACGGCGGGCAGGGATATTACCTGCATAAACAATTGTTACATCATACCATCTGGCCAGCTGACGCATCACGGTGGGGATGTCTGCGTCGCGGAAATAAAATTCCTCTTTCTTCCAGGCCAGTATCGCTGCAGTATCTGCCTGCGCTACGATATCAATATTACCAGGGCTTTTTACCAATGCCTGCTGACCGGGTAATAATACCCTGGAACTGTTGCCTGCATTTACTTTTACGGCGCCTTGTATAAGGGTCGTTTTAATGCCTGGTTCATCTGTATAGGCATTGATATTAAAACTGGTGCCTAATACTTCTATGTTGGTTTGGTGACTGATCTTTACATAAAAAGGCGTTTTTGCCATGGCAGCCACTTCAAAATATGCTTCTCCTTTTATTTCCACTTCTCTTTTTTCCTGCCGGAAAGCCGTAGGGAAAGTGATAGCCGAAGCTGCATTGAGCCATACCCTGGTGCCATCCGGCAGTGTGAGGCGGAATTGTCCGCCTCTGGGAGTGGCCAGTGTATTCAGGGTGGTTTGCGCGGAATAGTCCTGAGTGTTGTATTGCAGCTGGCCTTTGTTCAGATGAATAAGGGCCCCCTGCTGTTTGATCACGGTGTTACCGCTGCTATCAAGTTGTATTACCGAGCCGTCTGCCAATGTTAAGGTGGCTTTGCTGGAACCAGGCAATACCGGCGTTGTGGTGAGCGCCGCTACCGGGGCAGGCGGGGCGGAAGGGCGGAAAAAATATATGCCTGCTCCCAATAGCAGCAATACAGCCGCGGCGGCGCTCCACCACCGGTACATACGGCGTGCCGGTGCATTATTTTCTGCCGGGAAGTGCTTTGCGCTGAAAGCAGCCCAACCGGCGGCAGTGTCAAATTGTTCGTATTGTAACAGCTTCTCGCGGAGGATCTCCGGATCAGTCATCTGTTCAAAAAAAAGACGGTTCTCTGCGGAGGCATCCCGCCACGCGCGCAGTTCTTCCTCTTCAGCTGCCGTTAGAGCGCCCTGCTGGTAACGGCCTACCAGGTATGCAATCCGCTTTGTTTCACTGTTTTGATCTGCTTCCAAACTCACCTCTTTTACTATAGAAACAACAGGATGTTGTTTTCGATTAAAGAAATCTCAAAAAAAATTTACAGGGATCAATAATAATTGTAATAATATTTGATCAGGGTGATATAAATGCCCAGTAACGGCACGATGTTCTTTTTGATAAGGCTGCTCCGGATCAGTTTGAGCGCCCGAAGTTTCTGCGCTCTTACGGTATTATAGGAGATCTGGAGACTGGTGGCAATCTCTTCATTTTTTCTTCCTTCGAGATAGCTTAGTTTAAAGATCCGCCGGCATTGTGTTGGCAGGCGTTCTATTTCCTCATAGAGCTGATGAATAATTTCTGTTTCGGTAAGCACCGGGTCGAAGCCGGCCATTTCTGTAGTGGCCTCATCTTCCTGTAAATAAGAAAATTCTTTCTCCTTTACATGGAGCCGTTCACGGCTTTTCAGAAAATTGAGACAGGCATTTTTGGTGGCAATGAAAAGAAAGGCTTTTATACTGGCGGCCGACTGGAAGTCGCCCCGCTTGTTCCACAGCTTTGAAAAGGTTTCCTGCACGAGGTCTTCCGCCTCCTGTGCGTCAGCAACAATGGTAAAGGCAAAATAACATAATGCTTTGTAGTGCTGGTTAAATATGAAACGGAATGCGGATTGTTCCCCACCAGCGAACTTTTGCAATAAAATATGCTCCTTGTTTGAATACTCCTCTATCATCCCTGGAAACACCCTCCTGGCAATATAAACGATGATTTATCGGTATAAAAATACCGATAAAAGCTGATTAATTATAGATAAAGAGAAAAATACATGAGCTTGTCAGATGCCTGTGAAGCTGTTTAAAAGGCCGCATTATTTCCCGGTGATGCGGTATACGCACCGGCGCTGCCCTTCCAATATATGTTCCAGGCGCTCTACTTTTGCATGTTTGCCCAGGATAGTGGAAAACATCTCCTGTTCCGACTGGCAGAACCGGCTGCAGCAGGTAGCCGCCGCCTGGATGGGGCAATGGTTCTCTATGAGCAGGTAACTGTTTCCTTCATCCACACAGGAGGCCATGTAACCCTCACGGTTACGGATATCCGCTAATATGCGCACACGGCTTTCCAAAGTGGTAGCGCCCTTCAGTTCTTCCTGGTATTTTTCCAGCACACTTTGAGCCGCTGCATCAAGCACGCTCTGCATCATATCAGGTGGAAGCGTTTTGTTCATGTTACAAAGCAAACGTAATGCAAGGTCCTGGTGCCGGTCGGGGAACCGGGCATTACCTGCTTCCGTGAGCGACCAGATCTGTTTAGGCCTGCCCCTGCCCTTCGCCTCCGTGGTGGCTTGTACCAATCCCTCATTTGCCAGCTTGAGCAGCTGAAACCTGGCGCCTTCCATCGTTACCTTCAGTTCCTCCGCCAGTTTACACAAAGGTTGCGGCCCCTGTGCTTTCAGGATCCATACCGCCCGCTCATTATCAGCCAGGTTATTATTCATAATAAACAAAGTGTTTATTTGGTTTATTCAGCAAAGATACTATCTTTGTTCCATAAAGAAAACGATCCTTTGTATTACGTACGCCGGCAACACGGCGGGGTATAATAATGTGTGCACTCATTGCCTGCCTTGCTCCCGGGCAAGTATAACAAGGTGTATGAATATTCATTGCCTGCCCCGCAATACCCTGTGCATCCGTACATATGCCAGCGCGCAGCGCATATGTATATGGTGCGCACAACCGGTGATACGTATGCATACTGCGCTCCTGCATTTACCGGCCGGCAGGGCCCTCCGGCCGGTAGCAATTTTACAGTGCGAACTATCAGTTACTGCCGGAATGTTATTACCGGTACGGGTAGTTGCATGTCTTACTAAAAAACAAAAAAAATGAAAATAGCCATATTAATCGGAAGTATCCGGCAGGGAAGGCAATCACAGAAAATTGCGCACTACCTGCAGAAAAAACTAACAGATAAAGGCCTGGACACCGACCTGGTAGACCTTGCCGAAACACAGCTCCCAATGCTGGAAGAGCGGGTGGGCGTTCATCCGCAACTGCCACAGGTGGTAAAAGACCTGAGTCTTCGCCTGCATGCGGCCGATGCGCTGATATTTGTTACACCTGAATACCATGGAAGCTTTTCGGGTGTACTGAAAAATGCCCTGGATTATTTCAGCAGCGAGTTCTCCAGGAAAGTCATCGGGATTGTTACGGTCAGCGCCGGGAAACTCGGCGGTATCAATGCCGCTACACAACTCCAACAGGTGATACTCAGTGTAGGGGCTTATGCACTGCCGGTAAAACTGCTGGTACCGGAAGTATATGGGGCATTTACAGATACACAGGAACTTACCAGCGAACATACCGCCAAATCCGCGGCCCGTTTCCTGGACGAATTCTACTGGCTTGCCAGCGCTGTTTACGAAAAAAAGAAAGCAGCGGTAGCTGTATAGATCAAGTACCGGCGCTGGTTCCAACGGGCAGGAGCCGGCGCTGGTTGCTTTTTTCCCGCGCCATCCCCCTTTCCTCCCCGATAACGCCCGCCACGAAGCGTGAAAAAAATAATATCTTGTTGTGATATTATGCAATATTTGCAGCGCGGATTCGTCTTCATATGGAAATCCTTTTAAAAGCCGCGTCCCGCTAAACACACCAGTTAATAATGAAACAAAAAGAGGGTAGTAAAAAGAAAGAAGCCGGCATTTTCAGTCTCCTGCAACCCTATGCGGGCATGGTTAGTTTGCTGATCCTGTTTACACTGCTGAGCAATGGTCTCAATCTGTGGTTACCCAAAATTATCGGGAACGGGATCGACAGCTACGAGCATGGCACTTTCCAGCTGAATGCGCTGTTGACAAAATTTTTGGTGGCGGTGGTCATTATCCTGCTGTTCACCTATCTGCAGAACATCATACAAACATATGTGTCGGAAAAAGTAGCGCGCAACCTGCGCACTAAAATATCAGACAAGATTTCCGGCCAGAGCTATGCCTGGGTGGAACAGGCCAATCCATCCCGGCTGCTCACCAACCTTATTGCCGATGTGGATTCCATCAAGCTGTTCGTTTCTCAGGCCATCGTTTCACTGGTGTCGTCCCTGTTTATTATTATAGGTGCCAGCGTACTGCTGCTCACCATTAACTGGAAACTGGCACTGGCAGTGATTGCCACGCTGCCCGTAATAGGAATCACCTTTTTCCTGGTATTACGCAAAGTGCGGTCCCTGTTCATAAAAAGCCGGGAAGTAATGGACTGGCTGAATAAAGTGATCAATGAAAGTATACTTGGCGCAGCCCTGATCCGTGTAATCAATTCCCAACAGCTGGAGTACCAGAAATTCCTGGATGCCAACGGCAAAGCAATGGATTTTGGGTTGTCTATAGTAAAGCTTTTCGCGGGGCTGATCCCTGTGATCACATTTACTGCAGGTATTGCTAACCTCATCATCCTCGCACTGGGCGGACATTTCGTGATAACCGGCAGCATGAGCCTCGGTGATTATGCAGCGTTCAGCAGTTATCTTGCTTTGCTGATCTTCCCGATACTGGTGATCGGCTTTATGAGCAATATTATTGCCCAGGCCACCGCTTCCTATCAAAGGATCAGTAATGTGATCAACATGCCGGACATTATGCCGGCAGGTGATGTTACTACGCCTGTTAAGGGAGATATTGAATTTCAGCAGGTAGACGTTAGCTACGGCCAGAAACCGGTGCTCAAGGATATTTCCTTCTCCATCAAAGCAGGGTCGAAGGTGGCCATTATCGGGCCTACCGCCGCCGGCAAAACACAGCTGCTATACCTGCTCACAGGCTTACTCAAACCTTCTTCAGGCACAGTGCTGGTAGACGGGCGCCTGGTAAGCGATTACAACAGCGAATCCTTTCATAGCCAGGTAGGCTTTGTATTCCAGGACAGCATCATCTTTAATATCAGTATCCGGGAAAATATAGCATTCAATGAAACCGTTACCGAAGCGGCCATGGAAAAAGCATTACGCACTGCTGCCCTGAAAGAATTTACAGAAACCCTTCCTGAAAAACTGGATACCATCGTTTCAGAAAGAGGGGCCAGTCTTTCCGGCGGACAGAAACAACGTATCATGCTGGCCCGTGCATTGGCTATCAACCCGAAGATCCTGCTGCTGGACGATTTCACCGCCCGGGTAGACACCAATACGGAGAAGAAAATCCTTACGAATGTGCAGGCGGAATATCCCGGCATCACATTGCTTTCCGTAACACAGAAAATTTCTTCGGTGACACATTACGACCAGATCATCCTGCTCATGCAGGGTGAAATTATTGCCAGCGGCAAACATGAAGAGCTGCTGCATACCAGCCCGGAATACATCCAGATATTTAATTCCCAACAAAGCACCAGCAATTATGAATTACAATCTTAATAAGTTTACGGAGAAAGAGCAGAAGATTTCCAACTACTCCGCATTCAGAAACTTGCTGAAGCTGATTTCGCATGAAAGAAGGAACCTGGCAGTAGCTTTAACGGCTATCCTGGTTAATTCCGTGCTTAATCTGCTGGGACCCTTTTTAATCGGTTATACCATTGATCATTATGTGCAGCATAAGCAATATCACGGCGTACTGGTCTTTTCAGGTATACTGCTGGGGTTGTACCTGGTAGCATTATTCACCAGTTACTTCCAGACAAAGCTGATGGGCGGCGTTGGTCAGCGGACCTTGTTTACCCTCCGGAATGCTATTTTCAGTAAGATACAACAACTGCCGGTAGCCTTTTTTAACCAGAACAAAGCAGGCGACCTTATATCCCGGGTTAATAATGATACAGATAAACTCAACCAGTTCTTTTCACAATCACTGATGCAGTTTGTGGGTAACATTTCCACCATGATCGGCGCAGGCGTTTTCCTGCTCATCATCAATTATAAAGTCGGCATTGCCGCACTGGCGCCGGCTTTACTGATACTCCTCTTCACCAGGATACTGTCGCCCTGGGTAAAAAGGAAAAATGCCGAGAACCTGAAAACGGTAGGTAACATGAGTGCCGAAATACAGGAAAGCCTGAGCAATTTTAAAGTGATAGTAGCATTTAACCGCCGGGATTATTTCAGGCAACGTTTCCAGGATGCCAATGAAAAAAACTACCGCAGCGCTATCGGCACCGGGCTTGCCAACAATGTGTTCCTGCCATTCTACGCCATGTGCGCCAGTATCGCACAATTGCTGGTATTAACCGGAGGCATCTACCTGATCACACAAGGTGAATTTAGTATAGGCTTACTCGTTAGTTACCTGGCATATGCCACCTATTTTTATAATCCGCTGCGGCAACTGGCCACATTATGGGCCAATTTCCAGGTGGCGATGGCCGGCTGGGACAGGATCTCTGAAATACTCGGACTGGAAACAGACCTGGTAACAGTACCTGCTGCTGCGGCTTCCGGCAATACTACCGCACTGCTGGAATTCAGGAACGTACATTTTGGTTATCCCGAAGGAAGGGAGATCCTGCACAACATCAATCTTTCACTGGAAAAAGGGAAAACATATGCACTGGTGGGCCCAACCGGTGGCGGTAAAACAACTACCGCTTCGCTGATTGCCCGATTGTACGACCCTACACAGGGCATGGTGCTACTGGATGGCAGGGATATCCGCAGTTACAGTGCAGAAGACCGTTCTCAGAAAATAGGATTCATCCTGCAGGAGCCTTTCCTGTTTACCGGAACGGTAAAAGAAAATATCCTGTATGGCAATCCTGCTTACAAAGATTTTTCCAACGAACAACTCACAGAGGTGATCAGGGAATCCAATCTTGAAAAGCTGCTGGCTATTTTTGAAAACGGGCTGGAAACAAAGGTCCTTTCGGGGGGCGACAGTGTAAGTCTGGGTCAAAAGCAGCTGATAGCCTTTATGCGTGCCGTGCTGCGTAAGCCCGACCTGCTGATCCTGGATGAGGCCACCGCCAACATCGACACGGTAACCGAACAGTTACTCGGAGAAATACTGGAAAAATTACCTGAAAGCACCACCCGGGTGATCATTGCCCACCGCTTGAATACCATTGAAAATGCGGATGAAATATTTTTTGTGAATTCGGGAGAAGTGACACGGGCAGGCTCTTTACAAAATGCGATGGAAAAACTTTTGCACGGCGTGAGGGCAAGCTGATCCCTTGTTTCATCCAACGAACAGAAGTTACCAGGGAGCTGTGAGAGCGCCTTTCATGCGGATGCTGTAATGTTATAACCGTACGGTGCACAAAGTAAGCGGGCGGAAGTCCTGAATTTTTGTTATATTCACCATATGTCAAAATTCAAAGACGTAGTGGTAACACTATCAAAAAAGCATCCGCAAACCGGCGAACCGGTGCAGGCCGGTCACACGTTTGTAATAGGCCTGCTGGGTAAGAAAACTGCCTTTTACGAAATACCGACGGAGCAGTTAAATAATCTTCATAACGATGATCTGCAAAAAGCATTATTTAACCTGCTTCACCCGCAAACCCCGCATCATTAAACTTCCTGTTTTCTTCAGCAGGCAATTCCCGTGAGTTGCGTTGATGGCTATCTGGTTCTATCTTCTTCTGTCTAAAAAAATCAAATCAACAAACACTCTTTGTTAAAAAACAAACGATGATCAAACCAAACTGCCCTTCATCTCCCTTATAAAACTTAATCAACCCTCCCTGTAAAACAAACGATGATCAAACCAAACATCTCTTCATCTTTCTTAATATAAAAATCAAATCGACAAACACTCTTTGTTAAAAAAACAAACGATGATAAAACCAAACAAATCAGCGTAATCCTAAACCAAGGTAATCTCCTCCGCTCTAAAAAATTTTGTACTATTTGGTAAAGAATATATCTTTGGGTGATAAAAGGGAGAGATATGTCGGGCAGACCAAAAATATTTGATGACCAGGAAGTGCTCAGCAAAGCCGCTGATGTTTTCTGGCACCAGGGATATGAAGCTACTTCTACGGAAGATCTGCTGGAGGCCATGGGCATAGGCAAAGGCAGCTTTTACCTGGCTTTTAAAGGCGGTAAGAAAGAGCTTTATGAAAGGGCGCTGGCACTGCGCAGCGACCAGGCAATGGCGCGGTTCAGAAGAGAACTGGATGCAGCAGATGACCCGGTGGAATATATCCGCGAATTTTTTCGCAGGATTGCACATAGCACCAGGGCGAAACATCAGAATGGCTGTATTTTTGGCAATGCAGTTGCAGAGCTTTCCAATATCGAAAACCCAATGATGAAAAGGGCCGCTACTCACCTGCAGGGGCTGGAAGCGCTTTTTCTTGACGCCCTGCTGAAAGGAAAAAAACAAGGCACATTGCATTCAAAGCTGGAACCGGCAATATTAGCCCGTCTTCTTCTCAACAACTGGAACGGGTTGGGCATTACCAGGCGGATTTACCCCGATAATGATGCGCTCTCCGAACTGATAGAAACACAATTGAAAGTACTTGACTAACAAGGAGCTATTGAAATACCTCTTTACCCAGGAATGTATTTAAAATCCTTAGCTCGTCAGCATACAACTAAAAGTACCTTGTTGATCAGGAATATTTAAAACCTTCTGATCGGTGCTGCATTAATATGCCTTCATTGATAAGGAATGCTTAAAACGCTCAGCCAGACAGGGTTTCAATTAAATACACCTCTATTAGTAAGGAGTGCTTAAAACCCTTAACTAGTCACAGCTACAATTAAATCCGCCTTCATTAATAAGGAATACTTAAAACCAACACACCTTCTAACCAGAGCACAATTAAAAATCTTTACCGGCAACGAATCATTAACACCTTTCTTCATCTATTATGTACCAAACAGTACAAAACAATTACTGGGATTATGCAAAAAATTAACCGTTACACTTCCCTGCTCTTTGCAATAGCGGGTGGACTCGCTGTTGCCAATGTATATTATGCACAGCCCCTGCTTAACAGGATGGGAAACGACCTGGATATTCCTTCCCGCTCATTAGGCATTATAATTACCGTTACGCAAACAGGCTACGCCCTCGGGTTGCTGCTGCTGTTGCCATTGGGCGATTTATTCAACCGCCGCAAACTGATAGCCGTTCAGCTGCTGCTGGCTGCAGCAGCATTGATCACCGTTGGCTGGGCGCCCGCTAAACTACTTTTCCTGGGTGGCATTGCAACAGTAGGATTGCTGGCCGTAGTTACGCAAACACTGGTGGCCTATGCCGCTACACTGGCTGCCCCCGAAGAGCGTGGCCGCGTAGTGGGCCTCGTTACCAGCGGCGTGGTGCTGGGTATCCTGCTGGCACGAACGGTATCCGGCGCCCTTGCAGATATAGCCGGGTGGCGGGCGGTATACTTTCTTTCTGCAACCCTTATGTTACTTACCGCCGGCGCCTTATACAGGGCATTACCTGTTAACGACCCGCAAAAAGCCAGCGCCACTTATCCCCAACTTCTCGTTTCAGTTTTCCGCCTATTCCTGGAAGAGCCTTTATTACGGGTACGCGCCATTATTGCCTTCTTTATTTTCGCTGCTTTCAGCGTGTTATGGTCATCGCTGGTATTGCCACTTAGCGCACCGCCCTATTCCTTTTCCTCTTCTGTAACAGGTATGTTCGGATTAATTGGCGTGGCAGGCGCATTGGGCGCGGCCCGTGCGGGCAGGCTGGCCGACCGGGGCCATGGCCAGCGGACCACAGGCGCAGCGCTGGCATTACTGCTGGTTTCCTGGCTGCCGCTGGGATTTGCGCCCCATTCACTGACTGCACTTATTGCCGGTATCATCCTGCTGGATCTGGCCATCCAGGCAGTGCATGTCACCAACCAAAGTATGCTTTATAATATCCGGCCCGAATCCAGGAACCGCATAGTGGCGGGGTATATGCTGTTCTATTCCATTGGCAGCGGCTTCGGCAGCATTGCCGCTACCACGGTGTATGCCTATGCCGGGTGGACGGCCGTATGCCTGCTGGGCGGCACACTCAGCGCCACCGGGCTACTTTTCTGGGCCACTACCCTCCCCCGGAAGATACACGCACAAAAAAGCAATACCTTTACTTTACAACACCAAAAATAACCGTCATGCCGCATATACCCATTTACCAGGTAGATGCTTTCACACATGAGCTGTTTGGCGGAAACCCGGCAGCAGTATGTATCCTGGAAGCATGGCTGCCAACAGGAACACTCCAGAAGATCGCAGCGGAAAACTTCCTGCCGGAAACGGCCTTCTTTATTCCCTCCGGCAGGCAGGGGCACTATGAGCTCCGCTGGTTCACGCCGGAAATAGAAATGGACCTCTGCGGGCACGCCACCCTGGCCAGTGCACACGTGCTGTTCAATCACCTGGGATGGGACATGCACCAGATCACCTTCCATACACAAAGCGGCCCCCTTGTGGTTTCCAAAAACAATGACCTGCTCACTCTTGATTTTCCATCAAGACCAGCAGTGCCTTCTACCCTGCCAACAGAAATCCTTAAAGGAATTGGCGTATATCCCATGGAAGTACTAAAGGCCAGGGATTATATCCTGGTATATCACGACGAGGATATTGTACGCAACCTTCAACCAGATAAAGCCATACTCGACCAGATCAACCTGGACCCGGGCGGCATCATTGTAACTGCCAAAGGAAAACACGTAGACTTTGTATCACGGTTCTTTACCCCCCAAGCCAGCATCTTTGAAGACCCGGTAACCGGTTCGGCCCACTGTTCACTCATCCCATTCTGGAGCCGCCAGCTGGATAAGAAAGAAATGATTGCCCTTCAGGTATCAGCCAGAACAGGAAAGCTCTACTGCGTGGATGCCGGCAACCGTGTACTGATTGGAGGCACCTGCAAAACCTACCTGGAAGGAAATATTTTTGTACCTTAATTTCATGAGATATATACCTATACTGCTGGTATGCCTGCTGACAGCAAATTCCGGTAGCGCGCAATCCCTCCCGCAGATAGACAGCACCATAAAGGCTTTTATGGACCAGTATCATGTACCGGGTATGTCAGTTGCAGTAACCTACCACGGCAAACTGGTATATGCCCGCAGCTATGGTTATGCCGATACCGCACAACATATCGCTCTAACCCCGCAACACCTCTTCCGCATCGCCAGCGTATCGAAGTGTATAACAGCCACGGCTATATTAAAATTGGCAGAGGCAGGAAAGTTGTCGCTCAACGACCGGGTATTTGGCCCCAACGCCGTGCTCGGCACACGTTATGGAACGCCTCCCTACGCAGACAACCTGAAAAAGATCACCATACGGCAGTTACTGGAACATACTTCCGGCGGGTGGACCAACAACAACGCGGATCCGATGTTCAGCCATCCCCGCATGACTGCAGATGAACTGATCTCATGGACCATTGATCATCAGCCGTTGGACAATATTCCCGGAACAGTATACGCTTACTCCAATTTTGGTTACTGCATTCTCGGTCGCATCATTGAAAAAGTATCTGGTATGCCTTATGAGGACTATGTAAAAAAAGCAGTGCTGCGGCCCTGCGGCATTACTGATATGCAAACAGGCGGCAACACACCTGCTCAAAGAAAACCACGGGAAGTAGTGTACTATGGCCAGCATGGGGAACAACCCTATATCTACAACATTTCCCGCATGGATGCCCACGGAGGATGGATAGCCAGCGCCACAGATCTCGCCCGCCTGATGGTACATATAGACGGATTCCCGGCGCCGGCGGATATACTAAATACAAAATCCATTACCGCTATGACCACCGGTTCTGAAGCTAACCCCGGCTATGCCCTGGGATGGGCTGTAAATCCTTATCATAACTGGTGGCACTCCGGTTCCCTTCCCGGCACCGCCAGCGAAATAATACGCGCACACAAAGGATTCAATTGGGTAATGCTTTGCAATACCCGTACCGATGGCAGCTTCTTCAACGACCTGGACGGGTTACTGTGGAAGGCGGTAAACGACCCCAATACAAAATGGCCGGATACAGATCTATTTATACATAGGACCGATCATACGGTTATGAAAAATTAACTTACGGAGGGCAACCGGATCTATTTCTCCCTGTTGCGCATATACGATTTTTCCTCCCGGCTCTACCAATACAGTATAAGGCAAAGCACCCTGCCATTTGGGATCTACCGCCTCGATCAACTCATACTTATCTTTCCCGGTGAAGAGATAATTCTTCCCGGATGAATATTTCTTCTTTAAAAACTGTAACACTTTATCTTTCTTTTCAGGTTCATCTGCACTGATACTTACAAATTCAAAATCACGCTCACTGAATGTTTTAGCCAGGATAATAAATTCCGGGAACTCTGCCACACACGGCACGCACCAGGTGGCCCATATGTTGATAAGCCGCAGGTTAGAGGATGTATTTTTCAGCAGTTCCTTAATGCCGCTTACCGTTACAGTATCCAGGCTTACTGGCTCCTTTGCCCATGCCTGCATCGCCTTCTCCACGCTGCCGCTCTTATCTTTCCACTTCACCGAGCAACCAAAAACCTTCGTAACAGTCACCGGTACTTCACGTTGCTGTAACAACGCCTCAACTGCATTCCGCGCATCTGTTGACCCTGGCTTCTTTGCAGGATTTTCCATATCATCAATCCTCCCCTGGTAACGCAGCTTCCTGTCTTTATCAAAAATAAAAATATGCGGTGTAGCTGTGGGCCCATATGCGCGCGATACTGTTTCACTATCGCCATCATATAAATAAGGAAAATTAAACTGCTTGTCTTTTGCCCGCTGCTTCATGTCGTCAAAAGAATCTCCCAGGTCAGTATATCCCAGTTCATCATACCGCAACCCTTCTGCATTGTTAGGCATAATGGCCACCAGCCGCATGCCTTTCCCCGCATAGTCGGAAGTGAGCTGCTTGATCCTTTCTTCATACGCCTGAGCAGTGGGACAATGATTACAGGTAAACACCACTGCCAGCACTTTGGCATCTGCAAAAGACGATAGCGTATAATTTTTCCCATCAGTGGCGGGCAGATTAAAATCCGGCGCCGCTGCGCCTATAGGCAATTGCCGGGCTTGCAGCAATAGCGGCAGCAATACGAAACAGAGCATGCTGCTGATAAGAAAATTCTTCTCCATGTTAAATGGTTTATTTTTTCTTACGACCCACCCAAAGGATGGCATCTTCATACATTTTATTCTGTAACGAGTCCGTGAAAATCTTATCCCCATGCCCCATGTTTACATACAGCATATTGTATCTTTTATTGGTCCATACAACCGGGATATCGCCATAGGTCAGCAGATTCTTTTTTCCGAGCGGGTAATTGGCGGTATCTAAAGTTACTAAAACTTCCACATCCTTGTTTAACCGGGGACTGGGTTCCCATTGATACCATTCATTTGCCGGGCTCAGGTAATCGGCCGGGAGGTGTTTGGTAACGGGATGACTGGTAGGATCTACATGCAGCCTGGCAGGGAGTGGAGGCCAGTTGTTATTGATGAATACAGCGCCGCCAAGAAAGTTTACAAACCAGGGCCACTGCGTATATTTATCATTGTACCCTGCCACATGGAAGCCTATCCAGCCGCCGCCATGCTCCATATAACTGGTAAAAGCGGCCCTCTGTGCGGGCGTGGTCGGGAAAAAGTTCAGCCATATCACCACCTGGTATCTGCTCAGAACGGCCGTATTCATATTGTCCCAATTGGTAGTGGTATCAAATTGAAAATGTTTTTCAGCGGCCAGCTGCCTGAAATATATCACTGCATCATTGGCAAAATCAACATGATCGGGCTCTACCCCGGCATTGAAAAAGGCCAGCACCTTAAATTTTGCGGGCGTAGCGGCAACAGCTGTGGCGCCCGCCAGCAACAGCAGGAATAGTAACAATGGTTTTCTTTTCATTTCTTTTGTGTTTGGGTTCAGGGGCAGCAGTGGTTATTCGCCGGCTGCCCAGAATATAGCGTTCTCAAATAATTGCGTGTAGGCAGTGTTACCAAGTAAGGCGGGACCGTGCCCCATGAAAATATAAATATTCCTGGCCTTATAATGTTCATTGGTCCATACAACCGGGTGATCGCCCATTTTCTTATCAGAAGCAGGCACATAAGAACCTTCATCCACACTGGCCAGCACATGTACCTGCGGGCGCGGGCTTTTGTTGTAGGTATACCATTCTTCTTTATTAATTATAAAGGGAGATGTAATATTCCTCATTACAGGATGGTTCTTATCTTCCACGGTTACCGTTCCATCGGCAAAACCGGGGATATAGCCGGTAAAACGGATACCGCCCATAAAGTTGGAGAACCAGTTCCACATAGGGAAGCCGTCGAACTCGCCTAGCAGGGTGGCATGATGGAAACCAATCCAGCCACCACGCCCTTGGTTGATGTAATGTTCAAAAGCATCGGCTGCTGCCGGCTTCCAGCCATAAGGGGGATAATCGAGCTGGATGAAAAGCCGGAACTGTTTTAAATATGCTTCATTAATAGCATCGGTATTTGTGATATAGGTAAAACGGATATGTCTTTTTGCGGCCAGGCTATCCAGCCAGGCTTTGGCCGCTTTGGAAAATGCCAGGTGATGCCCACCGTTTTCATACAGCACCAAGGCCTCAAAAGCAGGCTTGCTACGGTTGGGATACAAGGCGGCGTTGATTTCATCCAGCAGGTATTCTTTTTCATCGGAGGCATATTCCCAGAACATCACGCCGCCCATTTTATGGGCGGTTACATAGTTGCATTTGTTTTGTACTGACCATTCATCATCATACGTGATAAACTCCCGCGTGGAAGGATTGAACAGGTAAGGCGCTTTGGCGCTTTCGTCGCGGTAGGCATGAAAACCGTTTTTATTTACGAGACTGTCTTTTGTAAACGTATAGCCTTTACCGAAAGACTGAGACAGGATCTTCCCTCCGAGCCCGGTGCCGGTACTGTCGGCCAGCTGGAAGCGACGTCCGTAAAAAGCAATCCCCATTACCAGTTTTTCCACCGGCACACCAGCGGCCACATAGGCTTTTACTGCCTTATCGCCTGATAATGCGCCAGGGTTATCTGCCGGCGTATAGAGATTTGTGTGATGCCCCGCCTTCTTATCTGAATAAAAATCGTAGGTCATAAGGTTTACATAATCCAGGTATTTGGCCGCCTTCCCCATTTCCGTTGTTTCCAGGAATGCTGCAAAACCGCCAACCGCTGTAGTAAGCAGCTTTTTCTGATGGGTTTCTTTCTCCAGTTTATCCAGCTCCCTGCGCAGTTCCATGAACATAAGCGTAAAATGCTGCTTGTCTTCCGGGCGGTAAACATTGCCTTCCTCACCGGGGCGGCCCGGATACTCCCAATCGATATCCACCCCATCCAGTTTGTAGGTACGGATGATATTCACTGCGCTTACTGCAAAGGCCCTGCGCGATGTATCCGTTAATACGGCATCGGAAAAATTTTCGCTCCATGCCCAGCCCCCGATGGAGATAAGGATCTTCAGCTCCGGGTTAATGGCTTTGAGTTCATTGATACGGCGCAGGTTTACCGTATCTGTTTTCTCATTGGTAAGCACGGCGCGGTTATGCTGCACATCCACAAATGCATAATTAATATGCGTGAGCTTACGGGGCGCAATCCTGTCTGTATTCACCAATCCCCTGAACCCGCCTACATAGCCGATGATCACCGGCTTCACCTGCGCTGCGGTATGTTGTTCAGACATCCGTGGCGCAGGGTTAGTAGCGTTAAGTAAAGCCGGGAGTAGTAGCATTAAAAAACTGATACCTCCTTTCTTTGGTGAGTGCAAATACTTCATCATATCTGTTGATTTGAATGTTTCAGATCTTTAATCGTAATTTCTTCTTTTCCAGGAAGCCCACCAGGATGATCAGTAGAAAGGCTACTGCAAACGAACGGATAATTCCGCCCGTACCGGCGTTAAACCAGTGGGGATAATGAAAATGAGTAAGCGTAAAAACAGCATACAGTAAATACGGCATCAGGTAGCAGGTAAGTGTACTGGTGCCCGCTGGTTTGATGATCCTGAACCAGTGGAATTTGCCTTTCACATCTACCAGGAAAATAAAAAGCTCAAACACCAGGATGGCAATGCCGCCGCAAATCAATACCCAGGCTGGTGTGGAACCTATCTTGGAAATACCGCCGGTGTACGGTCTTACAAGGAACCCCAGTACAATAGCACCTATCCCTGATAAAGACAGGTAAGCCCATACAGCGTTTATGCGTTGCTGTTGTAAAAGACGGCTGTATAAAGCGGAAATAAATGCACCGCCCATGATCAGGGTTACAGAAGACGCATCACCTATAACAGGTAAGTAGAAAGGCACCCAGTCTCCGTGCGTACCCAGGTTGATAGCCAGGAACAGCAACAGGGCAGCTGTTAGCCACATAAATCGCCCCCGGATGAGCAGGTAAACCGTGGCGCTTACCAGGTAAGCCCACCCGATGATGCCAAGGATACCGCCCCACGACTGCTGCATACCATGCGGATGATCCGGGTCCCCGCCTTTATAGAGATATGCCATTAATACCAGTAATATAATGCCGCCGCCGGAGAACATGTACCGCAACGTTTTTGACAGGGAAACCGGGTAATCCAGCCAGATAAGGAAAAAAGCCAGCGTAATGAGGATCTCCCAAACAGCATAAGGCAGCAAAGCAGCACTGCTGTAACTTTCCAGGTTCACATGAAAAAAACCCATTACAATCAGCGCCAGCGACCTTAATATAATATGCGTTTCAATTTTAATAAAGGATTGCTGCTGCTGAATACGGTGACCAATAGCATACGGAATGGAAAGCCCCACAATAAAAAGAAAGGTGGGAAACACGATGTCTGCAAATCCCAGCCCGTCTTCATCGCCGCGCACATGTTCTATCCAGGCCGGGATATCATGTACGCCGCTTACATCATTTACAAAGATCATCAGTAACATCGTAATAGCGCGGAAGGCATCAATTGATAGTAATCTGTTGGATTTGGCTGACATAAAATTCGGGTTATGGATACAGGAAGATAAGATAACGGATCGTTGTTCCTGTGAAAACAAATATCCGGATTAATCTACTTAACCCCTACTTTTCCGCCTAAACATTGCCTCTACCAGTATTGAAAATCAATTGATCCCGGCCGGTTAGCACCACTACATTACCACTACAGCGAAAATTTTCATGGAAAAAACCTATTTTGTTTTTGTCTATGTACAGAGTCCTGATATTCCTTTTACTACTTACCGGCCTTCCTCAGCGTTCCGGGGCGCAGCATACTATCGGTCTCCCCGAAATCATTAATTACAACAGTAATGATTTTCATACCGGCGCCGGTATGAACTGTATCCGGCAGGGCAATAACGGCATTCTGTATATGGCTACCAACGATGGACTGCTTACCTTCAACGGCCGGTACTGGAAACTGCACCGTTTACCCAATAAGGCCGCAGTAAGATCCCTTGCGCTTGACAGCAGCGGCAGGATCTATGCAGGCGGTCATGATGAAATCGGTTACTTTTTCCCCTCCAGCGATGGCAACCTGGTCTATCATTCCCTGAAACACCTGGTTCCTCCCGTTGGTCACCAGTTTGCTGATATCTGGGATATTATTATTTCGGGAGATGTAGTGTATTTCAGAACCGTTGAAAGCATCTTTGAGCTTAAAAAAAACAGGATCACTTTCTTTGATGCACCGGGCGGATGGCTGATGATGGCATGGGCCAACGGGTTGTTATATACTACCGACCGGAGCATGGGATTGCTTATCCTGCAAAACGGGAAATGGGAACCGGCCTGTCTTAACGTACCCACCACTGGTTTGCGGATCAGCAGCATTACGCCTTACCACGGCGATACCCTGCTGGTAACCTCTCTTACCAATGGCCTGTTCCTCTTGCACAATAAGATCCTTGCCCCGTATAAAACCGGTATTGATCCTCTCCTCCTCAACGACCGTGTTAACTGTGCCGTGAAAATTGCGGATAATCAATATGCCATCGGCACTACCGGTAACGGCCTGTTTATCATCGACGGCCAGGGCCGTCTTTTCAGGCATTTCTCCCGCAGTGAGGGACTGCAGCACAATAATATCCGCAGCCTCCTCTCTGACAAGGACCATAACCTTTGGCTGGCGCTTGAAAACGGGATCGACCTGGTGAATTACAGCAGCCCCCTGCACCATATCTATCCCGACCGGAACAGCCAGGTATCCGGCAGCGCCATCACTGTTTTTAACCATCAGCTGTATGTAGGCACCTCCAATGGCCTCTTTGCGCTTCCCCTGGATCCACAGGAAAAAGATCTCAGCGCCAACAGCGGCACTTTCACCGAAATAAAAAACACCAGGGGACAGGTATGGAGCCTGCAGGAAGTAAACCAACAACTGCTCATGGGGCACCAGGACGGCGCCTTTATGATAAGCAACGGCAGCGCCATCCAGCTGTCCGGCAACCAGGGCATCTGGTCGTTCCTGCCGCTGCAGCCCGATGCGCGCCTTGAGCAACTGGTGCTGGCCGGCGCCTATACAGGTTTGCTGTTGCTGAATTATACCAAAAACCCGCAACCGGAAAATATAGTAAAACTGGATAGCCTTTATGAATCTATGCGCTTCCTGGCCGCCGATCATAACATCATCTGGGGCTCGCACCCATACAGGGGCGTATTCCGGATGGAGTTGTCCGCCGACAAAAAAACCGTAATACGTAAAACCATTTTTACACAAAAGGACGGTTTACCTGCCGGCACCAACAACTTTGTGTACCGGGTGAAGAACCGTATTGCTATAGCCACCGAAAAAGGCGTGTACGAATACAACAACGCCACTGGCAGGATGCAGCCATCTGCCTATTTTAAACCTTTTTTTAAAGAGATGCCTGTAAGGTATCTCACAGAGGATAAAGAAGGTAACATCTGGTTTGTAAGTAACCAGCTCACCGGCGTAGTGGATTTCAACCATCCTGCCGACAGCAGCTATTTTTCCATCACCTGGTTTCCCGGGCTGCCGGCCCAGGCAGGCACCAGTCCCGGTTATATCTATCCCTATGATAAAGAAAATATTTTTATCTGCTCCGGTAAAGGCGTTTATCATATCAACTACAGGGAATATATGAATGCCGGCACCCACCTGGGCGTATTGCTCAGCAGCGTGACCGCCTTTTCTCCGAAAGACAGCCTGATATTTGGCGGATACATTGTTCCCCCTGCAGGGCAACGTCCGCTGGTACGCCTGCCGGAAAAATGGAACTCGTTCCACTTTGAGTACGCCGCCAATGTATACCCGCAGAAAAACAACATTGAATTCAGCTGCAAGCTCAGTGGACTGGACCGGGAATGGTCCGACTGGTCGCCGCGCACAGAAAAGGACTATACCAATCTTTCTTACGGCACCTATACTTTTTCCGTAAGGGCCCGCAATAATACCGGCAACATCTCCGGAACGGTGAGCTATACTTTTGAAGTATTACCAGCCTGGTATCAAACAGGGTGGGCATATGCAGGCTACCTGCTGGCAGCCGCTGCGCTCCTCCTGTGGCTATTCCGGCAACATAGGAAACGCCTGCAGCACCTGGAAGCTCAGCATGAGGCCGCGCAAAAACAACTCCACTACCTCCACCAGCTGGAGCTTTATAAAAATGAGAAAGAGCTTATCACCCTTCAACATGATAAACTGGCATCCGAGGTAAACCTGAAGAATAAGGAGCTGGCCACCATTACTATGCATATGGTGAACCGCGGCAAGCTGGTGGCGCGCATTCGCGAGGAGTTGCTGCTGTTGCTGAAAAAAAATACCTTACCCGGCGCCGCAGGCGATTTCAAACCGGTTATGCGGCTGTTGGAAGACGCGGAGAAAGGCGACAGCGACTGGGAACAATTTGCTGCGCATTTTGATGAAGTACACCATAATTTTCTCAGCATCATAAAAAAGAAATATCCGGCTCTCTCATCCACAGATCTGAAGCTGTGCGCCTACCTAAAACTGAATTTAAGCTCCAAGGAAATTGCGCAGCTCATGAATATCTCTGTAAAAGGCGTAGAGATCAGCCGGTACCGGCTCCGCAAAAAATTACAACTGGAAACCACCGTAAATCTCTTTGATTTTCTTTTAAAAGTAACAGAATAGATCTTTTCCTGAAATTAATAGCGTTAACTGGCTATTAATTACTGCAATTAATGCTTTGTTAACGCTCCTGTTAGGCCTTCCCGCTTTACTTGCACCTTGTTCCGGCACTGATGCCGGTACACAACTAAGGTGAATGCAAAACCTTTGGGGAATCCGGGCAAGCCGGGTTCTCCTCTTTTTAGCAACCGTTTCCACGTTAATAACAAACAGTATACATATGAAGCGTATTTTAACAGCTTTTCTCTCCCTGCTGAGCATAACCGCCCTGGCTCAATTGAAACACAGCAGGGAATCGCAGTACCCTACTTATCATGGCCTGGTGATGGCCGGTTACCAGGGATGGTTCCGGGCCGAAGGCGATGGCTCCGGCGCACGCCGCTTTTCCTATGGCGATGAAACCCGCAGTGGTATAGATATGTGGCCGGATGTGAGCGAGTATGAAAAAACATATGCCACTCCTTTCAGGCTGGCCAACGGGCAAGCTGCACGTTTCTTCAGCTCTTACGATAAAAGCACCGTGGATATTCATTTTAAATGGATGCAGCAATATGGGGTAGACGGCGTATTCATGCAACGTTTTTTTAATAATGCCAAACACCGCGACAGCATCTCTTCCGTTATCCTGAAAAATGCCTTCGCTGCCGCTTCAAAATACAAAAGAGCTATTGCCGTAATGTATGATCTTTCCGGGTTAAGCGCCCATGGGGAAGACTGTTCCGCTATTATTGAAGACTGGAAGTACCTGGTGGATCAGCTGAAGGTAACCAATCAGCCGGGCGCTAAAACTTACCTGCAGCAAAACGGTAAACCGGTGGTAGCCATCTGGGGTATTGGTTTTCCCGATCGCCCTTATAACCTCCGCAATATCGGCCTGGAACGGCTCATCGATTTCCTGAAAAATGACCCGGTGTACGGCGGTTGCGCCATTATGCTGGGTGTGCCTACTGCATGGCGCAACCTGAACGCGGATTGTTTGCCGGACCCTTACCTGCATACCATCATCAAACAGGCGGATATAGTGTTGCCATGGACGGTGCAACGCTACTCCCCGCTGCTGCATAACGATATGGACCGGTTCCGTGATAACCTTATCGATGACCTGGCCTGGTGCCGCGCCAATCATATCGAATATGTGCCCTGTGTATATCCCGGCTTCAGCTGGCATAACTTAAGCCGCTATGAATTCCCGGACGATGTGAAACCCGTAGGCTCCATCCCCCGTCAGGGCGGGCGCTTTTACTGGCAGCAGATTTCCACTGCCTTAACAGCCGGCGCCACCATGTTGTATGTAGCTATGTTTGATGAAGTGAATGAAGCCACGGCCATCTTTAAAGCAAGTGACCAGCCGCCGGTGAGCAGCACCACCCCATTTATAAATTTAGACGGTAAACCATCAGATCATTACCTGTGGCTAACCGGGGAAGCAGCAAAGATGCTGCGCAATGAAAAACCACTGACCACGAAAATGCCGGAAAGAAAATAATATTACGAGGTAATAAAAACAACGTCCCGGTAGCCAATGGTTACCGGGACGTTGTTTTTTCATTACTTTTTATCTTACAAAAAAGTATAAAACATACTTGTTGTAATGCCTGCGTTGGCCGGGGCTTTTTTCTTGGTCAGCAGGTAAGCACCACTGAAATAGGAAACAATGCCCGCAGCCATAAAGATCAGCACCATCCATATTAGCCTGCGCCGGTTCTCTTTACGCCTCATATTTCTGTCCAGCACCAACTGCTCCACTTCCAGCCATCTTCTGCCAGGATCCCCGCTGGTATAGTGTTCCGTTAGCCGGCCCTTGCTCATCAGGTGCCGGTACATGGCCGCTACTGATTTTGCATTGGGTATATTATCCATCAATGCGCACAATTCCCTTGTATCATCATCTGTCGCTTTCCGCCCGGAAACAGCCGGTTGGGGTATCTTCCTCGGCAGTAGCCTATCTGTCATCATTTTGAAATAACTACTCATAGAATGCCCATATGATAAGGTATGATATCGGTAATGTATTTACGATACACAGGGCCTGTACAGTTTTCATATAACGCAAAAATGACGAAAAACCGGACCGGGGATGTTTCTCCCCAAAATCCTCCTGATACGCATTCCATCATATGGAAGCCTACTCACAGGGCCTTTGAAAGCAGGCCACCGCTGCCATCCGGAACACCTGTCTTCACTACAGAATTCCTTTAGGAATTATACCTACTTTTAGCGCATGAAAGTGCTGATTATAGAAGATGAGCCTGCGCTCAGGGCCAGCATACAGGATTACCTGGAACGCCAGGGATATATTTGCGAGCTGGCGGCGGATTTCCCGCAGGCCATTGACAAAGTCAATGAATTTGATTACGATTGTATAGTGGCAGATATAGGTCTTCCCAGGGGCAACGGCCTGGATATAGTAAAAGAGTTGAAGTTACTGGAATCCAACGCGGGCGTTATCATTATTTCTGCCAGGGATTCCCTGGAAGATAAGCTCAGCGGGCTTGAGCTTGGAGCCGACGACTACCTCACCAAACCCTTCCACCTGTCGGAGCTCAATGCCCGGGTAAATGCTATTTTACGCCGTAAAAACTTCGACGGCAATACCACGGTCACTTTTCATGAAATCACTATCAGGCCCGCCTCCAAAACGGTGCTGGTACACAACCAATCCATTACCCTCACTGGAAAAGAGTACCAATTGTTACTGTATTTCATTGCCAACCAGCACCGGGTTGTTACCAAATCGGCGCTGGCAGGGCATCTGTGGGGCGATGAATACGACCAGGCCGGCTCTTACGATTTCATTTATACCCACATTAAAAACCTGCGGAAAAAAATGCTGGAAGCCGGTGGGGAAGATTATATCAAAACAGTGTATGGAACCGGTTACCGTTTTGGGTAACACTATTAAAAACAGATTGTGTACATGAAACTGCTAACTAAAACAACACTGTATTTTCTGCTGATCATGCTACCTGTTTTTACAGCAGGCGCCTTTTACCTGTATTCAAAATTCAACAAAGAGATAAAACATGAAACAGATGAAGAACTTGTGAACGACAAGCTGCAGTGGATGCGCTATCTCGATACAGCCCGTGTGGATAACCCCATTTTCCGTATCAATACACCGGAATTCATCCTGCGCCCTACGGAAAATGCTGCACAAAGCAAACATCAGTTGAAAAGTGTAGACATTTACCAGGAACCGGAAAACACCTACGCTCCTTTCCGGCAGCTTACACAGGTGATCCATGTAAATGATAAAAATTATGAACTGGTACTGCGTAAATCGATCATTGAAAAAGATGACCTGGTAAATAACATCATTCATGTAATGCTGGCAGCATTTGGGGGCCTGCTGTTATTTGTGCTGCTTTCCAACTGGCTCATCAGCAAAAGTGTATGGAAACCGTTTTACCAGTCGCTCGGCAAAATACAAAAGCTGCAGCTGAACAAACTTGAAACCATTGTTTTTGAGCGCACCACCACCCATGAATTTAACCAGCTGAATGCTGCTTTGGGCAGCATGACCACCCGCATTCACAGCGATTATACCAGTATGAAGGAATTAACGGAAGATGCGGCCCATGAAATGCAAACGCCCCTCGCCATCGCACAAAGCAAACTGGAATTATTGCTACAGGATGATACGCTTTCTGAAACACAACAGAACAGTATCCTTGCCAGCTATGAAGAACTGCAACGCCTGTCGCGCCTCAATCACAACCTCCTGCTGCTGGCTAAAATAGAAAACCAGCAATACCCCGTAACAGCACAACCGGATCTTTGCGCGGTTGTTGAAAAATACCTGCAGCTTTTTGAAGAGCTGATTAAAGAAAAAGAACTGCAGATCCGCAAAGAAATGGCTGCCACATCCCCCTGGCCTTTGCACCCTGCCCTCGCCGATATACTGGTCAGTAACCTGTTGGGGAACGCCATTAAATACAATTATACGCAGGGCAATATTACCATCCGCATTACAACGGATACATTTACCGTTTCCAACACCAGCCAACTGCCTGAAATACCCGGCAACGTTCTATTCCAGCGGTTTAAAAAGCATAACAGCAACTACACTAACTCCAACGGGCTTGGACTGGCTATCATCAAAAAAATGGCCGACTCCTATGGCTTCAGTGTTGACTACGCTTATATGAATGGAGAGCACACTTTCCGGGTTACGCGGAGTTTGTCTGACTCAGGATTAAACTGATTACGCTGATTACGCTGATTGGATTTTGTATGATTTTAAAAGATTTGGGAAGATTTAAGCGATAAATTCCGCTTAAATCTCCCCAAATCAGTTTAAATCCAAAGTGATCAAATCAGCGTAATCAGTTTAATCCTGAGTCAGACAAACTCCGCGCTCACGATCAGATTTGCTCCAGATTCGATGTTTTTATTTGTGCTATGAACAAGCATATAAAATACATGGTACCGGCAATTCTCCTCAGCGCAACCGGCACAATGAATGCACAAAATCGTGTGCCCGTTCCCGTTAAGGATACCATCAGCAGGGTGTCGGATCTGGGGGAAGTAGTTATTTCCTCTACACGGAATAACAGCCACATTGAAGACCTGCCCATGAAAGTAGAAGTACTGGGAAAAGAAGACATGATAGAAGAAAGCGGTATCAAACCAGGGAATGTAGCCAGCATCCTGGGCGACCTTTCAGTGATCCATATTCAGAACACCTCGGCCGTGAGTGGCAACAACGCCATCCGCATGCAGGGGCTTGATGGGAAATATACCCAGCTGCTGCGCGACGGAATGCCTGTATACGAGGGGCTCAGCGGGAATTTCGGGGTTTTATCCATCCCGCCGCTGGACCTCAAACAAATAGAAATAATCAAGGGATCTGTTTCCACACTCTACGGTGGTGGCGCTATTGCCGGCATCATCAACTTTATTGCCAAAACACCGGGAGATAAACCGGAACTAACAATGCTGGTTAATCGTAGTACATTAAAGGAAACCAACGTCAATGCTTACTACGCAGAAAAATACGGGAAAAACAGGTCTTACCCTGTTTGCCGGCGTTACCACGCAAAACGCTACCGATGTAAATAAAGACGGGTTCAGTGATGTGCCACGCCTGCGGCAATACCTGCTCCACCCTCGTTTTTTCTGGTACCTGAGCCCACAAACCACCCTCGTGGCAGGATATACCGGTACTGTTGAAAAACGTGAAGGCGGCGACATGCAGGTACTCGACCATTCCCCTACCGATGTACACCGGTATACAGAGATCAACAACAACGAAAGACATAGTATAGACCTCCAGTTCACCCGCAAGGAGCTGGGTGGCGGCACCCTGTCAGTAAAAGGCGTGGGCAGCTTTTACCACCTGCAGAACAATGTGGAAACCTTTGCCCTGCTGGGCAACCAGGCCAGCACCTACGGAGAGGTTTCCTATCACAAAACAAGCGGCCGGCACGACTGGGTAGCCGGCATCAACAATACCGGCGAAATATACCACCGGGCCAAAGGCGACAGCACCCTGCTGGGCAATTACCAGTACAACACCACCGGCCTTTTTGTACAGGACGGATTCCGGATCACCGACCAACTGATGGCAGAAGCGGGGCTCCGCACCGACTATCATAATAAATTCGGATGGTACGTTTTACCAAGGCTGGCTTTTGTATATAAACCGGTAGAAGACCTTTCCATCCGCCTCAGCGGAGGTACAGGCTATAAATCCCCGGCTGTTTTTACCGCACAAACGCAAACCCTGGGTTATCGCTACCTGCTGCCCCTCAGCGCCGGTATAAGATCTGAAAAAAGCCAGGGTATCAACTTCGACGGGAATTACCATACCAGTATAGGCCAGGTAGATATGACCCTGAACCAGGCATTCTATTATACCCACATTAAAGACCCCATCCTGCCAGTGCTGCAAACCGGTGGCCAGGGCATGTACCTGTTGCAGAATATGCCTTATGCCGTAAACAGCCTGGGTACGGATACTTACCTCCGCTTTGCCCTTGATCACCTGGAGCTTTACCTGGGATATAACCATACTGTATCGCGGTACAATAACACCGCCCGTACCAATATTGCCTTTGCACCACAGGATAAGTTTGCCAGCACCCTTGCATACGATATCGAGGGCAAATGGCGCTTTGGGATTGAAAACAGCTGGATAGGCCACCAATACGACGATAACAACCAGGCAACTCCCAACTACTGGTTCTGGGCAGCCATGATCTCCCGGCAGTTCGGGGAACACGTTACCCTGGTACTGAACGGGGAAAATCTTTTCGATGCCAGGCAGGGCAAAAACGCCCCCTTGTTTACCGGCACCGTCACACACCCGGAGTTTGCAGCACTGTGGGGGCCTGTAGATGGAAGAATCATGAATATGTCATTGAAAGTTAATTTTTAGTTAAATCTATACGGAACAGTGTACCTTCGCGGTCTTTAATTTCTATACACCATGAATTCTGTAAAAAACAGGTACGCCGTACTGTTTGGCTTTGGTACCGTACTCCTGATCCTGTCATTCCTCGTTAGAACTGCATTGCTCATATGGGCTTTTCCTCAATCCGGGCTTCACTTGTCCCATTTACCGGTCATATACGGCAAAGGACTTATTTACGACATCGGGGTCGCCTTATTTTTTACCATTGGGTATGCCCTGTACTTATTGCTCTTACCCCAACGGCTGAACAATACCCTGTTTAACCGGCTATTCACCTATACCGGCTTTTTCCTGGCAATGGTGATCCTGGTATTTTCCTTTTTTGCAGAATTTACTTTCTGGGGAGAATATGCAGGTCGCTTCGACTTCATTGCAGTTGATTATCTCATTTACACCTATGAGGTGATCAGCAATATAAACCAGTCGTACCCCCTGCCACTGCTGATAGGCGGCGTATTATTATTCACTGCGCTCATTACCTGGGTGCTGATCCGCCGGGGCACTTTCCGCAACAGCTTCCAGTCCAACACGCCTTTCCTGAAACGCCTGTTCACCTTCGCCGTATTAATGGGGTTAATGCTGCTGCACATCTTCTTTATCAATAATACCTGGGCCGAAAAAAGCAAGAACCGGTATGCGCAGGAGCTCTCCAAGGCAGGCGTTTATTCTTTTGTATCGGCCTACCTGAATAATGAACTGGCTTACGATAAATATTACCTGCTGGAAGATGATAACAGCGCTTTCAGCCGGTTACGCACACTATTGCAATCGCCAGACAGCCACTACCTTGCCAGTGGCAACAGCATTTACAGGAGTATAACGGATACGGCTACACGCGTTACGCCCAATGTGATCATGGTAACCATTGAAAGCTTCAGCGCCGATTTTATGGAACGCTTTGGCAACACCGGGCATATTACTCCTGTGCTGGACAGTATTGCCAAAGAAAGCATCCTGTTCACCAACATGTATGCCACCGGCACCCGTACCGTAAGAGGGATGGAAGCATTATCACTGGCCGTTCCGCCTACACCAGGACAAAGCATTGTTCGCCGGAAAAAGAATGAAAACCTTTTTTCTGTAGGCCAGCTTTTTGAAAAGGAAGGATACGAAAGTACTTTCTTTTATGGCGGCGACGGCTACTTTGATAACATGAACAAATACTTTGGCAACAACGGCTATGACATTACCGACCGGCTCCGTCATAAACTGGTGGATGATCATATTACCACTACCCGTACCAACATCCCCGACAGCGCAGTGCAGTTCGAAAATGCCTGGGGCGTGTGCGATGAGGATATTTACAACGCCGCTATCAGAAGCGCCGACCAGAAATATGCCGCCGGCAAACCGTTCTATGATTTTGTGATGACCACCTCCAACCACCGGCCATATACCTATCCTTCCGGCAAAATAGATATTCCCTCCGGCAGTGGCCGCGATGGTGCCGTGAAGTATACCGATTACGCCATCGGACAGTTCCTGAAAAAGATCCGCACCAAACCCTGGTTTAAAAATACTGTGATCATTTTCGTGGCCGACCACTGCGCCAGCAGCGCCGGTAAAAATGAAATAGAGATCAGCAAATATCATATCCCCTGTATCCTGTACAATGTTCCCGGCATAGCGCCACAGGAAATCAGCGTGATGTGCTCCCAGATAGATATCTATCCCACACTGCTGGGAATGCTGCACTGGAGCTACAACAGTAAATTTTATGGAGAAAATGTGCTCCTCCCCGGTTACAGGCCACGCGCCATGGTGAGCACCTATCAAAAGCTCGGCTACCTGGAACCAGGGAAACTGCTCATCCTGAGCCCACAGCAGAAAGCGCAGTGCTTCAGCTGGAACATGGAACGCAATGAGCAACGCGCCACTACGATGGACAGCAGTCTTCTCAAAAACAGCATCGCCAACTATCAAACCGCCTATTCACTGTTTAAGAACGGTGGCATGGGCAAATAATACTGTACCGGGAGCAGCCTCCGCTCCCGGTAACAATTCCCTGTTCGTTTTCTCCCGTTAATTCCCTAATTTTATTTCCCCGGTATCAATGTAATTACCCCGGCTTTCATAATCTGGCCTCTTTTTTTGCATTAAATAAAACCAACACGCTCATGCCGGCTACTGCAGCGTTGCGTCAGCAAAAGTTACTGAATATCATTGGCAGTATTCCTGCAGACTATGGATTGCAGGAACATCCCGATCATGCTGTTCAGCAAATGTTAGGACAACTGATGGAACTAACAGTAAGTGCTTACGGTTTTGTGGGGGAGTTAAAGAAAAACAATACGCCGCCGCAACTGCATACTATTACCATTATCAATCATGCGCCCGAACACGGATGGAATTTTACCCCCGCATTGCAGAAGGTAGCCAACAGCGGGATGCCCCTGGCTCTTCCCGCAGACGATACCACACCGGCCTTTATCGGGTTGCCGGTGATACACCAGCAACAGGTAATGGCGGTGATAGGACTGGCCGGCAGCAGCGCTTATTCAGATACCGCTGTTTTCCTGCAGCCCCTGTTGCAGGTACTTGGGCATTATCATTATCATGCTGCCCGGGAAAAGGAAACACGACAGCTGCAATCCGCATTCACCCGGCTGAAATCCGAATGGGATTCCCTGATGCTTACCCTGGATGATATCTTATTTGAGATGAATGAGCAAAAGATCTTTACCAGGGTATGGTGCAGTAACGACAGCCTCTTGTTCCGGCCCAGGGAAGAAGTGATCGGTAAAACCATCCGGGAAGCACTTGGCGAACATGCCGGCGCGTTTGACCGGGTGGCCGACAAATTGCTGCAAACCGGGGAAGACCAGGAGTATGTATATCCTGATATCCGGCAGGGACCGGAAAACTGGTACCAGCTGAAGATGCGGATCATAAAGGATAAACCACCCGCTCCCAGGCGTATCCTGCTGATGATCCGGAATATCTCCGAATTAGAAAAAAAGAATAACAATTATTTACAGGCACAATCGGAACTACGCCGGAGCAACCAGCTGCTGGGCATCTGCCAGCAAATGGGGAAAATGGGCGGATGGGAATTTAATGTAGTCACCGGGGAAACCTACTGGACCCGTGAAGTATACGAATTAAGAGAGATACCACACGATTTTCCCGTCTCCTTTCATTCCGCTGTTACTTTCTGGCACCCCGACGACCAGCCAGCTTATATTGCTGCCAGGGAGGCAATGACAGCTCATAAAACGCCGTACGACCTTGAGCTGCGGCATATTTCTGCCAAAGGAAAACAAACCTGGATGCGTACCATCGGCAGGGCTGTATATAACAATCATGGCCAGCTCACGCATTTCAGGGGCATTATCATGGATATTACGGATAAGAAAGATACCGAGCTGGCGCTCACCGCTGCCCGCGATAGTGCACAGAAAGCCGCACAATCGAGAAGTGATTTTTTATCAGTAATGAGCCACGAAATCCGTACACCGCTCAATGCCATTATCGGTATTGCCGGTATCCTCGGGGAAAATCCTGCTCCGGAACAGGCGGAAGTGGTGCACAACCTTCAGTTTTCCGCGCATCATTTGCTGGGCCTCATCAATGATATCCTTGATTTCAGTAAGATGGAATCAGGAAAGATTGAACTTGAAAACATACCGTTCGACCCTGAAGCACTGCTCACAGGCATTATACGGAATTACCAGCCCATGGCCGCCGGCAAGGGAATTGACCTGGTGACCCGGCTCGATCGTTTACCTCCTGCATTAAAGGGCGACCCGGTAAGATTATCGCAGATACTCAACAACCTGCTGAACAACGCCATCAAATTTACCGGTTCGGGGTCGGTTATACTGGAAGTCCACCGGATAAATACGGAAGCAGATACCTGTACCCTTTCCTTTGCAATAAAGGATACCGGCGTAGGTATTATCCCGGAAATGCAGGATAAGATATTTGATACGTTTGTACAGGAAGATTCCGCCACCACCCGCCATCATGGCGGAACGGGGCTGGGACTGGCCATTACCAAAAAACTGGTGGCACTTCATAACAGTAATATTATCCTGGAAAGTAAAAAAAACGAAGGCACTACCTTCCGCTTTGATATCAGTTTTGCAATACCGGAAACCAAAAGCGGAGACATACATCCGCAAAACAAACAACGGGTGGGATATTTGAGAAACATGAAATTACTGGTGGTGGAAGACAATGCCATCAATATCCGTATCCTTGAGCTACAGTTGAAGAACTCAGGGGCGCAGATTGAAACCGCCAGCAATGGCAGGCTGGCGCTGCAAAAAATGCAGGAACAATCCTTTGACGGGATCATACTGGACCTCCATATGCCGGAAATGAACGGCTATGAAACCATTCCCCATATCCAGCACCTGCAGCCGGATGCCTTTATCATCGTATTAACGGCCGATATTATGCCGGAGGTAACAGAACGGCTGGCTAATCTCCGTGTAAAGGATATGCTGCCCAAACCTTATGCAGCAGAGGATCTGCTGAACATACTCGGGCAGTACAGGAAAACATAATCCCCTTTTATAGTACCTTCGCGGCTGCACCAACAGCCAGCAACTATGCAAACATCTTCTTTGTCGGCCCGTGATCTGGACGTGATCTGGCATCCCTACACACAAATGCAAACAGCTCCCGCACCTATTGGTATTGTGCGTGGCGAAGGCGCGCTGCTTTTCGATGAAAACAATAACAGCTATATAGATGCCACCTCCAGCTGGTGGGTGAATATTCACGGTCATGCACACCCGCATATTGCCCAGCAGCTGGCCGCACAGGCCTTACAGCTGGAACACTGCATCTTTGCGGGGTATACCCATCCCCCGGCGGTTAACCTGGCAGAACGGCTGTTACAGATCCTTCCCCCCAATCAGCGCCGCGTTTTTTATTCAGATAACGGCTCCACTGCCATAGAAGTGGCGCTCAAAATGGCCATCCAGTACTGGGACAACAAAGGCATCCCTAAACATAAGATACTGGCCTTTCACAACGCCTATCACGGCGACACTTTCGGCGCCATGAGCGTAAGCGGCAGAAGTGTGTTCACCCGCGTTTTTGATGACCGCCTGTTTGATGTTCAGTTCATAGAAGTACCTACGGCGGAAAACATCTCCCGGATTATAAACAATATTACTGCGCTGCAACCGGAAGATATAGCGGCATTTGTTTTTGAGCCCCTGCTCCAGGGATCAGGTGGTATGGTGATGTATGATGCTGCCGCTTTTGAACAATTGCTCCGGTTTTGCGCCAGCAAAAATATATTGCTGATTGCGGATGAAGTAATGACGGGCTTTGGCAGAACGGGGAAAAACTTTGCGATGGAATACCTGGAAACGCTGCCGGATATTATTTGTCTTTCCAAAGGGCTCACCGGCGGCACCATGGCGCTGGGGGTAACTACCAGCACCGCTGAAGTATATGAAGCCTTTCTTTCCAGCGATAAGCTGAAAACACTGTTTCATGGCCATTCCTTTACCGCTAATCCCCTGGCCTGCACCGCAGCGCTGGCCAGCCTCGACCTGTTTACCGACCCTGCCTGCATGGCAAACCGGGAACGTATACACGAAAAGCATGCGGCATTCCTGGAAGAGCTGCGCAAATATCCGGTAATAAAAAATCCAAGACTCCTGGGCACCATCCTCGCCTTTGAAATAGTAACTGCTAACGCCGATGGTTACACGAATGCACTGGCAGATGATCTGCACCGTTTTTTCCGGGCTAAAAGAGTGATGCTGCGGCCACTTGGCAATACCCTTTATATACTCCCCCCCTACTGCATCACCAATGAGCAGCTGAACGAAGTATACAACAGTATCCACGAACTGCTGGGCACTTTATCATAGTCATAAAAAAGGGGCACAGGCCTGATGCCTGTGCCCCTGGTATTTTTCCGGTGAAATTATTTAACCGGTACAGATACTTTAGTATCGTCCCATTCAAATACCACGGCATTTCCGGGTAAGGTGAAGGTCAGTTTTTCTACCGGGGTAGACAGTGCTTCGCGTTTTACTTTTACGGAAACTACATCCTGTCCTTTATTCTTATCGTAATCATATGCGCCCCACTGCCCCAGTTTACCATTCAGGATAACGGTCCAGGTTTTAGGATCTGGAATAGAGAATAAAGTGTAAGTGCCGGCTTTTACGGGTTTACCACCAAATACCACGTCTTTATTAAAAGTAATTTCGGTGGCTTCATCAGCGCCTGTACGCCATACTTTACCAAATGGTTCCAGTTTACCAAAAATTTCGCGGCCTTTTTTGGACGGTTGTCCGTACACTACTTTAATACCGTTGGCTTCTACTGTAACGTGGGGGCTTTTACGAGCCTTCTCCTGAGCAAAAACGAGGCTGGTAAAGGCCAGAAATAAGGTTGCCAAAAAGAAATGTTTCATTTTTTTAGTTTTTTCTGTAAGAAGTTGTTGAGATACGGTAACAATTTAAATCATAAAAACCATCGCGGGCAAAACTATTGGATCAATGGTAAAATAACTCCATATTATTTTGCTTCACAAATACGGCTCAATTTTGTCAAACCATTGCTCATGGCCGGTCCATATACCCTGTCTGCAACAAATCCTCTCAGTTTCCACCAGGGCAGCATGCCCAGTTTAATTTCCATATGCCAGAAAACCGCCGTTGCCTTTCCATCTGCGGTGGGTTTCAGCTCTATTCCCCCGTTTACCGGCCGCACGCTTTTAATATCAAGCAAATAATGCATTCCTTTTGCCGGATCGCTGTCGAGCACCGTTACCTTTCCGCTGTTGAGCTTTCCGTTCCAGCTGTACCAGGCGCCTTTTCCTGATGGCGGATCAGAATACACCAATGTGGCAGTGGTATCAGGACGGGTCCAGGGGTTCCAGGTATCCCAGGCTTTCAGGTTACTGATATGTGCATACACCGTATCAATAGGCGCCTGTATCACGCCGGTACGCTCCACTACTGCAGTAGAGGGAAATGCCAGCGACAGTACGAAAATCACCATGCCTAAAATGATCACGCCGATCAGTAACAACTTAATAAACCGCATAGAAAAATATATTATCCTTTAAGGAGCCGCTTTATGTTTGCCAGTCCTTTCTCAAAATCTTTCCCTACCCATTTGTCCATCATCAGCCCCATCACTTTGCGGATAGGGTGCTGCCCCATATCGCATACCATCCCCCAGGTGACCAGGGTACCGCCATTTACCGGATCCAGGCGGAAATAGCCTTTGGTAGCGCCCATGCCCATAAAATCGATATGGGTAACTACCTGCTGGTCCGGTTTGGATTCTGTGATGGTCATATGTCCTTTGCCAACGTTCCTGTTACGGCTTTCCCAGCTGTAACCGGCGCCCACACCACTCTCCTTTTCCCCGTAGGTGATTTTAACGGCAGGGTCCTGCTCTTTCCAGGGCGACCATAGCTCCCAGTTGCGTACTACGTTCAGCAGCGGGAAAATATCCCCGGGCGCAGCCGTTATTACCAGCGAACGTTCCACCTTAACGGCGGGAGACAGGAATAAACTGAAAATGAAAAGCCCCAGCACAAGGACAATAAACGCACCCAGGATAATGAAAAAGGCTTGCATGTGACTGGATTTAGATCCCACAAAGCTAACGAAATCGCCTTATTCCCACTTGAATACTTTCACGGCTACCGCATATACGACAACACCCCATAAAGTAAGGATGGCAAGTTCCCAGCCTACATTCCAAAGATGCAGCCCTTCAAAGGCGACTTTCCTGAGGGCGTCTATCAGGTAGGTGAGCGGCATGATCTTACATATCGGCTGCAACCAGCCAGGGAAGGAATCTATCGGAAAAAAGGTACCTGCCAGCAGGAACTGCGGCAGGGTAACAATATTGGCCAGTGGCGGAATGGTGCTTTCGTTCTTTGCCAGGCTGCTCACCACGAAACCAAAACCCATGAATACCAGCAGCCCGAATACAGACAATACCAGCATTTCCAGAAAAGTGGCAAAGCCGTGCACCAGCGTAAAACCAAAAGCGAAGTGCCCCAGGGCAATGATCACCACGGAGCTGATGAGCTGGAAGATCATCCGGCTCAATGCTTCCGCCAGTACAATGTAAGTACGTTTGATCGGCGTGGCAAAGAAACGCTTGAGTACCAGCGTTTGGCGCATATTGTAAAACAGGAAGGCGGTACCAAAAACGGCGGCGCTCATCAGGGCAAAGCCCAACTGTCCGGGCAGGATAAAGTCGATGGTCTTGAATTCGCGCCCCGGCACCTCTGTTTGTGTAAAAGTGGCTACGGTAGGGCGTTTATAAGTTTCGTCGTCCAGCTTGCCGGCAATACTTTTGAGGATGGATACCAGGGTTATCTTTTTCGCGGCATCAGAGGCGGTAGAAGTCCGGATATTAATGTCGTATGCAGTTACATGGTTGGCCCCTTCCTTTGGCACAATGTTCAGGATAGCCACCAGGCGGCCTTTCTTCAGATCATCCTCCATCTCTGCTTCCGGCTGGTCGGTAACCAGTTTCAGCGTACCGGCATGCGACAGCTCCTGGTAATACCTGCTGTTGATATCAGTGCGCCTGTCAATCCCCACTTTAACGGAAACAGTGCTTTTTCCAATAAACCCAAACACCAGGATAAATACCAGCGGGAATCCCAAACTGAACACTACTGCGGAAGGGCTGCGAAAAATACCTCTCAGGCTTCCTTTGGTAATGGCCAGCATGGCCCTCAACTGGCTGTACTTCGCTCCATTCATCTGATTCTGCTATTTTAAAAACCGGCGGTAAAACTACAACGTTTTTCCCTTCTTTTAGGAAAAAATGGTTCGCCTTCGGCGAATTACGCGGATTTTGTCTGACTCAGGATTAAACTGATTACGCTGATTACGCTGATTTGATTATTTCTGATTTTAAAGGATTTGGGGAGATAAAAGCGATATCCGCTTATATCTCCCCAAATCTTCTTAATCATTTACAAAATCCAATCAGCGTAATCAGCGTAATCAGTTTAATCCTGAGTCAGACAAAATCCGCTGCGATCACCTAGAAGTTATACTTAAACGGCATTCTCGCCTGGATATCGCCGTGTAGCTGCTGAACATCTTTTATCTGCTGGTATATTTCATAATTGGCGCCCAGTTCCTTCTTCACCATCTGCGTGCGCATGTTACCTCCAAAGGTTTTGGCCAGTTTGCTCAGGGGATTTTTTGCCTCCGGGAATTCCCTTAAACGGTATTCCGATAGCTTGGCCAGCTTTGCTGCACACGCCAGCGCTTCGTTGATACCACCGATACGGTCTACCAGGCCCAGTTCCTTTGCCCTTAAGCCACTCCAAACATGCCCCTGTGCAATGCTGTCCACAATAGCTGGAGCCAGTTTACGGCCCGCTATCACGCGGGATTTGAAAGATGCATAGATACTGTCTACACCGCTCTGTATAAAACGCCTCTCTGCATCTGTAAGCGGGCGGCCAACAGAGCCGAGATCCGCATAGGGAGCAGTTTTAACACCGTCGAAGGTAACGCCTGCCTTATTTTTGAAGAAGTCCTGCATATTGAACATCACACCGAATACACCGATAGAACCGGTTAAGGTATTGGGCTCTGCAAAAATACTGTCGGCCATGCAGGAAATATAATATCCGCCGGAGGCAGCATAATCACCCATTGATACTACCACCGGTTTTACTTTCCTCGCCAGTGAGAGTTCGCGCCATATCACTTCAGACGCCAATGCGCTGCCACCGCCGGAGTTCACACGGAACACGATGGCCTTTACATTTTTATCTTCACGGGCTTTGCGGATTTCGCGGATATAGTCATCACTTGCAATGGTTTTATCACGCTCTGATTCGCCGCTAATAATATCCCCTTCAGCATAGATCAGGGCCAGCCGAGCATCTCCGCTGCCGGAAGAAAGATCGGTGCCACTGTTATATTTCCCAAGTGTCACCAGGTTGGCTGTTTCGTCCTGTTTGATGCCTGTTTTGCTTTTGAGTTCTGCCGTTACTTCGTCATCATACTTCAAACCGTCTACCAGTTTATATTTCAGCGCATCGCTGGCTTGCTGGATCAGGTTTTCATTGGCATAGCTGTGCAAAGTAGCTGTATCAATGTTGCGTACGGCACTGATGCCTTCCAGGAAGGTGCCATACAGTTCACCCAGGAACTGGGTGGTTTGGATACGGTTGGCGTCTGTCATCTGTGTTTCACGCAGTGGTTCTGTGGCGCTTTTGAATTTTCCGCAGTAAAAAATTTCCGGTTTGATCTCCAGTTTATCCAGGGTTCCTTTGAGGAACATGATCTGGCTGGCAAAGCCGGTAAAATCCACCCCGCCTTTGGGGTTCAGGTATACTTTATCTGCCGCACTGGCCAGGTAATAGGCATTCTGGTCCATTACTTCACCGTAGGCATACACAAATTTCCTGGACTTCCGGAAACGGAGAAGGGCATTACGCAATTCTTCTGTGCTGGCAAAGCCGTTGGGGTTCCCGTTTACTTTCAGGTAGATGCCTTTAATGTTGTCGTCGCCTGCAGCATTCTCTATGAGTCTTACTACCTGGTATAATCCCGGCGTTTCTGCAGATTCATCATTCATCAGGGCTCCCAATGGGTTAACTACTTTCTGTTCGTTGTACGATTGCCCTGTTTCGAGCACGAGTACGCTATTGGGGGAAATTGTTACCTTTTCAGGGGTAATGGCCTTACCTATCATTATCAGCAATATAAAGAAGCATATTGCTGTAAATGCTACGAATGCAAGGAATGCGGCCAGGAAAACTTTAAAGAAACGCATACTTTTTGGTTAAGATGAAACTGAGATGGAAAGATACATTTTTTCAAAAATAAGGAATATGGCTACTTTTGAGACTTGAAATATACATGAATACAGCAATATTACTTATAGGTGGCAATTTGGGTGACCGTACCGGGAACCTTCAAAAGGCGGTACAACTGATCGCTCAGACAGCCGGAGAGGTAGTACAAACCTCAGCCTTATACCAGACCGCTCCCTGGGGAGCCGTGGATCAACCGGATTACCTGAACCAGGGGGTTGAGATCCGCACACCATTGGATGCACTAACGTTATTGCATACACTGTTAGAGATAGAAAGAAAGATAGGCCGTATCCGCCAGGAAAAATGGGGGGCCAGGGTAATTGATATCGACCTGATCTTTTTTAATGATAGCATTCATTCCCTGCCGGAGCTGAAAATACCGCATCCGCGGATGCACCTGCGGCAGTTTGTGCTGGTGCCCCTGATGGAAATAATACCGGACTATATGCATCCGGTGTTACATAAAACGGTACGGGAGCTGGCGGCATCCTGCCCGGATACATTACCGGCAAACCGTTACCAGGACTAAATTTTAAACCTATCTTCATGCGTTATAAATTCATTACGGTAGAAGGGAATATCGGCGCCGGCAAAACTACGCTGGCCAATATGCTCGCTACCCATTTTTCTGCAAAGCTGATACTGGAAGAATTTGCAGATAATCCTTTCCTCCCTCTTTTTTACGAACGCCCGCAGCAGTATGCCTTTCCGCTGGAACTGTTCTTTATGGCAGAGCGGTATAAACAACTGAAGGAAATGCTGCAGTCCCAGGACCTTTTCAGCGATGTGATCATTTCCGATTACCTGTTTATAAAAAGCCTGTTGTTTGCAAAAATTAATTTGCCGGAAGAAGAATACTCTCTTTACCAGAAGCTCTTCGACATTATTAATCCGCAGCTGGTACAACCTGAGCTGCTGATATTCCTGAATGCGCCGGTCACAAAACTGCAGGAGAATATCCGTCACCGTAACCGCTCCTACGAGCAACAGATACCCGACGAATACCTGATGAATGTGCACGATATGTATATGCAATATATCAAGCAGCATCCTGTGCGCACATTGATGGTAGATACCACCAAAGTGGATTTCCTGCGGCAACCGGCGGATTTCGATCACCTGCTGCAGGCGCTTGAAAAGGAATACGAACCGGGAGTTCATTACCTCAGGTTATGACCACCGCGGATTTTGTCTGACGCGGATTTTGTCTGACTCAGGATTTAGATGATTTCGCTGATTTCGCTGATTTTATTTTTTAGATTTTATAAATGATTAAAATGATTTGGGGAGATTTAAGCGGATACTTTCGCTTAAATCTCCCCAAATCATTTTTAATCCAAAGTAATAAAATCAGCGAAATCAGCGAAATCATCTAAATCCTGAGTCAGACAAAATCCGCGTCAGACAAGATCCGCGCGCGCTGCAATCGCGCTGGCCGCAACGAACCCGCTGGTCCAGGCGTGCTGAAAATTGAAACCACCCGTGATCCCGTCTACATCCATTACCTCTCCCGCGAAGAAAAGGTTGGGTACCAGCCGGCTTTCCATGGTAGCCGGGTCTATTTCGCTGAGGGCAACGCCCCCGCAGGTAACAAATTCTTCCTTAAAAGTAGTTTTGCCCTTCACCGGGAACTCCATGCCCACCAATAGTTTCATCAAACGGTTCTGATCTTTCGCCGGTACGTCTGCCCATCTCATCTCTTCCCCCACACCTGCCTGTTGCAGCAGGAATTGCCAGAGCCGCTGCGGCAGTCCAAAAGGGTTTTTATTGTATATCTTTTGCTTCCCCAGTTCAAAGCGCAGGTCCTGCCACTGCTCCCGCAGGGTATTTTCATTGTAGGAAGGGATCCAGTTTACAATAGCAGTGAAGGTATACTGTAACTGCTGCAATTCCCTGGCTCCCCAGGCCGACAACCGTAATACCGCAGGGCCGCTCATACCCCAGTGGGTGACCAGCAAAGGGCCTTGTTCCTGTAGTTTAGTGCCTGCTACCTTTACCTGCGCAGTGGTGGCTACTCCCATCAGGCTGGTAACGGGGTTGCCCGGCATATTGAAGGTAAACAGCGATGGCGCCGGTGGTACGATGCTATGCCCGGTTTGTTCCAGCCAGGCAAATTTTGCCGCCTGCGCATAGCCTCCGGCTGCAATGCATAAATAGTCGGCCGCAAGGTCCGATCCCTGCTGCAATTGAAGGCGCCAGCGCCCGTCGCTGTCTTTTTTAAAGGAAGTAACTTCTGTATTGGTGCGTATAGTAAGATGGTACTTATCTGCTTCCCGCAGGAGGCAGTCGATGATCGTCTGCGAATCATCTGTTACCGGGAACATGCGGCCATCTTCTTCCGCCTTCAGCAATACACCTCTTTCCCTGAACCAGGCAATGGTATCGGGCACAAAGAAGCGTGAAAAGGATTTCTTTACAAAGTTCTGCCCCCGGGGATAGCGTTTAGCCATGTACGTAATATCCGGTGCATTGTGCGTAACATTGCAACGCCCGCCCCCACTTACCTTTACTTTCGATAGCAGCTTTCCCGTTTTTTCCAGCAGCACCACTTCCAGCCCGGGGCTCAGCCGCGCGGCGTTCACTGCACAAAAAAAACCGGCAGCACCGCCGCCAGCTATCACTAAACGTTTCTTTCCTGAGCTCATTAAAATCTTGTTAAAACCGTAGGTTGAACACGCAATAATAACAAACCTGCCGTAATCTTACTGATTAATCTTCCAAAGTTTATATTTTTGACATATATTATACCCGCTCAAACTATATTGCATGCAATCGAACCTGAAGAAAAAGCGACAATTTCTGAAATGGATAATACCAGCCGTGATGTTAGGCGGCGTAATGAGTGCACTAGCTATACAAACGCGTCCTACTGACTGGTCCGACCGCATTATAAAGGCATTACAAACATTCGGCAGCCGTTACCCGGCCGAAAAGGTATACCTCCATCTTGATAAGGACTACTATGCAGCCGGCGAAACCATCTGGTTCAAAGCCTACCTCACACTACAGGGAATGCCCGCCACTACGGCTACTAACCTGTATGTGGAGCTGCTGGATAAAAATAACAACATTGTGCAGAAGAAACTGTTTGCCGTTGGCAACGCCGGCGCACCCGGTAACTTCGATCTGCCGGAAACCCAAAAAGCAGGTGTATATCAGCTCCGGGCCTATACCGCCTGGATGCTCAACTTCGATCCCGCCTTCAGTTATACCCGGACCATCGAGATCTTTGACCCTTCAAAGAAAACACAGCCGGAAACAGACAGCGCCACCGCTCCCGACTTTGCAGTACAGTTTTTCCCGGAAGGTGGCAACCTGATCGTAGGCCAGCCAAACGTAGTGGCATTTAAAGCTATCGATAACAACGGGTACCCGATAGAGATATCAGGCGCCGTAAAAGACGCCAAAGGCGCCAGCACCGCAGTGATCAAAACCGTACATGACGGTATGGGCTCCTTTGAAATCACTCCTGCCAACGCACAGGACATCTTCCAGGCAACGGTAAAAAGCAGCAGGGGCCAAACAAAAACAGTGTCTCTTCCCGCTGCAGTAGCCGCCGGCGCCTCCCTGAAGGTATTCAATAAAGGTAACCGCATATTTTACCAGGCCGTACTCGGCAATGTAACCGATACTTCCATAAATGACCTGGTGATCATTGGCCAGATGGGCAGCCAGCTGGTATACAAAGCCAACCTCGATGCAGGGGAAGGCCGCATCAGCGGATTTATTCCAGCTGATCATCTCCCCTCTGGTATTGTCCAGATCACCCTTTTTGCGAAATCAGGTATGCCGCTCGCAGAGCGACTGGCCTTTGTCCGTAAAAATGATCTGATGCAGATAGATGTACTGGACGCTGATATCCATAAAGAACCGAGAACAAAGAATGCTTTTGAACTGAGACTGCCCGACACTATGCAAACCAATATCTCTGTATCCATCACGGATGCGGACGCGGTGCCGGTAGATAAAAACTCGAACAATATCATTTCCAGCTTCCTGCTTACCTCCGACATCAAAGGATATATCTATAACCCATCCTGGTATTTCCGCAACGATGCCGATTCAACACTGAAAGCACTGGACCTCGTAATGATGACCAACGGATGGAGACGGTTCAGCTGGGAAAAAATTGTTAACAACGAATTCCCTGAAGTAAGGTTCCCTTACGAACAAGGTCTGCTTATGAAAGGTGTAGCCACCATGCTCAATGGACGCCCGATGCCTACCGGTAAACTGGATATGATCATCCGCCTGCCGATAGACAGCTCCTCCATGTTTGCTTCTACACCCATCAACGATAAAGGACAGTTTGAAATGGCCAACATGATATTCCCGGATACCGCCTACATCTACTACCAGGGCAACGACCTCGTAAAAAAAGGAGTGGATGTGAATGTGAAGTTCGACAATCACTTCTTTGAACGCCCTACCCAAATTAAAATTCCTTTCCCGCTGCGGGTACCACCTGCGGTGGATAATAATGCATTGAAACAATTCCTTGCCAATGCCGCAGAAGGAAATAAGGTGAACCGTTCTATCAACAATAAAACAGTATACCTGCAGGAAGTAAATGTAAATGCGAAAAAAGTGAAGCCGGAAGAAACCACGGAGAAACGCTATACCTCCGGCATGTTCTCCGGCGGCGATGGATACACTTTCGACCTAACAAAAGAAACACCTATTGCGCTCAACGTATTCCAATACCTGCAATCAAAAGTAGCTGGACTGCAGATTACGGGCGACTATAACAATCCAACCCTCTCCTGGCGTGGAGGCGCACCGGGATTATACCTCAATGAAATGCAATCGGACGTGAGTATGCTGAGCACCCTCTCCATCCAGGACATTGCGCTCATTAAAGTATTCCGCCCTCCCTTTATGGGTGGCTTCGGCGGCGCTAACGGCGCCATCGCTGTATACACCAAAAAAGGTGGCGATAACTCGCCCAAAAATGATCCGAGCATCCGGGGCTTCAAGCTATATAAAAAAGCCGGCTACCAGATCGTGAAACAATTCTATTCACCAGACTACTCCGTGAAAAAAGAAGTGCACGCACTACCTGATAAACGCCTCACGCTTTACTGGAATCCAAACGTAGTGATAGACACGCTCACGCATACTGCCAGGGTGGAATTCTATAACAACGACTTCACCAAACGTTTCCGCCTCGTAGCAGAAGGCATTGGCGAAGATGGCAGCGTAGGACACCTGGAGCAGGAGTTCTAAACACGCGGGTTTTGTCTGGCTCAGGATTTAGATGATTTCGCTGATTTCGCTGATTTTATTTTTTAGATTTTATAAATGATTAAAAATGATTTGGGGAGATTTAAGCGAAAGTATCCGCTTAAATCTCCCCAAATCATTTTTAATCCAAAGTAATAAAATCAGCGAAATCAGCGAAATCATCTAAATCCTGAGTCAGACAAAATTCGCACCAGACAAAATCCGCTACTGTATGAACTGTGGCCTTATAAGGTTATCAAAAGTGAAAATTTCATCCCACTTCTCCTGTGTTACCCATTTCTTTTCTTTTACTGCCAGGTCGTGTACAGACTTGCCCGTTTCCAATGCTTCCCGTGCTATAGCGGAGCATTTCTCATAGCCGATAATAGGGTTGAGCTGCGTAACAATGCCTATGCTATGCATCACCATATCCCTGGTGCGGTCTGCATTGGCAGTGATACCAACCACGCATTTGTCTTTCAGCGCCCTGCAGGCATTGTTCATATAGGTGATAGCTGTGAAAAGGGCAAAAGCGATGGTAGGCTCCATTACATTCAGCTGCAGCTGTCCTGCTTCCGCGGCCATCGTCACCATCAGATCAGCGCCGATCACATAAAAGGCCGTTTGATTCACCACTTCAGGGATCACCGGGTTTACCTTCCCTGGCATGATGGAGGATCCGGGCTGCATAGGCGGCAGGTTAATTTCGTTTAGCCCTGTACGTGGGCCGGAGGAAAGCAGCCTGAGATCATTACATATTTTAGAGATCTTTACGGCAGTACGTTTCAACACACCAGACAATTGTACGTATGCGCCGGTGTCTACAGTGGCTTCAATAAGATCAGCCGCCAGCACCAGGTCCAGCCCGGTGATAGCCGAAAGGTGCTTGGTAACCAGTTCAGAATAGCCCCTGGGGGTATTCACACCGGTACCGATAGCAGTAGCTCCCATATTGATTTCAGAGATAAGCCGTTTACTTTCTTCCACCCTCGACAATTCCTCATTGATATTAGTGGCAAACGCTTTGAACTCATCGCCCATGCTCATGGGCACTGCGTCCTGTAGCTGGGTACGGCCCATTTTCAGTACATCCTTAAACTCTTCCCCTTTCGCATGGAATGCATCTGCCAGGTCGCCCAGGGTGGTTTTATAACCAGTGAGCTTATTGATCAGTGCAATACGGAAGGCGGTAGGGTAAGCATCGTTGGTGGATTGTGAGCAGTTCACATGATTGTTGGGATGGCAGAATTCATACTGTCCTTTTTCTTTGCCCATCATTTCCAGCGCTACATTGGCAATAACTTCGTTGGCGTTCATGTTTACAGATGTGCCCGCGCCACCTTGTATAAGATCGCTGAGGAACTGGTCGTTGAACTCACCGGCAATCACACGGTCTGCTGCCTTAATAATATATTCTGCTATATTTTTATCGAGCACGCCGAGATCGCGGTTAGCCATGGCTGCACCTTTTTTAACATAGCCCAGGGCCTGTACAAACATAGGCTCTACCTTCAGGGGAATACCGGTAATGTGAAAGTTTTCTATTGCACGAAGCGTTTGAATGCCGTAATATACATCATGAGGAATTTCTTTTTCCCCGAGGAAATCATGCTCAATTCTCTTTGCCATATTTAAAGTAATTTAGGCTGAAAGTTAAACGCATTTAGAACAACAGTATTATCTTAATTGTTTTAGTTTATTTTAAAGTGCGGCACTTTTGTTACTATTCGTTCGTCATTGGTCATTTATAATTTGTTATTTTCTATGGGGTTTCGTGTTTCACTGTTCTGTTTTCTAATTTTATTTTCAATAAGATGTCATTGCTTTGCACAGCATCTGTCGCCCCACTTCAATGCAGCAGAATATGGTGAATTACTGAAGCTGGCCGAGCGTTCCAGGGATACGCCATGGACCAAAGTAACCAGTACACCGCCCCGCGACTGCGAGCTGGTATACCGCTCTGCTGAATCGGGACTGGTAAATCGCTGGGACCTGTGGAAAAGAAAAGATAATGTTGGTATTATCGTGATCCGCGGTACCAATGGCACCGCAGCTTCATGGCTGGAGAATTTCTATGCCGGCATGATACCTGCACAAGGCATCGTAAAGCTAAACGACAGCACTTCAGTGCCCTATAAAGTGGCGGAAGATCCCAGGGCCTATGTACACGCCGGCTGGATGCTGGCAGTAGCTTCCATGGGACCGGAAATGATCCGGAAAATTAATGACTACTACCGGGAAGGGGTACACGAATTTATCATTTTCGGGCATAGCCAGGGTGGTGTTATTTCTTTCCTAATGCGTTCTTATTTTCAATATACTACCGGTTTGCCTAAGGACATCATTTTTAAAACATATGCCAGTGCAGCGCCCAAGCCGGGCAACCTGTATTATGCATACGACTTCGATTACATTTGCCGCGATGGATGGGGATTACGTGTGGTGAATACGCGCGACTGGGTACCGGAAACACCCTTCTCACTGCAAACAACCCGCGACTTCAACACGGTGAGCCCTTTTACCGACATCAAAAGCACATTAAAAAAGCAGAAATGGCCGGTGCGGAGCGCATTGAGCTATATGTACGGCCGGCTGGACCGCCCCGCCAAAAGGGCTTCCAGGCGTATGCAGCGTATACTGGGCGGCCTGGCCTACAAGCGGGTAAAAAAGCTGCTGCCGGAGTATCAGCGACCGGATTTTGTGACCAGTCACAATTATACGCCGGCAGGCACACCTGTGATCTTATACCCCGTGGAAGGCTACGATGAAAAGTTCCCGTTCGATGGAAAAAATATCTTTATCAATCATCTCCCCCAGGCATACCGCTGGGAGCTGGAACAGATCTATCATATAGACGCGCATTAATCATTGCCGCTTTTTTCACCCGTGAACCAATGTTCCTTATCCCTGAATAATACGTTGAAAGTAGTAAGGGAACCATAGATGCGGGTAATGTATTGCTGCATGTTCACTTTCTCTTCATCGGTGAGCACCTTATGGCTGTTGATATTTTGTTCCAGCACACGGAGACGGTCGCGCAGCATTACTATTTTATGAAAGAAAGTATCAATAGGCAGTTCCTTTGCTTTCAGTGAAGCATCCCCTGGTTGAAGAATAAGCTGACCGCCTCTCCAGCGATCACCCAGCGGCACCACTTCCGTAATACCTCCCCAAAGGCGCAGTATTTTTAACAGCGATGTTTCCACATCAGAAGTGGTTTCCACTTCCGGGGTCGCATTTTCGGCAACCAGCACTTCAAATAAAGGATCTGTTTTATCAATCATCTTAATACCATGATCCATAAATGTAACGCGGTACTGGGCATATTTAACCGCCACAATAACCCCTGGACCAAAGTGTGCGTGCTGTACCCGGGAGCCAACACCGAGAGTAAGTTCTTCCATTGCTTCTTTTTATGTAAACATAAAAAATTCTGCGCGGATTTTGTCTGACTCAGGATTTTGATGATTTCGCTGATTTCGCTGATTTTATTTTTTCGATTTTATAAATGATTTAAAATGATTTGGGGAGATTTAAGCGAAAGTATCCGCTTAAATCTCCCCAAATCATTTTAAATCCAAAATAATAAAATCAGCGAAATCATCAAAATCCTGAGTCAGACAAAATCCGCTTACTCCTTCACTTTGTTAAGGAAGTAAGACAATTTAAACAACAGCTCGTCCTGTAAACCAGCACGCAGTTTGGCTTCCTCGTCTGTAATACCCAAACGGCGGAGGCGCTGATAGTATACATAGGAACCGCCAATAAGCTCCAGGCATTCCTGTATTTTACGTTTTACTTCCGCTTCTTTGGTACGTTTCTCAAATTCTTTCTTGGTAAGGATTTTATCCACAAAGTAGAAGTGATCTTTATCTTCCACCCATTTATTTCCTTCCCTGTGCTGCGGCTTATATACTTCCAGGTAGCAGTTGTCCAGCTTTAATACATCACCGAATTCAGCGCGTATATCTATCACCGTTGGTTTTTCCGCAGCAGGATTAGCCAGGCGTTTCTTAATATGGTTGCTGATTTCAACGCCCAGTTCATCGCTGCTCATAAGGATCTGGTTCAGCTCTGAAAACTCCAGGCTGATAGTGATCCGGGCATATCCCCTGCCGCTTTTTATTTTACCAAACAGACTGGGAGTGGTTTGTTCGTCAAAGATGATATCCTCTACCTGTACTTTGGTAATGGTTTTATAGTTAGGCGTATACCCGTCTTCCAGTGGTGTAGCGCGTTTATTCACCAGCCTGGATGGTTCCTGGCGGCGTGTGAACTGGATGAACTCATCAATAAAGCGCAGCTCATGTTTTTTCAGTTTTGCATACAGCTCATGAGTGGTATGGTTATGTATCTTACTAAGCAGCATCAGGTCGTTCCAGCTGTCGAAATGCTGCATTTTCTTTAATTCATCGAGGATATCGCCGGCGGCCATATTCCTGCGATAAAACAGCTCACCGATGAGAAATAAAGCATATTCCTGTGCCGGGTATCCCAGTTCAGGCAACACATCGTAAGCGCTGCGCTTCTGTTCGCGGGCGCTTTCCAGTAAGTCAATGTCCGACATAACAGGCGCCAGCAGGTACTTGCGTGCAGCTGTGCGCAACTTCTTGCTTACATAATCCAGCAACTGGTCGCTCACATGACCATGATGCACAAAATCATGCAGTATCTGCACAAAGCGCCGGGATGCGGGCAATCCAAATTGTGAAAGAATATCATTTTCCATGTCCAGCACGTCCTCAAAACCAGGCTCCTCCTTTCCAGGCTTTACCCGTTGGTCCATTTGCTGGTAACGCTGATAGTACTCCTGTAACTTCAGTTTAAGCTGATCCATAATGTATATACAATTAAATATTAATACTTATTTACTAATTTATTGGCAAAGGGATTTTGTTAAATTTTTCCTCTCTTGGTTAACTTATCCGGTCTAAAAGGCATTAAACCACCTGAAATCAGGAGTTTCTCTGATGCCATAAACTAACATCCTACTGATTATTAATCACTTATAAAAATGGGAATGGAATGGGAAAGTGCGCAAAGATACATCTTTTCCGGAAGATCCAATAGAGGCGCTTGTTAATGTTACTACCGGCGGGTATTAACAAATGAAAAGGATCATAATATCGGGCGCCGGGTGCTTCATTTGGGGAATATGATCTATATATAATTCCTTGAATTTTTTTTATTCAAAGTATTTGGAATTTAAAAATAGTTTCGCTTATCTTTGCACTCCCAACGAAGAAATAATACTAAAAATGGTGGTTGTAGCTCAGTTGGTTAGAGCATCAGATTGTGGTTCTGAGGGTCGAGGGTTCGAAACCCTTCAATCACCCAAAAAGCAAAAAAGGCTTCTGTAAAAAGAGGCCTTTTTTATTTTTAAAAAGTATAAAAAAATTATTGGCCAGATAAAAGTTTCACTTATATTTGCACTCCCAAAAACGGGGTAACCGTTGAATATGGTGGTTGTAGCTCAGTTGGTTAGAGCATCAGATTGTGGTTCTGAGGGTCGAGGGTTCGAAACCCTTCAATCACCCAAAAAGCAAAAAGGCTTCTGTAAAAAGAAGCCTTTTTTATTTTCAATCATCTTCATTTCCCTGTCTGTTTTATTCCTTTTTGATCTCTGAATTTTTACATTTGTGAAAATCAATTCATTCAATGATCTTTTTCCTTCCCCTCATCGCTGCGCTCATCGGTTGGTTGCTCAATAGCCTGGCTGTTACCCTCCTTTTCCGTCCTTATAAACCCGTTAAACTGGGCTTTATCACCCTGCAGGGATTGTTTCCCAAAAAACAAACACAACTTGCAAATAGTATAGGAACATTGGTAGCACAACAGTTTTCCTTCGAAGACATCAAAAGCAAAATGACCGACCCGGAGAAGATCAAAAAAATTATTCCGCTGGTAGAAGCGCACCTCGATAGCTTCCTGCGGGAAAGATTACCAAAAGCAATGCCTGTGCTCTCCATGTTCATCGGCGACAGCATTGTAAACCAGATAAAAACACACCTGGTAGCAGAACTGGACACCCTGTTCCCCGTGCTGATCAGCCAGTATCTCGATAACGTAGAACAAGACCTCAACCTGGAGAAAATGGTCTCAGGAAAAATAGCAGGTATTTCCGCCGCACAACTGGAAACCATTACCCATAACCTGCTCGGCCGGGAATTAAGCCGTTTTAAACTCCTCGGCGCCATCAGCGGCCTCCTTACAGGGCTTATCACCATGGCCATCTCCCTGTTTTAATCCACCTGAAAACACTCTGTTAACTACTGTTAATAAGCGCCCTTTGTTAACTACTGTTAAGACCTCTTAGCGCTTATATTTGCGATTTCCTGCGCATAATAATTCCACTCATCACAATCTCAAACCATTCATACCTGCACCCCGATACTTTTGTCCATATCTGAGAAGAAAGTCCGGATAAAAAATGACAAGATGAAAAAATGCTACGCAATTCTTGCTGGTATACTTTTGTGGCAGGCGCATGCTTTTGCACAGGCGCCCGGATCTACAGCTCCCCGGCAGGGACAAGGACAGGGACAACAGGGACGACCCAATATGCCTCAGATTGGCCACTTATATGGCAAACTGGTGGACGCTAAAACAGGGAAGCCGATAGAATATGCTTCCGTTACGTTGTTAAGACAAAAAGATTCTTCACTGGTAACAGGTATGCTTACCAAACCCAATGGCGACTTCAGCCTGGAGAATCTCCCATTCGGCACCATGATACTGCGTGTTAACTTCATGGGCTATACGAACGTACAAAAGAAAGTAAGTATCACACCACAGGCTACGGAACAGGATCTTGGCAATATCAAATTGCAGCAGAATGTAAAAACACTGCAAAGCGTGGAGGTCACCGGGCAGAAAAGCGCATTTGCCATGGGTATCGATAAAAAAGTATTTAACGTAGACAGGAACCTGAGCAGCGTGGGCGGAACCGCCCAGGATGTACTGAAAAATGTGCCTTCTGTAAATATAGATCTCGATGGAAACGTTACGGTCCGCAATGCTTCTCCCAATATTTTTGTAGATGGTAAACCCTCTACCCTTACTCTTGATCAGATCCCGGCCGATGCAATAGAAAGCGTTGAACTTGTTACCAACCCCTCTGCAAAATATGATGCAGAAGGAATGTCGGGTATACTGAACATTGTGCTGAAGAAAAACCGCAAAGCAGGATTCAACGGCGCCGTGAACGCAGGTATAGGCACCGGCAACAAATACAACGGAGGTGGCAATATCAATATCCGCCAGGGCAAATTCAACGTATTTGCCAATTATAATATCAACGCCAACCGGAACTGGGCAGATGGTACCACCAACCGTAGCAACTACAGCAACGGCCAAAAATCGGATACCAATTACCTTTTCCAGAACAGCAACAGCACCAGCAAACCATTGTTCCAGTTCGGAAGGTTCGGGCTGGACTATATGCTCGATAACAGGAACACTATTTCCATTTCACAGAATATTGTAGCGGGCGATTTTAAAAATAATGAAGACCTCAGAAGCACCTTTGCTGATAAAAATCATACAGTGACCGGTATCAGCGACCGGCTGAACAATAATGATTTCAGCTTCCGCAACTACACCACTACACTGAGTTTCAAGCATACCTTTGCACAGCCTAATAAAGAATGGACCGCCGACATTAACTATAACACCAGCAAAAATAACCGCAACGGTGACTATCTCACACAGGCGCAAAACGCTGCGGGATCGCCACTCGGCCAGGCATTGCTGCAAAACAATACCACCAACGGCAAAACCACATTCGTTACTTTCCAGACGGATTACACTAATCCCATCGGGAAGAACGGCAAGCTGGAACTAGGCGCCAAAGCCACTTTACGCGATTATACCAGTATGTATAACGTGTACGATAAAGATACCATCAGCGGTGAATTTATCAACAACCCACAACTTTCCAATAACTACAAATACAACGAACAGATCTATGCAGGTTATGCCAACTTCGCCAATACCATCGGCAACTTTGGCTACCAGGCAGGCTTACGTGTGGAACAATATGTGTACGCCGGTGAGAATGAGGGCACCAAATACAAGCCCACAAGGCCTGTACCGGGATTCTTTCCCAGTATCTTCCTTTCGGAAAAGTTAAAGAACGACCAGGAACTGCAGCTGAACTATTCCCGCCGCGTGAACAGGCCTAATTTCTTCCAGCTGATTCCCTACCGCGATTACAGCGATCCGCAGAATCAACGCGAAGGTAACCCCAACCTGAAACCGGAGTATACCAACAGCTTTGAGCTGTCGTATGTAAAAAACTGGGGGAATAATAACTTCCTGGGTAGCGTTTACTTCAGGAATACCAACGACATGATCTCCACTATCAGTACGCCCATTGGAGCAGATACGCTGCTCACACAGTATATCAATGCCAACAGGAGCAACTCCTACGGCGCTGAGCTTACCATGAAAAACCAGGTGCTTAAAGGATGGGATCTCACCACTAACGTAAACCTGTATCAAACAGATATGAAGGTTAACGCAAATGGACAAAACTATGATAACAGCGGCTTCAGCTGGTTCGCCAAAATAAACTCTGAAACAAAACTACCGGCCAACTTTACCCTACAGGTAAACGCCACTTACCAGGCGCCTACCATTGCACTTCCTTCTTCAGGTGGCGGAGGAGGCCGCGGAGGCGGTGGCGGCGGGTTTAACCAGATCCCAAGCTCCGCACAGGGCACCATTAAAGGATTCAGCACTGTGGATGTAGCCGTAAAAAAAGATTTCCTGAAAAACAAGGCCGCTTCTGTAACACTCAGCTTATCCGATATTTTCAATACCAGGCAGTATGAGCTGAACCAGGCCTCCCCTGAGTTTGCACAGGATTACATCCGCAAACGCGAATCCAGGATCCTTAAACTCAACTTCAGTTACCGCTTCGGGAAATTCGATGCCTCCCTGTTTAAGAAGAAAAAAAGAGACTCCGGAAACGACACGCAAATGGTAGACCCTATGCAAAGTTTCTAAAACATACTAAAGAAGGTGAATGCAAACCACAGGCCGGTTAGCAGTGCTACAGCACTCTGCCGGCCATGTTTTTTTAGCTACCACTCATCATATTTCGTGGATGTTTAAACATACTCCTGTTACTTTTACGCTGTTGTTGTATCATTATTAAAGTTGCTAAATCCACGCATGCGAAATTTTTTCTCACTCATGGTCGTGCTGTTCGTTGCGTCATATAACGTTAACGCACAAACGCCAATTCCCACTCCCCTGAAAATAACGGGAAAAGTGGCTGATATCGTTACCGGGAAACCAATTGAATATGCTTCCGTAGTACTGCTGAAACAGGCAGACTCTTCTATGGTTACCGGCGCTTATACTTCTCCTGCAGGTACTTTTTCACTCAATAATATTACACCAGGTATCTATGTAGTGCGCATCACTTTCATGGGATATGAAAAACTGGAAAAAGCAGTACGGGTAACGGAAGGGAAAAATACACTTGCCGGCACACTCCGTTTACAACCAGCAGGAAAAGTGCTGAATGCCGTGGAAATTAAAGCTGAAAAACCGGCCTTTTCCATGCAGATAGACCGGCAGGTATTTGACGCCGGAAATATGATCAATGCAGAAGGCGGCACTGGAACCGATATCTTAAAAAATATTCCCAGTGTGGATGTTGATATCGATGATAACATTACACTACGCGGCAAAAGCGTGACCATTTATGTAGATGGCAAGCCCTCTCCTTTCGGGGATGCTAAAACTGCCCTGCAAATGATCCCTGCCGAAAGTATAGACCGTGTAGAAGTGATCAATAATCCCTCCGCAAAATTTGAAGCCAACGGCAGCGGCGGTATTATCAATATCGTACTGAAAAAGGACAAAGCGATCGGCTATAACGTGATGTTCAACGTAGGCGGCGCCACCCGCGGGGAAGGCTTTGGAAGCGCCAATGCCAGCCTGCGCATAAAAAGATTCAACTTCTTTGGCAACTACAACGGCCGCTATGAACAGGTGAACGGCAGCGGGAACAGCTTCCGCCAGAACCTGGTAGCAGACAGCAGCGATACATGGTTCTTCTCCCAAAAAAGTAAAAATGAAAACAGCAATACCAATAACGGCGCCCGTTTCGGATTTGATTTCTTCATGGACGACCACAATACATTCACCCTCTCCCAAGGGCTGAACTTTAACCACAGCGAGAATGAAGACAATATCCTCCTGAACTATATGGATCAGAAAATGGAATCGCTGCGCAACGGGGAACGCGCCAATAACAGCTATAACCGCAGCAATAATAAAAATACCAATCTCAGTTACAAACATACTTTCGATAAGCCCAACCAGGAGCTCACCGCCTATATCAGCTACAGCGGCAATAACAGCAGCAGCGGAAGCAGCTACAATACACAATATCACATCGCTTCAGTAGATACCCTTCCCAATGCAGACCGCCAGCTCAATAAAGGGAAAAACGGCAACCGCTTCTGGAACCTGCAGTCGGATTACACTTCACCGCTAGGCAAAAAAGGCAAGCTGGAAGCAGGTGTGAAAGCCACCATGCGGCATATCGACAATGATTACCTGGCTACCCTGTTCAACTGGGATACAGACGATTACCTGGTAAGCCCAACCCTGTCTAATAAATATAATTACGAGGAAGACATATACGCCGGTTATATAAACTTTGCCAATGCCTTTGGTAACCTCGGCTACCAGGTGGGTGTGCGTGCTGAACAATCGCAGCTCAAAGGATATTCCTTTACCAAAGATACCACGGTGAATAACCGCTTCTTTAACCTGTTCCCAAGCGTATTCCTGAAATACAATATGCCGAAGAACCAGAACCAGAGCCTGGTGTTCAACTACTCCACCCGGATAGACCGGCCCAATTTTGATCAGCTGCTGCCGTATATCAATAATTCTGATCCCCAGAATATCCGTACCGGTAACCCGGAGCTGCAGCCTGCCCTGTCGCATAAATTTGAGATCAGCTATTCGGTGTATTACCCGAAAACCAATAATTACCTGAGCACCAGTACTTATTTCGCGCAAACCAACGATAATATAGACCGCATCAGTACCCTGGATACCATTTCCGGCGTTACCACCACCAAACCCATGAACCTGGCTACCCAGCAGAATATGGGCGGGAATGTTTCCTACAGCCTAAACCTCACCAAATGGTGGAAAGTATGGGCCAACCTGAACGTAGAGTACAGTAAACTGACCAGCATTTCTGTAAATAATGAAAACTTCAGCTACGGCTTAAATGGAAATACGCAATTTCGTTTACCCGGTAAGTTTAGTGTGGAACTGGGAGGGCATTTCCGTTCCCCCCGTATCCAGCCCCAGGGAACTTTCAAGGCGATGAACGGAATAGACCTTGGAATCCGTAAGGAGCTGCTGGAAAGAAAGCTGGTGGTGGCGCTCAATATTTCCGACCTGCTGAACTCACAACAGTTCAGCTCTCATTATGAAACCAATACCTTCATACAGGATTACGAGCGGAAGCGCGCTACCCGCTTTATCCGCCTGAACATACGTTATCGCTTCGGGAAAATGGATCCAAACCTGTTCAAGAAAAAGAAACCACAGGAAGAAGAAGAAAAACAAGAAGAAGAAAAGCCCAAAGAGGGCACAGGCCGGCTTTGATCAGCATTCGGGGCAGGGGATCATGCCCCTGCCTTATTTTTTTCCCGCCAGCATAGGCACAAAAGAGAAGTTATCGAACAGTTCCTGCTCGTTCTCGGTTTCACTGATTTTTGTGATCCGCAGCATACGCTGCACCTCCTGCCCGCCCACAGGAATTACCATCTTCCCCCCTATTTTCAGCTGCTGCAGTAATTTTTCAGGAATATGCGGCGCGGCGGCAGTAACCAGCACTTTATCGAAAGGCGCATAGGTAGACAAGCCCTCATAACCATCTCCATAAAAAAAACGGAGATTGCGATATTGGGCTTTAAAAGGAAAATGCTTTACCTGGTCAAACAGCTTGCGTTGCCGCTCTATTGTAAATACATTGGCTTTCAGCTCAGCCAGCACACAGGCCTGGTAGGCGCTGCCGGTGCCTATTTCAAGCACCTTTTCGTAGGGTTTAACCTCCAGGAGCTGCGTTTGATAGGCTACTGTATATGGCTGTGAAATGGTTTGCCCCTCCCCGATAGGGAAGGCCCTGTCGTCGTAGGCTATACTTTCAAAAGCCGTATCAAGGAAAAAATGCCTGGGAATATTGCCAATAGCCGCCAGGACGCTTTCATCTGTAATACCTTTCTGACGGATACTATCAACTAGCTGTTTACGTAATCCTTTTTGTTTATAAGTATCTTCATACCGCCTCATGGCCGCAAAATTAACCAATACAAGGGATTTTCAATGTATTTTGAAATCGGTAATTTCACACATTCATTTTTTTATTTTTACTTTACAATCCATTTTAGCACTTACGGCTCACAAAAAAAAGACCATGGATATAAATATTCAAAGCAAAGTAGACCAATGGCTCAACGGTAATTACGACGCTGAAACCGTTGCCACACTGAAGAAAATGCAGGAGGGAAACCCCGATGAACTCAACGACGCCTTTTACCGTAACCTCGAATTCGGCACCGGTGGCCTCAGGGGCATTATGGGCGTTGGTACCAACCGCATGAATAAATATACTCTTGGAATGGCCACCCAGGGCTTCGCCAATTATCTCAAAAAAACCTTTACCGGCGAAATCAAGGTAGCCATTGCACATGATAGCCGCAATAACGCCCGCTTTTTTGCCGAAACCGTTGCCAATGTTTTTGCTGCCAACGATATCAAAGTGTTTCTTTTTGAAAGCCTGCGCCCTACCCCGGAGCTTTCTTTCACCATCCGCCACCTGAAATGCCAGGGAGGCGTAGTGCTCACCGCCTCTCACAACCCTAAGGAATACAATGGATACAAGGCCTACTGGAACGATGGCGCCCAGCTGGTACCACCGCACGATAACAACGTGATCCGTGAAGTGGAGAACATCGTTTCCCCGGATGATGTGAAATGGACCGGCGGCGAAGCCAATATCACCCTCATCGGTAAAGAAGTGGACGAGGCCTACCGTAAAGAGTTGCTCAGCCTGTCCATCAACCCGGACATCAACAAACAACAACACGATCTTAAAATAGTATATACGCCCATTCACGGTACCGGTATCACCCAGGTACCCCAGCTGCTGGAACAATACGGTTTTACCAATGTAACCATTGTACAGGAGCAGGCTACCCCGGATGGTAACTTCCCTACCGTAGTGTATCCTAACCCTGAAGAATCCGAAGCCATGAACCTGGGCCTCAAAAAAGCCAAAGAACTGGATGCGGATATCCTCCTGGGCACCGACCCCGATGCAGATCGTGTAGGCATTGCCGTGAAAGACCTGAAAGGCGAATGGATCCTGCTCAATGGTAACCAGACCGGCGTACTGCTGTTTAACTACATCGTGGAAAACCGTAAAAGCAAAGGCCTCGCCAAAGCAAACGACTATATTGCCAAAACCGTGGTAACATCCGACCTGATCGATGTTTTTGCCGCTAAAAACAATATTACCTGCTATAATGTGCTCACCGGCTTCAAATGGATCGCTGACCTGATCCGCCGCAAAGAGCCAAAAGAAAACTTTATCTGCGGTGGTGAGGAATCTTACGGATACATGATTGGCCAGAATGTGCGCGATAAAGACGCTATTGCTTCTGTAGCCATGATCTGTGAAATGGCCGCATATGCACGCAGTCAGGGTAAAACCCTGTTTGAGCAGCTGATCGGCATCTATGTACGCTATGGCTATTACATGGAAAGTTTGATCTCCATTACCAAGAAGGGCATGAGAGGCGCCGAGGAAATCGCCGAAATGATGCGCGGATACCGCGAAAATCCACCGGTTACCATCAACGGCTCACCGGTTGTAACCCTTTACGATTACCAGCTGCAGCAGATCAGGGATATCAGAACCGGCAACATCAAAGCGCTGGACCTCCCTAAATCCAATGTGCTGCAGTTTGTACTGGAAGATGGCAGCAAAATATCAGCCCGTCCGTCGGGTACTGAACCAAAGATCAAATTTTACTTCAGCGTAAACGCCCCGTTAGCCAACGCAGGTGAATACGACAAGGTGACCGCTGAACTGAATCAGAAGATAAACGGCATTATTCAGGATCTGAAACTGAAATAAGCCCTCGTCATCTGGAATGATGATACAACCCGGGAATGTTGAAAAAAGAACTCCGCCCTTTTCAGCATTCCCGGTATTGTTTTGATGCCCGCATGAAAAAACCACTGCTTATCCTGATCCTGTTACTGCCTTTCATTGGCAGCATGGCACAAAAAAAAGTGCCTTTTTCCACTATACCCGATACCACCATCACCTCACGCGTATGGATCCTTAGTGGTGCTACTGCAGCCCTTTATGGCGCTGGACTGGCAGCCCTCAATACCGCCTGGTATAAAGGATACCCCAGGGAAGGCTTCCATTTTTTTAATGATATGGGAGAATGGAACCAGGTAGATAAAGCCGGGCATATTTTCAGCGCTTACTTTATTGGTAAATACAGCCGGGAGATGTGGCGCTGGTCGGGGTTACCACGAAAAAAACAGATATGGATCGGTGGTCTAAGCGGGTTTGCCTATCAGTCGGTGGTGGAAGTACTGGACGGTTACTCCTCCGAGTGGGGATTTTCCTGGGGAGATATGGGCGCCAACGCCGTTGGCTCAGCCCTGCTCATCGGCCAGGAACTTGCCTGGAACGAACAACGCATCCAGCTTAAGTTTTCCGCGCATCCCCGGCATTACGACGATCCCGTGCTGCAGCACAAAGCAGATCAGCTGTTTGGCACCACTTTCTGGGAAAGGACCCTGAAGGACTATAACGGGCAAACATACTGGTTATCTGTAAACCTGTATTCTTTCCGGAAAGAAAGCCGCCTCCCCAGATGGCTGAACATAGCTGTGGGATACGGCTCACAGGGAATGATAGGAGGCCGCGATAACACCTGGACAGATGAACATGGCATCCGCCACGATTACAGCCAGCTTCAGCGTGTGCGGCAGTTCTACCTTTCACCGGATGTGGATTTCACGAAAATACCCACCCGCAAAAAAGGCGTTAAAGTGATATTCCAGGTATTGAATATGCTGAAGTTCCCTGCGCCTGCCTTTGAAATCAATTCAAAAGGGAATGTAAGGCTGCACGCCGTTTATTTCTGATCCCTTATTCAAAATAAGCGGATACGATCTCCTCCCCGTTCATCTCCACCAGCACCATATCCTGTAAAGTAGTAGCCAGTGAATACCCGACAAAATCAACGGATAAAGGGAAGGATTTATGCTTACGGTCTACCAGCACGGCTGTCTGGATCTTTTTGGGCAGGAATTCCAGCAGCGGTTTCAACGCATACAGCATGGTACGGCCGGAGTTGGCCACATCATCTACCACTACCACTACTTTATTATTAAAGTCTATTTCCTCGGATACGATCACTTCACCGGGATGCTGCTTATCCAGGCGCAGTTCTATTATATGGATTTTCAGGGGAGATATCTGTTCCAGGATAGCAGCCAGCTTATGGGCAATGATCACGCCACGGTCCCAGATACCGGCTAATATAATATCGGTACCATCGCTGTTGTGCTCATAAATTTCATAAGCGATACGCTCAATTTTCTTTTGAATGATATCCTGTGTTAGAATGATGTTCCTGCTTTCCATGAGTGCAAAAATAAGCAATTAGCCATTAGCAGTCAGCACTTCGCCAAAAAATCAAATACCTTGTAGTAACAACTAACAAAAAATAAAAATCAGGCTAATCAGCATAATCATTCTAATCCTGAGTCAGACAAACTCCGCATCGCCGGAGGCGATCCCCCGCGTTTAACCAAAAAAGACATAAATTAGGGAGTCAAATCTGAGCTAATGCGAATCGTACAAGAATTATTATTTGTGATCCTATTCGGAACCGCGGTATATCTTTTTGCCCAAAAGGCAAGCCGGATAAGGAAAAACATATTACTGGGGCGTGATAAGGACCTTAGCGATCATCCGGATCTGCGGTGGAAAAACCTCCTGCTGTTGGCTTTTGGCCAGAAAAAGATGTTCCGTAACCCACTGGTAGCTGTACTCCACTTTTTCGTATATGCGGGGTTCCTGATCATTAACATTGAGATCCTGGAAATCATCCTCGATGGTATTCTTGGTACGCATCGTTTATTCGTTCCCGTATTAGGCGCCGTTTACCCGGTGCTCATCGGTTTATTTGAAGTGCTCGCCGTACTGGTGATTGCCGGCTGCGCCATTTTCCTGGTACGCAGGAACATATTAAAGCTGAAACGTTTCATGAGCCGGGACCTGAACGGGTGGCCCCGGTCGGACGCCAACTATATCCTGATCACCGAAATAGTGCTGATGCTGCTGTTCCTCACCATGAACACGGCCGACCAGGCTTTGCAGGCAAAAGGCGCCACGCATTATGTGGCAACCGGTAACTTCTGGATATCAGGTATGTTCGCCCCGCTGCTGAGCGGTATGTCTGAAAGTGCGCTGGTAGCGCTGGAACGCGGCTGCTGGTGGCTGCACATTATAGGCGTGCTTGCTTTCCTTAACTATCTCCCCTACTCCAAGCACCTGCATATTATCCTCGCCTTCCCGAATGCATACTATGCCAGCCTGGAACCCAAAGGCGAAATGGAGAATATGCCCGCAGTACAACATGAAGTTCAGCTGATGCTGCAACCGGAACTGGCTGCCAATGCGCCCTCCTCCGATACCATGCCTAAATTCGGCGCTAAAGACGTAACAGACCTTACCTGGAAAAATCTTTTGGATGCATACAGCTGTACGGAATGCGGCCGCTGCACCGCCGCCTGCCCGGCTAATATTACAGGCAAGCTCCTGTCGCCCCGCAAAATAATGATGGATACCCGCGACCGCCTTGAAGAAGTAGGCCGCAATATCAAAGCCAATGGCGGTTCTTTCAAAGATGATGGCAAAGCCCTGTTGCGCGATTATATCCTGGAAGAAGAACTGCGCGCCTGCACCACCTGCAATGCCTGTGTACAGGAATGCCCGGTGAGCATCAACCCGCTGGATATTATCCTCCAGCTGCGCCGCCACCTGGTAATGGAAGAATCCAGTGCCCCAGCCGAATGGACGGGTATGTTCAGTAACATTGAAAATAATATGGCCCCCTGGAAGTTCAGTATGGACGACCGGGATAAATGGACCGGGGAATAAAGGATATAAAAGTAATTCTCACCCACTTCTCATTGTTAGCTGATACCCGAAGTTTATGTGATCTTCATACCTCTAAAAATATCTTATTGGGAGGGATGTAACTGATCAGATCACCATATGAAGTTTACACAGTTATCTTAACACTCCGTTTGATTTTTTATCACTAATACCAAGGTTTTTCAACCTAAGCATCGTGAAAACTTATCGGAATGTTATCTGCGAATCCGCGATTAAGGTCGTTTCCATTCGCAAATAATACAGATCCATCGGAACGTTTGTTTAAATAAATGTATCTCCCGGCAAAGTGTATCTTCTCTAGTGTCATCAAATGATCTAATTTGCTTTCTAAATATTAGTGATGACAAATTAGATCATTTGATGACACTAGGGAAGACGGGAAGATGCACTTTGTCGGGGCGATATATATCATTAGTGTCTAGTCGTTGACTCTCATCTATTCTTATATTCGAAGCACTCTTAAAAAAAGGAGGCACAAAAATGGCTGAGCTTAAGTCACAATTCGCGTCATTGAAATCATAAATATGTGCAAAGTAATCCGACGGACCACGACCATTTTCAGGGGCTGCAAATCCAAAATAAACTGCCTCTATTATCACATAGATGGTAAGTAGCAAATCATACTTTTTCCGTGGAGGTTGTCCACGCAGGAATGCAGACCATTTAACGTTAGCCCGTTTCAATTTTAACAGACTATCTTTAAACTCTTTGGGAGTATTCTCCGATAGCTTAATGGAAGTAACTGTTCCGCTCTGGTTAACTGTTACCAACACGGCAAAAAGAGCTGATTTTCCAGCCATTACAAAAGAGGGGGACATGGGCACTTGCGAAAAAAAGAACCTTGTCAGCGTGTCAATTTGATTATCTAATAACTTATTCTGCGCATGTAATCCAGATGGAGTAAACATAAAAAAGATAGAAATCAACACTACAAAATGCTTGGTCTTCATAAATCTAAATTTACTAATTATTTAACTATTTACAACCAGAGGGTGTTCCTTTTTGTCCCGTTTGGTATGCTACAGCAATCTTCAATATATCCAAAGCTGTCCCAGTTTTATTCTGAAAATCCTTCGTCCTAAGGCTTGAAAACTGATACGTTTTAACCAAACCTATCCATCCCAGCGCATTAGCATCTTCGTCGCTCATAGCAGGGAACAAAGCCTTTAACCCTTCCGCTATCTTTTGACGATAGCTCTCAGCCATTGTTTCGTGCTGAAGAATTATTGGTACATTGTTGATAGCGAATACTCCGTGAATGATTTCGTGATAAATGGCAGTAGCAATAACTTCTTTGGATTTGCCTGGCAAACTATCCTGATTTAAATTAATGTAGATAACACCATATTTTCTTGGGTTCGCCGTGTCTCCGCCAAGTTTGCTATCAACGGGATCAAATTCACCCAATACATCAGCATTTACAAACGATCCAACCGGCTTTTCTCTGAAGATAAAATCGTAATTACCACCATTACTCCCCAGCGAATTAACAGTGTTAGCCACCCAGCTTTTCAGTTGCTTAGAGATCGCTGCATTAAGCATTGCCTGCAAACATGAATTTGAAAGATTATTCTTGATATCTTTTACCGTTACGTCACCAGAGGTAGCGGATGTGGAACTTCCACCACCTCCTCCGCCAATAATTGGGAGCCAGCGGTGCCTTCTTATGATAATTTTAAACGTATTTCAACTTACAAGTATAAGCATCAATTCTTTGAGCTTGGACTTCGATTTAGAAATATATTAAGTTCAAAAGAATTTCCCTTTTCAAAATCTATACATCCTGATTGAAACTCACCAGTACCTATACATAAGGCAGATATGCTGTATGTGCCTGGAATGACACTCATTTTAAATTTTCCCGCAGTATTGGTTATAGCCGTATCTATTACTTTATCATTTTCATTCAATATTTTTATCCAGGTAAATGGTACGTTCTTACCAAATTTACATTCTTTGACAGTACCCCATATAAGAATGCTATCTTTTGAATTTAAGTTTCCATCATAAGTAATCTGGAATCCTCCACAATCAGAATTATGAACATTCTTTTTTGTTAAAAACGTATTTTGTGTTTTGCAGGACTGGTTAATTAAGCAGCATGCAAAAAAGGTTATGACTACGTTATTCTTCATTCTTTAAGTATTTGTTTTTATATATTCGGTTGGATTTCTCAATTAACATCCCCCCGGTTTGCCTGATTGCTTTGTCTGGTCTCCATTTGTATCCAGACCTGATTGTTCTATTACTAGTATGTTATTAATTCTGTCTTGTTCTGATGTCGAGAGTGCCTTAAAAGCAGAAGTACCGGTTAATCCCCCCCAAGCCATATCATCATAAAATTGACGGGAGAGATTATACCCCTTGTTACGTCCTTATTCTTCTAATGCATTAGCAATATCGATAATAAAACTTCTTACCATTTCATTATGTTGAACTGTATTAAGATTGGGTTTCTTAGAGTTCATCCAATCTTGCAACATAGTAGGATATGTTGCATTCGCGTTTAATCTATTGTATCCAAAAAATGAAACTAAGTACGCATGAACAGATTCATGTAATATTGTTCTTGCTATTGAAAGGTCCGTTGCACCAGTAAACTTTTTTGAATCAAAAGTAGTAGTAACTGTTCCGGTCTCGGAGTCATATAAGTTATTTGTTTCGCCATTTGTATTTGATGGCAAACGCCCATCTTGCACAGTCCAATTGTAACCTGGTGTATTACCCGCAAATTTAGTTACAATATTAGCAACCGAGCCTTTAGATAGAGTTTTTAAAGCAGCCAAAATCTTCTGCATGCAGGGCGTTAGTTTTGAATCATCAATTTTCCTTGTAAAGGATACAGGTGTTGCCCTCCCTCCACCAATAGGTATCGTATTGTTAGGAGTCACCGGTAAAATCCTCATTGGTCACAAATTGCCTCATGTCTTCATCTCCATCCCTACTTTTTGCAGCCAGATATGCTTTACCCGGCCGTATTTCCTGAATAGCTCCTAAGATAATCCCATTTGAATCTTTCTGAAACAAAATGTCCCGGTAGCCGACCGGAAGATAATAATCGATTAATGGAACTTTTAAAATGCTCGATTTATCCTGAAACTTAAAAAACCGGGCATTTCCCCAATCCGGAGTTCCAGGATTACGGTGTTGCAGCGTTATCGGCTGAATGCCTGATGGTCCGAGTGAAAGCCAGTTCTTCGCCTCTTCAATCGAAATATCGGTTGGCCGATTTTGGGTTAATTCAGAGGTTTCTTTTTGGCAGCCGGACATAGCTAAAACCAAAAGAACAAGCGCAGTCACGTGCGACTTGAGGGGTTGCATAACAATCATAATTAAGGTGGGGCGGGTTAATTAAAAAATTACTCTCAAACAAAATTTGCATCAAAATAACTTGTTTCGACTGATATGGACAAAATGGATCATACAAATTAACACACTAGATAATTCATTACATTTGGGACTATTGCTATAGTAGATAGAATTGGGGGCCAGCGGTGCCTTAAAAATGGATTATGTACACATACTGTGTTTTGGCGGGAGCTTTACTCTTAACCAAGAATAGCAAGGATCATTAAGCAATGAAGTTCTGAAATTGAATTATTGACAAGCGATCCGTTTTCGGTAAGGCGCAGCATACATCATAAAAAAGAAGCCGTCCCCTTTGTTTATGAGACGGCTTCTTTCTTATTGGAACTTTTTTAATCCGCTCTTATAATCACATCCTTCGGCATCCCGGGAATCCCATTTACCTGTCTGGTGGTTTCGCCGTTATGCCCTGTACCTACGTTCAGGTAATAAATACTGCCCTGCACTCCTACCAGCAACTGGTTTCCATTCTCCAGCAGTTTCAGCATCGTAATGGTTTTGCCCCCAAAGCCCGAAGCCAGTTCCTTCACATCTTTATTCAACGGGTTATACCGGTATACTTTATCTGCCTGTGAAAAATAAAATACCCCAACGGGCGACTCCTGCCATAACGTGGCTGCACTGATTTTATCCGCAATAACGGGCTTCCTTTTTTCCAGCGCATGGAACACAGGGTCCTGGCCCGTTCTGAACTCTACGCCAAACCGTAGCTCCCTGATCTGCCCGGCGCTGTCGCAGAACGCATAACATTCGTTATCTGAAAAACGGCCCAGGTGCAGCATATCCATCTTCAGGTTCTTGGGCGTAAACGCGGAATCCTTTACGATATAATTTGTATCAAGATAATTCCCCCAATCCATTCTCACCAGCTTTCTTTTTGTTTCTTCAAAGCCCAGAAAATAGCCCCGGTTATCAGGATCGCTGGCGATGATAGTGGGAGCCAGGCTATATGTGCCCGATAATGGTATACCCATATAACCGTAGTAAGTGGCAAATGGAGCGGTTTCTGTAGCGCCGCGGTATAATTGTTTATTGATAATACCTGCGGGTACACCAAGACTGGTAGGTATAAACGAAGATACCTGCAACGGCCCCGGATCTGAATAAAAGTTCTTTGCCAGCGTTCTTATCTTTTTTAAATTATTCGGATCAATATAAACACCCCCTGTTTTATAGGTAGCCCAGTAACCGGTAATGAGATTACCATAGTTCACATTCTTCATCATGGTAAGCTGCAATGCGCCGGCAGGGAGGGTATCCTGGTTGATGTTCGTATATACGTCGGACTGTACTGTTCCATCTTCCTTAATAAAAGATATTTTGGAAGAAGTAACATCGTCGCTCAGCACAATGGTACCACGGGTAAATGCAGCTGTTCCGTTGATCACAAATTTATAATAGTACTTCATCTCCGTAATGCTATCGTACACGATATACACCGCCGGGTAACGCGATGCCCCCAAACCGAATACAATACGCAGTTCCTGGCCGGTGTAATCCTGTGTGCCCATCTGGCCGGGAACGGAGATCTTCCATAATCCCTGGTAATTTTTATTACCGGAGGCCAGCAACACTTTTGGCGATATAATGAAACTATCGCCCACCACAGCGGTATAGGCAGTATCCAGCTGCGTGATCACCGGCTCTGCCAGCGGATGGTAATCGTAATTGCCTTTGTCCTTATAGCAGGCGGTGAACAATACCAGCATGCCAATGATATATAGAAATGTATGTTTCATATGCGAATGCGATTTTGGTTATTGTGGTACTATCCGGTTACCATGTTCATCATGAAAGTAATACCTGCCATCGGCGGCGCTGTATTCCAGTGGATATTTTTTATTGAGATTACCTGTGTTATAGAAATAATAGGTTCCATTGGGCTCCTGTCCTATCGCATAGCCTTTGTCTTTATAATCTGCGGTACGGGCGATGGGATCCATCATAAAGGCGCGGAACTGCCGCAGGTAAAACAGGGTTTTGGGAGTCGATTGCCAGTCGCTGTTATCCAGCTGCAACTCCGTAGTGCCGGAGGTGCGGATAAACAGCTCGTGCTTCACACGGGAATAAACCCCCAGCTCACTTTCCCATACCACCCACCACAGCGGCTGTTCCAGCCGGTTGGAAAAAGTAACCTTTGCGGTATCATAGGAAGGAAAGTCGTTACCAAAAGAAGAAGAAGCCGCTATCTTCAGTTTAAGCACCACAGAAGTATCCAGCAACAACGGATCGCTCCCGTAAATGATGAGTGGCAGGTAAGCTTTGCCTGAATCCGCAGGGATCCTGTATGCGGTATCCAATGCCTTGTAATGCAGTCCTGCTACGGCGGTAGAGCCATTGGCCACGATGCTTGCCTTAAACCACCTGTCGTACGGCGTACGCTCACCGGAAATCCTTACCGGGAGCAAAAGCGTATCTGTTGATATTTCAGGAAAAAGGGCAAAGGAATAAAAGAAGCTATCTACCCTTGTGCTCTTTTTATCATCTGTAAAATCGAAATAAACATTACTATTCTCACGGAACAGCAGCTCGTCCTGCTTTTTGCATGCCATCAGCAGGAGGCAGCTGAACATACTTATCGCTGTTATCTTTTTCATGTACAAAATTTTATCTGTTACCATATGCGATTTCATCATCAGGAAGCGGCAGTACAAACACGCCATCAGAGGCGGCCACCGGCTTTCCGCCTAATCCAAGTATGGGTCTGTTTAAGCGTTTGTACATATAGAACAGCTGTCCTTCTCCATATAGTTCCTTGCGGGCTTCTTTCAGCAGTTCAGTATAAAAGCTCTGGGCATCTTCCGGCCCGCTGTATGGCCCGATGCCGCGGTACAGGCGCACTTCATTGAAATAAGCCCATGCTTTGGCAGGATCATTTGCAAAGGTGCATTCCGCCGCGATGTAGTAAATTTCGCTCAGGCGTAATGCAGGCCCCATAAGATAATGCAGGTTATCATCTGTGCGTTTGTATTTTTCCAGTTGCAGGTAGGTGACCGAGCTGACCGATTGCTCACTGAACCATTGTTTAAAACGGAAATCTTCCCCGCCCACTCCGGCTACTTCATAAATATTCTTTCCTTCTGTAGCAGATATAAACAACCCCTGCCCGTTGCCTTTCCTGAACAGATCGTTCATGGCGTCCTTTCGGTTAGGCATATAAAAACCAAATACCAGTTCCTTGTACAGGATCCTGTCTTTTTTTGCATCATTGCCGTTCATGAAATCTTCCTGCCGGGTCCATGGGAACTTTTTTGATGCAATGATTTCAAGCGCGTTCTGTAATGCGTTCACCTTATCGTTCTTATACAGGTACACTCTTGCCAGTTCGCCACATACGGCATAGTAATTTAAACGGTGACGGCGCTGTTGCACAAACATCTCTCCCTGGTCTTCCGTTGTAGAATCCCTGATCATGTAGCCTACTTTATAACCCGGGTTGAGGATAGGATCTGTGCCACGCAGTATTGCTTTTGCGGTGGTGAGGTCTTTGATCACGGAATCCAGTAGCGCTGTTACGGTTTGCATAGCTGCGGCATTCTTTGAAAACTCCGTGACATAGGGCACTCCGTTAGCAGCCGGTTTACTGGCAAATGATGGCGCGAATAACCGCAACGCATCAAAATGACACCAGGCGCGCATAGCCAGGGCTTCTCCTTTGATTAACCCGTAGTTAACATTGGAAAGGATATTTTTCTTCTGATCAACGTTAGAAAGAATCAGGTTGCTGTTGGCAATCACCTCATACAATCTTTGCCAGATCCTGTCTTTCCTGCCTATCAGCTCTTTGTCTTTATAATTATACATAGCTGCCTGCCGGTAGCCGGCGTTGTCGGTAACAGGAACGGAGTAGTTCTGTGCCAGTACATCCGGTAATCCGCCCATCAGTTCCTTGCCATAGATATCTTCATTCAAACAAAGACTGTAAAGGCCGTTCACGGCGTCTTTGAAGCCGTCTTCCGTTTGAAACAGCTCATCTCCGGATACTTCCGAGATAGGTTTAATGTCCAGCCATTTACTGCAGGAAGTGGCGAATAATAAAATGAGGACTAAATATCTTTTCATATATAATGATTTAGAACCTTGTTTGAAGTGAAAAAGTGAAGCTCCTGGCAAACGGGTAGTCGATACCTCTTTCCGCTTCTACGGTAGACCAGTAGCCGATATCATTCATATTGAGCGACAGGCGCAGGCTCCGCATTTTCAGGCGGTTGTAGAAAGTAGCAGGCGCTTCGTACGATAGATAAAGCGATTTAAATTCCAGCCTGTTTTCCTTTTGCACAAAACGGGAAGAAGCCCTGGTAAGTGATTGGTCGGCAATATCTTTATAGAAGGTAACATCGCCTGGTTGCTTCCACCTATCAGTTAATACACGGGCATCCACATTAAACCTGGGGTCAGCATTTTCAACACGGTCCAGTAAGGTCTGGTTATAATAATCGCCGCCGAATTTAGTATAGAAGCTCACTTCCAGCATCCAGTTCTTATACACCATGTTACCGCCAAAAAAGCCTTCCAGCTTTGGTGTTTGATCACCCACCGGTACGGTATTTTTCACATCATAGATATAGGTTTTGGTGCCGTCGGGATTCAGGAAAATTTCCTTACCGTTCTCCGGGTCAATGCCAAGTGACCTTACTGCGTAGATGGTGTTCATGGACTGCCCTTCTTTATAACGCAGCAGCGACAAGGATTTCAGCTCATCTTTTTCATTCTGTTGCTTGTCGATATCATCGTTGTATGCTTTCAGCGCGTTGGAAATTTTGGTGATTACGTTGGTGTTATGCACCATGTTGGCGTAAAGGTTTACCGACATATCACGGTTACGGTATACGTTGCCGCGGATGTTGAATTCATATCCTTTGTTTACCATTTCCCCCAGGTTTTCCTTATACTGGTAAAAGCCGGTGGAAGGCGCTACATTGATGTCTGCCAGCAGATCTTTTGTGAGCTTATAATAATAGCGGGGCGCTATATACAGCCGGTCGTGGAACAGGCCCAGTTCAGCGCCGAGATCGTAGTTTTGTGTGCGCTGCCATTTCAGGTTGGAGTTACCATATGCTTTGAAATGCGCACCTACGCCGGTGGAGTACCAGTCGCCGGTATAATACTCATACGTAGTATTGGAGAGATAGGCAGGGAAAGATACCTCTCCTGTTAAACCGGTGGTAGCCCTCAGTTTCAGCTGGGATACAATCGTGTTGCGCAAAAACTTCTCATTGTGAAGGTTCCATCCCAGTCCATATGACCAGAAAGGGGCCATACGTGCATCTGCCCCGAATTTTGAAGATCCGTCCACACGCAGGGTGGCGTCCATCAGCAGTCGGTTCTGGTAGGAATAGTTAATGCTTCCGAATGCGCCGGCCAGCCGTTCTTCATAGGTTTCACCGGTTGGCGCTTTATCTTTTTCATAAGTCCGCGCGAAGGTGATATCTGTAAAGCGGTCGTTGGTAAAGCCCTGTGCTTTAAAGACCTTCAGCGAGCTTTTCGACTCCTGCATATTGAGGCCCAATGATGAGTTAAAGAAATGATCGCCTATTCCTTTGTTATAGTTCAGCACTACGTTACCATTGTACTGGATCTCATCGCGATCGCTGAATGTATAGGTACCACGGTCTTTCAGGTCATCGCCGGTTTTATCGAAGAAGTCGTTGCTATAGGGAGAAATAAACTGATCCCCTGTAGAGCGCCGCTTTGTTAAGCTGAAATCACCGCGTAGCCTTAAGGTGTTGGTAATATTATACTCTGCGGAGAATGCGTCTGTAAACTCCAGGTATTCCGATTTATTAAAACTGGCCAGTGTAGCTTCATACATAGGGTTCAATACAGTATTGAGCTTCATGCCGTTGGTCTGGTAATCGGGCACATTCCATCTATCCAGTTCACGCAGTAGTTTGCCTGTGGAATCCGTTTTAGGGAAATAGGGGTTCATGCGGGCATAGGTGGAGAATTCGCGGTAAGGGGACTCGCGCCCATTTACCTGTGAAATGGTGAACTGGTTGCGGAACAGCACTTTGTTATCTTTCAGGTTGTATTGCAGGTTGGTGGCCAGGCTGTAACGATCGCGCCCTGAGCCTTTCATAACGCCGGCATTGGTCTGGTAACGGCCATCGATGATGTATTTAAGCGCCTGCGATCCTCCTTCCAGGGTTACGGAGTGCTTATGTCCAAAATCCGTGGCCAGTGGTTGCGACAGCCAGTAGGTGTTTACTCCGGCCAGCACATTCCTGCGTTTGGCGTAGTATTGCATCTGCAGATCGTCCTGCGATTGCCCCAGCGCATTTTCGTATACGCCTGACAGTTTCTCGTACTCCAGTTTCTGTTCCCCGTTGAGCAGGTGGTAGGCAGTAAGGTCTGGTGTAGTAACGTTCAGTTCATAGCCGTAGGTGAGCGACAACTTCCCTTCTTTCGGCGGGCGTGTGGTGATCACCAGCACGCCGTTGGCTGCGCGGGAACCGTATACTGCTGTAGCAGCGGCATCTTTCAGCAATGTTACTGCTGCGATCCTGTTGGGATCAAGGTCATATACTGATTGTACAGGCACCGGGTAGCCATCAATCACGAACAATGGCAGGTTGGGCGTACTGTTGATCTGGTTGCGTGTAAGCTCTGTTGTTTTCCCGGTTGGTAACGCCGTGGTGCCTCTTACATTGATATTTGGCAGGGCATTGGGATTAGAGCCGGAGAAGTTGTTCTCCACCAGTTTAAAAGAAGGGTCGAACGACTGGATACTGGCCAGGATGTTCTGCGGGTTAAACCGTTTTAGCTCTTCTCCCGTAATAGTAACTGCCGAGCCGGTAAAGTTATCTTTCTTGATATTCTGGTAACCGTTTACTACCACATCTTTCAGCGACTGCATATCAGTGAGCAGTGTAACGGCAAAGGATGTACGTTTTCCGGCTTTTATCTCCTGCGTTTTAAAACCGATGTAACTGAATACCAGTATGGCATTATCGGGTACATCCCTCAGTTCAAAGCGTCCGTCGGCATTGGTTTGCACGCCAATACGGGTACCTTTTACCATTACGGTTACACCGGGAATGGGCATACCGTCTTCCTGTGTTACCTGGCCTTTCAGCGGTGGTTGTGCAGGCGCTTCCGGCATGCGCGTTACAGCTTCCGTTACTGCCGCAGCAGCCGGTACAGCTGTTGTTTCCTGCTGCCTGGGAGCGGTAGCAGCCTGCCTGGCCGGTTCTTTCCGGAAAATGATATAATTGTTTGCACCTGCCTCTTCCACTTCCAGGTTTAAGGGCAACAACAAGCGGTGCAGGTAATCCTCCATTTTAACTGCAGCTGTTTTAGGCGCAGGAACAGTTGCTTTCAGGTCCTTAATGGTGTTGCCGGTGTAGTTGATGCGTATCTTGTAGCGGTTTTCCAGTATGGCAAATACTTCCTTCAGGGGAAGTGGCTGTTGCTGGGTAACCGGGTGGGCGGCGGCATGCAATTTATCGTGCTGACGATGCAGGGGCGCCGTTGTAGCCGGCAACACACAAAGCTGTAGCAGCAGGGCCATAGCCATACTTCCGCCAGCACGCCTGGCGTAAAATTCTATCATAGCAATAGATTAGGTTGGTTGAATAATTCTTACCTCGTTTATTATGGCTGATTATAATTCCATTGGTACATAAGTTCCCCTCCTCATTTGTCGGGCAAGGCATTGTTTATGACATCATTTAAATACTACTCCTGGTTGATCCTGTAAGTATGGGCGCCCGTTTTTGTAACGGTAACCTGTAACGACCTGGATAATGTTTTGAAAAATACTTCCACATTATCTGTAGGTACTGTTCCTGTAAATGTTTGCCGGCCCAGGCTTTCTTCCTGCAGCTCAATAGTGATGCCCAGGTTGTCCTGCAGGGATTTAATTACCTCCGTAATTGGCGTATCTGTAAACAAAAGCTTTTTGCTTTGCCAGGAAGAATAAACTTCCGGGTCTACTTTTTTATTGGTCAGCTCATTGGTGGCGGCTGAATAAGTGATCATATCTCCCGGCTTCATGATAATAGGCGCTACCGTATCACGCCCGTGCGGGCGCAGCGCCAGTTTCACTATACCGTTGTTCAACACCACCTGGGTTTGCACCCTTCTGGTATTAACATTAAAAGCGGTGCCTGTTACCTGCACGTCCATATCGCGTGTATGTACTACAAAGCGCTGATGATTACGTTTATGCGTTACCGTAAAAAACGCTTCTCCTTCAATCCATACTTCCCGGGCATCTTCCTCATTCCATTTATCCGCATATCTCACGGAAGAATTTACATTCAGCCATACTTCCGAGCTATCGGGCAGCAGTATGGTTTTCAGTTCTCCCATGGCAGTGGCCTGGTGTATTTCCCCGCCGGAGAACAGGAAAAAGGCTGCTGCATACAACACCGCGATCCCGGCCAGTACAGCCGCATAAGGCAGCCATCGCCTGCTTTTGATAGTATCCACTACCGGTTGCAGGGCAAAAATACCCCGTTTGCCTGATCGTTCTGTTTTATCGATCGTTTGCTCAATGCGGTTCCAGGTATCTGCTGCGGCGGTTTCACCGGGTACCCGGTCGGGCGCCCCGATTACCTGCAGCCATTGCCTGGCCTGCGTCACTTCTTCACACTTATCCGGATTACTGCGCATCCATTCTTCCCAGAAAGCGGCAGCACCGGCATCGTTGTCCAGTACCCAGCTCCGGAAAGAAGGCTCCTGCATAAAATCTGAAATAGTGAATTCCCTGAATCTCATCTTCAATACTTATAATGTAAAGCAAACCGGTGTTAAAATCTTAGCGTTCCGTTGCTACTTTTTTTTATTTTTTTTCCCGGGCCTCTTCAATTGTCTGTTCAACACTCATTAAAACGGCCACAATAAAAAGAGGGTGACCAGTTTATCGCTGTGCTTTTTCAGGAAGCGCAGCGCCTGCGATAACAGTACATAGGTGGCATTTACGCTGAGCGACATCAGCGCGGCGGCTTCCTTTGTATCCAGTCCCTGGAAATAGCGCAGGTGCAATACCTCCTGCTGCCGCCGGGGCAGCTGGTTGATCACCTTTACCAGTTTCTGCTGCTGTTCCTTTTCCGATTCCCTGTCCATGATGATGCGCTCCGGGTTGGTGCTGAAGTCGGCTTTGTCCATCGACTGGTCAAACATCCTGGGCACGTAAAGGGGTTTCAGGCTGCGGAGAATATTTCTTTTAAGACTGGCCAGCAGGTAAAAACGGATAGTATCAGTAATGGATAAACGTTCCCGGCTGAACCACAGCGTTACAAAAAGATCGTGGATGCAATCTTTTACGATGGTTTCATCTGGGTGAACTTTCATGCCATAGTTGAACAGTGCGGGGAAATGCTGTGTATAAATGAAAGACAATGCATGCTTATCGCCTTCCATTACCTTGATCCATAGCTCCTTATCATTCAGGCTGGCGTACAACTCAGTAGATTTAAAATTTGTGCGGTTCTATTTTTTATCTTTATATTCAATTCGTCTTAAAGATATAAACAGTAATATTAGTAAGCAAGTGTCGGAATTTAAAGGATACACCGGAATTTTAGACAGTTGCATGACTTTTAGGCTTTTCATTTGATTGCATGCAATCAAATTTGGTATTAATTTAAAATAACTAGCATGCATATTAAGACAATGGCAGAATATGCCGCAAACGGAGAAACCCCGGAAGTACTGTTCTGGGTGGGATGTGCAGGGAGTTTTGATCAGCGTGCCCAGAAAATTACCCGGGCATTTGCTACCATCCTTGATAAAGTAGGTATCCGTTTTGCCATTTTAGGAAAAGAAGAAAGCTGCACCGGCGATCCGGCAAGAAGAGCAGGTAACGAGTTTATTTTCCAGATGATGGCGCAGAATAATATCCAGTTGCTGAATATGTATGAAGTGAAGAAGATTGTTACTGCCTGCCCTCATTGTTTTAATACACTGAAAAATGAGTATCCTGCATTGGGCGGTAACTATGAAGTTATACATCATACCACCTTCCTCCAGTCGCTCATTGATGAAGGAAAAATAAAGATGCAGGAAGGCGGCACTTTCAAGGGAAAGAAAATCACCTATCACGATTCCTGCTACCTGGGCAGGGCCAACAATATATATGAAGCACCCCGTAAAGTACTGGAAACACTGGATGCCGACCTGGTAGAAATGAAACGCTGCAGAAGCAAAGGGCTTTGCTGCGGTGCAGGCGGCGCACAAATGTTCAAGGAAGAGGAAAAAGGCAATACCCGTATAAATTTTGAGCGCGGACATGAAGCCGTAGCTACCGGCGCCACTGTAATAGCCTCCAACTGTCCTTTTTGTATGACCATGCTGACAGACGGTGTGAAAGATGCCGGTAAGGAAGACTCCGTAAAGGTGATGGACATTGCAGAGCTGATAGCCGGGAGCATGAAATGAATACATTTACCTAAATTTGTGTCATGAATACCAGCAACATCTTCCCTGCAGGCTTTTCTCCCGCCTCCAGGGTTTGGATATACCAGAGCAACAGACCATTCAATGAACAGGAGATACTGGAAATTAATGAACAGCTGCACCAGTTCACCAGCCAATGGAACGCACACGGCGCTCCGGTTAAAGGTTGGGGACAGGTAGTGCTGAACCAGGTGATCGTATTGATGGCAGATGAATCGCAGACCACGGTAAGTGGCTGCAGTACAGATAGTTCCGTCCGTATTATCAAAAGTATAGAGCAACAGTACGGGGTAAATTTGTTTGACCGCCTCCTGCTGGGCTTTATTGTAAAAGATAAAATAGAGCTTCTGCCTATGGCCCAGGTGGCTTATGCCCTGGAAAAAGGCTATATCAATGAAAATACGATCTATCTTAATAATACTGTACTTACCCGGCAGGAACTGGATACTAACTGGTTACAGCCGTTGAAAGACAGCTGGGTGGCGAAAAAGCTAAAGGTTAAAACCGCGTAAAGGACACTTCAGGTCCACCTTTACTCTGCGCACCATGCCTGGCCTATTCGTGTTCTAATCGTAATCTGCTCATATACAAGCCTGTTTCCGGGTCATTGGTATTCATTACAGGGGTACTAAAGATCCGGAAATCTATTTTCTGCCATTCTGTCATTTTGTTATTTTTATTACCTATTTTTGCCTTCCAAAATTTTTGTCAGGATGCTTGATCTGGATACCAAAGTGCATGATGAAAGTCGCCAGGGAGAAGCTTTTGCTCCTGCAACGACTGGCACCCAAACATATACTAAAAAATTCTACATTGAAAGTTATGGATGCGCAATGAATTTCAACGACAGTGAAATTGTTGCTTCCATCCTTGGCGAAGAAGGCTATGGCCCTACCCGCAACGCCGAAGAAGCGAGCCTGATATTGCTGAATACCTGTTCTATCCGTGAGAAAGCAGAACAGACCGTACGTAAACGTCTTACCGAATTCAAAAAAATAAAACAGCAAACCCCGGGTATGCTGGTAGGTGTGTTAGGTTGTATGGCCGAGCGCATCAAAGGCAAACTGCTGGAAGAAGAAAAACTGGTAGACCTGGTGGTGGGCCCCGATGCATACCGCAGTTTACCTGCCCTGATCGCAGAAGCAGGTACCGGCCAGAAATCAGTGAATGTGCTGCTGAGCCGGGAAGAAACATACGGGGATATCAGCCCGGTGCGACTGGACAACAACGGGGTTACCTCCTTTGTATCCATTATGCGGGGATGTAATAATATGTGCTCCTTCTGCGTGGTGCCGTTTACCCGGGGCCGTGAGCGCAGCCGCGACGCCTATTCCATTGTCAGGGAAGCAGAAGAGCTTTTTACCAACGGCTACCGGGAAGTAACGCTCCTGGGGCAGAACGTTGATTCCTATTACTGGACCAGCAACGACGGCAGCGAAACCATCACCTTTGCCATGCTGCTGGAAAAAGTAGCGCTCATCACTCCTTTGCTGCGCGTACGTTTCAGCACATCCCATCCTAAAGATATTACAGATGAGGTACTTTTCACTATGCAGAAGTACGACAATATCTGCAACTATATCCACCTGCCGGTACAAAGCGGCAGCTCACGCATTTTGCAGTTGATGAACCGTACGTATACCCGCGAATGGTATATCAAAAAGGTAAACCGTATCCGTGAACTGCTTCCCGACTGTGGCCTTTCTACCGATGTGATTACGGGTTTCTGCACGGAAACGGAAGAAGACCACCAGGAAACCCTGAGCCTGATGCGTTATGTTGGCTACGACCTGGCCTATATGTACTTCTACTCCGAACGCCCTGGTACACTGGCAGAGCGCCGGTATAAAGATGATGTTCCGGAAGAAGTAAAGAAAAGACGGCTGGCAGAAATAGTAGCATTGCATCGCGATTGCTCACAGGAAAATATGCTTAAAGAAGTTGGCAAAACCTTCAAGGTATTAGTGGAAGGCACTTCCAAACGTTCCGATGAACAGTTGTTCGGGCGGAATGATCAGAATAAGGTAATCGTGTTTCCAAAGGAAAACTTTAAGAAAGGCGATTATGTGATGGTGAAAGTGGAAAGCTGCACATCAGGTACTTTGATAGGGAAAGCTGTACAATAGCAGACAGCATTATACTGTCTGTATTTTAAACCATCAAACATATGAATAACCGCTTATGGACATACAGGCTATAAAAAACAGGTTTGGCATTATTGGTAGTAGTCCTGCACTCAATTACGCATTGCAGGTGGCTGTTCAGGTAGCCAATACCGATCTCACAGTACTTATTAACGGGGAAAGCGGTGTTGGTAAAGAGGTTTTTTCACAGATTATCCATGCCCTGAGCGCCCGCAAACATAATCCGTTTATTGCCGTGAACTGCGGCGCTATCCCCGAAGGCACCATCGACTCCGAGCTTTTCGGACATGAAAAAGGATCCTTTACCGGTGCGGTCGACAGCCGCAAGGGGTATTTTGAAACCGTTAACGGTGGCACTATTTTCCTCGATGAAATCGGGGAAATGCCAATGGGCACACAGGCCCGGCTGCTCCGCGTGCTGGAAACCGGCGAATATATCCGCGTAGGTTCCTCCAAAGTACAGAAAACTGATGTGCGCGTAGTAGCGGCCACCAACCGCGATCTGCTGGAGCGCACCCAGCAGGGAAAATTCCGTGAGGATCTTTACTACAGGCTCAACACCGTCCCCATACGGGTGCCGGCGCTCCGCGACCGTAAAGAAGATATCCCGCTGCTGTTCAGAAAATTCTCGGTCGATTTCTCCGAAAAATATAAAACCCCTTCCATACAGCTGGATGAAGAAGCCAGGAACATCCTGGTAAATTATCCCTGGAGAGGTAATATCCGTGAACTGAAAAATATTGCAGAACAGATCTCCGTACTGTCTTCAGACAAACTGGTAACCGCCAACGACCTGAAACGTTTCCTGCCCGATCAGCCGGAGGTAAACCGCCTGCCGATGCTGGCGGCGCCTCAGCAGACCAGCGATTTCAACAGCGAAAGGGATATCCTCTACAAGCTGTTCTTCGATATGAAGAAAGATGTGACGGAGGTGAAGAAAATGTTCTTCGATATCCTCCAGAACCCCAATATGGCCCATGCAGCGGAATATCATCCGGATAATCATGTGATGCACAACTACCCCGGCGTGGCCGAAATGAATACACCTCCGGGCGCCGGCCTCGGACCAGCTCAACAGCCCATTATCCTGCCGGATAATAAGATTGACCATCACGAAGAAGTAGAAGAAACACTGTCGATTGCCGATAAAGAAAAAGAGCTCATTGTGAAAGCGCTGAAAAAACATAAAGGTAAACGCAAGGATGCCGCGCTGGACCTGGGAATTTCTGAAAGAACGCTTTACCGCAAACTCAAGGAATATAACATCGCTGAATAAACGAATTTTAATATTAGCACCACAATGATCAGCAATATCAAAGCATTTATAGCCATCGGTATGACGGCAATACTGGCAGGTTGCAGCGTAAAATACTCTACCACCGGCGCCAGTATAGACCAGGGGGCCACCACCGTGAACGTTCGCTTTATTGAAAACAGGGCGCCCATCAATAACCCGACCCTGAGCCAGAAGCTGACCATGAAGCTGCGCGACAAGATCACTTCTCAAACCCGTCTTACACAGGTGAACGAAACAGAGCCCCGCGCCGATTATGAGTTCAAGGCAACCATTACCGGATACTCCTTTTCCAATGCGGCAGTGACCAATGTAGACCAGGCAGCCACTTCCAGGCTGAATGTTACCGTAAACGTTACTTTTATTAAACGCATAGGCGATAAAAAAGGCTTTACCCAATCCTTTTCCCGCTCTGCAGAGTTCCCCGCCACCCAATTGCCCAGCAGCGTTGAAAATCGCCTGCTGGACGAAAATATCATCCCGGGTATCACAGATGATATCTTCAACAGGGCTTTTGCAAACTGGTAGTGTGTAATCATTAATTTATTACATTAGCAACCTATGACGGCAAACAGGATTATAGCACATGTGTTTCAACAAACCTCCCTTCAGTTGGTAAACGAAGCGGCAATGGAGCAACTGGTCGCGGATCATCCGTATTTTTCCGCAGCCCGCCTCCTGCTGGCAAGGAAAACTTACCAGCAAACCGGCAACCTCCATCATCCTGCTGTTAAAAAGGCGCTGCTGTATTCCGATCAGCGTCACTATGCTTATCAGTTGATCACACAGGAACAGGTACTGCAGGAAGTGGAAGATCGTGTAGCCGCCGTTATCCCGGAAGACACGCTGCCGGAGGAAGACACACTCCAACAGCAACCGGATGTAAACCGGGAAGAGGAAGAAACATTCCTTCAACCTGCTGAAGATCAGGCTATAATCCCCGAACCGGAAAAGGAAACACTTCCTGAAAATGCTGAAGAACAGACCATAACTTCTGAAGAAGAAGTACTGGCACAGGCATCACCGGAAACAAACACTTTTACATCGGAATTTGAAACTACAGCTCCGGAAGAAGAAAATACAGCATTGGCAGCAACCACAGCAACTACACCCGGGTATCATACAACAGCACCGGAAACAGCCGCCCCCATTGCGGTAGCCGATTTTGAACCCGGAGATCCGGGTCACACAGTGGAAACACTGCCCCCGCCGGTGGCAGTGCCATCCCCAACCAACGGGCTGGATGCTGCAGAAGAGATCAACGCCGCTGATGGAGAAGAATCATCTACCGGCCCGATCAGGATATTCCCGCTGGCTACGGCAAAAGAAGAAACAGAACTGGTATTTCAACCTTTATACACTGATGATTACTTTGCTTACAAAAGGCTTAAAAACCCGGAAGAAGCAGATGATTTAAATGAACAGGGCGTGGCAGAAATGAGAAGTTTTACCTCCTGGTTAAGGCAAATGAAAGACAACTTTGCCGGCAAAACCAATAAGGATTGGTATCACCAGCAATTACACCGGTTATATGATGAAGATGAAGAACCGGAAGTTTCCGAAACAGTGGAAAAAATGGCAATGGACTCCATTGTTTTCAACAACGACATCGTTTCCGAGACCCTGGCTGAGATCTGGGTACGGCAGCAGCAATATGGCAATGCGATTAAGATATATCAAAAATTAAGTTTGCTTAATCCCGACAAAAACGCTTATTTTGCGCAAAAGATATTAGACTTAAAGTCAAAAACAGATAAAAATAAACAGTAATTTCTATGTTGATAATTTTCGGTATCCTGATCATATTAGCTTGTGTGTTGCTCGGCTTCTTCGTGCTGATCCAGAACCCCAAAGGTGGCGGGCTCTCCGGCAGCTTCGGTGGTGTGGGCAATCAGGTGATTGGGGTGCGTCAGACAACTGACGTATTGGAAAAAGGTACCTGGATACTGGCTACAATTATTGCCATACTGTGCCTGACCTCTCCTTTCTTTATTGGTAAAGGCAGCAAAGTGCAGCAGGTAGCGCCAAGTGCGGTTGAAAAAGCATCCGCCGGCCAGCCAATTACGCCCCAGGCTCCTTCTACTCCGTTACCAGGCACTCCTGCTCCGGCACCTGCGCCTGCTCCCGGCAAGTAATTAATTTTATCAGAATAATAATATTTGAAACCTCGCCGTTAAAAGCGAGGTTTTTTTTAATGGCAACCGGCAGAGCACATTGAAAAACCTGGCTGATCACCGCTTTTGCCTCCTTGTAACTTCCAACTCTATCTATGGCGAAGAAGAAAAGCAAACAATCCGGCGCTAAATCTGTATGGATAAGACGGATACTGGTCATTGCCGGCTGTTTGGCGGCAGGCGCCCTGGTATATACCTCTTACCGCGTATTTGGGCCCAATACCAAAGCTTTTGGCGACAGCAAATACTTTTATGTGCGCACCAACAGCACTTACTCCGCGGTACTCGACGGACTGGAAGAACAGGGCATCATCCGCAACCGCAACAGCTTTAACTGGGTAGCAGAACAGCTGGACTATCCCAACCGCGTAAAAGCAGGCCGCTATAAAATTACCCGCGGTATGAGCAACTTTGAGATCGCCCGCCTGCTCCGCTCAGGAAAGCAGTCGCCAGTGGTACTCGTTATCAATAAGCTGCGCACCAAAAACGATTTCGTCCGGAAGATCTCCAATAACCTGGAGGCAGATTCCAATGTAATGCGCTCCCTGATGAACGACCCGGTATACCTCCGCCAGTTTGGCCTGGATACCAACACCGTGATGTGCGCTATTATACCCAACACTTTTGAGTTCTACTGGAACACCGGCGCTGAAGCCGTGTTCAAAAAACTGGAAAAGGAAAGGGAAGAATTCTGGACACCGGAGAGAAAAGATAAAGCTGCAAAACTGGGCCTTTCCATAAACGAGGTAACCGTGCTTGGCTCCATCGTGGAAGAAGAAACCAATAAAAACGACGAAAAGCCCATCATTGCCAGCGTGTATCTTAACCGCTACCGCAAAGGCATGCGCCTGCAGGCAGATCCTACAGTGAAATTTGCCCTGCAGGATTTCGGCCTGAAAAGGATCCGGGAAAATCATACCCTTTTCGATTCTCCGTATAACACTTACCGTTATGCCGGGCTCCCACCGGGGCCGATCTGCACACCCTCCGAAAAAACTTTGAATGCCGTGTTGAATACTCCGGAAACAGATTACCTTTATTTTTGCGCCAGGGCCGATTTCTCCGGCTACCATGCTTTTGCAGCCACCTATGCCGAGCACCTGGTAAACGCAAAAAAATACCAGACAGAACTGAATAAAAGAGGTTTCTAAATAAAACAACAAATTGGCCTTCAGACCCGAAAACATCATCTTTCGTTCAAAACCCTACCGCCGTTTGGTGAAAAGGACTAAAACCCTGATCCTGCCCGGGTTTGAAGGCATCCCGTTATACGACGTATTAAAACACTTCAGCCAGGAAACCAAAAGCCGCGGACTTGGCGACCGGGCAAGGGCCATCTCCTTTAACTTCCTCCTGGCCATTCCGCCGTTCTTTATCTTCCTGTTCACACTAGTGCCATACATCCCCGTGCACAATATAGAGCCTACCCTCTATGACCTGGCCGAGGACCTTACCCCTAACTATAATACTTATATGATTGTACGGGGAATGATCCACGACTTCCTCTACACACACCGCAACGGGCTGCTCTCTATCGCATTCGTAATGGGATATTTCTATTCTTCCAACGGCGTAATGGGCATACTCCGGTCATTTGGTAAAATACAGGGCGCCGGATTCCGGAAAAGAAAATGGTGGCAGAACAGGCTCATTGCCCTGCAACTCACTGCTATCCTGGTATTGCTGCTGCTTATCACTGTTGCCCTGATCATTGCCCAGGGCGCCACGCTCCGCTGGCTGTTCAACATCATCGGCATCCACAGTACATTACTGAGGAACGTGATCGACATTGCCCGGTGGGTGCTCATCATCATGCTTTTCTATTCCGTTAATGCAGTGCTGTACCGCATCGGGGCCGCTACCACCAAACGCTGGAAGTTCATCACCGCCGGCGCCGCCGTAGCCACCATATGTATGATCCTCGTTACCATCGGGTTCTCCTGGTTTGTCAATAATTTCGGCAATTACAACAAAATCTACGGATCTATCGGCACCATCCTGGTGCTCATGCTCTGGATCTTCTTCAACTCCTTTATCCTCCTTGTAGGCTTTGAACTGAATGCCAGTATCAGAACCGTCAGCGATGCAAAACAGGAGGAAAAAAAACATTCACTCTCTGCATAATCCATATTATCAGCTCCTTCTCCCTGATAAATATTTTTATCTTATTATTATTTATCATAACTTGAACGGCTATTTATCTTGAAAAAAGACAGAAATATACTGTTGCATTTTACTATATTTAGTCAGGACCTGAAAACCATACGCTATGATTAAGGCCACCTTTTATTTATCCTGCTGTACTATTTTATTTTCTTCCTTTCAGCCAACCCGGGAAGTACCACTGGAACCAGGATCTCCCTTACCAAAATCAGAAATAACCTGTACAGATATTTCCGGGAAAGAAATCTCATTAGGCGCTGCAAAGAGAAATAACGGGCTGCTGGTGATCTTTGGAAGTAATCAATGCCCTTATATGCTGCGTAACCAGGAACGGCTGCGCAATATCTGCCAGTATGCATCAAAAAACAGCATCGGTGTAATTATGATCAACTCCAATGAAGCCGCACGCACCGGCAATGAATCTTTTGCCGCTATGAAACAGTATGCTGCTGCACAACAATTCAAATGGTATTATGTGGTAGACAGAAATGCAGTACTGGCCAACGCTTTCGACGCCAACCATACCCCGGAATGCTTCCTGTTCGATAAAAACAGCCGGCTCGCCTATAAGGGAGGAATTGATGACAGCCCCGGTAATGCGGAAGCTGTAAAAACGCGTTTATTACAAAACGCCATCAATGAAATGCTGGCGGGCAAACCCGTTAGCGTAAACACTTCCCACAGCATGGGGTGCAACATAAAAAGGAATCTTTAAAATTCTTTTTCAGGGAGATGAGATACTGCCGTATACCATCTCCCTGAAAAATCACCGGCATATTACTGACCTACCAGGAAAACTGCATTACTGAACAACAGTTTGCCGTTTTCCCAGAAACTTCTGAATAAAGGATTATCTGCCAGTATAATGACGGAACCACTGCCTATTTCCTTCACACCAAACAACAAACCATCTTTCAACTGTTGCCGGGTGGATGCGCCTACAAAGCCCGCGAGGTAGCTGTCTTTCTTCAACACGCCTACGTTCCAGCCCCCGTTTTCAATAAACTCATACAAATGGGCATCCTGCTTCAGCGTATAATAAAATGCAGGATAACCAAATGCCAGCGGATGCGTGGTATCCAGCTGCACTTTGTAGATAGCTCCGGGAATAAACTGTTTAATGCTTTCCCGTTCCCTGTTGGCATACGATTTCAAGGCTTCATACGGGCGCGCAGCAGCCGCTTTCTCTTTTGCTTCTTTATCCTTTTCTTCCTCTTTCTTCAGCTTAATGCCCCAGTCGGCCCCGGCCACCTGCACCGCTGCTGATTCCAGTGCAATCAGCTTCCCTCCGTTATTCACCCACTCTTTCAGTTTATCAGTGGCGGCTTTATCTTCAAATATTTTATAATCCCCGTCGGCTAAAATCAGCACGTCTGTCTGATCCCAGTTGATATCTTCCACATTTCGTTCATCCACTACCGTTATGGGGAAACCCAGCTGCTGTTCAAAGAAATGCCATATTTCTCCCATACCCAGGGAGGAGATGCCTCTTCCCGCCAGCAGCGTAACTTCCGGCTTACGGATAAAGCGGATCTTATCGGAGCCAAAGTCCATTCCTTTATCTACAAAACCGGTGGTGACTGCATCCAGTGAAATCTTGAAATGATTGGCCTGCATGGTAATAAAACGATCGAACTGGTCGCCTTTTGCAGTGTTTCCCGAACGGGTAATCACAAGCGTTCCCGCCGGGTAATCCTTACCCCCAGCGGTGAAGGGCGTTTCCGTAAATCTTACTTTAATATCATTTTGCAGTAGTGACGATAAGAATTTCACGTCGCGTAAACTGTTCCATTTAGCGAGATAAGCATATGGTTTCTGTGCCGACAAAGGCGTGTTATTACGCACTGCCGGTGCATCTGCCACCGGTGTTAACGGTTGTTTTACCGCATAGGAAGTTAATCCGTATGCATAAGGCAAAGCCCATGCGGTGATATCATAAGTAACAGAATCCGTTAAGCGGGACACCGGTTCAAACAGCACGCGCAGCATATTGGAATGCGGCTGATAGGCATTGATCACCAGGTCTTCCTTGTCAATGGTAAACGTTTCCGTTTTACCTGTAAAATAATTAAATCCACTGGCACTGCCGGTACTGGCGCCGAAGCCAACGCTGATATTATTTTTACGCAGCAGCTCCGCCAGCGTATTGAGCTTCTCTGTATTGCCCCCGGCTTTCACCACGTACGATTTATACCCGCCCTGCGGCGTTTTCTGCGCGGCTTCAAAGTACTGTGCATACTCGCTGAGGATCTTTGCTGCCTGCTGTGATGCCACTTCAACGGTAGACATGCTGGTAGCAAAATGATGCGCAATCCGGTCGGTCAGAGTAAGCGTATCACCATCCCTTTTCAGTACGGCTACGCCGGCCCTTCCGCTCCCGCCCTGCTCGTACGTCATACCAATAGCACCGTTGTACATAGGATAGGTATCACCATAACTGGGATAGAAAAGATCAAAACGTTCCTTGGTAAAATACAGCCAGCCCTGTTCATCAAAATATTTCGCATTATTTTTCCCGATGAGCACCTGCAGCTGCCGCTGCCAGGGAGTAATGGCATCATGAAAAGGTTCCGCCGCCGGCGCAAAATAATAAGGCGCCTCTATTTCCTGCTCATGGAAATCCACGTGCAGCTGCGGCATCCATTGGTTGTATTTTGCCACCCGCTGCTGCGATTCCTTTTGCGTTTGCCAGGCCCAGTCGCGGTTCAGATCAAAGTAATAATGATTGGCCCTGCCGCCCGGCCAGGGCTCATTATGCTCCCTCGACCAGCGGTTTACATTGGGCGTAACGCTGCGGGTATTGTTATAAAAGCTCACGTATCTTTCACGGCCGTCGGGATTAAGACAGGGATCAATGATCACTACAGTATTCTTCAGCCATTGCTGCGTTTGTGCGTTCCCGTTATTTACCAGCTCGTACAGCGCTTTCATGGAAGCTTCCGTGGAAACCGCCTCATTACCATGCACGTTATAGCTTAGCCATACAATTACCGGTTGGTTACCGGCGTTGTTGCCTTTTGCGTTAGACATATCCAGGCTGTGCTGCCGGATCTCCTCCAGCCGGCCGGCATTTTCAGGTGAGGCTACAATAGCCATCAGCAGCGGTCTGCCCTCATAGGTGGTGCCATACTGCTCCAGCTTTACATTCTTTGCTGTAGCTGCTACCTGCTTAAAATAATCCACCACCTTGTAATGTGGCGTAAACTGGGTGCCCAGGGGATAGCCGAGAAACTGGTCAGGTGTTGGCACCTGGGCCTCAGCAAAAAGAACGCCCAGCATAACAAAAGCCATTAATAAAAATCTACGCATATAAAGCCTGCAATTGGATACTGTAAGTTAGGAATTGTTTTCCGGTGATAATTATTAACCCGCTTAAATTATTAAATTTCCCATAATTCAGCCCATATCGTTAATTTCGATGCAAAAACAGACACCCATGCGTTTCCTTATCATGCTGGGAATGACGGTATGCACATTACACACCGCCTGTGCCCAGCAAACAACAGATGAACTACATCCTTACGACTATAGTATTGAGAAAGATATTAAGGTGTTACACGGCGCAGTTGTATCTGCACATCCGCTGGCAAGCCGCGTAGGCGCCATTATACTGCAACAGGGCGGCAATGCTGTAGATGCTGCCATTGCCACCCAGCTGGCGCTGGCCGTGGTATATCCCGGCGCCGGTAATATTGGCGGCGGCGGCTTTCTTGTAGGCCATTTGAAAAACGGGCGCAATATTGCCATCGACTACCGGGAAACCGCGCCGGCAAAGGCACACAGGGATATGTACCTGGACTCTCTCGGTAATCCCATCACCCGGTTAAGCCTGGATGGACACCTCTCTGCCGGCATACCGGGCACTGTGGCCGGTTTGTTTGCCGCCATGAAATATGCTAAACTGCCTTTCTCCAAACTGATAGATCCCGCCATACGCCTGGCAGAAAAAGGCTTTGCGATCACCGCCTTGGAGGCTGCAGGACTTAATAGCGCCAGGGCCGATTTCGAAAGACTTAACACCACCAAAACCGCCTTTGTAAGAGAACAACCCTGGAAAGCCGGCGATACCCTGGTGCAGAAAGAACTGGCTCATACGCTCACGCTTATACGAAATAAAGGAGCCGCAGGATTTTACCAGGGAGAAACTGCTGCCAGCATAGTAGCAGAAATGAAACGTGGCAACGGCATCATAACATTGCAGGATCTCAAAAATTATAAAGCAAAAGAAAGGACCGCCATAGCCTTTAACTATAAAGGCTATACGATTGTAACCATGCCCTTGCCATCCAGCGGCGGCATTTGCCTGCAACAGCTGATGGGCATGGTGGAAAACTACCCCATCTCGCAATGGGGCTTCCAGTCGCCACAGGCCGTTCAGCTGATGGTGGAAGCAGAAAGACGCGCCTATGCCGACCGGGCCCGGTTTCTCGGCGACCCCGATTTTGTGAAAGTACCTTTCTCCCAGCTCACAAGTAAAAAATATCTCGCTGCCCGCATGCAGGACTTTACGCCTGGCAAAGCCGGTTCCAGCGAACAAACAAAAGCAGGGGTACTTCCTGAAAGCGAAGAAACCACCCACCTCAGCATCATAGATGCCGATGGTAATGCCGTAGCGGTAACCACTACCCTCAACGGCCACTTCGGCAGCAGAACAGTAGCAGGTAAAGCGGGCTTCCTGCTGAATAATGAAATGGACGACTTCAGCGTTAAGCCAGGCGTGCCTAATATGTACGGGCTGGTGGGCACAGAAGCCAATGCCATTGCTCCTGCCAAACGCATGCTCAGTTCCATGACGCCAACCCTGGTACTGCAAAAAAATGAAGTGCTGTACTCCCTGGGCACACCCGGCGGCTCCACCATCATTACCTCGGTTTTCCAAACGTTGATGAATACACTGGAATTTGGCCTCACGCCATCAGAAGCCATCAACGAACCCAAGTTCCATCACCAGTGGCTACCCGATGAAATTGCCGTGGAAAACGGGTTCCCCGACAGCACCATCCAGGCGCTGGAAGGAATGGGCTACAAAGTGGTAAAACGCGGCCCCATAGGCCGTACAGAAATTATTAAAAGAGCGCCTGAAAGCCGCTACCTGGAAGCTTCCGGTGATAAGCGCGGTGACGACAGCGCTGCAGGATATTAATTTAAAAATACTGACATGTCTATTCAATCTATTTATCTGCAAAGCGTGCTAAAACGTTTTGAAATACACCGGGAGCTGGGCTTTAAAACCATACAGCGACTGAACAAAGACCAGCTCAACTGGCAACCCGAAGGAGCGCCCAACAGCATTACCATGATCATTAAACACCTGCATGGTAACATGCTGTCGCGCTGGACTGATTTCCTTACCACAGACGGGGAAAAGCCAGGCCGTAACCGCGACCAGGAATTTGAGGAAGACAACTACAGTTATGAACAGATCCTGCAACTGTGGGATGAGGGCTGGGATTGTATGCTTGCCGCCATCCGTGCCCTGCAGGACACAGATCTCGACAGGACCGTATTTATCCGCAACGAGCCTCATATTGTAATAGACGCTATCAACCGGCAGCTGGCACATGTGCCCTATCACGTCGGCCAGATAGTATATATCGGGAAAATGATCCTGAAAGATAAATGGGAAAGCCTGTCCATCCCCAAAGGCGGATCGGCAGCTTTCAATAAAGCAAAAACAGGGAACTGATCATTCATGAAAATACGTCACCTATTTGCCGTTATTACGGCATTCCTCCTGTTCGCCGCCTGCCAGGGGAAAAAGAACAATGAACTGCTGATGAATAAAAAGTGGCGGGTATACGATGTGAAAATTCCACCGGAATCGCCCATCAGCAATACGCAGTACATACAGGCACAGGACCTGAAGAAAGGTTATTACCGGGATGCTTATTACCAGTTCCTGGATAATAATGTATTTGTGGCCACCATTGCCGGCAGGTCCGACACCGGTAAATACTTTATTCTCAGCAACGGCGCCATGATCTCCGTTACGGCGAAAAACGGCGACCGCAAAGTGGAAAACCTCGTTACGGTTACCAGGCTTACGGAAGATTATTTCGATATGCAGGTAACCTCTACCGACTTCCAGTTTATTTTATGTACGAAGAAAGAATAACGGCTATGTTGTATACGGATCATACACCCGGAAGAACAGTTTTACAGGAAGGCCGCAGCTGTCTTTTCTTTTCAGGATTTGCCTACCTCGGGCTGCACCAACTGCCTGCCTTCAAACAACTGCTGGCAGAAGGTATTGAAAAGTATGGCGCACTGTTCCCCTCTTCCAGGTCCGGCAACTTACGGCTATCTATATACGAAGAAACAGAGCATGCCCTTTGCACACATTTAAAGCAGCAATCAGCAGCCGTTTTTTCTTCCGGCTACCTGGCCTCCCAGGCCGCCGTACAATACGCAGTGAGCAACAGGCAGCCACTGTATGCACCGGATGCGCACCCTTCGCTGTGGTACCAGCAGCCTGTGCTGCCGGATATGAGCCGGGAAGAATGGATCATCCGTACAATAGAACAGGTGAATGCACACCCGGATCATCATTTTGTGATCATCACTGATACCGTGAATCCTCTTACAGGCGCCATCCATCCTTTCCACTGGCTGCAGGAGCTGCAGCGCAAGGTACTGGTACTGGCAGATGATTCCCATGGCATCGGCGTGTTAGGTCCAGACGGGCAGGGCGCTATTCACTTTTTACCAGAAACCCCATATGTAAGATACCTGCTCTCCGCCTCACTGGCAAAGGCCTACAGCGTTGCCGGCGGGGTTGTTGCCGGTCATGCTGCAGATATCACGGCAGTGAAAAAACTGCCCGTCTTTTCAGGCAGTACTCCCATGATACCGGCGCATGCCCATGCCTGGCTGCACTCGGGAGATCTCGCTGCAAAGATGCGCAGGTCATTACAACAAAACATCGCTTACTTCCTTCATCTTACCGCCAATACCACTGTGCATAACCCGCATGGCCTCCCCATGTTCATCCTGCCACCGGGCGACGCGCTGGTGCATTACCTGCACGACCGGGACGTTATTATTTCCAGCTTTCCCTATCCGCAGCCGCATAGCCCGGTGATCAACAGGGCCGTGGTTTCTGCACTGCATCTGCAGGAAGATATTGCAACGCTGCACCAGTTCCTGCAGGAATTTGGGATCACGAAAGTATAGGCCATAAAAAAACGGGAAGTTGCCCTCCCGTTTTCTCTTGTTATACCTGCCAGTTAAGGCGTTACTTTCACTGTTTTAGGCATCCTCAGCTCCACCACATAGGTACCGGCTTTCATCAACCGGAAGGCAAACAAAGGATTTACACTACCTACTTTGGCCGATACGTTTTTATCTACCGATACAAAGGCAGAAGGAATGCGGTAATACATCAGGTAGTTCCAGTTGGTACCGCCGCTGGAGTAACGGCTCAGCGGGAACGGTGCAATCTCGAAATTACAGATCATAGCCGTATCCGTATATTCAATAGGATGGAACCTGGCATAGTTTTCAAAAATGGGACGGTCGCCACGCTTAATGATCTCTCCCTTTTTCGGATTGAATGGCTTACCATCTTTATCCGTTATTTTCAGGATCACGGAAGCCCCGCTTTCATTGACCCTGGTAATTGTCATTACCGGCGCGCCCATTGGCACGGTAGGAGAACCATCATCCGGGAAGAAGTTACAGTTGGCGGTGGTTTCAGTAACCAGTGGCGGATCAACGGTAGTGAGCGTACCAATGTTCTTGTACACTTTTGAACCGGCCACGTTGGATACCTCCACATCATACTCGTAAGTTACATCCAGGGGTAAGCTATCCGTAGCGCCGTTGAACACAAACTGGCCACTGGACAGGAATACATAAGGCTGCATTTTTTTCAGCTCCCGTTTTTTATTCACCAGCTCAATGGTAGTATCCTTTGCAGGATCTACCGCTGCCGTATATACGTAAACAGGATATTCTTTATAAAATTCATCGGCATGCTTTTTATTATCCGCTCTCCTGATGTCCAGCAGCTTCACGGTCATGGGCTGGGTAGTGCCATCTGCAAGGATAGCGCTTGTTTTCTGGAACGCGTTACCACGTTGTACCTTAATCGGGGTATCCGGCACATACAGGCCATCGCTCAGGAAGCCTTCTTCTATCTTTTTACATCCCGCTATCAGCAGCCCAAGCAGCATAGCGGAGGTGAGCCATTTTTTTCCTTTATATTGATGCAACATAGTTTTCAATTTAATGATGATGACTATTTCCAGTAGAACACATGGTTGTTTTGCAATACATGCAATACGCCTGTTTTTGTAATGATACCGGTGGTTTGCAGGGTATACTGGATGTCCCTGTCTTCTTCAGGATAATCATCCGGGCGGGGATCAGGGTCCAGGCCGTTGATCACTTTGGTGAGCGCCATATACTTTACACCGGCAGAAAAAATATCATCATAACCGCCTGCTTTGATCAGCTTGAAAGCAAAGTCCTCGTTCACTTTATTTTTATACACCTGCGATTCCAGTGAAAGATCGGCACGTACAATTTTCCCGCTAAAAACATAGGCCAGCAGCGAGTCGCGCAGTTCGGGGGCCTTCAGGCTATCGATGGTGTACTTCACGTTTTCATCATTCAACTCCTTTTGCAGCTGCGTGGTCCGCACGCCCAGGAACTGTTTGATCGAGTAATCCGTAGGCGCCACAAAGGTCACATCGCTGTTGATGGTTTCTTTAAGCCCTGCTTTATCGATCAGCAGGATCAGCGTATCAAAGTTTGAATTTGCTTTGAGATAATCGTAAGTAGTAAGATCTGTATGATCATTGGTAGGACTACCGCCCAGGAAATGATCGTCTTTTTTACAGGCGGTAAATAAGAGGGAGATCAGTAAGAAGCCCCAGCCAGCCTTCGCAGTAAATATTTTCAGTTTGTTCATGTCAGTTCATTTAAGTGTCAGGATGCTATTTCACTTTACCGAGCCAGTAATCATTTTGTTTGAGCACACTGTTGTTGAGGAACAACGCGCGCCCTACCGGCCATTTCCAGCCACCGGCATCAAAGCGGTCCTGCGGGAAACCTGCAGCGGCATTCACGTCGCCATTCATCAGCATGCGTGTGCGCACCAGGTCGTACCAACGCTGGCCTTCTGCATATAGTTCGCGGGAGCGTTCCAGGAATGCTTCCACTTTAATATCGGTTACGTCTTCGGGTAAAATGGGGCTGGCCTGGGAGCGGGCCCTCACACGGTTAATATCCTGTAAGGCGGCGCCTGTATTTCCCTGGTCGGCATAGGCCTCAGCGCGCAGCAGCAGCAGGTCGGCATAACGCATCAGGATGATATTGGCGTCTACAGCAGCATCGGTGAAATTACCCGGGTTGCGGTAGTTGATATTTTCCCGGTTAGGGCCTGCAAATTTGCAGATCAGTACATCATACTGTCCTGCTGCGTCGAGATTGGTAAAGTAATAATGGCGGCGCAGATCAGTACCATCTTCTTCATACAGCAAATTGATCAGGTCAATATTCGGCGCATCTATTTTACTGTCCTTGTTGTTGATAAAAGGCGTTTTCAGGATGTTATAATAAAATCCTTTCTCCACCTGTTGCTCTCCGTTAGCTACCTGCATATTGATTTCAAATATGCCTTCCATTGATTTTCCGTGGAAGATCTTCGGGTACATCTCTGCCGGCAGCAACTGGTACTGACCGCTGTTCTCTACGGAATCAATAGCGGCAATCGCATTGGTTACATCAGATACTACCTGTCCTTTGTTCAGGAAGTTCCTCCACATGTAAGCGTGCGCCAGTAACCCAAAAGCAGCGCCCCTGTTAGCTCTTACGGCTCTTTCAGTACCGTTCTTATATTCCCAGGGCAAGAGGCTGATGGCCTTTTTAAGATCGGCAATACAGGTATCGAGGATGATCTTTTCATTGGTTCTCGGGATATTTTCCGATGTTACCGGGTTAGGATCATACTTCGTCACCAATGGCACATCGCCCCAGATACGCACCATATAGAAGTAGCTGAAAGCCCGCAGGAAATAGGCTTCTCCCAGGAAACGGTTACGGGTGCGGGTGGGCTGATCCGTGAACTGCGCATCCGGGATATTGGGAATATTATGCATCATAATATTCGCCTGGGTAATCACTTTGTAGTAGGGCGACCAGTCGTGATACTTCTCCAAATAAGAGCCCAGGAAATCAGCCGTATTCATACCATCTCCACCTTTTACCAGGAACCTTACATCATACTGGTTATAGTCCGAGAACTCATATGCCGGCAACGAACCATACGCAAAATGCGACATGTTCTGATCATAGTCCGTATTGGAAGTTAACGCCCTGCGCAGTAAGGCATAACCGCCTGCCACCCCTTGTTCCGCATCCCGCTGGTTTGTCCAGAAAACAGAATTATAGGGAGAATTGATCGGCTCCTGGTCCAGCAGCTTCTTACAGGAAACAAACGGCGACAACAGCAGTCCTGCAGCTATTACCGTGAATATATTTTTCAGACAGTTCATATCTTCTTCTTTTTAAAAATTAAAAACCAACATTTACACCCAGGGTGAACTTACGTGGTATAGGATAACCTCCACCGGTGTAAGTACCTTTTTCGTCCACTGCTTCCGCATCGGGAACACTTGATTTCTGGAACATCTTTACATTGTCTACCACGCCATAGATCTGCAGCTTGCTGAGCTTAGTACGTTCCAGGAACTTAGGGCTGAACTGGTAAGCAAGGTTCAGGTATTTGATACGCAGGTAAGAACCATTTTCCACAAAGGCAGATGAAAAAGGAAGGAACTGGTAGTAATAATGCTCACTGTAAGGGATCACTTCTGCATACTTGCTGTTATCTCCTTCTTTGTGCCAGCTGTCGATAGAAGAAGGATCTATAGCAGCAATATTTGCGTAGTTATTGGTTAGGCCGATAAGCCTGTCGGACATATACTTGTTGTAGATATCACGTTTAAGGGTAAACGTCATGTATACCTGCAGGCTCCAGGGGCCATAGGAAAATGCGTTGGTAAAACCGCCGGTACAGGCGGGGTTAGGATTACCGCTGCGCACTTTATCGTTCCAGTCCCACACGTCATAGTCGCCGTTCTGGTCTTCCCAGATAAAGTCGCCCGCCTGCACGGTATGGTTACCATTCCAGTAGGTAAGCTTTTCACCGGTGTAGGGGTTAAACGGAATATCTTTTTCGCTGGCGTATACGCCTTTGTTCTTAATCAGGTAAAATTCGTTGATAGCGCGGCCTTTGGTAAGCACGTAGGTCATACCGGTGTTGTTATCCGGCACCATCAGGTCGCGGTTACCGTTGGGTAATTTAACGATCTGGTTTTTGATGAAAGATAAGATCAGGGTGGAATTCCACTGGAACTTGCTGGTAGGCGGCGTGATCCGGCCCTGTATGGTAAATTCCACACCGGTGTTGCGTACATCCACCGCGTTGGTATTTACCTTATCATACCCGGAAGTAGATGGCAGCAGCAGGTTAAACAGCAGTTTGGAAGTTCCCCTGTTAAACGCGTCTGCAGTAACGTTCAGTCTTCCGCTAAAGAAACTTGCGTCTACCCCAATATTGGATTGAATGGCCTGTTCCCAGGTAAGCCCGTCCTGCGCCACACCATCAGAGAAGTTAGGCGTTACGGCATTCACACCGTTGTAGGTGCCGCCGGTAGATCCGCCATAGGTACCCTGGTTGATGCTGTAGTTATTATACTGGAGATAATATTGTTTTGGTAAGCTTCCTGTTACGCCATAGCTGCCGCGGATCTTGAAATATTCCACCCAGCTTTTGAAAGGCGCCATAAATGGTTCGTCTGAAAGGTTCCAGCCGGCAGATACGGAGGGGAAATAACCCCAGCGGCTGGCACGGCCAAAACGGGAAGAGGCATCTGCACGATAGGCAAATGACAGCAGGTATTTCTCTTTATAGTTGTAATTCACGCGGGAGAAAAAAGACAACATACCGGACGACTGGTAATCGGACCCGGAAACGAGGTTACCATACGCATCCCTGTACATCATATAGCTGAGATTATACCCCTGCACCACTTTCACATTGTCGTTGCTCAATGCGCCGCTGCCAATACCGGTAAACTCATTCCTGATATTATTGATCGTATTACCCAGCAACACATTCAGATGATGATCTTTCGTAACAACATCCGTAGAATAGCTCAAAGTATTATCGAGGTTCAGGTTTTCATAACGCGATTTACCGCTTTGCGCATAGGATAAGCCCGCGGTGTTCAGCTCTCCCGGCCTGAAAATATCGCGGGTATTGATGCTGGACTGAACAGAGCCTATAGAGGAAAAGCGCAGCTTTTTGGAAATATCGTAGTTCACGGTAAGACTGGCAGTGATATCATCGTTGATGTTTTTATCACGGCCGGATTCCAGGTCGCCGGTGAAGTTTTTGCGGTCTGTTTCAGAGATATTGAAGAGAGAAGAAAGATACTGGCCGTTTACAAGTGGGATCACATTCTCTCCCGGGAATACGCCGCGGCCGCGGGATCTGTCGCCACGGCTCAAACGGAACAGGGAAGAAACATTCAAACGGGACGACATTTTCACGCCCATGGCAGCGGAAATGGTATAGCGTTTAAAGCCGGTTCCGCGAATGGTTCCATCTTCATTATAATAGTTGCCGCTGATGCGGTAGTTGGTATTTTCTGATGCACCGGAAACAGACAGGTCGTAGTTCTGGATGATACCGTTCTGGTAAAAAAGATCCTGCCAGTCGACTGCTCCGCTGAAAGCGGGATTGAGGCTGTCTGTCAGCATCATGGGAATATTATTCACTTTCTGCTGGTCGGAAAGATACTTTTGCAGGTAGTTCATTTTGAACCATCTTTCTTCCGCGCCGCCGTATACCGTTTCAAATTTTGGTTGCTGGGTGAGCCCTGCATAGGTGGAGAAGTTCACCTGCGGCTTGCCCTGTTTACCGCGTTTGGTTTTTACGATCACTACGCCGTTGGCGCCGCGGGAGCCATAAATAGCTGCAGCCGACGCGTCTTTCAGAATGTCGATGGATTCAATATCGTTGGGGTTCAGGCCGGCGATATAGTTGGTACCGGTGTTGTCAAATGCTGCGGCATCATCCAGTGATACGGGGATATCGTCTATCACAAACAGCGGGGAGCTCAAAGTACGGGCGGCGCTGGCATCGCGGCTGATGGAGGTATTTCCCCTTACCACGAAGGAGCCTCTTACTCCCGGTTCGCCTGTAAAGTTCTGTACGTTCAAACCTGCGGCACGGCCCTGCAGCAGTTGGTCGAAGCTCGGGGAAGGAAGGTTTTCAATGTCCTTGCCTTTTACGCTGGAAACCGCTGCCGTTACCGTTTTACGCCGTACCTCCTGGTAGCCGATCACCACCACATCTTTCAGGCTTTTGGCATCCGGTTTCAGGGAAATAGTGTAAGATGCTTTCCCCGACAACACCAACGTTTGCGTTTCAAAACCTATAAATGAAATAGACAGTTTGTTGGAATTGCCTTTCAGGGTAAGCGTAAATTCGCCGTTGGGACTGGTGGCTGCACCGTTATTGGTACCTACTTCTTTTACAGATACGCCGGGTAAAGGCCCGCCTTTATCATCTGTAACTGTACCTGAAATTTTTCGCTCCTGGGCCCATGCCTGCAGGCATAGGAATCCCATCAGCACTAGTAGTAGCAACTTTTTGTGCATAGATTCTGGTTTATTGAATTATTCTGGAATTATCAGACTGGTCGACTGAATGTTTTACGGTAATTTGTTCACTGGTGAAATAATCGTTGTTGCTGTGTTACTGGAACGGGTGAATTGCAATTGTTTGCTGGTACGTTATAAATTTGGTTGAATAAATCCGGTTGCTAAAAATGTTTGTTCACTGAAATGCTACATTGTTGTTGCTCACTCGTACTTCATTGTTCTGGGAGGAAATTTAGAAATGTTAAAGTTTTCCTAATAGGGGTAGGGAGAATTAGTGACATTAGGATGACGGAAATTTTCACACTATAAAAAATAAACATATCTCCTATTAAATGCTTGAGAATTAGACTGAAGAAAACGATATGAATTTATTTACTGATCTTACAAAGATAAAATAGCATTACTAAATAATAATATAATATTACTTGAAAAGAAGAGGGCCGACAATTTCGTGATAAACCTTGCAGGGCATTTTCACATGCCATTGCTCCGGCGAACAACAAGAGCAAACATGATCACGTACTGGAATAAAAAAGAAAGGGACTCCCTTCCGGTCAGCCCCTGAAACAACCAGGCAAAATTAGCCCCGTGGTTAGTCATTCTAATACTTTTATCGTTCCGTTCAGGTGTACAAAACTACCATCTTTGCCGGCGATATTGGTCCATACCTGATGGGTATTATAATTCTGCACATGGGTCACGTTGGTAGTTGTTTTGGGTTCCTGCCAGTACACCATGAATACATTTTTTGCAACTTCTACCGCTGTATACTCCACATCGTCTGTAGTCCCTTTGAAAGCTCCATCCAACCCGATGAAGGACATTTTCCTGTTGTCCCGGAAGGTGAGCTCAAACACATTGCCCTCAAAATTTACAATAACTTTGTGTCCGATTGGAGGATAAGGCGATTTAACCGCCCAGGCCATTTCTCCTGTAAAAACCTTTGCGCCCATTTCCAGAGCGTCTTTGCCAGGCAAACCGGGATATTTCTTTTCCATGAAGGACACAATTCCTGCCGAAGTATGATTCTTTGTAACCGCTTCTTTGTAATTATTAAGATACTGGTACATAAAATCCAATGACTTTGGCGAATAATCACTGGTCACAAAATGTGACGGGATTACCTTTAACGGTGTCAGGCTTTTCATCTTGTCTATTTGCCCGATCCAATTATTCAGCGCCTGCATATCCTGCGTGTCAGCCATCCATAAATGACTGCCTTCAGCAACCGAGATTCCGCCCAAAACTGTTCTCAGCGAAGGTATATAAAGAAAGCTATGGGCAGGATCATCCGCAGTTTGTATAATCTCGATCTTGTTACCTTCCAAATCGGGAATACTGTTAACTGCAGCAGGAACTATCAGTTCGCCCGGTGCATCGCCTTTCATTTGGGGAGCCCATACCTTTAACTTTTCATCCTTGGATGCTCCGATAAGGTAAGCTGTTTGTGCTGTTGAAATAATCCGGGCATCAGGGAAAGCTTTTTTAATTACATCCAGGCCAAAGTAATAATCAGGGTCGCTGTGTGAAATATAGATGGCTTTCAGATTTTTTTTAGTCGCGGTAATTTCCTGTACCAGTTGCAGCGCAAATTGCTTCTGGAATTGCGCATCTATCAGTATAGCATCTTTATCGCCATAGATGATAGTAGATGTTACCGGAAAAATAGCTTTTGCTCCCGGATTGTACACCTTTAGATGGAGGCCGCTGGCTTGTACCGATGCACCCAAACTTATTGTAGTAATCATAGTAAGAAAGAATTTTCGCATTGTTTTCATTGCTTTTAAATTAATTACAATACAAAATTGAAAATTCTGTCTCAGATAAAAATTGAACAAGTTCAATAATCCCGGTTATTTTTTGGGAACCATTTTTTTTCTGATTTTGCTAAGAAATTCATGGCTGATGCCGAGATAAGCTGAAATTTGCAGGTTGTTCAACCGAACTGCCAGATCCGGATAGCTTTTAATGAAATCCTGGTATCTGTGATCTGCAGTTTTGCTAAGATTGCGGATCATCCGGCGTTGAAGATTTACATAGGCTTTTTGCGTCATTATTCTGAAAAGCTTTTCTATGGATGGCAATGTTTGGTTAGCATATTCCTTATCTGATTGAGAAATGACCAGAATTTCGCAGTCCTCGATGGCTTCAATGTATAGCATAGACGGCACATTGTTATGGAAACTATCGATATCAGCCAACCACCAGTTTTCCGGGGCAAAATAAAGAATATGCTCTGCGCCTTTCTCATCCAGATGGTATACCTTGAAAAGCCCTTTCTTTACAAATGCCTCATACCGGCTTATGTCTCCTTCGCGTAGAAAAAATTCCTTTTTCTTTAATGTTTTAAGGTGAAACAGATTACAGAATGCCTCCATCTCGGCATCCGGGATTGAAATCTTATCTATAATACTTTGCTTTAACAATGTATACATATACAGGTGTAATGGGGCTACCAACCAAAATTTAACTGCTCTCCTGCAATTTCCAGATCCTGTAAGAGGCTTGTTAGGGTTAACAAAATCAGCAGGATCTAAAGGCAACAATTTAATTTCCAATTTTCATAATTCATCATTTGCCAAAAACAATTTAGTTAAACTTTTACTTCCAATTTGTTCCAAATTCTTCTTTTTTAGCATTGAAAATGGCGGACCCATATCAATACAGAGGAAATAAGGGCGGAAAAAACTTTTGCATGGAAGGGTAAAAATCCTGCCTGACCGTATCCTTATGGTAGATTGATTCCCGTGAAATTATGAATAACCTGATATCAATAACCCTGCGCCCATTTATGTATACTTAAAAATTGATATATCAAGGTATTCCAAACGCTGGTAGTAAGTATCACCTCCGTGATAGATTCATTGGGGCCGCGGCAAAAATAACGGCAGGTCCACAATTGCATACTCACTTACATCTATATACGAAATCGTTCATCTGTGCCGTTTACCAGTTAAACCGGAAATATATCTTATTTATCGCCTAAATGGCTTTCACTGCCAACTATTAATTATTTTTGCCGGATAAACTTTGCCGCCTGAAAAAAGTACGGAAAATATTGTCTGTCGTGTTACTGTGTTTGTTAGGCCTTGTCATTCTGATCGGAATACTGGTGAACATCCCCGTGGTGCAGAATTTCCTGGTGCATGAAGTGACCAGCCGTTTGTCGCAGCAGCTCAAAACACACGTGGAAATAGACCGCGTGAGCTTCCGGCTGTTCAACAGCATGCAACTGGAAGGCGCATTGATCGAAGATCAGCATAAAGACACCCTCCTGTACGCAGGCAAGCTACAGGTGCGCATTACCGACTGGTTCTTTTTCCAGGAAAAACCCATCATCAAATTCATAGGGCTTGAAAATGCTGAGGTGAACCTGCTGCGCTCCCGCCAGGACTCAGTATGGAACTATCATTTCCTGGAGGAAGCATTCGGCTCCTCCAAACCGGATACCAGCAGCAGATCTTCCGGCGGCCTTTCCCTTGACCTGAAGAAAATTGATCTTAAAAATATCCGGCTGAACCAGGTGGATGCCTGGGTAGGTGAAGATATGCGGGCATCTGCCAAACGCATTTACCTCGATGCCAAAAACCTGGATCTGCAGAAACACAACATCGACATACAGGAGCTCACACTTACTGAGCCTGATTTTATTATAAGCAGCTATGCCGCTTCCCCCCTGCGGCGCCGGCGGAAACCAGCTCCGGACCATCCTGTGCCGGATACCGGGCAACTGCAGCAGCTGCGCTGGAACAATGCCAACTGGAAACTGATCGTAAAGGAACTGAATATTAAAAACGGCATTTTCGGGGTGGATAACCCCGACGACAGCACGAAAATAGAGCCCGGCTATTTTGCCCCGCATCATATCCGGTTCAACGAAATAAATCTCTCCCTTACCAATACCAGCCTGGTAAAAGACAGTGTGATCGGCGACCTTACCCTGCGCACAAAGGAACGCAGCGGCTTTGAAGTAAAAAAGCTGACCAGCCGGTTTAAAATGTCGCCCGTGGAAATGGAATTTTCACAGCTCGACCTGGAAACCAACCGCAGTCATATTGGCGACTACTACACCATGCAGTACAGCGATATCAGTGATATGAGCGATTATATCAATGATGTGTTCATGCAGGCCCGGTTCAAAAACTGTAAGCTGTCGTCAGATGATATTGCTTTTTTTGCACCGCCCCTTTCCACCTGGAAAAAGGAAATTACCCTGAGCGGTAAAGCCAGGGGACCAGTCAGCAACCTGAAGGCATCGGAAATAGACCTCACCGCCGGCGCCACTACCCGTCTTAAAGGAAGCCTTGAAATGCGGGGACTGCCTGATATCTTCGAAACATTCATCGATTTTCATACAGAAGAACTGGTGACTACCGGTAATGATGTGATGCAGATCATGCCAGTGGTGAAAGATATTGTGAATACCGTGCGCATCGACCGCCTTTCGAATATCCGCTTCCAGGGAAGCTATACCGGGTTCATCAACGACTTTGTGGCCTATGGCCAGTTCCAGACCAATCTTGGCAAACTGAACTCCGATCTTAACTTTAAAACCAGCCGGGATGTTCCCGTTTACTCCGGGAGCCTGAAAGCCGTGAACTTTGATATCGGCAGTCTCTTTAACAATACCAATCTTTCCACTATCTCCCTGGATGCTAAAGTAGATGGCGCAGGCTTTAACTTTAAAACGCTGAAAGCTACCGTGGATGCTGATGTTCAGGAGATATCCCTGTTTGGTTACAATTATCAGAACATCAAAACCAAGGGGGAAATGAGCCGCAAATTCTTTAACGGTTCCCTCACGGCCAATGATCCCAACCTGGATATGGATTTTGCGGGGACCATTGATTTTAATGCAGCCCTTCCCGAATTCAAATTTAATTCAGAGATCCGCAAAAGCGATCTGAAAGCCCTGCATATCACGGAAGATTCGGTAACCTTACAGGCCAAACTGGAACTGAACTTTGTGGGTAGCAATATCGATAACTTCAATGGTACCGCAAGGATGTACGAGGTATCTGCCTTTAAAGACAACCGCCGCCTTGAATTCGATTCGCTTTATGTATCGTCGCATATGACCGGTAACGAGAAGCTGCTTGAATTTTCCGGCAGTGAGATCGGCGGCTTTGTAAAAGGGCAATACAGCTTCCTCCAGCTGCCTGACGCTTTTAAGCTGCTCCTCAACAAATATTATCCCAGCTACTTCAGTGCGCCGCAAAATACCGTTATCAACCAGGATTTCACCTACGCTATTAACTTCGGCGAAGTGGATAAACTGCTGAGTGGCTTTACCAAACAGTTTTCCGGTTTTGACCACGCCACTGTAACCGGCGCCCTCAATACCATGAACGGTGGCAACCTGGCATTGAACATCCAGATACCGGAGGCCGGTTACCAGGGATATCATGTACAGGACCTGCAGATCAGGGGAGATGGCAACTTCAATAAGGTCAATATCAGTACAAGCATTGGCAAGGTACTGTCTGGCAAAAACGTGATCCTCGAAAACCCGGTGATACTGGCCAGTTCAGGGCACGATACCTCCTTTGTGAAAGTAGACCTGGCAGCAGAAGATACTTCGTCCCTGGATGGTTTCTATGCACGAATCATTACCGTGGCCGACGGGCTGAAGATCAATTTCCTCAACAGCGCCTTCACCGTGAACGAGCGGCAATGGAATGTTACCCCCGGCAATGAAATATACTGGAGCAAACATTTCCTCACCGTAAAAAACCTGCGGGTAACCAGGAATGATCAAAGCATTACAGTGGAAACCAATGAATATAATCCCGATGAGTCGAAGTTCATTGTTACCCTGAAGAACCTGAACCTGGCTGATGTAATTCCCTCCCAGCTGATAGCTACACGGGTGGAAGGGATCACTGATGGTACTATCAATATTGCAGATCCCACCGCAAACCTCGATATCAATACCGCGCTCAGAACACGGGAGCTGCGTATAGACAATGATTCCATCGGCCTGTTGAATATAGATGGCACCTATCATCACCTCACCGGTAATGCTACGTTTAACATTCAATCTGATAATGCCGGGATGGCTTTCCTGGCACAGGGTAAAATAGGGCTGTCGGCCACCAATAACGGTATAGACGCCAGTGTTAAATTCAACGGCGCCTCTGTCAGCTTACTGAACAAATACCTCGCAGGCTATGTATCCAATCTTACCGGTGCAGTAACGGGGACCTTAAATGTAGGAGGCACCACGCAGCTGCCTTCCGTTAAGGGCGCGCTTACACTGGATACCGTAGGGGTTACGGTAGATTACCTGGGCACTCATTACCGCATTCCCAAACTGAATGTGAATGTGGACGACAACCTGATTGAATTCGGCAACTTCCTGCTGGTAGATAAATACAATACGAAAGGTACCGCCAGCGGTTATATCAGCCACGACCATTTCGACAAGCTCAATTTTGATTTTGACGTTACCGGCCGCGGTTTCCTGTTCCTGAATACCAGCGCCACCGACAACGACCTGTTCTACGGGGATGTACTGGCCGACGGTAAAGTATATTTCTCCGGCCCGTTGAATGATATGCAGATGCATATCCTGGCGCGCCCGATCAAAGGCACCCACTTCTATCTTCCTATGTCCGACAGTAAGGATATCGGGAAATACGACTACATCACCTTCAAAACCTATGGCACAGAGATCGTTGAAAAAAAGAAGAAAAAAGACAACACCAAACTGACCGTAAAGCTGGATATTGCCGCCAATCCTGATGCGCAGATCGATGTGATCCTGGACGCCACCACCGGCGATATTATTTCCGCCAACGGTACAGGTAACCTGCAGATCACCGTGAATACGGAAGGCGATTTCACTATGTTTGGCAACTACGAGATCAACAACGGGTCCTATAACTTCACTTTCCAGCGGCTCACCAGCTGGAAGTTCGATATAGAAAAGAACAGTACCATTACCTGGAACGGCGATCCTTCAGAGGCCAGGGTAAACATTATGGCCAAATATTCGCTGCCAAAGGTAAGCCTGTACAACCTGGTAGGCCAGGGTACCAATATCAGCACAGACAAGCTGGCTACGCGCACGGAAAAAGTGGATGTGCTGATCAACCTCCGCGGCGCCCTGCTGAAACCCGACATCACTTACTCCATTGAATTGCCCGAGGTAGGGAGCCTGGCGTATGAAAGCGGTGTAGCTGCGCACCTGAAAGAGATCAACAACGACCAGAACAAGGCACTGTTCCAGGTGTGGGGGTTACTGTTTTCCAACCAGTTCCTCCCGGATGATGCCACCACTACAGCAGCCGCGAATGTGGGCATTACCGGTAAAAACAGTGTGGGCCAGGCATTGTCGGCACAGGCGCAGGCCATTCTGAACAACATTACCGGCACATTGCTGAAAGGAAGCGGCATAGGAGTGAATGTGAATTACCGTGCCTATAACGTGGGCGGGCCGCAGGATAACTCCTCGGTTGACCGTAACCAGGTGAGCGCAGGTATTACCAGTAACTTATTCAACAACCGTTTCCGTTTATACGCCGGCGGCGATTACGATTGGGGTAAAACGGCTACTTCCGCCAATACCAACCGGTTTGCCGGCGATTTCCGTATTGAATACCTCCTGACGCAGGATGGCCGCTTCCGTATCAATGCTTTCAGTAAAACGGATTATGACGTATATAACCTCAATAACCGTACGAAATCCGGTGTGGGTATTTCCTATATCAGGGAGTACAACCGCTTCAACGAGCTGTTCAACGACAGGCGGCGCAGGCGTACGCCGCTGCTGGATTCCCTTCGCCGGGCAGCCATGCTGAAACAGGAGCAACAGGATTCATTGCGGGCAAAAACAGACTCCACTAATATTGAACAGCCCTAAAACAACAAAGGAGCAACAACTGCTGTTGTTACTCCCTGATGTGGTTTACTTTGCAGGAATATAATCATTCCTTATTTACGCGTTCCCATTAACGGTCACCGGTTTATCCTTTAAGAATGTCGTGTCCTAATTTGTCGCGCTTGGTCCTGAGATAATTCTCATTGTGCGGGTTGGGATGGATTTCGATGGGTACATTTTCCACCACTTCCAGGCCGTAACCGCTTAACCCGGCGCGTTTGCGGGGGTTGTTGGTAATGAGGCGGAGTTTGCTGATACCGAGGTGGCGCAGGATCTGTGCACCTACCCCATAATCGCGTTCATCCATTTTAAAGCCCAGTTCCAGGTTGGCTTCCACGGTGTCCATGCCTTCTTCCTGCAGCTTGTAGGCTTTCAGTTTATTCATCAGGCCAATACCTCTTCCTTCCTGGTTCATATATAATATAAGGCCTTTCCCTTCTTTTTCCACCATTTGCATGGCTGCGTGCAGTTGTTCGCCACAGTCGCAGCGCAGGGAGTGAAGGATATCCCCTGTTACACAGGAGGAATGCACCCTTACCAGTACCGGTTCGTCTTTTTTCCAGTCGCCTTTCTTCAGCGCCATGTGAATTTCACCTGAGTTGATCTGTTTGAAAGCGATCAGTTCAAAGTTGCCGTATTTGGTAGGCATTTGTACTTTCACGCCTTCTTCTATCAGCGTTTCTGTGCTGAGGAGGTAAGCGATCAGGTCTTTTATGGAGATGAGTTTAAGGTCGAATTTGGTGGCGATTTCGCGGAGTTCCGGCAGGCGGGCCATGGAGCCGTCTTCATTCATGATTTCCACGAGTACACCGGCAGGTTCAAATCCTGCGAGGCGGGCCAGGTCTATAGTGGCTTCCGTATGTCCTGAACGGCGTAAAACGCCGCCGGTTTTTGCTTTCAGCGGAAATATATGGCCGGGTTTACCCAAATGTTCCGGTTTGGTATTGGGATCGATGAGTGCTTGAACGGTTTTAGCCCTGTCGTGCGCAGAAATACCAGTGGTGCATCCATGGCCGAGCAGGTCTACAGAAACGGTGAAAGGGGTTTGGTGCAGGGCGGTGTTATCACGAACCATGAGGTCCAGTCCCAGTTCTTCGCAGCGCTCTTCCACCAGCGGTGCGCAGATGAGCCCACGGCCGTGGGTGCTCATAAAGTTGATAATTTCGGGTGTTACATTGCGTGCTGCCGTGATAAAATCACCTTCATTTTCACGGTCCTCGTCATCTACCACGATCACCAGTTTACCGTTTTTTATATCTTCTATTGCTGCTTCTATTGTATCTAACATATAATATTCCCTCCGGGTCAGTAATGTTGAATTGCGCAAAGTTACAACTTATAGATGTGAAAAGTTGCTGGCAGAAGCAAGTGCTATACTATAGGAAACCCGTTGCAGGTATGTTAATTATACAGAAGAATTTTAACATATAACAGCAGGTTTACATTTAATAGCGTTTTATACACCTGAAACCCGATAAAGTTCAATGTGGGCGTATATATTTCTCATTATTAATATCTCATATTTGAGAAATCGTAATTATTGACGAAATTCTTGAATAATCCTTTTATTAATACAGATATAGCTAGATGCCATTTAAATTTTGATATGTCACTTGAGATATCCACAGTGTACTTAACAATTTGTTAATTCGGCGTTAAAATTTTCCCGGGAAAATTGTTCAACTTTGCGTCTGAATCAACAATTTCTTTGCTTTATGGGGTTTAAAAAACTACTCTTATCATTCTCATTGTTGCTCACCGTGTTTGTAACCTTTGCGCAGGTAACTACCAGCAGCATTACCGGTGTTGTAACTGATTCCAAAGGCCAGGGCCTGATCGGGGCCACTGTAAAAGCCACCCACACACCTACTGGAACAATTTATGGCACCACTACCCGCGGCAGTGGTGAGTTTACAATTCCTAACGTTCGCGTTGGCGGACCGTACAAGGTAGAAGTTTCTTTTATCAGCTATGGAACTGAAACCTACAACGACATTTTCCTCAAACTCGGGGAACCCTTGAAATTGAATGTACAACTGTCTGAAGGCTCTACCAGCCTGAAAGAAGTTAGTATCACGGCCAGCAGAGCTATTGCCAAAGGCAATGGCGGTACCGCGCTGAACGTTTCCCGTACCCAGCTCGACAATCTCCCTACCGTTAACAGGAGCGTACAGGATTTTGTTAGACTGAGCCCCCAGGCATCCGTGTCTACCAATGGTAAAGATGGCTCTCCAATGGGTATTTCCTTTGGCGGCCAGAGCAACAAATACAACCAGTTCGCGGTTGACGGCGCTGTAACAAACGACGTATTCGGCTTATCTGCTTCCGGCACCAACGGTGGTCAGGCAGGAGCCAACCCTATTTCCATAGAAACTATTGATCAGTTACAGATTGTACTGAATCCTTATGACGTTAAACAGAGCGGTTTTACCGGTGGTGGTATCAATGCAATTACCAAAAGCGGAACCAATGATTTTCATGGTGCTGCCTACTTCTACTACCAGGGACAATCCCTTGTAGGTAAAGCCCCAGATTCAACCCGTGCCAAGTACGGAGATTTCACCAATAAAATATTCGGCGCATCTCTCGGCGGTCCCATCATCAAAAACAAATTGTTCTTCTTTGTAAACGCTGAAAGATCAGTAAGGAACAACCCAGTGGATTTCAACCCCGCGTCAGGATCCTCCAACGTAACTACCGATGAGCTGAAAAGCATTTACGATTACGTATTAAATAAATACAAAGTAGATCTTGGAAGCTACACCGACCAGGAACGTGATAAACCAGCTACTACCCTCTTCGGCCGTATCGACTGGAATATCAATGCCATTCATAAACTTACAGTACGTCATAACTACCTGAATGCGAGTGACCTGATCTACAGCAGAAGCAACAGCACTGCCGCTTTCGCCAATAACTATTACACCTTCCCTTCAAAAAGTAACTCCAGCGTTGTTGAGCTGAACTCCAACTTCTCCAACAGGCTGAGTAACGAGTTGAGAATCGGTTATAATAATGTAAAAGACAGAAGAAGTTACCTCGGTCAGCCGTTCCCTACTGTTACCATTAATGATAACGGCCGTACAATTAACCTCGGTAGCGAATTTTCCTCTACTGCCAACGCATTGGATCAGAGCATCTGGACAATTACAGACAACCTGACCATGTATAAAGGCAGGCATACTATCACTGTTGGCGCCAATGCTGAAATCTATAAGATCAAAAATACCTTTATCCAAGGTGCTTTCGGCTCTTACACTTATGATTCAATCAGCGGATTTATCAACAACCTGAAACCAAGACAATACCAGATCAACTACAACACCGCTGATTCTACCCTCCGGGACGGTATCGGCTTCAAAGCAGCGCAGATCGGTATTTACCTTCAGGACGAATGGAACATCAGGAAAAATTTCACCCTGACCTACGGCGTAAGAATAGACATTCCTATCTTCCCGACCACGCCACCGGATAACGTAGCGTTCTCCAAGGACTCAAGCTTTATGGGTTATTCTACTACCACCATTCCAAAATCAAGACCACTGATCGCTCCGCGTGTTGGTTTTAACTGGGATGTTACTAACGATGGTATGACTATCATCCGTGGTGGTGTTGGTATTTTCACCGGTCGCGTACCATTTGTATGGATCTCCAACCAGTATGCAAATACCGGTAACGTTTTCACCAATGTAAACTTAAGCGGTTCCGGACTACCTAACAGTTTCCGTTTCAACTATGATGGCAATAGTCCATTCTACGGACAATATTCTGCCGCCAACCTCGCTGCAATGGGTGCCAATGTAGGAAGCCGCCCTTCCAACATCAACCTTTCTGATAAGGATTTCAAATTCCCCCAGATGTTTAAAACAAACCTGGCGATAGAAAGGAAATTACCATGGGGAATGAGCGCTACCTTAGAAGGAAACTTCACCAAAACACTTAACAATGCTATCTGGGAAAATTTGAATGTTGTTCAATCCAAAGACAGCGTTTCTTTAGGCGGTGGTATTAAAAGACCAACCTGGGTAAAGAAAAACAAAAACTGGGGTGACCAGATTCTTTTGTTGAAAAATACCAACGAAGGATATACCTATAACGTGTCTGCAGAAGTGACCAAACAAACAAGCAACGGCCTGTTCCTGAAAGTTGGTTATTCTTACGGTGATTCCTACTCAATTAATGACGGTACATCTTCTACAGCTGGTTCTAACTGGCGCTTCGGACCAAACATCAATGGTTTGAATAACCTGGAACTGGCCCGCTCAAACTATAGCATGGGCAGCCGGGTACTGGCTGTAGCTTCCAAAACCTTCAAATATGGTAAAGAAGATAAGTTCCGCACTACTGTAACCCTGTTCTATAATGGTCAATCTGGTATCCCATACTCATGGGTATACTTTAATACCGTTGATCCTACCGGAGATGACTTAGGCTCCAGCGGTAACAACGACCTGATCTACATTCCCAAGGCAACAGAAGTGGCCACTATGAACTTCGATCTGATCTCCCAGAAAGATTCTAAAGGCAATATAACCTACACCCGCACACCGGATGAGCAAAGAGCCGACCTGGAACGCCTGATCAGCAATGACAGCTACCTGAGCAAACACCGTGGCGAAAACGCTAAAAAGAATGCAAGCCGCACTCCGTTCGAAAATATCTTCGACTTTAAATTAGCACAGGTACTGCCTATTTATAAGAACCATAAAGTAGAAATCACTTTCGATATCCTGAACGTTGGCAACCTGCTGAACCAGGATTGGGGCAGAACATACTTCATCGCAAACAATGCTTCTACTCCGCTGACATTCAGGAAATACGATGGCACCGGCAACCCGGTTTTCCAATATGACAGAAGAAGGGAAATAAATGGTTTTGGTGATGAGAAACCGTACTATATCAACAACTTTACTGCACGCTGGAGAGGACAACTTGGTCTGAGATACAGCTTCTAAGCATTAAAAAAATAAAAGCCCTCCATTTAAAATGGAGGGCTTTATTTTTTTAATATGCTTTTCAAAATTCCCCAATTCAGATCCCCCACAGGGATCATCACACTACCCTGTCACTTATCCCCCCATTCTATCGCTAAAAATAATACAATCTTCTCCCCTTCATCACCCATATTTATCTAGCTACAGGTATTAAATGAATAAGATATGGCTTATATACGGCGTAAATATGGCTTATATGGGGAGTATCCATACCGTAGCCCGGGAGTAACCATACAGAAGATAGAAGATATTCGATAAGACAACTTAATAAAAACAATATCTGAAAATTTTCCCGATTGCGTAAATCCCCCCACTTCCTTTTGCCTAACTTCGCCCCCCGGAAATAAAAACGGCCAAATTTAAAACGGCATCACACTACATGTTACACAGAAAATTACACCTCCTGCTTATTGCCGGCTGCGGAATTACAGCACCACTGATGGCACAGGAAAAAGACCATAAAAAAGATACCCTGGGAACACCACGGGCACTGGGAGAAATCGTTGTATCTGCCAGCCGTAAACCGGTAACACTGGATAACGTTCCTTCTTCAGTAACCGTTATCTCCCGGAAAACCCTGGAAAACGACATGACCGTGAATACGGACGTAACAGACATCCTGGCAAGGGAAGTGCCCGGCCTGGCGCCCGGTACGCAAACCAACAGCAACGTGGGACAATCCCTCCGTGGCCGCTCTGTGCTGATCATGATCGATGGCGTGCCTCAATCCACACCGCTCCGCAACGGGGAGGTAGACATGCGCTCCATCGACCCTTCCGTACTGGAAAGAGTTGAGGTGCTGAAAGGCGCTACCGCCATTTACGGCAACGGCGCCACCGGCGGGTTGATCAACTACATCACCGTTACACCCAAAGAAGATAAAATACTCTCCGGCAAAACCATGATCAATGCCACCGGTTCGCTCACCAGCATCAAAAACAGCGTGGGCGGACGTTTGAACCAGGTATTACAGGGGAAATATAAAAAGTTTGATTACGTAGTAAGCGGTGTGGCAGAACAAACCGGCGAATTTAAAGACGCCAAAGGTAAACTGGTAGGCCCCAACTACAGCCTGGGTGAAACAGACAGCTACAACGCTTTTGCAAAAATAGGCTACCAGGTGAACAGCCGTCAGCGTATACAGCTGATGTACAATTATTACCGCAGCCAGCAGAACTCCAATTACACCCTGGTGAACGGGGATATCGCCAAAGGCATTCCCGCTTCAGGCGTACTGGGCAAGCCTGCCGGTGTTCCTACCGGCCCAAGGGGCAATCAAACCCTACACCTGGAATACCAGGCCGATAGCCTCATTGGAGGTACCTCCCTCTCAGCAGATGCCTATTATGAATCAAGGGACGATATCTTTTACGTGTCGTTCGGCCGCTTTGAAGGAGGCGACGGACAATCCCATACCATTGATAAAAAGAAAGGCTTACGGTTGATGTTCACCTCCCCGCTGTCGAACAAACCAGCATTTAACGGTACGCTTTCCTATGGAGCGGACCTGCTGAACAATGTTACCTCGCAGCCACTGGTAGATGGCAGGATATGGGTGCCGGAAATGAATATGCTGAACTATGCACCTTTTGCCGAAACGCAATGGTCGCTCTGGCAAAACCTCATCCTGAAAGCGGGCGTACGCGTTGAAAAAGTGCGTGTAAGCGTAGACGATTACACCACCCTTCAGCTTACCAATGCCAATGGTACCGTGAGCGCTCCCAGCATTGCTGTAAAAGGAGGCGACCTGGATTATACCGCTACCCTCTTTAATGCAGGGATCCGTTATAACCGTCTCCCGGCCTTTATGCCTTATTTCAGCTTTTCACAGGGTTTTTCTGTATCTGATGTTGGGTTAGCGCTGCGCGATGCAAAAGTGAATGATATTAAAAAGATCAACACAGAAGCAGTGCTCGTGAATAACTATGAGCTGGGCTTTGTGAGTGAGCATAAAAAACTGAGGTTTGAGCTGAGCGGGTTTATCAGTACTTCCAAACTCGGTGCAGATATGATCTTTGATCCCAACACCGACCTGTTCAATGTAAGCAGAACACCGGAACGCATATACGGCTTTGAAGCGTCGGCGCAATACCAGCTACTGCATAACCTCGATATCAGCGCCAGCTACAGCTTTGTGGAAGGTAAAGCCGATACCGCTAAAACAGGCGGCAGTTACAATGTATACCTGAACGGCAGAAGAATTGCACCGCCGAAAGTAACCGGCAGCATCGCCTATCGTCCGCTTCCTGCACTGGAAGTACGTTTACAGTACATGGGAGTAAATGGCAGGAACCGTTTTGAGAAAAACGCCAAGGGCGTTTACAATGGCAACGAAGGAAAAGTATCAGCATATAACCTGGTGAACCTCAATGCCAGCTATAAAGTGGCTCCCCGTACATTGCTCACATTGGGCATTGATAACCTCTTTAATGAAGACTATTTCCCGGCCCGCTCCCAGTGGTTTATGCAGCCGGGATTTTATTCAAAAGGAAAAGGCGCCTCATTTAACGTAGGCATTGCCGTTAACTATTAATAAAAGAAAGGTAATTGTAAGAAAAGATCCATAGCAGCTTTCCAGGTGGCCATATCATGACGGCCACCTGGAATCTCCAAAGAAAAAATATCCTTACCCGGTTTATACCCCTTTTTTAACAGCTCCTTTATCAGGTCCCGCGTATCATCTATACTGTCAATCACCCCGTTGTTGTTCCTGTCTGCCGTTTCATCTGCCGTGCCACATTCAAAAAAGAACTGTTGCCCGGGGTGATAGCTGCCGGCACGGATCAGCTGGTGCATAATGCGGTCGGTATCATCATTGTAATCCTCCCCCAGTGGTTTACTACGCCACCATAGAGAACCGGAAAAAACACCTGCCAGCCCGAAAATATCCGGGTGCCGCCATACAATATCCAACGCTGATAACCCACCCAGGGAAAAGCCGGCAAACGCCCGCTTTACGATCCGCATATCCGGGTACTGCTGTTGCAGGAATGGCAGCAGCTCATCAATAATAAAACGGGTATAGCTTTCCGCCAGTTGTCCCTGACCCATGTAATCCGGCACACCTGCGGTGCCATAAACAGCTTTCCGGTCGGCATCCGCGTGAATGCCCACTGCCAGCACTGTTGCCGGCAGCTCCGGTAATATGCCGGGAAGATCCTGTCCATCATTTACCAGTAAAAGTATATGTGGAGATGTACCCGTGAAGTAGCTGTCCAGCTGCATCCTCTGTTGCAGGTACACAGAATTGATAACATGTTGATGTGTTTGCACCGCAACAATTTACCAATAAACCAATAATCTTTTTTAAATTTAACTAAACACTTTCCTGTGACCGAAAACTATTTAAAATGGCATTCTCCCAACCTGGGAAAGGAATTTGAGATGTTGGTATTCGGCGATAGCGGATACCCCCTGCTCCTGTTCCCTACCTCCATGGGGCGTTATTATGAAAGCAAGGACTTTGGTCTGATAGAAGCCATGCGATGGTTTATCGAGGAAGGAAGGATTAAAGTGTATTGCCCCGACAGCATCGATGCATTCAGCTGGTACAATAAAAGCATTTCTCCCGAACAAAGAGCGTATAATCATACCTGTTATGACAAGCTGCTCATGGAAGAAATACTGCCACGCATGACAGAGGAAACGGGACACCAGCGGATAGTGGCTGCCGGCTGCAGCTTCGGCGGGTATCATGCTGCCAACTTTGCATTCCGCCACCCCGAGCGCGTGTCGTACCTGTTCAGCCTCAGCGGCATCTTTGATATCAGGTTCCGCATGGACGGGCATTACGATGATAATGTATACTATAATAACCCGGCAGATTTTGTGCCGGACAACCAGCATGAAGACCTCTGGCGCATGGGCATCGTGCTGGGGGTAGCCGACCGGGACGTAACCCGGCCACAGAATGAACACCTGTCAGGTATACTGGCCGGCAAAAAAATAGCCCACTGGCTGGATATCCGTCCGCAAACTACGCACGACTGGCCGGTATGGCGGGAAATGTTGCCGCATTATGTTTCACTTATCAAGTAAGTACCATGAAAAAAATAGGGATCCTCTTCGGGCAGGAAAACACTTTTCCACAGGCGTTTGTAGACCGTGTAAACCGTATTAACCCTCCCGGCATCTTCGCTGAATTTGTGACCATCGACAAAGTAATGCAGGGCGCCGACCCGGGGTACGCCGTGATTGTAGACCGTATTTCGCAGGATGTGCCCTTCTACCGGTCTTACCTGAAAAACGCCGCCGCTGCCGGTACCGCCGTTATTAACAACCCTTTCTGGTGGAGCGCCGACGATAAATTCTTCAACAACGCCCTCGCGGAAAAGATTGGCGTAAATGTGCCCCGCACCGTATTGCTGCCTTCCAATAAACTGCCGGATGATACCACGGATAAATCGTTCCGTAACCTTATTTACCCGTTCGACTGGAACAGCATTTTTGAATATGTGAGCTTCCCCGCGTATATGAAACCGTATGCCGGCGGCGGATGGAAACATGTATACCGCGTGGAAGACAAAGATGATTTCTTCCGTAAACACGGTGAAACCGGTCAGCTGGTAATGATGTTGCAGGAAGAGATCGACTTCAGCCAGTATTACCGCTGCTTTTGCATAGGCGGTAAACAAGTGCGGATCATGCCCTACAATCCCAAAAACGCACCGCACCTGCGTTACCAGGCCGATTATGAACCCAGTGCAGCACTGGCGGAACGGATCACGGAACAGGTACTTACCCTGCATCAATACCTGGGATACGATTTCAATACGGTGGAAATAGCTGTGCGCAGTGAAGTACCTTACGCTATCGACTTCTGCAACCCTGCGCCGGATGCCGATCTTCACTCCATCGGTGAAGAACATTTTGAATGGGTGGTGGAAACCACCGCCAGGTACGCTATAGAAAGGGCTATTGCACAGAAACCTGGGAAAGACAATCTCACCTGGGGCAAATTTGTGCATCCTGGCCGCGCAAAAGCAGCAGCAGCAGCTACCACGGAGAAAAAGAAACCTGCCGCTCCCAAAGCAAAAAAAACAACACCGGTAAAGGAAAAGAAGAATAGCACCGAAAAAGAGAAAAAAACAGCAACCAAAAAAAGCCCGGTGAAAAAACAACAAAAAGAAAAATGAAACCGTTTTACTGCCCTACATTTGCAGACGGCATTCATTTTAAATTAAATTGCCGTAATTACCGCTGCATAACCCGCAGCTAAAAGCTAAAGCTAACAACATGTTTAAGGCGTTCACGCTGGGGATCGAGGAAGAGTATATGGTAATGGACCCTGTTACCCGGGAGCTCAGATCACATGAACAAAAAATAGTAGAACAGGCCCATAAGGTGATCAACGACCAGGTAAAAGCGGAGTTCCACCAGGCAGTAGTGGAAGTGGGCACACAGATCTGTGCCGATATCCACGAGGCCCGGAAAGACGTAGCCTTCCTGCGCCGCACCATTGCACAAATAGCCGGCGACCTGGGATTCAGCATCGGCGCCTCCGGTACCCATCCTTTCAGTAAATGGGAAAAACAACTGATCACCGATCATCCCCGCTATTTTGAAATAGTAAATGAAATGCAGGATGCCGCACGCTCCAACCTCATTTTTGGTTTACATGTACATGTTGGAATGGAAAACAGGGAAATGGCTATTCACATCGCCAATTCCGTGCGTTATTTCCTCCCGCATATTTTTGCATTAAGCACCAACTCCCCTTTCTGGGAAGGACGTAACACCGGCTTCAAATCCTTTCGTACAAAAGTTTTCGATAAATTTCCCCGCACAGGTATCCCCGATTATTTTGCCAGCATCGAAGAATACGATAACTATATTAAGCTGCTGGTAAAAACAAACTGCATCGACAATGCCAAGAAAGTATGGTGGGACCTGAGGGTGCATCCATTTTTTAATACGGTGGAATTCCGCATTTGCGATGTACCGCTCACCCTGGACGATACCATCATGATAGCAGGGCTTTTCCAGGCAGTATGCGCCAAGATCTATAAACTGCGGATGCAGAACCTCAATTTCATTATCTACAACCGCGCACTGATCAACGAAAATAAATGGAGGGCCTCCCGCTATGGAATTGATGGGTACCTGATTGATTTTGGAAAGGAGATAGAAGTCAATGCACGCGCGCTGATTTCCGAGCTGCTCGACTTTATCGACGATGTAGTGGATGACCTGGGCAGCCGCGATATCATTGCCGCTACCACGCAACTACTGGATACCGGCACTGGGGCAGACAAACAATTAGAGATATATGCCGAAACAAACAGCCTTGTTGCCGTAACAGATTTTATCCAGGACCGCTTTCTACAGGGCTGTTAATATCCCATAAAATAAATTTCGCGTAATTTTGCAGCATGCATCCAATAAAAAATAGCTGGAAGGTGGCTGTGCTGGATATGTATGAGGGTGTTCCCAATGAAGGGATGCGCTGTATCCGTGAAATATTGGCGAAATACGCCAGCATGCATGCACTGGACCTGCAGTTTGATGAGTTTGAAGTAAGACAGCAAATACAGGTTCCCGACACTTCCTATGATATATATATTTCTACGGGCGGCCCCGGCAGCCCGGTAGCCAGTGAAGGCAGCGACTGGGAAACAGCCTATTTTTCCCTGGTGGAAAACCTCCTCGAATGGAACCGGACCCATGAAGTGAAGAAGCCCGTCTTTTTTATCTGTCATTCCTACCAGCTCATGTGCCGTTACTATAAACTGGGCAATGTATGCAAACGGAAATCACCCGCATTCGGCGTATTCCCTGTGCATAAAACCGCCGCCGGCATGCAGGAAAAAATATTCAGCGCGCTGCCTGATCCTTTTTATATTGTGGACAGCCGCGACTGGCAGGTGATAGAGCTGGATTATGAGAACCTGCAGGCAATGGGCGGACATGTAATTGCGCTTGAAAAAGAACGGCCGCACGTGCCGCTGGAACGCGCTACCATGGCCATCCGGTTTAATGAGCACTTTATTGGCACACAGTTCCACCCCGAAGCAGATGCTACCGGTATGCATATGTACTTATTACAGGAAGAAAAGAAAAAGCAGGTGGTGAACCATCACGGCCTGGAAAAATATAACAGTATGATCCGGCAGCTCACCGATCCGGACAGGATCATGCTTACACACGACCGTTTTATTACCGCGTTCCTGGACTATGCCATTTATGGCCGGTTGTCCGACAGGCTGGCTGCCATTGAACGGCTGGCGCAGGTAACGGCGCATAATGATAATGAGCACTCGTTCTTCTAATTAAAAAATTATGATCCCTGCTGTCAGAAAAGCATATAACCAACAATTCACACCTGCGCAATACCAGGCTTTTTTAGATGGCATTGCCGCAGATACCGGCGTGGTACCCGCTTTCAGAATAGCCGAAACCCCGGTGTTTGTGCCTGCTGCCCTTAGCAGTAAACTGGTACAGGCCTGCGAAGAGATTGTGGATGTGCTGCTTCGCCCCGATTTTAAAACCATTACCCGCGATGCCATTCCACCAGCGCTGAAAGTGCCGCATGAAAATGAGCACCCGCATTTTATTGTCATTGATTTTGCTGTTTGCAAAGCAGATGACGGATCCCTGGCGCCCCAGCTCATTGAATTACAGGGATTCCCTACCATGCTGGCTTTCCAGGAAGTGATGGCGCGCCGTTTTAAAACACATTTCAATATACCGGATACGCTGAGTAATTTTTTCAACGGGCTGGATGAAGCCGCATATTACCAGCTGCTGCGCGATATGATTGTGGGCCCTTATACGCCGGAAGAAGTGATACTGCTGGAAGTGAAGCCGGAAGAGCAAAAAACACGGATCGATTTTCACAGCACGGAAAAAAAACTGGATATTCCCACCGTTTGTTTAACCGCCCTCATACAGGAAGGCAAACAGCTGTTCTATATGAGAAACGGTGTAAAAACCCGTGTGCAGCGCATTTATAACAGGATCATTTTTGACGACCTGCAACGACAGGCCGAAAGCCTTGGCGCCCATGTAAATCTTTTCCAGGAACTGGATGTGGAATGGATCACGCACCCCAACTGGTTTTACCGGATCAGTAAATACATGATGCCCTTTATTCACAGTGAATATGTGCCTAAAAGCTGGTTCCTGCACCAGTTGCCGGTAGTGCCTGCCGACCTTGAAAATTATGTACTGAAGCCGCTCTTTTCTTTTGCAGGCCAGGGAGTACTGATAGATGTGACAGCGGAAGATATTGACCGGATCAAGGATCCGGAGAACTGGATATTGCAACGCAAAGTAAAATACGCACCTGCTATAGAAACGCCAACCGGCTCCGCTATCTGCGAAATACGCATGATCTATATCTGGCAGGATGGGGCAGCGAGACCAATGCTGGTGCATAATCTGGCGCGGATCAGCAAGGGTAAAATGATAGGCGTGGGATTCAACAGCCAGGATACCTGGGTAGGCGGCAGCTGCTGCTTTTTTGAATCCGGCGATGCAAAATAAAAAGAGGAAAGCAGTATTGCTTTCCTCTTAAAAAGAATTACTCAAATTCTTCAATCAACGGGCCGGTACTGTATTCACTCCGTTTTCCCACTCCTATAGCCAGTTCCTGGTTTTCGCTGTTTTTAACGATCAGGAAAGGCTGGCCATATTTCTGTTTACCGGCAAAAATTACGGCAACATCTGTACAGGAATACACGTCTTCATTGCTCAGTGTTATTTCCTTGTTGCTGTCCAGGATATTTTCCGTTTTTCTGTTTTCTTTCCGGAGATGTAATTTTCTTCCTACATACTGTTGTTTCAGCCATTCGTAGTTGCCGTTGATAATCACCGGTGTATTCGGAAGATTGTCTTCCGGCACCTGGTACAGCAACAGCTTCCGGTCTTCATCACGCAATGTAAAGATCAGCGTGGTAACACCCTCCAGGTTTCTCCGGTCGTAGTCTACAATGCGGAATGTTTTGTTTTCTATTGCTTTATAAGGCGTATAAAAATGGCCGCCTTTGAGCACACTCTTATATGGCACCTCCACTACGGCTTTCATTTTAAGATTATCCAGCAGGGTATCTTCTTTGTTTCGCACGGCACGCTGCGGATTAAGTTTCAGGAAAGTGATCTCTTGTCCTACCAGCGTTAGCTGGGCTATATCCGGTGTAAGATGCTGAAAGGCAATACTGCTGTCGTAAGGAACTAAAACCGGCTTCTTCTGCGTATCCCTGTATTTAATCTGGGCGGAAGCGCCGAAGCTTACTGCCATTCCCAAACACAGGGCTAAATGTTTCAATTTCATATCACTAAAATATTGGCAAAGATATATTGTTTCATTGCTGCACCTGACACAGCAATTTGTTAAAAAAGATAACGGAGAGTTTGCAAATACATTGCGTAGTACACTTTTATCTTTGATATAAATATTTACTTTTATGTAAATATGTCAACTTAATACCTATCTTATGTTTAATAACCTGGCCATAGATGTGGCGCTTGGCCTTATTTTCATTTACCTGCTATACAGTTTGCTGGCCTCCGTGGTACAGGAGCTGATTGCCAGGATCTTCAATTCCAGGGCGCGGCTGTTAACCAAGGGCTTACGCCGGATGCTGGAAGAGGATGATCACAGTACCGACCTGGGCTGGTTTGGAAAGTTTACCTTCTTCAATTGGTTTTACGAGCTGGGATGGAGCGTGGTGTATTTCTTCGAGCCATTCCGGAAAAATCCTTTCCTTAAAAAGTTCTACAGCATGCCTTCCATCCACAGCCTTGGGGAAAACAGCGCTACTTCACGGCCGGCCTATATCAGTCCGCAGATCTTTTCCCAAACAATGATACACCTGTTACGGGGCAGCGTTCCTGAACATAAGGGCAATGATGCACAGGCCATTAAAGCGGCGCTCACTCACAATTACCTGCACCTGGTGCCGGATACGCACGAACACCTGTTGCAGCTGTTTGAAGACGCGGGCCACAATATAGCGGCCTTCCGGGTAAATATGGAAAGCTGGTTCAACGAAACCATGACACGTACCAGCGGCTGGTACCGGAAACAAACCCAAACATGGTTGTTGTGCATCGGTATCAGCATTGCAGCGCTCTTTAACGTGGATTCCATTGCTATAGCCCGGATCCTGATGAAAGACAAAAACGTAAGATCACAGCTGGTACAGCTTGCCGCCAGCCGGGGCCCTGGTTATACCGCTATCACTGATACGCTTATACGTAAAAATGTGCTGCATAAAGACAGCGCCTTTTTCCGGGCAGATACCTCCATCCGCATATTTGTGACCGATACCTCGCTGATCGGTGTATATGCCATGCTGCACAACGATGCCGGCGATGCAGCGAACGTACTGGGCATCAGCCGGGCCTGCATACCCGATACCAGCGGCGGGCGCCTCACGGTACGCTGTGGTTATACGCATCCTTTCCAGCAAAATGGCTGGCTTGTTTTTGCCGGCTGGTGCATTACCGCGCTTGCCATATCACTGGGTGCTCCTTTCTGGTTCGACCTGCTTGGTAAGGTCATAAAATTCAGGACCACCACTCCGCCTCCTGCAGATAACACTGCCACCACACAGTAAAGAAGATGTTGTAGATTTGTGTATCTCCTCATCTCTCTAAAAAACAACTATGAAACGCACCAATTATTCCTCCGGGGCGCTTTGGGAAGGGAAAGTAGGCTACTCCCGTGCCGTAAGGGTAGGCAATATCATTGAAGTATCCGGCACCGTAGCATCCGATAATGATAAAGTAGTAGCTGAAGGTGACGCCTATGAACAAACGAAATTTGCCCTGGCAAAAATAGAATCAGCGCTGATCAATGCAGGCGCCACGTTGCATGATGTGGTACGCACCCGTATGTTTGTAACGGATATCTCCAGGTGGGAAGAATATGGAAGGGCGCACGGGGAATTCTTTAAGAGTATTAAACCCGCTACCAGCATGGTGGAGGTGAGTAAACTGATTGATCCCCGTTACCTCGTGGAAATAGAAGCCACTGCCATCGTGGAACAGAAAGCCTAGCGGGAAGATCTTCTGCGCCTGGTTACCGGGGCGCAGAAGTAGTGATAATATTATATTATTTATACAGCTCTGTCCATTTCAGCATACCGCCTACCAGGTTTTTGGTGTTGGTAAAGCCCATGGAATCGAGCAGCATACAAGCCTGCCCGCTGCGGTTACCGCTGCGGCAATACACGATGATCTCTTTATCTTTCCAGTCTTCAATTTCATCTACCTGCATCTGCTGCACAAAGCCCAAAGGAATATGTGTACCGCCGATGTTGAATTCTGCACGCTCATGTGGTTCTCTTACGTCTAATATATAAAGTTCTTCACCGCTGTCTATACGTTGTTTCAGTTCTTCTGCCGTAATGTTTTGCATGTTATTAAGTATTTAGAATCAAATTACATCATTTTCAACTATTCCTGTTCAACAGGTTTTACGGCAGCGGTACTATCGGTTACCGGTTTGGTGGCAGATAACCAGAAGTCCACGCTTTCACCGGCCCTTACCATATTAAAATCGCCGATTTCGTTTTTACGGGCGGGTACCTGCTTAATGATATAGGCGTTTGCCGTGTCTGTTACGTTGGGGTCAATGATCACCGTACCCTGGTTGAGATTACTGGCGCTGAGCATTTCCCGGGCTTCAGCAAAGGTGAGCCCTACAAAATTAGGCACCGGGTTTTCCACGCTGCCGGTTCCGCTGCTCAGGATCAGGGTAATATTGCTGCCTTCTGCCACTTCCGTGCCGGGCTTCACTTTCCTGCCATTCAGCAGCTGCTGTAATACCGTATTGGTGGCAAAATCGGGTTTATAAATCGTATCGCCCACGTTGAGCCGCATGCTTTTCAGCATCATTTCCGCGCTGCGGAAGGTAAGTCCTTCGAGGTCCGGCATTTTCACCATAGGCGCCACAGTTTTATTGACGGTCAGGTAAATGGTTCTGCCAACTTTTACCTGCGCTCCTTTATCAGGTGTTTGCGCATACACGGCCAGGGGAGGAATGGAATCAATATAAATGGAATCCCTTACATCAGCCTCAAAACCGGCTTTTTCCAGCAATGCAATAGCCTCCTTTATATTTTTCCCATGTACATCCGGCACGGTTTGCTGCTGTCCATGTTTGGTGATAAAACCAAGCATAGAGAAAAACAGCAGGGCCAGGGCAAAAAACATTACAATAACCGCCAACAGATTGAATAAAAAAGAGCGTTTGGTAATAAAGTCGAACACGATAATTATATTAAGTGTGATAATCCTTACTTCAGGCTTTCTTCCAAAAGCAGGCCATAAAATTCCTTCAGTGTTTTCCCCGCAGCTCTTACCTGCTGTGGAACCAGGCTGTTTTCAGACTGGCCGGGCATTGTATTTATTTCCAGGAAGTACAGTTTCCCGGTAGCTTCTTCATAGATAAAATCCACGCGTACAATGCCTTTACAATTCAGTTTATTGTAAATAATGGTGGCGGTTTCCTGTACCTGGCGGGCAATATCGTCTGTTACCGGTGCAGGGGTGATTTCGTTGGATACGCCCGGCGTATATTTCGCTTCGTAGTCGAAAAACTCTTTGCTGCTCACTACTTCTGTGATCGGCAACACCGTAATAGCGCCATTGGCCCGGTACAGCCCCATCGTCAGCTCCCGGCCTTTGATAAATTCCTCTATAAGAATCTGGGAGTCTTCATTAAACGCTTTATCAATAGCCGGCTGCAGCTCCTCCGCAGTTTTCACCTTTGACATGCCGATGCTGCTGCCTCCTTCTGCGGGCTTCACGAAAACGGGTAAACGCAGTTGCTGCAGTATTTCTGCCGTATTATATGGCTGCTGGCGGAAAATATGTACTGATCTGGATACGTTCACCACCTTCAGTGCATCTACCACTTTATTGCAATAGCTTTTATTAAAGGTGAGCGCGGAAGTGACCATACCGCAGCTGGTAAAAGGAATACCAAGCATTTCGAAGTAACCCTGCAGGCGGCCGTCTTCTCCCGGTGTACCGTGAATACCGATAAATACGGAATCAAAGGTGATCTTTTCCCCGTTGATGGTTAGGGAGAAATCATTTTTATCCACTTCAGTCACCTGCCCGTCGGCGCCGGTATGGCTCCAGCTGCTTTTTGTGATAATGATCTTGTATACATTATATTTACTGCTGTCCAGGTTATTCTCAATAGTTACGGCGCTTTGTACGGATATCACATACTCTCCGGAATATCCACCGGCGACCAGAGCTATATTCTTCTTCATAAGATGTTTTGCTATAAGCGGGTAAAGTTAAAGGTTATTTGTTAATTGTCAAGAGCCACCACGCAGGCCGGCAGTGGCTGTTCAAATTACATAAAAAAACCGTCCCGGCCAGAGCAGGAACGGTTATTAAGCTTCCTTAAGAATATTTTAGATGTGGAGTTTGGCCTTCTTGTCCATCAGCTCATCTACGGTTTCCTGGTACATTTCATCAGGAACACAGCAGTCTACCGGGCAAACCGCGGCACATTGCGGTTCTTCATGAAATCCCTGGCATTCTGTACATTTGTTGGGCACAATATAGTAGGTATCTACACTGATAGGCGCATTTCGCTGGTCAGCATCCATTACACTACCGTCCATCAATGTATAGGCGCCTTTTACGGTGGTACCGTCGGCTATTGCCCATTCAACACCACCCTCGTATATCGCATTGTTGGGGCATTCCGGTTCGCAGGCGCCACAGTTTATACATTCGTCTGTTATCTTAATTGCCATAGTGTAAACTTTTTGGTTAAGTAGTAAGCCATTAATTTTGTGTGACAAAAATAAAATTTTCCCGGTTTAATTAGGTCATTATTTATACAGTTTCATGAACATAGCAGAAAAAGAAGCCGCATTGGTGCGCCTGGGGCAGTATCTGGCGGATAAAAGCCCGGAATTGGAAGCAGTTAAAGAACGCGCATATATTGCCAACGGCTGGTTTATTCCCTCCTTTATAGACAACGCATTGGATAATATTGCCCGTTATTTCCTGTCGCCGGAGCCGTTGCAGCAGTGGCTGCAGGGCTATCAAAAGGTTACAGAACAGCGCGCGCCTAAAACCGTGGGTATTGTTTCCGCAGGGAATATTCCCCTGGTAGGCTTCCACGACTGGCTTTGCGGGTTTGTTAGCGGGCACCGGGTAAAAATGAAACTTTCCGGTAAAGATGAGATCCTGATGAAGCACATCCTGGAAAAGATCAGTGAATGGTACCCGGACCAGGCCAATCAGACGGAAATACACGACATGTTGAAAAATTGCGACGCCTATATTGCCACTGGCAGCAACAACTCTGCCCGGTATTTCCACTACTATTTTGCCAAATACCCCCATATCATCCGGCATAACCGCACCTCGGCCGCTATCCTTACCGGTAAAGAATCAACGGAAGAGCTGCTGGCGCTGGCAGACGATATCATGATGTACTTCGGCCTGGGTTGCAGGAATGTGACCAAGATATATGTACCGCTGAACTACGACTTTACGCCCCTGCTCAAAGCCCTGGAGAAATACAGTTACCTGATTGAGCATCACAAATACAAGAACAATTACGATTACAACCTGGCCCTGCTGCTGCTGAACAGCAGCGCCTATATGACCAACGGCAGTATCCTGCTGCAGGAAAACACCGGCCTCTTTTCCCCGATCAGCGTTTTACACTACAGCTATTATGTAGATATGGCCCAGCTGCAACAGGAACTTTCCGGGGAAGACGCCCTGCAATGCCTGGTAGGACAGCAATTCACGCCCTTCGGCTATGCCCAGCAACCCAGCCTCACCGACTACGCCGATGGCGTGGACACGCTGAAGTTCCTGCTGGAGCTGTAGCGGCGCGCGACTCCGGCGCTTGCCGCGGAAATTGTCTTGGAACACTGATTACGCTGATTATACTGATTTGTTTGATTTTATTTTGGGGATTTAAATGATTGGGAGATATAAGCAAATATGTCTACCCCAATTTTTTAAAATCAAAAAAATCCAAGAAGTAAAAATCAAGAAAATCAGTATAATCAGCGTAATCAGTGTTCCAAGACAATTTAAAGCACCGAAGGCGCTACGTAAGCTAACAATTTGTCGGAATTACTTGTTATATTGACAGGAAGGCTGCCATGCCTGTCAGTGAGGTGTTAAGCCGTGTTTAACGATTGATATAAAAATGTGTTAAAGTGAATCCCCCCTGTTGCGTTTGATTCACAGTGCAGATTAAATTTGTAGTCAGGGCATGTAAATTGATCATATCCCAGCGTTATCATTAATTATCACGCAAACACACTATAATATGAAATTCAAGCAAATTGTTACGACTGTTTTCCTCAGTGCTGTAACGGCAGCTGCCTCCATATTTGTGTATGGCAAATATTTCCAGCCGAAGCAGCCGATTGTTTTCCAGAACGGTACCGAAATCCCTGTTAACTACGCCCGTTATATGCCGGGCACAGAAGGGAATGTAAATGCTACCCCTCCATCCGATTTTACCACCGCGGCAAAGGCAGCTGTGCCCGGTGTAGTACATATCAAAACAAAGATCAACCCCAGGCAGGTAACCAATGGCAATAACCTGCAAAGAAGACGCAGTATCCTGCAGGATCTTTTCGGAGATGATTTTTTTGGAGATGAATTTAACGGCGGCGGAGATGGCCGCAGGTATTACATTCCGGGCCAGATGGCTTCCGGTTCTGGCGTACTGATCTCTGCAGACGGGTACATTGTAACCAACAACCACGTAATTGCCGATGCAGATGAGATCAGCGTTTCCCTCAGCAATGAAAACAAAGTATTCAAAGCTAAACTGATAGGTACAGACCCCAGCACAGACCTGGCCGTTATTAAAATTGACGCCAAAGATCTTCCTTACCTGTTGTATGGTAACTCCGATAATGTGGAAATAGGACAATGGGTACTGGCCGTGGGTTATCCGCTTAACCTGGACGCAACCGTAACTGCAGGTATTGTGAGCGCCAAATCCCGCTCTATTGGTATCAACAGGAGCGGCGGCCGGGTGAACAGCGCTATCGAATCCTTTATACAAACCGATGCTGCTGTGAACCAGGGTAACAGTGGTGGCGCGCTGGTGAACACTGCCGGTGAACTGGTAGGTATCAACTCTGCCATCGCCTCTCCCACCGGGTCTTATGCGGGTTACTCCTATGCAATCCCGGTAAACCTCATCAAAAAAGTAGTAAATGATATTCTCAAATACGGTAACGTTCAAAGGGCTTACCTGGGTGTAAGATATGCGCCTTCTTCCCTCATCGCCAATATGAGCGATGAACAGCTGAAAGATGCAGGTATTAAAAGAGATGTAGACGGCGTACAGGTAACCGACGTGTTGCCCAACAGCTCCGCTGCTGCGGCAGGCCTCCGTACCGGTGATGTGATCACCGCAGTGAACGGCGTAAAAATCCCCAGCACTTCCCAGCTGAGCGAACAAGTAGCACGTTACAAACCAGGCGATAAGATCAGCTTAAGCTTCCTTCGCGACGGTAAGGAAATTACCGTAAACAACGTGGTAATGAAGAACCTGAAAGGTAATACAGACCTGGTAAAGATCACTGCGCTGGACCGTTTGGGTGCAGATCTCTCTGAGCTCGACAAAGACCAGGCAGCCCGTTTGGGTGTGAATGGCGGTGTGGTGGTAAATGATATCGGCAACGGTATCCTGAAAAAACAAACCAGCATGGCCCCCGGCTTTGTGATCCTGAAAGCAGGCAATACACAGATCACCTCTGTGGATGACCTCAGCAATGCAGTGGAAAAACAAAAGAACCTCAAGCTGATAGGTTTCTATCCTGAAAGAGGCGGAAATATCTATTACTATAATATTGTTACAGGTGCCGGCGCCGAAAACCTTTGATCCCCTTATTAAGTAATTAGGTTTAGGTCTGAAAAAGAGAAAGTCCCGTTTCCGGTAAGCCGGAGCGGGACTTTTTCCTTTAAGTCGTACATGCGTTGCCTGGAGAAGCTGGTCATGCAATCAGTCATTTTATGAAAACCTGTTAGAAAAGTAGTCTAAGCATATGATAAGTTAGATGGGCATTCCGTAAACGGGATAATCGGCTTAGCCAACGCATAAAAAAGCCGGTTGAGCGATGGCTCACCGGCTTTAATAATTAAAATAATTTAATAATATTACAAGTTGATCACCCCCTTCAGCTGGGTAAAGAACTCATCTTTTTTGCGGGAAGAGATGGGAATATTCTTCTGATCGCTCATTACTACGGCAGTTCCCAGCCCTTTAATGATCTTCACAATGTGATGAATATTAATGAGGAAAGATTTATGCACCCGGTAAAATCCTTTATCAGACAGCATTTCCTCATATTCCTTCAACGACTTGGAGATCAGGTGGGACACATTATTGATCAGCTGAATTTTGGTATAGCTGTCGAATGCCTCACAATAGATAATATCCTTCAGATCGATCACGTTATACCCGTCATTCACCGGTATAACGATCTTGGAGAAGGCGTTATCATTATTCTTTACATAATCTTTCAGTATGGACGCCAGTTCATTCAGCCGTCCTTTCTTACTCTTTTTCACTTTCTCCAATGCATCTTCCACCTCGCTGACCTTGATTGGTTTCAACAGGTAGTCGAGCGCAGCAAACTTAATTGCCTGCAATGCATATTCCTGGAAAGCGGTGATAAAAATAACCTCAAAGTTCAGCACCGGAAACATTTCCAATAGCTGGAATCCATTGTGTGGCGGCATCTCAATATCAAGAAACAGAACATCAATGGGGTTATTCTTTATCATTTCTGCCGCCTCATTGATATTTTGCGCTTCACCGACAACTGTCACATCTTTGCAGTAGTTCTCGAGTATATTGCGTAAAATATGAATGTTGCGGACTTCATCGTCTACAATGGCAGCTTTTATATTACTCATAACATCTTAACAATGGGAATCAGTATTTCAACTAAGGTACCTTCCTTATTGCCGAAACCAGATTTAAATTTATCAATAATTTCTAACTTTCCAACACTTCCATTAAAAGATTTTATAATCTGCAACCGCTCCTTAATCACGCTAAGTGCAGTAGACTCGTGTTTAATGAGCCTTGAACTTTTAATGCTGTTCGACTTATCCCAACCTATTCCGTCGTCATCTACCGAGCAGTACAGCAGGTCGTCCACCATTTCCAGGCGGATTTCCAGGTAACCGCTTATATTCTTTGGCGCAAGGCCATGTTTAATTGCATTTTCCACTATCGGCTGAATGATCATGGGCGGGGATGTAGATAGTATACTCCTTCAAAGCATCCTCCATAATAAAGTGATAGGTAAAGGAATGAGCAAACCGGATCTTTTCCAACTCCAGGTAACGGGTCAGAAAGGCGATTTCCTCTTCCAGTGATATATATGATTTCCTGGAGTTATTGAGCATCTGCCGCATGAGCGTAGCAAAGTCTGCCAGGAAATTCAGTGCCTGTTTCTCCTCTTTTTCCAGTATCAGGTGCTGTACTGAGTTCAGCGAGTTAAAAATGAAATGCGGGTTCATCTGGTTGGTCAGCGCTTTGGCTTCCAGCTCTGCGATGCGCCGGTTATACTCCGTTTTACGTTTTTCCGCCTGCTTGATCCGCCGGATGATATACCGCAAACCTACCAGCACCAGTAATAAGCCGGCCAGCAGCAGGATGCCCCTCGCCCACCATTGCTGGTACCACCTGGGCAGGATACTTACGTTTATAATTGCTGGTTTGGACCAGTCGCTTTTGTACTTTTTAGCCCTGAGCATCAGGGTGTAGCTGCCCGGTTGCAGGTCGGGGAACGGGATGATGTTAGACATGGTGGTGACCCATCCGCTGGTGGTATCTCCCGAAAAATTATACTGGTATTCCACCAGCTCCGGCAGGTCAAAGACGATGGTACCGAATTCCGCTTCAAAAGAAGCTTTACGTTGATAAAGATGCACAAAATTATTGGACGCCAGGAAAGTGCTGTCGCCATACCGGATGTTATTCAGGTAAATCACCGGCGGCACAGTATCCACCGGGATATGATCTGCATTAAAATAACACAACCCGTTGGAAGTGGCAATATACAGTATATCCTTATCAGCGTATACTCCGCGGATATCGTCGGAGGGCAGGCCATCGCTGGAAGTGATATTACGTGTGATCGTCTGCGTTTTTATGTCGATCACAGATACGCCGCGGTTAGTAGCCACATACAACCGGCCAATGCCGTCGTAATAAAGCTGCTGGCAGATATCGCTGGCGAGATCGTTGGCAGTAGACAGGTGTTTGATCACCCTGTTGTTCTGCATTACGTAAATCCCCTGGTCGCTGGTACCTATCCACAAAGAGCCATCCAGCCATTTCAGATCCTTGATACCCACTTTTTGCAGGGTATCCACAGCAGCGGGCTGCAATAGCCGCTCCTTGTCTGTACAAAAGAACAGGCCGCTGTTGGTGCCTACGTAATAAGCGGAGTCGTTGATACTGGCCAGCGAGGTAACCAGCATATCGAGGTCGTTGATAGAATAATTATCGGGCACCACCACCTGGTTCTTTGCAGCGATCCTTATTTTGCCACCGGGCGATACATCCACATCTTTCAGCATTTTTACAGCCGTGATGAGAGATGATTTGCGGGACAGGGTGTTGAACTTGTACAAACCGTTGTCCGTGCCAATCAGCACATTATCGTTGCTGTAAGGGGTAATGGAAAGCACGCTGTTGCGGCCGGAAGTAGTATCCAGCGTATATTGGCGGATACTGTTATTGGCATCTATGGTATTGAGCACACCTGCGTTCTGCCCGATAAGCAGCAGGTTATTCTTTTTGTCTTTGCTGATACTGAAGATAGAATGGGAATAAAGCCCGTTGGTATTATCAAGATAACTGAAATAAAAATTTTTGTAGGGGATATTATATACGCCATCGCCAAAAGTGGTGATCCAGATATTACCGTCCCTGTCTTTCAGCAGCGAGGTAATAAAGTGGTTATCCAGCAGGCGGATCACATTTCTTTCTCCTTTAAAGTAGCCTTTGAGAAAATAGAGCGCACGCTGGGTACCGATCCAAAGGTTATCGCTATCAATGCATATGTGACTGATATCATCCCTGATCCCCCATTCTTCTCCATTGAAAAAACGCACAGCATCTTTCCCTTTGTAGGAATACAGGGTGTTCCGGATGATAACGATCGGGCTTTCATTGATGCGGGCCTGGAAATTGGTATCTTCCAACGGGTACGGGGATACGGGATGGATCTGTTGCTGCGGGTTACCGGGATCTGTCAGGCTTTCGAGATGAAAGGAAGCCTGCAGCGGATGAAAGATGCTGTCATTACGCATCAGGAAGTACAGGTCCGCCCCGGAGGCGCCCAGTTTATCGTAGATTGTTTTTCTGCCGTTGTATTGAACAATCCGGTTGTTGGTATTGAGGAACCAGATGTAGCCGCCTTTGCCTTCAAAAGCGTACTGCATGTAGTGGCTACGGCTGTTGAAGATGAGGGAGGAGTCGTTTTCCTCGCTATGGATCATCGACTTTTCATAAAAGGAAGGCTTTCCGTTGAGGGTGAAAAACCACACTCTTCCTTTGGAGTCGGCGGCGAGTTTCACCACTTCATTATCTGTAAGACCGTCTTTTTTGGCGTAGTTGCGGAACCGTTTACCGTCAAACTTGCTAACGCCGGTGGGAGTTGCAAACCATATGAATCCGTCTTTATCCTGCACGGCAGCATAAACAGTAGCGTTGGCCAGCCCGTCCTTCACATTATAGTTACGGATCATCAGGCCCTGGGCCAGGGATGTTGTAACAGTGCAAAGGAAGACCGCCCCCCATAACATTATGAAACGGTTCAAGGGCATCGGATCATTTTAACGGTTTAATTGTGGGAAACACAGTTATTAAGTATTACGGATGACGAATCATTACGGGAATTTCCATAAAAATCCGTTACCCGTAATACTTAATGTGATACTTCTTTCCTAGTACGCTCTTGCAAACAGCACTCTTTCCCTGGAAGGTTTACCGGTTAGTATGCATGTACCGGCTTCCTGCGGATTATTGAGCGGGATGCAGCGTATTGTCGCTTTTGTGCGTTCTTTGATCTGTTCTTCCGTTTCAGCGGTACCGTCCCAGTGGGCAGATACAAAACCGCCTTTTTCGTCCAGCACTTTCTCAAATTCTTCAAAGGTATCTACACGGGTAATATGACTATCGCGGTAGGCTTTTGCCTTATTGAAAAGATTAAGTTGTATTTCTTCGAGCAACGCAGCGATACGGGCTGGTAAACCATCGAGCGACAGGCTCATTTTCTCCCTGGTATCGCGGCGGGTTACTTCCGCCACATTATTTTCCAGGTCTCTCGCGCCAATGGCTATACGAACCGGAACGCCTTTCATTTCGTACTCTGCAAATTTCCAGCCAGGACGGTTGTTATCAGAATCATCGTATTTCACGCTGATCCCGGCGTTTCTCAGTTCCTTTACGATCACGTTTACCCTTTCATCCAATCCTGCTTTCTGATCGGGTCCTTTATAAATAGGTACGATCACCACCTGGATAGGGGCAATTTTTGGCGGCATCACCAGGCCTTCATCATCGCTGTGCACCATGATGAGCGCACCGATGAGACGGGTAGACACTCCCCAGGAAGTAGCCCAAACGTGTTCGAGTTTATTTTCCCTGTTGGAGAATTGTACGTCAAATGCTTTGGCAAAGTTTTGTCCCAGGAAGTGGGAAGTACCGGCCTGCAGGGCTTTACCGTCCTGCATCATAGCTTCCACGCAGTAGGTTTCCACGGCGCCGGCAAATCTTTCGCTGGGCGATTTCAGTCCGCGCACCACGGGCACGGCCATATAATTTTCCGCGAAATCTGCATAGATATTCAGCATCTGTTCTGTTTCCGCAATAGCTTCTTCTGCAGTAGCATGCGCAGTATGGCCTTCCTGCCAGAGGAATTCGGTAGTACGCAGGAACAGGCGGGTACGCATTTCCCAGCGCACCACGTTTGCCCACTGGTTGATCAGGAGGGGTAAGTCGCGGTAAGACTGGATCCAGTCTTTATATGTATTCCAGATAATAGTTTCAGAAGTGGGGCGAACAATGAGCTCTTCTGCCAGTTTGGCTTCCGGGTCCACGATAACGCCGCCGCCATCAGGATCGTTTTTGAGACGGTAGTGGGTTACCACGGCGCATTCCTTGGCAAACCCTTCCACGTGGGCGGCTTCTTTGCTTAAAAAGCTTTTAGGGATGAACAGGGGAAAATAAGCATTCTGGTGGCCGGTTTCCTTGAACTTGCGGTCCAGCACATCGCGCATGGCCTCCCACAAAGCAAATCCATATGGTTTTATCACCATACATCCTTTCACAGCAGAATAATCTGCCAGTCCGCCTTTCAATACCAGGTCGTTATACCATTTGGAATAGTCTTCCGAGCGGGCCGTAATCTCTTTACTCATAAAAATTATACCTTATTTATATATCTTTTGTTTTAAGCTATTTCCGGTTAAATTTGTCGAGACAAAATTAAATCCGGCGGCCGGTTGCCAAAGGCCGGATTGGCTTAGTTTTTGTCCAATTTATATTACGAAGAAATTCCACAAACATAGATGAAAAACATAACGTTGCAAACACTTATCATAAAATAATATAACGTAGCCTGTGTTATTGTAACTTTCTTCCTGTTAAATCCGTTAAAAAGAAGTAAATTTACTATACGAATCACGCTTAAAATATATTTCAAATGAAGCCTATAATATACATTGGACTGGCAGCATCGCTCGCACTGGGAGCGTGTTCCAGTACCTACAAAACGGCTCAGACTCCGGATGATGTATACTATTCTCCGCGTCAGCAGCAGCGTACCTATGCCTCCAGCAATGGTTCTAACGGCAACAGCCGTCAGGATGAAAATGATGCCAACTATGTAGAAGGCACCCAGGATGATGGCGGTACCTATGTAACTTACCAGGACGACGATCAGGGTGATTACCAGCGTCGTTTAAACCGTTTTGGCAGTGGCAGTAACTATTCCGGGGATTACTGGGATGGTTATAATGCAGCTTCCAACCTGTACATGAGCAGTGGCTTTGGACTGGGCTACGGTAGTGGCTGGGGACTTGGCCTGGGTTACGGTTATCCGTACAGCGGTTTCTATGGCCCTTCTTTCGGCCTGGGATTCGGCTGGGGCCTTGGTGGTTACTATAGCCCATGGAGCAGCGGCTTCTACGGCGGATGGGGTTACCCATATGTAGGCAGCTACTGGCCTTCTTACTATTATCCATATTATGGCGGCGGTTATTGGGGCCACGGCGGTTACTACGGTGGCGGCGGATATTACGGCCATTATGTTACCCGCCCTTCCAACTCCTACGGATCTGTAAGAGGCGGCAACGAACGCGTACGCAGAGCTGAATATACCAACAGTGGCGGCACTGGCGGTGGCGGTTATACCCGTCCTTCCCGGACCGGTACTTTCCAACCTGCCAATGGCGGTACTTCAACCGGTGACAGACCACGTCGTGTATTCCAGCAGTCAGGTTCTGAAAGGCCTGTTACAAGACCTGCTTACCAGAACAGCGGCAGCAACAACAATAACGGCGGCGGCTATTCCCGTCCGCAGAGAACTGAATACAGCAGACCTGCTCCTACTCCTGCTCCAAGTTACACACCTAGTTCCGGCGGTGGCCGTGTAGGCGGTGGTAATTCCGGCGGCGGCGGTGGTGGTGGCTACAGCCGTCCATCCAGAGGAGGCCGTTGATAATAAAAAACATTAACTAGATAAGCGTAGCCTAAAAACCTACGCTTATTTTTTATCTCGCACACGTTTTGCCATTCCAGCACGTTATACTTATCGCAGCAGACGTTAGCGACCGTTAATTAACCTGCAGCAAATCTCATTTTAAGAATACAGATTATGATTAAAAGACTTTATCCTCTTTTAGGTGGCTTGTTTATATCTGTGACAGCCCTAGGCCAGAGCTCCAACGACGCATTACTTTATTCCCCGCTGCAACCTCACGGTACAGCCAGAACCCAGGCATTAGGCGGCGCCGGTGTAGGACTCGGAGGAGACTATTCATCCGCTCATATCAACCCGGCAGGTATTGCCATCTTTAAGACCGGCGAATTCCATATTTCGGGTGGCGTAGGCATCTCTCAAAATACCTCTAATTACCTGGGCAATGCCCAGCTTGATAATAAAGGTAACCGCAGTAATTTCCAGCTGCCTTCCATAGGGCTGATCATGGCTACCAACAAAAACAGCGGCAGCAGCACCTGGAACAATATTACCTTTTCACTGGGTATGGAACGTTTAGCCAACTATAACAACGAAATTGTTATTGCAGGCCACAATACAAAATCATCCTATTCCGACCGTTTTGTAGATGATATCTTCGATGGCAGTTCATCTACACAGGCACTTGGCTCTGATCTCGGGTTCAGTACCGGTTTGCTGGCAGATTACCAGCCTACCACCGGCAATAAAGAACCAATGACACTCGCTTCCCCTTCCAGGCAAATAGGCGGGCTTACTGAAGGCATACAGCAAAGAGGTACCCTCAAAACAGAAGGCGGGATGAACGAATATACTTTTGCAATTGGCGGTAACTATGGCGATCGCCTGTATATCGGCGCCAGCCTGAACCTGCCAAGTATTAATTACAAGGAATCACTTTCCTGGTCGGAAGATGATGCCAGCAGCAATAAAGGCAACAACTTCGGCTACTTCGATTACTATAAAGATCTGAAGCGGACAGGACTTGGTGTTGGCGGTAAAATCGGTATCCTCTATAAAGTGACCGACCACTTCAGGCTGGGCGGTACCTTCGCTACCCCTACCTGGTATTCCCTGCACGACAGCTACAGTTCAGAACTTCATTCAGATATAGAAGATGGAGCGGGTGAAGTAATCTCCAGTTCCTTTGATCAAACACAGGGTTATCCAGTAGAATATGATTATAACTACACTGCTCCTTTACGCGCAGCTGCTGGCGCCTCCTACTTCTTTGGTAACCTGCAGGAGCCACAGAGCACACAGGGCTTTATTACTGCCGACTACGAATTTGTGAACACTCCTTCTGGTAAATTCAGGATGAGTGACGACAGGGCCGGGGAAAAAAGCCTGAATGATAATATCAGCGCTGTTTATAAATCCACTTCCAATGTTCGTGTAGGCGCCGAGGTTAAATTTATGGCGATATATGCGGTAAGGGCAGGTTTTGCTTCCTACGGCAATCCATACAGTGATGATGCCTATAACGCAGGCGTAAATGCTTCCCGCAAAGTTTACAGTGGTGGTATTGGTTTCCGTAACAAGGGTCTTTATGTAGATGCTACTTACAGCTATACACAGGGTAAAGACAGGTACCAGCCTTACACCGTGTATGAAGCAGCGCTGAGCCCTGCAGCCGCTACGCTCGATTATACAAGAAGCAACATCCTGCTTACAGTAGGATTCAAATTCTAACTACCATCATATCCTATAAAAAAAGAGTCGGGGTGCAATTGCATCCCGACTCTTTTTTTATAGAAAGAAGAAACTCCGATATCAGCCATTCTTCACTTTACTCCGCCTTCAGGTTCTTTACGGGGTTTTCCAGCGCCGCCCGTATTGCCTGGAAGCTCACTGTAAGCAAGGTAATCCCGACGATAGAAATGCCCACCAGCAGCAATACTCCCGCATTCATCTCAATATGATAAGCAAAACCATGTAACCACCGGTCCATGCAATACCATGCCAATGGTAAACCGATCAGCACCGCTATTAATACCGACCGCAGGAATTCGCCGGAAAGCATAACCATCACATGCGAGGCAGTAGCGCCCAGCACTTTACGGATACTGATTTCCTTGCGCCGGCTTTCCGCGGTGAAAGCGGCTAAGCCAAACAGGCCAAGGCAGGAGATCAGGATAGCCAGTATGGTAAAGTATTTTGACAAAGCGGCCACTCTTTTCTCTGCTATATATTGCGCCTGGTAATCCTGGTCGAGGAATTTATAATCAAAAGTAAACCCCGGGTTATAATGCTGATAAAAGGCAGCCAGGGCGGGCAGCACTGCTTTTGTTTGTCCGGCTTTTATTTTTACCATTACGGTGCTGTTCAGGGAATCCAGCCGGAAAAACAAAGGACTGATGGCTTCATGCATAGACTGAAAGTGAAAATTCTTTACTACGCCTGCTATCTCTGTTTTCATTCCATTGAATTCAATCACCTTCCCCACGGGATTTTCAATTCCCATGGCCTTGATGGCTGCTTCATTAAAAATAATCCTGGAGTCATCTGCCCCATAGTCGCGCGAGAACGGCCTTCCCGCGGCCATTTCTATGCCCAGTGTTTCTATCATATCATAGTTCACTATAAACGGGCGGCACATAATGGTTTCCACAATGCCCCTGCCCTTCCAGGTACATCCCACGGAAGGCGCACCTAAAACATTGCCTACCATAGCGGATGCGTTTACCACGCCTGGTATCCTTTTCAACTCTGCCAGGAATTCAGGAATATGTTGCGGCACTTTTCCTTCTACATCAAAATACACTACGTTGTCTTTGTCGTACCCCGGGTTTTTATGCTGCACGTAAGCTATCTGCTGGTACACCGTTATCACTGCTACCATAAACAGTACCGAGAGTGTGAACTGGAATACCACCAGGCCTTTGCGGGCCAGCAATTGCCCGGGTGATCCGGGAACTTTTCCTTTCAGCACCGGTAACGGGTTGAAACCGGACAGATACAGCGCGGGATAGCCGCCTGCAAGAATACCAGTGAGCAATGCCACTGTAACCACGATACCTATCATACCGCCACTCAGTGAAAAGGATAAGGCTTTGCCCGTGATACGGTTGAACTCCGGCAGCAACAGCGCCACCAGCAGTAATGCCAGCCCCAGTGCGAGAATGGTCATCAGCATGGATTCGCCGAGATACTGCATGATCAGCGCCAGGCGGTTGGCGCCTATTGTTTTGCGGATGCCCATTTCCTTCATCCTGCCGGAAGCCTGTGCAGTGGAGAGATTTACAAAGTTGATGCAGGCTATTACCAATATAAAAAGCGCGATAAGTGAAAACAGTTTTACATAGCTGATCCTGCCGCCCGAGGCCACGCCATTCTCAAAATTGCCATGCAGATACAAATCGCTATAGCGTTGCAGGAACACATCCCGTTGCGTAGTGCTGCCGTGTGTAAGGCCGGTCATGAAGCGGCTTAGCTTTGTATTGAATGCCGGGATGTTAGTGCCTTCCTTCATTACCAGGAAAGTATTGAACGGGCCTTGCGCATCCAGCGCTGTGATGTTCATGATTTCCCGGAAGGCATCGAAAGGCAGCAGGCAATCGAATTGGATGGAAGTACCGGCTGGTAGTTCATCCAGCACGCCGGATACGGTACTGATCTTTTTGAACCGGTCTACCTGCCAGGTGATGGTTTTCCCTATGGCATTGGTGGCGCCGAATAAATTACGTGCAAGCGCTGAAGATATCACTATGCTGTTTTTACCGGCTAACACCTGCCGGTTGTTGCCTTGCAGCAAAGGGTAGGAAAATACGCTGAGGTACTCCGCGTCTGCGAATACTGCAGCTGATTTAGCGGTTTTGTTACCGGCTGTGAATGCAATTTTCGGGAACCATGAAGGAGGAGTAGATACGGTGGCATTTTCCACTTCCGGCATATCTGTTTTCAGAGTAGCGGCCAGTAATGCCGGTGTTCCGCTGGCGGTGGTGATGCCTTTTTCATGAGGTTGATTTTCCATTACCTGGAAAAGGCGGCGGTCATTTTTATGAAAGTGATCGATGCCAAGCTCGTCGTATACCCATAAACAGATCAGCAACGTACAGGCGAGACCGGTAGACAGGCCAATGAGATTGAGGATAGTAAAACGTTTGTTTTTCAACAGGTGACGCCAGGCGGTTTTCAGGTAATTTTTGAACATAAGCGGAATGTTTCGTGAGCTGTGCAAAAGCAGGGCAGCTAAGAAAATGCCATGTTCCAGGCTTTTAAATACAAGAGGTTTACATATTTTATATTTATCCTAAATGTCCGGTTTCAGCACAGTGGTTGTCCGCAATTATTTTTTGTGGAGATGGGTACCGGTGTATGGCTGTAATGGCTGGCTCCTGCGCGGAGCCCCCTTACAATTGTTGCTGTACATAGGCCATGATAGCAGCCGGATCCCGTGGATCGAACCATTGGAAGGCAGGATCTTTCCTGAACCAGGTAAGCTGGCGTTTCGCGTATTGGCGGGTATGTGTTTTCACATCGTCGATAGCCTGATCCAGGGAGATATAGCCATCGAGGAAGCTGAATATTTCCTGGTAGCCTACGGTGCGGAGAGCGTTGTGGTCGCGGTAAGGCAACACAGAGCGGACTTCTTCCACCAGGCCGGCCTGCACCATGTTATCCACGCGGTGATGAATATTGTGATGGAGGAGTTCTTTGGGCAGGATGATGCCTGCTTTGATCATCCGGAAATCGCGGGGAGAGCGGGTAGCGCTGCGAAAGGTGGTGATGGAGCGGCCGGTGGCGTCCAGCACTTCCAGTGCGCGGATGAGGCGTTGGGGGTTCTGGGTTTCCGCGGTTGCGTAAAAACCCGGATCGCGTTCCTGCAGTTGCTGCTGCAACCAGGAAAGCCCATGCAAAGTATATTGTTCATTCAGCCGGGTACGGATCCCGGGCGCAATAACGGGCATGTCATCGATACCTTCCGCAAAGGCCCTGATATAAAGGCCGGTGCCGCCGCACATAATGGCGATATCGTTCTTTTCAAAGATTTCGCGGGCGTAACCGAGGGCCAGTTTTTCGTATATGCCTGCATTTACTTCCTCGCGGATGCTGTGTGAGTTGATGAAGTAATGGGGAACTGCCGCCAATTCATCCGGGGAGGGCTTCGCTGTACCGACGCTGATTTCGCGGTAGCATTGCCGGGAATCTGCAGAGATCACTGCTGTATTAAACAGCTGCGCCATTTGAACAGACAACGCCGTTTTACCTGAAGCAGTAGGACCTGCGATAATGATGACAGTTTTTTGCATATATATGGCGGTAAATATTTAGGGACCTGTTTATTTTTCCGAGACGGGCCATTTCAGCAAAGCGGGTGAAACGGATGATGTCTGCAAAAAATAAACAGGTCCCTAAAATGAGTGATGATATTATTTAAAAGTTATTTTCTTCTTCTCCCCCGAATTCTTCTCCTCCATCGCCGCCCATTGCGTCGCTTTCTTCTCCTTCCTCACCGAATCCGTCTGCATCCATACCTTCTTTATTGAGATCATATTTTTCTTCCATTTCCACGAGCTTATCGCCTACCAGGCCTTTGGTACCGTACTGACTGGGCGCAAGACCTTCCTTGCGTACGCAGGCAGGGTAAGTTATTTTGCTGTTTTCGTCTTTAGAAACGCCGATAAGCTCTACGAGGAAAGACCAGTTTTTGGCGAAATCGTAGAGATAGATAAATTTCTGATTAGGGTCTTTTACAGCGGCAGCAATCATGGTATCCGCCATGAGCAGGGGCTCAGCTTTGCGGGGTTGATTATCTGCTTCCAGGATGATTTCCCGGCCACGTTGCCAGTTATCATTGCTACGGAAAAAGGTGGCTTTGTGTTTTGAATCAAATTCGAATGACTGCAAAATTGCCTGGTGAAATAATAAAAACGTCTGATTCGGCTTAATGGCAATGTCCCTGTAGACACTCTCATCTTCTTCCCAGTAAACTCTGAATTTCAAAACCGGCATGACAAAAAGGTTATAAGTTATTTAATGATTAAACACTCCGCCATAAGCGGTTGATCCTGAATGCTAGTGTATCCTATTATGGTAATGTAAAATTACCGATTTTATTTAACCGGGCTTAGATTCAATGCGCCGGCTTTTTCCAGTAAAAAAGCGTATGCGGCCTCGTAAGTATTGGGGATTTCTCCATCCAGTATGGCTTCCCTGATGGCGCTTTTCAGGTCGCCTACAATCTTTCCTGGTTTCAGCCCGAAAGTTTCCATAATAATTTCCCCGGTTACCGGAGGTTGCCAGTTGCGGATCCGGTCGCTCTCCTCCACTTCTTTCAGGCGTTTGCGGACCAGTTCAAAATTTTCGAGGTAGCGTTTAACCTTTGCTTTATTTTTTGAGGTAATATCCGCTTCGCACAGCATCATCAGTCCTTCTATATCATCTCCGGCATCGAAGAGCAATCTGCGGATAGCCGAATCTGTTATATTCTCTTTAGTGAGACTGATAGGACGCAGGTGAAGCTCTACCAATTTTCTTACCAATTTCATTTTTTCGCTCATTGGTAATTTCATCCGGCTGAAGATACGGGGTACCATTTTACCTCCCACCGCGTCGTGGCCGTGGAAAGTCCAGCCGTGACCCGGCTCAAATTTTTTTGTGGCGGGTTTGCCGATATCGTGTAACAGTGCCGCCCAGCGCAGCCAAAGGTCTTTGGTATTTGCCGAAATATTGTCTACCACCTGCAAGGTATGATAAAAATTATCTTTATGTCCTTTTCCCTCGTACATCTCTACGCCCACCATATCGATCATCTGGGGGAAAATAATTTTGAGCAGACCGGACTTATACAAGAGATCCAATCCTACGGAGGGTTTGGGTGAGAGCATTATTTTATTGAACTCATCGGAGATCCGTTCCTGGGAAATGATCCTGATCCGTTCTGCATTTTCCTGTATAGCGGTGAAGGCGGTTTCTTCAATGGTGAACTGCAGCTGGGATGCGAAGCGGATAGCGCGCATCATGCGCAGGGGATCGTCGCTGAAGGTTTGGGCCGGCGCCAGGGGCGTGCGGATGATCTTCCTGTCGAGGTCATGCAGCCCCTCAAAGGGATCGAGCAGGGAGCCATAATCCCTGTCACGCAGGCTGATGGCCATGGCGTTGATGGTAAAATCGCGGCGGTTCTGGTCGTCCTGCAGGGTTCCGGCGGATACCTGGGGATTGCGGGATTCTTCGCGGTAGCTTTCTTTGCGGGCGCCCACGAATTCGATTTCCAGGTCGTTCAGCTTTACCTGGGCAGTGCCATAGGTTTTGAAGAAATTAACGGGAAGGTTGTCGCCTAATCTTTCAGCCACTTTGTGTGCGAGGGCGATACCATCGCCAACGCAAACAATGTCCATATCTTTTGTTTTTCTTCCGAGCAGTTTATCCCGCACAAAGCCCCCGATCAGATAGGCAGGAACACCCAGCTCGTGGGCGGCCAATGCTATCTTTTCGAGCACTTTTCTTTCCTGCAGGGAGCAGGGTATGTCCAACGGCTTGCTGCTGATCATATTTAAATATTCCTGTTAATTTTTATTCTTTGTTGGAAACCAGGGCGCAAATGTAATAAATAAACAATTTTAATCCCGGATTATCACGATTGAACCGTCTTTGTTTATCCGGATGATCCGAGAGGCCACGGCTGCGGTATTTTCTTCCTGCCGGTATTTCACCACATAATCCACGCCATTCCGGATCTCTGCGGCTACATCGCGGAAGCTGGCCGGGGAGGGTTGTCCGCTGATATTGGCGGAAGTGGACACCAGTGGTTTGCGGAGTCTTTTGATCAGGTGGCGGCAGAATGGGTCTTTCACGATGCGGATAGCGATGCTGCCGTCTTCACTGATCACGTTGGGTGCCAGCCCCAGCGCACCTTCGTAAATAACGGTGGTAGGGCGGGTAAAACCGGCGATGATATCGGCCATATCCGGGCGTGGATTTGCCACGTAGTGCAGCAGGTCTTTCACATCGGCCAGCAATACTACCAGGCTTTTGCTTTCGCTTCTTTTTTTGAGGGCAAAAATTTTCTGTACGGCTGCTTCATCGGTGGCATCGCAACCGATGCCCCAGATAGTGTCTGTAGGATAAAGGATAAGACCGCCGGACCGCAGCACCGGCATGGCTGCGCTGATATCATCTTCAAACATTTATATTTCCTTATTTAGTTGTTTATATACTTTCATCATGGCAGCGGCGCATTTATCGGGGGTAAAGCGCTGTGCGTGCTGCCATCCTTTTTCATGCATTTGTTTTACCAGGGAAGTATTTGTGGTGACCTGCCTCATAGCATCCGCTATGGATACAGGGTCCTGCGGATCTACATACAGGGCCGCATCTCCGGCTGTTTCTGCAAAGCAGGATCCCCGGGAAGTGATCACCGGTGTACGGCTCCACAGGGCTTCCAGGATGGGGATGCCAAATCCCTCAAAGAAAGAAGGATAGATGAGCGCCAGGGCGCCCTGGTACAGGAGTGGCAGCTCACTGTTCTTAATACGTACCTGTTCGTTAAGAAACACTACCTGCTGTGTGAGCCCGTTTTCTTCCAGGTAAGCCTTTACTTTCTTTTTATACGCGCCGCCGTTCCCCAGCACTACCAAAGGTACATCCAGTGTGCCTTTTAGTGTATTCATGGCCGTTACAATGCCCAACAGGTTTTTCCGTTCGATCAGCGAGCCCACGTACAGGAAATACTGTGAAGGTAAACGGTACTTCGCCCCCATTTCAGCAATATCATCATCGGGGTAGGTAACAGCGAAAGAGGGATCGCAGCTCTGGTATACCACATCGATCTTATGGGCCGGCGTTTGGTAGTAAGTGATCAGGTCCTGTTTTGTTTGTTCGCTGATAGCCACTACCCTGTCGGCCTCCCGGCAGGCGTAGTGGGCTTTGCGCCGGTATGTGATTACATCGATGGGATTATATTGTTCCGGGTATCTTTCAAAAATAAGATCGTGCATGGTAACTACCGACCTGATACCGCTTTTGTGGATACCGAAGGGCAGCTCATGACTAAGGCCGTGGTAAATGCCGATGTTGTAACGTAACAGGTCTTTTACCACGAAACGGCTGCGCCAGGCGGACTTAAACCAGCGGTGCAGGGGTTGTTGGGGCAATACTACTTTCACCTCCGGCAGGGCAGCAAGATCGTACATACCGGTTTGTTTAGGAGCAAACAGGTAATATTCATCTCCCGGAAAATCCTTTGCCAGAGATGATATCAGGGTACGGCTATAATTCCCCAGACCGGTGTCGTTCTGGAACGCGCGTTTGGCATCGAATCCTATTTTCATAAAGTAGTTTCTTCCACAAAACCCAAAATTACGGATTACAGCTGGCGAAACAGGTATATCTGACAAGATTTCCCGAAATACCTCTTTGTAATTCGTAATTTTATTTTCTACTTATTATGTTTGCAAAAAATAAAAAAATGGAATTACAACAACAAATACTGGCTGCCTGGGCTGATCGCAGTCTCTTACAGGAAACACAGTACACAGATGCAGTTAAGGCGGTGATAGAAGCGGTAGATAAAGGCCATCTGAGAGTTGCGGCTCCTACAGAGAACGGCTGGCAGGTGAACGAGTGGGTGAAGCAGGCAATTTTAATGTACTTCTCCATCCAGCCAATGGAAACAATGGAGTTACCTCCGTTTGAGTTCTATGATAAAATGAGACTGAAGTCGAACTATAAAGACCTTGGCGTAAGAGTAGTTCCCCATGCGATAGCCCGTTATGGCGCTTACATTGCGAAGGGTTGCATCCTGATGCCATCTTATGTTAACATAGGCGCTTTTGTGGATGAAGGCACCATGGTAGATACCTGGGCTACAGTAGGATCCTGCGCGCAGATCGGTAAAAATGTGCACCTGAGCGGCGGCGTTGGTATTGGCGGTGTGCTGGAACCATTACAGGCCAGCCCGGTGATCATTGAAGACGGCTGCTTTGTGGGTTCCCGTTGTATAGTAGTGGAAGGTGTTATCGTGGAAAAAGAAGCGGTGCTGGGTGCTAACGTAGTACTGACCCAATCTACCAAGATCATTGATGTAAGCGGCAGTGAGCCGATTGAATACAAGGGCCGTGTACCTGCGCGCAGCGTGGTGATTCCCGGTACCTATACCAAGAAATTCCCTGCCGGCGAATACCAGGTGTCGTGTGCACTGATCATTGGTCAGCGTAAAGCCTCTACAGACCTGAAGACCAGCCTGAACGACACGTTGCGTGAGTTCAATGTAGCAGTGTAAATATTTTCATAGCAACGGCGCCTGCCTTTAACAGGCGCCGTTTTTTTATGCGCTGAAAAAAAATTTGGTTAATTTAAAAAAGTGTTTACTTTTGCAATCCCTTTACGGGGACATGCGATGCCCAGATGGCGAAATTGGTAGACGCACTGTGTTCAGGTCGCAGCGTTCGCAAGGATGTGCTGGTTCGAATCCAGTTCTGGGCACGAGAGAGGACAAGCTTAGGCTTGTCCTCTTTTTGTTTTGGGGAGATGTGTTGGATTCCTCCAAAAACCAATTTTTGGGGAAAATCGAGTCACTGAATATCACTTCTTCTTCACATTTCTGTCTTAAAGCTGATTAAAGGTTACCTGGATTTTAATCCCCATGGTATATTATTCCTGCCTCCAACACCTAAATTACATTCTATATAATTAAGACAATATTTTAACACTTCAGCCTCTTGCGGAATTTTTAAATAACCAATATTCACAATTACATTGCGGTGATATGATTTTCTGAAGAGAAGCAATAGTCATCTGGAAAATCGAAATATTTTAAACATACTGTATCCATATCTACCCACCATCCCATCGGATTAATAAAAGTAAAAGCTCTTTGAATTATTATTTAAAAGAGATAAAGTACCTCGGATTTCCTATCCGGCATTGTAGAAAACGTTGCAGTACTATTACGAAAAGGAAGGTAAAATGGTAGAAAATTTATTTTACGATAAATTGCCAGATACCGAAATTGATAAGTATTTTGGAGGAACTGATCCGCTTAATCAGTTGGAGTATTTTGATCTGAAACAGGAATTCCTTTCGGAACAACTTCAGCACCAATAGTTTCACATTATTTTTTACTAACTACCGATTATGATATTCTTACTAAGAAAACCTCCATTCTATGCGGGCATTTTTCTAGTGTTTGTTTGCATAAACACCTTTCATTCTTCTTGTCAGCCACCTCGTATGGACAAAGCCTTATTATGGGAGATCAAAGGAAAAAACATTAAAGCACCTTCTTATCTCTTTGGCACCTTTCATCTGATATGTAAGGAGGATCTTAATTACCCTCCAGGAATGACAGAGGCATTTTCTCGCTGCAAAACACTTGTATTGGAAAATGATTTTGAAGGCGACTCATCAAAACAGGCAGTTTTATCTCAATTAATCGGCCCCGAAGGATATGCTGTCAGAAATGCATTTAATAGCCTCAATTATGAAAGGCTTTCACGATACTTTGAAGATTCTATGAACTTGGATATGGATAGACTACAAAAGTTCAGACCATCGGCGCTATATGTATTGCTATATAGAAAGGTCAGCCCCTGTCCTAACGCCCTTAGTATGGAGAGGGAACTTCTGAAGTCAGCCAGCGAAAAAGGGTTAACGCTGAAAGCAATGGAACCTACCACTGCCGTACTAAGCGGAATTTCTCAAACAGACAGTACTCAGGCCGCAGAGGTAATTCAGTTATTGGATCAGGGGACACAGGGAAAGAAGATGTACGATAGTATGCTTTTGCACTATAAGCAGGAAGATATTTCGGAACTTTATCAGGCATCAAAAAGAAATGGTGGCAATACTAACCTTGAAGATCGAAATGAAAATTGGATTCCCAGAATGGAAGATCAAATAAAACAAGGACCCACCTTTTTCGCAGTAGGTGCTGCCCATTTGGACGGAAACAAAGGGCTTATTATGCTTTTAAGGCAAAAAGGATATATAGTAAAACCTGTTAGAAAAAAATAAAAATTGGAAAGTATTGGTTTGGATTCAAGTGCCATTAACTATGATAGCCCAGGAATTTGCATCCCAATTTAATCAGACAACGGCAGGTATGGATGCTGGTATACCATTACGCCTTTCTATTATAAAGGTTACAATTTGGCCCGACATATCTGAAAGTAGAATTGGAAGTTTATCTGACATTCATAAGGTCTGTCTTTCTATTAACCCTATCCTAGTTCTTTTTATCCATTAATTCAAGATTTAGAAGTAATCTTTCTATCAAAATTCTTAATTGCACCACGTCCTCTGCCTCCCAATCTCTACTATCTATTTCTTTAATAATCTCCCTACTAGTTTTGAGTAGGCTATACCCAAATTCTCTTATATCCAGGTCATATGCTTTAAAACTTTTTGAATTCCGAAATAATTCAACAACAGAATGATCCCGTTTTTTCCTTATTACAAAAAAAAATGGCCCATCAAAAAACGTCAACTGAGCTTCATTGTATCCAGGTCCTAAAATTTGAATCATACTTTGAATCCAGGAATTAAGCACAGCTACGATAGCGTCATTCCAATTTTGCTCAGGGAAAAAAGAATTGCCCACTTCTACTGAAATTATCCCAGTAATTACCTTTCGCTTAGATACTTCAAGCGACTTTATATCAAAATTTACCTCCATAGTTCTAATATATTGGATAAGCAGTTTTAATCATATTTGTTGCTTTGTTTAGCCACATTCCAATTTCTAAGCCATAAGATGCTGTTCCCCTTAACAGTATTCTATCGCCTTGAGTCTTTAAAGAACCTCAGCCTCAGCAATGGGTAAGGATGTAAGTATAACCATTGGTATCTTTCCTGAAAGCCATCACCGCTACGCAAAATAAAACGCAGCGGTCGGAACTGCAAAGCGGCTAAGATTGGTTGAGTGACAATAACCTCAAAATAATTTTGATACAATGCCAGACTGAAGCTGTGTTAACGGCGAATGTACAGCTATTAGCAATATTTTGGGAGATAGGAATGCTAAATCGCAGCAGGAACAGGATTAGGGATGAATCAAAGTAATTAAGCAACTAGCCAATGACCTGAGTATTGCATTCCCTGACTTTATGGGCCTTTTTCCAAGGAATCTTCGCTATATGATGAACCTTGCAATAGCATGGCCGAGACTATAGGTATTGAGAGACCTGGAGCCCGCCTGGGATATGAATTCAATTTGCAGCAGCCTGCTACAAAATTACTATGGTTTTATATCTGTAAACTCATTCCTTTATTACCTAATTTCGAGGCTATTTATTTAACGCGAAAGTCCATCATCCCTAAAAATTTGGAGATCGCTGATAAAAATAGCCCAATGATTAAAAGAGAAGGCGCAGCCTCAATCGAACAATCTTTATTCAAAGAGCTATTGCAGCTTATCGAGCAAAGCCAACGACAAGTACTTACACATGCGAACAATACTCTTACAATACTTTTCTGGCAGATTGAGCAACGCATTAACGGCGAAATCCTTGAAAATAAAAGAGCGGAGTATGCAAAACAGATTTTGTCGACACTGTCGACAAAATTAATACGCCTGGATGGATTTGCCTTATCACTTTGATCCTCTTCATTGGCCCTGGGCCGGTCATTATCTGCTGGCTATTCCGAAATTACGTGTTCCTGTCTTTACTTCGCGTCTGCTGAAAAAAACGACTGCAAATGGCTGGCTGTAACAACAGGTTGTTCCTCCATTAAAAAGTGGCTGGCGGTCAATTGTTGACCAGTCACATCCCTGCACCATTGTCGCCAGATAGAAAGTGGATCTCCGAAACCTGTTACGAACCCGTCATCCGACCAAAGTACAAGTAACGGACATTGTATACGCTGACCGCTATCCCTGCTTTCACGTTCTGCCTGCAGATCAAGCGTATTGCCTGCCCGATATTCTGCACACATGGCGTTTATTACGGCATGCCTGCGAAAACAGCGAAAATACTCATCGCGTGCCGCCGGCAACATAAATGTTTTACCACCAGACCATTTGTTAAGAATATACTCCAGGTAGAAATCATGGCTTGCCGCCAGCATTGTTTCCGGTACGGGATGAGGTTGTCCCATAAACCACCAGTTCGCCAGTGACCCTGCAAGCGAAAAATTGATCCTGTCAGCAATATCTGCGGTGGATATAATATCAAGCATGGCTGCTTTCCATATCCGGTGTGGAAAATCCAGGCACATGCGAAAAGCAACCCTTCCTCCCCTGTCGTGCCCCGCAACAAAGAACTCAGGACATCCAAGCTGCTCCATAAATGCTACGAGTAATCGTGCCACATTTTGTTTGGTATAGCGTTCATCACCACCTTCAGCCGTAATAGATGAATCGCCGTAACCTGGCAGGTCTGGCATTACCAATGTAAACGCTGAGGTCAGCAAGGGTGCAACCTGAAACCAGGCAGCATGCGTTTCCGGAAACCCGTGCAGCAGTAACAGGGGCGGTCCGTCGCCTGCAATGCTATAGGCGATTTCCGCACCTGGCAGCTCTTCATAGTGCGTTGCTAATAATTCGCTGTTCTCTTTCATATTGTCAGGTTAATTGAAGGTGGCTGATAGATGACAACATCTGATTCATCCGGTATTATTCCTGATACATCAAAAGAAAAAAGCGCAATTATTGCACCAGAATAAACAAAAATGTCCCCTCTTACGGCTTCAGCAATTTAAACGCATGATCCCAGCTATTGTGCAGAAAACCAGGTATGCACCACAATATACAAAGCGGCTCTATAGCCCGGGCAGCCGAAGCTCCACCCATATCTTCCGTTTCCCATCCGAAGCTTGTCAGTATATCCGTTACCGTTGTTTTGGCTCCGGCATCATTGCCACAAATAAACATGGTAGGCTTTCCACCCGGTAATTGTGGTTTATACATCACCGCATTCCCTATGCTGTTAAAAGCCTTTACCACACTGGCATCGGGAATAAGCCCCTGGATTTTTTCCATCAGCGAACTGTTCAGGTCTGTGAAAAATTGCAGTACACCGGTTTCAGGTGGTGGCCCGGCAATAGGATTTGTAGTATCGACCACTATTTTACCGGCGAAGTTGGCTACGCCGGCCTGCTGCACTGCCGATTCTGCTACGCCGCCAGCTACACAAAGGATCAGCAGTTCACCAAAACGGGCGGTAACATCAAACGTTCCGGTTTCTCCTTTTGGATTTTCGCTTTTCCATTTCTTCACGGTATCTTTTCCGGGGTCGCGGGTACCTAGCATTACATCGTGTCCTTCTGTTATGAACGCGGTTCCAAGTGTTTGTCCTACTTCACCGGAACCTATAACACCGATTTTCATGGTTAAATATTTTGAGGAATTTGAAAATAGAGGAATGCCGGTCTGTTGTATAAAAGAAAGATACAAATTTAGGATGATAACTAAATACCATACTTGCTAACTTTACGCATTCCTTCCCTCCTTCACAACCAGAAATTTAGTACCTTAACGGATGGCAACGGCAATGCCACCGTAAACCGGCACGTTATGAAGCGATTGTCTCTGATCTGTTCCCTGCTGATCTGTATGTTCACCTGTACGCCAGCTGTTTTTGCAGGTGATACAGCTTCTTATTATATCCAGCAACTTGATAACCGAAACGGCCTTTCCAACAGCGCAGTTAATTCCCTGTTCCTGGATTCAGACAAGCTGCTGTGGGCTGCCACCTGGGATGGGCTGAATATGTACGATGGCACCGCCTTTCATGTTTTTAATTATAGTAAAGACAACCCGCTGCACAGCATCGGCAATAATGTAGTGCTGCAGGTAACGGAAGACGGCCAGCGGCGTATCTGGCTCAGCACTATTGAAGGGGTATCCCGGTACGATAAACAAAGCGGGAAATTCCATAACTATTTTTACGGCCGGCAACAACGCAGCCGCATCAGCGAACAGGAATACCGGCTGATTGCCGATACCGCCGGGCAGCTTTATTGCCTCAGCCGCCAGGAAGGACTTACCCGCTACAACGCCGGTGCCGATTCCTTTGTGGTATGCCCCCTCCCTGCCGGTAATAACCGCATCAGCAAAGCAGTAGTATTCGACAGCGCCAACCACCTGTGGGTGCTCCGCGGCGATGGCAGCCTGGAAATATATGCGGATTGGCAGGCACAATGGCCGTTACTACAGCGCTATACCAATGTACAGGCCCTGTTCTCTGTTAACGGCAGGATCTTTTTCACCACTACTGCACATGAGCTGATGGCCGTATCCGGAGGTACGCACCAGGCACAACTGCAGGCCCTGCTTCCGCATGCCGTAAACGCCATGACCATCTACAATCAGCACTACCTGCTGGCCTGGGTCACACAAGGCTTTGGCGAGTATGATGCACAGTTCCGGCCCACACAGCTGTTGCCCGAAGCCACACGGCAGCTGCAGGACATGAAGATCATATCATGGGCTGCCGGTAACGAACAGGAGTTGTGGTGCGGAACAGATGGCAACGGTATCATCAAAATATACCCGCAAACAAGATACTTTGGCACCGTAAACAGGAATACCGGCGGCGCTGCTTTTAATAAACCTATACGCGCCTTCTGTGCTAATGGCAACGATCTTTGGGTGGGCACCAAAGGTAGCGGTATCATCTGTTTCCCAGGTTTCACCCGACAACCGGCGCCTCCACATCAGCAATTATTTTCGGCGGAACTGGACGATAATTCCGTTTTTGCGCTTTGCCGCGGTATGGATAGTATCATCTTTATAGGTACTGATGGCAAAGGTCTTGCGCTTTACGACCAGCTGCATAAACGCTTCATCAACTGGGCACAGGTAAAAGGCAGCAGTAAATTGCCGGTATTTGGCTCTGTATATGCCATACTACAGGATACCGACAGCTCGCTATGGCTGGGCACCAGCGGGTACGGACTGGTACATCTGCGGATTCAGCGGCAAGGAGGCGCCATGGCCGTAACGGCATTTCATCAGTATACTTTCAACGGCAGCGACAGCGGTCCTGCTAACGATATCATCTATTCACTGGCCCCCGGTCCCGCTAACTCCCTATGGATAGGCTGCCGTTACGGTGGGCTTAACCTGTTCAACAAAACACAGCAAAAGTTCCAGGTGTTTAAGGCCTTCAGCTATGAAGGCGCCTTATCACATAATGATGTGCTGGCATTATACCGCGATGCAAAGCAGCGGTTATGGATAGGCACCAGTTACGGCTTGAATTGTATTGCAGAAGCAGATATCAGTAAACCACGACCAGCATTTGCACGTTATAATACCGGCAACGGACTGCCCAATAATACCATTCATGCCATTACGCAGGACAACGACGGCCTCATTTGGGTAAGTACCAATAAAGGACTGGCACGTATCAATCCCGCTACCGCTGAAATATCCCATTTCCAGGAGGCAGATGGATTACAAAGCAATGAGTTCAGTGACGGGGCAGTTTGGAAAGATCCTTCAGGACGGCTTTACTTCGGCGGCGTATACGGCTTCAATTATTTCATTCCTTCCAATATACAGGAACGCCACGTGTATCCTAACCTGCTGGTATCAGGATTGCAGCTGGCCGGCAAAACAAATGAGAACGGCCTGGAAGTACTGCAACCAGGGGAATATAACGCCGCCGCCTATACGCTGGCAAGACGAGATAACTTTTTTGAACTGCAGGGCAAAGCCGTCAGTTTTCTTCATGCAGAAAAATGTGAATATGCCTGGCTGCTGGAAGGCTATGATAAAAACTGGCAGTACACCGGCGGCAATGGCCGGATCGCTTATAGCAACGTACCCCCGGGCCGCTATGTGCTGAAAGTGAAATGGAGCAACGGGGAAGGCGTATGGACCCCGCCCAGCGTACTGTTTACCCTTACCGTTCAACAATACTTCTGGCTTACCTGGCCCGCATTCCTGTTGTACCTGTTGCTGCTGGGCAGCGCGGGCACTGCTTTCTGGCTGTACCGGAAAAATAAACTGAGCATGAAGCATCAGCTGGAAATGGAGCATATGCTGCGTAAAAAAGAAGAAGAAGTACATGAAGAGCAACTCCGCTTTTTTACCAACATCGCCCACGAACTGCAAACACCGCTGACGCTGATCGTTGGCGCAGCAGAACGCAGCCGCGAACAACCGGGCGACACCTATCACCAGGCCCTGGTACATCAACATGCTTCCAGGCTTACCTACCTGGTACAGCAGTTGCTCGAATTCCGCAGGGCTGAAGCCGGCTTCCTGGAAAACTATTACTCTACGCTTAATATCTCCGCGCTGCTGGAAAATATTGCAGCCTTGTTTAAACCTATGTGCCAGCAAAAAGCCTTACGCTTTGAAACCAATATTGCGCAGGCATTGATTGCGGCCATGGATAAAGATAAGCTGGAAAAGATCCTGTTTAACCTGCTGAGCAACGCCTGTAAATATACCAACCAGGAAGAAACGATCCTGCTACGCGCCAAACAAACGGATAACTGCCTGGACATCTATGTGTATAATTCCGGCAGCCATATACCGGCGGAGCAACTTGATAACCTGTTTACCCGTTTTTTCAGTACCGGTACCGCCACACATGGAAAATTCGGTACAGGCATAGGGCTGGCATTCACCCAGCAAATGGTGCACCTGCTCAATGGCAGCATCCGTGCAGTGAATGAAAATAACGGGGTGGCTTTTTACGTACAGCTCCCGCTTTCAGAAACTCAACTGCAGCAACCCGGAGCGCCTGCCAATCCTGTTCCTTCCTACCTGTTGCAATCCATTACTGCCAACCTGTTACCGCAAACAACGCCGGTGATTGATCCCAATAAATTATCCAGGATCCGGAGCGTACAGGAGGTGGGTAAAAAAAGTATTTTGTTGGTGGAAGATGAATACGCCATCCGCCAGCTGTTAAAAGACCTGCTGGCCGGTCAGTATGTCATATATGAAGCCGCTAATGGCAACGAGGCGCTGGAGCTGATCAGGCAAACACTGCCCGACCTGATCATCAGCGATATCATGATGCCCGATATGAACGGCCTTGAGCTCTGCGATAAAGTAAAGAATGCCGCCAGTACCTGTCATATTCCTTTTATTATCCTGTCGGCCCGCGGCACTATGGACCAGCAAACAGAAGGCTATGAAGCAGGCGCAGATGCCTATCTACCCAAACCCTTCTACGCGGATCATTTACAGGTAAGGGTACGTAAACTGCTGGAATACCGCCAACGCCTGCACGAAATTTTCAAAAGGGATCATCCTTTGGGGCAGCTGGAAGAAACCGGTATGCCGGATACCGATAAACAGTTCCTGCAGGAACTGGTACAGGTGATAGAAGACCGGATGGATGAGGAAGGGTTGAATGCCGAAGCATTGGAAAAACATATGCTCCTCAGCAAAATGCAGTTATACCGGAAACTGAAAACACTCACCAATATGACACCGGCAGAATTTATCCGTTATATCCGGTTAAAACAAGCTGCCCGGCTCCTGGTAAAAACCCAGCTTACCGTAGCCGAAATTTTTTATAAAACAGGGTTTAATAACCAGTCCTATTTTTTCCGTGAGTTTAAAAAGATGTATCGCTGTTCCCCTAATGAATACCGCGAACAACAAACCATAGTATAGTTGGGTTTACATGACAAGTAAACGATCAATCAGCTGATTATCAATAAATATCGCTCATAAATCTTCGCAATTGTACAGTCATTTGTAACTATAGTACAGTCGCTTTCCGCCCCATACTCCTAACTTTAGTTCATCCAGATCAATCAGAAAATTATCCGGCGTATGAAAAAAACAGGAGATGCACAGCCTGTAAATTCCATTCAAATCCAACGTTAAAAACATTTTTAAAACCGGTTCTTCCAGGGGGATGGAACCATTAAATTCTTACGAATGAAAAACTGGACACAATTAATGTCAGCTGTGATACTGCTGCTGCTTGGCGGGGCAACCTATGCCCAGGTGAAAGTAAGCGGCCGTATAAGCGATGAACAGGGCAGCGCCCTCCCCGGCGTTACCGTGATACAGCCCAATACCAAAAACGGCGCTGTTTCCGGCGTGGATGGCAACTACACCATTACCATCAGCGGCAGCGGTCCTGCTACACTGCAATTTTCCTTTATGGGATTTCTTACTAAAACCGTCCAGTATCCCGGCAGCGGTGTCCTGGATGTGACCCTGCAAAAAGATGAAGTGGCTTTGAAAGATGTGGTAGTAATAGGCTATGGTACCCAACGTCGAAGCCAGGTTACCGGTGCCATCTCCTCTATAGATGGAAAAAACCTGGCTAAAACACAGGCTGTAGATCTCAGTACCGCCCTACAGGGACAGGCTTCCGGTGTTTCCGTGACCTCTCCTACCGGCGCCCCCGGTACGGAAGCGGTAGTACGCATCCGGGGTATCGGGTCTCTCAGCCAAAGCAGCAACCCGCTCTATATTATTGACGGGGTGCCTATGAACAGCGGGCTGAATACCATTTCACCCAACGATATTGCCTCTATTGAAGTACTGAAAGATGCGGCAGCCGCAGCCATTTATGGCTCACGGGCTGCCAACGGCGTGATACTGGTAACCACCAAATCAGGACAAGCCGGCAAAAACGAGATCAATCTCGATATCGCCTATGGCATTGCCAACGCCAGCGGGTTGCCTGATATGCTCAGCACCAGCCAGTTTATAGAGTTGCAGAACGAGGCTTTTGCCAACGACGGTTCTGCCACCCGCAACCAGGACGATCCTTCCAAATTGCCCAATACCAACTGGCTGAACGCCGTTTTCCGGCAGGCGCTTACCCAGCGCTATAACCTGGCTTTCTCTGGCGGCTCGGATAAAACCCGCTATTACCTGGCCGGCAACGTGGTAAACCAGGACGGTACCATTATAAACTCCAATTTCAAACGGTACGGGCTCCGCTCTAACGTGAGCAGCGAAGTAAAAAGCTGGCTGCGGGTGGGTGAAAACATGAACCTTACCTACGACCGCACCCAGGAAATAGGCGCCTCCGGCGATGGCGCACGGCCTGGCAGCCTGCCGGGAGTAGTACGCTATGCGCTGATCAGGCCTAATGCAATTCCGCTCTACGATGATAAGACCGGTTTTTATACCGACCTCCCACCGGCGGGTCTCTATAAAAATGCATTGCTGTATGGTGATGGAAAAAATCCACTGGCCATTGCCGATTACCGCACCCGCACCATGAGCAAATACCGCCTGCTGGGAAATGTGTTTGCGGAAGCCCGCTTTTTGAATGATTTTAAACTCCGCACAGACCTGGGTACCGATTTTTATATTGCAGAACAGCAGCAATACAGCGGTCAGATACCCGGCGACCGCACGCTGATGCAGGATAAGGACAAGGGGCTGGATAAATTCCGTAATCGCTATACTACATACAACTGGACCAATGTGCTCAGCTATAATCACCTGTTCAATGAAAAGCATAACGTGGGCGTAACGCTGGGCTCTGAATATATTTCTTCCAAGGTAGATTACCTCGCGGCGTCCCGCAATGGGTACGATAACCGCGCCGATGCCACCGGCAGTTTGCGTTACCTTGATTATGGCTCCGGTCAGCAGTTTAACAGCGGTAACCTCGAAGAATGGGCGCTGATGTCTTACTTTGGCAGGGTTACCTACGCATATGACAACAAATATATGGTCAATGTCAACATGCGGGCAGATGCCTCTTCCCGCTTTGGCGCCGACAACCGCTGGGGTTACTTTCCCTCTTTCTCCGCCGGCTGGAACATTGCCCATGAAAATTTCATGAAAGATGTGACCTGGCTGAATGACCTTAAAATCCGCGGAGGCTGGGGACAGCTGGGCAACCAGGACATAGGCCTTTATCCATTTGCCACCATCTACTCTACCACCAATAATATTTTACAGGTGATCAGCCGTGGCAATCCTGATGTGAAATGGGAAACCACTACCCAGTCGAACATCGGCGTGGATGCCGGTTTCCTGAAAGGCGCGCTCACCCTGAGTGTAGATTATTTCAACAAGCAATCTTCCGACATCCTCATACAGCTGCCCTCTTCCTATACCAACGGCGATGCAACTCCGCCTTATGTAAACGGCGCTAAAATGAGTAATAAAGGACTGGAAATTACCGCTGCCTATAAACAAACCCTGCAGAAAGATCTTTCTTTTAATATAACCGCCAACGTTACCACCCTGCGTAATAAAGTAGTGTCGTTATATAAAGGCCGTGAACAGATCTTTTCTGCCGGTTCCGGTCGCGTGATCCTGCGGGAGGGCCAGCCTATCAGCTCTTTCTATGGTTACAAAACAAATGGCCTATTCCAGAACGACCAGGAAGTGGCGCAGTATACAAACAGCAAAGGTGAACTGTATCAGCCCAATGCCAAACCCGGCGATATCCGTTTTGTAGATTATAATAACGATGGGAAAATTGATGATGCAGACCGTACTATTATCGGTAACCCCAATCCCAAGCTGTTGTACAGCCTGAATGCCGGCGTGAATTACAAACAGTTTGACCTCACCCTGTTCTTTAACGGCGTACAGGGCAACCAGATCTATAATGAAGTGGATAACATCATCAACAGCTTCGACGGAAGAGGATTTAATAATAAAGAAGATTTCTATAAAGAACGCTGGCATGGAGAAGGCACCAGCAATAAAACGCCCAGGGCCACCTTCCTTGACCCCAACAACAACCGCCGCACTTCCGACCGCTATGTGGAAAACGGCAGCTATCTGCGGCTTAAGAACGTGATGCTGGGCTATACGCTGTCGCCTTCCCTGTTGCAACGCATCGGCTTTACCAATGCGCGTATTTATGTGAGCGCACAAAACCTGTTTACCATTACAAAATACGGCGGCATGGATCCTGAGTTGTATACCAACGAGAACCTCGCCAACTATGCGGATATGGCGGTGGGTATTGACATGGGTACTTACCCGCCTTCCCGCACCTATACTTTTGGTTTGCAGTTCGGTTTCTAGGAATGCCATTTATTAAAAATCAACACACCATGAAAAAGTTAATTGTTATTATATCAATTGCCGTTAGCGTTGCAGGCTGTACCAAACAGCTGGAAAAATTCCCCCAGGGAAAACTGACAGGAGGTAATGTTTTTACAGAAGCCAATGATTTTGTGATGGCCACTGATGCCGCCTATCTGCCTCTCACCAACCGTTTCCGGGGCGACTGGGGCTGGGATGAGGGCAGCAGTATACCGCGCGACTGGGTAATAGGCGACCTGATGAGCGATGATGCCGTGAAAGGCGGCGGTAGTTTGGGCGACCAGGAAGATATGCGGCGTATGCAGACCTTCAGCATTTTCCCTGAAAATAATAATGTGCTGGGCATCTGGCGTTTTAACTATAAAGGAGTGGATGCCTGTAACACATTGCTGGCACAGGATGGAGCCGGCGTGCCAGGGCTTGATCCGGCATTGCTGAAACGGATGAAAGGCGAAGCATACTTTCTGCGTGCTTTTTATTATTTCCGGTTGGTGATCAACTTTGGCGATATTCCCCTGCTGGTACCTGAAAAAAAGATGACGGATAACTCCGTGCGTACACCGGTAACACAGGTGTATGAACAGATAGAGAGCGATCTTGCACAGGCCCTCAGCATGTTACCGTCTTCCTATGATGCCGATAACTACCAGCGTGCTACCACCGGGGCAGCGCATGCCCTGCTGGCTAAAACCTACCTGTACCGGCAGCGCTGGCAGGATTGTTTAAACCAGATAGCGGAAGTAGAAAAAGGTAATTACCAGTTGCTGGATCATTATGAAGATAATTTTAACGGCGTTGGAGAAAAGGCTGGTGAGATCATCTTTGCAGCACGTCATGATGCCGGCAAAACACCTTCCCAGGGATCTGTACTGAATGCTGTGTTTGCACCGCAGGGCAAAGGCTGGGGTTTTGAAATTCCTACCAAAGATCTTGTAGACGCCTTTGAAAACGGCGATCCCCGCAGGGCAGCCACACTTTTCCAGGCAGGCGATAAATACCTCGATGGCAGCAACTACGACCCGGCCTGGTCGCCCGTAACCGGTTTTAATGTACGCAAGTTTATGAGCAATGTAAACCCCATCGATGATGGTGGTGTTGATTTTGCGTATATCCGTTTGGGTGATGTGATATTGTGGAAAGCCGAATGCCATGCCAATCTTGGCGCATTGGCGGAAGCACGCACCGACCTGGAAAGAATACGGGCACGGGCACGCAAGTACGCTGTTAACCCGGTTACTGCACTGCCGCCTGTTACCACTGATAATAAAACAGCGCTCCTTTCCGCCATTCAACATGAAAGGCGCGTAGAGCTTGCGATGGAAGGCCATCGTTATTATGACCTGGTAAGATGGAACCTGGCGCAGACCATACTGGCCAAAGCCCCTGATGCAGATCCACTGAAAGGATACAAGGACTATGGCAATGGCTGGCAATCTTTTAATAAGCTGTTGCCTATCCCGCAAAGGGAAGCAGACCTGTTGAAGCTTAATCAAAACACCGGCTACTAACCAGCTTTATAGAACACGGAAACCTGTTTGTTGCCCGCAGGCAAACTTAGTTTGCCTGCGGGCAACAAACTAATAACTCAAGCACATTATCATGAATCAAGTTACCGCTAACCGCTTTATCGAAAATCCATTGCTAAAACCGGCCGATGTACAGCCCAGCAGGCCCGGACTTGAAGTAGCCTGTTTGCTGAACCCGGGCGTTTTTGAATACGACAATAAAATATGGCTGATCATCCGTGTAGCGGAACGGCCCAAACAACAGCATCATATCATTTCATTTCCCGTACTTCAAAATGGCGGGATAGAAATTATTGAGATCCTGAAAAATGATCCTCACCTTGATGCTACCGACCCGCGGGTACTGCGTTATAAAGGCGACGACTATCTCACCACGCTTTCCCATCTGCGGCTGTTTTGCAGTGAAGACGGGATTCATTTCCATGAGCCGGAAGGCTATCCACAGCTGCATGGAGAAGGGCCGCTGGAATCATTTGGTGTAGAAGATTGCAGGGTAACAAAAATAGAAGACACCTATTATCTCACCTTCACCGCGGTATCGTCAAATGGTGTGGGAGTAGGTATGCGCACCACGCGCAACTGGAAAACGTTTTCGGATCAATGCATGATCATACCTCCGCATAATAAGGACTGTGCATTATTTGAAGAAAAGATAAATGGTCGTTACTATGCCCTGCACCGGCCCAGCAGTGTAGACCTTGGTGGTAACTACATCTGGCTGGCACAATCGCCGGATGGGATGCATTGGGGAAAGCACCAGTGCCTGATCAGGACCCGCGCAGGTTACTGGGACAGTGCAAGAGTAGGCGCCGGCGCATCTCCCATCAAAACAGCAGCGGGATGGCTGGAAATTTACCACGGCGCCAACGAAAAACATCAGTATGGGCTGGGAGCCATTTTGCTGGACCTTAACGATCCCTCCAAAGTGCTGGCACGCAGCGATGATCCTATTATGATACCCGAAGCCCCTTACGAGCTTACCGGCTTTTTCGGGCAGGTGGTTTTTACCAACGGGCATATTGTGAAAGGCGATGACCTCACTATCTACTATGGCGCTGCCGATGAAGTGGTGTGCGCCGCCCGGTTCTCTATCGGGCAAATACTTTCATCTTTAAAAAGGTAACAACTTATGCTCAGGAACCTTTCTGCAGAAATAAAGCATTTCAACCGGCAGCCGCACGACTTCCGTATACTGGTGCTCACTAATATGATCTATGCAATGGTGCTGCCGGTGATCGACATTTTTGTGGCGGCCTATGTGATGCGTAACTCCAACGACCCTACGAAAGTGGTGATCTATCAGCTCACTATCTATACCGGTATTCCACTTACCTTTTTATTAAATGGTTTTTTGCTGAACCGCTTCAACATTAAAACATTGTATGCTACCGGTATGCTGCTGAGCGGCGTATCCATGATCGTGATGATGTCGCTCAAAACGCTGGACCTCACCGGTATCGGGATTGCAGGTATCATTATGGGCATGTCGTTTGGCTTTTACTGGGCCAACCGCGACTACCTGGCGTTATCTATCACTAACGATCAGAACCGCAATTATTACTATGGTCTTGAAACCTTTTTTTATACCATCATTGCAGTAGTAATACCTATCTGCATCGGCTGGTTTATAGAATCGGGCGGAGACATCAATGTAAACAACGCTTACCGCATCATTACCGGGCTGGTGTTTGTGATCACCATCCTTGCTTCCGTGGTATGTTTCAGGGGGCATTTCCGTAACCCGGATGAGAAAACATTCCTGTACCTCCGCTTCCACCCTTACTGGCGTAAACTGCTGATGCTGGCCTCTTTGAAAGGATTGGCACAAGGTTATCTCGTAACGGCGCCCGCTATGCTGATCATGTTGCTGCTGGGAAAAGAAGGCGCGTTGGGCACCGCCCAATCAGTGGGCGCTATTATTGCCGCTGTGCTGATGTATATTATTGGCAGGGCGGCAAAACCGGAGCACCGGATCACCATTTTTGCGGGAGGGCTTATCTGTTTTACGCTGGCCGCTATTTTCAATGGCGCTTTTTACAACGCGACAGGTGTAGTGATCTTTATGCTGTTCCTTTTGCTGGCGAAACCGCTGCTCGACATGGCTTATTTTCCTATTCAGTTCAGCGTGATCGATATTCTTTCCAAAAAAGAAAAACGTAACGTGTACGCCTATATCCTCAATCATGAAGTAGGCTTGTATGCCGGGCGCTTCCTGGGCGCCGGCACCTTTATTTTCCTGGCCTACTATTTTTCCACCGAAGTGGCGCTGCGTTATGCCATTATCATCATCGCCGTACTGCAACTGCTTTCCATTGCAGTAGGCAAAAGTATTATCAAAGAAGGGAAAGCGCTGATAAAAGAAACTACTGAAAAAACCACTGTAGTGGTATAAATTGTATACAGCATGGTAAAATTAACAACAACGGGTATCACGCTCTGCCTCCTGTGGATGGCCTGCAAAACACCCACGCCGGCGCCGGTGGTGCAGCAACACCTGCCCCGCCTGGACTCCATGGCCGATGTGCCGCAGCCGCTACAGATCATAGACTGGTATGCCCTGGCCCGGCAGTTCGACAGCACCGCTTACAACTTCAATACCACCGGGGCTCATTGGCCGCTGGTTTGGTGGGATAGCAGCCGGCATAATTTTGATCAGCCGGTAGTGGGGCTTTATACTGCCATGGATGATCAACGGCAGGGGCCTTCGCATCACAAAGGGATCTTCCATGAAGCACTTGCTACCATGGGCGCCACACTGGGCGCTACCCTGGTAGGCATCGACAAGAGCGGGCAACAGGGTCTTAACTATGTAGCCATGCTGAAAAATTATTTCAATCGCGAAACGGGATGGGATATTATGATGAACAATACCTGCCCCGAGGTAGCGCTACTTGGCGGTGGCTATGGGCGCGATTGGTGGTACGATGTATACCCCAATGTACTTTTTTATGGTATCTACGATCATTATCCCAATACGCCGGGCTTTGATTCGCTGGCTCATCGCATTGCAGAAAAATTCTGCGCAGCAGATTCTGTGCTGAACGGGAATTATGATCATTCATTTTTTGATTATGCACAGTTACAGCCGAAAGACAACTGGATCTGCAAACAGCAGGACGTTGCTGCAGGCCATGCCTACGTATTATATGCTGCCTATAAAAAATTTGGAGATCCGCGCTACCTGCAGCATGCCATAAAGGCCCTGCAAACACTGGAACAGCAGCCGCACAATACCAACTATGAAGTATTGATGCCCTTTGGGGCTTATATGGCAGCACGACTGAATGCCGAACAAGGCAAACAGTTTAATGTGCAGAAATTTATGGAATGGACATTTAACGGAGACCCTGAATGCCGTAAGGGCTGGGGAGTGCTGGCAGGCAACTGGAATGGCATCGACATATCAGGTATTGTAGGGAGCACAACAGACAGGGGCGGATACGGGTTTCTCATGAATACTTTTGATGCCGCATGGCCGCTTGTAGCCATGGTACGGTATGATCCATCCTATGCCGCCGCCGTTGGCAAATGGATGCTGAATGCCGGCAACGCAGCCCGTTTCTTCTATACCCAATACATGCCTGATGATCATGAAACCATCCCTGAAAAGGCAGCCATTACCAAAGGTGTGATCGGCTATGAAGGCATTATCCATACTTCCTCCTATCCTGAATACGCACATCTCAAAGCTCCTGTAGCTCAGGGTGATGGGCCGCTATGGGCAAAAGGAAACCCCGATGTATCGCAATTCAGCGTATATGGCAGCGGGCATGCAGGCATCTTTGGCAGTATTATCCGCACCACTTCAGTCCCGGGTATATTGCAACTGGATTTGCTGGCCACAGATTTTTTCCGGGAAAAAGCTTATCCATCCTATCTCTACTATAATCCTTACCCCGAAGAAAAAAAGGTAACGGTAAATGTGGGCGATCAACCGGTGGATATTTATAATACCATTACCCGGCAGTTTATTGCCCGCAAAGTGAAACAGGCATACGACCTGGTGTTACCGGGGCGTAGCCCTGCTGTGCTGGTGTTTACACCGCCAGGCGGCAAAGTAAGCAAAGCAGGCAACCGGTTGATGGTAAATGAAGTAACGGTCAGTTTTTAGCTATTAACCTTATAGAAAAGGCTTATAGGCGATCTGCCTATAAGCCTTTTCTTTTGGGCCAGGTAGCCTCTTTAACAAACGGATGTTATACAAAACGTTTTACCTGGAAAAAATCAAATCCCAAACCACCTTTCCTGACTTCCACTTTCACGCCATTCACCGATTCGGGCATCATATGCTTGTCCAGCACTACCTTCTTCACGTATCCACGGCTTTTCACTTTCACCCAGTAAGTTTTACCATTGCGGTTCCGGGAATATCCCCGTTCCACCACCGGCAATATTTCTGTTGAAGCAGATTTTTCTGCCAGCAGGTAATTGGTTCCCATCAACAGGAACGCCGGTATCCAGGAGATCAGCAGCAACATACATCCCTTATGTAAAATATCATCCGTTATACCATCGAACAAACGGGTAAGCCATCCCCGGAACCTATTGGCAGCCCACCACGCCGCCGGTATGCCAATAAATAACAGCAGGGACAAGGGTAAGAGAAGCGGTATAAACGTGATGCTGTAAAAAAGCCATGGGGCAGCATGCAGTAAAATGCAGGTAAGACATACCACTACCATACATGCTACTTTCAGTATTTTGAACCAGTTCACGCTCGTTTCTTTTCTTGCGGGCATTGGGATCTGTTATTACATTATTTATCTAATTTACAAATAAACAAACGTATGTAAAACCGGTTATATCAATTACACCTTTACACCCGGCAACTTTGTCGTTTTTTTCCAAACGGCTCCTCTCCCATTCTTATATCTTTACAAAAAAACAATAGCTATGGCAAGCAAGTTAAAACATGAGCAGGTACAGTATATTGAATTCCTGTCGAAAGACCTTCACCGCGCAAAAGAATTTTATACAAAGAGCTTTGGCTGGAAATTTACCGACTATGGCCCCGACTATACGGCGTTTGATGGTGATTATGTAGATGGCGGGTTCACCATCGGTAAACCTGTAAAAGGTACTGTTTTGGTGATCCTTTATTCAAAGGATATCGAAGCTACCCAGCAAAAGGTTATTGCCGCAGGAGGCAAGATCGTAAAGAATATCTTTAGTTTTCCCGGTGGCAAACGGTTCCACTTTACAGATCCTGACGGGTATGAGCTGGCGGTATGGTCGCTATAGGAACATAAAAGCCGCTTCCATACCGGAGCGGCTTTGTGTTTTTATCAAACAAAAAGTTTACCTGCTATCCAGTGCATGCATAAACGCAATCACTTCTTTTATTTCAACCGGTGTAAGCTGTAGCTTTTCTGCGCTTAGGCTCTGGTTGTGCACCGGCAGGCCATTCCCTGCACCACCACCTTCATTATAAAAATCCATTACTTCTTCCAGGGTGGCAAATGCCCCGTTATGCATATAGGGCGCCGTTTTTGATACATTCCGAACCGTAACGGTTTTAAATGCATGATCAAATCCTGATAAGCGGCTGCTGTCAAAATAATGGTAGCTCATGAGTGTGTTGAAAAGCCCCCTGTCGGGATCAATATTCTTGCTGCCTTGTTTTTCGGGGACACCAAGTATTTCCGCATCCTGTGTGATGAATTTAGGCGGCAGCACACCGCTGAACAGCGGCATAAAATGACAGGCGCCACAGCCCCCCTTGCCCATAAATAAATTAAACCCTTTTACTTCTTCTGCAGACATGGCCGTATCTATACCAGCCATATAATCATCAAAGCGGCTGTTTAACCGTACAAGACTTCTTACATAAGCTGCCAGCGCTTCTGTTACGGCTGCGGAATCCGGTTGCGGCTTCTTCGGAAATGCAGCAGCAAATAGTTGTGAGTAGTTGCCGGAACGGCTAATATCCTGCAGGGCGGTATGAATGCGGCCACCCATCTCCTTTGGATTATGCACCACGTCGTTCACCTGTTCTTCCAGGGTTTCTGCACGCTGATCGTAGAATTGCTGGGGCTGTAATGCTGTATTAAGCAGGGAAGGCACATTCCTGTTTATCAAACCTGTACCGCAGCTGACATCACTGTGCCTGGCCAGGTTTTCCGCGAATGCGGTTTGCGGATGATGACAGGAAGCACAGCTGATTTTTCCATTGCCCGAAAAGGCCGTTTCTGTGAATAATGCTTTGCCCAGCGCAGCTTTGGCGGACTTGTTCTCCTGGTCAAGGAAAGGCGAATAGGCATCTGCATTAAATGCGTCTTTGTCGAACAGCGTAAAAACATCCTGTCGCAGTAAACGGTTGTAGCGGTAACCCCGGAAATCCAGCTGCCTGCGTAGCTGCTCTATAGCGCTGCTTAACGGATTGGCATAACGGCGTATAAAAAGCGCCCTGTTGAAGTGGTTAAAATCCCTGTTTGCCAGCAGGAAACCGATGTTTGCTTTGAGTAACTCCTGCGTGGTGTTACTGCCGCCTGCATAAGGAGCCAGCACCTGTTGCAACGCCTGCAAGGCCACTGCGCATTCTTCCATGCTGTTCCTGCTGAGCGGATTATCGTACCCGGTGATGCCCAGTGTTTCAATGCGGAATACTTCCAGTTTTGCAGCATCCAGGATCTGCCAGCCGGCAACAGGAATACCGGAAAAATAGGATCTGAATACCTGTAATTTATCCAGGATGATTTCCGTTTGCCCAAGCAACATACTCCGGGATGTGCTGTCGAATCGGGGAAATATATGTTCTTCCATCACCTGCAAACCGGCGGGGTTTAAGATCATGTAGCCGGGAAGCTCTGCTTCCGCCTTGGGCGCGCCATTTATAAACCGGGCCGTGGCATAGGCGAAATATTCTGCGGCCCATTCTATGCGCTTATAATGCTTCCTGGCAGCCAGGAAGGCGGACTGCACGTCTTTCTCCGAACCCGTCCTGATCATAGGCTGCAGGGAATCCCTGAGGTAAAATGAAAAGGTATCAATATCACGGCAAAGCATTCCCGCAATTTCCTTTGCGGGATCATTGGTTCTGACCGCGAAAGAAGATAGCAGCTGTATCGTCCCCACCATCATCACCAAAACTATTGCTATCCGGGAATGCTTCACCTGGTATTAATCAGTTTTTAAAATTAAATGCCCCCTGTAATGGGTTAGCATTACCATCCCTGCTGTTGAGCGGTTTCAGGCCCCAGCGTTTCTCTATAAACGAGAGGATGCTCACCGTTTCATATGGTGTTTGGTCCACGTAACCTTTTTTAGCAAAAGGAGAAATGATAATGGCAGGAATACGGCTGCCCGGTCCCCATTTATCGATCACCGGCGGCGCCACATGATCCCAGAAGCCTCCGTTTTCATCATAGGTAAGTATGATCACGGCATCTTTCCAGTTAGGGCTGTTGCGTACAGCATTGATCAGGTTTAGGGCATGCGTTTCTCCTGCTATAACGCTGGAATAACCCGGGTGCTCATTCTGAACGCCCAATGGCTTTACAAAGGAAACTGCCGGTAACGTTCCTTCTTTTGCAGCTTTCAGAAAATCCTCTTCATCTTTGAGATGTTCTTTTTTGGCGGAGGTACCGTCTGCAAATGTTTTATAGTAGATAAAGGGCTGATGATGGTACTGGAAGAATTCATCAGGCTTGCCTGCTATAGCATCGTTCCAGCCGCCGGAATACCAGGCCCAGGAAATATTTTTTTCGCTGAGACGGTCACCGATAGTAGGATTGGTTTGGTTGGGAACAAGGTTCTCTTTTTTTGTACCGGCCGGGTATGGCTGGTTTACGGAGTAGATAGTGTTCACCGCGTAACCATCAGGAGTTAAAAGCCCATCTTTTTTCATCTTACCATCACTTTCCAATACTGCCCTGATATCCTGCGGGGCATCAGGAAAATAAGGCGTTGCTGCAGCTATCAGCCACTGATGATTGAGGAAGGAACTGCCAAAAGCGCTGTGGAAGAAATGATCGCAAAGCGTAAATTCTTTTGCAACAGGGTATAAAGGCAGCAGCGAAGTTTTATAGTAGCCCATGGCAAGACCCGCTGTGCTGTTATGTGCTGCAAAAAGATTCATTTTACCATTATTGATCTGGCTGCGCTCCTGGTAATACCGGTGCGTAACATCAGGCGTTTCTTTATCGGCAGGAACATACTGGTCTATATTAAAATAGCCATTGGGAATATTGGTAGGGAATTCGCTGGAACGGGGAATTGCCGGGAGATATTTATACGGCTGACCATTGCGGTCCAGCTGCAGCACCGCTTCCTTTGATGCGTTGGCCAGTCCCTCTGCACCTTCAAACTGCCCGTACAGGTTATCAAAACTGTGGTTCTCCATATAGATCACTACTACATGGTTCACTTTTTCCATACCTTCCAGCCCGGGCACCTTCACGGTTTTACCCTGTTCAGCGCGGCGACTGCCGGCACAGCCTGCAAGAAGGGCTGCTACGACAACTGCACATAATTTAGTTTTTCTGTTCACCATTGTTATAACTGTTATCCGGTAAAAATACTGCCTGGATTTTTATTTTTCGAATGATATTAGGTTTTGGGGGCATTTTACCAGTAATCAGGGGGCGTTCAACGAGGAGCTTTGGAGCCGCAGGTTCTAAAAGCGGGTCGCATCTTTTTTAGGCGGAGATAAAGAAAAATACAAATGTTTTACTAATTTGGAAGGAAAATGGAACTTCTCTGAAGCCAATGTAATTATAACTTACCCGTGAAAATAAAATTTACAGATAGCGATCCATACGGATTCACACAAAATAAATTCCTTAAATTTTCAGGCCTCTTTGTAGGTATTCTTTTAGTATTACTGGGTGGTTGTGGCCTTGTTATTGATTTATTTTTTCCTGCTTCTTCCAGCAGCTTTCATAATATTGCAGGTCAGAGTAATGTCGGGCGTTTCCTGTCCGGTGTATTCTTACTGGCCTGCTTCTACGTGTTAAGGGGTAAAAAGACTCCCTCCCAGGACAATAAGGAAGGTGGGCCATATTAATTTTCACTGCCTGTTAAAATTGCCACTATCGCGGGGTTTAACATGTGTAAATATTCGTCCAATGTAGTTTTCCTATCAGCATCAGCTTTCATTAACTCAAATTTCGGAGCCTTGCCTTCAATTCCTGATGTATTCACATATTTTAGGGAATAATCTTCAAGGGATAGATGAATCTCCATATCGGTCGCATTTCCGCTTAGGACAAATTCTTTCTTTAACCATTTTCCTTTGGAGAAAAAGTCCGAAAAGTAGGTGGGGACATTTACCCCCTTATAAATTAAAAGATTGGCCGCTATCATTCCATTTCTTTCCAACTCCAAATAAATATTAAAGTACCTTAACAAAGGATGGATAATAATATTTATTAAAAAAGAGCTGTCTTTTGGATGAGCGAACGTTTTATACTTTACCGTGAATTCAAGTGGTCTTTCAATAATTTCGGCTTTAATTAAATTCAATAACCCAATGTCCAGGTGGCCTTCCTGCTCTGCCAGCTTTAGGAGAGCATCGTGTATTATATTGATCATGATCACCTGTATGGTATTATCCTCTTTTTGTGCGAAGTCCACGCCAATATTATAACTAATCCGCACATAAAAATCCTTTCTTTCTCCGATAACCAAATCCTGATCTTCTTCACTGGTGTGAACAATCTGGATATGCTTATAATAGGTAAGACCATGCTTTATTAACATGCCAGCGTAAATTAGCGAGATTCCTTCCGCACGTAAATTAATCGCTTGGTCTGCCTTTGATACTAATCTTAACATTTCAATTATTGTTAACTGAATAAAATATGCAAAAACGCGGTTCACATACTAACCATTCCACTTCTCCAACTCCTGAACCGTAAGCCCCATATCATCAAGCCGGTGCCCCAGGTTGGATAAAATATAGTCCTGCTCCGTTGGAAATCTCTCTAAAACTTTCTTATACGCAGGTAACAACCGTTTATCCTTTACGCCCGACAGCGCCTGTAAAGCAGCATGTATTACAGTATTAGCCGGATTGCCTAAACCGTTGATGAATACATCCAGGTAACCCGGTTTGTTTTCCAGCTTGCCTAAAGTATAAAAAGCGGTTACACAGATCTGTTCATTTTCATGGGTTGTAGCGGGGATCATCAAAGGTGCATAATCGATCTTCATTTCTACCAGCAGGTAAGTACAAAACCTGAATGTTTCGTGGTCATTGATGCCAGGTAAACTCCGGGTAATAACTTCCTGCCATTCACTGCTTTTGTCTTTTGCATACCACCATATAAACTGTACAACGGCCAGCAGGTCTATAGTACTGTAAGCCAACAGATGCGGCTTTGCCAGCGGATAACTGCACTTGGCAAGCACCTGCAGCCATTCCCGTTTGTATATTGTTTCCGCATGCAGGTATTCCTTTTCCATTTGTATTTCCATCTCCGGATCAATACGCCGCTTTGCCAGGATACCACGGATACACTGATGTTTGGTGAGCTGATCTGTGGCCGCATGGTATTTATTTAACAGCGCCGTTACGCTACCGCCCATGGTATAGCCAAACCAGGACGGGCCATCGGTCGACAGTTCTTCCGAAATAATTTCATCCAGCCAGCGTTCATACCAGTCCAGGAAGTTATCTTCAAAAGTGAATTGCGGTTGCTGCCTGTCTATATCCACGTTTACCACCTTTCCGGCATGTTCACCGTTTAATACCAGTCCATGCAGGTAACCGCATCCCTGCGACCCGATGGGCAGAATACCGGCGTAAATGTTTCCCATGGCGGCTTCAAATGCTGCATCGGGGATATCATCTTCCTGCGTTTCCTTTATGAGATGCTGCCATTCCTCCGCTGTTATACCGGGATAGATCTTTACCGGCTGGCTTAGATACTTTTCAGGATCAGTGGTGAGCTCGTCCACGCACCCATCCAGCGGGTAAATACCATAAAAAGGTCCTGCACCTGCACCCATGTGCGATTCGCCTCCATTTCCCACCTGTAGCAGGAATGCTTTGTAACTTCCGGGTAAGGAAATATTATACCTGGTTTCAAAATCTGAAAGCGTTTCTTCTGTCAGTGGTGGGTGCAGGATATATTTATGGGCGCCGGCGCCGAAAACTTTCAGTTCCTTATCTTTTTGCTTTGCCGCAGTTAACTTGGTCCTGATCCGCTCTACCTGTTCATCAAACTGGTGCATGGGTTAATTTTAAGTGCGCCTTAAAATTAATTTTTTTCCATCACAAACCGCTTAACTCCTCTCCCGTTGATAAGTAAGCACCACTACTCCCTTGTCCAGCACTTCTGTATTGGAAAGTTTCAGTCCTCCAGGCAGTTTCCCTTCTTTGAAAAAGCGTTTGCCCTTTCCTATGATGGTTGGATGAACAAAGAATTTATATTCATCTATCAGGTCGGCCTGTATGAGGGCATCTACCAGGGTGGCGCTTCCTTCTACCTGGATTTCATTGCCAGGCTGTTGTTTCAGCCTGGTGATCTCTTCAACGATATTATTTTTAATGATGGTGGTATTTTCCCAGGCAGCGTTTTCAAGGGTAGTTGACACCACATATTTTGCTACGCTGTTCAGCTTTGCGGCAATACCCATTTCGTTATTCTTCATCTGCGACCAGTAGGGCGCCAGCATTTCATAGGTTTTACGGCCAAAGAGGATGGCGCCGCAGGCATGAATACCATCGCTGATCAGTTGCTGCCGGGCAGGACTATCATATGGCATAAACCATTCTGCCATTGTTTCTGCATCAAAGATACCATCGAGGGTGATCCATTCTGAAATGACTAACTTTCTCATGTTATTTTGTTTTTGATGATGATGATTGTGATTGTTTACTGGTACAAAATAACAGCACGTTTCCTGCATGTGATAGAAGAAACCCGACAAAATAGGAAATGGGCTAACCCGGGAAATTTTCCGCCTGTTTGATATATTCCAGGGGAGAGTAAGTGGTAAATTCTTTAAAAGCGCGGATCAGGTGACTTTGATCCGCATAGCCGTTTTCAAGCGCCACGCCTGTCATATCCGAAAACCTGTTCCGGTTAAGCTGCTGCAGTGCAGCATTGAACTGGCAGATCCGGCTATACATTTTTGGGGTGAGGCCAATATGCTGCTCAAACTTGCGTTGCAGCGTGCGCTCTGTAATATAAAGCTCCTTCTGGAGGTCCATTAACAATATGGTTCCTTTGTTTTTTTGTATGAGACGGGTAGCATAAGTAATGGGTTCATTCACACGGATCCTGTTCCGTTGGGATAGCTGCTGCACATAGCCGTTCATCAACTCCAGGCGGGCATTGAGAGAAGTGGTGTTGAGCAACTGCTCTTTCAGGTTTATTTCCCTGGCCAGGCCGGACAGGCTAAGGTCGATCCCCAGGCCGGTGAGCTCTTTCGCCTCGTAACCCAACAGGGATTGCAACATATAGGGGTGAAGAAAATAGGCAATCACCGTTATTTCACCGGCTGTATGCAGCCGGATCGGTGCAATATTCTGCCCGTACAACACCAGGTGATCACTCTTTTTACCGGCACAGAGTACGCGTGCAGGGTCTGTAAGCTGGAAAGTAATGCTGGGATAACCGTTAGCAATGAGCGGTAATACTGCTTCATAGAACATACTGTTATTCTCAAGCACCACGATGCTGCTTACATAGTCTGCAATAATGGGAGGAGGTGTAAGTAATTGTACTTTCATTCCGGTAAATATGTACTAATGTAAGAAAGAAAAGGGAACGCTGCCTGCTATTACCGGAGCCCGCCCGCCCAGCTATATCCGGAAGTTAAAGAAAAAGCATGGTATTGACTACCACCTATACGCAGCTACCTTTTTTCGGAATAATGCGATTTTACATACAGCGCTGAACGGTATCTTTTAGCCAGCAGCCCGGTAGCCAGGGCGGGATCGATCTCAGCTATTATTACACCGGGTTTGCCATATTCAGCATGCGCAATACAGGCGCCATCTGGCGCTATGATGGAGCTGGCGGAATCAGGATATTTAAACGCATAGTTGGAGCTGGCAAAATAGATCGTATTTTCCAGTGCGCGCATCATCATCGCTTTCTCATAGTAGGGATTATTTTTACTTCCCCATTCTGTAAGCAATACGCCTTCAGTATCACTGCCGGTACAATGCGGATGGAACACAATTTGTGCGCCATGCCGGGCAGCCCACCGCACTGATTCAGGATAACGGAATCCTTCATGGCAAATGGTGATGCCGAACTTCACCCCGTTCACTTCAAAAATACTGCGCTCTGTACCAGGGGTCCAGAAAGTATCTTCTGTAGGGTCCAGCTGGTTCTTGGCCTGGTAGCCGAGCACTTCGCCGGTTGCAGAAATAACAAAGGCCACGTTTAAAACAGCAGCCCCTTCGTACCAATCCATAGGCATAATAATGGCTATGGCATTTTTTGCGGCGATTTCCTTTACGCTTTCCAGTGCCTGCCGCATTACTTCCGGCGACCGGTCTTCCGGTGATCCCATTCCGGGATAACCAGGTATATATGACTCAGGAAAACAGATAATTTCCGCCTGTTGTTTTGCTGCTTCTTCCACCAGTTGCGCTGTCCATGATAAGCCACCGGTAACGGATACAGGAGGCGGAGGTGATGCCAATGCAATTTTCATAAGATGAAGATTATTACAACAAAGGTATTTAATTTGAAACAGGCAGCGTTCCTTAAAATCCTATTTTTACATCTCTAAAACAATTCACATGACCATTCCGGACGTTGTTAAACGATTATTATATTTATGCGATACCGTTCCTTTAAAGATCCGTCAAATAACAGATGAAGACTTTAGCACACCACGTGCTCCGGGCAAATGGTCGAAACAACAGATACTGGGACACCTGGTGGATTCCGCTACCAATAACCACCACCGGTTTATAAGGGCAAGAATGGAACCAGTACCAAAGATCGTATATAATAGCGACGACTGGGTGAATGCACAGCACTACCAGGAAATGGACCGCGCACAACTGCTGCTTTTCTGGGAATATTATAACCGTCATCTTGCGTCAATTATCCCTGTAATAACAACAGAGGAGTTATTAAAAAAATGTGATAACGGCGATGCCGAGCCACACACTTTACAGTTCTTAATTGAAGATTACCTGCGTCACCTGGAACATCATCTAAAACAAATAATGGACCTGTAGTAAAAAAGGCTGACCAATGGCCAGCCTTTTTACTATCAACTCAATGCCTTTATTATTTTAATGTAATAGTACTTACAGTGGAAATTTCCCCGGTTTTTACAGTTATTCCTGTAACAGTGGTATCCTTTAAAATTCCATCACCTGCAATAGCAACATTGTAGCTGCCTGCGGCTAAACCAGTCATTACATAAGCGCCTGTTAAAGCATCAGGTATTGCGGAAGCAATAGTATCGGTATTTTGTATAGCGAATACACCTGAAACATGCAGCAACGGCAGCGCAATTCCTTTGATAGTACCGCTGGTAGCTTCTGTATAGGTACGGATCACCGGTTTCAGGATGTATTTATTGCTACCTGTAGTTACAATAGAACGGTTCGCATCGAAATCGATCCAGAGGCGGTATTCAATATCTGCCACCAGGTCCGCATGAACATTCAGTTTTAAGCCCGACTGTTGTGCAGAAGGCGTTTCCAGCGGGTGAGATACCCCGTTCACTACCACACTGTTGTTGGTACCCAGCACCAGGCGGATCTGCGAGATTTTACCAGCCGGTAATTCTTTTGACGCCAGCAAGGTGTCTAGCCCGTTCCTGAAATCCAGCAGGTTATACACACCAGGGCGGGCCAGCGGCACAGATACCCAGCCAGCACCTGTTTCGGCAGCATCGGCTGATGCGTTCACCTGGATGTCCCGAATGTCGATGTTCACTTCATCATAAAAGGCAGGATCATCTGTCAGGTATACTGAAAGTTTCGATTTTCCACTATTGGAAGACTCGTCTTTACTGCATGCACTAAAGAAAAGCATTGATGCAGCAACCACCATTAACGTGGCAAAGAATTGGTTTTTCATGATTCAGAGATTGAATTGAAATAACAGTTTTCGGTTAAAATTGTACTTGAGTTGATAAAGTTGACCAAGATAGTGACAGATTGAATGGCGCTGTAAGTATCTTCCCGAAGACAAAATCTATACCAAAAACATAAACTCTCTCCTAACAAGGGTTTCTGTAACAGCATCGGCCGGGGATATCCCCGGCCGATGCTGTTGTATATTGTAAAATGGTATCTTTTACCCTTTCTTCCTTTCCAGCTTTGTTTCTTTTATATCCATTCCATACAAGTCGTTGAATAATAACTTGAAAGTACCGAGCGACTGTGCACGGAAAGTAATTTCCGGGCCAAAAGCATAGAGCATTCCAGCGCCTACCGGTGCTGAAAATGCGGCCACCCCGTCTTTCAGGTATGCCTGTCCCCATGCCCAGCCGCTGTGCAGTGGTGCAGCGGAAGAAAACCAGGCAATGGGTTTAATACCTTTATCCGCCGCCGTTGCATCCAGGCGGAACACAGGGCTGTTGTCGAAGTTCACATCACCGGTGGAGGGAAGGCCCCATGCCGCAGGATGTGTGCTATCGAAAGCTACCTGGAGTATACTTCCCGGCACAAAATACTTTGTACCTGGCAGTGGCTTCTCTTTACCGGCTTTATCTGTTTCCACCAATGCGTTGTGCACCGGCAGCCCCAGGTGATATGCGAGGTTGGTACTACTGCCTATTGTGATCACCGTACCCCCTTCTTCCAGGAAAGTTTTTATCTGCGGGATAGATTTTTCTTTGGTGATCTTACCCAGCATATGCCTGTATTGTTCCGGGATCTCCGCAGGAACAGGTTCTTTTGGCGCATAACCATACCTGTTGGGCTCAGCCCCCGACAACGGCGGAATTGCGCGGGTGGCAAATATAATGGCATCGTATTTATCGCGGAGATGACCGGTGTCAATATCCCGGGGATATATCACCTCAAAAGGGAAATGATATTGTTCCATGATCCAGCGCATCCACCCGGAGGGCATAGAGCCGCCGTAGGTATCCCATAATGCGATACGCATAGGGGCCATGCTCACAGCGCCTGCCGGACGTTTGCTGATACCGGTGGTTTTCAGGCCGAGCGTACTGGCAGATTGCTGCAATATCTCCCCTGCTTTACCGCCGGCGGGTACATAAAACGTACCTGGTATGGCGTTATTGTTGCCGGCCACTGCTTTGGTGAGCCGGTATACTTTTACGCCTGCTTTCATCAGGTCATTTACAGCAATGAATGCGTTGTTCTGCCTTGCACTTAACAGGTAGCCACCTGCTGTTGCCAGCGTTGCTTTGGGAGGCGTTTGCAGCGCACCATAAGGCAGCTTTGTGAAAGGCCCGTCGAAGCTGTCCAGGATCCTGTCGAACTGCACGCCCATCTGGAAGGCCAGCGTCCATCCGGCGGCATCATACGGCCGGATAGGAGGGCCACCGGGATACTGGAAATCGTTGGGGTGGTCCTGGGGCTCAAACATATCCAATACATGCGGACGGAAAGCCTGGTTTGTTTTCACAATGTAGGAACCGGCAGGGTATTGTTTACCCGCTACTGCAAACGGCGACTCAGCTTTCTGCACCTGTATGCCTGCTTTGATAAGCGCGTTGATGAACTTCACCGCAGTGGGAAAATCCGGCTGGTCTGCCGGCAGTATATACCCGCGGGGGTCCCTGCCTGCCGGGTCTTTAAACACCGCATCGTAATACCTCATGGGGATATTGCTGCCCCTGCGCATCCAGCCGTATGGATCGCTGCCATCACTTTTATCGGTAGAATCGGGGTTATCCTTTTTGAAAGCGGCGGTAATGGCTTCCGAACGTTTTGGTGATAAGGTCCATGAATCCTGGTTGCCTTTTTCAATGGCGTTGCGGCCCATTTTATAAATATTGAACAGCACTTCATCCCGTTGTCTTGCTGCATAGTCGAGCACCGCATAGTTAAGCGACACTGAATATTCAATAGAGCGCTTAAAGCGCCAGTCGTTTTGCGGCGTTACAGGGTTAGGTGTTGCGCCGTTAGGAATGAGGCGCTGTGGCACTACAGGGATCTTTTCCGGTGTAGGATTGCCGATAATTTCCGTGAGCAGTCCGATCATATTATGATACTGCGTGGTGGTACGCAATCCGCCGTTATACCAGGTAGAGAAGCTGGATCCGTTGAGCCGGGTGTAGCCGGGCTTATTTTCCGCATTGAGGCGGTTATACATGGCGGCGCCCAATGCATCGATGCCGGTGATCATGAGCGGATCAAAGAAATAGTTGAAGGGATCACGGTATGGCGGGCCTGCAAGCACAGAGCCTTCAGGGCCACGCTGGTGATGGTTGTACATGATCTGCGGCATCCATTCCAGGAATAGCTGCCGGCCCATGTTCACGCTTTCTTTCATATTCATGATGTAGAAGTCGCGGTTATTATCATGCCCTATATATTTCTGATACAATACCGGAAGCTGGTCTACCGTGCGTTGAAGCGTATCTGTATGACGCATATACCAGTTGGATACCAGCTCCTGCCCGTCGGGGTTGGCATGTGTCATCAGAACGATCACGTTGTCGAGGATACGCATGGTTTCAGGGTCTGTCCTGCTGATCAGCTGCCATGCCGTTTCAATCAGCTGGTGAGTGCCTACCACTTCGGTGGCATGCAGCCCTCCGTCTATCCACACCACAGCTTTTCCTGCTGCTGCCAGTTCACGGGCCTGTTCAGTGGAGAGGTCTTCTGCACGTGCCAGCTGCTGTGATATCTTCTTATATTTTTCCAGTAATTTAATATTTCCGGGAGAAGAGATGATGAGCATATACTGGTCACGGTCTTCTTCCGTTTTGCCGATATTCACCAGCTGTACACGATCAGACGATGCCGCCAGTTTCTTAAAGTACGCTGCTGTTTGCGTATAGTTAGCCAGCTGGTAATCATCGCCGATATTAAACCCGAAATGCTCTTTCGGGGAAGGAATATGTTGCGCCACTGCAGTTGTATAAAACAATCCAAAAGCGGTGATCGTGGCAAGCAGTTTATTTTTCATAGCGTTTGCTGATTGAGTTATTTACGGTAATCCAGTGCCGGTTTTCTATCGCCCAGCATGGCTTCATATCTGAACCCGGCTCCCTGTCTCTGCCCCAGTTCCGTTTTTGCTGCCCTGAGCGTTTCCGGGCTTTTAAACAAATCGTAAGCAGTGAGCGCCATTGTTTTCGCCGCTACCATCATTCCCTTCACCCCGATACTGCTGCCGGCCGCCGCTACATTCTGCCAGCTATGCCCTGAAGATCCGGGTACAAAGGTAGCTGTTACAATACCGGCGGTGGGTGTTACCCAGCTTACATCCGCTACATCGGAGGAAGCGCCGCCTGCATCTTTGATCATTACAAAAGGGCTCACGCGGGGTGTGACGGTATCGGGATCAGGCGTGTTATCTTTTTCTACGAAGGTGGACTGGATCTTCTTTGCAAAGTCTTTTTCTTCCGGCGTATAACTGAAGCCGCCTACCTGGTGCAGGTTTTTATCCATTATCTGCGACAATGTAATATTGGGCAGCATGTTATAAACGCCGCCTATCACCTCGTAATCCATACGGGTGCCGGTTCCCAGGGCAGCGCCTTCCGCGCATTTCACCAGCCGTTCCCATACGCTTTTCACTATCTTCATTTCGGGATGTCTTACATAATAGTACACTTCTGCAAACGCAGGCACCACATTAGGCGCATCTCCTCCTTTGGTGATCACATAGTGAATGCGGGTGGTAGAAGGCACGTGTTCCCGCATCATGTTCACCATATAGTCCATTGCCTCCACGCCATCGAGGGCGGATCGGCCTTTTTCAGGAGCGCCCGAGGCATGGGCCGAGGTGCCATAGAACCTGAACTTTGCATTCTTATTCGCCAGCCAGGGCGCCACCGCTGCGGAATTCTGGTTTCCCGGATGCCAGTGCAACACTGCACTTACATCTTTAAATAATCCTTCCCTTACCATGTACACTTTGCCGGAACCACCTTCTTCCGCGGGGCAACCATACAAACGGATGGTCCCTTTTGCCCCGCTGGACTGCAGCCAGTTTTTAACGCTCACCGCAGCAGCTACGGAAGCCGTTCCGAACAGGTTGTGCCCACATCCGTGCCCCGGGGCACCGTCGTGTACGGGATGCTTTTCCGGCACTGCTTCCTGCGATAAGCCCGGCAAGGCATCATATTCCGCCAGGATGGCTATTACTGGTTCACCGCTGCCATAGCTGGCTTCAAATGCGGTAGGAATACCGGCAATACCGGCTTTCACTGTAAAGCCCTGTTCCTGCAAAGTTGCCTGCAGCAACGCCGAGCTTTTTTCTTCCAGGTAACCTGGTTCCGCATAGCTCCAGATCTTTTTTGCGATTGTATCGTAACTGGCCGTATGCTGATCCAGGTAAGTGATCATGGCCGATTTGTTTTTATCCTGCTGCGCTGCTGCCGGCAAAGCCAGGCAACACAACATACTGCCTAAAATGATTTGCTGCCTCATAGATTATTTATACAATTGATTAAACAGTAATTTAAAAGTGCTGTGAGACTGACCACGGAAGGTGATCTCCGGCCCGAAGGCATATAGTTTGCCTTTGCCTACCGGTGCTGTAAATGCTGCAATGCCGTTTTTGAGATACTGTTGTCCCCAGGCCCACCCGCTATGCAGCGGCTTATCATCTGAAAACCACATCAGTTTTTTAATGCTGGCAGTATCGCCGGTTGCGCTCAGTTTAAAAACAGGGCTGCGCTCAAAGTACACATCATTCCTGGCCGCCATACCAAAGGTTTCAGGGGCAGTAGTATCAATATCTGCCATCAACAGACTACCCGGAATATAGTACCTGGTGCCGCTGAGCGGCTTCCATTCGTTTTTGCTGTTCTTCTCCACCAATGCATTCTGCACCGGCAGCTGCAGGTGATAGGCAAGGTTAGTGCTGCTGCCGATGGTAACGATGCGGCCACCTTCCTCCAGGAATGTTTTCAGCTGGGGAATGGAAGTATCTGCTGTAATTTTCCCTAACCAGCCACGGTATTCAGCCGACAGTTCTTCCGGTTTGGGTGGTTTGCTCTCGTAGCCGCTGCGCCCTTTCTTAGGCTTGCCGGTATCAGGTATGGCGCCGGTTGCAAAAATGATCATATCGTATTTGCTGCGAAGCTTCCCGCTGTCGATAGCGGAAGTGTACACGAACCGGTAAGGGAAATGATATTGTTCCATGAGCCAGCTGATCCAGCCGGCGGGAATAGATCCTCCATAGTTGTTCCATATCCCGATACGCAAAGGCGATATGGGCGCTAACCCGGAAGGTTTGTTGTCACTAACGGTAACGGGTATACCAAATTCCGCCGCATCTTTTACCAGCACTTCACGCGCTTTTGCGGAGGAAGGTATATAGAAACTGCCTGCCCCTTTAACGCCGGCGGGTAAACGAAATACTTTCACGCCGGCTTTCAGCAGGTCGTTCACTACAATGAAAGCATTGTTGATGCGGGCGTCTACCAGGTATCCTTTACCGGTGGCCACTTCCTGTTTGGGTGGCGATTGCAGCTGGCCATAAGGCAATTTTTCAAAAGGGCCGCTGAAGGGCTCCTGCATACGGTCGAACTGCACTCCCATCTGGAAGGCAAGCGTCCATCCTGCAGCATCGTAGGGGCGTATCGGTGGACCACCTTCATATTGAAAATCGTTCGGGTGATCCTGGGGCTCAAACATGTCTATTACATGCGGGCGAAAAGCCTGGTTAGTTTTTACAATGTAGGAACCGGCAGGATATTGTTTACCTGATACTGTAAAAGCCGCCGTAGCTTTCTGCACCGCTATACCTGATTGAATAAGGGCATTGATAAATTTTACCGCCGTGGGAAAATCCGGCTGATCCGCGGGAATAATGTACCCGCGGGCATCCCGGCGTACAGGGTCTTTCAGTACTGCATCGTAGTACTTTACCGACACAGTATCCTCCCGGCCGAAGGAGAATTCGCCACCACCCTCTCCTTCTGTGCCGGGTTCGGATTTTTTACTGTTCTTATTGGCCAGTTTTATACTGTCGATATAGCTGGGATAGAAGGTCCAGTTGTCCCGGTTACCTCTTGCAATTGCATTGCTGCCCATGCGGTAAATATTAAACAGCAGTTCGCTGCGATAACGGGAGGCATAGTCGAGCACGGCATAGTTAAGCGACACCGAGTAATCGATCGACTGCCGGAAATGCCATCGCTGGGGCGTTACAGGATTAGGCGTGGCCCCGTTGGGAATAAGCCGCTCCGGTACCAGCGGTACATTTTCCGGTGTAGGGCCGCCAATTATTTCCGTAAGGATTCCTACCATATTATGAAAATAGGGAGTAGTACGTAAGCCTCCGTTCCACCAGGTAGAAAACTGCGAACCTGCACGTTGGGTATAACCGGGCTTCCCCTCTGCATTAAGGCGGTTGTTCATGGCTGCGCCCACTGCATCGATACTGGTTACGATCAGCGGATCAAATACATGATTGAAGGGATCCCTGTAAGGGGGACCGGCCAGTACAGAGCCGGCGGGTCCTCGCTGGTGATGGTTATACATGATCTGCGGGAGCCATTCCACAAACAACTGCCGGCTGATGTTCTGGCTTTCCTTCATGTTCATCATGTAAAAGTCGCGGTTGTTATCATGGCCAACATATTTTTCGTATAGCCTTGGTATGTTAGTGGCCCTTTTGCTGGTATCGGGCTCCCGCATGTACCAGTCGGACACCAGTTCCTGCCCATCAGGATTGGCGTGTGTTAAAAGGATAATATCATTATCGAGGATGTTCATGGTTTCCGGGTCGGTGCGGCTCACCAGCTGCCACATGGTTTCGATGAGCTGATGCGTACCAACTACTTCAGTGGCGTGCAAACCGCCATCGATCCAGATGACGGACTTACCTTCTGCGGCCAATTCACGGGCCTGCTGATCTGTAAGCCCTTCGGCGTGTGCCAGTTGCTGTGAGATAGTTTTATACCGTTCCAGCCGTTTTATATTTTCCGGGGAAGATACAATGAGCATATACTGGTGCCGGCCTTCTTCCGTAAGCCCTATATCTACCAGTTTGGTACGGGGTGAGGCCGACAGCTTTTTAAAGTAAGCAGCAGTTTGTGTATAGTTAGTCAGTTTATAATCATCCCCGATATTAAAACCAAAATGTTCTTTGGGAGATGGCAACTGCTGCGCCCATGCAATGGCAACGACAGTAAGCAACAGGAGCAGCAGGCAGTAAAATCGTTTATTCATACGGGTTATCAGTTTCGGTTGATCAAACGGGTTTTCTATTGTTTTTTAAACCTCACGCCTACACGGCAGTCGCCCGGTTCGCCTCTTGCCTCATCGCAGATATTGTTGAAAAAGGTAACGATCCTTCGGCCATCGGCCAGGTTGAGGATAAATTTGAACAAAAAGTAATCGTTTACGGCCACATTTGAAAGACTTACCTTATTCAATACCGCCAATTGCGCCGCTGTAAAGGAATACGTTTTTGGAAAGGCAGTTACCGTTTCATATAAATGATCATTGGTGCCTACTATGCTGGGCAGCGGAAACTGTGCGATGTTCGTATATTGGTTACCGGGAGAAGAGATCACTAACGGGTACGCAGGTACGCTTGTTTCGGCTCTATTATAGCTGGTATACACTTCAATGGAAGTAACTGTTTCTTTTCCGAATCCTTCCCAGCTGAGCGTAAAAGCAAACTCCTGCGCAGCCACATCCGGGTCTTTCAGGTTAAAGAAAGCCACCTTGCCGGCCTGCCTTGTTGGCAGGGCTGTTTTGGTAGTATCTATCGTTACTACCGGTACGGCGGTATAGGTATATCCTTCCCATTCGTACTTCACCTTTTTACAGGAGAATACAACTGATGCAATAAGCAATATGATTACTATATACTGTTTCATGATGATGATTTTAGTCCCCGTAATTATTTTCCTTATTTATCCCAGAACACCGGTGTTGTTTGCTGTGCCACCTGCAGGCGGCTGGCATTATCGCCCAGGCTGGTGTTGGCCGTAAGCTCCGTTTCAGAATAGTACAGGCGCAGCGGGAAAGTATTGAGCGGCGACAACGGCGTGCGCAGAACAGGTAATCCCGTACGGCGGTAATCGTTATACGCTTCCATACCGTTACCATACTGTGCGATGTATTTCTGTGTCATTACCAGTTCCAGTTTTCCCGCATTCGTAGCCGCATCATATTTTACCAGCAGATCATCAGTAAAACCGGTGATGGTAGCAGCAGGCAAAGGAATGCCTCCGTTGGCTGCCGCGTAAGTGCTCAGGCTGTTCAGATGGGCGGTAATACCATCCTTAAAAGCCTGCCGGGCGTCGTCGCCGGTATTAAGTGTAAGGGCCGCTTCCGCACGGATGAACTTCACCATCGCATTGGTGATCATGGGCATGATGCCTGCGCCGGTGCCATCGGTGGGGCCTACCACTTTAAGGGCGCCGGTGGCGCTGGTATTAGTGAGATATTTATTGCCCGCAGGTATGTTGTTCACCGGCGCATTGTCGTACAATCCACCAGCGGGATAGATCCCGAAAGTAGAGCGCCGGTTCAGATCGGCGGGAGCAGCTGTACCATCACCGGGGTTACGGCCGTAGTAGCCATTGCTGTTAGCCGAGTTGTTTAACCCTGCAGTAGCATTTTGCCGCATGATATAATAACGGAGCCTGGGATCATCGTTGTTAAACAAAAGATCGATGAGCGACTGGCTCATATAAAACGTTTTGCTGCCCTGGTATTCCGAGCGGTGCCAGGGATGCCTGTTGTTGGGATTCTGACCGGGGCCGAACCGGAATGTAAAATCCGTTGCGTTGGTATTGATCAGCGCCACAGGATCGGCAATCAGCGCTTTAATAGCGGTGGCCGACCGTTCCGGGTTCACCAGGCGGATCTGGTTGTAGAGCTTTAATTTCAGGGAGCCTGCCATCATAAGCCAGGAACTTTTAAGCCCGCCGTATAACAGGTCCGACGACGCAGGTACCAACGTAGCAGCAGAAACCCTGGCAGCATCAGCAGCTGCTTCATCGATCATCTTCAAAAGATCCTCATAAATATCTGCACCTTTTTCAAACGGAGGGCTTACGGTTTCCTGGCCTTTCTGTGATTGTGAGTAAGGGATATCGCCCCACATATCTACCATCAGGCTTACGAGGTATGCTTTCTCCAGTTTGGCGATAGCTACATATCCCCATTGTTCCTGGGTCGTGCCTGATCTTATCACTGATTCAATATCATTCAGCGTTTGTGTATAAAAGCCATCCCAGGAATCGTTGAAGCTGGTGCCCTGCTGCTGCAGCCTGCTCAGGCCGGAGGAGAAAACGGTGTACTGCATGAACGTGGCGGTGCCGCTGTTCAGCTGGTACATGTTGGCCGCCATAGATACTTCGGTAGCAGGCAGCAATAAAGACAACTGTGCCGTGGTGGGATTGTTGGGATCTGTATTGATATCTACAAATTTCTTACAGCCGGTTACCAGCAGCACACCTGCCAGCGCGATTATAACATTTTTCAGTGCCATCATCATATCAGGTTTTATGATCAGAAAGAACATTTCAGGTTTACGCCAAAGCGGCGGGTAGTAGGAACTGCAAGGTTATCATATCCCTGTGAGTTGCCCACGCCCAGCGAGCTTACTTCCGGATCGAAATTGGTATACTTCGGGAAGTTGGGAGCGCTATACCAGAGGTTACGGCCGGTAACAGAAATGAAGGCGGAACCGAAGGGCGTTTTACCCAAAAAGCTTTTTGGCAGCTCGTATCCCAGTGCAATTTCACGCAGGCGGAACACGGTGGCATCAAATACGGATCCCTCGTTGATTCCACCGTTGCCAGGCCCCATGCTTCCGCTGAAAAAATGATCTTCAAAAGACAGCGCCACATTATTCGGGATCTTGTTGCCCTTATCGTCGAGCAGTGGCGTTTGTGTATTAATATCTCCCAAAACACCCGGCGACACGATGGTGAATTCACGGTTCTCCATGTCGCGCGTAACGCCGCGCGACAGCATTTCAGCAACCGTGCGCGAGTATAGTTGCCCGCCTTGTTTCCAGTCGAACAGGATATTCAATGAAAAGCTACGGAAGCGGAACGTGTTGGTAATGCCCACCATAAAATCGGGATTAGGATTACCGATGGCTTTAAGTGCGCCGGAGATGAGCGGTTTACCCGTGTTGGGATCTATCAGCACATTCCCTTCGTCGTCGCGTGCATAGGCCGTTCCCTGGATAAGCCCATAGGGTTGTCCTACCACATGCACGCTGCTGGTGCCGTTGGTGCCGCCGTAACTGAAGCGCTCGTACCCGCCAAGATCGCGGATAATGTTCCGGTTGCGCGTGAAGTTGGCAGAGATGTCCCAGTTGAGCCCATTATTGGATTGCAGGGGCGCCGCATTCAGTCCTATTTCCACGCCTTTATTGGTGGCTTCACCGAGGTTGAGTATCTGGGTGGTATAACCGGATGAAGGCGCTGCTGTTACCTCGAAGATCTGTGAGGTACTTTTCTTATTATACCAGGTAAAGTCAACGCCTATACGATTATGAAAGAACTGCAGCTCTGTACCCAGTTCCAGTTCCGTAATGAACTCCGGTTTCAGGTTGGCGTTGGTGAGCAGGTTGGCCTGGGTTACTACGTTATACACACTACCGCCCTGTGGCGTGAAGGGCAATCCTACATTGGCCGGTGTAGTGGTGGCGCCGAGAACAGGATTGATCTGGTAAAAATTCTGTGTCTGGTAAGGCGAAGCTTCATTACCTACTTTGGTATAACCGGCCCTAACTTTACCGAAGTTAAGTATTTCCTTGGGCAGATGCAGCGCTTCTGTGAACACCAGTGATCCGTTTACCCCGCCGTAGAAATAACTCCTGTTATTAGCCGGCAGCGTAGAGGAAATATCATTACGTCCTACAAAGTTGAGGGAGGCAAAATTTTTATAATCAAAGGTGATATCTGTAAAGAAAGCGTAGTAGCGCTGTTTCAGGATGTTCCTGTTATTGATAAGTTGTATCGGCGTTACAGAGCTGGTGTTGTTCATGTCTATAAGATCGGCTACAATGATATTGTCGCCATAAAATGCTTTCCTGTCTGTTAGCCGCTGGTTCACGTTATTACCGAGAATAGCGCGCAGGGATATATCTGATGTAAGAGGTTTGGTGGCGGTTACCAGCAGGGTGTTATCCAGTTCCTGGCGGTAAATATTATCTGATGTGATGCTTCCGTTGGGATAAGAGGAACTGCCTTTTCCACGCACGCTCATGCGCCTGTCGGTATAAGCGTTGAAGCCGATGGTGTTCTGCACATTCAGCCATGGAAGCGGATCAAATCCCAGTACCAGGTTACCGTAATACCTGTCTACATCACTTGTAGACGGGCTGTGCTTTACAGACCAGTAAGGGTTGTCCACTCCCGTATAGTCGTATACGTTACTACCGTCTATCGGGTTCTCGTATGGATAGCTGGTGAGGTCGTAGCTGGTAGGTACGTACATGAGGGTAGACATGATAGAACCGGTAAGCCCTCCTACCGGCGGTGTTTTTTGCCGGGTGGTAACATAGTTGATAGCGCCGCTGGCGTAGAACTTATTTTCCAGCCGGATGTTCCCACCGATATTAACAGAGGTGCGGCTGATTTCATTGCCGGGCACCACTCCTTTATTTTTGGTATTGGAGAAGCCAGCGTTAAAATTACCTTTCTCACTGCCTGAGGAAATAGTGATGGCATTCTCATACACGCTGCCCTGTCTGAAAAAGTTCTTTACATTTTCTTTTGCGTACGATTTATACGGCACCTGGATAGGCGTTACACCATCGGCCTCATAGAACTGCGGGAACACTGCCGAAGAAAACTGCCGGGTGAGCTGATGCGGTATGGTAGCGCGTGTAGGCAGGATACTTTTCACTCCTTCAAAGGGCTGGCCCCAGGAAGCGTATACCCCCTGACGGTAGTCGTTGTTGGTACCCTGTCCGTATTTGGTCTGATACTCGGGCAGGCCGGATACCTGTTCCACTGAGTAGCCCGTGTTGTAAGTAATTTCTGTGCCTTTGCGGCTTTTCTTTTTACCGGCTTTGGTGGTGATAATGATAGCGCCGTTAGCCGCTCTTGATCCATACAAAGCTGCGGCAGCAGCGCCTTTCAGCACTGTCATGGTTTGAATATTATTCGGATCAAGATCAAATGCGCGGTTGGTAACACCTGCGCCGCCTACCGTAGCAGCGCCCACGTTGGCGAAGCTGGAGTTGTCGAAGGGAACGCCATCTACCACAAACAAGGGTTGGTTGTTTCCATTGAGCGAGGAGTTACCGCGGATGGTGATATTGGTACCGCCTCCTGCCACGCCGCCGGCCGACTGGATATTCACACCCGCCACTTTACCGGTGAGGGCCCTTACCGGGTCCGGTTCTGATTTCTGGGCTACTTTATCAGAGGTAACAGTGCTTACTGAATAACCCAGGCTGTTCTTCTGGCGGGCAATCCCTGCGGCGGTTACCACGAAATCCTGCAATTGTTTTACGGCGGCCTTCAGTCGTACGATGCCTGCATCAGATGCTTTTACTTCCGTGATAGTATAGCCTATAGCGGTGATCACGAGGGTAGCGCCTTCTTTCACCTTAAGGGAAAAGGTACCGTCGCCCGCGGAGGTAACGCCGTTGGCAGTTCCTTTCTCCATGATGGTAGCACCGGGAAAGGGATCGCCTGTTTCACCCAGTATTTTTCCTTTCACTATGATATCTGCCGGAAGGATAGCGGTAAGGTCTGTGCCGGCAGCACGTTTTGCATTGGCGTCATTTTCTGTAAGGATAATATAATCATCGTTCACTACAAACCCGATTTCGAGGCCACCGAGCAGGCGCCCTAACACTTTACCGAGCGCTTCCTGGTCGGCTTTTGCGGATACTTTCCGGTCGAGCGCGATATGACTGGAGCTATATACAAATTTTACTTCCGCCTTGCTGTGGATCTGGTTAAGCACCCCTTTCAGGCTCATATCATCTGCCTGCAGTGATATTTTCCTGTCGAGCACTCCCTGTGCGTGCCCTGGCACACCATAAATCAACAGGCCGGCTGCCAGGTTAACCGTTGTTATTTTTTTGCATTTGGACAGGAAGGCATTTGTTTTTAGATTTATGAGCATAGACCTTGTACTTTGTTAGATTTCGGAAAGAATTAGACAAAGGAATTCCCTTACCGCGCTGTCACGCGGTGATAAGCAGGGCTATTCATCATAAGCTGGCGGGGCTGTCACCCCGCTGGCTTTTTAATTGGAATTGATGTTAGCCATCATGTTGATCGTTTGCATCTGACTTGATTTGATTGTGGTTGATAACAAGTTCATTTTTCACTTTTTTTGTTTGAGTAAAATAGTTTTCCCTTTGATCCCGAAGTCCAGGTTGAGCGCCTGGCTGATCATCTCCATCGTGTGTTGTAAAGACTGGTCAGTAAAATCTGCCGTGATTAGATTTGAGTTGATCACTGCATCCTGCAGTTGTATGTTTACTTCAAATTTATCTTCTATCCGTTTCAGGACCTGTTGCATAGTGGCATCATTGAATGCCATATCATACTCTGTGCCTTTTGTGATATCGTTGAAAGGCAATGCCCCTTCTTCTTTTTTCCGTATAGCCGTAGCCGTTGATGAGTAAACAGCCTGTTGCTCCGGATACAATACTACTTGCGCCGACTGTGGTGCGCTGAGTGCAATTTTCCCGGTGAGCAGGGTTACCTGTGTTTCCTTCCCTGTTTCCCGTATGTTGAAACTGGTGCCCAGCACGGTGGTAGTAAGTGTTCCGCACTTCACCAGAAAAGGATGCTGCGGATCTTTTGCAATTTCAAAAAGGGCTTCCCCCTGTAATACCACTTCACGGTTACCGGCCCCAAAACCTGCGGGGAATACCAGTTTGCTGTTTCCTTTAAGCCATACGATCGAGCCGTCGGACAGGATATGTTTCTTTGGGCTGCCAGGCGTGCTTTGCAGCGATACCAGGCGATGAGGCGCCACCACATCCAGCATTGGCTTTCTGAACAGCGCGCCCGCTACCGCAATACCTGCAATACATGCGGCGGCCTTCCAGTAGCGGAACCTGTTCTTTATAACAACAGGCTGCCGGTGTTTATTGATACGCTGTACCAGGCGGTTGTACCCTTCCTTCCTGGCGGTTTCTTTTTCAGCTTCAGGCATGGCATCAAAAGCATGTTCATCGCCGGTTGTATCCAGCCACTGCTCCAGCTGCGCTGCTTCTGAGGGTTCCAGCGTGCCATTCAGATATTTCTCGATTAAATTTTTAAGTTCCTGGTTGTTCATCAGTTTTTCACACTTGTATTTAATCAGGCCGGGAATAGTGTCCCTATAGATAAGTACACCAGGAAAACAGTAACACCTACGTCTTAAAAAAAATTATTGCCCGATAAGCAGGAGGATAATAAACAAATGATGGCCCAACACCATCCGCAGTTGCCGGAGTGCTTTGGTGAGGTGGTTTTCCACTGTTTTATGCGAGATATTCAGCGTACTGGCAATGTCTGTAATGGAGAGATGTTCCTGGCGGCTCATCCTGAATACCTGCTGGCATTTTTCCGGCAGGCGGGATACTTCTTTCTCCATGGTGTTTTTTAGATCCGTAGCGACAATATGCTCTTCGTTGGAATTATCAGATTGTTGCCCGGGTGTTTGTGCAAAATGACTGATATAGACCTTGCGGATGCGGTCTGATTTGAGATAGTTGAGCAGCTGGTATTTTACAGCGGTGAACAGGTAGGCTGCAAGCGAATGTGTAAGCTGCAGCTCCGTATGTTTTTTCCAGAGGGAGAAAAATACTTCCTGGATGATTTCTTCCGCTACTTCCTTACTTTTTAACCTGTTGTAAACATATCCGTATAAGCGGGGCCAGTATTCATTGTAAATGGCCTCATAAGCACCCATATCACCTTCTTTCAATAAGGCTAATATGGCAGGTTCATCTGATTGATTATATTTTTTTATTATATTCAATATTTTCGCTTATTCAGATGTTATAAACATAAACAAACAAAAAAAATATCAATTATCATAATAATAAACCGATTATTTATGTTCCAACGCTTAAATAAAACGATTTTCTATGGATAAGGCATTCAGTAGCATGATAAAAATAGCAACCTTGTTACTTTAGCCATTCCATACAACCGGCAGGATCTGCAATGGACCATGAATGGGGATGCCTGGTGCCATCGGGCGGGTCAGCAAAAACATGGGGCGGGTTAAAAGGATGCGTTTCCTGAATGCATGTATGCATTGCATTTTCACCGGCTATTCTTCTAGCGCGACATAAAATAACCCAGCAGCGCTATAGCCGTAATACTGGCTATATCATTCCAGCGGAAAGCGGGTGTTGCTTCCCAGTTATGCGTTACCGTATGCCGGTGCTGAGATAGATATGTTCCGTATGTGGAGCTCCTGCCGCCGGTGCTGTCGCTTACAGTTTGCAGGTACTGGCGCCATTGCCAAGGCCTCACGAGGGAATCTGTATGGATGACGGGAAGCGGCGCCGCCTGTTTCCTCCCGGGGCTGTTACTGTGCTGTGCCTGTACGGCAAAAGTGGTAACTGCAGCCAAACAGGCAGTAAGCAAATGTTTTTTGAGTTTAACTTGTAATTCCATGATGATCGTTCTTCTATATGGTGGACGCATGGCATCTGCTGTTCCCCTATGTGCCGGCCATCTTTTTTTGAAACACTTTTCCGGCAGGCAAAAAGCCCTTGTACCGCAAGGCAATACAAAGGCTTTTTCATTTTATATAGCGATACTTATTGAGGTACTATCAGTTAAGCCCGCTGGCTTTGTACCGGGAAAACTGCCCGCAGCGCCGGGATACGCAGGAAAAGGCTTACCCAAACCAGGATACCGAATACCACCGGAAAATAGTAAGGCTCATTGATCCTTGACATGATAGCCACGGCACCGCCAAGATAGCAGCTGATCAATATTGCGCCCAGCACCGCCGTGCGCGGGATAGCGTATAAAATGGTGGCGATCAGCAGCACGAAGCCAATGCCCTGCACCTGTTCTGCAGGCCAGCCCAGCTTTACGCTGCCTTCCATAGAATAAATATTTTTGATGACTTTCATAATGGCATCAACCAGGAGAAAAAGTACACATAGGATGGTGATGACCCAGCCGGTAACATTGGCGGCTTTAGAAGGATTTTTTGTGCTCATATAAAGTGTTTGCGCTTCCATATACAGTATTTTTTTGTTTTTTATTTTGATTGATTAACGATACAAACTTACCGGGATTTATGCTTATTGCTACTGGTCGAATACGACATTCTTCATGGTTGATTGCGACAATTCGGGAACAACTTACCTTTGCGCCATGGATTATTTCAAAAAGCAGCTTGAATTACTGAAAACAGAGCGGGAAGAGGACCAGCGATCGTATAAAGAAATGACAGCATCCACGTCTGTGGCAGACCGTAGGGCTAATGGCCTCACCTGGTACCCGATTGCCATCAGGGGATCAGAAATGAGCCGGGGCGATTACCTCACCGTGGAAGTGGAGCGCACCACTCACCAGGACCTGCCGCATCAACTGCGCTTTGGAGCTGCCGCTACTTTATTTTCCAATCACGATCCCAAGCAGGACCATCTTGACGGCACCATTACCTACCAGGGCGGCAACCGGCTGAAAATCACCCTGCGAACCGATGAGCTGCCGGAATGGGCCAGCGATGGCAAGCTGGGCATCGACCTGCTTTTTGATGACAACAGCTACGATGAAATGCAAAACGCCCTTAAACAGGCGGATGCCCTGCAGGATAAAGCCCAGGAAGGAAGATTGATACAAGTGCTCACCGGTCAGAAAAAACCCGCATTCCACCCTGATATTACCCCTTATGTAAATCCTTCTCTGAATGCCTCACAGCAATCGGCTGTCAATAAAATATTATCGGCCGGCGACCTGGCTATTGTGCATGGCCCACCGGGAACGGGAAAAACCACTACGCTTGTGCAGGCCGTAAAAGCTTTGGTCAAACAGGACGGGCAACAAATACTGGTGGTAGCGCCCAGCAATGCAGCAGTGGACCTGCTCAGCGAAAAGCTATCAGACGAAGGGCTGAACGTATTGCGGGTAGGTAACCCCGCGCGCGTATCGGAGCGGCTTACAGCGCTTACGCTCGATAGTAAAATATCTGAACATTCCAGTATCAAAGAAATCAAACGCCTGAAAAAACAGGCCAATGAATTCCGCGATATGGCTCATAAATACAAACGCAATTTTGGTAAAGCCGAAAGGGAACAACGCAAAGCCCTGTTCGACGAGGCCCGCAAAATCATGAAAGAAGTGGGCAATACAGAGCAGTATATCATTGACGACCTGGTTTCCAAAGCACAGGTGATCACGGCCACCCTGGTTGGCGCCAATCACTATACCGTAAAAAACCTGAAGTACCACACCGTAGTGATAGATGAGGCGGGGCAGGCGCTGGAACCTGCCTGCTGGATCCCCATCCTGAAAGCGCAGAAGGTGATCCTGGCCGGTGACCATTGCCAGCTGCCGCCTACCATTAAATCAGATGAAGCGGCCCGCAAAGGCCTTAGCACCACCCTGCTGGAAAAATGTACCGCCCTGCACCCGGAGAGCGTAACGCTGCTGGAAGAACAGTACCGCATGCACACCACTATCATGGGATATTCTTCCAATATCTTTTATGAAGATAAATTAAAGGCGCATGCCTCTGTTGCCGGGCACCTGTTGTTTTCCGGCGACAGCCCCCTCAGCTTTATAGATACCGCCGGCTGCGGTTTTGATGAGCAGGCGGATGGCACCAGCACCACCAACCCGGAGGAAGCTGTTTTCGTTTTCAAGCATCTTACCCAGCTGGTTACCGCACTGGAAGCGCATTACCAACCGAACAACTTTCCTTCGGTTGCGGTTATATCTCCCTACAAACAACAAATACAACTGCTAAAAGAACAACTGCAGCACTCACCCTTGCTGCAACCCTATGCTGGCAGGATTTCCGTGAACACCATTGACAGTTTCCAGGGACAGGAACGCGATATTGTGTATATCAGCATGACACGCAGCAATACGGAAAATAAAATCGGCTTTTTATCAGATATCCGGCGGATGAACGTAGCTATGACCAGGGCGCGCAAAAAACTGGTGGTGATAGGCGACAGCGGCACGCTTTCCCAGCTGGCATTCTATGCCGGCTTTATCAGCTATGCAGAAGGCGAAAATGCCTACCAGAGTGCCTGGGAGCTTATGGATTTATAACGGCGGCAGTCATTACTTTTTCCAACACCTGGTTAAATGCGGCGGGTTGTTCAAACATTGGGAAATGCCCTGCAGACTGGATCCAGTGCAATTGTATATCCGGCCGGATGATCTTCAGCTCATAGGTATAAAAGGCCAGCGGGTCCTGGCGGCTGCCGATTACGGTAATGGGGCCTTTATATCGCGGCAGGTTTTTGCTGAGATCAAAATGTACCCGCTGAAGGTCTGTTACCATCAGGGTTTGCATACGGACATTGGGTTTAGCTATATAAATTTTCGCCATGAGGCTGTCGATATCCGCCTTGTTGTAAATGTATGCCAGTCGCACTGTACGGTTAAACAACGCACTGTCCTTCCCATCCGCCTTGCCTGCTTCGATCTTCCTATTCAGCGTTTCCATCGTTTCCAGATCGGATACGCCCAGTCTTGCCCGCAAGTTGTTCATGTGCGTAGTCATAAAATCGGCCGAAAACTTATAATAGCCCGGGTTGGCGAGCACCAGCGCCTTTACTTTTTCCGGGTGGGCTGCCGCAAAGCTCATGGCCAGCATAGCCCCCCAGGAGTGACCGTAAATAACCACCCTGGAGATGCCTTCCTTTTGCAGTAGTCGCTGAATGTCGGCCACGGCTTCCTTCAGGTTGATAGTGGTAGAATCGAACGGCACGGGGATAGACAAGCCTGTGCCCCGCTGTTCCGGCAGAATAGCGCGGTAGTGCTTTCCCAGCTCAATGGCCACTTCTTCCTGTTGCAGACAGGAGTTGCCCGGACCGCCTGATAGCACGATCACAGGGGTACCTTTCCCATATGTATGATAATACAGCCAGCCATTAGGGTATTTCAATGAATCCAGTTGCTGGCAGTGGCCGGGTAAACAATACAGCAACGTGGTTAACAATAGCAATAATCTCATAAGACGGTTTTTCGAAGCAGTAAAATAGGTGATTTTACGCATATAAGACGTGCATACCGCTCAAACCCTCTGCCAGTAAGGTTAAATAAATCATTGCCACTCACTTAAAAATGTGTAACTTTGCGCGCTTTCGGGTAAGATAAATGGTAGCCTGTTCATAATGATCAGCCTGTTTATTTTTGAATAAATACATTATGAGTAAAATAGCTGATTACAGGAAGTTATTGGGCGTTACCAAAACTACTGAAGTAAAAGAATTAAAATCCATTTACAGGAACTTTATGAAGGAGTGGCATCCTGATAAATTTGAAGGCCTGGCAGAAGAACAGAAACTGGAAGCGGAAGCTAAAAGTAAAGAGCTGATAGAAGCCTATCACTTTTTAGTGAGCATTGCGCCCGAAACCATTGCTGCCGCTTTACCCGATTATACCGCTACCATTTCGGCTTCTACCCTTGTGGATTTTTCCTACCAGAAACAAACGCTCCAGCTTCAGTTCGAAGACGGCAGCAGCTATGAATACTTCGATGTTCCCAAAACCCTGTATACTAAACTGATCAACTCTGATACGCCCGGGCGTTTTTGCCGCAGGCATATTTACCATGAGTTTGTGTATCGTAAAGTGAGCAAGGCGGTAGAAGTGTAACGCAATTAAGAATTACCGGTTCCGGAAACATGAGGCTTCCCGGAACCGGTAACATATAAAAATCATCCTGCTGAAATTCCCTAATAAAAAAACTGCTCCAGCACAATCTGCCCGTCTTTCACTTCATACAACATGATCTGATCAATTTTCACCCGTCCCCAACCTTCCACTGTAAGATCTGTAACGCGGCCTACAGAAAAATAATTGCCGCCTACAACAGGTTGGGTGGTGTAAGCATGGTGTACTTCTGTAATTCTTTTCACAAAGTCCTCCCCTTTTTTACGAACAGCTGCTTTGCCTTCCGCATACCCGAAATACGGGGAGTGCGGGGGATCTACGCTTCTTACGTTATCAGCAAAAAACTCATCCTGGATATCAAACCATTTTTCCTGCCGTGCGAGCTCATCGAACCGGGCGGCTATCTCATGGGTAGTTAATGTTGCCATGGTATACTAATTTATTTTTTTGAGATTTTGTTATTCAGGAGCATTTCCAGTGTTTTCAGTTTCGATGCCCAGAATTTATCAAAGTGGGAGATCCATTCCTGTAATTCTTTGAACCCGTCCTGTTTCAGTGTACAATACCGTTCCCGGCCAATGTCATGGATAGAAATAAAGCCCGCGGAATGCAGTATTTTAATATGTTTTGACACTGCAGGGCGGCTCATGTCAAAATTTTCTGCCAGGCTGTTAATAGTCAGACTGTCTTTTGAAAGCAGGCCTAACATTTTTCTTCTGCTTGGGTCGGCAATTACCTGGAATACATCAAGTATTGGTTGTGTCATGATTTGCAGCGTTTATGAGTTCAGCCACTTTGTGCAGTTTCTTGATCCAGCCATCTGTCATTCCGTTGTAGATAGGCAGGTTTTCCGGCATAGAAAAACCACTGTGCTCCAGGAAGAGTTCCGTGCCGTCATCTTTGGCCTGTAGTTTCCATACCACCATGGAATCAAGTGTAAACTTTCCATCTCCGGGTCCTCCTTTCCAGGAGTAAGATAATTTTTTGAGAGGAACAATTTCCAATACACGACAATGGAAAATGCCGTCTAAATTGAGGTTGGGTATTGGGTTTGTCTGGAACCGGAAATCATATCCGAGAATAGGCTGAAAATCATTCTTCATCAGCCATTGCGCCATCAGTTCAGGTGTTGTGAGGTACGACCAAACTGCTTCAGGTGGATGGGCAAAGAAAAATGTATGCCTGATAGTGTTTGCCATAATATGTAACTTTTAAGTTACCCAAATGTATATGTAACTTTTGAGTTACCCAAATATTTCTTTATCATTTTAGTTTTTTTGGGGGAGATACAGTTACAAAGCCATTACGGGTGCGGAAAAAATATTCCTGCATTTGATCATCTTTCTATAAAAAACAGGTGATGGAAAAACTGAACAGTGATGAATTAATTACCCTCGCGGAAAAGACCAGGGATGCAGCAGGCGCCTACAAACCCATTCAGCTGTAGAGCACTCTCACTTAACAATAAAATTTTATTGCATCCCGCCATAAAGTTCTAACTTAAATACTCATTTGAAAACCTAACAAATAAATTTTAACCCATGAGAAAAGCAATCGTTTTAAGCGCTCTATCCGCGCTGTTCTTTCTTCAGAGTAATGCTACCCCAACAGCTCCAGGCAACAACATCAGTAATGAAGCCCTAAACAAAGTGCAAACGGAATATAATGTGCGCATACAACTGGTAGACATTTACGGTGCGCCGGTTACAGGCGGCACAGGTTTACGTGGTTACTGGGCGAAAAATGTAGCAACAGGTGTTTATTACTATCCAGGCGGGCAGGAAAATGAAGACAAATTTGAAAGTCTTCCGGCAGGTACTTACACTTTTGGCGCTTATCCCGGCAACTGGGAAGGAGCTGTGTCCAGCACGGTTACCCTTAGCAGCGGCGATGTGGGGCCTGATGGTTATATTGTTGTAACCTTAACTTATTGGGTAGAGTAATTCAGCCCGTTTAGTATAAAAAAAGGTGATGCGTCTTACGATCCGTCACCTTTTTTTATCACTTTTTGCGATCCTGAAAATACCCCGTGTTATCTGTTAAGATAAGGCGCTTTGAAAAAGTTCCCGGAACATTCTGTTATCCTGTTTGTTATTTTTTTCCTGGAAACTATTTTCATCCTTCAACTATTGACTATGCAAACAACCGCGCAGCTAACAGACAAATGGCCTGTAATAAATTATGATGACTGGAAAGATACCCTGGCCACCGTTCATCTGTGGACCCAGATAGTGGGTAAGATACGGCTCCGGAAAATGCCCTGGCTGAATCACTCCTGGCATGTTACACTGTATGTAAGCCCCGATGGGCTTAGCACCGGCACTGTACCTTATCAGCATGGTATTTTCCAGATCGATTTTAACTTCATGCAGCACCAGCTGCTGATCAGCACCAGCACCGGCAGAAAAGAAGCGGTGGAATTGCGCCCCAGAAGTGTGGCCGACTTTTACCAGGCACTCTTTGAAAAATTAAAGGCCCTGGATATTGATGTGAGTATTTATACCCTGCCCAGCGAAATAGCGGACGCCATTCCATTTGAAAAGGATGAAATACACCGGTCGTATGATGCGCAGAAAATGGAAGATTTCTGGCAGGCACTGGTGAAGATCCATAATGTTTTTACCAGGTTCAGGACCCGCTTCACCGGGAAATGCAGCCCTGTGCATTTTTTCTGGGGCGCCTTTGATTTGGCGGTCACCAGGTTTTCCGGCAGGGATGCGCCACCTCACCAGGGCGAAGCGCCCAATATGCCGGCAGCAGTTATGCAGGAAGCGTATTCAAAGGAAGTAAGCTCCTGCGGGTTCTGGCCGGGCAGCGAGCAATACCCCCATGCAGTATTTTATGCTTACTGTTATCCTGTTACGCCCACCTTTTCTGAGCAGGCGGTTCAACCTGCCGGTGCTTTTTACAGCCAAGAGATGGGGGAATTTATGCTGCCTTACGAGGTGGTGCAACAATCGCCGGACCCGGAGGAGACGTTGCTTGCGTTTATGCAGTCTACCTACGAAGCAGCCGCCAATACAGGGCATTGGGACCGGGCTTCCCTCGAATGCGACTTATCGCATTTGGAAAATGCCTACGGGTGTTTCAAATAATTACTAAAAAAATTTGGTAAAATATTTTAGCTGCTTATCTTTGCGCTCCCTGACACGATATCAGTTGCCCAGATGGCGAAATTGGTAGACGCACTGTGTTCAGGTCGCAGCGCCTGCAAGGGTGTGCTGGTTCGAATCCAGTTCTGGGCACATCAAATAGGTTGTAAGTCATTGATTTACAACCTATTTTGTTATTAGGCGTTTCCGCTTTATCCACATTTCCTCCGCTTGCTCCCACTATCGTTGACACAAAATTGACACACCAAATGACACACCAAATTCGAGTGCTCAGCATATTACCATTTTTGCTCAAAGCGTTGCCGGTACGGAAACTGGGCCAGGGAGCCGGAAAGTGCCCGCGCCTGGGAAAAGTGCGCTGATCAATAACAAAGAGTTCAACATTAAAACGGCGGACATGCTGAAGCAATTTGGTTTGACGTTGGCATGGGTCCAGTTTTTATGGATTTGTAGCCTTAGTTCTGCCGGGCACTATGACCATAGATAAATAACTGAATATAAGACCCGTAAGCCCGTGTCGTATAATTGCCTTTAACTCCCGGAAATCTCCTATATATAAACTATAATCATTGTGTCCCAGGATTATTCCAATAACACCTCCGATAATCGTCCCTAACAACAATAACCTTAGATTATTCTTTAAAAAGAAATTAGTACGTACCAATATATGGTAGATGATCAATCCAATCAGATAAATCCAAAAATGTCCTAAAAACATGATCCAATACGCAATTATAAACCTGGGCTGTTCAATAGCATAATTGAAATTCAATAACAGGTCCAGTACATACGAAAGCACGCTACTAATCAAACTAATACAAAGGAAAAGCAATATATTTCCAATAATCTTCCCGCCTGTACCCGATTTTATTTGCATCCGATTTTTTGTTAAAGATTTCTTTAGAGATATTATCCTCAATAACATCTTTGATAAGTTTATAGTTCGGTCTGGAAATTGTTGGTGGAACAACCTGAGCGGCGCCGCCATTTTCAGCAATTTTAGCAGCCATCTTCTCTCGCAAACTAGTCCATAATTGATCTGCATTCGAGAATCCAATATTGGTAACTCTATTTATCAAATCTGAGATACCGAAAGTTACCCGATCTACCCCATTATATAAAAGTATAACCTCCGTCAGGGTCCGTGGTAACTCCCCATCTTCGATTACACTAACCGGGTGTTCAAGATCCTTAGGAGTATAATTGTTGCCATAGTGCATCTGTCAGTCCTAAATTCTGTAACAACGACAGTGCCATCATCAGTCATATTTATATGCATCATTGCGCCCATAGGATTACTTGAATTCCATAGCTCCTCGTCATCAACTGTGTCGTATCGATAGGGTTTAAAGCTAGCTATATTTGTATTGATATAACGATCTATATCACTTCTGAACATTGCCAGTAATTCAGGTGCTGTTACTTGTCTTCCATTGATAGTTGGAAGCCTGGTAATTTTAACTGGGAAATAATCACAGTTTATTACCTTTCCTGAAGCCTCCGCAATGCTTGAAGCTGGTATCTGAAGATAGAATTAAACCTGCTGTATTGTTGATCGAGAACATGAAGCCTATCAATAACAGATTGAGGTGTCTGATACCATGTTTGCAGTAGTATACACAGCTGTACCCTATGATCCTAAACTCTATATCCAACCCTTAGTGCCTGCACAAGCCACCTCTCAAAATTAAATTCAGGATAAATATTGGTTACAAAAGGGTAAAAAATGGCAGCGACTGTATCATTATAAAAGTGTTTGCTGTACTGAACCAATTATCAGATAACTCTCCAAATATAAACCATATACGTTCACACTACAATTTCTTTAATTAAACAAAAACTATGAAAATTTACTTTAAATCCGGACAGGCTAAATTAGTAGCATCCTTTTTTGTTGTGCTTTTGATCGTAACATTGGCATCCTGTACAAAAAAAATAGAAGAAGTGGGCGGCAAAACACTTTTAGCCAAAACAGATAAAGGGCAATATCTTGAGAACCTTTTGGCATATAAGAAAAGCCCTCATCAGTTATTGATGGGTTACTACAGTGCATGGGAGGATGCTGCAATTGATGGCGATATCAAAAAACCGAAAATGACAGATCTTCCTGATAGTGTAGATATTGTTTCAGTCTTTCAACGAGGCGGTGAAAATGAAAGTTATTTTAAAACGCTCAAAGAAACTTACATCCCTGCTCTGCAGGCTAAAGGTACAAAAGTGATTTGGACACAAGGATATTGGCCCTGGCGCAATGTAAAGGATTCAAGCGATCAGGCAGGTATTGATGCTGCTGTCAAAGATATTATGAACACTATAAATGAATACAACTATGATGGATTTGATATCGATTTTGAACGCAAATCCAGGGAGGAAACAGGGATAATAGTAAAAATTTACGAAGGACTGTCTAAATATCTTGGTCCAAAATCCGGAACCGGTAAGTTATTAATTCTTGATACAGATGAGGACGCTGAAAATAATAGTACGGTGGCCACACTTCTGGAAAAAATAAAAGACAAGATTGACTATGTTTTTTTTCAGGCTTATAGACGCAGTGCCTCTCAGGTTACCTCATCTTTTTCTAATGGCTTTTCTAAATATATACCAGCGTCGAAATTTCTTGTGGGTGTAAATTTTCAGGGACAAGACGGTACTGAATCTTCGAATATTGCATTGATTAACGATTTTGCAAAATGGCAACCAAAGAAAGGGGTTAAGGGTGGAGTGTTAATTTATGGTATAGACGAAATTGTAAATAATAAAAATTTCAATACCGCAACGCGGGCAGCTATTCAGGAAATGAACCCGGCAAAATGAGGTGTAGATTTTAATACTTTGATATAAATCATTCATAATATTTTTTTCAAAAAGGCCAAAATTCACCGGAATTTCGGCCTTTTTTCTATTTAGGGTAGAGCATTTCCAACAAACCAGACGTCAATAGTTTAGGAAGTTCCCGCCATAAGCGGATAGAATTACATTGGGGTAATCAGAGGACGCCGAAGTTGTAATTCTTTGTATTCTCCCAGGAAAAATTTCTGTTGCCTGCCTGGTTAACGCTAAAGGCATCTCCGGCAACCAGATACGATAGCGCCACCATGCTTAAAGATGAAGTGCCCGTACATGTTATCACGGTCGTCATCAAAAAGAAAACGTTGAACGATGGAGATCACCGCAGACTATGGCAGCCTGTTGCACCCTCCTGTCATCCTACCGCTTTGTTCAGCGCAACGATAGCCGCTTTGAAATGTTCCCGGGTAACAACGAACTGGAAATTGACCTTTCTTAAGGCCACTCCAACGCTCAAAATATTAATGTCGGCTTTGGCCAGTGCGGCGGTAGCGTTGGCCAATAGGCCCGGCTGATCCATATTAGAACCCAGCAGGCAAACCATTGCAATAGGTTCAACAGTTACATGTTCGTATTTTTCTTTCAGGTCGTTCAATAACTGCTGGTTCAGATCACTTTCCCAAATGACGATGCTAATACTGTTGGCGCTGGTCGCCTTAAAGGTATAGCTGATACCATAGCGGGAAAATACCTGCATAATATCGAGATCGCTTCCCACAGCGCCTACCATTAACGGGTCATAAATATCAATAAGCAGTTGCTGGTCTGAGCCGGTAATAACCTCCACTCTTTTATGTCCTGAAACATAATTTTTAGTGATCAGCGTACCCGGGTGTTCCGGTTCAAAAGTGTTTTTGATGCGAAGATTAATGCCTGCTATCTCCAGCGGTTTTGCGGCCTTGGGATGAATAGCTTCCATCCCTACATCTGCCAGCTGGTCGGCGATATCATAATTGGTATAACCAACAGGTTTCACGTTTTCTATACCTACCAACGCCGGATCGGCGGTTGACAGATGGTATTCCTTATGAATAACAGCTTCTTCAGGCCGGAGCAGTTCTGCTATCCTGCTAAAGGTCACTTCTGAATAACCGCGGTCAAACTCCCGCATGATCCCCTCCGTTCCCTTTACATACCCTGTTGCAATGCACAGGCAGCTTTTAAGATCGATGGCTGCAAATTCCTCTTTGATCCGTTCGTCAATCGTCAGTGAGCGCCCGTCGCCCAGGCCGCTCAGGTCCGCCAATACCGCGTTAAGCCCTTTGTTCTGCAGGATATTTGCCAGTGCATACGCCGAGTGGCTTTCCCCAACTGAGGCCAGGATCTCCCGGACAGCGAGCAGAATGCCCTCATTAAGGTATCCGGAGGCCAGCATCGTGTTGGCACTATCCAGGTAGGTAAGTACCCGGTTAATAATACCATCTGTCACTTCGTCCGCTTTCGTCATGTCCAGCCCAAGTGGTGCGTAATGGGCATTCAGCTGTTTAAGGTGAAGCCTTACAGATTCAAGCGCCTTATGGTAATCGTTTCCTGTTGCAAACTGATGGTAGGCGCCAGGGGCTTTTGTTTTCTTATTTTCCAGCAACAGGTTTGTAACTCCCGAAAAAGCAGAAACAATAAAAACACGATTGTATAACCTGTCACCGGAACGGTCATAATAAATGATGTTGTCGATTACATCTTTTAGTGCACTCATGGAAGTGCCGCCTATTTTTTCCACTGTTAGCATCCTGCGAAGCTATATAATTTATGAATGCGATAAAAGTGAATATGCCAATTCCTGTTCAGTGACTATTCCCTCCTATTTTTATGTACAATGCAGAATGAATCAAAACGCTTTTATTTCCACTTTATCCATCGTTGCCAGGGCGTTATAGGCCCTTAAACCTATACTACCGCATTTATAATCCTGATCTGCCGCATTTATCAAAGGATTGGTATCATCATTTATAAAAACTGTAAAATGATCGCCCCTGGCTTTTACCGTAACGCGATAAGCGACGTTTAGCTTTATATCCTGCGGGGCAGCCGCGATTACTTTATATTGCTTTCCGTTGGCTTTCCCAAGCTCCACCAAACCGGTTACGGGATTCAAGCCAACATAATAACCTCTATACGCATCGGCGCCTATAGCGGGGCCTGATACACGGAATATCAGTCCTGCATTTCCTGGCGCGTTTACCGTTATCCGGGCACTATAAGTAAAGTCAGAAAAATCAGTTCCGGTGGCAATTATTTTTGATCCTACCCCGCCGGAACTATTCTGGTCATTGGATGCGCAATGAACCGCATCATCTTTACAAAACCATCCGCCACCGTATATTACCCACCTATCCGCACTATTATTGTTAAAATTATCTTCAAACAATTTATTAATAAATTCCGGCTCACCAATTGTCGGGAAAACACTTATCCTGATGTTTTGTGAACCGAAGGGCACCAGTGTAATTTCCTGCGTTTGTTCCCGTGAAGACACACGACTGTAAGGCACGTCCATTGCAGCATTACCACTATAATCAAGTGTCCATGAAGGGATCTGTTTTGCGTGAACCTTTAACTGGACCGGGCTCTGTTCTGCAATAAACGGGTTCTCAGGCATTGCATTACTTACAAACCTGAACTGATCTGCGGTATTACGCTTATCCAGTACTAATCCAAAATTCCATGCTGAGCGGGGCAATATCTCTGTTTCGTGAAAACCCTTTACATCAAATTCCTTTTTGTTCGTTACCGATTGCACTATTTTAAGTGCATACACCAGTGGCCCCCGCTCAATGCTTACTGCGTTATTCACCTGTTTTTTTATGGAGACAGACATAGGAAAGTTGAGCACAATTTTGTCGTTATTCTCCCAGGTCCTGTTAATAGTGAATATCGCTGCACTGGTAACACCGCGCATCAACTTCCCGTTAACCATCACTTCAGGCTTTTCACACCAGGCCGGGATCCTTATCCGCAGCGGGAAAGCCACTGATCTTTTCAGGTCGAAAGAAAACCGGATCTGCTCTTCAAAAGGATAATTGGTGTCCTCATATATTTTAACCGGAACGTTTTGGGCCACCATTGCATTTATTTCCATCGGGCCATAGGTGTTGATAGCAAGACCTCCATCGGGCGTTGCCAGGCAGCTATTCTTAATAAAGTACGGCCAGCCCATATGTAAATTATAACGGCAACAGGGGAAGCCGGAATAAGGGCTTAATAACAGGCCGTTGGCATAGTCCTGGTTATAACCGTGGTGTCCTTCCGCTGCCTTTATCTGGTTGGGCAATGTATAATAGGAATGTGTTTTAAGGTCCCTGTCAAATTGTGCCGGAAGCGCGTTGAAAGCAACCTTTTCCAGGTCGTCGCCCACCTGGGAATCATGGATAATCCTGCCTGCCGTTTCCAGGCTCTGCATCCATTCCACCACGGTGCAGGTTTCAACTCCCTGGACCGTACTTTTCCCCGACATAAACTCGGTACCAGAACCCAGGCCGGTAGGTTGGCCATTATCACGTTGAATATAGCGTATCCCCTTCCACATGGCCATTTCATCATTATCTGCGGTGTTCAGCTGACTGTATACAGCGGGAAACTTCAGCGCCTGGGCAACATTAACCATGTGCTTTGGCTGGTAGTCATCCCCATAATAGAAGAACCGGTTATTATTAAAAATATCTATCCATGGGTATGCCTGCGATTTTAGTTTTTTTACGAGTTCCAATAAATAAGGCTGACCGGTTTTGTTATAGGTCCACAGAACAATCTCCATATTATCAGCGGCCCTGGATTTACCCCAGCTGTCCAGCGGTAAACTATCAAGGTGCGCCAGCTGATACCTGAAATACCTGGCTAAAAATGGAATCACTCTTTTATCGTTTGTGGCCTCGTAGTAACTTTGTAAAGCATACATAAAAGGCATCCTGGGCCACCAGTCTTTCATTTTGGCGGGACCGAAAAGGCCGTCTTCCTGCTGATGGCTCAGCGTATAATCTATCCACTTTTCCGCTTTTTGTTTCAAAGTGTTATCATCGAGCGTATAGGCAAGTGCCACAAGCCCTTTTACGTAGTAGGGCACTTTTTCCCAGCTGTTCCCGCTGCCTCCGAGCCAATCGGAATTTTCACCAAGATCTTCCTTTTCCGGGTAGAGCTCTTCCGCATGGCCGGTAAACCCATTTTTCTGCAGCTCCAGTTGCTTCAGCAACCAGCCCTTAGCCCTGATACTCCCCAATGGCAACTGAGCATACACATCCTGCCTGAGCGGTTTCCGGTTAAAAGTATATGGCGCAGTGTTTACCTGTTGCGCATAAATGGATGATATACCTGGAAAAAAAAGTAGCAGCAATAACGTGAACGTGTATGGTTTCATATGCCGGATGCCTGGAATTTAATTTGCCAAATGTAAAAAACAAAATCCTGTAAACTATGGCACTGCCGCAAGTTTGAGACATCTGATCGAATATATGAGATGATCAGGATGCGCTAAAATCCATTCAATGTGCCTTCGGGGAATGAATTGCTTAAAACGTATTCACTGACGCAGCCTGTTAATTCACCCACCGGATGCGGATCTGGTTCCGGGCACATAAAGAGGCTGTATCATAAATAAATGATGCAGCCTCTTAAACGAAAGAAGCTGCCTCAATATCTATGAGACAGCCTCTTTTTTAATTTTGTCTGTGTCACTTTTCGCGCTTTCTCAAAAATTATCTTGATTAATAATAACTGACAAATGATTTTAAATCAGGAATACGCATAATTCAACTGCTCAGCAACCGCCTTTGCGGGGGGCACGTTTAAAAATTACTTTACTATCCCGTTCTACATACTCACCCGATACTATTGGGTATGAATACTTCGGCGCGTACGATACGTTATGGCTTCTCAGAATTATTTTGTCGTTGACTTTCAGGCTTTGCAATTGCTCAAGTTGAGACTTTTCCGGATCAAATCTTACAATGTAATCAACCCCATTAATCCTGGCCATCACACCGAAACCTAATCTTGATCCCGGCGGAAGAGAAAGGGAAGTTATAACAGCCTCCATATTACTAAAATCACTTATGTGATTCCTTATATTAGCAACACCGGCATACACTTTTTTCCCTGCGGGAGACGCTTCCCATTTTTTGAACTTTATACCTTCAGGGGTGGCCTCCCATTTTTTCCGTTCGGCTTCCCTTTCAGCAGCAGAGAGGGGCTTTGAGATCACCCTTTTAGAAGTTTCATTTTTAATTTCGCGATTAGCAAATACTAATCCGCTTACCACAAGTACCGGTAAGATCAGGGCATAAATAATTTTTTTCATATTTTTTATCGGTTTAATTAACATAAATCAGATCCGTTTAAGGCATTTCTTTATTTTTTCATATCCCTTTAACGATGGTGCAACAAAACTACTTTGATTTATTTCAGCGGGAAGAACCTGGATTGTAAATAAAAATGTAACCTTTGTAAATAAATGGTAAAATGGTATGTTTCATAGCCGAAATCTGCTTTCCGGGAAGCGCAAGTACCTGTGGGGACTGATACTACTCCTGTTTATCTCTGTAACCTGCCTGGTTTTTAGTATGACCGGCAGTGACGGTTTTGCGATCGCCAGAAGGGAAGTTTTGCTTCGCAGGATAGGAGATGAACTGCTAACGCAGTCGGGCGACAGTAAATCGAGGGTGCTTCCGGTAAAAAAGATCACCAAAAATGAATACCAGATCAGTTTTGAGAATGAGCTTACTTTTCAACCGGGCTCGCTGGTGAACATCACCCGGCGGTTGCTGGCCCAAGACCCCCTTTCAAGCGATTATGTGGTCACAGTTCTGAACAGCGATAAGTCCGGTGTAGTCTATGGATATGCTATATCGAAAAACCAAAAAGATGATATTGTAGCTTGCATAGGCAGAAAACAACCCATGGCACGTTACATTGTCAACATCAAATTTAAACCGACAAGCCTAAATACAGCAAAGAATGGACTTTTGTTAGGCGGTTTGCCATTTTTAGCATTTATTGGTTTTATATTTTTCCGGTTTACTAAGCCACGCCGGACTTTACCTGATAGCCAGGTTACTGGTACAGTCTCTTTGGGCTCAATGTTGTTCGATGAAAAAAATCGTAAGCTCATAATAAATGGAAAGACCATTGATCTCACCGGAACAGAAACCCGTGTGTTGCACATCTTCGCATCTTCTCCTAACGAGACCATAGAGAGAAGCAGGCTACAAAAAGAGGTATGGGAAGATGAAGGTGTTATAGTAGGCCGCAGTCTTGATATGTTCATATCAAAACTCAGAAAAAAACTGGAACCTGATCCCAATATCAACATCGTTGTTGTACGCGGCAAAGGCTATAAGCTTGAAATCAGCTCTTAAGGAAGAAATCCCCCCTATGGCTTTAGCGCCCTAATGATTTGCTAATAAAAGCCTCCCGACCGGCTCAACCAGGTGTTGAACCCCACCGGAGGTGTAACAGGAAGATATTTCCCGATACTTATCTACTACTAATTTTTTTAAAATTTTGCCCCTATGTGTCCCTTGTGCTATCTAAACTACTGATAGTCAATATGCCTATTTTTTATCGGGCATTAAAATGGACAAATCGGAAGATACCTGGTTCGGTCCAACGATTTTACCTGTGCATATTTCCCCCTACCGGGGCATATGCCGGGGCATAAAAAGGAGAATAGCCATTATACCCGCCTCTGCTCACACCAATACTCCCGGAAATGGAGAATGTCCTGTCATTGTTAATATACATTACGCCTATTTTTGCATCCGAATAGGCGGCGAAATTGTTTGTTTGCATCAAGCCACTACCCTTGGTAATTGCGGATTGATAAGGCATGCCGTTATAACGGAAAACATATGGCGTCACAGATACGCCTCCGAAAGCATAAAAATTACTGGTCAACTGACGGTTGATCTGTAACCCCAACGGGACCGACAGGAAGGAACTGCTTCCTCCTTTAAATGCAATAAAACCAGTGGAAACGCCAGCATCTTTTGTAACAAACCACTTCTTATGGATATAGTTAGTATCGTTTATCTGCAAAGGGGGCCTGAAGGAAGATCCGGCGCCATTCATTGCGCCGAAAGACGAATCCACCTGGGCGTTTGCAGCCAGACCCGATATGAGAACAACAAAAAAAAGGATTGCGCGTAACATGACAATAAAGATAAGCATCCTTTTTTATTAAAAAATGCTAACATAATCACAATTCTGGAATAGCGGTTATGCCCTGAATGCCAGGTGGAATTTTTCATTTTATGATGGCCAGCAACTAAGATATAATACTTTGGTATTGGCCTGGGTTAAACTATTTACAGCCAAACAAAAAAGAAATATTATAGAACAATTACATATATAAACAGGGTAAAATGCACCTCCGGGCAGGAAATTTTAATATCTGGATTTGGAAGATTTCAAGACGAGACAAAAATCGGGCTTAGTGCATGCACTAAGCATTGGAAGCGCATCATTAGTGCATAGTGACAGTCTCGAAGTGTATGGGTATAGTATTAGGAGTATATGGTGAGTACAACACATAGACGACTCCTATGTATCTGAGAAGTATGCGAAAAGTATTCAACAGCTATTAAATAAGCGATATCTGAGTATTACTCTAAAACACTGCAAACCGGCTAAAGTGGAAAATCAGCTTTTAATCGGCTGCTTTATCCCTTCGCCGGGTAATGTAAGGCATGCCTAATCCGCTGTAGGCCGGAAACTGGGCGTGCTTGCATTACTTTCAATAAATGCCTTGCGGTATTCCCTTGGAGACTTCCCCTGGTAAATTTTGAACTGCCTGTTAAAGTAGGAAATATTGTCAAAACCACATGCATAGCATACTTCAGCTATGCCATCTTCTGTTCCTATCAGCAATTTTGTAGCATGACTGATCCTTATCTCATTCACAAACTGTGAGAATGTTTTGGTGGTTCTTTTTTTGAAGTAACGGCAAAATGCCGCTTCGTTCATACAGGCGAGAGATGCTGCCGATTTACTGTCTACATGATGATGATAATTATCCAAAACATATTTAAATATAGGCTCTAACTTTTTCGAATCCGCATCTTTATAACGTACCTTCCCCGGATCATCTGTAAGCAGCTGGATGCTTTCCCTGCATTGCAGCGACAGCTCATCCAGTATCTGTAAAAGTATAATCAGGTTTTTCATCTGCTGGTTGGCCTGGAACCTGAAAAACAGGCTATTAACAACAGCAGGTACCTTGTTGAATTTTATTCCGCATTCAGAGAGCTGCATCAGTTCCTTTATCTTCCTTAATTCCAGTTTATCAAAAAAATCCCTGCCAATAAAATCTTCTGTAAACTGCACTATAATAGCGTGGGCAATTTCATCGGCGCCAACAGGAGAATCATTGTTACAAAAACAATGCACCAGCCCCGGACCAAACATATAAATCTCTCCTTCGTTGTAATTCATCACCTTATTCCCCGCATACATTCTTCCCGCGCTTTTTACAATCAGTATCAATTCGTGGCCATGATGAAAATGAAAAGTATTTGTAAAACGTGGCTGACAAAACTCTTTAATCACAAAGCTGGCATCTTCGGGCGTAGATATGTGCCGGTAAGAAACTTTCATAATGTCTTTATTTTTAGTACACTATTTATTTTTCTAAAGCAAAATTTAAGAAATATAGCAAATATAGTATCGATATATTGCAAATGAAGTACTTTTATTTCAATAGAAGTCTGAATAAGTTTGTGAAACAATGATAAAAAAAGTTCCTGTTATGAAACCAACAAGCTTGCACCTTACAGCAATCGCACTGCTGGCTACTCTTCCGTGACGGGCAGGAAAATTTAACGTAGCCGTTACCTGCAAAAAACATTAATCCACTTTTATATATTAAAGCGTTATGGAACTAGGGATACACAACTGGATGAGGTCTGAAACTATAGAAACCACCATACGGAGGGTTTCTGCGCTGGGATATACCAAACTTGAAATTGCCGGAACCCCGGAGCAATATGACACGAAAAGCGTCAGGCAACTGATGAAAGACTATGGCCTGTCGTGCTGGGGATCTGTAACCCTGATGCTGGGCGACCGCAACCTGCTTGCCAGGGACGAGGCCCAACGCGCAAGATCAGTGCAGTATGTGAAGGATATCATAAAAATGGTAAAGGAACTGGACGGGCATATGGTATCAGTGGTGCCATGCACAGTAGGAAAAATTGTGCCTGATGGCCGGCCTGAGGAAGAATGGAAATGGGCTGTTGACGCCCTGAAGGAAATTTATAACTATAGTGAAGCCTCTGGTATTGTAATAGGCATTGAACCTATCAACCGGTTTGAAACCTACTTCATCAACCGGGCCGCCCAGGCCCTGACGCTTGCAGAGGCCGTAGGCCCTAACTGTGGCGTGTGCCTGGATACCTTTCATATGAATATCGAAGAAGCGGATATGTTTGAGGCGATCAGGGCAGCCAAAGGGAAACTGGTTGGTTTTCATGTAGCGGATAACAACCGCATGGCGCCGGGAATGGGACATCTCAACTGGAAAAAGATCATAGATACACTGCGGGAAATAAACTATGATGAAGTGCTTTCCGTGGAATTTTGCGCCCCGCTGGATCGCACCCCCGCTAATCCTTACCCGGACTCAATTGATGAAAACCCGGAAAACTTATCTGCTGAGCAGGAAAAATTCCTGGCAGACCATGGCAGCGCTTCTGTTACGGAAGCATTTTATACCATGCTGACAGCCGAATCATTTAATACTTTATCAAAACTTATTTAAAGAAGTCAACTGCTAACAGATGAAAATAGCTAATGTAGAGGCATTTTGGTTACGCTGTCCTGTTCCTAAAGAAAAACAACATACTTCAGACTATGGATTATTAACCAATTTTGATATGACGCTTGTTGTAATAACAACGGATGATGGTCTTCAGGGATTTGGAGAAGCCAAAGCAGCGGTTGGATCTTCGGGGGTATGCGCCTCCATTGTAAATTGTATTGAAAACGAATTAAAGCCGGCATTACTGGGTAAGCAGGTCAAAGATATTTCCCGTTTATGGGAAGAGATGTACAATGGCACAAGGGATCATTACGCATTGCTGAGAGGCCGGAAATTCCCTATCCTTGGAAGAAGGGGCCTTACCATATCTGCTATGAGCGGTATCGATACTGCGCTGTGGGATTTGAAAGGGAAGATGCTGAATGTTCCGGTGATGGACCTGATAGGCGGCGCCTGCAGGGATAAGATGCCGGCATATGCAAGCGGTGGCTGGGCAGATGCAGACAACATTGGCGCACAACTGAAAGGATATACAGACAAGGGATTTGGCAGTGTTAAAATGCGCGTTGGCGTGATGGACCGCACCGTACAAAACAGTATTGAAAGAGTAAAGGCAGCAAGAGCCGCCTTAGGACCTGATATTAAGCTGATGGCCGATGCGCACGGTACCTTCAGCGTTCCGGAAGCAAAACAGTTCTGCCGCGGAGTAGAAGATTGTAACTTATACTGGTTTGAGGAACCTATCAATCCTGATAATAAAACAGGGACAGCAGAAGTAAGAGCTTCCACATATATTCCTATTGCAGCAGGCGAAAGCGAATATACCAGTTTTGACATCAATGAACTTTTGCAGATAAGGGCCATTGATGTAATACAGCCGGATGCAGCCATCATTGGCGGTATTTCCGAGGCAGTGCGCGTATCGCACCTCGCAAGCGTGCATCAGCTGGAGCTGGCGCCGCATTGCTGGGGCTCCGCCTTCTCTTTTATGGCAGGACTGAATGTAGCGTTTGCATCGCCATCGGCCACTATTATTGAGTTCTCCCTGGGAGGCAATCCGATGATGTATGAACTGGTAAAGGAACAAATTACCGTTACAAATGGCGACATACTGGCGCCAACTGCCCCGGGGCTGGGTGTAACTCCCGACTGGGATTTTGTAAAGGAGTATAAACAAAAAGCTTAGAAGTGGTATTTGTAAATGACTATTTATGGCCAAAGCACTTAAAATTAATCACGTAACACTGATTGTAGACAACCTGGAAAAAGCAGGTCATTTCTATCAGCATGAGTTAGGCCTGGAGCCGCTTGCCGCCTTCCGGTTTGATTACCCTGTTATGTTTTTCAAATTCAACGAAGAGCAACAGTTACATATCTCCGAATGGGAAGATAAGACCTCCTTCCGCGGGCATGTTTGTGTACAGGTAGATGATTTCAGCAGTTTGTTTTTCCGCATGAAAGAATTGAACATCATTGATATAAACCCATGGGGAAAAGTAAGAAAACTGCCAGATGGAGCTATGCAGATGTTTGTGCGTGACCCTGCCGGCAACCTGGTGGAAATTTCCTCCATACCGGGAGCTGAAACAGATCCCCGGATATTTGCAGATGAGCTTTATGAAGAAGGCCTGTATGTTTCCAACAGGAATGACTTCAGGGGGTACAGGTCTGATGATGCCACTTTATATCATAACAAATGAGAAAGAACGTATTGTTGCTTGAAACCGTTGCCGATGAAGCATTCACCGTTCTTCAGGATAATGTGAATGTGTTCACAGGATACGATGAGGCCAGCTTAAAAAATGTTTTGAACAATGAAGATATCCATGCCATCATTACAAGAGGAAAAGGACTGATCAATAAACCACTCATCGATACCTGTCCGCATTTACAGGTGGTTGCCAGGTGTGGTGTAGGATTGGATAATGTAGATGTAGCCGCGGCTACTGCCAGAAAAATCATGGTCATCAATGCCCCGGGCAGCAATGCCGCCACTATTGCCGAGCATACCCTGGGACTGATGCTGATGCTCATGCGCAACATGTATGAATCGGTATTCCAGGTGAAACAAAACAACTGGGACTGGCGCAATCAATATGCAGGTGATGAGCTGAACGGGAAAACCCTTGGCATACTGGGTATGGGAAATATAGGAAAACGTGTGGCCCGGCTTGGAGAAGCTTTTGGAATGGAAGTGCTGTATTGGAGTAAATCCACCCGGGACCAGCCTTATAAATACCTGGCCATGGAAGAGGTATTACAGCAATCGGATGTAGTGAGCCTTCATCTTCCCTTTAACAGTGAAACAGATAAGATCATAGGAGAAAAACAACTGCGTTTGATGAAGCCTGGTTCATTACTGATCAATACGGCAAGAGGCGCGCTTATTGATCATCCTGCATTGCTGCAGGCATTGAACGCAGGGACCATTTCAAGCTATGCTGCAGATGTATTGCCCGATGAGCCACCAGTGGAGAGCCTCGGCATTGTACATCATCCGCGGGCAATTGTTACGCCGCATTCCGGCAGCCTTACATCGGCTACCTACCGGCAGATATGCCTGCTCACCATCAACAATGTAGTGGCAGCGCTTACCGGTAAGCAACCGGATCTTAACAGCATATATAACCGCAATGCGCTTGCGTTAATCAATAACTGAGACATCATTTCTTTAATGTTACCGTATGCTTCCTGAAATGTGGCAGGTTGGATCGCATATAAAACGGTCATCAATAATCTCTGTTCAAATGAAAAAATTCTGCGTTTGTTTATTGTTCCTGGTAAATACCAGCATAACATGTACGGGGCTGCTCTTTGCGCAATCTTCCAAAGCGGGGAAAAAACCGCTGGTTGTTTTCGTGACCGGTGATCATGAATACAGCAGCGAGGAAACCATGCCTCTCATTGCTGCTGCGCTGGAGAAGGATTACGGTATGAAAACGATCGTTCTCAAAGCATCTCCTGATTATAACAGCGAAGAAAATATCCCGGGCCTGGAGGCTTTAAAACAGGCGGACCTGGCTGTTTTTTTCCTGCGCTGGCGCAGGCTCCCTCCTGAACAACTTGCGTATATTAATGCTTACCTGAAATCAGGTAAACCCGTTATGGGCTTCCGTACCACCACGCATGCCTTCCATTTCCCTGAAGGACATCCCAGCGAAAAATGGAATGCCTTTGGTGAATTTGCATTGAATGCTCCTCCCGGATGGGGCGGCGCGGCCAAACATACCCACTACGGGCACGAGAGCAGCACTGATGTTCACATTATTCCTGAACAGGCGAACAATCCTATTCTAACAGGCGTAGCAACCAACTTTCATGTACGCTCATGGCTATACCGTGTTTTGCCGGATTACCCTGTGAAAGGCTCCACCTGGTTACTGATGGGGAAAGCCGTGAACCCGGATAAAGAAGCCATAGAAAACCCGGTGGCATGGACCGGCACCAACAGTTTCGGCGGCAGGGTTTTTATGACCACCATGGGCCATCCTGAAGATTTCACACAAGAGCCCTTTCAGCGGTTAGTGATCAATGCCATTCATTATGAACTGGGATTAAAAATTCCACGGAAATGGAAAGGTAAAATGAATATCCAGGTACCCTACCGTGTAGCCAAATAAGTATTTCTCGTTTCCTGATTAAGCTAAATCTATCCAAAATGTCCAAACTATCAAAAATTGGCATTTACGCGCCTTTTATTCCCATAGTGTTGGCGATAATGATACTGCATGCCTGCAAATCCCAGGAACCTGCTCCGCTTACTATTTCCGGGACATCCCATATTTCCCTGATCGGTAACAACCTGGGATCAAGAATGATAAATTATGATAATTTCGAAACAGAGCTCTATCTCCGTTATCCTGAGTATAAAATACAGATCCGCAATATGTGCGATGGCGGGGAAACTCCCGGGTTCCGGCCACATTCCGGCAGGAACTCCCCGTGGGCATTTCCGGGCGCAGAGAAATTCCATCCGGCGCTCGACAGCCAGGTGCAGGCCATTGAGAACCCAAGCCAGGGACATTTTGAAACACCTGACCAATGGCTCACCAGGCTTAAAACAGATGTGATCATCGCATTTTTCGGATACAACGAATCATTCGACGGGAAAGAAGGACTGGATAGTTATAAAGCAGAACTGGACGCATTTATAAAATGGACCCTGAAACAAAAATATAACGGCGTTTCTGCGCCGCAACTGGCCATTGTTTCTCCTATCGCCTTCGAAAATCTTTCAGATAAATATGATCTTCCCGATGGCCGTAAAGAAAATGAAAACCTTGCCCTGTATACACAGGCAATGAAAGAAGTGGCTGCCGGTAATAATGTGTTATTTGTAGATGCATTCACACCTTCCGGAAAATGGTATGAGGATAGTAAAGAACCACTCACCATAGATGGTTCCCAACTGAATGAAGAAGGTTATAAAAAGCTGGGGCTTTTGCTGGCAGACAAGATCTTTGGAAATGTTTCGCCAAAGGCGGAAACTAACAGGAAACTGGTACATGATGCCGTATCGGAAAAGAACTGGATGTGGCTCAATGATTATAAAATCCCTAACGGGGTGCATGTGTATGGCCGCCGGTATGATCCCTACGGACCGGATAATTATCCTGCGGAAATAGAAAAGATCCGGCAGATGACAGCGATCAGGGACACCGCAGTTTGGCTGGCAGCTTCAAAAGGTGAGAAAATGGATATTGCTGCTGCCGATAAAAACACCAAAGTGTTACCTCCTGTTAAAACGAATTATAACCCTGCAAAAAATGGCAGCCTGCGGTATCTCAGCGGGCAGGAAGCGGTAAGTAAGCTGAAAGTTCCACCTGGCTACAAGATTGAGCTTTTTGCCTCTGAAGAGCAATTTCAAGACCTGGCTAAGCCAATGCAGATGTCGTTTGATAATAAAGGCAGGCTGTGGGTAGCGGTAATGCCAAGCTATCCGCATTATAAACCGGGAGATGCCAGGCCCAATGATAAAATTCTCATTTTTGAAGATACCGACAATGATGGTAAGGCCGATAAAGAAACAATATTCGCGGATAGCCTGCATCTTCCTATAGGTTTTGAAATAGCCCCCGAAGGCGTATATGTTGCCCAGGGAACCAATCTTAAACTGCTAACAGATACAGATGGCGATGGCAAAGCCGATAAAACGGAAATCCTGCTCAGCGGGTTCGATGATCATGATACACATCACAGCAGTCACGCGTTTACAGCCGATCCCTCCGGTGCAATTTATTCAGGGGAAGGCGTTTTTCTTCACACGAATGTAGAAACTTCCTACGGAACCATTCGTGGCACCAACGGCGGCTTTTACAGGTACGATCCCCGGCGCAGGAAGCTGGAGCGTACTGCACAACTTTCTATTCCCAACCCATGGGGTATTGCATTCGACGACTGGGGCCAGCCATTTTTTGCGGAAACATCCAGCCCGGATGTGCGCTGGATGCTTCCCGGAACCGTGTTGCCCAGGTATGGCCAGGCTACGCATAAATCGATCCAGCTCATAGAAGATAAACATAAAGTAAGACCAACATCGGGACTTGAATTTGTATCCAGCCGCCATTTCCCCGATGAGGTGCAGGGCGATTTCCTCATCAACAATACCATCGGGTTCCTGGGCACGAAAGAACATACCCTGCAGGATGATGGCACCGGTTATAAAAGTCACCACCGCATGGATCTGCTGGTGAGCGGGGATCCCAATTTCCGGCCGGTAGACCTGGAGTTTGCGCCCGATGGATCATTATACGTGATCGACTGGCATAACATCCTGATAGGGCACATGCAGCACAATGCGCGGGACCCGCTGCGCGATCATTCTCATGGAAGAATATACCGTATCACCTATCCCTCCAGGCCACTGGTAAAACCTGCCAACATCGCAGGAGCACCCATAGAGGAGCTGCTGGAAAATCTTAAACTGCCGGAGTACAGAACCCGTTACAGAACCCGCCGTGAACTGAGAGGACGTGATGTTTCCCAGGTACTGGCCAAACTGCAAACCTGGATTGCCAGCCTGGATAAAAATGACCCAAGGTATGAACATCATTTACTCGAAGGACTTTGGGTGAGCTGGGGAATGGATAAGGTAGACCAGCCGCTTTTAAAACAGTTATTAAAAGCAAAGGACTATCATGCAAGGGCCGCAGCAGTAGAAGTACTGCGTTATACAGGGCACCAGGTGGCAGACCAGGCAGACCTGCTGATGCAGGCCGCAAAGGATGAAAACAGCCGTGTACGCCTGATGGCCATAGTAGCCGCTTCATGGATCGGCAAGGAAAGAGGTCTTCCTATCCTGGCAGCCGCTGAAAAAATGCCGCTGGATGAATGGATGATCCACGCATACGAAACTGCCGTGGCACACTTAAACGGGGAAAATGTGAAAAAGGATAAAGAAGAAAATGAAAACACCAGGCTGAAAGGCGCCGCACTGGCGCTGTTTAACAAAGGAAAAGAAATCTACTCCATAGAAGGATATTGTAAAACATGCCACCAGGCAGATGGTAAAGGCCTGCCTGATTCAGGCTTCCCTCCTCTTGCCGGCTCCGGTTGGGTAACAGGAAGCGATGAGCGCCTTATCAAACTGGTGATGAAAGGCGTATTAGGCCCAATAGAAGTAAACAATAAAACGTATCCGGGCCAGGTGCCCATGACGCCTTTTGGCGGATTACTGAAAGATGATGAGATAGCCGCCGTGTTAACCTATGTCAGGAATTCATTCGGCAACAAGGGAACACCTGTATCTCCCGATAAAGTGAAACAGGTAAGAAAAGCCATAGAAAGTAAAAAGGATTTTTATTCTGCTGAACAGTTACTTAAAGAACACCCAATGGAGAAAAAATAACAGGTACCCGGCTATTTACTTAAAGACAAAAACACTTCTGTTAATTTACTATATCACTTAGATAAAATATCACAAGGAAATATTAGGCTGTATATTTAATATTGTTAGGACTTCTAATTAACAAAGTTACTATTTACTCATCACCAAAATTTGAAAAACTATCGCAGCCGTTGCGACGTAGCATAATCATTCAACCCAGGAACGGCGACAATTATAGCATTTACATTGTAAACACGGCAGCAGTCATCACTTTGCAGCGTGATATCACCTGCGTTTTCCCGAATTGAATTTATCCGGCAGGATGTTATTTGCCGGATAGATACAGGACGCCCAGACTTGTAAGATCCCAAATTTAAAAACTGCTGCTTAAGTAATATCCAGGATACGATCAATTTAACCTAATAACATTTTAACTATGAAACACATTTCCACGGTGATTTTTAAACTGCCGGCATTACGCCAGAAAATCATTTATGCCACCTTTGCCTTATTCATGGGAATAACAATGCCACTCCATGCAATAAACCCGGCAACGCTTAATTACCCCCAAACATCGCTCATAGACGTACGTGGTAAAGTTTTGGAAGAGAATGGCACCGGGGTACCCGGGGTGAGCATTAAAGTAAAGAATGTCAATAAGGCTACTACTACAGACGGTGATGGGAACTTCAACATTAAAGGTGTCCCTGCTGATGCGGTGTTGATTGTTTCTTATATCGGCTATATTACACAGGAAGTGAGCGTTACTGCTGCAGAGATGCAGATTAAACTTGTTCCGCAGGTTAAAAAGATAGACGAAGTAGTAGTGGTGGGTTATGGCACCACAAAAAAATCAGATCTCACCGGGGCAGTTGGTACCGTTAAAGCGGAAACCCTGCAGGAACGCCCCTCCTCTTCCTTAAATCAAAGCCTATCCGGCCGTGTAACCGGGGTGAATGTGTCTTCCAACTCAGGAAGACCAGGCGGCAGAACCAATATCCGTATCCGTGGATCAAGCTCCCTGAGCGTTTCCAATAACCCGCTGTATGTAATTGATGGTGTGATCCTGAACCCAGTAGATCTGAGAAATGGAAGCACTCCCATTGATTATATCAATCCTAATGATATTGCTTCCATCGAAGTACTGAAAGACGCCTCTTCCACAGCGATCTATGGCGCCAGGGGTGCAAACGGGGTTATTCTTGTTACCACCAAAAGAGGTAATTCATCCGGTGGAAAGATCACCTATGACCCGGATTTCAGTATAGGCGTATTGCCCAGGAAACTGGAGCTGCTCAATGCAAAAGAGTTCCTGGCAGTGGAGGACCTGGCTTATGCCAACGCTCAGAAATATGACCCCGTGGGATGGGCAACAGGAACAAAATACACCGATCCCAAAACCAAACGCACTAACCCTAAATTATTTGATGCACAGGGAAACCCTTTATATGATACCGACTGGCAGGACGAAACATTTCAAAAAGCATTTACACAAAACCATCAGCTTGGCTTTACGGATGGCGACGAAAAAAGAAGCATAGGCGCTTTCTTAAACTATCGCAGCCAGGAAGGACTGGCACGGGGCTCCTGGCAGGACCGGTATGCCGGCCGCGTGGCATACGACAGCCAGATAAAGGACTGGCTGAAGATTGGTGGTACAATGAGTTACACCGATCAGCGGGAAAAACAGGTAGACCAGCTTAATGGGGGCGGTATTACCATGATGCGGCAGGTGCTGGAAGCCTTGCCTATTATCCCCGTAAAATATGCAGACGGAACATGGGCCAGCAACAGGGACTATCCCGGAATGGAAGGCGGTGATAACCCATTAAGGGTGGCGGCCGACAGGATATCCATTCTGCATACCCAAACCCTTCTTGGTAATTTATATGCAAATATTCACCTGGCCCCTGGACTGGAATTGAAATCGACCGTTGGTGTGAACATTATTAACCAAAGGGAAGATTATTTCGCCGCTAAAGGAATGCAATACATTTCAGACAACGGAAATGCTTTCGTTAATAATAACAGGTACAATTCCTGGCAGTTTGAAAACTACCTTACCTACAACAGGCAGTTTTCAAAGGTGCATAGTTTAAATGCTATGGCAGGGGTATCGTGGCAACATATTGACCGCTTTGAAAACCAGGCAAGCACAGAGGGTTTCACCGATTCTTACTACCGGTATTACAATCTTGGTGCGGGATCCAGTCCCCAGCCGCCTTCTTCTGTGGGAACCGCCAACGGGCTGAATTCCTACTTTGGCCGCATCAACTATGGTTTCCGGAATAAATACCTGGTCACTTTTACCGGCCGTATGGATGGCTCATCCAAATTCGGAAGTGATAACCAGTTTGCATTCTTTCCATCTGCGGCGCTCGCCTGGAGAGTAACAGAAGAAGATTTTATGAAGAGCGTTGCTGCAATATCCAATTTAAAGGTACGTGCCAGTTACGGCGCTACCGGCAACTCCGAAATACCGGCCTACAGGGCGCTTGCGGGCATGGGAAACTACAGCGTTATTTTCAACGGGGCACGGAATTCCGGTGTGGGTATTGACCGTATTGCCAACCCGGGTTTACAATGGGAAAAAACCAAACAGGTGGATTTCGGGCTTGAACTGGGCTTATTCTCCAACAGGCTGAATCTGGAACTGGACCTCTACCGCAGGAAAGTAGACGGTATGCTGCTGGACGCCCCGTTACCTTACACCAGCGGCCGTGATAAAATTTTCTCCAATGTGGGTAGTATGGAAAACAAGGGATTTGAGCTCGGCCTTAACTCAACCAACATCCAAACGGATAATTTCTCCTGGAGCACCACCTTCAACATTTCGGTCAATAAAAACAAAGTGCTCGCTTTAGCCAATGGTGATATAGCCTCCGGCAACGGCATTATCAGGGTGGGCGAACCAGTTGGCTCTTTCTTTGGAAGAGTGCATCTCGGTACCTGGGGCAGCAAGGAAGCCGATGAAGCAAAGAAATACAATATGCTGCCCGGGGATGTAAAATATAAAGATATCAATAACGATGGCATAATAAACGACCTTGACAGGGTCATTATCGGAAGAGGTATACCTGACGGATACGGCACCTTCCTGAACACTTTTCAATATAAAGCATGGTCACTGACAGTAGACCTCCAGTTTATGTACGGCAATGATGTGCTCGACAGAAGTATACATTCTGCGGAAGACAGGCAAGGAATAGCCAATAGTTATAAAACCGTGCTCAATGCATGGACAGAAACGAACCAGAATACACCTATCGCGCAGATACGGCCTATTAACGCCTATTACACCACCAATAACGACAGCCACAAAGTAACCGACGGGTCGTTTATCCGTGGCCGTAATTTGTTACTGGCCTATGTATTTCCATCAACCACAGCTTCGGCTTTAAAGCTCAGTCGCCTGAGAGTATACGCTTCCGTGCAAAACTTCTTCCTGATCACCAAGTACAAGGGATACGATCCGGAAGTTTCCAACTCCAGCTCTCCTTTCGACCAGGGACTGAATTTATACGATTATCCAAAGCCACGGGTATTTATGCTGGGTCTTAACGTGGGATTATAATACAGTACCAACTTTAAATGAAAGATCATGAAAGCAACAATAATAAAATACGGACTGCTGGTATTAACAACCGGAACATTATTTATGGCCGGCTGCCGGAAATTTCTGGATGAAACAGATCCCAGCAACTATACAGAAGATACTTATTTTACAAAGCCCGAACATGCAAGAAGCTCGGTAAACGCCATCTATGCCAGCTTACGGGATCCCATGAGCGGCGATTTTAACGGCGCCCCCTGGACAATGACGGAATTTGCTACCGGGTTGGCCGCTACTGATCTCGGGCAGGCTGTTAACAGCTATTTTATAAAAGACCTGCACAATACAGCGGACAATGCATATGGGGAAAACTACTGGAGGAACTATTACAAAGGCATCAGCAACGCCAATCTGTCTATAGCCAAAATACCGGGCATTTCCATGGATGCGGCAGAAGCCAAAAGCCTGCTGGGCGAAGCTCATTTTTTGCGCGCCTGGTACTATTTCAACCTTGTGCAGATGTTTGGTAACATACCACTGATCACCGAGCCTGTTGATCTGAAGTCGGAGCAGCTAAGGCCCAAACAGGCGGCTCCTGAAGATGTTTATAAATTGATTGTGGAAGACCTGATAACCGCAGAGAGTGCCGGGCTGCCCTGGAAAGACGCCAGCGGCAAGGTAAGCCTGGGTGCCGTAAAATCGCTGCTGGCAAAGGTATACCTTACTATGGCAGGCTACCCTTTACAAAAAGGGAACCAGTACTTCGACCTGGCAGCAAAAAAAGCAGCAGAAGTTCTGGATTCAAAACAATTCAGGTTATTTGACACGTATGGTGATTTGCATAACCCGGCGAAGAAAAACACCGAGGAAAATATCTTTATGATCCAGTACAAAACACAGGTCATTCCCGGAACCTGGCAATCGCTCATTATTCCTTACAACAAAAACATCTCCGCCTATTCAGCCGAAACAGGAGGTATTTATGCAACAGCCGATTTCGTAAAGTCATATGATGCCGCAGACCTGCGTGCCAAGGAAGGTCAGTTCTTTTTCACTGAATTCACTAACCAGGACAACAGGAACCTGAAAGTGAACCTGGGCGGATACTTTATATATAAGCTTTTTGACGTGGCAGCGCAAACCACCACCGCCAACAGCGATCTTAACTGGTCGCTGATCCGGTACGCCGATATACTGCTTGTATATGCGGAAGCAGCCAATGAAGTAAACGGGCCGGGAGCAAAAGTCTATGATGCGGTTAACGAGGTGAGAATAAGAGCAAAGCTACCGGCATTAGCAGGATTGTCCAAAGAACAATTACGGGAATCCATCTGGCGGGAACGCTGGTATGAGCTGTGTTTTGAAAACGTTACCTGGTTTGATATGGTGCGTCTTCGCAAAGCATTTAACGTAAAAACGAAGGGCTTTGATAATTACGTTGGTCATAAGTTTTCCTATGGCCCTGTTTTAACGGAACGGGAGCTTCTATTCCCGATACCAAGTACGGAGTTGAGAAATAATCCCAACCTGGTACCAACGAAAGGATATTAATGAAATATAAAGAAGCCGTCTCAAGCAAGAGACGGCTTCTTCGTTAATAACAACGCTGTTTACGTTTCCGTATTCCTTTCTTCCCTTTTTATTGTTTGTATGCCTGTGCTTTAAGACGATTAAAATTATGATTTACTGCTATGACCCGGTTTGTTTGCCCCTCATGGCACATCTGCCGTAATGAACATCCCTGGCATGTTTTAGCCTGATAGGTCGTTATCGTTTGTTCCTAACCATTTCTGGTTATTCTTCTGAACTTTTTTTTTCGCATTCGCTAGCCAGATGGGCATAACATTGCTTGAGCCTGGCAAGCCATAACTTTTTATTCCCTTTAAAGACTGCTCATTTCTTAAGCGCGATGTCTAAAGCTGAATGCTGTCTGTTGCACTCCGGTTTCAAAAATTACAAAAGAATGACACTGCTCTCCGACCAAATCTTAACACATGCTGCATCATTGATACAAAGAAACCGTAAAATACAGGATGAAGGATAGCATGCTTACACCGTTGTTACAGATGTCTCCGAAAATTTGGCATTGCGTAGCCAAATGGTGTCAAATCCTAATACCTGCGTTCTTACCGATGTTTGTGACAAACGTTTCCCGGCCACAGCATCGAAGTAAATTATTTCTGCCCAAACTGAATGTCAAATGCATGCTGAAAAAGAACTAGTAGCACTCCTTCGGCAGGGTGACAGGGAGGCGTTAAGCCAATTATACTTCTCCCACGTGAAGCCGCTCAGCTATTTTATCCTGAGGGCAGCCAAATCGCCGGCATTGACGGAAGATGTCATTCATGATACTTTTATTAAAATATGGGAGCACCGGGACAGATTGGACCCCGAACAGCCTTTCAAAGCATATCTGTACACAATAGCCCGCAGGACGCTTATAAATCTCCTTAACCGTGTGCGCCGGGAAGAACACATTCTTGCTGAAATTAAAAAAGATGTGATCATGAATCCTCTTTCTACGGACCAAATAATACTTGTAAAGGAAACAAACAAGCTGCTGAGCGATGCTATAGTTGGTTTGCCTCCCGGATGCCGGGAAGTTTTCATCCAGTGCAGGGTCAACGGCTTAAGCCACAAACAGGCAGCGACGGTACTGGGTATATCGGAAAGTACCGTTAATAACCAGATGGGCAGAGCGCTAAAAAAAATAAAAAAAAATTTATGCCGGGTTATACCAGTTCCTCAAATGCCTGCCTGAAAAGCAGCCTGGTATTCGTACAATATAAAATCTTCGTAACAGATCTGTATATGTCGCTGTCTGACGTCGATCATTACAACTTTTCAATTTTTAAGGGCAGTCAGCAGATGCCCGTCGACCTTACTTTGTCGCTGTCCTCGAAAGTAAACCGCGACCTCCAGGTAAACCTGGAGGCGGTAACCGAAAAGGCATTTATTGACACATATAATCGCGACCATAACACCGCCTACGAGCCTTTTCCCGACGGCGCTTATGAATGGGACCCTAAAACAGTCTCTATACTCACGGGCCAACCTGTAGCCGATTTCCATTTCAGACTTACCGATTATTCTAAACTTAATCCTTACAGTGATTACCTGCTGTTACTAAAACTCAAAGACAGTACAAGGGCGTATGAAACTCATAGTGACATTTATATTACCGCGCCGAAATCCAGGATCGATACATCCAACACTATAAGTCGCACCGGATGGAAAATTAGCGGTCCTGGTTCAGACCCAGTCGAAAATCTGCTGGACGGGTCAATCCGGACAACATGGAGCACCAATGCTATGGAGGAAGGGATTATCCTGCTGAACATGGGGGGAACGCAGACTGTCAGGGGCTTTCCCTTTACGCCTTCCTGCCAATACCGTAAAGAATGGAACGCCCGCACAATAGAAATATCCCGGTCAGTCAACCGTATCAAATCATTTCAGAACTGAACGCATTAAAATAATAACTAAACTTTAAAATTAGCTAGCAATGTCTAAAAACACCTTAAAAAAAATCTTGCCACTAATTCTTTCTTTCAGCTTCATGCAGTATGTAAATGGACAAAACACGATGTTGTATACACATGAAAAGGCATTCAAAGAACAGATCGAAAATTCCGCCCTGCAATTACTGGCTAGCAAATCATTCAAGCCAATACAAGAGATCGCCGGAGAAGCAAAGCTGCTGAAAAACAATATGCCGGTCGCTGAAAAAATAAATCTTCCCAAATCAACAGACCACAAAAAGCTGGCGGGAGAAGAGTTGTTCAATAAATGTAAGCAGGGCGTATTGGTAGTAGGCATGTGTTATAGTTGTGGCAATTGCAATAAAACGCATATGGCTCCCATAGCAACAGCCTTTGCCATTACTTCAGATGGTGTATGCGTCACCAATTACCATGTACTGGAGGAGCTGATCGAAAAGTCCGGTGAGAGCCTGGCAAAAGACAGCCTCTATTTCGTATCGACGATAGCCGGGAAAATATATGCCCTCGACAAAATCCTTGCATACTCGAAAGAAGGTGATGCGGCCATATTCCGTGTGGCGATAAGTAACGACAAACTGGATCCCGTTCCTTTGGGCACTGCTGCACAGGAAGGCAATTTCGTGTGCGCCATTACGCATCCTGACGGTAAGTTCTATTATTATAGCCAGGGGGCAGTAGCCAGGAATATCTCAGGAGAAACAGCACAAGATGACAGGATGCAAATTACAGCCGATTATGCGGTAGGATCAAGCGGAGGGCCTATCATTAATCAGTCAGGACAACTGGTAGGCCTGGTTTCCAGTACAGAGAGCATATACGCAGATAAGCAACTAAAGAGATCGTTACAAATGGTTGTTAAAGAAACCATTCCTGTCAGTACAATAAAAAAGTTACTGGATAAGTAACCATCAACCACCGGGCTATTGGAATTAATAACTACTACATTTCTTTACAATGAAACTACTGTTTTTATTACCTGTGCTATTATTAGTACAAAATAAAGCATTAAAAGATGGCAAAGGCTTGCCACAACTTGAGCCTGGTTTTAAAATTGAGGCCAATGGCAAACCTATTGTTCTCGATATGGGACATGCTGCGCCGTTTGTGATAGACTATGACGGTGATGGCATCAAAGATCTGGTGGTCGGTGAATTTGGAGAGGGACGCGCCCGTATTTACCTGAACAAAGGGACAAATAAAGCGCCGAAGTTCAACGATTTTACTTACCTGCAAGCTGGTGGAGAAGATGCGAAAGTGCCTCCGTTTTGCTGCATCGGATTTGATCCTTCTTTTGCAGACCTGAACGGCGATGGTATAACCGACGTAATATCAGGTCAGTTCTCAGGAGGTTTCATCAATTTCTTTGAGGGAACCGGCAAGCATCCCCTGCAATTTAAAAAAGGAGTAAAGCTGGCACAGCCTGAGCTGGAACATGAACTGGCCCCAGGGGAGTATACCTGGTTTATGCGAACTGCCAATCTTATTGATTTTGACAGCGATGGAGACTATGATCTGGTTTGGGGTAATGCTAAGGGCGACGTGATGTATACAGAGAATATTGGAACGAAAACGGCCTACAAGTTTGCTAAAACAGTTCCACTGAACACGGAAGGAAAGCATATGGTAGTGAACAGTAAAAGCGATCCGCTTCCGGTTGATTGGGATGGAGATGGCATTATAGACTTACTGGTAGGCACTGAATCAGGTGGCATCAAGTTCTTCAGGGGCAAAGCGAAAAACAGCAAGGATTTCTATCCGGGCGTATCAGTATGGCCCACGGGAGAAAAGGAGCCTTATCCCGGTTATCGTGTAAGGTTAGCTACTAACGACTGGAACGAAGATGGTAAACTGGACCTGCTGGTTGGGAATTGTGAAGAAGCAATGATCGATGGTGAGCGAGCCACAATAGGCAATGTATATGTATTTCTGCGGAAATAGGCAGGGGAAATGAGAGGAGACTATTAGTATCCGTTACTGTCCGTTGTTCGGTCAAAGGGGTTAACCAAAACGGTTAGCCCCTTTTCTCATTAAACAGGACAATTATTTCCAAAATACTTCTTTCTGTTTCACGTCCAGCTCCTTCGCTTCTCTGCCTATCCACCGGCAGAGGCAAAGGGCAACGCCCTTCAACGACATTTTCGTTTATACCAAACAGAAAGATCAGACCGAAAAAAAACACAACAAAAAGGCCCTTTCACTTATTGAATTAAAGAAAAGCCAATTAATAATCGAGAGCCAGGCTGTAGGAACCGGCTTTATCCCACCGCATAAGTTTAAAGCATATTTTCCGGATTACTATGAGGAATATGCAAAGGCACAGCCAATATTTAAACAGTTACTTTCATCATGTGGAGTAAATTTAATGTTTGCTCTTCCACTCCCTGGGCGCTTTTCCATAGCGCTTTTTAAACTCCCTGCTGAAATATTTCGGGTCGCTGTAGCCAACTTTGTAGGCCACCTCACTGATATTATAGGCTCCGTTTTCCAGCAAAATAATTGCCTGCTTCATACGTACGGCGATGATAAAATCATTCACGGTAAGGCCGGTGAGCATATTTAGTTTCTTGTAAAGTATAGGGCGGCTCATGGCTAGTTTCCGGGAAATGATATCCACATTAAATCCCGGATCTTCCATATTTTGTTCGATGATTTCAATCACCCGCAAAAGAAAAGGATCTGTAATCGTATCCGCCGGTTCATTTTGTAGCACAGGTGCTTCCCCTGCATGCTGGAATTGCGCAGCAAAGCGTGCATGAATCTTTTCCCGGAACGCCAGCAGGTTGCCAATATGCAAACCGAGCATGTGAATACTGTAAGGTTTGGTGAGATAGACATCTGCCCCATGTTGCAGGCCGCTGATCTGCTGACCGGTTGCGGACATAGCCGTTAGCAGTATCACAGGGATATGGTTGGTCCGCTCATCCGATTTAATCTTATGACAAAGCGTGTAACCATCCGTACCCGGCATCATCACATCACTAACTATCACATCCGGAATGTTTGTTACAGCCTCTTCCCAGCCAGCCGTTCCATTGCTGCTGGTGATGATGTTGTAATGCTGTTCCAGCATCTCCCTGTTAAAAGTGAGAATTTCTTCATTGTCCTCTATCAGCAGTATGGTATACTTTTTTACTGTGACCACAGGCGGGTTTAATGCTACAGGAGGCAATATTGCTGGCGCAGACAGCGAATAGGTTTTTAACTTATTTCGTATATCCGTTCCCATTACTTGTTGCTGCTGCTGCTGCAGATAATCAGCATCTCCTTTTTTCAGCACCACGCTGAATACTGTTGAATTCCCCTTTTCTTCCCGTGTGCTTTCCACTGAAATACCACCTCCGTGCAATTCTATAATACTCTTTGCCAGCGCCAGGCCAATGCCATACCCTTTATTATCGCTGCCCTGGTCATCTTCCTGGAAATAGTTGGTGAATAATTTTGAAATATTTTCCGGCGCCACGCCACGGCCCGTGTCTTCAATGGAAATAACAACGGTGGATTCTTTATCCATTATGGTCGCCGTTACACTCCCGCCCGATGGTGTAAATTTATAGGCATTATAAAACAGGTTATAGAAAACTTTCTCCAGCTGCTCTTTGTCGAACGGCAATATGATGGCTGGTGTGGTACTCACAAACGTATGCCGGATATTCATGGAAAGCGCACGGTCTTCAAACGTGAGGAATATCTCCCGCAGGAAAGCAACAACGTCTTCATTCACCAAATGCAACGCCAGGTTGCCCGATTCTGCCTTACGGAAATCCATCAGCTCTGTAAGCAGATGCAGCAAGCTCTCTGAGTTCTTCCGTATGATCTGCAGCTGCCGGGTGTTTTCATAATCTTCTTTGTTGATGATCAGCAGCCGCTCCGCAGGACCTATGATCAACGACAGCCTGGATCTCATTTCATGTGAAATGTTGGTAAAGAAATCCAGCTTTAGCCTGGTGAGTTCCTTCTCTCTCCTTATCAACGACCGCAACACAAAAAAGCGTATTACAAAAAAGGCAATGGCAATAATGAGGAGGCAATACAGAAGGTAAGCCCAGCCTGTTTTCCAGATGGGGGGTATCACTTTAATGTGCAGCGCCACCGGTGCGCCCCAGATACCATCGTTGTTGGTGCCCTTTACAAGGAAATCATAATCCCCTGGCGGCAGGTTCATATAGGTAGCTTCCGGCGCCGCCGTATAGTTCCATTTTTTATCGAAGCCCTGTAACGTGTAGGCATATATATTTTTATCCGGCTGTACATAGTTCAGTGCTGCAAATTCAAGTGTGAAGACATTTTGCTGATAAGTGAAAGAGATTTCCCTGACCAGGCTTATCTCTTGCTTCAGGAGCCCGTCTGCACCATTGATAGCAATATTATGTTCAAACAATTTTAAGCCGGTAAGGAAAGTGCGCGGTGCGGACAGGTTTTCCTTTATCTCCTCCGGGTGAAAAAAGGTAATGCCATTAAACCCGCCGAAGATCAGTTCATGACTGCTGGTAACGCAGCTGGAGTTGATATTGAATATATTCCCCGCAAGACCGTCGGACTTATTATAATTCTTAAACGCCATGTGCGCTACATCCAGCTTGCACAAACCGTTGCCGGTACTGATCCAGAGGTTATTGTGCTCATCGGGGCGGATAGCCGTAATATTATCATCCGGCAGGCCATTTTTCTTTGTGTAGGTAGTAAATTTCTGATGGCTGCTGTCTGGCGTGTAGCGGGCCAGGCCACCAAAGGCGCAGCCAACCCATATGTGTCCTTGCTGGTCTTCCTGGATACAATTAATATTGTTTCTCGGCAGGTTGTCTTTGCCGGTGAACTGTTGTACCGCCTGTCCGTTCCGCGGCAGCAGCAGCAAGTCACCGGAGGTACCCACCCATATATCCCCGTTCGCTGCCTGCAGCAAAGCTTTCACGGATTTTGTTCCCACTATCTGCGTTAGCCTATTTTCCGGCAGCGGCGTCAATGATTTACCTGTTCGTTTAAACGCGAGCAGCCCGGTTTGCGTGCCGACCCAAAAGATGCCGTCCCTGCTTTCCATCATAGACAGCACTTCTGCACTGCGCACCACAGGATCATTTTCTTTATAGAAGAAGCGGGTGAAGTTTTTTGCTGAGGCATTAAAGAGGTTCAACCCGCCGCCATGCGTGCCGACCCAGAAATTTCCATCCGTGTCTTTATAAATTACCTTTACCAGATCGGATCCCAGTGAAGTATTGTCTGTAGGGAGATGCCGGTAAACGCTGACCTGCTTACGCCTTCTATCAATATAATTCAATCCGGCACCTTCTGTGCCTACCCAAAGGTTATGGGCATCGTCTTCCGCCACGGCGCTGACTACATTATTTACCGGCAGCGACAAACTGCCGGATTTATAACTATGAAAGGGTGTATTATTTACAGACACGCTGTTTACGCCGCCCCAATAGGTGCCAATCCATGCTGTGCCCCTGTTGTCCAGGAAGATACTATACACGGAGTTATGGCTCAGGGACTGTACATTGCCGGGATCGGAACGGTAGTTGATAAAACTTCCATCCGCGGGATCCAGGATGCTGATGCCACCTTGTGTGCCGATCCATAACCTGCCCAGCGAATCTGTTTTAAGATCCCTGATATTGTTATTGACCAGGCTCGTTCCCCCGCCGGCCTGGTATCTTTTGAAGGAACCGCTTTCCGGGTCATAGCCATTTAATCCGCCCTGTTGGGTGCCAATCCACAGGTGATTGGCTTTATCCTCGATAATAACGGTAACGTAGTTATCGCTAAGGCTAGTTGCGTCGTTGTTGTTATGCCGGAACGACCGGTAGACAGGTGAACCATTAAGAATGGTCATCCGCATAAGGCCCAGGGAAGAACCAATCCAGTAGGCGCCTGTATGGTCCTGGCAAATGGTGCGGATGTTATTATTCTCTGCCAACCCGGCCACCGAGTCCGGAACCGGCACCGCTGTAAACCGGTTCGTCCGGGGTTTACGTTCAAACAACCCTGCGGACGACCATACCCACACATTACCCTGGTGGTCTTCATAGATACAACTGATGCTTACCGGGCGGCCGCGTTGATCCGTTAGCGTTACCTTATCAAGCTGGTCTGTTACCTTATTATATTGATGCAGCCCATTCCGGGTGCCCACCCAAAAATTCCCCTGGGAGTCCACCAGTAACCGGGTAATATAATTTTCAGGAACATCTTTGTATTTATTTGTGGGGCTGGTATAGTGTTTAAACCTCCGGGAATCGAAGCGGTTCAGCCCGTTTTGTGTGCCGAACCAAAGGAAACCGTTATGGTCCTGCGCAATGCACAGCACAGCGCCGGGGGCCAGCCCTTCTTCAGAAGTGAGCCGGTTGAAGAGTAATTCCTGGGCACCTGCACGCAGGCACCACAGGAATAGAAATGTCAGGACACAAGTTTTTGGCATCATGCAACAAACATTCGTTGTGGTGTCTTAGTTATTTAACGTGGCAGGAACATTATAAACTGCTTGCAGTATAGGGAAAAAAACCGTCTTTTTTTACCAGTATTTACAATTTTCCCCCATTTTTTTTCTGATTTTACCCGGTGTTTCCTTCGTGTGTAAGATATCTTGCCCTATATAAAATATCCAATCTAACGTTATGAATCTACGTCTATTGCTGATCAGTATCCTATTTATTCCACTGGGGTCATGGGCACAATCAAAGAAGATAGCCGGCACGGTAAAAGATGAAAATGGCGTCCCTCTCCCGGGGATCAGCGTGCAGGTAAAAGGAAAAACAACCGGGGCTATGACCAATGCCTCCGGGCAATTTGAAATCGATGCTCCCCTTACGGCAACACTTACTTTCTCCGCGGTGAATTACAACAGGCAGGAAGTGCCTGTTATTTCCATCAGCCAGCCATTTACCCTTACACTGGCTTCGAAGGTCAATAATATAAATGATGTGGTGGTGGTAGGCTATGGTACCCAGAAAAAACGCGACCTGACCGGGGCCATCACATCTGTATCCACGCGCGACTTCAAAGAACAGCCTGTAGTAAATGTGCAACAGATCCTCCAGGGGCGCGCTGCCGGCGTACAGGTGGTTTCCAATGCGGGCGCACCCGGCGGGGAAGTATCCGTACGTATCCGGGGCAACAACTCTATCAAAGGTGATAATAATCCGCTATATGTGATTGATGGCTTCGTGGGCGCCGACCCTTCATCCGTGAACCCAAACGATATAGAAACTATGGACGTGCTGAAAGACGCCTCTTCTACCGCGATCTATGGTAGCAGGGGCGCCAACGGCGTGATTGTGATCACCACCAAAAAAGGGAAAGCAGGCAAAACAAGTATCGATTTCATGACGCAGTTTTCCAGCGCCCGCGTACTGAAAAAACTCGACCTGCTGAATGCGGCCGACTATGCCCTCACTGCCAATGCGAATTCAGCTGCAAATGGAGGATCACCTATCTTCACAGACAGCCAGATAGAGAACTTTAAAAACAATGGCGGCACCAACTGGCAGGATGAGATTTTCAGAGTAGCACCTACACAGGAATACCAGCTGAGTATTGCAGGAGGAAATGATAAGACACGGTTCTATACCAGCGGCAACTTCCTCAATCAGCAGGGCATCATCCTCAATTCCGGCCTTAAAAGATACTCACTGCGTACCAACCTTACCTCTCAGCTGTACAAAAAACTTTCCCTGCACCTGAATGCCTACGCGGTTAGAAATGAAGTGCGCAACACGGGCATCACCGGAAGAGATGCGCCTATTACACAGTCTATTGCCTGGGCACCCACTCTGCCGGTGCGCGACAGCAAAGGAGACTACACCCTCAATGATCCGGTAGGTTCTATTTCCTTTAACCCCGTGGCACTTGCCACCGATCAGCGCCGGATCACACACAATTCCAATTTCGCAACCATTGCGGGTCTTAAATATGAATTTGTTCCAGGCCTCACACTGGATGTAACCGGCGGCGTGAATTATGCCAATGTGCAGTCGCTCACCTACACCGGCCCGGCTATCAACTCCGCCCGGCAGGCCAGTTCCAGCCGCGGCTCCAGCGAAAACATCGGTATACAAAATACCAATAACCTTACCTACAGCCACCTGTTTAATAACGCGCACCAACTAACGGTGACGGGTGTAGTAGAATACCAGTACTTCACCCTCAACGGATTCAGCGCCAACGCCAACCAGCCTGACCTTCCCTGGCCTGGGCTATAACAACCTGGCATTGGCTCAGACCTATGGCGTAGGTACCAGCTACACGGATTATAAACTACTGTCGTACCTCGGACGTGTAAATTACGACTACAAAGGCCGCTACTATGTAACTGCCGGTGTTCGCCGCGATGGTTCCTCTAAATTCCGGAACGGCCATCAATACAGCACCTTTCCTTCCGTAGGCGTAGCATGGAAACTCAGTGAAATGGATTTCATGAAAGGCGCACACTTCATCAACAATCTTAGAATCAGAACAGGATATGGCGTAACCGGCAACCAGGCCATCAATCCTTACCAAACACTCACCTCCTATCAGAGTGTAACCACCACGCTCATCCCCGGCAGCGTTACTCCCGGCATCGTCCTCGGCAATCCCGGCAATCCGGACCTGAAGTGGGAAACTACAAAACAATGGGATATCGGTATTGATGCTGATTTATTCGACGACCGCCTTTCACTGACAGCCGATTATTATAACAAGAATACCAGCAACCTGCTGCTGTCTGTACCAATTCCCAATTACCTGGGTGGAGGCAGCATTTTGTCGAACGTAGGTAAAGTGAACAACAAAGGGATTGAACTGGCACTCTCCGCAGACATTATCCGCCACGGTGATGTGAAATGGAACAGCGCTTTCAATATCTCGTTCCTGCGCAATAAGGTGATATCTCTCTATTCTGATAAAAATATTCCTTCGGGCACCAATGTGGGTTCCGGACTTTCCCCACAGCCGGAATTCATGATCATTCCCGGACAGCCGCTGGGCACTTACTGGGGCCTTACCTACCTGGGCACCTGGAAGCCGGGCGAAGAAGCTGCAGCTGCAGCATATGGAAATGTGCCGGGAGATTCCAAGTACATGGACCTGGACGGCAACAAAGTGATCGATGGAAGCGACTACCACGTCATTGGCTATGGGCTGCCACGCTACTCCTGGGGCTGGAACAATACTTTCAACTGGAAAGGATTTACACTGAATGTATTTATTCAATCACTCGGCGGCTACGATAAACTGGACTACACTTATGCTGCCGGTATCACCGCCAATGCAGACATGCGCCAGGCCACGATTGCAGACATCAAAAACAGGTATATCGCCAAACAAAATGAAACGTCTGATATACCAGCATTCAGCAAAACCAACAAGAACTACATCGTTACCACCAGGTTCCTGGAAGATGGTACGTTTATCCGGTTCAAGAATATCAGCCTCAGTTATGAACTGCCTGCATCAGTTGTAAAACAGGCCAGAATAAGCGTCTATCTCCGGGCAACTAATCTCTTTACGATCACCAAATACAAGGGCTTCGATCCTGAAACCAACAGTGTAGCTACCGGCGCAGGCAGCGACGTAAATCAGAGCATCGACTATGGCTCCTACCCGAATGCAAAAACTATTACCGGCGGCGTGAAGATCGGATTATAACTAGCACCGACTTAAAAAACACTACAAATGAAAAAGATATTCTCCATCATACTACTCGCATCGCTTACCGTGGCATGTAATAAAGAACTGGACGAAAACCCCAATGGGCAGCTGGTGGGCGATGGCGCACTGAGTACCATTGAAGGACTACAATCCGCACTGGCAGGGGCTTACCAGCCGCTAAAGAACGGATACACGTCCGGATTTGCCACAGCTGCACTGGATGCAGTGCTCATGGGTGCTGACGACCTGACCACACATCCTGCCAGCAACAAACAGGAGCTGCGTGAAATAGATCAGTTCTCCGTTAACTCCACCAATAGCAGGATTAACGTTATCTGGTTGGGTTGTTACAAAAGCATTCAAAATGCGAATAACATCATCGAAAATTATGGAAAAGTGGGTAATACCGCCAATATCACGCAAATCGGCGGAGAAGCATACTTCTTAAGGGCATTCAGTTATTTCTGGCTGGTACGACTCTGGGGAAATATTCCGCTGATCACCACTTCTAAATTCAGCACCGATTTGCTGAGCATTCAAAAAAGTAAACCAGCTGATGTGTATGCGCTGATAGAAGCGGATCTGAAAAAAGCAGAGACGATGATGCCCAACGCCAAACCCGCCGCGGGCAGGGCAAATGCAGGTACCGCCAAAGCCTTGCTGGCAGAAGTATACCTGACAGAAGCAGGCTACCCGCTGAAAGATGCTTCCAAATATGCGCTGGCAGCGGCTAAAGCAAAAGAAGTGATCGATAACAAAGCAATGTACGGATTTGACCTGGTGGCAGACTTCAGTACATTATGGACCGGCACTACCTCCAGCAACAATACGCCTGAAGATGTATTTTCTTTACAGTTCTGCAACAGCTGCGGCAATCCCAGCACGCTCTACGGAAAATCGTGCATGCCTGGCGATGAAGCCGGCTGGGATGATTACTTCTGTGAGGTTACCTTCTTCAATAATTTCCCTGCAGGTAAAAGAAAGGATGCAACGTTTCATACCGTGTTTACTACCAGTGCGGGAAATGTGAACTGGCAAAACGGACAGACCAAACATCCTTACTATAACAAGTTCCGTGTAAATACCCCAATACCAGGCTTTCTGACTTCCGCATCAGACCTGTCTGTAAAACTATTAAGGTATGCACAGGTATTGCTGACTTATGCAGAAGCGCAGACAAGATCAACCGGTTCACCTTCGGCAGATGCCTATGCAGCTGTTAACCTTATCCGCAAACGGGCAGGATTGGACGACCTCCCCGCAGGGTTATCCGGCAGCGCCTTTGCAGACGCTGTAGTAGCAGAGCGTGGCTGGGAATTTGCAGGGGAATACACCCGCTGGTTCGATCTGCAACGCCTGGAGCTGGTAGAAGCAGCCAATGGAAATAAAGCTACAGATGATCTGAAGCCATTGAATCCTATTACCAAAAGCAGGTACTGGTTTCCCATTCCGTATGCAGATATGCAAATTAATACTGGCCTATAGATTCCATCCTCTTTTTTAACCAAATAAATTCCAACGATGAAAAAAAATGTATCGATCCTTACAGCAGCCTGCGTTTGCCTGTTTGCCTGTTCCAAAAATAAGGGACTACAACAGCTGGTAACCGGCAAATCCGCCGCCATGGCAACCAGCGCTGTTGGGACTACCTACTATGTTGATCCCGCCGGCAGCGATACCAATGCCGGTACCAGCACTACTGCCGCCTGGAAAACAGTAGCGAAAGTTAACACCATGACATTTTCTCCCGGGGATAAGATCCTCTTTAAAAGCGGTGGCGTATGGAATGATACACTGCATCCGAAAGGTTCCGGCAGCGCTGGCGCTCCAATCGTCATCGACAAATACGGCGGCACTACCTTGCCGTTGATCAATGGGGGTGGTCGGGTAAATGGCTCCGTCACCCTGCTGCTGGATAAGGTAAACTGGTGGACAGTGAACAATCTTGAAATCACCAACACCGTACCTACCGGTGTAACCTACGCCGCCACCGGCATCCGGGTGAATGGAGGCACAGCTAGTACAGATCCTGTCAACACCAACATCACCATCAGCAACTGTTATGTACACAATGTCAACTCAGCTACGGTGAAGCAGACCAACTACGTCAAAGGCAGCGGCGGCATCATCATCAACGACAGGCTGAGCGATGTACTGGTACAAAGCTGCCATATCGCTAATTGCGCCGTAGAAGGCCTACGCACCGCGGGCCCTACAGATGGACTAAAGAATATCATCTTCGACAACAACTTTATCGAAAGTATTTATGGCGATGGTATTGTGATGGCGTCCGTAAGTGGTGGCAGCAAAGTAACCAACAACACCGTGTACAAAGCCTGCATGACGAACGATCGCAACTTCGCCGGCATCTGGACCGTTGGCAGCAGGGGCACGCTGGTAGCGCATAACGAAGTATACGGCTTAACCGGCGGCGGCCCCAACGATGGCGAAGCCTTTGATGCCGATGGCTACACTCCCGAAACCACCACAGACGGCGATATTTTTGAGTACAACTATACCCACGACAATAACGGCGGCTTCATGCTGTTTATGAAGTATTCCAAAAACATCACTGTACGTTACAATGTAAGTGTAAACGATATCGGTACAGCCGGCCCCTACACCAAGAAACTTTTCTGGTTTCAAAAATCTGATAACAACAACCGGCAGATCTATAACAACGTATTCTATATCAAAAATCCTGCGAACAGCCTGATTGTCGGCAACGCAATGGCCACTTTCTCCAACAATATCATCTATACCACTTCCACCATCGGGAATATTTCCAACGTTACACTTGATACAGACATGAAGTTTTACAACAACTGCCTGTATCCTTCCAGCGTGTTCTCCAAAGCCAGCTGGGGTACAGCTGTGCTGACCAACAATTTCCATGACAACCCGCTATTCCTGAACCCAGCCAGTGGTACAGGTTTCAGCGTGGCAAACGGTTACAATGTTTCAGATACTTCCCGTTGCAGGAATAATGGCATACTGGTGAGCAACAACGGCGGACAGGATTTCGCGGGCAACGCATTACCCGGCAGCAACCCGGATGTAGGCGCTTTCCAGCATGCGATTGTATCCCAGGCAGGCAGCACCCTGGCGGATTCCCATGTACGCGACGGCAGCTATGCAGGCGCCAACTATGGTACAGATACATTGCTGACAGTTAAGGCAGATGCCGCCTCTTATGCACGCAAAGCCTATCTCAAATTCAGTTTCAACCAGGTAGGCACACGCAGCGTAAGCAAGGCAACACTGAATATCCATTGCGCCAGGACGCTTATTCCCAATGTGGTGAATATTTACAGCACCGCCAATAAAACCTGGACGGAAAACAGCATCACCTGGAATAATGCGCCTATGGACACTACCCTGGCCGGCAAGGTAACCATCAGCGCTCCCGGCGTTTACAATATAGACGTGACCAGCGCAGTGAACCGCGAGTTGCAAAATGGCAGCAAAACAGTATCTCTGCTGATGCTCAATACCGGTGCATTTAACTCCAACGGCGATATGATGTTTAACAGCAAAGATGCCAGCAATAATAAACCAACACTGCTGTTACAGTATTAATACAATTTCCATTTAGATTGCCTGCTCCGGGGAGCAGGCAATCTATCTCACATCCACGTATACAAGCATTTCAACCCAGGTCGATAGTTCATGAAAAGAAAACTAATTCCGGCTTTAACCACCTGTTTATTAACGATCGTATTCCATGTATTTGGGGCAGATACACGCACCATCCTAAACCTGGATGCCGGGTGGAACTTTCATTTTTCGTACGATATCAGAAAGAATGCACCATTGCAACAGGTAACCTTGCCGCATACCTGGAACGCCACAGATGTAATGAAGGGGGAATTGCAGTATTACCGTGGTACCGGCATCTATAACCGCCAGCTGGCGTATAATCCGGAGTGGAAAAACAAAAGGGTATTCCTCTATTTCGAAGGCGCCAACTCCGTTGCGGATGTACTGGTGAACAATAAATTTGTAACCGCACACAAAGGAGGTTATACCGCCTTTTGTGCAGAAATAACCGGTTATCTGAATAGCAGCGCAAACAACGCCATCACCGTGCAGGTAAGCAATGCTGCAAGAATGGATGTATTGCCATTGTCCGGCGACTTCAATGTATTTGGTGGCCTCCACCGTTCTGTATGGCTGATAGTAACCAATCAAAACTGTATAACGCCGCTGGATTATGCCTCACCGGGAGTGTATATCCGTCCTGCACACGCAGACAGCGCATTAGCTAATGTAAACGTACAAACGAAATTATCCCTTCTGCAACCCGGGCATCAGCTGGAAGTACGTACCATCATTAAAGACGCCACTCAAACCATCGTGGCAGAACACACCGCTTCGGCGGGCAATGAGCAATCTGTTGAGCAAACATTACAAATTACACAGCCGCACTTTTGGAGTGGCCGCCGCGATCCTTACCTGTACCAGGTTACCGTACAACTATATCAGGATCATCAACTGGTGGATGAAGTGATACAACCACTGGGGTTACGTACTTTTAAGATAGATGCCAATACCGGATTTACATTAAATGGCAGCCACCTGGACCTCCACGGCTTCGGGATGCATGAAGATGTAAAAGGCCGCGGTTCTGCACTGCTGCCTGCGGATCGCCGGGCAAGTATGGACCTCATCCTGGAGTCCGGCGCCACCGCCATGCGCCTCACCCACTATCCCCACGGCAATTACTTCTATCAGCTGGCAGATAGCAGCGGTATTATTGTATGGACAGAAATCCCACTGGTAGGCCCGGGCGGCTACACCGGTACCGGGTTTATCAACTCGCCCGAACTGAAGGCGCAAGCACGGCAGCTGCTCACAGAAATGATCAGGCAACAATACAATCATCCTTCCATTCTGTTCTGGGGCCTGTTTAATGAACTGAAACTGGACTACGATGATCCGGCGCCATACCTCGCCGAACTACAGGCATTGGCGAAGAAAGAAGATTCCTCCAGGATCATCACCTGTGCCACCTTCCTGGATTCCGATTATTTCAATACCGTCAGCGACGTGATTGCCTGGAATAAATACTATGGCTGGTATGGCGGCACATTCAGCGATATAGGCGCCTGGGCGGACGCCATGCACAGGAAGTTTCCCGGCAAACCAATTGGTGTGAGCGAATACGGCGCAGGCGCAAATATCCAACAACACCAGGAAGTGCTCAAAGCACCGGATGCCAGCGGCAATTTCCATCCGGAAGAGTGGCAAACGGCCTACCACGAAGCCAACTGGCAACAACTGAACGCCCGGCCATTTGTGTGGGGAAAGTTTGTGTGGGTGCTCTCGGATTTTAGTTCTGCCATCAGAATGGAGGGTAACGTTAACGGGCTAAACGATAAGGGGCTTGTTACCTACGACCGCAAAACAAAAAAAGACGCATTTTATTTCTATAAGGCCAACTGGAGCAAAGCACCAATGCTCTATCTCACAGAGAAGCGTGCGGCACAGCGCACTACCACTAATATTACTGTCAAGGCCTATACGAATGCATACCATGCTACCTTGTATATTAATGGAAAACAAATCAGCACGGCCCCCCGGGATGCAATAGGACGCGTGATCTGGGAAAATGTAAAACTACAGCCCGGCAAAAATAAAATAGTTGTACAGGCCGCCATTAGCGGCATCCAGTTGCAGGATAGCTGCATCAGAACAGTGAACAATGTTTTAAAAAGGGTAAAGTAAAATGATGACCTTAGCGAACAGTGAACAATATCACAATCTGAGTCAACCAATTATTTTTTCTGATTTTTTAAAATTTAAACGTTGCGAAAAAATGAAACCTTTATTGTTCTTTGTTGCCACCTGTACGGTTGCGTTATTCTTCTCCGCCTATCAAGATGAGCTTTTATTAATGATGTATTCATATCGCTGGAGGTAAAGGCTGACAAACGATTAAATACAAAACGGGGCGTTGAGAAAAGGAAAAGACGATGCTTTGATGTTGAACCCGTTTTTGCCAATATTAAACACAACCACCAGTTTAATCGCTTCATGCTGCGTGGAATAGATAAAGTAACTGTAGAAATGGGGTTATTAGCCCTCACTCAGAACAAATTAAGATTCCAGTTCCGGGCATTAAAAAGGACAAGCCGCTCTTAGCCGCCTGTCCTTTTTCAATTCCGGGTTATATCTCCTCACTTCACTACATTACGCTTAAAAAAACCATCCACCTCCTTCGCCCACAACTCCGGCAATTCCAATGCTGCAAAGTGGCCACCTTTTTCCATCACCGTAAACTGTTTCACGTTAGCTCTCCTTTCCGCCCATTCCTTTGGGGTTGGAGCATCGCCGGGGAATATGGCTACTCCCGTGGGCGTATTCACTTTCTGGCCGGAAGCCAGCTGCTGAAAGGCCCCAACAGCATACGTACGCATAGATGAATTGATGGTTTGGCTCACCCAGTAGATCATAACGTTGGTAAGCAATTCATCTTTTGTGAAATGATCTTCAATAGTACCATCGGGTGTGCTCCATCCTTTGAACTTCTCAATGATCCAGGAAGCAAGACCTACAGGAGAATCGTTTAATCCAAAAGCCTGCGTTTGGGGCTTGGTGGCATGCAGCATGGCGTATGCCCCTTCTGTGAACCACCATTTCTGGATGATCTGTCCAAATTCCTGTTCGGCTTTGGACATCGTGCTCCAGTCTTCCGAACCGTTTGGAAACCCAACATCCGACAGGTGAATCGCTGCTACATTTTCAGGATACAAATTGGCGATAGACCTGCCAATATTGCTGCCCACATCCCCTCCTGCTACCAGGAAGCTTTTGTAGCCAAGCACATCTTTCATCAGCGTAGCAAAAATTTTCGCAGAGCCATCGTCCGTCATGGCTACATGACTGGAAAAACCGAAGCCTGGAATGGAAGGCACCACGATGTCATAATCTCCTGTTAATAAAGGAATCACTTTGTGATAGCGGTAAAAGCAATCGGGCCAGCCATGCAGGAGTAACAGGGGCCTGGCATTTGGATTTTTACTTTTGATGTGCTCGAAGTGAATGGTTGTCCCGTCTATTTCTACAGTAAATTGCGGGATGGCGTTGAGAGCGGCTTCCTGTTTACGCCAGTCGTAACCATTTTGCCAGTAGGCAACCAGGCTTTTGAGAAATACGGGGTCTGTGCCATATTTCCAGCCAATGTTGTCGGGCGCATCAGGCCAGCGGGTTTGGCGGAGCCGGTTTTGGAGATCGTCCAGTACAGTTTGCTGTACGTCAATTTTGAAGGGCTTTACAGTGTACATATAGGTTTTTGTTTTAGGTTGTCCAATGGCAGATACTGTTATAACAGCTATCGTTAAAAAAAAGATGATCTGTTTCATAGTTTTTCTGTTTGATGAAACAAATATCCAAACGGGTTGTGACAGCTGTATGTCAGTTGTAAACCGGCTTCCAAAAATAAATAATTCGTGCTTTAAAAGTACAGGGGAAATATACCTGACAGCGCTGCCCGTAACCCTTACTGGTGGGGATTATAGCTATACTCACTTCAAATATCCGTCAACCAATATGACATATAGTAATGGTATTACCAGTGGTTATTGTCAGTAAATACAGCCGTGTTTACGGGTATATACAGGCGTTATCTTCATTAGCTGGTTATTAAACCGGCAGGTTAAAGGATCTCATCCTTTTTCAGCGGTCTTAATATTAAACGGAGCGACTGGTCTTTCGTAAAATAGGCTACTATCCAGTTATACAATGTTTTGAAACGGTTGCCATAACTCACCAGGAAAGTGAGGTGGATAAAAAGCCAGATAAACCAGGCGATAAATCCTTTGAAGTGAAGCTCGGGTTTGGGAATATCTGCTACTGCTTTATTGCGGCCTATAATGGCCATGTTGCCTTTATCAAAATAACGGAAAGGTTTACGGGCCCGGGATCTCGCAATTGCCACAAAATTCTCCCCCAGCCGCGTGCCTTGCTGTATGGCCACCTGGGCCAGTTGCGGATGCCCGTTGGGGAATGCAGGATCAGTAGTTTGCAGGCTGATGTCGCCTATCGCGAAAACATCTTTCAGTCCCTTTACTTCATTAAACTCATCTACCACCAGTCTTTTTCCCTTGCCATAACATTCCGCCGGAATGCCTTCTATAGCAGGAGCTGTTACACCTGCCGCCCATACCACTGTTTTGGTGGCAATGGTTTCCCCGTTGGAAAAGATCACCGTATCATTTACATAATCTTTTACCTGCATGCCCAGCTTTATTTCCACCCCCATTTTGAGAAGGGCATTATACGCATCCTGTTGCGACTGATCACTCATGGCGGCCAGTACTTTCTGAAGACCATCTACCAGGTAAATATGCGATTCATATCCTTTGCCGGCTATTTCAGGATAATCTTTTGGTACCACTTCTTTTTTCAGCTCCGCCAGCAGGCCGGATACTTCCACGCCGGTGGGCCCTCCACCCACCACTACAATGGTGAGCAGTTTTGTTCTTTCTTCCGGGTTGGTGGTAAGCGCCGCCTTTTCCATGATCTGCAGAAAGTGATTCCTGAGCTCCAGTGCATCGTTCACTGTTTTCATGGGCTTTGCGTAACGCTGTACATTTTCCATCCCAAAATAATTGGTGGCGGTACCATAAGCAAGCACCAGGTAATCATAGGAAAGAGTGGTAGTGGAAAGCACCACTTTTTTTTCTTCCGGTATTACCTTCAGGAATTCGCCGATCACGAAACGTGCATTTTTATTTTTACGCAACAATTTCCTGAAAGGGTAACTGATATCCGTGGGGTCCAGGAACGCCATCGACACCTGGTATACCAGCGGTGGAAAATAATTATAATTATTCCGGTCAACCAGCGTAACCATAAATTCTTCTTTGCGGGCCAGTTTTCTTACCAGGTTAATTCCTGCAAATCCACCGCCGATAACAACAATATGTTTCATAATATGATCTTTGTTGTAAAAAAGTGAGAGGCAATTTTGTTGCCGTATTGCCAGCCGGCTCATCTTTTTGCCTGTTTATGGCAGATAACAGTTTTGGAAGATGATTTGTTCCGTCTGCTTCACGGAAGGCAGGTTCCTTTAGATGTGCATTGTGCATTCATGTGCCCGGAAATTAATTGTCAGTTTGAAGATTAATAAATAAGCATCCTTGTTCTTTATTTACAATAGGGAGAGCAGGAAAAAGCTGTTGACCCTGCGCCTCAATCTCTGGATAAATTTCACGTTATATGATATGCCTGTCTCCGCAGCTTCCACTGCACAGGACACGGGCCCATAAAGCCGCTCCGTTTTACCATGGTACAGTTCACTGGCGCTGCACGATGTGGCAGATCAGGAACGGTTTGCCGGAAAGTATACGTTGCCTGGCTACCGGCGGCAGCTTTGTGCTTTCTGCAGAACATCCTGTATTTACAGCTATTGCTGCACAGGCCCTGTTATACAACGGCTTCCCCTTTTCCTAAAATTTATTTTTAATTTTGTACCGAATGGTATATTTTTGTACTGTCAAAAGAAAGAGGGTTATGAATAAGGCAGAAAAAACAAGACAGTTTATTGTGAAGATGACGGCCCCTGTTTTTAATGAGAAGGGCTACACCGGCACTTCTCTGAATGATATGACCAATGCCACAGGGTTAACAAAGGGCAGTATTTATGGCAACTTCGCCAACAAAGACGAGGTGGCCCTGGCCTGTTTTGATTTTAACCTGAAAAAAGTGGGTACTATTATCCGGCAGGAAATGGATAAAAAAGATACCTGCAGGGATAAGCTGCTGGTATATGTACATGTGTACCAGAACTTCCTGAAACACCCGTTTCCTGCAGGCGGATGTCCTATTCTCAATACAGCTATCGAGGCAGACGACACCCATCCCCTGCTGAAACAGAAAGCAGCGGATGCTGTCATTGCCTGGAAAGGGCTCATTGCCGGCCTGATCGAAAAAGGCATAGCGGCGGGAGAATTCAGTGAAGATGTGAACAGTGAGCAGGTGGCACTCACCATGATTGCCACTATTGAAGGATGTATCATGATTGCCAAGCTGACCGGTAAAATAAATTACCGTAACAGTATTATGCAGTCTGTGGAAAAAATGATCAACGAATTGTAAGTCAATTTTTTTCTTTATAAATATACCAATCGGTATATAAAAACAAAATGAAATGAAAACAACAGGAAACACTGTACTTATTACCGGCGGAAGCGCGGGTATCGGACTGGAAATAGCGAAGCAATTATCCAGGGAGGGTAACCAGGTGATCGTTACCGGCAGGGATGCCGCACGACTGGAAAAGGCCGTTCAGCAGTTACCCGGTGTAAGGGGTATTGTAAGCGATGTAACCAGCGATAAGGCGGTAACGCAGCTGGTGGCCACCTTACAGGAAGAATACCCTTCTTTGAATATCCTGGTCAACAACGCAGGCCGCGCTTTTGCCTATGAGCTGTCGGAAAACGCCAATGCAGCAGGAAAAGCGGCAGAAGAAATGGATACCAACTTTTTTGCGGTGCTGCGTCTTACCGAAAAACTGCTGCCCATACTTAACAGGCAGCCGGAAGCCGCTATCGTGAATGTTACTTCCATTGTAGCTTTTGCACCCAGCGCAGGGATAGCCACTTACTCCGCCACCAAAGCCGCCCTGCGTTCCTATACACAGTCGCTGCGGGTTACATTTCCCAAACTGCACATCTTTGAACTGATGCCTCCCCTGGTAAATACCGATTTCTCCCAGGAAATAGGCGGCGCCAACGGCATCCCGCCTGCACAGGTGGCTGCTGAGCTACTGGCTGCACTCGGCAAAAATGAATATGAGATCCGTGTAGGCGATACAGAACAGATCTATCAGTTATCGCGCACCTCAGCAGCAGCTGCCCTGGAAGCAATGAACAGCAGGGAGAAGTAAAAAAATTTATACCTGAATATACCAACCGGTATATTAAATAACAGCAATGAAACGTACAGTACTGATCCTGGCGGTGATCACAGCGGCTATCATGGAACTGATAGATACCTCCATCGTAAATGTAGCCTTATCACATATGAGCGGCAACCTTGGCTCCACGCTGGAAGATACCTCCTGGGTCATTACTGCCTACGCCATTGCCAACGTGATCATCATTCCCATTACCGGCTTCCTGGCGGGAAAACTTGGCCGGCGCAATTATTATATAGGCTCTATAATAGCTTTTACTTTTTTTTCATTGATGTGCGGACAGGCCACCAACATCTGGATGCTGGTGGTATTCCGCTTCCTGCAGGGTATTGGCGGCGGTGCATTGCTATCCGTATCACAGGTGATCATTTTTGAATTATTCCCCAAGGAAAAACAGAATGTAGCCAGTGCACTCTTTGGCATAGGCGTGTTTATTGGTCCCACTATCGGGCCTACATTAGGTGGTTATATCACTGAATTCTATTCATGGCCCTGGATCTTTTACATCAATGTGCCCATAGGTATCACAGTGGCTTCACTTTGCTATATACTGCTGAAAGAGCCTGCCCAGGCGCCGCCGGGCAAGCGTATCGACTGGACCGGTATCCTGCTGCTGGCCGTTGGCGTGAGCGCATTGCAAACAGTGCTGGAAAGAGGAGAAACCGACGACTGGTTTGAAGCTGCCTATATTACCTGGCTGTCTGTCATCGCTGGGTTTGCACTTCTAATATTTGTGTGGTGGGAACTACGGATCAAAGAGCCCGTGGTAAATCTTCGCGTGCTGAAAAGCAGGAACCTGAGCATTGCAGCCATCCTGACATTTGTTTCCGGTATGGGTATTTTCAGTTCCGTATTTCTTACGCCGGTATTTGCACAACGGCTGCTCAACTTCACACCGCTGCAAACAGGTATGTTATTGCTGCCCGGCGCCTGTCTTGCTATAGGCGGGCTGATCATCTCCGCGCGATTGCTGCAGCGTGGAGTATCGCCGGTGTTCCTTATTGTGGCAGGAATGGGGCTGTTTATTCTATTCAGCTGGCAGATGTCGGCCCTCAACCAGGATGCCGGTGCTGCTGCCATTACCACTTCCCTCATCTGGAGGGGCGTAGGGCTGGCGCTGGTTACAGTGCCGCTTACCACACTGGCCGTATCTTCCCTTGCGCCGGCAGATATCCCGCAGGGAGCCGCCTTAAATAATATGATGCGGCAACTGGGCGGCTCGTTTGGTATTGCTATGGTGAATACCTACCTGGCCAACCGGAATGCCCAACACCGGATGGACCTGGTAAGTAATCTCGCTACCGATAATCCCGCTGTAACAAACCGGTTAAACAGCTACGCCCATTACTTTGCCGGCAAAGGCGCTACTGCAACGGATGCACATCATAAAGCACTGAAGCTGCTGGATAGCTCGGTGATAAAACAAAGCACCCTGCTGAGCTTCAGCGATGCATTCCTGCTGGTAGGTCTTATATTCCTTGCGGCATTGCCATTGCTGTTAATGGCATCTGCAAAAAAGAAAAAAACAGCCAACGTGATCGTAATGGATCACTGATGTTTTATCTTCTCTTAAAATAAAAGAACAGCCCGATCGTCTTACTGTATAATCAATACAATAAGATATGTCAAAAGTGCTTTTCTTCGGCATTCCATCACATGGACATGTAAATCCTACTTTAGGCCTGGTATCAGAACTGGTAAAACAGGGAGAGGAAATTTTATATTTTTCTTCGGAAGATTTTAAAGATAAAATTGAAGCGGCGGGCGCGGAATTTATCCCGTACCAGGAAGATATGGACATCTTCAACATGAAAACGGATAACCGGCCGCAAAACGGCGCAGCGGGCCCTGTACGGCCATTGCAACGGATCATTGCATCTGCTGATAAAATTATAGCCGGCATCTTATCCCAGATACAGGGACGGAAATTCGATTATATTATTCACTCCGCACCCTTTCCTTTTATAAAGGTAATAGCTCCCCTGCTGAAGCTTCCTACCGTATCTTCCCATGCTGTATTTGCCGGGCTTAGGCAATTCCTGAAGGAAGACAATACCACCGGGCATAAACCATTTCCCGGTATGCAGGAGCTGATGAACAGTTACGCACATGTGATGCAAAACATCAGTGATACCTATTCAGTACAGATGCCCACTAATTTCATGCAGCTTATTTTTAATAAGGGAGATATCAATCTCGTATATACTTCCAGGTATTTTGCACCCGATGCAGACGATTTTGACAGCAGCTTTAAGTTTGTAGGGCCGCCTGTTTCCGGCAGGAAAGAAAATATGGATTTTCCTTTTGAACAACTGGATGGTAAACGCGTGATCTATATTTCCCTGGGCACAGTGTTCAGCAACTATAATGAAGACCTGTACCGTCTTTTCTTTAAAAGTTTTGCAGACATGGACGCGGTGATCGTGATGGCTGCCTACCAGGTGAACCTGTCCCAGCTGGATATACCGGGTAATTTTATTGTGAGAAACTATGTACCGCAATCCGCGCTTCTAAAATATACCGATGCAGCCATTACCCATGCAGGCATGAACAGCATCAGCGACCTGATATTCAGCAATACCCCCTTTGTAGCGATACCACTTGGAGCAGATCAGCCCCTGCTGGCGAAAAGAGCAGAAGAACTGGGCGCCACCATTTCACTGGATGCACAAAACCTCACTCCTGAATTATTAAAACAATCAATAGAGAAAGTATTGAATGATCCTGCTTACCGGGAGAATATTAAAAAGATCAGTGATTCATTCAGGGAAGCCGGTGGCTATCCAAAAGCAGTGGAAGAGATCTTCCGGTTTAAAAAAGAAAAGGGTATAATATAATAAGCGGCTTTTATTGCTGTAATTTTTCACCTATGGTTGCGGATCCCGGAGGGTACCGCTAAATTTTCGTACTTTGCAACATACATCTTTATCGATTACACCGGCCTGTTCATCTATTTCATTACCTGGTGAACAGAGATTGCCTGATATTTAATTTTAAGGGAACTGGATTTAACGGATGAATAATGACACAGGACATGAAACTGCACTTTTCCACCGGATTGCGGAGGGGGATGAATCTGCATTTGAAGCATTGTTCCACCTGTATGTTCCTAAGATCAGGCCGGTAATTGCCCGTATCATACAGGTCGAAGGCCCCGAGAAAGATATTATACAGGAAATATTCCTGGGCATCTGGCTAAGCCGTGAAAAGCTGCCGGAAGTAATGGTTCCCCACAACTGGATCTTTAAAATGGTGTACCACCGCTGTTACAGCTGGTTACAGAAACAGGGTGTACGTGACAAGGCCAGCAGGGCTATCACACAGGAAAGCACCGCTCATTCCAATTTTACCGAAGAAAATATTGCTTTTTCAGAAACTGCGCTGCTGGTAAAGCAGGCCATTCTCCAGTTGCCGCCCCAGGCGCAAAAGATCTACCTGCTTAGCCGGGAGAAAGGTCTTAAAATTGCGGAAATTGCCTCTGAGCTGAAGCTCTCTCCCCAAACCGTTAAAAATTCACTGGTCCGTTCCCTCAGGTTCATCCGGGAATACCTTACAGGTAAAGGTATTATCCTGCCTATGATCCTCCTCGGGTGGGGTGTTTTATATTTTTTTTAACTTTTTTCTGAAAGACATAGGTACTCTTTGCCTGCTAACGGTACGTATAAGCAGGGGGCTTCCTGTAACCAGGCAGTTCCACGTTAAATCAACTGAATTCCGAATGCTTTAAAACGAGGCCGTTGTCCACATCAGAAAGACTTACATACTTATTGGAACAGGTACGGCTACGCCGGGCCACCTCTGCGGAGTACAGGGAACTGTTACAACTGATCAGCAGTGATGAGCAGGGGGAAATAGTGAGGCTGCTGGATACCTGGCATGGCGCCGGAACCACAGAAAGCGCCGCCGGTACGGAGTACGACCACGCCTACTGGCAGCAGGCAGTAAAAGAAATACTCGATGCCGATAATTCTGCACGGCAACCTGTAATGTTGCCTGTTAAAAACCGTATCTATTTCCTGCAGCGTTATTGGTGGGCTGCCGCCTGTATCATCCTCTTAACCGCAGGCGCTTATTATTTATCCAAACAAACAAGGCAACCGGCTGTGGCAGTCGCGGCTCCTGTAAAAGATATAGCGCCGGGTGGTAACAGGGCCGTGCTTACCCTTTCCGATGGTAGCCAGATCACGCTCGACAGTGCCGGTAACGGCGTACTGGCCCAACAGGGCAATACCCGGATCACCAAGCTGAGCAACGGGCAACTGGCCTACAGCGGATCCGGTAACCCCGAAGGGAAAATACTTCATAATACCATGAGCACCCCGCCGGGCGGGCAATACCAGCTGATTTTACCAGACGGCACCGGCGTATGGCTGAATGCCGCTTCTTCCATCAGCTATCCCACTGCCTTTACCGGCAATGAAAGAAGTGTAACCGTTACCGGTGAAGCTTACTTTGAGGTGGTAAAAAATGAAAAAATGCCTTTCAGGGTAAAAGCAGGCAATACCACGATTGACGTACTGGGCACACATTTCAATATTAACGCATATAAAGATGAAGCCAGCATTAATACCACCTTGCTTGAAGGCGCTGTGCGGGTGAACATTGCACAGCAGCAGCAACAGCTCAGGCCGGGGCAACAGGCCAGGGTAATGGCAAACGGAGCATCGATACAGGTAGTGGACCACGCCGATATTTCTGAAGTGATTGCCTGGAAAGCAGGTTTCTTTTCTTTTAATGATGCAGACCTTCCCGCTGTTATGCGCCAGTTATCACGCTGGTACAATGTGGAAGTAACATATGAAGGCAGGATCCCCCAAAGGGTATTTACCGGGGAAATAGGCCGGAACCTCACCTTATCACAGGTATTAAAAGGGCTTACAAAAACACGTATCAAATACAGGATAGAGAATGGTAACAGGATCGTGATCCAACCATAGTTATGAACAATGAAAAAATAAGGACAATGAAAAGACCAAAGCTATTGCCAGCGGCGCACCATGCGCATTGAATAAAAAACCGGGGCTGAGATTGGCGTCCTACCCCGGCTATAGTTCAATTTCATCAACAAACAAGTCGGTAAACATTATTTATTAATTCAACCAAACATTGCAAAAGTATGCAACTTAAGGCTATTTGTAATTCCGGTACCCGCAGATATTGGAAATTTGCGGGGCTCTCAACCAAAACACTGTTAGTTATGAAGCTAACTTCATTTATGCTGCTCATTGCCGCCCTACAGGTAAGTGCAGCAGGCAGCGCCCAAACGGTGACCTACTCCGCCAGGGAGGTGAGTCTCCAGAAAGCGTTGAATGTGATCAAAGCACAAACAGGCTATGTTTTCTTTTATGATAAGGAGGATCTGAAAAACAGTACCCCTGTTTCAGTGAACATAAAGAACGCATCCCTGCAGGCAGCCATGGAAGCGGTACTACAAAAGCAACCGCTCAGCTTCGAGATCCAGGGCAATACTATCTTTATTACAAAGAACGAGAAACCGGCTGCAGCGCCGGCAGCTACCCCACCTCCACCGGCTGTTACCGGAAAGGTGACAGATGATGCCGGAGCGCCTGTTCCCGGTGTTTCCATCGTAATAAAAGGTACACAGAAAGGCGCCGTTTCAGGCCCGGATGGTACTTTCCAGCTTACAAACGTGCCCGATAATGCAGTGCTGGTGGTAACCAGTATCGGCTATATCACCAAAGAAATTCCCGTAGCAGGAAAAACAGTGATCAATATTTCGCTGGCTCCCGATGTAAGCGCGCTGAAACAGTTTGTGGTAGTGGGTTACGGCACACAGAAAAAAGCTAACCTTACCGGTTCCGTTACTTCTATCGGCACAGAACAACTTACCAACAGGCCGGTAACCAGCCTGGGCAACGCCCTGCAGGGTACCATGCCAGGCATCACCGTTACAGCAGCCAACAGCGGCCAGCCAGGCAACGACGCTGCCAAGATCCGTATCAGGGGTATTGGTACCTTAAACAACGCCGACCCGGTAATTGTGATAGATGGCGTGGTGACCAACCTGAGCGGGCTTAACAACATTAACCCGGACGATATCGCTACCATGTCTGTGCTGAAAGATGCAGCATCTGCAGCCATTTACGGTTCCCGCGCAGCCAACGGAGTTATCCTCATCACCACCAAGCAAGGCCGTAAAGGCCCGCCGCAGGTGGTTTACAACGGATATGTAGGTAAACAGAATGCCACAGGCTTACCCGACTTTTTACCTTCCTGGCAGGCAGCTACACTATACAACCAGGCGCTGAGCAATGAAGGTAAAACTGCCCGCTGGACAGATGCGGAGATCCAGAAATTCAAAGATGGCTCAGATCCGTTCAACTATCCCAATACCGACTGGCTCGACCTGTTTTACCAGGGTAACGGCTTACAACAGAATCACTATGTAGGTGTTTCCGGCGGCAGCGACAATACCCAGTATGCTTTCTCCTTAGGTTTATTTGACCAGAATGGCCTTATGGAAAAAACAAATGCCAAACGCTACACCAGCAGGCTGAACATCACTTCCCAGATTAATGAGAAAGTAAAAGTGATCGGTAATATCGCCTTTACTTCCTCCGGCAGAAATGAGCCCAGCAACCCTTACACGGGCGATTTCACACAGCTGGTAAGACAGATCAACCGCATCTCCCCTACCATTCCTTACAAATATGAAAATGGCTACTATGGCTATATTTCCGATGGCAGCCCCATGGCATGGCTGGAAGGAAACAGCCTGAGTAAATATAATAACTACGACCTGGTAGGTAATGTAGGCGCAGACTGGGAAATTGTAAAAGGATTGCATTTCAAACCTTCCCTTGCCTATGTGATGAAGATCAGTCATAACAAGAAGTTCATTGCCGATCAGCAGTATTATGATGCAGCCGGCAATAAAACATTTTACCAGGGGCCAACCTCTGTAACAGATGAAAATACCTTTGCCAATACTGTTACACAACAGGCATTGCTGGATTACACCAAATCATTCAGTAAACATAATTTCAAAATACTGGGCGGTTACTCTCAGGAACTGACCAAATTCAGCTTTGACGACGGCTACCGGAAAGGCTTCCTGAACAACCAGCTTACTGATGTAAACCTTGGCTCAACAGATGGACAGAAAACCAGTGGCTACTCTTATCAGCTGGCCCTCCAATCATATTTTGGCCGGTTGAACTATGATTTCGACGGTAAATACCTGTTTGAAGCAAATCTCCGTTACGATGGTTCCTCCCGTTTTGCACCAGGCAACCGCTGGGGTTTATTTCCCTCCTTCTCCGCCGGATGGAATTTAGACAGGGAAGATTTCTTTACGCCTTTAAAAAAATATATATCCAATCTTAAAATAAGAGGCTCATGGGGCCAGCTGGGTAACCAGAACATCACAGGTTTCGATGACACCAAATACCCCAGCGCGCCTTATTATCCATGGATAGCCACTGTTAACGGAAGCCAGAACTATACATTCGGAGGTACTGCAGCAGCCATTGCTGCCGGTGTAGTACCAGTAAATGGAGCCAATGAAAAAATCAAATGGGAAAGCACAACAGAAACAAGTATAGGTATTGACGCAGGCTTTCTGGACGGAAACTTAAATTTTACCGCAGATTATTTCTATAAACCCACACATGACATCCTGCTGCCGGTACCGGTTGGTGCAGTATATGGCCTGAACGCGCCTGTTCAAAATGCGGGTTCCGTACTCAACAAAGGCTGGGAATTTGCACTCAGCTACGCAGGCAATGCAGGCGAATTCAAATACAATGTTTCTGCTAATGCAGCCTTTATTAAGAATGAAGTAACCGACCTTCACGGTACAGGGCCGATTATTGACGGCTACACCTTTAGACAGGTAGGTTATCCGATCAACTCCCTGTATGGATATGAGGCCGACGGCATTTTCCAATCGGCCGATGAAGTGGCCAAATCACCTTACCAGACCAACAGAACAGCTCCAGGCGATCTGAAATATAAAGACAAGGACGGCAACGATACCATCAACAGCGCCGATAAAGTGTACCTGGGAAACTATTTTCCTAAAGTAACCTTTGGCTTTAACCTTGGCGGCTCCTGGAAAAACTTTGACCTCAATATCTTCCTGCAGGGCGCTGCCGGTGTGAAAACATACATTGATGCCGGTAAACTGGGCAGTGTAAGCTCCTCCGCGGGCAAACCCACTTCTGCTTTACTGGATACCTGGACACCTGAAAACACCTCCGCTGCTTTACCGCGCATCTGGAGCGGCTTTACGCAAAATGATCCCAGCGGCACGCCTTCTTCCTTCTGGGTAAAGGACGGCTCTTACCTGCGGCTTAAAAACCTGCAGGTTGGTTACACACTACCGGAAAGAGTGATAAAAAGAATTGGTCTCAGTAAAGTACGCTTCTACTATAGCGGTCAGAATATACTCACCTTCGACGGGTTGTATAAATGGATAGATCCGGAAGCATCCATTACCAGCAGTATTTACTACTACCCACAGGTGAAAGCGCACACGTTTGGCGTAAATGTTAGTTTTTAACGAAAAGCAATCAACATCATGAAAAGGAACATCCTCTATATAATACTCTTCTCTGCTGCGCTCCAATCCGCATGCAACAAAGATTTCCTGGACAGGCAACCATTGGATGCCTACAGCAACGAATCTCTCTGGAAATCACAGAGCGATGCACAGGCAGCGCTGAACGGTTGTTACAAAGACTGGGAAGGCGATTATACCCTGCTTTACATGGACGCTGTAAGCGACAACATGTACAGCCAGTATTACTGGGAAGGCTATACCGACTATGGCAATGGCAGCATTACACCCGCCAATACCAATGCCTCCAAACGCTGGAGCTACACCTCTATCCAGAAGTGCAACTGGTTCCTGGAAAACGTTGATAAAACACCGATGGATGAAACCTTAAAAACACAGTTTAAGAGCGAAGCACGTTTCCTGAGGGCCTACCAGTACTTTACCCTTACACAGCTTTACGGAGATGTGCCCCTTGTTAAAAATACCGTTACTACAGAAGAAGCCAATACCATTTCCCGGACGGCTGCTACTGAAGTACGCAAATTTGTGCTCGACGAACTGGAAGCCATTGCACCTACCCTGCCGGTATCTTACTCCGGCAGCGAGGTGGGCCGTATCACGCAGGGCGCAGCGCTTTCCCTGAAAGCCAGGATGGAGCTGTATGATAAAAACTACGCAGCATGTATTGCCGACTGTAAAAAAGTAATGGCTCTCGGTTATGGTTTGTTCTCCAGTTACCAGGATCTTTTCCGTATCCAGAACGAAAACAATAAGGAAGTAATCCTTGATGTGCAGTACAAAGAGAATGATTATCCCAACGCCGATATCGGTGTAATGCCTTCTTCTTCCTTTGGCGGCTGGGGCTCCCTGGACCCTACCCAGGCACTGGTAGACGCCTACGAAATGAAGAACGGGAAAACCATTGATGATCCAACTTCAGGCTATACAGAAAATGATCCATACAATAACAGGGACCCGCGATTAACGGCTACTATTGTATGCCCAGGTCAGCTCTATATGGGTAAATACTACAACTCCATTGAAAGCACCTCCGGCGATTACTACAACGGGGATAACAACTCCAAAACGGCTTATATACCGAAGAAGTTCACAGCTAACCTCGGCGACTACACGGATATGTGGAACACCGGTTTGAATATGATCGTGATCCGCTACGCGGAAATCCTGCTCACATACGCCGAAGCGCAGATTGAATCAGGTGTGATCGACAATACAGTATATGACGCAATAGATGCTGTCAGGACCCGTGCAGGTATGCCGGTGGTAGACAGAACCGTATACAACAGCGTTGATAAAATGCGTACCCTGGTAAGACGGGAACGCAGGGTGGAACTGGCACTGGAAGGATTACGCTGGTACGATATACAGCGCTGGAAAATAGGCACTGCTGTCAGATCCGGTACCGTATATGGTGCAAGGCTGGGTAAAGTGGATCCCACCAACGGCAAGCTTACCCTCAGCGGCAATCACATCACGGTAGAGCAACGCACCTTTGTTGAGAACAGGGATTACCTCTGGCCGGTGCCACAGGCAGAAAGAGATGTGAACAAAAACCTGACTCAAAACCCGGGTTATTAATACAACTATAACAATTAAGGAAAAATCCCGCGAGTTGAAAGATGAGCGGGATTTTTTTTGCACCAAAATTCTTCTCATGCATCGTTTAACTACCGGCCTGCTGGTATTCTTTTTACTTCCTTTCGTTTTATCCGCCCAGCATAGCAGGTCCGTTCTTAACTTTAATACCCACTGGGCTTTCCAGAGAGGTGATATCGCTGGTGCGGAACAGGTGCTGTTCAACGACAAGGACTGGGCGGGCGTAAGTCTCCCGCACGTAATGCGTATTGAAAAAAAGCACAACGGCGGTAATGCCGTATACCAGGGCAGTGGCTGGTACAGGAGATATTTTAAAGTGCCTTCCTCTTATCGCGGTAAAAGGCTTACCATCAATTTTGAAGGCATACAAACCGATGCCGAGATATACCTGAACGGTAAAAAAATAGCGACCCACTCCGGCGGGTATATGGGATTTGTGGTGGACATCAGCAGGTACGTAAATATTGGGAAAGATAATGTGCTGGCAGTAAGGGTATCTAATAAAGACAACTCCCGGGTGCCGCCCGGTAAGCCACAGTCGAAACTCGACTTTAACTACTTCGGCGGCATTTACAGGAATGTGTTTCTCGTAGTGACGGAAAAAGTGTTTATATCCGATCCCCTGGAAGCTGATAAAGTAGCCGGTGGAGGTGTGTTTATCACTTATCCCTCCGTTGGAGCAGATACTGCGGTTACCGATATAAAAACCAATATTGTAAATACCTCCGGCAGCACAGTGAATGTCCGGCTGAAAACAATGCTGGTGGATACCGGCGGCGTAACCGTGGCAGCAACGGTAAGCGGGCAACTCATCCCTGCCAATACCGACACGGAGATCCGGCAATCCTTTACGGTACATCATCCGCATTTATGGCATCCCGATCATCCTTACCTGTACCACCTGGTATCTGTTGTTTATAAAGATGATATAACCGTAGACAGTATTGTAACGCATACGGGCATACGAAATATTGCCTTTGCCCCGGATGGATATTACATAAACGGGAAGAAACTATACCTGCGCGGCGCTAACCGGCACCAGGCTTATGAATACACCGGCGATGCCGCAGCTGATAACATGCAATACCAGGATGCCCTGCAGTTGAAGAAGGGAGGATTTAATGCCGTGCGCGCGGCGCATTACCCTGCATCTCCGGCTTTCCTGGCGGCCTGCGACAAAACCGGTCTGCTGGTAATTGAATGCGAGCCGGGTTGGCAGTTCTTTTCAAAAGACACGGCGTTTACAGAAAACACCTACCGCGATATCCGGGAAATGATCCGCCGCGACCGCAACCATCCTTGCGTTTTCCTATGGGAAACTTCCCTCAATGAATCACCTACCCCCGCCGCATGGATGCAACAGGCTGTACAAACCGCCCGGGCCGAAATGCCCGGCAACCAGCTGTTCGTGGCAGACGACTTCAACGCACGCAGTAAAAACTACTACAATGTTTCCTACAAAGTAGTGAATGAAGACGGTACTGATCCGATGCCATCACGTCCTTTTATTACCCGGGAATGGGGCGATAGCTGGATGGCCGATGCTGCAAAAGAAAACAGCCTGCGCGCCAGCAGGAAGTACACGGAGAAAGGATTGATCAATCAATGTGTATTACGGCAAAATGCCCTGAATGGCGAAACCTCCGAAGCAGCAGGCGGCTACTGGGATCACGGCGGCCTGGATGCCAATCCCAGGATAGCCGGCTATTTTGTATGGAGTTTCAACGATTATACCAGGGGCTCCGACCCTGTTACTGCCTTTAGTGGCGTAACGGATCTGGACCGTTATGAAAAATTCAGCTACTACCAGCTTCAATCCATGCAGGATGCGCACAATCCTACCTATGGCCCTATGGTATACATTGCCAGCTATAATAACCAGCCTGCCCTTGACAGTACTATCATGATATTCTCCAATTGCGATGCAGTACAGCTATACAGGAACAACCGGCTCTGCGGTGAAATTACAAGGGCTGAAAACGCGCGTACAGCCCCGTTTATAGCCGCTAAAGGCGGCAGCCCCTACTTTTTATTCCATACGGGAAAATATGAGCCGGGAGAGTTGAAAGCCATAGGCATTATGAACGGGAAAGCGACCTGCACGCATATTGTGAAAACGCCCGGCAAACCCCATCACCTGGAAATTGAAATCCCCGAAGGCCATACTGCTTTCCTGGCAGACGGCTCCTCTATGACGCCTTTTTATGTGAAAGTGTGCGACCAGGACGGCACACTTGTTTCCAACCGGGAAGCCGGGCAGTCGTATGCGGTTCAACTCAGCGTATCCGGCCAGGGCGCCCTGATAGGAGGAAACATACCAGGGGCAGGTATTGCCCTGCAGCAAACGGAAGGAGGCATTGCCTACGGTGTGATCCGTCATACCACCACCCCGGGGAATATCCGGATCTATGCAAACAGTACCGGTATGGAACCTGCCCAAAAAGTAATCACAACAACTACAGCACCGGGGCAATATGTTAGCGATGGCATACACCGGGAATGGATAAACGAAGATGAAAAAAAAGTTACTGCCTGTTATTCCGATAGCACTGCACCCAGGCAATTACAGGAAATTAAGCTCAGTGGCAAAGCAGTGATTATAACACCCGACGGCGAAAACCTTACAGCGGTTATAGATGGCAATACCGCTACAGGATGGGTATCCGGCCGGAGCAAACTCCCGGTAAGCATCACCCTTGATCTGAAAAATAAATACCGGTTAAGCGGTAGCCGCGTTGTATGGGGAAAAGACAGTGATTGGTATACTTACAGCATCGCTGTATCCGCTAATGGCAGCGACTGGATAAGTGTAAAAAGCCCTGAGCGGGTTTCCGGGCAGAATTACCAGCCGGTATTTTTTCAAAGTAATAAAGTAAGATATGTCCGTTATCTTATCAGCGATATTCAGCCGGAAACCAGTAAGGCAGCAGTGAAAGAGATACAGTTATATGGCGGGCAGTAGCGGCCCGGTGCCCTTCTTTGGGCAATGTCAGGCTGATCAGCATAACCCCTGCCATCAGCAAATGCTTCAGATAAAGCCGGAGGTGTTGCAATGCGTGGGTGATCTGGTTTTCCACGCTTCTTTTGGAAATATTCAAACGTTCCGCGATCTCCTGGTTACTGAGTTGTTCCTCGCGGCTTAGCAGGAAAATTTCCTTACTGCGTTTGGGCAGGTTGCTGAGAGATGCATGCAGTTGCCGGCGGAAAGACTGTTCCTCTATTCTTTCCTCGGCAACATTGCTGATAGCCGCCATATGCTCTTCTGCTTCTATTACCTGGAATGCTTTTTTCGATTTCAATACGCGGTAAACGTGGTAACGTGTAGCAGAAATAATATAGTTCCGGAAATGATTAATCTGCAGCTCCTCCCTCTTCAACCACAATGTAAGGAATACATCATGCACAATTGTTTCACTGGCTTCCGCATCATTCAACATCTTATTGGCGGTATGATACATCCTGCCCCAGTACCGGTTAAATAACAGGTTATAGGCTGTTTTTTCACCGTCTCTGACTGCAAGCCATAAATCAGCATCTGCCGTATTAGCATCCCACCTAATCATGCCACAAAAATTGATAAAATAAAATTACCTGCGTGTTAAATTAACATGAAATATATAGAAATTGATCCTGGTTGATTGTCAGGATAACACCTGATCCGGCCTCTCCTACTCCGACAAAATACTCTTTTTTTTAAAAAGTGTGTGTGTTGGAAAAAATATTTGTCTCTATAGAGTAAATGAATCGCCTGTGATGACAAAAGAAGAATACCTTGCCCTGTACGAAAGGTCCCTGAAAGGGGATTGCAGCCCTGATGAACTGGCCAGGCTGCAGCAGTATGAGGACGACTTTTGTTTTTCCGACGATGCTGAAACCGACGAAGCAATACAGGAAAAAATATACAACCGGCTTTCTGAAAGTATTTCACAGGAAGAAAAAGTGAAAAGGTTGTTCCCATGGAAAGCAGTAGCAGCCGCGGCAGCAGTACTGCTTATAATGGCATCCGGGCTCCTGTACCTGAATAACCGGCTATCCCATAGAAGTAAGCCGGTGGCAGCGGCTTCCACAGATACCCAACCTTTGCAGCACGACATTGCCCCCGGCGGCAACAGGGCTGTGCTTATACTTGACGATGGTTCCAAAGTAGACCTCAACAAGGCCACGGAAGGAAAGATAGCTGCACAGGGCAATACAACAGTGAACAAATCCGGCAACGGGCAGCTGGTATACCAGCTGACAGATCAAACACAGGCATCTTCCACAACAGTATTTAATACCCTGGCTATTCCACGGGGCGGGCAATACAATCTCACGTTACCCGATGGCAGCAGGATATGGCTGAATGCCGCAAGCAGGTTGCGTTTCCCTACCCAGTTCACGGGCAGCGAAAGAATAGTGGAACTGGAAGGGGAAGCCTATTTCGAAATAGCGCACAACCAGCAGCAACCTTTTATTGTGAAAGTAAAAGGGATGCAGGTAGAAGTGCTGGGTACACAGTTTAACGTGATGGCCTATGAAGATGAGGCCAGCATCAACACCACCTTACTGGAAGGAAAAGTAAAACTGCGAAACGACCACGCAGGAGAAGTAATACTAAAACCCGGCCAGGAAGGCGTATTCACCGGTAACAAAAACTTTAAGGTGAACAAGGCAGATATAGAACAGGCTATGTCATGGAAGAATGGTTATTTTGTTTTTAATGATGAGGACCTTACCTCCATCATGCGTAAAATTTCCCGTTGGTACAACGTGGATATACAATATAGCAGTGGTACAAAGAAATTATCTTTTGTGGGTAGTATCTCCCGCTTCAAAAATGTTACAGAGGTATTAAATATGCTGGCACTAACAGGAACAGTACAATTTAAAGTAGAAGCAGAAAAAATAACTGTCATTCAGTAACCTATCGTCCACAACATATCGGCCAGGTCAATAATTCGTAAACTAAACTTTATTTATGAAGCGCAATGCTCATGCCTTGAAAAAGGCAGGTGAACTTTCATGGGAAGCACTCAGGCTTATTAAGCTATCCTTCTTCCTGATCATTTTTCTTTCCCTGCAGGTAAGCGCAGTTACCTATGCACAAAGAGTTACTCTTTCTGAAAAACAGGCACCGTTAAGGGAAGTTTTTAAAGAGATAAAAAAGCAAACCGGTTACAATTTTCTTTTGAACTCGGAGATGCTGGCGGAAGCCCGCCCGGTAACCTTCACCCTGGTGAACGCCACGGTGGAAGAAGCGCTGAACAAGTGCTTTGAAGGACAACCATTCACATACATCATCAACAAAAATACCATTGTTGTAAAAAGACAAACAGCAGTTACTACACCGGCGGAAGAAATAACCGGTATTGTAACAGATGAAAAAGGTAATCCTGTGCCCGGTGCCAGGATACTGAATCTCAGCAGCAATAAAGGCACTATTACCAACGACAAAGGCGAATTTAAAATTGCCGTGAACACAGGCGAAAAACTGTCTGTAAAAATGCTGGGATATGAAGAAACCATCATTACAGCAGGGCCTAAACAAGATTACAACATACATCTGAAAACTTCCACAGTAGGCCTGGACGCGGTAGTGGTGGTAGGTTATGGCACCCAGAAAAAAGCCAATCTTACCGGTGCGGTAAGCATGGTGAGCAGTGAAGATTTCAAAGGCCGCCCTGCTACTTCCGCTGTTGCTGCCCTGCAGGGGCAGATGGCCGGTGTTACCGTTGTGAATGCCACTGCCATCCCCGGAGGCTCGGATGCAAACACGATCCGCATCCGTGGTATCGGTACGCTTAATGATGCAGGCCCGCTGGTGGTAGTAGATGGTATTCCCGGCGGCAATCTTAATATCCTCAACCAGGACGATATCGAAAATATATCTGTGCTTAAAGATGCAGCCTCCTCTTCTATTTACGGGGTACGTGGCGCCAACGGTGTTATTCTCGTTACCACCAAGAAAGGTAAAAGCGGCAAGCCTTCTTTAACTTATACCAACTACTTTGGAGTACAAACACCTACTGCATTACCTACTTTTCTGGGCTCGGTGGATTATATGACGCTGCTGAACGAAGCAAAGGTAAATGCAGGTAACAACCCTACTTATACCCAGGAACAAATTGACATTGCAAAAAACGGCAGCGACCCGAATTACTATGCCAACACTAACTGGCTGAAAGAAATTTACAAATCATCGGCGCCGCAACAAAGTCATACGCTGAATCTTTCCGGGGGCGCCAATAATATCAACTATTACCTCTCCTACGGCTTCCTGAAACAAGGCGGGCTTATTACCGGTGATAACTATAATTCCAAAAGACATAATGTACGTTTACGCCTGAATACTACACTGTTCGACATCCTGCAACTGGATGCCAACCTGGGATATATAGACAGGAACCAGACAGGGTCCAGTCTTGATGTAAGTGGCTCCGGCGGCCCTATTCAATCGGCCCACCAGATCTCCCCGCTGGTACCGGTAAGATTCACCACCGGCGGCTGGGGATATCTTGGCGGCCAGCAGAATCCCGTGGCCGTTGTAACAGACGGCGGTACCAACGATTTCTCTTCACAGGAGATCACCGGTAATATCCAGGCTACGCTGAATATTACAAAAGACTTCCGCTTAAAAGGACAATATGGCCTGGTGAAAAGCAATTCTTTCAGACAGATCTTCACCAAAACCATCAACTACTATAGCCCGGATGATAACTCGCTGATCTACCAGACCAACAACCCGAACAAGATCGATAACCGCGATTACACTGCCCTGTACCAGACAGTGATCGGGATGGCGGAATATGAAAAGACATTTGCCGGGAAACATTATGTGAAAGCGCTGGCCGCAGCTTCTTCAGAAGAAACAGTGAGCCGCAATTTCACTGCCAGCAGAACCAATTTGCCCACACAGGATATCGGCAGCATCAACCTCGGAACGCTGAATCAGCTGAATGGCTCAGATGCGGGGCAGAATGCGCTGCAATCCATATTTGGCCGTGTAAATTATGGCTACAGCGATAAGTACCTGCTGGAAGGTAATTTCCGTTATGACGGATCCACACGCTTTGCCGCGGATCTCCGCTGGAACTGGTTCTTCTCCGGATCAGCAGGATGGGTGTTCAGTAAAGAGCCTTTCTTCAGATCACTGGAACACATCATCAACTTTGGTAAGATCCGGGCCTCTTATGGTACACAGGGGAACGATAAAGTACAGGACGATTTTGGGTACCTTTCCTCCATCAGCTCTGTAGCCACTATGCCTATTGGCAATGTGCTGACCGTTGGTTACCGCCAGACCGGTATTCCTAACCCGCTGCTCACCTGGGAATCTATGACCAAACAGGATATCGGGTTAGATCTTACTTTTCTTAACAACCGTTTAAATGTAACAGCAGATTATTACATCAACAACACCAATGATATTTTGCTGCGGGTACCGCTGCCGGATGTACTTGGTATGAGCGGTAACTATCCTTATCAGAACGCGGGCAAAGTGCGTAACAAAGGATGGGAGCTGATGATAGGCTGGCAGGACAGGATCGGTGATATCAGCTATGGTGTAAGCGCCAACCTCTCAGATGTAAAGAATGAAGTGATGAGCCTGGGCAATGCACCGGCTACCATTGCTGATCAGATCAGGACCGTAGGCCAGCCCATTGATGCATTTTATGGTTTTGTAGCAGAGCGCATCTCACAGATCTCTGATTATTCCTACGACGCAGCTACCAACAAATACACCCCACTGTTCCCTTACGACGCCAGCTACCCGATGATGCCTGGTGATATTATCTACAAAGATCTGAATGGTGATAAAAAGATCACCGCTGCAGACGACCGCCAGGTGATAGGCAGCGCCATTCCACGCTATACTTACGGCTTAAAGGGAAACATTGCCTGGAAAGGCGTTGACTTCAGCTTCTTCCTGCAGGGAGTAGGCAAAGCCGATGGCTGGATCACCAGCGCCGCCCGTCATGCTTTTATTAACGATGGCTCCAACCCCCAGCCCATACACCTGGACCGCTGGACACCGGAGAACCCCGATGCCAGCTATCCGCGGCTTGCCTATGGGTATTCGTATAACCAGCGCCTGTCTACCTTCTGGCTCGAAGATGCTTCTTATCTCCGGTTAAAAAATATCCAGGTAGGATATACCCTTCCTGCAGGTCTTACTGAGAGGCTGAGAATAGAACGCCTGCGTCTTTATTTCTCTGCCGACAACCTGTTCACCTCTACCAACTTCTTTTATGGATACGACCCGGAAACACCGGTGAGCAGCGGAGGTTTTTATCCACAGGTGAAAACATTTGTATTTGGTTTAAACATCAATTTTAAATAATTATGAAAAAGATATTGCTATATACCTGCGTGTTATTAGTAACATCTACCGGCTGCCGGAAAGGATTTCTTAACCGTAGCCCGCAGGATGCCATCTCTGATGAAACTTACTGGACAACTGAAGAACAGCTCACACTGGCGCTGAACGGCCTTTATGCCAACGTAAAAAATAACAATACCATCGCCATGGACCAGATGGGCGACAACAGCATTAACTCTTCCACTACAGATACCTATCGTATTTTCGGCAGCGGCAACTTCGGTCCTGATCTGTCGGCGGTAAATGCTGAATGGGTAAGTCAGTACAGTGGTATCCGCCAGTGCAACGTATTTCTTGCCAATTACCAGCGCGCTACCAGTGTATCAGAGGAAGTAAAAAACCAGATGGCCGGTGAAGCCAAAACCATCCGGGCATATATGTACATGAACCTGGTATCCTACTTCGGCGATCTGCCGCTGGTTACCAAACCATTGAACATCGACGAGCTGTATGGCCCGCGTAATAAACGCAAAGAGATCATCGACTTTATTTTATCTGAACTGGAAGAAGCGGCCGGCATGATGAAAAAAGAACGCCAAACCGGCCCTACCCTGGGTCGCTTCAGCAAAGGCACTGCACTGGCGTTCAAAGCCCGTATGGCGCTGTACGACAGTCGCTGGGACGTAGCAGAAAAAGCAGCCAAAGATGTGATGGACCTGAACGTATATTCCCTGTACAGCACCGGTAAACCCGCACAGGATTATTACGACCTGTTCACCTACAAAGGCAAGCTCAGTGCAGGCGTAAATAAGGAAACCATTGCCGCCCGTATCAACCTTACTGATGTGAGCATGCATAATATCAGCCGTGAATCGCAGGTGCCCGACCAGGCCTCCCGCTACAACCCTACCAAAGCACTGGTAGATGCGTATCTCTGCACCGATGGTCTTACCATCGACAAATCACCGTTGTATAAGGAAGACACTTATGCTGATATTTTTGAAAACCGCGATCCGCGTATGAAGCAAACCATCCTGGCGCCTGGCGCTGCCTGGGGTGGTAAAAAAGATGGCAACCCTGCTAATACCAACCCGGCTATTTTTACGGCGCCCAAATTTGTATCTGATAAGCTTGGATGCGTTACCATTACCGGTTACTATTATACCAAATACGTGGAGGTAAGCACTGTATCTCAGGTAAGCAAAGATCAGAACGATATTCACGTAATGCGCCTGGCCGAAGTGCTGTTAACCTATGCAGAAGCAAAGATGGAACAGGGAACACTTACACAGGCAGATATAGACCTCACTATCAATAAGCTCCGCGACAGGGTGGGCATGAGAAGGATGCTTCTCACAGAGCTGGCCGCCAATGGCCAGGACCTGCGAACAGAGATACGCAGGGAACGCAGGATTGAGCTGGCCCGTGAAGGACAACGCTGGTATGACATTATCCGCTGGAAACAAGGCAGCCTGCTGGCCGCCGATGTGAAAGGAATGAAGAAATCACTGGCAGCAGTACCCTCCCAGGTGAGCAACATGGCGGCCGATGCCAACGGCTACATTATTGTAATGACCGGCAGGCAGTTCGTAGATCCCAAGCATTACCTGTTCCCGGTTCCACTCACGCAGATACAACGCAATCCCGCATTAGGGCCACAGAATCCCGGTTGGGAATAAATCTTACAAAAGACAAATACATGAAATCATCTCTTAAAATATTATCTGCGCTCCTGCTCTGCGCCTGTTCTTACAAAGCAGCTGCCGGCGATACACTGCGCATCATGACCTACAATATTCATCACTGTAATCCTCCTACAAAGAGCAAAACAGGCGAGATTGATGTAGATGCCATTGCCCGCGTGATCAACAGCCGCCAACCCGACCTGGTAGCATTACAGGAAGTGGATGTAAACACCAAACGCTCCGGCGGTATTGACCAGGCAGCACAACTGGCTGCAAAAACAGGCATGCACGCTTATTTCGGGAAAGCCATTGATCATGATGGCGGCGGATATGGCGTGGCTATTTTGTCGAAGTTCCCATTAAGGGATACACAAACCATACACCTGCCGGAAACGGCGAATCCCGGCAGTGAAGACCGTGTGGTAGCAATGGCGCGCATCAACTTCCGCAACGGTAAAAAATTCATTTTTGCCTGTACGCATATGGACGTAAGCAATGCAGCAGTGAGAGATGAGCAGGCCAGCGAAATCAATAAAATTGCAGCGGCCACCCGTATTCCCTTCATTCTTGCCGGTGACCTTAACTGCAAACCGGAAAGCGATTCTTACCAGATCCTGATGAAAAAGTTTACGCCTTCCTGTACTGATTGCGGATTCACCATCCCGGTGAATAATCCCAACAGGGTAATTGACCACATTATGTGGACAAATGCCACAGGATTTAAAGTGCAGCGCAGTGAAGTGATAAATGAGCCGTACCCATCGGATCATTTACCGGTAGTGGCGGAAATTGTTATAAAATAACGACGGAGCCGCATAAGTTCCCGGACTTATGCGGCTTTTATATTTCCGAGCATTTCATTCAGCGTAGCCAGGTTTTTCAGTGCATCGCCAATAGTGTTGTTGAAATACACATACACCTCCTTTCCTTCCTTTATCCAGGCTCGTATCTGCTTTGCGTGATGTGCCAGTTGTTCATCAGTATATCCACCCTTATAATCCCCTGCCGGGCCATGAAAACGCAGGTATACAAAATCCGCCTGCCGGTTCAGCTGTTCATTCCGCGATTTTGGAATATCATGCAATACGATACTGCACGCATATTCATCTGCCAGTTCAAACACCTCCCCTATATACCAGGAGCTATGCCTGAATTCCAATGCCACCTTCCAGTCGTTGCCGGGATTGGCTCCCTGTACGATATTCAACAGCTGCTCCACCTGGCCATATTGCTCTACGGTGATACCTGGAGGAAACTGTATCAGCAGGCTGCCCTTTTTAGGGCCTGCCTGGCTGATCACTTCCATAAAATGCAGCACATCGGCTTCCCGGAAAGCCAGCTTTTTTACATGGGTAATTTCACGCCATAACTTAAAAGTGAATGTAAAACCGGCCGGTACTGATTCCGACCACTTCCTCACTGTTGCCGCCTGCGGCACTTTATAGAAGGAGCTGTTGATTTCAATACTGTTAAACAGGGAGGCATAATAGGTAAGCCGGCTTTTATCCCGGAAAGCCGGAGGGTACGACTGTTTGTTGGGCACGGGTAGCACGAGCCCGCTTGTACCTGATCTGTAAAGGCCTTTATCCCTGTTTGTCATAGCTGACGTTTGCAGAAATGTTATGCAAAAATCTGACCAGGGCAGGTTCCCAGGGGCGAGGAACAAAATTTGCGACATGATCAATATATCTTCATCTCAAAAATTGCTATACCCCACCATTACTTCACATTTTCCGTGCTCCGGAACTCAGTGATATTGCTCCCTGTATGTTGCTTGAAAAAACGGCTGAAATGCGCGGGGCTCTCAAATCCCAACTCGTAGGCAATTTCCTTGGAAGACCTGTCTGTATAATGGAGATAACGCTTTATTTCCAGGATGACCCGGTTCCGTATCAGTACCGAAGGTGCAGGTTGTTTCAGCAAGGCAAACACATTGCTCAGTGTTTTAGGTGACTTGTTCAATGCGGAGGCATAGAACTTAACTTCGTGTTCCTGTCTGAAATTGGCTTCCAGCAAAAGAGAGAACTTTCTTACAATGTCCATTTTCTCATCGGGGAATAAACCGTAGCCCTCATTCTGCTGCTTTGCTATCCGGGTTATTTTGATGATGACCCTTTTTAACAGTGTGCGTAACATTTCTCCCTGAAAATTATCCCTTACCTGTAACTCCCGGGAGAAAACTTTTTCCAGGTGCGTCATTTCCGCGATCTCTTCTTCATCCAGCCTAATAAACATCGGGTGCTGGATACCATAGAAGAGGAACCCTACACATCCTACTTCCGCGTCATGATCAACTATACAGTAAAACTCACGGTTAAACTGCCATGCTACCAGTTCTTCCGGGCGCTCAAAAGTGAAATGCTGGTTAGAAACCAGGGGCAATATACAAGCCCCTGGCATAGTGTAGGTAATTTCGTCGATAACCACCTTTTGGGCGGCCCCGCCATTGTACACGAACGTATTGATAGGGTATGGCGCCGGGTTGCACAGTCCCTTGCCTGCCAGCAATTTGCTATTGGCATGCATAATAAAACGTGCTGTGGTTGTTTTCTCGTTATATTCCCTGATCATTGCTAATCTGTTATAAAAACACCCCTTCCGGTTTCAAATGTATCAAAAAAAATAAAGCTTCATTATTTTCCCCGCCGCAAGCGATACTATGTTACAATTCCTTATAAATTTGCTCAGCCACTACTTTCAGCAGTTCCGGGTTAAGACGTTGCTTAAAATCCGGGTTAATATACTCAAAATGTATTACTCCCTTTCTATCCAGGATAAATACAGAAGGCACCGGAAGAAGAAGATCTGTATCCATTCCGCCTGTAGTTTTGGGCAGTATTTCCCAATAAGCTTTAGGAGCTTTATAGGCAAGACCAAACAGTTTGGATGCCTTCATATCTGCATCCGACAGCAATGTATAACTCAATTGTTGTTTCATTGCCGCCTGCTTTAACCCTTCCGGTTTGTCTGTGCTTACTGCAATCAGCTGATACCCGCTTTTCTCAAGTACGGGCACTATTTCCTGCAGGCCCGACAGTTGCCTGGAACAGAAAGGACACCAGCCTCCCCTGTAAAAAATAAGGATGGTAGGCTTGTTTGCCACTGCTTTGTTCAGGTCAAATTCTTTCCCTGATACATCTTTAAGCATTACCATGGGAATAGCTTCCCCATTCAGCAAAGGACTGATATCTTCCGGTTGCTGCGGTATAGTATAACTGGTACTTTCAACTGGTATTAATGCCGTTTTACGCTCCATTTGCTGCCCCCATGCTGTTGCTGCCGGTAGTGACAGCAACATACCCATAGAAACAGAGATTAACATTCCCCTGCGGCCAATCATTTTACCTGCTTTCATTATTTCTTTCTTTACTGTTAATAAAATTTACTACGCCAATTTCTTTGCCGGCGGAAATATTAAAGGATTATTGAAGCGTTACTTTTATGATACCGGTGATTGCAGGCAATGTGGTGAAAGCATTGGGATTGGGCACTTCTTCAATTACCTTGCTTTCTTCCAGCGGGGTGCCTGCCAGGTTAAATTGTGTAATGCCTGCTCCGGGGAATTGATTCACGGCAGTGCCATCATCGTAAAGCGCAACAGAAGAAGATATATCACCTTTCTGAGTTGCATCAACGCCGTTATCTTTTGAAGCGAAGAACCAGTCGTTAGAGAACCCATACATAGTAGCAATGGCTATTCTGTCGCCTTTAGCTACTTTCAGTTGCTGCGAAACACTGCTGCCTGCCTGACCGCCTGCTTTTGGCAACAATACGGTAGAATTAGCTGCCGGTAATATATAGACCTCCTTTACACCACTTACGGTTTTAAGATATGCCGCGAGTCCGCTGGCATCTCCTTTCTGCGCCAGTTCCTTTAATCCTTTACCACGGTCATTCTCTCCAATTTTATAAATGGGATTATCGATACCGTTATACACCACTACCAATACCGGTGAAAGGGGTGTAAAAATGCCTGTTTGCCCTTTAATATATTCGCCAAGAATACTGTTATCGCCCATTTCGGCAATGTTTGTCAACCCGTTTGCAGTAGGTTTACCTGCTTCAAATAATGGATTGGGATTTAACAGGTTTCCCCCGGCGATGTATGAAATGGCCCATACGCCCGGGCTGAATGGCGTTGGATTGGAACTGCCCCCGGAAGTATTCTTTATCGTTAACGTAAAGGTGGAATTACCCTCATAGTGAAGCGTTGCTTTCATCAGGGCAGATGCCGCGGCATAGCTGTTTCCCTGGGCATCCATTCCGGCCACTTCTGTAATATTCTTCGGAGCCGTTTCGCCGGTGCCGGGGTGTGTAACAGCGGCGCCGGGCACCTGGTTAATACGTGTGCCATTATCCCACAGTTTTACCTGGGCGGAAACATCCCCTTCTATCGGCGTGCCATTGTCTTCATATAATTTTATCCCCGGGTTGGCCGGTGCAAAGAACAGGTCATTTGACCAACCGTACATAGTAGCAAAAGAGAGGGCTTGCCCTTTTGCTGCTGAAAACCGGAAAGAGATGGATTCACCAGGCATGATCACAGGCGAGGCGCCCTCATTTTTAAAGGTCCCGGACTCCACCAGCGGTTTTGCATCTAATACATTCTCTACAGTGATAGTTGCAGGTGTGCCTGTTTGCGGCGCATTATCATTATCCTTACTGCAGGCTGCAATAAAGAGAGGCAATGTCGCTATAGATAACCAGGCCGATTTGTTGCGGTTCATAAGCAATGTTTTAACTATTTGAACTAATATCGGTAAAGGTAGGCCGGTGGTAATGGGTGGAGGTATCTGCATTTCCCGGTATGTTGACTATATTTCCCGTCGCGGCCTTCCCCGGGGGAAAGGAGGAGCACCGGTTATCGCCTGTAAAATCAGTATATTACAAAGAAAAAATGCGACCTGTTATATTCAGCCTTATACTGCTCAGCATAGGCACTTCCCTGCATGCCCAAACACAGGAAGACGCTATAAAAGCCACTATCCAGCGGCTATTCACGGCCATGCTTCATGCAGACAGCGCCGGGATTGCCGGCTGTTTCGCACCGGGCGCGCAATTGCAGTCGGTGACGGAAGATAAAGCCGGCAATGAAACAGTGCATACCATGCCTGTTTCTGAATTTGCATCGCATATTGCCAAACTGCCAGCCAACGCCGCCGACGAGCGTATTGTTTTTGGCTCCCTCCTGCTGGACGGGCGCCTGGCCTCTGTATGGGTGCCTTACCACTTCTATTTCAAGGGACAGTTTTCACATTGCGGGGTAGACTCCTTTCAAATGGTGAAGTTCCCTGATGGGTGGAAAATACAATACCTGATAGATACCCGGCGCAAAGACAACTGTGAGGAAGCAGCTGCCAAATAATTTGTTAATGCGGGTATTTCCCGTCCCGGAATGACTTATCCAACCCGTTTTTTGAATCGACCAAATAATAACCTACTTTTGCCCCGCTATGGTTCAGGCATGTCCATCCCGGATAATGCCTGATTAAAAGGGAACTCGGGTGAAAATCCCGGACAGTCCCGCTGCTGTAAGTCTCATACAATGCCAGGGCATCGCCAGTCAGACCACTGTTGAACATTCAATGGGAAGGTCGCCCAAAGCAGAGATAAGTCAGAATACCTGCCATACCACTATTTTTTTAAGCTTTCGTGGAATGAAGCTTGGGAATACATTCAATCTGCAGGCATTGCCTGTACTTGTCTCTTTCCAGATTTATTTTTCTTAGTGCGAAAGCTGTTGATGGAATATTAACAGGCTTGGGAATGATGCGTTTCAAAAAACATGCGGGCGCCGCAATGTTGCTGGTATTGCTCTGCGGAGGAGTTGGTGCGTACGCGCAGCAGGCCGACACTGTAGCCGCCAAAAAGCTCCGGGAGGTATCCGTAACCGCAGCACGGACTGCCAGGGAAGTAAGCCCCGGGCAGAAAATGCAGGCAAAGGAACTGGAGCGGCTGGGCAGCCACTCCGTAGCGGATGCTATCCGTTTTTTTGCCGGTCTGCAGGTGAAGGACTATGGCGGTATAGGCGGGCTTAAAACCGTTGATATCCGCAGCATGGGTACTAACCAGGTAGGCGTATTCTATGATGGCATACAACTGGGCAATGCGCAGAACGGGCAGGTAGACCTTGGAAAGTTTTCGCTGGATAACATGGAAGAAATCGCCCTCTACAACGGGCAAAAGAGCAATATCTTCCAGCCGGCAAAAGACTTCGGATCAGCCGGCGCCATCTATCTCACTTCTCTCAAACCTAAATTCACAGCAAACGAAAAAACACATCTCAGGGGCACTATAAAAACCGGTTCTTTCGGCCTGTTTAATCCCTCCCTCTTATGGCAGCAAAAGATCAGCAGCAAAGTGTCTGCCTCTTTCAGCACCGAATGGATCAATGCTACCGGAAGGTATAAATTCTCCTACCAGAAACGCGACGATAACGGGCACCTTGTATATGATACCAGCGCTTACCGTACAAACGGCGATGTGAATGCCGTTCGGGTGGAAGGCGGTTTTAACGGCCTGCTGAATGGAGGGGAATGGAACACAAAAGTATACTATTACCAATCGGAACGCGGCCTGCCAGGCTTTATTGTAAACGGCGTATTCGGGCATGTAGACCGGCAATGGGATCAGAATATCTTTATACAATCCAGCTTCCGGAAAGATATTACCAAACGTTACAGCATCCTGCTGAACGGGAAATACGCGTACGACTATACGCGGTTCCTGGCCCCGGATACCGCCCGTCTCTATATCGACAATCATTACCGGCAGTATGAAATGTATTTTTCCATGGCGCACCAGTATGCCCTCACCAACTGGTGGACCATTGCCGCTTCCGGCGATTTCCAGTGGAACCGGCTGGATGCCGATCTTACAAATTTCAGCTATCCTACCCGGTACACCACCCTAGCTGCCGTTGCTACCAATATCAGCTTCAACCGGTTCAGCGCACAGGCCAGCATACTGGGCACCTTTGTGAATGAAACCGTAAAGAAAAATGCAGCAGCTCCTTACCAACAGCAATTCACACCCGCTGTATTTGTTTCCTGGCAACCCACGCGCTCAGCGGATTTCAGGCTGCGTGGATTTTATAAGCGCATCTTCCGCATGCCCACATTCAACGACCTGTATTATACAGAAATAGGCAACCGCTTCCTGGAACCGGAATTTGCCACACAATACGATGCAGGGTTTACCTGGAACAAAACCTTTACCAACAGCTGGATCACACAGGCAGGTATAGAAACAGATGCTTACTATAACGAGGTGAAAGATAAGATAGTAGCCGTTCCCGGCGCCAGCATGCTAAGCTGGCAGATGGAGAACCTGGGATTTGTAAAAATAAAAGGGCTGGATGTAAAAGCCAAAGCCATCTGGCTGATAAAAAAACAAATTCAATTCAGCACAAAGCTTACTTATACCTATCAACGTGCGCAGGACTTCACCGATCCATCGGATAGTTTCTACGGCGACCAGATCGTTTATATTCCCCGCCATAGCGGCTCCCTCATACTGGGCGCCGATTATAAACAATGGGAAGCCAATTACAGCTTCATCTACACCGGGGAAAGATATAATAGCAAGGAAAATAAACCAAAGAATTACGTGGAGCCCTGGTATACCAGCGATATTTCACTGGGCAGGCAATTCACCTGTAAGCACACACGCTTTCATGTAACCGCGCAGGTGAATAACCTCGCCAACCAGTTTTATGAAGTGGTGATCAGCTACCCCATGCCGGGAAGAAATTACCGCTTCATTTTAACCGTAAACATTTAATGCATCTACCATGATGAAACAGTTAAGGAATATAATATCAGTGATCATCCTCGCAGGACTGGCCCTCACCGGCTGCCGGAAAGGCGACAGAATTGTTCCGCCGGAAGTAACACCGGTGGATACTGCAAAGCCTGGATCCGCTTACAATGGCTTTTATCTCCTGAATGAAGGCAATATGGGAAGTAACAAATCCACCCTGGATTATTATGATTATACCACCGGCATCTACAAAAGCAATATCTATGCTACCGCCAATCCTGCAGCAGTGAAAGAACTGGGGGATGTGGGCAATGACCTGACCATATACGGCTCAAAACTCTATGCGGTGATCAATATTTCCAATAAGGTGGAAGTGATGGATGCAGCAAGCACCAAACGGATCAAACAGATCAATATCCTCAACTGCCGTTATATCACCTTTGCTAACGGTAAAGCATATGTGAGCTCCTATGCGGGCCCTGTGCTGATAGAGCCCAACGCGCCTATCGGCTTTGTAGCGGAAATAGATACCGCTACCCTGGAAATCACACGCAAGGTAATTGTTGGCTATCAGCCGGAAGAAATGGCAGTAGTAGGCAATAAGCTGTATGTGGCCAATTCCGGCGGATACCGTGTACCCAACTACGACCGCACGGTATCAGTTATAGATTTAAATACTTTTAGGGAGATAAAAAAGATTGATGTTGCTATTAACCTCGACCGTCTCAAGGCAGACACCGATGGGGATATCTATGTTACTTCAAGAGGTGACTACTACAATATACCTTCCCGTCTTTTTTTAATAGATACCAAAACAGATGCGGTAAAAAAACAGTTTGATATCCCGGTGAGTAACCTGTGGATTTCCGGCGATACAGCTTATGTATATGGCTCCGTTTTCAGCTATAATACCGGCAAATGGACCATCACCTATAACATGGTGAATGTAAAAACAGAAACCGTACTGAACACCAATTTCATTACAGATGGCACAGATAAAACTATCCGCATGCCTTACGGCATCGGGGTAAACCCGGCTACCAGGGAAATTTTCCTGACAGATGCGAAAGACTATGTGTCTTCCGGCGTTCTTTACTGCTTTTCTCCTGCGGGAAAAAAGAAATGGTCAGTTACCACCGGTGAAATACCTGCCCATATTGCCTTTGTTTCCGGTACCAGATAATTATAACCAACTAAAACTATACAATGAAACGTAAATTTTTACCCGCTGTACTGCTTCTCGCAGTGATACTGGGCAGTTGCTCCAAAGACAAAAAAGAGATCATCGAAGACCCGGAGCCTACCGGTCCTTTCCTGAATAAAGTGACCAAAGTCTTTGAATATTTCCCTGCACCCGGTCAGTTCACCAACGAACTGCCTGCCTGGAAAACAGGCGACTCCGATAAAGAGATGGCCGATTATGCCCTGGCAGCTTTAGGAAAAGAACAAATGATCTCACTGGGAGGATTTGGTGGTTATGTAGTGATGGGATTTGACCACACCATCAAAAATGTGCCCGGTGAATATTCCTTTGTTGTATTGGGCAATGCCTTTAACCAGTTCGCAGAACCGGGCGTTATCTCCGTATCAGTTGATGCCAATAAGAATGGCTTACCTGATGATGAATGGTATGAAATTGCCGGTTCTGAATACAATAGTTCCAAAACTATCAGGAACTACCAGGTCACTTATTATAGACCCAACGAAGCAAAAGACAGGGTAACCAACCCCGATGATCCGTATACCAGCGATACGGAGTATATCCGTTGGAAAGATAACAAGGGTGACAGCGGTTACCTGGCCAGGAATGTATTCCACGATCAATCTTATTACCCGCAGTGGAAGGGCGATAGCATCACTTTCACCGGCACTAAGCTTACGGATAGCAATATCAAAAATACCTCCGGCGATCCGTTCTCGCCATATTACGTTTCACCTGCTTTCTCATGGGGTTATGCCGATAACCACGCGAATGAAGATACCGACGCAAAAATAAAACTGGACTGGGCTGTAGATAAAAACGGCAGCCCCGTAAAGCTCAAAGGGATCAACTTTATCAAGGTACAAACGGCAATCCGCGCAGAAGCCGGGTGGCTGGGAGAGATCTCTACGGAAGTTCTTGGAGTAAAAGACCTTAACCTGCAATAATATCCGATGAATATAAAAAGGGTGATCCGTTAACCCGGATCACCCTTTACCTTTTGACTATTTCACGCTTACCGGCAATTTATCATCACCAATGGCCGCCAGGCTGAAAGTTCCTGTGATAGCCTTTTCCCGGGAATCGGAATACATCTCCTCAATATAAATTTCTACCAGCACTTTCACGCTGGTATTCCCACTTCTGTTATTTTACCGATCAATTCCACAATAGTACCAGTTGGAATAGGCCAGTTAAAATCTATTTTGCCGAAGCGGCTCTTGTTCTCATTACTTCCGCTGCACGTACCATATTTGCCAAAGCTGCTTTTGTTTCCGGCCATTTGCGGGTTTTCAGCCCGCAATCAGGATTTACCCACAGGTTCCTTACCGGCAGCGTAACAGCGGCTTTTTCCAGCAATGTAATCATTTCCTCCGCAGATGGCTGCCGGGGAGAATGGATATCGTATACGCCGGGGCCTATCTCGTTAGGATATTTAAAATCAGCAAAGGCATCCAGTAATTCCATTTGTGAACGGGAAGTTTCAATGGTAATTACATCTGCATCCATTGCTGCAATATGCTCAATGATATCATTGAATTCGCTGTAGCACATATGCGTATGGATCTGCGTTTCGTCTTTCACGCCGCTGGCAGAAATACGGAACGCCTGTACTGCCCACTCCAGGTAAGCAGCGTGATTTTCCTTACGCAGAGGTAATCCTTCGCGGATAGCCGGTTCATCGATCTGTATCACTTTAATGCCTGCCTGCTCCAGTGCCACCACCTCGTCTCGGATCGCCCATGCGATCTGGTTGGCCGTAACAGAACGGGGCTGATCATCGCGCACAAACGACCATTGTAAAATAGTAACGGGACCGGTGAGCATTCCTTTCATCAGCTTTCCGGTATGGGCCTGTGCAAAGCTGCTCCAGCGAACGGTCATATCTGCCGGGCGGCTTACATCTCCAAAAATAACCGGCGGCTTTACACAACGGCTGCCGTAGCTTTGTACCCAGCCATTTTTGGTGAACAGGAACCCCTGCAGTTGTTCTCCAAAATATTCCACCATATCGTTGCGTTCAAACTCGCCATGCACCAATACATCCAGGCCTATTTCCTCCTGCCAGCGGATCACTTCAATAGTAGCCTTTTCAATGGCTGCTTCATATTGTACAGTGGTAAGCTCTCCCTTTTTCAGGCGCGCCCTTAGCTGCCTGATATCATCTGTTTGAGGGAAAGAGCCGATGGTAGTGGTAGGGAACAATGGCAATTTGAATTGTTCCTGCTGGATATGCTGACGTACGGGGAAGGCGCTCTTCCTGCGTGCATCGGCGGCAGTGAACGCCGCTATCCTGCTTTTCACTTCCTCCCGGTGGATCAGCGGCGAAGTAGCCCTGCTGTGGATGGCAGCTTTGTTGGTATCCAGCAAAGCGGTGTTGCCGTTCATGATATCACGCAGGTCTTTCAGTTCCTGCAGCTTCTGTTTGGCAAAGGCCATCCAGTTCTTAATTTCGGGAGAAATGCTGGTTTCATTGTCCAGGTCGCAGGGCACATGCAGCAATGAGCAGGAAGGAGCAATGGCTATACGTTCTTCTCCCAGTGTGCTTACTGCTTTTTGTATCTGCTGTAAAGATCTTTCATAATTATTCTTCCAGATATTCCTGCCATCCACTATCCCCAGTGAGAGCCGTAAAGAAGTATCCGCAACGGATGTTGCCAGGATATCATCCAGCTGGGAAGGACAGCGAACCAGGTCGAGGTGCAGTGTTTGCACAGGCAGCGACAAAACTACCGGCAGGTTCTTCCCGTAGCATTCAAAATAAGAGGCCAGGAAAATATGCAACCGGGGAAATGCCGCATGAAGCTGAGCGTAAGTATCTGAAAATATCTGCAGCGCCGTTTCGTCGAGGTCCAGCGAGAGGCAGGGCTCATCTAGCTGTACCATGTCAGCACCGGCTTTGATAAGCTGCGCCAGCACATCCATGTATACCGGCAGCAATTTACCGATCAGTGATAAACGATGAAAGCCGGCTGATTTCTCCTTACCCAGCAACAGGAATGATACAGGACCCAGGATCACTGGTTTTGCTGCATAGTTATCCTTTTTTGCTTCGAGGAACTGATCGATCACTTTACGGGAGAAAAAGTGAAATGACTGGTTGGCCGCAAATTCCGGAACGATATAATGATAATTGGTATCAAACCATTTTGTCATTTCCATAGCGGTGATATCATCCCCATCGCGCTGGTAACCGCGCGCCATAGCGAACAGCAGGTCCGTTTCATGGATCTTTTTTTCCTGCAATGGCGCATAACGGGCTGGTATGGCGCCTACCATAAGAGAGGTATCAAGCACCTGGTCGTAATAGGAAAAATCGTTACAGGGAATCCGGTCTATCCCTTTCTGCTGCTGCAATTCCCAGTGTTGCAAACGGATGGCACGGGCCACTGCCTGTAATTCATCAAGGGTAATTTTGCCTGCCCAGTAGCTTTCGCAGGCTTTCTTCAATTCACGCTGGCTACCTATCCTCGGATAGCCTAAGTTGTGGATAATCATTACTGATTGTTTAAAAGGTGATACATGATGTTCACGCTCTTATATAGTACAGCAATGTTTTTGGAAGATATTATACGGGAAGGAGAAGGTATGGCACATTTACCGGAACAAGTGCATCATCATGCATAATTATATCATGCACGTTGCCTGTTCTGTGTAAATTACCTGTACCGAAACCTGACACGCTTCAATCCCCGAAAGCATTGTCAAAGTGAAATAAAGGCAGGTCTCCTGGCTTGTTCCACCGGTAAACACCTTCCCATTCCCTGCGGAACAGTGGCATACTATTTACCAGCTGCAGTGCATAAACACTGCCGGAAGCTTACAGTTGCGGGACAGCCTGTGATTTGCACACAGTTCCCTTTTAATCCCGCTTTTCAGCGGGAACCATTATTTGCTTCGATGAGTAATACATAAAGAACCGGGGGCGAAGATAGTAAATCCCGGCAACTTCTGTCCCGGTTGTCTGACTCAGGATGATGATGATTAAGATGATTAGCCTGAGTCCGACAAACTCCGCTTCGTTTTCTTACAATTTCCTGCCTGCCGGAAAACGGAATTTTACATCAGAAAAAAAACATACAGCTATGAAACAGGCAAACATCCTGATCACCGGTGCTACCGGGCATATTGGTACTACATTGGCCAAACATTTATCTTCACAGGGCATTCCTTTCCGCGCCATGGTACGGAAGGCAGACAATAACGCAGGCATCATTGCTGCATTGCCCGGTGCAGAAATAGTGACCGGCGATTTTAACGATGCAGGCAGTTTGGCTCATGCCCTGCAGGGTATGGAAAAAGCCTTCCTGCTCACTAACTCTTCTGAAGAAGCGGAAACACTGCAAAGCAATTTTGTAACCGCCGCTGTTAAAAGCGGGTTGCCACATATCGTGAAACTTTCCCAGCTGCATGCCAGCGTGCATTCGCCGGTGCGTTTCCTGCGGTATCATGCCGTTGTGGAGGAAAAGATCCACCGTTCCGGTATGGCATATACTTTCCTGCGGCCCAATTTATTTATGCAGGGATTGCTGGGCTTCCGGGAGATCATTAACACACAGCATCAATTCTTTGCTACCGCCGGCAACGCTCCGGTAAGCCTGGTAGACACCCGCGACATTGCCGCTGTTGCAGCTGCCACACTCACCGGCAACGGGCATGCAGGCAAAACATACGATATCGCCGGACCGGAAGCACTTACTCATACCGCGCTGGCCAACATCCTGTCTGAGGCGGTGGGTCGCACTATCCGGTACATTAACGTTACTGAAAATGAACTGCTGCCCGCCCTCTTACACGCCGGCTTTCCCGCCTGGCAGGCCGAAGGACTGATTGAAGACTATGCCCACTACGCCCGTGGGGAAGCGGCGGCCGTTTCCTCCACAGTGCAGGAAATCACCGGGAAGCCGGCGCGCAACTTCGCCTCCTTTGCAGCGGAATATGCAGCGGTGTTCTCTTAAGCGGATTTTGTCTGACTCAGGATTAAACTGATTACGCTGATTACGCTGATTGATTACTTTGGATTTTAAAGGATTTGAGGAGATTTAAGCGGATACTTGTACTGCACCCCAAAGTTTAGACTTTTTTTGATTAGGCGGCTTGAGTTCGATATTGTATTGGACTCAAGCCGTTTAGTTTTAATTTGATTCTATCATTATTATAATATTCTATATATTCTCGAATATCCTTTTCCAGTGTAATTATGGAATCATATTTTTTCAGATAAAACAACTCTGACTTCAATATTGAAAAGAAGCCTTCCATAGCTGCATTATCGAGGCAATTCCCTTTTCTAGACATACTTTGCCTGATTTTATTGCCCTTAAATAATCGTTGCCAGGCCTTCATTTGGTATTGCCATCCCTGATCAGAGTGAATGATTAATTTTGTTTTTTTTGGCAGCTTAGTCAAGGCATTCTTTAGCATTTCTACAGTCTGATTACCTCTGGAATGTCTATCCAATGTATAGCTGATTATTTCACCGTTATATAAGTCCATGATTGGTGATAAATACAATTTTTCCCCTCCTACACTAAACTCCGTTACATCTGTTACCCATTTCTGATTGGGCTTGGCAGCATAAAAATTACGTTGTAGCAGATTGGGGGCTATTTTACCAAGTTCCCCTTTATAGGATTTGTACTTCTTTACTTTTACCAATGACTTAATCCCCAATTCTCTCATGATTCGCAGTACAGTTTTATGGTTAACAATGATGCCTTGTTTTCTTACAGCCAGCATAATTCGTCTATAGCCATATCTGCCTTGATGATGATGATAAATCTGCAGGATTTGAGTTTTTAGATTTGTTCTTTTGTCTTGTCGCGTTTTCTGATAATAGTAAAATGTACTTCTTGCCATCCCTGCTGCTTTTAAAAGCAGATCCTGGTTGTAATCGCGCCTTAATTCCCTGATGGCTTTTGCTCTTTTTTCTTTTTGTTTTGAGCTTGTTCTTCCTTCATTAAGGCATCCAACTTTTTTAGGTACGCATTTTCGGTGCGCAGCCATTCATTTTCCGCTTTCAGGGCTGCTAATTCTTGTTGTTCAGTTGTTAAGTTCTGATCTACTTTCGATGTTTTACGTTTCATGGGTTGTTTCTTTTGACCACTTCCCACCATTAGTAATCCCTGGCGGCCCTCACGCTTGTATATACATAACCAGTTATAGATGGTAGGAGCACTTGAGATACCGAAAATAGCGCTGGCCTCCATCAAAGATAAGGGCTTATTTAAAATTTCCTCAACTACTTTGACCCTGAATCTACTCGTGTACACCTTTAAACCAACCTGCAACTTTAGGCTTGCTTTACCTGCGATTCGATAATGCTCAAGCCATTGTTGGATACAAAAACGACTACATCCATAACGTCTGGCCACTGAACTAACGGACTGATGATCATTCCAAACTGCCCTCACAATTGCTAATTTTTGCTCAAAACTGTATTTCCTGCGTTTATCCATAAAAAATGCCCCCTAAAAGTGTCTAACTTTTAGGGGGCAGTACATACTTTCGCTTAGATCTCCTTAATTCTTTTATAATCATTACAAAATCAAATCAGCGTAATCAGCGTAATCAGTTTAATCCTGAGTCAGACAAACTCCGCGAAATTTTTACGCGAATTATCCGCCAATTGTTTATTTTAGTCATCAAATCGAGAATCCAGTGGGCAATGAAGAAGCTGTTCTGCTGCAAAGGCTGCAGCAAGGGGATACCGAAGCGTATATAGCACTATATGATCAGTATTATCCCTCACTTTACACTTATATACTCCACTTCATCAATATCCCGGAACTGGCCGAAGATGCACTACAGGAAGTGTTTATAAAGATTTGGGAGATTAGGGAGCGGATCAACCCTGAATTATCGTTCAGCGGTTACCTGTACCGTATTACCCGGAATCATGTGTTTAAACTCTTAAAGAAGATCAGCGCCGATGCAGCCCTCCGTTTACAGGTGATGCAGGAATTACAGCACCAGACAGAAGATGCAGATACCCGGCTGCTCTGGAAACAATATGAATCTTTACTGCACCAGGCCATAGCGCAACTGCCGCCACAGCGGCAGAAGGTATTCAGGCTTTGCCGGGAAGAAAGCAAAAGCTATGAGGAAGTGGCCGTAGAACTGGGCATTTCCCGTAACACCGTAAAAGAACATATGGTGCTGGCCATGAAAAGCATTAAGTTCTTCTTTTATACCAATACAGACGGTATTCTTCCCCTGCTTTTAGTTTCCGGCCTCCTGCTGGATCACTCCAGGTAATTTTTTTTCTCCCCCAACCACCCTATCTTCTTTTTTTGGGATAGTATAGATATGCCTACAGGAAAGAACAATGAATATTACCGGTTATTGCTGCAACGCTGGCAACAACGGACCTGTAGTCCCCAGGAAGCCCTTGAGCTGATGGACTACCTGCGGGACGACGCTTCCGGCCGTACCCTCCTCAACGAAATGCAGGCGGCATTCCGGCAGGTAAAACCTGGTGATGGCTCTTACTCCGGCGAACCCGGCGACAGGGTCCGGAAAGAGCTGTTACAGCATATACAGGGCGCACCGGTAATATCACTCTCCCGCCGGAGGAACTATGGCCGGTTTAAACTGGCAGCGGCGGCAGTGGTAATACTGGGCCTCACCATTCCGGCGGTATACCTTTTCCGGCAACCGGTGGCCACTACAGTAGCTATCAACACGAACAAAGCTACACCGGCTGCAACGCCGGGAGGGCATAAGGCCGTGCTCACCCTGGCTAACGGGGAAAAAATAGTACTGGACAGCGCCGGTATACAGCAACTGGCACAACAGGGCAGCAGCGCCGTACATAACCAGGGCGGGCAACTGGTATATGTTAAAACACAGGGAACCAACAACACGCCCATTTATAACACGCTCACCACCGGCCCGGGGGAAACATACCCGCTGGTACTGGCCGATGGCAGCAAAATATGGCTGAATGCCGCTTCTTCTATCCGCTTCCCCGCCACCTTTGCCGGGGAGGAACGCCGGATAGAGCTTAATGGGGAAGCGTATTTTGAAGTTGCACACGATGCCCGCCGGCCTTTCCGCGTACTGGTAAACCAGGTAACGGTAGATGTATTGGGCACCAGCTTCAATATCAACTCCTATGCTGATGAAGCCACTATCAATACCACCCTGCTGGAAGGCGCGGTGAAGGTAAACAGTAGAAAAGGAAGTATACAACTGGCGCCTGGTGAGCAATCGCAGATAAGCCCCAACGGCAACGTAAAAAAAATAACCGGTGTAAACACCGCGGAAATAATTGCCTGGAAAGAAGGCTACTTCCAGTTCGAGAGCACAGATCTGACCACTGTGCTGCGACAGTTCTCCCATTGGTACGACGTGGAGATCGTATATGAAGGCCAGCTCAGACCCAGGAAATTTTTCGGGATGATCAGCCGCCGCAGCAGCCTGGTGAATGTTTTAAAAATGCTGAATGCCAACGATGTCAATTACCGCTTAGAAGGAAAAAAACTGATTATACAGGGCGATTAAAGCCTGGAGGTGAACAATTGTATCAACCAGTATAGTATAAAGGGAATGTTCATTGTAACAAATGACTTGTAAAAGAAGATAGCACAACCAAACCATTCTATCAATCAAAACTCAGCACAAGTATGCAATTACGTACTATTGCCAGTTACCGGTGTAAAAGCAACCGGCGTCTGACCAAACATCTAAAGGCAGGTCAGTTCCTGGCCCTGCTATGTTTCGCTACCACGGCACAGTTGAGCGCAGCGCCGGACCAGGTAGTAAACCTGTCGATGAAAAATGCTACCGCCAAAGAGGTATTCCGGGAAATCAACAAACAAACCGGCCTCAATATCCTGGCAGATGAAGCCTTGCTGGAAAAAACAGGAAGGGCTAATATCACAGTGAGCAACATGCCTGTAAACGATGCGTTGAATCTTTTTATGCGCAACCAGCCCCTTACTTATAGTATTGAAGGAGGCGCTATCATCGTAAAAACAAAACCTGTAGCGCAGCCGGCTACCACGCCGCCGCCACCCATTGAGATACATGGCGTGGTCACTACCGATAAAGGCCAGCCCCTGCCCGGCGCCACAGTAACAGTAAAAGGCACTAAGCTCGGCACCGTTACCAATACCGACGGCAGCTTTAAAATCAATGCCAACCCCGGGGAAACACTGGAAATTTCCATGGTGGGCTTTAAAACCTGGTCGGTGAAGTTTGACGGTAAAACCATCAGCTTTAAAGTAACGCTTTCTGAAGAAGTATCTAACCTTACAGATGTAGTAGTAGTGGGTTATGGTACTACCAAAAAGAAAGACCTCACCGGTTCCATCAGCTCCATTTCCAGCGAAGATATGAACCTGGGCGGTGTTACCAGCAATGCTGCACAGGCCATCCAGGGCCGCGCTGCAGGCGTGCAGGTGAGCCAGTCGAACGCCGCACCGGGCGGACAAACCATTGTGCGCATCCGCGGCGGCAACTCCATTAAATCCACCAACGAGCCCTTATACGTGGTAGATGGCTTCCCTTCCGAAACGGGAAAAGACATCAACCCGAACGACATCGACGATATACAGATCCTTAAAGATGCTTCCTCCACCGCTATTTACGGCGCCCGCGGCGCCAACGGTGTGGTCATGATCACTACCAAAAGAGGCAAGAGCGGCCGTGCTGCCATCCAGTATGATGGCTACTATGGCACACAAAGGATCGTGAAGGAATATGATAAAATGAATGGCCTGGAAAATATGCAGGTCACCAACGCCAAAGCCATCGAAAAAGGACAACCGGCGTTTTATACGGCTGCCGACCTCGCCAGCGGCCGGGATAACGACTGGTTTAAACTGGCTACCCGCCCGGGTATTGTGCAAAGCCATAACCTGAGCGTAAGCGGTGGTACGGCGGAAGACAGGGTAGCATTATCCGGCAGCTACTTCAAACAGGATGGTGCGCTGAAAAATACTTCCTTCGAAAGGTATTCTGTAAGACTCAATTACGATAAGCAATTCGCAAAACGGTTTAAAACAGGAGCCAGCGTATACGCATCACATGCTTATACCAACTTCAAAACCTATGATGGCAACATTGTGCCTTCCAATGTAATGTACGGCGTTATCACCGCCTCACCGGCCATCCCCGTGTACAACGACGACGGCACCTATGCCCGGTTCAAAGGAAGGGATAACCCGCTGGCATGGCTGATGGCCCCTACCAACGACCGGTTCGAGAATAAAGTGAATTTTAACGTATATGCAGATTACCAGATCCTGGATGGTTTTAACTTCCGTGTGAACGGCGGTACAGAATATACCACCACCAAAGAAGGCACCTATCTTCCCCGCGACCTGGTAGATGGTGAAAAGGTACAGGGCAAAGCCAGTTTAAATGACCTGGCTGTTTCCCGCAACCTGGTAGAAGCCTATTTTACTTACCGTAAAATATTTAACACCATCCACTCCCTTAATGTAGTGGCAGGGGTATCTTACCAGTCCGATAAATACCAGAAACATTATTCCCTGGTACAGAAATTCAGCACCGATGCCTTCCTTTACCACAACCTGGAAGCAGGCACCGAGCGGCTGTCGAGCACCAGCAGCACCATACCCGCAAAAATGGCTTCTGCCTATGGAAGAATCAATTACTCACTGAAAGATAAGTACCTGGCTACGGTAACCGTGCGCCGCGACGGATCATCAAAATTTGGCGGCAACAAACGCTTTGGTATTTTCCCCTCCGGCTCCCTCGCCTGGAGAGCAGGTGAAGAAGACTTTATCAAGAACCTGAATATCTTCTCCAACCTGAAAGTAAGAGGTGGTTACGGCGTTACCGGTAACGACAGGATAGGTGATTATATTTATATGTCGCTCTTCGGACCTACCAACGTATCGCTGGGAGAAGGCAGCGACAGTTACGGAGGAACGGTAATTACCCGCCTTCCCAATGAAGACCTGCAATGGGAAAGCACCGCACAGCTGGACCTGGGCATCGATATGGGCTTTTTCAACAACCGGGTTTCTGCCACTATCGATTACTACCGTAAAAAAACCAACAGGCTGATCTTTGATATGCCTATCGGCGACTGGAACGGTTTTGCCGTGCAAACTGTTAATGCCGGCAGCATTGAAAATAAAGGGGTGGAATTATCTGTTACTACAGAAAATATCATCAATCACGCATTCACCTGGAACACCACCGTGAATATTGCGTACAATAAACAGAACTGTCTTGATCTTGGCGGCAGGCCATATGTGATCACACAAACCGCTAATCTCTACGGCGGCCGTGGTATGGACTTTACCAAACTGGAACCCGGACGTGAGCTCAGCACTTTCTATGGCTATGTTTATGACGGGGTAATAAAAACCGGTGAGGCGCATCCTGCACAACCAAACTCCAAACCAGGCGATCCAAAATTCAAGGATATCAGTGGTCCCGCCGGTAAGCCCGATGGTATTATCGATGCCAACGACCGTACCTATCTCGGCCATGCCAACCCACATTATATCTATGGTATCAGTAACAACTTTGCCTATAAAGGTTTTGAGCTGAACATCTTCCTCCAGGGCGCACTGGATTACAGCCTGTATAATGGTACAGGCCTGGTGCTGGAATCAGGCCCCGGTAAGGCTGCACTGAACAGGTGGACCACCAACAACGAGAACACCGATATCCCCAGGGACGGATATGCCATTGCCTACGGCGGTTTAATGAACTCCCGCTTCGTGGAAAATGCCTCCTACCTGCGCTGCAAAATGCTGATGCTCGGGTATAATATCCCGGTGGCCAAAACTTTCCTGAAAAGCCTGAGAGGCATTAAAGTTTACGGGTCCGTACAAAACTTATTCACCATCACTAAATATACAGGATCAGATCCCGAAGTGAACAGCAATCTCAATAGCAGCGGCAGCAACGCCAACCTGTCGTCCGGACTGGACTACACTGCCTTCCCTGCTTACCGCACGTTCACCGCGGGTCTTAAATTGAATTTTTAACCTGTAAATTCCGGAACAAATGAAATACGCATATATCGCACTCACCACCTTGCTGCTCGGCGCCAGCTCGTGCAAGAAACTGGTAGAGCCCAAAGTATACAGTTATCTAACCGATGCCAATGCGTTCCTCACGCTAAGCGATGCCAAAGCCGCTGTAAACGGCGTGTATTCAAGACTGAAACAGCCCAGCGGCAGATCAGACGCATGGATGTACTACGCCGGCTTCCAGGTCACCATTTCAGATCTTACCACAGATGTGGGCCATGCCAGTTCGGGCGGCGACGTAGGATTGATGTCCGACTGCCAGTGGGCGCCGGCCAATACCTACCTGGCTTTTGCCTGGCAGCACCAGTATAAACTGGTGGCAGATGCCAACATCTCCCTCTATTATATTCCTAAAATGACCAGCATCACAGATACACAGAAAGAACAGTTCACCGCTGAGCTGCGTTTCCTTCGCGCACTGGGCTATGTGGATCTGACAGACGCGTTCGGACCGGTGATAGTGGTCACAGAAGAAACCGTTGAAAAGAATATCGCACAACCTGATTATGAGGCCGCATTACCCACCACACCGGTAGCAGAGATCAATAAGATGATCATCAGCGACCTGGAATATGCGGCTGCCCATCTTCCTGTAGATTATTTAAACAGCAGTATCTACAGCAGCAACGATATAGGCCGTGCCACCAAAGGCGCCGCGCTGTCGCTGTTATGTAAATTGTATATGCGTGAACACGAATGGCAAAAAGCGCTGGACCTCACCACACAGATCATGACCCTTGGATATGGATTATATCCAAGCTACGCAGGACTGTTTGCAGAGAAAAATAAATGGTGCCAGGAAAGTATCTTCAGCGCCCTGGCAGATCCGCTCGTAGATGCCGTGGAAATCATGAACCACTTCGGTCCTATCAATAACCCGCAGGTAACAGACAGGTGGCAGTATTTTGCTTTAACCTGGTATTTCTGGAATACTTTCGGCGCAACCGACGACCGTAAGAAAATGTTCTACTCCGACTATATCGGTACCGATGGCTTACACTACATGCAGGCCCCTCCCGGACAAACCAATCCGCCGGATGGGTACTACTACATGCCGGATGTAGCCACTACCAAGTTCGCCGATCCCAACGGCTCTACTACTTATTATGATGGCCACGTATTCCCGATTCTCCGCTATGCAGATATCCTGCTGTGCAGGGCCGAAGCGCTGAATGAGCTGAATGGCCCCAACAGTGAATCCATCGCGCTTATTAACCAGGTGAAAGACCGCTCCCATGCCACCAATCTCGGCGCAGCCGGTACCTTCACCAAAGAGAGTTTAAGGGATGCCATTTTACAGGAACGCGGCTGGGAGTTCTTCTTTGAATGCAAACGCAGACAAGACCTGATCCGCATGGGTAAATATGAAAGCGTGGTAAATAAATATCTTACCGCTGTAGGAAAAACACCGACCATTAGCCTGGCACGTGATAAATATTTTCCTTACCCGCAGGCACAAACGGATCTTAACAAAAATCTCAGTAACAATGGTCGCCGTCAATAACGGCGGTTACTGTTTTTCTAAATTATTCAGTATCGATGATCTCATTGAATAAATTACAACGCCTGCTGCCATTGCTGTCAATGGCGGCAGCGTTGTTGCTGTTTGCGACCGGCTGCAGGAACAGTGGCGGCAACGATATTGTTTCCATCACGCTGCTTCCGCAGGGACAAAACGCCATCAAGGTAAAAACGGTCATCCTCTGTACCGATACCGTAGATGCAGCCGTGGAATACTGGCCAAAAGGACAGGAACAGCAACGCGTGGTTACACCGCTTTCTGAGCACCGGGTCAGCCATACCATTGTGCTCACCAGCCTGTTGCCCGAAAAGGCCTACGAGTACAGGGTTTTAACCGGACATGGTAAAGATCTTTATCCCAGCAAAACCTATACGTTCAATACATTTGGTTTACCGGTGTGGATGAAAGATATGTTCAGCGTAGTATGCCCCGATAGTTCCGTGCTGCCTGCCGCTTTCAGGAAAGGCTATGTAATGCTTACCCGTCGCGATGATCCGGGGATTCTTTTCCTGCTGAATGCCAAAGGCAATATTGTATGGTATCACCAGGTAAGCGGCACCGGTTTTAAAGTGGCTCGGTTTACGGAGCACAACACTTTTCTTACCCTGCTGGGTGGCCCAGGCTATGAAACCAGCTATGGCGACCAGATCATGGAACTGTCTCTTTCAGGTGATACACTGGCGAATTTAAAAAAAGGGCAGCAGGACTTTAAACAAACCATTCATCATGAAATACTGGTGAACCAGGCAAACCAGTTTGTAACGCTTTGCGTGGAGGAAAGGATCTGTGATCTGAGCAGCAAAGGCGGCAGCAAACAGGATACCGTAAAAGGCGATGGTATCCTGGTGCTGGACAGGCAAGGCAAACAGGTATGGAAATGGACAGTGTTTGATGTGCTGGATCCGCTGAACGATAAAAACATCTTAAAAGAAAAACAAGACTGGATGCATGCCAACTGCATCGCGTTTGATACAGACGGCAACTACCTTATTTCTTTTTATAACAACGGGCAGATATGGAAGATAGATGCCCGCACGGGTAAACGCCTCTGGACATTCGGAAAGAACGGCGATTTTAACCTGCCTGCCGCTTCGCTGTTTGACCAGGCGCATGCATTGCATATCAATGAGCATGGCGAACTGATGTTCTTCGATAACGGCGTCAGCAAAAAAACATCCAGGACACTTTCCTTTAAACTGGATGAGAATACAAAGCAGGCAACACTTCGCATTAATACCATCCTGCCGCCGGAAAACTACAACGAGCGGATGGGCAGCAGTTATTTAGTGAGCGATACTACCCTGCTGCAATGCGCCACCAAAAGGAATACCATAATACTGACCAACTTCGGGGGAAGATTTCTATGGCTGCTGAGAACCGGCATGTCATCTTACCGGGCTTCATTTATCCCGGCAGAAAAACTGGCGCCTTACATCCTCCGGCCAGGCTATGAACAATAATTGTGCACTACAAAAAAATTATACATGAAAAGCTTCATTGTGATCTGTGGAATTGGTTGCTGGGGAATAGCTATGATATCCTCCTGCGGATCAGCCGTAACAGGAGAAACAAAAGCCACTGCGCCTGTACAACCGGATAGCGTTTCCTATATCAACATCGATACCACGCTGATACCAAATGATCAATTTGGCGAATCGGTAAAATACGGCCGGGAACTGATGCTCAATACCGCCCGTTATATTGGTCCCGATGGCAGCGCAGGGAAATATCTCGGCAATAAGATGAACTGCACTAACTGTCACCAGGATGCAGGCACCAAAGCATTTTCATTTAACCTGATGTCGTCGCACGACAACTACCCGCAATACCGTGGCAGGGAAGGCAAAGTGCTTACGCTGGCGGAAAGGGTCAACAACTGCGTTATGCGGCCGCATAACGGCAAGCCCCTGCCGCTCGACGGCAAAGAGATGGTAGCATTTCTTTCCTACTTCAAATGGATCAGCACCTTTGTGCCTAAAAACAAACCTTTTAAAGGCGCCAAAAACCTGCATCTTACTTTCCCCGATATAGCCGCCAATCCTGAAAAAGGACAGGTGCTCTATCAAACCAACTGTGCCCGCTGCCACGGTCCCAACGGAGAAGGACAATGGACTGCAGATAAAAGCACTTATGTATATCCGCCGCTGTGGGGCAATACCGCCTACCAGCCGGGTTCCAGCATGCACCGTGTCATTAAACAGGCAGAATGGCTGAAAAACAACATGCCTTATGATAAAGTAACTCCCGGCAAACCCTTCCTCTCCGATCAGGAAGCAATGGACATAGCCGCATTTGTAAACAATGACAGGATCCACTCCCGGCCTGACCCAAAAAGCTTCGACTATCCGCATATCGCTGAAAAGGCTATTGATTATGATCACGGCCCCTTCGCAGACACCTTTTCTGTAGCGCAGCACAAATTCGGCCCCTACCAACCCATTATCGACTACTGGAAAGCGAAAGGGTTAAAGCCGATCTATTAGCGGAGGATCGCCTTCGGCGATGGGAAATTGTCTTGGAGCAGGATTACGCTGATTATACTGATTTATTGGATTGGATTTTTTTGATTTTAAAGATTTGGGGAGATGAGAGCGAGTATATGCGCTTTTATCTCCCCAAATCTTTTAAAAAATCCAAAGAATAAAAATCAGACTAATCAGTATAATCAGCGTAATCCTGCTCCAAGACAATTTCCCATCGCCGAAGGCGATCAAATCCGCTTTACCAGCCCGGGTTTTGCACCAGCTTTTTATTCCTGTCTATTTCAGACTGGGGAATCGGGAACAGGTAGTGCTTCTTCTGAAATACCCTTGTTTCAAATACAGTTTTCTTATAAAAAGAAAGATCAGTTAAGCTGGTGCCGGCATCTACATCCATTCCGTAGAAGGGACCACCATCCGTTTGTTCTGCAATTTTCCAGCGACGGGTATCAAAGTAGCGGTGACACTCAAACGCCAGCTCTACCTGGCGCTCACGACGGATGCGCGCTCTCATTTCTGCCTGCGGTAAGCCTCCTGGTAAGGCGGGAATACCTGCACGCTCACGGATGGCATTCACATATTTCAGGATGTCCGCATTTCCTGGCTGTGACTCATTTAAAGCCTCCGCATAATTGAGATACATTTCAGCAAGCCGGAACAATACAAACGGGCGGTATACATAACGGCTCAGGCGGGGATATGTGTCGGGATGATAGTTTTTGCGAACCAGGTAACCGGTGCGGGAATAATCGTAGGTACCTCTCTTACCTGTATTGCCGGTATTGAACAACTCTACTTTCTTCTCTCCTTCACTTTTGTTAAACCAGGTCATACCGTTATAGGTAATACATACATAAAACCGTGGCTCCCTCCCCACATACATGTTATAAGTTCCGGCAGTAGTATAGCGGGTATCGGCGGTGGAAAATCCGGAAGACACATATCCTGATCCCGTTTCGTCAATCGCTTTCCCATTCTCCATAAAAAACGCATCCACCATTTGCTGCGTAGCCGCAACGCCGCTCCAGCCACCGGCAAAGCGCGGGGAACAGTGTACCTCCCATTGATCCACACCATTACCAGCCCGCGCGAAGATCACCTCCTTATTCCAGGGCGACATAATCGCATCGCGGCAGGAAGTAAACGGATCATAAGCCCCGCTGGCGTCATTTACTTTGTAAAGCTGGAACAGGTTGAGGTCAATAACTGCCTTGGCGGCGTCCGCGGCTTTTTGCCATTTATTCACATCATAGGTAGTGCTCACCAATGGTTTGCCGTCCTGGTTGTTGAAACTGGCGTAATCTGCATTGCCATTGAACTGCGGGCTGGCTGCATATAGCAGCATTCTTGCCTTTACGGCCATTGCCACGGGTTTGGTAATACGGCCGTATTCCAGTTCATCGGATTGTTGCAGGGGCAGATCCTGCCCTGCGCGGTCCAGTTCCGAAGCAATAAAATTCACGCATTCATCATAACTGCTGCGTGGAATCTGTGTTTCATCAAACGGCACATCCGGCGCCAGTATACTTTCACCCAGTAATGGCACGGGACCATACTGCCGCAGCAATCCAAAATAAAAATAAGCACGGAGAAAGCGTGCCTCCGCTTTATATCGCTTAATGATATCTGCACCGCCGGGCTGACCGAGTATTTCTTTACATTTATCGGCATTCTCCATAAAGTAAGTAGCAGAGCGGATGCCTTTGTAATAATCCATCCAGAAGTCAAAGAAACCGGAAGTAGGGTCCCAGCTGCCGATGTTCATAAAGTAAGAATTGTAGCCGCTCCTGGCCCAGGTCATGTCCGCCTCGTCGGAAGCGCCCGTCCATGGATTACTTTGCCACTGGTTACTTTCATCTCTTACATAGGAATATACATTGGCAAGATACTCCTCGGTTGTTCTCTTCCTGGAAAAAATCTCTTCAATGGTGATACGGTCATCCGGCACCTGGTCGAGAAAGCCTTTTTTACAGCCAGCCACTATTACCAGGATCACTGCCAGCAAGGTATATTTTACAGTTATTTTTTTCATCCCTTTAGATTTTAGCTTTAAAACTGAAATGATGCGCCTACGTTATAGGTAGTGAGCTGCGGGTATTTGGTACCGCGACCTTCTCCCAACTCCACATCCCATAGTTTGAAAGGGCTGAAGGTGAGAATATTGTATCCCATCAGGTAAATGCGGGAACGCTGCACACCCACGCGCTTCAGCCAGGAGTTGGGAAGAGTGTAACTGATTTCAGCGTTTTTCAGTCGCAGGTAACGACCGTTCTTCACCCACCAGGTGCTCGGCTTATAATTATCATTCACATCTCCAAACGACAGGCGTGGGTAAAACGCATGAGGATTAGGGTTCTCCGGCGTCCACCGGTCGGTGATCACATCCATCAGGTTACCGCGGGTACCGCCCTGCTGGAAGGGAACAAAACCTTCCCCATAGGCATAGATATCCACATTGGAAATACCCTGGAAGAACAGGCCAATGGAGAAATTCTTATATGCTGCATTTACACCCAAAACCGTATACGATTTCGGGAACAGATCCGTAGCCGATGGCCGACTGGTCGTACGCATTAATGATACCATCGCCATTAATATCTTTGAATTTCAGATCGCCCGGGCGTACGTTACCGTTTTGCACAGGGCTTCTCAATATCTCAGCAGAATCAGCAAACAAACCTTCTGCAATGTAGCCGAAGCGCTGCCCGATCTTCTGCCCTTTTCTTTCCAGATACGGGTAAGCCCATGCCGGTAAATCGTCATCAATTACTTTATTCCTGTTGTAGGTGAAGTTACCTTTGAGATTAAGTTGTACGGCGCCTATCTTATAATTATAATCTATCGAGATATCGATACCTTTATTCTCTGTTTTACCAAGGTTACCGTAAGGATTGCTGCGAAGCCCTATCATAGCAGGTATGGAAGAGCGCCGCAGGAAAATGTTCTTCCTGTTCTCTTTAAAAACATCCACCTGGATATTCAGCTTATCTCTAAAGGTGGTGATCTCCATCCCCAGATTTGTTTTCTTCGCGGTTTCCCAGGTTACATCAGAGGCGTATTCGCCGATATCATATCCATTGAAATTGTTATTACGGTCTTTTCCAAAAGTATAACCTGTGGTAGATGCCACAATTGGGATGTAGGCGAAACGGCGGATATTGTCGCCATCCAGGATTTCACCATTACCCACCAGGCCGTAGGAGAAGCGGAACTTCAGGAACTGTATAACATTAGTGGCGGGCTGGAAAAAGTTTTCACCGGATACTACCCAGCCTAAGCCTGCAGAGGGAAAAAATCCATAGCGCCTGTTGGGAGAAAATGTTTCAGAGCCGTTATAACCGAAGTTTACTTCCGCGAGATATTTATCATTCCAGGAATAAGTGCCCCTTCCTGCCAGGCCACGCTGCCGGCGAGGGATAGAGCCAATGAAATCATCTTTAAAAGCATCGATCTTATCGCTTTGGTTATACAGCAGCAAACCGCCTACGCGATGTTTGCCAAAAGTGTTATCATAGTTAAGGGCCGTTTCTGTATAAAACTGGCGGTTACCACCGTTGCTCCTGGCATACGACAGGTAATTACTTCCGATACGGGTTTGTTCAAAGATCAGCTTACCATCCGCATCCCTGCCGGTGGCGATCCAGTTATCCACCGTTTTGGTGCGGGCCATTTTATGCAGGTTGTAGCTGTCGAAAGAAAACATGGAAGTAAAGGAAAGCCCTTTCACAAGAAAGCCAAGATCCTGCCGCAGACGGATGTTTGAAAAGATCTGGTTCCTGAACTCAGTGGCATAACCTGTTTGGGTGAGCAGGTCATATGGGTTGGTAACATCGCCGGTACGCTGACCACCGATCTTGCCGTCTGAATATTTCGGGGGATGCACAATTGGCGGCAGTTTGATGGCAGCATCAAAGATGGCGTCTGTACCTGTTCCGGGATAGTTACCATTACCGATATATCCCTGTACGCCAAATTCGAGCCGGGTGGTTTTAGTCACCTTCATATTCAGGTTGGAGGTGAAATTATAGCGGGTAAATTTTATGTCGGAATTATATCTGGCAAGATCATCTCTCTTAAACAATCCTATTTCATCGTAATAAGAAAGAGAAACATAATAGCTGGTAATATCTGTACCACCGCGCATATTCAGGTTGGCGCGTTTATTACTGCCATTCTTCCTGAAAATTTCATCAATCCAGTTCACATTGGGGTACAGCTCAGGATCTTCACCAGAGGCGGTTTTGCGGATGGCTTCATCAGAGTACTGGGCAGTACCGCCACGGGTGGTAGTAGCTTCATTGGCCATTTTCATGTACGTTACCCCGTCTGCATAATGAGGCAGGCGGGTAAACTGGGTAATACCTTTGTTGATGTCGGCATTGATCTGCGTTTTTTGCGCCTTTCCTCCTTTGGTGGTGATAACGATCACGCCGTTGGCGCCTCTCACGCCATATACAGCGGTAGCGGAAGCATCTTTGAGGATGTTAAAGCTTTCAATGTCTTCGGGGTCAATATTGGAGAAAGGCCGTTCCACGCCGTCTACCAGTACCAGCGGGCGACTGTCCGTAAAGGTAGAGATCCCGCGGATCCATATCTGTGCATCGTCGTAACCCGGCTCACCGCTGCGCTGCACGCCAATAATACCTGCCAGGCGCCCTGCCAGCAGGGTGCTGAGGTTACGTACCGGTTGTTTGAGCTCTTCAATTTTAATTCCTGTTTGCGCGCCGATGAGACTTATTTTACGTTGCTTACCGTAACCTACTACTACCACTTCATTGAGGCCTCCTTCTTCTGCTTCCATGGTAATATCCATTTCCAGGCGGTTACGCACCGGCTGCACCTGTCTTTTATACCCAATAAAAGAAAACTCCAGGGTATCCAGCGGTTCTGCGTCGATGGCATAGTGACCGGCGGCATTGGTGATAACACCTTTACCGGAGCGACTGAGCTTTACCGTAACACCCGGCAGCGGGTTACCTATACCGTCCCTTACATTGCCGGAGATGACCACTGCAGGCTTACGGGGTTGCTCCGCCAGTTGGGCCGCCGGCGCATCTTTTTCTGATAAAGCCACTATCAGGTACTGCTTATTGTTAAGCTTACTGCAACGCAGCTGATGGCTCGTGAGTATTTTATCAATGGCAGTGATCAACGGCTTTACTTCCAGCTTCAGTAACTGGCTGGGAAAATTGATGCCTTCTATTTGCCGGTCGTTGTAAATAAACAGGATCCCTTTCACCCTGTATATTTCTTCCAGCGCTACTTTGAGCGTTAGCTGGGTATCTCGGGAGAACCCGCCGCTTTCCGGCGTATAGGCATTACTGTTATGGCTGTTAACAGCGAAATTCTGCCGTAAGCCGTCGTCAGCGGCAAACACGTTGGTAGCCAGGCATAGCAGTGCCAGTCCCCACTTAAGTGGAAGCAAATTCTTCATAACGGGATTTGATTTATCTGATTTTAATTTTGGTTTTCGTTTTCCAGGTTCATTGTTCCTGATTCATTCCTTATCGTCTGATCGCTATTTTGGTTGAATAATTATTTGTTGTCCATTTTTTATTATCGTTACGTGCATAATCACTTCAATTGCCTTATGCAGGTTTTCTTCATCACTGATGGCCATATGGCCGCTCATACTGTATTCCTGTAATACCTCCGGCTGACGGACTGTTACCTGGTAACCATATACCACCTGCAAAATTTCCGCAATTTCCCGGATGCTGGTATTATTAAAATCAAAGAAGCCTGCTTTCATCATCCGGTAATAGCTGCCGTGTACTATCTGCTTACTGCTTTTCCCGTTTTCAAAAATAACGCCTTCATCGGGTTTCAGCGTCCATTCTTTCCCAGGTAATATCGCCTTAACCATACCATCGGTTACTGCTGCTGCAGCGGTAGTAGGGCTGCTGTTGGCAATAAAAGAGGTACCCAGTACCACGATGTCCATTTGTTGTGTTTTCACGGTAAAAGGATACTCTGTATGCTTGCTTACTTCAAAAAAGGCGGTTCCTTTCAGGGTTACTTCCCTTTCTCTTTCCCAACTCGGTGTATAACTCAGTTCACTCCCGTTCAACAGCCATACCTCGCTGCTATCTGGCAGCCGTACCGCCCTGGGAGCAGCTTCGGTATTGGTGAGGGTTACCAATGCAGGACGGGCGGGAAACCATATATATAATACCGCCGTAGTCAGTATCATTAATATAGCCACCGCAGCAGCCACCCGGTACCATGGATATACTATTTTCCCTTTGGCCGGCGCAGGTGCTAACCTGGCGGCTATCTCCTGCCAGCGCAGGTCTGCTTCCTCAGCGGTGACGCCGGGAGCGGCTGCATAATCGAGGATGTCTTTTACCTGGAAATACAGCTGTTTATGTTGCTCGCTCTGGTGCAACCATTCAAGTACCTGCGTCTTTTCACCGGCGTCTGCTTTTCCTTCAATAAACGCAACAAGGAGGTTATAATCAAAATCTTGTTCTTCCATGATAATATAAAGACGGATGAGTAAATCAATTCTACGTACGTGGATAAAAAAAAATCTGACCAGCCGGGGAGGCGGATCAATACAGCGACCAGATAAGGATCTTTATCTTTTTAATATTTGACCGGAGTTGCTTCATAGCTTTATAGAGTTGTGTTTCTACAGTGCGGGCAGATATTCCCATGATACCGGATATTTCCCTGGTCCGCAAACCATCTTTATACCGGAGCTCCAATATAGCGCGGCATTTTGGCGGCAGCTGCCCTATGGCCTGCAGCACCTGCTCATCGCCGGCGGTGAACACCAGGCTTTGCCGGCCCTTTTCCGGGTCGTACCAGGCTGCTTCTTCCAGAGAAAGGGTAGTAAGGGCGGCATCTACATAACGGCGATGCACCATCTGGTGCCTTAAATGATCCACACAGCTGTTGTGAACAGAACGGAAAAGATAGCCCTGCAGGCTTTGCCGTATATCGCCGGCGGAGCCTTTATGCTGTAATTGTATAAATACATCCTGCACAATATCCTCCGCAGCCTCTTTCGTCACAAATTTACACGCATACCCTAGCAGCCGGGGGTAATACAGGCGGAACAATAAACCCAGCGCCTCCCTGTCGCCGCGTTTCAACGCCTCTTTAATAGTGGCTTCATTTATTTCGTTCGTATCCACAGGAATGAAGTGCTTTGAAGAAAATATTGGTGGTCTAACTTACGCTTATTTATGCTGAGAATCAACTCCCCCTGTAAAACAAACCCTTTTATATCTCAATAGATAAACTCTATCCCCACACTGGCCAATATTAACTTATTTTTGCGCCGATACTGCATATGGATGCAGGGAAGGTGTTAACATCAGAAAAATTAACCGGATGGCAGTTGTAATGAATGAAAAGGGATATAGCCGTAAACAGGAGATCGTAAACGGGCTGATACATGGTCTGGGGATCATTTTCGGGGTAAGCGCATTGCCGATGCTGGCCGGGATTGCCGCCACGCACAATAATACACCGGGCATTGTAGGCGCCTGTATTTACACATTCTGTTTTATTCTGCTGTTTACCAGCTCCACTATTTACCACCTCACACAGGAGCCGGCCGTAAAAAAACTGTTCCTGGTATTTGACCATATCAGCATTTACTTTTTAATAGCCGGCACGTATACGCCATTCCTGCTGGTATATATGAATAATGCCTTTGGCATTACGCTGCTATCCATCTTATGGGGACTTACACTGGCAGGCGTATTGTTCAAGATCTGGTTTACGGGGAAATACGATATTGTATCTACCATCATTTACCTGCTGATGGGATGGATCATGGTATTTGGCGGCCGCCGTTTTTTCGACAGCCTTCCCCTCCCGGTAATTGTTATGCTGGCCATTGGCGGCGGGTTGTATACAATAGGGGTTATTTTTTATATCTGGGATAAATATACCTATACACATGCCATTTGGCATTTGCTGGTGCTGGCAGCGGCTATCTGTCATTATGTGGCGGTATTGCTGGCCATGTAGGTTTTCTCAACCGCTCATCCCCGGGCGGTAGTTTTTTTCCGCCCACATTTTTTTCCGGTAGTCAGTAGGATTAATGCCGGTGTATTTCTTGAATGTCCTGTTCAGATGGCTTTCGTCTGTAAAGCCCAGTTCATCCACAATTTCACTCATCCGCATATCGCTGTACTGCAGGCGCGTTTCTACCAGTTTCAGCTTGTAATTGGTAACATAGCGCTGTATGCTTTCTCCCGTTAACTTCTTCACATATTCACTGATATAATTCTGGGAGATATTAAACTGCGCAGCCAGTTTTTCAGTACGCAGTTTTTCCGGGTAATAAATATTCTGGTGGATGTAACTGAGAATATCGTTGGATACTTCACTGCTTACCGGGCTCCTCTCCGGCGTAAGCAATGATACATTTCTTGCCACGATGGTGATAATGGTATTTACCAGCTGCTGCACCACTTCATTGCGCAGCGATTGCTCCCTTGGGTATTCCAGCATCAGCGCGTTAATGAGCGCCCGTACAATTGGCTTATCATCTGTATTCCTTAAAATACAACCTGGGAAATGATAATTATTATGGAAGATGAATTCCAGTTTCCTTGCCCAGTCGCCCAGGTTACTGTACGTATTGCCCGTACGCTGCGCTTCCAGGTAGATACCGTTAAAACGGATAAACAGGAAACCGGTCCTGCTTTTTATACGGGTATACTGTATATCCTGCGGCATAAGCAGGAAAAGGTTTTCCGGCTCATACTCAAATGTATGCTGGTTATTGTGGAAGGCGCCGGTACCCTTCACGATATATACGAGTTCAAAAAAGTTGATACGGTGCTGACCCATGGGGCACACATCTTCCTCGATATACATAATATCAAACGGCTTATACAAATTAACTACTTCCATAACCTATGATTGTACAAAAGGTACCCTGATTCATACAAGGGTACAGCTACAAATTTATTGGAATTTTGATTCATCAAATCACAAAAAACAAACAAGGATATGAAAGCAATCGTATTAAAGCAAACAGGCGGCGACCTGGAGATGAAGAACATTCCAGACCCGGTTATTAGCGACCACGAAGTATTGGTGCGTAACCATGCCGCAGCCATTAACCCGGTGGATGCATTTGTAAGCCACAATGAAGGCGCGCTGAAAGGCATTCTGCAACCGAAGGATGGAGAAGATATTATCCCAGGATGGGATATTGCGGGAGAAGTAACAGCCGTAGGCCAGAAGGTAACACAGTTCAAACCCGGCGACGCTGTATTTGGTATGGTGAATTTTCCCGGTCATGGTAAAGCGTATGCACAATATGTAGCCGCTCCCGAAAACCACCTGGCGCTGAAACCTGCCGGTACTTCCTACGAGGCTGCTGCAGCCGCTTCCCTGGCCGCTCTTACTGCATGGCAATCGCTGGTTACCTATGGCAATATAAAGAAAGGCGATAAAGTACTGATCCATGCCGCAGCGGGCGGTGTTGGCCACTATGCCGTACAGATCGCGAAACACTTCGGGGCTTATGTAATTGGTACTTCCTCTGCTGCTAAAAGAGAAGCCGTGCTTGGCTTTGGCGCCGATGAGCATATCGACTACAACAGCCAGGCTTTTGAACAGGTGGTAACAGATGCAGATATTGTACTCGATTCCCTGGGCATACCCGGTCACCTGGACCGCTCCCTTGCAGCAGTAAAGAACGGCGGGCGCGTGATCAGCCTGCTCATATTTTTCAGCGATGAACAAAAACAGCAGGCAGCAGCGAAAAACGTATATACGCACCGGTTATCCGTAGTTTCCAACGGGGACGACATGAAATCCATTGCTGCATTGCTGGAGCAGGGCCAGCTGCATTCCGGTGTTTCACAGGTGTATGCGTTTGAAGAAATTGCCAAAGCGCATCAACAGGTGGCTTCCGGGAAAACACAAGGTAAAGTAGTGGTAAAAATACCCTGATAAAAATAACAAGCAAACAGCAACTACGTTACCAGAACCGCACATAAATAACGGACAACAACAGTAATATCGTTACTATCAAAATTACAGAAGAAGGCTTCAGTTTAAACATTTCATAGTCCAGCTCAAAAGCTTTGGCGCTTACCTTCGGCCCTGCCAGACTGATAGCCACCATTACCAGTACGGTAGTGAGGAAAGACCATCCCAGGCTGATAAAGAAAGGTATTTCATATTCTCCCTTCGCATTGTGGAAGGCGGAATACAAAATGGTTTCGGGGCCAAAGATCTTTACAGCGATCTGGTTAAAGAACAGGGAAGCGGCAAAGCCGGTAATGATGCCAGCTATGGCAGCAGCGCCACTGGTCCTTTTCCAGAACATGCCCAGAATAAAAGTGGCAAACACGCCTGGGCTGATAAAGCTGGAATACTTCTGTACAAAAGTATAACCGCCGGCGCCGCCAATATCCAGCACATCGTTCCAGGTAAATAATACGCCTATCATGATAGCTGCAATAATGGTGAGCCGGCCGGTCCATACCAGCTGCTTTTCATCTGCTTTGGTATTGATATATTTCTTATAAACGTCCAGCGTAAATATAGTGGAGATGCTGTTGGACTTACCAGCCAGTGAAGCCACAATGGCAGCGGTAAGCGCAGCAATGGCCAGTCCTTTTAAACCCGCTGGCAGCAGCGTTAAAATGGCCGCGTAAGCGCCATCTTTTTGCCCTCCTTCCAGCTGGGGCAAATGACCATGCTGATACAACACATACGCCACAATACCCGGCAGCATTACAATTACGGGCATAAGTATTTTAAGTAAGCCGGCAAATAAAATACCCGTGCGCGCGGTTTGCAGATCTGCTCCCAGCGCACGCTGCGTAATATACTGGTTGCATCCCCAGTAGTTAAGATTGCTGATCCACTGCCCGGCGATGTACATACCAAAGCCCGGCAGGATGAGGTACTTATTCACATAGTCCTGCGGCGCGCCGGCAGCAGGCTTCTTCAGCATCATATGAAAATGGTCGGGCGCTTCCCGTACCAGTATATTAAACCCGGCCAGCACATCTTTCCCCAATCCGAATTTTTCACTTACCACTGTCAGCGCCATCCAGGTGGTGGCCAGGCCGCCAATGATCAGTACACCCACCTGTATCACATCGGTATAGCCGATTACTTTCATTCCTCCCAGTGTAATTACTACGGAGAAGATAGCCAGTGCCACCATTACTTCATGAAAATAGGCGCCCCCGAGTAGCCCGTTAATGGCGAGGGCGCCCAGATACAAAATAGAAGTGAGGTTAACAAATACATATAAAAACAACCAGAATACAGACATAATTAACGCTACCGTTTCATTGTAACGTGTTTTCAGGAACTGGGGCATGGTGTAGATCTTGTTCCTGATATACACCGGCATAAGGAATACCGCCACAATGATCAGCGCGGCAGCTCCCACCCATTCATATACCGATACCGCGATGCCCACAAAAAAGCCATCTCCGCTCATCCCTATAAACTGTTCCGCTGAAATATTAGAGGCAATAATGGAAGCGCCGATGGCCCACCACGTAAGCGATCCTTCTGCAAGAAAAAAATTCTTTGAAGCAGTTACCGTTCCCTTCTTCTTTCTTTTATAAATCCAATATCCGTAAGCAGCAACAATTATAAAATACAACGCAAATACCAGGTAGTCTTTGACAACAAGTTGATTACTCATAAGTGGAGCGGTTGATCAGCAGTTTTTTTAACGTGGGTGGAAATACCTGGATATAATATAACAAATTCCGGCATGCAGAAGAAAAGGATTACCGGGAAAGACTTCAGCAAGTTGCCTCCTTACCGGTAATCCATCATATCACCGTCTAAAACTTTAAAGTGGATGGCAGGTATTTCGCTACCAGGTCTTCATAATAAGGTCTTAATTTTTTCCAGTCCGGTGGAGTTGGACTCTTGGAATACAGATCATACGGGTTGAAAAGATTTACCCATTTGAACATTTCGTGATCGTGCGCACTCATCAGGTGATCGTAGGCATGTTCCCGGTGCTGCGGGTAAAAAGAGTGATAACGCAGCATATACAGGGCTGGCTCAGGTAAATGATCCTTCATGATCTGGTAAATATATTCATCATGTCCCCAGCTCAGGTGCACATTTTCCAAACCGCAGTTGGGCTCATATACGCCATACTTTGTATTATAATCCGGGTTATTGATATCCGGGTTATTTTTGAAGAATTCCGGGAAAACGATCTTGTCTGAGAAAGCGCAGCCTACAGGATAGGTATCTCCCACTACCGCCCATTGCGGTTCACCGAAAAGGCATAATACCTTGCCCATGTCGTGAAACAAACCGGTAAGCACCATCCAGTCGGGATGTCCATCAGCGCGGATGGCCTCAGATGTTTGCAGCAGGTGCTGGAACTGGTCAAGGTCTGTATCAGGATCGGAGTCGTCTACCAGCTGGTTCAGGAAATCGAAGGCATCCCATACCGACATTTCCCTTTTATTGAAAGACAAAAATTCCTTTTCCTTTTCTTTCACAAAGGCATACGACTGGTAAGTATGATTTAACCGGTAAAATTCGCGCACCGTATCACGGGGAGGCGCTTCATAGTTCCGGAATTCGGCGGTGCTTTTTTCTTTATTGATATTGGCGGGATCCGGATACCTCTCCAGTAAATCATCTTCCCATTGATCCAGTGAAGTAAGTGGTGCAGGATTTGGCTGCCCGTTAACGTTATCCATAATATCAGATTTTAAAAAGTTCGTGGAAATAAAGGAAAATATCCTGCTCTAAATATGCGATCTTTTTAAAAATCTTCCGCATAATAGAATAACTTTATTTACTTAACCGATTAAGTAACACGGCCGTATATGGAAAACGTCACCATCAGGATGCTTGCGGAAAGATTGCAGTTATCCACTGCTACCATTTCAAAAGCGCTGAGTAACAGTCATGAAATAAGCGAAGAAACGAAACAGCGGGTACTGGCGCTCGCCACAGAGCTGAATTATGTGCCCAATCCGTATGCCAGCAGCCTGCGAAAGAAATCCAGTCATACTATTGCCGTGGTGATCCCTGAAGTAGCCGACAGTTTTTTTGCAGAAGCGATCAACGGCATAGAATCTGTTGCCCAGGAGAAAGGCTACCATGTGCTTATTTACCTTACCCATGAAAGTTTTGGAAAAGAACAGGCTATTTTAAAAGATTTCCAGAGCGGCCGGGTAGACGGGGTGCTTATTTCCGTAACTACTGAAACTGCTGCCGCCGCACACGGACTGGCGCAGCTGGTGAAAGAGATTCCCGTAGTATTTTTTGACAGGGTATGTGAAGAAGTAACGGCCGCCAGGATCACTACAGACGATGCCAATGCCGCTTACAACGCCACTGCGCACCTTATTGCCGGCGGATGCCGTAATATAGGCCTGTTATCAGCCTCCCGGCATCTTTCCATCAGCAACAGGCGGGCAGAAGGGTTCCGGCAGGCGCTCGCAGATCACCAGCTCCCGCTTACTGATACCAGCATCCTTTATTGTTCCAATGAGCCTGCCGAAACAAGGCAGTTATTGAAAGCCGCCTTAAAGCAAAATCATTACGACGGCCTTATCGCTACTACCGAAAAACTGGCCACCGCTGTATACCTGGCCTGTGAAGAACTTTCGCTCGCTATTCCCGGCGATGTACAGGTGATAGGCTTCTCCAACCTGAGCACCGCGAGGTTCCTGCAACCATCGCTCACCACGGTGTCACAACCTGCCTTTGACATGGGCCATGCCGCGGCCACCGTGCTTTTCAAAGCCTTGAAAAGCAGCAGCTTTCCGCTGCAGGAACAGCAGCAGGTAATTCCATCTTCACTGATCATAAGAAATTCCACAAAAGCATTATAAACAGCTGTCACGCAGCATTTTCATATAGGCGCTACCCTTTTCACGGGCGAAATCTATATTTCTCCCGGGGATATTCTCCGGATGAGGATACTGGCTTAAAGCTTTCGCTATTTCCGCTTCCCGTAAAAGGTGCAGCATTGGGTAGATGGAGCGGTTGGTGTAATTGGCAGCATCTTCCGGTTCCGTGCCGGCAAATTGGTACAGCGGATGAAAGCTTGCCAGCTGGTAAATACCTGTATACTTTTTCCGGTGGATCATTTTTTCCGCTGCCGCCACCAGGTCAAGATAATCATGAAATGCGGCAAAGCCGCCGGGAAAGATCAGCAATGTGGTAGATACAGCCGGATCCCTGTCCAGCAGCAAACATTCCTGCAACAGCTCCTCCCCTGCACTGTACAGTGTTGCAGCACCACTTACCTGGTAATGGATACTGTTCTTCTTTACTTCCCTGTTGGCAAAAGGACAGAAGTTACATCCTATCACAATTTCCCTGACCCAGTTACGGGTTTGTGAAATTACTGTTGCAGCCTGTTCCGGATTATATACCATAGCGGTGAAGATACGGATAACTACCCGGTAACCAGGGTATTGCTGAAAATGATTACTGCCGGTACCCGCGTATATACGCAGGTACCGGCAGTAACCGGGTATAGTGTTTTTAAGGATAAGTAATTCGTACAAAACGGTTGGCATCACGGTAGTCGAACTTCGTAAAGGTACCTACTACCAGCAGCGCTTTCTCTCCTGCCACAGGCAGGATCTGTGTAATACCGCCGCTCTGGGCGTTCTGATCAAGCGTTACGCCGCCGATGGTATTATACGAAGGATGGATAGCGCCTTTATCGGTAAGTACGATCATATTGTTGCGAACCAGTCCGCTGAACTCTGAAAAGATGCCGCTTACAATTACTTCGCCCCCTGGCATTAAATGCGCATTGAACAAATAACCGTTGGAGCCGGCGCCTACATCAAACGTAGGATCTACGACCCCGTTCTCATTGATACGGGCCACATTAACGCGTTTAAGTCCTCCAAAGGTATTGAAGCGGCCCACAATGATGAGCTTCCCGTCCGGTTGCCGGGTCATGTTCAGGATATTCTGATCGGGGCCTGCGCCTGCGGAGAAGGAAGGATCAAGCGTACCATCTGCATTTAAGCGCGCAATGCGGTTCACCGCCTGCCCGTTGTATTTGGTGAAGGTGCCGGCAATCAGCAGCTTCCCATCGGGCAAAAGGATAGAACGATTGATATAACCATTGGGACCTTCTTTACCCATGTGTTTTACCAGGTCGTAGTTGTAAGTGCTGTCCAGGCTGCCATTCGGCATTAAGCGCACCAATCCGTTGATCTGGATGGAATCAAGGTGAACGGAATCCTGTCCTACGCTGCCGGTAAGATTATAGTTGGGCTGTACATAAAAACGGAAAACACCGGTAAGCAGTATCTTTCCATCGGCCTGCACATGCATATTGCTCACCTGCCCGGAAATACCGCCTTTTAAGGAAGAAATGGTGATTTCCTTACCGGAAGGACTGAATATTTTATCTGCCGCCAGGGAACCGTTGTTGTTCAGCAGGGCAATACTGTTTACAAAATTTACGCCTTCATAATTATTAAAGGCGCCCGCCACCAGATACTTCCGGTCGGGACCGGGCAACGCCGCGGCGGTGAGCACATAGGTATTGGTCCCGTTTTTCTTATCGGGCCCAAAACTGCCATCTACTTTACCATCGTGATTAATCCTGGCCACGCGGTTAAGTTTTCCTTCCTTACCGGAGTTATCGAAGTCCGTAAAATCACCTACCACCAGGTACTTCCCGTCTTCCACAGGAATAATATCCGCGATGCCTCCATTTGCGGCCACTTTACTGGGGAAAAGGGTATCCATCTGGAAGGTGCCTGTTACCCGGAAAAAAGGTCCGAAGAAATACTGCTGGTCCACCTGTGCGGCCACATTGCCGGTGGCTGCCTGCGCAGGCACCTTTACACGCGCGGTAGTATCTGTAAGCTCCAGTATAGGCGCACTTACCCCATTAAAGAGGATGGCCAGTTTATCCTTGTTTTTAAGAAATCCTTTCCCGCTTATCGTCACCTCCTCTCCTACACGGGCACGGTCCGGATTAATACCATTTTTGTTGATATAAATGGCTGGCTGCACCTGTTCTTTGTATGGATCTTCCCCTTTGGAGCTGATCTTATCTTTGGTACAGGCGCCTAACACTGCCAGGAGTATTATTAAGAACGTATATTTTTTCATACTGAATGCGTTAATGGGTTATTGATTCTGCAGTTCCTGTTCCGCTGTTCTCAGGAATTCACCCAGGCGGAAACCGAAGTCGTGCCGGAAACTCAGTACATGCAGCACCCCGTTTGTTGGCTGTATATCCGATGTCATCACCAGTACTTTGGGATTGTTGGCAAAGGTGACCGGGTCATAGGTAATATCTGTCAGCTGCATTACCCGTGCACCTACTGCTTCCACGCCGTTATAGTTCTGGTAGATCAACCCGATGTTGAGAATATACCCGCTGCTCATTACGTAGTTAATACCCGGGTACGCATATACGTTTACCGGGTCGATACGTGCAAATTTATTAGCCGTGTATTTACCCTTCATGATATACATTCCCAGGAACTTCTTCCATACTTTACCGGGTATATCGGCCAGCTTCACGCTGTCTTCCACCATTATGTGCCGGTATTCGTTCAGCAGGTCAATAGCTTTTACAATGCTCTGGTCTGTTGGCGTGAAGAAAGTAACGGAATCGTTCTGCAACATTTCTTTCAGGCCTGCTTTCTCCACCACATATGCCACCGTATCAAAAAGATCGGTATTCTGCACCAGGTAGTCATAAATGGTGCCTTTATAATGCGGATCTGCAAGGCCGCTGTCGATATAGTAATCCTTTTTACAGCCGGAAAATATCAGGCCTGTTATCAACAGGATACCGGCTAAGGTTAATAACTTTCGCATAGTGAATATTTTTTACAGTTATTGTATCCAGTATTGGTTCCTGGTGATCAGCGGATTGTTATTTACTGCGGATGTTGCAATTGGCCAGGTCCATGCTCCTTTCTCCATCAGGTCCGGTGTGAGCGGGTTCTCTGTCAGGTTCCTGTTGCCTATCCTGCCGGTGCGTATCAGGTCATACCACAGATGTCCTTCTCCCATCAGCTCTTTTTCCCTTTCAAAGAAAATGGCTTCCTTCAGGGGCTCGCCACCACCGCCGGCATACAATTTTGCGCCAGCGCGGTCGCGCACCAGGTTCAGCATTTCAATGGCTTCTGCATTCCGGTTGCCCAGGTTAGCCAGTGCTTCTGCCCTCAGCAGGATCACGTCTGCATAACGGAACAGGATGAAGTTGGCGTCATAGTCCCTGGTAATGGGATTGGTAATGGCGGAAAATTTCAGGAACATCGGCTTCTTTTCTCCCTTTTGTGCATAGGGATCATCAAACCAGAGATCCATCCGCTTGTCGGATTCGCCCCGTGGATAGATCCTGTCCAGGTGCCTTACCATGGGAGTAATTTCACTGTTGCCATTCAATCCGTCGCGGATAATAGGATCATGTAATGTCCACTGGCAGATGAGGAAGTGGAAAGCGCCTCCATAATTGGCATCAAGCGACAGTTCAAAGATCCCTTCTTCGGAGCGGCCTTTGAAAATAGCCTGGAAGGTTTCCTTGGTATAAGGCAGCAGTTTGTACTCATGCAGGTCCATCAATTCTTTGATGAGATCGGCAGTCTGGCTCCAGTACTTTTGCTGGTTGCCCTGGTCAAAACCGGCGCACCACATATTGATATGCGCCATCAGCGCCAGCACTGCGCCTTTGGTGCCACGCACGGCCCTGTTCGTGGGATCGTCGTAGGAGATCACCATATCGTCTTTGCAGCCTGCGAGATCTTTCAGGCAAAAGTCCAGTACGGTGAGCATTTTTTCGCGGGGCTTCAGCGTGATGTCATACGGGTCTGTTTGTAAAGGCACATCGCTGTACAGGCGTGTCATATAGAAGTAAATAAAAGCGCGTATGAACCGGGCTTCTGCCACCAGGGCTTTCTTCTCTTTTGAACTGAAGGAAGGATCTTCAATACCGGGTATCCTGTCTATACAAAGATTGGCGGTAGCAATAGCCTGGTAAAATAATCCCCAGTCGGGAATATCTTCAATGCCATCACCGCCGGCCTGCAGCAGGCGGTTGGCAGCCAGGTTACGGAACCCGTTCTTATCAAACCAGTTCCAGTTACCGGGCCTGAAATCGCCCACATTATATACCACACCGTTGGTAAACTTCTGCAGCAGCTTTGCATAGGCGCCGTTGATGGCCTTCTGCGCATCTCCTTTTGTTTTCCAGAAATCCTTTCCCGAAAGGGTATCCAATGGTTTTACTTCCAGGAATTTCTTACAGGAAGCAGCTCCCAGCAACAAGCAGAAAAGCATTCCTATTCTAATCCAGTATTTCATCTGAAAATAATTTAAGTATCATTAAAATTGAGCACCGATACCGAATGTCAGGCTGGTAGCGTTGGGATACCCGTTGATATCATCCCTTCCCAGCGAAGTCACGGTTTCCGGGTTTGGCCCTGTATATTTTGAGAAGATGGCTACGTTGTATGCAGTGAGATAAGCACGCAATACCCGCAGCTTTAACTTCTTCATAAAATCAAAATCACGGAACTGGTAGGCCAGTGTGATCTGGTTAATCTTGAAGTAAGAACCATCTTCCATCCACAGACTCTGATCCAGCCTGTTAGGCGCTACCTGCGCATCATGGTCAAAGGATCCGACAATTGCAGGATACGAGGACTTATCGCCCGGGTTCTTCCAGTAATCGAGCTGGTTGATATCATACAGGTTGATAGGCCCGGCGGCAGTGCCACTTGACCTTGATAACTGCTCAGGATATTGAAGACGGAAAATCCTCGCGGCAATGGCATTATTCAGAATACTGCGGTCGGCCAGGAAAGTACAGTTGATATTGAGCGACAGGTTCCGGTAACTCAGCGTATTGTTCAAGCCACCGGTGAACATTGGTTCGGGATTACCCATGATCACATAATCAGCGCCATCCAACGCATAGTCGCCGTTCAGATCCCTCCAGATAGGATCGCCTGCCTGGAAATATTGGGTACCCGGACCTTTAAATGCTTTGTAACGCACTCCCCTGATAGGATCTACCGGTACATCAGATGTATTGGCATAAATCCCATCTGTCTGGTACATATAATTGCTCTGTGGATTTCTTCCCACTTTCAGTGCAATGCTCTGGTAAGTGTTCTGGTCTACATTAATGAAGAGCTGGGAACCGCCAGGTAATTCGGTGAGCACCCCTTTGTTGTAAGCGCCGTTGATAGAAAAGATCCACTGGAACCCTTTAGGGTCACGGTTCATAACAGGGCGTGTAGTGATAGACAACTCATGCCCGTAGTTCACAATGGCGCCGCCGTTCACCTGCATTTTGCCATAACCGGTAGAATTAGGTAACGGGATATCGCGTACCAGGTTGTAGTTGTTCTTGTAATAGGTATCATAAATGATTTCCACGCGTCCTCTCAGCAGCCCCAGGTCTACCCCGAAGTTAAACTGCGATGATTTCTCCGGCTCCATGTAGGGATTGGCCAGCACACCGTAGTTAGGATTGATGGAAATGGCGTTATTGTAGTTCTTCACACTTTCGTACGCGCCCAGTGAATTGAGAATGGTGGCGGTAGGACGACTGTTAACCCCATAGGTTACACGCACCGATCCGTAATCCAGCCAGTTCCAGCGGCGCATCAGGTTTTCCTTGTTGAAGTTCCAGCGAACGCCAACAGATGGATTTTTCGTATAGGGGTTGTTGATACCTGCCGATGAGTTTCCGTCCAGCCTGTAGGCCAGGTCCAATACGTACTTGGTACGATAGTTATAAGACAGGAACCCTGCCCATGAAGCCGCATGATACACATAAGATACCGGGGTACCATTCACGTTTATTTCACTGGCATTGTTCCAGGGGTTACCGGGGTAGAAACGCGGCGAGTAACCACGCGGGCCCCAGTAATAATCGTTCGGGCCGTTCCGTATATCCTTCACGTGCTGGTCGTCCGACTTGATATTCACTTCACTGAACACGCTGGCATAAATATTATGCCCCTTCTCCTGGTCGGAAGGCCGGCTGCTGTAGCTGTAGTTCACACCATTCCTGGTGTTCAGCTCATCGTGCCGGCCAACGAAACCGTATAAACCGGTTTGGTTGTTATTGGAAAACGACTGGTTAAACCGGTCTCTTGTATCTGTATAATAATCGTAAGAAGTGGTGGAGTTAATACGCAACCCTTTTATAATTTCATAATCCACATCCACGAAACCGCGGATATTGAGGGTATTGTTATCATCAATATTATTCTCATATCCGCTCAGCTGGGGGTTGCCAACAAAGGTAGAAGGGCCGGGCATCAGGGAAGATGTAAAAGAGTTTCCGGCGCCGTTGTTGGTTAACCCGCCGCCGTTACCCCGCTGCTTCTGACCCAGCGCGCTGAACAACTGCGCCCCGATACGGAGTTTCTGACTTGGCTGCATATTCAGCTGCATGTTCAGGCTGTATTTATTAAAGCCGGTATTTTTCAATACGCCCTGGTTCATCTGGTAGGCGAAGTTGGCTTTATAGTTCATCTTCGGATTACCACCGCTGATCTGGACGTTGTTATTGGTATTCAGGGTAGTCTGGTAAAATAATCCCTGCCAGTCGGTGGAATTATTATAAAACGCATTCAGGCTGTCTGTCAGGAACTGGGAATTAGGATCACCCAGCATACTGCGGGCTGCCTGCAGATCCCTGGCGTTTTTCATGATGGAACTGATACGATACCTGCGCTCCGCATTACCGCCAATGGTAGGCCGCAAAGGAGGCGGCAGGTTTACAAACAAACTGCTGTTGATATCAATGATCGGGGTAGGTGAGTTACCACGTTTGGTAGTTACCACAATTACACCGTTAGCACCGCGGGAGCCATACAATGCAGTTGCCTGCGCATCTTTCATTACTACGATCGACTCTACGTCTTCCGGCGGAATTAACGCCAGCGGGCCGGTAGCCGCGCCGGGCTGCAGCATCGATTGTGAAATACCTCCGTCGAAATCTACCGGCACGTTATCAATTACCAGCAACGGGTTATTACTGGTGAGATAGGCGTTATCACCGCTTCCGCTTACATCCAGCTGGGAAACCCCTCTAACGGACATGGTACCACGAAAACCAGGAGCGCCGGAGTTATTCTGGATATTAAGCCCCGCAATCTTACCCTGCAGTAATTCCTGGATGTTGGACACCGGAACATCCTGCAGCGCCTTTCCATCTATTACGCCGGCAGAACCGGAGGAGGTTTCCTTGGTACGCTTCTGGTAACCGATGATCACTGTTTCTTTCAGTGACTTATTTTCAGGGCTCATGGTAACATTCAGCGTGGTTACCTTTCCTACTTTAACCGTTTCCAGCCGATACCCGATGTAACGGAACTGGATGGATTTTTCAGGGTCCACCGTAATAGTGAAATGCCCTGTGGGATCGGTAACACCCAGGCCTTTATTATTTTTTATATCGATGATCGTTACGCCGGGGATCCCTTCTTTGGAAGCGGCATCCGTAACCCGTCCCTTAACGGTAACAGCCTGTTGGGCAAATACCGTGTTGCCGGCTCCTGTCAATAACAGGAAGAGAATTACCAGCGTATGTATGTACCGTTTTTTCATGGCACTAATGTTTTAATGTTTCAGAATACAGTTACCGGTTTAATCGTTGGTAAACTTGGGATTTACTTTAAACTTGAAGATTACATCCCAGCTGCCCGGCTCAAATACAGCGAACCCATAGCCAATGCCCGCCTGCCTGCGGGTACCATAGGAAACACGCTCATAGGAGAAAAAGATGCTGGCCTTTTCATTGATACCAACATCCGCCAGCACGGGGTAAGGACTGGTAACATCCCAGGTAACGGTAACACTGTCTTGTGAAAACTTCCGGTTAAAGCCAAAAAACACGTTCGTACCAATGGTATTGCTATAGTATCTCAGGCTATCCCATTGGGTGACATTAAAATTTGACATCTTAATAGGTAAGGAATCCTTATCAAAAAATTTAAAAGTGAGTGTATTCTTTGCAGTGCCTGTTTTAACAAAGTACACGTTCACCTGGTCGTTGTTGATCGTGTTGTTTTGCATATCCTGCACCCCAATAAGCGTAGGATGATTATACACCAGGTTGCCATTGGATTCCTTTTTCTGAAGCCCGGTGATATCATCAAACTCATAAGGCTCATATGGGCGCGGGCGTCGGAGATCCAACTTTCTTTTCTGGAAAGTTTTCTGCCCGCCCTTGTTCTTTACCAGGATATCGAAAGTATATACGCCTTGTTTTATTTTGGAACTGTCGGTAGCCCAGAAAACAAGGTCGCCGGAGGTGGAGCGCATATCAAGCACCGGTCTTTTCACCTGGAAACGTTTGGCTTCAATTTCCGCCACCGTTTTTTCGGTACCGCTGTAGTACTCCTTCCATTGCCAGGTATTCACTTCTTCCAGCAACTCTGTTGCAGGCGTGCCATCGGGCCGGGCAATGTTCTTCATTTCAAAAGTGAGTGGTTGTGTGGAATTGTCTGCGTTGAATTTTCCGTAGAACACATTTGTACGTCCAAAATTTGCCTGGTAGGTATCACCATCGAAGTTGGCGTTATTACTGAAGTGCTCTTTTTCATCAGGCAGCAGCTGCTTGTAACAGCCTGTTGCCATTGTTGCCAGTGCAGTGGCTATAAATAAAGTATATACTTGCCTTTTCATTGCTATGGGTTTATTTTGGTGAAGATGAGACGGTGCAGGTTCAGGTTTGCCTTTTTGATCATCACTTTCATCAGGTGTTTTCCTGCGGGCAGATCCGCCGTTCCAAAGGCTCCCTGCCAGGTTTGCCAGCCACCGGTACCCTGTATGGGAATATCTTCACATACCCTTACTTCATCGATAGTGAGATAAATAAGACCACCGCCATTGCCGGCAATTCTCAGCTCTACTTTATATTTTCCTGCTTCTTTGATATCAACGGTATACCTTACCCAATCACCATCACTGGTCCAGCCAATATTGTAATTGCCGCCCGGGCTGGTGGACCCGTCGCCTTCAGAACAATTTTCTGTACCAGGATCATCAGGGCGGTAGGTATGGCCGCCGTTAGGATTACGGTAATTATAGGCTACGCCTTTGGGGCCTTCGTCATAATCTGCCGCATTCACTATGCCGGGTATTTCAAGCGGGTAACCCAGGTAAGGCCCCTGCGCCGGTTCCAGCGATCTGGGATAGGCTTTCCCCACAAAAGAAGTAAACCCGAACACATGCCTGGTTTCCAGGATATGCATCAGTCCATTGGTGGATTTGATATCCACGTTCTGGGTAAGTGCAACGGACCAGTCTTTTGTAAACCTTGAATCGTTTTTATCACTGTACTGCAACACGGCAGTACCTGCGCCTACCGCTCCGGAAGCATTGGTGCTGGCGGTTTTACCGTTCATTTCATGACCATATAAAGATTCCAGGTCGCTGCCATCTGCATACCGCAGTGAATCGGCTGTTACCAGACCGCGTACCATATAACGGCGAAGTAAACTGTCCCATACAGTAAGCGGAATGCTGTCGAGCGTCCAGTTGCCTTTGTCTCCAAGCCGTTCCCTGGCAAAGTTCACATTGCGGATAGCAGTAGTAATACTGTTGTCCTGCGGAACAAAAAAAGTAACCTGCTTATTTTTGAGCGTATCGGTAAGCTTTACGCGGTCTATCAGTAATAAGAGTGTATCATACAATCCTCCCTGTTGTTTGAGAAAATCATAGGTACTCACTTTCACTTCCGATAAAGGCTTTGCATTCCGGTAGTCCTGCATCCCCTTTTCGCAGGCAAAACAAGCCGTGATAACGAGTAGTATTAAATATTTTTTCATGGCAGTGATTTGTTATTTCCAGAAAGAGTTTTGAACCAGTGCGCTGTTGTTTGACAGCGCCTCCTGCGACAATGGCCAGAATGCAGCGCCCCTGTCTACATCCGCCTGTGTAAGCCTGGTATACTGCGGGATCTTTTTGAAATGTACCAGGTCGTACCAGTACCATCCTTCTCCTATCAATTCCCTTCTGCGTTCCAGCAAAATGGCATCCAGCAGTTCCTGCCCGGCGGTGGCCACGTTTACATTTTTAAGTGCGCGGCTGTTACGGATCTGGTTCAGGTCTTTCTGTGCTTCGGCGGTTTGTCCTAAGCGGGCTTTTGCTTCTGCACGCAGGAGGTACAGTTCTTCATACCGGAACACGATAATGCAGGAGGAATACATTTTCAACACCGGGTCTTTTACCGCGCCGTTGATCTGTTTCATTTTAAAGAAGATGGGATAGGCTTCTTCCATTTTTGTGAAGAAGTAGGTGGGCCGTTGCTCACGGGATTCGCTGTAGATCTTCAGCACACTGTCTTTGGGAACATAAATTTCAGACTCCCTTTTTGGAATATACGGTTCGCGGAGCGTCCAGTCTTCCAGCTGACCGGTGGAAGATATTTCCGCGTGGTCAAAGTTCATATCTACCTGGAAAATATTAGCACCGATGCGTCCGCGGAAAGCGCCGTCCAGCCTGGTTAAATCGTCCAGGCTTACAAATCCGTAACCGGTGTTCGACTGGTTATTGATAACGGTGTTAGCATACTCGAGCGACTTATCATACTCTCCTTTCCAGTTATAGATATGTGCCAGCAATGTATAAGCCATGCCTTTGGTAGCTGTAATGGAAATATGATGCGATTCTCCCTGGCCTCTGTAATCGCCTTGTTGCTCCGGCGATTTGCCATTGTATTTCCAGGGTAATCCGTCAATACATGATTTAGCTTCTTCAGCCGCATAATCCAATACTTTTTCCCATTTCTCGCGGGCAATGGTTTTCACTACGCCATCAGAGGGAGCGGTTACCAGTGGCACATCTCCCCAGATCCTTACTATATAGTAGTAAAGAAATGCACGGATATAAATGGCCTGCGAGCGATCCAGCTTCATTTCGTTTTGTGAATACCGGTAATCTGTAGCAGTTACCTGTGGTAGTTTTTCTATAGTAAGATTGCATTGCGCAATGGCTGTGTAAAATCTGCGCCAGTCGCGCCATTCATCCATTGTGGTATAACTGGCGTTCAGGTTATTTTCCACTACCGCGCGCAGGTCGCCCCGCTTGGTCGACTGAAAGTCGCCGCCACGCAGGTCCCCATACACCCAGTGTGCATTTTCGTTTGCCATGGCAGCGCGCATCAAAGCATAGCAGGCCGATAAGCCCGCGCGTGCATCGTTCTTGGTCTGCCACATATTTTCTTCCGTCAGGGCGCGGTGTGAGGGCACATCCAGCATTTTTTTACAGGATAGCATACCTCCTGCCAGTAAGAGTATTACCCCAACAACAGCAATATTTCTCATGATCATGTTTTTTAACATCAGAATTGAAAATTAAAGCCCAGTGTAAACGTGCGGGGAGCGGCCCAGTTATAGTATCCCTCATCATACCCGAAATAGCTCACTGCTTCGGGATCTCCGCCCTTGTATTTCGTCCAGGTAAGCAGGTTGGTACCGGTGGCATAAATACGCAGGTGCTCCACACCGGAGCGTTTCATCCACTCTGTTTGCATGTTATAGGCTACTGTTAATGCACGGAGCTTTACAAAAGAGCCATCTTCGAGGAACAGGGTTTGATTGGGCTGATACGCATATACCGCGCTCCATGGATTGTACTGCGGTATTTTGCTGTAGTCGCCTTCCACTTTAGACCACCAGCTGATCTCCTTGATCGCTTTCGGATCGTCGATGGCTTCCCTGTTGGCAAAGTCAAAACGGTCGGCCAGGGCCTGGTTAATCACTTTGCGGCCAAAGGAATAGTTCAGCAGGATATTCACATCCCATGCGCCGTAGCGGAAAGTGTTGGTAAAACCACCGGTGGCGGCGGGCGATAAGCGGCCTTTCATTACCCGGTCGGCGTCATTGATATTATAGTCGCCGCTTAGATCTGTCCATTTAGGATCTCCCTTTTTCAGGGTAACTCCCTGGTAGGTCATTTTCTTTCCTGTTCCGGGATTCACCGGCACTTCCTCATCGGAATTATAAATGCCTTCGTTGAGCAGCAGCCAGTAGCGGTCCACAGGTTTACCTACCAGGAAGCGCCTGTTGTTGATCACCAGGTCGGTAAGGCCATCCGGCAATGCCATCAGTTTATTCTGATTGGTATAGATGTTAATACCGGTGGTCCACTGGAATTTCTTTCCTTTCACTACATCTGCATCAATAGCCAGTTCATAGCCATAATTGCGGATATCCATTCCATTCTTTACAATACCGGTATAGCCTTCTTCTTCCAGTGTAGGTACCTTCAGTACAAGGTTACGGTCTGTTTTGGTGTATACATCCAGTGAAGCGCGCAGGCGGTCGTGGAACAGTCCGATGTCAATACCACCGTTCAGTTGCTCCACTACCGGCCAGGAAGTACCGGGCACCACATAACCGCTGGTATAAGCAGCATTGATCACCGGGAAACCGTTGTAGGTAGACATATTAGGCACGCCGTTCCATCCTGCATCCACATTGTATACAGGTCCACCGGTATACATCTGGTCCATCAGCAGCCGGCCTACACGGCCCCAGCTGGCGCGCACATTCAGGTTGCTGAGCCAGGAAGATTCTTTCAGGAAATCTTCCTTATGCACTTTCCAGGAAGCGGATAAGGTTGGCGATATCAGCCAGCGGTTATCGTTACCGAGGTAGGAGCTGCCATCCCTTCTTACATAAAGGGAAACAAAATATTTCTGATCGAGATTATAACCAATATTGGCATAGAAAGATGCCAGCCTTGATTCTGTAAAATCCTTGGTATTAAACATCAGGCGGAAATTACCGAAGCGGCCTTCCTTCTGATTATCGGTACCAGGCTGGTAGATCTTCACATAATCGCTGGAGCCTTTGTAGGCACGGCCGTAATCATAACGCCATTTATCCCATTGGCCATACTGCCCGAGCGTTATTTCCAGGTGATGCTTCCCGGAAAAAGTTTTGGCAAACTGCAGGGAGTTGTCCAGTATCATCCGCCTGCTCAGGCCATCGTAGTTAGACACATAGCTGTTGCCTTCACCGAGCGCAGTAGGCACAAAGAAATCACGGAAGTTTTGCCCGTAGTCGATGGCAAAGCGTGTGTTCCAGGTGAAGTGCGAAAGGAAGCTGTACTTGGCGTTGGCAATAATGCGGGCGGAGTTATTTTTGTTCCGGTTGATGGTATTATCCAACGCCGTATAATAATCCTGCAGGTATGCTTTGTTGGGTGACAAAGGCGCATCATAGTTAAAGAGATAATCCTCATCGCCGGCGCGGTCGCGGATAAATTCATTACGCTTGCGGTTCTGGTTAGCCACCGAAATGTCTGTGGTAAAGAACAGGTTCCTTACCGGCTGGATGTTGATACCAAAATTCACGTCATAACGCTTGATACCGGTTTTATCATACACACCCTGCTGTGATGACTGCCCTATGCTGAAACGGAAATTGGCAAAAGGTGTACCCCCGCTTACAGCCGCCTGGATGCCTTCCGTAAACCCATTCCGCAGGAACAGGTCGTCCCAGTTGGCCGGGCCATAATAGCGGGCCTGTGAAGAATCAGCCAGGTAACGGGGGAAGTTGCGCCACTGTGTTTCGTCTGCATATTTTTCATAGAAGGGCAGGCGGAAATCACTTTCATATCTTCCGTTCACCGCATCTACTGCAGGTTTAAGTGCCAACCCTGCATAGGCATTCACAGATACTTTCATCTGTCCTACACGGGGGGCTTTGGTTGTAATGTTGATAACGCCGTTAGCTGCATTGGGGCCATATTTTGCACTGGCGGCAAAATCTTTCAGTACTTCAATACTTTCGATATCATTGATATCGAGGAAGCCGAGCAGGTTGGTTTCTGTTCCCATCCTGTTGAAATCAAAACGCTGGATGTCGTAGGCAAATGCGTGCTCCATAATAAGCGGCACTCCATCCACTACATAAGTGGGTTGCGCATAAAACAGGTCGCGGTTACCCAGTAACAGCGAGGAAGTGCCCCGTATAAATACGCTGTTACGTTTACCTGGTTCCGCGGAAGGAATTCGTACGTCCACCCCCGTTACCCTTCCTATCAGCATCTGGTCAATACTGGTATAAGGGAGTTTCTTCACTTCATCAATATCCAGCGGGGAAACAGCCCCGCTGGGATTGCGTTTCAGGAAGAGTTCATTGTTGGGAAAATAGCCCAGCGTGTCCCGCCGGGTAGATGTCACCTTGGAGAAAGCAAGTGAATCTGCATTTACACCGGAGGTATCTTTTTTATTCTTAAACAACACATTCTGTGCTTCTGATGAGGTAGTGACCAGGCACATTGCTGCAAAAAAATAAATACCCCTGTGCAGGAAAAAGTAAAAGTATTTCATACATGCAATATTTAGGAATGAGAATCCCAGGGCGTAAAAGAAGCTTTACACCACACAAGTTTTTTTTTGACATGAACGGACATAGGTTTCCCTGTTCCCTCCAGGGAAATGTCACTGTAAATTAGATTCAGACCTACACCACGGCAGCTACAGCACAATATCTGCTACGCAAAATGTATGTTGCAGCATAAGCAGGTTGCGACAATAATGTTAACTGTAAAAAATCGCCTGTGAGTAGTTAGGGACAGCGTGTGCTCCCGCCAGGATGCATTGAACGTTGAGTCATGGAAACAAAGATTAATTAACGTGAAATTTTCAATCGATCTGTAATTCTGGTTTTCAATACTGTTAGTATTAATGCACAGTGGGGAAACTACAGCAAACACAGGGTCTTACTGGTCACCAATACTATCAATGCTCTTTAAATTCTGGTTGTTTATTTAACGCTACTGCACCAAATGTAATTAGCTAAATGGATTTTTCATAGTTTTTTTTGAATTATTTTTTAAAATTTAATCCGGAGGGGATTTTATGGCGCTTTAATCTCCATGATCCTTTTTTCAACATCCGGTAGGATCAATAGGCTCTGTCGGTAGTATAACGCACCAGTTCCTCCAATGCTGCACGCACGGGTGAAGGAGGGAAAGTAAAAAGTAACCGGAATGCTTCATCGCGGTAAGCCATCATTTTTTGGGCGGCATAATCGAGTCCACCGGATTGGTTCACTGTTTCCACTACAAAGTTCACTTTGTCTTTGTTGGTATGCTGATGCTTTACAATATGGAGTAGCTTTTTCCGCAGCCCGGGACTGGCATGTTGAACGGTATAGATAAGCGGGAGCGTAACTTTCTTTTCTTTGATGTCATTGCCGGTAGGTTTACCGATGTCGGTACTGCCATAATCAAACAGGTCGTCTTTCAGCTGAAAGGCCATCCCTACTTTTTGTCCGAAATTATGCAGCAGCTGTATGGTTTCAGGATTGTCACAGGCGGAGGAGGCACCCGCTGCGCAGGCAGCAGCCAGGAAAGAAGCGGTTTTGGCATCTATAAGGTCATAATAATCTTTCTCTTCAAAGCTCAGTTTATTGGCCTTTGTCATCTGTATAAGCTCTCCTTCTATCATTTGACGGATGGCAGCAGCATAGATCTTCAGCAATCCGGGATCGTTATTATCCAGCGCCAGTAATACGCCTTTGGTAAAAAGCTGGTCGCCCACCATTACGGATACACGATTTTTCCAGAGGGCGTTTACGGAAAAAGCGCCGCGGCGTTTCATGGCGTCGTCCACCATATCATCATGCACAAGGGAAGCGGTATGGAGCAATTCCACGAGGAGGGCCGCACGGTAGCTGCTATCGTTGATGCCGCCACACAGGCGGGCGCACAGCAGTACGAACATAGGGCGCATCTGCTTCCCTTTATGGGCAGCAATGTCGGCCATGATCCTGTTCAGCAACCCTACATCACTTTGCATGGCTTCATGAAAAATTTCTTCAAACCGTTGTAATTCGCTACCTATCGTTTCCCGGGCTAGTTGCATATGATCATCACTAAGAACGGGGCCGAAATTACGATTTTCTGCGGGAAACCAGGGTTACCGGGAGGAAGAATGCTCCAGGAAATAATCAATTCCTATTTTACCTCCACCGTATATAAACAGGGTAAACAGCATAATGAGATAATACAAAGGGATCTCGAACCCATTATCACCGGCGGCAAAGCCATTGTTCCAATGCACTGCTGCAATGGCCACCAGCATGCTGAACATTAATGGTACTGTTATATAACGTACCCATAAGCCCAGGGTAAGCAGCACTACACCGGCGGCTTCGGTAATGGCCACCAGGTAAGCGCTCACATACGGCAATGGTATATGCAGTTGCACAAACCAGTCGCCAATACTATGTATGTCGCTCCATTTCATTTTTGCTGGCAGGTAAAACCCATACGCCAGCACCAGCCGCATAAACAGCAGCGGAATATCCCTGCACGCCTGCAAACGGCGTGCTAATACAGTGTAGGTACGCATACGTTATGATTGAAAACCCAGCACGAAATGCAGTTCCTGCATGTGCTTTAAAAAAGCAATTGATTCCTGTTCCAGTGTATCCGTTTGCGTTATATTCAGCTCAGGGGCATAATCCAGTATATCCCTTACCGTTATACCCATTGCCAGTTGTTCGGTTAAGAAAGCCAGCCAGGGCGACAGGTCCGTAAATTCCACATGCCCGGTTTCCGGGTGCCGGAACAACAGTACAAAATAAACGCCCTTATTTTTCAGTAATTCCTTTGGTTTGGCCAGCAGGTGAACAGGATAACTGAAACGCAGCAACCTGTACTCAGGATTCAGCACCAACGGCGTTTCCAGCCAGTTGCCGGAAAGGCTGTAAGCGGGCGCGGGTATATCTTCCATATTATACACTTCCATTTCAGCCCATTCAAAGGCAAGGAGGTCGTTGAGGAAAGGAAGAGCGTAAACTTCCTCCCAGTTATGCTCTACCGCGTAGGTATAAAACTCCAGGGGGAGCTTCCATACCTGGTACGACCGGCACGCATGCCTGGAGAAAAATTCCTTCACCATTTTATTCCATTTCGTTGCAGGAATATGTTTGAATGCAATGGGAAACGCATGCTCCATGGTATCATGGATCATGTTAAATACCAGCTGCCGGTAGTGCTTCAGCCGCTGCGGCTTTACGCCAGGCAGCTTTACTTTTTCGCCGGTCCTGCAATAAGCAGAAAAAGTTTGCTGGATATGATAGGTGTCAGGCAACAAGTTCATCTTTCAAATTCCATTGTTTGTGACAAATGTTTTTCAGCTTCGTTAATTCACCCTGCAACTCCGCCATTTCCGGGATATTAAAATCCCTTTCCAGTAAAACCGGTACCGGGTGCAGGCGCTGGATCGTCCATTCAAACAGGTCGTACACCGGGTCTATGATCGGTTCTCCATGGGTATCAATGATAAGGTCCGGCGCTACCTGCTCATGACCGGCCATATGTATATAGGCTACTTTATCGAGGGGGAGTTGCTGTATAAACGCTTTGGCATCGTACCGGTGATTAAAAGCATTTACATAGATATTATTCACATCCAGCAGCAGCTGGCAACCGGATTGCTTTACCACTTCATTGATAAAATCCACTTCGCTCATCTCTGCGGCAACCGGTGTGTAATAAGACACAATTTCCATTACCAGCGGCCGTTGCAGGTAATCCTGTACCTGTTGAATACGGCTGGCAATATGCTTTACCGCATCCATACGGAAAGGAATGGGCAGCAGGTCGTACATATGCGCATTATCACATTTGGAGTAGCTGAGATGCTCTGAATAGATCTGGACGTTATACTCCCTGAGAAACGTTTTTATATATTGCAGGAACGGCTTGTCCAGCTCCTCCGGGCTACCGATAGATAATGAGAGACCGTGGCACAGCACCGGATATTTTTCCACTACCATGTGCAATACCTTCTTCCAATGCCCACCGATGTTCATCCAGTTTTCGGGAGCAAACTCGATAAAGTCGGGCCGGATATGCTCACCGCTGATCATTTGTTCCGCAAATTCCCTGCGAAAACCTATACCTACCATGACTATACGTTTTAGGAGGTGAAGATAAAAGTAAAGACCGGCTTGTGCGTATCTCGCCGGCCTTACTTTACCTGGAAATTAATTACCGGATTTGGTAGTGTCTTTTTTATGCTTGTCTCCTTTCTTACCTTTTTTATCACCACATTTTCCTTCACCGCATTTGCCCTGTCCGCATTTGCCTTCTTTTGACTTACCTGCTGATGCGCTGTCTTTTTTTGCGCCGCAGGCCAGTTCAATAGCATTGGCAGTATTGCCGGAAGCGCCGGTTAATGCGTTTCTCACCGCAGCACCGGAACCGAGGTTAGTATAGCCTGCTGGTTTTGCGTTTACCTGTAATGCAGCCATACCAAGGATAGCACCGGCAACAAGAGAGCCGGAAAAAAGTACTTTTTTGCTGATAGGATTGTTGTTTTTCATCTTTTTAAATTTAAAAAACTGGTGAAAAAATATGTATTTGAGAGGTAGACGTGGTGATTAAAGAATCCTTACAGGAAATTCAATTATTTTTCCATTTCCGCTGCTATCATCACTTCCCACTGGCGTTTCACGGATTCATCCAATGCAGCATCTTCAGCCGCCATCCAGCGCATGTGTGCGTCTATGGCCCTGCTTTGTTTCACATACCGCCGGCAGAAATGGCAATAGAACAGGTGAAACTGCAATCCTATGCGCTGCCACCGGGACAACGGTTGCTGTAGTTGTTTTTCCGCCAGCAGGGTGGCTTCTTTACAACAAGGCAGTAAAGTATGTAAGTGATGTTGCATGTCAGTTACTGAACCAGTTTTTTTCCAGGCAGGCCCTTAATTGTAATTTGGCCCGGTGAATAATAACCCAGTAGTTGGACGTAGTGATCGCCATATCCTTACAGATGTCTGCCGATTTTTTTTCTTCCAGATATTTCTGCTGAAAGATGGTTTTTCCTATGCCGCTCAGTTTAGCTATACAGGTGCGTAAGATCCTGGAAAATTCCCGCTGTTCTGATGGGTCGTTAATATCCTGCTTCCAGGCTTTGGGGGCCATTTCCCGGCGCCAATGCCCTTTTTTGTCAAAATAGATATGGTGTGGATCAGGATCGTTGCTATGCGCCGTTATACTATCTAATGTTAAAACAGTTTTGCCGGACTTACGGTAGTGGTCCGTTATTTTATTTTTCAGGATGGCAGTCAGCCAGGTCTTCTCACTGCTATCTCCGCGGAAGCCGGACATAGCCTGCAACCCGCTGAGGAAGGTATCCTGCACCAGATCCTGTGCCAGTGCAGTATCTGGTACTTTGCTACACGCAAATTTAAATAAATCTTCCGCGTATAACTTCACCCATTCTTTTGGATTACAGGTCGTCATTGGTACCGTTATATGAAAAGCCTCTGTCTGCATAGCGCATTTTTACGTATATAGTAGAAAGCTTACGGAAATTTACCTGTTTTAGTTTTCCCGGCGACCCAAAAAAATGTTAAAGGGGGATAACCGGTAGATACCCGATGGTAAATGGTGCGGAACCATTGTCTACTATTCAGCATTTTATCCTATTTTTGGCTCTGTACCCAATGAAATATGAAATACTCGGCCCATGAAAAATGAAATGTCGCCTGTAACGTCAGTTTACTTTGTAACATTATTGAAGGCATATTTACGTGGTACTAAAACAAGACAGGAAGTAATAGATGAATTACGCAGCGTATCCCCGCTGCAACAAAAGGCCGGAGAAGATTCAAACACTGAAGTGAGCAGGTTGCTGTTCCAGACCGCCAGTGAAATCAATGAACATTATTACCAGGATATTGTAACTGCTATTTCCCATGCTTCCGATACCACCCCCACCCGGGAAGGAGTTATGCACCAGCTGGAAGCAATGCTTACCGGCTATATCACAACGGAGCAGCTGATCCAATGGGCCACCTGGCACAATGAGCCGGGAGCCGATGAAGGAGCCGGCTTCTTTGACGATATAGCGGTTGATTATTTCTGTACACAATTGTTACCTTCATCTGCTGAAGAAATGACAATAGCGCATTATAAACAGGCGTTGAAAATTTTCCGGTCGGGCCAGCACAACAGCCTGAAAGATAAGGTAGCGCTGGTGTTATTGTCTGAAAAGGAAAGACAACGCTTCCTTTTTTACCTGGGCGATTATATACAGGGGCATACTTCCCCCGAACAACTGGATGTGTACCTGCTGCATAAATTCGGAATGGATCATCACTCCTTCCCATATATGTCGTCGCTTTCCGCTATCATGCACGATCCGGGGAAATTACCGGCGCTCCTGCATCTCGCCGCTATGGACGATGACATATAATATAAATTTAACACTCTAGCTAACCATCAGGCTGCAGCCTCTGAGGGCAGAATTATCGAGGCGGCCCAGTACTTCAAACCGGCCATCGGCATGCATACGGCCAATGTCTTCCGTGGCAATGAATGCACAGGAATAAATATTGGCGAGGTCAATGACGTTCATTACGCCGGCGCCTTTGCCGGCAGTAAGCTGGAAGGGGTCATTTTCATCCCTCAGCAGCACTTTCATCCAGGCAGGCGTTTCAAACAGGCCATCACACCTGGAATAGGCCTGTGATAACAATTCCGTCATGCCGTATTCCGCGTGGATGCAGGCAGGGCCAAGCCGTTCTTTCAGGAAAGCATGCACTTCCTCGCGGGTCCATTCCTCCCTTCTTCCCTTCATTCCGCCGGTTTCCATGACTATCGTATTTTTCAGGGAAAGGGTATACTGCTCCGCAAAATCCAGGAGGCCGAAGGTAACGCCGATCAGCAATACCTTCTGGCCCCGTGCTTCCAGGGCCTGCAGCTGCCGGAACAACTTATCATGCTCATACAGGTAAAAACCGCTTTCCTCATGCCCGCTGCGGATGGTCATTTCCTGCACCATCCGTACCAGCGAGGAATGCTGCCGCTCCAGGTAGGAAGGTAACAGGCCCAGCACCACATAGTCGCTCACCGGGCCGTAAAACCGCTCAAAGGCCGTCATAAAGCTTTGGGTATAGATAGCGGAATGCTTTACCAGGTGACGGCTGTTCACCGTTTGGGTGGTGCCGCTGCTTTCGAAGATCAGTTCAGGGGTAAACTGCCCGCTTACCACAGTATGTGATTTGAAAAACTGTATGGGGAGATAGGGAATTTCAAGAATGCTTTTCACCGATGCAGGCCGGATGCGCAGGGCATCCGTATAGGCCCTGTACAGGTCATTTTCCCGGTACTGGTACTGAAACAGCTCAAGGGCAGCGGCTTCCAGCCCACTCTCGGTTAATGAAAATATATGTTCCGGTGATACGGCAGTCATGTAAAGCTCAGTTTAAAATCGCACAAAGTTAGGGAGAAGAATAAATCTATGCGCAGTAAGTAACAATTGTCACAAAAAAACGTTTTGGTATAGATGGATAGCGATAACTGAATATTTGTATATTTCCTAAATTAATGTAGGTTTGTTTTATGAAGAAAATTCTGTTTTTGTTCCTGCTGGCCGGGGTGTTTTATGCCTGTAAAAAGGATAAAATAGGTACCAAGCCCATTCTCAGCTTTAAAGGATATTCGGTTGACAGCGTGGTGACCAGTACCCAGCTGATGTTTGTTACACTCGATGTACAGGACGGCGACGGTGATATAGAAGATACCCTGCAGATAGCCCCTATCTATGATACCAAGATCCAGGACACCTTCTATATTGTAAGACGTATGCCTGAAATTGGCGCCAACAGGGGAAACAGCGTTAAAGCGGAAGTAGCGATCCGGCTGGAAACACAGGACTTCAGGACCTACCAGAGTCCGAACGACAGTATCCATTTCCTGGTATTTATCCGCGATAACGCCGGGAATTATAGTGATACCATCGCTACCCCCAAAATACCATACAACATTCCCTGACAAACATTTACATTCTAAAATATCATACATTTAAGGATTCCTTTTCTGAAAGGGATCCTTTTATTTTTAGCTTTACTCTTGATTTTTAGCATATGGATAAACTAGAAGAACTACAGGCAAAGATCGCCGAAGCCATGCTTGGCGGAGGAGAGGTACGAATCGCTTCCCAGCATAAAAAAGGTAAGCTCACCGCCCGCGAAAGGATACAGCTGCTGATGGATGAGGGCTCTTTTGAAGAACTGGATATGCTGGTCACCAACCGCAACCGCGGGCTCACGGCTGATCAGGAACAGTTCCTCGGCGACGGCGTGGTAACGGGTTACGGCACTATCCATGGCCGGCTCACCTACGTTTTTTCACAGGACTTCACTGTATATGGCGGTAGTTTATCCGAACCACATGCCCGCAAGATCTGCAAGATCATGGACCTCGCCATGGAGAATGGCGCCCCTCTTATTGGCCTGAACGACAGTGGTGGCGCACGTATCCAGGAAGGAGTGGTAAGTCTTGGCGGCTATGCCGATATCTTTTACCGCAACACCAGGGCCTCCGGCGTAATCCCGCAGATCTCCGCCATTATGGGCCCCTGCGCCGGTGGCGCTGTATATTCCCCGGCTATCACCGACTTCATCATGATGGTGGAACAAACCTCCTATATGTTTGTGACCGGCCCCAACGTGGTAAAAACCGTTACCCATGAGGAAGTAACTTCAGAAGAACTGGGCGGCGCACAAACACATGCATCCAAAAGCGGCGTAACCCATTTTGCCTGTGCCAACGAAATAGAATGTATACAGTATATCAAACAGCTCCTCAGCTATGTGCCGCAAAACTGTGAAGAAACAGCGCCGGTATACCCTTACGAGCCAGGCAATGAAATAAGGGAAGCCCTTAACACGCTGATCCCCGACCACCCGAACCAACCCTACGATATGAAAGAAGCGATTGAGCAGATCACTGATGCCGGCAGCTTCTTTGAAGTACATAAAAATTTTGCGGAAAACATGATCGTGGGCTTTGCCCGCATTGCCGGCAGAAGCATCGGGATAGTAGCCAACCAGCCGGCTCACCTGGCCGGTGTACTGGACATCCACGCCTCCGTAAAGGGCGCCCGCTTTACCCGCTTCTGCGACGCTTTCAATATTCCCCTGCTGGTACTGGTAGATGTGCCCGGTTTCCTGCCGGGAACAGACCAGGAATGGAATGGTATCATTACCAACGGCGCCAAGCTGTTGTATGCGCTCAGCGAAGCCACCGTGCCCAAGCTCACCGTTACCACCCGCAAAGCCTACGGCGGCGCTTACTGTGTAATGAATTCCAAACATATCGGCGCTGATCTTAACTTCGCTTTCCCACAGGCCGAAATCGCTGTAATGGGCGCCAGGGGCGCCGTGGAGATCATCTTCAAAAGAGAAATTGATGCGGCGCCCGATCCTGAAGCCCGCATGAATGAACTGGTGGCCGACTATACGGAAAGGTTCGCAAATCCTTACCTGGCAGCGGAAAAAGGGTATATCGACGAAGTGATCAAGCCGGAAATGACCCGTATCAAACTGATCAAGGCTTTCAAAATGCTTGAAAATAAAGTGGTAAATATGCCGCGAAAAAAACATGGCAATATACCTTTGTAGCAAATGGCGTCCGCCTTTTGGTACCCTTATTTACTAAAAGGCGGAATGCTAAAAGCTAAACATATGTTCCGCAGCCTTTTTAATCTTATTCTTTTTACCTCCGTCTATATTTCCGGGTGCGCCATCCTGATGATCTGGCAAACCAACCAGTTACTGGCCCTCCATTATCCGCAAAACACCTTTTATCTTTTTGTTTTCTTTTCCACGATCTGCAGCTATAATTTTCACTGGTACCTTACTCCCGGCACCTATTCGGCTTCAGAAAGGATACTTTGGGGTAACCGTCACCGTACCCTGATGCTTATTTTATGCGGCGCAGGACTGGCCGGCTCTTTATGGTTCTTCTGGCAGCTGCGGGAACATTGGCTGGTACTGAGCGGCAGCGCGGTGCTCACCTTTTTATATTCAGCCCCCAAAGTGCCACACAAAGCCTTCCGCTGGCTTAGTAAAATAGCCATCGGTAAAACATTATTCCTCACCTTTGTATGGACCTATGTAACTACAGTACTTCCGGCGCTGGTTGCAGGCAATGCAGCTACCCAGCCACTCGTATACCTTACCATACACCGCTTCGGCCTTATCTATGCGATCTGTATCCTGTTTGACTACCGCGACCTGGAATCAGATAAAAAGGAAGGTATCCGCAGCCTGATCACTGCCCTGGATGTGAAGAACCTGATGCGGCTTTACTACGGCTCCCTGCTGGTAGCAGCAGTAAGCGCGGCTTTGATGTGGCCTTACACCACGCTCCCCGCCATCATTACACTGCTGGCGCCGGTGATGGCTACCGCGCTCATTACCCGCAAAGCGCAACAGACCAGCTCTGATTACCTGTTCTACTTTGTGCTGGACGGATTCATGGCGCTGTCGGCGGTATTGCATCTCATGATCGTTTAACACTAAGCAGCACAATCCCTCGTTTTCCTTACATTTGTCAAGTCACAATCTGGAAATATTATGTCTAAAAAACAGAAATCAATATTCAACAAGGAATCACTGGCATTCCTCGAAAGCTACCTGAATAACCCGTCTCCTACCGGTTTTGAGAAAGAAGGACAAAAGCTCTGGCTGAAATACCTTACTCCCTACATCGATGAATATTTTGTAGATGCATACGGATCAGCAGTGGGTGTTATCAATCCCAAAGCGGAATTTAAAGTGGTGATAGAAGCCCATGCCGACGAGATCTCCTGGTTTGTGAACTACATCTCCCCTGAAGGACTGATCTATGTAATCCGCAATGGCGGCTCCGATCAGCAGATCGCTCCTTCCAAAAGAGTGAATATCCATACCGAAAAAGGCATCGTGAAAGCGGTATTCGGCTGGCCGGCCATTCACACCCGCATCCGCAGCGGTGATGGTAAGGAGCCACAGCCAAAGGTGGAAAACATTTTCCTCGATTGCGGCGCACGCTCCCGCAAAGAAGTAGAAGAACTGGGCATACACGTAGGTTGCGTGTGTACTTTTGAAGATGGTTTTGAAGAGCTGAACTACGACTATTACATCTGCCGCGCTATCGACAACCGTATCGGCGGTTTTATGATTGCCGAAGTAGCCCGTCTGCTGAAAGAAAAGAAACAACAGTTACCTTTTGGTCTTTATATTGTAAATGCCGTACAGGAAGAAGTGGGTTTACGCGGTGCAGAAATGATTGCCAAGCGCATTAAGCCCAATGTAGCCATCATCACGGATGTAACCCATGATACCACTACCCCCATGATCAACAAGAATATTGAAGGGGAAATAAAATGCGGCGGCGGTCCCAGTATCACTTATGGCCCTGCAGTGCATAACATCCTCCGTGATCTCATCATCAAAACAGCCAGGAAGAACGATATCCCACACCAGCTGCATGCAGTAAGCCGCAGTACCGGCACCGATACCGACGCCTTCGCCTACAGCAACGACGGTACGCCTTCAGCGCTGATCAGTTTACCATTGCGCTATATGCACACCACCGTGGAAATGGTAAAGAAAGATGATATTGAAAACACCATCCAGCTGATTTACCAGACATTGCTGAGCATTACGCCGAAAACGAATTTCCAGTATTTGTAGGATTGTAGCGGATTTTGTCTGACTCAGGATTAAACTGATTACGCTGATTACGCTGATTTTATTTTTTTGATTTATTAGTGATTAAAAAAGATTTGAGGAGAAATAAGCGAAAATATGTACTGCCCCCTAAAAGTTAGACACTTTTAGGGGGCATTTTTTATGGATAAACGCAGGAAATACAGTTTTGAGCAAAAATTAGCAATTGTGAGGGCAGTTTGGAATGATCATCAGTCCGTTAGTTCAGTGGCCAGACGTTATGGATGTAGTCGTTTTTGTATCCAACAATGGCTTGAGCATTATCGAATCGCAGGTAAAGCAAGCCTAAAGTTGCAGGTTGGTTTAAAGGTGTACACGAGTAGATTCAGGGTCAAAGTAGTTGAGGAAATTTTAAATAAGCCCTTATCTTTGATGGAGGCCAGCGCTATTTTCGGTATCTCAAGTGCTCCTACCATCTATAACTGGTTATGTATATACAAGCGTGAGGGCCGCCAGGGATTACTAATGGTGGGAAGTGGTCAAAAGAAACAACCCATGAAACGTAAAACATCGAAAGTAGATCAGAACTTAACAACTGAACAACAAGAATTAGCAGCCCTGAAAGCGGAAAATGAATGGCTGCGCACCGAAAATGCGTACCTAAAAAAGTTGGATGCCTTAATGAAGGAAGAACAAGCTCAAAACAAAAAGAAAAAAGAGCAAAAGCCATCAGGGAATTAAGGCGCGATTACAACCAGGATCTGCTTTTAAAAGCAGCAGGGATGGCAAGAAGTACATTTTACTATTATCAGAAAACGCGACAAGACAAAAGAACAAATCTAAAAACTCAAATCCTGCAGATTTATCATCATCATCAAGGCAGATATGGCTATAGACGAATTATGCTGGCTGTAAGAAAACAAGGCATCATTGTTAACCATAAAACTGTACTGCGAATCATGAGAGAATTGGGGATTAAGTCATTGGTAAAAGTAAAGAAGTACAAATCCTATAAAGGGGAACTTGGTAAAATAGCCCCCAATCTGCTACAACGTAATTTTTATGCTGCCAAGCCCAATCAGAAATGGGTAACAGATGTAACGGAGTTTAGTGTAGGAGGGGAAAAATTGTATTTATCACCAATCATGGACTTATATAACGGTGAAATAATCAGCTATACATTGGATAGACATTCCAGAGGTAATCAGACTGTAGAAATGCTAAAGAATGCCTTGACTAAGCTGCCAAAAAAAACAAAATTAATCATTCACTCTGATCAGGGATGGCAATACCAAATGAAGGCCTGGCAACGATTATTTAAGGGCAATAAAATCAGGCAAAGTATGTCTAGAAAAGGGAATTGCCTCGATAATGCAGCTATGGAAGGCTTCTTTTCAATATTGAAGTCAGAGTTGTTTTATCTGAAAAAATATGATTCCATAATTACACTGGAAAAGGATATTCGAGAATATATAGAATATTATAATAATGATAGAATCAAATTAAAACTAAACGGCTTGAGTCCAATACAATATCGAACTCAAGCCGCCTAATCAAAAAAAGTCTAAACTTTGGGGTGCAGTACAAATATCCGCTTAAATCTCCTCAAATCATTTTAAATCCAAAGTAATCAATCAGCGTAATCAGCGTAATCAGTTTAATCCTGAGTCAGACAAAATCCGCGTTAATTCTTAAAGAAGTCCGCCGCCCTGTTCACCTTCTCCACCCAGGCGCCGGAAGAGGCCTGCATGACATATTCGCTTAAACCCACTTTGCTGGCGCCTGGCGCCCAGTCGTACGTATAACCCAGCCTGGTCCACGGGTAGTGAGCGTCCGTAGCCGATGTTAAAGGGCGGTAATAAGCGAAAATGATGTAGTTATTAAACCATGTGGAAAAATCCGCCGATACCCCACTGATAGGCACTGCACCGGTGGTTTTGGTAGTGATGGCGGGATTGCCGGCCGGCCGGTACAGCCTCGAGGCATTTACCCACATGGTAGCAATATGCGTATTTGTTTTTGCATTTACGGGAGGCAGTCCCAATAACTGGCAGATGCGCTGAATGGTATCTGATGTAGCAGTAAAGGAAGGCCCTATGCGGTCTTTCATCTGTTTGGGAATAAACAGCCAGGATTCGCCCCAAACGGTGTTGATGGAGTCTCCTGCCGGATAACTGCCCGGGAAGCGCATAAAGGTACCCATTAAAACATACTGCTGCCCATTGATGGTTTTCCATTGCAGGTCGGGGTTATCCGGGGTGATGGGCCATAGTGCTGTGCTGATTTCGCTGCTGTCTGCGATCATAGCGTCATCAACAGCCTGGTTGTACAGCTGGTCCAGCGTGTACACAGGTGGTGGTACAATGGGGTCATCGTCATTTTTACTGCAACTGGAAAATGCCATAGCGGCAAAAAGAAAAAGGACGGACAGCCTGCTGCCGTTAGGGAAATGTTTCATAGAAATGGTTTTCTGGATGCTGGTTATTTAAATTGAGTCCCGCAATTAAATGTATTTCAACAGAATAATCAAATTTCCTTCTAAAACGCTCCTGTAATTGGTCATTGTATTTCCTAATAATTTACTACGTTTGCTATTCAAACAAAATCAGATCTATGATCCGTCATGACTGGACGTTAGAAGAAATTAAAGCTATTTACAACACTCCTTTGCTGGAATTAGTGTACCGTGCTGCTTCTATTCACCGTGAATACCAGGATACAGCAGAAGTGCAGGTTTGCACTCTCTTATCGATCAAAACAGGCGGATGCCCTGAAGATTGCGCTTATTGCCCGCAGGCTGCCAGATATAATACCGATATCAATGTGCATGGCCTCCTGAAAAAAGAGGACGTGATGAGTTATGCACAGAAAGCGAAAGAAGCGGGTTCCACCCGTTTCTGCATGGGCGCCGCATGGCGTGAAGTGCGCGACAACCGCGACTTTGACCGGGTGCTGGATATGGTAAAAGGCGTTAATGAACTGGGTATGGAAGTATGCTGCACATTAGGCATGCTGAACGAGGAGCAGGCAAAAAAACTGGCCGATGCCGGGTTGTTTGCCTATAATCACAACCTCGATACCTCCCGCGACCACTACGAAGAAATTATCACCACCCGCACTTACGACGACCGTTTACAAACACTGGAAAATGTAAGAAAAGCCGGTGTAAGCGTGTGCTGTGGCGGTATTATCGGCCTGGGCGAATCGCATGAAGACCGTATCGCCATGCTGTGGACACTCAGCAGCCTCCCTTCCCACCCCGATTCCGTACCCATCAATGCGCTCACACGCGTGAAAGGCACTCCCCTGGAGCACCTTCCAAAAGTAGAGTTCTGGGATATGGTACGCATGATTGCCACCACACGCATCCTGATGCCCAAAGCCATGGTACGCCTGAGCGCCGGCCGTGCGGAAATGAGTATGTCCGACCAGGCTTTGTGCTTTATGGCAGGCGCCAACTCCATCTTCACCGGCGAAAAGCTGCTCACTACGGGCAACCCTTCCTTCGAAGAAGACCACATGATGTTCGAACTGCTGGGACTGAAGCCAAGAGAGGCTTTCAAGGAACAGGAAGCTGGTTGCTGCTAAGAGCGCCTTCAGCGCTTAAATTGTCTTGGAGCAGGATTACGCTGATTACACTGATTAGCTTGATTTTTGATTTTTTAATAAAATAATGAAGGGAGATAAAAGTATATAACTGCTTTATCTCCCTTCATTATTTTATTAAAATCAAAATCAAACTAAATCAGCTTTTCAGAACAATATACCAATTTTATCTCCCCTCATTATTTTATAAAAATCAAAATCAAAAATTAAAAATCCAGCTAATCAGTGTAATCAGCGTAATCCTGCTCCAAGACAATTTAAGCGCCGAAGGCGCGCGCTACAAATCATTCATAGCAAAATACTCCACCCCCAGCTGGTAGCCTTTCAGGCCAAGCCCGCAGATACAGCCGATACATTTGGGCGCAATCAGGGAAGTATGCCGGAATTCCTCCCTGGCATATACATTACTGATATGAATTTCCATTACCGGCGTTTTAATGCCTGCAATGGCATCACGGATGGCAATAGAGGTATGTGTATAAGCGCCCGCATTCAGCAAAACGCCGTCATATGAAAAGCCTACTTCATGCAGATAGTTCACCAGCTCACCTTCCACATTGCTCTGGAAATAAGTAAAAGTTACTGCAGGGAATTGCTTTTGCAGGTGCTTGAAATAATGTTCGAAAGATTCACTGCCATAGATGCCTGTTTCACGCTTGCCCAGCAGGTTCAGGTTAGGTCCGTTAATGATCGCTATTTGCATGATAATGGTTATAGAATGAAGCCCTAAGATAATTAATCCTCCTTATTATTACTATCGCCTCCCCAGCGGTAAGTTTGCTGTTCCAGGCCTGCAAGGTCTATGATGCGGTCCACTACGGTAGCCGCCATTTCTTCGAGATTGGCAGGTAAACTGTAAAAGGAAGGTGTGGCCGGGCAAATGATACCACCAGCCAGGGTAACGGCTTCCATATTTTTAATGTGAATAAGATTGTAGGGAGTTTCCCTTACCACGCAGATCAGTTTTCTTCGCTCTTTCAGCACTACATCTGCGCGCACGGGTGATGAGGTCGTTGGAAATACCGGTGGCAATGCGCCCCAGTGTGCCCATAGAACAGGGGCAGATGATCATGGTGTTAAAGCGGCCGGACCCGGAGGCAAACGGCGCATGAAAATCCTGTTGGGTATAAAAACGAAAAGGGAGTTGTTTATAATCTTCGTCTCTGAGCTCTGTTTCCCAGACGGTTTTGGCGTTTTCGGTCATCACCACGGCTACCTGGTCCAGCTGTTCATGCGCTGCGCTGAGCTTCTGCAACAACTGGCGGGCGTAGATGGAACCACTCGCCCCTGTAACTGCTACTACTATACGATGTTTCATTGGCTATGCTGTTGAATTTACAAAGCTAGCCTATTTGGATGGTTATACGCCAGCCCGGGCAACTATTTCATCCATTACAATGCCGCTGTGACTTTCATTGTAAACACATTCGCCGTTACGGATCACCAGTACCTGGGGAGACTCATGCTGAACATGGTATATTTCCGCAATTTTATTGGATACCGGGCGGTAAGCGATCAGGTCCAGGTAATAAAACGTTAACCCTTCCGGTACAGCCGACCGTTCCAACCTGGCCTTGGCCATTGAGCTGATAGAGCATCGCGTGCTGTGCTTGTAAATCACTACCGGCTGATGCGCTGATGCCGCATTGATCTCAGATAATTGTTCCTCGCTGGTTAACGTTTTCCAATTCATTTAACATGCTTTGTTATGTTCCATTGCAGGCGACTTGGCCATGCCCCTCATTGGACAGCCCAATTTCTGATGGCTTGCGCAGGACGTTAAGAAAGCGGCAAAGATACAAACCATAGCGGTGTAGCCCAAAATTCTTACATAAGATTGCATACTGGCAGTTTTATTAATTTATGACTAAAACGAATTTTCAGAGGAAATATGATACGACTACTTTTTTAATCGTCTTTTGTAACGTTATATTTGCAAATATAGAAAATACATTAAAAAAAACAACAATGTAATTTTCGGCTGGCCGAAAATATTCAGCGTTATGACAAAAGTACATTTTATTGCCATAGGCGGCAGCGTAATGCATCAGTTGGCCATTGCGCTTAAAAATAAAGGTTACCAGGTAACCGGCAGCGACGACGAAATTTTCGAACCGGCACTGTCGAACCTGCAACAGGCAGGCATTTTACCGGCCGGCACCGGCTGGGACCCTGCCCGGATAACGCCGGATCTGGATGCCGTTATCCTGGGCATGCATGCCCGGGACGACAATCCCGAGCTGATAAAAGCCAGGGAACTACAGCTGAAGATTTATTCTTTCCCGGAATATATCTACCAGGAAAGTAAAAATAAAACAAGGGTAGCTATCGGGGGAAGTCATGGTAAAACCACTACTACAGCCATGGTCATGCACGCATTGCAGCTGAACCATCAATCGTTCGACTACCTGGTAGGCGCAAGGCTGGAGGGGTTCGCACAATCCGTAAATATTACGGATGCCCCTGTAATTGTTTGCGAGGCCGATGAATATCCTGCATCCGCCATTGAAAAGCGGCCCAAGTTCCACTTCCTGCATCCGCAAATTGCCGTATTAACGGGGATTGCCTGGGATCATATCAATGTATTTCCTACTTACGAAATATATAAAGAACAGTTTGCCATTTTTATCAGGCAGATGGAACCCGGAAAAGTGCTCATTTACAACAGTACGGATAAAGAGCTGGTAAGCCTGGTAACCGCAACCGGCGCCCACCTTAAACTGGTGCCCTATGGGCTGCCGGAACATACTATTACCAATGGCATCACCCGGGTTATTTTCGGAGAAAACCAGGCCAGCCTGGAAGTTTTCGGGGATCATAACCTGCTGAACCTCCATGCCGCCAAACTGGTTTGTAATGAACTGGGCCTCTCTGATGCGGAATTCCTGGCGGCAATTGCTACCTTTAAGGGCGCTGCAAAACGGCTGGAACTGGTAGCAAAAAACGACCATTGCGTTATTTACCGTGATTTTGCACACGCACCTTCCAAAGTGAAAGCTACTATGGAAGCCACGAGGAATCAGTTTCCGGACAGAAAACTGATTGCCGTACTGGAATTACATACCTATAGCAGTTTAAATGCAGATTTCCTGGAACAATATCAGGGCGCTCTCGATACAGCAGATATCGCCGTTGTATTCTACAGCAAACATGCGCTCGAAATAAAGAGAATGCCAGACCTTGCGCCCGGGCTAATTGCAGAACGCTTCGGCCGTAATGACCTCCATGTTTTCCACAACCGGGAAACACTGGAAGCATTCCTGGCAGCACAGCAATACCAGGATACCAACCTGCTGCTGATGAGCTCCGGTACGTACGATGGCCTCGATTTTAGCAAACTGAAAGCATTATTGCCGCCAGACAAACAAATACATTAAACAAAATTATAAATTATTCATAATGCCTTCCTTGCTCCTCAAAAGGCCGCTGGCCGTAATCGATCTTGAAACCACCGGAACCAACGTGGCTTCAGATCGTATCATTGAAATTGCTATCATTAAAGTGTTTCCGGATAAAACCACACAGTCGAAAGTGAAACGCATAAACCCCGGAATGCCGATCCCTGCCGGATCTACAGCAATTCATGGTATTAAGGACGAGGATGTAAAAGACGCACCTTCCTTTAAACAGGCGGCACACGAGCTGAAACAGTTCATGGAAAACTGCGACCTGGCAGGTTATAATTCCAACCGCTTCGATATTCCCTTACTGGTAGAGGAATTCCTGCGGGCAGACATCGAATTCGATGTCTCCAAACGCAAATTTGTGGATGTACAGCGCATCTTCCACCTGATGGAGAAACGCACCCTGGGCGCCGCCTACAAGTTCTATTGCGATAAACAGCTGGAAAATGCGCACAGCGCCGAAGCCGATGCACTGGCCACCTACGAGATCCTGGAAGCCCAGCTGGGCCGGTATGAACAGCTGCAGCAGGATATCGACTCTCTGGCCGATTTTACCAAAGAAGAAGATTATATCGACTTTGCACGCCGGCTGGTGATGCAGGGCGGCCAGGAAGTGTTTAACTTTGGCAAATACAAAGGCCGCTCCGTGAGAGAGGTGTTAAAGGCAGAGCCCCAGTACTACGACTGGATGATGAAAGCGGATTTTCCACTCAATACCAAACAAAAACTGACTGAGATCTTCCATAATATGATGTTAAAAAAAATGTAATGTTATCGGGGAACATCATATCTTGCGCCGGAATTGAATTATTTTCGCAGTCCAAAAATATCTTCTGCTGAATTGGAAAAGCTTGTCATCATTCCTACGTACAATGAAAAGGATAATATCCGTAACATCATTGACGCTGTATTTTCCTTACAGCAGGATTTTCATGTTCTTATTGTGGATGACGGATCGCCCGACGGCACCGGCGCTATCGTAAAATCGCTGCAGCAACAGCATCCCGGCGAATTGTTCCTGGAAGAAAGATCCGGCAAACAAGGCCTGGGCACAGCTTATATCCACGGTTTCAAATGGGCGCTGGCCAGGGGCTACCGCTACATTATTGAAATGGATGCGGATTTTTCGCATAACCCGAAAGATCTTCCGCGCCTCTATGAGGCCTGCGCCAAAGAAGGAGCAGATGTATCTGTAGGTTCCCGCTATGTAAAAGGCGGTAAAACCGAAAACTGGCCATGGGACAGGGCTGTATTATCTTACGGCGCCTCCATTTACGTAGGTATGATCACCTGGATGCCGGTAAAAGACCCTACCGCGGGGTTTGTATGTTACAGCAACACGGTATTGGAGTCCATTAACCTCGACCAGATACAGTTTGTAGGCTATGCTTTCCAGATAGAAATGAAATTCACCGCCTGGAAGCTTGGCTTCAAAATAAAAGAAGTGCCCATCACTTTTAAAGACCGGAAAGAAGGATACTCAAAAATGAGCAAAGGCATCGTAAAAGAAGGCATACTCGGCGTGCTCAAAATACAATGGCAAAGCCTTTTCCGCAATTATAAAAGAAGATTGCAGAATTAATAAAATCATCTCAATTGCATAGCATTTAGGGATCTGTTCATTTATCTATAAATGAACAGATCCCTAAATACATTTTACAGACCATGAAAAAAGCATTTCTCCAGCTACACCTTTCGGTGTTCCTGGCTGGATTTACAGGAATACTGGGCAAGCTGATCTCTCTCAACGAAGGACTACTGGTATGGTACCGGTTACTGATCACCTCCGTTACTTTATACATTTTATTCCGCATCCAGGGTACCTTTAAAAAACTTCCCTGGAAAGATATCCTGCCCATTGGCGGTACCGGTGTGATAGTGGCCCTTCACTGGCTTTTCTTTTACGGCAGTATCAAATATTCCAATGTATCTATCGGCGTGATCTGCTTTTCGCTTACCAGCCTGTTCACCGCCATATTCGACCCGCTTATTAACAGGCGCCGCTTTGACGTGGCCGAAATGTTACTGAGCATGCTTACCCTCCTGGGCATCCTGCTCATTTTCCATTTCGATACCCAATACCGCACCGGCATTATAATTGGCATTATCTCCGCCATGTTTGCGGCACTGTTCACCGTATTCAATAAAAGACTGATCAAACGTTTTGATACCTACACCATTACATTTTATGAGCTGTCAACAGGTTTCATTGTGCTCAGTATGGCCATGCCGTTATATCTTTACCTGTTCCCGGTACCTTCCCTCCTGCCCTCATCACCGGATATCATTTACCTGTTGGTACTGGCCTGGTTCTGCACCGTGCTGATGTACCTGCTGAGTATGAGCGCATTAAAAAAGATATCCCCTTTTACCGTAAACCTTTGTTTCAACCTGGAACCGGTTTACAGTATCGTGATGGCCTTTCTGCTATTCCATGAAAACAAGTTGCTGAATAATGCTTTCTATGCCGGGCTGGGTTGTATCATTCTCTCCGTTGGGCTGCAGATGCTGCGTGTAGCAAAGGGCAAAACGGCCTCGTAATGCCTCCGCTCATCCTCATTTATTTGTAACTTGAGCGCCGTAATTATTACTTTGCGCTTATGAGAAAAGTTTTATTAGGGGTATCCCTCCTGGGTGCTTCCCTTTTTACCTATGCACAACAACCTGCAAAAAAGCCACTGGATCACAGTGTTTATGACAGTTGGCAAAGCATTGGCACTAAACTGATCAGTAACAACGGCCAGTGGATAGTGTATTCAGTGATACCACAGGAAGGCGATGCCAGCCTGGTGATCTATGACCGGAAAACGGGCCAGGCTACTACCATTGATCGTGGCAGCAGCCCTGTTATTACAGAGGATTCCCGCTACGTGATCTGCAGCATTAAACCTTTTTTTAAAGATACCCGCGAAGCAAGGATCAAAAAGAAGAAACCGGCAGAAATGCCAAAAGACTCCCTGGCTATCATTACCCTTGGACAACCAGGCGTCGTGAAATTCCCCGGTGTAAAGTCTTTTAAAACACCGGAAAAAGGCAGCGGCCTGCTCGCCTACCTGCTGGAAAAACCGGCCGCAGATACGGCCAGGAATAAAAGGAATAAAACGCCGGAAGCAGCCATCGGCAACGATCGGGCTGATGACGATAAAACGCCGCCTGCCGGCAATGAAAGCGGCACACTGGTGATCCGTTCGCTGCCTGGCGGCATACAGGACACTGTAAAAAATGTAACCGAATTCACCTTCAGTAAACCCGGTAACCAGCTGCTCATCGAAACAAAGGCAGATAAAAAAGATTCGCTGTCGCGCAACGGTGTACTGCTGTGGCATACCGCCACCAGGAAAGCCACTGCGCTAAGCAACGGCAACAGCGATTATAAACAATTTGCATTCGATGAAAAAGGAGAACAGGCAGCCTACTTCGGTACCCGCGACTCTGCCAGGGCATTACAGCAATTCTATAAACTCTACTACTTCAAACCGGGGCAGGACAGCGCCTATGAAGTAGCCGATAAAAACAGTAGCGGCATTCCCGCCAACTGGAGCATCAGCCCCAACAGCCTGATCTATTTCAGTAAAGACGGTCAGCGCCTCTTCTTTGGCACTGCGCCCACACCACCAGTAAAAGATACCAACATCGTGGATTTTGAAGTGGCCAAAGTGGATATCTGGAATTATAAAGATGATTACCTGCAACCCATGCAGTTAAAGAATGCTGATAAAGAACTGAAGAGGAGTTATGCCGCCGTATATTATCCCGGTAGTAAACGTGTGGTCCAGCTAAGTGATAAAGACCTTGAAACCGTGATCACCGCTGCGGAAGGGAACAGTCCTAACGCGCTCGGCTATACGGACAAGGGCGAACGTATTCCCTTGCAATGGGTGGGCCGCACGCTCAAAACAGCTTACCTCGTTAACATCTGCGACGGCAGCAGGAAAAAGATCAAAGAAAAGCTGGACGGTAATTTTTTCATCTCCCCTAACGGGAAATATATCATTTGGTACGACCTGGTAAACCGGGAATGGTTTAGTTACAATAACGCTACCAGCGCAACAGTAAACATCAGCAAAAGTATCCCGGCAAAAGTATACGATGAGGAAGATGATCATCCCGATGTACCGGATGCATATGGTATCGCAGGCTGGATGAAAGATGATAGCTATGTGTATATCTACGACCGTTACGATATATGGCAAACAGATCCCAGCGGCAAAACAGCCCCGCTGAACATTACAAATAATATTGGCCGTAAAAGCAGGACCCGCCTGCGTTACCTGCGGCTGGACCCTGATAGGAAATTTTTCCTGCCGGGCGATCAGCTGATGCTAACCGCCTTCCAGGACAGCACCAAATACAATGGCTTCTATTCGCTCGACCTGCCGCGTAAATCCGGCAGGACCGCTAACCTGCAACCGGTAGTACTGGGCCCATATGCTTACACCGATCTGCTGAAAGCAAAGGATGCCAATGTATTTTCGTATACCCGTAGCCGGTATGAACTCTCTCCTGACGTTTTTGCGGGAGATGATATTGCGAAAGCTGTACAGATCAGTCATACCAATCCCCAGCAACAAGGATACAACTGGGGCACCGCATCGCTGTACAAGTGGACCACCTTCAGCGGGAAACCTGCAGAAGGCATTCTTTATAAGCCCGAAAATTTTGACAGCACCAAACGGTACCCGGTGATCTTTTATTTCTACGAGAAATTAACAGATGGGCTGTACAGTTACCAGGCGCCGGCGCCAACGCCATCGCGGTTGAATATTTCATTTTTTGTAAGTCGCGGTTACCTGGTGTTTGCACCGGATATCAGCTACGAAAACGGTTATCCCGGCAAAAGCGCATATGATTATATTGTAAGCGCTGCAGAAGACCTGGCAAAAAAGCCCTGGGCAGATGGTAAAAATATGGGTATCCAGGGTCAGAGCTGGGGTGGCTACCAGGTAGCTTTCCTCATTACCCAGACCAACCTATTCAAAGCAGCATGGGCAGGTGCTCCCGTAGCCAACATGACCAGTGCCTATGGCGGCATCCGCTGGGAAAGCGGCATGAACAGGCAGTTTCAGTACGAGCATTCACAAAGCCGTATAGGCGCCACCTTATGGGAAAAGCCTGAGCTGTATATTGAAAACTCCCCGTTGTTCAATCTCCCGCGGGTGAACACACCGGTAGCTATCATGGCAAATGATGCCGATGGCGCTGTACCCTGGTACCAGGGCATTGAAATGTTCACCGGTTTACGTCGTTTAGGCAAGCCCGTATGGTTACTGAACTATAACAATGAAGCGCATAACCTCATACAACGTCAGAACCGTAAAGATATTCAGCGCAGGGAACAACAGTTCTTTGACCATTTCCTGAAAGGCGCACCGGCTCCGCAATGGCTGGAAAGCGGCGTGCCTGCCACAGAAAAAGGCATCAACTGGGGCTGGGACCCGGCGCAGTAAATTAACTTGTCGTAAAGAAAACGCAGCCGGCATTTTTCAAAGTGCCGGCTGCGTTTTTGTTAATACGGGAACAGCGGGTGTTGGGTTAACAGTTGATAACTGAGGGTCGTGCAATTTTGAAAAATGCCGAAATTATATATCCTGGCTGGCTGCAATGGGGCCGGTAAAACAACCGCCAGTTTAACTTTGTTACCTGAAATGTTTCGATGCAAAGAATTTGTGAATGCTGATGTCATTGCTACCAGCATATGTCCTGATAACCCTGAAAGTGTTGCGGTACAAGCTGGAAGAATAATGTTAATAAAGATTAATGAGCTAATACTGGAGAAAGTAGACTTCGCATTTGAAACCACCCTGGCTACAAGAAGTTACGTTTCCTTAATTACAACAGCTTTTTAAAACAAAGTAACCACCATGAGCAATAAAGAAAAAGAATTAATGGAACTTTCCGCTAAAGTGATGCAAGGCATGAAAAAGGCAATGCGTAAGCTCGTTGAATCCAGCGCAGCGGAAAACAAAAAATTGGTTGTGGGAGATAAAAATGGCAATCCAATAGAAGTTCCCGCAAAAGACCTGTTAAAAACACTCAAATAACCCCTTCTCCCCCAGCCTTTTTCTCTCCCCCAAATATATTTTTCTTAATATAAATTATTTAACATATATTTACATTAACATCGCCACTTTCAGTGTATGGTGTGATCTGCAGCGATAGCGATATCCTTAAACACCACATTTTTGTACCTATGAACTTCCATATTCATCATCCTGCGGATGCATTGCGTCCATTTGTAAAACAATATTATTACTGGGAAGATGATACCCGTGGCATTATTCAATTGCCACAAAACCTGTTTGCCCTGGGCGATCAGTACATGGTATTCATCCTTGAGGGGAAGGCAGAAGTGAAACCGGTGAATCACAAGGCATTTACCCTGCCAGCCGGCTCGGTATTAGGGCACCTCACCTGCGCCTGCCAGTTACAGGTACAGGGACCGGTAAAAGCAGCAGTTGTACAGCTGAATGCTTACGGATGCTACCGGCTTTTAGGAATGGATGCAGCTAACTTTACTAATTACTATCGTAACCTTACAACCTCACAACCTGTATGGCAGGAGCTGATAGCCGCTCTCCAGCCGGAAAAGGACCTGCAACGAATAGAATCCTTGCTGGACAATGCCTGTTTACATGCGCTTTCAGAACAGCCCGGCAATCTTCACGAGGTAGATGATATGGCAGACTACCTGTTAATCAGGCAGGGAAATGTGAGTATAGAAGAACTGACAACCCGCTATGGGCTTTCCCGCCCTACCCTGGAGAGGCTGTTCAGCAAAATAGTAGGTATTCCGCCCCAGTTGTATGCCCGGATGATCCGTTATAAAACAGCCCTGAGCGCCCTGCGCCAGCTGAACTTACCGGAATGGCAAACGCCTGTTGCGGCCACTCCATGGTATAACCAGGCCATGTTTATTAAAGATTATTTACTTTTTAATCACGAAGCGCCTTCTTATTTTGCAGGTGCAACAGGAACTATTGCGCATATGCCAGTGAACAACCTGCAGCAGGTAGCCGTAGCCAGTTAAAAAATGGATACTGTGTATGGTTACTCCCGGGCTATAGTACAGTATGGATACTCCCGGTTTCGCCCGTATTTCGCCCATATCTGCGCCGTATTTCAGACATATATGCCTTGTATCTATATAAATACGGCGTATATATTTTTTATATACCGGTATCGTTATTTTATTTTCCGGGCCAATTTGCACACTACCCGGTGTAATCACGCGAGGTATAACCCTGTGCTATATACGAAGAGATGCAATAACATACTTTTTCTTTAATTTACCGGTCCTAACAGGCATCACTATGCAATATTCTGCCGCCCACTGGCGTGAACAACTGAAACTGCAATCCCATGTTGAAGGCGGCGCATTCCGCGAAACCTACCGCTCTCAATGGGTACTTGATATGGCTACACTTCCGGCCGGGATGAGTGGTAACCGCAATGCTTCCACCTGCATTTATTTTTTGTTGGAAGAAGGGGAATTTTCCGCATTCCATCGCATTGCAGCGGATGAGATCTGGCATTTTTATGATGGCAATACATTAACGATCTACGAAATAGCCCCCGGCGGGGAACTGCTGGTACATAAGCTGGGACGCGATATCCAAAACAATGAAAGTTTGCAGGTGATCATTACAGCGGGCAATTGGTTTGCTTCCCGCGTAGAAGTGCCCGGAGGCTATACATTGGCCGGCTGCACCGTTGCGCCGGGGTTCGATTTCGCGGATTTTGAACTGGCTGAAAAAGCGCCACTGCAGGCAGCATATCCGGAACACGCCACGCTTATTGATAGTCTTACGAGATAACGGTAACGCCTATCCGCTATAAGCCTCCCTGTTTTTTTATTACATTTACAGGTATGAAGAAGATCCTTTACCTCGTTGTATTTATATTATTTACGCTCCTGGTATTCTGGCTGGGCAAACGCTTTGGCAGCACTAATGTGAGCCAGCAGGTAATTTCCAACAGTACTATTGTAAAGGAAATTGCAGAACTGGCCAGCCTGAATGTGCAGGGAAGCGCCAGTATCAAAAGAAGTAATATTGAAAACAGCGGCGACTGGACCGACAACCTGAAGAAAACATTCCTCGAAAACACCATATGGGTAACCATTCCCTACCAGGCCAAATACGGGGTAAATATCGACGATAAATCATTTAAAGTACAAATGACTGATAAGAAGATAATTATCAGCTTACCGGCCCCCCGCCTGCTCAGTTATGAACTGAAAATGGATAAAATGGAAACGTCCAACCGTAAGGGCTGGCTGCTGTTCCAGGATGATGAAACCTATACGGATGTACAGAAAAAACTCTACCAGACCTCCCGCGCCCAGCTGGAAAGCAATCCTACTTATATACAGCAGTCAAAAGAGAAAATAAAGAAGGTAATGGAGCAGTATTATGCCCCATTCCTGAAAGATCATACCCTGGAGATCCGATACGAAGGAGAAACCAGTACGCCGGCGTTAAACTAACGCTACGCAGCCTCCTGTGCAATATATTTCACCAGGCTCCTTTTAGCCACCGGCAACAGCGTTTCATTGACAGGCACCACCAAAGGCGTTTCCACACAATATACAGCAGGGTTAGGTAAACTGTTGCGTTCCCGGATCAGCATGCTCTTGATATGACTGATCGTATGTACCAGGTCCTTTTTATAGGCCTGAAGATATTGCGTATGAATGCCCCGGTACTTTTCATCGTGCCTTTCAAAAATGGTGAGCCGGTAGGTATAAACCAACGTTTGTTTTCCCCGGCCATCGCACAGCAGCAGGTACCCTTCCGTAGTTTCCAGTGGCACCAGTCCTACCGGGAAAATATTGAGATGCTCTGCCACATACTCATAAATTTCTGTTCCCCCTTTGATAGTGTTGTCTAGCTGAGGCAGGGAATACTGGATAATAGATTCCAGTTCCTCCATCAGCTCGTCATCCGCGATCAGTTGTTCATACAGTAGTTCCAGTTTTTGGATGTTCACTGCCGTTAGTCTTTTTGGAAACTGTTGCTGTAAAAACTGTTTGTTATCCCGGAATGCTATCAGGTTGTTGTAATGAAAGATAATGTCTGACAACTGCGGGTACAGCTTGCTCTGTGTGAAGTGTTGATTGATGTCCTGTAAATAAGCTAATAGTGTGTACTTTTTCAACTCAAAGTCTACATAACCATCTGCAAACCATGTTTCACTTAACGCTCCCATATGAATTTAATTTAATGGATCATAGACTGAATTTACGAAAAAAAAACCGTAAAAAGGAGGGTTTTCGGGCTGCTGAGCACTATTTTAAATAATATTTCCGCACCAGTCAAACAGGTCACTACAAAGGATCTACCTATGTCAAACGGTAGTAAAAAACCGGGTAAATACAAAAATATTTTAACGCTAACTTTTTTATTAGCGTAATTTTCATAACTTCAGTATATTATTTTTCATTTTTTTAATTTCAGTTATCATGAACATTTACGTAGCCAACCTGCACTATAGGTTGAACGATGAGGATCTCCATCAGATTTTCAGCGATTTTGGAGAGGTTACCTCCGCTAAGGTTATCAAAGACCACGAAACAGGCCGCTCACGTGGTTTTGGCTTTGTGGAAATGCCTAATCAAGAAGAAGGAGCAAAGGCTATGGATAGTTTGAACGGCAGCGAAATCGAAGGTAAGCAATTGATGGTAAACGAAGCTAGACCTAAACAACCGAATAATAATTTCAAAGGTGGCGGTGGTAATAACCGTGGCGGCGGAGGATATGGTTCCCGCGACCGTCGTTATTAATAAAATCCCCTTTATTCGGCACTAAGGAACTAAGGAGACGCTTTTATCGGGCGTCTCTTTTTTTGTTTTCAGGAAGATAAAAATGCAGCAGAGAGCTTTCCCTGCTGCATTCCTGTTTAAAGACGCTTATATTAAATTCCTCTTTTCGCATCGAAATTTTCCAGCTCCTGTGCCACGGCGCTCAGGAAAGTAGAGCCCAGGGAACCATCTACAATCCGGTGATCGTACGACATGGAGAGGTACATCATATGCCTGATACCAATGGTATCTCCTTCTTCCGTTTCAATTACAACCGGCCGTTTTTTGATGGCGCCTACCGCCAGGATGGCTACCTGCGGCTGGTTAATGATAGGCGTTCCCATCAGGCTGCCGAAGGTGCCCACATTGGTGAGGGTAAAAGTACCGCTTTGAGTATCTTCCGGTTTCAGCTTATTCTGACGGGCAGAGTTAGCCATATAGTTAACCTGTTTAGTTAAACCGGTGAGGTTCAGCATATCTGCGTTCTTGATCACCGGAACAATCAGGTTACCGCTGGGCAAAGCCGTAGCCATTCCTATATTGATATCTTTCTTGATGATGATCTTGTCTCCGTCGAGCGAGCAGTTGATCAGCGGGAAACGCTTGATACACTTAATGATAGCCTCGATAAACAATGGTGTAAAGGTCAGTTTTTCACCTTCACGTTTTTCGAAATCGGCCTTTACACGATCCCGCCATTTTACCATGTTGGTAACATCTGCTTCAGCAAAACTGGTCACATGCGGACTGGTTTGTTTGCTCATCACCATGTGATTGGCAATCAGTTTACGCATGCGGTCCATTTCAATGATCTCCACATTACCATTGTAGGTGGGCGAAGCCACGGTGGTGGTTACCACCGGTTGGCGGGTGGTGGCTGCTGCGGTAGATGTTGCCGGTTCCGGTGTTACATCCGGAATCACTTTTCCTTCGCGGCGGTCGGCCACAAACTGGAGGATATCTCTTTTGGTTACGCGGCCATCATTGCCGGAACCGGGGATCTTTTCCAGGTCGGAAAAACTGATGCCTTCCTGTTGTGCAATAGTGAGTACCAGCGGGGAATAAAATTTGGCGCCACCACCGGAAACGGGCGCTTCAGCAGCAGGAGTATAGGCTGGTGCTGTAGTAAATTTTGGTTCAGTGGATACAGGTGCTGCGGGCGCAACAGGTGCGGAAGCCACAGCAGCATCGGCATTGGTATTAATGCGGGCAATGACGGTACCAACCGGTACTACATCATTTTCACTGAAGAGGATCTCAGTGATCTCTCCTTCAGCAGTAGAAGGAACTTCGCTATCAACTTTGTCGGTGGCAATTTCAAGCATAGTTTCGTCTACTTTTACGTGATCTCCCGCCTTTTTATGCCAACGCAAAATGGTGGCTTCCATGATGCTCTCCCCCATTTTTGGCATTACCAATTCTACAATGGCCATAAGATTGAATTTTGCTTTAGTGCGGAACAAAAATAAGGGAATTGTACCAATTCAAAATACGCGAATATCCCTATTCCAGAATGAGTTTCCGCAGCTCATTCATGGCATAAACAGCTGTCATTTGTGTATTCCGTTCCCGGTCGTAACGCAGCTGGTATTTAACAGTGACGGTTTTTGCTGCACTGGCCACTGCCATCCAAACGGTGCCCACAGGCTTCTCCGGCGTACCGCCGTCTGGCCCCATAATGCCTGATACAGCAATCACATAATCGGTTTGCAGCAGTGTTAAGGCGCCCGCAGCCATTTCACGGACCGTAGCTTCACTTACGGCGCCATGTGCCTGCAGTGTTTCAGGTTTCACTCCTAACATCTTCACCTTCATTTCATTGGCATACGTTACCGCACTGCCTTTAAAATAAACGGAACTGCCAGGAACTGCTGTGATCCAGCTGGAAATCAGTCCGCCGGTGCAACTTTCTGCTGTGCCCATGGTTTTGCCTTTTTCCTTTAACAGGGTTCCCAGCACTTCTCCCATTGAAATATCCTGGTCGGTTACGGTGATATCTTCCAGCAGCGCCTTCAGCTGGTGGAATAAAATACTCACTTCTGCCGCTACCGACAATTTATCTTTTCCCTGCCCGGTCAGGCGCAGTTTCAGCAGGCTGTAACTGGGCAGGTACGCCAGTTTGATATGAGGGGGCAGCTTTGCTTCGAAAGCTACCAGTCTTTCAGCAATGAAAGATTCACCCATACCGGAAGTAACCAGTGTTTGGTGTACTACTGCCGGGGTTTTGAAATGTGCTTCAAGTTTTGGCAGCACATAATTCTCCATAATGCCCTTCATTTCATGTGGCACTCCGGGCATGGATACATATATTTTACCTTCTTTCTCAAACCACATCCCAGGCGCTGTACCCCTCTTGTTTTCAATGACAGTGGCCGCTTCCGGCACCAGGCTTTGATCTATATTCCTTTGCAGCATAGGCAATCCCCTGCTTTCAAAAATATGCAGCACATTATCCAGCGCTTCCTGGTTTTGTACCAGCCTGGTATTGAAATATTCACACAGCGTGGGCTTGGTAATATCATCAGCGGTTGGCCCCAGCCCCCCTGTGATCAGTACAATATCCGATACCGCCGATTCCTTTGTGAGTGCATCAAGGATATCTTCCCGGATATCGCCGATGGCTACACGCCGGTGTACCCAGATTCCCATTGCATTCAGCTGCTGCGCCATCCAGGCGGAATTGGTATCAATCGTTTGTCCTATCAGCAGTTCATCTCCAATGGTGATAATGCTGGTGGTGATCTTATCCATACGCGTTGTTTATACTGCTATTCAAAAAACGGTGCCAGTCTTTTCTCCAGGTCTGCCGGTAAACCGGCTTTCTGTTTTGTTTTCACATCAATGAATACCAGTGTGGTCACCCCAACATTCAGCAATTCATTCTTTTCGTTATACAACTCGCTGTGAAACTGTATCTTAGAACTTTTTGGCAACTCTTTCAGTATAGTCTTCACCGTTATCAGGTCGTCGTAAAAGGCAGGCCGCAGGTATTTTACATTCAGTTCTGCCACCGGCATAATTACACCCTGTTCTTCCAGTTCCCGGTAGCTGAATCCCAGCTCCCGTACGGCTTCTGCCCTGCCTACTTCATAATACAGCCCGTAATTGCCATAATACAGGTATCCCATCTGATCTGTTTCCCCATAACGTACCCTGATCGTTGTTGTACTGATAAACATGGTTCCTCCCTATTTTATCCTTAACGTTTACTTGAAAATTTTATTTGCCCAAAGCTCCGTCCAGTGAAAACTTCCCGGGACCTGTAAAAAGCAGTGTTACAAATGCCGCCAGGAACAGGATGGGCATTTCTTTTTCTGATACCGGGTCTTTTCCGTGTATCATGAAAATAATCACGCTCATACAGATGACCAATGGTACAGAAGCCAGCCTGGTCAATAGTCCCATGATCAGCAACACTGCGCAGAACACTTCTGCAAAAACTACCATTCCCAAAGAAATTTTATGTCCCACTCCCAGCGGATCCGGAAAAGAATTCATTTTGGCAGTAAAATTGATCAGCTTGGGCCAGCCATGCAGGAGGATCAGACCACCGGATACCACCCGGAGCACCAGCATGGAAAAGCTTACGGCGCCATTTGTATAGCCGGCGGAGAACAGTTTTCTCATAGTAGGTAAGGTTTTTGTGCTTTTTAATTATTTTCCGCAAGATAAATGAATAGCATTTGCCTTGCTCCCGGAGTTATCCACATTGTTAGAAACGCGATCGGAACGGAAAAGATATAACTTTTATATTTGCCTGATACTCCAGGTCCGTTTCGCATCATTAATGTCAGAGGCACGCAGGCACCAGAGAAACGGACTACCAGGGTCAGGCCACGGCAGAGTACTTCCCCGGCTGGAAAATAATTCCTCCCGGGATTCGTTTTAAACGCATATTCAAGAAATAACAGCTATAGCATGCAATTCATAAGAAAAGTTTTTGTTCCCGGACATCTGTATATATCGCTCCTTGCCTTCACCGGCGCAGGTTTGATAGGGCTGCCCGCCGCACACGCACAGCAAACACGCACCTACACAGATCCGGAAAAAGTATTCAAGGACGCCCAGCAGTATTTCCAGCAGGAAAAATATGCAGTGTCCATGCAGCTTTTCAGGCAAACCATTGATAACATCGACTACTTCCACGAAACCAACCGCGATCTCGTTAAAACGGATGCGTACTATTACTACACTATCTGTGCACTTAAACTACAACAGGACAACGCGGAAAAACAGGCGCTGGAATTCCTCAAACTGGCCAATAACAATGCCCGTGAGGAACTGGTAAGCTATCAGCTGGCAAAATATTATTTCCGTCAGAATAAACTCAAAGAGGCTATTCCCCTCTATGAAAAAGCCAATATAGAAAACCTTTCCAATGCAGAAATTGCGGAAGCGAAGTTTGAACTTGCCTACTGCTATTTTAATTTAAAAGATTTTAACAAAGCACAGCCCCTGTTTGCATCCATCAAAGAGATGCCAGGCAAATACAGCATCCCCGCCAATTACTACTACGGTTTTATCAGCTACTACAATCACCAGTACGGGGAAGCGCTCAACAGCTTCCAGAAAGTAGTGAATGAACCGAAATACAGCAACGTGGTGCCTTATTACATCGCTGAAATTTATTACTTCCAGGGGAAAACAGATCAGCTGATCGCCTATACAGAGCCTCTGCTGAAACAAGGCGGTCAATATTACGAAGCAGAACTGAAACAACTGCTTGGTAAAGCCTACTTCGAAAAGAAGAACTATCCCAAAGCATTGCCTTACCTCCAGGATTTCCAGGATAATGCGGATGAAGTAAGAAATGAAGATATCTACCAGTTATCTTACGCTTATTATCAAACCAATAACCTGTCTAAAGCAATTGCAGGATTTAAACAGCTCAGCAGCTCTAAAGATTCACTGGGGCAAAACTCTATGTACCTGCTGGGCGACTGCTACCTGCGCACCGGCCAGAAAGCCAATGCACGCAACGCTTTCGCCTTTTGCGCCAATAACAGCTCCAATGCACAGCAACAGGAAATTTCCCGCTTCAACTACGGTAAACTGTCGTATGAACTGGGCTATCCCGATGCTGCCCTCAGCGAGCTTACACAATTTGTGAAAACATACCCGCAATCTGCCTACAACAAAGAAGCCAGGGAAATACTCGTTAATCTTTTCATGAACAGCAATAACTACAAAGACGGTTTAGCGACCATCGAATCGATTCCCGATAAAAACCCAACGGTATTGAAAGCCTACCAGAAAGTAGCCTATGGCCGGGCCACCCAGCTGATCAACGACCAGCAACTGGCTGAAGCCGACCGCCTGCTGGATGTAGCCATCAACAACCCATATGATCCCCAGATCAAACAACTGGCCCATTTCTGGAAAGCGGAAATCGCATTGCGCCAGAATAAAACAAACGTGGCGGTTACTAACCTTAACGCCTATCTGAACAATACCGCACCTGTATCCGGCGAAGCCAACGCACAAACTGCCAGCTATAACCTGGGATACAGCCTGCTGAAACAGGACAAATATTCCGAAGCGCTGCCTTACTTTGAAACAGCCCAGCGCACCAGCGGCCCGAATGCAGAACGTATTGCCACCGATGCCGCCCTGCGCAGCGCAGACTGTTACTACATGCTCCGCCAGTTCCCCAAGGCATTGGCGCTGTACGACCGCGTTATCAGTAACAACGCTCCCGGCGCCGATTACGCCACTTACCAGAAAGCAGTGATCCTGGGCTTACAGGGTAAGCAAAGTGAGAAACTGGCACTGCTCAAACAACTGGGTAATAAATTCCCATCGTCCGGCTTTACGAACGAAACAGATATTGAGATAGCGAATACTTATCTCTCGGAAGAAAAATATACAGAAGCTATTCCCTTCCTGGAAAATGTACTGCAAAAACAACCCAATGGCCCGAATGCGCCACGCGCACTCCTTAAACTGGGTTTGAGCTACTACAATAAGGATAACGACAGCAAAGCGCTGGCCTATTACCGCCAGGTAGTGGAAAAATTCCCTAACTCCCCGGAATCCAACGAAGCGCTGCAAAGCATGAAGTCGATTTACGTAAGCCAGGGTAAAACAGATGATTATCTCGCTTTCCTGAAAGCCAGTGGCAGAACAGTGACCGCCTCCGCGGAAGACTCTCTCGCTTATGCCGCTGCGGAATCCAGGTTCACCAGCAACGACTGCGCAGGCGCTACCGCCGGCTTCAACAGCTATATCCAGAAATATCCGAACGGCCAGTTTATCCTGCCGGCATATTTTTATAAGGCTGAATGCGCCTATAACAGTAAAGACTATACGAGCGCTCTGCCGGCATACGAATTTGTATTATCCCGCAACAACAGCTTATACGCGGAAAGATCTGCCTTACAGGCGGCGAACATCAGCTTCTACCAGGTAAAGAATTATGATAAGGCCAGGGGCTATTACCTGCAGCTGCAGGACCTCGCTACCAGCAAGGAAAACAGTCTTACCGCCACCAGGGGCCTGCTTCGCAGCAACTACCAGCTGAAACACTGGGATGAGGTATCCAATTATTCGGAAATGTTGCTGGCCGCTGCCAATATCAGTACAGACGACCAGATCATTGCCCATTTTTACCGTGGTAAAGCATTGCAACAGGCAAAAGACTATACCGCTGCGATGTCTGAATTCAAAACAGTTGCTAACATGACCAAATCTGAAACAGGAGCCGAAGCCCGCTACAATATTGCGGACTGCTACCTGCAACAGAATGAACTGGATGCCGCCGAAAAAGCCGGTTTTGATGTGATTAAAAATACGCCGTCTTACGAATACTGGGTGGCGAAATCATATATCCTGCTGGGAGATGTATATGCCCGTCAGCAGGATTATTTCAATGCCAAAGCTACTTACCAGAGCATCGTTACCAACAGCTCAATTCCTGAGCTGAAACAGGAAGCGAAAGACAAGCTGGCCAAAGTAGAAGCAGAAGAAAAAGCCGCCGGCAAAAAACCGAAGAAATAATCACCCGGATTCCGGAACCTGACATTTAAGCGCAACAAAGCATGAACATTCAAGCAATATATAACAAACGAACTTTTATCATATCAGCACTGGGCCTGACCGGGATGCTGTTTTCACAGAATGCCGCCGCACAGGAAGCATTGAAACAGGAAACGATTGATATCATTTCCACCAATCAGCCCAAGCTGCGGGATGCCTATAAACTCAATCTCACTGCATCTTTGCCGGGGATCGACACTACCAGGCCTTCCATGAAATACGAGATTCCGGCGCTGAACCTGAACTTTATGTACCAGGCCATGCCCTTAAAACCACTGGCGCTGGGGAAAGATTCATTGTCGTACCTCCAGAACAATTTCGTAAAACTTGGGTACGGCAATTATAAAACGCCTTATGTACAGGCCGGCTTCGGCAGCGGGCGACAGGATATGTACAACTACGGCCTGTATGTAAATTATACCGGCTCCAAAGGCAAGGAAATTCCCGACCAGGACTACAGCAACCTGAACGTACTGGCATCCGGCACTTACCTGTTGCCAAAATTCCGGTTCGACGGAAGCATTGGGTACGACCGCAATACCGTTCACTATTATGGCTATGGCCACGATACCGCGAGTTATAAAAAGAAGGATATAGAGCAGACCTTTAACCAGCTGACCGCCTCTGTTGGTATGCAGAACAGACCGCAAAACGACTGGGCGTTCACCTTTCAGCCAAAGGTGAAGTTTATTCTTTTCAATGATTCCTACAAGCGTACAGAAAATACCTTCCAGCTCAATGTGCCCATACGTAAACAGGTATTTGAGGATATCTTTATAAAAGTAGAAGGTGTATTTGATCTTTCTACCTATAAACAGGATAATAACCGCGCTATCAATAATAACATCGCCTCCATTCACCCGGCTGTGGATATCATAAAGCCTGGATTTGTATTGCATGCCGGTGTAAACCCCACCTGGAGCAATGGTGAATTTTACCTGCTGCCGGATATCGTGAATGAATCACACCTGATCCGTAAAAAACTGATCCTGAGCAGCGGATGGATTTCTTACTTCGAAAAGAACACCTACCGTAACCTCGCCAATAAAAATCCATTCCTCAACGGCTTGCCGGGAGAAATGCTGAATACCCGTGTAGAAGAAAAATACACCGGTATCAAAGGTACACTGGGCAGCCACTTTAACTACAACACCAAGTTCGCGTCCGTTACCTGGTATAATATGCCGCTGTTTGTAAATGATAGCGCCGACACCAAAAAATTCACCACCCGTAACGAAGCCCAGCTGCGTGCATTCCAGCTGCATGGTGAGGTAGGATATATTGAAGAAGAAAAATTCCAGGCGCGCGTGAGCTTCGACTGGTACAACTACAACAAACAGGAAACAGAAGTGCAACCATGGCACCTGCCTGCTTTCCAGGGCGATTTGTTTGCACAATACACCATCGCAAAAAAATTACACCTGAACGCCGACCTCTTTGCATTAAGCGGCAGTTACTACCTGCTTCCCAACAAAGACTTTGGTAAAACCAAAAGCGCATGGGATATGAACGCAGGTGCATCTTACGACATAGGCAAGAATTTCGGCCTCTGGGTAAATGCAAACAACCTGTTCAATACACATTACCAACGGTATTACCTCTACCCTACTTATGGGTTTAATATTGTGGGTGGTGTGATGATTAAGTTTTAACGCGGATTTTGTCTGACTCAGGATTATGATGATTACGATGATTAACAGGATATTTTTTTAAAAATTTTAAATACGCTAAATTTAAAATCAGGAAAAAAATTAATCAGCGAAATCATCATAATCCTGAGTCAGACAAAATTCGCAGCATTCACTAAAAACTTCTCTACTTGATACTTCAGCAATATATCCAGGAAGTGTTGTTCAAACAGCGGGTTTGTGTGGTACCACAGCTGGGAACGTTTTCTGTGCAGCATTTTCCCGCGCATTATAACGACCACATACAAACGCTTACGGCGCCGCGTGAACAGGTAATGTTTACCCAGCAATGGCAGGACGATGGTTCCTGTGTGGAATGGATAGCGCTTAAAGAAAACCTGGTACCAGCCGTAGCGCAGCGGAAGCTGGAAAAATACCTGGAGGAACTGAAGGCTGACCTTCAATCCGGGAAACCGGTGGTATTGCCGGGCATAGGGCAACTCCAGGGCGATTTCACCGGTAACATTCACTTCCATGCGGAAGAGCTGCCCGTAGAAAAGGAAACGCTCGATATCAGGCCTATTGAGCGGACAACCGATCAACGCAGTACAAATACAACACCGGCTTTTGTTCCTCCGCCTGCCCCTGAAGCGCTGGAACCCATTATGACGGAAGAAGTGGAAGATACGCTGGAAGCCGTAACAGAAGAAAGCGGTTTCAAATGGTGGTGGGCGGCTATTCCCATTGCTGCTATTGTGATAGGATTGGCGGCCTGGTGGTATTTATCCGGCATATCCAAAGCTGTGCGTGAGTCTGAAACACTTCCCGATAACAATGCTGCTGCCCAACAACAATTGGCCGCTGCCGCCGCGGACTCCCTGCAAAAGGTACTGGCCGATTCTACTGCGAAGGCTGCCATTACTCCGATCACCTATTATGCGGTAGTGGAAAGGTATAAAGACAGCAGCGCTGCCGCAAAAATGCAGAGAAAGCAGGCAGCCTGGGGAAAAACGCTGGTGCTCTATAAACGCGACAGTATGTTCAGAACGGCGGTGGAACTGCATTCACTGGCAGCAGATACCCTCACCCAGCGGGACAGTGTAAGGAAAATATTTGGCAGTAAAGTATTTCTTGAATTTTAGTCCTCAGGCTTTTATTTCACCCGCTACAATCTGCAGGCCTTCTGCAAAAGTGCGGGGCTGATACCCAAGTTCTTTGGCCGCCTTGTCTATTATCAACCCTGTTTTGGCAGGGCGGGCCGCAGGTTGGGCCAGCGTTTTGGCGCTGATCTTTTCTACGAGGGAAGTATCCAGTTTAAAGTATTCAGCCGTTTGAATGGCCATATCGTAAGGAGTGAGAATTTCTTTTCCGGAGATATTAAAAAAACCGGTGGCTTTCTTATCTGCGATCAGCAAACAACCTTTCGCCAGGTCGTGGCACAAAGTAGGTGTACGCCATTGGTCATCTACCACCTTTACTTTTTTACCCTGTTGCAAATTATTTTTCACCCAGGTGATCATGTTATTACGGTGCGGATCAGCTACCACGCCGTAAACCAGTACAGTACGTACAATGGCCCACTGCAGTTTGCTGTTGATCACCAGCCGCTCTGCAGCTACTTTACTGGTACCATAATAATTAATGGGGTTCACGGTAGCGTCTTCGCTGTAAGGGCCCTGCAGGCCATCGAACACAAAATCTGTTGACAGGAAAATGAAAAAGGCATTGCAGCTTTCCGCTGCGTGTACCAGGTAGCGGGTGGCCCCTACATTGGTATCCCAGCAGGCATCTTTATTTTTTTCGCAGTCATCTACCTGCGACATAGCGCCGCCATGAATAATGATATCCGGCTTATGCTTTTCCACCAGTTGCTTTACACTGCCGGCATCGCGCAGGTTCACTGCCTCATAAGTGTATTTATCCCGCAGGGGGAAACGATTAGGGCCTCTGCCTGTGGCTATCACATCATATTTTCCATCTTGCAGAAAAAGGGGGATCAGATGTTGTCCCAATAATCCGTTACTACCAGTTATAAGTACCTTCATAAAGCCATGTTCAATACGCTATCTCTAAAGATAAGAAAAAAAGCATTTAGCTGCTCACCAAAATGCCGGGGCATTCTGATAAGCAGCTAAATGCTGATCCTTTACAAACTTTACTTGTGCATACCCAGGTTGTACATGGTAAATGCCCAGATATCCGCTGCTTCATCAATCATTTTGGAAGTAGGCTTACCTGCGCCATGGCCTGCCTGTGTTTCAATACGGATGAGCGTTGGGTTGGGCCCGGCATTATCCGCCTGCAGGGTAGCCGCAAACTTAAATGAGTGTGCAGGTACCACACGGTCGTCGTGATCGGCAGTAGTGATCAGTGTTGCAGGATAAGCGGTACCGGGTTTCAGGTTATGCAGCGGTGAATATTTCAACAGGTATTTAAACTGTTCTGCATTATCACTGCTACCATATTCCACTGCCCAGGCCCAGCCGATGGTGAATTTCTGGTAACGCAGCATATCCATTACTCCTACGGCAGGTAATGCCACTTTAAACAGTTCGGGGCGCTGCGTCATGCAGGCGCCTACCAGTAAGCCACCGTTGGAACCGCCACGGATCGCTATTTTACCTGGATTGGTATATTTCGCCTTCACCAGGTATTCCGCTGCACCGATAAAATCGTTGAATACATTCTGCTTCTTCTCCATCATACCTGCTTTGTGCCAGGCCTCCCCGTATTCGCTGCCACCTCTCAGCGACACTACTGCGTATATGCCTCCCTGTTCCATAAAGTAAAGATTGGAAACACTGAAGGAAGGCGTCACTGCAATATTAAATCCGCCATAGCCGTAGAGCAGCACAGGGTTGTTGCCATTCAGCCGGATACCTTTCTTATAGGAAAGGAACACCGGTACGCTTTCCCCGTCGGCGCTCCTGAAAAATACCTGCCTGGTTTCATACTGTGCAGGATTGAATTTTACTTCTGCCTTATTATATAAGGTAGAAACACCGGTAGCTATATCATATTTATATACTTCCGGCGGGGTGATGAAAGAAGTATAGGTATAAAAGAATTCCTTGTCTTCTTTTTTACCGCCAAAGCCGCCGGCTGTTCCGAGGCCAGGCAGTTTTACTTCGTGTTCCAGCCGGCCTTTATAATCATACTGGTAAACACGGGTAGACGCATCTTTCAGATATGAAAGGAATAATTTGCCACCGGCCAGGCCCACACCCTGGAGCGCCTCCTTCTTTTCAGGCACAATTACTTTCCAGTTGGCTTCAGCGGGGTTAGCGGGGTCAATCAGCACAATTTTATAATTGGGCGCATTGTGATTGGTACGCACCAGTAACTTATCGCCGTCATTATCTATTACCTCCGGTTCATTGGCAAAGCCTTTTACAAGCAGGCTGAATTCCTTTTGGGCAGGGTTCTGCAGATCACGGAACCAGAGCTCCCGGCCGGAAGTGCCTTCAGTAGTGGCGAGAATGAGGAAACGTTCATCTTCCGTAACATCCACACCGGCATTGCGCAGCGGATGTTCTTTATCCACATAAATCAGTTCATCTTTTTCCTGCGGATCTCCCAGGCGGTGATAATATACTTTCTGGAACTCGTTCTTTTTGGATAGTTTGCTTTGTTCATCGGGTTTGTCGTACCGGCTGTAATAAAAGCCGTTCCCTTTCCAGGACAGGCCGCTGAACTTCACCCATTCCAGTTTATCGGCCAGGGGCTGACCGGTTTCCACATCCATTACAAAACCTTCCTGCCAGTCGGAGCCTGCTTTGGAAAGCAGGTAGGCAAAATATTTCCCGTCTTTGGAGAACGACATGGAGCCCAAAGCGGTAGTACCTGCTGCAGAAAGTTTGTTAGGGTCCAGGAAAACTTCCGGTGTACCGCCTAAAGTGGCAGAGCGGTAAAGTATGGACTGGTTCTGCAGGCCATCATTTTTAAAGAAGTAATAATACCTGCCATGTTTGGTGGGGGCGCCGTTTTTCGGGTAATTCCATAATTCTTCCAGTCTTTTCCGGATTTCTTTGCGGAAGGGGATATTGGAGAGATAATTTTCTGTTACCTTATTCTGGGCGTCCACCCATGCCTTTGTTTCTGCGCTATGGTCATCTTCCAGCCAGCGGTATGGGTCTGCTACCGGGGTACCGTGGTAATTATCAACGGTATCCACTTTCTTTGATTCGGGATAAGACAACGTTTGCTGTTGCGCCATTGCCTGTCCGGCAATAAGACTTACGCTCATAAAGATCCACCTCCTATTATTTTTTTTCGACATGCGTAATATTTTTTAAAAAATTTATCTACTTTGTTTGATGGAAATTAAAAATTTAGGTTATTTCATCAGATAACAGTTAGAAAACAATTGCAAAATGTTATTTTTGTGCGCCTTTAAGATATTTTTTTAGCAATTTATATGAAAAAACTGAACAACATTGCAGTCCTTACATCAGGGGGAGATGCCCCTGGCATGAACGCCGCCGTTCGTGCCGTTGTAAGAACGGGCATTTATCATCAGCTGAATGTGTATGGCATTATGTACGGCTATAGGGGAATGTTGAAGAACGAGATCTTCCCGATGGAGTCAAAGTCCGTTGCCAACATTATTCAGCGCGGAGGCACCATATTGAAGACCGCCCGGTGCAAAGAGTTCTATGAATATGAAGGGCGAAAAATGGCTTACGAAAATCTGAAAAAACACAACATTGACGGGCTGGTAGTAATTGGTGGAGACGGCTCGTTTAATGGTGCGCAAAAGTTCAGCCAGGAATTTGATATTCCGTGTATAGGCTTGCCTGGTACTATTGACAAGGACATTGCAGGAACCGATTCTACGATTGGATTTGACACGGCTGTGAATACAGCGGTGGAGGCCATTGACAAGATCAGGGATACTGCCGATGCGCATGACCGTTTGTTTGTAATTGAGGTAATGGGCCGCGATGCCGGTTACATTGCATTACACAGCGGTATTTCCACCGGTGCGGAGCACATTCTGCTGCCTGAGCGCAAAACCGAAGTAAATGACATTATTGAAGAACTGCAGGCGAATGAACGCCGCAGAAAACTGGTTAACCTCATTGTAGTGGCCGAAGGCGATGAAACCGGCGGCGCTACTGAAGTTGGTCGTATTATTAAAGAAAGGTGCCCGCAAATGGATACCAGGGTAAGTATCCTGGGACATATCCAGCGTGGCGGCGCTCCCACCTGCACAGATCGTATTCTGGCCAGCCGCCTGGGCTATGCAGCCGTTGATGCCCTTCTGGAAGGCATCCATAATGTAATGATCGGTGTTGTTAACGACAAGATCCATTACACTCCTCTTGATAAAGCTGTAAAAGCCAAACAGGAAATTGACCCCGAATGGTTTAAGATTGTTAAAATTCTTGCGAGTTAAAAAATTAGACTTATGAGTACAAAGGATCTTTCGAAATACTATCACAAGCAGATGGATAACGCTGCGGGTAGAGAACACTCTTCGCACAAAACAAAAATCGTGGCTACCGTAGGCCCGGCATGCGACACCTATGAAGGCCTGCTGGCACTGGTTAAAGCCGGTGTGAACGTTTTCCGCCTCAACTTTTCACATGGCTCGCACGAAGATAAACTGCGGATTATTGAATATATCCGCCAGATCAATAAAACAGAACCTTACACGGTAGCCATCCTGGCCGATTTACAGGGACCAAAGCTGCGCGTGGGCGAAATCGAGAACAATGCACTCCCGCTAAAGAAAGGTGATCTGCTCACCTTCGTCAACGAAAAGCTGGTGGGCAATATGGAAAAAATATACGTTTCCTACCCTGACCTGTATAAAGATCTTAAAGTTGGCCAGAAAATTCTGCTGGATGACGGTAAAATAGAAACCGTTGTAAAAGAGATCACAGCCAACGGTGAAATCAAAGCGGAAGTTTCCCTGCCGGGCGTATTGTCCTCCAAGAAAGGGTTCAATCTTCCTGACACAAAAATCTCCCTTCCTGCACTTACAGAAAAAGATGTCATTGACCTGGAATTCATTATCGACCAGGAATGCGACTGGGTGGCCCTTTCTTTCGTAAGAAGCGTGAAAGACCTCACCGACCTGCGTAAACGCCTGGAAGCACGTAATTCTAAAATGAAGGTGATCTCTAAAATTGAGAAACCCGAAGCGATACAGAACCTGAAAGAAATTATCTGGGAAAGTGATGGCGTGATGATTGCCCGTGGCGACCTTGGCGTGGAACTGCCTGTAGAGCAGATCCCAATGATCCAGAAAGACATCATCCGCAAATGTATCCACCGCGCAAAACCCGTTATTGTGGCTACACAAATGATGGAAAGCATGATGGACCGCACCCGCCCGAACCGCAGTGAAATTACCGACGTGGCTAACGCCGTACTGGAAGGCGCCGATGCAGTGATGCTGAGTGGTGAAACCGCTACCGGTATGTTCCCGGAACTGGTTATCCAGACCATGAACAAAATTATCCAGGAAGTGGAAAAAGAAGCGATCATTTACAACCGTAACCTGATCCCTCACCGCCACTCTCCTACCTTCCTCAGCGACGCACTGTGCTACAATGCCTGTAAAATTGCGGAAGACCTGGATGCTGACGCCCTCATTGGTATGACCCAAAGCGGTTACACCGGCTTTATGCTGAGCAGCTACCGTCCCCGCAGCCCGCTTTATATCTTTACTAAAGAGAAATCGCTGGTAAACCAGCTGAGCCTGAGCTGGGGCGTACGCGCATTTTACTACGAAGAAGAAGAAAGCCTGGATGATATCGTATTTGACCAGATCAATATCCTGAAAGAAAGAGGATTCATTAAATCAGGAGATGTAGCCGTTAATACCGGTAGCACCCCCGTTAAAGAACATCTTCCAACAAATATGCTGAAAATCACGAAAGTAGATTAATAAGCTATAAGGATTTAGCAATGCAGCGGAGAGGAAAACATTTCCTTTCCGCTGTTTTTTTTAAAAGAATATATACAGACTTGTCTGTTTTATTAATTTATCTTAACATTGCATCATGAAAGAACAGGGCGCAAAAGAAAGAATTTTACAAACGGCCTGCGAATTGTTTTACCAGCAAGGCTACCAGGCTACCGGCATTAACCAGATCATCGAAGAGGCGGGGATTGCCAAGGCCAGTCTTTACCAGCACTTCCCATCCAAAGAAGCGCTGCTCACGGAATACCTGTTGCGGACCCGCGTAAATAACCACATTGAACGGATGGCTTATATCGACCAGTTAGCCCCTGGCCGGGAAAAGCTCATAGGCCTGTTTGAATTCCGCCGCCGGCACATGGAGAAAAGCAATTTCAGGGGTTGCGCCTTTATACGCATTGCCTACGAACTACCGGGGCTGAACGACGACGCATTGCTGCAGGTAAAAACACATACGCTCACGCTGAAAGCCTTTATTGCAGAACAGCTAAAGCTTATAAAAAAGCCTTATCCCGCTGCAGAACTGGAAGAAATGACTGATATGCTGCTGAATCTTTACGAAGGAGCAGGGCTTCAGGGCTACATCCAACGCTCAGCCAAACCAATGGAAGACACAAAGAAAGTAGTCGCCAGGCTGCTGGAAACATTATAAAAAAATTTACCTTTATGAAAACAGACCAGTCTGTATACATTAAAACCACCAGTGTAAACCCATGGGTATCACTGGCAGTGATCCTTCTGGCTCCGCTCATTACCGTGATCGATGTATTTATTGTAAACATCAGCACTCCTGCTATTAAAAGCTACTTTCACAGTTCTGATGCAGCACTGGAGCTGGTAATTGCCAGCTACCTGCTGGGCTATTCGGTATTCCTCATCACCGGCAGCAGAACAGGCGATTACCTGGGCAAAAAGAAAGTGTTTATAGCCGGGCTCGCCGCATTCACTATTACATCGGCGATGTGTGGCTTCGCTACTTCCATGGAAATGCTGATTGTTTCAAGGCTGCTGCAAGGCGTGGCGGCTGCTTTCACGGTACCGCAAACCATTACACTGATACAACTGAGCTTTCAGTCGCCCGCCGACCGCGACAAAGCCTATGGCCTTTACGGTATGGCCCTGGGCACCGGCGCCACACTGGGACAATTCCTCGGTGGCTACTTCATCACTTCACAACTGATCACCGACAGCTGGCGGCTTATCTTCCTGGTAAACCTGCCCTTTGGTATAGTAGCCATGCTCCTGGCCTGGTTCTTTGTGCAGGAATCCGGGCAAAACAAAAGCACCCGCTTTGATATCCCCGGCATCATACTGCTCACCTTAGCCTTATCTTTCCTGATATATCCTGTTATACAGGGCGCGGAACTGGGCTGGCCGGCCTGGACAATTGCAATGCTGGCAGCAGCCTTACTCCTATTATGCGTATTTATTTTTTACCAGCGCTGGCTTGGAAAACAGCAACGTGATCCGCTGGTTCCCCTGGAACTGTTCCGTATAAAGAGCTTCAATACAGGCATCATCAGCGTATTGTTTTTCTTTGGCGTAAATACCGCTTATATTTTTGTAGCAGCCATCTATTTTCAAAACGGGTTTCATATGTCGCCTTTTACAGCAGGGAATTATTTCGTGATGCAAACCATTCCCTTTTTGCTTGCTTCCTTATGGTCTATCAAAAATGCAGCAAGGTTCGGCATTCGCTTATTGCAGGCGGCCTGCATACTGATGATCCTCGCCTTTACTTTGCAACTGATTTTATTCCGGGGAGATGTATTAACGCCATGGGCCATTCTTCCCTGCCTGGTTATTTACGGCAGTGGCTCAGGTTTGCTGATGCCTTCCCTGTTGAAAGTGGCTATGTGGGATATGCCTCCGGCTAAAGCAGGAGCCGCCAGCGGCGTGTATTCAACAATACAGCAGTTTTCATCAGCATTGGGAGTTAGTATACTGGGAGGTGTTTTCCTTTACCTCGCACGGCACAGCGGTAATTTTTACCTGGCCTATAAAACTGCCCTGTTCTGCATGATGGGTTATCTGCTGGTAGTAATGATTGTATTAAACAGGATTAAGCGGTAACAGCAGGTTTGGCTTTTTTATAAGTGCCCAGGTAGATGATCAGTGCAACGAGGATCAATGCTGTACCAGCTACGCATACGCCATTCCATTGTGCAAAAGACCATACCCACAACCCGATGCCGGAGCCCAGCGAGGTGCCAATAAAACTGGTGGTCATAAACACGGTGTTCAAACGGTTCCTTGCTTCCGGCAACAACGTGTAGATGCGGGTTTGATTGGATACATGTATTCCCTGCAAACCAAGATCAATGGCAATGATACCAATGATGATACCGATAATATTGGTTTTGAAAATATAGAAAAGAAAATAACCGAAGAACAAAAAGATGATTCCATAACCAATAGCGATACGCGGGTTCTTCTTATCTGCAATACGCCCTACCAGTGGAGCGCCTAAAGCACCCGCCGCGGCCGCCAGGCCCATTAAACCAATTTGCTCGCTGGTGTATTTAAAAGGTGCATCCGATAAAAGGAAAACCACTGTTGTCCAGAACATCCCAAACATCGCAAAACAACAGGCATTGATAGCAGAAGCTTCCCTTAACATTGGCTGCTCTTTCACAAGCGTTAACAAAGATTTCATCAGGTCGCCATAACTCCCCCGGAAATTGGGTTTACTGGACGGAAAGGAAGTGATCATGATCACCGCCAGCAAAGCGCTGATACCGGCTGCTATCCAGAACATGGCGCGCCAGCCGAAATGATGTCCGACCACGCCGCTCAGTGTGCGCGATAATAAGATCCCAACCAGTAGGCCGCTCATTATGGTGCCAATCACTTTACCACGATTTGCAGGATCAGAAAGGTTGGCTGCCAGGGGTAATATCAGTTGCGGCACTACGGAGGTAAACCCGATCATCAAACCTGTAATTTTCAGCATGGTGATGTTCACTGATTCCGCAGCAGCCACCAGGGCCACTACAGCGGCAAGCGTCATTACCACTATCTGCCGTTTGCGTTCCAGTTTATCGCCCAGCGGCACACAAAATAACAGCCCCAGCGCATATCCTACCTGTGTAAAAAATGTTACCTGTCCCGCATTACTTTCAGTGACCTTAAACTCCTCACTCATCAATACCAGCAAAGGCTGGCTGTAATATATATTGGCAACGATCAACCCTGTGCACAGGGCCATTATCATGATATTCCACCTGCTAAGCGCCATAAAAATGTACTGTTTTTCAAGAGATGCAAAGATAGCCTTTTAGCTTTTAGGACGAGCTTTTACCGGAAAACGGTAAATTTGTGTGACTATTCGCTAACAGCTAAATGCTAACCGCTAAAAGCCACAGGTATGTTTACAAGCATCAATCCGTTTACACAGGAAACCATTGCTGTATATACAGCACATACACCGGAAGAAATAGAACAAAAATTACAGCTGGGGCATAAAGCTTACACGGAGCTGTTAAAGGTTCCCCTGGAACAGCGCCGGCAATGGATGATGCAGGTAGCCCAGTCCATGAAAAACAATGCAGATGAACATGCTGCGCTGATCACACAGGAAATGGGTAAAACGCTGAAAGAAGCGCGCGCGGAAGTATTGAAATGCGCTACATCTGCAGAATACTATGCAGAGAACATTGTAGAAATGCTGCAACATAAACCTATTGGTTCTGATGCATATAAAAGCTATGTATCGTACGAGCCCAAAGGGATCATCCTGGCAATTATGCCATGGAACTTCCCTTACTGGCAGGTGTTCCGCTTTGCTATTCCCAATATACTTGCCGGTAATACCGGCATCCTGAAGCACGCCAGCAACGTGAGCGGCTGCGCACTGGCCATTGAGAAAATATTTGCCGGAAGTAATTTTCCCGCCGGTACTTTCCAGTCGCTGCTGGTATCTTCCAAAGACATAGAGCCCATTATTGCAGATCCCCGCATACAGGGTGTTACGCTTACAGGCAGCACCCCTGCAGGAAAAAGTGTAGCTGCGCTTGCGGGAAAATATATCAAGAAAACAGTGCTGGAACTGGGCGGCAGCGATCCTTTTATTGTATTGAAAGATGCCGACCTGGAAGCCGCCGCCAAAACAGCAGTGCAGGGCAGGATGCAGAATGCAGGACAGTCGTGCATTGCCGCCAAACGCTGGATCGTGGAAAAAGAAATTGTGCCGGCATTTACAGCAGCAGTGAAACGCATTTTGCAGGACCTCAAACAGGGAGATCCCACGCTGGAAAGTACGCAGATGGGACCTATGGCCCGCCCGGACCTGGCAGATGAACTGGCCAAACAATTACAGGAAACTATCAAACAGGGCGCTAAGCTGGAGTTGGGCGGTACACATGAAGGCTGTAACTTTGCACCTACCCTGCTTACAGGAGTAACCAGCAAAATGACTGCTTTTAAAGAAGAAACTTTTGGGCCGCTGGCAGTGATCACAGAAGCTGCAGATGAAAACGATGCCATTGCACTGGCCAATGAAACCGAATTTGGCCTCGGTGCGGCACTGTGGACCAGCGACCTCGACAAAGCGGCGCAACTGGCCACGAAGATAGAGAGCGGGAATGTATTTATTAATGCAATGGTCCGCTCGGATGCGCGCTTACCATTCGGCGGCGTAAAGCAATCCGGTTACGGACGTGAACTATCACTGGAAGGCACACACGAATTTCTGAATATAAAGACTGTATATATACAACAATAAAGGCACTGGAATGACCACCTCTCTGAAACGCGACCGCTATACTCCCTATATCAGTTTCTCCCGTAAGGATTGGGCAGAAAGAAGCGGCGATGCCATGCTGCAACTACAGGACTACGACCTGGAAGCGCTGCACGGTATGAATGAACCACTCACACAGGAAGAAATAACACAGGTTTATCTTCCGCTGGCACACCTGCTGAACCTCTATGTAACCGCTTCACAGCAGCTGCATATCGCCACCAGCAAATTTCTCAGCAGCCAGGTACATAAGGTGCCATACATCATTGGTATTGCCGGAAGTGTGGCAGTTGGGAAAAGCACCACCGCCAGGGTGCTGCAGAAATTATTACAGGCATGGCCCAATCATCCGCGGGTGGACCTGGTAACCACAGACGGGTTCCTTTATCCGAACAAAATACTGGAAGCTAATAATATCATGAACCGCAAAGGTTTCCCGGAAAGTTATGATATCAAAAGGCTGATCCACTTCCTGGCAGATGTAAAATCCGGCAAAGAAAAGGTGGCAGCACCGTTGTATTCCCATCTCGAATATGATATCCTGCCCGGGCAGTTACAATGGATAGAACAACCCGATATTGTAATTGTGGAAGGCGTGAATGTATTACAGGTACGTCACCGCCAGCAGCAGAAAGATCCGGCTGTATTCGTATCCGATTTCTTTGACTTCAGTATTTATGTGGATGCTGCAGAAAAAGATATCCGTAAATGGTACATCGCACGTTTTGAAACCCTGCGTAAAACGGCGTTTCAGAGCCCTGAATCTTTTTTCCACCGCTATGCGCATCTTTCTGATGCTGCCACCATTGAACTGGCTACACAGATCTGGGAAGATATCAACAAACCCAACCTGGAACAAAATATTGCGCCTACCCGTTATCGCGCCAGCCTGATACTGGAAAAAGGACATCATCATTTTGTTCAATCCATCCAATTGAGGAAAACCTGATGCAAGGCACCGCAATTATCCGGCAACAGCTGCAGGCACTGCTGAAAGAGCCGCTGGTTCAATGGGAACAGTTTGAAGCCATCCTGCAGCCCGTAAATTTTCCGGCAGGTGAGCACCTGTCGGAAGCCGGTAAAACTGCCAATGCCATTTATTTTATTGAAGAAGGCATTGTACGGGTATATACTATCCACGACGGTAAAGACATCAGTATGGACTTTGCTTTTCCCTGCAGCTTTACCACTTCCTACGCTTCCTTTATTACGCAGAAACCAGCCGCAGTAAGTTTGCAGGCAGTTACACCCGTCCGCGGATATGCCTGTTATTACACTGATCTGCAACAATTGTATAATACCTCGCATCAATCGGAGCGTATAGGCCGCCTGGTAGCAGAACAGCAATACCTCCGCAAATACAACCGTGAACTGTCATTCCTGCAATATTCCGCGCAGGAACGGTATATGCAATTGCTGGAAGAGCACCCGGAAGTGGTACAGCATATCCCTGTCAAACAAATTGCTTCCTACCTGGGTATTGAGCCCGGAAGCCTGAGCAGGATCAGGAAAAAAAGAAACTAACATTTGTTAGTTTTATATTTCCGGAAGATACAGACCTTTGAGCCCTAAATAAATATACAAATGGCTTTCTTTTCCGGTTTATGCAGCATCGCTCTCCTGTTACTTGCAATAGGTTACATTTTTCAAATACCTCTCTTACAGCAGCTTCCTGCAGATGCGCGTATATCCGCTGCCGTTATGTTCATTCTCATAGGGTTTACACATCTGCTGAAGCCACGCAAGCTCAGTTATATGATTGAAGGAATGATCCCGTGGCCGGTATTCACAGTACTGTTTACCGGTGTGCTGGAATTATTACTGGGCATCGGTTTGCTGATTCCTTCCATACAATATTATGCAGGATGGGGCTTAATGATTCTTTTGGTAGCCATGTTTCCCGCCAACATCCGTGTGGCAGTACTGAACCTTCTGGCGCCTGGCGGCCTGCCTTCCAAACCATGGTATATATGGAGCCGTTTATTATTTCAACCTGTTTATATTTTATGGATATGGTGGGCCATCAATTAATCAATAACTTTATGCCATGTTATAAAAAATTAACCATGCGCATACATTATTTACGCAATGCCACATTGCTGATAGAATGGAACAATAAGAACATATTGGTTGATCCTATGTTAGGTGTTAAAGACAGCCTGGATCCCGTTCCCAATGCGGCTAACAGCATCCGGAACCCAATGACCGAACTCCCGCTCGACGATGCCGCATTAAAAGAACTATTATCATCCCTGGATGCCATACTGGTAACCCACCGGCACCGCGATCACTGGGATGTTACCGCGCAAGCCATCCTGCCTAAAAGTATTCCTTTATTCTGCCAGCCGGAAGATGAAAGCACTATCAGGGAACAGGCATTTACGCAGGTGATCCCTGTTGTGACCACTGTTACCTGGGAAAACATTAGCATCACCCGCACAGGCGGACAACACGGCACAGGTGAAATCGGTAAAATGATGGCGCCGGTATCAGGCTTTGTGCTGAAGGAAGGAAACAGTACGTTGTATATCGCCGGGGATACCATCTGGTGTGAAGAAGTGGCCACTGCGCTGGATACATTCCGCCCGGATTATGTAGTGGTAAATGCAGGTGCTGCACAGTTCCTGCAGGGAGATCCCATTACCATGACTGCCGGTGATGTGATCAAAACCATCAGGCACCCCGCACAACCTAAAGTGATAGCAGTGCACATGGGCGCTATTAATCACTGTTACCTCAGCAGGGAAGCCCTGAGAGCAGCAGTAGCTGCTGAAAAGCTAACCGCCATCGTTCCTGAGCAGGGAGAATGGATCCAACTTGTATAAAGAATTTCTTCAAAAAAAAGGGGCTGTTACCGTGCGGTAACAGCCCTTCTGCATAATGTAAGGAGTTATTATACCCACTCATTAACATGTTTTGCATTACCCATGCTAATTTCACGGGCTGAAATGGTAAAGGAGATTACCATTGGGTTTTTGTTTTCATAGTCGAAAGACTCTTCAAACTTAACCAGGTAGCCTTCCTTAAATTCCAAAGTTTTCAGTTTGGAATCAGTGTCTCTTTTGAAGAAAGTAATGGTACCATCTTTTCTTTCAAAGTTGTTTACCATCCACTCAAAGAGATCTGTTTTTCCGGTAGATTCTACAGTCAGCTTAATGCGTCCGCCACGGGTAATGGCTGAAGGGCGGCCAGTTGCATCTACTTCCTGTGTGAGATCGTAGGCGACGTGCTGTACATTGTACTCGTTGCCGCCTGTTTCAAATTTGGCTTTGAATGACATGTTGGGTTAATTTTTAAGGTTACAATAAAGAAAAAATAATTAGGATTTATTTATTTATGATTTATAAGCCTCAAATATAGGATGAAAATTTTAATAGTCAAGAGTCCTAACAAATAATTATTATTCCAATATTTACATGATTAATATAGGCCTGAAAGCTAGTGAGCGCGGCTGTTCAGCAGCATCATCTGGCGGCAGTTATCAAGATCCCTGCTCTTGCTTTCCAGCTTCGCATTCAGATCGGCTACCTGCTCTTTCAGCCCTGCAATATTCTGTTGTGCATTCTGCAGTTCACGTAGCTGTTGTTTTGTTTGTTGTAACGATAAACAGTTCTGCACAATATTATCATACAAGCCATAATGCGTTACTGCATCCTTTGGAATAGAATTACGCATATCCGCCAGGGACGCGGCGATCACCTGGTCCATATAATTGGCGTTCTGGTTAGGCAGGTTAATAGAATCCAGGTTATGCTTTACCTTATCCAGCTTTTGCAGGAACTCTGATTGAAACGCCTGCTCCTCTCTGAATGAGCTCAGTTCTTTCCGCAGTGAAGCATTTTCCCTTGCGGGAACCTGGTAGTTAAAGAATACAGCCAATACAAATAAAGCGACTGTTATAATGAAAAATAACAGGAACCAAATAAAGGAAACATTTCTTTCCTGCCTGTTTAATACTTGCATATTGCGAATCGTTTTTGATTGAAATTATCTTGTTGATTTACCTGTTGGTCCAGGCAGATTTTTCGTTGAAACAATTAATGTGGTTAGTCAGTGAAAAACCAGCGTTTGGTTTTATGTTTACGCAGGTATTCGGCATCCTGCTGCGATTCTTCTTTCACGAAAATGTTGCTGTCCTGCTTGCGCCCGATATAATCCAGGCGGCTCAGGCTCTCAAACAGTTTGTTCACCGCTCTTACAAACGGGATCATGGGTTGCAGGCACTCTCTTACATCCAGGTGTTTGTATCTGATATTGGCGCAGTTGATCATGAGTGTTTCCAGTTCTCCCTGCCGCAGTTCACACCATTCAGACAGGTAGTTGAGCAGTTCTTCCTTACCGGCGCCGGCGCGCTGGTCGATAGCGTTTTTCATGGTACGTGCCAGGCCTGCAATAATTTCCAGCATTTGTGCCGGGGGTTGCTGCAATGCCAGCCACCTGAATTGTGTGATCCTGGTACCGAGGAACTGTACCATTTTTTCAGTGATATACAACACTACCAGTGCCAGATCATTTTGCTGGTTCCTGCCATAAATTTTCTGTACGATATGCACCCCGTATAATTCCATCTGCCCAAGGAACTGATCCAGTTCATGGAAGAGGTCTACCAGCGCCGGATGCGCGCTTACAATGCTACAGGGCGGTATATAGTCGTCATCCATTTGTGCACGGCCGTCCGATACGCTGATGCGGCCCAGCACCATCTGGTAACTCCCTAACTGTCCTGAAGGCAGTTGTGATGCAGGAGCCACATACAGGCTGTATTCCGGTGTGGCATATGGCAATCTTGGCGGATCTTCATCCAGTAAAGGTTCTCCGCTGGGCTGCCTGTTAAACGGGTTTACCTGTATTAATACGTAATAAGTGCTTTCCGTATGTTGCGGATCCCAGGTGTAAGTAGCTTCAGGGAAAGTAGTGGCATACTTCAGTGAATGCACGGTATGTTCGGGAATTTCAATGCGGCCTCCACCGGGCGTAATAGCGCGGCATTCGGTAAGCTTGATCCTCCATTGATGCTGGTTGTCATTTACAAACCAGCAGCGCAGCGATTCTTTGTTTTCTGCTTTGGGGGGCAACAGTCCGTAGTTAAGTGCGTGAACACCACACGCCAACGCATCCCTGATCTGATCCAGTAAAGCATTTTCTGTATCTATAAAATGTTGCTTTTTTATCTTCATTCCATCCACCCAGTTAACGGGGAAATGCTTGAGCGGTTCTGCCATAATACTGCTTTTAGGATAACATAATTCTGTTGCAAATGATCACGCTGTTCTCTTTAATGCCATTCATAAACACCGCTTTGTCCGGATCCAGCGTTTTGGCGCTGCCAAACCAGCGTGGCTTCAGGTGGAATACCCAGCCGTATGGCTGCCCGGTGTGGTCTACAAAGTCAATCGGGGTATTGGGATAACGATCATTATAATCGTTGATGAAATGATAGAACAGGTCGCCCAGATCCATTTTGATAGGCGTGCGCGCCCGGAAATAAGTACGGCTGCTGTCAAGTGGCCCTTTCTCCATTTCCAGCCCTATAACGATCAGGTCTTTCATCTCATCTTCATTTACTTCGGGTACATCTTTATAAATAGGATACTGCCACCATTTATGCACTTTTACCGGGATGGCCATCATCTTTTCAAAAGTTTTATAAACAAAGGTGGGCAGTACAAAAGAAAACATACTGGTGAGCATAGGATAATAAAGAAAGGTATCCTTATCGAGTATCCGGTTCACCAGTACAAAGCCGGCCCCTCCAAACAGCCAGATGGCAAGTATAAAGGCCAGTTCAGATACCAGCGTGGTTTCATTGGCCCAGAAACGGGTATACATAAAGTGACAGTGTACAACGCCAAGCCCCAGGAACCATACTTCATAAAAAAGATACTGGTTCATCAGGTTTTGATGGGTAAACAGGAAAGGAATAGAACTGATCACGGAAAATACCAGCGTCATACATACTAAATACAACAGTGCCTTCTTCTTATAAAGACTGAAATTCTTAATGTACCTGCTGAGCAAAGCCACTATAAAGGAACCTATAGCCAGGGCGCCGGCCAGCATGATATAAAACTTAGCGGTGTATCTCATAGTTCTGATGGTATGTCAAGGTTTTTCGGGTTTGGGTACTAACATTTCAGGTTTTTTCAGATGGTCGTAAATAGCAAAAATAATTCCATATAAGCATCTGCCGGCTATTCTCAGAGAAAAAAATTATATCCCATGATCCCCTGCTCAGGTTGCTTATCATGCAAGGTTACATTTTTTTCACCGGAAGAAGGCAACAGTACTGTCTTAATTTCCACATCCGCCGGGAACAGGTATCCGTAGCAGGTTTCCAACAGCTTTCCATAAGGCTGCCATGGCAGGTAATCGTATATCCGCTGACGTTTCACCGGGCCAATGCTCACCGTTACCACCGGCATATCTGTATAGCAGGCTGTGCCCACCATGGCATCTACCCCAAGCATACATTCTCCCAGGGGAATACTGTTCTCGGTACTTACCATTTGTGGCGCGCGTTGCCAGGCGATATTCACTTCTTCTTCCAGTACCTGCTCCAGGCAAAGCTTTACCAATGTGGTATTACCTGCTATCCGGTGAACATATGGCAGCAGCTTCACCAACCGGTTTACTGCAGCGGCAGGAAGACCGGAAGGCAGCTCCCAGAATTCATGGAACAGCTGGTCGCTGTCCTTACCAAACACATCAAACAGCAGGTGTTTCTCCCGCTGTTCCAGGTATACGCGTTGCAGGAAGAACTCATTTTCCAGGGGCTGAAAAAAGCGGCGTGCCTGTTGCTGTTGCTGCTGCTGCTTTTTGTACCGCGCCACCATTTCTGTAACGCCATGTTGCCTGGAAGAGAGTTCCTGCTTGAATTCATGAAACATTCCCTGCGGCAGCCGGTCATAAATACCGTCGCGCGAAAGGAAAAAATTAATAAACGGCTGATACGGCTGGCTGTCATCCAGCTTTACTCCTGTGATATCTGTTGCAAATGACCGGGTAAATACATTCTGCAACTGCACCACCACTTCCTCTTCCCGCACCTGGTTATCCAACAATTCCCCCACCACTACTTCGGCCCTTACATCGTATGGTAAAGCATTGACGTGGTCAATCACTTCTTCCAGCACGGCAGCCTTCTGCGCATTATTTACCATGAGGTTCTATTTAGGTTTCTCTTATCCTGCTATTAGCGGCAAACTGTTAGCATAACTATCATTCGTCTATGGTTCCGGGCTAACAACTCAGTAACAAAAATAGGGGTTTGATTTATTATTATGACATATTACGGCTTAAATTTTGCACCCCGAAAAAATTTTTCCAATAGCCATTATCTTTGGCTATTTATCTGAAAAAAATACTAAAATTGTAAAAACCTGAAAAACCGATGGCCCCCCGTAAACCCGAAAATGAACACAAGGTAAATTCATTCAGACCTTTTGGAAAAATTGCCAGCCATGTTGACCCGCTGGTACTCTGGACCTTCCTGGGCCTGTTCCTTGTTAGTGTGGCACTGCTGGCTTTCCAGCTGGATGGCCGTGAAGATTGCAGCAATACAGATATAAAGCTCAGCCATGTTCAAAACAGTAACAGCAAAGCATATGCAGTTGGAGAAGTGATCACCTTTAATGCAGAAAACGCCGGCAAAAAAAATTCGGAATATACATGGGAGTTCGGCGACTCCAGCGCCAAAGCTACCGGCAGGCAGGTATATCATTCATTCAACAAAGCCGGCAGTTATATGATTACGCTCACTTCCGGCAAATGTACCTGGCGTAAGGAAGTAATGGTGGTGATGAACACACCGGCTGCTTCCGGCAATCAACCCGATATCTTCCCGGTGATAGATGGCCCCGCCGAAGCATTCGCCGGCAGACCCGTTACCTTCACCAATTCCACCCCTTCAGCCAAAAGCTGGGTGTGGCGCCTGCTGCAGGATAATGCAGAACCACATAGCGGCTCTTCCGTTACCTACACCTTCTCCTCGCCCGGTGAAAGGACTTTATCCCTGATCATCAACGGCGACAGCAGTCATATGGTATTAAAACATATTACCGTATTCCCCGCCAGAGCTACCATACCGGAAGAACGGCCGGAACCGGCCTTTAACCCGGCGCCGCTGCCCGCACCTGCACCGGAAGAACCGGTTAAAAAAGAAGAACCGCGGCCTACCATCTCCGACGATGAATTTAAATATATGCTTACCCAGGTGACGCTGAAGCAGAAAACGGCCAGCGACTTTGCACAATACCTCTGCAACAACCTTAATGCAAGAGTGGTACTTAACACAAACGATGTTGATAACTTTGCCCACTTCTGTCAGCGGATCTATGGAAAGAAAAAATTCAAGATAGAAAGGGTTAACCTGGCAAAAGATGAAAAAGGATGTGTAAAGGAAATCCTCATTATGTATGACCGTAAAAAAGTGTTGGGTATATTTTAAGCGCACATCATGAAAGGAAAATATTATCAGTTGCCCATTGATTTTTCGCAGCTGCTGCAGAAAAAAGACATGCCGGCTATTTCGCTGGAAGACTCCATAGCGCAGCATATCCACCTGCTCATCACCACGGTGCTGGGCGAAAATAAAGATGATCCCCAATACGGCTGCCAGTGGTGGGACAGTGATTTTGATATCAAGGCATCCAATAATGAAGTAAAGGAACAGATTGAAAATGCGGTAAAAGCCTCTATCACACGATACGAAAAGAGAATTTCACAAATAAGGGTAGTAGCTGCTGTAAACCAGGAAGAACTGATGCTGCCATCTACCCGTAAAATGAAAAAGAAAATAAGGGTCACCGTTTCGGGAACCGTTACCAAAAACAATCATCCGTTCCAGTACAGCAGTTTCTTTTACATCAGTCCGCTGTCGTACGATTGATTATTTGTTTATTAACCGCTCATGAAAGAAAAAAAAGAAAGAATAAAGGACCGCATGCTGAAAACAGCTGCGCGTTTATGGGGATACCCGGACGCAGAGGTGGAAACCTCCTTTGACCCTGTAGTGCAGCTGTTACTGGAAGCCTGCGCCAGTGAACTGGAGAAAATTTCCGGGGAAGTGGATGTTTCACATGCTCGGCTGGTAGAGCGGCTGGCACAGATCATGATGCCGGAGCCTATTACCAGCAGTCAGCCTGCCTATGGTATCCTCCACGCCATTGCTACCGAAGCAGTGGCTGATATTCATGCGGATCACCAGTTTTACCATCATACCAAATCAGGCACTCATAACCGCGACCTTTTCTTTGCACCTGTAACCAGTCACCGGCTGTTCAGAGGCCAGGTACAGTATATGGCTATCGGCAATAAACTCTATGAAACCCGTGATCACTGGTTCAAGGAGCAGGTATTGCAGGGACAGGTATTTCCTGATATGGCCCCCAATCATTTATGGATCGGCGTGGCATTAGAAGATGTGCCACATTCCTGGGAAGGCATGTCTTTCTTTTTTGATCTCCGCAATGTACATCAGCAGGAAATGTTCTACCACTATCTTCCGCTGGCGAAAGTATTTACCGGCAACCGGGAACTGATGATCAAAAGCGGCTATCACCACAGCCGGAGCATTGCAGAGGAGGAAACAGATAACATGATCCAGGTAGCGGTAAATAACAATACACGCTACAGCCAGCATATCCTCCAGAAATTCCGTCGTCATTTTCTTACCATTACCGATACGCACCCTCCTGTGGCGACCCGTATACCAGAAGTTATCAACAGGATCTTCGGGCAGGATACCCAGCGCTTAAACAAAGAGGTTCACTGGCTGCGTATCGAATTCCCGGAAGCGCTGCATCATACCTTACTGGAGGATCTTTATTGCAGTATCAACTGTTTTCCTGTTATCAATAAAAAAAATAACGAGCAGTCCATGAAGCTGAATCGTTATCTGAATATCATCCCCCTGCAAACACCGGATATTTTCTTTGATATCAAACGGGTGTACGACCTTGAGGGAACCGACTATTATGTGCGTAACTTCTCTACCGCCGGGCAGATGCAGGAAGGGGAACTGGTAATCCGCAGCAGTGGTATTGGGCGTTTCGATACCCGTGAAGCCAAAGAGGTGATTGCCTACCTGGTGGAAGTGATCCGCGATGAAAGCTCTTTATTTGAAGAAGTAAAAAATGATTTTGTGACTAACCGGATGCGGGAACTGCATCAGCTCATCGCTTCACTGGAAGAACAGCTGCAACCCGGCGCCAACAAAGGCAACATCCCTTATGTGATGGTAAAGCCAAAGGAAAATGCAGAATATATTTTCCTTGAGTTCTATTCTACTAACGGTACCACCGCCAATAACATCCGTATGGGCACCAGGCTGCTGGAATACGGCAACATCAATACCCGTCCTAACAGCATTACGCTGCTGAGCAATACCCAGGGCGGGAAGGACAGGCTGAATATTGATGAGAAAATTAACCTGTACCGTTCCCATTTACTTTCACATAACCGTATTGTGACCCCGGAAGATATCAAGGCGCTTTGCCGTACTATTTTCGGAAGGGAAATGAAATCGGCTGCCGTCGTAAAAGGTATGGCCCTGCAACCTGGCGTGAATGCGGGTTACAGCCGTACGCTCGATATACGTATTTCATTACTTCAGCCCACCCAACGCTATCCGGCTGCCAATTTGCAGTACATGAAAGAGGAACTGCTTTTACAACTGGAAGAAAAATCCAGTAATACTTTCCCGTTCCGCGTGTTTATTAACGATGTGCTGATGTAAATGCTACAGCAGGAACAGGCGATGCAGTAAGAGTATCCGGGGTATCGTTCTTTCCGGGTGTTTATTAACGGCCCGCTGATGTAAATGCTACAGCAGATGCCGGTACTGTGGAAATGGCACTCCTGTTATCACTCCGCCCCCGCAATTGCACTTCTCCGCCGGTTTTCAACAGGCCGGCGGGCACACCTTTTTTACCATCGGCGGCATATAGCACAACGGCATTCTCAAACCCGAGATCCACATATACCCGGTTACCCACCATCCAGCCTTTGCCGGAAAGACTGGCATTTTTACGAATATAAACACCATTGGCCTGAAGATCGTCAAGCAGCTGAATGCTTACCAGCTGCCCGTCTTCAAAGGCATTGCTTACTTTCAGCCGGGCGGCGTATACGGTTGTTGCAGCATGAGTGATCGCCTGCCTGCCAACAGAGATACGGATGGAATTGAAATCTTTATCGCCCGCATTACTTACTGGCGCGGGCCTGGAAAATACGGAACCGTTAGCAGAACTTTTACTGAATACATTGTATCCGAACCCTGGCAGGTATAGCTCAGGGCTTTCAAAAAGCTGTTTAATGGCAATGATCTTATAGATATACTGGGCTGTTTCATTATTCAGCAACAGCTGGTAGTAATCGCTGCTTCCCTGGCGCTTTATATTCCGGGAGATATTTCCCGAACCGGCGTTGTAGGCTGCTGCAGCCAGTGTCCAGGAGTTCAGCTGCTGATGCAGCAGCCGTATCAGTTTACAGGCCGCATGGGTGGCTTTGATCAGGTGGTTTCTTTCATCATAGCCGGCGCTTACCGTTAGCCCCAGTTCCGCTGCGGTACCCGGCATGATCTGCCATACCCCTTGCGCGCCCACAGGTGAAGTAGCATTACTGAGGCCACTTTCCACGATAGGCAGGTATTTAAAATCCAGTGGTACCTGGTACTGTTGCAGGATGGGCTCTATGATGGGAAAATATTGTTCCGCTTTCAGCCGGAGTGCGGGAAGATAACCCTGGTAGCGCAGGTTACGTTTAATTACATCCATCAGGCGGTAGGAAACAAAATCCCTTTCCATTGGCACCACTTCACCACAGAAATCCACCTGCTGTGCCGTGGTGAAACACGGCAGCAGCAACAGCAGTATTCCTATCAGAACATCCTGTTTCTTCATCTGGCTTTCCTATTGCTTCGCCATCATATATTTAGGGAAGGCGGTTACAGGTACATACAGTACAAGTTGCTGTTTTCCTTCTGTGGTTTGCAGTACAATGACCACTTCGTCTTCTTTCCGGAATTGTTTGGACGGTACTACAAATACTTCGTTGGCATCTTGTTTAGGCGCGATGGTTTCCGGTCCCTTTTTGTAAAGGATAGGCATAGCATGCAGCAGGGCAGTATCCTTCTTTTCCTTATGCAACAGGCTGGCCTTTACTATTTCAAAAGGCTCTTTTCCTTTATTGCGGATCCGGAAAGAAAAATAGTTCATGTTATTAAGCGTCATGGCCTGCGCATATCCTACGCTCACATCATCTACTTTCACTTCATATTGCCGGTTTACTTTATGATCTTTCCCGAAGTCCTCTGCTATTTTGCCTACGGTCACTGTATCTACACTGATCAGATGACCTGTTTCTTCTGGAACATCAGCAATGGGCACTTGTCCGTCCCTTTCGCCGTAGCCGGCGCGGGGCGCCTGCGGCGTTGCTTCAGGAGTGGTAATGGCGCCTGTTGTTCTGGGTTTGCCAGACAGGGTATATTTCAGGCGGGACAGTTCCACTTTATCATGGTAGGCGATGATCATGTAATGAATATTCTCTCCTTCCCTCACTATCAGGTTGGTGGGCCGTGGAGCGGCCGTCAGGGGGCGTAAAAAAACCATATTACCATCCACGATACGATAATCGTAGTCAGTATTTTTTCCATCGCCTATCTGGAAAGTGCTGATAGGCGCACCGGAGGTGATCAGCGTTACTGCTCCCCTGGTGGTTAGGATACTATCTGTGCCCGTTTGGGCATTTACCGTTGACAAGGCGCCGGTGATTAACAAACAAAGCAGCAGACTGCACAGCACATGTTTCATCTTTACAATTGGCTTTAATGCTTATGATATTTAATATACGGGATTAAGCAATCAGCCCCGGGTTGGGAAACAACTCCCAATGCCCGTATAAGCCCCAAAGCTGACTGCCTGCGGCTATTTACCATCCTGTTCGTAGGTGGTATCCCAATCTGCTGCATCATCCCCTCTCTGGCCTTCCATTTTGATCAGGAAGTTTTTGGCAGGGAAATAAGGCTTCAGATGAATATCCAGGTGGATACGGTCCTTCTGGATCGGGTCCTGCTCGAAACGGCGGATATTAAAATCTTCGATGAGCTTATCCGGCCCTGTGATACCATCAAGGAATCGGATGATCTGCTTCATCAGGTCCTTGCGGGTATTGGCGTTAAAGTTTTCAAAAGCCCTGCGGTTCAGGAAGTCCATCAGCACTTTGGTAACGAAGTCGAATACACGAACTACCGAATAGGTTTGCAGTCCCAGGTTGTCGCCATTGAACAGCGTCTTTGCACTGAAGGCCATTACTTTTCCATATTCTTTCACCATAGGCACCAGTCCCATTTTCTCCAGGCTGGCGATTTCACTTTTCTTCAGTTCAAATTTCACCCCGTCCACTTCGTTCATACCGCCAAATTTTTTACCGGCAGTTACCTGCGACATGAGGGTTTTATAGATCTTACCTGCCAGCGCGCCTGACGGTGGTACATACAGGTGTTCCTGTTCTCCTATCTCATCAAATTTTCCACGGCCCACCAGCCAGTTACAGGCCATGATCACATTGGAACGATGAATTTCCCCACCGGTGAGGTTAGCCAGTTCAAACATTTCCATCACATCATCCGGAGCATCCAGGTGTGCGAAATCCGTTACCAGCATGGTTTTGTTCTCATGCGCAATTTTTGCCCATTTCTCTATCACCTTGTTGGAGCCAAGGTAGCCGGGAATTACCAGCAGGCTATAGTTGTTACGCAGATCCAGGCGATCATAGTTATTCACCAGCTCTGTACTGATTGCATCAATAAACCGGGTATTATCCAGGTCTTTCAGCTGCTCCAGCTCCACATTGATGAAGGATACATTTTTCACCTTGTCGGACTCCGTATTTTTGAAGAAGAGCGCTACATTCCTGTATGATTGCTCCAGTTCACGGGTAGAATCTATTGCTTCTGCAAGATTATTTGACAGTACTTTTTCGGCTTCTTCTGCATGGGTGGTGCAGTACTCCACCATTTCAGGCAGTTCATTTGTTTCAGATAATACTTTTTCCCAGAGGGACAGTATCTTCTTTAATTTATCTCTTTCAGTTTTTTTACCGGCTTCCGTCAAAAAGATATTGCGGCGTGCCTTACGCTCGGGGTTCAGGTTTTGCGCACCTTCCACAGCTGCTTCCAACAGGTCGAAGCCTCCATACTTTGCCAGGTCTTCAATACTTCCGGCGAGGTTAGCTTCAGATTGCTGTGAAGACAGGCTTTCGTTCTGCAGCTCCTGGTTTTTCTGTAATTCTGCCATAATCGTTGAGGTTATGTTCCCGTATAGGCAACGGTTAATTATTTGGTATTAAGGTCGTTCATCATTCCGCGAATAGCGCTCAGCATAGCTTTGCGGGCATCCGGATCAGCCAGGGCCGACTTGAGGATCTTATTTGTTTTCAGTTGTTTCATAATTTTCAGGTACTGTTCCTTCTCTGTGGCCAGGTCGTTCAGAAAAGCGCTTTGCGCCGTAATTCCTTTTACGCCGAAATCGCCCAGGTGGTGGAACTGTAATTTTTCCGGGACCGTGCGGCCCTCTGCATCATGGAAACTTACATTCACTGCCGGTTTAAAGTGTTCAAATACACTTTCTACGGAAGTAAGCCCTTCCACTATTTCTGGTTTAACAGGCGCCTGCTGGGTTAACTTTTCAGCAAACAAGGTACGGTTATGCGAAATTTCCGCGATGGCTTCGTTGGCGTCCAGCTTCACTTCTGTGCCGCCAATTCCGTAGTTGTCATTCATTTGAGATAAATTTAGAATTTTGGAATCTGACAATCATCAAATTATTGTCCAGTCTAACTGTTCATTTTTTATATCCAGTGTTACCGTCATATCTTTCCGGAGGCTGCCGTCTATAATCATTCTCGACAAAGGCTTCCTTAATTGTCCTCTTATCACCTCCCGCAGCGGCCTTGCGCCGTACTGAGGGGAATAACCCATCAGGGCCAGGTGCCGGCGGGCATCTGCAGTAACGGTAAAGCTGATCTGCTGCTGCTCCAGCAATTGCAGTAAATGCTGTAAATGAATATCGAAGATCTTTTCCACGTTGGCAGATTGTATAGGTCCGAACGGAACGATCTCCGTAAGCCTTCCCAGGAATTCAGGCCGGAAATGACGGGCCATTAATTCCATCAGCTGCTGTGAGGCGGGGATCACTCCTTCCTGGAAAGAGCGGGCTATGGCTTCACTTCCGATATTGGAGGTAAATAATACCAGCGCATTGGAGAAGTCACCTGTTTTTCCAAGCCGGTCGTGCAGTTTTCCTTCATCCATTATCTGCAGGAAAATATCAAATACAGAGGGATGCGCTTTTTCTATTTCATCAAACAATACCACGGCGTAGGGTTGCTGCCGTATTTTATTAACCAGCAGCCCGCCTTCCTCATACCCGACATAACCCGGAGGGGCGCCGTACAAAAGGGCTGCGGCATGCTCTTCTTTGAACTCCGACATGTCAAAACGGATCATGGAGCGCTCGTCCTGGAAAAGAAAATCCGCCAGTGATTTTGCCAGTTCCGTTTTACCGGTCCCGGTAGGTCCCAGGAAGAAAAAAGATCCGATGGGCTGCCCCGGCCTGCTCAGGCCCGAGCGGGACTCCAGTATGGCATCTGCCACGGCCTTAAGGGCATGATCCTGCCCTACCACCCGTTTACGCAGTTGCGCTTCCATGTTGATGAGCCGTTCCCTTTCCTGTGACTGCACTTTCCCGAGCGGAATACCTGTGATGGCGGCAATCATAGTGGCCAGGTCTACCGGCGCTACTTCTTCCTGCCGCGTACCGGCTATTGCAGACAACTGTTCCAGCAGCTGTTGCAATGCAGACTGCAGTTCCGGAACTGTGGATATTTTATGCAGATCAGTATCTGTATGTAAACGGGAGGATAATAATACGCCGAGCCTTTCTTTCATTTGCCGGTAAAACCAATGCAGATCCTCTGCCAGTAAGGATTCCTTACTGTTAAGCAATGCAAATTCTTCTTCCAGGGTTTGCAGCAATGGTTGGCTGGTATCTTCCATGGCCCTCACTGCAGCCATAGTGCGGTCCAGCAGGTTTATGGCGCTATCCGGCAGGCTTCTTTCCTTGAGGTAGCGCTTTGATAAACGGATGGCTTCCTGTACCCCTTCAGGTGAAACCTTGAGCTGGTAGAAGTTTTCGTATACAGGCACCACGGCGCTTACCATTTTTGCGGCCAGTGTTTCATCCGGCGCCGCGAGGGTAATGGTTTCAAAGCGGTGCCTCAGGATGGCATCCGGCTCGATCAGTTTCCGGAAGCCCTCTGGTGTAGTGGTTCCTATCAGGATGATCTCTCCTTTTCCCAGCGCGGCTTTCAGCACATTGGCCATCCCTGTGCCGGATTGTTTGTCCAGCAGGCTGTGGAGATTGTCAATAAAAAGTATATGCCTCCCCGTTTGTTTCAGTTGCTGAATGATTTGCAGGAGGCGGTCTTCCAATTCGCTTTTGTAAGCAGCCCCTGCTATAAATGCGCCATAGTCCAGCGCATATATATCCGACGCCTGTAACTGCAGTGGCACCTGCTTTTGTACAATAGCGCGGGCCAAACCTTCTGCCAATGCCGTTTTACCTACGCCGCCTTCACCGATCACCAGCACGCTGGCCCGGTCTTTACGTGTAAGCACTTCCGTTACCGCCCTTATTTCTCCATCACGGCCAATGACCGGGTGAAAGGTTTTCAGGAGTTGGGGATCGGTAATACGGTATACATATTTGAGCGCACCTGGTTTAATAGCGCCTGGTGCGGCAGTATTTACGATATTATTTTCTTTACCCTGTTTGCCGGCATTTATCAGCTGGTCCCTCGTAAAGGGAAATGTTTTCAGTTGTTCGTAGGAGAAACCCACACCCGGTGTGCACAGGGCTACCAGGAGGCTCCAGGCATCCGGTTCATTATCGCCGTCCTGTGCAATACTGATAGCTTCATTCAATACGGCTGCCGCCGCGTCATCCGGTTCCGGTTCATCGGAGATACGCGAAGCCCTGGGCATTTCATCCAACCGTACTTCCGCCCATTCTTCCAAGTAATATACGTCGATGTTCATTTGATGCAATGCAGGGGCGAGGCCGGTTTCCTTGTGTAAACAGGCACGCAGTAAGTGCGCAGGTGTAAACTGCGGATGATGATATTCTTTTGCAATGGCCGTTGCAATTCTTATGGCGGATTGCAATGCAGGGCCAAATATGGTCAAGGTTGACAGGGTCATTTGGATGATTCCAGGTTTTTCAGAATTCAGTTAACAATTACAATTTATGGGCTGCTTCTTTTGGAAGCAGAGTAAAGATACAGCGAAAACCCATACGGATAATTCATTCCGGAAAAAAATGCCCTCTTTTTTTAGAGTAGATAACACCGGATAAATATCTTATTCCACATGACAGACAAAAACCCTGAAACCCAATACGGCAAAGGGTTACAAAGATTTATAAAAACCTCCTGATATTATTTATTTTTTTATTAATATAAATGATCATCAAAAAATAACAGTGTACATAGGGAGGATGTCTACCTATTAAAGAGGACCGCGCGGTTTATTATCTGACGGAAAAACATACTCATCCATATTTCTTATGATTGGGAAAATGAACGGGAAGTCCATATCCGTAAATTGTTCTTAAGGTCTTCTGCCAATTGCAGCATCGACATAAAATCAAGATAAAAATCAGTCAGCAGCTGCCGGTCCTGTAACGACCTGTTCAGCGTTGTTTCAAAATAATCTGTTCCATGGCCCACTCCCACATAGATGCGGTTGTTGTAAAAAGAGATGAACAGTTTTGCCGGAGTACGCTCATACAGGGCAACAATTTTTTCCATGAGGGCCGGTGTTAGCAGTTGCTGTGCGGCTGCCTCATCGGGGGCGTATACCATGAAAAGCTTATTAAAAGCAGCATCTGCCGGCAGCACCTTCTTTCCAAGATGCCAGGTACGGATATAGCCATCGCCGGATGCACTGTTGTTGCGCGACAGCACATACACCGGCGTACTGAAGTACCGGGGAAACTGTGCTATAAAATAGCTGCCGCTGAAAACGGTATCCGGCCCCTGCCCGCGCAGGGTTACCAATGGCATATGTGTTACCCGGAGATCGCAGAATTGAAAATTCATCTCCCCAAGTTTACCATATACCTGGTCGTTCCCCGTCATCTGGTATGCTTTTGTTTCAAATAATCCGCTTTCCGTAAATTCTTCGTAACTGGCATGGTTCAGCGGTTGATATTGAAAAGAAGGGTTGATAAAACTGATAAGAGGTTTAACAATCCTGTTCTTGAAATCATGCTGGTAATCTGTAGCTTCATTCAGCCCTTTACGTTTCACCATAAAATAGCGCACCGCATATCCGGCCAGGGTAACCAATACTACCATTCCTACTAAAAGAAACACCTGGTTCCCGTAACCTGCAGTATCCTCTCCGGCCGTGTTGCCGGCGGATCGCAGGGAATATCTCACAATAAAAAAAACAAAAATGGCAAATGGGGCCAGGGTGGCTACCCATATCCATCTTATCCAGTTACGGCCGGTAATACGCTGCTGTTCCAGCGCGCCCAGTTCATCCCTGAGCTGCTGATCCAGGAAGGCATTGAATTCTTCCAGTGTTTTCATCTTAAATGATATTATCAGTTAGAAGACCAATGGGCGGAAGTACCTCCTATGCTGATGACATAACCTGTAACAGGCTGACTGATGAACGCTTTAAACGGCTGCACATTTTCTGAAGACAAGGGCAACTTGAAAAAAGAACGGCTTTCTCCCAAACGTATATGCGCATATTCCATCGGGAATAACCGCACCCTGATGATCCGTAACGGCAAAGTAAGTTTATAATCCGTATAGGTATCAACGTTAGTCACAGCCTCTCCCCTTTCCAGCCGGTTTACAAAATCATTTATTTTTTCAGGACGTTTCCTGATCTGTGCAAACATGAAAAGATAGGGGATCAGCACGCCCACGGGCATAAACAGCAATATGAAAAGTATCCCCGTAGGTGTTTCACTGTTCCTGCCTGCAAAAATACTGTAGCCTATAAGGCCAAAGAGCAGTATGGCAAATATCTCTGCGGTGATCAGCGCATGGATGGTTTGCTTCCTGTCTTTTTCATGGATCTCCAGCAGCTTTGATCTCAGCTCAGCAATGTTATTCATCGGATACGGTTTTGAAAAATTTACCTGGACCGCAGTTTTTTGTAATTACTGACAGCAAGATAGAATCCGGCCAGCGCTACTATTCCATATGCTGCCATCAGCGCCCAGACGCTTTCGCCTGTTACCTTATAGATCAGCATTTCAATTTTAGTGATACTGATAGTAGTGTCGCTAACGGCGTGGAATTGCCGGTAACGGTAAAAGATCAGTGCAATACCTGCTATACCGAGCAGCAGGCCAACAATAACGCCCCCCCAGGAAGGCGGATCATCGTCATCTTCTTCCGGTTTATTTGGGTGCACTTCTTTTCCCGGTTCATTTACATTGCTCATTTGGATGATGGTTAAGGGTTATTAATTAAATGCATGGCTGATCAATACTGCCGTTCACAGGGCTTCGTCGAGGTTAACCGAATTGAAACCGAATCATTCACTTTCACGAAAATAACTGAAAAAAAGATACCGTGCAAAATGCGTTATGGCATCACCACCACTTCCGGCGGATAAGCATAGTCCTGCCAGGCCGCTTCCGCTTCTTCTGCCGTGATATCATTATTGAAAACCATTACCCGGTACTTCAGCTGGTAGCGGGCGTCGGGGTATAATTGCCATGGTTTCATGCGGGTAGGCGTATAATTAAACATCAGTTCTCCACCTTCTGCATTTTCCGGCCAAACACGCAGGGGCTCCGGTGAATCAAAGTTATCAGGATAGTTCATGATCAGCATTCCTGCGTTTCCTTTAGGAGTGGCGCCTGATATTTTTACCCAGCGTGCGCGGGTACTGTCGGCATCCCTGCGTGTTTTGCCTTCAGAAGTAAGTACCTGGCTGGTCTTATCTGTAAAATCAGCGGTAGTTCTTAAACCGAAGCCTCCACCATAGCGGTATTGCAGCAAAGTAATGCCGGTAGGCGTGGCCGGGGTAAAGGAAGAAGTAAAATCCCACAGGCGGCGGGCTCCATTATTGGTGGCAGGATAAGCCTGTACCAGCCATGTTTCATGAATAGCTGTTTTTTCGGTACCGTCTTTCAGCAGGGCAATATGATCCTGGCTGGCACTGAATCCGCACCATACATTCCCGGAAAATGTTTCCAGGTGACCGGCAAACCGTACTTTGCCTTCTTTCTTCTGCACATTCCAGAAATCTGTTTCACGGCCTTCAAAAAGGGTATGGGTCCAGGGATTCCAGATGCCCATATGATGCCTGTGCCCTGCATTCGGAAAGATGTTGGTAAGCACTACCCCGTTGGGCGCCCAGAGTGGATGTATGAATGCATTGCGGTTATATACGGTGTCTGCACCCGCGGGTGCATGCACCGTTTCGAAATTATACTGCAGCACCGGCTGGCCTCCCTGGGCCAGCAATACATGGCCGTTAACACGGCGGGCTGTCATAACCGTATCTGTAGCGGATACTCCTTTACGCAGTTCATATTTTCTTTCCGTACCGGCCGCTGTATTTCCTTCCATGATCCAGCAAAGCTGCCCCGCGCGCTCAGTAACGGCAACGGGTATACGTTTATTACCGGTTACTTCTTCCAGCGTTACCGGGATGCCGGCAGAAGCCGGCACGCTTGTATAAATCACACTGTTATAACGGTTCAGCTTACCGGCTTTCACCGTAAAACGGGCAATTACCTGGGCATGAGCACCGGAATAAATTAAAACAGACAGCAGCGATAACAGGTGGATTTTTTTCATAACGGCTCCAATACGTTTACCGAAAAATACGTTTTACTTTCTCAGTATGCAAATACCCTGCGTAGAGAAATACGAATATTGTTTAAAGGGCCGGTACTATATTATCCTTTAATTCAATATTTTTGAACGCTCAATCAGGATAAATATGGCAGCCCCACAAAAAAATATGCTGACAACAAAACTCATTATAACCAATAAATCCGCCCTTCAACAGAAATACGGCGATGCCCACCAGCAAATCCTGGATGATATCAACACGTTACAGGCATTTGATAACGGGCGGCACCTGGATGCGCACGTTATTTTCCTGGATGATGCTGCACAGATGCAGGCCTGCCAGTCGACCGCAGTGACGGAGCCACTGGATGAAGCGCAGAACAAAAAAGCAATAGATGAACTGTACCGTTTTTTTTCGCCGGGATACCTGCTGTTACTGGGATCGCAGGACATAATTCCCTTTCAGCGGCTGAAGAACCTGTTGCCCGGTGATAATGACCCCGACACATTTATTCCCAGCGATCTGCCTTATGCATGTGATACTCCTTATGACACGGATCCCGGTAAATTTATTTCACCTACCCGCGTAGTAGGCCGTTTGCCAGATATACCCGGCGTAGCGGATGCTTCGTACCTGCATACACTGATCTCCAATATACTGGCAGCGGTGCCGTCTAAACAGGGTGATTACCTTCCCTATTTTTCCATGAGCACTTACGATTGGCAGAATTCCACGCAGAATACCCTGCAGAATATTTTTGGCAGCAACAGCAATCTCCTGATATTTCCCGGCAGCGACGCAACGTTGAATGGTACCAACTGGACTGCCGCACAGTTACAGGCAAAAACGCATTTTATTAACTGCCACGGGGCTATCTATAACCCGGGGTTCTATGGCCAGAAATCCACCGAGTTTCCGTTGGCCATGAGATCTGATATACTGAAAGATAAAATCACCCACGGCACTATTGTGGCGGCTGAATGCTGCTATGGCGGCCAGTTGTTTGACCCCAGGAAAAACAGCGCCAAACGGATCAGCATGGCCAACAGTTACCTGCTGAACCATGCCCTGGCTTTTGTGGGTAGCTCCAATATTGCCTACGGCCCTCCAACCGGGCAGGGACTGGCAGATCTGCTCACACAATATTTCGTGATCAATGTGCTGAACGGCGCCTCTACCGGCAGGGCCCTGTTGGAAGCCAGGCAGCGGTTCCTGAACGAAATGGGTCCCACACTGGATCCCTATGAGCTTAAAACAGCCGCACAATTCTACCTGTTGGGCGACCCATCATGGCAACCGGTGATCAACGACAAAGACCCCAGCAGTACCGGTGATGCACAGCTTTTTGTAAATACCCTGCAAAACCGCCGGGATAACCTGGAAGCCAGGGGTAAAATGCTGGACGACTTTATTGCCGTTCCCCAACCGTCAGACAGCGCGCATGCTACCGATCCTGCATTGCACCACGCTATGCACCGGCTGCTGGATGAAAAAAACTTTACTGAAAAAAGGAACCCGAAAGTATTTGTCAACAGGAAAAACAATCCCGTCGTAAAAGAAGATGTAAACGGCGCCATGCCATCTGTAAAATTTCACGTATTTTCGGAATCTGCCACCATTGGGGAGTCGCCTTCTATGAAGGTGATAGTGGTGAAAGAAAAAAATAATCAAATACTGGGGTACCGTGAATATGTCAGCAGATAACAACAACAGGGACAAAGACAGTCCCTTTATTACGCTTACCGGGCGCCTGGTGCTCCGTACATTTGGCAAACACAGTAAAAGTGAACACCTGGGCGTATTCCTTGTTACAGATCAGGGAGATTACCTGATACGTCCTTCAGGAGCAAATCCTTTTATGCCTAATCCTTTGATGCCGCTGGCCGGCAAAACAATTGTGACCACCGGCTATATTGAAGATTATGTTTTCCTGGCTCAAACCTGGAAAGAGGAAGAATGATCTTTATGCAGTAGCTCTGCGCCTGTTCCCCACCGGTTGGCATATATGATACGCCCGTTTTCCATCCTGATGCCATCCGCAGTATCTTCCGCCAGCAGCAACGGCCCGTCCATATCCACATAATCCAGCAATGGCAGCAGATGCGCCACCGCAGAGGTGCCCACCGTACTTTCATTCATGCTGCCTGTCATCACTTTCATACCCATACGCTTTGCTTCCGCAATCATCCGCAGCGCCGGCGTAATACCGCCGCATTTGGTGAGCTTGATATTGATGCCATGAAAATAGCCCTGGCATTGAGCTACATCCTGCTCTACAATACAACTTTCATCGGCAATAACCGGTAATACCACATTGTTGTACACCTGCTTCATCCCATCCCTATCAGCAGCGGGCATGGGTTGCTCTATAAATTCCACGCCCAGTTCCTTTAAGGCAATTGCATTACGCAGGGTTTCCTCCACTCCCCAGGCGCAATTGGCATCTACCCTGAAAACAGCGGTGGTATGCTTTCTCAGCTCCCTGATAATGGCAATATCTTCTTTGGTGCCCAGTTTTATTTTATAAACAGGCCAGGGAAATTCCAGCAGTTTTTTCACCATATTCTCTATCGTATCAATCCCGATAGTATAATCGGTAAGCGGATTATGTGATATATCCAATCCCCATACTTCATAGAGCTTTTTTTGTTGTTGCCTGGCGTACAGGTCCCATGCTGCAATGTCGAGCGCGCAAAGTGCAAACATATTATCTTCCAGCAGCGGGTACATATCCCGCCAGAAAACTTCCGGTGTGTGAAGGGTATAGCTCTCAATAAAAGAACGGTGCTGTTCAATTGCATCCATCAGCCTGGGCACCGTCATCTGGTAATAAGCGTTATCGGCGGTTTCCCCCAGCCCGCTCACGCCTTCCTGTTCCAGTTTTACTACCAGCAGGGGTTGCATGTCTTTTGACTTCCGCGAAATAGTAAAGGTGTGTCTGAACTTCAGTTCAAAAGGATAAAGGGTGAGCTTCATTTTACTAACGGGTTCTTTCTGTGAAAATACAACGCATTTGTGAGATTGTTCTATGTGCGCTACGCTAAAATCCGGGGAACACGATAACGCCAGTAATGCGAGGCCACAGCCGGTATATTGATCCTTTCCGTATCAGGATGCCGGTTACTTTCCGGCGCTTCCGCAGCAAGCAGGTCCTGTACCTGGAAGATGCGCCACATGGCCGGCGAAGCCATATGTCTGCCGATAATTTCCCGGAGCAGTTCAGGGGTAGCTGTAGAAGGAACAGGCCCGTAGTGCCCGAGTTGTTGCTGGTAATATTTCCGGGAAACGGATATATTCTCTTTCCACCATCCTCTCAACGTGCTCATGTCGTGTGTGGAAGGGGTTAAAACAGACAGATAAGACACCTTTGAGATATCAGTGAAGACTTTGTTCCCAGACTTAGGCATGCGCTCAATTTCCAGGCTTAAAATGCCCAGTGCCTGCATTACACCCGGTACGCAGGCGGGCACCATGCCCAGGTCTTCCCCACAGATGAGCATTTGAGTAGCTCTTTTTATCAATGGCAGTTTATAAAGCGCTTCCCTGCGCCAGCAGTTTTCCTGCCATATATAAAAATAATCATGGTACAGCGCCTGTAATTGTTCCCTGCTGTGGGCATCCAGGGCGGCAAATGAACGGGTAGCCATCATATCATAACGGGGGTGATACACCGTTCCGCCAGGACCGGTTATCTTTATAAACAATACATCCGCTATCAGGTGACAGAGGATCTTTTTTATTTCTTCAGGCAATGCCGATTCCATTACCTTCCGCTGTGTGCTGTACTCAGGCAATAGCTGATAACGGCCATCCGGTAAGGGATGCATCAGTTGTTCCTTCATCATGCCGGCGTAGTTGCCAAACAGCTCATCCAGGACTGCGCCTGTTATATAGGGCTGGCAATACCGGCTCTCATCAAAGCTGATCTCCCGTCGGCGTATCTCTTCCCGGCTCACCGGCACAGCCGGATGGAAATATCCCAGTATGCCCTGGGTGGCATCAAGAGGGATCTGCCAGATACGGAAGAAACCAAGGATATGATCAATACGGAAGGCATCAAAATAAACCGACAGGTGACGAAGGCGTTGCTGCCACCATGCCAACCCGTCTTCTGCCATACGTTGCCAGTTGTAAGTGGGAAATCCCCAGTTCTGGCCTTCGCTGGTGAAGCCATCCGGCGGTGCGCCCGCCTGCATATCCAGGTGATAATGCCCGGGGTTCATCCAGGTATCTGCACTATAACGGGCCACGCCTATGGGAATATCGCCTTTCAGGGCTACGTTGCAATCATGTACAGCGGTTCTTGCAGCGGCCAGTTGCCGGTGGAGATGATACTGTACAAAGAAATGATAATGTGCTGCACGACCGGCTTCTACATCGGTGGTTACCAACTGCTTCACTGCCGTGTAGTCATATACGTTATATGCCGGCCAGCGGCTGAAATCCCCTGTTCTGTAACGGTTACGCAAAAAACAATAGGCTGCGTAAGGCAGCAGCCAATGTTCATTAACAGCAAACCACTGCTGGTAACCGGGTGTTTGTAACTGGTGTTTTTCTACTTCATACAGTTCCTGCAGGTAGGCCAGCTTAAACGACATTACTTCTTCATAATCGATGAATTCTTTTTCGTTGAGCCATTGCCGTAACCGGTTAAATTGTTTCTGCAGCGGATGATGTGCAGGCAGCGTACCCACCTCCTGTAAGCGGATGTACTGCGGATGCAGGGCGAAAGAAGAGATAGCGGCATATGGATAGGAATCTTTCCAGGTGCCGGTTTGCGTGGTATCATTCACCGGTAGCAGCTGTATCAGCTGCAGCCCTTTATGTTGTGCCCAGCGCGCCAATGCAGGCAGGTCGGCAAATTCGCCGGTACCAAAGCCTTCTGCGCTGCGCAGGCTGAATACGGGAACGGCCACACCGGCGCCTTTCCAGGGAGCCTGTGCCACCCGTAAAAACCCGTCGTGTAAAATTACCTGCCGCCCTGGTACGGCGGTGGTATGCAGCTCACGGTTACTGCCGGTTTCAAACTGAATGAACTGCTGCCGCTGCAGATCATAGATGCCATATTTATAATACAGCGGTGCGGTTTCCCCGGAAAGGTCCAATGCTATGGAAAACCAGCCCTGTGCATCATACTGCAGCAGTAGCGGATTACTGGTATCCCAATTGCCCATCAACTGGTTACTACCCAGCAGGCAAACGGTTTTGCCGGCATCTAACAGGGGCGCCTGTACGCGGAATATATGCGTGGCCGTTAGTAGCGGTGCTGGAGCAGTGGCAGGTCGTTTATAAAAAATGCGGGAAAATGGAGCTGTTAACCAGGCGTTTTCCGGGCGGGAGGCATCGTTCCAGGCATCTATGAAAACAATATCCTGTTGTTCCCCCGGAGTGAAAACAAATTCCCGTACGGCGCCTTCGTACATCACTTCGTTTCCTTCTTTCAGCAGGTATTGGTACCGCAATATAAAAGGGGAGCCAGCGGCCAACCGGATCTCTGCAAACCACCAGGATGAATTTCCCCATTGCATACGGCAGGCGTGCCGGGGTATATCATTACCCAAAGCAGGTAAGTTACCGAGCAGGTGCAGATCCTGCCCGTAGTAGGTATAATAATGAAGATAAAATCTTATGGTGTAACTCATCTGATCCTGGCTATGCCGGACCAAAGTAAGGAAAAAACGCGACGCGGGTATTGCCTGATTTTTGTCTGACTCAGGCAAAAAAAGGGAGATAGAAGCGAATAAACGCCTCTATCTCCCTTTAAATATTATAAAATTCAAAAAATAAAAATCAGTGAGTCAGATAAAATCTGCGCTGTGTTATTTTACTTCTTCGAATTCTGCGTCGGTAACTCCGTCGTTTCCACCACCCTGGGGTTGGCCCTGTTGCTGACCGCTGTTAGGCTGGCCACCTTCCGGCTGACCCTGGGAAGCTTTGTAGAGTTCTTCAGATGCAGCAGTCCAGGCAGCTTCCAGTTCTGCGGTAGCAGTATCCAGTTGAGCGCTGTCCTGTGACTTATGCGCTTCTCTCAGCTTTTCAAGTGCAGCTTCGATAGTAGCCTTTTTATCAGCAGGCAGTTTATCACCGTATTCTTTCACCTGTTTTTCGGTTTGGAATATCAGGCTGTCTGCTTTATTGAGCTTTTCGATCTTTTCGCGTTGTTCCCTGTCTGAAGATTCATTGGCTTTTGCTTCGGCTTTCATCTTTTCGATTTCTTCCTTGCTCAAACCGCTACCAGCTTCAATTTTGATGTTCTGGGTTTTTCCGGTGCCTTTATCCTTTGCAGTTACGTGCAGGATACCGTTGGCGTCAATATCGAAAGTTACTTCAATCTGTGGAACGCCACGCGGAGCAGGAGGAATATCGCCGAGGATAAAGCGGCCCAGTGTCCTGTTCTGGTTAGCCATTGGCCTTTCACCCTGCAGTACATTGATTTCCACGCTAGGCTGGCTATCTGCTGCAGTAGAGAAGGTTTCTGATTTCTTGGTAGGAATGGTGGTATTGGATTCGATGAGTTTGGTCATTACACCACCCATTGTTTCGATACCGAGTGACAGCGGAGTAACGTCCAGTAACAGTACGTCTTTCACTTCACCGGTGAGTACACCACCCTGGATAGCGGCACCTACAGCCACCACTTCATCCGGGTTAACACCTTTATTAGGTTTTTTACCGAAGAATTTTTCAACTACTTCCTGGATCTTTGGAATACGGGTAGAACCACCTACCAGTATAATTTCATCAATTTCAGAAGTGTTCAAACCGGCATCTTTCAATGCTTTGCGGCAAGGTTCCAGTGTTCTTTCCACCAGGCTGTCGCTCAGCTGCTCAAATTTAGCACGGGTCAGTTTTTTCACTAAGTGTTTGGGAACTCCGTCCACTGCAGTGATATAAGGAAGATTGATTTCAGTTTCCTGAGAAGAAGATAACTCGATCTTTGCTTTTTCAGCAGCTTCCTTTAAACGCTGCCATGACATTGGGTCTTTGTGTAAATCTACTGCTTCATCTTTTTTAAATTCATCAGCCAGCCAATCCATGATCACTTTATCGAAGTCGTCACCACCGAGGTGTGTATCACCGTTGGTAGATTTTACTTCAAATACGCCATCACCTAATTCCAGGATGGAGATATCGAAGGTACCGCCACCGAGGTCAAATACAGCGATTTTGCTGTCGCTATGCTTTTTATCCATACCATAAGCCAGTGCAGCAGCAGTAGGCTCGTTAATGATACGGCGAACAGCGAGACCGGCAATTTCACCGGCTTCTTTGGTAGCCTGACGTTGTGCATCATTAAAGTAAGCAGGAACGGTAATTACCGCTTCAGTTACTTCCTGGCCTAAGTAGTCTTCAGCCGTTTTCTTCATTTTCTGCAGGATCATTGCTGAAATTTCCTGCGGAGTATATAATCTGCCGTCTATATCGATTCTGGTGGTATTGTTGTCCCCTTTTACCACTTTATATGTAACATGGCTCACCTCACTGGCTACTTCGTCAAAATGACGGCCCATGAAACGCTTCACTGACATAATTGTGTTTACGGGGTTGGTAATAGCCTGACGCTTTGCGGGGTCACCTACTTTCCTTTCTCCGTTCTTTAAAAATGCCACTACAGATGGGGTTGTTCTCCTTCCCTCATCATTGGCAATCACTACCGGTTCGTTACCTTCCATTACGGCAACGCATGAATTGGTAGTTCCTAAGTCAATGCCTATTATTTTTCCCATAGTATTAAAGATTATCCTTTAGTTGTAAGTATTTTCGTGTTTGTCGTTGGTTTGTCAATGATTATGCCAAGCAAAAAAATATGAAATTATGTCAGTCAGGTACCCTATATTTGGGTGCAGATTCACAGTTATGTTGTTGGTAAACATCCAAATAACTGGTCAATTAAATTGTTCATAACCTCGCCTGCCTTTAGCTATTTTGTTCCTAACCTGTTGTTTTAACTATTGTACAAATTGTGTAACCTAACGTTATTCTTATGAACAAATCCATTTTATGGAGGGCTGCGTGCCTTTTACTAGCGACCACCCCAATGTTGAGCCAGGCTCAGGATCAACCTTCTGTTTCTGCAGCCGTGCCTACAGCCAAATTATTCAGCGGACCCAGTGACTACAAAACATGGTCGATCGGTATAAATGGCGGTGCATTGGCTCCTGTAGTACCTACCGGTGGCAGTAATGACTTTACCAAATGGAAAGGATCATTCGGATACGGCGCCTATGTGAAGTACCAGATCCTCCACTTCCTGGCCCTGCGGGCAGACTATGTAGGAGGAAAACTACAGGCCGACAACAGTAAAGAGCTCGGTAACGGCTCCCTTCCCAACAGGCCGTATAAGTCGTACGAAACAAAGCTGAACTGGTCCGGTACCTTAAATGCGGTGTTTAATATCACTACCATCAACTGGTTATCCCGGGAGAACTTCGTACAGCTGTATGCCTCTGTGGGCGGCGGATTGGCAGGCTATAAGCCAACCGTAACCAGGAACGACAACACCAGTTTTGCCTATAAAGCGGATGATAAAGCCATCAAGGAACTGATCATCCCGGTGGGCGCCGGCCTTAAGTTCAGGCTGTCGGAGTTCGTCAATCTTGACCTCGGCTACACCATGTATTACACCGATGCAGACAACCTCGACGGCTACAACTATGGCCCCAACAAGGATAAGTACTCCTATGGCTATGCAGGTCTGGAGTTTGCTCTTGGAAAGAAAGGCAAAAAACAGCTGCAGTGGTCTAATCCTGCCAAAGTGATGTACGACGAACTGGAAGCCCAGAAAGCCTCACTGGCGGCTTCCCTGGATGCTGCCAACCAGAACAATGCCAGGTTGACGGCCGATGTGGATAAGCTGACAAAAGACGCCGACGGGGACGGTGTTTCCGACTTCTTCGATAAATGCCCGGGCACACCTGCCAATACCAAAGTAGACGGTTCCGGTTGCCCGCTGCCGGTACCAGAGCCACCAAAAGTAGAAGAGAAAGTGGTGATTACAGAAGAAGATAACCGCATTGTAAGGGAAGCCATCCAGAACCTGGAATTTGATTTTGCAAAGGCCAGTATCAAGCCCAGCTCTTATGCAGCGCTCGACCGGGTGGCAGAACTGTTAAAACGCAAAAACCTTAACCTGAAGCTGAGCGGCCATACAGACAATGTGGGCAGCAAAGAGCGGAACCTGGCCCTGTCAAGGGAAAGAGCCGAATCCGTAAAAGCTTACCTGGTGGGTAAAGGCGTGAATTCTTCTAAAATTGAAGCTGTAGGTTATGGCATGACACAACCTATTGCCAGCAATAAAACAGCCGCAGGAAGGCAGAAAAACAGAAGAGTAGAATTCACTATATTCTAACCCGCTTACTGATTAAAGATCATAGGGATTTTTTGATGTAAAAATCAAAAAATCCCTATTTTCATTTTATGGAACCATACCTCATCAGAACGATAGTGCCGGCAGACGATCCGGCCATTGCACACATTGTAAAAACCACGCTAACGGAATTCGGCATGAATAAAGCCGGTACCGCGTTTTCAGATCCCACCACCGATCACCTTTCCCAGCTGTTTGATATTCCCCGCGCAGAATACTATGTGGCACTGGCCAATGGCAGGATCATCGGCGGCGCAGGTATCCACCCGCTGGATGGCGGAGAAGCACATATATGCGAGCTGCAGAAGATGTATCTCCTGCCCGAAGCCCGGGGCAAAGGGCTGGCAGGCAAGCTGATCACCATGTGCCTGGATTACGCTAAACAAAACGGCTATACGCAATGCTACCTGGAAACTGCGCCAGAACTGGCCAGGGCCAGGAAGGTATATGAGCAGTTTGGATTCAGGTACCTGTCAGGTCCCATGGGAGACACCGGCCATTTTGGCTGTGACAGCTGGATGCTGAAGGATTTATAATTTTCCGCAACCGGTGGAGTTTTATTCCTCTTTCTAAAACGGCATACTTCTTGCCCACCGGGGGCCTACAAAATAATATATCATGAAAAAACTTATTCTGTCTGGCGTATTAGCCATCGGAACTATGCTGGCAGTACAAGCACAAAATGTAAAATTCGGTGTTAAAGGCGGTTTGAACATCTCCAAACTAACGGCTACCGACGGTTCCAAAGCCCTTGCAGGCTTTCACGCAGGGGGACTTGTAAATATCGGGCTGGGCAAGACCTGGGCCATCCAACCGGAACTTGTATATTCTACCCAGGGCACCAAAGCAGAAAGAAGTGTATTATGGTTAACCTCTTCCAATACCGTAAAGGTTAATTACATCAATGTTCCCGTAATGGTACAGTACTCCATTGTACCGGAATTTTACCTGGAAGCAGGTCCGCAGGTAGGCTTTCTTACCGCGGCCAAAGTAAAGTCTGGTGATGTAACTGTAGATATTAAGAATAATATGCAGTCGGTCGATTTTGGACTGGGCTTCGGTTTTGGCTATAAGTTCGATATGGGGCTCGGTGTAAGCGGCAGGTATAATTTCGGCCTGACCAAGGTATATGACTCCGATCAGGTAGACAGTAAAAATTCTGTAGCACAGGTAGGCGTGTTTTATACTTTTTAATGCGGGAAACAAAATATTCCGGATCAGCGAAGGTTGTCTTTATCAGACAACCTTCGCTGCTTTCGGCTAATTAACTATCTTTGCCCCTCGCATTAATCATTTTCAGCATGAGTGTTGTACAATCCATCAGAACGGCCGCCGTGGCCGCCATTAATTCACTTTACAATCAGCAGCTAACAGTAGCGGATATTGCTATTAACACTACCAAGCCTGAATTCGAAGGTGAGTATACCATTGTGGTTTTCTCTTTTACAAAATTCAGCCGGCAAAAACCGGAAGAAACTGCACAGCGAATCGGAGAATACCTGACTGCCCACTACCCGGAACTGATTGCGCGATTCAATGTAGTAAAAGGCTTCCTGAACCTGAGTATCAATGATGCTTACTGGACGGAATTCCTTAAGCAACATTACAGTGATGTAAACATTGGTATGCAGCCTGCCAATGGCAAAAGGATTATGGTAGAATATTCATCTCCCAATACCAACAAACCCTTACACCTCGGCCACCTGCGTAATAATTTCCTGGGATATTCCATTGCTGAGATCATGAAAGCCAATGGCTACGAGGTAATCAAAGCCAACCTGGTAAATGACCGCGGTATCCATATCTGTAAGTCCATGCTCGCCTGGCAAATGTTTGCACACGGCGATACCCCGCAATCGACCGGTATTAAAGGCGATCACCTGGTGGGCGACTACTATGTGAAGTTTGAATCCGTGGTGAAAGAGCAGGCGGAAATTATTATTGACCGGGTACTGGAAAATGACTTCCGTGATTTCGACAGCGCAGAAACCGAAAAGCTGGAGAAGCTGGTTACTGCCCTGCACAAGCCGGAAGTAAAAGAGGATAAGGAAAAAACAGGCAAAATTATGGACGACATCAAAGAGATGTCGCGCAATAAAACAGAGATCATGCAGCAGGCGAAGATCATGCTGCAGCAATGGGAAGCCGGCAATCCTGAAGTAAGGGAACTGTGGGCTACCATGAATAGCTGGGTATATGAAGGTTTTAATGAAACCTACAAACGCCTGGGTATTGATTTCGACCAGATGTATTATGAGAGCGAAACTTATCTCCTGGGTAAAAACCTGGTGGCAGAAGGTTTGGAGAAGGGCGTGTTATTTAAAAAAGAAGATAATTCGGTGTGGATCGATCTGACCGCCGACGGATTGGATCAGAAATTACTGCTCCGTGGCGACGGCACCTCTGTATATATGACACAGGACCTTGGCACTGCGCGTTTGAAATATGAGCAGTATCACATGGACCAGAGCGTATATGTAGTGGCCGATGAACAGAATTATCACTTCAAAGTGCTCCAGCTGATCATGGAGAAGCTGGGAGAACCTTCTGCCAAAGGCATTCACCATCTCAGCTATGGCATGGTGGAATTACCGCATGGCCGGATGAAAAGCCGGGAAGGTACCGTGGTAGATGCAGATGATATGATCACGGAAATGATCACTACAGCTGAAAATCAAACCAAAGAACAGGGCAAAAACCTGGAAACTTTCTCTGAAGAAGAGCTGCGTGAATTATATGAAACAGTTGGTCTTGGTGGTCTGAAGTTCTTCTTGCTGCGGGTGGATCCTAAAAAGAAAATGATCTTTAACCCTGAAGAATCCATCAACCTGCATGGATTTACGGCTACATTTATCCAATACGCGCATGCACGTATTAAATCAATTATCAAGGATGCAGGCGTTGTGGAAAACTTAGCGGCATACAAACATGAAGGAGATTTATTACCACTGGAAAAAGAACTGATCATCCTGAATGAGCAGTTCCCGGGAGTGCTGGCAGAAGCTTACCGTGAATTCAGTCCTTCTGTTATTGCTAACTACATCTTCCAGCTGGCGCAGGTATTTAATTCGTTCTATGCAGAAAAAGTTGATGGCGTATATACCTATTCGGTAATGAGGGCCTCTTCAGAAGAAAAGAAGAAACTGCGTTTACAAATTATTATGCTCACAGCGCATACCATTGCCCAGGGCATGAAATTACTGGGCATAAGAGTACCGGAAAGAATGTAATCATTATTCAACTGATAAAAGAAAAAGGAAGGCGCAATGCCTTCCTTTTCTTTTCCATTAAAACGCTGCAGCCCTTACGGGTTGCAGCGTTAGCAACTTACAGCCGCCGTGGCCGAAGTTGCCGAAGAAAATACCACAGTAAGCAGCGCAGCGAAAAAGGAGCTTGCCTATCCTTTATGCGCCGTTTAAAATCCCTCTACACTGTGGCAAATATTTTTGTCCTGTTGTTCTCCAATCATGATAGCTTCATCGCATAGGCGTTCCCCCTTCTCCTGCTCACCCGCACCCATATACGATTTTCCGAGCATAAACATAGCAAAAGCGTTGGTAGGTTGCAAGTGTAACACTTTTTTCCATTGCACTATTGCCCGTTTAAAAAGTTTTTTTTCGTACAAGTCGTGTGCCAGATACTGATAACGGTTCACTGTCTTAAGGGTATCCTTAACAACGTATAGGCCTGTACGATAGTTAACAACTATTGCTTCCTTTTTATCAAAGTAACAGGAGGCCGGTTCACTATACACAGCAGTAAGCAATACTATACAACATATACTAACTGATAGCTGACAGGGTTTCATAGGTCGCAGCACCCAAAGGGCGCCCGACAAATATATAAATAATATTATTTAAATTAAAACTTATTAACATGTAATAATTACAGTCCCAGTTCGTCGCCACTAAAGGAAAGCGGCAACAGGTCGTTGGCCCGGCTGATCACGTATATCCTGCCGGTTAATCCTCCCATGATCACCCGGATAGGGCTGTCCTGTTTCCGTTCGTACTCCGACAGGGTTTGCCTGCATATGCCACAGGGAGATATGGGATGTGTACTTTCACCGTTGAGGTTATTGTAACTGACTGCAATGGTATCAATATCGATATTGGGGTACATAGAAGCTGCTGATGCAAGGGCTACCCGCTCTGCGCACAGCCCTATAGGATAAGAAGCGTTTTCCTGGTTGGAGCCGGCAATGATTTCGCCGTTAGCCAGCCGGATCACTGCGCCCACCTGGAAACGGGAATAAGGTGCATAAGCATTGGCCGTTACCTCTCTTGCTTCCTTCAGGAGCCAGGCGTCTGCGTCTGAAAGATCGCTAAGATCATTATATACTTCGTATTCAATATGCAGCAATTGTTTTTCCATAACAATAGTTGAAAGGATTTTCGTACGCCCGTTGCCGGGGTAAGACAACGACGGACCGGCATATTGCCGGTCCGTAATTTACTTCAAATTATATTTCCTGCCGTACTTACTTAATATTTCTGAAGATACGGCTCCAGCGGATACCGCCTTCTCCGTAGCTCATCCAGATCAGCCAGGCTTTACCCACCACATGGTCTTCCGGCACAAAGCCCCAAAAACGGGAGTCAAGGGAATTGTTACGGTTATCCCCCATCATCCAGTAATAGTTCATTTTAAAAGTGTAGCTGTCTGCAGGCTGACCATTAATGATAAACTTACCGTCTTTTCTCTCCAGGGTATTTCCTTCATACACCCGGATCACACGATCATACAGGGCAATATTGCTTTCATCCAGCTTAACGGTAACGCCTTTCTTCGGAATATATAACGGGCCGAAGTTTTCTTCTGTCCATTTGAAGTGCGCGGTGTCGTGCGGGAAAACATTATTGTAGTTGAAGTCCGTAAAATCAGACTCCTGGTATATTTTAATATCTTTTACAATCGGCTTGAACTGTTCCAATGCGGTTACATTGGCGGGGGTGAGGTTGTAAATGTATTTATTGGCATCCAGCTGGTAGAAATCAGGGCCGGAAGTGGCGATGCCCAGGTCCTCCAAACGGCTGCTGTTCAGCTGATCGCCGGTGGTTTCCACCACGTATTTGTGCTGGCTGCCCGGGGGAACCGGCGCTGCCTGGCCGTTCACGTATACTGCGCCTTTAACGATCCGGATGGTATCGCCGGCTTCGGCCATGCAACGTTTAATATAGTTTTCCCTTTTATCTACAGGGCGTTGAATGATCTTGTAAGAGTTTTGAACCGACTGCCAGCCAAACTGCCGTACCATGCCATAATAGCTGGGATCCGGTGAATCAATGGCTACGGTGTCTCCTTCAGGGAAATTAAATACTACGACATCATACCGCTTGATCTCTGAAAAACCCGGCAGGCGCCTGTATTTCCACTTTACCGCCTCAGAATAGGCTTTGGCAGATTTGGTGAAAGGCAGGGTATGATGTACAAAAGGTACCGCCAGCGGAGTCATTGGGATACGTGGTCCGTAACTGATCTTGCTCACAAACAGGAAGTCGTTCACAAGTAAGGTCTTTTCCATTGAAGGTGTCGGGATCGTATAGGCCTCAAAAATAAAGGTGCGGATAAGCGTGGCTGCTATAATAGCGAAGATCGCAGCGTCTAACCATTCTCTAACCGCAGATTTCTTTTTCTTAGGCTGACTGTCTTTGTTTTTTTTCCAAAATGCCAGGTTCATTCAGTTACGCTTATTAGATGCTTAAAAAGGCAAATATAATATTCTGTTGTCAGCCTGTTGCTATAAGGCTACAAAAGTTTTCTTAAAAATAGATTAAAAGATTGTTTATTATAATTTTTAAGTATATGGTGTACCTATTGATGAATTGCCTATTACGACTTCTTCCGCTTTGGATATCAGGCCGCTTCCGGAGAATGTAAATATTATTAAGAACCTGGAGGAATTACTGGTGTTGCGCTGATCCTGTTCAGAGCACTTCTTCCAGGATACGGTTGATGGCTGCTGAACGGTTTAGTACCATAAAATGGCCACCATCCGGGATCACATGTGTAGGTTGCAGATATTTAACAGGGAAGGGCATATCAAGGGCGCCGTGGATATGTACCAAACCTTCCGGCACCTCTTCGTTTTCCCAGTGCAGGATGGCATTTACCGCCCAACGTGTGTAGGCATAGTCGCGTTTTGCCAGGTATTCATTTACCAGCATACGCTCTTCCGGTGTTTCGATATTGAGGAATTTCCTGACAATGATATTTCGCCGCTGGTACAGCAGGCTGTCCGGTAATTTGTGCAGCCTGAGCTTTTTTACCCAGTTATAGTAAGGAGGTTTTTCCGAGCTCCGTTTAATGCTGGAAAGAAGGATGTTCTTTTCCACGGGAATATGCCTGGCTATTTCCAGGCTCATAATACCTCCAAAGGAAACACCTATCAGTGTAACCGTCCCATCAGCCTTAATATTGCGGGCCATGCGGGCCGCATAACGGCTGATGGGCTCATCCGGCAATGGAGCGATCCAATGCAGGTGATGCACCTGATAACCGGCGGGAAAACGCAGGTTGTTGAAAATGCGCTCATCCGCACCCAGTCCACTGATCAGATACAGGTGTTTTTGCATATTGTTATGCCGGTTAAGAGCTTACTTTCCTTTTGTCGCGGGCAGGCACCACGAAATCATCCACATCTTCCGCGGTAATGGTTTTACCGGAAAGGATCACCAGTCTTTCCACCACGTTCCTCAGCTCACGGATATTACCGGTCCAGTTATGGTTCTGTAAAGCCTTCATCGCCTCTTTATCTGCCACTTTGCGGGAAATGCCATATTCACTGCAAACGCTGTCCAGGAAGCTATCTACCAGCAAAGGTATATCATCCCGGCGATCGTTCAGGGAAGGCACGTGGATCAGGATCACGCTCAAACGGTGATAGAGATCCAGGCGGAAATTCTTGTTTTCCACTTCCTGCAGCAGGTCTTTATTGGTAGCGGCTACTACCCTTACATCTACGCTGATCTCTTTATCGCCGCCCACGCGGGTGATCTTTCCTTCCTGTAAGGCGCGCAGCACTTTTGCCTGGGCGCTGAGGCTCATATCGCCGATTTCATCCAGGAAAAGGGTGCCCCCGCTGGCCTGTTCAAATTTTCCGATCCTTTGTTTTACGGCAGATGTAAAAGAGCCTTTTTCATGGCCGAACAGTTCACTTTCAATGAGCTCACCGGGAATGGCAGCGCAGTTCACTTCCACCATAGGTCCGCCAGCGCGGTTACTGCGCTCATGCAGCCACCTGGCCACCAGTTCTTTACCTACCCCGTTTTCACCGGTAACCAGCACTCTTGCATCGGTAGGAGCTACTTTTTCTATTGTTTCCCTGATCTTGAGGATCGGGGCTGATTGCCCTATCATTTCCGGCACCTTGTTCACCTTGCGGCGCAGGGTTTTGGTTTCGGTTACCAGGGTAGACTTATCCATCGCATTACGCAGGGTAATGAGCAGGCGGTTCAGATCCGGCGGCTTGGAGATATAATCATAAGCGCCTTTTTTCACCGCTTCTACCGCCGTGTCAATATTACCGTGGCCGGACACCATGATAATAGGAATGTCCCCGTTCACCTCGCGGGCTTTCTCAAGGAATTCCAGTCCGTCCATTTTAGGCATTTTGATGTCGCAAAGAACGGCATCATATGACTTTGCCTGGAACATTTTAAATCCTTCCATTCCATCCGCAGCCTCATCTATCTTGTAACCTTCATAGGTTAAAATCTCCGTGAGTGTTTTACGGATACTTTTTTCGTCGTCTATTATTAAAATGTTAGCCATAATCAGTTTTATTTTGTACGACCGGCGATACCCGCCTTTTATACAACGGGCAAAAATAAAGATTAATCCCTTAAAATTGCATTATATCAGGGATCATTTAACATGTCGGAAACAATTGAAATATTACCATACAGCCCACGCTGGCCGGAAGAGTTCCGGGAAATAGCCAGGGAGCTGGAAGAAGCGGCAGGAGCATATGCACTGGCCATTGACCACATTGGTTCTACAAGCGTTCCGGGATTAGCTGCCAAAGACGTGATTGATGTACAGTTAACAGTGGCCTCGCTGGATGCGCCCCTGCAGCCTGCACTGGAGCTGCTGGGATATGAGCGTAAATTACATTTGAAAGATCACCGTCCCCCGGGCAGAGATGACCTGGCTGAAGATGAACTGGACAAACATTTCTACTTTAAGAAGAACAGAAGGGTGAACCTTCATATACGGGTGGCAGGAAAATTTAACCAGCGCTATCCTTTGCTGTGCCGCGATTACCTGCGCACGCATCCACATGCCGCGCAGGCATATGGAGTGGTGAAACAACAGCTGGCAAAGTATTTCCCAAACAATGCAGATGCTTATTATGATATCAAAGATCCTGTATTCGATATACTCATGGAAGGCGCCTATATATGGGCAGATAAGAAGGCTTGAATATTAGTAAACAGTCTACTACCTTTACAGGATTAATGCGTAATTTCAGTAACTATTAAAGTGCCATACCTGTAATTCGATCCGCATATGAATGATTTTCTGGAAGAGTTGAAGCGGCGGCACCAGCTGGCAGCGGCAAACGCTTATCCTGCCACAGGTGCAGTAGATGAATTTGTAAGCCACCTGCTGAACTGGTTATTCCCCGAACATACCGGTCAGGTGATTGCCGATCCCCTGGCGCTGGAGCGCTTTGGCCATGAGCTGGAAGCGCAGCTGCAGCAATTGCTGCAATCAATGGAAAACCAGCTGCCTGCAGATGCTGCAGGTCTGAGCCGGGATTTTATGAATAAAGTGCCGGTGATATATGATGAGCTGACAAAAGACGCCTCGGCTATATACCAGGGCGATCCGGCGGCATCCTGTTTGTACGAGGTAATCCGCGCCTACCCGGGGTTTTACGCCATTGCCTTTTACCGCATTGCGCATGCCCTGTACCAGCTGAAGATCCCCGTATTGCCAAGAATGATCACCGAACTGGCACATTCCCGTACGGGAGTGGATATTCACCCGGGCGCTGTTATTGCACCGTGGTGTTGCATAGACCATGGCACCGGTATTGTGATCGGTGAAACCACCGTGATAGGGCCGCATGTAAAACTATACCAGGGCGTAACACTGGGTGCGCTGAGCATAGAAAAAAGCATGGCGCGCAGCAAGCGCCATCCTACCATAGAGGAACATGTAGTGATTTACGCCGGCGCCACAATTCTTGGCGGGGATACGGTGATAGGCCATCATAGCGTAATAGGCGGGAACGTGTGGCTGATTAAAAGTGTGGAGCCTTTCTCCCGGATCTATTACAAAGCAGAACATAAATTTTCAGATACAAACCAGGACTAGTACAATGGCTTCCATCATAGATCTGATCGGCAATACGCCGATGGTAGAATTAAAGAAGATATCCGCCAACCCGGCTGTTAAGATTTTTGCGAAGCTGGAGGGCAACAATCCCGCCGGCAGTGTGAAGGACAGGGCCGCCTATGGCATGATCAAAGGCGCGCTGGACAGGGGCGATATTAAACCCGGGATGAAACTGATAGAAGCTACCAGCGGTAACACCGGTATAGCACTGGCCATGATCGCCAGTATTTTCGGCCTTGAAATAGAACTGGTAATGCCGGCAGATGCCACCAGGGAAAGGGTACTAACCATGGAAGTATATGGCGCCAAAGTAACGCTCACGCCAAAGGAGCTGTCGATGGAAGGCTCTATTGACTACGCCAATGCCCAGGTAGCCAAAGGCGGCTATTACATGCTGAACCAGTTTGCCAATCCCGACAACTACGGTATGCATTATAAAACCACCGGGCCGGAAATATGGAAAGATACCAATGGCGAAGTGACCCACTTTGTAAGCGCCATGGGAACCACTGGTACCATTATGGGCGTATCCCGTTTTTTAAAGGAACAGAATCCTGATGTGCAGATCGTGGGATGCCAGCCCACAGAAGGCTCGAAAATTCCCGGCATCCGTAAATGGCCGGAAGCTTATCTTCCAAAAATATTCGAAAGACCCAGGGTAGACCGTATCATGGATATCTCAGAAGAGGAAGCAAGAGCTATGACGAAAAGGTTGGCAAAGGAAGAAGCGGTATTTTGCGGTATGAGCAGCGGAGGCGCTGTAGCAGCGGCAGCACGGTTATCAAAGGAATTACGTAGTGGCGTTATTGTTAGTATCATCTGTGACCGCGGCGACCGGTACCTTTCCAGCGACCTGTTTTCCTGATAATTATTTAAAGAGATAAAAAAGGAACGGAGCGAAGAAAATCTTCGCTCCGTTCCTTTTTTATCTCTTTAGCAGCTGCTATTTCTTCATGTACATTACTTCCTTCACCAGTTTCACGGTACGCTCAATATCCGGCAGGTATAATTTTACCAGATTTGGCGCGTAGTGCATAGGAGCATCCTGTGCAGTGATACGGCGGATAGGCGCATCCAGGTAGTCGAAACCTTCTTTCTGGATACGGTATGTGATTTCGGAAGAAATACTTGCGAATGGCCACTGTTCTTCAACAATCACCAGGCGGTTTGTTTTCTTCACAGACTCCAGGATGGTGAACCAATCCAGCGGACGGATAGTACGCAGATCGATCACTTCCGCTTCAATACCTTCTTTTGCCAGTTCCTCAGCCGCACCCAGCGCTACTTTCATCATTTTGTTGAAAGATACGATGGTTACATCTTTACCGGCACGTTTGATATCTGCCTTACCGATAGGGATAATGTACTCTTCTTCCGGTACTTCTCCCATATCGCCGTACATCAATTCGCTCTCCATGAATACAACAGGGTCTTCATCGCGGATAGCCGCTTTAAGCAAACCTTTTGCATCATATGGGTTAGAAACGGATATCACCTTCAGGCCCGGGATATTGGCGTAGTAGCTTTCGAATGCAGTAGAGTGTTGTGCACCCAGCTGTCCGGCAGAACCGTTTGGCCCGCGGAAAACGATAGGGCAACCCACCTGGCCGCCACTCATTGCCAGCATTTTTGAAGCAGTGTTGAGGATCTGGTCCAGCGCCAGTACAGCGAAGTTCCAGGTCATAAATTCAACCACCGGACGCAGGCCGTTCTGTGCAGCGCCTACTCCGATAGCAGCAAATCCAAGTTCGGCAATCGGCGTGTCTATAACGCGTTTTGGACCAAACTCATCCAGCATTCCCTGGCTCACTTTATAAGCACCATTGTATTCGGCTACTTCCTCCCCCATAAGGAATACCCGTTCATCACGGCGAAATTCCTCCTGCAGGGCTTCTCTTAAGGCTTGTCTGAAAGCTATCTGACGCATGCTATTCTTAATTGAAAGTTAAATGCCTTATTGAAAGGCAGGGCAAAAATATTGTTTGTTAACGAAAAAGCAAAGCAAACAACCGATTAATAATTATTATACCGCTGACAAAGGCCTGCATAGTATTAATTAAAATAAATTCATATATTTATATTTTAGTCTTTATTGACACCCTGCCAACTGCTATGATTACCATTACTATCCTGACCTTGTGCTTTTTAGCCGCCCTTTCCTGTAAGATCAAAAAGGCAAAACTGCCTGAACTGCAGGCGCTCCTCTGGTACATCCACCTGGTTTTCGGTTGTTTTGCGCTGTTATGCCTGTTACTGATGCTCAACAGCTATGGCTTCAAGGGCACACAAACCGAAAGGGTGTTTTTTACCCTCTACGCCGGCTCGGGGATGCTGCTTTATGGCCTCTCCAAACCAGGCAACGACGCCCGGTATGCCTACCTGCTGCTTTTCTTTGGGTTCCCGTTTATACTGCTGTTTGGCCTGCTACTGCCTCCACTTCGCATCATCGCCCTGGTGGCAGCGATCACCCTGCTGTCTGACAGCGAGTTTAAACGCTATCAAATCGATGATGATTATGCCTTGCAAACAAAAAGTACGGGCATATTATCCGGCTACCCGGTTTACAGCCTGGTGGAAGACAAATACCTGTTTTTTGAGAAAGTGAGGCAGGATGTGGTAAAACCACAGGAAGCCCTGCATTCGCTGAAGATGGCCAAAAGGGGGAAAGACAGTGTAAGGATACAGGTGAACAATATAGATACGGTGATCGTGCTTTCCGAATAAGCGGGGCTGACTAAAGGCCGGGAGAATCAGGCAAACAACTTTTCCATCACCCACCCGGTATTTTAGCCAACCCCTGTAAAAAGATTATACTCTTTCTATGATCATAGCACTGGCGCCACCACCACCGTTACAGATGCCTGCAACGCCATACCGCGCCTGCTGCTGATGCAGGATCGCATTCAGCGTTATCACTATACGCGCGCCGCTGCAACCAATAGGATGCCCTATTGCCACAGCCCCGCCCCATACGTTTACCTTGTCGAGCGGCAGCCCCAGGTCTTTCGCATTGGCAATAGGCACGCAGGAAAAAGCTTCATTTACTTCTGCAATATCCATATCACTGATCTTCAAGCCGGCTTTGGCCAGCGCATTGTTGATGGCTTTTACCGGTGTGGTGGTAAACCATTCCGGCGCCTGTGAAGCATCGGCAAAGCTGATGATCTTTGCCAGCGGTTTTAGTCCCAGCGCTTTCAGTTTTTCGCCGCTTACCAGCACTACGGCAGCCGCGCCATCATTGATGTTGGAGGCATTGGCCGCAGTGATAGTCCCGTCTTTCTGAAAACTGGGTTTCAGGGAACGCACTTTTTCGAAAATGACTTTTTTGTAGTCTTCATCTTCAGACACTGTCACCAACTGCTTGCCAGGTACCTGCACCGGTACCACTTCGTCCTTAAAGTATCCTTTCTCCCAGGCCGCTGCAGCACGTTTGTAACTTTCAATGGCGTATGCGTCCTGGTCTTCACGGGTGATCTTATATTCAGTAGCACAAAGTTCCGCCGCATTGCCCATGTGAAAATCCTTGTAAGGATCCCAGAGCCCATCGCGGATAATGCCATCGGTAACGGCGCCATGGCCGAGTTTATAACCGGTGCGCGCTTTATCAAGATAGTAAGGCGTAGCGCTCATGTTTTCCATACCGCCAGCCACCACTATGTCATTATCTCCCAGCAGGATACTTTGCGCACCCAGCATAATGGCTTTCATACCGGAAGCGCATACCTTGTTAACGGTAGTACAGGGAATGGTATTGGGCAGGCCGGCAGCAAGACTTGCCTGGTTGGCAGGCGCCTGCCCAAGGTTGGCGCTGAGCACATTGCCCATGTATACTTCATTTACTTCTGAAGGGGCCACTCCTGCTCTTTCCAGGGCAGCCTTGATAACGTGAGCTCCGAGCTGGGTAGCCGGAACTCCGGCCAGTGCGCCATTGAACGAACCTATAGGGGTACGGGCCACAGCTACTATAAATACTTCTTTCATCTGATAAATAAGATTGATTTGGCTAGTTTATAATCTACCAAATATAAGGAAAAGTTGCGGGGAACACTCATCCTGCCGGCATACTGCCCGCCTTCTTTTCAAATCCTATTTTTGCCGTATGTTTGCAGTTGGATGATATCACAAAACTCCATACAACAGATCCTCAGCCGCATTGATATTGTGGAAATTGTGGGCTCCTTCGTTAAACTGAAAAAAAGGGGCGCCAATTACCTTGGCCTGTGCCCGTTTCATAATGAGAAGTCGCCCTCCTTCACTGTATCTCCCGGCAAAGAGATCTATAAATGCTTTGGTTGCGGCGCCAGCGGCAATTCCATCAGCTTTATCATGGAGCATGAGAAGTATTCCTATGTGGAAGCGCTCCGGTGGCTGGCACAACGCTACCAGATTGAACTGGAAGAAACAGAGGTAAGCCCGGAACTGAAGCAGCACCAGTTGATGGCGGACAGTTTGTTCATCATCAACAATTACGCCCGGGAATATTTTACAGATACGCTGTTTAATAAGGAAGAAGGCCAGAATGTAGGACTGAGTTATTTTGAAGAAAGAGGATTTTCGGAAGAAACCATTAAAAAATTCCAGCTCGGCTACTGTCTGAATACCTTTGACGCTTTTGCCAAATCGGCATTGAACAAAGGATACAACCTGGAATACCTTCAAAAAACAGGGCTGGTAACCATCCGCAACGATCAACCTGCCGATAATTACCGCGGCAGGGTAATTTTCCCGATACATAACCAGTCGGGCAAAATACTTGGCTTTGGTGCGCGTATCCTGGTAAAATCAGACCGGGCGCCGAAATACATCAATTCTCCCGAAAATGAGATCTATGTAAAAAGCCGGGTACTGTATGGTACTTACTTTGCAAGGCACGCTATTGACAAGCTCAATGAGTGCCTGCTTGTAGAAGGCTATACCGATGTGATTTCCCTGCACCAGGCCGGTGTGGAAAACGTGGTGGCTTCCAGTGGCACCTCCCTTACACAGGATCAGCTGCGCCTGATAAAAAAATATACCAACAACCTCACCATTCTTTATGACGGCGACAGCGCCGGCGTGAAAGCTGCGCTCCGCGGGCTGGACATGGCCATTGAAGAAGGGCTGAACGTGAAGCTGGTATTGCTGCCGGACAAAGAAGACCCGGACAGTTATGTGCAGAAGATCGGTGCAGAAGCATTCCGCGAATTCATTAAGGAAAACAAACAGGACTTTGTACTGTTCAAACTGCAGCTGAGCATGCAGGAAGCAGGCAGCGACAGTAATAAAAAATCACAGCTGGTAAATGAGATCGCCGAAACCATTTCCAAGATTGATAAGGCAGAAGACTTCACACGGCAGCAGGATTATATCCGCCAATGCAGCCAGTTACTGCATATCGATGAACAGGGGCTGATCCAGCTGGTCAATAAATTTATCCGCGACAGGCTCGTAAAAAGAGAGCAGGCGTATGCGCGTAACAACCCCGCTCCTTCCGGTGATGAGCTCAGCGAAGAAGCGATTGCCGCTATGGAAGCTGCCGAAACAGGTATTTCGGTAGACTCCCTGATCAACGGGCATGAAAAACAGGAGAAAGCACTGGTAAAAATCCTGTTACGTTTTGGCGATAAGCCTTTTAAAGAAGAGGACAACAGTACCGTAGCTGATTATATATTCCACCTCCCCTATGATTTTGAAGCATTGGCAGAAAGTGAGCTGGTGAAAAGGATTTTAAGGGAGTACAAAGCCTTGTATGATGCAGGGAACCTGCAGGATAAACGCTGGTTTCTTTATCATGAGGATCAGCAGTTTTCAAAGGAGATAGCCAATATCCTGGAAGATAAGGAAGCTGATCTAAGTATGAAATGGAAAGAGCAATTTGAAATAGATACCGTATATGGCGACGACGCATATTTGAAAGATACGCTCTCCACTACCAACTACCTGATCCTGCGAAAGGTGAAAAAGTTAATTTATGAGAACCAGGCCGAAGTACAAAAGGCCTTTAAGGACAATGACTACGAAGCGGCTAAAAGCTGTCTTGAAATGCAGAAACACCTCAACGCCCTGGAAAAAGAACTCACCAATGGGATGGGCACCGTTATTTTCAAATAAGCGCTGACATTAGTTTTTTACAACCGCTCCCATACCTGGAAAGCGAAGGAATACTGATTTTTCTCATCGGCCTCATGGCGCTCATCACTTACCAGTTCAAACTCGGCCCCATCCAGCTGCGGGAAAAAGGCATCTCCGTGCACAACGGCGTATACACGGGTAAGATAGATCCGTTCTACTAACGGCCACGCCTGCTCGAAAATCTGGGAGCCGCCGGTAATAAACAGTTCATCACCGCCGAACGACTTTGCCTTTTCAATGCCTTCTTCCACGGAACTTACAACATATGCGCCTTCCGGCTGAAAGTTCTGTTGACGGGTGATCACGATGTTAGGCCGGCCAGGCAGTGGCTTTCCCAGCGATTCAAATGTTTTACGCCCCATTACGATGGGTTTGCCCAGGGTAGTGGATTTAAAATATTTAAGATCCGTGGGCAAACGCCAGGGCAGCATATTATTGATACCGATCACGTTATTTTCGGAAGCAGCTACGATAATGGATATACGCATAAGCGGGAGTTATATGGCTACCGGTGCTTTGATGGCCGGATGAAACTGGTAATTTTCCAGTTTAAAATCTTCATACTTAAAAGAGAAAATATCTTTGACGTCCGGGTTGATCTTCATTACCGGTAAAGGAAACGGCGTCCGGGTCAGTTGCAGATTGGCCTGTTCCATATGATTGCTGTACAGATGCACATCTCCGAAAGTGTGGATAAAGTCGCCTGCTTCCAGGTCGCATACCTGTGCCATCATCATGGTGAGCAGTGCGTAGGAAGCGATATTGAAAGGCACGCCCAGGAATACATCAGCGCTGCGCTGGTACAGCTGACAGCTGAGCTTACCGCGTGTTTCCCCCTTTGCAGGATCGGCAGGAGTTACGTAAAACTGGAACAGGCAATGACAGGGGCTAAGCGCCATTTCAGACAGTTCGCCCACATTCCATGCATTCACAATAATACGGCGGGAGTCCGGATTGTTCCGGATGGTATTTACCGCTTCGGTGATCTGGTCTATCACTTTGCCGCTACGGGTCTCCCAGCTGCGCCATTGTTTACCGTATACAGGTCCCAGGTCCCCGTTTTCATTGGCCCATTCATCCCAGATGCTCACGCCATGTTCCTTCAGCCATCCTATATTGGTATCTCCCTTTAAAAACCAGAGCAATTCATATATGATTGACTTGAGATGCAGCTTTTTAGTAGTAACCACGGGAAAGCCTTCCTGCAGGTTGAATCTCATCTGGTAGCCAAAACAGCTGGTAGTGCCGGTGCCGGTGCGGTCTGTTTTAACTGCGCCGTTCCGGATAATATGTTGTAATAAAGATAGATACTGCTCCATAAGGCCGCAATTTACGAAGTTTTCCAGTTGAAAAATATAACATAATTAAGGCAAAGAAAAAAAACGGAAGTACACTCAAATTTTCGTAATCTGCCGTAATATTTGCTTACAACAAGATCGGCTTAATGAGAAACTTCTGCCCATCAGAGATGATGATGAAAAACCTGTAGTACCCCTTGTGGCAGAGGATCATAACAAGTTAGTTTATTACAACCAAAATCGGGATCGTAAACCAAAAAAAATCAGCAGCATGATATCATAACCTCGTTTTAATCATCATTCATTATCTAAACCATCACAAGCTATGCTTCTACCAAAATCCAGCTTGCTGGTACTGCTATGCCTATGCAGTACCCTGGCATTATTTGCGCAGCAAAACATCACCGGAAAAATCAGGGATGCCGTGAGCGGTAAGCCCATTCCCGGCGTTACAGTACGTGTTCCCAACACCAATAAGGGAACTATTACGGACACCGATGGCAATTACACACTTTCTGTTGCCACAGGCACCACGAGCCTGACAGTGAGCTATACCGGTTATAAGACAAGAACTGTTAATCTCACACCGGGCAATAATGTGATAAACCTGAGCCTGGAAGAGGATTTCGCCCGCCTTGATGAAATTGTGGTAACCGGCCTTGCCACCAATGTGAAGCGAAGTAACCTCGCCAATGCCGTAGCTACTATTTCTGGCACAGAACTAAACGGGGTAGCGCCTGCACAAACATTTGACGCAGCCCTCAGCGGTAAGGTGCCCGGCGCTATGATAACAGCCAATTCCGGCGCTCCCGGAGGCGGTATTTCCGTAAAAATGCGCGGTATCACTTCCGTATTCGGCAACTCCCAGCCATTATATGTAGTAGATGGTATTTTCTTCAATAACAGCAGTATTCCCGCGGGACTGAACGATGTGACCGGCGCCGCTACTTCGGGCAGCCCCAATAACCAGGACAATCCGTCCAGCCGTATTGCAGACCTCAACCCGGAAGATATTGAAAACATTGAGATCCTGAAAGGCGCTTCCGCTGCCGCTATGTATGGCGCCAAAGCCGCTGCCGGCGTGGTGATCATCACTACTAAAAAAGGTAAATCCGGCAAAACCAGGATCTCCCTCAACCAGGAAACCGGTTTTGTGAAAGTACGGCACCTGATGGGCGTACGCACCTTTACCCCCGAAACAGCCGCCGATCTTGCAGGTACCGCTGATAATCCCGACCCCGTAGTGCAGGCCAAACGCGCCGCTTACAAGGCACAGTTCACCGAAGCGAAGAATGCCGGGAAGATCTATGACTATGAAAAAGAGATCTTCGGGCAAACCGGGCTGGTGCTGAACACCGGGATCTCCCTCAGCGGGGGCGGTGAAAAAACCACCTTCTATCTTTCCGGTAACCGGCGCCAGGAAGACGGTATCGTAAAAGGTACCGGTTACTTTAACAACTCTATCCGGCTGAATGTGGATCACAAGGTAAGCGATCGTGTATCCGTTGGCGTTACTACCAACTATATCAGCTCTTCTGCCGACAGGGGGCTTACTAATAACGATAACAATGGCGTTTCCCTTGGTGTAGCACTGTCGTCCACACCGGATTTTGTGAACCTGTTCCCTAATTCACTGGGTGAGTATCCACGCAATGCTTTTGCCAGTTCTAACCCGCTGGAAACACGCGACAATATGATCAACAACGAAAAGACCAACCGCTTTGTAGGTGGGGGTAACATCGAAATACGCCTGCAGCAGAGCGACCGCTCCACTACCCGGCTGGTAGGACGCGGCGGTGTTGATTACTTCAATTTTAAAACAGCAGCATTATTCCCGCGCAACCTTCAATTTGAAGAAAACGGGCAGCAGGGCCATTCTATCCAGGGTAATACCAATAACACCAACACTAATATCGGTGGGTTTATAGTGAACACATTTACTCCAAATAATAACCTCAGTTTAACCAGTACTGCCGGCGCCACGCTGGAAACCGGCTACCTGGATAACATTGTTACCGTTGCCACCAACCTGGTATCCGGACAAAGCAACCTCGATGCCAGCGCCAACACTACTACCCGGCAATTCCGCCAGAAGTACCGCGACAATGGGATTTTCATACAGGAAGACCTTTCCCTCATCGATGCCATTACCTTCAGCGCCGGCGTGCGTTTCGACCGGTCTACCAACAACGGTGAATACCTGAAATATTATGTTTTCCCGAAAGGATCCATTTCCTGGAACATTGCCAAAATGGATTTCTGGAAGGTAGCTGGTGTGGATAACCTCAAGCTGCGGGCTGCCTACGGCCAGTCGGGCAACGTGCCTCCCTATGGCAGTAAATTTACCCAGATGCTGGGAAGCAATATCGGCGGATTCCCCGGCGTACTGGTGGAAAACCTGCAAGGCAATCCCGACATCAAACCCGAACGACAGGCCGAATTTGAAACAGGCCTCGATGTAAGTGTACTCAACGGCCGCATCAATCTTGAAGCCACTTACTATAACAAGAAAATTTATGACGTGTTGCTTCGACACTCGCTGCCGGCATCTTCCGGTTATGCCACTGAATGGAAAAACAGCGGCGACCTGAGAAACCAGGGAATAGAGCTGGGCTTAAACCTGGTACCGGTGAATCAGCCCAATGTGCGCTGGAACAGCAGTATCAACTGGTGGCGTAACCGGTCTAAAGTCACCAAGCTGATCATTCCTCCATATGCCATTGGCGCCTTTGGTAATTCGCTCGGTACTTTTTACCTGGAAGAAGGACGACCGGCTACGCAGATAAAAGGTACCGTAGGCGATGAGCTGAAGCTGATCGGGAATGCAGAACCGGATTTCCAGATGAGCTTCTTCAACGAACTGACCGTGTTTAAAAACTTCTCGCTGCGTTTCCTCATTCACTGGAAAAAAGGCGGCGACAATATTAACCTCACACAGCTGCTCACTGATCTTGGCGCTACTTCCTTCGACTTTGATGATGAGATGAAAGGCACTAAAGCCGGGCTCTACCGCCCCGGAGCCGGCGATGCTTCTATTTATGTACAGGACGCTTCGTATGTACGTATCCGTGAGATAGGCATTTATTATAACATGCCAATAAAAAATACATCCGTGCTGAAAGGGATCCGTGTTGGTGTATCTGCCAATAATTTCTTTACCTGGACAAAGTACGTGGGTTATGATCCGGAAGTATCCAACTTCGGAAGCAATACCATCACTACCGCTCAAACCCGCGGCAGTAACGGTTTATCAACAGGGGTAGACGTTATGCCGTTCCCTGCATCCAAAAGGGCCAGCTTTCATGTTGGCGTTGATTTCTGATCATTTTCCATCTGCTTAAAACAATACATATGAAAAAGTATCTTCCAATAATAGCGATCGCTCTTTTACTGCTGGTGATCAACGCCTGCCAGAAAGGAGAAATCAATAGTCTCAATACGCCTGTAGTAACGGGCATCACCACAGACCCTTCCAGAAGCGACCTGTTCAACCTGGTAACCGGCGCGGAATCCGGTATGCGCAACAGTCTTTCCGCCTACCTGGATGGTACCGGTATTATAGGCCGTGAAATTTACCGTTTCTCCGGTGCGGAGCCCAGGTATACCACCGACCTGCTGGGTGGTGGCAGCAAAGTGCTGGACAATAATACATTCTACATTACCAACCCCTGGTCGGCCAGGTACCAGGTAGCAAGACAGTGTTTCATTTTGCTTGATGCCATCGGCAACACCCGCCCGGAAGTAGCTTCAGATATACAAAAGAAGGCTTTTACCGGGTTCGCCAAAACGCTGATAGGTTACCAGTTGTTGCTGAATCTTAACATGACGAATACCAATGGCGTGCGTATACCCGTAGCTAATGGCGCCACACTTGGACCGGTTATCACCAATACCGCCGAGGTGCTGGATTCTATACTGAAATTCCTGAACGACGGGAAAGCTGATCTTACCGGATCGGAAGTTATTTTTCCTTTGTCCGACGGGTTCCTGGGATTTAAAACTACCGCCGGCCTGCTTAAATTTAACCGGGCCATTGCGGCCAGGGTTTATACTTACCGGCAGCAGTGGGCCAATGCACTGTCTGCGCTCAACGAATCATTCTTTGACCTGAATGGCCCGTTGAACAATGGTATCTATCATTATTTTTCTACAAATGGCGGTGACCTTGCCAATACTATGTACCTGCCGCCCAACGGCAACGGGGAAATAAGAGTTTCGCATCCTTCCTTTGCCACGAATATTATACCGGGCGACGACCGTATCACTAAAACAGCATTGCGGGACGATCCTGCCAGCCAGGGCGGTTTAACCGGCAACCGTGATGTAATTGTATGGAGCTCATTGAATGCGCCTATCAGCATTATCAGGAACGAAGAACTGGTACTGATATATGCAGAAGCGAAAATACAGACCAATGCAATACCCGATGCGATAGTAGCCCTCAACCGCATCCGGACCGCGCATAATCTCACTCCATATGCCGGCGCGGTCAACAAAGATGCGCTGATCAATGAGTTACTGTATAACAGGCGGTATTCCCTTTTTATGGAAGGGCATCGATGGGTGGATTTAAGGAGGTATAACCGGCTGAATACTTTGCCGAAAGACCGGGTAGATGATGATGTGTGGACCCAATACCCACTGCCACAAAGTGAAAGCAATCAATAACCGGGAAACCGGGAATATTTAGCATCGGCTACTAACGCTCAATTTAACCGGGATCCCGGATCCCGGTTAAATTAAGCGTTTTTTCTTTTCGCCCCTTATGCCATTGCCCTTCTTTTCATTTCTTTCCTGATCAGTGCCAGTTCCCGGCCCATTTGCCCGGCGATGGAAGTATTTTCCTGCGCCCTGCGGATCAGGTAAGGCATTACATCTTTTACCGGGCCGTATGGCAGGTATTTACATACGTTGTAACCAGCATGTGCCAGGTTAAAGGTGATGTTATCGCTCATACCCAGCAGTTGTGAAAAACTCACATGCGGATGATTATGCGGCAGTCCTTTTTCGTGGAGTAGTTTTGCTGCAAACATGCAGCTGTTCTCGTTATGCGTACCAATAAAAACAGCGAGTTTATCAAGACGGTCGATACAGAACTTTACAGCAGCATCATAGTCTTTATCAGTAGCCGCTTTACCCGGTTGAATAGGTGTAGGATAATTATTTTCTGCCGCGCGTTTGTTCTCTTTTTCCATGTAAGCGCCACGTACCAGTTTAGCGCCCAGCAGGTAGCCTTCCTTCACCGCTTTCTCCAGGGATACCTGCAGGAAGGGATAACGGTCGTGGCAGTACATCTGGAAGGTATTATATACAATTACTTTCTCTTTGTTGAATAAAGACATCATCTCATCCGTGAGGGCGTCTACCGGGTCCTGGATCCATGATTCCTCTGCATCTACGAGGATGGCTACATTATGGCGTGCGCCGGCTTCTGCAATGGCATGTACGCGATTACGCACACGGGTATATTCCTGTTGCTCTTCAGCCGTTAAGATTTCCTTGCGGTGTATTTTTTCCAGCAGCTCGAACCGGGCGAAGCCGGTAATTTTTATAGCGATAAAGGGAATATCAGGACGGGAGGCAGCATACTGGATAGCGCGGATGAATTCAGGAACAGCGGCATCGTAGCTTTCTTCTCCTTCCATGGCTTCCACCCCGTAATCCAACGCTACCCCTACGTGGTAATTGCCCAATTGCAGGGCGGTAGCTGCAGCTTCTTCCAGGGTTTCACCGCCGCAGAACTGTGAGAAAATGGTGCTCTTTATAATGCCTTTAATGGGTAGCCCCAGTTTAAAAGCGATCGGTGTCATCACTGCACCCAGTTTTACCAGCCAGGGTTTCCCGATATTACTAAAGAGAAAATTGGCTTTTTTCAGTGCTTTGTCGGTCTTTGCCTCAAATGCGATAGCGGTATTATCAAACGATAAAGGTAGCTGCTTTTCCATGGGCCGCAAAGTTAGGGTGCGCCCGGCTTCTAAACAAAAATCATTATAATATCAGCATATCTTTTTAACAGCGTTAACAGATATTGTCTATTGCTTCTCAGAAATTGTTTAAGCATACCCGTTTACCGCTGTTTATTTTATTACTTTTAGGTCTTTTTAGATACATACAAAATTCCCGGAATATGCGATTTAAACCTGATACTATTTCCCGCCGTTTTCCCCGCTGTTGTGTGCTGGCATTGATGCTGACAGGCGGAATAGTGATCACCGGCTGCAGTACCAACACAAAGGCGCCGGAAAATACACCTGTAAACCTTAAAACCCCGGGTATCGGATACCAGACCTATAAGGGCACTACCGGCAGGCGTACTTCTGTTACGCTGCCAGACAGTTCCCATGTAATACTTAATTCCGCTTCTGTACTGGAAGTGCCGGCCAATTACCTGCAGGGCAACCGGTCGGTGATCCTGGATGGTGATGCGTTCTTTACCGTTGTTCCATCTACCGATACATTTACTGTTACCAGCGATAAACTACGGGCTACCGTATTAGGCACCGCTTTTAAAATGCGTTCCTTTGCCAGCCAGCATGGCGCTACAGTATACCTGCTCAACGGGAAGATCCGCGTAGGAAAATCCTATCACTCCCCTACCGACAATCAGCCGGAAATACTGGAACGCGGGCAGATGATCCTGGCTAATAACGAAATTGACCTGATGGAAAAAGAAACCTATCACCCGGAGGAACTGGAAACATGGTTATCTGATACTTTGCGGATCAGCAATACCAATCCTATGGCCTTATCGCGTACACTGGAAGAATGGTTTGGCGTAGAAGTGGAAATGAAGGGAGATGCATCCAAAGCACCGGTAATTACGGACGCCGCTTTCTTTCATGCCACGCTGGAAGACGTGCTGAACAACCTGAGCGGGCAACAGCATTTCAAATATAAGATCAGCGATAATAAAGTAGTGATTACATTTTAGTATACCCTTCACCGTTAGTGAGGCTGCGCAAAGGTTGCCTGATCCGGGATTATGATGATTATATTTTTTTGATTTATAAGGGATGCAGACTTTAATGCTGCTTTTTACTTTGCGATGAAAGCGGATTTTTCTTTCCTGATAATAGTGGATAGGGATTGTTCTTTGGGATAAAAGCAGATCAGGATTTTATTTTCCTGTTAAAGGAAAAGATAGCTGCATCGTGGTCTTTTTTTCCTTGTATAAGGTTGGTAATGATATTGGCGGCAATCTGGGCGAAAGTGATGCCGTTGCCTCCAAAACCGAGTGCAAAAAAAGTATGTGGCATGGGGGCAAAAGGCCCGATAAAGGGCAGTCCGTCGGCAGTAGCGCCAAAGGTGCCGGTCCATTTAAACTCCGGGTGAAAACGCAGCCCGGGAAATTTTTTGCGGAAATCCTTTTCCAGTTGTTTTGCTTTATGATGAATCAGCTTATCGCGGCGGCCGGGATTATAATAAGGCTCATCCCTTCCTCCTACCAGTATGCGGTGATCGCTGGTGATGCGCATATAGAGATACGGGAATTTTGTTTCCCAGATGAGACAGTCCTGGTACCATTGCTCCACTGCATGATTGGGCTCACTTGCTATCACATAGGTAGATGTTAACTTCAGCAAAGGGATGTTGAGATACTGCAAAGCTTCATAGCCCGTAGCAATTACCAGGTAACGCGCAGAGATGCGATATCCCTGCGAGGTGGTCAGCACTACACTGCGGGGCCTGAAATCAATATCTGTAACAGCGGTGCGGTCGAACACCTGTGCGCCATGTTTGAGGTTGTGCTGATGCAGTGCATGCGTGAGCATATATGCATCTGTTTGTGCTGCTGTATAGGAATAGATAGCTGCCGGGGCATTGAAATCCATTTTTGCCTTTATTGTTGCCGCGTCCCACCAATCCATTTTAAGCCCCAGCTCCAGGCGGGCTTCCGCTTCCTCCGATAACTTTTTTACATCTTTCCCGTAGGAAGCCAGGTACAGGCTGTGTTTCTTTTCAAAATGCGGAAAATGCAGGGCTTTGCAGGTGTTTTCCAGTTCACCGATAGAAGCGGCGCACAGCTCATAAGCCCTGTTGGCATTGGATATACCAGCTTTCATGCGCAGCTCCGACAAAGGCGTATCAATTTCATACTGCAGCAGCGAGGTGCTGGCAGCAGTGCTTCCCAGGCCAATAGTACGGGCATCGGCCACCACGCAGGGAATGCCGGCCTTTGTTAATGCGTAGGCGGTTAATGCCCCTGAAATCCCACCGCCTATCACGGCCACGTGCGTACGAATATCCTGTTCCTGCCAGGGATAATTATATGGCAGGCCGTTACGGATAAGTGAATAAGGGTAACCTGACTGAAGATCCATAGTACCGAATTTACAAAAGCTGCACCAAAGAAATTCGTATCTTCTGTAAGCAAAAATAAACTGTCATGAAAACACTAACTTTCCTTACCGGCTGTTTGCTGATGGCTGTGAGCGCTTTTTCTCAAACTGCACCCTGCTGCCATACAGATGCCATCACCGAGTTTGCAGCACTTGCCAGTCATGAAGAATTCCGCATGGCTCATAAAGATCCGCTGCCGTACACCTACCAGGGCACTACTGGTACAGCCATCACTTTTCCCGCTGCAGACGGAACACCTGCACATGGTTTCCTGTTCAAAGCCAAAACCACTTCCGGTAAATACCTCCTGGTGTACCAGGAGTGGTATGGGCTGAACGACTATATAAAAAAACAATCCGAGCAGCTGTATAATGATCTGGAAGGAAAAGTAAATGTACTGGCGGTGGATATGTATGATCAGAAGGTAGCCACCAACCGGGAAGATGCGGCAAAACTGATGCAGGGGGCCTCCAGGGAAAGATTGCAGGCCATCATGCAGGGCGCTATCAACTATGCGGGAAAAACAGCCGAAATAGCCTCCATAGGCTGGTGCTTCGGTGGTGGGCTGTCGTTGCAGTCAGGGTTACTGGCAGGGGCGCAGAATAAGGGCGTAGTAATGTATTACGGCATGCCCGAAAAGGACGTCAGCAAACTGAAAACTTTACACGGACCGGTACTGGGTATTTTCGGCAATAAAGACCAGGGCATTAACCCACAGGTAGTAGACGAGTTTGAGAAGAACATGCGGGCGGCAGGTAAAACGCTGACGGTTAAACGTTATGATGCAGCTCATGGCTTTGCCAATCCCAGCAATCCTATTTTCGATAGTGCCGCTACTGCAGATGCGTACGGATATGTGATTCCTTTCCTGAAAAAAGCATTTTCATTGTAAATGAAACGGCGCCCAAAAGTATGCTTTGGGGGCGCCGTTTTTTATGCTTTTATTGTTTTACCAGGACAGGTACCTGCAGTCTTTCTGAAAAAGGCTGAATTGCTTTGTAAGCAAAGCTGTTGGGTTGGCAAAATACAATTGGGGCTGACCCAAAAGCATTCTTTTGCTTTCTGGTCAGCCCCAATTATTATTTATTTACCACCCAGTCGTACCAGCAGCTCTTTTGTTTTCCTGATACCTTCTTCTTCAGATAATTTCTCACCTTCATACTCAATTCCCATGAAACCATTAAAGCCGGCATCCTTTACTGTTTTCAGGATGCGGACATAGTCGATGGTAGTTTCGTTGCCATTGGCATCAAAGTCGTACGTTTTTGCGCTCACACCTTTAGCAAAAGGCATCAGTTCCGCCACTCCTTTGTAGCGGTCATATTCCTCCAGGCAGGTGGTTTTTGCCCATGCTTCCGGTGTATTGGCTTCCGGCTTGCTCCTTTTGATACAGAAGTTGCCCAGATCAGGCAGAGTGCCACAGTTGGGCATATTCACGGTTTTCATTACCCCGCTCAGCCATTCCCCGTTGGAAGACATACCACCATGGTTTTCCACGATCACGTTGATGCCATGTTCCTTACCAAAGGTGGCCAGTTTGGTGAGGCCATCGGCAGCCGCTTTGGCTACTTCTTCCGGCGAGCCTTCTCCTGCTGCATTTACACGGATAGCATGACAGCCAAGGAATTTAGCTGCTTCCACCCACTTGTAATGATTTTCTACCGCCTGCATTCTTTTCTTCACATCCAGGTCGCCCATTTCGCCTTCGCCATCGCACATAATAAGTACGCTGCGAACGCCCAGGTCATCGGCACGTTTTTTCATTTCTGCAAGATAGGCCTGGTCCTTTGCTTTGTCTTTAAAGAACTGGTTCACGTATTCAATACCTTCGATACCGAATTCGTTCTTTGCACGGGAAGCGAAATCAAGATGGTTCATTTTACCGGCAAACAATGCTTTATGGAACGACCATTCCGCCAGCGAAATTTTAAAGAAAAGTTCTTGTGCAGCGGTTTCCCCGGGTTTAGCGGCGGCAGCACTGTCACTTTCAGTTTTAGTGGATTTGCCGTTATTACAGGCTGCCAGTATAGCGGGCAGCATCCCCATTCCCATTGTGTACACTCCCATTTGACGCAGAAACTGCCTGCGGTTATTAACGTTACTCATATACGTGGGTTTTAAAGTTCATGCTTCTAAAATATTCATTTACACGGCGGAAAGCAAGTTTAAACGTATAAAATTTTAAGGGAGATGAAAAAAGATTGTTGCTGTTTTGCCCCGGTCTCCGGAAGATGTTGTTGGAAGCGCCACAAAGCTACTCAAAAGGGATTTGCGGGAAAAGCCCGTAACGGCCCGCTGCTACAGCTGCGGCAGCCTTGAGCGCCGTATTATAAGCAGCAGGTACCTGGCTGTTGTGACTAAAAAGGAGGCGGTATTGTTCCGCATACTGCGGATAATGTTGCTGTACCGCCTGCATTACCAGCTGTTTGCTATCGGCTGCTTCTTCTCCCCATAAGGTAATGGAAGCTGGAAACACATAGCGCGCGCCGTGCTCATGAAAAGCAGCGTATAGCCGTGATAGTTGCTCCGGCCTGTCGCTGATAAATGGCAGGAGCGGCATTAGGCTCACACCGGTCATAAAGCCTTCATTAGCACATGATTTCAGGGCCAGCAGCCGTTGCGCCGGATCGGGAGCCCCGGGCTCAAACTGCCTGCCCACTACAGGGTCGATGGTACTAAACGAGAAAGTGATCATGGCCTTATGCTTGTAGGAAGCCATATCTGGTGGCAGCAGGGCCTGTTCATTGATTTGCCGGAGCAGGTCGAGATCGCGCAATACCAGCGGGGAGCGGGTAATGATATGCACCGGGAAGCGGTATTCCAGGAGCAGCTCCAGGATGCCGCGGGTGAGCATCTCCTTTTCTTCCAGTGGAAGATAAGCATCTGTTGCAGACGAAAGCACAACGAAGCCCTGTTGCTGTTTACGCGCCCTGGCGGCCAGCTGCCGGCGAAGAATAGCCAGTGCATTTTCTTTCACCGATAGCTTTTCTGCCATATTGATGCCGTACTTGCTGCCGCGGATATAACAGTACAAACAGTTGAAAGCACAGCCACTGAATGGATTGATGGTATAATCATCCAGGAACCAGGGATCCCGTTGCTTTGTTCTGTTCAGTAATGAGGTAACCGTTATATACCTGGGCATATGTAAAGTTATATACCGAAGATCAGGATTTTATTTTTATGTTATATCAGCTGCCAGTACAGTAAGGATCCCCTGTACTACGGCTTCATGCCGCATGATACGGAAATGGCCGTCGCCCGTAATGCGGAGCGATTGTATAGCGGGGTATTGTTGCAGATAGTCATCTATTTCTGCGGCTTTAGCCAGTGTATCTGTGGTATCGTAAGCCATCCAGATCTTATCGGCTTTGATACTATTGATATACCGGTGCAGGTCCATGTCAGCGAGATCTTCTTTTAACCGTTGCCGGATGAGCTGTTGCAGCACCGGCATTACCACGGGATGGATACGGAAAAGCCGGAGCGCTTCATTGAAGAATACGGGAGCGCTGAGCGCGGTGCTGAGCATCAGCAGGCGTGGCACATGCACCTCTTTGCGGGCAAGCGTAAGTGCAGCATTGAGGCCACCGAACGAGTGGCCAACAATAGCATGCAGCGGACCTTCCTGCTGCATTACCTGTTCCAGCACGTGCATCCATTGTACCAGGTTGGTACGTTTGCCACCGGAGAGGCCATGTGCCGGTGCATCGTAGGCTACTACCTGGTAGTCCTGTGCCACCAGCAAGGTGATGAGTTGCTTAAAGTGGAGCGGGCTGCCGCCCCAGCCATGCAGCAACAGTACTTTCGGACCGGTGGTTCCCCAGTGGTAGGTGGTTACTTTCAGTGGCGCATTATCAAATGGGTAACTGGTTAGCTGGAGTTGCTGTATCAGGGCCTGATCGCGAAACTGCTGGTGTACCGGCCGGAGCTTCAGTGCAGGAGGTGTACAATACAGCCGGTAAAACAGCTTTGCCGTGGTAACCGGGAACGGACGGCTCATGGCGGACAAAATCGCGCCGGTCATCCGCAGTGATAATGGTAAAACCTGGTGTTGCATTTTAGACCGATTGGTTTATTTTAAGGAATAAAAAAAGTCAGCGGCTATGCAGCCTGATTTCCTCTCTCAGCGCATCCAATACTACCAACATCTGTTTATTGTGTCCGAGTATACTGCTCATAAGAATAGCACCTTCCAGCATGGCAAACATACGGATAGCGAACTTGCGCTCATCCCAGTCTGGTTTGAATTCGCCGTGTTCCTTCCCGTACTGCACCATTTTAGCGATACGCGACTGGTAATAGAGCGCCAGTTCGCTCACTTTCTTTTTCAGCCCGGGATTAGTATCGTCTGCCTCTACACCGAAGTTGAGCATTGGGCAGCCGCCAGCCACTTTCTGCTCCCTCGGAAAACGGGCATAATATTGGAACAACGCTTCAAACTTCCCGGCGGAAGTATTGGCCGTAGCTGTTACCTGCCGCAGGTTCAGTTTTTCCTCTTCGGCGATATAATCAAACACTTCCATTACTATTTCCTCCTTGGAGGCGAAATTCCCGTACACGCCTCCCTTGGCCAGTTTCGTGGCCTTCAGGATATCGCTGATAGAAGTTCCTGCCACTCCTTTTTTGTTAAAAATAGGAGCGGCTTTTTCTATGATAAACTGACGCGTTTTTTCTGCTTTCCCCATATGGTGTACAAATTAGACCAATTGGTCCATTTTGACAAATATATTTTGCGGATTTTGTCTGACACAGGATTATGATGATTTTATTTTTTTGTTTTGTGGGATTTGATCTGAGCGGAGGTTGTCTGACTCAGGATTATGATGATTAGGCTGATTACGCTGATTTTATTTTTCTGATTTTGTTTTTGTTGGATTTTTACTTCTTGATTATATCTGATTTCTTTTTTCAAGAACTACATTAATGGAAGAAAGAAGCCAAACATGCTTCTTTCCTCCATTATCTTGTACACCCTATAAAAAATTAAAGTAGTATAACCAGAGCAGGCAATCTCTTATAAGATAAACTTCGCAAAAACAAAATCAGAAAAATAAAATCAGCGTAATCAGCCTAATCAGCCTAATCATCATAATCCTGAGTCAGACAAAATCCGCTAATATCAAAAATTGAAAAGGCGTTCAATCGCAGGCGCATACGCGGCGCCTATAGGAATAGGAATGTTTTTGATGTAAAGAGAATTGCGATCGGCCCGTTCGATTTTGTTATTAGCTACAATATAGGAGCGGTGCACACGGGTGAAAGAACCTATAGGCAGCAGGTCTACCGCCTCCTGCATGGAGAGACGGGAAATGAGCTTGCGGTCAGTAAGGATGAAGTTAACATAGTTACCGGCGCTTTCCAGGTAAAGGATATCATCCAGCACAATGCGGAATTGCTCGTACCCGCTTTTCACGAAAATATAATCAGGTTGTTCTTTAGTGACGGGGGCTCCGTTTTGCTGCTTTAACTGCAAGAGGTTATTAGCCTTATTGCACGCCTTCATAAAACGAATGAGGGAAAAGGGTTTGAGCAGATAATCGATCGCATCCAGCTCAAAGCTTTTCACTGCATGTTCGGAGTAGGCGGTAGTAAAAACAGTCATAGGAGGATGAGGCAGGCTGGACAAAAAATCCAGCCCGGAGATATCCGGCATTTTAATATCCAGGAACAGCAGGTCTACCTTTTCTTTGCTGAGAAAATCGATCGCTTCAAAAGCATTGGTAAAAAACCCTTTCATTTCCAGGAAGGGCACCCTGGCAGCGTGATTCCTGATAACAGCCAGCGCCACGGGTTCATCATCTATCGCAATAGCAGTCATTTATGGCTATTTTATTTGTAAGCAATACAGGGATTAACTGATTTTACCTAACAACAATCTCCTGGCCTGTTGCCAGAGGTTTTGGTATTGTCCGTTCTCCCGGTTCTTCCACTCTTTCACGAGGGCTTCAGCCTGTTCCCGGCGCAGGTCGCGGGTAGATTCAAAGAGATGGTCCACCGTCTCCTTATCGGCGGCCAGTGCGGCAGCCTGGTAATGTTCCATCAGCTCTTTGCCGGTATCTGTTTGCAGCTGTGCCGAAGTTACTCCCTGTGCGGTGGCCGCTGCCAGCTTTTCATCATACTCTCCTTTAGGCATCAGTATTTTACTGAGCAAGGGCATTACTTCAATAAGGGTGATGATAAATACTATGAGGCGGTAGCGTTGTTTTACCGGTGGATGTGTTTCGGTGAGCTCGTTCAGGGCTTCGATCTGCGCCAGGAAGCCATTGGTAAGTGTGCCAACGTATACGGCTTCCTTGAGGCTGTCGACTGTATGCATATGTGCTATCTGTGCCTGCAGCTGTTGCTGTTGTGGCTCCCAGGCCCTTTGCATGGCCTGCAGTTCTTCTTCGGATTTGAGGTAGGCCGATTTCTTCACCCGTGCAATGTCCGACTCCCCTATTCTGCCGGAGCCGCCGGTGCCGTCGGTTTCCTTTATATAGCCATCTTTATACACTTTCATTTCCGCCGTTTTTTGCGCCAGCTGCTGTTTGCCCTGGTCAAGGGATTGTTGAAGGGCGGACATCTGGCCGGCATTGAGCTTCACCAATTGCGCCCGGTAAGCATCGAGCTTTGCCTGCTTTCCAAGTTCCAGCTGGGTATCAATATCTTTCTTAAACAACATTAATACCACGGGCTGTGAAATAAACAAACCTATAGTAACGGCCAGAACTAAACGAAAAATAACCGGCATTACTTTTATACCGCCGTTGGTACGCGACATCGCTGCTATGAGGGTACGGTCGACCGACAAAATAGCGAAGCCGAAAAACAGCGCCAGGCCTGCTACTATCATATCATCGTTCACGATGGTGGAAAAGAAATAACCCCACGACAATGTAGCAAACATCCACGTAACCAATACAGAAACGCCAATGATCCGGTAGCGCTCTTTCTCTGTCTTACATTCCTGTAATACATCAGCATCGGCGGCGGCCAGCCACCATAAAAAGCGCGTCATGCCATCAGGCCCCTGTACCACTTCTTCTTCTTTTTTCATTTACTTACTTATTAACATCAATAGTCAGATGGATAAAAAATTCAGTAGCCGTTTGACGGATACTCAGCTCGTGCCGGTGAGGATACAATAAATTTAGTCTTTCTTTTACATTATTCAAACCAATCCCCATACCCTCTCTTTCGGGGTCATTTTCAGGGCGGGGATGCACGCTGTTATACACATCGAAGAAAACCTGCTCCGGCGTACAGCTGAGGGAAATTACGATACGGGAACGATGCCTCAGGCTGATACCGTGTTTAAACGCATTTTCCACAAAGGGGATCAGCAGCATCGGCGCAATTTCATGCTGGCATTGGCTTTCATCTATATTTACCTCTATCAGTATATCGGGAGAAGATAAAACGCGCAGACGCTGCAGTGCTATATAATTTTGCAGGTAAGCCACCTCCTTATCAAGTGGAATTTTTTCCAGGTGGTTATCATGTAGCATAAACCGCATCATATCGCCCAGTTTCTGGATGCCTTCGCTGGTACGGGCGGCTTCCTCCTGTAAGGCGGTACCATACAACGTGTTCAGCGCATTGAATAAAAAGTGCGGATTGATCTGTGAACGGAGGAAGTCGAGGTTGGCAGCGGAATGCCCCAATGCTTTTTTCAGGGTAACCACGGTATTCACCTGTTTCTGGCGACTTTTAAACAATAACCAGCAAACCGGCAGCACAATGCCTGTAGAAATACCGATACCTATAAAAGTAAGCGCTGCAAACCAGCCCCCATCGCGGTGTACCAGTGCGCGGCATATCAGCCCCATCATCACGTTACTGGCCAGGATGGTAAAAACAATATCCCGGATCAGCAGTCCTTTATTCCTGTGCCCGTCCTCAAAGTTTGGAAATACCCTGTAACGAAGCACAAAGAACACCATAATCTGTGAGGGGCCGAAGAAAAAGATCAGCAGCGCCATGTCTCTCGAGTCTGAAAAAGACAGGCAAAACAATACCACGAATATGCCGGCAGCCCAGCAGATTTCAGTGAATATCTGCCTGAAGGCCATATCTGCCACAATCCGGGGATACAGCACGCTCACCAGGGCTTTCCGGATATAGTAATAAGCCACGTACAGCACACCCGAAAAAACGGTAGTGATAAAAGCCGTTTTTGCGAAATACATATGCGCTCCCTTTATGGTATCATATACGCCAAACAGGTAACCATTATAGTATGAATTGGCTACCATCATCATCGCAAAATAAAATAACCCCACAGGGATCAGCAGGAACACTCCTCCCACCCACTTTCCCTTTTCAAGGAACTCCGGCACAATCACAAAGTTGACCAGCAGGAAGGTAACGTATACCAGCATTACCCGGCCCATGGAAGGCAGCAGGAAATGGATGTAATAATCGAACACCTGGTGATACCGGGCGAATTTATCGCCATAAATACGCTGCAGCTCAAATACATTGTAAATAATGCTGGGATAAAGGATCGAAAACATCAGCAACACAAAAATGGCTGTCACGATGCCGAATTCAATTTTCTTAAATTGATTCATAAGGTTGATGTATTTATGGCAATAATAGCAATTGTTGGCATGCAGCAGAGGCAAAATGGGATGAAAGTGATGTAATCCGGTATGAAATCGGGTTTGAGCCGAAATACCGCACGTCTGAAAGCATCTCCGGGAAAGTGCTGCAGGAATTTCAGGCGGTCCGGGTAAATCACCGCTGTGTAAATGTAATCCGATGAATATTAGTGTCGGTATGACAGGGATAATTATAATAAATCGACAATGTTTATTATTTTCATCGCCTCAACACGCCTAATATGAGCACTTCCAACAGACGTAAATTTTTAGGAACCGCAGCAGCGCTTGCCGCCGGTACTGCCGCTGCCGCAGCAATCCCCTCAACAAATATGGAAAAGAAATACCCGATTGTGCATCACGTATTCTTCTGGCTGAAGAACCCTGATTCCAAGGAAGACCGCGATAAGCTGGTAGCGGGCGTAAAAACCCTGGCTAAAATAGAAACCGTTCGTGATCTGCGTGTAGGCGTGGTAGCGAGTACCGAAAAACGCGAAGTAGTGGACAACAGCTGGGGCGTATCGGAACTGATTTTTTTCAGTGACCTTGCCGGGCAGGCCACCTATCAGAGTCACCCTATACACCTGGAGTTTATTAAAAACTGCAGCCACTTATGGGAGAAAGTGATCGTTTATGATGCCGTAGAAGTATAAAAAGATATTATGGCTACCGAATACTGGATGAGCGGGCCGGTAGAAAACATACCGGCATTACTGCAACCTGTGGCGCATGCTTTATTGCAGGCCAACCTGGAGATCAACAACCAGCTCCAGGACTTCCCGGAGGCATTGCTATGGGAAAAGCCGGCAGGACTGGCATCGCCGGGATATCACCTTCAGCACGTAACCGGGGTACTTGACCGGTTGTTTACCTACGCCAGGGCAGAGCAGCTCAGCGAGCAGCAGTTCGCCGCCCTGGCGGGCGAAGGCCAGCCAACCGCCACACTCCATCAATTGCTGGATCATTTTGACGCACAGGTGCATCAGGCGCTGATGCAATTGTCTGTTACCCCGGAAAACACCCTGACAGATTTCCGGGGCGTAGGCCGTAAACAACTTCCCTCCACTGTACTGGGACTGTTGTTCCATGCAGCAGAACATACCATGCGGCATACCGGGCAACTGCTGGTGACCACTAAAGTGTTGCTGGCTCAACAGGCCCAGTGAAAATAACGGGCAGGTTACCCTTCATGTAAATCCGGATTTTTTTAATCCGTAAATCTATAAATTAGCCCGATGAAACGCTTCCTCCTCCTTTCGTTCGTGTTGGGTTGTTATACCGGCATGCAGGCACAGCAAACACAGAAACCACCTTTGCATGGTAAAAACTGGATGGCCGTAACCGGCAAACCACTGGCTGCCACCGCCGGCGCTATGATCTTCCAGCAGCACGGCAATGCCGTAGACGCTGCCTGCGCCATGCTGGCCGCTACCTGTACCATGTGGGATGTGCTGAGCTGGGGCGGGGAAACGCAGGCACTGATCTATAACCCTAAAACCGGGAAAGTAATTGCCATCAATGCGCTGGGTGTTGCCCCCACCGGCGCCACACCGGCATTTTATAAAGGAAAGGGATACGACTTTCCGCCTGAATACGGCCCGTTGGCAGCCGTAACGCCAGGAACCGCCGGGGGATTATGCTACATGCTGGCAGAATACGGTACCATGAGCTTAAAACAGGTGCTGGCGCCTGCCATGGAAATGGCGGCCGGTTATCCCATAGAAGCTCAAACTGCGAATAGCATTGAACGCGGGAAAAAATATATTAACCAGTGGCCATACAGTAAAGCTGTTTTCCTCACACATCCCGGGGAAAAAAGAGAAGCCCCGGAAGCCGGGGAAATTTTTGTGCAGAAAGACCTGCTGGCTACCCTCACAAAAATGGTAGAGGCAGAACAGGAAGCGCTGCGTAAGCACAAAAGCAGGAAAGAAGCCATCATGGCAGCATACGACCGGTTCTACAAAGGAGATATTGCCAAAGAATTTGTACGCGGCTGCCAGGAACAGGGTGGCCTGATCACCATGGAAGACCTGGCCCGCTGGAAACCGGTGGAAGAAGAGCCCCTGCATATTAATTACAAGGGCATAGAAGTGTATAAGCTGCAGGAATGGACGCAAGGCCCCATGCTGCTGCAAAGCCTTAATATCCTGGAAAATTTCAACCTGAAATCAATGGGATATAATTCCACTGAATATATCCATACGTTATATCAAACCATGAACCTTACTTTCGCAGACCGTGATTTTTATTATGGCGATCCTGCGTTCAATACCAATCCTGCTATTAAAGGATTGCTGAGCAAGGAATATGCAAAGGCAAGGGCAAAACAGATCAATCTTACGCAGAATGATGCAGCGGCAGGCCCGGGCGATCCGTATCCGTTCATGGGTAAAACCAATCCGTACCTGCACCTGTTACAGGAACGGAAATTGTTGCAGGATACCAGCAGCGGCCGCAAGCCCGGCGGCTTTGTTCCCAAACATGATGCTACGATGCTGATGCCGCAAGGCGATGCAAACCAGGCTTATGCAACCAATAAGATGCTATCAAATACCGCCAACGCAATACAGTCTGACAACCCGTACGCAGCCAATACACCAGACAGCGCCTATATGGACAGGCTGTGGCGCGGCACCACCAGCGTGGAAGCAGCGGATAAAGACGGATGGGTGGTATCTGTCACTCCGAGCGGCGGCTGGCTCCCCGCCTGCATTGCAGGCAAAACCGGTATCGGTATGAGCCAGCGCGCGCAAAGTTTTGTGCTGGATTCCGCTGTATGTCCTTTTAATGTGATTGCTCCCGGCAAACGCCCCAGGGTAACGCTAACGCCTTCCATGGCTTTGAAAGACGGCAAGCCTTTCCTGGCTTTTGGCGTGCAGGGCGGCGATACGCAGGACCAGAACCTGTTACAGTTTTTCCTGAATGTGGTAGAATTTGGAATGACGGTGCAACAGGCTTCTGAAGCGGCGAATATTAATACCAACCAGTTGTGGTTGTCTTTAGGCGGTACTACTATCCAGGACCGTGAGCCTCGTCCCGGAAGCATCCTGCTCAATAACAACACCTCCGAGCAAACACGGAAGGCCCTGGAACAAATGGGTTATCATCTTACTTTCGGAGAGCGTACCAGCGGCCCCATAAACGCCATTTACATAGATCGTGCGCATGGCAGTTTATGGGGCGGCAGCAGTAATCACGGTGAGGATTATGGAATAGGGTGGTAAGAGAATTACCACGCTTCTATGAAGAGAATAAATGGTAAAACAATTTATTCCCTGGTCCATATTTCATGAATGGGATCTCCTTTTGAGCTTTTGCCACTATGATCCCAGTTGTTGCCATTTACACTGCCTTTAAAAGACAATGATGCGCCTACACGGGAGCTGTCGCGGGAAAAGAACTCAATTTTTTCTGTATAGGTACCGTTTTCAAAAGTATAGGTTCCGCCGCCGGAGCCAAAAAACTCTCCTGTTTCCTGGTTAATGGCCACCCATTGAAAACGGGTACCGGTAAGGATCTTCATGGTGCGCCTGGCGCCGTTGGGGATAGGCGTCATTTTTCCATCCCTTTCCCTGGAAGTGATTTGCCAGCTGCCAGCCAGCGGACCAACGCCATCATCAATACGGGTCCATTCCTGTTTTCCCCCGCCGGGACTGCTGGTGATCAGCTGCCCGTTTTCCATGCCTACCGGCACCGTGGTGTTTTGTCCTACCTGCGATGCATTGGCTGTATTGAAATGAATGGTTACATCCACCTGTGTATCACCGGCCTGTTTCCATGAACCGCCATATGAGCTGATGAAGCGCTGACTATCATAATCCGTAACTGTAAACCAGGTGGGAGTGATGAGCAGCACACTGGTTACCTCTCCCGAGGTGGATTTCCAGGCGCCGATGGGTGAGTCTTCTGCCCTGAGAATACCCAGGCAGCAGCAACATAACGTAAATAACAGGAGTAGTTTTTTCATAACGTAACATTTGTTTTCTTAAGATAAGGAAACAAACGCAGTAATTAAGCGGGTTCACCCAGTTTGGTATGTGGGAAATACATGGCTGATACTTAGTCTATACTGCGGATATGCTGTGGGAATACCTGGGAGATACTATGCACGTGCAGTAAAGGTGGACTTGATGCAGGAGTGATATTTATTAGGAACAGGAACGGGCGCCACGACTTTTTATGTACAGATATCTTCGTTTATGATCCCGATGCCCTGGTTTTTATTATATAAAGCGTGCTTATTGCCTACAAAAATGATGCAATTTATAGTGGATGACACAGGGGGCTGCCGGGAGGGCTTCCCGGTATGATTGTTTGTGCGGCGAAAGAGCGGTATTCACTCCAGTTGCCATTCCGTGGCCAGTGGTGTGATGAGGCGAATGCCGCTCTTATTCTCACGATCCATTGAGCGCAACGGCAAACATGTATGCGGAGTATTGTAAGGAAGCTTGTGAAGGCTGGGAATACTATTAATTTTTTTCTTTAATGGGCGGGATGGTATTATGCCAATTATATCTGCTGCCATGAAGCGGCGGTTTCCTGTTGCCTCCTGCCCGTTATATGTTCTTGTTTGCAGCACCAGTATCAGTGTCCCGTTTCCCGGCACCGCAGCTTCCAGTGCGGCACCATTGAAAGGCGTGCTGAGATCAATAATGATGGTAGATGAAGTACTGCGGACAATGCGTTGTTCTTTAATATTTATTCTTGCGGCTATAAATTTAATTTCCAGGTGTGTGGCTGTTCCCGTTGCAGGTAAAAGCTGCGCCGGTATTAATATTTTTCCAAAGGGAGTGTATCAGCCCATGGAAGTTATCTAAAAATGGCGTTCTTTTTTTTATTTGTAGAGATGTTGGTCCTGGATATAATCGATGCCATATTTTTTAAGATAAGCAATTCCCCATTCACTGGCGAATTCATAGAGGGGGCTGAGTGATTTACCTTCTGCTGTTAAGAAGTACTCCACCCGATATGGTTTGGCGGAAAGGGTATTTTTCCCGATCAATTTATCATGTTCCAGTTCTTTCAGTTGCTGGCTGAGCATTTTTTCTGAGACACCAGGCAGGTTATCCCTGATTTCGGCATAGCTTCTTTTTGTAAAAAAATGCAATTGAAACAGGATTAACAGTTTCCATTTACCGCCAATAAATCCGAGTGTTACATCTACCGGGCAGGTATATATTTTATCGTTGAGTTTGATCATAAGTGATGCGTGTAATCCTGTTATGCCTCTTCCAATACCTGTTTCAGGATATTCAGATAGCCGATATGCTGTTCTGCGTATGAGCAGCTTTCTGTTAGCTGCGCCCAGGCTATCTGCCGTTCCAGGGCGGTATTGATCACTGGTTTGTTGGCGGCTTCAATGATGCCTTCATCTGCCAGTTGTCCGAATCCGGCGGCAATCAATAAAACATCCAATGTAAAAATAAACCGGTAATCATCAAATGCCGGGTCTTCTCTCATTTGTATGATCAGGTCCCTGTCGAGCAATGTTTCATTATAATCTTCAAATGCCATTTTCCCTATTGATTCAATGGTCTTTTTCAGATATTCAATGGTTGGTGTGGCAGGGTGTTGCCGGCGCCACTCCCGGAACAGGATCAGTCCTGTGTCTCCTTCATCTGATCCGAAAGGCGCCAGGTGGTCAGTTGGGTTCCAGAAGAAGTCTTCCGCTATCAGGGTAACAGCACGTGCGTGTGCACGATCTATATTTATATTACAGGTTTTTCCATTCATAATAAGACAGGTTATTTAAAACTAGGTTTTACTCCATCCAATGGTATTGGAGCAGGTTTCTATGCTATGTTTTGTATACCTTTCAAATTCCTCTCCAAATAATTCCTGGTACACAACGTACCCGATAAATCCTACAATTTCAGCCTCCGCATCGCAGGTAGCTTTTGACGGGTTTTCGCTGATCATTTCGTAATAATCCTTTCCCATTCCTACTATAAAACACCGGCAATAAAGGAAGCCATCGTCTGATCCGTCTGTGTAGGCATGAATATCTTCCCGGTCGATCTGAAATAATTTCTCTTCCATGATATGATTAAATCCTGTCAGCTCCTTCTTATCTAGTTGCAAAAGGATATCCCGGATATTATTGGTGATAGCGCCGTATAGTTCACCGGTCAGGTCTTCGATCAATATGGCATCATTGGTTTTCAATGCCGTATTGCGCATTTCCAGTAAGGCCGGTGATGCTGCCCACGCTTCTTCAATAATCTGCCAGAATTTAAGGTCATTCATAAGGTAGAATTAATGGTCATTAAGAATCAGGTGTAAGATATATCCCGGAAACGCAGTGTAAATGCGTAGTGAAATCAACGGTTGGTGAACCTGCATGCCCTGAAAATACGCAATAATTTTCTTTCTTCTCCATCCCTTTATCAAAACTTCCCTTCCGCATAAATTATTTTATTATTAATTCCCGGTCCCCTAAATTTACTTTGTTATTGTTTTCGTGAGGGTACTAAACTTCCAGCTTTGCCAGACATTTCCTTGACTGATGAACGCGATTTGCTGCAAAAGGTTGCCTTGGGTGACGGGGACGCATATACTATCCTGTTCAGGCATTACAGCGGACAGGTATATGATGTGGCCATGCTTTACCTGAGAGACAGTGGCCTGGCCAGGGAAATTGTGCAGGAAGTATTTATGAAGGTATGGCTGAAAAAAGCCGATATGCAGCAGGTAAAACAATTCAAGGATTACCTGTTTATCCTCACCCGGAATCATATTTACGATGGTTTCAAAAAACAGGTAGTGCGGCTTAAAGCCCATGATTTCCATCTCAGAAACCAGCCGGAGGCCCAAAATGATACCGACCACCTGCTGTTGCAGCGGGAATACGACGCTATACTGGACAAAGCGGTATCCGGCCTTCCCCCGGAACGGAAAAAAGTGTACCTGGCCCGCAAACAGGGCTGGAGTAATGAAGAAATCTCCCGGCAGCTGAATATTTCGGTGCATACCGTGAAAAAGCAGATGAGCCTTGCCATGCACGCTGTACGGGCTTTTGTAAAGGCACGTCTGCAAAATGATATTGTTCCCTTCTTACTGTTTTTACTCCTTCTCCGGAAATAATTATTCTCCGAAAAAAAAATTTTCGCTCCGGATACTCCTTTTTTGCCGGTTGCTCGTCTTTACCCCAAATCACCTTCCAAAACGCTGATAATGTCCATGACGGAAGTACAGTTATTACTTGATAAATATAAGAATGGCCGGATCAGCCAGGAAGAACTGCTGCGCTTTCAAGAGATAATTGCCGGTAACGATTATGAGCCGGAGATCAAAGCAGATATCCTGTCGGCCCTGTACAACAACCGGACCCCGCAAAGCGGCTGGACGGAGGAAGATGGTGAAGCCGTTTTACAGCAGATCCTGCAAACGCCCTCCCCTGCAACAGGCGGTAAAACCCGCCGGGTAGTGTGGTATGCTGCGGCAGCCACCTTACTGGGAGCTACCCTGCTTACCGGCGCCATTTATATGAACCGGCAGCAACAACCGGTAATAGCTGCAGCCCGCAAATCCAATCCCCTGGCGCCCGGCACCAATACAGCCGTGCTGGTACTGGCAGACGGCAGCACTATTCCGCTGGACAGCGCCAACACAGGCGCACTGGCCAGGCAGGGCAACAGCAGCATCACCAATTCGGCACAGGGCCTGGCCTATAAGGCAGATGGCACCGCACGGGATATTGTATATAATACGGTAGTAACGCCCCGTGGCGGCCAATACCAGCTTACACTGGCAGATGGCACCCTGGTATGGCTGAATGCGGCCAGCAGCATCCGGTTTCCTACTGCATTTACCGGGAAGGAACGATTGGTGGAGATTTCCGGGGAAGGTTATTTCCAGGTAGCGGCCAATGCACAGCAGCCTTTTAAAGTGAAAGTAAAAGATAATCCCGGCATGGAAGTAAATGTGCTGGGCACCAGTTTCAATATCATGGCCTATTCCGATGAGCAGGCCATTACCACTACCCTGGAAACCGGCGCTGTTCAACTGGTGTATGGCAGCAGCAAAAGCATGCTGCAACCCGGCTTTGGCGGCAGACTGAGCGCCGGCAGCGATGCATTCACCATCGAAAAAGCTGACCTGGAACAGGCCCTGGCCTGGAAAGACGGCAAATTCAGGTTCCGTAATACCAGCATACAAACCATCATGCGCCAGATGGCCAGGTGGTACAATATAGAAGTAGCCTATGAAGGCGATCTGTCGGATATACGTTTAACAGGGATTATTTCCCGGAGAGAAAATGCAGCTTCTTTATTAAAGATTCTATCGGCAACAAAACTGGTTCACTTTGATATTAACGACAACCGGGTAGTGGTAACACCATACGACCCACAGCAGTAAACTATTTGTCCACTTATGAATTGATCATTTTAAATTTTATTAGGTTATGAAGACGTAACTAATTCCACTGCCGGTTGCAAAAAAACCGGAAGCACTGCAATGCTCCCGGCTATAGAAGGCAATCCAACTCCCTGAATCGATTAGAAAATTGAATTATTAAGCCAACAACACAAAAGTATGGAACTACTTGGTACCTGCAAAGTCCCCGGGAAAGGAGGACGTATGCAAAGAAAATTACTGTTGATTATGCGATTAACTGCAATACTCACATTGGTATTCACCCTTAATCTGAGCGCCAAAACATTCTCCCAGTCTGTTACCATCAAAGGGAAACGTCTTCCCCTGTACGATGTTTTCAACAGCATCAGCCGCCAGACAGGTTATGAATTCGTTTACGATGAAAAATTACTGGAGAAAGCTCCCCCGGTTAACCTGAACATGAACCAGGCTTCCCTCACAGAGGTATTGAATGCCTGCCTGAACAACAAACTGTTTAATTATAATATTGTAGACAAAACGATTGTCATCAGCCCGAAAGTCAAAGCAGCAGCGCCTTCCGAAGCGGCCATTGTTACTGTTGATATACAGGGAAAGGTGACTGACTCCAAAGGTCAGCCACTCGTAGGCGCATCTATCCAGGTAAAAGGCACCAATAAGGGAACTGTTACCAATGTGCAGGGTGCTTTTAACCTGGCTGCCAATCCCGGTGATGTGCTGATCATCAGCATCATTGGTTATGAAACCAAGCAGGTAACTGTGGGTAATGATCCCAACATCCAGGTAACGCTGGATATCCAGGACAGCCAGCTGGGCGCCGTAGTGGTAACCGCCCTCGGTATTAAAAGATCGGAGAAATCCATCACCTACTCCACCCAGCAACTGGATGGATTGGAGCTTACCAAAGCCAAAGACCCCAACCTGGTAAATACCCTGAACGGTAAAGTAGCAGGCTTAACTATTTCCTCCAGCGCTTCCGGCGTGGGCGGTTCTGCTAAGGTGATCCTGCGCGGAAGCAAATCAGGATTGGGAAGCAACCAGGCATTGTATGTGATCGACGGGGTACCGATGAATAACACCATCACCAACCAGCCAATCGGTATCTATGGTGGCAGCACCTCCTACGATGGAGGCGACCCGATCTCCAACCTCAACCCGGAAGACATTGAAAGCATTTCCGTATTGAAAGGTGCATCTGCAGCCGCACTTTATGGCAGCCAGGGCGCCAATGGTGTCATCATTGTTACCACTAAAAGTGGTAAAGCGGGTCGTACCGTTATTAATGTATCCTCCGGCTTTACGATGAGCCAGGCGGCTTACAAGCCTAAGTTCCAGAATAACTATGGCCAGGATCCCAATAATACTACCAAAAGCTGGGGCAGTAAAATCAGCGGTGCGGCTGATAATGTGTCTGATTTTTTCCAGACAGGCAACAACTTCACCAATGCTGTTAGCCTGGCGGGCGGTTCTGATAAAGCGCAAACCTATTTTTCCTACGCCAATACTTCCGCAAGAGGTTTGGAAGTGGGCAATAAACTGGGCCGTCATAACCTGAGCTTTAAAGAAACAGGACGTTTTCTGAATGATAAACTCACTGCTTCTGCAGATGTGAATTACATGACCCAGAAAATTGACAACACTCCTTTATCAGGTTTTTACTTCAACCAGCTTACCGGCTTATACCTGTTTCCCCGCGGTGTTGATATCAGCCCATACAGGGACAATTATGAAGTACCTGATCCGGCAAGAAATAACCTGATGGTGCAGAACTGGCCGTTTTCCGAAGATGTTCAGCAAAACCCCTGGTGGATCCTCAACCGGAACACCAACAGCCTTAACAGGAACAGGATCCTGGCTAATGCCAGCCTGAAGTACGACATCAACAGCTGGCTGAATGTACAGGGAAGAGGAAGCATTGACCGGATCAATGATGTATATGAACAAAAAATATATGCAGGTACACAGGCTACGCTGGCATCTAAAAACGGGGGATACAACTATAACAACAATACCACTACCCAGCAATACGGCGACCTCATCGCCAACTTTAACATCCCGGCCAACAACCTTCACTTCACCGGTTTGGTGGGTGGTAGCATCCGCGATGTGAAAACAAAAGGTGATTACCTGGTGGCTGGACAGGAAGGTTTGTGGCTTCCGAATATATTCACTATACAAAACATGAAAACGCTGAATGCCCGCAACTCCGGTACTTTACAGGAGAAACACAGCCAGTGGCAGTCTGTTTTTGGGAGCGTGAATATTTCTTATAAAGACTGGGCATACCTTGATCTTACAGCACGTAACGATTGGGCTTCGAACCTGGCGTTTACCAATCAGCTATCTTACTTTTATCCATCTGCGGGTTTAAATGTGATCCTGAGCCAGCTGCTGAAGATGCCTAAAGCGATTACCTATGGTAAGATCCGTGGATCATACGCTATTGTGGGTAATTCACCATTGGCTTACCAGAGTAATACACCAGACAATACACTGATCACCGGCGGTAACTTTTCAGTGAGAACCCAGGTGCCCTTTACCAACCTGAAACCTGAAAAAACCAAGTCGCTGGAATTAGGTACAGAATGGCGCTTTTTCGACAGCCGCTTGAGCGTGGATCTCACTTACTATAAAACGAATACCACCAACCAGACGATGGAAATTGCAGCACCGTATGCTACCCTGGCGAATACCTACTTTATTAATGCCGGCAATATCCAGAACCAGGGCGTAGAAGCGATGATACGGTATGATGTATTACATGACACCAAACTGAAATGGAATACTGCCATCAACTATGCAGTGAACGACAACAGGATCGTTTCCCTGTCGCCGTATGTAGACCGTTTCAGCCTGCCCGGCGGTGGCAGCGGCGCCAACTACGCTTCCGAGTTTAAAGTGGGTGGTTCCTTTGGCGATATTTACGGTACGGTGTTGAACCGTGATGCGCAGGGTCGTGTGATTATTAATAAAGATGGGGCGCCTTCCCTTGCCGGCGGCCAGATGCAGTATCTGGGCAACGCCAATACCAAATGGCAGTTGGGCTGGAACAACAGTTTCGTTTATAACAACTTTACTTTATCGTTCCTGATAGATGGCAAATTTGGCGGGCAGGTAATGTCTGTAACACAGTCGATGATGGATGGTTACGGCGTTTCAGCTGTTTCCGGAGCAGCGCGTGATGCAGGAGGTGTAAAAGTAAATGGCGTAGATGAAAACGGACAGCCTGTTACTACCGTAGATGCCGAGAAATGGTATAATGTAGTAGGCGGCAGAACCGGCGCTTCAAGTGAATATATGTACAGTGCTACTACGGTAAGGTTAAGAGAAGCATCACTGGGTTATACCATTCCATTGAAGAGCAATGCAGTGAAAGCACTGAAGGTATCTGCCAACGGCCGTAACCTGTTCTACTTCTCTAAGAAAGCACCGTTTGATCCTGAACAGGCGATGTCTACCGCCAACGGACTTGGTGGTGTGGATGTATTTATGTTACCTGCCAGCCGCAGTTATGGCGTTACTTTAAATGCCACTTTCTAATCATTTACCGAAAAACTGAAAACAATGAAACTGTATAATAAAATGAAGCGTTACAGATCAGGTTTGCTGGTAGCTACTGCCGCCCTGGTAACCGGGATGAGTGCCTGTACAAAAAACTTTGAGCGTTATAATACGGATAATACCGGTGTTACTGATGGACAGCTTGGGCCGGACTTTAATTCACTGGGCCTGCTCAAAACTGCAGAGATGTCTATACTCAACTTTTCCGGCGGAGGCGACCCCAACTCCTACCAGGTACAACAGAACCTGAATGCAGATTGCTTTTCCGGTTACTTTATGACGCCTAACCCGTTCAGCAGTTCCAATAACACCAATTATGGTTTAGTGCCGGGCTGGAATGGGGAGGCTTACAAAGTAGGTTACCTGAATGTAATGTCGTCGGTAGTTAAGCTGAGGAACGGCGGATTAGATAAAAACTACCCTGCTGTATGGGCGGTGGCGCAGATAGTACAGGTCACTGCCATGAGCCGTGTAACTGATATCTATGGACCCATTCCGTATAGCCGTGTGGGTGAGGGCTTATCTACCGTTCCTTACGATAGCCAGCAGGATATATACAAACAATTTTTTGTGCAGCTGGACAATGCTACCGCAAGCTTACGTTCACAGATCAGCAGCGGCGCTACGCTTCCATTTGATTTCTCCACCTTCGATGTAGTGTATAACGGCAACTTTAGCCAGTGGCTGCGCTTTGCCAATTCCCTGCGTTTGCGCCTGGCTATGCACATTTCAAAAGTAGATCCTGCTACCGCTAAAACGGAAGGCGAAAAGGCACTGAATCCTGCTAACGGCGGTGTTATAACTGATAATGCAGATGCCATGACCGTAAAGATTACCGGCGACTTTACCAACCCGCTCGTTTTCATCGCGAAAAACTGGGCAGATATTCGTATCGGCGCTTCCATTCAATGTTACCTGTCAGGTTACAAAGACCCAAGGATTTCAAGATATATGGATAAAGCCACCGATCCGGCTACCGCCCTGAAAGGAACATACAAAGGCATACGCATCGGCAGCCTGGTAGATAAATCAAAATACCAGACCTATTCTTCCCTGAATACGGATGATGGCGCCTCTCCGGCGTTTACGCTGAAAACACCTATGCAGGTGATGACTGCTGCAGAGGTATATTTCCTGCGTGCAGAAGCAGCTTTAAAAGGCTGGAGCAATGCAGGCGGAAGTGTGCAGCAACTGTATGAACAGGGTATTACTACTTCCATGACGCAATGGCAGGTAAGCGCACCGGGTTATATAGCAGATGATAAAAGTACCCCGGATGCCTATACTGATCCTAAAAACACTGCCAATAACTCACCTGGTAAACCATCTACTATTACAATTAAATGGGAAGAAGGGGTTGCAGACGACCGGAAGCTGGAACGCATCATTACCCAAAAATGGATCGCTATGTTCCCTGAAGGACAGGAAGCATGGACAGAATTCCGCCGTACCGGTTATCCCAAACTATTCCCGGTAGTGAATAACAATAGCGGTAATACCATCTCAACAAGTGTTCAGATCCGCAGACTGCCGTTCCCGCAAAATGAGTATAGCACCAATCCTGCTACAGTTGCGGCTGCTGTGCAGCTGCTGAGCACACCGGCAGATAACGGTGGTACCCGTCTCTGGTGGGATACCGGAAAATAAAAAGCACTTCATTACATGGCTGCCGGTTAATAGCCGGCAGCCCTATATCCTGATATTCAAAGTTAACCTGAGCATAGTTTGTTATAAGAGCCACCAGACCGGAAAACCCGTAACCCAAATTTGAACCCGGATTTCTTAATCATTTAAACATTCATTCGAGTATGAAAAAACAATTTCCTTCCCTACGGCTATTGGCCGCAGGAACGGCGTGCGCCGCCCTTTTCTTCACCGCATGTAAAAAAGAAAATGCCACCCGCATTCCGGAGCACAACACTACCGGCGCGCATGTAGAAACCGTTACCAAAGCCGGCGGAATTTCCGTTTGCTATGTGGAAGTAAACAACAACAGCTTACTAAACACCGGCAAATACACGTTAACTACCGGCGGGCAGCAGCTGTTTGATATTGCCATTATTTTCGCGGCCAATATCAACTACAATACCACTACCCGTAAAGCGGTACTGTACAACAACCCCAATGTATCCAACGTGCTGGTCAACCGGGCCACGCAAATTGTACCCCTGCAAAATAAGGGGATGAAAGTATTGCTGTCTATCCTCGGTAACCACCAGGGTGCGGGCTTCTGCAACTTTACCAGCAGAACTGCCGCACGCGCATTTGCACAACAGCTTAGCGATACCGTTAGCTACTATGGCCTGGATGGAATTGACTTTGATGATGAGTACGCCGAATACGGCAACAATGGCACCACGCAGCCGAACGACAGCTCCTTCGTGATGCTGGTGGATGAGTTGCGCAAACTAATGCCCTCTAAAATCATTTCGTTCTATTACTATGGCCCGGCTGCTTCCCGGTTATCGTGGGGTGGTAAAAAAGTGGGCGACTTCGCCAACTACAGCTGGAATGCCATTTACGGTAGTTACTCCGTACCTAATGTGGCCGGCCTTACAAAGGCGCAGTTAGGCCCGGCGGCAGTGGATATTCAAGGTACCAGCCAGAGCACTGCCAACTCGCTGGCTACGCAAACAAAGAACAACGGTTACGGCGTTTACCTGTGGTATAATCTTACCGGTACAGATAAACATGTTTATTTCTCCGGTGTTTCAAGTATCCTTTACAACAGTAATGTTACTTATACGCCCTGATAAAAAAAGAAGGGAGCCATTTTTCAAAACAGCTCCCTTCTTTTTACTAATACACCCGTGATCATTTCTTCCACATGGAATAGTACAGCCCCACATAGGTACCACGATGGTCCCATATATTGTCCAGTACCATCTGCCCGATAATAGACCGGGTACCTGCCTTAAATTCTTTCATAAACTCTTTATACGCTGTTTTCAGTGTTTGTCTCAGGTAAGAGCCGTGATATTTGAAAGCATCCGGCCCCAAAGTAATGGTTCTTGCCTTCACATTTTTGGTAACCGCTTCGCTCTGGTTCAATGAGAAACCCACATCCGGTTTTCCTATCTTCAATTTATCTGCGGAGTATTCCGCCAGTTTATTACCGGCTGCAATTTTTGCCTGGTCGCCCACCGCCTGTTTGTAATCTTTGATCATATGGTTCATTCTTCCTGCGTCGGTGCCCCACCCATAGCCCGCTTTCCAGTTCTTGAAAGATTCCAGCGATGCCGATGCGGTTGAAGATATAGCTCCATTCAGCGCACCTGTTTTAATACCTTTCCACACGCTCTTCCAGGTATCCGGCGAGCCGTCGAGGCTTCCGTTAATGGCCCCCATCACCGCGCCTTTCGCCGTTCCTATGGCTACCTGCGCTGCAAAGGTGCCACCTCCCGGCACAAAGGTAAGAGCTGCTGTGGCAGCGCCTATGATGGCCCCGCGCCACATACCGTCCCAGAAGTTCTTGCCGGCCATATCATAAGCCATTCCTTTCTGCAAACCGGAAGATATTGCGGCAAATGCAATCACTGCGATCACGGTAAGCGGATCATCACCGTCGGGATCTACAAACATGGCAGGGTTATTTCCCATGGCCATATACGGGCTACCGTATTGTTCCACTGCATCAGGGCTATGCCATACACCCAGTTGCGGATCATAGAACCTTGCACCGAAATCATACATTTCCAGCCCGGAGTTATCGCTAAACTCACCGTTCTGTATTTCTTTACCCTGGTAAGCATAGCGGTTGGGCAGCTTGTTCCATGCCCGGTCGCTGATGCCGGCCATTGTTAACCCATCAGGATAATAGTGTGTCTCTTCCAGCAGCGGGCCTCTTGTATTTACTACCTGGAGGTTATCAAAGTATACATCCAGGTTGCTTTCATTACTGCAATAAATATACAGGTAGCCACTCTTCGCCATTGGCTGGCTGAGTGAAGAATGTTTCTTCACTACATCCGGCAGGTTGCTCACCAGGTCCGTTCCGTTGGAAACGGGCCTGAACTGGTTATCGAACAGGATCCAGTTAACCGCCGCCTTGGGTGCTACTGTTGGGTTAGGTTGATTGGGGGTGCTTCCCAGCATGGTATTCAGCGGTACCGTAGTAGCGCTTACACTGTTAAGGTTGGTGGAAACGCCATGCAAACTGGAAGTAACTACTGCGGTTCCTGCAAACGCATTTACAAAAGATGCCAGCGTGGAAGTGATGGGATAGGAAGTGGGCGCTACGCCGGTACTATGCCAAACGCTGTTGCACAGGATAGAGATCTTATCGCCTGCCATTACTTTAATGGTGATACCTAAACCGGTCTTATCACCTGTTTGCCCGTTGAGCAGGTATAGCTTATCGCTGTTGGCAGTAACATTACTGTAAGGGTTTACGCTATTAGACGGATTGCCATTATTATTCTGGTTCTGGTAAGTACCGCCGGAGGCGCTGGCCAGCCAGGGCAGCGTGGTAGCTGATTTTATATTTGCCGGCTTAATGTCGTAGAACTGGCTTTCAAAAGCCTGTGCAGTGCCGCCGTTATAGGTAGCATTTTCCAGTGTGGCTGCCGGGTAAATATCTGTTTGCTGTTCGTCGGATAATACCATGCGGGTATTTCCCTGCTGGTCTCCCAGGAAGTAATCAAACACATACCCTGTGATGGCAGTGGGAGCAGCTGCGTTATTATAAACGGGCCTGATGCGGCCTTCTTCCTGCGATATGAACAACAGTTTATCAGTATACTGCAAAGGCGCCAGCGATGCGTTGCTGTAAGCTACGGAACCATAGGTAAATCCATTGATGTACTTCGTGGTAGAAGTAACGTTGGTGGTATAGCTTACGTTATTGTATTTGATGGTGGCGTTATTTTCCGTAGTGGTTTTCTGTACCTTATCTCCCAGCGCATTATACTGGTACTGTATGGTTCCCTTGGTACCAATGCTGAATGTTTGTGGCAGGTCCAGCGTATTATAGCTGATGTTGCTGGTAATGCCGCGGTTATAATCCGTTATTGCATTGCCGTTGGCATCATAGGTATAATCGATCTGCGCGGCAGTTTTCCCTACAGGGTAATGAAAATCGCCCAGCGTTGTTTGCGCGTTATTGGCGTTGTCCATTACATTCTGCAGCTTGTTGCTCACATTCGTATTCTGGTATGTGTAGGTGAGATTATCGATCGTGGTGGAACCTCCCAGCTGAAACCCGTTCCTGCTGAGCGCTGTGATATTGCCGTTAACATCGTATGCCGTGTTGTTAACAGAGAAATCGATATAACTTTTATCCCAGGTGCCGGCGCTGGAATTTTGCAGGAAAGGCGCTGTCAGCAGCCTGTCGCCGTTATCATAGGTGAACTCCATTTTCCTGTTGATGCCATCGCCCTTACTTTTCCAGGTTACGCCGCCATAGTTGCCGTTATATCTTGGGTTGGTATAGGAACTGCCTGCCGCTACTGATGTTGCTTTATCGTATCCTACTTCGAAGCCAAAATAATTCTGGGTGGTATTGGCCAGGTAAGTTCTGTTGGCGCCCAACAGCCATCCGCGGATATTATAATCGTAGTTCATGCTTTCCAGCCCTGCGTTGGCATTGTATGCCGGCGCCAGCTGTTTCTTTTTAAGCATGCCCAGTTCATTATAGGCATTGGCTACGATGGTGGAGTTTACTGTGATGCCGCCTGTTGTAATTTTCTTTGTAATGGTGAGCAGCCTGCCGTTTGCATCATAGGTATTTTTGGAGAAGAGCAGATGCGTTTGCGGATTGGTGCCTGCTTTGTTTTGTGTGGCAAGGTCGCCTACCACTTTTCCTTCCCAGTTGTACTGCCTGGTGGCAATGTCGGTTCCCCCGGTTGTATTAATGCGTTGCACCTGGATATTATTGCCACGGGCATCGTAAAAATTTACCGTGTATTCATATTGCGTACCGGTGCCGCCTATGATTTTTACCTTGCTACCGGTTTGCCGGCCGGCCGTCATGATGCTTTGCGTCATGGGTTGGGCATAGTCGGGAGCAGTGTTATAACTGGTGGTAAAATTAGCATTACCGGTTCCGTTGGCGGTGCTGTTGATGGTAGCGGTGAGCGTAGATGAATTGGTAGCATTCATCCAGGAATAGTCATCGTAAAATGTCTGGCGCAGCATCTCATTTGTATATGATGCTACTGCCGGGTAAGCGGTGCTGGTTTTGGCATTTGTGAGATGAACATCGAGATTGTTATAGTTGGTGGGATCGGTGATCAGCCCTGTTTCCAAAGGCCTGTCCAGCGCATCATACTTAAAGTATTCCCATTTCTGTGCAGTGCGCAGGTTACCATCCTGCTGCATCACAAGCCTGTCCAGCTGGTCATACACCATGCGTACTTCTGCCACGCCGGGGATCTTTTTCACAATCAGGTGGCCGGCATTATCATACTCAAAACGATAGCACAGCTCATCTGCCAGCGCCTGGCTAACCGCCCAGGTTCCATCTACCTGTTTAACAACAGCTGGCGGGATGATGTAGCGAAGCATGCCGTAGTCGTCGTACACATAATAGGTAGCCAGCCACCCGGTATGCGCACTGCCGTTCCCGTTATCAGCGGCAGCGGTAAGCTGTGTTTTCTTTAGTACGGTCTGACCATAGATATCGGTGAATTCAATCACCTGGTGGCCCTGTTCATCTGTATTGATGGTTTTATACAAACTACCTGCGGCATAGCTTCCATCGTTGGTGGGTAAGCTACCGCGGGCAGCCGCTACATTCCATTTCTGCACGGCGTCTGTAGCGGTATTGGTTGCACTGCGGGAAGCCACTGAATGCGTGGCTGTACCTACCCAGTTAGCGCCGGGTGCAAGAATTGAAAGTGTTCTGTTAAGCGGTGAAGCTTCAAATGTTTGCTCGCTGTAGGCCCAGTTTAAACTGTTTGGGCCAACATTGGTTTCACCGGTTTGCCCGGCAAGATAGGTATTGTAAAATGCTACCTGCTGCTGTATGGGGTTTAGCTTCAGATCGCCATTGTTGGTAGTGGAAGCAAACGGCAGGTATTCCAGCTGTTCCCTTCCGTAGTTATCATATACATGAGGGATCACCAGGTCATATCCTGCAGGGCTGCCCTGTTTTACAACGGTTTGCAGCGGTCGTCCCAAACCATCTGTATACTCGGTTACCTGTTCTACTTCCGCACTGGTTTTTGTGCTGATGGATGCAGCACTTGCCACCGGCACTTTTGCCTTCCAGGTGCGCACGCTGTTCACCGGTAACTGGCTGGTGTAGGGCGCCGGCGGCGTTTGTTGTCCCCTCGCCTGCAGGGGAAAGATCATACAGATCAGTACGATGACTGTAATGAGATTTTTATATGGCATGAAACGTTTATTCATAATATTTTTTTTTGTCTGGAACGGATCGATATTCCTTTTTTCAGGTGAATGAAGCAGCTCTGTTATCATGGCGCTCCCCAATAGCTGTATCCCAGCACCCTGTATGGAGAAGTACCGCTGCTGGAAGAAATACTGATGGTATAGGTTCCGGCCGGCATATTGCTCAATACAATACTGGATGGCGATGAACAGGTATAGGTGGTTCTGCTGGCGCATAGCGAGCCGCTCCTGCTGGCAGCACCTGTAAGTGAGTAGGAAATGGTGAAGTAATAGGTAGGCTCTCCATTCACACTCAGGGTAATATCTCCTGCCAGTGTGGATGTGAAGGTAGCTGAGGTGGTACCGTTGTACGACAGCGAGCCATATTTCATCACCTGTGAAGAAGTACAGGTACCATTGGTATTGGCATAATTCTGTCCGTTGGTATTCACGTCATTTACCGCCTTCTGGTCGGCATCTGCCTGGCTGATGATAGATGTATATCTTCCTGCGGGAACGTTGTACGTAACCGTGCTGCCATTAAAGCCAGGCGAGCAGTTGTTCCGGGTGAAGTCTCCGCTTTTTGCCACACTATAATAAATCAGTGAGCAGGTACCATTGGCATTGGCGTAGGCCTGCCCGTACAGATCGGCCTCATTCACCGCCTGTTGATTGGCATCCGCCTGGCTGATGGTGGAGCTGTATTTTCCGGCTGGCACCGTATATACTACATCTCCCGGCTGATATCCTGCGGCGCAGTTATTTCTCGTTATGGTTCTTGTATACACCACGCTGGTGTAAACCGGGTTATCAGGGCAACCGGCAGGAAGACCATAGTAATTGTAACAGGTTTTGGTGATGATATTTTTATCATCATCTCTCACAATACCCAACCTTCCAAGACCGTCGTACTCATAGGTAGTAGTTTTTCCGGCGGGATCTGTTTCGCCGGTTTTACCTACCTGCGGATCATAGCTGAAAGTGGTGAGCAAGGCATCCGAAGGAAATACCCGGATATCATCTATCACTCCTGAAAGCGCTACAGGGGCGGTATACACCTGTTGTTTCATCACCCATTTCCCATTTTCCCATGACCAGTACTGCAGGTAATATTTCCTTGTATCCGGTAATGGGAAATTAACGGTGTATGCCCCATACTGGGCGCTGGTGTAATAAGAGCGACCGCTGTGCGCGCTGCCTGTTATGGCTCCGCCCATGGTATAGTTTTCAAAGCCCTGGTAGAAAAACCCGCGTGTAGCCGTTGACGTTGGCTTTAATAAATTATAGGAATAACCCATCGCCTTATAATTCGATGTGCCACTACCGGAAGTAATGTACAATGTATAGGTGCCTGCCGGCATATTAGGCAGCGTTACCGTTTCCGGGTAAGAGCAGGTAGTGGAAGTTCTGCTTACGCACAAGCTGCCGGAGGCGTTGGAAGGCCCTGTTAAAGTATAGTTGATCCCATAGGTTTCTCCCGGTGATGGAATAGCAGAGAATACCATGTTACCGGCTGCATCGTGGGTAAATGTTACCGACGAAGGGCCAGGGGTAATGGTAAGCGTACCCGACTGCGTTACTATGGTTGAAGAAACCGTAAAAGCATCTTCCGCATTATCAATCACTGCCACCGGTAAATTGTCGCCATAACCATACTGGTAAGTAGTAGCTTTTCCTCCCAGCATTTTTTCACTGGAAAGATTGGAGGTAGCCGGGTCATACTTAAATAACTTTTGTTTCACCGCGGTACCGCCCATGTAGAGATCAGATTTTGTCAGGTACAAATTCTGGCTGTTGCCCCATGGAGAAGTAGTGTAAGTATTGTGTATTTCCCGGGTAATACCATTCCTGCTTTCCGTTTCATGGATAACCGGATTGACAACATTTGCATTTGCGAGCAAAGTAACAACCGCCTGTTCACCGGTAGCAAGCCGCGGTATATCTGTATCCTGTGAGCGGTACAATGTTTTCACATAGGATTTTCCTTTCGAATCAGTGGTTGTAATTGTTTTTACCTGCCGGAGGTTGGCGGGAGAAAATCCGAAAGTAGTAGTGGTTTGTATATAAGTGCCGGGGCGCAGCTGATCGTATTCCCTGTGCACTACCTGCGTAAGCTGGTAGTTCTCATAGGGTGTAAAATACACGGTGTTATATGAACTGTAGCCGGAAGATCCGCCTACTGCATAAGACACGGTATTCCACTTATACGCCCATGCTTTCTGTGTGGCAGGATTTGTTAACACGGAATAGGCAGTAAGCGGCGTAAGATCCTCCGTGATCTTTTGGTTGGCAGCATTGTAAACGGTAACGCTCAGTGGTAATCCTCTTTTAAAGGCGTAACTGGTAGAAGAGGTAACATCCGGAACAGCGCCCTGCTGGCCGGGTGTAAGGTAGTTGAGGATATCAGGAAAGTCGCTGAAGTTAGAGAAAGTACTTACCGTATATCCCCCATTTTTCTCTGTTACTTTTACAGATGAATAACCAACAAAGTTGCCGTTCAGATCGTAGACTTCCGAAGGGCATTCAGAAAGTACCTGGTTAATCCCGTTAGACCAGGCATAGCCAATGATAGTGTAAGAGGGACTGAAGATCTGCCCGGTAGAGAGATTATTGGCATCTACATAACTATAATCCTTATACAGGTTCTCTCCATTAGGCATGGTTTGCGCCAGTCTTTTTACACGAAGGCCGCCAACGGTAGTATTAGTACCGTTCTTATTATAATCATTCAGCTCATATGTAATGTTCCAGCTGCCGCCGTTAAGTTCCTTTACACCCGTTAACACACCTATTTGCGCGGCCGTGAGATCAGGGTTCCGGTTGTTGTTGGGAAATGGTGTAAACACTTTAGGCACATAAAAATTCTGGTATCCCCAGAGGTCTACTTCCGCGTATGCTTTGCGGTTAGACATGGTATGGGAAGTATTATAGGTAAATGAGCGCAGTGTGATGGGTGTTGCCGTGACGCTGTTGTTTCCTTTTACACGGATACTGTCGAGCCGGAGCCGCAGCATATTGGGATCGGTGGACGGCGAGCCGAAGTAGCTGTGATTAAAGGAATACGTATTAAGCGTCATTGGCGGCAGTAACGACGACTGTACAATGCTTACCAACCGCGCTGCCCCGGGCTCATCCTGCCGGTCGAACGCATAGTTGAATTCCACTTTACCTGCGCCGGTCACTATCCTCGACACATACTTTGGCGGCACCAGCGTAGTAACAATAGGGTGCGTGGTATCCCAGTTGGTATTGCCGTATATATCCCAGGTAACAACGCCTACATAATGGTTAAGCACATCATTACCAGGAGCGGCGGTATATTCAAATGTAGCTACATCTTTTCCATTGAGCGTAACAATTTTATCCAGGTACCAGGTAGTGGGGAAGGTATTGGAATTGCCATAAATAGTGGCGCTTGTATATTCTTTTGAAGCGCTGGCAGAACCGAAATAATAGTGTGTACCATTTTCGTCGATAGCTTCAAAAGAGCTGCCGGAATAACCGGAGGTGTTGTAAAAATTTTTGGCGATGATCTTAACGCCGTTGTTATTAGACACCGCAATGTTCCCGTTTTCATCAAATGTAAACTGGAAACTGAAGTAGGGTGTTTTGATGAAATAGATATCAGGTTCTCCATCGCTGGTGGGAGGCGTAGATGTGAACGACCCGGGTAAGGCGGCGCCATTGCGTTTCCAGTTGGCTACCTGCTGGCCGGCATGACCCGTACCCAGGTATCCATTCGATTGTTCATCCGGGAAAGCGCGTACCACGCGGGTTACACTGCCCCCGGCATTTACCAGCCATCCAAGACCTGCCTGGCTGGCATAGTCCTGTACCTTGATACCTTTTCCTCCAATATAAGTGAGGGAAACCGGGATCGTTAATTCCTTCGACGTCAGCTGGCAAAGAGGGATATTGGCAGACATCGTACCGGTGTGCAGATCTACCCCTACATCGGAGGTAGCCGATATCGCCACTGTATTTCCCAGGAAGCGGTTGTTAGGTGATGGCAGTACCAGTCCGCCGTTTATCTGTGCCAATGCGGGCACAAAGGATAAGCACAGGCACGGCAGGATCCATAGTTTTCTGAGCAACTTTAATGAATAGGGCATTGCTATTAAATGTTTATGAGAGTAGGGTTTTACAATTTATGTGCAAGACGGATTTTCAAAGGCTGTGCTCTCGGCACCTGGCGACTGGCCAGCACATCGAACAATACCTGGATACTGTTTGTTTGCTTACCAATTTTTGTTTTCTTCATTACACCGATCAACGCGCTCTGCTGCCAGAACCGCAATTGGTTGATCTGGTCTATTTTTGAAAACTCATGCATGTAGTTTTCTTCCGCACCAGCGCTCAGCCAAAAAGTATTCTTCAGTTTCATATCGAAGAATGTTCTCAACCCCAGGCCCTGATTACTCAGCTTCAGATCATTGATACCTTTACCCAGGCCGAGCTGGTAGGCCACGCCAATACCTGCAACCGTGTTATCTGAAAACTTATAACCTGCTGACAAACCCAGTGCGGAGATCACCGGCAATACATTGGTGGCTGGCTGGTTCTGCAGGTTCCAGCTGTATTCCAGGCGTTGCCACAGCGTTTTCTTTTTCAGGTTATTGGGAGTATAGCCATCAGGAAGATCTACATTACCTGCATCCGGTCCATTGGCCATTACTTTGGACTGAAGGTTATCAATCTGCTGGCGGGCCGCTCTCAGCTGCTGCGACAGTGCTCCTGCGGCGCCTGCGCCCCCACCGGTGATCTGTGTTTGTATGCGCGACTGGATCTGGTCCCGCGTTACAAGGTCAGCGCTGCCACGAAGCACGCTTTCAGCTGCCGATGAGCCACCGAACAATTCCGACAACATGGAATGCTTCTCCATAAAGCTTTTGAAAGCCGGTACTTTATCCATGACCTGCAGCGTTTTCTTCAGCATCTTATCCGGTTCATTCAGCGCATCTTTGTATTCGCGTAACTGCGCGGAATAATAGTACAGGTCTTTGTTCAGTTTATCGTATGAATTTTTCAACCCCGGTGGCAACGATCTGTATTGCGATAGATACTCTTTGATTAACGCTTTACGCTGCTGGATAAATTCCTTTACCTGGTCTGCCTCCTGGAACTTGCCCTGTAATTCGTTTAGCCCTGCCAGTGATTCCTTTACCCTGGCAGCAGCGCCTCCGGAAGTGTACCTGTCTGCAAAAGACAAAATACCACGCAAACTATCCACATAAGGTTGATAAGCCCCTGTAACCGCTGTTACAGCTACTGTTGATTTTGATTTGATGCCGGCGATCTTTGCATCATAGAGCTTGTCGAGCCCTTCGGGGTAAAGGTTTTTTGCGGCAGTGCTGTCGAAGCTATACAACTGCTTATACATATCGAGGTCTGTTTTCTTAACAGCGCTCAATTGCTTCTCTGCCCGGCGCACCAGTTGTGCTTTATAGGCCGACCATTTCTTCAGTGATTGCGTGACCAGTTTTGAGGGAACAGGAGGAGATTGCACAGCGGCTTGTGTGCTGTCTTTCGGGATGCCCGTATTTGTGTGCTGCGCCAACGTTATATCACTGCACAATATCAGCATTACAGCAAAGCCGAAACACTTATCACGCATAAATGCTACGTAGTAAAGAGGTTTCAAGATGAAGATATTTTAGGGTACATATGGAATATTAATCTCACAGGTATTCATACGGCATTGATGGCCGAAAGAGCTTCAGCACTCTCGCTGGAAAGCGCGGCTGCAGCAGCGGCATCCAGTGTTGACAGATCATTAAAAAGTTATGGCAAACTACACATCAATGCAATAGCAATACTGATACGGTTACTGTTTGGTTGAAATAAATAAATAAATAAATAAAAAGGCTTTGAAACCGGGTAAACACAAGATCTGAGGCACAAGGGTAAAAACTAACTGGCTAACATTGTTTAAGGAATTAAATCTGTGATCTTTTTGTTAATAGGGCGTTGTAAAAATGTCCATTTCTATCGTTGAAATAAAAGTATAAAATAAAAAAGATTTCAGTGCGTAAATTTATTTCCTCGATAAGAAGGTATTAAAATGAGTATGATATCTAAATGATTAGCATAAAAAAACCGTCCCTTTTTTACAAGGGACGGTTTTTCTATTAGGTGTATCTACTTTATACTTTCTTCTCTTGCCGATAAGCGGAACCAGTCTTTCGCGTAAGGCTTCAGCAGCGTAGTAGCTGCGGTGGGGCCCCAGGTACCTGCTTTATAAAGATGCAGTTCTTTTGCAGGATACTTTTTCCAGGTGTCGAGGATGGGCATTACCACTTTCCAGGCAGCTTCCACCTGGTCGGCACGCATGAATAAGGTGGGATTACCATCCAGCACATCCAGCAGCAATGCTTCGTATGCTTCCGGAATTGTTTCCGTATAGGATTCCTGGTAAGTAAAATCCATCTCCACCGGTTTTAGTTTCATTTTCAGACCAGGCACTTTACTTTCAAACAGTAAACTGATCTCCAGCTCCGGCTGTATACTGATGATCAGCCTGTTTGGCGTGATATCATCTTTAAAGATCTTATTGGGAGAATCTTTAAACTGCACTACAATTACAGACGATTGCACCGGCATTGATTTCCCTGTGCGCAGGAAGAAAGGCACGCCTTTCCATCTCTCGTTGTCGATAAATAATCTTGCAGCGATAAAGGTTTCCGTGTTGGAAGAAGACAGGACATGTTCTTCCTTACGGTATGCCAGTCGTGGTACACCATGTACATTACCGGCGGTGTACTGTCCGCGGATCACATTTTTCAGCACCTGTGCAGGCGTGTAATGTCTGATATCTTTCAGTACTTTTACTTTTGCATCACGGATCAGTTCCGACTGGTAAAATTCCGGCGGGTCCATGGCAACAATACATAACAACTGCAGCAGGTGGTTCTGCACCATATCACGCAGGGCGCCGGCGCCATCGTAGTAGCCACCGCGTTTTCCCACGCCAACTTCCTCCGCCACGCTGATCTGTATATGATCGATATATTTTTTATTCCACAGCGGTTCAAATACATAGTTGGCAAAACGGAATGCCATGATATTCTGCACTGCTTCTTTTCCCAGGTAGTGATCGATGCGGTAGATCTGTTTTTCCGCAAAGCGTTTGGTGAGAAAGCGGTTTAGTTTTTTTGCGGTTTCGAGATCGGAGCCGAAAGGTTTCTCTACTACGATACGGTCAAGGCCATCGCGATTACAAATGGTGTGTTTGTACAATCCTTCAGCAATAATTTCAATAAAGCGTGGCGCCACGGCGAAATAAAAGATACGGGAGCCATGCTGCTTTTGCTTTTTCCCAAATGCTTCCAGCTTTTCTTTCAGGCCGGTGTAGGTTTCCGTTTTCAGGAAATCGCCCTGGAGATAGGAGATATTCTTTGCAAATCCTTCCCATTGTTTTTCATCTGCTTTCCCGTTGCGGCTAAACTCATTTACCCCTGCGAGCAGGTCCAGTTTAAACGCAGCTTCATCTTCCGGCAGGAAATCCACGCAATAAATGGTGAATACAGGCGGAAGATGGTTATCGGTATACAGGTTATAAAGCGCGGGTATCAGTTTTCTTTTGGTCAGATCCCCTTTGGCGCCGAAGATGGTGATAGCGGAGGGGAGTGTTTTTCCAGTTTTCATCTAAGCATCGGTTTATTCCCCTGTAATTTAAGCATCATTCCTGGAATCTGCTATGCTTTTTTGTACAACGGATCCGGGCCGCCGGAGAAATTAAACCATGGCCGTTGACTTCCTCTTCTTTTAATACTAATTTGCACCCGTTATCAACCATACACCCAGGCAGCTACATTATTTTTTTTCGCTTTCCTTCCCGGTTCTGTAACCTTGTTTTTGATGTGTACAGGCAAGCTTTTATCACCGTTATTCAAAAAAATGAACAACGAATTAGTTATGTTTAAAAAGTTACCGGCCGTTGGCCAGCTAACAGGTATTACCGCCTCATTGGCGGCACAGATAAAAAAAACTGACATCACCATGCTATACAAATTCGCTGCTTACTTATTCATTACTGCATTTGCCACCACCAGCGCTTTTGCACAAACCATTTCGGTTGACGGGGAAGTAACACACCCGTTAAAGCTCAGTATTGCCGACATTGACAGGATGCCCCAAACGGAAGTAACCGCCACCGATCGCGACGGAAAACCGCATCACTACTCCGGGGTAGCGGTAACAACTATTCTACAACAGGCAGGCGTAACGCTGGGAGCCCAGCTGAGAGGGGAAAATATGTCGAAATACCTGCTGGTAAAATCGGGCGATGGGTATGAGGTATTGTTTTCCCTGGCCGAACTGGACAGCGCTTTTACCAACCGTGTGGTGATACTGGCCGGCAAGGTAGACGGGCAGCCGTTGCCTGATGGTAAGGGGCCGTTCAGGATCGTAGTTCCCGGTGAAAAGAAACCTGCGAGATGGATATGGGAAGTAACGGCCATGACCATACGATTTGCGAAGGAATAGGGGTCTATTGCGTTTATTCAGGCCTGTTACATGCGCGGCTGGGAAAGGTTATTTGCGCTTATTCAAGCTGGCGCTCCGCGTAGCAAGGAATTGCCGGAAAGCCGTATTCAGCTCATGAAATAATTTTATCGCCTGTTCACCCTCAGGGGTGAGCAGTGCGCCACCTCCGCTCTTCCCCCCTCTTTCCATTTTCACCAGCGGTTTACCGGTACGCTTATTCATCTGGTCTACAAAATCCCAGGCCTGGCGATAGGAAATTTTCATTTCCGCAGCTGCTTTCCTCAGTGAGCCCAGTTCACGGATCTTCTCCAGCAGCTCAATACGGCCGTAACCGAGAAAGGGGCCTTCTTCGGTTTCAATCCATATACGTCCGTTTGCCATTAGTTTCATACAGTAAAGATATGCGGTTAGCAAAATAATATTTTAATTTATACTATATTACAGATACACGCAACAGAGATCTTTCAAATGACACAAAACAAGGGTTTAAAGAAAACACTGACTCCCTTTATGCTGTGGGGACTTGGAGTAGGATACGTTATTTCAGGTATGTATTTTGGCTGGAATCTTGGCCTTGAAAAGGGCGGCACAGGAGGCATGGCCATTGCTACGCTTGTGATCATGGTGATGTATGTAACGTTTACTTTCAGTTATGCAGAACTGGCTTGCGCCATCCCCAAGGCAGGAGGAGTTTTTGATTATGCAAACAGGGCAATGGGAAAGAATATCGGCTTTGTGGCCGGTATAGCCCAGGTGATTGAATTCATCCTGGCTCCGCCTGCCATTGCATTTGCCATCGGCGCTTATTTCAACGCTTTTTTCCCGCAGGTACCTATCCTCACCAGCGCTGTTGCCATTTATTTTGTGTTTACCGGTCTGAATGTGTATGGTGTAAAAGCGGCAGCTTCTTTCGAGGTGATTGTCACCATTCTTGCCGTTGGGGAATTATTGCTGTTTACCGGTTTATCGCTTCCAAAATTCCAGGCTGTTCATCTTACCAGCAACCCGCTCCCGTTTGGATGGGGCGGCGCTTTCGCCGCTATTCCTTTCGCTATCTGGTTTTTCCTGGGCATTGAAGGCATTGCCAATGTAGCGGAGGAAACAAAAAATCCCCAACGCGATATCAGCAAAGGCTTTGGATGGGCTATCCTCACGCTGGCCATTCTTTGTATCCTGATATTTGTGTCTGCCACCGGTATTGCCGGGTGGGAAGCCATTGTATATAAGAACGGGATCAGCGGGGAAACTTCTGATTCCCCGCTGCCGCTGGCGCTGGCAAAAATTACCGGGAGCAACCATCCCATGTACCACCTGCTCATTACCGTAGGTTTATTCGGGCTGGTGGCTTCTTTTCACGGGCTTATCCTGGCAGCGGGGCGCTCTACTTATGAAATGGGCAGGGTGCATAACCTGCCGGCGGCGCTGGGTAAAATTTCACCGCGGTTCCATACGCCTGCCAACGCCCTTTTAGGCAATATGGTGATCGGGATACTGGCTTTGCTTTCGGGTAAAACTTCCGAAATCATTATCGTATCTGTTTTCGGCGCGCTCACTTTGTATATTATTTCCATGGTGTCTATTATTATTCTGAGAAGACAGGAGCCTGAACTGCCACGGCCTTTCCGGGTAGCCTTCTACCCTGTGTTCCCGGTAGTGGCACTGGTGATCGCCACCATTTCCATAGTAGCTATGTTTATCTTCAACCTGCTGCTTGGCATTATCTATTTTTCCCTGCTGACCGTTTCATTTTTGTTGTACAAAATCTTTAAACCTGCCCACACATGACAACTTCCGAAATATTAACGTATGTAAAAAACCATCCGTCCGGTAAGGTAAAAGTGGCAATAGCGGACATCGACGGTGTATTGAGAGGGAAATATATTGCAGCAGAGAAATTCGTGTCAGTAACAGAAAACAGGATGGGTTTCTGTGATGTTACTTTTGGCTGGGATATGAGCGATGTGGTATATGACAATGTGAAGTATACAGGCTGGCATACCGGTTACCCGGATGCACAGGTGAAAATTGACCTCAACACTTTCCGTAAAATCCCCTGGGAGAATGATGTGCCTTTTTTCCTGGGAGATTTTGTGGAAGCCAACAATGCCCCCCTATATGCCTGCCCGAGGCAGCTGCTGAAAAAAGTGCTGGCCTCAGCAGAGCAGAGTGGTTATGTGCCGTACTTCTCGCAGGAATTTGAATGGTTCAACTTCACCGAAACGCCTGAAACTGCCCACCAGAAACAGTTCCGGGACCTCACTCCTTTATCGCCTGGAATGTTTGGTTACTCCATCCTTCGCAGCGCGTTAAAGAATGAATATATGAGCAGCCTGTTTGAGCAGCTGGTGAAATTTGATATACCGGTAGAAGGGTTGCATACGGAAACAGGCCCGGGCGTATATGAAGCAGCCATTAAATACGCGGGGATTCTACAGGCGGCAGACCAGGCTATACTATTTAAAACCGCTGTAAAAGAAATTGCCTACAAGCATGGGGTAATGGCCACCTTCATGGCCAAGATCCATGAAAGCCTGCCAGGATGCAGCGGGCATGTACACCAAAGCCTGTGGGATGCGGACAGTAAGCAGAATTTATTTTATGATGAACAGGACGAACATAAAATGAGCGCCCTCATGAAAAGTTACATTGCGGGGCAACTGTATTGCTTACCGGTGATACTGCCCATGATAGCTCCTACTATCAACAGCTATAAACGGCTCGTGGAAGGCGCCTGGGCCCCCACTACGCTCACCTGGGGCATCGATAACAGGACAGTGGCATTACGGGCTTTACCAGGCGATAAAAAGGCTACCCGCCTGGAAACAAGAGTAGTTGGCTCAGATACCAATCCATACCTGGCATTGGCTGCCTGTTTGGCCGCCGGGTTGTATGGCGTAAAAAATAAATTACCGCTTGAGAAAAAAATAACCACCGGTAATGGGTACAAAGACACCTCGAATGGTGTATTACCACAGAACCTTCATATGGCCACCCAACAAATGAAGGAATCGGCCCTTGCAAAAGAGCTGTTCGGCGAAGCGTTTGTTGAACACTTTACGTTAACCAGGGAATGGGAGTGGCGGCAATATGCCAAAGCAGTGACCGATTGGGAATTGAAAAGATATTTTGAAATCATCTAAGTAACCGCATATGGCATTTCAGTATAATTTTCCTACTACTATTCGTTTCGGCGCCGGCGTGATCAGCGAGCTGCCGGCCTATCTGCAGAAAAACGGGTTATCAAAACCTATGATCGTTACCGACCCAACGATAGCAGGATTATCATTTTTTAAATCGATCGTGAAAGACCTGGAGTCGAACCATATTTCCGTGGAAGTATTCAGCGATATCCACAAAAATCCTGTGAAGAGTGATGTGTACAAAGGAACCGACCTTTGGGACAATACCGGCCGTGACAGCATCATTGGCATTGGCGGTGGCGCAGCCCTGGACGTGGCGCGGGCCATTGTACTGAGGGTTCATCACCGGGAAGATCTTTTCAAATACGATGATCTCATAGGCGGCGACGTATATGTGACCAACGATGTGCCTCATTTTGTTACTGTGCCCACTACTGCCGGCACCGGCAGCGAAGTAGGCAGGAGCGCCATTATTGCCGATGATGAAACGCACCAGAAGAAAATACTCTTCTCCCCCAAACTGATGGCAAAAATTGTATTTGCTGATCCTGCCCTTACTATGGATCTGCCTCCATTCATCACCGCCGCCACCGGCATGGATGCGTTAACGCATAATATGGAAGCATTCCTGGCAAAAAATCCGCATCCCCTATGCGATGGCATTGCCCTGGAAGGTATCTATCTCATAAAAAACTCACTGGAAAAAGCCACTAACAGCCCGGATATAGAAAGCCGGAGTAATATGCTGATGGCATCAATGATGGGCGCTATTGCCTTCCAGAAAGGATTGGGTGTGGTGCATTCCCTGGCACATCCCCTCTCCTCCCTGCTGGATACGCATCATGGCCTTGCCAATGCCGTGAATATCCCCTACGGGATGCAATTCAATATTGCGGGCTTTGAAGATAAATTCCGCCGCATTGCCAGAACGCTGGAGCTAAAGGAAGAAACCGGCGAAGCAGTGGTACAATATCTCTTTGATCTTAATTCAAAAATAAATATACCGCATCATCTCCGGGATATCGGTGTTACCGGTGCACATGTGGAAACACTGGCCGACCTTGCACTGGCGGATTTTGCACATCCCAACAACCCTAAACCGGTTACACGGGAGGATTTCAAACAGTTGTACCTAAACGCGCTATAGACATGAAGAAAAAGATAGGGCTCAGCTATACGGAAGCCAGCTTTGCCAACTACGAAAAGTGGTTCACGCCTGAAGACCTGGGTGATGACCTGGAAGTGGTGATCCTGTCTTTCCTGCGCAACAATGCGGAAGACATCTATACCTGCGATGGGCTGGTGCTCACCGGCGGCGTAGATGTAATCCCTTCGCTGTACGGAGGAGCCGAGAATTATCCACATCGGCCAGCAGAATTTTTACCTGAAAGGGATAATTTTGAAAAACGTCTTTACGAATATTCCCAGCAGCATCAGCTGCCTGTACTTGGCATCTGCCGCGGATTACAGTACATCAACATACTGGAAGGCGGAAAAGTATATGAAGATATCGGCGAAGCCGCCAACAGGATCCATAAGAAAGATAGCAGCGATAAAATTCATGGCGTAAACATCCGTAAAAACACTTTGCTGTACAAGGCTACCGGCCTGGAAAAAGGGCAGGTGAACAGTGCGCATCACCAGGGCATTCACCCGGCCAGCCTTGGGAAAAATATTATGGTGAGCGCTACTTCCGATACCAGCGATGAGATTATAGAAGGTATTGAATTCAAAGATAAAACCGGGAAAGGCTTTATGCTTTGCGTGCAATGGCATCCGGAAAGAATGCCGGAGAAAGAAAGCAACCCGCTCTCCCAACAGATCAAAACAACATTTCTTCAAGCAGTAAGAAACCATACGAAATGAGAATCTTTAATCCTGCCACCGCACAAACCCTTGCCGTTCTCCGTGAAGACACCTTGTCAATGGTTGTTGAGAAAACCGCCCTGCTCCGGCTGGCATTTGATCATTGGTCCTCGAAGCCACTGGCAGAGCGCATTAAAGTGATTGCGCGTTTCAGGGATCAGCTGGAAAAAAGAATAGAGAAACTGGCGGGCGTGCTTACTTCCGAAACAGGAAAACCATTGCAGCAATCGCGCAATGAAATCAACGGCGCTATTACCCGGATCAACTGGATGCTGGAAAATGCAGAAAAATACCTGTCGGACGAGTGGGTAACGAATACGGATACACTAAAAGAAAAAATTTCCTACGAGCCGCTGGGCATTGTCTGTAACATCTCCGCATGGAACTATCCATACCTGGTAGGTGTCAATGTTTTTATTCCGGCCCTGCTGGCAGGGAATACCGTGCTTTATAAGCCTTCCGAATATGCGGTGCTCACCGGTATGGAAATCGAAAAACTTTTTTACTACGCTGGCCTGGAACACAATGCCTTTAAAATAGCCATTGGTGGAAAAACAGTGGGAGAAAACCTGCTTGGCCTGCGGGTGGATGGATACTTTTTCACCGGCTCTTATAAAACCGGCAAATACATCTACGAAAAAATAGCGGCCCGGATGCTACCCTGCCAGCTGGAACTGGGCGGGAAAGATCCGTTGTACGTGACAGACGATATTGAGGATATTGCAGCTGTAGCGGCGGCTACCGCCGATGGCGCTTTTTATAATAACGGGCAAAGCTGCTGCGCAGTAGAACGTATTTATGTGCATGAAAAAATATACGACCAGTACGTGGAAGAATTTGTAAAAGCCGTTAAATCCTGGAAGCTGGGATTGCCTACCGATGAAGGCGTATACTTTGGCGCCATCACCAGGAAAGAACAATTAAAAGTGCTGGAAACGCAGGTACTGGAAGCACGGGCAAAAGGCGCCACCCTTAAACTTGGTGGCCATATCATTGAGCATGAAGGCAATTTCTTTGAACCTACCATTCTCACCGATGTGGACAACTCCATGAAAATTATGCAGGAAGAAAGCTTCGGCCCGGTAATAGGTATTATGAAAGTGGCGAGCGATAAAGAAGCGATTGAAATGATGAATGATACGGAATATGGTCTTACTGCTTCCGTATATTCCTCCAACGGCGAAAGGGCGCAGGCGATCCTGTCGCAGGTGAATACGGGTACCGGCTATTGGAATTGCTGCGACCGTGTTTCTGCGGGGTTGCCGTGGGCAGGAAGGAAACACTCTGGTTTTGGCGCGACGTTGTCTCACCAGGGTTTAAGGGCGTTCACGAAAACAAAATCGTGGCAGATGAAGGGGTAAAGTTGCGTAAAGATATACGATGATAGAAGCGTGATACAATTTTGTGTTGTATCACGCTTTTTTTTTGGGGGATATATTTAATCAATATTGTTTGCAGATTTGTTAATCCACATTTGTTATAATCCCCGGATAGTCTCCGTCAGAGGTACTAATAAAATTATTGATTCGTGCGTTGGATCAGGATTGCCGGAACCTTTAATTGAATTAGAACAGGGAGGATTTGGTATTACATTTTTAAAAGAGAAGTATACAAATAAGCTCACGCCGTTTGAAGAACCTGAAGATAGACAACGTAAAGCTATTTTATACATTGGGGAACATGGAAGCATAAGCAATACACAATACCGGGAATTGGCCGGTGTGTCAAAAAGAACTGCAACAGGAGATTTACAAGAGTTAATGAAAAAAAATTCATACAAAAATCTGGAAATACCGGAAAAGGAACTTCATACACTGAACCAATCTGATATTGGGGCCACATAGAGGCCATTGGGGCCATATAGGGGCAATAAAGGGCAATGAATCAATTTCTTCTATCAAAATAAACCTCCTCCACTTCATTTTGGCATTTATACCTAATTACCTTAGGTTTGCTCCGCATTTGGTTCCGCCCGGCGGCGGATTAAAAGGGAATCCGGTGTAAAACCGGAGCTATCCCCGTAGCTGTAAGCCTGCATTTACCAACAGGTAAATTGTTTTTCCGGATGTACTCCATACCACTGTTTGCCAGGCGGCAAATGGGAAGGTCCCGGAAAAGCAGGTAAGCCAGAAGACCTGCCTTTTGCAACTGATCATTCAACGCTTTCGGGTGAAATGCCATGAATGTAGGCCTACCAGGCATTTATGCGCTGTTATGTTTTTCGTTTAGCCTTTGGCGTGATGCCGGAAGGATAACCGGTATTATGATCATTTTTTCCAGGGTTTTTGCCCCGGAAAAGAGTATTGTATTTCTTAACAAAACAATAAATATGAAAAAACAGTTATTATCCTTTCTGTCTGCAGCTATGATGCTGTTTGTTGCCTCCTGTCAAAAAGATGACGCATTACAACCCCTCGGATCCCAACGTACCAATGAAGCCGGTACCGGCGGCGTTACCGCATCGCTGATTGCAGGTAAATATGGCAACGGGTTCTTTATTGCCAATGAGGGATGGTTTGGCCATGGTACGGGCGATCTGCATTTCTATTCCTATAGCGGCGATAGTCTTGTTCCCAACGTATACCATGCAGAAAACCCTGCAGGCGCATTAGGTGGCCCCTCCAATACGCTGCAGTACGCCACCATTTTCAATGGCAAAATGTATATTGTTGTAAAAGCCGGCGGACCGCTGGTAGTAACGGATGCAGGCAGCCTGGTGGAAACCGGCCGTATCACTATACTTCCCGGCAACGATGGTCATGCCTTTATTGGTGTGGATGCCACACGAGGCCTGCTCAGCGCAGCCGACGGCGTTTATCCGTTAACGTTACCTTCCCTGGCGGTGGGCACTAAAGTAAGCGGTGTTGCAGGTTATACAGGTGATATGTTAAAAGCCGGCAGCTACATTTTTGTATTGTCCCAAACAGATGGCATCGTTGCTTTAAACAGCAGCACCTATGCCGTAGTGAAAAAATTCGGGACAGCTAACCTGGCATTTGCTGCTGGGAAGGATGGCGGTGTATATGCAGCCACTTCAGATTCCCTGATCCGTATAGATCCGGCCACACTGGTGCGCACTGCTGTGAAACTGCCTTTTACCATCGCATCACCGTGGGGAGCATGGCGCCATGCAGCTATTACTGCTTCCACTACAGAAAATGCTGTCTACATTGTGCGTAACAATGGCTTTGCCGGTGGTACTCAACTGTACCGTTATATTATTGGCAACACGGCATCACTGGCGGCTCCTTTTATTACCCTGCCTTCCGGACAATATTTTTATGGAGCTGGTGCTGCGTATAACAAGGATAAAAATGAACTGGTGATCACTACGCTGAACGGCTCTTTCACCGGGGATATCAACAGGGTGCTGTTATATGATGCCTCCACTGCTACGTTGAAAAAAACGCTGACTTACAACGGATGGTATTTCCCCGCCATGCCGGTATTTCATGAATAGAAAAGGAATGAAGCCGTCCTGGTCATTGACAGGACGGCCTCTTTATCAAAAATCAAGCGGCAGTACCATATTCATCACAATAGGCTCAAGCCTTTCCAGAGAAGCGCGTAACCGGGCTGTCATCTTTTCCTTTTCTTTTAGCCGGAAAAGCCATTGCCGTACAAAGTTTTCAGGAAGATAATAATCTATAGTCAACCGCGCTCTGCGGTCTGTTAATCTTTCAATCGTATAGTAGTAAGCGTTATGCCGCTTCTCATCTGTTTCGCTGAACATCACATTCTGTTCAGGATTATAGGAGAAACTGCTGGTATACATCATCACTTCTTTGCCATTGTCCAGCAGATGCCGGTGCCGGCTGCCAACACCAGGCAGGAAATGTTCCACTTCATCTATTCCCTTCACTCCTATCTGCCATTGGTGCCTGAATTCAAAATGCACTACGGTATAGGTAAGTGTTTTAATATCAGTGTCAAACTCTTTCGACACGGAAATCATTTTCACCTTATTGTTAAGTTCTGTTTGCGGGTCTGGATCAGGAGGCAGTGTATTCCGCAGTTCGCTTAAATGGGTGTAGTGAAAGGAGATATCACCTGTTTCTGTTTGTTTGGTGGCAGCATCCCAGGTCATCCATTGCGCCAGCCCAGCGGGAGGTTCATCCCGCAGCAGGTTGTCTGTTACCAGCCAGTATTCATGTTGTTCAATATCGTTTTTAAGCAGCTGATGTGCCACAATCACATCTTTCCCAATCAGCTTACTGAAATTTTTCACCTGGTAAGTAGTGAACTCGCCGTAATGGGAAATTACTTTCAGGGTAAGGTCTACAGCCGATACACAGGCTTTGCACTGGCAAATTTTACGGTGATTGTAATTAACAAGGTAGCGGTGAAATTCGCAGAACATTTTTTCCACCTGCTTATACAGCTGGGCAAGATCAGGCGGGGATCCAAATTTATAGAATAAGATAGCATCACCTTCCACTTCAGACACTTCCAGGCCCGATTCGTTAGCATTGATCAGCAGTTCCAGCAGTTGCTGGATGATATGGCGGCTGTGCTCAATCTCTATCTCATTCACAAAACGGGTAAAGCCACTTATATCCGGAATAAAAAGCAGCCCTTTGTTTTCCATTTTTTTTATTAAAGTTAGATAAAAATGGAAAATAAAGGGCTTGTCTTTCGGGGTAATGATACTTTATTTCTTCTCCAGGCGGAGAATTATGGCGTCGGTCCCGGCTACCTTGAAATGGAACCCGTCTTTTTCTGTGGATGTTTTACCGGAGAATAGTTCTTTACAGCGATATTCACCCTTAGCCAGTCCCAGTTTCTCCCAGCCGGCTTCAAAGGTAGTTGCCTCTTTGTTATAGTTCAGCACGGCAATATAGGTATAACGGCCACTGTTATGCACAAACAGGCTGGAAGGCGTATCACCGCTATGATGATCTGCCGGCACAAATCCATTGGGCAGCTGCGCTGCTTCCAGTACATCCCGGTTTTGCAGCAGTTGCTGTGCCACGCCGGAAGCGCTGCTGTATTCCGAATAGTCATCGCCGGTAATAACGGTACCCGTAACGATAGCCGAAGTGAGGCGGGCCCTGTTTTCACCGGGTGTTGCACCGGCAAACACTACATGGTCTGCATCTGTAAAATCGTATACTTTATTTTGCCACCAGCCCAAACTGGTTGCGTTTAAGGTATAAGCGGTTTCACCGATATTCTTAAACGCATCGCAGGCAATGCGGCGCATATGCACATACCGGCCGGTGGCCAGGCTGGGCGAAATAGCGGCATATACCAGCATCTTTCCGTCCATCTGGTCTACCAGGAACTCCATCCCTTTGCGGAAAGCCTGCATGCCTGTATGCACGGAAGGGTCATAATAAGTATCTGCCTCTATTGCCGCATGCCCGATAAAATCTATTTTGATCATTTCAAAACCGGTTTCCTTAAAGCGGTTGATAAGGTAAGCGATGCGTTCGCGGGTAGCGGGATGCGTGGGGTCCATGGCGCGGGCGCCATCAAAATCGTGGTATTGTCCGTTTACTTTTGACCATGTTTCTTCATAATTGTAATGGCTGCCTTCCACGGTGCGGGAGGATTTTGACCAGTCTACAAACGGGGCCCAGTAAATACCGGGTTTGCATCCGCGCTGTTTGCAATAGTCCACAAATGCTTTGAGCTGGCTGAAATCGCCGGTCATACCGCCTTTGGTCATGTTGTCCCAGTAGGAGTCGAGATCAATGTAAACGCTGCCGTCCTTACCACGGAATGTTTTACAGGAGTCCGCGAAAAAGTCGACCACCTGTTTGGCTTTGGCAAGGTTCAGTTTTGTTTGCATACTGCCCCAGCTGTTCCATCCCAGGGGTTTGGCGCCCTTCCATTCAAAAATATAACGTGGCTCTGCCAGGCGGTTGGCGCTGCCATATTGTTCCATGCCTTTACGCCAGTTGGCGGTAGGCAGTACAAAGATCTTCGGGGAGCTGCACAGGGTATCGCCCTGTGTAACGATCCCATGTTGTATTTTATCGCGGGTGATAAGACTGTCTGTCCACCCTGCTACCACGGAAACGTGGGTATTTTCCACCTTTACGCCGGTTTTCCAATCGTTATGCTCTACCGATCCCAGTATAAGTCCTGCATTGGTGGTGCTATCGTACAAGGCGGTTACCTCCGAGCTGGTAAATGCGGGACCTTGCTGGCTGGCCACCCGGTACCTGATCCAGGCGTCATTATCGAATGGGGCTACTACACCGCTGGTATACAATACGGCTTCTCCTGTTAAAGGGCTCATGGCGCGGGAGCGCGCTCCTTTGCCCTGCAGGGTTAGCGAGGTATAAAAGCCTTCTTTCCCGTTATAAACATAAAATACCTGTTGTTTTTTTATGCCGTTACCGGCAGATGTGATCACATAACGGGTCCCATCTTTTATGCGGGAGCTGGCAAAAGTGCGCTGTACAGGAAGGGTATCCGGCTTACCGGCATCTTCATAAAAAGCAAACGCATTACGGATCACCGCTTTTTTCCCCGCCCACACGGTATAAGTGCCTTTATGTAGGTCGTAAGCAATATGGTTGTTTTTCCCAAAGGGAATATTTTTTACATGAGCCGCCTGTTGGGCGTACAGCGGTGTTAACAGGCAAAGCATTCCTGTAACAGGTAAAAGGTTCCTGAACCAGATCAGCGCATTATTCATTTTGCAAGTCCTAGTGGTGAAAAGATGATAAATAACAATACCATTAGTATCAGTAAAGCAGCGCTGTACCAATGCCGGTGCTTCCACGGCTCTACAGATACAACAGGGATCACCGCTGGCTGGTAAGGTACTGCCATTGGGTTTTATTTTGCCGATGATCAGCATCAGCAGTGCTGTTACCACAAATGTGATGGCCAGCAGGTGCAGGTAATGGATGCCTGTATCAAACACCCATTGCAGTAACACATTCATGGCCAGGAAAAATACCAGTCCGGCTTTGGCCGCTACCGGCGGCACATACCGGGTAGCCATGCCTACTACCATGATGGTAAAAATAGGGATGCTGAAAAATCCTGCCAGCATCTGTATATAATTATAAAACCCGCCTTTGAACAACATGATAAAAGGCGCTATGATAATACCGGACATCAATACCAATACCTGGAACAGGCGGGTACGGCTGATCAGTTCCTTGTCGGACACGCTGCCTTTACGGGCTATCATAAAGGGCTTATACAGGTTCATGGTGAACAGGGTGCCCACGCTGTTCAGCCCTGCATTAAAAGTGCTGAGTGCCGCGCCAAAAACGATGGCGGCAATTAAACCGGTGTATACCGGCGGCAGCACATCGGCGGCCATCCTTGGAAATATTTCTGCCGTTGCCTGAGGATGAAGGTACAGGTGCACTGCAATAAGGCCGGGAATATTGAGCATAAGCGGCGATAACAGTTTACACAAACATGCCAGCGCAATTCCTTTCTGGCTTTGCTCCAGGTTCACTGAGCCCAGCGCCTGCTGCACAATGAACTGTTCCATGCCCCAATAGTAAATATTCACCAGCAGCATACCGGTAAAAATAGTGCTGAAAGGTATAGCATCGTGCACTGATCCGATGGCATTCAGGTGATCCGTATGACTTCCCAATACCGTAAGCAAGCCTGTTTCCGCATCGCCATGCCCCAGGTATTTAAACCCGAAATAAGGCAGCAGCAGTCCACCTATGATCATACCGGCGCCCAGCAGCGTATCTGAAATGCTGATCACCTTTAAGCCGCCCAGCACGTTATAAAAAAAGCCGGTGATGCCTATGAGGCAGGCCAGCATCCAGATAGTGGACCAGTAGCTGAGATGCAGCAGCTCATTCAGGTGAAAAATGCCGTTGAATGCTACTGCCCCGCCATACAGCACAGCCGGGATCAGGTTCACCAGGTAACTGAGCAGGAAAATAACAGATACAATCTTCTTGGTACCGCTGTCGTATCTTACCTCCAGGAAATCGGGCGTGGTAACGGCTCCGATGCGGAGATAAATGGGCATCAGGAATTCACTTACCAGCAGCATGGCAAATACTGAAGTAACTCCCCAGGACATAATAGACATGTTGTTGATAAAAACAGATTCGTTTTCACCAATAAACTGGTTGGCGCTGATGTTTGTCATAATGAGCGCACCGCCTATTACCAGCCAGTTTAAACTGCGGCTGCCGAGAAATACGTCGGCCGCAGTTTTCAACTGGTGCCTTCTTGTAATGTACCACGACAATACCGTCATGAGCACTACAAAAAATGCAAAACTTATAATAGTAGAAAGAGGCATTAATATTACAGTTACAAAGATTTTCTTCTTATCAGCACAGTAGGCAGTGTTTCCTGGATCTTTTCCCTGTTCAGCACGAAAGCAGCTGCCTTTTCCGCCATCAGTTTAAAGTCGGTGGAATAAGTAGTGATGCCGTTACAGATAATTTCTTTCACCACATCATCATTATGGGAGAGAATGCCAACGTCTTTGCCCAGCGTCAGTTTCTTTTCCACGCAATCTTTCAGGATGGCCCATAGTTCCGTATTATTGATGGTATAATATACTTTCCCTTTGACAACGGTTCCGGGCTCATACTCCGTTTTAATCACCCCGTTGATCTTATGATCCTTTATGAAACGTTTAAACGCTTTCAGTATTTCTATGGGCGTATCGGTAGATGGCCGGTAGTAAAAGATCATTTCATCGAACTGCCGGATAGTATCCGCCAGCGCGGAAAAAGCCCGGTAGGAAGATTCCCCGAACTCCTGCACAATGTAAGAGCAGTCTGTTTGCAACGGCTCGTACCGGTCAATCATCAGGAACTTATCCATTGGCAGGCCTTTCAGTATCTCCGCTGTCCTGGGATGCGGGATAGGCGCCACCACGTACATCCCGTAACGGCCTTTTACAGACGCTACGATGCTTTCAAATACCTCGATGTTGTTATGATGAAAGAATACATCCAGCTGGATATTTCCACCAATATCAGCCCGGAAGGTTTTATAAAATGTTTCCTGGAAGGTATCGAATGCAAACAGCAGCAGCGCTACTTTCAGCTGCTGCCCTGTATCATCGCTGCTTACAAAAAAACCTTTCCTGTTCTGTGAGGCAACAATGCCTCTTTCCACCAGTTCTTTATAGCCTTTGGCAATAGTTTCCCTTGCAAAACCAAGTTCCCCGATCAGGTTATTCACAGAAGGCAGGGAATCGCCTCTCGATAACAGTTTCGAGTTAATGGCATTAATAATTCCCTGAACAAACTGTTCGTGTTTGGAGAGGCCTGGAATGCCATCCAGTTCATGTATCTGTTCGTATACGTCCTGCATGTAAGGAAAAATTGACTGTACTATACTATCCTACTAAGCTATTGTGTTTTTTCCATACCTGCAACTGCCTGTGAATAATGTATCTCGGGGAGCGACTGTAACTTCTTCGCGGCCCATTCCGGCGTAATATCGCGCTGTGGACTGGCCAGCAGCTCATATCCTACCATGAATTTTTTCACGGTGGCAGAACGCAGCAGTGGCGGATAAAAATGCATATGCCAGTGCCATTCGGGATGATCTCCGGAATTTACGGGCGCCTGGTGCATACCGGCGGAGTAAGGGAAAGAGGTTTCAAAAAGATTATCATATTTAATGGTCAGTCTCTTTAAAATATCTGCCAGCGCATTTTTCTCCGCTTCATCAAACTGTAGCAGGTTGGTTACATGCCGTTTGCTGATGATCATCGTTTCAAATGGCCATACTGCCCAGAAAGGCACCAGTGCTATGAAGTGCTCATTTTCACAAACAATCCTTTCCTGTTTTTCCTTCTCCAGGGCAACATAGCTTTGCAAAAGGCTTTTGCCGGTAGCTTCGTAATATTTTTTCTGGTGAGATGTTTCCTTGATCAGTTCTGCCGGTAAATCGCTCGTTGCCCAGATCTGCCCGTGTGGATGGGGGTTACTGCAGCCCATGATATCCCCTTTGTTCTCAAAGATCTGGATATACTTTATGTCTTTGTCGGCAGACAGCTGGCGGTATTCATCCTGCCACAGCGTTATCACTTTCCGGATGTCATCTATCTCCAGCAACGGCAGCGTAAGATCATGCCGGGGTGAGAAACAGATCACGCGGCAGGTGCCTTTCACACCGCGTGCGTGCAGTAAGTTGTCGATAATATCTGCGCCGGCAGGCGTATCTGCTATCAGTGCGCCAAAGTCGTTGGTAAATGCATAAGGTGCGGTGTAAGCCGGGTTCAGATCCCCGCCCATCCTGCTGTTGCCCGGGCACAAATAGCATGCGGCATCATATTCCGGCAGCGGGTCTTTATTTATTTTTTCTACTTTACCCTGCCACGGTCTTTTTGTACGGTGTGGCGATACCAATACCCACTCGCCTGTCAGGATATTCAGACGCTGATGTGGATGTTCTTCTAACTGGAAATTATTCATAGATGATGATTAGGAAACTTCGCTGATCCGGATCACCACACTGGTTCTTTTAACATTCAGTTGTGGATTAAACCCGATATTCATTAAAAATTCGCCGGTAAATGTGTTGTTCCCCTGTATGGCTGATGCCTCACCGGGATATACATTGATTTCTTCCAGGCGGTATTTCTTTGCGGGGTCCAGGCCTTTTAAACGGATGGGGAATTTACTGCCTTCTCCATACCGGTAATTAACCAGGTAGTTGAACAGTACGCCGGAAGATTTCTTTTCATTCACATACATTACTGCCGCTACGCTGCCCTCGTGCGGGTCTGCCAGGCGGTATTGGTCGCCATGCCAGATCACTTCTTTCAAAGCATTATAATTACTGATGGCCTCTTTGCAGAAAGCCAGCTCTTTCTCTTTTAAGTCCTTTACCACAATATCAAAGCCCAGCTTGCCCATCATGGCTACGTCTACCCTGAACTTGATCGGTTGCTTGCCCCAGTCTGTTACATGGTTGGCGCTGGTAATAGCGGGATAAAAATAAGAATTTTCCCATTGGATAAAAATCCGTTCCAGCGGATCGGTGTTATCGCTTGGCCAGTATTCGGTAAAATACTGCAGCGCGTTATAGTCTACCCGACCGCCCCCACCGGAGCAAAGCATCATGGGCACATGGGGATATTTGGCGCGCACACGGGCCAGCACTTTGTACAGCCCTCTTACATATTCTACGTATAACTGCGACTGCTGCTGCTTTTGGTAAGCCGACCATGCGTTATAGATCACCGCGTTGCAATCCCATTTGATATAAGATAGTTTGGGTGCTTTTATAAACAGGGAATCCACCACGCTGAAAACGAAGTCTTGCACCTTCGGGTTACTAAGGTCCAGCACCAGCTGGTGGCGGAAGTAATGTTCTTCCCTGCCTGGTTGTCGTAGTACCCAATCAGGGTGTTGGGAGCTCAATTCGCTTTTCGGGCTTATCATTTCCGGTTCTATCCAGATACCGAACTTTACGCCGGTGGCCTGCGCCATGCTATCAAGGGCCGCGATGCCGTTAGGTAGTTTGGTACGGTTCTCCTGCCAGTCGCCCAGCCCTTCGTGATCGCTGTTGCGCGGGAATTTATTTCCAAACCAGCCGTCATCCAGCAGGAACAGGTCCACGCCCAGGTCCCTGGTATCTTTCAGTAATCCTTTCAGTACATCTTCATTGAAGTTAAAATAAGTGGCTTCCCAATTATTTAATAACGTGAGCCTGCCGCCCTTGCCATCCAGCACTTTGTAATTCCTGGCCCAGCTTTGCAGTTTGCGGCTGGCCTCTCCTTTTCCTTTATCGGAGAAGGTGTACAGGAAAGGCGGCGTTTCAAAAGCGGTATTTGTTTTTAATATATAGGGAGATGCGTAATTATTGATCCCGGCTATGATACGTAAGTTATCCAGGTTGTCAAGTTCCAGGTCGATGCGGAAATTGCCGCTCCATTCCATTAAGCCATACAACACACTGCCCTGGTCTTCCGTAGCCGGCTGCCCGAGCGATACCATGAATACCGGTGGCTGGAACAGGTTGGCGCGGGTGCCCAGTTTGGAATCGAGGGTTTTAATGCCATGCGTGAGCGGGGTTTCTTCCGGCTGCATTTCTTTGGCCCAATCCCCGTGATATTGCCTGAGCCAGTACTTCGGGGCTTTGAGATAAAGATTGGCGGAGGCAAATTTCTGCAGGGTAACATTTCCTTTTTCCTGGTGCCTGATCACGGACCATTGCTCTATCACATCTTCCGCTTTGTATATTTTATAATACAAGGTTACTTCAAAGGGGTATACAGGATCTTTCAGCAGGATGCTGGTCTCCTCTATACCGGGTCCACGGGAGACTGTTTTATGGCTTACATAACGGAGATCCAATCCATTGTTGCCATCTGTATGTGTAACTGCGATAGCGGGTTCCAGCAGGCTTTTTGTACCAGCGGCAGTATAGGCGGCGCCGGCTACTTCTGAGTAATCTTCCGTTTGTTTATAGGCCGATGGTACCTGGCTGTATTCTGCGGCATTGGATAGCTTTGTACCGAAATAGAGTGTAGATAGTTGCCCTTTGGGATCTACCTGTAATACCATGGCATTGTTCTTTGATTCCAGGGGTATAGTAACAGGTTTTACATCCTGTGCAGCGGCGTGCCCGCAAGTTATTGCCAGTAACCAGCAGCTCCGTTTCAAATGAATGGATCGTATCATGAAAAAAATCTTTTTAAGCTAATTGCTACAGTAATATATAAACAATACGGATAACGGTGTACCGTTATCCGTATTGTTTATAAAAAGAAGCTCAGTAGCCGTCGTTCTGGCGGAGCTTTCTTCCGGATGAATTAATTTCTGACTGGGGAATAGGTACCCAGTAATTCTTTGCCTTATCAAACTTGCGGTTATCCAGCGCAATGATCCTTGTATATACGATACCGCCATCCGGTTGTTTGGAGGGCAATACGCCGTATGCAGGAATGTTCTCTGTTATTTCTGCAATTTTCCACCTGCGCACATCAAAGTAACGGTGCTCTTCAAAGGCCAGCTCAATGCGGCGCTCATTGCGGATACGGATACGCATGCTATCAGTTGAAAGCCCTTTCGGCAGCTCAGGCATCCCGGCCCTTGCGCGAATGTCGTTTATTGCTTTATATACAGTGGCATCCGGCCCTGCTGCTTCGTTCTGCGCTTCTGCATAGTTCAGCAGCACTTCTGCATACCTCAGATATTTCCAGGGCTGGTAAGCGGTTTGGTTCGGGTTTTCCACAGGGTTGCCCTCGTTGATGTATTTTCTTACATAATAGCCGGTAGGACTGGTATTCCAGTTGCCATTACCATCTTTACTGTCTTTACCACCGGGACGGAATGTTTCCACATTACGGTTCCTGTAAGGAGCGCCGTTATAAAGTATGCTGGCATAAAAACGGGGGTCCCTGTTCTGGTAAGGATTTGCTTTTTGAACAGGATTGTTCCAGTCGAACCGGGAGCCATCCGCCATTTCATAATCGTCTACCAGGTTTTGCATGGGAGTATTACCGCCCCATCCGCCATAGCCATTAGGCCCGTTTACCAGTTCAAGGTTGGTGTGCTCATTGGTAGGGGAATATATTCTTTCAAAAATATCCTCACTGGTACCGCTGATGGTGAATAAGGTTTTATAATTATTGTACAATGTAAACTTATTCAGCGCCATCACTGCCTGGGCAGCGGAGGCGGCAGCCGCCCATTTCGTTTTATCGTTCACGTTATTGGTATACAAGGGGCTGGCAGCATATAACAGCAGGCGTGCTTTCAATGCCAGTGCGGCGGCATAGGAACCGCGGCCAATGGGATAGCTTTTATCCTGCATCATGGTAGCCGCCGTATTCAGTTCACTCACTGCATACTGAATACATTCCTGCACCGGTTTGCGGATAAAGAGCGAATCGAAATTGGTATCGTCCAGGTTGTACACACGATCGCCTACCAGGGGTACATCACCGAAATTACGGATCAGGTCCTGGTAGCGGTAGGCACGGATAAAATGGAGCTCGCCCTTCAATCTTTCTTTACCATAATCGCTCATCGGTACCTTATCGATGTTGGCCAGTGCGTAGTTTATTTCGCGGATGCTGCGATAGCTTCTTACCCAGGTATCGCTCATCCAGCCGGTTCTGTCGGGTGTGAGGGCGCCCTGTTGTACAAACCAGGTATTGTTATCCCATACTACCACTGATTCATCTGTTACAGAGCTCATCCAGGCGTCTTCAAAGCCGCGGCCAAAGCCGGGTTTTCCTCCATCATTGTTGCCGCCCACGCCAATATAACGGCCTGTAATGTATGCTTCCGCCAGCGAGGAATCGCCCCATACGGCTGCATCAGTGATGATGCTGGTAGGCGTGGTATCCAGAAAATCCTTTTTACATGCTCCCAATGCAACCAGGGCAGCAGCTACCAGGATCAGTGAAATATTTTTAGTCTTCATTTCTTTGCAATTGAAATAGTAAATGATTTATTTCTCCCTCTTAAAAATTCACGTTCACGCCTACGTTAAACACTTTTTGCTGCGGGTAAAAATACCCGCTGCCGTCTGTGCCTTCCGGGTCTATCTGTTTCACTCTTGTAAAGGTGAGCAGGTTAAAGCCATTCACATAAAAGCGGGCTGATTTGATAGATGCTTTGGATACCAGTGCTGCGGGCAGGTTGTAGCCTATTTCCAGGTTCTTCAGACGGATGAAAGAAGTATTCCAGTTCCAGAAAGTGCTTGGATAAGCGCCAAGATTGCTGGAGTTGGGCCTTGACACCGGCCGTGGCCAGGAAGCGCTGGTGTTTTCCGGCGACCAGCGGTTATCTGCCCATTCCTTGAGAAAAGAGCCAAATTCACCGGATTCCCAGAGGAGATACTGAGCGGATTCTCCCTGTCCCTGGAATAAAACATTGATATCAAAGCTCTTCCAGGAAGCGCCTAACGTGATCCCATATACGATTTGCGGGATATTGTTCTGGTCTATCCGTACACGGTCGGCAGCTGTGATCTGTTTATCTCCATCATAATCTTCCAGGATCAGGTCACCGGGCATTGTGCCTGGCGCATGAGGCGTAGCGTCTATCTGTGCCTGGTCTTTGAAGATACCGATGCTGCGGTAGTACAGGCCGGCATTAATGGGATGGCCTTCCACTTTCTGGTAGGAGAGTGTTCCCGGTGCTTCGTCCAGGAAGATGACCTTATTTTTGATAAAGTTGAAGTTACCGCCGATATTGAATTTCACATCATTGAAGCGGGTTTCATACATCACGGAAGCTTCTATGCCTTTGTTGGTTACCTTACCTATATTTTCGTCGGGGATCTGGCTGCTGCTGATACCGCTTACGCCGGGGATGCTCAGGTTCCGTGGGGCCAGGATGTTGTTCCTGGTTTCGCTGAACACATCTAAGGTCACATTAAAATGATTGAATAAAGATGCGTCTACACCGATATTGGCTTTCCTGGCAGTTTCCCAGGTGATGTTGGGATTAGCAAGCTTGGCGTATACAATGGTGGGAATATTGGCGCCATAAGGCTGGCCTGAGCTGGTTAATGTGCTCAGCACATTTGTTTGCAGGTTGAGGTTCTGCAGATATTGATAGCCCGGGGCATCATCCGGCTTAATGTTTTCATTTCCCAGCAGGCCATAGGAAGCACGGATCTTTAAGCTGTTGATGGAATTCCTGTTAAACCAGGATTCTTCCGAAATGCGCCATGCAGCCATGGCACTGGGGAAAAAGCCGTATTGCTTTCCCGGTGCAAAAATAGACGACCCATCTTCACGGAGTTGTACATCCAGCAGGTACTTTTCTGCATAGTTGTAACTGATACGGCCAAAGTAACTTCTGCGGGTAATGATATAGCTGCTGCCGTAGTTGCTGGCATCAGTTGGCAAGGCGCCGCCCTGGCTTAGTTCCGGCAGTAAGGTAGTAATATAGTTCTGCCGTGCCGCTCCAAAAGTTTCATATGTTGTTTTAGATTGTTGTACCGCCGCAAATGCGCTGAGCTGGTGTTTACCGAAGTGTTTATCATAGCTCAAACGCAGGAAAGAGTTCATCAATGTATAATTGATCTGGCTTTCCGACAGGGAAGGGTTATTGGGCCCGCCTTTCACCGGGTCATAGGTTTGTGCGCCTTTATCATACTGGTATACGATCCAGTTGTGGGCCAGCTGTTTATCAAATTCAAAACGTTTGTCGATAGACACCATTCCATCTACAGATAATCCTTTTGCCAGTTCATAACTTGCCTTTCCGATGATGCTACCGGTGGTAATGGGTCTTTTATCCGCACCCGACAACTGTGCCATTGCCAGTGGGTTCTTCCCCATTTCCACACCCGCGCCCATGAGCCCATTGGGGTAGTAAGCAGGAAGTGTTGGGTAGGTGCGGTAAAGGAACTCAAATACATTGGATGCGCCAAAACCAGCCAGGGCAGTCTTTTCTTCCTGGCGACCGGACACTTGTACCGTTGCCTTGAATTTAGAAGAGAAGTTGATATCGAAGTTAGCGCGGATGTTATATTGTTTGTAATTGAGAGGGCTGTTACGATACAGTCCTTCCTGGTTCAGGTAACCGCCGGAGATGTAATACGACAGTTTGTTACTGCCGCCGGAGAAGGAAAGATTGGCAGTAGTTTGGGGCGCCACCGGTTTCATCAGTTCCTTTTCCCAGTTTGTATTCGGATAGGATACCGGGTCTTTCCCGTTCCTGAACAATTCTATTTCTTCTTCTGAATAGCGTTGGTGCGTGCCCTGTGAAGGATTATTATAATAGCCTATTTCATTAACGATAGTGGCATAGGTAGCGGCATCCACAAATTCCGGCAACCGGGTAGGCTTGATGAAGCCCTGGTTAAGATTAAAGCTGAAATTTGTTTTACCGGCTTCTCCTTTTTTGGTGGTGACGAGGATAACACCGTTGGCCGCCTGTGAGCCATAAATAGCTGCAGACGCGTCTTTCAGGATACTGATGCTTTCAATATCGCTGGGGTTTAAGCGGGAGAAGCCACCCAGTGCATTGGGCACTCCATCAATTACGATGAGGGGGGCTGAGTTGCCGGTGGTGGCCACACCGCGGATCAGCAGGCGGGCATCATCGTAGCCCGGCTCTCCGCTGGTGTTGGGTGCAATGAGGCCTGGCATACGGCCTACGAGTGAGTTGGAGATATTCGGCTGCGGGCTTCTCACTATCTCCGCGCTTTTCACAGCTGCTACAGAACCTGTTAATGTTGCTTTTTTCGCGGTGCCATAACCTACCACTACTACATCGCTCAGTGTTTCAACAGATGTTTCCAGCGCAATGGTGGTGAAATCTTCTGTGAGCACCAGTTCCTGTTGCCGGAAGCCTATGCCCGAAACGATCACTGTATTGTTGCCCGTAGGCGCATTAAGCACAAACTGCCCGTTAGCATCTGTTTTTGCGCCGGTGGTTGTGCCTTTTACAACTATGGAGATGAATGGTAGCGGTGATTTGTCGGTGGAACTGATGACTTTACCCTTGAATATTTTTTGCTGGGCATACCCTGGTATACACAAACAAAAGGCAGCAAGAAATGCAATAAAGCATTTCAGCAAGTGTCTGGCAATCATTTTCTTTAATTTAAAACGTAAATGGAATACGAATGGCGAACGGTGTGGCGACCCGTCATTCATAACGTGCTTTCAGTTGATTTGTGTTATTCACATCTGTACTATACTATACTATTCTACAAATATAATTTCCGATGTTGAATTGTCCAAAAAAAAATTTACGCGGATTTTGTCTGACTCAGGATTAAACTGATTACGCTGATTACGCTGATTTGATCTGGTAATGATTTTATAAATGATTAGGGGTAGATTCAAGCGAAAGTATCCGCTTAAATCTCCCCCTAATCATTTTAAATCCAAAGTAATCAAATCAGCGTAATCAGCGTAATCAGTTTAATCCTAAGTCAGACAAAATCCGCGCCTTATTCATAAGGCGGCGGGCCAACAGGTATGCCCATCTTCTTTTGCAGGTTCCGGGCCGAGTCGAGATGCGAATTCAACACGGGCAACTGATCCATGGCAAAAGCTCTTATCTCCGGGTCTGCCGCATTTTTTGCTGCCTTTTGAAATTCCCGGATATCTTTTTTATGATCATCAATCATGAGACTGATATAGGCCCTGTCGAACTCCTCTCCTTTTCTTTTTTCCAGCCGTTCTTTTATTCTTTGCTGATGATTGGAGATATCATCAGGAAGCACAATATTCTTTGTTTGCGCAAGGGTCTTCAATTTATCCCTGTTTTTCCTGTGATCCCTTATCATCATCTCTCCAAATGCTTTTATCTCCCGGTTTACAGAATTGCTTTGCGCAAGCTGACCCAACTGCACTTCCGTCATGCCTCCACTGGCTGCTTCCACCAGGAAGTCTGCATCTGTTTTGGCAGGAATGGCTACAGCCGTGTCGGCCAACCGGTTGCTCATGATCTGGCTGTCGATCTTTTCTTCATTAGCGGCTTTAGCTTTCTTTTCACTGTCGGCGGACCTGTTATTACAACTCCACAGTCCCGATAATACCGTGAGCGTACAACAGCAGAAAAATAACTTTTTCATAATACCCTCCTTTTTTGAAACAGACCGGAACCTGCGCCACGGCTATGCCGTTTTCTGGTTCCGTTCCTCTTCATCTATACGGAAAGAAACCTTACAGATTAATCCGTAAGTAGATATCTTCCCATCTTTTACATGTACTTTAATATCTTTCACAAAAACAGAATCTATATTATGGATCGTTTTTGACACTTCTGTTACTGCATTAGTGATAGCATCTTCAATGCTTTTTTCAGAAGAAGAAATGACTTCAATTACTTTTACGATAGCCATAAAATTGGTTTTTAAGGATGAGGAAATGGTTGCAACTCATACTAAGCGGCACAAAAACCCGGCCACCCGGTCCCCGTTAAACCGGGGAATCTGCCAGGTTTTATACACAGGGAAACCTGCCGGTTCTGCCCGGAAACCCTTACACCCAAAGCCCCCGGTTGCTATGGGAAAAATGTGCAACAAAAGGCTTGATTATAACCGCAGTTCCGGCAACCGCCTCCCAGGAAGATCGGCTATACCCGTGCAGGTGCTTCATTTTTTACCGGCATCTATAACTAATTAATTCACAGCATTTTAATAACAGCGCTTTGTCCTTGAGATTTTTTACTCTAGTTTGTGCCTCCAAACATGAACATTATATAAGGCATTGTCAAGCAACCAAGCATACGAGGAAACTGCGCTGATCTCTTCTTTTCAGCAGGGCGAGCACAAAGCACTGCACCAGGTTTATGCGTTATATCAGCGTGCCCTATGCTTTTTCACAGAACAGCTGACCTCCGACACGATGGCTGCTGAAGATATTGTTTCGGAATGTTTCATCCAGGCATTCCAAAAAAAAGAAGACTTCCCTACCCTGGCCCAGCTGAAGGGTTTCCTGTTCACTGCCGCCAGGAATGCTGCGCTTAACCATATTAAAGCGCAAAAAAGGCATGGCGATATTCACCAGCTGATAGAAAGGGATGCCGACCGCTTTTCCATAGATGTGGAAAAAGCCTATATTAAAACAGAGGTCATGCAGGCTATTTTTCTTGAAATAGAAAAGCTGCCGCCACAATGCCGGCAGGTGGTTCGTCTTTCTGTTATTGAAGGAAAACGCGCACAGGAAATAGCCGCTGAACTTAATATGGCCTATCAAACTGTATTGAACCAAAAGGCAAAAGGAGTAGGATTATTACGGACCGCGCTTTTAAAAAACGAGCTCATATCCCTGCCAGTGCTGGTTTCCGCGTTGCTGATGCTGCAACGGTAATTTTTTTTTAAAAAGGGCGGTATAAAAAGCAGCGTTAGTTGTTTTAGTAGTATCAACATGACAGAGAACAATCATTATATAGCCGGCCTTATTGGCAAATACCTGGAAAATAGTTTGAATGCGGAGGAAGAAAGCGCATTAACGGAATGGATCAATGCCTCCGAAGATAACCGCCGTCTTTTTGCGGAGCTCAACGACCCGCAGCAGCTGGTGGCCAGTCTTCAACAGTTCTATGCATATGATACCAACAGGATTTCCAGGAGGATCAGTGAACAGGTCCCTGCATTTGAGGGACCTGTAATGACACCGGTTCACCGCGTCCATTTTATACGTAGATGGGGCTGGGCTGCCGCTGTGGCATTGTTACTTGCAGGAAGCGCTTACCTCCTGGTGAATAAAAAAGATATGCCGGCGCCAGTAGCGACAAAGGCAGTGGAGATCACTCCGGGCACACAGGGTGCTATACTTACACTGGCCGACGGGCGCCAGGTGGTGCTGGACAGTATGGCCAGCGGTGTAGTGGCGCACCAGGGCGGTACCTCCGTGGTATTATCTGACGGAAAACTACAGTATGATCCTTCAGGTGAAGCTGCTGGTGGTATTCAATACAACAAAATGACTACGCCTAAAGGGCGGCAGTTCGAAGTAACACTGCCCGATGGAACAAAAGTTTGGTTAAATGCAGCCAGCTCTATCCGTTACCCTACCGCTTTTACCGGCAATGAACGGAAAGTGGAGGTATACGGGGAAGCTTGTTTTGAAGTAGCCAGAGATGCCGGCAAACCTTTCCTGGTGAATGTAAATAATAAGGCATCCATAGAAGTACTGGGCACGTTGTTTAACGTAAATGCCTACGAGAATGAAAAAACGATCAATACAACATTGCTTAACGGAAGCATAAAAGTAGCTACTCATCCCGCCAGCATTGTCCTTAAACCAGGTCAGCAGGCACAGATCAGCACAGCCTCCGGTACAAATAAACCGGTAGGGAACATTGAAATTATCAATCATCCTGACATGGAAAAAACCATGGCCTGGAAAAACGGCCTGTTCAATTTTGAAGGCGCCGGTATTGAAGAAGTAATGCGACAGCTGGAACGATGGTATAATATAGATGTAGTATATGAAAATGGTATACCGGATATACAATTTATAGGAGAAATGAGCAGGCAGATTTCCCTTTCGGACCTGCTGGAAATATTAAGAAGAACAGAAGTAGACTTTAGAGTAGAAGGGCGCAAACTGATTGTGCTGAATAAATAAGTACCAGATACGCTGCACCGGAGCAACACAGCAGGGGCCTTTATGGCCCGGCCAGGCTATTTATTTGAATCAAACCAACCACTAAGAAAAAACCGTCACGGATTGCGGCCGTGACGGTGTATTTGACTCAGTTGGTTTCTAAACGGTTTATTGCAATTCACATTTATTAACAACCAAATCCCTTGCAATTTATGCAAAAAAAATGCTATTGGCCGCCCGATCGCCCGGGAAAACAGATGGGCCTAACCAAAATCTTTCTGGTAATGAGACTAACTGTCATTTTATTAGCAGCCGCCATTTTCCAGGCAAATGCCTCGGGACATGCACAAACCGTTACGCTATCGGGTAAAACTATACCTATCAAAAAAGTATTTACTGCCATTAAACAACAAACAGGCTATGTGATTTTCAGCAATACCAACACTATCAGCGACGCACAGAGCGTATCGCTTTCAGTACGCGATATGCCGCTGAAAGACTTGCTGGATATGGTATTGAAGGATCTTCCTGTTACTTACCTGATCAAAGACAAAACAATTGTTTTGTCGCGCAAGGCTCCTCCTTCCGCCGATGTCCTGACTATTCCGGCGCCTCCAACCACCATCAGCGGGGTGATCCGGTCCACTACCGGTGAACTGCTTCCGGGCGTTTCTGTCCGGATAAAGAACACGGTTACCGGAACGGTCACTTCTTCTGATGGGGCTTTTTACTTTACCCATCTCCCTGAAAATACCGTGCTCCTCATCACTATGCTGGGGTATGAAACGCTGGAAATCGGCGTGCGTAAAGGAACGAACGGCTACACCGCCTATACGGTGGATAAAGACCAGTCGAAGTCGTTACTGGTAACGGATGGCAATAACCTGGTGATGAATATCACGCTGCACAGGAAGGATATGGAGATAGGAGATGTGGTGATCACCGGTTATATGAACGTTAACAAAGGCAACTACGTGGGTGCTGTTTATTCTGTAAAAGCAGATGATATAAAGATCGCCGGTGAAACCAGCATCGACCAGATGCTGCAGGGCGTGGTGCCGGGCATGTCGGTAATGGTGCAATCGGGCCAGGTGGGCTCCAGCCCTAAGATCCGCATCCGCGGCACTTCTACTATTCTTGGCAACCAGGAACCGGTTTGGGTGGTAGATGGTGTGATCCAGCGCGATCCTTTACCAATGCCCAATGGCAGCGGCTCACTGGCAGGAGATATGACAGAGCTGCGCCTGATCGCTTCCAATGCTATTTCCTGGCTGAATCCAAATGATATTGAAACCATCACGGTATTAAAAGACGCCTCGGCAACCGCCATCTATGGCTCACAGGCTGCCAACGGGGTAATTGTACTCACTACAAAAAAGCCTAAGCCCGGCCAGTTATCTGTTTCTTATAACTCTTCCTTCACCGTTGGCCAAAGGCCTTCCTATGGCGACTTCGACCTGATGAATTCTCAGGAGCTGATGCAATTTTCAAAAGAAGTATACGAAGCACGCGACAGCTATACCTCCGATGTGCTGCCAATCGGTTATGCTAAATTGATCCAGCAGTTACAGCGGAAAGAGATTGATTACGCCACTTATACGGAAATGTACAGGAAACTGGAAACCCGAAATACGGATTGGTTTGGCCTGCTGTTCCGTAATCCGTTCAGTCAGAATCATAGCCTGAGCCTTTCCGGCGGTAATGAAAAGATCTCGAACAGAACTTCATTCAGCATGCAGCAGCAGAATGGTGAAGCCAAAGGTAATGACCTCACCTCTTTCGCGGCATCTTCCAATACAACGCTCCGTTTGGGAAAACGGCTCACCGTAAACCTGATGCTGAATGGAAGCAGGCGCGAAACAGATGGTTTTGCCTATGAAGTGGATCCGTTCTCTTATGCTTATAACACTGCCAGGACCATTCCTATGTACAATGATGATGGTTCGCTCTTCTACCACGAAAAAAGAGGAGAACCAAGCACCGTTTATCCCGGTAATACCAGTTACCTGTATAACATTCAGAATGAACTTAATAACACAGGCAACAAAAATGTAACCACTAACCTGTCTACCACCGCCGATGTAAACCTCCAGATAACAAAGGATCTGCAGTACCAGGGCTTGTTATCTTATACACTTACAAATTCCGGTGTTAAATCGTACGCCACAGAATTATCTTACTATATCACCCAAACAAGAGGATATGAGTTTGGCAGCGTATTGTCGAACTCCCCACAGGAGCTCGCCAGCCGCCTGCCTTTCGGAGGACTGGTGCAATTGCAGAATGCCAATAACAACGGGTATACCTGGCGAAACAGCCTGGTGTACAACCGGTTATTGGGAAAGGTTCACAATGTGACGCTCCAGGGAGGTATTGAAGCAAGATCCGCGCTGACCCAGGGTAACACCGATACCCGCTATGGCTATCTCCGTTACCGCGGTGAAAGCTATGCACCTGTTCCCACCATGCCGGCAATGAACTCTGTAGCCAAAGATAACCTGTATGATCTCATGCGTACCAATTCGGGGATCGTTAATCAGAAAAGTAACTACCTGAGTGAATACTTTTCTGCAGTGTATGGTTTTGATCAACGCTTTGTATTCAATTTCAACGCGAGACTGGATGCCTCCAACCGATTCGGACAAGATAAAAACAAGCGATTCCAGCCAACCTGGTCGGTGGGTGGAAAATGGCGTGTTGCGAATGAAAAATTCATGACCGCGGCAAAATGGCTGAACGCCTTTGATGTATCTGCCAGCTATGGTTACCAGGGAATGGCAGTGGAAGAAGTATCACCTTACCTGATCGCTACCGACGGTGGACTTAGCAATATATTCAAGCAGTATATCCTGAATATAAAATCTTTACCTTACCCCGAACTGGGATGGGAAAAAACAAAAACATGGAACCTCGGGCTGGATGTAGCCCTGTTCAACGGCCGTGTAAGCGCTACCGCCAACTGGTATAAGAAAAGCAGTAATATCCTCGCTTCCCGGCAGGTACCGGTGGAAAACGGAATGAATGCCGCTACTGTATTTGGCTCCCTGATGGAAAACACCGGGTACGATCTTATTGTAAGCGTTATACCGGTGCGTACCAAAGATTTCATGTGGCAGTTTTCTGTAAATACAGGTCTTGCCAGGAATAAGCTGAAGCAAAATGAAAGGATCAACACCCTGGAGGACTATCTGAACGGAACGGCTATTGTGAACGGACAAGCTTATTCCACCTTTTACTCCTATGCTTACGCAGGCTTAAACCATTTTAACGGTGTACCTACTTTCAAAAACCTGGATATTAAACCTACGGAGAATCCCCTCGATTACCTGGTAAAAACCGGGTAAACTGGAACCTGATTTTTCCGGTGGATTCAACACCATGTTAAGGTATAAGAACATTTCGGTGAGTGCACAGTTTGCCATGGCTTTCGGCAATCAAAAACGCCTGCCGGTTTTCTATAACCCTTCCGGAGCGCCCACTCCCGAGCAAAACGCTCCAAGAATCCTGAACGACCGCTGGAAACAGCCAGGTGATGAATTACATACCAATGTTCCGGCTGTTCCCCCTGGAAATCCACGCAGGATAGAGCTAACTATGCCTACACCAAATCTGTTCATAGCAACACCATACCAGCTGTATAATCAATCAGATTACATGGTGGCAGATGCAGATTTTATCCGCTGCCGGCAGATTGCAGTGAACTATGAATTTACACAGGCATTGTTGAAAAAGGTACATATCAAACGCCTTAGCACATCGCTCAGCATGACCAACCCGTTCCTGCTGACTTTTGATGATGCATGGAGAGGTTATGATCCTGAAACAAACGGATGGCCTGCACGCAGAACGGCGTCATTATCTTTTAATATGACTTTCTAATATTGAAGCGCATGAAATATAAATTATTCTCTGTTCTCTCTGTATTTACGCTGTTGGTATTCAGCAGCTGTTCAAAATTCCTTGAAGAACAGTCCCAGAGTGAAATAATTCCGAAAACAGCCGCCGATTTCAGGGAGTTACTGATGGGATCAGGTTACATAGGAAACGAAGACCCTACCGATTTCGTTTCTTTCATGGATGACGATGTGGATTTTAATATTGAATGGGGAATTGGCACTCCATATTCCATTGTAGGAACTCCCGGGGCTAAAACGGACTACCTCTACTATACCTGGCAACCAACACTGGCTGACAGGAACGGCCTGGGAGATCTTATCAGCACAGATCCCGCCAACACCGCCTACTATACTTTTTATGAGCTGATAAAAGGATGCAATGCCGTACTGGATAATATCAACGCTGCTATTGGCAGCCGGCAGGAAAAAGACAGGGTAAGAGCGGAAGCACTTGCCGTTCGCGCCTTCTATTACTTCCGGCTGGTTAATCTTTATGGCGAGCCTTACAACAGTAATCCGCAATCTCTTGCTGTACCTTTAAAACTGACCTCCGATATTTCCGCGGAATATATGCAGCAGGCCACCGTTGCTAAAGTATATGAGCAAATTGTAAACGACCTGAAAGAGGCATCCACCCTGATGGATCCACTGCCTATTGCACGCAGGGATTTCCACATCAATCAGCCGGCCATTCATATCCTTTTATCAAGGGTATACCTCTATATGGAAAAGTGGGAGGAATGTGTAACAGAAGCCAATAAAGTATTTGAACAGGCAGGTGTACTGATGAACATGACCGGGATCACCTCCGGCAACTGGCTCACCTACACCAACCCGGAAGTTGAATGGATGTTTGGCGGCAGATCACAGGCAGGAGATCAAAACAGCTATATTCCGTCTGCCGAATTCCGGTCAATTTTTGACCAGGATAATGATGTACGCTTCAAATACGGTATCTCCAATTCAAATGGCACTCCCCTCATTAATAAATATACAAACGTGAACGGAGAGCTGGTTCAATGCCTTCGTACCGGAGAAGCACTGCTGAACAGGGCGGAGGCTAATGTGCAACTGGGCAAACTGCCGGCTGCAATGAAAGACCTGAACGACCTGCGCCGCACCCGTATCATTGGTTATACAGATGAAAGCATTGGCAACAAAGACGCACTGCTTGCAGCAGTACGCCTGGAACGCCGCAAAGAATTTTTCCTGGAAGGATTCCGTTGGTTTGATCTCCGGCGATACGGCATGCCTGCTATCACACACCGGTATCAGCATGAACTGGGTGAAGCAATTCTCCACTACACGCTGAAAGAAAAAGATCCGATGTATACACTGCCTTTTCCTACCAGTTTGCTCGAGAGAAATCCCGCGCTGAAACAAAATCCATCCGCTACTATGCCGGACAGGATCGGGCAGTAAATGTTAAACAAGCAATACCATTATCACATGAAGCATATATTTCTTATTGGCTGCATCTCCAGTATATTATTATTCTCCTGCGCGAAGGATCATAAAATAGGTCCTCTTACGCCAATAGCACCAGACTATGTTTTGCCGCAGGGAAATGCACCTAAAGAGGCGAATGATAAAATCCAGCAGCTCTACGACAATTATGGATCATATTTCCTTTATGTGTTTACACAAAAGGATTTTGAATGGATGCAATCCGCCGGGGGCAGCGCCTCAAGGATTGATACAGCCGTATTGGGCGATCCCGCTTATACAGGTGATATGCTCAATTTCCTGAACGATATCTGGTTAAAATTCCTGCCGGAAGACTTTAAGAAAGAACAGGGAATCCCCTACCGTGTACTGATGGCCGATACTATCAAACAATACAGGACCGGTTATCCCCCGGGCAGGGAATATCTTTACTTCGATTTCAAAATAGTGGGAAAATCCATTACGTTCGCCGGCATGAACGCATCCCTGCGTACTATGACACCCGCACAAAAGGTGGAGAAAAAGAATACTCTCACAGCTGCTATCTGGAATTATTATATCAGTAATAATATCCTTGATATCCCTGCAGAGTTCTACACCATCAGCAATTACACCGCCGCCGCTCCCGCAACGCCGATCAATGCAGCCAACCCTGCCAACGTAGAGGCTTACCGGGAGAAAGGCTTTCTGCCATCTTCCTATAACGCGGTATCCGGCGCACCTTTTGAATGGCATAACGGCACCTATTCCTGGACCACTGCCAAATCAAATGATATCAATTCCTTTATCCTGAACATCACGCAAAGGACAGATGCACAGATAGCGCCTTATCTCACTTACCCGCTGATCAAAGAGAAGTTTGATATTCTGGTTAACTATTATAAAACAAAATATCGTATAGACGTTCGCGCTATTGCCAACGCCACCTATTAATCCTTTGCCCGTGACCGTTTCCCGGGGATCAAATCCCGGGAAACATCACATCGGCAGTCATCTTCATAACATTTTATTAATAACAAAGCATCGTGTAAGCAACACCTTGCACTGCTATTTTATTTATTAAACAATCCGTAATGAATGGAAAACGCCATTGTAAAAGTTGAAAACTTATCTCATCGCTATAACTCACAGTGGGCGGTCAGAGATATAAATTTTGAGATCCATAGCCAGGGAGTTGTTGGCCTGCTGGGCTCCAACGGGGCCGGTAAATCCACTACCATGAACATCATTTGTGGAGTGCTGAAACAAACAAAAGGCGATGTGCTGGTTAATGGGGTTAATTTGAAAGATGATCCTGTGGCAGCGAAAAGGAATATCGGCTTTATGCCCCAAAAGCTTCCGCTGTACCAGGATTTCACCGTGGAAGAATACCTGACCTATTGCGCCGACCTGAGGATGGTAGAGAAAGCGCAGGTGAAAAAATCGGTACAGCAGGCGCTGGAAAGATGTGGGGTAGCCCATTTCAGGGAACGGCTGCTAAGGAACCTCTCCGGCGGTTACCAGCAACGTGTAGGCATCGCGCAGGCTATTGTACATAACCCAAGGTTTGTAGTGCTCGATGAACCTACCAACGGCCTCGATCCCAACCAGATCGTGGAAGTAAGGAACCTCATCAAGGAAATTGCGAAAGACCGCTCCGTATTGCTTTCCACGCATATCCTCACGGAAGTGCAGGCCACCTGTAAGGAGATCAAAATGATAGAAGAAGGCCAGATGGTTTTCTCCGGCACCATTGAAATGTTCGACAATTACATTGAGCCCAATACACTGGTCATATCCCTGGATATGCCTCCTGCCCATGATGAGCTGCTTAAACTGGAAGGCATCAGATCCATAGAACAGGTAGCGCCCACCCGTTTCAGGCTGGGATACGACGGCGAGAAGAAAACCGTGCAACAACTGGCGGAAATAAGCGTAAGCAAAGGTTGGGGGCTGATGGAACTGATCATTGAAAAGAGCTCGCTGGATGCGGTATTTGCGAGGTTGTCGAAAAAAAACAACAAATAAAAAGCTGATAAAAAAATATTAAATGAGACGAGTTTTCAAGATCGCTAAGGCAGAGTTATTCACCTTGTTTTATTCACCGATCGCCTGGATGATCCTTATCGTATTTACCTTCCAGACAGGGATGGCTTTTGCAGAGCACCTGCAGGAAATACTGCGGGCGCAGCGCATCGGCTTTGGCAATAGTTTCGTTACTGCCAATATCTTTTCCGGGCAACTCGGTTTGCTGGTAACTGTGCAGAATTACCTGTACCTCTATATGCCATTGCTCACCATGGGGTTGATGAGCCGGGAACTGAGCAGCGGCTCCATTAAATTATTGTATTCCTCCCCGGTTACTTCCTCCCAGATCATCCGTGGTAAGTTCCTTGCCATGATGCTCTACAGCTTACTGCTGATGGGCGTACTGCTCATCTATACATTGATAGGCGTATGCACGGTAGATCATTTCGATCTTCCATCCGTATGCTCCGGTTTACTGTCCATCTACCTGCTGATGTGCGCCTACTCTGCCATCGGGCTGTTTATGTCAAGCCTTACCTCCTACCAGGTAGTAGCAGCGCTGGGCACGCTCGTATTGCTGGCCAGCCTCAGCTACATGAACAGGGTATGGCAGGATATCAGCTTTGTGCGGGACATTACTTACTGGCTCTCTATTTCAGGCCGTTGTAATGAAATGATCATGGGCCTTATCTGCAGTGAAGACGTACTATACTTCATTATTGTAGTAGGCATGTTCCTCACCCTCAGCGTGATGAAGCTCCAGGCCAACCGCACCCATGCCTCTTTCTCCAGCGTGTGGGGAAAATACAGCCTGGTAGTACTTTCTGCTATGGCGCTGGGATACGCCACTTCAAGACCTATACTGATGGCTTACTATGATACCACCGAAACAAAACGGAATACCCTTACACCCAACAGCCAGGCTATTATGGCCAAACTCGACGGCGGCATGACCATCACCACTTATGTGAACCTGCTCGACAGGGAATATTATATTGGTATGCCCGACCAGGTAAATGAAGACAAACAACGTCTGAAACAATACATCCGCTTTAAACCGGAAATAAAACTGAAATACGTTTATTATTACGACGAACCCAGTAACAACCCGCGGCTCAAATTTCTCTATAAAAATATGAGTCTCGCTGAACAGGCCAGGAAAGAAGCCGATATCAAAGACCTGGATTTTGATTTATTCCTCTCCCCGGAAGAAATTAAAAAGGAACAGGTAAAAAAGAAGATCAATCTCACTGACGAAGGCAACACCTTTGTACGCCTCGTGGAAAGAGAGAACGGACAAAAAGCTTTCCTGAGAATTTATGACGACATGATGAAATTTCCGGATGAGGCTGAAATTTCCGCGGTTTTCAAACGCATGGTGATGAAACTTCCCCGCATCGGCTTCCTCGAAGGGCAAGGTGAAAGGAAAATAGAAGGCGACAGGATCCGTGACTATACGTTGTTCTCTTCCGTTAAAACATTCCGCTATGCACTTACCAACCAGGGCTGCGATGTGGAAACACTGGACCTTTCCGGCGATAAACAGATCCCGAAAGAAGTAGACATCATCGTGATCTCCGATATGCAACAACTCATGGATTCCGTTGTGAAAAAGAAACTGGATGCATACATCGCCAACGGTGGCAACCTGGCAATTACGTTAAAACCAGGTTCTGAAATAATGGAATCCTTCATTGCACAGTTTGGCGTTAAAACAATACCAGGCCAGCTGGTGCAACCCAAGCAGGATGTTGCTGCCAACGTAGTGATATGCCGGCCAACAGAAGCATCCAAAAACATTGCACCGATGTTCACCGATATGATCCAGCGGCATCTGTATGTAGGCATGGTGAAATCAGCAGGGCTTGTAATGGCCGAAAACAAAGGCTTTAAAGCCGTTCCCGTTCTGCAAACCGATACCATGAAAACATGGAATGAGCTGCAAACCATCGACTATGTAAACGACTCTGCTACCGTGGATGTTGCCAGCGGTGAAAAAGTAGACAGCTTTGTAACTGCACTGGCCCTGTCAAGAAAAGTCGGTAACAAGGAACAACGTATTATGATCATCGGGGATGCGGACTGTATCAGCAACGGTGGTATGAGACCACCCATAAGGATATACGGCGCTTCCAACTTTTCTTTGATCCCGGGTATGTTCCACTGGCTGTCGTACGCCACGGTGCCTGTTGACGTAAGCCGCCCTGTTGGGTCCGACAACGAGATCTTCCTTACCAAGGAAAGCCTGAAAATGGTGAGATACGGATTGATGGGTGTTATTCCCGGTATATTATTAATTGGAAGCACCATTTTACTCATCAGGAGAAGAAGAAAGTAAAACAGATAGCTGGTATGAGCTTAATGACCGATAAACAAACGCTGAACGATCTGAATATTTTCGGGAAAAGAGGTGGCGATACAGTGTACGCCATCTTTAACCGGACCTTCACCCGTGGCGGATCAGAACTGCTGGAAGAAATGTTCCGCAACCCATTGTCGGATGAAAATGCGATCAACGCACGCAGCAGCATTATCCGTGCCTTTTCAGGGAAGGAGATCCCTTTCCCGTATGAAAGTGAATGGTTTGATGCTGCAGAACAACACCTGCAGAACACCGACGAGCGCACCCGGCTGAATGAGCATGAGGATACACTGAACCGCAAATTCAACCAGCTCATTGCTGCCGATACCGAATACAAGGCTATTGAAAAGGGTGTGATATGCCTGATCCATATACTGCAGGCCACTAAAGCATTTGCAGAAAGCATCCGGCAGCAGGTGGCAGATATTCCCTACAGTAAGGAGCTGGCAGCCATAGACCGGTTGCTGGCCCTGGATGAATTGCAACCGGTTCTGCGGGAACACGCCAAACAAAAATTTTCCTTTGCCAGGATTGCGGAGTACGACAAAGTACTCCGCTTCCGGCAACGGGAAAACATCCTGCAGTTATTGCGGCAAATTTATCAGGCAGATGTATATCTTTCTGTGGCACGCACCGCCAGGGAAAGAAAATATTCCTTCCCTGTGGCATTGCCAAAAGAATTGCAGACAGTAGTACTGGAAGATTTTTATCACCCATGCCTGACCAAACCGGTGGCTAACTCACTATCCATCACTCCTTCCAGCAATATTATTTTCCTGACAGGAGCAAACATGGCAGGAAAGTCCACCTTCATGAAAGCGCTGGGAATAGCCATGTACCTTGCCCAGATGGGCTTTCCGGTACCGGCTTCCAGGATGGAATTTTCTGTAAGAGATGGTATCTATACCACCATTAACCTGCCCGACAACCTGAGCCAGGGAGCCAGCCATTTTTATGCAGAAGTATTGCGTATTAAAACAATTGCCAGGGAACTAAGCAGGGATAAATACCTGTTCGTGATCTTTGATGAGTTGTTCCGCGGTACCAATGTGAAAGATGCATATGAGGCAACCATTGCCATCACTTCCGCTATCGCACGCAGGCAGAATTGTATGTTCGTGGTATCCACGCATATCATTGAAGCCGGCGATGCGCTCAGGGAAAAATGCAGCAACATCAACTTCGTATATCTGCCAACGTTAATGGAAGGGAATAAACCCGTGTATACGCACAAACTGGCCTCCGGTATCACCTCCGACAGGCACGGGATGGTCATTATAAAAAATGAAGGTATACTGGATATATTAACCAGGAAAAAATCAATAAAGGAAAACACATGAGCTTTATTGCCGACAAACAAACACTGGATGACCTGTCGCTGTTAGGAAAATATAATACCAACTCAGTTTTCAGTCTGTTTAACCAGGTAAACACGCGGGGCGGTGAAAAACTGCTGGATGTGATGTTCAATCACCCGCTCACAGATGCGGATGCCATCAACAACAGGAGTAAAGCTTTCCGTTACTTCCATGACAACACTTTTGCCTTTCCTTTTGATGCTGCGCTGCTGACCCGTGCAGAAGCCTATCTGGAGGAAGCGGGTGACCCCGGTTTGCCGCTTGCCATATTGCGTACCGGCAGGAAAAGACTGATGGAAATCCTGGTAAAAGAGGATACCTATCCCCTGCTGCAGGAAGGGATCAATAACTGCCTAGCTGTTTTAAAAAGCGGTGCGCGCATGCTTCAGCAACTCGAAAATGAAGGCCGCGACAAAGGCACGCCCTGGGAAAACTGGGCCCGCATCGTCCGCAGCATTACGCGCGACGAGCAGCTGAAAACGGTGCTGGAGGAACGCACACCTGCAAAAAGATCCCTGCTGCAAACCGCCAGGTTGCATCACCTGCTTACCTATGTCCTCCAGGCGCATTTAAAAACCCTGCTGGAGCTTACATATGAGATAGATGTATACATTACAGTTGCTGGTATTGCCAGGGAGAAAGGATTTTCGTACGCTGTCGCTTCTCCCAAAGAAAAGAATTTCCTGCACGCAAAAGGCGTTAAACATCCCGGCCTGGATAAAGCCGTTCCCAATACGCTATCCTTTAACGGCAACAGCAATGTACTGTTCCTTACCGGCGCCAATATGGCCGGTAAATCCACCCTCATGAAAGCAACAGGCATCATGCTGTACCTGGCGCATATGGGGTTCCCGGTGGCCGCTGAAGAAGTGCAGTTCTCCGTTCTCGACGGGCTTTATTCTTCCGTAAATGTACCCGACGACCTGAATAAAGGGTACAGCCACTTTTATGCGGAAGTGCTCCGTGTAAAAAAAGTAGCAGAAGAAGTAGCGGCAGAAAAACGTCTCTTTATCATCTTTGATGAATTGTTTAAAGGTACCAATGTAAAAGACGCCTATGATGCCACACTTGCAGTAACTACTGCATTCAACGCATTTACATCATGCTTCTTTATTATTTCAACACATATTTTCGAAGTAGGTGAAGAGCTGAAAATAAAAGGCAATAACATACAGTTCGTATTCCTGCCTACCGTGATGGAGGGCGCTGTGCCCAGGTATACCTACCGGCTGCAACCCGGTATTACAGCAGACCGGCAGGGCATGATCATTATTGAAAATGAAGGTATACTGGAGATGCTGTAACCGGCATCCATCTTTTATAACGGAACCATGTTACACACAAAAACCACCAAAAGACAAACAACTATGCATTATCGTTATCTGGCCACCGCCGGGTTGCTATGCTTTTCGCTGGCTGGAAGCTTTGCGCAGGGCGCCGGACAGGACCGCCCCATTCCATTGGATACCGCCGTTCATACCGGTCAGTTGCCCAATGGGTTCACTTACTATATCCGCAGAAACAATGAACCTGCCAAACGGGCATTGTTTTACCTGGTGAACAAGGTAGGATCTATCCTGGAAGACGATGACCAACAGGGACTGGCGCATTTCATGGAACACATGAACTTTAACGGCACTACCCATTTCCCTAAAAATAAACTGATAGATTACCTGCAGAAAGCAGGCGTGCGGTTCGGGGCTGACCTGAACGCATATACGTCGTTTGATGAAACTGTATACCAGCTACCCGTTCCTACCACAGATCCCGCAATGGTAAGCCACGGCCTGGATATTATGCGCGACTGGGCACAGGAAGCATTGCTGGAAACCGGCGACATCGACAAGGAACGCGGCGTGATCATCGAGGAAAAACGCCTGCGCGGAGGCGTAGGAGAACGCATACAGGAACAAACCTCCCGCATAGCATTAAACCACAGTAAATATACTGAACGCTCACCCATAGGCATAGACAGTATACTGCTTCACTTCCCCCCTGCTGCTATCCGCCGTTTTTACCACGACTGGTACCGGCCCAACCTGCAGGCCATCATCGTGGTAGGTGATATAGATGTGAATCAGGTAGAACAACAGATCAGGAAACAATTTGCAGATCTGAAAAACCCGGCGAACGAAAAAAAAAGGCCCACGTATAATATTCCGCTTACCGGTAAAAACCACTTCATGACCGTTACCGATCCGGAAGTAACTACCACCGGCCTGGAAATGATGGTGAAGCATACAGCAGATAAGTGGACCACCACTACCGGATACCTTAATTCACTGAAACGATCGCTGTTCAACCAGATGCTCGGCGCCAGGATCGCGGAATTAAGCCAGCAGCCTAATCCTCCCTTCCTCGGGGTAAAGGCAGGTATCGCTAACTTAATCGGTGGGCTGGATCAATTCTCTTTCTCAGTAACTGCAAAAGCCGGCAAACTGGAAGAGGCATTTGCCGCCGGCTGGTCGGAAATAGAAAAAGTAAAACGCTTCGGGTTCACTTCATCTGAACTGGAACGCGCCAAACTCTCCTTTCTGAACAACCTGGAAAAATCGGCCCGCGAAAAAGATAAAACACCTTCCGCAGCTTATGTAGCGGAATACCAGGCACTGTTCCTTCACGGAACACCATCACCAGGGTTCGACTGGGAATACAACTTTCTGAAAACAGCCATCCCTGCTATTAGCACCGACGATCTGAATGCAATAGCGAATGAATATATCAGGGATATCAACCGCGATATTTTTATCATAGCCCCGGAAAAGGAAAAGGAACATCTTCCTGATTCAGCTACTGTAAACGGATGGCTCGCAAAAATAACCGCCAGCCCGCTGAAGCAATACAGCGATAATATTGCCAACCAGGCCCTATTAAGTAAATTACCGGCGCCCGGGAAAATAGTTGCTGAAAAAAATTACCCCGCATTAGGTATACAGCAATTCACTTTCAGCAATGGCGTAAAAGCCTGGCTCAAACCCACCACTTATAAAAATGATGCCATCCAGTTCCTTTCTTTTGCACCCGGGGGTATCAATAAATATTCAGATGCAGATTTCCCCAGCGCCTCCAGCGCCAACGGAATCATAGGCGGATCAGGACTTGCAGGTTTCTCTCCTGTTCAACTGGCAAAAATGCTGAACGGCAAATCTGCATCTGTAGGCACCTTCATCAGCGGGCGTAGCCAGGGAATCGGCGGCGCCAGCACTGTAAAAGATTTCGAGACAGCACTGCAATTAATATACCTCCGGTTTACCGCCCCCCGGAAAGACACTGTATTATTTGAAAATGCCATCGCGCAATCCAGGGAAGGAATACGAAACCGCTACAGCGATCCCGGTACTGTATTCAGGGATACTATCAACGCCGTATTAACCGGCTATCATTACCGTACAAGCCCTTCCACACTGGAACGGCTCGACAGCATCAGCCTGGAAAAGGCCTATGAAGTTTATCGCGACCGGTTTGCAGACGCCTCACAGGCCAATTTCGTATTTGCAGGCAATTTCAATACAGACAGCATCCGGCCCTTGCTGGAACAGTACCTGGGCGCATTGCCTTCTCTTCATAAAAAAGAGAAAGCGGTTAAACTCCACGTACATGTGCCCAAGGGGCAGCTGGTAAAAACCGTCACTAAAGGAAAGGATAATAAAGCCACGGTATTGCTGGTGTACAATGGCGACTGTGTTTACAACACGGGCAACAAAATGCAGCTGCAGGCACTGTCTGAAATTCTGCAATACAGACTGTTAACCAGTCTCCGGGAAAATGCCGGAGAAGTATATACTCCTTCTGTAGACGGGTCAATGGTGAAAGAACCTGATCAGCGCTTTGCCATCAATGTATCATTTGGCTGTGCACCCGAACACGTGGAGCACCTGGTAGGATTGGTACAGCAGGACATCGCTAATTTACAGCAGCAGGGTGCCACTGCCGACGAGGTGGAAAAATTCAGGGCCGGCTTCCGCAAGCAGTATGAACTGGAGTCTGAAAGCAATGAATTCTGGCTGCAATTCATTGCCGGGAAAATAGAAGCCAATGAAGCACTGAAAGAACTTCCCGACATGGAAAAACAACTGGGTGAAATTAACAGCATGTCTGTTAAGACCGCTTCAAAGCTTTACCTGAGCCGCAAGAACGTGATACGGTTTGTGGCTTTGCCGGAAAGTAAATAGTAAAATAGACCGGGCTTCATCATGATGAAGCCCGGTCTATTTTATTCCATGAAAACGGATATTACCTGGTTATAGTTTTACTACCTGCCACTGTTGATTACGGGCCCCGCTCCAGTACCACTGTATAATACCTGCGCCGTTGGCAGCAGAAGCTCCATTTACATCAAGGCTCAACCCGTTGCCAACATTGGTAACCTGGTAATACCCGAAGCCGATATCTGTTACAGTCCACTGCTGATTTGTACCGCCCCAGTAATCCCACTGAACAATATCTGTACCGGCAGTGGTGGAACTGCCATTCACATCGAGCGATTTGTTGCTGTTACGGTTGGTAATACTGAAACGTGCCCCACCTAAGCTATTCAATTTCCACTGCTGGTTATTACCGCCCCAATAATCCCACTGCACAATACTGCCCCCGTTGGCAGTAGAAGAGCCATTTACATCAAGCCCTTTGTTACTTTGCCTGCAAACAATTTTATACCATGCCGCGCTATCAAATACACCAGCAGGCTGTGTGATAGTGGTAAGGCCCCAGGCATATTGCAGGCGGGAAAGCCCCGAAGCATTATTGGTAGTTACCGTAGTGCCGCTTAATGTTAATAAGCTGTAACTATCTCCCTCTCTTAATCCCGGCCAGTAAATACAACCAATACCGCGAGAAAGCACCCGGTTGGTCATGCCCTGGAAATAGGCGATTTCCCTGTCCTGCCCGGGCGCGCCAAGATAGTTTTTCCCGTTGGTCATTGGAATACCAAACTCTGTTACTACTGTTCTTTCGGGATAACTGATAGCAGAAATAGCAGACTCCCAATCTGCGGTGGTGTTCTTGTTGTTATCAAACCAGGTGTAATCATGGTAGGATAACAGGCAGGTATTCAGCCGGCTGTCGGCTCCCACTCCATTTACATTTGTTGCATATCCTGCCCCATCCAGTAATATCCTGTTCCGGGGCACATTGGGATAATGCGCAAGCCAGTCGGCATACAGGTTATTCAGATCTGATAAACTATAACCATGCGGTTCATTAAATACTTCAAAATAAACATTGCTGTTGTTAACATATTTGTTCACTACCGTTTGCCACATGTTCCAGAACTGAGTGGTGTTATCTACCAGGCCATCGCGTGAGCTGCTGCCTTCCCAGTAAGCCAGGATCACTTTCATCCCGCTGTTGGCAGCGGTATCAATGGCAGCGGTATAACTGTTCCACCAGGCCTGCAATGTGGAAGACGGGTTAATAGGCATCCGGATGGTATTGGCACCTCTTTGTTTAAAAGCGTTGATAATATTTGCCGCCTTTGTTTTGGTAGTGGCATAGCTGTCTGAAGAAGCCAATCCCGTGGGCACTACATAATCATCTTTAAAATTATCTGACGGATCGGCCCAGTTAACGCCCTTAAAATCTGCGGGAGTTACGTCCTGCAGGGCCATTGCAGTAATTTGTCTGCCTGCCTTTATATCAGCCGGTAAAATGTCCTCCTTTAAATTTTTTGAGCAGCCGGACAACAGGGCTATCAGGAGAAGATAGAATAGTAATTTTTTCATAACTAAGAATTTTTTTGACCGTGAAAGACGAGGGGTAATGCGATCAGTTTATCATGGAATTAAGGCAATATAGGAGAGTTCTTCAAAGACACAGGGGGAGTAAATCGTTTAAAACAGGGGGTAAATTCATTCATTAACAGAAAGGGCATCCCAAAAATAATTGGGACGCCCTTTCTGTTAAATTCCATAAATTCCATTAAAACCTATACCCTGCACTCAAACTCAGTCTTGCACCGTTTCCCTGTACATATTCCAGGCTCTGCGCCCTGTATTGGCTCCTGGGTGGATAATAGGCCTGGTTGAATAAGTTCTCCACGCCTAAAGACAGGTTAAAGGCATTATTTATTTTATACCCGGCACTGAAATTAAAATAGGTAACCGGTTTCACAGGGCCTTCACTCAAACCATAAGCGCCGGTACTACGCGGTTCAAAGCGGCTCCTGCTACCTGTATATACTATAGAAAGCTGCAAATTCAATGCATCCACCGGCTGATAGTTCACAAAGCCAGTTGCTTTAGCGGGCATAATACGCTCCCCGTTCATATATTTTTCTTCGCCGTTGGCCTGTTCTGTTTTACCTTCTACAAACGAATAGCTGCCCCCTGCTTTTATATGCTTACCAATGCGTGATTCTGCCACCAGCTCATAACCGTAAACGCGCTCAGGCTCCCTTTGCGTAACAAAGATACCGTTCTCCTCCACCAGGTTCGCCCCCAGTTTAGATGTGCTCACAAAATAGGAAGCCGAAAAATTGAACGGTCCAAACTCGCTGCTGAAGCCGGCTTCATAGTTATTAGTAACAACCGGGTCTGTCTGGATCTGCTCCAGCGTATTTTCAGAAGCACTGCGTAGTATACGGCCTAATTCATTCAAACCAAATGCCTGGGAGAAACTTACAAAAGGACTGAACATGTTCCAGCGGTTATAACGTGCCCCTATATTAAACATCACTGCATTATAGTTAAGACGCCCTCCCCTGATAAAGGTACTGCCTTCCCCATTCTGGCCTTTGGCGATGGTGTTGAAATCCTTCACGCGGATGCCTGCATTTTCATAACGTATGCCACCCTTTAATACCAGCTGGTGAAAATCTGCTTTCACCTGGGCAAAAGGCGCAATATTAAGCATGTTCATATCCGGCACAAATACCCGTCCGTCGGTAAGTACCTGGTTAGTACGATCCTTCAGCAGATCCAGTCCATAAGTCACATCTCCGGAAATATGTTTTGTTTTCCAGGGAGTATTCAGGTTCACGCGAATGCCTTGTTTGTAAGACTGGATATACGTTTGTCCCGGGCCGTACCAGCTGTTGGACTTTTCAACATACCTGTTCAGCGATTGAAAACGATGATCATACAGTATCACTTCCAGGCTGCTGTTTGCCGGAAGATCTTTCACCCGGTAACTCAGGTACATATTGTGACTGTGCGGCGTTCCTGCCGGTTCACCGGGATCAGTACCTTTAATGCCAATAGCAGGAGAAACCCCATAAACACCTTCTTTGTTCACATAGTCGGTATACTGGCGACTTGTAAAAAGATTATAGGAGAAAGTGAGTTGCTGCTTATCGGAGATCTCGTAACCCAACTTGGCAAACCCGTTAAAAAGCCGGGTTTCACTCATTCCATCCGCCTGGGCAATTACATTCCCCTCGGCGTCTTTCAATGCACCGGTACGATTATACACGCCACTTACCAGGTAAGAGAAACGGTTGATTTTACCATATAGGGATTGGGAAAGCTGGTAACCTATGGTATTATTGGTATGAAAAAGATTACCATCAGACCCGATCCTCGTTTCACCACCAATCTTCTTATCGCCCTCCGGGCTTTTTGTAATAAAATTAATGATACCACCCCCGGAACCATTTCCATAAATAGAGGTGGCGCCTTTGATCACTTCAACACGCGCTATGACAGCGGGATCAATGGAGCGCAGATCGCGGCTGCCATTCAACAGCGGGGTGGACTGCGGAATACCATCTATCAGCACCAGCACAGAGCGGCCCCGCAACGTTTGTCCCGAATTGGTAGCCTTGTTGGTAAACGTGCCCAGCCCCGGAACGATATTGCCAAGAATGGAAGTTATGGATGGATTAATGGCCGCCTGTTCACGAATTTCCTTCTCACGTACAATGGTAACAGAAGAAGGCACTTCCCGGATACTCTCTGCTTTGCGACCTGCAGTAACCACCACCTCGTTCAAAAAACTTTCAGACGTTAGCACCACATTCAGTTGCTCATCTTTTCCCTGCTTTATATCTACCTGTATACTCCGGGTTGCAAATCCTACCGCGCTCAGCGTGATATGCTGCGTTCCTGCCGGCAGATCCAATAAAAAACGGCCCTCTTTATCTGTTACCACCGGTGTTCCTTTTTCAGACACTATAGAAGCAGCCGGAACCGGTTTTCCCTTCTCTGTTAATACTACTCCATACAGATTACCTGCTGGTTGCTGCTGACCGGAAACAAGAGTGTTTATAAAAATGCATAGTAAAATAGATAACAGGTATCTGGTCATGGTTGGAACAGCTAAAATAAAATTTAGAATATAGTATATCGAACGGCTACCGTTGTTTCTTTTTCCTTTTTCCCCACCAGATATAAAAACCGGTAACGGGTAATGAGGCAGTAACGAGAGCTGCCAGGAAAACGATCAGCCGCAGGGGAAATCCACCGATGGCGCCTGTGTGAATATCATAGTTCATCCTGTTGGCCTTGTCGCCCCCGTCTGCATCCACGTACTTCCCGCGCACACCCGCAGGTAAAATTGCAGCGGTATACGGATCAAATACAAGATAGTCTGCATTGAAGCTGCGCTTTTGCTCAGGAAAATAACGGACGGTGAGTGTTCCCTTTTCGCCGGAAGGCAAGAGGAACTGTGTTCTGCCAAAGGCGATATTATAACGCTCCCTGATCTGTGCGTCAATCCGGTCGAGCGGATCTTCACCAGAAGCCATCTGCTGACGGGGCGCGACAGGTCGTTTCGCCGCTGCTGTCTTCTCTTTTGCAGGATATTTCTTTCCACCGCTGAATACCCAGTACTCTGCATTGCGTACCGCATCGAATCCCCAAACCAGGCCGGTGAACACCACGAAGATCATCACCCAGCTGGCATAAAACCCTAATACGTTGTGCAGGTCATAGTTCAGTCGTTTAGGAGATGCGTTTAACTTAACTGAAAAACTTTGCTTTCTTGCGGACTTACTCCACTTTCTGGGCCACCACAAAACAATACCGGAAATAATGATGAGGCCAAAAATCAGGGTGGCATATATGATAATATAATGGCCTACCGGGTCGGGTAACCAGAGATGCATGTGGCCGTTTAGTACCTGGCGGAAAAAATCCCGGTCCATATCCTTAACCTGCAACACTTTCCCATTATATGGATTTACATATACCATATAGTAGTATCCTTCCTTTTTCTTATTAAAGCTGACGCCTACGGAGCGTTCCGCCCCTGAAAAAGTGATCCTGCTTACTGTTTTCCCGGGTAGCTGAGCTTCGGCAATAGACCTGATCCTGGAAACAGGCAGCATAGGGCCGTCTGCTTTTTCCACAAACTGGTAGGGCTGGAAGGCGTCCGTCAGTTCGGGCTGGAAAGCATAAATCGCTCCGGTTAATGCCACAATAATGATCACTATCCCGGAGATAAGACCAAGCCAGAGGTGTAACACTCCTGCCAGTTTCCGGAAAAAAGACTGTTTTTTGCCGTTATTTTTCTTCTTTTTGCTTTTATCCGGGTATGGGAGATGCCCCCGGTTTGCCGTATCCGGCTCCTGGCCTGTCTGTATTATATGAGTAGGAGCTTTCTCGGCTACGTGCATTTGCTGGTATTTCAGGCCGCAATTTGCTGCTTTCCGGCGAAAAAGACTTTCGAAAACGGGAAAAATATTTACGAGATGCGGAAAATTTTATCCGGTTAGGATGAAAGTCACCTCATTCACATTATTAGGACCGCTTATACCACTGGCCTGGCAAACCACTTTGTATTGCGTCGGAGCGATCACACTGTAGCCTTTAAGCAGATCGATCTCCGCGGAGGGATCATAACTTTAGATCCTTTTATTTTCCTTTTCCGTAGATTAATACTAAGATAACATTTGGCCCTGCAGGCGGTACCATAGCCCGATCCAGGCCACAGCGGGGTTAAAAACAGCAGTCATCTTCCATTCAAAAATTTATTATTTGCAGGAAAGCCATATAATTTTGCAGTTATTGTACTTCTGCACTCAATGGCATTGAACGAACTTTCCGATTTAGATCTGTGGCTCCAGGTTAAGCAAGACAATGGTTTTGCTTTTAAAACACTTTTCGACAGGTATTGGGAAAAGCTGTATGTGTATGCCTTTAACCGGTTAAAATCGGCAGCAGATGCGCAGGATGTGGTGCAGGAAGTAATAATCAGTGTATGGTCGCGGCGGGCTTCCCTGGTTATTGAAGCCACCCTGGCCGCTTACCTTCATACCGCCGTGCAATATGAAGTGCTGAGCCATTTTTCACAGGCTGCTAAAATGGCCGACAGGAGCCTGGAATACGGGAAAAGCATCTTATCTGAACTAAGCAGCTATATAGCGCCTTTACATTTAAAAGAGCTGGAGGCATTAGCGGAAAATGAAATAACCAGGTTACCTGAAAAAATGCAACAGGTGTACCGGTTACGCCAGGAACAACATCTCTCTGTAAAAGAAATTTCCGGTTTACTAAATATTTCCGAGCAAACCGTTCGTAATCAGCTCAATTCAAGTTATCAGAAGCTCAGAAAGCATTTAAAAGAAGCAATTCTTGTCGCCATATTCCTGCATAGCAACTAAACCACATTTTTGGTAATAATTTGGTAACAATCCCCCGATAGTTAAAATCTTTGTTTTTAAGACATATAGCCAGGAGCCTGAAAAGCTCCCGGTTATATGAATATAGAAGCAATCAGGGAAATGGTTGACAGGTACCTCCAGGGTACGGCAACCGACCAGGAAAAAAAGTTCATCGAAAAATGGCTGCAGGCAAGGCCTGAAGATGATCAACCGTTAAAGGAAGAAGATAAGCAGGCGATTCACACCGCGCTCTGGCAATCATTTACCCATCGTACAAACTGGCAATCCTTTGCAACAAGCAAAGGTGCAGGTAAATCACGCCCCCTGTTCAACTACCGCTCGTGGGCAGGATATGCCGCTGCTGCGATAGTGGCGGCTTCCTGTGCCATCTGGCTAAATACCACTTTACTAAAGAAGCAGCCGATCCCTGTACAAACGATTACTGCATTAAAGGGCGCCCCAAAAACAATACAGCTGCCCGACAGTAGTATTGCGCATCTTTTTCCCGGCGCCACACTGGCTGTTCCCGATGATTTCAATACTAAAGAACGGGCAGTTACACTTTCCGGGAAAGTATTTTTCGAGGTAAAAACTGATCCTTCCCGGCCTTTCTATGTGCAATCCGGCAGGTTGCGTACCCAGGTACTGGGCACCTCCTTTGAAGTAACTGCACAAGATGGTCTGCATGCGGCTGTTATTGTACGCACAGGTAAGGTGCGGCTGCAATATGACGGGCAGCAACTGGCCGATCTTATTCCGGGGAAACGGTTACGGTTTGATGTGCAGCAACACCACTTTACGATCGACGAAGTAAATGCCGCCATGCTTTGCGAATGGTGGAACAACGGAATGGTTTTCAACCAATCGCCTTTTGAAGAGGTGGTGCAATCCATCTCCGACTGGTACAATGTGCCAATAACAATTACAAGTATCAAATGGAAACAGGAAAGGGTGACTATCCGGATCAAAAACAGGTCGTTCAGCGAAGCGCTTTCCCTATTATCAGCAACACTCGGATTTCAGTATAAAAAGGAAAACAACAGGATCATTATTTATTAACAAATCTAAATGCCTATTACGCCATGATCAGAATGAAAGATTAAAGAGATAAAAAAACCGGTCTGCGTTTTCAGACCGGAATATGCTGCGCTGGTATCTCACCTCCTGCGCGGCACTGTTAAACGCACAGTTCCAATAAGAAGTCTGTAACATTTAATTAATAAAGTTATGCAAAAAAGGATACTCAGTATCACCTATTTTTTATTCAGTATGATATTCCTTACCATAAACATAGTTTCTGCGCAGGTGGTATCTAAATCTATCCAACTTCCCCAAAAAGATATAAAAGGGAAAGAGGTACTTGCATTAATAGAAAAATTTGAACCTGTCCAGTTTACCTATGGGAAAGAGGTTAGCGAACAACTGGAAAAGATGCTGCATTTCAGCCATTCCAACCCCTCCATTAAAGAGGTATTGGAAATATTGCATAAAACTTCCGGCATTTCCTACAGCATCAGCGATGGCGCTATTATACTCAGGCCTGCAGCCGGGCCGGGGGCTTCTATTAATGAAGCAGGTGCCACAACAGGAAACAGTTGCATCTCCGGAAAAATCATTGACGACGAAACAGGAGAGCCTTTACCGGATGTAACTATCCGTATAGGCAGTTTGGGTACCATCAGCAAAGCTGATGGTTCGTTCAGTATTCCTTTATCCAAAGGTAAATACCAGGCCAGGGTCAGCTCTATCGGATATGCGCCTAAACTTGTAACAGATATTGAAATAAAGGATGGGCAGACATTCCAGTTGAATATGACCATGAAACGCCAGAAAGGCACTTTAAGCGGTATTGTGATCACCTCTTCCGCAAGCAGGGAATCTGTTGCATCGCTGTACACGCGTCAAAAAAATGAAGCCGGTATTACAAACGGGATCAGCAGGGAACAAATTTCTGCCCTGCCGGATAAAAATGTCGGCGAAACATTGAAGCGGATTTCAGGTGTTAGTACCGTCGACAACCGTCGTGTGGTAGTACGCGGTATAGCAGAGCGTTACAATGTGGCTATGATGGATGGCGCCGTTTTACCCAGTACAGACGTGCAGGTACGAGATTTTGAATTCGACATTATTCCCAGCAACCTGATAGATAATGTGATCGTTTCCAAAACCGCTACCCCCGATATGAGTTTCGGTTTTGGCGGAGGCCTTGTACAGGTGAATACATTTGCCATACCCAACGAAAATTTTACTACCATAAGTGCAGGGACAAAATATATTTCCGGTAGTACCGGCAAAAATTTTCTGGGTTATGGCCGTGGAAAAAACGATTACCTGGGGTTTGACGATGGCGGCAGGAATCATTTTCCCAAAGACCTGATGGTTTTTACCAACGCGAATTACAGACTAACAGATCCTTATGCCACACCATCTCCCGGCGTAACGCCTATCACCCCTGTTATGATAGCCGAACAGAATAAAAGAATAGGCGGTTTTGAGCGCCTCGGGACAAGAACTTATAAAGCGGCACCGGGACAAAACTACCAGTTCAGCCTGGGGCGCAATTACAATATCAGGAACAGCCGCTTTGGATTTGTAGGCTCGCTTAGCTATCGCAATGAACAATCCATCGACGATATTCCGCATTTTGAAAGAGGAAACTGGGAAAAAATCGGCAATACCAGGTATGACGCTATAACAGGTGAGGAACTGCAACGAACCTTTTCCAATCAATATAATTTCGTTACCTCCTGGGGAGCGCTGTTCAATGTGGGCTGGAGCTCAAAAAATCATAAGATCACCTTACGCAATTTTTACTCCCGTGTTTTCAACAACCAGTTTTCCCGGATTGTAGGCTGGGGAAATGAAATTGGTGGCGAGCTTCCTGAAATCCGTGAATATGACCGCCCTAAGTTTATTGATATGTTGCAAAACCGCATCAATGGCGAGCATACTTTTGGCGCGCTTAAGTTTGAATGGAATGTGGCCCGTAACAACCTTACCAATAATGAGCTGGATGCAACAGAAGCCTGGCTGTATCCTTATAAAACCCTCAACGGAACGGTGTACAACGTGGCGCCCACAGCGCTCACCAATCCCGGCTATGGCACATTCAACAGGGCGCAATATTATTACCGGGAAACCAATAAAATTGCCGAAGGCGCATTGAGTTATCAGGCGAAGCTGTTAGGGCAAAAACAAATTGCAAAAGCAGGCTACCAGTTTATGGAACGTCATGGCCTGTACGACTGGATCATTCTGCCAATCGGCAATGTGCAAACGGGCGGTGTTTATCCTTATGTACCTGTGCAGCAATGGGGACAGTTCCTGGAATTTAAAGATCCGCTGAAAGACCTGCTTTACTATCCTGCGGCTTTTTCCAGGAACGGATATGAGGGCAAGAACAACAACCAGGCCCTGTATGCAATGCTCGATAACCGTTTTACAAAATGGCTTCGGCTGGTATGGGGCGTCAGGGCGGAGTACTATAAATATGAAAAACTAAAAAACAGCGCCAATGACCTGGGTATTGATAAGCTGATAGAACAGGGTGAAAAAAAGAAATATGTAGACCCGGAAACAGGAAAAATTGTAACTGCCACTGCAGACCCGGAAACAGAGGAAAAAACGTGGCGTTATCTGCCTTCTGCCAGTCTTACAGCAACACCCTTCGAAAACTTCAACATCCGTGCGGCTTATTCAAAATCAGTAGTGCGGCCGGCATTGATCGAAAACTCCCTGATGATACGGTACGACCCCGCTATTGCCGGTTACCGCCGCAACGAAGGGGTATTGTCAACCGTTATAGATCATTACGATTTTCGCCTGGAATGGTATCCTAAAGCCGGTGAAGTGATCTCCTTCGGCTATTTCTACAAATACTTCGATAAACCCGTAGAACTGTATCGTAACTGGACAGATGCCAGCATGCGGGTATATCTTACCACCAGTAATTCAGAATGGGCAAAGGTACATGGCTGGGAAGCTGATCTGCGCAAAAGCTTAGGTTTCATTTACCCGGACTGGAACTTCCTTGATAAATTATACTTCAGCGGTAACCTCACTTTCCAGACCTCTACTGTACAGGCAGCCGAGTATACAGAGAAGTCGATGAGCGCCGACATATACGGCAACACTTACTCCTACCGTACCAAAAAACTATTGAAAGAGAAACGTCCACTGTATGGACAGGTACCGGTATTATACAACCTTGGTTTGCAATATAACGGCCATCGCTTAGGCGCCAACGTAGCCTATAACCACATGGGCTATAAGACCTTTGCCACCGGTATGGAACCAAACATCGTGGAATACGAACGCCCACGCAACCAGCTGGATGCGCAGATCAGCTACTCATTCCTGAAGAATAAAAAACTGAATGTCAGGTTCAACATGAGTAACCTCACAAACAGCCCATACCGTTTCTACCTCAATAGCGGCGATACGTATAAGCTACAGGATAAATGGCAGGGCCTGGGAGGATCTTATATTACAGCCACCGAATGGTCCGACATCTATGAATGGAAATACGGATTCTCACAGAAATATGAAGAAGGCTACCTGGAAACCACCGCCGACGGAAAATCGAAGACCAGAATAGGCGACAAGGAAACCTTTGTAAGGAAGGTAGGTGCTTCATTCAGTTTAACCGCAGCCTATACATTCTGACTCCCTTGTTCTATAAAAACAAAAAAATGAAAACAATCCATATATTTTTTACTGTATTAACAGGAACTTTTCTGACAACACTACTGGCCTGTAATAAAAAGGAGCAGGACTTCCTTTATGAAGATAATATGCTGGCCGTAAATGTAAAAGGCTACAACGGAAGCGATGAAACATTGTCCGTAAAACTGGATACCTTCCAGGTTACAGAAGCATCTCCCGGAAAATTTGACGCTACCAAAGGATGCGTAATCCCTGTTAATAAACCTGCATTACACCTGAGCATTACAGAAATAGGCAGTGGTAAAACAGTAATGAGCAAAGAATTGAAAAAGGAAGATAGTCCTGCCACCATCGAGTTTTTCTACTTTAACGGACAAGTAAGCAAAATGCCGGAAATACCTGCCCTCGAAGATGATAAGATCAAAATATCATACATGTTCACACCCACTGTTACCAAATATGCGGAGCCTGTAGATATTGTTTTGGGTAAATACTATTTCACTCCAAAAGTATTTGAGGAGATCACCCGGATTAAAAATGTAAAGCCTAATGAATTTTCAGCTCCGGTAAGCGTTTCAACTTTTCCTACCACCGGGCAGGTATATAACGGACAGCCTACAGCCGTGCTTTTCCTGGTATATATTTACAAAGCAGGCACCAATGAATTTTATACAGAAGGATCGGGGTACACCTGGCATGCAACTTCCACAACTGCGCCCAAGCCTGCTGCATCAACCGCATCTTCCAAAGTATATATATTCGAAGAAACGCCTGTAAACAACAGTATGAGATTCTCAAAAAAATTAGAACTGTAAACACGAACGAAATGAGGAAATTTATCAATTACAAAAAAGCAGCGCAATTGTTATTACTATCAGTAGCTTTTGTAGCCTGCAACAAAGAGGATCAGCATGTCAGGAAAGCCATGCATGTAGTAGTTAACGGCTACAACGGATTAGCAAATGCGCTCCGGATAACGATAGATACCACAGCATATGTTGGTGACAAAGTGCTTAAGCCTACAGAAAAGTTCGAATTCAATGTTGCTTATGCTTACCTGGAAAAACAACAACAGAAAACAGTGGTAGTGACTGATACGGTTACCCGACAGGTTATTTTCAGTAAGCTTTTACCGTCCGACGGTACCAAGGCAGCTATCAATTTTCTGTATATAAATGGTAAAGTAACGGAAATACAACCACCGGCAGCAGATACATCTACCAATAAACTGGGCTTCTACATTCACTATACAGACAATGAAACACCGCTTGACATATTCCTTTACAGGATGGATAACAGCAACGGCATGGAATACAGAACTTATTTAGCTAAAAATGTAAAACCTGGAAGCTGGGTATATGTAGATTACCTGGCGGGGGCGGATTTCAATACCAAGACCAATGTAGATGATGCAGCCAATCTTTACTTTACCAAGACCGGCACTACAGATCAGTGGGCGTTTGACGACAACCAGTTTAAAAGTACCGTCAGTGTTTCCGGTATGCAGTTGCCGCTTGCTGGAGAAAAAGGATTGGTGCAGCAATATTTAATTACCCCTGGAGGCTATACGCTAGATTTTGCCAGGATGTATTTCCATCCGGACAGGGTAAGGTGAGTAAGCGTTAAAAAATAATGCCTCAGAAAGCTTCGCGCTTTCTGAGGCATTATTGTGAAGAAAAAGTGCAAAGTAACACCAGATGGTTAGTGCTCCTATGATCTTGTATTTCCAATTGCTTTTCCTAATTGGCTAATTTGCAATTTTTAGAAAATGAAAACGGGAACAATGCATCCTGATGCACAGTTCCCGTTTTTTCGTGGAAGTGGCGGGACTTATGTTAAAAAATGAAAGTCGCTACCATACTCACTTTGAGCAAAAGGAGGCACCCTTAATAACCGAATCACTCCCCTACAGGGCGATTTGGACATTTTAAGCGAGTGAACATTTATACTCAAAAATTTGATGTGGAGCCGGCGACTCCCGAAAGAGATTGCCAAATCTAGTAAAGTATTGATTTCCCAAAGATAAAGTTTCGGTGGTAACCAAATTGGTAATCGAATTTCTTGGGAATCGTTATTTGCTTTAAAAAAAGAACTACCTGCAAAAGTAATATAATCTGATCTATTTTAGTCTAAATCTTGCCAGTACTATTAATTGAAAAATATTATTGTCTGCCTATTTGACATCTTCAGTTCCATACTCTAAAAGGCAAGTCAACATAATAATGCAAGGTCACAGCTCTCTCCTGCTTGTTTGACTATTCTCCATATTTGTTCGGCAAAGTATTATATTCTGATATTATCATCAATCAACTCATAACATTTAATACGAGCGGATTTGCCGGCTGATAAAAACCTATTTCTTAATCCTGCAATCTATAGTAACCATCGTAGCATAATCTTCCTTGATCTGTAGTTGCCTTTCTGCCCTCCAGTTGCCCCAACCATATACTAAATTCAATTGATTATCAATAAATTATAAACCAACCGTAACAAGAACCGTAACAAACCAATCCAGGTATGGAAAACTTCTGGTTTTTGGTCACTGGAAAGAGGCAGTATCCTATAACAAATAGCTTTATATTAATTTAATACTTAATTTATTTTCAGGTGGACAAACTCGGCAACTAATAGTGGGTAACCTATAGCTTACGGGAAATCAAAAATATGGGCATAGCCCGAGCCGGTAATTACCAGTTCGCTGCCAGGCAGCTATCCCCGAAAAACAAAGCTCCCCTTGCTGGTTCTATCAATAAATCCCGATCTTGCTGAGCACCGCGTCTATCCGGTTAAACTCAATTTCTACACCGTTTGATTTCGCCCATTTTCTGATATTTTCTTTCAGACGGGATCTGGCCTAAAGGAGGCTGCCATGTTTGGATCACATTACTAAATACCGTCCTCCATCAAACAACCTATTTCTGATTGTTAGGCAATGAATCCTACCAAAGGACTTTTTTAAGCCTTGCACTTTAATGTACTCAAGGTTTGCAGGAACCACAAAAAAAGGGCTGACGGAATACCGCAGCCCTTTTGTATTTTAAGTGAATTACCTATTTTATTTTCCGTAGTGTTGCCTTTACAGGAACTGAGAAATCATAATCCACCTTTTCACCGAAGGAAATTATTTCCCCATTTTTCAAGGTCCATAATAATTTATCATTACTCCCAGGCATCAATTCCATAAAACCTCTACCACTCTTCCCTTTAACAATATCAATAAAGAAGAACCGCACTTTGCTAACGGAGGCGGTTTTATCAGCGAGAACGCCATTTAGAATATTAGGCTTAGAGGAATCCATTGTGTTTTGTACTACTTTATTGTCCGCCGAATAGATCAGCCGTCCCTGCAATACATCTAGGGCTACACCCGACTCTTCAAGCGTTTCTAATTTCAATTCAATACGGAAGGTCTGGTTATTTCCAGTGTATTCCCATGTGCCTGCAAATGGGGCAAGTTCCGGTGTAGCAATCCGTGTCTGGGAAAAGACAAGATTTGATAAAAGCATAAAAGCTAAAAAGAATATAGTTTTCATTTGGGTTTAATTTAATGTACAGAGCAATTTGTTTCTGAAATAGTATGTGTTGACAGATTAGCAGGTGTAGGCTGATTCAAAGTTAGTTGCTTCCACTCAGTGAATATATTATTTCCTTTAAATACCTGCAACCCTGAATTTTCCAATACCTTGAGTAACGCCTTTTCGTGTCCCTGAATTGCACCTGACAGGGGAGAATATTGATTTATTTTATTATTATAGGAAAGTTCAAATGCGATAAATTGCGCCTGGGTCGTAAAATTAGCGGTAGCAAATGTCGTAAATTGGGCCGGATTAGCCACCTTTACTTAGTTATTATTTCACCTGGAATTGGCAGTAAAGGTACATTTTCCCGACACCATGTCTTCTGCCGGTTTTTGATTATCCAATACTCCCCATCAAAATACTTTGTAACATTTGCATGAGTAAGCGATTTTACATCTTTAAAAGCGTATCCGGTAAAACACATGAATAGATAAGCATCTTTCACTTCCTCCAATCTGGGGTGGAAAATTCCTTATTATACAATTGTAGCAACTCTTTAGAATCCAAAATATCCCTGTCGGGTTGTCTGTAGGTTGAACGAAAACCCTGAATAGGATTGATTGGCAGCCAACCTCGTTCTACAGCAAGTTTGAGGAGTTGTTTAACCTGCTTACAATATTTAAAAGCTGAATTAGTATTTATACTTTGTTCTGTAGTCAAATAATCAACGAAGTCTCCGGCAAAACAATAGTTGATCTTTGAAAGAAGGATATTCTCCGTTTTGTATTCAAATTTCAGAAACTGCTTTATCTTACTTCGTACGGTTCTCCATTTAGAAAGTGATTGTTCTGATCGTAAGCCTTTCGTGACTTTATTTTCAAATTTTGATATCAAAAAATCGGCTACTTCAATTAAAGTCTTTTTCTCCCGCTTATGCCCGACATACTCTTCTTTCACCATTTGCGGTGTCACTATTGAGTGCTGATATTCCAAAAGATCATAGATCTTTTCAAGTTTTAATTTTACTTCAGAGATATATCGATTTACTTGTAAAGATTCCGCAGAGTTGCTTTTTAGTTGGCCGGAATCCTGATTCCATAGGTCTATAGGAATTTTTCTTCCTAAGGATAATTCGGCTCGAAGGCCATCAATTGTTAGTCTGGCGTATAGGCTTTTTTGTTGGTCTGTTGTCGCCTTACCATTCAGCCAGAAAAGGATCGACAACTTAGCATTCATTTTCATAACATCACAATTTTTTTCCGGGCTTGAACCCTCCTTTGCTATAAAGCTCTTCACAAATTTCCGAAAAATTCGGTTAGTGATCTTAAAAGAAAAAAGCTAACCGAATTACCCACTAAAGTACTCTTTCAAAGTCAATAGAAACAAAAAAGGCCACTGAAAATCAGTGGCCTTTAAAAATTTTAACAAAGCGGGAAAATGAACCCGCGTCCAAAAGTGGAAGTGGCGGGAATCGAACCCGCGTCCAAACATATTCGCCGAAAGCTTTCTACATGCTTATTTACGCATTGTTTTGTCGGGATCAGGCAGGGGCGTAACGAACCAACCGTCTCCTTATCCGTTGTAGCTTCGGTATTCACTCACAGAAACCATGAATACCTATCCCTATGGGTTTATGATTCAGCGGCGGGAGTCGCATAAGGCGACAACTCCGGGCGGCTATAATGGGTACCTAATTTAATTAGGCAGCCATGGCGTAGTTAGATTCGCCAATTAAAGTTTGAATATTCAGATTATCGTGCTAATTATCCAACGCACGGCATGCTTACACTCTCAAAGATCTATGCTGTCAAAACCAGGCACCCCCAGCTAAAATAGCTCACAAAGATACTAAAAAAAACCGGCATTTGAAAACTAAATCAAATGCCGGCAATATTTTAAAACAATCCGCTCAGCAGGTTTCGCCAAACATCCAGTCCGTTGGCAAAGATCAACAGGCCGAACAGGATCAGCATCCCCACAATCTGCGCGTATTCCAGGAACTTCTCGCTTGGCTTGCGGCCTGTAACGATCTCATACAGCAGGAACAGCACATGACCTCCATCCAGCGCCGGGATGGGCAGGATATTCATGAATGCCAGGATAATAGACAAAAATGCGGTCATCTCCCAGAACATCTGCCAGTCCCATGCATCCGGGAACAGTTTGGCAATGGTCATAAAACCACCCAGCGACTCGCTCACCTTTACTTCTTTGGAAACAAAGATCAGGCGGAGCTGCTGTACATATTTAACGAGCTTGTCGATGCTTTTGTGGAAACCGGCGGGGAAAGACTCCAGGAAAGTGTATTTCTTTACCTTATACTCAAAAGGATCCCTGGGATATACGCCAAAGGTTCCTTTCTCACTTAGTTTGGCAGCGAGATTCAGGGTATCATTGCCACGTACAACGGTCACTATCACATTTTCATTTTTATGTTTCCTGATCTCCGTTGCAAACTCATGGTAGTACGGGACTGCCTGTCCATTAATGGCGATAAGCTGGTCGCCGCTCTTCACTCCCACTGTTGCGGCAGCTGATCCCGGGAGGGTGCTATCGGCAATATAAGGGAGCCGGGGCATGGCAAAAGGCGCTTTCTGCTTCAGCAGCTGCCGGGTAAAACCCGCGGGGATGGGAAGGTTAATAGCCTTGCCATCGCGCTCTACCTGGATGCTTTTTGCTTCGGAAAGGATCACATCTCCGGGAATAGCTTCAAACGCTTCTACATGGTGATGATCGATGGTAAGGATCTTATCACCGTCTTTCATTCCAATGCTGCGGGCCAGCGAATCTGTTACCACACCGTATTTGGCGGCGGCGGTAGGCAGGTAGGTTTCACCCCAGTGCCATAGGATCATGGCGTATATGAAAAACGCGAGGATAATATTCACGGTAACGCCGCCTATCATGATAATAAGACGCTGCCAGGCCGGCTTGGCGCGGAACTCCCACGGCTGCGGAGGTTTGGCCAGCTGCTCCTTATCCATACTTTCATCTATCATCCCGGATATCTTTACATATCCGCCCAAAGGGAGCCATCCGATACCATACTCAGTTTCACCCTTCTTTATTTTGAAGAGAGAGAACCACGGATCAAAGAACAAATAGAATTTTTCCACCCTGGTTTTGAACAACTTGGCCGGGATAAAATGGCCTAACTCATGCAACACTACCAAAATAGAAAGGGACAGTAACAACTGTCCGGCTTTCACCAATATTACCTCTGTAGTCATTTAATTGTTTCTGCTTTAATCTGCCTAATATATCAGTTTTAATACATATTCCGGCAAAACTCTTTGTTAATTTTTACCGGCAATTTATATAACGATAGAATTGATAAGGGATGCAGCGTGTTCACGTGCGGCATTATCGCATTCATAATAGTCATGCAGGGTTGGGGTTTCAATAAACGGTATTTTGCCCAGCGTTTCTTCAATTACTTCCGTCATCTGCAGGAAACCGATCCTGTTTTTCAGGAAAGCATTCACTACTTCTTCATTGGCTGCATTCATTACGCACGCGGCGTTTCCGCCTTTGTGCATCGCCTCGGTGGCAATGGCCAGGTTCCGGAAAGTTTTGGTATCCGGCTGCTCAAAAGTAAGCGACGGATAATTACGGAAAGAGAAGCGGGGAAAATCATTGGCCAGCCGGTCGGGGTATCCCAACGCATACTGGATGGGCAGTTTCATATCCGGCAATCCCATCTGTGCTTTGAGAGAACCATCTACAAACTGTACCATGGAGTGGATGATGGATTGTGCATGTATCACCACCTCGATATTTTCCGGCGCCAGGCCGAACAGCCAGCGCGCTTCAATCATTTCCAGCCCTTTATTCATCAGGGTGGCGGAATCAATAGTGATTTTAGCGCCCATGCTCCAGTTGGGATGTTGCAGGGCATGGTCTTTTTTTACATTGATAAGGAAGTTCGGTTTCTTTCCCAGGAAAGGTCCGCCGGAAGCGGTAAGGATCACTTTCTCCACCTTGCTGAAAGGCTCTCCCAGCAGGCACTGGAAAATAGCGGAATGTTCTGAGTCTACCGGTATAATAGGCACATTTTTCCTGCGGGCAGTAGCCATAACAATATCACCGGCCACTACCAGGGTTTCCTTGTTGGCCAATGCCACCGGGGTTCCCTGCTCAATGGCAGACAACGTAGGCGCCAGACCGGCAAACCCCATGATGGCTGCCAGTACCATATCGATCGAGCTCCATGAGGCTACTTCCACCATGGCTTTCGCACCGGCAAATACTTTAATGCCTTTATCAAATAATACGTCTTTTACCTGTTTGTATTTTGCTTCACTGCCAATCACTACCGCATTGGGCTTGAATTTCAGCGCCTGCTCAATCAGCAGGTCAGCATTCTGTTGTGCCGTCAGTACCTCTACACTAAACCTGTCGGGATGCGCAGCGATCACCTCCAGTGCCTGTATGCCAATAGATCCGGTAGATCCGAAGATGGCAATCTTTCGTTTATTCATTACGGTGATTTACTTTTTTAAATACGCAGCCAGCTCATCTGCCAGCTTCCTGTCGTTACTCAAACGAGGCACTTTGTTCTGGCCTCCCAGTTTTCCAATAGCTTTCATATAGTCGATAAAGCCCTGTTTACGTACAGTCCTTATCTTCAGGGGCTGCAAAATATTTCCGGTCAGCAGATCATCATAATAAATATTCTTCTGACGCAGGTTTTCATCCACCTTCCTGGAAAATGCTTCCAGGTTCTCCGGCATATTCTCAAATTCTACAAACCACTCATGATAAGGCAGCTCGCCGTCGGTTTGCACCATCGGGGCAACGGTAAATTCGGTGATCTGCACATTTTCTTCCGCAGCGGCCTTCATTAGACTGTGCTCTACTTCTTCCCCGATCACATGTTCCCCGAACGCGGAAATAAAATGCTTGATCCGGCCGGTTACCAGCAACCGATAAGGGTTGGTGGATACAAACTTCACCGTGTCGCCAAGGTTATATCCCCATAAACCGGCGTTGTTGTTGACCACCATTGCGTAATTTACGCCGGTTTGCACGTCTTTGAGCGACAGTCGCGTAGGATTTTCATTGAAAATTTCCTGTGCCGGTATAAATTCATAAAAAATGCCTGAATTGGTGTTGAGCAACAGCCCTTCTTTATCCTGCGAATCCTGGAATGCAAAAAAGCCTTCGGAAGCAGGGAACGTTTCCACCGTGTGGATCGGTGCCCCGATAGAGGCCATGAGCTTGGAACGGTAAGGCTCAAAGTTCACTCCTCCATATACCATCACATCAAAATTCTTAAATATTTCCCTGATCCGCTTACCATTACTGCGCTCTATCAGACGGTCGAAATACATTTGTACCCACGGTGGTATGCCGCTGATCAGCGTCATATCCTGGTTAATGGTTTCTTCCACAATTTTGTCCAGCTTCGTTTCCCAGTCGTCAATACAGTTGGTTTCATACGATGGCAGCTGGTTAGTGCGCAGGTACCTGGGAATATGATGGTTCACAATGCCGCTAAGCCTTCCGGTAGGAATGCCTCCAACTCTTTCCAGCTCCGGCGACCCCGATAAAAAGATCATTTTACCATCTGCAAACGCCGTATTACCGGTTTCTCCCATATAATTCAGCAACGCATTACGGGCTGTATCTATATGATTGTTCACAGATTCTTTGGAGATGGGTATATATTTAACGCCACTGGTAGTTCCGGAGGTTTTGGCCAGGTAAATCGGCTGTCCTTTCCACAGTACATTCTGCTTGCCTTCCTTGATCCTTTCAATATAAGGCTTAAACTGTTCATAATCCCGCAAAGGCACGGCCTGCTTAAAATCGTCGTGGGTCTGTACCCCGCTGAACCTATGTTCTGTTCCGAATTCCGTCTTTCTGCCTGTCTTCAGGAGCTCCTGCAGGATAGCCTCCTGATCTTCTACCGCCCTTAACATTTCCTTCTTTATCTTATTATATACGATAGAAGCAAACGGTTTGGCCAGCAGTGATTTAAACTTCATGCCTGTTGTTTTATAATTGAGAGACTACAGTTGGGCATATTTATTTACTGAAGATTTAATTGATTATGAGGAATTTCGGGAGAAATGGCCCTCTTATTAATTAAATAGATAAATAAGTAAATGTGCTCATCCTATCTGTTTTTATTCGTGTAAACGACAAAAGTATACAAAATTGCGTTGGTTTGCACAGCAAGATAGCTGTTTTTAAGAGATCGGGAAACAGGATAAAAAGTGGATGTGGCGGCCCGTGGCCGGAAATCATTATTTGTTAAAATAATTTAAAATTCAGGAAAGTATGTATCTTTGAAAAGATTAAGCTTTAAACGGTCCGTCCTATGTGTTTATACATTGTGATTTAAAAAAGACCGAAAAACTTTGTCTATTAGAAAACAAAAGGTTACTTTTGCGGAAATTATATTTTGGATAATTATGTTTGCAGTTGTAAAAATCGCAGGTCAGCAATTTAAAGTACAAAAAGACCAGGAAATTTTTGTACAGCAGTTACAGGGAAATATTGGAGACAAAGTGGAGTTTTCCGATGTACTGTTAACAGATAATGCTGGTACGCTGTCCGTAGGCACTGATGTAAAATCAGTAGTAAAAGCAGAGATTCTGGCTCATGTTCAGGGTGACAAGGTCATCGCTTTCAAAATGAAGAGAAGAAAAGGCTTCAGAAAGAAAGTTGGTCACCGTACCCACTTTACAAGAATCAAAATCAATGAAATAGCTTAATTCCCTGATTAAGCTGAATTTTTTATCAGACAATTAATAAAGTAATTATACAATGGCACATAAAAAAGGTGAAGGTAGTGTAAAGAACGGCCGTGACTCCCATAGCAAAAGGCTGGGAGTAAAAATCTTCGGTGGTCAGCCAGCTATTTCCGGTAACATCATTGTTCGCCAGAGAGGTACGGTTTATCATCCCGGTCAAAATGTAGGCGTTGGTAAAGATTTTACCATTTTCGCAGTAGCAGACGGTGTTGTGGAATTCAGAAAAGGTCGCGAAAACAAGACTTACGTTTCTGTTAAAGCATTTGATACCACTGCTCAGGCGGAAGCCTAATCAGTGTTAGCCATAAAGTTTTTTTTAATACCCAATTTTTTTACTAACCCAAATTCAAAAAACAATGGCAACAATTAAAAAAGCAGCTGCTAAGAAAGCTGCACCTAAAAAGAAAGCTGCTGCTCCTAAAAAAGCTGCTGCAAAAAAAGCTGCTCCTAAAAAAGCTGCTGCTAAGAAAGCTGCTCCTAAAAAGAAAGCTGCTGCTAAGAAAGCCGCTCCTAAAAAAGCTGCTGCTAAGAAAGCTGCTCCTAAAAAGAAAGCTGCTGCTAAGAAAGCCGCTCCTAAAAAAGCTGCTGCTAAGAAAGCTGCTCCTAAAAAGAAAGCTGCTGCTAAGAAAGCCGCTCCTAAAAAAGCCGCTGCTAAGAAAGCTGCTCCTAAAAAGAAAGCTGCTGCTAAGAAAGCCGCTCCTGCTAAGAAAGCTGTTGCTAAGAAGAAAGCTGCTCCTAAAAAAGCACCTGCTGCTGCACCAACAGTTCCACCAGCTCCGGCTAACTAAGATCGGAATTACAAAATGTAGTTATAAGGATCCCGGCATATGTGCCGGGATCTTTTTTTATACCCACCCCCCAACACAATCCCCGTAACTCCGTATTTTTACGGCATGGATAATTATTCAATCTCAGATAACTTCTCCCTCCTGTCCAAACTGATGGATATCCACGGAGAAAACAGCTTTAAAGCCAAATCCTTCGCCAGTGCAGCTTTCACTATCGAAAAACTGCCCAGCCCCCTCAAAGATATTCCCCGTGATGAGATATTCAGGATCAAAGGCATAGGCGAATCCACCGGGAAAAGCATCCTGGAAATGCTCGATACCCAGCAATGCTCACTCCTGAACCATTACATGGAAATTACCCCGGCCGGTATCCTCGAAATCATGAAGATCAAAGGCCTGGGCCCTAAAAAAATAGCCACCATCTGGAAAGAACTGGAAATAGAATCCATGGGTGAACTGCTCTACGCCTGTAATGAAAACCGCCTCATGCTCCTCAAAGGATTCGGCGCCAAAACACAGGAAAGCGTTCGCCAGAACATCGAATTCTATCTCTCCAACCGCCACCGCTTCCTCTTTGCAGAAGTAGCGGCTACCGGCCAGGAACTGGAAAAACAACTGCAACAGCTCATGGCACCCGCTGCTGTGTCGCTCACCGGCGCCTTCCGCCGCCACAGTATTATCATCGACGAAATAGAACTGCTCATAGCAGCCCCGGTGGAGGTAGTACAACAACAACTATCCACCCTGCCCGGCTTTTCCCTCACCACTGCCAATGCCGGTAACCTCGTATGGCAACTGGATGAAAAACTGAAAGTGATCACCCACTGCTGCGATGCAGCCAGTTTTGCAGCCACCTTATTTAACACCACCGGCTCTCCTGCCTTTATCGATAAATTCAACGCGGCAGGCGGCACTGCCTTCATCCACAATGCCACTTCTGAAGAAGCCATTTTCAGCGCGGCCGGAATGGACTACATACCACCGTTCCTACGGGAAGGCATCAACGAATTAACACTGGCGCGCAACCATCAGTTGCCGGAAACGATCGTTTCTTCCGATATCAAAGGCATTATCCACTCGCACAGCAACTGGAGCGACGGCGAATCCTCCCTGGAAGAAATGGCCATCGCGGCCAAAGCACAGGGCTTCGAATACCTCGTGATCAGCGATCACTCCCGCACGGCTTTTTATGCGAATGGCCTGCAGATAGAACGGATCCTGGCCCAACATGCCGAGATCGATGAGCTGAATAAAAAACTGGCCCCATTCCGCATTTTTAAAAGCATAGAATCCGATATTCTCAACGATGGCGCACTGGACTACCCGGACGAGATCCTGGCAAAATTTGATCTTGTAATTGCTTCTGTGCATTCCAATCTCAAAATGACAGAAGAAAAAGCAATGGCCAGGCTCCTGAAAGCCATCGAAAATCCATACACCACCATTCTCGGACACATGACCGGTCGCCTGCTCCTCAGCCGCAATGGCTACCCCGTGGATCATAAGGCCATCATCGACGCATGCGCTGCCAACAATGTGGTAATAGAGCTCAACGCACATCCACGCCGTCTTGATATCGACTGGACCTGGCTGCATTATGCCCTGGAAAAAAAGGTGCTCATCTCCATAGATCCCGATGCCCACAGCATCCCGGGGTTCCAGGATATCAGGTATGGTACCCTCGCTGCACAAAAAGGAGGTATCACAAAAGCAAACAATCTTAGCAGTTTCACAGTTGACATGCTCAATAACTACCTGCTGCAACGTAAGCAACAAAAAAATATCCTTCCATGATGTTATTGGCATTGGCCGTGGCCCCTGGTTTTGCTATCTGTCTTTTTATATACCTGGTAGACAAATACGACCGGGAGCCCACCAACCTGTTGGTAAAAAGCTTTTTGCTTGGTATGCTCTGCGTGGCACTGCCACTTACAGTACAGGGCCTCGCCGTTGAACTTGGCCTCCGCGAAAATAACGGCACTATACTGGGCACAGCCGCATTTGCCTATGGCGTGGTAGGTATCTCTGAAGAGCTGGCTAAATTCCTGGTACTACTGCTGTTTGCCTATCCCAAAAAAGCATTCAATGAACCACTGGACGGGATCGTGTATGCCGTTATGATCGGGATGGGCTTTGCCACTCTGGAAAATATTGCCTACGTAGGCAGGTTCGGCGTAGGCACCGGCATTGCCCGCATGTTCCTTTCCGTGCCCGCCCACGGCGCCTTTGCCGTACTAATGGGTTACTACGCCGGCCTGGCTAAATTTGTACCGCAAAAAAGCAGCGCGCTCCTGTTCAGAGCACTCCTCATCGCCGTTTTCTTTCACGGAACATTCGATTTCTTCCTTTTTCTCGGCAATAACATCTTTCTCATGTGCGCTTCTGTTATTACCCTTGTATTTGCAATACGTCTATCTGTCAAGGCTATACGAAAGGACAGCGCCCTCTCAAAAAAACTACATGAGGAACATTTTTTTGAACAGGACAACCAGTAGCTCCCATTTCCGGCAGTAAGCTTTTAGTACCTTTGTTACAGGGCCTAAAAGCTACTGCTATGAGATTCATTTATATTTACGATCCGCTGTGCGGCTGGTGCTATGGCTTTACTCCTGTAGTACAACAACTACAGGAACGCAATACCGGGAGCATGGAATTTGATATCCTCTCCGGAGGAATGATCACCGGCGATAACCGCCATCCCTTTTCTTCCATGAAGGCATATATCCTGCGGGAGCACACCAATGTGGAAAATATGACGGGCGCAAAATTCGGCGCAGCCTTCCTGGAAAAACTGCTTCCTTCAGAAGAGATCATGGATTCCGAAAAACCAGGGATTGCGCTTACAGTCTTTAAACAATACCAGCCGGAAAACGCCATCACCTTTGCGCACGACATGCAGGTAGCGCTGAATTATAATGGCCAGAGCCTGAATAACGACAGTACTTACCGTTCGCTGATCAAAAAGTTCAGCCTGCCGGAAGATGAATTTATCAGCCGCCTGCATGATGAAAATTACCGCTATGAAACCCAGCAGGAATTCCAGCTGATCCAGAACTGGGGCATCACCGGGTTCCCCGCTGCCATCCTGGACACGGGTAAACAATTGTACCTCTGCGCCAGGGGATATGCACCCCTCGATCAACTGGAAAAAACCATAGAAAACATACTGAAAGAAAATAACAGCCTTTAATATTATGTACCACATCAAAGCAGCTACCGTTAACGATATTCCTGTTATACAGGAGCTCACAGAAAAGATTTGGCGACCTACCTACCAATCCATTCTTACACCTGAACAAATAGAATACATGCTAGACATGATGTACAGTTCCGCCTCCCTGAACAAACAGATCACGGAGCTTGGACACCAGTTCCTCATCCTGCTGGACGACAGCGCGCCTATCGGCTTTGCCGCTTACGGCACTACAGATACAGCCGGCATTTTTAAACTGCATAAGATCTATCTTGATGGAAGCTACCAGGGAAAAGGAGTAGGCAAATTCCTGCTGCAACAGGTGGCAGACCAGGTGAAAGACCGCGGCGCCCATACGCTGGAACTCGATGTAAACCGCTTCAACAAAGCAAAATACTTCTACGAAAAACAGGGATTCAGCGTATTGAAAGAGAAGAAAACAGATATCGGCAGCGGCTATATCATGGACGATTATGTGATGCGTAAACCACTATAAAAAAAGCCCGGTAAGGAGATACCAGGCTATTCCCAAGTTAACCATTAAAAGACACAACTCTTTTTTAAAAAAAATAATGTTAATCTATTGTTATCTACGAGAACAGCTAATAAGCGGATTTATCCATACGTAAAAAAGCAGCATCTTTTATATTCTAATATAAAAGATGCTGCTTTTAAATTTAATATCAAAAAAATTCCCGCATAATTAAATATGCAGGAATGTAGTGTGCCTGAAGCGCGTATATCGGTTATTGATCCAAGCCGTTGTTATTTGGCGGTAAGCACAGTGCCTTCATCGTTATCATCGTCGTGGATAACAGCCACCGCCTTATGCAGCTTCAGCTCAGGTGAAATCTTCAATACCCCTGCGTTGGCTGCGGCTGTAGCATCGCGCAGTTTTACAGATACCAGCGCATCCGTTTCCTTTACACGATCATTTACCAGCGCCACCTGTATGTCGGTTTCACTGAAAGCGCAATCTCCGGTGATCTTTACCATGTCGCCATTCATAATCACGTAGTCTTTACCGTAAGCAGCCGTACTGGAAGAGTCTACCCCGAAGAAAATATTGATATCACTTCCTGTGCAATTTGTTTGCACGCTCTGGTCGGATGCTTTTACCAGTATACATTTAAACATACTTACCGGGGCGGTGGCAGACTCATTTGCATCAGTGAGCTTCACCAGGGTAATATAAGCAGCCTGATCCTGTATGTATTGTGAAGCAGATATAGAAGTTACATCTCCATTATATCCAACCACCGCTTCATTCTCCGCTTTAATTTCACTTAACACCAGCACAACAGTTTCAGCCAGCTCAAACCGGTTATCGTCTTTTACCTTCACGCTCAGGCTGGCAGTGGTAGCACCGCTGTCAATCACAAAAGGCGCTTTGATACTGCTGATAAAATCAGCGCCGGGCAAAGCTGTTCCGTTACCAAACTTATAAGTTAATCTAACCGGTTTGGAAGTGGCATTGATCAGCGGGGTATTATCGCGTTTAAACAAACCTGCAGAAAATACTACATCAGTAGCCGGTTCTGCGCCGTTGTTGCCGCCAATGAATTTTACCATAGCCGGTTGATCCAAAATGGTTACCTCGCCCTTTGCCTTGGTGAGGTACAGCTCAGAAGCATCCAGTACTTCCACGTGGAAAGCTTCTTTACCTTCCAGCAGGTTATCGCTTTTAACAGGGATCTGGATAGATTTGGAGATGATAGCGCCTGCGGCAAACTCGGAAGGCACAAAAGAGATGGTTCCTTCGGTTACATCAAAATCCGATGCACCGGCGCCACCTTTATGAGGTATGGTTTTATAATGCACGTTAACGGGCGTACGAACACCGTTGCTTCTTAAAAAACCGGATAAGGTAATGGTCAGTGTAGCATTGGATAACCCATTCAATGGTTCGGAAACGGCAATATCATTAATGGATACACCATGACTGATCTTGATGATCCGGTTACCGTCTTCATCACCGCCGCCTGCTGCCAGGATCTCGCCGGAAGGGCTCATCAGCAACGATGCCAATGTAGTTTTTGCATCGTACTTGCCCAGTTGTTTATCAAACATCATTTCACCATCGGGGCTTAGCTTGATCATACGGTAGCCTTCTTTTGCCACTACGCAGATCTCATCATCTTCTGTGAGTAACAGGTGTTGGAATACAGAGCCCAGGTTCTTATCAATGGAAACAGTACCATCAGGGAGCAGCTTCACGATCTTACCCGTGTTGTTGCTTACATTGCCACCGGCAGCTACTACTTTCCCGTTTTTGCCTACTTCCAGTGCATATAATGCGGCATCTGTTTCCCTGTTGAACAACTCTGTACCATCCGGGCGCAGTTTCACAATACGGCCTTTGTCTTTCTCTTCTGCGCAGGCAAAAATCTGCCCCAGGTCGTTCACCTTCATGGCGTTGAACTTACCATCCGCCGCACTGTATTCTTTATCAAATACTACTTGTCCTTCAGCGTTTACTTTAGCAATACGGCTGGCATTGCCGGTGCCATAAGCACCGCCGCCCATAGCCAGTACGGCGCCATCTTCCAGCAGTAACATCTTTTCAAATGTAGCGCCTGGTTTACCAAAGGAAAGCTCAAATTGTTTCTCTCCCTTTCCATCTACTTTTACCATATAAGCCTTTCCCTGTCCATCACCCACATCGCCGCCTACAGCAACAATGTTTTCATCTTCATCTATCAGCACATTGGTAAACACATTATGCGCGCCAAAACCCTTGTCGAATTCTACTTTGCCATCGGGCGACATCTTCGTGATGCGTGCCTGTGCGGGCTTGCTGCCATCAACGCCCACAGTAATGTAATTACCATGCCGGTCGGTAATCACCCTGGTAAAATAGCCACCCTGGCCGTTACCGATGCTTTTGTCAAATACCACTTCGCCGGTGGCCGACAGTTTTGTAATACGTGCATTGCCATAGGCAATGGTACCACCACCTACTGCTACCAGTTCATTTTTGGGCAGCAGCAACAGGTCCTGGTACGCTACCAGGCCGCCTTTATTCAGTTTGGCATTGTAAATAAGCGTGCCTGTGGCAGATAATTTAGTAATGCAACCATTATCTGTTCCGCCCCCGATGGCAACAATAGCGTTGTTCTCCGCAATGGCCAGCTTCCTGTACTGGTTTTTGGGAGCGCTGAAACTCTTGTTGAACACAACAGGCATCTCCTGTGCGATGGCTTGTGTGCCTACAGCCAGTAATAGCATTAGTGAGGAAAATTTGTTCATTTGTATTAGTTTGATATACGCTAAAAAATAACCGATAAATAGTTTATTGAATCCTGATCTCGCACCTTCTGTTTACGCCCTGCAGTTGTATAAAATAATCCCTGTTCTCTTCCAGCCTCAGATTCCCCGCCATCCATACCGGGCGGGTAGACCCGAAATAATTGATCTTTATTTTATCCGGCGTCACGCCCCTGCTCAGCAGGCATTCCTGGATATATACCGCACGGTTTTTTGAAAGCGACAGGTTATACCGCTCGGTGCCAATAATATCTGTATGCCCGTTCACCAGTATGATCCGGTGAGGGTTAGCCTTCCATATCCTGAAAATAGAATCCAGCTTGCGCCATTCCTGGTCCTGTGGTATAAAGGAATTCAGGTCGTAATAGATCACGCCGGGCACTTTCCACAAGGCTTCCAATGCTTTTACAGTACTGTCTTTCATCAGCGTGTAACCGGCAGCGTTAGTTACGGAAAATCCTTTGCCCGTTTGCTGCCACGACACCATTTCAGAATTGCTGTAAGTTGCCCCGCCGGTATTTGCCGCTTTGATAGCAGTGGTAACAGTAATGGTTGAAGCAGCAGTGTTGGTACCGGGATGATCGTTTTGCCAGGGAATCATTTCGGGAGAACTGTCTGTAACCTCGTTGGTATAATCTACCGTGTTACGCTCCGGACTAACGGCAACGGCTATTGCGGGAACGGGTTTTAACACGGTGCTATCCACCACCGGTTGTTGCACAGGGAGATTGTCGTATTCTCTGGTTCCTGCTAAAGTCAGCTGACGGCGGCTATCCGTCTGGTTCATGGTATAAGGCACTCGGTCGTCTTCTTTTACTGGTTTGCCGGGATAAGGCAGATCCAGCTGTTTCAAAGGATTTTTCTTCAGGTTCAGCACATAAATGTGATCATTATCATGCGCTCCTGAACGGTCTGATGTAAAGTATAGTAACAATTTATTTTCATCCAGCACAGGGTTCAGATCATCAAACTGTGTATTCACAGGATAGGGCAAATGTACGGTTCCTTCTTCCGGCTTTTTAATATTTATCATGAAGATGTCCAGTCCTCCAAATCCGCGAAGGCCATTGGAGGAAAAGAACAACTTATCGCCCACTACAAAAGGATACAGTTCATTCCCGTTGGTATTTACCTGCGGACCCAGGTTCACCGGCGCTTTCCACCGTTTGGCCTCTTTGTCCCAGTCAGCATAGTAAATATCCGTACCACCCTGACCGCCAGGCATATCGGATGCAAAGTACAAACGTTTACCATTCGGAGCAACTGATGGATGCAGGAAAGAATAAGTGTCCATATTCTTCACCAGCTTCACCGGCACCGGCTTACTCCACATATCATGCTCCTGCTGGTAAACAGCCGATAACAATTGTGTGCCGTTGTTATAATTAATATAGGAGTTCTTGTCGTTCTTTACATCGGTAAACCGGTTGGAAGTATAGATCACCTTTTGCCCGTTATCAAAAAAAGAGGCAGGTCCTACCTGTAACACACCACGCAGACTGTTGTTAAAAGGCTCTACCCCATCTTCAGAGATCTGGTATAATCTGGAGTTGGTATAGAAAGATTGCTGTTCGTTTTTCCGGATGTCGTTGGAAAGAAATACAATATTATTACGGTATAAAGCGAGGCCATACTGGTAACCGGGTAAATTCAGGCGCAAGCTGTCCACTTTCACATTCTCCATGGAATCACGGTTAAAGAAACTGTAATAGTTCACCAGGGACTCTTTCAGGTTGGTAAAGCGGGCATTGTTCTTATAGTTATTGGCATACACCGCACTGATCTCCTGCGCTTTCAATACCCTGCCGGTACGTTTCAGCAGATCAATGTAATTGGTTACGTCTGTTACCAGTACATCTTTTCCTGGTTTATACAACAGCTCATCGTACAGGCTGATCGTTTTCTCAAACTGCCTGGTTTCAAAATACACCCGGGCTAACTGCAACTTCGCACGGCGTAATATTTCCTCACTGCTGCCATTATTGATCACTTCATTACACAGTGAGATAGCTCTTTCATACTCCTGTCTTTTGTAAAGCCGTTCGGCACGCTTTACCTTGGCCATACTGCCTACACCGCCCAGCTGCACACGGTCCTTTACAAAGCTGCAGGAAACAAACAGGGGAATAATACCCAGGAAAAGTATGAGGGAAGAGAATTTGTATTTTCGCATACCATTCTTGATTTTTAAATTTAGAAATAACGCGGCGCCACCACTTTCCACTTCGACCACGAGAAGCGGTAATTGATCATCACTTCATGCGACACCGTTTGCGCGCCTTTCAGGTTCGACTGCATAGGCGTATCATAAGAGTATCCTATCTGCAGGTTTTTGGTGGCCTGCACCTGTACCAGTCCCGTCACTGTTTTCTCGGAACGCCAGGATGCGCCCAGCCACACTACATTCTTCAGGAGGATATTGGCATTCAGATCGTACTGGAAACCTGCGCCCTTCACCTGCCGCAGTAACACGTTTGGCTTCAGCTTTACATCATCATTAATATTCACCAGGTAACCTGTTTGGAGATAGTAGTGCGATTCCACCACTACCTTATTCACGCTGTTGCCAAGGTCGAAGCTCTTGAAAGTAGGCGACGACAACCCTATAAAGAAACGGTCTGTAAACAACATGAACCCAAAGCCCACATCTGTTTTCCAGTAACTCTGGTTCTGCGCAAAAACAGGATCGGTAGTGCTCAGTGAACTGTTGTCTTCCTTAAAATGAGACATACCACCCTTCAGTCCCAGCGCCAGGTAAATTTTCTCACTCAGCTTCACCCGCTGGGAAACATTCAGGTTCACCGCCGTTTGCGAATTCACGGTAATCTTCTCATTCATCAGTGATACACCAAAACTGGTGTTGGTAGCCTTGATCGGCGTATAAAAGGAAGCGGTAGCTGTTTTTGGGGCGCCTTCCACTCCTACCCATTGGTTACGGCCCACTGCCGTAAGACTGGAAGATTCATCCATAGAAGGATAAGCCGGATTGATGATCATGCCGTTGAACATATACTGTGAGTACAGCGGTTGCTGCTGCGCAGCAACCTGCAGGCAACAGCACCAGCATAAGATAGTAACCCCTAAAGCTTTCATAAGGCGCTTTTTCATAGGTATCAGCTTAATTATTTTTGTTCAGATACATCTGCTTCAAATTCGTATAACCCTTAACGTTTTATCACTACAAACCCGGTATAACGTTCCTTCTTACCATCTATCGTTACCTCAATACTGTAGAAGTAAGAGCCATCAGGCACATCATTCCCAGCACTGCCGCCGGCATTTGCCTTTCCACGGAAGTTCTTAGACTTGTTATCATAGTGCTGCTGTTTAAATACGGTACCACCCCAACGGTTAAATATCACTACTTCATTATCCGGGTATTTATCTATATTCTCAATGTACATCACGTCATTTCCGATACCATCGTTGTTGGGCGACAGCGCCGGGTGTACCCTGATCTTACCGCTGTTGTTATTAATCCGCCTTCCGTCGGTAGTGTATTTTTCTACGGAATCTGCAACGCCGTCACCGTCGGAATCCAGGTCCAGGAAGTTAGGTATACCATCACCGTCGGTGTCATCATCAAAAGGATCGCCGTTACCATTGATATCTTCCTGCTTGTCCGACAGTCCGTCCCCATCCGTATCACAGCTGTTGCACATAGGATCATCATTCAGGATCACCCCTGTTGCTTTGGAAGGCCCTCCTAAAGTGGGTGTATGTTGCCCTGATGGAACGGATACTGTAGTCATTTTCAGGATAAAGGTCTCATTCTGTTCAAAGCTGGTATCGCCTTTTATATTCACCGTTACCTGCCCGATGGTTTGCAGCGGGGCGATCACCGTTTGTTTTATAGTATTATCAAAATCCACACCCGGCGTGGCTTTGAAGTCCATATAAGGATATGACACTCCATCCGTGGATGCTTCAAAATCATAGTTAATCGTGATCGGGCGGGAGCTTTGCCTGCTCAGTTGTACATTAAACCGGAGTGGTGTATTCTCATTTGTGTTGCCTTCTTTCACACTGAATTTATCAACGGCGAAAGAAAGCGTCAGCGGGTCGTTATCAGTGATCGCTACCCTCGCTGTATCGGTGGCGCCGGCTTTGTATACCAGTGTGCTGTTGCCGCCAATGTATGGAAGTATAGCCGCCTTCAGGAATCCATCGTCATCATTGACATCATTATCACCGGTAGTAACAACAAACGAGTGTTGCTTTGCCAGGGCCGGCATATTGATGGTTAAAATGTTACCGCTCAACGTTCCTTCACCGGCAATAAACGTGCGCGCAGCATCCTGAGTTATGCGCAGCCTCACCGGTACATCATAGGCAGCGGAGGCAGGCGAGCTCAATGTAAATTTCACACCACTTCCTTCTTCAGCTGTTATTGCTTCTGCCGATATTTCTACTACCAGTGTATCATTATCATGGATGATCACACCGGCTGACGCACCGGCTGATAACGGCCATGTAATACCCGCCATGCTGCTGCTAACGGTTTGCAGCTGCACTTTCACATCTTCATCTCCCTCTACTATATTATTATCGATCGGCATTACATTAATGTCTGCACCATTCTGACCAGCCGGTATCAGCAGCGTACCGCTCAGCTTATGATAACGGGTATCCGCAATGGCAGTACCACTTACGGTATAGTTAACACTCACATCTTTCACAGCAGATAACTGCGTATCAGAAAACCTCACTCTAAAGGCGCCGGGCATTTCAGGCTCAGTGGCATCCGCTGTTTTGATGATCATCATTTCACGGCCTGGCGCATTGCTTTCATCGTCATGCACAATTAAAGTAACGGTGTCCTTATCGTCCACATCCAGCGCTATGTTCCTGTTGAACCGCTTCATCTGCGCCAGCATGAGCGACATCCTCACCTGCTCATTTCCCTCAATTACCTTATTATCTATCACATTAACGGGAACGGATATACTGTTTTGCCCGGCCGGTATTACAGCGGAAGTTTGTATGGGCGCTATGTTAGTAGTGCCTGCTATGCTGCTTACATAGAATACAACTTTTACATCGGCTGCTGCTGTGCCAGAGCCAGGTAGTTTTACTGTATAAGCCCCGTTAGTACCAGGTTCGGCCGCGTCTTTATCTTTCTGCAGCAGCACCCGCATATCGCCTGTTTCAGGGATCAGCACCATACCCGGCTGGGTAAGCGTATAACCTGCTGTTACCAGCTGCGCAGTAAACTGCAGTTGCTCATCTCCCTCCAGGATATTATCAGCGGTTACTTTCAGCTGGTAAACTTTATTATGCTCGCCGGCCGCCAGCGTTACCTGTGCAGGAACGCCGCCATAGTCGGCGTCATCCGCAGTAGATGCCGCATTCCTGCTTATATTAATTATCACATTCTCTGACGAGGTGATCTGGCTGTTTGCAAACCCGATAGTTACATCGCTGCCGCTGCCTTCGTGTATAACGGAAGAGTCTACACGCATTTCAATCTTCAGGTTATCGGGGTTCAGGCGTGTAGCATCATCAATTGTTACTGATAACTTATCGCCTTTCATTCCGGCAAAACCGTTTGGTTCAGCAGTTATCCACAATAGTTCCGGTTTCTCCAGCACGAGGTCCGTCTTTGCAGTAAAGGAGAAGGTGGCATCCTGGATACCTGCCGGAATGGTTACCGTTGCAGGCAACTGGTCAATATCTTCTGCTGTTGCCACTGATCCTGCCCCTATGTTTAATGTTATCACAATATCCTTGCTGGCAGTAACGCCGGGCGCCAGGCTTATCTTCATCTGGTAGGCATTTCCTTCCAGCACTTTCGTTCCCGGCGTAACAGCGGTAAGATGTATGAAGCCGGTAACGGGGTCATCATGCGTTCTGTCTTTAATAGTAATAGTGGTGTCCTTTACAACGGCGGTGCTGAAGGTAGCATCCGTAATGTTGCCTTTTAATACTACTGCTTCATCATCTTCCAGCACCAGGTCTTTCACCGCTTTCAGCGCAAACGTATGGGTGCCTGTGTTCTGTCCTTTTTTGATAACAATATCATAAGGAGATGGCAAAGCATTGTGATCCGCATTTATTGCAGTACTCAGCGCATTGTCTTTCGTTACATGAATGGTAATGTCCTTACCTGCCTGCAGGTTATTGGGCAATTGCGCACTCAGTATGGCGCCGGTGCCATTTTCATCAATAGCTGCCAGGGTGCTGTTCAGTATTACAGGAGCCGGCAACGGATACTGTGTTGGATCATCGTTAATAGTGATCACAGGTTTATTGATAGTAAAGGTGCTGATACCATCTGTAACGCTGGCGTTAATGGTAAGGCTTTCCGGGCCCTCTGTGAAGTTATCTTTATTCAGCTTCAATCCCGTAACCATGCTGTTGCCGCTGTTCAGGTATACATCGGGAGCCAGTACATAATCCGGTCCTGCTTCCGCATTGCCACCCGATTGAGGCAGCAGTATATGCACAGGCACTTCCGTGGTAACGCCCGCAGGCAGGCTCACGGTTAATGCCCCGCTGTCGCCTTCCGCGAGCGACGTTTTCCAGGTGCTTATATTCAACGCCAGGTTAGCCGCATCTGTACGGGTAAGATCCTGTATGGTCAGTGGCAGATTATTTACCGTATACCTGTTGGCAGCAGCATTCACCACCAGTGCTTCATTCTTTTCCAGCACTTTATCTGTTACTGTTTTCAGCAGTTCAAAGGTAGCGGTGGTTTGTCCCTGCTGCAATACATAGGAAGCAGCAGACATTGTATAGTCGCCGGTGTTCCTGGCCGTGGTCAGTGCATTATCAACTGCCAGCTGTATGCTTACATCTTTTGTAGATGCATAAGGCACGGTTACCGTTACCATCACTTTATTCCCTTCCGGTACCAGTGTGGCATCGGGAGTAAGTGTCATTTTCCTGGCGTTTGATTGTTTCTCTGTGTAGTCTTTTATAAATATACCTGCGCTGGTAGCCGGCATATTGCTGTTACCGTTGTTACCATCAATCACCAGTTTACCTTCATCATCCAGTATGATATTAGTGATGGCGGTAATAGCAGGAGCAGAAGCGGCGCCCTGGGTGCCGGGAATGGTAATGCTGGCCGGTACCGCAGTATGACGGGTATCTGCCACCGTAGAAGCAACCCCATTTTTTGACAGGCTGATCACCCAGTCCTTACCTGCTTTCCAGCCATGCGGGAAAGTGGCGGTGATAACAGCGTTGCCGCCTTCATAAATGCTATCCGGCGCGCTGCTCAGGATAACCGAATCACCCGCAGGAAAAGGATACTGTGCATCTTTTATGTTAATATCCATAGTTGCAGGCAGGAAGGTATACCCAGTGCCCAGCGCATCACTCACTGCCGGGGTGATGTGAATATCTTCTGCATCTTCCACCAGGATATCACCCGCTACTTTCAATTCCGCAATACCTGATGCACCTGTAAAGGAAGTATCCGCGGGAAGGTAATAATCAATATTACGTATAGCCGTACCTGTGGCGCCGCCAAGCGTTATCTTCACCGGTATCTCCGTAGTTACACCAGATGGTAAACTGAAACCGATGTTATTGGTACTGTTCTCATTCACCGCAACAGTTGGCAGTGTGAAGGTGATCTTTGTTTTGGCAGCATCCCGGCGCGTAGCATCATTCAGTTGTATGGAAGCATCTGTGATCGTATAGCCGGCAGCGGTACCGCGTATCTTCAGTTGTTTATCTTTCTCTATCACATCATCGGCAGTAGCTTTGATCACTGCTGCGGTGGTAGTGTAAGTATTGCTGTTCTTCGGGAAAATGATGCTGCCCTGTAAAGCCTGGTAATCACCAGCGGCAGCATCGGTACCGGTAGGATTGGTACTTAATGCAATGCTCACATCTCTGGCGGCGGAATAACCTGCCGGTAAGGATACTGTAAACGCAGTGCTGCTGCCTTCTGTAAGCGTTGGCGTTACTGCGGTTAATACCAGCTTCTTCTGAGCGGGGTCAGTGCCATCAGTGATATTGATGATAGCGCTCGTAGCGGGCATGTTGCTGTTACCTGTGTTACCATCTACTTTTATAAATCCTCCATCGTCAAATACATTGTTGGTTTTGGTGGTAATGGCAGTAGCTACACCGGATGGCGCATTGGCTGCAATGGTAATAGAAGCGGGTACAGCGCCATGACTGGTATCTGCTGTGGTAGATCTCACTGCATCTTTTGCCAGGCTGATGGTCCAGGCTTTGCCTGCTTTCCAGCCGTGAGGGAAGGTAGCGGTGATAACTGCGCTTCCTCCTTCTGTTACCGGGTTGGGCGCGCTGCTAAGCAATACTGAATCACCCGCAGGAAAAGGATACTGTGCATCTTTTATGTTAATATCCATAGTTGTAGGCAGGAAAGTATACACAGTGCCCAGCGCATCGCTCACTGCCGGGGTGATGTGAATATCTTCTGCGTCTTCCACCAGGATATCACCCGCTACTTTCAATTCCGCAATACCGGATGCACCTGTAAAGGAAGTATCCGCAGGAAGGTAATAATCAGTATTACGTATAGCCGTACCTGTGGCACCGCCAAGCGTTATCTTCACCGGTATCTCCGTAGTTACACCGGATGGTAAACCGAAACCGATGTTATTGGTACTGTTCTCACTCACCGCTACAGTTGGCAATGTGAAGGTGATCTTTGTTTTGGCAGCATCCCGGCGTGTGGCATCATTCAGCTGTATGGCAGCGTCTGTGATCGTATAGCCGGCAGCGGTACCGCGTATCTTCAGTTGCTTATCTTTCTCTATCACATCATCGGCAGTAGCTTTGATCACTGCTGCGGTAGTAGTGTAAGTATTGCTGTTCTTCGGGAAGATGATGCTGCCCTGTAAAGCCTGGTAATCACCAGTGGCGGCATCGGTACCGGTAGAATTGGTACTTAATGCAATGTTCACATCTCTGGCGGCGGAATAACCTGCCGGTAAGGATACTGTAAACGTAGTGCTGCTGCCTTCTGTAAGCGTTGGCGTTACTGCGGTTAATACCAGCTTCTTCTGAGCGGGGTCAGTGCCATCAGTGATATTGATGATAGCGCTCGTAGCGGGCATGTTGCTGTTACCTGTGTTACCATCTACTTTTATAAATCCTCCATCGTCAAATACGTTGTTGGTTTTGGTGGTAATGGCAGTAGCTACACCGGATGGCGCATTGGCTGCAATGGTAATAGAAGCGGGTATGGCGCCATGACTGGTATCTGCTGTGGTAGATCTCACTGCATCTTTTGCCAGGCTGATGGTCCAGGCTTTGCCAGCTTTCCAGCCATGAGGGAAGGTAGCGGTAATAACTGCGCTTCCTCCTTCTGTTACCGGGTTGGGGGCGCTGCTAAGCAATACTGAATCGCCTGCAGGGAAAGGATACTGCGCATCTTTTATGTTAATATCCATAGTTACGGGCAGAAAAGTATATACAGTGCCCAGCGCATCGCTCACTGCCGGGGTGATGTGAATATCTTCTGCATCTTCTACCAGGATATCACCCGCTACTTTCAATTCCGCAATACCGGATGCACCTGTAAAGGAAGTATCCGCAGGGAGGTAATAATCAGTATTACGTATAGCCGTACCAGTGGCACTGCCAAGCGTTATCTTTACCGGTATCTCCGTAGTTACACCGGATGGTAAACTGAAACCAATATTGTTGGTGCTGTTCTCATTCGCTGCTACAATTGGCAATGTGAAGGTGATCTTTGTTTTGGCAGCATCCCGGCGTGTGGCATCATCAATAATAACAGCGGTATCTGACACAGTGTATCCGCTAAGTCCGTATACGCTGCCGGTCAGCGCCAGTCGTTCATCTTTCTCAATAATATTATCATCGCCTACCGCATTTATAACGGTGTAAGAAGTGGTATAAGGAGAGGCTGTATTGGCGGGTAATCGAATGGTATCTTCCGATATCCAGCCAAAATCGGTCACACCTGCATCGGAGCCAACTGCATTTCTTTTCAGTGCAATTACAATGTCTTTTGCAGAAGTATACCCGGCTGGGAGTGCAATGGTAAACCCGGTGCTGTCGCTTTCATTCAGGTGATACTTCAGCGGGGCAATAGTCAGTTTCTTTTGCGCTGGTGCAGTCTGGTCGTTAATGGTAAGCGTGAGACTGTCTTTCACCAGGATACCGGCTCCCGGTGTACTTCCTGTTAATACCAGCTTACGGGTATCATCAAATACCTGGTTGGCGGTGGCGCCTACCAATATGGTATCAGACAATGTTTTGCCGGGCCCAATAGTTACTGTACCGGAAGGAAATGTATATGTTCCCGTTGCTGCTGTAGAGGAACTACCCCGGGTAAAGTCCACCTGGATGGGTATTTCAGTAGTAAGGCCTACAGGCAACTCTGCCCACACACCTGGCGAAGCGCCTTCATTAACACTGTTTGCAGAAATGTGTAAAATGATGGGGGCTGTCATGGGCAGCTGCGCATCTGTAATATTTACTACATACGGTGTAACAGTGGAGGTGTAAGTAGTGGAGGGTATGGGATCGGAAGCGGAAAGCTCAATCTCTATTTTTTCCGTTCCTTCTATTGCATTGTCGGTATTGATCTTAAATGGTACGGTAACCTGGCCCGCTCCCTGCGGAATGGTAACGGGGCCATTCAACTCATAGTCGGTACCATTAGTAGCAGTAGAAGTACTTTTTTTATTGATGACTACATCAATGGGCAGATCGGTGGTAACATCCTTTGGTAAGGAAATAGTTACCAACCCGTTGTACGGCTCTTTCAACAGCGTTGGATCATCCGTTACAAAAGACAGTACGGTTAGTGTTGGATCCAGCCTTGTACCATCTTCTATATGCAGGGATCTGGAAAATGTTTGGGCCTGTCCCATAACCATCGCATCTGCTTTGAAATTCACCAGCTCATCTTTCTCCAGGATACTGTCTTTCACAGGTCTTACCGGGATGTTCACCCCGTTGGAATCCACTTCTATATAGGCAACATTATCATAGGTAAAATCTGATGCAATGGCTTCTGTTCCGGCAGCTACAACAGATATATCCACCCTGGTTCTTTCGGAGGCCAGTACTCCCGGCGGGAGCGTTACACGGATGGAGTCTGTAATACTGCCTTCACGGATCTTCGCAGGAGCAGACAGGGTAATATTCCGTGGCTCATCGTCCTGGATCGTATAGGTACAGGTGGTTTTGCCGGTAACGGTCACCAGTTTATTCTCGGTAACAGGTATCAGCTGGAAAGTCATATGCCTGCTGTATTCCAGTGCATTGTTACCAATGATCTTAATATTGCTTAATTGTATTTTATCGCCCGGGACATAGGCCTTTGCAGGGATCATGAACCCGCCGTAAAAGGTAAAGTCCGTGCCCTGCACAGCATTATGCGATCCGCCGGACGGAGGTACCAACGCCACTTTTACATACATCTCCGAAGTAATGGTAGCCGTATTATTTACTACCAGGTATAAATTAGGTGATGTGAGATCCCCGTTATTTCCTTCAGGGCCGGTGGCCGAATCTTTTTCAAATGATACCGAAATAGGCTCTGTATTGGTACTGAGGGGCGTTCCCTGCAGGTTAATATGCACCGGTGAGTTATCATAACCGTAGTCAACTGCCACGCGGGTACCAACAGCTTTGGCAGTGGGCTTCACTCCCAGGTTAATGGCCGCTGCAAGCCCTTTTGTGGAAGTGTTTACGCCACCTTCATCAATTGCGTTTACCAGCTCCATATTGTTGAATACCTGCCGGTCGCCTGCCGACTTTGCCACGTAAGAAGAAAACGTCGTATAGGCGTGATAGGTATGCGAAAACGTTCCGACTGTAGCGTTGGGATATGCAGGGTTATAGCCGGGAGGACGGATAAACCCGATAATATCCGGGTTGGGGCCGCCACCGGGAGGATTCATAAACCCTGTAGCGCTTTTGTTATTATCCAGTATAGGCGCCACCGGGTTATCCTGCATGGTGGGAAATTCACTCAGGTACAGGTGAAACGTGGTGGAGGGCCGGTCGTTATAAAAAGTATAATCCAATACAAAGTAGCTGTTGGGCACCACATAGGTGATGGTCATCAGCATGGTGAGATCAAAGGGTCCCCTGCCGAAATTTTCATAATAGGAAAGAGTACCGGCCAAACAAACCTTATAAGGGTCTGCCACTGTGCCCGCCCCCATTATCTCGGATATTTTCGTGAAATTGATATCAAGTGGCGAAGGCGTAAAAAAGCCGGTGGTATTCTCCATCTTGAAATTTGAGCGGATGCCCATTACCGCACTGGCGTTCTCCTTCCTGGATTCAGATCTTCCATTCCTCGTAATTTCATAGGTACCGTCCGCATTGATCTTTATCCTCAATCCATCAGTAAGTGTATTACCTCCAAGCGGGTTAATAGTAACCTGTGCCTGTACACTCTTACCTGTCAGGAAGAAAACGGCTATGAAGAAAACAACCTGGTACAGGAACACATGGATACGATGGGGCATACCTTGCTTGATTAATTTCGTAGGATAGGAAAGGAGTAACATATAAGCGTGTAAATTTCTATTAATACATATAGATTTTAAGTCAAAAATGTGAAAACAGTCCTTTGTAAAACCCTATATGCGGATCTCTTAAAATTGGCTCTCCCCGGCAGGCATCTGTATTGCTTCTTCTTCTCTTCTGATGAAACTGAAAAACCAGCCGCCGGCAATTATATTTATCTCTCTGATCATGTGGTGGTGGGCCCTGAAACGCACTCATGGGCGTTATTTATGATTTCTTTAATTATACCATACCCTTCCACCTGTACCAAATCTTCAAACAATTAAATATAAAATCATATATTTTAATTAGCAAATCTATAATAATATTTATATTAAATCAAATTATTTTATCTGGTAATAGGAGAGCAGGCAGAAGAGAGTGATTAACAAATTTTTAGCGCTTATAATACCTTATATATGCATGGGAGTTATGTTAAAAGTTAAAATAACCCTAGATTTGCAAAAAACAATTCAGAATGTCAACAATTGCAAAATCAAACATTGACTTTAACCTCGGATACAAGGTAAAAGACATGTCTCTCGCGGCCTGGGGTCGTAAAGAGATTGAACTGGCAGAAGCCGAAATGCCCGGGCTGATGTCATTGAGAGAAGAATATGGTAACAGCAAGCCATTGCAAGGTGCACGTGTTGCTGGTTGTTTGCATATGACTATCCAAACTGCCGTATTAATAGAAACCCTCGTAGCCCTCGGTGCAGAAGTGCGCTGGAGCTCCTGCAATATATTCTCTACGCAGGACCACGCCGCTGCTGCTATCGCTGCTGCCGGTATACCCGTATTTGCATGGAAAGGTTTGAATGAAGCAGACTTCGACTGGTGCATTGAACAAACCCTGTTCTTTGGCAGCCCCGACCGTCCGCTGAACATGATCCTTGACGATGGTGGTGATCTTACCAATATGGTATTCGATAAATACCCTGAGCTTATCCAGCATATCAAAGGATTAAGTGAAGAAACCACTACAGGGGTTCACCGCTTATACGAACGTATGAAAGCCGGTACTTTACCAATGCCTGCTATCAATATCAACGACTCCGTTACCAAATCCAAATTCGATAACAAATATGGCTGCCGCGAATCCTGCGTAGATGCGATCCGTCGCGCTACCGATGTGATGATTGCCGGTAAAGTAGCCGTTGTTGCCGGTTTTGGCGACGTAGGTAAAGGTTCCGCTGAATCACTCAAAGGTGCAGGCGCCCGTGTAATCGTTACTGAAATTGACCCTATCTGCGCTTTACAGGCTGCAATGGAAGGTTATGAAGTAAAGAAAATGAACGACGCTGTGAAAGAAGCTGATATCATTGTAACCACCACCGGTTGCCGCGATATCATCACCGGCGAGCACTTCAAACTGATGAAAGACAAATGCATCGTTTCCAATATCGGTCACTTCGATATCGAAATTGATGTAGCCTGGTTAAACAAAAACTATGGCAACACCAAAGTGGAAATCAAACCACAGGTAGATAAATATACCATCGATGGTAAAGATATTATCCTCCTGGCTGAAGGCCGCCTGGTAAACCTCGGTTGCGCTACCGGCCACCCTTCTTTCGTAATGAGTAACTCCTTTACCAACCAGGTACTGGCTCAGCTGGAACTGTGGCTGCACTCAGAAAACTACGAAAACAAGGTATATGTACTGCCTAAACACCTGGATGAAAAGGTAGCCCGCTTACACCTGAAAAAAATCGGCGTGGAGCTGGATGTACTCACTACTACACAATCAGAATACCTCGGTATTCCTGTAGAAGGTCCTTTCAAGCCAGACTATTACAGATACTAGTTTTAAACGACCAACAAATACAAATGCAGCGGGGAAGAAGTCATTACTTTTTCTCCGCTGCATTTTTTGTAAAAGCTAAAAGCCGTAATTTTGCCGCATGACAAAGCTGAGTGTAAACATCAACAAGTTTGCAACCCTGCGCAATGCACGGGGCGGCAATCTACCGGATATACTAAAAGTGGCGCAGGATTGTGAACGCTTCGGCGCCGACGGGATCACGGTTCACCCCCGCCCCGACGAACGGCATATCCGCTACCAGGACGTAAGAGATCTGAAACCCCTGGTAACAACAGAATTCAATATAGAAGGATATCCTTCGCAGGACTTCATGGACCTGGTACTGGCGGTGAAACCCCATCAATGCACACTGGTACCCGATCCGCCCAACGCCATTACCTCCAACACTGGCTGGGATACCGTTGCCTACCAGTCGCAACTGAAAGATGTGATATCCACCCTGAAAAAAGCAGGGATCCGCGTGTCCATCTTCCTTAATGCAGATGTATCCAAAGTAGAAGGCGCCAAAACTGCCGGCGCTGATCGCATAGAGCTCTATACCGGCCCCTACGCAGAAGAATATACGAACGCACGCACACAGCCGCAAAACCTGCAGCTGTTCAACGATTATAAAAATACCGCTAAAGAAGCTACCGCTATTGGCCTGGAGCTCAACGCCGGCCACGATCTCAACCTCGATAATCTCCGCTTCTTTAAACTGCATATACCACAACTCAAGGAAGTATCCATCGGTCATGCACTCGTGGTGGATGCCCTCTACTTCGGCCTGGAAAATACCATCCAGCTCTACAAACGACAACTCGCAGACTAATTATACCAAACAATAAAGCCATTCCGCATTTACGGAATGGCTTTATCAACCCTTAAAACAATCAACATGAAGTTCATAACGGGTCACAACTAAACCGGTATGAACATATATAGTTTGCCGTCATGAGTGGCAGCAATGTTACGCCCTGTTACTTCTTTAATAACGCTATTTCCAATACTTGGTTCATTTGCTTTACATAATGAAATTTCATCCCTTTAATGTAAGACGGATTAATATCCTTGATATCTTTTTCATTTTGCCAGCATAAAATAATCTCACGGATACCTGCCCTTTTGGCGGCCAGTATCTTTTCCTTGATACCGCCCACCGGCAGCACCTGTCCGCGGAGCGTAATTTCACCGGTCATTGCCAGATAGGATTTTACCCTGCGCCCGGTGAATACAGAAGCCAATGCGGTAAGCATGGTAATACCCGCACTTGGGCCATCCTTTGGTACAGCGCCTTCAGGTACATGCACATGCACGCTCTTCTGTACGAACTTCTTCGGATCCACACCAAGTTCGTCTGCATGGGATTGCAGGTAGGTAAGCGCCGTAACTGCCGATTCCTTCATCACATTACCCAGGTTACCCGTCAGCTTCAGATCTCCCTTGCCTTCGCTCAAACTGCTTTCAATAAACAGGATATCACCGCCTACATAGGTCCAGGCAAGCCCCACCGCTACTCCCGGCGGATTGCCCACCTTATAGATCTCATTGGAATAACGGGGTTTACCCAATATCTTTTGAAGCCCTTCTTCGGTCAGTGCATCCGGCAATTTCTCATCCATCGCTACCTGTTTGGCCAGGTTACGCATAATGGCGGCGAATTGCCTGTCCAGCTCACGTACACCGCTTTCCCGCGTATAGTCAGCTATCAGCTGCTCAATCACGGTATTACCGATCTTTATTTTAGTATCCTTCAGGCCATGTGCATCCTTTTGCTTGGGCAACAGGTGCCTTTTGGCAATCTCTACTTTCTCTTCAATGGAATACCCGCTCAGGTCAATGATCTCCAGCCTGTCGCGCAGCGCAGGATGAATGGAATTGATATTATTGGCGGTTGCAATGAACAACACTTTGCTCAGGTCATATTCCAGCTCCAGGTAGTTATCATAAAAGGTGCTGTTCTGCTCGGGATCCAGTACTTCCAGCAACGCTGAACTTGGATCGCCGCGCATGTCGTTGCCTATCTTATCAATTTCATCAAGGATCATTACCGGGTTTGATGATTTGATTTTGCGGATCGACTGTACCACCCTGCCCGGCATAGCGCCGATATAGGTTTTACGGTGCCCCCGGATCTCGCTTTCATCGTGTAAGCCACCCAGGCTGAGACGAACATATTTACGGCCAACAGCATTGGCGATAGATCGTCCCAGGGAGGTTTTACCGATACCCGGAGGACCAACGAAACAGAGGATCGGCGACTTCATGTCTCCCTTCAGTTTCAGTACGGCCAGGTATTCCAGGATGCGTTCCTTTATTTTTTCCATGCCGTAATGGTCATGGTCCAATATCTTTTTCGCCTTTTTCAGGTCATAACTGTCAGTGGTATACTCGCCCCAGGGCAGATCCAGCAGCAGGTCCAGGTGATTATATACCACGCTGTAATCAGGCGTGCTCGGATGCATACGCTCCAGCTTCTCAACACCTTTTGCAAATGCTTCTGCGGCAGCGGCCGGCCATTTCTTTTCTTCGGCCTTGCGCTTCATTTCTTTCAGCTCCCGGTCGTTGGCGTCTCCTCCCAGCTCTTCCTTGATCGATTTCATCTGCTGCTGCAGGAAGTAATCACGCTGCTGTTTGTCGAGGTCCGCTTTGGTTTTATTGGTGATCTTATTCTTCAGCTCCGCCAGCTGCAACTCTGTTTGCAACAGCTTCATGAGCAATTCTGCACGTGTGCGCAGGTTGTTGATCTCCAGCAATTGCTGCTTTTCTTTCAGCTCTGAATTGAGATTGGAAGAAACAAAGTGCACCAGGAAGGAAGGATTCTCGATATTCTTCAGGATGATGCTTGCTTCCGAAGGCAGGTTGGGAGAAAGCTGTATGATCTGCCCGGCCAGGTCCTTAATGGAAGAAATATATGCTTCAAATTCTGAATCGTCTTCTGCCGCTTCATCATGCAATACGCTGATCTTCGCTTTGAAATACGGATCTTCTGACAGTATTTCATCTATTTTAAAGCGCTTACGGCCCTGTATAATGATGGTAGTGCCTCCGTCGGGCATTTTTATGAGCTTCACAATACGCGCCACGGTGCCTACTTCTGTCAGATCCGCTACTCCCGGATCTTCTATGGTACTGTCTTTCTGCGCCACCACCCCGATCGATTTGTCGGTTTTGTACGCATCATTCACCGCTTTTATGGATTTGTCCCGGCCTACCGTGATCGGCAGCACAACACCCGGAAACAATACTGTATTTCGTAATGGTAATAATGCCAGTTCATCGGGAATCTTTTCATCCTCCTGTCCTTCCCCGTCTTCATTCAAAGGGATAATAGGCATGAACTCCATTTCATCTTCCGAATTTCCTAAATAAAATCTGTTCATCTGAGATATTTAAAGCCTCATGAGGACATTCTGTCATACAACCCGGCAAAAGTCCTCGTTTTTTTATGTACCCCTATATTGTCAAGTTTGGTGCCAAGTGACGCTCTGGCAGTAACAGACAGCAGTGTAGCGTTTGGCGTTTTGCACAAAAAAATGCAGCAAAGATCAAAGTATTCACTTTAATCTTTGCTGCATCATACAAATTTAATGCTGAACGCCGGGTTACTAGAAGGATACACCTACACCCAGCTGTATGCTCTGGTTCTTCCAGTTGCTGGTGTTGGCTACACTGTTGATGTCTTTTACGTCGTTAAAGCCAATCACATAACGGGCACTTACGTTAACGATCGGCAGCTGCAACCATAAACCGGCTACACCGGAAATATCGCCGCCTTTGAATGCTTCTTTGGCAGCACCCAATACTTTTTTATCACTAACCAGCGCACTGAACTGAGGTCCTACCTGGAGCTTTAAACGCGGGGTTCCCAGGTCGATGTTGGCCAGTAACGGAATACTCAGGTAGCTCATAGTGATCTTCTTACCATTATCTTCCAGGTTTCCGGTGTTGTAGATCTCACTGAAATCGTCTGTAGTTTTTGTTTTGGTAGAAGAAAATATCAACTCACCCTGAACCCCGAATCCTTTTACAAGGTTTACCTGGGCAAATCCACCGATGTGATAACCTAATTTAAACCCGTCCTGGAAACCGGTACCATCCAGCTTTCCAAGATTAGCGCCTCCTTTCACACCAAAACGCAGGAATTTTGATGTTTGTGCATTCACAGTTGACACGGTTGAAACAGCAGTTATCATCAGCACTGCTACGGCGAAAAACAGTTTTTTCATAAATTACGTATTGTTAGTAATGGTTAAAATATAGACGTCCGGAGTAAAAAATACCCCTATGTTGCAATTACATTTCCCGTAATTGCAAATTCCGTGCTACTTGTTAAAGAAATCAAAAACTGTATAATATCCGGGCCGTGAAGTAACTCATAATGCTTTGATCTGTACCGGTTAAGGGCTTGAATACGGTGTAAGATGGCGCCAGGTTCAGGCGGCCAATAAAATAGGATACGCTTGTGGTGATATCTATTGCGCGGGGCTCAAACTCGGTATGGTCTTCTAAACTAAGCTCCTTTCCCTGCGGAGGCCTGAGTTTTATCATCTGCGGCGATCTTGTGATATACTGGAATGCTTTGAGGTTACTGTAATAATTGGCCGTTCCCAGCGTCATATTCACTGAAGGCGTCACCATCAGCACATCAAACCTTCCCACTACTCCTGAAAAAATAAACGGATGCCTCACTGCTGCAATAATATTAAAATCATTTCCCCTCAGGGTTTCTTTGGTATGCAGTCCCTCCGATACATGCTTCCCCCAGCCGTAATCCAGGCTCAATCCGGGTTGCAGCCACCACTTACGGTAATAGAAATAAGCAAAAATCTCATTTTTAATAGGCGTGGCGGGAACATCTGAAGAATCGGCAAAAACATATTTCGTGTAAGATATACCGGTAAGAAAATTACGGTTCTTCGTATAGTCGTAACCGGCGGTAAAGTCCCATTCGAACCAGGGCTTGTTAATGGAGTTGAAAAGATAATAGGCGCTTACGCCTACATACAACCCGCTTTTGTGGTAATAGCTTAAAGAAGGAGCAACGAATGTTTTTAAAACAACAGGCAGCTCGAAATCAACTACTTTACTACCATAAGCAGGATTGTTCCCATACCCGATACCAGCCACAAGTTCGCTTTTCTGTTGTTTCTGCAACAGCGAATCGAGCTGCCGCTCCAGCTCTGCGAGGCTTTGTCCCGATGCTACACGGCTACATAACAACAGGAAGGTTAAGAAGTATAGGCGCATGTTGTAAAAGTACGTCGCTGCAATATAAGCGTAAATGGGAATTGTTTAACCCCACATCCCGTGAATGGGACAAATGTGTGGCTAAACAATGCTTTTCTGTCGGTCAGTGCGTACCTGCTGCCTTTATACCAGGTCTATCACCGTAATTTCAGGCAGGATACCCACTCGTCCGGGATATCCCAGGAATCCGAAGCCCCTGTTGACATACAGGAACTGCTCACCTTTTTTGTATAACCCTGCCCATTCTTTGTAGAAATACTGCGCCGGGCTCCATTTCAGCCCGGGTATTTCCACGCCGAACTGCATGCCATGGGTATGGCCTGCCAGCATCAGCGCAATGTCGGGGTATTCGGTACGTACCTGCGCATCCCAGTGGGTAGGGTCATGCGACAACAATATCTTAAACGGTATATGTTCCGCCCCTTCATAGGCCCTTTTCAGGTCGCCATAGCGGGGAAATCGTTTAATAGCGCTCCAGTTTTCAATACCTATGAGGGCAATCTGTTCCCCGTTGCGGTTCAGGATCACATTTTCATTCATCATCAGCTTCCAGCCCAGCTTGCCGTGTACGGCTTTTAAGTCTTCCAGGTTCTGGTGCTGCAGGGCGCTGTAGCCGTTGGCATTTTTATCGGGCCAGGGGTAATAATCGCCATAATCGTGGTTTCCCAGGGTAGAATACACGCCCATTGGCGCTTTTACTTCACTGAACACATCCAGCCACTCCGCCATTTCCACGGCACGGTCGTTTACCAGGTCGCCGGTAAACAGCACCAGGTCCGGTTTCTGGTCGTTGATCATCTTAATCCCCTTCATTACTGCTTCCCGGTTGGCAAAGCTGCCCGAATGTATATCGGAGATCTGTACGATCCTCAGTCCCTTAAAGGAGGCTGGCAGTTGTTTGAAGGCCATTTTGATCTTATGTACCCGGTAGTTGTATTTGTTGGAGAAGCCATAAATGAGTGTACCAAAAAAGGCGCCGCCGGTGATAAGGCCCAGGCGGTTAATGAACTGCGACCTGGATAAGCCGCTTACCGCCGGGCTTGGTGCTGCTGCCTGCGCGCCGCTGAACTTGCGGATCAGCCACAGTACGCCCCTGCGCAGGTCGTCGATCAGCAGAAATACCGTTACCAGCAGCTTAGCCAGTACCAGGCCCATGAAAATGGCCATCAGGTACGATTTCAGCGTAGGAGGCCAGCTATGCCAGTTAATATAGGGCAGCAAAGCGATCATCAGCACACAGGCAAGAGAAATAAACCAGTAAACGGAATAGGTAATATTCCTTACTCTCGGAGCAGACATATACACCATGGCTCTTACAGCCTGGAAAACATAAATATCCAGTAACAGAAGGAAAACAATAAGTATAATGGAATTAATCCCGGGTCGCATTATAGAAATTTAATATAGATATACAATAGTTAAGCAATTTAACACAACTTACCTGGTCTGAAAAGTTAAAAGGCAGTTGTATTATTACAAGACGAATAACAATGCCGGGAATTGTATGTTTTTATTTTTTTTATTAAGAATGGAGAAACAGTACATTTGCTGGCGACCGGTATAGATAATTTTAATATTTTATTAATATATTGATCTTACCCCTGCTGAAACTGGCTAAAAATTAACCCGTTAACGGGTATTGGGTCCCGTTCTGCGAACAGTTTGTGTATAAATAAATATACTGCAGCACCCGAATTTTAGGTAATCGTTGTATTTTTGTCCGATTACGCTACTTTTAATAAAGTTACTTTTAGATATAGGTGTAGATTAATAACGGATGACGGAGACCAGATCTCCCCCCGAAGTTGTCGTGAATAATTCAAATGGACTGATTATGAAGTATACTTGCTATGGACATTCCTGTTTTGCAGTGGAGATTATGGGTAAAAAGATCCTTTTTGATCCTTTCATTACCCATAATGAACTGGCGGCCAAAGTAGATATCAATGCCATTGAGGCGGATTATATTTTTGTTTCCCATGGGCACGAGGATCATACGGCCGATCTGGTAGCCCTGGCAAAACGAACCAATGCCACTGTAGTATCTAATTTTGAAATAGTGACCTGGGCAGGTAAACAGGGGATTGAAAAATTACATCCCATGAATACCGGCGGTAAATGGAAGTTTGAATTCGGAACCGTAAAATGCGTGGTAGCACACCATTCCAGCAGTTTGCCTGATGGCACTTATGGCGGCAACCCGATGGGCTTTATATTTATGACGGACGAAGGGAACTTTTATTATGCCGGCGATACTGCGCTTACATTGGATATGGAGCTGATACCGGGCATTTCCTCGCTGGATTTTGCCATACTGCCTATCGGCGATAATTTCACCATGGGCATTGAAGATGCTATTGCAGCCGCTGAATTGATAGAATGTGATAAAATAATCGGCGTACACTACAACACTTTCGGCTACGTTAAGATTGATACCAACGAAGCAAAAATGCAGTTTATTGATGCCGGGCTTGAACTGATATTACCCGAAATAGGTAGTACCATAGAGGTTTGAGGAAGAAGTGATCATTGCTGATTTATCCTTTATCCTATAAATAACCTTTGAATTTTTAAATTACACAATGGCTAGAATAATCGCAATCGCTAACCAGAAAGGTGGCGTAGGAAAAACTACAAGTGCAATAAACCTGGCAAGCAGCCTGGCTGTGCTGGAATTTAAGACACTGCTGGTTGACGCCGACCCGCAGGCAAACAGCACCACGGGGCTGGGTTTCGACCTGCGCAATGTGCAGCAGAGCTTGTACGATTGTATGGTGAACGATGTGCAGGCCAAAGATGTGATCCTGGAATCAGATACTCCCAACCTGAAGGTATTGCCTTCTCATATAGACCTGGTAGGCGCTGAACTGGAGCTCATCAATCACCCTAACCGGGAAAGAGTGATGAAACAGGTGATCGACTCCGTGGAAGCAGATTATGATTTCGTAATTGTTGACTGCTCCCCCTCCCTGGGCCTCATCACCGTAAATGCCCTCGTAGCATCCAACTCCGTGATCATCCCCGTTCAATGTGAATTCTTTGCACTGGAAGGTCTCGGCAAATTACTCAATACCATCAAGATTGTACAAAGCCGCCTGAATATAGAACTGGAAATTGAAGGTATCCTGATGACCATGTACGATGGTCGCCTGCGCCTCAGCAATCAGGTGGTGGATGAAGTAAAACAACACTTTGAAGAAAGCGTGTTCAATACCATCATTCACCGTAATACCAAACTGGGAGAAGCTCCCAGCTTCGGTAAATCCGTTATTATGTACGATGCTGCCAGCACAGGCGCTATTAACTACCTGAACCTGGCCAAGGAAATCCTGCAGAAACATAATTTCACCAAAATTAAATCCAAAGACAAAATCCTAGCTATAAACGATGACCAATCCAAGTAAGAAAGAAGCGTTGGGTAAAGGCATCCGCTCTCTGCTTCAAAATATCGATACAGATCTGAAGCAAACTGCCGGCGCCCTGGGTGATAAAGTAGTAGCTGCCGCTACAGGCATTGAACGCATATCACTGGATCTGATTGTAACCAATCCGAAACAGCCGCGTCGCGACTTTGATGAAGTTTCCTTACAGGAGTTAAGCCAGTCCATCAAACTGCATGATGTGATCCAGCCCATCACGGTGGCAAGGATCAATGCTAAAAAATTCCAGCTCATCGCCGGAGAACGTCGCCTGAGAGCCAGTAAACTGGCCGGGCTGAAAGATATCCCCGCGTATATCCGCCAGGTGAACGACCAGGAGCTGCTGGAGCTCGCCCTGCTGGAAAACCTGCAAAGGGAAAACCTCAATGCCATTGAGGTAGGCCTCAGCTACAAAAGGCTCATGGAAGAATGCACGCTCACCCAGGAACAGGTGGCCGACCGCATGGGCAAAGAAAGAAGCACCGTTACCAACTATATACGCCTGCTCAAATTGCCACCGGATATCCAGGTAGCCGTGCGCAATGGCCAGCTCAGCATGGGCCACGCCCGTGTGCTGACCGGTGTGGAAAACGTGGAAAACCAACTCTTCCTGTACAACGAAATCCTGAAAAACGGGTTGTCTGTACGGCAAACAGAAGAACTGGCACGTAATATTAACCAGGCCGACAAAAATCATCAGCAAAAAGCAGCCAAGGTAAAACTACCGCCTGCTTACCAGAAAATACAGGACAAACTTGCCTCCCACTTCTCTACCAAGGTAAAACTGGACAGGGGAAAAAGCGGCAAAGGCAGCATTTTAATTGAATTCTATTCGGATGAAGAGCTGGATAGTATCCTGGAAAAAATAGATCTATACGGTGGCTAATAGGGCTCAATACATATTTTATTCACTACGGCACGCTTTATTGTTTTTAATTGCAGTAGCAATGGCTGCGCCATTACATGCACAACAGGATACCCTGCGCCCCATTGCCAAAACAATGGATACCATTATCCGGCCTATACCCGCACCCGGTACGGATACCGTAAAAGCAAACAAAGCCATCTTCACCGACAGCGCCTATGTTCCCGATTCCAAACTCCCGCACAGCCCCCGTAAAGCCGCCCTTTACTCTGCTGTAGTGCCGGGCCTCGGACAGGCATACAATAGAGAATACTGGAAAATTCCCATCGCATACGCCGCTATTGGTACCTGTGTTTACTTCTTTGTGGATAACATGAAAACGTACAAGCTGTATCGCGATGCCTACCGCCTCCGGGTAGACGGCAACCCGGATACCAACGATACCAGCCCGGATACCAAACCTTATGATACCGAATCGCTCAAAGTAGGCCGCGACCAGTTCCGGCAGTATGTGGATTATTCGGTGTTGTTCTTCATCCTGGCGTACGGCGTCAACATTATAGACGCTACCGTATTTGCACATCTCCGTAATTTCGATATGTCGGATGACCTCAGCATGCGGGTTTCTCCCACACTGATCAACAATCGTACACTCGGCATCGGCCTTAATATTTCCTTTGGCGGTAAAAAGGGAAAAAGCCGTTACTTCGCAGGCCGCTGATCTTCACTAATACATCAACTTAAAATACAACTTTCAAGGGTCATGAAAATAGCGCTCATAGGATATGGTAAAATGGGACAGGCAATAGATGCTATTGCCACTGCCAAAGGTCATGAAATAATACTCCGCGTGGATATTAGCAGCAAACACCTGCTGGAAAAAGAACACCTTTCACAGGCTGACGTAGCTATCGAGTTCACCACCCCTGAAACAGCCTACCACAACATCTTGAAATGCTTCGACGCCAATGTGCCGGTAGTTTCCGGCACCACAGGCTGGCTGGATAAGCTACCGGAAGTAAAGGCCCTCTGCCTGGAAAAGAACCAGGCATTCCTTCATGCCACTAATTTCAGCATAGGCGTAAATATCTTCTTTGAACTGAACAAGAAACTGGCAGACCTCATGGCCGGCCAGCCACAATACAACGTGAAGATGGAAGAGATCCATCATACCCAGAAAAAGGATGCACCAAGCGGCACCGCCCTCACACTGGCAGAGCAGGTACTGGCATCGGTGACCCGTAAAACCGGCTGGGTAAACGAAGACAGCGATCAACCGGAAACATTGCCTATCATTTCCAAAAGGATAGATCCGGCCCCAGGCACACATACCGTTAACTATACTTCCGCCATCGACGATATCACCATCACTCATACCGCACACTCCCGCGAAGGCTTTGCCGCCGGCGCTGTAGTAGCAGCAGAATGGCTGAAAGGCAAAACCGGCGTGTTCACCATGCGGGATGTGCTGAACCTGGGATAGCAGCACGATACACTTTTAGCCCCGGGGCCCTTTCCGGCGGCTAAAAGGCAGTCGCCCACTGCTGGCAGCTAAAAACTGCTTATCTTTGCAGGAATATAAAGTTAGCAACCGAACTATAAGTTCATCCGTGGAGGGATGCAAAAAAGTCTGTATGTTATCAAAAAAAACACAATACGCATTTCACGCATTAGTACACCTGGCAGAAAATGTAGATAAAGGCCCCATCCTTATATCGGAGATTGCACAGGAGAAAAATATTTCTATCAAATTCCTGGAAAACATTTTGCTGGAATTGAAGAATGCCGGTATCCTCGGCAGTAAAAAAGGAAAAGGCGGGGGATATTACCTCATGCGGCCTCCGAAAGAGATCGCCCTGGCTAAGATCATCCGGCTGCTCGACGGTCCTATTGCGCTGCTCCCATGCGTAAGCCTCAACTATTACGAGCGCTGCGAAAATTGCCGCGACGAAGCGGTATGTGGCCTCAACGAAGTAATGGGCCGCGTAAGGGACTCCGCTCTCAAGATCCTTGAAAACAAAACACTGAAGGATATTCTTACCAGGAATAGCTGATCAGGGTTAAAATATCAAAGCCGGCCATTAAGCCGGCTTTTTCACGCCTGTAAAGGATTTCAGGATCAAGTCCACCTCCCCTCCACTTTCCCTGCAGTAACGCTGCCAGTGCCAGGTAAGCGTGAAGTAATTCCCATCCCATTGCAAAGCGGCCCCCACCCGGGAAATTAAGCCCTTCCCGGCCGGCAATGTCGGCTAAGCCGCCCCCGGCAATCACCCCCGGTATCCAAAAGTTGGCGCCCTGGTCGGCCCTACCCCCCGGCCTCGTCTTTCCACATATCCCCCACCATAGCCCATCTTCCCGAAAGAAATAATTTTTTACATTATTAGTCTATCTTTTTTATAGGTTTTATGTATTTTTGTTGCAGGAGCAACCGTAATTGCTCCGCTGGCACTAGACATATCAATTCAATAAGGAAGATCTACATGACAGACATTACCACCGCGCTGGTCAACAAACCGGTGGAGGAGGCTATACAGTACCTGCTGGAACAATACCCCGGCGCTGTAGCATTCTCTACTTCTTTTGGCCAGGAAGACCAGGTGATATCAGATATTATCTGGCGTAACCAATTGCCGGTTAGAGTTTTTACCCTGGACACGGGCCGCCTCTTTCAGGAAACATACGATGTAATGGACCTTACCATGGCCCGTTATAAACAGCCTGTAGAAGTATATTACCCCGATACCAAAGCAGTAGAAAAACTGATTTCCGCCAAAGGACCCAACAGCTTTTATGAATCCGTGGAAAACCGCAAGGAATGTTGCGGCATCCGCAAAATTGTTCCCCTTAACAGGGCGCTGGAAGGCGTAAAAGTATGGATCACCGGCCTCCGGGCAGAACAATCCGAAAACAGGCAGGGCATGGAAATCCTTGAATGGGACGAACATCGCCACCTCTACAAATTCAACCCGCTGATCCACTGGGGCTACGATGAAGTGCTGGCCTACCTGGAGCAACATAAGGTGCCTTATAACAAGCTGCACGACAAAGGCTTTATCAGCATTGGCTGCGCTCCATGTACGCGCGCCATTGAACCTGGAGAAAATCCACGCGCCGGACGCTGGTGGTGGGAACAGTCGCAGAAAGAATGCGGACTGCACGGATAATAAATATTAGCTTTTTGAATAAATTATTATAGTCCATGACTAATCAGATAAATTGGGAATTTCCTCAGGCACTGGAAGATGAAGCCATTTACATACTTCGTGAAACAGTGGCACAGTTCGAAAAACCGGTGCTCCTGTTCTCAGGCGGTAAAGATTCAATTACACTCGTACGACTGGCGCAGAAAGCATTTTACCCCGGTAAAATACCTTTCTCCCTGCTGCATGTAGATACCGGCCACAACTTCCCGGAAACCATCCAGTTCCGCGACTGGCTCGTGAATACACTCGGACTGGATATCATCATCCGGAATGTACAGGACAGCATCGACCAGGGTAAAGCCCAGGAAGAAACCGGCAAGTACGCCAGCAGGAACGCATTGCAAACCGTGACCCTCCTGGATGCCATCGAAGAAGGCAAGTTCGACGCCTGCATAGGCGGCGCCCGCAGGGATGAAGAAAAAGCCCGCGCCAAGGAAAGGATCTTCTCGGTAAGAGATGAATTTGGTCAGTGGAACGCCAAAATGCAACGCCCTGAACTGTTCGATATCCTCAACGGTAAAATCAACATAGGCGAAAACGTTCGCGTATTCCCTATCTCCAACTGGACAGAACTGGATGTATGGAACTATATCGTCCGTGAAAAACTGGAGATCCCGTCTATCTACTTCTCCCATGAAAGAGAAATCATAGAACGCGATGGTCTTTACTGGCCTTACTCCTCTTTCCTCAACACCACTGCCGACGAAGTACCGTTCCGCCAGAAAGTACGTTTCCGTACCGTAGGCGATATGACCTGTACTGCCGCCGTATTATCTGAAGCAGATAAACTGGAAGACATCATTGCTGAAATCATGGAAGCAAAGATCTCCGAACGTGGCGCACGTATAGACGACAAACGCTCTGAAGCCGCTATGGAAAAAAGAAAACAGGCAGGATATTTCTAACAGCATTTCCTGTTATATACACTCAACTTAATTGAACACATCTTTCAACGCCCGTCGCTGAAAGCCAAAAAATAAAAATAATGGAGGTTTTACGTATAGCCACTTCCGGTAGTGTTGACGATGGTAAAAGTACCTTAATAGGCCGTTTATTATACGATACCAATTCTATTCCGCAAGATAAAATGGAAGCGCTCCACGCTGCCAGCAAACGCAAAGGACTGGACTTTACCGACCTGTCGTTGCTCACCGACGGACTGGTAGCAGAACGCGAACAGGGAATTACTATAGATGTGGCCCACATCTATTTCTCCACCCCTACCCGCAAATACATCATTGCCGATACCCCCGGGCATATTGAATATACCCGCAACATGGTTACCGGCGCCTCCAATGCACAAGTGTCACTGATCCTTATAGACGCCCGCAGGGGCATCGTGGAACAAACCCACCGCCACTTCTTTATCGCCAACCTCCTTCGTATTCCCTACCTGGTGGTTTGTGTAAATAAAATGGACCTGGTTGATTACAGCGAAGCCCGCTTTAACCAGATAGTGGAAGATTTCCAGCAGATGCTCAATAATGCAGGATTCAAAGGACAGGAAGTGAAATTTATTCCTATCTCCTCCCTGTATGGTGAAAACGTGGCAAGTCGCACCGGCGCTATCAACTGGTACAACGGCAGCACATTGCTGGAATACCTGGAGCAGGTGTCTTTTGATCATGAAGACCGTAACCACCCGGCCCGCTTCCCCATTCAAAGTGTGATCCGCCCCAGAACTACTGAATACCACGATTTCCGCGGCTTTGCGGGTAAAGTGGCCAGCGGGCACTTCTCTGTAGGCGATGAAGTGGTTTCCCTGCCCTCCGGGCAAAAGAGCCGCATCAAAACCATTGAGCAATTCGAGAAACAACTAACGGTAGCGCATGCACGTGAAAGCGTGGTGATCACCCTGGAAGGTGAAATAGATAGCAGTCGCGGTAACATGCTCGTGAAAACAAACGAAATACCGCAGCAGCTGAAAGAAATAAGCGCCAACATCTGCTGGATGGACCAGCTGCCCCTTGCTGCCGGTAAAACCTACCTGTTGCAGCACGGCGTGAACCGCGTGAAGGCAAAAGTACAGCAGATCAATTATGTAACAGACGTTACCAATCATGTTCAGGTAACAGACAAAACCTCTATGGCACTGAATGATATCGGCCGTATCACACTGAAAACAGCCGCGCCTGTATTTGCAGATCCTTACGAACAGAACCCCGCCAACGGGGCCTTCATTCTCATCGATGAATTCAACAACACCACGGTGGCGGTAGGTTTTATCGAATAGTGCGGGGGATCGCCTTCGGCGATTGTCTTGGCTCAGGATTAAACTGATTAACCGTGATTACCAGGATTTGATTTTGTTGTGATTTTATGATTAACAATAATTAAGGGAGATAAAAGCGAATCCGCTTATATCTCCCTTAATCTTTTAAAATCAGTAATAATCAAACCTGGTAATCACGGTTAATCAGTTTAATCCTGAGCCAAGACAATTTAACACCGCCGGAGGCGGTTAAGCTATATATGCGTGAGCATATCTTTTGTCATAGCTTCGAGGTCGAACTCCGGTTTCCAGCCCCAGTCGGCGCGCGCCTGGCTGTCGTCGATGCTGTTGGGCCAGCCGTCAGCAATCTGCTGGCGGTAATCAGGCTGGTAGGCCATACTGAAGGCAGGAATATGTTTCTTTATTTCTGCGCCTATCTCCTTCGGGGAGAAGCTCATGGCGCCTAAATTATAGGCGGAACGCACGGTGATCCTTGAGGCGTCTGCTTCCATCAGCTCAATGGTGGCACGGATGGCGTCCGGCATATACATCATTGGCAGGTAAGTGTTTTCAGAAAGAAAGCTGGTGTATTGCTGGTGCTCCTTCGCCTCATGGAAAATTTCGATGGCATAATCTGTAGTACCTCCTCCGGGCGCTGATTTGTAACTGATCAGCCCGGGGTAACGCAGGCTCCTTACATCCACGCCGAAGCGGTGATTGTAATATTCGCACCAGCGCTCGCCTGCAAATTTGCTGATCCCGTAAATGGTGGTAGGCTCAATGATAGTATGCTGCGGCGTTTCCTGCGCGGGGGAATTAGGCCCGAATACCGCAATAGAACTGGGCCAGTATACTTTATCAAGATTTTCTTCTTTGGCAATATCCAGTACATTCAACAGGCTCTGCATATTGATATGCCAGGCCAGCAATGGATTTTTTTCACCGGTGGCCGACAGGATCGCCGCCAGCAGATAGATCTGGGTGATATTATGACGGATCACCAGCACATGCAGCATCTCCTTGTTCATCACATCCAGCGATACATACGGACCGGTTCCCTTCAGCAGGTCGTGCTCCTCACGCAGATCCGAGGCCAGCACATTTGCATCCCCGTACATCTTTCTCAGGGCCAGCGTCAGTTCAACGCCAATTTGTCCGCAGGCGCCAATAACCAGTATCTTATCTTTCTTCATACCAAAATATAATTGTAAGCTTTTTTTTAAAAATCGAAGCGTAATATTAACGGGTTCCCCCGTATTTCCACACACCCCACCTCAGCGCATGACAATGCTATAACAATGAAATTAACAGCAGGTTATGCACATGGTTTTCGGATTACAATATCATGACAATCTCCATTAATGACATGGCAGCATCACCTCCCTTTGGCGGAGAATGCCTATCTTTGCACCTTCAATTAAATGACCCAATTTTTTCAACATATGAAGCATTTAAAATCTTTATTTAAAGAACAGTACAACCCCGAAAATTTTTTCCTGATTGCGGGTCCGTGTGTGATAGAAGAAGAATCGATACTGATGGAAGTAGCGGAAAAAGTAACTACTATCTGTAAACGTTTAGCCATCCCCTATATTTTCAAAGCATCATACCGTAAAGCTAACCGTACCAGCGTACATTCCTTCACGGGAATTGGCGATGTAGAAGGACTGGAGCTGCTGCAGAAAATAGGCAAAACCTTTAATGTTCCGGTTACCTCAGATATTCACTCTGCCGCAGAAGCTGCCATGGCAGCCGCTTACGTGGATGTGTTGCAGATCCCTGCCTTCCTTTGCCGCCAAACGGATATCCTGCTGGCTGCTGCCGAAACAGGTAAAGTAGTAAATGTAAAGAAAGGACAGTTCCTCAGCGGCGAATCCATGAAATTTGCCGTGGAAAAGATCAAAGGAGCCGGCAATGATCATATTATCCTTACCGAACGTGGCACCACTTTCGGCTACCAGGATCTTGTAGTGGATTACCGCAACATTCCTATCATGAAGCACCTGGGCGAACCGGTGGTGATGGATTGCACCCATTCCCTGCAACAGCCTAATCAAACCAGCGGTGTTACCGGCGGTAACCCGCAAATGATCAGCACCATTGCCAGGGCAGCTATTGCTACAGGCGCCGATGGCCTGTTCATTGAAACGCATCCCGACCCTTCCTGCGCAAAATCCGATGGCGCAAATATGCTCCGCCTGGATCTGCTGGAACCATTGCTGGAACAACTGGTGGAGCTCCGCCAGGTTGTAAGGAAGTTTTAAGATAACCAGAACATAATATTAAAAAGCTATTATTACCGCAGGGTGATAATAGCTTTTTCTTTATAGGAAGCTTTGCACTTTTTTCAGTAAATTCATGAAACACATAAAATCCACTTTCACTATGATCAATATCCATGAATTAAAATCAGGTGATACCATTATCACAAAGTATGGCGGGGCAGAAAAGGAGGGAAAGATCCTGCAGGTAGATCATGAAGACAAAAAAGTGCTGGTGGCTACAGATGAAAATGAGTTCTGGTATGATCTCGATAACCTGGAGCCTATCCATCTGACCGAAGCCACCCTGCTGAAACTCCAGTTTCATAAAGAGGAATCGGCGTCTTCGCCGGCAGGTGGAACGTTGTATGTGAGAGGGCCTTTTTCAATCCGTTGGTTCGAGGAAGGACATGATCCCCTCATGCAGCTGCATTACCGCGATGAAACCCGTAACCTTACGGCGCCCATCACGTTAAATGAGCTACAGAATCATTATCACGGTATGACGCTGTTTCATCTTGAATAAACGACAACAATATATAAAACAAAAGAGGTGGCTCACAGACAATGCGAACCACCTCTTTTGTTTTATATTAATTATCTATAAATAACGTAATGGATTTCTCCGGGCATTCTGGATATAATTTTTCATATTCACCCAAAAGGCAAGGATCATATATACAATGAGCGGGGACCCCATTGTCAGGAAAGTAGCATAGATGAAAAAGATGCGTATGCGGGATGTGGCTACTCCAAGTTTATCTCCTATAGCGGCACATACACCGAACGCCTTCCATTCCACGAAGTCTTTTATCCGGTTCATACATCAAATTTATCAAATTCCGGCTGGAAAAACAAGGAAAAAAGGCCTGGTAAAGCACATCCCTTTACACGGCTGAATATGAGCATCTTTGCCGCGGGACTGCTTTTTCACCGCATGAGCAAGTTAATTTTACCAGGGCGGATAAATTTAATATAGTATTTTTTAATAATTTTTCTGGAAGATGGAAAAATGTCCTTTTCCTTACCCTGCATCGATTTTAAGGAACTGTTAAAGTACAGGGAGTTTATGCACAGTTGGCTATATGTTAAGTATTTAATTTAAAAACTTGCTGATTTTAGTTAATTTTGCGAGCAATTTTTAACCGCTCTTAAATAATTTTTTTCCCATGGTGTTTGATATTGACATGATTAAAAAAGTGTATGCGGCACTCCCGGGTAAAGTGGAAGCTACCCGTAAAATGCTGGGTCGACCGCTGACGCTGGCTGAGAAGATTTTGTACGCACACTTGTATGCACCGAGTACCACGCCCTACGAAAGAGGCAAATCCTATGTTGAATTTGCACCGGACCGTGTAGCTATGCAGGATGCAACCGCCCAGATGGCATTGCTCCAGTTTATGACCTGCGGTCGCGATAAAGTTGCGGTTCCCTCCACTGTTCACTGTGATCACCTCATTCAGGCAAAAGTAGGCGCTACAGAAGATCTGGCAACTGCTATTGACACCAATAAAGAAGTTTACGATTTCCTTTCCTCAATTTCTGATAAATATGGCATCGGTTTCTGGAAACCAGGCGCCGGTATCATTCACCAGGTAGTACTGGAAAACTATGCGTTTCCCGGTGGTATGATGATCGGTACCGACTCCCACACCCCTAATGCCGGCGGTTTAGGCATGGTGGCTATCGGCGTTGGCGGTGCAGATGCAGTAGACGTAATGGCTGGCTTACCCTGGGAACTGAAAATGCCGAAACTGATCGGTGTGAAACTGACAGGTAAAATGAGTGGCTGGACTTCTGCCAAAGATATTATCCTCAGAGTAGCAGGTATCCTCACCGTAAAGGGCGGTACCGGCGCTATCGTGGAATATTTCGGCGAAGGTGCAGACAGCTTCAGCGCTACCGGTAAAGCCACCATTTGTAACATGGGTGCTGAAATCGGCGCAACCTGCTCCCTCTTTGCATACGACAGCAAAATGGCGGAATACCTGAAAATCACCGGCCGTACAGAAGTGGCTACCCTGGCTGATGAAGTAAGGGATCACCTCCGCCCGGATGCAGAAGTATACGCTGATCCTGCTAAATACTACGACCAGGTGATCGAAATCAACCTTGATGAACTGGAACCTTATGTAAACGGTCCGTTCACCCCGGATCTGGCATGGCCTATCTCCAAATTTGCACAGGCAGTAAAAGAAAACAACTGGCCCGAAAAACTGGAAGTAGCCCTCATCGGCTCCTGCACCAACTCTTCTTATGAAGACATTTCCCGTTCTGCGTCCCTGGCTCAGCAGGCAATCGACAAGCAACTGGAAATGAAATCTGAATATACCATCACTCCCGGATCTGAACTGGTACGTTATACCATCGAAAGAGACGGTTTGCTGAATACCTTCGACAAGGTAGGCGGTGTAGTACTGGCAAACGCCTGCGGTCCGTGTATCGGCCAGTGGGCTCGTCATATCGACGATCCAAACCGTAAGAACTCTATCATCACTTCCTTCAACCGTAACTTCGCGAAAAGAAATGATGGTAACGCTTCTACCCACGCATTTGTGGCTTCCCCTGAAATTGTAACCGCACTGGCCATTGCAGGTGATCTTACCTTCAACCCGCTGACCGATAAGCTGAAAAACAAGAACGGTGAAGAAGTAATGCTGGATGAACCGGTAGGTTATGAACTGCCTCCGAAAGGTTTCGCAGTAGAAGATGCCGGTTACCAGGCCCCTGCAGTTGACGGTAGCGGCGTTCAGGTGAAAGTATCCCCTACTTCCGACCGTTTACAGCTCCTGGAACCATTTGCTGCATGGGAAGGCACCGATCTGAAAGGATTGAAGCTCCTCATCAAGGCAAAAGGCAAATGTACCACGGATCATATCTCCATGGCCGGTCCATGGCTGAAATACCGCGGTCACCTGGATAACATTTCCAACAACATGCTCATTGGTGCGATCAACGCATTCAACGATAAAAGCGACACCGTGAAGAATGCCCTTACCGGCCAGTACGGTGCTGTACCGGCTACCATGCGCGACTACAAAGCACACGGCTTTGGCGCAGTAGTAGTAGGCGATGAAAACTACGGTGAAGGATCCAGCCGCGAACACGCTGCCATGGAGCCCCGTCACCTCGGCGTTCGTGCTATCCTGGTGAAATCTTTCGCCCGTATCCACGAAACCAACCTGAAAAAACAAGGTATGCTGGGTCTGACCTTCGCTAACAAAGAAGATTATGACCTGATCCAGGAAGATGATACCATCGATATCCTTGGCCTTACCACCTTTGCCCCGGGTAAACAACTCACCGTTGTGCTTCATCACAAAGATGGCAGCACCAGTGAATTCCCTGTAAACCACACGTACAACGAACAACAGATCGAGTGGTTTAAAGCCGGTGGCGCCCTGAACGTGATCCGTGCAGAAGCTGCCAAAAAAGCTTAATACAAAGCTTTCACATACCAGGAACGGGCAGGAATCTTTTTCTGCCCGTTCCTTTTTTACAGCCACCCAAAAAGCACCATATGCAATTAAGCGCCATCTGGTCTTCCCTTCATCCCAATACCGCTGCAACGCTGGTAAACAGCTCCTATGCGGCATTGCAGGAGGCGTACCAGTCGCCTGGCAGGTATTACCACAACTGGTCGCATATTCAGCAGCTGGTAACCCTGCAACAGGCCTATGCAGATCAGCTTACAGATCCGGAAGCGGTGCTCTTTGCCATCTTCTTTCATGATATTATTTACAACCCGCTGCAACCCGATAATGAGGAGCAGAGCGCTGCCGCCGCAGTAGCCCATCTGCACAGGATCAATTATCCCGCGGAAAAAACCGGCAAGATCAGCGATTTCATTATCGCCACCAAAACACATATCAATACCCACCGGGACCCGGACCTGGACTACTTCCTGGATTTCGACCTGCAGATCCTGGGCGCTTCCCCGGAAACATACCAGGCATATGCCCGGCAGATCAGGCAGGAATACCAGGTGTACCCCGATAACGTGTATATGCCGGGACGTAAAAAAGTATTGCAGCACTTCCTGGATATGCCCGTGATCTATATGACGCAGGCTTTCCGGGAATTATATGAAACAACCGCCAAGGCCAACATCCAGGCAGAATTAAACACTTTATAACCAGAAGATATGAATCGGATTGTTGTTTATTGCGGCTCCAGCGCCGGTCACAACCCCATTTACATGGAACAGGCTGCATTACTGGGCGCAGCACTGGCCCAACACGGCCTCACCCTGGTATATGGCGGTGCAAAAGTAGGGCTCATGGGCGCAGTGGCAGATGGCGCCTTAAACGCAGGCGGGAAAGCTATTGGCGTACTGCCGCATTTCCTGCAACAAAAGGAACTGGCGCATACCGGCCTTACAGAACTGATCCTGGTAGATACCATGCACGAGCGCAAAACCAAAATGAATGAATTGTCTGATGGGGTCATCGCATTGCCAGGCGGTTTCGGCACCATGGAGGAATTGTTTGAAATGCTCACCTGGGGCCAATTGGGCCTGCATAAAAAACCTATAGGCCTGCTGAATGTAAACGGCTTTTACGACGCCCTTACCGCCCTTTCCCAAACCATGTTCGAACAAGGCTTCCTCACAGCAGAAAACCGGGATATGCTGTTATCCAGCAATGATATCAGCGACCTGTTATCACAAATGGAAAGGTACCAGCCGCCTGCCAGGTCGAAATGGATCTCGCCGGCACAAAGCTAGATCGTTTTGGTTTTCCACAACGGCTTCTCCAGGGTGAAACGGCGCACCAGGCTCACCCTGAAATTGCCTGTACCAAACGTCTGGTAGGTGTGTGGTATAGACATGCCGCTGCGGGTATTCATACCCACGTAGTGGATCCCGGCAAAATAACGGCTGGAGTTGTATCCCAGCGAAGCGCGCACCGTGTTGCTGAATTGCAGCCCCACCTTACGGCTCACATCTCCGTTCACCAGGAACAGTGAGGTGATGTTCCCTCCTAACCCGCCGGTAACCGAGAGCGATAAAAAGAAATGCTCTTTCAGCACAAAAGTATAGGCGTAGCCCACATTGGCGGCCAGGGAGGAAATACCGGTCCTGTAATAATGCTCATCCCGTAAAAAGGCGGTATCCGCCATATTGGAGGGGATAAGGGAAGAATCGCCCTTGATGCCTGCCAGGAACACTTCCCCTCCCACGATCAGGGAGCCGGCGCTTTTCTTCTGGTACTCATTCTGCAGGTTGGGAGCGCGGTAGGAAAAACGTTTATCGTTAAAAATATACCCAACGTTCAGACCGAAGTCGGTATTCCTGATATCAGGCCGCCGTGGGTAAGGATTTTTAGCAGTGTAGGCTTTACCAAATACTTCTTCCGGGTTGGCAATGTAGTAGCCTTTATAATACTGGGCGTAAAAGTCTACCACAATTTTGCGGAGGTATACGTGCGACTGCAGATCAATGTATTTGGTTTTGCCGTACCGGTCGTTGCTGTTAATAAGGGGCAGGTTAAACCCGATATTAAGGCCTATAAAGCGGTAATTGGCGCCAAACCCCACATTAAAGGGGGTGTTGGGCCTGTACAGGATATCGGTTTTCGTTTTCCGGTCCATGATATCGTACCTGGTATATTTCCGGGAGCCGTACAGCCGGAAGGTAATATCTTCCGTATGATCTTCTATATACGCGGTATCATTTTCGGTTTTCAGCCATTTCAGGAATCTTCCCTGCGCCCTGGTCTGCGCTGCTCCCAATACCAATATTACCAGCCATGCTAAAAATCGTAGGTTCATAAACGTTGTAGGTTGAAACAATGTTGTTGATCAGGGAAGCTCTATCACTTCCAGTTGTTGAATATTACCGGCCTCCAGTTGAAAACGCAACAGCGTTTTTACTTTATGCCATCCCTGCTGTCCGCATGCTCCCGGGTTCATATGTAACAAACGAAGTGCCGCGTCCGGCATTACTTTCAGGATGTGGGAATGTCCGCAGATAAAGAGTTTGGGAGGATGCTGTTTCAGCTGCTCCTTCACACCGGGGGCATATTTCCCCGGATATCCGCCAATATGTGTCATCATAACCTCTACTCCTTCCAGGTTGAAACGCAGGATTTCGGGGTAACGGATACGGATATCCGCCCCGTCGATGTTACCAAAAACGGCCCGGAAAGGCTTAAAATTTTCCAGTTTATCGGCTAATTCCACATTTCCGATATCCCCGGCATGCCATATTTCATCTACTTCTTCAAAATATTTGAATACCTGCGGATGCAAATAGCTATGGGTATCCGACATCAATCCTATCTTTTTCAAGGGAAAATTGTATTAATATTTATATTTTGGCAGTATATGTTAACACAAGAAATCCCTCATATCACCGCCTGTTTGCTTATTTGCTGTCCGGACCGGCCTGGCATTGTAGCCGGTGTTTCACAGTTCCTGTACCTGTTGGGTGCAAATATACTGGATGCAAGTCAACACAGTACCGATCCCCGCGAAGGATTATTTTTCATGCGTATGGAATTCCAGCTGGCTAACCTGGATAAAGCCGCGCTGGAAGCAGCATTCCGGGAGCAGGTGGCTATTCCCCTGCAAATGGAATGGAAAATAGATTACAGCGATCGCCGTAAGCGTATGGCTATCATGGTATCGGCTTATGATCATTGTTTGCTGGAATTATTATGGAGATGGAAAAGCAGTGAGCTGCCGGTAGATATCCCGGTCGTGATCTCGAATCACGCAGCCCTGGAAAAAGAATGCACCAGCCTGGGCATCCCCTTTCATTATCTCCCCGTTAGCAGCAGTACCAAAGAACTGCAGGAACGCGCCGCCATCGGGCTGCTGGAACAGCACCGGGCAGACTTTACCGTGCTGGCCAGGTATATGCAGATCCTGTCTCCGCAGTTTGTAAGCCGCTACCCGCAGCGGATCATCAATATTCACCACTCTTTCCTGCCCGCTTTCGCAGGGGCAAGACCTTACCTCAACGCCTATACGAGGGGCGTAAAGCTTATTGGCGCTACTGCTCACTACGTTACCAATGAACTGGATGAAGGCCCTATCATTGAACAGGATGTGGCCAGGGTAAGCCATAAACATACCGTGGAAGACCTGGTAATGCTGGGGAGGGATATTGAAAGGCAAGTGCTCACCAGGGCGGTAAAAGCCCATATCGATAACCGCGTGATCCTTCATGGGAACAAAACCATCGTATTCTGATCCCAGCGGGGAATTTTTCGTTAACTTAAAGGCATGCTACAAACTGCCTTATATCATTATCTCCGTAAGGAGTGCGATACCGTAACAACCGCATACCATACCCTGCGGGAGGCCCCCGGCGATGCTGCCGCTATTCACGCCATGCGGGTAAGCGTAAAAAAACTGCGGGCATTCTTTTCGCTGGCAAAACAATTACCTGGTTATTCGTTCGGAGCTGGCAGGCACCTGCGCACCGCCAGGCTGATACAGTCTATAGGCGGCGCTTCCAGGGACACGCATCTCCAGGAAAAAAACCTGCGCAACTATGAAAAAAAGGTATCGTGGCGTTTTTCATTTGCGCACCTGCTGCTGCAAAACAAAGCTGCCACTGCCAGTGAAATGTTACAGGCCACCGTGAAATTTTCCTCCCTGAAAAAACTGGATACACTGCCGGAAAGATTTAAGGATGCAATAGCGGATATAGACAGCAAAGCCGCTACCGCCGCGCTGATCAGTTACCTGCAGGAGCAGCATAAAAAGATCACCGTGCCTGCCAGCAGGGCCCATCATACGGTATGGCATGAGGTACGGAAAGAAGTAAAGGCTTTATACTACCAGCTCAATATACTGGAACAGGTACTTCCTGCGGTGTTCACAGAAAACCTGGTAACGCCCACCCGTAAAGCGGGCGAGCTGCTGGGGCAATGGCATGATACCAGCGAACTATTATTGTTTGTAAAGGCAACAGTGGCACAGCTGAAAAAAGAAAAGACCGTACTGCCTGTAAATGCGCAACAGCTGATACAACTGCTGCAAAGAGATATGAAGGAACAACTGGCGCAATGCGCCTGGCAGGTGAAAGAGCTGAAAGCGGTAAGCGGCATTTAACATATACCCGTTAAAGTAAACGGCTACACGCTAAAATGCTTCTTCCCCGCTATATGCCATCACAATTTCAAAAACCAGGGCAGCTGCCAGTTTCGCGGTACGGTTGTCTATATCCAGTGAAGGGTTTAACTCCGCAATATCAGCCCCTGCCACTTTCCCGCTCTGCAATATTTTACGGAAACACTGGAGGAACAAGCCTCCCGGCATGATGCCATTATAAGCGGTAGCACTTACTCCTGGTGCAAACGGCGCTGCAAATACATCGAGGCAGGTAGTTAAGTATACTTTATCCACCTGGCTGAGAAAATGCTGTATGGCGGCAAACAGCGTGTCTTTATCCTGCAAATGAAAAGCATCGGCGCTCACATAGGTAGCATCTTCCTCCCCGGCGGTATTGAACAGCTGGCGGGTATTGCCATTCTTTTGTATGCCCAGTGCCAGGTAATGAAAAGGTGTACCGTCCTGTTTGGCATCCTGCGCCAGTTGCCAGAAGCCGGTGCCTGAGCTGGCGCCTTCCGGTCCGGGTATACGGATATCAAAATGCGCATCAAAATTAATAAAGCCTGTTTGTTGCTTCCCGGCATACCGTCGGATACCACGGGCATGCCCATACGTAATTTCATGGCCCCCGCCCAGCAGTAGTGGCAGGTATCCTGCAGTGAGAATGGCATTTACCGCTTCACTGAGCACCAGCTGTGCATTTTCCAGTTCGCCGTTGATACACAGGATATCGCCGGCATCCAGTAACACCATTTGTGCGTTAAAGTGAACCGGAAAATTGGCAATGGCCTTACGCAAAGCGGCAGGCCCTTCTGCAGCGCCCGTGCGACCTTTGTTGCGGCGTACGCCTTCATCGCAGGCAAAGCCAAGGAACACAATGCCTTTCTGCCCCTGCTTCAGTACCGGCAGCGGCGCCTGTAGCAGGTCCGTTATGGTAATCACCTGGTGCCAGCGCAGCAGGTCGGGTTCCGTACCATCAGTACGTCCGCTCCATGATGCAACAGTGGAGGGCAGGTAATTTTCTTTTGTTATCATACTGCAATTCCTTTCTTCCAAACCAGGGCTGGCTTCATTTTACCCTGGTAATAAAGTATATCACGGTAATCGGCAGTGGGATATGCCTGCATGTCTGCCGCATAACCCGCCAGCAGCTGGCCTGCATCTTTCAGTTGCAATGCGGGCGCTGCTCTCACGGTCATTGCGGCCAGCACTTCTGCGGTCGACAATTTCTCTGCAGCGCTCATTACAGCTGCCTGTACCAGCAAGTCGCCCATAGGCGCCGATCCCGGGTTCCAGTCGCTCGCAATGGCCACGCATGCACCCGCATTCAACAATTTGCGTGCCGGTGCATACCCCATTCCGAGCCCCAGAGAAGCACCTGGCAAAACTACTGCAACCGTACCAGAATTTGCAAGCAGGGCAATTTCTTTTTCAGTGCTGGCTTCCAGGTGATCGGCAGATAATGCGCCGGTATTTACGGCTACTTCGGCGCCGCCGGCGCTGAACTGATCCGCATGCACAGTAGCCACAAACCCCTGCTGCATAGCCTGTTGCAGGAAGCCGGTGGCGGCCTTTGCAGAAAATGCGGTTTCTTCTATGAAAATATCCACCCGGTTGCTCAACTGCTCCTGTTGTATCACCGGCAGTAATTCCGCTAAGATCCATTGCAGGTAAGCGTCTTCACTGCCTTCATAATCTCGGGGTTTCATATGCGCTGCCAGGCAGGTAGGCACCAGGGTGGCAGGTGTGTGCAATCCCGCCTGTTGTATAGCGCGCAGCATCTTTAATTCATCTTCCAGGTTCAGGCCGTATCCACTCTTTACTTCAATAGTGGTTACTCCTTCTGCCAGGTGGCGGTTGGCACGGGCTACTGTATTTTCCGCGAGGGTAACAGCATCGGCTATACGCGTTTTGGTAACAGAGTCCCATATACCACCGCCTGCCCGGGCTATTTCCAGGTAACTTTTACCGGCAATACGCATAGCATAATCACGGTTGCGGGTACCATCGTAACAAATGTGTGTATGACAATCAATAAATCCCGGCAATAAAACCAGTGGTGTATCCTGGAAAGCGATCTCGCAATCCGGGTATTTCTGCAACAGGGATTTGTAATCCGCTATAGCCACTATCTCACCGTTTTCCACCACTACCCCGCCTTTTTCTATCACGGTTAACTGCTCATCGTGCAGGGTGCCTTTGGGCGACAGCCCGGTCATTGGGAGGATCTGGGCAAAAGGCCCGATTAATGTTTTCATGGGCAATTGATTAAAAGCTGTACGCGGATGTTGTCTGACTCAGGATTATGATGATTAAGCTGATTACATTGATTTTATATTTAATTAAAAGAGATAAAAGCGAATTTATCCGCTCTATTTCCATTAATTTCTGTTCAAATTCCCCAAATAAAAATCATCATAATCAGCTTAATCATCATAATCCTGAGTCAGACAACCTTCGCGTAATCTTTGTTAAATGCTGATATTAAATTTTTCTCCCCATTCCTGCGCCTTTTCATAACCGGCATCAGCATGACGGAAAATGCCCAATGCAGGATCATTGAAAAGCACGCGGCGTAAACACTCCGCTGCGCGGTCTGTGCCGTCTGCCAGCACTACCATACCCGCATGCTGGGAATAACCCATGCCTACGCCGCCGCCATGATGGAAGGATACCCAGGTAGCGCCGCCGCCGGTATTGGCCATGAGGTTCAGCAGGGTCCAGTCGCTCACAGCATCGGAGCCGTCTTTCATGGATTCCGTTTCACGGTTGGGAGATGCCACGGAGCCACAGTCGAGGTGATCACGGCCAATCACGATCGGCGCTTTCACTTTCCCTGTTCTCACCAGTTCATTAAAAATAAGACCGGCTTTCTCACGCTCGCCCAATCCCAGCCAGCAGATACGTGCGGGCAATCCCTGGAAAGCCACTTTTTCCTGTGCCTGTTTCAGCCAGTTGATCAGGTGGGTATTTTCCGGGAAAGCCTCCATCAGCGCACGATCTGTGGTGTAAATATCTTCCGGGTCGCCGGAAAGGGCTACCCAGCGGAAGGGGCCTTTCCCTTCACAGAACAACGGGCGTATATATGCCGGCGTAAAGCCGGGGAAGTTGAAAGCATTGGGCTCCCCGCCTTCGCGTGCAAATTCACGGAGGTTATTGCCATAGTCGAAAGTAACGGCGCCTTTTTGCTGCAGCTGCAACATAAAGCCTACATGGCGGGCCATGCTTTTCAGCGATAGCTCCCTGTATTTTGCAGCATCGCTCTTACGCAGCTCCGGTGCGGCTTCCAGGGTGAGGCCGTTGGGGATATACCCGTTCAGCGGATCATGCGCAGAGGTTTGATCTGTGAGGATGTCTGGTATGATATTATCTTTCAGCATTCGTTCCAGCATATCGCCTGCATCGCTTACCAGGCCTATAGACAAGGCTTCACCTTTAGCCTGGGCTTCTTTCGCCCATTGAATGGCTTCTTCGTAGGAATAAGTCATCCGGTCGATATAGCGGGTGTCCAGTCTTTTCTGAATGCGTGCAGGATCAATATCAGCGCCAATGAACACCGCACCGGCCATAGTAGCGGCCAGTGGTTGTGCGCCTCCCATACCGCCAATACCGGCGGTTACCAGCAGTTTTCCTGAAAGGTTACCATTGAAATGCTGGCGGCCGCATTCCATAAAGGTTTCATAGGTTCCCTGCAGGATACCCTGGGTACCGATATAGATCCAGCTGCCGGCAGTCATCTGGCCGTACATCATCAGTCCTTTGGAGCGCAGTTCGTTGAAATGCTCCCAGGTAGCCCATTTGGGCACCAGGTTGCTGTTGGCCAGCATTACCCTTGGCGCCTGGGGATGCGTGCGCACAATACCTACGGGCTTACCGGATTGCACCAGCAGGGAATGTTCATCGTCAAGTGTTAATAATATGTCGATGATCTTTTGCAAAGATTCCCGGTTTCGCGCTGCCTGGCCAATACCGCCATACACCACCAGCTCGTCCGGGTTTTCGGCTACTTCTGCATCAAGATTGTTGAGCAACATACGCAGGGGCGCTTCGGTTTGCCATGATCTGGCGTGCAGCTGTGTACCACGCGGCGCTTTATAATGCGGGTGAGCTGCATATGTTTTAATAAAGTCCAAACTGGTCATTATAAAGTCCGTTTAAGTTAAGTTGATGGTTAGCCGCTGCTTCGTTGGCCACACGTACGAGCGACTGGTCAGTAATAATATGATGCAAAGCGGCAATGTCGTTGGAGAAGATGCGGTCCTTATCTGCAAAGGATACATGCCTGCGGGTGTATTGATGCACGGCTTCCAGCACCGGGCCCGATTTCAGCGGCCGGCGGAAATCCACTGCCTGTGCGGCATACAGCAGCTCAATAGCAAGGATGTATTCCAGGTTGCTGATCACCTGGTTTAATTTACGCCCGCTGATGGAGCCCATGGATACATGGTCTTCCTGCCCCAGCGAGGTAGGCACACTGTCTGCGCTGGCAGGAAAACATAATGTTTTATTCTCCGTTACCAATGCAGCGGTGGTATATTGTGGTATCATGAAACCGGAGTTGAGGCCGGCGTCCTGTATCAGTAATTTCGGCAGCCCGTATCTTCCTTCAATCATCATATAACAACGCCTGTCGGAAATGTTGCCCAGCTCCGCAGCGGCCACTGTAGCGTAATCCAGCGGCAATGCCAGGGGCTGCCCGTGGAAGTTGCCGCCACTGATGGTATCTTCCGCGCTGAAGATGATCGGGTTATCCGTAACGGCATTCAGCTCTATAGTGGTAAGTTCGCGAAGGTGCTGCCATGCAGTGCGCGATGCACCATGTACCTGTGGCATGCAGCGCAGGGAATAGGGGTCCTGCACACGGCCGCAGTCTACATGCGACGACATGATCTCCGAATTATCCAGCAGCGTTTTCAAACGGTGTGCCACCAGCTGGTTGCCCGGATAGGGCCGGATCACATGCAGGCGGGGATCAAAAGGTTTGGCAGTGCCCATGAGTCCTTCCAGAGATAAAGCCCCGATGATATCTGCGGCTTCCAGCGCATTATACAGCCGTTGCACGGCTTTCACTGCAAACGACAGGATGAACTGTGTGCCGTTGATAAGCGCCAGGCCTTCTTTAGGGCCCAGTACTACCGGCTGTATGCCTTCCTGCTGCATCATGGAAGCGGTATCTGTTTTCCGGCCACGGTACATCACATGCCCCAGCCCTATCAGTGGCAGGAAGAGATGCGACAACGGGGCAAGATCGCCCGAAGCGCCTACAGAGCCTTTTTCAGGGACCAGCGGTGTGATGCCATGCTCAATATGCCAGATGATCCTTTCAAGGGTAGATAATGCTACGCCTGAGTAACCCTGGGCCAGCGCCTGCACTTTAGTGATGAGCATGATGCGGGCAATCTCTTCCGGGATATTTTCTCCTACGCCTACGCTATGGCTTTGCAGGATATTGTACTGCAGCGCACGGGTATCCTCCTCGGAGATCTTGGTATCGCATAGCGGGCCGAAACCAGTGTTAATGCCATATACCGTGGTATGCTGCGCCACGATGGTTTGTACATAGCCGAAGCTGGTTTGTACACGTGTAATCACTTCCGGTACCAGTATGCCTTTTACCCTGCCGGCGGCAATATCAATGGCGCTGGCAACAGTGAGCTGGTCGATACCGTACTTAAAAATATCACTCATGTCGTTCGATTTTTCTGGTGTATGATATATTATAGTTGTTGCCTGATCCTGTCTGATAAAGGTTTTTGCTGCACTGATTGTTCGATCTGCGCAATAGCGGTGAGTATCTGCTGGCTTTGTTTATTCTCTGTTACCAGTGTTTCCATAGCCGTGGTAATGGCTTCCCATACAGGCTGTATCTGCTGCAGCAGTTCCTCTCCTTTTTTGGAGAAGGCCACCAGCTGCCGGCGCCCGTCTTCCTTGCAGGGCGTTGTTTTGAGGAGCCCTTTCTTTTTCAGATTGGTCACCATCTGGCTTACGGCGGAGTGGGATATTTCCAGTTGTTCGGCGATATCTATCATGGGAACCGGCTGCTGTTTTGATAAGAGGTAGAACACGGGGAACCAGCTGGCGTCGAAGGGAATGCCCGCCTGTTCGTATACTTTGTTCACTTCCATAAGAAAGTATTCGCTCAGCCTGCGCAGGCGGCTGCCAAAAACGAGGTAGCCCAGTGACGGATAGAATGACATATAAAAGGTTGACGTTAAAATTATATAAGTACTTATACAATATTACGAAAGAAATACGAATAATAGCGTTGCCTGGCAGGAATTGTTGTTCACTGCTATCTGCCTGCAACGACACTATTCGTACTACCTGTTATTTTTTTACCGTCTGTTTCTTTTTGGTATCAAACCAGAGGGGGGAATTGTCTGTTACATCACCATTGTAGTTGATAAAGAGCTCCTCTCCTTTCTTGATTTCACGACGGGTGATGATACTCATGGTTTCTTCCTTGAAATCCATCTCATACTCACAGTTGGGGTCGTAGTCGTGATTATAGATAGAGCAAAAGCCCAGCGCCACGCAGGAACGGGTTTCTTTTGCACCCCAGAGGAAAATATAATTATGGAGTCTTGTTTTATCCACAATCTCGGTATCGTCGTAAGTAAGAACGAGCACAGGTGAAGTCTCTATCCTTGTTCCGGCAGGGATCCTTTCTTTGGTATAAACACCCCGGCCCTTTCCTTTCGACTTATCAATGTACAAATACGGCTTTATCATAGCGCAATTTCAAAAATAAAAGAAGACGTAAAGTAAAGTTAAAGCAGGAAGTTATCAAAATCATGTTTAAAAAATTTAGGTTTGCCGCCCGGAAAATATTTTTTTTGCCTTTCATTAACCTGTATATATGATCAATTATAACCCGAAAGAATGGTTTACGTTCATTTTCCGTCTCCATAAAGCAGATACGGTAAGGAAGCTGTTCCCCATGTTTATTGCCCTTTCTGTTTATTCTGCCATCATTGCCTGGCTGGAGCTGGAGGTATGGAAGCTGTCTGAAAAGAGCGAGTTAAAGAATATAACGCTGATGTATGGCCTGCTGGGCTTTGTGATCTCCCTGTTACTGGTATTCCGCACCAACACGGCGTACGACCGCTGGTGGGAGGGCCGCCGCCTATGGGGCTCCCTGGTGAACAGCAGCCGCAACCTGGCCATTAAGATCCAGGCCATGCTGCCGGCTGAAAACAAAGCCGACAGGGAATTCTTTAAGGTAATGATCCCGAATTTTGCCTATAGCCTGAAAAACCATTTGCGTAAAACTTATATTCATGAGGAGATGGAGGCTATCCCCGGGCAGGAACCCCTGCATACCGATATCAGCAAACATGTGCCTAACCAGTTGTCGCAGCTCATTGTTTCCAAAACAATGGACCTGTACCGCAACGGGCAGCTGACCGGCGATCAGCTCATCCTGCTGAACACCGAGCTGCAGTCCTTTGCCGATGTATGCGGCGCCTGCGAACGGATCAGGAACACCCCTATCCCGTTCTCCTACAGCGTGTTTATCAAGAAATTTATCTTCTTCTATGTAATGTCCATGCCCTTTGGATATGTATTCAGCCTGGGTTATCTCATTATACCCATGATTGTGTTCGTATTCTTTGTGCTGGCAAGCCTGGAGCTCATTGCAGAAGAAATTGAAGACCCCTTCGGCAAAGACGCCAACGATTTGCCGCTGGATAATATTTGCAGCAACATCCGCCTGCATGTATCAGAATTATTATAAGGGCTGCCCGGCAGCGTGCCTATTTTAACTTAATTTCGCAGATAGAGGCAAATTGTACATGGAAAATGAAGCTTTACTGGAGAAATTCCAGACACTGACAAATGAGAAAAATTACCGCGAATTGTCAGTTTACCTGGATGACCAGCTGATTACGGATATAGCCGAATTGATTCACGAGGTCCCTGAAGATGCCGGAACAATCATCAATCACCTGTCGATCGGAAGAGCGGCAGCGGCTTTCCGTATCCTGGACTTTCCTCTGCAGGAAGATGTAATACGCACTTTATCGCCCGCGAAAATAGCAGAGCTCATGAACGAGCTCCCTGCGGATGACCGTACCGCCTTCCTGGAAGAGCTTCCCAGCGAAGCGGTAAAAGAGCTCATCAAATTGCTGGACCCCGAAGAGCGCCGGATCACCCTTTCCCTCCTGGGTTACAAGGAGAACAGTGTGGGCCGTATCATGACGCCCGACTATATTGCCGTGAGGGAAGAATGGAGCGTAAAGGAAGTGCTGGATTATATCCGGGAACATGGCAAAGACAGTGAAACCATCGATGTAATTTATGTAATTGATGAAAAAGGACAGCTGCTGGATGATTTCCGGATACGCGAGTTCCTGCTGGTATCGCCGGATACGGTGGTACATACCCTGATGGACGACCGCTTTGTATCGCTCCATGCCAACGATGACCAGGAAGAGGCCATACAGGTATTCCGGATGGAAAACAGGGTAGCCTTGCCCGTGGTAGACGACCAGGGCGTGCTGCTCGGCATTGTGACCATCGATGATATGTTATGGATAGCCAATGAAGAGCACACCGAAGATATTCAGAAGATCGGTGGTACCGAAGCCCTGGATGAGCCATACCTTGATATGCCCCTGCTGCGCCTCGTAAAAAAACGGGTAGGCTGGCTGGTAGTATTGTTTATCGGTGAAATGCTCACGGCTACCGCCATGGGATTTTTTGAAGATGAAATTGCAAAGGCCGTAGTACTGGCGCTGTTTGTGCCGCTTATCATTTCCAGCGGCGGTAACAGCGGCTCACAGGCATCTACCCTGATCATCCAGGCCATGGCCCTGGGCGAGATCGGCATAGGCGACTGGTGGCGGGTAATGCGCAGGGAAATCATTTCCGGTCTGCTGCTTGGCGGCGTACTGGGCGCCATCGGCTTCCTGCGTATCCTGCTCTGGAACTCCCTGTTCCATACTTATGGCGATCATACCGTACTGATTGGGGCTACAGTAGGCATTTCCCTGGTAGGCGTTGTACTGTGGGGAACGTTGTCTGGCTCTATGCTGCCCTTGCTGTTAAAGAGATGCGGCGCGGACCCGGCCACGTCTTCTGCCCCGTTTGTAGCTACCCTGGTGGATGTAACGGGACTGCTCATTTACTTCACCGTGGCCTATACGCTTATGAAAGGCATATTGCTGTAACGCGCCACTATAGCGGGGGAAAAGCTTTTCCTCCGCTAGTAACATATTTCTTTAAGCTCCGTACCCTCCCTTGTTTTCCGCACTATAAACAACCTGTCGTATTCGTTCTCTCCTATAATATCCATATGGGGATTGGCTTTCAGGCTGCGAAGGATAGGTACCACCGTGTTGGAATGCCCTATCACAAGGAGACGCTTGCCCCAGTCGCCATGCCGGGTAACCTGGTAAATAAAAGACTCCCCGCTGGTATCCGCTGCATAGAAACAGGTATCAAGATGTAAACGGATCCGCATACTATCGGCCGTGGCAATGGTTCGTTTGTAAGGTGTGAAGTAAATTTTATTGAGCCCTGAATCTTTCAGCAGCCGGTATAAAGCACCTGCCCTTTCCTGGCCGGCTACCGTTAATGTAGAATCCGGGCCGGGGTTTCTTTCTGCATGCCTGATCACATAAAAAGTACCGGTTAAAAAAGTGGTATCCTCAGACACCGGCACCGGTTGGCGCACGGGCCGTTTGGGCTTGCAGGCGGCAAAAGAAAGGCAGGAAAGCAATAGTGGCAATATACGCATAGAACGGATTTAAGGCAGATGACCGCGTTACGTCCATCCAAAACTTACGGCAATTTATGATTAAACCGTTACATTTATTCCCCAACAAAATAATGAACCGCTATGAGAAAATGGGTACTGCCCGCCATTATTTTTTTATCAGCCAACCGCCTCTGCGCCCAGCAGGTAGCACCGCTTACGGTAGAAAAGATCATGCGCGATCCCAAATGGATAGGAACTTCTCCTGATAACGTTTTCTGGGGGCCCGACAACCAGACCGTTTACTTCAGCTGGAACCCGGATAAACAACTGAGTGATTCCCTTTACTATGCCGGCGTAAAAAACAACACGCCCCGAAAAACGGCAGCGGATGAACGTTCGCTGATTAATGCCAGGGCAAATGGTAATTATAATGCAGATAAAACATTACTGCTTTATACCTATCAGTCTAATGTTTATTTGCAGGAAATAAAAACAGGAAAAAGCATTCAAATCACACAAACAAAATCGCGTAAATCCGACCCCGTATTCAGTTTTGGAGAGAAGCAGGTCGTATACCAGGATGGCGGTAATCTTTTTGCCTGGGAAAAGGCAACGGGGAAAACCACACAGCTGACCGATTTCAGCTGGCCCAATGACAACGATGATCCAGACGACAATCTAAATGCGGCGGACAAATTCCTGAAGGCCCAGCAATTGGAGATAATGGAAGTGGTGCGGGATGAAAAAGCGAAAAAAGATGCGAGTGATGCTTTTAACGAGCGCTATACCCCAAAGCCACTACGCAATCTGGGTAAGCAAGGCAAATTCCAGCGGGATATACAAATCAGCCCCGATGGCCGTTTTATAACCTACAAAATCAGTACCCAGGTAAAAAGCCATACTACCATTGTACCGGAGTTTGTCACAGCTTCCGGATATACTACTGATATCGCCGCCCGCGACAAGGTGGGCTCACCCCAACGCAGCTTTGAAAGCTTTGTTTACGATCGGCAGCGCGATACCGTACTCCCCATCAAAATCTCAGATCTCCCCGGCATCAAAGACCAGCCCGATTACGTTAAGGACTATACGAAAAAAGATACGCCCAAAGTAAGGGAGGTGATCGTGAACGGCCCGTACTGGTCGGATAAAGGCACGCATGCCATCGTTGACATCCGTTCACAGGACAACAAAGACCGCTGGATCGCCTTACTGGACGGGACTACCGGGACACTGAAAACCATCAACCGCCAGCGCGATGAAGCCTGGATAGCCGGTCCTGGTATTGGCTGGAGCATGGGCGGCGCCAACCTCGGATGGATAGATGAAAACACCTGCTGGTTCCAGTCTGAAGCCACCGGTTACTCCCACCTGTATACCGCCAATGTAACTAATGGCGATGTGAAACCAATCACCAGCGGCAATTACGAAGTACAAACCGCACAACTATCTCCCGATAAAAAATATTTCTATATCACCACCAACGAAGTACATCCCGGTGAACAGCAATATTATCGTTTAGCCGTTGCCGGTGGAAAGGCGGAAAAGATCACCACCATGCCCGGCGCCAATGATGTAAGCATATCGCCCGATGGCAAATGGATCGCCTTCCGCTATTCCTATTCCAACAAGCCCTGGGAATTATATCTGCAACCCAATACCCCGGGCTCAAAACCGGTACAGGTAACCAACCTGGCGCAGTCGGACGAATTCAGGTCATACCCCTGGCGCGATCCGCAGGTAATTACTTTTACTGCCCGCGATAACCAGCCCGTATACGCCCGCCTGTATACGCCCGACCCTGCTAAAAATAACGGCGCCGCGGTGATCTTTGTACATGGCGCCGGCTATTTACAGAATGCGCATAAATGGTGGAGCTCCTATTTCAGGGAATATATGTTTCATAACCTGCTTACCGATAAAGGCTATACGGTGCTGGATATGGATTACCGCGGCAGTGCAGGCTACGGCCGCAACTGGCGCACCGGCATTTATCGCCATATGGGCGGGAAAGACCTGGATGACGAAGTGGACGGGGCCAAATATCTGGCAGAAAAATTGCAGGTGGACGCCCGTCGTATTGGTATCTACGGAGGCAGTTACGGCGGCTTTATGACGCTGATGGCCCTTTTCACCCAGCCAGATGTGTTCGCATCCGGCGCTGCATTGCGGTCGGTAACGGACTGGGCCCATTACAATCACGGCTATACGAGCAATATATTAAATGAGCCGTTCACTGACAGCATTGCCTACCGCAGGTCTTCGCCCATCTATTTTGCAGAAGGACTGAAAGGCAAACTGCTGATGTGTCATGGCATGGTAGATACCAATGTGCATTTCCAGGATATTGTGCGCCTGTCACAACGACTGATAGAATTAGGGAAGAATAACTGGGAACTGGCAGTATATCCTGTAGAAGATCATGGATTTACTACCCCCAGCAGCTGGACAGATGAATATAAAAGAATACTTTTGCTCTTCGAGAGTACGCTCTTGAAGAGATGATTGCATTTTAATTTTTTTTATTTAGTTCTATCTCAATAAAAAAAATATAAAAGGGAATACGGTGAATGATGCAGGCGAATGTTAAGGAATCTTAATTTTCGTCAATATCGTTTCCGTATTCCCTTTTTCATTTTACATTAGACGATGTAGAATACTATGTAGACCATATCTTTAATTAAACAATATTCACATTTCCTGATGTGATCTTAACATTTTAATGCGATATTGCAATGATAAAACCTAGCACAAATCCAAAAACCTTATGTGTGGAATAGTAGCTTATATCGGGCAGAGAGAAGCCTACCCGGTAGTATTAAAAGGCCTCAAAAGACTGGAATACCGCGGATACGACAGCGCGGGAGTAGCCCTGATCAACAACGGGCTTCAGGTATACAAGAAAAAAGACAAAGTTGCCGCCCTCGAAGCATTTGTTGAGGGAAAAGACCTGCGGAGCCATATTGCAATCGGTCATACCCGCTGGGCTACACATGGTGAGCCATGCGACCGGAATGCGCATCCGCATTTATCAGGCGACGGTAAACTGGCCATGATCCACAATGGCATCATTGAAAACTATGTACAGCTGAAACAGGAGCTCGTCAATCAGGGCCACGTTTTTCATAGTGATACCGACACCGAAGTACTGCTTCATTTTATCGAGGAGATCAAAAAACAAAACCAGTGCTCACTGGAAGAGGCCCTGCGCATTGCTTTAAAAAGAGTGGTAGGCGCTTATGTGATTGTATTGATCGATGAAGAGAACCCCGATACACTGATCGCTGCCCGTAAGGGAAGCCCGCTCGTAATTGGTGTAGGCAAGGGCGAGCACTTCCTGGCCTCCGACGCCTCTCCCATCATTGAATACACCAAAGAAGTAGTGTATGTGAATGATTACGAAATTGCCATCATCAAAGCGGATGAGCTGATCCTGAAAAATATTTCCAATGAAAGGCAAACGCCTTACATTCAAAAGCTGGATATAGAGCTGGCCGCCATTGAGAAAGGAGGCTACGCACACTTCATGCTGAAAGAGATCTTTGAACAGCCCCAAACCATCTTCGATAGTTTACGCGGCCGTCTTGATGCAAAGAAAGGCACGCTCACCATGGGCGGTATGCGCGAATATGCGGATGTACTGAGCAATGCCAAACGTATCATCATTGTGGCCTGCGGCACCTCCTGGCACGCCGGCCTGGTAGCCGAATACATGATCGAAGAACTATGCCGCATCCCCGTGGAAGTGGAATACGCCTCCGAGTTCCGTTACCGTAACCCGGTGGTAGGCCCCGGCGATGTGATCATTGCCGTATCCCAATCCGGCGAAACTGCCGATACACTGGTGGCCATCGAAAGCGCCAAAGAAAAAGGCGCCATCATCCTTGGCGTTTGTAACGTAGTAGGTTCTTCCATTGCACGCTTATCTCACGCAGGCGCCTATACGCACGCAGGCCCTGAAATAGGCGTGGCCAGTACCAAGGCCTTCACCGCCCAGCTGGCAGTGCTTTGCCTGGTAGGCCTCAAACTGGCCGCCGATAAAGGCACCATCACTCCTCAAAGGTTCCAGCACCTGCTCGATGAACTGGAACAGGTTCCTGAAAAAGTAGCTACCTCCCTTAAACTGGATGACCAGATCAAACAGGTGGCTGATAAATATAAAGACGCACGCGATTTCCTCTACCTGGGTCGTGGATACAACTTCCCGGTAGCCCTCGAAGGAGCGCTTAAACTGAAAGAAATTTCCTACATCCACGCGGAGGGTTATCCCGCTGCGGAGATGAAGCATGGCCCTATTGCACTGGTAGATGAAAACCTGCCGGTAGTAATTGTTGCCACGAAAGACAGCTACTATGAAAAAGTAGTGTCCAACATCCAGGAAATTAAAGCCCGTAAAGGTAAAGTGATCGCTGTTGTAACAGAAGGCGACAACACCATCCCCCCTATGGCGGATGATGTGATTTTTGTGCCTGCGGCAGATGAAATGGTTGCACCCATCATCTCTGTAGTGCCGTTACAACTGCTCGCTTATCATATAGGCGTGCTCAAAGGCCTGGACGTTGATAAGCCCAGGAACCTTGCAAAATCAGTTACAGTAGAATAAAGAAAATGGAGATACCTTATCTGGTTATTTTATTATCTGCACGCATAATAAAATAACCAGATGGTCATTTCCCTAAATGATGTATCCTCATGAATAATATCCAAAAAAGACCCCTCTCTGATCTGGGGTATAATTTCATTGAAACCACGTTACCGGAAGGCAAAGACGAATACTATCTTCGTAATGAGCAATGGAGCAGAAGAGACAAATACAGGAAATTAACCGCACATGAAATAGAATCACTGGTACGTAATGATAATACCTCCGATGACTGGAATATTATTTTTGTTTCCGACGAATTTGATCCGCAACTGGTACAGCACTGCCACTTTTTCGGGATGGTGCGTATCGGAAAACTGGAGCCCTACTACCTGGAGTTCCACAACCTGCGGATGCCGGTAGGACTATACAACAGCACCATCTGTGCCTGCGATTTCGGCGACAATGTAGTGGTGCATAATGTAAACTACCTGTCGCATTATATCCTCGGCAATGAAGTGATTGTAGCCAATGTAAATGAAATGGCTACCACTGATTACGCCAAATTCGGAAACGGCATCGTAAAGGAAGGGGAAAACGAAAGCGGGCGCATCTGGATGGAATTATGTAATGAAAACGGCGGCAGAAGCGTAATGCCGTTTGATGGCATGCTCCCCGGAGACGCTTACCTGTGGACCCGCTACCGCGACGATGAACAACTGCAGCAACAGTTCAAAACATTCACAGAAAAACAATTTGATAAAAAACGCGGCTACTATGGTATGGTAGGTGATCGTACAGTGATCAAGAACTGTAAGATGATCAAAGACGTTACCATTGGTACGGATGCTTACCTGAAAGGCGCCAACAAACTGAAAAACCTTACCATCAACAGCAACAGCAAAGCCTCTTCACAGATCGGTGAGGGTTGCGAAATGGTGAATGGTATAATTGGTTACGGCTGCCGCGTATTCTATGGCGTGAAAGCCGTTCGCTTTGTAATGGCCTCCCACTCACAACTGAAATACGGCGCCAGGCTGATCAACTCCTACCTTGGCAACAACGCCACTATTTCCTGCTGCGAAGTGCTCAACTCGCTCATCTTCCCCGCACATGAACAACACCATAATAACTCGTTCCTGTGTGCGGCGCTTATCATGGGGCAAAGCAATATGGCCGCCGGCGCTACCATCGGCTCTAATCACAATTCACGTGGGGCCGACGGTGAAATCATCGCCGGCAGGGGATTCTGGCCGGGCCTCTGCGTAAGCCTCAAACATAACTCCCGCTTCGCCAGCTTTACGCTTATTTCCAAAGGCAATTACATGTCGGAGCTGAATATCTCCATTCCATTCAGCCTGGTGGTAAACGACGAACATGAAAACCGCCTGAAAATAATGCCGGGCTACTGGTTCCTCTACAATATGTACGCTATTGCGCGCAACTCCTGGAAATATGTAGACCGCGACAAACGCACCGATAAACAACAACTCATTGAATACGATTACCTGGCCCCCGATTCGGTAGAGGAAATATTCCAGGCACTGGCCATCATGGAAACCGCCACCGGCAAAGCATGGTATGCCCTGGAGGAAAATATTCCCACAGGAGAGCTAACGGAACAGGATATACGCAACAAAGGGAAAGAACTGTTAAAAAATAACCCGGAAGAAGTAGCCGCACTGACCATTCTCTCCAAAGGTTTTGAAAACAGCTCCCGCGATGTGGAACTGCTGAAAGTACACAGGGCTTATCCATTGTTCAATGACATGGTGGTGCTGTATGCAGTAAAAAACATCCTGGCAGCAAAAAAATCTTCCTTTGCTGATTTACAGGATGCGGTTAAAACAGCCAAACGCGGCGATTGGCAAAACATTGGCGGGCAGCTGATGAAAGCAGAAACCGTGGCCACCCTCAAAACAAAGATCCGGGAAAACAAGATCGCCAGCTGGCCTGAACTGCATACCGCCTATGAACAAATAGGCAAGGAATATGCAGCCGATAAATTACAACATGCCATAGCCTGTTTACTGGAGCTCAAAAACAGCGATCTTTCCGCCGCTAACCTGGCGCAATGGATGAACGATTCTGTTGCTACCATGGAATGGATCACCGCACAGATCAGGCGTTCCAGGGAAAAGGATTATAAAAACCCTTTCCGTCAGCTGGCTTATGAAAGTGAGAAAGAAATGAACGCTGTAGTAGGCAGCCTGGAAGACAATAGTTTCATTAAACAAACCGCTGAAGATCTGGAAATATATAAATTGCAGGTGAATAAAACTATCAGCGAATGGCAGCTATAGAAAAAGTAAGATGCAGCTGGTCCAACAAAGACAAGCTGTACCAGGATTACCACGATAAAGAATGGGGCATGCCCAGTCACGATGATCAGCATCTCTTTGAAATGTTATGTCTCGAAGGCGCACAGGCGGGCCTCAGCTGGTATACCGTACTTACCAAAAGAGAGAACTACCGCAAAGCCTTTGATAACTGGGACGCCAGAAAAATAGCCAAATACAGCGAAAAAAAGGTGGAGCAACTGATGCAGAATGAGGGCATCATCCGCAACCGCCTTAAAATAAAGTCAGTTATCGGCAATGCAAAAGCATATCTCGCAGTTCAAAAGGAATTCGGCAGCTTCGACAAATACATCTGGTCATTTGTAAACCACAAACCCATCGTAAACCACTACCGTAAAGGCATGTCCGGCGTTCCTGCCAAAACAGCCATTTCGGATGCTATGAGCAAAGACCTGCTGAAGCGGGGCTTCAAATTTGTGGGCTCCACCATCTGCTACGCCTACATGCAGGCTACCGGCATGGTGGATGACCACGCGGAGGATTGCTGGAAAAAATAGTGTTCTTCGCCTTCGGCGAAGAAATTGTCTTGGAGCAGGATTACGCTGATTTTAATGATTTTGAGGATGTTATTTTCTGATTTTTTGAATTTTATTTTTTGGATTTTTATAAAGATTAAAGGAGATATAAATGAACATATCCGTTTATTTACCTTAATCTTTTATAAAATCAACACAGAATCAAAAAAATCAGAAAATAACATCCTCAAAATCATTAAAATCAGCGTAATCCTGCTCCAAGACAATTTAAATCGCCGAAGGCGATCTTACTCGATCCGTACTTCGCTAAGAGCGGCGTTGTTGATAAAAGTGTGATCGGTGAGGGTATTCAAAAAGAAATACAGCTGCCGCTTTTCCTGGCCGGATAATTTAATCCCCTGTTTCACCAGCGGATCGGTGGTGGGAGTAACTTTCACACCATGATCGTAGAAGTCAAATACCTGGAAAATATCGAAGAAACGGCCGTCGTGCATATAAGGGGCGCTTTTAAGGATATTGCGCAGGGAAGGTACTTTAAAATGAAGATTATCAGCTGTATTACCTGTGATCTTCATCCTGCCCACATCATTTAATGCAGGTAAATAAGGTAACCCGTTACTGCGGTAGGTCAGGTCGGTGAATAATGGTTCTTTATGGCAGGCCGCGCACTTATCCCGGAAAACGGTATACCCTGCATTTTCCTCTGCTGTAAAAGCCACACCAGGTATTTTCAGCATCACGCTATCGTATTTGGAACCGGCAGATACCATAGTGGCCACAAACTGTGTGAATGCCTTGAACATGCGCTCGCTGGTAATTTCTTCCGTACCAAAAGCGGCTTTGAACATCTTCCGGTATTGAGGGTCCGCCTGCATTTTCTGCATCAGTTCCTTCAGGTCTACCGCCATTTCGTTATGGTCCGTTAGGGGGGTGAGCGCCTGCAGTTCCAGGTGGTTTACACCGCCGTCCCACATGAATGCTTTTTGCCAGATCATATTAAAAAGCACCGGCACCGAGCGGATACCCTGCTGGCCTGCAACGCCATGTGCCAGTGCATGATCGAAATGGCCAAAGGCCGCAAACTGCTGGTGGCAGAAGCCACAGGAAACCGTGCTATCCTGCGAAAGACGATAATCATAAAACATAAACCGCCCCAATGCCACACCTGGTTTGGTAAGCGGGTTGCGCGTAAAATCATATACCGGGCGGGGAAAGTGGGCCGGCAGCTGCAGCAAAAAAGGCTCGGGGCCTTTTGTTACGCGTTTCTTTGTGCCCGCCTGCACCAGCGCCAGCAACAGGCAAAACGCCCCGATGATATATAATGTCCTTTTATTCAATGTGGTTAATTAGAGATGCCTGTTATGTTAAACATGTGCTGGTAATTACCGGCTACCTGTCTTGCTTTTACTCCCGGCGCCATGATCACTGTTATCTTCTTAAAACTCACCGTATCAGGTAAAAACCATTTTTCCACGTTGGCTGTAAGATTGATCTGTGGCTGGCGCGCAGCCGGGACGGTGAGCGGCTCCGGGAGTGGCAGCGTTACATATTTCAACACCCCGTCCTTTGTTTTGTATCCCCCGCAATGAAACAGGAACTCCTGCATAGGTGTATTAACCGCAGGGGAATGGCCTTCTATTTGCGCCATGATATAGCCGCTGTTCCAGGTCCAGAACATACCGGTTTCCATCGCCAGCGCACCAGACTGCACACCGCTTACGTTACGGATACTGTCTACCCCGATCAGGAAACGGATGCTTTTATAGGTGCCGGCAGGGATACTGTCCAGCCGGATATTTTTTGAACTGTCAATGGCATCATCTACCAGGAAATAAGCAGGGGGTAAAGTGACCACACTCCCATCGCTGGTTTCCAGTGAAAAATTACTGAGGAAATAACGGAAACGGCTGATCGTAAATGTTTCGCCGGAAGCGTTGGTATAGGTAGCCTGGTTCCTTACCAGCGGCTGCTGCCCCATCAGATGGGTGAACGACAATTGCAGGGAAAGTACAGGCCCGGGACCGGCAGGCGCCCCGGCAAATAACGTGGTTATAACCAGGAACCAGCAAGCATAGGAAGCAAAAATCCGCAAAATCATGGTATCCTCTTTTGTTAAAGAAAGTTACAATGATTTTGCGGATTAAATATTAAAAAGAAGCCTCCGGCTAAACTCTCTTATATCCTTTCCAGCCGTATAAAAACACCACTACAAAGCAGAAAGCAGGAATGCCAAAGGAAATGGCAAGCGATTGCCACTCCGTTACAACACCCATCAGGTAAGGAACAGAAGCCCCTCCCACAATAGACATTACCTGGAAAGAAGCGCCGCGTTTGGTATGCACGCCAAGGTCTTTAACCCCTAACGCAAAAATAGTAGGGAACATGATAGACATAAAAAAGAAAATAGCGATCAGCGCATATACGGAAGCCGCGCCATTGCCGGTCATTACAAAAACGCTTAACGCCACATTGATAAGCGCATAAACAGACAATAAATTATTGGGCGCTATTTTACGCATAAGCGCAGTGCCCACAAAACGGCCGCCCATGAATAATCCCAGTCCTACCGACAGCAGGTAGGAAGCGTTTTCCGTAGTGATCCCGTGCCAGTATGTGGTTACATAATTAATAAACAATGCGCCTACACCTACCTGCGCCGCTACATAAAAGAACTGCGCTATTACGCCCAGTACAAAATGACGATGGGCAGAAAGCGGGCGGGTATCTGCCATTACTTCAGGACCTTCCTGTTCGGCCTCTTTGATTTCAGGCAATGGAGTTCTGTAGAAAAACCCTGCGATCAGCAATACTACCACGCCTATTACAATGTAGGTGAGCTTTACGGTAGTAAGATCACCGCTGCCACTGCCAAAGAATAATTTACCGCCAATAATAGGACCCAGGAAAGATCCCAGCCCGTTAAAGCATTGTGATAAGTTCAGCCTTTGTTCAGATGTGGCTTTATCTCCCAGCACCGTTACATACGGATTGGCAGCCGTTTCCAGGCAGGCCAGCCCGCAGGCAAGAATAAATAATGCCAGCAGGAAAAAGTCGAAGCTCAGTGCTCCGGCTGCCGGAAAAAACAAGAATGCACCAGTGGCATACAGCAGCAAACCGAGAATAATTCCTTTCTTATAACCAAACTTATTCATAAACATACCTGCCGGTAATGCCATGAGGAAATAAGCCCCGAAATAAGCGCCCTGTAATAAAGTAGAACGTTTGGTAGTGATATTTAATACCTCCTGGAAATGTTTATTCAGTACATCCAGCAGCCCGTATGCCAGTCCCCATAAGAAAAACAGGCTGGTAACCAGGATCAGCGGGAACAAATAACTGCCCGGTTTTGCACTCGTATCTTTATTGGTGGTATAGGTGGAATTACTTACTGCGCCTCCGGCCATAACGAAGAATTTAATGTTTCAGGTGATTGAATATTGTAACAGGTGTTGGCTCTTATCCTTAGCTGATGGATCTGTCGAGATGGGTATAACCACCATCTACGTATACAATTTGTCCGGTTGTATGAGAGGAACGTGGCGACAACAGGAACACGGTGCTGTTGGCAATTTCCGTGGATGTGGTCATTCTTTTTTCAAATGGAATTTTTGCGGTGATAGATGCCAGTTTTTCCTTTGGATTTGGCAATGAATTGATCCAGGTTTCATACAGCGGGGTCCATACTTCAGCAGGGATCACTGTATTAACGCGGATAGAGTAAGGCAGCAGTTCCACGGCCCATTCACGGGTGAGCGCATTGATACCGCCCTTGGAAGCCGCATAGCCACTGGTATTACCCTGACCGGTATCGGCTACTTTAGAACCGATGTTTACAATATTTCCCTTGGTGGCTTTCAGGTAAGGCAATGCAAAATGTGCCAGGTTGTAGTAGTGCGATAAATTATTCTGCAGCGACTGCATAAATTTCTCCGGGCTGCCGCTTTCCAGTCCCACGCCATCATTGGCGCCGGCATTGTTCACCAGGGCGTCTATTTTACCATACTTTGCTATTGTTTCAGAGATCACTTTTTTACAGTCTTCCACTTTCCCCAGTTCCGCCGTAATAGCCGTGGCTTTACCGCCTGCGGCGATGATCTCGCCCACTGTTTTTTCATTATCGGCAGTACTGCGGCCGGCAATCACGCTGATGCCGCCTTCTGCCGCCACCAGCTTTGAAATAGCTTCTCCGATCCCTTTTGCACCACCGGTAACGATGATCACTTTCTCCTGTAATCCTAAATCCATAGTTTGTATGATATTATTTTTTATAGATGATAAAATGAGCGGGCATTGCCTCCCATTATCTGCTCTTGTTCACTTGTTGATAATGTGCTGATAAAATCTGTTACCAGTTCTTTTACTTCACGGTACTTTGCTGCCACCAGGCACACGGGCCAGTCGGAGCCATATACCAGCCTGCCTGCACCAAAGGCTTCCAGTGCCACTTCCATAAAAGGCTGGAAATGTCCCGGTTCCCAGTGTTGCCAGTCGGCCTCCGTTACCATGCCGCTCAGTTTACAGTATACATTGGGCGATTGTGCAATGCGACGCATATGTGCTGCCCAGGCATCCAGTTCTCCCGCTTTGATATCCGGCTTGGCCAGGTGGTCAATGATCAGCGCCTGTTCGGGGAACTGCCGCACAAATTCTTCTACTGCAGGTAACTGTTTCGGATATACGAGAATATCATAGGTGAACTGATGTTGCTGCAGCGCTTTGATACCGCGGCAGAAATGCTCACCTAGAATAAACCTGTTATCCGGTTCTCCCTGTACAATATGCCGGAAGCCTTTCAGTTTGGGATATGCGGCATACTGTTCCAGTTGTTCACTGATATTGGCAGCGCGAAGGTCGGCCCATCCTACTACGCCTTTAATAAAATCATGCTTATCTGCCAGTGCCAGTAAAAAGGCAGTTTCATCTGCCGATTGATCGGCCTGTACCGCTATACAGCCATGTACCCCGTTGTCGGCCAGCACAGGAGCCAGGTCTTCCGGGTAAAAATCACGGCGGATCACCTGCATGGATTCATCTATCCATGCATGACGTACAGGATCGTATTGCCAGAAATGCTGATGTGCGTCAATAACCATGTAAATATTTTTTGCCGGGCGCCGGAAGGTACCGGCGCCCGGTATTCTTTACAATGCAAAAATCTGGTCCATAATGATCCACTTCTCTCCTTCTTTCGCTACCGGCAATGCCTGCTGGTATTTCCACATAAGCTGCTCCCATACCTGCACGGCGGGATTGGCTGCGTCCATGGCGTCTTTACGTTCAAAGGAAAAGGTATCATCTACCTCCATGATCATAAACAGGCGGTTACCCGCGCGGTAAATATCCATTACGGTAATACCGGCATCAGTAATGCTCTTTTTTATTTCAGGAGATACATTGCGGTGATGGGCTTCATACTCGCTGATCAGCTGCGGATCATCTACCAGATCCAGCGCCAGGCAATATCTTTTCATAATTACTGTTTATATGCTACAGCAGTTTGTTTGGAAGTACCTAATCCGTCGATACCCAGTTCAATCACATCCCCGGCTTTCAGGTATACCTGCGGGTTCATGCCCAGGCCTACACCAGCCGGTGTTCCGGTAGAGATCACATCTCCCGGGAGCAGGGTCATAAACTGGCTCAGGTAAGCCACTACGTAAGCTACATTAAAGATGAAGTTGGAGGTGTTGCCATCCTGCATTTTCTGACCGTTAACGGTAAGCCATAAACGAAGATTATTCACATCGGCTATTTCATCTTTGGTAGCCAGCCATGGGCCTAAAGGTGCAAACGTATCACAGCTTTTGCCTTTTACCCATTGTCCGTTTCTTTCGATCTGGAAGGCCCTTTCGCTGTAGTCGTTATGCAAGCAGTAACCTGCTACATAGTCCATGGCGTCTTTTTCTTCCACATAACTGGCTTTTTTGCCAATTACTACTGCCAGTTCCACTTCCCAGTCGGTTTTCTGGCTGTTGCGCGGAATCACCAGGTCGTCGTTCGGACCTACCAGTGCGCTGGTACTTTTAAAGAACACGATAGGTTCTGCAGGAATGGCTGCATTGGTTTCACGCGCATGGTCCGCGTAGTTCAGCCCGATGCAGATAATTTTGGAAGGACGGAGGATAGGCGAGCCCAAACGGGTACCGGCAGGCACCTGCGGGCATTCCGCGGCATGTACGCCATACCATTCGGATAAACGCGCAAGCCCATTGGTTTCAAAAAATTTCTCTCCAAAATCCTCACCGAATGCGCTCACATCAAACATTCCTGCTGCGGTGGCAACACCCGGTTTCTCTTCTCCCGGTAAACCAAACCTGATCAGTTTCATATCAATACTATTTATTTTCTTACTTAATTTCTTTCAGTGTTTTAATCTGTAGTCTTCCGCTTTCCACATGCAGGTCGATCACCGGTTCTGCCTTTCCATCTTTTACAAAAGAGAAATACACATGATCATCCTGTCCTGTTGGCTGGATCACGCCTTTACTGCCGGAAGGCACGGGCATGAACATGCTTTTACGCAAACCTCCAAATTCCACGTACAGCTCCAGGCTGTCGGGCGAAGCATCCGGTTTTATTTCCACGATGAAATCCGCGAGGATATTACCGGACTGGAAGCTTTTTTTATATTGCTGCAACATTTCACTGCCGGCTGTCACCTTTCCAAGACCCAGTGTTCCTTCCATATACTCCCAGATAGGCTGGGGCGGCGTGGCGGCCCATAATATTTTCACATCTTTTTTGCTGTCTACAAAAGCGTGGTAATAACGTGGCTGATGATTCGGTTTCATAACGCCGATATAACAGCTGTTGGGCTCATTCCATAATACCTTGTAAAGGTCCGATTCCGGTACATCCTTCAGGATGGCCTGTTCAAAGCTCTTTTCTTTTGTTCCTTCTTTCAGCTGAATCTTAATGTTGATCAGCGATGTATCTTTTTCCTTGTCTGAAAAGGTAACCGATATGGTACCTTCCGGTGTTGCCGGTTTTACTACAGATGCGGATTCCCCGGTAGCGGCTTCCTTGTTGGTACCGGAATTACAGGCAGATAATATGGCCAGTGCTAACGCCAGCCCTATTCGAAAATGTTGCATGATATAACTAAAAATTAATGAATGAATAACTTGAAAGATACGGGTAATCGTCCGCACTTTAAAACACACATCGCATTAATTCTTAGTTATTCAACCTGATAAAACCACCATCAATCGGGTAGTCGGTGCCGGTAATAAAACCTGCTTCATCGGAGCACAGGTATAACGCCAGGTTACCTACTTCCACCGGTTTGGCCATACGGCCTATCGGTTGGGTTTTACTCAGTTTTTCAAACATCTCCGCTTCTTTGCCCGGGTAGTTCTTGGCAATAAACCCATCCACAAACGGGGTGTGCACTCTTGCGGGCGACACGCAGTTGCAGCGGATATTAGCGCCGAGATAATCCTTAGCCACGGATAACGTCATGGTCAGTACCGCGCCTTTACTCATAGAGTAGGCCAGCCTGTCCGGTATACCCACACTGGAGGCGATGGAGGCCACATTCAGGATCACGCCGCCGCCCTGTGCTTTCATCTGTTTGATCACTGCATACATACAGTTATAGGTGCCCTTTACATTTACCTGGTACACCCTGTCGAAGTCCTGTTCAGCGGTATTTTCAAGGTTACCCACATGGGCAATGCCCGCGCAGTTCACCAGGATATCCAGCTTACCCGCGGTTTTCACAATACCATCCATTACGCCGATCACGGCTGCCTGGTCGGCCACGTTACACGCATGCACGGTCGCCTGGCCGCCTGCTGTCCTGATTTCCTCTGCTGTAGCTTTACCACCATCTTCATTCAGCTCCAGGATATGCACCTGCGCGCCCTGTGCCCCGAATGTTTTTGCAATTGCCTGTCCTATGCCGCTACCACCACCGGTGATAACCGCTACTTTATTATCTAATCTGAACAGTTCCATCGTATAAAATTTAAGGGTTCTAAAATACCTATTAATATAAGGTGATTGCAATTGTATTTTCACTGTATTTCATACTTTCTTGCCTAATTTTCATAAAATTCAATAAGCCGGACCAAATCCGGGGCTTTTTCTGCAATTTTAAGCATATGAGAATAATACTGTTAACAACGCTTCTGTGGAGCATCTCCAGCCAGCTGCCTGCCCAGAAAATACCGGTTAATAAATACGGGCTCGCCGTTCTGGGCACCCAACAACAATATGCACAGCTGGTAAAAGCCGACAGCAACCAGCAACTGGTAAACCTTGAAAAGTATATCCCGGGTATTAAAAAAGATGTGCGTTACGCTACCACGAATAATTTCACCAAACAGCAATTATACACCAACACCGCAATTTACCTCCGCCTGCCTGCGGCCAAAGCATTGAAAGCCGTACAGGAATCGCTGCGGAAAAAAGGATATGGCCTCCTTATTTACGATGCCTACCGTCCTTATCATGTAACGGAAGCAATGTTTAAAATAGTTCCCAACGACCTGTATGCTGCCGATCCCCGCAAAGGGTCGGGGCATAACCGTGGCGTGGCCATAGATCTCAGTATGGTTAACCTCAAAACAAACAAGCCCGTGGCTATGCCTACGGACTTCGACGATTTTACCATGAAAGCGCATGAGAACTACTCCCCTCCGGACCCCACAGTGGCAGCTAACCGCAAATTGCTGAGAGATACCATGCTGCAGCACGGCTTTAAAGGAAGCTCTACAGAATGGTGGCACTTCTATCTCCCTGATTATAAAAAATACCCGCTGATGGATATCGCCTTCGGCGATGAAAATTGTCTTGGAGCAGGATTACGCTGATTATGCTGATTAACAGGATTTTATTTTTTTGATTAATAAAAGATTCGGGAAGATATAAGCGCATTCGCTTACATCTCCCCGAATCAAAAAAATCAATATGGTCAAATCAAGCTAATCAGTGTAATCCTGCTCCAAGACAATTTTCATCGCCGAAGGCGATTATTATGGCACTGTTATCGTATCCACGCGATTGGCAATGCCGTCCCATTTCAGGTAATAGGTACCATTACCGGGAGGAACAAAAGAATAGGTTTTTGTTTGTGTAATAAAAGACTGGGTACAGACGGTACATGTATTAAGAACGTATTCTGCTTTCAGCACCACGGTATCCCCATCTTTTGATGCCACTATTTTATTGATAGCGTAACAGGAATTATTGAAGATGCAGCTTACATCGTAAAAAACACCGTTCTGCCCACTTACATTGCTGCTGCTTTTCCCAAGGTATTTCGCGTCCTGGATAGGCATCCAGCCATATTGGGAGCAATTATCCGCTTCTTTGCTGCAGGCGGTAACAAATAAAATAACCAGAAGTAAGGGAATTGTTTTCATCAGGGTTTATTTCACCCCTGTAAAACGGGGAAGGCGCAGCAAAGGTTACAGCGGCGGATTTTGTCTTGGAACACTGATTACGCTGATTTTGATGATTACATTGATATCTTTTTAGCGTTTTATGATAAATGAGGGAGATATACGCGAATACCCGCCTATATCTCCCTTTACTATTATAAAAAATTCAAAAAAATTATCAGTGTAATCATCAAAATCAGCGTAATCAGTGTTCCAAGACAAAATCCGCTAGTATATTTTATTCAGCGCGTCCACGTAAGCATGTACTGAAGCGTTCACAATGTCGGTAGAAATACCGAAACCATAATACGACTGCCCGTTATGCTTTACCCTCATATTCACTTTACTTACATCTTCACTGCCGCCGCGCATGGATTGAATATTGAATTCATCCAGTTCAATATCATCTTTAATAATATCGTGGATAGCATTGATGGTAGCATTTACCGGGCCGTTACCGGCAGCGCTGGCTTCTTTCTCTTCACCGTTAATGCGCAGTTTAACAGTAGCCATAGGGCGGAGCGGATCACCGCATACCACCTGCAGTAAGGTTACCTTGATGGCATTATCACCATAGGTTTGAGCATCGCCATCACCCATCAGTTCCAGCAGGTCCGCATCGTTGATTTCCTTTTTGGTATCCGCCATCAGCAGGAAGCGTTGATATACCTCATCGATGTTCACTTTTTCGAGGTTGTATCCGAGCCTCGACAAATGATGCTTCAGCGCATGGCGGCCGCTGCGGGCGGTGAGGATAATAGAGTTGGAGTTGATACCTACATCTTCAGGGTTCAGGATCTCGTAGTTCTCACGGTGTTTCAGCACACCGTCCTGGTGAATACCGGAGCTGTGCGCAAAAGCATTACGGCCCACAATGGCTTTGTTGGGCTGTACCGGCATGTGCATCATGGTTTCCACGAGATTGCTGATTTCGTAGATACCTTTTGAATTGATCTGGGTATGATATCCCAGCGCATGATGCGTTTTCAGGATCATGGCCACTTCTTCCAGGGAGGTGTTACCGGCGCGCTCACCGATACCATTGATGGTACACTCCACCTGTCGGGCACCGTTAATAACGCCTGCAATGGTATTGGCGGTAGCCAGACCGAGGTCGTTATGACAGTGAACGGAAATGATGGCCTTATCGATATTGGAAACATTGTCTACAAGGTACTTGATCTTTGCGCCGTACTGGTCGGGCAGGCAGTAACCGTTGGTATCCGGGATGTTAACGGTGGTAGCACCGGCAGCGATCACCGCTTCGATCATGCGGGCCAGGTATTCATTGTCCGCGCGACCGGCATCTTCTGCATAAAATTCCACATCATCGGTAAACTTGCGGGCATAGGAAACAGCGGCTACTGCACGCTGTAAAATTTCCTCGCGGGTGCTGTTGAATTTGTATTTGATATGCATATCGGAAGAACCGATACCGGTATGGATACGCTTACGTTTTGCAAAGCGCAGGGCATCTGCCGCAGCGTCTATATCTTTATTATTGGCACGGGTAAGCGCGCATATTACCGGTTCACTTACAGCTTTGGATATTTCCACAACGCTCTGGAAGTCGCCGGGACTGGAGATGGGGAAACCTGCTTCAATAATATCTACGCCGAGTGCTTCGAGTTTTTTGGCTACTTCAATTTTTTCAACGGTTGTCAGCTGACAGCCAGGGACCTGTTCTCCATCACGCAAGGTGGTATCAAAGACGTATACACGATTTTTATCCATGATAGTGTAATAATTTTATTGAATGATTAATTCAGATTCTCTAATACTTTGGCGCCCATAGCGTCGGTGCCCATAATGAAATCGTTCACCGTATGCTTGTTGGCGATATCCATCGTTCTGTAGCCTTGTCTGAGCGTAGCTTCCACCGCCTTGATCACACGTTGTGATTCTGTTTTCAGGCCAAAGGAAATATCCAGCATAAGGGCGGCAGATAAGATAGACGCCAGCGGATTGGCAATGCCTTTACCGGCGATGTCATGCGCAGATCCGTGGATGGGCTCATAAAAACCGGTACTGTCGCCCACAGAGGCGGATGCCAGCATTCCCATTGAACCGGCGATCTGTGACGCTTCATCGGTAAGGATATCGCCAAACAGGTTACCTGTAACTACCACATCAAAGCGTTTCGGATCTTTGATGAGCTGCATGGCGGCATTGTCGATGAACATATGTTCTGTTTCCACATCCGGGTATTCTTTTGCCACTTCCTGTACTACTTCCCTCCACAGGCGGCTTGCTTCCAGTACGTTTGCCTTATCTACAGAGCATAGCTTTTTGCGGCGGGTGCGTGCAGCTTCATATGCCTTGCGGGCTATACGCTCCACTTCATAGCGATGATAGATCATCAGGTCGGAAGCCGTATTACGGTCGGCAGTCCTTACCTTTTCACCGAAGTATACATCGCCGGTGAGCTCCCGGAAAAAGAGAATATCAGAACCACGGAGTATTTCAGGTTTAATACTGGATGCTTCCAGTAGTTCATCAAATAACTTTATCGGGCGGAGATTTGCATACAATCCCAGTTCTTTCCTGATCTTCAGCAAACCTTGTTCAGGCCGTACTTTCAGGGTAGGATCGTTATCGTATTTAGCATGACCGATAGCGCCGAACAGGATAGCATCAGAGTTCCTTGCTTTCTGCAGTGTTTCTTCAGGTAGCGGATCCCCGGTGGCTTCAATGGCTACGTGGCCCATAATACCTTCTTCAAAGGTAAAAGTGTGATGATAATTTTTGGCTATCGTTGTCAGCACTTTTTGTCCCCATGCCGTCACTTCCTGTCCGATCCCATCTCCGGGTATAACTAGTATTTTCTTCTCAACGCCCATATATGTTTTTAGCTTTAGTATTTGGCTTTTTGATGGTTAGAAATTATATGTTCTTGTGGTTTCATATTGTTCTATTTCCTTACGGAGGCTCAGCAGGTAGTCGATATCATCATACCCGTTGAGCAGGCATGTTTTTTTGTACTGGTTAATATCGAAGCTTTCCTTTTCGCCGGTGCTTACAATTTTTATGAACTGGTTTTCCAGGTCTACTTCCAGCTGTGCTTTAGGATCGGCCTCAATGGCCTTAAAGATACGGTCCAGGAAGCCTTCTGACACCTGGATGGGCAAAATAAACGTATTGAGGGCGTTATTTTTAAAGATATCTGCAAAAAAACTGCTTACCACTACTTTAAAGCCGGCATCTGCAATGGCCCAGGCGGCGTGCTCCCGGGAGGAACCGCAACCAAAGTTTTTACCCCCTACCAGGATCTGGCCACTGTAAACAGGATTGTTCATTACAAAATCAGCCTTCGGTGTATTATCAGCGTTATAGCGCCAGTCGCGGAACAGGTTTTCGCCAAAACCTTCGCGGGTGGTGGCTTTCAGGAAGCGCGCCGGGATGATCTGGTCGGTATCTATATTTTCGATGGGTACAGGTACCGCAGAGGAAACGAGGTGTTGAAATATTTTACTCATGTTGATTTTCCAGTTTAAATTTTTGTAGCGGCTACTCTCAGGCGCACATAATCTGCATACAATTCACCATTCTTCATCAGGTGTGGCGCCAGTTCATGCTGTACCTGCTGCAGGATGGCGTTTCTATCTTTCTCCGGTACACCGGCAAAGAAGTGGGCGCCAAACATTTCCAGCCAGTCGATGATGCCTGTTTCCGGGTTCACCAGTTTCGACGGACGGTCAAAAAAATGCACCCTGTCTATTTTAAAGCCTTCCTTTTCCAGGAGGGTAATATATTCCGCCGGTGAAGGGAAATACCAGAAGGGCTCGTAGGTGTAACCCCGCTGCTGCATGGCCCTTTCCAGGTAAGTAAGGATCTGCTGCACATTGCCTTTGCCACCCATTTCAATCACCAGCCGTCCGCCCTTTTTCAGCTGTGCGTACATCCGGCTGATAGCCTTTTCCTTTTCGCGTACCCAGTGAAGGGTGGCATTGGAAAAGATACCATCGAAGGATTGTGGCAGGGAAAAGGTAGTAGCGTCGGCCACTTCAAAGGTGATGCCCGGGAAGTGCGCACGGGCGCTTTCTATCATGGCGGCGGAAGCGTCTATTCCTGTTACGGTGGCGCCTTTTTGCGCCAGTTGCGCCGTAAGCTCCCCTGTGCCGCAGCCCAGGTCCAGGATGTTTTCCCCCGACTGTGGCTGTAACCAGTCGATCAGGCTGTTGCCATATTCAAACACGAAGGCGTGTTTTTCTTTGTATAAATCAGCGTTCCATTGGTCCATAGCTTCCGGCTTTTATTAACTGTTTACCAGCAATTCCCTTACATCTGTTACTTTACCCGTAATGGCTGCAGCCGCCGCGGTGAGCGGGCTGGCCAGGAAGGTCCGGGCATTGGGGCCCTGGCGGCCTTCAAAGTTACGGTTGGAGGTAGAAATACAGTACATACCCGCAGGCACTTTGTCTTCGTTCATGGCCAGGCAGGCAGAGCAGCCTGGTTCGCGCAGCTGGAAACCGGCTTCGGCAAATATTTTGTCGATACCTTCTTCCATCGCCTGGGCTTCTACCTGTTTGGAGCCGGGCACGATCCATACCACCACATCATCGGCTTTATGTTTGCCTTTTACAAAATCTGCTACCAGGCGTAAGTCTTCAATACGGGAGTTGGTGCAGCTGCCAATGAATACATAATCTATTTTTTTACCCAGCAGTTCAGTCCCGGGTTGCAGGTCCATATATTCCAGCGACTTTTTGAAAGAGGGTCTTTCCTTTTCGTCGAGCTGGTCCAGGGCAGGGATGTGGCGGGTAACGCCCATGCCCATACCGGGATTGGTACCATAGGTGATCTGTGGCTCTATATCGGCGGCATCAAAGGTGAGTACCTTATCAAATTCGGCGTCGCTGTCGGAGTACAGGGTTTTCCAGTATTCGAGGGATTTGTCCCAGTCTGCTCCTTTGGGAGCAAACTCACGGCCTTTGATATAATCGAAAGTAGTTTCGTCGGGAGCGATCAGTCCTCCGCGGGCGCCCATCTCGATACTCATATTACAGATGGTCATACGGGCTTCCATACTGAGGCTGCGGATTGCTTCCCCTGCATATTCCACGAAGTAACCGGTAGCGCCGGAGGCGGATATTCTGGAGATAATATAAAGAATGATGTCTTTGGAAAGTACGCCCTTGCCCAGTTGCCCTTTCACTTCGATCTTCATCCGCTTAGGCTTGTACTGCAAAATGCACTGGGTGGCCAGCACCTGTTCCACTTCGGAAGTACCGATACCGAAAGCAACCGCGCCAAAAGCACCGTGGGTACTGGTGTGACTATCGCCGCAAACGATGGTCATACCCGGCAGGGTAATTCCCAGCTCCGGTCCTATTACATGTACTATGCCCTGGAACCGGTGGCCCAGTCCATACAACTCCACGCCAAACTCGGCTGTATTTTTAGTGAGCATTTCCACCTGGTGCCGGCTCAATGCTTCTTTAATGGGCTGGTCCTGGTGCAGGGTAGGTACGTTGTGGTCGGCGGTAGCCCTGGTTTTAGCCGGGCGGAACACCGGGATGCCGCGCTTGCGGAGCCCGTCAAATGCCTGGGGGCTCGTTACCTCGTGAATAAAGTGCGTGTTAATATACACGGCATCGGGATGCCCCGGCTTGCTCACCACGATGTGGCTGTCCCAGATTTTATCAAATAACGTTTTTCCCATCCTTTTGCTTCCTTTTATAATTGTTTATACCTTCAAATCTAATGGTCATTAATTAATTGCCATATCGCTAAATTTGCTTTAATTACAACCTTTAAACACCTCTGATACACATTAAAATACTGTTTATCAATTATTTACAAGATTTTAATAACGATGCCCAACAGTCAAAGTGATGCATTATTCATATTAATAAAAACCTTAACAAAAGCAGAAAAACGCAATTTTCAGCTCGCGTTCAATAAAAACAATACCAAAGAGGACGTACTTTTTATCCAGTTGTTCAACACACTGGACAAAATGAAGGACTATGATGAAGAGCAGATCCTGAAGAAAATAACCGATATCAAAAAGCAGCAGCTGTCGAACGTAAAAGCACATCTTTACAAACACCTGTTGTCCAGCCTGCGGCAGTTATATAAACAAAAAGACCCCCTGATCGACCTGCGCGAGCAGCTGGATCATGCGCGGGTACTGTATAATAAAGGACTGTATAACCAGAGCCTGAAAATACTGGCCAAAGCTAAAACCATGGCGCAGGAACAGGAAGAGGTAATGCTCACCTATGAAATTGTGGAGTTCGAAAAACTGATTGAGTCCCGTCATATCACACGGAGCCTGGAAAACAGGGCGGAGGTGCTGAGCACGGAATCCAGGCAAATTGAGCAGCAGCTTACCAATATCAGCCGCCTCTCTACCCTTTCCCTGCGGATGTATGGCCTGTATCTGAAGCTGGGCCATGCGCGCAACGAGCGCGACGCTGAAATGGTGAAGTCCTTTTTCGAAAGCCAGCTGCCGGCATTGCAACATGCGCACATGAGCTTTTATGAAAAAGTGTACATGTACCAGGCATCAAGCTGGTACTACTATATTTTGCAGGACTTTGTGATGTATTACCGCTATACGCAGAAGTGGGTGGACCTGTTCCGTAAATACCCCTCGCTGCAGCAAACGGATATGGACCTGTACATCAAAGCACAGCATAACCTGCTCACTGCGCATTTTTATACTTCCAATTTTGAAAAATTCAAGGCGGCGCTGTGCGACCTGGAAGAATTTATCCGCGATAACCAGGATAACTTCCATGAAAACACCCGTACATCGGCATTTGTATACCTGTACACCGCGAAAATAAACCGTTACTTCCTGGAAGGCACATTCAGCCAGGGTTTGGCAATGGTGCCCGAACTGGAAACAGAGATCAGCAAGCATACCCTGAAAATAGACCAGCATCGCGTGCTGGTATTCTACTATAAGATTGCCTGCCTATATTTTGGTAGTGGCGATAACGATAAAGCCATCGTCTATCTTAATAAAATTATCAATTTAAAGATCGGCAACCTCCGGGCAGATATCCAGTGCTTTGCACGTATCCTGCATCTTATTGCTCATTATGAACTGGAGAACTACAGTTTGGTAGAATACCTGATCAAATCTGTTTACCATTTCATTTCAAAGCACAAGGATCTTGGCCTGGTGATGGAAGAGATCATGAAATTCCTCCGCCGTTATATTTATGCCAATCCCAAAGCGCTGCGCAATGCCTTTGTGGATCTGAAAGACAGGCTGGAACAGATTTCAGAGGATCCGTACGAACGCCGTTCCTTCCTTTATCTGGATATTATTTCCTGGCTGGAAAGCAAGATTGAAGGCATACCGGTACAGGAAGTGATCCACCGGAAATTTGTGAATAAAGAGAAACGCATTTAAATAATATACGAGTATATGTCTGCTGAAAAACATTATCATTTTGTTGCCCTCTCCGGCAGTTTACGGAAGGGCTCCTACAACACCATGGCACTGAAAGCGCTGCAACAACTGGCGCCTTCCAACATTACCGTTGAACAGGTATTCTTCGACAAGATCCCCATGTACAACGCCGATCTCCATACAGAACAACTGCCGGAAGAAGTGGTGCCGCTGGTGCATAAAATAAAGGAATCCGATGGGGTGATCATTGTTTCACCGGAGTACAACTACTCTATTCCCGGTGCGCTGAAGAACGCCATAGACGTGGTTTCCAGGCACCCCGACAAGCCTTTCAGTGAAAAGGCGGTGGCTATTATGGGCGCCTCCCAGGGCCAGATAGGTACCGCTCGGATGCAATATCATTTACGCCAGGTAATGGTGTTCCTGAACGCGTTTGTGATCAATAAGCCGGAGATCATGATCAGCAGCGCCCAGCATAAGTTTGATGAAAACGGCAACCTCACCGATGAGTTTTATATTAAGCAATTGCCGCTGCTGTTGCAGTCGCTGGCCCGCCTGAGCGATAAGATGGGTCATGAGCCCGATTCTATATAAGGTTCGTAAGTACGGTATTTTGTAAAGAAGATGATGGCCGAAGCTGTCTGCAGCAGCAGTACAGCCGGCCATTCATAATGACCAAGCACCATGAACAGCACAATGAAGGAAGTAAGCATGGTATAACGTACATGTACCTCCGGGTTCATTTTCGGGAAAAACAACATGGTACGGAACAGGATCAATAATGACAATGCCGTGCAGAAAACCGTTATCAGCCCCCATGGCGTTGTTTTCGTATATGCATTAACACCGATGATGATCATCTCCGGTAAAAAAGTAATGATATACACACCGGTCAGCCGCATGTAATGGGAGAACAAACTAACCGGAAGGTTCTCCATAAAATTGAGATAGGTATCATCAAATGCGCGGTGATGCACCATCAGCTGCATATGCGTGAGCACACTGATCATAACGCCAAGCTGTAATCCGCGCAGATCAAAATAACCGCCCCTGTCCATTATCAGAAAGGTTAACCACAGCACTCCCGCCGACACCAGCTTGGTGCTCACAATACGACGGGGAAAGTTTGTAAACAGTTCATACAGGAAAAACAATACCGGCGGTTTGGTAAAATGCCGGTTGAGCCACCGTTGCAGGTGACCGGTAAAAAAGATCACGTCTGGTTGTTCCAGCTTCCTTTCATATAACCTTAACGGCCATATGCAGTTGGCAATGTTGATAACTGCAATTATAGCTGCCTGTGTATAATACCCTTGCCGGATGGCAACAATAAGTGTAATGGCCACATATACCAGTACCGGCATATAAATGGCCGTATGAAGCCGCAGCCAGATCATACGGCGGGCGGATCTGTCTATACTTCCCAAGGTGGGATACAGGAAATCATATCCCTGCAGCTGGAATGTTTTCAGCATAAAGCCCACGCATTTGAGCGCGTAGGAAGTCCACAGCAGCAGTACCAGGAACAGGAAGGTATAGTTGCCAAGGAAACCGAGCATCAGTCCTTTGTGATAGGCCAGGAGGTTAGCGCTGTTCACCACCCCGAAGAGCAGGTAAAACAGTACCAGGAAGAAGCCCGTATTCTGAATATAGAACCGTTGTGTAAATATTTTACCAAGTATAGCGGAGGTAGTACGCATGTTAGCTGAGCGTAATGTTTTTATGGGCTACTTTCAGTGTGCCCGTTACCGTTAATTCTTCCGCATCCAGCGGCTGGTGGGAAGTAATACAAAAAGAAACGCCTTTGGCGCTGTATTCCCGGATCAGGTCGTATAAAACCGCCAGTGCGCGGGTGTCTATGGTGATCAGGGGCTCATCCAGCAGGATCAGGGCCGGTGTACCGGTAAAAGCCAGCAGCAGGGAAAGCTTCTTCAGCATTCCGCTTGAGTAGCTGCTTACCGGGTTATTCACAAAAAGGTGTACTCCCAGTTTTTCGCTGATGGCCCGGATATCATCCGGGTTGCCGCCTTTGGTATTGAGATAAAGCTGCAGCAGGTCGCGGCCGGTGAGAAACGACGGGTAAAGCGGTTCTGCTTCTGCGTAGTTGATCAGGCGGCGGAACTGTACCGGATGCCGGCGGCTGCTCACCTTCCCCTGGAGCAGGATCTCGCCTTTAAAGGGGATCAATCCTGCCATTACCTTCATACAGGTGGTTTTGCCGGCGCCGTTCTCCCCCTGCAGCCAGTAGATGCCGGCGGGCAGCTCCAGCCGGGCTATATCCAGGATGGGCACATCCTGGTAATTCTTCTTCACTGCATGCAGGGCTATAACCGGTTCGGACATATGAAAATGCTTAAAAGTGTAAATATGAAAAATTAACGCATATATATCTACGGACGGCTATCTTTTTAACAAAAATTTTCCCGGCACATTTTTCTACTGATCATCATTCATTTAGCCGTAGCAGTTAAAAAAATAATCATATAAGCCAGATTTTCACAGTTGCCCTTTCACATACAAAGGATATTGCATATGCACAAGGTGCAAAACCCGTGAAACACGCGCTGCCACTATAGTTTCATTAAAGTTCTATATCTTTTCCACACCTGTTAGTAACTAAAGTTATACACGGTGAGCGGGATGCTTACATTTGTAATCCTGAGCGTATGGATTTTAGGAAACGATGATGTTGAAATATGATCTGAGGGAGACAGGACAGTGAGATTTCAGTATGCTGACCCCAGGAAGAAAAACCAAAAACCTTCGACAGTACCCATAAAATAATTAAAGATGAGTAACGAGAATGAAATTCTTTTAAAAGAGAACAAGGACCGTTTTGTGCTATTGCCGATCAAATACCCGAAAATCTGGGAGCAATACAAAAAACATGAAGCCAGTTTCTGGACAGCAGAAGAAATAGATTTAAGCAGCGACCTTAAGGATTGGGCAGGCCTGAATGATGGAGAACGTCATTTTATTTCCCATGTACTGGCGTTTTTCGCCGCCAGCGACGGGATCGTTAATGAAAACCTGGCTGTAAACTTTATGAGTGAAGTACAGATCCCGGAAGCCCGTTGCTTTTATGGCTTCCAGATCATGATGGAAAACATCCACTCTGAAACATATGCATTGCTGATTGACACCTACGTAAAAGACCCTTCGGAAAAAGACCGCCTGTTCCATGCGATCGATACCGTGCCTGCGGTAAAGAAAAAAGCAGAATGGGCTTTACGCTGGATCGAGAACGGCACCTTCGCTGAGCGCCTGGTAGCCTTCGCCGCGGTAGAAGGGATCTTCTTCAGCGGCAGCTTCTGCTCTATCTTCTGGCTGAAGAAAAGAGGCCTGATGCCGGGATTGACCTTCTCTAACGAGCTGATCAGCCGGGATGAAGGCCTTCACTGCGAATTTGCCTGCCTGCTGTACAGCATGCTGGAAAATAAGCTGAGCGAAACACAGGTACACCAGATCATCCGTGATGCGGTGTCTTACGAAAAAGAATTTATTACAGAAGCCCTGCCGGTTGGACTGATCGGTATGAATGCCGAGCTCATGTCGCAATACATTGAATTTGTGGCCGACAGATGGATCGGGGAACTGGGCTATTCCAAGATATTTAATGCGTCTAATCCTTTCGACTTCATGGAAATGATTTCCTTACAGGGTAAGACCAACTTCTTTGAAAAACGTGTGGGCGATTACCAGAAATCCGGCGTAATGGGTGGTACAAAAGAATCACAGACATTCAGCCTGGAAGAAGATTTTTAAAAACATTTTGAATTACTAACCTCTTAAATTCACAAACCCATGTTCGTAATCAAAAGAGATGGAAGGAAAGAAGCAGTGAAGTTCGACAAGATCACTGCGCGTATTGAGAAACTATGCTATGGTTTCAATACTGAATACGTAGATGCCATAGACGTAGCGAAAAAAGTAATACAAGGTTTGTATGATGGGGTAACCACCAGCGAACTCGACAACCTGGCTGCAGAAACAGCCGCATCCCTCACAACCAAGCACCCGGACTATGCACTGCTGGCTTCACGCATAGCAGTAAGCAATCTGCATAAGAATACCATCAAGTCGTTTTCCAAAACGATGAAGAAACTGTATGAATACATTGATCCAAAAACCGGCAAACCAGCAGCACTGCTGTCTGACGACGTATGGGACATCATCAGGAAAAATGCAGAGATACTGGATTCCAGCATCATTTACGACCGCGACTTTGCTTTTGACTACTTCGGTTTCAAAACACTGGAACGCTCTTACCTGCTGAAAACAGACGGTAAAGTACAGGAACGCCCGCAGCATATGCTGATGCGCGTAGCCGTTGGCATTCATAAAGAAGACATCGACTCCGCCATCAAAACATATAACCTGATGAGCGAGCGCTGGTTCACACATGCCACACCTACCCTGTTCAACGCCGGCACACCAAAACCACAGATGTCTTCCTGCTTCCTGCTCACCATGCAGGACGATAGCATCGAGGGCATTTACGATACCCTGAAACAAACCGCGAAGATCTCTCAGAGCGCAGGTGGTATCGGTTTAAGCATTCATAACATCCGCGCTACAGGCTCTTATATCAGCGGCACTAACGGTACCTCCAACGGTATCATCCCAATGCTGCGCGTATTCAATGATACCGCACGTTATGTAGACCAGGGCGGTGGCAAACGCAAAGGCGCTTTCGCTATCTACCTGGAACCATGGCATGCCGATATCTTCGAATTCCTGGACCTGCGTAAGAACCACGGTAAAGAAGAGATGCGTGCCCGCGACCTGTTCTATGCCCTCTGGATGCCAGACCTGTTCATGAAACGCGTAGAATCCAATGGCGACTGGTCATTGTTCTGCCCTCATGAAGCACCAGGACTGCATGAGTGCTGGGGTGAAAAATTTGAAGCACTGTACGAACAGTACGAAAAAGAAGGACGCGCCCGTAAAACAGTGAAGGCACAGGATCTCTGGTTTGCCATCCTCGATGCACAAATCGAAACCGGTAACCCTTACCTGCTGTATAAAGACGCCGCCAACCGCAAATCCAACCAACAGAACCTGGGTACCATCAAGAGTTCCAACTTGTGCACTGAAATCATCGAATATACCGATGCAGATGAAGTAGCTGTTTGTAACCTGGCTTCCCTGGCGCTGCCACGCTTTGTTATTGACGGTAAATTTGATCACGACAAATTATACGAAGTAACTTACCAGGCTACCCTGAACCTCAACAAGATCATCGATAACAACTACTACCCTATCGAAGAGGCCAGACGCAGCAACCTGCGCCACCGCCCTGTAGGACTGGGTGTACAGGGTCTTGCTGATGCGTTTATCCTGATGCGTTATCCGTTTGAAAGCGATGAAGCTAAAAAACTGAACAGCGAAATATTTGAAACCATTTACTTCGCAGGTTTGAGCGCTTCCAACGAACTCGCTAAAAAAGATGGCGCTTATGAAAGCTTCCCCGGCTCCCCGGCTTCCAAAGGAATCCTCCAGTTTGATATGTGGGATGTAAAACCTTCCGCACGCTGGGATTGGGACAGCCTGAAGCAATCTATCATAAAAGATGGTATCCGCAACTCCCTGTTGCTGGCGCCAATGCCTACCGCTTCTACTTCACAGATCCTCGGCAATAACGAGTGCTTTGAGCCATACACCTCTAACATCTACACCCGCCGTGTACTGAGCGGAGAATTTGTAGTGGTAAACAAACACCTGCTGAAAGACCTGGTAGAACTGGGACTGTGGGATAATGACATGAAAACGAAGATTATTTCACACAATGGATCTATCCAGAACATTGCTGAAATACCTGCCAATATTAAAGAACTGTACAAAACAGTTTGGGAAATCAAACAACGTAACCTCATTGATATGGCGGCCGACCGCGGAGCGTTTATCTGCCAGTCGCAATCACTGAACCTGTTCGTTGATACGCCAACTACCGGCAAACTTACTTCCATGCACTTCTACGCCTGGAAGAAAGGACTGAAAACCGGTATGTACTACCTGCGTACCCAGGCTGCTGCACAGGCCGTTCAGTTTACCGTTGAAAAACAAGGCGGTCAGCAGATCCAGCCAGTAGTTGCTACCGGCGGCAATGCAGAAGAAGAGATTGTAGTGGGTGCTGTTTGCACCATGGAAGAAGGTTGCGTTACCTGCAGTGCATAAGGGTTTATGTAAGTATAAATGCGGATCCCTGGCCTAAATGGCCAGGGATTTTTTTTTAACCTGACAAAGAATTGAGGTAATGAATGTGGCCTTAAAGAGCTTTCATGTGTATAAGTTAATGAACAGAATAGGTTACAAAAAATTGGATAATGCTAGACCGTGATCCTGCAGAGCTATACAATGTAAAACCAATACAGTTAAGGGAGCAGGTAAAACGGAATATGGACAGATTCCCCGAAAACTTTGTTCCAGTTAACGGAAGAGGAAACAGAAAGGATGGTATCGCAAAATGCGATACCATCCAAACAGCACCTTGGTGCCATTTCCCATATGTTTTTACTGAACATGGTGTATTAATGCTGGCAAATGTATTACGTAGTGAAAGAGCCATACAAGTGAGCATCCGTATTATTGAAATTTTTGTGAAGATGCGGAAGATGTTGTCCACTAACAAAGATATTCTACTGAAACTGGAACAGCTGGAAAAGAAGTCCGGCAGCCATGATGCAGATATACAACTGATCTTTGAATACCTGAGGGAATTACTAAGTCCCCCGCAGGAACCACGTAATATAATTGGTTTTACACGACATGGTGAGGTCAAAGCCTAGCCTGGACAGTGTACGCAATTTAATACCTCCTCCCCCGCTTCGTGGTGCAAAACTCCTTCCCTGCTATCTGTTTAATAAATACCTCCGGAGAAGTGCCCAGGTAGTGCTGAAAATCTTTGATCAGGTGGCTCTGGTCATGATAACCGAAATCGTGGATAAGATCAAACCAATCTACAGACGCAGCTGTACTATGCTCTATGCTGCTGATCACCTGTTTGAAACGGAGAAACCGTAACATTTCCTTGGGGGAATAACCCACATACTTTTTAAAACGCAACTGCACGGTACGTTCAGACAGTTCTGCATCTGCGGCAATGGCTTTAGCCGGTTGTATCAGCGGATCGTTAAAATAATCGGCGCCATTAAGCAAAGGCTGCGCCCCTTCCTCTGCAGCAAGTGCAGTTGCAGAAATATAATCCTTTAATATTTCTACCCTTTCAGCCGGGGATGCACATCTCTTCAACACCTCCCACAATTCCCGGGCATCCTCAGGATAATGCAGCTCTTCCCCGTTCAGCTCATCTACCGGCACCTGGTACAACCGGTAAAAACCATCCAGGTTAAATACCACGGCCAGCAGGTCCGCCCCCGGCAGCAACTCGTAGTTCAGCATCTTCCTTAAAGGGCCCAAAACAGCAGCTTTCTCTATCTGCATATTACCCAATGCTTCAGCTGCAAAAGAAAACCTTACAGGGGCTCCAAAATTGAACAGCAACATCATTTCATAGTTGGGAGAAAGATGCGCAACAGTAGTTGCAGCATCCTCACCGGACCGGATCACATAAAAATGCTTCACAATATCCGACAACGGCGGTACAACCTCGAAATGTGTTCCTTCGTATGCCATAAGAAACGGTTAATTTTCTGCTTCAAGATCCTCTGCCCTGAAGCCCCATTCGCTTAACAGCGATTGATATTGCTCTTCAGGAAGGCTTTGCTGCTTATAATGCCCGGCAATGGTTTTCTGGCGCATGGCTTCATAAATGCTCACCGCGCAGGCCACCGAAATATTCAGCGAACGGATAATACCCATCTGCGGAATGATAAAGTTACCATCCGCCATGGCCCTGGCATCATCACTTACACCATTCTGTTCATTCCCGAATACCAGCGCTACCGAGCCACTGAAATCAATATCGTAAAGACTTACCGCATCCGCGGCAAGATGGGTGGTCAGTATTTTATCATATCGTTTACGCAACGCGGCAAAACAATCTGCTGCGTTATCAAAATCATGTATGGTAAGCCATTGTTTGGCGCTACTGCTGCTCCTGTGGCCCCAGTTTTTTCTCCGCGGCGCTTTTGAGGTGATAATATAAATATCCTGTATACCCACGGCATCGCAGGTACGCATCACCGCCGACACATTATGAGGGTCCTGTACATCCTCCAACACTACGGTTAAATTAGCCTGCCGTTTACCCAATACAGATAATAATTTTTCTCTTCTTTCCGGTGTCATACGCTGAATATTGCCGCTAAAATACGAAATAGTGCAGAGATGGTCCCGCACCCTCATTTTCTCCTTTATACATTATGCTTATCTTCACCCCCAAAATATAAATAACCTATGATCAAAAAGATCCTGAAAATTGTGGGTATCGCAATAGTGGTCTTGATACTGGCCGCTATTGCCATCCCGTATTTCTTTAAAGACAAGATAATAGCGAAAGTAAAAACAGAACTGAATAAGCAGCTGACTGCCAGAGTAGATTTTAAAGACGTGGATATCAGCTTGTTCCGTCATTTTCCACGACTGGCAGTAGGCCTGGAAGAATTGCAGGTGATCGGCACCGGTGAATTTGCCGCCGATACCCTTCTTTCTGTAAAACAGATAGACGTAGCCCTTAACCTGATGAGCGTTATTAAAGGAGATAAGATGGACATCTACAACATTGCCCTCTTACAGCCACGTATACACGCTATTGTAAATAAAGACGGCGCCGCTAACTGGAATATCACCAAACCGGATACTGCAGCGGTAAACCCGGCAGATACCAGCAAAAGCACCTTTGCCCTCAGCCTGCAGCAATATAAAATTGAAGATGCCTGGATCGATTATGACGACCGGCAGGGCAACATGGAATTACTGGTTACAGGCCTGAACCACCAGGGTAAAGGCGATTTTACACAGGACCAGTTCCTGCTGCAAACCAGCACCACCGCCTCCGGCATTACTTTCCGGTATGGCCTTATCCCTTATTTATCACAGGTAAAAACTTCCCTGGACGCAGCTATCCAGGTGGATAATAACAGTAACACCTATACGTTTAAAGACGGCAAAGCATCGCTCAACAACCTGGAACTGGCGCTGCAGGGCTTCTTTAAGCTGGTAAACGACTCTACCTATGGCATGGACATGAGCTTCAAAGCACCCTCCACCAATTTTAAAGACCTGCTGTCTTTAATACCTGCCGTATACAAAACAGATTTTGATAAGATAAAAACCAGCGGTACCGCCGCTTTTGGCGGATTTGTAAAAGGTACTTACTCACCTGTGCAGATGCCCGCATTTGGACTGGACCTATCCGTGAAAGATGGCTTCTTCCAATACCCGGATCTTCCAAAACCGGTAAAAAATATCCAGATCGCTATGAAGATCAGCAATCCGGACGGCGTACCGGATCATACAGTAATAGATATGCCTACCGGTCACCTGGAAATGGATAACACCCCGCTTGACCTGCGTATGCTCATCAAAACACCGGTATCCGACCTCTATGTGGACGCAGCCGCCAAAGGCAAACTGGATCTTTCCAAGATCACCCAGTTTGTAAAACTGGAATCCGGCACCAATTTATCCGGCCTGCTCGACGCGGACATCAGCGCCAAAGGCAATATGAGCGCCATCGAAAAACAACAGTACGACCGCTTCTATGCCGCCGGCACCCTGCAACTGAGCAACATGCTGTATAAAAGCAAAGATTATCCCGATGGCGTAAAAGTAAATAATCTCTCCCTGCAGTTCAATCCTAAAAACGTAACAGTAAAGGATCTGAACGGGCAATACCTGGGCACTAACTTTGAGGCCAATGGTGAAGTTAATAACCTCCTCGCCTATACGTTTAAAAATGAACCGCTGGATGGTCAGATGAATTTCAAGGCAGATGAAATAAATCTTGATAAATGGATGGGGACCGACAAGCCCGCTTCTTCCGAACCATCTGCTGCTAAAAAAGATTCCGCAGCCGCTGTACCGTTTGCAGTGCCTGCCAATCTTAACCTGGGGCTCCAGGCCAATGTGAATAAGATCCATTACGATAAAGCTGATCTTACCAATGTATCCGGTAAGCTGCTGGTGAAAGATGAAACGGTAACCATGCAACAGCTGAAAGCCAATGCCCTGCAGGGTACTATGGAAATCAACGGTAGCTACAGCACTAAGGCCAGCAAAATAAACCCCGACATTAACCTGGCTTATGACGTGCAAAACCTGGATGTACAACAAACATTCAACACCTTTAATACCGTGCAGAAATTAATGCCTATCGGCAAATTCCTTTCGGGTAAAATTACGTCGCAGTTAACCATGCATGGCAAGCTGGGAAAAAATATGTCGCCCGATCTGAGTACGCTTACCGGAGATGGCAGCCTGCTGCTTGTACAAGGATTCCTGAAACAGTTTGCCCCTGTTGACCAGCTGGCCAATTCCCTGAATATTTCACAGCTGAAAGATATCTCACTGCGTGATATCAAAAACTATTTCTCTTTTGAAAACGGCCGCGTAAAAGTAAACCCGTTCAAAGTAACGGTGAATGGCATACGAATGGACATTGCAGGCTCACACGGCTTTGACCAGTCGCTCGATTACACGCTGCAACTGGCGCTGCCACGCAGTTTGATGGGCACTGCCGGTAACACGTTGGTGAACAACCTGGCCTCACAGGCACAAAGCAAAGGCATTCCTGTTCAACTGGGCGACAGCGTTCATCTGCAGGTGTTAATGGCCGGCAATATCCTCAAGCCAAGTGTAAAAACAGACCTGCGTGAAACTGCCAACAACCTGAAATCACAGGCAGCAGAGCTGGTAAAGAACAAGATCGACACCGTAAAAAACACGGTAAAGGATAGTCTTAACCAGATCAAAAATACAGCAGTCAATTCCCTGAAAAACGAATTAAAAAATCAGCTCAGCGGAAAGAAGGACTCCTCACAAACCTCCTCCGGCAAGCCACTTGAAAATGTGGGCAAACAAGCCGGTGAATCCGTGAAGAATACCCTTAACGGCTTGTTCGGCAAGAAGAAACCAGCCGCGGATAGTACGAAGCATTAATGCGGAATTTGTCTTGGTACACTGATTTTGATGATTCGGCTGATTTTATTTTTTTAGATTTTTATAAGAATAGTAAGGGAGATAAGAGCAATATACCGCTCATATCTCCCTTTATTATTAATCAATAGTTCGGTAGTTATTATCATTTCTCTATCAAAAAAAATACTTCATTGATTTGGTTGAACCCACGAAACAATTCAATCAGTGCTTAAAATTCATTTAATAACATTCTGATTTATTAAACTATTTTAATAAATATGTTGATCAAAATGCCTAACATTATATGTGTTCTGATCTTATATTATAAGCTTTGGATGAAGAATGTAAGCCTTTAATTGTAACCCTTTAACCCTACATTCTAATTAATTACTATGAAACTATTAATACATGGCATAAAATTTACATTTACTGTCTTGTACCTGTTCGTGTTCCTAATCAATAGATCAAGTTAAACATTAACGCTCTCGTTTTTTGTGTTTCGATTTGTAAAAGCTCCGTTTTTTGATACTGCATTACAGGTAAATTCAAAAACATGAACAAAGAAAATAAAAACATGCGGGGAACTGACGATGATGAAACCGTCGATATTGCGATTATTGGCGCCGGTATAGCGGGATGCTATACAAGTTATCGATTAAGGTCTGAAGAGAGGCTGTTGAAAAGAGAGGGTCGACAAAAAATAGTTTTATACGAACAAGATGATTTTATTGGGGGTAGATTGAAATCTATAAAATTTGGCGAGCATTATATTGAACTAGGAGGAATGCGTTTTTTTGAGGAGATCCCAATGCTATCAGATTTACTCACACACCTGAATCTAACTTCGAAGGTAAAACAATTCGACTTCAGCTCGAATTGTAATCTAAGCTATCTTAAGAAAAGGTCCGTAAGATTGGATGATTTTGAATTAATTAACACACTTTACAGTTTGTCACCTGATGAGCAGTCTACCTCTGCTGAGGGGCTTATTGAATTCGCTATTAAAAAACATTTCAATTGGTTCTATCCTTTACATGATCGTTATCATCAATGCTACAAAGAAAAGAATTGGGCTTTAGTCGGTGAGGTTTCAAAACAATATGAAGATATAAAAAGTAAAACTAATTGGGAAGGAAATAGCATAGAATCTATCTCTTGGTTTCAATTTTTGAATGCATTTCTTTCAACAGAAGCCATTGCATTTATACAGGATATCGGTGGTTATGAAATCGTTAATTCGAATGGGAATGCGTCTTCATGGCTAGACAACATTTTTTACACTCCAAAAGATGTACAATATAAATGCCTTTCCTCTGGTTTTAATAGTTTACCAGCTAAACTTTGTCGTGACTTTGTTAAGAATGGTGGAATACTAAAACTTAACTATAAATTGATTGCAGTTAGCAAAAGTGATGATAAGTATTTACTTTCTTTTGAAAATGGGAAAGAAGTTAAGCAAATTAGCACTCAATTTTTAATATTAACTGTGCCTAAACCAGCATTGGCCAAATTAATTGACAATACTTCTTTTAGCAAAAAAATTAATAAGAAAATATTTGAAAGCATTAAGAGTGTTAATGCTTTCAAACTCTTTCTAACCTATCCTTTCGCTTGGTGGGAAAAGGCCAGAGGTAACAAAGGCAGGGATACAACAGACCTTCCCATAAGACAATTCTACTATAATAAGTTTAATGACAAATCTAGTACTCCGGCATTAATAATGGCGGCTTATTGTAATGGCCCTGACGTGATTTACTGGAACGATTTGATAAATGATACCAAACAAAGTTGTCTCGAAAAAAAAATGCCAAATAGTGAGAATTACTACATTAAAGAAGAACTAAAAAGAGTAGCTCATGTTTTTCTGACAGAAGCGATTGGTATTATGGATGCCCCCTTGCCAATTGATGTGTTCTACGAGTTATGGCTCGAATCCCAAGGTCGTCCGGGTTGGCATGTATGGGATAAAGGCTATTCATCGGAAAAATCTATGGATTATATGAGGCAGCCTTTCCCAAAAGAGAAAGTTTATATCGTAGGTGAGAGTTGGGCAAAAGAACCGGGGTCAGTTCAGGGGGCTTTAGAAACTAGCGAAAAGATGTTGCAAAATAATTTAGGGCTTTCAAAGCCAAACTGGTTAAAAACGAAATTTATTTAAAACAATAAAATAAGATTTATGTCAATTATCAGAAATCAAACCATAGAGAACCTACCCTTATCAATTAATGGCCTTGAAGATTATTATCAGGATATTAGAGCACTTTTTAATTTTATAGAAATAAGATTTAGAGTAAAGGAGTATGGTGTTAATTTAGAAAGCGTATCAAAAAACACCTTTTTTTCAAATGACAGTGGGTACAAACTTTCAGATGACAGTGACTATCCATTTTATTTATGGACCCCATCCTGGTTAGGAAGGTTCTATGCTGATTTTTCATCGGTAAAAGATAGGACAGACCTTGTCAATACATCTATAAAACAAATCCCTATAATCTCATTTATATGGATATGGCATGGTTCGGGAGATGCGTATGTAAAAGATACTAATTCTCCCGAATGTTGGGTAGGCGTAGCTGACCCCATTCTGGGCGACTCGGATAAAAGCATCTATGAAATAGCTGATATGATATTCAAGCATTTTCGCTTTGAAACCACTAAGATAAGTCAGTTTGAAGATTGGTTTGATGGAAAATTCCATCCAAATACCATCGGCAATGAAATGAATGGTACATGGCAAATGAAACGAATTCCGCTAAAAGAACTGAATACATTTTTTGAGGTAGAACGAATGATCATCAAACCTTTAAGTCAAAAATATTTAGAATTATGTCTAAAAAATCAACCTCATAAATTTACGGCAAACATATAAAAAATTGCATCATTCATCCGTATTTGCTCGATTTGCTAATTGTAATTCCCGAAAAATTATAGTTGATCAGGCCGCAGAAAAATTTACAAGAGCACTGACATTTGAAGATCTATCATTCCTTTATCAAAAAAACATTTCATTGATTTGGTTGAGCCCTCGAAATTATATTGCGAAGGCTAGGCTAATATTTCATTGAAAGGAAACAGAAGTATAAGCCCAAGTTATAGTGCCTGGGCTTATATTTTTCAACTGTCCGTAGTATTATTTGAGCTTCTGGAATACTACCCCGTATTTATCCTTGCTGCTACCGCCTTGCTTCCCACAAAAAATATTCCCGTACCTTCCTTCTATAACATACTCCCGGATACTCCTTCCTACTCTTTCTGTCTCTACACTCAAAGAAGACGTTCATAGCTCCGGTGCTGAACATGGGGCTGCAGGTCATCACCCGTATGTGGTGCCTCAATATTGGATCGATGGCCGCTTAAATAACTACCGAACTATTGATTAATAATAAAGGGAGATATGAGCGGCATGTTGCTCTTATCTCCCTTAACTATTCTTATAAAAATCTAAAAAAATAAAATCAGACGAATCATCAAAATCAGCGTAATCAGTGTTCCAAGACAAAATTCGCTTTTTTTGCGTAACTTATGGTAACCAAAACCCCGGACCATGTGGTTACGCTTCTTTCATTCCACTTACTGCAACGCGGCTATTTTTGCAGGCATACTGTTCTATCTCATGGGTTATTTCATACACCGCTTTCCTCCTAAAAGCACAAAATCATGGTATGGTTACCGTAGCGTATTGTCTACCAAAACACCTGAAATGTGGCGTTCTGCCAATGAGTATGCAGCCTATATTTCACGGCGTGTAGGCGTGGTGCTCCTGCTCACCGGCGTGGCATGCGCACTTATTTTTGAGAGGCAGTCGGATTGGTTCTGGTATATCACCGTGGGGGCTGTGGTAGCCGGTACCATGTACCTGGTGGGCGATACCGAATGGGAATTAACCCGGCATTTCGATAAAGACGGTAAGCGTATTCTCCCTGAATAAAGCAAAGAAGGCGCTGCTTTCGCAACGCCTTCTTGTATATGTACAATTATAAACCCTGCTGATTATTACAGTCTGCCCTGCACATCGTGCTCTGGCACTGCCTGGTAGCTCTCTTTCATTTTACGGAGCTTTTCCTTACCGTAAGCCAAACGGGTAATCACCACGTACAATACCGGCACAATAAAGATGGCCAGGAATGTAGCGGTGAACATACCGCCCAATACTGTCCAGCCCATCGTTTTACGCGCTTCCGCACCTGCACCGGAAGAAAATACCAGTGGCAGGATACCCAGCAGGAAGGCCAGCGATGTCATGATAATGGGGCGTAAACGCAGCTTCGCCGCTTCCACTGCCGCCGTTACCAGGTCCATTCCCTTATCCACCCGCTCTTTTGCAAACTCCACGATGAGGATCGCATTCTTGGCCGACAAACCAATCAGTGTAATCAACCCGATCTGCGCATATACGTTGTTGCTCAGCTTAGGCAGGAAGGTAAGCACCGTAATGGCCCCAAAGGCGCCGATAGGCACCGCCAGGAGCACGGAGAACGGAACAGACCAGCTTTCGTATAATGCGGCCAGGAAGAGGAATACAAAGATGATAGACAAGGCGAAAATATATATGGTTTTGGATCCCGACAACAGCTCTTCACGGCTCAAACCCGAGAACTCATAACCATAGCCTTCCGGAAGCGTTTGCGCCGCCACTTCCTTGAGTGCATTGATGGCATCACCACTACTGTATCCCGGAGCCGGGTTACCGTTTATTTCCGCAGAACGGAACAGGTTGTAGTGGGAAATCACCGGGGCGCTTTCTATTACCTTATAGGAAGTAAGAGCGCTTAACGGCACCATAGAACCGGCGCTGTTGCGTACAAACAGCTGGCTCAGGTTTTTGATATCACCGCGGTAAGTGGAATCCGCCTGCGTTACCACGCGGAAGTTACGGCCATAAATGGTGAAGTCGTTGATATAGGCGCTACCCATATATGTTTGTAATGCAGTAGCAATATCGGAGATCTTCACACCCATTTTCTTCGCTTTTTCACGGTCAATATCCAGCTGATAGCCGGGTGTGCGTGCGGTGAAGAAAGAGAATGCCTTCGCTATTTCAGGGCGCTTGTTGGCGGCAGCCAGGAAGTTCTGCAACACGCCTTCAAATGCCTTTACTTCACCGGCGCCCTTTTGTTCCAGTACAAAGGAGAACCCTGCTGTGGAACCCAGGCCCGGAATGGCCGGAGGTGGAATTACCACCACATTGGCCTCTTTGTATTTCGACAATTTCTTCTGCAGCGTGGCCACAAGCCCGAACACCTGCAGGGAATCCGGCTTACGTTCATCCCATGGTTTCAGCTGGCAGAAGATAGTAGCACTGTTCGATTTAGTAGCAAAGTTTACCACGTTCAATCCTCCGAGCGCGGCATAGTGGGCAATACCTTCCGTATTATCCAGGTCTTTCATCATCTGCTGCATTACGGCCAGGGTACGCTCTGTTGAAGAAGACTCCGGCAAATCGAATGTAATGTAGATACGGCCTTCATCTTCCGTTGGTATAAAACCTGTTGGCTTGCTCTTGAACAACATCATGGTACCCACAAAAATGCAGACCAGGATCACTATCACAAAGCGGAAATAGCGGATACTCTTTTTCACGCCCACAGAATAGCGGGAAGTGGTATGCCCAAACCAGCGGTTGAATTTAAAGAAGAACTTGTTCAGCCCTTTCGAATCTTTGTCCAGGTGCATGGGTTTCAGCAGGAGGATACACAATGCCGGTGTTAATGACAACGCCACAAATGCGGAGATCATTACAGAGATGGCAATAGTGATCGCAAACTGCTGGTAAAGCCGGCCTACGATACCTGGTATAAACCCTACCGGTACAAACACCGCTGCAAGGATCAGTGCAATCGCAATCACCGGCCCGGATATTTCCTTCATGGCCATTGCGGTAGCATCCCTGGGCGACATCTTTTCATGGTCTATATTATGCTGCACCGCTTCCACCACCACAATGGCGTCGTCCACCACAATACCGATTGCCAGTACGAAACCGAACAGGGTAAGCGTATTGATGGTAAATCCAAGTGGTATAAAGAAGATGAAGGTAGCGATAATGGATACTGGGATAGCCAGTACCGGGATCAGTGTAGCGCGCCAGCTCTGCAGGAACAGGAATACTACGATCACCACCAGGATCAGCGCTTCCACAATAGTATGCACCACCTCTTCTATAGATACTTTTACTACGGAGATGGATTCAAACGGCACTACGTATTCCACATCGCTGGGGAATTGCTTCTTCAGCTCTTCCATAGCGGCTGTCACATTCTTGGCAGTTTCAATCGCGTTACTTCCCGGCGCCTGGTATACAAGTAGGTAGGCAGCGCGTTTACCATCAACGAAGTTGTTACCGGAGTAGTTAAATTTACCTAACTGCACACGGGCCACATCTTTCAGGTATACCAGCGATCCGTCTGAAGGACGGGTTTTAACAATGATATTTCCAAATTCCTCCGGAGTGGATAAACGTCCTTTTGTGAAGATGTTGTATTCAAATGTTTGCCCTGCTTGCTGCGGCGGTGCACCAACAGAGCCAGCAGTGATCTGCGCGTTCTGCTCTGCCAGCGCTGCGCGGATATCATCGGCGGTTACGCCCATTTCAGCCAGCTTATCGGGTTTCAGCCAGATACGCATACTGAAATCATCCGCACGGGTGAAGATATCGCCCACCCCTTTTGCCCTCAGCAATGCATCTTTTACATATACGTTGGTATAGTTATCCAGGAAGGTAATATCGTGTGTGCCTTTAGGTGAGTACAGTGCCACCAGCATGAGGATACTGGGGTTACGCTTTCTAACGGTGAGCCCTAAACGCTGTACTTCCTGTGGCAGGGTAGGCTGCGCAATTCCCACACGGTTCTGCACATCCAGCGCGGCAATATTGATGTCGGTACCCACTTCAAAGTTTACCGTCATGCTCATCTGCCCGCTGCTGGTGTTGTTCGTGTTGATATAGGTCATGCCCGGCGTACCGTTCACCTGCACTTCCACGGGTGTGGCTACGGTTTGTTCCACCGTTTGTGCATCCGCCCCGGTATAGGTACCTGTTACCTGTACGGTGGGAGGCGATATTTCCGGGTACTGACCTATGGCCAGGTTCATCATCGCCAGTATTCCCACCAGTACCAGTACTATAGATATTACTATAGCCGTTACGGGTCGTTTTATAAAAGTATCTGCAATCATGATCTTCTGCTGTTGATTCTACTGATAAACTATTTCTTCGCAGGCGCACCTGTTGGAGCGGCTGGTATTCCTATCTGTATTTTGCCGCCATCGCGTAAACGCTGGAAGCCTTCTGTGATCACCTTATCACCGGCCTGGATACCATCCATGATCACGATCCTGTCGCCGATCCTTGGTCCCAGGTGTACTTTCTGCTGGGCAGCCACGGAATCTTTTGCAACAAATACAAAGTATTCCCCCATCTGCTCAGTGAGCGCTTTATACGGGATGATCAGTCTTTCTCCGGACTGCTCATTCAGCACGCGCAATACGCAGCTCATACCGTCTTTCAGCCTGTCGTCCGGGTTATTGAACTCGATACGCACACGGATGGTACCGGTCTGATTATCTACCCCGCGGTCAATGGCGAGGATCTTACCGGCATGTACGAACTCAGTGCCATCGGATAACTGCAGACGGAAAGTAGAGTCGCTGGCTTTTCCACCCTGCATGCCTGCAAAACGGGAGATCTCATTTTCTGTTATCACGAAATCAACTCCTATCGGGTTTTCACTGGAGATGGTATTCAGCAGGGTGGTACCGGGGCTCACCTGTGCGCCGAGCTTTACCTGGGAAATACCTATACGCCCGGTAAACGGCGCTTTGATCAGGGAATAATCCAGGTCTGTACGAACGGCAGCAAGACTGGCTTCTGCTGCAGCCAGCTGGCTGCGGGAAGTTTCCAGGGTTGCTTTTGCATTATCCAGTATCTGGCGGGCCACCGCATCCTGGTCGGCCAGGCGCTGGTAACGGTCGTCATCTTTCTTTGCCCTTTCAAAGCTGGCTTTTGCACTGGCTACATTGGCCTGTGCCTGCAAATAAGCCGCTTCATATTTGCGGCGGTCTATTTCATACAGGGGCTTTCCTTTCTGCACTACTTCACCTTCTTTAAAAAAGATCCCGGTAATAAACCCTGATACCTGGGAACGCAGTTCTACCTGGTTCAACGCTACTACCGTGGCGGGGTATTTATCGTAATAAACGGCCGGTGCTACGGATGCCTCCGTAATATTCACCGGTGTAGGGGGCATAGCGGGCGCTCCCTTCTGGGCCGGACCTTTACAGGCAGTAAAGCCCAGGATGCTGGCAGCGCTGATTAAGACAATGTGGTTCATTTTTTTCATATCCGTTCCGGTTACCATTTAATAATTAGCTGTTAAGGTTCCTAATGCTTTTTGCAGGTCTATCCGGCTGGACAATACCTGGTACATGGAATTATAAAAATTCAGCTGCGCGGTACGCAGTTCTGTTTCAGACACCAGTACATCGAGATAGGTTTTGATCCCTTCCTTATACTGCAGCTGCAACATATCATATACATCCTGTGCCATCTGCACGTTTTCCTTCAATGTGAGATAGTCGTTGTAATTACTTTTATAATTGGCCATCGCCTGCGCATACTGCGAATTGATCTGGCTTCTTAAAGCCGCAAAATCCCATTGGGTACGCTGTAACTGCAGCTCTGCCATGCGGATGTTGTGCACTCTTTTTCCTCCCTGGAAAATGGGTAAGGATAGCTTCAATCCCAGTAGAGAGTTCGGATAATTCTCGCTGTACAACTTGCCAAACTGTTCGTTCTGATAGGCAAAGGAGTAATTGATAAATGCGGATACGGTAGGCAGATAGCTCCATTTGTTATATTTCAGGTTGGCTTGCTGCAGGCTTTGATTCGTTTCCAGTAACTGGTACTCGATACGGTTTTTATAATCCGCAGTAAGCAGGGTATCCGCGCCGGTTACCTGTGCGGCCACAGCTGCAGAGTCTTCTGTAAGCGGCACATCTCCGCTGTTCACCGGGTATCCCATCAGCTGTTTCAGGTAGGCCTGTTTGGCTGTAAGCAGCTCACGCGCTGCCTTTTGTTGTGCACGTGCATTGTTCAGCGAAATGGTGGCGCGCTTGGCATCGGTTTTATCTACCACACCGCTGGCATACTGGTTATTCGCATCTTTCAGGCTTCTTTCCAGGCGGGTAATATCTTCGTTCAGTACCTTGATCTGTTCGGTAGTGAGAAGCACATCATAGTAGGCCTTGCTTACATCTGCTACCAGGTCTATCTGGTTACGTGCGGTTGTTTGCCGGCTTTGCCTCCTTATGTCCCTTGCCGTATTGGTGGCCAGTAAAAGGTCCCGGGTGAAGATATTCTGGTTCAGCCCGAACAATGCAGTGGAAGTGTTTGCCACGCCTACTTTGGTGGGATTACCTCCAAAAATGGAAGTGGGCAGTTCCAGGTAATGCTGGATGTTATAATCCAGGTTTACCTGCGGATACCAATCGGCCAGTTTACTCTTCACTGTCCGGTCGGTGATCGCTTCATCAATAAGCGACTGCCTGATAACCGGCTGGTGGGTAAGGGCATACCTTACACAGTCCTGCAGGGTAGCGCTGGTTAGCAGGGAATCAGAAGATTGCTGTGCAAATACCTGCGGGGATATAATTAATCCGCATGCCACAGCTAACAAATAAAATGCTCTTTTCATAAAAGGCTTTTGACATTCAGTTCATCATTGTACCAATCGAAAGGAAATAACGCATACATAAAAAGCCCGGCTTTTAATGGCATAGCATTATTGTCCTGTATTTGTTGCGACGCTATCCGCATCACAACATTTTTAATTGCCGCAAAAACATGTCAGGCTGTAATGATTACAGCAAACAGGTAGGTTGATTAGAGAGTCGCGGATTCAAAATCATCTGGAACTTTAACGCACGGTTTCCAGAGTGGTTCCAGGTATCTGAATACAACGTATAACAGCGAAGTAGGTATACAACAACTAATCTTGTTGTTTAGGTAAAACGAATTCGGGCGCTAAGATAACGTTATGAAAACAAAAATCCACCCTTCCGGGTGGATTTTAACAAATAAGTGAAAATCAGTTCCGGTCATCCTTTATTACGACCGCTGACAATATGTTTTTCTGCGTGATAGGATGATCTTACTAACGGTCCTGACTCTACGTAGTCGAGTCCCATGTTATAACCTATCTCGCGTAATTCTGCAAATTCATCAGGATGAACGAAGCGTGCCACGGGCAGATGTTTTGGTGTAGGCTGCAGGTACTGGCCCAGCGTTACCACATCACAACCGTTATCGTACAGGTCCTGCATGGCCTGTACCACTTCTTCTTTTGTTTCGCCCAAACCGAGCATGATACCGCTCTTGGTGCGCATGCCACCTTCTTTCAGGCGGCGGATCACTTCCAGGCTGCGGTGATATTTGGCCTGTATCCTTACCTGCTTGGTTAAACGTTCTACCGTTTCCAGGTTGTGTGATACAATTTCAGGCGCCACATCAATGATACGCTGGAGATTTTCCCACTGGCCACGGAAGTCCGGGATAAGGGTTTCCATGGTGGTTTCAGGATTCAATGCCCTAACAGCATTGATGGTGTTGGCCCAGATGATGGAACCGCCGTCTTTCAGCTCATCCCTGTCTACAGAGGTGATAACGGCATGTTTTACTTTCATCAGGTAAATGGCTTCCGCCACCCGTTGCGGCTCATCGAAATCCACTGCTTCCGGCCGGCCGGTGGCTACGGCACAAAAGCCGCAGCTACGGGTACAGATGTTTCCCAGGATCATAAAAGTAGCGGTGCCGGCTCCCCAGCATTCGCCCATATTAGGGCAGTTGCCACTTTCACAGATCGTATGTAATTTATGGGTATCTACCAGGTTTCTAACCTGTTTATAATTCTCGCCTATGGGTAATTTAACGCGCAGCCAGTCGGGCTTTTTCACTCTTGTTGTAGCCGGTTCGGCGGCTATTACGGGTAGTTCTTGCATCGCTTATTCCTTTCTTTAGAAGAGCAAAGTTAATACTTATCTCTTATTCCAGCGCTTCCCGAATTGGATGCTGACATATGCATTAAAAAAGAACTGTTTATTCTGGTCAACTCCATCTACTACCACCATAATAGGAATCTTTTTGGTATAATATTCACCATTCACTCCCACTTCCAGGGCGCTCACCACCTCGTTGAAATGGGCCCAGTCGAACCGCATACCCAATTTGGCATGCAATCCCGGAACCACGCTGAGGTTGTTCCATCCTTTTCCGAAACCGCCCGCGCCGTTGATCTGCTCTTTGTGCAGGAAAAGGTCCGCAGTTTCAGGGGTGTACTTGATATCCACATTTTCACCCGTTTCATTCTGCACATTCAGGTAATAGGGTTTTACCAGCCCCAGGGATACGCCCCCGTAATAGACAGCGTCTACCTCCACCCCGTTTTTATTGGCTTTACCGCCAATCAGGTACCGTTGGCCTACACCCAGTTTTGCCTGGTAAAAATTATTCTGTTTACCGTAAATATATGGGCGCTGGGTAAAGGCATACCCGCTATTGACCTTTACTTCCTTATTACTCTTCTTCTCCCCAAACTCAAACTGGAAATAATTCACTTTTTTCCTCGTTTTCCGGTATCCCAGTTCCGCAAAACCAGACCATCCGTCGGTGTTCAGCCTTGCCCCTGCAGAAAAATCACGCTGGAAAACATTCTCCCCCTCTTCCTGTTCGCGGAAAATGGAGATCTTTTTCAGCTTACGCTGTTCCTTATCACTTTTCTTGGTGCTTTGCTGCCGGGTGGTGGTTTGCGCAAACAAGCCGCCGGATATTGTTGCTAAAAACAGGATTAAGTATATTTTTTTCACAGTGGGCTATTATTATAATAAATAAACGCTTGAACAAAGGTATTGTTATGTATATATTACAAACGTAGCTAATTTTTTTTTAGTTTACCAGGGACCTTTACTGCCAGGGATACACTTATAATAAAAATACATTTAATTTTACGGATTGATCATTTAAAAAGATATCATGCAAACAGCATCTATTATCTATACCGGCCAGTTACGTACCACCGCCACCCATTTGCAATCAGGCACTGTTATCGAAACAGATGCACCTGTTGACAACCGTGGCAGGGGGGAAAGATTTTCTCCCACCGACCTTGTAGCCACTGCCCTGGGCTCCTGTATGCTCAGCATTATGGGCATCAAGGCAATGGATAATAACTGGGCTATTGAGGGCACCAAAGTAAGCGTACAGAAAATAATGGGCACAGACCCGCGCCGTATCACGGGCATCACCATCGTATTCGACTTCCCCGAAGGCCATGGCCTTGGTGAAAAAGAACGGACCATCCTGGAAAGGGCGGCACATACCTGTCCCGTGGCCATGAGCGTGCACCCGGACATTGTACAGGATGTCACCTTTAATTGGTAGTGCACCGCCTTCGGCGGTTTAAATTGTCTTGGAACACTGATTACGCTGATTTTGATGATTTGTTTGATTTTATTTTAAGATCTTATTTTTTTAAGGGAGATATATGCGGGTGAATCCGCTCATATCTCCCTTAATTTATTATCAAACTCCCAAAATAAAATCAAACAAATCATCAAAATCAGCGTAATCAGTGTTCCAAGACAAAATCCGCTACACGCCTGAAATGATCTTCACTCCTATGGCGCACTGCAGGCATCTTTTCTCATCACAATAATGCTGTTTCAGCTGCAGCAGCGCCTGCGATTCCAACGCGCTTTCCTGGCCAATACCAAGCTGGCTCCAGCTGTTGGTGATATGGTTCCTTTCCGGCGGCAGCTGCTGCAGGAAATGCAGGGCTTTTTCCTGGTAATATTTGCCATTCTTATCCTGTCCGTACAGGAACAGCAGGGGCAGCACCGTGTTGATCAGGATACCCTGTACCGCCTGCTTCCCGGGCCGCTGGGTGCGCGCTACGGGTTGCCCGAAACGGTAATGTGTATGCCAGTACGCCGACGGCTGCACGAAAAAAAGTTGTTCCAGGGCTGTTACATCAGGGGCTTCCAGGATCCGGGAAAACAGGTGGGTGGATTGCTGCAGCAATGCGGCAAAAGTGGCCAGCCGCATGGTGGGAAAGGCAGCAGGGCGCATCCGCAGCCAGTTCCAGTGGTGGGCCGGAATTGGGCTGAGCCGGAATTTGTGCTGCAGGTGCCCGTAAACATCCTGTAACTGTAACGCATACCCGTCGGTTTGCGAGGCTTCCAGCATCCCTGCCTGGCCAAACAGCAGCGCCTCTACCTGGAGCAGCAGGTGCCGGTACCGCATCAGCATTTTATAGGGAAGCGATTGCGCCACCTGCAGGAAAGGCAAGGCATTTACCGGTGCGCCATAACTCTGCGCCACTGCCCAGTAGCACACTTCCTCCCAATTGTAATGATTATGCTGCAGCCAGGCCCGCAGGCTGCTGATCTTACGTTCCCAGCGCTCCGCCAGCAACCGCTCTTTCCAGCTTAGCCAGATCAGCTGCGGCACCTGCACGGCATGGGGGGCACATGGCACAAAAGGCGATAATGATTTCAACTGCTCATAACGCTGCAGGAGCACCTTGGGGATATGCTGCTGCAATTCCAGGCAGGGAGCATTCCCGGTAACAACATCGGGCATGTCGTGCACAAACACCACATGCAGGATAATACGGCCGTATTGTGCATTATACTGATGCCCGTGCCGGAACCAGTCGGATGTGCGCAGGTGCAGCTCCACCTGGCCTACCCATAAAGTAGCGCCGATCCTGATCTTGGCAGCCGAAAAATCCGGTCCGCCATTGTGGTTATGAACGCCTGGAAATATTACCTGTACCGGCTCTCCGCCGGTGGTGGTCAGATGATCCTGCTTAAATAGCCGGAAGGCCCAGATATGCTGGAACAGCTCTTCTGAGAGCAACGGGTTAACAAACATAAAAGATATGGTTGGGTATAAAATAATATCATCCAAAGGTAATAAAACACCGGTTAATAAATAAAAAACTACTCCAATTTGGAAATCTGCCTAAAGTGATATTACCTTTGCGCCAGTTCTTACACATCACTTATCCAGAAAGGCGGAGGGACTTGGCCCTGCGATGCCTTAGCAACCTTTCCTGATCTATGATCGGGAAAAAGGTGCTAATTCCTGCCCTGGTGCAAACCGGGGAAAGATAAGTTGGCAGAGATAATACTTCACAGATATATATAACTTTCTAAAAGAGCTCTTCCAACAAACGGGAGAGCTTTTTTTATGCCCCCTCCCCGCCCTTTCATGGATTTGTTGTTGTTTAAGTTGATCTTTAATGATATCGTTGCAGTTGGCAATTGTGCACATTGAACATCATTAAAAATAATTTATAACATGAAAACAGCTACACAACTGATTCACAGCATACCGGTAGACGAACTGACAGGCGCCATTTCTGTGCCTATCTATCAAACGTCCACTTTTGTGCAGGAATCACCCGGCATCAATAAAGGCTTTGAGTTTTCGCGGGCAAACAACCCCACGAGAAAAGTGCTGGAAGACCTCATCTGCAACCTGGAAGAAGGGTTTGCCGGGTTTGCGTTTGCCAGCGGTATGTCGGCCATAGATGCAGTGCTGAAGCTGTTAAAGTCCGGCGATGAGATCATGGCCGTGGAAGATACCTACGGTGGCATCTTCCAGATCTTTAACCACATGTTTGAACGCTTTGGGATCAAAGTGAATTTTGTAGATACCAGCAACCTCGATAAAGTACTGGCCGCAATTACGCCCAATACAAAGATCATCTGGCTGGAATCGCCCACCAATCCCACTTTGCGCGTATCTGATATTAAATCTATCAGCAAAATTGCCAAACAGCATAATATCCTGCTGGCGGTAGACAATACCTTCAGTACCCCATTACTGCAACAGCCGTTAACACTGGGCGCGGATCTTGTGATCCACAGCGCCTCCAAATACCTGGCAGGCCATTGCGATGTGATCGCCGGCCTTGTAGTAGTGAACTCAAAAACACTGGCAGACCAGATCCGGTATAACCAGAATATTTCCGGCAGTATACTCAGCCCCTTTGAAGCATGGCTTACTATACGCGGTATCGAAACACTGTACCTCCGCCTGGAAAAACAATGCAGCAACGCCAGCGCCATCGCTAACTGGCTGGCCACACATCCTGCGGTGGATAAAGTGTTCTATCCCGGACTGGCCACCCACAAAAATCACCACATCGCCCGTAAACAACAAAAAAATTACGGCGCTCTGGTAAGCTTTTCCCTGAAAAGCGACAATATCAAAAATGCGATCCGTATCGTAAACGCTACCAAATTATTTAAGCTGGCAGAAAGCTTTGGCGGCGTGAAAAGCATGCTGGCCCACCCGGCCACCATGACGCATCGTACCATCCCGGAAGAATTCCGGAGAAAAACAGGACTGCAGGATTCCTGCATCCGTTTATCAGTAGGCATCGAAGATGCCGATGACCTGATCAACGACCTGAAACAGGCGCTGGATAAACTAAACCATCCGGCCGGCAAGCAAATTACAGTTTTACAATAAAGCCATTAGTGGTTGGTAACACCACTTTCAATGTACGGAAACTGATCATCTCTGCACGGCGAAAGACTGATTGCTAAGGCTGCAAGCTCAAAAAAAGTATGGAAAACAAGATCATCAATTTAGGCATTTTCGGATTCGGCGTCGTAGGACAAGGACTCTATGAAGTTTTGAACAGAACAAAAGGTATTAATGCACGGATCAAAAAGATCTGTATTAAAGATCCTAATAAATCAAGACCGATCGACAGCAGTTATTTTACGACAGACAAAAATGAAATACTCGAAGATCCTACCATTGACGTAGTAGTAGAGCTGATCAATGAAACCGAAGCAGCCTTTGAAATAGTGAGCAAAGCGCTCCGCAACGGTAAAGCCGTAGTAAGCGCCAGCAAACGCATGATCGCTGAAAACCTGCCGGCTCTGTACCAGCTGCAGGCGGAAAACAAAGTACCCTTCCTGTATGAAGCATCCAGCTGCGCAAGTATTCCCATTATCCGTAACCTGGAAGAATACTACGATAACGACCTGCTCAATGCAGTGGAAGGTATCTGTAACGGCTCTACGAATTATATTCTTACAAAAATATTTGAAGAGAACCTCAGCTTTGCCACCGCCCTGCAACAAGCGCAGGACCTGGGTTTCGCGGAAACAGATCCAACACTGGATATCGAAGGATATGATCCGAAATTCAAAATAGTGATCCTGCTGCTGCACGCATTCGGTACTTTTGTGAAACCGGAAGAAGTGTTCAACTTCGGTATCCATCACCTGAATGATTTTGATATCCAGTTTGCCAAACAAAGGAATTGTACTATCAAACTCATTGCACAATGCCGCCGTCAGAACGGGCATGTATTCGCTTATGTACTGCCACACCTGATCAGGGAGCACAACCTGCTCTACGATGTGTACAACGAATACAACGGTATCCTGCTGGAAAGCGCATTCACCGACAAACAGTTCTTTGTAGGTAAAGGCGCAGGCGGTACCGCCACCGGCAGCGCCGTATTATCGGATATCTCCGCACTGCTGTACAACTACCGCTACGAGTACAAAAAGATCAAACAAAACAACCAGCCCAGCTTTACAAATGATGTAAAACTGAAAGTATACCTGCGCTACAAATCACCCGACCAGGTAGACCTGGCAGAGTTCTTTAATATCTCTGAAAAATATGAGTCTACTGAATGGCGCTATGTGGTAGGTACTATCAACCTGCAGAAACTGAGAGAAGCCGGCTGGCTGAAAAATAAAGATGTGAATATCCTGATATTGGAATAAAAGAGATGTAATAAAGCAAAAACCAATCATGATTACGGCGCAGTTCCCTGCGCCGTTCTTATTGATTAAAAATTTTCCAGCTCTTCTACTACCCTGCTTACCGGTAGCCCCATTACATTATAGAAGCAACCATTTATACTGTCTATCCCCACAGCGCCGATCCATTCCTGTATGGCATAGGCGCCTGCCTTGTCGAAAGGTTTGTACTCATCCACATAATAAGTGATCTGCTCTGTGGTTAACGGCTTGAAATGTACAGCCGTTGTTTTGGAAAAGGCTACTTCCTTCTCTCCCTGCCTGATAATAACGCCGGTGACTACACGATGCTCTCTTGCGCTGAGCCGCGATAAAATGTTAATGGCATCTTCCCGGTTCTTTGGCTTACCGATAATATCATTGTCCAGTACCACCACGGTATCAGCAGCAATAATAACATCGCCGGGAGCGCACAGCTCCCGCACGGCGGCGGCCTTCTGGCGCGCAATATGCACGGGAATATCCACTATGGCTAATTCGGGAGGAAAAGTTTCTGCTGTTTCTATCACCTTCACCTGGAAAGGAATGCCGGCCTGTTCCAGCAATTGCTTTCTGCGCGGCGACTGTGAAGCCAGGACAACGGGTGCACGGTTATACATCTCTATAAATAAAGTTTAAAAAATATCATTGATAAAATTCCGGTGAGCATGATCACTTTTACCAGTGAGCTTACTTTGTGATAATGTTCTGGGAGACTTGCCTTTTTCAGCAACACGTAAATGTAGGCACAGGGCGCCTGTACAAACAGGAGAAGGTAACCGATGGCTGCATACCAGCCCAAGATCCATACCCTGATCTCCACCAGGAGGATAATAATTACCAATGCCAGCAAAAGGGCATTACAAAAACGCTTGGCTGCCAGTACTCCCCAGGCGATGGGCAGGGTGCGGCATCCGTCTTTACTGTCGCCCATCATATCTTCCAGGTCCTTCACAATTTCCCGGACCATGGAAATAAGAAAAGCAAATAATGCATATACCCCGATGATCTGTATCAGCTTCCTGCCGGTAGGCGAAATGATGGCTTCAAAACTATGATAGATCTGGCTTTCGTAAAAGCCCACCACCACCACGGCCAGGGCGGTTAACAGGGAAATGATCACATTCCCGATCAGCACCTGTCTTTTAAAAGAAGTGGAATAAAACCAGAGCAGCAGTGAACAGATCACCTGTGTAAAGCCAAGATAGAACTGCCCGGTTTTCCATGCCACCACAAATCCCAGCGATACACCGGCCAGGTTAAGCATGGTATGCCAGGCCATTGCCCAGCGCCGGCTGATGATTTTATCCAGCACCATCTTATCCGGCTTGTTGATGATGTCTATATTTATATCAAAATAGTCGTTGATAATATAACCCGCAGCCGCCACCAGTATGGTAGACAGGCTCAGTAAAACAAACTGGGGAACCGGTAGCGACGGCTCTTCGCCGGAGCTGCGTAACACCGGCTCTACCACGCAGTATTGCAGTAAGAACTGGGTGAGGGCAATATATACCAGGTTCGGGTACCTGATCAGTTTAAAAAATGCAGCCCAGAGCTTCATAGTTTTCTCTTTTATTATTTCGATGCGATTCCTTCATCCATTAACCAATGTCCGTTCAGTTTCAATACTTTTTCCATTACCTCTCTTACGCAACCATGGCCCCCGGGCAGAGGGGACACGTACCTCGAAATACTTTTTATTTCGGCTGCTGCATCTGCGGGGCAGGTGGGTAAAGCTACCAGTTGCATAGGCAGATAATCCGGGATATCATCTCCCATATATAATATCTCGTCCCAGCGAAGATCATTTTCAAAAACATAATCCTGCAGTTTCTCCTGCTTATCGTGTACCCCTGTATAGATATCTTTTATACCCAGTCCCTGTAACCTGCTCACCACGCTTTCCGATTTTCCCCCTGAGATGATCACCACCCGGTAACCCTTTTTCACCGCCAGTTGCAGCGCATAGCCATCCTTTATATTCATTCTGCGCGACATTTCGCCGCCCGGCAGCAATTGCAGGGTGCCATCCGTGAGCACACCATCCACATCCAGTACAAAGGTGGTGATAGATTTAAATAAAGCCAATACGTTCATGGGGCCAAAAATAGCCAATTACGCATTAACAATCGATTATTCCCTATTTATTATGGAACTGGTAAATAGCGTCTGACATGACCTGGTATACCAGCTGCAGGTAGGGATCTCCGGCCAGCAGATCCCGGTGCAGGCTCATGGTAGTATCATCCTGCCGCAATGCGGGCCCTGTTTGTACCTGCTCCGGTGCAAATTTCTCCAGCCGGTCGAAGGTTTCCTTTATAATAGGTTGCAGTAAATTAAAATCCAGCTGCTCTTTTTCACAATAGGCTTTTGCCTGGGCGATCAGGTGATTGGTAAAATTATTACACAGCACGGCCGTGAGGTGGTATTTCAACCGCTGTTCGGAAGAAGTAACCGTAACGCTGCCTGAAATACTCTGGGCCAGTGATTGCAGCCGCCTGAGCACCTCGTCGTTGCTGGCTTCCAGCATCACGGGGATGGGCGGGTAATTTTTCACCTCCTTGCGGATCGACTGTAAAGGATACACCACCCCTGTATTGGAGGATATCCTGGAGATGGCAGCCAGGGGCACCGCTCCGGCCGTATGCGCCACCATACGCTTTCCCAGGCGCAGTTCGTCGTTCAGCTCAGGGATGGCCGCATCACTCACTGCAAGCAGGTATACATCCGCGTCCATATTTATATCCTGCAGATCATTCGTATAATCTGCATGGAGCATCTCCCCCAGCTCCCTGGCATGGTCTTTCTGCCGGCTCACCACCTGTTTTACCTGGTGACCATGAATTTTGAGGAGATGTCCGAAACAATGCGCAACATTGCCTGTGCCAACGATAACTACATCCATTATATTTAATTTTAAAATAACAAACCGCCGGTATCGATCGGATTCGTGGTTTCTAATATACGTGTTTTAGCGGGTACCCGTTTTTTTCATTACATTACAACGTATTTTAACGTTTAAAAGCGACCTTATTTTTTAATTTGAAGGTACTTTTATATTATTGCGGAATTCATAGAAGTAATTATTTTGTAGAATTTTGCGTATTTAGCAGCACATTAAAGAAGCATACATGGCAAAAAATTTAGTTATAGTTGAGTCCCCGGCGAAAGCCAAGACCATAGAAAAAATATTGGGCAAAGACTTCGAAGTCAAGTCCTGCTTCGGTCACATACGTGACCTGGAGAAGGATGACATGGGGATAGACATTGATAACAACTTCAAGCCTAAGTATGTGATCCCGGAAGATAAGGAAAAGGTGGTGAAGGAACTGAGGAAGCTGGCGAAGGATACCGATGAGGTATGGCTGGCAACGGATGAGGACCGTGAAGGGGAGGCCATTTCCTGGCATCTGTGCGAGGTATTGAACCTTGACCCCAAAACGACCAAACGTATTGTTTTCCATGAAATTACCAAGCCTGCCATAGAAAACGCCGTACAACATCCCCGCAAGCTGGATATGGACCGGGTAAATGCGCAGCAGGCCCGCCGTATTTTAGATCGTATTGTAGGCTTTGAGATCTCCCCCGTGCTGTGGCGTAAAATGAGTATGCGCAATTCCCTGTCGGCCGGCCGTGTGCAATCCGTAGCGGTCCGACTGATCGTGGAAAGGGAAAGAGAGATCAACACTTTCAATTCCGTGAGCACCTTTAAAGTGGAAGCTTATTTCACCGGTAAGGATATTAATGGTAAGAATATTTCCTTCAAAGCCGAGGGCCCGGGCAAATTCAAAACCGCGGAAGATGCGGAGAAATTCCTGCAGCAATGTGTTGGCGCCGCCTATACCGTAAAAGATATACAGGTAAAACCCGGCAAGAAATCGCCCGCAGCACCGTTCACCACTTCTACCCTGCAACAGGAAGCCAGCCGCAAACTCGGCTACAGCGTTTCCAAAACCATGTTGCTGGCCCAGAAGCTGTATGAAAGCGGTAATATCACCTACATGCGTACCGACTCCGTAAACCTGTCTGATACCGCGGTAAGTGAAATTGAAAAAGCTATTAAAACCAGTTTCGGTGACAAATACCATCAGCACCGGAAATTCAAAAATAAAAATGAGTCCGCACAGGAAGCGCACGAAGCCATCCGCCCTACCTACATGGAAAACACCACGGTAGATGACAGCGACACCCGCAAACTGTACGAACTGATCTGGAAACGCACCATTGCCAGCCAGATGGCTGATGCAGAACTGGAAAAAACCATCGCCAAGATCGATATCTCTACCAACCACGAAGAGCTGACCGCCAGCGGGGAAGTACTGAAATTCGACGGCTTCCTGAAAGTATACATGGAAAGCCACGATGATGAAGATGAAACAGAAGAACAGGAAGGTTCCTTACCTCCACTGGCCGTAAAACAATCCCTGGATCTGAAAGAAATGAAAGCCACCGAAAGGTTCTCCCGCCCGGCTCCCCGTTATACGGAAGCCAGCCTGGTAAAGAAACTGGAGGAACTGGGCATTGGCCGTCCATCTACTTATGCTCCTACTATTACCACCATTCAGAAACGTAATTACGTGGAGAAAAGGGATAAGGAAGGTGTGAAAAGGGATTTCCGTATCCTGCTGCTTAAGGCCGATAAGATCACCAAACAAACCGACTCAGAAAATACCGGTGCAGAAAAATCGAAATTATTCCCTACAGACCTGGGAATGATTGTAACCGACTTCCTGAACCAGTACTTTAATAATGTAATGGACTACGGTTTTACCGCCAAGATTGAAGAGGAATTTGATGAAATTGCCAGCGGTAAAAAGGTATGGAATAAGATGATCAGCGAATTTTATTCTCCTTTCCATAAAGATGTGGAAAACACCCTGGAAAATGCAGAGCGGGTGAAAGGCGAACGTCCGCTGGGCACTGATGCCGCTACCGGTAAACCGATTGTAGCACGTATGGGCCGTTATGGACCTATGATCCAGATAGGTAGCGTGGAAGACGAGGAAAAGCCGCGCTTTGCCAAGTTAAAGGCCACACAAAGCATTGAAACCATTACACTGGATGAGGCAATGGAATTGTTTAAACTGCCCCGTAACATTGGCCAGTTTGAAGATTCCGATGTGATTATCAACATCGGCCGTTTTGGTCCGTATGCACAGCACGATAAGAAATTCTATTCCCTGAAAAAGGAAATGGACCCTTACACCGTGGAACTGGATGAAGTAGCACCGTTGATCGCAGAGAAACGTACTGCCAAGGATGAACGGACCATCAAAATATTTGAAAAGGAAAAAATTCAGATCCTGAAAGGACCGTATGGCCCTTATATCAAACAAGGCCTGAAGAACTATAAGATACCGAAGGAAAAAATAGATAACGCTGCTGATCTGACCGTGGAAGAAGCCAAAGCCATTATTGAGGACGTTAAAGCCAATCCACCCAAGAAAAAAGCGCCTCCCAGGAAGAAGAAAGCTGAATAACGCTGTGGTAAGAATATGCTGAAAATCGGGGCAATGATAATAACTGCAGTGTGAATGGTATGTTTATTATTAAATTTGCCGACAGGATCACATTATTTAATGATTACCACATGATCATAATAATGGTATGAACGAAAACAGAGAAATAAACGCTTTGTTCCACCTGTTGGATGATCCGGATCTGGAGGTATTTGATACGGTTGCCAGTAAAATATTACTGTACGGTAAAGATATCATTCCGAACCTGGAGAATTTGTGGGAGAATACAATTGACGAGGCTATTCAGGAAAGGATAGAGCTGCTGATCCACCGGGTTCATTACCAGGATTTGCAGGCAGCGTTACGTGTATGGGGGCTTTCATCATCCCAGGACCTGATGCAGGGCGCCATACTGGCTGCCAGGTACCAGTTCCCCGATCTTATGGATGCACCTATCATAGCGGAAATAGATCGCATCAAACGTAATATATGGCTGGAACTGAACAATTATCTTACCCCGCTGGAACAGATCAATGTGCTGAACAGCATGATCTATAATTATTTCGGTCTTAAGGGAGAAGAAGTTTCCTACCAACGCAAAAACCAGTTCTTTATCAACCAGGTGGTAGAGTCCAAAAAGGGAAATCCTGTTACCAACGGGATTATCTACCAAAGCCTCTGCGCCATGCTGGACCTCCCTGTATACGCGGTGAATATCCCCAGGCAGTTTATCCTGGCGTATTTCGACAGCTATATTGACTTTTCCACCCCCGCGGAACCCGGCGACCACCGCATCCTGTTCTTTATAGACCCCATCCAGGGCCAGATCTATACCCAGCAGGATGTGGACACTTACCTGAAAAGAGTATCCGTACCACCGGTCCCCTCCTACTTCAAACCACAATCCAACAAACGCATCGTGCAGTTCTTACTGGAAGAACTGTCCAAGTGTTTTCGCGACGACAAAGACGCCTACAAAACGGATGAACTGATGAACCTGGCGAGTATACTCGAAGATTAACGCGGAATTTGTCTGAGTCAGACAAAATCCGCACGCGCGCCGAAGGCGCAGCGCAAATCAAAAAGCCCACCGCATAAGCGATGGGCTTCCTAATTTCTTGCAAGAAAAGATATTAATCTCTTACTTAGCTGGAGTTGCAGCAGCAGCTGAATCAACCGGAGCAGTTACAGCAGCAGAATCAACGTGAGCAGCAGAGTCAACTGGAGCAGTTACTACCGGAGCAGCGTTCATTGTGTCTACAGGTGCAGTTGCAGCAGAATCAGTAGCAGGAGTGCTACCACCGTTACAAGCAACGAAGAACAGGCCAGCGGCAGCAGCTAATACGAATAATTTTTTCATTTTTTAGGTTGTTTTATTTTTAAAACCGCCGCAAAGGTATGCAAATTTTATAAAATACAAAATCTGCTTTACCTCTTTTCCGGTAAGTATTTATTTTTTTCTAAAGAAGATCTTCAGCGGTACTCCTTTGAAATCAAATTTTGTCCGGATCTGGTTCTCCAGGTAGTTACGGTACGGCGTTTTCACATCGTCCGGGAGATTACAGAAAAAGGCAAATGCCGGTGTATGTGTAGGCAGCTGCGTTACATATTTGATACGGATAGGAATACCCCTCACCACCGGCGGGTGATATGCTTCAATCGCTTTCAGCAGCACTTCGTTCAGCACGGATGTCTGGATCCGGCGGGTACGGTTTTCATATACTTCCAGGGCCGTTTCAATAGCTTTGAAAATACGTTGCTTTTCTGTTACGGAAGTGAAGATGATAGGCACATCGGAGAAAGGCGCCAGTCGCTCTTTCAGTGTTTTTTCGTAGTCCCTGGCCGTGTTGGTGGCTTTTTCCACGAGATCCCATTTATTCACCAGGACCACTACGCCCTTGCCTTTTCGGGCAGCGAGACTAAAAATACTAAGATCCTGCGCAGTGATACCTTTTTCCGCATCCAGCAGCAGCATTACCACATCGGATTCATCTACCGCCTTGATGGCACGGATCACGGAATAGAATTCCAGGTCTTCATTCACTTTTGTTTTACGGCGGATACCCGCAGTATCAATCAGCATGAAATCTTTCTGGAACATATTGTAACGGGTGTGAATGGTATCGCGGGTTGTACCGGCAATATCAGACACAATATTACGCTCCACGCCCACCAGTGCATTCAGCAGGGAAGATTTCCCTACATTAGGCTGACCTATGATCGCTATTTTTGGAATATCTACATTCTGATTGGCGTCTTCCATATCCGGGGTAATAAAAGTTACCACGTCGTCCAGCAATTCGCCGGTGCCGCTGCCTGTCATGGAAGAAAGGAAGTAGGTACGTTCAAAGCCCATGCTGTAAAACTCTGTGGCTTCCAGCTGGCGCTGACTGTTATCTACTTTGTTAACCACGAGGAAAACCGGTTTGGAGGTGCGGCGCAGAATATCCGCCACATCTGCATCCAGGTCTGTAATACCGGTAGTCACATCACACATGAAGATGATTACATTGGCCTCTTCCATAGCCACTTTTGCCTGCTTGCGAATCTCCCGCTCAAATACATCATCACTGTGGGTTACAAATCCGCCTGTGTCGATTACATTGAAGGTTTTGCCGTTCCAATCAGCAATACCGTATTGACGATCGCGGGTTACACCGCTCTGGTCGTCCACGATGGCCTTCCGCTGTTCCAGTAAACGGTTGAACAACGTTGACTTGCCTACGTTGGGACGGCCCACTATAGCTACTGTAAATCCTGCCATTTTGTTATTATATTTTGTCGTACTAACCTGGATAATACACCCAGGAATTTTTTAGTGTTAATACCCGTATTCCTTCAGGAATGTGTCATTGTCGCGCCATTTGCCGCGTACCTTTACAAACAGTTCCAGGAATACTTTCCGTTCGATAAATTTCTCTATCTCCTGCCGGGCCAATGTTCCCAGCTCACGGATGGATTTGCCCCTTTCACCCAGGATAATGCCTTTCTGGGTATCGCGGGTAACGATAATTTCAGCAGTGATCTTCGTTAACGTATCCTTTTCCTGGAATTGTGTAACAATTACCGTGGTGTGATACGGGATCTCTTCTTCAAACAGCTGGAATACTTTTTCACGGATCATTTCTGCCACTAAAAAGCGTGTAGACTTATCCGTTAGTGTATCATCAGGATAGAACGGGTTGCCGGCGGGCAACAGTTTTACTATTTCAGCCAGCAGCTCCTTTATTCCTTTTTTCTGCATGGCAGATATAGGCACTACAGCTGCCGCTTTGCCCCAGGCTTTGGCACGTTCCGTTAAAACTTCCATATCCTCTTTCAGGATATTATCCATTTTATTAAGGATGAGAATGATGGGCACTTTCAGTTTCAGCGAATCAAACAGCTCCAGGTTCTCGTCCATATTATCTTTGGCGTCCATGATCAGCAGGGCCACGTCTGCATCTTCCAGGGCCGATTTAACCGCTCCCATCATTTTTTCGTGCAGCTTGTACTTTGGATCGATGATACCCGGTGTGTCGGAAAAAACGATCTGGTACGCAGGGTCCGTTAATACCCCGGTGATACGGTGACGCGTAGTTTGCACTTTAGGGGAAATGATAGCGAGCTTTTCACCAATAATGGCGTTCAGCAATGTGCTTTTCCCCGCATTGGGCTTACCGAAAATATTTACAAAACCTGCTTTATGCATGATGACAATTAAACCTGATGACGCTGCTGTTGCAACTCAAACTTACCGAAATAAAAAAAGCCGAATTTCTTCGGCTCTTAATCTTTTTACGCACTCTTCAGTACTATTTTGTAGCGAGGAGCGGATTCGAACCACTGACCTTCGGGTTATGAGCCCGACGAGCTACCTCTGCTCTACCTCGCAATGAGGGTGCAAAGATACAATTATTTCATTCAGCACCAAATCTTTTTTGAAAAAAATACAAAAAGCCAACCATAAAAGGTTGGCTTTCATATTGGAATGCTTCATACATTGTTAAAATGGGAGGTCGTCAGCGGGCTGTTCCTGAACGGGCTCTGCCTCGGGTACGGTTATTTCAGGTACCGTGATTTTCCGTTTTTCCTCATCCTTACGGCTGAGCAACTTCAGCGAAAACACCCGTAACCTTAATGCCCCGCATAATGCACCGGTTGCCGTGCTTACGTAGGCCTCCACTTTTGGAGCGCCTTCTACGTATACCATTACACCCTGCGTTAAAAAAGGAGCAACATTGAACTTGTCCCAAAGCGCGCAATCCACCCAGGTGGTTCTTTCTTCCAGTATGCCCTGTGCGTTCTTAAAACGCTCATTCACCGCTACCGGAAAATTGAAGACAGTGGCGCCGTTGACTTCTTTTTTCACTACATCGCGGCCAAGATGCCCGATAAACTGAAGTTTCATCATCAGAAATAAAGATTTAAATGATTAAAAATTTATAAAAGATGATTGAGAGAAGTATCCTGAAAATTAAGCAATTTCCTTCTCTCAAAAAATAATTTCTGATTTATAGTTCATACAAGTATACCTTTGCAGTAACGCAACACATGGGGTGCCTTACTTTCAGGCTGAGATCACACCCAATGAACCTGGACCAGGTAATGCTGGTTAGGAATGAACAAACAGAAAACAGACATATTTAAAATGAAACAGCTAATGTTATTAGTGCTGCTATCTGTAGCAGGCACTTTACATGCACAATCGTTGGTAACCGGTACCGTTACCAGTAAAGCCAGCGGCCAGCCACTGGAGGGTGTTACTATTTCCATCAACCAAACCGGCGCTGTTACCGACAGCAGGGGCCATTACAGTATCCATCTTCCTAAAAAAGGAAACTATGCTTTAACAGCCAGTTTTGTAGGTTTTAAAACATTCACCACCACCATTACCGCCAACAATACCACGCAGCTTACCGACATTTCCCTGGAAACAACGGCGCTGTTTGTAAAACCGGTAGAGATCAGCAGTTTACGCGCAGGTAAAAATTCTCCCTTCGTAAACACTACTTTAACCGCAGCGGATATCAAAAAACAAAACCTCGGACAAGACCTGCCCATCCTGCTGGATCAGCAACCCGGCGTAGTTACCAGTTCAGATGCCGGTACCGGTATCGGCTATACGGGCATGCGCGTACGCGGTTCTGATATTACCCGTATCAACGTTACCGTAAACGGTATCCCCGTGAACGATGCGGAATCGCAGGGAACCTTTTTTGTGAACATGCCGGACTTTGCTTCCTCTGTAAGCAGCGTTCAGCTGCAGCGCGGCGTAGGTACCTCCACCAACGGGGCCGGCGCTTTCGGCGCTACGCTGAACCTCAGCACCAACGAATTCAATGAAAAAGCATACGGTGAGATCAGCAACAGCTACGGCTCCTTCAATAGCTGGAAACATACAGTGAAAGCAGGTTCCGGCCTCATCAACGATCACTTCACCATAGATGCGCGCCTCTCTAAAATTTCATCAGACGGATATATAGACCGCGCCACTTCCGACCTGAGCTCTTTCTATACTTCCGCCGCTTACGTTTCCGCCAAAACAGCCATAAGACTGAACGTCTTCTCCGGGAAAGAAAAAACATACCAGGCCTGGTACGGCGTACCAAAGGCACTCCTGGAAACAGACCGCACGTACAATCCCGCCGGCACAGAAAAACCAGGCAGCCCTTACGATAATGAAACCGATAATTACCAGCAGGATCACTACCAGCTGTTCCTGAACCAGGAAGTGAATTCACATCTCAACTTCAACGTAGCCTTCCACCTCACCCGCGGACGCGGCTACTACGAACAATACAAAGCGCAGCAGCTTTTTTCCGGCTACGGATTACAGGGACCGGTGATCAATGGCAAAAGTGTTGATACCACCGATCTCGTCCGGCAGCTGTGGCTGGACAACTATTTCTATGGCTCCGTGTTCTCTGTAAACCGTACCGGAGAAAAGTTCAACTGGAGCCTGGGTGGCGGCTGGAACCGCTATACCGGCGACCATTACGGCAAAATCATCTGGGCGCAAACCGGCATCGGTAAAGACCACGAATATTACAGGTATCCTGCAGCAAAAAATGATTTCAATATTTACTGGAAAGGTGAATATAAACTCACTGCTGCGCTGAGCATTTTTGCAGATATGCAATACCGCAACATCATGTACAACATGGATGGTTTTGAAGCGGCGCCTTCCTACATCGCGCATGCGAACTATAATTTCTTCAACCCCAAAGCAGGTATCTCTTATAACATCAATCCTACTAACCGGGTATTCGCGTCTGTTGCCATTGCTCATAAAGAGCCCAACCGCGGCGACTTTGAAAACAACTATGGCGTAGCAACCCCCAAACCGGAAATACTCCGCGATGTGGAAGCCGGTTATTCATGGAACAACAACATTGCCGCCATACAGGCCAACCTATACTACATGAATTACAAAAACCAGCTGGTGCAAACCGGTATGCTCACCGATGTAGGCGCCTATATGCGTACCAACATTCCTAAAAGCTATCGCATGGGTATTGAAGTGAATGGTAATGTAAAACTGGGCAGCCTTGTGAACATAGCCGCCAACGCAGCTTTGAGTCAGAACAAAGTACTGGATTATCATGCCGTTACTTACGATGGCGACGCGGCCGCACATACACAGGTATTCAACAAAACAGACATTTCCTTTTCCCCTTCTTTCGTAGGTGGGTTCACGTTAACCGTGAAGCCGGTTAAAAACCTGAACATCGATGTACTCGGTAAATATGTAAGCCGCCAGTATATGGATAACACATCCAACAAAGACGGCAGCCTGGATCCTTACTTTGTAAACAACCTGCGTATCAACTACGTAGTACCGCAACCGTTATTCAGGGAACTGGGACTGCAATTCATGCTGAATAATGTTTTCAACGTAAAATATGAACCCAACGGAAGCACCTACAGCAGCTACGACCTGGCCGGCAACCGCGTGGTATATGATAGTTATTATTACCCGATGGCCGGCATTAATTTCTTTGCAGGGATAACTATCGGACTCTGATTAATTGCATAAAAAAAACGGGGATCAATATTGATCCCCGCTTTTTTTATGCAATTATGTTTATCAGCTATTAAGCAATTTTTCTATCGCCTTATCTACCGATTCAAAAGGGAACCCTTTAATCACCGCATCCATTTGTGCTGCAATCTGCTGTGTGCCTAAATTACCGATGCTACCTGCGTGGGTGTGATTTACAGCCTTGTCGGGGGAGAAGGTACCGTTTTCAATGTCCATCCCCACTTTCTTATAGGCCTCACGGAAAGGAGTGCCCTGTAATACCAGGTTGTTCACTACTTCCACACTGAAGAGATATTGATACTTATCGTCGTCCAGTATATTTTCCTTGATGCGTATATTTTCCAGCATCAGGCGGCTCATGCGGATACAGTCCTTCAACGTCTGGAAAGCCGGGAACAGATTCTCCTTCAGCAGCTGTAAGTCGCGGTGATAGCCGGAAGGCAGGTTGGTGATCATCATGGCTATTTCGTTAGGCAACGCCTGGAGCTTGTTGCCATGAGAGCGGATCAATTCCCACACATCCGGGTTCTTTTTATGCGGCATGATGCTGGAGCCGGTGGTCAGTTCATCCGGGAAGCTGATAAAGCCAAAGTTCTGGTTCATGAACAGGCAGGCATCCATAGCCATTTTAGCGATAGTAGCCGCAATACCTGCCAGTGCAAAAGCGACTATTTTTTCCGTTTTACCGCGTCCCATCTGTGCATATACCACGTTGTAGTTGAGTGCATCAAAACCAAGCAATGCGGTGGTAAGCTCACGGTCAAGGGGGAACGAAGATCCGTAACCGGCAGCTGAGCCAAGCGGGTTTTTATTCACTACCCGGTAAGCGCCCTGTAACATAGTAAGATCGTCTACCAGGCTTTCTGCATAAGCGCCAAACCATAGTCCGAAAGAGGAAGGCATGGCAATTTGCAGATGAGTATAGCCCGGTATGAGGTGCGCCTTATATTCCTCGCTTTTCTGCTGCAGCAGGTGGAATAAGGCCAGTACTTCTTCTGTCATGGTTTGCAGCTCATGACGCAGGAACAGCTTCAGATCTACCAGCACCTGGTCGTTACGGGAACGGCCGCTGTGGATCTTCTTGCCTACTTCACCCAAACGGCGGGTCAGCAACAGTTCTACCTGTGAGTGAATATCTTCCACTCCTTCCTCCAGTTTAAAATTGCCGGACCGGATTTCCTGGTAGATGTTCTTCAGTTCCTGTTTCAGTATGGTGAGCTCTTCCTTCTCCAGTAATCCTATACTTTGCAGCATGGTGATATGTGCCATAGAGCCCAGCACATCAAACGGCGCCAGGAAGGCATCCATTTCACGGTCTTTTCCTACAGTGAATGTTTCCACCGCCGCTAAGGAGGCTTTATCTTTTTGCCACAATTTCATGATACTATAGTTTTTTCATGCGTTGTTACAGCATGAAATTAAAAATCATATTTTCAAAACAGGCTCAAAATTCATGCTACTGGATCATTTCAAGCAATTGTATATAACTCTGGATGCCGTCTTTGATTTCGTGCAGATGAATATATTCGTCTGCGGTATGTGAGCGTGCGGAATCACCGGGGCCCATTTTTACCGAGGTAGCCGGTATCAGCGCCTGGTCGGAAGTGGTAGGCGATCCGTAGCAGGATTTGCCCACGCTTACACCTGCCAGTACAAACGGGTGGTCCATCGGTATAAAGGATGGCCGCATCCGCATAGACCGTGGCTTTACTTCGCAGGATACATTGGCCCGGATAATTTCCAGCAGCTCCTCAAGTGTATATTGATCAGTAGCCCGTACATCTACCACAAAGGTACAGTCGGCCGGCACTACGTTATGCGCTTTATTGGAAGTATTGATCACGGTAACGCTCATCTTCACCGGTCCCAGTGTTTCCGATATTTTAGGGAAGCGGAAATCCTTAAACCAATTAAGATCAGGCAACGCTTTATACAAAGCGTTTTCGCCCTCTTCCCTCGCCGCGTGACCTGCTTTGCCGTAACTGGTACAATCCAGTACCATCAGGCCTTTTTCAGCGATAGCCAGTTGCGTCAAAGTAGGCTCGCCTACAATGGCAAATTCAATAGCGGGCAGTTCCGGAAGGATACTTTCTATCCCGTTAGCGCCGCTGATCTCTTCTTCTGCGGTAGCTGTAAGGATGATGTTGTAGCTAAGATCGCTACGGTGATAAAAATGCAGGAACGTTGCGATCAGGCTTACCAGGCAACCGCCGGCATCATTGCTACCAAGGCCATAGAGCTTTCCGTCTTCCACATCTGGGCTGAAAGGATCGCGGGTATATTGTGGATTAGGTTTTACGGTATCATGATGGGAGTTCAGGAGTATATTACGTTTGGAGGGATCATAATGTTTATTGAAGGCCCAGATATTATTGAGATGCCGCTCATGCGGAATATCCATAGCCGTCAGGAACTCACTGATCAGTTGCGCGGTGCCGTCTTCTTCGCGGCTTAATGAAGGGGTGGCGATCATCTGTTTCAGCAGGGCCACCGCCACATCATATAGTTTTTCGTTCCACATAGGTTAGCATATTAGAGTGCCTGCCACTTCGGGGGTTGTATTGCTCAGAACATCATCTGCATGCCCTATCAGCACTTCTTTTACTCCATTGTCTATTGCCCCGAAAGCGTTTTGCAGTTTAGGCAATATCCCGTCTGTCAGTATTTTTTCTTCCAGCAGCTGCTGGTAAATTTCTTTGTTGATGAGATTGATCACGGAGTCATCATCTGCAGGATTCCGTAATACCCCTTTCTTTTCAAAGCAGTAGATCAGTCTCACGCTGTAATGCTCAGATAAAGCAACAGCCAGCGAAGATGCAATGGTGTCCGCATTCGTATTAAGGATCTGTCCTTTGCCATCATGCGTAAGCGGTGCAAACACCGGCGTAACACCGGTATCCAGTAAGGCTTTCAGCGGATCGGTATGCAAGGTGCCGGTATGTATATCGCCTACGAAACCATAGTCAATTTCCTTTACCGGTCTTTTTACCGCGGGGATAATGTTGGCGTCTGCACCGGTTAATCCAATGGCATTACAACCATTGGCCTGCAGCCGGGCTACCAGTTGCTTATTCACCAAACCACCGTATACCATTGTCACCACATCGATGGTGTCAGCATCCGTGATCCTCCTGCCGTCTACATATTTTGATTCTATGCCCAGCTTATCACCGATACGGGTAGCGATTTTACCGCCTCCATGTATCAGGATCTTTTTACCCGGAATTGCCGCAAACTTCCCGAGGAAGGTTTGCAGCAATTCCGGGTTATCGATCACGTTTCCGCCTACTTTGATAATAAATAAGTCGATCATAATTATCCTTTCAGTATTTCACTCAAAACCGCCTGGGCAGCCCATACACGGTTACCCGCTTCGCGGATAACGATGGATTGCGGACCATCCAGTACTTCATCTGCAATTACCACATTCCTTCTTACCGGCAGGCAGTGCATTACTTTGGCAGCATTGGTGAGCGCCAGCTTTTCGTTGGTAAACATCCAGGAAGGATCTGTACAGGTGATCTTGCCATAGTCTTTGTAAGAAGACCAGTTTTTCACGTATACAAAATCTGCATCCTTCAATGCTTTATCCTGGTTGTATTCAATGTGTGCATTACCGGAAAATTGTTCATCCAGTTCATAGCCTTCAGGATGAGTGATCACAAAATCTGCTTCTCCCCATGCGTTCATCCATTGTGCGAAAGAGTTGGGAACAGCCTGTGGCAGCGCTTTTACATGAGGCGCCCAGGTCATTACCACTTTAGGTTTACGGGTTTGCTGCCAGTTCTCCTTAATGGTGATCACATCTGTTAAACTCTGCAAAGGGTGCAGGGTAGCGCTTTCCAGGCTTACTACCGGCACACCGGCATACTTAATGAACTGGTTAATATATTTCTCTGTATAATCTTCTTCTTTATTCTTCAAACCGGGAAATGTACGGATAGCCAGTATATCGAAATACTGCCCCATTACCGCTGCAGCCTCTTTTACGTGTTCCGTGGTGTTGCCATTCATCACCACTCCATCATTCATTTCCAGCGCCCAGCCTTCCTTATCAATGTTAAACACGATTGCTTCCATACCCAGGTTCTTTGCAGCGATCTGTGTACTTAAGCGTGTTCGCAAACTGGGATTCAGGAATATCATTCCCACTGTTTTGTTCTTACCTAATTCCTTATCCCTCAAAGGATCTTTCTTGTAGTTCAACGCAATGTCCACTAACCGCGGGACACTGGGAACATCTGCTGTAGAAATAAATTGTTTCATTTCGCTTATAGGCTTTAAACAGGCAGTGGAAAGATGTAAAGGCACACTGCCTGCCATACATGGTTGTTTTACTTATTTATTTAATGCTTTTCCGAATGCTTCCAGGAACTGGTCTGCATGCGCTTGTGTAAGGGCCAGTGAAGGCAGCAAACGGATCACGTTTGGTTTTGCTTCACCGGTAAAGATCTTATGGGTATGCAGCAGTTCTTTTCTTACATGTGATAATTCTTCGGGAAGATCTATACCGATCATCAAACCACGGCCTCTTACTTCTTTCACCTTATCAAAGGTGCGCAGGTTTTCCATTAGATAATTACCTATGGCAGCAGCATTCTCCAACAGTTTTTCCGCCTGGATGGTTTCCAGTACGGCCAGCGCTGCTGTGCAGGCCAGGTGATTACCGCCAAAGGTTGTGCCCAGCATGCCATACACGGCCTGGAACTTAGGCGCAATAATGATGGCGCCGATAGGGAAACCGTTACCCATTCCTTTTGCCATGCTATAGATATCTGCATTTACACCTGCAAAATCGTGCGAGTAAAATTTACCGCTGCGGCCATATCCACACTGTACGGAGTCTGCAATGAACACAGCGTTGTGCGCATCGCAGAGGCTCCTGATCTTTTGCAGGAAAGCTTCGCTGGCTACATTGATACCACCTACGCCCTGTATGCCTTCAATGATCACGGAGGATACTTCATACTGCCCGAAAGCCTGCTCCAGCGCGGCCTGGTCTTCCCATGGTAAAAACACTATGTTGTCCGTTTCATTTACCGGCGCTACGATCTTCGGGTTGTCGGTAGCGGCTACTGCCAGGGATGTTCTGCCATGGAATGCTTTCTTAAAAGCGATGACCTTCTTTTTACCGTTGTAAAACGAAGCCAGCTTCAACGCATTTTCATTGGCTTCCGCACCGGAGTTGCAGAGGAACAACTGATAATCGTCCTTACCGGATACTTTACCCAGCAAGGCGGCCAGTTCTTCCTGTAAAGGCATCTTTACGGAATTGGAGTAAAAGCCTACTTTATGTAACTGGTCTGTAAGGCGCTTTACATAATGCGGGTGCGTGTGGCCAATAGAGATCACGGCATGCCCGCCGTACAGATCCAGGTATTGTGTACCCTTATCGTCCCAAACATGGGAGCCGAGGGCTTTTTCTATAATGATATCGTTAACGGGATATACGTCGAAGAGTTTCATACCGGCAAATAAAATTGAGAATGATAAAAACGTTTAGAACACGATGGACTTCAGTTTCAGTCCTGCCGTTTCATCCAGTCCGCACATCAGGTTCATGTTCTGCACTGCCTGACCGGAAGCGCCTTTCAGCAGGTTGTCTTCAATGGAATGGACCACCAGTTTGTTACCGGTTTTTTCCAGTTGGATCAAACACTTGTTGGTATTCACTACCTGCTTCAGATCTATCTGTTTATCGCTTACGTGTGTAAACGGATGACCGGCGTAAAAGTCTTTATACAGCTTCACAGCCTCTTCCAGCGATAAGTCGGTTTGCATATACGAGGTTACCCAGATTCCTCTTGGATAATCGCCACGCACCGGAACAAAGTTCACCTCACCATTGTAGCCTGGCTGCAGCAGCTGCAGGCTTCGTCGTATTTCTTTCAGGTGCTGATGCGTCAATACTTTATAGGTGGAAATATTATTGGCTCTCCATGTAAAGTGGGAGGTCGCCTGTAAGCTCTGCCCGGCACCGGTGGAACCGGTGATACCGGTGGTATGCACTTCTCCCAGCAGCCCTGCTTTTGCAAGCGGCAACAGGCCCAGCTGGATGCCGGTGGCAAAGCAACCGGGATTGGCGATGTTCTGTGCGGTTTTAATCTGCTCCCGCTGCATTTCCGGTAAGCCGTATACAAACACGCGCTCTTTAACGGTTTCGCCTAAACGAAAATCCTGGCTCAGGTCAATCACTTTTACATGAGGCGCCACATCAGTGGCTTCCAGGAATTTCTTTGATTCGCCATGGCCCAGGCAAAGGAACATCACATCGATATCGTTACTAAGGTCGCCGGTGAACAGCTGTTCTGTTTCTCCCAGCAGGTCGGCATGCACAGCATACAACGGGTTGCCCGCATTACTACGGCTATGTACAAACGAAATAGTAACATCCGGGTGGTTCAGTAAAAGCCGGATCATTTCACCGCCTGTATAACCTGCCCCGCCTACAATAGCTACTTTTATTTTTGATGGTTTCATTTATGATTTATTGTGCTAAAAAGCTGAAAGGACAAAGCATAAAGCCCAAAGCTATTACAGCGATTGATGATGCTTTTATTCTTCTTTTTTAGCTCATGATACTCTTAAAGCTTTGATAAACGCTATTAACATAGCTTTTACTTCGTTAACCTTTTTGTTGAGATCAGTATAAACTGATTCATCCAAAAATTTCAAATCAAATGCCGGCAATGCGCAATATTCTATTTCATGTGCAGAACCCAGGGCATGATCAAGAAACCTCGCAAAATCTTTTTCTGTTGTTCTACCACATCCCTCAACAATAAAAATATTTTAAACCGGACTATACTGAACACACAATCTGCTACTTAATCTCCAACGCAACAGCTTTACGCTTTCGGCTTTACGCTCTCCCGCACCTGGTGCCAGATCATGGTCTGGTTACCAAAAATTTTGCTGAATCCTCTTACGTCATCGCCGCTCCAGCCGGTGTTCATTTCACCGTATTTACCAAACTTGCTGCTCATCAGATCGTAAGGGGAACTGATACCGGTTACCTGGAAACGGTAAGGCATCAGGGTTACAAATACTTCGCCGGATACATTCTCCTGGGTGTTTTGCAGGAAAGCTTCGATATCGCGCATTACCGGGTCCATGATCTGTCCTTCATGCATGTAGTTACCATAGAACTGCGCCAGTTGGTCTTTCCAGCTCAGCTGCCATTTGGTTAACACATGTTTTTCCAATGCGTGATGCGCTTTAATGATCACCATAGGCGCAGCAGCTTCAAACCCAACACGTCCTTTGATGCCGATAATGGTATCGCCTACGTGGATATCGCGGCCAATGGCAAACGGGCCAGCGATGGTTTGTAAATATTGAATGGCTTCAGACGGGTGATCAAAAGTTTTATCGTTCACACCGGTGAGCTCTCCTTTTTCAAATGTTAATTTCACCTGCTCTTCTCCCTGCTTTGTAAGCTGGGTAGGCCATGCAGCTTCAGGCAACATACCATTGGAGGTCAGTGTTTCTTTACCACCAACAGAAGTTCCCCACATACCTTTGTTAATAGAGTACATGGCTTTTTCGAAGTTCACTTCCACTCCTTTTGACCGGAGATAAGTGATCTCTTCTTCGCGGCTCAGTTTCATATCACGGATAGGGGTAATGATCTCCACACCGGGGATCATGATATGGAATACCATATCAAAACGCACCTGGTCGTTACCTGCGCCGGTGCTGCCGTGCGCCACTGCGTCGGCGCCCACTTCCTTCACATATTCTGCGATGGCCAGCGCCTGGCTCATGCGCTCTGCGCTTACGCTTAAGGGATAGGTATTGTTTTTCAGTACATTACCGAAGATGAGGTATTTGATCACACCATCATAATAAGTACGTATTGCATTAACAGTTTTATGACTTTTAACGCCCAGGCTGTAAGCGCGCTTTTCTATTTCCTGCAGTTCCTGCTCAGAGAAACCACCAGTGTTTACGATCACTGAATGCACTTCATATCCTTTTTCTTCGGTCAGATATTTAACGCAATAGGAAGTATCAAGTCCTCCGCTAAATCCCAGTACTACTTTTTTCATTATGACATCTTTTTTTATAGATCCAGATAACAATATTGACAACCCTGTAGTCAGAACAGGAAAAATTTCTTTTTAGACCCCGTAGCGCCACCTTCTTTCCTGCTTTTCAGCAAAACAAATCTTTTAAAACGTAACCAACGCTCATAGAGCTTTATGTTTCCTTTAAATCTGCGGCGACGCCTGGCGTGATGCATATGACCACTGGCGCTCACAGATAATTGTGGCTGTGGCTGTGATTCCGTGGCGGCAGCTTTTTCGGCCATCGCCTTTTCTTCTGCTTCTTTCAGCTTCTCCAGCGGATTGTACAGCATGGCGGTACATAAACAGTTCTTCCTGTTCTTGGCAGTAAGGATGTCGAAGTTCACGCAGCTTCTGCAACCCTTCCAGAACTCCTCATCGTCGGTAAGCTCAGAATAGGTTACCGGCTCATAACCCAGCTCGGAATTGATTTTCATTACGGCCAGACCGGTGGTTAAACCGAATATCTTGGCATCCGGGTATTTCTCTCTCGACAGCTCAAATATTCTTTTCTTGATTGATTTGGCAACACCGTGACCTCTGAAGGCGGGATTAACGATCAGTCCTGAGTTTGCCACAAATTTCTCATGCCCCCAGGCCTCAATATAACAGAAGCCCACCCAATCGCCCTGGTCGGTAACAGCAATAACGGCCTTACCTTCCTTCATTTTCAGCTCCACATAATCAGGGGAACGCTTGGCAATGCCGGTTCCTCTTGCTTTTGCAGATGACTCCATCTCGTCTGTGATGGTATTTGAATAGTGAATATCGTCAGGAGTGGCTACCCTAACGATGATATGTTGATTTTCCAACTTTTTAAAAATTGAAATCGTGAATCAATAAACTAACTTGAAATTCCATTAATGGAAGGGTTCACCGGAGGATTGGGGAATCACGGTGCGATAGCGGTTATATCAGACAAGCGCTATCAAATTCTAGGTCGTCGGGAAAGGAATCTAAAGACATTGAACCCAACAGAATATACCCCTTTGTTTAAAGCGGGATGATATGCAGAGATGTTGGTATGAGTTGCGGTTTTTTCCAACTTCAGTTCAGCGTTAAATTGTTATAAATATTGTCTTTAGTTTAGATTATCGGCAAAGTTATAACAATATCTTTTTAAATGGTCGAATTTTTTTTGGGTGGAGAAGAATTTTAACAAACGCGCGAAGTTTGTCTGACTCAGGATTAAACTGATTACGCTGATTACGCTGATAATATTGTGATTTTATACTGATTATTAGAAGATTAGAGATTTTAAAATATCCATTGCATTTTATAATAATGATTCAGGGAGATAAAAATGGCATTTCCATTTCTATCTCCCCGAATCTTTAAAAATCCTAAAAAATCAAATCAGCGTAATCAGCGTAATCAGTTTAATCCTGAGTCAGACAAACTCCGCTCCGGGCGCCGTGCCTAGCGGGTAAGTACCCCCAATTCAGCAATAGCAGCCCGCGTGTCGTTTTCGTCGGCCGGTGAAGTGGCTACGAAGCGGATATAACGGGCGGTCGTTTTCCTGAACGTTACGGTTTGCTGCACAGGATTGTTTTTGATATTGGCAAACTGCCCGCTGGCTACCGGGCTGCCCCAGTTCTTACCGTCTGCGCTGGTGTAAAACTCATAGCCGTAAATGATGCCGCTGCCGGCAGGCGTATAGGTAAATCCTTTCAGGGAAAGGTTTTCGCCCAGGTCTACCTGCAGTTCGTGTGGGTACCTGGCGGACGCCTCTTTGTTACCTGCCACATAAATGCTGGCAGTGTTGCCATCAATGGCCTTAGCCGGGTCGTTGCCTGCTTCGGGGAAAATCACCTTCCATTTGGCAGGTGCAATGTCGAAAGTGGCGGTCACTGTTTCACTGGAGGTTTTACCCTTATCCAGGAAGGCTTTCGCTTTCACCACGCCGCCTCCTGGCAGATTGATAACAGTTCCCCCTTCGGCTGATGTATACTCCGGTGATTTTAAAGTAGGCTCGCTGCCATCCAGGGTATAGTGTATTTCTGTATCGCCGGACTCGCTGCGGATCCATACCTTTCCATCAGCTGTGCGGCCAATCTGCGGCAGGGTAAGTAAGCCCGGCGCTCTGTACAGCTGTACCTCACTGATCACCGGCGCTGCTTTGGCATCCAGGATGTTAATACGCACCTGTGTGGTGGTATAGTCCTTCAAACGCAGGATACGTTTATGCCCTATAGTCGTTTCCCTTGCAATCTCTTTCCAGCTGCCATTTTCCAGGATCTCTACGCTAAAGGCTTTTACCCGCTGACCCAGTGCAATGTACTCCTGCAGCACTACCCTGTTGAAGGTGACCGGCTGCTTGTAGCGCAGGTTGATCACCGTAGTGGTGGCATCATCTGTGGTGGCCCAGTAAGTAGTATTGGTGCCATCGTTCAGGTTCGACACCTTTACGTTTTTATTATTGCTGCGTGTATTGGTAGCTGTTACCACTGCCTGTTTTGCCAGGTTATTTTTAAAAGACGCGTCCAGCACACGGCGCAGCTCCATCAGCCGGGTAGAATCGTTCGGGTGGATAAGCCCATCGCGGTCTACCGGTACATTCAGGATCAGGTTACCATTGCGGCCTACGGAGCCGTAATAAATATCGAGCAGGGTGGACACCGATTTTACCTTATCGTTTGTTTCCGGGCTGTAAAACCATCCCGGCCGGATAGATACATCACATTCAGCAGGGATCCATTGTTCGCCATCCTCATTACCCTCATTGAGCGATTTGGTAGCCGGGCCATTGGCGCCGGGAGAAAAGCCCTTTACATTCAGCGTGCTCCAGTTGGTAGTGCCGGCAATACCGTTTTCATTGCCTACCCAGCGGCATCCGGGGCCCACATCACTGAAAATAACGGCGTTGGGCTGGTTCTTGTACACCACGCTATGGAACAGGTTCCAGTCGTACGGCTGTTTGATATTGCCTCCGTTGGCGCCGTCGAACCATTGTTCAAATACAGGGCCGTAGCCGGAGAGCACTTCGTTGAGCGTATTGGCAAACACCTGGTTATAACCGGGCTTACCATATTCGGGATGGTTGCGGTCCCAGGGGGAGAGGTACACACCGAATTTCAGCCCGTACTCCTTACAGGCGGCCGACAGTTCCGCCAGCACGTCTCCTTTCCCATCTTTCCAGGCGCTTTCACGCACAGTGTGCGTGCTGTATTTACTGGGCCAGAGACAGAAGCCATCATGATGCTTGGCAGTGATCACGATGCCTTTCATACCGGCTGCTTTAGCGGTTCTCGCCCACTGACGGGCATCCAGGCGGGTAGGATTGAACACCTTCGGATCTTCGTCTCCATGTCCCCATTCCTTATTGGTAAAGGTATTGGGGCCAAAATGAATGAACATATAATATTCCATATCATTCCAGGATACCTGTGCCTTTGAAGGTAGCGCGCCATAAGGCTTGATCTCCTGGGCCATTGCCATATTAAACCCAAGCAGTCCTGCGAGGAGTAACGTGTTTTTTTTCATTGCCGGAAATAAAAGTTACGGATTAGGATGTCAGCGAAGATAGGGCAGATTATCAGATTGGTTCAATCTCAAATTCCCCATTAGTAATTCAATTTTAGCTTTAACCGGCGTTTAAGGCAGGTAAGCCTTATGAACCGGCACAGCTATTCATACTTCGCCTGTGGGAGCAACAATAATAAGCTTCAGATAACCTGTATCTATATAGATATAAGGCAACTACCTTTCAAATACGGCGGAGATACGGGGGAAATACGGCGGAAACAGGGAGTATCCATACTATAAGCGCCGCGATCAGTAAATTTTCCCCCCTATTAAATTCCCCATGTTCCGGAACGGGACAAGTGGTGTTTTCCCCGCCGTTTATCACAAAAATGTAAGATTATTTCTCATTGGGTTGGTTTTGATAAATCAATTTTTATAAATTTAGTCCCTTCTAAGACGTATAATGTATACGCCGATAAACTTTGAACAATGAATAAAAATCCACTGCATCGCAGAAGCTTTCTGAAAAACACGGTAGCGGCTGGCGTAGGACTTTCTATGCTTGGCTCTTCTGCCAAATTATTTGCCAGCGAAAAGAAACCCAAGGTTAGAATCGGCCTGATCGGCGTTGGCGCCCGCGGACTTGGTCACCTGAATTTCTGCCTCCATCGCGAAGATGCGGAAGTTGTTGCTTTCGCTGATCCCGACACTGCCTACACTCTTCCCAAGGTAAGAGCAATGATTGAAAAGGTATACGGCGGCAAAAGAAAAGTAGCTGAGTACACCAATGGCCCTGAAGATTTCCGCAACATGCTGAAGCGCGATGACATCGACGCAGTGATCATTGCCACTCCATGGGAATGGCATTCCATCATGGCAGTGGCCTGTATGAAAGCAGGTAAAACACCGGCGGTGGAAGTATGCGGCGCATCTGATATCCAGGAATGCTGGGAGCTGGTGAACACCAGTGAAGAAACCGGTATCCCTGTATTTGGTATGGAAAACGTATGTTACCGCAGGGATGTGATGGCCGTGCTGAACATGGTACGCCAGGGTTTATTCGGCGAGCTTACCCACTTACAGGGAGGCTACCAGCACGATCTTCGCGCGGTGAAATTCAACAATGGCAAGCAATATTATGGCGGTGGCGTAGAGTTTGGTGAAAAAGCGCTGTCTGAAGCCAAATGGAGAACCAACCACTCTGTGCACCGTAACGGTGACCTTTACCCTTCCCATGGTCTGGGCCCTGTTAACAACTATATCAACATTAACCGCGGTAACCGTTTGGTGTCGCTTACATCCGTAGCTACCAAATCACGTGGCTTGCATAAGTACATTGTGGATAACGGCGGTGAAAATCATCCAAATGCAAAGGTGCGGTTCAAACTGGGCGATATCGTGTCTACCCTGATCCAAACCAACAATGGTGAAACCATCATGCTGTCGCACGATACCAACTCTCCGCGTCCTTATTCGCTGAACTTCCGTGTTCAGGGAACCAACGGTTTATGGATGGATGATCAGAGCTCTATTTATATAGAGAAGAAGAGCAAATACGATGAGTGGGAAAAAACCGGCGACTTCAACGATCCTAACAGCTACTTCGGCAAATACGACCACCCGTTGTGGAAAAAATATGCCAACGATGCAGCAGGCGCTGGTCATGGCGGCATGGACTGGTTTGTACTGAATTCCTTCCTGGAATGTATTAAACGCGGCGCTCCATACCCGCTGGATGTATACGACATGGCTACCTGGTATGCCATCACTCCGCTGAGTGAGCAATCAGTAGCAGAAGGCGGCAGCGTACAATTCATCCCCGACTTTACCCGTGGCCGCTGGATGAACAGGACACCGATCTTTGCGCTGAACGACGAGTACTAGAGCGAAGGGGATCGCCTGCGGCGATTGTCTTGGAACACTGATTACGCTGATTTTGATGATTAGTTTGATGTTCTCTTGAGTTTTAATAAAAGAAGGGAGATCGAAGCGAGTATATCTGCTTTGATCTCCCTTTCTTCTCTAAAAAAATAAAATCAACTAATCATCAAAATCAGCGTAATCAGTGTAATCAGTGTTCCAAGACAATCGCCGCAGGCGATCCCCTCCGCTCTAGTCTATAATAGACACGCCCTCTTCGATTACCGTTACATATACTTCCGGCTCTTTACCATATTGATCCTGGTATCTTGATTTGATAAAAGATACGTATTCGTCTACCTTGTCTGCTTTTACCAGGTTGATGGTGCAACCGCCAAAACCGCCTCCCATTACGCGGGCGCCGGCCACTTCTTTTCTTTCCTTTGCCAGCGACACCAGGAAATCCAGTTCGGGACAGCTTACTTCATACAGTTTGCTCAGTCCTTCGTGGGTGGCATACATCAGCTCACCAAACTGCTGCAGGTCGCCTTTTTTCAACAATGCCGTGGCATCCTGTACACGCTGTATTTCAGCGATCACGTAATTACAGCGATCGTATACTTTATCAGATAACTGGGCGCGTACTTCATTAAGCATATCCATGTTGACATCCCGCAGGGATTTAACCGCAGGATGATTGACCCGGATAGCTTTCACGCCTTCCTCGCATTGCAGCCTGCGAACATTATATTCGGAAGAAGCAAGGGAGTGGTGCACCATGGAATTGCACAGTACTATTTTATAATCGGGGAAATTGAATGGGAAATATTCAAACTCCAGGCTGCGGCAATCGAGGCACATTACCTGGTCCTTTTTACCGTGCAGGTTGGCAAACTGGTCCATGATGCCGCATTTTACACCAGGGAAAGTATGTTCCGCCTTCTGGCCGATGAGGGCCATCTGCATACGGTCCAGTCCATATTTGAAAATGTGGTCCAGTGCCGCTACAAGGCCGCCCTCAACTGCAGCGGACGACGACATACCGGCGCCCACGGGGACATCTCCGGCCAGTACACAATCAAAGCCCTGCACCTCCAACCCGCGCTCCTGCAGCTGATACACTATGCCCATGAGGTAGTTGATCCATCCCGGGGTTGGTTTCACATCCTCCAGCTGGAATGACACGGTTTCATTGATAAAAACCGCGTGTACATTACATTGCCTGGTATTATTAAGCGCAATGGCGTATACAATCTTTTTATCGATAGCTGCGGGTAAAACGAATCCGTCGTTGTAATCTGTATGCTCGCCGATCAGGTTGATCCTTCCGGGGGAAACGACCATCAATGGCTCTTTTTCAAATAAGTGGATAAACTGCTCCCTGGTTTCTTGTATCATTAATAGAATATTAAACGTAAAATTTACACCTAAAAATATAAAAATGATTCAGAAATAAAAAAGGTTGTTCTGAAAAACAGAACAACCTTTCAAATAATATCAGGAGTAGTTAATTCTTACCTATTTTATCGCCCACCAGGGCATAGAAGAGGATATACAGGTAGCAGGGTACCATGCAGTACAGGAATGCGTGCCTGAAATCGATGCTGCTGCTGTACAGGAAGCTGAACATGCTGTGCTGGTCGAACATACCGCTGTAGATCTGCGGGATCACCCCGCCACCGGCAATACCCATTACCAGTAAAGCGGAACCTATTTTGGTAAAGCGACCCAGCCCGTCGATCGCCATGGGGAAAATAGCGGGCCACATGAGTGCGTTGGCCAGTCCCAGTAAAGCAATGAACGTTACCGCGGAGAACCCGGTATTGAAATAAGCGGCTACGGTAAACAGTACGCCCAGTACTGCGGAGATCTGCAATCCTTTTTTACCGGTGAGGTATTTGGGAATGGTGGCAATACCTATTACATAGCCTGCCAGCATGGCTATCAGGGTAAAGGTGGTAAAATACTTGGTATCGTCCACGCTCATGCCGAGTGCTTTTCCGTACTGGCCGATTACGTCGCCGGCCATTACTTCCACGCCCACATAAACAAAGATGCAGAGAACGCCCAGTACCAGCTGGGGGAACTGGAATACGCTTGTTTTACCGGTAGTAGCTGCAGCAGTAGCTTCATCTTCTGTATTCGTATCTATTTCCGGTAAAGAAGAACGTTTCAGGAGAAACGCCAGTATGGTTAATATGATGGCGATAGCCACATAAGGCCCGATCACGCGGGAGGCCAGGCTATCGAGTAATGCGTTTTTCTGCACAGCGTCTACCGCTGCGGCAATATCTTTTTCCAGCTTGTCGGCCCCTTTCAGTACAATAGTGCTGAGGATCAATGGAGCAAGGGCGCCTGCGCTTTTGTTACAGATACCGAGGATACTGATGCGTTTGGCGGCGCTTTCCTTTGGCCCGATGATACTGGCATAGGGGTTGGAAGCGGTTTGCAGTAACGACAATCCTGCGCCCTGGATGAACAGGCCGGTGAGGAACATAGCGAAGCTGCGCGCGTTGGCAGCAGGAATAAAGACCAGTGAGCCTATGGCTATAATAAGGAGTCCTAAGGCCATCCCGTTCTTGAAACCCGTTTTGTTCAGGATAAAGGAAGAAGGAATAGAAAGGAAGAAGTAGGCCATATAAAAGGCCATGGTTACCAGCAATGCCTGGGATACATTCAGTTCACACACGATCTGGAAAAACTGGATCAACGTTCCATTGAGCCAGGTAACAAAACCGAATACGAAAAACAATATGCCGATGATAGCCATTGATTGCGCATACCCGGCCTGCTTGGAGGGTACATTCATTGTTACTGTTTGGTTGGACATAAGCTGTCAGAATTATTTTTTTTGATAAGCACGAACATAACTAAACTTCTCCTATATTTCTTGTATATTTCGCAATTATTTTTGCTAAAACGTTTTACCTAATTACTAAATTGCAAGAATATTTTGACTTTTTAAAAAATTTTAAAAAAATAATTATACATTTAACCGGCAAAATTTCACCGTAACTTAACACGTTTATGATTCAGCAATCGAAACAAACCGCACAAAGTACCCATCCTTCGTTCTTTGTGCTTATTCTGGTTTTCTTTTTCTGGGGATTTCTGGCTGCATCCAACAGTATCTTTATCCCTTTCTGCAAATCTCACTTTAATCTTACCCAACTGGAGTCACAACTTATTGACTTCTCTTTTTACAGCGCCTATTTTATAGGTTCCCTGATCCTGTACCTGGCTTCCACGGCAAGAAAGGTGGATATCCTCAACAAGATCGGGTATAAAAAGGGTATCATATACGGACTGCTGATTTCCGTGCTGGGTTCGGTCATCATGATTCCATGTGTGAATAAGGAAAAGATTGTTCCTATTAAGGAAACTGTAAGCGACATCAATGGTTTCCAGGTAGAGCAACAGCTGCAGACTTCCGACAGGCAGGTAAAGATCCGCCGCGAAAAGGATCCTGACACTTACTCTCTCCTGATCAGCAACAATGAATCTGCTGAAAAGTACACCACCAATGCCCAGCTACTTTCCGCGGTTTCCGGAGGTTTTACAAAAGATGAAGAGCATCACCAGTATGCTGCCACCTTCTCCAAAGCCAACCTGGAAAAGATAGTTACCGTGCTGGACACAGATTTTAAACAAACCGTTACGTTCGGATATTTTGCCCTTATCCTGATGGCCTTATTTATAGTTGCCTTAGGATTTTCACTGCAGCAAACCGCTGCCAATCCATTCGCTATTTTACTGGGAGATCCTGCCAAAGGTACTCACCGTTTGAACCTGGCAGGTGGTATTAACTCCTTTGGTACTACCATCGGGCCTATTATCGTGAGCATGCTGCTGTTTGGTAATATTAAAGGCGGCGAAGTAAGCACCGATATCAGTAAGATCAACACTTTATATTTCCTGCTCATTGCCCTGTTCCTGATTGCCGCTGCTATTTTCGCTTTTGTGAAGATGCCGGAAAGCCAGGATACCGAAGGTTTTGAATCATCTCCGAAAGCTACCAGGTCATTGCTGGGTATCACGCTGATGTTTATCTTCATCCTCCTCGGGCTGGTGCTGAAATTTGAGCTGCCTATGTTCATCGCAGGTATTGTAGGTATTATAGGCATACTCTTTTATACTAAAATGTCGTCCGCGAATAACAGCGAAGGATGGGGCGCCATGAAATATCCGCAGCTGATCCTCGGTATGCTGGCCATTTTTATTTATGTAGGGGTGGAAGTATCTATTGCCAGTAATCTCGGCGCTTTGCTGAAACATCCTGGTTTCCTTACAGTGAAAGGTTTGGCTGAATCAGAACTGGATCCCTATGTATCGCTGTTCTGGGGCAGTATGATGATTGGCCGCTGGACCGGCGCTATCAGCGTATTCAATGTTTCCAAAACAACCCGTAATATTCTCTGTGTAATTGTACCTTTTGTAGCTTACGGTGTTATTCTCGGCGCCAACAGTATCAAAGGCAATGATATCAGTGTTTTATATCCATATGCCATCTGTATTGTGGTACAGATCATAGGTTTCTTCGCCGGCCAGGACAAACCTGCCAAAACCCTCACCATCTTTGGTTTGCTGGGAGTTGGCTCTGTGCTGATCGGGTTATTCACCACCGGGCAGCTGGCTACATTTGCCTTTATCAGCGGCGGATTGTTCTGCTCTGTAATGTGGCCAAGCATCTTCGCATTATCTATCGCAGGCCTGGGTAAGTATACCGGTCAGGGTTCTGCATTCCTGGTAATGATGATCCTCGGCGGTTCCCTCATTCCTCCTGTACAGGGCGGTCTGGCAGACATTTCAAGCATTGGTATCCACGCCTCTTACATTATTCCGGCGCTGTGCTTTGCTTATCTCGCGTTCTTCGCATTTAGAGTTAAAACCATTTTAAAATCTCAAGGAATTGATTATGAGTCAGCAGTTAGCGGTGGGCATTGATATCGGGGGTACTAACACCAAATTCGGTATTGTAGATCGCAGGGGTAATATTATTGGTGATGGTCGTATGCTGACCAATCAGCATGAAAATGTAGACGGCTTCCTGGATGAATTACACGGACACCTGTCTATTCTTATTAATGAAGCCGGCGGTATTGAAAACATGAAAGGCATCGGCGTAGGCGCTCCCAACGGGAACTACTATACCGGCAATATAGAATATGCGCCAAACCTGCGCTGGAAAGGCGTAGTGCCATTAGCCAGTTTGCTGGAACAGAAATTTGGTTTACCTACCGTACTCACCAACGACGCCAACGCAGCGGCATTGGGCGAGCTGATCTACGGTGCAGCCAGGGGCATGAAAGACTTTATCGTGATCACCCTGGGTACAGGCGTGGGAAGCGGCATTGTGGCCAACGGGCAGCTGATTTATGGCCACGACGGCTTCGCCGGCGAACTGGGACATTGCATTGTGATCCCCGGTGGCAGGCTGCACGCGGGCACAGGTGCGCATGGTTCACTGGAAGCCTATGCTTCCGCTACCGGCGTTACCAACACCGCTATCGAGTTCCTGGCCAACCGCCCGGATACACCGAGCATGATGCGGGAACATACCAATGAAGAGATCAATTCCAAGCTCATTTATGAAGCAGCCATGAAAGGCGATCCGCTGGCCATGGAGGTATATGAGTTCACCGGTAAGATACTCGGTGAAGCCCTCGCCAATTTCGTTATGTTCTCCAGCCCGGAAGCCATTGTGCTGTTCGGCGGACTTACCAAAGCCGGCGACCTCATTATGAAACCGGTACGGGAGCATATGGAAAAGAACCTGCTTCCTATTTTCCAGAATAAGGTTAAATTGCTGTTCTCTGAACTGAAAGAAAGCGATGCAGCTATCCTGGGCGCCAGCGCGCTGGCATGGGAAATGAAAGATTAACTTTCAGCAGCAGAAAAGTATAAAATGCTTTATATGAGTAATAGAAGATCATTCCTGAAAACAGCGGCCCTCAGCGCCGCTGTTTTCTCTTTGGATGGAGTAACGGGAACGCCTGCACGTTCGCAGGGGAAGCGGGGACCGGTAAAAGGGAAGCCTGTTGTGGTATCTACCTGGGACTTTGGCCGTGCGGCCAATGCAGCTGCCTGGGACGTGCTGAAACAGGGCGGCCGCGCACTGGATGCGGTAGAAGCAGGCGTAAAGATCCCGGAAGCAGATCCAAATAATCATACCGTTGGTTTCTCCGGTTTCCCTGACCGCGACGGCCGTGTTACCCTCGATGCCTGCATCATGGATGAACATGGCAACTGTGGCTCGGTTGGCGCGCTGGAACATGTAACTCACGCTATTTCCGTAGCCCGCATGGTGATGGAGAAAACACCGCACGTAATGCTGGTAGGCGACGGCGCATTGCAGTTCGCACTGGCCAACGGTTTCCAAAAGGAAAACCTGCTGACCCCGGAATCTGAAAAAGCATGGAAAGAGTGGTTGAAAACATCAGAATACAAACCGGTCATCAACATAGAAAATAAATCGTATACACCCACCAACGGCGCCACGGCTTTTAATCCGCTGATGCTGCCGGGGAATGTGTACAACCACGATACCATAGGCATGGTAGCTATGGACGCCGCCGGCAACCTGTCCGGCGCCTGCACTACCAGCGGTATGGCTTTCAAGCTGCATGGCCGCGTGGGCGATTCGCCCATCATTGGCGCAGGATTATATGTAGACAACGAAGTAGGCGCTGCTACCAGTACCGGTGTTGGAGAAGAAGTGATAAAAATAGTAGGCAGCCATCTTGTAGTGGAACTGATGCGCCAGGGCTACCCGCCTGAAAAGGCCTGTAAAGAAGCGGTAGAGCGCATCGTGAAAAGAAGCCCCTCCAAAGCAAAAGAAATCCAGGTTGGTTTCCTGGCCCTCAATAAAAAAGGTGAACATGGCGCTTACTGCCTCCAGAAAGGCTTTAGCTATGCCGTGTGCACCAGCGACACCAGCAATGTGTTAATTGACGGAAAACATTATTTCTGACAGGCAGGGATCAGCACTACAATGCTGGTCCCTGTACCTGCATCTTATCTTTAAAGTTGTGTTTATGTCGTTCACCCTCGAAATATGCGCAGGTTCCGTGGCCTCCTGCATTGCTGCGGAAGAAGGCGGCGCAAACCGGATAGAGCTTTGTGACAACCTGCTGGAAGGTGGTACCACGCCCAGCTATGGCACCATTGCGCTGGCAAGGGAAAAAGTGAAGATAGATCTCTACCCTATTATCCGCCCGCGGGGCGGCGATTTTCTTTATTCGGACCTGGAGTTTGAAATAATGAAACGTGATATCGAACTGAGCAAACAACTGGGTTGCAATGGTGTGGTGATCGGTATCCTTATGCCGGATGGCCGGGTGGATAAAAAAAGATGTAAAATACTTGTGGACCTGGCATGGCCAATGGGCGTTACTTTTCACCGTGCGTTCGACATGACAGACAACCCGTTTGAAGCCCTGGAAGATATTATTTCCATTGGCTGCGAAAGGATACTCACTTCAGGAGCGCGCAATACTGCCCTGGAAGGCGCCGTTCTGCTGAAAGAGCTGGTGGAAAGGGCTAACGACCGTATTGCCATTATGGCCGGCTCCGGTGTGCGGGCGGCTAATATTGCACAACTGATCACAGCTACCGGTGTTACGGAATATCATACTTCCGCAAAAGCCTATGAAGAAAGCGGCATGATTTACCGCAACCCCAATGTGAGCATGGGCGGCATTCCCGGCGTTCCTGAGTATGGCATCTCTGCCACACAGAAAAAAGAAGTAGCATTGATCCGTGAAATAGGCGAGAAAACATTATTATCTTAGCCGTTGATGTTTAGCTGAAAGCTTTATTGAAAACCCAATAATAATTATAGCGGCCGGCACATGCCGGTCCCAAAAGTGAACAACGAAATGAAAAAATTGATCATTGCAACAGGCTTGTTGCTTGGCGGATTCTTCGCGCAGGCACAGGTCAAAGGGGTAAAGCATGTTATCCTGATAGGCATGGATGGCTTCGGCGCTTACTGTTTCCCGAAAGTGGACAACCCCAACATGAAACAAATGATGCAGGACGGTGCGTGGACCTTGCAGGCCCGTAGTGTATTGCCTTCCTCCAGTGCGGTTAACTGGGCCTCTATGGTGATGGGCGCGGGTCCTGAAGTACATGGTTATACAGAATGGGACAGCCGCAAACCGGAACTGCCTTCCCGCGAACTGGATCAGTATGGAATGTTTCCTTCTATTTATACGTTGTTGCGCGGGCAGCAGCCAAAGGCAGAAATAGGCGTTATTTACAGCTGGGATGGTATCGGTTACCTGTTTCCCAAAGCGGCGGTTAACAAAGACCTTGGTACGCATGATAACGACAGTCTTGCTACCGCAGCATCTGTAGCATACATCAAGGAGAAGAAACCGGATTTCCTGTTCATCCATTTTGATGAGCCCGATGGAACGGGGCACAATATTGGTCATAATATACAACCTTACTTCGACCAGGTAGCAAAGAATGATGTGTTGCTGGGGAAAATTCTGCAGGCTGTGAAAGATGCAGGGATGTGGGATAACACCATTATCCTGCTCACGGCAGATCATGGCGGTATCAGGAAAGGACATGGCGGCAAAACGATGGAAGAAATGCAGATCCCCTGGATCATCCGTGGCCCTGGTGTGGCAAAAAACAAAGAGATCAAAAGCAGCGTGGTTACCTACGATACTGCTGCAACTCTTGCCTGGATCTTCGGGCTGAAAACACCGCAGGTGTGGACCGGAAGACCCGTAACGGAAGCGTTCAAATGATATTCATATGAAAAAAATGCTGCTTATTACGATGGTGTGTGTGGCCGGTGGCGCCCTCTTTGCACAAACACAAAAAGTAAAAGTGCTCACCTACAACATTCATCATGGGGAGAACATGAAACAGGTACTGGACCTCCAGGGTATTGCCAACGTGATTCTGGCCACCAATCCCGACCTGGTGGCGCTGCAGGAGGTAGACAGCGCTACCGGCCGTACCAGCCAGTCGGACCAGCTGAAAGAACTGGCCTCCATCACCGGCATGTATACCTACTTTGCCAAGGCAATGGATTTTGATGGCGGTGGTTACGGCACTGGTATCCTTTCCCGCTTTCCCATCAGCAGCAACACTACCCTTTTATTACCTTCCGGAAAAGGAAATGAGCCCAGGGCAGCAGGTATTGTTACCGTAAAACTGCCTGGCGACAGCTCCCTGCAGTTTGTGACCACTCACCTGGATGCAGGCAAAAAGGCCGGCGACCGTATTGCACAGGCGAACGAACTGGCCGGCTATTTCAGGGCAACGGCTACTCCCGTTATTATTGCAGGAGATTTTAACGCCGCACCTGCATCAAAAGAAGTGAACATCCTGAAAGAAGTGTTCATGGACGCAACCAGCCAGATGGGACCTACATTTCCTTCCGATTCGCCGAAGATAAAACTGGATTATATCATGATTGCTCCCAAACACCGGTGGACAGTCACCGGTGCACGGATCATTGAAGAAACCGTTGCATCAGACCACCGGCCGGTGCTGTGTGAGCTGGAAATGAAATAAGAAAAAACAATCCATTATATGACAATGAAAAGCGTAATTCACCTGTGCCTACTGATGGCTGCAGCCGGCCTGTGGAGCTGTTCCCAACGGCAGCCGGCTGTTCCCAGGGGCAATGTGAGCATCATTCCTATGCCTGCCAGCATCAGCGAAACAGCTGATTCTTTTTTACTGGACAAGCAAACCGTGATTGTTGCCGGCAATGAAAGCGACAAAAAAACAGCCGCTTTATTCAATGCCTGGCTCAAAGAACTTACAGGCTATGAACTGGAGGTTAAAGCGCAGGGAGATAAAAATGCCATCCTCCTGCAAACCGGTAACGACAGTACTAACGCAGAAGGCTATACGCTTACTGCCAGTCACAACAACATCATCATTAAAGGCAACAGTGGGGCCGGCACTTTTTACGGCGTACAGACGCTGATCCAGCTGCTGCCGGTGGAAAAAGCACACGCTATGTTTGTACCCGGCGTAAGCATTACCGATGCGCCACGCTTTGCTTACCGCGGGCTGCACCTGGATGTGGGCCGGCACTTCTTTTCTGTTGATTTTATAAAGAAGTATATCGACCTGATGGCGATGCACAAGCTGAACACGTTTCACTGGCACTTAACAGAAGATCAGGGCTGGCGAATTGAAATCAAAAAATATCCGCGCCTGCAGGAAGTGGCTTCCAAACGGAAAGAAACAATGGCAGGCCGTTATGCCGACAATAAATACGATGGCAAACCTTATGGTGGCTTTTATACACAGGAACAGGTAAAAGAAGTAGTGCAGTATGCTGCTGATCATTTCATCACGGTGATCCCGGAAATTGAAATGCCGGGACATTCACTCGCGGCGCTTGCTGCATATCCCAACCTGGGTTGTACCGGGGGGCCGTATGAAGTAGGTACCCGCTGGGGCGTATACGATGATGTATACTGCGCCGGTAACGACAGCGTTTATCTTTTCCTGCAGGATGTGCTGGACGAAGTAATGGCGCTGTTTCCCGGCAGGTATATCCACATTGGCGGTGATGAATCGCCCAAAGTACGCTGGGAAAAATGTCCTAAATGCCAGGCACGCATGAAACAGGAAGGGTTGAAAGATGAACATGCCCTGCAAAGCTATTTTATTCAGCGAATGGAGAAATACCTGAACAGCAAAGGCAGGCAGATCATCGGCTGGGATGAAATACTGGAAGGAGGTTTGGCGCCCAACGCCACTGTAATGAGCTGGAGAGGCATTGAAGGCGGTATTGCTGCAGCCAGACAAAAACACGATGTAATTATGACACCGGGCGAATTCTGCTACTTTGATCATTACCAGTCGAGAGGCCCCAATGAGCCACTGGCTATCGGCGGATTCCTGCCGGTAAGCAAAGTATACTCCTACGAACCGGTGCCTTCAGAACTGAACAGCGATGAAGCCAAATATATCAAAGGCGCGCAGGCCAACGTATGGACAGAGTACATTAACAACACCAACTATCTCGAATACATGGTATATCCGCGTGCAGCTGCTTTATCGGAAGTGCTTTGGTCGCCAAAAGATAAGCGTAACTACGACAACTTTACCGAACGTTTGAAAGTGCATCTGAAAAGACTGGATCTGAAAAAAGTAAACTATGCCAAACATGTTTTTGAAGTGACCGGCAAAGTAACGGATAACGGTAAAGGCGGTGTGGATGTAATACTGGCTTCCAAACTGGATGGCGGTAAAATATTTTTTACCACCGATAGTACTGCTCCTACCCCTCAGGCGACTCCCTATACCACGCCCGTGCAGATCACGCATACCGGCACGCTGCGCGCACAGGTGTTCCTGGATGGCAAACCTTTTGGCAATGAATACAACCAGGCATTTTTATTTCACAAAGGACTGGCTAAAAAGATCAGCAGCATGACCGCGGCAGATGCTGGCCACCGGCCGGATACCAACTTCGTGCTGGTAAATGGTATAGAAGGGAATGCCGCTTACAACGACAATGAGTGGTTTGGATTCAACGGAAAGGATATGGAAGCAATAGTGGAACTGGACAGTGTACAGGATATTCACCTGGTGGGCATTAATACTGTCAATGCAAAGGGCGACTGGATCTACCCGCCGAAACAGGTAGTGTTTGCGGTATCTGACGATGGTAAAACATTTAAAGAGGTATACAAACAAAGCACCTTTGCACAACAGGGTATCAGCAAAGTAAGAGGCCATTTGCAGGCGGTGCGTGGAAAGTTTGTGAAAGTGCAGATGCAGAACTTTGGTAAGATTCCCGCCGGGGCCCCAGGAGCAGGCAACGGTGCATGGCTGTTTGCTGATGAGTTTATCATCAATTAAAAGAGAAAACCGTCCCGGCAAAATGCAGAACGGTTTTCATTTATGACTCCTACACCAAAAATGTGATACGGCCTTCAACCGCTGTGCGCTAAACATATTAACGAGATCAAATATTAAATGGTTTATTATAAGCTGAAGAAATTATAATTTAAATATTGCTACATAAAAATGCGCGTTAGCAGTAAATTCTTTAATTTTCCGGCTCGTTTTTAAACCGCATCTAATCAAAAACGTTTACAAATGACGATTAATCATCAGGAAATCGAACTGATCGACAGCTTTGAACAAATTGCTGTGGAAATACATCCTTCTGCCAAAGAAGGTTCCAAAGCAGTAGCACAGGAAATTGCCGCACTGATCCGCGAAAAGCAGGCTGCCGGCCAGGATTGCATTTTAGGACTGGCCACCGGCTCTACTCCTAAATATCTGTATGCAGAATTAGTACGCCTGCACAAAGAAGAAGGGCTTAGCTTTAAGAACGTCATCACATTTAACCTGGATGAGTATTACCCTATAGAGCCGGATGCTTTACAGAGCTACAACCGCTTTATGAAAGAGCATCTGTTCAATCATGTTGATATTCCTGAAGGCCGGTACAACATACCTGATGGTACCATTCCAAAGGACCAGATCAAGAAATATTGCGAGGCTTACGACAAACGTATTGAAGACTTAGGCGGTATCGATATCCAGGTACTGGGTATTGGTAACAACGGTCACATTGGTTTCAACGAGCCCGGCGCCAACATTAATTCCCACACCCGTCTGGTGACGCTGGACAACAGCACCCGTTTAGCCAATGCGTATGAGTTCCCGAATATGAGCCAGGTGCCACGCCTTGCTATCACCATGGGCCTCAGCAGTATCTTTAAAGCAAAGCGTATCATCCTGATGGCATGGGGCTCCCATAAATCAAAGATCGTTCGCCGTTCTGTAGAAGGGCATAGTACCGACCAGGTGCCTGCTTCCCTGCTGCAGCAACATGCCAACTGCAAGTTTGTGATCGACGAACAGGCAGCGGCTGAACTCACCCGTTTCAATGAACCATGGCTCACCGGCGACTGCGAGTGGACACCAGGCCTGATCCGCAAAGCGGTAACCAGCCTGGCCCTGAAGCTGAACAAGCCTATCCTGATGCTCACCGATAAGGACTACAACGAAAATGGTTTGAACGACCTGATCGTACAGTATGGTTCTGCCTATGAGCTGAATATTGAAGAATTCAACGCTATACGTGATACTATTACCGGCTGGCCCGGAGGTAAACCAGGCCCGCAGTTACCCAATCACCCTGAGCGTTCAGAACCCGCTAAAAAGCGCGCGCTGATCTTCTCTCCGCATCCTGATGACGATATCATTTCTATGGGCGGTACTTTCATCCGCCTGCATGAACAAGGCCATGATGTACATGTAGCTTACCAGACCTCCGGTAACATTGCCGTAACAGACGAGTTCCTGCTGCGCTTCATCGACTTTGCCGTAGGTTTTGAAGGAATGTTCGACATTGACAAAAGCAAAAGCTCCCTGATCCTGGATGAAGCAAAAGCATTCATCCGTACCAAGAAGCCAAGCCAGAAAGATACTCCTGAGATCCGCGCTATCAAAGGGCTGATCCGCCGTTGCGAAGCAAAAGCCACCTGCCGTTATGTAGGTATCCCGGAAGAAAATGCCCATTTCATGAACCTGCCTTTCTATGAAACCGGTTTGGTGGAAAAGAAACCAATGGGACCTGAAGATGTGGCAGTGACCGTAGAACTGCTGCGTAAACTGAAACCGCAACAGATCTTCTGCGCCGGCGATCTTGCCGATCCGCATGGAACCCACAAGGTGTGCCTGGACATTATCTTTGCGGCCCTGGAAATCGTGAAAACTGAAGACTGGGCGAAAGACTGCTGGGTATGGCTGTACAAAGGCGCATGGCAGGAATGGGATATTCATGAAATTGAAATGGCCGTTCCTATGAGCCCCGACCAGGTAATGCAGAAACGCCTCGGTATCTTCATCCACCAGAGCCAGAAAGATGTAGTGCCTTTCCAGGGAACAGATCTCCGCGAGTTCTGGCAGCGTGCTGAAGACCGCAACGCCAACACGGCCGACCTGTACGACCGCCTGGGCTTGCAGAAGTATGCCGCCATGGAAGCATTTGTACGTTATCATTTTATGTAAATAAAATCATAATTTTAGGGGGCTGTGATAACCATCGCAGCCCCTTTTATTTTTTTATATGAATCTGAGCAGAGCGATCGAAATAGCTACTACCGCCCATAAAGACCAGGTAGACAAATACGGGCAACCCTATATAGGACACGTGTTCCGGGTAATGCAAATGGGGCGCACCGAAGACGAGAAAATTGTTGGCGTACTGCATGACGTGGTAGAAGATACCGACTGGACCTTTGAGGCCCTTGAACAGGAAGGACTAGCCCCTCACCTGCTGGCAGCCCTTTACTGTGTTACCAAGCTGGAGGAGGATGAAGATTACAACCACTTCGTAGACCGTACCCTCCAGAACCGTTTGGCCTGCATGGTTAAGCTCAACGACCTGACCGACAACATGGATATCAGGCGTATGACAGCAATAAAAGAGCAGGATATAGCCCGCCTGAACAAATACCTGCACGCTTACCGCCGGATAGCGGCCGCTGTTATCCAGTAGAATATTTTTTCAACGCCTTCCGATTAAACTATTAAATTACAGTAGAAAACAGAATAGCCATCAATGGAAAACGACATCCTCATTGATTTTAGGTTCGCTGCAAAAGAGAAGCCAAGGTTCGGTGAATTATTCTTAATCACAGGAGAAGAGCATCCTAAATTTCCAGCCAGGAACAAAGCATTCGCACAACTGGCCCCATTGGGTTTTGAACAACTCGATGATTTTTTTGGTATCCTTAACAGCGAAGAATCAGGCGATGATGTGCTGATCTGGCTTTTCCCCATGATCAACGGGGAAGAAGTGTTTCACAACAGCGGCCCTTTCGATGCCATAAGGCTGTCTTACAGCGCCCTGCGCAATGCACCCGCCACTATCAGCCTTCTGCAGGATTGCTTCCATACCCTCAAAGCCCTGCCCGATGTGGAAGTGGAATTTGAAGGCGCCGCCATCAGCGATTTCAATCCTGTACAGAAAAAGGCAGATGAAATTGTGGCCCACTGGCGGGCAAACCATATAGAGCCCGGCTCCGAACAAAGCCTACTGATCGATGAAGAAGATGAGGACGACGATTGGGAAGAAGATGAAGACTGGCAGGAAGAAGACGACTGGGATGAAGATGCGGGGGATCAAAAAGAAAAATAATACCTTGAATATAAGCAGGCTTACCGCCTGCTTTTTTTATTCATATATTTTGTAATTTGGGTTCACTGTACCTAACCTGACTTACGCCAACAGATCATGAAGAAACAAGCCAACAAAAAAGGCACAGCAGCAGCATTGTTGCTGGTGGCCACCTTGATACTGGTATTGCTTATTTCCGGTATTCCATCTGCCCGGAAGGCTAAAAAGGAAAACTGTGCCCCTGTTACCGGCGTAGTACAGGAAATTAAAAACGGGCCTCCCGGTATCATGATCCACCTGAAGCAGGACCCTAAAATTTATTACATCTCCCGTAAAACCAATACCGGTATATCTTTAAAAACACTTGAGCAGCAGCTGGCGGGTAAAAGCATACAGCTTTACACCACGCAGGACTGGTCGCCCCTGGACCCGTTTTCCACCATGAAACAGGTATACCGTTTGCAGATAGCCGACACCGTTATATTCACTGAATTCTAGGCCCAATCTTTGTGCAGATGCAGCAAGAATGGAAGCCGGAGTACTTCCATCCGCCTAAAACAGTAACTTTCATATGCATCTCAACAAACAATTACCCTGCCTGCTACTGGCAGTATTACTGGTATCGTGCAACCTGAATAACAAACCAAGCAAATACGACAACGAAGAAGATATAGCCAACAATAAAAAAAAGTCATCCACTGCCCCCGCCACCAAACCTGCCCGCAGCAAGGCTCCCATCATAGGTGAAAGAATTAATGGCGCCGCCGCTATCCTGAATAATCCCGGCGGAGAACCGCTGGTTACTCTGGCAGATTATATCCCGTTACGCTGTGCACCTCTAAAAAAAGACTGGTACCCGGTGAGCCTGGACTTTGATATTACGAAAGATGAATTCAGCAAACCCCTTTTTCACAAAGGCCGCAAAATAAAGGTAAATGGCGTGGAAGCAGGCGTGCTGCAACGCGATATCAAACTACCGGTAGCTACCAACGGCGAAAGGATGTGGGCTACCGTTACCGGCTATACGCAGAAGAAAAATATCCGCAATGGCAGCATCATCGAATCTGGGTTAAGCAGCTACCTGAAGCAACATACAGGCCGCAGCATCGACGATATGGATCCCTTTATCCACAATTTCAAACTGGAAAAAGAAACTATCCTTAAGCCCTATGTGCTGTATTTCAACTATGAAAGCGGCATCGATGATCCCAGCCCCTTGTACCGGCTGGCTCTTGTGTTCCAGGGAAAACAGCTGATCGGTGTGCTGCATGCCCGGCCCCTTCAGCTGGATGGCAGCAGTGTACGCAGGCTGCAGCGCGGTTTTACCGTTAGCTATCTCAATGGTATCGACAAAAGCCTGAAAGAAGATTTTGCTGTGAAGTTCAACAAGTTTATTCTTTCTGTTGATTAAGCCCATAACTTTTAGTTATCATCTATCACTTATAAACATTTGACTCCGGGGGTTGTGATACGGAACTTTGTGATCCAGTTACAAACGTTTTGTGTATGCAACAACAGAATACAGCGGCCGCCTGGCTGCCGGAGAACACACAGAAAATAATTTTCCTCACTGCAGCAGCCATCACACTGTTGCCGGTGGTAACACCGCCTGTAGCTTTGCTGCTGGGAGTAGCATTGGCGCAAACCAGCGGCAACCCTTTTGCGGCAGTCACCCCGCGCATTACGCACTGGTTGCTGCAATTGTCGATCATTGGAATGGGCTTTGGCATGAATGTGCATAGCGCGCTGCAAACCGGTAAAGAAGGATTCCTGTTCACCATTGCGGCTATTGCTGCTACCTTACTAACGGGCGCACTGCTGGGCAAACTGCTGGGGATCGATAAAAAAACGTCTCATCTTATTTCCTGCGGCACAGCTATTTGCGGGGGCAGCGCTATAGCTGCTATTGCACCCGTGATGAAAGCCGGGGAAAAACAGGTATCCGCTGCATTGGGCATCATCTTCCTGTTGAATGCATTGGCCCTTTTTATATTCCCTGCAGTGGGTCACGGACTGCATTTAACCCAGCAGCAGTTTGGCCTCTGGAGCGCCATTGCCATTCACGATACCAGCTCTGTAATAGGCGCTGCCGGCAAATATGGAGATGAAGCACTGCAGGTAGCTACCACCGTGAAGCTGTCGCGCGCTTTATGGATCATTCCCGTAGCATTCATAACTACCCTCTTATTTAAAACGGATACCGGCAACATCAGGATCCCCTGGTTTATTGCTGTATTTGCAGGCGCCATGGCACTTAATACCTGGATGCCCCAGTTTCAGCCAACGGGTCTCTTCCTGGTAAAAAGCGCCAAAACCGGCTTATCCCTCACGCTGTTCCTGATAGGTACCCATTTGAGCCGGGAAGCATTACGCTGTATAGGCCGCAAACCATTGATACACGGGGTTATACTATGGGTGCTGATCAGTGCCGGTACCTTACTGGTTATTTGTTTTATGGCCTGATACCGGGGAAAATCCCGTGATAATCCTATTCTCATTTTTACATATATTTGATCACTGATTCTTGTGATACTGGCAGCATTTATCTCAATAACGATGATGACTACACACAATCTATGAGCCGGTCTCCAGCTACAAAATCCGGCACTTACATGGCGGCATTCCGGGCAATAGAAAGTACCAAACCGGAGAAAGAACGTCTTTTATACGATCCTTTTGCCGGCGCTTTCCTGTCGAAGTTCTACCAGCTTATACTGGCAGGTTGTATGGTTCCCTTCATCAGGAGAATTGTTACTGCGTGTATCCAGTTCCGTTGGCCGGGCAGCTTCACCGCTGCTGTTGCCAGAACAAGACTGATAGATGATATGATCATTCATGCGGTAAAATCACAGGGAATTAACCAGGTGATCATTCTCAATGCTACATTTGATACAAGGGCGCACCGCCTCAATGTTGGCATGCCATTGCATTATGTGGAAATGGATCATCCCACGCTTCAGTATACAAAGAAGAAGATCCTGTCGGCCCTGGTGGGGTTGCCCACTATTCATGTGGATTACGTGGAGCTGGATATGAACCGTCAGCAGATTTCCGAAGTGTTTCCCAAACTCTTCTATGGCTCGCACTATAAAACACTGTTCCTCTGGGAAGGGCTTACTACCAGGCAGGAAGCCAAACAGGCGGAAACAATCTTTCATCATGTGAAGAATTTTCATCCGGGCACACAGATCATTTTCACTTATGTGGAAAAAGCAGTGCTGGAAAACCCGACAGCCTTTTATGGATTTGTACGCATTAACCGGCTGCTGCGCCGTGCCGGTGAAAACTGGGATTTCGGTATCTGCCCGGAAGAGCTGTATGCCTACCTGGAATCCTATCACCTGCAACTGCATTACGATGGCGGCGCCGATGATTACCGCGCAAAATATTTCGGCGAAAAGAGCAGGCATATGAAAGGCTATGAATATTTAAGGGTAGTAAGAGCAGAAGTGAAATAGCAGCCGTATCTTCGGTGTATTATTTAGCGCTCTGCATATGCATATTCACTACTTTCAGCATGTACCTTTTGAAGGATTAAGCTGTATTGCCGGCTGGGCCAACGATCACCGGCACACAGTAACCCACACCCGCTGGTATGAAAGCACCGACACATCTTCCCTCGCGGCTGCCGACTTTCTCATCATCATGGGAGGGCCAATGGGCGTATATGAACAGGATCATCATCCGTGGATGACTACAGAGATAGCGCTTATCAGGGAAGCTATCAGTCAGAATAAAAAAGTATTGGGTATTTGCCTGGGATCACAACTGATTGCGGCGGCACTGGGCGCCAACGTATACCCGCATACGCAGCCTGAAATAGGCTGGTTCCCGCTGGATGTGAGCTTCCAGGAGCGGGCCGCTCCGCTGGAAGGCGTACTGCCCTCCCATTTCAGCACCTTCCATTTTCACGGCGATACATTTGATATACCCGCCGGCGCTACCCGCTTTGCAGCCTCCGCAGCCTGCAGTCACCAGGCCTTCATTTACGGCGACCGGGTAATAGGCCTACAGTTCCACCTGGAATTAACGGCAGAAAGTTTGCAGGAAATGATCCTGCATGGCAGCAACGCCATTGCAGCAGGAGGACCGTTCGTACAAAGTGAAGAGAAGATACTGCAACACGCTAACCTGCTTACACAAAACACTGAAACCATGTACCGCCTGCTGGATTATATGGCAGCGCTGTAAATAAAATATGACCGTATGAATGCTGCGTTTGATGTATTGATTATCGGCGGCGGCCCCATTGGCCTCGCCTGCGGACTGGAAGCCAAAAGAGCAGGACTGAGCTATATTATCCTTGAAAAAGGATGCGTGGTGAATTCCCTGTATAACTACCCGTTGTACATGACTTTTTTCTCCACTTCTGAGCGACTGGAAATTGGTAACGTGCCCTTTGTGTCTATCAACCCGAAACCTACCAGGCCGGAAGCACTGGAATATTACAGGCGGGTAGCCACTTCACATGAGCTGAATATAAAACTGTTTGAAGAGGTAACGCAGGTAACGCCTAACGGCGGCGAATATACGATCACTACCGGCAAAGGTACCTATCATGCACGCCACGTGGTAATTGCTACCGGCTTTTACGATATTCCCAACCTGCTGAACATCCCTGGCGAAGAGCTTCCTAAAGTAACCCACTATTATAAGGATCCTCACTTTTATGCCACACAGGACGTAGTAGTGATAGGAGCACATAACTCCGCCGTAGATGCTGCACTGGAAACCTATCGCAAAGGCGCACGCGTTACCATGGTGATCCGCCAGGAAGACATTGGCTCCCGTGTAAAATACTGGGTACGCCCGGATATTGAAAACCGCATAAAGGAAGGTTCCATCAAGGCATGGTTTAAATCTTCGCTCACCGCCATCCGTGATAAGGAAGTGGACATTGCAACACCAGATGGCCCTATCACTATTGCCAACGATTTTGTTATCGCCATGACCGGCTACCAGCCCAACTTCAGCCTGCTGGAAAAATCAGGCATCGCCTTATCAGACGACCGGCTGAGGTTGCCTTCCTATAACCCGATTACTATGGAAACCAATATGCCGCGCATTTATTTGGCCGGTGTGGTTTGTGGCGGGATGAACACTCATGTGTGGTTCATTGAGAACTCCAGGGAGCACGCGGGGAAGATCATGGCGCATATCCGCGCTAATGCGTAGGGAGCGCCTTCGGCGCTTTAAATTGTCTGACTCAGGATTAAACTGATTAACCGTGATTACCAGGATTTGATCAATATTGATTTTAAAAGATTAAGGGAGATAAAAGCGAATATATTTGCTTTATCTCCCCTAACTATTATTAATCATAAAATCACAACATAATCAAATCCTGGTAATCACGGTTAATCAGTTTAATCCTGAGTCAGACAATTTTAATCGCCGAAGGCGATCATACAATATTCACCTCGCGCTCCAGTTCTACGCCGAATTTGTTCTTCACGCTATCCAGCACCTGCTGGGACAAGTGATAGATGTCACTGCCCTTTGCCTGGCCGTAATTCACCAGTACCAATGCCTGCCGGGCATGAACACCTGCATCGCCGCTACGGTATCCCTTCCAGCCGCATTGCTCAATAAGCCAGCCTGCGGCCAGCTTGAAATGATCATCTGCTACAGGATAGGCCACCATGCCAGGAAATTCCGCATGTAATTTTTCATAAACTTCTTTCGTAACCGTAGGATTTTTAAAGAAGCTGCCCGCATTCCCTATTTCCGCAGGATTGGGTAATTTGGAAGAACGGATGTTGATCACCGCCTGGCTGATGGCCTGGATAGAAAGCTCCTGCACATTCATGCGCTGAAGCTCCTCATTGATGGCGCCGTAGCTGGTATTAAAATGCGGCCGCTTGCTTAACCGGTAGGTAACAGACAAGATAACAAACCGGTTCCTGTATTCCTTTTTGAAGATGCTTTCACGGTAGCCGAAATGGCAACCGGCGTTATTAAAGGTAACCATACTGTGATCGTCCAGGTGGAAGGCTTCCAGTTCATGGAACACATCCTTTATCTCCACGCCATACGCGCCGATATTCTGCATAGGACTGGCGCCCACATTGCCGGGTATCAGTGAGAGGTTTTCAAGTCCGGCCAGGTTTTGCGCAATACAATGCTGCACAAACCCATGCCAGTTCTCTCCTGCTCCTGCTTTCACATATACGTAATCGTTATCCTCTCCGGTAACGCTGATGCCTTTGATATTGTTTTTCAGCATCCAGCCATTAAAGTCCTGAGTGAAAAGGATATTGCTGCCTCCGCCGAGGATCATCCGGGGCAGGCCATCCTGCTGCTGCCGCCTGGTAATATCCATCAGCTCTTCCACGGAGGAAAATGGCGCGAAATAACGTGCAGTGGCGTCGATCCCGAAAGTATTATATGATTTGAGCAGAACATTTTCTGATACCTGCATAATAACTTAAATTTATGGTCAGCAAAGATAGCCGCAAATCATTTAGAAATCATACATCCCATAATCTGGTTCCATGAATAAAACGGCAATTGTATTAGGCGCAACAGGACTTACAGGCACGCACCTGGTGGCAGCACTGCTGCACGACCCTGCCTTCAGCAAAGTAAAGGTACTGGTGCGGCAGCCATGGGCACATGCCAGGCCGAAACTGGAAAGCATTATCGTGGACTTTGATGATGATGAAAGCCTGGCCGCAGCGTTGCAGGGCGACATCCTTTTCTGCTGCATTGGCACTACCATTAAAAAGGCCGGCAGCCAGGAAAATTTCAGGGCGGTGGATTATGGCATTCCGGTAAAATGCGCCAGGATAGCGAAGGAACAAGGCGTTTCCCAATTCCTGCTGATGTCTTCCATTGGCGCCAATCCCCGCTCACGCAACTTCTATTTGCGCACCAAAGGGCAAACAGAAGACGCTATCCAGCAAACGGGTTTCCACAGTGTGAATATTTTCCGTCCTTCTGTACTGATAGGCCAGCGTAAAGAATTCCGCTTAGGTGAATGGATAGGAAGATATCTTATCCAGCTGTTCTATTTTTTATTACAGGGAAGATGGAAAAAATACCGGGGTATCAAAGCCGCTACCGTTGCCAACGCCATGATAGTAGCTGCAAAAGAGAATGATGAAGGAGTGAGCATCTATGAATCCGATGCTATCCAAAGCATGGGCGAGTCATGAAAATCCGGAATTGCGTCTTATCTTTAGCGCGTATGAAAAAATGGGCCCTTCTTCTGGCTGTTGCAGCTATTGCCATGCTGCCGCTATCTATGCAAGCGCAGGTGAACAGCTACTTTCCAGGGATATGGAAAGAAAATCCACAACTGCATACCACTTCTTCTGCAAATGATCCTTATACTATCCTTGATTACAGGATAGTCAGGGATTTTAATGTGAGCACCCGTGATAAGGCACAGGCCACCTCGCATTATAAAATGCTGTATAAAAATATCAGGGTTAATACACAGCGCGCGGCGGATAGCCTCACACGGCTGGTAATGTCCATGGAGCCAGGCGAAGCACTGCGTGGCCTACGCATAAGGGTGATACATCCCGGCGGCAGCATAACGAACCTGAACGACGAAGTAAGGATGATTGAGATGAACCAGGGGCGGAAAGCCATAGTAGCTAATAACCTCGTACTGGAAGCCGGTTGTGAGATCGAATATGAAATGAGCCTGAAGGTGCAATACGATTATGCGGGCACCGACTACCTCCAGTCGGGCATCCCCTGCAACCAGCTCAGCTATGTATTAATAGCCCCCAAAACACTTGATTTTGTGATAAAGCCAGGTGCCGGTTTGCCTGCATTGCAGGACAGCGTTAGCGGCAACAACCGTTATTACTGGCTGAATATGCAACACGTGCCGGATCTTCCCGCCAACGACCTGTTCTTTTACCTGCCGCAACTGAAACGGGTTGACTTCGGGCTGAAGCAGGCCATAGAAGGGAAAGATACCGTGCGTATGACCTGGCAGAAATTTGGGGAAGATAATTATATTCCCATTGTAGCGGTATCCAAAGCGGAATTCAAACAACTGGAAAAAGAACTGCAGAAATGGCCTTTTGTAAAACAACGTCTCCCGCTTCCACAGATGATCTACCTGGTGGAGCAATATATAAAATCCAATTACAGCCTGGTAGCGCCTTCCGAAACCGGCGAAACAGTGGATATCATTTCCATCATCCGCAATAAACAGGCAGAAAAAGCGGGCTTCACCCGTTTGCTGAATGCGGTGTATTATATGCTGAATATTCAAACCCAGGTATTATTCACTACCTCACGCGACAGCCTGCTGATGGACAGCCAGCTGGTATACCGGCAACTGCCCACTAATGTGCTGCTCTATTTCCCGGCGGTGCAACAGGCACTGGCTCCCACGGAAATGAATACACGCTTTCCATGTTACCCCTCTTTACAGACCGGCATTCCGGCATTGCGCTGCCGCGATACCCTGGTAGGCACGGAAAACAAGGTGCTCACAGACTTTATCCAAACACCGGCGCCACCGTATACGCTCAGTAACATCACCCTGGAAGCCACGCTCCGGTCGGTAACGGATCCTACCTGGGAAGTAAAGCAATCCTTTGGAGGTTACCCTGCCTCTAACCTGAAAACTGCTTTTGCCGGCACCGGCAGCACACCGGAGGGCCGGCTGCAGGTATATAATGCCATCCTTCCTTTTGAACCCGGCGTAAGGAAGCCCCTGGAAGTAAAAGCCGAAAACGAGGTATTTAATAACCGCTCCCTTGATAAGCCTGTATTGCTGAACAGTACGTTGCTTAACACATCTTCCGTAGAAAATAAAGAAAACAGTATAGTGATCCACGCAGGACCTTTGCTGGGAAATAACCTGACTGCCGAGATGCCGCTTCCGCCCGGCGATCTGCCGGTGCAGATCAATTTTCCCTATTACCAGGAAAAACGTATAGTCATCCCCGTGCCAACCGGTTATAAGGTAGCGAATAAGGCAGATTTCTCTGCAGAGATCAATGATAAAGAAGGTGCATTGGGCTTTAAAATGCGGTGTGAACAGGATGGCGGCCAGCTGCGCATTTTTGTGCTGGAGTGGTATAAGCAAACCGACTTTTCCGGCAACAGTAAAGCTGCATTCGGGCAGTTGCTGAAAAGGATGCAGGTGCTCCAGCAACAGGACCTGGTACTGGTAAAAGAATAGCTTTATACGCCGTCTACATCCGGGATAATCACCACGGAACGGAATCTTTTTTCCGTTTTAAGCTGGATAATGAATTCCTGCAACACTCTTTTTACATGAGCAATCAATCTCGTTTCACGGGGCAGTTTGATCAGCATTTCCTGTAAGTAATTGTTACGTACTCTTGCTACCAGTGGTGCTGCCGGTCCAACCAGTTGGGCGCCTATATGCGGTTGCAGCCAGCTGGCCAGGATCTGTGCAGCCTGTTCTGCAGTCTGCTGGTTTTTATGCCGGATAGTTAATTTCAGTAAACGGAAGAAAGGCGGGTAACCAAATACCTGCCGCTCGGCAATTTCCGCTTCAAACATCGCTTTATAATCGTGCGCTGTTACATAATGCAATACCGGGTGCCTTGTATTGCTGGCCTGGATCAGTACTTTACCCAGCCCGTTTTTACGGCCGGCGCGCCCGCTTACCTGTTCCATCATCTGGAAGGCCCTTTCATTCACCCGGAAATCGGGGAAACCCAGGAGATTGTCTGCGCTCAGGATCCCTACCAGGTTTACGTTTTCAAAATCCAATCCTTTCACCACCATCTGGGTGCCTACAAGTATATCAATACTGCGGTCTTCCAGCAACTGGATCAGTTTATTGTGGCTGTCTTTATTTCTCACTGTATCTACGTCCATACGGGCGATACGGGCTTCCGGGAAAGCCATCTGCAGGTCGTCCTCTATTTTTTCCGTGCCAAAGCTTTTGGGCTCAATGGTTTGAGAGCCGCAGGCATCGCAGGTATGCACATAGGGATATCTTGTGCCGCAGTAGTGGCAGTGGAGCTTATCCTGGTTTTTATGATATGTGAGGGATACATCGCATTGTTTGCAATGCGGTATCCAGCCGCAGGTAGTGCATAGCAGGAAAGGCGCATATCCGCGGCGGTTCTGGAAAAGGATCACCTGTTTTCCATCAGTCATACTTTGTGTGATGGCAGCTTTCAGCGCAGAAGAAAAATGGCCGTCCATAGTTTTCTCAGCCATTTCCTTTTTGATATCCACTATTTCTATAACGGGCATTTCCACACCGCCGAACCGTTCTTTCAGTTCAACCAGTCCATATTTTCCCTGTTGGGCGTTAAAATACGATTCCAGGGATGGCGTGGCAGAGCCCAGCAGCACTTTGGCTTTGAAGAGACCGGCATAATAGATGGCGGCATCCCTTGCGTGATAACGGGGCGCGGGGTCCTGTTGTTTATAAGACGCATCATGCTCTTCATCAAGGATGATCAGGCCCAGGTCGGGGAAGGGCAACAGCAGGCTGGAACGGGCGCCCAGTATGATGCGCAGCTCGCCTGTTTTCACCTTGTTCCATATTTCCACCCGCTCGTTATTATTAAACCTGGAGTGATAAATGCCAATGCTGGTGCCGAAGTGCTTTTGCAGCCGGCGGATTATCTGCGCAGTAAGTCCTATTTCGGGCAACAGGTACAGTACCTGTTTACCACTGGCCAGGCAAGCCTCCATCATCTTCACATATACCTGCGTTTTACCGCTGGAAGTAACCCCGTGGAGCAGGGTTACCTGTTTATCCTTAAAATGCGTTTGTACTTCCTCCAATGCTTTTTCCTGTGCAGGGCTCAGGTCAAAATCGATCTGTGCATCCATTTTGCCGGTAGCGATACGGTCTACCGTACGTTTCTCCACCCACAGGATATTTTTATCTACCAGGCCTTTCAGCTGGGCTACTGTGGCGCCGGATTTCTTCAGCAATTCTTTCTGCAGCACAGCGCCCTGTGTTTTCAGCAGGTGAAGATAAGCGAGAAGCAATTCCATTTGCTTCGGGGCCCGGCCCATATCGTTGAAGAGGGCTGCCAGTTGCTCTTCTTCCTGGTAGTGTGCATGCAATTGCACGTAATTTTCCTGTTTCTCCTTATATACTTCTTTCAGTTCCTCATATACCAGCAATACTTTTTTCTCTATCAGTTTCTTGATAACAGAATATACTTCTGATTTGTCGAGGATCATTTGTACTTCCTCTATGCGCAGTTCCTTACGGATATGCAGGGCTTCCGCGATGAGGTATTCATCATCGTCGAGAGAGGTAAAGTCGTCGCCGAAGGCATCATTAAAAAGCAGGAGCGTTTCGCTGGAAAGCTTGAGGTGGGCCGGCAGTGCGGCATTCAGCACCTCTCCTTCCGTGCACATATAGTAGCTGGCCACCCATTCCCAGAAGGCTAACTGGGTAGGATATACGATGGGCGATGCGTCCAGCATATCCAGCAATGGTTTTGTTTTATACAGGGGGGCCTGTTCGTGAATAGCTTTCACGATACCGGCGTACTTTTTCTGTTTTCCGAGCTGCACGGCTACCCTGCATCCTACCTGGAGGCCGGACATATTTTCAGGAACCGAGTAGGTGTAATTTTTGGGTAGCGCCAACGGCAATATTACATCTGCGTACTTCATCCTATTGGCTGCAGGGTTGGGTATTTATGATATTTACGTAATTCGGTGTCCATCGCATCAAACACCCGTTGTTTGAGGGTATTGATATCTTCCAGCGTCATTCCTGTAACAGGTATTGGCGGCAGGAACACCACGCGGCATTTACCGGGAGAAAGGTGCATGGGTCCTTTATGTGGTAAGCGATGGCCTGCATCTAGGTACAGTACCGGTTTAATCGGTTTCTGCAGCTCAATGGCCATGCGGAATGCACCGTTATGGAAAGGGCGTAGTGGCTGATCGGTGTCGTTGGTGGTGCCTTCCGGGAATACGAGGATGGAGATACCCGCTTTGAGGGCTGTCATCATCTCCCGTACGCTGCGCGCCCTGGCGGCTGCGCTGGAACGGTCTACCGGTACTACTGAATTTTTATAGATAAACCCGAAGAAGGGGATCCGGGACATTTCCACTTTGCCCAGGGGGCGGAACGGGAGCCGCATTACTTTCACGGCGATGGCTGCATCGAGATAAGAGCGGTGATTCACCACGTAGATGCAGGGCTCATTGTCGCGCTCGCATAAATATTTGCGTGTTACCCACATGCCTGCCAGCGGGAACCAGGCATGCGCCCAGAAACGGAGAAAATAAAATATAATATTACCTCCCTTTTGCCTGCCCAGCAGGGAAGCCAGGAAAATAGGCGGCAATATCAGGAACATGATGCCCAGGAAAACAGCAGCGGCGTATATCACATAAATAACACGCAACGGTTTCAGTAAAAAATTCATAGACGCCTCTGAAGGTTTAATATGGCGGAAAACTACGAAGAAAATTACGAATTACGCGGAAAGAGGCGTTGAATTAATCGCAGTGGCAGGTCCAGTCCTTATCAAGATCTATACAGGTAATTACTTTAGCATTCAGTGAATCGCAGGGCGCAAAAACGATCCGGAGATGCTGTCCTTCGCTGGAATAGCCTTCCACCGCATAGGTTGGGCAGGGATGATCGTTGGGGTTGGATTTTTCCGGGTTAACTTTTCCTTCGGCAAGGATTTCCTCCACTTCTGCCCTTGTCACCTGGCGACAATCCATCCGACAGATGGCGTGTTTCGTATATTCCAGGTGGGCGTGCCTGTTGATCACTTCCCCGGCAATGGCGGGGCTGCCGGAGTTACTACGGGCCACAACGGGGCGGCTGCCGGTAGAGGAGGGAGCGGGCGTGCTTTTCCACCATTTCTGCTGCCAGCCGGCCAGCAACAGCAGAGATAAGAGGAAAACCGGAAGATATTTTTGCATTGATTTCATAAAGCAACAGAACGGCGCGCAAAATAGTTAAAAATTCCTTACCTAACTATGACATAAAAAGTTCCTACCTTTGCCTCCCTTTATGGAACAGGTAAAAACAGTAGCATTTCATACACTCGGCTGTAAGCTGAACTTTTCAGAAACCTCTTCAATCAGCAGGTTACTGGAACAGGATGGGTTTGTAAAAACGGATTTTGATGGAACAGCAGATGTATATGTGATCAATACCTGTTCTGTAACAGATAATGCCGATAAGGAGTGCCGTATGCTGGTACGCCGCATACAGCGCCGCGCGCCGGGCAGCATGGTAGTGATCACCGGCTGTTATGCCCAGCTGAAACCTGAAGAAATTGCTTCTATTGAAGGCGTGGACCTGGTACTGGGTGCGGCAGAGAAATTTAATATCGCCGAACACCTCAAAACGCTCACCAAGGGAGACAGCGCGAAGATCTGCTCCTGCGATATTGAGGAGGTGAATAGTTTTCATGCTTCCTATTCGCTGAACGACCGCACCCGCACCTTCCTGAAAGTGCAGGATGGCTGTGACTATACCTGCGCCTTTTGTACCATTCCAATGGCTCGTGGCAAAAGCCGCAGCGACAGTGTTGCCAACGTGGTAAAACACGCGCAGGACCTGGCTGCCAACGGTGTGAAGGAAATTGTGCTCACCGGCGTAAACCTGGGCGATTTTGGTAAAGGCTTTGAAGGCGGGAAAAAAAGGGAAGAAACCTTTTTTGAACTGGCGCAGGAACTGGATAAAGTAGAGGGCATTTCCCGGTACCGTATTTCTTCCATAGAACCTAACCTGCTCACCAATGAGATCATTGAATTTGTAGCCAACAGCCGCAGGTTCATGCCTCATTTCCATATTCCGCTGCAAAGCGGCAGTAACGAGATACTGGGCCTCATGCGCCGCCGCTACCGCCGTGAACTGTATGCAGAAAAAGTAGCCCTGATCAAACAATTTATGCCGCATTGCGCCATTGGCGTGGATGTGATCGTAGGTTTCCCCGGTGAAAGCAATGCGCATTTCCGCGAAACATACGATTTCCTGCATGAACTGGATGTATCCTATCTTCACGTATTCACCTACTCCGAACGCCCCAATACCGCTGCACTGGAGATCAGGCCGGTAGTGCCTGTACATACCAGAAACGAGCGCAACAAAATGCTGCGCAACCTCAGCCACAAAAAGCAGCAGTTCTTTAATGAACAGCACCTGCATCAAACCAGGAAAGTGCTGTTTGAATCGCTGGGGAAAGATGGTATGATGGAAGGCTATACGGATAACTATATCAAAGTAACCACTCCTTTCCGCCAGGAATGGCATAACCAGCTGATCGACTGGGACCTGCGCTAACCGGATTTTCTCCGGAGCAGGAAGCCCCGGAAATGATCATGCCAGGAGATCAGGTTGCCTATGAGGAAGTAATCTTTCAGGTTGCTTTTGATACTGCTGCGCATAATGCGTACCACAATATTTTTTCCAACCTCTCCCTTTTCCGCTACCAGCAACAACAATTCCAGCGACATCAACAGCAGGATGGCGCTGATAAGGAACAGGAAGCTCCACTGATGCAGGGCCACCAGGTGTAAAACCTTTGTAGTATGCGGGCCGGTGAAGGTGGCATCTATCTGTAAATGCCTTGCCGCAAAGAAATCGGCCACATAACCACCTACCAACGGCGCCACTGCGGAGAAAACAGCAGTGATAATATTCCGTGTGGATAAGTATACCACAGCATCCTTTACCGGGGCCAGTTTTAGCCCGATATTGGTCAGAGAAAGGTTAATGCCTGCATTGGCAATACCGGTAAAAATATGGATGAGCACCAGCAATATCATATTGGCATACATCTCCGAATAAATCCCTACAAAACACCATCCCACTACGCAGGCAATATATAAGGGGCCACTGATGGCCAGGATGGTCTTATTGCTGTACCTGTCTGCAAATACTCCCCAGATACGGAAAGTAAATACGCCTGTAAGCTGGCTTACCATCAACAATATGGTAATCACAGAAAGAGACAGGTGCATGCCCTGCATCATGAATACCGTAAAAAAGGGAGTGGCTATATTCAGGGCAAACACCCAGGCGGAATTAAAAACCAGCAGACGGAGAAAGTTTTTATCCCTCAGCGGGCGTGCAAGCAACCTGAAGAAATTTTCCCTGTCCATGTAAGACTGTGGCTCTACTGCGCCCGCCAGTATAAATGCGCCCACAATACCGGCAATACCGGCAGCAATAAACATATAGTAGTAAGTAGTGAGCTCATAGGCAGGATAATACCGCCGGATATAATCCACGCCAAAAGCGGCCACCAGGCTTAATATCACATTCAATCCCTGTGTGTAGCTGCTTCTTTTGGCGAAGTAACTCCCCATGACCTGTTCGGGAATGAGATCCTTTATCCAGGCGTTCCAGCTGGGCCCGGCGATCGAGCCGAAGAAATAAAAAAAGAAAAGGAAGAAGATCAGGAAATTGATATTGCCCGTTTGCGGGAACAGCAGGGGAATGGCGCCTATAAGCAGTAACGGGATCCTGGCCAGGAGGGAGCACAGCACTGTTACCAGTCGCCGGTTATTACTACGGCGCACCAGCCATATGGATATTAACTGGAACACGTTGGTGAAAGTGGGGAGGCCGGACAACAACCCGATCTGCAGGTTATTGGCTCCCATCAACAGTGCCATTGCCACCAGGAATGCCCCTCCGGTAAGCGTGATCATGGCTTCAGCCGCCAGCCCGTCGCCTATGATCAGCTTCATTCCCTGTGCCCTTTCGGATTCGGTGATGTCGGTGCGCGGTCTCAGATTCATACTTTCAGCTTTCAGTATAAACAGATACCCGTGCACCGGCAATGATTATACCATGCCAAACAGCAGGGATGGCTGTATTACTTCGGGAAACCCGGGTCTGCCTTTACTTCTTCGAGCTGCTGCGTATGGCGGTTGGTGTGTGCGGCATCCAGCAATAACAACTGGTAAGCATCGATAGGCCCCAGCGCAGGGTGGTCGGTAATGTGATCACGCATTACGTCCTGGGTGCTGGTTACATATTCGATGAGTTTATCGCGTTGGGTTGTAAATGCTTTGATCGCTTCCGCATTGGAGGAGTAGTTGTGTTTGGGAATGCCATACTCAGGCGCTTTTACTTTATGGCTGCGGTCTTCCACGTTTTTAATGATCTGTTCGTCCGTGGTTTTAATGTCTTTTCTTCTTTCGGGGTTGGCTGGCCGCTGTACCAGTTTCTGCTCTCCTTCCATGATAGCTTTTTCAATCAGGGTAATATGCTCCACGCATTCGATCACCGACCAGCGGTCGGTGGAGGGCTTGTACTCCAATTGCGCATCCGTGAGGCCCTGCACATCTTTCAGGAGCTGATCCTTTGTTTGCTGTAGCTGAGCCAGGAGAAGGGATCTGTCTTCCTTTACGCCCGGTACAGGGCGGAAGGCGGTAACTGCTGAAAAAACGGTTATTGTCAGCAGCAGTAGTAACTTTTTCATCGTGGTTAAAATTTAAGTGCCAGGAAATTGGAGTTATTGATCAGAAGACAGGCAAATTACGAAAAACCGATGATCTCCAGAAATTCCTCCCTGGTAATAAATCCTGCGCCCAGTGAGGCCAGGTGGTCGGTATGTACCTGGCAGTCGATCATCTGAAGCTCATGTGCATAAGTTTGCACAAAAGTGATAAACGCCGCTTTGGAGGCATTGCTCACGGTAGCAAACATGGATTCCCCGAAAAAGAAAGGACCCGTTTTAACACCATAGAGGCCACCCACCAGTTCATTATGCTGCCAGCATTCTACAGACATGGCATAGCCTGCCTGGTGCAGCCGTATATAGGCTTCCTGCATTTCCCGCGTAATCCAGGTGCCGGTTTGGCCGGGACGGGGAATACTGCTGCAGCGGGCAATCACACCTGCAAAGTCTTCATTGAAAGTGATCCGGAATTGCTTTTTACGCAACACCTGTTTCATGCTGGCGGATACTTTCAGTTCATCGGGGAATAATACGAAGCGGGGATCAGGGCTCCACCACAAAATAGGCGGTTCGTCGTACCAGGGGAAAATACCGGAACGGTAAGCAAGCAGCAACCGCTCCACTGACAGGTCCCCTCCTACGGCGAGTAATCCGTCCGGCTCGGAAAGCTGAACAGGTGGAAAAACCAATTGTTTATTAAGACGAAAAACAGTCATATCAGGGATCAGCTGCCTGCCATTTCTTCAATAGTGGCACTAAGCCCTCTCTCCTGCAGGGCTTCACAAAGGGGGCGAAGCTTGAGATATTCGCCCTGTTTCACAGCATACTTTCCATTAAAATGAATAATCAGCGCACACTGTTCGGCCTGCTCGTGCGTATGCCCGCAAACCTCCATCAGTGAAGAAATGACCCAGTCGAATGTATTCACCTCATCATTCCAGACTACCAGGCTGAACGGAAACTGCTCATCTTCCGCCACCAGCACATCTGTCTCTTCCTCCGGTAGTCCTTTTGTACTTGTATGATCGCTCATCTTTAATAAAAGCTTTATGCAAAATTACATGGATTATTCGTTAATTTATCCATATTTAGCAGAGATCTGCGGATTTCAGGATGCTTCGAATTTAAAAAATGGTTATGATGAACGGACTGGTTTTACTGATGAATACTAATTTACCGCTGAAAGATCCGGTGCCGATCTTTTCGCTGGTATTGTTTATAATACTGCTGGCGCCTATCCTGTTACGTAAGCTGCGGATACCCAGTATTATAGGGTTGATCATTGCAGGTATGCTGATCGGTGATCATGGTTTTAAAATAATTCAGAAAGACAGTATCGACCTCTTTGCCAAGGCCGGGCTGTTGTATATTATGTTCCTGGCGGGCCTGGAGCTGGATATGACCGAATTTCGCAAGAACCGCTACCGGAGCATGGTGTTCGGCGCCTTCACCTTCTTTATTCCCCTTACAATGGGATACGTGGTGTGTACCTATGTGCTGGAGTTTAACTTCATGGCTACGCTGCTGGTATCCAGCATGTTTGCCACCCATACGCTGGTAGCCTACCCGCTGGCAAGCCGGCTCGGCATCACTAAAAATGAAGCCGTAACCGTGGCAGTGGGCGGCACTATTATTACGGATACAGCGGTGCTGCTGATACTGGCAGTGATCACCGGTGCGCAGGCTGGTAATCTCAATACTTATTTCTGGGTACGATTGGGCATTTCGCTGGCCATTTTTGCCGCTATTATCCTCTGGCTGATGCCTATGCTTGGCCGTTGGTTTTTTAAGAAGATAAAAGACGATAAAACCTCGCATTTCATTTTTGTGCTCGCACTGGTATTTGCTTCCGCCTTCCTGGCAGAACTGGCTGGTGTAGAAGGTATTATCGGTGCGTTCCTTGCCGGGCTGGCGCTCAACCAGTTGATCCCTCATACCTCCCCGCTGATGAACCGCATCGAATTTGTAGGCAACGCTATTTTCATTCCTTTTTTCCTCATCAGTGTTGGTATGCTGGTAGACCTGAGGGTATTACTGAAAGGCCCCGAAGCACTGATCATAGCCGGCGCGCTCACGCTGATGGCGCTTAGCAGCAAATGGCTGGCGGCCCTGTTCACACAGCTGGTTTTTAAATACAGCCCCAACCAGCGCAAGGTGATCTTCGGGCTCAGCAGCGCACATGCCGCCGCTACTATCGCAGTAATACTCATCGGGTACAATATGCATATTGTGGATGAACATGTACTGAACGGTACCGTGATACTTATTCTTATTACCTGCCTGGTGGGTTCTTTTGTTACAGAAAATGCCGGCCGCCGGCTGGCCATCCTGGAAGCGGAAAGCAAACCGGAACCGGACGATCAGCCGGAACGTATACTGGTGCCGGTTTCCAACCCCGATCGTATTGAAGCGCTGCTCGACTTTGCCGTAATGATCAAAGATCACAGCGCCCAAACGCCTATTTACCCGCTGGCGGTAGTACAGGATAATGAAGAGGCAAAAGAAAAGATTCACCTCACCAATAAAATGCTGGAAAAGGCTGTGATACATGCCGCCGCCACGGAAAGTGATGTACAGGTAGTTACCCGTATTGATCTCAACGTTTCCGATGGTATTACACGTGCTACAAAAGAACTGCTGATCAGCGATGTGATACTTGGCTGGACTGATAAAACAAGCACCACCGACCGCTGGCTGGGCAACATTTTTGGTACTACGCTGGATAACGTTTTACAGCGTGTATGGGAAACGGTATATGTATGTAATTTCCATTCCCCCCTGAACACCACTAAAAAGATGGCGCTGATAATACCGCCCAACGCAGAATATGAGCTGGGCTTCCTGCATTACATGCAAAAAATGTTTATGCTCGCCAAACAGGCAGGCGCCAGGTTACTGGTTTTCTGTAATGAAAAAACACAAACCATTACCACGGCATTTGCGGAGCAAACAAAGATGAGCGTGGATCTGGGTTTCCGGCAGTTTGATACCATCGAGGATTTCCTGGTGCTTTCAAGGGAAATCAACCGCGACGACCTGGTAGTGGTGGTTACCGCCCGTAAAAGCACGCTTTCCTATCATGCGTATATGGATGGTATTCCCGCTAAACTGGAGCGTCATTTCAAAGACAATAATGTGATCCTTTTATACCCGGAACAGAGAGAGTTTGATTCACTGGAAGCAGGGCTGCAATCGGAAGATCTTACGCTGGCGCCCATCCAGGAACAGATTGCAAACCTTAATAAGCTGGGTAAAGCAGTGAAACGGATATTCAAAAAATAATGGTTACTACCGGCTGCCGGTGGCTAAATGCAAAAAGGTCCCGCATTTCTGCAGGACCTTTTTAATTGTGTAGTGTGGGAGCTACTGGATTCGAACCAGTGACCCTCTGCTTGTAAGGCAGATGCTCTGAACCAGCTGAGCTAAGCTCCCCTGAAGATCTTCTGAAAATATGTCAAACAATTTTGTGTGGGAGCTACTGGATTCGAACCAGTGACCCTCTGCTTGTAAGGCAGATGCTCTGAACCAGCTGAGCTAAGCTCCCTCTTAAAGATCTTCGGAAATATGTCAAACTACTTTTGTGTGGGAGCTACTGGATTCGAACCAGTGACCCTCTGCTTGTAAGGCAGATGCTCTGAACCAGCTGAGCTAAGCTCCCTTTTTGTTGCTAACCTATCGTCCCTTTCGTTCGATTGGATCGCAAAGGTATAAACTATTTTTATTTCACCAAATATTTTTTGAAAAAACGTGGGGATCGCCTTCGGCGATTTAAATTATCTGTTGCAGGATTAAACTGATTAATCATGATTATCCTGATTTGATCATGTTGTGATTTTATGATTAATAATAATTTAGGGAGATAAAAGGAAATTATATTCGCTTTTATCTCCCTAAATCTTTTAAAATCATTACAAAATCCAATCAGCGTAATCAGTTTAATCCTGCAACAGACAATTTAAATCGCCGAAGGCGATCTCTACTTCTTCTTTTTCTTTTCCACCTTCTTCGTGAAGCCGCCTTCGAAAAAGCATTTGATACCCCGATAAGCGCCGCAACCACCTATTTCACGGATGCTGACACGATTGCCGGTAAACTGGAAAGCGATGCCGCAGGATGATTCTTTGTCTTTGTACTCTCCCCTGTTACCGCCAATATAATGTCCTCTTCCGCTCAGTTCTCCTTTGCAGTTACCGTTGTCTTTTGAGAAGGTGATAAAGAACTGAAATGATTTGGTATCATCCCCGTCGCGGATGGATACAATATTCATATCGCCGAAAGTATAGTCGCCGGAAAATTTATGTTTACGTGGTAAGGTATCGATCGGGTTAAAGATCTGTCCCGCATTCGTAGGCCCGTTGGAGTTAGTCATGATCAATGTCACAGTTCCATCGGGATTTACCATATAAAAATCTTCCTTCAATGCACTGCGGCTACCCGACAGTTTCTTTTCACTGCTGATCTTTACTACATTCTTGCTGTCTATTACCAGGGAGGTAACCGTTCCATCAGCACTACCGGTGTTGGCTACACGTATCCTGCCCAGGTATTTGCCTTTTTTATCCAGGAAGCAGAGATAACCTACAGATTGCGACCTGCCTGTAGCCTTTACTGTCATATAATTCACCGTATTGCCGGGGATCCGCTGCAACGGAAAATATTTCACCGGCTCACTTCTGGAGAAATCACCTTTCGTGAGGGTATCTGTTAAAAACCGCATGGCAGCAGTATCCAGCCGCAATGAATCCGGTTGTTTCAGCTGGAGCGTGTCCGGGGTAAGCCTGTAGGGCAGTGTACCAGGGGTAAACAATGCCTGAAAGTCTTCAAATGTCATGGGCTCATTGCCATCACCCTTTTTCTTTTTTGATTTGCAGGCTGCCAGCATACCAATGGCCAGTAATAATAAAAGGAAACGCTTCATTACAATAGTTAATTCTGGGCGAAAAGTTATATATAATTTTTATATGTGCGCGTTAAAAAATCAAAAAACATACCGGATAGATAAATGTTCAGAATTATTATTTAGATTTGTCTAAATAATATTTTAGATAACATGAATTTATCGATCGCAGAGGAGAACCATATTAAGTCGATTTATAAACTGCAGGAGGGCGATGCGGTAGTTACCACCAATGCACTGGCATATGAGCTGGATACAAAGCCGGCATCGGTTACTGACATGGCTAAAAAGCTGAAAGAGAAGAAACTGATTGAATACGAGAAATACAAGGGTATTACGCTTTCCGCCGACGGCAGGAAGGCGGCCCTGCAGATTGTGCGCCGCCATCGCCTGTGGGAGTGCTTCCTGGTGGATAAACTATCGTTCAGCTGGGAAGAAGTGCATGAACTGGCAGAGGAGCTGGAGCATGTGCGCAGCGAAAAGCTTACCAACCGGCTCAGCGAATTCCTGGGTAACCCGGTAATAGACCCTCATGGCGACCCTATCCCGGATGCCAACGGGAAACTGGTCAAACCCCGCCCTCAAACCTCGCTGGATCAGGCCAATGCCAAACGGCTGGTGGTAACCGCCGTAACGGACCAGTCTACCGCCCTGCTGGCCTTTCTCAACGCCAAAGGGATAAAGCTTGGCACCCAGCTGGAAATCATAGCTCATTACGAATACGATAATTCCATAGAAATAAAAGTAAAAGGGCAATCTCCCATCACCATCAGCGAACAGGTGGCGAAAAATATTATGGTCAGACCTCTATAATCATCAGCATATACTATGAGCATCGAGCATACACATTCATCAGCATCGTTAAGTGAGGTACATCAGAGTGTAGAAACAAACGGAAAATCCAGGTGGAAAAAGATTTTCGCTTTCTTTGGCCCCGCCTACCTGGTGAGCGTAGGTTATATGGACCCCGGCAACTGGGCCACAGACCTGGCAGGTGGCAGCCAGTACGGCTATAAATTATTGTGGGTATTGCTCATGAGTAATCTCATGGCCCTGCTGCTCCAAAGTTTGAGCGCGCGGCTGGGTATTGTGCGCGGGCGTGACCTGGCACAGGCAAACCGGGAAACCTATCCCCCCCTGGTAAATTTCATCCTGTATATACTGGCAGAAATAGCCATAGCAGCTACCGACCTTGCGGAAGTACTGGGAATGGCCATCGGTATTCAGCTGCTGACAGGGCTGCCGCTGGTATGGGGCGTGAGCCTCACCGTACTGGATACCTTCCTCCTGCTCATTCTGCAGCGCTATGGCATCCGTAAAATGGAAGGATTTATTATCAGTCTTGTTGCCATTGTAGGCGCCTCCTTCCTCGTGGAACTGATACTGGTAAAACCGCAGATGAACGAGGTAGTGAAAGGTTTTATTCCTTCCATCCCCGACAACACCGCCCTGTATATCGCTATTGGTATTATTGGCGCCACCGTGATGCCGCACAACCTGTATCTCCACTCTGCCCTGGTGCAAACACGGAAAATAAAACGGGATGATACAGGTATCAGGCAGGCTCTTAAAATGAATTTCATCGACAGCACCATTGCGCTGAACCTCGCCTTCCTGGTGAATGCCGCCATTTTGATACTGGCGGCCACCGTATTTTTCAAAAGCGGCAGAACAGATGTGGCGGAAATACAGGATGCGCACCGGCTGCTGGATCAGTTGCTGGGAAGCAAGCTGGCGCCGGTCCTGTTTGCAGTGGCATTGATCGCGGCAGGACAAAGCTCCACGGTAACCGGTACACTGGCCGGGCAGATTGTAATGGAAGGCTACCTGCGTCTGCGTATCAACCCCTGGCTGCGCAGGCTCCTCACCCGGCTGCTGGCCATCATCCCCGCCCTGCTGGTAATACTCATTGCCGGCGATGAAGAAGTAGGCGCGCTCCTGGTGTTCAGCCAGGTGCTGCTCAGTTTGCAGCTCGGCTTTGCCATTATCCCACTCATCCATTTTGTAAGCGATAAAAAGACAATGGGCGCATTCGCCATTAAGCCTGTCACTAAAATCTTCAGCTGGCTGGTCACCAGTTTATTGGTGTACCTTAACATGCGGATGGTATTATCAGAAGCCTTTGAGTATATGTCTGGTACCGGGAATATATTTGTAGATGGACTGATTATGGCCGGCTGCATCGGCTTCGTGGTGCTGCTGCTCATCACCATTGTATATCCCCTGCGGCGCCGTTACCGCGAAGATGCAGCTGCCGGTATCCATACCACGCAGGTATCGCTGGGAGAAATGGAAAAGCCTTCCTATCAGTGCATTGCAATGGCCCTGGATTTTTCGCAACGTGATAAGGACATAGTGACCAACGCCATTGCTCACGGTAATGAACACACGCAGTATATCCTTATTCACATCGTGGAAAGCGCCTCCGCCAAATACTTCGGGAAAGAATCAGACGACCTGGAAACACGCCGCGACCAGGAACAGCTGGATACTTATATTGCCCTGCTGAAAAGCCGCAATATCAAGGCCAAAGGCGTGCTTGGGTTCCGCAGGCGGGCCCGTGAAATTGCCCGCATTGTACGCCAGGAAAAGGCCGACTTCCTTGTACTGGGAGGGCACGGGCACCGGGGTTTCAAAGACTGGCTGTATGGGGAAACCGCCAACCAGGTAAGGCACCAGGTAAAGATCCCCGTATTGGTGGTGCAATAAACATACTAACTATAACGGGTAAACGATAAATATATGCTTTCCATTTTTAAGCCGGGAGATACCAGGCATTTCAGTCGCACGGTGCGGCAGGAAGACTGTGCCACCTTCGACAGCGGCAGTGTTCATCCCGTATATGCCACCTTTGCACTGGCGCGGGATGCAGAATGGTGTTGCCGGTTGTTTGTACTGGAAATGAAGGAGGGGCATGAAGAAGGTATTGGCACCCGGCTTACCGTGGATCACCTCTCCCCAGCCGTAGCCGGCAGCCGGGTGGATTTTACTGCCGTTATTACACGGATACATCATCACGAAATTACCTGTAACTACGAAGCCGTTTGCAATGGCCGTGTAGTGGCGAGGGGGGTGCAGGTGCAGAAGATCCTCCCAAAAGAAAAACTGGAAAAACTTTTCGCACGTTGATCTCCGCGGAGTTTGTCTGACTCAGGATTATGATGATTTTGCTGATTTCCCTGATTTTATTTTATAAAATATTAGGAGAGATGAGAACGGATATATCCGCTTTCATCTCTCCTAATAATAATTACAAGTATCTAAAAATAAAAATCAGCAAAATCATCATAATCCTGAGTCAGACAACCTCCGCTACAGTCCCAGCGCCGCCTTCAGCCGCGGGTAACCGGTTTTACTTACCAGTACCCTTGCACCGCTGCGCAGGATGGCCAGGTGGTTTTCCTTTTCATAAGGGTCTATACGGGTTACCTGGTTTACATTGAGGATATAAGAGCGGTGCACCCGTGTAAACTGTTGCGGGTCCAGCATCTTCTCAAAAAACGACATTGTTTTATTCTTCAGGAAGCTGCCTTCCTGCGTTACTATTTTAACGTAGTCATCTGCTGCTTCCAGGTAATGGATATCCTGTACCGGGATGATCTTGATTTTCCCGTTGATCTTTATTACCACACGATTGCTTTGCAAAGGTGTTGCTGCCGCGGTTTCCAGCAGTGCTTCCGTGTTGTTACCGGCGGTGGCTGTTTGAAAATGATCCAGCCATTTCTGCACCGCTTTATCAAAGCGGTCGCTGGAAAAAGGTTTCAGCAGGTAATCGACCGCATGTACTTCAAAAGCCCTGATAGCATGTTCTTCAAAGGCGGTTGTAAAGATCACTGCAGGCATATTTTCCACGAGTTCCAGCATTTCAAAACCGGTGATCTTGGGCATTTGAATGTCCAGGAAAATAATATCCGGCTGATGTTGTTGTATAGCCTTTAACCCTTCAAATCCATCATTACATTCCTGTACTACTTCTATCTGGGGGAAGTTTAACAGGTATTCCTTTACCACTTCCCTGGCCAATGGCTCATCATCAATTAATACTGCTTTTATCATGCGATTGTGGTACTTTAATAGTGGTAGTAAATATATTTTCAACAGCGGAGGTTTCCAGCAGGTCTTGTCGTGCAAACAGCAGGTAGAGCCTGCGTTGTATGGACGATAAACCAAAGCCTGTTCCTTTGTTTGGTTGCTGCAGTTCGTTGTCGAACGGGTTTTGTACCGCGATGTGCAACATATTATCCTGCGACCATGTTTTTATGCTGATGGTGATATCACCAGTGGTATCGTATAGTCCGAATTTAATGGCGTTCTCTACTACAGGCTGCAGCAGCATGGGCGGCAGCAGCATGTTCTCTGTCTCCTCATAGGAAGCAATGTTGGTGGTTAACCGATGACCGAACCGCACCTTTTCTATATCCAGGTAAAGCTGCAGGTAGTTCAGTTCCTCGGCAAGTGTGATCCATTGGTCATCTTCCCGCTTCAGGGATCCTCTCAGAAAATCAGAAAGCTTCAACACCATTTGGCGGGCTTCCTTGGGCCGCAGCATGATCAGTGCGTTAATGGAGTTAAGGCTGTTAAACAGGAAATGCGGCTGCAGTTGCTGCCGCAGTTTAAAGAGCTCTGCTTCTCTTACTATTTTCTCCGTAGCTTCTTTACGGTCGCGGGATTCCTGTTGTTCTTCCACATCGTACCACATCTGGCTTCTGAAGCCGATGCCAGCAATCAGCATCCATCCAACGAAGGCATGGATGGGAATAGCATTATTCAGCCAGTTGATATACCGTGCGTTGTCGGGAAAGGCGGAGACGAGGAGCCAGCGGCTCAGGCATACCCACAGTACAGACAGGGAAAAGCTCACGATGGCCACGTAGCCAAACTTCATGGTGCCGTCTGCCGGGCGGTAATAAGCCACGTTATGGCTGATTATAATACCGGCGGCTCCCAGTAGTATCACGTGTATTGCGCTGTCTGTAGCGGATTCCCAGATGGGGAGGTCGTACCAGTACCACAACAGCCCGCCATATAAGAACATCCATATGGCGAAGGAAGTGAGGAAAGCCCACCAGGAATTGCCTTTCATCAATTGTTTAAACAAAGAAGCCGTTTTTTCTTGTTATACGTTAAGCTCAATGTACTGCTGGCCCTGTAACTGGGCAGATTTCATCTGCAGCCAGGCGATGTAGGAATTAGGATCTCCCGGTTCTTCGATGCGGGAGTACAGTTCCATGCCATCTGTCAGCTGGTCAAGGGTATATACCTCCGGTACATTGATGAACTTCCACTGTACCAGTTCCTGTTGTTGATTCTTAAAAGCATATTGTTCCTGCATACCAATTTCGCGGGCTTTATCGCAGGCGTCTTTCTTGGTAACAGCGCTGATTAATCTTAATTGTTCATCAAACTGCGGGGTGTGATTGCCTTCGCCACAGATGATCTGGTATACAACTTTCGCAACAAACCAATGCATAAAATTAAATTTAAAAGTTGGAGAAGATAGAATAAAGGTTGAGATATGGATATTTTATGATCAGTAACTTCTTATTTCCACGCCACCGAATACACAGGCGCCTTTCAGGATCAGCAGCTTTTCAGCGGGGCCGTTGGTTATCAGATCCGTGTGCCGTTTATCTTCCACGCCACCCAGGATGGTAGTAATATCCACCTGTATCTTCCAGTTGGCCGGCACAACAATTTCACAACCACCAAAAACGGCTGATATGTCTATTACAGCGGCACCGTTGATATCTGCCTTCATGAAGTTGAGTACAGCGCCTCCGAAAATGGCGGTTACGTCGCCTCCCTTAAAGTCCCTGGACATGATCACCTTATTCACGCTGCCAAAAATGGCAGTGGCTTCCAGCACATCTTCACCGGTTGCAAACTCCTGGCTTGCACCGAAGCTCTTTTTCCGGGCTGCCCGATCTTTACCGGGATAATTCCTTTTAAAGATCAGCATAATTCCTACCAGGATCAATGCTACCGGCCATATAAACTTGGCGGAGGCATAAGGCAGATGCAATATTTCGTTTGCCAGGAAGATTCCGCCCAGCAAAACCATCCCGATCCATCCTCCCAACCTGAAATTATGTTTTGCACCAATAACGATACCGACCGCTATCAGGATCATTTGCCAGGAAAACAGCCAGTGGGGCAGGTTCAGATCCAGGCGTTGTAATAACAGGCAGGCACCAACGATGATAAGAACTGCACCGCCTACAAAACGGCCTTTTCTTCTTGATGCTTCGATATCTTCGTTTCTCATTTGTTTTATTGTTTATGATACAAATGTAGAACGGCCCCTTGTTATTGGAAACAGGGTTTAGGCTAATAAAGCACCCTAACCGGTAAAAAGCAGGAAATAGCCGGTGAAAATGACGGGTTATATTTCCACCGTTACCAGGGCATCGTTTCCGGCCAGTTTTACCAGGATGGCTTTCAGCTGTTGCACCATAGGATCGGGGCCACAGATATAGAAATGCTGGTTAAAGTTACGGATCTTCTCTTTCAGGTAACTTTCATCGATGGTATGATGATCGTAGCCGGGTACCTCCTGCTCAGTGAGGGTATTAATAAAGCGGTGGCCCAGCATGGCTTCAAACTCATCTTTCAGGATAATATCTGCCAGGGTCTTATTGGAACAGATCAACTGGTTGTTGCCCAGCTGGCCCTTCTGCTGCAGATCGCGCAGGATGGCAATAAAGGGGGTAACGCCCGCTCCCCCGGCAATGAATACGCCTTCCCCATTATAATGAATGGTACCCCATACATCGTGCAGGATAAGTTCATCTCCGGCTTTCAGCAGCCCCAGTTCATGGGTAACGCTGTTATGATCATCGTAAATCTTAATGGTGAATTCCAGTTGATCCCACGAGGTAAGGCTTGTAAAGGTAAAAGGGCGTCTTTCTTCTTCCCATCCGGGTTTATTGATAGATACTTCTGTGGCCTGGCCGGGCACAAAGGTGTATCCGGCGGGCTTTTCCACGGTAAACTGGCGGACATTGTGTGTTACAGGGGCTACAGCCAGGATTTTTACAATATGGCTTTCCATTTGTTCAGGTTTTCTTGGATATGAAAGTAGGGTAAATTTTCGTCTCAGCGCAATGCCTGCAGCAATAAAGGCAGCAATGCTGCTGCCCAGCGGCTGTAGTCTTTCCCTGAAGGGTGCAGCCCATCTGCCGCTACCAGTTCCGGGTCCTGCGCAGCTTCCCGGGTAAAGTGCGTGATATCCAGGTAGGGCACCAGCCATTCCCCTGCGATAGTTTTATTGACAGCATTGTAGGCATCTATTTCCCGGCTGATCTGCTCCCGGTTACGGTCTGCCGCAAAGGGCGTTACGCCCCAGTCGGGGATAGACAGCACTACCACATGGGCCGGATTATTACCTGCAAAGGCAATGGCCTTTTGCAGCAGGGCGGTAAACTCCGCTGCATATTCTTCCACCGGGCGGCCACGGTATTGATTGTTTACGCCGATCAGCAGCGTTACTATATCGTAAGTTTTATGTATATGAGCAGCAGCGATACCGGCTTCCAGTTCGCCGGTGGTCCAGCCTGTGGTGGCTATGATCTGCGGGATTTCCACTGCTATGCCCTGTTCCCGCAGCAAGGCGGCGGCCTGTACAGGAAAGCATTCGGAATAGGCAACCTGTTCACCTATGGTATAACTATCGCCAAGGGCGAGATACGTAACTGGTATCATGCTGGTAGCTGAAATTTTGTTGCTGCAAAAAAATGAGCAGCAAAATAACATTAATCCTAACATAAGCAAAAAGTTATATGCAGGTGTTAAATTTGCGGAATAAAGAGCAAATCTTCCCATTGCGTAAACTGAAAAGCCTTACCTTTGCACGCGATTACAACAATTACGTAACGCATAAAGAAACCGTTTTATGCCGGCAGAAAAAATAACGATGAACAATGGCCTGTTACAGGTCCCTGCACAACCCATCATCCCATTTATAGAAGGCGACGGAATAGGCCCGGACATCTGGAGAGCCAGTGTACGCGTATTCGACGCAGCTGTAGAGAAAGCTTATGGCGGTGACAGGAAAATTGAATGGAAAGAAGTACTGGCAGGTGAGAAAGCCTTCCAGCAAACAGGCGAATGGCTGCCAAAGGCTACACTGGATGCACTGAAAGAATACCTGGTGTCTATCAAAGGTCCCCTGTCAACTCCCGTTGGCGGCGGTATCCGCTCCCTGAACGTTGCTATGCGCCAGGAACTGGACCTCTACGCCTGTGTAAGGCCTGTACGCTGGTTCAACAAAGTGCCCTCCCCGGTAAAACACCCTGAAAAAGTGGACATGGTGATTTTCCGCGAAAATACCGAAGACATCTATGCCGGCATTGAATATATGACGGGTACACCTGAAGCAAAAAAACTGCTCGATTTCCTGCAAAATGAAATGGGCGTTAAGAAGATCAGGTTCCCAGAAACCTCTTCCCTGGGTATTAAACCGGTATCCATTGAAGGTACAGAACGACTGGTACGTGCCGCTATTATTTATGCGCTGGAACATAAGCGCCCGTCGCTTACCCTGGTGCATAAAGGCAATATCATGAAATTCACCGAAGGCGGTTTCAAAAACTGGGGTTACGCACTGGCAGAAAGAGAATTCGGCGATAAAGTATATACCTGGGAACACTGGGAAAAAACCAAGAAAGAACTGGGTGAGGAAGAAGCCAATAAAGAGTTGAAAGTGGCCACCGCAAAAGGAAAGCTGCTGATCAAGGATGTAATTGCAGATAACTTCCTGCAACAGATACTGCTGGCGCCGCAGGATTACTCTGTGGTAGCTACCCTGAACCTGAACGGCGACTATATCTCCGACGCATTAGCGGCGGCTGTAGGCGGTATTGGTATTGCTCCGGGCGCCAACATCAACTACCTCACCGGCTATGCTGTATTTGAAGCCACTCACGGCACTGCGCCACGCTTTGCCAATACCAACACCATGAACCCGTCTTCAGTGATCCTGAGCGGCGTAATGATGCTGGAATACATGGGTTGGAAAGAAGCCGCTGAAATCATTGTTCACGGCCTCAGCACCGCCATTATGCGCAAACGCGTTACCATCGACTTCTACAACCTGATGGATGACGCCACCCTGGTAAAAACCAGCGAATTTGCGGATGAAGTGATCAAGCAAATGCAGCACTAAGCGGATTTTGTCTGACTCAGGATTATGATGATTATACTGATTTGTTTGATTTTATTTTTTTGAATTAAACAGGTTGGGGAGATGGAAGCGGAGTTTGTCTGACTCAGGATTACGCTGATTAAGCTGATTAATTTTTATATAATTCGGGGAGATAGAAGTGGATAAACCCACTTTTATCTCCCCGACCCATTTTAATTATTTATTAAAATATCCCCGAAATCATCATAATCATCATAATCCTGGAAAAGACAAAATCCGCTTCCATCTCCCAGCTTGTTTAAATCAAACAAATCAGTATAATCAGCGTAATCAGTGTTCCAAGACAATTTCCGTGAAATTTTGTTTTTTTCACAGCTATTCGTATTTTTCGTGATTATCCCAATTGGGACTCGCTTGAATAATTGTTGTGAAATGCTTTTAATCTAATTTTAAAAAACCCGAAATGGCAGAAAAAATTAAAGTTGCTAATCCGGTAGTTGAACTGGATGGTGATGAAATGACACGAATCATCTGGAAATTCATCAAGGATAAACTGATACTTCCATACCTGGATGTTGAGATCAAATATTTTGATCTGGGCATGGAGCACCGCGATGCTACCAACGACCAGGTAACCATTGATGCAGCCAATGCTATCAGGGAAGTAGGCGTAGGTATCAAATGCGCTACCATTACACCGGATGAAGAGCGTGTAAAGGAATTTAACCTGAAGCAGATGTGGAAATCACCCAACGGAACTATCCGTAATATCCTGGATGGTACCGTATTCCGTGAGCCAATTGTAACAAAGAATGTTCCACGCCTGGTGCCAAACTGGACTGCGCCGATCTGCATTGGCCGTCATGCTTTTGGCGACCAGTACCGCGCTACCGATTTCGTTACAAAAGGAAAGGGTAAACTGACCATTAAGTTTGAAGGCGAAAACGGTGAAGTGATTGAACATGAAGTATACAACTTCAAAGGCGATGGTGTTGCACTGGCTATGTACAATACCGACGAATCCATCAAAGGCTTTGCCCGTGCATGTTTCAACCAGGCACTGATGAAAAAATGGCCTTTATACCTGAGCACCAAGAACACCATCCTCAAAAAATATGATGGCCGTTTCAAAGATATCTTCGAAGAAATCTATCAACAGGAATTTAAAGCTGAATTCCAGGCCAACGGCTTAACCTATGAGCATCGCCTGATCGATGACATGGTGGCCAGCGCGCTGAAATGGCACGGTAATTTTGTATGGGCCTGTAAAAACTATGACGGCGACGTACAGTCTGACACCGTCGCACAGGGCTTTGGCTCTCTCGGCCTGATGACTTCCACTCTCATCACTCCTGATGGTAAAACAATGGAAGCTGAAGCCGCTCACGGTACTGTAACCCGTCACTACCGCGATCACCAGGCTGGTAAACCAACTTCCACCAACCCCATCGCTTCCATCTTCGCATGGACTCGCGGCCTGGAGTTCCGTGGTAAACTGGATAACAACCAGCAACTGATCAACTTCTGCCAGGCACTGGAACAGGTTTGTATCGAAACTGTGGAAAGTGGTAAAATGACAAAAGACCTGGCTGTTTGTATCCATGGAAATAAAGTAGAACATGGTAAACACTACCTGTATACCGAAGAATTCCTGGAAGCGCTGGATACCGCACTGAAAGCGAAACTGGCTTAATTTATCAATAATAAAAAAAGCAGCGGGATGAATATCATTCCGCTGCTTTTTTATTTTAACCAGGTGAAGACTTTATAGCTTCATCTGCCTTCTTAATATTTTATCTTCTCCATAAATATCATCATAGAAAACCAGCTCTCCGTTCTTTCCTTCTGCAGTAAAGTACCGGAGATAGATGGGAATATGTTTAGGCAGATCTATCTGTCTTTTTTCTTCCCGTGCCAGCCATACCCGGATACTATCGCCACTATGCCTCAGGCTATCAGCACGCACCAGGTACTGCGCCAGGCTATCCCATTGCTGCACCCGCACACAACCATGACTCATAGCACGCATAGCGTTCTTAAACAACCCGCGGTTGTTGGTATCATGCAGGTATACGCTATACTTGTTCCTGAAGTTAAATTTCATCACGCCAAGTGAATTGTCAATTCCATCCATTTGCCGGAGCACATAAGGAAAATGCCCTTTACTGAGCTTTGACCAGTCGATAGTATAAGGATCCACTGCATTACCATTCCTATCAATTACTTCCAGGTTCTTCTTAGCGAGATAACCGATATCCTTCTTTATAGCCGGCAGCATCTCCTTAAATACAATGCTGTAAGGAACGCGCCAGTAAGGGAACATCATAAAATTGGTCATATAGGAATTGAGCAGCGGTGTACGCGTGCGCGGCGTGCCTACAATTACACGGGATTCCAGCACCACTTCCCCGCTATCCACCACTTTCAGGTTATAACCCGGCAGGTTCACAAGGATATACCTGGAAGGCAATGTGTCTGGCAGTTTGCGCCAGCGATCGAGGTTTACTGCCGCCTGCATGATCCAGTCGTGCGCAGAGCGGTTCATGGCCATCACCGTTCTTTTTCCGGCCACCCCGTCCGGATAGATATTGAACTCTTTCTGAAATGCTTTTACACCCGTTTTCAGCAACGCTGAATCCAGCTCACGGCCGGTGGTATCAACATGCCCGCTTTGCACCAGGCGGTTGAACACCAGCTGGCGGAAGCCAAGCGTATCCGTATAATTAAGTGGTAATGTATCCCAGTGATAGTCCGCATATTTGGCTTTGAATGTCCGGATCCCTTCCTTCAGGGCAAGATATCCCTCATGGGTGGGTTCCAGTGAATGAAGGATACCTGTTACGTTCTTCTCTTCAAGCGCCTGCTTCAACTGTGTAATGAGTTGTTCATCCGTAAATGCCGAATCCTTTCTGAGGGTAATGCTATCACGCGGCGCAACACCATAGCGCAGGTCCGATGCCATTTTCATGAAAGCGTCCGTCATCAGTACGTCTACTTTTGCCCACAGGGCGGCATCTTTTTTGGCAGTAGCATCGCTGCTGATCTGTTCCCATGCAGCAGTCAGCGCAGGCTCATGATATTGCGCCGGCAGCAGTCCCACGTCTTCCGCATGCTGGATCATATACAGCATAGAATCCGCAGCAGGATTGGTGATCCCGTTCTTTGACCATTGGCTTGCCGGTTTATCAGCGCCGTAAAATTCCTGTATTGCTGAAGGTCGGAAGGATTGCAAACTGTCTTCCAGTTCGCCTTCGTTATCTTTCAGGGCCGACAATCGCTCAGTGATACTCTCGGTGATCACTTCGTCCAACTGTCTGATGTTTGCTACAATCTGTTTTTGTTTTGGGGCGGTATGCTTTTTTTTATTGACGCAGGCTAACAACAAGCACACTCCAGATCCGCATAACAAACTGATAATAAAAATTTTGTTCTTCATCTGCAGTAAATCGCTATGGTAAAGATAGGGATTTACAAATACTGTGCTGAAAATTTTTGTGCGAAGAAGCCCGGGACTTCTCTGCTATTGCATCTATTCCCTACCGGCAGCAGTCTTTCTTCACAAAAAGTGACTGGATAAACTTTAATATACCTGCAACTACTTTTTTCATGTCCGGATTTTTTAAAAAGAGAAGCCACGGTGTGCAGCAGCTTCTCTTTAAACTAAAACTAAAACAACTAACTTTTATTTCTTTACCCCCGGCGTATTCAGATCTTGTCTATTGGTATACGCTCAGGGGCCTTCAATTGTTTAAACTTACTGGGTGTAAGACCTGTTACTTTTTTGAATTGCGCCGATAGATGTGCTACACTGCTGTATCCCAGCTTGTAACTGATTTCACTTAAGCTTAATTCGTTATATACCAGTAATTCTTTCACCCGCTCTATTTTCTGCTGAATAATATATTGTTCAATGGTGGTACCTTCAGTTTCAGAAAAAAGATTACTGAGATAATGATAGTCCTTCTGCAACTTCCCTGCCAGTAAGGTGGAGAAGTTTTCCTTCATTTCATCCAGCTCTGAATGATGCACTGCCTGTACAATAATACTTTTTATGCCTGCGATCAGCTGTTGTTTTTTATCATCTATCAATAAAAATCCTTCCTGCTGAAGCGCTGCTGATAACTGCTGTAACTGTTGCTCTGAAACGGTCCCGTTTACTACTGCTTTACCCAGCTGTATTTCCTTAACGCTCAGTTGCTGCGCGGCAATAGTATTAGTAACCACTTTGATGCAACGCGGACAAACCATATTCTTTATAAACAGATCTGTTGTAGACATCGGTTACTTTTTAATATTAAAAATGTTATGCTCCACCCTGATCAAAAAAGAGTTGGGGGAATTCCTCGGCATGCTTCCGGTTAGCTGGGTGCGGTAAGACAGGTCCAGTCTTGTAGTGCTGTTAAAAATAAACTGCACTGCCGGGGCAATATCCAGGTAGGAGCCTTTGCCTGCTGCGTCTGTATTGGTTTTACCCAACAGTTCCACATACAGGTTTAAATTGGTTTGCTGAAAGCTTTTATACTTTACGGGCAACACCAGGTAGCCGGCCGACAAACTATAATTCACTGCATTCCTGGAAAATTCGTCCGGGATATTGTCCTTCACATTGTTCATATAACGGGAATACCCTAACGTTGTGGATAATGCCAGTTTATGCAACAGTTGTGTGGCAATGATCCCTCCGTTTACGCCTGAGGTGGCACCTTCCAGATCCAGTTCCTTATTGTTGTACGGGCGCATGGCATGAGTTCCATCCGGCATCTCCGGGTAATACGGGTTATTGATCACGGAGCCACGTACATAGGCTGCCATACGGAAATGCGCATGCTGCTGATCCAGCGACAGGAAGCGGTATTTGGCGTATACGCCGCCGCCCTCCAGTTTTACAGATGGCTGCATCATGTTGGAGGCATATCCAAGCACATGTAACATGAGCTTTTTATTTACGCCCCACATCACTTCCGGCTCAAAACGCATCCCATTGTCACCGGAATGCTTCATGTCAAAAACCTTATTGGAAAGCCGGATGCCCAGTGAGTTGGCGGGCATGTTGCTCGCCGGCTCTGTATTCACATATAATTCCTGGGCAGCGGCCATACTATAGCCGGCCATGATGACCAGGGCTGTTATTAAAAATCTTTTCATATACCGGCCAGCTGTTAAATGGTGACGTGATAAATTCTTTTGGAAGCAGTAGCTCCGTCAGATTTGCAGCAGTCGCCCATCATGCCTGTTTTATAACAGGCCATAGTGGTTTCGGTACTGAATTTTTTAAATTGTTTGGCAGAAACAAAGTCCTTGTCGATCACCGTAAGATCTTTGTCACCCGACAATACCTGGTTCTTCACATCCATAAAGTGCAGGGTGCTGCCGGCAAACGGCACATGTGCGTCGTTCTGTACGCTTACCCCGTCAAAGCTGGCAGTCATTACCAGTTTACCTACAGAAAACCCGGCATCTTCCACTTTATTTTTTATGGCATCGATGCTTACCGGTACCCCGGTTTTGAAGATCAGCACAAAGGTGGTATTATCAAGGTCCGTATCTATTTTATCAACAAAAGGCAATGATTCCAGCGCCTCGTAAGTAGCTTTTGAGCACATAGCGCAGGTAAGGCCTGTAGCGTGAACACTGGCTTTCTTAAATTGTGCATTTGCGCCGAAAGATAGGCCCAGCGCGAGCAATATAATGGATACTATTTTCATGGTCTGATGAATAAAATTGAATAAAAGAATAATAACAGTTAAGGCAATAAGGATGCTGTATGACAGCAGCCAACATTACATTAAAACTGTATCAGACCAGGAAGGTACAGTTCCGGAGGAAAATAGGTGCGGACGGGATGTCCGGCGGGTCGTGGGGGCGGCCGACATTAAGCATTTCCTGCACCGGCAAAACGGAAGCAGGTAAGATCCTTACCGGCAGCTGCATGTTTGTGGAAGGACCAAAATCGGATTGCAAGGCTTTTGCGGCCTGGTGCGTTTCGGTAACCTTACAGAACTTAAACTCATCTTTACAACAATCCATGCCCTTTACCGGCTTTCCGCATTTACCGCAGTGATCGGCCGGAGCTTCCTGCAGGTCAATGGACGCCAGCTTGCCCATGCAGTGGTGCACGTTTACTGCAAACCCGCTGGTAAGCGTAATATACAGTGTGGCAAATAATATGGCAAAAAATTGCTTCATGATGAATTACAAAGATACATAAAAAAAATGACCGGTATCGTGTTGCCACCATACCGGTCATCATATAGTCAGATACAAAAAGTTAATTAATAAACCACCATCTGAGCCCTACCCTGAAAGCGAAGTTATTATATGGGTACAGCGCGCCCTGCATAATTGTTGTTGCCAATAAAAGTATTCAGGTTTTCTGCGCGTACATAGGCAGAGAAGGATTTGATACGAAAATTGGCAAATGCGGCAATATCGGGGAGCGGATTGCTGATCTTCGCTGTATTCTGGTAAATGAACTGACCGGTGAGCGGAGAATAGTCATCTGCATAATAACCGGTGTTATAGCGCAGCTCTATGCCCGTCATCAGGTTCAGGTTCGTATACAGTCTTTTCTCAAAGGCAAACCGGTTACGTGTCCAGAAAGCAGGTACATTAAGCGGCCCGTTGCCATGCAACTGCTGGAAAGCGATATCCAGGTACCAGGAAAACGGTTTTATGCTGAACTTCTTGCTAAAGGTGATCTGTAACAGGTTAAACAGGGAGTTATACTGATCACTGTGATAGAAATCCCTGAAATAGGTGTAATTGGTAAACAGGAAATAATTGGCTGCCAGGGTATAGTCCAGCTTTTTATTCTCAGTGGCAAACTGCAGCTGGGTAATATTTTCCTTGGACAGGCTGGTATTGTACCAGGCATCATTAGTGCTGGCGAAATACTTGAAAACGTAAGATGGTTCCTTATTTACGTTGCTCACCGACAAGCGCACATCTCCCAGGAAATCATTGATATGTCTTTTTAACATCCCGTAAAATCCATAATCCCCGATATTCTGTCCTGCTACATAAAACTCACCTCTTGCAGAAAAATCCCATTTCTGGTTACGGGTTTTATTACGGTATTCGCCATGTACTGCCAGGTTGCTGAAATTGATATCCGCATCCAGGAAAGTGCCTGTAAGACTTTCAAACCTCGCTCCTATATTAATAAAATGCCCCAGGTTGCCAAGCACCGGGAACTGGATGAGCGAAAGGTCGTTGGAAATCATCTTCCACTGGTGTTTGGAGGCTACCGTATCGCCGGGTAAAAAATTATAGTGGCGGGAATAGAAAGCGGTATCCGGGCTGGAGTCGAGGAACTCATAGTTATTGTTCTGGTAATTGAATGTGTACTGCACACGGAATATCGGGTCGTACTTATAATAATCGGTGGTATCGTTCACATGGATACTATCGCCCCGGCCCCAATCGTACTGTTGCTGGATCAGGAATCCGGTTTCCCGGTAATTGGATTTCACCGGGATGGAGCCCCCGAAAAAGGCATACGTTGTAGAAGCGCTGTTACCGAGGTTTACCGGGATGGTTTTCCGTTGCTTGAAAGTATTGTTGGTCATGAACGTATCGCTCTGGATCCCCCCGTTCTCTCCACCGTTGATCTTATTATAATAGAAGCTCAGGTAGGTATTGGCGCGTTTATTTTTGCTCTGGTACCGGGCAGTAAAGCGGTAAATATCATGATTGGTATTTTGCGAACGATAGTATCCCGGCGCATTGATTTTGCGGTAGTCGAAAGCAAAGTTGAAGCGCTCCGTCCTGTTCTGCGTATGGGAAAGCCCTATTACCTGTTCCTGTTTGCTGCCTACCAGGTACTGCAGCTCTGTGTAGGGGCGTGTAGTATAATAGAAACGGGCATCCTTATGCGTGTTGGAATATACGTCATAAGCATGAAACCCTGCATCAAACCCGGGTTTCATGCGTGGTGTAAAGATCATGTTATAGGCGGCGCCACCGGTATTCCCAAGTGTGGTGTATGAAGAGGGCACCCTCAGGTAATTGGTCTGAAAATCCGATATGGACGAGTCGAGCTTATAATCGGTGGGCTCACCGAGGATGCGGTAGGTTAATGTCAGCGTATCCGGTTCATGCTCATGTTTTGAGGTATCCCGCTGCATTTTGCTGGTACCGCCGCCACCGCCGCCCATGTTACCGAAGCGTCCAGAGTTGAACTGGGCCATTAATTGATTCCCGCACAAGAACAGCAGGGCTATGGAAATGAAAATTTGCCTCATCCGAAAGTAACAAAAGCGTTTATAGTTGCCGGATTAATTCACTAAATATCAGCGTAAGCTTGGGTTCTGCCGCTTTCGCAGCTGCCAGTACTTCTTCATGGGTGATCACATTTTCTTCTTCACGGATACCGATATCGGTGATCACACTCATGGCAAATACTTTCAAACCGGCATGTGCCGCTACAATTACTTCAGGTACGGTGCTCATTCCTACGGCGTCGCCACCGATGATGTGCATATATTTGTACTCTGCCCGGGTTTCAAAGGTGGGCCCCTGAACCCCTACATATACGCCGCTATGTAAAGATATATTGTTGGCTGCAGCAATTTTACCTGCTGCATCGATCAGTGTTTTGGCATAGGGCTCACTCATATCGGGGAAACGGGGGCCCAGTGAGTCCTCGTTCTTACCGCGCAGCGGATGCTCCGGCTGCAGGTTGATATGATCCCTGATGATCATCAGATCGCCTACCTGGAAGGATGGATTCATTCCCCCGGCGGCATTGGAAATAAACAAGGTATGAATACCCAGGGCTTTCATAACGCGCACCGGAAAAGTTACCTGTTGCATGGAAAACCCTTCATAAAAGTGAAAACGCCCTGCCATCGCCACAACCGGCTTTCCCTGCATATGCCCCAGGATTAGTTTGCCTGAATGCCCTTCCACCGTTGATTCGGGGAAATGGGGTATGCTGCTGTATGGAATTTCGATGCTGTCCTCAATTTCCGCTGTCAGGTTACCCAGGCCGCTGCCCAGTATAATCCCTGCCACCGGCTTATGCTGCCAGAATTTGCTGATATATTCCCCCGCTGCTGTGATCTTTGCTGTTAGTTCACTCATCTGTTTATACGTTAATTAAAAGCCGGGTTTAAAAAACAAACCCGCGCAAAGTTATTTTTTAATTCACAAATGACTGCAGTTTTATATTTAAATCATAATGACCTATTTTAGCGGCAAATTTTATTCCGATGAACTTACACGAGTACCAGGCTAAAGAACTGTTGAAAAAATATAATGTACCGGTACAGGAAGGTATTCCGGTGGATACCCCTGAAGCGGCTGCGGAAGCATATAAGCAGCTGAAAGTGCAATTTGGTAATGAATTTGCCGTTGTAAAAGCCCAGATTCATGCGGGTGGACGCGGAAAGGGTAAGATCCGTGGTACGGAACAGAGAGGTGTGGCAGTAGGAAAAAATGCAGAAGATATTAAAAACATAGCAGGAAATATCCTGGGAGGCACCCTGGTAACCATTCAAACCGGCGAAGCCGGTAAACTGGTAAACAAAGTACTGGTAGCGCAGGATGTTTACTATCCAGGCGCTAACCCGGTAAAGGAATTTTACCTGTCTATCCTGCTGGATCGTGCTAAAAGCCAGAACGTTATCATGTATTCCACTGAAGGTGGTATGGATATCGAAGAGGTAGCACACAGCACTCCTGAGAAAATATTTAAAGAGTGGGTAAAACCAAATATGACCCTGCAGCCTTTCCAGGCACGTAACATCGCCTTCAACTTCGGTTTGAGCGGTGAAGCGTTCAAAAACATGGTGAAATTTGTGACCAACCTCTATAACGCATACGTAGGACTGGATTGCAGCATGCTGGAAATCAACCCGCTGTTCAAAACCAGCGACGACAAGATCATTGCCGTTGATGCCAAAGTAAACCTGGACGACAACTCCCTGATGCGTCATCCCGACCTGGAAGCGCTCCGCGATATTTCTGAAGAAGATCCTACAGAAGTAGAAGCCAGCAAATACAACCTGAACTTTGTAAAACTGGATGGTAACGTAGGTTGTATGGTAAATGGCGCCGGCCTGGCCATGGCTACCATGGACATGATCAAACTGAGCGGCGGTGAACCAGCCAACTTCCTGGACGTAGGCGGTACTGCCAACGCTCAAACCGTGGAAGCAGGCTTCCGTATCATCCTGAAAGATCCAAAGGTTAAAGCTATCCTGATCAATATCTTTGGTGGTATTGTGCGTTGCGACAGGGTTGCCCAGGGTGTTATTGATGCTTACAAATCCATTGGTAACATCAGCGTTCCTATCATCGTCCGTTTACAGGGTACCAACGCTGCAGAAGCTAAAGTACTGATCGAAGAAAGCGGTCTGAAAGTACAGTCAGCTATCCTGCTCAGCGAGGCAGCTGCCCTGGTGAACAAAGCGGTTAGCTGATCACAGCGGATTTTGTCTTGGAACACTGATTACGCTGATTTTGCTGATTAGTTTGATTTTATTTTTGAATTTTTATAGATATTTAAGGGAGATGAAAAGCGAAGTTTGCTTTTATCTCCCTTAATTATTTACCGGTTTTCACTTCAGGCTTTTATAAATAGTTAAGGGAGATAAATGCTGATATCGCATCTATCTCCCTTAATTTTATAAAGTCTAAAAAATAGAATCAAACTAATCAGCAAAATCAGTGTTCCAAGACAAAATCCGCCCTACTCTCCTTTCTTAGGCGTCGGGGCCGGCATAGTAGCCTTGGGTTTGTTTTCCTTATTGTCCTTATGTTCCTCTTTCGGCTTTGCCGGAGCAGGTTCCTGGCTGTCGGCGCCAGGTGTGGCGTAATCGCTGACATCGCCGGAGCCATAGTCATCTGCAGATCCGTTGCCCACGTTTTCTGATTCGGCGCCGGGTTTTACGTTGGAATCGTAATTCATGTAAATATCGTCTTCACTCATATTCGGCGGCACCGGGAAATGATCATTGGAGCTGATCTTCAGGGTGGGGTCGGCATATACTTTCTGCATGAAATAACCCCAGATAGGTAAACCCGTATTGGCACCCTGCCCAATGGCTGTAGTGCTGAAGTGGATAAAGTTGTTTTCGCAGCCTACCCACGCACCTGCCAGTAATTTCGGTGTATAGCCCATAAACCAGCCATCGGTATTGTCGTTGGTAGTACCGGTTTTACCGGCTATTTCGCCCTGGATGTTGAAACGGGAACGGATACGCGCACCGGTACCTCCGGGCGCTACCACTCCTTCCATCATCTTCACCATAGTATAAGATTCCCTTTCACTGATCACTTCACGTTTTACCGGTGCAAATGTTTCAAGGATATTGCCGTTCCTGTCTTCAATACGGGTAATATAAATAGGCTTGGTATTAATTCCCCTGGCAGGAAACATGGTATATCCCTGCATCAGTTCATAAAGCGATAACTCCACGGCGCCCAGTGCAATGGCCGGGTAAGCAGGAATATCGCTGGTAAAGCCTACTTTGTTCTTGGCAAAATCAGCAAACGGTTTGGCGCCAATCTGTTTGATCAGGTAGGCGGCCACCAGGTTTAGTGATTTGGCAAGCGCGCCAGCCATGGTAATGGTACCACCGGTGCTTCCTTCCGAGTTATGTGGCGTCCATCCGTTGATGGAGATGGGCTCATTGGGCAGAATAGTATTGGGCGACATACCATTCATGATCGCAAAGCAATACAGGAAAGGCTTAAAGGTAGAACCAACCTGACGGCGGGTTTTAGCCACGTGATCATTCTTGAAATAACGGAAATCCGGTCCGCCTACCCAGGCTTTCACTTCTCCGCTTTCGGGGTCCATTGCCATAAAGCCCGCCTGTAAAATAGCGCGCATATATTTAATGGAGTCCAGCGGGGTCATGGTAGTATCTATTTCATTCAGGTCCGGTTCAGTAGAGCTTCTCCAGCCGAACACCTTCATTCTCACAGGGGTATTGAATGCCCGCGCAATGGTAGAATCGTCTGCTTCATCGTCTTTCATAGCCTTATACCGGTCAGATTCTTTCATATACTGATCCAGGTATTTGGGCCATTTCTTCCAAACGCTGCCTGTTTTTACATCGTTTTGTGCAGAGAGCGACTTTTGCAGTACAGCCAGGTGTTTGGCCACAGCTTCTTCTGCATATAACTGCATTCTCGGGTTGATGGTGGTATATATTTTCAACCCGTCGCGGTAGAGGTTATATTCAGACCCATCGGCTTTCTTATGTGTTTTGCACCAGCCTTTCAGCTCATCCCGCAACACTTCCCTGAAATAAGGAGCCAATCCTTTGTTATGGTCAATTTTGTTATAATGCAGTACAATAGGCTTGCTTTTGGCAGCAGCTGCCTCGGCCGGGGTAATGAAACCGGCTTCCTGCATGTTGCTGATAACGGTATTGCGGCGCTGGAGGGCATTTTGCGGATTCCTGCGCGGGTTGTAAAGAGTATTGCCTTTCAGCATTCCCACCAGGATGGCGGCTTCTTCAATAGACAGGTGCCCGGCATCTTTACTGAAAAAAGTCCTGGCCCCGTTTTCTATTCCATATACATTATCCCCGAAAGCTACGGTATTCAGATACAGGGTAAGAATCTCCTGCTTGGTGAAGTTCCTTTCCAGCTTTACAGCGATGATCCATTCCTGTATTTTCTGGAAGGCCCTGCCAATAGGGTTACCGGAGCGCGTTTTTCCCAGGTTATCCGTTTGCAGGTTCAGTGCCAGCTGTTGGGTGATGGTACTGGATCCACGTTTTTTACCAATAAGCAGGTAAAAAGGGATGGCCAGTGTGCCTTTTGGGTCAATACCTGAATTATCATAAAAACGGGTTTCTTCAGTTGCTATCAGCGCGTTGATCACGTTTTTGGAGATCTCATTATAGTCGCTGCTGGAGCGGTCTACCTGGTAGTATTTACCCAAAATGGTACCATCGTCGGCAATCACCTCTGCGGCCAGTGCTGCCCGTGGGTTTTCCAGTTCTTCCAGTGATGGCATACTGCCAATGATCCGGAAGTTAATGAGTAAAACTAACAGAATAAGGAATGCTAAGATACCAAAAGCCACCCGCCACAATATTTTCACCGATTTTTTCATGCGCTAGTTAATTTGTTTTATGGCCAGATTTGCCCGAATTCTTTTATATGAAATAATTTATCACTATCTGTTGGCTATGATTTTCCCGATAGGTCAATACGCAATAAATAAGCCTGTTTTGTGACAGTCTGACCGACAAAGCTATTTAAAATTCCAAAAATACTTACTGGGTCACATAATTATCTGTAAAAAACTTGCGGTAGCCTGTCAGGTCCTTAGTGCTGTTTAATAAGATGAAATTATCCCTGGAAATCACAAAGAAATTGTACTCTGTAGGCCTGATCCTGGGGATGATGTTAGAGGCGGCTTCATCCCGGATCTCATCGTAGTAGGCCAGGGCCTTGTCTTCGTTAGGGAAAAGCCGGAATATCAGCATCACATCATTGGGGGTGAGCACAAAACTGCCTACTTCAATTTTATCTGCCGCATGTTTGGCCGCATTATACCGGGTAAACTGGTTAAGCCCTTCATCCATCAGTTCTTTAGACACGCGCTGGAAAGAGAGCACCACAAAAAACGGGTTATCAGCGGTTAATTTATAAGGGGTGACCGGTTTGGGCGGCGCAACGGTGGCCATTGGAGCCGGCAATGTGCCGGTTACCCCGGCAGTTATTTTAGCGGAATCTGCCGGCGCTTTTGCCGTATTGATCCTGTCGGCCAGCACCGGCTGTGGGTTCTGCCAGGGATAACGCATGGAAATGTCTTCATCCAGCAATACGCCGTTGGCGTCTTTCTTCCTTACCTCCAGTTTGGCGAGGTAATCGGTCAGTTCCGCGCGGTGGTTCAGTGCATCCATGAGGGCCTGAGCCTGGTTACGCACAGGTTCATCTGCAGCGTATTTGGTAAGCACGGCCTGCACAGCCTTGCGCGACAGCTGCAGGGTATCTCCGGCCCGCAGGCTGTCTACAGCGAACAATGTATCGGTTTTCACGATCAGCATGGCTTCCAGCAGGTCGAATTTAGACTGCAGGAAATTGATGCCGAAGGTACTGTCGGCCTGCTTTTTCATGGCCATAGACTCCGCATAATTCCCCTTGCGGAAAGCTTCATAGGCCGCGTCATAGGCCGCGCTGATCTCTTTCTTTTTCTGGGCATCAATATCCCTCAACCCGCCGGAACGGATAATATCTGCAAAGTTGGTATTGCCGTACTGGTTCAGTACCATTGCTTTATAGTGATTCGCCTGGGCGGTATGATTTTGTTTTCCATGCCATACATACAGGGAATATAATACCTCCGGCTTACGGGGGTGATCCGGGAAGAGGATCAGCAGGGAGTCGTAGGTTTCTATTCCCAGGGAGTAATTTTCCAGCTTATCGTAATACAGTTTACCCAGGTCAAACCAGGCATCCTGCACTGCTTTTTGGGAGGCAGCCAGTTTCTCCGGCGTGAGTGGCAGGCCCGCTGCCAGTGTTTCCGTGCTAACGCTGTCTGGTGGCACTTCACCCAGGGTAACGGATTTTGTTTCTTCTGCTATTTCTATAGGGCCATTGCTGTTGGTGGCATTTACCACGCCGTTCTGGCTGCGGCGCCAGTTATCTACAGACTGGCGGTTTCCCCACCTGCGTTTGAATTCCGAATAGCCGGCCGATTTACTGGCCGAGTTATAGAAATACCAGTCGCCTGTCTCCTCTTTTGGCGAATAGGCGGTACCTCCGCTCATGCTGAAAGCTGCAGGGTTTTCCAGGGGATTGGCGGCGGCCAGTTTCTCTTTCTTTTTCTTTTCGGCGGCTTCGCTTTCCCTTGCAGCCACCATTTTTGACAGTACGATGTTCCGGTCTGAAGGAGATAAGGCGGCTAACCGCTGCAGGCTGTCTTCCCGGTGAATGGTTTCCAGCCGGGCTACCACTTCCGTGAGCACATTTTTGCGGGTTTCCACTGTAGACGCATCCACAAAATCCTTGGTCATTACGCCCGCGGTGCTGTCATAATATTTCTTTGCTTCGGTGTAGTTACGCAGGTCATAATAAATATCGGCCATGCCTTTGTAGGTAATGGCGCGTTGCATGAGGTTGTCACTGGGTATTTTCAGTGATTGCGTCATATAGCTGAGAGCGGCCTCGGGGTGATCAGGGTATTCAAGAACGCCCATGGTATAATAGATCCCGTCGCGAAAGCGCTCGAACCGCTGTTTCCGGAGCATACGGCGGAGCCCTGCAATGCTGGCGGCCACATTACCGGTAGTTTGCGCATTGGTTCTGGCAATCTGTAACCGGGCCTGGAAGTCCATCATGGGATCGGGTTTCATGCGGATCACCGTACGGAACTGGTCGAGCGAGGAATCCGGGTGTTGCTGCTGAAGATAGAGCTGGCCGAGTATATACGACATCCTGGCTTTGGCTACTTTATCGTGGCTTTTATCGATGGCCACTTTCAGCGGCTCTATGGTTTCGGGGTATCTTTTCTGGATATAATGGCTGTAGGCGCGTACTTCCGCCAGGTCGCCATCGAGGCGGTGCGGGAAATTCGGATCCGTATTCAGGATGTTTAGCAGCGCCTGTACTTCATCATATTCCTTTTGTTCCAACAGGGTACGGGCCCTCCAAAGGAAGGCATCGTTACGTGCTTTGGTATGTTTGAGGCGACCGAAGAAGCCTTTTCTTTTTTCTTTGGTGGCGATGGAGATCTGGTCATTTTCATGCGCACCCACTACTGTTTTGTACTCCGACTTTGTTTTCGGGGCGAAAGCAATATTGATATACTGGAAGGTTTTATTGGCATTTTCCAGGTCTCCTTCATAGAAGTAGGCGCGTCCCATGAGCAGGAAGCAGTCGTCGATCCATTTACCGCGGGGATCGTGAAGCTGGATGGCCATGTTTGTTTTATCGATAACGGAATCCAGTTCTCCTTTGCTGAAGCCCTGGCTCTGCAGGCTGAAGGGGTAAAACGGCAGAAGGATGTTGTAGTTGTCCTGTCCGTCCCGGTTAGCGGTTTTCACCACCCTGTCGAGCTTCACCCTGGCATGAAAGTAATAATTGAACCGGGTAGCCATGTTCTGGAAGAATTGTCTTTTCCAGGTCCATTTCTTTTTTTCCAGCATTACTTCGGAAGGGGGACGGCGATCCTGTACCCGTTGTTCACGTGGTTTAAAAAGGGGCTTGACAGCAGGTCTTTGCTGCTGTTGCTGTTTATTGGGGGCCTGGGGATTTGTTTGCTGAGGCTGATTTTGAGGCGTATTTTGTGCCCGGGCAGCCGGCAAAACCAGGCAAAATGACAATACTATTATTCCCAGATATTTTAGTAGCAGTTTGATGCAATTCATGGATGCCAGGGTGTATAGGCTAAATATATATAACTTATAGTTTGAAAAAATATTTTAAAGATAGGATAAAATAGTTGATTGAATATGAGTGCGGGAGAAGTGCTGCCGACTTTTTTCCAACAAAGCATATATTTTAACCTCCTGGTTTTCAGATAAAAACCCCTCTTTCTGCCGGTAATCCGTAAAACACTGTTTCCTATTTTACAATAATGATTAACTTTAGCCCGCCTTAAAAGAAACAGTGTTCTTTAAGAAGTACCGCAAAACATGGCTAAGAAGGGTAATAAAAACAGCAGACGAAACCTGGAGAAACTGAGTCATAAATACCGTCTGGTAATTATGAATGATGATACCTATGAAGAAGTGACCTCGTTCAAACTATCCCGGATGAGCGTATATATAGCCTTCAGTACCCTTTTTGTATTACTGGTGGCCATTACAGTGGCTACCGTAGTGTTTACACCTTTGCGGTATTACATACCAGGCTACGGAGACCTGAAGCAACGGAAAGAATTTATCCATCTTAAAATGAGGGCAGACTCGCTGGAAACCGCCATCAACGCCCGCGACCAGTACCTGAACAATATCAAACAGGTGATTAACGGCGACTTTAACGGGAAAGTGGACACCACTATGCTAAAGGTGCCTGCTGTAGATAACAGTACCTATTAATATATAAATACAAAAAATTTATATATATTTATTTAAATTACACACTAAACTTGAAAAACCTGATTCCCTATGTTTAATAACAATCAGAAATCGAAAGGCGACAACAAGGCCATGCTGCCTACATCAACTGTCAATATTATAGGCAATGGCACATCTATCCAGGGTGATATTGTGTGTGAAGGCGACATCAGGATCGATGGCCAGGTAAACGGGCTGGTATCTACAAAAGCTAAAATAGTGGTGGGTCCTGAAGGGGAGATCACTGGCGACCTGATATGCCAGAGCGCTGATATCCTGGGCCGGGTAACAGGCATCATCAAGGTGGATGAATTACTGTTCCTGAAAGGAAATGCTTTGGTGAAAGGCGATGTATACACCGCTCATTTCGAAATGGAGCCTACTGCTAAGTTCAATGGCCGTTGCTACATGGACGATCAGCAGCCGGCTGATAATCAGAAACATGGAAAAACCGTCCTCCAGGAAGCAGAATAACCGGAATCCGCTGTTACGTTACGCCGGCCTGGCCTTCCAGATGATGACCACGCTGGGTTTGGGTGTATTTGCAGGATATAAACTGGACCACTGGATAGGCTGGCGGTTCCCGGTTTTCCTGATCATTTTTTCTTTAGTTGCATTAGCCATACTTTTGTGGCAAATTATAAAAGACACCCGACGGAATGAGTGATAGATTTTTTATACGGTTATTCGCAGTTTTTGGAATTTTAAACGGACTTGTTATCATATTCAAACCCAGGTTGCTGGACCTCGGTACGCATGTGAATGTGCTGATGGCCGGTAACCTGATCATGGCTGTTATCTCCCTGGTGTCTTATCTGATGAGCCGCCGGGGACTCGCTTCTTCCAACCACAATGCCTTTATCAGGGCCGTTTATGGCGCCACCCTCAGCAAACTCTTTCTTTGCGTTATAGGCATCGCTGTTTATGTGCTTATTTATAAGCCCAACGTAAGCAAGCTGACTATTTTCATGCTGTTGTTCCTGTATCTGGTGTATACTGTATTTGAAACAATCAGCCTTTTCCGGCTGACAAGGCTAAAAAAGTAATCTATTTGAAAAAAGAGGCGCCTTTAAATGCTTTAGCGTCCTACCTGCCAGAAGGAACTTTCGGACAGGTAATGGATTTTCTCACTACCTATAAGGTACATCTGACTGTTACACGCGAACGGTCCAGTATACTTGGCGACTACCGGCACCCTGATGGCCAGGGTAAAGGTCACCGCATCAGCGTGAATGGTTCCCTGAATAAATATGCATTCCTCCTTACCCTGCTGCACGAAATTGCACATCTCACCACTTTTAATAAATATGCCAACAGGGTGGCCTCACATGGCAAAGAATGGAAACAGGAATTTTCTTTTATCCTGCGCGATTTTGTAGGAAAGAACCTGCTGCCTCCCGATGTGGAAGCCGCCGTGCGCCAAAGTATGGCCAATCCTGCTGCCAGCTCCTGCGCCGATGAAAACCTGATGCGGGTGTTGAAAAACTACGACCGGCAAAAGGAAAATCATTTCTTCGTAGAGCAGGTACCGTTACACGGCCTGTTTAAAACCAAAGATGGACGCGTATTCCGCAGGGGGGAGAAAATAAGAAAACGCTATCGCTGTGAAGAGATAGCGTCTCAAAAATGGTTCCTTTTCAGTCCTGTATACGAAGTGGAGCTTATTCCCTAGCTCTTCTCCCCTACATAATGTAATACCGGGTAAGCCATGGCACGGTTAATCAGCTGGATTTCCAGCTGAAGGATTTCCGCTTCTGCTTTTGCCCGGAGCTTTGGCGCATCATCAGTGGGCTTGTGATAGTCGTCGTGCCCACCGGTATGAAAAAACATCACCGGCACTCCGTTTACATAGAAATTGTGATGATCGGACGCCCCTTTCCCAGCCGCATCTGTAAAGAACTTAATACCGGGTTGCTGCACTTCCTTAAATACGGCGGGCCATTCTTCCGCACTGCCATAGCCACCAATACCAATTCCTCGTTCCGGGTTATAACGCCCTATCATATCCATATTGAGCATGAAATGCATTTTATCCAGCGGCATCAGTGGATGCGCCGTGTAGTATTTTGATCCCTGCAGTCCCAGCTCTTCTCCGCCAAAAGCAATAAAGAGAAAATTAAACGGTTCTTGGCCACGGTTTTTCACATAATGCCTGGCCAGTTCCAGCAGGCCGGCTACGCCGGAAGCATTATCATCCGCGCCGTTGTGGATTTCACCAACCGGATATTTACCATCAAATAATGCAGCCGTTCCCAGGTGATCGTAGTGGGCGCCAATAATAATCGTACGTGCGGCCCCGTTATCCAGGTACCCGATCACATTCCGGCTGGGAATGTTTTTATGCGCTTTCCTGTCGAATGTAAAATCCTGGAAGAAACTGCCGCCATTCACCGGCCGCAGTCCCAGTTTCTTAAACTGTTTGGCCACATAACGGCTGGCGGTTTGCCCTCCTTTTTCCGCGGTGCCCCTGCCTTTCAGCTTATCAGAGGCCAGGTAGTTCACTATTCCCTGTATCCTTGCGGCATCAGGAATGGTATCCTGTGCCTGTGCGGCCGTGATTGAGCCGGCAGCGCACATCAATAAAATCCATCTCTTTATCATATCCGTCCAAAAATAGAGAAGGCTTCCTTAAGGGGAAGCCTTCTGCGAAAAAATATCATTGAAATGTTCAGATTGTATTAATCCTACTTTTTCTTCTGTTGCATTTCCTGCTGGCGTTTCTGGACTTCTTCCAGTTTTTCCTGCCATTTGGATTTGCTCTTTGGTTTCTTTTTGTTTTCCTGGATCTGCGCGTGGATCTTATCATGGTTAATGATAAACTTCTGGATCACGAATTGTAACAGGATACTGATCACGTTAGACAGGAAATAGTAGAAGGTAAGCGCCGCAGCGAGACGGTTAAAGATACCCAGCAGCATTACCGGCATCACATAAGGCATATACTTCATCACCGGGTTGCTCTGATCGGTCATTCCACGGTTGTAGAAGGCCAGGATCAAACTGGTGATGGTCATAAGGATGGTGAACAGGCTCACGTGGTTGCCGTAGAACGGTATGTTGAAGCCGAGGTTCAGGATAGAATCGTAAGTAGACAGGTCTTTCGCCCACAGGAAGCTTTCCTGGCGCAGCTCAATAGACGACGGGAAGAAGCTGTACATCGCCACCAGGATAGGCAGCTGCAGCAACGCAGGTAAACATCCGCCCAGCGGGTTTACGCCGGCGCTCTTAAAGAGCTTCATCTGTTCTACACCAAATGCCTGCTGATCATCGCCGTATTTCGCTTTCAGTTCATCAATTTCAGGTTTCAGCACTTTCATCTTCGCCTGGGAAACATAGCTCTGGTAAGTAAAAGGAGCGATCAGCAAACGAATGAAAATGGTGAGCATGATGATGATGATACCGTAGTTGCTGATAAATCCGCTCAGGAAGTTAAACACCGGGATGATAATAAAGATGTTCACATACTTCACAAAAGCAAAGATACCGGTACCCAGCGGGATGATCTTCTGCAGACCGATATCAAAAGATTTCAGTGTTTTATAGTGGTTAGGGCCATAATAGATTTCAACCGGGAAGGAGAAATCGTTGGCGCGGTTGTACGGGATCTGTATGGTGCTGAAGGTTTGTCCTACGATATTAGGGCTTACAGGAACTTTCGTGTTTACATCCACATTATTGAAAAGTTCCTTTTTAGCAATCAGCGTGGTATTGAAGAACTGCTGTTTTACACTTACCCATTTCAGTTTGTTTTCCAGTTTTTCATGACTGGTACGGTTAAGGGTAAAGTAATCATGCTTGTCATTTTCCAGCATATAGTGCACCTGGTTGTTCAGGCGCTCGTTTTCTATATCATGCTCCTGTTTATCTTCCTGGGTATTCCACTGCAGGCTCAGGTAATTCTGGTTACCCGGCAGCAGGTTTTGCAAACCAACCGCATGGATAGTGTAATCCACCACATAGCTGCCTGGTTTCAGGGAGTAAATAAATTCCAGGTAAGAAGCTGGATTACTGGTATTAAGACGGTAAGCGATTGTTTTTACACCACCCCCACCTTCCTGTGGCTGGCTGGCTGTAAAGAACAGATCCGCGCTGTTCAGCGTTTTTGTCAGGCTGGCCGGCACTTCTACCGAAAGACGGTTAAAGGAGCCTTCCATCAGCATCAGCGGACCGCCATCATAAGCTTTGTATTGTTTCAGTTGTACACTTGCCGGTTGGCCACCTTTATTGGAAAAAGTGATCTTTACCACGTCGTTTTCCAGTACTGTATTTTGCACATTGCCGGTAGCGGCAGCGGCAAATGTGCCGAATTCACCGTTTAACAGCGCCTGGTGGGCTGAATCCAGCTGTCCTCCTGCGGCAGCTGCAGCAAGGTTGACAGTATCAGCTAAAGGTGTTTTAGGCTTGTTAAGCTCTGCGATGGAATCTTGCCTGGCTTTTTCCCTTGCGGCTCCTGCCTGTTGTTTCTGGTTAAAGAATATATATCCTACCAGCAAAACGCCCAACAGTAAAAACCCAATGACCGAATTTCTATCCATGAAATGCAATTAAAATTTAGGCAGCAAAGGTAAGCAGGATTTTATGAAATGACCATGCTTTTTAGGTGAAACCCCTGTTAAATGCGGTTAAAATAATAAATAAGTAAAGGAGATGCGTATTACATTGAGGATCAGAGCGAATACGATCGCCTTCGGCGATTGAGCGAAGGTTGTCTGACTCGGGATTACGCTGATTATACTGATTAATTTGATTTGATCATTGGATTTTAGAAGATTAAAGGAAATATAATAATACTTATTCATATATCTCCTGGATCACAAAAAGAGAATTGGTGTAATCGGCGTAATCATTTTAATCCTGAAAAAGATAATAATAATTAAGGGAGATAAGCGAGTAATCCGCTATCTCCCTTAGTCTTTTACAATAAATATTAATCAAATCCTGATAATCACAGTTAATAAGTTTAATCCTGAGCCAAGGCAATTTCCATCGCCGAAGGCGATCCTCCGCGCTTACTTTGTGATCGTCTCTTCCATTTTGGCTTTGCCATTCTTAGCCTCCGCGTATTGCTTTGCAGCCTTGATAAAGGATACAAATACAGGAGCCGGGCTTTCTACGGTGCTTTTCAGTTCAGGGTGGAACTGTACGCCCACAAAAAACGGATGACCAGGCAGTTCTATGATTTCAACAAGGCCGCTTTCAGGGTTTTTACCGGAAAGTACCAGGCCGGCATCTTCAAACTGCTGAAGGAAGTCGTTATTGAATTCATAGCGGTGACGGTGTCTTTCGCTGATGCTGGTGCTGCCGTATATTTCAGCTGCTTTGGAACCTGGCGCCAGTTCACAGGCATAAGCGCCCAAACGCATGGTGCCACCTTTTGCTGTAACTTTCTTCTGCTCTTCCATGAGGTTGATCACCGGGTGAGCGGTATCAGGGTTCATTTCCACGGAATGCGCATCTTTCCAGCCAAGTACGTTACGGGCATATTCCACCACGCTCATCTGCATTCCCAGGCAGATACCGAAGAACGGCAGCTGGTTTTCACGGGCATACTGGATAGCGGTGATCTTACCTTCAATGCCGCGGTGACCAAAGCCCGGAGCTACCAGGAGCCCGTCGAGGTTCTTCAGTTTTTCACTTACATTTTCAGGCGTAATATGTTCTGAGTGGATATTTTGTACAATTACCTTGCATTCGTTCAGGGAACCGGCATGTATAAATGACTCCAGGATGGATTTATAGGCATCCTGCAATTCCACGTATTTACCGATCAAACCGATGGTAACCTTGGATTTGGGATACTTCAGCTTATCCAGGAATTCACGCCATTTAACCAGTTCAGGCTCTTTTTCCACGGGTAATCCCAGTCTTTTCAGTACAGACACATCGAGTTTCTCGCGCATCATTTCCAATGGTACTTCATAGATGGTGGGAACATCGTTTGCTTCGATTACAGCATCTACCTGTACGTTACAGAACAGGGCGATCTTCTTTTTCAGGTCGCGGTACAGCGGTTCTTCTGTACGGCAAACAATAATATCGGGGTGTACGCCATATTCGCTCAGCAGGCGTACAGAGTGTTGTGTAGGTTTGGTTTTCAGCTCTTTCGCTGCGCGCAGGTACGGGATCAGTGTAAGGTGCACTACCAGGCAATCTTCTTCACCCAGCTCCCATTGCAACTGGCGAACCGCCTCAATATAAGGGAGGGATTCGATATCGCCCACTGTACCGCCAAGTTCCGTGATAACGATGTCAAACTTGCCATCTTTACCAAGCAGGAGGATACGGCGTTTGATTTCATCCGTAATGTGAGGGATCACCTGTACGGTTTTACCCAGGTAAGCGCCTTCCCTTTCCTTGTTGATCACTGTCTGGTAAATACGGCCGGTAGTAACATTGTTGGCCTGCGAAGTGGGAGTATTCAAAAAACGTTCGTAGTGTCCGAGATCCAGATCGGTTTCCGCACCATCTTCCGTTACATAACATTCACCATGTTCATAAGGGTTTAATGTACCCGGATCCACATTGATATATGGATCAAATTTCTGAATAGTCACTCTAAAGCCGCGCGCCTGCAATAATTTTGCAAGTGAGGCAGCTATAATTCCTTTACCCAAAGAAGATGTAACACCTCCTGTAACGAAGATATATTTTGCCATAAAACTAAAATTCTGCTAAGAATACTTGACCTATAAACGGGGAAGTGCCGGACTGCGTTTGGTGTAAAACCGATCAAGTAAACTACTTCCGAAGGTCATGCAAAGTTACACAAATTTGCTTCGCTCCCAAGTTTTTTACGGCAGCGCTTTATTTGTTTGTTAATTTTTTGGAGATTATATTCAGCTCTCATCACTGATCTGTAGCGCGTTTTAAAGAATTTTCAAGTACCGGAAATTATTTGTTAAAAACCTTTAGCCGGTGCAACACCGCAGTAAATGCGTGCGCGACTATAAATATATAAACAGTAAATTTGCGTCCGAAATACATTAAAGATGACTTTAACGCCAAAGAGAGCCCAAGACTCGCTGATACAGATGACCGAACTGGTTTTACCGAATGATACCAATACATTCGGCAACCTTATGGGAGGCCGTTTGATGTACTGGATGGATATTGCCGCAGCACTGGCCTGCATGAAACACTGCAGCGCTCCCGTAGTAACCGCTTCCGTAGATAATATATCTTTCGAAAATCCCATTAAGCTGGGAAACGTGGTACATATTGAATCCAAAGTAAGCCGGGCCTTCAATACTTCCATGGAAGTACATATGAGGGTTTGGGGGGAAGATCCCGTACAACAGTACCGTTATAAATCAAATGAGGCCTTCATGACCTTCGTAGCCCTGGACCCTAACGGCAATTCCCGCCCGGTACCAGGTATCATCACCGACACAGAAGAGGAAAAAAAATTATATGATGGCGCATTGCGCCGCCGCCAGCTCCGCCTGATCCTTGGTGGTAAAATGAAACCCGAGGATGCGGATGAATTAAAAGCGCTTTTCTTCGAGAAGATCTAAGCGGATTTTGTCTGACTCAGGATTAGGCTGATTTCACTGATTTTATTTTTGGAGATATAAAAACTAAGGGAGATAAAAGCGGATATATTTTGCTTTTTATCTCCCTTTATTATTTAAAAAATCAGTAAAATCAGCCTAATCCTGAGTCAGACAAAATCCCCGCCCTCCCACTCTTTGTAAAACCGCTCCAGGAACAATTCCATAAACGCATGTCTTTCCTCTGCCAGCTTTTTACCCGTGGTAGTGTTCATCCTGTCTTTCAGCAGTAATAATTTCTCATAGAAATGCGTGATGGTAGGCGCCGTGCTGCTCTTATACTCTTCCTTTGTCATCTGCATATTGGGTTTTACAGCAGGATCATACAGGGGCCTGTTTTTGAAGCCTCCGTAATTAAAAGCCCTTGCAATACCAATAGCCCCAATGGCATCCAGCCTGTCGGCGTCCTGTACAATGGCCAGTTCTGCAGAAAAAAAGGTCCGTTCCTGGTTACCGCCCTTAAAAGAAATATGACGGATAATATTTTCCACCTGTGCAATTATATCCGCCGGTACTTCCAGCGTTTGCAGGAACGCTGTTGCTTTTGCGGGACCAATATCTTCGTTGCCGTTATGAAATTTTGAATCTGCTATGTCGTGCAGCAGGGCGCCCAGCTCTACTACCAGCACATTGGCGGTTTCAGCTGCGGCAATATGTTTTGCCTGTTGCCATACCCTGTAAATATGCCACCAGTCGTGGCCCCCTTCTGCTCCCTGTAATTCCTCTTTTACAAAATTCACCGTTGCGGTAATAATCTGTTCGTGATGTATCATAGGTGCAATGATATTAATTTTCAGGAAGACAGAAACATGAAAAACAATACGGTTTCCCCGGGCGTTATGTAAGTATGTTACAGACTAAACGAATTTATGATGATTATGAAGATACCGATGGCTACCGGATCCTGGTAGACCGGCTCTGGCCGCGGGGTATTTCAAAGGAGCGCGCCCATATCGACGAATGGGCAAAAGAAATAGCTCCCAGCAACGAACTGCGCGAATGGTTTCACCATGATCCAACGCGGTTTGCTGAATTCAAAACAAAATATAAACATGAATTACAGGAGAAAAGTGAATTGTTGGCCGCCATCAAAAAGAGGGCAAAACGGCAACGGGTAACTTTACTATACGGGGCTAAAGACGAAACACACAACCAGGCACAGGTACTGCTGGAGTTGCTGAAAAAATAATTATACACCTTCGCTTTCCGGCTTCACCAGTACCTCGGTGATGCTGTTGAGCTTCTTTACTTTACTGGCAAAATCACCGCTCAGTTTTTCGCGGATCAGCGACAGTTTATTCAGTACTTCATCGAGGGTATCGGGAATGGCATCCTGTAGTACCTGCTTCAGGCGCTTGGCAATGGTGGGCGATTTACCATTGGTAGAGATAGCAATTTTCAGGTTGCCCTTTTTTACAATTGAGCCCAGGTAGAAATCACAAAGCTCCGGGGTATCCGCCACATTGATCAGCACCTTGCTGCATTTGGCTTTTTCCCAGATGTGGTAATTAAACTCCCTGTTGTTGGTAGCGGCAATCACCAGGTCTTTTCCCAGGAGGTCGCCACATGAAAATGATTTCTGAACAAGGGTGATATTGGGATACTGGTGCGTTAACGCTTCCAGCTCAGGTAAAAAATCCAATGACACTACTGTAATAGTTGCATCTGCGCAATTTTCCAGCATGGCATTGGCTTTTTCCAGTCCGATATTACCACCGCCTACAACGAGTACGTGCAAACGGTGTAATTTGAAATAACACCGGAAATAAATGATTCTCTTCCATTATACGGCAATTTTTAGTTCTTCTGACACCTTGTTCTTCAAGGCCTGGAAAGCTTCATGGAAGCTTACCACCTCGCCTATTACCAGAACAGCAGGATTGTGCAGATCGTGCGTAGCGGCTATTTCCAACAGATCGGCTACATTACCCACTCCCATTTTCTGAGTAGGAAGCGTACCGTTCTGGATAATAGCGGCAGGGGTTTCCCCTTTTCCTGCTGCGCTGTAGATCCCTGCAATTTCTGCCAGTTTGCTCATCCCCATCAGTACAATCACTGTAGTATTGGCCCTGATGGCATGATCCAGGTCGCGGGATAAATTCCCGTTCTGTGTGTTACCGGTGATCACCCAAAATCCCTCGCTTACATTACGTGCGGTAACGGGGATTTTGTTCACACCCGGAACAGAGATCGCGCTGGAAATACCGGGAATCACTTCCGCGGTAATTCCAAACTGCTGGGCAAAGGCTATTTCCTCCTGGCCACGGCCAAATACAAAGGAGTCGCCTCCCTTTAAGCGGACAACGCTGCCATAAGTTAATGCATATTTTACAATCATCCTGTTTATTTCGTCCTGGGAGTATACATGCATACCTGCACGCTTACCCACAAAACGGCGAAGGCAGTTAGCCGGCGCATGGTCCAGCAATTCGTTGCTGGACAATGCGTCATAAAGGATTACCCTGGCGTTTTGAATAGCCTTTAACCCTTTAACTGTGATCAGTTCCGGATCACCTGGGCCTGCACCTATCAATGTGAGTTTGGGTTGTATCTTTTGCATGAGTGGTTGTGTTTTTGATAAAAAAATAATTAAGCCTGTACCAGTTCGCTGGCTTTCTGACGGTATACCTGTGCAGCGTTATAAAATGACTGCGCCTGCTGGAAATAGGTTTTTGCAAAATTTTCCGTAGGCTCGTTACCGTTAATCTGCAACACAACTGATTTAAAGTCGGGCTCAAAGCTGAATTTACCGGTAGTCACAAAATGTTTATCGAAATCGTTGATGATACCGATTTGTGTATTACCGCTTATTGCTTCACCGAGTAACAGTGCTTTTGCACCCTGTACAAAGGAAGAATAAGCATGGTAAATACCATCTGAGTAGGCGCCCTTAATGATGGCCGCGCTGCTCAGCTCCAGTTTCTCTTCCGCTTCCAGCAGCAGGGTAGCTACCAGGTCGATGATCACGCCGGCACATTCGCCAACGCCAATGGCAGTAGCATAATCCTGTGCCTGGCCCCAGTCAACAAAGTCGCCCGCAGTGAGAGAGCTCAGATCTGCCAGTGGTTTCAGCAGTTCATAAAAATACTTTTCACCCTGGCGGTCGTAATATTCATTGAACAGTTCATTTTCGCCGGCGTTGATTTCGTAGTCGTGCAGTAAGCTGCGCAATACATCCGGGCCACGGCGGCTGGGTACTTTGATCACCTTATCTGCTACACGGCCAATACCATCGCCTACAATACCGCCACCAAGCAGTACCTGCAATGCGGGAAGCACTTTACCGCCGCTTTTCATGGAGCTGCCATGGAAACCGATGCTGGCAATACCGTGCTGACCGCAGGAGTTCATACATCCGCTGATCTTTATTTTGATGTCTTTATTATAAACGAGGTCCGGGAATTCCCCGGTGATCACATCTTCCAGCACTTTGGCAATGCCTGTGCTGCTGGAGATACCGAGGTTGCAGGTATCGGTACCGGGGCAGGCGGTGATATCCGCGATGCTGTCGAACCCGGGCTCTGCAAAGCCAGCTTCTTCCAGTACACTGTAAACATAGGGAAGATTTGCCGGTGAGATGTATTTCAGCAACAGACCCTGGTTGGCGGTTACACGCACATCATCTGCTATTACCGGACGCAGGGCTTCGATGAGTTTGCGGCTCACAGCTGAACCGATATTGCCCAGCGTTATTTTAACATAAGCGGCAATGTATCCTTTTTGTTTTTGTTCGAAGGTGTTGGTGGTTTTCCAGGCTTCGTACTTTTTAGGATCCTTGATGCTGTAAGCCGGTACCGGCGCTGGTGGAGGCGGTGTGGTAGCCTGCCATGCATCCGCATCCACCGGTACGCTTTTTACTTTTATGGCTTTGTATTCTTCTTTGATAAGGCGCTCAAATTCCTCCATGCCTATTTTCTGGATGAGGAATTTCATGCGGGCCTTATTCCTGCTGGTTCTTTCGCCGTAGCGATCAAATACGCGCAGTACGTTTTCTATATATGGGATGACCTGGTCTGTTTCCAAGAATTCGTACACCACTTTAGCGAGAAAGGGTTGTGCACCCAAACCGCCGCCTACCAATACTTTAAAGCCACGCACTTCCTTCCCGTCGATGATCTTTACTTTAGGGATCATGCCAAAGTCGTGCATAAATGACCAGGCTGTATCCTTTTCAGAAGAGGAGAAAGAGATCTTGATCTTACGGCCCATTTCCTGGCTTACAGGGTTGCGCAGGAAATAGCGGAATGTGGCATCTGCATAAGGCGTTACATCAAATGGCTCATCCGGATCAATGCCTGCGCGGTCTGATGCCGTAACATTACGAACGGTATTTCCGCAGGCCTCACGGATGGTGATACCATCTTCTTCCAGTTTGGACCATAATTCAGGCGTCCTGTCGAGGCTCACGTAGTGGATTTGTATATCCTGACGGGTAGTGAGGTGCAGGTTGCTGGTAGCATATTCATCAGATACTTCGGTAATGCGGTGCCATTGCTGCAGGGTCATTTTACCGTATGGCAGTTTGATACGGATCATCTGCACACCGGGCTGACGCTGACCATAAATACCTCTGGCCAGGCGAAGACTACGGAATTTTTCGTCGGTCACAGCGCCCTCACGGAACAGGCGGATCTTCTTCTCCAGGTCTATAATATCTTGTTCAACAATTGGATTTTCTAGTTCTGTTCTGAAGCTTTGCATAAAAAGTATTTTCAGGTGGTGGTAAAAAGCAATTTTTGTTCTGGTTGGGGGTATTGGTCGTTTTTTAGCATCAAAAGGCCCCCGGTATATTTTCGGAGGCCTCGTATAATGTTGATTTACAGTAATGTGATCACTGATCTTCCATATTACACGCGCCTCATGGGTGTTGATGAACAACAACTGTTTTTGTGACAATTCTTTCTATCATTACCCATATTCCCTATAATTTTAGTAGAGTAATACAAAGATATAAATGCAGGGCATCTTTCCAAAACTTTTTTCCACATTCAATAAGGCCCCAAAAAAGAGGGAAATTGGCAGAAACAGCAGGTTTACAGCAGTATAAGAGATGTAAACCCTGATCCGGAAGGGATTTGAGCCTATCGGGTTATGAGCCGCTGCAGCAGATGTGATAACCAAAGTTTATGGCGTATAACTTATTGTTATGGGAGCGACGGAATGAATGGCGCCCCAGGGCAGACGTTTACCTGGTCCGGGGGAATCAGGGCTGTTTTTAACAGTTGCACCTCAATGGCGGGCGGGTATTGCTTTGTATTGCCCGTCATCTCCCCCATAACTTCTTATCTTTGCCGCGCATAAACGGAAAACATATGATAGATACGGTAATATTTGATATGGATGGCCTGTTGATCGACTCAGAACCTTTATGGGGCATTGCCATGCGGGAAGTGTTTGCTACGGTAGGGGTGAACCTTTCTCCTGAGCTAACGCATTTAACTACTGGTTTGCGTACCAAAGAGGTGGTAAGTTACTGGCATAATTACTACAAATGGGAGGGAAAAAGTGCCGAGCAGGTGGTAAATGAGATCATCGACAGTGTGATCCATAAGATCAGAACAGAAGGGCATCCCATGGAGGGTTTACAGTATATCCTTCAGTTTTTCCGTGAGAAAGGGTTCAAAATGGGGCTGGCATCCTCTTCGCCGCTTCGCCTGATCAATGCAGCATTGGAACATTTGCAGATAAAAGACGCGTTTCAGGCGGTATATTCTGCCGAGTTTGAAGATTATGGTAAACCGCATCCTGCCGTATACCTGGCCTGTGCCAAAGCATTGGGAAGCGACCCGCTGGACTGTATTGCTTTTGAGGATTCTGTGACGGGAATGACCGCAGCCAAGGCAGCAAGAATGACCACAGTGGTGGTTCCTGAAGCGCACAACCGTCATGATCCGAGGTATGCACTGGCCAATATGAAGCTGGACAGCTTGCTGGAATTTAATGATGCAAAGCTGGAGCTGTTAAGAAAATAAGATAATTATAGGCTATAAGCGTGCTATAATGATGAAATTGCTATAAGGCCGGTTAAGTGTTTAACCGGCCTTTTGCTTTCCAGGTGCACCTGTTTTAATAGGTATTTCTTGTAATGTACCAGTTTTCAGCGCCTGTTGGGTCTATATACCAGATACCTTCGATCCAGTAGCTGGTTCTGTTGCCATAAACATTCTGATAGCCTCTGAATACGAAATTTACAGTTCTCACATTGGAAGAGGCATTTGGTGTAAGGGTGTGCTGAGTTTCTTCCTGCATGTATACGCCCGGGGTATTGCTCTGGATGTTACCGTCAATCAGATTGTTATCCGTGTCATCGAACAACAGGGAGATCTTAAGGGAATGATAAGGGCTGTTGGCAAAATTAAAAAAATAAGTCTTGGTTACAACAGCGAAAGGCTTCATTACTATAGGCTTCCAGACTTTTACAGGAGCAGCGGCGGAAGAAGTTGTTTTTGCCATAGCAGGCAATACAGCAAACAGGGTGGCAGCAAGTAACATGCTACAGGTAATACGGATTGTTTTCATAAATACTATAATTTATAATTAAAGAAAAACGTGGAATAACCTGAATGTTTTACTGGTAATTACATAACAAGGGCAAAGCCATAGTTATCAGGGTTCATGTTGTGAATTATTCTGTTTTAAAATGAGGGTATGGTTTATCAAGCAGCAACGGGGTATTCTCTACAGCAAACAAATTAGCTAAATAGTTCACTATTTCAAATTTTTTACGGGGAATAATTTAACAAGACAAATTACAGGCAAAAAAAATCCCGCTGCCTTTGCAGGAGCGGGATTTATTATTTAATGAAACCGGATCTTACTGCGCGCTTTTTTCTTCGCCGCCTTCAGATTGTTTCAGTTTTTCTCTCAGTTCAGCTAAAGCGCCGAGATCACCTAAAGTAGCTTTTTCAACTTTACCCTGGATGTTTTTCACAGCCTTACGGGTTTTGTCAGCTTCTTCTTTCTTCTCTCTAACAACAGCTTGTTTTTCTTCAGCCTGAGCTTTTTCCCAAACGCGGGTGTGAGAAACCAGGATACGTTTTTCGCTGCGGTCGAATTCGATGATCATGAATTCTTTCACATCTTCTACGTTGATTGGTTTTTCATCTTCAGTTCTCAGGTGACGTGCAGGAGCGTATGCTTCCAGACCGTATTGGAGCTGAACGGTAGCACCTTTATCATCTTTCTTCACAACAGTACCTTCATGGATAGAGTTGATCGGGAAGATAGTTTCAAAAGTGTTCCATGGATCTTCTTCGATCTGTTTGTGACCGAGGCTCAGTTTACGGTTGTCTTTATCAATACCCAGGATCACTACATCTATTTCGTTACCTACTTTAGTGTATTCAGAAGGGTGGTTGAAACGTTTGATCCAGCTCAGGTCAGAGATGTGGATCATACCGCCGATACCGGTTTCCAGTTCAACGAAAACGCCATAAGGAGTGATGTTCTTCACGATACCTTTATGACGGCTTTCAACCGGGAATTTGGTTTCGATAGTAGACCATGGATCTTCTGTCAGTTGCTTGATAGACAGGCTCATTTTGCGTTCTTCCTTGCTCAGGGTAACTACAACGGCTTCGTATTCTTCTCCTAATTTGAAGAATTCCTTAGCGTTGATAGGCGTAGAAGCCCATGAGATTTCAGATACGTGAACCAGACCTTCCACACCTGGCATGATTTCCAGGAATGCACCGTAATCTTCGATGTTCACAACTTTACCTTTCACTTTAGCACCTTCGGTGATAGTAGCTGGTAAAGTATCCCACGGATGCGGGGTCAGTTGTTTGTAGCCCAGGCTTATGCGACGTTTTTCGTCGTCGAAGTCAAGCACAACAACGTTGATTTTCTGATCCATCTGCAGTACTTCGCTCGGATGGGAGATACGGCCCCAGCTGATATCGGTGATATACAGCAAACCGTCCAGACCACCCAGGTCGATGAACGCACCGAAGTCGGTGATATTTTTGATAGTACCTTCCAGCACCTGGCCTTTTTCCAGTTTGCTGATGATATCCACTCTCTGTTGCTCGATATCGCTTTCGATGAGCGCTTTGTGGGAAACAACGGCGTTGCGGATGGTTTCGTTTACTTTCACCACCTTGAACTCCATAGTTTTGCCTACAAACTGGTCGTAATCTGTAACTGGTTTCACATCGATCTGAGAACCCGGCAGGAATGTTTCCATACCGTATACATCTACGATCAGGCCGCCTTTGGTTTTGCTGGTAACGGTACCGGTAACCACTTCGCCTGTTTTGTAAACTTCCACGATCTTTTCCCATGCACGTTTCTGGCGAGCCTGTTTACGGCTCAGGTGCAGGTTGCCATCGCGGTCTTCTTTTTCCACTACCAGTACTTCTACTTCGTCGCCGATCTTCAGACCTGGTAAATCACGGAATTCGTTCAGGGAGATCAGGCCATCAGATTTGAAACCGATGTTGATCACCACATCTGTGTTGGTTAAACCTACAACAGTACCAGTCAGCAGGCTGTTTTCTTCAAACACCTTGAAAGTGCTGTCATAAGTCTGGTCGTACTTTTCTTTTTCTTCTTTGCTGTAAGAAGAAACGTTACGTTTGTCAACGCTCCAGTCGAAATCGTCGTGTGCAGTTTCAACTTTTGCTACAGGTGCCTTTGGTGTCGCTGTTTCAACCGCAGCTGTTGCTTGCGGAGCCTGTTGTTCAGCGTTTTGTTCGTTAGAAATGTTGTTTTCGCTCATAAAAAATTTAAAATTTTACCCGGAATACCCGGATACCCTGTTTTATGGGACGGCAAAAATACGAAAAAATACCCGTTTATACGTATTTTTATTGAAGAAAATCAACGTTCGCTGCGGTATGGAACGGTATTTTCAGATATTTTTAAAATGTATTATTAATATTTTTATTACGATAAAAAATTAAACTGCATAAACGGGCATTTTTTTTGACGCGGGAAGAACCGGCAGCCGGATTAATTGTTGTTAACAGGAGATGGGAAGATGATATTCATTTGCAGTGAACGCGCTTATTTTTCCTTCATTCAAAATGTTAATTACAATTATTAAATCCCGGATTTTATTTTAATTTGTATATATGAACGGGACCTCATTTCAATCGGATATTCGCTACTGGCTAAGGCAAGGAAACACAGTCAATCATCTGCTTTTCTGGAATATCGTCGTTTTCCTGGGATTAAATATTCTGCGACTTATTGCGTTCATCACCAAACAGCCCGCTCCTTTTGCCTGGACCTACGAGCAACTGGCCATGAACGTGCCGCTGGGCGCATTTATACTAAAGCCCTGGGGACTGGTTACTTACATGTTTACCCACGTAGCGATCTTCCATGCTCTTTTTAATATGATCAACCTGTACTGGTTTGGTAACCTGTTCAGAGATTTCCTTGGCAACAAGCGGGTGCTGCCCCTTTACCTGCTGGGCGGTATAGCCGGCGGGTTATTGTACCTGCTGAGCGCCAGTCTTTTCCCCGAATATGTAGGTAGTTCCATGGTAGGCGCTTCCGCCGCCATCATGTGTATCCTGGTGGCTTCCGCTACCCTGATGCCCAATTTCGAGATCGGCCTCATGTTCCTGGGCAGCGTAAAACTGAAATGGCTGGCTTTGGGCCTGGTGCTGCTTGGACTGATCTCCATTCCCGATGGTAATATCGGCGGGTTGATCTCCCATATGGGAGGCTCTCTGCTCGGCTTCCTTTATATACGTATCCTGCAGGCGGGCACCGACCTGTGCCAGCCCCTGATATGGCTGTTTGATTTCAACAACCGCCGCAAGCAACGGCCCGTTACCCGTAAATTCAAACCCAAAAAATCACCGCTGAAAGTGGTGAAAAAAACAGAAGATAAAGATCCTTCCAGGCTGGACCAACTGCTGGATAAAATCAATGAGAGAGGTTACAACAGCCTCAGTGCAGAAGAAAAAGCATGGCTGGACAAAGTGAGCAAAGAAAACTGATTAACTTTGTCCTTTAATTTTCCGTTATTCTAACACATGAAAACATTCAACGTCCCGGTTATATATCGCAGCCCGCTGATCAGCGCCATTAAAAACCAGCGCAAACAGCAGGACCGCATGAAAAAGGACTTCAGCCCCACTGAGCTTGATTTTGGGCCCATCCGGATTTTACTGGCCAGGCATTTCGGGTTCTGTTACGGCGTGGAAAACGCCATCGAAATTGCTTTTAAAACAGTGGATGAAAACCCCGGCAAGCGGATCTTCCTGCTTAGTGAAATGATCCATAACCCGCATGTGAATAACGATCTGCTGGATCGCGGCGTTCAGTTTATTATGGATACGGCAGGCAAACAGCTGGTCCCCTGGGAAAGCCTGCAACCAGATGATATTGTGATCATCCCTGCCTTTGGCACTACCCTTGAAACCGAACAGCAACTGTCTTCTCTGGGTATTGAACCGCTTAAATACAACACTACCTGCCCTTTTGTGGAAAGGGTATGGAATAAAGCCGACCAGATCGGCAAAAAGAACTATACTGTAATAGTACACGGCAAACCCAAACACGAGGAAACCAGGGCTACCTTCTCACATAGCGCCTCCGGTACCCCTACCGTGGTGGTAAAAGATATTAAGGAAGCGGAACTGCTGGCAGAATTCATTACCGGCCAACGCGCTCCCGCAGAGTTCAATACCCTTTTCAAAGGCCAGTACTCACCGGGCTTTAACCCGGTTACCGACCTTCAACGGGTAGGCGTAGTAAATCAGACTACTATGCTGGCTACCGAAACACAGGCTATTGCCGACTATATCCGGCAGGTGATGATAACGCATTTCCAGCTTACGGAAGCCACAGCGGGAGAACGGTTTGCAGATACCCGCGATACGCTCTGCTATGCTACAAACGACAACCAGACTGCCGTTACCGGTATGTTACAGGAACCGGCCGACCTGGCGATCGTGGTAGGGGGATACAACAGTTCCAACACATCGCATCTCGTGGAACTGTGCGAAGAAAAGCTGCCTACTTATTTTATTTCATCTCCCGAAAAAATACTATCCGCAAACGCTATCAACCACTGGGATTTTCATCATAAAGAAGAGATCAGCCATGATAGTTTTTTACCGGAAAAAGAAAAGGTGACCATCCTGCTCACCAGTGGCGCATCCTGCCCGGATGCCCTTGTGGAAGGAGTAATACGCCGGCTGCTTTCCTTTTACCAACTGGAGCATAAAGCAGATGAAATGGCTATAATTGATTAAAATCAACCATCTGTATAACACTGGCTTAAAAAATCATCATAACAAAAAAGACACCAGATGGTGTCTTTTTTCTTTGGGGCTAATCACGCTAGTAATGCAGAGTATAAAATCTTTATATTGTAGTTATATTGAAATCGTAATTCAAAAGTAGCTTATCTGCAATATGCCCGCAATAGCCATTTATTATATGGTAGGTTATTAGTCATAACTGGCATAAAAACGAATAAAATCGGAATGCCGCTTTTAAGAATCCGCTGAGAATCACTACTTAAAACTGCATGGCCTTTTTCAGGAAGTCTGCTTTGCGTCTTCTGGACACTTCTACCTGCGTACCATCACTCATGAGCGCAAACCCTCCCTCGCCCTGGATATAGGACTGCATCTGCTGCATATTTATCAGGTGGGAATTGTGTACCCTGAAGAAATCCACATCAGACAACAACTCTTCAAACTCTTTCAGCGGGCGGGATACCATCAGGTTTTTCTTATCGGTAAAAAAGATACGGGTATAGTTACCGGTAGATTCGCAACGCACAATGTTCTGCACGGGCATAAACACCAGGCCGTTAATAGTGGGCAGGGCAATTTTCTTATGGGTTTGCTGCATGATTTTCATGTTCTGCAGAAACACGTCCATGGGTGATATGCCCTGGTCTTTATGCCTGTTTAATTTCTTCTCCCTGCATTTTTCCAACGCATCCTGTAATTCCTTTACGCTGAAGGGTTTCAGCAGGTAATCCAGCGCATTGAACTTAATTGCTTTGAGGGCGTATTGTTCATATGCGGTGGTAAAAATAACGTCGAAGTATACCTTATCAAATAATTTCAGCAGCTCAAACCCGTTCTGATAAGGCATTTCCACATCCAGAAATACCAGGTCCGGCTGCTGGTCGTCTATCAGCACTTTTGCTTCCCTTACGCTTTTGGCTGTGCCGGTCACCTGAACACCGGGACATTTTTTTTCCAGCATCGTTTGTAACGCATCAATGCAGTGTTGCTCATCATCAATGATGATAGCTTTTATTTCGCTCATACAAGTAGCTTTTGTAGCTGTTAGCTATCAGCTGTTTTAGGTTTATCAGTGAGTAAATTAAAATATAAATTCCGCAGGTAAAATGATGGTCACCTTTGTACCAGTGGCCTTTCCGGACTCATCTTCAAGATCTGTGACAGTTACCTTTGCTTCTTTGTTATTGATTTTCCGGATCAGGTCTATCCTGCCTTCCGTCACTTTCATGCCTACAGAATTATGCAGCCGTCCCTTCTTATCTTTTATTTCCATTGCTTTCTTCCTGCCTATTCCGTTGTCTGTGATGGTACATACCAGGCTTCTTTTTTGTAACACGATTTCAATATCCAGCAGGCCCTTTTCATCCGGGTGCTTGTGTACAAGCCCATGCCAGATGGCGTTTTCCACATATGGTTGTAATATCATAGGGGGTATCAGCACTTCTTCGTCGTTAATTTCCGCATCTATCAGGAAACGGTATTCAAAGATGCCGTTACAACGCAATGATTCCAGGTCAAGATACAACCTTAATGACTCCAATTCCTTATTTAGTGTAACAAAAGTATGTTGGGTGTTGTCAAGGATGAGGCGCATCAGCCGGGAGAACTTGGTCAGGTAATCAGATGCCTCCTCCTGGTTATTGCTCCAGATATACCGGTGGATGGAACTGAGAGAGTTAAAGATGAAATGTGGGTTCATCTGGGAGCGCAGCGAACGCAGCTCCAGTTGCAGGGTTTGTTTATTGGCTTTCAGGTTGCGGTGGCGGATATAAAAAAGGCCACCCACAATAGCCATCAGCAGGAATGCCGCCAGGGCAAAGGTGATCACCACATTACGCTTGGTACGCAGCTCCCCCACCATTTTATCATGCTCAAGATTGCGGATCTGGTTATCTTTCCGGTCTACCTCATAAATGGTTTGCATCTGGGTAAGGGCCATGGCGGATTTTTCGTCGAGGATACTGTCTTTATAGAGCAGTGATCTGTCAGTGGCTTCCAGCGATTTTTTAAACTCCCCGCTTTCTTTGAAATCAGCAGCCAATGCCTTGTAAGCATCCATCAGCATGGCTTTAAAGCCCCAGAAAGTGCTGATATCTATCGACTGCATAATGTTTTTCCGTGCTTCGTCGTGCTTTCCCTGTGCGCTAAGCAGCTTGCCTATACTTAAATAGCTTTCCGCCACATGTACCTTGTCATCTACCTTATCGTTTACTTCCAGCGCTTTTTTCAGGTATTCCATGGCGGCCGCATAGTCTTTTTTTTCCTTGTAGGCAGCGCCGAGGGCGTTATAGCATATGGCCATACCAATGGGCCGGTCCATTTTCTGGTTGATGGCAAGGGAACGTTTATGATACTGGATAGCCATATCCAGTTTATTCAGGCCCTGGTAAGCGAATCCCAGGTTGCCGAGGTTAATGGCTACCCCCAGCTGGTTGTTGCTTTTCTCTTCCAGTTCGAGGGCATGGGTAAAGTGCGTGATGGCATCATCATATTTTTCCGTGGAAAGCTGAATATTTCCGATACTGTTGGTGGCCACACAAACGTTGCGGATATCATTGATCTTTTCAGCAAGGATCAGGGCTTTTACGTGGTAGTCAAATGCCTTTTGCAATTTATCCTGCCGGCGGCAATCCACCCCTGCATTATTCAGTGAGAATACGATGAGAAAAGTATCTCTTGCCTCTTCTGCGGCTTTGAGGGCTTTTTCGTGGTAGTCCTCTGCAATAATGTACAGTGATCTATTCCGTTTTGCAGTGCCAAGTTCATTGTAAGCCTGAGATACTCCTTTAGGATATTTAAGCTGGAGTGATAAGGTAAGCGCTTCCTGCCAGAAGGGGTTTTCTATTTTATGCGCTTCAAAGAAGCGGTTGTTCTGTCCGCCTTTTTTCAGCAATGCTGATACTTTGCCGGTGTCTGAAGGAAGCCGGTGTACTGAGTCGAGCTGTTTGTATATACGCAGGGAGTCCTGGGCTATCGCCGTAAAACAGGCCCCCGACAGGAGCAAGTATAGAAAACATACACCTTTTATAGACATTGGCCGGTCTGTGTGACTACACAATTTAAAAAAGAATTACGAATAACATGTAGCGATTTAAAGATATCCGGTTAAACGGGGATAACGCTATAGGCCATTATATGCACTGACAATCAAAAGGTTCAAAAAAGCGAAAGGGCGAAAGAATTCGCCCCTTCTTCCTATTAACCGAATACACCTACTGAAAATATGGAACGGCTATGGCGTGCCACGCCATCCCACATTACCTTTAAATGTCTGCCGGCAGCGGTTATACCGGAACAGACTGTATTTTATATATAGCAATATTATAGTCGGTTAATAGCAAAGGGTCCTTTATGGATATAGCTAGGATAAGACCTTCCCCGGAAGCACGATATATAATAACGCGTCTTACGCACTTGTTCTTAATGTCTTAAAAGGTCCAGCCACACTTCATCAACAGCACAATTATTTTGTCCATACAAAAATTACCTAAGCAGTATTTTTCAGGGAGGATCAGGTTCAGGTATGCGGAAAGCGTCAATAAAAAGCTGACATCATTCAGGCATGAAAATAAAATTCTACTGGAAATTCGGGAGGATGTGGAAAAATTATCGGGTTTGTGACTAACAGCCACATAACAAATGTATAAAAGAGTTTTAATAAAAGAAAATAATTTTATGAGGAGTGCGCCATTATAGCGTCTTCCACCCATTGCATCACCAGCTGAAGCTGGTCATCGGGGCTCAAGTGGCTGTTATCCAGGATAATAGCATCTTCTGCCTTGCGGAGCGGGCTTATTTCCCTGTTGGCATCTATATAATCTCTCAGTTCGAGGTTTTGTTTTACTTCTTCCAGCGTGATATTCTTATTCTTCTCATAAAGTTCCTTAAACCTGCGCTGCACGCGGATAGTAATATCGGCGGTCATAAAGATCTTCAGTTCTGCATGGGGAAATACCACCGTACCAATATCACGGCCATCCATCACAATACCTTTGCGGACGCCCATTTTTTTCTGCTGTGCTACCGCCAGGTCACGTACTTCCTTCACTGCAGCCACTTCACTTACTTTTTCGGCCACTATCATTTCCCGTATCAGGTGTTCCACATTTTCGCTGTTGAGGTACATTTCACTAACACCGGTGAGCGAATTAGGTACAAAATCCAGGTGTACATCCTTCAACGCAGTGGCTACTGCTTCATGTGATAGCCAGTCGATCCTGTTCTGAATAAAATAAAGCGTAATTGCACGATACATGGCGCCACTGTCAATGTATGTATAGTCCAGCTTTTTAGCCAGTTGCTTGGCCAAAGTGCTTTTGCCACATGAAGAGTAGCCATCTATCGTGATGATTATTTTTTTCAAAACTATCTGTTTAAAATGAATCGCCTGTTGGGAAGAACCCTACAAAATTGGGGGAAATCTCCGAGAAAATCAAAACAAAAGGCTGGAATTTCCGGCAGGGAAACTCCGGCCTTTTATTGTGTAACCACCACTTTGCAGGTATAGGCCACTTTCATAGTGTCTTTATGGTAAATGATAAGGAAGTAAACGCCCGATGGCAGGTCAGAAATACTTACGTCGGCATCTCTTCTTACTTCATACTGGCGCATTACCTGGCTCCAGGTATCGTGCAGCTGCATCAGCATATCCCCGCGGATACCGCGGATAGTGACCCTGAAGTTACCATTATTCGGATTGGGGAATACCTTGATCTGTACAAACGGAGGCACGGCGCGTATTTCGGAATACGTGACCTTTCCATTCCGGCCTATTGCCCTGATGCGGTAATAGGTCCAGTCCTCATAATCATTCACATCCGGGAAAATATAGCTCAAAGGCACGCTGCTATTGCCATTAATGGCTTTTGTAGGCAGTACGCCGATTTTCACGAATTGTTCCTGCCGTTCATACCGGCGTTCTATTTCAAAGGTAGCATTATAGATTTCGCGGCTGGTGGTCCAGTTCAGCTGTACCAGCAGCGGGGCTGTTCTGAAAGCCTCAAAGCTGAGGAACATGGCCGGTTTGGCAGAGCCGATGAGGGCTGTTTTTGCAAAATATTCGCTGGCGCCCAACCCCTCGAAATGCCGCAGGTGCATGGTGGCCGGCTGTATCATGGCGGTAGTGGATAATGTACCGGGCAATGGCCGGGTGGTAATAGCCGGTACGGCATCCCACACGCCGCCCACGAAGCGGGTAATAAAACTGCTGTCGCGGGAAGTAGCATATGCCGGTAACTCGCTTACATCCATATGCTGCAGGATCACATCCACTTCTCCCCCACTGTTTTCTACCCGGCGGATATTCCAGGATTTATTCACAAAGCTGTCTGCATAAGCAACGCCGCCGGCGGCCACCGTGAATACGCTGTCGTATACACGGGCGCCTACCATATCCTTTGCACCCGTCGTAATAAGCACGGCGGCGGGTGAATAATTATAATCGTCTGTTCCTATGGGGAACACTACTTTTCCATTTGCATTGGTAATGGCGGCACGATAGAGCAGCCCTCCGGCAATGCTTTTCCCTGTCACCACATAGCGGTAATCGTTATAGCCGGTAATGGAGCCAGGCGTTTTATCACCCACCTGGAGGTTCCAGCCGTTGAGATAAATGCGGCCACTGGCGAAATGCAGGTTGTTCCTGATCTTCAGGTCGCTGAAATCTTCCAGTAACAGGCCGGCGGGATTATTCAACTGCAGGTTGGGGAAGCTGGTTCCTGTTCCGCTGATGAAGCTGTAGGCGCCAAATACCCTTTGCTGACCAGTGCCCGAAAAAAGGAAGGTACCGCCCGTGCCGGAACTACCATCCGTGCTTTCGTCCGGAAGCGTAGATCCATTACCGTTAGTCCATAACCTGCTGAGAATATAAAAGGTAGCGTTAGCGTTGGAGCCGAGGATACCGTTGTTCGTCATATCTGCGAAGATGCCTACGTTGGTATTTCCGGAAAGCCATACGGTAGCGCCAGCAGGGATGTAAACGCCTTGCTGGGCAGAAGCTTTCATAAAACCACTCAATAGCAGGATTAATATGACAGGGAATAATTTCATGGGGCTTAATTGATAATCCACCATTTGGTACCGTCTGATTGAAAGTGGTAGCTAACTCCAGCTGTTAAAGTTGTTGAAGTACCGGCTTCTATACTGTTTGAAGTCACATTTACCACGAGTCTCGATCCCGCGTTGATCCTTTTGATCACATAGATCCTTCCTTTATTAGCCGCCGCGGCATTGGGTAAGGTGATTGTAACGGTGGTAGTGATTAAAGCAGGGACCGGTGTATTGATGATCACTGTATAATCGTCGTCAGCCACGGTAAATGAAGTCGATGAGGTAATGGTACGGATGTTTGTTGAAACAGATCCTGCTACCTGTAAAGTAGAATTAGGCGTTCCGGTTTTTAAACCCAGGCGTTTTGTGCTGCTGTTCCAGTTAAAGTTAGCAGCATCCTGGTCCACCTCAGAGGTGGCATCAAAAGACATGTTACCATATATCACTCCTCCATTTTCAAATTGTTTGTTACCGGGTGTTGTCACTACCTTATACCAGGGATTGGAGGGGTTTCCAACAAGGGGGTCAGCGCCGCCCCATTCCCTGAGAGCCAGTGTATTTTTGTCAAAATAGAGTTGTGTGGTATAAAGATTTGTTCCTGATGAATTCTGAAACGACAATACGCTCCATGCCGCAGCGCCATTGGAGCCAGTTTCCGGGCCGTTTACAACTTTTGATCCTCCTCCTTTCCATATCTTCATCCGGTAATTAGGGTCGGAAGAAATAGCGCCCATAATATCCGCATCCGGTAAAGTGCCGTAAGAAGCACCGCCGGTGATATCGTCTGCCGGTACAAAAGCAGCTGTAGCTGTATTCCACTTCAACACCTGCCCCTCTGTGGGAGCGGTGGCTGCAATTGCTTTCCCCTGCAGTTGGCCGGCATTCCATATTGCATCTGTATTCTTTGCACCCAGCGCACCGGTTGTTATTTTAAGCGTGGTGGCGTCAATGGCTACATTGCTTACATTTCCCGTTCCATCGCGGCCAAGTATGTTTGTTGCGGTACCGGAACTGCCTGCGACTCTCAAAGTGCCGCCAATAATACCATTCCCCGATATATTAAAATTTGAGCCTGCCTGCGTGGAAGTGCTGTTCTGAATATAGCCGCTTAAAGCAGGAATATCTGCGGCTACCAGCGCGCGAAAAGCCGGAACACCGGCAGCAGCTCCCGAAGCCGGCCCTGCAAAAAACGTATTGGGAGTTTGCGTGTTCAGTGTAGCCGTTAACGTTCCTGAAGAAGTTACCGATGGCGTTGTTACATTAAATACTGATGGCAGTGATAATCCCACTGAAGTAACGCCACCGGGCGCTTTCGCGATCCACTGCGTGCCATTAAAAGTAAGCACATCATTATTTACCGGAGCAGCACCAAACAGTACGTCGTAGTTCGCTATTTTGTTTGCATTCCATAAGCTGCTGCTGTTCTTTACCCCAAGCTGCCCTCCTGTAACAGATAAATTATTATCAATGGTCAGGGTGCCAACATCCCCGCTGGCGTCCTTTCCCAGTATTTTTATGGGTGTACTAACGTCGTTGGTTACACGTAATGAGTAAGCTTGCAGCCCTTCTGTAAAATTCTTTAATCCTTTGAACGACTGGAAGCTGTAGTTAACAAACCCGGAAGCAGCAGGAGAAGCATCCGGGATAGTAAGGGTATGGATACCGCCGGTGGTGGAAAAACCAAAGGCCCCGCCTGGCGTATACACTGCTTTAATTTCCTGAGTGGGGGAAAAACTGTTGTTAATAGATTGAATGGCAGTGCCCTCGGCTATTACTTTTGTCCAGTAGTTATTGGCGCGGATACGCAAAGTGTTATCGGATTCCAGGTAGATGATCATCCCGTTTACCGGGGAAACGATCTGACTGGTATCCGCGATACGGGAAAGGAGGAGCGCCTGCTTTTTACTTTCCAGTTCAAGTAAGGCAGATTGTTTTACCAGAGAAGGATTAGTTCCCAGCTTTAACTGTTGTGCCGCCAGCTGCTGATTACCTAAGCAAAACAGCATTGCAGCACATACTTTCATAAGCCCTTGCAGCTTCATACATCAACATTTTAGGAATGTACCCAAAGGATGGAACGGCTATGATTTTTCACATAGCCGTTCCTGTTATATCTCAGCTTATTTCTTGATCACGTACCAGTTTGCTCCGTTCGACTGGAGCGTGTAAAAGGTCCAGTCGTTATAAATGGTGAGTTTGGCGCCGCCTTCGAGCGTACCGCCTGCAGAAGTGATCTGCACATCATTGTTGATCTGGGTATCGTCCGGAGCTGATGCTGCAGGTATTTTCTTAATGGTATAAATACGCCCTGTGCAGGTGGTAGCATCGGGCAGCACTATACTGCTGGGAGTGCCGGCGCTAACAAGAATGGTGTTATCTGTTGCTGCCACTGTGTAGCTTGCAGCGGTCACGGTAGTGATAGACATAGACACGGAACCGCTCACCTGTAAGGTGGAATTGCCGATGTTATTGGTATCACCGATATGTACATTTTTTTTGATGGACACTTCGTTGCCGAATTTCTTCGCACCGGCAAAACTCTGTGCGGTATTGCTCATCAAACCACCGGTGGTAGCAGGTGAAGCAACAGGAATACTTACGGTAACTTCATCAGCTACCTGCGCTACAGCGAGGTCAAGACCCGCATGATCCGATTTAAAGGTCAGGTCTTTAAATGCTGTGGCGGAAAGCTTTCTCTTTACAACATTACCGGAGGTTGCATCACGGAGCAATACTACATCCTGGGTGGTTCCATCTGCAATGTTGGTGAGCACTACGTTATTGTCGAGCTGTGTATTGCCTTTTACCTGCAAATCGTTATCCAGCGTAGCTTTACCTGTAACGCCGAGGGTACCCGCCAGTTTAGTGGCCCCCGTTACATCCAGGGTGCCGGCCAGGGCGGAGTTACCTCCTACAGAAAGATTGCTGGTTGTTCCCGGTAACGACAGGTTACCTGTAATAGTAGAGTTACCCGTAATAGTGGCGCCATTTGCCAGCACGGTTAACCCCGTTCCGAACTGACCTTTCTTCAGGATGGTCAGGTCTTCATTACCTGTAACCGACTGCAGGAAGGTTTTTAAACCGTCGAACGACTGTGTACCGGTTGACATGGCACCCGGATGCGTGGCATCTGCGGCGTGCAGGACCAGTTTGGGCGCAACGGCGGGATTGGTGTTGTCGATCGAAAGACCTTCCGCTACCGGTACAGCGTCGAAAGCACCGATGATCATTGCCAGCGTGGCTTTATCAAAACGTTTATAGTCGGCAAGACTGAGCAATCCCGCTGTCACCTCTCCTGCGCCGGTCAGGCCTTTCTGTGTGGCGATGGTGAGTACGTGCGTGTCTGTTCCGGTGGTAGAAAAAACATAATCGTTGGGGGTAGCTGCCGGCGCTGCAGTGGTCAGTTTCTGATCGGCAGCAGTTAACCCGTTGATCTTATTAATTGCTGTAGTGAAAGCGGTTTCTGAAATTGTACGTTTGCTGATCTTTCCGGTTGTGGGATCAATAAGTAATACATCAACACCCGTAGTTACCAGGTCGAGCTTTTTCAGGAAGGCATAACCGTTGTCTATCACGAAACCTTCCACGTTGTTTGCCCTGAGGGAAAGCGGTACGTTGGTAGTAGTTCCGATGAAGTCGCCAGCGGTACCAGGGTTTCCTCTAAGGCCCCAGGTATTGGCAACATCGCCGGAGTTAGCCATTTTTTGCCAGTAGCCATGATTCCTGACATAAAAGCCTTCTTCCCCGGCTTTTTTCAGGTAGATGACCATACCGTCCGGTGGGGTTAAGCCCGTGATGCCAACGGTGTCTGTTAAACGTGGCAGTAATAAACCTTGTTTGTCTGCATCCAGGTCGAGGATAGCGGATTTTTCTATCGTAGTAGGATTTTTACCAACTTTCAGCTGTGCATTCGCCTGTGAGGCGATCATGCCTACACCGCCAGCCAGCATTACCCGCGCTGCAATACGTAGAGATTTTCTCATAGATATAGGGATAAATAGTTAATGTCAAGCACACCTCCGGCATTAATATTTGCCGGTGTGACAGTCATAAGGATAGATAGATTCAATTAGAAGTATAAGGAATTCATCGGCCATATTTTATATTAATCTATATAATAATAAAATTATTAAATCGTTATAATTTAATAAATAAACAATTACATAGATCATATTAAATACATGATGCAAATGTGATATATTATGCTTTCTAAAAAATGGCATGATCATACCATTTTAGTTTGAATAAATAGTTCTGACGAATATTCTATCTCACCAATTCCGGGTATAAGGATACCGGTAAACGGGTTGAAGGTTGCATATAAAGGATGTTACAAAGGCTTCAAATGGATGCGTTTGTTTAAACTAATCCAGTAGAAGTAGGATGGTTAACATGTTCATGTTATAAAAGGAGCAACCGGAAAATGAAGCTGCCTGGTTTTCCGGGGCAAATAACTAAATAAAAAGGGCTGACCGGTATATCGGTCAGCCCTTCATTTATTTACTACGTACTTACTTACGCTTCTGATTTTTCTGATTTACTCTTGGAAGAGTTGTTTTTCAGGGTAAAGATCAGCTTTTGATTTTCCTTATCCAGGTCTGCCACCAGGATATCTCCATCATGAATGTTCATGTTGAGGATTTCCTCTGCCAGGGGATCTTCCAGGTATTTCTGGATAGCCCTGTGGAGTGGTCTGGCGCCAAACTGCTGGTCGTAACCTTTGTCTGCCAGGAAGCCTTTTGCTTCGTCTGTCAGTTCCAGGCTGAATCCGAGGTTATTCAGGCGCTTCAGTACACTCTTCATTGTAATGTCAATGATGGTGTAGATGTGCTCTTTCGCCAGGGAGTTAAAGATGATCACGTCATCGATCCTGTTCAGGAATTCAGGAGAGAAGGTACGTTTCAGTGCTTTTTCGATCACTGATTTGGTATTCTCTTCTTCATTTACGGCTCTTGCGCTGGTGGTAAAACCTACGCCGGCGCCGAAATCCTTCAGCTGACGGGCTCCGATGTTGGAGGTCATGATGATGAGGGTATTTTTGAAATCCACTTTACGGCCGAGGCCATCAGTGAGGATACCATCATCCAGTACCTGCAGCAGGAGATTATAAATATCCGGATGCGCTTTTTCGATTTCATCCAGGAGGATCACGGAGTAAGGTTTGCGGCGAACCTTTTCGGTCAGCTGACCACCTTCTTCGTATCCAACATATCCCGGAGGCGCACCAATGAGGCGGCTAACAGAGAATTTCTCCATGTATTCGCTCATATCGATGCGGATCAGCGCTTCGTCTGAGTCGAACATATAGCGGGCCAGTGATTTGGCAAGCTCTGTTTTACCCACACCGGTAGGACCGAGGAAAATGAAGGTACCAATTGGTTTCTTCGGATCTTTCAGACCCACACGGTTACGCTGAATGGCTTTGGTGACTTTGCTGATGGCTTCGTCCTGTCCAACCACGGCGCCTTTCAGGTCTTCACCCATACGGCGGAGTTTTTCAGTTTCAGCCTGTACCATCCTTTTAACAGGGATACCGGTCATCATGCTTACCACTTCCGCGATGGCTTCCTCATCGATCGGGTAGCGTTTATGCTTCACTTCTTCTTCCCACATTGCTTTAGCGCGTTCCAGGTCTTCACCCAGTTTCTTTTCAGTATCGCGTAAGGCAGCGGCTTCTTCGAAGCGTTGGCTTTTTACCACTTTGTTTTTTTCCTGCTTGATATCTTCGATCTGTTTTTCCAGGTCGAGGATATTCTGGGGAACATTGATGTTTTTCAGGTGCACCCTTGCTCCTACTTCGTCCAGCACATCAATTGCCTTGTCGGGCAGAAGACGGTCGGTCATGTAGCGGTCGCTCAGTTTCACGCAGGCATCAATGGCTGCATCCGTATAGCTTACGTTATGGTATTCTTCATAACGGGGCTTGATGTTATTGAGGATCTGGATGGTTTCATCCACTGTAGGCGGTTCTACCATCACTTTCTGGAAGCGGCGGTCGAGTGCGCCATCTTTCTCGATGTACATACGGTATTCATCGAGGGTGGAAGCGCCAATGCATTGGAGCTCTCCCCTTGCCAGGGCCGGTTTAAAGATGTTGGAAGCGTCCAGGGAACCTGAAGCACCGCCAGCGCCGACGATGGTATGAATTTCATCGATAAACAGGATCACATCCCTGTTTTTCTCGAGTTCATTCATAATGGCCTTCATTCTTTCTTCAAACTGGCCACGGTATTTGGTACCGGCCACCAGGGCGGCGAGGTCGAGGCTTACCACGCGCTTGTCGAACAGCACGCGGGAAACTTTACGCTGCACGATACGCAGCGCCAAACCTTCCACGATGGCGGTTTTACCCACACCGGGTTCACCAATAAGAATCGGATTGTTCTTTTTACGGCGGGAAAGTATCTGGGATACCCTTTCAATTTCCTGCTCGCGGCCAACAATCGGGTCTAAGCTGCCACTTTCGGCCAGCTTGGTAATATCTCTACCAAAGTTATCCAGTACGGGCGTCTTGGATTTGGTATTTGTCTGTTTGGCTTTGGATGCGTAACTCTTTCTTTCGTCCTCAAACTCTTCTTCGCCCGGATCGTCAAATTCTGACTTAGGGTCCGCAGATTTTACAAAGCCCAGTTCGTTTTTAAAAGTATCGTAGTCCACGTCAAATTGTTGTAAGATTTGTGTACAAACGTTTTCCTTATTCTTGAGTATGGAAAGCATGAGGTGTTCCGTTTCCACCGTAGCACTTTTCAGTGCCTTGGCTTCCAGTACGGTAACCCGTATAACTTTCTCTGCCTGTCTGGTAAGCGGGAGACTATTGATGTTAGCGATATTCTTTCCTGTCTTATCTTTAACAGCCAGTTCTACTTCCTTGCGTAACTCATACAGATCTACGTTCAAAGCCTGCAGAATCTTTACGGCCGTGCCCTCGCCTTCTCGAATAATACCTAACAGCAGGTGTTCAGTACCTATGAAGTCATTTCCCAGGCGTAAAGCTTCCTCTCTGCTGAACGAAATGATCTCCTTAACTTGCGGTGAAAAATTCTGGTCCATTGTGAGATTATTAAATTATCAAAAACCCTTACGGGGGCTTGCTTATACAATAATAACGAATAATTCTGACTTACGATTATCACGCTTTTTAATGAAATGAAGTTATTTCTTTTTAAACTCAATCCTCTTACACTTTAATAGTATAAGATTTATTTTTGCGTTAATGCGGGTACGTTCGTTTAAAAATATCTACGAAGAAAAAGAGGTTTTTGTTTCGATCTCTTGCGGTTATATTTTATAGGCGGGTTCCCTCTGTTCAAATTTATTTTTACTAAAAGTATAAAACAACGTCCAACGCATGAAATTCAAAATTGATACCAAAGAAAAAATAGTCGTTTTTTGTCCGGAGGAAGCCGTTCTGGATGCTAATTTGGCAGAAGAGTTCACGGCTGCAGTGACCGCGCTGCCTGAGCTGGAAGGACGCAATCTCATACTGGATATGACATTGGTACAAAAAATGGATACAACAGGCGTTGAAGCCATTTTAACAGTTTATCAGCGTATGTATGACAATAATTTATCCTGTGCCGTTACAGGTCTTAACAACACTTTAACAGCAACCCTGAAATCTGCCGGCGGCGATATGCTTAATCTTGCCCCTACAATGGCAGAGGCAATCGACCTTGTTATGATGGAAGAGCTGGAAAGGGAGTTGCTGGATGGATTGGAATAAAGATGGATTGCCCGGCTTTTTGGACTCCCACATAAGGGTGATGCAGGAAAGCAGGCAATTGAACGATTAAAGCTATTTACATGTTCGCAGTCACAATATTAGGTAACAATTCTGCTATCCCCACCCTGGACAGGCACCCCACCGCCCAGGTAGTTACCTGCAATGAGCAGCTCCTGCTGGTAGATTGCGGAGAAGGCACACAGATACAGATCGCAAAATACCGGATCAGGCGCAGTAAGCTGAGGTATATTTTCATCAGTCATCTGCATGGAGATCATTATTTCGGTCTTATAGGCCTGCTGAACACCCTCAGTCTTATGGGCCGTACCGACCCGATCAGCGTATATGCGCCACCGGAGCTGGAACAAATCATCCAGTTGCAGCTGGATTGCTCTGCCACCGTGTTAAAATTTGAACTCTCATTTATACCATTGCAACCAGGTTTCAGCGGTGTTATCCTGGAGGATAAGGAGCTCACAGTGCGGTGTTTTCCTACCCAGCACCGGATTTCCTGTTTTGGTTTTTCTTTTGAGATGCAGAAGCGTAAACGTAAACTGATCCCTGAACAGGCAAGGGCTTATGAGATCCCGGCTGCTTATTTCAGTAAATTACAGGATGGAGCCGATTACCAGCGGAAAGACGGTACCCTGGTGAAAAATGACTGGGTTACCCTCCCGCCGCCCCCGGGCAAGCGTTATGTGTACTGTGCTGATACCCTGTATGACGTAACCCTTTTACCACACCTGAGAGATGCGGACCTGGTATATCATGAAACCACTTACCTGCATAACCTGCAAGACCGCGCAGCAGAGCGCTTTCACAGCACTTCCGTTCAGGCGGCCTCCCTGGCGGCAGCAGCGGCGGCAAAAAAACTGCTGATCGGGCACTTTTCCTCCAAATACACCGACCTGCAGCCTTTCCTGGATGAATCCAGGCCGGTTTTCCGGGATACGGAAATTGCGGAAGAGGGCGTAACCTATATTATTTAAAGCTATAAAATAAAAGCAGCAGCAATCCCGAAGGAGCCGCTGCTGCTTTCTTATTTTTAATATTGTATTATTAATACTTCTTCAGATAGGTAGCTATCTTGCCATACAATCCGTCCGTAACGGGCAGCACAGGCAGACGGAAACTATTTTCCACAATCCCCGCATGATGCAGGAATGCTTTGATACCAGCAGGATTGTTCTCTGAGAACATCAGTTCAAATCCTTCCAGCATTTTATTATTAAGGATACGCGCAGCCGGGTAGTCATTTACCAGGGCAGCATGCACCATGCTGGAAAAATCGGCCGCAAAATAGTTGGCTGCCACTGAAATCACCCCATCCATGCCGCAGGCCAGCTGACCCAGGGCCAGGGCATCATCGCCGCTGATAACGAGGAAATCCTTTGGTTTATCGCGGATAATCTGCATACACTGCATCATATCGCCGGAAGCCTCCTTCATAGCCACGATGTTTTCCACCTCATGCGCCAGGCGCAGGGTGGTTTCTGCCGTCATATTCCGGCCGGTACGACCCGGAACATTATACAGGATCACCGGTTTGGGAGAAGCAGCAGCAATGGTCTTATAATGCTGGTAAATACCTTCCTGGGTAGGTTTGCTGTAATAAGGCGCTACGCTGAGCACTGCGGCCGCTTCATCCAGCGGGCATTTCTCCAGGCGCTTCACTACATCCCGTGTGTTATAATCGCCAACACCAATCACTACAGGCACCCGCTTCGACACCTTTTCGAAAGTGAATTTTATCAAATCCAGCTTTTCATCTGCAGAAAGAGTAGGCGTTTCGCCGGTTGTGCCTAAAGACACAACATAGTTCACGCCGCCATCGATCACGTAGTTGATCAACTTTTCCAAAGCATTCCAATCTATGCTTTCATCTGCTTTAAAGGGTGTTACCAATGCCACCCCGGTGCCTTTTAGTTGTTCCATATTGCGTTTACGGGAAAATAAAAATTTCGAACTTCGAAGGCCGAAATTCGAAATTTTTATTGTTATCTCTAAATATTTTTTATTTCTCTTCGTAGAAACCCATCCGGGAGAACTTATCTATACGTTGTTCTATGCGCGTATCCGGATCAATTTTCTTCAATTCCGCGAGTGTTTCCTTGATGCGCGCCTTCAACAGGCTGGCCATTTCATCAGGATTTACATGTGCTCCACCCAGCGGTTCACGTACGATACCATCTACCAGGCCGAACTGGCTCATATAATCAGAAGTCAGTTTCAGCTCTTCAGCTGCTTTTTCCTTGAAATTCCAGCTGCGCCAGAGGATAGTAGAGCAGTTTTCGGGGGAGATAACAGTGTACCAGCTGTTTTCAAGCATAAATACACGGTCGCCGATACCGATGCCCAGCGCGCCACCTGAAGCGCCTTCACCGATGATAATGCAGATAACCGGAACGCGGAGCTTTACCATTTCAAAAAGGTTGCGGGCAATGGCTTCCGCCTGGCCCCTTTCTTCCGCTTCCAGACCGGGATAAGCACCGGGAGTATCAATGAGGGTAACAATAGGCTTATTAAATCTTTCAGCCAGTTTCATGAGGCGCAGCGCTTTGCGGTACCCTTCCGGGTTGGCCATACCAAAGTTTCTGAGCTGGCGCATTTTAGTGTTTACGCCTTTCTGCTGACCAATAAACATGACTGTTTCGCCATCAAGGTCGGCGAAACCGCCTACCATGGCCTTGTCATCTTTTACATTCCGGTCGCCATGCAGTTCCGTAAAATTGGTGGACATTTTTTCGATGTACTCCAGTGTATAGGGCCTATCGGGATGACGGCTCAGCTGTACGCGCTGGAAGGGAGTAAGGTGATCGTAGATATTCTGCCGGGTATCAGCAATCTTTTGCTCATACTCGCTTACAGTAGCAGAAACGTCTACGCCTGATTTTGCACCATTTTCCTTCAGCTTTTCCAGCTGATCGTATAAGTCAGCGATAGGTTTCTCGAAATCCAGGAATTGCATAATTTGATTAATTGGTTAAAGATCGGGTGTAAAGATAATGCTGAAAATATTTTTTAAAAAAGATTTGCTTAATTGGGAACTTTGTTGCTATCTTTGCAATCCCAAAACGGAAGAACACAACGAATTGGGACACAAGTTCTTAGGATGGATCGGTAGTTCAGTTGGTTAGAATGCCGCCCTGTCACGGCGGAGGTCGCGGGTTCGAGTCCCGTCCGGTCCGCTGAGCGGGGGTATCGTAAGATGCCCCCGCTTTTTTTTATACTCAAGCAATCCTCTTTCTTTCATTATCAAATGGTTATGAGACAATTCTTCGATCATGGTAGGGGTTCGATACATGCCGTTTTGATAGTAAAGATTGTTATCGAACCCCAGTCTAATTAACTCTTGTTTTTCGGTTGTATCGGCATGTGTATAAACATATTTAAGGTCGGACAGTAATTCTATATGTTTATATAGTTCTTTGTACACTTTCTCTTGATCCTGACTTAGACGGCTAATTGCAGCATTCAAAACCATCTTATTATTTGATATAATATTATACCACTTCTGATAAGTGTCGTGATTTATCTTGTTGCTGATCCACTTTTCCTCAATAGAAAAAAGCTTTTTCTCTTCTTCAGCCAATTCCTTCAATTTTTCCGCAAGTAAAAGCTTGTCATTTTTTATTCTTAGATTAATTGCAGCCTCGCTCTCATCCTTAATCAACTTCACAATGTTTGACGGTAAGCTCATCAGCTCAAAAATCTGTTCAAGCTGTTCATGTGCTTTCTTAGCACTGAGATTGAGATGGGTTGTTTTATTACATTTGTAATAGTAATAATACCCCCCCCAACGGCCTCGAGAAGGTGCCCCGGTAAGTGGTTTACCACAATGGCATTTCAAGACACCTCTAAGAGGCAGTTCATCAACGACGATAACTTTTGGTTTTTCAATCTTAGCAATCTTCTGCTGAACGTTTTGCCATGTAACGTAGTCAATGATGGCCGGGTGAATGGCATCAAATAGCCCACCAGGATATTCCTTGTACGGCTCAACAAACTGTTTGCCGGCATAAATGGGGCTGGTCAGCGTCCGTTGTATAGCGACATTACCAAGACGATTATAACCCATCTCCCTGGCTTTCTCGGCAATCTTATAAATAGGCACGCCATTGAGGAAGGAGTCATAAATAAATCTTACGACATCGGCTTCTCGCTCATCTATTTCTAAATGCCGCTCCTTGCCAACTCCGACTTTGCGATAACCAAAAGGAGGATTTTTATAGATGTACCTCCCCTCCTTCGCCTTTGCAGTGTAAACGCCGCCGCGCACTTTGACGCTACGGTTAATGTTATCTTCCTCCGCTAACAATAATTGTAGGCCCGTTCTAAAGAAGCTACCCGGGGTTGTATAATCGTAGGTAATTCCTTCAGTGACACTTACAATTTGGATGTTAAATTCCATCTGAAGCTTCTTCACCAGTTTTATCGCGTCTCCCGCGTCCCTGCTGAAACGATCCAATTGATCAACCAAAAGGTAGTCCACAGTACGATAGTGCTTGCGAATAAACGCTTCAAGCTTTTTGAAGTCAGGACGGTCAAATGTTCTGGCACTTTTACCTCGATCGATAAATGTGTCAACTAGTTCTACATGGTTATTCTTTATCCACTGATCAGTGTATAACTCCTGCCGCTCAATTGACCCGTTACTTTGATGTTTATCACTGAATCTCAGATATCTTATCGCTCTTTTCATTGCATTCCCTAACTACTGCATTAACAATAACTTTCACAATCAATGAAATTAACTTTCCTCCGCTTTGCGTCAACTGGTTTGAATTTTCTACCTCTCCCCTCCCAGGTGATCCGACAATGTTGTCAGCACTATCCGCTCCTTCAAATCTCTCCATCTACATGCTTTTTAAAAAAAGCCCTTACCGGGCTTAATAATTTCAAATATTTTCTCACTCTTAAAATGCCAACTCTTTCACCGTAGCTATTATCCCTTACCGCCGCTCCTTCTCATTGCTGCATGCCGTATTCCTTGTTTTATCCTCTCAGATCTCTTTTTCGAAATATTATTATCCTCTTCCTTTGAAAGCACCCCAGCTTTTTCAATCAATGGTACCATTACCGTCTTTACTATAACGCCAAATTCCTTTTCCAAATCACGCACCGCCGACATTGTTAGAAAGCTATCACGGCTGATGCGGTTCAGATCAGCGACAATGAGATATTTAATAAAACCTTTGTACTTTTTTAAATGATTTTGTAGTGCTTTCCATCCGGCCCTATCCAAGTTCGAACCAGATGCCCCATTATCTGTGAATATTTGCAGAAGTTCCAAGTTGTTTTGTTGGCAATAAAGATTTATTTCAATCTCTTGTCGAAAGAGTTGATTTTCTCCATCTTTCTGAACTGTTGCAGATCGTGTGTATGCGATTGCCTTCATCGTTTGCTGTTTACTTAAATATGCTGCATTCAGCACTTTGCTTTTTTGTCATTTTTGCCACCACTCATTTTCAATTATACCATAGCGTCCTTGTTGAAAATCTTTGGTGCAATTCCGCATTGGCGTATTTTCTCTTTAAATTCCAACCATAACCGCATGTTGTAATCTGCAAGTTCCATCAGTTCCTCTACTGTAAACCTGTTGGGATTATTAAGTGCTATTGGATTTTCCTTCTCCAGACCGGCGCTTTGAGAGAGCATATTTGGTACGTAGCACTCGCCAAGTTCTAGTGATGGACTGATTCCAATACAAGTTCCGAAGAGTTTAATTTTCTTTCCTGACGAGAAGGATAATACACGCTTTTTAATTTCAGTCATAACTCTTTATTTTAAATTTCATCATGCGGGATTAATCTAAAAGAACATATTGCATTCAAGGCTTTAGCTTATTTGACTTCTTCCTACTGGTGGAATGGGTCCCATCCTTTTTTCTGAAGGACATTGTTTTAGTTGGGCTGTTTTTTTGTTCGGGGTGATCCAGCTGATATCCCTTTAGAATACGGGCCGCAATTTTTCTGAGAAAGTTTTTTTCTTCTAATGTCTTAGCTATGGAAATGTTATTTCTTATTATTTGACTGACAATATCCTTAATTGCTTTATCATCTTCGATTCGAAATAATCCAATCCCTTTTTCCCGTAAAACGAGGGCGAGGCACAGTTGCCCATCTGATTGCCTATGGACTAATCTTTGTTGGAAGACCTCAACCTCATAGAATGAAGAGTCGCCAATATATAAGTCCCTGCTTTTTGTTGGAATGTCCTGGCTATTGATTTTAATTGGTATTGCCCTGTCATAAGGTTCTATGATTTCCCCAAAAGGAAGTTTATCTTCATCAGGAAAGGGAAAACGGAACCGGTTATCCGTATCGGGCTGAACGTAATTTACCGGATCTTCGCTGGCGGGGCAAGGTTTAAGGGCACCTGAGTTTAGCGCAGCAATATATTTTCCAAAAGATACGTAATAGAGATTTTCGCATGTGCCAATCATTACTTCTTCTCCGCGATATACAATATACTCTCCCATGTAGAAACAATTTAAAGGCCTGGCGACTGAGATTTCCTATCTCTTTGTTCCCGTTTTAGCGCCATCCAGTCTACCAGGCTCATGGTACAATAATATCTCGTTGTTTCATTTTCCATTGCTTTCGCCAAGGCAGCCACAGGGTTTTTATCCATGCTTGCTTTTATAATTTCAAGTATCTTTTTCTGCTCAATGGCGGACATATCATCTAAATTGACCTGCAGCATTTCGATTAAATCTTTCCTGGGTATTAATGTAGCCAAAGCGTCGGTGTCATAAGTATGTGTGCCGAGATTGGGAAAAGAAACTGCAACCGTGTCTATAGAAATTAGCCCGGTAACTTTACCGATTTTGCCTTGCATGTTAGCTGGATCTGTTGTTAGGTCTGGGTTAACCATCACGATTTTATCCAAAGGGGTAATATTCTTCAATTTTGACTTCATAACCTTTTCAGTATATCTATTTCCCCTTACATAAGTACGAGGTATATTAGGCGCCATATCTGCCACAACAGTATTTATAATGACAAACCCAATCCGGATTTAATTTCTTTTATTAGTTTTTGTTCAGTAACCCACTGGTCAGCAGTTAACATGCAATAAAATTCGACAACCGGAGAGCTGATTGCTTCTTTCATCGCCAAGGCTTGCTGGTGGATAGACATAAGCTTAATAACCTTTAAAAACAAATCTCCATCTGAAGGCCTTAACTTTATTCGGTTATCCAGGAACCGGGTAATAATGGATGACTCCGAATTAAGCATAAGAAGTGCGTTGGTATAATACTCACCACTCCGTCCATCTCCAAAGGAAACTTTGACAACTTCATCCGGGAATTGTTCTTCGATACGCCCGGTATTGCCTCGCATGTTGATAGGATCGGTGGTTAATTCAGGGTGCACCATAACCAACTTACCGATCAGCGAAATGTATTTCTTATTTCTTACCATAACCATCGCAATTTTCCATGATTCGCTTTTCTGCAAGTCGTACGTAATCCGGATTTAGTTCAAATCCAATATAACGGCGTTTTAAAGATTTAGCTACCATCGCTGTGGTCCCGGCTCCCATGAAAGGATCTAAAATTATGTCGCCTGGCCTGCTGCCAGCCTTGATACAGATTTCAGGCAAGGCTGGAGGAAAAGTTGCAAAATGATTTCCTTTGTAAGGCTGAAAAGGAAGCACCCACACACTGCGCCGGTTGGCGCCAGCTCCGGGAAGGATCTCCGCAGCCCGTTTTGCCCAACGTTCATTAAATCTCTTATGGCGGGGGCCGAGGCTGTCCTGCTTCGATCCTCTTCCAACGACAGGAAAATCTCCGGAAGATTTATATTCATCTGAAGAAAGTTGATTGCCTGTTGCCTTACCCTCATAGTTTTTGATTCTATTATAAGCGCCAGCTTTGAGCAAACGCTTATCCCGCCTGGTAGCTTCAGCGAAAGGGGTCTTTATGGCATCATGATTATAATGATACCTGGAGGATTTTGAAAGCATGAAGATGGTCTCATGGGTCCGGGTACAACGGTCACGAACACTTTCCGGCATACCATTCTTTTTGTACCATATGATCTCTTGCCGTAAGTACCAACCCTGGCTTCTTAGTCTGAATGCAATCAGCCAGGGTAGTCCGATCAGATCCTTTGGCTTGAGTTCAGGATGCCTAGCTGTGGTCGGCCAGCCGGATTGTACACTAATGGGCAGTATCGTGGCCGCTTTCTTCAGAAAGGGTACTTTTTTGCCTCCCTTACCTGAGCCCCAATAGACGTCTCCAATGTTAAGCCAAAGGACACCGTCCGGTTTAAGGACACGACGTACTTGTTCAAAAACAGTCATTAATTTTTCAATGTAATCATCGAGGGATTGTTCCATGCCGATCTGGCCATGCACCTGGTAATCCCGCTGTCGCCAATAAGGCGGGCTGGTTACACAACATTGAATATAATTATCGGGTAACGACTTTAACCCCACAAGGCAATCAACAGGAATTATACTGTCCGGGCTAATTGGTTCCATTCTTATTATCAATTTTGCTTAACGTATTCAATCAAAAGGCTACAAACTCGGCCCCTTCTTCTTTTGACTACTTATATTCCGCTGATTTGTTTTAACAGTAACCGTTTCGTTCACCGCTTTAAGTAAGGATGGATGATTCAGCTCAATCTTATTTCCCTGCTCATCATAAAAGCGGACATTCTTTGCCCTTGGGTCGGCCTCCAGATAGCCTTCAATTGGTTTTCCTTCGATTATTAATTTCGCCGGGGCAAGCTCTCCTTTGATCAGTTGGGTCATCATCGCTATTAAAGACTGCTCATCAGGTTTGGTCTGATGACTAAGGGAGCGAATAACTTTATCCATTTCGAAGGCAGGCAGCTGTTGAAGTTTCCCATCTTCATAAACCAGCCAATGAGGTGTCGGTATTACTCCTGGTTGCATTCCTTCCGTGTCGACCTTCATGACGGCCCTTCCGCTAAGCAAGGCGAATGCTTCTTTTAGATCGACATCTGTGAAATTTCCAGTTAATGGAAGGGAAAGTACCTTTGGCATAGGTATACCAGAGATGACATCCAAGTTTACATGCTCTTGCATAGGCGTATTAAACCAATACTTGATCATTAACTTGTCGGCAATGTCTTTGGTCTGATTAAACAACTTCAGAAACAGAACTTCGTTTATTATATCTTCGACGGCGGGGTTCTTGTCTTTGAGCTCATTATAGCTTTGATTCCAATTAATCCCCTTCATGGCTTTTTCAGTTTTATCTGAGTCTACCAGGTTATTCTTTACATGCTGAATTGGGGAGTTGTCCGTTATGAACGAGTTATAATTAACTACGCTGAAACCATCCGGCACTTTATTAAGGTTATAGTAGAACTTGATCAGGTCCGTATCCGTTGGTGCAATCTGTCCACGCACATGGATATGGGTAAGTCCATTGCTCTCCAGTAGCGACTTTGTGATCAAGGGAGTTGACAGCCATAGCTCATCCAGATAGTTAAGCAAATCACCTGCTTTTTCTTCAGTCATGTGAGTAAGTATTATCGATAAATAATGTATTTTTTTTTGGGATGGAGCGCCTGATAATTACGTGTTTGCAGGCAATGGATAGTTAGCGGTCAGCATTTCAACCTTTTGTTTATGATTGCCACCTTTCGCATTTACGGTAACAAGCATCTTTCTGGACATTTGCTTCCATTTGAATTTGCGGGCAAATTTGTCCAGTATTGTAGATGGGTAGGATGATAAGAGAAATTTGCCTTTAATAGCCGAAAGCAGGCTTAACAAGGCCTCGAAATCTGCCTCCGTATAACCTTTGTAGTGCCCGCAATTGCTGCCGACATAGGGAGGGTCACAATAGAAAAATGCGCCTTCATGATCTCTGCTTTTTATTACATAAAGAGCATCGGCACATTCAATCTGGACCCGAGCAAGCCTTGCCGCAATATCACTCGTAAATGCCAGCCGTTTATTGGCTATTCTTTTGGAGGTACAGTCTGACGTTTTATCAAAACCAAATGGACCGCTCAACTTTGAAGCAAAGCTCATCGAACTGATCACCCAAATTGCCCATGCCCGTTTGACAGGATCAAACATGTCGGGGTTATGATTAATGACCGTAGCTTGCCGGAAGGCGTCTCTGCTGTGTAATGTAGAACTCACTAGGGATTGCAGCTCGTTAAAATTATCCCGTGCTACCCTATAAAAATTCATCAGCTCACCATTGGTGTCATTGATTACTTCTGATTTTGATGGTTCCTTACCAAACAGGATAGCAGCTCCACCTGCAAATGGTTCTCCATAAAGAACATGGGGTGGAATTAGTGACAATATTAATGGAGCAAGCGTCTGTTTACCTCCGTAATAAGAGAGGGGTGGTTTTATGGCGTTTTTTGTCATTTTTACACTTTTCTGTCTTTCCACAATAAATGCCGGATATTAGTTACTGTTCATCCGGCTATTTTAGCTCCGTTTGGTATGTAGCATCTTATTCGGAGCAAGCCATATTTCGATAGATGCATTTATTCCTTCACTTTTCTCTGATTGCAATTAAAAGCAGCAGTTATATATCAGAATTAAAGTCTATTTTTTCGATTTCCTTTTCGGCTCTTTTCTTTCCGTTCATTTTGGATATGGTCCTTGAACCCGACCCATACACCATGCTGATCTAAACCGCGTTGCTCCAGTTCTTTTAAGGCCAGAAACGAAGCATCCAATTTTTGAGAAGCGATCATCACCAACAAATCTACCTTGGTGAGCGAGAAAATATAAATAGGATTTAACTCATCCGGCAGGCTTCCATTTATAGCGGCCTGCCGGTAAAAATCAATTTGATCTTCAGTCATAACACTGATTCTAAAATAACAGGACACGGAACTCATCAGGGTCTGTAACCCCTATTCTGGCTTTTCTTTTCCCAGTTCACGCTTGGTCGGTACTTTTTTTTTTCATCCACAGCTTCCGAATTGGCCTGTTGTTTATTATTATCAGCAATACCCTGCCGGTTCTTCGGACGGCTGATATGCTCTATAACAATAGCATCTTTGAGGTCAGGATGACGATCATAAAGTTTAACACCGGCGTGCTGCGGGTCAACTGTTATATAACCTTTCTGTTCTGATCCGTTATGTAAAATGGTAACCTCAAGGATATTTCCTTTTTTAAGGGTTGTTTCCGCGTTTTGCAGCTGCATAGGAAATTCAATCTCTTTGACCGGTGTTTTGAGTTGTTTCAAAGCTTCCTTCACATCAAAAGCTTCCCCGCCGTAATAGTTTTGATGGAAAGTTTTTAGTGGATAATTACCGTACTCATCTTTTGCACCGGTGGTATCAATACTTATCCAGGTGTTGTATTTTTCATGGTTTTTGTTATGTAACGTTTTATTTACTGCTACATGGGTTCCATGTTTAAGCAGCCGCAATGCCTCTGCTGCTGTGATAAGGAACTTTGCAGGGAAATTTTGGAACATCGGCTTCATACCGGTATCACTATTGGGGTAGTAGGCAAGGTCAAAGCTATTGAGGTATGCCTTGTTTTCTTCTCCACCCCTGGCAAAATGAATAGTGAATGCCGCGTGGTCACCCTTCACTTTCTCATTGTGCTTAATAAGGAATTCCCGTTCACCGGAGTTTAACTTTTGTTCCAGTTCTTCGGTATGGTCAGTACCAAATCCTTTTCGGTACATAACCTCCTTGAGTTCTTCCAGATTATCTGTTCCCATTTTTAGGATGTTTTATATTTACAAATGTTTTTTAAGGGTGCATTCCCTGTTTCTTATCAGCATCCCATTTCCGGCCACCTAAATCCGGGCCGTAAGTTTTGGGAGATTGCTGTTGGTCCATGCCTTGCTCTTGTTTGTGAGCAGGAAAATTGCTGTTGGTGTAATACTCGTTCATACCTGCCTGCCGTGCCATATAGGCTTCATTTCTGAGTTCTGAGGGTTGCCGGAGTTTTCGGATAATCCGACGCAGGAGCCGCGTGATTAATCCGGGATAAAGAGATTTTTCCAGTTTTGCACGTTGGTATTGCAAGACCTTGAACCATACCTTTTCATCCCGTGTTGCGGGGGTACCGGCATAAAGGTTTGCGATCCTGTCGTACTCGGAAAGGGTCAGCTTTTTAAAATCCCTGTCATCAAGTTGCTCCTTGCCGCCTTTTCTAAAAGCTTGTGAGAGGTCCCGCTCCAGTTGGTTCCACTGATGGAGTTCGGCCATAATGGAATTAGCATAGGCGGGCCTTAATTCGTTTTCCATATTCATTGGCAAATTTTCCGGGGTGTTTATTAATAAAGGTTTCGCGCCTTTAGTAATTTTTTTTGTTTGATGTGGTTTGTTGGATTGCGGTCTCCATCTTTTTCCATGATCTCAATGGTAAAGAGTTTACCTTCCGCAATGGTAAAGCGGGGGAATGCCGCTATAATAGTCTGTCCCTTACCGGATTCCGGGATACCGGATTGTAATACAAATAAAGGTTCTACTTCTTTATCCTGTACTGCTGTACGCTTTGCTTTTTTGCGGTCGCGAATGAAAAAACGTACCGAAGAGCTCTCAAACCCGATATGCGTATCATTATGCAGGTGAAACTGGAAAAACAAAACATCATTTTTTATATAGATACCTTCTGTTGAAAATTCCATGCCGTATCGGGAGAATTTCCCTCCGGAAAGGAAAGGCATATTGCCTACTATTTTCTTTGCGTAATCTTCTATCTCTTTGCTGTTAAGGGACAGGCCGCGAAAGGTGATTGGGGCATACGGTCTCACTTTCCCCATATCAATTGGCTGGGCGCTTATGCCATCACGGTACGTAACGGTAAAGCAATACACCTTTCCTCCGTTGGTAACAACCTGGAGGTTACTTTCCTCAAAGTTTTTCTTTCCTGCTTTTACTTTAAGGATATTATCAGCGGCCTTGAAAGTTTCCGCTAAAACATACGAGTCTCCGCGATCGGCATGCTTGATCGGTTCCGGAAAAATCAGTAATTGGGTCTTATGCCAGCTTAGTTCAAGAGGGAAAGCAGGCAAAACAGATAAGGGGGTATTCGCTGTTGCTGTCTGTGCATGGATTTGAAGTGTAGTAAAAATGGCCACTACGAATACTATTAAATACTTCATATTATTTTGTTTTTGGGGAATCATTTAATGGTTGTCCTGTAATGTTTTTTCATCCATAAGTAGTATCGGATAATCGGCTTTCACGGTTACCCGCACCAGTTTGGCCTTCTTACCAAATAATCCTTTGGCAACTTCAACGCCTGCTCCCGCAGCTTGCGTGGCAATAGAAGGGTCAAGGCTCATGAGCTGCATACTTTGCAGGGTGCGGTCTGCGCCTTCCTTGGCAGCATCCCGGTTGAGTGTTCCCGGGATGGGGATACCTTCGATTGCATCGAGGGCAAAGGCTATCATTGCTACTGGATAAACATTCTTACCATACCGGATGCCTGGAATTTCAATTTTCAGACGCTCCCCACTGATCGCGCAGTTGCCATAGATAAAAGTGCCCTGGGGAACGGTAACACCGTTTATTAAGATGTCTTCGAGGATACGCATTTTTACCGTCGAGCCATTAACAAGCGTTTGGGTGCCATGAATAGCAGCGGGAATCGCCGTTTCTTCATTTGTTTCATAATCCGCGGTGGGCAGATCATAAAAGGCGTTTCTCGCCGGGGATGGTTCATATACGGGAATGGTACCCGAATCAACCAATTGGGCGCCGTAGGGTGCAGCGCCATTGGAAAGATAGGCTGCCGTAGTTTCTAATTGAGGTTTGGAAACAGCATAAACCCGTCCACGGTTTTTAAGGCTTTGTTCTTTTAATTTTTGCTGCACCCTGCCAGGGTTTTGAATATCTAGAATATTTTCCAGTACATCATTAATTTGCTGCATCTCGGTATCAGGCCCTGGCGAAGCGGTAACGCTTTGCATCATGGCTTCGAGCCTGCCCAGGTTTTCATCAGTTGTATGATCGAGGGGGGAATAATCAGGCATCTTTGATTGGGGTAAAGGGCTGCTTATCGCTTCTTCCAGCCGTTGCAATCCGCTCCTTACTTTAATTTCATTGGGGTCCATGCCCGTTGTCCAATCCTTTTTAATACCTCCGCTATAAACAGAAGTAGAAGGCGTGGTGGTATCCCATGCAGCGGTTGTCATCGAATCCTGTTCCATAAATGATTCAAAGGAAAGCTGGGGAATTTTACCGGCAGAATCTTTTGCGGCCTTAGCATACACTCCCATCTTATCCTGGGGTTGCTGGCCCAGATGGGCGCCCGGTAAGGCGGCATTGAGGCCCTGCTCCGGTTTTTGTTGCAATACTTCACCTTTACCACCGCCCAGGGTCCAGAACCCGAGTGTAATAAAGGGCAAAGTAAGTAGTGGCAGGAGCATTAAAAATTTTCTTCTTTTTAAAAACTGTTCTTCTTTTTCCATATGCCTTTATTTAATGATTGAAAAATGTCCCCCGGTTGCCGTGGCGGAGCGGAAAAAATACAGGGCTATGATCCTTTGGGGACCGGGAGGTATCTTCGGAAACTTTAAGCCACTGGGCTTTTATACGGTAGTGGTCTGGCGCCGTTAAAGCTCTGGTGAGTATAAATACCAGGCAGGCAAATGCCAGAATGGCAATTGTGGCATACAGTATTTTTCGTTGCCCTGGTCGCATGCGCTTATCATATCGGCTGAGCCATCCGGCAACACTTATCTGCAAACGGATGATGATCGTAGCAATCGACGCCGCGGCTTTATCGGAAACCGTTTCTTTGATATCTTTTTTAATTATTTCCATAACTATCTGCTTTTTACTTCCAGGTCGCGATTATCAAGTATTCTCCATCGTTCGATCAGAAAGCCGTGGGGATTGGCATCTGATCGCTCCACATTACGCAGGTAGCCTTCGGTGACCAGGCTGCGGTCCAGAATGGCTGTGGGCCTGATAATGCGCTGTTTGCCATAGTACCGGAAATAATAGGGGCTGGTATTTAAATTGACAATGATTGAATCTGGTTCCACTTTCTGGCTGATATTTCCGGAAATAACGCCTCCATAGTATCCGCTTTCAGTAAGGTCGTCGAACTGCTTTTTCGCTGAGCCGTCAGCCAGGTATAAAGCCTTCCCAATATTTGTAGCAATTACCTTATCATCCGGGTCAAGGGAGAAGAAATAAAAATGGAACATCCTGATATGGTCGCGTGCCTCTACACCGATATTATCCTTTCGCTCTGCTGAAAAAGCCTCCAGGGCTTTACCATTTGCCAGGATATAGATCTTACGTTGTTGCTCAGCGACCATTTTATAGCTTTCTATAATGGCAAAACAGGTGATGGCCATACATGCGGCAATGAGCACGAAAGAAAACAGGCGCACATGCCGGAATGCAGTTTCTATATTTTGAAATTGCCGGAACATTTACTGATGAGTTTTCGGGGGGAGATGATTTAAAATAACTTGCCCATTCCAGCAGCGGCTCCTTTACCTGCTGTTTGGGCCATGTTGTTGATTTTGTGCAGCAGTGTATCCTTTCCTCCAGCCTGAATGATATAGCCGGCAACGTTGGGGACCGTTGTATAGCCTACGATGGAGATGATCATGAATATGATGTAAGCAGTACTGGAGAAAAAATCCTGGTCCATGGTCATCATGTTTTCCAGTATTTTGGAAGTAATGGCACCGAAAAGATTGGCGACCGGCAGCCACATGAAAACGTTGATGTACCGGGCGAACCAGGAAGAGAGGGTATTTTGAAAGCCATCGAAAATGGAAAGCCCAAATACGAGTGGTCCGAGGATAGCCAGGATAAGCAGGTAAAAGGTCCTGATGGTATTGATACAAAGCCCAATTGCGGTATAGATAATCTGCACTACCTCAACAATGAACGTTTTGATAATGCTTTTAATGTTGAACATTGAAAAGGCACTCTTTAGTCCGGAGAAAATGCCATCTTCGCTGCTACCATCGGGCTGTTCATATTTATCCATATCGCTGCCCTGGTCGGGGTAAACGCCTGCCGGGACATCTTTTTTGATAGCCTGTTCTTGCTGATCAATGTTATAGAGAATAGCTTTCTTGGCATCACCGCCCATCGCTCTGGTAGCAACCTCTACAGGTTTTAATACGCCGTTTATCAAGGCAATGCAATCAGTATATAATAATATTACAAGGCCAATAGCGAAAGGGCGCAGCAGCGGAAAGAAATCTATAGCTTCCGCCCGGGCAATATGTTTCCAGACCCGGACCGCGATATAGGCAAGGGCTCCAAAGCCCCCGATTACCCTTCCGATATCAATCATGCGTTTACACAATGGCAGCATTTGCTCAAACAGGCGTTCTAAAACGTTATTGAGATTGTAAATACTACCACTTACAGATTGGGCCTGGGCGGTAATTGGGAGCGCAAAAAATATTAAGGCAATAATGTAGCCGATCCAACACTTTTTCATTACAACACATTTTTATTACCCGATTCTAAAATGAGGTTCACTATTCATAGAGGGCGCGTATCCGCTCATTGTCTTCAATGGCTTTTTTGCGCTTCTGATCTATAATGGAAGCCTTTTTATTAAAGCCCCGCAAAAAGGAAAGTTTTTGTTGCGTTTGCTCATATATCCTGTCAATGGCCTCGATCCTTTCATCATCAGACATGCGTAGCGTTGATGCGGTAAGGATCATCGTGAGCTCATCTATGCTAGCCAGGCTTCGGTTAAAAAGATTGCTATAAACCCTGGCCAGATAGGTAAGTTCTTTCTCGGTAAACCTTCCATCACCCCGAAACCGGTTCCATGCCTGAGTGTATTCATTTAAAATGCTGATCTGGTCCTCTATTATGGCCGGCACTTTTTGATAGCGGGCGATTCTTGGGTTAACTGCCATCAGGCCATCGAGGAAAACCTCATGTACTTTAAAATTGCCCTCGGTCACATCTTTAATTTTCGTGTACCCCTTACTGACCAGATCATACCCTTTTTTCATATTGGAAAGTATCGACTTAAACTGGGCGAGTTTTTCAATATTAAGGGCTAACTGTTCAAGCTCCGCCGCTTGGGCGCAAGCCAGTTGTAGCTGTAAGCAGCAGGCGACGATCAGTAAAAAAGAAAGCAGGAGTTTCATAAGCAAAGAATTTTGGAGCGCAAACCGGAGCATCCGGTTTGCGCGGCATTTTTTGATTGATGCAGTTCAGATATGGCAGGTGCCGGAGCATTCCCCCCAGTTTTGCTTTTGCTCGGGGTCAAAGTCAACTGTTGCAAGCGGGGTGCAGCTCCGATGCAAGTAAACCGGGCTATTGACACCTTTTGGGGTACTGTTGCGAATGGCTTCATCTATTCTTATAGCTGAGGCAAAATCCTGTGGCGCAAATTCCTTTTGTGCCGCCCAGGCAGCATCCGATTTATAAGGGCAGAATACACAGGCACTTTTGGTAGGAATGGGAAGCCCTTGTAGGACAAGCCATCTTACAATGTCCTGACTGTTCATGGGACGTGCCCAGTCTATATGGTTGCACTCCCCTTTGTGGGTGGTATAATAACCCAGGTAAGGATAAGTATTGATACACCATGACTGTTGGGGATATGCCATGCGTTCGATTTCATCTGTTGAGATACCCAACCATATGGCCGTTGGCGGCCTGCGCGCGCCTTTGGATAGTCCATAAATATGATCGCGGATATAGTCATTAATGACCTGAATTTTATATTTATGGGTGCATTGCCTGCGCAGCATACCAATGGAGCCATCTTCATTTGCAGTAAATGCCGGTATAGAGACATTATGAACATCCGGCGAGCTGTGTAGCAGATCTTCAAACAGGTTTTTATCACGGCAAACGATAATGGGTATTCCGCAATTATCCCTTTGCCAGTTTAGGAGCCACTGTAGGTACTTATAAGAAGCTTCGGCTTCCATCCCGGTATCAGAGAAAATGGCAAAATCTGCTTTAGGTAAAAGTCCTTTACAGGACATAAAATACATGCCGGTACTTTGGAGGCCGAGGCCAAGTGATATAATCCTCTTCATAATCTACTGCACATTTAAACCCTGTTTATCACTATATAGATATTATTGCATTTTTCGTTGTTGGTCGAGGTCATGTAATGACTGTTGCAAATAGCTGACAAGAGCCGCAGTGCGCCTATGCAGTTCCCGTTGCCAGGCCCAGGTCTTTTGTACCCGGGTATAGATATCATCAATCCGTTTTATCCGTTGGTCGTCTGTCATTTCAACATAGCCATCTTCTAAAACCATAAGCAACTCATCAAGCTCAATCGAGGACTGAGAAGCAATGGAACCCAGTAAAGCTTTAAGCTCCGTAGCTTGAGCGGGCGGTAACGAGGGGCAAAGACTATAAATACTGCCCCTTCGCTGTTCTATTTCGGATAACATCTTATAGATGGCCGAAGCCTTGGGATGCTTCCTAATTGCGCTACTAACGGATTTTAAACTACCGAAATAGCTTTTATGCAAGTCAAATTCACCATTCTTAATATCTTTTATAAGACCGGTACCATCCTTTACCACAGCGTAGCCTTTCTTGAGATAATCGGTATATACCCTTAATGCAGCGATCTGTTGAAAGAGGTATTTGGTTTGGGTAGATTTCTGATTAAATATGCTGATTTGGGCAATTGCTGGATTGCAGGAAAAAGAGATGGCCCAGACCAGGCAAAAAAAACAAAGGTTAATCCTGAATAACTTTAGCTTACAGGCCATGTCCATTCTTTTTGGGTTGACGTTTTACCATATTATTTCGTTCCCGATACGCTAAGACGTGATCGTATAACTGCTGGCTCGTTGGAAAACTGCTGTTTAGTCTTGAAACAATGACAATATCTTCTTTCGGGGTCTGCGCAATGATGTGTTTAAGGTCAATGGTTTCTTTTTGCTGGTCATACCGGAACCGGAAGGCGATGCCTATGCGTTCCCGCGTTTCGCCAAAGAATCCGAAAACCCTAAGACTTACGTCTGCCTCCCCGTTTTCATTAGATAGGGCGGTAAATCCTATACGGACCATTTTACTAAGTTCCCCTTCCTCAACACCGCTGCCAAGCGCTGCTTCTCCGTATCCTTTCTCTTCAAATAACTGCTGATAGGATTTTATGTACTCATCTAATCTTTGCTGCTCCATAAAATTTGGTTTAAAGATTAAGGCCGGAACTTTTTTCCTTTCAAAAAATCATCCCAGGGTTTCTTTCTTGGAAACAGGCTGTAAAGGCTGGAGGCACCAGGGATCTGATGGTTGTTTTGAAACCGGTATGTTCTCAGCTGCCCGGCCATTATATCTTCAATGCGCATAGCCTGTACTTTAAAACCCTTAACGGAATCGAACATAATATCGAACTGACAGTCAATGCCAGGTTCATAGACCGGGTGTGTAGATAGCTTTAAACCGGCGCCATAGGATTTATCCGCCATCAAGCTGAAATATTGTTCCAGGCAACTCCTAAGATTACCGGAAAAAAATATGCGGTCCGTTTCTGTTTGATCCAATCTATAATTCGCCCTGTAACCCTTTTGGTACATAAATGTTGTAAAATCAGTAATATACCGCTGCCGTTCATGCTGTTTCATATAAATACCTTAATCCAGGCCATAGAGCTTTTTTAGTCCAGCAAGCTTTTGCGCATCCGTTGTTCGGGATAAGCTGATCCTGAAATTTTGATTGTTAAATTTTCTGAGATCGATAAGGTTTTGTTCCAGCTTAACATCGGTCTGCGAAATAAGAGCCATTCTTTTGCCATCAGACATCTGCGTGGCGAAGGAATTAGCTACCAGCAAAAGCTCATCAATATTTTTAAGGCTCTCGTCAATTATGCCGGAGTAGGTTTGGAACATTTGGCGGACCTCGCGTGGCGTGAAATTTTCATCCCGCTGTAAAAGCGCCCATGCATTTTTATATTCCTCGACCATTTGTAGCTGTCTGCTAATTATTGCCTTTACTTTCTGATAGGTAGTAATAGCGTTTTTTACTTTCCATAATTCCTGGAAGTAATCATCATAAAGCTTCCGTTGTTTTTCAGACCATTCCGATATTTCATTAAGTTTTAATTTCCCCATTGCATTTTCCAGTGTTTTCTGGGCATTCTGCAACCAGATAATCTTATTTTGTTGCCGTTGAATGGCCAGGTCAGCGGCCTTGATTGCTTTTTTTATAGCTGCCTTGGCCACCCACCACCAGATAGCATGGCTTTGTTGCGTGGGGGCCAGGCTAAAGCCAATACAGAGTACCAACACCATCAATCCCTTCTTCATCGCTCTGTTATTTGTGAAAAAATCATTTATCTATCTGCTTGCAATACCGGGCTAAGCAGCCATGTCTTTTACTAGTTCTCGCAGGCCTTTTTTAATGTCGCCGCCATAGCGTTCTGTATATTGCTGCACTTTCAGTTTGTCTTTTTGCTCAGTGGAATAAGCGTAATACTCTTCCGGGGAGGGTTCAAAACGATATACCTTCATCAAGGTGTTACCCAGTTCGATATAGATTTCTCGGTATCTTTTGCCCGGTTCTATGGCCCTGTTCAGGGAAAGTACCAGGTCCCGGCCTTTGTTAGTCATACCAAGCGTGGCCTGGATGGAGTCGAATTTGTTGGTGAATTTTTTGAGGTCTAATAGGATCTTGCAGTCCGCATTATTAATAATGGCCTCTTTAATAATGGGGCTGGTGATCAGATCGTCGATTTCCTGAGTAACGACGATAGCTTCTCCAAAATATTTTCTTACTGTTTTATAGAGGTATTTAATAAATTCAGCCATCCCAGCCTTGGCGATCGCTTTCCAGGCTTCTTCGATGACGATCACTTTTCGGACACCTTTTAGATTCCGCATTTTTGAAATGAACAGCTCTGCTGCCAAGAGCGTTACGATACTGAACAGGATGGGATGGTCCTTAATATTATCCAGTTCAAGGACCACAAAGGGTTGGCGGAGTACATCAAGGTTTTCCCGGGCATTGAGGATGTAATCAAATTCACCACCTTTATAGAATGGACGCAGCACGTACAGAAAATTGTGCATATCAAAATCCCGGTCTTTTACCTTGTCACCTTCCAGCTCCCGGATGAAATGGTTTTGCAGGAATTCATAATAGGAATCAAAACAGGGAAAAATGGATTGGTCGCGGTCCAGGTAGTTATAAAATGATTGCAGTGAATTGCTGACAGCGACATATTCCGAGCGCCGGAAACTTTCGTCATTAGCCTTCCAAAGACCTACTAGCAAGGTTTTTATACTTTCTTTTTTCTCCGTGTCCAGCACATCGCCGGGACCGATGTAAAAAGGGTTGAACTTGATGGGATTTTCTTCTGTGTAGGTAAAGTAGTACCCGCCCAGTAACTTACAGAGCCCTTCATAACTGTGTCCTACATCGAGTATGACGCAATGGGCGCCCTGTTGGACGTAGCTACGAGTAAGATGGCACATAAACATCGATTTTCCTGATCCAGAACCACCAACTACCAGCTTATTGCGATTGGTGCAAACAGATTGCATTGGCTCATCAGAGATATCGACGTGTAGGGGCACACCTGTGAGCCGGTCGCCTAACCGAATACCGAAGGGACTTTGCGAAGACCGGTAGGCTGTTTCCATGTTAAGAAAGCAACTTGCCTGTTCTGCAAAGGAGTGGAAACATTCGTTATCGGGAAGCTCTGCTTCATTGCCGGCAATACCTGCCCACCAAAGCTGGGGGGCGCCAACTGTTTCCTCGTGTGCTATAACCTCCATAGCAGCCAGGGCAGCTGTCGCCGTATTTCTGATCTCCTTCAGGTCATCTTCTTTATCGGTCCAGCACATCAGATTAAAATGCGCCCGAATCGGTGTCCTGGCTTGTGATATTGCTTCGTTCAGGAATTCGGCGGTGGCATCGCGGCTGATCAAATTTTCTCGGCTATAGGTGCTCAGGGACTGGAGCCTTCTACGTTTGGCTTCCATCTCTTTGAGTGTCTTTGGGCTGTCACCGATCACCATAAATTGGTTATAGATATGGTTTACGGGAAGCAACTGTCCGATAGGCGAACTAAAGCCTACAGAAAAGCGGGTGCGGTCCGTAGCATATTTTTCATAGTTTATCCGTGGGCTGCATTGAGCTGGAAGCTTATCGGCATCGGCAAGTGAAAACAGTAGGCAATGCTGACCACCGATCTTTAAATTGGGCTTAAAGGTGATATCCTTTAATACGGGATAGCCCTGGCCGGAAAGATTAAGATAGTTTTCAATGATCCCCTGTTGTTTCCCATTACCCACAAGGTCGACAGAGGATAGTAAAGAAACTTTCATAAAACCACTATCATCAAGGATGCGGCTGAATTGGCCGATACTTTCCTTAAGTTTCTGATATAACACTTTGTCGGTAGCCCGGGAAGGGACCATGCTTTTTTTAAGCAGGGAGGAAAAAGCGGAAGTAACAGGTTTACGGTCTGCAGCAACCAGGGTAATAAAAACAAAACTCTGATGAGCCAAAAACGGCCGCTCGTTAAAAAAACGGTCACTGCTCCGCATGAGAAAATTATCGGGATCAGCCCCGGAGTCCGGTTTGTACCGCTCTTGTGTAAACCAATCTTGCTTATGGAAGATGGTACCTGCAGGAAGTACCTTTATGGCCTTTAACCATGCGAAATGCAAGGCTTCATACTCTTCATCGGAGAGTGTGAAAATTTCAGGTAGTTCAAGGCGCAAGCCTATGGTTATATCGCCCTTTTTGCTAAGGAGACAATTTTGCTCCAGTTTCCATAATGGGAAGATTTCGGCAAGGTCCTTTTCGTTTTCTTTATAAGTGCGGCTTTGCAGCATTACGGCTGCCAGCGTCACCGCCAGGAGTATTAATATTAAAGTCATCTGATTTCACATTTTCTTTTTCACTTATCTGCTCAGATAATTTTTCTATAGTCCTTCTTGTAAGGCAAAAAATAGCAAAGGGTACCTGCCGGCGGGCTAGTGTTTTCATGAGCCCAAATTCGCCAAACCTGTGACTGAGCCGGTATACACCTGTAAACAAACCAAACCCTGCTATTCCAACAACCGCTAGTAACAGGTATGCAGGTACCTTTGCTATATAAAGTATGGAGAAAACAATAAGCAATGCAGCAAGCCCTATTGCAAGGATATAGATATATTGCCCTTTCAGCCCCCGGAATTCAACAGGCCTGTTAACTCCTTTATTTATGATATAATTTATCCGCTCCATTGTGACCTATAATCCAAACCCCTTTTTATTTTTCATTTGATGGCGGGCAATATTAGACCGAACAAGGTCTGGTAGTATCGTTTGTTCCAAGGGTATTATAGACGCTTTTAAGTGCAATTGAACCGGATGATGATCAAACCAACCCATTTGATTTTGCCAGCCGTATTCAACGGCCCTGGCATAAGGGTCAAGAAATTCAATTACGGGAATTTCTACGCCAATAATATTATTGGGTATCGTCATTAGGGTTGGTGCAATATCTACCTGCCGTTGCTTTCCCTTGTCGTAAAAAAAAAAATACCTGGTATGAGACCTATCGGAACGCATTTTATGAAAGTTAAGCCCGGGGTGGAAAGGATCGTTAAGCGGCATTAAATTTCGCTTTTGCCAGTCGACCATAAAGCCTTCGCCTGCAATGTCAATAATGGGTCGCCTTCCTGCTTTACGGGTTTGAAATAGTTCATTGTTACAATGAAGTAGCGTATCATTTTCGGGTAAATCACTCGGGTGCAGGTTAAACTTCTGTGACATTTTTAGCGGGTCGAGTTTTACCATTGACGGGACAACAACAGTTTGTTGCCGCTCGTTACCTTTAACTGGCTTGGTAGCTTTGAAATCCTTTAAGCTGAATGTTATATTATAAGTTCCATCTTCATTTCGATTCTGCTTCAGAAGATGAAAGAATATATTTTCATCCAGCGGATGCCTTAGTATACAACACTGAACATCTACGATAAAATCTACCTGCCTTATCCTGTATGTCGGAAGTTTTTCCATGTTTCGCATTTGAACTGATGTGCTACGTTATTATAGCATGCATGCTACCGCAGTTTATTTTTCTTTATAGAAAGTGAATTCATCTTTTTTAACAAGGCAGGAAATCTCGACTCCTCCCATAAAATGGCCTTTGCTTTTAAAACTTTTCCCGCTGGATAAACTTTTAAAAGTTCTGCTGCATTTAGTCCCATTTCCCTTGCTACACTTTTGGGGTCGAGTGTTAATTCATTAGGAATCTCTATCACTACAGCCCCTTTGGGTAAACCCTTACGGGCGCAAATAATGTCCAAGGACTTTTTGTTTACGGGATCATAGATGCACTGGTAAGATTTTCCGTCTTCCGTGAGCGGCAGGTTAAAGAGGACTATGCCGGGTCCGGAGGTATTTTCTGCTGCAAGTAATTTGCGCGCTTCCCAGGCAACGATGAAGGTTTCACCCAACACATCGATACGTGGCCGCAAGTCATCTAATAAACACCCCTCAGAACCCTTCCGGTTGTTGATCTTCATCATCAAAGATTTTTAACCCCGAGAGTTCCGGACAAAGCACTTCCAGCGGAATGTTGTATTTAATGGCAATACCGACAGGGTCAAGTTCCATTAACGCAGGAAGCGTAACCCATACATACCGCTCTCCGAATTCCGTAATTAGGGATGGGTCCTCGGGCGTATTAAGCAATAATGTATCATAGAGGAAGGTATAACCATCGCCTTCCTGGTAGAAAGCATTAAATGAAATGCGGTTTTTTTCATTGCCCTTCTGCCGCAAATCTTCATGGAGGACGTCTACATAAAACGCAGTTCCTCTTACATCTACTACGGGCCTTGGTCTTTCCATTTGTACTGCATTTTATATTCCGAAGAAACTTTTTAGCACTGTGGCAACGACTACCAGAAAAATACATGCGCCAAACCAACTGCTGGCCACTTTAGCTGTATCCGGTTCCCCGCTTGACCATTTGTTATAAACCTTTACTGCACCCACCAATCCGACTACGGCCCCTATGGCGTACATCAGAAACGTTCCCTTCTCAAAATAACCTTTGACCTTGTTTGTCGCCTCTGTAATACCGGCATTGCCATCCTGCGCATGGACATTAATAACCAGCATTATTAAAATAGTTACAATAGCTGCTTGTGCAAGCCTCTTCTTTGCCCCACATACTCTTTCGTTCATAAATGCACCTTTTAAAAGTTAGGTGCATGGCCATGCATATATTGATTTTACTGTACAGTCATTATTTTAAAAATTAGCGGGGCAGCCCCTCAAACACAACCTCTAATTCATCTTCATTAATTGCCACCCCGCTAGTATTTTCAGCATTATTAATAATGTAATTAGAAAGGGCAATCCTGTAGGCAGTATTATGTAACCCGTCAAAGTTTGCCAGTCTGTCGGCGAGCTGCCCCAAAAGCTCGTCTTTGCTGACCCTGTTTTTTGCTGCCAGTTCCAGGATTGCCCTGATATCAGCCACTACCGTTTTGAGCCCTTCAATCGAGTTGACGCCCAACCTTTCCTTCATAGATCCCATCTTATCAGGTAGAGGCTTTACGTTGCGCAGGAGATGGAGAATCTCGGCGCGATAAAATAAAAATGCTACAATTGTGTAATAAACTAAAAGCAGTAATATTGCTCCGATAATATAGTTCGACCAGGAAATATTGCTCAGCATAGTTTTTAGTTTTAGGTATTCGCTTCATTGATGTAGGCAAAGGTGATCCAGCGCGAATTCTGTTTATATATCTATCGTATTAGCTAATAAATTTTTATTTTTTGTTAATTTCCGTTTATGACCCTTAATGAAGAACTGGTAATGATCGTCCTGGATTTTTATCCGGATTGGGGCCATTCCCCGGAGCGTTTTCTGGAATTTATTAAAGTAACTGCCGCCTTATCTGCTCTACACAAACACGCTGAAGGCTTGCCTGGTCCTGACATAGACGAAACAGAACTGGCCCAGGTGTTTATTGCCACCTTTAAAATAGATCTTGGTCCTTATAAGCACTATGCTCAGCTTGAGCGCGAGGCGGCGCTGAAAATTGACCTTTTAGCAATACTAAATCACATGCGCGACGAAAGCCGGGCAGATGATGAGTTCTATGACCTGGTCGATGAAGGACAGCTTCAGTTAAGTATGGAAACTATGCTGGAAGAGGGGTTTTCTGAATACAAGTCCAGGGGCATAGTCAATGCGCTAAGACCCTATATTGATTTTGTATAGTATGGATGAATTTAAGCTTTTTGCAGAATCGTAGTGATGGATTCCAGTATCGTTACCCGGCGATTTTTTCGGGAAATGCAAGATTTCAGTGTGTTATAAAAGATATTGCATCGCGCCTCGGTTTTCATTTCCAACCAACCGATCTTTGCCAGGATCTCATCGCGCTCCTTTAAATGCCATTTTGTTATTTTTTTGAGCTTCGCTTCAGGCTCCTTCTTTGTTTTCTTCTTCTCGCCTCTGAAACGTGCAGCGCCGCTCTTTACCGCCTTTGACAAAAAGAGCTGCAAACGTTCATAGGCCATAACTTTTGCCTTGCAATAGCTAAAAAAACTAAAGTACTCCGTATAATGAAAACTGCCATTTTGCGGATAAACGGACAGATCATCAGGTGGCAGGGTAAACAGTATCTTGTCCAAATAGCGGCAATCTAGCTTGTGGTACATGGCAAAATGCTGCCTGGAATCAAGATAATGATTGACTTGTCTGAGTGCGTCGTGATAATACAGCATGTGCTGTTTGGTACTTGCCACAGGCTTGTTACGTTCCAGCGAACAGATGAACTGATAATAAAGCAAAGCACAGAAATACTGTGGCTGAACCAATTTAAAGAATAGGACCTGCTCTTTAATTTTTTTTAAGGGCAGCCGTCTGATCTGGGCCTTCAGTTCCAGCAGATGACCGGAGGCATTAATAAGTGATAGTTCGGCAATGGCTAATGCAGTCATCTTCGGTCTGGATGCAATACACTTCAGGTCCGTGTTCATCATGCGCAGCAGCGCTTGTGGATTTGTGGCCATGTCGAAATATTTTACCTGATTGCCTATTTTCGGCCTTTGGGATGGAGGTCAGTTTCTTCCCATTGTTGTAGCAGCGAGGATTTCATCAGATCAAGCGTCGGTGTCATATTCTTTTTTCTAAGGCGCATGGCCTGCTGATAAGCATAATAATTGCCAGGGCTTAACTCTAGAAAGAATCCGAAATATTCCATCGCAGTTTTGATATCACCGGTGATCAGTTTGGCTTCATGCAAGGATAAGACCACTTCGTAAAATGAAGCCTTAGAGCCCACAAAACGGACTTTTTTTATCTTGCTGTTATCGGAGGTCTCAAAACCATCCCCCTTTTCCAGATAGCTGATCCTGCCCTGGAGATAGACGATAAGGTGTTCATATGCCTGTATCTTTGAAAACTTATAGCTATAAATATTGGCGAATTTATCATCGTTTTCCAGGTTATATTCCGCAAGGAAAGGGACTTCTTCCGGTTGCCTGACAAATAGGGAGCTGTCAAAATAGGATTTGGCTGTGTAGTAATAGAGCAGCAGAAACTGGTTCCTTTCAAAAAAGGTATTTAATGCCGATATCTGGGCCAGATAGTATTCGATCTGCATCTGAGTAGTGCCATTGGGTATTTTAGCCTCTATCTCGAAAAGGCGCCTGTAATAAATCAGCTCCTGTAAAAACATGGGCTTCGTTTCTTTAAAAAACAATACCTCCTGTTCTTTTCCCTCGAATTCATAATTGACGATATAATCTTTGAGTTTTCTAAGGCTCTGGCCGCAGATGCCAATTGCTTTTTCCGCCATTTGTAAGATTGGCAGACCTTGCTCATCGAGGGTTTTAAGCAGGTGTTGAAGTTCCGCATAAAGGCTTTTACAAAATTGCACCATAGGAAACGTTTTAATATCTGCAAGAGTTTCAAAGGTAGCCGGGACGCAATAAGCAAAGGCAAAAGAAAGTCACAATGAGAGCTGGAACAAATTCTGGGGCGCTAAAAAACTACGAAATGGTAAAATTCCAGGTTCAGGTGTTCAAATGCATGATGTAGTGTTCGGAGAAATTTACAAAATAAAGCTTCCTGGGTACTTAACATACCTGTAGCTGATATTTGCAGCGGCCTCCGTAATAATAAGGGGCAAACTTAAAAAAATTGCTGCGTACGCTTTATTAAGATATTTTATTCGTTTTCGTTTTACGGATATCCGCGTAAACCTTTATGATATCCGCAGGGAAGATTGGCAAAAACAGTTACTGATCAAACCAGTTTTTGAAATCGCGGGCCTGCAGCTTACTGACGTTTATTTCTTCTTTAAAAGGCGGGTTTAATTCAACGCCAAGCTTGCCGAAATTTAAGGGGAAGTAGCGAACAATGGCTTTGTGACTAACTATTATATGCCTTGCAACCCGAAAAAAATCGTCTCGCGAAAGCGTTTCTTCAATTTGGTCAAGGCTTTGGGCAACTAGTTGATCAACACCTTTGAGGGACCGGACATAAACCCTGCTGGAGGTCCTGTAAAAATATGCGATATCAGAGATGGACATTTGAAAACTCCCTGTTGGTGTGTGGATCGTAATGCCTCGCTTTGGTGTTATGGGTTCCGGAGCCGGTCCTATGGCATTAACCTGTGTTGCTGATCTCTGTTTTTCAAGTTTGTTTTTATAAGCAAGCTTATCGGCATGTAAGTACCGGATAACATAATAGATATTGAAGATGCCAATGAGGGAAACAATAAATGGGAATGCATATAAGTGATAATTGTAGTCAAGTATGTTGAGGCCATACATGCGAAAATAGAGTGCAGCGAGTAAAAAAGTGATGGCGGCCGGTAAAACTAGTCCTAAAAGCAGCTGCAGCATGAAGCGGACAAGTGTTTTTTCATTCCAGTCAAATCGGCGGTCCAGCAATACAGTAACTTTAAATACAAGATAAGTTATCAACAGGGTAATGAGTAATGTTGCACCGAACTCACGGTAATACTCACCCGTAAATATTCTTTTATACCAGGGTTCTACTCCACCATATTCCGTAACGATGTGAGCGCCAATAAGTGAAATGGCAAATCTTATCCATCCGTCATGGTATTGATAAGGTTTTTCATAAGAGTCCATTGTCATTTCGATATCTGTAAATGGTTATTTAAACGCTGTAAATAAATATAATTAAATTATATTTTAGTTGCAAGCCCTAACCATTTTACTTATATTTATTAGCAATGTTCCCTAAGAGGATTTTTAACCCAAAACAGCATACCATGACACAACAACCCTTTACGCAAAGTGGCGTTCAACTCAAGCAACAGGAGTTATATGCCCTTACAGATGCCTTGCTACTTGCCGAAGCAAAAAGTATGACGACTAATTTCCGGGCCTGGCTGGATTTAAACTTTAGCTTTACTGCTGATCAGAAAAGTTATCTTGACACTGCACCTGCACAAGTGCTGGCTTATTGGGCAGGCCTTATATCCTCAACGGTCATAACCAGGGGACCCATAGATATCCCTAAGCCTCAAAAATATGATCCCCCGCGCAGGACCAAGGAATTTACTTTGGAAATTTTCGGTAAAGGAACCTTTATTCCATATCCCAATAGTGCCCCTACCTTTACATCAGATCAGTCCATCAATATAACATTTAAGGTAATTGATCTTCCATAGTACTCTGGGGATAACAAAATAATTCTGAAAAATCAAGCTCTAAATTCCTTTGTCCTCAATGCTTTCAGTCAATATTAAACTATATTGCCTCTAAGCATTGGGGCATTTTTATCCTGATGGCAACCTGGGCATAAATAAATCCAATGACGAACGTGGAAATAATTTCAGGATTTTCAATCGAAGCATTAAAAAAAGGGGACGAGTCCAGCTTTCGAGCATTATTTGAGCACCTTTATCAGCCATTGTGTTACTTCGGGGTGAAGATCACTGGTAATTTATCAGCAGCCGAAGAAGTAACAGGGGATTGTTTTTTGAAGCTCTGGCACCGGCATAAGGGTTTTGAATCCCTGCCTGCCATCAAGTCCTTTCTTTACGTTTCTATCCGTAATGGCTGCCTCAATTACCTAAAGGGGGAAAAAAGGCGTGTTATACGGGAAATGGATTGGACGGTGAGCCAGGAATCCTTTACACAAGATAATTTCATCGATCAGATAATAGAGACAGAGGTGCTGGTTGAAGTTCGTCAGGCGATTTCAACTCTTCCCGAGCATTACAGGCGTGTGCTTCACCTTGCCTTTAATGAAGGGCTAAAAAATACAGAGATAGCCGAACGGCTCGGCCTTAACCAGAGTACTGTAGATAATCAAAAAGCCCGAGGGATCCAATTGCTCCAAAAAGTACTCTCCAGGAAAAGCTTTCTGGTCCTTCTTCTTATCCTGCATTCAGGCAATTAATAATTAGTTATACTATTTTAACCGTATTTTTTTATTGGTCGCCACAACTGATTATTTAATATAAAAGCAATAAAAACTGCGAGGGATCTGCTGACTGTGTTGTTTTCTAATTACCCGATGGGAAAATCAGCATTATGACAGAAAATGATCAAATATTACATGCTTTGGAGCTTGGACAAGCCATCGGTCGTAAATCGATGGGCCAGGAGATATCCGCCGAAGAGGCCCATATGCTGGAAATTTGGGAAAATACCTCAGCAGCTAACAGGCAGTCCATGGAACGCTTACATAGCGAAGAGTTTCAAATGGAGGCATTAGCGCTGATGCATCAGGTTAGTGTCAAAGAAGGTTGGCAGCGCCTTTCCATGAAACGTAATAAATCAATACATTCATATAGGCCTATTGTAATCACTGCTCTTGCCGCTGCCTCGGTTATAATTTTATTTGCTGTTGGCTTTAAATATTTATTGCCTAATCATCCTGCAAGGGTCAATAAGCAGCAGGCGGGGGTGCCCCCTTATGATATCGGACCTGCAACCAATAAGGCAACACTTTCCATTAATTCCGGAAAGCCAATATCCCTTCCATTTTCAGCCGATACTTTACTATCTACCCCTTCTGCAATTCTAAGAAGCCAGAATGGTATGCTCACAATAAAGTCACCGGCTTCCGGCAAACAAGTTGCAGCAAGCCTATCGGTAGTTACACCAAAAGGTGGAACTTATTTTATCCGGTTAATGGATGGTACTGGCATTTGGCTAAACGCTGATACAAGGTTAAGTTTCCCCGACCGGTTTGCTGACGGCAAACGGCAGATAAGTATTGAAGGAGAAGCGTACCTGGAGGTGGCAGCAGATGAAAACCGTCCGTTTTGGGTTCATAGCCCCCAGGGAACCATCCAGGTTCTCGGTACCCGCTTTAATGTAAAATCCTATCTGATAGAAAGCAGTGAGCAGATTACTTTACTAAGCGGTAGGATCAAAGTAAATGGGGATGGCTTTAGTACTTTACTGAAACCAGGTGAGATGGCAGCGATAAATGCAAACGGCATTAAGCTATCTACAGCTGATACGGCAAACATAATGGCCTGGAAGAACGGTATGTTTGTATTCCATAATGCTGCTGCAGGCGAGGTATTTGAGGAGGTAGCCAGATGGTATGATCTTACTGTTGTTTACGACGGTTCGTTTATGGAAAAAGAGACCAGAATTAGTACAAGGATCAAAAGACAGGAACCTTTAAGCCGGGTGCTCAGGATAATGGAGGCTTCTGCCATCGCTTCCTTTAAAATCGAAGATAAAAAGCTGATAATATTTCCCTATAAAAAACGGAGAACAGATAATCAACCATAACAGCCCTTTGGGCAAAAAATAATCGTCATGTATAATGTGATTGCTGCACCCTTTAATCAAAGGGTAATGATAATGTATTGGTATAAATTCAGGCCTTCTTTTCTATCGGCTATTTTCTTCTGCCTTGCAGGACTTCAAGTAGAGGCTCAATCCCGCCTGTATTCACTCACTTTTAAAAATCATTCTTTCGTCAGCGCATTGGACAGTATTGAAAAGCACAGCGGTAATACGATCAGCTTTACTTATAAGAATGAACTTATCCAAAAAGCACACCCGGTAACTTTCTCGGTTAAAGCAGTCGCCTTAAAGCCTTTGTTGGAACTGCTTTTTGAAAAGCAGCCATTAACCTACGAGATAAATGGCTCCTATATTTCCATTGGCCCTAAAGATTTAATTACGCCATCCCCTAAAACCAATCTGCCGGCTATGCCTGGCCTTGATACCATAAGTGTATCAGGCCGGGTACTCGCGGCTGAAGGAAGGCTGCCGCTGGAGGGCGCCTCGGTAAAAGTTATTGGAACTGAAATGGGGACGGCTACTGATAAAGATGGATTATTTCGCTTGCAGGCAACTCGGGGGACGACTTTAGCCATTAGCTACGTTGGCTTTCGTTCAAAGGTCATGGTAATAAAAAGCCCTGCTGATGCTTTAACGATAAGCCTTGAGCCGGAGGAAAGGAAACTGGCAGGTATTAATGTTGTTTCTACCGGTTATCAGAACATACCCATAGAAAGGGCTACCGGTTCTTTTTTCATTTTGGACAGCGCTTTGATTAGCAGAAGAGTGTCTGCAAATGTTTTAGATCGCCTGGATGGAGTTGTTACGGGGTTATTTTTTAATGGATTAACGGACAAACGTATAAACCCTTTAGGATATGACCAGCAGAATGTTGGTATTAATATCCGCGGGGAAAGCTCTCTTTATGCTGGTAAAAATCCTTTGATCGTACTTGATAATTTCCCATTCGGAGGAGATATCAACCTTATCAATCCCAATGACGTGGAAACAATTACGGTCCTCAAAGATGCCGCAGCTGCCAGCATATGGGGCGCCAATGCGGCAAACGGCGTTATCGTTATTACAACAAAAAAAGGGAGACGTAATCAGCGACTAGCTCTGGAGGTCAATACAAACGTAACTATTTCTAAAAAGCCGGATATTTTTAAGAATCGCAATTTTCTTTCCTCCCGAAGCTACCTCGATGTTGAAAAGCTATTATTTGATCAGGGATACTATGATTTTGATATTGCAGACGAAAGCTCAATGACGCCGGTTACACCCGGAGTAGATATTTACGCAGAGTTAAGGGCTGGTAAAATAAGTGCGGACAAGGCCAAATCTATTATAGATGACCTTGCAGCGATTGACTTCAGAAAGACCCTGTCTTCAAGGTTTTATCAACCTGCTATAATGCAACAATATGCTCTCAACCTAAAAGGTGGATCTGAAAATACGACCTATTATCTGTCGGCCGGTTTTGATAACGACAGGCAAACGCTGGTCCGTAATAGCTCCAAGCGGATAACGCTTAACAGCTTCAATTCCTTTCGGCCTTTAAAGAATCTGGAATTTAGTTCAGCCATTAATTATAGTAGCAGTAATACCGCCCAACCCAATAATTATTCATTTGAAGATTTTATGGCCCTGGGGCTGGGTAATTATAAAAACAACTATCTATATCCCTATGCCAGTTTGGTATCAGCAAATGGGGACGGTCTTCCGGTAACGCTTAATTACCGGGATAGCTATGTCAAAAAGGCCGCACAGAACGGATTTCTGGATTGGGGTTTCAGGCCCTATGAGGAATTGCACCTGGCAGATAACAATACTAAAAGCAGCAACCTGCTTCTGCGTTTGATGGGTAAATACAAGATCATACCGCAACTCGATATTGAAATTCAATACCAGCATGAGCAACAGCAGATCTTTCAAAGGAATTTCAGGGACGCGAGTTCATATTATGTACGCAATATGGTAAACAGGTTTACCTCCTTTGATGCTGCAACTGGCATTGCAGAATATGTATTTCCCAAGGGAGGAATTTTAGAAACGGCTGATTATACTTGGCGAAGCCAGAATGCGAGGGCACAGCTTAATTACCATCAGAACTTCGGCTCCTTTGCCGTGGACGCACTCGGAGGTTATGAGCTCAGGGAGCGTAAAACAGAGGGCTATCCCCGCATAGCTTACGGGTACAATGACCAATTCGGCACGGACATTTCAAATTTAAACTACAATGTTGCCTATCCCGTTAACCCCGGTGGGACCGCATTTATCCCATCGCCGGATAATGATGTAAATGGCTCTCTTACCCGGTACCTGTCGCAGTATTTCAATGGCTCGGTAATTTATGATAACCGTTATGTCCTCAATTTAAGTGGTCGCAGGGATGGGGCCAACATTTTCGGCGTTAAAACAAACGACAAAATTACGCCCCTGTGGTCGGCTGGTCTGGGATGGAATATTAGCAACGAGGCTTTTTATAATACCCGCTGGCTGCCCCGGTTAAAAATCAGGGGCTCTTATGGTTTCAACGGAAACGTTTACTATGGCTCAGCCTATTTATCAGGCCGGTATTTAACGGCACCGGTCACAGGACTGGAACGTATCGCTATTGAAACACCCCCAAACCCCGCGCTGCGTTGGGAAAAAGTAAGGAATATAAATATAGGCATTGATTTTTCAGCCCTTAATAACAGAATAAGCGGTGTAATAGAAGGTTATCAGAAAAATGGAAAGGACCTCGTACAGCCAACGTTTATCGCACCACAAACGGGCTTTACCACGGTTATGGCCAATACTGCTTTGACCTCGACAAAAGGGATAGATATTACCCTGAACACCAGCAACCTTGATGGCCCACTTAAATGGACAACAACCTTACTGCTGAGTATAATGAATGATAAACTAGTCCGATTCGATGCCCCGCAGACAATCAACAGCATCCAAAAGTATGGAGAGATTAGCGGCCTTGTTGGAAGGCCCCTCTACGGCGTTTTTTCTTACCGTTACGCAGGTGTCGATGCAGCAGGTGACCCGGTAGGTTATTTGAATGGCGGAAAAAGTAAGGACTATGAAGCCGTAATGAACAATTTTAATCCTGATTCCCTGCAGTACAATGGTTCAGCCAGGCCAACAAAATACGGGGCATTTAGAAATGAGTTGAGATATAAAAATTTTGCTATTTCCTTCAACATCACCTTTAAACTAGGGTATGTATTCAGGCGCCCATCTACGCCGCTTAATTATTCAGAATTAATAGAGTCCAGGGCAAATATGGATTACGAACAGAGGTGGCAGAAGCCAGGCGATGAAAACAATACAAAAGTGCCCGCTTTGGTATTACTGCAAGACCGCAACAGGAGCCGGTTTTACACCTATTCTGAAGTATTGGTAGAAAGAGGGGACCATATCAGGTTGCAAGATATCCGCCTAGACTATCAGGTGCGCTTTAAGGGTACGGGAAAAGTAATACAGTATTTGAACTTATATGCTTACCTGAGTAATGTTGGTTTACTTTGGCAGCAAAGCAAAACAGGTATCGACCCCGATACATTTGGCTTCGGAATGGCAAACCCGGTTTCTTTTTCATTTGGTATAAACGCAAAATTCTAAATCATGCTAAAGCATATGTTCTATCGGATTATACTAATTAGTCTAATGGCCCTGATAGCCTGTAATAATAACGAATGGTTGGATGCCAAACGGATTAAGTCCGATGTAAAACCTGAGACCTTAAAAGATTTTCAAGCTATACTGGATAACAACCAGGCAATAAACGGACGGTTTGTAAGTACCGGTCTGGCAGCAGCCGATAATATAATTATTAGCGATGCCGCCTTCGGAACCTTAAGAAATAATGAAAAGGAAATTTATTTATGGGGATTAAACCCCTGGTCGGAGAATAACGGGGCTTCCGTTGAGTGGAACTACCTGTATGGCACTATCGCTTATGCCAATATTGTTATTGAGGGGCTTGACGCACTAAAATCCGGTTCCGCCCAAAAGGATAATGTATTGGGTCAGGCTTTGTTTTACCGTTCTTTTGCCCTTTATAATCTTGCTCTTATCTTTTGCCGGCAATATGACCCACAATCGGCCAGGGATCTGCAAGGACTCCCACTGAGGCTAAGTGCTGATGTCAATACTATCTATAATCGTTCCGATTTAGAAGATACCTATGGTCAAATAATAACAGATGCAAAAAAAGCCGTAGAGCTGCTGTCCACACATCAGCCATTTATTACGCGCCCATCAAAACTTTCTACTTATGGCCTTCTGTCACGGGTATTTATGAGTATGGGCAGGTTTGAAGATGCGGAAATCTATGCGACCCATTTTCTGGAACAAAAAAGTGATCTGCTGGATTTCAACAGTGACAAAGTAAGTGCAACTACTACCTACAGGTTCCCAGCAAACGGTGTCGGCAATAATGAAGTAGAATTTTATGCTTATGCTGGAACAAACGGCCTGGTACGGCCTACGACAGTAACAAAAGCCGACGTGGATTCATCGCTATACCGATCTTATAGTGATAACGACCTGCGCAAGGTCACCTTTTATGTACGGACTAACAATAACATACGGTTCCGAGGAGGATACACCGGTGATTTCTATAATTTTTGCGGCATAGCAACCAATGAGATACTGCTAAACAAAGCCGAATGCCTGGTTCGGAGTGGCCGGGTTACCGATGCAATGACCTTAGTTAACAGGTTACTAGCTGCCAGATATAAAACCGGGACGTTCTTTCCCCTAACTGCAACAGATAAAAAACAGGCCCTGGATATTGTATTAAACGAAAGGCGCAAAGAGCTGCCTTTTACATTCAATAGCCGGTGGGATGATATCCGAAGACTAAGTGCTGATCAGGACCGAAAGGTAGAAATAAAACGATTCATAAATGGTAGGGAATTTATTTTAGGCCCTGCAAGCCCGAGGTATGCCTTTCCGATACCGCCAAATGAGATCCAGCTTAGTGGATTAGAACAAAACAACTATTAATATGCAAATGAAAGCAAGGAAAAATTACATTTTTTTACTTGTGGCAGTATGGCTCTCCGCTACCTTATTGTCCGCAGAAGCCGTACCTAAGAATCAGATAAAGGTGCTGATTAAATTGGCTGGTGCCACAGCAAAAGATGAACTTAAATTAAAAGTGGGCAGCGCAACCCTTTTTGCCGCTGAATATCCTTACCGCCAGGAGTATAAGGCCACATTTGATTCCGGGTTGTTCCGCTTTGAGATTCCGGTAACATCAGCTAGTGGATATTTCTCAGTATCAAAAGCCAGAACATTTACCGACACCGGCGCTGGAGCCGGAACTGCTATGATAATAAGCCAGCAGATTTGGAGGAATGGGGATAGTATTTTTATCAATGCATCGGTAAGAGAAACCTACGCGGGAATCAACGGGCATTATACATTTCAGGGTTTAGGGGCGCTCCGGTATACTTTAAATGCTTCAATAGATTCTATTCTTTTTCTTCCAACCCAAGAGTCAAGTTCAGATCTGATTGCTAAACATGGGATCGTAGATCCGTATGAAGTTTTACGTCCCATAGCACGAGCGTTTTTAGATAATCATAAAGGAGGATTATCGCAACAGGACTGGGAAATACTCAGGATCAAAATTGATTTTTTTAATGGAAATTCCGTCTTTGTTCCATTAAAAAATTACTGGCAAGGCCTTAGTGTTACGGAAAGGTCTAATGCTATAAAAAAATACCAATCTGTTTATAAGGAACGGTTTAATAAACAGTACACAGCTTCAGGATTGCTTCAGTCACTGGATTACCTCAAATTTATCCGTTACAGATATGCAGCAGAAAGCATCTTGGTTAACGGCCGTTTTGATTTTATGTGGATTTACAATTCGATAAAAAGCAGTGACCAAGCGCAGTCATTGAAAGATGCCTGTATAGCTGTTTTATTCAGTAGGTATAGATTGCCCGTGGATGCAAATACCACATTGGATGATGCTATCTCTTTTGTATCGGAAAATGATGCTAGTGTCATTCTTCGAAGAATTAAAGAAGCTACCGGCAAAAAACTATTTACGGGTTTTGAACTATTTGACATCAACAACAACGTGGTAAGCTATGCTGATTTCAAAGGCAAAACGGTATTGCTGGACTTTTGGACAAATGGATGCGGGGGATGTAAGCTCTTTTATGAAACGGCACTTAAATATGTTGAGGAGAAATTCGCACATGACAGTTCTGTTGTATTTTTATCCATTGGAGCAGATAGATGGAGGAAGCGTTGGATTGATGGCATTGGAACAGGTTTTTATACCTCAAATGATGCCATTAACCTTTATACAGGCCCAAAAGGGGAGGCCCATCCCGTGATATCTGATAATTTCATAAAATCATTTCCTACTGTCATTCTTGTAAACAAGGATGGATACATATTTAAGCATAATACCCAGGACCTTTACCATAAAGACAGCTTGATTGTACTTATAGAAAAGATTAAATAAGGAGAGGAGGGAAACCGCCCTCTCCTTATTGTTTAGAATTCAGGCTGGAAGCTTTCAATATGAATACCACCGGTCTGGCCATCTACCTGGGCTTTGGGAACGGTTGCCCCAAGGGTACTGGTGGATGTGATTTCACATGGACGGGCGGATCCCATATCACATTCCGGATTGGGTGAAGTGCTCAGCAAATAGTTTGAGCCGCTTTCTCCGGTAACATAATAAACATTGAGCTGGGTTTGTCCTTCCGATTTGGACGGGGTTTCGGTTTTATCGCCGGCAAAGGCCAGGGAAGCGCTAAGCACAAAGATCAGTGCAGGGATGAATTTTAAAGCTTTCATAATTGGTTGTTTTTGGGAGGTTAAGAAATGGATGGTCATCGCGCCGGCAAGGCGGGCGCCTTTAAAAACCTGTAAACAAATGGATTAACTGAAAGTATAAATTATTAGTAATGTTATGGTGTAAAAATATATATTTTCGTATATGCGTTGAGGTAGCAGGATTGGCAGGTGGATTAATATGGGGTAACAATGCTTTTATTGCACTTCGCTATTGGGGTTATCATGGATCAAATCCCGGTAAGCTGGTACCGATTCAGTCTTACCGGTGATCTGGTCATCTACTTATTTTTCTTAACGGGTTTGACAGGTAAAACTTACCGTTGGCTGCGTAAAGACTGTAGTAGGATCGCAAGTCGTAGAAATGTCTTTTGCAATTACTTGTACAGATTTAAAGGAAAATACCGGCCTTAATACCAGTTGGGAAAAAGTTTTGGTTTGTTTCATGATTCAAGGTTTGATTGGTTTAATAACAATTCAAAGATAGTACGGGAAGGCTCCTGTTTGCTGAAATATAATGTAAACACCCTTTATTGTTTTGTAAACGGGCATTTCTTAACCCTCAACAGGAAAATAGCGAAGATGAGCAGGGGAAATTTTCGAATTATTGCAATTCATATTCTGATTATAGCAGCCTTGATTCTGTTTGAAGTTTTAGGGTTAACCATAACCGGTGCAAGATTTAACCCGGTTGTTACAGGATGCTATTACCTTTATAATGTCGCTTTTTTCTATTTCATAGCCCTTGTTTTCATACCGTTTTGTGAGAAAAGATTTTCAGACATACTGATTCTAATCGATCTGATGATTCTGGTCATCCTGGCCTATGTCATAATATCGATTTTTATAGCTCTGCTACTCTCTCATTTTTACTTTGGTATATGGGATTTCAGGTCGGCTTTTAATGTCGCGATATTATTACTTAACAGGGGGCTTTTATTCTTCTGCGCTGCCTTGTCTTATTGGTTTGCAATGCACAGTATCGGCAGGGCAAAAGAAGCAAAGTTGCAAGCGCAGCTCAGGCATGAATCTGAAAAAAGGGAAGCAGTATTGGAAAGTCGTTTTCTGCGATCACAACTTGACACCCACCTGATGGGCAATGTGCTAAACTCTGTATATTCCGGTATTTTCCGTACATCACCGAAGCAGGCCTCCATTATCCTGCTGGCTGCCGATATCTTAGCCTATTGCAGCGAACATAACGATGAATCGGGAAGGGTTTCTCTACAGCAAGAAATCAGCCAGCTACGTCGCATAATCGAGCTAAGACAGGCTACGCGGGATCATAAATTGCAGGTCATCTTTTCCGCCGACATAAGAGGTAAGGACAATGCTTTGAAAATACCACCCTTGCTATTTTCTGATCTCGTTGAAAATATTTTTAAACATGGACAGCTCTATGACCAGCATCGTCCTGCCCAAATTCAGATATCTGTCTCAAATAAAGTCCTTTACTTCCGAAGTTGGAACCAACACATAGCCCGAATTCCCTCCTCCCGCACAGGGATCGGGCTGGCAAATACCCGGGCAAGGCTGCTAAAGCATTATGGCAATGCCCATACCTTATCGATTGATAATACGGATACCCATTTTATGGTTGAACTAAATATACGGTTATGAGAAGTTTGATTGTAGATGATGAGCCCCATGCCGGGGAGCTGCTTAAGGAATATGTTTTGGAGAACCCCTATTTGCAACTGGCCGGCTTTGAACAAAACCCGATACGGGCATTGGAGAAAATTAACACAGGAAAATTAGTCGTGGACCTGATTTTCCTTGATTTTGAAATGCCCGGATTACATGGTTCGGATTTTGCGAAAGCGGTGAGGACAGATCCGGTAATTGTCTTTACCACCGCACACCGTGGATTTGGGCCTGAAGCATTTGAGGTTAATGCTGCCGATTACCTGGTGAAACCCATCAGTTATCCGGTCTTTTCCCGTTCGGTAGAAAAGATTGTTCAGCGGCTGACCCTATCACCAAAGGATGTGGATGAGCAATTACCCTACTTTTTTATCAATGGTACCGGTAAGTATAATTTGATAAAGATCTATAAACAGGAGGTCCTTTGGATTGAAGGCACGGCTGCCTATATTACCATAAAAACTAAAAGCCGGGATTACCTTTGTACCGTCAAGCTAAAGCAAATGGAACTTTTACTTCCGCCACCAAGATTCCTGAGAATTCACCGTTCCTATATCGTCAACTTGGATATGGTCGAGCAGGTAAATGCTTCTGAGGTAGTGCTGACCGGCAAAAAAGTGCTTCCTATTGGCGATATGTACCGACAGTCACTCTTTGCCTTCCTGGGACGTTACCGGCCAGGGTACTAACCCCTGGCCTGTAATGGTTCATGGTTCAATTCCTTACTATTTCTTTGCTTATACCAATCCCGGATCAAAAAATAGTATAGCAGCATTTCATGCGCTCTTTGGTTTTCGGCAAATAGCCGGTTAACGTGCATATGCAAAAGATCGGCAAGCAATTGTTTTCTTTCATGTAAAAACCTTTTTTGCAAAGCTTCAATCAGCGAGCCCTTAAAGGCATGGAGGCTAAGGGCTATCTTTTCGCTTAGGGAAAAGTCCCCTTGACTGCTAAAGACATCATATCGTGCAGCAATCTTTTTACTGGCCTCTGCACCGATACCAAATTCGGCGCGGAAGGATTCATACCTATTCTTTATAAATTCCAGGTAATGGTCCGGGCTAAAAACCCCTGCCTGCTGTAAGTCCCTCATCAGCTGAACAGATAACAGGCATTTCTGATCATCGCTTAAAGCATGCCGAAGTAAGGTAAATACGTAAAGACTGTCTTTGTAAAAATGTGTTTCTATCTGCTCTATATACTCGGGGCCATATCTTTCCAGTTCCCGCTGATAAGTTCTTACCTGGATATCTGTGATCGTTCCCGCCTCCAATTCGGGCAGGAGCAGATCCTGGAGCCTGGCCATCATGCCATCTATCTGTTCGCTGCTTTTTAGTTGCAGCCGGAGTCTTATATGATCGCCGCCTTCGTTGTAGCGGATGAAAAACCATTTTTTAATAAGCGCTCCGTTATTTTGCAAAAAGCGATTAATATAGTTTGTAATGAGGTGGTCGGCCTTATTAGTAGAAATGTAAATCTGAAAATATAGCCACTGGGTACCAGGGCAAAAACACCGTTCAATCCCGGAAGTCTGAGGTGCAGCATCAGAAGGACTATAAATAGGATTTTTATGGTATAGGGTAATTAAAAATTGGCTGAAGAAGTTATGGCCACTACTATCTTGTACACTGCCCATCCCCATTTCGTTTATAAAGGCTTCTTCCAGCCAGAGTCTACCGGCTTTTTGTATTTGCAGGTACAGCAGGTCAAGGTCGGCTGTTGCTGCCGTATTTAATACAAGTTTCTGGTCCCCGCTGCCGACTTTAACATATCCTTCCATCTTATGCTTTTGTAGGTAAATACGGATTTCTGCAGGGGCATTAAAAGCAGAAGCCTCCACCAGCAAAGTTGCCGGGCTGACGATGATATTTTCGTATTCCATGCGTGGATAGTAATTCAAGCCCGGGTAGGTTGTCCTTATATCAGGTATCAGGTTAGTTTGTATGCCCTGATGGGAAAGATCACATAGAAAGCGAAATAAGGCAAGATCTGAACGGGTATAGTTATAGGCCGAAGCATGCCTTGGAATAAGCCGTTTGCCTCGTGACGCGGACCGTAGTACTATGCTGTTATGGCGCAGGCTTACCAGGATATCATCAGCAGTCAATGGTTCCTCGGTAGTGTCAAAGTTGAGAATATTGAGCTGCAGGTCGTATATGGCTTCCCTACGGTTAACATTATCCACTTTCTGTTCTGCCGTATAACCGATATCGAAAAATAACACCCCAGGATTGGCAGCCTGTTCTAAAGCGGCCATATTTCGGCAATGTTCGCGAATGGAGGCGCCGATTTTTGTAAACCGGCCAGCCAGTGCAGTTCCGGTAGTGCCACCGATATGATCAACAATAATGTTGTTACCGCATTGGGTAAACAAAGCACTCAAGGTATTAGGCAGCGGAAGGATATCTTTATTTGCACTTAGCCGGAGATTTTGCAACCGAAGCACCTGCAAATTTAATTCCAGTTGTTCTACAAAGATCCTTTTAAATTGCTCCTGGCTGGCTTCCTGCCTTGTTCGTGCGCCGATGATATCAAAAATGGCATCATCGCCCTCACTGTTGCGAATGGTGTTTCCGTAACCAACCCCCAGCTCCGGGTCCAGGGCAACCATGAGCGGCACCTCGCGTTGGTCGAATTTTGCCCGGAACAGATTTACGAAAGTTTCCAGTTGCGGGTATACAGGTTTGGAATATAACTGCTGCAGCAAGGAGACCAGCCCTGGCAGATGTTTAAGGGGCCGCGTGTCCAGGTAGCCGGATTCCAGCTGACGCTCGCAAAGTATATATTGTTTTTGCACTTGCCCGGTACTACACATTGATCTGCGCTTAAAATAATCAGGGCCAATGATATTTTTATCCAGTTCGGTAAGCAGCAGCTTTGCTGAGATCATTTCTTCTAAGAACCCTTTGGTCGTCGCCACATCTAATGTTAATGGTGCCAGCTGGTCCATCAGCAATTGAAACGGTATTGGTTGCCGACATTTTTTCAATATATTAATCAGCTGTTCACTTCGGGCAAGCTCCAGTATTTGATGGCTGCCATCATTGCTTTGATGGACATACCGGATATTTTGACCGGCTTCGTACCAGGTGCTGTTGGCCCATACCCTGGCATTTGTATTTTCAACATCGCAGAATTCGTACTGCAGCTCTTCTATCTGACTCCAATCAAAAAAGGTATGGCAGATGGTTTCATCTTTAATTCTGATAGGCAGGCTCTCATTACCTGTTTGAACCATTCCCACAGCAGCGAATTTGCCATAGGGTACTGGCCGGAACCTTGCACGGTTAAAATATTTGGCAATAGAAATTTGTACTTTTTCCGGTTGGTGGAAAAGGTCCTCATAGTTCAAGTCTTTAATGATGTCATGGAAAGTGGCAGAGGATTCACCGATTGATCGCTTTAGTTCCGGCCAACAGGATTCAAGGGAGGCATCCATGGGAAATTGCGGTATCCTGAAAATTGCAGCGGGGAGTATGACGATCTTTTGTGGTTTGGGCATTTTTCCTTTAAGGTAAAATAAGCTTGGTGCAAGAACACAGCCCAATATTTTAATGGCCTTTATTATTTTCTAAACCTGCAAACAGAGCGGTCCAACGGGAAATACTGGACAAGTTTACAACCCCGGAAGCAGGCCAAGATTTATGCCCTTGCGAACCAGGCCTGCAGTATTTTTTACCTGAAGCTTTTGAAAAAGGTCGCTACGCAGGGATTCAACCCTTTTACTGCTCAGGTGGATCTCGGCTGCGATCTGTTTGGTGGTCATTTCTTTCGCTATCATTTCCAGTATCCTTTGTTCCCTATCTGTGAGCAGGGGTAAGCCGTCCCCGGTGCCCAACATGGTATTTCGCAAATCATCCCTAAGACAGGCATCAATATATTGAACACCCTGGGATACGCTTTCAATGGCTTCAATTAAAGTATATTTATCGATTCCCTTTAGGACGTAACCGTCAGCCCCGGCTGCCAACATTGTCCTTGCCGTAAATATCTGGTCCATATTTGTCAGCACCAAAATACGCATGGAGGGCCTGGCCCGCTTCAACGCCTTAATGAACTGAACAGGATCTGTCGCCGGCAACTGGAGGTCAAGGAGCAAAACGGCAACCTGCTGATGTGCGATAAAATCCAGTAATTGGTTACTATTACTGAAAGTTCCTACTATGGAAAGGGCAGCATAATCCTCAAGCAAATGCCGCAAACCTGCAAGAACAATAGGGTGATCGTCGATTATTGCCAGTTTGATCATAGCTTGTAGGTTTTAAGATCTATTTCAAAATTGATACTGGTACCCTCGCCGGGCTTAGAGCTTATGGAAAAAGTCCCTTCCAATTGCTCGATGCTTTTGCGTACCTGAATCAGGCCCATGCCCGCTATGGAATGGTCAGCAGAGGCCGGCATCCCGTTACCCCAATCCTGAACGGTTACCATAAGTAGTTCCTGGTGACAGCTGAGTTGTACCAGTATTTTATTTGTTCCTGAATGGCGAATAGCATTTTGAATCAGTTCCTGGATATTACGATAAATGATCAGCTCAAGCGCCTTATGGCTCCGGTCCCATAATCCGAGGTAACGGAAACCCACTTTTATCGCGGTTGCTTTCTCTACATACTGGCAATGGTTCATGACAGCAACAGCAAGACCCTGATGGAGCAACAATTCGGGCATAAGCTGATGGGCAATGGAGCGGACGTCCTTTATGGTTTGATCCAGCTCTTGAAGGGGCCCATTATATTCGTTGTTTTCAGACGAGGCAGTATTGGCGGCCCTTAAAGTAGCAAACCACGTCTTAATATTTGTTAGTGCCCCTGCGATATGGTCATGGAGGTCTCGGGCAACAGCTGCCCGGACTTTTTCTTCCCCCTGCAGCGTAGCCTGCCAAAGGGCTCTTTGCTGCAGCTTTTGTTGTTTTATAGAGCGGCTGCGCAAATACAACAAAAGTAATAAGATCAAAAAAACGAGTGTAATTGCGGAGATAATCATCACCAACCTATTACCTTTAATAAGGGCCTGTTGCCGGGTAATGACTAATTGCTGGCTAATGCGTTCATTACTACTTTGCATCTGCCGGTTTTTGGCCTCCAACTCATCAATGCGGTCATTGGCCCCTTTTCCCCATAGGCTATCATTTAACTCCGTGAAACGGTCAAAATAAGCCGCAGCTAATTTGTAGTGGTTCAATTGCTTGTTGGCTTTTGCCAGGTATCGGTAAAAATCCAAAAGATAATCAGGCAACGGATTCAGAGAAAGTGCCTGCCGAAGTCCGGCATGCAATATACTATCTGCTTCTTTAAGCTTTCCTTGCCGGATATAAACCTGTCCAAGGCTTATAAGCGGGATCAGGTCATCATACCTTACACCCATTGGTGTACGTAAGGCCTTCTTATAGTTTTCAACGGCCAGATCATGCATGCCTTTTTTTTCTGCCATGACGCCCATCATATAATAAGCCTTATGAACGATATCGGGCCGGACTTTATCCTGCACCAAAGTAATAGCCTGGGACAGGAGCCGTTCTGCTACCCGGAAGCTATCACTTATCGAAGAATATAGCCCGCCTGTATTGAGCAGGGCTGCGGCCATCATACCTGAATCCTTTTCTGCTTCAGCCAAAAGCCTACCGCGGTTATAACAGCGGGCGGCTGCTTTTATTCTGCCTATCCTTTGGTATAAGAGCCCAAGATTTATAAAGGGTAATGACTTTGACGCGACGGTACCCAATTGTTGCTGGCTTACTATGGCAAGCTGGTAATAAAACAGCGAGGAATCATATCGTAAGGTGGATTGATAACAGATCCCTAAATTATTGTAAAGCAAAGCGATCTGTTTGTATTCTTTTGGGTCTAGCCTGGAAAGAGAGATGGCCTCATGCTGGCAGCGGATCATGTCCTGGTCATTACCTGAGCTGAAATAACGCTGGCCTAACAGGTTTAGCACCCGGATGGCGCCATGCCTATAACCTGTTTGCCTGCATTGTTGTAATAAGGTAACGTAACCAGGGATGGCCTTTTCATTGTTCATTGCGGCCATGTTATTAATACCCTCGTTTATTGTAGCCGTATCGATTGCAGCCCGCGAATCTGCGGAATAAGATGCGAAGAGTAAAGTGGCTAAAAGGGTTTTTCCGATGGAAGAAATGATGGGGTAAGGTATCATAGCAGCATGGTTTTTCCGAGTGGGACCTACAAAAATAGAGTAAGCGCTCTGAAATGGAACAGATGTTGAAAAAACAAGGGAAAACCCTTGTGGGTACGGATTTTATTCTGAAAAAACAAGGGTTTACCCCCTCAAAAAAGAGGGTTTACCCTTTAGATTTTTCAGAAACACCATTTTAGTTTTGTCCCACGATAATTTTATCTGTAACCTCAAATACTTGTATGAAAAAGTTCTTAACCCTGCTGTTACTCAGCCAGCTTTGCGTTTCCCTCTCTTTTGCCATTACCATTACAAAACAATGGGCTACTTATTTCGGTGATATCGGTTTCGAAGATATAAGGTCCATCGCTACCGGCCCGGACGGATCTGTTTATATAACCGGCTCCACCACCAGCCTGGATAATATTGCAACGCCTGGCGCTTTTCAAACGATAAGTGGAGGAGGGACAAACATGCTGGGAAACGATGCTTTTATAGCACGTTTTAGCCCCGAAGGTAGCCCACTTTGGGCGACTTATTTTGGCGGTACTCAAACCGACGTAGGATCTGCGCTTGCCATAGACCCTTCGGGTAACATTTACCTCTGCGGCTGGACCGCAAGCGATACCGGGATAGTTACACCGGGCTGTTACCAGCCTATCCGCGCCGGTGCATGGGGCGGCGCCGACAGGTTTGATGCCTATCTTGCCAAATTCGATTCTTCAGGTAACCGGCTTTGGGCTACTTATGTTGGTGGTGGTAGCGACGGATTTTCCAACAGTCCTTTATCAGTAACAACCGATATGTCCGGTGCGGTATATCTTGCGCTCACTACCGAGAGCACGGATTTTTTAACGACAGCGGGTGCCTACCAAAGCTCGAATGCGGGGCTTAAAGATGCTTACCTCATTAAATTTTCCGGATCGGGCAACCGCATATTTGCTACTTATTTCGGTGGAGAGGATGAAGATTTCGTGAGCGGTATTGCAGTGGATGACAACAGCAATATATATGCAACGGGATATACGGCCAGCAGTACGGGCATTGCTTCGGCTTCTGCATGGCAGCCTACAGCAGGCGGCAACCAGGATGCGTTTCTTTTTAAGTTTGCTGCCACAGGAGCCCGGCAATGGTCCACTTATCTTGGGGGAACAGGGCTCGACCGGGCCTATGGACTTACAACCGATGGAGGGGGCAAGGTCTATATTGCCGGCCTTACGACAAGCGATTCGGGTATGGCTACTAATGGCAGCTTTCAGCAAAGTTATGGAGGCAGTACTAACGGAGACGGTTTTGTAGCAGCCTTTGATTCAGCAGGTGTTCGCAAATGGTCAAGTTATTTTGGGAGCGGTGAAAGTGATCTGCTGTGGTCCGTAGATTACAACAACAACAGACTGCTGCTCGGTGGCTATACTTCGAGTGACACCGGTATTGCAACCTTAGACGGAATGCAAACCAGTTTTTCCGGTGTAACAGATGGAATTATATCTATGGTTGATACCTCGGGTACTACAAAGCTGTGGTCCAGCTATATTGGTGGGCTGGATATCGATCAGGTAAAAGCAGCAGTGTTTGATAGTAGTGGAAATGTATACCTGGCAGGCAATACAACCAGCGCTACGGGCATAGCAACTCCGGGAGCCTATCAAATAGGATTCGGCGGCGGTGTCAGCGATGGCTTCCTTTTAAAACTACAACAATGCCCCGTAATAGATACTCCGGTAATTATTGCGACAGGTTATTTGCTATCCCTAACCCATGCTTATCTTTCTTATCAATGGTATAAAGATAATGTTGCCATTGCAGGAGCTACTGGCCCTACCTACACCGTGACTGAATCGGGAAGTTATTCCGTACAGGTGAACAATTACCCGGGCTGCGATACCCTTGGTTCCGTTTCTGTAAATATCAACGTGACCCGCATCAACGATCCTCATGCTGAAGGGTATGCTGTAATTCCTAATCCTGCTGCCGATCATATCCAGATTATTGTAGCCGAAGAGTCTCAAATATTTATCTATTCCCTCGATGGTAAACTTATGCTTAATGGCAGTATTCCGCAAGGTAGCTCACAAGTAAGTCTGAAAAGTATCGCCGATGGAATATACTATATCCATTTTGTTTGTAAATCAGGCAGCTCATTTACCCGGAAGCTTATTAAGGCTGGCCAGTAAGTAATTGCATTGACCCAAAATTTAATTTTATGAAAACCATTTTTTTAATCCTGCTTTTTTTACCGCTTCGGGTCCTTGCGCAGGGAGAAAATAATATCTGGACATTTTCTGATGGTGGCTTATCTGGAATTAAATCAGTTGATTTCAATACTGCAACTCCAGAGTTATCAATGTCCCATTATACGACTGCAGGCCATCATGGTATGTTTGGTGGCGCCGTATGTTTCCCCAACGGTCAGCTACGGTTTACCGTCCGGCTTGGCGATTACCTCACTTGGGGGCCGACCTACTACAATATAGTAAGGGCCGATGGTAGCCCTGTTCCAAATAGTAACTTACGCTGTACCGTTACAGATGAAGTCGCGCAACCTGTAATTATTCCCCGGCCTGGAAATGGCAACCAGTATTATATATTCTACCCCTATGCCAATGGGTTATTATACTCTTTATTGGATATGAGCCTTAATGGGGGACAAGGGGGGATCGTTGTTGGCCAGAAAGACATTGTGATTGCACCATACGGAACTGTGATTGCCCAAAAAATGGCACCGGTAAAAGGCTGCGATGGGGTTTGGCTGGTAGTTCGTTCCCGGATCATGAATGGATACTACAGTTACCATGTCAGCCGGGATGGAATCGATACAACGAAGATAGTATCACATGCCGGCATGCAGCCTATTTATGACATGATAGGCTATCTGAAGTCTTCTCCTGATGGTTCACTACTGGGCCTGGCAAGCTATTACGGAGTAGAGCTATATACATTTGAAAAGTGTAGTGGAAAAATAAAGGACTTTGGCATTATCGAGTCGACCAATAATCCACTACCATATGCACAATCATTTTACAATTGTCGACGCTTTACGGATGTTGCCTTCTCTCCCGACAGTAAAAAATTATATGCCACCTACAATAGAAATAGACCCGATATTACCGGGTTTGCCGCCGATAGCGGCAAATTGATCCAATATGACCTGAGCACGTTCGACATTTCATCTATCATTGCCTCGAGGAATGTGGTATTAATAAATATTCATTCCATCGTAGGCGATATCAGCGCTTGTTTAGCCCATACCCCAAATCCTTTGGGAGAAATTAAAATGGGGCCTGATGGCAAGTTATATGTTGATAATGGAAGCGTAACATGCCGGCCCCCTTGGGCTTTAGTTTCAGGCTACAATCCAGGCCCAGGCTTTCACCGGTTAAACTATCCCAATCTTACTGGAATTTCCACTGGGCCAGAACTTAATGTAATTGATGTAAGTGCGCCTACCAGCTACGGAGGGGATTTTTATCGATCGGGATTGGGAGGGCAGTCATGGTTACCTCAAGACATTATTGTAAACAATGAACGACCTGATACTGTGGAAGGGAGTTCATTGCTAAAAATAGCCTGCTTTGTAGATAGTCTTACGCTTAAGGCCAATGATTCCGGTAGTTGTTATAGATGGAATGACAGTAGTACTTCTCAGTACAGAACTGTTTACCAGGATGGAAAATACTTTGTTCGGTATTTCCAGAATTGCCATATTACTACCGACACTTTTAATGTAATATTTGTCAAATCACCTGAGGCCATTGCTACGCCTGCCTGCCCGGGATTATTTAATGGTATGATTGCGGTAAATTTCGAAGCACCGGATACGGGCCATTATACCTTTACCTGGTACGATGGAAAGGGTGGTATCATTGATCAAAGGATTAAAGGGCGTTTTGATACCCTGATTAACTTAGACACCGGAGCATACCAGCTGAAGATAAGTATTGCCGGTGGCTGTGAGACTAAAGTTGATATTAGCATTCCTGCACTTCCCGTCCCAGAAATAATTACGGATCCTGCACAAGCTACCATCCGTTATGGCGACAGCATAACCTTACATGCAAGCGGCGCGCTCTTTTATGTCTGGACCCCTTCGGGTAGCCTTGATTCGGCTGTAAAAAGCGATCCGGTGGCACATCCGGTACAGGCTACGTTGTACACCGTTAGGGGCTGGAATGATTATGGATGTACTGATACAGGTTATGTAAAAGTTGATATTGATTTTTCTGCTGTAGAATTATTGCCCAACGCTTTCAGCCCGAATGGAGATGGATTAAACGATCAATTCCGCCTCGAAGGAGCAAAGTTTCAGAAACTGGACCACTTTCGGATATTCAATCGTTATGGGCAACTTGTTTTCACCACTTCAGATATAAAGAAAGGATGGGACGGTACGTATAATGGAAGGCAATGCGAAAGCGGCACCTATTATTATGATATCGGTATTTATTACCCCGATGGAAGCCTAAAATTCTTTAAAGGCGACGTGTTGCTGATCCGGTAACGACAAAACAAAAGGGCCATTCCCTTAAAAGGGATGCCCTGGTTATTCTTTTATTGTTAACCTTAAGTCCTAATCCTCATGCTAATTACAATAGATTTTATTCTGCGCACACCAATCAGTCCAGCCCTGCGTCCAGTCTGTTGCTCCAAATGCGCCACGGTAGCTTGGATGTGCAAAACCACTACCGGTATCCCATCCGTAATTTGGGCTTGCAAGGGTCGTTGTACCCAATGTAAAGTTGGAGGTAAATGAACTACAGAAATTACTACAGAAACTGGTGTTATAGCCAAGTGTCGAAACACTGAACTGGTTACCCGTTTCATCACAAGGTAAGCCGCCGGCGCCGGTGATCCAGTTGAGCATACTGACATCGCAGGCAGAAGTCCATGTCCCAATTATCCCATATGGTGTTGCACCAGAGTTATGAAAGGAATTGTAAGAGAATTGCAGGTCGTTGGTTGCAGTTTTGCTAATAGATGTAGCACCATCTATAAGAAATCCACACGATGTGGCGGTTGGATTCCAACTTGATAGAACACTATTATAAATTTTTCCGGCTGCTTGATTTCCTATCCTTACGGAAGCCCTAAAATTACCATTGGGCATGGTTCCATTACAATAGTTGGGGCCAAGAGCTGTAAAATTTGAGATGACCGGCTGCGTAAATAAGACTGCAGTTGGTGCAAACCTGTTATTGGTTATATCTACACCATAAGCTAAAGCGGAAGGGATAGCACTGTTATTTAGCCGCATTGCAGTCAAAAATTGGGAGTTACCCCTATACCCGAATTCATACCGGAAATCTGTCCGGTCGGCATTATAGCTGGCGATATTGCTTAGTTTTACCGTTCCACCAAAGGCTGCCAGGGCATCATTGATAGGATTGGAAATCTGCACGTGATCGAAGGTCGTTGCCGTCCCCACAGAGTTAAGCATAACAGCCGCCTGGCTGAAGTCATTGGCGTTAGCCGCTGCGCCGGCAAAGTGGACCTGGAAGTACTGCATCGTTCCGGAGTTGTCCGCAGAATTAGTTCCCCCACCAGTATAGGTGGCGCAACCGAGATCAACATTTAGAGCATTACTGTTATTGTTGGGCGCCTGGCCGAAAATACGGAGGCCGGCCCAGTCACCAGGTAATCTTGAGCCCGGTGCCTGGTCGCTGGTAAAGATAACGGGATTCGTGGCTGTACCGTTAATGTTGAGTTTTGCACCCCGCTCAACGATCAGTACGCTTTTGCCCCCGGAGCTTGGCGCTTTCATCCCCTGTAGCAATGTGTTGGCTGGAATAGTTAAGGTCGCACCGCTTTTTACAGTAACACAGCCATCAAGCTTATATACCGTTGAAGCAGAAAGTGTTCGATTGGACACAATGTTACCGGATAATGTTTCAAATACACAGGCCTGCAGCGCCTTGGCTTTTGATAGGCTGCCTAAGTCCTTATTTTCAGCATCCTGCTGAAAACTCTTTTTACAGGCAAAGAAAACCAGGCAAATAAAAGCGGCGGAGCCCAGCCCGACGAATAGTTTTTTCATACATCATGATTTTGGGTTTATGAAGTAAAAGGTATCAGGGTGAAGATATATTGCTCAGAAGGTAGGACGGAAAAATGAAGCCTGGAACTGTTACCAACTGGTAAAAAGGGGCCGTTACATGCGAAATGCCACGCGAAATGCCATGTAAAATGGATTAATTAAGCAAATACGAACGCCTATTAGCTCAAAAAACAAATCGCGAAAGTATTCTTTGCAGCACGTCACCTTTTTTTATTGCTTTTGAACTTACGGAAAGGTAGCTAATTCAATAGCAATAACTACCGGTATCAATTTATACTGATAGTTAATTGGAGTTACATCCAGGCGTCATAATACCAAAGTGCCATAGCACTCTCATCCGCGGCGTATTCAGCCAGGTGTGTGAATTCCTGAAAGGTTAGCAGCGCCCAAATTGCATTGTGCTGATCGGCCCATAGTCCTAAAAGTGACCTCAGAAAGCCATCGGTAGTTTGTCCCTGATTGGGCATAAAACTTAGCCAAAACCAAGCAGAATGGCGGGTGACTGATGCAACATGCAGTAACCGGTCGCGCTGTATGGGGGTCAAAACCTTATTACTACCATTTATTCTTTCTTCAAGATTGACCATTATCTTATAGAACTTATTGAAATCCTGGGGGGACTTCAGAAGATAGGCTGCCTGCACCATTTCTAAAAGGAAACCAGACATTTGTTGCGGAACAATATGCAAGCTCAGAAGCTTTTTAATGTCCATGTTCTTGAAAGGCTGATATGCAATATCCTTTTCAGCGAGATGGGCGCCAATGTTGGACCCGTATTTTTGGATAAAAAACCTTATCACCGATTTCCGCATAAATGCTAAACTGGAGTCATTGTTAGCCAACATTGCCGTATAAACATATTTAAGGGTCTGGTTATGGATAATACCTATGCTATCACATTTGTTTCTAGGGTTATCTGGCTTAAGAATCTGGCCATGTGACATCTCAGTTGCAGCCAAACCCTTCAAATTGTCAGCTTGGAGTACATTCTCTTCTTTAAAATCACGTTTGCAGGAAACGAAAAGTAAGATCGTAAGTGGGATTGCAAAAAAAACTTTCATACTGATTGGGTTTAATTATGAATAATTATCCCCACCAAGGTCTTCTTATACTAACTACGTTTTAATTACTATCCTATTAGGTATCAAATTTTGTGGCTTTAAAAATTAAATCTGTCATTAGGAAAGATATAAAGTGTTTAATTCATAAGCTTGCATCCGTGTTTGATAGTTTTGGGCCATTCCTTTGTTCTGCATCCGAAATCAGAAAAGATGATGTTTTTTAACCGTGATTGTAGGAAGTCCCATTTTAAGTGTAAAAATTGCATCATGAAATATTGAAATGGTAGCAGTTAACTAGCAGGTTTGACATGTGGAGGATGGAACACCTACAGATATTAAAAAAGGCTACCTGTGTTATGGTAGCCTTTGATATGCCGTTTTGATTTTAATTCGTTAATTAACGATAGGCATTAATTCCCTCTTATTCTTTCTATATATTCTGTCAATGATTGAGCGATTCTTTTTATTTCATAGGGGTCGTGTGTTATCTCATAAAGAATACCTGAGTTATCAATCCCTATGAAATCGCCATCCTCAAGATCTTTTAGATGATAATAGATTTTGCCATCCAAATCAACAGAATAGACCTGAGTTGGATCGATTAGCTTCACATCCGTTGGAGACAATAAATTTTTGACTGTTTCGAATTCACTATTCTCGGAATCTAAAGGAAGCTTTTTGTAATCAGAAATGTCTATTTTATTCAGATCCAAATTTGTAATTGAAGCAGTACTCAAAGTATAACCGGTTACTAATCCAGCTGATATATAAATATCAAGGGTTACAGTTTTTTGAGACTTTTTATCGTAAATTTTTATCGGCGATAACTTGTATGCGCCCATATTAGCTTTTTCGTATTGCTTTGAAATTTGGCCATTGTAAGAGAAACCTATAAAACCTGGAATTACTTTCGAACTTGGAAGCTTTCTATTCAGCAATCCAGATTTAAGTTGCTTAACAAACGGATCAAATTCGCTTGGGAGTTTTTTGAAAACGCTTATAAGAAGCTCGATTTGCTCGTCTGTAACCTTGTTATTATTAAACAATCCAAACATAATTATTAAAATTTAGTAAACCATGTATATTCCCCTCTGAACCAACCAATTTCTTGCTTGAATCCGGCACGTAAAAATCTAAATCTCATTGGATCTATAAGTGAATGCTGAACCGTGTTGAGCTTTAGGACATTCAACCTATTATTTACTAACCAATTTGGTATTCCGTATGCCCTTTGCATTCTTTGCGTAATAAGCCAATGATGAAATTCGGTGCTTATTCTTTGTTCTACCGCTCGCCCAGCTGCATCAGTGGTCCGAATTCTTGCTAAAGTCTCTGTTCCACCCCGTGCCGCCTTATATTCGTTAAATGTCTTACCCCCAGTCCGCAGCCATCGCCACAATCTGTTCCCTCCAGCTGCGCCTTCAGCTGTTTGTGAAACAACTGTTCTTCCAACTGTGCTGGCTGCGCCTGAAGCGACCAAACCTTCCAGCCCCAGAGTCGCAACATTAGTTACAACAGGTTCAACATAATCAGTTACAAATATAAAAGATTTATGTGCTTTTCCCATTCCCCGACGCCAGGCAGCTCCGGTTGTATTCGGATCTTCAAATTGACGTACGGGAAAGCCATTATTCATTTCAATTTGCTGGCTTTGTTGTAGATCTATTTGGGCCTGAATATCATATGATCTTTGCAATGACTGAAGCCTTTGCAGCTCATAGGCCTGCCGCATTTGCTGCTGACGTGCCGCATAAGCGCCAATTTGATTGAATCCGTTGGTAGTAAAACTTCTAATTCCTGCCTCAACAGCACTTCTGCCGACTTGCTGGCCGACTACATCAAAGGCTCTATATTGCCACCCCCAAACGCCATTGACCAGCCCCCAAAATGGAGGATCATCTCCCAAAGGGTCAAAAATGGAGATGGGATTATTGAAATTACTATTATACGGACTGATTCCGGGATATTTTATCGCAGCAGGATCCACCTGGTTCCACCTGCCTATTTGCGGGTCCAGGGTGCGGTAATAAGCATCATATTGATTCAGCCCAAATTCATCCGTTTGTTCTATCCCATTGTAATTATAATTGTTCTTACTGTAGGGGTTTTTCAGCGCCTTTGAGCTGATGCCCGCCATGGTTAATCCAAAGGGATAATAATGGGTTTCCTCCAGTAATGGCCCAGGGTTATGATTGACTACAATATTGTCAAAGTATACGTCCTGTATACTTTCATTGGTGGTATACACATATAGAAAGCCGGTCTTTTTCATCACCATCAGGCTGGTCGCCAGGGTCTGAAGCTGATCGGGGCTTCCTTGTACCTGCCTCACGCCACTGTTTTCATCTACCATGTTCATTTGTTCATCAAAGAGTACATACGCCAGGTAGGCTTTGGGCATCGTGGCAACATTTTGAGAGGGGTCTTTGTCCCTGATTGACTGGTAATTTGCAGAGGTGAAATTTGTAATCGGGGAACCGGCGCCGGTACCATTTCCATGGACGCCATCTGTAGGGCCGGTGCCAGTAGCAAAAGCCTGGATCAGGGCCGCCAACATATTAGCCACAGTGGTGCTTGAGGTACTGGCGGCAGCAGATTTATAAAACGCCTTGCTGCCGGCCTGTACGGTGTCACCAGCCATTACGCGGAGGACCAGCGATGGGCCAATTTTCTGAGAACCAGCAGAGGCATTTAGTTTTGCTACAAAATCATTCGGGTTTGTAGTTGCATCTGCCGGATAACCTACAGGTTTGGCTACCCGCGTAGTATTGATATTGGCAAAGAGCGCATTCTCTTTAGCTAACCCGGCGGTTTCTAATGTGGCTGCGTATGTTTGCTTTCCTGATTCTTCGGTGAGGACCACGCGGGTATTTCCCACGTGATCAGTAAGGAAATAATCATAGACAAGCTGCACGGGCTTGCCGGTAGCATACAGCGCCCTTATTCTTCCTTCCGGTTGATCAAAATACTGCAGGGAGTCGTTTTTATATACAAAGCCACCCATATAATCATACACAGTGACCTTACCAGCTGCATCTGTGACCGTTTTACGGATTTTCTCTCCCGAGGCATCATAGAGATAGGCAATTTTGCCCTTGCCGGTAACGCCTATATAATCAGGCAGGTTCAGATAGTTATACGTTCTTTCTGATATTACCCGGTTAGAATCCTTCAGGATGTTTCCTGCAATATCATAGGTATAGTCTATACTGGTACCTGGGGTAACTTCTTTGAAGTCTCCCAGCTTACTGTTAGGATCATTGACACCATCGGTCACGTATAAAAGCCTGTTGTCACTGTAGCCATATTTAAGGCTATCAATGGTGGCTTTAGCTAAACCTTTCAGCCCTCGTTGTTTAAGAGATAAAACATTGCCATTTGCGTCATAGGATAAACCATTGACAGTGAAATCCACCTTATCATTTAACCATGCTGTCGAACCTTGATTTTGCTGTGAAAAATCTGCTACAGATAGCCTCCCGGGCTTATCATAGGAAAATCCATGTGCACGGGCGATACCATCTCCCCGGCCTTTCCATTTTGCTCCGGCAATACTACCATCAAACTGACTGGCTGAAAACCCAAAATCGTACGCCAGCTCTTCTCCAAACCAGTTGGAACTGCTACCAGGCGTTGTTACATAGGCCTTATTGATGGCCGTTAGTTGGCCGTTAATGTTAAGGTCGAAGGACTGGCTTTCTTTGGGAAGTGTTTTTGTCCGTACATTCCCTAACTCGTCATAGGTGTAGGAGGCTACCACCCTTTTCGTCGAAGTCACATCGTTTATAGTCGTGCTAATTTCCGTAAGATTACCTACCGGATTATATGTCGCACAAATAAGTATCCTGGTCTCAGGGGTAACCGTACTATGAGGATTGGTTTGCCTGATATAAGTACTTAATACCTTGCCGCTGAAGTCGTACAGGAAGGTAGTTGTCTGCTTACCACTATAGATGTTATCCTGGATAGTCTGCAATACCCTTCCCTTATCATTATAGTAAATAGTGGTGGTAAGCCATTGGTTAGTAGCGGCTATCCGGCTTCTGACCCCGGTGAGCTTTCCCATTGCACGGTGGCTGTATTCTGTGTTAGGAACCTCGTAGGAGTTTGTACCTTTCTGTGGCGCGCCAAAATCGCCGGTAAGAGGCGCCAACGCTCCCGGGAAGGCATAATTATCATCGTAGAAATAATAGTTCTCCTCTGCATAGCTTCCGGCAGCAATGAAGGGCAACGACCCTGCCGCAGCTGCGCTGGCACTGACCTGTAAGGACTCCCTGGTAATGGTCGCATTACTATAAAGTGCGGTTTTAACAGGACGGTCTAACCCGTCATAAAATGTCAGCAGCCATTTTCCTTTGGATTTTAATGCCCCATCTCTGAATAGAATGGGCCTGTCACGAACATCAAAGACCGTTTCGAGGGAATCGACCCCTGGCAGCTTCACCACGATATTTCTTTCCCTAGTGTCATACCGGTAAATGGTACAGAGCCCTGCCAGAACAGCAGTGGGTGACCAGGAAGGCATCATTTTTTCTGTAGCCAGCGGCGGAAAAACAATCCTTAATCTTCCTAAATCATCGTAAGCATAATAGGTACAGAGCCAACCGATATGTGCACTGCCGGGACTTGCGGCATTCTGCACCTTTTTAAGCACGAGGTTGCCGCTTTTATCGAAGTATTCGATCACCTGGTTGCTGTTTGCATCTATCGTTATCCGTTTACTGAGTTCTCCTGCAGGATACGTCCTGGGAGAAGTGGGTAGGTCAGATACTACTTTCCATACGCGCACGGAATCGGACACCGTATTGCTGAAGGTATATTGTTGTACGGGTTTTTTGCCTCCTTCTAATGCCCAGCTATTACCTGGCTGATAGCTTTTCTGCACAGGGGAAGAAGGGGATTCCTCAAAGATTTGCTGGCCATAGAAAATGCTTTCGCCTGCGCCTGATGGATTTAATCCGGGATTTGATAAGAACACCTGCTGGCTGGCAAATGGAGACAGTTTTAACTTCCCGTCATTAGTGTTACCCGTAGTTTGCACATAGGGTAAATACAGGAGTTGCTGCCTGCCGTAAGCATCATATACGGATGGGGTAACCATGTCTTTGCCGGAGCCGCTAACCCCTTTTATAACAGATTGTATAGGGCGCCCGAGACCATCGGAGTAAATGGTGGACTGCCTGATTTCTCCTACTGTACGGGCAGTTCCCGTTACATCTACCACATCCGTGGTTGGCTTAATAGGCTCCCAGATGCGGATATAATTTACGGTGGGGTTAATGTATGCAGGTGGCTGGGCCACTGGTGTAGCGGCTAAATGAAAGCCAGTAGTCGGCGATACTTGTCCATTAGCGCTCCAATTTATCGTTAGAAACAATATAGTAGCTGAAATTCCGGATTTAATAATGTTCTTTCTCATAAATAACATTGTTACGTTTTATTTAATGGATGAGCTTCTATCCTGCACAAGGTTCTTCGCCTGTGTAAGTTTTGGGGCCATAAGTGCCATCAGGAAATTTGTAACGGTACCCGACTTTGCATTTAAATGGATTTCCCGGGATGGGTTCATTGAAGTATTCTAATTTTCCGGTAATACAAGAACCGTTTATTACTTTTTTATCAACCCCATTACATTGGCATTGCGCCGTTTGGTTCGCATATGCTTGCCCGTTCAACCGCATATCCTCCTGGGCCATTACGCTTACAGCTAGCGAATCGTCCGAGGTATATTTTCCGGCAGGAACAGTATAAGTTGCCGTTCCGGGTGTAAAGCCTGATCCACATCCTTCCTTAGTGAAAGTTTGCGAAAGTGCAGTGTTTGAATAGGACTTTCCACCACAGGTTTCCGCTTGTCCGTAGTAATTGTAACAGATGCGCTTTATGATATTTTTATACTGATCCCGAACAATGCTTAATCTTCCCAGATAGTCGTATTCATTAAAAACGGTATTACCGTTATTATCAGTTTCTGAAGTAACACCAACGAGCGGATCATGAGTATAGGTAGTGATGCTTGCATCTGTGGGATATATCCTGACTTCATCGATGGCCTCTCCATCAGAAAGTATCATACCGTTCGTGTAGGGTTTGGCAGTATATGACCATTTCCCACCGGAATAGTACCTATAGTCAACTCTATATGTTCTACCGACAGGGGCCTGGAAGGTAGTGGTATAATCCCCCTGAAGGCAGCCTGCGCCGGCATAGGGCGCTACTGGACTGGTGCTCCCATTATCCTCAAACCCTTCATAGGCAAATTCAGCAGCAAAACTTGTTACCGGGTCTGTAAAGTAGGTACAATGAAGGTTGTATGCACCAGAATAGTCGTCCGAGGTGGTGGTTAACGTATAGGTACCTGCAGGCAGATCGGAGTATACCACGTATCTGGGCAGACTCATAGCATAGTCATAATAAGTGCTACCCTTACGGGGAACAAATCTGAGATCAAAAAGGCTGCCTGAGTAATCTACTGCAGGGTTTCCTCCCGAAAGCGTATAATTGCAAAAGGTCGGCTGATCACTAAGGGAATCATCTATGGCGATGTAGATCGTCCCCCTTTGGGAAAGTGTAATCGGTAAGGAGTAAGGCGACTTGCTGGGAACCCTGATATTGCTATTGGTCACCGCGCTCACCGGCCCATTTTTCTCGGAGTGAGCAGGATGGGCGCCGTTAACTTCAGCAGTGAGAAATCGCTTGCCATTTCCATAGTAGCCATATCCCCATTGGTACCCTGTTTCCCGGCCACTAGGATCGGTAGACAATAGCAAATTACCTTCCTGGTCATAACTGCCTCCCCCAATTTTCTTGATATAGAGTGGAATTCTATTGACCAGATTAGGATTAAAATTTCCGGTCCTTGCAAGGGTAATAGGGATATCGGTTTGAAGCGCCGAAACCTGCTCTGCTTTTATCTCCCCCCACTGCTGGAACTTAAAATCAGTAAGGGAAGCGCTAATTAAGTTCTGAACAGGTCCATTAAGTTGCCATTTCTCAGTTGCCACCGGAATGCCAACAGCATTACTTTCTTTTAGCGCCCTGAGAACCGGGTATTTGTCCGGCGCGTAATCCTGGGGATAATACGTCCTTGTTTGAATAGTATCTCCATAGCTATTGGCAGCGGTAACCTTTGACGGTAGCAGGTTTACCGGGTTATAAGTAAAAGAAGTTGTCACTTGTGAAAAATTGCCGGTGCTATCATAATCCTTCGTTACAGTTGACATAAGATCGGTTCTACCCGAAAGCGTGTAATATTCCTGTTTGTAGAGTTCAATGGAAGTGGTGTAACCATTGAATACTGATTCCGGGCACATCAAGGTTGTTTTAGGGCGCCATGCTACGTTCAATGCTACCTCTGAGGGGGTAACAGGGCTATAGTTGTTGACTACCTCTGAAAGTAGCTTTCCATTTCTACTATATTCTAATTGCCTTTTGGGTAGTCCATATACCCATGGGAAACACCTTGTCTCATTAGAGTAAGGTTGGCTTTGAACCGGTACCAAAATGGGAAATTCTGTTGGTGAAGTGAATTCATATACCATCTTACCCATATTGGAAGACTGGCTTCCATTAAACACTTCTACGCGTTTATATAAGTGGGGCAGTATATTACCTTTTGAAGCGTGGGAGCTAAAGTCCTGTGTATTGGTCGCGGTAAAAACCTTAGTGGTAGGCGGCGGCGTTGTTATATCAATAAGGATGGCTATGACCATGTTAATAAAGATGGTCTGGGCAATCATATTGTTCAGGTTTGCTGTATAACCCACCGACCAATTCGAATAGATTCTGGGTATAATATAGGGTGACATAGCAATATTAAAGAAGAAATTTGCCCCCTTATACCCATATTGGGAGGGAGGAATGACCATTTTAGTATAACCAACCTCGGTATAAATTGGTTTCTCATAACCCCAACCTGAACAGGTACCATCAGCGTTTACATATCTATATTCCTTTACAATTTTCCTGGAGGTATCTATACCATCGAGCAAAATTGTCTTCTTTACCCTAACTCCTCCACTAGGCGTATCAACAGCGACGGTTAAGCTCCGGTTATCCTCATATTCAAATTGAAGCCTGCCCCCTGTAGGATACTTCACCTCACGGAGAATACCTAATGAAGCATGGCCGCCAGGAGTAACATTTTTACGAACCGGCGTAGTCAGTGTAACAGCGCTGTTATAAGCGTCCGTGTGTGTAGCATAGTTTTGATCATTTACCCAGGTGTCATTATAGTATCCCCAGTGATCCCTTCCTCCCATAAGGCGTCCGGGTACGCCCACTATAACAAAGTTTGGCGTACCAGCTCTATAGGCAATTTTGTTTATATAGGAGAAGGTGTAAGGGGCTTCAAGGCTATTAAATCTGCCGATTTTCTGAATGGATTTGAGGCTAAGCCTTGCGTAAGGAAGATCTGCGGCAGTGAAGGCATAATTATATGCCCTGGTCGAATCTTTAAAAAAATAATTATAATCAAAATTATAACCGCTTAGGGTCATTGTATCTCTTTTTATCAGGATCTGTTTAAGTGCCTTTTCTCCAGGTAAATCCTTTAAATCAGTGCCATCGTATACAAATGAAACTTTCGTGTTGCCACTAGGAAACCAAATTTCTTTAAGTCTTGGCCTTGTTCCTGAAAATCGCACAGGTATGCTTTGAACAGCCTCATTGGTTTTCCCATCGCCTACAGACGTCGTCTTTACAGCTTCATAGCCAGCGATATATTCAACATTGTAATCCTCATACCACAGATTGATCACATTTTTATTATAGGGATCTTTGATCTGGGACAGGTACCAGTTATTTCGGACGCCATGGCTGTTTACCTGGTAATCCGTATAATAAATACGGCTACCTCCACTTGAATATCCATAAGTGCCCTTTTTATTGCTGATAAGGTTACATTTGTCGCTCTGACTGAAAATGTACTGGACCCCGGTTTCATCGGTAATAATGAATTTATAGATGCTGGTTATATTCCAATCAGTCCCGTCTACCTCAAACTCCGCTTTGTCAATTTTAAGTTTTGAATTGTCAAGGCATACAATAGTGCCATTTTCTTTGATAACAAAGCGACCGGTTCTTCCACCAAACTGGAAGACAAAAATATCCTGTTGCAAGTCCCGAAGTGTCCGGTCATCGGGCTGATAATAGGAGTCGCCACCCGTATTAAGGACTAGCGGTATATAGCCGGCCCTGGGTCCGATTGGTTGTAACTTCCAGTCATTATACACCATAAAACCATCACCATACCGTATACCATCGTAGGTTCCACCGAATTGATCATCGGGCTCACCTACAGTTTGCCGGGAAATTACCCCGCCGGCAGCCAGCTCCCAACCTAATCCAACGCAGGTTGGTAAATCATTTACTTTGATACCGCCACCTGCAGTATAGTTTATGGAAATATCAAAGTGCAGCCGGTTTCCGTCGCTATAGCTGAAAATGGGGACATTAAATAGGGCGCGTCCGGTGGGTAAATCAACCTGTCCTGATACGCCAAAGAAGGCAAGTTGAAGAATAAGGAGAACAAAAAAATAGTTACATTTCATAAAACGGATATTAAATTATTGTTTATGATATAGAGAATTTATGCGGCACTTAAAAATTATAGCCTATGCGGAATTTAACCGGATCGGTCTTTGGAATATGTTTGTTATACAAAAAGTCGAAAAGAACCATTGCATTGCCTTTCAGCTTACTGTTAATCTTATACTTCTTACTGATCCCAATTAGCCCGCTCTCGATCCACTTTTGCCCCAAGCCATTAGGCACACCGACATATTCCGGTTGATAGTTTTGTTCATAGCCACCATTGAGGAAAAATGTTCCTTTCAGTTTCCAGTCAATGAAAGTGCGAATACCCATGCCCTGACTTGAGAACTGAATGTTATCGAAACCTGTACCTAGTCCCAGTTTGTAAGAAAGCCCAATACCGGCGCTTCCGTTTTTATGGAACTTATAGGCAGCCTGGCCAGCAATATCACTTGTGGTAGGAAAGAACCGGTTGCTGCGTTGGAATTGGATATTGCTGCCAAATTCCAGTCTTTTCAGGAAGCGTTTTGTTTTCATTTCCTTCGGTTTGAAGTCCGGCATCTCTGCAGCATTATCCAGATTTGGGAACTTGCTTTTCAGCTCATTGAATCGGCTATGGGCTTCAGCCATTTGTTGGCTTACTGCCGCGCTGGCGTTGGGTCCGCTGCCCAGGCACTGCTGGATAAGCTCTTCCACCTGGCTGCGGGTTTGTAACCCTTCGAGGCTTTGAGCAGACGTTGTGGCGCCTTGTATATTAAAAAGGCTGGCGATCTGGGAGTGTTTCTGCATAAAATCATTGAATGCTGGGATCTTTCTGATTACTTCCATAGCCTTCTGCTCTGCTTTCCTTCTATCTTTAAAGACTTCCTTGTACTCATTTATTTGCTGTACATAGTAATAGGCTTGCTTGTTTAGCTTCTGGAGGTCTTTAGTAAAGCCGGTATACTGGCTGAGCTGTTCTTTCAACAGTTGCTTACGTTCACGGATGTAGGCTTTGATCTGCTCTGCCTGGGCGAGTCTTTCTTTCAGGTCATCAACAGATCTCAGGGAACGGTTTAGTTTATCTGAAATGTCTTTGCTCCCGGCGAGTAAACCTTTCGTGTCTTTCAGGAAGGACAAAGAATTGCTGAGGCTATCAAGATAGGGCTCGTCTGTTTGCGTTACGGCACCCATAAACTTTCCAAGTTTACCTGTAACTCGGGATGTCATTGACTGTGCAAAGAGGTCGGCTGCTTTAAGAGAATCAATTCTGTCCAGCCTATGTTTAATTTTGTTCTCTTGCTTTACAAACTGGCTAAGGGCCTTATTCGTTTTCCGGTCAAGAGCTTTAGCTAACCTGTCGGATTTGCGTGTTACGTCTTTAAAGAACGCAAGAGGAATGATAGCCGAGTCCTTTTGTGCTTCCTGACTCCATACTTCATGGGTTGTCATGAGAAGGAATAATAGAAATAATAGCGTTTTCATGCTATGGATTAAGGTGTGAAAGATGTACCAGGGGTACGGCACAAGAATACTTACCCACAGCTACCATGCTCATTTAAAATGAGGCCAATGGTTTCTGCAGCTATAATCGCATCCACAGGTAAATAATAGAAGTGACCTGGTGAAAAGAGGAAAGCTGAAATAATAAATCAGCTAAAATCTTCTGGTCTAAGGATGATACAGAGGAAAGTAAATTGCTTTCATCGAAGGAAAGATTAAAAGGTTACGTACAAAACAATGTCCCATTCATCATGACGCTCTTCTACTGTGTCAAAGGCTTAAACTACTTCACAGATATAGCAGCTATAATACAGTGTCCACAGCGTGGATAGGTATTAAATGCTTATAGCCAATTGTAAATTATATAACAAATACATATCTTTTGCTATTGTTTTAAAAATGCGTATAAATACTGTTGTCACCATTTGCGTACAAATACGTATCCTCCACTCCGGCTCAGTCATACAAAGATGTAGGTTCGTTACGCATTGAATGTGCGTTTTAAAACACCCTATAAAAAAAGAAGGCCGATTTGGCCTTCCTACTAATTCTTGCCGTCACATGTGTAAAGTTTTAAGCTCTGGTTGGGGACATAATCTCCTGCGAGGAATTACGATTTGCTGCCAAACTTTTGGTGCAAAGCATTAACAGTACGTAAATCTTCCTGTATTTTCTGCCGAATTATTTGCCCATGACAGTTCTTGTAGTTTTTACGGCCATGGCAAAAACATATACTCGACATATTTCCGTTGGCATTTAGATAAACTTGATAATTTGATTTCAGCTTTTCATATTCCCGGATATACGGTGCGACATATGCTGGAATTGAAATCTTAAATTGTTCCTCTCGTTTTCCCAACATGTAAAATCTTGTGCAGGCTTCATTGACTAAAATAAAATCATCGACAACAAGATTCTTTGTTGCATTTATTCGGATGTTATCAGTTAGCTGGCCATTGAAAACGAAATTATTATCTGATACAAACATGACTGTAGAAAAATCAATAACTCGCGGTGTTATGTCGATCAAAGATCCATCAGGCGATTCCCATACCGCGTGCCGCTCTGCCTCATACATATTAGGCGACTTGAATATGGCCCAGCCATAGTGAATTATTCCGCCTTCTCGCTTAACCTTTTCCTGAACGTTATAAAAACAACTATCAATCTTTGCATAATACTCTGGCTGAACAGGAACAATTTCCGGCTCATATTCAGCTCCCATTTTGTCTAATAATTTTTCAATATAAGAATCTATAGTAGAAGGGCTGATTATGGATGAGTGAATCGGAGGGATGGTTTTTGCGATTGGCCGGCTTTCTTCAGATTCATCTTCATCCTCGACTGGCACTTCATCATGGATCATTGCTCCGGCGAAATGCCCCCCGTAAAATTCGTAAAACCACATGGAATCTGTCGATTCTTCAACTTTAGCAAAGTGATAAACAAACGAACCTCCAGCGATAGTCCTTGTTTCCATGATAGTATGATCCACTTCAGGGAGCGCTTTAAACCAGTATATTACGATATGGGCATGCTTGGGTAAAGCGGATCCGAAATGATGATAGAACAGCCCTCTGGTGATCCGGTGGATTATTGAATCATGGGCTTCAGAATCCCAAAGAACTGAAGTCCCTGATTCCGGAGCTTTTCCATCGTGGCTTAATATGGTGACATGCTCCATACTCTCGATAATCTTCCTTTTGAGTTCCTGATTATGACGCACCGAAGGAAGTACCCTTTCCTTAAATAATCTTTCCCCTTCATTCCGGAAGCGGGCAACATGTAGTCCCAGATAGACCTTAAACCGTTCATCATGAACAGAGGCTCCCTGATTACATTTTAAGCAGGCGGGGACTGTAATCAGGTCGCTGGGTCGTGGCTTATTGAATATACCTTTGGGAGGAACGTGGTCCCTGGTGCTGGCGGGTTCTTCGTTGCAATAACAACAAAGTTCTTTTATTTTCCTATTGCCATTTTTCATCCGCAAAATAAGTGCTTAGCGTTAGTTAATTTGCTGTCCGATTTCAAGACTGTGGCTATCTATAGCTTTATGAAATTTAAACCTTTTATCAGAGCGGTTAAAAGTATCACTCAATTTTTTTTCGTAGCTCATCAATGGCAAGTAAGACCTGATCTTTATTAAAATGTGGGTACAATTTTCCATCTGTCCAGTAGCTATGGTATCGCCATATTTCTATGACCTCACGGATTGGAAGGTCATAAGGTTTGTAAAGCGGGTTCAGCGAAATCAAGGCTAAGCTACGATCTTCTTTAATGCGATTATTGACGATCTTAAAAACGATTCCCTCGTTTTTTGTAATGACTACGCATGGTGTTCCATCCTTTACCAGATTCCAGTCCTGCACGTATTCCACGATCACGTAAGATCCTTCCGGTACGGGGAGCATGGAATCTCCGCTTATCGGAAACATCCGGAATTTTTTATCCTTGGGCAACTGCGGCATATGAAAGACGGGCAGGCTGGAGATATAATCAGGATCTCCGTAGCCGGCTGCATATCCGGCCTTTGCTTTATGTGTCACCAGCTCAATCTGTTCTTTATTGTCCGGTGTTACGGTCGTTGCAAGAACACGCAGCTTTTTGCCGGCCGTATAGACGTCGTTTCCCGCTTCCAGATCACGCAATTTCAATTCGCCCAGTTTGCTCATGTCGATTCTCACCAGCGAATCAATACTGATCTTAAAAAAGTCCGAGACCCTTACTTGCACGTCAAAAGGTGGATTTTTTGTAGCCCCCGACTCATAGGCCTGTAAGTTTGCCCTGGAAATTTCAAGCTTTACAGAAAGCTGATCCTGAGTAAGTTGCTTGCGTTCCCGGAGGAATTTTAAATTCCTGGCCCAGAAAAAATTTTGTCCGCTCATAAAAAAATGTCATTATTGATAACATCACAATGTTATTAATAATAACAAAGGTAGTGAAAGTAAATGAAAAAAGATGGACCGCAGTATTGTGCATATGGATATGGATACGTTCTTTGTCAGCGTAGAGCGCCTGAAGGATAGTAGTTTAATTAACAAACCGGTTTTAGTCGGCGGTAACAGCGATCGAGCTGTGGTCGCCAGCTGCAGCTATGAAGCCCGACAGTTCGGTGTGCATAGCGCTATGCCTATGCGCCTGGCTCAGCGGCTTTGTCCCGAGGCTATTGTCCGTAAGGGAGATTATGATGAGTACAGCAAGTATTCCAAAATGGTTACAGAAATCCTTACCGGTGCAGCCCCGCAGGTAGAAAAGGCCTCTATAGACGAGCACTACCTTGACCTGACCGGCATGGACCGTTTCTTCGGCTGCTGGAAATGGTCGCTGGAGCTTCGCCGCAAGGTGATCCGGGAAACCGGCCTGCCCATCAGCATGGGCCTCTCAATGAATAAGACGGTCAGCAAAATAGCCACAGGGCAGGCAAAGCCCAATGGTGAGCTGGATATAGCCCATGGTGTGGAACGTGAGTTCCTGGCACCGCTGCCGGCAAACAAGATCCCGGGTATCGGCCCTGAGACTTACAAGATGCTTTGCAAAATGGGAGCTTCCCATATCTATCATTTGCAGCGACTGCAGGCTGAGCTGCTGGAAGCAACTTTCGGAAGGGCAGGAATGATGATCTATAATAAAGCAAATGGTCTTGACGACAGTCCCGTGGTCCCATACGAGGAGCAAAAGAGTATCAGTAAATCAACTACGTTCGATCGTGACACTACCGATATGGGGATTCTACGCAAGACCATTATTGGTTTTGTAGATGAGCTGGCATATGAATTACGCAGTCAACAACGGTTGACTGCTTGTGTGACAATCACAATTCGATATGCGGATTGGAATACCTATACAAAACAGACGCGCATTCCTTACAGCAGCACTGACGATATACTAATGAAAACCGCACTGGACTTGTTTGAAAAGCTTTATGATAAGCGGATGCTGGTCCGCCTTGTGGGCGTTAAATTCAGCGATTTTGTCTCCGGTTCGTATCAGATAGACTTATTTGCCGACTCCCTGGAGAAGATTAGTTTATATCAGGCTGTCGATAGCATTAAAAAACGATTTGGGCCTGAACTTTTGAAAAAGGCAGTTTGTCTTTAAACCCAATACCAACCAAACGCTTACCAGCTCACACCCAACAATCCTATGGCCCCTGGGATAAAAAGGAGGTACTATGCTAATTAATTGTCACTCATATTATTCGCTTCGGTATGGTACCATACCGTTAGAGAAATTAGTTGATTTATTATTGTCGGAAGGATACGAAACGGCTGTCCTTACGGATATCAACAACAGCACTGGTATGCTGGAGTTTATTAAACATTGTCACCAGAAAGGGTTTAACGGGCTTGCAGGTATTGAATTCCGCCGGGAGGATACGCTATTGTATATTGGCATTGCCCGTAACAACGCCGGGTTCCAGCAGCTTAATGAGTTCCTGACCACCCATAATCTGGAAAGCCTTCCGCTGCCTGAACAGGCTCCGCTGCTATCTGATGTATTTTTCGTTTACCCATTCCTGCCAGATAAGGAGCAGCCGTTGCGTGACAATGAGTATATTGGTATTCGACCATCACAGCTGACACGCATCGTAATGAGGTCGAGGTCTTTTCAGGAGCGATTGGTAATTTGGGCACCTATAAGCTTTGCCGAACTCAGTGACTTCCGGTTGCATTGCCAGCTGCGGGCTATCAGCCATAATATACTGCTTTCCCAACTGAAGCCGGCGCAGGCCGGCAGCCGGGATGAAGTACTTTTGCCACAGCCAGAGCTGATCTCCCGGTACAGCAGCTTTCCACAAATTATTATCAACACAAGCAAGCTGCTGGAGCAGTGCTCATTCGATTTTGATTTCACGACAGTAAAGAATAAAAAAACCTATACTGGTAGTCCATACGATGACCGTCAACTACTGGAAAAGCTGGCACTGGATGGTTGGAAACAACGCTATGGCTCCAAAAATAAAAGGGCTTTGGAGCGGGTCAGACAGGAGCTGGATGTTATCGACCGTCTTGGCTTTTCATCATATTTTCTGATCACCTGGGATGTCATACGGTATTCGATGCACAGGAGCTTTTACCACGTAGGCAGAGGTAGCGGTGCCAACAGCGTAGTCGCCTATTGTTTAAAAATTACGGATGTCTGCCCGTTGGAGCTAGACCTGTACTTTGAACGATTTCTGAATCCAAAACGGAAAACACCACCGGACTTTGACATTGACTACAGCTGGAAGGACCGAGATGAGGTTTTTGAATACATTTTCATGCGCTATGGGAAGAAGCATACTGCTTTGCTAGGAATGATGTCAACCTTTAAGGACCGCAGCATCATTCGGGAGATCGCCAAAGTATACGGTTTGCCGAAGGGCGAGATCGACCGGCTGATCAACCATCCCGCATCTTTTCATAATCGCAGCGACATTGTCGATAAAATTATTTCTACCTACGAGCAGTTGCCAAAGGATTTTCCCAATTTGCGTAGTATTCACGCAGGCGGGGTACTGATCTCTGAACTACCGATTACAGCTTACGTTGCCCTGGATTTACCACCGAAGGGATTACCAACGACACAATTCGATATGTATACAGCAGAAGAGATCGGCTTTGAAAAGTTGGATATCCTTTCCCAGCGCGGCATCGGCCATATCAAAGAAGCTGTGGAAATCATCCGGGAAAACCGGGGCAAGGATGTAGACGTCCATGCTGTAGCCGAGATCAAAAAGGATCCGAAAGTCTGTGCGCAGCTACAGTCGGGCGATACCATCGGTTGTTTCTATATTGAAAGCCCTGCGATGCGGGGAGTATTAAAAAAGCTGCATTGCAATGATTACCTGACGCTCGTTGCGGCCAGCAGTATTATCCGGCCAGGGGTCGGCTCCTCTGGCATGATGGATGAGTATATAAAACGGTTCCATAACCCTGATGGCTTCCAGTATCTTCATCCCATTATGGAAGAACAGCTAAAAGAAACATTCGGCGTCATGATCTACCAAGAAGACGTCCTTAAAGTGGGGCACCATTTCGGTGGCCTTGACCTTGCGGACGCCGATGTGCTACGCCGGTTAATGTCCGGCAAGAACAGAGGGCGCCATCACTTGGAAGAGATACGCGAAAAATTCTTTGGTCATTGCGCAAGTGTTGGGCATGACCTCAAAATAGCGCAGGAGGTATGGCGGCAGATGGAGAGTTTCGCCGGTTATAGCTTTTCCAAGGCCCACTCGGCCAGCTACGCGGTGGAGAGCTACCAAAGCCTATACCTTAAATCGCACTATCCTATAGAATTCATGACGGCGGTAATCAACAATGAGGGTGGGTTTTATTCCAGGTGGCTGTATGTTACGGAAGCCAGGAAGGCTGGGGCGATCATTAACCTGCCCTGCGTGAATCATTCCGAAATGAAGACCATGCTATACGGTAAAAATATCTATTTAGGATTCAATATGGTCCGCAGTCTGGAGACAAAAATGGTCGAAATTATCCTGGAGCAACGCAAGGCTGCTCATTTTAGTAGCATGGAAGACTTTGTAGCCCGTTGCCAACCTGGGCTGGAGCAGCTATTGCTACTCATCAGCACCGGGGCCATGCGATTTACCGGCGAGGATAAAAAAGGACTACTTTGGAAAGCTCATTTATTGCTTGCCGGCAACAAGGCACATAAAGGGAAACATAGCGGCGTGGCGCTGCTCTTTCAGCCGGCGTTCAGGATGCCGGAGGTGCCTCAATTTGAATGGGCAAATGACGAGGATTTTTTTGATGAGATGGAGCTGCTCGGGTTTTCAGTTTCATTATCGCCTTTTTTTATGCTCCAAGAGCAACCTGATGAAAGTATCAGGTGCAATGATTTAATGGGAAATGTTGGCAAAAGAATAGCTATTACGGGCCTTTTTGTAACCATGAAGCAAACGCGCACACGCAAAGGGGAAGCGATGGCATTTGGCACCTTCCTCGATCAGGACGGTCAGTTTTTCGATACAGTACACTTTCCCAAAGCATACCTCCAATATCCCTTCAGGCAGTCCGGAATCTATAAAATCTATGGGCTGGTCGCGGAAAGTTTCGGATTTCCATCTATAATCGTCGATGAAATGGTAAAACTGCCGATTCGGCAAGATCCGAGGTATGCTGCCCAGCAAAATTTTCTTAAATTAGGGTAAGGAATGAAACGTAAAGTCTTATATAATCCATTCGACCGGTTGACCGAAGCTATGATCCAGTACAGCATTTCCTCCGGGGAGATCTATTGGGTAATCCAGCGTTTTGAGTGGCCAGGAGTTCCCCTTAAAAAAGGCTTTATTGTAAGTAGATATAAAATGGAAAGCGATGCCATGGATCATTCCCGTGCACTGGGGCCAGGAGAAGGAAAATCGCTTGATATCAGTCAAGAAGCAGCGAAAATTACTGGTCTTATGGACCCGGATTCGGGCTTTCATTTTTTTAGCAATACTCTTCATAAAGATTGGGAGAAAAACCTGAAGGCAGCTTTTAAAGACAAGTTTATTGCTTATATTCGTCAAGCTCATTTTGCAGGAAGAGGAGCCGTAGAAGCAACACTCAGCCTTGAATATGGTCGTGTGGTCATTGAGCTCAAGAATGATAAAGGCCAAAACTATAAAGTTCCTATATCCAAAATTTTAAACGCTTAATCTGATGTGTGTTGATATTTCCTTTCATAGTGATATCCAGTTAACGCAGGAGGCCTTTCCGGGTATTGTGATCAATAAAACGCAACCATTCAGCAGTGACTTCGCAGAGCAAATAATGGCATTTGCTTTCCCACCTTGTTACGTCATTCGGGAAGCAAACGATGGAATTGAAGCAACCACAATGGAATGGGGTGTATTACCCACCTGGATCGAAGATAAAAAAGAACAATCAGTGCGGAGGACGAGCATGGTGAATATACAGAGTGAACGGATATTCGAAGATAAACGCTCGACTTGGTATAGGATCAGAAAGAACCGGATTTTAATACCCGTTGATGGCATATACGAGCATAGAGAGGTAAAAGGGATCAAAAATAAAATACCCTATTTTGTATGCTATAATGGGTCAAAGCCCTTCTACATACCTGGCCTATATCAGAAGATCGAATTTGCAGATGAAGATGGCGTCGTTCAAGAGCACAATAGCTTTGGACTCATTACAAGGAAGGCAAATGATGTAATGTCTCAAATTCATAATTCCGGAGCTAATAAAAATAGAATGCCTTTATTTGTGCCATTGGATATGGCTAAAGCCTGGATTTCTTCTTCCGTCCAAGAGTCTGAAATGAAGGAAATCTTAAACTATGAAGTTCCTAGTACTGATTTAGGGTATCATGCAGTGTATACACTTAGGGGCGGTAAGCTTCGACCCGATGGAGGTCATAAATACGATCCCTGGGACTGGCCGGGATTGCCCCCATTAGGTATGAATTCTGTACAAACAGAAATGTTCTGAACCTGCCCTTACCGGCGCAAACTGACCTATGCTAGCAAGCAAGAAAATACAGACTGAATACGAAAAAGTTAAGGTATTAGAAAATACAAAAAAGAGAGGTTACGAATTTGAGAAACTAATTAAAGCTTTATTTGAATTAAATGAATTGTCCCCCAAAGGTTCATATAAAGCAAAGGGTGAGCAAATCGATGGTTCTTTTTTTTGGCAAGGCCAAACTTTTCTCTTAGAGGCTAAATGGACCCAGGAAGCAATTCCGGCTTCCAGTATATATTCATTTAAAGGCAAACTAGATGGAAAATTCCATACCACCAGCGGGATATTTATTTCTGTAGGTGGCTTTAGTGAAGATGCTGAACTTGCATTGAAGTTCGGAAAAACATTGAACATTTTGCTTTTCGATGGCAATGACGTTGAACTACTATTCAAGGGGCATGTTGATTTTGTTGACATGCTGATCTTTAAACTCAGGGAGGCAGGCGACACTGGAAGTTTATATGTTCCATATAATACAAAGGCAATCGCAAGCAAACTTTCGACATCGCAAGCAGAACCATCTATAAATTATTCAGAGACCGAAGCGCGTCTTATACCTTCAATTGAAGATATTCTTGTTTTTGTCGAGCACATTGATAGCATATATGTTGCGAAAGATTTAATGGAAACCTTTAGATCAACCTGTGATATATCCTATCGAATAACGTCGTTTCAGGAATCGATAACATTAGCATCGCTACCTTCGCTTATAAGTGCTTATGAAAGATTTGGTTCAGCAAAGGGGGTAATTATTATATTAGAGGAAGATTTTAATTCTGAAATAACAAAAGGAAAGCTTGATAATATTACAGAGCAATTTGAAAACTCATCTATACCAATAACTCCCTTGTTTTTATTTTTAAACCCAATAGATGTAACGCAAGGCCAGAACAATCTCCGCTCGTTATGGATGAGTAATGATAAGATTTTGGCTATGTTGAATGACTATATTACTGTTATTGCAGAAGACCAATACAATCCTTATCCAGAACCTGAAAAAATTATTGCTAGTAGACTCCAGGATTTATATTGGGATTATGAGCGTCAGGAAGTCGATGCGCCCAGTGACTATGACGATTTTCCTCACACGCTGGAAACTTTGGACGATTTAATCGAGTATTTAAATGATGAAATAGCAGCCGTAATGAATGCAGAAATGCCATTGGAATGGCTTAAAGATCAGGACGGATTAAATTATAAGATGATGATTAAACAGTATCTAATAGAAAATTATCAGCCGCATCTTCGAAAATTAGGTTGGACAGAGATTTTCTAAAATCTATTCCAAAGGTAATTCCGGCCTACTCTGAAGAAAACCAGACACACTTTAAAAGCCGTTCAATGGTACCCTCAAAGATTATGGGATTTTGTAGCTAGTAATCCATTTAAGGGTGGTTATGCTGGCGGGCCCTTTTGGGCTTATCTCTCTACTCCATTTGTTAATACGGATTCATTCGATATATATTAACAGATCAAGGGCACCCATTATTTATTTTCAATATAAATAATAGGCAATCCCGCATAACGGCAGAGCCCCTATTGGCAAAATTACCCTGAAATGCAACTATTAAAGCGACTCTCAGCCCTCACCAGGACCGGAACAGATGGCGTTCCCTCAGAATTTGAAGATCAGGTTATCGTGGTAAATACCCTAAGCCTGATGACGGCTTTACTTGCCGGCACGATCGGCACCGGCATAGCTATCGAATTAAGAGATCTATCCATTTTCGTCGCTGCCTGGTTAGAGGTACTGTTCTTTAGCGGCTTTATCCTGATCAATTACTACCACAGGCACATGACCGCGGCAATGGCATTTCTAACTGTCCATAACATTGGTATCCTTTATTTTGGAGTATGGAAGGGTATGGTCATTGAAGAAGAAATGCTTACCGTTTTCCTGATCATAACCTCACTTTTAATCCTTAAATCCGTTTGGCAAATTTCAATCAGTATAGCCATCAGCTGCACAGGGCTTGCTCTAGCGAAGATCAATCAACGTACAAATTTCATCACCTCTGAGAAGGTCCGGGATCCTGGTAATCTTTTTCATGATTGGGGCATGATCGCCTTGTTTATCCTGATCATAACCGCAATAGGCTTTTTCAAGAAGTACGTCGTGAACCTGATCGAAAAGCTCAAAAAGATAAATGAAAGCCTCGACCTGCTGGTCCGCCAGCGGACGGTCGAACTGGAAAAAGCCAACCAAAACCTCAATTTGTTCTTTCGGGCCATTGCCCATGATATTAACGATGAGCTTAGCGCCCAATTGGCAATGGGAGGACAAATTGCAACGGAAATAAGCGCCAGCCATCAGTATAGCCGCCTGCAGCAGCTGGTTGCCGTTCAGAATGCGGCAAGTATCAGGGCGAGCTCCCTGGTAGGAAATATTCTGGACCTAAGAAGGATCGAAGCAGGAGAATTCGATGCACCCAAAAATACGACGGGAGACCTAAAGGCGTGGAGCTATAACCTGGTGGAGGCCATGCAGTTCAATGCAAACAGCAAACTGATTAAAATCGTCCTGATCCTGGAGCAGGAGGTGCCGCAGTTTATCGATACCGATTTTTTGCTGCTGGAAAAGGCTGTGAAAAACCTACTGGGCAATGCCATAAAGTTTACCAGGGAGTGCGGCCTGGTTACCTTAAGCATTAGCCTTTGCGCAGGCGACTTATGCCTGGAAGTAACGGATCAGGGCCAAGGGATCAAAGCCGAAAAGCAGCAAAAAATATTTGACCTGTACGTTACGGAAGGCCAGCAGGGAACCGGTTTGGGCCTTCATATCGTAAAAAGGACCATTGAGACATTAGGAGGGCAGATAGAATTGGAAAGCGAACAAGGCATGGGCAGTACCTTCCGATTGCTGATACCCTTTAAGTTCGCTGAACACATTACTGATACCAGAATGTCGGCACCCCAATTTTCCAATAGCCCAGTTGAAACTAAAGTTAGCGTGCTGGTCATCGATGACAACGATCTGGCAAGGACATCAAGTAGGCTGATCTTATCTTCTTTGGATTATGAGGTACTGCTGGCCACTGGCGGATGGGAAGGATTGGATATTGCCAAAAAACAGCTACCCAATTTAATTATCCTTGACTCCAATCTGCCGGATATCAGCGGAAAGGAAGTCCTTTCCAGGCTGCGCAGCGATCCGCAGCTAAGAAATATACCTGTGCTTGTAGCAACCGGAGACCGAGGTAAGGACATCATTAAACAATTTCATCCGGCTCCTGATGATTTTCTTTTCAAACCCTTTACCAATCTGGAATTTGTAGGATCTATTAACCGCCTGGTCAAGCTCGGGGCTCTAAAAAATAATATCCCTACCAGTAGCTAATTTTTTTTAACACCGGGGAATATTTATGATGCCGGCACGTCGGCAAAGGCATCAATTGCCGGCGAGCCGCCGCTTTTATACCGCAGCGTGTCGGTTATGTACCAGCGCCAGTGGCCGGCTATCATCAAATTATTGTATTCGATGAATTTAGTTACCGCAGCTTGCTCCCGGCCAAAATCTGGCAGGGTGGCGGTAAGTTGGCGGTATTTGCCCAGATCAACGTCATGTTGTAGTAACAATTTGCTGACAGCATCTGCACGGCTTTGTTTATAGGCATACTGCAATACAAGGATCAGGTTCATCACATCTCTGCCAGTTTCTTTTTGCACGGAGAAATAATCATTGCACCAGGCAATTATCCTGCAGACAAGCACAGCTATGGCTTCCATGTGGGGGTGATGTCGGACAAGGTCGGAAAGCGGCAGCTCGGTTGCCACTTCTACGCCATCGATCATCTGGAGCACATCGACGCTTTTCCACCGGATGTTTTCGTATTCCTTGGGCGTGGGGAAGAGCTGCTCCCGTTTGTATACCGACTCTTCTATCATGCCATCGATATACTTTTCCATGCTGTGGGCAAAGCGATGCATCCAATGCTCCGGCATCCATGACCTGAATTTTTTTGCGATAATTGCCATTTGCCGGTAAAAGGCATTGGTATCCTTACCGGCGACTGCTTCGCCCCGGATGATAGCGCCTATCTTTTTTCGCAGGATATCATAGGTCTTCAGGTCAGCGTGCTCGTAGTAATCATCAAATGCCAATCCCCAAAGAGAGCACATGGAAAGGGCCACCAGCCGCTCTTTGGAGGCATGAGGAAAAAACCGGGCGGTAAGGTAGCCAGTCTTGGTTTTGGCATACCTCGTTCTAACTTCAGGTGGCAAAAAAGAATAATCATTTTGTAACCACTCCCTGGTCATTTGCTCCATCTCATCAGCATAGGTGCTTATGCTATCATCAAAGGGATACCGCAGTAAGGGTTCAGCCATGTCTGGTTAGGAATTAAAGGTAATAGGCAGTGCCTGAAGACCGTAAGATATCTGGCTATTTAAGGGCATTAATACTGCGCCCTGGCGTAGCTTTATGCTTTTAAACCTGGCTAAAAGCAGCTCCAGGGCAATACGGACCTGAACTTTTGCCAGGCCAGCACCTATACAATGATGGATACCATATCCAAAGGACAATACCTTACTTAAATTCGGCCGGTCCAATGCAAACCGGTGTGGATCGGTAAAGACATCCGGATCCCTGTTCGCTACACAGACCCATGCATTGACCATATCCCCTTGCCGGATGTGGCAACCGCCAAAGTGCATGTCGCTGCTTGCTCTCCGGTACATGCTCACCAGGCTTGGCTTTAACCTTAAAGTTTCCAGGATAGCCGTTGGAACCATGCCAGGATCTGCGCTCAATTCCTCCTGAAGGCCTTGTATTTCCGTTAAGGTGTGAATGCAGCTAACCAGCAAATTGGCCGTTGTTTCAAATCCCGCAAGTAAGAGCGTCATACAAGTGCCTATTTTTACAGGCAATGTGAAGGCATCATCAGACTGTTCTGCATTCGCCAGTGCGGATAACAGATCTGCTTGTGGAGCAGCTGTCCTGGCTTCTAGCAAAGCAAAAAATAATTGCCCCATTTCTTTTTGTGCAGTAGCGGCATTTAAGAGTCCGCCCTCTGAATACCCGGCAGACACGATAGCTTTTGCCCATCCATTGACCTTGCTATGATAATCTTCAGGTACCCCAATGATCCGGCAGATAACGGATGTAGTAAGTGGAAAGGCAAACTCGCTGGCCACTTCCATGGAAGTTGTCTTAGGGGACAAAAGGCTACCAGCCACCTCATGAATCCAGGGCTCCCCAGCCTCTATAGCCGCTTTAGAAAAGAAGCCGCTAATAAGGCTTCTAAGCCTGCCATGCAAGGGCGGATCTACTTGGTTGATATTGCTGCCCAGCAATTGGTCGCCGTCCGAGGGCATATAATTGTTGCTAAAGCTACCTGCGTCAAACAAAATTTTCTGTACCTGGTCATAACAGTAAAATTGCCAGGCGCCGGAGCTACCATGCATTAATTTAAAGTCCGGATCAAAATGTGGGACCAGCGCTGTTATAGGAAATGCGGTTGTCATGTCGGCAGTTATTATACTTGGTAAGATAACTGGCGATACTGCAATTTCCATGCAGTTTGTACACTAGATCAAGGATACGGTAGTTCATTTGCTGCTTGTTTGTAACGAATAACTATAGCCAGAAAAAGACACTACAAACCTAATTCACGTCTGCAACGATTAATGGTAGCCTGACTGGCGATTCCTTTTCGTAAGATCGTTTCTTTGGACCAGCCCCTGCGCAGCGCCGCCTTTACCTTTTGGGCCTTGGTTTTCCTAAAGGCAGGTATATAAACATTCCCATATTTCTCCAGGTAGTTCCTTACCGTCGTAACAGATATTTTATGTGTACCGGCAATTTCCTGAAGGCTCCTGCCGGCTTGTAGCAACTGCTTATATTGACTTGCCCTCTGTTTTCTATGTTGTTTGTGGTTACCAGCAATTAATTTGCGTCCAAGAATTTTGGAGATGGCCGTACAACTACATAAAAAATCATTAGCGATCTGTTTTATTGTATTACCCTTAAGGTATATTTTTTTTATCCTGTCTTGGATTCTTGTATTTTTAAAAATGCTGGCTTTCTTCTGCAAATGCTTCATGACCTGGATGGAGTGCCCCGTAGTTTCCATGACTGCTTTGCCGTTTTCTAAGCTTCTATATAGGCGCTTCAATTGCGCAATTCTATTTTTTTCTGCAATTGATCTTTGATCTGAAATGCTTTGTCGCAAGGTCTTTACGCTTGTGCCAGTGGCTTCAAGGTAGCGATGGATGAGGCGAACGGAAATATGGTAACGGATAGCGATCACTTTCAACTTATTTCCAGCTTCGATTTCTTTTTTTAGATTAGTAGCTATAGCCAAAACTTTCACAGGATCGGCCAGCTTACTTTTCAGCTTATCTCCTTTAAACGGAATTTTTCGGGGCGATCCTCTAAGAAAGTTCGTAATATACGTTTTGCTTACCTGGTATTTTCCACAACACTTAAATCCATATTCCTGTACTCTTTGGTTAATCTGCGTTTCAAGATCGATCAGTTGCTCAATTAGTGCATGGTCATTTGGATACGGTAGATTAGATACCGGTAGGTCTAAGTTCAACCGGACAGCAGATTCCGGCAGTTGAAGATAAGAAGCGATTTCACGGATGGTATATCCATTAGAGAATAATTGCTGGCAAACAATAGTATCCCTGCATTTTGCAAGACGCCTGATTGTTTTTACCTCTTTTTTGCCAATGCCAATAATACTAAACAGGCTGGTAATTTGTGATGTGGTAACAATCCGCCACTTTGCCACATCGGCGGGTTGCTTGCCTTTTAGCATATCACCAAATATATACAGCGCTAACTTAACATCTAAGGCTTTGGGTTTGGGTGGATCTAAAGTAAACGTGAATGGACGAGTAGCAGGACTGCCCACATTTGTGCTGACAACCCGTAAATGATCCGGAACTTCCGTAGTTTTCCTGGCTGCTTCCGCTACCCGATTTGTTTCTATTGTCTTTAATACAAATTCATGATCAACTGCCAGTTTTCGGGCAATTTCCGCAGCCGTAAGCCCCGCCTTACTTAACCTAATGATAAGACGGCAGTCCCGTTTGGCTTCTTCTTCTTTGGGAGGCAGAAGATAATGAGCCCTCAGCACAGAAATTACCAGGCCATAGCTAATAATTAAAGTCCGGACAATACGATCCGGACTTTCCCCTTGTTTGTAGAGGTCTATAATTTTTTGTTCTGTGGATTGAAGAGTAACAGGTTCGATCAACTTTAACAGATTTACGCTATATAGCAATGAGTAAAAAGTTCCGTATTATGGATATTCCTTATCCATGATATAGAATAATTATATTCATTACTATCGTTGGTATTATCTGAAGCTAATTAGCTCGCCGGCTTAATCGGTAAAAGAGGGAAGTATAGAATCGTTACAGCGCTAAGATACAAAAAAAATGCTTCCAATGGTAGCTGAAGTACGACGCCTTTACTTACAACCTTGATGGGAGTGATCGCTTTAGGTATCGGTGCCATAGATTTTTTTATTGGTGTCTGGAAAGTATCCAGATGTAACCAGTGCATCTACCAACTTAATTTACTTTTCTATTATTTTACTATTAGTCATTTCTGGCAATAAGCAGATGAGTAAGCTCAGGGGTGTTATAAATATGTTCCATGACCTCTTCTATGATTTGAACGACATCCTCTTTGATGGAAACATAATTTCTGTCAATCTCTGCCTGCGTTATATCCCGGACTTTTGGAATGGGCTTATAGCTTTTTTCTTCTGCAGCAATAGCCGCGTGATCATTCTGAATCTCGCAGTGAAAAGTTTTCAAAGCGATCTTCATGTCGGGATTGTCAGCAACGGTGCCCACGAATTCACCCGATGATAATGAAGCAATGGTAGACGCGGGTATGGCTGATTCCAGCTGTGTGGACTTACTGACAGAGGTTTCGGAGCTATTAATGGAATAGCTTTCCCGCTGCTGCATGATACGTCCAAACCTTTCTGAAAGGGCTTTCGCAGTATCGCCGCCTACCTGCCCTGAGATAATATTGCCGACAATGCCAAATATCACATCGGCGATCTCCTTTCCATAGTCCTTACGCAACTGGCTAATATCCTGGACAGCTAAGAATGTACTGACCCGATTGGATCTGGCACTGGCAATGGTGGCTTCAACACCCGATTGGCCGCCGATATAAATAGTGGGCAGTTCATCGATAACCAGGCTGGACTTGAGCTTGCCCTTCTGGTTGACCAGCTTGAGCATCCTGGTAACAAACAAGGAAAGCACCGGCCCGTACACCTGAAGCTTCTGTGGGTTGTTACCCATACAGAGGATCTTAGGATCATCAGGATTGTTGATGTCCAGCGTAAACTCATTGCCGGAGATCACATAATATAACTGTGGGCTTGAAAGCCTCGCCAGCGTTATCTTTGCACTTGCAATCTGGCCTTCCAGCTGCTCCATCGCCCCGTTTATATAAGCCAGGACGAATGGATTGATCAACACCTCAATCTCGGGCTCGGTCCGAAGAACCGGGAACAGCTGATCATAGGGCATCTGCATCAGCTCTATGCAGTGTGGGAGGGTACAGTACTTACCAGACTTGTATTTGCGAAGGAACCAGATAATTCCCGTTAAGAAATTTATTGGCGACTCCACGAAAAAATCTCCTGTTTTGGGGGTGGCCGGGCCATTTAATTAAAAATGGCCCGGCCACCCCCGCTTTTTCTTATCCATTCCCGGTTAAGTCCAAGCATGATAGTCCTGCTGCTTTCGGTAGCATCGGTAATATCGGTCATGCTTGCCGGGTCCAACGGGTTGCAGCGATGGGATCGGGAGAGGTCGTCGAAGTTTATCGTATAAAACTTCGGTGTCTTCTTATAGGCATGTTTATTTTTAAGATAAGTATTGTAAGCAATCAGGGATAGGTCCGGAAACTTAAAATCATAGATGAAAGCGGTGAAGCCTTTCTGGATATGTTGCGTGATGACATGGCGCACCACGAAGTAGCTCTTTCCTTATTTCTTTCTTTTTCTCATCGGGATCCGGGGGTACCGCAAAGCAGCGACCCCCGGAACGGATTGATGATGTTTATAAAACTGTTGTGAATTTTTCCTTTAAGGTTATATTTGGCGGGTAGGTTGATGCTGTACTCATTTTGGAGCAGCCGTTCTTCCTGTGGAAAGGTCTCCTGAAGCTTATTAAAAATATCACCCTGTAGGCGGTCCTTGAGAATACGGGTAAGAAGCGTCCCACCGTGGAGGAAGAGCAGGAAGCCAATGCCAGTAACTACCATATACAACCCTGCCAGCACCTGGACAGAGGCATTGAGTTTGAGCAGCATATGGCTTAACCCATATACAATAATGCCGAAAACTAATGGACGAAGTGCAGCCTGTAGGGTAAGTTTCTCATCCTTTTTACCTTTGATGCCGATAAGAGATACCAGCAAAAGTCCCAGGGCCATGCCCTTTGAAATAAAGAATTGCCGGAACAGTCCTGTGCCAGCGATGCTGGCCAAAATGTTTTCAGTGATCTTGTAGGTAAGTCCCCAGGTAACGAAAGCCTGGTAGCAATAATAATAGAAATGCAGGCCAAGAATAACAATACTGCATTTACGGATTAGGTCCGTGATCTTCCTGAGCGCCTCGGCGTTCTCTCCTGTATTCATATGCATTACTTTAAATTGTCGGATGTCCGCCGGCCATTACAGCCCGGGGATTTTCTTTTTCTTCCGTAGCGTCCCGGGGCTGCTTTCCATATGCTCATCGCTGGTTAGCTCCTGCCAAAGCGAGAAGAATACGGGCATAGCCTGGGCCGGGAACAGAGCGGGGGCCTGCTTTTTTGAATATTGTGGGGGCTGAATTACTGATGTATTGATATCCGTGCCGGTAAAGCGTTCTATCTTTTCCAGCAGCTTAGCTGCGCTGAAATCTTTTCCCAGCTCAGAGCCTTTGAAGATGCAGCGGGTAGCGTTGTCAATAAAAGAAAGGCCGAACACCTTCCCCTCTGCGCCACGATGCAAAAGGATTCTGATACCCTTTTCCCTGAGCTGTTGCTGCAGGGACTCCAGGGTGGCGCCAGGGGTAAGCGCCTTTGATACCAGGTGCTTAATGCGCTCTCCGTAAGGCTTTTTTTCTGCCTTATGAGCAGGATAAAGTTTTTCCAGATTAGCCAGTGTTGGGCTGGTAAAAATGCTGCTGGCTTTTATCGGAACGCCAGACAGGTTACCTTCCTTATCGAGTAATCGGTATTGTAATCCTCTTTTGGCATACATAAGGCTATCCTCTTTTCCCCGGTCCGCACAAACATTAAACTGACAAAGGATTGCATTGTACTCCTGCAGGGAAGAGAATTTATAGGTTGCTATAACCTCTCGCACGACACGGGAAATGGCTGCCTTGGTCGGCTGCTTTCCATACACGACGCTGTCAATATCTATAGGCTTTAATGAGAAATAAGGTTCCTTTTTCTGCTCCTCAGCCTTTACTAAACCATAGCTTTCCTCAATTTGCTTCCGGGCTCTTTCCGACTGGATCTTTCCGATATTGTGGGTCTCTAATCTTTCACCATACCGGTTAATATTGGTGGTGACGATATGCACATGTGGATGCCCCGCATCCATATGCTGGTAAAGAAGGTAGGGCTGCTCTCCCCAGCCGATCTGCTCCAGGTATTCACTGGCAATGCTCCGGAGCCGGTCGACACCAAGCTGATCTGCCGGCGAAAAATTGAGCGAGATATGTACTGCATTGGTCTTTGTCCGCTCATTTAGCTGGGTAAGATCAGTAAACCGCTGCAGCTTCTGGTGAAAGGAAAGGCTGGCAGGATCCTGTAGGTATCCGCCTGAATGCAGCAGTATGGCATCGCCAAGGGAAACCTTGTGCTCATTATAATACAGCGCCTTACGGATACTTTTACCGGTGATAATCTTAGCTACCATCGCTCAGAAAGCTTAGCCATCATGGTAAAGAGCATACTGATACGCTCGTCTGCTTGTTGAAAGAGCCGGACAACTTCCAGGGCCAAGACTGCACGCTGGGCCGGTTGCTTTTCTACATGGATTGCGCGTGTTGCCTGGTTGATATTGACGCCGATGGCCTGGATTTGCTTCCGAATCAGCGCCAGCTCTTCCAGTAGCAGCCGGCTGGCCTGGTCGACATTTTCCACGATGATCTTCCTGTTATCGATCACCTTCCGGAGCAGTTCACTCATGGAACGGCACCGGCTTTGCTCCAGCAGGCCGGATAACTCCTGATATTTTTCAGCGCTGATCCGGATAGGAACAACACAAGTTAGCAGTAGTCTTTTTTCTCTCTTCTTCTTTTCCATACACACAGATACTGTTTGTGATAAGGGTGCTGAAATGGCCGACTCCGGAGGCCATTTCCCCCTCCGCCGCAACGCAGTGCGGAGGGCAAGATGGGATTGTATACAATCCTACATCTTGCCGCGCCACAGCTGGCGCCGATCATTTCCAGAAAATGCTTCACCTTGTAACTAAAGCACTTACAGATATTCTGCTCTTCTGGCAGCAAGCAATATTATTCGGGTACAGCTGAGGGGTAATATTCCGTCAGTTATTGCTGCGTTCAACTGGTTAAAGGGACCCCGGTTTCCTGTTGTCTGATTTTCTTTGTGTTAGTTTCTTTTGAACCTGGGGTTGCACAATTTTGGAGGATTGGTCGAGTGTATATGACGGTGGATGCCAATCAGGATCGAAATTTATATTTACAGGGATCGGCCGGCTATCCTCAGCAAAGAAGGCCAAAGTCTTTTCTTCAGGCACGCACATCATTAATATCTTCCTTCCACTCGGATGGATTTCCTGGCAAATGTCGCCCTTGGAAAGCTCTAAAGCCAGGTTTTCCGGGCGCCGGAAAAACCGAAAATTATCGATGAGATTTACAAGATCATTGCTTGTCGGTCCAATAAAGAAATGCAGCTTTGGACCATACTGATCGCCTTGTTTCAAGCGCGCCCATTGCTCTGTTCCTTCATAGTTCCTGAAAAGTTCGGTAGCCATCGCAGCTCTTCCGGCAAGCAGGTTAATGGCTACATGGGCATTCGTGTTAGATGGAAACGGCATTTTGATTTCGGGAAAGGACTTCGCCAATTCCCATGCCTCATCCCGGACCATATCTTCAAAAAAAGTTGCGCCGACCCAATACTTAAGCGACAGCATGTCGTAAATTTTCTGGCCATCAGGATAAGAAAGAAGGTTATTCATTTTCTTGGAAATCATTTCCACCGGCGGGGTAAAATCCGGCACATCGCCATCTTCAAATATAAACAATTCACTATCTTTACTCCAATCAATGGAAGACATTTCAATGTCAAGAATCTTTGTATCGATACCTGCGAAAGTACGATGCTCAATTGGTGGGAATTTTCTGAAGCTTACAATTAATTGTTCCGGTTTATAGTTATTGCCAACTTGATCAATATAGAGCCGAATCTCTCCAATACCATCTTTGCAAAATTTTTCAACATCCATTTGAAAGGAACTCGGATTTGAAACAAGCTTTTCACAGAGTCTATTATAGAAATGATATCCACGAAAACTGGTTAGACCGATAGGGTCACATTTCTCATATAGATCATCCAATTTTCCGGTCAATAAATAATAAGCGAGGTTAGCATGAACGGAGCTGGTAAAATCACGTTTTCTTTGGTACATCCGTTCCATTGCTCCAGCCCATTCCGGATTTAACTGATCCTTGGGCCAATATTTAAACATCAGGGTTCGAGCAAATACTGCCTCGTCACTTCCCTTCTCAGTTAACAATTGATTGAGCAGGGGGAGGCATTCCTTTGCCATGCCTGTATTGTCTACCCCCTGTACGGCTCCGCCTCTAAAGTATAAACCCCAGTGAACCTTTTGCATTTTACGGTCTAGCTCTTGTGAATTTATCGCTCCGTATTGCCTATTGGGAATTTCCGGCAATATAACCAGGTTGGACTCATACCGGTGAAAGAGGTAAGCATTTATCTGCTGATTTTTTTGAAATTGCAGCCGGTACATAACGGTCTGGTCTTCCATGTGACTGAAATGTATGGTATGCTCAAGGCTAAATTCCGGCAGCCCGGTTTTGATTTTAGACCGAAGAGACGATTCAAGTTCTCGGCTCTCAAAGCCTTTTTCAGCAAGGTATTCCAATAGCTTTTTAATATCTTTTTCTTCCATTACTCAGCTCAAATTTTCAGAAATATTAAAAGTAGGCAGTAACAATGCGAGGCAATGTTATGGACGCCGGCCCGGGCTTCGTTGTTTATTTTGAGATACCGTTGTTTGATTTTGGGGTTTTACGTATTGTCCTTCCTTTAATCCAGCCGACAAAAGAATATCCTCTGGAATGTTGGTGTTGAGTAGAACCATACCATCAGTTAATTTTGGCAAGAGCTTCGTACGTATCATTTCTTCCATCTTTTTATGGCCTTCCGGATGATCCAGAATTTGCTGAAGCGTGACGGTCTTAAAATCGAAAGATGTATACTCAATACTGTCTGTCGCGCCTATTACGAATGCTGTAACCATTTTCTTTTCCATTCTTTCTTGTTCCTTCCCCTCGAGATGTTTTTCTAAAAGGTCGCCGATATAAAGCTCGAGATCCATTTCCAGTGAGCGGGGCTCTTCACCTGAGAGGGACGAAATGATGGGCGGAAGCTGCCGGCACCATTGCTCAGCTTCATTTAACAATGGTCTGAGCTGTGGGTCTACAATACCGTAGTCAAGTCCACCACCGTTTCCGTTGTCGCTGACCATACACACTTTCTTACCGTTTATGTATAAGTTTGCACTAAAGGCATTTGAGTCATCGCTTAGGGTCGGCGAATACTTTATATTTTTAAGTTCTATATCCATATGAATAGCTTTGGCGTAATGAAATAGAAGGGCAGAATAAACTGTCCTAAATGACCAGCCAGCACAGAGCCTAAAGGCCTTTCCCTTTTTTCCTTTTATGTTGTTGTAATTTCAATAGATGCTTTGCCCCCCGAAAAGCATACTTGTTTACTGTATCCTTTAGCGGGAGCGATGTTGACGATAGCTGGTATAGCTGATGGTGGATAGGCATGCCATCTGCAGAAAACAGCTTAAGCTGCCCCTGAAAAGGATCGACGGATACCCGGACTGGTTGACCATTATTGAGAATCACAGAGCCCATTCGGCCATTTTTTATATCATTTAGTGCTGCATCAATTTCTGTTTTGCCACAAGGTAGCAGCTGCAAAAGCCTTTTTAACTGGCTACTGGCGATACCCTTGTCGGAACGAAATTGCAACGCCCCTGGTTGATCCGGATCAGGGACAGCATGCATCCACTGTCCGACCATTTCAGATTGGTCTTTATAGAACAACACGTTTCCGGTCATCAATTGATAGCCCTGCATAATGTTAATATAAATTGGAAGGATTAACTTCTCCGATGTTAATGAGTTCAAGTAGTCCCAGGTCTCATTATCGATTATGCCGCCGAAATCCGGGCTTTCTGCCCAATATTTTAACTGAATCTGAGAAGATACATTACGTCCGAAAGGTTCATCAGCAAGCACATACTGAAGCTGCTCGACGATACGCTCTACCTCTTCAACAAAGCGAGGTTCCTCGCCATCAACATGTTTGTAGTGGCTATCCTCGTCTTGCCAATTTATTTGTTTCATTTCCTGTTGGAGCACCGATGTATCCACACCGTTGTAAACCCCATCTATTATCGGCGGCGTAGCGGTAAGTTTCACCTTGTAATTGTCCATTTGATAGGTGCCACCTTTTTTTAATAAGGGAATAGTGACCGTCATAATTCCTTCCGGCATGACTTTATGGTGAACAAGTTGGAAGTCCCCTTCGGAATATGCAAGCATTCGCTTAAGGTATAAGGGCGAAGAAAAGCCGATATCCTCCAATTTCGCCATATACTGATCGAATCTTCCAGACAAGAGTTGGTAGCAGAATCTTATATTCTCTATATGTGGTTCCTTCGCCGTAAAATGTTGTTCGGTAACGTATTTTTTTTTGAGGTCGTCCAAGTTTGGATCATACAGGCCGGTGCCGGTCCAGTGTTTTATGCTCAGCAAGTCAAAGGCATTACGCCCCTTTTGGCCGGCATGCTCAAGAGCTATCATCTTCCTAAATAGCTCTTTTTTATAGGGGCTTCCTATAGGCAATTCCCTCATTACATTTCCCCAATTTACAGTTGCCATTGATCTGTCCAGGGATAATACATCAATTCCAGAAATATGCTCAGTCGGTAAAATAATGGGCCTCGTAAATCTTGCTGTATACTCAGAAAGGTCCCATTCTCCTGTATCGCCATCCTGCTGGCAATGCAGCTGCATATCCAATCTGCCATCGGCAAATTTGATAGGGCAGGTTAGGGTAAAATATGGTGTCCCCAATGACACCAGGTAGTCAACCTGTTCGAATAACCGCCGGTTATCAATCCCTAAAGCTTTCAAATTCCTTATAAGGAAACGGTCTGGTTCTGGCATATATTGATGTCATTTAATAATATTAGTCCTTGGCCTATTATTCCAAGCGTATTAATTCATGGTTTGATGTATTGCCTTAAAAATGTGATAGGCAATTTGGGGAACTTATCGCATTTCCCAAGTTATTGTCACTCTCTTTCCTCCACTTGAAAAGCTAATGCCCTTCGAGATGTCTTGATTTTCAAACGAGGAATCAGCGCACAGCCGGCATAGACGTCGTGCATGGAACCTAGCAAGTCAACTCAATATCCCCAGCCTTAACCAGATCTTCAACGAAAGACTCATAGTCGGTAGCTCTGATATCGATATTACGAGCGATGACGGCCCGCCTGGCGTAGTCAAACATATATTGTCTTGTCGATTCAGATCTAAATATTGCCGTATCGTTAAGACGTTCTACTAATTCCTGGCATGAGGCGACCTCAATTACCTGCTTGTCGTCATCATATTTTACAATAACCTTCATATCCGAAATATTTGTTTTCTTTGGTTGAAATATCTTTTTTGATCTGCAGTCAGGATGTTGTTTAGTTTGGTTACTAAGCCGATTCCTGATCTGTTTATTATTGCATCGCAGATCATTATCCAGTGGGAAATCTTCTCAAAATCAATAGTGCCGCTATGCTGTCGGAACTCAATTGTTCCGTGACGCTGGTAACTACCGGCGTTAAGCTTAAAATGGCGATCCTGCTGGGTAACACTATTATGTAAAGCAGCTACATCTCCTGCACGATCAATGGCAGCAAATGCCTCATTTTTGCTAGTGAAATGATGAAGCATACTTTTACAATAGTGATTATTGCTGGCTCTTCTGCTTCCAGGCATGATACTATCGATATCCGTTTCAAGGTTTATATAGTTTTTAAAGAGATTCCGCCAATCCGTAATCGTCAGACGCCTGGCATTAAAATGAATATGGAGTCCACAGCTCTTATTCACCCTGGCACCTGCTTCCCCTAGTATGTTACAAACCCTTTCTACCTCCTGAAGCCCTGCTTGTCCCCTGAGTATGGGGCTAATTAGCTCAAAGCGATCTTCTCCGGAAATAGAGGAATCGTTTACGACTTTCCAATATGAAACCGTTATTCTATTCCTGGCTTCAGCTTTTGCCTGAATACCTGCATCTCTAAGCAATCCGGAAAGTCTGCCTCTTCTGATACCGAACGATTCGATTTCGATTCCAAACTCTCTATCGAAAACTTGATTATTTACCCGCGTCCTTGTTTCCAGTCCGAAATGTCGCTTGTAGATATTATGCGCCCAGCCGAAGTTGCCTCCACAGATCATTTGTGCCACATCACGACGCGTATGCCCCAAATCATATAGCCGGCGGGCCTTTTCGGCCTTTGTTAACTCAGCGGATAAAATTTCTTCGGCAGTCATGTCTCATTTCCATAAAGTGCAATTCCAGATGTTGGGTTTCATTTTACCTTCTTATTTTTCGTTCGTATTTGCGAATGGCTTTGAAGATGGTATAAGCTATTTTGAGGGACTACGGCATTGCCCAATGCTTTAATACTGTCGTTTCTCCATTTCGGGAAGGTAATACCCGTCAGAGCTTTACCGAGTTCGTTAAAAAAGGTACTAGGGTCCAGTCCGGAGGAAACCCCATCATTTCCGCAACAAATTGTGGGTTCAGTTTCCGGGAAACCGTCCCATCTTTGGTTTCGATAATTCCAGGAATACTTCTGGCCGCCAACGGTCTTTGCTCTGGATTCAGATAGAATTCCCGGGCGTGTTGCCCCTTCCAGTCTCTGGAAGCTGGCGTCGGCAGTAGCCTCACCAGTAAAGCCAGGCCAATGCTCGCCGTGCTTCCGTTTTTTATGACTTTCCTGGCCTTGCACCCCGAAATCCGGATGGTCTCTCCTTCGCCGAGGATTTCCCTCAGATGACAGTCCGATGCTATAGGCGTTGGAAGCAGCTGCCTCTGTACCATTTCCATCAGACTTGTTCCGAAACCGTTGCCATTGATGCCTTTGGCCTTGAGCTTTGCTCGCCTGTTGGTGATTTTCTGTAAATCCGTTGCTCCCGTATCCATCGCCACAGGCGTAGGCAATAAACCAGACGCGCTCCCGTCGGTGGGGAGCACCGATGCCTGCAGCAGGAAGTACGAACGGTTGTACAAAGTATCCCTCAGTTTCCAGGTCAGCTTGCACCTCTTCGAATACCAGACCTTCATTCCAACTAACAATGCCGCGAACGTTTTCGCCCACGACCCACCTGGGTCTAATCTGCTTAATTGCTTTAAGCATGAAAGGCCACAGGTGGCGGTCATCCTCTTTCCCTTTTCTCTTTCCGGCAACGCTGAAGGGCTGACAAGGGAATCCTCCGGTAAGGATATCGATCTGCCCTCTGTGGCAGCTGAAATCTGTTTGTTTGATGTCCCCATAGCGTAAAGATTTTGGGAAGTGAAAATTTAGTAGCAGTTGGCAGAATGTGTCTATTTCACAATGGAATACATTTTCCCATCCCATCCACTCTGCTGCCAGATCAAAACCACCGATCCCACTGAAAAGGGAACCGTGCCTGATAATTGTTCTTTCAGCCATTTAAAACCGCTTTTGTATAAAAAATACAGAAGCCCGGCTTGTCCTGGAATCAGGTGTTATTACGGGAACAAAAGTCTGATAGACGGAAGTTAGAAAGTATTACTATCGTATTAGGTAATAAAAATAGTTACAGGAATCTACTGTGCGGGAATGGGTTATTGTACGCGGACTTAATGGAAAAAGTTTATTTTGCATTTTCAAGCAGTGGCACTTCACTAAACAGGATCTAAATGCTTTGGTACCTCTATATTATATTGATTCTAAGTAGCGTCATTATAGGGCTTGTTAGACGGAAGTGTCTAAGCCCCTCTGTCAAACTGAATTTAGCACTTGTTATAGTGGCTCTATCTGTTGAGGTATTGAAGAAATTCCTAAATGAATTTCAGATTTATTTTACTGAGCATGTCTATATGCGTCTAGAATTACTCTTCTGGTTTTACTATTATTATTTAATATTAGCGACAAACAAAAGGTTAATACTTTTTGGAGGATTGTTGTTCTTTACAGCATTTATGCTCATTATAAATTTATTCTTTGAAACAGACACCTGGGGTTCGAATTATTATGACTTTTTGATTTTATCGGTCTGTGTCTCAATCTGGACTGGAATATTTTTTAGCGAGATAATGTTTAAACCTATACGCTATTCAATGAGGTATGACGGTAACTTCTGGATAAATTGCGGTAATTTTATATTTTACCCAGGATTAGTATTTGCGTTTGGCTTCCGAAATTATTTTAAGGATACATCATTTGTAATTGATCAATTGCTTACTGTTATGACGCGCTACCTAAATCTTTTGCTTTATGTATTTTATGGAATTGCATTTTTTATGGAACGAAATGTCAAAGCAGAATCTTTAGGAAATTCTGAAAACGCCATTGCCGAATAGTCTCTCTACACAATTTTAATGCTGTTTCTTATATTCTTTTTCTCTCTAATATCTCCTATGAAATTAAGCCGTGAATTAGTTACATTGATACTTGAAAATAATGCAGATTGGTCTACAACACCACAAGGGCTCTTAGATATCATCATTATGATCGATCATCTTTCAAATAAAAGCCCGGCATTAGCAAATTGGAATATTCCAGAGGTTACAGAGACCGCAGTGGAGCTTGGCGATAGTTTTTTAAAAGCTATCCCATTAAAGATTGCACCTTACAATAGTTTCTATGAGCTGAGTAAAACGTATATCCCCGGAGACCATCTACGACGAAAAATGGCTGCCATGATAAAGATGATCGATGAGGATCAACAGCTTCATAAGCTTGCTGAAGAAACAGGAATTATACCAAGTGGGGAAACTTTACTGGTAGAAAAAGCAATGAGAATACTGGTAAATAATGTTATTGATAAATGGAGTGTATATGTTGATTTTAGTGATTGAAAGCTATAAATTATGATGGTTTTAGAATTGATGTATCTACAATAATTAAATTGTATTTCCTTCTTACTCAATTTACTGATAAAGCTCAGGTTTTTATCTGTAAAAAAAGGTGCATAAAAAAAATACGTGGAAACTCGTATTTTTTATCCGAAAAATTGATGAATCTTTGCATCTGAAAATTGCAGCCCCTTTCACTTATCCCAACCCATTTAAACAAAAGGCTACGATATTCCTGACCGCTGTTATTTTAGCTGGTAGCAGCGGTTCTTTTAGTTATCTCCCCTCATAAAAAAGGCCCCAAACAATTTCCCTCCCTATTGCACCATGTCACTGCAATCAACGGGGCTTTTTTTTATTTTTCTTTCCTCTTGATCCAGTTTTCTCTATCTATCCAGAAAGCTGATGCGGGGTTTTCCTCTACCAGGCAGGGGAAATTTCCCCTGACCAAATTCCGGTGTTCTCCTATCAATCAGATTAAAAACATTTCGAACCTTTGCATCGACAATAGGCAGTAAAGGTTTCAATTATCCTTTGCAATAAATGTTTCGTTCAAACTTCATTTTACTGCCTAACAAAAATAATTTGACTTTTTGAATCACTTTTCCATGCATTGAACGGTTTAAAGTCCGCTCATGAAGTCCCTTTTAATGCTCGTAAATCTAGCCGGACGATTATCATTATCAAGAATAAAGACAACTTTATGAGAACCTTTTTGCTCAGTTTTAGCCTGTATTTTCTATTGCTATTTATCGCCTTAATATTTTGTTTCTCGTTGCATGCACAAGAAAACTCCGATGCCAGGTATGCGACCATGTATCTTAATGACCGGACCTCTGAATTGGATAAATATTTAAAAAGATCAAAATCAATCGAACAAAAATTATTGAGGCGCCTGAAGAAAAAAGAAGAAAGATTTATGAAGAGTCTTGAAGGAAAGGATTCTCTGGCATATCAGCACTACCTGAATATGCCTATGACTTACGATTCTATATCTTCTTTATCCCTGGATATTGTTGCATCAAACAAAAGGCAAGCTAGTCGGAATCCTACAATAGATAGCTTGAAAGGCATACAACAATTTATAGTCAAACAAAGTGGTAAACTGAATACGATGGCAGATCTTTCCGATAAAGAATTGCCCGGTGCTGAGTATGCTTCGAAGATTGCTGAACTCGAATCCAAGTTGAATGCCGAACAACAGATAAGAGATTTGATCCAACAACGCAGCCAGGCATTGGAGCAAATGGCCGGCGGTAAAAACATAGCCTGTCTGCAAAGCATTCAAAAAGAAGTGTACTATGCCAAGGAGAAAATGAAAGCCTGGCGGGAGCTGGCCGATGATCCGGATAAAGCAGAAGAACAAGCTATGGAGTACCTGCAGGGCGTTGAAGGATTTGGAAATTACTTAAATGCAAACAAGGGTGCGTTTGGGGGTTTGGGTGCAAGTGCAACAGCTGCCGACCTGCAAAGTATGGGTTACCAGACCAAAGATCAAATGGGCAAGATGCTTCAGGAGAAATTTGGTGGTAACCTGCAGGCGGTACAGCAAAGCATGGGCAAGCAGGTGCAGCAGTTCAGTGAAAAGCTGAACGAGGTGAACGATAAGGTGAACGAAGGGAAGGCCGCGCTGAACGAAGCGAAACTAGGGCTTGGCGAAGCTAAGGCAGCTAAAGACAAATTAAAACGTATCGAAAAACCTAGCTTCAAGAAAAACCCGGAACGAGCAAAGCCCTTCTTGCAACGGCTGGAGACGCAATACAATTTCCAGACCACGAGAGCCACACCCGATGGTTTGCGACCGGCCATGCTCGAGCTGGGCGCTTCGGTAGCATTTAAACATACCCCTAAACTAAGCTATGGTATCGGTGTCGGCACCAGTATCGGCTTGGGTCCGAACTGGCAAAATATAAAACTTAGCTATGAAGGTGTCAGTACAAGGGCTTATGCCGATTGGCTCCTGATTTATGGCTTCAGCGCGCAAGTGGGTTATGAGCAGATTTTCCGGCCTGTGAACCGTCCCTATCTTAAGGAGCAGGCCGATCCCGAGAATCCAAATCCGCAACAAAGCGACAATGCCCTGAAAGTCGCATTCGGCGGGCAGCAGCATGTGGCTTATGCAGGTATTATGAAGCGCTACCGTATCAGCAATAAGTGGAGCGGTACCTTCCTGGCAGGCTATAATTTTTTATGGAGAGACAACTATTTAAAATCACCATTTATACTTCGATTCGGCTGGGGGAAATAAACATCCGTTGCTCCGTCAACTGATGGCGGACCTCATATATACCTTTGTTCACTCCAAATGAATAGAGTGGTTAGCAATAAACCATTTTCAAGATCACAACAAATCAACAATCATATGAATCCATTAAAACATTGGCTCCGAAAAATGGCACTCTTCATCGTGAGCCTTATGCTTGGGTATCCCCATCAAACCCATGGTCAACGACCACTTGATAAGGTAGAGCGAATTATACCTCCAGATCCAGAAGCCGGAAATCTCGGAAGATATGGAAACTATAATTTGAATCTTTCCTCTGGACAGGTCGACATTTCGATTCCGCTGCATGAAGTGAGCGGTATCAGACTTAAGTATCCACTTTCCTTATCTTATGACCACAAAGGAATAAGGGTACAAGAACGAGCAACAAGCGCCGGCATGAACTGGAACTTCAATGCTGCCAGCGTAATTACGAGAACCGTTAATGGCCTTCCAGATGATCGCCCATCGTTGGGGTACAATGACAACTATCAGAAAGTTACAGATGCCCTTAGTGTTCCAGCAATGTATTCACCCACTAGTATGATCACAGACCCACTGTATAAGGCGACAACAGGTCTGATTGATCTATCACCAGACGAGTTCTCTTTTACAATCAATGGTAGAAGTGGGAAGTTCTATTATGATCCTGCTAATGGACAATATTATACAATGCCCTACTCAAAACTTTCGATACGAAGGATTAATTCGCCTGAATCCTTCGAAGTTACCGATGAAGAGGGCTTTCAGTATATATTTGATAGAACTTCTGAACTGGACTATCACTTCATTTCAAGTGGTGGCGAAAATGAATCTAATGGTCACTATACCTCCCAATGGTATTTGACAAGAATCTTAGGCCCAGATGGCGCACAAGAGTTTGAGTTTTCGTATGTGGATGATCAATTTCTAAATCAAGTTCCGATAACCTCTTATTCCCAAGCCTGGTTAGTGCAGGCTAATGCAGTTGGAAGTTGCAGTGGAAATTATTCGCCTATAATGATCAACGAAGGAGGCTCCACAACGTATAATACAATTGATTACCACAGTCTTCTAATTAGTGAAATTAGAAGTTCTCTAGAACGCGTCGCTATAAAATATAAGCCAAGATCAGACCAATCTTTAGCTTTAGACTCGGTACTTATCCAAAAGAATAACCTAAATAATTTTGGAATCAAGCATGCATGGAAATTTTACCAAAGCTATTATTCCGGTGCCGGAAAGCTTAGGCTTGACTCACTATCCCATTTTATGTCTGGAGAGAAGATAGGCGGATATCAATTGTCATATATACCAGGACAAATCCCAAATCAGGATAGTAAAGCAATAGATCACTGGGGTTTCTACAATGGGGCAAACAATACCACTCTTTTTCCATATATGTGGTACGGAAGTCAATATATTGGTTCGGCGAATCGGGAGCCGTCAATATCAACTGCCAATGGGATATTAAAAACAATCACCTATCCCACTGGTGGCACTACAGAATTTGAATTCGAATTAAATGACTATGGAAGTATGTATAATCCTTCCGGTGGGGTCCTGCAACCGGTTTCCCAACCAATATACACAAATTTTGCAAATACAGTAATAAGAAGAACTACAACTGACGGGGCAGGGTCGACAACATATTCATTTACTTTGGATACTACTACCGTAGTGCGGTTTGACACCAAAAGAGATAACTGCAACGGGAATCCGCCAAATGGCGGAAACAATTGCACTATCGAACCGTGTATGACCCAGATGATTATTACTAAACCCGGAGGTGCAACAATAAATATAAGTGGACCTGTAGTAAATCCCCAAACTCAATTCTTAGAATTAAATCCTGGAACCTACACGCTAACTATTTCAACAGCAGAAGCGCTTGACTATGGATACGTTTACATTAATTACAAAAAGAAAACCGGATATACACAAAAACTGTATTCCGGAGGATTGAGGGTTAAGAGAATAAAAAATTTCGACGCATTTGGGGGCGTAAACATAAAACGTTTCAGTTATTTGGACATTAGCGACCCAAATAGGTCTTCTGGAGTTATTCAAGCATTACCTCTTTACACCTTCGTTTCCACAACTTGGGCTGATTGTAATACTGGAAGCACACTCCCTGGATGTAACTCCCAAAGGATTTATCTGAATTTATCGAGCAACAGCAATACACCTATTACATTTTCGGATGGTAGCACGGTCGGCTATTCTCGAGTAATAGAGTATGATGGAGAAAATGGTGAAGGCGGTTATATCGATCATAGATTCTCGATGGCAGGCGATGCAACACTACAGCTTTTCCCTTATCCTGCTGCAACATCAAATCAATGGAAACGTGGCCTTCCCATTCACACATTATACTTCAACAAAGATGATCGAATAATTAAAGAAGAAATCAAAGAATATACTTTTGATGCAACAGATAATTTTCACGAAATAAAAGGAGCAAAAGGTGGTTTTAGTTCATATTGCGCTGCAAATGTTACAGGGACAAAAATAAATTTTGGATTTACGAACTACAACTCCCAATGGTTTTATTTAAGCAAAGAAAAGACCTTAACCTATCCAGATGACAATATTCCTAATCCAGTAGTTGAAGAAATCAATTACTCTTATAGTCCATTAAGCCTCCTGCCGATAAGTATCCGACAAGAACAAAGTGATGGCTCAATCAAAGAGATTAGAAAAAAATATACAAGTGATTATTCTACATCACCAGGCAGTATTGAACCTATGGCAAATGCTCTAAATAAGATGCTGCAAAAGAATATGCTCAACAACGTGATTGAAGAAGTAACGATCGTAAACAGAGACGGCATTGACCAAGTTCAAGCTGCTATTTTAAACACTTTTAAGGAATTCAAACCAGGAAAGATATATCCCTGGCAAATTTATTCATTAGAATTGGAGCAGCCCAATACAGGAGCTTTATTAAGCTGGATTTCCAATAATGTGTTCGATTTTGATAACCGGTTTGTAAAAAAACTTGAATGCAATGCCTACAACTATTCTGGAAAGCTTACCGAAGCTGTGGATCAAACCAACATTCCTTACACTATCATTTATGATCTTACCGGGGTATTCCCAATGGCTTATGTAAAAAATGCCAAGTCCAACCAAATTCAATACAATGGATTTGAGGATTTAGCGTCCAGTCCTACGATCTCACAGGTGAAATTCGGCAGATACGCAAATTATGGTACTCAGACCATTCCAGGAGGAAGTTTAATTCCAGGGGAGTATTTAATTGGGTGGTGGAAGTACAATGGCAGCGATTGGGAGTATAAAACCAATACTTTTTATCACAATGGCATCACCGACATTGTTGGCGGCGATGGTTCCATAATGGATGAACTATCAGTCAGGCCGGCATCATCTCAGCTCAACACTTTTACTTTCAACTATGGCATTGGGCTTACCAGTAAGACCCAGGACAATGGGTATGGATATAAATGTGATTTTGACCTGCTTGGTCGATTAATTTTTACAAAAGATCACAATGATAATATCATAAAAGGCTATATCTATAAATCTCAAGGCCCTCAATAAAAAAAACAAACATGAAAACGAATTTCAAATTTCTATCTGCCATACTGTGGCTCTGTATAGAATGTACGACATTATTTGGGCAGCCTGCTTCTTCACCTCAGGCAAACATTCCGGAGAATACTCCGTCGAATCCGATGACAGTAAGTTACCCTGGACTAAAGGATTACACCGGACTGACCAGATAAAATTATATAAGAACAATAACGCCTGAGACCCCTTTTAAGATTTGGCCTGTACATTATCTCCATAATCAAAAGACCAATTATTATGATGGATTAGGGAGGTTGCTACAATCGGTAGAACAAAATGCCCATCCTTCTGGATATGACATTGTTCAACACCATGTATATGATTCAACTGGCAAAGAGGTGTATCAATATCTACCATTTGCCAATCCTCTCAATATAATATCCGGGTATTTTGTTCCAAACCCTAAAACTAAACTTAGGGCCTTTTATGACCAAGCGGGTCCCGATGAAGAACCCTATAGCAAGACTATTTATGATAACTCACCAATTAATAGAACACTTAAGTCTCTGGCTCCTGGCAAAAGTTGGGTAGGAACCGGACGCGGCATAGTAACCCACTACAGGGGCAATGAAGATACCGAGGGAGTAAAAATCTGGACAATCGGCGAAGCAAGTGACGCAGTTCCTGTAAATACAGGAACCTACAAGGCTTATAATTTGTATGTCACCGAATCGACTGATGAAGATGGTTCAACGGTGATTGAGTACAAAGATAAAAATGGTAAAGTCATTTTATCTAAATCGCGTCTAAATAATGGAACGAATAATCCTCATCTTGGATACGCAGCAACCTATTTTGTTTATGACGATAAAGGACAACTTCGTTACACCATCCCACCAAAGGCTGTGCAGGCAATCGAAAGTTCCTGGAATGTTGCATCAGTGCCAGAGCTTTGTTTCAGCTACTATTATGACAAAAAAGGAAGGGTGGTCGAAAGGAAAATACCAGGAAAGGGAGTTGAATATTTAATTTATGACTTAAGGGATAGGGTTTGTATGACTCAGGATGCTAATCAACGAGCCAAAAATCTTGTAGCCTTTACTTTTTACGATGTACTTGATCGTCCACTTGTTTCAGGAATGGCAGAGGCTTCCGTCAGTCGGGAACAACTGGTAAGCTATGTTGAAGATAACACGACTTATCCAAATACAGATTTCCTCTACTACATAAAAACGTACAATTTATATCATGTTTATCCGCCTAGTAATTTAGCTGGCTGCAAGTTCCTCTCTTACTATTACTACGATGATTATGATCAATTGCCATCCTACGCGTTTGATCAGTCTCAGTTTTCGAACCAGCTCCCTGCAACAAGCACAAAACCTTTTGTAGTCGAACCCAAAGTTTGCAAAAGCACGAAAGGAAAACTTACAGGTTCGAAAGTCCGGGTTTTAAATCCCGAATCGCCTGATTCAGAAATGTGGCTAAATACTGTAAATTACTTTGATGACCAAGGACAGATAATCCAAACATTTAGTCAAAACCATTTAGGTGGCGTAGACATTACGTCGAATATATATTCCTTCCAGGGAGATATTTGGAAATCAATTTTACGTCATCAGAATCCTGGTTCTGAACCAGTTCCTGGTGCAAATGGTCCAGGAATTAAGGATTTTAAAATCGTAAAGACATATGAAAGGAATTACGGTTTAAATGGTGGGACAAATAGGGTTTGGCAGATCAATCAGCAGATCAACGATGGACCTATTTTCAACTTGGTAAATTATGACTATGACCATTTAGGTAGGGTAACTATTAAGGATTTTAGAGCGGGAATAGTGCGTCAGGACTACAATATCAGAGGAATGCTTTCACGTATTATTGCTGAAAACCATAGCGTTTCACCTTTTGCGCCGATATTCGAGGAAAACATCAGCTACGACAAAGGTTTCAAAAGTAAACTTTATAATGGAAATATAGCCGGAATAGTCTGGAGTGGCTCAGATGCAATAAAAAAAGCCTATGGCTACAGCTATGATAAGGTCAACAGAGTAACCCATGCCCAATACAATCAGTATGATGGCTCTCAGTGGACGAATGATCCAGTAGATCTTACCGCATCTAATATGTCGTATGATTTCAATGGTAATCTACTTACTATGAATCAACGGGGCGGAGATCCTTCAGGCGCAAGTTCTTCCTTTAATATGGATATTCTCAGTTATGATTATTATCCAAACTCCAACCAGCTTAAAACAGTTGAAGATGCTGGCTCTTCAGATAATTCTTTCCCCGATTTTAAGAACAATGTGACGGGCGCAGAAGAGTACAAATATGATCAAAATGGAAATCTCACCAATGACGAGAACAAAAAAATAACTTCCATTACTTACAATGACCTTAACAACATTGAGGAGATTGTTGTAGGCGCACAGGGTAAGGTGATTTATACATATGACGCCACTGGTAATAAACTAAGGAAAAAGATCCTAAATGACGGGCAGGCCATTACATATGATTATGTTGGCGACGTCGTTTATAAGGACAAAGTTTTGCAATACATTTCGAATGAGGAAGGAAAAGCTAGACCCATCGCTAATACTAACACTGCCAACCTTACCAAATTTGTCTACGACTATTTCGTCAAAGACCATTTAGGAAATGTTAGAAGCACAATTACTGCCACTCCTATAAATCCAAGTTATCTAGCCAAACATGAAATCTCTTTAGCCAATGTTGAGCAATTGGTTTTTGATAACATACCGAATGTTAGGGACCTAAAGCCAGGAAGTACAAATCCGGATGATAATATGGCCGCAGGACTAGTTGCAGAAGATCCTGCAAAACGTGTTGGCACTGCCATTATGCTTAGGGTACTACCAGGCGATAAATTTACTATTGGGGCAGACTCTTATTATGAAGGTGATTTTAATCCCGGAGAATCAATTTCTGGCAATGAGGTTGTAGAATCAGTTATGGGTGCTTTGATGGGAGGAAACACTTATGATGGTGTACCACTTAATGAACTTCCAGATAATATCAGAACTGTCAAAGAAATTTTCACAAACCCCTCACTTGGTGGGATTATTGAAACACTACCTGTTGAAGACGCTGATCCTGCCGCTCCCAAAGCTTATCTCAACTATCTGTTTTTTAACGAAAAGATGGAGCTTATATCTGAAATAAGTGGTCGTATCCAGGTACCCCAAGGAACAGGTACCACGGGGTTTCAAAGTAAGACTAAAGGTATTTGCAACTGTACTGGAATCGGGCCAGGATTCCCTGGTTATGTAGTAATATATGTCGACAACCAAAGCATTGGAAAAAAAGTTTGGTTTGACAATATTCATCTTGAACATTATACAAGTAACGTTTTATCAGAGGACCATTACTACCCCTATGGGTTAACCCTAAATACCCTTAATAATCCTACAACCAATGTAGAACAACCTATAAAATATCAAGGCATTGAGTTAGAACGGAATTTGAACCTTGAAACATACGAAACGCACTATAGAGCCCTTGATCCTCAAATAGGTCGATTCAGACAAGTTGACCCCAAAGCAGAAGCGACAAGTAGCATTAGTCCATATGCCTCTATGGATGATAATCCTGTTTCAAAAATTGATCCATTGGGAGATAAGGCTCGGGATGATGACACAAAGCTAGGGGTTGTAGATCGGACGATATTTGGAGTTATGAGCGCGATTGGAATGGTAGGAAGACAGCTTTCTATGCCTACTCATGAACGTGCTCCCAAAACTAGTAAAGAAGCAGTTTCGAGGTTCAATCGTGATTTCGTTAAGGGGATTGATATGATTATGCTATTGTCGACTCCTTATCTTGCTCTTGAGTCTTCTCCAAGTTCAGTAGCTAAATCAGAAAATACAATTCTTGCTAGTGATTTAAGAATCGCAGAACAATCTGCAGGAACAATCGCATCCGGAGCAAAATCCAGTTTCCAAGTTGTTCAATACGCTGAAGGTACCTTTTCGATCTGGAATTGGTCAGGTTATCCGGAAGGTCTACCAAAGCCCAAAGGCCCTTTTAGACTGTTATACGGTGAGGAGTATACTGCCGCGAGGGCAGCTGCAAACAAGGCAAATAAGGCCCTCAACAGTACCTTAGACTTGGCAAAAAAAGAAGTTGACATTCATGAAGTAATTCCTGTTAAATTTGGAGGCTCGCCAACTAATGTGCAAAATAAAGTATTTTTGGAAGCCAGTTTTCATCGGAAACAGGTAACTCCATGGTGGAATAGAATTCAAAAAAGTATCGAAAAGAAACCTTAAAATATGAATAGTCAAACGAAAGAATTGCTTAAACAAGTAATTAGTAATGCTAAACCAGTTTCATTAAATGAGATCGAAGCGTTTGAAAAAAAACAAGGTCTAATATTCCCCAATGATTTGAAAAACGCATTGGTCGAAATTCATGCTGGCAAAGGAGAAGTTGGCAAAAATGGTTATTTAGATCTTTTCCCAATCAATGAATTGGAAGAAATGAACGAGGCGTATGAATTTGTTATGGAACAAATCCCTGATTACTATTTGTTTGCAAAGGATGCAGCAGATACTGGATATGCATTTCACAAACAAAAGCACAGTTATCATGCTTTTGGTTTAATGTCAAATTTTGAATTCGATACTTTGGATAATTATGGCAGTACTTTCGATGAGTTTATTAGTTCTTTAGATACTGAATACGAATAATTCCTGAGGCGAATCAGTAAACTTAGATGAGGCACTTAACCCTTCCTTGTCTAAGTTTGGGTTCGTCTGAGAATATTTTCCAAATCTCTTGAACTTTTGTTATACCGCTTTCTCAATTGCGACTTTGTCCGCCAAGAACATCCTTTTATCCATCTCACACTAAGTTAGAGGCTACAAATTTCTGGTTTAGATTCGATAGTGGTTCGCTCGGCAATAACTCTAAGTGATGACTTAGTTTGTCTGGCATTAATTACCTGTCTTCTTTTCCATCAAAGTCGATAGATTCTAATTCAATAAAACAGGATTAAGGCTATGAAGTACACGTGTGTTCTATTAGTTTCAATTTTCACCGCTTACACCCAGTTTGCATATTCGCAACAATCCATTTGGGATGGCGGTAAAGAAAAAATGACGGCAATCAGAGAAAAAGGTACAAAGCAGGTAAGTAAAATAAAGCAATGGAAAAAACACGTCCAGGAATGGGGGCTCGATCCGAAGTATAACCATGCCTTGTCGATCGGCATACGCCTGAATACAAACGGATGGAGTGGCGATGCGTATTACCTGAAGCAGCAATCGGCAGGAAAGAGAACAATCTGGCAATTGCATTTCTCCGGTCTGCTGCATGAAAAGGAAATAAAGCAGCAGCGAACGGGTACTACTTATAATTATCTTACCAAAAATACGGCATACAGCCTGGGCAAAATCAACAATGCTTATACCCTACAATTGGGTTATGGCCAGGAACAGATGCTATTTCCTGCATTGTTGGATGGAAACCTGTCTTTAAGTCTTCGGTATACCGCAGGACCTGCGCTGGCTATGCTGAAACCTTATTATCTAAAAATGTTGTATGTGGAGTATACACCAGAAGAGCACTCCTATATGCTGGTCGAACGATTTTCAAAAGATAATGCAGATCATTTCCTGAACCCTTCATATATACTGGGCAGTGAAAAATGGAGCAAGGGCCTTGGTGAGACGCGCTTTGTCCCGGGCTTGTTTGCCGAACTTGCTATCGCCCTGGAACCGGAGAAACCGAAGTCATTTGTGAAAACCATCACCATTGGTGGCAATGCTGCTTTTTATAGCTCTAAAATTGAAATTATGGCCGAACGTAAGTCCTATTCTTACCAGGCGTCCTTCTTTGTTGGACTGTCCTTCGGCAAGCGCTGGAAATAATATTTCATACTCAAATTTTTCGCTTTGCGTCGATCATTCAAAATACTGTTCCTGTCATGGGTTCTGGCTATCTGTTGCTTTGTAAAGGCTTTCAGTCAGGTTGCCGAACAGTATAACCGTTTCCAGTATCATAAGTACAAATGGAAGGTGCTTTCGGTAGATGCATACCGCATTTGCTTTCCTGTGGGTTATGATAGCCTGGCCAGCTTTGCTTCCGTTCAGCTGCCGGGTATTATGGCCGGGGTAAAAAAAAATATGGGCAGCACCGTAAGGGAAACACCCAATATTATCCTGTATCCTTCAGCTGATCAGTTATACGAAAGTAATATCGGTTTATATGAAGCAGGTGTACAAACTTTCCCGACCATTTATTTAAAAGGTAACAGGATGATGGTGGCTTTCGGTGGCTCCTACGCCCGTTTCCGGGAGCAGCTTTCGGAAGCCTGGGTAAGGATGGCCTGGGAGGAGCAGTTCAAGAGCGACCTGGAAGAACAGGCATTGGCAAAGAAAGCACTGGTACCCGCCTGGTTCAAAGAAGGGGCTATTGCCTGGTTTGCCTATGACTGGCGCATTGAGGATGAAGATGCGCTATACAGATCGCTTGCCGGAACTACAGGTTGGGCTTCGCTTTCAACGGACCAACCCCGGCTGGCAGGACAAGCCTTCTGTTATTTCCTGGCACAAAAATATCGTCCGGATGCAGCCCGGCAGATCCTGTTCCAGTTGCGCAGCGGCAAGTCGCTGAGCCGTGCCGTGCGCCTGATCGCCAAACGTCCGCTTGATACCCTTACCGCGCAGTGTTATTCCTTTTTCTTTGACCGTCTGCCGCAGCAAAACGCGGTAACCGATAGCATCGGGGATATCCTTAAAATAATACATGCCGGCAGCCGGCTGATCAACCTGCAATACAGCACCGACGGCAAACAGCTCGCTTACATTACAGAGCGGGACCATAAACGTAAAGTATACATTACCACAACAGATCGGCTGCAACAACAACGGAAGAAAGGCAGGGCGACAGCGGTTTATACCCTGCCACCCTGGCTTTCGGAACATAGCGCCGATCCCTATCCTTTACTGCACTGGTCGGAATCCGAAAAAAAATGGTATACCGTTTTACCGGAACAGGGATGGATACAGGTAAAACGATACCATGCCGGCGGGGCTTATGCCGACCGCAGGAAATTGTATGGTGTGGACGGCGTCAGTACCCTGCAGACCTGGAGCCGGGATCGCTGGCTGTTTGCGGCTTACCGAAGGGCTAAGAGCGATATTGTGCTGTATGATGCCGGCAAGCTCCGTTTCACCCCGCTTACCGACGATCCGGAGGATAATACGGACCTGGTTGCCGATCGCAGCCAGGCCCTATTGATATACCGCTCCGGTTACCCGGCCGATAGCCTCTACCACAGGGATACTGCTACCAAAGCTTATGGCGTCTATACCAAAGCGATCAGCGAAGACCTGAAAAATACCGCGAAGGCTGATGAAACTTTATGGCTGAAAGATGCTGCATATGTAAACTGGCGGCCGCAGCAAATGGTAGAGGACGGTAAGCTAAGCTTACAACAAACCATTGACGGTACTACGCATAATGATACCCTGATGGCAAAAGAGGCGGCACCTGACCTGAATAGCCAGGCGCCGGCGCCCTGGCTGCGCGATTACAGGAAGGATAAACATGTTAAAGACAGCATTGCTGCATTGGAACAAAAATGGAAAAAGGAAGAGGAGTCATCTATACTGGGATCTGTATTAAAAGGGAATAGCAGCAGGGAGCAGGTACAGCAGCAAAAGGATAGCCTGGCCATAGCCCTGGCTTACAGCCCGAAGAAAGTAAGGCCTTATATCCTGCAGTTGTACAGTGCCTATTTTTCGGCGCGCATCAATAACGATTATTACATCAACCGGCTGCAACCCTACCAGAACTACCTGGGTACTTTTAAGTTCCCGGATGTCGGCGCCATGGTTAAGGGAGGCTTTAGCGATCTGTTCGACAACCATCATTTTAATATCGGCTATCGCATGCCTGCAGGATCGGAAGGCAGTGATTTCTTTTTCCGGTATGAAAATACAGCGAGGAAACTGGACTGGCATGTGCTGTTTTTCCGCAAAGTAGAAAGCCTGCAACCCGATCCGCAACGCGACTGGAAAGATGAGCAGGACAGGCCTTACCCACACCAGGCTAAAGTGAAGACGCATTATTATGAGCTGGGTTTCCATTATCCCATACGGTACGACTGGTCGCTGGACTTTACGGCTGCCGCGCGCCGCGACCGGACGGTATTCCTGGCCTCAGACCGTTATAGCCTCAATTATGAAGCCCTGCAAACCTGGTGGAACATCGATAACATGACCCTCTCGGTAAACAAGTTGCATCCAACCATCCCATTTTTATACCGGGGATGGGAAGCGAAGCTTTTAGTGGATGGTATGGTTGCTACCGGTAAAAAGGCGACTATCCTTTATGGCTCAACGTTCCGTTTCAGTTGGCATCAGCCTTTGTTCCGCGATATCAATCTTGTGCTCAGCGGCAATGCAGGTCATAGCGGCGGCCAGAGTAAAATACTCTACGACTTCGGCGGGATCGATAACAATATCGTTCCGCGGACCGATACTTCCGTGCGCTTTGCGCAGGATGCTCCTTATGCTTTTCAATCGCTGGTCACACCTTTCCGTGGTTACAGGCAGAACAGCCTGTATGGCAGCAGCTACGCCCTGTTGAACATCGATCTTTATATCCCCTTGTTCAGCAAACTGATTCCATTGCGAACGTCTTTTTCTGCGTTGAATCAGTTACAACTGGGGCTGTTTACCGATATCGCGGCTACAGCAGGCGACCGGGCTGCTTTACCTCCCAGGCCCAGCCACCTGCAGTCATTCGGTTGCAGCGCAAGAACGATGCTGGCCGGCTATCCTATCCGCTTCGACCTGGCCTGGCCACAGGAAGGTTTTTCTGCGAAACCGGTTTGGTACCTGGCTTTTACATTTAAATAAGGTCGTTAAGCTTCGGTCACCACATCATGTATTAATATTTTCAAAACACCATGAAATTTTTCAAACGCCTATTTAAAAAGAATGTAGACTCTTCCACGCAACAACTAAATACCCTAATACAACACAGGTGGAGCCTAAAGAAAATTAACACAAATGGCCACCCAACAATCATTATGAAAAATGAAAGTTTTGTGACCACCTATGGTTTTATAAAGGAGTATCCGATTAATTGTATCCTCGCTTTTAAGCTTCAATTGCCAAGAGAGGATGGGCTTCCGAATCTCATGAAGGAACCACGACTGAAGAAATTGGATAACGAGTTGTTCGAAGTTTTTGAATCCGATATGCAAGCGGTAATCAGTGCAATTATAACTACCCAAGGGGTTAGACAGTATATCTTATATCTGAAGGACCTGGAAGAGTTTACTCAACGCTTTTCAAGAATCCAGTTTCTTTTTAAAGAATATAGGATTATGACCTGCAATGAATTTGATCCATACTGGCAAAATTACTATTCCATTGAATAGCGCAAAATATTGATTTACGCCTTTTGAAGGGTTATTAAGGTTTTTCTTCTTCTGCTGGTGGAGCTGGCTGTAGATCAGGCTTAATCAGCGCTGTATCTGGTTGTTTAATAATATCTTTATCAGGAGTATCTTCAGGTTGGGATGGGGGACTCGTAGTCTCAAGGTTTGCGATAGTTGTTTTGTTGATCTCAAGCTTGTTGTCAGATTGATTTTTCATCAGAAAAGATTTTTGGGATTAAATAGATAGAGGGTGATTATAATTGAAAAATGAAATAACTAAAATTTCTCGAGAAATGGAAATTTCGATTACATGTTCTAATATTTGGAAATGCCCAATGTGAAGAAATGTTCTAATAAGTTATCTTTAACTTTCTTATCTGTTCCTGTTTTTCTTCAAAATTATGTTGTCTACTACGGGAAGAGCATTTCGGCCATCACTCCCGGACCATGAATATTTCTTTAAAACATGGCAACCATTCTCCGAAAAAATGGGAGTGATAATTTTGTCAATAATATCATCTTCAAAATACTTTCCAGAAAATCTTTTATCAACCTTCGATTAAATGAGTTATTTTTTATCATATTGTCTAATCTTTTTATTGATTAATCCATTCGTCAGAAGTTATATTTTTCCTCTCGCTTACGGAATGCATCCTCTCCACCTTCGAGAATATCGCACACGTGCTCACGGATGCCCATCTGATACAAAACACCTGTTTCTTTATCCTTTTTGAAAGAGTTTTCGAGGGCGCCGCTCACGTACTCAAATTGATAAAAGCGATTCCCTTTGCCTTTTTCCTGGCCTAATTGGTTTGCCACAATCACCTGTTCAGCGTCAGTAGAGACTACAAGGTTTGCGTTATGGGTGACAATCAGGATCTGCCGTTGAATTTTTTTGTCTTTCATGAACTGGTTAAGCTCATTGAAGATAGTGCGGTTATCTAGGTTATCCTCCGGCTGGTCAATCAATATAGGGTGTTCGGCATTACTTAGGTGCAATATTAGCTGCATCAACACGAGGCCGCGTTTACCCGGTGACATATCAATAATATCGTCGCCATTCTGCTTGATATTATATTTGAACGTGAAGTAATCGGCGAACAGCTTGAAGGCTGCATCCTGCGATACAATGCCAGACTTGAATTTGATGCCGTTTTTTTCGGGGCTTGAAATCTTGTCAAAGATATCTATCAAATGGTCGATATGGTTCGCGGCGTCATACACGTATTCATTCTTGTCGCTGAAATATTCGCCGAACAAGGTACGGAAATTCGCACGGTTATCCAACATATTGCCGAAGCCATTGGTAAAGTCTGTCACATTGAAAACCAACGCGGAATCTAGTTGCAAGTCACTGATTTGGCTCAGTTCCGGGCGCTGAAGTTCGGTTTCTATGACGTGGTACGAATTGTATAACAATTTATAATTCTCAACCAGTTCCTCTTTTTTCTTTTTCCCCGATGTAATGAGCTCCTGATTGGTCTTTTCTTTATCCGCGATGGATTTCAGTTTCGCTTCATCCGCCGCAAGTGTATCGGTAAGAGTCTTTAACAGGGTCTGATTGGTAATAAGTGTCAAAAAAGGTTGGAGGGTCGTCTGGATCGCTTCCAGTTTGACCTTCGACGTGGCGATCTGCCCTTCTAGGGCAGTGATCATAGCCTGGTGATGTGTCATCAGGCCATCAAAGAACTTTTCGGTCAGTTGTTTATCCCCCGCCGCAAAATCAATATAGGCGTGAGCAAAATAATCATTTTGGTATAACGCCCGCAGATCTTCTATCCCGCTTTCTATACCCATGATAGCAGACCGTTTTAGCGTTTCCAGTGATCCGAGATAATTTATTAGTTTTTCGATATAATCGTTGCCCCGGCTCACTTTTCCGTTGATCAGGTCACGCTTGGCGATCAGCGCTTCATAGCGCTTGTTTTGCTCTTCCGTAAATCCGGCTGTCTTTCTAAGCTCTTCAATATCTCTTTTTATTTTGGCTATGTTGGCGCTGATGGCGACCTTATCACCCAGCGCTTTTAATTCACCGGTAGCTGTCTTCAGTGTTTCGCGCAAAGCATACAAACCCGCAATATTGCCGGTAATACCGGTGTTGATGATCTGAATATCGGCTTTATATTTATCCCAAAGCGTTTTAAAACCTTTATTTTGCAACAGAATACTTTCGATCAGTTGCTTTAGTTTTTCTTCACCTTTTTCTTCTGCCAGATGATTGATAAACAATTGTGGAATGTAGGTGATCTGCCGTGTTTTCTGATCTGGGCCGTCGCTTAGCCGGTCGACATGGCCGTCCCGCCAGACCACTTCAAAATCAAAGGCCTTGATCTTTTTATGGAAATCATATGGCTTCTCTTTGACAACACCGCCTTTCTCAGCTACCTGGCCTGGATCGATGGCCTTGGCGATATGATGCAGCAGAATGGACTTCCCGGAAGATTTCCCGCCAATGATGGCATTCATATTAGTGTTCATTTCGATATAGTCCTGTCCGAAGTCTTTGGCAGCCGGGTCCATGATAAAACGTACCTTGTCGATCACCAGGTAATCGGTTCTCTCCTGGGGTTTATCTTCCTGGATGCGAACGCGGTCAATGGGCTCAAATATAAGTTGCTTTAAACCTTCAAAGGATGGATCGGCTTTCACCCAGGTGTACAGTTGTGTATTGCCATTTGAAGGATGCAGCAATGTTTTGATTTCATGGCAATCTGAACCCCATACGCAGGCTTTCAGGCTTCCAAAACGTATTTTCACTTCTTTTTCCGGTGTCTTTGCACGCTTGCCAACATAGAAATCAATGTCGTCCGGATCGTTGGAAAAAACCATATCTGTAAAATTGGTTAGATCTTCGCGAGTCAGCCCAACACGTGAGAACTGCCCTTCTTCGTCAAACCATTTCAAAGATTTAAGCGAGCCATGACCTTTTCCCGCAATTATTTTCACATACGGTTTTTTGCCGATCTGCTGGGATTCAAATATACCCAGAATGGCATCATGGGCACTTTTTATATCGCGCTGTTCGAGAGTTACGGTAGAGTAAGCCGCCTGATAGCATTTGTCTTTCTCAGCCTGTGGCAAGTGGGAATAATCCGCGGTGACGTTGATTGGTCCGTCATTGACGATCGCATGGCCGATAGCGAGCATGTTGCGCACCTTCAGTTTATAGGTGGCGCCGCGTGCGAGAACGCTCAACTGTTCCAAAAAATTTTCCTGGATAAAGTCAGGTGTGCAATGCTCTGGATCAAATAGGATATGGTAATTGATAGACTGATTGCTGCCAGTAAAGATATTCAACCTTAATTCGATTCCGGGAATAATATATACCTGCGTAGAATACCTGCCTACGCTCAAGGTATGGGTTGCCTTATCGTAATATTTGAGAAGTTCTCGATAACCATCGATAATAAAATAGTCTGCCAAAGCTATCACCGCTATCTGGTGTTTGTCGACAGCCTTAATCAGTTCTTCAACATAAATGTCAAAGTTATCAGGGAATCCGTTTAAATAGGATTTTGGTGTATGAACGTGCAGATCCCATCTGCGCCATTCGCTACCTTTTGCATATTCATTATAGTTCATTATACCGTGGAGGTTTATGTGTAATAACAAAACTACATTTTAGGTATTTGATTGCCAAAAGATCTATAATTATAACTGCCCTCCCAAAGGCAGCCTTTGGGAGATGGCCTGTTTACGCTCCGCGTACCATCATTGAAAACTGCTGGGAAGGCAAACCTGACCATACGTCCAATACTTGTGGGTTCAAATCCAATCCCTCTTCGCTGGAAGAAGGGAGTCATGATTAGTATTTTAAAGTCTCATTTCCCCTGGTCCTTTTTTTGAATGATTATCAATGTCGTTATTTTTTGGAATAATATGTTACAATTTGGAGATGAATTCAGGAAGCTATTCAAAGAATTTCCCACTCCCGGACAGTTTGAAAGTATAAGTTTTTATAAGTGTCTTCCCTTTGTTATCTTTTTATCTGGTTTTCCGTCCACTTTCTTATAGTGTTTTCAATTGATTTGTCAAGTTCAATACTTCCAATAAAGGTCAAAAGAGGTACAAGGGGTAGACAGGGCGCTGAACGTCGTTAATGGCGGCCTGGCAACATTTCGGCATTAACATGCTCTCAAGTACATTTCCGAACTGTGTTGTACGGCTTGAGTACAAAATTTAAGCAAACACTTTTACTCGTCACTATGAAATGTACTTTCACCTCCTATTTTCTTCTTCATTGTTATATTCCTTTCTCCTCTATTTTACCAAATACCTCTCCGCACAATCATTTACAACATAAATTGAAACTTCAACGGCATACCGCTGCAAATCTTTCCTCCTGGCAGATTCAAATTTAGACCGAAGAGGTATTCAAAACTCTTCGAAAAGTCATGCATTAAAATCTCCAAAAATGCTACATTAATTATTATGAATATGTAAGATGATGGTTTTTATCTTTAGTAAAATTAATCTGTTTAAACTAAAGTAAATTATGAATAACTCTCCTTTCCCCGAAATTGTGCCTGGAGCACAAACGATGGATAATCAAAATTTCTCCCAAAGCGATACTGCCATTTTGGGCTCAGCGGCTTTCTATATCCAGACGGCCATAGGCGCAAGTCCGGACAGTCAGGTTACTGGATCCGTAGCCTCTCAGACTACTAATTTCGTACTTTCCCGTAAGAATGGGATCATCATTGATGGCTGGGTTCCAGGCAATCCGGAACAGATGTGGCAGTTCAACAGCGACGGCAGCATCAGCCCCGCCGGCACTACCGCTCTGGTACTGACGGCGCAAAGTACCAGCCCCACAAGTTGCGTGCAGATTACCCTTGAAGCATTTGCCAGCGGTCAGCAGCTTACTGCTGCACAGATATGGACGGTCAATGACAACCATTTATCCGTGAACATGGGCGGCAGTATTGGCACAGTATATCTGAACCTGTATGAGGCCAATACAACTCCCGGTACCATCGTGGTTACCTACGAATATTCTGATGGCGATAACGAAAAATGGTTCCTGTTCCCTGCAACTCCTGTCCAGATTGTGGCCCACAGTTTTTATATCCAAACAGCCTTAAGCGGACCAGAAAACAATGCGGCTAACCCGTATGTATTGGCAAACAACAATGGTGTGGTGATAGACCAAATCGCTCCCGGCAACAGCGCTCAGATCTGGTCGTTTAATGGGACTGGCACGATAAGCCCCGCCAACGACAGCGGCTCGGTACTCACGGCAGACAGCTCGGGCAGCGGCCAGGTAACGCTACAAAGCTTTGACAGCAGCACCCAGACACCAAGCGCTGAACAGATCTGGTACTGGAACGGCGGACAGTTTTACGTCAATCTGGGCAGTGCGGAAAGTCCAAACAATTGTTACCTCAATGTCCAGGGAGTTGGGGGACCTGCTTCCGGGACACCAGTGATCACCTATGCGCAGACGCAGGGCACTAATGAATCCTGGATACTTATTGAGGCAGCACCTATCATGAATGGAGACTGGTTCTACCTGAAAACGGATATGCCCAACAATGCAAACGACCGCCTGGAGTATGTAATGACGGTTTCGCAGAGTACAGGTGGCGCAGGCACCGCTGTGGTGATTGAACCCATGCTGCCCGGCGCTGCCGCACAGTTGTGGAAGATGACCCCTGACGGTGATATTATCAGTGCCTTGAATCTTTCTATGTGCCTTTCGGCGGAATCCGGTAACAAACAGAATGTTACGATACAAAGCGTGGGAGAGGCAGGTTTTGACCAGCAGTGGTTCCTGATGTCCAACGGTATGCTTGCTACCGGAGGACCAGGACTAAACTATTACCTTAACGTGGATCAAGGAGGTAACGCCTCTTCCGGCGCAAACCTGATTATTTATGATTTCGGCACCCCAAGTAATGAAATCTGGGTGCCTCTTCCGTATCAACCGCAGGGCCTCTGGTTTACCATCCGGAATACCAATTACGCGCCAAACGGGCCGCTGAGCGCAATGCTTACCGTGACCACAGATGGAAGCGTCACACTTGCCGGGCCTGAAGGAGGATCCGTTACGCCAACGGGACAGGCAGCGATATACCAGCTCTGGCGCAAGACGATCGATGGTTTTATCGTAAGCGCTACCAATCCCAGCTTAGCCCTTACCGCCCTGGAATCTGACGGCGGTCTAGGCCTATCGCTGATTGATGCGGGCAATGCAAACCAAAAATGGGTTACCGGATATTCGCAGTTCAATACCGGTACTCTAAATGGTAAAGAGGAGAAAATCATCGCCGGAACGCTTGAAAGTGTGGGCTTCAGCCAGATACTGAACAATACGACCTTGCAGGCCCCGCCATCGCAATCTGAGGCTTATACCGCGAGCGAACTGTGGTATATCGTTCCGCAGGCGATGCCCTTTGGCCAGCCTACTACCATCGGTACCAGGGCGGAAGGTGGAACCAACAGCCTTTACTTGACCCTGGCAAATACGGCCCAGTCTGGGGTCTATCCGGTCAATGCGCAGGCTATCCCGGAAAATAACACCTTTTCCATGTGGACCTATGAATATCCCGGCTATCTGGTAAGCAGCGTAAATGACGAATTTGTGCTATCCCTGGAGCTTGGCAGTGGAAATACGATATTGAACGAAGTATTTACGGATAATATCGTTGCCTATCCACGCCAGCCTGGCGCCCAATTGTTCCAGCTGTGGACGGTAACCAACGAGGGTTTGATCATCAACCAGAGCAACGGCAAGGCACTAACCGTCCCTGCCCCTTCGTCACCGCCGGCATCTTCCTGCAGTGTAACCACCGCTTCGATCCAGCCCGGCATGGTAAACCCATGCCAGGTATGGGACTTTTCACCGGGCAGGGCACTGCAGGCTGTCCTTCAGCAGCCAGCGGTAGCATTCGACACCGGAACAGCGGAGGAGCAGAAAGCCTATACGTATTTGTGCAGTGAGCTCGGACTTCCCCACGGCATCCGCACCCAGTACCAGAACCTGACTGCGCCCATGAGCAGCTACCAGGCCCAGATTAATATGATCGCGGTCGGCCTGGCAACAGGAAGAATAAAACCGGACGGTTCGGCAATAACAGCGGCTGATATCCCCATCCTGCAAGATGTTGCCCAGCAGCTTCAAAAAGAAATTACAGCCGTAATTTCGGTGCAACTGCTTTTTCAGCAGGCGACAACATTATACCTTTCCCTTAGCCAGGGCCAGGCTATGACGCTTGCCAACCTGATCACCAACTGTTCGTTTACCGATCCGGTGAATACGAAAGTGCCACCGCGCAAAAAAAGCAAAAGCTGGATATGGGATCTTGTGGAAGGAATACTTTATACCGGTATGAACCTGGCCGGGGCTGGCGTGGGTGAAATCAAAGATGCAGGCTTTGTGGCCAAAAACGTGCTTCCATGCTTTGCAAACGTTATGGCAGCCGGCTTTACCTGCGGGCAGAGCTACCTGACTGGCAATACCCAGACCGATATGACCAAGCTGCATACTTACGAGCAGAACATCTATAACTACGAAATGACTGTGTCCCAGCTGCAGCAGGGGCTACTCGATGAATTTGAAGAATTGGGCAATGCTTTGGGACGCGTCGAAGCACTGATCCTTGGCGATGCCTATAAGCTTCAGGCGGTCTTTGGTATGTGCCGCAGCTATGGCAACATGTCCTCTCTTTTTTGGCCTTCAACCATGGCAGCCATGAACACTGATGAAATGCTTACCATGTACAGCCAGGGTGTACTTAAAACTTTGTTGCCGGCCAATTCTAACATACAGATAAATGCGACGTTGCACATTAATTATGGCAAGCGTCTTAGTGAAGGGTGGCACGGTTCTACACTTTACATCAACAATGTTGACGGCACCCAGAATACCTATACAGGAATAAACCTGAGTAGCCAGCTGTATAACATGGTGCTGGCAAGCGGGGCAAACCAAACCGCGTTCTTTACTGGGCTCAATGGATGGGCGTTGGCCACCGAATATCAGGGGCTGATGGAAGATGAAAACGGCACGCCGTGGGAGGACTATGTCCCAAAGGGTGCAGCCTCGCTGATTATCATCGAAAATTTTACAAATGTGGCCCTGGCTGTAACGCTACAGCTGGGTTTACTTACCGCAAGCGATTACCAAACCAACCCATCGTCAATTGCTGTTGCCCCCTTCGGATCCATCCAGATTCCAGGTGGTGACTTCGCGACACCGGATCAAATGACGAGCGGGGGCACAGCTAAGAATTACTGGGCGCATGCCATGTACACAGAACATACGCCAGGAGTTAGCATTACCGCCAATGGACAAGCGGTTGCGCAGTTCGACATCAACAACTCAACAACCGAGCAGGATTATAAGACCGTAGCAGAAATACCCGCCCCGACCTATACTATCGGCAACTTCTCTCAGTCTAGTCCCTTCAACTGCAATATCAAAATCCAGTATGGAACTAACGGTATGGCTTTCATCGAGGTTGCGATTACTGCTTAGAACAACTAAAAGGATATGTACTGCCATGGGCGCCTTTCGGCGCCCATGGCTTTTGGCTCATTTCAGAAAAAGGTATGAACACACATGGCTAGACTTCTCTAACTTGTCCCAAAGAGGAGAACTATCAAGCCCGAACTGTTGTATGTTCAAGTAGCCTTACAAATCGCTAAAACTTGAGGAAATGGATATTATACCACTTATTATTCGCAATATATTGATAGTGTCCATAGTCGTTCTCGGAATTTACTTTGAGTTCTTCCTAAAGGCAATATATTAAATATTTGAACCAATATGAAAGCTTATTACAGCAGAGCAAATAATTACAAGATATTATAACAAAGTTCTCGAAGGCTTGAAAGATGAATGGATTCTAAGCAACGGCGCCCAATGGTACGACTATATTGTATCCCTTCCCAAAAAGGAGCGTTATTGTTACATGATTATGATTATGCATGAACAAGTACATAACGGAGGATTTGATCAATACTTTGTAAATGCTTATGGAAGGTTTGCTATTGAAACCATTCCGGCCTTAAAAGAAATAGGAGCCACAAAAAGAGCCCACTTGCTTGCCAATGCGCTAAAGATTGTAAATGAAGAAAGCTATTCTCCGGAACTATTTAGAGAAAAAATCGTAGCTAAAAATTTACCAGGTTTATTTGACTCAGATGCTGTTATAGATGAGCTGGATTCAATAGGCGATGAGTATTGGGATCTGGAGGAAGAAGACATTTTCAAATTGCTAGGCAATTTTTTATTTGATAATTCGATTGAAGAACACTGAAAATATTGACTTCCACTGTTCCAGCCTTTAGTCATGAACGAGATCTTCACTAAAACTTTATTTGGCGTTGAGAGGGCCGTTTTCCGGTTGGCTGGAATAGTGCCGAAAGGTTCGACCAAACATATTGAATTGGATAACGTATTCTCGTATAAAGTGAATTTAACTTTTTTTCAAAACAGGTTTTCCACCGATAAGCCGTGCTGACAGTCGCACAACAACAAAAGCGGACTCGAAAAAACAATATTAATTCGGTTTAAAGTTATCCATATTACCGCTCATACGAAAAGTTTCAATAATTTTAGGACATAACAAATCCTTTAACCATGAGCAGTTTGATTTTTGAGGCACTAAAGCTAAATAATCAGGAGGCGATGAAGAAAATCTCGATGATTATCGCACGCGTGGTAAGGGATGAGTTGGAAGATTTTCATGTGAACCATTTATCCGAACAATTAATGCCTGAAATGAACCAACTAGTCAGAAAAGGCGTTTATAATGGCCTATTTGCTCTTGCTAATTATTCAACTGATGAATTTAGCCGAAATTTCGTCAATTTAAATATTGCATCCTTACCTGACTATTGGGAAGAACCGGAATTGATACCTGAACTTGCTGATTCACTTGCTCAGGCGGGAGGGGACATAATATTTGAATCTCCCTTTCTTAATCAACAGTTTGAAGCGGGCAATATTTACCGTCTTGCAAACACACGGTATATAAGGGTTAAAGGATCTTATGAATTTAACGAGGTCGCTTATGAAGATGGAAAAAAACATCTAAGTAAGATCACCAGCCAGCTTCGGAAGGAAAATTATCTATTTGATTACTGTATCGGTGGATATGCAAGGTCTCTGTAATTTTAGTCTATAATTAGACGAATGCCAGTTTTAGCCTCAATAAATGCTTTTCCAAGCAACCAGATTTTAGGAATATTGAATCGAATATAAATTTAGGCTAGACAAATCCGGTTGAAACACTAACGGAAATTCATTTTTGCATTTAGTTGTCTGTTTAGATTCGTATTTTTGTTGCTCTATTAGATTTTATCAACCGAATCCAGAAAATATCTGTTACAAAAACTATTACCTACTAGAAGATATATACATTTCTATCATCAAGGTACTGACCTTTGCTGGTAATGTGGGAATGGAAAATACCTTTAAAAAAAGATCAACCTCTGTCATGAAATCGCTTGCCAATGATCAGCAATTATAAAAGTATTAGCAGTGAAAATAGCTGCCGAAACTAGGCGGGCATCATAGATGACGGCCTTTTATTCTCTTTTTCACTTGCTTCTTACTAACTGTCTTATTATTTGTGATATGGTTTTCAATCGATTTGTCGAGTTCAACACTACCAATAAAGGTCAAAAGCGGCACTAGGGGTTCGATTGCAGTCCCGCCCAGCCCGCAAAAGGGGATAAGTCATCTAAAAGATGATTGTCCCCTTTTTTGTTTTAAGTTACCTCCCGCTGTAATTGGGCAATTCGGACGAATAACGGATTGATGTTGACCTGAAGTTAAACCTTCCGTGCAAAAATCACCGGACAAAAGAGGTCTTGGTGTATGATTACCGTAGGAATGTTCCTCATACATTAAAGAAGAACCCACTCAAACTGGAAGACCTGAACAATTTCATTCAATGCTACAAACCTGCGAACAGGCATAAACGAAAAGAACTTCTGAAGCGAAGGGTTGGGAGAATATAAAACATAGTTAGTAGTCCTTATATTATGAATTGAAATTGCCAGCAAAAAAAATTTGGTGCATAACATAGAATTTGTGTGTTTGGAGGTTGACAACAAAGGCTTCACTCAGTTAACTCTCAGGTTTCTGTCAAATTCTTTTTATTAATTCACATCACACACGAGGCAAAATATTTACACTTGGCAACCTGGCAGCCATAATATCAAAATAGCTACACTTTCCCCATAGACTCTTATTACCAATTACATAAAAGCGCTTTCTCGCCCTGGTAAGGGCAACGTTAAGCATATTAGGCTTTTTTGAAGCCCAATCTCTGGCTCCTTGAGAAGCGGGATTCCCACCTAGAACTAAAAATACAACGTCCGCCTCTTTTCCTTGAAATCGGTGAATAGTACCACATGAAACTTTGGCAACCTGCTTGAATGCTGATTCACACGCTTTGGCAACTGATTTAAATGGAGAAATAATAAATATTTCATTTGTATAGCCACTTACCCTTAACGCATTTATCTTCACCAGCAATAAATCCAGCTCTTCTGTCAATACATGTTTGTTAATTGGAGCGCTATTCGCTACAATATGAAACCATGCCGACTCGCCGATATAGCCATGTTCTACTATGTCTTTCGTTGCTTTCACCATTTGTCCAGCATATGCAATCTTATTAGCGATATTAAACATCGGATTTTCACAACGTCGATGTGTTCGCAATGGAAAACCGGTCCATATCTTTTCATCAGATTCTCCTCCTACTCCCATATAAGTACCTTTTTCTGACACCCTGTCTGCCAAGATCTGGACAGAGCTGTTGATTGGCGACCATATCAGGTCTATTCCTTCCTGTTGCCTCAGTTTAAATATCAATTTAGAAGGAACGGTAACTACCGGTTCTATTTGTAAGGGATCACCAACTATAATGCATCTTTTCGCACGCCAGATAATTCCGGCGGCGGATTGTGGCGTAGCTTGCCCTGCCTCATCCAACAATAGCCATCCAATACTTTCCTTCCCCATTGATGAAAATAAACGGCTGACCGAAGCCAACGTCGTCGAGATGACAGGCACGCAAAGAAATAAAGTCCCCCATAAAGTCTGGCAGATTGATGCACTGACCTCCGCCCGGCCTTCGATCATTTCAAAGAAAAGGTTAAGGTTATTTCTGATTTGCTTCGCATTTGAAAGAATACAGTATCGGTGCAGTTCCAGGCTTTTAATGAAAATATTACTTCGAAGCGTATTAATTTTCCCGGATGAATATGGAGTGCTTAATTGTACTAAATCGATTGGCGCACTGTAAAAATTGCTGCCCCCAAAAACGGGAAAGTTTATTCCATATAGTTGGTGTAATTCCTGTTTCAGTTCAAGATATTTCTCAATAGCTTTATTTACTTTAGTAAGGCTTCTGCTTATACCTGTCTCCTTCTCCTGACTAATACGCAGCTTTAAGGAAATATCGGCGAGCTGTCGGGATAACAGCATTCTTTTTTCAGTATGTTCCCGCAGTTGCGCCAAATTATAGTCATAATCAATTCTCCACTTCTTATAAGCCTTGGTATTAAACAATTTCTGAAAAAAGAAAAATAACGGCTTTTGTTGCTTCACATGCGTCAACATGTTTTCTGAAAGGCGAATCAGATCATCTGTTACTGCTATTTGATGTTTGAGACTATTTTCTTCATTTGACAAACCTCTAATTTCCGCTTGTATGTTATGGAGATCCCTTTCTAGATTCTCCCTTTCTCCAACGTTTTCCAGAAAGATCGGGTATTGATTATGAAAATGGGAAGCTTGTTTTTTAAACGCATCGAATTCCTTCACCAGGATTTTCAGATCATCTTTTACCTCATCAAATTTTTGCCTATATACATACGTTTGATCATTTTCCGGATCTTTATACACCTCCCAAAGGACGTCCTGGAAGCCAGGCATTCCTTTTTCGGCATCTGTCATCCAGAACTTCCATTTGAAATTGCTTTTGTTCTGCGCGTTGCCAAGAGTTGCACTGAGTATGCCCCAGCTATCTCCGTCTATCAACCGTTGTGCACACAAAGAAAAATAATCTATATCTTTAAAAGTATCCTTATCAATTTTGCTGGTTGAAGGCAGTGTTTTAGTAATGTTCTCAACTGCAGCATTATTGTTACTGGCCACTACAATCCCATTATTATGTAACAGGTTGGATTTCAAATCGAAATAACCACTGAAGCCACTTTCCTTCTCTATCCGGTTAAATCGTGCAAAAAGCCTGTCAGGACCTTCTTCCATAAGTTTGATAGCCCGTGTTACTACTACCTCTGCAATAACATCCAGCAACAATGTTGTCTTTCCTGTGCCCGGCGGGCCATTTATTCCTTTTATGCCAGTTTCATCCTTCAATCCTGCTATTGTTGTACTCACCGCACCTAACTGAGCTGCATATAGACCATGTGTAATATTAGCAGGCCATCGCCCCATTGGCATTATCCCTGGATCAATGCTTTGATACAGATAGTTCCTGTTAGCAATCAGGTCTTCGCGTTCATGCTCACTAACTGTCAAACTAACATAGCGCTGAAACGCCATGCCATAGTCCTGCTCGCGTTGAGTAATGAGCAGATTCAGGTCATCCAGGTAAAAGCTGTTAAGAAAACTGGTATCGGGTTCTGCATCTTTAGGGACTTCCTTTGCAATGATATATGCTTCAATTGATGACTTATTCCAATTACCGGTTATACCATTTAAGTAATTTATTTCTTCTTGTAGATGCTGCCAGGTTATAGGAGGACCCGAAGTTTCAGATTGTCCTTCAACCGGCACCGGAATATTGTAACGCAATTCAAATTCAGTCTGCGCTTCACTTAACTTATTAGAAACTTTCGATACAGGCGTTTTTTCTGCAAGACAGTTTATCCCAAATATAAAAGATGCTGGTACATAACTTTTGGTATCAGGCCGCCCATATTGATTTAACAACAATGCTGAAAAACAGGTATCTCCGGTTACCGGATCTTCCCAATCAATAGGGATATCCGTTTTCTCTAATAGCCAGTCAATTGTATCGATAACATCTTGCTTTTTTACTTTCCCAAAAAATAGGGTATATCGCCATACATTAGTTTTAGGATTACGAAGAGGTCGCTCGCTTAGCCACGGAAAAGGAACATCGGGCCGAACTAAGTAACAATCCTTATTAAAATCTGGAAGGTTAAATACTTCAACATCCCTCCAAAATGCCAAAATATCTTGTTGCTTCAATATTTATAGTTTTCAGTGAAATGGAGTTAGCAGACAGTTATTTCTTGGGTTTAAGCGGTATTATACAGCCACTTAACAGGTAAAATAATCTTTTTTTAAGACATTGTAAAGTTAATACGCATAGAATACTTGTATGGATATTGCAATAACTTACTAACAATCAGTTAATCAGCGCAATTTAGTATCCCTATGATTTGTAAGGTTAATCGCAGTTTACAAATGCGAAAGGACATTAGAGATTAAAAAGGAGTGTTCATTAATTGTCAATCCTACCCCATAAGCCACTCATAATAAGTGGCTTTTCTTATTTAAACCCACTGGGACCGAGCAAAAAATAATGATAGCCCAATACTAATTCTTGAATAACTGCCTGAACTCCAGAGGTGAAAGTTGTGTTTTCGCCTTAAACAACCTGCTAAAAGATTGCAAATGCTCAAACCCCAATTCGTAAGCGATCTCGCTCATGGAAAGATCGCTGGTGGAAATTCTTTCTTTGGCCCTTTCTATTAGCTTTTCGTGGATGTAATGTTGCGTATTTTGCCCGGTATGCATCCGTAACAAGCTGCTTAAGTATTTAGGAGAGATGGCGAGCAGGGCTGCAATGTCGTTCACAGAAGGAACACCTTTTACAGCTGGCTGGCCGCTGCTTAAATAATCATTTAAGACTTTTTCCAGACGATCAAGTACCTGATGATTCGCCTTTTCGCGTGTAACAAACTGACGGTTATAAAAACGTCCTGCATAGATGAGCAGGCTTTCCAACTGTGATATGATGATTTGCTTACTGAACTTATCAATGTTTGCGTGTGTTTCCCGGTGTATATTTTCAATGATACCAATAATAATATCTTCCTCTTTTTCAGACAGGAATAAGGATTCGTTTACAGCATAATCCCAGAACTCATATCGTTTAATACTATTAGCCAGGGGCGTATTCCACAGAAAATCGGGATGGACAATCAAATACCATCCCGATTGCTTCACTTCTGTATCCTTTTCGACGGCAAGGCTTGTTACCTGGCCGGGTGATACAAAAGACATAATCCCTTCATTAAAATCATAAGGGCGCTGTCCATATTTTAATTTGAGACTTTCAGCACCGGTAACCCGCTTCAGCGCTATACAATAGAAATCGCAAAAAGATCTCACAGTATCGCTACTATGAATGATTCTGGCAACATCTACCTTAATAACACTAATCAGCGGATGCTCAGGACCGGGCAATTGCCAGGCCTGGAACCATTCGCTGATAGTTTTATAGTGCACCATAAATTTTAATCTTCATTCTGAATCTCAAGTACAATTTTGCCCCGGACATGCTTTGTTTCACTATCACGATGTGCCTTTGCGGCCTGCTCCCACGGATAAACCTTACTGATAACAGGTTTCACTTTCCCTGCGTCAATCAACCTCGCCACCTCAGTCAGGCAATGATAATGATTGATATCAACACCAGCCATCAGCACAGTTGCATTTTTCCCGGCCAGTAATTCCTTAAATTCCTCATTGGGCCATACACCGTGCGTACACACAAAAATACCGCCTTTTTTCAGAACTTTAACGGACCTCAGACGCAACTCTTCATCAACGGTAGTGGTAGGGGTAGCATTGAATACCACGTCCAAATCACTCACAATATCCTCAAATTTTTGCGTGTTATAGTCAATCACTTCATCGGCTCCCAATTGTTTTAAAAAATCAGCATTGTGTGCCGATGCTGTACCAATGACATTGGCCCCAAAGGCTTTGGCAAATTGTAATGCCAGGCTGCCGATGCCTCCCGCTGCACCATGAACCAGTACCAGCTGACCAGGTTTTACCCTGGCCTTCTCTACCATGCCGCTCCATGCCATACGCGCGCAGGCTGGTAAAGCAGCAGCTTCGTTAAAGCTGAGTGTATGCGGCATATGGGCAAATTGGTTAGATTTAGCCGCCAGATATTCAGTATAGCTACCATCTAAATAGTTAGGCACCCCATACACACGGTCGCCTTTTTTGAATTCAGTCACTTCGCTTCCAAGTTCTTCTACAATTCCTGCGGCATCAATACCTAATCCCATCGGTAGCTTCAAAAGTGGCTTTAAACCTTCATTCCCACCTTTCCGTATAATGTAATCGGCCGGGTTTACGCTGGCAGCATAGACTTTTATTAAGATTTCGTCCGGTGCGGGAACCGGACGTTCAACCTCAACAATTTTCATCACTTCCGGCTCGCCGAACTCATAAATTCTGATTGCTTTCATATTTACCTTTTTTTATACAAAGGTCTGCCACCATACCTTGCTAAATTCAACCGGAATGCCCTTTGTTTTAACCGAAGTGGCTACTTTGAGGTAATGTCAGGAGCTTGCCGGGTTATCCTCCCCCAAATAAGTCCTTTCTGAAAAAAAACTTTACCTTTCTCAAACCCAACTGACATACCGTTGTCACACTGCGGTTGTTACTTTGTATTACAATCAAAACCTTAAACATATGCAACAAGCTACTACCGCCGCTATCACTGAAACTGCCATCGTATCTTTAATGAAGAATTACGCCAATTACAACTTCTGGGCTAATAAAACCCTTGTAAACTGGCTCAGGACCAAACCTCAAAATCTCTTGGAACAGGAAATGCCTTCCAGCTTTTCCAGTATAAAAAAGACCATCTCCCACATCCTGGAATGCCAGCAATACTGGCTATCCATTATACAAAAGAATGAAGCAACTTTTGAAGGCATAGGAGGCTCGCTTGATGAAGTTCTGGACACTTTTGTTAAGCAATCTGAAGAATTTGCGGCTTTTGTGGATACTATGACCGCTGAGGAGGTAACCAACCCTACTTTAATAACAAGTCAATGGTTCCAATGCGATTTTGCCAATTTTGAATACATCATGCAGGTGATGAACCACAGTACTTATCACAGGGGCCAGATCACCTCTATTGGCCGGCAACTTGGTTTTACTGATGCCCCTATGACGGATTACAATTTTTATAATATTCACGGTAAGGCCTGAATTACCAGATATAGCCAACAGCTGAACACTTACCGTGAAACCGGCCAGCTATCGGTACGGAAAGGGGCAACAGGTAATCCCTCCGAAGAAAAAATATTACCGATAGCGGCATTGGAGAATTCATATCTCACTGATTCAGGCTTATCCACTTTTTTGCTCCAAACGATCAACGCATCTTTTTCCATCTTTGCGGATGCTTCATAGAAAACGTGGTCTGCCCCGGCTATATACAAGGCTGCCGGCGCCTTGCCATTGATTTTGAGAGAAGTGGGAACATTGCTGAAACGGAGTACCGCTTTGTTTTTGCTGATGCTCATTTCTTTGAATACCGGGCTTTTCCAGGTAAACCCGGTTTTACCGTAATTTTCTCCAAGTGCCCAGGCGGCAAGCCTGTTGCCAACTGTTCTCTTATCCTGGGGATGAATATCTTTCACATTTTCTGTAACGTCGGTTACTACTACCATACCGGTTCCGGCAAGACTACTGCTACGCGCCTGCGCTTCGCGAAGCAGTGCAGCCTGGTATTCCTTTTCATAAGTGAACGGGGCTATCTGAACATAGTAAAAAGGCAGCGGTTTTTGCCATGCGCCACGCCATGCCTCTATCATGCCGGTAAACAACGGGGTATAGGTATCCGCGGTGTTCACATTGGCTTCTCCCTGGTACCAGATAACTCCCTTTATGTTGAAATTTGTAAGAGGGGCTATCATCGCATTATAGGCATAACCCGGTTTATGCGGCCACCAGGCAGCAGGGGCCAGCTTAGCGGCAGCTGCTGCAAGTGAGGGTTCACCGGTTACAATATGTTCCGGCGCCCATACTTCTGCCGGTGTTCCTCCCCAGCTGGCATTGATCAGTCCAACTGGTATCCCCAGGGACTTCTGTAGTTTCGCCCCGAAAAAATACCCTACTGCACTAAAGGATTTCAGGCTATTACTGTCGCACACTTCCCAGCTTCCGGGACAATTCTCCTGGGGATATATTGCTGTAGTTTTGGGTATGTTAAAGAACCGGATATTATTGTTATTACAAACAGGCAGCTCCTCTGTAATCTGCCGGATGCCGTTATAGTAGCTGTATTCCATGTTGGATTGCCCTGAACATAGCCAGACTTCGCCGATCAGAATATTTTTCAATACAATCTCATTGGATGCTTTCAGCCTTATTTCATAAGGCCCTCCTGCTGCCGGTGTATGTACTTTCAAAGCCCACTTTGCGTCTCCGCTGGTGGTGACAGTCGCTGTTTTATTATCCCAGCCCGTAAATACGGTAACTTTCTCTGAAGGGCTTGCCCAGCCCCAGATGGTTATACTGTCGTTTTGCTGCAGCACCATGTTGCTGCCAACGAGCCCCGGCAACCTGATGGCGGCATGAAGTACTGCAGGAAACAGTAATACAATGCCGTAAAGGAGAAGTTTCTTCATAATCGCGCTTAATACTTTGGGGGTTAAATATAATATCCATACCCTACAAATGAAAATGCGGGCTAACATTTACTGAGTATACGCTTTTTCTGAGCCAAAGTTTTTTAATTCCCAGGGTGTTCCAGCGGCCGGATATTGCATTGCTGCCCTTTCTTCATTTTTACTGAAAGCACAAAATCATCAGCCTCCTGTTTTGCCCTGTCTGCATTCACAACAAACTCCCTGTTGCTCCTGATCCGGCAGATCCCGTCGGCAGTGGCTATGATCGTGGCTTTACTTAGTTTCCCTTCAGACCATTGCATATCTACCGTAAATCCACCCCGGGCCTTCAGCCCTTTTACTTCTCCCTCTTTCCATGCAGATGGCAGTGCAGGTAAAAGATGTATCTCTCCCAAATGGCTTTGTAACAGCATTTCCGTCATGCCGGCTGTTCCGGCAAAGTTACCGTCTATCTGGAATGGTGGATGCGCATCAAAGAGGTTAGGATAAGTACCGCCTCCGCCCTTTCCATCGGCGCCGGAATAGTTCAGCAGCTGGCGAATGAGCTTATAGGCATGATCCCCATCCTGCAAACGCGCCCACCAGTTGATCTTCCATCCGCGGCTCCAGCCTGTACCGGCATCTCCTCTTACTTCCAATGTTTTCTTTGCTGCTGCAAAAAACTCCGGCGTATTACTCTTTGATATCTGGCGTCCCGGATGTAAACCAAACAGGTGGGATACATGGCGGTGTTGGGGATCCGTTTCGGTAAAATTCTTATACCATTCCAGTAATTCCCCATTATTCCCTTTTCTCAATGGATACAGGTCCTTTCTTACGCCGGCCAACCGGTTGCGAAATGACTGATCCTTATCCAACGCTTCGGAAGCTTCTATTACATTCGTAAAAAGATCCCAGATGATGGACAAATCCATTGTTGTAGCAACAGATACAGCCTGTGCACGGCCTTTTGCATCGCGGAACTTATTTTCGGGAGAAGTAGAAGGCGCCGTAACCCAATAACCACTGCTATCCTTTACCAGCCAGTCAAGACTGAATAAAGCTGCCTGTTTCATGATCGGGTATGCTTCTTCCAGGAATTTCTTATCCCGTGTAAAAGCATAGTGCTCCCACAAATGCTGGCAAAGCCAGTTGCCCCCCATGTACCAGTTGGCCCACACAGGATCACCGGCTCCAAAGTCGCCCACCGGGTTAGCACAACCCCATATATCTGAATTATGATGCGCTACCCAGCCATTACAATGATAGAACTCACGGGCTACACGGGCGCCGGTTACTGAAAGCCCCTTTAGCCACTGTAACAGCGGCATATGCATTTCAGATAAATTGGTGCTCTCTGCCGGCCAGTAATTCATCTGCGTGTTGATATTAATCGTATAGTTGGAGCTCCACGGAGCTCTCAGCTCTTTGTTCCAGATGCCCTGCAAATTAGCCGGCGGTCCTCCCGGCCTTGACGAAGAGATCAGGAGATAGCGCCCATACTGGTAGTACAAGGTTTCTAGTCCCGGATCATATCCTCCTGCTGAATATGTCTTCAACCGTTTGTCGACGGGAAGCGCATTACCGCTATTATTTGTTGTTCCTGTGTCCTTTAATGTAAACGAAACCCGGTTGAAATAGCGCTGATAATCTTTTACATGCTCCTGTTGTAATGCGGCATAGGACCGTTCTGCCGCCCGGCCGACCAGTGCAGCAACAATAGCCTGCTCATTTTTCCCCTCTTTATCGGGACATTTATCAAAGCCATTGAAGCTGGTGGCAGCGGATAAGATCAATACCAGTTCCGATGCATTCGCTATCTTCAGCCCCGAAGTATCTGCAGTGATCGTTCCCGTTTTTGAAATGGCTCTTACCCGGCATTGAAAGCGCATGCCGTTGCAGCCGGTTGTATCTTCATAAATAACAGGCTGCCGGTCTTTAGGATTATAATAGCTCGGATCCACATGCGCAGGGGCTTTCCCGCTCATGATCACTTCATTGTTTGCTTTCGCAGCCAATGTGTAATGCAAAGGGCTGTTTAATGCCACAGAAAGATTAACGGCACCGGAAACGCTGGAGCGGATGCGAATGACCATTACATTGGCAGGCGCCGTACAGAAAACCTCACGGATATACTTCACGCCATTAACAGTGAAACGGGTAGTGGCAACAGCCGTTCGGATATCCAGTTCACGGTGGTAACCGGATACCTCGCTGCCATTAAACGATTGCTTCAGGAGCAGATCACCCAGCGGCATATACGATTCGGTATAATACCCCTGCATTTTCCTGGCCAGTTCGTTTGCCTTTGAATAATCCTCATCTTTCAACAATGCTTCCCGTATGCGGGGAAGATATTGAAAGGCATCCGGATTTATCTGTTGCTTTACCGGTCCGCCGCTGTAGAGCGTACTTTCATTCAATTGGATAAGTTCCTCCTCAACCCTCCCGAAAACCATTCCACCTATATGACCGTTCCCAACCGGTAACGCCTCTACCCATTCCGTAGCCGGACTGTTATACCATAACCGGAGATCAGACTGCGCACTTACCTGCCGGGTAACAGTAAGCAGGAAAACAATGAATGATGCTAGAACAATATGAATAGAAGTCGTTTTCATACACCTGATAATTTATTTAAGACCTGTTTGTAAGATCATCTGCTTTTATTCTTTATCACTTCCCGTAATCATATCGGAACCAGTCAACATCAATGTATCCGTTATCTTCCTTAGTATTAAAATTAAAAATCCCGATACGGTCTCCCCGGTAACTGCCCCAGGTTAGCTGATACGCAGCTCCGAAAGATTGGTAAGCCCTTCCATCTGTACTAAAGGCATAATAACTGGTTCCGTTGGCATCCCATGTTGAGCGAAGCCAAATAGATTTCCCCTGAACGCTTATCCCTGAAGTATCCTTTCCGTTGACGGAATATACCAGGCTCCGTATTCCATTCTCCTGCCTGATACCAAACAAGCTATTGCTGGTGGTTGAAAAATGTGTCAGTCCGCCGAATTGCCCGTCAACCATATGGCTGATGTCGATCCTTACCGTTACTACATTGGCAGGCGTACGCATACTGCGTTGAGTAAGTGTGTTTCCTGCCCTGAGTATTATGTTTTCCTGCTTGCCTGAATAAATAGGTGTAAAAGCATACAACCGGAGAAAACCCCTGCGTTCTGTTAAAGACCATTTGCCGGCCCGTGGCTGATAGTTCCATTCCCATTGAACATTTAACTTTCCTGTCTTAAACTCATCGCTGCTCTGAATAGAAATTTTTTCTTTATAAGATATAGGTTTTTTACCAGCCCAAACCATACGTCCTATTGTATCGGCGCCTGGTTCTCCAATCACCGGCCACCCATCGATCCATTCAACGGGTAAAAGACTGGCAGGACGTCCTTCCCAATCTCCACTTCCGTGATGGGTAAGAAAATACCATTTACCTGCCGGTGTTTGCAGTAATCCACCCTGGTTGGGCTCTCTGTCATGCTTTTGATCCACATGATTTAACTGCCTTATTTCCCAGGGGCCGTATATATTTTTAGAACGTTCCATCATGATCACACGTCCTTCCGGTTTTACTTCGCTGAAATAATGGTAATAAAGTCCGTTGATCTTATAAAGCTTATTTGCTTCACTCCCATTGGATTGATGGATGATGGAATCAGACTCCATAATGAGACTTCTTCCATCAGGCGTCATTTTAAATAAATGGATATTGTACTTTTTTTTGTTTTTAACATCAACTGCAAAATTGGTAGCAATAAAATAGAGTTGTCCGTCATCATCACAAAATGAACAGCAGTCGTCCCAACCGCTTACCTTCCATAATTGCTGAACAGGCTCCCATGGCCCTGCAGGATCATTAGCAGCGCTCATAAAAAAACCATCATCAGGCGTCCCGAAATACACCCAAAACTTATTCTTATAATACCTGATGGACCCTGCCCAAATGCCTTTGCCATAACAATTCATCCGGTCCCAGTTCAATTGTGGGCTAATGCGTGTGAGATCACCGGTCACATGACCAATAATTTCCCAGTTGATGAGATCTTTGGAATGTATCACTACCATGCCAGGTGAAAATTGCATGGTAGATGATATGGCGTAATAATCATCCCCAACGCGTATAGCGTCAAGATCGCTGTAATCTGCCGGAAGAACAGGATTAACATAAGTTCCATTTCCCTGGTCTCCCCAGCCTCCCTTCATTTGAGCCTTCAAACATAAACCTGCCAGTTGCCAGCAAAACAAGAGCAATAAAAATCTGGTACAAATCATCTGAAAAGAATATCTTTTGGTTTCTAAAATTATATCACTCCTCAATGCTATCGGAATCCTTACAAAAAACGGCAATTACTCCTATGAAATAATTTTTATCACATTTGCATATGTTAATTCATCAGAAGTTCTTCCCGGCAGAGAAACAATCAGACCATCTTCATTTCTCTCAAAGGTGAGCGACTCCTTTGTGGGCACCCATTCCAGCTTTTGAATTCCTATCGGAAGATACTGACTGTTCTTTGCCAGGCATTTGATAGTCAGCCTGCCATTCTCAGGCCAGCCCATTGCAGTGGCATAAAGCGCATCACCCTTTGTTGCAAAACGAATATCCTCATGGGTAAACGATTTTCCTTTCCCTTCATTAAAACCCTGGGCATTAAGCTGTGCCGCAGCCTGCTGAGCGGGCCCTTCACCAAATATTTTCCACGGCCTTGTGCCATAAATGCTTTCGCTGTTCATTTTCATCCATGCTCCTATTTCTTCAACAACCTTTCTTTCCTTTTCATCAATAGTTCCATCCCCCCTAACAGGAATGTTCAACATTAAGTTACCATTCTTACTTACAATATCCACAAGAGTTTGAATAACTGTTTTTGCTGTTTTATATCCGTTACGTTCATACAAGCTACGTTCATAGTGCCATCCGCCAATGCAGGTATCAGTTTGCCATGGCAGCGGCTGGATCTCATTGGCCTGTCCTCTTTCAATATCCCACACCATGGCTTTACGCTGGTTCTCATCCAATACTTTCCCGTTGATCACTGCACGAAGCTCTCCATGATCTTTTATGCTCTTATTGTAAAGGTGTGCGGCGATACGCAAACCAGCATCGCTGACCGGCCAGAACGGAAGTTGCGAGTCATCGAAATAAACTACATCAGGGTTGTATTTATTAATAAGATCAATGGTGCGGTTGTAAAATTTTTCAATATAGGTTTTGTCTGGTAAACAAACGCCATTACTCCATCCCCATTGCCTGTGAATGGAGCTATTATTCCAGCTGTTCTCACTCAGGGGATGGTTTTGTGCATACAGTTCCTGCGGATCCAAACCATCCCACCACTTTCCTTTGCCATCTGCCTTGGTCAAATGCCCATCGTAGGGAACACCTGCATACTGGCCTGTTTTATCAGAACGTTGCGCCACTTCATACCAGCTCCACGCATGTGAGGCATGTACGCTTACACCAAATGGAAGACCATTATTCCTGGCGGCCTTCTCCCACCCGCCGATCAGATCTTTCTTAGGCCCGATCTTAGTAGCATTCCAATGCTTCTGGTATTTACTGTCATATAAATCAAAATTGTCGTGATGATTAGCCATCGCCATAAAATATTGTGCGCCGGCACTTTTATACAAACTCACTAATTCTTCGGGATCCCAGTTCTCCCCTCTCCACTTATTGATCACATCCTTGAATCCAAACGCGGAAGGATGGCCATATTTTTCCAGGTGCACTTTATACTGCCGGGAACCTTCCTGGTACATTCCCCTTGCATACCAATCTCCCGCCTCAGGCTCGCATTGCGGCCCCCAGTGCGCCCATATCCCAAATTTTGCGTCACGAAACCAATCAGGCGTCTTATAATTATGCAAAGATTCCCACGTAGGTTTGAACGGGCCTTTTGCAATGGGCTCGCTCAAGTATTCTGTTTGCAAAAAAGTATTGCCCAATGCACGGGATAACCACAGGGAAGGCAACGCGATCCCCATTCCCTTAATTAATGTTCTGCGTTCCATTATAAAGAGTCTGTATGTTTAAAAAGGTTAATAATAATCAACTTCTTTTGATTAATAAAAACAGACAGGAAAAACTATTCCCATAGCTTTTCCTGTCTGCCGATTAGCGAATACTGCCGTCAGTACCGGAATAATTGGATTATAGCTTCACAACCTTTCTGACAGTGAGCACTCCCCGGGTATTTATCTGTAAATAATACTGGCCGGCAGCTAAACCATGAACCGGAATAACCCCGGATGTTCCATTCATCAACAAAGTCCTTACCAGCGTACCGTTTTGATTATACAATTTTACAACAGAACCGGCGGCCGTTTTACTTATTTGTATATTCAATACCTCTGTTACAGGATTAGGATAAGCAATAACATTCCCGTTACTTACTTTCGCTGATTCATTTTCTTTCCAGACTACAGACGCAGCACAATTGCCCAGGTAATCGCCATGGTTCAAATGATCCTGAACACTTTCCGGAGAAATACAGATCGTTTTATTATTATGGCAGATCATTACCTTATTGCTATTGCCGCCACAACGTACATCTAATGTTTTAATGAGAACAGCGCCGGTTGAAGAACATCCCTTGCTGTCAGTAGCAACAACCGTGTATGTTCCGGCTGCATTTGCACTGACAGACGGAGTGGTTTGTCCACCGCCCCATTGATAGGTGTATGGTGCAGTACCACCGGAACAATTTGCAGTTACAGCCAACGACGTTGGCCCATAGCCAATGTAAAGTGTGTTCTTTGCATCTACTGCCGGGTTCATAGCATACACATCAGGAATGTTTGCACTTATAGCAGCGTTTACTGTTACAGTAGTTGACGCAGTGTTCACATTACCATGTATGTCGGTTACTTTCCAGGTAATGACTGATTGGCCGGCATTAAATGAACCACTGGCATCTGTCCCGTTTCCATTTCTTGAAGTAGCTCCGCTTACACTATAACTTACCGAATCAATGCCGCTATTATCGGTTGCTGTTAACGGGGGAACGGTGTAGGCGCCCGATTGATCGTTACAGAAGAACTGATCTGCAGGTGCAGTAAGTATTGGCTTTTGATCATCTACAACAATTAGTGCAATACCTTCTGCAATCTCTGCATTGCTTAATGCTCTCCTGTAAATCTTAAATTCATCAATAGAGCCGTTGAAAACCGGATCAGAGAATTGAGATTTACCCAGGTAGTTTAAAGTGGTACCGGTAGCAGTACCCGCAGCGGTAAGTTGTGAGGGCTTGATATTGATCGCCGCATTACTTGATACCAAAGCTCCATTTATATACAGACGGGCGGTATCTCCTGATTGGGTAACAGCCAGGTGAACCCATGTGTTCAGCGGGAAGGCATAAGGGGAGCTTACATTCAACTCCGTTCCGCCGTTTTTAATAGCATACCGGACTATTGATGAACTAACATTATTGACAGTAGTAGTTCCTGCCTGAACTGAAAGGAACATATACTGGGTGGTACTATTGCCAAAATCAAATACTCTCATCCAGTTTGCCATTGCATCCATTTTCACCCAGGCTGAAACGGTAAAATCTGATAAAGAACTTACGATCCCGGTTGGCAATGTGGCATAGGCATTGGCCGTACCATTCAGCTTAAGCGCATTTCCTTTCTTCCCGGCTGCACGGGTTGCCACAGCTGCCAATGTACCGTGTGTTGCCCCCCAGCTATCAATAGCACGTGTTCCGCTTGTTTCGTCAAACTTCAGGTAAACCATCTGGCCAACATTCGGCAATGCCGCCACCTCCGGGCTTAAAGCCGAACTATCTGTCGAAGCAACTACATAGTAATAAGTTGTTCCATTATTCACAGCGGTGTCTGTGAACCTGGTGGCGCTCTGGTTTGCAATAGTGGTATAAGGTCCGCCTGGCGTAGTTGAACGCTTTATGTTATAAATGGAATTGAAAACAGGGTCCCATTCCAGGATATTTTTAGCATCGCCTGCGGCCACTGTCAGGTTTACAGGAACAGTTTCCACGGGCACAAAACGGAAGGGAAAGCTATATGGAACCGGATCGTTATCACTTCCAACTATATACTGTATTTGATTACCACTTATATACCAGTAGCCATTGCCGGCCGTTTGGGCTCTCTGAACTGCATACGAGGTTCCGTCGAAGTAAATATTCATTGAATTCCAGGCATCCGAATAGGGCGTAACACTACGGCCAAATTGTGCGCTTTCATTGATATAATTGCTGAAGGATGGCGGTGCGCTGAGACAAATAATTTTATACCTGCCATTGCCCTGCTTTGTGACATTCCATATCTGGAGTAAAGGATCGGAATTCACTATATCAAATAAAGGCGTGTTGGTGGTGTTCCTGGTCCATAATGAATCATTGGTAAGCGGTTTAAGATAGTAATTCCCATCAGCAAGGGAATTTATTCCGTAATACATAGACGCCTTATACCGTTTAATTGCAGCTTCCAGTACAGCAACATAACCACAAACCTCGGTAACGGTCGATTGGGAATTATACGATGACTGCACATATATAATACTGTCATTTAACCGGGCTTTGGCTGCTACCGGAAATTTACCCAGTTCATTTGTTGTGGTCACCGCTGTGGTATCGCGCAATTTTATAGCCTCAGCCAGCTTTTGAAGATAAACGGAGTCCATTTCTGAGTCCGTAACCGGTTCTATCCTGAAGATCTGGTTTGTTCCGTCAAGCCACCTGTTAAGGTTCATTACAACTCCATCTGCGGTATTTGACCCGGGAACTTCCAGGGATTTCTGACTTGGTTTTCCTACAATACTAAAAGTTCCGTTTTCCCTGTCTTTTATGGACCAAACCTGGGCTTCATCTGTACTCGAGTAGGTGCGTTGTTCGATACCCGCACCATTCGTTGTTGCATTGCCCACTACATCCATAGCTTTTCCGCTGAGCAAATTAATTATCTTATAATCTGTGCCAGATATGGGGCTTATGATCCAATGCTGGTTACCTGAAAAAGAATACGTTCTTTGTCCCAACAGGGCGCTGTCGGCCAGCGAACTGTTTTTAACCTCAACGGCTTTACCGCTATGCGTTACTATAATACGGTACAGGCCATTTAATGTTTGGGGCACATATGGCGCTTTTGGCGTACCGGCATCTGCGGGTGAATCAGGACTTGTGCCGGCAGCGTTTACAGCACAAACCTTGTAATAATAGGTTTGCCCGTTCGTTGCATTATTATCCAGAAAGCTGTTCCCGGAAAGGTTGGACGCAATTGTTGTATAGGTTCCATTTTCCGAGCCCGCGCGTTTAAGCGTATAGCTCTCTGCACCAAACGAAGAAAGCCAGCGAACCCGTACCTGGTTATTTCCAGCGTATGCATATACTGAATGCGGAGCTTCAGGTACGGTAACAACGCCTCCCTGTCCTCCTGTAATGCTAACATTGCTGAAAACAGAAGTGTTCAGAACGCCGTTGGCCATGGAGCAAACAGCCAGGCCTATGTATGCCTTGCCGGTAAAGCCGGCAAACCTTCCCTCTACTTCCACTGCCCAGCTTGCGCCATCAGGAGAATAATAGGTAGTGATCATATCTCCGATCCGTTCAACTTTTACCCAATAGGGAATACCCGGGATTGCCCTCGATTGTTTTTCCCAATTGGATCCTGCCCTTACTTCCGTCCATCCATGCATGAAGGCCTCTCCTTTTTTGCCGGGCGTTACCGCTATCCATGCCCTTTGTGCGGATGTAGCAGTAAGGTCAGAACGGATCATTACCCCGGCTCTTGCATTGGCAGCAGTGTTTCCAACCGAATCCACTTTGGCTATGATAGAAAAGTTTCCGGTCACCTCTTTGTAAACGAAGTGAAAGCCGTCTGCAGAATGTGTCCATATGTCCGTTCCACTTCCGCTTACTGTCCACACATTATTATTATAAGTGCTGCCTCCTGCGGGAGAAGCGGCTCCAACGTCCAGATCTGTTAAACCACCAGCGCCTACTTTCCCGGGATCAGGAACAACCTGGGTTTGCGGCGGAACAACGGCGGTAGAATTGTCCTCGGATTTATAAAACCATGTATATACGGGATCAAAGCGTCTTGGAATGTCTGTAAGCCGCTTTGTCACATAAGGGGAAGCTATATTTTTACGTACTGTATAAGCGCCATGCAGCAGGGTTAATCCCCATCTTCCTCCATCCCAAACGCCGGTTTCGTCGGTTAGGTAATACCAGTCAGTAGGGCCAAAAGGTACAAACCCTATGGGCTCACCCGCATTTTTCCGGGCAAAATATTCCCCCGTTGCAAGCAGCCGGTTATCCAGCTCAGAATACAGGTCCAGGCCCTGCTTCCATAAAACTTCTGCGGCAAAGGCCAGGGAGCTCCACATACCGTGAGAATGACCCTGATCCCTTCCGCTTTCACCATTTTGCCCGCTGGGCAGCGTGTTCTTAAACCCGGTAGCACCTATATATCTCATCAGGAAAATAATATGTGCCACTTTTGCCTGATCATCAGAAAATGCAGCGATAGCAGCACCTGCCGCTATGCTCAAAGTGCCTTTATTGGCAGGCCCTAATGCGTAACCGGCACAACCGGTTGCGGGCCAATACACATTATTAAAGAGGTTTTGTATGGCAGTGGTATTGGCAGGCGTCCAGCCGCTCCAGGTGCCCCGGAGAATGGAGGCAGCACCGCCGTATGCATAAGCAAAATCACCCAGGTCCAGGTTCGATTCAATGCCCACAAACTCCGTTTGGGTATTAGCCCAGGCCATTAAAATATCCCGCGATTTTATAGCATATGCATTATTGCCCGTAAAATACCACATCAGCGACAGGTTAAATGCAGCGCTCATATCATTCATCCACTGGTTACGATTTATATGAGGATTACGGCTAACGGAGGCAAAAGGCCCCTGCATGGTATAGGTCAGTTGAGACTTGCCATCTGTCGCCAGGATATCATAAGCCTGTTTCCACGGATAATCACCGGCCTGCACATGAGCCTTCAAAATACCCAGGTCCGAGCTGGAAAGAGGAATACCTGGGTGCACAAAGGTTTGCGCCCCAACATTTGAGGAAAACAAAAAGATAAAGATCGCTGCCCAAAAGCAGTTGAACCTCCTGGTCTTTGGTAAAGTACCATGTGTAAAAAAGTTCATAGGATTTATTTTGTCAGGTTAAAAAATTTGTATCAGTAAATATTTCCAAAATACTTTCTATGCCTGCAAGCTCCTCTTCACTTACTGTTGCCCTGCTATTGTTATATTATCGAATGTTGCTGTGTTTATAGCGGAACTGTTTGAGGAAACAGCCAATCCAATATAATAGGTGCGCGCCATTGATACCGTAACCGGGGAACCTACGGCAAACCATGTTTTTCCGTCGGTCGACTGATAGGCAGTGAAAGTATTTCCGGCTCTTTGCAAGCGGAACCAGGTAGGTGTACGGGTGTAGGCATTACCTGTTTGAAAACCCATGGAACCGCCGGGGGAAGTACGGCTTCCAAATCTTGCTTCACGAATACCTCCATCTCCTGATGTCATGCTGAAAGCAACGGCATTGGAAGAAAGCGACTCCCGGATCATGATGCCCGTTTTCTGTGAACCGCCGCCAGTCCATGTACCTGCTGCAACCCGTACAGTAATCGTAGCATCGCCCGTTATACTTTTATACACATAGCTCAAACCATCTGCCGCGCCGCCGATACCCGCACCGGAACCACTCACTACAAAAGTTCCGTTACTTACATTGGCATAACCTGTTGTGCCTGCAACAGCAACCGTCCCGATATCCTGTTTACTCCAACCGGCAGGCAATGCACCTGTAGCTGCCGGCGTTGCATTTACTTCTGAAGAATTACCGCCTGTTCCTGCCTGGTTAATGGCAGATACAACATAGTAATACCTGGTACCATTCATTACGCTTGTATCTTCATATAAAGGAAAGGTTCCCCTGTAGGTTGCAATGGTAGTATAGGGGCCACTGCCTGTTGTTGAACGTAATACATTATAACCGGTTGCCGTAGCCACCGGGCTCCATCTTAGCCATACCCTTTTCACACCGGCTGTTGCCTGCAATCCTGCCGGCGCAGATGGTGCAGGAGACGCCGGATAAGGAGAAGCAGATGCATTTAGTGTATAACAGAGCGTACCGAAGCCAAGGTTATCATCATGTTCAAATCCTTCCGGACGGTTTATTTCAGCCATGGCTTTTACATTGGGAGCACTTAATCCTTTTCTTACCACGTAGTGATTGTAGATCATTTCCCAGATAGGGCGCTGCAATCTTCCCCTGCCGCCACTATTTTGCTCCGAGGCCCAAAAATTGCGGACGTTATCACAGTTGTTATAAGTAGTGTATGGTACATCTTTCCACAGGTTGTATTTGGCGGTATATTCCGCACCGGCAAGCAGGCGGTTGTTATCATACCCATACAGATCCAGTCCCTGGTTCCACGCTATCTGGCAAAAGCTTGCCAGCATTCCCACTCCCAACAGCGCATGCTCCTGGTCGCGGCCTGTTTCCTGCCACTGAGCCAAACCTCCCGGATGCAAAAAAGGAATTGCTTTGGTAATGTTACCGTTGCCTGCACCGGATTTAAAATATGTAACAGCCTCATTGAACCTGGTCGTATCATCGCACAGTACACCAATGCTTAAAATGGCTGTGATATTACAGATATCCCAGTTGGCCCAGTAATGACTGATGCAGGTGTTGTTGTGACGGGTTAAAAAATCATGACAGTTCGGATACAGGTAAGTGGTCATCATGTTTTTAAACCGGCTAAAATCTGTCTGCGACCAATTAGGATAAAGACGCAGTATTTCCCCTGCCACTGCAAATTCATAAATCGCTATTCCCATTAATCCGGGAATGTCCTGGCCACTTGGAACCTGGTTTACACTATAGGCCCATGCGTTCAGAATTCTTCGCGAACAGGCTGCATAGGAAGTATCACCTGAGATGTACCAACGCAAAGCATTCAGATAAGCAGCAACAGCATCGGCGGAAGCCCGCTGACGGCTGACCCCCATGTTGCCCTGCGCTGCCGCAGTGTAAGTGTTTTGCGCTTTGGGATGAGCAATCAATGCATTCCAGCTGTCAATCCACGGATGCGCTCCGGCTGCTACCTGGGTTTTCATCCGGTCTAAATCGCTTTGTGTATGTAAGCCTCCCGGATGCACAAATGTTTGTGCTGATATTGAAATACTGTAAAAAAGGAACAGGAAAAATGATAAGTATTTTACTTGATTCATTGTAATATTTTTCTTTTATCGTTATTGTCATTCCGTATGGCCATAATTTTCTATCGCCTTTAATTCGTGGCAGCGCTTCAATTCCGGGCTGCCAGGTTTACTGTTCTTTTACAGCCAACTGCCCCCTGATGATACCGTTGGGATACTTCTTTGTATTGATGGTAAAGTAATAGGCCCCTGCCAGGAAATCTTTCTTTTCGATCACGCTGAATCCGTTTAAACCAGCTAAACCTAAATTGACCCTGGATTCATTGTTTGTGCTAACAAACGGTAAGGAACGCACCAAAACGCCATTTTCCGTTACACCGGCAGGACCGTAAAAATTTACCGAGGTAATGGTGTCTTTGTTTGCTCCCCACAGCTCAGTCCATGTTATGGTAAAGGTCAGGATGTTCGATTGCTCATCATAAAAACCTGTGAATGTACCGGCAGACGTGGTATCTATTGCAGGCACCAATTGTTTGCTGCTCGCAGCCGATGTAACCGTATATTGGCTGCCACTGATCCTTTCCAGCGTTCCTCCTTTTGTACAGCCAATGATTGAAAAAACGGCAATAAGAGTAAAGGCAGTTATAATGCGTCTCATAATTTGAACATTAAAATTGTTTTAAACTTGTCTTTTAATAACCCGGCGTTTGTTTTAAAGCAGGCGACTTCGTTAACTCGCTTTGTGGTATAGGCCAGAAATACATTGCCTCGGTAAATACATGCTTTCTTATAGGGATCACGCGGTAAGAAAAACTTCCATTCGCGGCCCTTGTGATCTCCATTCCGTGTGTTTCAGCATTTTCTGTCCGGGGGGCGATCTTCCAGCGGCGCACATCCCAGAAGCGATGCTCTTCAAAAGCCAGCTCCACACGGCGCTCGTGCCAGATAGCTTCCCGCATTTCTTCTTTGGTCATACCTGCCTTCAAACCATACAAACCATTTTCACCTTCTATAATACCTGCGCGGCTACGTATCATCTTCAACCAGTCATATACTTCAGCAGTTGGGCCCAGGAATTCATTTGTTGCCTCAGCCGCATTTAACAGCACTTCTGCATAACGCATCACAACCCATGGGCGATACAGTTCCCCGCCACCGCCGTTACACATCTTATACCTGAAATACCCGGTTAATGTACCTGTGGATGTATAAATGCCATCAACACTGGCACTGGTTACTGCTGCATTCCCTGCCGGAATTACGCCTGTATAGGTATTGACCGGCTGGTCGCCAAACGAGCCCATACTGCGAATGGCGCCATTATAATGAATGGTGTAAGTAAGCCGTGGATCCCTGTTCTTGTACATGTTATCACCTATACCCGGATAACCGGAAGCAGGATCTGTTATCCGCAGCCCGTTGATCATATCAAATTCATCTACTAACTCCTGCGTCGGAAAATACTTGGTTCCGGCCCATCCGTTCATACCTCCCCTGGAAGTTGGATTTGCGCTGGCTTCAACATAAAAATTATTGGCAGTTGTCCAGGGTTGCCAGTAAACGAGAACATGCTCCTGCTGGGGCGTATTTTGCAGGAAAAGTGTATAAAGAGGCGTAGCTGAGGAGGTATACAAACTATAAACACCCAGGCTGATCACCGCCTTTGCAGCCTCTGAAGCCTGTTTCCAGCGTTCGGGATCTGCGCTGGCAAAAGTGAGCAGATGTTCGGGATCATCAGCTCTTGACCCACTATTGAACAGGGGACTGGCTGCGTATAAAAGCATTCTTGCCTTTACTGCCAATGCAGCCCCTTTTGTCACTTTCAACTGATTTACATCTCCGGAACGGTAAGATAGCGGGAGTAAGGCAGCAGCCGCATCCAGTTCATCGGTTAAATATTTAACACAGGTCTCAAATGAGCTGCGCGGAACATCTATCTTTTCATTGTCGGCAAATATTTTATCGCCTATTAATGGTATGCCGCCATAATGTTTTAACAGGGTAAAGAGATACCATGCTCTTAAAAACCGTACCTGCCCCACCCAGTAGTCCCTCGTTGCAACTGATACAGGGATGCTGTCTTTATTCTTCAGAAAAATATTCGCAGCTCTCACCATCTGGAAAGTGGTTCCCCAAAGCCCCCTGTCGGCATTGTTGGCATTAATGCCGCCACTTGAAATTTTATAGGTGTAAAAAGTAGGATCAGCAATAGGCTCCGATTCATCGCAAGCCGCGTCTAACCCGGTATTATTGAATCTCCGGGGATTAAAAGATATTCCCAGGCTTGAATAAAGGTTATTAACCACGCCCAGTGACCTGGTGCTGTCCCGAAAAACCGCTGTTTCATCAATAGCTGATAATGTTTTCTGATCGAGGAAATCTTTTTTGCAGGCAGTGATAAAACCTGCAGCTATAAGCAACCCTGCCAATAAGGTTCTCCTGTATATATGTCTGGTCATAAGTAATTTTTTTGAGTTAGAAGCCTAGTTGCAATCCAAAGTTGAAGTTTGCAGTATTGGGATAGGCGCCACCGGTGCCGTTAGCAATTTCAGCGTCCTGCTGGAACTTACCCATTTCCTGTATATTCACAAGATTATATCCTGAAACATACACCCTCGCATTCTGAACTACCTTCGTGCTTTTTAACCATCCCCGTGGAATCTGGTAAGCCAGCTCCAGTGATCTTAACCGGGCATACCAGGTATCGGCAAACCAGAAATCAGAAACCGTTTGCCAGGAGATATTATTTATGTTGGAGTTTAAACCAATGCGGGGATAAGTGGCGGTAGCCGCTGTTGCGGGTGTCCAGCGTTCCAGGTTCCAGGGGCGTAGGTTACCGTTGAAAGCATCACCGGCGCCTTCAGCTATTACCTGTACAGAATAACCAAAAGACCCCTGCAGCAGCGCTCTTAATGTTAATCCCTTATAACCAATTGTAAATTCAGCTCCTAAAACGGTGCTGGGTAAATTAGGTTTCGATAACCAGGTTTTATCAGCATCTGTAATAACGCCATCCCCGTTCATATCAGCATACTTCAGGTCGCCCGGTTGTATAACACTCCATAACGGTGCGGCAATGCCTTTTCTCACTTTCCCATTCGCATCAAAATCATCCTGCTGGTAAAATCCAAGACTATGGTACCCCATGGTTAAACCCAGCCTGGTTCCCGTTCTGGCCTGGTAAGGATAATCCGGAGCCTCACTTATATAAACTATACGGTTTACTGCATAAGAAGCATTTGCGCTGATCGAATAATTGATCTTTCCCTTATCATTCCTGTAGGTGATCATTCCATCAAATCCCTGGTTCTCTGATCTGCCAATATTCTTTTTTGGAAGCCCTTGTCCAATCAACAAGGGAACGCCTCCCTGGTCGATCAACTGGTCGTAACGGTAGTTATAAAAATAACTGCCGCTCAGCGTAACTTTTCCCTGGAACATGTTCAACTCCAAACCGAGGTCTGTCTTCTTTTCTTTTTCCCAGGTAACATCAGGATTTACCAATGCTCCTTCTACCGTGGTATTACCATAATAATTCGATCCCGTGGTAGCATACTGGATAACAGAGGTCACTGTACCCGGATAACTGGCATCTGATCCCACAAGGCCATAAGACCCCCTGATTTTAAACATGTCGAAAAATGGAAACAGGTTTTTAAAAAACGGTTCTTCAGCCAGGTTATACCCCCACGATACTGCCGGGAATATTCCATACCGGTTGCTTTCCTGGAACAGGTCATTGCCATTACGGGCAACGGTAATGCCCAGGAGATACTTACGCCTGAAATCATAATCCAGTCGCGCAGTGGTGCCCCGGTAGTTGATGGGAATCGCTACACCATTTATATAATTCCGCTGATTTAACAGCACAAGCCCGGTGAAATGATGGCCACCAAGGGTGCGATCATAATTAAGGGACGCCTGAAGAATAGTGGTAGAATTAAAAGCGCTGCTTGGAGCGGCAACTGAATATGGCAGCATGCGGTATTGACCCGCGTCCCTTATTGAATAAGAGTTCGTGGCAGCGTTATACTTATAGGCAGGCAAACCACTGCGGTTAAGATTGCGGCCCTCATTATTATTGCCGGCGTAAGAAACATTTACTTTAGCAGATAAACCCGGAGTTATAAAATCAAGCAACTGGTCTGCACCTACCACAATGTTATAGTTGTTCCTGAAACTTCTTATATACCCGCCGTTTGCCAACCTGAAAACCGGGTTAATAGCGCCGTTGTTGGTTGTGGCTCCCAAATGTGATGCGTAACTGGCGCTGCCATTGGGATTTATTACCGGCATGGCATAAGGAGCCATGTAACGGAATGCACCCAGCTCATAAAAAAGCCCGGCGCCCTCTACAGGTCCGCTTGGATTGTTAACTGTTTCAAAGCGGCCATTGACATCAAACCGGATCTTTAACGTTTTTGTCGGGGTAATATCAAGATTCGAACGGTAATTAAAACGCCTGTAGAAATAATTGGTATTAACATAATCCCCCACCGGCTTAAAGTCTTTCAAAATACCATTCTGGGAAAAATAACCTAATGATGTAAAATATTTCACAAGAGAGTTTCCCCCGCTTACATCCACGTTATAACGGGATTGTGTTGATGCTTTTTTAAATAAAACATCCGCCCAGTTAACATTTGGATGACCATAAGGATCAGAGCCGTCTTTGAACTTCTGCAGATCCTCCGGGGTAAATGGAAGCACAGGGGTTTGGGACTGGCCATAAGCATCATTTATAGTTGCTTCATTGCGAAGCAGGGCTGTAGTATACGAATCAAGGAATGTCGGCATCCTGATAGTTTGGTTAATACCGCTTTCTGCGGTGAAGTTAATCCGTGGCTTTCCTATACGCCCCCTTGTAGTAGTCACAACCAGAACTCCGTTGGCTCCTTTTAACCCGTAAATGGATGTTGTAGCCGCATCTTTCAGGATGGAAACAGATTCAACTTCATTTACATTCAGCTGTGAAAGCTGCGTATAGTCATACTCTATATCATCTACAATGATCAGCGGTTTATTATCGCCGGTAATAGAATTAACTCCCCTGATAAAAAAATCAGCGGCGTCTGCCCCGGGTTGCCCGCTTCTTTGCTGGCTAAAAAAACCAGGCAAACGGCCGATAAGCGTATTCTGAATACTGGCAGTAGGAACAGTCCTGATCTCTTCACCCTTTACCGAACTAACGGCCCCTGTGCTTGTAATCCTTTTCTGACGCCCAAAACCAACTACCACCACATCTTCCAGGCCCTTTACATCCGGCGTCAGGTGAACGAGCATCGGAGCGCCTGCAACCGCGGTAATGGTTTGGGGCAGATAGCCTATGCAGGTGATCACCAGTTTCCTTACACCGCCGGGCTTTAACGAGATGGTATAATTCCCGTGCTCATCAGAAACGATCCCGTTCTTCCTGTTGTCCAGTTCTGAAATTGTGGCTCCGCTTATCGCCTCATTTTTATCATTTACAACACGCCCTCTTATGATCATATTCTGAGACCATGCAACAGTTGACATCAGCGAAAACCACATCAATATGAATATCTTTATTTTCATTTTATGCTGTTTATTGTAACAAAAAGATTCAATACCCGGGGTTCTGCTCAATTCCGCTATTTACCTGCGTTTCCTTTATTGCGATAGGAAACAGATACATGGCATCTGTAAAATAGGGAGTGGTAACCACCTTCGGGGAATAGTTGAATGTGCCGTTTGCGTTTTTGGTAATAGTAACTCCATGAAGCGCAGTTCCGTAAACGGCTTTCGCAGTTTTCCACCTGCGGATGTCCCAAAACCTCTGCTCTTCAAATGCTAACTCGATACGACGCTCATTACGTACAGCATCACGCATCTGCCCCTGCAACAATCCGGGAGGCAGCGTATAAGGAGAAAGACCGGCTCTCTGCCGGATTTTTTCAACAGCTGCATATACAGAGGCATCAGGCCCTGAATACTCATTTTGCGCCTCGGCATACATTAAAAGAATGTCCGCATACCTGATAATACACCCCGGCGGAATAAAACCGGCGTCCCGGTAAAAAGTGCTGGTATAGTTGGCACTGCTGCTGTCATTTGCACAAAACTTTTTCGCGTAATAGCCGGTTTGTGTCTGCACAGGAGCAAGGGTTGCATCATTTGGTTTATCCTTTCCACCTTCAAAAGTTTCTACGGGTCTTTGCAGCCATTTAGCGCCATTATAAAACACGGTCTGTTCCAAACGCGGATCGCGACCGGTATATGGGTTTAATGGATCATACCCGGAAGATTGATCAGCGATTGCTTTCCCGTTCTTCATCGGGAAGGCGTCAACAAATTCCTGCGTGGGACTTACACGTCCTTCACTATTGCGGTTGGCAGGTTTGTATCCGGGAGGAGACATGTAATAGGCATATACATTATCAATACGCGGATCACTCATCCGGAAAAAAATGTGTTCCTTGTTCGCCCTTGCCAACATCAAAGTATAACGATTAGGCTCCAGGTCATAAATACCCAGATCCATCACTGCTTTCGCAGCATCTGCAGCCGCTTTCCATCTTTCTGCACTGTAGGAAGAATAACCGGTATAAGACCTGCCGGGAGTTGGCGAAGGATTAAATAAAGGGCTCGCTGCCAGGAGCAATACCTTTGCCTTAATTGCCATCACAATACTTTTGCGCATTTTTCCGAAATCGGCATCAGTTGTTCTGCCGGCGAGGGAGGCATCCGGACGCAGACTGTCCTTAGCTATGTCAAGTTCTGATACAATGTAGTTTACACACTCTTCAAAGCTGTTGCGTTTCAGGTTTAACAACTCGGGATCATTTGAATCAAAAATTTTATCACCTATCAGTGGCACACCTCCATACCTTCTTACCAGTTCGTAATAAAAGTAAGCCCTGAGCGCACGGGCCTCGTTAGGCAACCATACTTTGCGGGAGGAATCCGCCCACGGAACTTTTTGGTAATATTTTAAAAAAATATTCGCTGCCCTTATAGCACTATAACAATTGCCCCAGTTGTCATCAAATGTAGCTACAGGACTGTACCCGCCGCGAATAACATTCCATCCCTCATTTCCATCGCCGCTTGGAACAGCATCGTCAGAAAAGCACTCCAGCGGTACCAGGGAAATATTACTCCTGGCTGAATTATTGCCGCCAAAACTGGAACCACCCAGCATCCGGTTATACCCGGAAGGGATTTTCCCATATATATTTGTCACCCACTTATATGCCTGGTCACCGGTAGGGTCATTCTCATCGAAGATATAGTCTATAGTAAGCAGCTCAAGAGGTTTGTCTTCAAACGCTCTTTTACAGGATGATACTGTAAAAATGACTGCAGCGAAAATAAGACAGATCCAGCCATAATTCTTTTTCATACAACAATACATTGTCGGTTAAAATTTAATGTTGATACCGAAATTGAAAATCTTCATAATGGGATAAGCAGCGCCCCAGGCCTCCGGATCGAGATCTTTCCTTATATCATAAATTTCTGCCCAGGTAAGCAGGTTCAATCCATTGGTGAACAGTCGCACAGAAGGAAGACCAATTTTGCGGGATAATTTTTCAGGGAAAGTGTAGCCTATCTCTACGTTTTTCAGGCGCACAAAATCATTATCCTTCAACCAGAAAGAGGATGTTTGTGTATTATTGGTGTTGTTACCCAACCACAACCTTGGTTGTTTGGCAGTTCCTGCGGTTGCTGCTGTAAACCGGCCCAGGTTATACTCATAGGCATTATTCTGCCCGCTGTTCCCAAAACCGTTCATGAAATCGCCGCTTAAAATACTCTGGCGGTTTAATGTGCCCTGGATAAGTATGGAGAGATCAAGACCTTTAAAACTAAATCCGGTATAGAGACCATAATATATTGCGGGTTTTGCGTTGCCAATCGGGCTCTGGTCATCCACTGTAATCTGCCCGTCACCATTGCGGTCCAGGTAGCGTATATCGCCAGGTCTCAGGGAAGATTTTGGAGAGGAAGGCATCACCGCAGTAGCGGGATCATTGATCTCATCATAGGATTTAAACAGGCCAATTGCGGTATAACCATACTGCAGCCCTACCGGCCTTCCTGTCGTGATCTGGTAATCGTAATTTTTGGGCAATTCCGCATTATAAACCACCTTCGACTGAACAAGAGAGAAATTACCGGAAACAAAATAGTTAAACGCTTTTATGCGCTGCTGCCAGTTCACGGAAATATCTGTACCCCAGTAATTGAATCGCTGGTAGTTCTGTGCCGGATATCCCGCACCAAAAACAGCCGTTGTTAAAGTAGGCGCTGCAACAAGATCATAGAACTTATTAAAGAAATAATCCGCAGTTATTGTCACCTTGTTGTTCCACAGCCCAAGATCAATGCCTGCATTGAACTTTTTGGCTTTTTCAGGATTAAGGCCTGTATTGGCAATGGCATTCTCCCCTGAACCTCTTTCAAGTGAAGAGCCGGAGCCAAACCAATAACCATTAACGCTGAAATAGGTTTGTATATAGGAAAAGTACCCGGCATTTACCTGGCCGGTGAGCCCATAATTGGCCCTTAATTTCAGATTGCTGATGAAAGGCAGGTTACGGCTGATGAACGCTTCCTTATGCAGGTTCCAGCCAAGCCCGCCGGCCCAGTATGTTGCCCAATGTTTTGATGGCGCCAGCCAGTTGTATCCCCCATAGCTAACAGCACCTTCGGCTATATACTTTTCATCAAAACAATAGTTCAGTTTACCCGAGTACGCAGTGTAATTTTCCGGAAGGTTCGTGGTATTAAATGCCAGCCTGCTTTGCTGGTTCGCCACTGTCAATACAGAAATAGCATGCTTTTTAAAAGTCCGGTCATAACCAAGCGATCCTTCCAGATATACAATGCGATACCTTTCATTTGCGCCTCCCCCGGTTGTTTGCTCGGTTGTTGACCCATACTTCGTGTAAGCCCCGTCCAGATACTGGTATACTTCAAAATTCTTGTCCCGTTTGGTGGTGAAATAGGTGGTATTGTTGTTGGAAGCTTTAGCCTTCAGCACAAGACCTTTTGTAAGTACATCCAGTTTCTGGGTAACCTCCAGGTCAACTGCAATATCTCTCACATCCTGGAACTGATATCCCCGGGCAACGGCCTGGCCCCAGATGTTCGCATTACCCTGGTATTTGTCGCTCCCTCCTAATGTCCCATCAGGATTGAAAACAGGATACGCAAGTTGGGGGGTAGTTAACAGGGATGAAAAAATGCCCGAAACACCTCCTCCCGGTTGGTTGTAGCGTTGAAAACGGCCGAAGAGGTTCAATTGCATAAAAGTTACCGGTGTTATATCAACACCAACATTCGAACGCAATGCATACCTGTTCAGCTGGGCATTTGTATTATACTTATTCTCATCACTGGTCCTGATAATTCCTTTTTCTTTCATATTATCCAGGTCAACAAAATACCTGAATCCTTTTCCACTGCCCTGTATATTAAGATTGTACCGCGATACACCGGCTCTTTTACTCAGCACGGTGTTGTACCAGTCTACATCAGGATAGGTATAGGGATCTGTTTGATTTTTATAGGCATCGATCTGGTCCTGGGAATATTGAGGAATAACCGGTGTTATACCGGCGTCGTTTTGCCTGGCCTCATTATACAGGGTAGCATACTGCCAGGCAGGCAAAGGTTTGGGAAGAGCTGTTGGCGTTTCAAAACCCGATTGGGCGGTAAATGAAATACGGGGCTTGCCTACATCTCCTTTTTTTGTTCTGACGGAGATTATTCCGTACGAGGAACGCTGACCGAACATCACTGTTGAAAGTGCATCTTTTAATACGGTGATAGATTCAATCTGTTCCGGGTCGATAGACTGGTACCCTCTTTCCACACCGTCAATCAGGATGATCTGCGCCCTTGCGCCGCGGATGTTGAAGCTCATCCCGTTGCCGTCCAGGCCTGGCCCTCCGCTGCCAAAAGTGATATTCAGCCCGGGCAGGCGGCCAGGTAGGGCCTGCAGGAACTGCGGGCTTGGCGTTGTGATTAACTGGTTGGTGTAAACAGTGGCTACCGACTGGAGTAACCTGCTTTTCGCCTGCTCTCCATAAAGAATTGGAACAATCGCGGCGTTTTCCGGCATCTCAACTGCAGCCCCGGATTTTGGATCAACCTTTGTTGTATCGGCAACCTGTGCCCTGGCAGAAGAAAATACAAACAGCATTGCAGCCAGGAAAACCAGGTGAACCTTACCGTACACTTGCCTCCAAATACCTGAAGGTAGCAGAACATCTGCGGTTAGATTTTTTTTCATAGTGGAAGTTTATAAAAGACAAAAGAATTCTGTTAGGGTAAAAACCGCCTTTTTACCCTATTAGTTATTATTGAAATTTTGATTGATTACTTAACCGATTAACTGTTCTTCATAGTTGATGGCGCTGTGTGAATAATTTCCTTTTTCGCTTTGGGAAAAGAAGAATCTCTTACAATTAACTTAACCGGTAATGTTACCGTTCTTCGTTTTTTGCTTTCCCTTTCATCTGATAAAGCATTGATCAGTTGCTGTACTACTTCCTGTGCTATTTCTTCTATTGGTTGAGCTACGGCTGTGATGGAAGGAGAAAATAAATTAAAATGGGTATTATCGTCATAGCCTATTACCGCTATATCACCCGGTATCGCTAATCCCAAATCCCTGATCGCTTTTAGCCCGTTTGTGGCTAAATAATTAGTCGCAAAAATGATCGCATCAATTTTATCATGTTCCTTAATAAACTCCTGCACTAATTTTTCTGTACTCACCTGGCTACTTGATTTATATGGGAGCTTTGCAACGATCGGATCGCACAGGCCCTCTTCCATAGCCTTGATATAACCCTGCAGCCGGCCATGCATCTGCGTTTGCTCCGAGTTAAGCGTTATGAAGGCAATGTTGGAATAACCATTTTCCCTCAGATGCCTTACCGCCTGGTATGAACCGGAGTAGTTATCAATGATTACAGTACTGGTATTAAGAGAAGGCAGGTAGCGGTCAAAAAGGATCACCGGTACATTATCATCCATAAGCGCCTTTATTTCATCTTCTACGCCCGAAGGGGGCGCCATAATATACCCATCTACCTGTCGCTCCCGGAATAATTTTATCAATACTTTTGTTTTCTCGGTATCATTTTCAGTGCTCGCAAAGAATATTTTATACTTATGATTATATGCGATGGCTTCAATTCCCCTGGAAATACCGGAGAAGAACGGATCGGAAATATCTTCCACCAGCATTCCTATAATATTGGATTTCCCCGTTCGTAAGCTTTTTGCTATCATGTTTGGCTGATAGCCTACTTTTTTTATATAATCTGATACCTTTCTGCGAACATCCTCACTGATTTTCTTTTCATCCCCCTTGCCATTCAATACAAAAGATATGGTGGTAGCTGAAAGATTAAGTTCTTTGGCTATGTCGTGTATGGAAATCTTCTTTTTCATTTAGCCAGCAATCAGGATCCTTTATAAATTTTTTTATTAATCGATTTAGTGGCGGACAGTGGACATAAACCGTGGAATCGGATGTATCAGCCCTGACTTATAGGTAAAGCCCTTATTCAAATCAAATCGTTCCAAACCGGAAGAAAAACCGGTTTAAAAAATCGATAGCGTAAATCTACCTGTTTAAAATAAATGTTTTGGGAAATTCAGGAGGGGGGTATACTCCCAAAAAGGGGGGTGGAAACGCCAAAACAGGGTATTCAAATAAAACTGACAATTAATATATAACCATATTCATCCTGACCGCTCTTCCGGGAATGCCGATCACTTGTCTTTTCAGATAATCGATTTAGAGGATCTGTGATGATGATCACCGTTTGGTATCCGGAACCGGGATTATAACTCTCAATGATGAATACTTAAGGGTGAATTTAAACCGTCATTATGACACTAATAAATATATAAACAAGGAACAACACATGACATTCTGGCTACTACAGCCAGGTTTCTGTGATCGCTTGCTCCCTCAATGCTTAAAGAATGGACGGAAAAAAGATTATCATGAGTAACTGCAAAAGGTTATAACGCAGGATAAGGGAAGGGCCGTATAATAATGATGCCGCTCTTCCCCTCACTAAATGGATTTAGTTTGAGGAAGGATAGACTCTTTGTCAACCGTATATTGCTTTCCATGAACCTTACGGTACTTCTTTACATAATCAGACGGGTTCATACCGAAAAGCTTATTGAATTGCTCCCGGAAATATTTAATATCCCTGATGCCCACAGTGTAAGCGGTTTCCTTGATACTATAATCCGTATTGATAAATAGCTCGGCGGCTTTCCTGAGGCGGATGGACCGGATAAAGGTATTTACCGGCTGCCCGGAAACCAGTTTTACTTTACGAAGCAGGTTGGAATGGCTCATGCCCAGCTCGCTGAGCAAAGTTTGAATACTAAAGTTCTTATCTCTTAAATGCTTTTCAACAATGAGAATGCATTTGTCCAAAAGCTCTTTATATTCGGCAGAAACCTTGAAATCGCTTTTGTTGAAAGTTATCTCGTTGTAAAAATATTTTTGAATCGCATGGCGGTTCTTCAGAAGAGTGGTAACCAGTGCAACCACCAGTTTACTGTCAAAAGGTTTTACAATATAATCATCCGCGCCTCCCTCCACTCCCTGTAACTTGAGCTCATCAGACGTGGCGCCGGTAAGTAAGATAACGGGGATATGGCTTAACTGCTCGCTTTCCTTAACTGCCTTACAAAGCTCTATCCCACTCATCTGCTTCATGTGAATATCAGAAATAACCAGGTCGGGTAAATACTTTTGGGCCATAGCCAAACCAGCTTCCCCATTCTCTGCCTGGTATGTTATATATGTGTCTTTAAATAAGCGGACAAGATATTGCCTGATAGATTCATCATCATCTATGATCAGAATAGATTGCTTTTCAGAAACCAGTTCCGTTAAAGGTTCCTCTTTCTCATTATTCTCCCCGGTTTCGGCCTCTTCCTTGAGCGCTTCGATCAATTGGGGTACAGCCTCTGTTTCTGAAATAATAACATCCGCGCCAAAATGCGCTTTACCCTTCCGAAGTTTTAATATAAAAGTTGTTCCGTGTCCTTCCTCACTTTCATAGGAAACCGTTCCTTCATGTTGTTCTGTAAAATGCTTTACAAGGAACAGACCTATACCAAAGCCAGCCGGGGAACTGGCTCCCTTTCTTTCTGCCTTATAAAATTTTTCAAAGATCTTTTCTCCGGTTGCAGACGGAATGCCTGCACCATTGTCTTCAACCCTGATCACCACATCTTCCTCTGATTCTTCAAACAACACTTTTATGCTGCCATCAGCGGGAGTATATTTTAATGCATTGGAAAGAAGATTATATAATATGATCTCAAGTTTCTCCCTGTCGGCATATATTTCCAGGTTCCTATTCGGGCAATCAAAAATATAATTAATGCGCTGCGCTTTCGCTTGCCGTACAAAACATAAATACACTTCGTACGCCAGGTCATGAAGGTTCAGCCTGGATGGTTTTATACTATCCAAACCACTCTCCGTTTTCCTGAATAAAAGCAGCTGATCAACAAGACTGAGCATCCGCCTTGCATTACGATAAACAACATTTAATTCCTCTTTGTCATTTTGTTCACCGGAGCGCTTCCCCAGTAACTCTTTCACGGGATTAATAATTAATGTCAGTGGTGTTCTGAATTCATGAGATATACTGGTGAAGAAAGAAATTTTCTTCTCATGAATTTCCCTTTCTTTCTTATTCAGGATCCTTTCCTTTTCACGCTCGGCATGTTCTCTTTCCCTCTCCGCTCTCTCCTTCTCCAGCTCCGTTTTCTCCACCGCCAGTTCGGCCAGGCTCCTTTCCTTTTCCAGGCGCTCATTTTCTACATTAAGCTTTGCAATTTTCACTTCATATTGCAGCCTGGTTCGCTTTGCGCGGTATTGCAGATAAAAGTAAACAGCTCCGCCAACCATCACTGTATATATCAGGTATGCCCACCAGCTCCTGTACCAGGGAGGGAGAACAATGATCCTGATCTGCGCCTCTTCCTGGTTCCACTGACCCTCGGTATTGGTTGTTTTAACCCTGAATGTGTAAACGCCTTCTGAAAGATGGTTATAAGTTACTTTCCTCGTCTCCCCGCAATAGATCCAGTCCTTATCCGATCCCTGCATATAATAGGCATACTGAATCTTATCCGGTGCAGAATACTCCAACGCTGCAAACTCAAATGAAAGAAAGGCTTTATTATAAGGTATTCTGATGAGCTCAATACGATTGGAACTGGTTTGGATTTTAAGTGAAGAATCCTGTTCAAGCGGAGTGTTGGCAACTTTCACACCTGTTAAAAAAACTTTGGGATTACCATTAACTATGGCAATACTTTCGGGGCGGAACAAAGAAAATCCTTTAATACCACCAAAAACAATTTCACCGGATCTTAATTTCAATGCAGCATGGTAATTAAACTGGTTGCTTTGCAATCCATCGCCCTGATAATAGTTTTTAAATGTTTTGCTCCCGGGATTAAACCTGGCAATACCATTAAAAGTGCTCATCCAAAGATTACCTTCTGCATCCTCAAGGATCGTCAATACGGAATTGCTGCACAGTCCTTCATCTGTAGTGTAACGCGCAATAATTTTTCCCTGCTTCCTGTCAAACAGAATTAATCCTCCCCCCTCCGTACCGAGCCAAAAATTACCTGAGCTGTCTTCTGTTATAACATTAACCGGCTTGCCAATAAAATAAGAAACATGTTTTTTGCTGACCTTATCAATCTGAACCAAATGATTGATGTTGCCTCCCCAAAAAACATTATTCTTATCTTCCTTCAGCGAAAACAGATCCTTAAGCCTGTCATCAAACAATTCGAAAACCCTCTTCTCCCGGTTCAATTTAAACAGGCCGTATTGCTGGGTGCTTAGCCAGAAATTTTTCTCAGCATCTTCAAGAAGATTCGGACCTATAGGACGTAAAGTGAGCGCAGCGTTATGGGGGTCAACACAGTTATAGTGCTCAAACTTTCCGTTGTCAAAACGATTTACTCCTCCACGATAGGTGGTTATCCAGATATTGTTTTGAAAATCCGGCCGGATGTCGGTAACAAAATTGTCGCTTAATGAATATGGATTCCCACTTTCGTGGCGGTAATTGGTAAACGAGTTCAATCTCCTGTTCCAAATGCTCAAGCCGCCTCCATCCGTTCCTATCCATAAATCACTGTTGGGTGCTTCATAAAACGACAAAATATAATTACTGACAAGCGTGTTGGTTGTGGAATTACCGGAAACAATATTTTGAAAACGTTCTTTATTGGGATCAATAACATTGACTCCACCTCTTAAACAGCCAATCCATTTTCTTGATTGTTTGTCAATCCAGATAGAATAAACAGCATTGCTCGATAAAGAACCAGCCTCTTTGGTACCCGACAAAAATTGTGTTTCATCGGTTTCTGTATTCAAAATAACAACCCCGCCTCCATTTGTTGCAATCCACAATTCATTGCTTTTATTCATTGTGATCCCTGCAACTACATTGTAGTTCAATTTTCCATTCGCTACATTATAAACTTTGTCGAAGGAATTGGAATTGATATTGTACCGGAACAGCCCCTCATTTGTTCCTATCCACAAATAACCATTCGCCGCTTCAATACAATTAGCTGATTTGATGGTTGCATTTACAAGCTTTGCCTTGTTTGTTCCATACTCATAAACATACAGTCCTTTGTTAGAAACAAAAAACCAAACATTTTTATCATTTCCTGTTTTGACTGAGGTAGCATCATAAGATGAACCGGCATCCTTCTCCAGTGGTATGCTGTAGGCAACCCTTTCTCCTTTTGGGAAAAAAAGCAAGCCCTGGTCGGCTGTAGCAACAAACATATTTCCCTGCAGGTCCGCTTCAATGTCTTTGACAACCGATTTTAGCTGTTCCGCTTTTTTTCCAGGAGTGTAATAATAAAGGAAAGAAAAATTGTCATACAAACTTTGGTAAACACATGCTCCCTGTCTTGTTCCTATCCACAAATTCCCTTTCTCATCTTCACTGATGGCATTGATCCAGTTGTTAATCAGTGACCGGTCGTTTTTGAAACTATTTCTAAAGATCTTGAACTCATATCCGTCATAGCGGTTTAGTCCGTCATAAGTACCAAACCACATAAACCCATTTTTATCCTGGTAGATACATCTTACAAAATTGTTCGACAAACCCTGATCAATCCCAAGATAGGCCCTCACCGGGTAGCCGGCAAAGGACGTATACCAGGCAGGGAACTGAAAGAACGCTGCAAGGAAGACAAGCTTTTTAAAAAAAGATTTCATATAACGTGGCAATTGGCAAATAAGTATACGGCACCCGATTGTATAATTATATAATCATATATCTACAGTCTTTAAGTTGCGCATTGGCCAGGTACAGGCTTAAATACACCTTACAATATAGGCGAAAAAATGTAAAGCAGGAAATGGCATAATCCATCCCGTTTGGGTTAACTTATCAATGGCCGTAATGTTTTGGCGGCCGTGAATTTTTGCCCTGCCCACGGTTACACAGTACCCGGTGATTCCGGGGATAATGCTATTGTTTACCGGGTAATTACATCTACCTCTGCATACCCGGCATTACTTTTACCATAAACATCCTGCATGGATCGGAGCTGTATATAACGGGCCTTTACCGGTGAAAAATTCCTCGTTTGCCACACGGGGTTATTTCTTATATTCGGGAACTCTCCCTCATCTGCCTGTTTCCATTCAATATTGTCTTGGGAAACCAGGAATTGATATTTTGCAATTGCACCGGCCGTATTGCCCTGGTCCGGCAGGTACCTGAACCCGCATAGATGCTGTTCTTCTCCCAGATCGATCACAAGATCAACAGGCATTTTTTTGTCATTACCCTGATGCCACGCAGTAGATGGTTTACCATCCAGGATGAGATTTGCCTTTTCGTCATTGATACCGGCAATTGTCCAGTGTTTCCGGGAAATGTCAAATTTTTCATGTGATACAGGACTGCTTTTACCCGATGCAGGTTCGTAGGCAATAGCGCTGATCTCTATTTTTCCATCTGCATGAAAGGGGCCGTTATATCTTTTTGATGTTGAAGTAGGTTGCCGGCCGTCTGAGGTATAATACAGAACGGATGCTGCATCTGCCGGTGTGATGGTTATTTCACCGGATTGGTCTCTGATAATAGAAGGTGCTGCAAGGATCTGAGGCGCATTATAAATTCCTATGCCGGAGATCACAGGGCTGCTTTTTGAACCGGTAATATGCAAACGGACTGCAGTTGCCTTCACATCCGGGAAACGGAGAATACGCTTATACCCGATGGTAGTTGCTTTGGTAAGCTCTTTCCAGTTTCCGTCGACAAGCGCTTCCACTGTGAAAGATTTCACGCGTTGTCCCAGCCGGATATACTCCTGTACCACGAAACGGTTGAATGAGGTTGGTTTACCAAAATCTATGGTCAGGGAAGCGTCCGTAATATCATCATCTGTTGCCCAATAGGTATTTTTATCATTATCAATTGCCATAGCCGGCCCAAACCTGTTTGTATTGCCACGAACATTTGATGCCTTTACTTTCCTGTTTGTGGCCAGGTTAACTGCAAATGCTTCCTTTACCGCTTTGGCCAGTCCAAGTGCCGATTTTTCATCATTCGGATGGATCAGGCCATTGGGCATAATCGGGATATTAAGAAGCAATGTGCCGTTACGTCCAATGGAGTTATAATAGGTTTCCATTAATTGGGGTACCGTTTTTACCTGGCCATCCTCGTGCGGATGATAGAACCACTCCGGCCTGATAGAGGTATTTACTTCGGCCGGCACCCACGAATCTCCATTCTCCAAACCATGATGCAACATATTCCACTCCACCTCGCCTTTGGCATTTAGTAAACTCCAGTTCGTTTCTCCTACCCAGCCACCTTCGGTACCTACCCACCGCAGGTCTCCTCTATCGCCACCATCATTCCATATTACGCAATCAGGTTGTAATCTGCGGATCAGCTTATAGGTATTCTGCCAGTCATAATAGGTAGTCCGGTCAATGACACGCGTTTCATTGGCCCCGCCATAATAACCTGAGCCTCCATTTGCTCCATCAAACCATACTTCGAAAATCGGTCCATAGTTGGTAAGTAACTCCGTGAGCTGATTCCGGAAGTAGGTGATGTATGCAGGCTTTCCGTAATCCGGGTGATTCCTGTCCCAGGGCGATAAATATATTCCTAACTTCAAACCATATTCTTTGCAGGCATCCGCCATTTCCCGCACTATATCCCCCTTTCCATTCTTCCATGGCGCATTCTTTACAGAATACTCTGTGTATTTGGATGGCCAGAGACAAAAGCCACAGTGATGTTTCGCGGTTAATATAATTCCTTTCATGCCCGCTTCTTTGCATATACGCGCCCACTGACGGCAGTCCAGTTTTGCAGGATTAAATAAGTTGATATCCTCATTACCAAATCCCCAGGATTGATCTGTATAAGTGTTTAATGAGAAATGAACAAAAGCATAATACTGCATTTCCTGCCATCTCATCTGGTTCTCCGTAGGCACAGGCCCACACGGAGCCGGCGCTTTTACCTGCGCATGAATAGTACCAATGGAACAAAGACCAAGAATAAGCCAATACAATAAGCGCTTCATTTTGCTAACAATCCTCTCATTAATAATATTCATTCCTTTTAATTTATTTTACCGCCTTAACTATTTTACGGCCTCTACCCGAACTACATAACCGGCATCACTGCAACCTGATAATATTCAAAAAGAAAACATCGTTCTCACGGAGCTCCAGTTCCCGTGCAAAGGAGCCATCAGCATTTACAGTAACAATTTCCCTAGTAACCGGCGAACCATCGTTTTGCTTCTTTATTTGTTCTACTTCCTGCCTGGTAAGTTGTGCCGGTTTCCCCATGGAGAGATAGGTGGAATAAGCATCGTTAATATGATATCCTACTTTATAAATTTCAAGAGCATAGGTACCGCGGGGAACATTTGCGATATTGACCTTCAGCTTTCCTTTAGATCTGGAAGGGAGGTCACGAATATAGTATTGCTGGTTGTGCACGGAGTCGCCCGGATGCGTATTGGTAAAATCCCAGACCAGCGCCTGAATATTTCCTGCGGAATCCCTGCATACCCAGGAAGTAGAATCGGTATTTACCAACTCAGTGTTCCCCAGCCTGTTCAAAAACTGGTACGCATAGAATACCGGTTTGTTAATGCCCTGCGTATTCAGCATGCCAAAGCCTCCGTGAAAAGGCGTGAAACGGGGACCTGGCTCTTCAAAAATATCAGTAAAAACCCAATAAGACATTGAATTGGCAGCTTTGCCCGCCTGTTTAATTTTTTGCAGCACATAGGCGGCTTCATGATAGCTGTCGTGGATAGGATCAGCCGGAGTATAAGAAGCGCTCCATTCGGTATAATGAAGTTCCAGATGAGGCATAGCGGAACCGGCAATCTCTTTCCGTGATTGAATCACATCGCCACTTACGCTCATAGGATTTTTATCGAGTACGGTACCCGAGTTGCCAAATTCGTCGAGGTATCCCTGCTTCACCCCATAGGCGTGAGTGCTGATGAAATCTATAGGTACATTATTCTTCTCACAATAGGCAATCATTTCAGGCTCCCAGGCGGCTCCCGCAGTTCCCGGCCCTCCTACACGGTAAGAGGGGTTTATGCTCTTAATCGCCCTGGCGCTGTAAGTATACAATTTGAAATAGTCGCTCTGGCTCCCTGCCCAGAATCCATCCAGGTTAGGTTCATTCCAAACTTCAAAATACCAGGTCTTTACTTCATCGGCGCCATAACGCTCCGTAAAATGCCGGGTAAGATCCTTCACCAATGCTCCCCACTTTTCATAATCCTTTGGCGGAGTCACGTTGCCTCTCCACCAGAAAATTGTTTTAGACCCGCTGGCCAGCGCGGAAGGCATAAAACCCAGCTCCACGAAGGGTTTCATTCCAATGCTCTGCAAAAAGTCGAATAAAGCATCAATGTACATATAGTTATAAACCGGGTTCCCCTTACTGTCTTCAGTATATACAGCCATGTCGTCTGTTAAAAGGCCATGCATACGGATATACCTGAAACCGCATTCCTTTCTTACATAAGAAAGCTGCTGCTGCCAGTCGGCCCGAAGCCCTTCATTGGCGCGGCCTGCGCCAACGCATTCATTAAACATGGTATTGAGCTTACCGGCTGTTTTTTTGAAGTCAATATTAATGATCCGTTCAGGAATAACCGGTTTCTTTATTCTTTGTGCAACCAATGTTTCTGCCACCGCAGAAAGCAGGATCAACAAAAAAAAGACAACTTTTTTCATCTTCTGGTATTTTTTTCCCCTCTTATAACTATTTAAAAACCTGTTGGAAAAACAGGTACAGGTTACGATCCCACTCAGTATTATCATGCCCGTTAGTATCTACATTCCAGACATGTGGGATGCCAGTTTCACTAAGGTACTGATGGGCCTTTTCACTGATCCGGAAAAGGCCGTCTTTGTTACCGCATCCTATCCATAACAGTTTCAGCTTTTCCCGGGCAGCTTTAATATCAGGAACAAATTGAACATCCGTATACATGCCACCAAACTTGTTGGTATTGGGTGCGGAAGAGAATCCGCCTACATAGGCAAATGTTTCCAGGTGATGCAAACCTATATTTAAGGACTGTCCTCCGCCCATCGACAAACCTGCCAATGCACGGTGTTCGCTGTTACTGATAGTGGAATAATGCGAATCGATGTATGGAATTATATCTTTCAACAGGTCATCCTCAAATGGTTTTCTGTATCCTTCAAAATTATCTGCCCTTCCTGAACGGCTGGCAGACGATGTATCTGTTACAGTAAGCCTGGTATCGCAGTTGGGGAAAACCATCACTACAGGCTGGATTTTGCCCTCTGCAATGAGGTTGTCTGCAATGTTATCTGCCTGGCACCATTCAATCCATTGACGGTAATCTGCCCCCAAACCATGCAACAGGTACAGCACAGGATATTTCTTATCCGGGGAATACCCGGGAGGCGTATATACGCTCATTTCCCGGAGCTTCCCAAGCGTTTTGGATTGGTACTGAACCACTGTTAATTTCCCGCGGGGCACATTACTACGCTGCGCATTAAACCCGGCAGGCGGATCAGGAAAAGTAGGTACCGTATCCGCCTTAAAGGAAACCTTATCTGTTTGGGCCAGGCAAATATGGCTGGCAATAATAAATAGGATCGAAATAAATAAATACCTGTTACTCATTTTATTTTTTATAATGTTCTATACGATCTTTGGTATTTAATCTCACTTCACCAGGATATTCACAGAGGATGAAATATTGCGGGATGAATTTCCAATATGTAATACAAAATCACCTGCTTCTACATTCCAGGACTTCTTTGCCTCATCATAAAATGCCAGATCAGCAACTTTCACCACCAGTTCAACCGTTTTCGTTTCGCCAGGCTGAAGAAAAACTTTTTCAAAAGCCTTCAATTCCTTTTCAGGGCGTAACACAGAACACTGCGGATCACTTACATACAACTGCACCACCTCTGCACCTTCCCTGGAACCTGTATTTGTTATCGTGCATTTTACATGAATAGTTTCATCCTTACCATAACTGGTTTTGTCTGCAGAAAAATTACTGATTGAAAACCCGGTATAGGAGAGCCCGTATCCAAATGGAAACTGAGGAACAATCTTCTTTGTATCAAACCAACGATATCCTACTAAAATATCTTCTTCATAATTTACACTAAGCTCTCTTCCCGGGAAATTACCCAATGCGTGCGCAGGCGACTGGTCCAGTGATACCGGCAATGTAAATGGCAGCTTACCCGAAGGGCTCACTTTACCACTCAACAGGTCAGCCACCGCATTGCCTGCTTCCATCCCGCCAAACCAGGACCATAATATTGCGGGCACCCGTTGAACAATGCCTGATAATTTTACCGGTGATCCGGCTATAATAACCACCACGGTATTTGGATTAGCCTTTGCTACTTCACGGATCAATACATCCTGCCCATAAGGCAGGTCCATATTCTGCTTATCAGAAGATTCTGTATCAAAATCATGATTTAATCCTCCAAAAACGATCACCACTTCTGATTCTTTTGCCACTTTAACGGCTTCGTCAATTAATTTCCAATCAACCTTATTAACGTTTGTCTGACCGGTATTGCTGCCTTCTTTAAAAGAGGATTGCTTTTCATATCCCCGGGCAAAGTTGATCTTTACATCAGCTCCGAATTTTTTCCGGATAGCCTCCAGCGGCGTAATTTCGTACAGCGCCTTTATTTCAGAGCTCAGCCCTCCATCGCAATGCCTGCGCGTAGCATTATCGCCGATAATGGCAACCGACTTTATTTTTTTGAAATCAACCGGAAGTATATTTCCATTATTCTGTAATAATACTGCTGCTTCAACGGCATCGTTATATGCTGCCTGCTGATGCTGCGGCGTATTCATTTTTCCCTTTTCCCGTTTTCCTTCATCAAACATTCTGGTCGCCATCATCACCCGCAATATGTTCGCTACCTTTTCATCAACAACCGCAACGGGAACTTTCCCCTCCTTTACAGCGCTGATCAATGGATCGGCAAAGTACCATTCATCGTAGTCTTTCTTATCCGTTCCCATTTCCAGGTCAAGCCCGGTTAATGCCGCTTTCACAGTGGAATGTGCTGCTGCCCAGTCGGTCATCAATACCCCTTTAAAACCAAACTCTTTACGAAGAATTTCCCTGTTCAGGTATTCATTTTCAGAACACCAGTCGCCCCTGAATTTATTGTACGCCGCCATTACCGTGTAGGCGCCGCCTTCCGTTACCGATGCTTTAAATCCCGGCAGGTAAATTTCCCGTAAGGCGCGCTCACTCATGTGCACATCAACGGAATCTCTATGTGTTTCCTGGTTATTGGCCAGCCAGTGTTTTACGCTTGCGGCCACATCTTTCGACTGCAACGCCCTGATATAGGCAACAGACATTTTTGAAATAAGCAACGGATCTTCGCTCATGTACTCAAAATTCCTTCCACAAAGCGGTGAACGGATAATGTTGATACCAGGTCCCAGTAAGATGTCCTTTTTCCGGTAACGGGCCTCTTCTCCCAATACAATCCCACGCTCATAAGCCAGTTTAGGATTCCAGGTAGCCGCCAGTGCAGTTCCCGGCGGAAAGCAGGTAGCAGAGTCATTGGTCCACCCGGCATAAGCCCAGTCGTGCCGGTTTATTTCCGCACGCACCCCATGCGGGCCATCGCTCAATGCCCATTCCGGAATCCCCAATCTCGCTACTCCTGATACATAAAACTTTGAATTTCCATGCAGCAGGCTAACCTTTTCTGCCAGGGTCATCCTGCGTACCAGGGAACGGATCTTTTCCTCCCGCTTACTGTCATTTACCGGCAACTGTGCGCTGGCCATACCTCCTATCAACAGGCCGGTAAGCCCCAGCACCAGTTGCCTTGCTATTCTTTTAATTTCCATCAGGTTTCAAATTCTTTTATTACGCTTAAGCCGCTCTTTAACAGGAAGAATTGTAAAGTTAATTGCCACCTGCCCTGAGTGCATTCATAGTGCGTTGATCAAGCACTGTATTATTACGCCTGTCCAGCGCGCCGCCGGTGTCCCAGTAAAAGGGCTTCATACCATTGGCAATTGCCTGCCTGGTTACATACGTCAGCCAATAATCAACAGCATCATTGTGAGTGGCCAGATCCTTGGGCACGTACCTGCTGTTTCCGCGCCGGTAAGTACCGTATTCACCTAATATAACAGGGATCTGTTTACCGGTGAATTTCGTTTTCATAAGACTCATAGATTTATCCACTTCGCTTTCTTCACCCCAGGTAGCATTGCGTTCAGGCTCAATGGTAGAATGATGGCCGGCGCCCCAGTAATAAAACATTTTGCCCCAGGATGCATCGCCGTCCATCAGTATACAGAACTGGGGAGGAGAGTAATAATGTACTTCCACCATCATGCGGTCTTTCACGGCATCAACAGGAAGTGTATTCATCAGCTCATTGCTTTTTTCAATATTCGTTGATGGCCCCTGCACCACAAGTACCCGGTAACTGTTGCGCCCACCGGTAGACCGCACCGCATTGACAAAAGTTTGATGATAACTGCTGAGAACGTCCATCTGTTCGGCATTTTCTGCGGCAGGTTCGTTGGCGCTGGCAAACATCAGGTGCTCATCAAAATCCCGCATTTTGGTAGCGATCTGTTCCCAGAATGCTTTTTGTTTTGCATTAACAGAATCCTGCTTTGCCCTGTTAATATTGTTTTCCAGCCAGCCGCCATCCCAATGGATGTTGAGTAGCACATACATGTCGTTATTCACGCAATACTGTACTACCTGCTTTACGCGGTTTAACCAGTCGTCCTGTATTTTGGCAGTAGCTTTATCCGAATGCTGGTCCCATGAGCAAGGCAGCCGGATGGCGTTAAATCCCTGCTGTTTTACAGCCTGGATATAGCTTTCACTGATCAGGGGATTTCCCCAGGCAGTTTCTCCGCCAATAGCTTCCATGGTATTTCCAATATTCCAGCCCAGTTTGAATTTTGCCGCCAGCTGTACGGCATTGCTTCCCATACCGCTTGCATCTGCCGGCGCCGGTGATATATTGTAGCTTGGATATAAACTGCCCGACTGTTGTATATTAATCCTACGTACCTGGCTGCTTCCGGCGTTGATCATCAACACCGCCGACCGGCTTGCGCCGGTGTTATTAGGTACGGTGGTTACCCTGACAGCTGCGTTTCCACTATTACCACTTGTCTGGCTTACCTGCAACCAGGCGGAAGCCGGATTGCTGACGCTCCAGTTTACATTACTGGCAATAGAAACGTCCGTAGCGCCTCCCTCGGGCTGGAAAATAATTTCTGATAAAGAAACTGACAACTCTGGTGTAACAGTGCTCTTCTTACTACAACACACAGCCGTCACGGCAAAAAGGAGAAGGCCTATAATTACATACCTTCTGCTGATTCTCACATTCATATAATCGGGTTAAAAGTTATTGATACTACTTAATTTTCACCACCCTGATATTATCAACAGCGGCCTGTAAACCGGAAGCCGAAGGAGAGCCGGAAAAGTTTTTGGTCTGGATATTTACAGCACCGGTGGCAGTGGCTCCCAACAAAGTGGTCAGGTCAGCAGCTGCCGTGCCTTTACCATCATTGGTTCTGAACAGCGATAAAGGAATCGTTACAGTATGCCAGCCTTTTGTAGTAAAAGGAGTAACAGCACCATTAGTGCCTTGCCAGGGTTCATACCGGGCCAGGTAATCGAATGCGTAACCTTTTACTACATAAATAGAAGTACCGCTCCATGCAGCCGGAACATTGATCTCAAACTTCAAAGCATAATCATCAATGGAAACGCCTAAACTATCAGTAGGAATCCACTGAACATCGTTGGTATTTATGCTCCGTCCCCCATTCCACCAGTTACCATCACCTGCCGGCAATACGTCGTTTTTCAGCACCGCATAGTAGCCCCTGTTTCCCGGGAAAGCGACGCTGCTGTTATCGGTGTTGGTGCCCCAGCTAAAGGTGTTGATATCATCAAAATTGCAGAGCACACCTGTTTTATCATCATTCACATTATAAGGGGTGGTAGCAATCCCGGATTTGGTATTGACCACCACCGGCCCGCTTTGGGTAAGCGCAGGCAGTACAAATCCGACAGAGGTACCATCAGTAGCTTCCGAAAAATGAGTGATCGCTGTACCTGCAAAGGAAAGTTCACTTATAAAAAATAAATTCAGCCCGGAGATGTACACGGAATCACCCTCTTTGGCATTTTCATTGGAAACAGCGGTGATGGACGGCGGTGGCGCAGCAATGCTGAATGTAAAGGTAGTGGCCCCCTGCCGGGTAACATAGCGGATGGTGTTAAGGCTTTCCGCAGGTACCGATGGAAATGGTATCACCTCAGGTACCAGCACTGTAGCGCTGGTATCGGAAAACAATACGCTGTTGATGGAAGCCGGTACGCCATTAAAGGATATCTGTACTGCATCCTTTAAATTGTGCCCTATCAACACTACCCGCTGACCGGTAATGATAGTGCTGACAAGAGTGTCTGCAGGAGACGCTGCGTAATTTCTAACGCTTGTTATTTCCGGGCCTCCTGTTGTTACATCCTTCTTACAGGCAGATTGTATACAGGTAAAAATCATCGCGAGCACAAAAAGCGGCCAGCTTCTATATATTTGGTGGAATGTTACTTTATTCACGGTATAATAGTTTTAGTTTCTTTTAATAATATGATACCGGGGGTTCCTGCAGCTTTGGATTAGCAGTCACCTCAGAAGAAGGTATTGGGAAAGTAAAGCTCTGGATAGTGGGAGGAGTGATGACCCCGTATGGACTGGCAGGTGTTAAAACACCGTCTGTCAACGTAAAGGTTACGCGCGCTTCACCTTTTAATTTATTGATTGCTTTTGTGGGATTATAATAAGATAACCTCACCAGGTCTGTCCAGTACTGCCCTTCTGCTGCCAGCTCAATTCTTCTTTCAAGCAGCACGCTATCGGCATCTATTTTAGGTGCGGGGAGCATTCCTGCCCTCGTGCGAACTTTGTTAAAATATAAAAGGGCATCAGCATCGCTTGTGGAACCATTGTTACCCAGTATGGCCTCCGCATACAGAAGATAAACATCCGCCAGTCTTAGTAATGCATTGTGCTCTGTGGAAGAGGTTTGAGTCATGGTGGGGGCGCTGTTATCCTTGTTTGTGCCGATAATATGTTTTTTCAGCGCACATGAGCCGGTATATTTAAATCCACCGCCGGCGGCATTCAGCTCAGGATAATAGTCGCCGTTGATCATAAACGTAGCCTTACGCCTTATTGAATCTCTTGTAGCGTATAACTTGTACATATCCACTGTTGGCCCTATGCCAAACCAGCCGGCCGAGCCATTGGCAGATATTTCGGGGCTCGTGGAGTAGATCTGCAGCATATTGCCTTCCAGCCAGGAGCCGCCCGGAGCCCATTGCAATGCAAACAGTGACTCAGGATTATCATTAAACTGGGTTTTAAAAATATCTGCATAATTACCTACCAACGCCAGCCCGCTGTTCTTACACACATTTCCTGCGTATTTTGCTGCGCTATCAAGGAATTGCTGGTTCCTGGTGCCCTGCTGGTTCAACCCCGCAGCTGTTAAATAAACCTTTGCCAGCATACCCTGCGCGGACCAGGTAGTTACTCTTCCTCCAACATCGGCAGCGGGAAGGTGACTGGCTGCAAATGTCAGGTCATTGATCGCAAATTTATATACGTCTTCCGTTTTTATACGGTTAACCAGGGGAGTGATAATCAACTTGCTGTTATCTTCAATCACAGGAACAGCGCCCCAATGCACGGCGAGATTATAATAGGCATACCCGCGTATGAACCGGGCTTCAGCTATTGCAGCATTCTTGTCCCTATCGGGAATTGTATCAGGTGCTTTTTGCTGGATGGCACTAATGGTAACATTACAATGTGCGATGATCTTATACATCGACTTCCAGTTGGCGATCATAATCCCGTTCATACCGGTAACGGTAAAAGTATTCAATTGTACCGCATCTCCCCAGTAACCTACCGCCATATTTCCACTCAGCACATCTCCAACAGGCAAATAGCAGTTATAGTTCCAGTCGGCCCAGGGGCTGCCCGCATACAACGCCGCCGTTGCCAGCCTCAGATCATTGGTGCTTTTATAAAAGTTATCGGCACTTATTTGTGACAATGGCGGACGGTCCAAAAAACTTTTGGAGCATCCTGTCATTGTTATTATTATAAACAGGAACACAATTATTTTGTCCAATATTGATCTCATAACTATTGATATTGACAGATGAATATTTTATTTATTCAATTTAATGCTGGCTCCAACGGTAAACACCCGTGGCTGCGGATAATAGCCACCATCCACGCCGGCGCTCAGTGGGTCCCATGATCCGATCTCAGGATCCATTCCCTTATAGTTGGTAATGATGAAAGCATTTGAAACATTGACATAAACTCTCAGGTACTTAATACTGGCCTTTGAAATCAGGCTTTCCGGAAGCGTATATCCTAAAGAAATATTCTTACATCTTAAAAAAGATCCGTTTTCCACGAACTTATCAGAGTTCCGGTTATTATCATTGGTATTATCATTTCTTATTCCCACAATCCTGGTTTCCGGGTTGGTCACCTTTATATTATTAATATCAGTGGCGCTTCCGTTCGGATCAATTAATGTAAGTTTTGCATAGTCCATTAATGACCTGAGATATCCGTAACTGGTACCAGGATATTCACCATTTATACGAAGCTGGTTATATACTTTATTGCCAACGTTGGCGGCAAAAAATATATTCAGGTCAAAATTTTTATACGAGAAGGTATTGTTGAAACCAAGCTGGTATTTAGGTATGGGAGAACCCAAAAACGTTTGATCATGTTCATCAATTACGCCATCGCCGTTAAAATCCTTGAACTTCAGATCCCCGTACCAGATGCTTCCACCGGCAGCCCCTACAGGTAAAGGCACACCATTTTTAGTTGGTAAAGCGTGGGTCTTGAAATCCTCCGGTGTCGCAAATACTCCTCCATCGATCACATACCCGTAAAACTCTCCAATAGACCTGCCCACAACGGTTTTGCTATATTGCCTGTCCAGCGAAGCACCATCAGTGTTAAGCTTCAATACTTCGTTGATATTGCGCGAAACGGTTACATCAGTTTTCCAGGTGAAATTTTTCCCTTTAATATTGGTTGAACTGATCCTGAAATCAAAGCCCTTGTTATTAACTGTGCCCACATTCACGTAAGGCGCATCCAGTGCGCCCGGCGCGTAACCGATAGACGTACCGGAATACAGGGGCAAAGGGATCTGCAGCACCAGTCCATCCGTTTTACGATTGTAGAAATCCACAGAGAAATTTATTCTCCAGTTAAAGAGCGTACCGTCCAGTCCTATATTTGCATACTTTGTTTTTTCCCATTGTACATATGGATTACCCACATTCTGGGTGAGCTGTGCGATACCTGTTAGTCCGGTAGCTACTGTAGCCAGCGTTGATGTATAGGCGTAATCGCGGATATTCTGGTTATTTGTTAAACCATAGCCCAAACGCAGCTTTAACTCATTCAGTGCCTTAACCTGCTTCAGGAGCTCTTCATTATTTAATTTCCAGGCAAAAGCGCCTGAGTAGGTAGTTACCCAGCGGTTCTCAGGAGCAAACTTAGAGGAGCCATCTGCCCTGACATTGGCGGTGAACAGGTATTTATCATTGAGACCAAAGTTTAAGCGGCCAAAGTATGATTCCTGGGCATTTTGTCCTTTACTGCCAGCGTTGGTGGCGGTGGTTGGATCCCCGCTGCTGATCACCTGTACATTGTTGGAAGGGAAATTAGTTCTGCCTGCAGAAGAATTTTCATTGGTTCCCAATTGTGCTTCATGGCCCAGCAACACATTTACATTGTATTTGTTTTTAAACAAATGGGCATAGGTCAGGAAATTCCTTATGGTACTATACAGGTTCTGGGAAAAATTATAAGATGCGCTGTTGGTAGTGTTTTTTACAAGCCCAAAGGTATAGGAGGGATTAAACCGGTCTTCTGTAGCCATCGAAAAACTTCCTGTTAGCTCGTTCCGAAGGGTCAGGTCTTTGGTAAATGCAATTTCAGCATATAAATTTCCAAAAAGCTGGTTCCTCTTTACCTCATCTTTATTAATAAGGGCGATGGCATAGGGATTTACAGTGCTATTCACCCATCCATTCGGATTATAGGCGCCACCCCAGCTGCCATCTTCATTTTTCACCGCTATATCCGGTGTCTGACTTAATGCCGTATTAATTACATTGGAACTGGTAGAATTCACACTTTCTTTTATGTTAACCAATTGCAGGCTGGTACCGATCTTCAACCAGTTGGTCGTTTTATTGTCAAGATTCAGTCTTAATGACATCCTGCGAAAGTTGGAGCCGAGGGCTATACCTTCCTGGTTGAAATAGGAACCGGACAGCAGGTATTGGGTTCTGACATCTCCCCCGCTGATAGTGAGCGTGTGACTGGACATCGGGGCATTTCTGAAAAGCTCCTTCTGCCAGTCGGTGCCATCGCCAAGGTACTTGGGATTCGCGAATTCCGGGCGGGTATCAAATCCCCATCCCAATCCGGTGTTCCTGTCGTTTATAAAAGAGGCATATTCTCTCAGGTTCATCAGGGGCAACTTTTTAGGTATCTGCTGATAGCCGGTGTACATATCGTAAGTAATGCTGGGCGGAGCGATCTGACCCCGTTTGGTGGTTATCACTATTACACCGTTGGTGGCCTGGGAACCATAAATGGCCGTTGCAGAAGCATCTTTCAATACGTCAACAGATTCAATTTCAGACGGGTTGATCCCTGCCAGTGGATTCACACCGGCGCCCAATGTGGCAGTACCGCCAATAATAATCCCGTCGATAACGTACATAGGCGAGCCGCCTCCAAAAGAAGACAGGCCGCGGATCTGTACAGATACCGCTCCGCCGGGCTGACCAGATATTTGCTGGGCTACCAGCCCGGGAACTTTTCCCTGCAGGGCCTGGTCAAAGGTCACCGGTTGCGTTTTACGGAGTTCATCACCGGAAACAGAAGAGATAGCGCCGGTTACATCGGGGCGTCTTACCTTACCATAGCCAATCACCACTACATCTCCCAGCTGCGAAATATTTTCCGTCAGCGCTATTTCGATAGGGGTGGCTTTATTTATCACTACTTCTTTCTTCTGATAGCCTATTATGGTAATTACCAGGGTGTTCCCCAGAGAAGCATCAATGGTAAATTTGCCCGCTTCATCGGTAATAACAAAGCGATTGGTGTTTTTTAAGGTAACGGTTGCCCCGGGGATGGCAGAAGAACTTTTATTGATGACCCTACCGGCTATTTTTATTGTTTGTGCAGAAAGGCTTGTGCTGGAAAGGAACCCCAAAAGGATACCCAATAGCGGCAGTATTCGCGAGCGAATCATTTTGGTTGACTTCATTTGATAATTTTTTACTTGTGTGGATGATTATCCCCGATAGGCGGAGATGACATTTCATTAGGCCAGAACATTCATAACGGGAGCCAGGCTATTAAAGCGGCAATTTTTTCAAGAGCTGGTCTTATTATCCATTTATTAAATATGACCTGATAACTATAAAATGTACTTTTGAGGTGAGTGAAATGGTAAAGACATCATAACGGTAAAAGGACGGCCGTGTTCTATCCTATGAACAGAATGGCCTGCCAACTCCCTAAATGGGACACAGGCTGGCATGTGAAGTGGTTGTAATTGTAGTTTCATATACGTGGATTAAATGTTGTAAAGCTATAGTTATAGCAGCTCATTCATGGGGTCTGGTTGATTCAACTAGGGGCGCCAAATGTTACAAATAGCCTGTCATTCTTCAGATCCCCTGATCGCTGCCTGTATAGAGATTATCGTTTTCCCGGTTACGCGTTATAGAAATAACACCCGGTTATTAGAAAATCAGGAAAGCCGGAAGCGTCATGTTTGCATTCATCCAACATCGGCAATTTCTCCCAAACCGGCTTTCCTGATCTATATTATATTATATTATTAGAATGGATGATTTTAAGGGAAACAGGGGGATCTTACCACCCGGCGTTTTGTTTCAATACATTATTAGATAAAGTAATCTGGGAATATGGTACCTGTACCAGGCCTTTTGTTTCCACGATCTTCGAGGCTAAAATGGTTTTGGTGGTATTTACGCCTCCATTTTGAACCGTTGTAGACTCGGCAATGGCCGCTGCGGCAACATTTATACCCTGGCGAAGCAAATCCCAGTAACGGATGCCTTCCGCGGCGAATTCCAGTCGTCTTTCGTTCATAATATTCTCCTTATTTACCGGAATCTGCACAAAAGCAGCACCAAATGCCCTTTTGCGAACATCGTCAAAGTAAGTTTGCGCACCGGCAGCACCCAATTCAGCTGCCATTAACAATACATCGGCATAGCGGATAGACACATAATCCTGGAACTGGCTGATCATAAAACTCGCTCCTCCCATTTTTTCTGCCAGGCTTCTCCCGGCCTCATCTGCCATAGGGGTATATTTTTTAATGTTGTAGCCTGTATACTCCCGCTGATCCTTTATATTCTGAAAATCGAGCTTTTCATCCTTTATGGAGATGATAGAGGCATTTCTGCGGCTATCACCCGGAGCATAGGCATTCCAGAGCTTTGGATTCACTGTGGCGCCTCCCCAGCCCATTCCGTATGGATAAATACTTTGAATACGGATACCATACATTACCATCCAGGTGTTACCATCTACATTTCCATTCCAGTCGCTCGTATAGGTATACTTGATAGCAAATATGGTTTCTTTATTATCCTCCCCTACATAACTATTCAGTGAAGCTGCGGGCCATAAGTTGGCAAATTTGTCGACCAAACCAAATCCGCCGTTATTAATAACATCCTCCAGGTAAGCCAGGGCCTGTGCTTTTGACACGGCTCCTACCAGGTCGGGCTTATTGTAATAGCCGGTGTAGTACAGGTACACGCGGCCAATCAGTGCCTCAGCGGCCCATTTGGTTACCCGTCCGCGGGTGGAAGGGTCCTGGCTGCCATAACTGGTGGCTGCAAGGTTAGCAGCCGCAAATTTCAGGTCGTCGGTAATCAGTTTGTAAACATCGTCCGGATTGGCCTGTGGCACATTATCAGTGGTAGGCTTAGTGATCAATGGAACATTACCCCATAACCTTACCATATCAAAGTAACAATAGGCACGGATAAATCTTGTTTCCGCTTCATAGGTATTGCGCAAACTGGTATTCCCCTGCCAATCTATCCCGTCGAGGTGCGACAACAACATATTGGCGCGGTAAATAGCCTTATAATAAAGGCTCCATGAATCACCAAACATATCCTGGTCGGAAGGAGAACGGAGCTTGTCAAATTCATCCATCATCTGATAGCCGAAGCCATCAGCATTGCCTGTAGCGCCAAACGCTTCGTCAGACATGATGGTGGAGGCAACAGGAAAGGCTACCCCACCGGACCATACACGTTGTAATCCGTCATAAACACCTACCTGCGCTTTCCAGGCATCATTCGGTGTTTTGTAAAAGTTCTGCTCAGTAGCAGAGGTCACGTCTTCTGTATCCAGAAAGCTCTTTTTACAGGCCATCAATGATAACAATGCGGTAACCAGTATATAAGATTTTAAGTTTTTCATCGCCAATTCATTTTAAATTAAAAACGGATATTTGCGCCTACCATAAAAGTTCTGGGCCGGGGATAATAACCTACATCCACTCCGGATGAAAAACCTTCATTATATCCTACCTCAGGGTCCATGCCATTATATTTGGTAAAGGTGAAGGCATTTTGTACAGACGCATAAACTCTCAATTTACCCAGGTAACTTTTCTTTGCCAATCTGGAAAAATCATAGCCCAGCGTAATATTGTTGATACGAAGAAATTTACCGTCGTAAATATACAGGTCGGAGAACTGGGCCCAGTTGACACCATCTTCCGTTACCCTCGGAATTCTATTAGATGTTCCCGCGCCGTGCCAGCGACCAAGGATCTCAGTAGAGTAATTGGCAAAACCACCCGGGCTTCTCCATGACTGCACCAGTTGATTACCTGATACACCAGATGCCTGTACGGAGAAATCAAAACCTTTCCAGCCAAGGGTTATATTAAACCCAAATGTCAAATCAGGATTAGGATCCCCGATTTTTGTTTTGTCGCTGGCATCAATAACACCATCTCCATTTAAATCAACATAACGAACATCGCCAGGCTTGGCATTAGGTTGAATAGGCGCTCCTGTTTTACCTTTATAAGCCTGTACTTCATCTTCTGTCTGGAAAAGGCCGGCAGTTTTGTATCCCCAGAAGTAACCAACCGGTTCTCCGTTTGCAGCACGGTAAAACTCGCCTGCATTGGCATACAGCGAATTGGTACTACCATGGATCACATGATCGTTGGTAGGTATATTTCCTATTCTGTTTCTGTTATACGCACCATTTACACCAATACTGTAATTAAAGTCTTTACCGATACTGTTGCTATAGCTAAGGCTCAGTTCAACACCCGTATTTTTCACATCACCACCATTAATAAGAGGCGCATCAGCTCCGGCAGTAGCCAGGATGGGGACTCTGATCAACCAGTCTTTTGTTTTTTTGACATAATACTCAAAAGTCACATTCAGGCGCTGTAATACCGTAGCGTCAAAGCCTATATTGGTCTGTTCTGAAGTTTCCCATTTTACATTGGGATTGGCAATGCGGCTGGGATAAGCGCCCTGTGTATTTACCCCTTCAACAGGTCCGAAGATATAACCTGCATTGGCGAAACTGATAGGCGATAAAAACTGGTAAGCATCCACATTCTGATTTCCCACTTGTCCCCAGCTACCACGTATCTTGAGGAAATCAAGCCAGTGAACATCCTGCATGAAGTTTTCCCTGGTAACTACCCATCCTGCAGACACGGAAGGGAAATAGCCCCAGCGTTTATCCGGCGCAAACCTCGATGATCCGTCTCCCCTGAAAGTGACATTCAGTAAATACTTCTCCTGGAAATCATACTGAAACCTTCCGAAATAAGACATGAGCGCGCTTGCAGTTGGCCCTCCGCCAACACTCATATAAGGTGCGCCCCTGGTCACATTCTGGGCAACAGATAAATAAGCGTGTTGCATATCGGCAATACGCAGATCCCAGTTGCTGCCGTTCATAGCCACCGTTTGTTGTTTCAGCGAAGAACTACCCACCATTACACTAAAATGATGATCTGCGTGCACATCGAAATCATAACTGAGTAAATTATCAAACTGAATTGTCCGTCCATTACCCATAGACTGGGTCACTTTAGCGGTGTCATTAAATGAATAAATAGACAGGTGATACACCGGCGTATAGCCATGACTTTGGTTTGAATAATAATTTAAACCGAGGCTTGACCGGAACTTAAGCCCTTTAATGGGTTCTACCTGCACGTACACATCCCCAAATAACCCCTGGCTGCTGTTCCTGTTCCTCGTGGTATAATCCATTACAGCATAGGGGTTGGCTTCTCCGTTATTCCATGACTGGTCGGGCTTTCCGGGATACCAGCCTTTTCTGTCACTGGGGTAATAATTGCCGGCATCGTCATACATAGGCAAAAAGGGGCTAACACCGAAAGCACTACGTAAAGTGTTATTGTATTGCCCATCTACCAAAATTCCATGACTGTTTTGATAATTGAACGTAAGATGTTCTCCTATCTTAACAATATTCTCATATAAATTATGTTCAGAGTTTATTCTGAAATTATAACGGTCGAAATAAGAAATATCAGAGCCACCAACAATACCTCCCTGGCTGGTATATCCAAGAGACATAGAATAAGTGGAGTTAGCTCCGCCTCCCTGTACTCCTAATACATAGTTTTGAGTAGGTACGTTACTTTTAAACATCTGATCCATCCAGTTGGTATTTACCGGAAGATTGTTTACCACCTCGTCGCTGAAGTAGGGCGCCTTACCGGAGTTGGTAGCTGCTTCATTGATGATAGTGGCATACTCTTTTGCATTCAGCAATTTTGCTTTACGCGCTACATTCTGTAAACCATAAAAAGCATCCAGGGTTACCTGTGGCTTCTGATTGTTTTTTCCTGTTCTGGTGGTAACCAGTATAACGCCATTCGCTGCCTGAGAGCCATAAATGGCGGCGGAAGCTGCATCTTTCAAAATATCTATTGATGCTATATCAGCGGGGTTCAGGTAGGAAATATCACTGGTCTGAACACCATCCACAATATATAAAGGCCCAAAATTACCAACAGTACCTTTACCACGGATAATCACATTCATACCTGCTCCAGGCTGTCCTGAATAGGTGGTGAGCTGTACGCCGGGAGCCTGTCCCTGTAATGCCTGCAGGGCATTGGTCGTATTCTGTTTCTGAATATCCGCGCCCTTCACCTGCACATTGGCGCCCGTTACAAGCTTTTTCTTCTGTACCCCGTATCCAATCACCACTATGTTTTCTAATTGGGTTTCGGCATCCTGCAACTGAATTTTCAATTCAGATGATGTAACTTTTACCTCCTTCTGAATAAACCCAACCGAAGAAATTACAAGTACATCACCGATGGATGCCGCAATAGTAAACTTGCCGGCTTCATCAGCAACAGTAGAGACATGAGTGCTTTTTACAGTAACTGAGGCTCCCAAAACCGGCGAGGCAGTGGTCTGGCTGGTTATTGTCCCACTTACTTTCGCAGTTTGAGCAAAAGTGCTTTTACTATGGGCAAACAGTAAAATAATACCCCATAGCAATAATATTCGCAAGCGAATAAATCTGGCTGAGTTCATACGTGTGGATTTAAATTGGCTACTTTTTTATAGTTATATACTTTCCTTCATACACTACTTCTTTATCGCATGTTGTACCAGGATCAAGGTGCATGGCTTTATTTGGCGTTATCATATTAATACGGAATGTTCTTTTGGCTAACATATTGCTATATGAGCCTTTCCGGTCCCCGATAGTAACTGTTGAGGTTCCTTCGCTATACTTTATCGGGATGATGGAAAAAGCGCCTTTCTCATAATTGTAATTGGTTCCCTCATCTTCATAAAGATTAAAAGATGCGTCGGCGCCGGTATAAATATTTAGGGTGATGGTGTCCGCCTGTTTTTCGGCAGTGTACTGTAATTCGGGGCCGAAAGGGAGTATAGATCCGGCTTTCACGAATAAAGGCATGCGTTCATATGGAGCAGCGGCAGTAATGCTTTGCCCGCCCGCGTACCATTTTCCTGAGTAGAGATCATACCACCCTGCGCACTCCGGCAGATACAGTCTACGCTCGGTTTGCCTGTAGTTATAAACCGGGTTTACCAGGAGAGCAGGACCAAACATATATTGATCCGCGATGTTTAATACGGCAGTATCCTTTGAAAAGTCCATCGGCAGGCCGCGCATGATGGTATAGTCGTCGTGATATGCCCATCCTGCCAGCGAATAGATATAAGGCAGCAAACGGTAACGCAGTTTGTCATAATAGAGAAAGCTTTTATAGGCAGGATGATCCTCCGGTGCAGTGTTAAATACCTCCCGATATGGGAACTGCCCATGCGAACGGAACAAAGGAACAAATGCCCCAAACTGCGACCAGCGGGTCATCAGCTCCCTCCATTCTTCCCTGCTTTCGCTATCGGGTTTTTCAAACTTCGCCGGCACCACAAAACCACCTATATCCATGGTCCAATACGGAAGCCCCGACATAGAGAAATTAATGCCTGCAGCTATTTGCGCCTTCATATCCACCCAGGTGGAACCAATATCCCCGCTCCATATGGCTGCAGCATAACGTTGTGAGCCCGCAAAGCCGGAACGTGTTAGCAGGAAAACTCTTTTATCAGGATCTGTGGAGCGTTGCCCTTCATAAATCCCTTTTGCATTCTGCAATGGATAAGCATTCAGGAACTCTGCTGCGCTGCCTAAAGCTGTTGGCGTCATCTGCAGCTTTCTTCTCTCGGGGTTTACATTGGATAAGATATCCGGCTCACTGGCGTCCATCCACCATGCGTCAATTCCCTTACTGTAAATCTTTTTATTGATCAGATCCCAGAATCCTTTCCTGGCGGATTTATTGAAAGCATCGTAAAAAGTAGAAATATATCCTTTGCCTATCCAGTCTCTTTGCTGATCCGCTATATTTCTTTTATAGAGCCAGCCGTTCTTATCAAACTCCTTATAGGTGGATATCCCATCATAAAATTTGGGCCACACCGATATCATGATCCGGGCATTGTATTTTTTATGCAACAGATCAATCATACTATCGGGAGAGGGGAAACGTTTTTCGTCAAACTCCTGGCTGCCCCATTCGGCTTCCTTCCAGTAGCTCCAGTCGAGCACGATGTTATCAATGGGGATTTTCCTTTTCCGGAATTCATCTATAGTAGTAACTATTTCTTCCTGCGTTTTGTATCTCTCCCTGCTTTGCCAGAAGCCCAATGCCCATTTTGGTACAATAGGCGCTTTACCTGTAAGCGTTCTATAACCGGAGATGACCTCATCCATATTATTACCGTACACAAAATAATAATCAACCTGTTTACCCGCTTCGGAGCAAAAGCCAAAGCTGTTTTGTTGTTCTTCGCTCAACGGCTCCTGCCATTTTAAAGAGAGATAAGATTCAGCCCCTTCCGGTATCCATAAAATTTTCACAGGCACTTTTGCCCCTTTTGCGAAATCCCAGGGAATTACCGCAGACGCAGGGTTCCAGGCCTTTCTCCATCGATCCAGTACCAGTTTTCCGTTCAGCCATACTTTCAGGGAACCTCCATAAACAAACCTGAACTGGTGAACACCTTCCAGGTTACTGGAAAGCATACCTTCCCAGGTAACCATGCCGGTGGCAGGTGTAAATTCCCGTGGCAGCTGGATCTTCGACTCTCCAAGGAACTCCATATTAATATTGGCCTCAGCCCTTTCAACACTTATCTCCTGTGGTTTATTCAAATCGTTGGCATAGCTGGCAGTAAGCCATCCCGGTTCGCCTTTTTTCGAAAAGATCTGCATGGAAGAAAGTGGATGAAGCGGCCTGATATCGCCTGCCCTGGTCAGGGAATAATTATCCCACAGGATACCATAGTTTTTATTGGAGATCAAAAAGGGAACGGCTACCTCGGTATTATTCTGGAAGAAGGTAACCTGCTGCCCCCGGTAATTCATAACACCATCCTGGTGCTGACCAAGTCCGTACCACGCCTCTCCGGCTGTGGCCTGAAATGTTTGAGTAAGCGTATAGTACCGCTTGCCGTCAAATACGGCCGATTGAAAATTTCTCCCGAAGAGTTGCTTTTCAGCCAATATTTTTTTGCCTGCCAGGTCTGTGAAAGTAACAGCCCCGGTTTTACGGTTGACTGTAGCAACCAGTTTTTTGGTCCTGAGCACCAGGTTCTCTTTAGACGGGATGATATCCCAGGTAAGTCCCGGCCTCTTGTCATACACGGTGACCAGGCTGTTTCCGGCTGCTATTTCTTTACCCGGCGCCGCAATCACCCTTATAATATTATCTGCTATCACCTCCAGCTTAACGGCATACGGAGAGCCCGTATTAAGAGAATCTGTGAAAATCATTACCCCGTTGGGGAAAGTAATATAGGACGGCGGTACAGCTACCAACTTATTTAATAATACAAAGGTTAGCATACCCAGTAGCAACAATCGCAATTTCATACACGTGGATTAGTTGCTGTAAAACTACTGCTACACTACAAAAGGACAGGGGCTCAAATGATTCAACAACAGGATTCAAATGTTACAAATGAATGAATATTACCGCCTATAATGCCGGCAGGCGGGTGACTATGAGGTTTTCTTCCTGAGATTTGCTGCATAGTCGGAAGGTGTCATTCCGAATTCATCCTTGAATAGTTTACGGAATACCTTGGGATTATTAAACCCTACCTGGTAGGTTACTTCTGATATAGACATTCCACTTTTATCTAATAACTGAGCCGCTCTTTTCAAACGGATGGACCGGATAAAATCCAACGGCGATTTGCCGGTGAGGGAATTGATCTTTCTATATAAGGTCACCCGGCTCATAAACATCTCCCTGCTAAATTCATCTACCGAAAAATCCGGGTTATCCATTTGCTTTTCAATTATCTCCATTGCCTGCTTCAGGAATTTTTCGTCTACAGGCGTTATGGTCACCTCTTCCGGATTGACCTCTATCTGCTTCTTGAATCTTTTTTTCAATAACTGTTGCTGTGCCAGCAGGTTATTAATACGGGAGGCCAGGATCTCAAAGGTGAAAGGTTTTGTAATGTAATCATTGGCTCCTGCTTTCAATCCCTCCAGTTGCTTCTCCTCGCTGCCTATGGCGGTAAGTAAAATAACAGGGATATGCGCGGTGAGCATTTCCGACTTAATTTTTCCGGCCAGTTCAACCCCATCCATCAATGGCATCATAATGTCGCTTACCACGAGATCGGGATTCAGCCGTTTTATTTTCTCCCAGCCTTCCTTTCCGTTAGTAGCTTCCTCAACATGATACTGCTCCTTTAAATTGTCTTTCAGATAAAAGCGCAAATCCTCATTGTCTTCCACTATCATTATTACTTTCTTGCCGGAACCCTTTTTCCCTTCCTCCACTATTATCTGTTCCCCTTCATCCACAGGTGATGGATGAGTTACAGGACGGGGCGGAACATGCATCCTTTTTGCAGGGAGCAGTACCGTAAAACAGGTTCCCTTATCCGGCTCACTTTCTACGGTGATGGTACCATTATGTAATTTCACAAACTCCTTTGTGATGGCTAAACCTATACCTGTTCCCTGGTTCACCATGCTATCCGGTACCTCTGTCTGAAAAAAGCGTTCGAATATCTTCCCATGCTGATCTGCCGGGATACCGATACCCGAATCGCTTATGCTGATGGCCAGCGTTCCATCTGTGTCATATGTATCCGGCGCGTTATATGTCATTTTGACACTTATATTTCCATTATCATATGTATACTTAAATGCGTTAGACAGCAGGTTAAATAAAATTTTCTCTATTTTATCCTTATCAAAGTAAATTTCCAGGTGATCAATGTTACTTGAGAATGAAAACAGGATTTTCTTCTTTTCCGCAATATCGGTGAAAGAAAGGCTGGTTTCCCTGCAAAAACTGATAATATCTCCTACGGCGGGATGCAGCTTTATCTCCTGTACTTCCATCTTCCTGAAATCAAGCAGCTGGTTTACCAGGTTCAAAAGACGTTTGGCATTCCGTTGTACCAGATTCAATTGTGCGATCTGTTCATCGTCGGTAGCATGTTTAATGATCCTGTCCAATGGCGCTATGATAAGACTTAACGGCGTACGGAATTCATGGCTTACATTGGTAAAGAACTTTGTCTTTAACTGCTCCAGTGCATGGGCCCTTTCCGCCTCTTTACGTTGCTGCCTGACTTCAAAGCGCATGTGAATCCTGTCTAAAGTAATACGCCGGATGAGCAGAAAGAGGCCCGCAGCAATCAGCAAATATATAAAGTAAGCAAGGGGAGTTCGCCAGAATGGCGGCTCAATATTGATCTGTAAAGTCTTTACTTCACTCCAGGCTCCTGTTCTGTCCATTACTTTTACTTTGAAAATATAATGGCCCGGGCTGAGATTGGTATAGGTGGCTCTCCGTTGGTTATCGTCCGTATACAGCCAGCCGGTGTTAAATCCTTCCAGCATGTATGCATACTTATCATTGGGGCTATGGGAAAAATCGAGAGAGGCAAAGTCGATAGAGAAAACATTCTCCTTATATTTCAGGTCAATACTTTGCAACTGCGATAAAGCACGGTTTAACAATACCCGGTTATTAACCCGTTCACCAGGCTCAATATGTTTATCCAGTATCTGGAAACCCGTGAAAGTAATTGCTGAGTGCCTTACAGGTTGCTTAATGGAAGCAGGGTTAATGATATTAAACCCGGATGGGCCCCCGAAGATCAATTCACCTCCCCGTGTTCTTAGTGCGGCTCTATTATTGAACTCCCGGTTCTGCAGGTTATTGGTGGCATCGTAATTAATAACAGAAAAACTAATATGGCCATTATTTTGCCTGGGAATTGCGTTGCATAAACCACTAGGGGTGGAAATCCAGAGTGTTTGATGTTCGTCTTCCAGGATATCCAATATCATATTGTCCAGCAGCCCGTCTGATGTGGTAAAAGTCTGAAATTCCCCTGTTTGCCTGTTAAACAAATTAAGTCCTTCCCTCGTTCCTGCCCAGATCCGGCCTTTGCTGTCTTCCAGCAGGCAGAAGATACCATTGTCGCTCAGGCTGTTCTTCCCGTTTGTATGCTGATAAGTAGTGGTCGTATTATCTTTTCCAAGAACAGTGATCCCTCCACTTGAACCGATCCATAAATCACCTTTTTTATCCTGCATAACAACTGAAACATAATTCCCTCCTCCGCTGCTTCTATAATGCGTAAACCGGTTGGTTGCTCTGTCAAAGCGATCCAGTCCTGCCCCTAAAGTACCTATCCATATTTGCCGGTCCTTATCCTCAAATATCTCCCACACTATATCATGTGCCAGGCTGAAAGAATCACTGTCGTGATGCCGGTAGTTTGTAAATTTCCTGCCGTCAAATCTATCGAGCCCGCCAAGATAAGTGCCCACCCAAAGGACGTTTTCCCTGTCGATCCACAGGCTCACAATTACATTATTGCTCAGGCTATTGCTATTATTGGGGTCGTGCAGGTATTGCCTGAAAGTATTATTTTTCCTGTCAAAATAAATCAGCCCTCCTCCATTGGTACCTATCCATATATTACCCCATCTGTCTTCAACAAAACGGTTTACATCGTCAAACTGCAAACTCCTTGGATCTGACTCAACGTGATGATAATAGGGGAACTGGATAACGCTGCTGTTGTAGTAATTTACACCTTGCTTGTAGGTGCCCAGCCAGATGATCCCCTGATCATCTTTATAAATTGCAGTGATGCTGTTCTGGCTGATGCTCTTGGGGTCATTGGGATTATTCAGCAGGTAACTGGAACTGAAATTATTTTTTTTATCGATCAGGGTTACACCTCCATGGTCTGTTCCTACCCAGAGCAGGCCATTATTGTCCTGAACAACCTGGCTTACCAGTTCCGATTTCAGCTTGGCAGGAAACGAATTTTTGCCTATCCGGGTAGCAGTATTATTCCCCGGACGGAAAAAGAAGAGGCCACTATTGTAGTTCCAGCACCATAGGTCACCATCATTGTCAACCAAAAGGGATAACGGATTATCCCCGCCCTTATGCTGCTTTTGTATTGCTGTACTGGAAAAAATAACTTTCTCCGATCTTATATCATACTCCTGTAAAAATCCTGACTGATATACCAGCCATAGCTTCCCATCCGCTGTTTCTTTTATGGAGGTGATCTTTTCAGCAGGGGAAGTTGTTCCCGCCGGATTAAATGGCTTTGCACGTTTATCATTGGCTGAATATAAATATAGTCCCTTGTAATCATAAAGGAACCAGTATCTCCCCTCCTTTCCCTTTACTATATTGGAAATTGTACCTGCAGGCAAACCAATGGAAGATAAATAACCATCATAGTCAGCATCAAACTTCTCCGTATCTGCGTTATAGATACAGGGGCCTCCCGTGGTAGATACCCACATTTTCCGGCCGGGCAGCTCATAAAAATTGATGATATTATTAGCCCTGAGAGAAGTGCTGTCGTTGTGATCGTTGCGAAATATCCTGCAGGAATACCCATCATAACGGTTCAGCCCATAAACAGTTCCAAACCACAGGAAACCATCCTGGTCTTTTAACACTGCGTTTACCTGGTTATTAGACAGTCCATTAAAGGTATTGAACTTTGAAAAATTAAAATGCACACTTTGTGATAAAGCTGCAACGGATTGCAACAATAAAACAACTCCTAAAAGGTAACGCATCACTGTAGGTTTTAGGTATAAAAAACTTAGCCCGCCCGGCATCAATGCGCTTTCCGCACGCACTGCGCTCCATTCATGTTTGCCGGAAAGATACTTATTTCCAGGGCACTGTAACATTTTATACCATAATTCAGCATATTCATATTTAAGTGTCAAAATAACATATAAATATTATTACAACAAATTCCGGGCTGACACGGGATCCCCGGCAGGTATTTAAATCCCGGTTCTAACTACAGTGAACTTTTGCCATAGCCAATACCTATACAACTGATCCGGTATGTTCAACTATACCAATAGGAGGTTATATCAAAAATAACCTGATAACACTGAGAGGAAATTTTCTTCATCAGGTATACGATCAAATCTGATACCTCCTCCTTTTTTTAAGCCAGGGCCTCTTCCTATTTCAGTGTGCAGGTTAATGTTCCATAACCAAGTTGGTCATAGCCTCCGCTGTTAGGCCCGTAATTTCCACCGCCGCCCTCCGGCCGTACCCTTTGGGCAAAGCGCGCACAATTCGGAGCAGCCAGCCCTTTGCGGTTTACATAATGATTGTATACCAGTTCCCACACCGGGCGGTTATTTCCACGGCTGCCACTGCTGATCTCATTCTGTACTACTCCCACGCAGTTGGTGTAAGGTTTATAGGGCACAGCGTCGCCGAGGTTATATGCAGCTACATACTCTGCGCCTTTCAGGAAGCGGTTATTATCATAACCATACATATCGTCGTTCTGATTCCAGGCCATTTCGCAAAAAGCGCCCATTAAACCGATGCCAAGGGTGGTATGCCCCTGGTCACGGCCACTTTCCTGCCATTGCCCCAGGCCATCCGGATGAACAAAGTAAACGGCATTCCTAACAGCGCCGTTACCGGCACCATATTTAAAATAGCTGATGGCCTCATTGTAAAGGTCCCGGTCGTCGCATAACACGCCTATTGCCAGGATGGAATTCATGACGCATAAGTCCCAGTTGGCATAGAAATGACTCATACACCGCTCCCTCCTTGTCAGGAAAGCGTGATTCATCGGGTAAAAAATGTTACGCATCATTTTCTGAAACCGGGAAAAGTCCGCCGGCGCCCAGCCCTTGTAAGTCCTCATGATTTCGGCCGCATTTGCAAACTGATAGCCGTATAAGCCCGCAGCCAGGTTAACATCGTTATTCCCGCCAAGGCCTTTAAGTGTGCCCGACCATGCGTTCATGATCTGTATCGACTTATCGGCATAAGCATCTTCCCCCGAGATCTTCCATCTTAATGCCGTGGCATAGGCCGCAGCGATATCATTATATAGCTGAGCGTAGTTTTCCCTGTGAACACCATCACTACCGCGGTAAACGGTATCTGCCGGGTGGGGCTGCCAGCTGAGCGCACTATGCGGATTGGCGGTCAGCTGATGCCAGCCCGACAGCCAGGGCTCCGCTCCTGCGCCCACTTTACTTTTCATGCGGTCAAAATCCGATTGTTTATGCAATAATCCCGGATGCACAAAAACAGTGTCATGATTATTTAACGCCAGCTTCTCCGCTGCGCTGCCCATCTCTTTTTTACATGCCGCTGCCACGAAAAATAAAAATATTACTCCAACAGTGCATAGCCTCTTAGTTTTCATAGGTTTTCCAATTATAATTGTTAAAATGACAATATATATTATACGGCAAGTCATTAACGCAGGTTGCCTGCTGATATTTTACAGTGTGACAAAACATGTAGCTGAAAGTTTCTCTATGGCATATTGTTATACCGCGGCTTCCCGGGCGGGGACGCGGATCTCCGGTGTTTATTTTACCGGGGGAGTGAGGTATCTTAAAGCCGGACCAGGGTTAGCATAATGTTATCCTATCAATCCTTCCAATTGCTTAAAAACAGAAATGACCTCCACACCTCTTGGGCTTAGCTGATATTCAATGTGAAGCGGCTTGTTTTTAATAATGTCCTTTTTCAGCAATCCATGCTCCTCCAGCTCACGCAGGGCTACCGATATGGATTGCCGGTTGGCTTCAGGGATATCGCGTAGTAAGCTGCTAAAGCGTACAGGGCCGGTGGTAGCAAGACGGAAAATTTCCGCTTTATACTTTCCGGATAACAATTTAAGCAGTGCCTGCGCGGGACAGGTTTCCTGGTTGGCAGTGCTATTGCGTGTGGTCATATTAATCTGACTTATTGTTTGATTGAATTAAATTCAGAACCTTTGGACAGCAAATATAGACATTAAAGGATTTATCATATCCATTGTGTTACCCCCAAAACTCTGATTTACCTGTAATTAATACGGCTCCCTTCCGTATTCTTTAAATGGGCCACTACGCTTGCCGGAAGCTCCTTGCTTTCTATAAGGAAACTGATAGAATCGGCAACAAAGTTCCTGGTATTGTTTACTTTCTGGAAGATTTCAAACAACGCTATCGGTTCCTGGTTAAAACTGATACAGGTGCTGATAAAATGCATCTCGCTTAATTTATAACCCGGTTGCTTTAGCTTCTCATTAATATCTTTCAGACGGGAAATAAAATGCCGCTGCCTGATAAAGGTATTGCTGTTCATAATAATGAAAACATAATCCGCATAAGCCGTTATTTTGCCGTAATACTTATGATTGTCGCCTCCGCTCCTCTCTATCAGGTATTCGCCTGAAGATTCTGACCTGTATATTTCCACTGATGAGCGCCAGATCCTTTCTTCATTTATCTTATCCGGGTTATCGGGTAAATTACGGTTATAGGAATACCAGAATCCAACTAATTCATCCAATAGTTTGGTATTCACCGTTGCCTTTGGAATCTCGATCTTTAAATCATTAAAACTAAAAGCCTCCTTGTGTGAGTTAATAAAATCGAAGTAATTATCGTATCCTAAAACCTGCACGATCCGGTTTAATTTACTGAGGTTAGGCGTACTGGCACCGGCAAGGTTTTTCTTCCCTTCATAGGCTTTTAGCTTATTAATGATGAGATGCTCGTAAAGATAATTTGCACCCATTAAATCCGCTTCCTTTCCTATCCTGAGTTTCCTGTGCTGCTCCAGCAGCAACCTGTTCAGCTCCCCGGCAATATACATCCACTCCGATTTTGAGACATCTTTCCATGAGCTCTTCCGGATAAAATGAGCCGCCAGAAAACTCATCAGCTTTTCAAGGTGTAACAGGTCTTCTTTTTTCATAAGACGAATATAAGATAAAAACAGCGTCAGATAATACCAATGTAAGACTTTTATGTTTTACAATTTGCAGAAGTTAGTATTAAAACAACGCCATGAAACCGCTGCATTCAAATATTCTGTTAACCGACGAACATATAAACTACCGGGAAAATGCGCTTTGGATAAGGATTGAGAATTATGCTATTGATGACGCCAATGCCGCCATTCCTTTTTCAAAAAAGCTGGCACAAACAGAGAACTGGACCGGTGATTTTACGAAAGATGCTATCCTGGAATATAAGCGGTTTGTTTATCTCTGTTGTATATCCGGAAACGGAGCTTCCCCGTCTGTTATTGTAGATAAGGTTTGGCATATGCATTTATTGTATACTACCGAATACTGGAAAAACTTCTGCCCCAATATCCTGCAACGCGAGCTTCACCATTTTCCCAATGTGGGCGGTATTATAGATTATACAAAACATCACGACTGGTACCTGGAAACCCTCCTATTATACATAAAGGTGTTTAAACAAAATCCGCCAGCGAAGTTCTGGCGCATTCCCCCGGCGTTAACGCCGTTCCTGTATCCAGACAAAATTCCCGGCATTCAGCCATCCCCCGTGGGCTCCCGCACCGGTACAGGCCAATTGGCTTATTATCTTACAATAGCGCTCCCTTTTATATTCACCTGGCTGGTATTTGGTGAGTTGCCGCTTCATGATCTTTCCGTGCTGCAGTACTTCGTTCTTTTCACCCCCCTGCTCTTTATCATCAGAAAACTTGTTGCCATGAGAGAGGAAAGGCATCTTAAACCTGTTATAAGGAACCTGCCACTTTACAACAGGTATCAACTGGCTTATTTATCGGGTGGCTATAACAATGCATTTTTACTGTTGGTAAATGACCTGGTGGAAAACAACTGGATCAGGATACGCGATACAAAAAATGAATTTGCAAAAAAATACTCTTCGCTCATAACTGATCAAACAACATCTCCCGGAAATCAAAATTTCATCCGGCCGGAAATTTTACTTCAATCCATGGATCAACTGCATAATAAATCAAAATTCAGTCTTGCCCAGCTGTCGGCTGCGGTAAACGGCTACCTGCATCCCATTGCTACCGTACAAACAGCACCCCCGCAAAGGGATAACATGCTTTACCTTGTCTGGCCGGCGTTATCCCTTATGTTGTTTTTTTGTTTCCCTGCCGAAGAAGTTAATTTGTTCACCGGTCTCTTATATGGCATATTTTTCTTCCTGTGCTTCATTTCATTTATTTCCTGGCTTTGCCCGGACAGTGATCACACTATTATGGAAAAAGCAATCAGGAAACAACGTGCTGTTCTTAACAATATCAGTACCGTACAACAGCGGGCGATCATCCTGGATCGCTTAAACGGCGTTTGGGATGTTCCCTTCTTCAAAAAAACAGCTAATTTCTTTAGTACAGGAGCTGGTTGCGGAGCCGCCCGCCCAAGTTGCAGTTGCGGTTGTTAACGGTACCTCTGCATCTGTCCTATTTTTGAAAGAAAATCTGCAAAATCATTCATGGCTAATGGCTTTGAAGTAGAAATCACTTCAAAGACCCCCGTGTCTGAGGTAAACATATATTCTGAGTAGGCGCATATGGGGAGCCGTTGGTTACTGCTAAAGCGCCTGTCGGGCCCTCCGCTTTTATTCACGTACCGCCAGGTGTAGTCAACCACTTTGGCATCGCCAGGCAAAAGCTCGGATTCAATAAACCTGGTAACATTGCTGGTAATGCGCAAATTCTTATAAAATACGGCGGCAAAAGTTTTACCACGTTTTATCAACAGGCGTTCAGGCAAAAAAAACAGATCCATATTATTAAGGGAGATACAGGGAATGGCCACATTGGTCATAAAGTATGGCATAGGCATTTTGCTGGCCGATACCCCGCGTAGCCTGGCCCTTTTGATCAACCTGCCTGCGCCTGCGTTCCGCTTATAATCAGTTATATTTTTTGTATTGAGATACTGCCAGATCCTTGAAGATTGGGAAAAGGTGGCAAAATGATCCTTAAACTGCCGGTACACCTGTTGATACCTGTCGTCCATATCATAATGAAGTTCCATAGTGAACCGCTTCCTGTCCAGTTTCCCCAACCAATAAATAAGGGGCGCAAAGCAACAAAAGCAGAGGATCAATGCCGGTTTCATTACTTCTTCCTGCCGGCCATACGGAGTTAATAACAATATCAGCAATATGGTGCATAATGGTAAAATGCCCCATCGCTTTACATAGGAGGCCTGCCTGCTTTTCTGATTCAATTCCGTAATGAATGCCTGTGAATCCGCATCTGTCAGCTGATCAACATGGGCGGATGTTATATTATCAGTTATTCCGCCTGATGGTATCGGGGGCGCTGTCTGCCGCGCAGGAGCAGCAGGCCCGGATATCTTCTGACGATAGGTAATGCCATGAGAGCTTAAGCTGACATATGTTCCCCGGGAGCTTATATTAACGCGCGCTCCTTTCACGCCCATCGAATAACTAATGCCTTTTTTGGACAAATTTATTCTGAATGGTGATACACCAAAAGATTTCCGGTAAGACCAGCCCATAATAAAAGATTGTGTTCAGATGAAATAATAGCCAGGATAATTCAGGGTTGACGGGGGTATGGGATGTAATAAAGTATTGTGCTCAGCGACCCCGCGACGCAGTACCCGAGGAATCACGCTCCCAGTCACAAAGTGTTTTGTTCTTGCTAACTGCGCTCTTCAGCGTTGTTTTTACAATCCGGTACTGGCAATCGCTTAGTCCCCTGCAGTCCGCTGTATAATGATACTTCCGGGCATTCTTACTGTTACAGATATACACCGTTTTGGGACCGGCGCATCCGGCGGTACTGAAAAGAAAGAATATGAGTAAAAAAGTTTTCATCCAGCGGAATATTAAACACCTTATCTTCTATGACACTCCGGTGAGCAAAACCTGCAGCCATCAGCATTATAATAGATCTTTTTAGCTGTGCTTACTGCCTCGCGGCAGGATTCAAATTCCCCCAGGAATAACCGGTGCTCAGATGCCGGCAGGTACCTGCAGGTTTGATCATGTACTTCATGATCGCCACTGCTGTTTTGTGCAACCTTTGATACATAATAATTCCGTTTCATAGTTTTTCACAATTGTTATATATCAAAAGTAGATATCTGCCGATGATAATTCTTACGGGAAACCGTAACACTTCCTTCTTTTTATATAATGCCCATGTCTTTGCAAAACGCGATCAGCTGTTCATTCTTTGTAAATTCCAATGTTTCTTTTATATAATTCAATCGCTTCTCTATACTGCTTAAGCCCGATGGAGTGATCTGCTTTTCGAGCAGGAAAGCAGGAATATCCTTCTGGCGCATGCCGTTTGCAAGCAGGGAGATAATAGTGATATCGTACTCTGTGAAATCATAAACGTTCTTTTGCCTGATCATCTGTGTAAGATGCCGCGGGAAATAGCGTTGGTTCCTGGCAACAGTTTCAATAGCCGCTTTAAGATCCTTTGCATCATTCCTCGCTTTACGCACATAACCATCGATATCTGATTTCTCAAACAACATTTCAATAACTGAGGGCTTGTTCTCCGCTGAGAAAACGATTATTTTTAAATCCGGCTGAACCTGGCGAACAGCCGGTATGAGCAACAGGCCACTGGAAATTTTCTGTACCCGTGTATCTTCTTCAAAATAAAGATCCGTGATCAGCAGGTCGTAAGACTGACCATCCTGCACACCTTTTTGTATCCTTGCCAGTGCGTCGTCACAATAGTACACATAATCCGGATCAGTAATCCCCAACTCTTCCAGGGTTTTCTGTACAGAAAAATTTGCGCTTTCGTGATCTTCTGCTATAAGTACTTTTTTAATCATTTTATCAATACTATTGGAAAAGAAACCAGGATTTTAAGCCCTGTATTTATATTGGTAAAAGTAATCTCACCATTTATATTCCTGATACGGGTTCCCGTATTGGTTAATCCGTTTCCCAAACTATGGGCTGCCGGCAGCCCCACGCCGTTATCAGTATATTGAATTTCCACCCGGTTGCCTGATTGCTTAAACCGGATAGCCACGTGACTGGCACGGCTATGCTTTTTCATATTAACCATTAATTCCTGCAGGATATATTTTACTTCCTTTTTTATATTAGCATCTACTTTTTCCCATAATCCTTCATCGTTTCCAACAGTCACTACCCTGGTAGTATCTGTATTGAAAGTTTTCAGCAGCCAGGCTATCTCCGCCTGGAAATCGGTACTGGTAATTTCAGGTTGTTCGTAAGAAATATCGCGCGACCGCTCATACATATCCTCGATCTTATCCAGCAGGATCTCCTTTTTTATGGGCTGATGCTCAATTTCAGTCATAATACGGTACAGGCCATTGGCCACCACGTCGTGCACTTTCTGCGAAGTTTTCAGTTTATGTTCATGAATCCTCCATGCCATTTGCTGCCTGCGTTTCCGGCTCCAGATGACAACAAGAAAAACACCTAAAATCATGGCTGCTGCCGCACCATAGATCATTAAACGTTGCTGTATAATCTGCACTTTTTTATCAGCATTCTCCTTTTGCAGCTTCAGGTTTTCAACCTTATTTTTCTCCACATCATAACGGATAAGCGCAAATTGATTCTTAGCCGTATTGCGGGCGGTTTGAACACTATCGTTTAAATACTGGTAGCGCTTGTAGTATTGCCGGATATTTTGCGGGGGACTGAGTAATATTAATTTTTGCAGCGCCTCTATTTCATCGTCAGGACTGTTAAGATAACGGGTAATTGCATACATTTTATCTGCATACATCAATGCGGAATCAGGATGGGAATTGGCGTAATAATCAGACAAATGAGCGTAACTGGCATTTTGTCCCCAGTAATCCTTTTGATTCACCCTGATCTGTAATGCCTCCAGTAACTCCGGGGTGGCGCGGTAACCGGAATCCTGCAGCCATCTCGTCCGGGCCCTTGTTGGATAACACCATTGCATATGCCTTTTCATCTTTCTTACCTTTGCCCAGTATGGAGTCATATATGGCAATAGCCTTTGCAAAATCCCGTGTCTTTTGGTAAACAACTGCTTTATTGTTCAAAAACATCAGCTTAAACCCATCATCTTCTGCAAATTTTAATGCACGGTCATAATAATCAATGGCTGCGTCGTAATTTTTTAAATTTAAACTGGTGCCGCCCAGTTCATTATAATCCGACGAAATACAATAGCGGTCCTTTTCCTTTTGCTCATCCAGATAACTGAGAGATATTAAGAGGTTCTCCTGGGCGCCGAAGTAATCACCGGCATCAGACAGGATTACTGCCATGCCATTATAGGCCATCGCAATTTGCAGACTGTCTTTTGAATTGGAAACAACTTTATTAAAGTAATAAAAAGCAGAATCGTTCCTATAGTATAAAAAAGACTCTGCCTTTTTAAAATCAGGCTCTCTTTCTACAGCAACAATACTGTTCTTCCTGTTACATGCAAAAAGGCAGGCGGTTAGTATAAGGGAAAAAAGGGGCGTTCTCAAAACGACAATTTTGCTTAAAAAATAGGATTGTCTATGGAAAAATAAGGAATAAAAATAAAAAAGAGGGCTACAATGCTCAGGTATGGGATAAAAGATAAGGCAAGTAAAAACTTGCCTTATCTTTATTGTCTGTTATCCTTTTGGTGGAATCGGGGGATGAGGAGGCACATGACCTGTTTCTCCGCCGGTATCATCCATAGTGGTTACCTGTGAACCATGATCGCAATTTTTTGTCGTGTTAGTATGATCGGGGCACACCAATGCCCAAAACAAGGCTATAAAAATAGAAAACATTGTAGTTAAGTTTAAAGTGAAAGAATTGGGGGGCAGTCAGCCCAAAGGCCGCACTGCAAAGGGGTAAGAAGCGCTTCTTACACTTTTGGGAAGAGAGGGAGAGCATTGATTGCGGAAGCTGGTAATCGCTTCCCAGGCCGGCTATCAACCACCGCTTTCGTTGCTCGGGGTGAAACCAATTCTGCGCAGTAAAAACCGCTAGCTAATGCGGGATCCAATTGATTTCAAAGCAAAGATATTCCGGGGTAAGTGGTTGATTAGCAACATATTCCGATAATTCCGGTAATTCCGGGAAGATTCCTGAAATGCCGGACGGATTCCATAAATTCCGACAGTTTTCACCCTTATACTTGTAAAATGTATCCTGATTATCAGTCGTTAGTCCTTAAAGATTACCAGGAAAAAAAGGCAGGGAATGCACTTTCACTACGCCTGAGATCTCCTACGCCTGCCCAAATCAGAGATGAATGTATTGCCGTATGTGAAGAGCGGTACCAGGCAAAAGATGAACAGGTGTTGAGAACTTTTTTTGGAAAGAGGGATGATGTGGCGGGCTATATCCTGGCGATAAAAAAACATGACACAGACAGGTTTAAGCCCCTGGTGAATTACCTGAGAGGCCAGGTTGCAAGCACCGATCAGAAAAATACTGAGCTGCTGGCCTGGCTGATCAATTTTGAGCCAAGGCCATTTCAATTAGGGAAAAAGTATGATGCCGCCGGTGCTGGTCCGGAGCCCGTTGAAGAAGAAAAAGAAGAAGAGGAACAGGAAGTTGCTACAGGGAAAGTTGATAAGAGTGGAGCAAACGTAGGGGTAATGAAGATGTTTGAGCATGTTCCTGAAAAAACAAAACCCGGCTCTAAGAACCGGGTCATTATTATATTAGCATTCCTGATTATATTTATTGGTGGTGGTTCTTATTGGTTACTGAATCGTAAAACGTCTAAAATAGTTTTAACCGGTAAAGAAAGCTGTATGTATTGGGCGGGTGACCATTATGAACCCGTTTCCTGCAATCAGAAATTTAAGGATACGCTGGTAGTGGCCTTAGACTCCGTAATGCTGCATCGTTTCAAAAAAATAACCAAACCTGATACCATCACCGGAAGGGCAAAGGGATATGTTTGGTATGTAAAGGTAGATGAGGGAATAGAGTTTTATACATCCGACGGATACCATCCCATATACCACCAGAAGAGGCTAAGACCGTTAACCGACTACATTATATATAAATATGTCCGTCCCAACTAGATGGATCAGTTACCTGCAGCAATCTTTTACACCCATGTTACCAGCGGAGTCATTACCATATTCATCGTTCCGGCGCCACCATATGCCTCCTGTTTCATTCCGTCCTCTTGGGGCGCGGTCCAGCCATTGGTACATTCCCCAAAGCCCATCCAATCCGCGGGCGTAGGTGGAATAGGTGTGATAAATAACCCCATCTTCCAGCACGAAAGCGCTCATACCGGGCCTTTCCCGGTGATAGGTGGCTGTATCTGTACCGGCCATTGCGGCAAACTTATCTTCTGCTTCGGCGCCGCCTCCCTCCTGGCCCGGGCGCCATTCAAATACAGGTTTCCTGTAGTTATAATCAATATCGCCCGATTGCTGCTGCTCCACTGTGAAACTGACGTTGAAATCGTAGTTAAAATCGCTGTTATAGGAGGAAGCCCATGGAAAGCTCCAGCCCATCCTTTGCCTGTAAACCAGCAGCTTTTCGATTGGCGCACGGGATACCGCCCAAAGCATCACATCATGATTGGCCAGATGGGTAGCAAAACCGTTAAAACCGTCGGCAATAGCCGTGCAACTGGGACAACCGGCCGCATAGTCCGGCCCGAACATAAAGTGATAGATCAGCAGCTGGGAGCATCCCCTGAACAGATCTGCGAGGGAAACCTTCCCTTCTGCTGTTTCAAACTGGTAGTCTTTGTCTATTTTCACCCAGGGAAGCGACTGGCGGCGCACTGCCAGTTCGTCGCTGCGCCTTGTCAGTTCCTTCTCGGCTTCCAGCAGCTCAAGCCTGGCGGCCAGCCACTCTTCTTTTGAGACCACTTTATGGTTTTCAGCTCCGTCAACGGTTTTCATGTTTGCCATCATGTTGCTTTTTAAAGGTTATACAATACCTGGAACACAGGATTTTGTAAGCCACAAAATTCCTGCCTTAAACCTGCCGCCGGGGGATATTGAAATTAATGGGCGATAAAGGTTATTCATTATCGCTATTCCTGCTTATATTTATAAACAGGGACATGTTCCTGTATGCAAACTATATGGCTACTCCCGGTATACCCCATAGTTCCCCCATATATAAGCCATATATACGCCACATATAAGCCATATCTTAATAGATGCGGGTTATCACCTGCTTATCTCCTGGCAGCTTGCCTGGTATGTTATGGTTATTGCACAGCGAAGCAGCAGGGAGATAAACTTCCTGCTGCTTTGAAAACAGGTTTACTGCTTGCTGAACATGGTTATTTCGCTCATGTTGACAGAGTTGGAATTATTCACCGTATGCAAAACCCTTATGCGGATATAGCGTACAGGTGGCGCCTGGGGGATGAAGTTAAATTTCATAGGGTCGTTACCGTTATCGCCCCTGACAGCAGTGGTTAAAAGCGTCCATCCTTTGCTGCTCATTTCAGCGGCCCAGCCCGGATCGGTACTTTTCAGCGAGGTGGCGGCATTGGTGATATCTGCAATTCCCCATACTTCAAATTCGGAAGGATTATTACAGCAATCCCTGCCTGTTTCTTCTATCTGGCCAAGGTTGTACGTTTTCCCCATATCAAAAGTAAGGGTGCGCGGCAGCGGGGAATTGGAACCGTTATCATCGCTATGGAAAATGTTGGGATATCCCTGTGGCCCTACACTCCCATCCCATAATTTGCTGACACGGGTATCTGACTGGTAGATGCCCATATCATTTGGCAGGTCATGTTCCTGGAACAGGCTTTTATCGCAGGCTACCAGTTTGTAAATGTCGGGGAAAGTATCGTAGCTGTTGGTATAAAAAGTATCCAGGGCGCCTTTAGACGGGATATAGGACGATTGATAGGTTACCGGCTGCCCGGCTTTGTAGCCCGGTATGTTAACAGAATCCTGGTTGCCTGCAATAGTAGCGATGGCAGCTACCCCTGCGGCGTTGGTATACTTAATAACAGTATTGATATTAATGGTATCAGGCACGGAGAAGAACAGGGTTACGGAACCGTCGTCACGTATTTTATATGGTGTAGCGGCATCAGGCAAACGGTTGTGCAGTGTGCTTCTATAGATATTGCCATATACATGCGCATTATCTATTTCCGTTACAATAGAGCGGTTGCCTTCAGCATCATACGAATACAGGAAAAACGTATAGGCGTATTCGTTCAAACCAGTGATGAGGCAATGTACCGTATCTGAAGGGTTATGTGAAGTGGCATTGATGGTTACGGAATCCTGGCGGTTGTTCCAGAACAGCACATATTTGCTGATACCGGGGTCCGGGCTGGGCTTCCAGGCAATGGCCAGCCGGCCGTTGCCTGGAAGTATGGTAATCCCTGATACCGTGCCCGGATACTGGACTTCCGTATTACCCAGGAAGTCGCGGAAATCAGTGGCCTTCCGTGTACAGGCTATGAAGAAAAATAAGCCGCAAAGTGGTAAGAGGAGTTTTGCAGCAATAAGATACTTTCTCATCTCTTTATATTTTTAATAAAATAACTTTAAAACAATATCAATAAAGGAAATACGCTACCTGTTATCGCCCCATATGCTGAGCTCCATGATGTGAAAGAATTCATTACTGTGCGCTGCATTGGTTACACATTCAAACCGCATGTATCTTACCTTGGGCAGGTTCAGGGAAAAATTGTAACCAAAGCCTGCATTCCAGAAAGCCAGGTCGGCATTGTTATATGCCGGCGATACCAGTCCGGATGGCTGCGCGGGCAGATGATAAATGCCCATGTTGATCCAGCCTCCTGGTGTTGCCTGTCCTACTGCCGGCAGGTGCATGGTATCGGGTAATATTTCATCCACCGGTTCATCTGCACGGCCCCACATTACCCAGGTATCGGGGTTGCCGTATCCCCAGAGGTAATTGCCATCATCCAGGCCCCGGCCCCAGAGCGTGAACCGGCTAAGCTTTGCCGCCTGGCCCATATCAAACGTTACCCATTTAGGCAGTGGCACTGTAGTTGGATAGGTGGAGTGATAACCTGGTCTGCCCAGGTTGTTATCCCACATGTAACGCAGTTCCCATCCAAAGCTGGATCCATCATCGGAATTGAGCTTATAAACGTTGAACTTCGATTTATCCATGATCGTTTCGTAGATCGGTTTAATAGTAGCATACACCGTATCAGAAATATTCCCGAACTCATCTGTCAGGTATACGCCAAATTTCCTCGGGATGGTATCATATCCCCTGATACTATAGTTGATATTCTCCAGGTTGGTATAATTCTGGTTCTTGATCTCCATTTTTTTTGTGGTCGCGTCTTCTGTGATGGTGATCACCCCTATATTATCCTTTGTTGTATTGGTAACATTGATATTAATCCCTCCAAAATCAGGGCGCAACACTACTGTAGGCAATGCCTCCAGGTAAGTGGGCGTGCCGGGGTGTACGGTTACCTGCACGGGATCCGACTTAACATCTGCACGTGTAACCGTGTAGAGTGTTACTGTATAATCCTGGCTTTTGGCAAATCCACCAACCGCAATTGTATCTGAATAAAAAGAGGATTTGGTTTGCCTGCTTTTCGTATCGTTGATCATATACTCTGCCTGCACATACAATACATTTTTTGATGGCGGCAATGTATAAGTGATGTATGCGCCGCCATTCTTATTGATCACTTTTATATTGGTAACCGGTTGTGGTTTTGTTTTATCACCGGAGATAATATCATTGTATCCATCACTCTTCTTACAGGAGAACTGGATCATCAGTATGGTAACTACCGGTATTAACACACGGCATATTTTATATATAGCATCCATATAAAAAATTAAAACTGGTTTGAAATGATTTTGTCCTTACCTGCCTGTTATCACCAGTATGGTGTTTGTACCAGGTTGGGATTGGTCAGCATGTCGTAGTCCTGGATGGGGAACAGGTAATCCCTCAGCCCGAATACCGGTTGGTATACGTTGGTGAGCTGGTAGAAACCTTGTATAGTGCGCTGTTTTGCATTCCAGCCCTGGAAAGGTCCGTTGAGCACTGCCTGCAGTTCTTTCCATCTCCGGAGATCCCATCCTGCCTGTCCTTCAAAGGCCAGTTCTATTCTTCTTTCCTGGTGGATGATGGCTCTTAGCCCTTCTTTGGAGCTGTATTTGGTGGGATTTCGGGAGAAGTTGGACCAGGCCTGTACTACTCCCGGTAAACCGGCTCTTTCCCTTACTTTGTCGATATAGCTGTACACTTCCGCACCGGGGCCGCTCACTTCATTCAAGCATTCTGCATACAGGAGCCATAGGGCCGGCAAGCGCATGAAGGGCCAGGAGTAGTTGGTTTGCACGGTAGTTTGACCGAAAGCTGTTTGCCATGGCACCAGTTTCTTTGGCCAATAGCCGGTGATGTTATAACGGGTAGGGGTATACGCAGCAAAACCATTCACGGCATTTACATAATTGGCGTTGTTATCGTCGGTATTGGCGGAGCCGAACCAGATGCTGCCGTCAAAGGCTACATCTGCGTAGTAGCGGGCTTCCCGGTAGAAGTTGCCACGGGCGGTGGTATAACCCTTGCGGATATAATACCTGTGGGCATCGTCGCCGGCCTGTGTTTTATAGCGGTTGGCGTAATCCCAGGTCCTGTCTTCATTTATAGGCACGCCGTTTTGTGTATAGAACAATTCGGATTGCGCTATTGGAACGGAGAAGTTGGAATACACCGCAAAACCGTTGGAGGCTGCATCCGCCGTAACTCTTGGTGAAGCCATGTACTGCCATCCGAATTGGGGGTTGAGGGTCCATACCTGTTCGGTGTTCCACGGGTCGGTAACGGCGCCCTGCAGTGTTACCAGTTGTTTGGTACTGTCGGACATATGTACAATCCCGCCGCTGGCCCTGAACTGGTAAATAGCGGCGCCTGTGGCCACCGCCGCATCAATGGCTGCTTTACAGGCGGTAGCGGCGCGTTGCCATTTTGAGGCATCATAGGCTACGGGGAAAAGGCTTTGTCCTTCTTTTCCTTTGATAGCGGCATAATCAGGGTTGCCGTTAAACAACGGGCTTGCCTGCGTAGCCAGTACCTCTGCTTTCACGGCTTTTGCAATTACGGAGGTAATACGTCCTGCTTCTGCTCCTGCATTCTGGATCACATCCGGCAGGTCGGGAATGGCCTGGTCCAGCAGGCTTACTACATAGCCAAAGCAGGAGTCGACGGATTGTTGTTTCAGCCGGGTTTCTTCCGTGGGCGTATTTACCGGTAATGCCACATCAGAAATTGGAATGGGACCATACATCCTGATAAGCCAGTAATGATAATACGCCTTCAGGAATTTTGCTTCCGCCACCCACCTGTTGCGTTGGAACTGTGGCAGGTCCAGCGGCTGGTCTACGTTGTCGAGAAAGGTATTGCACATGCGGATGGATTGCCACAGGTTTAATCCCATGTTATAACCATCCCAGAAGTTTAATAAAGGATTGGGGCTGTTCTGCAGGCCGCGCATCACATTAAAACCATTATCACCGCCTGCGCCGCCGAGTGTGTTCTTATCCAGCAGGTCTATCGGGAAAATCACTTCACCGGAGCTGGTAAAACCCGCATTGCGCCTTACATCCGCCAGGCCCTGCATGTTGGAATAACAACCAAACAGGTAAGCCTGTGTTTCATTTGCGTTGGCAAATGAACTGTTCAGCGTAGCCACATTATCCGGTGTTACATCTAAGTATTTTTTACAGGATACTGATAAGATGACCGGCAATACTACCAACAATGTTCTTTTAAAAAATCTCATTGTTTTATATTTTTTATACTTAGAAATTAAGATTTACGCCCAGGTTGAATACTTTCTGGATAGGGTAAGCAAAGCCGTTACCCGCCTGCTCAGGATCCCACAGTTTGAATTTGCTGAAGGTGAGCAGGTTCAGGCCACTGAAATACACACGGAAGCTGGTTAACTTCAATGGTGCGATCCATCTTTTGGGCAGTGAATAACCCATTTCAACAGACTTCAACCGCATAAAACTGCCGTCGCGCAACCACCAGGTGCTGCTTTGTTCGTTGTTGGCAATGTGCGTGGTCGACAAGCGCGGCCAAAGAGCGTACAGGTTCTGGTTTTCCTCAGACCAGTGATTATCTGCATACACCTGCAGCAGCTGGGCATTATCTGCAAATGGCGCTGTAGCTTTGGGATCAATGAAAAAAGATTCCCTGGCCAGTCCCTGGAAAAAGGCGCTTACATCAAAGCTTTTATACCCGAATGAAAAACCGAAACCATAAATGATCTGCGGTGTGGTAGGAAGGCCGATGGGTACCTGGTCGTCCTGATTAATTACGCCATCACCATTAATATCCCTGTACTTGATATCACCGCCTTTGGGAAACTCGCTGCCAAAGTTCTGCACGGGTGAGTTGGCGGCTTCTTTATCATCTACAAAAAGCCGTTCTGCCACATATCCAAACTGCTGGTTAACCGGGTTACCGGTAGAGAAACGGTAAGCATATTTATACTCCGGTTCTTCATAATATCGCACCTTGTTATCTGTTACCGTGAGGTTGGCCATCACAGATAACCACATATCTTTTGAAAAATTCTGTTTGTAATCAAGATGAAGATCAAATCCTTTTGAATCCACTTTACCGAGGTTTGCCTGGAGATTGGCGGAGGCAGAGCCTTCGATACCTGCGGTAACAGGGATGTAGCCACGCCTGATCAGGATATTATAACGGTTCTCATTGTATACTTCCGCTGTTACATTCAGTTTATCGGCAATGGTCATTTCCACTGCAAGGTTACCTTTTCTGGAAGTTTCCCAGGTTACATCCGGGTTGGGGTATGCCTGTATGGTAGTGCCTTTGAGGGTAAAGCTGTTGTTAGTGCCAAAAGTGGCGCCGGGGCCGTTGCCATCATCCGGCGTTACGCTGGAAAGATAGAAAAAGCGCTGGTTGCCGATATTGTCGTTCCCCACCAGGCCATAGCTTCCGCGGACCTTCAGGCGGGAAATGATTTTAGCGATACCACCTTCCCAGAATGATTCGTTGGATACCACCCAGGCGCCACCGATAGTGGGAAAGAATCCCCAGCGGTGTTGTGGTGCAAATCTTTCCGAGCCATTATAACCGAAGTTAAATTCAAGGAAATATTTCTTATCGAATGAGTAGGTAGCGCGGCCGGAAAAGCCCAGGTTCCTGTAAGGAAGGGATCCTAACAAACTTCCTGCATTGCCGTATAGCGTTTGCTGCCGGGTACCAATCAGTGTGCCGCTCAGGTTATTTTTTCCAAAGTCGCGGTTATAATCCAGTGCGCCCTGCAAATAGATATAGCTATAAATATTTTTGGCGCCCTCTGAATACCCGAGAAACTCCTGGGCCTGGCCAGGTGAGCTGTTCAGCCAGTTAAGCACATAGGTATTGGCATCGGGATCGTAGCTTCCCACACCATAATAAAATGGTTTGTAGGAACGGCTCAGATCAAAATAAGAGTAACGGTTGGTACTAAAAATACCCCTGAAGGTGAGCCCTTCTGTTAGGAAGTTAAAGTCCTGGTTCAGTTCAAACTGCGCCGACATCCTGGATTCTGAAAAGTTCTTATACCCGTACATCAGGCTGGCGTAGGGATTATTCAGCAGGGAACCATCGTTGCCATAAGCGCTGCCGAACAGGATATGTTTGGTATTCACATTATTTGCATCCGGTTCATAGTAGGCAGGAAATGCCACGGGACTGGTATGCAGCGCTCTTGAGTACAGGTCGGTGGCCAAACCGGAAGCATCGCCGGTAATAGGCCCCGTATAGTCGTTGAAGTTACCCCAGAGGCGTACCACTGCCTCCGTTGTTTTGGTGATCTTTACGTTCACATTGGAGCGTAGCTGGTAGTTTTCAAACTTCATCCCGGAGTTAAAATTATTCACCGGGTTTACCTGTAAGATACCGTTGTCGCGGGAATAGGATCCGGCCATATAATATTTGGTAACATCAGATCCTCCCTGTACGCTGAAGTTAGCGCGTTTGGTGGTGGTCTGGTCTTTGAACAATGTCTTCATCCAGTCTACCGCCGGGTATACATACGGATTACTGCCCGGTGCTTTATCGATGGTAGCCTGGGTAGCGAGTATGGTATTGGGGGTGAAATAGGGTGTAGCAAGTGGGTTCCTGGTTGTTACAGCTTCATTGTATTGTTTCATGAAGGTGATAGGATCTGCCAGTTTCAGGTTTTGTGTGGGTGTGGAAATGGCATCTTCCAGGCGAACGCTTACCCTGGCTTTGCCCGGCTTACCTTCCTTGGTAGTAACGAGGATCACGCCATTGGCGCCCCTGGCGCCGTAGAGGGCTGCTGCGCTGGCATCTTTCAGGATAGAAAAGCTGGCGATATCATCTACCTGCAGGCGGGCCAGGTCATTGGCGCTCAGCTCCACGTTATCCACCAGGATGAGGGGGCTGGCGCTGTACCCGAGGGTGGTAACCCCGCGGATAAAGAACTGTGAGTTATCGGCCCCGGGCTGCCCTCCCCGCTGGAAGGCGATTACGCCGGCCATCTGCCCGGCCAGGGCATTGGTAAGGTTACTGGTGGGGATCTTCAGGTCGCCGGGATTGATGCTGGTAACAGAGCCTACTACGGCTTCTTTTCTTTGTTTGCGGCCGAATGCCGTTACCACTACTTCATCTACCGAAGCGATCACACTTTTCAGCCGGATGTGATAATCTTTTTGTGTGGCGTTTACCACGAAGCGTTGTTCAATAAAGCCTACGAAAGTTACCTGGATGGTAGCGCCTACTGCTACATCAAGGATAAATTTACCATTCCTGTCGGTGGCTGTTCCAGCGGAGCTTCTGCCGTCTACAGCAATGGTGGCGCCTTCCAGCGCCCTTCCGGCGGTATCGGACACCGACCCCGTAATAGTTACCCGGGCGGGTGTTTGCGCAGTGGCGCTTCCTGCCATTATCATAAACAGCAGGATCAAAAGGTAGCAGGGAGCGGATAATGCCGTTGGCAACACGGCAATAAATCTCTTCTTGTAGCAAGTAAATTTCCTGAACATATTAAGAGCAATTATTGGAAGAATAAAAAAACATAACGTGCGTTTATGTGCATAACGGTGTTTTCCGCGCCCGGCGGGGCAAACGGCCATCATGAGTGTACGTGGCATTCAGCAATAAAAGGGAGAAAAAAGTTTTATTTCATAACGTTTACTTCATTCATTCCATCTTAACCTGGAAACTGATCCTAAGTAATTAATGATTGATTCTGGTATCACGTGAAATAGGAATTCTATTCTGTACTATCCTATACTATCCTATAGCAAATATATATTTTTTTCATAACCGCCAAAAGAAATGCGCGATTATTTTTTGCGTATCCGCAAAAAAACGGGGAGCAGGTTAAACGGCAATCAGGTTAGGCTAAAAGAGTACCAGAACAGGCATAAGGGCACGTTTAACAACGGTCCCTTTTGCGCGGCAATTAATAAAGTGGGGTTATAACGACTTCCTCCTGATGAGTACAGTGGGAATGATTTCCCGGATCTTCTCCCGGGTTAATACAAAAGCAGCGGCCTTTTCCGCCATCAGTTTGAAATCGGTAGTATAGGTGGTGATACCGTCGAAGATCAGTTCTTTTACAATGTCGTCGTTGTGCGACAGGATACCGATGTCTTTGCCCGGTTTTAGTTTCATCTGTTTACAGTCTTTGAGCATGGTCCAAAGCTCTGCGTTGTTAATAGTGAAATATACCTTTCCCTTTTCGAGGGTGCCGGGAAGGTATTCGGGCTTTATCTCACTTTTAATATTAAAATCTTTTACAAACTTCTTAAACGCCTGGAGAATTTCTATGGGTGTATCTGCCACCGGGCGATGATAATATATCATGCCTTTATATTGTTTGATCACGCCTGCCAGCGCAGAAAAGGCTTTATAGGAGGCATGTTTAAACTCCTGCGCTACATAGGAATAATCACCCGGAATGGGTTCATAACGGTCAATCATCAGGAACTTATCCATCGGGAGCGTGCCCAGGATGCCGGCAGTTTTGTTATGCGGGATGGGCGCTACCACGTACATGCCGTATTTACCTTTCACGCTGTTCACAATGCTTTGCAGTACTTCTATGTTATTGTGGTGGAAGAAAATATCTATATGCACATCTTTTCCCAAACCGGCACGAAATGTTTTATAGAACATCTCCTGGAAAGCATCGAATGCAAATAGCACCAATGCGATGCGCAGGTGTTGCTTTATATTCACATTGGCCACGAAAAACCCAACGCGGTTCCTGGGCTCCACAATTCCCCGGCTTACCAGTTCCTTGTAGGCCTTGGCAATTGTTTCCCGGGCGAACCCGAATTCATTGATCAGCTCATTCACAGAAGGCAGCATATCGCCCTGTGCAAGCCCTTTATTTTGTATGGCATTTAAAATACCATTTACCAGTTGTTCATGTTTGGATAATCCGCTCACTGCCTCCATCTCATAAATCTGTTCAAATACGTGGTTCATAAGGGTTAATTAAGTTGTCACTGTTAATAGTGTTTTTCCGGGAAAGCAATAGCTGCTGTCCTATTCTATTCCGACAAAAATAATATTCCCTTTTTATATCTCCCTGATAAAAAATCCACTGATACCCTATGTTTTGCTTTATATTCCCGGAAAGTTCAATAAAATGGCATCCGGCAATCACTTTGGCCCGGCATATTACAGACGGCCGCATTGAAGATAATATGCTTACGGGCAAAATAAAACAGCTGCCATACAGAAGCCCGTTTCTGGCTGACCCAAAAGTAAAAAAGGGCTTTTTGGTCAGCCTCAATTTTTTTCGACTGGCTTTATAGTTTTTTTGGGCATAAATAACTGTAGAGCAATTCAAAAGAAGTAAACAGTGTTTTTGTGGTCAATTTTGACTTTCAGGCAGCTGTATGGATGTTTTTGAGATGGATTTACAGCGATGCAAATGCAATGAAGTCGCTGACAAAAGATGAGATAATGGACGACATCATGCTGTATTGGCTTACGAATACCGCCGTTTCCGGTACACAGTTGTACCGGGAAAATAACAACAACAACTTTAACGCAGCAGAACAGAAAACAGCTGATATTAAAGTGCCCGTTGCCATTACCGTATTTCCCGGAGAAATTTATCAGGCGCTTAAAACATGGGCGGAGCGGGCCTATCCGAAACTGGTTTATTTCAATGAAGTAAATAAAGGAGGCCACTTTGCATCGTGGGAAGAGCCGGAATTGTATGCCGCAGAGCTGCGGACGGCGTTTAAATCGCTTCGTCCATAAACAGACCGGTTAAAAAAGGGGCTGACCCAAAAGTCAACCCCTCTCTAGGGCAGGCGATGGAAACAAAACAGCTTGTACGCCGTTCCTAGCGCCTTCATTTCACTTTTTAGTCAGCCCCATGATTTAATTAAAATCAAGGTCACTACAAGCCGCAGGTAAAGTTTCCTGCGCCGCAACGGGCTATGACTCTAGCTTTAAACTGGAGGATGGTTTCATTCGCGCCCTGCGTCAATTTAGGGGGGCGTGGCCCTGCGTTCTGACATAAGCAAGCATAGCCACCAATGGTGTTCTTCAACTGTTGTCTGGTGAGGATCTCATTTGCACCAAACTGCATTGCTTTTAATTGTAGTTTTTTCATGTTTTTACTTTGATGATTAACAGAATGAGACTTTATCCGTCAGGGATAAAGAATATTCCTTGCTGTTGTTACTCGAGTTTAAACAGTAAGAAAATATTTCAGATCGCTTACACTGTATATTTCAGGCAATTGATATCCATTAATAAAAAATACGGGAGTGAATGAGATCTCCATTTGGCTGCACCATTGTTCCATTGCTTTTGCGTAAATAGCTCCTCAATTGTCGTTTTAAGCACCCACTACGAAAATTATTGATCGTCCGAAAACCAGGACGGTTGTGGCCTGCCAACCACCCGAAGGCAACATCTTGCCGTAATGCCCCGGCAGTACGACGACCGGTGTAAATTTTAACTGAATATGCATTTAGTAATATCTTAATCATCATACGGGGATGATAGGCACTGGTACCTCCGCTCCGAAACCGGTTTATTTTAATGAAGTAAATAAAGGAGGCCACTTTGCATCGTGGGAAGAGCCGGAATTGTATGCCGCAGAGTTGCGGGCGGCGTTTAAATCGATTCGTCCATAAACAGACCGGTTAAAAAAGGGGCTGACAAAAAAAGGCACCCTCTCGGGTAGGCGATGGAGACAAAACAGCGTGCACGCCATTCTCAGCACCTACATTTCACTTTTTAGTCAGCCCCATGATTTAATTTATTCTGCACCTGTAGGCCAACTCGAGGCTCGTTACCTTGTCGGGGCAACGGGCGTTGATCTTGTCTATGAGTTTCGCGTGGTTATCAGCGGTAAAAGTAATCCACTGCCGTTCGTCACGACATCGGCAAGTAGCTTGCGCAGTGCCACCAATGGTGTTCTTCAATTGCTGTCTGGTGAGGATCTCATTTGCACCAAACTGCATTGCTTTTAACTGTAGGTTTTTCATGTTTGTACTTTGATAATTAACAAAATGAGACTTTATCCATCAGGGATAAAGAATATTCCTTGCTGTTGTTACTCGAGTTTAAACAGTAAGGAAATATTTCAGATCGCTTACACTGTATATTTCAGGCAATTGATATCCATTAATAAAAAATACGGGAGTGAATGAGATCTCCATTTGGCTGCACCATTGTTCCATTGCTTTTATCTTATCGTCCTGCATGTTTAACTCGCCGTTCATGGGGTATTTGGTTGCAAAGCTGGTATATTCCTTTTCCGGGGCCAGGTACCAGTCGTCGAGTGCCTGTTTGAGCAAACTCTCATCTTCTTTACCGGCAATAGCCAGCAAGTGCTTAACCGGAGGTGCTTTGATATCTTCTGGCTGGCTGCTGGCAGCGAATATAATCTTCACCTGAACATCCGGGTTATTGCTAAGCAATTCATCGATCACCACGTGGCTTTGTGCGCAAGGAGCACAATAGGGATTACATACCTTGACGATCTGGTAGGGCGCCGCGGGGTTGCCGAGATTGATGCCCAGTCCTTCCGTGCCTGAAGTGATCATTTTCTGCTTACTCAGTACTCCATCAAAAAATTGGGGGTTGTGTTTCAACCTTTGAAGGGCAATGTAATGGCGCTTACCAATGGCGGCCGACCGGTAGGCAGGCACCAGTAAACTGGCCACGACAAATGGCAGCAGAAAGCATAAGATAACCTGCACCAGGTCTATATCGCCGAATGGCGTACTGTACCAACCGGTTGTACAGGCAGTGGCAAACTGTAACAGCAGGATGGCCTGCACGGCAAGGCATAATACACACCATTGTCTGGCGATGCGCCATTGATAATAGATGGAAAAAACTGTATAAGGCAATGCCATCACGTTCATCCAGGCAACAATCGACAGGCCCGCAGGATGCAGGCCCGACATCAGCAGTAAGAGAAGGCCACCTCCAAAATAACTGAACGAGATTGTACTCCAGCTAATGCCCGCGATCTTCGATGCGGAGGACTGAAGCACTGCATGGCAGTTGGCGCCACTACCTGCATGGCAGATCTGTTGTAATACAGGATGATCCTGATCCCACTCATACCAAAGCAACAAAGTGGAGACAACAGCACCGGCGAGTAGTAGTAATAAGAACAGGCAAGGTAGTATAGCACCAGCACCTCCTTCACTAACAGTTGCCGCTACGGTAAACAAGGTGACAGCAGGCACGCTGAAGATCAGCAGGTATCGTTTGATTCGCTCCTCGTTTTTTTCCCTTACTTTTCTCTGATAGTCTTTCTCACCTGCTCCTGACGTGGCTTCGGCCATTAGCAGGATGCCCTGGCAACGATCAAAAAAGTCTTGCAGTTGTTGTGTTACCCAACATTTTTTCTCCGGCTCAAAAAAATGGATGCTATCCGCTGTTATTGTTTTAACGACGGTAAAAAACTGATCCTTGCCTGTACTACTTCTGATCTGTGTAATAAAGGGCCCAGGTACCTGGATGAATTTTTCCGGCTCAAAGCGTGCCGTAATATTTTCTACTCCGAACCGACTGAGCACATCGCTGATACAGGCAAGGCTGGTGTGATCAGGATGCTCTTCCATTTCTTTGAAGAGCGTATCCTGCGATACCTGCACATGGAGCAGCTGCAGCAGGAGCTTTGCAGCTTCCGGTCCACTTCTTTCGGGTAATAACGGCTTGTTGAAAAAGGAAATCAAAGGATTCAGTTATGAGTTATCAAACAAAACAATACAATATTCACGGATTAAAAAGGTTTAACAAAGCACAAACAGAGAACGCAAATAACAATCAATCATTGTGTATATTGCTCACTGACAGATTAAAAAAGAGGTGATCAGGGTGATCATCACATCGACAAATCGTTCCAGAATTATTCACTGTTGTTGAAACGGGTATCCATGAACCTAAATCGAAACTAGGAGAAAAAAACTTTCCGGCAAAATTTTTTTTCAGCAAGAAATTTCTCCTAATATTATATCACTTTTAGAACAATGAAATTTTCGATGGCTATCAATATGCCCCTTTTAACCCAAAAAAATATTCATCTTCACTATGTCGTTTATCTTTTACAAACAGTTGAATACAATGGATTGTGGGCCTACCTGTTTAAGAATGATCGCTAAGCATTACGGGAAGCATTATAATGCCGATACCATCAGGGAACTGGCAGGTTTCAGCAAGACCGGTGTTTCTTTGCTGGGCATCAGTGACGTAGCAGAGAAGATCGGTTTCCGTACCAGGGGCGTACAGATTAGTTACAGTAAATTGCAAAGCGCGCCATTGCCGGCTATATTGCATTGGGATCAGAACCATTTCCTGATACTGATTGAAGTGGATCAAAAAGGCGCGAAAGTAGCCGATCCTGCAAAAGGGATACTTACATACACAAAAAAAGAATTAGAACGTCACTGGGTTTCCAACAATCTGGAAGGCAATGAAGATATCGGTACTGTGCTGCTGTTGGAACCTACTCCTTCATTTTATGCAGCTACGGGAGAAGAGGAACAGAAGCTCACCTGGAGCAGGGTTACGCAATATCTCCGGCAAAGCAGGTGGCAGCTCTCCCAAATCTTTATTGCGTTGCTGATCGGCTCCCTGTTGCAGCTGGTATTACCTTTCCTTACCCAGAGCATGGTAGATACGGGTATCAATACCAGGAATATGCAATACATTTCTATGGTGTTGATCGCACAGCTGATGCTCACGTTTAGCAGCACCGTGGTGGGATTTATCCGCAGCCGTTTACAGCTCCGGATCTCCAATAGCATCAATATCTCCATATTATCTGATTTCTGGATCAAGCTCACCCGGCTACCGCTGGCTTACTTTGATACCCGGCATACCGGTGATGTGCTGCAACGGATCGGCGACAACAGGCAGATACAGGAATTCTTTACAGGGGAAGCCATCACTACTGCCTTCTCTGTGCTCAACTTCCTTATCTACTCAGTGATACTGATCATCTATAGTATTCCGCTATTCCTGGTATTCACCCTTGGCAACCTGTTGTATTTTGCGTGGATCAGGTTATTCCTGCGCATCAGGCGTAAGATCAACTACGAAATCTTTCATGTAGCGGCCAAAGAAAATAATGCGACGCTGGAATTGATTCAGGGCATGCAGGAAATACGGCTGAACAATGCGGAGCGGAGAAAGCGCTGGGAATGGGAAAGTATTCAGGCCAGTGTATTCAAACTCAACTTCAAAAGCCTGAACTATGGGCAATGGCAGTCTACAGGGGCTTTGTTCATCAACCAGGGAAAAGATATTGTGATCAGTTTTATGGTGGCGCAGTTGGTAGTACAAGGGCAGCTCACCTTTGGCGCTATGCTGGCCGTTCAATATATCATTGGTCAGTTAAGCGCTCCGGTGCAACAGTTTATCGGCTTATCGCAAAGTATCCAGGATGCAAAAATCAGTATGGAGCGCCTCAACGAGATCCATCAAATGGAAGATGAGGAACCTGCAGGCAAAATGATGATGAACTATCTGCCGGAAAATACCGGTATTCATCTAAAAGAATTGTCTTTCACTTATCCCGGCGCCGGTAATGACCCCGTGCTGGAAAATATTTCATTCAACGTACCGGAAGGCAAAGTCACGGCCATTGTGGGGGTAAGCGGCAGTGGTAAAACTACCCTCCTGAAACTGCTATTGAAAGTGTACCAGGGTTATGAAGGAGAGATCAGGATTGGGCAAACCGGCTTCGAACATTTCAGTCCCTCATTCTGGCGACGACAATGTGGTGCTGTGCTGCAGGATGGCTATATTTTTAATGATTCCATTGCACGTAACATAGCCGTAGGGGATGAATATATAGACCACGAAAAGCTGGTCCATAGTTGCAGGATGGCCAATATATTATCTTTTATAGAAACGCTCCCCAACGGTTTTAACGCCTTGCTGGGATCAGAAGGGGTAGGGCTGAGCCAGGGCCAGCGACAGCGTTTACTGATCGCCCGCGCGGTTTATAAAGACCCGCAATTTCTGTTGTTTGATGAAGCTACCAACAGCCTGGATGCCAATAACGAAAAAGTGATTGTGGAAAATCTTCAGCGATTCTTCAAAGGAAAAACAGTGATCATCGTTGCTCACCGGCTCAGCACCGTCAGGCATGCTGACAACATCATCGTGCTGCATAAAGGGAAAGTCGCAGAGGAAGGGACACATGACCGTCTGACCGCCATCAGGGGACAATATTATGAACTGGTAAGAAATCAATTGGAACTCGGTTCCTGATCACATAAAAATGTTTATGGAAGAACTACCAATGGAAGTGACTGTTACCGCCGAACAGGCGAATCAGGAGGCAAGAATAATCAGCAGCGTTAACAGGCGCTCTGAAATTGCAGAAGAGATCATCTCGCACAAGGCAGGATTTATAGAGCGGTGGGCTCTGCTCATCTTCCTGGGAATATTGGTGTTCCTGCTTGCCCTCAGCTGGTTCATCAGGTATCCCGACTTCATTGAAACCCGTGCGTCCCTCACTGCCGCCAATGCTCCTAAAGAGATCGTTCCGCGACAGGAAGGGCGACTGGTAAAATTATTTGTCCGGAACAATGAAAAAGTAAAAAGGGGAGATGTCATTGGATGGATAGAAAGTACCGCCGATCATCATGAAGTAATGGAACTCTCCAGCCGGGTGGATAGCAGCGTTGCTTTTCTGGAGTCGGGTGAAGTGCCCAGGGTGTCCGGCCTTTTTAACAGGCCCTATAATAATTTGGGAGAGATACAGGAACGATACCAGTCATTTATTACAGTGTGGCAACAGTTCAATGATTACCTGGTAAATGGTTTCTACCCACGGAAAGTCAATATGCTCCGGGATGATATCCGGGCACTGGAAGTCACCAGTGAAAAAATGCAACGTCAGAAATTACTGATAGAGCAGGATGTTAAGCTTGCGGAAGAAACGTTTGATATGAACCGGGCCCTGTCGGATGAAAAAGTGTTGTCGAAAGAAGAGTTCAGGGTAGAAAGAAGCAAATATCTCAGTAAGCAAATGCAGTTACCGCAACTGGAAGTATCATTAATTGGGAATGAAACTCAAAAGCGCGATAAACTGAAAGAGATCTACCAGTTGAATCATGATATCGCACAACAACGTATCATATTCCAGCAGGCATTGCAATCACTTAAAAGTGTGATCGACGATTGGAAAAAAAGATATGTGTTGCAATCACCTGTTGATGGCAATATCTTTTTTATCATTCCATTACAGGAAAACCAATTCCTGCAGCCCGGCAAATTAATCGGATATATTAATCCTGATGATTCCCGTTTTTACGCGGAAACCTATTTACCGCAAAATAATTTTGGGAAGGCAAGTATAGGATTAAAGGTGCAACTGCGCTTTGACGCTTACCCCTACCAGGAAGCAGGATTTGTGGATGGCACCATCAACTATATCTCTCATGTGGCCTCCGACAGTGGTTTCCTGGCAACTGTACAGCTAGACCACGGCCTTGTGACCAATACCGGCCGCCCCATTTCTTACAAGAGTGGCCTCACAGCCCAGGCCATTGTTATCACCCGGGATCTGCGCCTTTTACAACGGTTATGGTTTAATTTAAACAAGTCTGTTACCGTGGGGAACAAATAATGTGTTAATTGCCACGGAAAAACAGTTCATTACCGGTTACAGCGTTCATCAAAAAACCAATGACGGCGCCTGTTTTAAAGAACATCCGGAACAACAGCAGGAGCATGGTTCCACATCCCGGAAAACTTCATTGCAGACAGTATTTCTGGCACTCAGGAAAATTATCACCTGAAAAAGAAGGCTGACCAAAAAAGCGTTCTTTTACTTTTTGGTCAGCCCTACTATACCTGACAATTAGTAACCCGGGTTCTGTTCCAGGTTAGGGTTCAGATCTCTTTCACCTACCGGTATCGGCCACCAATAGTCGCGTAGTTTATCAAACGTACGGGTTTCTATCTTTTTACCGGCATAATTTTCAATAGGCCCGTTCATTACTGTTTCAGCAGTTTTCCAACGGCGGATATCATTGTAATACAATCCCTCCCCTGCAAACTCCACGCGTCTCTCATGACGGATCTCTGCACGCAGCGCGTCTTTAGATAAGGTATTGGAAATATGCGGCATTTTCACCCTGTCGCGGATAGCGTCGAGCGCGGCAAAGATGGTGGCATCCGGGCCGCTTACTTCGTTCTGCGCTTCTGCATACATCATCAGGACATCGGCATATCTCAGCACAATAAAGTTAATATCAGACTGACCGTCTTTCAGATCCGACTTATCTTTTGGCGGTGCAATGCTGTCGTAAAGGCTATATTTCTTCATACCATAACCGGTAATAGCAAAGCGGGTAGCAGGGATAATGGCGCCACGGTACATATCGCCGGGATAAGTGAAGGTACCGTATAAACGGGGATCACGGCGCAGGTAAGGGCTATCTGCCTTATACCCGGAAGCCGGATCGGTGATGGGCAACCCATTGTTCATGTAATAGGTTTTGGCCAGGTCCAGCAGCGGTGCGTTGGTATTGTATTGCGTACAGATCAGGTCGAACGAACTACCTTGTTGCGGGAAAATATACTGCACATCAAAAATAACTTCCTTGTTATTTTCGTTGGGTTGCAGGAACAACCCACGGTAATTTGCAAACAGCCCGTAGCCGGTACCTCCCAGGTCCATTACCGCCTTGGCTGCATCAGCTGCGGCTTTCCATTTGGCCACATCGTTGGAAGGGTTTAGCAGGGGGCTGGCTTCGTACAGCAACACTCTTGCTTTCAGTGCCATTGCAGCGCCCTTTGTAGCGCGACCGAGATCCGCCCCGGTGAATTTCACCGGCAGCCGCGAAGCAGCCATATCGAGGTCTTTCAACACATTGGCTACCACTTCTGCACGTGGTGTACGTGGAAGTTTGGCCTGTGCGTTTCTATCAGGTGGATCCAGGATCAACGGCACTGCGCCATAATAATTCTCCAATATAAAGTAATAAAGCCCACGCAGGAAATAAGCCTCTCCTTTCATCGTCTTCCGGGTATCCTCATCAAGCGCTGTCACTTCATCTACCTTCTTCAGAAATGTATTACAACGCCCAATGCCGCTGTAGCAATCAGAATAACGGGAGGTAACGATACCGCCTGTGCTGGACATCTGGGTACCACGTGCAATGGAGTTAAAGCTCATTGCATCCGTTTGGTTATAAGCATTCGGAGAAATGGTTTCTTCCCAGAGGGCAGTGGCATTGTTGGATGTTTTACCACCAAATATGCCCTGGTTGCGCAGTACGGAGTAACAGCCTACCAGGCCGGCGTTGGCTGCTTCCGGCGTTTGCCAGAAAGTTGATTCCGGGTAACGGTCGTGCGGGGAGGTGTTCAGCAGGTCCTTGTTGCAACCTGCAGCCAGGAGACCGGTGCAGGAAAGTAAGAGATATATCTTTTTCATACTATTCATGATTTGGATGTTTAGAAGGTAACGTTAATACCACCGTTAAAGGTTTTCAACATGGGATAAGTATACAACGTTGTTTGATCCAGTATGGATTCCGGATCGAAATCCTTATAACGGGAGAAAGTGAGCAGGTTTTCCGCATTAATAAACACACTTACTTTCTGGATCTTTGCTTTCGACAACCATTGCTGTGGCAGCGCATACCCCAGCTGTATATTCTTCATTCTCAGGTAGGAGTTATCCCTTAACCAGAAAGTAGAGCGCTGGAAATTGTCGATGCTGCCGGTGCTGGTGGTTATGATAGGCAGGCGTGCGTTTGGCTTCTCCGGGGTCCAGGCATCCCTTGTCCATTCCCAGGTGGCATTGGCGCCATTATTGAACGGATATGCCAGGTTAGCGGTAGGCAATACTTTTATGCCGCCTATACCCTGGAAGGAAGCGCTGAGGGTGATCCCATTATAACCCACGTTAAATCCGAAACCATAAGTATATTTCGGCACGGAAGAAGAGCTGTTCACAACTACACGGTCATCGCCATTGATGATCCCGTCGTTATTAACATCCCTGAATTTAATGTAGCCTGGTTTTGTATTGGCAGATTGCTTTGCGCTGGCATTCACTTCTGCCTGGCTCTGGAAAATACCCTCTGCCTGTAATACATAAAAAGACTCAATAGGAGATCCGGCCTGCGTGATGGTACCTGAACCATAAATAATTTCACCATGCAGATCCACCACTTCGTTTTTATTATAGGCAACGCTTCCATAAACATTCAGATCTACTTCACCGATATGATCCCGGTACTGGGCGGTTACTTCAAAACCGGTGTTATCTACCACGCCCACATTCTGTTTTGCGCCGGCCAGGTTTCCTACCTGTGATGGCATGCCCACTTCGCGCAGGATACCATCAGTACGTTTTTTGTAGGCATCAACGGTAAGGCCTATACGATTATTCCAGAAGTTAAGATCAACGCCAACATTGTATGCAGTGGTGATTTCCCATTTAAGTGTGGAATCCGCATCAGCCGTTTTGGCCGCACCGGAATTCAGTACGCCGCCAAAACTGTAGTCTTCACCAAGGTTTACTGTTGGCTCTGTGGTGTACAATGCGATGGCCTGGTTGCCTAATTTGCCGACGGAAGCCCGCAGCTTCAGTACGTTTATGAAATCAGAGTGAAAAAAGGATTCTTTATCAATGCGCCAGCCGGCAGATACAGAAGGGAAAAATGCCCAACGGCTATGTCTTCCAAGGCGACTGGAGCCATCATAACGGAAAGTAGCCTCCAGCAGGTATTTCCCATCATAGTCGTAATTGAAACGGCCAAAATAAGATTCCAGTACATCGCGGGTAAGATTGCCCGATGTTGCATTCCAGATAGTACCAGCACTTAACGCATCCAGCCGGCCATCCAGGTAACCATACATACTGGCTGCCCAGGAGTCGGAATCGAAGTTATCGTAACTGGCGCCCACCATGGCGGAAACATTATGTTTCTCTTTGAACTGGTGCTTCCAGTCGAGCGTATTATAGAAGTGGATGTTCATATCGTTATAATCCGTTTTGGCCGACCGTGGCGCGGTGGCCGGGCTATTCCAGTTAATGGCATCGCCGTTTTTCGGATTAAAGGTCTGCATACGTGGCGTGAAGCCGCTCAGCAAGCCATCGTATTTATCCACACCGAACTTAATATTATAGTTGATATCGAAGGGCAGTTTATATTCTGCAAAAACGGTGGTCAGGAAACGTTGGATCTGTTTTGTCTGCAACCCGTTGTATGCCAGCATGCGGGGGTTCTCCCAGTTGTTACGGCCGGCGGTTCTGAGCCAGGAGTTGCCATAACGGCCGTCCCGCAGCGTATCTGTAAGGATAGGCAATGTACGGGCCAGGTAGGTCCAGGTATCAGTGTAAAACGGTGTGGTGTAGGTTCTGTAATAGCCGTCCATAGTAATACCGGCGCGCAGGCGTTTGGTTACATCCATGGAAGCATTCAGTCCTACAGAATATTTCTTCTCATGGTTACCGGGCCCGAAAAGAATGCCGTTCCTGTCGAGATAACCAAGAGATAAGCGGTAATTATACTTTTCGCCGCTGCCGGAAATGCTCAGGTCATGTTTTTGAATTACACCATTCTTCAGCGCAATATCATACCAGTTGTTGGCCGGGTAAGTGAAAGGATCTGTCGCCATTCCTTTTTGATATTCCTCGATATCAGATTCTTTGTATTCGATTGCTTTGCCTTCGTTAATGAGGGCCTGGTTCTTCAGTTTCATGTAAACAATGGGATCACTGATCACATCCGGCAGGTAAGTAGCTTTCTGCTGGCCGTAATAATAGCTGTAGTTTACGCGGGAACTGCCTCTTCCTTTTTTTGTGGTAACAAGGATAACGCCGTTGGAGCCACGGGAGCCATAAATGGCAGCAGCAGCATCTTTCAGTACCGTAACGGTTTCAATATCATTTGGATTGAGCTCGTCCATAGAATATTCAATACCATCTACCAGCACCAGCGGATCGTTGGCCCTGGGATCCGTACTGCCAAAAGTATTCACTCCCCTGATACGGATGGTGCTGCGATCTACACCAGGCTGGCTGTTGCTCAGGTTGGCGAATACGCCGGGCACACCATGCAGGGCGTTACTCACGTTGGTAAGCGGCTGCCCTTCCTTGTCTACCATATTTACCGTGGTGATGGCGCCGGTGAGAGTGGCTTTCTTCTGTGTACCATAACCTACCACCACAACATCGTTTAGTTTCTGGATATCTTCCTGCAGCACTACCTGAACAGTGGAAGATTTTACTTTTACTTCTTTTGGCAGGTAACCAATAAAGGTAAATTTCAGTGTAGCTTCTTTGGGTGCATTCAATTTAAAAGCGCCGTTTACATCAGTAGCGGCGCCGCGGCTGGTACCTGCTACCTGTACATTCACCCCTATCAGTGGCGTACCATTGGCGGCAGTTACCTTACCGGTAACGGGAATATCCTGTGCCTGCAGGGACAGGCTGCCAATGCCTGTGATCCCGATACACAGCAACAGAAAAATCGCCGGTTTTAACTGGCGGAGTCGTGAAAACCATTTCATAAGTGCGTGTTTTTTTTAAGTGTTTTGGTAGATAAAATAATGGTCAGAGCCCTGCTTCGCGTAACCTGTTTGGGTAGTCGGTAATAATACCATCAACGCCCAGTCCTTTTAATTTCTTCATTTCATTAACATCGTCCACTGTCCATGGAACAATCTGAATATGTTTAGCGTGGCATTTGCTTACCAGCTCGGGTGTTACCAGTTTGTAGTTAGGATTGTAGAAAAACGGTGTAAAGCCCAGTTGTTCAATATGCTGGTCGAACCCGTTCTTTTTATCATCTGTCAGAAATCCGAGTGCCATACCGGGGTAGCGGCGGTGCAGCACCTGTAGAGGGCGCATGTCGAACGATTGCACCAGCAGGCGTTTTCCCAATGGCTGCAATTGTTTTACCGCCATCAGTTTATCCATGTATTCTTCCGGCGCGGGTTGTTCTTTACCGTCTGTTTTTTCAGAAGATTTTATCTCCAGCAGGTAATAAGGCGCCGGCAGATGATGCGCTTTCGTATAGGCCTCCACGGAGTCTATCAGTTCAGACAGCAACGGCGCATAAGAGCGCATGCGTTGTTGTTCCGGATAGGCCGGATATGGTTTTTCGCCGATAATAAACGGGCGGATATCCGCGTAGTTCATCTGGTAAAAAATATAATCCTTACGCTTTTCCGCCGGGATATCTTTCCCGTCGGGCGTGGTGGTGTAAGACGGCGTAAAAGATGCATCGTGGTATACCATTACCTGTCCGTCTTTCGTGATGTGCACGTCAAACTCGATGGTGTTGGCGCCTTCTTCCAGTCCGCGGTACATAGCCGGAATGGTGTTTTCAGGCATCAGTCCCCTGGTGCCGCGGTGCCCTACTTTATAAAATGAAGGATAATCTTTTTTGGCAGCAGCCGTTGTCCTGGATGTTTTACAGGCATTGAAGCTGCACATGGCTGCTACTGCCATTGCACAACTGATCAGGCTGATATTGAGCTTTTTTTTCATTGCAGGTGGTTCTAACGTGTTATTAATTGCGTGTATGGGTAAGCGTTATTTACTTCAGTAACAGGTATAAGGAAGCTGCGAGCACAGCGCCGGCGACTGGTCCCAAAACGGGCACCCATGAGTAGTTCCAGTCGCTGTGGCCTTTTCCTTTTATGGGCAGCAGCGCATACATGATACGCGGGCCCAGATCCCTGGCCGGGTTGATGGCGTAACCGGTAGTACCGCCCAGGGATAACCCTATAGACCATACCAGGAAAGCTACGGGTAGTGCGCCGAGAGAACCCAGCCCTACCGGCGTTTTTTCCGGTCCCAATTCTGCCCCGGTAAAATAGAAAATGGTGAAAAGCAGCACAAAGGTGCCGGTAGCTTCGCAGATAAAGTTGCGCCAGATATTTCGTATAGCCGGCTCCGTGCAAAATACAGCGCGCTGCAATCCCACGTCGGGCGTATTGTTCAGATGGTCTTTGTAATTAAGCCATACCAGCGTGGTACCGAGCATAGCGCCCAGCATCTGCATGGCAATGAACAAAGGCACATCTGCCCAGTTGAATTTACCGGCAGTGGCCAGTGCGATGGTGACAGCAGGATTGAGGTGTGCGCCGCTGTATGGGCCCGCAAACACAACTCCTACAAATACGGCCAGCGCCCACCCGGTGGTGATCACGATCCAGCCGCTGTTGTTGCCTTTTGTATTGTGCAGTACTACATTGGCTACCACGCCGTTGCCCAGCAGGAGCAGCAGGGCGGTACCTATTAATTCAGCTAAATAAGGATACATAGTTTATGATTTTATTGATGAGCCCATGCTTTTGTAGCGTTTACTGCGCGGTTCCATCCATTGATCCATTGCTGCCTTTGTTCCTGTTCCAGTTTTGGAGAGAAGCACTTTTCCATGTTCCACTGGCTGGCAATTTCTTCCAGGTTCTGCCAGTAACCGGTGGCCAGTCCGGCGAGATAAGCGGCGCCGAGAGCGGTTGTTTCCGTGATACCCGGACGAACTACTTTTGTTTGCAGGATATCAGCCTGGAACTGCATGAGCAGGTTGTTGCCGGTGGCACCTCCATCTACCCTTAATTCCCTGATACTGATACCGGCATCTGCTTCCATGGCATTCAGTACTTCCATGGTCTGATACGCGATGCTTTCCAATGCCGCACGTGCAATATGGGCTGCGTTGGTACCGCGTGTCATGCCCACCAGTGTGCCGCGTGCGTGCTGGTCCCAGTGCGGGGCGCCAAGACCGGCAAATGCAGGCACCAGGTATACGCCATCATTCTGCGTCACGCTGGCTGCCAGTGCTTCCACTTCAGAAGAGGCCCTGATAATACCAAGCCCGTCGCGGAGCCATTGCACAATAGCTCCTGCAATGAAGATGCTGCCTTCCAGCGCATATTGTACCTGCCCGTTTACTTTCCATGCCACGGTGGTAAGGAGATTATTCTTGCTGATGATCGGTGTTTCCCCAATGTTCATGAGCATAAAACAACCGGTGCCGTAGGTGTTTTTTACCATGCCGGTTGCAGTGCACATTTGCCCGAAGAGGGCGGCATGCTGATCTCCGGCGATGCCTGCAATAGGGATCTGCACGGCAAAGATGCCGGGGGCGGTTTCGCCGCATACTTCGCTCGACTGCTTTACTTCCGGCAGCATGGATGCGGGGATACCAAGCATCTCCAGCAGTTCGTTATCCCATGCCTGGGTATGGATATTAAACAGCATGGTGCGGGAGGCATTAGTGATATCGGTGGCATGTACGGCGCCATGAGTGAGGTTCCAGATCAGCCAGGCGTCTACCGTTCCGAAGGCCAGCCCGCCTTCGTTGGCGCGTTCCCGTGCCCCGGGCACATTATCAAGGATCCATTTGATTTTTGTTCCGGAGAAGTAAGCATCTATTACCAATCCTGTTTTTTCGCGCACCATGGTTTCCCTGCCGGCTGCTTTCAGTTCATCGCAAAAACCAGCTGTGCGCCTGTCCTGCCAAACAATGGCGTTATACACCGGCTTACCGGTTTCCCGGTCCCAGACCAGGGTTGTTTCCCGCTGGTTGGTAATACCAATGGCTGCGATGTTGCCTCCTTCCAGGCCTACCTTGGCCATAGCTTCGGTAGCTACCCCGATCTGGCTGCTCCATATTTCAGAAGGATCGTGCTCCACCCATCCCGGTTGTGGAAACAGTTGTGTGAATTCTTTCTGCGCCGTGGAAATAACTGCGCCTGCTTTGTCGAAAATAATGGCCCGCGAGCTGGTTGTGCCCTGATCCATTGCCATAATGTATCTGATCATGTCTTTCTTTTTCTACGTGGATGTTTACGTGGATGCTTTTTTTTCGTTTAGTCTATACCGTAACCTTCAGTTGTTTATAGGTAGTTCCGTTCTTCAGGAGATAATGTTGCGCTACCTGCAGAAAATCCTTTACCTGTTTTTGTTGCCATTCCATGTCTTTGTTCATCTCAACAGCCATAATTGCGGCTACAGCAGGCGCGAGGTCAATAGCAGCCTGCGCGTCCAGGAAGAGTGCGCGTAAACGGCGGGCCAGTACGTCTTCCACTGTTTGGGCCATTTCATTTCTCACTGCCCAGATCACCTGTGCCTTGATGTATGGCAAGCGTGGGTGCAGCTGTTCTTTCATGTCAGGGTTCAGGGAAATGTAAGCCTGTATCCTGGCGGCATCACTGCCATATATATCCAGTGGCGCAGCTGCAGAAGGTTGTTGCTGGTAGCCGTGGATGTGCAGTGATTTTGTTTTACAGCCCACCGGTACCAGCCCTCCGGTTTTAATGGCCTGGTCTACGGTATCTTCCGCCATCCTGCGGAAGGTGGTCCATTTACCGCCGGTGATGGTGATGAGCCCTGATGGCGCCACCAGGATCTTATGGCTGCGGGAGATTTCCTTTGTGCTGCCAGTTTCTTTCTGTGGGGCAGCCAGCGGGCGTAACCCTGCAAACACGCTGAGCACATCCTCGCGTGCAGGCGGGCGGTCAAGATATTTACCGGCGGTATTTAAGATGAAGCTGATCTCTTCTTCCAGTGCGATGGGCTCCATACTGTGCTCATCGAGCGGTGTATCGGTAGTGCCCAGTAACACTTTATTATTCCAGGGCACTGCAAATAATACGCGGCCATCGTCCGTTTTCGGGATCATGATAGCGCTTTTGCTGTTGAGGAAAGAAGGGTCCAGCACCAGGTGTACGCCCTGGCTGGGTTTCACCATATTTGGCGCAGCCGGGTTGTCGAGTTGCAGTACTTCATCTACAAATACGCCGGTAGCATTGATCACTGTTCTGGCCTGCAGCGTAAACGTTTCTGCCGTTTCCAGGTCCTGTGCGCGTACGCCGCTTATTTTGCCTGCATTGTTTTTAAGAAGACCATTTACCTTGAAATAGTTGAGCAGTACGGCCCCGTTTTCAGCGGCAGTTTGTGCAATGTCTACTGCGAGGCGTGCATCATCAAACTGGCCATCGTGATAAACAATACCTCCTTTCAGTCCTTCCCTGCGGATGGTGGGAAGCCGGTTAATAACTTCTTTCCGGCTGATATGCCTGGAACGCCCAAGGCTCAGTTTTCCTGACAGGAGGTCGTAGATCTTCAGGCCGATAGTATAAAAGGGGCCCTGCCACCAGTTATACTGAGGGATGATGAATTGCTGGTTATGAGCCAGGTGCGGGGCATTATTAAGCAGCAGTCCTCTTTCGTACAGGGCTTCCCGTACCAGGGCAATGTCGCCCTGCGCCAGGTATCTTACCCCGCCGTGCACCAGTTTGGTACTGCGACTGGAAGTACCTTTGGCGAAGTCGGCCTGCTCAAGCAACAACGTGCGGTAATTCCTGGTAGCGGCATCCATGGCTATACCAAGACCCGTAGCTCCGCCGCCTATAATGATAAGATCCCATGGTTGTTCACCTGCTTCCCTTAATTGCCTGATTGATTCAATTCTTTTCATTTTATTGCCACATGACTTTTAATTAGTTTCATTTAATTTCTCTGCAATAGTAATAAAAACAAAAAGAAATAATTTGAAACCAAAGTATAAAATAAAATGAAAAAGCAGAAAAAGTTATTGATGAACGGAAAAGAAATAAAAAGAAAAATATAACTATCTCGTTTACAATTATAATACATATATTTATTATATATGTATAACTTCTTTTTATTTCATTTAAAGTTTCTACGGATAGAAATGAAGGATATTACCCGATTAATATGTAACCATATTTAACTAATTGAAACAAAATTCGTGGATATTTGTAATCAGGATTTTTTTCAGATGATCCCGTGTCAACACATTTTAATACGTTACTTTTATCTGATATGTCTATGATCAATATTGCAGAACGTCATAAGTTTATTCTCGGCAAGCTGCACGAGAAGGGATATGTTAATGTACTGGAACTTTGTAAGGAGCTGGATGTATCGGGAGTGACTATACGAAAAGACCTGAAGCTGCTGGAAGATAAGTCGCTTTTGTTCCGCTCACACGGAGGCGCTACGGTGCACAATCCATATACGATGGATAAACCGGTGAATGAAAAGGAGAATATACGCCGGGAGGAAAAACAACTGATCGGGCACGCAGCCGCTGCGCTGATAGTGCCGAACGATGCCATCATTATTGCTTCCGGTACATCTGTACAGGCGCTGGCAAAAAATATACAGCCCAAAGGACACCTTACCGTTATCACGGGGGCGCTGAACGTGGCATTGGAACTGCTGCGCCGGCCCGACATCGAGGTGATCCAGCTTGGCGGGCATCTGCGCAACAGCTCTACATCTGTTACAGGGTCTTATGCAGAAAAGATACTGGAAGATTTTTCCTGCAGTAAACTGTTCCTCGGTGTAGATGGTATAGACCTGGAATTTGGTCTTACCACCACTAATATCATGGAAGCGCACCTGAACCAGAAAATGATGGCCACTGCCCAGAAAACCATTGTACTGGCCGATTCCAGCAAATTTGGCAAAAGAGGTTTCGGGCGCATTTGCTCCCTGGAAGAAATAGACGAGGTGATTACCGATAGCGGTATTTCAGAACATATTGTCAAGAAAATGGAAGATATGGGCGTGAAGGTAACGGTGGTGTAGAGGAAGACCATTGCCTTCCCCTTCTGTATTTTTTAATACTCCGCAAAAGCCCCGTCCTTATAACACCACAGCCACCGTTCCCCCGGTTCTGCTGAAGCGACCACCGGATGATCCGTTTCATGAAAATGCTGCGTCATATGCTTTGAAGGCGAATCGTCGCAGCAAAGGGTAACACCGCAGGTCTGACAGGTACGCAGGTGCAGCCATTTGCCATGATGCTTTACACATTCTTCGCAAACATGATCGCTGCTTACTTTTACTTCCGCAATTGCTTCAAGGTGTGAACATAAAGCCATAAAAAATGTTTTAAACTTCTGCCAGGTACTTATGCACCAGGCTAATACTCATAGATCCTTCGCCCACAGCGGAGGCCACGCGGCTCATAGCGCCTGACCGTACATCGCCGGCAGCAAAGATGCCGGGACAGCTGGTTTCCAGAAAATAAGGATCGCGTGCCAGCTTCCAGAGCTTACCAAAATAATCAAATGATTTCATTTCCCGCCCGGTTTGCACATAGCCTTTTTCATCTTTGATGATAAGATCCCCCAGCCATTCGGTATAAGGCCTTGCTCCTATAAAAATATATAACGCATCGGCAGGCACTTCTTTTATTTCATGGGTTTGCAGGTTTTCTATCTTCAGTTTCTCCAGCCGGTCGGTGCCCGATGCTTCCACTATTTCGCTATTGTTCAGGATGGTAATATTGGCGATCTTGCTGATCTGGTCTATCAGGTAAGACGACATGGTAGCGTTCAGATTTTCTTTCCTGATAAGAATAAATACTTCCTTTGCAAACTTCGACAGGTACACGGCAGCCTGGCCGGCAGAATTGCCACCACCCAGTATGTACACGCTACGGTCGCGGCACGAAGCGGCTTCCGTGGTAGCAGCGCCGTAGTAAATGCCTGCACCGGTGAACTGTGCAATCCCGGCAGTGTCCAGCTTTCGGTAATCCACACCGGTGGTGATCACTACTGCCCTTGCATTTATTTCTGTGCCGTTCTCCAGGCAAACGATCTTATAATCTGCTTTAAGCTTGATTTCTTTCACCGATTGCGGCGACAAAAATTCCGTACCAAATCTTGTAGCCTGTGTAATAGCACGCCGGGTAAGTTCCGCGCCGCTTAGTCCTGACGGAAAGCCCAGGTAGTTTTCAATACGGGAACTGGTACCTGCCTGTCCGCCTGGCGCATGCCGTTCTATCAGCAACGTTTTCAATCCTTCAGACGCACCATATACTGAAGCCGCCAGACCGGCAGGCCCGGCGCCGATGATCACAACATCATAGATCTCATTCTTAAGCGTGGGATTCAATCCTATTTTTGCTGCAATATCAATGATAGCCGGGGATGCCATTACCTCTCCCTGTTCCAGTATTACCACCGGTAATGCCGATGGCTCCAGGTTATTCAGCTGCAACAGCAATTTTCCTTCATCGCTGCCGGCATCAATAGAATGATAGGGGATCAGGTTGCTCGCCAGGAATTCCTTGATGCGGTAAGCATCAGACGAAAAAGGAAAACCCAGCACCTTGATTCCCTGAAATTCAGGCCTGTAATTGGTTTGCCAGTCTTCCAGCAGATCGTTGATAACGGGATATAACTTCTCTTCCGGCGGATCCCAGGGCTTCTGCAGATAATAATCCAGCCGTAATTCATTAATGGCTTTTATAGCTGCATTGGTATCAGAGTAAGCAGTCAGCAATACCCGTTTGGCAGCAGGGAATATTTCCATAGCCTGTTGCAGAAAATCAACGCCTTCCATTTCCGGCATCCGCTGATCTGAAATGAATATGGCTACAGTGTCGTTCCTGTTTTTCAGTTCTACCAGGCTTTGCAGCGCTTCGTTGGCGGAAAGCGTGCTTAAAATACGGTACGATTTACGGTAGTATGACTTCAGATCCTGCGTAATTGCATTCAGCACCTGTCTGTCGTCATCTATAACAAATATTATTGGCAAGCTCATATCTTCTTAATTGTTCTCTATGGGAAATGAAATGGTAAAAATTGTTTTACCTGGCACAGAAGTTTGTTTCACAGATCCGCGATGACGCTGTACAATCTGTGCTACCACATCCAGTCCCAGCCCTGTTCCTTTTCCCAGGTCTTTGGTGGTAAAGAAAGGCTCAAATATACGCGATTGTATTTCTTCCGGGATACCCGGCCCGTTGTCGGTGATGGTAACATGCACACATTGCCGGTCCTTTGTGGTGGCTATTTCCAGCCGTCCTTTCTGAGCCGGCTCCATGGCATCCAAGGCATTATCCACCAGGTTGGTCCATACCTGGTTCAGTTCCCCGGGCAGGGCTTTTATTTTTGGCAGCGAGGCATCAAAGTTTTCCACTATTTCCACATTGCCTTTCCTGAACCGGTAATCCAGCATCGTGAGCGTATTGCGGATACCGGTATGGATATCGATAAATTGTTTGTCCGGCTCCTGGTCCATGTAAGTATATCTTTTCACGGCACTCACCAGGTCAAAAATCCTTTTCGAGGAGATCTGCAGATCACCCACCATCCTGTTCGCCTCCAGTGAGCTATCTATCCAGCCGAAGATCACTTCCAGGTGCGCGGGATCAAACAAGCGGCTGAAATCCTCCAATGCAGCGGGCTCCACACCGCATTCTGCCAGTATTTCCGCTATTTCAATCCGGGAGATGTTTTTGCTCTCCAGCCAATCTTCAATATCAGCCGTTTTATCAGAGAGCTCCAGCACGGATAATGCCTTCGCCGGTTTGTTGGCCCACCATTGCTGCAGGTTATCCACAATGGCTGTGGCCTGGTCCTGCGACAGGCACAATGCTGCCATTTCTTTAAATATAGCGGGGATATGGCTGATATTCTCAAACAGTTTGTCTGAGCTTCTGCAAATAGCGGCTACCGGGTTATTCAACTCATGAGCCAGGCCTGCAGATAACTTCCCGAGCGCCATCATTTTTTCATTCTGCTGCTGGGAAGAAGTGGTTTCCCGTACGCGGGTGGTCATGATATGCACCAGCGCTTCTGTTAGTTCATAATGCTGTTCAATATGTGCTTTGATCTTTTCTGCCGGGCAAATCAGCACCCTGGTGTCTTTCAGGCATAGACCGTTTCCCATGGCGTTCTTTACGCGGGAAAAAGGAAGCCACCCGGTGATGTTGTCGTCGTTCAGTTCCACAATTTCCCGGTAATGCCCATTAACGGTGGCAGAGATACGCACTTTTCCTGAAATCAGGATGATAGTGGCTATTACCGGGTCGCCGGCTTTAAAGAGCAGCTCTCCTTCCGGCACCAGTTTTTCCTCCGATTGGGAAATCAGCCACTGCAGCTGTTCCAGCGGCACATCCTTCAGAGAAGGAATATTTTTCAGTTGAATTGCAGTGATGGGTTCCATAAAAAAAAGCTTAAAGTATGTTCTCAAATATAAGCTTTCAGCGGCGGTTTTTGCAGGTGCTTCAAAAAGCAAGGGCCGCCCTTCCGGGCGACCCTGCTTTCTTTTAACCAGTAATAAAAATATAGGCGGTTATTGCAGCTCAAATGTGTTCTTCAGCCTGATATCAGCAGAGGAGGCGCCAATCATGAGATCGAATGTTCCCGGCTCGGCCACCCATTGCAACTGGCTGTTAAAAAAAGACAGTTTTTCCCTGTCGATCGTAAAATGAATGGTTTTACTTTCTCCCGGCTGCAGTTTTATCTTCTGAAAATCCTTCAGTTCTTTTACCGGCCTGGTAACAGATGCTTCCCTGTCTCTCAGGTACAGCTGCACAATTTCTTCGCCGGTATAGGCGCCCGTATTGGTGAGTTTAAATGCCACATCTATCGTTTTGCTGCCGCTGATTTTGTTGGAGCTGAGCGTGAGCCCTTCGTATTTAAACGTAGTGTAGCTCAGGCCGTATCCAAAAGGGAACAGCGGATCATTGGGCACATCCAGGTAGTTGGAGCGGAATTTCTGTGTAGGGCCTTCCGGTTGAGGGCGGCCTGTATTTTTATAATTATAGTAGATGGGGATCTGTCCTACATTACGGGGAAAACTCATGGTGAGCTTGCCGGAAGGATTATAATTTCCGAAGAGGACATCGGCGATGGCGTTGCCGGCTTCGTGGCCCTGGAACCATACTTGCAGCAAGGAAGCAGCCTGCTCATTTTCAGTGGTGAGCGTTAATGGTCTTCCGCTCATTACTACTACCACCAGTGGTTTGCCTGTTTGTGCCAGTGCGGCGAGCAGTTTACGCTGGCTTTCCGGGATACCGATATCCGATCTGCTGGCGGCTTCCCCGCTCATTTCGGAGGCCTCTCCCACCACGGCTACCACTACATCTGCCTTTGAGGCGGTAGTAATTGCCTCCGTGAGCAACTGTTCAGGAGTACGGGCATCAATATCGATCCTTTCGCCAAATACATTTACCTTTTTTGCAAAGCTGGTATCATCGCTGATGTTGGCGCCTTTGGCGTAAAGAATATTCACACTGCTGCCGGCTACCTGTTTCATGCCATCGAGAACGGGTACAGACAATGCGGCATCGCCGCTTACCGCCCAGGTTCCCAGCATATTGCTTTTGTTATTGGCCAGCGGCCCTACTAATGCAATGGCGCCCGACTTTTTCAACGGTAATGTTTGCCGGTCATTTTTCAGTAACACGCAGGAGCGTGCGCCCAGCTCTCTTGCGGCCTGTCTTTTGTCGGCGCTCAGCACTTCCCTGGCGGCAGTGGCAGTATTGCAGTAGCGGTAAGGATCATCGAACAGGCCCAGCTTATATTTTGCCTCCAGCACGCGACGGCAGGCGTCGTTGATCTCAGCCAGTGTTATCTTATGTTCTTTAAGTGATTGCTGCAGCGTGCCAACAAACCCCTCGCCTACCATGTCCATATCCACACCGGCTTTCAACGCGAGCGCCGATACGGTTTGGAGGTTACCCAGGCCATGTTCCATCATTTCGTTGATAGCGGTGTAATCTGTTACCACAAAGCCTTTAAAGCCCCATTGTTTCCGGAGCAGGTCTGTAAGCAGCCACTTGTTGGCTGTGGCAGGAACCCCATCAATTTCATTGAAGGAAGTCATTACACTGCCTGCGCCTGCATCTATCGCTGCTTTGTACGGGGGCAGGTAGTATTCGTACATTTTGATGCGACTCATGTCGGTAGTGTTGTAATCACGGCCGGCTTCCGCGGCGCCGTACAGGGCGAAGTGTTTTACGCAGGCCATTACGCTATTTTTATCGCCCAGTTGTTTTCCCTGGTAGCCATGCACCATGGCGGCGGCTATTTTTGAGCCCAGATAGGTATCTTCCCCGGATCCTTCTGCAACGCGGCCCCAGCGCGGATCACGGGCAATGTCTACCATAGGTGAATACACCCAGCACAGGCCATCGGCACTGGCTTCTGTTGCTGCCAGTCTTGCGCTGTGCTCAATCAGCGATAAATCCCAGCTGCAGGATAGTCCCAGCGGAATAGGAAATGTGGTCTTGTATCCGTGGATCACATCTGATCCGAAGATCAGCGGAATTTTAAGCCTGCTTTTGGTAACTGCCAGTTCCTGTGCCTGGCGGATCTTTTCCACACCAATTACACCAAACAAACCGCCCACATTACCTTTGCTGATCTTTGTTTCCACATCGCTGCTCACTACAGCGCCGGTTGCCACGCCGCCGCCTGGTGTAAGCAGGTTAAGCTGGCCTATCTTTTCTTCCAGCGTCATCTTTCCCATCAGCGTATTAATGAAGGCATTCATTTTTGCAGGAGAAGATTGCGCCTGTACCTGGCCTGTGGCCAGCAGTGCCACTGCCACAAGCGCGCTTTTAAAACGGGTACGTTTATGTTTCATGCTGTTTGTTTTATTCTGATTTTATCACTTTTGTCCTGGCTGATACGCCGTTTTCATTGATGGCCTCTATACAGAAATAATAGGGGCGGTCTTTATCCATTCCTTTGAAGTAATAATCGTTGTTATTATGCACCATGATGCAGTTGTACAATTTATCCGGAGAAGTACCGGTATAGATGTTATATGCATATGCATTATCTACCGGCGACCATTTGATCCATGCGCTTCGTTTATCCTTCTCCGTGCGAAGCACCAGCAGGTCTTTCACGGTATCCGGTACAGCACCGTTGCCGTTTCCAAATACCCTTAGCCCGCTGAGCGCAAATTTTCCGCCGGGCATATGGATGTTTTCCATTTTGATATAACGGGCCTGCACCGGCTTTATTAGCTCAATATAATCGTGGGGCACATCTTTACGTTGTTTGCTTTTATCGGCCAGCATCTTCCAATGCTTTCCGTCTTCCGAAAACCAAAGTATATACTGATGATAAATATCCGTTTGCTTACCCAGAAAAGGAGCGTCCTGGTCGGCATAATTTACCTGTACTGCATTTACCCGGCTTACTTTACCAAGGTCTGTCTGTATCCACTCTCCTTTATTACCGGTAGCGGCGCTCCAGTAAGTTTTTATACTTTCATCCACGGCATTATTGGGAAGATACCCGCCGTATACGGAAGATACAGTAACCGGCTTGTTGTAATTCAGCAGCATCCAACCGGTGAACCCTGCGTTGTCAAAAGCGCTGGTGTCTGCACCTCTGGAAATATAGTGCGGGTAATCTCCGAAAGAGGTATTACAGAACATTACATCTTCCTTATCAAAGCCGGCAGGCCAGTAGCCGATACGGCGCTCGAAGCTGTTTTTGACAGCAATAACCATGGTAGATACATGCCACCAGAAGCCCTTATTATCCTGGAACGTAGCGCCATGCCCTGCCCCGCGGGCATAACCCCCGGGCTTATACGAAACCGGGTCCGGCTGGGGAATGAAAGGCCCCAGCGGGTGATCGCCTACCACTACTCCATCGGCATAGCCGCTGAACTCCGTTCCGGGGGCGCCGTATTGCAGGTAATACTTCCCACGATGCTTCGTCATCCAGGCGCCTTCAATAAAAGGATCCAGGAAAGTGTTATCCAGGTTTTCCCCAAACCGCTGCCAGCCATAGCGATCCGGCTCCAGCAGGTACATTTCCTTACGTGTGCCTTTGGGTTGCAGGGTTTTACGGTCCATTTCCACTCCATACAACGGGTAGCGGTTACTGCTGCCATTGTACATGTACAGGCGGCCATCATCATCTGCAAAAAAAGCAGGGTCCCAGCCGCCTATCTGCAATGAATCTATCGCTTCTTTCCATTGGTTGCCTTTGGGGTCCGTGCTCATCCAGATTGGAAAATCGCTGGTATAGGTAGAACCGAATACCAGCAGCGTATCGCCCATTACCCAGGCGGCGGGGGCGCATAATTCATCGTATACATGATGATATGGTTTCAGGAATTTCCGTTCCACAAAATGCCAGTTGAGCAGATCGGGGCTCCACCAGTATCCCCATTGATTGGTGGAAAACAGGTAGTAGTCGCCTTTATAATTTACGATCACCGGGTCGGCTGTAGCGCGGTGTTTTCCCCAGGTGGTAAAATCAGGAATAGGACAGTATCCGTAATCGATATTCACGGGATTGCAATACGTGGTTTGTGCGTTTGCATCCAAGCTTATTAACATCACTATCAGCGCATATATCCATCTTTTCATCACCACTATTTTTCTGCAATTTGAAAATCAAGTTTCTTCAATCCCTGCTTCACTTCGGGGCAGCTCATAAACAGCTTCCACAATAACCCTGTACGGTAATTTTCTATCATCACAATAACAGGTCCCTGGTCTATAGCCAGGTGCGAATCTGCATACCATTGTTTGCTTTCGTTGAAGGCATCTGCAAAACCATATTCCGTCCAGATCTTATCTCCCAGGTCATAATAGAAGTGCTTCAGCGCCTGCATGGAATATTCAGGCGTATATGGGAAGGCCGACAGGGCTGCTGTGGGCGTAATGGTTCCCCAGTCGTTCTCCGGTGAATGTGCATTGTAGCCGTCATAAGTATCGCTGGCGGTGAGGCCCCAGCAGTTGGCGCCATATCCTTTAAATCCTTTTGGATTGCGTATACAGTGCTCGCGGTTGATCAGCGTATGATGCAGGTTCTGTTCCCAGTAATCGGCGTAGCGGTCTTTCAGCCCATGTGGATCCAACCCCAGGAAAGAGTAGTGGGAGAAGAACAATGGTCCGCCGTAATCAAATCCCAGCGGCAGTTTGATCCCATAAAAGGTACGGTCGTTCCTGAAGTAGATATTATTCACCCAGCCCTGGTGGTATACTTCCGGGTTGATGGAATAACGCGGAGAGGAAGCTGCCAGCACATAGGTAATAAGGCATTCATTCCAGCCTTTTATTTCGTGGTTCATGCTCCAGCCGTTGTTTGGGCTCCAGTGCCAGTATAACACATTGCGGCCGCCCTGTGTGTACCAGTTCCATTCCGTTTCATTCCAGGTCCAGTTGATCTTATTACGCAGGTCCGTTTCGGTTGGAGAGTCATTATTGAAATACTGGCGGGCGCAGAGCAGTCCCTGGAACAGGAAGGAGGTTTCCACCAGGTCGCCCCCATCGTCTTTACGGCTGAAGGGGATCGTTTTTCCGGTGGCGCCATTCAGCCAGTGAGGGAAAACGCCATGGTAGCTGTCGGCCTTACGGAGGAAGTTCACTATTTTCAGCAGCCGTTCAGCAGCTGCTTCGCGGGTAACCCATTTCCGTTCTGCCGCCACGATGATGGCCATTACACCGAAGCCAGTACCGCCGGTGGTCACTACTTCATCGCCATAATCAAATGTTTTGTTACTGCGTTCCCTCGCCATGCCGGATACAGGGTGACCAAAATCCCAGAAGTAACGGAAGGTTTGTTTTTGCACCAGTTCCAGCAACTGGTCGTCGGATATCTTTTTCCGGTCAACAGGCATTTTCTTTTGCGCTATAGCAGGCTGCAACAGGAAAAACAAACAGCTGATATACAGTATATGCTTCATTTCTTTGTTTCTTTTCTTTTTTAAAGATGGGGGCTGGTAAAGCCCAGGTTATGCATACCGGTTTTTATTTCCGGGCAACTCATTAACAGGTTCCACAATAACCCGCTGCGGTGGTTCTCTATCATCACTATCACCGGGCCCTGATCGATAGCCAGGAAAGAGTTTGCGAACCAAAGGTGCTGCAGCGAGAAGGCGTCTGTAAAACCGTATTCCTTCCAAATTCTATCGCCCAGTTTATAGTAAAAGAATTTCAGCGCCCGCATGGATTCCTTCGGCGTATAAGGAAACGACGACAATGCAGCAGTGGGTGCAATAACGCCTGCATCATTAGTGGGCGAGCCCGCCGTATAGCCATTGGGGATATCGCTGGCTGTGAGCCCCCAGCAATCGGGGCCATAGCCATAATTATCCGCCGGGTTGGCTACACAATAAGCATAGTTAATGCGGGTATGATTTACCACCTGTTCTTCATAATCTGCATAGGCATCCTTTAATCCTTTAGGATTAATACCCAGGAAGGAGTAGTGAGAGAAAAACAGCGGTCCTCCTAAAGCAGGTCCCAGCGGCAGTTTAATGCCGTAGTACGAATTATTGTTACGCATGGCGCCGTTGTTTGCCCAACCGCTGTCGTAAGTGGCTTTGGGCACAGGCGTTTGAGCAGATGCAGCAAGGACATAGGTGATGAGGCATTCGTTCCATCCTTTCACCGGCATATTCATATCCCATTTATATTCGTTGCTCCAGTGCCAGTACAACACGTTGGCATTGTCTTTCCGGAACCAGTTCCATTCCACCGTGTTGCAGATAGCATTGATATCATTTCGTAGCTGCGTTTCCGTTATATCTGTATTTTTGAAATACTGGCGTGCGGCGAGGAGGCCCTGGACCAGATAGGAGGTTTCTACCAGGTCGGCGCCATTATCTTTTTCACTGAAGGGGATAGCTGCCCCGGTACTGCCATTGAGCCAGTGTGGGAAGGCGCCGTGAAACCGTGCCGCTTTAGTGCCGAGGAAAGTGGTTATTTGCCGTATACGCACCAGTCCTTCACTGCGGGTAATAAAGTGCCGTTCTATACCGGTGATGATGGCCATAATACCAAAGCCGGAGCCGCCGGAGGTAACGGTTTCCCCGCTGGTATTCCTTTCCCTGGCCAGGCCGCTCACCGGGTGGCCGAAGTCCCAGAAGTATTTAAAAGTTTGTTGCTGTACCAGCGTAAGCAACGCCTCATCGGAGATGCGGGGAAATTTATCGGTAGTATCGATGGCTGTTACCAGTGAAAGGGATACTGCCGTTTGAAGTTTTGCGTTCTTCACCGACAGCAAACCAACGCCTGCATTTATCGTATAGGCGGTAAGGTTAGACAGCGGCGCCACGGGTTTCAGCACAATGGTACTATCGCCATGCTCCCATGTAACATGGTATGCCACGGCGCCATTACTCCCGGCAAAGGAACAGGCGGCCGCAACAGAGCTACGCATTACTGCATCAGAGAAAGTAATCCTGACAGCAGGTTGAGTACCGGTGCCGTAATAGGAAAACCCGGCAGATACACTATCCACACTCAGCGACTGAAAGCTGAACGAAGCCGGCGTAACGGGCGGAGGCGACGTATTGTCGCCCCCGCCCTTACTACAGCCTGCTGTTATTATCATTAATAAACTAGCTATCCATCTCATATAAAAAACTATTTTCCCCGTCCTTCCAGTTTTACGAGGGCGCTTACATCTGCTTCTTCCAATGCTTTGTTATAGATCCTCACTTCATCGAGGCCACCGGTGAGATAGCTGGCCCAATCCTGTGCAGTAGCTTCAGAAGTAAGACTGGGAACGGTCTGGAACTGTGATGTGCCAAATACCATTTTACCGGGGTTAAGGAACTCCAATGGTCCACCGCCTGTTACCACCTGTGTGGCAATCCTCAGGCCGTTTACATATACCTTAAAGGAATCCACCCCGTTGTAAGACAAGGCGAAGCTGGTCCATTTTCCCCACACGTTCTGTACATCGTAATTGCCGAGCCATGCTTCTCCATGCGAGCTGGCCACATGCATTTTAAGCACCGCTTTTGTATCTGTGCTGCCGTTCTCAAAAAAGATATCGATATTGCCCCAGAAGCTTTTGGTATTGCTGAGGCTCAGCAGTTCTACGATACCGTTGGTGTTCTGCGGATTATTTACCCACAGCGTTATGGTAAACGCTTTGAGGCCGGTGATAGATGTTCCCGGTGTGAATAAGGCGTATGCTTTATCCGCGCCTTTAAGCGCAGTGCCTTTAATACCAGTGGTGAAGGAAGTCCCGTGGTTGTCGCAGCTGGTTTTGGAAACGCTGTCTACCAGGTTGCCATTAAATCCCCAGTAGGCCACCAGGTTGGCGGGAGCGATCTCAGAAGCGGAGGTATAGCCACCGATCGACAGTGCCGGCTTATAGCTGTCCGCATCAAACTTTTTATAGCAAGACGACGCAAACAGCGTAATGGCCGCCAGCAGTACGTATGATTGATATCTGAAGTTCATAGTAATTGTATTAGAGATTAGTAACCCGGATTTTGTGTCAGTGTACCTGCGCTGATATCAATTTCATCCTGCGGAACCGGCCATACTTCATTTTTCCCGGCCACGAAGCCTTTGGAGCCAAATACCGCCGCACCTCTTCCCTGGCGGATCACATCAAAATAGCGATCGTTTTCCATGGCCAGTTCCACCCTTCTTTCATGCCAGATAGCGTTGCGTAATGCATCTTTATTGGTAGTAGTTACATCCGGCAGGATGGCAGCGTTGCCTCCGCGTGCACGGGCCCGTACTGCATTCAGCGAGGAGAGCGCCTGGGTAGCATTACCCTGTTCGTTGGCAGCCTCGGCATTCATGAGCAACACTTCCGAGTAGCGGATCACGCGTACGTTCTGGTCAGCACCTTCCGTATAGCCCGTTACAAACAAACGGAAAGGCACATACGATTTCTGGTTGAACATCGGGTTATCGCCGGTGGGTGGAATAAGATCTCCTTCCGGTGTGGTTTCTCCCCTGAAAAGGATGGTGGCATCCCTGCGGGGATCACCAGCTTCATATTCACTTACCAGGCTTTGAGTAGGCACATTGAATCCCCATCCGCCGCCAACAACACCTTTCACTCCCTGGATCTGCGAGTACTGGGAATTGGAAGCGTCTTTACTGTTCAGGATCAGCTGGCACTGGATCTCAAATACAGATTCCTTTGAATTTTCATTGGCGATGCGGAACAGCTGCTCATAGTTGGGGAACAGCGTATACCCGAGGCCCATTACCTGGTTGGTATAGTTGAGCACATCCGGCCATTTTTTAAGGTACATGGCCACTTTTGCGTGAAGCGCCAGCGCCGCGCCTTTGGTAGCTCTTCCTGCATCGGAAGCGGGATAAGCCGGAGGGAGCACCGCTGCAGCTTCCGTCAGGTCTTTTTCTATAGCAGCCCATACTTCCGCCTGAGGTGTTCTTGGCATATTATATTCACTGGCATCCACAGGTACTTTTAAACGCAGCGGCACATCACCGAAGGCACGAACCAGGCGGAAGTACGCATACGCACGTACGAATTTCGCTTCCGCGAGGTAACGGTTCTTCAGCGCTTCATTCATACTGATAGCAGGAATATTATCCAGCACCTGGTTACAGAAATTGATTTCCTGGTATTGTGATTTCCAGAAATCGAGGATCTGGCCTTCCGTAGCGGTCACTGAAAAATCATCGTACTTATTGAGGAAGCTCGCATCGGCAGCATTACTACCTTTTTCCGTATCATCGGAGCCCAGGCTTTCTATAGCTATCGCCGCGAACCCTACCTGTTTCCACTCGCGGAGATTCGCATAGATGGCGTTTACCGCTTTGGTGGCATCTGCTTCACTTTTCCAGAACTGCTCGCTGGGTTGCTGTCCCTGGGGCGGCACATCCAGGAATGATTTCCCGCAACCTGCAATAGCGAGTAATACCGGTACTATAACGCCGCCGGCTAAACGTTGTATATTAAGTTGGATATTTCGTTTCATAACAAGTCTGCTTTATTATCAGAAAGTAACATTTACACCAAAATTGTAGGTCGCGTATAGCGGGTATACGCTGTTATCGATACCTGCTTCTTTAGGCTTGCCGCCAATTTCTGGTGTGAACCCCCGGTACTGGAAGAAGTTAAATGCATTCTGTGCATTTGCAAATACCCGCAGGTTTTTCATACCCCATCTTTCCGTCATTTTAACCGGGAAATTATAACCCAGCTGGATATTCCTGATCCTGAAGTAGCTGCCGTTTTCCACGAAGAAAGAGTTAGGCAGATAGTTATCGCGGCCGCCGATGAAAGCAGAAGGATAGGTATTGGAAGTACCTTCTCCATGCCAGCGTTTATCATAAAAATCTTTCGTGAAATTTTCGTTACCAAAGCGCGCACCGAGGTTTACGTTGTATACATCCACACCTGCAACGCCCTGGAAGTCGAGAGTGAGGTCAAATTGTTTCCACGAAAAAAAGGTATTGATACCATAGTTGAAGCGGGGATTGGGATTGCCCAGCGGAACACGGTCGTTGGCGTCAATTACGCCATCGGGTGTACCTTTGGGGCCGCTTACATCCCTGTATTTAAAATCGCCGGCCCTTGCTTTGGGCTGCGCAGAGCTTAATGCCTCCGCATCTGTCTGGAAAATTCCATCCACGATGTAGCCAACAAACTCGCCAATGGGCCTGCCTACCATAGTACGTGTGCTGCGGGCCCCGCTGGTAAGTCCGCCGCCACCTGCATAGATTGGGTTTTTACCGGAAACAACGCTCAATACCTTGTTCTCATTATATCCCACGTTGCCACCAATAGAGTAGGTAAAATCTTTCTTTATCTGGCTTTTCCAGCTTAATGCTATTTCAAGTCCGCGGTTCTGCAGATCCGCCTGATTGGCGATAATAGTACCGGAATTGGTACCTACAGAGCCGGGGATATTTACATCAAAAATGGCCTGTACTGTTTTACGGTTATAGAAACCTGCTTCCAGGTATAAACGGTTATTGAGCATACTGGCTTCCAAACCTACATCTGTACCTACGCCTTTTTCCCAATAGGTGGTTGGCGGCACTACAGAGTTGATACTGGCGCCGGTATATACATTACCGCCGAAAACAGCCGTGAGATAAGGGTCCTGAGCCACTCTCAATACAGAGATATTGGAAGTGATAGAAGCATTTCCTATTTGTCCCCAGCTACCACGCAATTTCAGGTTATCGAAGAAGTGCTGCTGCTTCATAAAGCTTTCTTCACTGATGATCCAACCCACGCCTACAGAAGGGAAATAGCCCCAGCGTTGATTGCCATAAAAGCGGGAGGCGCCATCAGCACGCAGGGAGGCATTCAGCAGGTACCTGTTCTTAAAGGAATAGTTGATCCTTCCGAAGTAAGAGGATACCGTATAAACATCGCCTTCGTCTGTTATTTCCCTTCCTGCTGTACTTCCTAGTTTCAGGTACATATCGCCTTCACTGTTGTTAGGTACATTAGGTGCGGTGGCAGTGAGCTTATAGGTTTGATAACGTTGTGCTCCCTGGCCCAGCAATACTCTCAGATCGTGGTCTTTGAATTTGTTCTGGTAGGTTAATGTATTTTCCACGATCCAGTTGCGGGTGTCGGTATTTTCCCGGGTGAGTTTACTGTTAGTGGCGCGTTGCGCGATGGTAGCTGCAAATACAGGTACATAGTTACGCATCAGGTTCTCTCCATATTCGCCTCCGGCGCTGGTGTGGAAGGTAAAGTGTTTGGCAAACCGCAGGTCGGCGTACACACTACCGGTAACGGTTTGCTTTTTTGTGATCTGGTTGAAAAAGTCGAGAGTTGCCTGTGGGTTGAAATTAGCGCCTTCTCCGAGGTTATAATCGTTCGGATCGCCATAGGTGCCATCTGCATAATGCACCGGTACCACGGGGCCGGCAGCGTATAGCTGACGCCATATAAAATCGGGAACGTCATTTGATTTATTGGCAGATGCAGTAACGGTGTAACCGATCTTCAGAGGTTCAAACACCTGGAAATCGTTTTGCAACCGGGCGGTGTAACGCGTAAAATCGTTGGTATTTACCAGGCCTTGCTGATGCAGGTAACCCACGGAGAAATTATAGGTAGATTTATCGGACCCACCGCTTACAGATAACTGGTGATTGGTGACCAATGCGTTCCTCAGTGTCTGGTGGTACCAGTCTGTACCTCTTCCAAACTGGGAAGGATCATCAAACAGGGGAGCTTTATCGTTGCGTTCCTGCAGTTCATTTACCAGTGTGGCATACTGGCTGGCATCCGCCATTTTCACCTCGTTGGTCACTTTCTGGTAGCCTACATAACCATTGTAGTTCACTACTGGTTTGCCGGATTTTCCTTTCTTAGTAGTAATGAGCACCACACCGTTTGCAGCACGTATACCGTAGATGGCTTCGCTGGAAGCATCTTTCAGGATACTCATATTTTCGATATCGGCGGGGTTAAGGAAATTGATATCATCATACCATACACCATCCACTACATACAATGGGTTTGTGCTGCCATATACTGTACCCATGCCGCGGATCTTGATTTCAGGGGCAGCACCAGGCTTCCCGAGGTTGGTGATGGTTACGCCGGGCACTTTTCCCTGGAGGGCGCTTACCGGGTTATTGATAGGTTGTTTATTGATCTCTTCTCCTTTGATCTGGCTGATAGCACCGGTAACATCTACTTTACGCTGCACGCCATAACCTACTACCACTACCTGTTCTACCATGCTTACCGATTCTACCAGGGTTACATTGATCACCGGGCGGCTGTTCACCGGTATTTCCTGGCTGGTAAAGCCGATAAAGGATACCAGCAGGGTGGCGTTTTCCGGCACCGTGAGCGTATAGGTACCATCCGGCCCGGTAACTGTTCCGCGGGAAGTACCTTTAATACTGATAGTAGCACCGGGCACCGGTGTATTTCCATCTTTACTGGTCACTTTACCGGTGATTTTAATATCCTGCAGTTCACCGGTGTTGGCCATGATCACTACCAGATTGTTGTCAATCACTTTGTATTTAAGGCCGGTATTATTCAGTATTTCGCTCATGAGGTCAGCCAGACGTGTGTTGGTCACATCCACATCCACTTTCTTCCTGATATCTTTCAATGCGTTATTATACAGGAAACGGTATTCGCCTTGCTTTTCAATGCTACTCAGCACTTTGGCGATCTCCGCTTCTTTAAGCCGGAGGGTTATTGTTCCCTGCCCCTTCGCATTGGCAGATACCTGGAGCACACCTGCCAGCAGCAGTACGGCGGTCCAATTCATAATTAATAAGACTTTTTTGAAGGCATGGGAGGGTCGCTTCGCAGTTGTTAGCGATTTTTTCATACTTTTAGATCTAGAGGTAATAAAATGGAAGCCAGCTGCTTTCAAGGATCGGCGAAGCTTCCTGTTATGCTTCAGGGGGAAATGTTGGCGCATTTCCCTTTTTTATTACCAGCAGCTCAAGACGAATTAAACCTGTTACCTTTTTTCATAACGGAAATATTACTGGTTAATAATAATTTCAGTACCGTGGATGGTATAATTAAATGCAGCAGTCATTTGTAATGCCTGCAATGCCTGCTGAATATTCTCCTGTGCAAATACACCTGTGAAACGCAACTCCTCTTTCTGTTTATCTGCAAACTGAATGGTTACGCCGTACCAGCGTTCCATACGCGCTGCCAGCGATGCAAACGATTCATCGCGGAATACGAGTTTATTTTCCATCCAGGAAGTTTCCACAATAGCATCTTCCTGCTCTGCATAGTAGGTAAGATGTTTCACGGCCATCACCGGTTCATTGGTTTTCAAGGTGTGTAAAGCGCTGGAATCATCTGATACCAGGATCTTCTCGGTGGGCTTGAGGATGATCCGCTCACCGGGGCGCCCCTTGAGGGAAGCTTCTATACTGCCCTGCAGCAGGGTGGCTTCCGTCATTTTATCACCCGGATAAGCCTTTAAATTGAAACGGGTACCCAACACTTTTACATCCATCCTGGCAGTATGGATGATAAAGGGATAATCTGCATTTTTAGCGATATCAAAAAAGGCTTCACCACTGAGGTTCACCTCGCGGTTGTTATTGCCAAAATCTTTGCCGTAGGTAAGTTTGCTGCCAGCGTTGAGCCATACATGGGAACCATCGGGCAGTTGTACGGAAGTGCGGGAACCATTGCGGGTGGCCACTTCGCTGATAGCAGGTGAATGAGCAGCTTTCCCTGAAGGCTGCCACCACCAGGCAGCAGCAGCGATGAGCACCCCGGCAACTGCAGCGGCAGCAACGTAACGAACCCAGGACTTTCTCTTACCGTCCTCCAGCTGGAATACAGCGGCCTGCTGTTCTTCAGCCGGCAAACCAATGCTGATGCCTCGCTCCTGCATGCGGTTAATGAGGCGGGTATGCGCCTCCTCTCCTTCCGCCCTTCCGGCCGGATCAGGTGTTGTTTTCCAGATACTTGAAATGGCTTCCACCGGGAAGTGGAGATCAGGATGTTCGCGCAATAAACCTTCCAGCTCCTGCAGTTCTTCTGCAGATGCTTCACCGGCCAGTTTCCTGCCTATCAGTTCCCATATGCGCTTATTATTCATAACGTTTCGATAGCTACTCTGTATATAGGTACCTTTTGGGGTCAATATCTACTAAAAGAAACAAAAAAAAATTCAGACGGGATATCAGCGGGACGATTTCTTCAGCTGTACATTCAGTACCCTGGCTATTTTAGCAAGGGCAACAGCCAGCTGGTTATCGATGGTTTTAACAGACACATTCAGGATTTCTGCTATCTCTTTATACTTCAGGCCATCTTCACGGATCAGCTTAAAAATGATCTTACAGCGGGGCGGCAGTCCTTCTATGGCGGCTTCAATGCGGGTCAGCATCTCTGCCGTAAGTAACATCTGTTCAGGGTCCTGATGCGGGCTTGCCAGCTCTACAGACAATTCGTCGATAGTAATGGCCGATTGCTTCTTTTGCCTGAGCAGGTATTTCAGGGCTGTATTCTTTACGCTTACATACATGTACACCTGCAGGTTATTCACATTCTCCAGCTGCTGGCGGCGTTCCCACAGGCTGATGAATACGTCCGACACCACTTCCTCCGCCGTTTCGGCAGATTTAACAAAGGAGACCGCAAACTTCTGCAGGGGCTTATAGAAGTGCAGGAACAGTTCCCTGTACGCTACCTCATCGTCGTATAAACTAATACGGCGTTGCCATTCCTTTATGTCGTTTGCGTGGAACATAAATCAGCTGCTTCGGTAGACAAAGTAAACGAAAAAAACAATGCGGCGTGGGATGAGGTGGTTTTATGACCGGAATACCAACAGGAAAACAACACTAAAATATCCCCAGAGAAAACAAAACACAATATGCACAGTTGTCTCAAAACGTTTCCCCTTCCATAGCAACGGGGAATAAACAAAAAACTGGAAAACCAGGCGGCATAACCAGAAAATAAAGAACCCCAGCGCAAGGAGGTGCCCCAGCCGTGTATGCACAATATCCTCCGCGGCATATATACACGCCATCCCCATCAGCAGCACCATCAGTCCTATAAAAAAAGTATGCACATACATGATCTGCCTGCTCAAAAGACTGATCGCGGCAAACTCCTTCTTCCAGTTAAAGTAACGGGGAAAGAAAACATGTACCAGGGATAATAACACCAGTATATAACCGGCAATTCTAAGATGCAGTTCCATTTTTCCGTAATATGTAGACCGTCAGAAAAGGGGTGATCTTCTTCTCATTTTCCAGCTGCAGCCGGGCGCTGCTAAATGTTCTCTTCCACGTTGCTCCTGAAAAAAAATGCAGGAACCCAATCGTATAGGCGATGAAGTTAGGTACATCCCTTAAATGCTCCAATACTACAATTTTTCCATCTGCTGCCAGGCAACGATACAGCTCTTTGAAAAAAGCGGTTCTTTCCACGGAGTCCCTGATTTCATGTGCCGCCAGCAAAAGAAACACTACATCCACCGATGCTGGCTCCAGCGGAACAGCGGCGGTGCTGATCACTTCCGTACCGGCATAAGGCGCATACCTTTTCCGGGCACGTTCAACAGATACCTCGGTATGCTTCTCCCGGTTATAAAAATCAAATACCTGTAAACGCGTTTCCGGGTATTTATGCGCCAGCAAATGACTGGTTTCATCAAACCCGGCATGAATATTCACTATACGCTGCGGCTGGAGCCCCATGTCATCCAGCCATCGCAGGGTATACAGATCTGAATGGTCGTAAATATACCAGGAGACCAATAACGACAACAAGGTAGCAATAGCAGCTCCGCATAACATCAACCTGGTTAATGTATATTGCGTGAACAGCAAACCCACTGCCAGCAACAGTAAAAACATCACATAAAAATGCCAGTTGAACCGGATAATATTTCCGATACCCTGAAACGGTGCTCTGTTTATCTTCTCCATATATCCACTTTTCCTTTTTTCCAGTAATAAGGAATCTGCCGGATGATAAATGCGTTCGCCAGCCGCCCTCCCTGTAGTGCGGGATGGTGCAGGAACCTGATCTCGCTATGCAATACAGCAACCGGTACCGGCTCCCAGTGCTCTCTTACCCCTTCAATGATCAATACTTCATCCGATTGTTCGTTACAGGTAAATGTAAAAGGGAGCGGGCCTGCAAACCGCCTTGCCTCCTTCCAGTTATTAAACGGGGAGCCTTCCGGCAATGCAGCAGCTACATCCCCCGCATCAACAGTAATATCCAGTCCCGAGGCTACTGACCTGACGGAAATGATGTCCTTTTCCCCGCTGACGGTAATATCTGTAGTGGTATAACGGTAACGGGTAAACAGGTTTCCCAGGAACTGCATCTTCTTACGGTCTGTTTCTGATTTCAAAATATATAAGCCTCTTAACCGCTTACCTTCGCTATTGGTATAACGCACAAACACCCGGTAGCCCGTCAATACAAAATCATTTCCCATAAAAGCGGGAAATCCTTTTGGTCTCAGGTTTTTGGTTTTCACAATAGCAATAGCTATGAAAGCCCACTGGTCCTGGAATACATCCGGCTCCAGCCGGGGAGGCAGCAAGGCTTTCAACACCGCTATGGGAAAAGCATAGGTGAGCACCAGCGAACTTTCAAAGAACGCCTCCACTGCAAAAGGATGATTTTTAAGAAAGGCTAACATGGGCTTTAAATTCATTGCGGTAAATGACCAGGATAAAAACAGCGGCTATGATAATATTTATTCGTCCGAACAACAGCAGGTCGGGCACAACAATAAACTCTATGATATTCATGGCGGCTACCAGCAGGATCTGTGCAATAGCGCACCAGCGCGATTTTATTCGGGAAAGGATCCATATGGCCATCCCCACCTCCAGGATACCGATGATGCGCGTAAGCGCGGTTGCATGAGCTTCTCCCAGTATCCGGGCTACGATCAGCTGATGCCGGGGAACATAATTCAATACTTTACAGTATATCCCGTTTATGATCCATACAAGGGCAATGGCAAGATTGATAACATTTTTCTGCTTACTAACGGGCATGGGACAAACTTAATACACCACAAGTTAACACAAAAAACGCCGGACTCAAAAGAGCCGGCGCCTTATGTTTTCAGAAATTGGCTATTTACTTAAATCCCATGCTTTTAACCCGTTCAATTTTACCTCTCCATTTTCTGCGAATACCGAAAAACCAGTAGCTGCCTTATCCGGGAATATCAAAGTAGTAAGCACTTTTTCCCCATCGTTTACAAACACTTCTACCGACGATTTATCCAGCAATACCTGTAACCTGATCCTGTTACTGACAGGCTGGATGTTCAGGTGCTGTGTATCTTTTCCATCGCGGATATACAGCTCATTCCGCTGTACGTTGTAGCCTACTGTTACGTTCTGCGCTATTTTAAAACCGAAGTCGGTAGCTGTGCCCAGTATAAACTCAGCGTCTGTCCAATGGGCGTTCGCATTGAGACCTTTGCTGCTGCTCAACTGCAACTCCTTATTGTTAAGCGATTGCGCTTTCAGCTGCAGTTGCTGTGCAGCGGGAAGTTTATGAAGATAGGCACTGATCTGTGCAGAAGGCTGCTGAAATAAACGTATACCCGTTGGCGTAGTTTTCAGTTGCAGGTCACGGGGAATAGACATTTGCCCGCGCCATGGTGAGGTTGGCGTTTCAAATGGCATTAACCAGCCTATCATCATGCGCTTATTATCCGGCAGGTTGTTATAGGGAATAGCGGCGTAGAAAGTTCTGCCATAATCCACAAACAGCTGTTCTTCCGGCTTGTTATCATTAATAAATGTTTTGCCGTCGAAGTCGCCAATAAAATACTGCATGCCTGTAGCAGCATCCTGGTTACCGGAAGAGATCATCAGCAACCATTTCTTTTTTGCCGGGTTACCATCAACGTTCATGGGCGTGAGCGAGGGGCATTCCCATATTTTACGGGTATCGCCCTGGTTGCCGAATTCGCTCAGCAGATCCCAGTCCTTCAGGTTGTCGGATGCATAGAACTCCACTTTATGTTCGGCAGGCACGGCTACTGTCATAAGCCATTTGTGCTGGTCTTCCAGCCATATCACGCTGGGATCGCGGAAATCTTTTTTGTGGATATCCACTACCGGGTTGCCCTCATAATTTGTATAGGTTAAACCTCCATCGTTGCTGTATGCAATAAACTGTGATTCCTTTTGCTGCTTTGGCTGATCGGCGGTATAAATGGCCACCAGCGGGGCTTTCCCATTCTTGCCAAAACCGCTGCTGTTATGCTTATCCAGTACTGCCGAGCCGGAAAAGATCCAGGTGGTGGTATCTTTTGTTTCTATTTCCGGTATAGCTACCGGCAGATGGTTCCAGTGCAGCAGGTCTTTACTGGTGGCGTGCCCCCAGCTCATATGCCCCCATTTATTTTCAAACGGGTTGTGCTGGTAATACAGATGATATACGCCATCCAGGTAAATTAACCCATTGGGATCGTTCAGCCAGTTCCGTGGCGCGGTAAAGTGATACACCGGTCTCCACTGAGGAGTAGGCGTTGCATTGTCCTGTGCGTATAGCCATCCGGGTAGTAAAGCTGTCAGCAAGATGGAAAAAATTCTCTTCTTCATAACAATGATATTTTATTTTTACCAGCCGGTGTTTTGTTTATATAACCCTTTGCTGTAGTTAATCTGGTTTAATGGTATGGGCAGGTATTCATCCCTGCCTTTTTTAAAGGAAGCATCATTCAGGTGAGCCCGGCGTGTTTTTTCCACAGCAAAATAAGCATTGAGATATTCAGCTGCAATACCCCAGCGCACCAGGTCGAAGAAGCGGGAGCCTTCCATGGCAAATTCCAGGCGGCGTTCCCAACGCAGGGCCTGGCGGGCGAAACCGGTGGTCCAGGTGCAGTTAACGCCCGGCTGATAAGTGTTCATTTTATAACTGGAGGTAAAAGCGCCATTTGCCTGCTTTAACAAACCTGTGCTGGCAGCGGCTCTTGTTCTCACCTGGTTAATGAGAGGTAATGCTTCCGCAGCGCGGCCCAGTTCTATCAATGCTTCTGCTTTAAACAACAGCACATCTGCATAACGGATAATTTCCCAGTTCTTGGAGCTCGACATAAAAGGCGGCACTTTCTGAAACGTAGCATCACCGGGTAATACTGTTTCTTTCAAACTAAGATAACTGCCATACACTTCAGGAGCGCGCGCCCAGGCACGCTGGTAAATAAATGCAGGATCATACTTATACGGATGCCCCGGAATAGCTACTGTATGATCTAACCGCGGATCAAAAGTATGGGTTTGAAAATCTGCTTCTGTAGCGATGTTGGTATTGTTGAATGTTTCAAACAGGGGAAGCCCGTTGGCGCCTGTCTGAAAAGCATTCACCAGGTTACTGCTGGGCGAGTGGAACCCGCAACAGCCATAGTCCTGGTTCATAGGATAATCCAGCGCATGACCGTAGTCGAGGCGGCCTTTGGGCGTACCATCATCTTTTGAATACTGGATAGCAAACAAAGATTCCGGGCCATTATCGCCCTTCGACAGGAAGTTATTGGCAAAATCAATTGCCAGCTGGTATTTACCGGAGCTGATCACTTCATCACACAATGAATTTACCTGTTGCAGCAGCGTAGCATCAATAGCTGTTACGTTATTATTTTCATCCTGTTTATAAGCTTCGTACAACAGCGTTTTAGCCAGGTAAGCCTTTGCTGCAAATTTATTGGCTCTTCCAACCTGTGGTTGTATATCGGGGAGATGAGCAGCGGCAAAAGTGAAATCATCCGCGATCTTTGTCCATAGTTCCACGTTGGAATAAGCGCGGTTGGAAATGGTATCGTAGCTTTCCTTAGGCACATTTTCATCGATGTAAGGAACATATTTGAATAATGTTTTCAGCAGGAAATAATAATGTCCTCTCAGGAATTTCATTTCCGCCTGCCTTACTACCTTTTCAGGGAAATTATTTTCATTCGCCTTGTTCAAACGGCCCAGGGCATCATTAACACGGCCTATGCATACATACAGGCGAAACCACAGCAAATCGGAAGAACCGTTGTCTATCCTGTTCAGGGAAAAGGTTTCGTAAAAATGAAAGTCGCTGATATCCCCGGCCCCATCACCGCCTTTGTAGGCGTCGCCGCTGCGGATATTGCCATAGGGCCACATACTGGAATAGGGAGCAGTGTAGTGATCATTACCCAGCGAAGAATAGGCGGCGGTCACCATTTTCTCCAGGTTGGCCGGCGAATTCAGGTCATCGCCCAAAATAACGCCCTGTGGCTCCTGGTCCAGGAATTTGCTGCATGCGCCAAGCAACAGGCAGCTGAGTAAAAGTATATATTTTGTGTACTTCATGATGGCAGTGTTAAGTATTTAGAAAGACAGGTTGAAGCCGACAGTACCTATCACCGGGATGGGATACGCATTGTTGGGATTCTCGGGATCCGTGGCGGTAAAGCCTTTGTTCTTAAAGGTGAGCAGGTTGCTGCCCTGCAGGTATACCCGTGCTGTTTGTAAACGCTTGCTGAACAGGTGCTGGAAGCTGTATCCCAGCTGCAGGTTCCTCAGTTTGAGATAGGAGCCCGGTTCCAGGAAATAGGTAGAGGTGCGGTTCTCGTTGTTACGGTCTACCAGTGTAAGCGCAGGAATAGAAGCGTTTGGATGCTGTGGCGTCCATGCATCCAGCGTACGTGCGCCCCAGTTAGTACCCGGCCATATGGAAGCAAAATCAGTGTACGTTTTGTAGGTATTATATACCTGGATACCTTGTATTCCCTGCAGGAAGAAGGTAAGGTCAAAGTGTTTATACTCCAGCGTTACATTCAGTCCGTAGGTAAAATCAGGATCACCTTTCCCGATATAATCGCGGTCCTTATCATCAATAACGTTGTCGCCGTTCAGATCCTTATAACGGATGCGGCCCACGCCTTTCCCTATCTGGTCGGCATATTCGTCCACTTCTTTCTGTGAACGGAACAGGCCATCTGCTACGTATCCGAAAGTGGAATTAATGGAACGCCCGAGGATAGTTTTATCCTGCCCGTTGCCGGCATAGGAAGTAAGCACTTCTTCCGGCAGTTTAGTGATCTTATTGCGGTAAGTGGCCACGTTACCGGTAACGGTGAGGGCCAGTCCGGGCGCAATGTTGCCATTGTACGACAACAACACTTCCAGCCCCTTATTCTGCATGGAGGCGCCATTCACGAATTTGGCACCACCTTCACCAATCACAGCAAGGTAAGCCGGGCTGATAAGGATATCGGATGTTTTCTTAACAAAATAATCTATAGAACCGCTAAGGTGATTATTGAACAGGCCAAAGTCTATACCGGCATTGGATTCCATGGTGCTTTCCCATTTCAGTGCCGGGTTGCCCCGCTGGATGAAGGTATAGCCTGACGGCAACTGCCCGGAGCCGGCCCCACCCAGGTCATACGCGCTGCCATTGTCAAAATCCCAGGTGGGATCTATGCCATAAATAGCGGAGTACAGCGTGTAGGTAGCATTGTTGGCAATTTCCTGGTTGCCGGATTTACCCCAGCCATAGCGCAGTTTCAGGTCCGACAGGAAAGGCAGGTTTTCTTTCAGGAAGTTCTCTTCGCTCACGCGCCATCCGAGCGATACTGCGGGGAACATCCCGAAACGGTTTTCCTTTCCAAAGCGGGAAGATCCATCACGGCGCAGGGTAACCGATGCGAGGTATTTATTATCATAAGAATAGTTGGCTTTACCAAAATAAGATAATAACGTATAGCCGCTACCGGTACCCCCGTTATCTTTATTGGAAGATCCTGCATTCAGGTAAGCATAATCAATATTCTCCAGGGCGTATCCCTGCCGGCTGGCGTAAAAGTTCTGCGCCATATATTTAATCTGTTCTTCTCCCAAAAGAAAATCGAACCGGTGTTTCTGTAAGGCTACGTTGTAGGTAAGCGTATTTTGCCATACCCAGTTGCCATTATAATCCTGGGATGTTTGGGAGAAGTTGGATGGATCGGAAAGAAATCCTGAAGTATAGGATTTACGCAGCGTACGCTGATAAGTACCATTGTAATCTATACCATAGCTGCTTTTGAAGTGGAGGTTGGGAATGATCTCCACATCAGCATATACGTTACCAAACAAACGCAGGAAATTGCTTTTGTTCTGCCGGTTATCGTCAATGAGCCTTACCGGGTTCTGCCTGTCGGTCATACCGGGAGCGGGTCCGCCCCATCCGCCATCAACGGTGTGCACGGGTACAACAGGCTGTTGTACCAGCGCAGCGAAAAGTATATCGCCGGCCGGCACCAGGGCGTCCCTGATATAGGTGGCCGACAGGTTTTCACCGATCTTCAGCCTGCCTTTAAAAAAGGAATAATCTGTATTAAAGCGGGCGGTTATTTTCCTTTGCTGCGTTTCTTTTACGATGCCTTTGTTATTATACATGCCTACAGAGAAATAGGAATTACCTCTTTCGTTGCCGTTGGCGATGGATACGTTGTAGGTTTGCAGCAGGGAAGTTTGGGCAATCTGGTCGTACCAGTAGGTATCAGCTGGTTTCATGGTTTTAGCGGCGTCAATAAATTCCGGCAGTATAATTTTGTTGAGCACGGGATTATTGTAATCGCCATTCCAGTCGTACTGGTAGATCTGGTTATTATTCGGGTTGGCATGATCATTTACAGCAGCCTGCCAGTAGGCACGGCCGCGGCCATCAGTGTTCAGTGTTTTCAGTTTAGTACTGTAATCCTGCAGGGAAGCAGATACATCTGCGGTGATGCGGCTGTAGCCCTTCCTGGCTCTTTTGGTAGTGACAATGATTACGCCATTGGCCGCACGGGAGCCATAGATAGTAGCTGCCGATGCATCTTTCAATACCTGGATGGATTCAATATCATTCTGGTTCAGTTCCTGCAATCCTCTTTTGGTAGGGATACCATCAATTACATAAAGCGGGTCGTTGTTGCCCAAAGTACCGATACCGCGGATCCGTACAGTGGCATTGCTGTTGGGATCGCCGTTGGTGGTGATGAACACGCCGGGAACGCGGCCCTGCAGGGCTTTCACCGGGTTGCCGAGCGGAATGTCTTTTATTTCGCTCACATTCACTACGGATACGGCGCCGGTCAGGTCTGCCTTTTTCTGCGTCTGGTAACCGGTTACAATCACCTGGTTCAGATCGGTGGCGTTTTCTTCCATTTCTACGGACATATTGCCTTCCGTTGCTTTCAACGACATAGGTTTCATGCCGATGTAGGAGAAGTTAAGCACTTCGCCAACAGCAGCCGGCAGTGTAAATTGCCCGCTGCCATTGGTAATGGTGTTCCTGTTGCCCGCCTGTACGGTAACACCGGGCAATGGTGTTCTGTTTTGTTTACTGATAATGGTACCGGTAATGTTACGTTGCTGTGCCATAGCGAAGAGGCCGAACAGCAACATCGGTAATAAGTAAAACAATTTTTTCATAAATGGAATTTGTGAAATGGTGGTGTGGAAATGTAATAATTGGCTAAGTGTGCTGTGGTACTTTCATCATGCTGTATATATCGGCTGGATCATATTCAGGGCAACCGCCGTGACGGGATGCCACCAGCGCGCCGAGCGCATTGGCATAGGCCAGGCTCCAGGCGGGAGAGCGCTGCTGCAACCTGCTTACAAGAAAGCCTGCCAGGAATGCGTCTCCGCTGCCAATGGTATCTGCTACTTTCACCGGCTGCCCTTCCTGGTAATAAAAAGCCCCGTCTATATATCCCATGCAGCCTTTGCTACCCAGGGTGACGACTATCGTAGGGATGTCAAAACGTGCGGACAAAGCCTGTACCTGGTCTTCATGAGCTGACCAGCTTCCATACCAGGCGCTGATCAGTTCCAGTTCCCCTATATTCAGCTTCAGCAGCTGGCAGCTGCTCATGAGCCACTCCAGCGTTTCGCGGGAATACCAGGGTGCGCGCAGGTTAATGTCAAGTACTTTTATGGCGGGCGACAGCAACGCTTTCCGGAGCGTATTGCGGGATACTTCGTGCCTGGCCATCAAACTGCCAAAAACAATATACTGCAGGTCATCTCCCGATAACAGATCTTCCAGGGAATCATTCCAGGCAATATGGTCCCAGGCTACGGGATACAGGATATCGTACTGCATATCGTTATGCGCGTCCATCCAGGCATTTACTTTACCGGTGGCATAAGTAGTATTCGTTTGTACGTAAGCGTTAGAGAGCTGCATGTTGTGCATGAGCTGCAGCAACCGCCTGCCATGATCATCGGTTCCTGTGGCCGATACCATCGCCACCTGCTGGGACAGTTTCTGCAAATGGTACGCTACATTCATAGGAGCACCGCCTGGCAATTCCTGGTCTGGTAAAATGTCCCACAATATTTCCCCGAGGCAGGCAATGTTATACTTGTTTTTCATAAACTATTTTTTTAATGCACCACCATTGTCATTTCAATTTCCTCCAGTGTTTGCCCTTTTGTTTCCGGCATTAGTCGCCACACAAAAAGCAGTTGCAATACCATCATACCGCAGAAAAAGGCGAAAATGTGACCGCCGCCGATGTGGCTGGCGAGCCAGGGAAAGGTAAAAGCAATGAGGGCCGCCATGATCCAGTGGGTGAAACTGCCCAGCGTCTGTCCTTTGGCGCGTACGGCGTTTGGAAATATTTCAGAGATAAATACCCATATCACGGCGCCCTGCGAGAAGGCAAAGAAAGCTATATAGATGAGCAGGTAAGAGATCACCGCTATACCACCGGTGTGGGTATAAAAAGAGATAGCAGTAAGTCCCAGCGTAGCAATAAGCCCCACAGTGCCTATCAGCATCAGCTGCCGGCGGCCGATACGGTCAATGAACCGTATAGCCGTTAACGTAAAAATGAAATTCACGATGCCTAGTCCCACTGTAGAAAGGAGGGACGAGGCTGTTCCTAAACCGGACATTTCAAAGATCCGGGGAGCATAATAAATAATGGCATTAATGCCCGACACCTGGTTGAATACCGCGAATAATACCGCCAGCATTACCGGTGTGCGGTATTTCCGGGAGAACAGCCGTTCCTTCGGCGCGCCAATGCTTTGGTGCCTCGACTGCCGGATGGTATTGATATCTTCCGTATAACCCGCAGGGTTGATGATCTGCAGAGTTTTGATGGCAGCCGCTTCTTTCTTCTCCCGCAGCAGCAGCCAACGCGGGCTTTCCGGTACCCAGCGGAGCAATACCAGGAACAGGGCCGCGGGGAAAGCCTGGATGCCCAACATAAGACGCCAGGAGTTTTCACCGCCATATCCGCCAATGAAGTAGTTTGATAAATAAGAGACGAGAATACCAAAAACCACGTTAAACTGGAATAAAGCGACCATTCGGCCCCTGTAGGACGCCGGGGAAACCTCTGAAATATATACAGGGGCGGTTACCGAAGAAGCGCCAACTCCCAGGCCGCCGATAAAACGGCATACCAGGAAAAAGTACCAGTTGGTGGCCATGGCAGTACCGATGGCCGATACCAGGTATATTAAAGCCACCAGCAATAAAGTGGCGCGTCGCCCCAGCTTATCCGACGGCGTACTGCCTCCCAATGCGCCAAACACTGTTCCTATTAAGGCGATAGACACGGTAAGACCGTGCTGTACTTCCGTTAAATGCCAGTATTGCTGAATATGCTGCTCCGCACCGGAGATCACAGCAGTATCAAAACCGAAAAGAAAACCGCCAAGCGCCACCACAAAGGCCCAGAAGAAAACAATGTTGTTGTTCATAACGTAGAAATAGTTTGATCGATGTGTCAAACCTACTTCTTTGAAAAAGGCTGCCGTTATTGTATCACACCAGTTTCTTTTGAAATTATAACAAGGCGCATAATTTCATTTATTATTCTGATAAATAACATTTTATATATCATTACAGATATATTACTACAGGATCTCTTTCAATTTTGTATCATTGTTTTTAGAAATAGGACCAAAATTATTCCCACATTGCCAGCACGATATCTCTATTTAATATGTCTTCCCCTGTTATTATATATAACAGGATGCCGTCCGGAAACAGGGCCGAAGTACCGGATTGGATTTTCCCAGTGTACCGGTAACGACGACTGGCGCCGGAACATGCTTACGGAAATGAAGCGGGAGCTTTTTTATCATCCGGAGATGCAGTTATTGTACCGGGATGCAGAAAGCGACAGTAAACGGCAGGTGCAGCAGATCCGGGAACTGCTGGCAGGGAAAATTGATATACTGGTAGTATCGCCCAATGAGGCAGCGCCATTGGCGCCGGTAATTGCCACCGCCTATGGCCAGGGCATCCCGGTGATCATCCTGGATCGCAAGGCCGCCACTGATTCCTTCACCGCTTATATAGGGGGCGATAATTACAACATCGGCAAACTGGCGGCAGAATATATAGCTGCACAATTGAACGGGCATGGACGCATTATAGAAGTAACGGGGCTGCGGGGCTCTTCCCCTACAGTAGAGCGGCACCAGGGGTTTCATGATGCGCTGCTGCGCTATCCCGGCCTGAAAGTGATAGCTACGCTGGAAGGCAGCTGGGTAGCTGATAAAACCCGGGAAGCCGCTGCACGCAACGATTCCGCTGTACAGCAGGCCGATATCATTTTTGCGCAGAACGACGTAATGGCGTATAGTATGTACCGCTATTGCCGTGCAAAAGGCAACAGGCACACCCGTTTCATCGGCGTAGACGCTTCGCCCTACCCCGATGCCGGCATAGACCTCGTATCCCGCGATATCCTCAGCGCCTCCCTGTTGTACCCCAGCGGCGGCAAAGAGGCCATCAGCATGGCCGCCGATATACTCTCCGGGAAAAAGGTGCCGCGCAATACCCTGCTGCAGACTGTACTGATAGACAGCAGCAATGTAAAGCTGATGCGGTTACAGATAGATAAGATCCAGGCCCAGCACCAGGAAATAGAACAACAGCAATCGTTGCTGCAGGAACAACGCTCCCTGTACCAGGACCAGCAGCACCTGTTGCGCATAGTGGTAACCACACTGGGCATTGCTTTCCTGCTGGGCATTGTACTGTTCTTTATTTTACGCACCAACAGGCGGATTAACCGGCAACTGAAGCAGCAAAGAGATGAGATCCTCCAGCAGCGGGACCAGCTGGTGGAAATGACCGCCAGGGCCCAGGAAGCCACAGAAGCCAAATTCACGTTCTTCACCAATCTTTCACATGAGTTCCGCACCCCGCTCACATTGATACAGGCGCCGCTGGAAAACCTGATGGGCAGCAGGCAGCTCTCTTCCCCACAGAAACAACAGCTGGAGCTGATGCGCAGAAACGTAACGCATCTCATGCGCCTGGTGAACCAGTTGCTGGAATTCCGGCGGATCGAAAGCGGGAAACTGCAGCTGAAAGTAGCTGAAAACGACCTGCCCGCCTTTATGCTGGATATAATGGAAGCTTATAAAGGCATTGCCGTAAAAAAACATATCGACTTCCGGCTCATCAGCCGGCAGCCGGGCATTAAAGCCTGGTTCGATCAGCACCTGTTTGACCGGGTGCTGTATAACCTGCTGTCTAACGCATTTAAATTTACGGGCGACTATGGCAAGGTGCATATCTATCTTGAACAACCCGGGGCCGGGCAGGAAGCAGTGATCCGTATTGAAGACGACGGCAGCGGCATGGATGAAAATACACTGGCGCATGCTTTTGAGCTGTTTTACCAGAGCCGGAACAATGAACATAAAGGCACCGGCATAGGGCTGGCACTCACCCGGGAAATCATTTCCCTGCATCATGGCAGCATCAGCGTAAAAAGCAGCAAGGGCGCCGGCACTACTTTCAGTATCACACTGCCCGGTACTTCCGCTCCTTTTGCTCCCGAAGAAATACAGCAGGAAGATGAACATATGAACGTGATCAATCATTCCCTGCACGGCTATACAGACGACGATCTTAACAACGCTCCCGCAGAGGAACTGCCGGCTTCGGTACAGGCACACCCGCATTCTGTGCTGCTGATCGAAGATCATCCCGACCTGAATCATTTCCTTGCTGATTTCCTCAGCGGGCACTACGAAGTATTTCATGCCGGTAGTGGTGAAGAAGGGCTGAAACTCGCCTTTGAACATATACCAGACCTTATCCTGTGCGATATCATGATGCCCGGTATGGACGGTATCCAGGTATTGCAAACATTGAAAAAGGATATCCGTACCTCGCATATTCCGGTGATACTCCTGAGCGCCAACAGCAGCGAGGAGCAACGGATAAAAGGGATGCAGCATAACGCAGACGCCTATATCAGTAAGCCCTTCCACCTGAAATACCTGGCGGAAAGCATCAGCAGCATGCTTAACAACCGGGCTTTGCTGAAAGATCATTACATCGCAGAACCCGAAACCCGGGTACACAGTGAACAATCCAGCAAGCCTGACCGCAGGTTTGTAAATGATTTCACAGCTATTGTGGAAAAGAACCTTGGCAACGACCATTTTGGTGTGGAAGACATCTGCCAGGAAATGGCTATTTCAAAGATGCAGCTGTACCGTAAAGTGAAGTTGCTGCTGAACTGCAATGTAAACGACTATATCCTGGAGGCGCGGGTAAAAAAAGGCAGGTACCTGCTGGTAAATTCAAAACTATCAATTGCCGAAATAGCCTATGAATGCGGCTTTTCATCCCCGGCTTATTTTTCAACGGTATTCAAGGCCCGTACCCAGCAAACGCCTAAGGCATTCAGGGATAAGAAACAGGAAGGCTGATCATAAAAAAGAGGGCTGATCATCTGATCAGCCCTCCTAGAAATAAGATAAGATATGTAAACTTAGATAACTTTTACGTTAACTGCATTCAAACCTTTTTTACCATTTTCTACTTCATACATAACGGTGTCGTTTTCACGGAGCTCACTGGAAGTACCGGAAATATGAACAAAAATATCCGGGCCACCGTTTGATGGGGTAATGAAACCAAATCCTTTGGATTCATTGAAAAATTTAACTGTACCTTGTTGCATTATATTGTATTTGTGCACAAGGTAGTCTTAATTATCCATGCTACCTAAAAGAGTTTTTTAAAATACCGGCAGGGCTCACTTAAAAAAACAAATGGCCGGCCAGAGAACTCTCCGGCCGGCCATTTTACAAGTGAACAGCAAATTATTGCTTAATGGCCCACCATAATGGTGTTAATACCTCATCGCCACCTGCTCCAAGGAAGCTTACAGCCTGGTTATATCCTGCCGCATTGGTATTCTTCAGGGAAGAAGGATACCTGATACGCTGCGGGAAGAATTTCACATTGCTGGTCATATAATTGGAAGCATTGAGTGCCGGCAGTGTTACCAGCGGCTCTTCTACGTTTGGATTTTCGAAGAAAGGCAACCCAAGCCTGCGTTTATCATTCCATCCTTCCAGCGGCAGCCAAGGAACCTGCGCGATATACTTTTGAGTGATGATTTTTGTTAAGAGATCGTTTTTAACAGTACCGTTCTTATACAGGTTATTCACGGGGTATTTAATGGCCACTGTACCTGCGGCGCCTGTGTAACCGTTTTTGAAATCCATTGTATGCGTGGCCGGTGGTTCTGCAGTATGATCCCAGCTTACAGAAGTGCCCGTCATGTTATAATTCGTGGAAGTGAGATAAGCGCTCAGGAAACCATCTACTTTCCAGTATTCGAAACTCTGGGCGATACCTTTTTCATAGGCAGCCTTGCCGCCCAGTGGTACCGTCCATCCTCTTACAGCAGCTTCCGCCAGCAGGAAATGTGTTTCCCATGGTGCAAAGAAGATACGTTTATTGGTGCTGTTCCTGAATTGCTGACCCAAACGGGGAGCTGCCCCGGGGAAAGCCCTCCATTGGTTACGGGTGCCTTTTACGCCCCATGCACCGGCATTAGAGCCATTCCAAGCGAACTTACCATCCAGTTTCTTCACCACATCTCCTTTGGCATCCAGGAGATTACGCGCGGTAGTTTCCCAGGTTGGCTGATCATAAGAAGGGTATTTGCTGAAGTTAGGATTGTTGAAATCGCCTGCCGGAATAAATGCTTTGTATGCACGAGGGTCAATGGTTTGTGGCAAACCATCAAACCAGAAACCGGCGAACGGATCATTGGTCATAGTGGAGAAATGATCTGTTAACTGCAGCCCTGCCCAGTTTGCAGGCCTGATATAAGACTGCAGGGAAACATCTACCTGGTCGGCAGTTTTTACGCCACCCAAACCGGTATAAATATTCTCCAGCGTTGTAGACAGTATCTGGGCGTTCCATTCACGGCTCATTACGCCGGTAAGCGCATCCCAGCCGGATTTTTCCTGTACCTGGAAAATATCGTCCATGCTGGTCATTAGATCTCCTGCAGCTGCTGCTTCAAATTCAGGTTTAGCTTTACCGGGATCCACTTCAGACAAACGCATGGCCAGGCGTAACCGCATAGAGTTGGCATAACGTTTCCATTTCATGAAATTATAACCGAAAGCAGGATCTGTTTTTTTCAGTTCATCTGAAGCAACGATGCTGGTATTTAATTTAGCACTGGCATCCTTTAATTCATCCAGCGCAAAATAATATACATCTTTTACGCTTACGAATTCAGGGTTAACGCCCTGAAATGCGTTGATGGGAATGGGCCCAAAATTGTCGGACAACTCGCTTAACAGGTAAGCGCGCCATATACGTGCTACCTGTTTCAGGTTGTCTGTATATGGTTTGGTATCTCCCGTTTTTATTTTTTCATCCGCGATCTGGATAGCGGTGTTAATGCTGTTCAGCCAGGTGGAGCTGTAACGGTAGTACTCAGAAGACCATCCATCGTCTACCGCACCGGAAGAGAGGCCGCCGCTGAGGTGCTGGCGACTGGCAGTTTTCCAGTACAATACAAAAGAGCGTTCTGCAATATTCGGATCCATTTGAGCGCCAATGATGGAATTATTGATAAAGTATTCCACCTGTACCTGATTAAGGCTGGCATCTTTTGGATTTTGATTGATCTCTTCAAACTTATTACAGGCAGACATCACCATCGCAAAAGCAGCCAGCGCCCAACCTGATTTTATGAGTATCTTTTTCATTTCAGTTACAATTAAAAATTAAAAACTAAGGCTCAGGTTCACCAGGAAAGTGCGGGTGGTTGGAGGAGCACCGTTTTCAAAACCAGTGGCATTTGTACCTACCGCAAATACAGATTCCGGGTCCAGGCCGCGCATGTGACTGGAAATCATCCATACGTTATTGCAGGATACACCTACCTTAGCTGACTGGATAGGTGTTCTGCCCAGTAATTTTTTTGACAGGTTATAGCTCAGCTGGATGTTCCTCAAACGGATATTGGAGGCGTCATAAATATTGAGCTCAGAAACACCGAGGTTACCCACATTGCTGTTTACCGCTTCCCAGTATTGCTGGGTGGTAATGGATTTGGTATTGTCAGTATATCCGCCGCTGCCATTTGACACTACGCCTGCAATCACCATGTCATTTCTCTGGCCACCCGGCGCTGTTACTTCCGCGGTTCCGCTTCTCTGCATCATTGCCTGGGTTACAGAGAACATGTCGCCACCAAAACGGGCATCAATCAGGAAGGCCAGGGTAAAGTTTTTGTAACCAAAGCTGTTGGTGATACCAAGTAATGCTTTTGATTGCTGGTTACCCAAACGCACATTCTGTTCACCGCGCTGAGGGCGTCCTTCAGCAGTAAGCAGCAGCTGTCCGTAATGCTCGCTTTTTTCATCTGTTACACGAAGGAATTTGCTACCATAAATTTCTCCATACAGCTGGCCTGTAACTGCTACGATAGATACATCATCAAAGCCGCCCAGCTGGTACCTGTTCACATTATCAGCAGCAGATATTTCAATCACTTTATTCCGGTTCATAGACAGGTTACCGGAAATATTCCAGAGAAAACCTTTGTCCAGGATTCTGGCATCTGCCATGATCTCGAATCCGCTGTTCTGGATATTACCGGCATTGATCTTTCTTTTTTCATAACCACTGGCAGGGTCCATTGGCAGATCGATCAGCTGGCGGGTAGCATTGGATTTATAATAACTGAAGTCGATACCAAACCTGTTGTCCACAAAGCGAAGCTCAGCGCCTATTTCATGGGATTTGATCAGCTCACTGCGCACGTTTGCATCGAAAAGGGTAGTTTTCCTGGAAGCAATCGGGCGACCGTTCGGATCCCTGTCGATGGTATAGGTATTCAGTAACTGGTAAGGAGAAAGACTATTACCTACCTCTGCATAGGAAGCGCGAAGCTTACCATAGCTAAGCCATTTGGGCAGGCTCTTAAACTGTTCTGTGAAAACATAAGAGAAGCTCACTGAAGGATAGAAGAAAGAGCGGTTGGCAGGGCTGAGCGTTGAAGACCAGTCGTTACGCATGGTTCCATCGAGGAACAGGTAACCATCCCAGTTTACGCCTACCGTACCATATACTGAATTAATGCGCTGTTCTGTTATTTCATCTGTGATACCGGGATTACCTTCAGAGTTTTTAATGCTGAACAGGTCCGGTACCAGCAGGGAAGCTGCGTTGTTGCTCAGCCTGGAAGAATGCTGTTGCATCAGGTTACCGCCTACGCTTACAGATCCGCCAAAGCGGCTGAACAGGTTATCTTTTTTAGCCGAGATCAGGGTGCTGTAGTTCAGTTCAGAGAAGGTGAATTTACCCACACTATAGCTGCCATTGGTAGAAAGCGGGCTGCCGGAATATGTTTTGGCTTCAGTGTTGGTAGTATAAATATCCGCACCCGCTTTTACTTCCGCATTTAACCAGTCGGTGAACTCGTACTTAATGCTTCCGTTCATGATAAAGCGGTTACGTGTATCTTCATTCTGGCTGTAACGGCTTGCCCAGTATGGGTTCACCTGGTTACCCGTACCATACCAGCGCATTTTACCAAGGTCATTCAACGGATCTTTAAACTGGGTGATATCCATAGTGCCCGGCATGGTATACAACAGGGAAGAATAGTTCCTGCTGTTTACACCGCTTGTAGGCCTGTTCCGGGCATCGGTATTGGAATACTGTACTTTAAAATCGGTAGATAAACGTTCAGATGTGCCGTATTTGGTAGTAGCCCTTGCCATGAGGTTTACCCTGGAAAGTTTTGTACCCGGAATCATGCTGTTATCGTTCATGTAGTTGAGGGAAGTATATACAGATGTTTTATCCAGCTGTTGTTGGAACGAAATATTCTCATTGTGATTTACTCCTGTTTTATAAAAATTGCCGATGTTATTAAAGTAGCGGAGTTTTTCTGTTTTCCCGTTCCAGTTGGTAACATCCTGGCCTGTAATTTTTGGTCCCCAGCTGGTAGTACCAATCGGATCATAGTCGCCAACAGATCCCTGGCCAAAACTTTTCTGCATATCAGGATTAGTGAAAACGCTTTCAAAACCCAGGGTGGATGATACGTTGATACCCATACCGGTTGACTTACGACCTGTTTTTGTAGTAACCAGGATTGCACCGTTACCGGCACGGCTGCCATACAATGCAGCTGCTGAAGGGCCTTTTAATACGGAGATGCTGGCGATGTCGTTTGCATTCAGATCAGCAAGACCGTTACCCATATCCAGTGACGGGTTCCAGAAATCGTTATTGCCATCTGTTACGCCTACGAAGTTATCGACAGGGATACCATCCACTACAATCAATGGCTGGTTGTTTCCTGTGAGGGAGTTGTTTCCGCGCAGGTTAATTTTGGAAGAACCTGCAGGGCCGGTGCTGGAGCGGATTACCTGTAAACCCGCTATCACACCGGTAAGGGCGTTGGTAAGATTTGGTTCATGCGCATCCACCAGTGTAGCGCTTTTTACTTCCTGCACCGCATATCCGACAGATTTTTTCTGACGGGTGATGCCCAATGCAGTAACTACCACTTCATTTAACCCTTTGGAAGCATCTTCCAGTACCAGGTTAAAATTAAGGGATGTACCTACCGGTACTTCTTTGGTTGTAAAACCGATGCTGGAAATAACCAATGTTGCACCAGGGCCTACCTGGAGTTTGAATGCGCCTTTTTCATTGGTTGTAGCGCCATTGGTTGTACCTTTTTCAATGACTGTTGCATAGATAACGGGAGCGCCGGAAGCGTCTTTCAGGGTACCTGATACCCATTTTTTTTCCTGTGCGTAAACGCTTTGACAGCACACCGCTACTAAACATGTTAGCAGCAGAAAGCCTAGCCACCTTTTCATTACTGTGAATTTAGATGTGGATAAATAATCAAGGCATAGTTCCTCTGACAGCATGGGGAAGTCCTCATGCAGCAGGTAGTTACTGCCTCATTTTTGGATTGATATTACAAGTGAACGTGTTTAATACTCTATTTTACTAAGCTGGCCTTTATCGAGGTGTTCCATAACAAGTGCTGCCGCTCCAAGTCTTTCCGCCGCATACCCCAGAGGCGATATCATAATCTCTATATTTTCTGCAATTTTTGGTATACAATGCTCATTTAATGCATGCTGTACAGGTGCCAGCCATAATTTTCCGGCCAATGTTCCTCTCCCGCTTAAGATGATCAGGTTTGGATTTAACAAGTGAATAAGTATAGCGATGCCGCGCCCGATATGATAACCCGCCTGTGATAATAATTCCACTGCGTACTTATCTCCCTTTACCGCTGCATCCATTATTTTTCTAAACGTGTCGTCGCGGTTGTCCATCGACAAATTTTTCATAACGGTGGTTCTGCCTTCACTGATCCCGGCCACTGCTTTTTCTGCAATCACCGACAAAGATGTTTCTGTTTCCAGGCATCCCATTTTTCCACAACTGCAGATCTTATTATTGGTAAAAAGCGGGATGTGTGAGAACTCCCCTGCGAACCCGTTTTCTCCCCTGAAAAGATCTCCGTTCAGCACCATTCCCAAACCAATGCCCCAGCCTATATTAATGACCAGTGCATTTTGCCGGTTACGTGCTGCACCCAGTTTCCACTCCGCCAGCGCAATGAGGCTGGAGTCGTTGTCAATGATCACCGGCACGCCGGTAAGCGCCTCCAGGTATTCGTTGATACTGCCGTAGTGCCTGTCGAAAAAAGAATAGTTGATACCTTTTGTTACATCTACAAAACCCGGCATTCCAATACCAATGCCCGCAAACTTTTCCACCGGGATACCTGAAGCATCCATAAACGTTTTCAGCTCCTGTCCCAGTTGTGCGATCGCATCCGGATGCGCGGATAAATCCAGTGATACCAGGCGTTCCTCTCCCACTACCCGGTTCTGCATATCCAATATACTGATACTGGTCACAAACTGGTCCATTGCTACAGATAGAATATACAGGTAATCCGGTTTCACAGAGTACATCTGCGGACGGCGCCCGCCTGTAGAAACAGCATAGCCCGATTCCAGCACCAGGCCACTTTTCACTAGCTCATTCAAGGCTTTGGTGGTATGCGGAAGACTTCTGCCGGTAAGCAGCGTGAGATCAGCACAAGACAACTCCCTGTTGAAGTAAAGGTGCTTTAATAACGTTTTTTTGAATGTTTCCTGGCGATCGGTCACCATTTAGATGATTGTTTGCTACAGTTTAAATCTACATCAATTTGGTACAAGTGAACAACATTAGAGTAAAATGCTGATTCAAGATAGGCAAACTTCCTTAAATCTTACAAGAACTTTTATGAAAATTTTAATTAGTTGGACATAATTATCCAAAAACTACAAGAACTCATTAAATAAATGTTAATTTTATATCAGTTTAAAGCAAAATAAATCCAGCTGCCTTCAAACAACAAACGTTTGCATCAATGCGAGGCCAGCGGGTAAATCATTGCTTATTTTCCATGAAAGCGGTTAAACATCAGTTGAACAGGCACCTGTAACATTCCATGGAGCGAAACCTGAGTGGCCGGCACAGCAGCACAAGGTGGTAACAACCAAAGATATTCCCGGTTTGGAGGGCCGTAAAATGCGGCCTGATCAGTGGCTCACGGTATGATAATTGATCCGGCGCAGGTATGCCCTCTTCCGTGGTAGCCCATATGATTTATGACGCTGAGAAGCGGACGCTCCGGATCATATTTGTATCGGGGATGGTATATGATTATAAAGATGTACCCGAAAGCATATACCTGGCAATGAAGTCGTCAGGCTCAAAGGGCATCTATCTTAACAAACATATCAAAGGGCATTACGACTTCGAAAAAATCAAATAAAAACAGCGTGTTATAAAAAAACAAATGGTCCCGGAATTATTTATCCGGACGCCCGGAAGGAGATAACGCCCAACAAAAAGAGTGTATCCTGTTTGGATACACCCTTTTACAAACAACAGAGGATGACAGTTAGTGTGGCAGTATTTCCGCCAGTTTTTTGTCCAGCTCTTCCCCCCGCAAATTCTTCGCTATAATTTTCCCGTTGGGATCCAGCAGGAAATTCTGTGGTACTGCCCGCACGCTGTATAATTTCGCTACCTCGTTCTCCCAGAACTTCAGGTCTGATACATGCGTCCACGTGAGCTGATCGGTATGGATGGCCTTGAGCCAGGCATCATGCCCATTGGCCTGATCCAGCGATACGCCCAGGATGGTAAAAGACTGGTCTTTATACTTGTTAAAGGCCGCCACCACATGCGGGTTTTCCGCACGGCACGGACCACACCAGCTTGCCCAGAAATCCACCAGTACATACTTACCCCTGAAATCAGTAAGATTCACCGGCTTGCCCAGTGTATCATTTTGTGTGAACACAGGAGCAGTAGCGCCGATAGCAGTTTGCTTCCAGCCATTGATCAGCGCCGCCATCTCCTTCCCTTTCGTGCTTTCTTTTACGGAAGCAGAGAGTGTATTAAACAGTGTTTCCAGTTCCGCAGGATTTTCAGGAATTGAGCCGGCGCTACTCTGCAGGGCATCGATGCTTACCAGTGATTTTGGATTTTCTTTGATGAATGCCTGGTAAATCTTTTTCTCTTCTTCACGGATGGCTTTACCTTTTTCATCGTAGGATTTTTTGAATTCAGGCGATTTCCGGGTTTCGTTGCTGGCAGCAATATAATCTTCCGTCAGCTGATCCCGCTGTGCTGTGGTCTGTTTCAGCTTCGCCTGCAGGCGCTGCTGATCGTCGTTCAAACGGGAACCTTTTACGGTGGCGTTATACACGGAGTCTTTACCGCTGAGAACAATAGTGCCTTTTTCAAGATATACGGCCAGCATATCCGATTTGTACGACATCATATTGGTGGGTGGCCCGTGACGCAGTACCAGTGTGGCTTTCACAGGATCACCCACTTTGCCTTTAAATTCAAACACGCCTTGCTGTAACGCAGCGGAATCCCTTATGGTAGTTCCGTTGGCCCTATAGGTCAGGAATAATTTGTCGGGTGCATTCAGGGTCCCTATTTTTCCTTTCAGTACATATGCTCCATCCTGGGCCATAAGGGCAGCAGGGAATAAAGCCAGCATTGATACTAAGATGTGCTTCATGTGATATTGATTTATGATTTAAAATGGTCTTCCATCCAGCGGTATATTCCATTGCGGGTTAAACTTCAATACCACGTTGGAGATGGTTAAAATAAAATCTTTTGAATCCACCGTTCCCTCGTGTATTTCTGTTCCTATCCGGTGTTGTATCTTCTGTTTGCTCCAGGGTTTACCGGTTTCAAGGCAAAGCCTTTTCAGATCCAGGAAACGCTTGAACGATCCAAGCGGCAGCTCCCTTCTTCTTTCCTCCAGCACCTGGCTGATCACTTCATCCTGAGAGCCTGCAGACAGCGCAGGGGTACCTGTTTTATAACGGTAACGGCGCAACGTATTCAGATCGGCGATGGCGGCAGACAACTGGTTGGTACGGGCGTATCCTTCCGCGCGCATAAGCAGCAGTTCCGGGTAAGTGAAGCCTGCAGTCATGTTTGTTTTAGAACCGCGGTAATACTGGATCCGGTTGCCATCGTCATAAACAACATTATTATAAGTGGTTTTATAACCGGGTGCAGTTAAAAAGAAATATTTGAACCGCAGGTCATTGGCCTGGTCATACAGTGCAATCACTTCATCGGAAGGATAGCTGGAAGAAGACCGCCCTGCGCCTGCATCAAGGTTCCGGTAGAACAGGTTCTCCCGGCTGTTGGCTGCATTCAGGAAATTATCCGGTCCTTTAATAGTGCTGTTGATCAGGTTGGAAGTATCCGTCCATGAAAAGCTGTTATAGTCGTAGATGAGTTTGTCGGTTCCCCCTTTGCTGGCAGCGGTCCATGCAAGATTGGCGTAATACACTACACTGTCGTACTTCTGTGTAAACAAATGATAGTAGGCCAGCAAAGCCTGGGCTGCCGCTTTATTCGGGCGTGATGGCCAGTTGGTTACTTCCGGCACATCCGGCAGGGCGGTGAGCACGTCGCCGGCCACCTGGGCAAAAGCCTGCTGCTGGGTGGACAGATCCGGCAACGGAGCGCCCATATCAGCGCTGGTGACATATGGGATCGTTTTTGTATCGTTGGGTGTACCGGGCTTATACACAGGCCCATATACCAGCGTGGTGATAAAATATGACCATGCCCTGTTTACCAACGCCTGCGCTACCACGGCTTTTGCATATTGCTGGTTTTCTGCGCTGAGATTGGGAATGGCCCGTACCCCATCTATCACGTTGTTGAAATAAGCCATGGACCGGTAGGTGCCCCAGTCCCAGAAATAATCCGATGTAGCCGGGTTCTTGTAAGGCTGCCTGAAAACATAGGCCCAGTACCGGTCGATGTTAGGATGGTTGTTTGCCTTATAACTGATATTTCCTATTCCCTCGGAAAGCGACAGGTTATCTGTCAAATAGCCAAGATTACAACCGGTATTGTTGTCGATAAACACCCACTGGGCAATATTACTGTTATCCAGCAGGTGATCAAAATCGGCCACCTCCGAAGGGATCAGTTTTCCTTTGGGTTTTACATCCAGGAATTTCTGGCAGGAACTGACGCTTCCTGTTATGATAATAACGAGTATGAGTATACGCTGTTTCATGATCGCCGTATTAATTGTTAAAGACTGAATGATAACCCTACATAGAATTCCGGTCGCAGCGACAGGGAAGAGAACCCTTGTTCTGTAAACGCGCCGGTACCGCCCGACAGGTTCAGCTCTGATGTTTCAGGATCGCGGTGGTCGCTGTTGGCGGTGATCATAAACAGGTTCCTTGTCTGGAAATAAATGCGCGTGCTGGTGAAACCAATACGTTTCAGCAGGCTGGGATTGATGTCGTATGTTAAGGTCACATCGCGCAGCTTCAGGTAATTCGCACTTTCTATGAGTATATCGGAATAAGGGAAATAAAACATATCCATATTCCAGCTGCTGAGTTTCGGGTAAATGGTATGGGCTTCATCACCCGGTTGCTTCCATCTTTCCGAGACATGTTTATTAAGAATATTAGATCCGCTGAAAGCATCTCTCCTTAACACATTCCCCATCTTTGCAATAAACATGAACGACAGGTCAAAGTTCTGCACGCGGAAGGAGTTGGTTAAGCTGATGGCATATTTAGGACGCAGGGTACCGCTATAGACCAGGTCGCTTACATCTACGTTACCACCGCCGCTTTTTTCTCCTTTAGTGGTATAGAACTGCGACACGCCGTTGTTATCCAGGCCGGCAAACCTGTAGCTGTACAGGGCATCCAGCGGATCGCCCGCTTTTTTGATGGCGCCGTTGGTGATACTGGAAGGATACTGGTAATTCACATTGTAAGTAACTACTGTATTATTATTGTAGCTGAAGTTGAGGAAGGCATTCCATACAAAATTGCGCTTACGCAATACATCCGCATTTACTGAAATTTCATATCCTTTGTTTTGCACTTCCCCGATATTCTTCACGAGTGAGCTGAAGCCCCTTGTAGGATCTATCGCATCGGATGCCAGCAGGTCGCTGCTGTTGCGCAGGTAATAATCTGCAGTTACATTGATCCTCCTGTTCAGCAGGGAAATGTCCACACCAAAGTTGGTGCTTTTTGTTTTTTCCCAACGCAGCGAGTTATTGGGTGGAGAAGAGATGCTGTAGGACACGTCTCCCGTATAATTGGAATAACTGCCGGGGGTAATGATCAGGAAAGGACCTGAGTTCAGGGAAATATTTCCATTGATACCGTAAGAGGCCCGCAGATCAAGCCGGTCGATGACCGGTATATTGAAGAATTTTTCCTGCGCCAGTTTATAGGTACCGCCGGCAGACCACAGCGGTTTATAGCGGTAGCGGGGATCGGTACCAAAGAAGTTGGTTTGATCCAGCCGTATACTTCCGCTGAGAATAAAGCGGTTGTTGTATTCATAGGAGCCATTGGCATACCAGGAAACAAAACGGTTGTCCTGGTAAGCATAGTTGCCTATACTGGCTGTGGGCCTGTTGGTACCCAGCATATCTGCATTATAGGAACCTGCATTGTAATCGGCATAATTAAAAGTAGAAAACGTACCTGCCTGATCGTTATACCCGAAGCGGGTTGGCAGGGTATTGTTATCGAACGTGTTCCGGCTGATCTCATTACCTGCAATAGCGCTTACGCGGTGTTTGCGGGCAATGGTACGGTTGAAATTAAGTTGTGTGCGGAACATGTAGCTCTGGTTGAAATTTCTTGCTTCATTCACCACGGCCCCATCGGGGATATAGTGTTTGGAACTGTTGGAGATGGAAGTATTATCGTCGTACCAGAGCCGCACACGGTAAGCCGTTTTATCGTACAGGGAACGGCTTTGTGCATCGCCGCGGCTCCAGGTACCTCCTGCTTCCACGTTCAAACCTTCCAGGAGCCTCACATTGATGCTGCCTCCCAGCCTGATCTGTAATGCTTTGGTACTGCCAGTTTCCAGTCCCAGGTCTTCCAAGGGATTATAGTAAAGTGGTTTCATACCTGTTAAGGCTGCATACCTGTCTTCCTTCTTCTGGTTTTTGGAAGGCACATTCTGCAGCTCTCCGGTAGCCGGGTCTACCAGCAGGTTATACGGCTGTATCAGCGAGGTGTTTGTGAATGCCAGCATATCCTGCCAGCCTCTTACCGGTGCAGAAGAAGTAGTATAGTTCACATTGGAGAACAGGCGGATATTCACGCCCTTACGTGGCTGCCAATCGTTTTTCACATCAAAGATGAGACGGTTATCTGAATTGCGGACCGTATTATTCTGGTTAGACACATACCTTACCGCAGCATTGAGCATACTTTTTTCGCTGCCGCCGGTCAGGGAAATATTGTGCTGCTGTGTGAACTGGTTCCTGAAATAATATTTCTCCATCTGCGCCAGCCCATCATTTTTCTTCAGGGCATCCAGTTCTGCTGTCACATCTTTTTCGCTCATCCATCCCTGAGATTTTGCGATCATCAGGTAGTTTACCCGGGAGGTGCTCTGGTAGTTGTTGTAGCTGGTAAGATAGCTGTTAGGGTCCTGGTTGTACAGCTCAATTTCCGCATCTATATAATCAGCAGAAGAGGCCCTGTTGAGGTTAGACAGATCCGGTTTTAGCGTGATACCTGTAGACCCTTTATATTCCACCTGCAGCGCGCCTTTCCTGCCCGAGCGGGTGGCAATTACGATCACGCCGTTAGAGGAACGGGCGCCGTAAATAGAGGCGGCTACCGCATCTTTCAGTACTGTGATCGATTCGATATTATCGATGTTGAGCGATTCCAGCCCTGCACTGGAAGGATAGCCGTCTATTACCAGTAAAGGCGCGCTGGCAGCGGTACCCAACAGGGTAGACACACCGCGTATTTCGAGGTTGCCTTCTTTGGTAAGCACCACGCCGGTGGCTTGTCCTTCCAGGGCCGATTTCACATCGGGTTTCAGTTTACTGCGAAGGCGGTACGGATCTATCACGGAGAAAGATCCAGTGGCCCTTTCGCGGGAAATGGTCTGGTAACCGGTATTTACCACATCAATGGCGGTGAGCTTATTATTGGATGGTTTCAGCTGTATGCTGATAACTCCGCTTTTTCCTACTATGAGCTCCTGTTTTTCATAACCCACATAGGAGAATGATAATACCGCGTTTTCATCTTTTACTACCACGGTATATTCTCCGTTGTTATTGGTTTGTGTGCCTTTGGAAGTACCTTTTACCACTACGGAAACACCGGGCAGCGGAACGCCGTTTTCATCGGTAATACGGCCGGTAATAACTATTTGTGCCGGCGCCACCGGCAATTCCGGCATGCGCGGAATGATGCGGGTAACGGTAATGGTTTTGTCTTCAATGGCATATTCCAGGTTCTGCCCCATCAGCGAGGCGCGCAACAGTTCCTGGATGGTAACATTTTTTACGTCCAGCGTAACAGGGTGGGTAGTTTGCAGTGCATCATAATTATAAAAAAAGATGTACCCCGTTTGCCGGTTGATGGTACTGAAGACCGTTGATAACGGTGTGTTTCTGACAGTCAGGCTAACCCGTTGCGCCGTGCTTTTGGCGCTCACCTGCAACATGCCTGCCATTAGTAAAAGAGCAGATAACCTCATGATCTTCCAAATTTTGGTTGGCAGATTATTTTTTTTCATTGAGCCGGCAGATACCGGCATGTAAGATCTGCATTGGTGGTGATGCGTTCCGGAAGTGTTGATATACTGATGATCAGGCCTGCGGGCAGGGGAACACGATCCCTCCTCCCTGTTTTGGAACAAAGCAGTTAAAATCATACATTTGATTTCGGTGATAAAAATGAGTTTACACGAATAATTTATTGCCGCTAACCAGTGATGTTTGCCCATCACTGGTTTTTTTAATGGCGCTGGTTTTAGCTGATTATTTTTAATTCAATAGCTGGTCAGATTTAAGTGTTAAAAAATATGGCTTACTTACGATCGTAATACGGTTATTTTTCTTCCTTCTATTTTAAATAATACTCCATTTTTTTCCAGGAGCCTGAGAATGGCCGACAGTGGCAGGCTGCGCTGCATCCCTCCCCCAAAGCGTATTTCAGGCGGTGCGCCTTCATACACCACTTCTATATCGTACCAACGTACCAGCTGACGCATGACGGTAGTGATATCTGCACGGTCGAAGATAAAAAAGCCGTTCTTCCAGGCTACCGCTTCCTGCACATCTGTATCTGAAACCGTGATGCTGTTATTGCCCGTAATACGGGCCTGTTGCCCGGGCAGCAGTTTTTTTACCGTGCCATTGCGGCCTACGTTCACAGCGCCTTCCAGGAGAGTAACGGCCATGGACTGTTCATTGGCATAGGCCATGATATTAAAATGTGTGCCCAACACAGTAATATCGGCGCCGTTGGCCTTTACCAGGAAAGGTTTTCCGGGCAAAGCAGCCACTTCAAAATAGCCCTCCCCTGTGAGCTCCACGGTTCTGTTGCTGCCCGTGAACGCCGTAGGGAAGTGCAGGGAGCTGGCGGCATTGAGCCATACCCGTGTGCCATCCGGCAGGGTAAGCTGGTACTGGCCTCCCCGGGGAGTGCTTAATGTATTATAGGTAACAACGGCGTTATTGCCGGCGGCATAATATTGTACCTGACCGTTCCGGGTTTTGATAATGCGGGTGTTGCCCTGCTGACCGAGGGTACCATTCAGGGCTTCATCCAGCGCAATGCGGGAGCCATCTGCCAGGGTGAGCATGGCTTTATTTCCTCCCGGGGCAATATCGTTTTTATAGCGCTGGGCCAGTGCGGGCACCGGCTTCACAGTGGCTGCAGGGCGTAACAGGAAGTACAACCCTGCTGCGAGCAACAGGCCGGCTACAAGGGCCGCGGCCCACCAGAAGCGCTGAATAGTTTTCACCGGCGCTACAGTTTCCACGAAAGGAGTGGTAAGATCTGTCCCGGTAATACTTTGCAGCAAAGCGTTACGGGCATCCATGTCCACTGGCTCCGTGCCGGCAGGCGCCTGCCACATCAGGTCTGTGAGCGCGGCCATGAGTATTTCCATGTTACCGTCGTCTTCCAGCAATGTGTACAGTTCTTCCTGCTCTGCGGGGGTTTCATTACCTGAAAGCCGCTGCTGTAATAAATATATGGCCCTTTGCTCCTGCATGCATAAAAAGAAAACCGGGATTTAAACGGTTCCCCGATATTAAGAATAAGCCGACGGCATAAAGGACCTATCTGCCTAAAAATATTTTTTACTTACAGATAAAAATCAGGTAAACAAGGGGAATAGCATGCCCGTTGCGACGCAGGTGCTCCCTTATGGCTTTCAGGGAAAACACCAATGCATTTTTCACTGAGCTGGGCGACAGATCCAGTTCAGTAGCTATTTCCGGTATTTTCATACCCTGGTTGCGGCTCATCTGGTAAATGCGCCGGCGCTGCGGCGATAATGACATCACCGCCTCTTCAATGATAGCATGCAACTCCTTTAATGTGAGCCGCCGGGTGGCGGTATCGGTTTCGGTTTCTGCTGTAGCTACCGTACCCCGCAGCCGGTATTCAGTGGCTTCCTTTTTCAGGTAGGTATAACATTCGTTGGCCGCTACCTTATAAAGCCAGGCCCTGGGATGATCAATATCAGTGAGCTTGTCACGGCTGAGCCATACCCGGAGGAAAGTAGCCTGGATCACTTCTTTGGCGCTCTCGGGCGATTTCACCATTTTCCGTATAAATGGCTCCAGTGTTATCAGGGAAGTATTGAAGAGGATACCAAATGCTGCTTCATCGCCCTCTGAAATGCGCTGAAACAGTGATTTGTCAATATAGGTACTATCGTGCATTATCGTTGCAGAATACGCTGATGGTTGATGATAAGGTTGGTGGTATCGCTGCTAAAGTAATGAAAATTGGCACATAGGTAAAGTAAAATAATGAACAGCAATCTAAACGCCGGCAGGTATAAAACCATCGGCGCCCGGTTATCCGGTAAGGACAAAGGCCGGCGTCATTTATCAGCTTATCTACCGGGAATACTGTTCCAGTTTTTCCTTTTCTGTTTTGGTTAAACTGTTGATGCCTTTGTTATGGATTTTGTCGAGGATAGCATCCAGCTCTTTCTGCCGGTTGGCTTTTTCCGCGTTATACAGGTCGTCTATATCTCTCGCTATATGATGCTGGTTATAGTAAAAGTTGTCTACCAGGAGCAGGTGGGGCTTATGGATAATTACATACATAAAAAATATGCAGGGCAGCGTAAGCGCAATAATAACGGCCATGTTTTGCAGGATAGCTTCCGGTGTGATCAATAACCCGATAAACATCCCTGCCATGGCGCCCCCGAGGTGGGCATCGTGCCCTATATTATCGCGGCGCGACTTAATACCATAAATCGAATATAATACATACCCGATGCCATACAGCCATCCGGGCACGGGGAACAATCCGAAAAAGCTCACTATCATACCAGGGTACAGGGCAATAGCAGCAAAAATAATCCCGCAAACAGCTCCTGAGGCGCCTACTGCGCTGTAATCGCTTTCGCGGCGATGAATGTAAAGAGAAAGCAGGTTCCCACCTATAAGGCTTCCGGTGTAAATAGCTGTGTAGGCAACCGGCCCTGTATGTGCATCCAGCATTATGCTGAACAAGAACAGGGAAATCATATTGAATATAAGGTGTTTCCAGCTCACATGCAGGAAGCCGGAAGTGATCAGACGCCGGTATTCCCTGTATAGCAGGATCCTTTCCACTTCAAACTCATACTTATTGAAAAAGGTGCGGCTTTTAAATCCTTTCCAGGATATAAGCACATTAAGGAATATGATAGCCAGGGTGATGATACCGGTATAGCTCATTTTATTGACGGGTCGTTTTCAAACACCGTTGCAATATGGGAAATACTTTAAATATATCAAAATCGGGATTGTTTGCAGTTTTCTTCAAAAAAATTTGGTTGTTTGAAAATATTGTTGCTACATTTGCACTCCCCAAAGGGGGATATAGATCGGCTGAAAGGCCCGTCTGTATTAAGGATCGGTAGTTCAGTTGGTTAGAATGCCGCCCTGTCACGGCGGAGGTCGCGGGTTCGAGTCCCGTCCGGTCCGCAAAGCCACTCACAATGAGTGGCTTTTTTATTTAAACCCGCTTGAAATTAACACTGCATGCTCCTCGTCTGCTATGATTTTCTTAACCCGACAATAGCCTGATCTTAAATCTGTTTTACATCACCTTTAGCTTTTCTGAAAGTATTTATCCGACGGAGGTACTAAAAACATCTTACCTTATCAGCCCTTACTCAGATTTTACCTTTTCAATATTCTCGTCTTCCAAGATCATCAATAATTCTCCATACTTTTTCAAGGCTTCGATTAAAGGAAAAGCATCCCTTGCACGTTGGGTCAATGCATATTCCACCCGCGGAGGTTTCTCCCTGAAAACTTTCCTGCTGATCATTTGTTTGCTTTCCATTTCCCTTAACTGCGTATGCAGCATCTTGTCAGTTATCCGTGGAATCCTCTCTTTCAGGTCTCCGTATCTCACCGGACCGTCCTTCAGGCATAGTAAAATAGGTATTTTCCAGGTGCCTCCAATATGGGAGAAAGCAAATTCCACCGGACTGTAATAAAGTTTTTTATCGTGTATAAAATCCTGCATAAATCAAATTTATCTATTATAATCCAATGGAAAGCCGCCAAAGCTTTACTGTGAAAAAAGTATGTAAAGCCATAAAGTTCTTTTGTGCCTGTATTTTTGAGGCTTAATCTAAAATGCAATGAAAGACAGCGCATGGGCTACTATACCCGTTTTGAAATATGTTGCTGTAGATGCAACACTCACCTTCTGGGAAACATTGGGCTTTAAAATCACTTACAGACAGGACAGGCCTTATAAGTATGCTGTTACTGAAAGGGATGGTTGCCAGCTACATTTCTATTACAACAAAGGTGTGGATATTTCAACTCCAGGTAATGGCTGCCTGATCATCGTAGATGATATTCAAAGTGTTTACCGGGAATTTTCCAGTCGCCTTAAAAAGAAGCTTGGAAGAGTGCCTTCATCAGGTTTACCGAGGATTTCGGGCATAAAACCTTTGCAGACACGTTTCACTGTAACAGATCCTTCAGGCAATGCGGTTATACTCATACAGCGGGGAGGTAAAGATGAAGCGGAGTATGAAAGTACAGACCAGAAGGGCCTAACTGATCTTGGAAAGACTATTGCACTTGCAGTAAGACTGAGGGATTTTAAAGAAGATTACGTAGCTGCGACCAGGGCACTTGACAATGCTTTAAAAAAACCAGGAATTGAAACCGGGAATGATCTGTATGCAGAAGCGCTGATCATACGGGCTGAACTTGCGAAACTGTTAAATGATCCAAACAAAGAAGCCGAATGTTATAAATTGCTGGCTGATCTGAACGTATCTGCTGACAAAATTCACGGGTTAAAATCAAAACATAAATACTCCGGGTGATTATAGTCTATTGGAACAGCTATTGCAATGCTGCGTGAAAATATCAGCGGGATTGTATGACATTGCGCTTATGTTTGGTTATAGCATCCTGCATCTGTGCTCCCCATTCGGTCATAGCCATCAAAACAGGGATAACGGTCTTGCCGATTTCACTCAGCTCATATTCTACGCGCGGTGGCTTTTCGTTATAGCTGTGCCGGATAATCAGTCCATCTTCTTCCAATTCCTTTAGCTGCTCAGTTAATATTTTGTGGGATATATCCGGTATTTGTACTCCCAACTTGCCGAAACGGACAGCTCCATTTACAAGCCTGCCTAGGATTATCGGTTTCCACTTGCCCCCGATATAGGTCATTGTATGAACGATTGGGCAGGTGGAGGTATGTTCTTTAAACTTCTTCATTGGTTACATGAATGTTACCACTTATTGGCTTTAGTTACCTGGATGTTACCGCCAATTTGTGTGGTCAATATGAATGTTAGCATCCCTTATAGTTACTTTATGGAACTAAAGTAAATAGATTATTTCAAAAACGAGCAATACGCTACTAAAACAAATAGTATGAAAAGAGAACAAACAGCCGATGGTGTATTAAACGGTAAAATTGCGCTTGTAACCGGTGGAACAAAGGGAATTGGCAAAGCCGTAGTTAACAGATTGCAGCAAGCAGGAGCAACAGTTATTGTTACGGCCCGAAACAAACCGGAGACTATCTATCCGTTTATTGCAGCAGACTTATCCCGCCCGGAAGATGTTAACAAAGTAGCAACTGTTATTCGTGAGCAATTCGGACGAATAGACATTCTGATTAACAACATGGGAGCAAACACCTATCCGGGAGGAGGATTTAACACGTTGACAGATGAGCACTGGGATCAAGCCCTGCAGGTTAATCTGCTTTCTTCCGTCCGGCTAGACAGGGCCCTGCTGCCATTAATGCTGGAGCAAAAGACAGGAGTGATCATTCATATATCCTCTACCAGTAGCCAGTTTCCTATCTGGGAATCTACAATGGCCTACAGCGCTGCAAAATCGGCATTAAACACCTATAGCAAGGCGCTGGCTACAGAGGTAGCAGATAAAGGCGTTAGAGTACTTACGGTATCTCCGGGTTTAAACAAAACTGAGGCGATGACTGCCTTCCTGGAAGACTACGCGAATAAGGCAAATATCACTGTAGAAGAAATGTCCGGTAAACTTTTTGAAAGAGTTGGGGGCGTGCCGATAGGAAGAATGGCAGAACCGGAAGAAACAGCGGAATTTATTTACTTCCTTGTGTCGCCGGCTGCGTCCTATTTAACAGGAACGAATCTGATTATCGATGGTGGGAATTTCCCTGTTGTTAAATAGAAAACCAGGTCGGTGGCAGGATAAACCCGATGTTTTGTGAGAAGGCTCCTCACACCTCCGCATTTTCCAGCTCCCGTTGCCGGTCTTTAATGAATCCGGAATGGGTGAGCCCCCAACGATCCATCTGCTCAAGGATGGGCAGTATACTTTCGCCAAGCGGTGTAAGGCGGTATTCAGTACGCTTGGGGAAACTTTCTTCAGCGCATTTCTCAATAGCGCCAAAGAACAGCAGTTCAGCCAATTGCATTTCGATCACGCGGGCCGAAGCATCGGTAATATAACGCCCAATATCGGCCGGGCGGTTAATGCCCCTGTTGATGGCATCCAGGATACAGCATTTCCATTTGCCGCCAAACACTTTAGAAGCTACGCGGATACCACAGTCAAGGTCTTCTTCTATCTTTTTGGTGTACATCGCATATAGGTTTCGGTAAAATTAAGCATTCCTTTCTAAGGAATGATGATGGTGCTTACCGAATTTTTTTTCGGTTATTGTATGGTTGCAGGGCGGGTAAGACATTTGTATAAAATAAGACTACAGATGAACAACAAGAGCAAAGCGGCATTCAGGCCTTCCTCCACCGACATGGTTCCTTTACTGATCTGGATCGCCGTCATTTTTATGACCTGGCTGTTTATGCATGGCGCCGACCGCTTCCTGGAACTGACACCGGAAGCCCTTGGCAAATATTTCGAATTACGCTGGGTGCTGATCGCGCATATTACGGCAGGCGGCGGAGCGCTTATTACCGGTATTATCCAGTTCTGGCCAAAGCTGCGCAACTACAGCTGGAAACTGCATCGCTTTATTGGTTTTGTATACCTGCTGGCGATCCTGGTGAGCAGCAGCTGTGCCCTGGTACTGGCCTTTACTACAGCCTATAAGGTGAACTGGGCCAATGCCTTTACGCTCCAGGTATGGGCAACCGTATGGATCAGCGCTACTTTCATGGCTTATTATACCGCGGTTAAAAAGAAATTCCAGCTGCACCGGGAATGGATGACGCGCAGTTATATCGTTACTGTGGCTTTCCTCATTTCGGGCTTCGCCTATAAGATCCCTTATGTGCAGCAGTTGGGCAGCTATGAAGAAATATCTACGCCTTTGTTCTGGATGGGATGGGCGGTGCCGCTTTATGTATATGAGCTCCTTCGCAGCAGGAAGGGCCTGGCGAAATAGCCGGCTCCAGGTATGCACCATCAGGAAATGTTTGCTACTTTCGCGGGAAGGCTGTCCCACATGAATGCATACCTACAGGATAACAACCAACTTTTTCAATTAATTTCCGAAGGCGATGAAACGGCTTTCAGACAGCTTTTTCACATATATGCTCCCCACCTGAGGGCAATGGCATTCCGCATTATTCAAAATGAATCTGTCACCGAAGATATTATCCAGGAAACATTTCTCAGGCTGTGGATTAGCCGCGACAAACTGAAAGAAATAAAACAACCCCGTTTCTGGTTATACCGTATCGCGCTCTATCAGTGCTTTACCTATCTGCGTAAACAGGCAGTGCATCATAAGGCCATAGCCAATCTTCCGGCCGAAGCGGTATTTAGCCCCGAAGAGGATATGACCTATGCCTTTATGAGAGAACAGGTAGGCATTGCCGTACAGCAATTACCCCCACAGGCCAAACGGATATACCTGCTAAGCCGGGAACAGGGACTGAAGATACCCGAAATAGCAGCAAAGCTCTCCCTTTCGCCCAATACTGTAAAGAATTCCCTTGTTCGGTCCCTGCATTCCATCCGCGAACACCTGGAGCAGTTGGGCATGCTCTTTCCTGCAGTTATTCTGTGGTTATTGAAATTATAAAAATATTTTTCCCTCCCATAGGTCCTAAATGAAAACTTGCGCGTCTTTTTATATAGGAGGGATATTTCACGTTTGAAGAACACACCAAAATCATCCCGTTTAAAAACTGTAAACCAATCTCAAATTGTCAACACAAAACCGCCTTACATACCTGCTTGGGCAGGCAATGCAGCGCTCTGCTACTGATACAGAGCTGCAGGAACTGATAACGCTGATCAGGGAAGATGATAATGGCATCATTACCCGGCAGGTGGAGGCTATGCTGTTAAAGGAGCTTCCGGATAATGCCGCTGCCGGCTACGATATGAGCTATTGGGATGATATAGCAAGCAGGATCCTGACAGCCGATAAGCCGGAAAAAGAAACTGCAGCACAGGGAGATAGTTCAACAGGAGAAACAGGTTTACCGCCTGCAGTTATTCACCTCAACCCATGGCGCCGTTTGCGCTGGATTTCAGCTATTGCCGCCGCATTGGTATTAGCCTTCGGCCTCTACTGGTTTTTGCAGCCAGCTGCCCGCAAATCCACTACTACTATTGCCCAAACCACGGCATCCAATGATGTTACTCCCGGGGGAAACAAGGCCATGCTGGTACTGGCAGACGGTACCGAAATCCCTTTAGACAGTGCCACCAACGGGGCGTTGACGCAACAGGGCAACACCAGTATTATACAACCTGCTGGTGGGCAACTGCTGTATACCCCGCAAACAGCAAGCCCGGAGAACGTTGATATTGTTCAATATAACACCCTGCGTACACCACGGGGAGGACAGTTCCAGGTAACCTTACCTGATGGGACCAATGTATGGCTCAACGCGGCCAGCTCACTGAAATATCCTGTTGCCTTCAATGGCAGTTCCAGGCAGGTAGAGCTAACCGGGGAAGCCTACTTTGAGGTAGCGCATAATAAGGCAATGCCGTTTAAAGTGATGGTGCGCACCGGTCAGCGCGACAGCCTCGAAGTAGCCGTGCTGGGCACGCAATTCAATATCATGGCATATGCCGATGAAACCATGGTGAAAACCACCTTGCTGGAGGGTGCGGTAAAAGTGAGCAATAGCGGGGTCAGTAAACAACTGGCGCCGGGACAGGGCGCTTACCTGGACAGGCAAAATCATACGCTTGCTCTACAACAGCATGCAGATACCGAAGAAGCAGTAGCATGGAAAAACGGCTTTATTCAGCTGGAAGGGAACGATATAACATCCATCATGCGTATGATCGCACGCTGGTATGATGTGGATGTGGTATACACCGCTTCCGTTCCTGCGCATTTCCGGGGTATCATACCCAGGAATGTGCCGGTATCGCGGGTATTGAATATGATGGAAATGACCGGAGAAGTACACTTTGAGATCAAAGGAAAACAGATCATCGTATCTCCCTGATGCATTTATACTAAAAACTGATACAATATGAGTCCTTAAAATTCCACTCCCTGTACCATACTGACACAAAAAACCGGAAGCGTTGGCCCGCTCCCGGTGAAAGCTGGGTCTGTATGTAAAATCGCTCGTAGCAATTATTCATTATTTACCCAAACCATACAAAAGTATGCAATTGATGCTTTATTCCCAAAGCAGGCAGCTTCGCGCTGCGTGGGATAAAAAATTTCCACGATTATCGAAAAAAATATTACTGATCATGAAACTGACGGTACTCTTACTAACCGTTGTCCTACTGCAGGTGCATGCAACAGGGTATTCTCAGACAGTTACCATTTCACGGAGCAATGCGCCACTGGACAAGATCTTCCAGGAGATCAGGAAACAGACCGGGTATACCTTCCTTTATACCGATGAACAGCTGCTACAGGAACGGAAGGTAAACCTGCAACTGAAGGACGCTTCACTGAAAGAAACACTGGAGGCGTGCTTCAGGGGATTGCCGTTTACCTACAGCATATCAGACAAAACCATCGTCATTAAACGCAAACCTGCGGCAGATGAGATTGTGACCCCGCCAGACCAGGTAGTCAGGGGCAGGATCACCAATGAAAAAGGAGAGCCTCTACCCGGCGTCACGGTTCTGGTGAAAGGTACAACCAAAGGGGTGTTCACCAACGTGGATGGAGAATATGTAATCACCGTGCCTGATGGCAACATCGTGCTGATCATCTCCTCCATTGGCTACAACAAAGTGGAGATGCCGCTGAACGGAAAAAAGGAGCTGTCTCTCGCATTGGAGCCATCTTCCTCCAATATCAACGAACTGGTAGTAGTGGGATATGGAGAGCAGAAGAAAGGAACACTTACTAACGCTATCTCCTCTATTACCGCCAAAGATTTCCAGGATGCGCCGGTGAACCGTCTCGACCAGGTATTACAAGGCCGCGCTACAGGCGTACAGGTTACCAACTCCGCCGGATCTCCCGGCGGCGCCGCCCGTATCCGCATCCGCGGCTCCAATTCTGTGAATGGCGGTAATGACCCGTTATACGTGGTAGATGGTTTTGTAGGTGCGGAATTCTTTGCCATCAACCCCGATGATATTGCTTCCATACAGGTACTGAAAGATGCGGCTGCAACAGCCATTTACGGTAGCCGCGGATCTAATGGTGTAATTCTGATCACTACCCGTAAAGGCAGCAAAGGCGGATTGAAAGTGAATTTCACAACACGGCAGTCAACATCCACGGTTATTAAGAAACTGGACCTGCTGAACGCCGCCGACTTTGCAGAAACGGTTAATGCACATGCTACAGCTGTTGGTACCACACCAAAATTCACAGATGCACAGATCGCTGATTTCCGCGCTAAAGGTGGTACAGACTGGCAAAATGAAATTTTCAGAAGAGCGCCGGCACAGGAATATATGCTCAGCCTGGCCGGTGGTACCGATAAAAGCGGCTATTTCATTTCCGGCAATTATCTCAACCAGGATGGAGTGATCAACAATTCGTTTTATAAGCGATATACATTACGTTCCAATATTAACGCCAACCTTAGCAACAGCATCTCTACTTTTCTGAATATTACCGGGTCTTACAGTACAGCACAAAATATAGATATTCCGGCAGATGGCGCCAGCAGCCCACTGGCACAGGCCATTACCTGGGCTCCTACAACGCCTGTGTATAATGCAGACGGCAGTTTTGTAGTGAGTGATCCGGTAGGCTCACTGTCATACAATCCGGTGGCGCTAACCGTTAACAGGCTGGCTGTAAGAGACAGGATGCTTGCAAACCTCATTGGTGGTTTTAAATTCGGAATACTGCCGGGACTGACTTTCAATATGCAATATGGAGCTAACTTCCTGCAGTATGAGGACAAGTCCTTTGGCGGAAAAATCACCAATAATAATACCTCCAGCGCCAGTATAAGATCCAATAAGGAAATTGTACTCCAGAATACCAATACCCTGAATTACAGCAGGGTATTCAACGGGGTGCATAGCCTGGACGCTACCGCAGTAATGGAGTACCAGCAATCTACCTACAATTACTCTTCCGCCGGATCTTCCAACCTCACCTATGAAAATTTTCAATGGAATAACCTTGCTCTTGGCACAGCAGGCAATCCCGGCTCAGGCTATTCCAAATGGGCATTGTTTTCCCTGGTGGGACGTGTGAACTATGGCTATAACGACAAATATCTTTTATCTGCCGCAGTAAGAAGGGATGGCTCTTCCAAATTCCGTGGCAGCAACAGGTACAGCTATTTCCCTTCTGTATCGGCAGGATGGGTAGTAAGTAATGAGCCATTTATGCAACAAGTGAGCGCTGTCAACTATTTAAAACTGCGCGGAAGCTGGGGGCTAACCGGTAACCAGGCAATTAGTCCCTACAGCACTATTTCATCCTATTCAAATATAGCAACATCGTTTAACAACAGCAGTCACCAGGTAGGGTTGGTGATTGGCAATATCGGTAACCCTGATCTGAAATGGGAAACTACAGAACAGAAAGACATAGGAGTTGACATCGGGTTGCTGAAAGGCAGGATGTCTGTCAGCGCCGATTATTTTATCAAAGATACACGTGACCTGCTGTTACAGGAAACCGTTCCGATGTACCTGGGAGGCAACTCTATTACACGAAATGTGGGAGCTGTACAGAATAAAGGCTGGGAATTTTCTGTTGATGGTGATGTGATCGATAAGGGAGCCTTCCGGTGGAATACAGGGTTCAATGTGTCTCTCATTAAGAACAAAGTAGTTTCCCTGGGTGAAGGTAAAACAAGGATCTTTGACCCCAATACCCGTAAGATTGGCGGCGGCATGTCTCCCCAGTCTGAATTTGTAGTAATGCCAGGCCAACCGCTGGGCTCTATCTGGGGGCTCACTTATCTCGGTACATGGAAACCGGGCGATTCCAAAGCAGGTGAGTTTGGCGCCAAGCCAGGCGATTCCCGTTATGTAGACATGAACAACGATGGAAAAATAGATGCAGACGACTATCATATCATCGGTACCGGTATTCCTAAAACATCCATTGGCTGGAACAACACCATCACCTATAAGGCATTTACGCTGAACCTGTTGTTCCAGGGGCTCTTTGGGTTCGACAGGCTGAACTACAATAAAGCGGTTGCCATGTATTATGGCGCTGATGCACGTGAAGCCACCTATGTTGACATCAAGGACCGTTATATTCCCGGTGTGAATGAAACTTCAGATATACCTGCGTTCAGCTCAACCAACAAAAACATCACGCAAAGCACCCGCTTCCTGGAAAAGGGCGACTTCCTGCGCTTGAAAAATATCAGTCTGGCATATAGTATTTCCAAATCCAGACTGAAAAATATTACAGGCATCAAAGTGTTTGTAAGCGCTACCAATCTCCTGACATGGACCAACTATTCCGGCATAGACCCGGAAAGCAATTCATCATCCGGCGATATCCGCCAGGGTATTGATTTTGGGACTTATCCAAATGTAAAAACCATCACCGGAGGGGTAACACTGAGCTTTTAAAAATAACAGTTATGACTATACGATACTATCTGAAATATACGATATACCTGTTCCTCGGCCTGATCCTGGCAGCGGGATGCAGTAAGGAACTAACGGAAAGCCCCAGGGGGTTGGTGGCCGGTGACGACGCATTAACCAGTCAGGCTGGCCTGGAAACCGTGCTTACAGGCGCCTACGGCAGCCTGATGGTGCCCTGGACAAGTGGGTTCACTACCGTATCACAAATTGCCATGACGATGGGCGGAGACGACCTCACTACACATCCGGGCTCTAACAAGGAGGAGTTCAGGGAATTTGATCTTTTTAAAGTATCATCACTGAACAGCAGGATGAATCCCATCTGGCTGGGCTGTTACAAGACGATACAGTCGACCACCAACATCATTAACAACTATGACAAGGTGCTGAATGGCAATCAGGACACTATCCGGGCGATGGTGGGCGAAGCCAGCTACTTACGCGCGCTTTCCTATTACTGGCTGACGAGGCTTTGGGGAGAAGTTCCCATTATTCCATCAGAGAAATACCTGCCCGAATATCTTAACCTGAAAAAAAGTAAACCGGCTGATATATACCAGCTGATAGAAGCAGACCTTCTCCGGGCCGAAGAATGGATGCCCAATGGCAGACGTACCGGGGGGCGGCCTAATAAAGGATCGGCAAAGGCCCTGCTGGCAGACGTATATCTCACAGAAGCAGGATGGCCGCTGAAGGACCAGGCAAAGTATGCACTGGCAGCTGCCAAAGCCAAAGAGGTGATAGACAACAAAGCGACCTATGGTTTTGACCTTTACAGCGGCGATTACCTGAAAATTTTTGCTGGAGGAACCGTGGAAGATGTATTTACGCTTTTCACACGCGGAAACTGGGTCACTTACAATTCATTTTACGGATTGTCTACCATGCCGGAAGATGAAGGAGGGTGGAGCGACTTTTTCCCGGAGCTTAATTTCTTCAACAACTTCCCCGCCGGTCCCAGGAAAGACGCCACTTTCAGCACGGAGTTCAAACTGAGTAATGGCACCACCATTCCCTGGCAGCAAACCAGTACACATCACCCTTATTATAAAAAGTTCACTATCCAGTCGGGTAAAAAAGATGTGTACATGTCCAATAACCCTGTTATTATGATGCGTTATGCGCATGTGCTGCTGATCTATGCAGAAGCGCAGGCACGCTCCACAGGTACGCCTAACAGTGAAGCCTATACGGCAATTAATACTGTAAGGCGCCGGGCCGGTTTACCTGATCTACAAACCGGTATGTCAGGCGCCAACTTTGCCTCAGCTGTTGTAAACGAGCGGGCCTGGGAATTTGCAGGTGAATGGAACCGCTGGTTCGACCTGGTAAGACTGGAGCTGGTAGAAGCCGCCAATGCCAATAAGGCTGCGGGCGATCTGCAACTGAACGGCAATATTACCAAAGCAAACTACTGGATGCCTATACCCGGCGCAGATGCAGTAGTGAATCCCAATTTATGACCTATAGACGAATGAAGCTCCTGTTCTTTCTTTTATAACATCGAAAGCCCGAAAAACCCTGCCGGTACGGCTAACAGCTGTACCGGCTATTCCACCCTAAAATGAACCGTTATGAAAACGAGCAAACCAAGATCTGACGCTCGCAAAAGGACCTCTTTGCGACGTACTACCTGGTTGCTGCAAACCTGCAGCAACCGGTTGAAAATATTCCCTTTAATATTATTGCTCCCGTTATGTTTGCTGTGCAGCACACTTAACGCGCAATACCTGCTGCTGGACGATATGGAGGGGCATGGCCTCTGCTCCGGCAAATGGACTTATTATGCCGGCAATACCACTACCGGCAAAGTGGAATTTGGCGTAGCCAATCCTGATCCTTCAGGCCTGAATACCAGTCCGCTGGTAGCCAAATTCACAAAAGACACCAGCTGCTTTGAGTATATGAGCGCGAGCTGTCAGCTGAGAGATTCGTTTGATCTCTCTACCAACAGTACATTCAAAATGCTCGTGTACAGCAGCACGCTGGATGAAATTATGTTCAAACTCCAACCCGGCAACAACTACAGCAAAGCCGTCTTCTTTACCTTCAAGCCTTCCCGTGTGAACCACTGGGAAGAAGCCACCTACAATTTCCAGAGCGTGAAGACCCGGACAGATTTCAGCACCATCGCCATACAATACATTGATGGCAAAAAAGCGAATGGTATCCTGTATTTCGACCTGATACAGGGACCAAACCCTACCGCCATTGTATTAAAAGATACCACCATCCTGATGGGACATGAAAACGGGGCGGTGCTGACGGCATCCGTAATAGGAGGCACACTGAAGCCAACGCTGACACCCTCTAACTGGTCGGCCCTTAATTTGCCGCCAGGCGTTACAATCAGCAGCGTTCAGCGGGTAAATGACAGCACGGCAAGTATTACGCTCAGCGGGAATTCTCCGGCCAATTATTCAAGGACCACCCTGAAACTCAGTATTGCCGGTGCAGAGCTGACCACTGCTAACGTTGCCAGCTATACGGCAAAAGGAAACGTGCTATTTGAAGGCAATCCCAACTGGACACTGGTATTCGCAGATGAATTCAATGGCAGTGGAAAACCCGACCGCACCAAATGGACAGTGGATCCGCGCCCCAAAGGATGGATCAACGGGGAACAACAGGTATATACAGATACAACCCGCGATAATGCCCAGGTGAGGAACGGCCGTTTGGTGATCACCGGGAAAAAAGATTTCCCCACAGGGAACACTACTGAGCCCTGGTCTTCCGCCCGGCTCATTACACAAGGCAAATTTGATTTCCTTTATGGCAGGGTTGAAGTGAGAGCCAGGCTGCCACGCGCGCGCGGCTCCTGGCCCGCTATATGGCTGATGCCCACCACCAGCGCCTATGGCGGATGGCCTAAAAGCGGGGAACTGGATGTTATGGAGCATGTTGGCAATAACTTCGGAACAGTATTGTCCACTATTCACACACAAAATCATAACTGGACCAATGGCGGAGGTATCAGTAACAGCAAAAAACTGATGGATGCTGATACTGTATATCATGTATACACTATGGAATGGGCGCCGGATACCATCAGGTTCATATATGACACCACGCAGATCCTGTCTTATGCCAACCCGCATACCGACTGGAAAGACTGGCCCTTTGATCAGAAATTCCATCTCATCCTGAACCTGGCTATTGGCGGGGGAATGGGTGGCTCAATTGTGGAGGCGGACTGGCCGGACAGTATGCTGGTAGACTATGCACGCGTTTACCAGAAAGGCCTTGGTACACCGGTATTAGACAGCATCACGGTAACACCGGCAGACCTGTCATTCCTACCAGGGAAGCAGCAACAGTATACTGCCAGCGCCCTGGACCAAAACGGCCATACCATAGCTATTACACCGGTATGGAGCATCACCGGCACGGGTAATACGATAACGGCCAACGGGCTTGCTACATTGAACAATTCAGGGCAGGTAATTGCCACTGCTACCGTAGACAGCACCACCAAGACCGGCAAGGCCTTTGTGAACCGGCGCACTGCCAACTACAAGCTCATACCCGCTAAAATAGAAGCGGAAAATTTCGACAATAGTAATTCCAATCGTACAGAACCCTGCTCAGACGTTGGAGGAGGACTGGATATGAGCTATATAGGATCCGGTACCTGGTTTGAGTACGATATTAATGTGCCGGTGTGCGACACCTACAGGATACAGTTTCGTGTTGCCGCCAACAGCGCTTCAGGTCTCCGTGTTCAACTGGATACCACTACACTGCAAACGGTAAGCCTGCCGGCAAGTGGCGGATGGCAGAAATGGACTACTGTTACGTCAGCGCCTATACGATTGGAGCAAGGTCAGCAAACCATCCGCATTATCGCCAACAAAGACGGATGGAACTTCAACTGGCTACGCATTATTTACGCAGACTCTGTTCATCTTGACCGCATTATTGTAAAACCAGACAGCGCAACCATTACTTTAGGACAGGTCCAGCAGTTTACTGCAACAGGATATGCGCAGGACAGCAGCCAGTTACCTGTGTTGCCGGTATGGTCCGCCTCTAACAGTGGCAGTATCAGCAGCAGCGGTTTGTTCAATGGCAATGTTGCAGGTGATTACCTGGTGATGGCTACCGCCGGAAATAAACAAGACACTGCTATCGTGCATGTAATTACTCCTCCTGCGCTTACGCGTATTGTGATCACACCGGATTCGTTAACGGTACCATTGCGTGCCTCCCAGCAATACGCGGCAAAAGGATATGACCAGTACAACAACCCTTATACCTTTAAGGCGAACTGGAGTATCACCGGCACAGGAAACAGCATCGATACAAACGGCGTCTTTACTGCCGGTGCAACGCCCGGAACATTCGCCATCATAGCCACAGGAAATGGTATATCCGACAGCGCTGTTGTAAACGTTGATTATACCTGTACCGTTAATAATAAATACGAGGCCGAAAGCGCTTCCAACCGTGCTCCCGGACCCGTACTGGAAACCTGTACAGACACAGGAGGAGGACAAAACTTTACCAGCCTGAAAGCGGGCGACTGGTTTGCATACAGTAACCTGGTGGTACCTGTAGCCGGCAGATACAATATCAGTTTCAGGGTATTGTCCACAGCTCCGTCTAAAATATGGATCGGTCACAGTACCTATAAATTTGATACTATCTATATACCATCCACCGATGGGGTGTGGCAAACAGTTACGGATACCATCAGGCTGCCGGCACTCAATTATACCGGCGTGCATATACTGTCTGGCAGCCCGAAATTTAACTGGTTCAGTATTGATAATTGCGCGGCAAACGAACCCGCATCCCGTATGGCTTACAGCAAAGCGGAATATCCTGCGGCAGAAACAGATAGCAAAGGGCCTGTCCTTTATCCCAATCCAACCAACGGGCAACTGACCATAGACCTGAAAGGTCAGTTGTACCGGCGGCTGACACTGCTGAATATCCGTGGCAATATATTGCGGCAATGGAATATTCAAAAAGGTGAGCGGCAAATCAGCAAAGACATCAGTGCTTTGGCTGCGGGCACTTACATGCTGATACTGGAAGGCGGAAAGAACACCAAAACCTTCCGGATCATTAAAATCTAAAACAGGAAAGCCGCCCCATCGCTGAATGGGGCGGCTTCTTATTGACATTATGAAACGAATGAAGTATATAGGCTTATTGATCATCAACCTGCTGTTATGCCACCCTGCGCTGGCGCAAAATGTAAAAATCATTTTTGATACTGATATGGACTCCGATGTGGATGATGTGGGAGCGCTCGCCATGCTACACGGGTTTGCCAACCTGGGAAACGCCGAAATACTGGCAGTTATGGTATCCAGCCTTAATCCCTGGTCGCCCGGAGCGGTGGATGTGATCAACACTTACTATGGCAGACCAGGTATTCCCATCGGCGCTGTTCAACGGTTTGGCGTATACCATAAGTCGAAGTATGCCCGCAGTCTTTGCGAAGAATTTAAATACAACACCCAGCTGGATGAAGACACGCCGGAGGCTACGATGCTGTACCGGAAAACACTGGCATCCCAGCAGGATACAAGCGTGGTTGTTGTAACGGTGGGCGACCTTACCAATCTGTCCAACTTACTAAAATCAGGACCGGATCAATTCAGCGGGTTAAATGGCATTGACCTGGTAAGAAAAAAAGTAAAACGCCTCATTTGTATGGGAGGCAGATACCCTGCTGATGTGGATCCAAATCCATGGGGTAATTTCAAACCCGATCCGCGCTCCACCCGCCATGTAGTGGCAGAATGGCCAACCCGCATCTATTTCACCGGAGGTGGCGCTTTCGCGGATAGTGTACAAACAGGAAAGATCTTTTTCCTGGAAAAATATAAGCACACCCCCATGGCGCATGCTTATAAACTGTACCTGAAAGGCTGGAACAGGAGCTGGCATCACAGCGCCGACATAATTGCCGTGTATGTGGCTATTAAAGGACATCTGCCTTATTTCAGATTAGAAGAACGTGGTTATAACCATATTTTTGAAGATGGAACAAATTTGTGGCGTTTAGCGCCGAGAGATGACCGGCATTACCTGATCAGTGAATTTGCCAAAGGTATTGATCCGAATGCGATTGCTGCAAAATTTGATTCTTTAATGGCCCCGGAAAAATAGGACCGGGATGATAGCCATTGGCCTGAAAGTCCCTTTTTTTGTCCGGATTGCCCTCCCAATATTTAATGTCATGTCTTACTTTTGGCTTATATCCTTAAATCCAATAAAAGCCATTAAAATGAGAACAGTAATATTCGGTATAAACATTAGCATAGATGGCTATTGCGATCACACTATCGGTAATCCTGATGAAGAGCTTCATGACTATTTCACAGGGATGATGAACGAGGTAGACCTGCTCTTTTTCGGCCGTGTCATGTATCAGCTCATGTTTCCCTATTGGTCTGATATGGCAAAAAATAAATCCGGCACAGCAGATGAAAACAGGTTTGCTGAAAGATATACTTCGATAGAGAAAGTGGTTATTTCACGAACATTGGACCATGCACACGCAGTGGAAAATACACGGATCATTCGTAGCAATCCGGCGGAAGAATTAGTGAAACTAAAGCAGCAACCCGGCAGAAAAATTGCGATAGACAGTATAAGCCTGCTGCCTGAATTGATAACAGCAGGCCTTATTGATGAGTTCCGTATAGTTGTTCATCCGGTGATAGTGGGAAAAGGCAGACGATTGATGGATGATGGCAGTCTTCATGAAAAACTTAATTTAAAGCTGGTTGATACCATCCCTTTCAAATCCGGATGTGTGGCGCATCACTACCTGAAACAGTAACAGGAACTTACCTTCATGATTTATTGATTGAACGTACCGGCCGGCATGGATTACCAAATGCAACACAATTTTCAGGGATAGATCTGGTAACAATGCTACCGGCGCCTATTACCGAGTTTCTACCGATGGTTACACCGGGTAGTATAATTACTCCACCTCCTATCCACACATTATCCTCTATTTTAACCGGCAGTGCGAAAGTACGGAAATAGGGTATCTCTTCATTGCCTGTCCAGCCTTCCACTAAGCGCTCCTGCATTTCCACCGGGTGTGTGGCAGTATATATCTGTACATTGGAGGCGATACTGCTGGGTAATACCAAGGAAGGAAGCTATATAGCCTAAATTCACCCGGTTTAAAAGAGTAGGGTTTTCGCGGCAAAATTTATCATAACGCTCATGTGCTGTAAGATTGTTACCTGATTTGAAAAAACGTAAAGGGCTTTCATGCCTGTTTATTAACAAAACGGAGGCAATTGATACCGGGAACCCGGGAATAAATAAAAAAGAGCCTGCCGGGATAGTACCACAGCAGGCTCTTTTATAGGGGAAGAATAAATTACTTTATTATCTCCATTAATTTCTTTTCCAAAGCAAAACCCCTTAAATCTTTGGCCACAATCTTACCATCGCGATCCACCAGTATATTCCAGGGAATGCCACGCACGTTGTAATACTGTGCAATCGCATTCTCCCGGCCTTTCAGATCAGACAATTGTGTCCACGGCAGTTTGTCTTCTTTGATGGCCTTCTTCCATTTACCGGCGTCGGTATCGAGGGAGATGCCCACTATTGTAAAATCTTTGGATTTGAAGGTATTGTATGCTTTCAGCAAATTGGGATTCTCCGCGCGACAGGGTCCGCACCAGCTGGCCCAGAAATCTATCAGCACATATTTTCCTTTAAAGCCGGTAAGAGAAACTTCATGCCCGCTGGAATCTGCCTGGGACAGATCTGCGATCATAGCTCCTTCTGCGCTTCTTTTCATGATGGGTAACATCTCCGCTATTCTTCTGCCGGAAGGCGTTCCCCGGATCACTTCAGTAAGCGATGTATAAAGCGGGTAAACGGTATTGTATTTTGGTCCTGAAAAATCTTCCGCCATATCTTTTACCAGCTGTAAGGAAAACAAACTGTTGGGATGCTCCTTTACGTACTTCTCAACACTTTCCGTATACCGGCTTCTGGCCAGCGTTAGCAGCCGCTCTCCTATTTTGGGTTGCTCTTCCCGGGGAGCATCAGTAAGTTGTTGTAACAGCACCTTTTGCTCCTGATCAAGCTCCCTTGTGGAAGCATAGAAATGGTTGGCTTCATATTGCATATCGGAGCCCTCTAAATTGAGGTTGGGTAATGAATCTGTATTAACTGATAATTGCAGGTAACCAATATCGGAGAAAAAGCTAAGCTCTTTGTTTTTGGGGAAGATGATTGCATTTACCCGCTGTGGCTCCTGCATTTCGGCCAGCCAGGTAAATTTGCCATCATGAATGGATACCGTATCGTTCTGGTATTTATTGTCTTTATAATATTTAAAAACAATGCTGCTGCTCTCCCCTGTTATGTTCCCATCCATGCGCATGTTGTATCCTTTATCAAAGATATCCATCAATGTATTCATCAGGTCCCTGTTACGTTTGTTCTTTGCTATTATCTTACCATCAGGATCTATGAGCACATTCTGCGGAATTCCTTTAATGCCGTATTGAATAGCAGCTTCATTATTCCTTCCTTTCAGGTCCGATGCCTGCTGCCAGGGCATATTATCATCCTTAATGGCTTGTATCCATTGCTGGCGGTGCAGGGAATCGTCGAGCGATACACCCAGCACCGTGAAGCCCTTATTTTTATAAGCGTTGTAGGCACGCAGCACATTGGGGTTTTCTGCGCGGCAGATACCGCACCAGCTGGCCCAGAAATCAACCAGCGTATACTTTCCGCGGAAAGAGGATAGTTTGATGGTATTTCCTGCTACATCTTCCTGTGTAAAATCAGGGGCGGGCGAGCCCACCATTATTTTACGGACATTGGCGATTTGCTTTGCCAGCGCTTTTCCTTCTTCAGAATTTTTGAACCTGGGACTGAGCGCATCAAATAAAGGTGTAATTGTTTCGGGATCCAACGCTATGCGATAGCTATACACCATATCCCAGGAAGCATAAGCATTGGGGTGCTGCCTGATAATACCGGCCACTTCTTCATTAAACTGCCTCGTTACATGCTCCTTTTCTGCATCAATAGCCCGCACGGAATCTTTCATACCACGATTGCAGTAGGCCCTTGTGCTCAGGCTGGAAAAAACAGTTGTATACTTATCTCCATGCCGTACAAATTCATCCAGCACAGCGGTGTTAGGGCTACCTGTTACAGTGGCGGCATCGATAGAGCCGGTTGCCTTCATTTCAACTTTTCCCGGTTCCAAATAAAACCGCCTGACAACATAGTTCGTGGCCGAAGGTTTCATATATACCCTTGCCAATGCGGGTCTGCTTAACCTGCCGTTGAATATAAAATGCCCGTCCTTTTGCAGCGTAACGGAATCAGTTGCCATTTCCCTGTCGCTCAGCTCGTATTGAAGATAAAGTTTACCGGTGTATTGCGGTGCAGTTACCTGCCCGCTTAATGTGAACGGCTTTGTGCGGTCCTGCTGCGCCTGTGCTGCAACCGTTCCGGTCATGAGCAGGGCGGCAGGCAGCCATTGCCTGAATAATGATGGATAGCGCATAATATATCTGGTTTCTGTTTAGCTCTAAAAGTATCCCTTGTTCTGGGTTAAGTTTACATTGGAATTGATAGCCGATTGCGGAATAGGGTAAAGCGCATCCGTTGGCTGCCATTGATTTCCTTTAAGATGAGACAATACTTCATCTGCCCGGGAAACAGCCGGATCACTAAGGCCGGGCCATCTTTTCAGGTCTAACCAGCGATATCCCCATTCACAGAAGAATTCGATGCGGCGCTCATGTTCAATGGCGGCCAGCAGCGTTGCCTTATCGGTGGCTTTGGTAGCTGACAGGCCCGCTCTTGACCTGACGCTGTTAATATCAGCTGCGGCTTGTGTATAATTGGATTGCTGCGTACGGGCTTCAGCACGGATCAGATATTGTTCAGACAAGCGTAATACCTGGTTGTATTCCACCGCGCCAACACCCGCCATATACTTATATTTTGCAGGATACGGATAGTTAATGCCTCCATAGCTCTTGTAGCCAACCCAGCTGGTTTTCCGTTTATCTCCCGGTTCAAAATCCTCATGCAAACCATCCTTCAATACAAATTTGGGTGTTGTACTCAATGCAGTAGGAACGAAGTTGTTGGCGATCCATGAACTGGTAATACTATTCACAAACTGAAGGATACCTTCCTGGTTGTTGGCCAGGAATACCTGGTCGGGAGAGGCATTCAGACTAAACAACCCCGGGTTGTTGATCACGGAAGTTGCCATACTTTCGGCCTGCTGCCATTTTCCCCTGTAAAGATATACCCTTGCCAGCAGGGCATCTGCAGCCCAGGTGGTAGCGCGTATACGCTTGCCGCCATAATAGTCCAATGTAGCAGGCAGTACTTTTTGTGCATCAGTCAGGTCTTTTTCTATCTGGTCATACACTTCATCCACGTTGTCGCGGGGTTGCATGGTAGTAGTGTTTACATCGGTCGACAGCACTAATGGTACTGCTCCATATTCATTCACTAAATAGAAATAACAGAATGCGCGTATGAACCTGGCTTCTCCTACAGCTCTTTGTTTATATGCTTCAGATAAAGGAGATCCCGGCATACCGGTGATAACAGAATTGGCGATGTATATATTTTTATAAATCGTGCTCCATAATCCATCTATGTAATAGTACAGCGGAGTTAAAGAGTTATTTGTAAAATCATCATAGAAGTTCATGGAAAAGGCATAGGTTTCATCGGCCGACATACTATTGAATACGGTGATAGCAGTGCCCATATCATTGCCCGGGTTCGGGTTGGCTACATTGGCATATAAACCTATCATGGCTGCTTCCGCCGTAGTGGAATCCAGGAACACACTGTTGGAGGCCAGCTGGTCTTTTGGCGGTCCTATTTCTATCAGCTTCTTACAACTGCTCATCATTGATCCGGCCAATAACAGCCAACAGGTATATAAAAAGAGTGCTTTTTTCATTTCTTCATTATTTAAAGTGAGCAATGAATGCCTGCTGCAATTTGTTTTAACGGCGGTAATACAGCGCCGGCAGTTTCAGGATCAAATCCCAGGTAACTGGTGATGGTAAATAGATTTTGCGCCCTCACAAATGCCCCGGCTGATTTTAACCTGATTGATTTTGTCCAGGAAGATGGCAGCTCATAGGAGAGGTTCAGGTTTTTAAGTCTTATAAAACTGGCGTCTGAATAGCTGGCATCCGATAGCAGGTAATAATTTTTATAGGCATAAGTGGCCTCACTGCCGGATAGTACAGACGGCCTGAAGCCATCGGAAATAATTTTATCATCCTGGTTAGATAAGCCACCTGGCTGCATGCCTACTGAAGAGCGAATGGAAGATTTGGTTTGCTTCACGAACTGTAACAGGATATCCAGCTGGAACCTGCCGAGTTTGAGGGAGTTGCTGAAACCGCCATAGAAATCAGGCATACCGGCGGCTATCACCTGGTAATCGCCATTGGCTGTTTGTAACAAGCCCTGTGTAAATTTTCCATCCTTGTTGAGATCTTCAATGGTGGCAATTCCATCTTTCAGGCCTGTATAATGATATCCGTTTAAATTGTTGATGGGTTGCCCCTCTATATAAACATAGGCATAGGCGGTTGTTTTTAAACCGGGGAAAGAGATGAGCTTATTGCGGGGGATAGTAATATTGAAAGAACTGCTCCAGGAAAAACCGTTACGGATGATATTTTTTGTTTTCAGCTCAAATTCCCATCCTGAGCTTTGCAGCAGCGCCGGCATATTGCCGGTGAAAGAAGAAAATCCTGATTGGGAAGATAAGGGTGAAATAACCAGCTGGTTATCCGTACGGCTGGAAAACCAGGAAGCAGAGAGTAAGATCTGATCATCCAGGAACCCCGTTTCCAGGCCAATATCCAGCTTACGGTTAGCCTCCCATCCAAAATCCGGGTTGGCGCTACGCAAAGGATAAATGCCTGTACTGCCATACTGATAAAAAAGATTACCATAGGATGCCAGGTATCCATAGTCGGGGATCTGGTCGTTGCCGGTTGTTCCATAACTGGCTCTGAGCTTACCATAGCTTAACCACGGAAGGGTTGATTTTGTCCACTCCTCGCTGCTGAATATCCATCCCCCGCCAATGGATCCAAAATTGCCAAACTGGTGGTTGGGGCCAAAGCGGGAGGATCCGTCCCTCCGACCTGTTAAATTAAAAATATAGCGGTCTTTCAGTATGTAATTAATACGTCCGAATGCAGAAACATATTTGTATTCCCTGAAGCTGCTGCTTTTGTACGAAATGTTGGAAGCGGCTGTCCAGGAGCTCATCAGCTTATCGTTGGAGAAGCCTGTGGCTCTTACAGAATATGGCTCTGCAAAACTGGATTGCTGCCAGGTGCCTCCTGCCAGCACGCTAAGCTTTCCCTCACCCAGTGTTTTATTATAAGTTAACTGGGGCTCTGCTATATAGCTTTCAATGTAGTCGGAAGTATAGGTAGCAACTGATTCGCCAGAGCTGCTGCTGGGATCAAGAGAGGTTTTAGGAAGATATGTTTCATTTGTTTGTGCTATTTTATTGTATCCAAGATTTACTTTCACATCTAATCCCGGTAGTATACTATATCGCAAACTGGCATTGGCCAGCAGGTTATTCGAACTGAAATTGGCCGATTGCAGCAGGTAGGAATCAGGATTAGTGAATCCACCGGTCCAGTTTAAACTTCCATCCTGGTTATGTACGGGATAGTTGGGAGGCAATATGTATGTTACGCGTGTAAGATCAGTAGCTACCTGGTTGTTGGACTCTTTAGTGTACATTGCCGAAACTCCCAGTGTGAATTTACCGTTACGCGAAGTGTTGTCAATGCTCAGGTGGGATGAGTAGCGCTTATATCCCCAGTCGCCCGGAAACACCGTAGATTCCTGCCTGAAGGTATTTGAAAAACGGTAACGCAGATATTGATTCCCGCCTGAAAACGCACCGGTAACCTCTGTTTGCCTGGCGGTGTTGCCGATATAATCTTTCTGGAAATTCCTTGATTTTGTAGTATCCCAAACAATGAGATCCTGGGCATTCGAAAAATCAGGTGTTACATTATCGTTGGCGAAAGCGGTTCTGCGCATCGCCAGGTATTCGGAAAGATTCAGCACCGGTAAATAGTTGGTTACCTTGCCGGCGCCTGAATAGATATTGAAATCGAAATGTGGTTCTGATGTCTTACCTTTTTTGGTGGTAACCAGGATGACACCGTTAGCACCCCTGGAACCATAGATGGCAGTGGCGTCGGCATCTTTCAATACGGAGATCTCCGCGATATCTGCCGGGTTAATGGAGTTCATAGGATCTACCGGTCCGGAAGCCCCTGCACTGGAAAATGGCGTTTCTACAAAAGGCACTCCATCAATAATAAATAGCGGCATACTTTTGTTCACATTAGGCAGCGGGATCGTTTGCTGCTGGCGGATGGAAATATTCATCTGACTGCCGGGGCTGCCGCTGGAACGGGTGATGAAGAGCCCTGGCACATTGCCCTGTAATGCTTCAAGCACGTTACTTACCGGTTGCCTTTCTATCTCCTCTGCTTTCACACTGGTAACGTTGCCCGTGTTAAAACGCTGTGTTGTGGTACCATAAGCAATCACCTGCACTTCATCAAGTTTAGAAACAGAGGGAGGAAGTATAAATGTAAATCCTGATGAACCGGAAAAAACAGTTTGACCGGTTTTAAGCGCTCCCCCACCCGCTTTGCTTTCGGGGTAAGCAATTACAACGGCGTTTGTGGCGGAGTTTAATTTTAATTCTATACTTCCATATCCAATCCTGCTTATCAATAAAACATCCCCTGCATTGGCGTCAATAGTAAAAGAGCCATCGTTTTTTGTTGCAGTGCCTTTTTTTGTACCCTTTATAAATACGTTGGCGCCGGGAAGCGGTTCTCCCTCGCGGTTAAGAATAGTGCCGCTGACGGAGAATGGCGGAAGCGGGTCAGGAGATATAGCCACATTTCCGGCCGACGGTACCGCAGGGTATATACTTATTGTTTTGCTTACAACCAGGTATTTTAAAGGTTGATTCCGGAATACATTTTCAAGAAACTGGAAAAGCGGCTCATTGGCAGCCTGAACAGTTACTGGTTTGGCTTTTGATAAATCTGTTTCCTGGTATAAAAACAGGTAGCCTGTCTGTTGCTTTACAGCTGAAAAAATTGTCTCGAGCGTTACATTTTTTCCCGAGAAGGTGACACTTTGAGAAAACCCTTTGGCGGCCACATTAAAAAAAGCGGCAGTAAGAAAAAAGAAAGTTAGTTTCATTACTAACACGATTTTGGTTAAGGGACGGCCACCTCCACGGGCAGGCCATCCACAAAAAGCAGTTTTTGTCATACCTTTGAAACTGTTTTAGGTGCTGAATAAGCGGTCTGTGCAGACTTTGTCTTTGAATGTTACCTAAACTGCCCGGCCAATGATGTTTCCCCATCATTGGCCTTTTGTTTTAAGTAAGGGAGAAATTGTCGGGACATTTATTCAATACTTCACCGCCAGGGAATATAGCCCTGGAATCGATACCTGTACTGTGATGTCCTGATTGATTGGTTGGTTTATTGGCAATACTATTTTACGAACATATCATATTTCAGAAGGCCTGGATTTACTTATTTTTCTCCTACAACCAATACCCTGTCTTTCAGTTCAACATGCAGGCCGAAAGCCTGCAGGAAACGAATTAAATCAGTTAATTGAACTCCCCTGTCCATTTCTCCTTTTAATTTTCTGGTTGGAACAGCTCCTTCATATTTCACCTGGATATCATACCATCTTTCAACGTCTTTCATTACAGACCGAAAGGATTTACCTGTAAAACTGAAAATACCATTCTTCCATGCCAGCACCTGTTCCAGGCTGGTGTTGGAACTAATATTGACAACGGTGGTATTATTTGGTTGTAATGCCTGCTGTCCAGGCTTTAGCGTAACAGCATGTGCTTCATATTGCCCATCCGCTGATGCAGAAACGGCTGTGATATTGCCAGGCAACACCCTGACCTTACCGTCTACCAGTGTTGTTGCAATTGCGTCTTCGTTGGTATAGGAATTAATATTGAAACTGGTACCTAACACTTCAACAGTGGCCCTTCCGTCAACATCTACCATAAATGGCATTTTAGCGTTCTTTGCAACTTCCATATATACTTCACCGGTAACTTTCACTTTGCGGTTACTGCCTGTAAATGCAGCCGGGAAAGTAATAGAGCTTGCTGCATTCAGCCACACGGTTGTTCCATCCGGAAGTGTGAGACGATACTGCCCTCCGCGGGGTGTAGACATTGTATTCATCATTACTTCTCCCTGGGAAAGGCCCCTGGCATCATAGATAATGTCGCCTCCGGTTGTTTTAACAATTGAAGAACTGCCTTGTTGCGCAATAGCGCCACTGGCGGCGCTGTCAAGCGCTATGGTAGTTCCATCTGATAAAGTAAGCAACGCCTTATTAGACCCCGGCAAAATACCTGGTGTTGGTATTGCTTTTCCTTTCACCACCTCCACCTGCGTTTTCTTTGAGGTCATATAGAAGTAAGTGCCGGCTCCCAGCAGGATCAATACTGCAGCAGCCCAGCCCCATTTTTCCAGGAAACGTACCCGGCGAACAGGAGGAGGATCTGAGAAGGAGTGATCGGCGCGGATCATAGCGGCTACGCCCTGTTCTATACGGGCAATTTCATGCGAAAAATCCAGCTGATTGTGCTCCCATAATGGCCAATCCCTGTCCAGGATCTGCTGTACCATTTCCTTGTTAGCCGGATCTTTCAGCAGATCAGCAAAAACAACGCGCTCATCTTTGCTCAGGTTTCCCTGTGCGTATCGTTCAAAATAATATGTCAGTTGCTGTTCAGTCATTCTATTCTGTACTAAAGACCCGGTTTGATTACTGGTAGGACGGGTCGGGGTAAAAAAAACTTATAAATATTTTATCGTCTTTTTACAGCAGGCTGATGAATGCCCATAGCAGGGCGATAATAACCCCGGCATTCCTCTTCAGATACGCCCTCAAAAAAACCAATGCTTCCACCATATGCTCCCTCACGGTGCTCCTTGAAATCCCTAACCGGGCGGCAATTTCCTCGTAGGTTAACTGTTCGTTGCGGCTTAACAGGAATATTTCTTTGCGCCGTGGCGGCAGGGATTCTATAGCCCGGCGCATAATTGCTGCCAGCTCTTTAGTCTCCAGGGCTGTTTGAGGATTGGTCAGCGCCTGGTCGGCCTGTACAACATCCGGGGTTTCTGTTTCCGGCAATCCACGTTCGAACTGGGAATGAACACGGTTCCTGGTAACCACATATACATAGCCCGGGAAATTGCTGACGTCGGGAAGTTTGTGCCTGTTTTTCCAGATACGCAAAAAAACGTCCTGGGCTACCTCCTCGGCAAGCTGAGGTGATTTAAGCCAGTAAAGCAGGTAGGGATAGATTACCTGGGAATATTTCCTGACGATGCGGTTAAATGCCCGCTCATCTCCCAGTGCAATCAGTTTCAGCGTCTCCCGCTCCCCCTGTTCCATATTTAAATTATTGTTGCTCAATCCTATGTTGTTAACATTTAGACCGTAAAATAGAATAATTCTGAAATATGGATTTTCGCAGGAGAGTATATTAAATGCCGGATTTTAAATATTGAATATTTATCACGCAAAGAAAAACAAAAGTAGGCATTATCATTATCAATTATGCCTTCATATTATCCATACCTGCTTTCAATATACGCTTAACTTCATCAGGAAGATAAGCCGGTTCAAGGATTTTTGCAACATCAACAAAGCGCATAAACCACCTGGCAAAGGAGACAGGGCTTTGCCTGCAATCAAAATACATTATTATTTCATTCGTCAGGACCTCCTCCCTGGAAAATCCATAGTTCTGGCGTTCCCAATGTAAGAAGTGGGCATAGTTGGGGTCAACAGCTATAACGATCGGGGTAATATTATTTTGGGAATCAGCTTTTCGTAATTCATCAACAGATGGATGATCCAGTTTAAAGTGATCATCGCCCAGCGTTATTTTCCTGATCCTGTCTAACCGGAAATGCCGGTATCCCCCTTTTAACCGGCAATAGGCAAGCACATACCAGGAGCCATTTTCATAAAACAATCCAACAGGCTCAATTATACGGACGGATTTCTGGCTGGCCCCACTCTTTAAGTAGGAGATTTCCGTCACTCTTTTACTGAGGATACTCTTTAGCAGTACATCAATGATATCAGGCAGGTATTTGGTTTCCCTGAAAGGCCCGCTCAATTGTAATTTCTCTTCCAGGTGCGATATATGATCTTTCTGCTGTGCGCGAAACGAACTTTTGATCTTAATTAAAGCAGTTTCAAAATGCCGTCTCACAAATGCTGTTTCATGCTTTTGCATCACTTTTTCTGCCACCATTAAACTTAGTACCTCTTCCTGGCTAAACCTGGATGGCAACATCCTGAATCCCTCGATTATCGAAAATCCATGCCCGGATTCATTAATTACCGGAACCCCGGCCTGTTCCAGGACTTTTAAATCCCGGTAAACCGTTCGGCGCCCGATATGAAACCGCTCCTGCAATTCCTTATTGGTAACAAGTGACCTGGATTGCAGTAAAAAGAAAATATGAACAATTCGTTCCAGCCGCTTTTTAATATCCATCAGGGAATAGTATTGATTGTCATTGACTGAAAAGAGCAGGGACCGGATTAACATCAGCCCCTGCCCCTTTGTTATCTTACAACAGTAGCTTCCAGTTCAACTGTTAACGTTGCAAAAAGCCCCTTTACTTCCAGCAGGGTAGTTGCCTGTTTGATACCATACCTGGCAATGAAGCCGGCATAAATATCTGCACACTCTGCAAAAAAAGTTGAAACAGAAGTGGTGTATACATTCAGTCTTACAATTCCACTGCATTCGTAGCCTGCGGTTTTAATAAGATGTTCCAGGTTCTCTATTGCCTGGATAAGCTGGGAGCGCATATCTGCAGCGCCTGGCACTCCGTTGGCATCTATGGCTACCTGTCCTGAACAATACAGCGTTCCGGTTGGGTTTTTCACTTCAACCGCCTGTGCTGAGTTAGTTGCTTCTGCCCATTTCCAGGGATCGATGATTCTTTTTTCCATTTTGATCTGGTTTTTTAGTTTTGAAAATCATTGCTTTTAACAAAGCTACAGGCAGGGTGTGACAACCCTATGTCACACCGGTTCACGCTATTTTAAGTTTATATGTTAAGATCTACCGCTAAATTAACATCCGGGCAATAAGCGACAAGCCCAATCAGCCGGTTTTGCCGCTTATTGCCGGATTTCGTAGCCGTAATCAGGGTAAGTGCATGCACTAAGCATTGGAAGTGCGTCAGTAGTGCATGAGTACAGTATAATGACTATATGGAGACTATATGAGGAGTACCACACATAGACGACTCCTAAGCATCCGTGAAGTATCCGTGAAGTATGGGCAAAGTAACCGGGGGATCCGTTACCGGATCCCCGGATGTAGTCAGTGCCCCAGGAACTCTTCCGTGGTCCTGATATCCGCATAATAAAAAGCCAGTGCGCCCATGAAAGTCTTCTGCACCAGTGAAGCTGCTATCTGTTCTCCCTCAACATCCAGCGCCCTGGTGGCACAGGCATCGGAAATAACGGTGCAGCTGTAGCCCAGGTCTTTCGCTGCCCGGGTTGTGGCTGCCACACATACATGCGTCATCATCCCTGTAATGACCAGGTGGGTAATTCCCAGCCCCTGCAGATATTCCTCTAATGTCGTTTCACGGAAGCTGTTGGGATACTGTTTTACAATCACCTTCTCCCCGGCTGCGGGGGCTATGCTCCAGTGAATTTCAACACCGGGGGTATTGGCTACCAGGAACCCTGCAGAAGGATCGGTGGCCATGTGCTGAATGTAAATGACCGGTACATCCTCTTTCCGGCTCTTTTTCAATACCCTGCTGATATTTCCTGCTGCGCTTTCAGGGTTTACCAGTTCCATTTTACCTCCACTGAAGTAATCGTTCTGAACATCGATAATAAGTAATGCCTGTTTTCCCATTGTTTTTTGTTTTACTGAAAAGTTTAAACAAAGGTGGGCACAATGCAACAGATCCGGATTGACCTAGATCAACCCGGATGTTAAATAATGCACAGGGAACTATTTACGTTTTGCCTTCAGCATCCGGCTGAAGAAGGCAGGTGTTACGCCTATAAAGGAAGCGATTTGTTGCTGCGTGAGGGAGTTGGCAATGTGTGCGTAACGTTGCTGAAATTTTTCAAAACGTTCCGCCGCTGTAAGACTTAATATATCCGTGACCCGCTGTTGATTCACAGCAAAGGCCCTCTCCGTAAGGATCCTGAAGTACCGTTCAAACGGAGGGATCTTCCTGAACAATTCTTCCCGTTTCTCTTTTGTAAGTATCAGGGTACTGGTATTTTCGATGGCTTCAATAAACAGGTTGCCGGGTTGCCCAAAAACAAAGCTCATGTAGTCAACCACCCACCAGTCTGCCGGTGCAATGGTAAGTATATGTTCCTCTCCCTTCTGATCCAGGAGATAGCTTTTCACACACCCGGTAGTGATAAAGGTAAAGTTATTGCAATTGCTGCCTTCCCGCTGCAGATATTCTTTTCTCTGATAATTTCTTGGTTGCAGGAGCGAAAGAAAGTATGCCTGCTCCTCCCCGGTAATGGAGATATAATTGCTGACATTCCGGAGAATCAGTGCCTGTCCATCCATTGGATCTGTATCAATTTATGCGGGAAGTTACCTAATCGTTGCGCAATAACCATACATCTTTCAACAGGCTGGTTGCCGCAATACATAATTTTCAAATAATCCTTACATTCGGACATAAATATTATCTGATCATGGAAGATGTAAAAGCGCTAAACAGTGTTGCGGAATTTCACAGCACCTTCAGACATCCAATTGAAAAAACACCTACCATCCCCAGCCCGCAAAGATGTGATTTAAGGGTATCGCTGATCCAGGAAGAACTGAACGAACTGAAAGAAGCTATTGCGGGAAACAATATAGTGGAAATAGCAGATGCGCTTTGCGACCTGCAATATGTATTATCCGGCGCCATCCTGGAGTTTGGGCTGGGAGAGAAATTCAATGCGCTTTTTAACGAGGTACACAGGTCTAATATGAGTAAAGCCTGTAAATCGCCAGAAGAAGCTGAAAGCACTGTTGCGCATTACAGCAAAACTGAAAATACAGAATGCTATTATACAAAGGTTGATGATCTTTACCTGGTGTACCGGAAGTCGGATAATAAAACGCTGAAATCTGTCAACTATTCTGCTGCGCAGTTAAGCAGGTTGTTGTAAGGCATAAGCCGGGTGGAAACGGAACGTCTTCACCCGGCTCATTATTTAAGATCTCCTGTTCAGATCTGTTATCAGTAACGGGTTATCTTTCCTCAAATCACTGATCAATGCGGCCACCTCTGTAGTAGTAGGGTTCCGCATTAATTTCTCCAGTTCACTATTGGTGATCCCTACCAGTTGCAGGAAAGATACTTCTCCATGCGGAGTTTCTATTCTTCCCAGTTCCGGATCAAGCGCTATCACGAAGGCAGTTATTTCTGTCTGGGTATCCAGCCGTATAGGGCCTTTTGCAGGTATAAAATGATTCTCTTCAAACCATTTCCCGCTGTTAAATACATAACGCGCCAGGTTATTCATAACATGCACCGCCCATAAAGGGTCCGCCTGGTCTTCGGCAAATGGCTTCAGCCTGAAAGTAAATTCAAAGCCCCATTTACTGAATTCGCCACCTGCCTTTTCACTGTCGTAGTAAAGCTCCGACATTCCATAACTGATAATATGGCGGTGAAAGTCTTGTTTGGTAGAATCATAAATACTGGCGCCATCTATCGGATCTGTCCCTCCCGCCATATAATGTATGCCGCAAAGCGGCCCATAGTGACGGGGCTCTGTTTTACCATATACCTTTTCCAAGGTATCATCTATAGAAAGCCAACCAACAGCGTCTTCCTCTCTGAATCTTTGTTTATATTCCCCGGGGGTCATAAGAATATCAGGTTAAACAATTAAATAACGACAATATAAGCCAAGTTGGGGAAAAAAGCCATGCTTAAAGCCGCTTTAAAAACAGGAAGATGGTTTGTCGTAATAGCCCTTCAAAATGACATTTTTGCCCCCATCCGGGTCTGCTGCTTTAATGTAGGTTTGCCTTATCAAAATTAAATATCGCATGAAACGCATATCCATCATTGTTCTCTTATTAATACTGGCACATTTCCAGATGAAAGCACAGCAGCAGGCAGGTCACTATGCAATGGTAAACGGTTTAAAAATGTATTATGAAATCCACGGCAGCGGCACGCCGCTGGTATTACTGCATGGCGGTGGATCCACTATCGTTTCCAATTATGGCGTCATCCTGCCGGAGCTGGCAAAAAGCCAGCAGGTAATAGCCATAGAATTGCAGGCGCATGGCCACACCGCGGATATTGACCGGCCACTGAGCTTTGAACAGGATGCCGATGATGTAGCCGCATTGCTTGCGCAGCTGCATATCACCAAAGCAAATATTATGGGCTTCAGCAATGGAGGTACCACAGCGCTGCAAATTGCCATACGGCACCCGGAGCTGGTGAATAAGCTGGTACTCGCTTCTGCGCTCTACAAACGCAGCGGTACACCGCCTGGATTTTTTGAAGGCTTCAATAACATCACGATTAACCAGATGCCCCCGCAATTAAAAGAAGCTTACCTGGCTGCCAATCCCGACCTCAAAGGGTTTGAAGCTATGTTCCGCCGGGATGTGGCGAGAATGAAAAACTTTAAGGACATCAGCGATGAAGCCATAAAAGGCATCCAGGCGCCGGCATTGGTGATCAACGGTTATACCGAGCCGATACTGCCGGAACATGCGCTGCTGCTGGCGCGCACATTACCGCATGCGCAGGCGGCCATCCTGCCGGGAGGCCATGGGGACTATATAGGAGAAGTTTGCGCGCCTGATAAGCAGAGTAAATTACCTGTTTTGGTAACCACCATGATCATTGAATTTCTAAGATCATAACCGGGCGGTTTACTCCGCCATATGTAATTGTGTGGTGGGGTGAGGTAAGGATCATCTAAAAGCGTAATAGCCTGGTTACTTCCTCATACGCTGTTGCGCGGCTGGGGTGAGGTAAGGATAAAACATACCTTCAATAATTTTACTATAATGTTTTATAGCATTGCCTCCCCTCAGCCGTCCTGTTAACTCATTATTCGATAGCCAGAAGTCGCCCACAATAAAGATCTGCGCGATCAGCGCCTCCCAAACGCTTTCCGGCAAATCATCCCGGAATACCCTGTCGGCCTTCAGCTGTCTGAAAATAGTAAAGAACTCTGTTGTTCGGCGCCGGGTTAAGGCGTAATAATCTTTTCTGATAGATGGCACGCGCAGGCTGATCTCCACAAAATGTAAGAATATAAACCGGTACTTATATGCCAGCTCCAGCGAACGGACAGAGAAATCATTAAGCGTGTCCAGGGTAGCGGGCGTAACCGACTCCAGTTCCGACATCAACCTGTCGAAATCAGCAGCCAGGAATTCATACAGCGTTCTTATGATCTCATCTGTTTGCCTGAAGTGATAATGCAGGTTACCAGGGCTGATCCCCATTTTTGCTGCTATATGCCTGCTGGTAATGGTGTTCACTCCCTGGCTGTTATAAAGTTCCAGCGCTGTTTTGAGAATATTTGTCCTCGTATCCATTCCCAAATTTAGAACAATTGATCTAAAAAAGAAGCAGGTTAGAACATTTGTTCTAAATTAATTAGTACATTTGTTCTAAATACAGATGGTATGAATAATGAATCGTATGATCAGCAGGAAGAAAATCAGCCCATATGGCAAAGGCTCAGAAGCAGTGTGCTCCCGGTTAAACCAACAGATTCCGTACCCGTAAAACTGCTGAAGAACAGTGGCTTCTACCTGTTTGCTGTAATGGCGTTACTGGTAACGCTGCTACTCGGAGGCGCCATTATGTTCGTGTTATAAAAATGAAACGTTTATTTGATCCGTTGTTTCTTGTTTATTGCGCCCTTTGGTGCATCATCCGGTTCTCCCGGTATATGCACCTGCCGGTTCCGCTGCTGAACGGGTACCTTACCGATTTCATTGCAGTACCAGCTATAGCACATGTGGCCCTTACTTTTACACGCAGGTATATTGTACATAATGAGCACTACAACTATCCCCTGTATTACTTACTGTTTATGGCTTTGTATATGTCTGTTGTTTTTGAATGGGTAATGCCGCGGTTTTCGCCTGTTTATACCGGCGATGCCTGGGATGTGATGGCCTACTTTGGCGGGGCCTTGTTTTATTATTATGTGCATGGGAAACAAACTTATGTGAAACATAAAGTCCGGTCACTTTAACCCGATACATCCTGCTACTACCAACCCTACCGTAACCACCGCCGCAACCGTGCGCACTGTATGCAGGCGGTTCCACGGCTGTTCAAAAGCAGCCCGGCGCCGCGCCAGCTCATCTTTATCCGCAGCTGCAAGATCCGCTTTGTCCAACGCATTATTGAGCGGCACATTACCGCCCATCGTCACCCCAAAAACACCCGCTATATAAATAATGGTAGCCCCCAGCAAACACCAGCTTCCCGGTGATACATCATAACTGATATATGCCCAGGTACAAACAGGCAGCAATACCAGCGACCCTAAAAAGGAAGCGAAAAAAACAGGATTGAGAATAGCCCGGTTGATGGATTGCATGGCCAACAGGTAACTGCTATCTGGTAACCGGCCCAGCCCGGGGTTGACAGAACAGGAATAGGCATAAAAAAGGCCACCTGTCAATGCAGTGGAGACAGCCGTAATTCCCAGTAAGATCTGCAGGAAAATAAGTCCCATATACTACAGGTTTAAGTGATAAGGGCAAGATACAAAAAACCGCATGGACCGGGTGATCCGTGCGGCTGAATATATTGCAGAAAGAATGGCTGCCCGGGAATTACTGAGCCAGTGCCTCTGTATATTTTTTGAAATTATCCAGGATAGCCTGCCAGCCTCCCTGTTGCATTTCAATACTGTGTGTATCTTCTGCATCAAAAGTTTCAGTAACAGTGGTAGTATTGCCGGTTACAGAGAAAATAACCCGTACAGTTCTGCCATCGCCCATAGTGTAGGCAATAAGCTCGTTTTCCTCCACCTCGTCGTATACACCGCCGAAATCAAAACCAAAGCTGCCATCTTTGGCTTCCATGCGTGTTTCGAACTTACCGCCCGGGCGCAGGTCGTTCACAGATTTCGGGCTGTGCCAGTCGTCGGAAGCAGTATTCCATTTTACGATATGCTCAGGTGCATTCCAGAGTTCCCACACCTTCGCAACGGGTGCATTGATAGTTGCAGTTACAGTGATCTTTGTAGCGTTATTAGTTGTTTGCATTTTTGTAAGATTTAAATATTAACCGTTGTTGTTAATGCAAACATAGCACGAGTATTTTATACCCGGCATGGCCAAATCCGACAAAATAGCGTACTAATTGCGACAGCCTCCACAATACGGCTTATTTCCAGTTCACTACCGTAAATACTATCGACGAATAGTGGTCCTTTTCATACAGGACGCCTGTTTTTTTCCTGCCTGTCTGTACAATATCAGAATAGGCAGCATAGGCATAACCGGCCTTCTTTGATCCGTTGCCTTTATAGATCACATAGCTTTTTTTCCAGGTACGCCCGTCGTCAAAACTGATACGGAGCGTAAGATTATCCCTTTCCAGTGAATCGGCAGCATTACAAAAAGCAATGATATTTTTTCCTTTGAAGGTACCCACGTTCAGTATACTGCCCTGGCATACAGCGTCTGGCAGCTGGTGATCAAAATAAGTGGTATCCCAGGTAGCGCCACCGTCGCTGCTGATAGATACGATCCGCTCTTTCACATCTTTTGCCTGGTTGCGGCTGTTCATCATCAGTCTGTTGCCCGAAAGCTGTACCGCCATGGATTCATTGCTGCCAGGTAAATCAACGCTGTTACCTAAATGGAATGTTTTACCATGATCATCAGTGTAGTAACCATGCGCTATGTAATGCCGCGCACCGGGCAATGCCTTACCTGCAGTATGATTGGCGGCAATAAAGATCCTTCCTTTAAAAGTTCCTTCGGAAAACTGCATGGCATGCCCCGGCGTATTGGCGTAGTAGCGCCAGTCTTCCGCAAAATTAAACGCAGGGTCTATCCCCGGTTGTTTGGGCCGGTGTACCTGCAGCGTGATATCCACCGGCGCTGCCCAGGTACGGCCGCCATCTGTGGAGGTGATATAAAAGCAATGCTTTATTCCTATCCCTTTAATGATATCTTTTTCCCGGTGAGTACCGGTGTTGTAAAAAAGAAAGATTCTTCCGCCGGGATAGGCCGCGTCTGTAAGATCTACCACGGGCGCGGGGTTGGAGAGCTGCAGGTTATCGCCCCCTGCCACTATCTGCATGGGCGACCAGGTTTTGCCTTTGTCTTTACTGCGTTTCATTACCAGATCAATATCTCCGAAATCATCACCACCATTTACACGGCCTTCTGCAAATGCCAGTAGATCGCCATCCGGCAGTGCGATAATGGCGGGGATACGGAATGATTTATAACCATCTGTTCCCGAAACAAAAACCGGTACTTCTTTTTGCTGCGCGTATGCAGTGCCAAGGCATATGAGCAGGAACGCTGTCACTATTTTTTTAATCATCATTATTTATTATTTACCAGGTCAATATCATTTGCTTTGGGACGCAAAAAGCTCAGTTGGATAATAATAGCCACCAGTACAATTCCTGCCAGCATAGCAAAGCTTTGCCCCAGGTTGCCCGCATCCGTGGAGCGTCCCAGCAGATCGGTGATGACAGCGCCGGCAAATACGCCTGACATATTCAGGATACCATATGCGGTAGCGCGGTAACCGGATGGTACAAACTGACAAAGGATAGGCATATTGTTGCCATCGAACATACCAAAGCCAACACCAAACAAAACGGCTGCTCCTATTACGTGCACCAGGCTGTGCCCTATTCCTATCAGTAGCAGGGCCGGTATGGTCAGCGACAACCCGATAGCGCTGGTATAGATCCTGCCCTTCGTATGGTGCTGTACCCATTTGTCGGACAGTATGCCGCCGAAGATCACACCGAAAAAGGAGGACGCCGCGATAGTAATGGTAGATAGAGGGCCTGCGGCCGACATATCTATCTGTAAACTTTCAGAAAATAAAGTCGGTAACCAGTTCTTAATTCCCCAGCCGGGAAAACTCGGAATGGCAAAATAGAACAGCAATATCCAGAAAGAAATATTTGTCAACAGCAAACCAATCCCTTTCAGAAAAGGTGGTTTTTCTTTCACTTCCACCTGCGCTTTCACGGTTTCGCGCAGGAATGCTATCAGTACCAGGGAATACACAATACCCACCATACCAAAAGCATGAAAGGTGGAATGCCAGGAAAACCTGGCGGCGATAGTTGCGCCAAAACCACCCAGTGCCTGCCCCATGTACAACCCAGTCATATGAATACCAACGGCCAGCGACCGTGTAGAGGAAGTATGATAGTCTGCAATCAGCGATAACCCTGCAGGTATATACAAAGCCTCGCTCACTCCCATCACGGCGCGTAACCAATACAACTGCCGGAATGTAGCAGCATAGCCCATTGCAAAGGTTACGCCGGACCAAACAAACAGGCTGCATACAATGAGCCATTTCCGGTTGATCCGGTCTGCAATGATGCCGGACAAAGGGCTCATACATCCATAGATCCAGAGGAAAATGGCCATCAGGTAGCCAAAATTGGCAGCCGACTGCAATGAGGGAATATCTGCCTGCATGGCGGGTTTCATGGTCGACAGCATCTGCCGGTCCATATAATTCAGCAAGGCTACTACCCATAGCAACCCTACTACTACCCAACGATAACTTCCTTTATTGGCCATGATATACAGATCAGTTAAAAATAATTTTGCCCGATATGATCACTGGTGTGCGAACACCCGCCTTTATTTCCCCTGAAGGAATGATAACCTTTCCCTTCCATAATAAAGCAGTAGTGGTAACCGGGCCCTCCATGGGGAGGGAAGTAGTTGCCGTCCACCGGCCGGAAAGGGTATTATACAACCACACTTCTTTTGTGAATCCTGGATGCGTGTTCAGCAGCGCTTTTCTTTCGTTTGTCAGCCTTGCCTTTCTGAGTGTATCTGTTGTATTGCTGATAGCTGCATTAAGTACTTCTGCTTTGCTGAATACCTCTCCCCTGTCGCCACTGCAAAACAGGATCTCATGCGCTCCTATGGCTACTCCCGATCCTGCAGCTACTGCATAGGGAAGCGGCGCTTTCAGAGCCCAGGTATGCTTCTGCAAATCGTAACGGTAAGTAGTGTTGAAAATATCGCTGATGCCGTTGCTGTTCTTACGCCTGCCGCCAATGAGGTACACGCCCCCGTCCTGTACAGCCATCACTGCATGGGAAGCCGCCGTGGGCATATCCGGCAACGTTTGCCAGGCGGCGCCTGGTGTGGATACATCCAGTGAAAAGAATTTATTGGAGGTTCCATTCACAGACTCACCGCCGGCTACATACAAGGTATGCCCGTAGCAAGCTGCCGATAAATTGGTGAGGGGCAATGGTAATGGTGGCAACCTGGTAAAATTGATTTCACCATCATTGTTTACCGTTAACCGTATTACATTACCGGTGGGGCCGTTGGTGTTTTCCCCGCCCAGGTATATAAGTCCGTCCGGCATGCTTACATTGGCGCTGTAAGCTACCGGTTGCGGCAATGTTTGCCGGCTTACATTCCCTGGTAGCATATGGCCTTTTTCATCTTGCCGGAAAATATAAATATCCTGTTTATATTTTTTTACACCACCGTTCCAGGGCATGCCATCCGGGAAGTTGGCGCCACCGGCAACGATCAGCAGACCATTGCTGATGCCCGCTACCGGCCCGGCCACACCGGGCTGCTGATGCAGCCCGGCCGCAGGCGGAAGCATTGCTGCGACCGACCACTCTACTTTGCGTACACTTTTCTCCTGGGCGCTTACTATGTTCACCGTCATCATGAATATTGTTGCATAAAGTATCCGTTTCATGAATGTTGTACTTTCCGGAAAAACGATATCCCGTCCAGCTCTTTATATAACCGGTCATATAAAGCCGGGCTAAGCGTGGTGAGTGGCAGCCGGCATGGCCCCAGGTCCCAGCCCAGCATTTTCATAATGGCCTTTTGCGCCGGTATGGGTGGGTATTTTGCAAAGATCCTGATCACTTCCACCATGAATAAATGCTGCTGTTGTGCGGCTTCTATATCGCCTTTTTCAAAATACGCTTTTGTTTGCAGGTATAACGGCGCCGCAAAAGTATAAGTGCTGCCAATAGCCCCTTTTGCACCCACTGCCAGCGCAGGTAATAACAGCTCGTCGAATCCGAACAATACATCGAAGCGCTTGTTCTGGTAATTAAAACAGGATTGATATTCGTGAATAGTGGAAGAAGTATATTTTATGCCTGCCAGGTTGGGGATCCTGTTGCCTGCTGTTTCCAGGAACTCCATCATATCCATTCCTACACCTGTAAGCGTGGGAATATGATAATAGTAAAAAGGCAATGCCGGCGCCGCAGCTGCAATATCCGCCATACAATCTGCCAGCACCTGTACGGAAGCCGGTTTGAAATAAAATGCCGCTACCGAGGAAAACGCATCAGCGCCTATGGCTGCCGCATGTGCTGCCAGTTTCCGCGATTCAGCAATACTGCTGTGTCCCACGTGCACTATGATCAGCAACCGCTTATTGGCCGCTTTTACAAATGCTTCTGCTACCTGCATTCTTTCTTCGGTAGTCATGTTGGGGCCTTCGCCATTGCTGCCGCAAACAAAAATGCCTTTTAAGCCGTCTTTTACCAGCTTATCTGTTAAAGCGGGTATCAGCTCCAGGTTCAGGGAGCCATCGCCGTGAAAGGGAGTAAATGCGGCGGCAATCAGTCCTTCAATATGTCCGTGCTTCATGAAATGATACTTTTATTAGGTTAGCCGGGAGCCAGGATACAAACCGGCTGTTTATGCAGGGTAGTACCCCGCAATTTTCACACGGGGAACCTGCTTCAATAGTCCTGCGCTAATGCCATTAAATACTTATGTACTACATATTAAAATTGGATAAAAAAATCGACACCGCAAAACATTTTCAGAAAAAAGAAGGGAGTGGTTAAATATTTTGCCGGAGGGAGGAGAGGAAAGGGATGGCTTTAATGAAAAATAATTTGTTTTATGTTATTGAAGTTGATTGGTATTCATGAGCTGCATCAGTTTACACAGAATGACAAATGCGGTAAGGCTGGCTTTTTAAGTTTAAAGGATTATCATTTTTGTATGATGCAATCCAGGAGGATGACTTTGAAGCTCAAGAAAGATCCGGATTGAAAACTATATCGGGCAATTGAGCTACGATAGAATAAGCATTGGGCAAAATACTCATGCTATTGCAGGTACTAACCGGCAGGAATATTGCTTCACTCAGCGTCCTATTTCAGTTTCCTGAAATGATGTTCAAGATGTTCCCGCATGCCTTCCCTGAACTGTTCCCTGGTACCGTTCTTCAGCAGGTTTACGAGGTCGGTATGTGATACCTTGCCTACAACCGGTACTTTCTCTTCATTTACAAGGTACCCAAAAATAGGAAGCAGCATGGTCTGGAAGCGTTGCATAGTGCGGTTACCGGTCATCTGGTAAATTTTGCCGTGGAACTCCACTTCATGCTTGATCCGGAAATTTTGTTTAGTAGAAGTTGTTTTCTGGCTGAGGGCAATTTTCTCCAGTTCTTCGACATCCTTTTTTGTTTTGCGGATGTATAAAATATCGGCCAGTCCCATTTCCAGGGTAAGCCTCAGTTCAAAAATATCCTGCAGCGTGGCATCGTCAATGATCAGCGGGTCCATTACCCGTTCCAGCGATCCCAGGATATCAGGGCTGGATAATATCATTCCCCTGCGTTTTTTTGTTTCAATCATGCCCAGCATCCTCAGGCGGCTGAGGGCTTCCCGCAGTACGTTACGGCTCACTCCAAGCGCTTCTGTAAGCTCCATTTCCTTAGGCAGCGCATCTCCGGGCTTGAACGATTTCTTCTTAAGATACTCCAGCAGCTTCATCTCCACTTCGTCTGCCATTGTTTTATAACTCACCTTTTCAATATCAATATGTAAATTCCCGATTCCCATAAAAGAGGATGTGATAATTTTGTTTAAATGTACTACAAATTAGCAGATCCCGGAGCGGGTCTTAGTCTGACTAAGGATTATGTTTTTGGAGCGGAGATCTAAGCGGAGGTTGTCTAACTCAGGATTATGATGATTATGATGATTATACTTTGGGGATTTGTAGGGGGAGATATAAGCGGAGATTGTCTGATCCAGGATTATGATGATTATTACTTTGGAGGTTTTGCTGAAATGAAAGCATATTACTGCCTTTATCTCTTTTCAATTTCCAAAATAAAATCATCATAATCATTATAATCACCATAATCAGTGTTCCAAGACAGCCTGGAACAAAATGTAAACAGGGCTTTCACTAACCGGTAAACGGATACTGGTAACTCCTGTCTTCTCCCATGTCACCTCTTTTGCAGGTTCGCTGGTGGTGCTCATAGCAGTAACGCTTACCGGCAATGATGGCAGGTCATGCAGTTCCGCATTTACTACACGCGGCTGGTACCCTTTCTGTTCATGGGTCCGGGCGCCGGTTGGCGACCATGCCACCCAGGCCAGCGACCGTGAATCATTTCCCTTCACAAACTCAAACACGTACAGGGAATCTGCTTCTTTTTTCACCACCCGCCGGAAACGGTAATCGCCCAATGTCTGGTACAATTGCTTTACCGCCCAGAACGACATCTTCGGAACAAAATTCCGTGTAAGCCCCGAAGCAGCGTGGAAAGAGGCCTCGTCTTCATCATTGTAATAATACAGGTAAGCGCGCCTGATGTCCAGCGTGGCAAATACCAGGAAAGACCTCACCAGGTACTGCGCCTGCTGCAGATCGCTTGCCCCCTGCCAGTTTAGTTTCAATGCCCAGTCTTTCCGGTGCTTCATGGCCTCCGGTGTACAGGCATCATAACCAAATTCTGTTACCCAAACTTCCTTATCTTTTGCATACCTGTTACGCCAGGCAATTGCCTCTTCAATCACCTTCAGGTATTGCAGGGAATTATCTTCAGGGTAACTCCTGTTCCAGCTGTTTTCACTGTTGGCCGATTTTTCGATGGTAGGATAAGTATGTATATTGATCACGTCATAAAGAGGCAGTATCTCTTTATCTCCATACAGATCATTCAGTCCCTGTGAGTAAGGATCTGCTTTCACGGCCACTGCAGGCGTAACGATCTTCATCTGCGGATCCCCGGCACGTACGCCTTCCGCCATCTTCGTGAAGAGGGTTTTGAATAGCGCCGGGTCAAAACGCGTTCCGGGCTCGTTGTCAATTTCCACGGAGGTACATAATTTTTCTGCCCCGGAAGGGCCGTAATAAGTGGCCATTGCTTTCCCGTAATCATATGCCCATTGCTCATGCCCAGCCCATAACTTTTTATAATCCGGGTTACCTAATCCCACTCCCAGGAACTGCATACAGATATCTGTTTCAAACCCTGCCGCTTTCCACGGGCCGTATACATCGCGTTTCCAGTTAATGTTATTAATGGTGTTGGGAATGGTGATAGAATCGCCGGGAGCTTTCACATCCCAGCTGATGTTATGATAACTGCGTAACAACCTGCATACCTGTTTGTACAGGTCAGGCTTGAGTGTAACATGGCCGTTAAGTCCCATAAAATCCCTGAACAACGGCCGGCTGGTACCGGGTATTGAATCGGTGGTATCAGGCTCAGTTTGTGCAGGGCTGCGTTCCGCGCAACTAACTGTAAACGCGGCAAAGAAGAAGATAATGGCGGTGAACAAATGATTCCGTGGCATAGTACAATAGCATAAGGAATGAACAAAAGAGGCGAATGGCAAGCATGAAGATATGCAAATATCTTTACGCTTACCATCCGCCTGTATCATTGTTCGCTATTGCCGGTTAATTCCTCCAGCCAGGCACCTGTTTGTAAACGCCGTTACTCTGCGCTATTACATCAGGGTTCATCGGCCATGCCATATGCTTAGCCGGATCAAAATTACGTGCAGGCCATACCTGTTTTATTTCGTAAGGCGATGCCGGGTTTACCTTATCGCTGTGGATACGGCCATGTAAAGGCGCATTGATCTTCGCATAATCGCCCCAACGCTTCAGATCCTGCAGCCTGTCTGTCCATTCGCAGGCCAGTTCCACACGGCGCTCATGTTTGAGATCATTCATGGTAGGATTTGCAATGCCGGCCAGTCCTACGCGGCTGCGCACTTCATTCAGCGGTGCGGCAGCTTCGCCGCTCCTGCCCAGTTTGATCAGCGCCTCTGCTTTAAAGAGCAGGATCTCTGCATAACGCATCAACGGTAAATTGAGCGCAGTGGTTGGATAGTCCGGGCTCTGGTTAATATTAGTGTTGGTAGTGATCACGCCGTCTTTACCATAGGAATAGGGCTCCATGTACTTATTCATCTGGAAACCGGATAAGCTGTTGGTGGAGTAGTAAGAGCGCACCAGGCCAAAGAAGGTAAATTTATCCCCGAATTTCAGGATGGTCACTTCCCGTCTTGGGTCATTGGCTTCGTATTCGTCATACAGTTCTTCTGTAGGCTGGAAATAGCCCCAGCCGTTGAAGATAGCCCAACCGGTATTTTCCAGTACTACGCCGGGAAACTCGGAGCCGCCCTGTACACCGGAAGTAACTGACCACATATATTCTGAGCTCCAGTTATTGGCGATGCTGAATACAGCGCGGTAATTCTGCTGGCTGGTTGCCTGGCCCTTGATGAGCGCGCGGTGTCCTTCGTCCCGGATCTTATCTGCGAGAGCGGGGATCAGCGCCCATTTGGAAGCGTCGTACTGTGCCCAGTAAGCATATACTTTTACCATGTATCCCCAGGCTGCGGCGCGATGCGCGCGACCCTGGTCGGAGGTGCTGTATGTTTCAAACAGGGGCAGCAGGCTGGCTGCTTTTTCCAGGTCGCTGATGATCTGTGCATAGTTATCTGTTACAGATGGCAGTTGTGGTGGAATGCGTTTTCCGAACTCCGGATTTTCCGGTCCATCGAAAGGCACGCCCTGGTCTTTATGCCCCCAGAGATAGGCTACCCAGAAATGAGCGAACCCGCGCATAAAATACGCTTCGCCCAATGCCTGGTTGCGGGCAGCCTCCGTGGTATTTTTTGAAGTGGGCACATTCTGGATCACCTGGTTGGCCCGGTTCATCATTTTATACAGATCGCTCCAGCCGCTTGTCAGGTAGCCTTCCCGGCCACTTGGAATGAAGTTCTTGATATTTTCACCATCGGCCTTCGCTCTTCCTACAATCAGGTCGTCGCTGGCATCCTGCACCCAGAAAAGGTCGCGGCCCCAGGTAGATTCATTACGCATGGCCACATACATGTCGTTGGTAGCCTTCCGCAGATCATTATCGCTCTGCCAGAAATAGGCAGTAGTAGGCGCACCATTGGGTTTTGTATCTACCCATTTGTTACAGGCACTTGCCCCCAGCATCAGTGACCCCGCAAGGAATATATGTTTGAATGTTGTTTTCATAAAAGCATTTGGTTTGATCAGAATTTAATATTTGCACCCAGGGAAAACACGCGCGATACCGGGAACTGTCCGCCATCAAGCCCTACACCACCTACTTCCGGATCCATACCGGTGTATTTGGTAAAGGTGAGCAGGTTGTCGCCGCTGAAGTATACGCGAAGTCCCTGGTTCCAGCTCATTTTCTTAAAGGTATAGCCGATCAGCAGGTTCTTTAATCTCAGGTAATTACCGTTTTCCAGGTACCAGTCGGAGTTGGTCTGAAAGTTTTTGTTGGGATCATTAGCGGAGATGCGGGGAATATTGGATCCTTTATTTTCCGGAGACCAGGCATCGAGGATTTTATCCCAACGGTTGTATCCCTGTTCGGAGCCGCTTAGGGTAGTCATTTTGAAAGCGTTGAACAGTTTTACACCGCCTACGCCCTGCATAAACAGGCTCAGGTCAAAATTTTTCCAGGTAAAGCTGGCAGTGAACCCGTAAGTGAGTTTGGGAAATGCGTTCCCCATATATACGCGGTCGCCATCATTGATAGCGCCGTCTCCATTCTGATCTACAAATTTCAGGTCGCCGGCCTTTGCATTAGGCTGGATCATTTTACCGTCTTTCTGGTAAGCTTTTGCTTCATCGTCCGACTGGAAGATGCCGGCGGTTTTTATCAGCCAGTAAGAATAGAATGGCTCTCCTGCTTTAGAACGGAAAGGCGTGAGCACACCCCTGAAAGCATCGCCATGCACCCATACAGAAGCCGGGTCTTCATCTATAGATTTCACCCTGTTCTTTAATGTGGCAATATTAGCTCCCAGGTTATATCCTACCATACCGATATGATCGTTCCAGGTTACAGCTACTTCAAAACCTTTATTACTGATTTCCCCCTTGTTAATCAGCGGTGCGCCTATACCAAAAGTATTAGGCCAGTTGGATTGCTGCAGCTGGATCAGGTCATAGGTAAGTTTATCAAAATAATCGGCGGTAATTGACAGGCGTTGTTTCAGAATGGCGATATCGATACCGATATCTGATTGTTGGGAAGTTTCCCAGGAAAGCGATGGATTAAATGCACTTGTTACTGCAAGGGAATTAGACCTTGGTGCTCCATCACCAATCTGGAATGTATAATCCGGCGTGAGCTTGGCATAACCGTAGTAGTGCCCAATAGAGCCCAGGTTGCCGATTCTTCCCCAACTGCCCCTGATCTTGAGCAGGTCCAGCCACTTTACATTATCCATAAAAGATTCCGAACTGATCTTCCATGCGGCAGTTACACCGGGAACTCCTATAGACCTGTGCCCCTCTGCCAATCTACCAGCCACGTCATTACGGTAACTGGCAGTTACAAAGTAGCGGTCGGCCCAGCTGTAGGATACCCTTCCTACATAAGATACTGTTCTGTCTTTCCATTCATCATCAGCCGGCTGATTCTGATCAAAGATGGTGGCATTGGTAAAAAACTGTGCCCAATCGGCCTCGTTCTCAAATCCTTTTGCAGCGGCAGAAAAATTGCGGTTAGCTTCTTCCTGGCCGGTCATGGATAACATTACACCGATGTTATGCCGGTTAATGATCTTATTATAGTTAAGGGTATTTTCCCAGATCCATTTATAACCTTTATCGGTAGAATAGGTTAATGTATTCTGATCATTTGGTTTTCCAGGCTCTGTTCTTTTAGGCTCAAAGTTTTTCCACAGCGCATTTTGCTGACGGTAAGAAAAGCGGGAGAGGTAAGTAAGGCCGGGAATAATATCTGACACCGTTAATTCGGTCACCGACTGCAGGTCATTTCTTTTGTTATAGGGCTTATTTCTCAGCAGGGTGGCTACAGGATTGATCACATCTCCATAGATACCGTTATACTGGGAACCTCTCGGTCCTACGCCTCCAAAGGTACCGTCGCTGTAGTATGGGGTAGCAGAGCGTGGCATGTACAGGGCAGAGAGTATAACGCCACTGTAACCGCTGGCAGTTTCCGCATCCCTGTTATCATTATTATTCCAGAAGAGATCCTGGCGCAGTTTAACATGCTTGTTAAACTCGTAATTCGCATTAAATCTCAGGGAGATATTTTTATTATAGGTATTGATCAGTGTACCTTCTTCCTTTTCATAACGGGCCTGGAAGAGAGTGGAGAACTTATCTGTTCCGGCGTTTACGCTGATATTGTGACGTTGTATCAGGCCGGTGCGGAAAATTTCATCCATCCAGTTGGTACGGGTTACCAGGCCATCCGGGTTTTTGGCAGGATTCCATCCTTCCAGCGGAGGCAGGCCGGCATTGGTTTGTGCCAGATCAGATACTTTACCCTGTTGTTCCGCTGTAAGCGATTGTAAGGTGCGCCATGGTTGCTTGGCGCCTACGAAACCGGTATACTGCACACTAGGCACTCCTTTTGTGGCCTGGCGGGTAGTAATGAGGATAACCCCTGCGGCGCCGGAGAAAGCACCATAAATGGAAGCGGAAGCCGCATCTTTCAATACTGTGATCGATTCCACATCTGCAGGGTTATAGGGGGCGCCGGGCACACCATCTACCACATACAGTACATTATCGTTCAGGGATCCTACCCCGCGGATCACTACACTGTTGGCATTACTGGTATGCCCTCCATTACTTACAACCGTGATACCAGGCACTTTACCCTGCAACATATTGGCCACATCCAGTACAGGACGTTCCTTGATCTGTTTCATATCAGGCACTACTGACACCGCTGCGGACAGATCGCCCTTTTTAGCGGTACCATAACCCAGTACCACTACTTCATTCAATGCGTTGTTGCTGGTTTTCAGCGTGAGGTTCAGCGTATTGGAAGTACCGGCAGGCATTTCTACTGTTTCATAGCCCACGTAGCTGAAGCTGAGTATTGCCTTGTCGCTTTCCAGGGTGATTTCAAATTTACCATCCGCATCGGTCACCGTTCTGGTTTTAGTGCCTTTTACCCAAACGGATACACCGGGAATAGGCTCATTATTTTCCGCAGTTACACGGCCGGTGATTTTGCGGGTGATTGCCTGGGTAGTTTGCACTTCCGGGTCTTTTTCCGCCTTCCTCAGCAGGATGGCTTTATCGCTCACGCTATACTCTATACCTGACTTATTACGGAGTATATTGAGGGCTTCGTTCAATGTAATATTATCTGCCTTGTAATCCCTGACAATAATTTTGTCGAAGTCTTGTTTAACATAGTTAAATGTAAAACTGCTCTGGTGCCCAAGGGCGCTCAGCACCTGGGAGAGGGAGGCTCGGGAAATATCCAGTTTCACTTTTTCGCTCAACCCTTGCTGCCTGGCGTATCCAAAGGTAGCTGGCAACAGGGCACATCCCAATAGCAGGAATCTTTTCAGGCGGGATACAGCCGGCCCGCTGCTGCGGGTATGCTGATCAGCGGAAGTAAATGTCATTTTCATGTGTTGAATTTTTCAGGAGCGTTCACGTGTTTTTTAATAGATGATCACCTGTCTGTCAGAAATACGGAATTGTTTACGACTGATGTAGCATAGATTTCCCAGCATTTTTCCGAAGCTGTCTTTTTTGAAAAGCACAGAAACATTCTTCTCGATGCCCTGTGTATTTTCCCATTTCACCTGATAACCGTTGCGTGTGCACAATCGCGTTACGGCATCTTTGAAAGGGAGATCAGTAGCGCTGAAGGCGCCTTCTTTCCAGGCAGCCACTTTTCCTGCTTCCGTAGCGGAAATATTTAGTGCTTTGTCTTCATTATTATAGGCAGCGGCATAGCCGGGTTTCAATACAGTACTGTCTTTTCCTGTGCGTACTTTTACTTTACCCTGTACCAGGGACACGCGGGTAAGTCCTTCGCCGGCATAGGCTTCCACGTTAAATTGTGTGCCCAGCACCTGGATAGCGAGATCGCGGGTGCGGATAATGAATGGCTTGTTCCTGTTGCCCTGTACCTCGAAGAAGCCTTCTCCGGTAAGTTGTACACTGCGGTTTTGTTTATTAAAGTCTTCCTTCCACCGAAGTGAAGCAGCTGTATTCAGCCAGATGCGGGAACTATCCGGCAATACCACCAGTTTTATCTCATTGGTTTCATTGGTTACCTGGAATGATTTTAAACCAGCCAGGGGAGCAGATGATTTCTCTGTATAACGGGCCCACATAAACCCGGCGCCTGCCAGTAATAATATACTGGCTGCAGCCGCCCATTGGATGGAACGTTTTTTCCACCAGGCCACAGGTGCAGCCGGCAGCATACTATGGAAGTTGGCCAGGAACTGTTGCCGGTAAAGGTTGGATTCCAGGGCCGACAGGTTTGCATCGCTGTTTAAACCGTCATACCAGTTGTCCAGTAGTGCCAGTTCTTCGGGCGTACATTTTCCCGCATAAAACTTTTTCAACAGGGCTTCGGCCCTGGGATATTTTTGTGTTGCCATCTGTTAATGAATACCCGCAACACAAAAAATGTTAACTCGCCCTAAGGTTAAGAAATTGTAAACAGCAAAAATGAGGAAACGAGACTGGCAGACAAAGCCGGATTTGCTTTAATATGTGCTTTTACCTGTTTGAGGGCACGGCTGTATAAAACGCGCGCCGATCCTGCGTCTATACCAAGTTGCTGTGCTATTTTCTGGTAGGAATAATGATGGTTTACGCGAAGGATAAATAACTGCCGCTGGCTGGGTGAAAGGATCTCCAGCGCCTCACTGATAATGGTTTCCTTTAACCCGTGCAATTCATTGGAAGCAATGGCCCCGGGCGATTCCAGAGTGTCGTTTAATAATATTTCCAGTTTTTTCAGATGTGCCTGGTAACGGCCATTTGTACGGTAATATTTAAAGATACGCAGTTTCAGTGCGTTGAGCAGGTAAAATTCCAGTGTTTCATCTTTCGGCACTTCCTCCCACTTCACCCATAATGAAAGTAGTACATCCTGTACAATGTCAAACGCGTCGTGCGGGTTTGTTTTTGCCACGGCGATGCCCAGTAACTTATCCCAGTAAGCAGCTACAGCTGCTTCAAAATGAGCCTGACCGGACATACCGGTTGTATGATGGAAAGATACTTTCTTAAGCGCAGACATAAGTTGAAATATAACAGTCCCTACAAAAGTAATTGTCTAATATTACGTGGATATTAACGTTGCGAATTCCAGCTCTTTTTTTCCAGTAAAAATCGATTTAGCAAATCCCGGCAAATGGAGGTAGTACTATTGCTGTACTATTCATTCGTAAAAAAATAATTTTGATTGATCGTTTAATGTGGACTGATTGGTCTTAGCCAAATATAAATTTACTTTTTCAAACGGTAAAGAATATTTATAAAGCGTAGATCTTACCTTAAAAAAGGTATTTCTGTTTGTTTCATTTATACAGGGGGCTGCGGTAAACTACGCGTATTCACCAGATGCATCACCGGAGTAGAAAAAAGGAATGAGAGAAATATTTGGAGAATTGAATTTATTATTTATATATTTGCAACCCCAAACGGGGAATACAGAATGGCTGAAAGGCTTGCCTGTAGGAAGGATCGGTAGTTCAGTTGGTTAGAATGCCGCCCTGTCACGGCGGAGGTCGCGGGTTCGAGTCCCGTCCGGTCCGCGGAAATCTCGAAGAAACCCGCTCATTGAGCGGGTTTTTCTATTTTAATTGACTAGTTAGTCGTTTCCCCTTAATTTCCCCTGTCAGTTCTGCCTGTAATCAAACAAAATCGATATGAAAACACAAATCACAACATTCCTGACATTCCAGGAAAACAATGCTGAAGAAGCAATGAACTTCTACATCGAATTATTTGACAATTCTAAAATTACAGAAATCAAACGCTATGGAAAGGATGGCCCCGGGAAAGAAGGTACAGTAATGGTAGCCAAGTTTGAACTGAATGGAAAGCATTTCATTTGCAGCGATAGCTTTGTAAAACATGAATGGAATTTTACACCGGCGATCTCCCTGTTCGTGGATTGTAAAACGGACAGCGAAATTGAAAAACTATTTGAAAAGCTCTCTGATAACGGAAAAATATTCATGCCTTTAGATAATTATGGCTTCAGCCAGAAATTTGGCTGGGTTGGGGATAAATTTGGTATTACCTGGCAGTTGAGCTTACAATAGGTAGAATTGCCGGAATGAAAGCACCATTCTAATTCGCTTAAGATAATTGCAGCAGGGCCCGTTCTTATTTCTTCCGGGAATCATGGGTATCCATAAGCAGAACTCCGCCGCAGCTAAACAATCCCACTATGGAATTACAACACTCTTCGACTCCACTGTATGAGCCGAAAATATACCTAACGCGCCATTGGAAATATTATTCGGAGGATTGTTAGGCGTGGTACCTCCACCGGGGCCACTATCGCCCATTAAAGCCAGCGTTCTGTAATACAATGCTACATTCTTATCGATGCATTGCATTTGTAAGGTGATCGAATCTCCAGGCTTAAACTCAATGTCATCATCGTTAACTTCCAGTCTTACAGAGTTGGGAACACCATTCCTAACGTCATCATTCTGCAAAAAATGCTGATTAACCAGTTTATTGTTTAACCATAATACAAACCGGTAATTATTCCCCTTTGCTATCGGGTCGGGGTAAACCGGTATAAAACTGTACTCAGTTTCACCGGTAACCAGATGAGTCTCTACCCTGATAGAATCAAATAGCACCCGTTGCGGTATAGTACTTTTGGCAGTATATGTTTGATTCTCTACCTGCACATCCAACGTATATGTTCTACCCTCTACGCCGGTCAGCGCCCTGGTGCGGTACATTCCGTTTCCAACTGCAGTAAGCATTTCACTGTTTCCTACATCATCGCTGATGGCTACTATGGCATCATCAATCACTGGATAACTTCCGGTATCCTTCAGGCTAATTGATTTTGTAATTTTCACATAATACGGCCCGGCCTCATTGGTGATGTTCCCTTGAATGATAATCCTGGATTCATTGCTTTTGTAGTCCAGATCAATCACTTTCTCACAACTTGTAAAAAGTAATCCTGTCAATAGTATGCTGATAATATTTTTCATTTATATCCTTTCTTAAAATTTGAAATTATATGTTACACTCGGTACCCATTGGAAGAGCGATGTTTGTACGGCATCTATCTTTTGCGGGTTATATTTATTCTCTTTAAATGTAATCGCGAATGGATTACGACGGCCGTAAACGTTGTACAGGCCAAAATTCCATGAGCCCTGCCATCTTTTCCCTGAAGGTTTTTCATAAGTGAAGCTGATATCCAGCCGGTGTGTTGCCGGCATCCTGTCGGCATTACGGGCACCATATTGATAAACAACCATATCGTTCAAAACATACTTGCCTGTAGGGAATGTTACGGCATTACCGGTGTTGTATATGAATGTACCCGATACAGTCCATCGTGGGGAAAGTGTATACACACCTACAACCGACAAGTCATGCGTACGATCCTGCTTCGCATTATACCATTGATTATTGTTTATACCGTTTATTTGTCTTTCTGTTTTGGAGAGCGTATAACCGATCCATCCTGTAAGCCTTCCCTGTTTCTTCTTCAATAAAAGTTCCACACCATAGGCCCGGCCTTTGCCAAAGAGTAATTCACTTTCAATATCTGGAACAGTATTTATATCGGCGCCATCCCTATAGTCTATCTGGTTCTGCATGGTTTTATAGTAGGTTTCGGCGCTTACTTCATATACATTGTTCTTAAGGTTTTTGCTGAAACCAACACTGAACTGATCGGCTACTTCGGGCTTAATGTTGTAACTGTTACCGATCCATGCATCCGTAGGACTACCCCCGGTTGAATTGCTCATCAAGTGGAGGTTTTGCGTATTACGGGCATAACCTATTTTTACGGCTGCAGTATTGTTTATCCTGTAACTTGCGGAAACCCTCGGTTCAAGATTGTAATAACTTTCCCCAAATTTTCCATCAGCCAATTTTATGGAATCTATGAGCTTATTGTTTTTGTAGATATTATAGGTATCACCGCCTAACAAATTGTAAAGCGAAAACCTTAACCCATAATCAATATCAATTCGGTCGGAAGCCTTCCACGAATTGCTTATATATGCAGCGCTCTCCAATCCTTTACGGCTTTTCTTATCACTTACAATATCTGTTCCCCCGGCTTTGGTAGGCGTTATGGTATGGTGTATAATATTAAAACCGGCGCGTACGGTGTTGCCGGCATTTGCATACCAGGTAAAATCCTGTTTCAGGTTTAAGTCCCTGATATGGGAGTTAAACTTCATCTCACTGGCATCGGTTTTAAACCCAACATTGAAATCATAGTTGCTGTAAATGAAAGAGGTATTGGAAAACAACCTGCTGTTCAATATGCTGTTCCATCTTAACGTTGCGGTAGCATTGCCCCAATCACTTCCGAACAACGATGATACGCCGAATACATCCTTTCCAAAATACCCTGAGAAGTATAACTTATTCTTACTGTTGATGGCCCAATTAGCTTTGGCATTCAAATCATAGAAATACAACTTAACATCTTTCATATCATCTGAAAGCCGGGCTAAAAGGTCGGCATAAGTGCGTCTGCCGGATATCATGAATGAAGACTTATCTTTCTGAATAGGGCCTTCCAATGTCAACCTGCTACTAATCAGGCCCAGCCCGCCACTCACCTGGTAATCCTTACTATTACCCTCTTTCATTTTCACATCCAGCACTGATGAAAGGCGGCCTCCATACTGCGCGGGACTGTTTCCTTTGATAATAGTGGCATCTTTAATGGCATCACTATTGAAAGAACTGAAAAAGCCAAGCAGATGCGACGCATTATACACGGGTGCTTCATCGAGCAATATCAGGTTCTGATCAGTGGCGCCCCCCCTCACAGAAAATCCATTGCTTCCTTCACCGTTGGATTTTACACCAGGCAATAACTGAATTGTCTTTACCAAATCCTTTTCACCAAATATTACCGGCAACTTCGCCACTTCCTTCATATTCAGTACTTCCGTGCCCATGGTGGCTTTAGTAAGATTATCATTCTCCTTCCTGGCGCTTATTACCACTTCATGAAGCTTGCTTTCATCGGTCATATTAATGCTCACAGTAACGTTCGATGTTAAATTCACAGGAACTATTTCCTGCTTATATCCAACATAAGAGAAACGCAATGTATAGTTGCCCTGGGGGAGCGAAATAGAATAAAATCCGTACTCATTGGTAATTACCCCTATGTTGTGTTTTTCTGCCACCACTACAGTTACACCTATGAGTGATTCACCCGTAGATTTTTGCTTTACCATTCCGCTGATGGTAAATTTTGATTGCCCCATTAGCAGCGTTGTACTTAATAAAAGTACAAGGTTCGCTACTATTAATTTCTTTGACCTGATAGCGAATCGGCATATTCGTTTGTCTGTTCCAGTTTGCATGCGACAATCATTTTTATGATTACGATACAAATATGAAATCAAAAACTACCCGCTAAAAATTTTTGAGAAGAAGGGAAAGATTTATGCGAAGAACGCAAGAGTTTCACAGATAGCTGCAAACAAAAAGATCTGTTTAAGAAGAATAGCGGTTAAAGAACTCTTCGGCGTAAGTCCGCCCAATAGGAAACTCCTTATCGCCAATATAAATAGTAGTTCCTCTCACCGCCTCTATTTTACTAAATGGAAGTATGAAACTGCGATGTACGCGAATAAAATCAGTAAAGCCCAGCTTTTCCGTCATATCTTTCATAGACATCCTTGCTACAACAGTTTTACGATCCCTGATATAAATTTTGAGATAATCAGCCAATCCTTCGATGTATTGAATATCAGCCAGAGGAATTTTAACCAAACTGAAATCCGCACGGATAAATATACTTTTTTCTGAGCTGCTGTCTTTTTTATTCAGATAGTCCAGGTATTCCTGCGCTTTCGTAACGGCCTGATTAAAGCGTTTTTGATTGATAGGCTTGAGTAAATAATCGATAGCATTCAATTCGTAACTAACAACGGCGTATTCGCTAAAAGCAGTGGTAAAAATCACCATTGTGTTCTTCTGCAGCAACTTTACCAAATTAATACCAGTCATAGCAGGCATCTGGATATCACAAAATATCAGGTCGACTGAAAATTTGCGTAAATGCGCTATCGCTTCGGTTGGTTGTGTAAATGTTTTTTGCAGATGGATGATCCCACTTTTATGGCATAGCGATTTAATCACTGTAAGTGCTAAAGGTTCATCATCTATGGCAATAGCGTTTATCATTGTAAGTTGATATATAAAGATACAAAGAACTCCTTTTCAGTATCATTAATAACCAGCAAATGTTTAGAAGGATAAATCAGATTCAGCCGATGCTTTGTATTCTCAATTCCCAATCCGCTCCTTTCGGAAATATCGCGCTGCACATCTACTTTATTATTCAGTACACTTAGCTGAAACTCACTTCTGTCCATTATTATTTCAATTTTAATACGGCTTTTCTGTTCGGAGTTCACTCCATGTTTGAAAGCATTTTCAATAAATGGAATAAGCATCATAGGAGCAATCCGCAAAGCGGGAATATTTTCCTGGATATGGTATTCCAGCTTTACGCTTCTGTCTAAACGCATCTTTTGTAATTCAATAAAATTACTGATGTAATTTATTTCATCTTCCAGTAAAACAAAGTCCTGTTGAGTATCTTTCATAGTGTATCGCATCATTTCTGAAAGCTTATCAACCATATCCGCCGTTTTGGGAGAGGAATCAATGGCGGTAGCATAAATGTTGTTCAAGGTATTAAACAGAAAATGAGGATTGATCTGTGATTTAAGTGAAGTTATTTGTGCCGAAAGCTTTTCGCTTTCTGTTTGCTTCAACCTGTTATAGACTGTCCATAAAATAGACGACACAATAGATAAAAGCCATAACAAAAGAGCATTCACTACTATAACGGGAAAAATCTTTTCAACTACCCGGCTTACTTCGGGCGATGCTCCTGAGTTAAAATCAGGATAAAAAAACATTACTGCGGAAAGTAAAAAAACGGTTACTACTGCCAATAACAGGAATGAAAAATAAAGCCAGTATCTTTGGGTGAGCAGGTATTTAGGAATGAGAAAGAAGTAATTGAAATAGAAAATTACTATCAGTACGGTACTTAAAGCAAAACAGCGCAGAAGATATTTTTTGTCGGACGTAGGATCCAACGCGTCAAAAAGCTGATCAGTGGAAATGTAAGGAATCACCAGCAATAGTATCCAAACCAGGGCATGTATGGCAATGGTGTAACGTTTTATCTTCATAATCATTCTGGGAATAGTACCCAAAACAAAGGTATGTCCCTTTTTTCTCAAAAAATATGAGAAGAAGGAGGGGTATTTGTAGAAGTATGAATAAAATTCAGCAGTTTCCCCGGTAATTACTTCCCCTCTTTAAACGATAACCCCTTCTCCTCCAGCGCGCGCTGCAATTTAGGCATAGAGCTTTTACCCATGCCATGAAGCGCCAGTACTTCCGCCTCGCTGAACCTGGAAAGCTGCTGCACCGTCCTGATCCCTTTGCTTTCCAGCGCACGGCGTGCAGGCGCGGAAAGAGATGCAAAAAGGTCACCGGGAGCGGCATTGTGCCTGGCGGGTATTTTTCGCCTTGCTCTCCTCCACTCTGAACTTTACTATTTTCTTTATCAGCGCAATGGGCAGCGGTTTGTCCAGCGGAAACTGCACAGCACCTTTGGATCCCTTATAAACGGAAAGCTCCTTTTCAAATGCTTTAATACCGGAGGATGTCGGGTAAAATCCTATATGCTGTTTATACCCCCCGAAATGCACCAGGTTGCCGTTCAATGTAAAAGTAGGAATGCCATAACTTATCTTTTCTCCCGCATCGGGCGCAACGGCCCTGATAGCAGCCCTTATCTGCTGCAGCAATGCCTGCGTTTCCTCAGGGAAACCGGCAATATACTGATCAATAGTACTTACTGTTTTCATACCGCTGAATGCTTTCTTAAAATTACCATAATCCGGGCATTCCGGGAAGGTATTAACGCGACATTATACAGGGCCATTTGCGACTTCAACAATAGTGATAAAAAAAGGCGTACTGTTTTTACCAGTACACCTTTTGCTTTTTACTTTAGAAAGATAGATACTAAAAGCGGTACCCTATCGTCATCCTGAAGTTACGCCGTGCTTCAACGATATAATTGTAAAAGCCGCTGGCAGTAGTAGGAATAGAAGCGGCTGTAAGCAGCTGCTGGTTATCCAGCAGGTTATTCACCAGCAGGGAAACATTATACTTTCCTTTCACATAGCTCAGACCCGCATCGGTACGGAAATAATTGGGTATACTGAACACCCTGGTAGCACTTCCCACATACCGGTCTGCCATCCACTGAATTCCTCCCGTTACGCCAAAGCCATTTAAAAATCCTTTACCAATGCGATAGTTCAGCCAGGCATTAGTAATGTGCGTGGCTGTATTCGGCGTTATATTACCTACTGTTTTGATGATGGCCGTTGGCGCTTCCTTAGAGATTTTTGAATCGGTGTAAGCGTAGTTCAAAGTAGCATTCAACCCCGGCAATATTTCCCCGTTAATATCTATTTCCACACCTTTGGTAAGTGTTTTCCCCAGCGTGTTCCTGTACGTTGGCGCCGCGACTGTCCTTTATATCCAGGTTCACCACTGAGTTCTGCCGGGCAATGCGGTATACGGTAGCCGATGCCACCCATTTACCATCAAACCATTCCTTCTTCACCCCTGCTTCCACATCTACGCCTTTGACAGGCTTAAATGCATGCTGGTTTGAGTCTGCACCAGCCACCGGTACAAACGACTGGTCAAACAAACCGTAAATAGTAGTGGATTTATCTATCGAATAGCTCAGGCCAACCCGTGGTGTAAATACATTGTCCTTAATAGCCAGCGCCTTGGTTCTGCCCACCGTTTCCGCATAGGTGAAACGCCCTGCCAGCGATAAACGCAAGCGGTTATTAAAGAAGCCCAGCTCATCCTGCGCATAGGCGGATGTGTAATTCACGGAAGTAACATAGCCACCGGCACCTGCTCTTATAGCCAAAGATTGCGTACGGTCTGTTACCGGGAACGATGCAAAAGGAATGCTGTATTCTGGATTATACACGTTGAACATTTTTCCTCCGCCCATTTTCAGATCGGAAGTTAGCTGCCTGAAATCACCCCAGAATTTTTTGTTTCCCATATCCACACCTGCCAATATCCTGTGCCGCACCGTTCCGGTATATTCCTCACCTGAAATGGAAGCCTGTGCAAAACGGTTCTGTCCTGCTTCATCCGCAATGCTGTATGTTCTGCGCATATCTCCGTTTACCGCTACACTATCGGCCCATACGCTATTAGCTACCATACTGAAATTAAAATATGCCACCTGTGCATGTGCTTCCCATTTGTCGTTAAACTTGTGATCGAAGTACAGGTATACACTATGATCTTTCAGTTTGCCCGGAGTAAAGGAAGGATCTCCATAAAAGAAATCATTGGAAATCTTTTCATCCAATAATTTATTCTTAGAAAAAACATAGTTACCATTAGCCAGGTAAGTAGCTCCCTGGTAGGTATACTCCAGTGTAACAGTCGTGCGGTCATCTACCAGGTATTTTAATACCGGTGCAAACAGGTAACGATTGTTGTAGTTATACTTGGTATAATAATCTTTTTGCTGGCCTGCTACATTCAACCGGTACAACAGCCTCCCATCCTTACTCAGTTTGCCATCTAAATCCACGGCAGCACGATAGGTACTAAAACTTCCCATGCTGATATTGACCGCACCTTTGGTAATGCCCGTCGGCTTTTTGGTAACCACATTATAAAAACCACCGGGCTCTCCGCCTGCCAGCATAAAGCCTGCCGGGCCCTTCACAAATTCAATGCGGTCAATCATAGCAGCATCTTCTGCTGTTGGCCCCCAACTGGCTTCTATGTTCATACCGTTACGGAAAGCAGGTATCTTGGAACCTCGCATCCGGATGTTGGCATACTGGTTGTCCCAATGCCCTACCCGCGTAGCACCGCTCACATTGCGCGTAATACCATCTACCAGGTCAAATGCCTGCTGATCTGCAATTATATTGGCAGATATTACCTGTATATTCTGCGGCACTTCAAGAATAGGCGTTCTCAATCGCAATGATCCGGAAAGGCTGTCATTCTTATACCTGTTCCTGGCACCACTTACAATTACTTCTTTCAGTTGCTTATCCGATGCTTCCAGTTGTAGTTTTATCTGCGCAATCTGATCTTCCTCCACAATAATTTCCTTCGACATTGTTTTATAACCGATCAGCATTACCTGCAAAGTATATTTGCCAGGCATCAGCTTCCTGAATACAAACTCACCTTTTTCATTGGTAAGAGTTCCCCTGTTCCTTTCTTTGATCTGCACCGCTACATAAGCTGCAGGCGCGCCGTCTGATGTAACTACCAGTCCCCTGATAGCGGACAATGGCTCAGCCACAGCCAACGCATTATTGGAAAAACATACAGCACATGAAAAGCATAAGAGTACCGCGATCCGGTTGATAAGTATACGCATATAGGTTAGTTAAATCAGTTTGAAAAATCAGGCGCAAAATTAGTTCATGGTATAGGTGCAAGGGTTACGGATTCGGGAAAATGGTTTACGCAATACGGAAAAAACAGGGAACGCTGCAAAAGAGAAAAGCCGCATCGTCCGGTAACGATGCGGCTTTTATTAATATAATTATCCAGCTCCCTTAATACAATACCCGGAAGCTGATGGTGTCTTTAATCTTCTTCAGTTCTTTCAAAATCCCTTTGTCATATTCACTGGCGGTATCAGTGATCACATACCCGATCGCTTTGTTGGTCATAAGGAACTGTGAAATTATATTGATACGATGATCTGCCAGTACCTGGTTTACTTTTGCCATTACACCCGGAACGTTGCGGTGAATGTGGATAAAGCGGTGCGCATTCTTCACTTCGGGCAGCTGGATATTGGGAAAGTTACTGCTCTTAAACGAATCTCCGTTGTTGATAAACCTGGCAATTCTTTTTGCCACGGATTCAGGTTTGCGGATATTGTCAAAAATCACAATCCCCATTTCCGTGCAAAGCTCCTGCGGTATATGCTTTTTGCTGTTGCCCGCGTAACCTATCACTTTTAGTTTCACCGCTTTTTTAAGCTGCTCTGCACTGATCTTCTCTCCTTCTCCCAACAACAATATCCCCGCAGCCGACAATAACTTATCATCTGTTCCTGCATGCTTAATCGTAAAGCCATCTTTCTTCAGGTACTTTACAGCAGCTTCCGGTACATCTCCTGCTACCTGGCAAATAATACGGTTCCTGGGATAGGAAATTGCGGAGGGCAGGTTATTCACATACAGGAATTCATCGAGACTTGGCGTAATATGATCTGCTTTCTCGGTAACCGACTTGCGTTCTATATTTTCTGTAAACGCATAAAATTTCTTGATCATTCCCGATTCCTTCAACTGGAAATCGGAATAACCGTCGCCGATACCATGAATTTCACCCTGGAGCTGCAATTCATGCAGCAGTTTCACTTTACCGCCTTCGTTGGAAAGAGGATTGGCAGCATCATAGCCCACTATTTTCCCTTCTTCATTAAACAAAAAAGTATTTGCGTAAATATTCTCCTTTTTGATATGAAAAGGTAACACCACCGGTGTGATAAATTCTTTAAATCCGCCGGAAACGATCAACACATCATCAGCATGATGTTTGAAAAAATTTTTATTACGGGAGAAAGAAGTGGATACCAGTTTTTTCAGATGTTTTACCAATAACTTCAGGTGGTCTTTGTTGGCCTCCAGTAATTGTACCCTGGCAGCCAGGCTTTCCCTGAAAGAAAGCTTCCCTTCCATGGCCAGGTTGGTCAGATCTTCAATCTTTTTATAAATCTGTTCTCTTTCCGGATGGTCCTGCAGGGATATGCGCGCCAGTTCATCCAATGCTTCCACCTGTGTGAAGGTGCTGTCAAAATCAATTATATAATATTTTTTGCCCACGGAACGATCATTTGGAGCACAAAAATATAAGTTTAAATAGGATTTAACAGACAATCTTGTAATTCCGGGAATTTATGTATGCCCCGGGCGTCATTATAAAGCATCCCAGCCGGGCTCATCTTCTTCATCAGGCGTTTCCTTTTCCACGGCTAATTCCGCGGTCCTTCTTTCCCCAATCTGCTGGCGCCACATGGCGTAATAGAGGCCCTTATGCTCTACCAGCTCCTCATGTGTACCTGTTTCAGCGATCTTACCTTTTTCCAGTACAATGATCCGGTCGGCATGCATGATGGTCGACAACCGGTGCGCAATCAGCACCGTGATCTGCTCCCTGCGGGCGGAAATGCTTCTTACAGTATCGGTAATCGCCTCCTCTGTAATAGAATCCAGCGCGGAAGTAGCCTCATCAAAGATCAGCAGGCGCGGGTGCCGGATCAGCGCGCGGGCAATGGAGATCCGCTGCTTTTCCCCGCCTGACAGCTTCACACCGCCCTCTCCCAGCCTGGTATAGATCCCTTTGCCGGAACGCGCCAGCAGGGCGGTACAGGAGGCCTTCTCCAGGGCTTCAATCACTTCTTCATCCGTAGCATCCGACTTTACAAACAAGAGATTCTCTTTGATAGTGCCCGCAAACAGTTGCGTATCCTGCGTTACAAATCCGATTTGCCTTCTCAGCGCATTATACCGGATATCACCTGATGGCACATCATTAAAATATATTTCTCCCTCCACAGGTTTATACAGTCCTACCAGTAATTTTACCAGGGTAGATTTCCCTGAGCCAGACGGACCAACAAACGCAATAGTATCGCCGGTTTTCACGGAAAATGAAATATGATCAATAGCATTGGAAGTAGCGGTTTTATGACGGAACACTACCTCATCAAAGCGCATCTGCCGCAAGTCGCCGATCTCCACGGGTTCCTCGGGGCGCTCTTCCACCGGGCGTTGCATGAGTTTATGAAACAGCTGCAACGATGCCTCCGCTTCTCGGTACTGGATAATGATGTTACCCAGGTCCTGCAACGGTACAAAAATAGCCGTGGTAATAAACTGCATGGTGATCAGCTCACCGGTGGTGAGTATATTCCGGAAGATCAGCCACAGCAAAATAAACAGGATGCTTTGTTTTAACACATTGAGCGTGGTGCCCTGTAAAAAAGACAACGTTCTTACCTGCCGGGTCTTTTCCATTTCCAGGTCAAAAATCTCTTTGGTAAAGGTTTTCAACCGTCTTATTTCTGGAAAGGTAAGCCCCAGGCTCTTTACCAGTTCTATATTCCGGAGAGATTCCGTAATAGCGCCCGAAAGCTGCAGGGTTTCGCGGTTGATAGCCCTTTGTACCGTTTTCATCTTCTTACTGAGCAAACCGGTGAGCCCACCCAGGAAAATAATACCGATCACAAATACCGGAATCAGCGCCCAGTGTTTGGTAATAGCGTACCAGATCAGGAAGCCCATGCCTACCAGCGAGGTAAACAAAATATTAATAAACGCAGTGATGAACCTTTCTGTATCTGTTCTTACCTTTTGTAATATAGCCAGTGTTTCGCCGCTGCGTTGTTCTTCATATTCCTCAAACGACAGCCGCAGGGTTTGTTTGAGCCCGTCGTTGAATACCTGCATACCGAACTTCTGTACCGCCAGGCGCAGGAAATATTCCTGGAAGGATTTAGCCAGCCTCGCCATCAGGGCCACCACAATGGCAACACCCAGCCAGAACAATACGCCTTTTACCAATGTCTGTTCCGGCAGTGTTTTTACATTACCTGCGTAATCATCGATGATCTTGCCGAAGATCAACGGATCTGTCATCACCAGTATCTGGCTGATACCCGCCAGTAATAAAGATAAAATGACAAGCCACCTGTGGGGCTTCAAATAGTTCCAGAGGATCTTCATATTTTAAAAATACGATAAACGAGGCACATAATACAGGTCCGCATTAAACGGCAAGAGGCCGGATCAGCGTTTGATCCGGCCTCTTCTACAGAGTTTTCAGTTAATTTTTAGCCCTGGCCGCTTTTACTTCAGCGGCCGTAACCGCACTGGCCTTGTTACCGAAATTGTTTCTTACATAAGTAAGTACATCCGCTATTTCCTGGTCTTTCAGGAAATTATGCGGGGGCATATTATTGGAATAATACTCATCATCTATCGGAACAGACGACTGCATTCCCTTTAATATAACCTGTATCAATGTTGGTTTATCGCCAAGCACAAAAGAGGTTTTGATCAACGGAGGATTTAAATGCGGTACACCGCTGCCATCTACCTGGTGGCAGGTAAGGCAATACTGTTCATACACTTTTTTTCCCCTGGCTGCAGCGCTGCCGGAATTGGGCTTTTTTGTTTGTGCAGATAAAAAAGAAAGTGTTGTACTAAGTACAACACCTGTTAAAATGATCTTCTTCATACCATATCATTATTTACCACTGTAGGTGATCTTGTAAACCGTTCCTTTCACATCGTCTGTTACATACAGGGAACCATCGGGGCCCTGTGCCAGTCCGCAGGGGCGGTGCTTTGCCTGGCCCGGCGACTGGATATCCGGCACGCCGGCAAAATCATCTGCAAAAATTTCCCATTCGCCGGATGGCTTACCATCTTTAAATGGCACAAAGGCTACGAAATAACCCTTTTGTCCTTTCTGACGGTTCCAGGAACCATGAAAGGCAATAAAGGCGCCGTTCTTATATTTTGCAGGGAACTGGCTGCCGGTGTAGAATAATAAACCGTTGGGCGCCATGTGCGCAGGGAATGCCACCACCGGGTCAATTGCGTTTTCGCCACCTGTTTTCTTCCCATCGCCGCCATATTCAGGCGCCAGTATTTTTTTATGCTGCTGTCCATCGTAATAAATATAAGGCCAGCCGGCATCGTCTCCTTTCTTCAGGGCATACATGCATTCCGCAGGCAATTCGTTGCCTTGTTGCAGGCTGTAATATTCAGGAAACATATCAAACAGGCCATCTCTTCCATGCTGCATTACAAACAACTGGTTATCCTGTGTGTTCCAGTCAAGCCCCACCACGTTACGGAGACCGGTAGCATAACGCGTACCATCGCCATACGTCTGGTTTTGCTTATTTGCGCGGAACTGCCAGATCCCTGCTGCGGAATCACGGATAGGGCATCCTTCTATTCCTTTGGACCCTTTTGCGCGATCCTGTACCTGGCAGGAATTGGAATAAGCCCCGATGTTCACATAAATATTGCCTTCGTTATCCAGCGTTAAAGATTTGGATTCGTGCTGGTGGCGGTTAATCAACCCCGTTACGATCTTCTCCGGCTGATCGGGATTGATCACTTCAAATTTATCATTCAGGGCGTAGCGGTATACTTCCTCATCGGAGGAGGCATACAGGTATTTGTCTTTAATCACCATGCCGGTCCCCCGGTAGGTGCCAAAGGTTTTTATGTCCTTTCCATGTATAACCGCAATGGCTTTTCCCGGTTTTGAAGTCTGTATTTTTACATAGACATCCCCCAGCGGTGTTACCGCTATATGGCGGGCGGCGCCCAGGTTTTCCGCTATTGCGGTGGCCTTAAAGCCGGCAGGCAGCTTCAGCCCTGCATTGCCGGGATCTGCTGCTGGACGGCGAATGGCACTGCTGTCACCGTTATTGGCCAGGCCCTGAACAGATAACAGGGTCATCACGGACAAACATCCCAGGAGAACTATTCGTGTTTTCATGATTTTCTATTTACAATGATTGATGAGGGGATATTTAAACTTACCCTGTAAAAATAATAAGGTTTTTATGGAATCCGTAATTTATGGATGAATGGCATTAGCTCCTGGCAACCAGGGATACATAATATTTCATCAGGTAATGATAAATTACCAGCTCATGTAAACGTACATTGGCTGTAAACATCCGGTTCAGGAACATGTGCAGGTAATGAGGTGGTAATTCCGTTATTGCATTCTGCTGTATAGTTTGCAGGTCCTGAATAATATCCTTCCATGCCATCGCACGCTTTATGAATGCTTTGCGCGCCCCATCGGGCAACGTATAATCGTGTGCGTTATCCAGCAGCACTGCATTGATCAGTCTCTTGTGTGTACGGTATTTATTGTTTAGCTGCAATAGCAATGCGGCATTCCCATGATGTTCTGAAAAGAACTGTTGCTGCAGCTGCTGCAGCAGTTTCATTTTCATCATTGGTGTATAGCCAAAACTGTTCAATAACTCATCAGCTCCTTTTAATGCCAGCAGCCAGCGCTCCTTGTTTTCGGCACCGCCAATGGTTTGCAACAGCTGCAGCACCGCTTCACTGTCGTGAAAAAAGAAAGCTTCGCTATGTTCCATTAAAGCCGGGCCATAACGCTCCAGTTCGCGTACATAGGTATCCAGTTGTATTTTCCGGACAATGTCGTTGTTAAGATAAGGATGTAATATTTCTTCTACCCGCTGCATCACCATGCTGCTGTGCTGATGATATTGTGGAAGATGAAAGCGGAGCCGTATATGATGATCCGGATCCTGGTACCTGGTAAAGAACCAACGGTCCGTTATCCCAGCCAGCTGCAATTCCCTGGTCAGGGGTTGCAATACTTTCAGCAGCAGCTTATCCATCCATTTAGGGCCACAATATATTTTGATATACATCCATTCGCTGCCAGGGGCAAAGCTACGCTGCAGGCCTGTTGCGGACGGCACTGCCGTTAAACCGGCAGGCGGCTGCCAGACGGTATTACATAGCGGTATAATAATTTCATTGCAGAAAGCACCCTGTTCATTTACAGACAGGCGGGTGGTTTCATTAAACAGGCATTCATATAATATTACGTTTCCTTTCTTCAGTTTATCGGTCAGCAACATGCGGCCAAAAGCGCTGGTGAAATCTATCAGCAGGTCGTTATCCCCTTCTGCCAGCTGTACATGCCGGGGCAATTGGCGTTGCTCTTTTAAAAGCAGTAATGCATCATCAGCCGGATGAGATGCCAGCAGTGATTCAAAGGCTTCGCGGGTCAGGTACCACCTGGCTCTTTCCAGGATTACTTCATGGTATACCACCCTGGGAAGAAAAGGCTCCTCCTGTAATATTCCCCAGTTCCACTGCACAGAAAAGGCGTCCTGCTGTTGCAGATCGCACAAAAATTTATAGACGGATAGCCCACGGGTAAAATTATGAGCGCTGGTGAGCCGGGGTACTACTTCTTTCTGCCATCGCTGCGAACGCAATATCACCCGGTTGTTTCGCACACTTACCAGCAGATCGCTTACCGGCAATTGGAAATCCTCAGGCAGACTGCTCTTTCCCAGGAACGGTATTTCATAATCGTACAGGGAAGGCCGTAGCAGAACATTTCCTATACGGCCTTCCGGCAGATGCACAATTTCTGCCAGCAGCCTGTCTTTCTCCAACAACTGCTCCTTTCTAGTAAGATCGCGTAACAGGTTTTCCAGCCCTGGGTTACCAGCGGCAAACCGGCCCATCAGGGCCAGGGCATTGGGGCCATGACAGGCTTTGAGTAAAAAACTGAAGTTGCCATTATCCATATCGGCCGCAGTAGCAGCTATCAGTGAGCCCATAAGGCAAAGGAAAGGGGGTAATTCCGGTTGGTCTGTACCCGCCGCCAGTTCGTCCAGGTCTGCATCCGTTAGCGAAATTACGGCTGCCTGCGAGGCCCGGGACGCAAGGAAATGCTTTAATACAAACTTCGTTTGGGCGTTCCAGTTAACCATGCTGTCCTTTTTCCCCGCAGGCATAACAAGATCGTCTATAAGGGGGGTATAGCTGGCATATTCCCCGGTTGCTACACCATATCCGATTCCTGATTCGCTATCCAGCGCCATCATCAGGGGGATTTCCCGCTGATCATACTGCCGGAGAAATCTTTCTTTGAACTGCTGCAGGTCGCCACCGGCACCCGGATTGCCGAATACACGCAACCATTCCAACCGTTGCATCAGGGTATTGATAACGGTTTCAGCCAGGCGGACGGAATCGGGCTTAAAAAAAAGATCCACCTGTATAGGATCTTTGGCGCCCAGGGCCGGAAAATGTGAAGCGAGGATATCAATCGCTTCCAGGTAGCTACTTATGCCCTCTGCAGGTTGCTGTAAAAGCTGCTGTACCCGTTGTAATGCAGGCACACAAGCCGGAACAGGACTCAGGGCCTGCAGGCTTCCGATCAGTTTACCCAGGTTGTCGCCACCGGTAATTTGTGGTGATAAGTCGGCTACCAGTATCTGGTTGTGGATGAGGGTTTCAATAAAAGCCCGGGCTTCCGCATCCGGGATATCCATGCCCGTTAATACAGCAATCAGCCCTGGCAGGTCTGTTCCTTTGCGGGCGGCTGCCAGCAGCGCTTCCGTATAATCATTCTGTGAAAAGGCACTGAGAAAATAATGCCGTCTTTTATCGCGTAGCTGGTACTCAAAATACCGGTAGCCGCCGCCGGAGCGGTATAAACTATTGTTGGGGAAATAGTGCAGTTGGTTGCCAATTTCAGGCAGCCGGGTCAGTGCCCCCATCAGTTCGGATAAATACGCCATATCCAGCCTGGCCACCGGCTGATGCTGCTGTATGGCCGGGGCCGGCAGCTGTGTAGGACCTGTATGAATATACCCCGTACTGCATCCGGCGAATAAACCGTAGGGAGTACAGCGGGTGCTCATCCTCAGCAGATAGCGATACAGGGCGAGCGGTAGTTTCAGGGAATTATCTGCTGCCGGCAGCCACTTCATCATTTCAGTATACAGTTCCGGGCTGGCAAGGAAAACAGCTTCCTGTAGTAACGGGCGGGAATATATTTTCCGGAGGGCAGCTACAAAAGCGTCCTGGTCATTGGAAGTGTTACGGTGAAGTTGCAACACTTCTTCATATGACAATAATGGCATTCTCAATAAAAAGAAATCGCAGATACGCAGACGGGACATACATGACGGGCATACTTACTTTAGTGGGAAAGCCAGGCTTCCCTGCTTCGTATGCCTGAATAAAGATAAAATGTTTTCAGGATCTCAGGTAACTGCTATTTTGACACCCGGAATCACTCTTTCCATTTCATCTACAAATTTTTTGTAACTGGCGGGTTTACCCAGGTAACCCTGTCTTTCTTCCCGGCAAAGATGTTGTACCTCACGACTGGAATAGGCAGTAACAAGAATAAAAACACAGTCCTTTTTCAGAAACTGCGCTATAATTTCCCTTGTATTGCCTCTCAGGTTAACATCCAAAAAAACAACATCCACTTTTCTTTCAGCGATCAGGCTTTCCACAGTATCCAGCTCTGATGCTTTTTTTACAAGTTTCAGATAGGAGGTTCTTTGGATATAGCTTTCCAGTATATCTAATGCCAGAGGCTCGTCATCTACTATGGCACATCTGTATTGCATTTCTGACCAAAGGGGTTAATCAATTAGGAATAATAATCAAATTTGTTTTAAGATCTAGCGTACAAAACCTCCTGTTAAAGTAGTAGGAGTAGTCGGAATACTGGATGGTATTGTTACTGCTCCTTCATTCTTGGAAGCCCTTATGTTTTCTATTGTATTTATATCAGCTTTTGAAATAATTTCCTTTTCTAAAATTAACATAGGGCGGCGATTCACAGACAATTTGTTTTCCAACATAAAATATGCATTTAAAGTGACCTGATCTATAAATCCACAACCGAAGCTCGCCCAATGATCCCAAATATCATATTTTATTAGACATAATTGCACATTTCTTCGACAAACCGACCGGGTTGAGTCTATTGCTATTCATCCTCCTCATCGTTATAGTTAGCAATGCCAAGCAGGCGCTTAAGGTCCTGCCGGGAAGCTTTGGAGATGATCACAGATTGACCGTTAACCACTTCCACTGTATTCCCCATGATGGATTTAATGGCCTGGAGCCGTACAATATATGATTTATGGATGCGCATAAACTGGTCGGGCGGCAAAATGTCTTCTATGGCCTTCATCCGCATGTAGGTGATAATATTTTTTTCCCTGCACACGATCTTTATATAGTCTTTCATCCCTTCCACGTAATAAATATCGTCGAAAAGGATCTTTGTCAGCTTGTTATTGTCTTTTACAAACAGGTGATTGGTAACCTGGGCTTTGGGTTTGGCTGTTTCAGCAGCTGTTGGCTGCCATCGCTGGCTGATGTGGGCCCGTGCTTTATTTACCGCTTTAAGGAAGCGGTCAAAAGATATGGGTTTCACCAGGTAATCTACCGCATCCAGTTCAAATCCCGCAATGGCATGATCCTTTGAGGCGGTAGTAAAAATTACAACAGGTGGGTTGCTCAAAGAACGGATCATTTCAATACCATTAATATTGGGCATCTGGATGTCGGAGAACAGCAGGTCTACAGGCTGCCGTTGCAGTTCATTGATTGCATCAAAGGCGTTTTCGCAAAAAGCTACAGGTTGCAGATAAGGCACCCTTCCAATGTAATTTTCCATCAGATCCCTCGCAAACGGCTCATCGTCCACTACAAGGCAGGTAATTACTTGATCCATATTTTTCTAATTCAGCGTTAGTGTCAAGACAACTTTGTAATATTCGGGATTATTTTCAATAAATAAAATGTGTTGATCAGGATATAACAGAATAAGCCTTTTACGGGTGTTGCTCAATCCGATCCCTCCAGCTATCTTTTTGCCTTCCGGCAGCTCTCCTTTGCTGTTTGAAATTTCAAATTTCAGTTTGTTATCTGATACGTCCATTGATGCATGGATCCAGCATTTATCTGTTGTGGTGCTATGTGAATATTTAAAGGCATTTTCTACAAAAGGGAACATTAATAATGGCGCTATCTGGTAACCATCCATTTTTTCTGTATCGCAATCGAAGCGTATACTGGCGTTTTTTCCATAGCGCACACTTTCCAGCTCTATGTAGTTTTTTAAGAACTCTGCTTCCAGGTGCAGCGGCACCATTTCCGTGTTGGAATCGTAGAGTGTATAGCGCATCATTTCCGACAGGTGCATAATCAAGTCTGATGCCAGCGAATCGTTCCTGATAGATAGTGAATAAATATTATTCAACGTATTGAACAGGAAATGCGGATTGAGCTGGGAACGGAGAAAATCTACTTCCAGGTTCAGGTTATCCCGTTCCAGCCTCAACGTCCGGGTAGACGCACGGATAATATCCAGGATCAGCTTGAGTGACATAGGTGGCGCTACAGTCATCAATACAGGAAGAAAGATTTTAAAGAGGTGATTAGGTGAAAAAGTATCAACCCATCCCGCATTTACTACTCTTACCAGGAAACTTTTCAGCGCGCTATCCGTAATATCCAGAAAAACAACCGCATACAATGAACAAAGATAATTGATGATAGACCAGAACAAAAAAGGTATCAGCAAAAATAATATCGTCAGAAAGAAATAGCCCTTAAGTAAAACTTTGGGTATAATAAAGTAAAAAACAATGTAAAAGAAAAACATTGCGCCCAGAATATTGCGGACCACAAACACCAGGCTGGCGCTTATTGATACCCCGAAACTTGAGCTTAGCAGAAAAGCATATAATAATGCCATGCATCCCCACATAAGCACATGGGCCCATATCCTTACTCTAGTTCCATAATACTTATCAGATAGGAAAAAAGAAAACCATTCCATGAGCTTCCGGCTGATATCAGGCGGCTCTCCGTTGGTCTTACGTCTGAAAAAAGCTAGCATCGTATCCCTGAATATAAATAATTTACAGTAAGCAGGAAGCAAGTAAAATAAAAATACTTTACGAATCTGAATTTTATTTTATCATATAAATTATTACTATTATACAAATAGTACTTCCTTTCTATAACTTACACATTATGAATGCCTTCCGGAATCTCTCAAAGTACACAATGTTGGACACAACCGCATTTTTGTCGCGTTTATTAGTCAATTCATCTAATAAGTTTAATTACCAGTTATTAAATGCTGACTTTTGAGATGTAAGCCTGAATATATTCGTTGGCTAAGCTCTTTGCCGTTACAAATTCTACAAAAACAATGATGAAAGTGCAGTCCGCTGCATAAAAGATATCTTTCATCCATTGTTGTTACCATTGTCACTTTAAAAACTGACATTCGATTTATTAATAATATTACACCAATCTGGTCAGAAAACCTAGCGAATTTTGTCCCTTGTGAACTCCAAAAAGACTACAGCCGAGGGTAAGAACATCTACCTGCTAATACTATTCTATTCTATGGAAACACTATGAATTTCCCCCTTACAGCTCTAAAGAGATAGGCAATTTGTCTATCTCTTTTTAATATATAACACCTGCTGCCAGAGCAGCAGCAAACTCATCACTAATAACAGCAGGTAACCAACCGGCTTATGATAATAAAGTCCCTGGCATAACCTGGCTAAGCCGGCCACAAATAATACAATCATCCATCTTCTTAAAAAAAGGGAAAAAACGGCGAATTTCCGGGATAATAATAATGTGAAGTACCCAGTGATAATGCCGGTGCCATAGAAAACCAGGAATTCCTTCCCATTAATGGCAAAAGGATTCCACTGCAATGTAACATGGTAAACATATAGGAAGGGTAAAGAAAAAATGCCGGCAGCGAGAATATAAACGAATAGTACCCGGGGAAACATATTATTTTTCATAGCTCATTTTTTAGATCAGGACCCACAGCCTCCACACCCACCTCCGCACCCGCTGCCGCAACTGCTTCCACAACTGCTACCACAACTGCTGCCACCGCTACAGCCACTTCCACTGGTATCAACATCGCCGTCCGCTTTCGTCTTTTTGTCTTTATTACTTCCCGTAAGGAGAAATGCAAACAGCATTAGCACTGCCATAAAACCGAAGAAAGAACCATTGTTACCTGTACAACCGGTAAAGAAAAAGAAAGAAAAGAAGAGGGGAAGGATTAACCAGCGCCGGGGAAACAGGTTAAAGCGCATGAACAGGGAAGAAAAAATAAGGGGGGATTTATTTAACCAGATAGCCTCCGGGGGATCTTCTCCAAAACACTGCCGGTACAGCTGCAGCGTATCCTCCTGCCAGGCGGCATGCTTCCGTTTCTCTGCCATCCCTCCACCGGAAGGGAAGTGGTGGATCTTTCTGCCCAATGTTTTCTCACAAAATACTTCCCAGTAATTCTGCGTGTAAAGCAAATGCTGATGCCAGACCTTATCTACAATCCCGGAGGGAGAAGCACCCGTTGGAGAAATACAGCAAAGATAAATAAACCGCTTATACTCCTGTATCGCCTGCCTTGTGAAAGTCTCACTCCAGCCTTGTTCCCCGGCCAGCTTCTTTGAAAACGGCAGCTTTATGCCTGGTTCATCCAAAGGGAAGTTATTGATCTTTTCCCATAGCAATTTACCTGGTGATAAAGCTATGAACTGGTTGTTTTTCATCATCATAATTTCATCTTTTTGTTACCACTAAGATGAAATTATCTAAGAATACAAAAGTCTTGCACGTATCTTACGCCGACCTGTTTCCGTATTATAATCGTATTATTATAAGCAGGACAGAACTGCCGGCAAATTATACCGCTTATCAATTCTTAAAAAAGATAAGCCGGGAAGAGATTTCAAAAACAGAATTGAGCCGTGATGTAAACCAGAAGTTTATCCACTTCATTAACCATCAACGATGGTCTATATAACAGAATACGGGTTTTGCTATAAACTTAAAGCAGGGGATGCAGCTTAAGACCTACACTGGGAATATAGGTTGGGCAACAAAAGAGCACCCAGAAAAGGGATAATTATAACCTCCTATGCAATTACATCTTTATTATGAACAACTCTACGTTTAACCGTCAACGTGATTTCATCGCCGGCTGAAAAACCTGGACTCCTACAGCTTGCCTAAGCATATCCCGGTATACCCGAAAAACACTGAGCAGAAGGATTATGCAGCACTAACGGCCAGGGTTGAACGACAATTGCACCCAGGGGCTTTCGGGCGCAGTTAACAGGTATTCCATATTATTACGCAGGATATCAAAGCTGCCCATTTCCACACCGTTCCATACACAACGGGCAAACTGGTAGGAAACGGAAAGCTGTTTCCAGGAAGTATAGGTACGTTTAATCAGCGGAACACAGGCCAGGATATACTCATTTGACTGCTCATAACTGGTATAACCGGCATCATACCCAAGGCGGCTGAGGTTTATAATGCGGGCAAAGTCCCAGATAAGCATATCCGGCTGCAGGTTTTCACTGATCAGTTTTCGCTTTCTGAAAAGGTCAAGCGCATCGCGGGTATTACGCAGACGTTCCATCACTACAGCCTCTTCAAGCTCATTGGTAGCAATGTGTTCTCTCAGAAAGGCCTTACTTTCTTTCATAGATACCGCATTGATGGCCTGCCAGATAATATCATATTCTATCCGGTGGCCGCTTTCCATTAACCAGCCCAGCTTTTCCTGCAATGTAGCGGTATCCCTTATGTCCCACCATTCCAACAACTGCTCACGGCATTGTTCCTTACCGGCGCCGGTGCCAAGATCGTTCAGGTACTGGCGGTTTACAAAGGCAACATCCGCCCCGCAGGCAACGGCCCATTGCTGTGCGGCATCCAGCCTGCTGTGCTGATTCAGATATATGACCGGCGGATGTTCATCTCCATCGGTTACATCTGCATCATCGCCTGAAAATAACTGGTTGAATTGTTTCACACTATCCTTATAAAGGGCTGGCCAATCAGACCGGCTAGCCGGGTGTGCCAGTTGCTGCTTGTACATGGCAATAGCTTCTTCACTAAGGCCCATGTTACGCAGTTGCTGCTCCATATAGTGCTGCTGATCCATCAGGATTGGTTAAGGGTTCGGTTAAAATGAGCTTATTCCTGGTATTTACGGATAAAACCGGGGTAAAGATTTTTCTTTAGGTACAGCAAATATAGATAATGTTCTGATACGTATCTCTTATTTAGGAAAAAGTAAGCTCAATAACCGCTTGAGAGAAGGCCGTATATGGCCCCCGGAATAAAGTGAAATACACGTTTACCCGTTACCGGTAGTGCCTTCAGTTCCCGGCTGGCGCGCACCTGCATCTTGCTGTTCACTGGCTGCAGGCCGGCGGGTATATACAAAATAAAAGGGATGCTGTGATACAACATCCCTGTCACTATAACTATCTTCTAACATTAAAACGTTTTGTCGCGCTTATCAACTTTGCCTCTGCGGTTATGCGGTCTGGGCCTTCTTGGCGGGGCCTTTGGCATATCGGGGTTGGCACTGTTGGCTTCCATCAGGGCCGCCTCTTCAAACGGATGTGACACAGATGGAATCGTTTGCCGGATAAGTTTGTTGATGCTGTGGAGATATGGCCTTTCAGTGGTATCACAGAAAGAAAGCGCATAACCTGCTGCACCTGCCCTACCGGTTCTGCCTATACGATGTACGTAAGTTTCAGACACGTTTGGCAGATCGTAATTGATTACATGCTCCAGTGAATCCACATCAATTCCTCTGGCGGCAATATCCGTAGCTACCAATACACGCAGGCGGCCGCTCTTAAAATTGTTCAGGGTATTCTGACGGGAAGCCTGCGATTTATCACCATGCAGGGCATCCGCATTGATATTGCATTTCTTCAGGTTTTTAGCGATCCTGTCGGCGCCATGCTTGGTTTGCGTAAACACGATGGTACGCTCAATACGGCGGTCTCTCAGAATCGTTTCCAGCAGGGACTGTTTATCTTTCTTCTTTACAAAATAAACAGATTGTTCGATCCTTTCTGCGGTGGAAGATACCGGTGTAATGGTAACTTTCTCCGGTTTATAAAGCAAGGAGTTAGCCAGTTGCGCAATGCTTGGCGGCATAGTAGCCGAAAAGAAAAGCGTTTGGCGTTGCTGTGGCAGTTCCCTGATCACCTTCTTGATATCGTTGATAAAGCCCATATCCAACATACGGTCGGCTTCATCCAATACAAATATTTCCAGGTGACTGAGGTATATATACCCCTGGTTCATCAGGTCGAGCAAACGGCCTGGCGTAGCAATGAGGATATCGGTTCCGTTACGCAGGGCAATGGTTTGCCTGTGCTGGGGAACACCACCATAGATCACATCATGTTTCAGACCAGTGTGTTTGCCATAAGCGGCAAAACTTTCATCGATCTGCACCGCCAGCTCCCTGGTAGGTGTGAGGATCAGTGTACGGATATGTTTAAAGCCCTGTTTTGCCGGGGTACTGTTATGTAATAACTGCAAGATGGGGATAGCAAACGCGGCCGTTTTACCGGTACCCGTTTGTGCGCAGCCGAGAAGGTCTTTCCCTTCCAATACAATAGGAATAGATTGCAATTGTATTGGAGTAGGTGTGGTGTACCCTTCGTTTTTAACTGCTTTTAAAATGGGCTCAATAAGCCCTAGTTGCTCAAATAACATATTGATATATCTGATGTAATAAATATAAAATAACGCTTCTTCGTCTTTAGCGTTATCACAATTGAGGAGAGCAGTAAAGAAAAGATTTCCGGACTGGAGAGAATAGATATTTCTGTGCTTTATGCTTTTAACTCAACAGACGGGAGCAAAGATACTGATTTTTCTCGTCAGGATGTGGATAAATTAAAAAAAAGACATATGAACCAGGTCTGCCCGGGTGCAAAAACGCCTGAAATTGCCGTTATCCGGGGATTAAACAAAAAAGGTGTATCAAAAAATAAATGAAGACACCGGGGCTTTGTTTAAACAGCGGCCGGTCCATGAGGCTCCTGATAGAGAGAGGGCATATCATACATGATATGCCTTCTCTAAAAATTTACTTTGCCGTTTCCGGTGCGGCATCGGGTTTGGTTTTTGGTTCTTCATTCCCGTGGTGGCAGGTATAGCAGGAAACCGCCATTACTTCACTGCCCTTAAAGAACTTCTTGTTGATACGTTTGGTCATCTTCATCATATCCCTGGCAGTGCCCTTATGCGGATTGGCGTCGCTGGCAAAATCCAGCTTCTTTGCATCGTCCTTTCGAGGCTCATGACAGAAATTACATTTCACACCCAGGGCGGCATTAAAGCCCCGCATTACCTTAATGAGGTCGTCGTGACTGATGTCTTTCGGTAATACCTTCAGATTAGTGGCCTTTTCCGGCTCCTGAGGCAATGCGTGTGAACATAGGGTACCGACAGCCATAAATGCCGCCACCACTACATAGCTTTTCCTGATTTTCATTGACAATGGGTTTAAATAAGTCTATAAATGCTTCCTTCAGAAAGGAATCTACAAAAAAGAACAATAGGTAGTAGGGGTATCTACCGGCTTTTTCTTCTGTGCAACCGGTGCCGGGTCCAAACAGACCGCTGCACAACTGAAAAAAAGAACCCCGCACCCAAATGGATACGGGGGCTTTTTTTGCTATTAAGAGGACTTAGTTATTGTCAACGCAAAGCTTGTTATAGATCAGCTCATCGGAAGATATAGGCCATATGTATTGCGCTGCAGTTGGTGCAATAACAGGCACTGTACTGCTTTTGGCAGGGAACGGGATACCCAGCCGGGTAACTTCCATGCTCCGGAAGCCTTCTCCCAGCAATTCAATATGTTTTTCCCGGGTAATGGCTGTCAGCAATGCAGCAGCATTGGCAAAATCGGCAATGGTATAAGTGATCGTGGCATCGGAGCGGTGTCTTACTGCGGATAATAACGCCACTGCAGTCGGATCAACTGAATTGGTTTGCCGCACCCTGGCCTCTGCCAGGTTCAATAACACTTCTGCATACCTGATCACAGGAATATAATCTGTAAAGGGACTGGGAGTAGGGAACTTCGTCCAGTAGTTCTTCCCGAGCGATTGAACAATGAACTTCCTGCGTGCATCTGTGGCCGGCTTCCAGGAAGAATCAGCGATCACGCCATTGGGATGCATTGAATATTCCCCATTACCTGTAAACGGTTTGGAAGCAGGTGTAAAATAATATCCCAGCTGGGTTTGCGTACCCGGGAAATCATCTGTAGAACCGGTAAATGGCAGTGAGAATATTGATTCCTTTGTAGAATACGGCGGTGCAAATACTTTTTGAATATCTGCTTCCAATGCGTGCCCTCCCGGTGAAACAAACGGTGCGCTGCCGGATACCAGCTTTGCCGCCTCTGCTATCACCTTATCATACTGCTCCATAAACAGGTATACCCGGGTTTTATAAGCGATGGCGCTATAGGCATTGGCACGTGTAATAGAAGTTAATGCCCCGGCAGCGGGTTTTGGCAATAATGCCTCCGCTGAATCCAGGTCGCGGATAATCTGTGCATAGGTTTCATTCACAGTGCTGCGGGCACGTGCATAATTTCCGATTTTAGCATGGCCTTCTGTATGAATGATTAAACCGGGTTTGCTGCCTGCCCCGTCCCAGTGAGGACGTGCAAATAGTTGCAGCAATGAAAAATAGCTTACGCCACGTACAAACTTCGCATCGCCGGCATACAGCTTTGCTACAGAGTCGCCCACTACCTGGTTACCAACTGCATTCATGCCTGCCAGGAAAACATTTACGTTGTTAATAGTGATATATCCCTGCGACCATATCTCCTTTACTTCCTGCGTTTCGCCGGTTGGCACCATTCTCCAGCTGGCATTCAATGTTACGTTGTTGGATTTTTCATTTACAAAGTCCTCTCCTCTCACTTCATTGGCGATCAGGTATTTCCCGCCCAGGAACTTACCATGCTTCATTACAGAATACAGCCCATTCGCCTGGCTGGCAATCCGCTCCTTAGTTTCAAAAGCCCTGAAATCGGGGATATCTGTAGATGGCACTGGGTCCAGCAAATCTTTCTGGCAGGCGTTCAAACCTATCACTGCAACAACCAATATATTTAAAGCATATTTTTTCATCTTCCTTCAGTTTAAAAGTTAACATTAAGCCCCACTGTAAATGTTCGGCCATTGCCAAGTGTATTACGGTCCACACCCTGGCCGGAAGCATTATTACCATTGGAGGAAACTTCCGGATCGGGTCCCGGGTACTTTGTGATCAATGCCAGGTTCTGGCCCCTTACATACACTTTGGCGCCCTGTAACCGTATGGATTTTGCAACATTATCAGGAATATTATAGGTAAGTGCTGCCGTACTTAATTTTACAAAATCGCCTTTAAAAACATTCGCAGCAATGGCAAAGGAAGAACCGTTGGAAATGTTATCGCCATATACTACGCGCGGCATATCTGTCTGATCCCCCGGTTGCCTCCACCTGTTCAACACATCTGTGCTGTTGTTCCAGTAACGCTGATCCCTTAACCCTGCATTACTGCCATAGTAAACATAAAAACCGGTCTGATAGGTAAGCAGTACATTCAGTTCAAAAGCTTTATAGCGGAAAGTATTTTCCAGTCCACCCAATACTTTCGGATTTGTGTTCCTATAGGCAACAGCATCTTTCACACCAACAGTAGGCGCTGTTTTACCATCTTCATATTTATACTTAACCGCATCGGCATTATTAAAATAGACCTTATCGCCATTTGCATTAATAAAGATCCTTCTGCCGGTGGCAGGATCTACACCATCGGTACGCACTACATACAACATACTGGCAGGATACCCTACTTTATTGATACTGGTTTGTTCCAGGCTGCTGGTAACGAAAGGAATAGCAGTGATATCGCCGGCGAGCGATGTTATCTCATTCTTATTGTGCGCAATATTGAAACCTATGTTCCAGGAAAAATCGCGCTTATCGATAGCTACTGCATTTACACTGAACTCAACTCCTTTATTATACATACTGCCCACGTTGGTAGGAATAGTGGCAATAGTAGCAGTGATACTGGTAATAGGGATACCGGCAGACGGCATCTGCGGTACAAACAGGATTAACCCATTGATATCATTATAGTAGTATGAAAATTCACCACTGATCCTGTTGTTTAATATACCATAGGTAAACCCTATATCTGTTTTCTTACTGGTTTCCCAATTCAAATCAGGATTGCCCGCCTGGTTAAAATAAATAGAAGGACTGCCGCCGTAAGGAGAAGGCTTGTACAATGATAATGCATCATAGTCGCCAAGGCCCGCGAAGTTACCCACCTTACCATGACTAGCCCTGATCTTGAAACTGCTGAACACATTATTAAGACCGGCGTTTGTCCAGAATGCTTCTTTCGTAATTTCCCATCCTGCAGAAAAACCATAGAAGGTACCTTTCTTAAAATTAGGACCAAAGGCAGAATACTGGTCCTGTCGCACATTGGCGCTTAAATAATATTTCTCGTTATAATTATAATTTAAACGGGCGAAGGCAGATAACAGGTAGTTCTCCTTACGCAGCAAATAGCGCGACAGGTCCGTGAGCCAGCCACCTTCACTGTTATTGAAATAATTATCCATCTGCTTCTGACGCCGCAGGCCATAGCGTTCGCGGGCATCACGCTGTTGTTCGAAACCAGCCAGCAGGCTAAGGTTGTGCTTTCCAAAGGAACGGTCCAGCTGTGCGGTATTTGTCCATACCCAACGTTTGTTCTGCGTATAAATACTGTTAACATCGCCGGTAGAAGAAACACCATCGCCCGAGAGGTAATTAAGATAGATATCATTATTCATCAGGATATAGTCCGCACCATACTGGGTTTTTAACGTGATCCAGTCGGCCGGCTTTAACTGCAGGTAAACATTACCCTGGATATGACTGGCTTCTGTATTGGAATGATCCATATCCAGCAGTACCTGTGGGTTATAGATACCGATGGGCAGTGTATTTTTTCCGCCGCTCATACCCGAGCCGCTGATATTATAGCTTCCGTCGTTGTTATATGGGGATACCAGTGGAGAAGTAAGAAAAGCAAGACGAGCAAGCCCTCCAGAGTTAAAGGCTTCTCCCTCCAGCGAGCCGGATGATCCGGAGATCAGGCTTTGTTCATTGGAATAAGACATCCGCGCTCCAATCGAAAATGCTTTTCCCAGTTGCTGGTCTATACTGAACAACAGGCTTTTACGGGCAAAGTCATTCTTCTTCAGGATACCCTGTTGCTTGGTGTATCCGGCTGAAAAATAATAACTGGTATTCTCCGAGCCGCCGGAAACATTCACGTTATGATTATGCGATATGGTTTTATCGCGGTATATCACATCCATCCATTTTGTATCGATCACTTTGCCATTGGCATCCAGATTGGCTACATAGCGATCGGTATTACCGGCATTTGCCAGTGCTTCATTTTTCATTTCAAGAAACTGTTCCGTGTTCAGCACTTTCGGCAGACGGGTAGGCCTGGTGGTACCAACCCATCCGTCGTAGGTTACTTTCGGACGGCCTGGCTTTCCCTTTTTTGTGGTTACAAACACTACACCATTGGCAGCACGGCTACCGTAAATGGCGGTAGCTGCAGCATCTTTTGCAATATCGATAGAAGCAATATCAGCCGGGTTAATACTTGATAATGGGTTCAGGGGAGAGTTGGAAATACCGGCGCCTACATCTCCTGAAAATGCAGGTACCCCGTCAATAACAATTAACGGATATGCGCTCATGGAAATAGAGTTGGAACCCCGGATACGGAATACCGGCGGGTTATTCACAATCCCGTTGGGCACTGTGATCTGTACGCCGGCGGCACGTCCGCCCAGCCCGGCTTCAAAGCTCTGTACCGGCAATTCAGCGATAGCGGTTCCTTTAACAGAAGCAATACTGCCGGTTACATCTTTCTTTCGCTGCGTACCATAACCAACCACCACTACTTCTGAAATAGCTTTTGAATCGGGCATCAGGATTACACTGCCTACTGTGTTACCGTTAATAGCTAATGTTTTTGTTTCGTATCCTACAAAAGATACTTTGAGTGATTGCGCATTCTCTGGTACAGAAAGGGAAAACTCTCCCTTTGAATCGGTGACGGTGCCTGTTTTTCCTCCGGGCAAGCTTACAGAAACACCGGGCAATCCATTCCCTGTATCGTCTGTTATCTTTCCCTTCACGGTACGGGAATGCTGTGCCAGCAGCGAGGTAGCGACCAATAGCATACCTGCCAGCACGAGTAGAAGTTTCCTCATGTCAGTTAGATTTAATTGTTGATAAAAATTACAATGGTAGTATTCAGATTTTGGCAATAAACACCCTGTTCCGGCTCATGAAACCGGATTGGGATGCATAAAAAGACCAGGTTACTAAATTAGCTACAATGCTCTACAGTATTGAATTTTAGGTTTAGTTACAATATTTAAAGGTTTAGATTCAGATTTTTGGTTGCCGCTACAATTACATTATAAGGTTGCCAGTATTACTGGTAGCTTAAAAATAAAAAAGAAATTCCAATTTTCATTGCAGTAAAAAAAATTACTGCCGGTTCATTCTTTCAGAAGTACGTTAAGCATCCGCTGATACTAGCTATCAGCATCTTATATATTTAATTCACAAAGGGATTTTTTCTACTCATCCTATCCTGTTAACGTATAGGCATCACCGGTACCTGCCGGGCACAGCTTCCGGAACGGCGGCTGTTCAGGGCCGGGATATTTCTGTTCATCAATCCCCGGCCAGCTGCAGGTACCCGTCTACCTGCAGCAGTTCAATTTGCCTGTACAGCAATACGGCATAACAGCCGCGGATCCCTCAAAAAAGTACCTGCCGCAGTATTTAATCCGCAATAACCGGGTTTTTTGCCGATATTCACGAAGCTACCTTTGTTTAAAAAACATTGAAGCCATGAATCATTACAACACCATTGCCTCCGCAATAGACTATATAAAAGCGCATTTCAAAACGCAGCCGGATCTCCAGGAAATTGCCGCAGCCGTACATATGAGCCCGTTTCATTTTCAGCGGGTGTTTGCAGAGTGGGCCGGAGTAACTCCTAAAAAGTTCCTTCAATATCTCACACTGGATTATGCAAAAACAATACTGAGGGAGGAAAAGGTGACCGTTTTCGATGCAGCCTTTGAATCGGGGCTTTCAGGTACCGGGCGCTTGCATGACCTGTTCATCAATATAGAAAGCATGACGCCGGGCGAATACAAAAACGGCGGTAAAGCACTGCACATTAATTATAGTTTTGCAGAAAGCCCCTTTGGCGATATCATAGTGGCTTCTACTTCCAAAGGTATTTGCCACATGGCCTTTGCAGACAACCAACAGCAGGCCTTTGAGGATCTGACCGCCCAATTTCCCCATGCCCGGTTTACCCAGATGGTAGATCTTATCCAGCAGAATACCCTGTATATTTTTACACAGGACTGGAGCCGGCTGTCTGAAATTAAACTGCACCTGAGGGGAACCGACTTTCAGCTAAAAGTATGGGAAGCGCTTCTGAAAATCCCGGTGGGGAACCTGACTACTTATTCGCATCTGGCAACAACCATTAAGCATCCGAACGCATCCCGGGCAGTAGGCACCGCAGTAGCCCAAAACCCGGTGGCATTCCTGATCCCCTGTCACCGCGTTATTAAAGCCAGCGGCGATACCGGCCAATACCACTGGGGAAGCACACGTAAAAGCGCGATCATCGGGTGGGAAGCTGCAAAAAAAGGGAATAAAGACGGATGAAAATATAATCATCTTCCCCTTTCCTCTTCTTATCAACATTCAGTAGCAATCAAAACAAAGGGCTGCCCGCTTGTGTAGGACAGCCCCGTTTTTGCTTATGAAAAAAAGGACCAGCACTAAATAGTGCCTGCCGGTTAGACGAGGAAAAAAATTTATCAGAAAGTCAAAAATATCACTATTGTATATGCGTCATCACATGCCTGCAGGCATGCGCATTAGTTTCTCACGAAAGATCAGCGCCTGGTTTAGATGTTAATCAAGTTAGTATATCGTTTGTGATAATTCCGTTTTTCAGATTTTGGTTGCTATAAACACATCCTCTCGCAGATGCTCAGTAGTGCTTAATAGGTTACCTTAAAAATAAAAAATTATTTCGCATTTCCATATATAAATTTTTGCGTCTGTTCCACGGGATGAACAAAAGCTATATCAATATTCAGCATCAATCCTTTACATATACCAATATCCGTGGGTTTCCTTATCTTTCCGGAAAAACAATGAGCTCCGGAAAGACACCTGTTGGCCTCACTAACTTCCAGGGCTGGGAAACCGGCATCCGACGCACTTTTACCATCGCTCCGGCAGATGCCTGGGAAACGTTGTTTACCCAACCCGTTCTCGGATACTGGCTGGACAGTAACGCTGGCCTTCCCCTCGAAAAAAGCGATACCTATACCACCAGCTCAGGTATCACTATCAGGGTTACCTCCGTTACTACCGGGAAAGTGATCAGGATGAAATGGCAGCAGGCTCCCGATACAGATGCGTCTACCCTGCAAATAAGGGTGATTCCGGCCAGGGAAAAAACTGTTATCGCCTTTCATCACGAATGGCTGAAAAATGAGGAAGAAAGAATTAAAATGAACGATTACTGGAAAGGTGTATTGGATAAAATAGAAGCATACCTGCAAAGGTAATCCGCCTTTTTTTATGAATGATATTTAAAGTTTAGCTGTCTGAAGATGTAACCTTAAAAACACCTTAACAAATCATACGCTTTTTTCCCCAAAGAACCTATTATTTTTAAGCCTATTATAAGGCTGTGCTCCGATTCTTCCCCCTAACTTTGCATTACCAAACCTACGGGAACGCGAACTTATGAATGTTTACAGTATAGTTAAAGGGCCCCAACAGCCAGAGCTGCTTCATCATGAAACACTGGCGGATATCTTTTCCCAAACCGTGCAGGAACACGCTCAACACACCGCACTGGTATTCCGGCAGCAAACACTTACATACCAACAGCTGGATCACTGGAGTGACGCTATTGCCGCCTATCTTCAATCAAAAGGAATAGGCCCTGGAAGCGTGGTGGGCATATGGTGGCCACGCAGCCTGGAACTGCATGCTGCTATACTTGGCATTATAAAGGCAGGTGCCGCCTATGTACCGCTGGACCGGGAAATGCCCGCGGAAAGAGTGGAAGGAGTGCTTACTGAAGTAAAGGCTGCAGCCTGTTTCAGCGAAGTGCCCCTGCAGCTGAACGCCGAAATATTAACCGTACCCCTGGTACCGGATCATTCCGAGGTGTTTTCCCTCAGCGCTGGTCCGCAGCCGGAAAATTTCGCCTATGTATTGTATACTTCCGGCAGCACCGGTAAACCTAAAGGCATCCCGATCAGCCACCGGCAGATCTGTCATCTGATCAGGGCGGAACAAACCGTATTAAACATCCGCGCTACTGATAAAGTATACCAGGGCTTCTCCGTATCGTTCGATATGTGGTGCGAAGAAACCTGGCTTAGCTATTTTGCCGGCGCTACCCTTTGGGTGGCCGACGCAACTACGGCCAAGGCCATCGATGAACTGGGCGATGTATTGCGCCGGGAGAATATCACCATATTGCATGCTGTTCCCAGTTTACTTGCCATCATGGACGATAATATTCCTTCGCTGCGCCTCATCAATGCCGGCGGAGAAGCATGTACCCCCCAGGTATTATCCAGGTGGGCCATTCCTCCACGCCGCTTCTATAACAGTTACGGCCCTACGGAAACCACCGTAAGCGCTACTTTCGCTGCGCTTAAACCCGGGGATTATATTACCATCGGCCAGCCGTTGCCTAATTACAACATGGCGGTTGTAGACGAGAAGCTGGATATCCTCCCGCTGGGAGAACGTGGAGAACTGGTGATCTCCGGCCCCGGTGTAGGCGCAGGTTATATCGACAGACCCGAGCTTACACATGAGAAGTTTGTGGATAAACCAGCCAGTATGACTGAACTGCCCGGCGACCGCCTGTATCGCACCGGCGACGCCGCTATCATTTTACCCGATGGCAGTATCGATTTCCAGGGCCGGCTGGACGACCAGATCAAATTACGGGGATACAGGATCGAACTGGGAGAAATTGAAAACCAGCTGCATGCCATTGCCGGTATCGCGGCAGCAGCAGTGGCTGTAAAAAAAGACAGCAACGACCAGGATCAGCTGGTAGGTTATATCCTGAAGGAAGATAATGCCCCTTTTGATGAACAGGCCCTCCGCACCGCACTTGCGAAGGTATTACCGCCCTATATGGTGCCGGGCACTATTGTAGCATTGGAAGATATGCCCCGCCTTCCCAGCGGAAAAATAAACCGCAAAGCCCTGCCCCTGCCGGCGGCCTTTGCAGAAGTAACCACCCATGAAGCTATCGATCCGGATGCGCCTGTAGCGGAAAGGATCACTGCTATACTATCGAAAGTATTTCCTGACCGGACAATCGATCTTCAGCAGGACTTTTTTACAGACCTCGGCGGACATTCCTTACTGGCAGCCGCTTTTGTATCACGGCTGCGCCGCGAGGCCAATGTGCCTAATGCATCTCTCAAAGATATTTATATACACCGCCCCTTACAGGAACTGGTAAACGTGTGGGCGGCACAACCACAGGCAGATCAGAAACCACCACGTGTATTTAATAAAATACCCTGGTGGCGCCACCTCAGCTGCTGGATAGCGCAAACCGTTGCTGTACTGGTGATTTTTGGATTATTTGCGATGCAGATATTCCTGCCTTACCTGGGATACTACTATGTAGAACAGGATACCAGTCATTTAGGATATGCTATTATTACCGCGCTGGTGATGTTTTGCCTGCTACCACCTCTTTTCTCTATTCTTATTATCAGTACCAAATGGCTGGTGATAGGAAAAATGAAAGCAGGCGATTATCCATTATGGGGTACTTATTACTTCCGCTGGTGGCTGGTAAAAACAATCCAGCGGTTGATGCCATCCCAGTTCCTTAATGGTACACCGCTATACCCCGCTTACCTGCGGATGCTTGGCGTGAAAATAGCGCCGGATGCGCAACTCGGTGCAGTGACGATCGGCGCAGAAGATCTTGTTACCATTGGCAGTGATGTGAGCATCAGCTCACAGGCAGTGATTAATAATGCTTTTATCGAAGACGGCCTGTTAAAACTGCGTACAGTGCACCTGGGTGATCATGCCTATATAGGCAGCAGCGCGGTCATTGGCGGCAGCACTGTAATGGAAGACTGGAGCGAATTACAGGACCTTAGCTTTTTGCCTGCCAACAGCACAATAAAATCCGGTGAAGTATGGCAAGGCAGTCCGGCTGTATTAAAAGTAACCAAAAATATCAGCGACTTACCGCAACCATTACCAGTATCCAATGCAACCCGCAGAAAATACAGTGTTATCTTTTCCATGTTCCTGCTGGTATTCCCATTCACGGTGTTACTCCCGTTACTGCCCACCATCATCACACTGAACCAGATGGATAACGCAGCGCCGGATTACAATTTTAATTACATGGTGATCACACCGGCGCTGGCGCTGAGCTATATTATACTATTCACCGCGCAAACCGTACTGCTCACCCGTTTACTGCAATGGGGAATAAAGCCAGGCACCTACCCGGTTTACAGTGCATTCTATGCTCGTAAGTGGTTCGCCGATCAGCTCATGTCTTTATCACTGATCGTGATACATCCTATTTTTGCTACGGTGTATATTTCTTCCCTGTTCCGCGCGCTGGGAGCTAAAATCGGCCGTAACACAGAAGTATCTACCGCCAGCAGCGTTACCCATCCTTTACTGGAAATTGGTGATGGCGCCTTTATTGCCGACGCAGTAACACTCGGTGAATCAGATGTACGCGGACAAAAACTGATACTGGAAAAAACGATTATCCATAATACAAGTTTTGTAGGCAACAGCGCGCTGATACCACAGGGATATGAACTGCCGGAAAATATGCTGATAGGCGTATTGTCTACACCACCCTCCAAAGAACAACTGGCGGCAAGCACCGCGCGCGACTGGTTTGGTTCGCCGGCTATTGCGCTGCCACGGCGCCAGGAAAGTCATTTCTTTCCTCCGGAACTAACCACCCATCCTTCTCCGCAACGTAAACTGGCAAGGGCTACTGTGGAGTTTATCCGCATCCTTATTCCTGAAACAGTAGTGATCTGTTGCAGTATCCTCTTCATCGCCTATGCGCATGACCTGGTAACAGATGAATCCTGGTGGATGATCCTGCTGCAGTTCCCTTTCTATTATCTCTTTTTCCTGGGGCTGCCTGCATTCCTCTTTACCGTATTGCTTAAGTGGATACTTACCGGCAAATACAGGGCTTTACAAAGCCCTATGTGGACTTCCAAGGTATGGCGCAGTGAAGCCATCACTTCTACCTACGAAGCGCTTTCTATCCCCTTCCTGCTGGAATACCTGAAGGGCACCCCATGGCTACCGGTACTGCTTCGCTTACTGGGTGTAAAAACAGGTCGCCGCGTATTACTGAACACCGCAGACATCACCGAATTTGATATGGTGGAAATAGGTACAGACAGTGTGCTGAATGAAGACAGCGGTCCGCAAACACACCTGTTTGAAGACAGGGTAATGAAGATTGGACCTATTAAAATAGGCCGCAGGAGCAGCATTGGCGCCAGGTCAATCATCCTGTACGACAGTGAGGTGGGAGATGATGTAAACATTGCGCCGTTATCGCTGCTGATGAAAGGAGAAAACCTGCAACCGGGTACCAGCTGGACAGGCAGCCCGGTTAAACCAGACTAACGTTTTCAGCTATACGAAATGATCACAATTACATCTATACAGATCAGGGAGCACTACGATCTCATCAATGCCATGATGAAACAGCTGCATCTTTCGGAAAAAGCATTTTTCCTCAAAACAGCAGACTGGGATAGCATCGCTGTCGGCTATATGCAGCACGTGATGGAAATGCAGGAAACCTGCAACGGCACCTGCCTGCTGGCCTATGCAGATGCTACGCCGGCGGGTTTTATTTTTGCCTACCTGGAAGAAGCAGATGAAAGCCGGATTGAAGATTACACCGGCAATACGTTGTACGTTTCTGATGGTTATGTGGCCAGTGAATTCCGCAGGCAGGGCATCTACAGGATGATGAATGAAGAACTGGAACGGATATATGTAGAGATGGGTGTACGCAGGATAGTAAGGTATACTTTATCCAACAACCATCGTATGCAACAGTTCCTGGTATCGGAAAATTATGAACCGGTGCGGCTGGTGTATGAAAAATGGCTTACGCCCGACGGAGAAAAACCAGTCCGGTTATTTCCGCCATCGCCCGGCAGGGAGTAGCAATTCCTGCTACAGACATCCGTATTATTGCTGAACCGGCATTTTAAACAATGTTACATCAGTAGTCAATAGCATGATCTTTTTTTACCGCAGCGCCACTGTATACCTTTACAGCTGTCCATGGTTGCGCTGAATCCGACCAGAATGGATTCGCAGGCGGTAATCCCAATGCCAGGAAGCCGGTGCTGCACAGGTACAGGCTGCCTGTAGAGGTATAGATATCCGCAATGTCCGGCTGATGCCCGCAAAAGCCTATCTGCAGCCATCCCTTTTTATCGAAGGTACCAGGCGCCTCAAATATTCGTTTATTCACTGCCGTTAGTGCGCATCTTACCTGGGCCGGCGAAAGCCCTTCCGGTAGCTTTTCCTCCAGTGCAATTTGTGCCAATGCCTGAAATGCCGCATTGCGGTAGGGCATAGAGCGGCCTACAACAGGGAAAGTGCCCTCGGGGGATATTTGTCTTTCCAGGATAGCGGCATAACGTTGCATACGTTTCAATGCCAGTTCATAGTTTGCTTTACTGCTTTCTTCTTTTTCAGCCATCACCCTGAGCACATCCACCAGCATAGGTTGGATCACAAAAGAGTTGTAATAGTCGTAATGAAAATGTGCGCCATCCCCATACATGCTGTCGCCTTTATACCACTCCATGATCTTTTGCACAGCGAGGTCTATTGGCTTACGGTCCCAATTGGCGCCAAACTTCAGCAACATCGCTTCAATAATGGCGGAGAATAATACCCAGTTATTTGTAAATGCTTTAATGCTGCGCAGGCTGGTCAATCCATCAATCACCTGCTGCTGCGTTTTTGCCGGTAACCGGCTCCATACCTGTTTGGGTGCTCGCAGTAATCCATGTGCAAGGAAGGCGCCGTCTACCAACGGCTGTGCATCAAACTTACCGGTAAAGTTCATATAGTCTGGCGATGCAGGATCTACTGCCATTTCAACTGCCTTACGGGTCATTTCCAGCATGGTCATACGTTTGCCGGCTTCAGGTGTATTATCATCTCCCAACTCAAGCCAGGGAGCAATCCCCGCAAGGGTTCTGCCAAACGCCTCCAGGTAGGTTACTTTCTCCACCGGTTTTGAGTAACCGGGTGCCACTTCGGTAGGCATTGTGGCTTTCAGTTTTCCCCTGCTAAGCTGCTCTATAACGGGGCTGCATATACGAATCATCAGATCCACATTATATGCCCTGTCACCCGGCAATGGTTTATCCGCAGCCATTGCTGCCAGAACTCCTTTCCCCGAACCTATGGAACTGGCTATGCCCGCCATGGGAATAGCTTTGATAAAAAAACGTCTGTCCATGCAAAAAAATTTACCGTATTATTTCGCCCATTGTTTATACCGCAGCAATGCTTCAACAAAATAGTAATCAGCATAAGTAAGCGGTACATCCACTTCGGATTTAGCGGGCAGATGGCCTACGCTATGCATCAATATAAAATTATTATTCTCCCCTTCCTTTGCCAGGTAAGCAGGGCTGCAAAGACTTGTCAGCATTTTCTCTGCCACGTTCCAGTAACGTTTGCCATCCGCCTTGTTTGTATAGCGGCTCAGTTCAAGCAGGGCAGATGCAGCCACAGAAGCGGCCGATACATCACGCAGGGCATTTGGGATATCCGGTGCGTCGTAATCCCAGTATGGCACCAGATCGGCCGGCATATGCGGATTATTCAGTATAAAGTCGGCAATATGACGCGCCTGTTCCAGGTAAGCTTTATCTTTCGTATCGCGGTACATAAGTGTATAACCATATAACCCCCATGCCTGTCCTCTGGCCCAGGCGGAGCTGTCTGCCAGCCCCTGGTGCGTTTTACGCTCATTTACGGCGCCGGTGGCAGGATCATAGTCTACCACATGGTAAGAGCTGTAATCCGGGCGGAAATGATGCTTCATCGTAGTGTTGGCATGTATACGTGCAATGTCTGCAAACCTTTTATCACCGCTTTCCCGCGTGGCCCAGTTGAGCAGTTCCAGGTTCATCATGTTATCAATGATCACAGGGAACTTCCAGGTGCCATGATCCCAGGATTTTATACACCCTACCGTTGGATTAAAGCGGGTGGATAATGACCGCGCGCTGGTAAGCAAAATTGCTTTATAGACGGTGTCTTTCGTAATGCGCAGCGCATTTCCGAAAGGGCAGTACATCATAAATCCAAGGTCATGTGTATTTGTATTATACTGTTCTTTTTTTACCAAGGCCATTCTCTTAAGCGCTTCGTTCTTAAAGGCCGGATCTTTTGTATACTCAAAAAGATACCAGTTGGTGCCGGGATAAAAACCGGATGTCCACCAGCTGGAGTTGGATGTCATCAGGCTGCCATCTTTGCTGGTACTGCGTGGTAATACGGTATCGGGTACGTGGGTCATCATCAGTTTATATTGCCGGGCGGCAAATTGCAGGGTGGCATCTGCTTTAGCAAGTAAAGCCTTATCTGCTTTTCCCGCTTGTGCATACGATTGCATCAAGGAAGCGGGTACCAACAGTACCGTAAAGAACAGGTTCTTTCTCATAATAACGTGATTATAGTATGATCATTTCTTTTTTCCGCCGCTCTTTGCTTTACCGGCAGAAGACTCGCGGGCTATCAGTTGAATAGGTATTATTTCCTGTGAATAACGTGGCGTATTGGATGGTGCAGTATTGATCAGTTCCATCAGGGCAGCGACCACGCGCTCACCCATCATGGCCGGGTACTGGTCGATGCTGGTAACAGACGGCGTAACTATTTCGGTGCGTGGATCGTTGGAATAACCCACTATTTTCAGATCTTCGGGCACCCTTATATTGATCTTACGGCAATACTGCATAATGGTAATGGCAGTAGTATCGTTGGAGGCAAATATGCCATCGGGAAACGGTGGTTGCGAGAATATTTTTTCGCAGGTTTGCCAGGCATTGTCGCGGGTAAGCTCATGGTAGAATACCCGTGTTTTTTTGAATGGTAATTTGAATTCCTGCAATGCATTCTTATAGCCCGCTACCCTTTCCACATAAAGATTACAGCTAAGCGGGCCTGATATATGAACAATATCTTTACATCCTTTTTCTATCAAGTGAGTAGTTGCGGTATAACCTCCTACGTAGTCATCTCCCTTAATTACTTTTACATTATAATCTTTGGGCACCCTGTCAAAAAATATCAATGGTATTTTGTTGTCCTTGAATACATCAAAATGGGAAAAATCGGTGGTGTACAAAGTGGTGGATACAACCAGGCCGTCGACCCGCGCGGAATACAGCGTGTTTACCAACGCTACTTCCTGTTCATATGAATCGTTCGACTGGCAGATGATGAGGTTATAACCATGTTCCTGTAGTTTGTTTTGAATAATAGTACTGATAGCAGCTGGAAAGAACATAGAGATACGCGGCACAATGAGCCCGATGGTTTTGCTTTTATTGTTACGCAAACCGGCAGCCAGCGCATTGGGACGATAGCCTAATTTACGGGCCATCTTCTTCACCTTGTCTTTCGTACGTGCGCTGATGTTAGGATTATCATTCAGGGCACGGGATACGGTAGATACTGAGAGCTTCAGCTCTTCTGCAATATCTACAATCGTTTTTTCGGTACGTTTGCTCATGTATAGAGACTATTAGCTGTAAATGTTCTTTATCTTCCCATCCAGCCACCATCCACTGTAAGGATAGTACCATGCACATAATCTGCCGCTTTTGAGGCGAGAAATATTACAGGTCCTGCAAAATCTTCCGGCTCTCCCCATCGGCCTGCAGGAATACGGTCCAGTATGGAGCTGCTGCGTTGCTGATCTGCCCGCAGGGCCGCGGTATTATCCGTAGCAATATATCCCGGGGCAATGGCATTCACATTCACCCCTTTTGATGCCCATTCATTAGCAAATGCTTTCACCAGCGATCCTACAGCTCCTTTACTGGCGGCATACCCTGGTACATTAATTCCTCCCTGGAAGGTGAGCAAAGATGCTGTAAAGATAACTTTTCCGTTTCCACGGGCAATCATTCCCTTCCCGATTTCACGGGTCAGGATAAATTGGGCGTTCAGATTGATGTTAATTACCTCGTCCCAGTACTCGTCCGGGTGCTCTGCTGCGGGCTTCCGGAGAATAGTGCCTGCATTGTTAACGAGGATATCTATTACCGGCACATCCTGCTCCAGTTGCCTGATAAAGGCATAGAGACTGGTACGGTCGGAAAAGTTGCACTGATAGGCTTTAAAACTGCGGCCCAGTGCCGTTACTTCCTTTTCCACTTCGCTGCCGTTCAGCTCCAGGGAGGCAGAAACCCCTATAATATCAGCGCCTGCAGAAGCCAGCGCTACTGCCATTGCCTTTCCTATACCACGTTTGCAGCCGGTAACCAGCGCAGTTTTTCCTTTTAACTGAAATAAGTCCATGATAAATGAGATAGGTATTTTTCAGCAGGCCATTCACCAGCCTGCTGAAAAGTTATTGAATTTTTACCTGTAAAGGTTGTTTAATCTTTTGCGCAAATGTTTCCAGGTAGTGGAACCATTCTTTGGCTGAAGTGATCCTTCCTCCTTTATTCCAGGCCGCTCCGAAATAGTATTCGTATGGCTGCCCGTTTTCTGCTGTTCCGGGGCTCAGCAAATGTACCTGGTCTGTTTTCATCCCGGGCATTTCACGGGCAAAAACACAGCCTACGCCCAAGGTGCCGTCTTCTCCATGCACCGGCTCCCAGTAACCCATCACGCCGGTTTTCTCATCCAGCAGCACTGTACCAGCTTCCTTGCGTTTTACAATACCTGTTACCACCGGGATGCTGCTCCCTTTGAAACTATACTGTACCCGCATTTTATTAAGCTGGGAACCTGCATCCAGGGAAATTGTCTTGGTAACGGTAACGGCAGTATTGCCTGCCTGCCAGGTATCATAAGTAAGGGAAAAAGTGGTACGCAACGGTCCGTTATCAAGAGTTTTGGAATGGCGGTAATTTTTAGGGAAATAGATGGTATCCTTTCCGTATGGCGCCGTATCACCGGCTCCCAGCGTTAAGCCTACGCTGTAATAATCCAGTCCCTGCCCGTTATCGTGGTGATAGTTATCCAGTTTATACCAGGTATCAATGACCATATCGGTAGTGCGTTTGGCCCAAACATCAATGCCATAGGCCATTTCCTTGGGTACCTGTTCAAGCGCTTTACCATACATACGATAAGCCATGCGGTCATTTTCCCATGCATAATCATCTTTGCGCTCCGGCACATAACGACCATAGGCTTTTGCTTTTACAGGTGAAGGAGTACCTTCTGCCACTGCTGCATATAAACTGGCGGCTGCCGGTACGGTTACCTGTAACAATATCTTCTTCACAGATTTACCGCCTTCATAAACCAACTGGTAAGGAATCTCCTGCCCGCTTAATACATCTGTTACTTTGAACCCCTTCAGCGTTTGTTTAGACAGCTTTGCACTGAAATCAGCGTAGGGAATTTCTGTTATTTCTTCTAGCCTGTTGATACCAGTGTTATTAGAGATGACCAGGTGAGCTGCAGCATTTTTCCTGAGATCATATTTGATGAGCTCAGAGCCAGCTAACAGGAACGCACCTACGCCGTATACTTCTGTGTCACTGGCAGTGGCTTTTCCTGGCGCAGCGCCTATTTCCTGCACAAAGCCCAGTTTACCGTTTGGCTGTACGCAACCGGTAAGCGCTTCCCATCCTTTTTGTATCACCGGTAAAAACTCTTTTTCAGGAAGCAGGCCATTGTTCACACCCCACATCAACGCATATACGTAAAAGCCGGTACCACTTGTTTCCTTTGCCGGATAGCTGTCCGGGTCCAGTAAGCTGGCATGCCAGGTGCCATCTGCTGTTTGCAGTGCCGCGATGCGGTAAGCCATTTGCTTATACAGATCCTGAAAACGTGCCTTGCCGGCATAACCGGCCGGCATATTATCCAGCATACGTACCAGGCCGCCCATCACCCAACCGTTTCCCCGGCTCCAGTATACATTGATACCATTCTTTTCTTTTTTGCCGATGTAACTTCCATCACGGTAATAAAGACTATCCTTCTTGTTGTACAGATAATCGGTGGTTTTCCACCATAACTTGTCTGCTGTTTCCAGGTAGCGGGAATCGCCGGTAGCAGTGCTTAAATAAGCCAATGCCGGAGGGCCCATGAATAACGCATCACACCAGGCCCATTCCCGGTGATGTATACCATCTTTCCATTCGAGCGATTCGGTATGTGGCGCCGCTACAATACTATCTGCCAGCTTACGGAACTTCTCTGTCATTACCGGATCTTTGTACACACTGCTCAATTGTGAATACAGCTGTCCTACGCAGTATTCATCTGCGAAGAAACGGTCCGGTCCTGTATTCCAGTCGTTATCCTTCCCTACCTGCACAAGACGGTCAATAAAGAAAGGGTTGGAAGTTACCTGTGCCAGCGACATCATACCGGCGTACATGGCGCCGTTGGTCCAATCGGTGGGTGCATGATTCCAGCCATTGGCTGTAATATGATGCCATTGCCAGGATGCAACTTTTTCCATTTGTGCTCTCACGGCAGCCGCAGTGAAAGCATCGGCGGCAACCACGGCGTGCCGGCCCGTAACCGGCCCTGTTGCATACACCGGTAAGCCGGCTTGCAGGAAAGACAAGCCCAGCAAGCTTCCTGCGATAATTTTTTTCATCATCATGATAGCAGCTATTATCAGTTCATTAACGTAGTTCAGTGATCTTACAGTGATCCATATCACCATAGTCGAGATTTTCACCGGCCATACCCCATATAAAAGTATAATTGCTGGTGCCTGCACCGGAGTGGATAGACCAGGGCGGGGATATCACCGCCTGTTCGTTCTGCATCCATATATGACGGCTTTCCTGCGGCTGTCCCATAAAGTGGCATACAGACTGCCCTTCCGACACTTCAAAATAAAAGTATACTTCCATTCTCCTGTCGTGCGTATGCGCCGGCATCGTATTCCATACGCTGCCCGGTTGCAACTCTGTCATACCCATCTGTAGCTGGCATGTTTCCAGTACACTGTTCACCAGCAGTTTGTTGATGGTACGGTGATTGGAAGTTTCCAATGCGCCAAGTGTTACTACTTCCGCTTCTTTCCTGGACACTTTGCGGGTTGGATAGCTATGATGTGCAGGTGTGGAGTTCAGGTAAAACTTAGCGGGTGTTTGCGGATCTTTACTGGAGAAGATCACCTGTTGTTTTCCTTTGCCGATGTATAACGCTTCTTTGTACGCCAGCTCAAATTTCTCTCCATCTACTTCCACTATTCCATCACCACCTACGTTGATCATTCCCAGTTCCCTTCTTTCCAGGAAATAAGCTGCTTTCAGCAGATCAATTGTTTCCAGTGCTATTGGGCCTTTCACGGGCATTGCACCACCTGTAAGGTAACGGTCGTAATGTGTGTGCGTCCATGCGATATGATCTGCGTCAAAAATTTTTTCTATTAAAAATGCCTGCCTGAGCTGTGTGGTGTCCATTTGCTTTACTTCAGCCGGACTGCTGGCATATCTTGATTCGAACGTGGTACTCATATTGTGTTTTAATATTTTCAGGTTATTGATAACATAGCTGGATACAGCCCTTTCAGCATAACGGTTTCGGGTGAAAGCTCTAAAATAATGCAAACGTTTGCAAAAATCAAGTATTTATTTAAAAAGTCTTCTATGGCGCTGCTGAACATATGAGCCAGGGTAAAAGAAGCAGCACCAGAACAACCCTGCTCTACCGGTAACCATCCATCCAAAGCTGTCACCTTGGGTTATGGCTCATGGTAAATCCAACGGAATGCTTACCGGCCAGTGCTTTGCCACGTGATTTCAGGCTGATGCGTGTAACATGATCACCCCACACCGGTGATAACCGGCCGTCTTTCACTTCCTGCTCTTCCGCTATCACTTCAAACAAGGCCGGATCGTAAGTAAGTAAAAGGTTAGCGGTACTGCCTTTTAACATTATCCGCCCCGGCGCACTGGTATCAGCAGGCAGGCAGGTCATGAAATGCAACAGGAAAGGCTCCTTCCATTCTTTAAGCTGGTATGCTTCAGATAATTGCAGGGAAGTTTTTGCAGGATTGAACGTAAAGGTACGTTTCCACAACTGCACCTGTGCCTCTGCAGGGTACGCAGCGGCAATATCCATACTCAGCTTATTATTGGCATACTGCACAGCAGTGGCCTGGAACTGCCGGCCATCGCGTTGCTGAACACCATTTATTGTAGGACAATTATGCCATTGCGACTGCATAAACCATAACTTGTAGCGATCGGCGCTAAAAGTCTGTTTGGTATAAGTGCCCACACCCACATCAATAAGAGTGGGCTTACCATCCATATAAAGCACAAAGTTCCCCACGTCGTTATGATTATGGCTTTCTGCATTATGACCACACTGTGCTGCGAAGAATAAACCCTTTGCTTCACCGGCTGATGAACGCAGAGACAATACCTGCAGATCAGGAAGCCAGTTTTCAGCAGTATAGGGCGCCGCTGCTTTGGCCTGTAGCAATGCACTACGGTATTCTATATTGTACACAAAGAAAGCCAGGGAAGGTGTTTTAACCCGGTTACTGTCTGGGTTTTCCAACCGCGACAAATAAGCGGAAAAATTGGTAAGTAATGGATCATGGAAGGCCGCACCATACAAATAAACTGTATGCCCCGGCGGGATAGTGCTGGCAGAAGCATCTGCAAAATTCACAAACCGGCTGCTATCTACATGCATTTTGTAAATATAGGCGCCGATACGGTGAATCAGTTCGTTGTGGCTCCAGTCAAGCTGATGTTTTGAAGCACTGCTCAACAGGTCAATAAACTCGATAAGTTTCCCGCCGGCATGTCCCCAGTAGGTAGGGCCTTCGTCGCAGCCACCATCATCAGGATAGCCATTCACGAAATTATCCGCGCTGCGTATTGTTTTCTCAATTACCTTATTTCGTATATCCGTTTCATTTATACTCAGCAAGGCTGTCTGTAATACGTTGGTATTGATCCAGATATTCCAGTTATTCACAGAACGGCCGGCCCATCCCATCCACCAGAAATCGGTTCGTTCCAGGAAGGGCGCTATGATGCGGCGCTGCAACTCAAAGTTGATCCGCTTATTTACTACCGGCGAAAATTTATCCAGCTGATCATGCAGTAAAAACCGGGCCCAGCTAAGCGTGGCAGCAGTTTCGCCAGCAAACAGATCCACCACCGGTTCAGCAGGATCGGGCAACCCGCTGCCTGCTTTCTGTGCGCCTATATGAGCCGGTAACACCCAGGTGCTTTCTTCCAGTATCAACCACAGGCCATTTACTATCTGCGGGATATATTTTCCTTTGCCATCCACCAGCTCACCCGCCACTAATGCAGCCAAAATTTTGCGGCGCTCAAACTGCGCATTTTCAAAATTTACACGGTTGCCGTTATCACGGTATTGCAGGTATAAAGTAGCCGGTAACGATGGCCAGTTAAATGACAATGCCTTATCTGCCTCTTTCAGCAACAAAGCTTTGCTGGCAGCAGGCAGTGCTGCAATTTTTTCCGTAACAGACCTGTATCGCTCTTTCCTCCATTGCGTAATGTCTTTAAAAGCGGCATCACTCCCTTTTTTCCTGTATTCCTCATATAGATAGTTCCATCCTTTACCGGCATCCTGGGCTTTGGGATTGATGGATATACCTGAAAAAAGCAATAAGGTACAGATCAGTTTTTTAACGTGCATTGACATTTATTTTTTTATAAGATGAATAACAGGATTTAATAAGAGATGGCTGAAGGCACTATGGAATAATTGTCAGAATGATAAAATATTAATACTCAATTGTTCATTCCCCGGAATATCCGGCCAAATACTGTTCCCGGCTGAAACCTTCTAAAGCTGCTTATTACCGTTAGCCGGTTCCGGCAAATGTGCCCGTTTTTGCAAAGGGATCATCGGCCTTGCTGCCTGAAACCCGCTGTCATACTTAAAAATATCAAAATATGCGGGAATTACAAACGTTTGCATAACATTAGATCAAAACATACTTTTTGCATACCGGGAAGCCCGACCCAACTGGTAGCGGATTAACAATTTCTAATTCTTTCCTGACCGGCACCCACAAAGTGTTACAGCCATATAATCAAATAGTCAAAATCTTATCAAGGATTAACATTTTACTATCATCAGCCGGAGCAGTTATTTACTACTTTAGCTGCTATGAACGCTTATTTACAAATTCATCCTGACGATAATGTGCTGGTAGCCTTACAGGATATACCGGTAGGAACCGATATCTCATTTAACGGACATAACATTCAACTGCAACAAAATATTTCTGCTAAACATAAATTCCTGATCAACGATATCCTGGAGGGAGATCCCATCACAATGTATGGCGTACTGGTTGGAAAAGCCAGCAAGAACATTGCAAAGGGAGAATCTATTACCACCGAAAATGTGGTACATGATGCCAACGCATTTCACGAAAAAGACAGTTCACTGGAATGGCAGGCCCCTGATGTGAGTAAATGGAAAAACCGCACTTTTATGGGTTATCACCGGGCCGATGGACAGGTAGGTACCCGTAATTACTGGCTGGTAATTCCATTGGTCTTTTGTGAGAACAGGAATGTAGGGGTGATTAAAACCGCTTTCGAAAAGGGATTGGGTTTCTCTCCTGCAGAAGTATATAACGAACAGGTAACAGACCTGGTAGCTCTTTACAGGAGCGGCGACCTGGAAGCCATTAAAAATTACGAAGCGGGCGAACTAACTGAAACGGGCAAACGAAATGTGGTTTTCCCCAATATTGATGGTATAAAGTTCCTTACTCACGAAGGAGGCTGCGGTGGTACCCGCCAGGATTCAGATGCCTTATGTGCCCTCCTGGCAGGCTATATCCATCACTCCAATGTGGCAGGCGCCACCATTCTTAGCCTGGGATGCCAGCATGCACAGGTATCAATTCTCCAGGAATCACTCAAAAAGTTAAACCCGGCCTTCAACAAGCCGGTACTGGTATACGAACAGCAGAAAAGTGCCTCGGAATTTGCAATGTTGTCTGCCGCTATCAAAGATACCTTCCTTGCGTTGGTGGAGGCTAACAAACAGACGCGTAAACCCAGTCCTCTTTCCAAACTGGTAATAGGACTGGAATGCGGCGGATCCGACGGGTTTTCCGGCATCTCGGCTAACCCCGCGGTAGGTCATACTTCAGACCTGCTGGTAGCGCTGGGCGGTACATCCATTCTTTCTGAATTCCCTGAACTGTGCGGAGTGGAGCAGGAACTGATCAACCGTTGTCAGACAGAAGAAACATCCGATAAATTCATCCGCATTATGCGTGCTTATGAAAACCAGGCCCAGTCTGTTGGTTCCGGCTTTTATATGAACCCATCTCCCGGAAATATCAAAGATGGCCTTATTACAGATGCCATCAAATCTGCTGGAGCGGCAAAGAAAGGAGGTACTTCACCTGTAACCGATGTATTGGATTATACAGAATATGTAACTAAGCCTGGATTGAACCTGCTTTGCACACCAGGCAATGATGTAGAATCTACTTCTGCGGAAGTTGGTTCCGGCGCTAATATAGTGTTGTTTACTACAGGACTTGGCACGCCTACCGGCAATCCCATTGCCCCCGTGGTAAAACTGGCCACTAATACCAAACTGGCTACCCGTATGAAAGATATCATCGATATCAATACCGGTACCATCATCAGCGGAGAACAAAGCATTGCCGGTATGGGCGAAGAGATCCTTGAATATGTGATCAAGACCGCCAGTGGTGAAGTCCATACTAAGGCAGAACAACTCAACCAGGACGATTTCATTCCGTGGAAAAGAGGCGTTTCGCTTTAACGCGTATTTTGCCGCGAAGGTTGTCAGACAACCTTTGCGGCAAAATACGCACTAATCAAGTTTTACCTGCTCCATTTTAGGTGCAAAGAAGTGCATCACCAACCAGGCTATCAGGTAGGCCAATGCACAGATAGTGAACAGGATATTGTATCCGATACCTATGTTGCCGATTAATTTATAGTGATCCAGCATGGCACCGATCAGCATCGGGAACAAGGTACCGCCAATGGATCCTGCCATACCGCCAATACCAACAACAGAACTTACCGCCCGTTTAGGGAACATATCTGAAGCAGTGGTGAATATAGTAGCAGACCATGCCTGATGCGCAGCCGTAGCCAGGCTGATCAATGCTATGGCAAACCATACATTATTTGAGTACTGGATGAGCATAATAGGCAGTACACACAGCGCAAAGATCAGCATAGATACTTTACGCGCTTTGAAAACCGGCCAGCCGGATTTAATGAGGTAGGAAGATAACCAGCCACCGCCAATGCTGCCGAAACTGGTGATGGAATAAATAATGATCACCGGCAATCCCAATGACTCTTTCATATTTACATGAAAAATGGATTCCAGGTAACCGGGTAACCAGAAAAGGAAGAACCACCATACCGGGTCGGTAAGTAACTTGCCGAATATAAAAGCCCAGGTTTGCCTGATCCCCAGCAGCTTAGCCCATTTAACCGGTTTGGGTTTCACCTCTTCCACTTCCTGGTCGGAATGAATATGATCAAATTCTGCTTTAGATAATTTCTTATGACGGGCAGGAACTTCATAATAGATCCACCAGAATATCAGCCAGATAAAACCAATGGCGCCTGTCCATACAAAGGCATTCCGCCAGCCATGATTAGTAGCCAGCCAGTACACCATTGCCGGGCCAACCACTGCAGCTATATTGGAACCTGAGTTAAAGATCCCCGTGGCCAGTGCCCGCTCCTTCTTGGGAAACCATTCTGCTGTGGCTTTGATAGCAGCCGGAAAGTTACCCGCCTCACTTATTCCCAATATAGATCTTACCACGCCAAATCCCAGCGTGGAACGTACCAGTCCGTGCGCCATGGCCGACAAGCTCCACACAACAATAGAAAGCGCATACCCCAGTTTGGATCCTATCTTGTCTACCAATGCCCCAAAGAAAAGCAAGCCAATCGCATAGCAGGCGGAGAACGCCATCACCAGGTTGCTGTAATCCGTTTCTGTCCAGTGGAACTCTGCCGACAGATCCGTTTTAAGCAGCCCCAATATCTGCCTGTCTATATAATTAATGGTTGTGGCTACGAATAAAAGTGCGCATACCCGCCAGCGATACTTGCCTAAAGTTGTGGAATTCATTACGGTCTATTTGGAATTTATAATGTGCATAAGTTACTTCATCGCGCTGAGAAATGCAAACGTTTGCATTATTTTCTCTTTCAGCCCGCTCCAGTCCTTACTTTCTATCAGGGACCTGGACAGTAAATTGGATCCCATTCCCACGCAAACCACGCCGGCGTCAAACCAGGCGTCCATGCTGAGCTGTGTTGGCTCCACCCCACCGGTAGGCATAAATTTCAATTGCGGGAACAGGGGTTTAATGGATTTCACATAGCCGGGGCCCAGCACGTTACCCGGGAAAAGCTTTACCAACCCGGCGCCATTCTTTTCTGCAACAGAGATCTCAGTAGGCGTCATACAACCCGGGATCCAGGTGATGTTCTCAGACCGGCAATACGCGGCCGTTTCCGGATCCGCTACCGGGCATACAATAAAATCAGCACCCATACCGGCATATATTGCAGCATCCGCAGCATTCTTTATTGTACCGATGCCCAGATACAGATCAGGCATAGCAGCCAGTTTCCTGTCGCGCATAGCAGCAAAGTTCTTACGTGCATTTTCTCCCCTGCTGGTAAATTCAAATACGCGTAAACCGCCATCATAACAGGCCTGCAGTACTTCCAGGCAAATACTCTCGTCGTCGTGATAAAAAACCGGGATAATCCCGCTTTGCTCGAATGCAGCTATAATTGTTTCGGAACTTGGTGCCATATTGTTATATCAGTTTTATTATTTCTTTTTCAGAAGTGGTATTGAAGTCTCCCTCCACAAAAAATTTGGAATAGGCGGCCGCCGCTGCAAAAGAAATGATCTGCTGATCATCCAACCCCTGCAGCTGTGTATGGATCAACCCGGCCATAAAACAATCCCCGCTTCCTACGCGATCCACCACTTCATTGGTGTCGTATTCCCGTGAAATGCTCATCTGCCCGTTATTATAATAAAAGGCATAATACAGGTTATGCGTGGCTGAATTACTGAAACGGAAAGTAAAAGCCACCCGTTTGCAACGTTTATACGTAGCCGTAATTTCTTCGGCTACCTTTTCCGCCTCCTGCAGGAATACATTTTTTGTATTGGCTGCCAGCGCAGCAGTATCCAGTGCGGTACCAAGCATATTGTTGGCGGCCCAGATATTTCCCATGATCACATCGCAGTACTGCACCAGCTCCGGCATTACATCCACCGGCTTTTTCCCATACTGCCATAACTTACTGCGATAATTAAGATCCGTGGAGATGGTCATACCCTTCCGGGTAGCTGCCTGTAATACTTCCTTGCAGACTGCAGCTGCATCAGGGTTCAATGCCGGCGTAATAGCGCTCCAGTGGAACCATTCAGCATCTCCAAGCAGGGCATCCCAGTCTACAGTGCCCGGCGTAATCTGGCTGAATGAAGACCAGGCCCTGTCGTATACCACCTCAGCATGCTTAAGGTCGCTGCCCTGCGCCAGGTAGTAAATACCGATACGCTCACCACCCCAGAGGACCCTGTCGGTATAAATACCACGGTTACTCAGCTGCGCCAGCACATCTTTCGACAAGCCGTTTTCAGGAACTTTACTGATATAGGCCACCGTTGTGCCCCAGTTCGCCAATGCCGCTGCCACATTGGCTTCTGCGCCACCAACATAAATGGCGGCTGTATTCTTCGCCAGTTGCGGCGACAAGCGTAATAATATTTCTCCGAATGTGATAACTTTTACCGGCTTCATTAGAATCCAAAATATGCTTTTGCGTTATAGTAACATATATCCTGTACCATTTTTCCTAACCAGGCAATATCATTTGGCAATTCACCATGTTCCACATCGTTGCCGATCAGGTTACACAAAATACGGCGAAAATATTCATGTCGTGAGTAAGATAGAAAACTTCTGGAATCAGTTAGCATTCCCACAAACCTGCTCAATAATCCCATATTGCTCAACACGTTCATTTGCTTTTCCATGCCATCTTTCTGGTCAAGGAACCACCATCCGGAGCCATACTGGATCTTACCGGGAACAGTGCCATCCTGGAAATTGCCTGCCATGGTGGCAAAAACCTCATTATAGGAAGGGTTCAGGTTGTATACTACCGTCTTCGCCAGTTTATTCTTCTTATCCAGTGCGTCAAAAAATGCGCTCATCGTTTCAGCAACACGCCAGTCTCCAATAGAATCCACACCGGCGTCTGCCCCCACCCGCTGCAGTAAGCGGGAATTATTGTTACGGATAGCTCCCACATGGAACTGTTGCACCCATCCTCTTTCCTGGTTCCATTCGCAGACCGCCTGCAACACTGCAGTTTTAAACTGCGCATTTTCATATGGCGTAACAGTCCCGTGCTGACGGGCATTCCGGAAAATGGTGTCCAGTTCCTTTCCGCTGGCGGGTGAAAAATAAAAAGTACTGATGCCATGGTCGCTTAAGCGGCCGCCGGTTTCATGAAAATAAGTATGCCTGCTGTGCAATGCTTCCATAAGGTCATCAAACCCGTTGATTTCCTTATTGGCAACTGCTGCCAGCTCATTAACAAACCGGTTGAACACTTCAGGGTTATCCACCGCCATAGCCCGGTCGGGGCGGAAAGTAGGCAGTACTCTAGTCCCAAAAGGTTTACCGGCAATGGCCCGGTGATGTTCCAGTGAATCCACCGGATCATCCGTAGTGCACAATGTATCTACCTTATAATGCTGCAGCAGTGTTTGTGTGGATAGCTGTGGTAATTGTGCATTACAGTCGTGGTATATCTTTTCTGCTGTCTTTTCATTGAGAAGATCAGTGATGCCAAAAGGATTTTTTAATTCCATGTGCGACCAGTGATACAAAGGGTTCCGCATGGTATAAGGCGTAGTAGCGGCCCAGTGACGAAATTTCGTATAGTCGTCGGCGCTACCGGTAATAAACTCTTCTGGTACGCCGTTCGCACGCATGGCGCGCCACTTATAATGATCTCCCCTGAGCCAGATGGCATACAGGTTGGCAAATGTTTTGTTCGCAGCTATTTCATCCGGCGGCAGATGATTATGGTAATCTATTACCGGCATTGAAGCGGCATAATCAAAATATAATCGTTTAGCCGTTTCCGTTTGTAGCAAAAAATCTTCAGACAGGAATTCCTTCATAACATCATTAATTTTTGAGCAGCTGCGATTGAATAAATGCTTTTACACCATTACTTTTCAACATTTTTAAAAGATGGGCCACCTGTTCGGCAAATCCCGGAATAGCGGCCAGGTCTGTTTCCCATAACCGTTTATCGCTGCAGATACCGGTCACCATATCATCTATATTGCTGTGATCACGCCACCAGGCAGCAAATACAGCGGCATTGTCGTCTGTAATAACATACTCTTCTCCGTTCCTGTTACCATAATATTTTCCGGCCTCTTCCCGCACCGGGCAAAGGAATAGCAGCATGGCTGCAAAACCCAGGCTCAGGTGATGCGGAAGCGTTTTATACTTCTCGTAATAACGAACCAGTGTGCGCACATTGCGGGCATTCATCTTGGAACTTTCCTGGAAAGTAATGCTGATGAGCTTATGTGCTATAAACGGGTTCGCAAAGCGATCCAGCACTTCCGGTGCAAATGCAGTAGCGGTAGGACAGGCCTCTTCAATAGTAGGCAGTATTTCCCGGAGCACCACTTCTTTAAAGAAATGGCTCATATAGTCATCCTGCATACATTCATAAACCGTATTAAGGCCGGAAAGGAAAGCCAGTGGCACCGCTGCCGTATGACTGCCATTCAGCAACCGCAGCTTCTGTTCCCGGAATGGTGTGATGCTTGGTTCAATGAGCATTCTTTCATCTGCCTTATAAAAAGATAATACAGAACGAACATGCTCATTCCCTTCAATAGCCCATAACAGGTAAGGTTCCACTTCTATCCATAATTTATCGGTATACCCGGCTTTTTGCTCAATTTCAGCAAGATTGCGGGGCTTGCCCGGAACAATCCGGTCTACCAGTGAATTACAGAAATGATTATCCTGGTTTACCCATGATATAAAGGTTTGCGGCAATTCGTTGTAAGCGGCCAGCTGCAGTACTATATCTTTCAGCAGGCGTCCGTTATCTACCACCAGTTCCGTAGGAACAATCACAAAACCGGTATTGGCGCTGCCTTTGAAATAGGTGAACCGCTCCCATAGCACAGCCAGCAACTTTCCGGGAAAGGAAGCCGGAACACCATCTGCGATTTTCTCAGGGACATACTGGATACCCACTTCCGTGGTATTTGAAATAATGGTTTGCAAAGCGGGCTGATGAACAGCGGCTAAAATTGCCGCCCATTCTGCATTCGATTGCAAAACCCGGCTAACAGCGGCGTTGATCAGGACCTGATCTACCAGTTCTCCCTGGGAAACACCTTTAATGTGGGTGGTAAACAGGCTATCCTGGCTGGAAAAATCGGCAGTATCGCCATCGGTCGACTTCACGACAACAATTCTTCCTTCATAAATACCCTGCCGGTTGGCTTTGTCTACCAGGTAATCTACCAAGCCGCGCAAAAGCACGCCAGTACCAAATTGCAGGATCTTTTCAGGAAAGCTGAAAGTGTTTACAGGAACACCGGAATCTGGATTTTTTAATATAAATTCTTTATTTAATATAGGTAGCATCGTAACTGATTTATGCTAAAAGGTGGCTAAAACTAATAAATATATAATTCACAATTAAGAATTTATAATTTTCTCTGAATAATCACTAAAACAGGCTAAAATATAATCAGAATCAATCAGCCCATTGTCAGGATCAATAAAGCACAGATGGCCGTTGGCTTAAATTTAAGTAATTTTGCTGCTCTAAACTTTTATAAATGAGCAAGCATGGTAAAGTGCTGGTAGCCATGAGTGGCGGTATCGACAGCACTGTTACAGCGCTGATGCTGCATGAACAGGGTTACGAAGTGGTGGGAATCACCATGAAAACCTGGGATTATGCATCTGCCGGTGCCAGTAAAAAGGAAACCGGTTGCTGTAACCTGGATTCTTTTAACGACGCCCGCGCTGCAGCGGTTCATCATGGGTTCCCGCACTTCGTGCTGGATATCCGCGATGAATTCGGTGATTTTGTAGTGAATAATTTTGTCGAGGAATATATTGCAGGACGCACGCCTAATCCCTGCGTGCTGTGCAACACACATATAAAATGGCGCGCACTGATGAAACGTGCGGACGCGATGGATTGCGAATTTATTGCCACCGGCCACTACGGCCAGATTCGTCAGCACGACAACGGCCGCTATGTGATCAGTAAAGGCCTGGATGAAACCAAAGACCAGAGCTATGTGCTGTGGGGTATTCACCAGGATGTACTGGCCCGCACTATTCTTCCTTTGGGCAAATACCGTAAAACAGAGATACGCCAGATGGCATTTGATTTCGGGTACCCGGAACTGGCTAAAAAAGCCGAGAGCTATGAAATATGCTTTGTTCCTGACAATGATTACCGGGGCTTCCTGAAAAGAAAAGTAGAAGGCCTGGAAGAAAGGGTAAACGGAGGCAATTTTGTACTGGCAGACGGCACGATCGTAGGTCATCACAAGGGTTACCCCTTCTATACTGTTGGGCAGCGTAAAGGGCTTGATATTGCCCTTGGTCGCCCGGTGTTTGTAACTGAGATCATCCCTGAAACCAATACAGTGGTTTTAGGTAATGAAGACGAACTCCAGAAAAGCGAAATGTTTGTGAGCGGCATTAACATGGGTAAATATGATACCATTCCCGAAGGGATGGAGGCTGTTACCAAGATCCGTTATAAAGATAAAGGCGCACTGAGTAACCTGTACAACGAAAACGGGCAGGTAAAGGTAAACTTCTATGAAAGTGTGAAGGGAATTGCACCGGGACAGTCCGCAGTTTTTTATGAAGGCGATGATGTGATCGGTGGTGGAATTATCCAGCGGAGTATGCCTGTTTTATAATTTTGCAAATCAGATATAAGGAAGGGTGGGAAGATGAGATCTTTCCACCCTTTTTCTTTTATCAAAAAACTAAGATAATCTCACAGCGTACATCGTATCCGCCCCTTTATCATACCCGGCAATCACGCCTCCTTCCTGTTTCCGCAGATCACTGATGGTTTCTATATATTTTACCACTTCTTCATTTTCCTGCTTAAAAACAGAACAGGTGATATAGATCAGTGAGCCGCCTTTTTTTACAAACGGCGCTACGTTACGCGCTATCTTCTGTTGCAACTGCTGGTATTTGCTGATCTCTTCCTTTTTAAAGAAAGTAATACTTTCCGGTGTACGGCCCCAGGTGCCGGAACCGCTGCAGGGCGCGTCCAGGATAATACCATCGAATTGCTGATTGCCCATGGAGGCAGGAAAATTTTCTGCAGTAAGATCTGCCACCCTGGCTTCATAATTCTTCACTCCGGCTACTGCGAAGCGCTGCTGCAGGTTTTCCAGGATAGACCTTCTTACGTCGGATACCAATAGCTGCACACCCGGCTGCTGGTCTTTGAGCAGAACGGATTTACCGCCACTGGCTGCACAGCAATCCCACCAGCGCTGCTGCTTCTGCGGATGAAATAATTCTCCTGTGCGCTGACTGGAAGCATCCTGCACCTCGTACCAGCTTTTCTCCGGCACTATTACCTCTATTTTAGTGCCATTGGGCAATGCTATGGTGGCATTATTGGGAAACAGCTCGTATGCAATGGCCGCCTTATCCAGTAGCTGCAATATTTTATCGAGCTTATTATTGCGCACCCGGATAAATAACAGGGGTTGTTTTAAAATAGTATAGGCGTATGCGTTAGGGTCTATTGTATCCGACAGTTCAGTCAAAAATGGGAACAGGGCATCGGCGGTCAATGGAGCAGGCAGCAGTGCTGCCTTGTCTGCATACGGCAACGCAACCTGTTCATTCCAGGCCGGCCGGATAGCAGCCAGGAAATCGCTGGAAACGGTTTCGCAAAGAAATGCGCCGGCAATGATCCGCTCTTTTACAGAAAGCGTTTCTCCCCATTTCCCAAGCCGGAAATAATGATATACCAGCTGTGAAATCCAGCGCCGGTCGCGCCCTCCCATATAAGGGTGCTCCTTAAAAAACGATTTCAGGAAATGATGTAATGGCAGGCTGCCCTGGTAGGCGCCGATAATTTTTTCTGCAGATGCTAAGTAATTTTCCCAACGGGTCATATGCGAAGATACGGGCTAATACTGACGTCCCGGGAAATAGCATAAAAAAAATCCGGCCTGTTGCCAGACCGGATTTCATTATATGTTGCCAGCTGAAACTAGAGTTTCAGCAATGCTTTCAGCGGGTCTTTCCCGAACAGCAGCTGTTCAGGATTTTCCAGCATTTCTTTTACTCTTACGAGGAAGCTTACTGATTCGCGGCCATCAATGATACGGTGGTCGTAGCTCAGCGCCAGGTACATCATTGGTCGGATCACCACCTGTCCGTTGATGGCCATCGGGCGGTCCTGGATTTTGTGCATACCCAGGATAGCGGATTGCGGAATGTTGATGATAGGTGTGCTCATCAGGGAACCGAATACGCCGCCATTGGTAATGGTAAAGGTACCACCTGTCATTTCGGGCATCGTCAGTTTGTTGTCGCGGGCTTTGGTAGCCAGCTCTACTACTGCTTTTTCAATACCTGCCATATCCAGGCTTTCTGCGTTGCGGATCACCGGTACTACCAGTCCTTTCGGAGCAGATACAGCGATGGAAATATCGCAGTAATCGTGGTACACCAGTTCTTCTCCGTCGATATAGGCGTTTACGGAAGGGAATTCCTGTAAAGCGAAGCAGCATGCTTTTGTAAAGAAGCTCATGAAGCCGAGATTCACCTCATGCTGTTTTTTGAACACTTCCTTGTATTTGGCACGCAGCGCCATGATTTCGGTCATGTCTACCTCGTTGAAGGTAGTTAGCATTGCCGTTGTATTTTTCGCTTCCACCAGGCGGCGGGAAACGGTTTTACGCAGGTTGCTCATTTTTTCGCGGCGTTCATTGCGGGAGAACATTTCCTGACCGATAGCCACGCCCGGGTTTTGCAGGGCGGCAAATACATCGTCTTTCATGATCTTGCCATGGGCGCCGGAACCTTTGATGCTGGAAGGATCCACATGTTTATCGGCAATCACTGCTGCAGCCACCGGTGATGCTTTCACATCGTTGGGAATGCTGGTAACAGGCGCCTGTTGCGGTTGTGGTGCAGCCTTTGCCTGTTGTGCAGCAGGAGCTGCCGCCGCCGGTGCGGCTTTACCTGCCGGTCTGCCAACGCTTGTATCTATTTTGCAGGCTACATCACCTATTTTCAAAGTATCTCCTTCTTTTGCTACGGTAATCAGCGAACCGGCTTCTTCTGCATTAAGCTCGAAGGTAGCCTTCTCTGATTCCAGCTCACAAACCACCTCATCACGCTCTACATAATCACCATTATTCTTTAACCATTTCACCAGTGTTACTTCACTGATAGACTCTCCTACTGTAGGCACTTTCATTTCAATCGTCCCTTTATTTACCGCCGGAGCTGCCGGTGCTTCCGCTGCGGGAGCAGGCGCCGGTGCGGTAGCTGCAGCTGCAGCAGGTTCAGCAGCCGGAGCAGCGCCGGTGGCCGGTGCAGCGGCATCTGTATCAATAGTACAGGCTACATCACCAATCTTCAAAGTAGCTCCTTCCTGTGCAGCAGGGGCTATCTTCAGGACACCCGCCTTTTCTGCATTCAGTTCGAAGGTTGCTTTCTCAGATTCCATTTCACACAATACCTCGTCCTGCTGAACATAATCTCCGTCTTTCTTCAACCACTTTGCAATTGTTACCTCGCTAATAGATTCTCCTACCGTAGGGACTTTGATTTCGATAACCATATTTAATCAGTTGATGGTGATACCAGGTTTTTCGTTGAGCGGTTAACCTTTAACGTAAAGCCTGATTATTCTGTTTATACTTTGAATTTTTTTAGATGTTAAAAGCCGTGTCTATGATCTGTTGCTGCTCACGTGCGTGCACTTTTGCATACCCCGTTGCTGTGGAAGCACTCGGGTTGCGGCTGATAACACCATAGTTGATCTGTTTCAGGTTCATTTGCAGGAATGCTGCAGCACCCATATTCAGCGGTTCTTCCTGTACCCAGAAGAAGGTAGCGCCTTTATACTTCTGTGCAATGGTTTCCAGTTGTTTAACCGGAAGCGGGTACAATTGTTCCAGGCGTACAATCGCTACATCCTTGCGATCATCCTTAGCCTGTTTATCACTCAGATCAAAATACATTTTACCGGAGCAAAGTAATACTTTCTTCACTACTGCTGCATCGTCTATAAACGGATCATCCAGTACTTCCTTAAAGCCGCCCTGTGTAAATTCTTCCATAGCTGAATAAGCGCCTACATGCCGCAGATTGGCTTTTGGAGAGAAGTTAATGAGTGGTTTGCGGAACTGCCAGGTTAACTGGCGGCGTAACGCATGGAAGAAGTTAGCCGCAGTAGTGATATTGGTGATCACCATATTTTCCTCTGCGCATTGCTGCAGGAAGCGTTCCGGGCGGGCATTGGAGTGGTCTGGTCCACCTCCTTCATAACCATGTGGCAATAACATCACCAGGCCGTTCTGCGTAGTCCATTTCTGTTCTGCACTGCTGATATACTGGTCAATAACCGTTTGTGCACCGTTTACGAAATCGCCATACTGCGCTTCCCATAATACCAGGTTATTGGGATTGGCCATGGCATAACCATATTCAAAGCCCAATACGCCATATTCGCTCAATAAAGAGTTATAAATTCTGAACTTACCCTGGTTTTCCTGCAAATGACTGAGGCGACTGTAAGTTTCATTGGTATTTTCATCAAACAATACTGCATGGCGGTGGGAGAAAGTACCACGTTTTACATCTTCCCCGCTCATTCTCACGTCTTTACCTTCAATCAGGAGACTGGCATAGGCCAGCAGTTCGCCGGTGGCCCAGTCTACCTTACCTTCCTCCTGGTAAAGTTTTACTTTATCCTGCAGCAGTTTACTCACTTTACGCAGTGGAACAAAGTTATCCGGCCATTTCATCAGGCTGTCGAACAGCCGTTTAAAATCTTCTTCCTTAATAGCAGTTACCGGGGAAGTCTCAAAATCCTGGGGGGTAGCTTTGCGCAGGGCCTGCCACCATTGTTCCGGTTTCTGGCTCACATAGGGCAGCGGATGTTGCTTTACATCATCCAGGCGGGCCTGCAAGTCGTCCCAGAAGCTTTTCTCCATTTCTTTGGCCAGCGCCTGTGCCTCAGACTCGCCGTTGCTCAGGAGGAACTGGGTATATACTTCACGCGGATTAGCGTGTTTTTCAATAAGGGCGTAGAGGCTCGGTTGCGTAAACTTAGGCTCATCACCTTCGTTGTGGCCATGTTTGCGGTAGCAAACCATGTCTATAAACACATCTTCATTAAATTCCTGGCGGTAACGGGCGGCCAGCTGGGATACTTTCACCACTGCTTCTGCATCGTCGCCGTTTACATGGAATACCGGGGCCTGTACAATAGATGCCACGCTGGTACAGTAATCAGAGGAGCGGGCATCGTCAAAATCGGTGGTAAAGCCGATCTGGTTATTGATCACAAAGTGAATGGAACCACCTACGTAGTATCCTTTCAGTTTGCTCATCTGTTCCACTTCATACACAATTCCCTGTCCTGCCACTGCGGCATCACCATGGATGAGGATGGGCAGTATTTTATCGTAGTCGCTGTTGTAGATCACATCCGCTTTACTGCGTGCAAATCCTACAACGATCGGGTCTACCACTTCCAGGTGGGAAGGGTTGGGCATCAGTTGCAGGTTTACCGGTTTGCCTGCAGGAGTAGTTACCTGGGAGCGGAAACCGAGGTGGTATTTCACGTCGCCGCTGCCCATGGTCATATCCGGAACAGCCAGTCCTTCAAATTCATTGAAGATCTGCTCGTAGGTTTTACCCAGGATATTGGCCAGTACGTTCAAACGGCCGCGGTGCGCCATTCCTATCACGGATTCCTGCACCCCGTATTCAGCCGCCACGTTGATAATAGCATCCAGCGCGGGAATAGTGGCTTCGCCGCCTTCCAGGCCAAAACGTTTCTGCCCTATATATTTTGTGTGAAGAAACTTCTCGAAAATAACGCCCTGGTTCAGCTTTTGCAGGATGCGTTTACGTTGTTCAAGGGATAAAGGCTGCAGCATGATTGTCTCAAACTCCTTCTCCATCCATTTCGCCTTTACCCGGTCGTTGATGTAGGTGTATTGAAGTCCTACGGAACCGGCATAAATCTGCTGCAGGTAAGCAACGATCTTTTCCAGGGTGGTTTTACCCACACCGATGGTGGTTCCTGCGTAAAATTCTGTTTTAAGATCAGCGTCCCCTAATCCAAAACTGGCGAGGTCGAGGTTGGCCTTGCGGTCTTTTCTTTCACGGATGGGGTTGGTTTTAGCAATTAAGTGGCCTTTTTTGCGGTATGCCTGTATCAGGCGGTATACACCCAGTTCTTTCGCCAGCTGGTCGTCGCTCACCGGCAACGAAGTGCTGCCTCCTGCTACCGGCGCTGTTGCCGCCGCTTTGCCGTTAACATTGGATACTGCAAAATCAAATCCTTCGAAAAATTTAACCCAATCCGGGTCTACAGAGTTGGGATCTTTGCGGAAATCCTGGTATAACGATTCAATGTAAGCAGGATGTGAGTTGGTGACGAATGAGAAGTCCTTCATTTACAACGAGTTTTGCTGATCTTCAGTTCAAATACTTTTCTGTTGATCCCAATATATTAATATATGGGATTGCAAATATCGCTCGTTTTTTGATACGCTGGTTGGAAAAAATGAGAAAAAATCAAGTGATTATCTGTGATAAAAGGTACTTATATTTGCAGTTCACCGGAAAAACTACATTTAGTTTGTTTTGTAAAGGTAATATAGTTACCTTTGCCGTCCGAAACTTGAAATTTGAAAAATGGCAAACCATAAAGCAACAAAAAAAGACGTACGTCAAAGCAGAAAGCGTAATGAGCGTAACCGTTACTATGGTAAAACTACCCGTAACGCCATCCGTGATTTGAAAGCAGTTACCGATAAAGCAACAGCGGAGAAAGATCTGGCAGAGGTAGCTTCTATGCTTGATAAACTCGCTAAACGTAACGTTATTCACAAGAATAAAGCTGCAAATCTGAAAAGCAAGCTGGCTAAGAGAGTATTAACTCTGGCTTAATTGCTTCAGTAACAATATTTACAGCTCTTCCTCCAAAAGGAAGGGCTTTTTGTTTTTCCGTTATATCAAGCAAGATGATGAAAAAGATACTTCTGCTTTTGGCCGCCCTGTTTCCCCTGCTCTCCTACACGCAGGACCTCACAACAAGATATGAAAAGACCAATGGCCGCGAAACGGCTACATATACTGAAGTTATACAATATTACCAGCAGCTCGCCAAACGTTTCCCACAAATAAATATACAGGCTATCGGGGCTACAGATGCCGGTTTCCCCCTGCACCTGGTCACTTATTCCCCCGGGCGGAATTTCGACTTTAAAAGCCTTCACCGGCAAAATAAACGGGTTATCCTCATCAATAACGGTATTCATCCCGGTGAGCCCGATGGCATAGACGCCAGTATGATGCTCCTGCGCGACCTGGCACAGGGCAAAATCCATCTCCCTGAAAACATCATTCTCGCTGTTATCCCGGTATACAATATCGGCGGAATGCTGAACCGTTCTCCCTGGTACCGGGTAGATCAGAACGGCCCCGATGCCTTTGGTTCCCGTGGTAATGCCCAGAACCTGGATCTTAACCGGGATTTTATAAAAGCCGATTCAAAGAATGCCCTTGCCTTCCAGCAGATCTATCACCTCACTGATCCGGATGTGTTTGTAGATAACCATGTTAGCAACGGGGCCGATTATCAGCATATCATGACCCTGCTCACCACCCAGCATAATAAGCTAGGAGGAGCAATGGGCGAATTCATGAACAAAACATTTGAACCCGGCTTATATGCTCTCATGAAAAAGAAAGGATACGATCTGGTGCCCTACGTAAATCATTTCGGGGAAACACCCGATAGCGGCTGGGTAGAATTTGCCGACTTACCCCGTTATTCCAGCGGTTATACCACCCTTTTCCACACGTTCGGTTTTGTGCCTGAAACACATATGCTGAAACCCTATCCGTTACGCGTAAAAGCTACCTACGCCCTGATGGAATGCTTCATTGAATTTACCTCCACACACAGCGAAACAATTAAACAATTGCGCGAACACGCAAAACAAGCCGCACTTACACAAAAAACCTTCCCGCTGGCCTGGCAGTTTGATATGAATAAATACAGCCTGATCACTTTCCGTGGCTTCGCGTCGGGGCACAAGCCCAGCGCTATTTCCGGGCTGCCCAGGTTATATTATGACCGCACCAAACCTTATACCCGGCAGGTGAAATTCTATAACTATGCCACAGAAGAAAATTTTGTGGAAAAACCCGAAGCATATATCATTCCACAAGGCTGGTGGACGGTGATCGGCCTTCTGAAAAACAACCAGGTAAAAATGCAGCCGTTACAACATGATACCACCATATTCGTGGAAGTATATCATATTGCCGACTTCCAGAGCTATACAAAACCATTTGAAAAACATTACCTGCATACCAATATCAAAGTAAGCAGCAGCAAAGATTCCATCAGGTTCCGAAAAGGCGATTATTATATCCCGATGAACCAGAGCGCTAACCGTTACCTGATGGAAACACTGGAACCTACCGGCGGCGATTCATTTTTTGCATGGAACTTTTTTGATACTATACTCGGACAAAAGGAAGGATATTCTCCTTATGTTTTTGAAGATACCGGCGCTGAATATCTAAAACAACATCCGGAACTGCAGGAATTATTAAATAAGAAAAAAGCAGCTGATACTGCGTTTGCCAACAGTGCCAGTGCTCAGTTAAATTTTGTGTTTAAAAATTCACCCTATGCAGAGCCGGAATATATGCGCTACCCGGTATACCGGGTACGATAAAATATTCTCACCAATTGAAGCGGAGATATAAGCAGGGCTTATGTCTCCGCTTTTTTTATGCATGCTGTTCATGAGAATGAACGGATCATTTCACCTCTGAATAAAATGAACGGGATTTTATTAATGTATCCTTTAAATTCGTGCGCGTTTAAACGTTTGTTGACTACGATGATTCCTCTGTTATAAAAACCATATCAGGCTATTCATATCATACACTTTATAAAAAAACCAAGACATGTCTTACAAGGAATTTGTACAGGATTTAAAACAAAACATTGTCCGCAGCAGGTACATTGCTGCCAGGCTGGCCAACCAGGAACAGTTAAAGCTGTATTTTAAAATAGGTCAGATGCTTTCTGAGAAGATAAATGCTGAGAATTGGGGAGCAAAAGTGATAGAGCAAATAGCCTTTGATCTTGAACAGCAACTACCTGGCCTTAAAGGATTTTCCGCAAGCAGTCTAAAAAGAATGCGCCAGTTTTTTGATGTATATGGCAGGTTTGAAATTGGCCCATCAGTGATGGGCCAATTTCAAACCTGCTTTTACAGTATAAGTTTTACACATCATAACCGCATTCTTGAAAAGTGCACTGGTGAAAGTGAGCGTTTGTTCTATATCATTCAGTCGGCAGAACAATTCTGGTCCGTCCGGGAATTAGAACGTCAGATCAACGCCAATCTTTTCAAACACCAGGGCAACATGCCCCATAACTTCAATAAAACCCTTCCGGAAAATATCAAGTCCAAAGCACTGGAAGTATTTAAAGATGAATATCTCATCGACTTTGTCAATATCAATGAAGAAGATGATGAAGGTATTCTTGAAAACGAAATAGTAAACAATATCAGGAAGTTTATTATGAGTATGGGAAAAGGATACTCTTTTATCGGCAACCAGTATAAACTGGAAGTAAATAACCAGGATTTCTTTGTAGATCTCCTTTTTTACAACCGGCACCTGCAGTGCCTCGTGGCCATTGAGCTTAAACGTAAAAAATTTAAACCGGAATATGCCGGTCAGCTGAATTTTTATCTGAACGTACTGGATGATAAAGTAAAGCTGCCTCATGAAAACCCAAGTATCGGGATTGTGCTCTGCAAACAGAAAGACAATATGGTAGTGGATTATGCCATCAAATCCATTGATAAAGCCATGAGCGTAGGCACTTATACTCATTACCAGGCGCACACTGTGCCTGAAAATATGAAAGAGTTTTTGCCTGACGCAGAAGCATTAGGCAAGATGTTATAATTTCCGGACTGCATCACCAGGACAAAGATCTGCATAAACTTCCAGGTTAATACAGCAATCAATGGAATGCCCGGTAACACCTGCCGATCTCATCAGAAAAGTATATTCGTTGAATTCATGGATCTCCGGGAAGCAATAGAAAAGAAAGCAAGGTCAAACTCTCTCGAGCTTCAGCATAACATGCTGTTCGCCATAAAAGTGATTATAGAAAAGGATGGAATGAACAGGCGCAGGCAAATGCCCCATACCGGGAAACCATGCTGCGGGTATTTGCTGCGCTTTAAGGATCCGCGCGGCCAACCATAAACCAAATGCGCCCGCCGTATCATATTCACCGCAAAGATGCTTGAATGGCAGCTGTGGTATGCCAGGGAAACATCGATCCAGCTCCTGGTAATAATGCTCAAAATTGCTATCCCCATTGCGGCCGGTAATAATAAGATCGGGAGCTTTGGTGAAGGCTTTCAGGGCAGTCGTTAATTTATTGCCGGTTGGCTTATACAGCATCCTGAAATCTGAAATAGCAGCATAGCTTTGTGGGGTAGGCGTGCCCGTTAGTGTGAAGAATGTTGCGCCTTCCCCGGCAATGCTGCCCGGTGAAAGATGACGGTATAGCTCCCGGCTATCTGTGGGCTGATCTTTCCAGAATCCGATCCGGCTTTTAATGTAAAAATGCTCCTTTGTAATTTCTTCAAAAGCGCCGGTAAGCGTATGCGTGGCGCCTTCCTGCAACAACATCATGCTGTCCAGTAAAGCATTTTCAAAGGAAAAACCACGGTGTACAAAAGTATTATTATAAGCCGTACATTTTTGCTGTAAGGCAATTAAACCATTTACAGAATTGTAGGTGGATTGAATAAAAGGAGTAGGATTCAGCGCGGTTTCCTTGTACTCAACGATTTCTTTGATAAATTTTTCAGTATCCTGCAAACTGCCCTTGCCGGTACCGGTAACAATAGGGCCTGGTGTGGTAATGCCGCTCTCCTGGCTACATTTAAGCGCAGCCGTTAATCCCATTTTAAGCACCCTTGTCATACGACGCAGGCTGTTACCCGGAATAAACGGTTTATAATCAGGCTCTGCACAGGCAAGCAGATTACTGTCTGTATGTACCAGCTGCGCCGAAAAAATATCCCCTTCAAAAGTTGGCTGCGGGGAGATGGCCGCCATTGCTTGTATGTAACACTTACCCTTCATATTTGCTGATCACCAGGGAAGCGTTGTTGCCCCCAAAGCCGAATGAATTTGAAATAACATGATTTACCGGGTACCCTTCCATCAGGGTGGTAACCGGGCTGATAGTCAATTCCTCCATTCTTTCCGAGAAATTGAGATTGGGAAAAATTAACCCATGTTGAATAGCCAGTATAGAGTAAATGGCTTCTATGGCACCTGCCGCTGCCAGTGTATGACCGGTAAACGGTTTAGTGGAACTGAAAAGGGGCACTTTATCGCCGAATAAACGCTCCAGTGCTTTTCCTTCGGAAACATCATTATTGAGGGTAGCTGTACCATGCACATTGATGTAGGATACCTCCTCCAGTGAATGCCCGCTCATTTCAAGCGCCGTTTTCATGGCTTCATAGGCGCCGTCTCCATCCGGCGAGGGAGACGTTGGATGGAAAGCTTCATTGGTATTGCAGTACCCGCTCAGTTCTGCCAGGATACGACTGTTATTGGCCCGGGCGAAAGTTTCACTTTCCAGCACCAGGTATGCCGCACCTTCACCCAGGTTCAAACCGGTTCGTTGCTGGTCGAATGGCCGGCAAAACTGCTTATCCACATTCTTGAGTGAGTTGAATCCATTTAATGTAAAACGGGTGAGCGCTTCTGTGCCGCCGCATACCATCCGTGGCAGCATGCCCTGCTTAATCATTCGCGCGCCAAACATCAGCGCGTTGGCAGAAGAAGAACAGGCGGTGCTGATGGTGGCAATATGTTCACTGAACCCTACGGTATCGGCTATACGCTGTGTGCAGTCTGCGCAATCCAGTGTATCTATGTATTGTAAAAAGGATCCTGTCTTTCCAGGATCAATGATATCAAAATATAACTTCTCGGTATCGCACATGCCGCCTACTGTGCTGGCATTGATAAAGCCTGTGGGGGCAGATTGTATGTCGGTAATACCTGCATCCTGCAATGCTTCCCGCATAGCAGCCAACCCAAGTAAGGTGGTACGGGTATACCCCTCCTTTGCCGGCATGCCGGCAAGTGCAAACAGGGAATCGCTGGCATGTTTCACTTCTGCAACCGGCAATACATTCTTGTAAACGGTATCAATATAGCTGCTATATCCCAGCCCGCTGTGCTGTAACCGCAGGTTGCGCAGGTTTCCGGCTACATTATCACCAATAGCGGTGATCATTCCTATCCCTGTTATAAACACTCTTTCCGCCATGTAGCCTGCTTACTTATGCCGGTTGTTTCGATTGGATAAACTCTGCCATAGATTGAACTGACTGCAAAATCTTACGGCCTTCGCGGGGATCTTCGACTTTGATGTGATACTGTCTTTCCAGTAATACCATCAATTCAAGTGAATCGATACTATCGAGTCCCAGGCCTTCTCCAAATAACGGTGCATTGTCATCAATGTCTTCCGGTTTGGTGTCCTGAAGGTTGAGCGCCTCAATGATTTGTTCTTTCAGTTTCTTTTTTAATTCTTCCATAATGTTGTAGGTTTATCACCTGTTGTTCACAACAGGCGAATGCCCTTGTGGGGAGTAAAAATACAGCTTTACTATTGTTTTGAAAACATTTATCAGTTCATTCTTCTTTTTTCCACCCATCCGGCTATGGCCAGCATGGCTAGTCCGGTAAGTATTAATCTCAGCACATTCTTCCACACAAATGCCATATCTCCGTTACGCAAATAAATATCGTTGATGGCATCAAGCCCCCAACTTAAAGGCGACAAATGCCCCAGCAGCTGCATCCTGGCGGGCATTACCTCCAACGGAATCCATATACCGCCAACAGCCGACAAGATCACGATAGAGATAGCTCCGAAATTAAGCGCCTGGTTAGGCGTTTTAAATACCGTGCCAATCAGGATACCATAAGCCGTTGCTGCCAACCCAATTGCGCCTGCTACCAGTAATGTTGCCCCAGGATGATGGCCCATAACCAGCTGCGGCAGATCGAGCAGCGGCAGCACATAAATACCCACCAGCATCATCAGGTAAAACTGCAGAACACAAACTCCTACAAAAAACAGCATCTTACCGGCAAGGATAGCGAGGTAAGATCCCGGTATCAGTTTCATCCGCAACAGGCTGCCATCTTCCCTTTCCCGGATCATGTTCCCTGCAATAGGTATCACAATGAAAAACATGGCAAAAATACTCCAGGCAGGTACGTTGTGCTGAACAGAATTGGATATCACATCCAATTGTTTCCCCGAACCGGTGCTTTGCTCCTTCAGTCCTACTGCCTGTAAACGGATGGCTAAAGTATCTGCAGTGCCGGCGCTGCTGTCTTTGCTCCGCAATTGTTGTTTAATGCGGCTCAGCAGCAAATCGGTTTCCACCTGTGTAAGGAAGTTATCTACCGATTGGTGGATAGCGCCCTTAAATGCTTTCTTTGCAGCCGGATCAAAATAGATCGTCACGTTTAGTGAATCGGGCGTTTGCTTTACCGGTAATGATACCGACATTCCCATCCTGTGGGTGATGTCATTTACAATACGGTTGGCATTGCTCACAATAGCTGCTGTAGCACCGGCAGGTATAATAATGCTGATCTTGTATTTACCTTCGTTCACCAGTTGTTTGGCCTGTCCGGCAGTTACCGGCCGGCCATCAAGGGAATCGATAATATTGAATTGTCCGCCTGAAGCCAGCCCTTCTTTCACAGAGCGGCCCAAACGGCCATGATCATTATCTACCGTTAAAATATCGAACCTGATATCCTGGTAATCTTTGAAGGGGGCATCCTGGATCAACGCCATTACAGTAATTAATACCACGGGCATTATAAACAGGAGGATGATCCCTGTTTTATCGCGTAACAGTAATTGCCACTCTTTCCTGATTGTTGCCAGTAGTCTTAACATCACTTTTTAGCCCTTCGCTTTAGCATTTAAAAATTAGTCCCGGAGCGCGTTTCCGGTAAAATGCAGGAATACGTCTTCCAGGTTATTACAGCCGGGGTGCTGATGTATCAGGGTTAACGGGTTACCCTGCACTATCATTCTTCCTGCATCCATGATCACTACTTCTTCGCACAACGACTGTGCCTCTTCCAGCAAATGGGAAGTATACAGGATGCTGGCTCCCTGGCTGTTGTAATCACGCAGGAATTGTAATATCATACTACGCGACTGAACATCCACTCCTGCAGTAGGCTCATCCAGCACCAGCAATTTGGGGTTGTGCAGGATAGCGGCAATAATGTTGGCCCTCCGCTTCATTCCACCGGAATATTTATGTATTTCCTTGTGCGCACTTTTCTCCAGGCCAAACAATTCCAGGTAATGCATAATTTTTTGTTGCAGCGGTTTCCCTTTAAAACCGTACAGGTTGCCGAAATAAGTAAGATTTTCAACGGCAGAGAGTTGCGGATACAGGGCTATCTGCTGCGGTACTATTCCGATAATATGTTTGATGGCTTCCCTGTGGGAAGCTTCCTGCTTTAGGTCCTGTATGATCACCTCCCCGCTGTCGCCCCGTACAATGCCGCATAATATTGAAATCGTAGTAGTTTTGCCGGCACCGTTAGGACCAAGCAAACCGGCAATCTTTCCCTTCCCGAACTGAAATGTAAGTCCTTTCAGTGTAGGCTCTGCACTTCCCTTGTAGGTTTTATATAATTCTTTTACAGATATGCCGGACATGATTCTTTAAATATTTAATTACCACTTCACCTGCGCCAGTTTGCGGAAAAAAGCATCTTCGGAGGCCGCGCATTCCAGTAACATCTGGCTCAGCTCTTTATAGGAAACATTGTCTGCTGATCTGCTTTTACATACACGGCCAGCGGCAAATGCAAAATTACGCCATAAGTCCCCGGTTTGCGTCAGTTCTCCCGCCAGTTTGCTCAGTTCATCTTTCTTCAGTAACACCGCTGCTTCCTGTAAAAATGCAGCGTACAGGAAACGGAAGCCTGCACCGCCGGTACCGATCTCTTCCTGCATACGGATAATATTTCCCAGGTACAGCGTCGCTTTCCGGTCGCCGGGATTTTCGGCGTAGTTAGCTACTCTTTTAGCAAGAAAACGGATCCCTTTCACACCAAACATGGGGATAGGCACTTTCAGCATAAAGTGACATGCCTGTTCTATACCCGCTTTGATCGGCTTTTCAAATGAGGCGGCGGGAGGTACATGTACAGGGTAGTACATTTTTCCTTTGGGCGCCGGGAATCCTTTGGCAAAGCGGGCCTGCGCCAGGCTTTCCGGGTCAATGGTGGTCACTGAATCCATTACCGGATCACTCACGAGGTATTGCCCGTCCTTTTTGTCGTAAACAACCAGGTTATGTGCATTAAAATGAAACCGGTAGGAAGCGGGGAAGTAAGGCAGGTAATATACGCTGGACTGCAATCCAACAGGAATACCGGCTTCAATTACTTTATCCAGCGCCTGCATTCCTTTTTCCGGTGTGGAAAATTTCTGTGACTCCATCCGCACACCCAACCGCTTACACACCCGCTGGAAAATAGCCCCCGGCCATATCCGATAGGTGGTGCCCGGCACCCCGTTTACCTTCAGGAATGGCAGATGGCCGAAAAAAATACCTGCACCAATACCAAATGCCATTGGTTCACTGATCTGTAAACCATAATGCCCCAGCAGGTTTGATATTACACCACTTTCACAATGCGCGGTCTGGTTGTGTTGGAAAAAAGAATTAGTCATATTTTTATTTGTAGCAGCATTACGAATAACGGATCTGTGGGAAGATCATCGGATAACACCTACCCACAAATCCGTTATTAATATTATGCTTTATCTGATCTGCAAGAGATCTGTTAAACTCACTTTGAAGGCATCAGCATAACGCTGCAATAGTTTGGGACTGAGCTTTTTGAAAACGCCTGGTTTCATGTGCCTTTTCACCTGCCATTGGAATTTACCTACATAGCTGGCCAGCAAAGGCAGATCCATCAGGTTCTTTTCCATATAATAGGCTACAGGGCTTATTTCGCCTGCTTCTACCCGGGCGCGCGCCGCTTTTACCCTTTCATTTACTTCTTCCCAGGCCTGGCCTTGTGCAATATTTTCCGGCTCCCAGCCAGCGCTTTGCACCTGTACATAATTACCGGAATTATCCACCGCATACATAATTTGCTTGAATGTACCTTCATGCAGATTATCACTATCCTGCGGTACTTCCTCTTTTTTCATGAGAGCAGTTTTAGAAGTGATTACTTACACCACAGTGATGTGTGCATAAGCATATGAAAAACGTGCGCTTTCCGGAACCATCATTACAACTTTCTGTCCTTTCTTAAAGCGGCCGGTGTTCATCAGTTCTTCCAGCATCAGGTAAGGGGATGCCGTACCAACATTACCTACGCTGGCCAGGTTGGTAAACCACTTCTCCAAAGGAATAGGAACACCTAACCTGGTAATTTCCTCATCTATCTTTAACCTGAAAAACTCAGATGACAAGTGGGGCAGGAAGAAATCTATTTCATCGAGATTAATATTGTGGCGCTCTACCAGCTCTTTCCACATCTGTGCTCCGGAAGGAACAATATTTTTACCAAGTAACCGGGTATCTTGTTTAAAGGAGAATACGCTGTGCTGTGCCCATTCTTCCGGGGTCATATCAATCCAACCGGTGGTAGTGCCGTCCGGTTGTTTGATAGCGCCGGCATACATGCAGGTTTCCAGCTCATTGGCATATGAGAGTATTTCTACCCAGTCAACCCGCAGGGATAAACCTTCTTCATTAGGTTTATCCTGGAAAAGGGCGGCGCTGGCACCATCTGATAACATCCAGCGGAGGAAATCCTTTTCAAAGGCGATGATGGGATTTTCATCGAGACTTTTCAGATTTTCAGCTTCCGGCTGAAATTTCTGTGCCAGCATCCAGGCGGAGAATTTTTCAGAGCCGGTGCTTACAGCGTTGGAAGTATTACCGCAACGGATAGACATCCAGGCATATTTAAATGCCTGCATCCCCGCAGCACAAGCGCCTGTAGCTGCAATCAGCTCCACCGGCTGGCATTTCAGGATGCCATGCACCATGGCGGCATGATTGGGTAACAACTGATCCGGAGAAGTGGTACCGCAAGCCAGTAATTGCAGTTTGCTGATGGGGAACTGCTCATCGAATAATTGCGATACAGCTGTTGCTGTCATTTCCGCATTGGAATGGGTGGATTTCCCTTCCTTGTCCAAAGAGTAGTAACGGGTTTTGATTTTATTGTTACCAAGTATCTTCAAACGCGCACGGGAAGCCTTTCCATCTACCATGCCGAGAATGCTCTCCATTTCATCATTTTCTACAGGCTTGTTCGGTAAAAATTTAGACAGCCTGGTAATATAAACTTCCTTCATTTGAATTTATTCGTCTTTTAAGGCTACATGTAAAACCTGGTCTGAACTGTCTTGCCTTGCCAGCCAGCTCACAGTAAAATATATTTTAATTTAATATACGTTGTATACAGACGTAAATATAGAATTCTAATTGGAATTACAAGTATCAAGCCACGGCGTAAAGGTCGCTTTGTACCAGCATTACACCAGGCTTTGGTGTACCTTTAAGGTGGACTTGATACGCTTTTATCTCAGGGAAATACCCTTATAATAGTCCACCTCTCGGCGCAGTTTGGCCTTTTTCAGATTTAACTGTATAATGGAAGTAACCAGGGATATAGGTGTTAAAACAAAGATACCTGCCAGCAGTAATGCCCGGTACATGGATACACGTCCCTGGCGGGAGGCCGCACCAGGACCGCCCTTTGCACTGATGAACTTAGCCCAGAAACGGAATGCCCTGATACCTTTATTTTCAAGGACTACCAGATTTGGAAGCAGTTCCACGGCGTCGAGCGACAGTAGCTCCGAATGCAGGGTATCCCATTTGTCCTGTTGCAGTGCTGCGGCTATGGGCCCGGCAAACCGTCCGGAAGTAAGGATCTCGTTCTCCTGTACCCCTGCCTGCGGCAAAAACCGGGTGGCCTCTTTTTTTCCCTTGAAAGCCCACCGCAGGATAGTGATCACAGAAATGAGATTAGGTGATTTGTCTACCAGCACAATGTTACCCACAAGGGTACTACCCGCCTGGTGCAGGTAATTTTTTACTCTTTCCTGTGCGTTCAGCCACATATTACGGCTTCCCAGCAGCGTAATCACCTTTTTACCTTTCAGCAGCTGTTTGCCGGCCTCACTTTGCAGGAAGGCAGCGGTTGGCTGTGAGGGGGAAAGGAACCAGGGCTGATAAGCCAGGATAACCAGGTCGAAATGCGCATTCACGTCCACTTTCAGCGGTTTAATACCACGTGGGGTGGATTGAACAGTTTCCGGCATAGTGTCGTAAAATTGTTGCTTTCCCCAAGGGAAAGGGAAAGGCGTTACAGGCACCAGTTCCTCAAATGTAAAGTCGGCTTTGCCTTCCAGCGGGGCTAGCACATGATCAATAATCCTTTTCAATTGTCCTGTTTGTGTATAATATACCACCAGGACCTTCGGTCTTTCGTTCATAAAAGGAATAGGAGTTCAACAATTCAAAACGTAAATCAACAATTCAAACGGTAAAATCTGCAATTCAAGCCGTAAACATACAAAAAAACAGCAATCATTCATGTGATTTAATGATAATTTGACGCAAATGTTGATGGAGCGGGGTATTTGTTATGGGGTTCTGTCTTGTGCCCCAGCCAGGTACAGCATCAGCGGGTTAATTATGGCGAATGCTGTACCTGGACTCAAGGACTTTGATATGTTTTCTTCAAAACATCTCTATAAACTGTCTGACACTAACAAATATGATATTTAAAATGTTAAAGATTTGTAAATGTTGATGCCTATCTTTTATTAATATTGCCTGAACCCGCTACAGAAGAGGATATCTGGGGGGAACCCTTATAATTTACGTTTCCGGAACCTGCAATTTTCGCTTCCAGTTTTACACTGGCGTAAACATCTGCATCACCACTACCGGCAATATTAACATTTACATTTTCAGACAGCAGCTCGTCACCTTCGAAGTTACCGCTGCCGGCAATGGAAAGGTTCACATCTTTTGTTTCCCCTTTCAGCTTCATATCACCCGAACCGGCAATAGAAGCCTTTACTGCAGGGGCATTGATTTCTCCCTTGAGATTACCGGAACCGGACAGGCTGAATTTCACATCAGAACGGGAAGTAAATTTCCCATCCAGTTTCAGATCGCCCGAACCGGCCAGGCTGGCGTCATCTATCTCAGGAGTGGTGAGGAACACGTTCAGGTCTTTATGAGTGCTGATGGAAACGCCCCGCCTGATCCTTACAACGAGACGGTCATCTTCTTCCACCAGTTCCACCAGCGGAGCAATATTATCCTCTGCCTCAATAACAGCTGCTTTAGCAGCGCCCTGGGTAAGATATACGTTCATGCTGCCCTCTACCTTGATCCTGTGAAAAGGCGCAACCTTCCTTTCCTCTTTAATTACATGACCATTGCCTTTTACACGATTTTGTCCGATTACGTCGCAGGAATAAAGGAGTACAGCAGCAGAAAAGGCCATAGCGGCCTGACATAGGAACGATTTTGTTGATATCATGGGTTTAAATTATAACAGAAAGATACGCCAGATTTCCGAAATTCGAATTTCCAAATCCGAAATTCGTAGAAGGACTTTATCTTTGCACCACCATGACAGAAAAGATACTTATCCTCGATTTCGGTTCCCAGTATACACAGCTGATTGCACGCAGCATCCGTGAACTGAATGTTTATTGCGAAATTAAACCTTGTCTTCAGCCTATTGCCTGGGATGAAACCATTAAAGGTGTTATATTATCAGGCAGTCCTTTTTCGGTAAATGACGAAAATGCGCCCATCCTTGATATTGCGGCCATTGCTGCAAAAGTGCCGGTACTCGGTATCTGCTATGGCGCCCAGATGATGGCCAAAGTTTTTGGCGGCGAAGTAGCAAAAAGCAACCTCCGCGAATATGGACGCGCCTTTATGGAGCACAACGACAAAGAGGAAAAGTTGTTATATGATATCTCTGCAAAAAGCCAGGTATGGATGAGCCATGCAGATAGTATTAAACGCATCCCCGAAGGATTTGAGATCATTGCCACTACAGAAAATATACCGGTAGCGGCTTTCAAAAATACTACCCTGGCAGCCAACCCCATGTTCGGCTTACAGTTCCACCCGGAAGTAACCCACTCCCTGGAAGGAAAACTGATCCTGCGCAACTTCCTGCTACATATCTGTAACTGCAGCCAGGACTGGACTCCGGCCGCTTTTGTACACGAAACAGTGGAAAGGATCAAAGCACAGGTAGGCGATAAAAGGGTGGTAATGGCCCTCAGCGGCGGCGTTGATTCTACTGTTGCCGCAGAACTGATCCATAAAGCCATCGGTAAAAACCTGTTCTGCATATTTGTGGATAATGGCCTGCTGAGGAAAGACGAATTTGAAACAGTACTGGAATCTTATAAACATATGGGACTGAACGTAAAAGGGGTCAACGCAAAAGATCTTTTTTACGGGAAACTGGCAGGCGTTTCCGATCCGGAACAAAAACGCAAGATCATAGGTGGCCTGTTCATCGATGTTTTCCAACAGGAAGCCACTCATCTCACCGATATTTCCTTCCTGGGCCAGGGCACTATTTACCCCGATGTAATTGAGTCCGTTTCTGTGAACGGCCCTTCCGTTACCATCAAATCCCATCACAACGTAGGCGGCTTACCGGAAAAAATGAACATGCAGCTGGTAGAACCGCTGCGCTTTCTCTTTAAAGACGAGGTACGCCGCGTAGGCCGTGAAATAGGCATCAGCGATATATTCCTGGGTCGTCATCCTTTCCCCGGCCCCGGACTGGCTATCCGCATTCTTGGCGCCATTACCCCCGAAAAAGTACACATGCTGCAGGAAGCAGATAATGTATATATAGAAGGGCTGAAAGAAGCAGGCTTATACGACAAGGTTTGGCAGGCAGGCACCATCCTGCTGCCGGTACAAAGCGTTGGCGTAATGGGCGACGAACGTACCTACGAATTTACGGTAGCTTTACGCGCAGTGACTTCCGTAGATGGTATGACGGCCGATTGGGCGCATCTGCCTTATGAATTCCTCGCTAAAATGTCTAACGACATCATTAACAAGGTAAAAGGCATCAACCGCGTGGTATACGATATCAGCTCCAAGCCGCCTGCTACTATTGAGTGGGAATAAAAAGGAGGCAATAAAATACTGAGCTATAGTTACGGAGTTGTGGATAGACAGAATAATTTCTTCTATCCATAACTCCGTAATGCTTTATTTCACATTCCCCGGAATGATTTTTGTAAATTAGCGCCAATTATGAACCACTTAGTTTCTATTAAGCACCTGTTATCCGGATTGGCTTTATTGGTTTTGATCAGCTCCTGCTCATCTACCAGGAAAAGCACCAGTAAGGTAGACGGGCCACCACCATCTCTGAGTAAACCTAAACCGGAAAAAAAACCGGAGGATAATAAGAAAGAAGCTGCAAAGGCGCCTTTTAATGTACCTGCATTCGGTAAAGAAGTTAAAAAAGCCTCTTACAACATTGCATTCTTTGCACCATTATACCTCGATTCCGTTTTTGCCAACAGTACAGAAATCCCCGGCCGCACTATGCCCCGGTATGTATTGCCCGGTCTTGAATTTTATGAAGGTGCCCAGCTTGCACTGGATACCCTGCAGCAACTGGGATATAACCTGAAAGTGACCGTATACGACAGCAAAGCCAGGCAGAGCGTATCTTCCCTGATCCGCAGCAAAGCACTCGACGAAACAGACCTGATCCTCGGAGCAGTAAGCAATCCCGAACTGAAAGAACTTAGCGATTTTGCCAAAAGCAAAGAGATCAATTTCGTTTCCGGTACCTATCCCAACGATGGCGGTATCAGCGACAACCCGTTTTTATATATCTCTAACAGCACATTGAAAACACATTGTGATGCGCTCCAGAATTATATCCAGGACGCTTTCACCAATAAGAACATCGTGCTGTTCCGCAGGAACACTGCCTTTGAAACAAGACTGGCAGCAGATTTCAGGGCTTCCTACGAAAAGATGGAAAGCACCAGGAAATCGAGGATCCGCGAAGTAGTATGGAATGAAGCCACCACACCGGAAGAAATTTCCAAATACCTGCTTACAGACCGTACCAATGCTGTTATTGTAACTGCCCTGGATGAAGCCGGCGCCAAAAGCCTGCTGCGTAAGCTGAGCGTTTCCGCTGCTACCTATCCCCTGCAGATCTTTGGTATGCCCACCTGGGATGTGATCAAGCTGAAAGAGCCCGAGTTTAAAGGCTTACAGGTATATTATTCATCTCCCTATTACAACGACAAAACAGATTACTATAGCAAGTATATCTCCGATTATTTCCGCAGGGTATACAAGGCACGCCCGTCGGACATGGCTTTCAAAGGCTTTGACCTGACCTACTACTTTGTGAAACTGCTGTATACCAATGGCGTTTATTTCAACAGCATGGTGAGTAATGCACCTAAAGTGATCACTAATTACAATTTTCTGCCGGTGTACCTGAAAGAAGGAGAACAAACACCTTCCTACTTTGAAAATAAAAATATCTACATTATCCAGAAGGGGGACAGCGCAGATATTAAAATGAATAAATAGTTGCCTCGCAACATCATCTGAATCGTGCCACGACGGTTGTCGTGGCACGATTTTTTTTGCGTACATTCCCTATATGAACGTGCTGCAATTCACCGATAACGGCATATACTGCGGTGCAGGGGATTTCTACATCGATCCCTGGAAACCCGTTAAGCGCGCTGTGATCACACATGCGCATTCTGACCATGCCCGCTGGGGAAATCAATACTACTTATGTGAAAATGCCAGTGTTCCCTTGCTACGGCTACGACTTGGTAATGATATAAAGGTGCAGGGCGTTGCTTACGGGGAAACTATTTTCTTTAATGGCGTGAAAGTGTCCCTGCATCCCGCAGGTCATATTATTGGCTCAGCACAGATACGGGTAGAGCAGGATGGGGAAGTGTGGGTAGCCAGCGGCGATTACAAACTGGAGAACGACGGGCTATCGGCCCCGTTTGAGCCCATCCGCTGCCATACCTTTATCACAGAATCTACTTTCGGCCTGCCCATTTACCGGTGGGCGCCTCAGCAACAGATCTTCAATGGTATCACCCAATGGATATATGAAAACCAGCAGGCCGGTAAAGCCAGTGTACTGCTGGCTTACAGTCTTGGTAAAGCACAACGGCTGCTGTATCACCTGAAAGACAAAGTGGATCACTTCCTGGCCCATGGCGCCATTGCCATTCCGCATGAAGTACTGTTACAGGAAGGCTGGCCTTTACCTCCCGTGGAAAGGATCACTCCTGAAACACCAAAAACAGCTTTTAAGAATGCCGTGATCATTGCACCGCCTTCGGCAGAAGATAATGTATGGATGCGCAGGTTCCAGCCTTATTCCCTGGGCATCTGCAGCGGCTGGATGCAGGTTCGCGGTAATATGCGGCGCAGGAATGCGGATGCGGGCTTCGTGTTATCTGATCATGCCGACTGGGCCGGGCTGCTGGACGCAGTTACCGCTACCGGCGCTGAACAGGTATATGCCACACATGGCTTCAGCAGCGTATTTGCCCGTTATCTGACAGAGAAAGGTATTGCCGCCAGAGAAGTAACTACTTCTTATGGCGATGAAGAAATTATTAATAACCCAGAATCTTAAACCGTGCAACAATTTGCTGAACTGGTACAATTATTAAGCAACAGCACCAAAACCAACGAGAAGCTGGGGGCGCTGAGCCAATACTTTGCCACAGCGCCGGATAAAGATAAAACATGGGTGCTGGCCTTGTTTTCCGGGCGCCGCCCTAAACGGACGGTTAACAGCACACAGCTTAAAACATGGTGCATACAGGTTACGGGGTTATCCGACTGGCTTTTTGAAGAATGCTATCATACAGTAGGCGATCTCGGTGAAACCATAGCCTTACTGCTTCCGCCGCGGACAAAGCCCGTAGCCGCTCCTCTCCACTACTGGCTGGAACAGCTGCAGCAACTGGAAAAAGCAACGGAAGAAACCAAACAGGCTTTTATCTTACAGGCATGGGATGCCCTGGATAACGGGGAAAGGTTTGTGTTCAACAAACTGATCACCGGGGGCTTTCGTATAGGCGTGTCGCAGAAAATGATGGTGAACGCATTGGCCAGAACTTACGACATCGAGCCTGCTACCCTTTCACATATGATCAGCGGCAACTGGGATCCGCATAATGTTACCATCGAAGAATTGTTACATCAGCATACTACCGGTGCAGACGCGTCGCGGCCTTACCCATTTTACCTGGCTTACGCACTGGAAGGACCGCCCGGAACATTGGGAACGGAAAAAGAATGGCAGGCGGAATGGAAATGGGATGGGATCCGCGGACAGATCATCAAGCGGGAAGGACAACTGTTCGTATGGTCGCGGGGGGAAGAACTGATCACCGAAAAGTTCCCGGAATTTGTTCCCCTGAATACTGCATTACCGGATGGAACTGTATTGGATGGGGAAATACTGACTTTTGCAGATGGATTACCATTGCCATTTCAAACACTGCAAACAAGAATTGGCCGTAAAAATGTAACCCGCAAACAGTTGCAGGAAGCGCCGGTCATCTTCCTTAGTTATGACCTGCTGGAATGGGAAGGAACAGATATCCGGGAAAAAACACTGGCAGAACGGCGTGCCCTGCTGGAAACATTGGTGCAAAACATACAGGCGCCAGTGTTACAATTATCACCGGAAATTATTTTCGATAGCTGGGATGAATTAACACAACTGCGGTTACAGTCGCGCGATAAAGGCAGCGAAGGATTAATGCTCAAAAGAAAGGCTGCTGCTTACCAGGTAGGCCGCAAGCGTGGCGACTGGTGGAAGTGGAAAATTGACCCGCTCACCATAGACGCGGTGATGATATATGCACAGAAAGGCCATGGCCGTCGCTCAAATTTATATACCGATTATACTTTTGCGGTGAAAGACGGGGATCAGCTGGTACCCTTTACCAAAGCCTATTCCGGCCTTACAGATAAAGAAATTGCCGAAGTTGATAACTGGATCAAACGCCACTCCCTTGAAAAATTCGGCCCCGTAAGAACAGTGCAACCCCAATTGGTATTTGAAATTGCCTTTGAAGGCATTGCCGCTTCCAATCGTCATAAATCCGGCGTTGCCCTGCGTTTCCCGCGTATTAACCGTTGGAGGAAAGACAAGCCCGTAGCAGAGATCAATACCCTGGAAGATCTGAAAGAGCTGTTACGGGTGAACGGGCACAACACCGGGAGCTGACGCATTCTTCCGGTAGAACACCCCTAGTTGTACAACAGACAGCACCGCAATGATCACCAGCATGGTTAACGCGACACTATAACTGCTCCAGCCTTTTGTTGCTGCCAGCTGCATCACCAGTGCTGATAAAGATAAGCCCAGTCCGCCTCCTAATGCATTGGCCGTACCGTTGATCCCCGAAGCAAGTCCCTGCTGCGGCTCCGGTACAGATTGCACTGCCAGGATGGTTACGCAGGGAAATGTGATGGCCATACCAAATGAATTAATACAGGCTGCTGCGCAGAGAATAAATAAAAAAGAATAATCCGTAAAATAACTGGCCATAAAAAACAGGATACCGGCCCCCATAAATGTATTACCAAGCATGGCTGTTTTTATTACGCCCAATGTTCTGAAAAGATGTGGCAGTATGAATTTCGAAACAATACCGGATAAAATACTGAAAGGAAATAACAGCAGCCCCGCTTGTGAGGATGTGAAACGGAGATCTTTCTGCAGGTATAATGTAAGCATGAAGATATAACTCAGAAAGATGCTGCCAAGCATTACTGCACCAATGTTTCCTGTGATCACTCCGTGTAACCGGAACAAGCGGAAGTTTACTAACGGTGAAGGATGCACGCGTTCCCGGCGTATAAAAAATATACCTGCGGCGAGGAACAGCAGCAACCACAAACCATACTGAACAAAGTGATGGGTAATATTACCAAGATCATGGATAAGCCACGCCGCCAGCATCATAAGGCAGGTGATCAGCAGAGCGCTCAACAGGTTATGCTCCGGCTTTACCACCGGCTTTTCGTCTGCCGGAATATAGATCATGGCCAGTATAATGGCCGATCCTATTACGGGCACGTTAATAAAAAACACCCATTGCCAGCCAAGATAATTACTGATTAAGCCGCCCGTGGCCAGCCCCGTAGCAAACCCGATACCAGCAGTGGCGCCAAAAACACCAAAGGCACGGTTCCTTTCAGCAGGTTCAGTAAAGGTATTGGTAATAACAGCCATTGCTGCCGGGATGGCCAGCGCCACGCCTGCTCCCTGCAAGGCCCTGCATACCAGCAGCCAGGGAAAGCCCGTGGCAAATCCCGCCGCCAGGGACGCCATCACAAAACAGCTGGCGCCTGTCACAAATACCTTCTTCTTCCCTACAGTATCTGCTAACCTGCCGCCAAGTAATACAAATCCTGCATAAAATAATACATACACTGTTTGCACCCACTGAATGGCGTTTACACCGAAATGGAAAAATGATTCCATCTGTGGAATGGCCATATTAAGCACAGACACATCCAGCGCTTCAAAGAAAATAGCCATACAGGCTACGGTCAATATAATCCGTTTTCGTTTCACGGCACAAACCTAATAAAACATCTCAAACGACATTTAATTATTAAAAATTTAGAATAAACAGCCATTATCTTTCAATAAATCAGATATTTGTTCCAAACTGAAATACTCATGGCCGGTAAAAAAGAAAATAATACGGATATACAATTAAACCTGGATGAAAAAGATCTTGGCATCCTGAAATTATTACAAGAGGATGCTAAAATGACCATCCGGGATATAGCCCGTCAGTTAAACCTCAGTACTACCCCGGTATATGAACGCATACGGAAGATGGAGCAGGCAGGCGTTATCAAGCAATACGCCGCCATAGTAGACCCCAGGAAAATTAATAAGAGCCTTACCGTGTTATGTTATATCACACTGAAAGAACACAATAAAAAATGCGGCAGGAAATTTATCCAGGAAATACTCAGCTTTACAGAAGTAACGGAATGCCTGAATATCTCCGGTGAATTCGACTTCATGATCAAGGTACAGGTGAAAGACATGGACGAATACCGTGAATTTTATGTGAACAAACTTGGTGAGTTGGATAATCTGAGCCATACACAAAGTATATTTGTTATTTCAGTGATTAAAGCTACACACCAGGTAGTTTTTTAACGCTAACACAGTATCTCTGAAACTATTCCCGGTACCAATGTTACGACTATACGCATTACTGTGTGCAGGATGCTTTTTAATACAATGTGTTACTGCCCGGGCGCAATCGCCCTTGTTTTCCCATGCAATAGGCGGAGGATTATTTTCCACGCATAATTTCCTGGGCGGAGGAATCGTTTATTCTCCCCGGCTGAACATGATACATTTCTCCGGTAAATCGGTGATCTCTGCCGGTGTACAGCTTGGTCTTGGTACCTCTATCGGTGATAATTACAACAGCAATACCGGTGGCAATTCTACCAGTATCTTCATGGCCAACGTACCGTTCCTTTTAACATGGAATTACGGGAACGCGGCCTCCAGGAAGGATTTTACAAAATGGGGATTTTATGCAGGTGCAGGTTATGGTTTTCAGAATTCCACCCGCAGTGTGGAATTTGTGGATGATGAAGAAGTAACCACCAACCAGGTACATGTGTCGGGCGTTGCACTTGGTACGGGGATAAGATTCCCGGTTAGTCATCACTCATTCGGTGTTAGTTTTTCTTATCTCTTTAATAACAATCAATATAACCCCGATATTCATGGTATAGCCGGCGTCGCTGTTAGTTATAATATAGGTGTAAAGAACACAAGATAAAAAGTTAGCGGTTATAGTAACCAAATGGCTTATCCCTCCGTTTATGAATTTTCTAAAAAGGAAAGTTTATCAGCCGCGCATAATGGCCGGCGCTTTGCAGATCCCGGCCCGACGGAGAAAAAGAGAAGCCCGGCAAAAACTATGGAACCACGGGGTTCATAAGATCAAACCCTGTATGAAAATCCAGGACACCCGCAGCAGATTCACCGGGATCAAAAACAACTACCATGGAACATACCGGTTTCCTGCTCCGGGAATTAGCCGTTTCAAAGGCAATTCCCAGTTTTTTGTCTTCATACACCACAATCTTTCTTGCTTTATTTGCCGATTCATAAGCCTGCGCTTTCTCCACACCGGGATATGCTTTCCTGATAGCGGCAATAGTACTTCCCGGCCCTACTCCCTTACTGGTTCTGAATTTCGGTGAATTGACCCGGATCTGTTTTACATATTGTGTATCCTGGGTACGCATAGCAGTAAATACCGCCAGCATATGTGATGAATCAATGCTGTTATCTTTTCTGCGGCTGTACCAGATGCGCCATGCTTTCATCATGGCTGCATCGCCGCCATCCGGTTTTCCCAATACGGAAAGGCTCTGGGCAGGAGCTTCAAGATTTATCTGCCCTATAGATTTTCCGGGTGTAATAAGCCAGGCGCTTTTCTGGACGGTTACCACAGTGGTAACAAATAGAAGTGATAAACAAAAAAAGAGGAGACGCATAGCATCAGGTTTTGGAAATAGATTCAAAAATGCTGCCATTAATAATAACGTTTGGGATGTGGAAAGGTTAAAAACCAATTTCCCTTACCTTTATCCTATGTTAGTCAAATTTCCAACAAACCAGGAGGGCCAACAGATCCTTAAAGCAGGCAACATGCATTTTGCCCAGCTAAAGCAAAGAAACAGGGCCGATAAGCGCACCATATTCCTGACGGAAAATGTAATGATATTTGTATTAACAGGGCATAAACTTTTACATTTCGACCATCGCACCGTGAAAGTAGAAGCAGGCTCTATACTATTGATGAAACGTGGCTTCTATGTGATGTCGGATTTTGTGGAAGATGGATTACAGTTTCAAAGTTTGCTGTTATATTTTTCAGATGAACAACTGCGCAGGTTCCTGCACAAATACAATTATACAACACCGGTAAAAGCTGCTGCCACCAACTATCTCACAGTCCCGGTCACTCCATTGCTGGAGGCTTTCAGAGAGCAGTACACTGCTTACTTCAGGCAGGCGCCATCTACGCTGGCAGCCTTGCTGTCTGTAAAGTTATACGAGGCCTTCCTCCTATTACTGGGCACACCACAGCATGCTTCCGTACTTGCCTTTATGCAGCAGATTGTATATGCACAGCCACAGGACATTACATTCATTGTAAAGCAACACCTGTTTCAGCCGGTTACCCTGGATGAGATGGCAAGGTTATCCGGCCGCAGCCTGGCTTCTTTTAAACGTGATTTCCAACAGCAGTATCAAACATCCCCGCGCCGGTGGATCAATGAACAACGGCTATCTTATGCACGCACATTGCTGGAGTCCACTACACAGCAGGTAGCCGAAATAGCCGCCACCTGTGGCTTTGAAAGCACATCGCATTTTATCCGCATCTTCAAACAGCGCTATGGCCTCACTCCCAATCATATCAGAGCCAAAAAGGCGATCATCTGAGCTTTTCCCGTTACCGGCCGTAAATATTCCGCGATAATTTTGTGTGCATAAAAAAGGAAGAAGATGCAAACATTATCCGAAAAGAATAAGGCAGTGGTAAAACGCTTCAATGAAGAGTTCCTGGTGAAAGGCAACCTGCAGGCGTTTGAAGAAATCGTTGCGCCGGACTTTGTAAATCATACGGCGCCGGAAGGCAGCAAGGACCGCAATGCCACCCGCGATTTTATTTTAAAATTGTTACATCCTGCTATGCCGGATCTTCAGCTGGAAATTTTTGATATGATAGCGGAAGATGATAAAGTAGTTACCCATAAAGCCTTTACAGGTACCTTCTCCGCTCCTTTTATGGGCCAGGCGCCCACCGGCCGGAAAGCTACCCTCCGCATTATTGACATCATCCGGTTGAAAGATGAACAATACGTTGCCCACTGGTCTATCCGCGAAATGATCACAGCATAGTTATCTGGCGAAATATGCTTATTTTAAGCGTATGAACCGGAAACACTTTTTGTCTGCCCTTATTACCACCGGCGCAGGATTACCTGCGCTGCAAACACTTGCCGGCATTGGATTATCCGTCCCTTCAGATAAGAAGGAGCCACTTGTTCCTCCTTATCTGAAGCCCGGCGATATCATTGGCATTACCTGTCCTGCGGGATACATTAACAGGGATGAAATACAACCTGCTATCCGGATTATGGAAAGCTGGGGGTTTAATGTACGTATAGGCAAAACCGTTGGCGACCGCGACTACAGCTTCGGCGGAACTGATGCCAAAAGGCTTGCCGACCTGCAGGCCATGCTGAACGATGATGATATAAAAGCAATTATGTGTGGCCGTGGAGGCTATGGCACCGCGCGGATCATTGACAAGCTCGATTTCTCGCACTTTCAGCGGAAACCCAAATGGGTGATCGGATTTAGCGATGCGACAGTACTGCATTGCCATATCGGACGGCATTTCGGCATAGCGTCCCTGCACTCAAAAATGTGCAATAGCTTCCCCGATGATTTCGGAAAATCAGATCCTGTTGTTCAGGATACCATCATGTCTATTTACCAGGCGCTTACCGGTAAAAAAATGCAATACACCGCATTGCCGGATACGCGTAACCGCAAAGGAAAAGCACGGGGCGTGATCACCGGCGGCAACCTCTCCATTATTCAAAGTATGTCGGGCACTAACTCTGAAATTGATACAAACGGCAAGATCCTGTTCCTGGAAGAAGTAGGGGAATATCCGTATAGCCTTGACCGTATGCTGGGCACCCTCCAGCGCTCACATAAGCTCGACAACCTCGCCGGTCTTATCATTGGCGGATTTAACCGCATTAAACCGGATGATCCCGGCGAAGAATTTGGCAGAACAGTATACGATATGGTGCTGGAAAAAGTAAAGGATTTCAATTATCCTGTGTGTTTCAATTTCCCCGTAGGGCATCAGAAAAATAACTATGCGCTTAAATGTGGTATGATGCATACCCTTTACGTAGGCGACGATACCGTTACATTAAAAGAATAATTACTTCACAAGAAAAGTGATGATAAACAACACTGCCAGTACATACATAACAGGACTGATGCTTTTGTACTGCCCGGTTAATACTTTCAACAATACGTAAGACAACATACCAAACACAATCCCTTCTGCTATGCTATAACTGTAAGGCATCATCACAATAGCTAAAAACGCAGGAATCGCTTCTGTTACATCGTTGAAATCTATTTTGGTAACAGCCCCCATCATCAGCATACCTACAATGATCAGCGCGGGTGCTGTAGCCGCCTGCGGGATCATGGCAAACACCGGGGCAAAGAACAGGGAAAGGAGGAACATTACAGCCACTGTAAGGGATGTTAAACCGGTTTTACCTCCTGCTGCAATACCACTGGCGCTTTCCACATAAGCCGTTACCACGCTGGTACCTAATAACCCTGCCGCAGTAGTGCCTACTGCGTCTGCCATCAACGCCTGTTTGGCGCGGGGCAGTCTTCCTTTCTCATCCAGCAGCCCGGCTTTATTACAAAGCCCTATCAGCGTACCTACAGTATCAAAAAGATTTACCATCAGCAGGGTGAAGAGGATCATCACCATATCTAGGCTGAATATCTTATCAAACTGCAGTTTGAAGGCTACCGGCGCCAGCGAAGGCGGAAGGCTTACCAGCTGGCCGTTTGCCGGGAAATGCGTAATTCCCAGCGGGATTCCTGCCACCGTGGCCGCCAGTATGCCGATCAGCAATGCAGCGTTCACATTACGGTACATCAGCACAGCGCTGACAATCAGCCCTATCAATGCAATAAGGGGGCCTATACTGGTAATGTTTCCCATTTTCAGGATCACTCCATCCAGTTTTCCGTTGCCCACATGGTGCATACCCGTTTCAATAATGCCCGCATTGGCCATCCCTATCAGTGCGATCAATAAGCCTATACCCACTGAAATGGCATGTTTCAGGTTCTCCGGTATGCTGTTGATGATCGCCTCCCGGATCCGGAACATCGACAAAAAAATAAAAATAATCCCCTCCAGGAACACGGCGGTCAGCGCAAATTGCCAGCTATAGCCCATAGAGGACACAATAGTATAAGCAAAAAAAGCATTCAATCCCATCCCCGGCGCCACGCCTATAGGCAGCCTGGCATACAACGCCATTACCAGCGTACCAATGGCTGCCGCCAGTGCCGTAGCAGTGATCAGCGCATTAAAATCCATTCCTGTGCGCGACAGGATACTGGGATTAACCGCCAGTATATATGCCATAGTTGAAAAGGTGGTTAACCCTGCCAGTATTTCTTTTTTTACAGTTGTCTGATGTTCGGTGAGATGGAAAAATTTTGCGAGCATAACGCAAAAATAAGCGTTTCACGATTTATCATTTTATGCTAATTTCATTCCTATGCAACAACGTTCGGGTGGATGGAAAGTGATCAATAACTGGCTGGGCGAAAAAGACCTGAAGCCCTTCAAATTCCAGGAGGATGCCTGGAAAGCTTACCTGCAGGGTAAATCGGGAATTGTAAATGCCCCTACCGGCTTCGGGAAAACCTTCTCCCTGTTCCTGGGAGCCGTTATCGCATGGATTGATGCGCACCCAAAGGATTATACCCGTAAAACAAAAAATGGCTTACAGCTTTTGTGGATAACACCGCTGCGCGCACTCGCCAAAGACCTGGGCAGGGCCATGGAAAGCGCGCTGCAGGAGCTCAATGTTCCCTGGCAGGTAGGCATCCGCAGCGGCGACACGCCTGTTTCTACCCGCGCAGCACAAAAAAAGCAAATGCCGGAAGTGCTGATCATTACACCGGAAAGCCTGCACCTGCTGCTGGCCCAGAAAGAATACCCCTCCGTCTTTAAACACCTGCACACCGTTGTGGTGGATGAATGGCATGAGCTCATAGGCAGCAAGCGCGGCGTGATGGTGGAGCTTGCCCTCAGCCGCCTGAGAGGACTGCGTGAAAACCAGCTGAAGGTATGGGGGATCTCCGCTACTATCGGCAACCTCGACGAAGCCATGGAAGTATTGCTGGGACCGTATCACAGCGATGGGCTTATTATCCGCGCCAAACTGAAAAAGAATATTGCCCTGAAAAGCGTGATCCCCCATGAAATAGAAAACTATCCCTGGGCAGGGCACCTGGGGATCAAAATGCTGCCACAGGCGCTTCCTGTTATCAACGACAGTCAAACCACGCTGATATTCACCAATACCCGGTCCCAATCTGAACTGTGGTACCAGGCGCTGCTACGGGAAGATCCCATGCTGGCCGGTGCACTGGCACTGCATCACGGGTCTATAGACATGGAACTGCGCATATGGGTGGAAGAAGCCCTGCACAACGGCATCCTGAAAGCGGTGGTATGTACCGCCAGCCTGGATCTGGGCGTGGATTTCCGGCCGGTAGACAGTGTGATACAGGTAGGCAGCCCCAAAGGAGTGGCCCGTTTTCTCCAGAGGGCCGGCCGCAGCGGGCATCAGCCCGGGGCTATCAGCAAAATTTTCTTTTTGCCCACACATGCATTGGAACTGGTAGAAGCGGCTGCACTGAAAGCAGCTATGGAACAGGATCTCATTGAAAGCCGGATGCCTGTGCTACTTGCCTATGATGTATTGCTCCAGTACCTGATGACACTGGCAGTATCCGACGGCTTTCATGCCACCGACATCTGGGAAGAAGTACGACATACCTTTTGTTATCAGCATATCACGGAAGATGACTGGCAGTGGCTACTCTCCTTTCTTACCACCGGTGGTGACGCCCTGGGCAGTTATGATGAATTCAAAAAAGTAGAACGGGAAGGTAATTTCTATATCTGCCGCAGCCGCATGATGGCCATGCGCCACCGCTTGCACATCGGTACTATTGTAAGTGATGCCATGCTGAAAGTGAAGTTTATGAGCGGTGGCTACATTGGCGTAATAGAGGAAAGCTTTATTTCCCGGTTATCTCCCGGCGACTCCTTTACGCTGGCTGGCCGCAACCTTGAATTTGTGCTGATCAAGGATATGACGGTACTGGTCCGCAAATCAAATTCGAAAAGATCCATCGTACCCAGCTACCAGGGAGGCCGTATCCCTTTGTCGTCGAACCTGGGGCGCATGCTCCGGGAAAAATTCAATGAAGCCTTATCAAGGAACACAAAAGATCCTGAGCTGATCGCCCTGCAACCGCTGTTCAATTTACAAGAAGAGCTGTCGCATATTCCCAAAGCAGGCGAGCTGCTGATTGAACAGATCAATACAAAGGATGGTTATCATCTTTTCGTATATCCCTTTGAAGGGCGACTTGTACATGAAGTAATGGCAGCACTGCTGGCCTACCGGATCAGCCGTATCCAACCCATTACTTTTTCTATGGCTATGAACGATTATGGTTTTGAATTGTTATCCGACCAGCCTATCCCCTTAACAGCCGAAAATGCCAAAGAACTGTTTTCTACCGAAAACCTGCTGACCGAACTGCAAACCAGTGTAAATGCCACGGAAATGGCCCGCCGCAAGTTCCGCGATATCGCAGTAATAGCCGGTTTAATATTCCAGGGCTATCCTGGCAAACACAAGGCCAACCGTCACCTGCAGTCATCAGCGTCGCTGCTGTTCAATGTGTTCAGGGATTATGATCCGCAAAACCTGTTGCTGAAACAGGCATTCAATGAAGCTTTCTTTTACCAGATGGAAGAAGCCCGGTTGAGGGAAACGCTGGAACGTATCGCAGTAAGCCGGATTGTGATCACCACACCGCAAAAGCTTACACCTTTCTGCTTTCCTATTAAGGTAGACAGTTTGCGTGATACCATGACCAGTGAAAAGCTGGAAGACAGGATCAAAAAATTGATCACGGTGAACGGCTAAGAAATCTCTAATTTGCACCTCATTAAAAAACAGTTGAACCAGTGGTTGGGGAAATATTTCACTTTCAGGAGCAGCATTGGCATTTATCGCCCCAGCGGGCAATTTTTTGGGAAGAAGAGAAAGCGCTGATCCTTTCAGATCTGCACCTGGGGAAAGCTGCTCATTTCCGGAAGGCCGGAATTGCAGTACCGGCGGGCATTGTACAGGAAGACCTTTTCCGGTTGCAACAGTTGATCACCCATTATCTGCCGGAGCGGATCATTATAGTGGGCGATATGTTCCATAGCCGGGAAAATAACGAAGTGCAGTATTTCAGGCTATGGCGGCAACAGTTTTCCCGGATCTCCTTCGACCTCGTAAAAGGTAACCATGATATCATGGCCGATGATGTGTACGAACAATTGCAGATCAACATACATCCTGCGCTTACCCTGCGTAACATTCATTTTATCCATGAGCCTTGTGAAGATAACAATGGCTTCGCCTATACTTTTTCCGGGCACCTGCACCCGGCTTTTGTAATGCAGGGTGCAGGCAGGCAACGACTGCGTTTACCTTGTTTTTATTTTGGCCGCCATTGCGGCATTTTACCCGCTTTTGGCCACTTTACCGGCTCGGCTACCCTTGACCCTGACGAAAGGGACCCCGTGTTTGTAATAGCCGGAAAATCGATTATACGAGCACAATGATAATTGCCAGTCACGATATATATACCCATCCCCTGCCGGCCGATCATCGCTTCCCGATGCTCAAATATGAACTGATACCTGCCCAGCTGCTGCGGGAAGGTGTTATTACACCCGGGCAGTTGTTCGCCCCTGAACCCGCCACAGAAGACATTATCCTCCTCACACACACCGCGGAGTACTGGCATAAGCTGCGGGATCAAACGATGGAACCGCGTGAACAGCGGAAGATAGGGTTCCCGCAGTCGCCCGCCCTCACCTTACGCGAAATCGTTATTACACAGGGCACCATTGACATTTCGCTGCATGCGCTGGATCATGGTATTGGTTTTAACGTGGCAGGAGGTACCCATCACGCGTTTGCAGATCATGGGGAAGGCTTCTGCCTGCTCAACGATTTTGCCGTAGCCGCCAATTACCTGCTGCACAGGCAACTGATCCGGCAGGCGCTCGTGATAGACCTGGACGTTCACCAGGGCAATGGTACCGCGGCGCTGTTTGCAGGTAACCCCCATGTATATACGTTTAGTATGCATGGCGCGCACAATTATCCCTTTCACAAAGAAGTGTCCGACTGGGATATTCCCCTGGCAAACAGTATGGATAACGGCGCCTACCTGCAATTACTTGAAGATGCTCTGCCTGTGCTGATTAACCGGGTAAAACCCGATATTGTTTTTTATCTCTCCGGGGTGGATATCCTGGAAACAGACAAGTTCGGGAAGCTGAAAATAACGCAGCAGGGCTGCCTTGAGCGGGATGAAATGGTTTTCCATTCACTGCGGCAACATCATATTCCCTGTGCAGTGGCCATGGGAGGCGGTTATTCCACCCATATCCGTGATATCGTAAATGCACACTGTAATACTTTCAGGGCCGGCATCCGTATTTACGGCTAAATAATTCTACCATCCTTCATCACCAGCTGACGATCGCTCATAGGCGCCAGCTCTTCATTGTGCGTAACAATGATAAAGGTTTGCTTCAGCTGATCCCGCAGTTCCATAAAAAGGTGATGCAGCTCCCTTGCGTTGCGGGAGTCGAGGTTACCGGTTGGCTCATCGGCCATTACCACGTCAGGATCATTGATCAGGGCGCGCGCCACGGCCACTCTTTGCTGCTCTCCGCCGGAGAGGGCGTTGGGTTTGTGCTCCAGCCGGTCTTTGAGGCCCAGCGTTTCCAGCAGGAACACGGCTTTTTCCTTTACCTGGCTTCTCCGGGTACCGGCAATGTAGCCGGGGATACAAACATTTTCCAGGGCGGTGAATTCCGGCAGCAGGTGATGGAACTGGAAAATAAAGCCAATATGACGGTTCCTGAAATCGGCCAGGGTATTTCCCTTTAAAGCCGTCAGATTGACATCATTCAGCCATATCTCCCCTGCAGTAGGCGTATCAAGGGTTCCGAGAATATGCAGCAAAGTGCTTTTGCCCGCCCCGGACGATCCTACGATAGTTACTATCTCTCCCTTACTGACAGTAATATCTACCCCTTTTAATATGGGTAAATTGGAATAATTTTTGGTGACATTGCGAGCGGTTAGCATAACCCAAAGAAAAGTAATTAACCGATAAAATAGTAAAAGTTGTTTATTTCAAATTAAATAATACTTTTGCGGAAAATTAAAAAGTAAAAATTTTAATAAGATGTACTGGACATTAGAATTAGCTTCATACCTGGAGGACGCTCCATGGCCAGCTACTAAAGACGAACTTATCGACTACGCCATTCGTTCCGGTGCACCGATCGAAGTAATCGAGAACCTTCAGGAGCTGGAGGATGAGGGAGAAATTTATGAGGGGATTGAAGATATTTGGTCTGATTATCCGTCGCAGGACGACTTCTTCTTTAACGAGGATGAATATTAGCCACTATCGCTTACCGCACACTCCCGTTTTACTATGACAAATAATTACTAAGCCGCTCCTGATAAGGAAGCGGCTTTTATTTTGGTATCTGCTGATCCGGCGATGCTGCAATGATGATGTCATCATCCGCCACATCGCCGGGCTCAATAAATAAGTATATTTATTTTTCCATCTGGTCGATCACTGGCTTGGAAACACCGGTGAAGGAGAAACCACCGTCGTGGAACAGGTTCTGCATAGTCACCATCCTGGTGAGGTCAGAGAACATGGCCACAGCATAGCTGGCGCACTCGTCTGCAGTGGCGTTACCCAATGGGCTCATTTTTTCTGCATAAGACATAAAGCCATCGAAACCTTTCACACCGCCACCTGCAGTTGTTTTAACCGGCGACTGGGAGATGGTGTTTACGCGTACTTTCTTGTGTGTGCCATAGTGGTAGCCGAAACTGCGTGCAATTGACTCCAGCAGGGCTTTGGCATCTGCCATTTCACCATAGTCCGGGAATACACGCTGAGACGCGATATAAGACAATGCAATAACAGAGGCCCATTCATTCAGTGCATCCAGCTTATAGGCTGTTTGCAGCACACGGTGCAGCGACATTGCAGAGATATCAAATGTTTTGTGATTAAAATCGTAATCAAGATCAGTATAGCTTCTGCCTTTACGGATGTTCATACCCATAGCAACGGAATGGAGAATGAAGTCGATCTTGCCTCCAAAATGCTCCATGGATTTGTTGAACAGGTTGGTCAGATCATCCATATTGGTAACATCAGCCGGAATAACAGGTGCTTTACAGGTTTCCGCCAGTTTGTTGATCTCACCCATACGCAGGGCAATAGGGGCATTGGTAAGCACAATTTCAGCGCCTTCTTCCACGCAACGCAGTGCTGTTCTCCAGGCAATAGACTTGTCGTCCAGTGCGCCAAAGATGATACCTTTCTTCCCTTTTAATAAGTTATGAGCCATTTGGTCAAAAATTAATTTCGGCAAAAATAGTCGTTATAGTTGAAAAAAAAAGCTGTTAGCTGTCTGCAACGGCATTTAGATGGTTTTATACCAGCTAAAGGCAATCTGCTAAAGGCTAACAGCTGTTATGGAAAGGCTGTTGTTAATGTACAGCCAGCATTTCACGTGCATTTTCCAGCGCGGCAGCGGTGGGCCGCTCTCCGCTCAGCATCTGGGCGATCTTATTTACCCGTTCATCCGGCGATAACAAACGTACACTGGTAGTTACTTTATCAGCTTTGGCATCTTTATACACGAAGTAATGTGCATCTGCTTTGCCCGCAATCTGCGGCTGATGAGTGATACAGATGATCTGGTGCGATTTGGCAAGGCCTTTCAGGATAACTCCTACCTGGCGGGCCGCTTCCCCGGAAATCCCTGTGTCGATTTCATCGAAGATCAGCGTGGGTAACGCTACTGATTGCGCTACAAGCGACTTGATACATAGCATAATGCGGCTCAATTCACCACCGGATGCCACCTTGCCTACCGGTGCAAACTGGTTGCTCTTATTGGCGTCAAACAGGAATTCGATAGTGTCCTGTCCATAGGGATTGAGCTCTCCGGGTGTGATAGCCACTTTCAGACGGGCATTGGGCATACCTACCTGTGCAAGCAGGGTATTCACATGTTTTTCAAAAGGCCCCGCCTGTTCCTGGCGGTGACCGGTAATAACGCCGGCTGCTTTCATAAGGTTTTCTTTCAGCCGCGTTTGTTCCTGCTCCAGCGATGCCAGCTGCTCATCCAGGTTCAATACATCGTCTACCTTCTGTGTCAGCATTTCCTTTATAGCCAGCAGTTCACCCGTGGTATGTACGCCATGTTTCTTGAATAACCGGTAACCCAGCGCCATCCTTTCATTCACCAGTTCTATCCGTTGGGCATCGTATTGTACATGATCATTAATACTTTCCACTTCCCCGGCGATATCCTGAAGCTCCAGATAGGCAGATAACAGGCGTTCAGCCACTGCCGGTACATCTTTATGAAAACCTGACAATCCCTGCAGTGACGACTGCAGTTGCTTCAGCTGCTGCAGGATAGGTTGTTCATCTTCTTTCAGCTGAAAATAAACACGGTTGAGGGTATTCTTGATCTCTTCCGCATGACTTAATGTTTGCAGCTCCGCTTCCAGGTCTTCTATTTCGTTCGGATCAAAACCCGCTTCCGCCAGTTCATCGAGGAGGAAACGGTTATAGTCCAGCTCTTTGTTTGCATTATCACGGTTGTCCAGCAGTTGTTTATATTTCTTCTGTACCTGTGTGTACTGAATAAACTCCTGGTGGTATTGTTGCAGTTCCGCGGGTTTGTTTACCAGTGCATCGATCACTTCCCTCTGGAAATCGGCATTGCCGAGCGCCAGCGTATCAAACTGCTGGTGCAGGTCTACCAGGTAGCCACTGAGCTCTGCCAGCTGGGAGATATTCACCGGCGTATCATTTACAAAGGCCCTTGACTTACCTGCGGCACTTATTTCCCTTCTTATGATCAGCTGGTCTTCCAGATCCAGTTCATGTTCCTGGAAGAAATTGGCCACCTGTGATTTTTTTACTTTAAAAAATCCTTCTATGATGCATTTGCCGGTTTTATCGAACAACACCCCGGGATCCGCTCTTTCTCCCAGTATCAGGGAAAGGGCCCCGAGCAGAATAGATTTACCTGCACCGGTTTCCCCGGTGATCACGTTCAGGTTTCCTGAAAAGTCCACTTCCAGGTGATCGATAATTGCGTAGTTCTTGATGGTTAATCGCTGTAACATAAGTAAGGAAATTCCTTTATGATGTTGAAAGCTCAGGTTCCGTTGACCCGCTGCATGCCTGCTTTGGCACGCTGGTCAAGGGAGTTTTTATAATCATGGCCTTTCATGTTCAGACAACGCTGATAACATTCTATGGCTTTTGTTTTATCGTTTCTTTTTTCATAAATGTAACCCATTTGAAGGGAAGCGCGTGCCGCATAATATTCCGGCCTGTTGCTGCCTACTTTTATGGTTACTTCATACATGGCAATAGCCTGATCGTCTTGCCCGCTTTCGTCGTAAATGCGGCCCAGGCGGTAGGCATATTCAAGTTTATCTTCCATTGCCGGGAACTCTGCAGCTTTTTTTGTAAGCAGCAATGCCAGCGCCTTGGTGAAATACCCGCCATCGCTCAGTAAACGTACCCGCAATAAGAAGGGGTTAGGCCATTTGCCGGTTTTGGCTTCCTTCAATGCCTGTTTATCTGCATCCGTTTCCAGCCCGCCTTTTGTAAGGATCAAAGCCCGGTATTTATCTGCCGCAGCCTGGTTCCCTTCCAGGTAGTAGTACCAGCTGAGCCGCTGCAGGCACTCCTTCACATAAAACTTGCCTTTGAAGTTATTGACAAACCGTTCCAGGTAAATGTGCGCATCCTGGTCTAACCTGGTAAGTTTCAGTAAGCCCATTACATAGTTGTAATACTGGATATCCGCATACTCGGCTGTATCATTACGCTCCTGAAGCACTTTTATCCCGGTGGCAGCCTTCTGGTTGTTCAGCGACAGGTTTGCCACCATTAAAGCAAACAGGTAGTTATTTTTTGTATCCAGCTGTTTTCTTTGCAGGAATTCCCACGTTTCTTCCGGTTTATTCACAATAAACAACATCAGGTAGCAATAATAATAGTAGGATTCTTCCCGGAACATCTTCGCTTCCGGCGCATTGCTCTCAATGAACTTGTTCACATTGGCCATTCCTTCTTTCATACTGCCTTTAAGGCCCAGGATATTGGTGATCCACTTATATCCCTCCGGAATGGTCCCGAATACGGTTTGCATAGCGCCCAGCAACAGGTTATTGGGCACAAAACCGGGAAACCGCTGCTGGTTTTCTTTCAGCATCATATATGCTTTCCGGATCTCCCAGGTGGCATCCCATTTTTCGTCAAACTTTATTTTGATCAGCGCCCACTGGAATTTAATAGCCGCCTGTGTGTACAGGTAGTAAGGAGAATCCGGTGATCCTTCCGCCATTTTATTCAGCCGGAACGATCGCAGGCTCCTTTTCTTTGAATACTCTGCGGGATCTTCATTAAAGAAGAGCGGGAAAAAATCCGCATAGTTATCCAGGAAATAAGGCGCCAGGTTATCCGGGTGCTCTTTTTTCTCTGCTTCCAGCAAAGCCCGTCCGGTGTTTAACCTCAACTGCATGATAGCATCATACGCCTGCTCACAGCGGGTATTAAAATCAAAAACTTTCTGCCTGGCGCTCACGTTAAATCCGACGCTCAACAATAACAACAAAGAAAAAATAATACGCATACGGGAAAAATTCCTGAATTAAAGGCCAAATCTCTCATAACATCTTCCAAATCCCAAATAACACTTCACATTTTTTAAAGTTGTATTGTTTAGCTAATTCCCTGCCACAAAATAAAAGAGTTACTACGCAAGGTACCTGCGCAAAGGCAACCATCACAAAGCTAATATAATTAGTAAAACAAAACTAAATAAATTAGTATATTTTTTTATACACATACGCCAATAAAAAAAGGACATCCTCAGATGTCCTTTCAAAATGTTTATGCCGGGATGGTTAGATCGTCACGGTAGCTTCAAGATCATTATCCACCAGGATACGTCCGCAGTGTTCACAAACGATGATCTTTTTATGCTGACGGATTTCCGCCTGGCGCTGAGGAGGGATGGCATTAAAGCACCCGCCGCAGGAATCACGCTCTACAGTTACCACAGCCAAACCATTGCGGTAGTTTTTACGGATCTTTTCGTAAGCCTGTAATAAACGGGGATCTACCTTGGTTTTAGCTTCTTCACTTTCTTTGCGGAAAGCTTTCTCTTCTTTATCTGTTTCGCCGATGATCTTTTCCAGTTCGCCTTTCTTATGCTTCAGGTTCGCTTCTTTATCCGCCACCGCTTTCTTGGCTACTTCCAATACGCGGCTTTTTTCCTTGATCTCTTCGTTAGCGTCCTTAATATGCTTTTCAGCCAGCTTGATTTCCAGCGCCTGCATCTCCATTTCTTTGGTGATGGCCTCGAACTCACGGTTATTCTTCACATTATCCTGCTGCTTCTCGTACTTCTTGATCAACGCTTCCGCTTCCTTGATGGCGTTCTTCTTGCTGGCAACAAAGTCCTGTATACCTTTCATTTCATTCTCAATGTGAGACTGACGTGTATTCAGGCCTTCGATCTCGTCTTCCAGGTCTTTTACCTCCATCGGCAACTCCCCTTTCAGCACCTGGATCCCATCCAGCTTGGAATCAATCTTTTGCAATCTGAGTACAGACGCTAATTTTTCTTCAACGGAGTATTCTTTTACGGTTGCCATGTATTATAAATAATTTACCGGGTTTGTTTTAATCGTAGATTTAAGAGGCGCAAAATTACGGAATTTTTCGGTCAATATATGATAAAATAATTCCACAGTGAACTGCTCGCTCTCAAAATGTCCAATATCTGCTATAATTAATTGATTATCAGCATCAAAAAATTCGTGATACTTAAAATCGGCGGAAATGTAGGCATCTGCCCCTGCAGCTATCGCCTGTTTTAACAGGAAACTGCCCGCTCCCCCACATAACGCTACTTTCTTTACGGAACGCCCTCTCAAAGGGGTATATCTCACACAACCGGTAAGGAACTGCTTTTTCACAAATTGTAAAAAATCCAGCTCATCCATTGCCTCCGGCAAGATGCCAATCAATCCCGAACCCACCTGCTGATAAGCATTTTCCAGGCTTATCACATCATAGGCCACCTCTTCATAAGGGTGGCTACCCAACAGCGCCTGTAAAATTTTTCCTTCCAAATATACCGGAAAAATTACTTCCAACTTTATTTCAGCTTCAAAATGTCTTTTACCAGGCGTACCCACATAAGGATCTGTGCCCTCGGCCCCCCGGAAGGTACCCTCACCGGCGCTGTTAAAACTGCACTCGCTGTAGTTCCCGATGTGACCGGCGCCTGCTTCAAATAAAGCAGCCCTCACTATCTCCACATCTGCCACCGGCACAAATGTGTATAACTTTTTCAGTAATCCCCGTTTGGGCTGTAATACACGGGTTTGTTCCAGCCCCAGTTTAGCCGCCATCTGCGCACATACCCCGTTACGAACATTATCCAGGTTGGTATGTGCCGCATAAACAGCTATATCGTGTTTAATAGCCTTAATTGCCACCCGCTCCACATAGGAATTCCCATTGATCTTCTTTAATCCCCCGAAAACAATCGGATGATGGGCTATCACCAGGTTACATCCGTTTGCTATGGCTTCATCAATCACCTCCTCCGTTGCATCCAGCGTGAGCAGGGCATTGGTGACCTCCACATCTGCACGCCCGAAAATCAGCCCGGCATTGTCGTAACTCTCCTGGTACTGCAAAGGCGCAAACTGTTCAATGGCCTGTATGATCTCTTTTATCTTCATATCTGCAAAAATTAATGGTTCATTCGTGGCATCAGCTAAATTTGCAAAAAATATCTTTTATGCCCGGAAGCAAATCTACAGCAGAACAGTATTCGGATTACAAAATAAAAATGCAAAAAATTGCGGACGTAAGAAACGCCCTGGCCGTACTCGGCTGGGACCAGGAAACCTATCTTCCGGAAAAAGGAGCCGGGTTCCGGGGTCAGCAGATCACTACCCTCAGCGCTATCGCCCATGAACTATTCACTGCCCCTGAGCTGGACGCCATCCTCCAGGCGCTGAAAGGAAATACAGATCTGGATCCGGTAGAACAAAAGAATATCCTTCTTTCTACCGAAGACTATGAAAAGAATAAAAAATACCCGGCCTCCTTTGTAGCTGACCTATCGAAAGCTACCAACGAAAGCTATCACGCCTGGATCAGGGCACGTAAGGCGAACGACTACTCTCTCTTCGCCCCAGCACTTGCACGGATGGTGGAACTGAAAAAACAGGAAACAGGTATTCTCGGCTATGAAGGACATCCCTACAACGCACTGCTTAATGAGTATGAAAAAGGCGCGCATACCGGTATGCTGGATACTATTTTCAACGAGGTAAAAACTGCCCTTTCTCCACTGCTCAGCCAGATAGAACAGCAACCCGCTATTAACAAGGACTTCCTCCACCTGCACTATAACCGCGATGCACAATGGAAATTCGGCATCTCCCTTCTTGAAAAAATGGGATACGACCTGAAAGCAGGCAGGCAGGATGTTTCAGAACATCCATTCACCACCAGCTTCAACCCGCTTGATGTAAGGGTGACCACCCGCATTGATGAAAACGATTTTGGCAATATGACCTGGAGCTGCATCCATGAAGGCGGTCACGCCCTCTATGAACAGGGATTGCCCACGGAACAATATGGCCTTCCCTGCGGTGAAGCCACCAGCCTCGGTATACATGAGTCGCAGTCCCGGCTGTGGGAAAACAATGTAGGCCGCAGCCTTCTCTTCTGGCAATATCATTACCCACGCCTTCAGCAACTGTTCCCTGAAAACCTCGGAAACATTCCCCTGGACGCATTCTATAAAGCCATTAATAAAGTTCAGCCTTCCCTCATCCGCACAGAAGCCGATGAGCTAACCTATCATTTCCATATCATGATCCGGTATGAAATTGAAAAAGGGCTGATCGATGGCAGCATTGATGTAAAAGATCTGAAACATACCTGGAATGAATACTACCGTCAATACCTGCATGTAACCGTACCGGATGATGTACACGGCGTACTACAGGACATCCACTGGTCGCATGGCAGCTTTGGCTACTTCCCTACATATTCACTGGGTAGTTTTTATGCCGCACAGTTCTTTGCAGCCGCACAAAAACAGGTCCCCGGTTTAGATGCAGGCATTGCCGCCGGTAATTATGAACCTCTGCTGACATGGTTACGTACCAATATCCATCCATTCGGACGATTGTATACATCAAACGAGTTGTGTGAGAAAGTAACGGGGAAACAACTGGCATTCGGGGAATTCCTGGAATACGCGAAAACGAAATATGGCGGGATATACGGATTTTAAAATAAAAGCCCGGAACTTCCTGTTAGTTCCGGGCTTTTAAAATTCTTTGTTCAGCTACAATCCTGCCAGCTTCTCCAACTCCGCCAATTCCATTACTCCCTCCTTTCTCGCTATCTCCTTACCATCTTTATAAAAAATAAAAGTGGGCAACTTAGCCGCATTTACAGACTTCATCACTTCCTGGTCGTTACCGCCATCTACAAATACTTTTTTCACCTGTGGATGTTTTTGGAAGAATTTTTCCAACACCGGTTCCATCTGTTTACAGGGAGGGCACCATGCAGCCCCTACATCAGTCAGCACATAGCCCTTTGCCTGCACCGACTTATTATACTCAGCTATACTGAGTTGAGGCTTTTTCTCTGCCACGCCATCCAGTGGCTTTCCTGCCTGCTTCCAGGCATTGATGCCGCCTTCCAGTTCAACTACATCCGTAAAACCGTTTTCCCTCATCCATTTAGCGGCAGCACTGCTCCGGCCACCACTCAGGCAATAAATATACACCGGCCTTTTCTTGTCGAGATATTGTACCCGTTCTTTGAACTCCGCTTTCTTTGTATAATCGGCCTGTAAAGCATGTGGCAGATGACCGGTGCTAAATTCCCCGGCGGTGCGTACATCAAATACCTGTACATCCGGCTGACGGATATCCTTATCAAATTCAACGGCGTCTACCACCTTTTCCTGTTGTGCCATTGCAGTAATACCTGTAAGCATCATCACAACGGCTAATAGAACTCGTCCCATATCGTCTTTATTTTCGGCATAAAATTAATAAACAATTCTGCTCCCTGTCTTGCCGGATGCGAGTTATAGCATGGCTGCAACGTTTTGATATCAAACAAAGGAGAAAACAGCTTCCTGTACTCTTCTTCTGTCCCCCCGAAAGGCGGGCCTTCCTGCGGGAAGTGACGGTTAAACAAAACTCCTGCCAGATGCCCGCCCGGTTTGATCAGCGAATACATATGCTCCACATAATTTGTCCTGAGAAAAGGAGGCAGGGCGCAGAAAAAAGTCTGTTCCAATACAAGATCGTAACTGCCCTTATGATCAAAAAAATCTTCCTGCAACACTTTCACACGGGTACGGGCAAACGTTTTTTGTAACTGTTCTACCAATACCGGTGCAATATCCAGCACGGTTACATCGCCAAAAGCCTGCCCGGCCAGGTAAGCGGCTTCATAACTGTTGCCTCCACCGGGAATGAGTATACGAATATCCCTGTCTACCAGCTGATCAATATACTCCTTTAAAGGTGGAGATACCATTCCCATATCCCAGCCGGTATCTCCTTTAAGATAGCGGTCATTCCAATACTGACTATCCATATCCGGAACTCTTTTTATGCTAAGTTACGGCCATTCAGCCACATACATAAATACATCGCTTTTCCAAACATTATTGTTATTTTTATGCTTTGAAGATACCTGTGAAACGGCCTTAACGCCAACCTATGCCATGAAAAGCCTACGCTATTATTTACGGATTGTCATTAAACATATTTTGTTCTGGCTGCTGACGGCAACGACTGTCCGCGCACAATCAGTTACCATTAATGCAGATAAAAAAGCAGGATGTCCTCCTTTCCTCGTGAACTTTACCGCTGCAGTGGACCCCGGCTACCGGCAGATTGAATGGGACTTCGGACTTGGCGCCAATGTTACCAACGACCTCACTCCTTCCAAAACATTCCAGGATCCCGGGATCTACCATGTTAAACTGACGGCTACCTATGGCGCCAATGTCATCGTAAAACAGCTTGATATCCAGGTGTATAATAAACCGGTGGTCAACTTCAGCATACCTAATACCACCGGGTGCGTGCCCTTCATGGCTACATTCAGGGATCTTTCAACACCCGGTGACGGCAGCATTGCAGATATTACCTGGGACTTCGGCGATGGAGGCGGCGCAGTTGGCGCCAATGTAACGCACACTTATACACAGGCAGGTACTTATAATGTGCTCAGCGCAGTTACTAACAGCTACGGCTGTACGGCTTTCAAAGGCCCTGAACCCGTAAAGATACAGAGCGCGCCTACGCCCGTTTTTTCGGCAGACAAAACCCAAAGCTGTACCACCCCGTTTGCCGTCACCTTCTTTAATAATACCATCAACAACTCCCCTGATCCGGTTACCTATACGTGGGATTATGGCGATGGTACCACGGGCACCGCCAACCAGCACACCTATACAAGGGAAGGCCGCTTTACAGTAAAATTAACGGCTGCCACTTCAGGCGGGTGCACTGCTCCGCTCACCAAAACAGATTATATTGTTATAGAAAAAGTAAAACCGGCGTTTACATTTTCCACGCCGTGTGCAGATCAACCGGTTAACTTCACCAATACCACACAACCGGTTCCCGGTCAGGTAACATGGGCATTCCCCGATGGTACCATACAAACCACTGCCAACGCCATCAAACAATTTACCACACCGGGCGACTATATCGTGAAAATGCAGGCTACGCTTGGCAGTTGCATGGAGGAAACCCAGCAAACCATTCACATCAATCCCTCTCCGCAGATCAACCCGATGGCTACACCGCTCAGCGCCTGTAATACTCCTTTTACTACACAATTCAGCGCTCAATCGGTTAATGCTGCTTCCTGGAACTGGAACTTTGGCGATGGCGCTGTTTCTACCCTGGAAAACCCTTCCCACACTTATACCCGCGAAGGATCCTTTACGGTCACACTTACTGCATCCAACGCCTCCGGCTGCAGTAAAACCATCACCCTGCCCGGGTATATCAATATTGCGAAACCTAATCTCAGTATTTACCGCAATATCACCGAAGGCTGTATTCCGTTACCCGTAGATTTCTATGCAGAACTGGATGTTACAGATCCCATTGTAAGCTATCAGTGGAATTTCGGAGATGGCGCCACTTCCACCGCGGCAAGGCCACACCATATTTTCACCACCCAGGGCACTTTCTCCGTTACTGTTACAATAACAACGGCCAGCGGATGTACGGCCAGCGGCACCACCATCATCATGGCCGGAACAAGACCGGTGGTGGACTTTTCTGCCACTCCTCTGAAATCATGCGCCAAAGATCCGGTGCAGTTCACTAACCTGTCTGTTCCACGCGGTACTTCCTGGATATGGACGTTTGTACAGGATAACAGCACCAGCACAGAAGAAAACCCTAATCATACTTTTAATGAAATCGGTAACCACGACATTATCCTCGTGGTAAACAACAATGGATGTATTGAACAGTTAATAAAACGAAATTATATCCAGATCATTCCACCTATTGCAAGGTTTGAAACAGCTCCCGATTGCGTGGATCCCTATCACCGGAAATTTACCGACAACTCTACCTTCGGCCCACTCCCCACGCCCATAAAAACATGGCTATGGGAATTTGGTGAAAACGGCGCCACTTCTACAGATCAGCATCCTGATTTCAAATACCAGACAACGGGTTTGAAACAGGTGCGGCTTACCATCGATAACGGGATCTGTACATCCACCACTACCCAATCGGTTAACATCATCGATGAAAAACCGGTCATTACTCCCGATAAACCAGGAATATGCAGGGGCGAAAATATTCACATATCGTTAGGACCACTAAATAATTCGAACATCAATGAATACAGCTGGGATTGGGGAGATGGGAGCCCCATACAAAATATACCGGCCTATAATTTTGATCCGGCCAAAGGTATTGCGCATACCTATAACCAAACAGGCACCTTCACCATCAGGCTCACCATTACAGACAAGAACAGCTGCACCCGCCAGGCGCCGCCGGTAAGCATTGATGTGAACGGCGCTACGCCTGATTTTGATTATACCGGTAAAAGATGCAAAGATGAGATCTTCAGCTTCACTGATAAATCTACTGTGAACAGTGGCAACAGTATCCTCAACTGGCAATGGGACTTCGGCGATCAGAGCAATAAAGAAAATTATACCACACAACCAATTAATATAAAGCATACCTATACTAACGCGAACGATTATACGGTTTCACTCACGGTAACCGATAAATTCAGCTGTGTGGTAAAAGTGCAGAAGGTGATCCGTTTCGACAGGGTGAAGGCCGATTTCATGGTACCCTCCAATATTGCCTGTCTTGATAAATCCTTCACGTTTGTGGATCAGTCGCAAGGCACTATCCAGAACTATGCCTGGAACTTCGGCGACAATACCACCGGCTCCGGCAACAGGCCTGTAAAGGTATACAGTGCGCCGGGTAAATACAATGTAACCCTGAAAGTGACCACTCCTGCAGGCTGTACGGATGAAATCACCAAAACAAATGTGATCACCGTTCCTGATCCTAAAGCTTCTTTTACTATTCCGGACAACCTGGACCTGTGTCCACCGGTGAAAGTGCTGTTTACCAATACCTCAACGGATTTTGTAAGCTCCAGCTGGAATTTCGGGGACAATGGCACTTCTTCCAAAAACGATCCGGACGTACATATTTACGCACGCGCCCGCACCTATGATGTAGTACTAACGGTATATTCCGAAGGAGGCTGCTCCAGTACGGCTACGCTGCCCATCACCATCAAAGGGCCCGATGGCACTATGAAAACCACGCCAACACAGGGCTGCGTACCTTTAGGGGTAAGTATAAGCGCCACTTCTGTTAAAACAGACAGTTATATGTGGGATTTTGATGATGGTACCGTGCTCACTTCCACCACACCGGTTTCTCCCGCACACACCTATACGAAAGCAGGTATCTATTATCCACGTGTGTCATTACTCGACAACCAGGGTTGCGTGGTTAAAGCAGAAGGGAATGATAAGATCATCGTGGATCAGGCAATAGCAGATTTCGTTACGAACGATTTCCAGGTATGTGGTGGTGGGGAAGTTACATTTACCAATAAAAGTAAAACGTTAACGAAAGATTCGCTTGGCCTGGATTTCACCAGCAGCTGGGATTTTGGCGTACCGGGCAACCCGGATAATAATGCCACGGGCCTGAATGGATTGTTCAATTATCCACGGCCCGGTACTACCAACGTTAAGCTGGTGGTAACCAGCGCTTATGGCTGTATAAACGAGAAGACGTTGCCGGTGGTAATTCCCCCTCAGCCAGCAGCCGTCATTGCACCCATTGCCCCACTTTGCGTATCCGGCAAAGTACAACTATCCGGCAGCGACAGCAAAAACATTGCGGGCACCAAATGGCTGTGGAGCCTTGGTACGGGGCAAACATACGACGTGCCTGCTCCGCCGGAAATACTGTTAAACAGCACAGGCACCATACCGGTAGTATTAAGAATTACCAACGGGGATGGCTCCTGTCCATCAGAGGCTACCGCTGAAATGATCGTACATCCTTCACCGTTATTAAACCCTTCCCCCGCCACCGCTACTATCTGCCGCGATGCTGCACTACAGCTGCAGGCCAATACTACCGCCAATGTAATGGTGAACTGGACTGATTACAACATCTCCGATGTGGCCAGTGTATCACCACAGGTAAGGCCGGATATCGATACAGTATATCATGTTACAGCAACTAACGAATACGGTTGCACGAATACAGGCGAAGTGGCCGTTACCGTTACCCAGCCTTTCAGAATATATGCACAGGATGCAGAAATATGCGCCGGCGAAAGTGTAAAAATGAATGCCGGCGGCGCCTTGCGCTACCAGTGGATTCCCGCCAGGGGATTGAACCGGACCGATGTTGCGGACCCAGTGGCCAGTCCTGATGGTACCATCACCTACCAGGTAGTGGGTTATAATAACAGCAGCTGTTTTACAGATACGGTGCTGGCAAAAGTTTACGTACGTGCGGCGCCGGTAGTGAACGCCGGCCCGGACATAATAATTGCCACCGGTTCTGTTATTCCGTTGCCCGTAACAGGAAGCGACGACATTATTAAAACCGAATGGACGCCTGTAACAGGCCTGAGCTGTTACAACTGCCTGACGCCAACGGCTACCCCAACAGATGACATCACCTACCATGTAAAGGTTACCAACCGTTTTGGTTGCGAAAGTACCGATGATATAGCCATCAAACTGGTGTGCAATGAAGGCAATATATTCATCCCAAACACTTTCTCACCCAATGGCGATGGTCAGAATGATGTATTCTATGTGCGTGGTCAGGGCATGCAATCCATCCGTGTTTTCCGGATCTTTAACCGCTGGGGGCAACTGGTATTTGAACGCAGCGGTGTGAACACCAATGATCCTTCGGCCGGATGGGATGGACGTTACAAAGGCACTGTCCTGAACCCGGATGTATTTGTATACTATGTGGAAGTAGTGTGTGATAAAGGCGCTGTGAACCTGCTGAAAGGGAATATTACACTGATCCGGTAAAACATTGCCAACGGATTTTTTGTCGCCGATGTTATTGATTTGCAGGCACTCCGCCGCATTTTCATTCCCCGGTACGGAAAATTCCGAAAATCAAAAAAATTATATATGTATTTTTTACTAATTTGTGTAGTCATTTAGTCTATGGAAAACCTGTGCACCCTATGAAATACCTACAGGCAAAGTGTTTTTGGACCTTACTGCTCATATCCCTTTTGCAGGCCAACTCCTTACTGGCACAGAAGGCCGACTTTACCTATACCGCTTCGCCGGGCAGCCTGTGTACACCGGTTACACTTACACTGAGAAATACAAGCACCGGCACACCTCTTACCTATAACTGGGATTTTGGTGATGGCAGAACATCGCATGAAGAGCATCCGCAGGTAACCTATACCAGTGGCGGGCCCGTAAAAATTACCCTGGAAGCAGTGTATAAAGTAAGCGGGGGAACAACCACCAGCACTTACTGGAGGGAACTTGTAGTAGGTGCTACCCCACAGGTGATTTTTTCGGCAGATGTAACAAAAAGCTGCAAAGTATTCACCGCCAATTTCACCGATGCCACAACAGGCGCGGCCAGCAGGACCTGGGATTTTGGCGATGGAACTGCCCCGGTTACTACCAGTAACGCTTATATACCTCATCAATATACGCAGGCCGGCAAATATGATGTGACCCTCACAGTTACTAACAGTAACGGATGTACGGCTACGTTGAAGAAAGCCGCCTACATCGATATTTCATTGCCACAAATTACCATGGTAACACCGCTTTCCGGGTGCGTGCCTTTCACTGCAGCCTTTACGGCTGTTTCCACCAACGATATCAGTGACCCCGTAGTATCCTGGGCCTGGAACTTCGGGGATGGCACTACGCAATCCTCCACCGGCGGCAATGTGAACCACACTTATACACAAACCGGCACTTATGATATAGGCGTTACCGTTACTACACAGGGGCAATGTGTGGTAACTGCCTCCTTCGATAAATTTGTACATACAGGCAATCCTCCTTCCAATGTGAGCTTCACAGTATCGCCGGAAAGCACCTGCACAGGCGACCCGGTAAGACTACTGGCCAACGCCGGCTTCGCCGACACCTACAGCTGGGATTTCGGGGACGGGCAAACGGCATCCGGCAGCAACAACGATATCCGGCATTCCTTTAATGCCAACGGTACCCTTACAATACAAATGAAAGCCGGCAGCAATGGCTGTTTCACCGATGCGCCACCTGCCACCGTAAATGTAACCGGGCCGGTATCACAGTTCTCCGTAGTACGTGACTGCACTGATAAAAGTAAATTCATCTTCACCAATAACTCCATCGGCACCAGCGCCAACTCTACCTACCAGTGGGATTTTGGCGACAACTCCCCGCTGGTAAACACCCGGGATGCGGTGCATAATTATACAACACCTGGTAACTATACCGTTCGTCTTACTATAGGAGAGATAGGCAACAACTGTAACCACAGCAGTTTCCGGACGGTGTATTATTTCCGGGCAGATTTTACGGCAGGCGTCAGCTCTGTCTGCCGCGGCAGCAAAGCCACGTATGGCGTACTGAACGTGCCACTGGGGCTGGTATCCAGCTACACCTGGCAGTTTGGGGACGGCACTACGTTCGCTTCCACGGATCAGACCTATGTAAAAACATGGGCCACTGCAGGCACCTTCGATAACCAGCTCACCATTCGTTATAACGATCCCGCCTATTGCGATGATATTGTGTATAAACCGGATGATATTAATATTCTTGCGCCGCAGGCTGATTTTACCACCGGCCCAGTTACCTGTGCAGGCCAGCCGGTAAGCTTTATCAACAATACTGTTACCTCACCCAATATCCCGATTGCAAACTGGTACTGGGACCTGGGCAACGGCCAGAGCTCCACTGCCCATACGCCGCCAGCCGGTAAGTACAGCACTTCCGGCGGACAGGCAGTAAAGCTGGTGGTAACCGATGCCCGCAATTGCAGGGACTCTGTCATTAAAACCATTAATATTCATCCTACACCGGTTGTAAAAGCAACTGCCAGTCAGCCAAAGATCTGCGAAGGCAACAGCGTTAACCTCAACGCCTTATCCGATGGCACTGTTCAATGGCTTACCGCCACTCAGCTCAGTTGTGTGCTCTGTACAGATCCCGTTGCCTCTCCGTTGGTAAATACCCGTTACCTGGTTCAGGCATCTAACGTATACGGTTGTACGGTATTTGATTCAACAGATGTGGTGGTGGTACCTAAAGTAAATCTTACCGTAAACAATGATACCATTGCCTGTTACGGTACTTCGGTGCAATTGAAAGCAACAGGCGCTGCTATCTACAACTGGACGCCGGTTACCGGTTTAACCAATAATACCATTGCCAACCCGGTAACCACACCCATAGCGGATATCACTTACCAGGTAACCGGCACCAACGATGCCATTTGCCCCATGAGCGCGCCCCTGTCTGTAAAAGTAGCTGTAAAACCGGTACCACAGGTAAATGCAGGTAAAGACCAAACGGTAATGGTGGGAGATGTTGTGCGGCTGATGGCCAGTGGCAGCCCCGATATTGTAAAATGGAAATGGAGCCCGGATGATTACCTGGATAACACCAGCTCTCCTTATGTTACTGCCGCTGTCCGGAAACCTATTACCTACAGTATTACCGGAACTAACCAATACGGATGCACGAAAAGTGACATCATGAATGTGGACCTCGTTTGTAATACCGATGTGGTATTTATTCCCAACACTTTCAGCCCGAATGGCGACGGGCAAAATGATATATTCTATCCACGCGGAAAGGGCATCAGCCTTATAAAATCATTCCGGATCTTCAACCGCTGGGGACAGGAAGTATATCACCGTGAACGGATCAATATTGATGATATCAGCACAGGATGGAACGGCTCCTTTAATGGCAAGCCCCAACCATCAGATGTATATATCTACTTCATTGAAGCATATTGTGATACCAATGAATTTTTCAAGATGAAAGGTAACGTAACATTACTCAGATAATTATTTAACCTGGCTAACATGAAAACCATATACCGCGTATTACTGTCAATTGTTTGCATCACGTATGCAACTCCGCTGTATGCCCAGGATATACATCTTTCACAGTTCTATGAAACGCCTGTTCTCCGCAATCCTGCATTGATAGGCATCTTCAATGGCGATGTGCGTGTACAGGCCGTATACCGCAACCAGTGGAACAGCGTTACCATTCCTTACCAGACCGGTACGGTGAGCGGTGAAATAAAATTCCCGGTGGGCCGCAGCAATGATTATATTACCACGGGTTTACAGCTTACCTACGACCGTGCAGGAACATCCAAACTACAGTCTACACAGATCTTCCCTGCCATCAACTATCACAAATCCCTCAACGGGGATAAAAGCAGTTTCCTCTCCATGGGATTTATGGGCGGGTTTGTACAACGGCAATTCGATCCTACCAACATGACCTTCAACAACCAGTATACCAACGGGCGTTTTGATCCTGCCAACGCTACAGGGGAGGAAGGCAAACTGGCGCTGAAAGGCTACAGCTACCTGGATGCCGGCGTGGGATTGAGCTACAACAGTGTGATTGGGGAAGATGTGAATTATTTTATCGGGGCCGGTTACTTCCATTTTAACCGTGCTAAAATTTCTTTCTACAATGACCAGAATATTGAGCTGCACCCCAAACTGACCTTTAATGCGGGTATTACAATACCGGTAGATGAGAGGGTGAAGGTGATCGCTCACTACAACCAGTTACACCAGGGCACCTATTCGGAATATATTGGCGGTGCATTAATCGGGTATGGCCTGATGGACCAGGGACTGGAATCAACGAGGGCTATTTATGGCGGCCTCTTCCTCAGGTGGAACGATGCCATTATCCCCACCATCAAAATTGATATGGATAAATACGAGGTAGGAATGAGTTACGACACCAATATTTCAAAGCTGAGAACTGCCAGCCAGACGTTTGGGGGCTTCGAAATTTCACTGGTTTTCAAGGGTTTCCTGAACAGCCGGAACTCGACACTGGAAAGCGTAAATTGTCCCAGATTTTAAACTATTATAAATCAATTATTTATGAAAATAAACTTTCTAGCGTTAAAAATTACATAAAATGTGAGAAAAAGCTAACAAAATGGCCTGTAGTTTGTTATTTTTATGTACAGAGACGTGGCGTGGACGGGCTGAATTTATCAAACAAAAAATTAGGAAATATTTGAAAAAAACTTTATTTTTATAATACTATGTGGAAAACCTCTACCCTGATTCTCATAATGGTTTTCAGCCTTTTTACCAGCATAGGTAAGGCTCAAAGCGATAAATCCCAACCAAATACGGAGGGGGGTAGCAAAATTGTGAAGTTATATCCCAATCCAGCTACAACCGTCATAACATTTGAAGTTCAACAGCATAATATAATAACGATCGCTTGTACGATCTTATTGTATATAATTTCCTCGGAAAAAAAATAGATCAGTTAAAAGGCATCAGTTCTAAAACAACGGTTAGCCTGGATAATTATTATAATGGTTTATACATTTTCCAGTTACGGGATCAGCGGGGCAACCTGGTAGAATCCGGGAAATTCAATGTTGTAAAGTAGATATATCTGGCATCAAAATAAAAAAGAAAAAGTCACGGTTTAGATCGTGACTTTTTCTTTTTTAATAATTGTCCTTATCAGGAAACTTCTACGATCAGGAATTTCAGGTAAGTAGTGTTCTCAATATTTCTCAGGATAGGATGGTCCTGTGCCTGCGTCTGGAAAGTTACCTGGCGCAGTCTTTTCTTCGCATCCTTTGCCGCAGCGTCAATGGTTTGCAGGAACAGATCTGGCGATACCAGGTTGGTGCAGGAAGCCGTTACCAGGAAGCCGCCTGGCTTCAGCAATTTCATTCCGCGAAGATTGATTTCCTTATAACCCGTTACAGCCTTGGAGATATTTTCACGGCTTTTGGTAAAGGCCGGGGGATCCAGTATGACCACATCGAATTTCTTCTCCTCTTTTGTCCACTGCTTCAGCTGATCAAATGCGTTCACTGCCTGGAACTGGCAAATGTTCTGCAGGTTATTCAGCTCAGCATTCCGGCGGGCAGTGCTTACGGCTGTTTCGGAAATATCGAGCCCCAGCACACTTTTGGCGCCGTAAAAACCAGCGTGGCAGGAAAAAGTACCGGTATAGCAAAAGGCCTCCATTACATCGGCGCCCTTTACAATATGACGGATCTCACGGCGGTTATCCTGCTGGTCCAGGAAATAACCGGTTTTCTGGCCATTCACTACATCCACATGGAACTTCAACCCGTTCTCATTAATGATCAGATTAGTGTCGAAAGGCGCACTGAGAAAGCCCTTCTGCTGGGTCATCCCTTCCAGCTCCCTTACAGGCACATCATTTCTCTCGTAGATCCCTTTGGGAGAAAAAATACGGTTGATGGCATCCACGATGGCATCTTTCCATTTTTCCATACCCAATGCGAGTGTCTGTATAACGAAGTAGTCATTGAACTTATCGATCACCAGTGCAGGCAGATCATCGGCCTCCCCGTATACCAGGCGGCAGTTTTCCACATATCCCAGTTTCTGCCGGTATTCCCAGCATTTCAGGAGCCGGCGGTAAAAGAATTCAGGATTGATCTCTTCATTCTTATCACGGGTAAGCAATCTCACGAGGATCTGCGACTGGGGGTTGATATACCCGCGGCCCAGGAAAAAACCTTTATGCGTATATACATCTACAATATCACCGGCATTTACATCTCCTTTTATTTCGGCCACTTCATTGCCGAAGATCCAGGGATGCCCTTGTAATACCCTGTTCTGTATCTGTTTCTTTAAAAAAACTTTAGTCATTTATCGTATTTCGAGGGGCAAAGGTAGCTATTTAGCGGTTAGCCTTTGGTTTTTCGGCCCAATTCTGCCTTTTTGTCGGCAAAACCGCTGTTGGCAAAGAAATTGACTGGATACCTGCGCAGACAATTATTACTTATTATGACAGAAAATGAAAAAGACATGCAGACAAACGGTCAGGCTAACGCTGGTAGCGAAAACGAAAGCATGCCAGAAGAAAATATAAGCAATAGTTCAAATACGAATACTGATTCAGAAGAAGTGAGTGAACTGGAGAAGAAAGAAAAAGAAGTAGGCGAGATCCGTGACAAATATCTCCGGTTACAGGCGGAATTTGACAATTACCGTAAACGTACTGCCCGGGAACGTATAGAACTGATGCAAACAGCCAGTAAAGAAGTTATCATATCTTTGCTGGATGTACTGGATGATACCGACAGAGCCATAAAGCAATTGGAAAATACCACAGACATTGCTGCTGCCAAAGATGGCGTAATGCTGGTTTTCAATAAACTGAGAAGTACCCTGCAAGCGAAGGGACTGAAGCCAATGGAGAGTATACACACCCCATTTGATCCGGATCTGCATGAAGCTATTACCGAAATTCCTGCTCCCACGCCGGAGCTGGTTGGCCAGGTAGTAGATCAACTGCAACCAGGTTATTACCTGAATGACAAATTGATCCGTCATGCTAAGGTAATTGTGGGCAAATAAAATGACGATGTGGCATAATAACCTGTGCCAGCGATGACGTAAAACAATATTTTTTACCGAAACAAAGGCTGGTGCTTGCACCGGCATTAAGTGATTTTTATAATGTCTACCAAGAGAGATTATTACGAAATTCTGGCTGTTGCCAAATCTGCTTCCCAGGATGAAATCAAAAAGGCCTACCGTAAGGTGGCTATGCAGTTTCACCCTGACCGCAACCCAAATAACAAGGAGGCAGAAGAAAAATTCAAAGAAGCAGCTGAAGCTTATGAAGTATTAAGCGACCCTGATAAAAGGGCGCAATATGACCGCTTTGGCCATGCCGGTATGAATGGCAACCGTGGTGGTGGATATGGCGGTGGTGGAATGAACATGGACGACATCTTCTCCAACTTCGGTGACATTTTTGGTAACGATGATATTTTCGGCAGCTTCTTTGGCGGCGGTGGCGCACGTGGTGGTGGAAACCGCCGTGGTCGCGGCACCCGTGGCTCCAACCTCCGGGTAAAGATCCGTCTTACCTACGAGGAGATCGCCAAAGGCGCCAACAAGAAGATCAAAGTAAAGAAATATGTACCCTGCCAGCATTGCGGTGGCCTGGGCGCAAAAGATAAGAACGCATTCCAGTCGTGCAACACCTGTGGCGGTTCCGGCCAGGTAAGAAAAGTTACCCAAACTTTTCTCGGGCAAATGCAAACCGTTACCACCTGCCCTACCTGTCATGGCGAAGGACAGATCATTACCAGCAAATGCGGCCACTGTAAAGGTGAAGGCCGTATGTATGGTGAGGAAATGGTGAGCATCGATATCCCGGCAGGTGTTCAGGAAGGCATGCAGCTGAGCATGAGCGGTAAAGGTAACGCCGGCGAAAGAGGCGGCGCTCCCGGCGATCTGCTCATCCTGATCGAAGAAGAACCACACCCGGAACTGCAACGCGATGGACTCAATGTGGCTTACGATCTGCACATCTCTTTCCCCGATGCAGTATATGGCACCTCCCTGGAAGTACCTACCATCGACGGGAAAGCCAAAATTAAAATTCCCGCCGGTACACAAAGCGGTAAAATATTCCGCCTGAAAGGCAAAGGATTCCCTTCCGTTAACTCATATGAAAAAGGCGATCAGCTGATCCACGTGAACGTATGGACGCCACAACATGTAAGCGCTGAAGAGAAGGAAATGCTGGATAAATTGCAATCGTCCGATAACTTTAAACCCAACCCCGAAAAATCTGAAAAAGGATTCTTCGAAAAGGTGCGGGATATCTTTAGCTAATGCAGCGGATTTTGTCTGACTCAGGATTAAACTGATTACGCTGATTACGCTGATTTTATTTTTGGGATTTTATAAGTGATTAAAAAGACTTGGGGAGATATAAGCAGATACTTGTTCGCTTATATCTCCCCAAATCTTTTAAAATCAAAAATATCAAATCAGCGTAATCAGCGTAATCAGTTTAATCCTGAGTCAGACAAAATCCGCTTCAGACAAGCGCCAAAGGCGCAACACGCCAAACTCTACACGATGGAACAAAAAATGCAGATGTTCGAAAACCGGCTGACGAAAGTTTTCCGGCATACCTCCAAACTCGCCAGGCGCCAAAACATCACCTGTTACCGGGTGTACGACGATGATATTCCTGAATTCCCTTTCAGCATAGAAATATATGAAGATCATGTTTACATTGCAGAATACCACCGCAAACACGGTATGGAAGAAGATGCTCATGAAGAGTGGCTCGATACCTGCCTGGAACTGATCAGTAAAGTGCTGGAGGTAGCCCCCAATAAGATATGGGTAAAACAACGGCAGCGTAAGGAAAACAGGAAAAGCCAGTACGAAAAACTAAGCCTGGAAAGCCATATCATGACGGCCCATGAAGCGGGTCTTCAATTTAAAGTGAACCTTTCGGACTATCTCGACACCGGCCTGTTCCTCGATCACCGCATTACCCGTGGTATGGTAAGGGAAGAAGCAAAAGATAAAAAGGTACTGAACCTGTTCTGCTATACCGGTTCCTTCTCCGTATATGCTGCTGCCGGCGGCGCTGCAGAGGTAACATCCGTGGATCTTTCCAAAACCTACCTGGCCTGGGCGGAAGAAAATATGAAACTGAACGGGTTTGATAACCCTAAACATACTTTTGTACATGCCGATGTATTGCAATTTCTTGACACCCTTAAACTCAATACCTACGACCTGGTGATCATAGATCCTCCCACCTTTTCCAACAGCAAGCGGATGAAGGATTTCCTCGATGTGCAACGGGATCATGCAGACATGCTCAATAAAGTATTGCTGGCTACCAAAAAAGAAGGGGTTGTTTACTTCAGCAATAACTATCGCAGGTTTGTACTGGAAGCCGATAAGATCAACGCCTCCAGCATTAAGGATATTACCAATCAGACCTTGCCTTTTGATTTTCAGCAGAAGATGATCAGGAAGTGCTACCGGTTAATAAAATAAAGGGATCAATGCTTTCCTTTGCGCAGCATTTTTACCATCTTCAAAAACTCCTGGCGATAGTTGCCCTTGTCTGGTCCCAGTGCATGACGCGCAATATCGCTCACCATTCCGGCATTGCCTTTACCGCAGTAAGACGATTTGCGCAACACCATCCCAAATAAAGCAACGGCTGCTGCAAAGCGGCAGTCGTTGGATGCCTTGTCAAAACTTTCCACGGCAGCGGGAACAACACCGGTTAAATGTTGTATCACCGTATCCTGCGGATCACGCCAGGAAATTTTCACCTTAGCCAATACGGTATCATCTGTAACGGTTTGCGCAGGGGCAATTTCATACAATGCCACGGAACAATGCCCGCTGCCAATGATTCCTCCGCTGAACTCCCCTTTCACAGAAGTGTCTGCCGGGAGCACTTTGTTCTCATAACCAATAAGCCTGTACGATTTTACGAGCGCAGGGTTAAACCATACTTCCGACTGCACATCGCGGGCAATGGTGAACAGGGTGCTGCCGAATTCACGGGCAAATATCTTATTGGCTTCTTCCAGGTCATCTATATAAGCAAAATTACCATTCCCTTTACCGGACAGCGACTGCAGCTTCGAATCCTTGTAATTGCCCATGCCGAAGCCAAGGCAGGTTAGCAATACGCCGCTTTCCTTCTGCTCAATGATCAGCTGTTCCATTTCATCATCGCTGCTGAGCCCTACGTTGAAATCGCCGTCGGTGGCCAGTATCACGCGGTTGTTGCCCCCCGGGATATATTGTTCTGAGGCAATGCGGTAGGCGAGTTTTATAGCGGCTTCGCCGGCAGTAGCGCCACCGGCGCTAAGGTTATCTATTGCATTAAGGATCTTTTCTTTCTGATCCCCGGGAGTAGCTGGCAAAATAACGCCGGGCTCACCGGCATAGGCTACTATCGCCACTTTATCTACCGGGCGGAGGTTATTGACCAGGATACGAAAGGCTGCCTGTAACAGGGGCAGCTTATTGGGCGTGCCCATAGAACCGGATACATCCAGCAGGAAAACCAGATTGCTGGCGGGAAAGCTGTCTGTTTCCAGCGCCCTCGCCCTGATGGCCACCTGTAACAGGCGGTGGGCGCTTTCCCAGGGGCAGGTAGTATAATGACTGTACAACGCCATTGTTTCTCCGGCTAACGGCAACGGGTAATCGTAGTGGAAGTAATTGATCATTTCTTCGATGCGCACTGCATCTACAGGTACGGATTCTTTCAGCCGCAGGAAGCGGCGGATATTGCTGTAGGCAGCCCGGTCCACATCCAGCGCAAAAGCCGACACCGGGTGCGTGGAAACAGGCACAAATTTATTTTCGTAGGTAGCGCCGTAAGTTTCGTTGTAAAAGGCACGGGTGCCCATACCGGTGTTGCCGTAATTGGGATTACTGTTATGCTGCAGTTTTGAACGGGCCTTGGCAAGGGCTACGGGGTCCGCATCCTTTCGTATGGGCGACAACGTTATTATCAGCCTGTCGTATTTGCGCACCGTTACCTGTTTCAGCTGGTAACCGTTTTGCGTGAGCAATAACGTGGCAGATGCCGTGGGGATAGCAATTTTAAAAAGACCGAAAGCGTTTGTGACTACATGGACCGTGTCATCCATCACCTTCACCTGTACTCCTGCAATGGGGCGGTGGGATAAACTGTCTTCTACCGCTCCCGACACCCAGATTGTTTGCGCCTGCAGCCCTCCACCCCAGAAAAGAAAGAGTAAAAGGTACTTGAGCATGTATTAAGTTAAGATTTTTTCCGGGCAAGCGCCCGGAAAAAATAATTACTGCCCTGCTTCCACCAGCTGGTAAATGGCTGGCAGGTTCCGGCCCAGGCCATCATAATCGAGGCCATATCCCAGCAGGAACTTATTGGGAACGGAAAAGCCCAGGTAATCAATTTTGATGGGATGCACCATTGCCTCCGGCTTTGTGAGCAGGGAGGCCACCAGTAATTTTTTGGGTTGCTGATGCTCCAGCTGGGGCAGGAACTGGCTCAGCGTTTTGCCGGTGTCCACAATATCTTCCAGGATCACCACGGTGCGCCCGAAAAGATCTTCATCCAGCCCGATGGCCTGCACCACGTTGCCGGTAGATTTGGTGCCTTTATAAGACGCCAGTTTGATAAAAGAGATCTCCGCTTCAATAGTGAGGTATTTAAACACATCTGCGGCGAACATAAATGAACCGTTAAGGATAGCTATGAATAAAGGGCGCTCTCCCTGCAGGTCTTTGTTGATCTGTTCCGCCATTTCCTTTACCCGCTGCTGCAATGCTACTTCATCAATATAGGGTTGGAACTCTTTGTCATGCACTTTAATCACTGACATAATACTTCTGCATTTCCTTATTTAACAATCATCAGCAAAGAAAGATCGCTGCTTATTTATTTACCAGCAAACGCTGGCCGATTTTGATATCAGATCCCTGCAGGTTATTCCACTCCTGCAGCTGGCTTACCGACCTGTTATACATCCTGGCTATACCATACAATGTTTCTTTCGGCTGCACATCATGGTACTGCGTATTGGATTTCTGTACCGGCGCCGGCGTAGCCGGGCGGGGAGCAGGTTGCGGTGTGGATGCCCTTGGTGTACCCGCGGTGCCGGAGGTGGTTACCTGGCCTGCTTTCTTCAGGTCTTCTATCATTGCTACCGGTACGCCACCCTGCTGCGCAGGTTTTGTTTCCGGTACAGCAGTGCCACCAATTGTATTTTTAGCCACTTCTTCTTTAATGTCATCGATCGCTTTACGCGGGGAAAAATCTTCAGGGGGTTCCTGGTCTTCCTCTTTCAGTACCCTGGTGTTTTTGGCCAGTCGCGGTGCTGCGGAAGCAAAGCCATCGAGTGTTAACCGCTGGCCGGCTGCCGGTTCTTCTCCCTCATGCATTTTATTACGGCGGCGCAACCATCTTAACTGTACCCCTTCTGCCTGGGCCACGTCGTGCATGGTTTCCCCGTTCACTACGTTATGAAATTCCCTGTTTCCCTTTTTGCTTTTCTTTTGTAAGAAGATGATCATGTCTTTTGCAGGCGGATTATCGTTCTCCAGGTCGTTATAGCGCACCAGTTTGCGGAGGCGCAAATTACGCTGGTCGGCCACCTGGATCAGGGAGCTGCCGGCCTTTACATATACTGCTTTGCGGCCGTTGATTTCAAAGATCCCTTTGGGATAATTGCGGGTTGGTCCGGCAGGGGAAGTGTTGTTATGATTTTTTCTTGCGGTGGATGTCCTGGTTTCTTTTTCCGTTACTTCCGCATACATGGTACCATCGGAAGCAGCGCCGCCATCGGAAGGATCTTTCCCCATAGCAATCAGCGTGTATTGCTGAAGGTTGTAATCTTCAATTACTTTGATCAGCTGCTGTGGATAAGTTTTATTGGTGGCGTACCCGGCCTGTTTCAAACCAAAGGCCCAGGATTTATAATCTTCCCCGTCAAACTGGAAAAGGAATGCATAGCGTGGATTGGCATGCAGGAAATCGGAATGATCGCGGTAGGAATCACGGGCGGATTCGTATACCCGGAAGCATTCCTGGGCGGCGTCATCATCGTACTTGATGGTTTTGCCGGTCCAGGTATTTTTACATTTAATACCGAAGTGGTTGTTCGACTGCAAACACAGGGTACCGTTGCCGGACTGTGTTTCTATAATTCCCTGCGCCAGTTTGATGGCGGCGGGGACGCCTGAACGGCGCATTTCCTCGATGGCTAAGTTTTTATAGGTGGCGATATACTGCTGCGTTGTGATGTTCTGTGCCTGCAGTATGGTAACGAAGCCAATAAGAAAACTGACTACCAATAAGAATTTTCTTACTTGCATGTATGTTCGGATTTAATGGGCGTTTTATTTCTTCCTGATCAACAATACACCATCCCGGATGGTAATTAATACCTGTTCGGCACGGTCATCTGCCAGCACCTTTTCACAAAAACTTACCATGGCCTTTGCCTGGCGGCCCTGTTCATTTTCAGGCGCCAGTACCTGGCCGTGATACAGCACGTTATCCGCCAGGATAAATCCGCCAGGGCGCAGTTTATCCCAAACCAGGTCGTAATACTGTTCATATCCGGATTTGTCCGCGTCAATAAACACCAGGTCGAATACTTCGTCCAGCTGTTCAATGACATCAGCCGCTTTGCCGATATGCATTTTTATTTTGCTGCCATTCCCGCTTGCCGAGAAATACTGATGACAAAGGGCTTCCAGTTCTTCGTTGATATCTACGGTGTGCAATATTCCCCCGGGTACAAGGCCTGCTGCCAGGCAAATAGCCGAATAACCGGTATAAGTGCCAAGCTCCAGGATGCGGCGGGGCTGGATCATATGACTTACCATACTGAGAAACTGTCCCTGTACCTGCCCGCTTAACATATGTGGCTGTTCTACCTTCAGATGTGTTTCCCTGTTCAGCTGGTACATCAATTCACTTTCCTGACTGGTGTATCTTTCTGCGTAGGCTTCCACTGCTGCCGGTATAAGCTCCATATATTAAAATTTCTGCAAAGCTAAGGAAAAGCGGCTAACTGTGAGCCTGTTGCCTTCAAACATCAAAAGCGGATATATCCATAAACGTTATTCTGCCGGGTTTTATTCTATCCGGGGCTACGTTCATGTATATCCGCTTTTGCTTCCTAAAATGGAAATTATCAGAAATTCGGTCTTAGTTTATTGGTTGTATAGAAAACACGGAAGTATTCCACCACTTCATCTGCCGTATCAAACAACTGCAACAGGTCAAGGTCCTCAGGATTAATATTGCTTTCCTTTTCCATCATTACGTTGCGGATCCAGTCGAGCAGGCCGCTCCAGTATTCTTTTCCCACCAGCACCATCGGGGTTTCATCCATCTTCCTGGTTTGAATGAGCGTGGCCACTTCAAAGAATTCATCCATGGTACCAAAACCGCCGGGCATCATTATAAAGCCCTGGGAATACTTGGTGAACATTACTTTGCGGACAAAAAAGTAGTCGAAATTGAGGCTATTTTCCGGATCTATATAAATATTGGGATGCTGTTCATGAGGCAGGGTAATATTGGCGCCTACTGATTTTCCATGGGCGGCCTGGGCTCCCCTGTTGGCGGCTTCCATTACACCGGGGCCGCCCCCGGTAATAATACCAAAGCCTTCTTCTGCCAGCCTGGTGGATATTTCCTGGGCCAGGTCATAATAACGGTTCCCCGGTTTTGTACGGGCCGATCCGAATATGGAGATACAGGGGCCTATTTTTGCCAGTTTCTCAAATCCTTCAACAAACTCCGCCATAATCTTGAATATCTGCCAGCTGGAATGCGCTCTTGTTTCCGTCCAGTCTCTTTCTTTAAGATTCTTTATACTACTGTTCATGCGACTGCTTTTTTATTATGCTAAAACATGTTCCCGTGAAGGCACGGAGAATGATGTAATTTATATAATAATTGGCTTACAGTAACGGCAGTACACATAAAAAAAGCAGGTAACTATATAGAAACCTGCTTTACATTTAACACGTTATGAACGTGCAGCGTTGTTAAATAAACATCGCTGCAGAAACGTTGCTAATGCTGGCAATCAAAAAAATAAATAATGTTGAAATTTATTAAGATAGTACTATCGTTTTCATCAACAGGTGTTCTCATAACGCTTAATCTGCAATTAATTTATTAATTATTTAAGCAATAACCTAATTTAAATTTATCAAGGTTACGCAAAGGTATGCATGCCCGCCACCACTTCTTCTGCGAGACCGAATGATAAGGTCATACCGGCTCCGCCAAGACCATTTACAATGGTGACATTTTTTTCGGGAGAGAACACCAGGTCTGTTTTTCCGTTAGTTAATTTTGGATAGATGCCATGCCATTGTTCCTGGATGGTATACTCCGGCGCCTGCAGGAAGGTATGCATATACTGCAGGATGAGATCATTGATAAACGCCTTATCAAATGGTTCGAAGTCCGGACCATATTCATGTGAATCGCCGATGGTAAGCTCTCCTGCGCCATTCTGTGAAATCAGCAGGTGGATACCCCATTTCACATACTCAGGCATTTCCTGTGCGTAGCGTTGCTTCAGTGGTTCCAGGGTTTTACAGCTTTCAAAGGCCGCATAGTGCCCAAGTGTTAAACCTGCGCAGAGCGCAGGCCCCAGCTGCCAGTTGCCCGGTTGGGGAATGGTACGCATCATCTGTAGCTTGCATTTCTTCAGGGGAGCGGCTGCAAACTGAGCGGGATAAAGCGTTTCAAAATCCGCACCGCTGCATACAAATACTTCATCTACTTTCCAGCGCTCGTCTTTTGTTTCTATGTAAGGCATGCTGATGCCATTTACTGCGGTACCAAAACGGACGGTTACCTGCAGATGCTCTTCCAGGTACTTTGCAATGGTGGCACTGGCCTGCCGTGGGTTTACCGTCATTTCGGAAGCGCTCCACAGTGCGCCTTTCAACCCGTTTGTTTTAACAGCGGAAGTATATTTTCCTATTTGCGAGGGGGGCACCAGTTCACAATTGTAACCATTGCCGGGAGCAGCCTGTACAAATTCCTCCAGCACGGCCAGTTCATCTTTTTCATATGCCAGGTGAAGTGATCCTGTTTCCTGGCACTGCAGGCCGGTTACAGCGGCCAGCTCCTTCCAGGTGCGGCGGCTGCGCATGGCCCGGTCGTGCATTTTACCGGCGGTTTGCCCTATAGGCCATACCAGCCCGAAATTGCGGATGGAAGCACTGATCGCTTTGCTGTTGCGCTCAAACAGCACTACTTTTTTCCCCTTCGATGCCAGGTGGTACGACATGGCCAATCCCACTATACCTGCGCCTATTACTGCTACATCGGCCTGTTGTTGTTGCATGATATAAGAATGATAGTGTGATTAAAATATAGATAAAAGCTCATCCAGTGAGGCCACCAGGTGCGTATGCGGGCCTTTCGCCAGTTCTTCACGGGTATAGGCACCGGTAGTAACGCCTATTACATAGCGGCAACCGGCATTAGTGCCTTCTTCCAGGTCGGAAATAGTATCGCCTGTTTTAGCGACGGCCTGTATACTTCGGATTTCCAGTTCTTCCATGATCCGGTAAATCATATAAGGATAAGGACGGCCAAAAGGTACTTCATCACTGGTGGCTACCGCATCTATCAGCCCTTTCTGCTGCCAGCCCACCCTTTCCAGGATCACGTTGGTGATAGCCCTGTCGAAACCCGTATCCAGCGCTACTTTTATGCCTTTGGCCTTTAAAGCGGCAAACACGGCCGATACCCCTTCTTTTTCCCGCACTGCCGGATGTGTGGCATAATGCGTTTTCATATCAGCTACGAAACGCCCATGCAGGTCGCCAATAAAAGCTTCATTGCTATAGCGGCTGTCTTTCTGCTGCTGCAGCAAATAGCGGATGGCATAGGGTTTGGCATATCCCATCACTTCGTTCACCTGGTCAAGCGTTACGGCTACTCCCGCCAGCCCGATAGTTTGCTGCAATACCTTTGCTACATTGGATTCATCATGCAGGGTAGTGCCGGCAATATCAAAAACTACTAATTGTATTTCCATCGTTCCAGAAATTTAATACCCTGCAAAGATAAATACTTACTAAAAATAAGTTTAGCATTTATAAACATTTAACATGCGGTTAATATGCGCGAAAGAGATCGCCTTCGGCGATGGAAATTGTCTTGGAGCAGGATTACGCTGATTATACTGATTAGTTTGATTTTTATTTTTAAGATTTAAAAAGATAAGGGAAGATAAAAAGCGGATATCATCTGCTTTTATCTTCCCTTATCTCTAAAATCAACAGAATCAAATCTGAAAAATCAGTATAATCAGCGTAATCAGTGCTCCAAGACAATTTCCATCGCCGAAGGCGATCAGAAGCCCAGACCCGCTCCTACCCTGTATACCAGGTTGTTGTTATAAGGAGAACGGCGATCCTGGATCACGTCGTATAAGATGGAAATACCAATACCTACCCTGCCGCCTACGCTTTGGGTATAGCCGGCGCCCACCAACAGGCTGGGAACACCATAATTGGTTTTATAGGTTTGCTTCTCCGCATTTTGCGGGTAATAAGTAGTGTTCTGCGTAATGAAGTTATATTCAGGCTGGATATGTATAAACACCATTGGAAGCGGGTACACACGGCCCCAGATACCACCGCCAAAAATGGTGTATTTATCCCGCTGCGTTACGCGGTCATATTCCCACCATTTATTCTGGCCATACTGCGCATTAATATTCACACCGGCGGCTATATAATCAGAAAAACGGTAACCTACCAACGGGGAAATATCTACATTGGTATAGTCGCCAAACACCATTCCCAGCGAGCCTCCCAGTACCAAACGGGAAGGGTCGAAGCCTTTACGGGTAGCTGTGTCTGTTTTATAATACTGGGCCTGGGCCAGCTGCACTCCGGTCAGGAAGAAAAAACATATAAGTAAACGTTTCATGAGCACATTTATTAATTTAACTATTTACCGGCGGAAAGGTTTAACAATCAAAAATTTTACCCCGGTTTAATATATTCTTTGGGTCAAAGATCTGCTTTATTTGCTTCATAAGCTGCATGGAGGTCTGGTCAAAAATAATATCCATATAGTTCTTCTGCACTAAGCCAATACCATGCTCGCCGGAGATGGTACCACCCAATGTTTTCACCAGCTGAAAAATTTCCCGTATGCCTTCCGTGAGGGTACCATTCCACTGTTCTTCGGTAAGCGTGCCCCGGATGATATTCACGTGCAGGTTACCATCGCCGGCATGGCCATAGCATACCGAATGGAATCCATACCTTTTGCCGATCTCTTTCACCCCTTTCAGTAGCACCGGCAATTCTGCACGGGGCACAACAGTGTCTTCCTCCTTGTAAACGGAATTTGCCTTTACTGCTTCCGCCACCCGGCGGCGTAGTTTCCAAAGTTCTTCTTTCTGCTGGGAATCTTCCGCAAACAATATCTCCCCGATATCAAAACCTTCCACTACACCGGCAATGCCTTCCATTTCCTGCATCAGCACTTCGGGGTAGTTGCCATCCACTTCAATGAGCAGATGCGCCTGTATATCGTCTTCAATTTTTACAGCACTGCTTTGTACATATCTGGTAACCCATTCAAGGGCATCACGTTCCATAAACTCCATGGCGGAAGGCGTGTAACCCGCGCGGAAAATAGCGCTCACCGCTGCACAGGCGCTTTCCGCAGAGCGAAAAGGTACCAGCATCAGCAGGTCTGTTTTCGGTAATGGAATTAAGCGTAACACAATTTTGGTAACAATGCCCAGGGTACCTTCACTGCCTACTACCAACTGGGTAAGATTATAACCGGTTGCATTTTTTAATACATTGGCGCCGGTCCAGATCACTTCCCCGTTAGGCAGCACCATTTCCAGGTTCAGCACATAATCCTTTACCACACCATACTTTACGGCTTTGGGGCCTCCGGAGTTCTCTGCAATATTGCCGCCAATAAAGCAGGTACCGCGACTGCTCGGGTCGGGCGGATAAAACAATCCTTTCTCTTTTACGGCATTTTGCAATTCTTCGGTGATCACACCCGGCTCCGTGATGACCTGCAGGTTCCTTTCATCTATAAGCGTGATCCGGTTAAACCGTTCCATTGAAATGAGCACGCCGCCAAACTGTGCAAGCGCACCACCACTAAGACCGGTACCGCCGCCACGGGGCGTTACAGGCAACAGCGCTTCATTGCACAATTTCATGATCCGGCTCACCTGTTCAGTGGTTTCCGGCTTTACCACCACTTCGGGAAGATAATGCAGGTCTTCGGTTTCATCCTGTGCATAACGGCTCATACTTTCCTCATCTGCCAGAACATATTGGTCGCCGGCTATTTCACGTAATGCCGCTACATGAGCGGCAGTTACTTTATTAAACGTTGTCATGGAACAAAAATAATCATATTGCCGGTCAGGTGATAATATCCCGGCAGTTAAAAAGATGGGCAGATGGTAGATCTCCTGGCATTGTTAAAAGTGCGGTTGCTGTAAAGACCTGTGTAAACAATACCTATTTCATAAGCGCCCCGCCGGTTGTTGGCGGCAGACAGGCTGGAGGTAGTGATATCGTAGTTAAACATCAGCCTTATGGCGTTGATCTGGTAGCCTACCAGGAAAATAGCTGCATCATTGGCGCGGTAGTAAACACCGCCATAAAGCTGCTGTACGCCATCGCCGGAAAGATTATAAGCGGCATTGGCGCCCAGCATCAGTTCCCGTGCGCCGGCCTGTGTAGCATAATAAGCGGCAGGGTTCAGGATCACCTTATCGCTCATCTTCAAACTGGCATTTAAAAAACCGATATAACGGCGGGGCACCACGTTGTTGCCATCGAAAAAAGTTTCCCTTGGCGTGTTGATATGTTGTACAGAGAAGCCTGCATTTACATAAATATTATCTGTAGGGAAATAAGCATAATTCAACCCTGCCTGCAGGTCGAAATAATTGACACTGCTTTGGGTAATAGGTTCACCGGTAGGGATCTGCGAATCAAAGAACTTACCATTCCACTGGTCGGCAAAAGTGAGCTTGGTGATATCTACCCGTTTGCCGGCGGAGCCTACGTTAAAGCCGGCCGACAATAAGCTGCTGAACCCAAGTAACTGATGATAAGCAATGGAAGCATATCCTTTGGTAGAGGTCAGGTTCCCTGCGCCGGCCACATCACGGAGCAATACACCGCCAATGCCCACCCAGCCATATTCCAGCTGGTCACGGAACAATTGGAAATCGCCATATGCCGACATTGTTCTGTATGGGATCGGAACACTGGTCCACTGATCGCGGTAATTAATGCCAATACGGTAATTGCCGTCGGGGATAAACCCGGTATTGGCAGGGTTAGTTGTCAGCGGCGAATTAAAGAATTGTGAGAAATGGAGGTCCTGCGCATACGTCCCACCCATTGAAACAATTAATAAAATTGCCAGACATGTTGATAATTTAACGATCTGATTCATGGCTCATCATCTTAACAAGGTTACACTTCCTGATCTGCTGCCTTTAGTGCCATCCGTAAACTCAAGATTTACGATATAGGCATAAACATCCATGGGTTGCAGATTCCCTTTAAACCGGCCATCCCAGCCGATCTGAGGATCTGAACTTTCAAAAACCAATTGTCCCCAACGGTTAAATATTTTAAGATTGAATTTGGTGGCTCCAAATGCTTTCACGTAAAATACATTGTTCTTACCGGTTGGTGCAAATGCATTCGGTACATCAAACAGCGGTACCACAATGGCACTTACTTCCTCGCATTTTGTATCCGTACATCCTTCTGCGTTAGTAGCAGTGAGGCACACATTATACGTACCTGTTCTCAGGTATTGATGACTGGGATTGGCCAGGGAAGAAGTATCCCCATCTCCGAAATTCCACAGGTAATGTATAGCATTCGCTGATGAACCGTTCAGGAACTGTATTGGCGTATTTTCAATTGCCTTGGTAGGTGAAAAGTCAAAGTCTGCTGTGGGTGGCGCCGCTACATTTACTTCCATTGTAATGGCATCCCTTTTATTACAGGTATTCGGATCATCCACCTCCAGGGTAATTTTCCAGCGGCCGGCCTTATTGAATTTATGTACCGGGTAAGGATCGTGTGAAACGGAACCATCATCTTCAAAGGTCCAGGTAAAGGTTTCACCGCCTTCAGTGGTATTATCCATCTGTAATTCTGTGCCTACGCAAATAGTTCCCGGGTCTGTAAATTTAGCCACTACGTTCTGGGCTACACGAAGTGTATAGGTGATGGTTTGCGGCGCATTACAGAAATTGGTGTCTACCAGCGTGAGGGTAGCATTATAGATGCCCGCATTTTTATAGTAATGGATCAGCGGGAAAGTATCTATGCCGGTATAGAATGGCGGTGTGCCATCGCCATAGTCAAGGATAAATGAGCTATCCCTGAAATCGGCAGCCGGTGTGGATTCGTTGGTGAACATGTACTTCAGGCTATCGCATGGATCCTGGCGCCTGGCTTCAAACTGGAGCACCGCCCTGTTGTTGCCCAGTTTCACAGTTACATAGGCGGTATCTGAGCCATTGCAACTGGACGGATCATATTTCACCATCCTTACACGGAAGGTGCCCACCTTGTTGAAGGTATGCTGTACGGTATCTCCCTCAGGACCCAGGTTCAGCACAGTGCCATCGTCGGGGAAAAACCACTGGTATGATTTACCTGGCAGACGGGTGGTATCCACAAAGGTGATCGTTTCCGGCACGCAGTAGTTGGTGCGGCGGTCCAGTGTTTTTGCGCCTGCTTTCACCCCATCAAGATTAAAGGCAATCTTTAATGCGCCGAAATTACAGGCGGCCGGCGGCGTGCTGGAATAGGCGCCCGGCGTAGTAGGATACCGTGGCTTGAAGCCGCTTTGGCTCACATTACACCAGGCGCAAATACCCTGGTAAATAATACCGTTACGGTCGAAGCGGCTGGTGCCGCCATCCACGTGCTCGTACAAACCATTGCCACCAAAGTAGCTGGCATACAGCGGGCCCTGGGTGGGACTAAACCTCACCGCATCGCGCTGCAGCACGTAAAAATAAAAATCCATCCCATCGGTACTGCGCTGTAATCCATCACTGGTGGTGGTTAAGCCGGCAGTTCCCGAGTTCGGATAATGCAGGGAAGTATTGATACCTCCGCCCCAGCCGGACACATATACGTTCTCGCAGCGGTCTACCAGGAAAGCGGTGGGGGAAATATTGGGAGAGGAAACCATTGTTCTTTTTCTGCCGAAGGTAGTAGAATACACGAAGGCCGACAGGTTGGGCTGTAATTTGGCAATAAACTGCAATCCGTCTTCATTATATCCATTGGCGCTGACCTGTTTAATAGGCCATGCGCCTTCGGTAGTGCCCATTACATACACAAATCCGTTTTTATCCAGCTGGATACCGTATACCTGGTCTGCAGCCGGATTATCTGATCCCAGGAAAGTACCCTGTGTAATACTTCTTCCATCGCCGGAAATATGCACCACAAAGCCATCGCATACGCCACCGCGGTATTGCGGATACAGGCTGCCGGCTGTTGCGGGGAAATCGTCGCTGGCTGTGCCGCCGGCTACATACAGGCTATTGAGGCCGTTCAATGCAATTACATAGGCGGCGTCTTCTTTGGTGCCACCCAGGTAACTGGCCCATACCAGGTCCTGGCAAAGCGGGTTTATCTTCATGATCACGGCGTCCTGTGAGCCCTTGTTGGTACCCTGGAAGACGCCTGGAGTTACAGGGAAATCAGTAGAGCGGGTGCAGCTGGCTACATAGATATAACCTGCATCATCCACTACCACTTCGCTGCGGGCATCGTCGCCATAGTTGCGCAGCAATACCCAGTCGCCACCCTGGCGGTCGGCCCGCATGTTCACACCATCGTCGCCGGTACCTGCAATGATCAGCGAACCGATGATGGCGCTGCCTGCTGCATTTATTTTGGTGATGGCTATATCCCATCCTCCGCGTGTTCCTTTTACAGCGGTATTGGGATAGTCGCTGGAAGTGGTTCTGCCGGAAATGACGAGGTTGCCCTGTTGATCTACGAATAAGCTGTGCGGTTGTTCCAGGCCGCTGCCGCCCATGTAGGTGGCGTACACCAACCGGGTTCCGTTGGGATTGAATTTGGAGATGGCGATATCAAAGGTGCCACCGCCATAAACGCTTTGCACGGCGCCGGTTGTTACGGGATACCCGGGGTTAAACACGATACCGCCGCCGTATAAATTACCGGCATCATCATAAGTAGCAGTAAAGCCCCAGTTATCAGAACGTGCGCCGGATACGGTAGAGAACACATAGATCGGGTCTATTACCAAAGGGTAGGCCGGGTTATATTCCCCGGATATTCTGAAACCCAGTTTATTACCGTTCAATTTATAAGACACCTTAACGGTTACACGTTGATTATCTATGTACTGATATGCAAAGGGCAGTTGTTCTATCACATCTCCCACAGAAGTATGCACGTACAGTTGTCCTTTTTTCAGTTCCATACCGGTAGCGCCTTCGTACACCATCTGGATATTATCGGGATTAGCGCCGGGATGCACAATCAGGTCATACTTAAGCTGGGAGCCTTCTGAATAAACATGTGCATCGATGCCGGAATACAGTGAGTTATAGTTAATGCCCTGAAAGGAACTTACGCCGGTGGCCCATTTGGTACGGTCGTTACCAATGAAGTAGTTGCTTTTGGCTTCCTGTTCTTTTTCGGGAACTATTTGTACATCCGGATTTGCGTTCACGAAGGTAACGCTGTAGGCATGCCCGCGAACATCAGGAATTTTACCGGGCCGCGGAGGCGGCTGGCCGTTGCCTGGCTGGGGCTGTACCGGTTTAACGCTGCTTTTGGGAACGAACACGGTATCGGCGCGGTGAGAGTGACCATGAACATAGTCGTTGAGATTCCAGAGGTCCTCCTGGTTCATCATCAGGAAAGTGAATCCTGTTTTTTTAAGAAAGATAGCGGCGCCATCCAGTTCTGTCTGGTAGATGATATTTCTATCCCACTGGCCTTTGTTCTCAATAAAATTCAGGGGTGTGAAGTTTGCACGTTGCTGCTGCGCCTGGGCGGATCGTCCGGTGAACAAAAAGCAAATCATCCATCCAATAAGGCCGGTCGGGAAGGTAAATTTCAACGGGATCAGATTTATTTTATTCTTAAAAACTAATATAATACTATTAAACGCAGAAGCCACTCAAATTGTTACGGTCGGGACAAGCACAAAAACTTCTGAATTGAGGTACGATAGGCTAAATGGGAAACAAGGTGAATCTCAGCTTCAGTAGCTTCTATACTTTTTTCATTCATCCATCAGTTAATAAACGTAAAAACCATCAGGAAATTTTACTCCAGATAGATTTACTTCTCTGGGCGGCCAAAAATTCTTTTAATGCCTGATTCTCAGGCAAAAGCAGATCTGTATCTTCTTCGAGGATCTTTTCAGCGCTGGCGCGGGCGGCATCCAGGATCGGTTTGTCTGCCACAATATCTGCCAGTTTAAAGTCCAGCACCCCGCTCTGGCGGGTGCCTTCAATATCGCCGGGGCCTCTCAGTTCCATGTCTTTCTCTGAAATAATGAAACCGTCGTTGGTTTGCACCATTACGTTGATCCGTTCCCGGGAATCCTGGCTTAACTTATTGCCTGTCATGAGTATGCAGAACGACTGCTCCGCTCCGCGCCCAACCCTTCCGCGCAGCTGGTGGAGCTGCGACAGCCCGAAACGTTCTGTGCTTTCTATCACCATTACCGAGGCATTGGGCACATTCACCCCTACTTCTATAACAGTGGTAGCCACCATGATATTGGTGTCTCCGGTAACAAAGCGGTGCATATTGGTCTGCCGTTGGTCTGCCGGCTGGCGGCCATGCACCATACTGATATAAAACTGCGGTTCGGGAAAGAAGGCCTTTACTTCTTCATATCCCTTCATCAGGTTCTCATAGTCCAGTTTCTCGGAATCTTCGATCAGCGGGTACACAATGTAGGCCTGTCTTCCTTTCTTCACTTCTTCCTTTATAAAATCCATTACCTGCGGGCGCTGGTATTCTGTACGGTGAACGGTGGTAATAGGTTTACGCCCCGGGGGCATTTCATCGATCACCGATACGTCGAGATCGCCGTAGATGGTCATAGCCAGTGTTCTTGGTATAGGCGTTGCCGTCATAACAAGAATATGCGGCGGGATAGTATTTTTTTCCCATAGGCGTGCCCGTTGTGCCACGCCAAAGCGGTGCTGTTCATCCACGATGGCCATTCCAAGGTTTTTGAACTCCACTTCTTTTTCCAGGAGGGCATGCGTACCTACAAGGATATCGATACTGCCGTCGAGCGCGCCGGCCAGGATCTGCCTGCGCGCTTTGCCTTTGATGCTGCCGGTTAGCAGGGCTACTTTTACATCCATATGTTCCAGCAGCTCAGAGATCCCTTTGAAGTGCTGCTGCGAGAGGATTTCCGTGGGCGCCATTAAACAGGCCTGGAAGCCGTTGTCTTTTGCCAGCAGCATGGTGAGCAGGGCTACCATTGTTTTACCGCTGCCTACATCTCCCTGCAGGAGACGGTTCATCTGCCGTCCGTGCACAGTATCAGTACGTATTTCTTTCAATACCCTTTTCTGTGCGCCTGTTAAAGAAAAGGGAAGATGATTGTTGTAGAATTCATTAAAAGATTCGCCCACTGCGCCAAATACAAATCCATGCGATTGCTTGTGCCTTTTGAGTTTTAGCCTGCATATGCGGATTTGTGCAATAAACAGTTCTTCAAATTTCAGGCGTCGCTGTGCCTGTCGCGCATCGTCTTCGCTGGCAGGCATGTGTATCCTGAAATAAGCCATAGACCTGGGCATGAGCCTATACTGCTGCAATATATCCAGCGGGATGTTTTCCCTGATCTCCAGGGGAGATAATTGTTCCAGCAGGTTCTTCGTCAGTTTTCCTATAGCCTTGGCCGTTAGTCCCCGGGCTTTGAGCTTTTCTGTGGTATAATAAACCGGCTCCAGGAATTGTTTGCCCGTAGCTATTTCTTCAGTCAGCAGATCCAGCTCCGGATGTGCCAGCTGGGTAACGCCATTAAATACAGAGATCCTGCCGAACACAAGGTAAGCCACGTTTTCGCGGAGCGATTTCTGCATCCATTGCCAGCCCTGGAACCATACCAGGTCAATGGTACCGGTTTCATCTTTAAAGGTGGCCACTAACCTTTTCGACCTGTTTTCGCCCATTACTACCATGTTCACGATCTTTCCGCGGATCTGCACAAAATCTTCATAGCCGCTGAGGGAAGCTATTTTATCGATCCTGGTACGGTCCACATAGCGGAAAGGAAAATATTGCAGCAGGTCGCCGAAGGTATATACTTTGATTTCCTTACGCAGCAGTTCTCCTTTCTGCGGGCCCACTCCTTTCAGGTATTCTATCGGGTTGGATAATATGGCGGTAAAAGTAGAAATGGCTATTTCTTTTTTGGTGAACAACAAAAATAAAAAAGGCAAATGGTAAAAATTCACCACTTGCCTCTTTTACTAAAAAAACAATTATTAAAACTATTCGGCTATTGCATCTACTTTTCCTTCCACGAACTGTTTCATCCATTCGGTGGTAACAGATTTCGGTCTTTCCAGGGAAAGCCCGAGCGCCCTGTCCCAGCAGAGGGAAGCCAGTACGCCTAATGCGCGGGATACGCCAAACAATACGGTGTAGAATTCATATTCAACAAGACCGTAGTGTACCAGCAATGCGCCGGAATGGGCGTCTACATTGGGCCATGGGTTTTTCACTTTACCCAGGTCCTGCAGGATCGGTGGAACGGTTTCATATACCTGCCATACAATTTTCACCAGTTCATCATCGGGCAGGTGTTTTTTAGCGAACTCCATTTGTGCGGTGAAGCGTGGATCTGTTTTGCGCAGTACAGCATGACCATAGCCTGGTACTACTTTACCTTCGGCTAAAGTTTTACGTACGTATGCTTCGATTTGCTCTTTGGTAGGAACGCCACCACCCAGTTCTTCGCGCATCTGGAGTATCCATTTGATCACTTCCTGGTTAGCAAGGCCGTGTAAAGGACCGGCAAGGCCGTTCATACCGGCTGCGAAAGAGAGATAAGCATCACTAAGTGCGGAGCCTACGAGGTGCGTCGTGTGTGCGCTCACGTTACCACCTTCGTGGTCGGCGTGGATCACCATGTAAAGACGCATCAGTTCTTTGAATCCTTCATCGGAGTAACCGAGCATATGTGCAAAGTTACCGGCCCAGTCGAGCATGCCGTTTGGCTGAATATGCTGACCACCTTTGTATTTGCGGCGGTAAACATATGCTGCAATACGCGGCAGACGGGCAATGAGGTTCATGGTATCCTCATAGGTGTAGCTCCAGTAATCTTTTTTATTTATTCCTTCAGCGTAAGCATGTGCGAAAGAGGATTCTGTTTGCAGCGCCATGATACCCACGTTGAACATGGTCATAGGATGCGCGGTGATGGGCAGCGCTTCAATAGCATCAAAAACATGGTTGGGTACATGAGAACGACGGCCCCACATACTGGACAGATATTGTACATCTGCTTCTGTAGGCAATTCTCCGATCAGCATCAGGTAAAATAAGCCTTCAGGTAATGGCTCTGCGCCACCTGGCGCTTTTGGTAAATGTTCCCTTAATTCCGGGATGGAATATCCACGAAAACGGATTCCTTCGTTGGCATCCAGCAGGGAAGTTTCCGTTACCAGGCCGGTGATGCCGCGCATACCCTGATAAACCTGTGCCAGTGTTACGTCCTCAATTTTCTTGGTGCCGTGATTCTTTACCAGGTCTTTTACTTCAATGTTAAGTTCATCTGCTTTAACCTTGAATTTCTCTTTTATGTACCCCATTTTACTGCTATTGTTATGTAATGAAAACAAAATCGATCAATAGTCAAAAGTAATGATTTGTTAACGAAGTTACCACCATTTAGTGGTATTTAATGCCAAATTAACAACGATCCGCGTATGAAAAAACGGAGCCAAATTGCCGCGGCGCATCTCCATAATTATATAATTATAAGCATCTTACAAATGAAAAATATTAAATACTTATAGAGACGTTAAAGAAATGTAAAATTTTCAGAATGAATTGAAAATTTTGAAAGAAAAAATCTTTGAAATAATTTATTAAGAGATGAGAAACGGATTTTTATCCTGAAGAGAACTTCCCGTGAAAATGCCGGGGAACGGTAGATCCAGCTTTTCATAAATAGGATGACAACAGCATTGTACCGGGTACAACTTATTCAATACCTGCAGAAAGAAGGTGATAAGATATAGATACATCATATCTATAGGTACGGGATATATACGGCGTAAGTATGGCGTAAATATGGCGTAAATATGGGTTAACCAGGGAGTATCCATGCTTTATCCATCACTTCGGCGCCCTGCGGTACAGGTAAAATGCCAGTCCGCCGAACAGCATATTCGGGATCCACACTGCCAGCAGCGGGTTCAGGTCTGCTTTTACAGAAAACACCGTAGCAAATTGCAGGAATATAATATAGCTCGCACTGATAACGATACCTACCGCCAGGTGTAATCCGCTTCCTCCCCTTACCTTCTTGGCGGCAATAATACCCCCGATCAGCGTGAGGATCACCACGGCAAAAGCTGCCGAAGTTCTCCTGTAATATTCTACCCAATAGGTATTCAGCCCTTCTGCCCCCCGGATGCTTTCCCGCTGGATATAACGCCGGAGATCGGGAGTGGTCATGGCCTCCTGGAGGTTCTTTTCTTCCACAAGGTCTTTCGGTACCAGGGGTATTTTGAGCAGGGTATCCTGCTTGCTGGTCCAGATTTCCTTTAAACCGTTCATGGTGCGCATGGTCACGTAATCCAGTTTCCATTTTTTGGAAGTGGAATCCCAGCTGATACGGTCGGCCTTCAGTTTGAAGGTCATGTTTTGTTTATCTACAACAGACAGCACGAAGTTGCTTCCGCTTTTATAGTTGGGATCATAAGTGCCAAAGGTGACATAAGTGAAGCTATCGATACGGGTGGTACGGTCGTATTGCGACTTCTCATCATCATGGCTATGGAGGTATTTGTTTTCAAAACTGGTACGGATACGGTTTGCATTAGGAACCACCCAGTAGTTGGCCAGCCAGAGCACCCCGCCAAAAAGGAATGCACCCATCCAGTAAGGCCGCAGGAAACGGCGAAAGCTCACGCCGGCAGCCAGGATGGCGATGATCTCCGAACGGTATGCCATCTTGGAAGTAAAGAAAATCACCGACAGGAATATAAACAGCGGGAACAGTAAAGCCAGGATGTGGGGAATAAAGCCGAAATAATAATCCACTATGATCTCATGCAGCGACAGGTGGTGCTTCATGAAGTCGTCCACCTTTTCCGTAGTGTCTATCACCACAGAAATCAATAGGAATATCATCAGGGAATAAATGAAAGTACCTATGAGCTTACGTAAAATGTACCAGTCAATTTTAGTCATGACCCCAAAGATATTAGTTTATTTTATAGTCCGGGCTTTTTACAACCGTGTTTTCAGCTGTGCTATCATCCCGGTTTTCCAGGTAGAGAAAGTGCCGGCCAGTATTTGTTTACGGGCTTCCTTCACCAGTTCCAGGTAAAATGCCAGGTTGTGGATACTGGCTAATGTCATGCCTAAAATTTCCCCGGCCACAAACAGGTGTCGCAGGTAAGCTTTTGAGTAGGCACTGGTAGCAAAGCAGGGACTGTTGGCATCGATGGGGCTGAAATCGGTGGCCCATTTTTTATTTCGGATATTCACTACCCCGTTCCAGGTGAACAACATACCATTACGTCCATTGCGGGTAGGCATCACACAATCGAACATATCTATACCCAGGGAAATGTTTTCCAGGATATTCCAGGGAGTTCCCACGCCCATGAGGTAACGGGGTTTCTCTGCCGGCAGGGATTCGCATACCAGTCCGCACATTTCGTACATTTCATTTTCCGGTTCTCCTACGCTGAGGCCACCAATGGCGTTGCCGGCGCAGTTGCGGGAAGCGATATATTCAGCCGACGCTTTACGGAGATCTTTATAGGTGCTGCCCTGCACAATAGGGAACAGGGTTTGTTCGTGACCGTAGGCAGGCTCGGTATCATTGAGACGTTTGATGCAGCGGTCGAGCCAGCGGTGCGTGAGCTCCATCGACTTACGTGCATAGCGGTATTCCGACGGGTAGGGCGGGCATTCATCAAAGGCCATAATAATATCGGCCCCGATGGTGCGCTGGATATCCATCACATTTTCAGGGGTGAAAAGGTGGCGGGAGCCGTCGATATGTGACTGGAACACCACGCCTTCTTCCTTTATCTTACGGTTGGCAGCCAGGGAAAACACCTGGTAACCGCCGCTATCCGTAAGGATGGGCCGGTTCCAGCCATTGAACTTATGCAGGCCTCCGGCGAGTGATAATACTTCCAGGCCGGGTCTCAGGTACAGGTGATAGGTGTTGCCAAGAATGATCTGGGCCTGTACATCTGCACGCAGCTGTTCCTGTGTAACAGCTTTTACGCTGCCCACAGTGCCTACCGGCATAAAAATGGGCGTTTCTATTTCCCCGTGGGCAGTGGTGATCTTCCCGGCCCTGGCATTACTGCCGCTGTCTGTAGTTATCAGTTCAAAATTCACTCGTCGATATTTCAGGCCGCAAAGATATTGAAATGAAGTGAAGATCAGCGCGGGGGAAGAAGCGGCTGGTTGGGTTGCCGGGAAGCCCCTGTGCAATGTTCATAATTAATTCTTTTACAGATAATAAAAATATTATATTTTTGCCAGCATTATGGACCATTTGGGTGAAATTGCCTTATACTTTTTTGCTGCCGTAGCAGGGATACAAATCATTTATTTTCTCTTTGTATTTTCCCGGGTAGCTTTTTATAGACGTAAATTTGACCTGGACCACACACCGGACGGGCCTTTTTCAGTGATCATCTGTGCCAAGGATGAAGAATTGAACCTGCAGAAGAATTTGCCGGGGGTATTGCAGCAGCGGTATCACCATCATATGAAACCGGAGTATGAGGTGATTGTGGTGAACGATAACTCCGAAGACGATACCAAGTATTACCTGCGCTCTATTGAGCCGGGTTATCCTCACTACCGGCATATCGAGATCAAACAGCCCGCGAAATTTATTCCCGGCAAGAAATACCCGCTTTCCATCGGTTTGAAAGGCGCCCGGTTTGAAAATGTATTGCTTACGGACGCCGATTGCAAGCCTGGCAGCACCTACTGGCTTTCCCTGATGAGCCAGGGCTTTACAGACAAGAAGGAAATTGTACTTGGATACGGCGCCTATCATAAAAAGCCGGGGTTCCTGAATAAGATCATCCGGTATGAAACCTTCTTCAGCGCGCTACAGCACCTTTCCTTCGCCATGAGCGGCATGCCCTATATGGGAGTAGGCCGTAACCTGGCCTATAAAAGAGAACTTTTCTTTAAACATAAAGGTTTTACAAGTCACCAGCACCTCGCCAGCGGCGATGACGACCTGTTTGTAAACACAGCGGCCAACAGGAAAAATGTAGGCGTGGTGATCGACAAACAGGCTTTCACTTACTCAGAACCTAAGCTGAGCTGGAAAAGCTGGTTCCGGCAAAAAACCAGGCATATGTCTACCGGCAAGCATTACCGCTTCAGCCACAAGTTTGTGTTGGGACTATTTTCGCTGACGCATTTCCTCTTTTACCCGGCCTTTATTTTCGCGCTGTTCTTTCCGCCGCCCATCCTCTGGTATGTGCTGGGAATTTTCGGAGGTAAAGTATTGATACAGTCCATTATTACTTATTCCGCCATGCGCAGGCTGGATGAAAGCGACCTGTTTAAATTCAGCTGGCTGATGGACATTTTCATGGTATTGTATTATATCATTTTTACCCCTGCCCTGTTCTTCAGGTCCAAAAACAAATGGTAGCCTGCATAGGCAAATAGCTTCCTGCTTATTTGCTTTTACTTTACTTTTGCCGCATGGAGATTATTTTAAAGTATTTCAGCGACTTTACACCGGAACAGCTGTCGCAGTTTGAGGCGCTGCAGGGATTATACCAGGAATGGAACGAGAAGATCAATGTGATATCCCGTAAAGATATAGACGCCTTGTATGAAAAACACGTATTACACTCTCTCAGTATAGCTGCTATTGCAGATTTCCAGCCCGGTACCCAGATCCTTGACCTGGGCACCGGCGGCGGGTTTCCCGGCATTCCCCTGGCCATCTTTTTCCCCGAAGTACAGTTTCACCTGGTAGATTCCATCGGTAAAAAAATCAAGGTGGTGGAAGGGGTAGCAGAAGCGTTGCAACTGAAAAACGTCACTGCGGCGCATAGCCGGGTGGAAGATATCAAAAACCGGAAATTCGACATTGTGGTATCGCGTGCGGTGGCTCCCCTTGGAGACCTGTGGCGCTGGAGCAAACATTTAATAAAGAAACCCACTGTGCCGGGTAAGCAATTCGAAAAGGGGCTTATTTGCCTCAAAGGCGGAGACCTGGCCCAGGAAATCTCCGACAGCGGTTTAAAACCACGCCTGGTAAAGGTGTATGATATTTTCCCGGAAGAAAGTTTTAAGGAGAAGTTCGTGGTATTAGCTAAGAGCTAAAACCACGGTCTGCAGTGCAGGATGGCGGATGTCCAGCGTTTCCGCCGGTGTATTGGCTAAGAGCCAAACCCTGTTTCCAGTGTAGAGTGGCGGATGCCCAGGTGCTCCAGTTCATGGCGCAGCGCTTTTTTCAGGGCTTCGATGCCGGCGGCGTCCAGCCGGGGATCTATGGTTACCTGGGCCGTTAAGGCGTTTTCTGTGGTACTGAGCGCCCACACATGGATATGATAAATATCCTTTACCCCATCCAGGGCCAGGGCTTTTTTCCGGATCTCCTGCAGGTCGATATCCTTTGGCACTCCATCCATCGACAGGCGCAGGCTGTCGCGCAGCAGGCCCCAGGTACCAAATACAATAACTACCATTACAATAATACTCAGTAAAGGATCCAGCCAGTACCATTTTGTGTAGATGATCATGATGCCGGCCAGCACCGTTCCCAGTGATACCAGGGCATCAGCGGCCAGGTGGAGGTAGGCTCCTTTAATATTCAGGTCTTTTTCTTTGTCTTTAAAGAACAGCCAGGCGGTAAATGCGTTGATGAGGATACCGATGCCCGCTACTATGGCAATGGGCGTTCCGGGCACTTCATAGGGCTGGCTGAAACGGCGGATAGCCTCGTACCCGATCACTCCTACCACAATAAGCAGCAGCATGGCGTTAAACAGGGAAATAAGAATTGTACTTTTGCGGTAGCCGTAAGTATAGCCGGGGTTGGAGGTGATTTTGACCAGGCGGAAGCCGAGCAGCGACAGGGCCAGGCTGGCCACATCACTGAGATTATGCCCTGCATCGGCCATGAGGGCCAGGGAATGGGTAAGAAAACCGGCAATAAACTCCGTTGCCACGAAAGCCAGGTTGAGGGAAATTCCCCATATAAAAGCCCTGTTAACCTGGGCATTATTTAAAGGAGGGGTGTGGGCGTGGGCATGATCATGCATAAACAACAGATTTCCTTGTACGTAATTTAAGAAGATTTTTTTTCGTCCTTATAAAATATCCATTCTGTTGTTTCGTCATCCTTATTAAGATGAAACAACTGGTCCTTACAAATAGCATTATGGCCATAGAGCAAAACGAACGCATACAGGCAACCGTGAAGCAGGAGCGTAAGCGATTGCTGCACTTTATCCGGCAACGGGTAAGTAATGCGTCGGATGCTGAGGATATTTTACAGGATGTTTTCTACCAGTTTACCGAATACCTGCGCCTTGGCAGCCAGGTGGATTCAATTACCGGGTGGCTGTTTGCCGTAACCCGGAACAAGATCACCGATTGGTTCCGTAAGAAGAAAGAAACTCCTTTTTCTGATTTCACGCGCGAGATAGAAGGCGAAGAAGTGCTATTTCTCCCCGAACTGCTTTCCGACAGGAATATGGAGGCAGACACCCCCATGGCGAAAAAAATTATGTCGGAAGCCATTATGGAAGCCATCGACGAGCTACCGGCCGATCAGCGGCAGGTATTCCTGCAACACGAACTGGAGGGAAAATCCTTTAAGGAAATGAGTGAAGAAACCGGCATCGGGGTTAATACCCTCCTGTCACGCAAACGTTATGCAGTACTGTTCCTCCGGGAGCGACTGGCGGAGCTGTATAACGAATTACTTAACGACTGATTTAATTATTAAGATATGAGAAACAATTTTGGCAGAAGAAGAGGTGGTCTGCAGGTACTAAAATTTGTAGTACTCGGCGCACTTTTCATTACGGCGGTAGGATTTGCTACCATGTTGTTATGGAACTGCCTGATCCCTGAACTGTTCCATGGGCCGGTAATCACTTTCTGGCAGGCACTGGGACTGTTGTTACTGGGCAAACTGCTTTTCGGATGGCATCACAACCATCACGATAAATTTAACCGGGGCAGGGAATGGAAGGCCCGCCTGAAAGAGCGCATGGCCACCATGACGCCGGAAGAACAGGAGAAAATGCGGGAACAACTGCGCAACCGCTGCAGAACCGGCTTTGAAGGCTGGAGACGCGACGACTGGTACCGCGGCCGTGATCGCGAACGTGATGACCGTGACCGCGAACGCGATGATCGTGACCGGGAACGTGGCCGTGGCTCTTACCGCGATCCTGAAGCCCCTCAAAACGACGAAAAAGAATCACACTAAAAACATTGTGCGATGATAGGAATATTCAAAACCAATATAGGCAGCCCGGAAGAACGCCAGCAGATGATCCGGGCCATTGCTTCCAGTTTTCCGGTAGGCGCCTGCCATGTGGACCTGGACGATTGCGATAAAGTATTACGCATTGCCGATCTCCAGGTGGAAGAGAATATTATTATAGAATTCGTTCAAAAACAAGGCTTTGAATGCGCTGTGCTGGAATAATTTAAGTTTTTCTTCATAGCTGATCAATATTCCCGGGCTACATGGCGGTTTTATTATACATAAATCCATTTTATATATAATTTGCTATTGGCCGGCTCGCAAATCTGACGTAACTTCAAAGGAGAATGCAGTGGCCCGGGTATATTGTTTACAAAGCCAGGTATTGTGTATTTGAAACCCTCTAAATTTTGTTTCCTATGTACCTGAACCAGCACGAGATAAAATCTCTATTAAATACCAGTTTCGACAACTTCGTGGATTTTGTGAATACGTTGCCGGATATACGATTTACCGCATCTCCTTACGGTAAGTGGTCTGCCGGCCAGCAGCTCGATCATCTCATAAAATCCATCAGGCCTGTAAGCAGCGCCCTGGGATTTCCCAAAGTGACGTTGCTTTATTTCGGTACCAGCGCCATCCCGTCAAGATCATATGACCAACTGGTAGCAGACTACCAGCGGGTACTGAATGCCGGTGCAAAGTCGACCAGGGCTTACCAGCCAGGTGTGATCTACCCGGCGCAGCGATCTGCATTGATACAGGGTTTTCTTCTTCAGAAAGATAAATTAATCAGCAAACTGGCCGGCTGGCCGGAAAGTGACCTGGACAGGTACCGCCTTCCCCATCCCCTGCTTGGCAAGCTTACTATCCGTGAGATGCTGTATTTTATTGCGCATCACAATGACCATCACCTGGGGAAGTTAAAGGACCAGGAACTACAGGGACATACCTGGGAAAACCAATTACAGCAGCTGATATTTTGATTTTTTAGTTAAATTGTCGCTACCTAAAAAATCCTCATGGCTACAACTGCGTTAGTCATCAGTGGCGGCGGCTCCAGGGCAGCATTTGCTGTTGGCGCTCTGAAGCACTTATATTCACAACAACCAGCCATTGATTTCGACTTTTTCTGCGGCACCGGCATCAGCTCATTAATTGCCCCCCTGGCAGCTTTGGGCGAAATAACATTGCTGGAAAAACTATTCACCAGCAACACCACCGCCGACCTGGTAAGCACCAGCTCCATGCTGCAACGCTTTCCCCAAAACAACTCCCTTTACAACGCTACTGCCCTTACGCATAAGATCACCAATATTTTTACGGATACCCGTTTCCGTGCCTTGCAGCAACTGAACAAGGAAATATTCGTGAGCGCCCGTTGTCTTCAAACCAACCGCATCACTTACTTTTCCCCGTCAGGTACGGATATAGTGACGAAAGATTATGATGTAATATCCCTTCATGATAATTACACTTTCCGCGAAGCTATGCAGGCATCCTGCAGTATGCCTGTATTTATGTCGCCAGTGGAAGTGGCCTCTCTCCCCGACCATGTACAGCAGTTCACCAACGCCGGAGGCGCCCACTATCATCCTGTGAAACTGGCTATAGAAAAAGGCGCCACAGAGATCTATGTGATCCTTCTCACCCCGGAAATACCAGGCGAAGATGATATCTTATTTAAAAATCTGCTCGATATCCTGGAACAGCATGTGGATAACAACACCAATGAAATAGCTGCCACAGATATTCAGGTAACACAGCTCATCAACAATGCACTTACCTACCTGGATGCAGTAAAAAAAAATCTGAAAAAAGCAGGCATCAGCGCCGCTGATATAGCACGGTATTTTGATGCACCTGCCGCCAATCCCTTCAGGGGGAAAAGAAAGATAAAGCTACATGTCATCCGCCCGGAAAAAGCGCTGGATGTGCATATGGGAGGACTGGAATTTATACCGCAGGTAATGAAAGAAATGATGGAAGAAGGAGAACGCAGGGCTGCAGCTTTATTGACATAGACATAAAAAACACCGGGATATTGCTTTTATAAACAACATCCCGGTACTCATTAATTAACAACGTATCTTTTTAAGACACGGCTTTATTATTACTTCTGTCCACATCCGCCATACGCTGGCTGGGATCTATTTCCAGCTCCCTGATGTCTGAGAGCGGGGTATCCAGTTCCACTTCATAAACAGGGCTTGTCCAGTACCAAACGGGATCGACTATACGTTTTACATCCGGGTACTCATTAGGCTTTTCACCGTACATGATGGACAACGGAATATAATGCAGCACTTTGTTACCGCTTTTATCAGTTACCATAAAATCAATGGGCATAGGCATATATCCTATTTTGCGTAAACGCACCACTGTTTTATTGCCTTTTGCAAAAACACTGTCGATACCATAATCGATATGCTTCACCGCATTGATAAAATATTGCTTGTACCAATCCAGCTCAATACCACTTTCCTTTTCCATTACCCGCACAAAATCATTTACGTTAGGATGTTTGAAACGCCATTCGTTATAGTAGCGCAGCAGGCCATTGTCGCGGTTTTGAGCGCCAATTACATAACCCAGCTGTTCCAGGAACACAGCGCCTTTGGAGTAAGCGGTAAGACTGTAGCCATAGTTGGTATTAAAGTGATCGGCATGTGTACTGGCCGGCTCTTCATACGGGCTTCTTGCCAGCGCAAAATAACCGGCGTAGGAGTCTTCCATTGCATTACGTCCTTTCAGTGAATCGATGGTATTATAGATCACGTTGTTTTCCGCAAAGGTGGTAAAGCCTTCGTCCATCCATGGGTACAGGCTTTCGTTGGTGGCCAGCATTCCCTGGTACCAGCTGTGCATCCATTCATGCATGGCTACCCCATACAGGCCATTTATTTTACCGTTGCCCATAATAAGGGTACCCATGGGGTATTCCATGCCACCATCGCCTCCCTGTATAAAGGAATATTGTTCGTAAGGATAGGCGCCGTAGTGTGCTTTGATATAGGCATAAGCAGCAGGAACCATTTTTGCCAGCTGCGGCCAGGTATTGTGGGTAAATTCATTGTCGATGTAAAAAAAGTGGGCGGTAAAGCCATCTACTTTCTGCGTGATATGCTTGTAGTCCGGATCGGCGGCCCACATGAAATCATGCACATTAGGTGCAATGAAATGCCAGGTGAGCGTATTACCGGTGGGCGGCGTTACTTTTGCGCCAGGTTTTTCATACCCATGCCCGATCTGATCAGGGTTTTGCAGGTAACCGGTACCGCCTATTACATATTTCTTATCGATGGTGATCTTAACGTCATAGTCGCCCCACACGCCATAAAATTCACGGGCAATATAAGGAGTGGCATGCCATCCTTCATAATCGTATTCACACATTTTAGGATACCACTGCGCCATGGAAAAGTCAACGCCTTCCGAGTTATTGCGACCGCTGCGACGGATCTGTACCGGCACCTGTGAGGCAAACTCCATATCAAACACTGCTTTGGAGTGCGGCAGGATTGGCTTATCCAACGGTACTTCCAGGATGGTTTCCACTACTTTAAAATCCTGTGGTTTTCCATCGCGTTTAAGGGAGATGATCTTCTGGTAGCCTATTTCATCGGGTTTAAGTTTGGAAATACGGTCGCGTACCCGGTTGTCCCAGTCGCGGCGCTCGTTACCGTTCTTATCTTTTCCCAGCACAATTTTACCCAGTTCACGGCTGCGCACATCCATCATACTTCCCGGCTGAAAAGCGTTCCAGTACAGGTGATAAAAGACCTTCTTTAATGTATCGGGGGAGTTGTTGTAATATTCAAGGTGTTGTTGCCCCTTGAACTGGTTGGCCGGCGCATCCACCTTCACGTCCATTGTATACTTCACTCTCTGCTGCCAGCGGTCCGACTGCGCGCTTAGCTTTAACCAGCTGCCTGCCAGCAAAGCGATGGCCATACAGCTGCCTGTTGTAACCCGGTACTTCATTCCGTTTCATTTGGTTTAAGCAGCTAAAATAAGGATCATTTAGCGATTTCGCCATTGATATTTGATGAATGCGGAAGGGCCGGGATATAAATCAGGAGAAACTGCTGAGAGTAAGCCCCAGAAAATCCGCATACTGTTGTGCAGCAGGCTCAAATGCTTTAAGGGCAGCCTTTTTGAGTGGTTTAAACGGGTCGGTAACAATGGCTACACTGTCTTTTTTAAACGTGCGTTTCCAGGTGCCGGTGACCTGGCCATTGCTCACCATAACAGGATTAAAAATACCGTTGATGGTCATTACTTTTTTGGCAAACTGCATGTCTATCAGCGTACTGCGGTCTTTATAGCCAATGAAATATTCATCGAAGGCCGGCAGCAGCAATGCGGTATCCTGTGGTGTTTGTTTCTTTCCCGGGGCCATCCAGTAAGTGGTGTCATTCACTTCCAGTGATTTTAAGGCGGATTGTGCATTTTCCAGTCCGGCTTTGGCGTCTGTAACGGGCAGGCCTGCCCACTGGGAGAAATCGGCTACAGTAGCAGGGCCATGGCTGGTAAAGTAGCGCTTTGCCAGCGCTGCCAGCGATTCCTGTTTATTGTATGCGGTGGTACCGGGAAGCCATTCATCGAGCAATGTATAGGTGAATTGTTTACCATTCAGGGGGCCGTTACAGATGATACCGTTTATAGCGGCGTGGTAAATGATATGGTTCATGCGATGATCGTCTGTATTGATACCTTTTTCCTGCAGCAGGGTAACCAGTTCTTTGCGGGTAAGGTGATTCCCTCCCTGTAATGCCCTAGCGATGTGCTGGCCGGTTTTCTTCAGGAGGGTTTCATCCATTTCCAGTTTACGCATCATGCTGCCCATGCGGGTTTTTATAGAAGGAGCGATGAGCTGCAACATCCAGCGCACATCGGCGGCGGCTACCAGGTGCAGGGTGCCGCGGAATACGGTGGTGCGGATAATGGTTTTGTTGAGAAGGGCTTTTTCTATGTCTGCATCGGTGCTGCCGGGAAGCCTGACGCCAACGCCCCATTTGCTGTTGGCATGCTCCTGGGCCTGCATGGCGCCGAAGTAGGCAACAAGGTCCTGTGGTTTTTTAAACGCAGTTTTGATCAACTGCTGGTGTTGCAGTCGTAATGCGGCAATATCAGTAACGGGCATGGCTAAATGATTTGTTATACAAAACAACAGCACGGGTACGGCAAGGGTATGCCGGCAATCAACGGGAAGTTAAAAATAATTATTCAACGCCCTGCACTACCACCACAATTTCTCCTTTTACCCCTTTCTCGCTGAAATAATCGTGTACTTCCTGTAGTGTACCCCGTTTATTTTCCTCGAACATTTTGGTGAGCTCACGGCAAACGCAGCATTGACGGTCTGGTCCGAAGTACTGGATCAGGTCGGCCAGGGTTCTGAGCAATCTCATGGGCGACTCGTAGAAAACGATGGTGCGTTCTTCCGTGGCGAGTTTTGTAAAGAGGGTATGGCGGCCTTTTTTAAGGGGGAAGAAGCCTTCAAAGGCAAATCGGGTCATGGGGATGCCGCTGTTCACCAGGGCGGGCACAAAGGCGGTGGCGCCGGGGAGGCATTCCACGGGTACGCCTGCACGGGTACATTCCCTTACCAGCAGGAAGCCGGGATCAGATACGCCCGGTGTACCGGCGTCTGTGAGCATAGCCATTGTTTTACCATCCTGCAGCTGTTGCAGGAGATGCTGTACTATTTTATGCTCATTATGCTGATGGTAGGGTGTAACGGGTTTATTGATCTGGTAATGCCGCAGCAGTACGCCGGACGTGCGGGTATCTTCCGCGAGGATCAGGTCTGCTTCTTCCAGCACTTTTACGGCCCGGTAGGTAATATCGGCGAGGTTACCGATGGGAGATGGAACTAGATATAATTTCATAATTTAATTACGAATTACGAATTACGAATGTGTGGGGAGATGCAGCCCGGAGACAATTCCAGTTATCTCCCCACAGCTCCGTTATCCGTAATCCGCAATTAATTATTGTATTTGTACTTCAAAAGATTCCATTACCTGGTTTGCCAGCAGCTTCTGGCAGGCATTTTCAGCGATCTGCCTTGCTTCTTCCTGGCTGGCGGCTTCAATTTGCAGAGTAATGTGTTTACCAATACGTACATCTTGTACCTGGCCCAGGCCGAGGTTCTTGAGACCACTCATTACCGCTTTTCCCTGCGGATCTAATAATTCTTTCAGTGGCATCACATTGATATGTGCAGTAAAAGTCATTGTGCTAGAAATTTTGCCGCAAACCTACATCAAAAAATCCAGAATGTTAAACCGCTTCTATTTTCGGCGGTACTGCTACCGATAATATTACGTAACAAATAAATATAAAGGGAACGGCAGCGAATTGCAGGAGCGGTATGCTTATAATGGTAAGAAGGATCAGCAGGAAACGGGGCCAGTTGGCCGTCAGGCTCTTACTTTTAAATTTCAGGCTGATCATGGGGATTTCGGCCACCATCAGGTAACATAGCAGGGCAATGATGATATAGAGCACCCATATATTCTGGAACCAGTGGGCCAGGTTGAACGGGTTAAATAAAACGATCAAAGGGAAAGAGGCCACCAGCAGGGCTACTGCGGGAGTTGGCACCCCGATGAAATTTTCCGACTGACGGGTATCAATATTGAACTTAGCCAGGCGATAGGCGGCGAAGCAGGGCACCAGTAAGGCCGGCGCCAGGTTGATGACAGACACATCAAAAACATCCGGTTGCTGGAAATAAGCGCTGCGCAGGAGGCGGTACAGTATCATACCGGGTACCACGCCAAACGTAACTACGTCCGCCAGTGAATCCAGTTCTTTTCCCATAGGGCCCGATACTTTGAGAAGACGGGCTATCATGCCATCAAAAAAATCAAAGATCCCTGCAATTACTACCAGGGCGGAAGCCCAGTATACCGGTTCAGGGCTGATAATCGTATAGTCGGCACCGTTAATCTCTGCGCGGTATTCAGGAGCGTGCAATATACAGATAATAGCCAGCGCACCGCAAAAGAGGTTACATAGGGTAAGAATATTCGGTAATTGTTTCATTAACTATGATTATGATGATTTGTGATTATCCTGGTGAGCGAAGATAGAATATTGTCTTTTAATCTTTGCTTACCAGGATAATCATAAAAATCACCATCGTTATTTTGCCATCAGCGCTTCAATTTCATCGGCGGTGATGGGAATATTCTTCATCAGGTCCACATTACCTTCGGCCGTGAGCCAGATATTGTTTTCGATGCGGATACCCAGTTGTTCTTCTTCAATATAAATCCCTGGTTCGATGGTCATTACAGCACCTACCGGGATAGGTTGATGGAAAGAAGGACCGAGGTCGTGCACATCCACGCCGAGATGATGGGAAATGCCATGGTACAGGTATTTACGGTAGGCCGGTGTTTCCGGGTCCTGGTTTTTTACCTGTTCTTCTGTAAGCAGCCCGATCTTTATAAATTGTTTGGTGGCTTCCTCTCCTACCATTTCATGGTATTTAGCGATGGTAATACCCGGGCGGAGAATGGATTTCGCGTAGTTATGCAGGTGCAGGCAGGCATCATATACCTGGCGCTGGCGTGGTGAAAATTTTCCGTTTACCGGTACTGAGCGGGTAAGATCAGCATTATATCCGCCGTACTCCGCACCAAAATCCATCAGGACCACTTCCCCGTCTTTACACTCCTGGTTATTGGAAACGTAGTGGAGGGTGCGCGCACGGTCGCCGGAAGCGATGATAGAGCCATAAGCCTCGCCGCCGGAGCGGTTGCGCAGGAACTCGTGCAAAATTTCCGCGTGGATCTCATGTTCCCATACACCTGGTTTGATAAATTTCAGCAGGCGGCGGAAAGTTTTTTCCGTGATATCCATTGCTTCCTGCATCACTTTAATTTCTTCCGGTGTTTTTACCGCACGCAGTTCTTTGAAGATAACGGCTGCGCGCAGGTAATTATGCAGCGGGTAGCGTTCTTTCATTTCCTGTGCATAGCGGTAATCCCTTACCGGTACCAGGTTGGCCTTGCGGTTATTTTCATTGGAATTCAGGTAGATGTTGGCCGCATCGTTGATCCACTGTTGTAAAAGCGCATCCAGGCTATCGAGCCATATTACGGTAGACATACCGGATACGGCGTAGGCTTCGTCTTTGCGTAACCGGTGCCCGTCCCACTTTTCCTTTAATTCGTTCGGGCGTACCAATACCAGTACTTCTCGGTACTTAGGATCCGGGTTATCGGGAAACAATACCACCATGGTATCTTCCTGGTCAATACCTGTAAGCCAATACAGATCAGAGTTCTGTTTGAACTTATACAAGGCGTCGCCATTGGTGGGCAGTTCGTCGTTGGAGTTGATAATAGCTATAGACTGCGGCTGCATTTTAGCCACAAAGCGCTGGCGGTTCTTTACAAACAGCTGCGGATCCAAAGGCAGATTCTTCATGTCGCTTAATTTCAAATGAGGGCTCAAACCTATGTAAAATTCGGGAGGTAGAAATGTGAAAAGGGCTTGAATTAGCAAATCGGTCAATATCTGCAACATTAAATGACAAAATCGTACTAATATTTCCTTACAACTAATTAATAGTATATTCTCTCTTTTTTGGTTAGACAATCTAGCAATGAACCACACACATTTTGAAGATATTGCAACGATCACCCATAAAGCGGTAATTAATTTCTAAATTTCAATGGTATAACACCTATAGAATTTGACAATATCAAAAAATCGCTAGTTTTGCTTATACACCAAAACAATCTTGCTTTTATGCAAATAAGTAGCGTAAGGAATCCTGTTGCTGACTTACGGGGACTTGGCATAGAGAACGTAGCGAACGTCTATTACCAACTTTCACCCGAACAACTCGCAGAGCAAACGGTGGCCCGTAAACAAGGAGTATATGCCGATACAGGCGCATTGGCCGTAAACACCGGGGCGTATACCGGCCGCTCACCCAAAGACAAATTCATTGTAAAAGACAACATCACAACGGACACTGTTAACTGGAACGATTTTAACCTGCCTATCTCTGAAGAAAATTTTGATCGTTTATACAGCAGGATCACCCGTTATTTCAGCGGCAAAGATGTATGGGTGCGTGATTGCTATGCATGCGCCGACCAGGATTACCGGGTCAACATCAAAGTGATCACAGAATTGCCGTGGTCAAGCCTGTTTGCCTACAACATGTTTTTACGCCCTTCGGAAGATGAGCTGGATGAAATGCACACCGACTGGACCGTGATCCAGGCCCCCGGCTGCCTGGCAGATCCTGCTACCGACGGCACCCGCCAACAGAATTTCTCCGTAGTGAACTTTACCAGGAAGATCATTCTTATAGGCGGCAGCGCCTATACCGGGGAAATCAAGAAAGGTATTTTCACCATCCTGAATTATGAACTGCCTCACAACAAAAATGTGCTGAGCATGCATTGCTCCGCCAACATGGGCGAAAACGGTGATACCGCTATTTTCTTTGGTCTGAGCGGCACCGGAAAAACCACGCTGAGCGCAGATCCTGCACGTAAGCTGATAGGCGACGACGAACACGGATGGACCGCTACCGGCGTATTCAATTTTGAAGGAGGGTGTTATGCAAAATGTATTGATCTTTCCGAAGAAAAAGAGCCGCAGATATTTCATGCCGTACGTGAAGGTGCGTTACTGGAGAACATCAAATTTTTTCCGGGTACCCATACGGTGAATTATACGGATTGTTCCATCACGGAAAACACACGTGTATCTTACCCGTTGCCTTATATTGAAAATGCGATGGAACCTGCCATAGGCGGCATTCCAAAAAACATATTCTTCCTTACCTGCGATGCCTATGGCGTATTGCCACCGGTATCCAGGCTGTCGCCCGGGCAGGCTATGTACCAGTTCATTTCCGGTTATACTGCGAAAGTAGCCGGTACCGAAGCTGGTATCACCGAGCCAAAATCCACTTTCAGCGCCTGTTTCGGTGCGCCATTCATGCCTTTGCATCCTGCACAGTATGCGCAGATGCTGGGTGAAAGAATGCGCAAATACGATGTTAATGTGTGGCTGATCAACACTGGCTGGACCGGTGGGGCCTATGGTACCGGCAGCCGGATGAAGTTGTCGTATACCCGTGCCATGATCACTGCTGCGCTGAACGGTAGTCTTGATAAGGCAACCTTCCATCCTCATCCTGTATTTGGCTTCGCCATCCCGGATCACTGCGACGGTGTTCCATCCGATATACTGGACCCGCGCAATACATGGGAAGACAAGGCTGCATACGACAGGCAGGTAAAGGATCTGGCCGGTCAGTTCATCCGTAATTTTGAAAAATATGCAGACGCATCTGCACCGGAGATCCTGGATGCGGCGCCAAAAATTTAATAACCCCTGTGATCTGGCTCTTCCGTTGCATATATCAGCAGGAAGAATTATATTCAAGTTTTGCCTTATAATTTCCACTGAACCAATCGTAAGTTCCTGACGGGCGCAATGCCCGGGCAAAACAAGTTCCTTTACAGGGGCTTGTTTTGCCGGATCTTAGGAAATATTTTCTTCCCCTTACCCGCTTACCGCAGCAGGCGCTTCCCAAAAAGCGGATTTCATAGCTGATTACATACAGCTTTTTCTTACCTTTGCACATGCAAATTTTAGACGGTAAACTCGTTTCTGAGGCTATAAAAGCCCAATTAGCCGCCCAGGTGGCCGAATTGAAGGCCGCTGGGAAAAAGGTCCCTCACCTGGCTGCCATATTGGTAGGTAATAATCCGGCAAGTGAAACCTACGTGGCATCCAAAGTAAAATCATGTGCAGAATGCGGTTACAATTCCACCCTTCTGCGTTTTGATGCACAGATCTCTGAAAAGCATCTGCTGGACCAGATCATTCTGCTGAATGAGAACCCGGATGTAGATGGTATCCTTGTACAATTGCCATTACCCAAGCATATCAACGAAGAGCTGGTGATCAATACCATTGATCCAAGCAAGGATGTGGATGGTTTTCATCCCATGAACGTAGGTAAAATGGTAAGCGGATTACCTGCATTTATTCCGGCTACTCCATACGGTATTATGCTGATGCTGGAGCATTACAATATTCCCACCAAAGGAAAGCATGCCGTGGTAATAGGCCGCAGCCATATTGTAGGTACGCCTATGAGCATTTTGCTGAGCCGCAATACCAATCCTGGTAACTGCACTGTTACCCTTACGCATTCCCAGACACATAACCTGGCTGAAATTTGCCGTCAGGCAGATATTATCATTGCTGCTATAGGCCGGCCGGATTTTGTAACTGCGGATATGGTGAAAGAAGGTGCTGTAATTGTGGATGTAGGTATTAACCGTGTGGAAGATGCCAGTAAGAAAAGCGGCTTCCGCCTGAAGGGTGATGTGAAGTTTGATGAAGTAGCGCCCAAATGCAGCTATATCAGCCCGGTACCGGGAGGTGTAGGTCCTATGACCATCGCTGCATTACTTAAAAATACCTATCATTCCGCTATTGGTTTGAGAGGAAGTATGAACTAACCGGCAGACCGGAAAACTGATTTAGCATTAAATGCAGCCGGACGCTAAAAAAACCGGACCTTTGTGAAGTAAGACATGTCTGTAACAACAATAAATATTAATACCGATACTCTCCCTGTGATGGAGCGCTTTTACACCATCCAGGGAGAAGGCTACCACCAGGGAAGGGCAGCCTATTTTGTCAGGCTGGGTGGCTGTGACGTGGGTTGTGTGTGGTGCGATGTAAAAGACAGCTGGGATGCAGACAAACATCCGCAGATAGCCGTTTCTGAAATTGTAACGGAAGCAGCTGCTTACCCGGGCCGCATTGCAGTGATCACCGGCGGAGAACCGCTGCTTCATAACCTCGATGCACTTACCCGTTCCCTGCATAAACATGGATTTCATACGCATATTGAAACATCCGGATCTTCCCCGCTCAGTGGTAAGTGGGACTGGATTACTTTATCGCCCAAAAAATTCAAGGCGCCATTGCCGGAGATCTGCAAGGCAGCACATGAGCTGAAAGTGGTGATCTTTAATAAAACAGATTTCGCCTGGGCTGAAAAATATGCCGCCTTAGCGGGCAAACACTGTAAGTTGTACCTGCAGCCGGAATGGGAACGCAGCGCAGAAATGACGCCGCTGATCACGGAGTATATCAAGGATCATCCCGAGTGGACCATGTCGTTGCAGATCCATAAGTATATTAACGTTCCTTAATCGCCTTCGGCGATCACTCACACTATTTTCATAGTAATTTCGTTAATTACATTGCGAATACATACTATGAAGAAAACCTCCCTGTTAATACTAAGTTGCCTGCTGGGCTTCGGGCTGCTGTTGCAAGCCCAGACCGTTACCTATGAGAACGCTCCTAAAAAGGCCAAAGCCAGTTTTGACCGCGCTATTGATGCCGTAAGAACTTACCAGACCAAAGCCGCTATCGGGCTGCTGCAGGAAGCTATTAAAGCAGCACCCAATTTCACGGATGCCTACGGGCAAATGGGTTTATGCTATGTGGAACTGAAAGACTATGCTGCTGCCACAGCTGCTTTTGAAAAATTAAAACAGCTGGACAGCAGCGGGTTGCGTCCGGTAATGGTACCCTATTCAAAGGCCATGGCAGGAACAGGTAATTTCGTAGGTGCGTTACAGTTAATCAATCAATACATTGCAACTGTAAAGTCGAAAAGTGCCAATGCGGAAAAACTGAAAGTGAATTATGAATTCGCCGTAAACAATGGCAGGCAGGCAGTACCATTCCACCCCGAAAACCTTGGAGACCCGGTAAACAGTAAAGACCCGGAATACTTCCCCTCATTAACCATTGACAGTAAAACATTGATCTTCACCAGGCGTGTAAATGGCCGCAACGAAGATTTCTATATTACAAACCGGGATAACGATCACTGGTCTGCTGCACAAAACATGGGTGAACCTGTAAACTCCTCTTTCAATGAAGGCGCACAAAACATTTCACAAGATGGTACCATGCTGGTATTCACAGGCTGCGAATTTCCGGAAGGCAAAGGCAGCTGCGATCTCTACTACTCAGAAAAAACGGCTTCAGGCTGGACCACACCAAAAAATATGGGATCGCCCATTAATACACGCGACTGGGAATCACAACCCTGCCTCAGCGCCGATAAACAAACACTTTATTTTGCACGTGAAACACCAGATCATGGTGCAGATATATTTGTAACCAGGCGGCAACCCAACGGGCAGTGGAGCGTTCCGGAAAGGATGGGCCCCAATATCAATACCAACGGCAGGGAAACAACTCCTTTCATCCACGCTGACGGGCAAACGTTGTACTTCGCTTCCGACGGGCATCCCGGGTATGGCGGACTGGATATCTTTTATTCGCGGCGCCAACCGGATGGCAGCTGGGGGCCCGCCACCAACCTTGGTTATCCTATCAATACCATTGACGAAGACGCATCGCTGGTAGTGGAAGCAAACGGGAAAACCGCCTACCTGGCCTCTGATCGCTCCGATACCCGCGGCGCACTGGATATTTACAGCTTTGAACTTTATCCCGAAGCACGCCCCCTGCAAACACTGTATGTTAAAGGTTATGTGTACGACACGCTCACGCATAAACGCCTCACCGCCAATATCGATATCACCGATCTGCAGGGTGGCTACAATATTGCTACCGTTACCACCAATGAAAACGGCGACTACCTGGCACCGTTACCGGTAGGAAAGGATTATGCCATGCATGTGAACAGGAAAGGATATCTTTTTTACTCCGATAATTTTTCACTGAAAGAACATAACCCGGGTATACCTTACGAAAAAAATATTCCATTACAACCACTGGCAGCCAATGCGAGCATCGTGTTAAATAATATTTTCTTTGACAGCAAACAATATAACCTGAAACCTGAGTCTGTAACAGAGCTCAACAAACTGGTAAACCTGTTGAAAGATAACCCGGCTGTAAAAATTGAAATTTCAGGATATACCGACAATGTAGGATCGGACAAAGACAATCAATTGCTTTCCCAGAACCGTGCAAAAGCAGTTGTGAGCTACCTGTCTGAGAAAGGCATTACGCCAGACCGGCTTACTGCAAAGGGTTACGGTGAAAGCAACCCCGTTGCTACCAACGACACCGAAGAAGGAAGAGCTGCCAACAGGCGTACGGTGTTCCGGATTATCAGCCTGTAGCGGATTTTGTCTTTTCCAGGATTATGATGATTTCGCTGATTATACTTTTGGGATTTTGTAATAATTAAGGGAGATGTAAGCGGACGCTTATATCATCAGTATTGTCAGGTTAAGGCATGAATGGGAAGAAATCGGTTTACATTGTCGTAAAGCTGAGCTGGTTGCCGGGTATTTTTTATAATTCTTCCGGGTACGAAATCCGCAGCGCAGGGGAACGCCGCACTAGTAATTCCGCAACCTGCTTTGCAGTATGGAGTCTTTCTGCTGGGTAGTTAGCTTATACTGGAAATTGTAGAGCGCTCCTTCCCAGTCGCCATACATAGGATTGGGGAGAACGATATACCGGCTGCCGAAATCCGGCGCTGCCTGTAATGTGGCGGTATTTCTTTCTTCAAAAGGTTTTTTATCGAAGGTGGAGGAGAAGTCGCCAAGGTTATCTCCGAACAGCATTACAATTTCATACTGCTGTAATACCTGTTGCCGGCGCGGCTCTTTACCTGAAGTAGTGGTTTTCAGAAACAGGTGCTCATTGTCTGCATCCGGGAACTGGTAATGCTGAAGGTTTTGCAGGGTTACCGCCCTTTCGGCTTCCAGCCTGTTGGTGATATAAAATACTTTCACGCCTTTGGAAGCAGCGTATTTAAAAAAAGAGGGAGCGCCGGGAACTGTGTCTGCCACGGCTTTGGCCGTCCATTCCATCCAGCTTTTATCATCGTATGTTTTGCCGGCCAGTGCCTGGTGTACCGAGTAAGGGCTGTTATCGAGTACGGTTTCATCTATATCAGTAACTACCGCCAGTGGTTTGCTGCCTTTGGCCGCGATGTACTGATCGAGGCGAAGGGCTGCCAGCTGGTATGCCTGGAGGCACAGTGCTTTGTATTCGCCGGATTGCTGCTGCCATAGTGCAGCCCATGCGGGGCCTCCGGGAAGCAGTTGCGATCCCGCATTTTTTTCTGCTACCGGCCGGGTAGTTTTACAGGCCAGTAATCCTGCTGCCATTATGCCTGTCAGTATCCATTTCATCTTCATAAAAATATCCGTTGGTAGCTGCAAAAATAATTCATGCCAGGGAGAAAAAGTGCCGGAGGAAAATTGTAAATTATGCGGAAATTATTGTTTGTTATGCCCCAGGAACTCATGTATCAACTGGCGTTAACCCGTATTCCCCTGATCGGCGATATAACTATAAAGAAACTGCTGGAACATTTCGGCAGCGCCGGCAACATTTTCAATGCCCGCAGGCAGGAGCTGGAAAGGATTGAAACCGTAGGCGCCATAAGAGCGGGCGCTATCCGTAGTTTCCGTGATTTTACGGAGATAGAAAAGGAAATAGCGTTTATGGAGAAGCACAGGATACAGCCGTTATTCTGTACAGATCCGGCATATCCCCAACGGTTGCTGCATTGCTATGATAACCCTGCCATGCTGTATTACAGGGGCAATGCATCGCTGAATGCCGCGCGGATGATCAATATTGTGGGCACCCGGCACCCTTCTGCCTATGGCAGGAGCGTTTGTGAGGCGCTGGTTGCGGGCCTTTCGGAGGCCGGTGTTACCATTGTTAGCGGTTTGGCCTATGGTATTGATATTATTGCCCATAAAACCGCCCTTACATCCGGGATTCCCACCATTGGGGTACTGGCACATGGGCTGGACCGGATCTATCCGCCGGCGCATAAGCAGGTGGCTGTGCAGATGCTGGAGCAGGGCGGGCTGCTTACTGATTATCCAAGTCAAACGGCGCCCGACCGGCAGAACTTTCCCAAGCGGAACCGGATTGTAGCCGGGATCTGCGATGCCACTATTGTAATAGAAAGCGGGATGCGTGGAGGATCACTGATCACCGCCGACCTGGCCAACAGCTATCACCGCGATGTGTTCTGTATCCCCGGAAGGCTGCATGATCCGCAATCGGCAGGTTGTAATTACCTGATCGGGCAAAATAAAGCAGCGCTGCTCACCGGTGCAGCGGATGTACTGGCATTTATGGGCTGGCAGGAAAAGACGGGAGCCGGCTCCGTACCCGTGTCACAAACCCGGTTATTCCCCGAACTGAGCGAAGAAGAACAGCTGATCATGTCGCTTTTCCGGGAAAAATCACAGCGGCACCTGGAGGAATTGTACCTGCAAACCCGGTTATCCGGCAGCCAGGTAGCTACCGCTGTTTTTAACCTGGAGATGCAAAGTGTGCTCAGAAGCTTACCGGGACAACTTTATGAACTGGTTTGTTAATGATTAATTAACAACCTGCCAGGCCGGGTGGGGAGTGATTATTTTATTTATTGGGTAATTAGGTGTACATTTGCGTGCAATTATTTTTTAACTGATTAATAGTTGCATCATGCCTGCGGGAAAATCTAAACCCAAATTTGTAGCTGACGGACTGACATTTGATGATGTGCTCCTGGTACCGGCCTACTCTGAAGTTCTGCCTAAAGAAGTAAATCTCTCTACGCAATTAACAAAAAACATACGCCTGAATATACCAATGGTATCTGCAGCGATGGATACTGTTACAGAAGCGACGCTGGCCATTGCGCTGGCAAGGGAAGGCGGAATAGGTATTCTCCACAAAAACATGAGCATAGAACGGCAGGCCGAAATGGTAAGGCGTGTAAAACGCAGTGAAAGCGGTATGATCATAGATCCCGTTACACTGAAAGCGGATGCCACCATCGGAGAAGCGCTGCGACTGATGAAAGAAAACGGTATCGGCGGTATTCCCATTGTTGACGACAACAGCAAACTGGTGGGGATCCTGACCAACAGGGACTTACGTTTTGAGAAGAACAAAAAACGCCTTGTAAAAGAAGTGATGACCAGCGAAAACCTGATCACTGCTCCCGAAGGCACCGACCTGAAAAAGGCAGAAAAAATCCTCCAGCAATATAAGATTGAAAAATTACCGGTTGTTAACAAGCAGGGCAAACTGGCAGGGCTGATCACTTACCGTGATATCCTGCAGCTGACCAGCTATCCTAACGCAGTAAAGGACGAATTTGGCCGTTTACTGGTAGGTGCCGCATTAGGTATCACCGCCGATCTGCTGGACCGTGCACAGGCCCTGATCAATGTAGGCGTAGATGTGGTTTGCCTGGATAGTTCCCATGGTCATTCCATTGCTGTACTGAACAACCTGAAGAAATTAAAGAAAACATTCCCGAAACTGCAGGTGATTGCCGGTAACGTAGCCACTGCGGAAGGTGCGCTGGCACTGGCACAAGCAGGAGCCGACGCTGTAAAAGTAGGTGTAGGCCCGGGTTCTATCTGTACTACCCGTATCGTTACAGGTGCAGGGTTCCCTCAACTTTCCGCCGTTATGGAAGCTGCTGATGCATTGAAGAAACTGGGTATCCCGGTTATTGCAGATGGCGGTATCCGTTATACCGGCGATATGGTGAAAGCCCTTGCAGCAGGCGCATCTACCATCATGGCAGGATCCATTTTTGCAGGTGTGGAAGAAAGCCCCGGGGAAACCATCATTTACGAAGGACGTAAATTCAAATCCTACCGTGGTATGGGCTCTATTGAAGCCATGCAGGAAGGCAGTAAAGACCGTTACTTCCAGGATGAGGATGATATCAAGAAACTGGTACCTGAAGGCATTGTAGGCCGTGTTCCTTACAAAGGCATGCTGTCTGAAATAGTGCAGCAGTTTGTAGGCGGTTTACGGGCTGGTATGGGCCTTACCGGTTCCAAAGATATCAAAGCCTTACAAGGTGCGCAGTTTGTAAAAATTACCGCAGCTACCGTGAAGGAAAACCACCCGCATGATGTGGTGATCACCAAGGAAGCACCTAACTACAGCAGATAAGCAACATGTCAGATATAAACGCCTGGTACCAAGTACCGGGCGTTTTTGTTTTCAGTGATTCCGCGCTTATCTTCGTCATAATTCGTCATTCATAATCCGCAATTCCTACATGAAGAAGCCTTACCTGTTGTTGAGTATACTGAGTGGTTTGATCTGCTGGCTTGCCTGGCCCACCATGCCGCTTACGCCGCTCATTTTCGTTGCTTTTACGCCCCTGTTGTATATCAGTGATAAAGTACAGCACCGCTGGAAATATTTTGGTCTTCTTTTCCTGGCTTTTCTTGTTTGGAATGTGGCGTCTACCTGGTGGGTAGGCAATACCACGCTTCCGCTGAGCGGTGTGTTTGCCAATTGCTTCAACGCATTGCTGATGAGCATTCCCTGGCTGGGATACAAAAACACGAAGCGGAAACTGCCGGAAGCGGTGGCTTACTTTGCACTGATCGTATATTGGTTAACATTTGAATACATTCATCAAACCTGGGAATTCAGCTGGCCATGGCTGGTATTGGGCCATGCTTTTGCATTGAGGCCGGGATGGATCCAGTGGTATGAGTATACCGGTACCAGCGGAGGCACCTTTTGGGTACTACTGGTAAATATTGTGATCTACAATGTATGGAAACGGGCGCGCCTATACGATTTCAGCTGGAAGCAGATCCTGCTGGGCGAAGGCTGGAAACCTCTGCTGGCAATAGGTTTACCATTGCTCATATCAGCTTTTATATCCGCTCCGGCAGATAACGCTGCGCGGAAGACCGAAGTGGTAATTGTGCAGCCGAACATAGATCCCTATGATGAAAAGTTCAGCGCAGGATCGGCGATGGAGCAGCTTGGAAAACTTTTACATCTCACAAAAGAAAAAGCAGACAGCAATACCCGTTATATTATATGGCCGGAAACTGCTTTATTTCCAACGGGCGCCTGGGAACATGAGCTGAATTATCAACCGGAGATCATTGCCATCCGCGAGATGCTTCAGCACTACCCGAAGGCAAAACTTATCAGCGGCGCTGCTACCACGAAACGGTACAACGCTACCGATGAAATACCGGCTACCGCCAGGACCATGAACGACGGCACCCGCTGGGATGCCTATAATAGCGCGATCCAGGTGGATACTTCCCGGAACATCCAGGTATATCATAAGTATGAGCTGGTACCCGGGGCCGAATTAGTCCCTTACGTAGGCTATTTATCGTTTATGCAAAGCGTGGCGCTGGATTTTGGCGGCATTACCGGCAGCTACGGCAGAATGCCAGGGGTAGAAATGTTTACCAATCCGCAGGATAGTATCAACGTGTTCCCTGTTATCTGCTACGAATCTGTGTTCAGTAACTACATGGCTACCCATATTAAACCGGGCGCTAACTTATTGGTCATTATCACCAACGACGGATGGTGGGGAAACACAGAAGGGCACCGGCAGCATTTACAATATGCACGCATACGGGCCATTGAAACCCGGCGATGGATAGCCAGGTGCGCGAATACCGGCATTTCCGCTGTCATTGACCCTGCAGGGAACGTGCATCAGCCACAACCCTATTGGAAAGAAGCTGTTTTTAAAGCAACTGTAACACCGGAGGCAGGTATTACGTTCTATGTAAAAAATGGTGATCTGGTTTCGAAAGCAGCACTAATATTTTGTATCTTGTTAGTGGTACATGCTTTTATTTCACGATTTATTCCCGGCTTAAGACATGCGGAAATCAATCAATAACGGAAACATCACCTGGCTCGACGAAGGCAAGGGTGCAACGATAGTGCTTATACACGGTTTTTCAGAAAATGCAACGCTTTGGAGCAACCAAACAATGCGGCTAAAAGAGCATTACCGGATTATTATCCCTGATTTACCCGGCACCGCGTTATCGCCCCTTACTACTCCGCTTACCATTGAATCCATGGCGGAGTACGTATATGCCATCCTGTTAGCAGAAAATATCAGTGAAGCAGTTATTATCGGTCACTCTATGGGCGGCTATATTGCGCTGGCACTGGCGGAAAAATACCCCGCACTGCTGAAAGGACTGGGCCTCTTTCATTCTACTGCCAGGGCAGACAGCGAAGAGAAAAAGGAAGGAAGGCGCAAATCCATTCGTATAATGGAGCAGTACGGGGCCGAAACATTTTTAAAGCAAACATTGCCAAATATGTTCAGCCCTGCTACCAAAAGTAAACACAACGACCTGGTAGACGCCTATGTGAAAATGGGCATGGAATGCCAGCTTTCCGCCCTGGTGGCGTACTATGAAGCAATGGCAAAAAGACCGGACAGAACAGAAGTGTTGAAAACCCTCCGGGTGCCGGTATTATTTATGATCGGAAAAGATGATAATGCCGTACCACTGGATAACATACTGCCGCAGATAACTTTACCGGCAACAGGCAGTATACATATTTTTGAAAATGTAGGCCACATGGGAATGTGGGAAATAGCCGAAGAAAGCAATGTGATATTGGAACAGTTTATAGCGTTTTGTCAACTATAAATCAAAAAAATACCTGTTGTGAAAAAACTACTTGTCATCCTGCTATGCATGGTGTGCGCCCTGGTGGCGCAGGCCAGCCATATCATAGGCGGACAGGTTTACTATAAGTATCTCGGGCAGAGCGGGAATATGCTTCAATATTCCATTACGCTGAAATTATACCGCATTTGCGGCGATGGGGAACGTATTGCCAAAATGCCCAGCGCTGTTGTATTGTCATCTTTCGACAGAAGCGATTACCGCACCATAGGACGTTACCAGATTACCCGTACCAATTTTGAAGTAAAAACCCTTGCCAAAATTGATCCGTGTATTGTTAATCCACCGGTGATCTGTTACCAGATAGGCACTTACACCACTACTATTTCCCTCCCGGTGAACAGCTCCGGCTATACCATTGCTTTCCAGAGCTGCTGCCGCGACCCTTATATGGAGAATATAGTAGCAGAGCCTATTCCCGGCGGCCGTCCCGGCGACCTTGGCACCGGCGCCACCTATTATGCAGATATACCCGGCAGCAACTCCGGCGCTACCAATAATTCAAGCCCGGTCTTTAATAAAGAAGAAGCAACGCTTGTTTGCGCCGATAAGAAATTTACGTATGATTTTTCTGCTACAGACCCCGATGCAGATTCCCTCAGCTACGAGTTCTGCGATGCGTATAAGGGCGGGCAAACCAGTGAAGGAGATATTCCCCCGGCAGCAGTAGCGCCACCTTACAACTTCGCCAGCTATGTGTCGCCCTTCAGCGGCAGCAGCCCGCTGGGTTCTACCGTTACTATAGATCCTAAAACCGGTATTATTTCCGGCATTGCCCCGGCAGCCGGAAAGTACGTGGTAACTGTATGTGTAAATGAATTCCGCAGAGGGCAGAAGATCGGTACATTACGGAAAGATTTTCACATCAACATCACTTCCTGTGTGAAGCTGGCCACTGCTTCCATGCCGGAAAAATATGCAGACTGCAGCAGTTTAACCATCACCTTCACCAACAACAGTACACTGGGAAAGCCCTACCACTGGGACTTTGGGGACGGCACCTTTCTCGATACCAACAGTGCGGATCCTATTCAGCATACTTATGCCAGACAAGGCACGTATACGGTAAAGCTGTATGTGGATAAAGCCAGTAATTGCGGCGACAGCGCCATTGCCACCGTATATGCGTACCCGGTATTCAAGCCTGCATTCAGTACTGCCGGCGCCTGTGTAAATAAAGAAACCAGGTTTAACTCCGCACCTACCCAATCTGATGCCGGCGCCATCGAGTACTACAAATGGGATTTCGGTAACGGCGATACGTCTAACCTGGCCAATCCCCTTTATACCTACAAAACACCGGGCACCTATAATGTAAAGCTGCTGGCAAGGAATATAAAAGGATGCGAGCAAACCATTACAAAGCCACTGGTAATATACGATAAGCCTCCTTTTACCGCTACCAACGATACATTGCTTTGTGCAAAAGACAGCCTGCAGATGTGGGCTATCAGCACACTTCCCGGCACTTACGCATGGACGCCCGATAATTATTTTATCCTGAATCCCGCTACGCCCAATGCCATTGTATTCCCTCCAAAATCGTCGGAATACAAAGTAACGTTTACCGATGCACAGGGTTGTACCAATTTCAAGGATATAAAGGTAGATGTAAGAGATACCATTCGTGTGAAAACCATTTCCGACAGCACCGTGTGTACCAATGACGAAGTACATTTACCGGCTGTTACCGATGGAGCTTATACCTACCGGTGGACGGACCTTGACCGCAACCAGGTAGTGTCTACGCTGGCGGATGCGTATGTAACACCTGTGCCGCCCAAACAAAGTTATGAGATACAGGTAGCATTGGGAAAATGCCGTTCAGCCGATACCGTTACACTTAAAGTAGTGGACCCTCCCAGGGCCACTGCCGCTCCGGATACCACCGTTTGTTTTGGCGTTCCGCTTACGCTGCGCGCTACCGGTGGCGCCTACTACAAATGGACGCCTGCCTTTTATGTAGATAAAGCCTCATCGGCTGTTACGCTGGCACATCCGCCTGATACCACTTTATTCACAGTAACTGTAACGGATACACTGGGATGCCCCAAACCGGTTACTGCCACTGCACTGGTAAAAGTAGTGCCCAAGGTAAATGCGTTTGCCGGCAACGACACCATTATCATGCTGAACACGCCGTTCCAGCTGAACGCTACCGGCGGTGTGCGGTATACCTGGAGCCCTCCGGATGGGTTAAACAGCCGCAACATTTATAATCCGGTAACTACGTATAACCGCGATATTACATATACCGTTACCGCCTATACGCAGGAAGGCTGTTCCGGAACAGATAACATTTTTGTACGCTTTATAAAAGGACCTGATATATATATCCCTAACGCTTTCTCTCCTAATGGAGATGGCTTAAATGATATATTCCGCCCGTTGCCGGTAGGTATTGTGCAGATGGAATTCTTCCGTGTGTTTGACCGCTGGGGTAAGCTGATATTCTCAAGCACCGCTTATCTGAAGGGATGGGATGGCACCGTTAACGGCAGTATTGCTGCAGTGGGTACCTATGTTTGGGTAGTTCAGGGAAAAGATATTAACAATAATACCGTTCAACGTAAGGGGACCGTCACACTTGTAAGATAAAGTTGGCGTGATTGAACCGGATATGCTCTTTTTTTGTTAAATTCAGAGAGTAGTATCCCCCATCATGAAGAGCGCAGTTTTAATGATATTGAGCTGCTGTTTGTTCCCTGTTTTTGCGGCTGGATATCATATCATTGGTGGCGAAATTTTTTATAAGACATTAGGAATGACTGAAGATAACTCCCGCTACCGTTATCTCATCACTCTCAAATTATACCGCGACGCAGATTTTACCTGTGGCGAACGCCAGGGTTGTATTGACAGATTTGAGAACCCTGTTACCGCCAACGTGTTTAGTTCCAACGGCTCCAAAATTTTATCATCTGTTTACCTCTATATTTCTTTTACCCGCCCGCTGATAGATACGCTGAAAAATCCTTGTCTTGCCCCGCAGGCCCAACACCTTGAAGTAGCTTTTTATACCGCCACTATTGAGCTGCCGCCAATTGCCGGCGGCTATTATGTTTCCTCACAGCGGTGCTGCCGGGGCGAAAAGCTGGGTAACATTTATGATTCCGAACATGAAGGCTCCACATACTACACCGTAATTCCGGGTATAGAATCGAGACCCAATAATAACAGCGCGTACTTCGACCGGGATACTGCCATTGTGATCTGTAATGCCATGCCGTTTCAACTGGATTATGCTGCTTATGATGAAGATGGCGATAGCCTGACCTATAATCTCTGCAGCGCATTAACAGATGGCTCCAACGCCAATGAAAGCAATTCCACTACCCCACCTCCTTATAATTCCACAGTGAGTTATATATCTCCTTACTCGGGCAGCAACCCCATGGGCGGAAGCCCTGGTATTTCCATTTCCTCCAAAGGACTGATCACCTGTACACCAGACCGACCGGGAAAATATGTGGTAACCGTATGTGTAAATGAATATGATCCTGTTACCAAACAATTCCTGGGCACCCACAGTAAGGATATATTGCTGACCGTATTCAACTGTCAGACAAAGATCACTGCCATCTTTCCGTCTGTGCTGAATAACTGTACAGAAGACCCTTCTTTAAATGTTCCTATTACCAATTCCAGCGTAGCCGGTTATACATCTACCTATTACTGGACCTTTGGTGATGGCACAGATACCCTCACAGACACCAGAACAATGTTCTATCACCAATATCCCGACACCGGTGTTTATAAAGTAAAAATGGTAGTGAATCCCGGGCTGGCCTGCACCGACAGCTCCGAAGGCAAAGTATTCAATTACCCCGGATTAACAGCGGGCTTTACCAGCACCGGCGTTTGCAGGGGTGATCCCATACAGTTCAATGATACCTCCTCCTATGTGTATGGAAATATTACCAGTCATATCTGGGATCTTGGTATGCTCGACAGTGTAATAACACCGGGCGCAGAGCGTGCCATGAGATACGTGTTTACTAAAGGCGACGTATATACGATTTCGCTGACCCTGTTAACAGATAAACAATGTGTAAAAACCGTCAGCAAAAATATACGGATCTATGAAGTGAATCCTTATGCCGGTAACGACACCATTCTGGCCAAAGGGCAGCAAATGGTGATGCAGGGCAGCGGAGGCGATCTTTATTCCTGGTCGCCCGCCGACGGGCTTAGCAACCCCAACATTGCGCAGCCGGTGCTTAACTATAACAGGGATATATCTTTTTCACTGCGTGTATCCAATCAGCAGGGTTGTTTCGGGTTCGACTCCGTGCATGTAAAATATTATACCGGCCCCGATATGTATATCCCCAATGCGTTTTCTCCCAATGGGGATGGGCTGAACGATCGCTTCCGGTTTATCCCGGTGGGTATTGCCACCTACAAATTTTTCCGGATCTTCAACCGGTGGGGAACGGAAATTTATTCTTCTACTGATTTCCGCACCGGATGGGACGGTACTTTCAAAGGAGCGCCTGCTCCGGTAGACACCTACATATGGATATTGCAGGGTACTGATTTCAACGGGAAAGAGATCATGAAAAAAGGAACTGTTACGTTGGTCCGCTGAACCTTAGTAAATTGCAGGAAAAATAACCGCTCATGGGAATTGTTCTTATCACCGGCGCCACTGCCGGTTTTGGTCAGGCTTGCGCTACTACTTATGCCGGTAAAGGTTATGATGTGATTATCACCGGGCGCCGGAAAGAAAGGCTCGAAGCATTGCAAACCCAGCTAACGCAGGAATTTGGTATCAATGTGCTGGCATTGAATTTTGATGTAAGAAAAGAAGAGGAAGTAAAAGCTGTTTTAGGCAACATTCCGGAAGATTGGCGCAAAATTGACATCCTTGTGAACAATGCAGGTCTTGCTGCCGGTTTAAACACCATTGATGAAGGCAGTACAGATGATTGGGATGCCATGATAGATACCAACGTAAAAGGATTGCTGTATGTGTCGCGCACGGTGATTCCATGGATGCGCTCCCGGACCACCGGGCATATTATCAATATCGGCTCTACTGCCGCCAAACTGGTATATGCCAGGGGCAATGTATACTGTGCCACCAAAGCAGCGGTAGATGCTATTTCCCAGGGTATGCGCATTGATCTGCTGCCATACCGGATAAAAGTAACGGCTATTCATCCCGGCGCCGCTGAAACTGAATTTTCGCTGGTGAGATTTAAGGGAGATGAAGATAAAGCGAAAGATGTATATAAAGGATTTATTCCCCTTAGCGCCCAGGATGTAGCAGACGTAGTATACTATTGTACATCGCTGCCGCCGCACGTTTGTATCAACGACCTGGTACTTACGCCTTTACAACAGGCCAACGCTTATTACATAGATAAAAAATAACACATAGGTGTGATTTCGTGGCTTGAGGATAGTTTTTATATTTGGAAACATTTATATATTTTCTGTGGATTTTTTATTGCAGAAAATTTATGCTAACTATCCTGATCATGAAAACCTATCCCTATGCTTACATTTATGACTATGTATTTGCTGCGTCTGTACTATCCCCGGTGGAAAGAAGGATGGCGCTTTTATTTCGGTAATTCCCGGAAAGGCAATTATGGCCGTTGGGCATCATCACGTAAAGACTGGGCCGGACAAAAAGGCTTTTCATTGGGTTACAGCTGAAACAAGTTTTTGATTTTTGGGATTTAGTTATTTGATTCCTTTTAACAGGCAAATGACTAAATCCCAAAATTGTGTTACGGCATACTTAACAGGTTTACCACTACCTCGCTCTTATCTCCCACTCTTTTCTTATAGGCCACCAATGCTTTACCGGCGCTCACTGCGCTGATCACCGGGAAATTGGCATAGGCACTATCGGCCGTAAGGACTCCTGCCTCTTTTGTTTTTCCATCCGCTGCTTTATACTGGAAACCGATACGGCTGTTAAAATCGTTTTTCCACTTTACCGGTTCATCCCATACCACCAGGACCTGGTCTGCTATGGTAGCCATTTGCGGATGCTTTGCCATAGGCGATCTGCTCAGTGATTCCTTTTGCGTATAGGTGTTTCCGTTATCTGCCGATCGGCAGTAAAAAGCGCCTTGTCCCCCACCCATTGTAAACCATGCAAAGTGCAGCCCTTTACTGTTGGCGGTGAGTGTTGGCCCTGTATGCGGGCAGCCGTTCACCACCCAGTTATCTGCGCTGATGCGCACCGGCGCCGAAAATGTACGGCCCCCATCAGCAGACAATTGGTGCACCATATCACGGATAGAATCGTTGATAATATCCCGGTACGCCAAATGAATATCCCCATTCTCTGCTACATACATTTTGGTACGGCAGCATTGGCAGATAGTGGTGGCCACAGGAACTGCGTTTTGAAACCCGCTGCGGCCACGGGTGGTGGCAAAGTAAAGTGTGGAACCTTCCGCGCTGGTATCCTTGCGGTTATCCAGCCAGATAGCAGCTGCTTCTCCTCCCGGCAGCAGCGCCATATCGAAATACCGCTGGTCGTACCCTGCTGTATCAGTTACCATAGGTATGGCGGCCTGCCATGTTTTCCCGTTATCAAACGACTGGGTATACATCACTTTACCTGCATACTTATTCCTCGGGTCATTGGCTTCTATTCCAAAAAGGGCTATTACGGTACCGCCGGGCTTAAACAGCAGCTTAGGTAAATTTTCATCATGCGGGTATACACCAGAGGAAGCAGGGATCGCCACCGGTTCAGAAAACGTATACCCGTTATCGTTAGATACCGAATAATACATCAAACCTGTATCGGCGCCCTTGATTGTTTCCACCCAACTCAATACCGGCCGGCCTTCCGTATCTTTTGTAAGATAAGGGCAGGAAGCATCCTTTCCCTCATGCGACACCACCAGTGCTTTGCCTGGCTGCAACCTGTGCGGCTGGCATGCGGCAAATATTATCATCGTTACTATCCATACTGCTGCCTGCTTCATTTGCTTATTTTTTTCCGGTAAATGTATAGGCCACGCCCAGGTTAAAAGTCTGACGCGGGCCAACCCTGTACGTTTTGCCATAGGCAGATTTTTCTGCAGTAGTGGCATACAGCTGATCGCCCACATTCATGCAGTTGAGCCAGCATTCAAATCCCCTATAGCTGTAACCTGCCCTGGCGTTAAACAAATCATATCCATTGTATATGGAAGTGTTGGCAGGATCCATATAGTATCTGCTAATATGCTGCCATTCGGCGCCTATCCTGAAACCATCCAGGAATACAGGTTTCCAGGTGATCTCGGTATTAGTGATCCATTTAGGCGCGCCGCTCATCTGGTTGTTGTTATATACTTTGCTTCCATCTGAATAGGCTTTAAAAAGATGCGCTGCATAAGTGCCGCTGGTGCGTACAAATACACTTCGAAGCGGCGTATATTTAATATTCCACTCAACGCCGTTGTGGGTGGTAGCGCCGGTATTCCGGTTTTCATACACGCCATCGGCATTTCTTACACTGATAATTTCGTTACTGCCGTTCATGCGGTAAATACTCAGGTCTGCATATCCTTTCTCCTTTGCAAATGCAAACCAGCCACCGGCTTCATAGTTCCGGTAAGTTGCAGATTTCAGCACCGGCACTTTTACCCCCGTATACAATTCTGAAATATTAGGCGGTGCAAACCCAACACTATAATTTGCATACAACCCACAATCTTTACCGAGGTTATAAGTAAGCCCCAGCTTAGGTGTCAGGGCGTTAAAGTTATTCCGTTCGCTGGGTGCGCCGGTATACGCAGAAGGCGTGAGATGGTTTTCAAAATTATAATCCATCCGATCATAACGTAAAGCTGCTACTACCCTCATTTCCGGCAACGGGGAAAATTCAAACTGTGTGTATACGGCACTGTTCAATAGTCCAACGCGGTAATCGGTGAGCAGGGAATCAGTGTTACGATAACTGGTATAATAACCGGCAGCATCTTTCGTAATATCTATATAGTTAGCGATATAGGTAGCAGGACTATAATCCGCGCTTATACCGGCAATGAGCGCGGCCTGTTTCCAGCTGAATTGTTTTTTGTGCTGCGCAATAATGCCATAGCTGTTGAAGCCATCACTGTTGATTTGCCCGTTTGCTTTCAGAGTACCTCTTATGTCTTTGATAGCATAGAAAGGGTTTTGCCCGATAGTATTATTACGGAAGAAGGCAGTAAAAGTAGTATGGTTACCCGCATCCCATTCATGATCCAGCGTGCTGCGCAACCGCAATGCCTTTACTTCACGATAGGTAAATGTTTGAAAGTTGCGGTAATCTTTTGCAAAGAAATGAGTGCTGTCCAGCCCACCGGTCTGGTCTGTTTTATAATTGATCAGTGTGGCGGCGTTGGTCCATTTATTCTTTTCATTCACCTGGTATTCCACTTTTGCGGTGAGCGCCAGTTTATGAAAATCGCTGTGGTCCATATAGCCATTGGCCTGATTGGCATAGTAACCACTCAGTACGAAGCCTGTCTTCTTTACTGTATTGGATACGCTGAAGTCTGTTCTTTTGTATCCCCAGTTGCTACCTTCCAGTTGAATTTTGGCCGTAGGCACCAATGTGGGAGAGGCTGTAATAAAGTTAACGGCGCCGCCTACCGCTTCACTGCCATATAAAGAGGAGGCAGGCCCGCGGATCACCTCCACGGATTTCAATGCAGCCATATTGATTTCGATCAGTGCATTGTGATTAAAGTCGCCGATAGTTCTGACAGGAATACCATCTTCCAGGTAAAGAAAAAGGCTTTTATAACCAATAGGCTGGCGGATGGCCATGGTATGCTGTTCGTTGCCCAGGTCTACCATGTATACGCCGCTCACTTTATTCAGTACCCTATCCAGCGTAGTGGCTTTGGTTTCGCTCAGTGTTTGGGCGGAAATGGTGCTGATGGCTATTGGCGCTTCCGAGCGCTGCTGTCTGTCGCGCGAAGAAGAAACGATGATCTCATTCAGGCTGGTAGTGCTCTGCCGCAGGTAAATCACCGGCGTTTTTGCCGCTGCATCAACGGGCAGCTGTATAGGAACATATCCTACATATGATATTTCTATGGAATCTGCTTCAGCAGCAGTTAATTCATATTTCCCCTGTGTATTGGTATTACACCCGGTAGCGGCATGTAACAGCCTTACATTTACACCTGGCAGGGCTTCTTTGGTTTGAGCATCTGCCACGCGCCCATGTATCTGCTGTGCATAACTGTTTGCCACAGCCATGCAAGCAATGAGGAGTAAACAACATTGTTTCATGTATGTACGTCGTTATACTGTTCGCTGATAGCAAACAGGATTAGTCAGGTAGTTAAGGTTCAAAAATCAGGCTACTACCAGTTGGGGCGGGTGGAAGACGGACAGGGCCAGCGAATGAAGGCGGGGCGCCTTATAGTATGCGTTAAAAACGGGTTGATCAACCGGGGGCGTAGTGTGGAAAGATTGTAACGTTTCTACAAACATCACCTCATATTTATCTTTCCCGCTGTTGGTATTTTTATCCTGCTGCGCATCCCTGTCGAGTTCCTTTTTAAGATGACAGCGACCGTTACAGTGCATTTCAGGTTTGTTCTTATTTTCACAAAGAACGCCGGCGATATAGGACTGGTTCATTTTAAACTGCACAAAAATCACGCTCCTGCTGAAGTTTTGTAACAGCAGACCCAGAAATATGCATATGATCCCAAACCCTTTCACGCCGCAAACCTAGTAAATAATTATCAATACCCTGTTATGAAAAAACGGATTTATAGTTAGACAAACGGGACAATTCACGCCGTTGTCCATCTAACTATAAATCCGTTTATATATATCCGGCTGCTATTGCGACAGTACAAACCGGAAGGTAATACCGCCACTGGTGCTGGTAATCGGGTATGCCGTGGAGATCACCGGTATGGTTTGCCTGCGGTCATAGAAGAATCTCAGGTTTAACCTGTTATTCACTACGTAATCGATAGACGGGGAGATACCCACTACCTTCTGACCGCTGGTTGGAATAGCCAGGTCGGCATCCAGGCGGTTATTGGCTGTTTTATCGTCCCGGAAACTGAGGTCCAGCCTGAAGTTCATATCGTTCTGCAGCTTTTTGCCACCATTCCTGCTGAAGGAGAATGGGAGCTGAACGCCTCTTACGCGGTAGCCTGCGCCGATAATGATCTCACTGGAGCGCACTTCTGTGAGCTGGTAATCGATAAGGCTCAAACTGAGAGATCGGCTCTTCCTGAATTCCACCCTGGCATTGAGGCTGTTTACAAAAGTAAGGTCTACTCCCAGTAATGGGGAGAAGGACTCCGTGAGCGTAAGGTTGGGCACCATAAAATACGGGTAATAATTTCCGGATATGGTATCCCTGAACGCCGGGTAGCCTGTGAGCCGCGGATCTTCAAAATACATGGAAGTATTATAAGAGCTCATACTCAGCGTTCCTGTGTAGGCGTGCCTGATAGTAAAATTGGTCAGGAAAGAGCGGAATGGCTCCAGCTTGGTTAACCCGTTATAAGTGAGGCTCCAGTTCGGTTTTGGAATATAATTGCTGAAAGGATTGCTTCTCACATTATCGTTACCCTGTTTCAGCAGCGACACCTTATCGGGGCTGGTACCTGTGTATGCCGCCAGGAAGGATGGTATCAGCACATCCTGTGCATACCGGGTATAACCGTATGCGTAAGTTGGATCTTTAGGATCGCCGCTTGGAATGCCCGGATCCTTATTATAAGGATTCGCTGCGCCCAACCGTTTTGAAATGGCGTTACGGTACGATTCAAAGTTGCGGAAGGTTTGTGAAATACCATCCGAGGTATTGATCTTACCAAACATAGTTTTGATGGCGATATAAGTAATTTCAAAACCACCGGCATCATATGGGCTCAGGTGCTGGAAGTTCACCGGATCTGTGAGATTTTTGAACAGTTCCGTATGTGTTTTGGTAAATGACTTGGTCATGGTCAGATCAATGCGCAAGTCATTTATTGGTTCCAGCTGGGCCTGTAAATCCCAACGTTGTGTAAATTGTTGCTGGGCCTGGATGTTAAATAAGGTATCCGGTGTAATGAGCCCTTTCTGTGCAAACTTGTCGAACCATTTCCGGTCTGGCTGGTAGCCGAACACAAAGTTCAGGCCCGGCGCCATGGTGGCCCAGTTCATACCAATGATCTTGGTACTGTCTATGTAACCAGGTAAACGGGTACCGGCGTTCTCATTAAAGTTGAACCCAATCCTTTTCAGCATCATCAGTGGTTTCAGCAATCCTTTCAACCATGGTGAAATTTCATCGGAAGAAGCGGTTTGGTTCTGGTTCTGCTGGTTACCGTTTTTATTGTTATTGTTATTGTTTTGATTATTGTTTTGCGGTTTCCTGGCATTTACATCCCGTAGGAATTTCGATTTATTATACAGTTCTACGAATTTGAATTCTGCCGTCAGTGTTTTCTGCTGGGAGTTTTCGATAGCGTTACCGAGATACAAAGCCAGCTGGGAAGCGCCTGTCCAGCGGTATTCCGTACTGTAGCCAAACGCGATGTTGGTCCAGCTCAGCGCCGGGAACTTCGCCGTAGGCAATGTGTACGTGAAGTTGGCGTTGTGCATGTAATTGGTATTACGCCCTCCTTTGAAGAAGTTACGGCGTACCGTATCTTTTTTCGCCGAGTTATCGATACGTCCGTTGGGCTCATCGATACGGGCATTATTCACCGCATTGAATTCAAAGTTGATGCTTCGTGTCAGATCCCATTTAACAGTATAGTAGCGGTCGAACGTAAAGTACTTGTTATAGGTTTCCGGGAGCTGGTATTTCACATCGCCGCCTACGTTGCGCACGCGGGTAGCGCCAAACTGCCGGGAAACGTCTGCCCTGAAGCTCAGGATAGAAGGTACATAGTTAACATTGAAATCGCGTATGAGGTCGAGCCAATGCGTTTTACTTTTGATCAGTTTTTTAAACGGCTCCAGGTAATGCGGCTGGCCGGCGAAATTGTATCCCAGGCCTCCCCTGTGCTTGGTGAGCACATCGCTTTGAATGATGGGGTTATGGCGCAGGATCTGTGAGAAGGAATAGCTGATGTCAAAGTTTTCTATATCCCACAGGTGCCGTTTTCCACCACCGCCCAGGTTGAGTTTCCGGACGTTGGTAAAGTTCAGGCTTTTGATGGAAGTGAAATCCTGCGCATCGCGCCGGATAGAATCCTTCTCCCGTCGGCTCCTGGCGAGGGCAATTTTATCTTTCAGTTTTATATCCAGGTCGTAAGGATCATATTCCGGGTTACTGGCCGATTGTGAGTAGCCGGCGTATACGGGAATAGAGATCCCTGCTTTCTTTGGCAGCAGTTTACCCAGGTCGAGATTGGCGGCTGCATCGTATTGCAGGAAATTATCCCTGAACCGTTCGTTTACACGCTGGTCAATATTTCCGAAACCGGCCGTATGCATGTTACCGGAAATGGAAATGGACCCCAGGTCCGACAGCTGTACATCTACCCTTGCCAATGCGGCGTACCCGCCTTTTTCATCAAAATCGGTAAGGCGCAGTTCATCCAGCCATACTTCCGCGCAGCGGGGTTGTCCGTCATCCTTGGGATTCTGGATACCTATCATCATGGTACGGGCATCGCCCAGGCTGGGGTTACCCACTACCGTCATAAAGTTTCCGTACTGGTCGGCTACCGGGTTGGCAGGGTAGGGCAGCAGCGGAGAACAGGAATCGCACATATTGCGTTGCTGTTTCAGGGTGCTGAGCTGCGACATCAGGAGATCGAGGTTGTTGCGTTCAGGCCAGATATCTAGCGCTGTTTTCGGACCATTCCAGTCTGTTACTTTCAGGGGAATGCGGTATTCGTAGTAGTTGCTTACAAAGTCGCTACCAATACGGATCACTGCCTGTATCTGCCCGTCTTTCAGCGAGGTGGCGGTACCTACTGCTTCCGCGTGAATGAACATCTGCAGCTTTTTGTACTGGCGCAGATCCATATTCAGTGTTTTGTACATGGCGCGCATTTCGCCGTCCTGCAGGTTGCAGAGCTGAACAGACAGGGATTGTTCATTCAGCTGCAGGGTAGTATTGTTGGTGCTGATGGTATTCTGGCGAACTACTCCCGGAGGTAACACATATGGAATAGGTGTACGGGAAGAGTTTTCTTCAATATTTACAGCAGATGAATTAAAGGTAGTGGTATTATCCAGCGGGATAGGATCGCCGGGGCGCAGTTCATACAGGTAACGGCGCCATTGGTTACGCACCAGTTCCAGTTTACCAAAACGCACTACGATAGAATCGCTGAAATTGGTGAGGAACATACGCATGAAACGGATGGATTTGAAATCCGGTATGTTACCAATTTTGGCGTTGTACTGGTTCAGCGGCACTTTGAACTGGTACCAGGTTTCGGTTGTTTTCTGGTTATTGGGCAACGTTACATCCGCTTCTATTTTATCTACAATGAAGTTGGAGCCTACCGCCATATTGGGTTTCAGATCCACCCGGTACTGGAAATATTCCTCCGTTTCGTTCATGGTATTATCCCTGTTCAGGTCTTCCGATTCGGGGATATTGGTAGCTGCGGAAGAGAACTGTGATTTCGGATCAGATACGGGGGAGTTGCCTTCCGGGTTGCTGTAATTCTTATAACGCTGCAGGATGTTCAGACCATTATATACCGGGTCGCGGTAGTGTTTATAATCATCATTCGCCGGGTCCTGAACGGCGCGGTTATATACCGGGCTTCCGCCAAAGTTCTGACGCAGTGTATCCATATAGCCTTTGAAGAAGGCCGCTTCATCCTGCGATTTTAAACCGTCGTACCCAACGTCCTGGTAGTTGCGGATATTCGGGTCATTGTCAAATGCCTGGGTGATCTGCTGCTGGAACTTGGGTACACGTCCCCATTTGGAAGAATCGATCTTATTCGGGTTCTGGTTAGGGTCGGGCATCCCGTTTTCAAAGAATTTTTTGGAGTCTTTGAGGATATCTTCCGATACGTTACCCAGGTTGAAATACAGGGAACCGCCGGTGCTGTTAGGCTGTTTGATAAAAGGATCCTGTATCCAGAATTCGATGTATTCTATATTGGCTGTTTCAAAGTCGCTGTTATCGATGGCTCTCATGATACCGCCCCATTTAGCCTGTGGACGGCTCAGATGGCCGTTGTTGTCCATGGCTATAGGCGTATTGGTAAAGTTATAAGGACCTCTTTCTGTTGGATAGTAAGCCAGATCGAGGGTACTGAGCTGGCTTTGTCCGAAGTCGGTAGACCTGTTTTTAAATACTTCTTTCTGGTATACCAGCCTTACCCGGGGGTCCGACTGATCATCCACAGAGATGCCTGCCGGCAGGTTCGGTGATTTAGGCAACTGGAGGGTGGGTTCAATAATATACCAGGCCAGTTTTGCCCTGTTTTTTCCATAATCCAGTATATTATTCAATTCTGCTTCGGGGAACATCACCCTGCCATTAGCGTCGGTAGCGCCTTTTGGCGTGGAGGCGAGTGCCCAGCTGGTAGCAGGGAACTTCAGGTCATACCCGCTTTTCACGCCTTCGAAGTCGTCGATGTAAGCGGTACCGCTCCTACTGCCCGGCTCATTCACCAGTTTACTGTGACCCGGGAACAGGCGGGCTACTTCACCGGTGAACAGGATATTGGAGGGAGAGGTGCTGGTATAGTTGGGCAATTTATCCAGGAAGCGGTTAAGCCCTTTCCATTCGGAGGCATAGTTCGCGTCCAGGCCCACCATGGTATTTTTAATAGGGTCTTCTCCATAATTCACTTTCTGGTAATATGGTCTTTCGCTCATGCGCACTACAGTACCACCCAGGCTCAGTTTATCGTTTACGAGATAATCCAGCCGGGTACCAAAATAGTTACGGACCTGTTGCCCGAAGAGGGAGTTATTTTCAAACTGCACATTGATAGGTACGCCGGAGTTGAGCACTCCCCCATTGATGATTTTCAGCCTGCCAAGGTTATAGTCGATGATATAGTCCACATTTTCACGGAGCTGCTGGCCGCCGGCGGTCACCACTACTGATCCCGGCGGGATGGTGGTACCGGAGCCGAGATTGATTTCGGAGCTGCTGGCCGATTTGTAGGATCCCCTGATCACATACCGGTTCAGTTGCGGGAACTGCTGCGCTACTACTTTAATGGAGTCGTATAATACATTATAGAGATATTGTTTTTCCAGGGCGGCATCGCCGTTAAAGGCTTTTTTCAACCCGTCTGCGAATGGTTCCAGTACGGGGAACATGATCTTACCGGTAAGGGAGTTGATCGTATAGCCTTCCACATAATCGAACACGCCATCCGGCTGTGGGTCCAGCTGGTTGTTGAGGCGGTCGAGGTTAAGGATGGTGATGATCGGTGCGCCGGCGTAGTCGCCTTTCGCATCGGGGATATACCGTTTATCGCTGGGAGGGCGTCCTTCGGCGCCGGGATCTTTATAATATACATCCATGCGGAAGTCTTCCTTATTTACCTGGAAGGCGCCGGTGGCGTAAATATTTTTCATCATCAGGTCCCATACCGGGAGGGTGGGCCGGGCAGAAGTGGCTTTAAGCAATTTGAGGAACAAAACCGGCTGGTTGGCGCTGTTGTTCTGATCCGGGGGTACATCCTGGGAAAACTCACCCACCTGGTATACCCTTCCGTTGTAGGTATACTGGTAGGCTACGGCCAGTACTTCATCCGGTTGTAATTGTTGGTTAAGGGAGATGAAGCCCAGCTGGCGGTTATAAATGTATTCGGTGGAATCGAGCTTACGGGCAAATGTTTTCTCAAACTCTGATACCGGCTGCAGGCCTATATTCAGGAGGCGGCTCACCACTGTTCCGGTGTTCCGGCTGGCAGGGTCGCTGATCAGTTTTGAATAGAGGTCGTTGGTTCCCCTGTCCGGCAGCTTGGAGCTGGTGAGTACATTGATGTCTCTCTTATTGTAGGGGTTTTGTTCCGCCAGGTCCATCAAACCAACGATATCGCGGGTTTGGGTGGTGGCTCCGGTTTTATTGGTTACCCATACTTCCAGCCTGGTGATGTTGACCAGCGATTTAATTACCGGCAGGTTAGACATGGCGGTGTTAAAGTTGTCGCGGAAGTATTGCGCCAGCAGGAAGTGCCGGTTATCTTCATATTCATCGGCCCTGAGGTTATAGTCCTGTACCTGGGTACCGCCTTTGAGCATGAGGTTCTGTTTCTGTGATTTCTGGTTAGAGAGCACACTGGTAACAGTTAAGCGGCCGAACTGCAGCTGGGTTTTCACCCCGAAGAGCGACTGGATACCGGAAATGAGGGTACTGCGCAGGGGAAAGCTTACATTACCCGCTTCAATTTTCTTGATAATTTCATCGTTATAGCCCGTGTATTCCAGTTTAACCTGGTTTTCAAAGTCGAACTGCGACTGGGTATTATAATTGGTGATAAGTTTCAGTTTATCCCCGATCTTACCTACTACGTTCATATTGATGCCCATATCGAAATTGAACCCGCCATTTTTCCTGGCTTGTTCCACCAGTACGGGGTTCTTGATATTCTGGCCCTGGTATCCGAAGGTAAGGTCCAGGCTACCCTGGGGGCGGATATCTACTTTGCTGCCGCCGAAGATACGGTCGAACAGGTTGTTGCCGTTGTACAGCGCAGGCCCGTTGGCGCGCTGGTTCAGGTTACCGAGAGCACTGGCCCTTTTCTGCCAGTAGTCCTGTTCACTTTGTCTGGATTGCAGCTTATAGAACTCGTCGAAGTTCATATAGGTAGGGTTCCGGTAATACTGGTTCCCTATTTTCTCCGTGACGGTATATTGTTTGGTAACCGGGTCGTATTCTACCGACTTGTTGATATTCGAGGGGTCCTTGAGGTCAATAGCGTTCCCTGACCCCTGATCTGTTATTTTGGGGCCGCGTCTGTCTTGAAGGGGGTATTTCAAGGTATCTTTTTTCCCGGTAGTATCGATTTTGGTTTGAGGAGTAATGGTGGTATCAGGATGCCATCTACTTCTCAATAATTTCAGATTCCCAGAACGATCCCTAGCGGCAGTATCAACAATGATAAAGGATACAATTGCTATCACTACAAATGCACCATAGTATGTCTTTCTTGCCAAGAAAAATAGGTTTTTATAGAGGATTTTATTTACTTCTTCTTATAACGTTTTCAGAGCCTTCTTTATCAGTTCTTCCAAATTTTGCAATAGCGGCTCATTTTTCAGGACTTTCTGGATCGACGATTCTGCCATATTCCGGGCTATTCCCAGAGTTATCAGAGCATTTAACGCATCTTCGTGGATTGTATTGTTCACACTTGCAGATAAATGTATACCCGTATCCTTGTGTTTCGTCAGCTTATCTTTGAGCTCCAGAATTATTCTTTTGGCTGTTTTCGCACCGATTCCCTTTACGCTTTCGAGCATTTTCTCGTTTTCCATCATGATAGCGCGTTGCACATCTTCCGGCTGAAGGGAAGACAACATCATGCGCGCGGTGCTGGCGCCTACTCCGGAAACACTGATCAGCAGGAGGAAAAGGCTTCTTTCCGCCTCTTCAAAAAAGCCATACAACGTGTGTGCATCTTCTTTAATCTGCAGGAAGGTTAACAGTTTGCAACTCTCCATATTCTGTATCCGGGAATATGTGTTGAGGCTGATCTGTACTTCATAACCGATTCCATTCACATCCACATGAACAAGAGCAGGCGACTTATAGGCTAATTTTCCATTCAGATAAGCAATCATACGACGAGGTAAAGATTCAGTAAATTTATTAAACTTTTGGAAATTGATTAATAATGTATTTGGGAAAACCGGGGCAAAGATGCTAACTTTTAATGGATTGACAATCCCTAATATTTGTCATATGCGACTTTTTTAGGAAATATACGTTTATATCGTATTTTTACGCCTCGTTTTAAACACATATTTAGTTTATATGAATAAAATAACGGCCGCTATTACAGCGGTGGGTGGATATGTTCCCGATTACGTGCTAACCAACCAGGAATTAGAGAAATTAGTAGATACAACCAACGACTGGATAATAACCCGGACGGGCATCTCGGAGAGAAGGATATTGAAGGGAGAAGGGAAAGGCACCTCTGATCTGTGTGTTCCCGTAGCACTGGAAATCTGCAAAAAAAGAGGAATTTCCCCGGAAGAAATTGACCTGCTGATTGTGGCCACTGTAACCCCTGACATGACTTTCCCGGCTACCGCCAACGTGGTAACCGATAAAATCGGTGCAAAAAATGCCTTTGGCTTTGATATCAGCGCTGCCTGCTCCGGTTTTTTATATGCCCTGGAAACCGGTGCACGGTTCATTGAAAGTGGCCGTTACTCCAAAGTAATGGTTATCGGGGCCGACAAAATGAGCTCTATCATTGACTATACCGATAGAACCACCTGTATCATTTTTGGAGATGGCGCCGGCGGCGTACTGCTGGAGCCGGATACTGAAGGCTTTGGCTTAATAGACAGCATCCTGAAAAGTGATGGTCATGGCCGCGAATACCTGCACATGAAGGCCGGCGGATCTGTAAAACCTGCTACCATTGAAACAGTAAATAACCGTGAGCACTACGTATACCAGGAAGGTAAAATGGTGTTTAAATATGCCGTTTCCAACATGGCGGAGGCTGCGAAGGATGTAATGGAACGTAATAACCTTACTGCAGAAGATATTGCGTGGCTGGTTCCTCACCAGGCAAACAAACGTATCATTGCCGCTACTTCCCAGTACATCAATGTACCCGACGAAAAGGTAATGATGAATATTCACCGTTATGGTAACACTACTGCAGGTACCATTCCTTTATGCCTGTGGGATTATGAAAAGTTCCTGAAAAAAGGAGATAACGTGATGATGGCTGCTTTCGGCGGAGGATTTACCTGGGGCGCCAACTATATTAAATGGGCGTACGACGGGGATAAATCCGGTAAATAATATACTGCTCAATATTAAAACGGATAACAGCAGCGATCATCCGCAGCTGTTATCCGTTTGTATTTTTAACCTCTTCCAGCATGGCGGTGAACACCAGGTACCTCTCTTCACTGGCCGTTGCCTGCAGGCCGCCCTTCATCTTATCTAAAAAGTCGCGCGTAATAGCAAAACTAAGGGCCTGCATATCCTGCTGCCAGCCGGAGAGGCGCTGCAGGATATCACCGGCGCCGGCGCCGGTATCCGCAATAATGCGGACATACACCCTCCCGTCTTTATTCCAGGCCGATAATACCAGCAGGCTGCCTGGTTGTGCATATTGTACGGAAAGCCGCAACAGGTGGAGCTGGGCCCCCCTGAACATCTCTGGATCGGCCATTACCCAACAGCCGGCAGGCAGCAGGTTCACCACCACCAGGCCTTTTTCTTTTATGGCGGATACCATTTGCTTCAACGTATGATCAATAGTATCATCCAGCAAACAAGGCTTTCCCTGGTAGGCAAATCCCGATAACTGCATACGGATCCATTTTAAAATGTTGTCAAATATGCTCAGCGTATTACCCGATACGGCTGCGATCTCCCTGACCAGAGCCGTCATTTCCGCCTGGCTTGCGCCCTGGTTGCGCAGTTGCAGCGCTGCGGAGGAAATATATTGTAACGGCTCACGGAAATCGTTGGTAATAATACTGATCAGCTTATTCTTGAACTCATCATTTGCCCGCAGGGCTATATTTTTAAGGGCAACGCCGGTATAGCTGTCGGATAATGCCTGCTCCTGTCTTTTCCAGGCCAGGTATTGCCGGCGCCGGCTGTAAAGCAGGATGAATAACAGGATCACAATAATGAACAGCCCTGCTATGATAAACTGGCTTTGCTTTCTGCGCAGCCGCACCTGTTCCAGCTCCTGCTGCTGCCGCTGGTTGTTACGGGCCAGTTGTTGCAGCGACTGTTCCTTCAAAAAGAAAGCGATGTAATTCACCTGGTCCTTTTCCTGCTGGTAGCGGTACTGTGCGGCCAGCCGCATTATTTCCCTGCTGTAGTAGCCTGTTTTCGCTGTATTCCGCTGTTGCCGGTAGTAGTCGTATAACCCTGCGAGGGTAGGCAGGTTCAGCTCAATACAACCGGCTTTTTTTGCCAGCTCATAAGACAGCTCCCGGTAACAGGTGGAATCCGTACGGTACCCCAGCCGGTTATAATCTTCCAGGCGGTTATAAATATCCATTGCCACATAGGGCAATCCTCTTTTCAGCGCCGCCTCCGCCAGCTGATTGATCCTCGCTTCCGCCTCTTTCCCCCTTCCCTGTATTACCAATGTATCAGTGGCATAGGCATCGATATAAAGCGGCAGCCGGCTGTAAGGATACTTCCGGCTGATATCTGCTGCGGTTCTCAGCGCCCATAGTACGGAGTCCTTACGGGTACTATCCCTATAAAAACGCATGACATAATTCACCAGCAGTATGCTATAAACAGAGTCCTGCGACGCCGGCAGCCTGGCCGCCATATGAAAGGCCTCATAGAAATAATTGTTGGCATCTTCCGGTCGCCCCATATTCCGGTAATAGAGATACAGGTTGCTAAGCGTTTTGGCGATGCGGGGGCTGTCGGCCACAGCTTTGTGAAGCTGCAGTGCCCTGTAGCCGTAAATACCGGCAATATTAAAATCTGTTCTCAGGGCATAACAGAAGCTCATCACATCAAAGGCATCTGCCAATCCTTTTTTGTACTGATATTTTTCTGCCATTTCATATTCCCTGATGGCATAGGTAAAGCTGCTGTCGAGGTTAATCATCATATATAATGCCCCAAGTTTGCCAAGGGTATTAATACGGTCAATACTGTCCTGCTGAACAGACAGTTCCTGCAACAGCCCCGGTAATTGGGATTGCCGGGCGGCGGCGCGCTGTGTAGTACATAACAATATCATCGCCAGCAGGCCGGCGGCGTATATGTGTTTATAATACAGATATCGGATACTACGCGTCATATTTTTTCCTGGTCACTCCGGCAACTGGTAATAAAAAGTACTGCCTTCATCGGCATTGTTTTCAGCATGTATCTTTCCGTTCATTTTATCAATAAAATCTTTACAGATGATGAGCGCAAGGCCTGCGCCTTTACCGGCGCGTTCTCCTTCAACAGCGTTGCGGTTCCAGTTAAACAGGTGAGGAAGCATGGCGGCATCTATCCCGGAGCCTTCATCTGTGAAGGCAACGGTGAGCCAGCCATCCTTACGTGTAGCCTTTACCGTTATCGCTCCCTGATCCGGGGAGAATTTAATAGCGTTATGTAAAAAATTCCGGTGGATAAACTGCAGCATTTCATAGTCGGCCGCAACGGTGGTGTTTGCCGGGATATCCACTACTATGCGGATCTCTTTCCCTGTGACCAGGTGTTGCAGGTTTTTTACCGTATGGCTGATCATTTCTTCCAGCCGGAATATTTTGGGCCGGTATACAAAACCGGATAACTGGGTACGGATCCATCGCAATATTTCTTCAAAAATAACCAGGGTACCGGCAGCAGTATGTTCCACTTCCGAGATCATGTTGGCGGCTTCCCTTACAGTGAGTGACTTTTCATCTATAAACCCGGTAATATTAACGATGTTGTGCAGCGGTGTTCTGAAATCATGCGCTATCATGGAGATCAGTTTATTTTTAAAGTCGTCGCTATCCCTGAGAGCATTGTTACCCAGCCGGATCTCCTCCTGCAGGGCGGCCATGCTGGCAGTATTTTTCCGGGAGAGGCGGTAAGCGCGCACAAAATATGTTACCAGGACAACCAGTAAAATCGCGATAGCAGCTATGATCAGCAGCTGGTAATACCAGAAATGATTGGCGGCTTTATTAACTGCCAGTTGTTGTTTTTGTGATTGGTTTTGTTGTTGCAGGGAATCCAGCCATTCGTCGCCAAAGGCATAGGAAAGATAATCTGCTTCGCCGGCCTGCATATCTTCCTGTTGCTGCATCATTACGCCGAGGGCCAGGCGGCTGTAGCCGGCAGCCCGGGGGGAGTTGCCCGATCGCAGTGACCTGTTATACAAGCTTGTGATCACCGGCAGCATTAAGCCGGCATAACCGCCGGCTACTGCGTAGCTCACCGATTGGCGCTGGTACTGTAAGGAATCCGGTTGTTGCTGCCAGATGCGGTAGCCTGTTAGCTGGAGGCTGGCGTACATAGCTATATAATTAAGGCCGGCGCTATCGGCGGCAGCTATTACACTTTTCAGGTTTTCTTCTGCTTTTTTTATTTCACCTGCGCGCAGCTGTTCATTGGCTGCAAACAACCGGGTGTACAGGATCCCCAGTTCGTCGTGATACCTGTGAGCCAGCGAGATGGCCTGCCGTAGCCCTTTTTGGGCAACGGGCAATGCAACGGAGTCTGATTCATTAATGAGGTAGTAGCTGGCCAGCACCCATGCCCGCAGGGAGTCCAGTCTCATATCCCAGGTCACTTTCAGTGCCCGGTTGATATAACGCTGCGCTTCCTCGTGTTTTTGCTGGTACTGGTAGAAGGTGCCGATATTCATCAGGGCTACTGCCACCCCGGCAGAGTCGCCAGCGGCGCGGCAGGCCGTAAGGGCGTTGTCATAGAAAAGATAGGAAAGATACCGGTGAGGGCGCAGGGCATAATAGCGGCCCATACCGCGCAGGGCGTCGCGTTGCCCTTTGTTGTAGCTGATGCGCTCCGACAGCTCCTTGGCGCGTTTGGCGTATATCCCGCTGCTATCGAGCTGGCGGGGCAGGTAGAGCGTTGATAGCCTGTTCAATGCATCCGCATAGTTTGCACTGTCCGTTATCCGTGGTAACGCATTCTTAATTGCTATAATATCATTATGCTGGGCATATAATGCCTGCGAAATAAAAAGCAGGGCATACAGGCCAATACGGTGTAAACATGACATAATGGGGAATCAGCCGGCTGTAAAATAATTTTATTTACAGTCCCTGCTTCCATCCATTTTGTTCATTTTACCGGCTAGATTTCGAATACCAGTCCTTTCCGTTTCAGGGCCTCATATTTTTCAGGATCGAAGCGGTAGAGGTGAGCGCCTTTTTTAGAGGAGGTTTTATCTTTTTCCTCCAGTTTTTCCATTACATCCAGCGACAGGATCTTCTTGCGGAAGTTACGTTTATCAAGGGTTTTGCGGTATATTTCTTCATAGAGGCATCTCAGTTGGGAGAGGGTAAATTTCTCCGGCAGCAGTTCAAAACCTATGGGGTGGAACTGTGCATTATTCCGAAGTGCGGCCAATGCATCTTCAATCATTTTACCATGATCGAAGATCAGCTCTGGTATTTCGTGCAGCTCCAGCCAGTGCGCACCATGTTCGCGGGCCAGTGGCTTATCATGATTTTTGATACGGATCAGGGCGTAGTAGGCAACGGATATTACCCTGGCGCCGGTATCGCGGCCTACATTGCCATAGCAATGCAGCTGGTTCATATAAATATCGTCCAGCCCGGTGGTATGCGCCAGTACACGGGCGGCCGCTTCATCGGTGCTTTCATCTTCCTGCACAAAACCGCCTACCAGCGACCATTCGCCGGCCATAGGCGCTACCTTCCGTTCCATGATCAATAATTTCAGGCGGCCTTCATCAAATCCAAAAATGATACAATCCACTGCCACCAGGTGTTTCGGGGCCTTTGCATAAAAAGAAGCAGCATTCATATAGGAATTTTAAAAGGCGGAAAATCTATCAAAAATAATAAAACCGGATTATTTTTTTGGCTTAAAACGGTTGTATTCCGTGGCCGGTATCTTACCCACTCCCAATATCCCTAACATATATACCAGCTGACCGCGGTAAAAGGTACTATGGTTACATACCTCCATCACCGCATCCTGTACAGCCATTTTATAGTGTTCGCTTTTCTTGAGGGTATATGCAATGGTATGGTTCAGCTTTACCTGGCTGGCTTTTTCCACCCATTCTTCCAGTAAGGCCGACTGTGAAAGCCAGGCGGCACAGGCATCTGTAAAACTGCCGCTGAAGCCTGCAGTGGGATCCGTTGTTTTTTCGGTGAGCTGCAAACGCTGATGCCAGAGGCTTTCCGTATACCATATGTGATAAACGGTATTACGTAACGTGGAAAAACCTCCCCCCAGCTCCCTGTCCAGCTGTTCGTCCGTTAGTTTAAGCAATACCTTTGCCAGCTGTTGATTAGCCCAGCTGTTATAAGCTGTATAATGCGCAAGCATATTTTTCATGTAAGAAGCAATTAATGCCATTTTCACCTAAACAACCTACAAATTACAATATTGTTCGTCATTTTAACTATAGATATTTGCTACGTCCTTTATCCCAACGGGCCGGTAAGGAACCTGAAATTTTGATTATTTTTGGTTAATATACCGAGATATGGAAGATATAACGTTAAGGGTTGCACGAAGAGAAGACAGCGCCCGGTTGATGGAGCTGATCCGTGAGCTGGCAGCATATGAAAAAGCGGCGGAACAGGTTACGGTAAGCCAGGAACATTTTGAAGAAGCCGGTTTTGGCCCTAACCCGGTGTGGAAGGCATTTGTAGCCAGCACAGTGATCAACGGCCGGGAAGTGATCCATGGGTTTGCGCTTTACTATACGCGCTACTCTACCTGGAAAGGCTGCCGGATGTACCTGGAAGATATCATTGTTACCGAGGAGTGGCGGGGCAAAGGCATCGGGAAATTGTTGTTCGACCAGCTGGTGATCGAGGCAAAAGAAAAACAGTTCAGCGGAATTGTTTTCCAGGTACTGGAATGGAACACGCCAGCCATTAATTTCTACCAAAAATATACTGATAAATTTGATCCCGAATGGATCAATGTCAGCATAGAACTGCAATAATTTTTCCGCTCATAAAATTCCGGGACGGTATGTCGTCAATCCTTGCTAATATTGGCGACATACCCATTCCACTATGATCTATATCCACGATTTCCGTACACTTCACAACGTATCTACCCCTGGTCTCTGCGACACCTTCAATGCCGCTTTCAGCGATTATATAGTACCACTGCACCTTACGCCCTCCATACTGGAACAAAAGATGCAGGGTGAAAATATCCTGCGGGATTATTCTATCGGCGCCTTTGCAGGCAATACACTTGGCGGCTTCATTTTACATGCTGCAGATAACAAAGTGCATCCCACTATGTTATACAACGGTGGAACCGGTATTATCCCGGAATACCGCGGGCAGCACCTCGTACAGAAAATGTACGACCAGTTCATACCTGCTTACCAGGCACAGGGCATCCGTAAGATTATCCTGGAGGTGATCAGTACCAACCTTCCTGCTATCAAGGCATATACGAATACCGGGTTTGATAAAACCCGTACCATTCATTCTTTCAAGGGGAATATACATACGCGTAAAAAACCGGCGGGCATCTCCATAAAAGAAAACAGGACACCCGACTGGCCCCTGCTGGCCACCTTTATGGATATGGTTCCCACCTGGTCTAACACTATCAGCAGTATACAACGGGAAGCACCGTTCACCGTTACCTGGGAGGCTGCTATAGACGGGCATACAGCGGGATTTATCAGTGTGCATAAAGACACCCGGAGGATCAGGAATATAGCCGTACACCCGGAGTTTCGCAGAAGAGGCGTAGGAAGCGCCCTGCTGCAGTATGCCTCCGATCAGTTCATGGGAGCGGCCGTGAGCATCATTAATATCGATGAGCATTTCCCTGAAATAGACAGGTTCCTGCAACAGGCGGGACTAACGAATTACCTGTCGCAATACGAGATGGAAATAGTATTATAAAATAAAAATGCAGCGGGTTATCCGCTGCATTTTTATTTTATAGAGATGATATTATCAGTTGATACCGTTCACCACTGTTTCCTTGTTAATTTTCTGGATCAGGCCCTGTAATACTTTACCGGGACCAACTTCCGTAAATTCCTTACCACCGTCGGCTACCATGGCCTGTACGGATTGTGTCCATTTCACCGCGCCCGTTAGCTGATCTATCAGGTTCTGTTTGATCTGTACAGGATCGGTTACCGCTACGGCCACCACATTCTGGTAAACCGGGCAGGAAGGTGTATTGAAAGTAGTGGTATTGATAGCTGCCTGCAGCTCTTCTTTGGCAGAAGCCATTAACGGCGAATGGAAAGCACCGCCTACAGGGAGGATCAGGGCTCTTTTAGCACCGGCAGCCTTCATTCTTTCGCAGGCGATTTCCACCCCTTTGAGGGTACCGGAAATCACCAGCTGACCGGGGCAGTTATAGTTAGCCGGCACTACCACTTCTCCGGTTTCTGCAGTAACAGCAGCGCATATTTCTTCTACTCTGGCATCGTCCAGGGCCAGTACGGCAGCCATGGTAGATGGTTGCAGCTCGCAGGCTTTCTGCATGGCATTGGCACGGATGGCCACCAGTTTCAGGGCTGCTTCAAACGACAGTACGCCATTGGCTACAAGGGCCGAAAATTCTCCCAGGGAGTGGCCTGCCACCATTTCCGGTTGTGCGTGCTCTGTACAGAGGAAGGCAATCACTGCATGCAGGAAAACAGCAGGCTGGGTAACATTGGTTTGTTTCAGGTCTTCTTCGGTGCCGCTGAACATGATATCAGAAATACGGAAGCCTAAGATGTTATTTGCCTGTTCAAAAAGTTCTTTTGCTTTTACGTTGGTGTCGTACAGATTTTTGCCCATACCCGGAAACTGGGAACCTTGTCCGGGAAATACGAAAGCATGCTTCATGTGGATATAAATTAATATTTTTTCAAATATAAATAAGAATTACGGATTTACAGGTAGCTGATAAATATAAATTACTATTATCATCTACCCATAAATCCGTAATTAGTAATATAGATTTTTTATTTGGAGATCAGTTTCATGAATTCTGCCCTGGTGGTGCCATGCTCAAACTGGCCACTGAACGCGGATGTGGTAGTAAGGGAATTTTGTTTTTGTACTCCTCTCATCATCATGCACAGGTGCTGCGCTTCTATTACCACGGCAACGCCCTGTGGCTGCAGCGTTTCCTGGATAGCATCCAGGATCTGGTGCGTAAGGCGCTCCTGTACCTGCAGGCGGCGGGCATATACATCCACTACCCTGGCAATTTTGCTCAGACCGGTGATATACCCGTTTGGAATATAGGCTACGTGCGCTTTTCCAAAGAAGGGCAGCATGTGATGCTCGCACATAGAATACAACTCTATATCTTTCACTATCACCATTTCACTATATGCTTCTGTAAACTTTGCGCCCTCCAGTATTTCATGCGCATCCTGCTGGTATCCCTGTGTGAGGAACTGCATGGCTTTAGCCACCCGTTCGGGTGTTTTCTGCAGCCCTTCCCTTTCAGGGTCTTCCCCCAGCAAGTGCAAACATTCTTTATAATTTTCTACAAGACCGGACGTGATCTTTTCATCGTAACTTTCGTTCTTATTATACGCCATTCTTATATGATTTAATAAATTTCAAAGGCCGGGACAGGATGTATTATTTCCCACCGTAATACTCTACGTATATGCGTGGGGTTTCATATAATTTGATACAGTGCAGCTGCACTTCCGCCGGCAGGTGTTTGGCCAGCTGGTCCCAGATAGCGATCGATAAATTCTCGGCAGATGTGAATTTATCTTTCATAAAATCAACATCCATATTAAGATTCCGGTGATCTATCTTTTCTATCACCGCATCCCGGATAATTACGCCCAAAGTTTTGGCATTAAATACAAAACCCGTTTCCGGATCAGGATTACCTTTTATAGTGACGTGCAGTTCGTAATTATGACCATGCCAGTTTTCGTTGGCACATTTACCAAAAACTTCTTCGTTCTTCTCTTTGCTCCAGCCCGGGTTAGATAACTTATGCGCTGCATTGAAGTTCTCTACTCGCGTTAAATAAATCATTATTGCAAAAAATTTTTGCAAAAATACCACTATTAAACGAGTAGTGCCAATTTATCCTAATTCCTGTCAATTGTTTTACACGGCAAGCAATCATTTTTGCCTTATTTTTACCGGATGAAAATATTGGTGACCGCGGCTACCACACTGGAAATACAGCCCTTTTTACAGTATCTCGACACACATATCCCGGCCCTTAAAGCCGCAAACTGCCATATAGATGTGCTGATTGCCGGTATTGGCATGATGCACACCGCTTTCAGCCTGGGAAGGCACCTGGTGGTAAACCGCCCCGATATAGCCATACAGGCCGGTATTGGCGGCTGTTTCCGCCATCACCGCGAATTGGGGGAAGTGATGCTCATTAAAAAGGAGTACCTGGCCGACCTCGGTGCGGAAGACAACGATCAGTTTAAAGATTTATTTGATATACAGCTCTGGCAGCCATCACAACCGCCATTTACCGGTAACAGCCTGGTGAACACCTTTGCGGGACTGCCCGAAGTGCCTCCCCTGCCCCTTGCAACAGGCGTGAGCGTAAACCTTGTAAGCGGCAGCCAGTTTACCATACAAAAGCTGGTGGCCAAATACGACCCGGACATAGAGAGTATGGAAGGCGCTGCCTTTCATTATGCCTGCCTGCTGGAAAAAATACCATTCGTCCAACTCAGGAGCATCTCTAACTACGTGGAAATCAGGGATAAAAGTAAATGGAAGATCCCCCTGGCCGTAAAAACACTTAACGAACAATTGATAAAGACCGTGGAAACACTGGCCGGCATTTAACGACAGCATATAAAATTTCGACAGCTATGCATTTATCTTTAGGTTTTTCACCCTGCCCGAATGATACTTTCATTTTTGATGCACTGGTAAACAACAAAATAGATACAAAGGAATTTACCTTTGATACGCATCTTGAGGATGTGGAAACATTGAACAACTGGGCGTTGCAAGGCAAACTGGCCGTTACAAAGCTGAGCTTTGCAGTATATCTCAAAGTAAAAGACCAGTATGAGCTGCTCAACAGCGGTAGCGCACTGGGACGGGGCTGCGGGCCATTACTCATTGCCAAAAAAGATATTCCCCTGGAAGAGATAAAAAACAAGACCATCGCCATTCCAGGCGAAAACACTACCGCCAACCTCCTTTTCTCTATTGCTTTCCCGGAAGCCACCAACAAAAAGGTAATGCTGTTTTCTGAAATAGAAAACGCCGTACTGAACGGCGATGTGGATGCAGGCGTAATCATCCACGAAAACCGCTTCACTTACCAGCTTAAAGGCCTGGTAAAACTGATGGACATGGGTGAATACTGGGAACAAACCACCGGTAACCCTATCCCGCTGGGAGGGATCTTTATCCGTAAAGATATACCAGAAGCTGCCCGTGCCCAACTCGACACACTTATCCATAACAGCCTGCAGAATAGTTATACTACTTATCCGCAATTGTCTGATTATGTAAAATCACATGCGCAGGAAATGGATGAATCTGTGATGCGTCAGCACATTGATCTGTATGTGAATGATTTTAGCCTGGATCTGGGCAAAGAGGGGAAAGCCGCTGTGGAAGCGCTGATGGAAGCAGCAGAAAAAATCCGTCCGTAGGCAGCCGATTTTTTCGTTCTTTTGTTGCGGTATGATCGATAATAAGGATACAGACCTGTGGAACAGGTTTCGGCAAGGAGAGGAACAGGCACTATATACCTTGTATGAAAAGTATTATCACCTGCTCCTTTTCCTGGGCCTTAAAATATGCGCCAGAAGCGAACCGGTGAAAGACTGTATCCAGCAGGTGTTTCTTTATTTCTGGGAGAAAAGGGAAGGCCTGGATACCGTCAGTAATGTACGCAGCTACATTATCACCTCTTTCAAACGCAAACTGTTATTACATCTTCAACAGGAAAAAAAAGACAATGGCCTGCTATCGCTCTGGATGGAAACCGAAACCGGCAGCGATACACCCTCTGCTGAACAACTGCTGATGCAGCAGCAACAAAGCAAAGCAGCCATCGGGCGCATACAGGAAGCCATCGCTTTACTCAGCCCGAGGCAAAAAGAACTAATTAATCTCCGCTTTTATGAAGGCAGGAGCTACGATGAAATAACAGACATCACCGGGCTTACGCACCGTACCGTCTACAATCATTTGTACGAAGCACTTAAATCCCTCAAACAATCACTTGAACAGGATCTCAAATCCGGCAACCTGCATTTGAGAACATTACTGCTGTTACTTCCCTTATAAATTCCCTGTTAGATTATTTTCAATAAAGCTTCTTTAAAATAAAAAATATCAAAATCTGAAAATTTACCGGTACATACCCGGTAAAAGAGAGCTGATTGTCGCTCTACTTTAAAAATGGATGGAGAATGCTGCCAAAGGACCTGAATGAATTAGACCTGTTGCTTGACGATACCTTTCTGCAATATATCCGGAGAAACAGTGACACGGCTATTGCTAAGTGGGAAAGTTATATCCGGCAGCACCCTGAAATAAAGGATAAGGTGGCTGCAGCGGTAGCCTTGTATTATAATATTAACGCAGCTGAAGCAGAAAAAGACAGGGCTGCACAATTAAACAGGCTGCAACAGGCCGTAAAAGCTACCCGCCCTGTGCGCCGCATCAACTACCGGCAAATAGCATGGCGTGCTGCTGCAGTACTGCTGCTGCTGGGAGGCATCGCCCTGTTTTGGCCACGGCTGAAACCGCGTACGCCGGCTGCAGCTCCCAACACCTTCCTGGTATACTCCAGTGAATGGGGACAACGCAAACTGCTCACTTTGCCGGATGGCTCTTCAGTGATCCTGAACGCCAATACAACTGTAAGGATTCCTTCCGATTACAGCAACAAACACCGGCATGTGGAACTGGTAAAAGGTGCAGCGCTGTTTGATGTACAAACCAACCCGGAAGATCCGTTCATGGTAACCAGCAAACAAATTCAGACAACAGTGCTGGGCACTTCCTTTCTGGTAAAATCATATCCGTATGAGCCACAGTCGACAGTATCATTGCTCAGTGGAAAAGTAAAAGTGAGTGAAAAATCAGGCACAGCTGCACCACTTACCCTGGCGCCCGGCGAACAGGCGAAGTGGAATGAAACGAAACAGGAAATGAGCAAAGCATCTTTTGATACCATCGCTTTGCGTACCTGGAAAACAGGCAAATTAGTATTTGATAATGCCAGCGTATCCGAGGTAATACGGCAACTGGAAAACTGGTATGGAATACCATTCCGTGTAAATGGAAATCCGTTATATAGCAAACGGTTCTCCGGTGCGTTCGACAACGATAAATTAGAAAAGGTTTTGAACATCTTTTGTTTTACAGCCGGATGTAGTTTTCAAATACAACCGGACAAAGTGCTGATTCAATTTTAATAACAGGCGTTTCCACCAAAATCGCTGAATCGGGATCACATACAGGCTGCCGGCGCCTGCATGCAGTTACCCACATCAACCATCATTAAAAAATCTGATGCATGACTTTTAATTATGCGCGCCTCCGTGCGCCGTTAAGCACTGCGGTAAAATGGCAGTTCCCTCTTTTGGTGTTGTTAATGCTAACTACCTGTATGCTATCATACGGACAGCAAAGAAAATCAATTGCGTTCAGGGAGGCAGACATTGCCACTGCCTTCAAAAAAATCGAAAGCACCTACCAGGTAAAATTCTTCTATGCTGCGGGTACATTGCCGGTCAGGCGGATCACCCTGGCTTCTAAACAGAGAAGCCTGCGGGAAGTACTGGAAGAGCTGGAAGATGCATCTGGTCTTCAGTTTAGGACCAGCGGCAATATGATCGGCGTGGTAATGCCTTACAACAATATCAACATTACCAAAGCACAGCCGATGATCAAGGGAAAAGTAACCGACCGCAAAGGACAGCCGCTACCAGGTACCACCGTCCGCGACATAATCAGTGGCAGAGGCACGGTAACCGATGCCAATGGCGCATTCGTCATTGCATCTGAAGAAGGCCGCCCCTTAATGATCAGCAGCATTGGCTACCGCCAGAAAACACAGGTTATTTCCGGTACAGAAAACCGTATTACGATGGATGAAGATGCTACCAGTCTTGGTGGCGTAGTGGTAATGGGTTATACGAATAAACAGGCCAGCGAGCTAACCGGCGCTGTTCAAAAGATTTCGGGTGATCAGCTACGCAGTTCCGTTTCTTCTTCCAATATACTCTCTATGCTGAAGGCCAAAACCACTGGCATGTATATAGTGGAACCTTCCGCCGATGCCGGTGCAAGAGGACAGGTATTGCTCCGCGGCCAGTCGTCTCTCCCATCCGGTACCAGCGCCTACTTTGGACCACTGATCGTTATTGACGGCGTAATTTCCAACTCGCAGAATTTACAGGACGTGGTAAATCCTGCTGATGTGGAAAGCATTACCATCCTGAAAGATGCTGCATCTACCGCCATCTATGGGTCGCGCGCAGCACAGGGTGTAATTGTGGTGGCCACCAAAAGGGCCGCTGCGAACAGCGGCGTGCATGTAACACTGGATACCCGCTATGGCGCTATAAAACAGAACCGCGCCATCCACATGATGAATACGTCTGAAAATATTGCACTGATGGACAAAGTGATGCAACGCAGATGGGAGGAAACACCTTCCCTTCAGCAACAGTTCCCCACTGCGGCAGATTTCATCCGGCAAAGAAGGATCTACACGGATGAGGATAAAACAAAAAATCTCGACTGGGAAAAAGCAATGTTTGATGATGGAAATTTTTCTGATATCAGCCTGGGGCTTAACAGTGGCAACGATAAAACAACACTGTATGCCGGCATGGACTGGTACAAGGAAAAAGGAATTAATAGCGGCAACACTTTTGACCGTCGAAACCTGCGCCTGAATATTGTGCAGCAATTCTCAAAAAAGGTCTCCGGTGGGTTGAACGCCAGTGCTATCATCGATAAAACCATTTCCCGCAACGGGGTGCCTGCACTTTATATGACCCAGCCTTTTGTAACACCATACAATGCAGATGGCTCACTGGCCGATAGCATCCCTGTAAAGCAATCCAATAACTTTGGCGTGCCATATACCACCTGGTCGCAGAATTTTCTAAGCGAAAAAAAATTCGATAACACCGCGGTTATCAACAACCAGCACTTTACCGGAACCGGATGGCTCAGTTACCAGGTATTGTCGTGGCTGAGCGTTAAAACCACCAATACCATCGATTATATCAATACCCACCGGAACTCTTACCTGGATCCACGTAGCTTCTCCGGTAAATATGGAGGCTACCCTTACCTGTTTAAGCCCGGCGCTGCGCTCCCCAACGGAACGCTCACCATTGCGGACACCAGGTTCTCCAATTTTACTTCTACCAATACGCTGAATGCTGTTAAACGGTTTGGCGATCATCAACTGAATCTCCTTGCGGGCACGGAATGGGCAAAGCGAACCAGTGAAACCAGCAGCACCGATATGTACAACCTGTTGCCCGGCGAAAGAAATATGGGCGCCGCAAAAAATCTCGGCAGCGCCATTAGTGTCGCGTATAATTCTCCTTACCGGCCTTCCGGCTCCTATACAGAAAGAGCAAGCTTCTCCGCCTTCAGCGAATTAAACTATAACTACCAGTCGAAATACTACGCTGCCACCTCCCTTCGCACCGATGCCTTCACCAATTTCGGCCGCAACAAAAGGTATGGCACCTTCTACGCTATAAGCGGCGGCTGGCTGATCAATAAGGAAGTTTTCCTGGCAGATGTAAAAGCAATAGACCTGCTGAAGCTGAGAGTAGTGCACGGAACTTCCGGAAGGGACGTAGGCGATGGATACCTGAATCAAACCCTTTATGCTGCAGGCTCCGGTTATACCTACGACAATATTAACAGCATAGGCTCCGCCATCACACAACTGGAGAACCCGGATATTAGCTGGGAAACCACTGTTAACAATACCGTAGGCATAGACCTCAGTCTTTGGAAACGCATTGAACTTTCTGCCGACCTCTATTCCAAACTCAGCAAAAACCTGCTGCAACAGGTATTTGTTGGCTCTGCGCAAGGCTCTTTCCAACAATACCAGAATGTGGGAGAAGTGCTGAACAAAGGACTGGAACTGATGCTCAATACCCGCAATATAGATACAAGGGATTTCAGCTGGACCACCAACCTGAATGTGAGCTTTAATAAAAACATCATAAAAAAACTGTACGGCGATTCCCTGCTCGATAATTACAACCGTGCGTATTACCGCTATACGGGAGAAGACCTTAATGTAATTAAAGCCATTCGTTATGCAGGCGTAAATCCTGATAACGGCGCACCACTGTTTGAAAACTATGATGCTTCGGGGAAGAAGCAGGTAGTAGAAGGCATTGGCGGGTTGGCAGATATCCGCAATTACCAGGCAGTGGGCTCGGCTACACCGAAATTCTTCGGTGGCTTCACAAATACTTTCACCTATAAACAATTTTCCCTGAGCGCCGAAATGTGGTTCCAGGCAGGCAATTATACCGCTATGAGCCTCATCAACAACTTCCAGGATCCCACCGCGCCTTTCCTTGGCCGGAATAATGTGAACTGGCAGTCCAGCCAGAAAGTGTGGCAACAACCCGGTGACAAAAACGCCAACTATCCCGATGTATACAGCAGCAAAATGAATATCTGGCGGGCCTTCGACAGCCGTTCGTCGCTTATATATGGCAATGCCAGCCATATCCGCATGCGGAATATCAGGATTGGTTATGACCTTGCACAGAGGACACTTGCCAGGATCCATGCACAGCGTGCAGGCGTATTCGTTAGTATGGACAATGTTTTTGTTATCAAACATAAAGATTATGTAGGAGCCGATCCGGAAGGTGCCGCTATCGGCACATCTACCTCCTACGGAGGTGTAGGCATCGGAAATGCCAACCCACGGCGCATTACTGCCGGTCTTAATGTCACATTCTAAACCAAAGAAAAATGAAGCGTATAATTATAATAGCCGCAGCAAGCCTTATTGCATTAAGCGCCTGCAACAAACAACTGGATGAGCTGCGTCCGCACAACGTTACCAATGAATCGGATCAATTCAGTACCCCTGAAGGGTTTGCACAGGCTGCACTGGGGCTTTACCCAATGATCACTACAGGTGCTGCCATGGAAAACAGTTACTTCGGGTATGGCGATGTTACCATGTTTCTGTCAGAAGCGCATGGCAACAATATTCATTCACTGGACCTGGGCCCCAATCAATATACCGATGCGTTTAACTATATCAACTCACCCGACAAGGATCACAGCTGGACCTATTACTTTTGGAGAGGAAGTTATTTTACCATCCTGCACGCCAACAAATTGCTGGATAACATAAAAAAAGATGAACAACGTCCCGCAATATTACAAGCCAAAGCAGAAGCATTGTTCGTGAGAGCATTTGTATACTTTAACCTTGCACGCTTCTATGCCAGGCCCTACTACCAGGATGCAGCATCGTCGCCGGGGGTAATGCTTATTACTACCGCTGCCAATGGCATCGATTATAAACCCGCCCGCAGCAGCACAAAAGCAGTATATGAACAGATCATTGCGGACCTGGAAACATCCCTTTCCCTGTTTAACCAGGAAAAGTCCAACAGCTTTGCCGGGAAGCAGGCGGCAGCAGCCTTGTTATCACGTGTGTATCTTTATATGGGCGGTACCTTCCAGCAGCCGGATGCTGCATTCAACCAGAAAGTAGTAAGCTACGCCGACCAGGTAATTAACAGTAACAAGTATATTCTACTCCAAAACGATGCATACCGCGCTTACTATAACAGCAGCAATGTGGCTAATAAGGAAGATGTTTTTGCGGGCAACATGGATTTCGGAAATGCCTCCATCAGCCAGCAATATGCGTACCCGCCACAAATCAACTATACAGGCGGTTATTATCGTCCTTCTTCCGACCTGCTGTCGCGCATTGCGAAAACAGACCTGCGCAGTTCCCATTACAAAGTAAATGTAACGCCAGGCTTTCCCGACGACAGTATTGCCACCGTTAAGTACATGTATCTATACAATGCCATTTACAGCAAATCGCCCTTCCGTTATATCCGCCTGGCAGAAATATACCTGAATCGTGCAGAGGCTAATGCAAAGCTCGGTAAAAAAGATGCCGCACTGGCAGATCTGAACATTATCCGTAACCGTGCAGGTCTTGCGTCTGTGGATCTTTCCGGGCAGGCACTGTTTGATGAAATATTATTGCAGCGCCGGATAGAGCTGGCCTTTGAAGGGCATTCAGGGTTTGATTATTTCCGGAATGGCTTACCAATGGTACGGGACTATTCCTCTGCCAGCAGTGGGGCCATGACCATCCCGGCCACCAGTCCTAAGATATTATTGCGTATCCCGCAGGAAGAAATCATCCTTAATCCAAATCTTACACAAAACGAACAATAAAATTATGAAAAAAATATTCTGCGTATTGTCGTTACCATTAGTACTAAGTCAACTGGTTAACGCACAGAAAAAATTCAGTATAGCCGGCACCGTTACCGGAAATTCACCTGCTAAATATTACCTGCAGTACAGCAATGGCACAAAGTATGTAACAGACAGCGCTGAAGTAAAAGACGGCAGGTTCAGCTTTACAGGCACATTATTACAACCCGCTCCCGGCGTGGTTTCCGCAACGCTGATCAGGAACATGACCGGCAATAAGAAAGAACAGGCATACCTGTTCCTGGAGCCAGCCGCCATGACTATCAACATAGCAAACGGCGATCTGAGCACCATTGTTATGAAAGGCTCTGTAAGCAATGATGAAAACGTACAGCTGGAAAAAGAAAAGGAAGCAGCTGCCGAAAAATACAAACCATTACTGGAGGCCTTGCGCAACGAAAAAGACCATGATAAGGCAGCAGCCATCCGGGAGCAGCTGGCGCCATACTTTAATGCCAACAGCCAGCTGTCAAGAAAATTTATCCGCGAACATCATAACTCCTTCCTCAGCGTTTACCTGATGCGTTTTGAAATTAGCAGTATGACACTGGACTCCGCCAGATACTATTACAATAGCCTGAGCGCCGCCTTGCAAAAAAGTAAAGAGGGCCTGGACATCGCCAAAGAAATAAAAAGTCTTGAACAAGGCTCTCCGGGCAGTATTGCTTTTAACTTCAGCAAAAAAGATATCAATGATCAGCCACTCAGCTTATCTGATTTCAAAGGAAAATATGTACTGGTAGATTTCTGGGCCAGCTGGTGCGTGCCTTGCCGTGCAGGTAATCCTCACCTGCTGGAATTGTATAAACAATACAAGGATAAAGGGTTTGAAGTGATCAGCGTATCGGACGACGACCGTAATCATGATGCCTGGAAAAAGGCGGTGGAAAAGGACGGTATCGGTGTATGGAAACATGTACTGCGGGGACTGGATATGAATAAACGCATGAAGAATGAGCCTAACCCCGAAGATATCAGCGAGCACTTCGGCATACATTCTTTACCCACCCAGATATTAATTGACCCCAAAGGCGTAATTATAGCGCGCTATGGCGGAGGAGGAGAAGAACATGAAGCGTTGGACAGCAAACTGAAAGAGGTCTTCAACAAATAATTCTTTCCTAAATAAAAAATGCAGTGATTAGCTCACTGCATTTTTTATTTACGGAATGCCTTATTATACACTTCCAGCGCACGTTTACGCGCCTCTTCATGCATCACTACCGGCTTCACATATTCGAATCCTTCAAATTCCGGAACCCATTTACGGATATATTTTAAATCTTTATCAAACTTCTGCATTTGCAGCGCAGGATTAAACACCCTGAAATAAGGCGCCGCATCGCAACCCGAGCCTGCTGCCCATTGCCAGCCGCCATTGTTTGAGGCCAGATCGTAATCCAGTAATTTGGCTGCGAAATAAGCTTCTCCCCAACGCCAATCGATCAACAGGTGTTTAGTTAAAAAGCTGGCAGTGATCATACGCACCCTGTTATGCATAAATCCGGTAGCGTTCAGCTCCCTCATACCTGCGTCCACAATCGGGTAGCCTGTTTCCCCTTTACACCATTTTTCAAACTCAACCTCATTGTTCCGCCACACTATCTTATCATATTCCTTCTTAAAAGAATTCCCAACCACGTGCGGATAATGCCAGAGGATCATCTGGTAAAATTCCCTCCATATCAATTCCTTTGCAAACGTGGCATTAAGCTGCATGGCCCTTTGCATCACCGCGCGTATGCTCACAGTGCCAAACCGCAGGTGAATGCCTAGTCTCGATGTGCCATTCTCAGCCGGGAAGTCACGGGTTTCATCATAATGCCTGATCAGTGTTTCTTCCAGATCTTTTGAAGGAAAATGCTTCTCTCCGGGCGTAAATCCCATTTCTTCCAGGGAAGGAAGCTTTATTACCGGTTGTTTAAAAAGATGCTGATAGTACTTTTTACAGGGATATGGTTTGAGATGAAAAAAGGTGAGGGTATCATACCATTTCCTGCTGTAAGGCGTAAATATCGTATATGGTTCACCGTTATCCTTCACAACTTCGTTCTTTTCCAGTATCACCTGGTCTTTATAACTGTAAAACGATATTCCTTTCCGGCTGAGTTGACTAGCTATAGCAGCATCCCTGTTCTTCGCATATGGCTCATAATCATGATTGGTATAAACGCCGGCCACTTCATATTTATGGGTCCAGTGTTCGAACGCATTTTCGGGTGTACCATAGAATACATCCATCGATGAGCCCAGCTGTTGTAATTGCGCCTGCATTTCTCCAAGTACTTCGTGAATGAAGGTAACCCGACGGTCCTGTTTATCTTCCAGGTCATTAAGTATATGGGTATCAAAAACAAACACCGGTACAACCCGGTTACCGGAACGCAGCGCATAATAGAAAGCTGCCTGGTCGTCCAGCCGCAGATCACGGCGAAACCAGCATAAACTGATCTTTTGTTCCATCCCGGTGATTATTTTTTACAGTATGCTTTCATGCAATACTTCGTGTAAAATAGCGGCGGTAGCGTTGCCATAGCTGCTGTCGCGGAATAAACCCACCCAGCGGATACCATAGATCGCGTTGGTTAAAAATATTTCGTCCGCATTTTCGAGGTCTTCTATATTGAGAGGTTTCTCTTCTATTTTGAACGGTAGTTCTGTTCTCAGCAGGTATTTGCGCATTACGCCGCATACCCCGCCTTCAGACAATGGCGGAGTATACAGCACCTTATTCCGTACTACAAATACATTGGCAATGGTACTATCGGCCACCCTGCCGTATGGATTAAGCAAAATAGCTTCGTTTAGCCGGTGCTGTTTGGCATACATTGCTGCCATTACATATGGCAGACAGTTGTTTGATTTAATTGCAGAGAGCTTATCGCAGCTCTTTTTCACATCAGGGAAGATATCTGTTATCAGCCCGTTATTATTTAATTCCAATACGGTTCTGCTCAATTCCCAGCATTGGATAATATAATTGGGTAAATTATTGACAGGATCATAGAGGCCGCCATCAGAGCGGAATATAGCGAGCCGCACGCGGGCCAGTTGTGATACATTATTCTTGCTGCAGAGCTCCAGTATCTGCTTAACGAAATATGCTTTTGTAAAATGCGCAGGGATATCAAAGTGTAGCAGGTGTAAGCTGGCGAGCAACCGTTCAAAGTGCAGGTCTGCCAGCAATACTTGTCCCTGGTATACTTTCAGGGTTTCAAAAAAGCCATCCCCGTATCTGAAAGATCGATTATCTGCCGTAAAAATCGGGTCAGCTGCAGGAATATATTTACCGTTATAACAAAGAAATCCAACTTGCACCTCGAACTATTTTAGCAAGTAGAAAGGTACCAATTATTTAGGGATTTTTAAGTTTAGAGATTTAGATGTTTTGTTTCAGAGTAGTATGTATTCCAAAAACAAAATATAGGCTATTAAAGCGGGCATTTTAACGAAAATAAAATGCCCTGCTTCCGGGAAGGAGGCAGGGCACGGTAAAGCATATACGAATTTTTCGCTAAATTTTCATTTCAGGGATATCGCCATCAATAACCAGTTTCCCGGCAGTTTTAGCACGGATCTCTTCCACGGTAACGCCGGGTGCACGCTCAAGGAGCTTAAATCCTTCAGGCGTTACATCCAGCACTGCGAGTTCGGTCACAATTTTCTTTACGCAGTTAACACCGGTAAGGGGTAAGGTACAGGCGGGTAATAATTTACTTTCACCTTTGGGATTGGTGTGCATCATGGCTACAATGATGTTCCTGGCAGAAGCTACGAGGTCCATAGCGCCACCCATGCCTTTCACCATTTTGCCCGGGATCTTCCAGTTGGCAATATCACCGGTATCGGATACTTCCATAGCACCCAGCACGGTAAGATCTACCTTGCCGGCGCGGATCATACCAAAGCTTTCTGCAGAATCAAAGAAGCTCCCTCCTGGCAAGAGGGTCACGGTTTCTTTCCCGGCATTGATCAGGTCTGCATCAATATCTTCCGCAACAGGATATGGCCCCATACCAAGTATCCCGTTTTCAGACTGCAGCATAATTGAAATGCCAGCGGGTATATAGTTAGATACCAGTGTAGGAATACCAATGCCCAGGTTCACATACATACCATCCCGCAGTTCCTGCGCAATTCTTTTGGCTATACCATATTTATCGAGCGACATAAAATGTAAGATTTGAGAATGAAAAATTTGATGAACTAGATCTTAACCGTTCTGCGTTCGATCCGTTTTTCATAGTTTCCGCCTTTGAAGATGCGGCGTACATAAATACCCGGCACATGTATCTGATCGGGGTCCAGCTCTCCGGGCTGCACCAGCTCTTCTACCTCAGCAATGGTAATATGCCCGGCACGGGCCATTGAAGTGCTGAAGTTCCTGGTGGTTTTACGGAAAACCAGGTTACCCAGCGTATCACCCTTCCAGGCTTTTACAATAGCGAAATCAGCGTGCAGCGCTAACTCCATCAGGTGAGGTTTTCCATCAAATACCCTTACTTCTTTCCCTTCAGCGATCTCGGTTCCATAACCGGCGGGAGTAAAAAAAGCGGGGATACCCATACCTGCCATTTGTATGCGCGTGGCAAGGGTTCCCTGTGGGATGAGGTCTACCTCCAGCTCACCGGCCAGGAGCTGTCTTTCAAATTCTGCATTTTCGCCTACATAGGAAGACATCATTTTCCTGATCTGCCTGGTTTTCAGTAACAGGCCAAGACCAAAATCATCAACTCCTGCATTATTGGAGATACAGGTGAGGTCTTTCACGCCTTTTTTCACCAGGGCGGTGATACAATTTTCCGGAATTCCACACAAACCAAACCCTCCCAGCATCAGTACCGCGCCATCCCGGATATCTTGTATGGCTTCGTCGGCATTTGCTACTACTTTGTTCATGTTTTGGTGTTTTATAGATTAGGGCTGCCGTTTGATAAAAGGGCGGACGGTATCCACCTTCGGCAGCAATAGCACGCTGTCTGCATATGGGAAAATGCTTTTCATACGGAACCGGAGCGGTGCATTTTCATCCACCGGGTTAGGCAAGCGCTGTTTCCTTGCAGCAATATCAGTTTGAACCATTTGAAATACTTCCTTCAGCCTGTTGGGATGGCTTTCATAATACCGGTAACTTTCCATAAACTCCTTCACACTTACCTTGTGAAGATCCAGTATCTGTTTGTAATAGATCTTCACCTTTTCCTGCCTGAGGGAATCAAAATTAGGCGTGAAAGTAACCTGCATCTGTTGTTCGTTGCTATAGGCGTCTGCAATGGACATATCTACCAGGATCCCTGTCATACGCTCCTTTGAAATATACTTACGCGGCACCTTATCGCCGTCACTGCAGGCGAATAAAAACAACACTAACAAGGCCAGGGTGGCGTATTTCATCATCATATTCATCATAGCTGTTACTTCATCTGTTGATACTTCTGTGCATTGGGCACATCCATCTGGGACAGTAATTCCGCTGCACGGCTTTTCTCCTGTGGTGTGGCACGGGAGAATATTTTCAATAATTCCTGTCCTTTTGAAAGGAAAAAGGTTTGCATCAGCATGGAGTTGGGGATATCCTGGTGGATGGAATAAAGCATGTTCAGGCAGTTCAGGATGGCTGCCCGGCCTTTCATTACATCGTCGTACATCAGGTCCAGCCCCTGCCGGTGGTACTGGTACATCACATCATGAAACTGGAGGAATTTTGCATTGAGGAGATTATCCTGCAGCCAGTAACGGTTGCGGTTCCCTTCAAAAGCTTTCCATCCGGAAATTTCCTTCCCATCCGGTGCATTATTTACAATATTCAGTGCTTTCTTAAAATACAGATCTCCGCCGCGGGGGGAAAAGGAATCATAATCCAGGCCGAGAATGATATTCACGTAGTATGCGAGGATAGCGGTTAAATTGGAGGCCAGCGGGTCGTTGCCCACTACCCTGTTGTCGCTGAATTCCAGTTGCTGAAATTCCACGTAGCGGAAAACCACGTTGGGATCCTGGATGTTCAGCAGGCTGGTTACATAGCTGCTGTTGAATACCGGCCTGGTGGCCTGTATGGTCAATGTTCCCTTGTAGCTGTCGTTCCCCGAGGTACCGGTAATATTCAGCAAGAAATTACATTCTATCCGTTCTGCCGGTGTAAAGGCATCAGCGGCCCAGTGGCGGTTATTGAGGAAGTCCCGGATGGAGTTCTGGAGGGTGGTGAATATTTTTTTATCCACTCCCTGGATCTGTTGGGCTACTACAGATACATTGGCCCTGATTTCCTGGGCTTTAACGGGAGGGCAGCAAAATAGTAAAAAGGCGCCTGCCAACAGCAGGATCAGCGGGAAGCGGTTATGCATGTTGCAATTCGATTATAGCGGAAACAATATCCTGGGCCACGGCCTGTTTGGATTTGAGCGGGAAACTGCGTTCGTTCCCGTTCCTGTCAAACAGCGTTACTTTATTGGTATCATAATTAAACCCTGCACCTGCATCTGCCAGAGAGTTCATCACAATCAGGTCGAGGTTTTTCTCACGCAGTTTTTTCAGTGCATATTCCTTTTCATTGTTTGTTTCCAGGGAGAATCCTACCAGCAGCTGCTGTGGCCCTTTGCGGTCGCCCAATGAGCGGAGTATATCGGGAGTTTTTTCGAGATCGATGTGCAACTGGGCCTCGCCTTTCTTGATCTTTTTATCTGCCACATTTGCCGGGCGGTAATCTGCTACTGCTGCAGCGGCCACTACTATTCTGGCGCCGGGGTACCGGGATGTTACTGCATCAAACATTTCCTGGGCGGTTTGCACGGGGATGGTAGTAATTCCGGGATGGGTTGTTTTCCGGGATGTGGGGCCAAGTACCAGTTGTACGTTAGCGCCGGCATCTGCCAGGGCCTCCGCAATGGCAATACCCATTTTCCCGCTGGAGTGGTTGGTGATATATCGAACGGGATCAATATGCTCTATGGTGGGGCCAGCGGTAACAATGACCGTAGTCCCGTTCAGTGCTTTTTTTCCGTTTTCCTGGCGAAAATGCTGTTCAAGGAAGGCTAGTATCTGTTCGGGCTCCGCCATGCGGCCTTCTCCAAAGAGTCCGCTGGCCAGTTCACCGGATTCCACGGGAATTTGGCGGTGGCCATATGAAATGAGTTTATCCACATTGGCGCGGGTGGCGGGATGGTGCCACATGTCTTCGTCCATTGCCGGGGCAAACAGCACCGGGCAGGTGGCAGACAGGTATACGGCCAGCAGGAGGTTGTCGCACAGGCCCAGGGCCATTTTAGCGAGGGTATTGGCGGAAGCGGGTGCAATGAGCATTACATCTGCCCACCGGCCAAGCATAACATGGTTATTCCAGCTATTATGGTCGCTGATATTCAGGGGAACCTCGTTCTTAGAAAGGGTGGCCAGGGTGAGGGGGGTAATAAAACCGGCAGCTGCAGTGGTCATCACCACTTTCACTTCAGCTCCTTCCTTTACCAGCAGGCGGATAAGGGTAGCTGCTTTATAGGCGGCAATACTGCCGCTCACCCCGAGCAGGATTTTCTTTCCTTGTAGCATTTTGATAGCGTCCATGGACATATATAAAAACAAAAGCGGCAGAAATCATTCTGCCGCCATGAAATTAATATTTTTATTTTTCGCAATCGCGCACCTCACAAAATAATGTGTGGCGGATCAGCTAAACAAATCGTCGTCGTTCTTGCGGAAATAAATTTTATTGTCCAGGAACTCCTGAGTAGCCTGGATAGCCGGATTTGCCAGTCTTTCATAAAAACGGGAAATCTCGATCTGCTCCTTGTTCTCGTGCACTTCCTCGAGGTTGTCAGTATGGCTGGCAAACTCTTCCAGTTTGGAATGGAGCTCCTCTTTCACGGAAATATTGATCTGATTGGCGCGTTTGGCTATCACGGCAATAGACTCATATAAATTACCAGTTCTGTTCTTAATATCGGTAGTGTTTTTGGTTTCTACCCAGGGATTAAGGCTACTGGTTAGACTTCGCTTTAATTTGCTCATTATCCAGTGTTTTTATGTTGTTTTGTGCTAAGGTATAAAATTTTTCGGCATCAGGCTTTAATTTGCTGTTCGGGTAGTGATCCGCGAAATCCAGGTATTCGTCGAGAACCGTTGCGTAGCGCTCTTTTTGTCTCTCCGGAATGCTGTTTTTAGCATAATTATAGTAAGATCTGATGGCCATTACTTTGTAACTGTCGCTTTTATCAGAGTCGGGGTAGTTGCGCATCAGATTTTTGAAGGCAATACCGGCGGCTTTGTAGAAGCCCAGGTTATAATACAGTTCAGCGCTGGAGAACTCTTTCTTTTCCAGTTTACGCCTGCACAGCTCAATCACCAGGTTGGCTTCCGACACTTTATCGGCGGTAGGATAGTTATTGATGAAGGTTTGCATGGCAGCAATGGCCTTCATGGTATTGGTCTGATCCAGCGATACCTTGGGCGATTGTTTATAATAGCAATATGCCTGCATATAATCTATCTCTACAGCCCTGGGGCTGTTTGGGAACAGGTCCAGGTAGTTTTTGAACTGGAACGCTGCCTGAACATAATCCTTTACATAATAAGAACAATATGCGAAATTGTAATACATAGGCTCAAACTTATCAGTACCCTTATACACCTGTACAAGATCTGTATAGAGTGTTATTGCCGTATTGTATTTTTTCTTCTGGAACAGCTGGTTCGCGTAGTCCAACTTTTTCTCAAAGTTGTTGCTTTTCTCTATTCTCCGTAACTGGTTGTTACAGGAGGCAGATACAATAACCACAAGAACACTGATGTACAATAAAAATTTCCGCATAAAAGAGTGGCAAAATTAAGAATTAAATGTAAATGTAAGGCAGAGAGATTTTCATTGCTGTTAAAATTTTGCAAAAGAGGGAATTAAATCGCCGAAAGAGGGGTTTTCCACTATGGCTGAGCCGGCGGATGTTATCCCCCGGGGTGATGCAGAATCTACTTTTTGTTATTCGAGGTATACTAAAACCTCTATTAAGTTATAAAAATATATAACGTATAAATATTTTCCTGTTGTCATTTTCCCACCTGTTGTTATCCGGTATAAGTCTTACGCTACAGGCTATCTACAAGTTATAAACACACAAATACGGGTTATCAACACATTATTAACACGCAATCTTATCTAATACACCATTTTAGTGCATAAATGGCAGGAAAAGGGCGCTGATGGAGGCATTGGCATCTGTGGAAAAAATTTATAAAGTATTTTTTCGTTAAAAAGTGGGAAAAAGTGTTATTTTGTGTTAGAAAAGGATTTTCAAGGACTTTGCCCCATGGTATGACAGGATTTCTCGGTGAATATGAATCGACGCTGGACGCAAAAGGACGCTTTCTGTTACCTGCCGGGTTTAAAAAGCAGCTAACAGACGGGGCCGGAGACCAGTTTGTGATTAACCGAGGGTTTGAAAAATGCTTGTCCCTGTATCCCATGAATGAATGGCAGCCAATTTTTGAGCGTATCAGCAAGTTGAATGACTTTGATCCAAAAGTAAGGGAATTCAGACGTTACTTCTTAAACGGGGCTACTATTCTGGAGTTAGACAGCGCAGGAAGACTGCTGGTACCAAAAAACCTGCTGTCCTACGCCAATCTGGAAAAAGATATTGTGCTGGCAGCAGCAACCAATAAAATCGAGATCTGGGATAAAGGTAAATACCAGGAGTTCTTTGAAAATTTCTCACCGGGAGCGTTCAGTGATCTAGCTCAACAGGTAATGGGAGGAGGAGACAACAACATATCAATTTAAAGAGGGGAGCATATGGGCGAGCAACAATATCATTTACCCGTTCTGCTACTCGAAACAACGGAGCTGCTACAGATAAATCCCGATGGGATCTATGTAGACGCCACGTTTGGAGGCGGAGGACATTCAAGGGCCATACTTGGAAAACTAGGTGAAAAAGGACGGCTGATAGTATTTGATCAGGACGAAGATGCTTACCAAAACAGGATTATAGACGAACGCGTAACTTTTGTACAACAAAATTTCCGTCATCTGCAACGCTTTCTGAAACTACATAAAGCTGATCAGGTAGACGGCGTACTGGCGGATCTGGGCGTTTCATCGCACCAGTTCGACACTGCAGAAAGAGGATTCAGTACCCGCTTCGATGGCGATCTGGATATGCGGATGGATACACGGACAGCATTTACTGCCGCCCAATTGCTGGCCACATGGGGAGAAGCAAGGTTACAACAGATTTTCCAGGACTACGGAGAAGTAACCAATGCAAAAACCCTGGCTCAAACAATTGTAAAGCAGCGCAAAACACACCCCATGCGCACCATCACAGAATTCAAATCCGTGATCCAGCCTATTGTAAAAGGCAATCCGCAAAAATACCTGGCACAGGTTTTCCAGGCATTGCGTATAGCCGTTAACGATGAACTGGGCGCTCTGAAAGATTTACTGGAACAGGCTACAAATGTGCTGAAACCCGGAGGAAGGCTTGCCATCATCACTTTCCACTCACTGGAAGACAGGATGGTGAAAAATTTTATGAAGACAGGAAGTTTTGAAGAAGCACCGGAAGATCCGTTCGCAAAAGAAACACCCCCTAAATTGTTCAGATTAATCACAAAAAAACCGGTTACCGCCAGTGATGCAGAATTGAAGCTTAATGGAAGATCCAGAAGTGCAAAGCTGAGGGTGGCCGAAAAACAAGCGTGACGCGGTTCAAACCGCCCATCACATCCTACCCTATCCTATACACATCCGTTTTGATTTGCGTTCAGGTTTATATTGTCAATTTTAAAAAGACATAGCGCGTGGGAGACGATTTAGAAAAGATACAGGAAAATCCGGCGGAGGAAAACATCATCCCACCGGAACGTAAAGAATGGCGTTTGCGCATCAACTACAGAGCGTTGGTGCAAAACATGCCCTTTATCGGGTTCCTTTCCCTCCTGGCTTTGATCTACATTGCCAATAGCCATCTCGCTGAAAAGAAAATCCGGCGCATTAACAAACTGGGCAAAGAAATTAAAGAGCTGAAGTGGGAGTATATCAATGTGAAAAGTGAGCTCATGTTTCGAAGCAAGATGAGTGAGGTCAGTAAATCCGTAGAGCCGCTGGGCCTTAAACAACTCAGCTCCCCTCCACAGAAGATTGTACTGAAAAAGGAAACAGAAAAATGATTTTAATACTGATGCCTGACGCTGCCCGCCTGACCCATAACTCAGGTCGGGGATGCTGGTAAATCAAATCAATGGCAAGCATCTCAATTATAAATGCAGCCAGTGTCAGGTATCTTCTTATAAGTTATCAGCCTTTAGCCGTCAGCCGTTTGCCTCAGGGTAAACAGTTGACAGCTAAAGGCTAAAAGGTAAAATGGTAATACAACATCGTGGATGTAAAAAAGGACATATTGTGGAGAGTGTATCTGTGCCTCATCGGCATGGCGCTGTTTAGCATCGCTATACTGGTGAAAGTGTTCTATATCCAGAACGTACAGGGCAACTACTGGCGCAGTATGGCCGATAGCCTGCATACCGGGTACGTGGCGCTGGACGCGGAAAGAGGCACCATCTACTCGGAGGAAGGCAGGATGCTGTCGACCTCCATTCCTTATTTCGACATCCGGATAGATTTTGCAGCAGACGGCCTCCGGGACAAAAACGGCCAGGTGTTCAAGGAAAACCTCGACTCCCTGTCTTACCGCCTCTCCCAGATATTCACCGACCGTAGCAAAGCATCCTGGAAACAACAACTACAGGAAGGATATAAATCAAAGGACCGTTACTTTTTATTAAAAAGAGACGTGCCTTTTAATCAATACCAGGAATTACGCAACTTCCCGATGTTCCGCCTCGGCAAAAACAAAGGCGGCATGATCGCTGAATCAAAAAGTAAGCGCATCAATCCCTTTAAACTGCTTGCCAACAGAACCATCGGACTGGCGCGTGAGAATTCCCAGAGCGTAGGCCTCGAAAGAACCTACAATGAATATTTGAAAGGCGTTACAGGTAAAAGACTGATGCGCCGCATCGCAGGTGGGACCTATGTGCCCGTTGACGGTTACGATATTGAACCCGAAAACGGCCGCGATATAGTGACCACCATAGATGTGAACATGCAGGATATCGTGGAAACAGCCCTCATGAACATGATGGTGCAGAACGAAGCCGAACACGGCACCTGCATCCTGATGGAGGTGAAAACAGGTAAAATAAAAGCTATAGCCAACCTCGGCAAACAACCCGACGGCAACGGCTACTGGGAAGATATGAACTATGCACTGCAGGTAGCAGAACCCGGTTCCACTTTCAAACTGGCCACCGTGATCGCAGTGCTGGAAGATAAATACGCCACCATGAATTCCATGGTAAACATGGACGGTGGCCGCTGGCAGGTAGGCCGCAGAACCGTATTCGATTCTGAGCCCCACCCCGGCCCGCAAAACGTAACTATCAAACATGCCTTTGAGCTGAGCTCAAATGTAGGCATGGCAAAACTGGCCTACCAGTTCTATAACCGGCAACCCAACAAGTTCGTAGCCCATCTGAAAAAATTAAGGCTCGATCAGTTTACCGGTATAGATCTCATCGGCGAAGGAAGACCAGTCATTAAAACAACTGCTTCCAAAACATGGAGCGCTACCTCCCTGCCCTGGATGGCATTCGGGTATGAAGTACTTATCAGCCCGCTGCAAACGTGCATGCTGTACAATGCAGTGGCCAACAACGGGAAAATGATGAAGCCCTACCTCGTCAATTCCATACAGGAATACGGCCAGGTAGTAAAACAGTTTGAGCCTACCGTATTAATGGACAGCATCTGCTCACAAAGCACGCTGAAACAGGTACAGGCCATGCTGGAAGGCGTACCGGTTAATGGTACCGCGAAGAAGTTGCGCAGCCAGTTCTACACCTTCGCAGCCAAAACAGGTACCGCACTCGTGGCTAACGGTAACCGCGGGTACGCAGATAAAATATACCAGTCGTCATTCGCCGGATACTTCCCGGCAAATGATCCGCAGTACACCTGCGTGGTAGTTATAAAAAACAAACCGCATGCTTTGCACTTTTACGGTGCAGGCGTTGCGGGTCCCGTGTTTAGGGAAGTGGCAGATAAACTGTACGCTATCGCGGTGGAAAGACAAAAACCCATGCAGGCAACCATGCAACTGGATACCCTGCTGTCACTGAAAAATGGCAAAGGCAGTGAATGGAAACAGATCCTGGGTAAACTGCAGCTGCCTATCAGCAACGCCCCAGCTAACAACAGCTGGGTAAGCGCCAGGGTAGCAGACCGCAAAATTGCTTTTGAACAGGTAACGCAAACAAAAGGCGCTGTGCCGGATGTTACCGGAATGGGTCTCAAAGATGCCCTGTACCTGCTCGAAAACGCCGGGCTACGCGTAGTAGTTAAAGGCGCCGGTAAAGTGAAAATGCAGTCACTCCCCGGCGGAACAAAAATAGGAAACGAACAAACCATCGTAATAGAACTGAGCTAGATGAAAACGCTGCGCGACATATTGTATAATGTAAGCATCCTGGCAGTGCATGGTAATACCGATGTTACCATTCACGCACTCGCCACCGACTCCAGGTCAATAAAGCCCGGAGATGCTTTCATTGCGGTGAAGGGCGTACACACAGACGGACATGTGTATATTGAAAAAGCGATTGGTTTGGGCGCAGCAGCGGTGATCTGTGAAACGTTACCTGAACAACTGGCTGATAATATATGCTATGTACAGGTAAGCAACAGTGCCGCCAGCAGCGGTATCATGGCGGGCAACTTCTATGATAACCCTTCCCATAAAATACAACTGGTAGGCGTTACCGGCACCAACGGGAAAACAACCATTGCCACCCTGCTGTTCCGGTTGTTTACCAAACTGGGATACCACTGCGGATTATTATCCACAGTACAAAATCAGATAGGCGACACCGTTATACCGGCCACACATACCACGCCCGATCCCATCAGCCTGAATGCCCTGCTGGCACAGATGGTGGACGACGGCTGCCTGTACGTGTTCATGGAAGTGAGCTCCCATGCCATTCACCAGCAACGTATTGCCGGGCTAAAATTCGCGGGGGGCATCTTCAGTAATATCACCCACGACCACCTGGATTATCATAAAACCTTTGATGAATATATCCGGGTAAAGAAATCGTTCTTTGATAACCTGCCTTCCTCTGCTTTTGCCCTCACCAACCTGGACGACAAAAGAGGAATGGTGATGCTGCAGAATACAAAAGCGAAGAAAGCTACATACAGCCTGCGCACACTGGCTGATTTCAAGGGCAAGATCCTGGAAAATAATCTCACAGGATTAATCATGCTGGTAGGAGATACGGAAGTGCATTTCCGCCTGATCGGTGAGTTTAATGCGTATAACCTGCTGGCTGTTTATGGTGCTGCAGTATCACTTGGTATAGATAAAGCCAAAGTGTTACAGGCGCTGAGCGACACCACAGGTGCGGAAGGAAGATTTGATTACATCATTTCAGATAAAGAACAGATCATCGCCATCGTTGATTACGCACATACGCCGGATGCATTAAAAAATGTACTGGCCACCATCAAAAATCTGCGCAAAGGCAATGAACAGGTGATCACGGTAGTTGGTTGCGGCGGAGACAGGGATACCACAAAGCGCCCGGTGATGGGAGATGTGGCAGTGGAAAACAGCGACCGTGTTATTCTTACCTCCGATAATCCCCGCTCGGAAGACCCGGCGGAAATTATCAGGGAAATGGAAGCCGGCATTCCTGTTCACCTGAAAAAGAAAGCCATTTCCATTACCGACAGGAAAGAAGCCATTAAAACGGCGCTGTCGCTTGCTAACCGGGAAGATATTATCCTGGTGGCCGGTAAAGGACATGAAAAATACCAGGAGATCAAAGGCGTAAAACATCACTTCGATGATAAAGAAGTGCTGCTGGAGCTGATGAAAATACTGGAGAAATAAACTAAAACTGAAGAACAGATACTTAATAATCCAATGACTTAAAAGCCTGTACTCCTGCAGCGGGGAACAGGTTACGACTAAAACATATGTTATATTATTTTTTAAATTACCTGAAAACAGAATTTAAGATCAGCGTCATCGGCGGTGGTATGTTTCAGTATATCACTTTCCGTGTAACGATGGCATTGTTGCTGTCGCTGGTGATTTCTTTGCTGTTTGGTAAAAGGATTATTAAATTTCTTCAGAAAAAACAGATCGGTGAAACCATCCGGGAACTGGGCCTGCAGGGCGAGAACTCTAAAAAGGGCACCCCAACCATGGGCGGGCTTATTATTCTATCCGCCATTGTAATCCCTACCCTGCTGTTTGCACAGATAGCCAATGTGTATATCTGGCTGATATTATTATCCACTGTATGGTTAGGGCTGATAGGTTTCCTGGATGATTATATCAAAGTATTTAAGAAGAATAAAGAAGGACTGGCAGGACGTTTCAAGATCATGGGCCAGGTAGGACTTGGCTTGATCGTTGGCTGTACCCTTTATTTCAATACAGATGTGGTGGTATCACGTGAAGTAATAGGAGCAAAGCCACTGGCGCCGTATGAAAGACAGGTGACCAATCACCCGGAACGTGTAACCCGCGACGGGCACCGTTTTGTGGATGTTAAAACACCCATCACCACTATTCCGTTCGTAAAAAACCATGAGTTCAATTATTCCAAACTGATCTCCTGGATCCCGGGAGCAGAAAAATATACGTTCGTTCTTTACATCCTGATAGTCATCTTTATTATTACCGCAGTATCAAACGGCGCTAATCTTACAGACGGACTGGATGGACTGGCAACAGGCGTTTCAGGTATTATAGGTATAGGGCTTGGCATCTTTGCTTATGTATCAGGTAACATCCAGTTTGCGGAATACCTGAACATCATGTACATACCCAATCTTGGTGAGCTTTCTATTTTCATTGCAGCCTTTGTGGGCGGATGTATCGGCTTCCTTTGGTATAACGCTTACCCGGCGCAGGTTTTCATGGGCGACACCGGTAGCCTTGCATTGGGTGGTATCATCGCTTCCCTTGCCATTATTGTGCGGAAAGAATTGCTGATCCCCATCTTCTGCGGCGTATTCCTGGTGGAATCATTATCAGTGATGTTACAGGTATCTTACTTTAAATACACCAAGAAGAAATATGGCGAAGGCCGGCGCATCCTGAAAATGTCGCCGCTGCATCACCACTACCAGAAGATCGGTTATCATGAAAGTAAAATATCAGTGCGGTTCTGGATCGTGACCATCATGTGCGTGGTAGCAGGTATTGCAACATTAAAAATGAGATAATAATAAAAAGCAGGCAGACTAAACGAAATGGGATATAAACTTATCATATTAGGAGCAGGAGAAAGCGGAATAGGAGCGGCTTTGCTGGGAAAACAGCAAGGGTATGAAGTATTTGTATCCGATGGAGGAACTATAAAAGATAACTATAAACAGGAACTGGCGGTAAACCAGATATCTTTTGAAGAAGGACATCATTCCTGGGATATCATACTGGATGCAAACGAAATTGTTAAAAGTCCAGGTATTCCCGAAAAGTCGGAACTGATGAAAAAGGTACGCGAAAAAGGCATACCTGTGATTTCTGAAATTGAGCTGGCCTACCGTTTCTCGACAGGTAAAAAGATCATTGCCATCACCGGCAGCAACGGCAAAAGCACCACTACTGCCCTCACCTATCACATCTTTAAAAACGCAGGTTTGGATGTAGCTATGGTAGGCAATATTGGCGTAAGCTATGCAAGGCAGGTGGCAACCGCACCAGCGGAGTATTATGTGATTGAAATCAGCAGCTTTCAGCTGGATGACATTAAGGACTTCAAACCCAATGTGGCCATCCTGCTGAACATTACGCCTGATCACCTGGATCGCTACGACTATAAAATGGAAAATTACGTAGCCTCCAAATTCAGAATTGCCATGAACCAGACAGCTGAAGACTACTTCATCTACTGCATGGATGATCCTGAGATCATGCGACATTTAGCGCAGCAACCCATTTATTCAGCATCAATACCTTTTACCATCATGAAACCACTGAAAGAAGGCGGCTCTATTGCCAACGACCAGTTGCACATAGATGTCAATGGAGAACCGGTTATCATGTCAATGTATGACCTGTCTTTAAAGGGAAAACACAATCTGTATAATTCAATGGCAGCAGCAATTGCAGGCAGGACCATGGATATAAGAAATGAAAAGATCCGCGAGAGCCTTGCGTCATTCGAGAGTCTTGAACACCGCATGGAATATGTGACCACGGTGAGAGGTGTGGATTTTATAAACGATAGCAAAGCCACCAATGTAAACTCAGTTTGGTTTGCACTGGAAAGTTTTGATAAACCGATTGTGCTTATCATGGGCGGCGTGGATAAAGGCAACGACTACGATGCCATCCGCGATCTCGTGAAAGAAAAGGTAAAAGCAATTATTTGTATGGGTGTGGACAACACCCCCATCTTTACGGCGTTATCAAAAGACACACCGGTGATGATCAACACCACCAGTATGCACGATGCCGTACAGGAAGCTTTTAAACAGGCAGCAAAGGGAGACATCGTTTTATTATCGCCCGCCTGCGCCAGCTTTGATCTTTTTAAAAATTACGAAGACCGTGGAAGGAAATTTAAAGAAGAAGTAAAAGCATTGTAAACAGGTGCTGATAAACAGAATAAAGGGTTACATCTAAAAAAACAAAAGAAAACAAAAACAGGAACCGATGGCATTGCTCTATAGAACAAAAGGCGACAAGGTTATCTGGGCGGTAGTACTTTTTCTATCGCTGGTAAGCCTGCTTGCTGTATATAGCGCTACCGGCTCACTTGCCTACCGTGAAAGAGGCGGCCATACGGAGTATTATCTCCTGAAGCAGCTTACGGTACTGGCTATGGGGCTGGTGATCATCTATTTTGCTCACCGCGTGAATTATACCATTTATTCCCGCGTGGCGCAGATAGGCTTCCTTATATCCATACCATTGCTGATGTACACGCTGGCCTTTGGTTCCAATATCAATGAAGCCAGCAGGTGGATCAAGCTGCCCATCATTAACCTTACCTTCCAGACATCGGATGTGGCCAAACTCGCCATATTCATGTATGTAAGCAGGCAGTTATCAAGAAGGCAAAACCTGATCGACGATTTCAAAAAGGGATTTCTGCCCATCATCATCCCGGTTGGCATCATCTGCGCGCTGATCATGCCCGCCAATATGAGCACTGCGCTCCTGCTGGGAGCCAGCTGTATGCTACTCTGCTTTATAGGCAGGGTACCCATCAGGTTCCTGGCCTCCATGGTGGCCGCAGGAGCAGTATTAATAGTACTTCTTTTCATGGTGGCGAAACTCACATCAATGGAAATGCGTACCAAAACCTGGGAAAAACGTATCGATAACTTTATTCACGGTGATCATACAGAAACACCCTACCAGGTACAGCAGGCCAACATTGCCATAGCGGGTGGCGGACTACTGGGAAAAGGACCCGGCAATAGTACACAACGTAACTTCCTGCCGCATGCCTATTCCGATTATATCTATGCTACCATCATAGAAGAATATGGCATGTTTGGAGCTTTCCTGATACTGGCGGCTTATATGATTTTATTATTGAGAAGTATCAGGATCTATAAAAGATGTCCTTATGCTTTTGGGGCATTCCTGGCAGTAGGACTCAGTGTGACATTGGTAATACAGGCATTAACCAATATGGCGGTAAACGTACAGCTGTTCCCGGTTACAGGGCTTCCACTCCCACTGGTGAGTATGGGTGGATCTTCGGTATTGTTTACCAGCATGGCCATCGGTATCATCCTGAGTGTGTCCCGCAACGTGGAAGAAATGGAAGGAAAACAGGCAGAGAAAGAACGTTTGGAAAGAGTTATTGCGCAGGCGGAAAACGCTGCCGTCGCTTAATACGTATTTATAACAATAATTAGTAATCAGGAACAACACATGCAACGCAAAGTGATCATAGCAGGCGGCGGTACGGGAGGACACATCTTCCCGGCGATAGCGATCGCGAATGCGTTGAAAAAAATAGAACCGGACATCAACATATTATTTGTAGGTGCTACCGGGAAAATGGAAATGGAGAAAGTGCCGCAGGCAGGTTATCCGATAGAAGGACTGGAAATAGCCGGTTTTAACAGGAGCAATATCTTCAAAAATATCCTGCTGCCTTTTAAGATATGGAAAAGCCTTCGCCGTGCAAAGGCCATCCTGCAAAACTTCCAGCCGGATGTAGTAGTGGGTGTGGGTGGATACGCCAGCTTTCCGATGCTGAACAGGGCACAGAAAAATGGTACGCCTACCCTGATACAGGAACAGAACTCCTTTGCAGGGAAAACAAATAAAATACTGGGCAAGAAAGCGAAGAAGATCTGTGTGGCATATGATGGTATGGATAAATTTTTCCCGGCTGAAAAACTGGTAATGACCGGTAATCCTGTGAGAAACAGCATATCACAGTCGGCCGTAACGCGTGAAGACGCCCTGCAGCATTTCGGGCTGAGCACCGCAAAGCAAACCATCTTCGCCGTAGGTGGCAGCCTGGGGGCTAAGTCCATTAACGAAGGATTGCAACCGCTCCTGAAAGAGATAGCGGGAAAAGATATTCAGCTGATCTGGCAAACAGGGAAGCTTTATTACGAAACAGCAAAAGCTGCCGCTGCGCCATATGGATCGCATATTAAAGTATACGACTTCATCAACGTGATGGACTTTGCTTACAAAGCAGCAGACGTAGTGTTATCAAGAGCCGGTGCATTGGCGATCGCGGAATTATGTGTAGTGAAGAAGCCGGTGATATTTGTGCCTTACCCGTTTGCAGCGGAAGATCACCAAACATCCAACGCCATGAACCTGGTTAATAAACAGGCAGGGCTGATCATTAAAGATGAAGAGGTGCCTGCACAACTGGGTAATGTGTTGTTCAGCCTTTTGCAAAACAAAGCGCTGATGGAACAACTGGAAAGCAATATCGGCAAGCTGGGCAATCCTCATGCTGATGTAACAATTGCCAACCAGGTGCTGGGAATTATTTAGAAGATTTTTTTAGAAGAATATATGGATTTGAACAACATACAAAGGGTTTATTTCATCGGCATCGGTGGTATTGGCATGAGCGCCATTGCACGCTTCTTCAATGAGAAGGGAGTGCAGGTAAGCGGTTATGACCGTACCTCCACAGCGCTTACAAAGCAGCTGGAGGCAGAAGGTATGCAAATCCACTATACAGACGATATTAACCTGATCGATAAAGCGGCTACCCTTGTAGTGTACACACCGGCAATTCCGGCTACACACACAGAGTTGCAGTGGCTGCGTGACAATGGCTATGAAGTGGTAAAGCGCAGTGATGTGCTGCAGGAAATTACCCGTTCTTTGTTTGCCATCACCGTGGCAGGCACACATGGTAAAACAACTGTTTCTACCATGATCGCTCACCTGCTTACCGATAGCGGTTATGGCTGTAATGCTTTCCTGGGTGGTATCAGTGTAAACTATAATAAAAATTTCTGGAGCAGCGAAAAAGCGGTAGCAGTAATTGAAGCAGATGAATACGACCGTTCTTTCCTGAAATTAAGTCCGGATATAGCAGTGCTGACTGCCATGGATGCAGACCACCTGGATATTTACGGCACACCGGAAGCAATGGAAGACGCCTTTATCCAGTATACACATAACATCAAGCCCAATGGCACGCTGATTGCTAAGTTCGGCCTGCACCGCAACAAAGAGCTGAATGCAACAAACAAGTTGCTGTACAGTTTACAAAACGATGCTGCCAACGCTTACGCCGCCAACATCCGCATGATCAACGGCGGATACGAGTTTGATGTAATGCAGCAGGACTGGATGATCGATGACGTTGTAATGCACATTGGAGGCATGCACAACGTGGAAAACGCAGTAGCCGCTATTACAGTAGCACAGCTGCTGGGAATAGACGCCGCCAGGATCCGTGCTGCCATCGCCAGTTTTAAAGGCATCAAACGGAGATTTGAATATGCGGTAAAAACAGATCAACAGGTATATATCGATGATTATGCACACCATCCGGAAGAATTGCGTGCATTGATCACCAGTGCAAAGGCATTGTTTCCCGGGAAAAAATGCACGGTTATTTTCCAGCCGCACTTATTTACCCGCACCCGTGACCTGGCAGATGGCTTTGCAGAAAGCCTGTCCCTGGCAGACGAAGTAATACTGCTCCCTATCTACCCGGCACGTGAGCTGCCGATAGCGGGGGTAAGCAGCGAAATGATCGCGGATAAAATAACAGTGCCTGTAAAAATTTTATCAAAAGAAGATGTAATGGAATATCTGGGAAAGCACGATGTTCCGTTACTCATCACAGCAGGGGCAGGAGATATAGATCAGTTAAAAGAACCTGTAGCTCATCTCCTTAAAAACAAAACAACATTACATTAAAAAATAAAAAGCTTGTCCAAAACTGCCACAATATTAAAACGACTGGGTATCGCTGTTCTCTGGGGAACAGCGCTCACAGGCTTTGCAGTATTGCTGGTGGCTGCTATACAAGACAAGGATGCCGGTAAATGTAAAAGTATACTGGTAAAATTTGAGGGGAAAGATGATAACTTCTTTATAGAATCAAAGGATATAAAATCTTTGATCACGAAAGATAAAAATCTGAACCCGGTTGGTAAAAGTATTGCCGATATCAATATCGCAGAACTGGAATCCATTGTAGACCAGGATCCCTGGGTAAAAAATGCGGAAATTTATTTTGATAACAGCCGGCAGCTGAATATCAAAGTAACGCAACGCGAGCCGGTGGCAAGGGTATTTACTTTCTCCGGTAACAGCTTTTACCTCGATGGGGCAGGCGAACATATACCGGTATCCAGCCGGTATGCAGCCAGGGTGCCGGTATTCACAGGTTTCCCTACTGATGCAGAAAAGCTGCAGAAACCTGATAGCCTGTTGGCCGCACAAATCGTGGACATGGGCACCTACATTGGTAAAGATCCTTTCTGGATGGCACAGGTAGAACAACTCATGATCACAGATGATCGCAGGTTTGAGTTCATACCTAAGCTGGGCGACCAGGTGATTGCATTCGGAGAAGGTACAGACATAGATAAAAAATTCACCAAACTGCTGGCTTTTTATAAAGAAGGATTGAACAAAGTAGGCTGGAATAATTATACACGCATCAACATCGCATTTGAAAACGAAGTGGTGTGTACCCGTAAAGATGGCGTTGTTCCATTGCAACCAGTGATCAAAACAGATAGTTTGAAACTGGCCGGTGCAGATGAACCGCCGATAGCGGACAGCGAAGATTCAACAACGGCAGCACCGGCAACAGTAAAGCCGGTACATACCGAACCTGCCAAACCGGTGTTAAAACCGGCGCACGCAGTAAAAGAAAAAGCCAAACCGCAGAAAGAAAAAGAAAAGGTGAAAGAAAAAGCAGCTGCGCCGGCCAAACAACAACCCAAAGCAGTGTATAAGCCAGGGAATAAATCTGTTAACACATCAAAAAAACAAAAAACGCCATGAATCAGGAAGCTCCCATCATTGTAGGACTCGATATAGGTACTACGAAGATTGCTGCCATTGCAGGACGGAAGAATGAATACGGGAAACTGGAAATCCTGGGATTCGGAAAAGCTACATCGTTTGGTGTACAGCACGGTATGGTGCTGAACATCGACCAAACCATTAAAGCTATCAGGCAAGCACTCGAAAATTGTTATGCATCCAACCCTAACCTGGAAATTAACGAGGTATATGTTGGTATAGCCGGTCATCATATAAAAAGTTTGCAAACCCGCGGAGATATTGTACGCAATGACACTGATGCGGAAATATCCCAGAAAGATATTGACCAGCTGATCAACGATCAGTACAAAACAGTTATTCCCGCAAGCGATCAGATCATTGATGTGATCCCGCAGCAATATATAGTGGATAGTTTGCAGAACATCACTTATCCTATCGGTATGTCCGGGGTAAAGGTGGGCGCCAACTTCCATATTATTACCGGCGATAAAAACGCCATCCGCAACATTAACCGCAGCGTGGAAAAATCCGGTCTTAAAATCCGCGACCTGGTATTACAGCCACTGGCTTCTGCTGCAGCGGTAATGTGCGATATGGACTTTGAGGCAGGTGTAGCCATTGTGGATATTGGTGGCGGTACCACCGACCTGGCAGTATTTTATGAAGGTATACTGAAACACACTGCAGTTATTCCATACGGTGGTGAAAACATTACCAACGACATCAAGAACGGCCTGGGTGTATTAAAAACACAGGCAGAACAGATGAAAGTACAGTTCGGTTATGCACTGGCAGATGAAGCTAAAACCAACGCCTATATCACGATCCCGGGATTAAGAGGCCAGAGCCCCAAAGAGATCTCCGTGAAGAACCTGGCGCATATTATCCAGGCCCGCATGAGTGAAATACTCGATTTCGTAGTGTATCATCTCAAGCAGATCGGTATGGATAACAAAATGCTGAATGGCGGTATTATCCTTACAGGTGGCGGATCTCAGCTAAAGCATCTTATACAGTTAACAGAATACACTACCGGTGCAAGCGCCCGTATAGGTTTCCCCAACGAGCACCTCGCCAGCGGTCATATAGATGAGTTAACCAAACCTATGTATGCCACCTGCGTAGGCCTCATCCTGAAAGGTTACAACGATTTTGAAAATGATCGTAAAGCACTGGAAGAAAATTATGTAAAAATTAATACCAGTTACCTGGCAAAAGAACAGGCTGCACAGTCGGCGGCTCCAACCGAAGACTGGATAGAAGAAACAGTTCCAAGCAGCCAGGAAATACAGGACCGGAAAGCAAAAGAAAGGAACGCCTCATTGAAAAACTTCCTGGACAAAATGAAAACAAAGATCATTGATATGTTCACGGAAGAAGAAGATGCAAAACTTTAATAGTAAGTGGCGCAATTGTTGCAAAAAGCAAACGTTTAATATAATAAGAATTAAGAACGATAATTAATAATGACAGGACAAATGAACCATAGTAATAACATACAAGCATACACGCACTTAATTCTTAATAGTTCATTATTAATTATTCGTACTAACCCATAAAAGTATAGAGTCATGATACATTTTGATCTTCCTAAGGAAAAATCTTCTATCATCAAAGTCATCGGTATCGGTGGCGGTGGAAGTAATGCGGTGAATCATATGTATAGCCAGCGCATTGAAGGGGTAAATTTCATTATTTGCAATACCGATGCACAAGCTATTGCCAATAGCCCTGTTCCCAATAAAATACAGTTGGGACCGCACCTGACACAGGGACTTGGCGCCGGTGCAAATCCTGAAATCGGGAAACAGGCGACGGAAGAATCCTTTGAAGAAATCAAAAAAATACTGGAGGTAAATACCAAAATGGCCTTCATAACTGCCGGTATGGGCGGTGGCACCGGAACAGGTGGCGCTCCTATCATCGCGCGGATATGTAAAGAGCTCGGTATTCTGACCGTAGGTATTGTTACCACTCCTTTTTCCTACGAAGGAAAAAAGAGAATGCTACAGGCTGATGAAGGTGTTACCCGCCTGAAAGAGTATGTAGATACCCTGCTGATTATCTCCAATGATAAATTACGTCAGAAATTCGGCGACCTGAAGTTCAAGGCCGCGTTCGAAAAAGCAGATAACGTGCTGGCTACCGCCGCTAAATGTATCACCGATGTAATCAATTCCACTGGTCAGATCAACGTTGACTTTGCCGACGTTTGTACCGTTATGCGTAACGGCGGCGTGGCCATCCTCGGTGCTGCACTGGCAGAAGGTGAAAACCGCGCGCAAAGGGCTATCGAGGACGCATTGACTTCCCCGCTGCTGAACGACAACGATATACGCGGCGCCAAATGGATCCTCATCAATATCTCTTCTTCCGAAGGTGAATTTGAGCACACCCTCGATGAAATGGATATCATCCAGGCATACGTGCAAAGCCAGGCTGGCGAAGATTGCGATGTGATCCTCGGTGTGGGCTACGATCAAACACTGGACAGGCAACTGGGCGTAACCATTATTGCTACCGGTTTTGAACAAAAACCCATCACACAGCAAAAAATTACTCCCGCCAATACTGAACGCACAGAGCCTAAAATTGTAATGCAGTTGGGCAAAGACGGTGATGAAAAAAAGATGAGCGTTCAACAGGCACAAGGCACCTTATTCCAGGAACCACAAGACCTGATGGCACCACGCCTGATGGAGGCCTGTAGTGAACCATCCTGAACCTGTGATGGCTTATACGCCACCGCAGCCGCAACAACAGGCGCCTATTGCTCCTGCACGTCAGAACTATGTGCTGAATATTCAGCAGGTACCACCTGTACAGCCACAACAGCCTGACCCGCAACAGATACAGCAGCAAATACAACAGCAGATGCAGCAACCTGTTCAGCAGCAACCAATACAACAACAGCCTGTACAACAAGCCCCGCCTGCACATACGCAGCAGCCTGGTGTAAATATTATTCAGCCACAACAGGGCAATGCAGCAGGAGGTTATTTAAACAGGCCTTCACATATTTACGTGGAACCAGGTACCCCTGCGCCTGAAATGAAAATGGTGTATAAAGAGGAAGAAGAAAGTGCAGCAAATGTACCGCCTGCTCCTCCCGAAGTGCCCATGCAGCAGGCTTATGAAGACCTGGAAGAACAAAAACGCAAACAGGCGGAAAGAGTAGCCAAATTACGCAGCATCAGTTTCAACGTGAAGAACATGGACAATAATGCGGAACTGGAAAACGTACCGGCTTATCTGCGCAGGAATGTGAACCTGGATAATGGCGCAGGTTCTGCTGAGCACTTCTACTCCAACTATACGGTGAGTGGTGACCAGGGACCTAACAATCATACAGAAATTAATACGATCAATACCTTTTTAGATGGGAAAAAGCCCGATTGATGAACACATTTGATTGTTTTTTAGTTGTGTTAAAAAAAATCCTCCGGTTCCCCGGAGGATTTTTTTTATGGGTTATACCTGTTATAATTCGTTTAATCCTTGTTTTGCCACTTTTAAAATATCCGCCGCCGGCGTGGTTTTCAGCGTTTCTTCCTCGAAAGGTTTTACCAGATCATTGAGTTTACTTAGCCCCGCAGAATTGCCGCTTTTTACAAATGCTTCCCGCAGGATTCTTATCTTCTCATAATCCTGTATGCCTTCAATCAGTCTCTCGTAACGAATGGAAGATCTCGGGCCGGGATAAACGAGGTAAGTATCCCCGGCCGCCCAGGTGCGGAACCTGGAATCGCGTAGCGGATCAGCTACCCAGCAGTTGAAGGCCCAGCGCAGGTAACCGTTGTATCCTCTCTTCGCTGCATGCCAGCCCATAAAAGCTGATTCAGCCGGAGGAGAAAATGTAAAGGTATTTGGAAACCCTTCCGTACAGCAGGTATAAAAGGTAGTAGGCAAGCCTTTCGCCAAACGTGCTTTCATAATGTTTTCAGGGAAAGATTCCTTCAGCGCGATACAGTAATCATGTATTTCATTGGCCAGTGGCTCATGATAGCTGCCGGCCAATGATAACTTAAAATCCTTATCCGCACTGCGGATTACCTTCAGGGTTTCCAGCATTGCCTCCATAGGCCTTTCATCCATAGCAATAGCAGTGATATTGTACCAGCCTTTTGCTTTCAGGTGCTTTACAAAATCAGTCAGCATAGGTTGCCAGTGTTTGGTATACTCTTCAGAACCCGGCTTGGCCACAATGAAAGTATCTTTTCCTGCCGCCTCATCATAATAATAGAATTTCAGGTTCCATGGAATCATACTGTAACAGTTGATTTCTTTCCGGATACCCTGATCCATCATAAACTGCACCCATTTATCAAAGATGCTGTAATCATAGGTCCAGCTGCCATTTTTCTTCTTTGTCCATTTCACCATTGTACCATATATGTCCTCCGTCTGGCTGTTCCAGGGATCATAAATTATGGTAGTAGTGATCACTTTCTGTCCTGCATCTGCCAGCATTTTCATATACGGTTTCATGGCTTTAAAGTGTGCATCGCTCCAGGGTTTTACACCGTATACACGTGCTATTGCGTATGGGCTTTGCCACAGATCGAGGTGAAACTGCCAGTTTTTCGGAGCGGGCAAGGTATGTTCCAGCACTGTTACTTCAAAGGGCATATTCACCATTGTAGTGCCTGATTTAACACTCACCAAGCCTTTGTAAGCTCCTGCAGGTGTGTTTGCCGGCACCTGGATGCTCAGCCACACCGGCTGGGTAGTATTGGCGGCCATGGTGCTTTTATTAATGATATCAATGCCATCTGCTACCAACGATGAATCGAAATCTTTTGGGTTACGGTGCCCGCAACCGCTGCCATCTTTGTTAAGGCCATCTGTGAGTACATATCTCACAAAGCCGGTGGTGATCGCAGAAGCGGCAATTGTATGCCCTTTGCTGTCTTTCAGGGCGGAAGCCTGGATACTAACTTCAGGCTGTGCAGCAGCAGACCATAACACCAGTTGTGTATGAACCTTTTCACCTTTCCAGGCTTTTGTTTCCCAGGAAGGCGCTAATCCATTATTATCCGGTGCGTTTCTTTTTTCATAACGGGTATCCGCAGTACCGAATGCAATGTGAAGCCTGGTGTCATTAACAGCCGCCCAGGAAGCTTTATTAACGGGTTTGGGATCGGGCAGGTCCCTATAGCCAGCGGCAGGAGATGTTTGCGCCCATACGTTTTGTTGCAGTGCCAGCATTACCAGCACGCCAAAAAATTTGTTCACCATACTAAATTTAAGCGTTTTCAGATATTGGAATTACATGATGGGTTATTCATCATTGTTATCCGGAAATCCCAATATCTATAAAAAAAGTGGATTTTTTCCGTTTATCAGGATAACTGGTTATATAAAAAAGGAAAGCCGGATCTTAATAAGATCCGGCTTTCTGTGATAAGGATTTATCGTTAATGTACAATCCGCTTCAACTGCAGATTGGTTACCGGCGCTACTACCAGCGGGTACTTTTCGATGGTTACATAACTGGAGTCCAGCCCGAAACCCCTTTCTTCCGACAAACTGATCTTTTTCAGGAAGAAATACATCTTCATCACCATTCTCTCGTATAAGGGCAGGTCATTGTCGTGGGACAGGAATTTCTCCATCACAATAAACTGGAAATCGCCTACTACATTATTCTTACTCAATGATTCATAACGGCTGGTGATATTCACTTCTTTATTACGTACCATATCTTCCACTACCATTCTGAACATGAGATTAATGCGTTGTTCCACTTTGAAACCCAGGCGGAACTCTACGCGTATTACTTCATTTGGAATAATTGTTTGTACAGAGTATTCGCTCAGGTAAGGCTCGTCAACTACATCTACATGCACAAACCAGTATATGTCTGCCCGTTTGGGTTTTTTATTGAGAATAGAATAGATGATCTTATGCTCTATTTCCTTCGGATTATCGGCACTGCTCATGTACACAAGATGTGTTGCATATTTGGGAATAGACGTATCATTACTCAGTTCCTGGATAATGGGCAGATAATCTTCCAGTCGCACAAATTCCACATAACGGTTTTTGATCTTACGCGATTTAAACCATACTATCATCACCAGGAAGAGGCCGCCAGCTACTATTACCGTCACGTAACCTCCGTGCATAAATTTGATCACGTTCGCAAACAGGAATGAGAATTCTATGGTGAAATAAACAATAAGATACAGTAGTATCCAGCCTACCCATACCCGTTTTGTATAGAGATAGAAAGCAAAGAGACAGGAAGTCATGAGCATACAAATAGTAATAGATAATCCGTATGCCGCTTCCATATTCGATGATTCCTGGAAGATGAGCACAATTGAAACGCAGCCAACAAACAGCATGGTATTAATGCCGGGTATATATAACTGCCCCCTCATTTCAGTGGGATAGTTCACCCGCATTTTGGGCCACAGGTTAAGCCGCATAGCTTCCGCGATGAGGGTAAAAGAACCTGATATGAGTGCCTGGCTGGCAATTACAGAAGCGAGTGTGGCTATTAATACGCCAAAAATGATGAACCATTCTGGCATGATGGTAAAGAAAGGGTTCTGATCTTTTGGCAGAATTTGTCCTTTTTGTGTCAGTAACCAGGCACCTTGTCCGAGGTAATTCAGTATAAGACACGACTTAACAAAGATCCAGGATACCCGGATATTGCCTTTACCGCAGTGGCCCAGGTCGGAATAAAGTGCTTCCGCCCCTGTTGTACAAAGAAATACGGCCCCGAGGATCAGGAATCCTTTAGGATAAGTTGTCAGGAGTTCAATGGCGTAATGGGGACTAAAGGCTTTGAAAATGCTTAAATCGTCCGCTATATGTGAAATACCGAGTATTCCCAGCATGGAGAACCAGAGTACCATGATAGGGCCGAACATCCGGCCGATGGAGACGGTACCGAACTGTTGCATCACAAAAAGCCCTGTGATAATGGTAAGCACTATTTTAACGATGGTCATCTGTCCGAGGTCTTTAAAAACTTCCAGGGTTCTGAGACCTTCAATAGCAGATGTAACAGTAATGGGCGGGGTGATGATGCCATCGGCAAGCAGGGCAGCTCCACCGATCATCCCAAAGATAACAGTCCACCTGGCATGGCGCCTTACGAGCGCATAGAGTGAAAAAATGCCACCTTCCCCTTTATTATCTGCCCGGAGGGTGAGGATAACGTATTTAACGGTTGTTTGCAGGGTAAGTGTCCAGATAATACAGGAAATACCCCCGATCACCAACAGGTCGCTGATGGGATTCCCTCCTACGATGGCTTTGAAAACATAGAGTGGAGATGTTCCGATATCGCCGTAGATAATACCAAGAGCTACTACCAGTCCAGCCAGGGATACCCTGTTAATGTTAATTCCCACGTAATAATAAGTTTATTAAAAAAGCCTCCAAAATTAGGGGTAAATATTGACACTCCAACAATATTTCGCAGGGGAGTGTTTGCTTCAAAAAAAAATCCTCTCCCGAGCAAACGGGAGAGGACTTTTAAGTTATCATCTTAATGAGTGATACTGATTAGTTAGCAGGAGCTAAGTCAACAGTGCCAGACTCACCAGGAGTGTTTTGTTTGATGAAACGACCGCGGTCGATACCTTGTTTATCAGCCAGGTAGTCGATTACTGAATCAACACGACGGCTGCTCAGGTCAACACCACCTTTCTTACCTTTAGCACCTGCGTGACCTGTTACCAGAACGTTGCAGGAAGGGTTAGATTTCAGGGTAGCTGCTACAGAAGCCAGGATAGCTTCCTGATCGTTACCAATTTTGGTAGAAGAGCCTTTGAAAGAAACGCTAGGCAGAACCAGTGTAGAGCAAGATTGTTCAACACGGTTTTTGCAGCATTCTGGATCTGGGCATTTACCAACACCGTCAGCGTCAACTGGCTGGCAGTAAGTTGGAGTGATCAGCTGTTTGTCTTTGTAATCAGGAACACCATCACCATCAGTATCTTTAGCAACACCGTGAACATCAACTGGTGCGCCTGCCGGAGTGTTAGGTTCGCGATCGAACTGATCAGTTACGCCATCGCCATCAGCATCAGGCAGAACCGGAGCTGGGAGCTTCATGTGACGTGGGTTGCTCAGCTCGCTGTAAGCGTATTCCAGTGGGTTGATCCACCATAATGGCTGTACGCGTTTAGCTGGGTTACCCAGGTTGAAGTTCAGACGAAGGCTGGTGTAAGAGTAGAAGTCCTTGGTAGAACCGCCTGGACCAGGATATCCATCCATGTAAGCGTCAAACGGCATAGTAACTTTTTCTTCAAGACCGATATTGAAACGTTTAGAAACTTTAAACGCCACACCAGTACCTACATCCAGTGCATGACGGAGCAGCTGGTTGTCATCGTTACGGCCGATGGAAATTCTGTTACCCTGAGAAGGAGCGTTCTGCTCGTATTTGTCATCTCTCAGATTCTTGATCTGTTTTCTGATATCGCTGCGTTTTGCACCGAAATTAATGCTGGAATAGTCATAACCATTTCCGTTTGCATCCAATGCGTCAACGTCAACGTCTGCCATTACAATAGAGTAACCAGCCAGTAAATACCAGTTAACTTTAGGTTCTGCTCTGTAGAACAGGATGTTGCTCAGGGAAGCGATCACATCCAAAGACAGTTGATGGTTCTGGGATTTGTAGTTAGGAACGATCATACCGCCGTTTAAAGCAGCTGTCTTAGCCCATGGGTTGATACCACCAGCAGGCATGTTTGGACGCAGTTTGTAGTCCTGACCCTTATCGATAGAACCGATGTACTCAGCTCTCAGGGAGAAAGTATGTCCCAATGCTTTTCTCAGGGAGATACCGCCACCAAAACCTGGTTGAGGAGGAACAGTTCCGCTGATCAGGTGTAAACCACCACTAAAACCCAGTTCCCACATATCTCTCGGTTTAGCCGGGAAATTTGATTGGTGGTTCGTGAAGTTATTTTGCTGTACCATACGCTTGCTAGACACTTTGGAGCTATCCAGAGCATCGTAGCCGGTTGGTTGAACCTGTGCAAAACTAGTAGATGCTGATAGTAAACCCACAGCGCCTGCCAGTAATAAGTACTTTTTGCTTGCCATAATTGTTTTTTTTATTAAAAACTGTTAAAAATTTACTAATAACCCGTTTTTTACCTAGCAAAGGTAAATATCATAAATGAATATACAAATTTTTCTTGCAATATTATTTTCATTGATAAGTCCCTCAAAATTAGAGCTTAAATGAAAGTATTTATATACCTTAAATCCAGTTAAGTTAAGGATATGTATATCTCTTGTTAAAGGATTCCTTAACTCCTGTTAAAGGAATGTTATACTCACTATACAAATTAGAGGCCAAAATGTTAAAATATGATTTATAAAAGCTAGCTTAGCAATCCTTTTTATTTAATTCATGGACGATATTAAACACCTGATAGGTAAAGAATTACAGGATTTTGAAAGTAAATTCGCAGATTCAGTAAAAAGTCATGTGCCATTACTGGACCGGATCATGCATTATATTGTAAAACGCAAGGGAAAGCAGATCAGGCCCATGTTTGTTTTATTATCCGCAAAACTTTTCAGTGACAATATCCAGGAAAGCACTTACCGCGCAGCGGCGCTGGTGGAACTGCTCCATACTGCCACACTGGTGCACGATGATGTAGTGGATGACGCCAACGAACGCCGCGGCCTTTTTTCTATTAATGCCCTCTGGAAAAATAAAATTGCTGTACTGGTAGGCGACTACCTCCTGTCAAAAGGACTGCTGCTATCCCTCAACAACAATGATTTCCGGACCTTACAGATATTATCGGAAGCCGTAAAAGAAATGAGTGAAGGTGAGCTGTTGCAGATTGAAAAAACCAGGAAACTTAATATTAAGGAAGATATTTACTTCGAGATCATCCGCCGCAAAACAGCCTCATTACTGGCTTCCGCCTGCGCTGCGGGCGCATGGAGCAGCAGCAACGACGATCATACCACGGAACAAATGCGCCTTTTCGGCGAAAAAGTAGGCATCGCCTTCCAGATTAAGGATGACCTGTTCGACTACGGTTCCGCCAAAATCGGGAAACCAACCGGCATCGATATCCGTGAGAAAAAAATGACCCTCCCCCTGATCTATACCCTGGAACACGCTTCTACCGAAATAAGAAGAAAGATTATTAATATAGTGAAAAATCACAATACAGAGAAAGACCGCGTGGAAGAAGTGATCCGCCTGGTAAAAGCTTCTGGCGGTATTGACTACACCAGGCAGAAAATGTTTGAATACCGGGACGAAGCCCTTGCCATCTTAAATAAATTTCCTGAAAACGCAGTCAGGAACGGTTTAGAATCCCTGGTGCGATTTACAACCGACAGAACATTTTAGTAAGAATAAAAAATAATGTAATATGCGGAAGAAGCGTAAAGCTTAGGCCTTTAAAATATAATAATGCAAAAACGCTGGACGGTAAAGGCATATCAACCAAATCAGGAACAGTTACTACAGTCATCATTACGCATACATCCGCTGTTATGCCGGTTACTGGTGCAACGCAATGTAACCAACTATGAGGCTGCCCGGCAATTTTTCCGCCCTACACTGGAAGACCTTCATGATCCCTGGCAGATGAAAGATATGGATAAAGCCATTTCCAGAATTGAACTGGCTTTTTTCCAACACGAAAAAATATTGGTCTATGGAGATTATGATGTAGACGGCACCACCGCAGTTGCCACTGTATACGCCTTTCTGCAAAAGCTCTACACCAATATTGAATTTTATATTCCGCACCGTTACCGCGAGGGATACGGTATTTCCATGCAGGGTATTGAATATGCCAGGGACAATGATTTCAGCCTGATCATTGCGCTCGACTGTGGCATCAAATCGGTGGAACATATCAGCATGGCAAAAGAATGGGGCATCGACTTTATCATCTGTGATCACCATTTGCCCGATGCTGTACTGCCTCCTGCTGTGGCCATTCTGAACCCGAAGCAGCACGACTGCCCCTATCCCTATAAAGAACTTAGCGGATGCGGAATTGGTTACAAACTGATTTCTGCTTTCGCACAAAAAAGAGGCCTTCCCCAATCGGAAGCCAATAAATTCCTGGACCTGGTTGCTACCAGTATTGCAGCCGACATTGTTCCAATGACCGGGGAAAACAGGATACTGGCCTTTCATGGTCTTGTAAAAGTAAATGAAGATCCGCTGCCCGGTATTAAAGCACTGATCACCCTCAGCGCACTGAAAGAAAAGTTAACTATCGCCAACCTGGTATTTGTTATCGCCCCGCGTGTAAACGCTGCCGGCAGAATGGATGATGCCCGGAAAGCAGTTAATCTCTTCATCGAAAATGATGTAGAGAAAGCCGCTGCCATTGCAGCTGTGCTTCATTCGGATAATTTCGACAGGAAAGAAATTGACAGCACCATTACCCAGGAAGCAATTGTGTTGCTACAAAATGATGCAGACATTGCCCGCAGGAAATCAACTGTGCTTTACCAGGCACACTGGCACAAAGGCGTGGTAGGCATTGTGGCTTCCCGGCTGATCGATAAGTACTACTACCGTCCCACCATTATCCTAACCCAATCGAATGATAAGGTTGCAGGATCCGCCCGTTCTGTAATGGGCTTCAACGTTTATGAGGCAATTCACCAGTGTAAAGATCTCCTTGAAAACTACGGAGGGCATTTTTACGCAGCAGGGATGACACTTAAAACGGAAAATGTAAAAGCATTCCAGGAACGTTTCGAAGAAGTGGTGGCACGAACCATCCACCCGGATCAGCTGGTACCGGAAATTGTAATTGATACCGAAATCCAGTTCCAGGAAATCACACCTGCATTTTATAATATTCTCCGGCAATTTGAGCCATTGGGACCGGAAAACCTCCGTCCTGTTTTTCTTGCCAGGAACCTGGTGGATAACGGCTATTCGAAGATTGTAAAAGATGACCATATCAAATTTTCTGTAAAACAGGGAAGATATGGTCCAACTATGTCGGGGATCGGCTTTTATATGGCAGATAAATTTCCCTTGATGGCAGGAAAAAAGCCGTTTGATATGGTATTTACCCTAGATGAAAATGAATGGAACGGACAAACTTCCCTCCAGTTAAAAGTGATTGATATCAGAACCTCTTCAAATAATTGATAAAAGGAAGGCTTGTTTCTGAGAAACAAGCCTTCCTTTTATTTATGCTGCTTCAGCAACCAGGTGTAAAGATCCTTGTTAGCATATGCTCTTGTCCAGGCATCATGCCCGCCGGTTGGATATTCTGTATACTGAACATTATTCCCCAGGGCCCTCAACTGCTGCACCAGGGTACGTGAATTCTCCACATTTACAGTAGGATCATCAGCCGAATGGAAAACCCATATAGGCATAGTTTTCAGATTCTTCATCCGGTTTATATCCCCCCCACCGCTGATAGGAACAATGGCGGCAAATTTTTCAGGATGTGCGGAGCTCCAGTCCCAGGTCCCATAACCTCCCATACTCAGCCCTGTAAGATATACCCTCGTAAGATCCACATGATATTTATTAACCACTTCCTTATATAAGATATCCAGGTATTGCGGGTTCCACCAGCCGCTGAGGCATTGCGGCGCTATGATCACAAATGGTTTCCCTGCTGCTACTTTTACCAGTCCCACCTGCTTTATCACATCAATATTATTCCCCATTTCCCCTACCCCATGAAGAAAAATCACGATGGGCCATTTATAATCTTTCTTCTCATTATAACCATCAGGGATATAAAGCACATAATTACTGATATTCCCGCCTTTGGTGTCTATCTTTTGCACTGTGATACCTGTTTGCTGTGGAGGGAACGTATCTCCGGCTGCTGGCGGTGGATTAACCAGTATGGTGTCTCCCGGCGGATTAACCTGTACCGGGTTAGCTGTTTCAGTTTTTGAACAGGAAAAAAGTGCGAGCGCACTCAGCACAAAGACATGGCACAAAATTTTAATTGCTCTTTTTTTCATATAACTACTACAAACTAAAAGTCCCCCGGCATGAGCCGGAGGACAGGTTTTTACAATATTTTCTTCCTTCAGTTTCTTTATTCAGATGGGCATCCCGCTACAAATAAAAACTAAAAAGAATAAATACTGTCAATTTATTTATTGTGTAGTGTTATTACTTTTTTTCGCCCATCAATTCCACGCTTCTGTTCACAAATGCAGTGAGATCTGCGCCCGTCAGTAAATTCTGCGATAATAATGCCAGGTCCGCCAGATTCTTTATCTGCTTCTGCTGCAACGCGTTGTCATTTTCTTTCAGGATCTGTGTATAAACCGGATGATTTGCATTGATGGTCATATTTATTTCATCAGGCATATTTGCATACCAGTTCATTCCACCACCGCCCATAGCCGCCATATCTTTCATACGACGCATCAGCTCAGGACGGGTTACAATTACCGGTTGTGCTTCAGCGCTGAGCCCTTTCATTTCTACCTTAATATTGGGTTGTGTTACCTGGTTACCAAACAGCTCCTTCAATGTATTTTCCTGTTCAGCAGATAATACGATAGTCGTGTTTTCTTCTTTATCGATCAGGTTATCAGCAATATCTGCATCTACACGGGTAAAGGAAATATTCTCCCATTTCATTTCCATGTTATTGATGAATGCCGCATCCACCAACGTTTCCATCTTCACTACTTTAAATCCTTTATTTTTTGCTGCCTGTACATAGCTGTCCTGCTGTACCGGGTTAGTAGCATACAATATCACCAGTTTCTTTTCCTTATTGGTTTGCAGCGCTTCGGTGGCGGTGCGGTATTCTTCCTGCGTATAGAATTTACCACCATCCACATCTTCCATGATAAGGAACTTATTGGCCTTTTCCATGAACTTGTCGTCGGTCATCATACCATACTTGACAAACAGGCCGATGGAATCCCATTTTTCTTCAAAGGAAGCACGGTCATTACGGAATATCTCATCCAGTTTATCCGCTACTTTCTTTGTGATATGCGCGTTGATCTTTTTCACATTAGGATCACCCTGCAGGTAACTGCGGCTAACGTTCAGCGGAATATCCGGGCTATCGATCACACCATGCAGCAGCATCAGGAATTCCGGAACAATATCCTTCACTTCATCTGTTACATACACCTGGTTGGAATACAGATTGATCTTATCTTTCTGCATTTCATAACTCTTATTGATCTTCGGAAAATAAAGGATACCGGTGAGATTAAACGGATAGTCGACATTCAGGTGGATCCAGAATAAAGGAGGTTCCGCAAACGGGTATAATTCTTTGTAGAAATTCTGGTAATCTTCTGTAGTTAATTCGCTTGGCTTCTTTGTCCAGGCCGGAGTAGTATTATTGATCTGTGTGCCTTCAAAGGTAACAGGAACAGGCAGGAACTTACAGAACTTTTCGAGAATGGTACGAATACGTCCATCTTCCAGGAACTCTTCACTTTCTTCATTGATGTGCATTACAATTTCGGTTCCCCTGTCGGCCTTGCTGATCTCTTCCAGTTCATACTCAGGGCTTCCATCGCATTCCCAACGTACGGCAGGCGCTTCCTCCTTCCATGATTTTGAGAAGATTTCCACCTGGCTGCTCACCATAAAAGATGAATAAAATCCAAGTCCAAAATGCCCGATGATATTAGTGCCGTTCTCCTGTCCTTTATATTTTTTCAGAAATTCTTCCGCACCTGAGAAAGCTACCTGATTAATATATTTATCTACTTCCTCAGCAGTCATACCGATACCGTGATCTGCAATAGTGATGGTTTTCTTTTCCTTATCTACTCTTACATCAATAGCAATGTCGCCCAGCTCTCCTTTGAATTCTCCCACACTGGCCAGGGTTTTCAATTTCTGGGTAGCATCCACGGCGTTACTTACCAGTTCGCGGATAAAAATTTCATGATCTGAATACAGGAACTTTTTTATAATCGGAAAGATGTTCTCTGTCTGAACACGTATTGCACCTTTTTGCATTGATTATCTGATTTTTTTACAGACCTTTTCCAAAGTGTATGCCAGCAGGGCTAAGGCTGACAAGATGACAAGTAACCCCTCTCAAAACCATAGAATACAAACAGGATGGGAAATATTCCGCCCGGATTGTTTATCCCTGGTTAGAAATGCTGTAAAAAGGGCAGCTTCAAAACAAATGTAAAAAAAGAGCCATGTTACATTCCTTCAAATTAACAAAATAATCATATCTGAAAAATCCGGGGCAACGGTTTATTCAGTAGATTTATTGTACCGAAATCTGATTCCCCATTTTTCAAAAATTACTATGGAAAAACCTCTACTTTCTTTATTACTTATTGCCTCTCTTGTTTGCGGCAATGCGAGCGCCCAAACAAATCCGGCGGCGCAGCCCTTGCCTTATGAGCAGAATTTCGATGCCTTGCCCTCGTCTGCTACGGTATATCCTGCAGGATGGCAGGGATGGCTGCTGAGCGGCAGCCCATCCGGTAGTTTTAATACGGCCGCCCCTGCTTCGGACAAACCGCTGATAAGCGGCAGCGCATCCTCTACCGCCAATGGTGTTTATAATTATGCCGGCAAACTGGGATTCTTAAACAGTGGCAGCGCCGACAATTCACTGGTACTATCCCTTAATACCAGCGGTCAGCAAAATGTGCGTTTAGCCTATGACGTTATGACAATCAGGAATCCTTACGATGGTAGTTCCAACACCAGGATCAATGAGGTAGTGGTACAATATCGTATAGGCATTGCCGGTACCTTCACAAGTATTGGCGAAACTGCTTACCAGAACGACACTATCCAGCAAACGGGTTCCGGTGTTACCGTACCTCAACACCTGGTGAATGTGCTGATAACACTGCCGCCGGAATGTAGTAACCAGGCAGTAGTACAACTGCGCTGGGTAAACCGTCAGATCAGCGGTGCCGGCTCCAGGCCGGGATTTGCGGTTGACAATATAGCTGCATCGGGAAGTGGCCGGGATACCACTCCGCCGGTAATCAGCTCCCTGGAACCGGCTAATTCAGCTGCAGATGTATCGCCTGTTATATCTCCCGAAATTACTTTCAGCGAAAATATAAAAGCAGGCAACGGGTATATCAGGCTGCACAACAGCAACAGCGGGATAACAGACAGTTTCCCTGTAACCGGCAACGCAGTTATTATCAATAATAACACGCTTACACTGAAGCATATCCTGCAACCCCGCCGTCATTATTATATTACACTGGATAGCGGGATCGTGAAGGACCTGTCGGATAACGACTTTGCCGGGATCAGAGATAGCACACAATGGCATTTTACTACGGGGAACCAGGAGCTGAGCTATAACTTCAACGACTGTACGCCGGTTGGCAGCAGCCAGCTGAGCGGAGGCTTTACACAATACAGTGTGACTGGTGCACAGCTATGGGGCTGTACCAATTTCGGACAGCAAAACACCAATGGTGTGCAGATAAACGGTTACAGCGGAGGTGCGGTTGAAAATGAAGACTGGCTGATATCTCCTGCATTCGATCTTACAGGAATGCAGTTCCCGTTGCTGCAATTCTCCAGCCGCACTGCATTTGCCGGGCCGGCACTCAGCCTGCGGGTTTCTACCAATTACTCCGGCAGCGGCGATCCCCGCAATGCCACATGGACAGCACTGAACGGCCGTTTCCCTGAAACTGCCAGCGATGTGTGGACCTTGTCTTCCGGTATTAATCTCGCTGCCTATAAGCAATCTGCAGTTTATATTGCTTTTGTTTATACTTCAGGCCCTGCTGTGCAGGCCGCACGATGGACCATTGATGATTTCAGTCTTACAGATACCACCGCAGCGCCGGCGCCCAGCCTGAACAACAGCCCCGCCGCCATTGATTTTGATTATGTGAAATCAGGACAAACATCAGAAGCGCAACGCATCAGCTTCTGGGCCAATGATTTTACCGGAGATCTGAAAATCACCGCCCCCGCCGGTTTCAAAGTATCGGCAGACAGTAGCGGTAGTTACGGCAGCCAGTTAACTTTTACGGCTGCAACATTGGCCGAAGGTCCGGAAGAAGTATGGGTAAAGTTCGCACCCACAGCTGCAGACCAGGCTTACAGCGGCAACCTCACATTTAATTCCACCGGGTTCGCTGGCCGTTCTGTTGCCCTCAGTGGTACTTCATTACGGTCACTGAAAGTGGTTAACTGGAATATAGAATGGTTTGGAAGCCCGGCTCAGAACCCGGCCAACGACAGTTTGCAGCAGGCCAATGTAACCACTATCCTTAAAAAGCTGGATGCGGACATTTTTGCACTGGCTGAAGTGGTGGATACTGCCCGTTTCCGCGCAGTGGTAAGCCAGTTACCAGGATACAGCTATGTATTGTCTGATTATGGCTCCTATGCCGATAGCACCACGGACGTTGATTACGTAGCAGCGCAGAAGCTGGCATTTTTATATAAAACCGCTGTCATCAGGAAGATCAGCACCTATGGTATATTAAGACAGGGTGGCAGCAGTAACGCTTACTATAACTGGTCGTCCGGCAGGTTCCCTTACGAAATGGAAGCTACCGCGAAACTGGGTAATGATTCCGCCCGGATCAGGTTCATTTTGTTACATGCCAAGGCCAATACAGGTACCAAGCCGGAAAAGATTGCCTCCTGGAACAGGCGTAAAGACGGGCTAAAGGAATTGAAAGACACACTGGATCTGCAATATCCGTACAGTAACATTATTATGCTGGGAGATTTTAATGATGATCTGTCCAAAACAATTACGACAGAATTATTGCCGGATACCACCACTTCTTATATCGACTTTATCCGCGACAGCATTAATTACCGGCCATTGACCCTGCCGTTAAGCTTATCCGGCCAGCGTTCTACGGTAAGTTATGCATCGGTGATAGATAATGTGCTCAGTTCCAACGAAGTGGGCGTTGCGTATTTACCGGCATCTGCACGGATCCAAGCCCAGGTGGCCGGGCTGGTAAGCAGTTACGGTACTACTACCACAGATCATTACCCCGTATTGAGCCGCTATAACCTGGGTATTTTAGCCAACCCGTTACCGGTAGAAAACTTTGATGCAAAGGCCGACGGGGGCAAAGTGCTGGTTAGCTGGCATACTCCTTATGAAATCAACAGCAGTAATTTTGTGGTAGAGCGTTCCCGGAACCTCCGGACCTATGAGCCGGTGGATACAGTGATGGCGCAGGGCAGCAGTGCTGAAAGATCTGATTATATTTCCTATGATGAGCGGCCATGGCCCGGATTTTCTGCTTACCGTTTAAAAATAACCGGCCTGGATAGCACCGTAAGGTACAGCCCGGTTAAAATGGTATTGGTTACCGGCGGGAATTCCTGGCTGAAATTGTTATGGTGCATATTTGGGCAACAGTTGCAGTATTGGCTCGACTGGCCCCGCAGCGGCGATGCCAGCGTGGCGCTGATAGATGTACAGGGCCGGGTTCGCTACCAGGGCAGAACCGCGCTGATTAAAGGCCGGAACTACAGGACCATAGCTGTTGACCAGCTGCCATCGGGTATCTATTTCCTGAGGATACAGTCCGGCGAGCAGGTGCAGGTAACAAAGATTCTCATTAACCGTTAAGCTTTTTTGAAAAAACCATGCAAAAGAAGCCGTTCCGTAAAACCGGGACGGCTTCTTACATTTGGTTATCAACCAATTACGCATTATTCTCGATAAAAGGCAAGATATTTAGGGAAATCGGCCGTTCCTGCGTGGAAATAAGGAATAGTTCTGTATCTTTGCGGTCCTAATTTTTTAATTAAACCATTTAAAACAGGGAATTATGAACTACGAATTGATGGTGATCTTTACCCCTGTGCTTTCTGAGGACGACTACAAAGCCGCCCAAAAGAAGTTCGCTGATATCATTAAAGATAACGGCGGCGAAATCACGCACGAAAATCCCTGGGGATTAAGATCACTGGCGTATCCTATCCGGAAAAAAACTACAGGAATGTATGTTGTTCTGGAATACAATGCGCCATCCGACCTCAATGAGAAGCTGAAAATCCAGCTGAATCGCGATGAAAATGTATTACGTCACATGATTACTGCACTGGATAAGCACGCTGTTGCTTACAACGGTCGCAAAAGACATGGGGTGAATGCTGAATCTAAAACCACTGAAGCTTAAAATTATGGCAGTTAAACCTAAACAAGAAATCAAGTACTTAACAGCCGTAAAAACTGAGAAACGTCAGAAGAAATATTGCCGTTTCAAGAAGTTGGGCATCAAGTACGTAGATTACAAAGACGCGGAGTTTTTGAAGAAATTTTTGAACGACCAGGGCAAGATGTTGCCACGTCGTATTACGGGTAACTCCCTGAAATTTCAGCGTAAAGTAGCCCAGGCTATTAAGAAAGCTCGTCAAATGGCTTTATTGCCTTATGTTACTGACCTTTTAAAGTAAGAAGTTATGCAAATTATCTTAATACAAGACGTAGATAACCTGGGTCAGAAGAATGAACTGGTTAACGTAAAAAATGGTTACGCCAGGAACTTCCTGATTCCCCAGAAATTTGCGGTAGAAGCGAGTCCTTCTAACATGAAGCAACTGCAGGAACGCCTGAAAGTGCAGAAAGTGAAAGAAGAGAAACTGCTGGCTGAAATTGCGAAAGTAGTTGAAGTACTGAAAGCTTCTCCTGTTAAAATTGGCGCTAAAACCGGTACTTCCGGTAAGATCTTCGGTAGCGTAACCGGTGTTCAGATTGCCCGTGCAATTAAAGAACAGAAAGGTTATGAAATTGACCGTCGCCGCATCCACATCCTGGATGATGTAAAAGAACTGGGTACATACAAAGCACGCCTCGATTTCGGTAAAGGCAACGAAACCGAACTGGAATTTGAAGTGGTTGCTGAGTAATATTCCAACCTGTTGGAAAAAAGAGAATCCCCGGCTGAATCAGCCGGGGATTTTTTTTGGAAAATACGCATCATTTCCCCTTTTTGTAACCTCTGCAGCTCTACTACCCAAAAACTCAAATCTTATTAGTATTTTCATACCATATTCCGCCATGAGTATGAGAAATATTATTTGCTTCTTTATTATCATTGTTACGGCTTCTGCCTGCAGTACAAGGAATCATCGCCCGGGGCTTCCCCGGCTTATCGCCATCAGTATTCAGGGCGATGATATCCCCCAGTATACCTTCCGTTACGACCAGCAGGGCAACCTGGCCGAACTGGTTCACCACCGGCAACAGGACGATACCAGCATCAGTACTTTTTCCTATGATCGCTCACACCGGATCACCGGGATGATACTATTCAACCGGGGAAATAATATCACCGAAGTAAAAGAACGCGCCAGGGTAACTTCCTGGGATAATGATGGCAATATTGCCACCGTAGAATATTTTGACGCCCGCGAACGCCTTCTGCGCGTGGCGAATATACGCTGGAAGAACGGCGTACCCGCCGCCATGAAGTATTCCGATTCCACCCAGGCGGTGAGCTGGAATTATGATTCGGAGCATCCTGTCCGAAAAGACATCTGCATAGATAGTTTCGCCGGTAAAAAAGAAGATACCCTCATCACTTTAAGAACCGCGAAGTACGAATGTGAAGATTCCATTAATCCACTGCACCCACTGGTAAACCAATTGCTGCTCAGCCATGCAGTAGCACCTGTAGTACATCCTTCCCCACAGGGTGATCTGTCGGATGCTTTTTTACACCTGAATGCCCGTAATCCTTTTCTTGTAAAGATCACTGAAAAAGAAAAGACCCGCTGCCAGGAGCATTTGCTGGAATACGAACGCTCCACCACTGTTCAGTATGCCTACTATTACAATGGAGGCCGGCAGTATCCCGCAGGCGCATGGGTACATTTACACAGCGAAGGTTTTACGAAACTTGGAAGCGATAATCATTTTGCTCTTCAATATCAATATGAATAGTGCGTAATTGGTGTTTTTTCATTAACTTTTAGGAGATGAAAATCACAGACCGATTAAAGGCGATGCCGGTTACGCTGGCGCTGATCGGCATAAACGCACTGGTGTTTTTTTACACCATACTAACAGGAATGGATATATGGTGGGGGGATGGAGCCCATCTGCTGCATGCCGGTGCCAATTACTGGCCACTTACCATCGGGCAACATCAGTATTGGCGGCTGTTTACCAGTATGTTCCTCCATGCGGGCCTAGTACATCTTTTTACAAATATGCTGGGACTATTTATTGGCGGCATATTCCTGGAACCGGTATTACGCAGTTTCCGTTATGGCCTGGCCTATGTGATCACAGGATTAATATCCGACTATGTCAGCATCTGGTATCATAAAAGCGCAGTAGGTGTGGGTGCATCGGGAGCTATTTTTGGTATTTACGGCGTATTCCTGGCGCTACTAACCACTCCCCTCTTCCCTGGCGAGATACGGAAGGCATTCCTGGCTTACATCGGCTTATTTATAGCGCTGAATATAATTGCCGCCGCAGTTTCACAAGGTGTGGATAATGCCGCGCACCTGGCAGGATTTTTAAGCGGCGCCCTTACCGGGTATCTTTTCTTTTTTACTTTAACCAAAGCAGATGGAGAAAGACTCTCCCGCTGAGCCTCTTTCGAAATTCTAATTACTTACATTTGTATACTCAAACGCAACAAAAAAGATGATGAATAAGTTATGGTTTCTGCTGTGTGTATGCACAATACTAATATTGAGCTGCAAAAGCAAAACAGCAGATAAAACCAGCACCGCTGCCAACGATTCCACACCTCCTGCTATTAATAATACTCCTGACGATACTGTTCAGCTGGGTGATAAAACTTTCTTCGTATACTTTATCGAAAAAGCAGATTTCGATAAGTTTCCGCTGGCACCTGTTGATTCCAACGAAACAGATGTGCTGGCAAAGGATACCCTTGTGAAAAGAGAAGGCAATAAACTGACCATCCTGCTGGAAAATGGAAAACAAAGGATCATGGCCAATAATAACAGCGATGGGGAGGATTATATAGGTTACACCTATGCCGGCAACTATCCTTCAATTAAAAGAAAAGGCTTTTTTGTTTCGTACTATGAAGGCAGCGCCTTCGAACTGGTGAATGTCCTGAATGGCGATTCCATGGTAACCTGGTCTGCCCCTGCAATTTCACCGGATAAAAAATATATCCTCACCGCATCAATGGACCTGGTAGCCGCCTTTGACCCGAATGGGTTTCAATTGTTTTCCGTAAGTGGTAACGACATAAAAGCAGTGGGAGAAGCCAGTATTGACGACTGGGGTCCCGGTCTTGTACACTGGATCAATAACAAAACTGTTCTGTCTGAATACATTACCATCGATGAAGAAGGAAATACACAAATACGCTATGTAAAAATGGTGATGCAATAACACTATTCAGTATATTTAGAGAGATCAATAACATCAAATCCACGTCTCATGAAAAAACTGTTCACCGCTGGTTTATTAATGGCACTGGCTTGTTGCTATACGGCTTTTGCTACGCCTTCATCCATCACTATGGCATTCCAGGCGCCCACCATGAATATAGAAGGCACTGCCAGCTCCATTGTCAGTAAACTGGATAAATCATTGATGCTGACAGATGCACAGAAACCACGGATGCTCAATATAGTGACCAGTTACCTGCGGCAAAAAGTCAATATCCAACCCTTACAGCAAAGTAACCTGAAAGCATATACCACCAAGATGAACAGTATGCAGAATGGATTACATGCCAAACTGAAACCACTGCTCACCCTTTCACAATACACAGAGTTCCTGGGATTAAAGCCCAAAACCTTTGATGATACAAACGTTTTATCGCAATTATATTACTAAACAAAAAAGCTATTTAAAATTCCTTTAAATAGCTTTTTTGTTTGTATTTTCTTCAGATGATAATTTGCCTGTCGCGCGCTATTACACGCCAGTTAGCCGTTACCGCGTTATGCGCAGCTACGTAGGCTTTTTCATATAATGCCACCGTGGGACAAATATGTTTTGGCACTCCATAAAACACGGTACCTACCGGGTATAAGGCAGCATTCTCCACCTTCAATACCAGGTGCTCTTCACTTTGTGATACAGGTATAGCCTCCGGTGCATTCAGGAATTGCACCCGCGGTTGAGGGTTCTCCGCTGCCACCGATTTATGACCAAGGTCAATACAGATATGCTCATCATCAATCACTGAAATCACACGGCTGATCACCAGTGCAGCCCATTTAAAGGCTTGCTCCGGAAGGTTGGCCGCGTAACCCGCATCCCAGAAAACAAAAGTACCGGGGCCACAGATAACACTTTTTCTTGCCGCATGCACCGGAAAAGTAGGCGTGCCGCCCGCAACAATTTCCGGTTGTGGAAAACCATTATTTACAATAGATTCCGCCAATTCGGCAACGGGTGCATATGCTGCATCGCAGCGTTCCTTTCGTATATCCATATCCGTATCATGCAGGTGACCGTCGTAGGCATGCAGCCCTACCGGTACCACACCTGGTAATGTATCCAGGTATTTGTACAGTTCCAGCGCTTCCCCTCCGGGTTTAATACCAGTCCGGTTCATCCCAACATTCAGATCCAGGTACACCGGCAAACGGCGGCCCTGTGCGGAGAAAACCGTACTGATAGCCAGCGCGGCATCAACGTTATCTGTAACACATGAAAACGCAGTTTGCGGATACTTCTGCACCAGCTCAAGTAAACGTACTATCTTTGGTCCTACCGGCTGGTAAGCCATTAATGCGTCCTTTGCATTTACCATCCCCAGCATCTCTCCTTCCGCAATGGTGGCAAATTTGAACTTTGTTATTCCTGCTTCCATGATCAGCTGCACCACTTCGGCGATCTTACTCGTTTTCACGTGTATACGTAAACGTTGTACGTCGTCGATCATTGTTTTTAACAATGAGATATTCTCCTTTATCCTGTCTTCATAAATAACGATCGCAGGAGAATCAACCTGCGCTATATTTGTAAGCCGGTACCATTCCATAAGAAATATTTTTTTAACTACGTATATTCTTTGAAGTTATACGAACAAACTTAAGATCAGGCATCCTATCAATCCGGTTACCGACACAATGGTTTCCATTACCGACCAGGTTTTGATCGTATCTTTTACAGTTAAGTTAAAGTATTCCTTGAACATCCAGAAACCGGCGTCATTCACATGTGAAAACATCAGGCTGCCCGCTCCCGTAGCCAATACCATCAGGTTGGCATTTACACCGGAAGCAGCTATCATTGGCGCAACAATTCCTGCAGTGGTAAGGCCTGCCACTGTTGCAGATCCAATGCACACCCTGATAATGGCGGCTATTCCCCAGGCAAGTATTAACGGGTGCAGGTGCATATTCTGCAATGTGGCTGCAATGTAACTGCTAACCTTACTGTCGTGCAGCAATTGCGTAAGCGCACCGGAGCCTCCTATTACCAGGATAATAACGGCTACATCACGTACGGCATCATCCATTATCACCATTACTTTTTTTGCGGGCATGCCTCTTCTTAACCCCAGTAAATACATGCCGTTAAGTACTGCCAGCAACATCACTATCAATGGCTCTCCCAACCAGTTAGCCAACCTGAAAAAGAATGTATCTGCAGATATCCATAATTTCATCAAAGCGGTAATGGCCAGCAAAAATACCGGCAGCAACGCGGCAAAAAGACTTACAAACATGCCTGGTAACTGCTCTTCAGGAATGGGAGGCGCCACAAACATTTGCCCCGGGGGATTGGTATAGTGTTTCAGAAAACGTGAAAACACCGGTCCTGCCAGGATGATAGCAGGAACAGCTACTATAAAGCCATATAACAAAGTAAGCCCCATATTTGCATGGAACTGCTGTATCAAAGCAGTAGGAGAAGGATGCGGCGGTAAATACCCGTGTGTAACTGACAGAGACGCCAACATGGGGATGCCCAGGTACACTACCGGCAATTTTGTACGTGCTGCTACTGTAAAGATCAGGGGCACCATCAATACAAACCCTATGTTGTAAAATAAAGGAATGCCTACTATAAAACCCGTAAGCATCAGCGACCATTGCACATACTTTGGCCCGAACAGGTTCATCAAACCACCGGCAATCTTTTGCCCCGCGCCACTTTCCGCCACCAGCTTTCCAAGCATACTGCCGAAAACAATGACAACAATCAGGGAACCAAGTGTTTTACCAATACCGGTTTGAATAGACTGCGTGATGTCTGTTACGTTCATATGCAACGCAAGCCCCATCAGCAAAGACACTATAAGGAAAGAGAGGAAAGTATTTAAACGCCACCAGGCAACCAGTATTACCAGCAAAAGAATGGCCGCAATAACAATTAATAAGGGCATACAGCTGTTGTTTTACATGAACATGGAAAACAACAAGATAATAAAATATTATTCGTATCTCAAGGCAATGATAGGATCTAATTTAGAAGCCTTATAGGCAGGGTATAAACCGGAAACGAGCCCTACTGCAGCACAAATAGATACTCCCACAAAAATCCAGAACCAGGGCACAATAAAGGAAGATTCCAATAGGGCAGAAACGATATTTCCCAGCAGCATTCCCACAAATACCCCGATCAGTCCCCCCATCACACTGATAATGATGGACTCATACAGAAACTGGGTGCGTACCACATGACTGGTAGCTCCCAGCGCTTTGGTAACGCCTATTTCACGCGTTCTTTCCGCTACAGACACCAGCATTATATTCATCAGCCCGATAGCAGAACCAAACAGTGTAATAAAAGCTATCACAATAGCAAAGAGGTTTACCTTACCCAAACTGGAAAAGAGCATTTCTGCGATACTATCGCTCTTGCTGATCTCAAAATTATCTTCTTCATTGATATTCAATCCCCGTATAATGCGGAAAAGCCCAATGGCTTCTCCCTGGGCGGCATCCATCTGCTTAATATCTTTCACGGCCACTGCGATCTGGTAACTGGCATTGGGGCGGTTAAATACCCTGCGGGTATTATTCACCGTGGTGATCACCACGTTATCTGCACTCATCATTTTACTGCTGCCCTTAGACGCCAGTACACCTATTACCCGGTAGCGGATATCCCCTACCCGGATGGTATTATTCACTATATTCTTTAATTGCTTACCAAAGAGTTTTTCCGCTACATCAACTCCCAGTATCGCTACATTTCTTCCGGATTGTACATCCAGCTGGTTAAAATCCCTTCCCTGTGAAATTTCATAATTGGAGATCTGGAGATAGTGCTCATCACCTCCTATTACCTGTACATTTGGATTGGTTTTCTTATCATCCTTGTAAACGGTGGCAATACCGGTAGCCTGGAAAGACACACTAACGGTAGCAGGAAACGTATAACGGTCGCGGAATGCTACGGCTTCCTGGTAACGGATAATTTTATTGCTGTTGGATTTTTTTACCTTTTTTATATTCTTGTTTCCTTTAGAAGCCTTCCTGTCGTCATCCCCGATATGCACCTGCATCCCGCGGTTACGGATAGAAAAACTGTTGGCGCCCATACTTGCAAAACTGCTGTAGATACTGCTCTTCATGCTGTCGATTGCCGTAAGGATCCCTACAAGCACCGTGATACCCAATGCAATGATAGACACAGTAAGGCCTGTGCGCAACTTGTTGCTGGTTACAGAACGGTATGCCAGGGAAAAAATATCTCTTGATTGCATAATAACGGGTTACCTATAAAGTTAACGTAATATACCTATTTAATCCATTCAATTTGGGATGAACGGCGTGTTGTATAAAAGAGAAGACCGAAGCGGATCATTTAAATCGCTTCGGTCTTCCCGGTTAATTTATAAGCTAACGGCTTTTACAGCCAGCATAATAACAGGTTAGGGAACAGGCCCAATACCAGCACCAGGGCTATAGCCAGCACCAGGGCTGCTTTAAAGCCACCGGAAACAGCTTCTACTTCCGGTTCGCCCTGTTTAAAATACATGGCGATGATCACGCGGAAATAATAGTATACGCTGATGGCGGCGCACAATACCGCGATAAGCACCAGCCATAGAATATGACCGTGCTCAATAGCTGCAGATAAAACAAAGTATTTGGCGAAGAAACCAGCGGTTACCGGGATACCTGCCAGGGAAAACAGGAACACTGCCACCGCTCCGGCCAGTAAAGGCTGTTTGCGGGCCAGGCCGTTGAACCCTTCGAAGGTGTAATCTTTCAGTTTCATCAGCACTGCAAACACACCAATGGTGGCAATACTGTAGGCAGCAGCGTAAAGGATAATTCCTTCTGCGCCCCTGTTGTTCATTGCCACTATGGCAAACAACATAAAGCCTGCCTGTGCGATACTGGAATAAGCCAGCATGCGTTTCACACTTTGCTGGAATACTGCGCTGAAGTTACCAAGTACCAGGGTAGCAGCAGTGATAATGGAAAGGATCAGTGTCCAGTGCTCGCTGATGTTACCGCCGGCAAAGCTGCTGTGGAACATCCGCAGGAAAGCCACAAATCCACCTGCTTTTACAACGGTAGACATAAAAGAAGTGAACACAGTGGGAGAACCATCATATACATCCGGTGTCCAGAAATGGAATGGAACCGCAGATACCTTAAAAGCAAGTGCAAATACCATCAGGATGATACCGCATAACGCCAACGGATGTACGCTTTCCGCGCCCAGTCCCAACCCCGAAATATCGAAAGTGCCGGCAGCGCCATAAATCAGGGTAATACCCATGAGCAGGATACCGGTAGAGAAGGAGCCCATCAGGAAATACTTCAGGGAAGCTTCATTACTTTTCAGGCTTTTTTTATCAGCGCCCGCGAGGATATACTGCGGGATAGACATAATTTCAATCGCCAGGAACAACATGAGCAGGTTGCTGAATGAGGTGGCCAGCGAAATACCCGCCAGTATGAAAAATATCAGGGCGAAATAATCGGCCACATGCTCTCCTACCTTTTCAAACTCACTGCCTGATAACAGGAAATATAGCAAGGTGGCGCCCAATGCTACAGCATTGAACAACACACCAAATTTGGTCACTTCAATCATGCCATACATGATATACCCGCCATGCTCTACGGCCGGATATTGCGCCAGGTTAGCAATAAATGCTATGAGGATGGCCGCGATGGCAAAAAATTTAATATGCTGCTTATTGCGTACAAATAAACCAACAAACATCAGTACAACGCCCGATAAAGCAGTAGAAATTAGTGCATTCATATTTTTGCGTTACAAAACCCCGTTACAAATTTTTCCATTCCGGTATTCAGCTAACAGCTGAAGATCAGAATAATTTACTTACCACTTCAGATGTGCCGCTCACCAGGTCCAGCATAGGTTTGGGATAAACGCCCAGCACTATGATCATGATCACTACCAGGCTCAGAGCCAGTGTTTCACCCGGCTGCAGATCTGTAGTAGTTGCGGTCAGTTCATTTCCCTCGCCAAATATCACCTTCTGAATCATACCCAGGGTATATACAGCAGAAAGGATGATACCTAACCCGGCAAATGCCATAAACCAGTGATTATATTGGAACAACCCGCTAAACATCAGGAACTCCCCAATGAAACCGTTGGTGAGTGGTAAACCGATGTTAGCCAAACTGATAATAACGAGGAAAATAGCCATGCGCGGCGCTTTCTGCGCCATGCCACCCATCTGGTCCAGGTTCTTAATACCCAGGCGGTTTTGGATTACTTCCACGATGATCCACAAGCCGATGATATTGATACCATGGTTAAACATCTGTACCATGATCCCCTGGAGACTTTGTTCGTTATTGGCGAAAATAGCTGCGCACATCAAACCGATGTGGGCGATGGAAGAATAAGCGATTAACCGTTTCAGGTCGTTTTGTACCATGGCGATGCAGGAAGCGTAGATAATGCCGATGATACAGAGTACAATAGCCACATCAGACCACATAGCTGCACCCTGCGGCAATACGGGCAGCAGCCAGCGGATCACGCCAAACAAACCCATTTTCACCATTACACCGGAAAGGATCATGGTTACAGGCGTGGGCGATTGCTCGTAGGTATCTGGCTGCCAGGTGTGAAACGGAAATACCGGCATCTTAATGGCAAAAGCCACGAAGAACAACCAGAACAGCCATTTCTGGTCTTCCGGGTTCACCTGCATGGAGGTGAAGGAAGCCCAGCTGAAAGAGTGATCCGGGGTTTGCGAATAAAGGTAGATAATACCTACCAGCATCAGCAGCGAGCCCAGGAAAGTGTACACAAAGAATTTAAAGGTAACGGCGATCCGTTTTTCACCACCCCACAAAGAGCAGAGGAAATAAACAGGTATCAGGGCCAGTTCCCAGAATATATAAAACTGCAGGGCATCAAAAGCGGTGAATACACCGGTTAAGCCGGCCTGCGATAATAACATCAAACCATAAAAGACATTCGCCTTTTCGTAGTTACGGTTATAAATAGTAATGAAAACAAGCAGGGAAGCAATCGCTGTAAGTAAGCAAAGCATCACACCCATTCCATCTAATCCAACATGGAACTGACTCCCCAGCTGTGGAATCCAGTTGGCAACAAAGTTCAGGCTGTCGGGAGCAGTACGAAAGCGGCACCACGATCCAATTGCTATCACCACTGTTGCCAGCGATGAGATCATGCCCAGCACTTTTGGCCCGGATCCCTTCAGACCAAATGCAATAAGGCCCGCTATGAAAGGAATCAATATTAATAAAACTGTCAACATAATTTATCTGCGCTTGTAACTTCTGCTATTGGTTTATAATAAGAATCCGATCACAAATAATAAGATCATACCGATGACCATCGCAAAGATGTAAAAACCTACCTGTCCGTTCTGTACCAGGCGGATCTGCTGACCGCCCCATTGTACGCCGCGGCCTACACCGTTTACCAGTTTGTCGATACCTGCTTTTTCCACAACATCGCGGAAGAAACGGGACAATTCATACAATGGTTTTACGATAATAGTATCATACAGTTCATCTATATACCATTTGTTTTCGAGCACTTTTGCCAAACCAGTGCTTTCCTGACCTGCATCTTCAAACTTCGTGAATTTCTGCCGTGCCAGCAGGATAAATACAATCACCAGTACACTGCTCACGCCCATCAGCAACCATTCAGTGTTGTGCGACAGGTGATGTTCCACAGCAAAAGGCGCAGACGGTGCAAACACCGGCGCCAGGTATTCTGCCAGCATATTCTTTGTTCCAAAAACTTCCGGTAAACCAACATAACCGCCGATTACGGAAAGTACTGCCAGGATCACCAATGGAATGGTAATGGCAGCGGGGCTTTCATGCAGGTGATGCTCCTGTTCGTGCGTGCCACGGAATTTACCGCTGAAGGTGATATAATATAAACGGAACATATAGAAAGCCGTCATCAGCGCACCTATCAGCCCCAGTACATATAGAACGGGGTTGTTGGCAAACGCTTCTGCCAGGATCTCATCCTTGGAGAAGAAGCCAGAGAAACCTGGAATACCTGCAATGGCCAGACATCCTACAAAGAATGTCCAGGCAGTGGTAGGCATAAATTTTCTGAGTCCGCCCATTTTCCTGATATCCTGTTCACCGCCCATTGCGTGGATCACGGAACCGGAACCGAGGAACAGGAGGGCTTTGAAGAAAGCGTGTGTCATTACGTGAAACACGGCAGCTCCGTAAGCGCCCACACCCAGGGCAAGGAACATATAACCTAACTGGCTCACGGTGGAATAAGCCAGCACTTTCTTAATATCATTCTGCTTTAGTGCAATAGAGGCTGCAAACAAGGCAGTAGCAAGACCGATAACGGCGATCACCGTCTGGATATGCGGCGCCAGGGTATAGATCACGTTGCTGCGTGCAATCATGTAAATACCCGCTGTAACCATTGTAGCGGCGTGGATCAGGGCAGATACCGGCGTAGGACCGGCCATTGCATCCGGCAACCAGGTGTATAAAGGAATCTGTGCAGATTTACCCATTGCACCTACAAACATCAGCATGGCAATAGCAGTGATAATGCCGTTGTTCATACCCAGTGGCGCTGCTTTGGCAAATACTTCCGGAAAAGTAACTGTTCCAAACTGCATGATCATAAAGAAGATGGCGATCAGGAAACCAAGGTCGCCGATGCGGTTCATCACAAATGCTTTTTTAGCAGCGTTGTTATAGCTGGTATTTTTAAACCAGAAACCGATGAGGAGATAAGAACAAAGACCAACACCTTCCCAGCCTATGAACATCATCACGTAGTTGGCGCCCAGCACCAGTATTAACATGGAAAAGACGAACAGGTTGAGATAAGCGAAATATCTTGCGAAGCTCTCATCGCTCTCTTCGTGCATGTAAGAAGTAGAGTAGATATGGATCAGTGTACCAACGCCGGTGATCACCAGCAGGAACAGGGCACTTAACTGGTCTACCTGGAAGGCGAAAGGAATCTGCAGGGAGCCTACAGATATGAAATCAAACAGGTGAACTGTTTGTGCAGAAAATCCCGGGGCTTTAACTTCCAGAAATATTAATAAGCTAATCACAAAGGACGCCAGTACGGCGCCGCTGCCAACAAATCCTACCAGGGACTTGGATAAAAATCTGCGTCCCAATCCATTCACCAGGAAACCCAATAATGGTAAAAATGGTACCAGCCAAACAAGATTAATCATTTATCAATTCTATTTACGACGTCGAAAAATTTAATAATTGAGAAAGCAGAATTATTAATTTTTCAGCCTGTTAAGAATGTTAATATCTACTGAGTGTGTGTTTCTGTACACCATTGTAATGATAGCCAGTCCAACCGCTACTTCCGCAGCCGCTACCACCATTATAAAGAATACGAAGAGTTGTGCAGAACCGGCATCAACCCTGCCTGCATCTGCCCACATCTTGGAAAATGATACCATCAGCAGGTTCACTGCATTTAGCATCAGCTCTATGCACATAAAAATAATAATCGCATTTCTGCGCATCAGAACACCCATCACACCTATACAAAACAAGGCGATACTCAGGAATATGTAATATTGAACAGGCATAAAATAAATTACGAGTTAGAAATTACGGATCATCAATCCGTATGGCTATTCTTTTTTACCGATTACCACGGCGCCGATCATTGCACTGAGGAACAGGATACTGCTCACTTCAAACGGCACCACATATTGTTTGAACAGGATCATACCGAGATTTTTGATCAACCCGATATCAGTAGCATTTGTGCTCAGGGCCGGCATGCTGGCATCGCGCAATGCAGCTACCAGTACCACCAGTAATGCACCGCCGCTGATAGCGCCGGCATATTTCAGCCAGTTCCGTTTCTGGGGCTCCAGTTCAGCATTCAGGTTCATGAGCATCAGTACATACAGGAACAATACCATGATAGCCCCCGCGTATACAATGATATGTACTACTGCCAGGAACTGAGCGTTCATCATGATGTAGTGCCCCGCTATGGTAAAGAATGTTACGATCAGGCACAACACGCTCGTTACAGGATTTTTACTCAATACCACGCCCAACGCTGATACCAGCGCTACGACCGACAGCACCATGAAAATTATTTGTTGTATACTCATTCCCATCTCTGCTATGTTTGACTATTGTATTTTTAGCTAAATGTGCGCTGTGAATAATATTATTTGCCTTCTTTCGGATGAGGAATCAGCAGATCATCTTTTCCATAGATAAAGCCTTTACGCTGATAGTTTGCCGGGGCAAATGTTTCAGACATATAAACAGCATCTTTCGGACAAGCTTCTTCACAAAAACCACAGAAAATGCAACGGAGCATATTGATCTCATATTTCGCTGCATACTTCTCTTCCCTGTACAGGTGCTCTTCCCCTTCTTTTCTTTCTGCTGCTTCCATGGTGATAGCTTCAGCAGGACAGGCCACTGCGCATAATCCGCAGGCGGTGCATCTTTCGCGTCCTTCCTCATCCCGGTTCAGCACATGTAACCCGCGGAATACGGGGCTGAAATCACGCTTTTTTTCAGGAAAGCTAACAGTCGCTTTCTTCTGAAAAAGGTGCTTAAAAGTGATACCCATACCTTTGGCAATAGCAGGGATATACATCTTCTCGGCCAATGTCATTGGCCGGCGGTCTACTGCTTTTGCCCTGTTAGTTAATGCTTGCATAATGAATGCTTTATTTAATCCACACGTTCTGTGTGTATTTGATCAGATAATAATTAGTGTTGACGGGCCAATACAAGGGCGCCGGTGATCAACATATTTACCAGTGCCAGCGGGATCATCACCTTCCATCCCAGGCGCATCAGCTGGTCGTAACGGAATCTTGGAACCGTCCAGCGTACCCACATAAAGAAGAAAATGAACAACAGTGTTTTTACAAACAATGCCAGGAACCCGAGGATAGTCACCATGTTCGGATCCAGGCCCAGTTTATCCATGTAAGGGAAGGCGTAGCCTCCAAAGTACATGGTGGAGATGAGCGCGGAGCTGATGAACATGTTGATATATTCCGCAAACAGGAAGAAACCGAGTTTCATGGAAGAGTATTCCAGGTGATAACCACCATTCAGTTCGTTTTCTGCTTCCGGTAAATCGAACGGAGCGCGGTTACACTCTGCAAAAGCGCATACCAGGAAAATAAAAAATCCTAATGGCTGATACACCACGTTCCATAAACCATGACGCTGTTGCTCTACAATATCTTTCAGGCTCAGGGAACCGGTGAGCATCAGTAATGCGATCAGTGCCAGTCCCATTGGCAATTCGTAGGAAATGATCTGCGAAGCTGCGCGAACAGAGGCCAGCAGGGAATATTTATTATTGGATGCCCAGCCGCCTATCATAATACCATATACGCCCATACTCACTACGCCGAAGATGAAAAGTATCCCGATGTTCACATCTGCGATCTGCAGGGAAACGGTGCGGCCGGCAATTACCAGCGAATCGCCCCAGGGGATCACGGCGCTGGTCATACAGGCTACCAGCATAGCGATGGAGGGCCCCAGTATAAAGAGAAAGCGGTTGGAATTGGCGGGAATGATTTCTTCTTTAAAGAAGAGCTTACCACCATCCGCCAGCGGTTGCAGCAATCCCATGAAACCTGCGCGGTTAGGGCCTAAGCGGTCCTGGATCCAGGCAGCTACCTTTCTTTCGCCCCAGGTAGAATACATGGCCACTACCAGTGAAAGTACCAGCACTCCCGATATCAGGAGCACTTTTTCAATTATAAAAAACCAATCTATGCTTAATAAGGTCATACTTACACGTAATTACGATTGTTACTTCTTAAAATCATCAGAGTGAGCAGGTCCGTCGATCTTCGACAGTTCGATATCAGGCCTGTTTACCTTGCTTTCAGAGTGGATATCAAATAACAACCGTGGTTGTCTTCCATCCAGTACTTCCACCAGCGGATCTTTAGGTTTTACGGTATTTACGTAGTGACCCTGGGAAATAACGCTGTTACGTTCTATTTTGCGCGGACCTTCAATGATCCAGTCTTTTGCATCTTTCTTATCGAAACGGCAGGTATCGCAGATAAAATCTTCCACTTCCCCGTATTTATCTTTACGGGCAGTTACGCGGAACACTTCATCACCACGCATCCACAATACGGTTTTACCGCAGCATTTCGGATTTTCGCAGTTACGGTGCGCATCTACCGGTTTCAGGAACCACACGCGGTTTTTAAAGCGGAAGGTTTGATCGGTTAACGCGCCTACCGGGCAAACGTCGATGACGTTACCGATAAAGTCGTTATCGAGCGACTGGGAGATGTAGGTGCTGATTTCTGAAGCATCGCCACGGCCCAGGATACCATGTTCACGTTTTTCTGTGAGCTGATCGGCTGTGTATACGCAACGGTAGCAAAGGATACAGCGTGTCATATGCAGTTTGATATGATCGCCGAGATCTACTTTATCAAATGTTCTTCGTTTGAACTCGTAACGGGTGCTGTCGGCGCCGTGCTCGTAGCTCAGGTCCTGCAGGTGGCACTCTCCCGCCTGATCACAAACCGGGCAGTCCAGCGGGTGATTGAGCAGCAGGAATTCCACCACGCCCTTACGTGCATCCAACACTTCCGGGGAAGTGATGTTGGCCACTTCCATACCATCCATTACGGTAGTACGGCAGCTGGCCACCAGTTTAGGCATGGGGCGCGGATCGGCATCGGAGCCTTTGGATACTTTTACCAGGCAGGTACGGCATTTACCGCCGCTGCCCTGCAGTTTGGAATAGTAACACATGGCCGGCGGCACTACTTCTCCTCCTATCTTCCGGGCCGCATTCAGTATGGTTGTACCGGGTTCCACCTCAACAGAGATGTTATCGATCTTAACCTTAAATAATTTTATTTCCTCCGCCATCTTAATATCTTTTGTGCTCGCGGGGAGCAACGTTTGTTATATATAGATTCTTTTTTTCAGTAGATACATACCCGTTATACCGCTGCTGGAGTTGGTACCGGCAACGGATCTGCGTAATGGGCCAGGCCGAAGTTACGGGTCTGTGATTCTTCGGGATTTGCCACATGCCATTCAAATTCATCACGGAAGTGACGGATGGCTGCTGCTACCGGCCATGCTGCTGCATCGCCAAGCGGGCAGATCGTGTTTCCTTCTATTTTACGCTGGATATCCCACAGTAAATCGATGTCGCTCATTTTGCCTTTACCATACTCGATGTTGTGCAGCACTTTCTTCATCCATCCGGTGCCTTCACGGCAAGGGCTGCACTGGCCGCAGCTTTCATGGTGATAAAAGCGTGCGAAGGTAAGGGTGTTACGAACAATACACTGGTCTTCGTCCATTACAATAAATCCGCCGGAACCCAGCATAGATCCTGTTGCAAACCCGCCGTCGGCAAGGCTTTCATAGGTCATCATCCGGGTTTCGCCTTTTGCAGTTTTCAGCAGCAGGTTAGCAGGTAATACCGGTACGGAAGAACCGCCGGGGATACAGGCTTTCAGCCTTTTATTATTTTTGATACCTCCACAATATTCATCAGAGTAGATGAATTCCTCTACGGATATATTCATTTCGATTTCATAAACACCGGGTTTGTTGATATTACCACAGGCAGAGATAAGCTTGGTACCTGTAGATTTGCCGGTGCCGTATTTAATATATTCGTCGCCGCCAATATTGATAATAGGCACTACTGCAGCCAGTGTTTCCACATTGTTTACCACGGTGGGCGACTGCCACAGGCCTTTCACCGCGGGGAATGGCGGTTTAATACGGGGATTACCGCGTTTGCCTTCCAGGGATTCTATCAGGGCTGTTTCTTCACCGCAGATATAGGCGCCGGCGCCGCGTTGTACATATATTTCAAGATCAAAACCGCTGCCCTGGATATTTTTACCCAGCCAGCCTTTATTTTTTGCTTCTGCAATGGCCTGTTCCAGGATATCCGGGATCCAGGCGTATTCGCCGCGGATGTAGATATAGCAACTGTTAGCGCCGAGGGCAAAGCTGGAGATCAGTAATCCTTCAATGAGGAGGTGAGGAATGAATTCCATGAGGTAGCGGTCTTTGAACGTACCTGGTTCCGATTCATCGGCATTGCAAACCAGGTAGCGTGGCACGCCTTCCGGTTTGGCAATGAAACTCCATTTCAGGCCGGTAGGGAACCCCGCACCGCCACGACCTCTAAGGCCGCTCTTCTTCACTTCATCCAGTACGCCGTCCGGCCCCAGGGTTTTCAGCGCTTTTTCAGCTGCAGCATAACCGCCGTTGCTCCGGTAGGTATCAAAGTACCGGATGCCTTCAATATGTGCTTTATCTAACAGTAATTTGCGTCCCATTGTCTTCCTTATGGTGTAATGTTACCGGTATTCCCGGCGCCATTACCAGATTTGTGTATATCTTTTATGCCTTACGTATGCCGTGTTGCGAAATGCGTTCTGCCAGCCTGTAGAACAGGAGTCCTGCACTGACCCCACAAATAACGGAAACAAGCCAGTTATCGATCCGCCACAGTGCTGTGAGTAACAACATCAGCAGTATAGCTTCCGCTATTAATAATTTGTGGCGCTGATACATTTCCTTTACACGCACGATCATGTTGTTTTTAGGATGCATCAGTTCGCGTTTGCTTTAGACCTGCATTCTGCAATGATTTCATCTACTTTGGCCGGCGTAAGGTGTTCCCTGTAATGTTTGCCCAATTGCATCATAGGAGCATAACCGCAGGCGCCGAGGCATTCAACCGTTTTAAGGGTAAACAGCCCATCGGCGGTAGTTTCACCTACGCCGATACCCAGCTTGCTTTTAATGTAATCAATGATCTGATCGGAGCCACTTACCATGCATGGACCTGTTTGGCATACCTCAAATAAATAGGTGCCTACTGGTTTCAGGTTAAACATGCTGTAGAAGGTAGCTACTTCATACACTTCAATTGATTTCAGTTGCAGTAAAGTAGCAACGTAGTCCATTGTTTCTGCACTCAGCCATCCACCAAATGCTTCCTGAGCCAGGTGCAACACCGGTATCAACGCACTTTTCTGCTTCCCTTCCGGGTAGCGTGCAATGATTTCTTTTACTTTATTCAGTTTCTCTTCAGAAAATTGAACCACAGCCATTTTTTATTCAGCTTTAATCTTCGAAATATTCAATAGTGCAACTACGCATCCAGTTCACCTGCAATCAGGTTCAGGCTACTCATACAAACGATCGCATCGCTCAGCATAGAGCCTTGTACCAGTTCGGCGTAGGCCTGGTAGTAAATGAAGCAGGGACGGCGGAAGTGCAACCGGTAAGGGCTGCGGCCACCATCGCTGATCAGGTAAAATCCAAGTTCCCCATTCGCGCCTTCCACTGCGTTGTACACTTCACCGGGAAGCATATCTGCTTCTCCCATCACTATTTTAAAGTGATAGATGAGCGCCTCCATTTTTGTATAAACATCCTGTTTTTCAGGCAGGTAATAAGCAGGTACATCTGCGTGGTATACATCTGCCGGCAGGCTTTTCAGTTTATCCATCGCCTGGCGGATAATGCTGATGCTTTCCCACATTTCGGCATTACGCACCTGGAAACGGTCGTAGCTGTCGCCGGTAGTACCTACCGGTATAGAAAAGTCGAAATCCTGGTAAGAGCTGTATGGATTGGCCACGCGTACATCATAGTCCACACCGGCAGCGCGCAGGTTAGGACCGGTAAAGCCGTAGCTGAGTGCTCTTTCTGCGGAGATAGCGCCTACACCCTGTGTACGTTCCATAAAAATACGGTTACGGGTAAGCAGGGTTTCAAACTCTTTCAGCACAGCGGGATATTCGTTCAGGAAGCGTTCTATTTTTGCAAAGGCAGCCGGTGTGAAATTCCTTTCAAATCCGCCAATACGGCCGATGTTGGTGGTAAGGCGGGAACCGCAGATCTCTTCGTAAATTTCGTAGATCAGTTCGCGGTAGGTCATCACGTATACGAAACCGGTTAATGCACCGGTATCTACTCCCATTACGGAGCTACAGATCAGGTGATCGGCTATACGGGCCAGCTCCATGATGATTACGCGGAGGTAATCCACTCTTTTAGGCGTTTCAATGCCGAGGAGCTTTTCTACTGTGAGCAGCCAGCCCATATTATTGATGGGGGCTGAGCAATAGTTCAGGCGGTCTGTGAGTGGTGTGATCTGGTAATAAGGGCGGCGTTCTGCAATTTTCTCAAACGCACGGTGAATATACCCAACGGTAGAAACAGCGCTTACGATACGTTCGCCATCGATTTCCAGAATGTTTTGAAATACGCCATGCGTGGCCGGGTGTGTAGGGCCCAGGTTAAGCGTTTGCGTATCTTTTTCTATAGAGCCTTCCGGCAGTTTTATATGTTGTTTCTGATCTAACATAACCTCGTTGTATTAAAGATTTCCTCCCCTTCCAAACATCTCATCATCTTTATCGATGCGCATGGAGTCTTCCAGCGGAAATTCCTTTCTCATGGGGAAATAGGTCATTTCGTCTACATTCAGTACACGGATCAGGTTAGGATGCCCTACAAAGTTGACCCCGAAGAAATCGTAAGTTTCCCTTTCCATCCAGTTGGCAGATTCATACAGTTTGGTAGCTGTAAAAACGTCTGGTTTGGCTACGGGTGCAAAAACTTTCAGACGGAGCCTGATATTATCCTGCAGGTTATGCAGGTGATATACTACTGCCAGTTCTTCGTTCTTCCGTTCGGGATAATGCACAGCAGTGATATCCGTTAAAAAACGAAAACGCAATTCCTCATCATCAAACAGGAATTGCATTACTTTCAGGTTATAATCTTTCTGTGCGGTGAGGGTAAGCAGCCCAAACGGCTCTTCAAAGCCGGTTAGCACATCTCCAAACTTCTCCGTCAGGCGTTGCTGTATGCGTTCGTTTGTTAAAGACATTAACAATTTGAAATTTACGATTTACAATTAACCATTCCCCTCTGCTTACTTGATCCCGTAAGACTCCATCAGTTCTTTATACCTGTCGGAGTTACGGCGGCGCAGACTTTCCTGGCCTACCAGGGCTTGTATTTTCATGAAGCCATCAATGATACCTTCCGGTCTTGGAGGGCATCCCGGCACATACACATCTACCGGAATCACCTGGTCGATCCCCTGTAATACAGAATAGGTGTCAAATATACCACCGCTGGAAGCGCAGGCGCCCACGGCCATTACCCAGCGTGGTTCTGCCATTTGCAGGTACACCTGGCGTACAATAGGTCCCATTTTTTTGGAAATGGTACCCATTACCATCAGCAAATCGCACTGGCGCGGCGTAAAGGCCATACGTTCAGCCCCAAAACGGGCCATATCGTAAGTAGCGGCCATGGTAGCCATAAATTCGATACCACAGCAGGAGGTAGCAAATGGTAAAGGCCAGATAGAGTTTTTACGCGCCAAACCTATCACCTTGTCAAAAGAGGTGGCATAAAACCCTTCACCGGAATATCCCTCGGGGATTTCCACCATCTTCACCTTGTTATTATATTGAACCGGACGAGCCATTGGTTTTAATTTAAAGAGTTAATTAATCTTCCCATTTCAGTGCACCCTTCTTTGTAATGTAGATAAACCCACATAAAAAGAAGCCTACAAACATCAGCACAGCGGTAAAGCCTTCCCATCCCAATTCCCTGAAATTAACCGCATAAGGGTAGAAAAAGATTACTTCCACATCAAATAACACGAAAAGAATAGCGGTCAGAAAGTACTTGATGGCCACCGGCTGACGGGCATTGCCCTTTTGCTCGATACCACTTTCAAAGTTAATAAGCTTGTCGCTGGTTTTGCGTTTAGGACCTAAAAAGTGAGTAGCTAACATCGTGATCCCAACGAAACCTAAAGCAGCAATTAATTGCAGTACTATAGGGAAATAGCTAAAAGGAGTAGTCGTTGCTGACAAAAATACAGTTTCTGTATACATAAGCTTCCCGATAAAAACAGTGTCCGAATGCGCAAAAATACTGTAAGTTGACCAATTATCAAATCTATTAAGAGTTAAAATATTATCTTTTTTCACCAAACGGAAACTAAAAAACCTCCTGTGAGTACAGGAGGTTTTTTAGCAATTATATGCAAATAATGCTTATTTCTTGTTCTGGCCCTGCTTAGCAGCTGGCTTAGCGGCTGGTTTTTCGCGGGCGGCCATGTTTTCGGTGATCTGCTTAACAGAAATGTTATTAGGATCGATAGCAGTCAGTTTATCTGCATAAACCTTAACATTGGCTTTATCCTCCTTAAAGTAGTAGTATAACAGCTCATAGGTGTAAGCATTGATCAGGGTGCTCCTGTTTTTGGCAGGATCTCCTTCAGACATTTCTATGTATTTGTCATAGAAAGGCTTCGCAACACCAGCCTGTGCCTGTTGATCTTTCGCAAAATTGCTCTGACCTCTCCAGTAGTAACCAGTTCCCAGGTCTGGTTTTACTTCGATTACCTTCTGGAAAGCAGAATCTGCTTTGGCGAGGAGAACAGTATCAATTGGTTTTGCGGTTACAGCGCCATAGTAGTAGTTAATACCTACGTTAAAGTAGTCGATTGCCTGTAATTGTTCCTTATTTGCAACGCTAAGTGCATTCGCTTTTTCATACCATTCTGCAGCAGCAGTATATTTTTTAGCTGCTTTCAGCTGATCGGCGATCTGGAGGAATGTTTCTGGATCTTTTGCAGTGATTGAGTTAGCATATTTTTCCAGGTAACCCAACGCTTTATTGGTGTAACCTTCCTGGGTAGCAGAATCAGAAGATTTCAGCTTCATGTAGATGGCTGACAACAGTTTGTAATCTGCAGAATCCAGTTTGCTTTCTCCAACTTGCTGCGCATAAGCATCCATTGTTTTCTGCGCATTCAGGGAATCACCTTTCTGGAGGTAAGAGTCACCGATCAGCAGTACCAACTGGTTCTTATAGGCATCACTGGCGCCTGCCAATGCTGCCTGACCTTTGCTGATAGCGCCGTCATAATCTTTCTTGAAGAAAGAGATAGAAGCTGCCAGCAGCTCATTCTTGGTTTTATCGGCAGGATCGGCTACCGCCATGTATTTTTCCAGGTATTGTGCTGCATTTTCCCAGGAAAGCTGATCTTTCTTAGGAGTAGTATAGAACAGGAACAGTTCATACAAAGCCGGGCCATATTTAGGGTCCATGTTGGTAGCTTTGGTATAATCTGCCACTGCTTCAGCTTTCAGCCTGGCATTATAGTTCACCAAACCCTGCTTCATTACTGCTTCAGCGTTGTTAGGATCAAGCTCCAGTGCTTTCTCATAAGTAGTGATGGCTTTACCACCGTTTTCACCACCCAGGAAGCGGTAAGCATCTCCCAGTTCAATATAGTCGGCTGCAGTTGGCGTGTATTGTTCTTTTTTCTTACGGCCCTCATTGTTCAGGAGTTTTTCCATTACAGTGAGTGCATATGCACGGTCGCCACCTTTGATTTCGGTGTTGGCATCGGCAATAGCACGGGCAACATCTCCGTCGCGGCCCTGTGTGGCAGTGCTGGCACCTTCAAATTTGGCTTTAGCGGCAGCAGCATCTCCCTTCAGCAGGTCAATACGCCCCATACCAACCTGCAGTAAAGCAGAGGTAGGAACCGCCTGTAAACCCTTCTGGAAAGTGGCTGTTGCACCGGCAACGTCCTCCATACCAAGTTGGGCTATACCGAGGTAATAATACGCTTTGTCTTCCGTAGGCTTTGCCGCAATCACTTTCTCTAAATTCTGCTTGGCAGACAGGTACTTACCGTAATACAGGTCTTTCAGTCCGTCTTCCACAGATTGGGCCATCACACCGCTTGAGGCGGCGCAAAGCAATGCTACGATTAAACTTTTCCGTTTGTTCATGCAATCTGGTTTTTTAGTTTTAGTTGTGTTTTTCTTCTACTTTAGGTTGGCTTCCCTGAATACTACATTCAATCTCGCCGGGAATAACCGGAACTGCTTCATTACAAGCTGCCCTTCATAACTACCGAGAAAGGTTGCAAATCCACTGCCAAGACCATGATATGGTTCTTTCAGGCAATAGAAGAAGCCGCGTTTTAACGGATAGGTGCCAATACCAATATAGGCCTGGTATGGCTTAACAAATTCCGAACCATTATCTGCCCTTAGTCTTACTACAGATACTTCACGTGTAAAAGCCATTGACAATGAATCGTTAGGATCGGAGATCCAGCTAACACCTATTACACCAATCGCGTCCTTGTTTTTTGTTACATAATCCACCACTTCCGGGTTTGTTTTCGCAGCCATTGTATTGGTTGGCAAAGGCTTACCCTTATTAATGGAATCCATGATATACCGCACAGTGCTTGAGTTGGCATTATCAAACACCAGCTGCCATTTCCTTTCATCGTTGGTGCCATCCATGATCCCTCTCACCTGTTCCATGTTCAGCACAGAATCAGGATTATCTTTATTTACTACCAGCGCAAGTGCGTCCCAGGCAAGTAAAAGGCTGTTAGGCGTAATTTTAATCTGCTTGAAGTAGTCGCGTTCCTGCTGGTTGAAATCGCGGGTAACGATTACCAAACGGGCACTATCATTTAAAAGATCTTTAAAGCAATCAGCCTCCGGTTTATAGGTAGGGATGATATGTGCTTTCGGGTACAGCGATTCAAAAACCTTTATCTCTGAATCAATCAGCGGCTTGTATGTTTCATCCACACTGATATGGATGGTGCCTTCTGTTGCCGTATCCAGTTTTTTCGCATTGGGATTTGGCCCGCACGAGGCCATCACCAATATAATAGCTGCTAAATATACAGCATTCATTCTTTCTAAACTGAAAAACATATCACACCTCTTTAGTTCCTGTTAAAAAAAAGTTTTCTCACTCCGTTATAAACCCTAAAGAGGCCGTAGACTATTAAAACCGCGCCAACAATACTCATCATCTGCGGGGATAATCTGAATTCTCCCAGTCCCAGCTTTTCCGCAAAAATTGCGAACAAGCCAAAGAGTATAAAGAATATTCCCCTGATCAGCTCACCCATTGGCCGATACCTGTTTTCCTGCCGTCTGCTTGTTTGTTCTTCGTGTGTTTCCATGTTGCGAATTACAATTATACAAAAAATAATTTTTTAATCGGGTATAGAGAATTTTAGAAGAATGTTAAAAAACTGCCTTAAAACCGCACTCTTTTACTTGTCCAACCGCAATCTGAGGCATTTTTTCAACATGTTGTAATTTCTTGATTTAAAATATGATCATTTACTGATTATTACAGTTTGCAGTAAATATTTCTCTATAACTTGAAAATCTCTGTTTTTTTTCCCTGTTACCGTTAAAAGATGCAAATAGACGCACATTTCCATAATATCTTGTAGGTTTGCGGCCTGATATTCAAATATTCATCCGCATGAAGATACTGATGGTTTGCCTGGGCAATATTTGCCGCTCCCCGCTGGCAGAGGGGATCATGAGGCACCTCGCAGCAGCAAGGGGACTGGAATGGGAAATTGACTCCGCCGGCACCGGTAACTGGCACGTGGGCCATCCGCCGGATCACCGGTCCGTAAAGGAAGCCAGGAAAAATGGTGTAGACATCACCGGGTTACGGGGCAGGCAGTTCCGGACCACCGACTTTGATACCTTTGACCGCATTTATGTTATGGACCGGAATAATTATGCTGATGTATTGCGGCAGGCCCGTAACAACGCTGATAAAGCAAAAGTAGCCTTCCTGTTACCGGATCAGCAGGATGTTCCTGATCCCTGGTTTGATGATGCACTGTTTGCTCCTGTTTATAAAATGATATATGAGGCCTGCGAAAACATCGCAGACCAGCAACCATAAAACTTTTAATATTTTTTTGAGATGATAAAGCCCGGTATTCCTAAAGGCACCCGTGATTTTGGCCCCGTAGTAGTAAGAAAACGTAACTATATTTTCCAGACCATCCGCGAAACTTTCGAAGTATTCGGCTTTCAGCCGCTGGAAACACCCGCGATGGAAAATTTGTCCACCCTCACCGGGAAATACGGGGAGGAAGGGGATAAACTGATGTTCAAAGTACTGAACAACGGAGAGATTTTTGACGAAGCCCGGCAAGCCAACGACAACAGGGAACTGGTGGCCGCTATCACCGAAAAAGCCCTGCGCTACGATCTCACCATTCCCTTTGCACGTTATGTGGTAATGAATCAGCACGAACTGGCCCTTCCCTTCAAACGCTACCAGATGCAACCGGTATGGCGGGCAGACCGGCCACAGAAAGGCCGCTACCGCGAATTCTACCAGTGCGACGCTGATGTGGTAGGCAGCAACTCCTTACTTAATGAAGTAGAATTACTGCTGATCTACGATACTGTACTTACTAAATTAGGCCTGCAGGGATATGAGCTCCGCATCAATAACCGTAAAATATTATTTGGCCTCGCGGAAGTGATCGGCAAAACTGAATTGCTTACCGATATTACCATCTCCATAGATAAACTGGATAAAATAGGCGCAGACGGCGTAAGAAAAGAATTACAGGAACGGGGGTTAACTGGTGCTGATATTGATACCATCGAAAAGTTCCTGGCCATCGACGGAAGCAGCGAAGAAAAACTGGCGCAGCTGACAACACTCCTGCAATCTTCCGCAACTGCATTGAAAGGTATTGAAGAACTGTCATTTGTGCTCAATTCCGGCTATGCCACTTTCAATACCGCCCCTATCATTGATGTAACACTGGCACGCGGCCTCAATTACTACACCGGTATGATCGTGGAAGTAAAAGCACCGCCTGCCGTGAAAATGGGCAGCATTGGCGGCGGCGGCCGATACGATGATCTGACGGGCCTTTTCGGGCTTCCTGGTATTTCCGGTGTTGGCATCTCCTTTGGCGTTGACCGTATTTACGATGTACTGGAAGAACTGAAATTATTCCCGCAAACCGCGCAACAATCTACCAAAGTATTATTCCTTAATCTGGGAGAAGCCAGCGCCCGCGCAGCTTTCAACTACATGATGCAATTGCGCCGGCAGGGAATTGCAGCCGAATTATTTCATGAACCGGCCAAGATGGATAAACAGATGAAATATGCTGACAAAAGAGCCATCCCCTATGTGATTATCCTCGGTGAATCTGAACTACAGGAAAACCTGGTAAGCGTTAAAAACCTTACCACCGGCCAGCAGGAGAAAGTTAGCGGCGCAGAACTTATCAGCTATGCATTCTGATAACTGTTTAAAAAAAGAAGGCCGTTTGTATGATACAAACGGCCTTCTTTTTTTAAACAGTTATCTATTTCGCATGACGTTTTGCAAATTCTGCTTTTGCGTCTTCGAGATATTTTACGAAAGCATCTACGTCTTCCTTCGGATCATAACCATAGCCCTTCTTTGCCAGCGGCTTACCTTCCAGGTCTACCGGGATGTAGTAAGGCTGTGAGTTACGGTTGAAGTTAGTTACCTCAATATCCTGGTTCCGCTGCCCCACGTTATTCACCTTTTCACCGGTTGCTTTAGACACATACTTCTCTTCATCCGGCAGGGAGGTTTTCTCATCGGTATACAGGGAAGCCACCACGAAATCGTTGCGCAGGATTTTCATTACCGCAGGTGCAGACAATACCGATTTTTCAAACTTACGGCAGTTCACACAGGTATGACCCGTAAAGTCGAGCATCAACGGCTTATTGGCCACCTTAGCGGCTTCCAGGGCCTCTTCATAATTGAAGAACAGGTTTTCGACACCCGGAATTTCCGAATGCAGGATATCTACCAGTTTCTTTGGCTTCACCACATTCACATTATTGCCGCCGGCGCCGCTTCCGGCACCACTTTCCAGGGATGCCTGGATATCGACCAGTGATTTATTGAGATTAAAATCCTGTGAGCCTTCATGCGGCAGGAATCCGCTGATCCCTTTCAGCGGCGCGCCCCACATACCAGGCACCATGTAAATGGTGAAGGTGAAGGCTGCAATGGCAAAACAAAGACGGGTAACGGTGAGGAAAGGAACATCACTGTCGTGGCTCAGCTTCAGCTTACCCACCAGGTACAGCGTGAGCAGCGCAAAAATGGCAATCCACAGCGCAAGGAATATTTCCCTGTCGAGCAGGTTCCAGTGATAAGCCATATCCACATTCGACAGGAATTTCAGCGCCAGTGCCAGTTCCAGGAAGCCCAATGTTACCTTCACGGCATTGAGCCAGCCTCCGGATTTACCGATCTTATTCAGCAAACTGGGGAACAGCGCAAATAAGGAAAATGGTATAGCCAGTGCCAGTGAGAAACCAAACATTCCTATCAGCGGCCCGGAGTTACCTCCTTTGGCAGCCAGTACCAGCAGGTTGCCTAAAATAGGACCCGTGCAGGAGAAAGACACAATGGCCAGTGTGAGCGCCATGAAGAAAATACCTAACATGCTGCCCATACCTGCTTTTGAGTCCGACACATTAGCCCAGGAACTGGGCAGGCTTATTTCAAAAGCCCCCAGGAACGAGAATCCAAACAACAGGAAGATCACAAAGAAGATCATATTGGCAACACCATTGCTGGCCAGTGAGTTCAGCGCACTTGCCCCGAAAATTTTTGTGATCAGGAAACCCAGCAGTGTATAAATGACAATAATAGACAGGGAATAAGTAAATGCATTTTTAATCCCCTGTGCCCTGGTTTCACTACGCTTGGTGAAGAAGCTCACTGTAATAGGGATCATGGAGAATACGCAAGGGGTGATCAGTGCAATAAACCCGCCGCCAAAACTGGCCAGGAAGATCCACCACAAAGATTTATTGGAAGCATCATCATCGGCTATATCATCGTTTGCGGCCGGGGCGCCTGTAGTATCAGCAGCTGCTTTGGCAGTGGCTGGGGCTTCTACCGGTACACTGAAAGTAGATTCTTCCGGTACTGCATCCTCTCCTTTCAATACCATGTAGGTAATGGTGCCGGAAAGTTTTGATACGGGGCCGGTGGCTTTTACCGCCGCTACCAGTTCCACTTCGTTCTCAAAATATCTGATCTCGAGATTATCGAATAATGGTTCTTTACGGTTCTCCAGTTTGCCATTTTCCGTGATACCGGTAATAGTGGCTTTAATGCTGCTATCCAGCGCTACCCTGGTATTGGGATCATCGTTTCCCATGGTAGTGGAAAACAGGAGCCAACCTTTATCTATGGTGCCCTTCAGATGCAGCGCATATTCCTGGTCGTTTTTCTTTTCTGCAGAAAACTGCCATTTAACAGGCTTCGGGTCTGCGTCCTGCGCGTTTGCATGAAATGCAAAGAGGGCAAAGACAGGTATCAGAAATGAAAGCAAATGCTTCATATAGTCAATAGGCTTTAAATAATATAAATCTGAGAAAACAAGAAACGAGTTCCTTTTGAGGAACTCGTTTTGCGAGTATTGTTATCAGTTACCGGATTCAATTTATTTTCCTCCAACACTTACTGCAAATTCCACTTCCTTGGGAGGCAAACACTGATGATCGTCGCACACCATAAACTCTACTGAACCTTTTACTTTGGTAGCGGCTTTACCTTTTACCGTTACTTTTTGTATGAAGTCGACAGTGTTTTCGTAGAACTTCAGTTCTGAGTTAAAGTTTTTGTCGAACGATTTATGCAATTTGCCTACTTCTTCCACTTTTCCTACAGAAGTGGCCAGTGGGTTTTTAGCAAATTTAAACGAGGTTGGTACCGGGCCTTCCCCTGCTTCCTGTGCATACAGATGCCAGCCGGCATCGATAGTGGCAGTAGCGTGTACTTCGTAGGTAGTGGCATTCACCTTCTTCGCTGTAAAGCTCCATTTTACCGGGTTCTCTATCTGCGCGCTTGCCAGGATAGGCAGGGCAAATAAAGCCAGTGCTGTTAATAATTTTTTCATGCTTTTCTTTTTAATTGGTTGGTTGATTTGATCTATCTAGTTATTATTAATAAGACTTTGTAAAATCAGCTGACCGTCTGTATTTCCCAGGGCGAGACTTGTAGCTCTTTCCGGGTGGGGCATCATACCAAAAACATTTCTTGCTTTGTTACAGATGCCGGCTATGTTACGGATGGCGCCGTTATGGTTAGCAGTTTCAATAATGTTGCCAAACTCATCGCAATAGCGGAATAATACCTGGTTGTTCTTAAACAGCTCATCCAGGGTGGCATCGTCTGCATAGTAACGGCCTTCTCCGTGTGCGATAGGGATGATTAACGGCCTGCCTGCTACATCTTTGGTAAGGGATGCAGTGGTGTTTTCACTTTTCAGGTATACATTTTTGCAGATGAACTGCTGGTGCTGGTTCTGTAATAATACGCCTGGCAGCAAACCTGCCTCGCATAACACCTGGAAACCGTTACAAACACCAATTACACGGCCACCTTTGTTGGCAAATTCGATCACACTCTGCATCATAGGGCTGAACTTCGCAATAGCGCCGCAACGCAGATAGTCGCCAAAGGAAAAACCGCCGGGTAATACGATGCAATCTTCCGTACCGAATGCGCTCAGGTCTTTATCCTTATGCCACAGTTCTATAACCTCCTGCCCGAGGTCGTTACGCAGGGAATCAATCATATCATGATCACAATTAGAACCGGGAAAGGTGACAACGCCAAATTTCATCTGAAAATGTTTTGTGTTTATATGTAAATAATGCTTTTAAAACGTTTTTTCCTTCGTTTTTGCCACCATTTTTACGAATGACAAAACTAATGGGAAAGGACAAAATTACTTCGCCGTTCGCAATTTTCCATTGCCGTTTGTCCTGATTTAACAAAATACTGGTACTCAGGCCCTTAAAATGAGGAAATCAGCTGAAATATTGCATTACGATAACATATGCCAGGGCAATGAAGTGGATAATGTTGGCAAATGTGTCGTTGGTGACCGACCAGAATACGTTGCCGGCAAACATGGAGATCGGCAAAACTGCCAGGACCCAGTACGCTGCCGAAAAGTGAACATTAAAGAAGGGTACCGTGATGGCTACCAGTACATATATGATCAATGCGGCCCATATTTTACGGCCCTGTATCAGCATTTTTTTAAGCGGGCGCTGCAACAGCAGCCATCCTATCACAAAAAAGAGCAAACATGCGACCATGGCTCCCCACACCTTGTAATCACTGATCATAGGCAGGGAAGCTCCCATATTCGGGATCTTCCGGAGCAGGGTCATCTGGCCGGTAAGAAAAAGGTAGGTACCCATCAGGTACAGGGGACAAATCAGCCCCAGCACGGCGATGATCCATTCTGCCAGCCGGAAGGCACGCATAATGAGCATGCTGGCCAGCAACAGGAAACAGAATATAACAGACGGGAAATAAAAGAGCCCGCCTATTCCCAGGGCAAACCCGATATTAAACACCACATCACGGGCAGAGGTGCGTGTATACAATTCCGTTATACTTGTAAATACCCATAACATGATCAGGTTCACGATCAGTGCCGGCGAAAATACATTCCAGCTCTGCAGCATGGAAGTAAACAGCAGGTAACACATGGCCGGCAGGTAGGTGGGCTTGGGAAATAACCGGTGATGATTAATGATACGGGTAAAGAGCAGCGACTGTAAAAACAGCAGCAATATTGCCAGCGAGGTAAATACCAGCGGGCTGCCGCCGGTAAATGTTGCCATCCATTTCACCAGGAGGTGATACAAAAGCCCTTCTGATCCGTCTGCCATGTAAGTGGACGGATGGATCAGATAGTAAAACTTAACAACCAGCGTGTATATTAACAACAGCAATACCGTTAACGGATTGCCTGAGCGAAAAAATTTTATCACAGTGCAAAGGTGTGATTAAAAGTCAATTTTAGCAAAGCAAATATAATTCCTGTAAATGCATGGTATCACCACAGTACGGGCGCTGATTTGTTTGCCATACCGGGGCATCCAGGTGAAACCTTTGTCCAGGTTACGCAGGGTAGGCATGCGATTCACTTTACCTCCCGGGGCCAGACTAACATCTGTTAACATATAACTTCTCCTGTCCAGTTCATTATACAGAAAACGTAATTCGCTGCCCACGTTTACCATCAGGTACGACAAGTAAAGGTCTGCATTATCATCAAACTGGCTTTTATGTACAAAGTTATTCCACTGCATGTTGCCTTCATCATCAAAGGAAAGCACCGCTACATTATCGTAATGGTAGCGTAATCCCTGCGAATTGTTCCAGTAGTACGGGTTGTAATACATGGAAGAATAGGGTGAGTAATAATAAGGGGCATACATACCGCCATAGGGACTGCCATACATGTAATTCCACCGGTTCCAGGGCTGGTAGCGGGAAGAAGTGGAAAATGATTCTGCCGTAAGCAGGAACCCGCCGTTGCTGGTGTTAATGATCTTACGGATGAAATAATCATTAAAAGCAGCGTTAGTGCTGGATTCACCGCGGGCATTGGCTTTCAGATCGTCGGGGAATACCTGCGATTTTTCGTATATGGTTTTATAGTTGGCGTAGTCATACTTATACAGGTAAAGCCCTTCCACGTTACCCCTCTTCTGTTTATAATAAAAAGCGGTAACAAGCGCCGTTTGCTTATTGTTATCAAGCTTCATTTTCACTTCATCCAGCAGCTGTGCCTTTAGCGCCATAGGAGATGCCTCAAAGCTGTCGACCAGCGGGCGTTTCACTATCATGCTTCCGCTGATGACATAGTCGCGGTTGGAGGTACGTTCCAGTTTGTTAAAGATCAGGTCACCGGTATTGGTAAGATTAAAATTGCTGAGGAATTGCCTTTTTTGCATGGGCATGGAGAGCCGGCTGTTGTTCACCAGGCTCATGGCGCTATCGTACAGGAAGGTGTAGAATATATTGTTGTTCTCGTTATCCTGGTTGATCTTATATACCATGATACGGCTTTTATCTTCCGACACTTCCACAGAATATACCTTATTTTCTTTGGAATACATACCAATGCGGGTGGAATCGATCAGGAGGGGTGCATCTGCAAATTTTGCATCGGGCGACATGGTAGCGCAGAAACTATATACAGCGTCTTTACGCTGAAACTGGTAAATCATCAGCACCCTGTCTGGATAGGCCACAAAGTCCATACTGATCACTTTACGTGGCAGAAAGTCCAGTTTCACCCTTTCTTTCAGCTGCATCCCGTTATCATAAACAGACACTACATAGTCGCCGCGGTCTGTTTTATACACCAGTATATTGCCTGCTACTTTACCTATAATCTCAAATTCGGTGCTTTTATAGTCGTCCTTCTCCGGTTCAGAATAGGTTATTTTCTGTGCCATTGCTACTGTGCCGGCGAAAAGCAGCAGCAATAATAATTGTAGGCGGTATAGCGTATGCATGCGGTAATATAGATTTCAGATTATTTTTATGATAATGCAGATGGCCCGTTTGTTGATGCCATTTTCAAACTTACATTAAAATTCAGAAATTAACTTGTCTATTTAAAGCCGGTAAGCCCTGCTTTTACATAAATTCCAAAAGGCCCGATTTATTGTGTATTTTTATTAAATTATTTTTTAAAAGCAGCTATTATTGAATGGATACCGTTATTATAACCGGTGGAACGGGGCTTATAGGGACGGCATTAACCCGGCTGTTGCTGGAGCGCGGCTATAAAGTGATTATCCTCAGCAGGCGCCCTGATAAACGCAGCAACAGGGGTGTTACATATGCCCATTGGGATGTAGAAACGCAAACAATAGACAAAGAAGCCATTCAACAGGCAGACTATATTGTACACCTGGCGGGCGCCAATGTGGGTGAAAAACGCTGGACAGCGGCACGCAAACAGGAAATTACTGACAGCCGCACCAAAAGCAGTGAACTGATCTATACCGCACTGAAAAACTTCCCCAACAAGGTAAAAAAAGTGATCAGCGCGTCGGCAACCGGGTTCTATGGAGAGTACTCAGATCATATTTTCACAGAAACAGACCCTCCTGCAACAGACTACCTGGCCACTACTACCCAGGCCTGGGAACAAAGTATATCCAAAGTAACCGGGCTTGATAAAAAGCTGGTAATTTTCCGGACAGGCATTGTGCTCAGCCAGGATGGCGGCGCCTTAAAGGAGTTCTACAAACCGCTGCGCTTCGGATTTGCCACCATACTTGGATCCGGTGAACAGTTTGTTCCCTGGATACATATCCACGATATTGTACGGCTATACTTCAACGCCATTGTAAACGACCGGCTGGAAGGGATCTACAACGCAGTGGCACCTAACCCCGTTACCAACCGTGAGCTGATTCTCAGCATGGCCCGGATGGCCAAAGGCAAGAGCTTTATGACCACTTATGTGCCTTCTTTTGCCCTTAAACTGGCATTGGGAGAAATGAGTGTGGAAGTGTTGAAAAGTGTAAAGGCTTCCGCCGACAAAATACAACGGACCGGTTTCCAGTATTCTTATCCTACCATCAACGAGGCGATGGAACAGTTATTCAGCCGGTAATGGTTTTTTCCATAGCAGCGGCTTTCAGTAAGCACTCTTCCCATTCTTTTTCGGGATCACTGTAAAAAGTGATAGCGGAGCCGGTCTGGAAAGAGAGATAACGGTTGCCGGCGTTATACAGCATACTGCGGATCACCACGTTGAAGTCGAAATCACCTGCCGGCGTAATATATCCTACGGCGCCTGAATACAGTCCCCGGCGGGTTTGCTCATATTGTTCAATCAACTGCATCACCCTGATCTTTGGCGCGCCCGTCATAGAGCCCATTGGGAAAGCGTTGCGCAAAACTTCTGTGAAAGGGGTTCCGGGAGATATCTGCGCAGAAACTGTAGAGATCATGTGATGTACTTGTGCAAAGGAATAGATGCCAAAAAGCTCAATTACTTCCACTGTTCCCTGCATGGCCGTGCGCGACAAATCATTGCGTACAAGATCTACCACCATTACATTTTCCGCACGTTCTTTTGCGCTGTTCAGCAGGTCATGCTGCAACTGCCTGTCTTTAACTGGATCCGCATCTTTCCTGCTGGTGCCTTTAATAGGCTGGGAGATAACGGTACTTCCCTCTTTGCGGATAAACCGCTCAGGGCTGGAGCAGGCCAGGTAACATTGATGCAGGCGGTAGTATGCGGCGAAAGGCGATGGCGAAAGATTATTCAACCGGGTGAATAAGGCAGGGGGATGTACGCTTATATTTTCGACAAAGTTCTCGCGGCAGAAATTAACCTCGTAGCAGTCGCCCTGCAGAATATGCTGCTGCAGGTTTTTCACTGCGGTAATATAGTGTTGGTGATCCAGGCGGCTTTGCAGCGGTTGTACTGAGGAGGTAACCACCTGTGCTGCACCCGGAGGTGTCTGTAAAACGTCGGTGAGTATTTCCTGTGCCTGTTCTCTGGTGAAAGATTCCCCACCGATATGCACCTGTTCATTTTGCAGTTGTATGATCACACGGGGCACGAAGAAATGCATATCCGGGAACCCGATGCCATCGTAATGCCCGGATTGAAGGCCCGGTACTGTTTCGTTCTTAAGATCGTAGGCAAGATGCCCGAAGAGCCAGTCGCCATGTGTTTGATGAAACTGCTGTAAAGCGGGGAAAGCGTTACCGGCGTTTATTTCGAGGCTATGCAACGCATCTGCGGCGAGTACGGCTTCATACCGGCCCCAAGGGGAGGAGTAGTTATTATTGTCTAAAAAACAACAAATGTTGAACTGGTTTCCCCAATCCAACATTTGTTGCTTAAATATTTTCTGATCATCAACCGGAAAAGTGTGGAAAATCCTGATAACAATCGTGTTTTTAGTACTTAAAAATCTCGCGTCAAGAGTTTGCAAAAGAGCAATTTCCAATCAGATCACAACTAAAAATCGTCATCGTCATCATCAAAACGATCGTTGAACAGATCCATATCTTTGAATTCATCATCGATACCCAGATCATCGTCGTCATCGGTTTTCTTGCTGCCGGTGCTCGGACGGCCGCGTTTACCTTTTGACTTAGGCATGTCAAATTCTTCAAAATCAGGATCATAATCATCATCCTCTCCTTTTTCCCAGGCATCATCCAGGTCGTCATCATCATCTGCATCGTCATCATCCTCCTCATCGTCGTCTTTGCGTTTGGATTTGGATGCAGACTTATCTGATTTCTTTGAGGCAGATTTGGAAGGTTTCACATCTTCATCATCTTCCTCATCATCATCGTCATCCACCTCTTTCTTAGGCTTGGCCGCAGCTTTGGGAGCGTCTTTTGCAGTCTTAGGAGAAGTAGTTTTTTTGGTCTCTTTCTCTTTATCAGATTTTGATTTCATAATAGGTTACCTTATTTCTTTGCCGTAAAGTTTTAATAGTTTTTTTTATTCGCCAAATTTTTTTTGCTGTTTTTTTTCCTTACTTTTTTGCTTTTACTTTTCAAGGATCTGATCGCGTCCAGGTCCGTTGGAAACGTATTTCACGGGAACCCCCAGGTAGGTATCTACTGCTGCAACAAATGCTTTCATTTCAGCCGGTAACTCGTTGAACTGCTGGCAGGTAGAAGTTTTATCACTCCATCCTTTAAACGTTTCCCATACCGGTTTAATGTCCAGACCGTTAAGCTGGAAGGGCAATTGCTTTGTTTGTTTTCCGTCAATTTCGTAAGCAGTGCAGGCCAGCACTTCATCAAATTCGTCGAGTACATCGCTTTTTGTCATTACCAGTTGGGTAACGCCGCTCAGCATGCAGGTATAATTCAGTGCAACCAGGTCAATCCAGCCGCAGCGGCGCGGACGGCCGGTTACTGCGCCAAATTCATGACCTGCGGAGCGCAGCTGTTCACCGGTAGCATCATGCAGCTCGGTAGGGAAAGGACCACTGCCAACACGGGTGCAATACGCTTTGGTAACGCCGATTACCTCTTTGATCCACTGTGGTGCAATACCTAAACCGGTGCAAACGCCGGCAGAAATGGTATTGGAAGAAGTAACAAAAGGATAAGTTCCAAAATCCACGTCCAGCATACTTCCCTGGGCGCCTTCGGCCAAAACCTTTTTACCTGCTTTCAATTGTTCGTTCAGGAAATATTCACCGCTTACCACATTCATTTTCTGCAGGAAAGGAATAGCTTCAAAGAACTCAGCTTCCCAGTTGGCAATATCTTCTGAAAATTCATTTATATCATACTGGCATAACAGCTGCAGGTGTTTCTGCTTCAGTTTCTCGTAGTGTACCTTAAAATCAGGGGATAACACATCACCTACACGCAAACCGTTTCTACCGGTTTTATCCATGTAAGCGGGGCCTATACCTTTTAAAGTAGAACCTATTTTATCATTTCCTTTTGCTATTTCAGAAGCTTTGTCCAGTGCACGGTGAGTAGGAACAATGATATGCGTTTTTTCAGCAATAAACAGATTTTTTGTCAGATCTACTCCCAGAGCTGAAATATCTTCACTTTCTTTCTTGAAAGCTACAGGGTCCAGCACCACACCGTTACCGATCAGGTTAATGGTCTTATCATGAAATACACCTGACGGGATGGTGCGCAATACTACTTTCTGACCGTTTACATACAAAGTATGACCAGCATTTGGTCCACCCTGGAAACGGGCAATCACGTCGTACCTGCCGGCAAAATAGTCCACAATCTTACCTTTGCCTTCGTCGCCCCATTGCAGGCCTAACAAAACGTCTACCATAATGATTTAATTAAATATCGGAGGTTTGTTGCTTTAAAAGAAGTCGCAAAATTAAGGCGAATATTAAGAATTACAAACAAATTACTAATTCCCCGGCGTAATTACAGAGAAATGGGAAGATTTCAGCAAGAAACCTTCCCATGGCCAATAATTCTTTATCCGTTGTTTACAGGTCTGACTAAGATTCCTCCAGGCGCTGGATGGATTGTATGCCATCGAGCTTTTTAAGCCTTTCTACCAGCTCATCCAGTTCTTCCTTGTCGTGCACATATACCTTGATCAGCCCCTCAAATAAGCCTTCTTTCGACTCAATGCTGAGGGCGGAAATATTGATCTTCAGTTCACCGGAAATAATATTGGTGATCTTATGGATTACACCTACATCATCCATACCGATGATGCGCAAACCGGTAAGAAAGGAAATTTCGCGGTTTTTCACCCACTTGGTCTTTACCACGCGATGGCCATAATTAGCCAGTAACTGGGCGGCATTGGGGCAATTGGTACGGTGTATCTTCAATCCTTCGCTGGCTGTGATAAAGCCAAATACGTCGTCGCCGGGAATGGGGCGGCAGCAGTTCGCCAGTTTATAGGCGATCTTATCTGAGCTTTCCCCGAAAATGATCAGCTCTGCATCTTTTTTAGAAGGCAGCTGATGTTTCACATGTTCTTCCGGTACATGCTCCGGCACTTTCACCGGTTTTGGCGGCTCCAGTTTATCGCCCAGTACAGAAAACTGTTTCAGCTCTTTCAGGTCAATGTTCCTCACTGCCACCTGGTAATACAGATCCAGCGGGGAGGGCTGTTTGTAGAACTGAACCAGCTCATTGATATTATGCTGACTGGCAGAAATATTCATATGCGACAACTTACGCTCCAGCGCAGCCTTCCCGTCCATGGCCACTTTACGCTTTTCTTCCTTCAGCGCATCCTTGATCTTGGATTTGGCTTTGGCTGTAAGCACAAAGTTGAGCCAGTCTTCCGAAGGCTTCTGCTTATTGGAGGTAATGATCTCTACCTGGTCGCCACTGCGCAGTTTATGGCTCAGGGGCACCAGTTTGTAGTTCACCTTGGCGCCAATACATTTGTTGCCCACGGCACTGTGGATAGAGTAGGCAAAATCCAGTGCAGTAGAATTTACGGGCAATATTTTGAGGTCCCCTTTGGGGGTATATACATAAATTTCCTCTGTGAAGAGGTTGCTCTTAAAATCGGCCAGGAAATCGAGCGTATTGGAATCGGGATTGTTCAGGATTTCCCTGATCTGGGTAAACCACTGATCGAATTTGGATTCCTGCTGGGCGGAGGCATTGCTGCCTTCCTTGTACCGCCAGTGGGCGGCCACTCCTTTTTCCGCATAATCGTTCATGCGTTTGGAGCGGATCTGCACTTCCACCCATTTACCGCTGGGGCCCATTACCGTTACATGCAGCGCTTCGTAGCCGTTGGATTTCGGGTTGCTGAGCCAGTCGCGGGTCCTTTCGGGGCTGGGGTGATAAAAATCAGTAATAATGGAATATACCTTCCAGCAATCCGCCTTTTCCTTTTCTATAGGAGAGTCCAGGATGATACGGATGGCAAAAAGATCGTATACTTCTTCAAAGGCAACGCCTTTTGTTTTGATCTTGTTATGAATGGAATGGATTGATTTCGGACGGCCGTAAATCTCGAATTCAAATCCTTCTTCCTGCAGCACTTCCTTGATAGGCTTGATAAATTCGTTGATATAGCGGGTACGCTCACGTTTGGTTTCCTTGAGTCGTTTGGCTATTTCACGGTAGGTTTGCTGCTCTGTATATTTCATCGCCAGGTCTTCCAGTTCGGATTTGATATTGTATAACCCGAGACGGTGAGCCAGCGGCGCATAGATGAACACGGTTTCAGAAGCTATTTTCAGCTGTTTTTCCCGGCTCATGCTATCGAGCGTGCGCATGTTATGCAGCCTGTCTGCCAGCTTGATAAGGATTACCCGCGGGTCATCCGCCAGCGTCAGTAATATCTTCTTGAAATTCTCTGCCTGTGCGGTACTGGTACTGGAATCTATTACGGTAGATATTTTTGTGAGACCGTCAACGATATGTGCGATCTCATTCCCGAACTCGCGCGACACATCTTCCAGTGTTACTTCGGTATCTTCCACGGTATCGTGGAGCAGGGCACATATGGCGGAACGTACGCCCAGGCCTATTTCCTCTACGCAGATCTGCGCTACGGCCAGCGGATGCAATATGTAAGGCTCCCCGGATTTACGCCGCATTTCCTTGTGTGCATCTGCTGCCATTTCAAAAGCAGTACGTACCAGCTCCCTATCGCCTTTTTTCAAACGGGGTTTCAACGCCCTCAATAAAGCACGGTAATGCCGAACGATTTCCTTCTTTTCCTGCTCTTCGTCTAAATTATATTTTTGTACAACCACTGTTTCCATTACTATAAAGTTACGATTTAATATAATCTGAAAGAAAAAAGCAGTGTCTGACAAAAAACAGCCACCCTTACCCGGCGGATACCGGGAAGAGTGGACAGATGATTATTCAGCAGGGAAAAAATAAATCAATGAAGGGGCACAGTGATCTTTACCGGCAGAATGTCTTCCGGCACATTCAGCCGGAGACCTACGTTATAAACAGTTTCCAGCTCAAGGCGGGGCACCAGTTTGAGTAACCTGCGGACGCGGCCAATGAATACGTCCATACTCCTGCTGGCATAAAAATCTTCTTTCCCCCATACCCGGAGCAACACCTCGTCTTTTTGTACGATGATATTGGGGCGGCTGAGGAAATACCGCAGCATTTTAGCCTCAATGGGAGAAATTCTCCCCCTGGCCAGCTTGCTGTTGGCTTCAAAAATCTTCATTTTCCGGTAATGGAAAGTGATGTTGTCGACAGTATGCCCTACCAGCAACTCGGTGCGGTTGGGCCGGGTCCATTTCAGGATCACCTTCATTCTTTTTACCAGCTCTTCAAAACTGAATGGTTTTACGAGGTAACCATCCCCTCCCAGCTGGAAACCGCTGATACGGTCTTCTTCCCCGGTTTTTTCGGCCGACAGGAAAAAAATGGGCGTAAGCATGGTAACATTCCGGATCTCCTTTGCCAGTTCAAAACCGTTCATTTTCGGAAGTACAATGTCGATCAGGCAGATATCGTATTTGGACCTTGAATAAAGGTTCCAGGCATCCACGCCATCAAAACAATGCTCAACGGTGTAACCGGCTTGTTCCAGGTGCTGTTTGACAATACCGCCGAATGCCTTATCATCCTCAACAAGCAAGACTTTTGGGTTTCTGTTCATATAGCTACCATTTGTGATCAGTTCGACTATAAAACAAAAAAGAGATGGGCGCGGGTAATGCGCCCATCTCTTTTTTGTTTTACCAACACTAATTCACATCATAATCACATCTTTTCCACAGCCGGTATTTTAATAGCTACCGCATGCTGAAACCCTTTATTACGGAGAGATGCAGGGATTTTCACTTCCACCCCCGCCGCTGTAGTTTTCCACACCAGCTTGTTATTGGCTCCCAGCAGTTGCAGGCGGGCGCCTCTGGCAGGCGTAAGGCCTTTGAAAGAGATCGTGGCAGGCAATGGCTCATTTTCATCCAGCAGGTAAATAGCATACACGCTGCCATCCTTTTTACGGGTGAAGCATACTTTACCATCTTTATAAGGCGCTACTGCACGGGTGCCATAAATAGCATCCCCGTTTATATGGATCCATTCGCCGATATGTTTCATGGTGGTGTAAGCATCGTTGTGCAGCTCCCCGTCCGGACCGGGCGCCACATTCAGCAGGTAGTTACCGCCTTTGGCCACAATATCAACCAGGTTATGGATCAGCACATTTACGGATTTGTACTTGTCGCCCGGTACATACGACCAGGAACTACCCATGGTCATACAGGTTTCCCAGGGATAGCTAAGCGGCTTATCAGGGATCTGCTGCTCAGGAGTGCGGTAGTTCTCGTAAGGGCCATGCACACTACGGTCTACCACAATAAGCCCTGGCTGATGACTACGGGCCATGGATGCAATTTTACCCATGTCTATATCCTGGTCCTGCGGAGCGGTTTGGCTCCAGGACAATGATTCTTTGGTTTGCTGTTTCAAAGGGCGTACCCAGCCGCCATCCAGCCAGAGGATATCCAGTTTGCCGTAGCCGGTCATCAGCTCTTCAATCTGGTTATAGGTGTACTGTTTGAACTGGTTCCATCTTTCAGGATACTTCTTCAGATCGTAATTAGGGTTACGGTCTTTTGGCGGGAAATAGCTCCACCAGTAGTATTCCGTATGCCAGTCGGGCTTGGAAAAATATGCCCCGGCATGGATCCCCTCTTCACGGAAAGCCTGGAACACCTCTTTGGCAAGGTTAGCCCGTGGGTTGTTGCTGAAAGCTCCGTCTGCCGCTGTTATCTTATAATCGGTTTGCTTCGTATCAAACATACAGAAGCCATCGTGGTGCTTGGTAGTGAACACCAGGTATTTCATCCCTGCATCTTTGGCTGCTTTTGCCCACTTCTCAGGGTTGAAATGAACCGGGTTAAAAGTTTTCCCCAGCGCCTCATATTTCTGCAGATAGTCGTAATAAGGAATGCCTGCCGGCTTACGCTGTGTCCAACCTTCATCTTCCGGGCAGATGCTCCAGGATTCCACCACGCCCCATTGGGAGTATGGGCCCCAGTGCATGATCATCCCGAATTTCCAGTCCTGCCACTCGTCCAGTTTTTTTACCACCGCCTGGTCTGTTTCAGGCACATAAGGCGGTTCTTCATGCTGTGCCTGAAGGCTGTTGAAGCCCAGTAGCGCAAATCCCAGTAAGAGAAGGTATTTCTTTTTCATTGTTAGTTTTTATAAGACGATACTAAAGTAGTTACTTTCAAACCCTGGTGAACGATTTCGGGCAATTGCCCTGTTTGCAGCCGGATGGTCCGGGTTTCACCCGGCAGCAGATCAAAATAATTTTCTTCAAAATGATCTGTTGCTGCGGCATTGTCCAGCGACAGGTAAACATTTCTTGCCAGCTTGTCTGTTTTCAAACGGATATAAACAATGCCTTTGTCTTTAGCCACCTTACTGGTTACAATATCTAGGTGGGGCACTTCCAGGTTCATCTCCTTCGCCGGAGCAAAGTAAAAGATATTCCGCTCCATATCCTTATTGTCTATTCGCAGTTGCGCATAGAATATTACCCTTGCCGGGTTATTTCCCTGCAAAACAGCAGCGGTATCGATGGCATGCAATTTTTCACTGGTATTCGCTTTTACGGAGATGTCTTTTAATTCTCTCTGCCAGATCAGCTTTCCATTTATATCCACGGCTTTCATCAGCAGATCAGCTTTACCTTCATACTCATCTGTTACCAGCCAGGTACACAGCTGCCCGTTTTCAATAACGCTGGATACCAGCCGTGGCTTAAAAGCTTCTTTTACATAGTACTGCAATGCTTTCCAGCGACCGTCGTAGTCCCTGCCGGACCAGGAAGCGCCCGGCCAGCAGTCGTTCAGCTGCCAGTAGAGGGTGCCCATACAATATGGCATGGCCCTGCGATGAGCTTCTATGGCTACTTTCATTCCTTCGGCCTGTAATACCTGGCTGAGATAAACAAACGAGGGAAAATCCTTTGGCTCACGGTAGTAATGCAGCATATATGTTTTAATGGCGGTATTGCCTTTTGCCGGGCTTTTCTGGTGGGCCTGCATCACGTTGGAAAAAATATCATAGTCGTCTTTCGTGGCAAATGTGCGGATGCTTTCCATAGAGGGGAAGGACTGGAAGCCATACTCGCTCATGAAGCGCGGTATATGCGTATTGAATGCTTCAAACCATTCCATGCCATGCCATACACCCCAGTAGTGGTTGTCGCCTTTGGTGAAGTCTTCCGGTTTGCCCCAGTTGCTGATGGGGGAAGAATGAAAATAAAAAGCCCCCGGCTGATACGTAGCTACCTGCTGAGGCAGCACTTCTTTAAACAATTTATCATACCCCTGCTGCAAACTTTGCCACTGCATATTTGTATAGGCATAACCGCTTTGCCAGCCCCAGTTTTTAATGGCTACTGCAATTTCGTTGTTGCCGCACCACAACGCCAGCGAAGGATGATTGCGCAAACGTTTAATGTTATCTGCCGCTTCCTGTTTTACATTTTCCAGGAACGCCGGATCGGAAGGATAAAGGGTACAGGCAAACATAAAATCCTGCCAAACCAGTATCCCATACTGATCTGCCAACCTGTAAAAATTATCATCTTCATAAATTCCACCACCCCATACACGTACCATGTTAAAGTTGGAAATCAATATATCATGGAACAGTTTTTCCTGCTTTGCTGCTGTAACGCGCGGCAGGAAATTATCCTGGGGAATATAGTTGGCGCCTTTCATAAACACAGGGCGCCCGTTTACTTTCACATAAAAAGATTCACCCAAGCTATCCGGTTTGTTCACTATTTCAATAGTGCGCAGCCCTAACGTATTGCTTTGTGCCGCCAGTACTTTCTTATTACTGAGCAGGCTTGCCTGCAGCTCATAACGGTAAGGATCGCCCATGCCGGCGGGCCACCATAATATTGGTTTTTTTATGGAGAAAGGTACTTTTATCACATTGGTGCCTGCCTGCAGGCTAACAGGCAGTTTGGCCAGTGCAGCTGTGTTTTTTCCCTGTGTTACCTGCAGGGTATAATCCCCGCCAACAGCAGCTTCAATGATTACTTCCGCCTGCATGTCTGCATTGGCAGAATCCAGTTGCAGCTGCTGCCAGTATACATCGCGGATCACTGCCTTATTCCAGCTCCGCAGCACTACCGGACGCCAGATACCAGATGTAACCAATCGCGGGCCCCAATCCCAGCCGTAATGATAAGGAGCTTTACGGGCATAAATACTTAAAGGAATATCGCTGGCATCGTTACCTGCAGGATAAATGATGCTGTCTTGCAGAAATTTCGGCATATCTGTTCTGATAGGGCTTTTAAAGAGGATGCGCAATTCATTGTCGCCGGCCACCAGCCACTCTTTCACATTTACCGTATGCGAAACAAACATGTTTGCCGATTGCAGGATTAAATGCTCATTCAGGTATACATCTGCATAAGTATCCAACCCTTTAAACTCCAGTTCTATTACTTCTGCGCTCAGCTCCTGTTTTTTAATATGCCATCTTTTGCGGTATTGCCAGTCTTTCTTATCTACCCACTGTACGGCTTTCTCATTGGTACCCACAAAAGGATCAGGAATTAAATGCTGTGCCAACAAATCGGTATGAACGGTACCTGGTACGGTGGCCGGCCGCCAGATGCCCTCATCGGCCCGGGAAAATTCCCAGCCGCTGAGCATGGGGTTGGTTTGCGCTATTCCATTGGTAAACAGGGTTAAAAACAGTACCACTGTTAACAGTAAATATTTCATGTCCTATTTTTTCAGAAGGACCAAAAATAGCATTGATTTTTCGATCTTTGGGAGATGAAAAGTATCTGGAAACAAATATTGAGGTACCTGTATATAGGCAAAAAAGATCCCAATGCACCAAAAACACGTTACGTGGCCATGATGCACGGGATGAACAGAATTTCCCTGTTACTTTTTATAATCGCCATTATCATTATGGTGATCAGGCTTATCAGGAGACACTAGGCAACTGCGTATTCGTAGATCACTTCCGCAGCGCGGCGGGAAGCATCTTTCTCGCCCAGTTTATGCCACAGTTCCGCATAGTCTTTCATGACGCGGCTCCTGGCAGCTTCATCGTTCAGTAACGCATTTAATTCCTTCAACAGGTTTTCTTCTGTAAGATCGTGCTGGATCAGTTCTTTCACCACCAGTTTATCCATTACCAGGTTTACCAGGGAAATATATTTTACTTTGATGAGGTGTTTTGCGAAGAAGTAAGAAATAGGATTTCCTTTGTAACATACTACTTCAGGAACGCCGAACAAAGCTGTTTCCAGTGTAGCGGTTCCGGAAGTAACCAGTGCAGCTTTTGCCTGTCGCAATAGCTTATAGGTTTGTCCTTTTACCATGGATACATTGGGATGCTGCCCGGTGAGGCTTTCCAGGAAATGATCATCCAAACTGGGCGCCTGTGCCACTACAAACTGGTACTGCGGGAAATGTTTGGCCATAGTGAGCATAATAGGCAGCTTTACACTTACTTCCTGTTTACGGCTACCCGGCAGCACAGCTATAACCGGTTTATCTGATAAAGGGGCATCTGTAGGCTGTTCTTTGGCCGCTTTAATTACTTCTACCAAAGGGTGTCCTACATACTCTGTTACATAATTCCATTTATGATAAAACTCCGGTTCAAAAGGAAGGATGCACAACATCTTGTCTACATATTGCCGGAGCTTTTTCACCCGGTTTTCTTTCCAGGCCCACACCTGCGGGGAGATATAATACACAATTTTAAAACCCTGCTGCTTTCCCCATTCGGCGATGCGCATATTAAACCCGGGGTAATCTACCAGTACCAGCACATCGGGCTTAAAAGCGGTAATATCTTTTTTACAGATCTCTATATTCTTTAAGATAGTGCGCAGGTTCATCACCACTTCCACGAAACCCATAAAGGCCAGTTCCTTGTAATGCTTTACCACTTTGGCTCCTGCAGCTTCCATCAGGTCGCCCCCCCAACTGCGTATATCCGCAGACGTATCTAATTGTCTTAATTGTTTTACAAGATTACCGCCATGCAAATCACCTGACGCTTCTCCTGCAATAATGTAATATTTCAATATTGTCTGATTAAAATTATCTGATCAGTTTAAGTAATAATATGCCAATGGCATACAGCATGGTCATCAGGAATATACCTTTGGCAGTAATATCCAGCCGTTTCCTTGTGTACAGGAAAAACACCAGTCCGTTCAGTAACAGGCAGATGCTGGTAAGCTTCGGGATCATCTGCTTATTATCTTTCAGGATACCGAGGAATTGTCCCAGCCCCACATTGTTATGCGGTTTGATAACAAAGAAATAGTACAGGAAAAACGCGAACAGGGGTGTTAAAAACCCCAGTAAAATTCCTAACGGAAGATTGTCTTTTTTTAACATACTGTAATTATAATGGCGATATAACGAATGTTCACAGATCTTTCCAGTCTTCTTCCAGCTTCTTTTTCAATGTATAATTAGTCAGATCAAACTGCACCGGTACAATAGAGGCATAGTTATTATCCAATGCCCATACATCCGTATCCTGTCCGTTATCGCGGTTTTTAAATTCTCCTGTGAGCCAGTAGTATTTTTTACCATGCGGATCCCGGCGCTCATCAAATTCCTCTACCCATTTAGCATCAGCCTGACGGCATATCTTCAGTCCTTTAAATTCCTTTTCACTTACTATCGGGATATTCACATTAAACAAGGTACCCGGGGGCAGGTCGGATGCCAGCATTTTTTTAGTGACCTCCTGCGCCACTTTTTTGGGCAGCGAAAAGTCTGCATCATAGCTGTATTCCAGGAAGGAGAAGCCTACAGAGGGAATACCTTCAATAGCTGCTTCCATGGCTGCCGACATTGTACCGGAATAGATCACATTGATAGAGTGATTGGCGCCGTGGTTGATACCGCTTACACAGATATCTGCTTTTTTACCATGCAGGATCTTATCACGGGCCAGCTTTACACAATCTACCGGTGTGCCTGAGCACTGCCATGCCTCTATCCCATCAAAGATATCCACCTTTTCCAGACGCAGCGGAATACCGATGGTAATGGCGTGCCCCTTGCCCGATTGGGGACTGTCGGGTGCTACCACTACTACTTTGCCTAAAGGTTTCACTGCTTCTATCAACGCCCGTATACCCGGCGCCGTGATGCCATCATCGTTTGTTACCAGTATGATCCGCTCTTGTTTTGCCATAATTCACCTTTTAGCTTTACTCAACAAATTTAAGCTCTCTGCTAAACATTTCGCTTTAAAAGAATGTGAAATATATGGATATTTCTACAGATCGGATTTTAATATTTTCCTGAAAACCAGGTAGATGCCTAAAGCGATGTAGGCAATCATGGCCGTTATGTATACAGAGGTTTCATACTGATCGCTGGCAGACACCATTTTACCTACCAGCGGAAACGGCAGCAATTCATCGCCGCTTTGCAGCGGCAGCAAGCCTCCTACCGGCCCTATGTATCTTTTCACGAGAAAAGACAACAGCTGATCCAGCATCATATTGTAGGCAATAAACAGCACAATAGCAAGCCCCGCCCGCTTTACCAGCACGCTTATCAACAGGGCAATGATAAGCATCACATTAAACTGCAGGAAGTAATACAGCATGTACTGGTATCCTTCCAGGCTAAAAGGCTTATTGCCGTATATAACTCCTATCAGAGTGGCGCTGATGGTAGCCACTACCAATGTGAGCACAGAGATAGCTGCCAGCCAGAATAACTTTGCGTATACAAACTGACTCCTCTCCCATCCGTCAATTACGTTCTGGCGATTGGTGCGGTAAGTGTATTCATTGGTTACCAGTATGATCAGCAACAGCCCAAACAATATGGAAATATAACTGTTCATGGAAGCCATGGTGAGCCACACTTCCGGGAAGCTGAAGGGATTGCCAAACATTTTGCTCACCTGTTCCAGGTTTTCGCTGAACTTATCGGCCACCATGAAATTGCCTGCGGGAATAATCACCAGCGCCAGCAGCAGCATTACCCAAAATGTGCGGTAACTCTTTACTTTGAGCCATTCGGTATAGATGATCTGTTTCATGATGCGCTGATGTTAGTGATTTCCAGGAATGCGGTTTCAAGACTTTTCTTACGGAGCTGCAGGTAGCCGAGCCAGATGCCCTGCTCTGCACAATAATTGTTGATAGCCGCAGGATTGGGTAGTTCTGCAAACGAAGCCTTCACGATACTACCCTGTATAATGGCGCCCGTACAACCCGGGTACCTCAGCATTACCGCGCAGAGCGCGGGAAGATCCGCCGCGGCCATTTCTACGAAATCGTTCCGGCTGATCACTGTATCTACGGGCCCCGACAACAATAATTTACCGCTTCTTAAAATGGCCACATGCGTGCATACCTTTTCCACTTCATCGAGCAGGTGACTGGCCAGGATAATGGTTTTGCCACTATCTGCCAGTTTGCGCACCAGTTCCCTCACTTCGGCAATGCCAGAGGGATCGAGGCCGTTGGTAGGTTCATCAAGGATCAATACGTCCGGATCACCGAGCAGTACAGCGGCAATGGCCAACCGCTGTTTCATACCCAGCGAATAGGTTTTAAAAGCAGAGTGCTGCCGTTGCGTGAGGCCACAGATTTCCAGTACCCTTGCAATGTCGTCTTTACCGCGTTGTTTAATAGCAGCGGATATCTCCAGGTTTTTATATGCGCTGAGATAGTGATAGAAATTAGGCGTTTCCAGCAGCGTACCTATCTGCCGGCGTTCTGCGGCAGAAGGAACCCTGTCGAAAAGAGTGAAACTGCCTGTATCCGGCCTGAGCACATCGGTAACGATACCCAGCAGGGTGGTTTTACCGCTGCCGTTAGGCCCAAGGATACCGAACACGCTACCAGCCGGCACATCAAAGGATACACCTGACAATGCCTGTACGGCTCCATATCTTTTGGAAATATTCTGTAAGGATAGAATTGGCACGGGAATTAATCTAAAAAGATGAAAATAAAAGGGAAATGCAGCGAATGATCTTATGGCTAATCTTCACTACATTTCCCATACATTGAAATAACAGTTTTTAATTTCGTACCGGTTTGCCGGTTTTGATCACGCTTTGTAAGCGTTCCAGCGTTTTGCGTTCACCGCACAAACTCAGGAAGGCTTCCCTTTCGAGATCCAGCAGGTATTGTTCGCTTACAAAAGAAGCTTCTGTAAGATCCCCGCCACACATTACATAAGCCAGTTTATTGGCCACTTTCTGATCATGTTCTGAAATATAGTTACCGAACTTCATGGCGTATACGCCAGCCAGTAAGGCTCCTAAAGCACCGCGGCCCATTACTTTGATATCTGTTCTTTCCACGGGGCGGGTGTATCCTTCGTCGGCCAGCGCTATTACGCTGCGTTTGGCATCGGCGATGAGGCGGCTGAGGTTCATGGTTACTTCATCATGTCCTTTTTTCAGTACGCCCATATCAAACCCTTCAAAACCGGAAGTGGCCACTTTAGCGGTGGCAACGGTCATAAAATAATCTTTCAGGGGCTCTTCTTCTATACGCCCTTCTTTGAATTCCAGGCTGGCGCGGAGCGTCATTTCCTTGGTGCCACCGCCGCCGGGAATCAGGCCCACGCCCAGCTCCACCAGCCCTATATAGGTTTCGGCCGCAGCCTGTACTTTATCCGCATGCAGGCACATTTCACAACCACCGCCCAAAGTAAGCGCATGTGGCGCCACCACTACCGGTACGGAGGAATAACGGAGACGCATAGTGCTGCGCTGGAAAAGGCGCACGGCCATGTCCAGTTCATCATATTCCTGTTCTGCCGCCAGCATAAAGATCATACCCACATTGGCGCCGGCAGAAAAGTTAGTGCCTTCGTTGCCTACTACCAGTCCTCGAAAGTCTTTCTCAGCGCGGTCTACCGCCTTATTCAAACCTTCCAGCACTTCCCCGCCAATGGTATTCATTTTTGTTTTCCAGTCGAAACAAACTACGCCATCGCCTATATCAATAAGACTGCAGGCACTGTTTTTCCAGATTATATTATTGGAGAAGTTTTCCAGGATAATGAACTGTCCTTCCCCGGGTAATGATTTATAGGCCTGCGTACTTATATCGTAATATAATTTCTTGCCGTTATCTGCTTTGTAGAAGCTGTTGATGCCTTTTGTCAGCATATCTTTTACCCATTGAGCCACGGTGAGCCCTTTGGCTTCAATAAGTTTTACGGATGCTTCCACACCGAGCAGGTCCCAGGTTTCAAAGGGACCAATTTCCCAGCCGAAACCCGCCTTCATAGCGTCGTCTACTTTATAGAGGTCGTCTGCTATCTCAGGGATGCGGTGTGATACATAAGAGAAAAGGAAGGCATGGAACTGCTGGTAGAATTCACCGGCTTTGTCTGAAGCTCCCGCCAGTGCTTTAATACGTTGTTTCAGGTCTTCAATGGGTTTGGCAGCATCAATGCTGGAAAATTTTGCCCGTTGCTTGGGGCCGTATTCCATTGTTTGAAGGTTCAGCGTAAGAATTTCCTTGCTGCCGCCTTCGCCTTTTGTTTTCTTATAAAATCCCTGGCCTGTTTTATCTCCCAGCCAGTTGTTCTCCACTACTTTCTGGAGGAATGGAGGTATTTTAAAGATGCCGATGGCTTCATCCTGCGGGCAGTTTTCCATCACGCCTTTGGCAACTTTCACCAGGGTGTCTATTCCTACCACATCGGCGGTGCGGAACGTCGCGGATTTGGGACGGCCTATTACCGGGCCGGTGAGTGCGTCAATTTCGTCGATGCCCAGGCCCATTTCCTGCATGATGTGAAAAATGGCCATGATAGAGAATACACCTACCCTGTTGGCGATGAATGCCGGGGTATCTTTACACAGTACGGTTGTTTTTCCGAGGAAAAGATCACCGTAGTGCATGAGGAAATCAACCACGGCGGGATCTGTATGTGGTGTTGGAATTATTTCGAGTAAACGGAGATAGCGGGGTGGGTTAAAGAAGTGGGTACCGCAGAAATGTTTTTGAAAATCTTCGCTGCGGCCTTCCGTCATCAGGTGTATGGGGATACCGGAAGTGTTGGAGGTAATGAGTGTACCCGGTTTCCGGAATTGTTCCACCTGGGTAAACACGCTTTTCTTCACATCCAGGTTTTCCACCACTACTTCAATGATCCAGTCTGCATCCGCCAGGCGTTTCATATCATCAGTAAAGTTGCCTGTTTTAATGCGTTTGATCACATCTTTGGTAAAAACGGGCGAAGGGTTGGATTTAACAGCTGCCTGCAGTGCCTCGTTTACAATCCGGTTCTTCACGGCCGGATGATCCAGTGGCAGGTTCTTTTTCTTTTCCGCCTCATTGAGTTCCTTTGGCGCTATGTCCAGCAGTAACACCTGTACGCCTATACCTGCAAAATGACAGGCGATCCTTGATCCCATTACCCCCGAACCTAAAACGGCTACTTTGTTGATGTGTCTCATTGCTTTGGCTTTTAGCTGTCGGCTTACGCGGAGCTTCCAGCATTTGTAACTTAAATTTACCGATCCCTGAATTTAGCATTTTTTGGAGTTCCACCATCAGGGGACATACGATTTCTGTAATACTTTTTTGTAAAGGCGGTTAAAATGGGCAGGAGCTTAACAATTTGAGGGATATTTCAGGTGCAGGGAGATAAACATATAATAATCCACATATAAAAATAAAGCCGATACAAAATTGTACCGGCGATCGCCTTCAGCGATGCGGATTTTGTCTGACTCAGGATTAAACTGATTAAGCTGATTTGATTACTTTGGATTTTTAAAGATTAAGGGAGATAAAAGCGAATATATACTCGCTTTTATCTCCCTTAATCTTTTCTTTGTCATTGCTTTCTTTGTCATTGCTTTGCACCCGGTGTACACCTGCTTTACACTTGCTTGCACACGGCGTATCCGTTGCTGTATACATTGAGGTGATGCGGAGGGAAGGTGGACTTGATCGGGAATCAAGCTACCCTGGCTGGTTTCAGCTTACTCCACTGCCTGGCTTTACCGCTTCAGCGGGGTTCACGAAAATAAGCTTCCCGTTATCTTCTGCCATGAGGATCATGCCCTGGCTTTCAATGCCGCGCATTTTGCGGGGGGCCAGGTTGGCCACCAGGGTTACCTGTTTGCCTACAATATCTTCCGGGTTGAAGTGCATGGCGATACCGGAAACAACAGTACGTTGTTCTGTGCCGATGTCTACCAGCAATTTAAGTAACTTATCTGCCTTGGCTACTTTCTCCGCCTGCAGGATGGTGCCTACACGCAGGTCAAGCTTGGCAAAATCATCGTATTGAATTTCGGGTTTTGCAGGGGCCGGTGGTGTTTCCTCCACAACAGGAGCCGCTGCTGCAGCTGCATCCATCGCCTGTTTTAAACCGGCATGGAGTTTTTCCACCTGTGCAGTGACCTGCTCATTTTCCACCTGTTTGAACAGCAGTTCCGGCGGACGCAGGGAATAGCCTACACTCAGCAGTTTGTCGCTGCCTGCATTGTCCCATTCGAGCATACGGTCTACCACCTTCAGCATGTGACAGATCTTTTTAGCTGTAAACGGCAGGAACGGATGAGAGAAGATGGCCAGGTTAGCGGTCATCTGCAATGCGATGTGCAGGCAGATGTTGATACGTCCCTGTAAGTAAGCCATATCCTTTTCTTCGTATTGCGGGTATTTCGAATGCTGTTCCCCTGCCTTCAGCTTATCAAGTACACTGGCCAGGATCCAGGGCTCATTCTTCTGGAGGTACTGGTTGCCTTTACGCGCAAATTCAATCACTTCAGACAATGCTTCCCGGAAGCGGTAAGTTTCGATACTGGTTTCTATCTTCTCTTTTGCCAGGGCAAATTCTTTCAGTATTTCCGTGTCGCCGTCGTTGATGAACTCCGGATGTAACGGCGGCACTTTCCCTCCGCACAGTTTATGCATCAGCACCATGGCGCGGTTCACGAAGTTGCCAAATACGGCTACCAGCTCGCTGTTATTCCGGTCCTGGAAATCTTTCCAGGTGAAGTCGTTGTCTTTTGTTTCCGGAGCAGTAGCGCATAATACATAGCGCAGCACATCCTGCTGATCAGGAAAGTCCTGGATATAATCATTTACCCAAACTGCCCAGTTACGGGAGGTAGATACTTTTTCTCCCTCAATATTAAGGAATTCGTTGGCCGGTACATTATCGGGCAATACAAATCCGCCGTGCGCCTTCAGCATGGCGGGGAAAATGATACAGTGGAAAACGATGTTGTCTTTACCAATGAAGTGTACCAGCTTGGTATCGTCTTTACACCAGTAGTCAGCCCAGTTTTCGGTCAGTTCCTTTGTAGCGGAGATATAACCAATAGGTGCATCAAACCATACATACAATACTTTCCCGTCTGCATCTGGCAGGGGTACTTTGATACCCCAGTTGCTGTCGCGGGTCATAGCGCGACTTTGCAGGCCGCTGTCCAGCCAGCTTTTGCACTGACCGTATACGTTATTCTTCCACTCTTTATGCCCGTCAATGATATACTCCTTCAGCCACGGCTCATAATTCTGCAGTGGCATGTACCAGTGTTTGGTTTTCTTTTTCACCAGTGGCGCATTGCTCAGTGCGGAATGCGGGTTAATCAGTTCGTCGGGGCTGAGGGTTCTGCCGCAGCGCTCACACTGGTCGCCATATGCTTTATCGTTACCGCAGTTGGGGCAGGTGCCTATAATGTACCTGTCTGCCAGGAACATTTCCTTTTCCGGGTCAAAAAACTGTTCGCTTTCTTTTTCCTCAAACAAGCCATCGTTGTACATCTTCAGGAAAAAATCCTGCGAGGTCTGATGGTGTACAGGGGCACTGGTACGGGCAAAAATGTCGAAGGAAATACCCATTGCAGCAAAGCTGTCGCCAATCACTTTGTGGTATTTATCTACCACATCCTGGGGGCTTACTCCTTCCTTCATTGCTTTGATGGTGATGGGAACTCCGTGCTCATCTGTACCGCAAACAAACTTTACATCTGCTTTCTTTGCGCGTAAATAACGTACGTAAATATCTGCAGGCAGATAGCAGCCGGCAAGGTGTCCGATGTGCACCGGGCCATTGGCATACGGTAATGCCGCAGTTATTAAATATCTATTAAATTTTGCCATATTCTCTTAACGAATGCTTAAATAAACTTTAAATCGATGATTGTTTTTGGAATCACCATAACAATTTATCACCTTAGTCGGCGAAAAAAGAATGAATTTACGCTAACTAATCTGCAAAGGTAAACAAAAGGAACAATGGTAAAAATTCCGCCATATTTGAAAAAAGGTGATCTGATCGGAATTACCTGCTCCAGCAGCAAAATGGATCTGCAGGCGGCGGAGTATGCACGTGGCGTACTCACTTCCTGGGGGTACCGGGTGCATCTGGGGATTACTGTGGGAACCAGCTTTCACAATTTCTCCGCACCGGACGAGCTGCGGCTGGAAGAGCTGCAGGATATGCTAAACGATCCTGAAATAAAAGCGATTATATTTGGCCGTGGTGGTTATGGCATGGTGTGCATCATAGATAAACTGGATTTCACTCGTTTCAGGAAGCACCCCAAATGGCTTTGCGGCTACAGCGATATTACTACACTGCATGCGCATGTACAAAGGCGTTTAGGCATTGCCACACTGCATTCCATGATGTGCAGCGGTATTACTCCCGCTACAGTTGACAATGAATATACCGAAAGTCTGGCGGCAGCATTGCGGGGCAAAACCTACCGTTATTCCGCACCGGCACATCCGCTGAACAGGGAAGGAAGGGCCACCGGCATACTGGTGGGCGGTAATTTGTCTATCCTCGCCAACCTTTCAGGTACACCATCACAGATCAATACAAAAGGAAAGATCCTGCTGCTGGAAGATATCGGTGAATACCGGTATAATGTGGACCGTATGATGTATAACCTGAAACGCGCCGGTTGGCTGGATAACCTGGCCGGGCTTGTGGTAGGCGCTTTCACAGATGGTCAGGAAACGGATACGCCTTTCGGGCAGTCGGAGTATGAAATTATCAGCAACCTCGTTAAAGATTACGACTTCCCCGTTTGCTTTGGCTTTCCCAGTGGGCACCAGGCGGAGAACTACTCCCTTAAACTGGGCGTGAAGCATGAACTGAAAATAGGCGCCAAAACGGTACTTGCGGAAGTTTAATGCAGCGGAGGGGATCGCCTTCGGCGATTTAAATTGTCCTGGAGCAGGATTACGCTGATTATACTGATTAGTTTGATTTTGTTTTTTATTTATTTTTTATAAAAGATTAAGGGAGATATAAGCTGATTCGCTTTTATCTCCCTTAATCTTTTATAAAAACTAGAATCAAACTAATCAGTATAATCAGCGTAATCCTGCTCCAAGACAATTTCCCCGCCGAAGGCGGGCAGTATCCTTAGTCCTCCACATCGGGGACTATTTCCAGACCATATTCTTCTGCGGTGAGAACACCGGCTGCACGGGTGCTGTCAATCAACGCGGTGTCGGGTTGCAGGTCGTGCACGATGGTTTGGTTATGCAGGTAGTCGATACCATAAAATTTACCGGCAATACCCAGCGGAACACCGATCAGGTATTTGATCACTTCGCAAACGATCTGGGTGCCGAGGGCGCCGTGAGTAGCTCCGAGGGCGCCTGCATCGAAATTGCGGTATTCTTCCGTAAGTGGTAATGCACAACGGTAAGAAGCGGAGGTGGTGCCATCCGGCAAAGGCATATTAAAACCGGCGAACCACGCCATCCAGTTATGCACTTCCCCGGTAATAAACGGTTTATTATGTACCAGGCAGGCATCGTTGATCACCAGGTGGGTAGGCAGGTGCTGGGTACAGTCGATCACCAGGTCAAATCCCACCAGCATCATGTTAATGCTTTCAGGTTTTACCTGCATGAGAATGGGATAATGTTTTGTATACGGGTTGACTGCCCACAACCGGCTGGCTGCCATTTTCGCTTTGTGTTTGCGGATATCCTGCATCTGATAAATAGGCTGCCGATGCATGTCTTCATCATTGATCACTCCATAATCTGCAATGCCGATCACTCCTACCCCGCTGGCGCTGAGATATTGTACCACCGGGCTTCCGAGCCCGCCGGCGCCTACTACCAGTACGCGGGCTTCTTTCAGTTTTTCCTGCATGGTGATGCCCAGGCCCGGAACTGCAATAGGATTTTTAAAATGCTGTATTTCTTTTTCACTCAGTATCATATGCTTTAGCCTTTATCTAATTCCTGTGGAAATTCGAGGGTAAATTTACTGCCTTTACCTACCACGCTTTCCACTTTAATTTTTCCCTTATGTGCATCTACAATGGCTTTAACATAAGTAAGCCCAAGGCCGAAACCTTTCACGTTATGTACATTGCCGGTATGTGCGCGGTAAAACTTTTCAAAGATACGTGAAATAGTATCGCGGCTCATACCGATACCGTTGTCGGCAATCACGATGAACAGGCTTTTACGGGTATTATAAGTTTGAATCCTTATCTCCAGCTGATCATTGGAATATTTGATCGCGTTATCCATCAGGTTGAAGATGAGGTTGGAGAAGTGAACATCGTCTGCCATAATAACGGGATTGATGGCATCCAGCTGGAGGCTTACCGAGCCGTTCTTTGCAGCCAGCTGCAGCTGCAGGTTGTTGGCGGTATTTTCAATCACCTGGTGTACATCTGTAGCCTGCAGTTTCAGCGCTATTTCATCTTTCTCCAGGAGGGCAGACTGCAGGATGCTTTCTACCTGTTTGTTCATCCGTTTATTTTCTTCCTTGATGATGCCGGAGAAATACTGGATTTTTTCCGGTTTTGACATGACTTTCTCATTCCTGATAGCGTCGATGGCCAGTGAAATAGTAGCCAGCGGTGTTTTCAGTTCATGGGTCATGTTATTGATAAAATCGGATTTGATTTCCGAAAGTTTTTTCTGATTCAGCAGGGTGCGGATGGTAAGCGCAAAAGCGGTAATAATGATCATGGTGAACAGTACACCTCCGGAGATCATGATCCCTAACTGTTTGGCAATAGAATCATCGGCAGGCATAACAATCATCAGCCGTTCCACTCTTGGGCTGAAATCAGTTTGTTCAGTAAGATTGATTACCTGTACTTTATAGTCGTTGAGCCTCTTCAGGCTGTCTTCCTGGCTTTTCTGGTACATCTGCACAAAGCCGGCAGATTGCATCTTGATATTGGCCAGATCGGATCCGGGCACTATCCCAAGAATGGCGAACTCAAAGTTGGTGGAATCGAGGTGATTTTTCCTCATATTGGACTGGATACAACGCCTCACTTCCTGCACGGTAAAAAAGTCGCTCACTGCCGGTGGCTGGTAAGGCACGCGGTTAATATCCAGGCTGAATCCTTTTGTAGTAGCCGGTGGCTCTTTGGCGTCCAGTTTAAACATCACTGCAGCCTGCCGGCGGTACATCATGTCGTTGTATACATCCTGGGTCATATTGATAGCGCGCTGAAAAAGCTGCTCCTGTTTGATGAGAACAGCACTTCTGATCCAACTGACCTGAATATAGATAATGCCTAACAGTGACAGTGTGATCAGTACAACGATAACGGGGAAAATCTTCTTCAGTGGTATCATGTAAGTTTTTATCAGGCTTTAATTATCTCAAAGATAAGTGCATAGAAATATTAAAATATGTTAAAAAAGATGTTTGCTATAGCAACTATGATACAAAATTCCAGGCCGTATCCTGCCTCTGTGCGTTATTTTCGCAATACAATATCACTTTAACGTAATTTTAACTGGGTATTGCTGATTTTATTATTGCTTCTTTCCTTACCTTTGCTTCAGAATCTGGTACTAATTTTGATTAGTTAAGGATCATAACAAAGTAATTAAACTTTCTACATACATCGATGTGGATTCGTTCCATAAGCGATTTAGATTTTGGTTGATAAAATGGTAAGGAGGTTTTCTAGCCTCCTTTTTTATTTTCCCTACTTTTTTTCCTCCTTATTTTCTTTTTTCTTTACTATTCAATCATTTAGTTAAATTTGAACAGGCTATAAAATTGTTTGTCTATGGTAACTTTGTCGCCCGGCATTTTGCTGATAGCTGATCCATTTTTGAAAGATCCGAATTTTGCGCGCGCGGTAGTACTTCTTTGTGAATACCAGGAAAAAGGCAGTTTTGGTTTTGTAATTAACAAGTTGTTTGATCAAACGCTTAGTGATCTTGTGCCGGAGGTATTGATCACTAATATTCCTGTTTACTATGGAGGCCCTGTACAAACGGATACCATTCATTTTGTGCACCGGCACCCGGAGCTGATCAGCGGCGGGCAGGAGATATTGCCTGGGGTGTTCTGGGGAGGTAAATTTGACCAGGTGGTGAATGCTATCAATAAGGGTTTACTGGAGCCCAACAGGGTAAAGTTCTTTATTGGTTATTCCGGCTGGACCGAAGGGCAGCTGGATGAGGAGGTGAAGGACAAATCCTGGATCTTGTCTGACAGCGATACTTCCCTGATATTTGAGCGCAGAGAGCAGCAAATATGGCAGCAATCCCTTAAAAATCTTGGCAGTACCTTTGCCATGATGGCAAACTACCCAATTGATCCTTCCTTAAATTAATGGTAATATTCTGAAAAAGAACAACATGGGCTGGGGCCGTTATTTAAAGTGAAAAATGAACAGGATGAATGCTGTTTATTTAAAACAAATTAAATATCTTGCTAAAGTAATTGGCAGGTCAAACCAGCTACATAGCCCGTTTTCAGGTAAGTAAATAACCGATAAGATACACCTATGAAGGCAAAACCCATGAAATTTTTTGCTCCTTCTATAGACCGATACCAGAATTTTACCTGATCACTAACTGATTATCGTCAAAGGCATATTCATTAGGTAATATATACAGCCTTGATAGGGTTGTCTATTGATGTACATGTAGTTACTGCGGATGTCTCGTATAGCCGTACCGGTAATGTATTGTACATAATGAATAGAGAGGAAATCCCGGTGGGCAATCCTGTCCTTCACCGGGTCATCTAAGATTGGAATAGTTAGGACAAAACGAAGGCCGGGTATTCTTACCCGGCCCGGTTATTATATTTTTGCTGGTATGCTTATTTTTCCACTGCTACAGCGCCTTCTACGAGTACGGTAGCCTTATTGCGCAACACTTCCACAAATCCGCCGCTGATGGTAAAAAACTCGGAGTGAGCTTTATCTTTCAGCACTTTCATTTTACCATTTCCGAGGGCTGCAATTAATGGCGCATGTTTATCCAGTATTTCAAAAGAACCGTCAATGCCCGGCAGCTGTACTCCGTACACTTCTCCGGCATATATTTTTCTTTCAGGTGTTAATACTTCTAATAGCATGTTATGATCGTAAATGGTGAAGGGTAATGATCCCGGCAATACCGGGATCATTGACTTAATTAGTTATTCGCTGCTTCCAGTAATTTCTTACCTTTTTCAATAGCTGCTTCGATGTTACCTACCAGGTTGAAAGCTGCTTCCGGATACTCATCTACTTCACCGTCCATGATCATGTTAAAGCCACGGATAGTTTCTTCGATGGGCACCAGTACGCCTTTCAGACCGGTAAACTGTTCTGCTACGTGGAAAGGTTGTGACAGGAAACGCTGTACACGACGTGCACGGGATACTGTCAGCTTATCTTCGTCGCTCAGTTCATCCAGACCGAGGATGGCGATGATATCCTGGAGCTCTTTATAACGTTGCAGGATCATTTTCACGCGTTGTGCACAGTTATAGTGAGCTTCACCTACGATAGCCGGTGTGAGGATACGGGAGGTAGAGTCCAGCGGGCTCACAGCAGGATAGATACCAAGATCGGAGATCTTACGATCCAATACGGTGGTAGCATCCAGGTGGGAGAAGGTTGTTGCCGGAGCCGGATCCGTTAAGTCATCCGCAGGTACGTAAACCGCCTGTACGGAAGTGATGGAACCATTTTTAGTGGAGGTGATACGTTCCTGCATCAGACCCATTTCAGTAGCCAGTGTTGGCTGATAGCCCACCGCAGAAGGCATACGGCCTAACAGTGCGGATACTTCAGAACCTGCCTGTGTGAAACGGAAGATGTTATCTACGAAGAAGAGGATATCTCTACCACCACCTGCGGAACCATCTCCATCACGGAAATATTCTGCCAGTGTTAAACCGGACAGGGCTACACGCGCACGTGCTCCCGGTGGTTCGTTCATCTGACCAAACACAAACGTAGCCTGTGATTGTTTCAGTAATTCTTTATCTACAGCGGCAACATCCCAGTCGCCGTGTTCCATTGATTCTTTAAACTTATCGCCGTACTTAACGATGTTCGCTTCGATCATTTCGCGCATCAGGTCGTTCCCTTCACGGGTACGCTCACCGACGCCGGCGAATACAGACAAACCTTCGTAACCTTTTGCGATGTTGTTGATCAGTTCCTGGATCAATACTGTTTTACCTACACCGGCACCACCGAACAAACCGATCTTACCACCTTTTGCATATGGCTCGATGAGGTCGATTACCTTAATACCAGTGAACAGTACTTCTGTTTCAGTAGCGAGATCTTCAAATTTAGGCGGTTCACGGTGAATCGGGTAACCGTTTGAAGCATCAACATCACCCAAGCCGTCAATTGCTTCACCTACCACATTGAACAAACGTCCTTTAACCTGGTCGCCAATTGGCATTTTAATAGGCGCGCCTTTATCAACTACGGTCATGCCACGAACCATACCGTCTGTAGAGTCCATCGCCACTGTACGAACACTGTCTTCACCCAGGTGCTGCTGTACTTCCAATACTACTTTCTGACCATTTTCGCGGGTAATTTCCAATGCGCTGTAGATTTCGGGCAATTTGTCATCAAAGTGCACGTCCACCACGGGACCGATTATTTGTTTGATCTTACCTGTGTTAGGCATATTTTTAAAGAGGTTTATAAAAATACTAAAATGTAATAGTTCAAAAACGGCAGCAATTTATAGCGTACAGTTCCCAAATTTGCCGCAAAGGTAATAGTTAATGGATGAAAATCAAAACGCTAACGACGAAAAAAAACCTTTTCCCACCGCATTTTTCACCGATTTTATCATTAATAAAGTTTTATGCCCCGGCAATGTAAAGCGCAGTCTATCAAATTATATTTTTTCATTATTCATAAATAACGTGAAGCTACAGGCGCCATTCATATAAAAATAGCTTTCTTTTCTTAATTCCTTTGCTATTTTTAGCCGCTATCCTGATATATACATAATATACAAATATGATAAAGTCAAACAGTGAACAATCCAGGAGATCATTCCTGGGCAACCTTTCCAAAGCAGGATTACTGGGCATCACCGGCATTGTACCGGCTGCGGCCAAAGCGGCTATACTTCCGGGAACTACCCCTACGGCAGGGCCTGAGCATGCCTTCCTCTGTAAACCTTATCTTCAGTATCCCGGGCCGCATACCATTTCAGTGATGTGGCTTACCAGCCGTCCCTGCTACAGCTGGGTGGAATACGGAACAGATGGCCAGCTGAATAAAAAGGCTCACCGCGTTACAAACGGGCTGGTAGATGCCAATAACCGCCTGCACCGCATAGAACTGGAACAGCTGGAGCCCGGAAAAAAGTACAGTTACAAGGTTTGCTCAAAAGATATTGTGTCGTTTGAACCTTATAAGCTTACCTATGGCGATACCATAGAAAGCGCCACCTATACCTTTACCGCGCCCGATCCGCAGAAAAAGGAAGTTTCCTGGGTGATTATCAACGACATCCACGACCGTCCTGCTTCTATTCCCCACCTGATGAAGCTGAACGGCAACGACCCTTACGATTTCGTGTTTTTTAACGGAGATGTATTCGATTACCAATCAGACGAGCAACAGATCATTGACCATATGCTCACTCCCTGCGGCGATACCTTTTCCACGCAAACGCCGTTCATGTATGTACGGGGCAACCATGAAACCCGCGGGAAATACGCCAGGGAATGGCACCAGTACTTCGACAATCCCGGCCACAACAATTATTTCACTTTTAACATAGGCCCTGTGTCGGCCATTGTACTGGACACAGGAGAAGATAAGGAAGACGGGCACCCGGTATATGCAGGCATCGTTGATTTTGATGCCTACCGCGAGCAACAGGCGCGCTGGCTGGAGCAACAACTGCAAAGTCCTGCTTTCAGAAAGGCAAAGCATAAAGTTGTAATGATGCATATTCCGCATTACCATTCCGGCGACTGGCACGGCGTGAAACATTGCCGCGAGATGTTTGGCAGCCTGTTCAACAAACATAAAATTGATATCCTTATTTGCGGCCATACCCACAAATATGGCGTATATGCGCCTGTAAAAGGAGAGCATGAATACCCGCTTATTATTGGCGGCGGACCAAAAGATGGTTATCGTACACTGATAAAAATAAAAGCCGATCAGCAGAAACTGGTGCTCACCATGCTGAAAGATGACGGCACTAAAGTGGGCGAATACACCGTGTAAGTACAAAATGCCGGGGTGAGAGCTCCGGCATTTTACTTCGGCACATCAGTGCCTCTACTGCCCCGCATCGCCCCAAAATTATCATTTCCTTCTTATCCCTCTCCCCGCCTGCGTTTATACATGTTATCCTGTACATGAAACATTACTGTGAAACACACTAAACGTAACGACTGTACGACAAGATCCCAGTTAAAAGCTAAGCATATATCAATGCAACCGATGGAATATTACAGGAATGTTTTATTATTCCATATATGCTTCTGTTATCCGCTGGAACGCAAGCTATTACAGCGATTACGAATTTGGAACCATTTTTGTCTGATAGCATATATAGCGCTGTAACTGCAGCAAAGCGCGTTATAAAAATTTTAACATAATCCTTTAACAATTTAAAATGATTCCGCCTTCTAATACTTTTTCACAAACCATTTAAAAATGCTTGTTGATATAAAGACAATCTTTACAAAGCATTCATTACATCTCCAGGGTCTTACAAAAAACAATACCTACAGGACTAAAAAACAGGAGTTATGAACAGTTTATTAAAACATACAGGAATATCACTTTTATTTTTGGGCTTTTTCGTCAGCAGTTGTGCATCTACATATGCACCGGCATACGATGATCAATATGGCTCTTCCTATGCCAGCGGACCGCAGGTACAGGTGGGCGGATCTATTTCCTTTTACGACGAATTGAGCCCTTATGGCCGCTGGGCAAGCTACCCCGGGTACGACCGGGTGTGGATCCCTAATGCAGGGCCAGACTTCAGGCCTTACTATACAAACGGGCACTGGGTATACACCGACTACGGCTGGACCTGGGCATCTGATTTCGCATGGGGTTGGGCAGCGTTCCACTATGGTCGCTGGTTATATGACGACTTCCAGGGATGGATGTGGGTACCAGGCTACGACTGGGCACCGGCATGGGTAAGCTGGAGATCCGGCGGCGACTACTATGGATGGGCGCCAATGGGGCCACAGTATACTTATAATGCACCAGCCAATTATTGGGCGTTTGTACCACGACAGTACATTAACAGCCCACGGATCAATAACTACTATGTTAATAACAGCAGGAATGTAACTATTATCAACAACACCACTGTTATCAATAACACCAATAATTACGGTGGCAGAAGAGTATATGCCGGCCCGAGTGCCAACGAGGTACAACGTTATTCAGGCCAGGCTATACGCCCTGTGAGAGTGGAAAACACCAGCAGACCAATTGGTGGCAGGGTTGAAAATAACCAGTTACGTATTTACCGCCCGGATGCTGCCGCTATCCAGAGAGGACGTGAGATAGACCGTACAAGACCGGTACAACCAATAAATAACAATAATAACAACCGTCCCGGCCGTGTTACACCCGGAAATACTGTTACCCAACCGGGCAACAACAATAATAATGGAGGTAACAGGGTACGCCCCGGTGAAGTGAATCAGCCGGCCAATAACAATACCGGTAATAACTTCCCTGGTAACAATAACGGAAGGGTGAGAACAGGTACTACACAACCGGTGAATCCGGCTAATAACAATAATAATCCAGGCAACTTTAACAGGCCATCGAGAATAACACCAGACAGAACTGCCGAACAACAACAGATACAACAGCAACAACAGCAGCAGAGAATTCAGCAGCAGCAACAACAGCAACAGCAAAGGGTTCAAAGAGAACAACAACAGCAACAAGACCAACAAAGGATACAGCAGCAACAACAGCAGCAAAGGGTGAGAGAACAACAGCAACAGCAACAACAGCAGAGGATACAACAACAGCAACAAAGGGTACAAAGAGAACAACAGCAACAACAACAACAGCAAAGGATACAACAGCAGCAACAGCAACAGCAAAGGATACAACAGCAGCAACAGCAACAGCAAAGGATACAACAGCAACAACAGCAGAGAGTAAGGGAACAACAGCAACAACAGCAACAGCAAAGAATACAGCAACAACAACAGCAGCAGCAAAGGCAACCACAGGAAAGACAGCAGGGTGAACGTCCTTCACGTGTAGGATAAACCACCTTTGGATATATGACGAAAGTACGGATGATAACAGCGGCAAAGATGTTTGTGAGATTACATCATTAATGCCCTGGATATTATCCGTACTTTTTTATTTATTATAAACGTATTTATATAACCGGTCCCTTACAGTTTGAAAAGTGGCCGTACCTGGCGATAATCCCTTTTGCATCAGGCGCAATTCCAATGGCGGATATTGAGGATAATATGAAGGCTGGTGATAAGGCTCTGTAAATGCCTGGTAACCGAGCCGCTCATAAAAGCCAATTCTACGTATAGCCTGCTCCGTTACCGGCGGTTCCACTTCCAGTACAATCCCTCCCAGCTCAGCTTCCATCAGCAACATTACCTGCGTGCCTGCACCACCTCCCCTCGCTCCGGGGTGAATGGCAAAATGCTCTATAAAACTGAAACCGGGAAGACGCCAGAAAAATATAAAGCCCGCGAATGTATCGTCATTTACAATATGCAGTAACCGTAACTTTCCTGACGCTATCAGCATCAATTGCTGATCCCAGGGCCTTCTTTCCTCTTCTGGGAAAGCTTCTTCATATAAATTCTTTATCGCTTCACTGGCGATGGTAGTAGGTATTAGCCGGATCATGCGGTGAAGTTACTGATTATCCCGTGTGGTACAGGTGGCTATTCGGTTGCATTTTTCACGGATGGCACACATTCGTACGGATCCGGATTACCTGCGGGAACGGGCTTATCAGCCGCCCAGCAGAAGTTCATCGGCTGACTGGTAATACTCACCAGTTTTACAGCTACCTTGCTGCCTTTGCGGCTGTTGGAGGCGGCAATGCTGCGGGTGCCTTTCCCGGGGATATTGGTGATGGTGTATCTTTCCGTTTTAAAAACCTCGTTGTTGTTACGCATATAGGATACACTGACAACCACATTATCAAGCGCATATTCCGTTTGATTTCTCACAATAATGTCCAGATCTTTGATCCCGCCAAGCAGCCCGGTGCGGTAATCCCCGGCGGTAACGGCGATAAATTGCTGCCAATTCCGGCGGTAATACGCCCTGCGCTCAATAAACTGGCCGGCTACCCGCTGACGGAGCTCCTGGTGGTTGGTAATTTGCTGAGACACGGCCCCGGACTGGTCAAGGTTTTTACGTAGATCGCGGTTCTCGTTCCACAGGCGCTGGTTTTCAGACAGTACTTTACGGACATAACGTTGCTGCTGGCAGTACCCCAGGCTGAATACCACAATAAGCAGGAACAGGATAGCGGGATAAATGTAGCTTCTTTTCATACCGGGGAAAGAAGAAAAAATAATGCCAATGCATTTTTATTACATTTGTATAAACGGTTTCAATGCAATTGATTATTGTAAATGACGAACGGACAGCCCGGCAATTTCTCGACGTGCATGTGGAATTAAACAAGAATGTACCCGGATGGATAAGGCCGCTGGATAAGGATATTAACAGTGTTTTTGATCCTGAAAAGAACAAGGCATTCCGTCATGGTGAATGCATCAGATGGATTTTAAAAGATGACAAAGGCAGGTTAGCCGGCAGGATTGCCGCTTTTGTTAATAAAAAATATAAGACCAAAGGAGACGAATGCCTGGTAGGTGGCGTGGGTTTCTTTGATTGTATAGATCAGCAGGAAGCCGCCAACCTGCTTTTTGATACTGCCAGGCAGTGGTTGCAGGAAAGAGGGATGGGCGCGATGGATGGCCCCATCAATTTCGGGGAACGGAATAACTGGTGGGGGTTGCTCACAGAAGGGTTTCATGAGCCATTATACTGCATGAACTTCAATCCTCCCTACTATATACGTTTATTTGAGGAGTACGGCTTCCAGCTTTTTTTCAACCAGATCTGTTACGGAATGAAGGTAAGCGATCAGCTGCAACCGAAATTTTTCAGCCGGCATGCTGCAATTAAAGCGGATCCTGCATTCAGGGCGGTGCATATCCGTAAAAACGAACTACCGCGTTTTGCAGAAGCCTTTAGCATCGTATACAACAAGGCATGGGCACAGCATATGGGTGGTAAGGAAATGGCAAAAGGACAGGCTTTGGTATTGTTTAAACAGATGAAGCCACTGCTGGATGAAAAAATTGCCTGGTTTGTTTACTATAACGAAGATCCCATTGCTATCTGGCTGAACCTACCGGATCTGAACCAGTATATTAAGCATATGAACGGCAGGTTTGGTTTGTTACAAAAGCTGAAATTCCTGTGGCTGAAACAAACCGGCTACTGCAAAAAGATGGTAGGGATTATATTTGGTATCATCCCTGAATTCCAGGGAAAGGGCGTAGATGCCTATATGATCGTGGAAGGCGCAAAATTAATCCAGGGCGGAAAGTCGAACTACGAAGAATATGAAATGCAATGGATCGGCGATTTTAATCCGAGAATGCAAAATGTGGCAGAAAGCCTCGGCGCTGTTCCTTCCCGCAGACTGGTCACCTACCGCTATTTATTTGACCGTACGGCTCCCTATAAAAGACACCCGATACTTGGATAAGAAGATAAGTATATTTTTAACAGTAAAAGGGTACTGTCTTCGGGCAGACAGTGCTCTTTCAGAGCATGTGGATCAATATATCAGCCATAATATAATATTAAAAAGTAATTGCTATGGATCCATTACAATAAGGGGGAATAATATGTCTCGTATCAATATCCGATATCCTTTGGGAGATGAATAATTTTATGATACTGTCTACATTTAAATCCCTTTTGCTGTTACGACCGCATCTAACCTGACATTTTGTTATGACCAACTTATACCCTGAGTGCCCTGATAACGCGGATCTGGCACTTATTGAGCCCACGTTATTATTTAGGCAACAAGTAATGAAAGCCATCAGCTACGTTGTGTTGTTCTTTATTCTCTACGTGGTATTATTATTTGCAGCCATCGCCCTGGCTGTTGCCTGCATATGGGGAGGGATCATGTTATTCCGTGCCTATCCGGCCTGGAGTACCGGCATCACCGGGTTCAGTTTTATTGTACTGGGTGGCATGGTCTTATTTTTTCTGATAAAATTTCTGTTTAACAAGCGTCCCCCAGTTAGTCCTTACCGTACACAGATCTTTCCGGATCATCATCCCCGTTTATTTGACTTTATTACGCGGCTGGTAAAAGATACGCGCATCAGTTTTCCTAAAAAGATATTCGTTGTACCCGACATGAATACCGCGGTGTTCTATCATTCGAGCTTCCTGAGTTTGTTCTGGCCGGCGGGAAAAAACCTGGAAATTGGTTTAGGGTTGATCAACAGCGTAAATGTGAGTGAGTTCAAAATGCTGCTGGCGCACGAATTTGCGCATTTTTCGCAGCGTAGTATGAAGCTTGGCAGCTATATCTATGCGCTGAACAAAATGTTATATAGCATGCTGTATGAAAATGACCGCTGGAATGAAATAGAACTGCGCTGGAGCAGGGGGAGCAGCCCGCTGAATTTTTTTGCGCACATTACTACAGGGATCCTGAACGGTATGCAATATGTATTGCGGAAAATATATGCTGTCATCAACCGGCAGTACCTGGAGCTGAGCGGGGAAATGGAGCACTATGCAGATACGGTAGCTGTAGGTCTTACCAGTACAGAAACAGCGGTAAGCGGTTTGCGAAGGCAGGAAATGGGCGGTTATTGCCTGGATCACTGTTTTCATAAATTACCGGACCTTGCAGAAAGGACACTCCGCTTTTCCAATATTTTTATGGCACAACGCGCCATGATCCGGTATCATGCCTCCCAGAACCACCTGGCATTGGATGCTGCCGGGCTGCCGGTTATTACCGACAATTATTTCCAGACATTTCTCAAGAGCCGGGTACAGCTGAGGGAACAATGGACCTCACATCTTTCGCGGGAAGCGCGGGAAGCGCATTATCTGGCAGCGGGGGTACAGTGCAAACCTGTGAGCACCAGCGCCTGGGACCTGTTTAACGAGCCGGAAAATATCCAGGAACAAATGACTTCACTGGTGTATAATTTTACGACGCATGCCGGTGAAGCGCCGCTTACTGAGATATCGCCGGCCACGTATATTGAAGAACTTTCTCACCGTCACCGGTTGTACGAGTATCCCAGGGCATTTAATGAGTACTATGATAACAGGGAGTTCGCCGGCATTAGCGGGGAGTTCACCCGGATGCTTACGCCCGCGGAAATAAAGACAGGTAGCTTCCAGGACCTCTATCATCCGGATAACATTACAAGAATGCGGGCTTTTTACCGCGACCGCCAGGATGCAGAAACCCTTCAGGCCATCAGCAATGGGCAGTTCCAGACCAGTTATTTTGAATTTGACGGGCAAAAATACAGCGCAGCACGCGCCAGGCAGCTGGCGAGGATGTTATCCACACATGTTGCCGCTGAAGAGATGTGGCTTCAGCAGCACGACCAGCAGGCGTTTCAATATCACTACAACATAGCTATGCAGCGCAGCCAGGCTACGGCCGTTCTGCTTATGGAAAAATACACAGAAATCCTGCAGTACCAGCAAGCCAGTCGGCAGCTGAATGAACAGGTGATACGGATCATTCATTGTATCAGCCTGTTGTTTAATTCCGGCGGACAAGAAATGGAATCGTTGCAGGCATTGTTTGATGAATTGTCGGCCGAGTGCTGGGGATTCCGGATGGTTATGGAAAACATCCGGCAGGGGAAGCTGTTTCTGAATTTCCCTGAAGACATGGAAGAAAGATTAAAGTGGTTCAATGAGCGTGATTGCACTTTTATGCAGGATATGGTACCGGATTATGCAGCCATCCAGGAGCTACATGAAATCAGTTCAGCCACGATGGAATATTTTAGCAACAGCATCATATTACTAAAAAAGTCATATCTGGAGTTTGTTTTATCATTGGAACCGGGAGAATAGACCCGTTAAAGCGCCGTTACTGCTGCGCATTTTTCTCTTACTGAATTTGTGCGTATTTTCGGCGCTCGCGAAAGCGTAGCACTCATATGGAGAATTTTATCGTTTCAGCCCGTAAATACCGTCCACAGAACTTTTCAACAGTAGTAGGACAGGCACATATTACCACCACACTCAAAAATGCCATCCGCAATAAACAGCTGGCACATGCCTTCCTGTTTTGCGGTCCGCGTGGAGTAGGGAAAACCACCTGTGCCCGTATCCTGGCTAAAACCATTAACTGCGAAAACCTGCAGCCGGATGGGGAAGCCTGTAATGAGTGTCATTCCTGCAAATCGTTTAATGAGGGCAGTTCATTCAACATTCATGAACTGGACGCTGCCTCCAATAACTCTGTAGATGACATCCGCACCCTGGTGGAACAGGTGCGCTTTGCGCCGCAGGCAGGAAAGTACAAGATCTATATCATAGATGAGGTACACATGCTCAGTTCCTCGGCTTTCAATGCTTTTCTTAAAACCCTGGAGGAGCCGCCGTCTTATGCGATCTTCATCCTGGCTACTACGGAAAAGCATAAAATATTGCCGACCATCCTGAGCCGTTGCCAGATCTTCGACTTCAAGCGTATTACCATACAGGATACGGTAGACCATTTGCAGGAGATATGTAATAAGGAGCATATCCAGGCAGAAGCTGATGCCCTGCACCTGGTAGCGCAGAAAACCGACGGGTGTATGCGTGATTCCCTGAGTACGCTGGATAAGATCGTAAGTTTTACAAGCGGGCATCTTACCTACCAGAATACCCTGGAACATCTCAATATCCTTGATTACGATTATTTTTTCCGGGTAATGACGGCTGTGTTGCAACAGGACGTAGCCAATGCCCTGCTGATATTTGATGAAATTTTACAGAAGGGTTTTGAAGGAGATAATTTTCTGAACGGATGGGCGGAATTTTTACGTAACCTGTTGTTATGTAAAGAAGATAAGGCCCTTCACCTGGTAGAGGTTTCCGGTAACCTGAAAGAGCGTTATAAACAGCTGTCGGGCCAGGTAAGCCCCGCTTACCTGATCACCGCCCTGCACCTGCTGAATGAAACCGAGATCAATTACCGCATGGCACGTAATAAGCGTTTGCATGTGGAAATGGCCCTGATCAGGCTGTGTTTCCTGCAACAGGCTGTAACGCTGGTGAGTGACGACAGCAACGGGGAGGTCTCAAAAAAAAAGCTGGTAGCTGATGGCTCTCCGCCGCAAAAACTGCGGGCACCTGTTGCCCAGCCCCAGCCGGTAACCGCTAAAACCATTACCGGTATTCCGGCCACTACAGAAAGCATTGCAGCAGCAGGCCCCCGTTTAACGGTAGACATACCGGTGGCAGCACCGGTGCAAAAAACACCGGTACAAACTCCGCCGGTTCAGGCTGCGCCGGTTGCCCAAACGCCGCCACCGGCCCCTGTGCCCGCTACACCTTCTTCCAATGGAAATACGGGAGTGATTAATACGCCTGCTATGGCGCCTTCCGCTAGTATACCCGCTACCAGTTCACCGGGAACAGCTCAGGCCACGGCTCCTGTGGCCTCCCCTGCTGCCGGGACTTCCGGTTCAGCAGCCGCCACGGCCCCGGCAGGCAAACTGACCGGGCTTGCCGCTATGAAAGAGGCAATGGCTGCCAAACAGCAGGGCACCACCCAGGTGCAATCCACCCCTATTACCATGGGAGCTATCCATGTGTACTGGGAAGAATTTATTGATCTGTACCGGCAGGCCAACAAAATGACGGTGGTAAGCAATTTGCAGCTGGCCCAGCTGAAGCTACTGGGTATTGCCGAAGTAGGAATAGTAAGCCGGAACATTGTACAGTTCCGGTTTATGGAAGAAGAAAAGCTGGTGATTGCAGAGTTCCTGAAGAAGAAATTCAACAATCCCGCCATTGTGCTCACCCTGCAGCTGGATGAAAGCCAACAGGTACAGGATATTGGTCCGGCCCCGCTTTCCAGCCGGGAGCAGTTCCAGCAGATGGCAGAGAAATACCCGTTGGTAAAAGAGCTGAAAGACCGGCTTAACATGGAATTGGATTTCTAGCGTACATACGCTGATTAAATATTAAGGATAGACAGACATTTTTAAACAGTTTACAATTCCTTCTTTGCGTTTTTGCGCAAAAACATGTAGGTTTGAACAAAATTTTGAATAAAGCACTATGGCAGAAGTTATCAGAATGCCCCTTTTGAGTGATACGATGACGGAAGGGGTGATTGCGGAATGGCATAAAAAGGTGGGCGATACAGTAAAAGCAGACGATGTTATAGCTGAAGTGGAAACAGACAAGGCTACTATGGAAGTGATGGGTTATGTAGAAGGAACCCTCCTTTATATAGGTGTTGAGAAAGGGAAAGCAGCTAAGGTAAACGGGATCATTGCCATTGTAGGTAAACCTGGAGAAGATTACAGCTCCCTGCTGGAAGGCGAAGGTAAAAAAGATGCTGCCGCTCCTGCACCCGCTGCCGCCGCACCGGCGCCTGCTCCACAGGCTGCTCCGGCCGCTGCCGCTCCGGCTGATGATGCTGCATTAAAAGAAGCACTGAAAAATGCTACTGTTATCCGGATGCCGCTCCTGAGCGATACCATGACAGAAGGTAAAATAGTTGCCTGGAATAAAAAAGTAGGCGACGTTGTAAAAAGCGATGATGTACTGGCTGAAGTGGAAACTGATAAAGCGACCATGGAAGTTATAGGCTATGCCGACGGTACTTTATTATACATAGGTGTAAAAGAAGGCGATGCCGCCAAAGTGAATGGTATTATAGCCATTGTGGGTAAAGCGGGTACTAATGTAGACGCGATCCTGGCAGCTGAAGGCGCAGCCCCCGCTGCACCAGCCCAGGCTGCATCCGCTCCGGCCCCTTCCCAGAACGGTACTCCTGCTCCGGCGCCAGCCCAGGCCCCCGCTGCAACTGCCACTACTGATGGCCGCGTAAAAGCGTCCCCGCTGGCAAAGAAACTGGCAGAAGAGAAAGGTATTGATATCAGCCAGGTTCCGGGTTCCGGCGATGGTGGCCGTATCATCAAAAAAGATGTGGATAGCTATGTTCCTGCTGCCAAAGCGGCTCCTGCTGCACAAGCCGGTACAGCGCCAGCTGCTCCGGCCTTTGTACCTGCCGGCCAGGAAGGCTTCAAAGATATTCCGCTGACCAAAATGCGCCAGACGATTGCCAGACGCCTCAGCGAAAGCAAATTCAGTGCGCCTCACTTCTATCTGAAAATAGATGTGAATATGGATAAGGCGATAGAAGCCCGTAAATCCATCAACGAAATTTCCCCTGTTAAGATTTCCTTCAATGATATGGTGATCAAGGCCGCTGCCATGGCACTGCGTCAGCATCCTGCCGTGAACAGCAGCTGGATGGGCGACTTTATCCGCGAAAACCAGCACATACATATTGGTTCTGCGGTAGCCATTGAAGAAGGCCTGATAGTACCGGTGATCCGCTTTGCAGATCAGAAAACACTGAGCCAGATTGCCAGTGATGCAAAGGGCCTGTACGATAAAGCCAAAAACAAGAAACTGCAACCACAGGAATTCAGCGGTAATACTTTCAGCATCTCCAACCTGGGTATGCTGGGCATCGACGAATTCACTGCGATCATTAACCCGCCGGATTCAGCGATCCTCGCGGTTGGTAACATCACAGAAACTGCGGTAGTGGAAAAAGGCCAGATAAAAACTGCCAACATTATGAAACTGACCCTGAGCTGCGACCACAGAAGCGTGGATGGAGCTGTAGGCGCCCGCTTCCTGGCTACCCTGAAAGGTTTCCTGGAAAACCCGGTGACCATGCTGGTATAAAAAATTGTAATAGCTATACGAAAGGCGGAGTGAATACTCCGCCTTTTTTGTGCCCTGAACAACGGGAATATCATTGATGCCTACCGCTGATCGCCCCGTCATTCACCGGTAAAATGTTTCATTATATTTTGAAAGTTCAAAAACCTGGTATACATTTGATCCTGTAAACCGTCAAACGCTATAAAATAACGACCTACATGAATTTAGTGGAAGCAAAAGCGCAGTTTATCCAAACATGGGGCTCTTTGGGCGCCCAATGGGGCATTAACCGTACAATGGCCCAGATTCACGCTTTATTGCTGGTAATGCCTGATCCCTTAAGTGCCGATGATATCATGGAGGAACTGAACATCTCCCGGGGAAATACCAATATGAATGTGCGGGAACTGATTAACTGGGGCCTGGTAGAACGTATCCTGATCCCGGGGGAAAGAAAGGAGTTCTTTGTAGCAGAAAAAGATATCTGGAAAGTAGCTACCTATATAGCCCGTGAAAGAAAGAAACGCGAGCTGGATCCCATTATGAAAGTGCTGTTACAGCTGCAGCAGGCAGAGGGTGATCCCAAAGACAAAGAAATGAAAGCCTTTAAGGATTCCATCTCCAACATCACCAAATTTGCGCAGCAAACAGATAAAACCATCGGCGCATTTATCAAATCAGAAGAAAGCTGGTTCTATAGCAGCCTGCTAAAGCTGATCAAATAATATTTGGAAATATATTTCCATTTCTCCGAAAATCCGGAATACCAAAAAGATGAAACCGTTTTACATAGCAGACGGTATTATCCAGGGAATACTGACAGTGATTTGCACAGTCGATATTTACCCTTTTACTATGCAATGTGGCACTGTTTGTATTACTGGTCCGGGCAAGAGAAGTGGCTGCCTATCCATACACCTGCATGTACAGATGTTTTGCAGGGGTTTGCTGCAATCAGTACGTTTCTCCTTCTTCCGGGACTGATACTTGGCAATAACCGTGTTAGCTATACGAAGAAGCATTATTGCCTTACGGGAAAAAGCGGTTCCCCTTCAGTTGTAATCACCCTCCCGTCTATACGAAAACAGCCATATCAGCGTTTCCCCTGTAAAAGCCCGGAGCGCTTATCACCTGCCCTGAATTTCGTAAATTAGCAGTATGGAAACCAATAATGATAAAAAGCTCACCGTGGTACTGGGCGCATCGCCTAACCCGGAAAGATACAGCCACCTGGCCGTGAACCGGCTGAAGGCCAAAGGGCACCCGGTAGTAGCGATCGGAAAACGTGCGGCTGCCATTGGTGATACGCCGATAATCACCGAACATCCGCCGCTTGAAAAAGTAGATACTGTGACCATGTACCTGAACCCGCTGGCACAGAAAGAATATTACGACTATATATTACAGTTGCAGCCCAACCGCATTATCTTCAATCCAGGTGCAGAAAACCCGGAGCTGGAAGATATTGCCCGGCAGCATAATATCCGTCCGGTTGAGGCATGTACCCTTGTAATGCTCAGCACGGGACAATTCTAGCCCTCCTCCACTCTGGATCTTCTTGTTTTTTTTAATATATAGCTGTTGGTTATTGCTAACAGCTTTTTCGTATATTCGTATATATTGCTGTTATCCCCGATGAACGCATTCCATATTGTTGACCCAATTAGCGCATGGCATTACTTCAGCAGGCAGGCATTATAGCATAACCCAATTACGCATGTTCACCCTTAATATATACATGTATGCAATGGAGAAGATTTAATGGAGAGGTTATCCACCTTCCGGTAAAGGAAGAAGTACGACAAGCCATCGTCCGCGAAACCGCAAAGGGATTCCGGCTGAAAGTGTGCATCGGAACCGATTCCCAGGTAAAAGGAGTAGATACGGAATTCGCCACTGTGATCGTATTCCTCCGTGAAGGTCATGGCGGATTTATGTTTATTCACAATGAAAAAACCAAAGACCGCTATTCTATCAAAGAGCGCATGCTGGTAGAAGTAGCCAAGAGTATTGAAATTGCGTATGAACTGTGCGACCTGTTTACAGAATATGATGTAGACATGGAAGTGCACGCAGACATCAATACCAACCCTCAGTTCAAAAGCAACCTGGCGCTGCGGGAAGCAATGGGCTATATCCTGGGGATGGGCTTTGCCTTTAAAGCCAAACCCGAAGCCTTTGCCAGCAGCAGCTGCGCCAATAAGATAGTGAACTAAGGCGCCCCGTTTTTTGTACCTCTCTCCAATTTTTTGACGTGCTACCACGTCAGGTGGCGTTTTCTCCCCTTATCAAGCTATACAATCCCCTCTTTCCATTGTAACTTTTCGCTGGTTTCTACGCTATACATTCAATAAACACCCATTCTATATGATACTACCAAAATCATTGGCAGCCGTATTGCTGCTGGCGTCTCTCTGCGCGCTTTCCTGCAAAAAAGATATGGTGGAAGCACCTGATACCACCTCATTGTTTGTTTTTGACGGAGGCTGGAGCGTTCCCAATGTGGAAAGCCAAACCCTGCAAATCACAGCAAATGGCAGCTACGTGATTACTCAAAAAAACAATGAGAAAAGCACCAGGGAATTGCCCCGTAATGTGCATGACAGCCTGAAGCCTTATCTAAACAGCTTTCCAAGAACAGCTATCAAAGCCGATCCAAATATTTACTCTTCGCGTGGCGCAACTGATGCTCCTTACCGGGCATTTATATATGTACAAAAAAATCCAACAGACAGCACTGAAATTTATTTAGATATACCCCTTGGACCAGTCCCTGCTTATTTTGCAGATTTTGAAAAAAAGATCAATCAAACGATCATCAACAATAAAATATTTAACTGATCACACTATCTGGAAATTGTTGTTTTAATAACATCCAAATCTCCTGTTATGAAATTTTATTATTTCCTCCCTGTCCTGTTTTTAATAACTGTTTTTTCTGCCTGTAAAAAGAAAGACGCTCCTCTGCTTACTTCCGTAGAAGGAAAATGGCGGCTGGCAAAAGTTGAAGGATGTTTCAGCGGACAAGGCGCAGCTGTTACCAATAAGCAGGAAATAGTTTTCCATGGCAATCAGTATACATTATTTGTCAATGACGTAAAAGAAAACGCCGACACGTTTCATATTAAGCAGGTTAACAACGAAACTGTGCTGACAATCGGCGAAAGCAATCAGTTCTTCGTCACTTTTAAAAGCGATGCGATCATTCTAACCCCCAATCTTTCAGATGCCTGCATAATGACGTATGGTAAAGTAGCTTACTGATGAAAAAATTATTATTAAGAAGGGGGATGAAAACGAATATCGCTTTCATCCCCCTTCTTGCTTTAATCTTTCAATAACCACATCACGCTGTTCACATTATCGCTGCCACTGAACTGCCGCTGGATAGCATTGTTGAGATTCGCATTGTTATAGCTCAGCTCATTATCAGGGTAAAGCCATCTTACGGGAAACTGCGTGGCAGGCGTATTCAGGTTAGTGGTTGCATTCAGTTTGAATACAGGATAACCTGTTCTTCTCTGCTCGTACCAGGCATTGTAGTTTGCTCCCTGCAGGAACCCTGCGAGATATTTTTGTGTAATGATCTGCGACAACTGCTGCTGCATACTGCCCGTGAGCGCCACCGATGTTACGTAGCCCTGGATATAACTGTCGTCCATTTTCATATTGTGATGATAGTCTTCTACATCCGGTGTATATGCTGCTGTAAATTTCATGGAATTAGTGATGCCGGCTGCATAATAGTTTTGCGCAGGTGTGCCGGTAATCCATCCGCGCAGCGCTGCTTCTGCCAATACAAACTGTAATTCGGAATAGCTGAAAACACTTACCGGTTCTGCATTTACCAGGTTCACATAGCGGTTGTTCAGATCGGAATAATCTTTAGACAACCGAACAGATTGCAAAGCAGGAAACGCATCAGACGGTTCTGCGCCTACATAGGCATCATAATCATCTGCCGTTTTACCTGCTGCAATTTTAACTGGCGAAGGTTTGGCATAGTAAAACAAACGACGATCATGCAATGCCTTCAGCGGATCTATCAGCGTGGCAGTAAGCATGGTGTAATTGGATTTCACAAAGGAGTTACCTGAACCAGCCGGTACATCAGACCAGGGATAGTTTTGCCCGGCTGCAGCGGTATAGGTGAGCGCAAAATTATCTGCATAGGAACGCATCAGCGGTCTGTTGGCCACTATATCTTTAAACCGTTCTATAACTTTCAGATCCGCATCAGTTGTTTTCCTGTACAGGTTCATCAGCACATGTAATTCGAAGCTGTTGGCCAGCCGGCGCCAGTTATCTACTTTACCGTTATAAACAGGATCGCCGCTAAAGTCGTTACCCTCTGCAAAAAGCAGGTTAGCGCTATCCAGTTCATTCAGTATACCGAGGAACACTGCTTTCTGTGTATCATACTCAGGTTGAATAAGATTCTCAGACTCTCCTTTTACTGCTTGTGAATAAGGAATATCGCCTACCTGTATGGTGGTCTGAAAAAATTGCCAGGCCCTGATAAAATGTCCCAAGGCATTATAGGATTTCCGGAGTTGTTCATCCGGCGCATAACCTATCATGGGTGGTACGTTACGCAGCAATGCGATCCGGTTAAAATTGGTTCTGCCCAACCGGTTATACTGGAAGCTCTCCTGTCCTTCTCCCCAGGTAAGATATTTGCCCAGCAGGTAAGGCTGCATAAAGCTTTTGGTGGTACTGATATCAGACCTGGTAATGCTCAGGATCATATTGGTGGCCAGCATAGCGGAGCTCACCTGTGTGGTTTTATTGGGGTTGGTATTGATCTTGTCAAATTTTGAGCAGCCTGCAGTCAACGCGGCTGTAAAGGATACTGCCAGTATATATTTCAATGAATTATTTTTCATGAGATTTATTTTGATGTTGAAAGATATCAGAACCCTACTCTGAAATTGATACCCAGCATCCGTTGCGATGGCGAGTTCAGGTTTTCATCATCCACATCGGGATCTGAAAATTTGAAAGCGGTGAATAGGAACAGGTTCTGTGCAGTGAGTGAAACAGATGCATTTTTTATACCGCTCTTCGCCAGCATAGTGACAGGAAACCGGTATCCAACGGATATTTCACGCACCTTTACAAAGGTTTTCTTTTGCACGCCATAATCACCGCCTCTGAAGTTCTGTGCATAGTTCTGGTAAGATACTTCGGTATCGTTTACGGCATACTTACGGGTATCACTGGTAATGTTGCCGAAGTTATCGTAAGTCACGCTTCCTGAAGTAACCTTTACACCCTGTCCTACATAGTTGGTAAGACCGTTTACTACTTCATCATAACGGTACTGGTTATCGGATTCAGGATTGGTGCCGGAGTCCCACATTTTATCATAGATATAGTTGTACATCAATCCGCCGATACGGCCATCTATATTGAGTGATGCGGTAAAATTCTTATAGGAGAAGGTGTTGATAAAACCGAAGCTGAAATCCGGATCACTGTAACCGTACTTTTTCTTGTAATCGCTTTTCACGGGATAGCCGCTGTTGTGTATTACATTGCCATCCGGATCTCTCAGCCAGTAATAATCTGTATAGGTATCCAGTCTTTCCTTTTTCTTCACCCAGGGGCTTTGCGCGGAGTATACAGGATCGAGGTCTACATAATAACGGTGTTGGTTGGACCAGTTGATGGTAGATAACCATTGAAAATCTTTCTTCTTCATTATAGTACCGCCAACAGTAATTTCCAGGCCTTTCCTTACATAGGTTTCAGATGTATTTACCAGTGTGCTGAGGAAGCCCGAGGAGCTGGGAATAGAAACGGAAGTTTGCCGGTTGTAATAATACTTATTAAAATAGGCAACGTCTATATTCAGGCGCTTTTTAAACAGGTAAGCGACAGTACCAATTTCCCAGGTGCGTTGTGAACTGGGCAGCAGGTTTATGCCCAGCAGATTGCTGGGATAACTGGCGGAATTGGTGCCATTCCAGGCGCCCGTAACAGTAGAGTACAGGCGGTTGATGTCGTACACATCTGCGGGAGTTTTAAACGTGGCCCAGGAACCGCGTATTTTCCACATGTCAGTAAATGCAGGCATCTTAAATAACTCAGACAATACCACACTGGAACCAACGGACGGATAAAAATATGCCCTGTTGTCTGCCGGTTGTGCAGAGTTCCAGTCGTTACGCCCTGTAGCGTCAATAAACACTGTATTACGCCAGCTTACAGCAGCTCTTCCATACAAACTGTTCACCTGCCTGCTGTTATAGGCGGGCGTGAAGGTAGGCGGTTCTACAGAGCCGTTGAGCGAAAAGAAAGTAGGGCTTGTTAACCCGTTTTTCGTGGAGGCTTTCAGTCCTTCATCCACCCAGTAATAAATAGTTCCGCCCACCATTGCTTCGAAGTTCCAGTCGCCCGCCTTTTTATTGTAACTAAGCATGGCATCATCGTTGGTGCTCCAGCCCCAGGTATTATTGATACTGTATAATCCCCGGGCATTCCATCCGCCGCGGGTAGAATAGATATTGGCGGTTGGGTTGGTAAAGGTCTCTTTGTTGTTGTAAACATCATAACCGATGCGCACCAGCAGGTTCAGATCCGGGGTGAATTTATAATTGGCGGTAAGACTTGCATTGGTAGTATTCTGCTGAATGGCATCCAGTTTTTCGTAGGCAATGAGGTAGGGATTATCGTACCAATTGGTGTACATCCAGTTCTGCGTCTGATTGGGAGTTTTCCAGTAATCGCGGTACTGGCGGATATCGTATTCGGGGCCGGTCCACATGGTGAGCTGGTAAATATATCCCTGGTTACCATAGCCGGTTCCCCATATCTGTGGGGCCATCCGCTTGCTTACGCCCATATGTCCTTCGAGGCTGAATTTTTCGGAAGCCTTCAATTCTCCGCCCAGGGTGAAATTATACATATTCAGTTTGGCATTGGGGAACTGTCCTTTATTGTAAATATGGTTCAGGGAAGCGCGGAAGCTGCCGTATTTACCACTTTGAGACACGTTGATGTTGTTATTGGTAACAATGCCCAGTTCCATAAAATTCTTCAGGTTATCTTTGCCTATGGAGTTCAGCGGCCTGTTGTCTTCAAACTGTTTGGTAACCGGATTCCAGTCCCTGGCCGTATTTCCTGCATCCAGCCTGGGCCCCCATACATAGTCGTTATCAATTTTCCCGTTCTGACCACGGCCGTAAGAAGTTTGTGATTTAGGTATGGCAAGGAAGCCGCTCTGGAACATGGTATTGCTGTTCACGTTTACAGATAACCCTGTACCTGTTCCCTTTTTTGTGGTGATGAGGATTACGCCACCGGCAGCCCTGGAGCCATATAATGCCGAGGCAGTGGGCCCTTTGAGGATATCGAGGCTTTCTATATCATCTGTAGGAATATCGCGTAAAGTCATATTACCATAGGGTACACCATCTACTACCAGTAAAGCGCTTTCCCCTCTTAGTTCAATAGTAGGTTTCGCAAAAAATTCCGTGGAGTTCTTGATCACAAGGCCGGATACCTGGCCGGTAAGGGAAGTAGCTATATCTACTCCTTTCACGGTTTGTACCGCTTCTCCTTTTACCCGTTGCACAGCGTATCCCAGGGCTTTTTCCTGGCGTTTGATACCGAGCGCAGTAACCACCACCTGGTCAATACTGATGGCCTGATCGCTGAGCACAATGTGAACAGACTGTTCTCCTTTCACGGTATATTCTTTTGGCGTATAGCCCATGAAGCTGAACAACAGTACATCGCCATCATTTACATTATCGATGGAAAAATTGCCGTCTTTATCTGTAATTGCGGCTTTGGAAGTACCTTTCACCTGAACAATAACGCCTGGCAATGCATTACCCAGAGAATCCCTTACCGAACCTTTAATACTTTGCAATGGCGCGGTGTTAGCGGCTGCAGCCTGTACGGACTTTGCATCAGTGGCATCTTCCGCTTTTACCACGTATAGTTTTCCGTTGATTTTCCTGCATACCAATCCAAGCGCGCGCCATACACTTGTTAAGGTTACTTTCAATATTATCCGCCTGGAAGGTATTTGTGTTTGGCAGGAGCACATTTTTTCCTTTCAGCAGGTTGGTGTTGTAACTAAAGCGTACATCAAATTTTGCTTCCAGTTCATTGATCACGGTAATAAGTGGTACAGCGTTTACTTTGTTTTCAGGGGTACCCGCTTTTAATTTCTGTGCTTCTGACCATTGCAAACAGCATAGCAAAGCGGTGACCATTATCAGTAGGGTACTGATTGATTTAACTCTTTTCATAACTAAGTTTTGGTTGTCTCTAAAGGATTTTTTTGTTGCTTACACGGATGATTCTGTGTTGTAAAATGAATTTTAAATTAAAGGACTGTTCTATCGTAGCAATGGCCTGTTGCAGGTTATCAGACGGTATGTAACCTGTAAACAGTAATTCTTCTGTTTCTTCCTGATCAAATGTTATTTCATAGTCATATTGTTCACCGAGTTTTTGCATCACTGTTCTCAGGGGTTCTCCTTTGAATGCCATCAGGTTGTATCTCCAGGATGTCTGGAAGAGGGTATCTACTTTCAGCCTGGTGAGCATTCTGGTACTTGCGCTGTAATCGGCCATTTCACCGGGATGTAGCTGCAGTGCGTCTCCTGTGCTGGTGTTAACTTTTACGCTTCCTTCGTTCAGCACTACCGCAGCGTTGTTGTCTATGCTGCTCACATTAAAGGCAGTGCCCAGTACATTTACATCGATACCACTGGCAGTATGTACTACAAACGGATTACCAGCCTGGTGCATCACGGTAAAGAAGGCTTCTCCTTTCAGCCATACTTCCCTGCGTTTATTTTTACCGGGAGATGTGCTTACGGTGAGGCTGCTGCGCTGGTTAAGATTTATCACGGTACCATCCTCCAGCCGTATGATCTGCACCTGGCGGGTGTTATTCGCAAAGTGGCGTTTATCTTTATCCCTGTAAAAGAACAATACGAGGGCTGCCAGGCCAACAAGCGGTACCAGGGTCGCCGCCACCCTGAACGCGGTTCTTCTCCACAGCGGGATCACCGGTTTGGATGGTGTATGCTGCATAATGGCGGTGAAAACCCGGTTGGCTGTATCTGCCGGCATTACGGGCCAGTTTTCCTGCTGCAGTAAATCCTCCACCTCCGGCAAATACTCCGGCGCAGGGTTTTCCTGTAACCAGGCGAGAAGCTCCTGCCGCTCTTCCCGGGTACATTCCTTTTTGGTTAATTTAATAAAGAGAACCCTGATCCGTTCCTTACTTTCTTCCATTGTTCACGGTTGACATAACACTAATACGATCGGATAACATTAAAAGACGATCGTTCCTGAAAATATTTTTTCAGAAACGGATGATATGGCAAAAGGCGGTAACGATAATCGAAATATCGGCGTGTTGGCAGAGATAGTGTCTTACAAAGCGGGAGGCTTTTACCAGCTGATCTCTCACGGTGTTAACGGAAATGCCCAGCTGATCTGCTATTTCCTGGTTAGAGCAGCCCTGTACTTTGCTCATTCTGAAAATCAGCTGACGCTGGGCCGGTAGCCGGGCAATGGCATTCATTTTAATGACTTCCAGTTGCCTGGTGTAAAGGATATCGTCCATAAGGCCGGTATCTTCTGTATAGATCTGCAGAAAATATTCACGGAATTTCTGGTCATGTACTGCTTTTCTCAGGTAATCAAATACATAATTGCGGGTAGTAGTATAGAGGTAAGATTTGATAGATAGCTCCGGGTTCAGGGTATCTTTTTTTACCCATATCTTCATAAATACTTCCTGAACTGCGTCGGATGCTACTTCCGGTAACCCGCAAAGCTTCATGGTATAGCCATATATGTGATCCCGGTATTTTTCGTATAGCACCCTGAAGGCATCTTCATCCTGCTCTATTATCTTTTTACACAGTATTTCATCTGCGATATCCGGCATTCCAACAGTATTTAAGCAAAAAATACCATCACTGGCTGAGATAAACAAATAAATATAAAAAATTACCCCGGAATACCGGGGTAACAATAATGTGTATATAAGAAAGCATTACTAAGCGATGGCCCGGAATTGTGCATTCAGCTCATCGATGTAAGTGAGGATAGCATCCCTGCCGGTTTTCTTCACGGTAGAAGTAATAAAGTTAGGGGGGAGGAACTGCCAGGTTTCCCTCATTTTATTGAGGAATGCTTTTACATTTTTACTGACTTCCGCCTGGGTACTTTTATCTGCCTTAGTGAACACAAGGCTGAACGGCACATTCCATTCTCCCAGCTGGTTAATAAAATCAATATCAATTTTCTGTGGTTGATGGCGGCTGTCGATCAACACAAATACGCTGGCGAGGTTGGGCCGTTTACGCAGGTAATTTTCGATCATCTGTTCCCACTGGCGGCGCTGCGACAAACTTCTTTTGGCAAATCCGTAGCCGGGCAGGTCTACCAGGTACCAGGCGTTATTGATGGCAAAATGATTAATCATTTGTGTTTTACCCGGTGTTCCGGAAGTTTTGGCCAGTTTTTCATTGTTAGCCAGTATATTGATCAACGAAGATTTACCAACGTTTGAACGGCCGATGAATGCGTATTCCGGCCATATGGGGTTGGGGCATTTCTCCCAACTGGGGCTGCTGATAAGATATTCTGCTGATTTAATAATCATAATGATATTGCTTTGTTCCATTAAAAATCCCGTATCCCTGTTTTTGCATACTGTCACATGACTACATTTCTTTAACTTTGCGCACTATGTCAGAAAATGCAAATGTTCAGAAGATCGTTCCCTTTGAAGGATCAAAATTAAGCAAGAAGGAGCAGATAGCGACCATGTTTGATGATATTGCTTACCGCTACGACTTTCTTAATCACTTTATGTCGCTCGGGATCGACATTATATGGCGCAAAAAGGCACTGGCGTACCTGAAATCGCTTCAGCCCAAACTCATGCTGGACGTGGCTACCGGTACGGGCGACTTTGCTATTATGGCGGAAAAGCGGCTGCATCCCGACAAAATTGTGGGAATTGACATTTCTGAGGGAATGCTGAGCCACGGGCGGGAAAAGATCCTGAAAGCGGGGTTAAGCAACAAAATAACCCTGCAAGCCGGCGATAGCGAAACAATAAGTTTTCCCGATCAAACGTTTGATGCCATAACAGTGGCATTCGGTGTGCGTAATTTTGAGAACCTGGAGAAAGGATTGTCTGAGATGTACAGGGTTTTAAAGCCGGGTGGTAAATTGGTGATACTTGAGTTTTCGAATCCCACAGTTTTTCCTATTAAACAATTATATAATTCGTATTTTCGTTATGTTACTCCCCTGATCGGGAAGTGGGTAGCCAAAAGCCAGGCGGCTTACAGTTACCTGCCGGAATCTGTGAAAGCGTTTCCCCAGGGTGAAGCAATGCGAACTATTTTAACCAATACCCGTTTCCAGGCCGTTACATGCAAAACGCTAACATTCGGCATATGTTCCATTTATTGCGCTACGCGCTGATATTCATTATATTCGGGGTACTTCCTGCAAGGGCGCAAACCCAGATGAATATGTTGGAACACGATGCAAAACCCTATTATTTTGGTATTACGCTGGCCGCAAACCAGTCGTATTTCAAACTGGAGCATTCCCCCGCTTTCCTGGCCGATGACTCTATAATGATAGCGGAGCCGCTGAAAACTATGGGGTTTAACCTGGGGCTGCTGGCCAATGCCAGGCTGAGTGAGCATTTTGACCTGCGCTTCAACCCGCAGCTTATATTTGCTTCCAAAAACCTTTACTACCGGGAGACTTACCCGAAACCCCAGGATACGGATAAAAAGATCGAGTCTATATTACTGAGCTTCCCCCTGCAGATCAAGTTTAAATCAGACCGCATAGGCAATATGCGCGTTTATACTATTGCGGGCCTTAAATATGATTATGACCTTGCTTCCAATGCCCGTTTACGCCGGGCAGAAGATCTTGTAAAGATCAGGAAGAGCGATTATGGCTATGAAGCCGGCGCCGGCTTTGAATTTTATTTCGAGAGCTTCATTTTTGCCCCGGAGTTTAAGATCAGCAACGGTTTTGGCAATGTACACGTGAAAGACCCCAACCTGCGGTATTCCAATGTGGTGGAGAAACTGCAATCAAGAATGATCGTGTTTTCGATTCATTTGGAGGGATAGATCTATGATCGCCTCCGGCGGCTTGTCTTGTTCAGGATCAGACTGATCAACCGTGATTACGCTGATTTTTTTACCTTTGCGCCATGCAAAACTACCTCATCAGGAATATAGCCGTGGTAAACGAAGGGCGCACCACGGTACAGGATGTATGGATCAAAGACCACCGCATTGAAAAAATAGCGCCAAATATCACCATCAGCGGTAACTACACTGAAATTAACGGGGAAGGCAAACACCTGTTACCGGGCGTTATAGACGACCAGGTGCATTTCCGGGAACCGGGCTTAACCCATAAAGCCAATATTTATACTGAAGCGCGCGCTGCAGTAGCCGGCGGTACCACCAGCTTTATGGAAATGCCCAATACCAAACCAGCTGCGCTCACACAGGAACTGCTGGAAGATAAATACAGCATTGCCCAACAACATTCGCTGGCCAACTACTCCTTCTTTATGGGAGCCGCCAATGATAATGTGGAAGAAATACTGAAAACAAACGCCAAAAAAGAAAGTGTTTGCGGCGTAAAAATATTCATGGGGTCTTCCACCGGCAACATGCTGGTAGATAACTACCTCACCCTAGAAACCGTATTTTCGAACAGTGAGTTGCTGATCGCCACCCATTGCGAAGATGAAAAAATTATCCGCGCCAACATGGAAGCCTACCAGCGGGAAAAAGGGGATCGCCTCACCGCAGCGGATCATCCGTTGATACGCAACGTAGAAGCCTGTTTTGAATCTTCCCTGGTAGCGATCCAGTTTGCACAAAAACACAATGCCCGCCTGCATATCCTGCATATCTCCACAGCAAGGGAGCTCCAGCTGTTTGGTAATATGCTGCCGCTGGCTGAAAAACGGATTACGGCAGAAGTATGTGTTCATCACCTTCACTTCACCGCAGATGATTATGCCCAATATGGCAACCTGATCAAATGCAACCCTGCCATTAAATCAGCCGACAACAAAACCGCACTCTGGCAGGGACTCCTGGACGACCGGCTGGATATTATTGCCACCGATCATGCCCCCCACACCTGGGAGGAAAAACAACAGCCTTACCTGCAGGCCCCTTCCGGCGTTCCGCTGGTGCAACACAGCCTGCTGCTGATGCTGGAATATGTAAAGAAAGGTAACCTCTCCCTGGAAAAAGTGGTGGAGAAAATGAGCCATGCTCCCGCTATCTGCTTCCAGATAAAGGAAAGAGGGTTTCTGAGAGAAGGATATTATGCCGATTGCGTAATAGTGGATCTGCAGGACCAGACCAATGTTACCAAAGAGAATATTCATTATAAATGCGCCTGGAGCCCGTTTGAAGGTCATACTTTCCCGGCTGCGGTAACACATACTTTTGTAAGCGGCCACCTCGCCTATGCCAACGGCGTTTTTAATGAGAACGTATTGGGGCAGCGACTGGCCTTCAGCCGATAATATTTTTGCTACCGTAAATGCAGCCGGGATGGCTGCATTTACGGTAATGCCGGCACAGCCTTTCAATTCTTATGGAATTTTTCTATCCTTGCATCTTCCACCGTATATTCACCAAAAAGATGCTGCATGCAACTGGACAAAACATCCTACTACGACCTGTCTATTTTTAACCGCGACGAAGAATTCTCCCTGTTCCACCGCCTTGATTTCACTACCACAGCCGGCGGCCGTGAATACCTGCGGCAACTCTACAGCAATCCTTTATCCGATATCAATGCCATTAAGAACAGGCAGCGTGCATTGCAATACATCCTGGAACGGGAGAGCAACTGGCCGTCTATCATCTCCAACGGAACCATAGTAGTGGTGGAAAACTATATGGATGCGCAGATTGAGCCTATTTCCAGTACCGAAGGCATTGCTTTATACCTTCATGCGGTACTCAATAAAACTATCTATGCGCCTGATTATGGCTATATCAAATTCTCTTTCACGCAACTGGTAATATTACTGAAAGGCTTCCGCACATTTATCAATGCCTTCAATTCCGATGAAACGCCAACTGTGCTGAAAGTGTTGCTGGACAGGGCACAGCAGCTGCTCACCAAAAAAGAATTTTATGATATTTTAAAAGCTGATGAAGAAGGCAAGCTGAATTTTGTAGAGATCCTCCGTTATGATAATTATATCCGGAAGAAACATAGGAAAGTGATCCAGGAACTGGTAACCCTTTACCAGCAGCTGGATGCCTTCTATGCGATGGCCAAGGCCATTAAGCATTTCAACCTGCAGTTCCCTGTTTTTTCCGGCAGCAGCAGACCGGTTATTAAAGCCACACAACTTTATCATATCATTCTTCCCGAGCCCGTGGCATATGATGTAAAGCTCGATGAAGCAGCTCATTTCATGTTTCTTACCGGCGCCAATATGGCCGGCAAAACTACCTTTATCAAAGCCGCAGGAGTGGCCGTGTTCCTGGCACATATAGGCATGGGCGTGCCTGCAAAAGATATGGAGCTGAGCTTCTTTCACGGCATCTTCAGTAACATCCAGGTACAGGATAATATTTTTAAGGGAGAAAGTTATTTTTACAGTGAAGTACAACGCATCAAAAATACCATCCTTCAAATCAGCAACGGTAAAAACTGGCTGGTACTGATCGATGAAATGTTTAAAGGCACTAATGTGGAAGACGCCCGGAATTGTTCCCTGGCCGTGATCAGGGGGTTCCTTCAAAGCACCAACTGCCTGTTCATCCTTTCCACACACCTGTATGAAGTAGCGGAAGAACTGAGCAATGAAAAACGGATCCAGTTCAAGTATTTTGAGTCGACCGTTATTGATGATGACCTTCATTTTACTTACCTGCTGAAAGATGGAATCGCCAAAGAAAAAATTGGTTACCTGATCCTTAAAAGAGAGAAGGTACTGGATCTGCTTACGCAGATAAAATAACAGGAAGCATTTAACTGCCGGGAGCTTAACAACGTTTTCCAACAGTTAAATGCTTATATTCGTACCTGTTAACCCAGATATCCATATGATTGTTAAAACCTACGGCAGCGCCATCCTTGGCGTAAATGCCATTACCATTACCATAGAGGTAAATGTATCTTCCAAAGGCAATAAATTATTCATTGTCGGACTGCCGGACAATGCTGTAAAGGAAAGCGAACGGCGTATAGAGTCCACTATCCAGTGCATGGGACTGCGCATGCCCAGAACGCGGACCGTGGTAAATATGGCGCCTGCGGCTATACGCAAGGCCGGCGCAGCGTACGACCTGCCCATTGCCGCCGGTATTATTGCCGCTTCCGGGCAGGTATCGCCCATTCACCTGGAGCACTATGTGCTTATGGGAGAGCTTTCGCTGGATGGCACCATCCAGCCTGTTAAAGGCGCGCTGCCCATAGCTATGCAGGCGTTGAAAGACGGCTTCCGGGGCTTTATACTGCCCAAACAAAATGCACTGGAAGCGGCTATGGTGGATGGTTTGAAAGTATATGGCATTTCACATATTTCCGAAGCCATTAACTTTTTGAATGATCCTGGTAGTCTTACGCCTGTTTCAGCACGGCGTGATGAGTTCTATTCCACGCAGGCCGGCTTCAGTATGGATTTCAGTGAAGTTAAAGGCCAGCAACAGATCAAGCGTGCCCTTGAAATTGCCGCTGCCGGTGGTCACAACGCAATACTGATAGGACCGCCCGGAGCCGGCAAAACCATGCTGGCAAAGCGACTGCCTACCATACTGCCGCCACTCACCTTACAGGAAGCACTGGAAACCACTAAAATTCATTCCGTGGCCGGTAAGTTGCCGGAGCACACTTCACTGATCACCCACCGCCCGTTCCGTTCCCCGCATCACACCATCAGTGATGCCGCATTGGTAGGCGGCGGCAGCATCCCGCAGCCGGGAGAGATTTCACTGGCACATCACGGTGTACTGTTCCTTGATGAGCTGCCTGAGTTTAAACGGAAGGTGCTGGAAGTAATGCGGCAACCGGTAGAAGAAAGAAGAGTGACCATTTCCCGGGCAAGAACGGCTATCGACTTTCCCGCCAGTTTCATGTTGCTGGCATCTATGAATCCCTGTCCCTGCGGTTATTTCAACCATCCGGATAAGGAATGTTCCTGTGCTCCCGGGCAGGTACAGGAATACCTGAATAAAGTATCGGGGCCGCTGCTGGATCGTATAGACCTCCACGTGGAAGTAACGCCGGTGAAGTTTGCGGACCTGTCGTCGACCAATGCCGCAGAGAAAAGTACGTATATACGTGAACGTGTGATTGCTGCGAGGGCTATCCAGGCCAGCAGGTTTGCCGCTTATGAAGGGATTTACTGCAATGCGCAAATGCATAGCCGCCTGCTGGCAACGGTGTGCGTGATCAGTGATAAATGCAGGGAACAACTGGGGCAGGCCATGGAGAAACTAAAGCTATCCGCCCGTGCTTACGACCGGATACTGAAAGTAAGCAGAACAATTGCCGACCTTGAAGGAAGTCGTAGCGTAGAACCTGTGCATATGGCCGAAGCCATACAGTTCAGAAGCCTTGACAGGGAAAATTGGGGGAACTAAGTTAGGACAGGGTGAAAAGAATACAGTAAAATCCAAAATTATAACCAACATAATCCTGGGTACAAATAAACACTGCTGGGAATGTGGCCTATGGTGGCATTGATGCAAAGCAGCAATGTTCCTTTCACCATTCGGCCAACAAAAGTTCGGCAGGAGCAATCTTCCCTGCAATTATCAGGCGATTACATCCAGGTCTTCTTCCTGAAATGAAATCCGCGCCTGTGGCGGTTACACACCCAGATCTTCTTTATAACTTTCACTCAGTTTCCGCTGCATTTCTGCGGGAACGGGCGCGTATTCGGCGAACCGGGACTTTAGCTTGGCTTTGCCCTGGGTAACATTACGCAGCGCTGCAAACAGCTTGTCTATTTCCGCCTGTGGCGTTCGTGCTTTGATAACCTGGTAACCATTCAGTGTATCCATTCCCGTTATAATGCTCCGATGCGTTTGCAGTTCGCTCATAATATCGCCCATCATAACATCCGGAGCCACCGCCTCCAGGTCGTAAACCGGCTCCAGCAGCTGCGGGGCCGCCTGGTGGAAGGCTTCGCGGAAAGCCATCATCCCGGCTATTTTAAAGGAAATATCGTTACTGTCCACCGGGTGCATTTTACCATCGTATACGCTCACACGTATATCGCGTACGTACGAGCCGGTAAGTGGCCCTTCCTGCATTTTCTCCATCACCCCTTTGAGAATGGATGGCAGGAAGCGGCTATCAATAGCGCCCCCTACGATACAGTTGTTGAATACCAGTTTGCCGCCCCAGTTCAACGCTATCTCTTCAGATTCGCGCACGGTGTGCTCTTTATAGGGCGGCATACCCTCATACCAGGGCTCTATTTTCATAAATACCTCTCCGAACTGGCCCGCGCCACCGGATTGCTTTTTATGGCGATAGGAAGCCTGGGCAGGCTTCTGAATGGTTTCACGGTAGGGTATTTTTGCCGCATGGAATGCCACCTGCATTTTATAAATATTTTCGAGCCGCCATTTGGTAACAAGTAAATGCAGTTCTCCCTGTCCGTGGAGGATCACCTGTTTCAGTTCCCGGTTAAACTCCACAATCAGCGTCGGGTCTTCCATGTGAATTTCCGCCAGTACCTCGCTGAGCTTTTCATCGTCGGCCTTGTTCTTCGCTTCAATGGCTACACGCACTTTAGGGACAGGAAAATCGATAGGAGCAATTTGCCCGGGGAAATTTTTCTCTGCCAGTGTCTGATTGGTGACCGTGTTTTTCATTTTCAGTGTGCAGCCTATATCCCCCGCCCGGAGGCGTTCTATATTATTGCGGTTTTTCCCGTCTGCAATAAACAGCTGGCTGATACGCTCGGTAGTATTGCCTGCTTCGTTGAACAGCTCCATACCGCCTTTTACTTCTCCCGACATCACTTTAAAATAGGTAAGTCTGCCGATATGCGGCTCCTGTAAAGTTTTAAAAACAAATAATCCCGCCGGACCTGCAGGATCACAGGGAACAGATTTGCCTCCGGTAGTGGTTTCCGCAGGCATTTCCACTGCACCGGGGGCTACATTATCGATAAATCCCATCAGGCGGCCGCTGCCCATATTATTTTTAGCGGATAAGCAGAACAGGGGAAATACATGATGATTGAGCATACCTATCTTGATACCCTGGCGAAGCTCATCTTCATCAAGACTACCTTTTTCAAAATACAGCTCCATCAGGGTATCATCATTTTCAGCGGCTTTCTCCACCAGCTCATTGTGCAGCTTATCAGCCCTTTCCCTTTCGCTATCGGGGATGGGGAGTTTTTCGGGTTTACCACCACTTTCCGGGAAGCGGTACATAGTCATTTTCAGCAGATCGATGATGGCATTGAACCCGGGACCGGTATTAACGGGATACTGCATAATAGTAACAGGGCTGCCGAGCACCCGAACGGCATCTTCCACTGTTTTATTAAAGTTGGCGAGTTCCGCATCCAGCTGATTAACGGCCAGTATGGTGGGTTTCCGGTATTTATCCACATAATCCCATACCAGCTCCGTTCCCACTTCTACCCCGTATTGGGCATTAAGCAGGAGAACAGCTGTATCAGATACGCGGATGGCTGCAATTACCTCCCCTATGAAATCTTCCAGTCCGGGGGTGTCTATAATATTGATCTTATAATCTTTCCATTCAGTGTGCATCAGGGTAGCATATACGGAGTTTCCCCGTTCATGCTCAATATCGTGGTAGTCGGACACGGTATTTTTCTCTTCAATTGAGCCTCGTTTACTGATGATGCCGGCTTCAAATAACATGGTTTCAGAGAGGGTAGTTTTGCCGCTTTTGGGTGCACCTAACAGTACGATGTTTTTGATATGTTTTTCATCATACGTTTTCATATGTGGAGATTTATTTAGATAATAGATATCTCACCTGTGTCTTTACAAAGAACTTAATATTAAGTTAGCGTTTTTTGACTAAAATAGCCAGTACTTTTCCCCGAAATATGTGGCAACATACAGTAACTTTGCACCTCAGGAAAACGGATATATGAAACTATTACTGCATTATTTGAAGAGATATAAATGGTTGGTCGTATTAGCAATGGCTCTGGCCAGTATTAACCAGCTTTTCTCACTGATGGACCCTATGATCTTCGGATGGATCATTGACAGGTTCGCTTCTCATCCAAAAACTTTTAAAGACGGGCTATTCCGGCCGGAGAACGAGTACCTTACAGGGGTACTGTTACTGGTGGCCGCAGCCATAGGTGTGGCAATGGTGTCCAGGATAGCCAAGGCTTTCCAGGATTACTTTGTGAATGTTATTGTGCAGAAATTCGGCGCCCAGGTGTATACCGATGGGTTGAAACACTCACTCCGCCTGCCTTACCAGCAGTTCGAAGACCAGCGCAGTGGTGAAACGCTGGCTATCCTCCAGAAGGTACGGGTTGACTGTGAAAAATTCATAACCGCCTTTGTAAACGTGCTTTTTGTATCGCTGATAGGTGTGGTATTTGTGATGGTATACGCCATCACGGTGCACTGGAGCCTGCCTTTTGTGTACCTCACCGGCTGTATCCTGCTAACCATCCTTATGAGTGTACTGAGCAGGAAAATCAAGGTGATACAGAAAACAATTGTAAAGGAAACCACCGCACTGGCAGGATCTACCACAGAATCACTCCGGAACATCGAGCTGGTAAAGAGCCTGGGCCTCTCCAATCAGGAGATCAGGCGCTTAAACTCCACTACCATGAAGATCCTGTTACTGGAGCTGAAAAAAGTGCGGAGCATCCGCAGTATCAGTTTTGTACAGGGCACTTTTGTGAACCTGATGCGCTCAGCCATCCTGTTCCTGCTCCTGTTTTACATTTACCGTGATGTAGTGAGCATAGGACAGCTGATGACACTACAGCTGTATTCCTTCTTCATTTTCGGGCCGCTACAGGAACTTGGCAATATTATCCTGAATTACCGCGAGGCACAGGTGTCGCTGCTGAATTTCCAGAGCATCCTGAACACGCCGGTAGAGGAAATGCCCGCCAACCCTGTAAAGGTGACGCATATTGATGAACTGCTGTTCAAACAGGTAGGGTTTAAACACCTCACTGCGGCCACCAAAGCCCTGGATAAGGTGAACTTCTCCGTAAATGTAGGGGAAACCATTGCTTTCGTAGGACCCTCAGGATCCGGTAAAACCACGCTGGTAAAGCTGTTGGTTGGCTTGTACAAACCAAATGAAGGGCATATTTACTACAACGGGGTAGATGCCAACGACGTAGACATGGAAGACCTGCGCCATCAGGTAGGTTTTGTTACGCAGGATACCCAGCTTTTTGCAGGCACCATCCGCGAAAACCTGTTATTTGTAAATCCCGGAGCCAGCGATGCAGACATCATGGAAGCCCTGGATAAAGCCTCCTGCTATTCCTTACTGGCCAGGGCCGACAAAGGACTTGAAACAGTAATTGGTGAAGGCGGCATTAAAATTTCCGGCGGTGAAAAACAACGTTTATCCATTGCCAGGGCACTGCTGCGAAAACCACGCCTGCTGGTATTTGATGAAGCTACATCAGCGCTGGATTCCATTACAGAAGAAGAAATTACCAAAACGGTACGTGAAGTAACGGCCACCAAGCAACATATTACCGTGATGATTGCACACCGCCTCAGCACTATTATGCATGCCGACCGTATTTATGTACTGGAAAAAGGACATATCGTAGAAGTGGGCAAACATGCAGACCTGGTGGCTGAAAAAGGCCTGTATTATGCCATGTGGAGACAACAGATCGGCGAGCGCAAAACAGAAGCGGTATAGTGCGCTTTGGGTGACTAAGAAGTAATTGATTAATTTTGTAAGATGAGTACACAACAGCCCAGGCGCCCTAATTATTTTGTTAGCATGCTGACTATGAAATGCCCCAGATGCAGGAAAGGAGATATGTTCAGGGATCAGAACCCGTTTCACCTCAGGTTTTCGAAGATCTTCAACATGTACGATAACTGCCCTGTATGCGGACAGAAATATGAGCTGGAAACGGGCTTCTGGTTTGGAACAGGCTATGTTAGTTATGCTTTATCAGTGGCGTTCAGTGTATTTAACCTGATCTGGTTCTGGTTGTTTTTTGGATTAACCTGGAGAGATAACAGCATTTTTATATGGCTTGGCGTGAACGGGGTGTTGCTGGTGCTTATACAACCATGGCTGATGCGGTTGTCCAGAGCTATTTATCTGTATTTCTTTGTATACTATGATGAGGAAACGGCAAAGCTGAATAAGCCCACACATCAACATTAAAATAAGATAACCGAAAAAAATATGGGGCTGTGAAAACAGCCCCTTTCTTTTTCAACCAAAATCTGAACCAATGGTGGTCAGAAAAATCTTAATACAAAAACCAATTTTTGAAAACTGAGGGAACTGTTCCTCCTGGCAGGACATTCAATCTGACACTTACTTAAGTAATGATCCTCTAAACTACAAAATCTATCAATATTTCAACTAAATTTTTACATCAATGGTAAAACCAGGCGGTATTTGTACCGGAAAAACGATTTTACTTATCAAGCCCGCCTGCAGGGAGTTTGCCTCCGGCCCTGTAAAATTATACAAATCATCAAATATTATAATGTTATTGCTATAATTAATACATAAGTAACCTTTATATATAGTCGGTGGACAATGACCGGTTCCATAAAATTTAATAGCTTTATCTTTTCAAATAAGTTACTCATCGTGCAAAGAACCTTATTACTGCTCCCTGTGTTAATACTGAGCTGCAAGCAGCCGGCCACCAAAACCTCTTCCGGAGCTGCTTCTGCTGCTATATCGGATGTACAGGCGGAGCCAGCGCCCTTTACCCTTACCAGTGGAAATATTAACAGCGATAGCGCCATATTTGAGGCGGCGGGGATAACTGCATCTATTGCCAATTCCGGAACAGGTATGCAAACCATTCATATTACCAGGGAAGGCAGGCGGCTGATCAATTATATGCGGGCTATAGATACCAGCGATACCGTTATCCCCGTCCCCCAACTGATAATAACGGGAACGGATACTGCAGTAGGAATCAATACAATACCTGCAACATCCCGGAAGATCTTCTTTAAAATAAAAAATAACAAGGCTACCTATACCAGGATAGCAGATTCCGTAAAAGAAACAGCAACCGGCATAAAAAAAGCCCCTGCGGATGCAGGAGCCTTTTAAAAGAAACCATTAACACTATTTAAAATCAATCGGGATTGCGAGTTTCACACTGAAATTCCGGCCAACATTATATACACCAGATCTGCCGGTTACCTCATTGATGGGCGCATATTTCAACCTGCTCAGGTGATTCTGGTAAGCCACATCTGTTAAGTTATTGACTGCGAAATGCAGGGAGAACAATGTTTTATTCTTCCTGTTTACAAAATCACTGCCCAACCCGGCGTTAAAGAGAGTATAACCGGAAGTGGGGGTTTCTGTTTCATAAGCAGAGAACACGTCATTCTGTGCAAAATTCAGATCCATCTGCACACCTATATAGGCATTCTTCAGCGGGCTTTTTCCTACGTTCTTAAATCTTCCCTTTAATTCAGACAACCAGTGTGCTGCCGGGATATTAGGAAGATATTTCGTAGAGTCGGAACTGTTAGCAGTAGTAGCTCTTACATAAGAAAAAGTGTTCTCAAAATGGAGCCAGTCGATCGGGTGCGGGTGAATATCCAGCATCAGCTCTCCACCATAAAGGTTGGCATCTGTTTGCTGATATTTAAACGCAGCATATCCTTCATCGTTATCTGTGGCAGGAATGGAGTCCGTGCCGGCTGCATTGAACAGTTTGCGGGAGAAGATGAAGTTATTGATATGGTTGTAAAACAGGCTGGCCGACAGGGAAACGTGTTCGGTGTTAAAATCCACGCCCGCATCTACCTGTGTGCTTACCTCCGGTTTGAGATCCTGGTTGCCATATTCATACTTGATGGTTCCTTCATGCACGCCGTTGGCGGAAAGTTCTGCAATGTTCGGAGCGCGGAAACCTCTTGCTGCATTGAGCTTCAGCACCACCTGATCACTGGCCTCATAGCTGAGCCCAACGCTGGCGGATACATTATTGAAGTTGCGCTTAAAGGCGTCAAACTTTGTATCACCGGTATTGGCAGGTTTGCCATCTGCGTCCAGAAGCAGTGATTTGGAATTCAACGAGCGGTTATCGAAACGTACGCCTCCGGTCAGGGTGAGCTTATTGAATGTTTTGCTGGTTACTGCAAATGCGCCAAAATCGAACAGGTCGTATGCGGGGATCAGGAATTCTTCTCCTTTATTCTGATTGGTTTGCTGCATCCCATTTACACCTACGGTTGTTTGCCAGCCGTTCATTTCGGGCAGGTAATACTTCAACGCATAGTTAAAAGTTTGCAGGTGCAGGTACAGTTCCGGTGTAGATGGCGCCAGCACATCGCCAAATTCGCGGCGCTGGTTCAGCTGATATCCCAGAGTAAGACCAATACGGCCACCATTATGCAGGTACAGGCTATTGTCCCATACTATTTTCTGGTGATTGATCTGCTGCTTGGGCACCGTCATACTGTAGGATTTATTATCGCTGCCAGTTACCGGTACTTCTTCCTCTGTGCCGTTGTTATTGATCAGTTTCACAAAATCGCCGTTGCTGTCGCGGTCACCTTCTACCAGGCCCAAGTGCTGGTTAAAGGATGAGAAGGAAAGGTGAGAATATCCCCATTGCTTGTTGATACCGATATTAGCGCCGAAGTTGGTATTGTTAAAGCGGGAATTAAATACGTAGCCGTCGTATTTATTTTTATAATCGTGCGCTTGCTTTTGTGTAACGAAGGCGCCCCAGCTAAAGCCATTGTTATTACCGGCAATATCTGCATGGTATGCCATCAGCCCGTTATTGGTCTGATAGTTGGCTTCCACATTACCTTTTATTTTTCCCAAAGGCAGCGGTGCCGGCGGAACAATGTTCACCACACCTGCCAGCGCATCAGATCCATAGATCAGGGAAGCCGGGCCTTTCAGTACTTCTATCCTGCTTACATTGTAGTCGTCTATTTCGATACCGTGCTCATCTCCCCATTGCTGGCCTTCCTGGCGCACACCGTCTCCTACTACCACTACTCGGTTATAACCAAGACCGCGGATAAAAGGTTTGGAGATAGCTGGCCCGGTAGAGAGTTGTGTAACACCCGGCACTTTTGCTATCGCATCTATAATATTTGTAGAGATGTTGTCGTCGAGATAATCGCGGCGGATCACGCTGATGGGCGTAGGTGTTTTCCTGGCAGATGTAGCCAGGTTGGCGCCTGTGATAACGATTTCATTTTTTTCTATCAGTGTTTCACCAAGCTCGAAATCCTGGGTGGTAGCGCCAGATATCGCTACAGGAGCGCTATAAGCGGCATAACCGATGTAGTGTACATCTACCACATATTTTCCTTTTGGCAGATTTTTGATGGTATAATTTCCCTGTGCATCGGCAGCAGCGCCCACGCGAAGATCCGGCAGGTAAACTGTAGCGCCCGGCAGTGGCATATGGGTTGACTTGTCCACTACTTTACCGGTCAGTGAATTTGAATATTCCCCATCTTCGGGGTTAGTACCGGCATAGGCAGCTGGTAACGCCAGTAACATTACACTCCAAAGCCCGAGTATAAATACACGCAAATAATGCATATCTGAAAAGTATAGAATCTGTAAAAATGAATACCCAACGTGAACAGGTGGTTCACGCTGCAATAAAAAAGCTAGGCCAGGGAGGCAGGCGGTGCTCTGGGTGTGAGATTGAAGTATGGTACGTGAGTGGTTTCCGGTAACGTAAGCGGTGAAAATATCCAGATTACTTTTTGGACCGGTGGTATGTATATAGTAACAAATAACTCGTAGGGCTCTACGCCAATCTGCAGAAAATCGCAGTGCCGGTGTTGTTCAGAGATGCTAAGCCCGCCATGTTGATGGAGGGCGTCTGCCGTATCGTGGTGACCTGCAAATTCGTGTATAAACTCCCTTGGGACGGTATTTACAATAAATACTCCCAGGAGAATAATTGCTAATATTTTATGCAGATAGCGTTTGTACACGGAGGCAAAGGTAGCAAAATCCATCTATTTGCAACAGCGTTGCACGAATATTAATGAAATTATAAGGTCAGTTTACTTTGAGCATAGGGCGAACCTGTTGTACCGGGCCATTCTGGAAGCGGGCATAATAAATGCCGTTGGGCAGGTTATGCGCATCAAAGGTGAAGGTATAGGTACCGGGGGTATGCACTTTATTCACGGGGATGCCAATGAGGCGGCCTGTAGTGTCAAAGATCTGAACCAATGTGTTGCCGCTGCCGGTAACATAGGTAACCGTAGTATAATTTGCGAAAGGGTTTGGTGAGTTGGTGATGAGCTTTTTATCTTCCGTATCGAGGTCCGGCAGGCCGGTAATGGTACCGCAGGCTACGCCGCTGATAAGAGGCAGGCGCTGGTAATCGTCCCGGAGAATAGTTTTCAATACCGTCTGATCCACGCAGAACCATTGTTCCAGGATAGATGCGTAGATAGAGCGGAAGTCGTACTGCATAGGAATATTATCTATTACAGAGGATGCATCTGGCAGTGCCGGAGAATTTCCCAGCACTCCCTGGTTTACATAATCTCCAAAAATGATAATGGGAGCAGCAGCGCCATGATCCGTACCCATACTGTAATTTGATTTAATACGGCGGCCGAACTCGGAGAAGGTCATGCCCACTACCCTGCGGGAAGCGTGTAGTCCTTTCAGGTCGTCCATAAAGGCTTTGATAGCATCTGAAACGCCACCAAGCAGGTTGGCGTGCCCGCCTTTACTGGTATCTCCGCCCTCTGTTTGGTTGGCATGGGTATCGAAACCGCCGGTGCTTACCATATAGAGCTTTGTTTTTAGTCCGCCTGCCACCAGGCGCGCCACTATTTTCAGTTGTTCGGCCAGGCTGTTATTGGCGGGATAAGCGCCTTGTGAGGTTACTTTTTTAGCAGCAGCAGTAATAGCTTTTTCATAGCTATTGGTTTGTTTTGCAATCAGGCGGATATATTCCAGCTCTTTTCCCCATTTGGTATTGGGAACCGGGTCTGTAACACCATCTATCAGGTTATAGAAATCTGTAGCGCTGGTAATAGCGATGCCCATGCTGGCATACGGTCCCTGGAAAGCGGGTGATACGATAGAGCCTATCTGAACAGCCAGTGGATCCGGCGCTTTGTCGTTAGGGTATCCATCAGGAAATCCTTCGTATTGTGTATCAAGATAGCGGCCTGCCCAACCGGTAGTAAGCACTTCGTTGGAGTTAGAGCCGGTGAGCCATATATCTGTAGCGCGGAAATGCGAAAAATTGGGAGAAGGGTATCCCACACTTTGAACGATACTTACTTTTCCGTCGTTGTATAATTTCTGTATGCCCGTCATAGCAGGATGCAGGCCGGATTTGGTGTAGTTATCGAGCCGGAGCACCTTCCCCTCCTGTATGGCGATGTTTGAACGTGCAGCCTGGTATTTACCATAGATATCCAGTGGGACAACCATGTTAAGCCCATCATTGCCACCGGTCATCTGGATCATCACCAGTACGTGATCATTATCGGCAGACGCGGTACTAAGTGCATCCAGCATAGGAGATGAACCGAAGGCTTTAACAGCAAAGCCATTGATTAAAGTTGGCAGGATAGCAGCTGGCGCTGTATATTTCAGGAAGTCTCTTCTTTTCATAAAAAGGTTTTTCTGCTATCAGGATAATTGATATTCAGACAGGTCCATAATGTATTTATACAGTGCCTGGAGGCGGCTTTCCACGTTATCTTTCAGGGAGGCGTCTGTAGGTGAGGCTTTCCAGGCGTTCCAGGCCTGGGTCCAGTAATAGTTGCTATCGGGACTTTGGTCGCTCAGGAGAATCTTATTTTTCAGGAATCCTTTCACAGTATCGGAAACGCCTACACGATAAAGTATATCGAGAGAATCATTGACCAGCGCTACCGGGTCTTCCGGGTGCGGAAGCCGGCTGGCAAAAGCGAGTGTATCTATACGAAGTCCGTTGAACCCGCCGGCGCTTACAAGGCCATCGCTGAAACGGTTGCGTTTGGGCAGGGTGTCTGTATTGATCCATAGTTCATGAAATGCGGGGGCCTGGTAATAGGCGTCCCACCCAGCCACTAATGGGGGATCTCCGAAATCCTGCAGCATAGCGGCGGCCCTGTCGTGCACCACTGCCCATGCTTTATATTGATTGGTATAGTCCGACGGAAAGGGAATGCCATATTCGCGGCAGATACCCACGCAGAAGTCGGCCGGGCTTTTAATAAGACAGGCCATATTGAGCGGGTCGAAGAAGTGCTCGCTGGTAAACAGTGCATTGAGCGTTACTTTAATATCGTAACCGCTGCTGCGGAAAATATCTGCCAGGGGTGTTATGACGTTTTGTTCCGTGGCTGCATCAATATCATAATATACAAAGAAGCGGTACAGTTTGCGGCAGATAAACTTTGCTACTTCCGGTTGCAGGAAGATGATCGTCAGGAGATCATCAAGTTCTTTAGCGCCTTCCTGGCCTGTTTTCCCAGAGATAACTTTATTAAGATAGAACCCTGAAAATTCTTTATTGCCAAGATCATGTTGAGTAGTATCGAACAGGCTTACGATGTTGGCCCTGTCGACCCGGAAGCCGGTGAGCACGCGTGCGGTAGCTCTTACGTCGTCTTCCGTATAATGTGAATCGGGCCCTTTTCCTACGGTGAAAAGTTCATGCAGTTCCCTTGCGTAGTTTTCATCAGCAGCTCCCTTGGAGTTGAGGTATCCGTTGAGATACACCAGCATAGCGGGATCCAGGGTGATAGCTTTGGTAAGCGCCTTGAAATTACCGAGGGCATGTTGGCGCAGGGTCAGATTATATTGATAGAGAAAACGGCTATCGTTTACCATGCCTGTTTCTGTAACAAAATGATTATGCCAGAAGAGCACCATCTTTTCGTGTATGCTTGCCTGTTGGTTAATCATCTGGCCTGTCCACCATGCTTTATAGGACGCAATCCTTTTCCTTTCAAGCATTTCATCGCCGAGTGGAGCTTTGACCCATGTTGCGCCGGGTGTAACGCCGGTATCATCGATACCATAGTTATTAACGGGCGGTAATGGATCTGGCTGTGCGGTCAGGAGAGTATCTACCGCCTGTTGCATAGAGAGACTGCTGAAGGCATTGACGTTTGCGGGTGTAACCCCGAACAGGGTACGTTTCAGCAGGTGAATGCGTTGCAGTGTATCCCAGGCGCCGGTATATGGAGTAATTCCGGTGGCAGTACGGGCAATAGCAGTGGCAGTCCGCGTTTGATGGCGATCAGGTGATAAGGTAAGGAATTGTCTGCGATCCATAAAGCGATATGGTTGATGGCTTAGGGGCCGTTTATACCGCCAAATTAATAAAAACTTTAATCTAATAAAAAAGAAAGTGATATTATCTTAATTAAAAGAATCAGGATGATATTTTTTATATCATCCTGATATTTAAATTATCATTTAAACAATATTTATATCATTCTGAATCAATTATTTACAAAATATTTTATTTGCTTCATCCGTTAAAATCCATTAATTTTGAAAATATACTATAACCTAAAGGGAGCTGCCCGTTCCTGCAAAGAAAGACAGCCCCTTTGGTTTTTTTGTCTTACAACAAAAAATATCAATGATGGATTTTTTTAAAGATCCGGCGACCTGCCGGTTGGTACTCGCACCCCGCTATCCCACGCTTCTTTTTTCTACACCGGGTTATTCCAATAGTTGTTAGTATCTGTAATTAATGTGATTGCCTTTCCACTACTTTTTTACCGGTATTCCGGTAACGGGCATGCAATGCTCAAAATGAAAATCTATTTCTCAAAAATTTGTTACCTGTATCAATTCAACACTATTAAGATCAATCACTTACACATTACAATACAAATATAGTCAATAATTGTTACAGTGGCACATTTTTGTAACATTTTTAAACCTAATCCATGCAATTGTACAATCACCATGTAATAAAAATAATCCGCAAATCGCTAAAACTAACACAACATGAAATGAGTAATATGCTGGGAATATCGCGGGCCTGCCTTAATACATATGAGAACGGGAGATCGAAAGGAATACGTGATTTCTTTTTTGAAAGAATGATTGCGCAATTCGGTATTGATCTGCGCCGGCCTGATAATCCGCACCGTATCGTGTTTGTGGACTGCACACGGGTTCCATTGCCGGTATATCAATACCTGAGTACATTGGAAATAAATGAAACATAAAAAAAGAAAGGAGCCAATGGCTCCTTTTTTAGTATTAAGGTGAGTTGACCGGTATTATCAGTTGATATTTTCAATGATACCTGCAATGCCTTGTCCACCGCCCACACAGGCAGTAACAATGCCATACTTCTTATTTAATCTTTTTAAATCGCCCAGCAACTGTACAGTTAATTTGGCCCCTGTACATCCAAGCGGATGTCCTAAGGCAATAGCCCCGCCATTGATATTTACAATATCCGGATTGATGCCCAGCTCACGGATAACGGCAATAGACTGTGAAGCAAAGGCCTCGTTCAGCTCTACCAGGTCGATATCCTGCAATGATTTGCCTGCACGTTGCAATACTTTTGGCACTGCGGCTACAGGGCCTATTCCCATGATCCGCGGATGCACCCCGGCGGAAACACATGCTACCAAACGCCCGATCGGCTTCAGTCCCAGCTCATTCACCATGCGCTCGCTCATTACTACCACGAATGCGGCTCCATCAGAAGTTTGGGAAGAATTACCTGCTGTAACGGAACCACCGGCAGCGAAAACAGGTTTCAGCTTTGCCAGCGCTTCCAGGGAAGTATCTGCACGCGGCCCTTCGTCGGTATCAACGATATAGGAACGTTTCTGCTTTTTACCTTTTTCATCAACATAGACCTCTTCTACGGAAATGGGCAGTATACCTGGCTTGAAATAGCCGTTCTGAATAGCGTTCAACGCTTTCTGATGTGATTTATAAGAGAACTCATCCTGGTCCTGGCGGCTTACTTTGAATTCATTAGCCACTGCTTCAGCGGTGAGTCCCATACCAATATAATAATCAGGATTAGTACTGGCCACAGTGTAGTTGGGCACTGTTTTCCAACCCGCCACCGGTACCAGGCTCATACTTTCAGTACCTCCTGCAATAATACAATCGGCCATCCCGGTTTGTATTTTGGCAGTAGCAATAGCAATTGTTTCCAGGCCGGATGCGCAGTAGCGATTCACCGTCATTCCCGGCACATCAATACCCAAAGCCCTTACAGAAATCATACGGCCAATCTGTAAACCCTGCTCTGCCTCCGGTACCGCATTTCCTACAATCAGATCGTCGACCCGCTTAGGATCCAGCTGAGGCAAGGACTTCAACAACCCGGTGATGACATCTACAGCCAGATCATCGGGCCTGTAAAAGCGAAATCCTCCTCTTTTGGATTTTCCCACCGCGGTGCGGTAGCCGGCAACTATATACGCTTCTTGCATGAAAAAAAATTTTATAATGAGCTAACGGTTAGATTATCAACATAATTGATATTTATCCACATTTCGTCCTTCTTCTCAAATTTAATTAAATAAAGTACACAAATATTCAGAAGATCCGTTAAATTTGCGCTCACGTTTTTTAACAAAGACGGTGGAAAGACTCCCTAGCTCAGTTGGTTAGAGCTACTGACTCTTAATCAGTAGGTCCTGGGTTCGAGCCCCAGGGGGGTCACCTTAAAGGACATTTCGGTATTATTACTGAAATGTCCTTTTTTTATTTCCCCGAAAGCTGCGTCCAGCGTACATATCAGACTAACCGCTTCATTGATGCGGGGTGTTCGATAACTAAATCCGTCAAAAATCAATTTTTCGGGATAGATCGAACACACGATCTGACGTTTTTCTTTTATGGTGCCATTTTCATACAGGCAGTCCATTCTGGAAACGTTATCCACGGCCTTGTTAATCAGATCGTCAATCTTGTTTGAAGAAGTTGAGTAGTTCGAAATTTGTGCCTCTAAGGATGTTATTTCAGGTTGATACTCTGCTTTTGTTTCACGGTAATCCGCAGCGGTAATTTCTTCCTTTAGCATTAAGCGCCTTGCTATTGCCAACTGCTTGTTTAACTCTTCCAGTCGTTCTAATAGCAACCGGCGGCCATTCATTTGGTCTTTAGTCTGGCTGTTATACTCACTAATAATAGCTGATTTATATATCTCTATCATGCCTGGGTGTGGTACCAGTTTCTTCAGCTCTACTATGAATAGGCTGTTGACCGCATCTGTCCTAAATCGGGAACCACAAGACGAGGAACAGTGATAGTAATGGTAATACTTGCGTTTCCCTTTAGACGCACTGCCAGTTAACACCCTTCCACAACGAGGGCAAACAAGGAAACCACGAAGCGGCAGATTTTCATCTACTTCAATTTGTAACCGCTGTTTCTTCTTCCTTCCGTCTAATACATCCTGTACTTCGTAAAAAAGAGCCTCTGATATAACTGGTTCATGTTGTCCTTTCACGAAATGCGCTTCTTCCTCTTTGTACTTTGGAATAAAAATTTGTCCGCAATAAACCGGGTTACGCACCAGCACCCAAAAGCCATTCTTACAAATAGCTAGTCCTTTTGCCTTGGCTTGCTTCCAAACCTGTTCCGTAGTAAATATACCTTTCGCTAATGTTTCAAATACCCATTGGATAATTTCAGCGTGTGGCTGCTTAGGGGAGATATATTTTTTGTTGCCGACTTCTGTAACCTTATTGGCGTAACCAAAGGGCGCTGTTCCCATCCATCTGCCTTCCTTCTTTGCACGGCGCATACCTGAAAAGGTATTTAATGCCCTGCGGTCATTTTCCACCTCTGGTGCCGCGAGATAAAACGCCAGCATCATTTTGTTTTCCGGAACAGATAAGTCTAAAGGTTGTTCTATAGCCTGCGGTTCTACTCCTACTTTTCTTAACAGGCTAATCATTTGGTAGGCGTCACCAGCGTTCCGGCTGAACCTGTCCCATTTTGTAAACAGAATTAAATCCGCCTGACCTCTATGTTTGCGTAAGTCAACCAGCAACTTTTGCCACTCCGGGCGGTTAAAGGTTTTGGCGGAATGATCTTCGTATATAGTCTTGCGTACCTGGATAGCATTCAATTCGCAATACCTGCGAAGCATTTCTTCCTGATTACGCTGGCTATAACCCTTCTCCGCCTGTTCGTCTGTACTTACCCGAATGTAAATGTCTGCTGTCTTCATCACGTAAACATTGAGCTATCGCAATTTTTGCCATAGCGTACATAAATTCTAAGATCAATACGGCCTGTTCCCTGCTTACCTGTAATCCATGCTTTCGCAGTATTTCTACTGCCGTGTCCGGCTTCATTCTTTCCATAACCCATTTTCATTTTCACATTACTAACCACCACAATTTCCCCATAGAGCAGGGCTATGAATACTAATATACGAAAGTTTTGATGAAAATATAGTTTTGGTAAAACTTTTTTCTTAAATTCGTGTAGGAAGGTAAAATGAAGTAAACATTGGCAAAGACATATAAAGTCACTTACAAACCGTATTTCAATGAACGGATTAAGCCGGTCCGTTTTCAAGGCAAAGATGTTCATCCCTTGTACATGCAGGTGACCTTTGACCGCAAGTCTATCTTCTTTAAAAGCTACTACTTTGATCTATTTAGCCGTCCCAAATATGCGGAACTGGAAACAAGCATAGAACAGATCAAAGAACAGGAAAGCCGCCTGATTGAATATATTGTCGATAAACACACCGATACGTTCTCCCTTGACCAGTTTGCCCAGGAGTATAAGTATTTAGCGACCGACCTATTGGACCCAATGGACGAACGTTTTAAAGACTACCTTGTAGACTTCTTTATGGATGAGGGCATTTCCAGTTATGCAGGAATGGTAAGGGCGATATATGAGAGCTTAACAGCGATGCAGATCATTGGAACTTTTAAAAAAAGCTTCAAACCTGAACTCTATGATAAAATGATTGAAAACGCTATCTACTTGGCTCCTCCTTATATTCCCTTAGTTGCTTTCATCCAACAACAGCATCCTACAGGCTTAATCAGCTTTCCCGTTTTCGAATGGAGGCAGCCAGGAACAGCAGCAGCGCTGGAAAAATTCCTATCCACCTCCTTCCCTGAATATAAAATTACAGAGGTAAAGAAGAGTATCGAACGATATATAGAACGCATATAGTCCTTTCCTACGGAGGCCCACTCCGCAGGTATCCTATTCTCAATATGTCAAAGAACTCCCGCTACTCCCCTTTATGGGAATAGTCCTATTAACAACAATCTTGCTTTTGAAATTACCAATTGGCGCGGCGATACTTATCCCGGTTTTCTGCTATACTGTCAATCACATCTGCAAACACCTCTGCAATCTTTTCCTTTTCAGCATTGCTTAAACCTGTAATTAGCCTTTGTTTGCGGTAAAAAGTTGGCGTACTCCAGCCACACTCTTCCTCCACTTTCTCACGAAAGGTATGGGACAGTGCAATTAGCTTTGAATAAATTTCACCTAGAATATTATCCCGTTGTGGTCCTATCATCCGTTGCATAAAGAGAGTGGTTGATGGTTAGGCAATAGTTGACCACTGCGCAAAAAAATTAGCGCAGAACTCAACTTGCGGTACCTGTACGCCTTCGGAAGCCCAGGTAACCAACAAGCGAGCCTGCGCCAATATGGTGCAGGCACCGCCCTACTCGATTCCCTGGCTTCCGAAGGCGTAAGAGAATGAGAACGATGGCAATGCGGATATTCTTTAAGAAGCCCCGCAAAGCTAATATTTTTATCAGTTATGCCTAAAATGGTGTTTTCAGGCGCAATAACAGAACAAAGATAGGGAACATTTCAAATGAAATGCTACTAATGATAATCATTTTGATAATTAAAATTAAACAAATTGATTACTATTAATAACCAAATCATTATGCTTTAGGATATTTTTTGCTACTTTAAATGTATGGCGAAAGATAAACGATATAATGCGATCAAGGAATTGATAGAACGCGGTGGCATCACGGATTTCAACAAAATCTTTGATATTATGCCGCCGTCGACGATGGCCAGGCACATGGGGATTAATTATAATAATTTTACGAAAAGGCAGGCTGATTGCGGAAGGTTTACGGTGAAGGAGATAATGAAGATGGCGGAGTTGATTGGAGTGGAGGATACTATTATAGCAGTCTTATTAATCAACGCTACCAAAGTACAATATGATAAAAAGTCAAATCGATTAAAGGGGAAATAATAATTTAATTAATTCTCACTTAGCATAGCAAAATAATCATGGAGACAATCGTAAGTGTAGGCTTCTATTTTCCATCGGATGAAGACAACTATATACCCTTTAATAGTAAAAGTTCGTTGTCTGATGGCGATATAATAATCATTGACCCAAATCTCAGCAAATATAGTTACCAACTGGATTATCCTCCGAGCTATCAAGGAAAACCTTTATATAGTTCTAATTCCTCATTCCAAATATTAGATCATCTAGCACATTGGCAAAGTGAGATTCTAACGGGGCTAAATTCAGGGAAAACTATATTCATAGTATTAACAGAAAAAAGTGAATTCTTCATTCATACGGGCCAAAAGCTATTTAGTGGAGCAGGGAAGAATCAGAAAACTACTCACACCGTAGAGTTGTGTCATAATTATAAATTCTTACCTGTTAGCAACTTTAACTTTACTTCTGTAACCGGAAAAGCTATTTTTCCAAGCTCAGAGATTGTGGTTAATCTATTTAAGCACTGCAAAAATCTGCTCAAATATGAAATCAGCATTACTCCCAATGAAAATGCAAAGGCTCCATTATTTACGACAAAGAGTAAAGACAAAATTTTAGGTCATACGGTAAAAATAGGGAAAGGCAACCTTGTTCTAATTCCATCCATTACCTTTCCTGACGAATTTTATGACAACGATGACGAATGGACCGCAGAGGCCATAATTTGGGGGAGAAGATTTACGCAAATATTGGCTGAAATAAGTAAGGCTATGAAGTCCGACAGAGAAAAAACACCTACTCCTGCTTGGGTATTCAATGAAACATTTAATCTAATTGAGGCAACAGCAACAAAAAATTTGATACTTAAGAATGAAGAAAAGCTACTTAAAATACAAAAAGACATCACTGAATTGCAGCAAAGTTTGGCGGAGCAAGAGGTAATAAAGGATTTACTTTTTGAATCCGGACATGCTTTGGAGCATGCTGTAACAAAAGCACTAAAAATATTAGGATACTCCGCAGAAGGCTATGATGATGGAAAATTGGAGCTTGATCAAATAATCATCTCTCCCGAAGGCGATCGTTTTATTGGAGAATGTGAGGGAAAAGATTCAAATCACATTGACATCTCCAAATTCCGACAACTACAAGATGCCTTGAATGAAGACTTTGCCCGCGAAGAGGTTAGCGAGAAAGCATTTGGAATCTTATTCGGCAATCCGCAAAGGCTTATGGATCCATCCTCAAGAACTTTAGATTTTACAGACAAATGTAAACGAGGGGCTGAGAGGGAAAAAATAGCTTTAGTAAAAACAAGTGACCTATTTACGATCACACGATACATCCAAGAATCAAAAGACGAGGACTATAAAATTCAATGTAGGAATGCTATCAAACAGCAGTTAGGTACAATAGTTAAATTTCCAGATAGCAAGGCAATGTCATAAATGTTATTTATTTTCAATAGCATGTATATATACATTATAAAATATAAATAAGCAATTAATATTAAAAAACATATATATTCTAGCTATATTTGGTAAAGTCAACCTCATCTACTAATCTGTATCTATGGCATTATCTGATCACACTGCTTCAGGACAAGCACTCGGATATTTTTTCCAACTAGAACGAGCAATGTCTTGGTTAGCTAGTTCTCCAAGTAATACTATTATTGGCATCGAAACTGAGGATGATGTAGTGATTACTTTATCTAATGGAGGAAAAATACATGAACAAGACAAAAGTTCCACTACAAGTTTTCCATTTGCACCCTCGAGACCGGACCTCTGGAAAACTTTATTGATCTGGCTAAAAGCAGTTGAAGCAGGAGAACTAGATATTAACATGACTAAATTTTACTTAGTTACAAACCGGACCTCTAATAACTCACTGGCGGAAAAAATAGGTAATGCCAAATCTCCAATAGAAATTGATGTCTGCATAAATCTTATAAGGGAAACAGTTGACTCTTTGAATGGCGACGTGAAACAACTAGCCACAAAAATATTTAGCTTTAATGATAATGTCCTAAAGTCTGTAATCAAACATATAGAGTTTAGCTCCGGTGCAAATATCTGCGACCCTGGATTCAGAAACCAGTTAATTTCCGATCTACAAATAGTCGAGAACGACCCAGAACTAATCGACTTCATAATTCACAAATGTTTAGGCTGGCTATTCCAGGAAGTAGTAAGCGCCTGGAAAAATAGAAGACCTGCCTTGGTGGAACGAGATGCTTTCATCAGAGTAAAAAACAATGCAATTTCCTTTATCAGACAAAAAATGATAAACGAAGTGGTTATAAATGCATCATCTATTACATTGGAAGTACAGAACAGCCACAATAGCAACATATATGTAAAGCAATTACAATTAATTGATAGTACACCTGATGAAATCAAAGAGGCTATAACAGACTACATTAATAGCACGAGGAAAAAAACCCAATTAGCTAGAAAAGGATTTGTCACTCAAACAGAAATTGACGACATGCACGATTCATTAAAAAAGAGATGGGAAATCATTTATAAAAAATCTCAACTCACATATTCGGGCAAAACTTCTGTTGACATTGGCAAAATCATTTATCTGGAAACAATGGACCATAATGCCAAAATCGGGGGTGTAGAAACAAGTAATTATTTCCTTACCAGGGGTAGCTATCATACACTTGCTGATGATCTTATTGTCGGTTGGTATCCCTCCTATAACACTAACTTATTTTAATAATAATCCCTATGAATGAATTCTATACCATTCAGAATTACGCTATAGGAGCAGCAGCTCTGCTTTCGTTTACTCGCTCATATTATTCAACTACTGACCGTAAAGAAGGCCCCACAATTCCATTGACTTTACCAGTATTACCCCTAATATTTAATGAAAATTGTATCGCAGCCATTACGCAAGTAAAGAGCATAACGAAGCCCAGATTTCTTACCATACTTTCAGAAAACAGAGATATTCCTGTAGGTTTACAAGGTCGAATGATTGATATGTATCCTCAGACTTTAAGATCACTAAACCTTGGCTTTTCAACAAATATTCTGCAATACAATAAGGCCTCCGGAGAAATAATACCGTCAAACAAAAGACAGGCGATTCCCGACTTCCTTTTTGCAGAGAATCAACAAATCATCAGAGCCTCGCGTATAATTGGAAAATGGTTTGCTCTCTATCCTATAAATGAATTGTGCTTATCCCTAAACATCTCGTTCTAAAATGGATATAAAAATAGTAAAGGTTATTCTGTGGCCTAAAAAATTGGGTGAAACAAGGCGCGAAATCAACTTTAACGGCAACAAAATAAATGTCATTGTAGGCGATAGTCAAACAGGAAAATCTTCAATTATCCCAATAGTAGACTACTGCTTTGGGAGTAATAAATGCGCTATTCCTGTTGGCCCTATTAGAGATTGTACTCAATGGTTTGGCATACTAGTCAAACACAACAATACACATATATTACTATGTAGGAAAGAACCAGGAGTAAACTACTCAACATCTGAAATGTATTATGATGAAGGAACTAAATTGAACATTCCTCAGCAAATACTACAATCCAATAGAACTAGTAAAGAAGTTGTAAATAGACTAAATCAATTGAGTCGCCTTCCTAATTTAGACTTCTCGGATAACGAACTAGACAAAAAAGCATATGAGGAACGTCCAAGCTTTAAGGATTTTCTAGCATTTTGCTTTCAACCACAGCATATAATAGCCAATCCCTATACTTTATTTTATAAGGCAGATACAATAGAGCATAGATTTAAACTCCAAACAATATTCCCCCTTGCATTAGGCCTAATAAGGAATGAAACTCTTGAACATCAGAAAAGGCAAAAACTATTAAAAGATGAATATAGAAGACTTCAAGGAATCTTAGAGGAAAAAAAGAAAATAAAAAATGCATGGGACGCAGAAATAAAGGCCAACTATTTACAAGCATTAGAACTCGGTATCCTAAAAAACGTACCATTTCCTGAAGATGACTGGAAATTGGAGGACTACGTATTTCACCTAAGTCAAATTCTTAGACCTAATCAAATTCTATCCCCTCAATATACAGAAGGGCTTTCCTCAAGAATAATTGCTTATAAAACCAGGCTTGAGAAAAAGGAAAAAGGACTACTCGACGACATTGACGATAGAAAATATCGACTTCATCAGATAAGAAATTTCAATGAAATTACTTTGGGCTATAGATCTGCAGTCCAAAGTCAAAGAGGCCGCTTAGAATTAGCATACAATGGCTGGTTAAAGGAAAAATTAAAATCGGAAAATACCTGTCCTGTTTGTGGGTCTATCCATGAAAAAGGCAATAAAGATATCCACCAACTAATAAAAATTTCGGAGAACTTGAACTCCAAGCTTGCTAATTTAAATGAGACTCGAGGTCTATTAGATAAAGAAGCGACAATACTTGAGAGGGAAATTGCTGAAGTAGAAAAAACATTAAATAACGTAAGGAATGAGCTTGAAAATCTTGGTAGACAAAACGAACAAATAGAAAAGCAACAGAGAAGTATTGAAAATACATATAGGTATATTGGGAGAATTGAGCAAAATTTAAAAAACCTTAATGAAATAAATGAAGATAGTAACCTAATGATGCGTTTGCAGGAACTATCACTGGAAATAGAACGCCTACAAATATTAATAAATCAAACAAATAATAAACATCTGGAAGAGGATGTTTTAAAACGAATTTCACAAAATATTATCCTTTACAAGGAAATATTAAAAGTTGAAAATTTTTCTAATCCTACCAGGCTGGATATAAAAGAATTAACATTAAGGATCTCGTCTCCTAAGACCGGAAAGGAAGATTATCTGTGGGAAATTGGTAGTGGATCGAATTGGATGGGCTTCCACATTTCCACGTTGTTAGCTATACATGAGTTTTGCCTATCTCTAAAATTGAACAATCATGTTCCCTCCTTTATATTCTTAGATCAACCTAGTCAAGCCTATTTCCCCGAGGCAATTAAAGATAACGAGCAAGCTCAAAAGGACTCTGATGACCTAGTACGGGTTAAAGCTATTTTTCAAGCGGTTGCTGAATTCAGAAAAAGAACCAACAGAAAAGTCCAGGTTATCATATTAGAACATGCCAGCCACGATATCTGGGGGGATATTAAAGGCACTCAATTGATTGATAATGCTAGATGGGATAAGGACAATGCCCTTATTCCAGAAAGCTGGTTTTCTGAATAAAAAAATATCATTTGAAATCAATTTTATCGGATCTTATCTCGAATCACAAGGAACCCTTTTGGATACTAGTAGGCACAGCTATATTCCCAATAGCGCAGTTCCTATATCCAGACTTAAAGAAATATTTTTCTGACAGGATTAGAGCCAAAAAAGTATTTTTTGAAAATATAGACGCTATTCTCATAACAAGTGACGAATTGCTAAGCAAGTTATTTGATATGATTAAGACAGATTTTAAGGGAACTTATTCTGTAAGGCTTGATCAAGAAATGGACAATAACGAGCGAATCTATACGCTATATCTTTTTGCTTCCTTTTGGGGCAATATCGCAGTAATGAGGCATGAAAGCAGCTTTAGCAAAATAGCCAAAGTACGAATTGGGAAGCGGTTCCTGAAGTTCTTAATAGCTTTTGAATCGAAAGGAAACAATCGCATTATTGACCGTTCCACACAACGAATAATTGGCGATGCTATGCTAAAATATACCTCACAAGGGCTTAGTATCCTATCACTATATGAATTTAGTAATGAGTTATCTAAGGCTGATTCCGGGCTAAGAAAAATAATGTTGAAACTTGACGAGGTCCTGGCAAATTCCGGCAATAGGAAAAATAGACAGAAAATAATTTTATTTGGAATATTGCTTAAATACTTTATAGATTACTTCGATCCTAAACATATTCTCACAAGAAACAGATATTCCACTTTCATTAACAAATTAAGCACAAAGTCACGGAACGAGCTAGATTTTAAGATCCTAAAGTTATACTTGAAATTTATCAAATTTCGAAAGAAAAACTCTTATTGGAATACAAAAGTTCTTCATATAAAGAATATGTTCAATTCATAGTATTTTAAAATTCTATATTAAGGAACAAAAAAAATGTGTCCGCCTGGATTTAGCATAAAGTATGCGTTACCGTTTGGACACGTTCATTATTTTCAAGCGTAGTTTTTCTTACCGTGAAATTAAGAATTTTTGCCCTTATTGGCAAATATTACGTTGAGCATTTTATCGTTACACTATATAAATCAAGTTTATAATATTTGTCCCTCTCAGGAGTTAATTGTGCAATCTTCTGCCCTTAGAGCGTTCTTTTCTTTTCCTATTTCTATACCCTTCCATTGTCAACTCATAGGGTATCAACTCAAAAGGCAGTTCTGACTTTAAAAGTACACTCAATAAGCTAGCTGCTTCCATTATGGTCGGAATAAAGGGTGACTGCCCGATCATTGATTCAAACTTTACATCTAATGACAACCGATACCCGGTAGATTTATGCTTTTTTACTCTCTCTTCTGTAGCCTTTTTATACTTCTCATGCTCTGCCAGATTGTTATTTAGCTTTTGTTTTAAAGCCAGTACATGCTCAATCTTGGATAAAGAAAACCCCACTTCGCTACCTTTAATCTTCACTTTCTTACTGTCAATAAAGGCAATACCCCGGCCTTTCAGAATGGTATAACCCAATTCTTTCATCCTTGTGGTAAACTGATCAAAGCTATTAACCTCAATCAAAGCTTGGCGTATATCTTTTTGTAGTTGAATTTTTCGTGAATCATTCCGGGGTAATAACCGCTCATTGGGAGTTAAAAAAGCCTTGGGGCTTAGTACTTCCCGTAGCTGATATTGCTTTTCCAACCTCCGGCAAAGAGCCGCCATCCGCTTATAACTATTACTATCGCTGGCTGCTTTGCCGTCAAGACCAACCCGGTTAGCCACTATATGTATATGCTGTTCGCTGGTATCCTTATGCAATACGCAGATATATTGGTTATTAGCCACCCCGAATTCCTTTGCACATTCATGCCCAATTTCCTCGAGTTGGTTACGGCTAAGGGATTCACCTGGAGCCAGGCGAAGCGAAAAATGGAACACCGGTTTCTCTACCCGCTTACTTAATTTAGCCACATCTCTGAACTGTTGGGCCAACTCTTTAGGGTTGCCAAAGCACCGGTTATAAGATAGAATTTCCGCCCGGCCATGATGTTTTAGGCCGTCTTTCTGTGAGAGATCGGCCTTTTGTTTTTCAGAAAGTTCCTTTTTATCATTCAGGCAATATTGAATACAGCCCAGGAAAGAACCTCCCGTACCTACATAACCTATCATAAGAAATGTGTTTTAATCTGCTCCGCCAATGTCTTTAGATCACCAGATTGTGCTTTCAATTCCGATAGTTCTTTTAGGGATAATTGCTCTATTCCGTTCCGTATTCTGGCAATTTGATTGAGGTTAGCAGCAAGGTGGTTTAGTGTGCCGGTTAACTCTAATACTTCCTTAGGAAGCACCTTTTCCCGTCTGTCAATTTTGCCGGTAACACCCATTTTCCGTAGGTATTCTGATATGGTTAGATTAGAGGCACTAGCTTTAGCTTCAATAATGGATCGTTCCCATTGATTGCATTTGATGGCCAGAAATTGATCTTTTTTGATCCCTTTTGAGGGTCTGCCAACTTTCTTTTTGGTTTGTTTATTCTCCTGCGTCATAGTCAACTTCACTTTAGATTTTTGAATGCGATAGCATGAAAAAAGCTACTCACTGAATGCGGTAGCATGAGGTGAGCCAGTAGTTTTGGTTTTACCAAAACATAGCTGGCTACCTACGCGATTTAAAGCCGTTTACTTTTTCGGTGGCTTTCTTTTGGGGTGTGGTGATGGCTGATAAGCCAATCGTTGAAATCCTTATGTCCCTGATAAAAATCACTGCGATCTACATAAAGGCTACTATTCCAATTCAGGGATAATTGGGTATGGGCGGAACCAGCGGCATCACGATCTAAAAACAGTTGAATTTGCCTGTGCCGTTCCATAAGTGGGCGGCACCTTTCAAAAAAAGAAAGTGAGTTAAGAACAAGACAATTTGACAGTAATACCGCGTGATCGGTGGCTGCAACAAAAGACAGGAAACTAAAAAAGCCTTCAAATACGGAAACCTGCTCTGTATGGTTATTAATAAAGATTACATCTTTGGGAGAGCTGCTGCCCTTAAAATGTTCACTTCGCAGCTCATAGCCGCCGGTATCATTACGGAATCCGATTACGGTATGCTTCTTACCGTATAGAAGAAAATCCACCTCCTCACAAAAATGCCGGGCAACCTCCAAGGGTATACGCCGTTTCTGTATATAGTCCAATAAGGTGGGGCTAGTCAACTGGCGGGTGGTTAGCAGTATAATTTTATCTTCTTTCTTTTCATTAGCAAAAGAAGTAGGCTGGTGAAAAGAAAAATCCGGCGCGCCGCCTAAGGTCAATCGTTGTAACAGATCCGAAACGGAGCAGTTAAAGTATAGGATTCCAAAATCGATAAGATTCCCTCCTTTGCCCATTCCATGGTCAAACCAGTTATTCTGCCGGCGATTGATCTTAAAAGAAGGCGTTCGTTCCGTCCTCAGTGGGGATAAATACCAATAATCGTAATTATTAATCTTTTGGGGATGATGACCAAGGGAGGCCAGGTAATCGACCAGATCCATCCGTCTGGCTCTTTCACATGATAACTTTGCCATACTGCACAATTTTTCAGGTTCACAAATAATCATATACAGAAAAGGCCCGCAGGCAGGGCTGTTTACTACACAACCATGCTTGCAAGCCTCTTTAAATCTTCCATAAAAAAGTTCGAAAAACGTACCGAAGGGGTCACTTAACAAATGAATTGCTCTATCAGATACAAGTCTGGTAGGGCTTTTTTGTTTTTAACCTCTCCTATCTTATATGATTTTCCTATCACTCTGATGGAAAATCTGGTGGACATACCCAAAATCTCTGGTGGACTTTTTATTGCCCCTAACTTCCTCACTTCTAATTTTTTACACATTTATTCCTCACTCCAAAAATTTAAAAACATGGAAAACAGAGTGGACATTTTGTTTTTTGCCAAACTGAAAAAGAAAAACAAGAAAAACCTTGCTCCTATATATGCAAGACTTGTAGTAAACCATGATAGATATGAATTTTCCACTGGGTTTTCTATTGATGAAAAACTCTGGAATGGCAAAGCTGTAAAGGTTTCAGGAGACAGCCAGCAAGCTGTTTTAATTAATAACTATATTGACCTCCCCCCAATAAATCGGGCCATTGAAAAGTAGAGAAATCGGGCAATAATTCATAATTTAAACATGAAAGATTGCTCATGAAAAAAACAAAATTTACCGAAAGCCAGATTGTGTTTGCGCTTAAGCAGGCGGACAGTGGTGTAAAGATCCAAGAAGTATGCCGGCAAATGGGTGTCAGCGAAGCTACTTTTTACAACTGGAAGAAAAAGTATGGAGGACTTGGAATGAGTGAGCTAAGGCAACTGAAGCAACTTCAGGACGAAAATGCGAAGCTGAAGCAGATTGTCGCAGATTTAAGCCTGGACAAACAGATGTTGCAGGATGTGCTAAAAAAAAATCTTTGAAAACCCGTCAACTACGGCAGTTGGTAACCCATTTAACTGCCGACTACCAGGTATCCCTTCGAAGAGCCTGCCGCGTAGTTTGCATGCCCTGGTCCAATTGGCATTACCGTTCGCGCCGCCGAGAAGATCGGCACCTTCGCCAACGAATGCGCGAGATTGCAGAGGCGAGGGTCAGATATGGGATGTGGCGGATTTACATACTGTTACGCAGAGAGGGGTTTAAGGACAATCATAAAAGGATTCATAGGATCTACAAAGAAGAAGGGCTTAACCTACGCAGCAAAAGACCACGAAGGAATAAATCAGCGGCACACCGTCTGGAAAGACCCAATATCACTAATTTACACCAATGTTGGAGCATGGATTTCGTAGCCGATGCTCTCTTCGACGGACGTAAATTCAGGTCGTTAACTATAGTCGATAATTTTAGTCGCTACTGCCATGCGATCCGGGTCGGGAAATCCATCAAGGGGATAGATGTAGTGGAGGCTCTGGAAACTCTTAAGCGGGAGAATGGCACCGTCCCAAAACGGATACAAGTCGATAATGGAAGTGAATTTATCTCGAAGGATTTTGATCGATGGGCATATGAAAACAAGGTTGTCCTGGACTATTCTAGACCAGGTAAACCTACAGACAACCCTTTCATAGAATCCTTCAACGGTTCATTCAGGGATGAGTGCTTAAACGTAAACTGGTTCTTATCCTTGGATGATGCCTATGAGAAAATTAGCAACTGGGTACAAGAGTATAATACCTTTAGACCACATAGCTCATTAAACGAGCTAACACCTGCTCAGTTTGTAGCCAATTGCAAACAGAACGAATATTGAGATGGTAGAAATAAAAATAAATCCTGATGATAAAAAGACGTCTTTTGCGGCAGTAGAATATAAACCAACGGCATCAGAAAGGACATCTTTTTCCCATCAGTTTTGTATCTTTAGATAGTGACCTCCCCCCAATAAATCGGGCCATTGAAAAGTAGAGAAATCGGGCAATAATTCATAATTTAAACATGAAAGATTGCTCATGAAAAAAACAAAATTTACCGAAAGCCAGATTGTGTTTGCGCTTAAGCAGGCGGACAGTGGTGTAAAGATCCAAGAAGTATGCCGGCAAATGGGTGTCAGCGAAGCTACTTTTTACAACTGGAAGAAAAAGTATGGAGGACTTGGAATGAGTGAGCTAAGGCAACTGAAGCAACTTCAGGACGAAAATGCGAAGCTGAAGCAGATTGTCGCAGATTTAAGCCTGGACAAACAGATGTTGCAGGATGTGCTAAAAAAAAATCTTTGAAAACCCGTCAACTACGGCAGTTGGTAACCCATTTAACTGCCGACTACCAGGTATCCCTTCGAAGAGCCTGCCGCGTAGTTTGCATGCCCTGGTCCAATTGGCATTACCGTTCGCGCCGCCGAGAAGATCGGCACCTTCGCCAACGAATGCGCGAGATTGCAGAGGCGAGGGTCAGATATGGGATGTGGCGGATTTACATACTGTTACGCAGAGAGGGGTTTAAGGACAATCATAAAAGGATTCATAGGATCTACAAAGAAGAAGGGCTTAACCTACGCAGCAAAAGACCACGAAGGAATAAATCAGCGGCACACCGTCTGGAAAGACCCAATATCACTAATTTACACCAATGTTGGAGCATGGATTTCGTAGCCGATGCTCTCTTCGACGGACGTAAATTCAGGTCGTTAACTATAGTCGATAATTTTAGTCGCTACTGCCATGCGATCCGGGTCGGGAAATCCATCAAGGGGATAGATGTAGTGGAGGCTCTGGAAACTCTTAAGCGGGAGAATGGCACCGTCCCAAAACGGATACAAGTCGATAATGGAAGTGAATTTATCTCGAAGGATTTTGATCGATGGGCATATGAAAACAAGGTTGTCCTGGACTATTCTAGACCAGGTAAACCTACAGACAACCCTTTCATAGAATCCTTCAACGGTTCATTCAGGGATGAGTGCTTAAACGTAAACTGGTTCTTATCCTTGGATGATGCCTATGAGAAAATTAGCAACTGGGTACAAGAGTATAATACCTTTAGACCACATAGCTCATTAAACGAGCTAACACCTGCTCAGTTTGTAGCCAATTGCAAACAGAACGAATATTGAGATGGTAGAAATAAAAATAAATCCTGATGATAAAAAGACGTCTTTTGCGGCAGTAGAATATAAACCAACGGCATCAGAAAGGACATCTTTTTCCCATCAGTTTTGTATCTTTAGATAGCCCGGCTTTCTCTATCTCACACTGACCCGACAAATGGGGGGACCTCAATAGCCCGGCTTTCTCTATCTCACACTGACCCGACAAATGGGGGGACCTCAATAGCCCGGCTTTCTCTATCTCACACTGACCCGACAAATGGGGGGACCTCACCCTACAACCTTAGTTATAATCACCTCCCATTCCTTCCTCTGGGCTTGGGCATACCACTGTCCTCCTAATCCTATCACTTAAATCATTAAAATCATTTTTTATGGTAACAATTATTTCTGCTACACAGAGGAAAAAAGATGGTAAAGCCTTTATGGCATTGACCTTACAAGGAGATGTTGAAATGATACAATCACAGACTACAGGTAAATTCTTTCTTTCTGCTAAGAAGTGTAGTATTCCATCAACTTTTGATGAAGATATGGCACAGACCTTAATTGGAACAACAATGAAAGGAACTATTGAAAAAGTTGAGTGTGAGCCTTATGAATACACAGTACAATCTACTGGAGAAATAATGACCTTAGCACATACTTATGAGTACAGACCTGAGGCATTAGCCAGCAGATCACAACCACAAAGAGTTTAAGAACTCTAACTAAAAATATTAGAGGCTGCTTGTTTCATTACAGGCAGCTTTTTCCTGTTTTTACATCCACTTAAATACAGGGTTTTGCTTAACCTTCTATTAAGTGGTCATACAAACACTAAAATATTTCAAGTTACAGCAGATTCTGTTTTATTAGGAATACATAGTAGTGGTGGTACTACTCTTTATAGGCTATTACAAACCTTTGGTAAGGTTACTATTGCATGGACAGTAGAAAGCCCTATCTATGGAAAACATAGACTGGAGTGGGATTTTGATGAATTTATGGATCAGAATAAAATGATGGAAAAAATCATGAGTGATCTTAAACAATATCAACCAATGTGATGACTGCTTAACTATATCAAAATAATTATTAAGTTTTCCTTTATGAAAGGCTTGGCTAATAGCCAGGCTTTTCTTTTTTCTAATAAAGAGTAGAAATGAATGTGTGTATACTACAACCCAGTTTCTATAGCAGTAAAATAAAGACAAAAGGCTATTAATGTTGATCCTTATTTGTATAATCTTTTATGTAGTTTAAGTCATTCATAGTCAAATTTTAGAAGCTTCTAATTAACAGTTCAGGTCCGGGGGCAACTGATTTCATTTCTTTCAGTCCAATGCTGGAGCGGGAGTTTTGCTTTAAGGAATCAATTTTTACACCCTCAATAAAATGTAAAGCCATTTTAACAGACTCATCAGCGATACTTCCGAAGTCATACCTCACATTATCTATTACAGTTACGTCCGCCGGTATTCCGTCATAGTATCCTCCTTCATCATCTTTGTTGAAATTTTGAAACATAGATAAATACAGGTCAAACCTTCCGAGCATTAGCTTAAAGAACCCAACAGGCTTTCCAAAAGTTCTGACATTACTTTCGCCAGAGGAGGAAACCCCTATAATTTTAGTTTTAATGTATGGCTTCAAAATGGATATTAACAATTCACTTGCAGATGCCGTTTTATCGCTTACAATAAATACGATTTTTTTCAAATCGGGGATACCAGTTTTCTTATTAAAGAAATAAGTATTTGCATCTATTGAATAATCAATATCAAAAAGGCTGGCGGCATGCCCGTTAATATAAATCGGTGTACCATCATCTTTCACTAAAGGTTGGCTTAACAGAGAGAATGCCAAGCCTGATTGCATAACTGTATTGTACCTCTCCTTTCGCATAATTTGTTTATTGAATGAGTATGGTATTAAAAGATTGGCTAACTCTTCTACCAAATTCACAAAGCCGCCGTTATTATATCGCAAATCAATAATCAAGCTACTTATGCCGCCTAAAAAATTAATCTTATCCTGAAGTTGTGCTGCCGAAATATTAGAAAATTGGAGCAGTGAGATATACCCTGTTTGTTCATTTAAGAGCGAGAGATGGTTTATAGGTGATGCATTATAATATTCTTTAAAAAGCAAAATATCAGCTTCGACACCATTTCTTACAACAGTTAATTCCAGCCGGTCATCTTTTAAGCTTTGCTCTAAATATGCTTCAAAAGAAAGGTTGAATGACACTGCTTGTGTATTTATTTTCAATATCTTATCTCCTCTTTTAAGGGCCTCATTATCTGCTGGAGAACCTGGAATTACGTATTGAACAAAGAGACTATCGTTGTATGCCACTAAAGAAATTCCAAAATTTCTTTCACTTTGAGAACTTACTTGATGTGCCACAATTCTCGAATACTTTGGCTCAAGTGGTAATTTGCCGAAAAACTCGTACGATTTGTCAGTACTATTATTAATAGCATATTTTGAAATGGCAAAGATTTCATTTCGTAAAATGTCCTCTTCTGTATTGCCCTTTATTGTATTTTGACTTAAAAACACACTATAGTGAGGTAATTTATCGTTCCATAGATAAACGTCCTGAGCATATTTGTAGAGAGAGTCATTTAATTTGGAATAATTTTGAAGAGGCTTCGAAATGTCATTTTTTGTACAGTTAAAATTTATCAATACAATCAGTAAATATACCAATTTTATGCCATATTTCATCATTTTCAGGATATGAAACTTAAAAAATCAACATACCGTTGTGTAACATTAATACTCATATGAGGCAGGAGGCAAAATAGCGTTTGAAGGATATACAATGCTCGTCCCGTTCCAATATTGAACAGTTGGTTCCCCTATTATTTTATATTGTGGTGATTCAAGTAAACTAATATTTATTACCATTGCTGGATAATCCATACTCTTTATATATAAAAGACGAGGGATATTAAACGCAGAGCCTACAATACTTCGCACATATGAATCCTGCGGAGAAGAAGTGCCTCCTGGACTCCAGAAGAAAAGGAATTTATGTTTAACTTCAAATTTGGAGGGAAGCATAACAGGTATGTTTTTATTAATGTCTGCATAAGCAAAAAATATGGCTCCCAACTTATTTTGTACCAATCCTTTTACTTCTAAAAACACCTGGTCAAAAGCAATATTAATTTGGAAGGGAGTTTTAACAATTTGATGATTGGTAAGGTATCTCATTTTAAAACTGATAGGTACCCCCGGTGCATTTTTTGAGAATTTTCCATTCTTGATGAGCGACACGAACTCCTCAAATCCGTTGATTACTTTTACAGCATCTCCTCCTCGTACTCCCGCAAGGTATACTTTCATGGTAGCACTATTAATAATACTCCTCTCGCTTTCAGTTATGCTCTTACTACCCCCAACAATACCAAAAGCATTAAATGCCGATTGAAAGGCTTTTGCCACATCTTCAGAAGTGTTGTCTGACTCCGCAACCAGGATACCCATTCTCCCATAAGTAACAGTACTAACATACACCGGTGATGCACCATTTAAGCCCGATGGGTCCAGGTGCTCATAAAGCTCCCCCGGTTCGGGGGTAGATATATCAACAGTAAAATTCTCCTGCGTATATTTCATCATCAAACCTGTTTTCCTGGTAACTTTATAAGTATCTGCAGATGATCCTGAAGTATTTGAAAAGAACAATGCATTCACTTTAGCATTTGAACCGAACAAATATTTAAGTTCATTATAGTTCATAAAGGTTTTGATATCCACTTTAAAGGACATATTCTGCTCGGAAGGAACCTCTTGTGCCAGGGTACGCTGCTTAAAGTTTTCAAAAGAAGCATAGTCTGGAGCTATTTGATCATAAACCTTGCGTGCAGCAATGGTAGCAGAAACTTCAATCGGCTTGGGGGTATAGCTGGATGGATCAACTGGAACGATCGACGATTGATCATCTACCGTATTACCTTTAAGTATTGAGCCGGGATAAATAATATCAAGAGCCGTTTCGGGTAAAATTACCTGCTCGTCTGAAAGACCCTCAAAAGTTCTACCAGCTTTGTCTTCATTCCAAAAATAATCATTATCAATATGCACTAACCCAATCGTGTGCCCTATTGCATTAGTTGTCGCAAGCGGACCACCAAAGCTTGAACTTAATTTATTAAGGCCGGAGGTACTCTTCGTTATGGGCTGTATACTTCCTGCCAGAAGCGGACTTGCATCTATCCTCACAACAGACGGAACCACTGCACGCAAACCTGGCATGTTGTCGGGTTGAATATCACCAACCAATTCTTGTTTATGACAAGAAAAAAGAGAAATTAGTACGAAACAAAGACAAAAGACTACTTTTTTTTCCATTGTAGATTATAGGGTTTAAGCGCACGCACTCTATCTGGCTAATTATAGCCGGGAGAATCCTCCATAAGTGCCTTTTATTACTTTTTTAAATCACTGTCTTATTATATCAATTTGAGCAACTCCCTTATACGGAGAAAGATCCTTAACGCCTCGAACAAAAAATGCTATTGGATCTCCCAATGAAGTAGTAGTCCTAATAGTATTGTAAACTTCTTTAACAATTTCAGCATTATTCGTTGTGGGTATTTTGGCATCTTGATAGCCTTGTAGGAAATATCCAATTTCTCCATCTTGCAAAACCTTTTGTTCTTCTAAACTAAGCGATTCCCCTTTTCTCAGCTTTACAATAATAGCTTGAGCCACATCATATGCGGCATCGCACATAAAAGTAAGAACTCCTCTTTTCCCAATATCAATCTGATTGACATAGCTCAAAGTATCTGCTTCTATTTGTTGTGCATATTTCTCCTTATCAATCAGCTGACCTTTTCTTGGTACTCCAATGGAAACACTACAATCCACCGTTTTAAAAAGATATACTATGCCGGTTTTTCTACGTTTAGATTGCCTATTATTAATCGTAAGCCAGTTTTCCACAGGTTGTTTTTTATAACCGTTTACTAAAACAAGGTCACTATAAGTTGAGAACGCCCTCCCTTCACCATCTATAGAGGCGCTTATGAACGGCTTAGTATTCTTCGCTTTGTAGTAATTTATTACAGATATAAAATTTTCATACGATGGATTAAATTCCTCACTGCCAATGTCAGCAATGGATAAAACTACAGGTTGATATTCAAAATAATTATTCTGCCACTCTATTGCCAACAGTTTACTATTACTTACAATGGCTCCGGGAAATATCTTTTCTTTGGATAAAGAATGCAAAACAAATTTCGGCCCAATTTTTATTTGAACCGTATGGTTAATACCATCTTTCCAAACCGAGTCTTTTATTAACTCATCGGCATTAATCAATTCTGTAATTGGTGATAACATTGTTACTGAATCTATAGGCAATGGAGATATTACTGGCTCGATGCGGTCATTCTCTCTCCCACAACTCATCAGCGAAACGAGCCCGCCAACTACTATCATGTTTTTCATAAAGAACTTTAACATACAAGTAATTTTTATCTTAATACAAAAATGTAACAGGCGAAAAATTCTTTAAATAACGCATTGAAAAGAAAATGGGCACTCCAGGATTATCTACGCTTGGTTGAATATCTCCACTTGTAATAATAGAGGATAAGCTATTGTACCCTATAACTGAAAGTGCGCCTGAGGATCCACTTCCACCGATAATATATATCCTGATTATTGATTCATTGATTACATCAATTTCATGTTTTGTAACCGTCTCCGTCATTTTTTTAAATAGCTTTTTAGTTACAGAACTATAAACACTTGACAATTCTTCGTAGGAGTAATTAGACTCAACTGTTATAACTCCCATTCTGCCATAAGTAATACTATTAATATATACTGGATCCATGTGAGCAGCAACCATGCTATCAATACTTATTTTTGACAACAATTCATTTGCCCTGGGCAAATTGGTTGTAGTTGAATAGTATGTCTGAATAAACTGTAATACCAACCCCGTTTGTTTAGAAATACTTTTTTCAGTATTAGTTATGCTGCTACTTGAACTAGAAAAGAATTTGGATGTTTTTTTTGACGTTGCAAATTCATTATTCAAGCTGTCATAGTTAGTAAACGGCCTATAGGAATATTCAAAACTACCAGATTGAATTATAGTTGGGTCTTCATAAAACAGATCTCTTATTTTCTGTCTGTATGTTGACAGGCGTGGTCTTTCTAAGATAGTTCCGGCCATCGCTTTTGCATTGAATGTTCCTGTTATAACGATTGGCAGCTTCGTATAGCTGCCAATTGGAATATAGCTCTCATTTTGTATAAGCTCCTGTCCATTTAAGATCGCTCCCAGGTATATAAAATCACTATTCTCATCAGTCACGTATTGCCGGATCCGCGGGCCCTCAGTAGCAGTAGCAGGTGGCTGAACCATCGCCATCAACCAGGTGTTTTGTCTATTATACCCTTCTTTATCTATTGTCTTTTTTTGACAACTGGTCAAAAAAAACATCGTGAGTGCTACAGAAATTAAAAAGACATATCGATGATACATAGTACAGCCCATTAATTATTCATATCAATTTTGAATATTGATTTATAAGGTGACAGATCACTTAAATATCTGGCTGTAAAAGAAATAGGAATTCCATAATTATCTCTTGCAAAAGCACCTCCGAGCTTGATAAAATCTACGAAACCCTGAAATCCATCTATAGCTTTAACAGCATAGGTTCCATCGCCGCCGGCTATAAAGATTTTAATCTCAGCTTCGTCAATCATTTTCACTTTATTCACATCAATATTGGCGCTTATTCCATTTGCTTTGTCTTTACCAAATTTTATAGCCGCTTTAAATGCAACACTTAACGAGTCATAAGAATAATTCGATTCTGCCAACATTATACCCAAGCGGCCATAAGTAACGCTATTAATGTAAACAGGAGAATATTTAAAAATACTTTGATCAGCAACTTTATCTATTAATTGCCCTTTACGTGGCAAATTCATAGTCAATGTAAAATTTTCCTGGAGGAATTTCGCCGTTAAAGCAGTCGTTTTCTTCACCTTCTCTTTATCAAATTTGGCGCCTACAGTCAGGAATGTACCAAGGTTAAAATTGATACCGAAAGACAGCTTCAGCTGACTATAATTTGTAATTTGGCTCATTTCATAACTGAAACTTTGGAATTGCTTGCCCAACATATCACTTTGCTCAAGCGCACTATTGATAAATTCTTGAGTAGTGGCTGTACTTGGGAGTAACGTATCTGAAACGTTCTTTGTCGGAAATGGAACACTAACTACTACCGGCAGAGGGGTATAATCCCAATCGGGTTGAAATGGCGTATACAACAGCGTTGATAGCGATTCTCCCTTTAAAAATACTCCCTGGAAATACAATATCTTTACTTCCTTCAGTCACCGTTTGTTTAATGGATTCTGCTAACAACGACTGGCCTGTACCGTTTGCCCACATACTATCTCCAACAATTGTTGAACTTTTTTTACCTTGATTTACAAGACTCAATAGCGATTGAAATTGTGTCGGAGAAGAATAAATTTGAATTGGACTTTCCGGAAATTTTTTCAAATGGCTAAACTGTGAAAGAAGATCACTTTCCGCAGCTGATGTTATGGGAGTTTCAGAATTCCTAAAGTCCATTTTCTTCGAACATGATGTAACAACAATACATCCTATGGAGATGGTTGCAAAAAGTGCTTTTAGTTTCATTTTTTATGATGGGTTTATATGGAAGATTAATTATGGTTGTTAAAATGGGTTAAAGGGGGTTAAATCCTCATATTATGCTACACTCATTACCTGACCTTCTTTTGTGTATCAGGAACATCATTCTTTTACAGTTATAAAACAGAACACTTCCTGCAACCATAAAAAGGTCCATAGAAGTATATTTTTTTCATGAATAATAGAGTTAAATATATCAAAATAATAATATACAAATCAGGTTAATCGAACATCACCGTAAAGAGACCTCCATATCGATTTTTTACCCTCCTGAATCATGATTTTTTTATGAACCACATTTTAAAGCTTGAAGGATTGGATTTCATAGTTAAGATAATTAGAAGTATCAACACGGTAAGACTGCCGGTGATCAATACGATCACTCGCAATTATTTCAAAATAATAATTTTACTAATTAAGATAAACTTGTCCAGTTACGCAAAGAGATTGTCCAAAATCGGACAATCTGTATTTTTATAACCATGGATCCCTTATTTTTATAACAGCCCCCTTCAGACCCATGGCCATCATAAGCACGGCACACATACCAGCTTTTGAGCTGCTCTTCAACCATGCTACCCAGGGCATACTCCTGGCAGACGGGGCCGGCCTGATAAAGGCCGCCAATCCATGTTTCCTGGAATGGAGCGGCCATACGCCCGAAAAAGTGCTGAACAAGCCGACAGACAGCCTGCTGGCAGGGATATCTGGTCATCGCTGCGTTGCAAAAATGGGCAGGTCATCCCCGTGAAAGTGACCAGCACCTCTTACCTGCAGGAAGACCAGCACTACCAGGTTTTGTTTCATTACCGACCTTTCCGCACAACAGCACTTAATGAGTTAAATCTTTTCCTGGATACTGAGGGTACTTTTTTTAGTATTTGCTTGAAACTATGTAAAATCGCTTAAAGGAAGTGACAAGCAATCCTAAAAGCGTATTACCAGGGTAGGCTCTCTTTCATTGCAAAGTGATCCGAACTGGCCAGCATACGATTATGCAAAATATGCGGTTTATGGGGCATCAAAAGCGGCGCTGAATATGTATACCGTTCATTTGGCTTACGAACTGTGTGATACACCCTTCAAAGTAAATGCAGTTTGCCCGGGATATACCAGTACTGATTTTGCCTTTAACAATGGTGGCCCCCTAGATGCCGTGGCAAGCCGGATTGTAAAGTACGCATTGATTGACCAGAACGGTCCAACCGGTAAATTTTTCAGTGAAGAAACTAATCCTGGAACAGGGGAAATTCCCTGGTAAATTATTACCCCAGAAATTCATACTTATAATATCGACAGCTACATTGCACAGTTTAAATTTCGCTTAATCTCTTCAGATACCTTAGCAGATGTTTCAGGTTTTGTACCGTAAGTTTCCCTGGTAACCTCATCTGTTTTTGCTATCCTGCACATTGCCTACTATGATTTTATTTTCGTAATATCATATTATGATCCAGTTGCAGACCATAGAAGATTTTTATAAAGAACGGTTCGAATCAATTCCGGATAGTTTCAAAGCAGAAATAGGTCATTTTAACGTATTCAAATTTGACTCGGTGGAAGGCTGTGGTTTGAAACCTATTCCGTACAATATAAGAGCATATTTCAAAATCTGTCTGATAGCAGGGAGAAACCAGGTTCATTACTCTGACAAAAATTTTAACATCGAAAAGCAGGCCCTGCTGTTTTCCAATCCCCGCGTTCCTTACAACTGGAAACATATTACCGAGGAACAGCGGGGTCATTTCTGCATTTTTACGGCAAATTTTTTCCATCATTTTGGCAATCCGGAAGATTATTCGGTATTCAAGCCAGATGGAATGCCCGTCATTGAACTTAGTGACGAGCAGGCGCATAAGGCAGCTCAACTTTTTGAAGACATGTATACTGACTGGATATCTGACTACGCATACAAATACGACAGAATGCGGGTTTTAGTCTATGAGCTGATACACCTCGCCGTAAAAGCGCAACCAATTAAAAGTGCTGAGCGTAGGCTTTCCAGTGCTTCTGAAAAGATTGCCAGGCAGTTTATCGAACTTTTGGAACAGCAGTTCCCAATAGACGATGGTAATGCTCCGATGCGCCTGCGTTCTTCCTCCGATTTTGCCAAGCGGCTGTTAATTCATGTGAACCACCTGAACAAGGTATCCCAGGAAGTGCTGCATAAGCCGACCTCAGTGATCATACAGGAAAGGATTTTGTTAGAGGCCAAAATATTATTGAAGCATACAGATAAAGCTGTTTCAGAAATTGCATTTGCTTTGGGGTTCAAGGAGAAAACACACTTCAATAACTTCTTTAAAAAATATACGCAGCTTACCCCTACCCAATTCAGGAGTATTTGATTTTTGTAACAATTGCATTGTTTTTCGTTACCCTGCTTTGTTGTTTGCAAACGACCTTTGCTTCATTAGTTCATTGTATCACATCAGCAAAGACAACAAAATGCAAAACAAACAAAATGAGCACAAGGACCTCACAGGCAAAACGGCTTTAGTAACAGGAGGAACAAAAGGTATCGGAAAAGCAATTGCAGACAGATTACAACAGGCAGGGGCTAAAATTATTGTCACGGCCAGAAACCCGCCAGAAGAAAGCAATTCTGATCATCATTTTATTGCAGCGGATCTAACACAAGCGGAGCAGGTAACGAAGCTGGCACAGGACATTAATGAAAAGTTTGGAGGGATTGATATATTGGTTGATAATATCGGCGGACTTACCACTCCGGGTGGCGGATTCAGTGCTTTGACCGATCAGCATTGGGAGAGTGAGCTTCAATTGAATCTGCTCGCTGCTATACGGCTGGACAGAGCCCTGTTGCCTAAAATGCTTGAGCAAAAAAGCGGTGTTGTCATTCATATGTCTTCCGTTTCCGGTATGCTTCCTCTGTGGCAGCATAATATGGCCTATGCAGTTGCCAAGGCCGCCCTGAATAGCTATAGCAAAGCATTGGCGAATGAACTTGCCGGTAAGGGAATAAGGGTATTAACAGTATCTCCGGGAGCAACTAAAACACCGCCAATGGAAAAATTCATACAGCAAATTGCCAGCTCCTCAGGACTGACACCTGATGAGGCTCTCCAGCATTTAATGCGTGAAATTGGAGGCATACCGATGGGCAGGATGGCAGAGCCAAACGAGGTTGCATCGTTGGTATATTTTCTAGTATCACCTGCCGCTGCTTATCTTACCGGTGCAAATTATCTCATCGACGGAGGGGCATTGCCCGTTGCTTAATCATCTTCTTTAGGTAGTAGGAAAAACCGTGGCGTTGATCCAAGGCTATTAAGTTAGTGTATATGGAGTTGTATATTCATTTTGGCAAGAAAATATAACCCTTGTTACTCGCTCATATCTTTCACATATAAAGTGATTCGGGTTTTGATCCATAGGGCTATTCACACAGCATTCAGCTAAGAATGTTTAAGTAAAGAAACCCGCGTAAATCTGGTATTTGCACGGGTTTCTTGTTTTTTTCAGATAGATAAACTTTAAAAAGTGAGCGTTATGGTCAGCAGATATACAACATACATTTGCTAACCTCATTGCATTGGCATGAGGTGCTGATCCGACTTTTACTTAAATCCCTTCCATTCAAATTGTCCGTTCTGATTAACTATAATTTTTGTAACGATACCATTCTCCCACGCCAGGACTCCATAGTTTCTAGCGAATATTTCTTCTTATTCTGCTTAACGAAGTTGGCGTAATTCCCAAATATGAGGCAAGATATATAAGCGGAATTCTATTGGCCAGATTCGGAAAGTTTTTAAGGAAATTCAAGTATTTTGTTTTCCCGTCCAGCATGACCATTGGCTGCACCATATGAACTTTATCCAATAATGTTTTGATGGTAATTTTATTGATAATCGCATTCCAGTCAATAATAGTCGTAGAGAGCTCCTGCCAATCTTCAAAAGTAAATGTAATCAATCTGCAGTCTGTAACAGCCCGTATATAGATCATTGAAAGAATTTTGTGGTTGAAACTTTCCAAATCAACCACAAAATGATCCTCACATATAAAATGGTGAACAGTTTCTTCCCCTTTGTTATTATAATAACAAATCATTAAAACGCCTTCCTGAACAAAAGCAATTTGTCGGGCTATTTTCCACGCCTCGGAAAAATATTCATTCTTAGATAATAATTTTTCTGAGGCCCGGGTTTCAATCAGATCTATTTGTTTTTGATTCAGTTGCCCGAATTGCAATAAATAGTTAATTAACTGTTCCATAGCTCCTACTGTTCAAAAATGGATTTACTCCTTGCATCAATTAGAACATCTATTCCGTCTTCTTTCAACGATTGATATCTTGTATTTGCGTCATCACCTGCAAAGTAATGCAATTGTTTTTTCCCGTCGGTCACAGCCTCATAAACAATTATTGCAATATCTTCCGGATTATCTGCGTTTGTTCCTGCTTCTGAGTTAGAAAATGTGTTAATGACTTTCTCCAGGTTTTCCTGGTAAGCAGGATGAAGTGCAATTTTGGCATTTTCAACAAAATTAGTATTCATAAAGCTGGGGACTATAGTTTTAATCCTGATCCCTATGCGATCTAATTCATAATACATTCCTTCTGTCCAGGCTTCCAATGCAGATTTAGTTGCACTGTATACAGCCATGAATGGTTCGGGGATATAGGCGCCCAAAGATGTTGTCGTAATAACTAATCCTTCTTTCCTTCCTCTGAAATAGGGAAGTAAAGCTCTTGTAACTCGGATTGTACCTTGCAGGTTGGTGTTGAGCTGATGATCTAATTGTTCATCTGTTATAGCTTCTAATGCTCCTGCCAAAACATAACCCGCATTATTGAACAATACATCTATGGGACTGATTTTTTCAGCTTTTCTTATCACTTCAATAACTTGTTCCGGGTTATTAACGTCTAACTCCAAAAGGTATACGTTGGGCAACTGCGCAAGTTCTGTCCCTTCAATATTTCTCATGGTTGCAATTACCGTCCAACCTTTTTTTGAAAACAACCTTGCCGTAGCTCTTCCCAATCCCGATGATGCTCCTGTAATAAAAATTGTCCTGTTCATTTTAAGTGATTTTAATTTCTATTACAAAAGACAATAATAAAATAGACGGAGGACTTGTCATTTGGTAAGAAATGGTTTTAACGGGGTTGAAATTCTTTCGGCCGGATCACGGGCAATCATAGCGCTTCCGGGTGTTTCATATCTTCATAATTATTGACAACCATTAAAAGACCTATTGATTCATGGTCTATCGCTGCATTTGTGATGGCTTCTTTTGCGGCCAGGTACTCATACCCAAGACAAACAATCCTGGCGGAGCATATCTCAGCTGCTCTACTGATAATTGCTTTAAACGGAGATGATGATCATTGATTGATAGAAAGCCTCTACCCAATGGCAGAGGCTTTCTTCTTCATTCTACCGGCATGGATTACTGGCAGAAAGGCACACCAGGATATCCGTTGGCATTGCTGTTAACACCCATAAAGGTATTGGTGAGGATGTCGTAACGGGCATACTGGCTACCGTTAAAGATGTATAATTGCGGTGTAGGATAATGCCAGGTATCAACATAAGTTGCATCGAAGGTACTGAAAGGCACTCCCGGATAACCATTCGCAATGCTGTTTAAACCCATGAAAGTATTTGTCGGGATGTCGTAACGGGCATACTGCGCGCCGCTGAACAGGTACAGCTGCGGCGTTGCATAATGCCATGTATCAACATAAGCAGCGTCGATGGAGCTGAATGGAACGCCAGGATAACCATTGGCAATACTGTTAAGGCCTTGGTAAGTATTCGTCAGGATATCATACCGTGCATATTGATTACCTTTAAAGATGTACAGCTGCGGCGTTGCATAATGCCACGTATCAACGTAAGTAGCATCAAAACTACTGAAAGGTACACCTGGATAGCCATTGCCAATACCATTAAGGCTTTTATAGGTATTCGTCAGCACATCATAACGGGCATACTGGTTGTCATGGAAAATATACAACTGTGGTGTGGCGTAATGCCAGGTATCAACATAAGTAGCACTATAACAGGAACCTGCTGCCTTGGTGCTAACACCCGACTTTAATGTAGTGGCTGTTTCTGTAGATAACGAATCTTTCATGTTGCTTTTCTGGCAGGACTGGTTAACAAATGCCAGTGATCCTCCGAGGATCAGTACAAACAGTTTTTTCATGTTTGAGGGGTTTGGGTTTTAATTAGTAAATAAAAGTTCTATTGGGTTATTAAATACTGCATCAATAGACCACATAAGGCATGTGGTAAGGTTAACGATATCATGATTTCAGTGAAACGAAACTAATTAAAACCCGGAAAAAATAGAAAAGGATTTTCTACTGGATAAGTAGAAAATCTAAGCAAAAACATTAGTATTAATATTCCTGATTGATAACTTCTAATCAGGTAAGATAATTACCACCCGGTTACTTCATACTAAACTTCGATTTAAGAAACTGATCCAGGTCTGCTATATATCCATCAAAGAAAGTTTCAATGATTTTTTTATTATTTGCATTTACGACCTTTCCATCCGGATCAAAGATGCTGTCGGGATAAGCCAGCTTATAATTGATTTTACGTGAAGTTGCCTGTCCTAAAAGGCCGCCATGCGGCGAAACAGCGCTTTGTGTACGGCCATCAGTGGGCTGTATAAATTTAAATTCATTAAACGGTACATCCTGTTCGGAAACTACGTCATCTCCGGGGCTGATACGCAATTTTGCATCGAAAACAGAAGCATATATTTTGGAGTTACCTCCGGCGCGGATGGAAATATATCCTTCTTCGGGTACCGCAAACATATAGATAAGCCCGGTGAGATCGGCAAAGCAGTTTTGCTTGTTACCGATGGTGGCAAAATCGCGGTAAACCACAACGGTACCACCGTTGAGTATCGTATCAATCTTCAGAGTGGGACGGTTTTTCAGGTACTCCAGGATACCTTCCAAAAGCTGCCGTTGTTTTTTGCCATTATAGGAAAGCTTCACATCATACTGGCCATTGAGGGGCTTTATCATCCCATAATTTCCATATGTTCCTTTCTCAATAACCACCTCAAAGTACTTACCCTGTGAGTGCCCGGAAAAAGTTAAGATCAACAGTGTAACTGTAAATATTGCTTTAAATACGTTGTTCATATCAGAAGTAGTTACCGGACCGAGAGCTGTTTATGTTATTGTCTACTTTAGTAACAATGCCGTTTTTATCTACATATAAAGTAGTGGTTTCAACATACTGGCTGGCCCACCGTGTATCTTTTGTCTGCACTGTTTCCGAGTTCACGGCCTGTCCGAAAACATTATATCCTGTAATGGTATATCCCGGGGTATAGCTACCTCCCGAATAATTGGATACTTTTTCATACACCACCACCTGGCCCCCGCTTCCATCGGGGAAAGCTTTTGTAGGAGCGCCCCATTTTTTGTAAATATCAGTCAGGCTTACTCCCACCCATGAATTCTTCCAGTTCTCCCTATTATAAATACCTCTTTGAAAATCCGCATAATATTTATCATCCTTATAACGCTGCTCCAGCGCTTCTTTCATTCTCTTCTCTAACTTTGCCTGTGCACCTCCGGTAAAAGAAAAAAACATCAGAACAATTACAGCGGATATATATTTCAGGTATTGCATGAAAAGCTGTTTTGTCGCATTAAAATTTATACGTAAGAAGAACAGATAATACCGTACCCGGACTGGCCGTTTCTTCTTTCTTCAATACATCATCTACATAAATTCCCACCTTCAGCGTGGAAGCATTACCGGTACCGGTTCCATTTACCACAATGTTAGCATTATATGCGCCGGCGGGAGCTGTAAGCTCAGGGCTGGTCCATGAAGTACCACTAAGATTGGTGGCGGTATGAGCGTCGCCATCTACCCCATAGGAAGCAGTGCTAATACTCCCCCCAGCCGTAGCTGTAGCTTTAAACTGTACCTTGTGTGTAACGGATGTTGGATTATCATCCTTATCTTTAGAGCAGGATGATGTGAGCATTGCAGCGAACAGGATACTTACAATGGATAATTTTCTGTACATATGCTATAATTTGTAATTAGCCTACTCTGAATTAACCCGGTTTTCGGCTACCCCGTTTGTTTATGTGCAGCGCAAGCTGACTAAATTAGGCGCCTGGCGTTATAAGATGAATCTTTAAAAGCTAGAGAACAATCGCTTCAAACCTTTTATGCCAGTGCGTGGAACGAAATTACTTACGAAAACAAGAGCAGGCAATGCCGTGAAATGGTCATTTTGTATATAGCTGTTTTCAGTCATTCTTCTGATGTATCTTTATTATTATGGTTATATGTAACAACTTGCGAATTGTTATGAAACTTTTTACCCTCGTATTTATTCTTATGCTGTCTGTTACCCGGGGCAACGCCCAACAAGCGCCGGGAAGATTTGATAAAGACAGTCTTGCCCATATTCTTGAGCGGGCAGTAAATGATAGTACCAAAGCCCGTGTGAGCTTTCTCCTGTCTGATGAATGGGCAGATGAAGACTCCACGCTATCAAAAAAATATGCGCAGCTTGGAATAGGGTTCAGTAAAGGGCACCCCTTCCTGGAAGGCATTTCTGTATACTACAAAGGGCGGCAACTTGCCACCACAGCGCCCGATTCAGCCGCTAAACTTTTCATGCAGGCGGAAAGTATATTAAAGAGGTTTCCCGGCAAAGAGGCTTTACTTTTCCGTTCTATGTGCTGGCACGATTACGCACGGGTATTCCACTTCGATAAAGATGACCCTGAAACCTATGTGAACCTGCTTGTAACCCAGGCAATACCACTGGCGCAAAAGTCAGGCGACCAGCTTTACCTGGGGAAGAATTACCTCGATCTTTCCTATGGGTTTAAAAACCTGAGAGAGCATGCCAAAGCTAAAATATACCTGCAACTTGCTATTGAAACGTTACGGAACAGGCAAGGAAATACCAGCTACCTCGCTACTGCTTATCATACCTTATCAGAGAACTATTCGTTATCGGGCGATTCAGCTAATGCCGCTTTGTACATAGACAGCATGAGGGTACTGCTGGCGCCTTATCCACAGGCAAGTGAGTGGCTGGATTACTATGCAGGAGAAAGTATGCGGCTTACCATTGCCGAAAAATTTGACCAGTCGCTTGCAGTGGCAGAAAAAGGTATTGCGCTTGCGCAGCAACTGCATCAGGCATATCCCGAACAACGCCTATTGCTGCAAAAATTTTATGCGCTGTATAATAAGAAAGACCTGGTCCAGGCCCGCCGTGTAGGTCTTGATCTTTACAGCAGGCTGCCATTTATGAATACCTCTGCTAACCGGCTCTTATTGTACTATGGCATGATGGCTACCTATGAAGATCTGAAAAATATTCCTGAAGCCTTCGTATGGCTGAAACGTTATAGTTATTTAAGCGACAGTGTTGCGCAAAGCAACCTGACAACAAAGATCAATGCGCTTGAAATAAAATTCAGGAATGCAGAAAATCAACGGAAAATTGTGGAATTAAACGCATCCAATGATAAAGTAAGCTATGCCTTAAAGCGAACCGTCCTGTTAAGCTGGTCGCTGGGCTTGATAAGTGTACTTTTACTGGCAGTTTTACTATTGGGATATTTCTTTTATAAAAACAAAAAGAGGACAGCCCTCCAGCAGGAACAGATAAAGATCTCGCATGCAATGCTGCAAGGCCAGGAAGAAGAGCGGAAACGGGTAGCGCGGGATCTTCACGACAGCCTGGGAGGGTTATTGGCGTCAACGAAGATCAATCTTTCCAAAATTGCCGGCAGCGCAAATAGCAGTCAACGGCCGGAGCTGGACAATGTTATCGGTCAGATGGATACATCTGTGGCAGAACTAAGGAGGATTGCCCACAATATGATGCCTGAAATGTTATTACGACTGGGGCTGGAAGCTGCATTGAAGGATCTTTGCAATACATTTGAATCAGAAAAAACAACCGTCCGCTTCCTTTGCTTTGACATCCAGCCAAATATTCCGCAGGCAGAACAGGTGATCATTTACCGCATTGCCCAGGAACTATTAACCAATGCAATAAAACATGCCGATGCGAAAAATATACTGTTGCAATGTAACCAGCGGAGCAACAGATTTTTTATTACTGTAGAAGATGATGGCAACGGTTTCAATGAAAGTGTTCTGCATGAAAACCAGGGCATGGGCTTTATCAGTATTAAAAACCGGGTCGCCTATCTGAATGGTAAAATAGATATCCTTTCCAATGGCAATCAACCTGGTACTTCCATAAACATTGAAGTGTATGTTACAACCGAAATACAGGCTGGCCATTCTTGACGATCATCCCGTAGTGCTTCAGGGACTGGTGAATGTGCTTTCAGGGGAAGAAGCATTTGAAATTGCAGGTACGTTTACCAACGTCCATGACTTTCTTCAATTTTTCAATAGTAACCCTGTTCATGTGGTGTTACTGGATATTATCCTTCCGGACGGTAACGGGATGGACCTGTGTAAGGACATCAAAACAAAAGCACCCGATACTATTGTGCTGGCATTGAGCAACCATGATCAACGCAGCGCTGTTATGAAAATGCTGGAAAACGGCGCGAGTGGTTACCTTCTCAAAAATGCATCTATAGAGGAGCTGGTCCGTGGCATCCACGATGCCCTGCAGCACCAGATCGTATTCAGCAACGCTGTGAAAGAAATTATCGCCAGGCCGGGATTAAAGAATATGAATGATGCTCCGGTGCTTACCGCGAGAGAGCAGGAAATTTTAAAACTCATTGCTTCCGGCATCACCACCAGGCGTATTGCAGAAATGCTTTTTTTAAGCAAATTCACTGTGGAAAATCATCGTAAAAACCTGCTGCAGAAATTACAGGTAAAAAATGTAGCAGCGCTTATCAAGGCTGCCAGCCAGCATGGACTGCTCTAGTCATAATTATTTCGCCCCTTTTTCACCGGCAACCGGCTTTGCAGCCAGTAGTTCCCGTCCTTCCGCGGTAAGTTCCACCACTACAAGCTTTCCGCTCAGATCCATGGACTCCTCCATTTTATCTCCTTTAATCTTTTTATAACGTTCATTGTGCGAAAGATCTTTGACCTTCTCTGTACCTTTCATTTTTCTATACTCAACTCTATTCCTATCCGAATCTAAAAACTTTGACCAGTCAAACTTTCCGGATGCAAGGCTCATGTTTGAATTAAAGAGCTTATCAGTACGGAAATTTGTGTTATATCCATGTTTTGCGTCAGGAGAATGTTCTTCAATAGTGTCTGCAATCTTTACCATTTCGGGGCCTTCCATACCGTTGATCATTCCCCAATGAGCATGTTGGGGAATAAAATCCTTGTGCGATACTTTTGTTTCCAATGCTGCATCCATCTCACTTTTAGCTATTTCCAATTTTTCTCCGCCTTCGTTGAGCTTACCTATCCACTCTCCTCTCTTTCTATAATACTCATCATATTCATCCGGCTTCGAATAACCTATCAGCAAAGAAACCTGCGGAATGGCATTATAGGTATGCAGTATTTTTTTAAGCTCTTTATGGGATTTAAAACTAACAGTTCTTGCAGTCAGTAGTTGCTTACCTTCATATTTAAGATTACTATTAATAAGTTGCAACATAAGATCAATGTTAAAAATCTCCCCTACAAATGTATCCGGTGATTGGGAGGTGAATTTATCCATTGTTTTTGTCATCTTTTGCTGCACGGCTTCATCAAATCCCATTGCCCGCATTACCGCAATAATTGAAAACAGGCCACAGTTGCCATGCGTTTGCACTGGTATCTGTTTTTCAGTGATCGTTTCTATCCGCTGTACCACCGCGGCCGTATTTACTGGCAGCTGGAAAGGCGCCGCCTGCAACTGAGTTGCCTTGAATATTTCTTTTCCGGCGGGCTTCAGCTGAAAGGGAGAGGTAATTAATTTTTCGCCCGGATTTACTGCAAAGGGGCCGGAGGCTGCAGGTTGTTCCTTAGGTGCATGCCGGGCAATGCCAGCAGTATTATGGCTATGCGCAGCTGCGCTGGAGGTGGCGGCAGGCTGGGATTTAACCGGATCCTGTATCATATTATTATTATTGAGGGATTGGGTGTTTTCATTTATTATTATATAGATAAGTTACGGATTAAACTCCAATTAACAAACAAATTAACACAGCTGCTAACAAATATATTAATAGCGTAAAAGCGGGTCTGACAGCATTATATAGCAGAAAAATATATTTCTTATTAATTCCGCTACCACTGGCATTCTACCTTACTGCACCATTATTTTCCGGTTATATTATTAGGCCTGCCAACAGGCTATAGCTAATTTTCCTCTCTTAAAAATACAGGCTATCCTGATGCAAATTCCATGTTCCGTATAACGTGTTGCCTTACCCGGCATCCTGAACAAACTGTACTATACAATTCCACTTATAAACCATCATCAAAATCAAATTCATGAAACAAATGATTTCCTTATTCAACACCCTGCCCGGTGTTATGCAAAAGCTGGGGTACCATTGCCTCCTGTTGACCAGTATAGCCTGTTCCAATAAAGACATGCTAAAACAACCTGATGATCCTGCCAACCCGCATACCCAAAGCGGTATCCGTACCATGGCCGTTTCGCCGGTAGGCGATGTGGTAGGAAAACTGGTAGTTGGCTACCAGGGATGGTTTGCCTGCAAAAATGATGGCTCCCCTTCCAATAACTGGATACACTGGGGCAGTACTCCCGGCGGCCTCCCTCCTTCACCAGGTAATCAAACATTCGAGCTGTGGCCCGATACAAGAGAATATACCGCTACTTTTCAAACCGGTTATGCCAACCTGGGCAATGGTCAGCCTGCGAAGTTATTCTCGTCCTGGACCGATCAAACCGTGAATACGCATTTCATGTGGATGCAGCAATACGGTATTGACTGTGCAGCTATGCAACGATTTGGTAAAAGTACCCCGCAAAAAGACGGGATTGCCGGTAAGGTAATGGCTGCCGCACAAACCTACGGACGCAAGTTTTATGTGATGTACGATATCTCCGGATGGACAAATTTTCAGACAGAAATAAAACCCGACTGGACAAATGTGATCGTAAATACCCTTCACCTTACCTCCTCTCCAGCCTATGCCAAACAAAATGGCAAACCCGTAGTTTGCATATGGGGTGTAGGTGTAACGAACCGTCCGGGTAACGTTACTTCCTGGACAGATGTAATTAACTGGTTCAAAGATCAGGGTTGTTACGTGATTGTTGGCGGACCGCGCGACTGGCGTACCCAAACGGCAAACTTACCCGCCTATAACGCCAGCAATATGATCATGCCCTGGGCAACCGGCACCTTCAGCAATATTACCGGCGCCAATAATTATGTATCCACCATTGCAGCCGATTTTGCATACTGCAACAGTAATGGAATTGATTATCAGGCCGAAGCGTTTCCTGGCTTCGCATGGTCCAACTGGAAAGGCGGTGCACCCAACCAGATCCCAAGATTGCATGGAGATTTCATATGGCAGCAATTCGCCAATATCAGGAACCAGGGAATACCAAGTGTATATGTGGGTATGTTTGATGAATACGATGAAGCTACTGCTATTGCCAAAGCTGCGGAAGATGCGTCGATGATTCCTACCAATCAATACTTCCTGACACTGGATGCGGATGGGGTACATGTATCATCCGACTTCTACTTACGGCTGGTGGGTGACGCCGCAAAAATGATCAAAGGACAAACACCGTTGGTATGGGCACATCCCACTCCTCATGTGGTAAATACAGGCGGCGTAACTTTTTACCAGAATACCAATTATGGCGGTACTGCCAGCCAGATATTGCCTGTTGGCAATTATACCATGTCTCAATTGGCTGCGTTGGGAGTTCCCAACGACTGGGCCTCTTCTGTTAAAATACCCGCCGGCCGAACATTGATTATGTATGGAGATGATAACTTTTCGGGCAGCTCCTGGACACGCACCAGCGACACTCCCGACTTTACAGCATTAAGCCCTTCGGCAAACGATAAGATGTCGTCCTGCAGGGTACAATAAATTATAAAGCAGGGGTTACATTGTTGCCCCTGCTTTATAACATTATGATTAGCCCTTTCGTTATGGGTTCTCTACAGTTTTTGTTTCTGCCAGTTCGGCCTCATCCGGCTGTTTCTCCAGGTCACGGTCTAACGCATACAACGCCTCGTCTGTAGCCCGTTCACCACCTGCTACTTTAATCTTATCCAACAAGCCCAATGCAAGGGTTTCTTCTTCCGTTTGTTCTTTCACAAACCACTGCAGGAAATTCCATGAAGCCCAGTCTCCTTCATCGAAACTCATCTTTACTAGTTTATAAATGCCGGCAGTATTATTGATTTCCTGCTGAAACACCTGCTCAAAACAATGCTGTACACTGGTTGGATCAGCAGGTGGTTGTGGGATAGCAGCTATCTCAACCTTCCCGCCCCTTTCCAGGATATACTCCAGGAATTTCATCATATGATTACGTTCTTCGTTTGCATGACGAAAAAGGAAATTGGCAATTCCATTGTATCCTGCGCTTGCAGCCCAGGCGCCATACGACAAATATATCTGCGCTGCAAGTGCCTCCTGGGTCATTTGATTATTAAGTCCTGCCTGTAAACTGGCTGAAAGTCTGTTTCTATTCATGACATCAGTTTTTTAGGATGAATGCTATTCACTAATAGCAAAACGCCAAATCAAAAACTACACCACAACGGTGGATTGTGTTCCTCAGTTTGCTTTGGCAGTTTCGGAAAAACCACTTCGCATAGCTATTTCCAATCCGCTAACGGCCGGCTTTTCTTTCAATGGCCAATACCTCACCTTTGGCACATAACCAGCCACAACGGAATTCATAGTATAAAATTCCCCGGGTATATTGTCTGTCAAAGCAGATGGCCGATAACCTTATCCGGCCAATACAAAACCTTGTAGTGTCTATCTCCCTGATACTTCTGATCATGGCAAAACAACTCTTAAAATCAGCAGCCCTGTAAGTTTGCTGCAGGCGATTTAAACTATCAATAATGAATTCCGGCTGATCTGAGAAAGAGAATATCTCTTGTAAGAATGAACGGGAGCAGGAGTCTATTGAGGCTCTATACACACTAACCGGGGAAAAACATGGACGTAATGCGGTATCAGGATACAATACGCCCAACCTGGAACTATTCCCAAACAACTTGTCTCTCTGTTTTAACATCTCCTTTCTTTCAGCTACAATATCATTATTCTCATAATTATATTTTAACGATAATTTTTCTGCTTCTGCTCCTAAACAGAAATTATAAAATCTTGCTTCTATTAACTCGTTTAATATATCATTATAAGCATTTAATCGCTCATCCGGTGTCGGGTAATCACAATATTTAATTTGTTGTCTGCAAGCATATAGTATCAGTATAATAAAACAAAAAATAAAAGCATCTCATACCGGATTAATTAATCAGATATGAGATGCTTTTATGGAAATAATCCATATAGAGGATTAATAAATCTATTCTTCCCGAGGATCAATAAAAACCGGAAGGAAATATTGCACTGCCACCTTCTTTCCTTTGTTCGTCCCTGGTCTCCATGCAGGCATCATTGTTATGGCCTTCATTACTTCAATATCCAACGCGCTTACTTTATTTGCATCTGTAGGCTTTACATCATAAATACAACCTTGTGCATCAATGATAAACCGTATGTGGGAACGGCCCGCAACCTCTTTCTCTTTTGATATGGGTGGATATTTTATGTTCTTTGCCAGGTAGTTTATCAATGCAGCTTCTCCGCCCGGAAAAGCCGGTGGCACTTCTACAAATGAATATATACTATCCTCCGGTCGCTGTCCATCAGCTGATATAACTGCCAACAAAAACGAAAAACACATCATTAGTTTTAAAGGCATAGATATCTTTCTATAAAAAACCAGTTCTGGTTGCCACCTCCCCCGGCAACCAGAACTGCGCTTTACTAAAACGCCGGATCATCCGGTGTATTTGGATTATCATTCCGTTCCACAAACGGGTAAGGGAAATAGTTCCGTTTCCTTTCTGCCACGGGCCTGCCAAACCGGCGGCTATCTTCCAGCTCCTGGCCGTTCATAAACAATTCTATTCTCCGGTGCTTATAGATCAATGTCAGCAATTCTGCTTCAGTGGCTGCAGTTACGGGAGGCAGTGATGCGCCAACGCCATAGATATCTCCGGAAGCTGTTTTGGTTACAACTTTATTCAGGTAAAGCAATCCATTAACAATATCATGCTGCCTGGCATAACTTTCCGCTTTAATAAGCAACATTTCACCGGGAAGATAAATAGGAACAGCGGTAAGGTTGCCCGCAAAAAAACCATTGATATTGAACCTTGGCTTTGCAGGCCTCGCAATATAGAATGGTATCCGTTTGTCGGCAAGATCCGGCTGGATGGGCACCGGTAAACCCATCGTAGAGTCGACCACGTTATAGATATTATTCGTAGCTGTTACCAATGCAAAGATCGGGTTGGTGATCTGCGGATTAAAAGAAAGAGTCGAGATTACATTCAGGTCCACTTTATCAGCTGCGCTGATGGCTGCCGCATAATCGCCGGCACACAATGCATATCGTGCCTTCAGGGCATACAAAGTATTAATGATGTCCACGTTTTTGGGTATATTGGCTAAAAAGCTGCTTCCTATGGGCGTGGCCGTTACAGTACTGATGGCATTGTCCAGCGCCGCAACAGCCATTATATACCCCTGTTTCGCTGGCACAAATTTTACACCACCGGACGACAATACAGGCGTACTGGTATTTTCCGGTACCTGCTCCCAGAAATTGGCCTGTACACCAATGGCCAGTGCCTTAAAGATAGTGGTGTAGGCAATCAAACCGCTGGCAAAGCTTTTATCTTCAACAATGGCCGCCGTACGGCGTAAAACACTGTCTGCTTCATACCTGATCTTATTGGAAACATTCCACATCCCGGTTACCACTACATTAGTGGTCAGAATCTTACTTCCCCCTGCTCCAATTTGTGCTTCATCTGTATTGCCCGGATTGGTAACAAAAGTTTCCCCTACCAGCAAACTACCGGAAGTGACGGTGGTGTATAAGAGGCTTTCCCGGTTCTTTGAGTACCAGGTCTGTAATCCTACTGCTACATTGGCTAATGTAGTGGGTGAGCTGTAAGCGCCTTCCGATGAGGGTCCTGAGGGGTCCTGGTAATCTTTCTTACACGCTGTGAAAGTGCAGAGTAAAGCGATGGCGATAGTGCTATATTGAATATGTCGTTTCATGTTGTTCTTTTTTTGTGATTAGAATTTTGCACGGATAGCAAGGTTATAACTTCGTGGTACCGGCACCGCACCAAAATCAATACCGCGCAATACGGTACTTTGCCCTGCTGCATTCAATTCCGGATCATATCCTTTATAGTTGTCCCAGGAAATAAGATTCCTGCCACCAAGACTAATTGTAAGATCACTTAGTCCTTTCAGCTTACCAAAGCTGTAACTGAAAGCTACTTCCCGCAGCTTCACAAAGGAGCCATCGTCAATCCTCCATTCCTGGATGTTATAATTACCTGCGATAAAGCCACGCGGAAGCAGCCCCAGGTCTTCCTGTTCTGCTACTTTTCCGTTATCCACTCCTTGCCTGGTTCTCCAATCGGCATTGAACACATCTCCTCCCTGTACAGCATCTACCTGTATATGAAGCCCGAGTTTTTTATACTGGAAATCACTGGTGAGCGTACCGGTCCAATCGGGGTTGGGATCACCGATCTTTTTATTCAGTGCAGTAGCGCCGACCGGTGGTAACCCGGTGGCAGGGTCGCGTGCTACTGTATAGGTGAGCGGCGTGTTTTGCTTGCCGGCTTCTGTAACTGGTATACCGGCGGGCGTTTTCAGTTGATTCCCATTTTCATCCCTGGCGAAAAAGGTGCCATAGAAAAACCCGATCGGTTCCCCGGCAGCAATACCTACCGGGGCGCCGCCTACCGTATTGTACAGGATGAGCGCCTGCCCTATATCTACCGCTTTATTGCGGTTGCGGTTATAGATAGCAGTAAGATTCCAGGTAAAGTTGGGGGTTTTCACCGGCATGATATTCAATATTGCTTCCACACCGGTATTCTGTAAGGTGCCAATATTGTCCTGGTAGAAAGAGTAACCTTTGGTAGGCGCCACAGCCCGACTGATCAGGAGGTTTTCCACCCGCTTGTGATAATAGTTAACGGAGAGGCCTATACGATTGTCCCAGAATGCCAGGTCCGTACCCACTTCCAATTCTTTTTGCTTCTCTGGCTTCACATCGGGATTGGTATAGGTGGAGGGCGACTGGAAAGCCGCGGCTCCTATAAAAGCGGTGGCATTATAGGTATTATAACGGCCATATGCCGGGATACCGGTTAGGTTACCTGATTCGCCATAGGCAGCCCTTAGCTTCAACAGGTTCCACCATTTGGATACCGCTGATTTTTCCCAGAAATCGGTACCGGATATTACATAACTGCCGCTCACCTTTGCATACAGCTGATTCCTTTCATCCACTCCAAATACGGATGATCCGTCTACACGCAGCGCACCGGTAAGAAACAGCTGGTTACGGTATTTAAAGTTCTGCTGGATATACTCACCGGAAATGGACAGTTCCGTGCGTTGATCTGCACCGGGCATAATAGTAGTTGCCTTATCTGCCGTTTGCACAAAAGGTGGCAACCCTCTTCCCTGTTCCAGGGTATAGTGCATGCGCTGGTATTGTACAGAGTAACCTAACTGTGTTACAGAACTGAGCTTATCACTGATATCCCAGTTGTAAGTAGCATTAAGATCATGGTTGATCAGGAAAGAATTGTTATTACCCGCGCTGGCATAACCATTTTGTGCAGGATCCAGGGTAGGTCCGCCGCCGTAAAAACCGGGGCTCACAAAATAAGAGAATGCAGGCATAAAGGTGGTGCCTTCCTGGTTGTAGTTATCAATGCCGAGCCGGTAATCTACCGTAAGATTTTTAATTGGCCGCAGCTTAACTCCTGCACCGGCAATTACCCTGCCTACATGTTGCTGTTGTTTAAAGTCTTCCATAATGGAAACAGGATTTACACGGCCACGTTCCCCTACTTTCATCAATTGTCCCAGGGCATTACGTTTTTGTATATCGTAGTAGTTACCAATAATGGTAACGCCATTCATGGGAGAATAAAAAGTATTTCCATCAGGCTTTTCGTTGGCTTTGCTGTACACATAGTTCAGGCTGGCGTTAAAGCTGATCCAGCTGGCCAGCTCCTGGTCGAGATTCAGGCGGAAACTAAACCGGCTGAAATCCGTTTTATTGATAATGCCCTGGTTATAGAAATAACTGCCGGAAGCATAATATTTTGTTTTGTCTTTTCCACCGGCCACGGATATATTATTGTCAGTTCCCACTCCCGTGCGGAAAATGTAATCCTGGTAGTCGTACCTGTTCACCGGTGTAGTGCTCAGAACGGCGGGTGTCAGGATATTTTGTGTGGAATCGTCCGGCGATCCGCCAAACTTGACCGGCGCCCGGTTTACATCCAGTTTTTTACGTAGCTGGTTCACTGAAAAGGAGGTGGAAAAATTAACTACCGGCGCGCCTGCGCTACCTCTTTTTGTGAAGATCTGTACCACACCGGCATTGGCGCGGGAACCGTAAATAGCTGCGGCTGCGGCGCCATTCAATACCTCTATACGCTCAATATCTGCCGGGTTAATGTCTGAAATCCGGCTTTGTCCTACGTTCCCTACAAAGTTGTTCCCTGCGCCTCCCGCCGGATCAGCAGCGCCGCCAACACTGTAGCTCGGATCGGCATTGGTTACACGCGTGGTAGAGTTATCGATAATAACTCCGTCGATGATATACAAAGGCTCTGTAGAACCGGATATAGTACTGATACCACGGAGCTTTACGGAGATGCCACCGGCAGGGTCTCCCGAGTTCTGGGAAATCTGTGCACCAGCAGTTTTACCTTGCAGGGCTGCCAGCACATTGCCGGAACCGCTCTTACTGAGCTCATCGGCTTTTACTGTGCTGATGTAGTTACCCAGCTGCCTGCGGGTAGTACCTTCGGAAGTACCGGTTACCACAATTTCATCCAGTTTGGATACTTCCGCGGTCAGCTGGATGTTCTGCGTATAACTGGCCGTACCGGCGCTTACCACCAATACCCTTTCACCAGGTGCAAAACCAATTCCCGTATAAGCCAGCGTGTAGTTACCCGGCGGCAGGTTACCGCTGATGGTGTAACGCCCTTCGCCATCTGTTTGGGCGCCCAGTTTTGTATTTCTCACCACCACAGTTATACCGGGAATAGGCGATTGCTGGTTATCTGTAACCTGGCCGGAAATCTTCACCTGCGCATAGGCAGTGACAGCCAGTACGTTCATGAACAGAAACAGCAAAAAGGACCGGCCTTTAGCCATTTTCAATAGAAACAAGCTCATAGAAAAAATTTAGCGGGTTTAAGTTTGGTCGATTTACAGTCACATGTAGTATTCAATTACTACCAGTTCTTGGTTTTTGGTTGTCTTTACCTTTGTTTTGATTCCTGCATTTATGTGTATTCTCAATACATTAAGTTCGCTAAAAATCAGCAGGCCACCAAAAGAGCATAATGTTATTGCAACACCTGGCTCAATGAATTGAAATGATATCCCCGCTGCTTCAACACGGTGATCAGCGCATCCAGGCGCTTATAAAACTTATCCTTTCTGCGGGGATCTGTACCGATGTGCATAAGCAACAGGAACCCATTCAATCCTGCAGGATGGCTGGCTTCGAACTGCAGAACGGATTGATAAATCTCCGTTGATGTACGGTATTGTTTTCCCAGCTCAGGGTAGGTGTAATCTGCATTGGAACGTGTTCCCGGAGTAAAGTTGATCAGCCGCAAACCTGCATTGGCAGTCCAGGCAGCAATGCTGTCGTTGTACCATTCATATGCCGGCAAGAACCAGGGTGCTTCTTCTTTTGAAATTCCTGCTGCTGCCATTTTCGCGTAGTTGGCCTGCAGGTCATCCGTAAATTGTTTTTCTGTGACCAGCAAACTGTCCCTGCGCTGCCAGTCGCAATACAAAAGATGCTGATCACCGTGCGCGCCTAAGTAATGGCCATCTGCTTTCAATTGCCTGATGAGCGCCTGGTTAGCGGGTTGCTGATAAAATTTCCCCGTAAAGAAGAATGCTGCCTTTATATGCTGCTGTTGCAATGTATGCCGGATCACTTGCGCACCGTCCGTGTATTCATCTCCTGTAAAAACAAGTACCAGTTGTTTTTTACTGCTATCTCCCCGGATCAGGCCTCCGTGATCGTATTGGCGTTTCCCCGCCCCTTCCTGCGCTTTGGCCGCCATCAGGTATACCAGGGAAGCCGTGCCATCCATAGTGGGCTCATTGGTGCTGTAATCGCCTGTGTCATCGTGATACACAGCAAGGCCACTCTGGAAAGCAGCATATTCATCACGCGCCGATAAGCGGATACCGATCAGGTTTTTATAGATGTTGGTATACACCGGGCCATCTACCAGTCCTCCATCCACCGGATAGTGGCCAATAGCAGAAAAAGCGGCATGCGGGTCTGATGGAAAATCTCCATTGGCTGGCAATCCATACACCATGCTGGTGCCCCAGGGATTACAGCCGAAGAGCCAGTCGATATTCGCCTGCTCCAGGGCCTCAAAAGTATTTTTATTGCTCAGTTGCCGGTACCAGTAACATTGGATGGCAAATGCCGTGGTGAGATTATTACTGCACCAGATAAATGGAATACCGCGGTAAAAAGCATTCTGTTTTGCTTTACTCCAAACTCTTTGAATACCGGTTTCGTAATAGGCAGTGAGTCGTGCCTTTTCTGCTGCATCCTGTTGCGCCAGTGCATAATGCCCAAGGTTGATAAAGGGATACCACTGGTAATGATTGGCGGTATCGGCGCCCAGCCAGGGCGTTACTTTTTCCCCGGCGGCATAATCACTGGCAGCCTGGCGGTACTGTGTTTCCCGGGTGATCCTGTACAACTGTGCAGCCGCCAGTTCCATATCATCCGTCCAGTTATCTTCTGCATAAATGTAGGGCGACAATACCGATGCGGTTTGACATACACCCGGTTGTTTCCTTCCCATTTGCCAGGCAGATAACGCGCGCGTTTTCAACAACGCTGCATAACCGGGCGAAGTGTTTTTCAGCAGCTCATATCCCAATGCAAATGCGCTGGAAAATTTTCCGGCTGTGGAAGCCACACCCGTGCTTTTGTTTTTGTATTTACCCAATCCCTGCGGCGTGCCCGTACAAAAGTATACAGGCCGTTCAAAGCCTTTACCATAAAAATTATCTTCTCCCGGCAGGCGAAGACCTTTATGATCGCGGTCGTCGGCCACCTGGTTAAACATCAGGTGATCCGACGGATGCATTTTCAGTAACCAGTGGAGCCCCCATTTTGCTTCATCCATCACATCACTGATATGATTGCTGCCAGGCAGGCCATTGGCTGAATATCTATCTTCAAAAACACCAGGAAAATCACGATAAGCGGCCAGTAAATGAAAGGTGGCGTTAGCAGAAGTGGTTACATACTGCAGGTAATCAGTAGCATCATGCCAGCCGCCTGCTACATCAATATGCGTACTGTCGGGCATAGGGCCATACATGGTATACCCGTCGTGCGTATGGCAGGAATCCATGAGCGTTGGGTTGAAGCCGCTTCTCTGCTGTCGCATATAACGCAGTAAAAAATCAGGCGCGCCGGCATAAACGTTATCGCCTATACGAAAAGCAGGAGAAATGGTACTGCCTGTTTTCAGGTAATATTTTCCGGGAGATGAATACGCGGAGAAATCCAGCCGGCAGGTTTGATCAAACGGACCGTAAGCACCAAAAGGCTTACCTGTACTACCGGTAAAAACCACTTTATCCGAACCGGCAGCCACCAGCTCAAATGTGCGGGGTTGCTCTATTCCTTTACTGCCCCATACAGCTACTTTAACGCCACCCGGAAGGTATCCGAGCTGGTTAATGCGTATCCATGCCGCAGGCGTTTGTGCATGGCCGTTAGTAGCTATGAACAGTAAGTTGAACAGGTATGCAACAAACAGCCGGGCGTTTTTCATTATTCAATGCAGGTTGAGGATATTCAATAAAAATACCCTTTTTAACGCACAGGGAAAAGAAAAATTATTCTGCCCGGAGGCTCTTTACCGGGTTGGCCAGCGCGGCTTTTGCCGCCTGGTAACTCACCGTGAGCAAAGCTATCAGCAAAGCTCCCAGCATGGTGAATGCAAATATCTCCCATACAATCGTAGTATGATACTCGTATTTCAACAACCATTTATTTAACGCATACCAGGCCACGGGAATAGCAAGGCAGCAGGAGATACTTACCAGCACCACAAAATCTTTTGACAACATTTTCCACAACTGGAATACAGTAGCGCCCAGTATTTTGCGGATGCCTATTTCCTTGGTACGTTGTTCTGCAAGATAGGAAGCAAGGCCAAACAGGCCCAGGCAGCTGATGAGGATAGCCAGCAGGGCAAAGAAGGTAGACAGCTGACCAATACGTTCTTCTTCACTGAACTTCTTTGCATATTCTTCATCGGCAAATTTGTATTCAAACGGTGCAGCAGGATTATATTTCTGCATGATGTTCTGAATAGCGGCCATTGCCTTACCAGTGCTCACTTCAGGATTGATCCTTATATTCACAAAGTTACCGGGCTCTTTCAGCAGGTAATAAAGTGCGGGTTGAACTTTTTCGTATGGAGAGGCCATGATCATATCATGTACTACGCCAAGTACATGATACTCCAGGCTGTCTTTACGGATAATCTCTCCTACTGGGTTATCAAATCCCATATACTTTGCAGCAGCTTCATTCAGGATCAGTCCCATGGAATCAGTAGCAAATTCTTCAGAAAAATCCCGGCCCGCAATAAATTTCCAGTCCACCGTTTTACCATAATCCATTCTGCCTCCGATCACGTTAAACCCACCCATCTGATCGGGTCGCTGCCCTCTCCATTTATAATCGCCTGCGCTTGCCCATATATCTGTAAGCGGCCCCTGCGACTCTGCCACTGCGGTAACCATGCCTGAAGCTATCAGTTCGCGCTTGATCACGTTATAATTCCGGTAAATTTCAGGGGTGGTCATTTGTATGGAAAGCAGCCCGTTACGGGTGTATCCCACAGGGAGATTTTTCGCAAACTGGATCTGCCGGTATATAACAATAGTACCGATGATTAAAATAATAGATACTGTAAACTGTACCACTATCAGGGCTTTACGTGGCAGGGCAGAAAAGCGGCCGGCCCTGAAAGTGCCTTTTAATACTTTTAACGGTTGAAAAGACGACAGGTAAAGCGCGGGATAGCTGCCGGCCAGTAAGCCCGTGAACAGGGTGAAGCCAATACCTATGCACCAGAATACCAGGCTTCCCCATAAAATGCCAATATGCTTATTGGCCACCTGGTTAAACCAGGGTAGTACTATCAATACGATCAGTATAGATAAAACAAAAGAAAAGAATGCCACCAGTACAGATTCACTTAAGAACTGCCAGATCAGCTGCCGGCGCATGGAGCCAATAGCCTTGCGGATCCCCACTTCCTTTGCCCGTTTCTCAGACCTGGCGGTGCTGAGGTTCATAAAGTTGATGCAGGCAAGCATCAATACAAACAGCCCGATGATGCCAAATAGTCTCACATAACGTATTTGTCCGCCTGTGTTCACACCATTTTCAAAAGAAGAATACAAATGCCATTTGCTCATCGGGTGAAGAAACAGTTCTTCTTTCACACCCGGGTCCAGGGTGATGTGAGAGGCCAGTGCATTGCTGATTTTTGCGGATACCTTATCCATGTCGGCATTATCGGCTATCTGTACCTGTAGCTTTACGGCATTGAAGTCCCACTTATCTTTCATATCGCCAATCCAGGTCCAGTTATTAATAAACAGTGCCCATGGCGCAATATAGTCGGTGCCGCTGATAGACGTATTTTCGGGGAGATCTTCATATACACCGGTTACCTTCAGCACAAGGTGACGGTTATTATCCATCTTCACCAGCTGGTCCATCGGGTCTTTGTCGCCAAACAAAGCGCTCGCCAGGCTGGCGGAGAGCAATATAGATGCTGGTTCTTTCAGGCCGTTGCGCGTGCCTTTCAACATTTTAATACTATACATTTCAGGACCACCAGGCTCTGTAAACACACCGCTTCTGGTAAACTTTTTATCGCCCGCTGAAAGAGTATGTATACCGTCTGCCGACATTACCACCTGTTTGAAATCGTCGGGATAGGTGCTGCGTAAATGAGCTGCCAGAGGAATGGGCAATGAATTAAAGGCTCCTCCTTCGTCGCCCTTCGTCATCCGTTGCCACACCGAAGCAATACGGTCGTAATTGGCGTGGTACTTATCGTACGACAGCTCATTCCATATCCACAGCCCGATGAGCATCGTAACAGCCATACCGGCAGATAAGCCGAAAATGTTGATAAAGGAGGTACTCCTGTTCTTCAACAGGTTTCTAAAGGCGATTTTCAGATAATTCCTGATCATGGCTAGGCTGATTTAATGGACACCCTAAAGACACAAGAAGGCCGCCATAGTTGCACCCCCTTATCCACAAAGGATTTCGGGGCATACACACGGCTTTCCCCGTCCGGAAATGGACAATAAACGGCCGGAAATGAACATCAGGAAGGTTGTTGAAGGATAACACACACATCTTCGGCATCTCTCAGGGCAAATTCAAGCGCCCCCCAGGGTTGCAGCTTTATCTCGGATAAGTTGGGGTGCAGCAGTTCGGGGTGACTTCCCTTCACCAGCGCGTATGCTGCTTCTATATCATCTGTTTCCAATCTTATCTGGGGCCTGTCTTTGATCGCCCATTCATGGCTTTCCACCAGGTGGATCACCAGTGTATCCCGCTTGATAATACAAAAAGGCTGCTCTGCATTATCATCCCGGTAAGCCATTGAAAAACCCAACGTATCCACAAATAGTTGCAAGCCCACATTCATATCCGAATAAAAGATATTCGGGATCAGTTTGGTTAATTGCATATGATCAAATTTTACAGGAAAGTAAATAATAATTCGTCAATTCAGTAGCTTTGAAAGCATGAAAGACTACAAAAAACATTTTATGCTCGCAGCGCCGCCCGAGGAAGTGTATGCTGCACTTACCAATCCCGCCACTATCCAGTTATGGACAGGCGAAGTAGCGGAAATGTCGACAGAGCCGGGCACTGAATTCTCTTTATGGGAAGGGAGCATCGTGGGTAAGAACCTGGAGTTTGAACAGGATAAAAAGATTGTGCAGCAATGGTATTTTATGGAAGATGAGGAAGAGGAAGAAGAAAACCCTTCCATAGTAACCATCAAGCTGCATCCATCTCCCAAGGGAACAGATGTGGAGCTGAAACATGTGAATATCCCGGATGAAGCTTATGAAGATATTATTGCCGGCTGGAATGAACAGTATTTCGGCTCGCTGATAGATTTTTACAAAGATTAGAATATACAGGGCCTGCTCAGCATGCGCTCACATGCTGGGCAGAACTGTTATTCTCTTGTCTGGTACGGGAAGCTGCTATCCAGCCATTCAAAATTCATTTCTTTCTCTACAATTTCATGCAGGGCCACATTGGTCAGTCTTCCAAAATCATATACAGCTTCTACAATCCCGGCCTGTTTCGGCGTCAGATAAGGGGCGTGTGTACGCAGGAAGTTGCGGCAATTTTCTTTCATGTTGCCATGGGCAATCAGGGAAGGATTCCTGGGATCCAGGTCTGTTACAGCTTCCAGCATCTGCAGGAAAATAAAATCCTGCAGGTTCTTGGCAAGGATGCAGGCTTCATTGGAATCATGAAACACCTGCACAATGGGCACATCATCACCGTTTTGCAGGTTATAGTAAAAAGCAAACCAGTCGCCGGCGCCACTCATGGCAAAGGGAACAAAACGGTGTACCGGGTCTGCAAAGAGCAGCCCTTCATCCATTTCCTCCTCCACTGTGGAAAGAGACATTATTTCAAGATCATTGGCGTATAGCAGTAATGGAGGCGCAGTTTTGATCGCGGGATATACCTTATCCAGCCAGTCTTCCCCGAATTCACCCCAGTTCAGCATACCATCCTTATACAATTGTTTGTACAGCGTTGGATAGGTAAACCCGTAGTCCTTTTCAATTTCCTCCAGCATAGATTTTCTTTTAGCATCCCGAATGTCCGGCAAAATAGCTAAACTTTCGGAAAAACCTGTTCATTCTGTCGCTTCAGCGGATTCATGATGAAGGAGAGCAGGCTGCCATCTTCTTTGAGCTCCACTACCCGGAACCCGTGATAGCCTACGCCCCAGCTACCGCCAACATGGCCGTCGAACAAGAAGGGAATGGGGCAGTTGTCGAGCATCTTCACGCTATCCTGGTCATGATCATGCCCGTTGAAAATGGCCCTGATATTAGGGTATTTGCGGATCAGCGACTGGAATTCTGCACAATCCAGGCCGTTGTCTGTCCATTTTACCGGGGTAATATGCAGGAAGATGAATATATTTTGAGCTGTTTTATATTCCTCCAGTTTACGGGCGAACCAGTCAACATCGGGACAGATATACTTTCCCTTCTCGTCTGCGGTATTACCAAGCAGGATCACGTGGTTGCCAATTACCATATCATGATTGAGAGGCATTCCCCAGGCCTGTTCCCAGGCAGCAGCCGGCACCATGTCGTGGTTCCCGTGGGTTACCAGCAGTCTGGGATGCAGCTGTTTCAGTTTGGCTGCTGCGGGTAGCAACAGGGCAGGATCATTATGGATCACATCTCCGTTGAGCGTAAAAAACTCGCAGGGGTATTGCCGGTGGAATTGGCTGAAAGCTGTTTGAAGGTCCAGGAAGTACTGGTCGTAATTGGTTTTGGGCTCTCCGTAGTGCCAGTCGGACCCTACGGCAAAGCGAAAAACGGTTTTACTGTCGAAGTGCCGGGGAGTTACGGCCTTTACTATCTTGCCGCAGGCAGAAATAACTACTGCTGCGGATACTCCTTTTAAAAACAGGCGTCTGTTCATCATAGAATAAAAATAAACTTTCCGGGTAGTCAATTATTTCATTGCCAAATGCTTAACCAAAAGATAAAAATATATATCCATGTAACAAATTCAAAACTTTCAATCCGTTCAGAAAGAATTGTAATAATATTGTTAAAGTGTAGTAAAACGATCAATTTATTCTACCCGCATAAATGTTTTGATTGTAACTTTGCACCTCGAATAAAAATGGGGTTATGTTTAGAAGCAAGAGTACAGCTGGAACAGGTCCGGATGTGGTTTTAATCGGCGCCGGGATCATGAGCGCCACACTTGGAATGCTCCTGAAAGAGCTGGAACCCGGGTTAACCATTGCAATTTTTGAACGACTGGACGTGGCAGCTGCGGAAAGCTCCGATGCGTGGAACAATGCAGGCACAGGGCACTCTGCATTTTGCGAGTTGAACTACACGCCACAGAAACAGGATGGATCAGTAGATATTAAAAAAGCGGTGAACATTGCAGAGCAGTTTGAAGTGTCACGCCAGTTTTGGTCATACCTGGTAGAAAATAACATCATTTCCAATCCGCACGATTTTATACAATCCGTTCCCCATATGAGTTTTGTTTGGGGAGAAGAGAATGTGGATTACCTCAGAAAACGTTACAATGCCCTGCAGCAGTGCCATCTGTTTAAAACGATGGAGTATTCTGAAGATCCGGAGAAGCTGAAGAACTGGATGCCCCTGGTAATGAAAGGCCGCGATGCCTCCCAGAAAGTAGCGGCCACACACATGGAAATGGGTACAGACGTGAACTTTGGCGCTCTGACCCGTGCCTTGTTCGGTCACCTCGAAAAAATGGAAGGCGTAACCATGCACTTCAACCATGATGTGCGCGACTTCAAAAAAGAAGACGACGGCAGCTGGACCATCAAGGTAAAGAACCGTGGTACCCGCGAAAAACAATCCGTCAACACCAAATTCGTATTCATTGGCGCCGGCGGCGGTTCCCTGCCGTTGCTGGAGAAATCAGATATCCCGGAAGGAAAAGGTTTCGGCGGTTTCCCGGTAAGCGGACAATGGCTGCGTTGCAATAATCCCGAAATAATTGAACAGCACCGCGCAAAAGTGTATGGCAAAGCCTCTGTGGGCGCGCCTCCTATGTCTGTGCCGCATCTTGATACCCGTATGATCGACGGACAGCGGGCATTGCTGTTTGGCCCTTATGCAGGGTTCTCCACCAAGTTCCTGAAGAACGGCTCCTTTATGGACCTGCCTCTATCCATCAAAGCCAACAACATTGTACCAATGGTGTCTGCCGGCCTCGATAATATTCCGCTCACCAAATACCTGATTGCACAGGTAAGGCAGAAGCCGGAAGACAGACTGGAGGCATTGAGGGAATATTTCCCCGAGGCCAAAATGGAAGACTGGGAACTGGAAATTGCCGGTCAGCGTGTACAGGTGATTAAAAAAGATCCTGAACATGGTGGCATCCTGGAATTTGGTACTGAAGTGGTGAGTGCTGCCGACGGCTCCATTGCTGCCCTGCTGGGCGCCTCTCCCGGTGCTTCTACCGCTGTTTCCATTATGCTTAACCTGCTGAAACGCTGCTTTAATGAAGACGTGGAAACAGAAGCATGGCAGATAAAATTAAAGAAAATGATCCCTTCCTACGGACAATCACTCCTGAACAATCCGGCACTCTGCGATGAGCTGCGTGCATGGACCACCCAGGTACTGGAACTCCGCGAAATGGAAGCGGCCCAATAAATATATTCCCCGGTTGGCTCTTTTATTCCTTCCCGGGATAAAAGAGCCAACTAAAAAACTACCAGTTTCCGGTAAAATCAGCCCATCCGGGACCATTTTTTTTATAGATATTTATGTGAATTGAAAAAGACCGGCGCGCCAAGCGCTTATTTTTACATAGATTATGCAATCGTTTGCAATAACAATGTCAATTTCCACATATGTTTATGAAAAAAGTGATGCTATTCCTGATGATGCTCCTATCCACAGCGCTTCTGCACGCGCAGCACACCCTTACCCGCGACCAGCGCATGCAGTGGTGGCGGGACGCCCGCTTCGGTATGTTCATTCACTGGGGCGACTATGCCGTACTGGCCGGTAACTACAAAGGCCACCAGGTGGGACGCGGCGGAGAATGGATCATGAACCGCGGTAAAATACCGGTGCTGGAATACCAGCAATTCGCCAAACAATTCAATCCTGTTAAATATGATGCAGACGCATGGGTAAAAACAGCCCGAGACGCTGGCATGAAATATATTGTGATCACGGCCAAGCACCATGATGGTTTTGCCATGTTCAAATCTGCCGCCAGCAAATGGAACATCGTTGATGCCACGCCATACGGCAAAGATATACTGGCGCCGCTGGCCGCCGCCTGTAAGAAATACGGCATCAAACTCGGGTTTTATTACTCACAGGCGCAGGACTGGAATAATCCCGGCGGGGCCGCTGCCCGCAAAGTAGCCACAGAAGGCTGGCCCAACCCAGACTCTGCTCAGATAGACGCCTACACGCAGGCGCATACCGGCCACTGGGATCCTTTGCAAACCTCCGCTACCATGTCAGACTACATAGATAAAGTAGCCGTGCCGCAGGTAAAAGAGCTCCTCACCAACTACGGCGAAGTGGCTGTGCTCTGGTGGGATACTCCTACCAATATGACCGACGAATATGCACAAAAACTGCAGGAAGTGCTGAAACTGCAACCCAATATCATTACAAACGACCGTTTAAAGCGCCCCAACTTTCCCGGCGACTATAAAACACCTGAACAGAAGATTCCCAATCAGTCGGAGCTGGATGGCCGCGACTGGGAAACCTGTATGACCATGAACGGTACCTGGGGATATAAAGATTACGATCAGAAATGGAAAAGCACGGAAACGCTTATACGAAACCTGGCAGACATCGCTTCCAAAAACGGTAACTACCTCCTGAATGTGGGCCCGGACGCACTGGGCCGGTTCCCCGAAGGCAGCATAACCGCACTGAAAAGTATTGGCCGCTGGATGAAAGTAAACGGCGCTTCTATATATGAAACCCAAGGAAGCCCGCTACCAGCCTTATCCTGGGGACGTTGTACGCAAAAGGTGAAAGGTAACACTACCACGCTGTACCTGCATGTTTTCAACTGGCCCGCTGACGGGAAGCTCCATGTTCCCGGTATAAAGGGCAAAGTAACCAGCATCCGCCTGCTGGCCAACAACAGGCAGCTTACCTCCGCCACCAGCGGCGACGAGCTTGTCATCAACGTTCCAGCCTCCGCTGTTGACAGCATCGATACAGTAATAGCTGTTACGCTTTAGCGGCGATGCGGATTTTATCCCGCTATTCCGCCCAGCATGCTGAAGAGAATGATGCCCAGCACCAGGAGGGTAATACCAACGTAAAGGAAATCCTTCTCCACTAAAAAAGCAATCACTGAAAAGGCTATACGAATAATAGGAGTAGCAATCAGCAGCACAATTCCCAGCTGAATGATGTTCATACCTTTGTTTTCCATTACGCCCTGCCAGATGCCGGGAAGGCTGGTCAGTCCTTCCCTTACACCGGTAAAATCGGCATAGGAGGGCTGCTCATGCCCGTGACGAACAAGATAGATCGCTCCGCCGATAAATACGATAATGCTGGAAACTATAACGCCTATACGAAGTTGCTTACCAATAAGCTGCTGAACATCCTTATCGCGGAAATATTTTGATAATACCTGTTTCATAGCTTATAGTTTTCCGGTGACACCATTGTAGATCATCTGCAGCGCCAGGAGACCGATCACTACGCTGAAGACTATACGTAACCATTTTACATTGGCGCGGGCAAGCAAACGTGAGCCTGCAAAAGCGCCTGCCAGCACGCCCAACACAACCGGCATACACAGCCCGGGGGAAATATATCCCCGCTGCAGGTATACCACCGCGCTGGCGGCAGCTGTAACACCAATCATAAAATTGCTGGTAGTGGTAGACACCTTAAAGGGGATACGCATAATGTTATCCATTGCCAGCACTTTCAACGCGCCGGAACCTATACCCAGCAACCCCGACATTACACCGGCGAAGGTCATCATAAAATAGCCGCCAGGCACATGATGCACCTTATAATCAACTATCCCGCCGGCAGAAGGGTAGCTGCCATTGAGCCGCAGCTGCTCCGCTGCTTTGCTATCGTCCTTTTCTGCGGTGAATTCCACTTTTTTACGGAACGACATCAGGGAAGAAAAAATGAGGACCAGGCCAAAAATGATAGCCACTACATTGGTGGGCATATACACCGCTATCAGTGCGCCCACAACAGCTCCGGTGGTAGTGGCAATTTCCAGGAACATACCGAGCCGGATATTTGTAATACCTTCTTTTACATAGGCAGAAGCAGAGCCGGAGGAAGTAGCAATGGAAGCCACCAAAGCAGTACCAATGGCGTACCGGATATCGGCATGAAACACCAGGGTTAGCAGGGGAATGATCACAACGCCGCCGCCAAGCCCGGTCAGCGACCCCAGCAGCCCGGCCATAAAGGCCCCGCAGAGGAGGATCAGGGTGAATGATAAAATCGTCATAAGATGGTTTGGTTGGTTTAGACCGGATACCCGGGAATTACAAGGATTGCCTGATATCTGGTGTTTGCAAAAGTAAGCAGAATATGATTCCCGTAATCCGGCAATCTATAAGTAACTTGCAGCCGGACAATTAATCGTTTTTTATGATAAAGGTGGGTGAATACAACCTGTTAAGGGTAAAAAAAGAAGCTGATTTTGGGGTATACCTCGAAGGCGTGGACCAGGAAATCCTGCTGCCGGCAAGGTTTGTGCCTCATGGTACCCGTGTGGGTGATGAACTGGAAGTATTTCTTTACCACGATTCTGAAAACCGGCTGATTGCCACTACCCAGCGCCCGTACGGGATTGCAGGGGACATTGTGATGCTGAAAGCAGTGAGTGTTACCAAACAGGGCGCTTTCCTGGATTGGGGATTGATGAAAGACCTCTTTGTGGCGTCGTCGCAGCAGCTCACCCGCATGGTGCCCGGGCAGGAATACCTGGTGAAAATATATATCGATGAGCTGACCGGCCGCATTGCTGCTACAGAAAAAATTGACCGTTACCTCAGCAATGAAAACCTTACCGTAAAGGAAAAAGATCAGGTAAACATGGTGGTATACCGCCGCACAGATATCGGGTACGTGGTGATCATCAACAATCAGCATACAGGGATACTGCATCACAGCGATATATTCCGCCCTATGGAAACAGGCGAAAAATTAACAGGCTTTATCCGACAGATCAAAGATAATAAAATAGATGTGATTGCCGGTAAACCCGGGTTTAATAAAGTGGAAGATGAATCGGAAAAAATCCTTCGCCTGCTGCAGGAAAATAACGGCTACCTGCCGTATCATGATAAATCCTCCCCGGAAGAGATACAGGAGTTTTTTGGTATGAGCAAGAAAACATTCAAAATGACGATCGGCAACCTGTATAAACAACGGAAGATCGTGTTTACACAAACAGGTATTAAGTCGGAAGAAGAAGATATATAAATAGCTGCAGCCGGTAGATACTTCTGCGTATTTGCCGGCTGCAACATTACTCGCTCTCGTTCGCCCCCGCTATCGGGAAGCTCATCAGGAAGCTGGTTCCCTCTCCCAATTCGCTGTCCACAGCAATGGTGCCCTTGTGCTGAAGTATAATATTCTGGGTAGCGGTTAGTCCAAGCCCTGTTCCCTTTGTTTTATTGGTAAAAAATGGCTCAAACAGTTTAGCCAGGTTCTGTGGGGAAATACCGCTACCGTTATCGGCTATACGAACGAATACCTTTTCGGTATCCTGCCATGTTTTAATACCGAGCTTTCCTTCCCCCGCTTTCATTGCTTCAATACCATTGATGATAATATTCAGGAAAGCAATGAGGATCTTGTCTTCATCTGCCAGGATCATACAATCCGGTTCACATATTTCCTTAGTCACCGTAACAGCATTCAGCTGCAACCTGTCTGCCGCAAGGTCCAGCGCCTTTTCCACCAGCGTGTTCAGGCCAAGTGGCACCATATTCAGCTCAGACATGCGTGTCGACTGGAGCAGTTCTGTTACCAGCTGGTTGATACGGTGGCAGTTGCGCTCCATGATGTCCAGGTACAGCGCGGCATCTTCTGTTTCAGCCACTGGTTCTGTTTTCAGCTGGGAAACTGCCAGCAGGATATTGGTGAGCGGATTGCGCACTTCATGTGCAATAAGCCGTGCAATGCGGCCGGTAATCACAAATTTTTCCTGTTGCTGCTTTTCTCTTTCTTTCCTTTTACGGGCTGTAATATCCTGGATGATGCACAGGTATAATTGTTTTTTCTCATCCAGCAATGAGGCGTTGATCATTACATCCAGCTGCTGCCCTGATTTACTGCGGAATACATACTCCTTTTGCACCACTCCTCCTTCCCCGCAAAGCTGATCCAGGAAATCACTGATTACCCCCTGGTCTGCAAACAGGCCACGGAGATGGGTGTTATACAGCTCCGTTTCTTCATATTTCAGCACGTTAAGGGCTGCCGGGTTGGCAGCTACTATCTTGTGCTCACAGTCTGCCAGCAGGATTAGATCGTTGGATTTTTCGAAGATGCTGAAATACCGTTTCTCGCTTTTTTCGATTGTCTGCAGATGGCTGAATTTATCGAGCGTATAACGGATGGCCCTCTCCAGCAGGGCCGCATTGATCTCGCTTTTTACCAGGTAATCGGATGCACCTGCCTGCATGGCTTCCTTATCTATAAGATAATCGCCTTTGCCTGTAAATAAAATAACGGGGGCTTTATATCCCAGGTTGCGGAAATGATGCAACACATCAATACCTGTGTAGGCACCAAGACGGTAATCAACCAGGTATAGATCATGCGCCCGGGCTTCAATTGCCAGCAAGCCTTCTTTATACGAAGAAACCCACTGTAAAACGTATTGATCGGGTGAAATGTCCTGTAATAAAGCGTTTACAAGGAAAAAGTCATCTTCATCATCATCGATCATCAATATGTGCTTCTTACCATTTATTGCCATAAGTGCCGGAAAAGTTAACCTATCTCCACCAATAATCATGCACTAAAGTATCAGGTATCAATATGAGTGTCCATATCTTTCAACACCACATTCCTGCGGGGCAGGAACCAGGCGGGGATCAGGGTTATCAGTAATATAAAAAGGGAAATATGAAAACCCTGCTTCAGGGCAAGATGATGCGCGTAATGCCCTTCCTGTCCTGCCAGCACATGTTTATTATAGGCAGCCTGGGTAACAATGGCCAGTACGGCAATACCAATGGCCCCGCCTACCTGCTGCATCAAAGTACTGACAGAAGAAGCCATGGTTACCTCGCTTGGCCGCACGGCGCTCAATGTAGCGGCATTCAGCGGGGCAAGTAAAAGCCCCATACCAAAGCCTCTCACCGTCATGGCAATGATCACTGCGGTAAGGTTGCTTCCTTTATCCAATAAGGCAAACAGGTACATGGACACAGCCAGCAGGGCTATTCCCAGCATGGATATTTCCCGGGAGCCATGTTTATCAGACCAGCGTCCTGCGAAAGGCATCATGGCGGCCATAAATACAGAGTTAGGTAATATCAGCAGGCCGGACATTCCCTCAGAAAAGCCCATCTGCTCCTGCAACAGGAAGGGCATAAGAAATAACCCGCCATACAGTGCAGCAGCCCGCGATATAGTAACAAGGATACAACTCACAAAAGAATAATTGGCGAACAGATTAAGGTTGATGATCGGCTCTTTTTTATGTTTATCTATCCAGATAAAAAAAGCAAGCGCTATTACTGCCACACCCAGAGTGGCCAGTATCCCGGGAGAGGTAATGCCTACTACCTCCGCCCGCGCCACTCCATACTGCAGGCAAACCAGGAAGATGGTAAGCGCTACAAACCCCGTAAGATCAAAAGGCAGTTTCAGCCTGGGTTGCTTCCGCAGCACACCCAGGTAACGGAAAGCCAGCGCCACAGTAAGGATCCCGATAGGAAGATTAATATAAAAAATAGAGGGCCAGCCGAATTTTTCAGTGAGGATTCCTCCCAGCGTTGGGCCTATAGCCGGACCTACCAGGTTGCCGAGGCCCCACCATCCCAGCACTGTCCCCCGCACCCTGGCGGGGAACACATAGGAAATGATGGCCATAGAAGTGGGCGCCATGGCCCCGCCTCCCAGGGCCTGAACCACTCTTGCAGTAAGCAGGGAATCCAGGCTGGTAGACAAGGCGCACATTAAAGACCCTAAGGTAAAAAGGGAAATGGCGCCAATATAGAGATTAAAAAAGCCGATCCTGTTCTTCAGCCAGTTGGTAAGCGGCATCAATATGGAAAAGCTCAGCATGTATACGGTAATTACCCATTCAATTTCGTCGAGCGTACAGTTGAACTGCTTACTCATAACGGGAAGGGATATATTAACGATGCTCGAGTCTATCCCTGCCATAGTAGTGCCCATTATCACCACTATGAGGATGCCTGTCCGGTTGATGTCTCTCATACCCGGTCTTTCATCATAAATATCAGCTGGGCTTTCGCCACAAAAGGATTCAGTGGGTTACAGTTGATCATGAACAGGTAGGTAGCCAGTTCAGACAGCTGCCAGTCGGTGGTTAGCTCACCGTCCCTGAAGCAGTATACTTTTTTGAAATTATAGTCCACCGGTATGTTCAGGGCGGCACAGGCATGCATGGCCCTGTCAAGCGGTTCCTGTTCCATACCCGATTGCCCGTATCCCAGTTCCTGCATAATTTCGCTGGCGGTATACAGCAGGCGTGGATTATTAAGTTGTGAGATTCTTTCGGTGGAAATCACTTCTTCCAGATAATCAAAAAGTTTAAGCATGACCATTCTCATTTAATTGTGAAAGTTGCTGAAACAATTCTTTTTCCTTGTCGGAAAGTTTCGACGGAATATGTACGACTGCCTTAATATATAGATCCCCTGCGGGTCCGCTGTTGTCGTAAGCAGGCATCCCTTTGCCTTTTAAACGGAAAACCTTGCCACTGTCTGTTCCTGCCGGGATATTCATGTTCAGGGATGCGCCCGGTGTATTGACGGTTAGCTTGCCTCCCAGTACAGCTGTATACAAAGGCACTGCCAAATCTGTATAAATATCTTTCCCTTTCAGTTCATACTGCGGATTTGCTGACAGTTGAATGGTAATGAGCAGGTCGCCATTTTCACCGCCTTTACGACCGGGATGCCCTTTTCCTTTTAAGCGGATCACCTGGCCCTCATACAGTCCGGGTTTCAGCTTAATATTGAGCCTGCTGCCCCCTACTTCCACTTGCCGGGTTGCGCCGGTGTATGCATCTTCCAGGGATACTTCCATTGTTGCCTGTACATCACGGCCCCTGCCCGGCCCCTGTTGCTGCCGGCGGCCACCACCCCCTGAAAACCGGCTGCCAAAAAGCTGTTCAAAGAAATCGGAAAAATTGCCTTCCCCGCCGCCGAACATATCGTTCATGTCGCCGCTGCCATAGGAGTATGTGCGGCGCTGTCCGCCGCCACCACCGAACTGCGACCAGTCATAATCTTCCGGCCGGCCCCCGTGCTGCTCATAATATTTATAATTTTCCCCGAACTGGTCATACTTCTTCCGCTTCTCGGGATCGCTCAGCACTTCGTAGGCTTCATTGATCTCTTTGAATTTGTCTTCAGCAGCTTTATCACCGGGATTCTTGTCGGGGTGATATTTTACCGCCAGTTTACGGTAGGCTTTCTTAATCTGTTCAGCTGTTGCCGCTTTCTCTACTCCCAGTATCTTATAATAATCCTTTACGTCCATAGCTCTAAAACATGTTAAAGTGATAACTTGTTTTATGAATTTACGAATTAACGGGGAAAAAGTAATTGGTGAACAGCCCCGGCAGTACGGGCGCTGTTCACCAATTACCTTTCCAGTGATATGGACTATTTTCCGGCGTAAATGTTGGCGTTCAGTTTATCGGAAATATACTGGATGGCTTTCTGCGCCCTTACGCTGTTGCCCTGTCTTATCCTGGGAGATGAAAATACAGCAATAGCGTATTTACCGGGCACCATGCCGGCGGAGCCCAATGTCATCACGGCACAGGTGCATGCATATGCCTGCCGGTCTTTTTAATTCGTCCGGATATGCTGCACGCGCTGCGTGAAATATTTGGAAGAAAATCCGGTGAGGAAACCGCTTTCACGGAAAGAAGGCGGCGGCTTTCATCATTAACCTGCAGATTCGCATCCGGAGGAAGTTTCCAGGATATTGTAAGCATCGATCAATGCCTGTACCTCCGCTGTTATATTTGCCAGCGCAGTAATTTCAGCGGGAGTTACCAGCATCATTACATGATCGGCCGGCAGGGGCAAACAAATCATCTTTTCGTTTTCTGACGCATGATAATGATCTTCTGATAAGCGGCCGACCATTTTTTTGAAGCACTCAAACTCAGTGATATCAAGGTTAACAACCGTGGTGCCAAAGGCCAACTGGATACCTTTGCAATGCGGGCAGCGGATTACATATCCTGCAGCACCGTGGTATAATGTCTGGTAATTACACATGGGCTATGGGTTTGTGCCTCCAGCGGCCGGTTCAGGGCCGCTGTCAGGACTTAAATTCATCACTCTTTACCTCTGAAAATGGAGGTAGCAAACAACGGATGCATAAACTATATACAGCTAATAACTCCGGGGTATTATTACATCTCACAAAAATATAGCAGGAAATCGGGGTAGAATGATCGGATCAGGAAAACGACTTACGCAAAAGGGAAAATCGTCTCCGGCGGTTGTCCTGGAACACTGATTTTGATGATTTTGATGATTTCGCCGATTTTATTCTTTTGTGTTGTAATAGTTAAGAGGCTGTATCATAACTAACTTAATGGGTGTGAGAATCGCATATACGACAATTTGCTCCACCCAGTACCCGAGTAAAATCGGGTAAAAGTTATTTATGATACAGCCTCCTGGTTTTTATAAAAAATCGGCGAAATCATCAAAATCAGTGTTCTAAGACAATCGCCGAAGGCGGCTTAGTAGCCCGCATTCTGCACCAGCTTGGGGTTCAGCGTTATTTCATCTACCGGAATTGGATAAATGCGGTGCAGGGTATTGGCATCTTTTTTAAAGCCCCAGGTGCCTTCAAAAGCACCGAAACGGATCATGTCATTCCTGCGCCACGCTTCCCAGGCCATTTCCCGGGCGCGCTCTTCCAGCAGGCTGTTGAGGTTGATACCACTTACCTGCGGGGCATGCGCACGGGTACGGATCTTGTTCACCAATACATCAGCATCCTGCATTTCTCCATTTACAGCAGTGGCTGCGGCGCCTCTCAGGATGGCTTCCGCTTTCATCAGCAACACATCTGCCAGCCTGAAAACGGGCACATCATTATTGGAGTTCCGTTCGGAAGGCTCGGTATTTTTATCAGGATAATATTTGATGGATCTTACCCCGGCCGCCTTAGCCAGTTCATCATTCCCGATATCCATAGAAGAATCCACCCGCAGCACCATCTCTTTTGAAAAGGAAAGCTGCCAGTTTATCTTTTTATCCGGTTCAGGCCCGGTGTACTTATCGTTCAGACCTTTGTTAGTAGTGCTAATCATAATAGGCGACCCATCGGGATTAAACTGTGGTCCTTCCAGCCAGGTATTATTGCGTACATCATCGGTTAAATTGAACTTTTCATAGAAGGAACCAATAGTGCTCATGGCAATACTGGGGCGGAAGGGCAGGGAATACTTCACCACCAGGTTAGGATGCAGACCAAAGCGGGAGAACTGGTTGCCTTTGATCACGTTTCCATCATAGGGAATAGCAAAAATGGTTTCAGTGATTTTAGGCCCGTTATCCGGCATAAAAATGCTGGCGTAATCAGCATCCAGCGTATATTTCTTACCAACAAGAATACTATCTGCCATGGCTACGGTTTCAGTATATCTTGGTTTGCCGGTGTACACAACTGAATTAAGGTATAATTTTTCCAGCAGTGCAAAAGCGAACCATTTGGTAGGCTTGGAATAGGTAACCTGTCCTGTTTCAGCTCTCAGCAATGGTAATACATCTTTCAGTTCTTTCTCTATAAAATCAAACACCTGCTCACGGGTCGATTGTTCCGGTGGCGTAGGATCTCCAAAGGTAGTAATGATGGGTACTTTGGCGTACAGGTCCATCAGGTAGAAATAATATAAGGCACGCATTGCTTTTGCTTCTGCTATGGCTCGTGGTTTAGAATCGCTGTCGGGTGCCTTTTCAAAAAGCGTGATAATGCGGTTGCAGGTATTTACGCCGCCAAAAGCCCATTGCCATACATTTTTCACGGTGATATGGTCCTGTGTCCAGGAATGCCGGTGCAGCTGCATATACACACCACCATCCACATAGTTACCGCCGCGTGCGGGGATAATTGCCTCATCGGTCGACAGTTCCTGCATACGCCAGTAATCCACCGCATAACCGCTGCTGAGCTGCGTATAAATAGGCCCGGAGGCGGAGATGAATGCATCCGCCGTAGTAGGAAAATTTTCTTTTATGTATTCGGATTCCACATCCACATCCAGCTTGGTACATGCTGAAAGTAACGTAAAACCAATTGTCATTCCAGTGATAAAAATATTTTTCATGTAGCTGTTTTTAACCGTCAGTTTTTAGAATGTTGCATTTAAGCCAAAGAGGAAAGAACGGGTCTTTGGATAAAAATTGCTGTTGTCAATGCCAGGTGTAAGTCCGCCCATATTGATTTCCGGATCAATGCCCGAATAGTTCGTGATCACGAAAAGGTTATTACCGGTAACGTATAAACGCAGTTTACGGATATACTTGTTTTCCATTGGAATACTGTAACCAATGGTAGCATTATCCAGCCGCAGGTAAGAACCGTTTTCCAGGAACCGGGAAGAAATAAAAGAGGCTTTGGTATCATTGGGCGATTCGCCCTGTGAATACTGCGGGATATTGATGCTTCCTGCCTCATTAGGTGCATTCAGGTTGGCCAGGGTGGCGTTCAGTATCTTGTTGCCCGATACGCCGCGCAAAAAGATATTGGCATCAAAATTACGCCAGGTAAAGCTGTTGCTCCAGCCATAAGTGAAAGCAGGTTGTGCATCTCCGCTGTATACACGGTCGGTGGAAGCAGGGTCGGTGATCACGTTTCCTTTGGAGCCCTGGTACTGCGACAATCCATCGGCATTTTTACCGAGGTACTGCCACAGGTAGAATGAGCCCAGTGCATAACCGGCTTCTACCCGTTGTGATTTATTGCCGGATTGCCCGCGACCGCCCAGTTCAGCAGTTTCAAGGTATTTTACGGAGAAGATATCGTTGGAGAGAGATAATACCCTGTTTTTGTTATGTGCAATGTTGGCGGAGGAAGTCCATGTAAAATGCGCTGTTTTCACCGGTACTGCATTCACCTGCAGCTCAATGCCTTTATTACTCATAGATCCTACGTTGGCCAGCATGGTAGGAACAAAATACTGTGTAGTAGGCACGTTGTAGGAATAGATCAGGTCCGTGGTGCGCTTGTCATAAACATCTAAAGACAGTCCCAGTCGGCCTTTCAGTGTACTGAAGTCGATCCCGATATTCGCCATACCTGTGCGTTCCCACTTCAGGTCCGGGTTATCATTCTGTACCGGGCCGATCCCATTTATCAGTTTACCATCGTTATAGAATTTTCCGGTGATGTCATACCGGAGAATAGCGATCAGCGGATCAAACCCGAGGGAGTTACCGGTAACGCCATAGCCTGCACGAAGTTTCAGGTCATCTACCCAGGAAGCACCGGATAGGAAGCTTTCCTTATTGATTTTCCATGCGCCGGATATAGCGGGAAAATAGCCCCAGCGATTATTGGCGCCAAAGGCAGAAGAGCCGTCCCTTCTCACAGAAGCGGTGAGGAGATATTTTTCATTGTACTGGTAATTGGCTCTTGCATAGAAAGAGATAAAGCGCAGCGTCTGGATACGGGTAGTGCCAAAATTGGGCAGGAATCCATCTACAGGGCTTCCCAGTCCGAGGTTATCGCCTTGTGTAGCGTCTGATACAAATCCCTGGTTGGAGGTCTGAAACCCGTCGCCACGGCGGTCTTCCTGCCAGGAGTAACCGGCCAGTAAGCGCAGATCATGTTTCCCGGTGAGCAGGTCGTAGTTAAAATAAGTTTCCAGTACTTTCCTTGAATTCGTATAGGCGCTGCGGGTAGCCCTTCCTTTAACGCCCTGTGCGAGGCCGGATGCACGGTTGTTATAAATATCGCGGTTGATCTGTTCATCCTGCATGGATACGTTCAGGGTATAACGCAATCCTGGCAATAGTTTCAGTTCAGCGCGGGCATTTCCCAGCATGATCTTGTTTTTGGTACGGTCGCTGTTATTATCTATCAGCGACACAGGGTTCAGATAGTTGCGGGTACGTGAAAAATCTTCCTTATAAGTGCCGTCCGGGTTGAATATATTCACGGTAGGCATATAGTTCAGCATGTTCATAAACACCAGCTCAGGGATCTGGTTCTGTGTGCTTAAACTGTTGCTGATAGATAGGTTCAGTTTTAACAGGTCGTTGAAAGCACGCTGTTCCAGGTTGGCTCTTACGTTTAGCCGTTCCAGTGACGACGTTTTCATGATACCATTATTCTGCAGGTAGTTCACGCTTCCGTCGAATACCGTTTTTTCGTTGCCGCCTCCGAAGGAGATGTTGTGGCTGTGCGACAAGCCATTGCGGGTTACCAGTTTTTGCCAGTTGTTGTTGGCTTTATCGTCGTATGCAGGTGTGATCGTTTTTCCATTGTCCTGCAGGTATTTGGTAAGCTCACTGCTCGACATCATGCCAATGGAATTGGAGATACGTTCGCTGGCTACATAGGCATTGTAACTGATCCAGCTTTGGCCGGGCTTTGCGCGGCGGGTGGTGATCATGATCACGCCATTGGCAGCGCGGGCGCCGTAAATAGCCGTGGAGGCTGCATCTTTCAGCACATCCATCGATACAATGTCTGAAGGCGATACCAATTGAATATTGGCGCCGGGAACACCATCAATTACATAGAAAGGCTGCTGCGCCTCTCCTTCACGGAAAGTAGAAGGACCGCGCAGGATCACCGCTGGCGTGGCATTAGGATCACCGCTGCGGGTAATATTAAGGCCGGGCACTTTTCCCTGCAGCAACTGCTCCGGTGAGCTGAACACACCGGTGTTGAAATTCTCTGCGCCCACATGCGACACCGCGCCGGTAAGATCACCTTTGGTAGTAGAGCCATATCCTACTACCACTACGCTGCTTAGCAGGCTGGCATCTGATTTCAGTTTAACAGCCACCCGTTGCTGCCCGTTTAAAATTATACGGGTAGATTTATATCCAAGGGAAGTAAATAGCAGGGTATCGCCGGTATTATCAGCCTGCAGGGTAAAAGCCCCGTTGGGATCAGTGATACTGCCCTGTGTATTTCCTTTTACCATTACGCTTACACCTGGTAAGCCCACACCGGTTTCTTCATCGGATACCTTACCGGTGATAGTGGTTTTACTCTTTTCTTTTTTAATGATGTATACGCCTTCCGTTGCGGAGAACTGGAAACCGCTTCCTTTCAGTAAAGCACGCAGCACTTCCTCTATTGGCTGTGAACGGAAGTCCTGTGTTTTCACCGACAGGTTCTTTAATAAAGCTGCGTCGTACACAATATCGGCGCCGCTTTGTTGCTGCAGCAGTTTCAGCGCATCTGCAAGCGGGCCTGCATTAATGTGCAGCTCCTGCACAGTGGCCGTTTTCTGCTGGGACATGACGCTACCGCATAGCGACAGCATAAGCGCTACAAGAAAAATCTGTTTCACAGAGCTTCTTGTACGCAAGTGAGTACTACGTACATTCATAAACGGATGTTTTAATTTCAGTTCAGGGAATAAATATTTATTGGTCTATAGAGTAATTTCCTGCGCCGGCAGATGTTATTTTCAGCTGATGATCCGTAAGATCTTCCAGTACATTTATGATCTGCGTAATCGTTAAGTGCATATTGAGCGATCCGCTAATTTGCCTGTCAACAGGCCTTTTAACGTGGAACTTCACCGGGTAATAATTTTCAAGTAACATTAAGACATCCTCCACCGGCATATTATCGAACACAATTTTATCCTGCTTCCAGCCATTGATATCCGGCGAAGATACCGACAGCCTGGAGAAAGTATAGTTATTCCTGTTAACCTGCAACAGCTGATTAGCGGTTAAGATGCCCATTACCTGGCCATCTTTGTGAACGCTCACTTTCCCGGTGCTCACACCTATTTCCAGCAACTGCTGAGGATAGGCCCTGATATGGAACGAGGTGCCCAGTACCTGCACCTGTAAACTGTCGGTAATAACGCTGAACGGGTGGCCCGGAGCCGGTGCTATATCAAAAAAAGCTTCTCCTGTTACCAGCTGCACCTGCCGGTCGCCCGTAAAATGATCGGGATATTTCAGTATGGCATTGGCCCCCAGCCAGATACAGCTACTGTCCGGCAGCAACAACATTTTCTTTTCCCCTATGGCCGTATGCAATTCCAGCCATGCTACTTTTTGTGCTGCCCTGTTATTCATTACCCACCAGCCGCCTATGCCCATTACGAGCAATACAGCCGCAGCAACGGCTATTTTCCTCCACAGGGTATGGATAGTAGCAGGTTGACCTGTACGCTCTTTTATGACCTTTAAAATGCTGCGGCGCAGCTGTTCCCTGCTGCGTGCATCCTGCTCATTTACCGGACCGGCATCTTCCGCCAGTACATCCAGCCAGCTGTCAAGCAAATGCTCTTCTTCCGGGGTAGCTTTGCTATCCAGGTATTTGCTGATGAGTGCATTTATTTTTGATCGGATCAAGGTGTGGTGTTTTATAACTAAGTTCCACAAACCACCCTTTTTAACTATTGGGATTAACGGCTTAACATTATGGTAACACGGGAGGAGAAAATCATAGGAACATTAACAGGCGGTTCAGCAACGGCCGGGCTTTCTTATAGGCATTTCCCAGCTGGTTACGTACCGTTTGCTCGGCCGTACCATGCATCATGGCTATTTCCCTGATGCTCAGCTCATCAAAATGGTACCACTCAAATACCTGTCTTTCTTTTTCAGGTAAATGCTGAAGATCCTGCTGCAACTGGTTCAGGATGTCTTTATGGATCAGGGTATTAAGAGTAAGCTCTGAGCGCAGCTCGCTATGGGTAACAAATTTTTCCAGGTGCTTTTCCTTTAATCCGTCATCGCGGAACTTACGGAGGATCTGCTTCCTCACAGCGCTAAACAGGTAATAACGGACATGGGTATGCAGCTCCAGCTGCTGCCGGCGCTCCCAGATACTGGTGAACAAGTCCTGTATGATGTCCCGTGCATCCTCTTCACTACCTGTTACTTTAGCTGCATAGGCATACAGTTCTTCCCAGTAAGTATTGAAAATCAGCTCAAATAGTTTAAAATCACCAGTACGTAGCCGATGAATAAGATCAACGGGGAATTGTTCAGGCATACAAAAATATATATCCTAAAAATAGGGAGGTTTTTAAAAGAAAAAACGGGGTAACAAAAATATAGCGAAGTATTAATATAAGGGAAGAAAACGCTTAAAGCATACTTCTTTCCATAAACAAAGAAGCCTTTTACCGTGATATTATCTTATTTACAAATATCATTGGAAGAAGGGGGCTTTATTTTTAACCGGCTGTTACTCTATTTTAAACACCATCTTCCGGGTATTGATGCCTCCTACAATACCATAGCCATTTGTAACATTACTGAACACCCTTACAGGCGAACCGGTAATAACATTACCGGATTCCCGCTGGGCGAAGAGTGTATTGAGATACTGGTAAGTGCCATAGGTAAGCGCACTTACTTCCACTGTCATTTCACCGGCATTTATGATAGGCTCCACTGTTTGCAAAACAAAGGTTACCTGTTTTCCATTAAAGCGTTTATCATTCATGATAAGGCTGTTGTAATTGTCTTTGGAGAAGAAATCGGCCAGGCTGTTATTGAAGGCGGGGTCCAGCCTGAACAACAGGAATGTACCCCGCCCGGTGGCGGCATCGGTCATATAGATCCTTACCCGGTAGTAATCCGCTGAGGAGGGATGATCTTTCAAGGTAAACTCTACCCGGCTGCTGCCGCGCTGTGCGCCGGCATTATAGGCCAGTGGCGCCGCCGGCAGGGTATCGGCGCCCGTTACCGGCTGCAGGCCCGGAGCCGTTACCGCTACCTTGTATTGCAGCCCCAGCACCGCTTTCCGGTCCGACACATAATAAGAAAGTCCTTTTATTACCTGTGTTTGCAGGGGCCATGCAGACTCATCACCGGCCGTAAGGGTCACAGCGGCGCCGGGAATATCTTTATACCCGTCATCGTCATACACACTGGAAGGCACGCTGCGCGTTACACGGATATACACCACGCTATCCGGTTGTATCAACGTGTTCACTACAATTTTATCGCCTTCATAAGGCAAACTGATCTCTTCCCTTTTTTCACATGCGCTTAACAGCATGGATAACCCGATCGCACCTACGAAAAACTGCTTCATACACATCTCTTTAAAACTTAATCGCATAAGTGATACTGGGCAATATGGGCAGGATAGTTACTTTAGACAAATAACGCTGCTGTTGCACAGGATCTGCACTGATATAATAGTAATATGGGTTCTTCCGGTTGTATACGTTAAACACGCTCAGGTTCCAGCTCCTGGTCCACCGCTTTTTCTGCCTGCTCCATGTAATGCCTACATCCAGCCGGTGTACGGCTGCTCCCCGGTAATTGTTCCGGTTATCGTACCGGTCGATGCCCGTATTACCTGTGCCGGGCTCCCAGGGCGAGGCGCCATCTGTGCCTGCATACCCCGATACAGGCAAGGTAAACGGCATTCCGCTGTTAAAATGCCAGGAAGCGGAAAACTCCCAGTGCGGTCCCAGTTGCTGCACCAATACCAGTTCAATATCGTGGCGCGTATCGTACCTGTAAGGATAAATTTCCCCGTTGTTTATACCCGGAAACCGCCGGGTAGACCAGGCCAGCGTATATCCCACCCATCCTGTGGTGCTTCCTTTCTTTTTCTGCAGCATCAGCTCTGCACCGTAACTCCAGCCTTTACCCACCGTTACATTTTCATCCCAGCGCGTTTCAACCGGGACAAGAATGCTGTTGCTCTCCTTACTTTCAATCATGTTGTGCATGGATTTGAAATATCCCTCCAATGAAAATTCATACTTCAGGTTAGCCGTTGTTTTTGCCACACCCGCGGCTACCTGTTTCGAAAACATAGGCGCCACATTCTGCGTGGAAGGCACCCATATATCGGTAGGCAATGAGGTACCGTTACTGGAAAGTAAATGGATATACTGGTTCATATGCGTGTATGCCGCCTTTACCGCCCAATTGCGCGGAAGCAGGTAACGCAGCCCCAGCCTGGGTTGCAGCGAATAGTAAGAACGCCCTTCCACCAGGAACCCCGACGCATGCAACCCGATGCTTGCATAGAGGTCGGGCTTGATCTGCCAGTTGTCTTCTGCGTACAACGACAATTCCAGGCCAGTTACTTCCGGCGATTCATCCAGCCTATCCAGGGGTGTAACGTGGCTGTCTTTATCTTCAAATACGGAGCTCCCCGGCTTGAAATTATGCATAGTGGAGATGGCTCCGAAACAGATAGAGTGGCGGGGATCAGGCCGGTAATCAAAATCTATACGCCCGCCGCTGTTGGCCATACGGGAACTGTATCTTCCATATACATCCGACTTTTCACCGGAAACCGCCAGCGTATATTTATGTTCCAGCTCCGTGAAAAATTTGTACTGCGAATAATTCAACGTGATATTGGAAAACAGTTTGGGCCCATAGATATGATTCCATCGTATAGCCGCAATGGTATTGCCCCAGCCCACATGAAATTTCATTTTCTCGCCAACATACTTCGATGGGTTACTGGCATATGAAGTATCATCCACCGTTTGTTTAAGTAACAGGTTATCTTCTCCCCGGTAAAAGCTGAGGAACAGGCGGTCTTTGGAGGAAAAAATATGATTCACCTTCGCGTTGATATCATAAAAAAAAGCCTGGAAATTGCCACCGGAGCCCAGTGTATTATCTGCCTGAAAAGCTGCATTTATAAAGAGATCGGGATATGAGCGGCGGGCAGATAACATGAACGAGGTTTTATCTTTTACAATAGGTCCTTCTATATTAAACTTGGCGGCGATCAGCCCTATAGAGGCATCTCCGTGATAGTTTTTCATATCGCCTTCCTTCATGGCAATATCCACTACGGAAGAGATCCTGCCGCCGAAACGCGCCGGGAAGGCGCCTTTATACAGATCGGTTGTTTTTACCACATTGGCATTCAGCAGGGAGTATACCCCAAAGAAATGTGAGAAATTAAATACCGGGGAGCCGTCTATCAGCACCAGGTTCTGATCAGGGCCCCCGCCCCGTACATACAGGCCACCGGCGCCATCCGCACCACCACTCACACCTGGCAATGATTGCAGTGTGCGCATCACATCCACTTCTCCGAGTAAGCGGGGCATGGCCTGCAGCTCAGAGGTGTTCAGGTTTACCTTGCTCATCTGGGTTTGCTCCTGCAATTTTACATTTTCCTTTGCGCTGATCACTACTTCCTTTAAACTACCCAGGGGCTGCAGGTGAATATTGATCATCTGGTTACCTTTTGCAGCAACCTTTTGCACGAAAGGCTGGTAACCTATGTAAGAAATCACGAGGCTGTTGGTATCTTTTACCGTGGTTAAACTATAAAATCCATACTGGTTGGCAGTAGTGCCCTGTTTGAGCACAGGCGAATATACTGTGGCGCCGATCAGGTTCTCACCACTTACCGCATCTTTGATAAAGCCGCTGATGGTACGGCTGCTGTGTTGGGCTGGCGATAGCACAACCTGTTCGCCTACACGGGCAAACCGGATATCATCGGGGGCAAACAGTTCATCCAGTACCTTTTTAAGACGTTGCTGATGGATGGTTAAGGTAACTTTCCGTGACAGGTTAACAAGTTCCCTGCTGTATGAAAAATGAATACCATATTCTTTTTCCAGTAATCCACATACCGCCTCAATGGGCTGATCTTTTACTACTACCGTTACTCTTGTTTGCCAGTCCCACCCAAATGCAGAGAGGGGAAAACTTAATATCAATATTCCCGTCAGCAGTTTTAAGGCTAACGACATAATATAGCTAAATTGAAAGTGTGACTACAGCTCTGGCTGAGGACTAAAACCTATTTTAATTTGTATTGACGGTCGTTTACTTTTTCATATGAAGCATTCAGCATAAGTGCCAGCGATTTCATCACCTCTTCTGTCGACTCATCCGTGAAGTTAGCCTGTACCGGGAGCTTCAGCAGGTCGGTATCCATTACTTCCACTTTGATATCATATACTTCGGTAATAGTATGCAATACTTCTTCCAGCGGCGTATCATGAAAAGACAATGACCTTTTACCCATATCAGTTACATGAGATGCGATACGGAAAGAAGGTCTGTTATCATCGCTCTGCAGCAACATACCATCGGTAAGCAATACGCTGTCTTTCTTATCATGATTGATCACCATTACCTTTCCACTGCTTACATGCACTTTCAGGGTGGCGGCGCCAGGTTCATAGTTGATCATAAACCGGGTGCCCAGCACTTTTACTTCATTATGCCCGAGGATGATCACAAACGGGTTTTCCGCGCTGCCCTGTACATCAAAACTGGCGGCACCGGTAAGTGTTACTTTCCGGTTATTGCTGCTGAAGCCCTTTGCAAGCGCCAGCTTCGCACCGCCGGACAGCTGCACCTGGCTACCATCGCTTAAAACTGCGCTTATGGGGCCGGCATATACCTGTTCCGGCTTGCTGCGTGCGAGGAACCACCATCCTGTGCTCAAAGCCACCAGTAATACAGCGGCCACTTTCAGCCAGGTAAAACGTGGTTTGGGCTTAATGGCGATCAGTGCCGGCTTGTCATCTATTTTTTCCCTGAGCTGCGACCAGGCGTAGCCGGTATCTGCAGCCACCGTTTTTTCACTGGCGGCAGCTGTATCGAGCACCTTTCCCAATGATACCAGCAGGGCCATATTACCGGGATCCCTTTCCTTCCATTCTTCCACCCACGCACGCTCCTCCGCGTCCGCTTCATCGAGCAGATACTTGCAGAGCAAGGTGTACAGCGCCTCGTCGGGCAGTGCCTCGTTAGGAAAAGATGGTGTCATCTGTTGTTGTAAGTTTTTACAGTCGTCGCCCCGGGGCGGTAATATATTAATAAGACGCGCGGGAAATAACGATGCCCCTATGCGTCCGGAAATATTTTCAAAACAGGAACCCTGTCAGCAATGGCAGGTATTCTTTCAATTCCTCATGGAGGATCTTCAATGCTTTGCCCATCTGGTTTTCCACCGTTTTTACGGAGATATTCATTGCCTCCGCTATTTCTGCATATTTCATATGCTGCTGGCGGCTGAGAATAAATACTTCGCGACAGCGCTCCGGCAACCTTTCCAGTGCCTGCCGGTACAGCCGTTCCAGCTCTTTTACTTCTTCCCCTGCACCAACAGTGACCTCTTTGCTCTTCCCGTACCCGTTCTCCTTTTCAGAACGCACAACATCCTTGCGCCACTGGCTGATGGCGGTATTACGGATGGCAGAAAACAAATATGCTTTTACCGGCCCGGTAATAGTGATAGTATCCCTTTTTTCCCACAAACGCAGGAATACCTGTTGTACTATCTCTTCCGCTACATGGGAATCCCCGGTGTAGTGGGTGGCAAAGGCCAGGCAATGAGCATGGTTTTCCTTAAATAATGCTTCAAATGTCTGGAGTTCGAGCATGATGAACGGCAAATATAGGAAGGATTTTTACTTGCGCGAATTTTGTTCTTGCACCTGCATCCACAAAATTCGCCTCCCTTCTTGCTCCCAACCGGGTAATGCTTATCTTTGTTCCCGCAATGTACAACCTGATCAAAAAATTCCTCTTCCGCTATCCGCCGGAAAGTATTCACCACAGCGTAATGCGTGGTATTAAGACAGTTTATTCGTTACCGCTGGGAAAAAATATCCTGAATGCCTTTTGCGGCGTTAAAACCCCGGGCATGGAACGCGAAGTATTCGGGCTTAAATTTTCTAACCCGGTAGGACTGGCGGCTGGTTTCGACAAGGATGCAAAGTATATTGATGAACTTACCTGCCTCGGTTTTGGTTTTGTGGAGATAGGTACTGTAACGCCGCTGCCCCAGCCGGGAAATGAGCAACCACGGTTGTTCCGCCTGCCGGAAGATAAGGCCCTTATTAACCGTATGGGCTTTAACAATGAAGGAGCCGTAGCCGCCGCAAAAAGACTGCAACGCAAAAAATCCAATATTATCGTAGGCGGCAACATCGGGAAAAATAAACTGACCCCGAATGAAGAAGCGGTAAGCGATTATGAAAAATGCTTTCATGCACTATACGATGGCGTAGATTATTTTGTGGTGAACGTAAGTTCTCCCAACACGCCAAACCTTCGCGCCTTGCAGGAAAAAGAGCCGTTAAAACAACTGTTGCATCACCTGCAGGTATTGAATGCACAGAAAATAAAACCCAAACCCATTTTACTTAAAATAGCACCGGATCTTACTACCGAGCAGCTGGATGATATCATTGAAATTGTAAAGGAAACAAAGCTGGCAGGTATTGTAGCTATCAACACCACCATCAGCAGGGCAGGATTAAAAACACCCGCTGCGGAAGTAAATGATATCGGTGCCGGTGGACTCAGCGGCCTGCCTGTAAAAAAGAAAGCAACAGAAGTGATCCGCTATATTCATACCCATAGCCAGGGCAGTATTCCTATTATCGCAGTGGGCGGTATTTTCACTGCTGAAGACGCACAGGAAAAGCTGGATGCAGGGGCCGCACTGGTACAGGTTTATACCGGCTTTATTTATGAAGGCCCAACTATTGTGAAAAAGATCTGCGCAGGCTTACGTCAGTAACCGGCATTCATCAGCGTTACCGCCACCATACCCGCCGTTTCTGTACGCAGGCGGGTATCACCCAGTGATACCGGAACAAAACCTTCTTCCAGCGCCAGTTTTATTTCTTCCGGCGTAAAATCCCCCTCCGGTCCTATCAGTATAATTGTATCTTTCCCGGGCTGCATCACCTGTTGCAACGGGGTTTTCTGCTCCGGCAAACAATGCGCAACAAACCGTTGCGGGTCTTTATTATGCTTCACCAGTTTATCAAACGCCTGCGGCTCCTGCAGCTCCGGTAAATAAAACTGCTGCGACTGCAGCATAGCTGATACAAGGATATTCTGCAGCCGTTCCGGTTTTATCTTTTCTTTCTCCGTACGCTGGGTCACCAACGGGATAATGGTCTGAATACCGATCTCCGTAGCCTTCTCCAGGAACCATTCTATACGCGACGCGTTTTTCGTGAAAGAGATAGCGATCCGCAACGCCCTGGCAGGAACAGGCACCGTTTCGAATGATATTACCTTTACTACACATTTCTTACGGTTATCGTCGGTAATCACCGCGGTAAATTTATGGCCCCGCCCATCTGCCAGTATCACCTCATCGCCCCTTTCATGACGAAGCACCTGGATACAATACTTGGATGTATCCTCGTTCATAGTATATGCTGTGGCATCCGGCTGTATTTCCGGCGCATAAAAAACTGACATATGGTGGTTTTAATTCTCCTGACCTGCGAAGATAATATAGGAAGACTGATATCCGCGTTACAGTTTCTTTGTTTTGATCTGGAACCGTGCGAACAACAGCAGGGAAGCCACCAGTAAGCCCAGCAGCAGCGCCCACCATACGCCTTCCACACCATAGCCCAGTTTGATGCCCAACAGGTAACCCAAAGGAATACCCAGTACCCAGTAAGCCAGCAAGGTGATCACGGTAGGGATACGCACATCGCCCAGACCGCGCAGTATACCAAGCCCCACTACCTGCATACCATCAAACAACTGGAAAAACGCAGCAATGATCAGTAAACGGGAAGCGATCACAATCACCTGCGGATCCTGGATATAGAAAGATGGCAACAGGCGGTTACCCAATGTAAACAACAATGCAGCGGCTCCCATCAGCAACAACACCATATGATAACTGGCTATGGCAGACAAACGCAATTCCCGGAAATCTTTCTTCCCGAAATTATTGCCGCTTTTAATACCGGCGGCTGCAGAGATACCGCTGGCCATCATATAGGTCATTGCAGCAAGGCTCAACGCAATCTGGTGGGCGGCCAGTTCCGCAGCGCCCATCCAGCCTACCATTACGGCGGCGCCGCTGAAAGCGCTTACTTCAAAAAGGTATTGCATGGCCACCGGCGTGCCTATGCCCAGGATCTTTTTAATGGCAGCCGCCTGCAGGTTTTTAAACCCGAACGATTGCAGGTAGGGTTTAAAACGGGGTGCGCGCAACACATAAATGGCCATGGTGATCCCCATAACCAGGCGGTCTGTAAAGGTGGCAATCCCCACGCCGATCACACCCATGCGGGGCAGGCCGAACAAGCCGTACACCAGGGTGATCCCTATCAGGATATTGAGCACATTCCCAATGATACTGATGTTCATGGCCTGGCGGGTAAAGCCCAGTCCTTCTGCAAACTGCTTAAAGGAAAGGAACAGCATCAGCGGAATAAAGGAAAAGCCCAGGAAACGCAGGAAAGGCCTTGCCTGATCCGCCACATCCCCCTCCTGGTGCAGGAAAGATAAATGGCCGCTGCCTGCATAAATTACAGCCGACAACAGCACGCCCACTATCATATTAATAATGAGACTATGACTCAATAAATGCCCGATGGCGCCTTTATTGCCACGCCCGTTTTCCTGTGCAATCAGCGGGGTAAGGCCATAAGACATACCTATACCCGCCACCATAAATACGGAGAACAAACCATTACCCAGTGATACCGCTGCCAGCGGTACCTTCCCGGTATGACCAATGATAATACTATCTGATAATGCTACTAACGTGTGTCCCAACTGGGATATAACTACCGGATAGGCTAAACTGAAATTGTCTTTGTAGTGTCCTTTGTACTTTAAATACAGCTGTTTCATTGATTGTTCTGGTATTAAGCGCGAATTTTGTCTTGGAACACTGATTACGCTGATTATGATGATTTCGCTGATGTTTTTTTTAATTTAAGAAACACCTTTTAAGATCTTTAAAATAGCTGCTGAATTAGTTTTAAAGATTAAAAAAAATCCGTGAAATCATTATATCAGTGTTCCAAAAAATAGTTGCTGAATTAGTTCTAAAAGATTTTAAAAAAAATCAGCGTAGTCATCATATCAGTGTTCAAAAAAATAGCTGCTGATTTAGTTCTAAAAGACTTTAAAAAAACATCAGCGAAATCATCATAATCAGCGTAATCAGTGTAATCAGTGTTCCAAGACAAAATCCGCGCGCGTATAAAAAAGGCCGGCGATCTTCTCGATGCCGGCCTTTAGCAATATCTTTTTTATGCGCTAAAATGGTGCATCTTCAAATCCTTCATCGAAGTTCATGTCATTCATCTTGGATCCCTTCTGGATATACAGCTTCGCTTCGTCGTTGCTGCCTCCGCCCTGCTGCGGCCGGTTGATTCCTGCGAATGGACTGCCTCCGCCGGGGTTTTCCAGGCTGCCATCATCTTCAAAGCGCTGATATTCCAGTACAGCCCTGAGTTTGATAGTATCCAGCTGACCATTACGGTGCTTGGCTATACGAACGTGGGTTTCACCTTTATTGGATTCGCCCATTTCATTGGTATTGATTTCATAATATTCAGGTCGGTACAGGAACATTACCATGTCAGCATCCTGCTCGATGGCGCCCGATTCACGGAGATCGCTCAGCTGGGGCATTTTGTTACCGTCTTTACGCTTTTCCACATCACGGCTCAGCTGCGAGAGGGCAATCACCGGAACCTGAAGCTCTTTTGCCAGTCCTTTCAGATCACGGGAAATTTTACTGATCTCCTGTTCACGGTTGGATCCTTTACCATCGCCACTGCCGCTCATGAGCTGGAGATAGTCGATGATGATTACACCTACACCGTGGTTATGCACCAGCCTGCGGCATTTGGCCCGCAGCTCAAAGATGTTGAGGGCCGGGGTATCGTCAATGAAGATGGGGGCTTTTGCCAGGCGTTCAATACCATGGGTCATCAGCTTCTTCATCTCATATTCTTCCAGCTTACCACGGGAAATCTTTTCCAGCTTTATTTCTGATTCGGCCGAGAGGATACGTTGTACGATCTGGCCGGATGACATTTCAAGGGAGAATACCGCTGCCCCTTTCGGGAAGCGGGGGTGAAGGGCCGCGTTGCGCGCAAGGTTCAGCGCAAAAGCGGTTTTACCTACCGACGGACGGGCTGCTATGATGATCAGATCCGTAGACTGCCAGCCATAGGTTACCTTATCCAGTGATGGGAAACCGGAGGGTACCCCGGTGATATCATCTCCTTTATTCCGCAGGTCCTCGATGCGCTTCATGGTGTTCACCAGTACACGGTCGATGGAATCGTAGTTTTTACGGAGGTGATTATTCGTGACTTCAAATAGTTTTGATTCCGCGCTGTCCAGTAGGTCAAACACATCCGCCGTGTCTTCATAAGACTCTGTCAGGATTTCCCCTGAAATGCGGATCAGTTCCCTTTGAATAAATTTCTGGAGGATGATACGGGCATGCGCTTCAATATTTGCGGAAGACACCACCATGTTGGTGAGCTTCATAACGGTAAATGGTCCGCCGATCTGTTCCAGTAAGCCCATCGATTTCAGCTCTTCTGTAACGGTGAGGATATCCACCGGCATCGACTTACCCGCCAGGCGGGTCATGGCACTAAAAATAATCTGGTGTGCTTCTACATAAAAACACTCTCCCTTCAATATCTCGATAACGGTGTCGAATGCACCTTTTTCCAGCATTACGGCTCCCAAAACAGCTTCTTCCAATTCTTTAGCCTGTGGTGGTATCTTGCCATACACCAAGGATGACACATCAATGGACGGTTTTCTGCGCACATTGCGGTCCTTCTTAAGATTGAGATCCATTTATGGTTAGTGTATTAAAAAAAGTTAATAAAAGGTTACTGTCAATGGGCCTTTCCTTTGTTTTTACAATCGATATCTGCATTTTCCCGCATTCTATAGGGTGATAGCTACGTTAAGAAATTGTAAACTTTTTCAAGCCGAGCAAACTAAGGTAAAGGCATTTTTCCGATTAATGCCCTCTCTTTCGTTATTAAATTTATTAAGCCCCATACACAGGTTATCCACAAGCAAAATGTCAGTTGTCCACTGACAGCAATATGGTTATCCACCAAAACACAGGAAATTCCCATGCAAAGGTCTGATTATTCACACACATTGTGAGAAAAGATTTTCCACATCCTGCAAAAATACAGCACCATGGCGGTTCTTTGGCGTTTTTAAATCCAAAGAATCAAAGTGGATAAGCCGCAAAGCCTGAAAATCAATTCTAGTTGTTAACTTTACGCCACTTTATAAACCGAGCAGATAAATGACGATTTCATACAACTGGCTATGTGAATATTTACCGGTAAAGCCTACACCGGAGGAACTATCTACCATTTTAACCAGAATTGGACTGGAGGTGGAAAGCCTGGAGAAATTTGAGGCGGTAAAGGGAAGTCTGGCTGGATTAGTGATCGGCGAAGTACTGACGGCAGAAAAACACCCCAACGCCGACAAGCTGAAACTCACCACCGTCAACACCGGCAACGGTGAGCCCCTGCATATAGTTTGCGGCGCTCCCAATGTAGCCCCCGGGCAAAAAGTAGTGGTAGCCCCCATTGGTACCACCATCTACCCGCTGGGTGGCGAACCGCTTACCATGAAAAAAGCAAAGATCCGTGGAGAAGAAAGCCAGGGAATGATTTGCGCAGAAGACGAAATAGGCCTGGGTAACAGCCATGATGGCATACTGGTGCTCGATGCCTCCCTGCAACCGGGCACTCCCGCCAGCGAAGTGTTTAAACCCGCACAGGATCACATCTTCGAAATAGGGCTTACTCCCAACCGCATGGACGCCATGAGCCATATCGGCGTGGCTAAAGACGTTTGCGCTTTCCTTAATAATATAGAACAAACACATAAATACCAGGTAAAACTGCCGGAAATAAAGGCCCTGCCTAAAGCAGATACGCCTTTGGCCATCAGCGTTACCATTGAAAACACAGATGCCTGCCCCCGGTACAGCGGAATTTCAATTACCGGCGTACAGGTAGCCCCATCCCCGGAATGGCTGAAAGCCAGGCTCACCGCCATCGGTGTTCGCCCTATCAACAACATCGTGGATATCACCAACTTCATTTTGCATGAAACCGGCCAGCCCCTGCACGCCTTTGATGCTGCAGCTGTAAAAGGCAATGCCATAGTAGTGAAAAACCTGCCACAGGGCACTCCCTTTGTTACACTGGATGAAAAAGAAAGGAAACTGGACGCTACCGACCTGATGATCTGCAACGGCGCCGGCGAAGGTATGTGCATAGCAGGCGTATTTGGCGGATTGTATTCCGGCGTAACAGATGCCACCCATAATATTTTCCTGGAAAGCGCCTTTTTCAGTGCAGGCGGGATCCGTACTACCTCTTTCCGGCACGGGCTGAGGACTGATGCCGCCACCCGTTTTGAAAAAGGGGTGGATATTTCCAATGTGGTGTTTGCCCTTCAACGCGCGGCTGATCTCATCTGTGAGCTCAGCGGCGGTAAAGCAGCTTCTGAGATCATTGATGTGTATCCCTCTGTTAAAGTAAAAACACAGGTGGAAACTACGTATAACTATATCCGTAAACTCAGCGGTGGCAATTATCCTGATACCAGGATCAAAAATATCCTGCGCAGCCTGGGCTTCGATATCCTGTCCGAAACCGAGGAAGGCCTGCGTGTAGCCGTGCCCTTCAGTAAACCGGACATCAGCCTGCCGGCCGACCTGGTGGAAGAAGTAATGCGGATCGACGGACTTGATAACATTGAGATCCCGTCTAAAATTGCCATCTCCCCGGCCGTCTCCGCCCAGCCGGATGCGGAAAGGGTGAAGGAGAAAATTGCTGATTATCTTGCCGGCAACGGGTTTAACGAAATATTCACCAACTCTATCACCAACAGTAAATACTATACACCGGAGGTACTGGAACATGCGGTAAAAATGATGAACAGCCTTACCGTGGAACTGGATATCATGCGCCCTTCCATGCTGGAAACCGGTCTGGAAAGCGTTGCCCATAACTTGAACCGCAAAAACGAAGACCTCCTTTTCTTCGAATTCGGTAAAACCTACCGTGTGCTGGAAAAAGGCTATGGTGAAAATAATCACCTTGTACTATATCTCACCGGTAAAAAAACAGCGGAAACCTGGATGCACAAATCCAGTCCGGTCGACTTCTATTTCCTGAAAGGATTTGTGATCAATATCCTGCAGCAACTGGGCTATAAGCAGTTCACCTGGGCAGAAAGCACTGAACCGGGCCTGATGCCGTCGTGGGACATCAAGGTAAAAAACCAGGTGGTAGTTACACTGGGAGGCGTGCCCACGGCTAAACTGAAGCAGTTTGATATCCGCCAGCCGGTATGGTATGCTACCTTCAATTGGGATAAAATACTGGGACTCTTGCAAAAAAGTGATAACTTTTACAAGGAAATACCGAAATTCCAGGCAGTACGGAGAGACCTGGCGCTGGTGCTTGATAAACAGGTAAAATTTGCCGCAGTGGAATCAGCAGCTCGCAGCGTGAAATCCGGCCTGTTACAACAGGTAAACCTGTTCGATGTATTTGAAAGTGAAAAACTGGGGGCTAATAAGAAGTCGTACGCCGTGAGCTTTACCTTCCTGGACCCTCAGAAAACACTTACAGATAAGGAAATTGATGGTGTAATGGACAAACTTATCAAAACGTTTGAAACACAGTTACAGGCGGAGATAAGAAAATAAGTATATTGAAATGGTTCTGGAGCAATACATTCAACGTGTAGAAGAAAGATTGCACCTGCTGGTCAAAAAACTCCAGCAGGTGCAGGCCGAGAATGCATTGCTGAAAGAAGAAGTAAGCATACAGCAACAGGAGCTGCAACGGCAGCAACAGGCGGTACAGGGACTGGAAGAAAGACTGCAACTGATGAAAATTGCATCTACTGCCCAGGGCACCACTACCACCATAGCAGAAGATGAAGCGTTCAAAAAAGAGATCCGCGGCAAGATCAATGACTACATTAAAGAAATTGACCGCTGCATTGCTTTGCTGAACAGCTAACCTAAAATCATACATCATGGAGCAACTCATTCCCGTTAACATCATAGTAGCCGACCGCTCTTACCGGATCAAGATCAAACCGGAAGAAGAAGCGGAAGTACGTCGTATTATGAAAGAAGTGAATGAGAAGATCGTCGATTTTAAAACAGCATATGCAGGGAAAGACCTGCAGGACTATATTGCTATGGCCCTTATCATGTACGCCACACATCCTGTAACCAGCGGCGGTAAAGCCCAGGCTAGCACTGCACCTTTTTTGCAGGAGAAGCTGGAAAAGCTGGAAGAAATTATCAACCAGGCATTGGGTTGATCACGTTACCCATTGCTTAACAATGAATTAGCTAATTGGTTAATTATCACGTATCAAAGACGCTTTAACTGCTATTTTTTTGTATTTTCGCGGGTCAGTTCTCGCCCCTGTCGTGTTTTAGCAGCGATATGGGTAGGAGAATACTACATAAATCAAGTATAAATAATTCATATGGATGTTACACTTATCACGACAATAGCTGCAGTAGTGGCATTGATCATTGGGATTGTGCTAGGTAAGGTGATTTTTGCCAAAAATACGCAGCATAAGATAGATGAAGCTGAACTACAGGCTAAGAAAATCATTGCAGATGCACAGATCAGTGCAGAGAATCTTAAGAAAGACAGATTACTGGAAGCCAAAGAAAAATACCTGCAACTAAAAAGTGAATACGAGAAAGACGTATTGCAGCGTAACCAGAAACTGGGAGAATCGGAAAACCGTATCAAACAGAAAGAACAGGCATTAAACCAGAAAAATGAGCAAATCCAGAAGCAATTAAACGAAAATGACGCTATCAAGGAAACCCTGAACCGTCAGATGGAACTGGTAACCATCAAACGCACCGAACTGGAAAAACACCAGGAAGAGCATATCCGCCGCCTCGAAAAAGTGGCCGGCTTAACAGCAGAAGAAGCGAAGCACCAACTGGTAGAGAGTTTAAAAGAAGAAGCCCGCTCACAGGCCCTCTCTCATATCCAGGAAATTATTGAAGACGCCAAGTTAAAAGCGAACAAGGAAGCCAAGAAGATCATCATCCAATCCATTCAACGTACTGCCGCAGAGCAAACCATTGAAAATACCATCACTGTATTTACCCTGGAAAGCGACGAGATCAAAGGCCAGATCATTGGCCGTGAAGGCCGTAACATCCGCGCCATTGAAGCGGCTACCGGTGTAGACCTGATCGTGGATGATACCCCTGAAGCCATCGTATTATCTTCTTTTGACCCGCTGCGCCGTGAAATTGCACGTTTATCGCTGCAACGCCTGGTACAGGACGGACGTATCCACCCTGCACGTATCGAGGAAGTGGTGGAAAAAACCAAGAAACAACTGGAAGAACAGGTAATGGATATCGGTGAAAGAACCGTAATTGAACTGGGTATCCACGGCCTGCATAAAGAACTGGTACGCCTGGTAGGTAAGATGCGTTTCCGCTCTTCCTATGGCCAGAACCTGCTCATGCACTCCAAGGAAACCGCTAACCTCTGCGGGGTAATGGCAGCAGAACTGGGACTGAACCCTAAATTAGCCAAACGTGCAGGATTGCTGCATGATATAGGTAAAGTACCTGATGAAGAAACTGAACTGAGCCACGCCCTCCTCGGCGCCAAGCTCGCTGAAAAATATGGGGAACACGCCGCCGTGGTAAATGCTATCGGTGCCCACCACGATGAAATGGAAATGCAGTATGTGATTTCTCCCATCGTTCAGGCCTGCGATGCTATCAGTGGTGCACGCCCCGGCGCACGCCGTGAAATCATGCAGAGCTACCTGCAACGTATCAAAGACCTGGAAAACCTGGCACTTGCCCACGATGGTGTGGAAAAAGCCTATGCTATCCAGGCCGGCAGGGAACTGCGTATTATCGTAGAAAGCGATAAAGTGTCCGATGGAGACGCTGATCGCCTTTCTTTCGAAATCGCCAATAAGATACAAACAGAAATGCAGTATCCCGGCCAGATTAAAGTAACTGTGATCCGTGAAAAAAGAGCAGTGAATATAGCAAGATAGTTTTCTGATTTAATAATTCAGGAATTTGAACTTATATTGGAGTCCTCCGGTTTACCCGGGGGACTTTTTTTTACAGAACAATCACTAAACTTTAGCAGTGTTATGAAAAAAACCTTTTTCAATTGTCTACTTGGAGCCGCCCTGTTACTGGGAACCGGCAGTGCCTTTGCCCAAAAAGCACAGTCTTTATTCAATGGTAAAAATCTCGATGGCTGGAAAGTATACGGTACAGAGAAATGGTATGTGGAAAACGGCGAACTGATATGCGAAAGCGGCCCGGATAAAGAATATGGCTACCTGGCCACCGATGGGCAGTACAAGGATTTTGAGCTAACCGTTCAATTCAAACAGGAAGCCAACGGCAATAGCGGCGTATTCTTCCACTCTTCACTGGAAGGCACCAAAATTACCGGCTGGCAGGCAGAAGTAGCCCCTCCTGATATGCACACCGGCGGTATTTACGAATCATATGGCCGTGGATGGCTCATTCAACCCGACAAGGAAAAAGAAAAATACCTGAAAATGGGAGAATGGAACACCATGAAAGTGCGTGTACAGGGCGATAATGTGACCACCTGGCTCAATGGCCACGAAATGATCACCCTGAAAGATGAAAAGATTGGCGCAGCTAACGGCCAGATAGCCCTGCAGATCCATTCCGGTGGCGGTATCAAGGTAAGATGGAAAAACATCAGACTGGTGCCTTTAAAATCGTAACCCGGTTAAATGCACTTTACAGATAAAGTAATACTGATCACAGGCGCCAGCTCGGGTATAGGCCATGAGCTGGCGCTTTTGCTGGCAAAGGAAAAAGCCCGGCTGATCCTCGCCGCACGGAACCAGCCTGCCCTGGAAACAGTGCGCCGGCAATGCCTGGAGCATACACCTCACTGCGAAATACTCCTGATGGACATTACCAGCGAATCGCAGGTAAATGAAGGCGCACAACGCGCCCTGCAGTTTTTCGGGAAAATAGATGTACTTGTTAACAATGCCGGCGTTACACAACGTTCCAAACTGATAGATACCTCCGTAGCTGCCATCCGCCAGCTGATGGAAGTGAACTTCTTCGGCGCCGTAATGCTCACTAAAGCCCTGTTGCCATATTTCAGGCAAACAGGCAGCGGACAGATCATCGTGATCAGCAGTATGGCCGGACTTATGGGATATCCCTGGCGCTCCGGCTACAATGCCGCCAAACACGCATTACAGGGCTATTTCGAAACACTGCAAACAGAACAACCCATCCCCGGCTTATATACTACCATCGTTTGCCCCGGACGCATCCACACTCCTATCACCTATTCCGCTATTACCGCCAACGGTGAACCTTACGGCCAAATGGACCCCGGCCAGGCAAACGGTATTCCTGCTGACCTCTGCGCCCGGAAGATCCTAAAGGCCATGCATACACGAAAAAAAATAGTGCTGATTGCCCGGGAAGAAAAGATCCTGCTATGGTTTAAACGATATTTTCCACCACTGTTTTACCTGATTGCGCGCAAAGGGAATTAATTTGCAGCAAATTCAACAAACGTATGGACCTGTTACTGCAACAAATAGCTGCGGCTACCACCTATCTGCAATCCTTTTCCTTTGAACAGCCGCGCATTGGCGTAGTATTAGGCACCGGCCTGGGGGAACTGGTAAATCATATCAAAATAGCGCATTCCATTCCCTACCAACAGATCCCCCATTTCCCGGAATCCACCGTGGAATCGCATAAAGGTCACCTGATCCTCGGACATATTGATAATACACCGGTAATAGCTATGCAGGGCCGCTTTCATTACTATGAAGGCTATACGATGCAACAGATCACTTTCCCCGTACGCGTCATGAAAGCAATGGGCATCCAACAGCTGCTGCTCAGCAATGCCGCCGGCGGTATGAACCCCGATTTTAAAAAAGGCGACCTGGTACTGCTGGATGATCATATCAATATGCAGCCGGAAAATCCCCTCCGTGGCCTCAACGCACCTGCCTATGGTCCCCGCTTCCCGGATATGAGCCGCCCTTACAACCCGGAACTGGGCAGTAAACTGCAAAGCGCTGCTGCTTCAATGGGTACCACGTTAAAAAAAGGTATATACGTTTCCGTTATGGGACCCAACCTGGAAACAAGGGCGGAATACCGCTTTCTCCGCATGATTGGCGCAGACCTGGTAGGCATGAGCACCGTACCGGAAGTAATTGTGGCCAACCAACTGCAATTACCCTGTGCAGCCGTTTCAGTGGTAACAGACGAATGCGATCCCGATAACCTGCACCCTGTTTCCATAGAAGAAATTATTGCCGTAGCGGGTAAGGCCGATAAGCTGCTGAGTGGGCTTTTTGCGCGGGTAATAGCCGCGGAGGTTGTCTGACTCAGGATTACAATGATTACAATGATTTTTTTAATAAAATAGCGGCCCTTTGAGCCGCTATTTTTATTTGGAATTGCTTTTATTTTCCGGAATTCTTGTCGTTTTCATCATCATCGTCTTCTTCGTCTTCGTCTTCATCTTCGTCATCGTAGTCGTCATCATCCTCATCTTCATCATCTTCCTCTTCCTCCTCATCATCATACTCTATGCCCGGCCCGCTTATTTCCAGTAATTTTTCTCCTAAAATGGCATCTTCCATTGTGCTGTCAGGTTCCTCCTCATCACTATCCTCCTCTTCCTCCTGTTCTTTTTCTTCTTCTTCTTCTTCTTCTTCTTCCTGTTCTGCTACTTCTTCTGTTTCTTTTTCTTCTTTTCCGGAGATGATATCTTCAACAATACCATCCGGGTCTTCGCTTTCTTCATCATTGGCACGGGAAGCTGTATCTTTTACGGCATAAGGGTCTTCATCTTCACTATCTTCATCTGCCTCATCTGTTTCTGCCAGGCTGGTTTCGCTTTCCTCCCCCAATTCTTCATTCACCTCTTCAATAATATCATCAAAGCGAACAATCTCATCGTCCGGTTCCACTTCTTCATCCTCCGAAGCCGGTGGTTCCTCTTCTGCATCAGGCGATGTGAGCTGTTCCAGCTGACGATCGGGATCCAGGAGCTCCCCATCTTCCGATACCATCAGCGAATGGGCAGTTTCGGCGGTATGAGTACCATGTTCCCCTCGTCCTAAGGTGGCGGTATCATCGTTGATGAGCGTAGGCTGCACCATTTCCTCATCAAATAATTCTTTCAGTTTGGGCAGGTCTGCTACGGAACTGATCCCGAAATAGTCCATAAAAGAGCGGGAAACGGCATACAGCAAAGGCTTTCCGGGCTGATCTTCGCTACGGCCGGTGATCACGATCAGTTCTTTTTCCAGAAGCTTCTGGATAGAATAATCGGTGCTCACCCCACGGATATATTCAATTTCACCTTTGGAAATCGGCTGCCGGTAAGCGATAATAGCAAGGGTTTCCAGGGCAGCAGTAGAAAGGCGCTTCAGGAACTTATCCCCGTTGAGCTGGGCTACTGTCTGGTAATAATCTTTTTTGGTGAGGAACTGGTAGCCTCCCCCGCTGTTGCGCACTTCGAAAGCATAAAATTCAGAGCTGTATTTTTCCCTGATGGCTTCCATAGCGGCTTCCACCTGGTCCAGGTTGGTGCGGTCTTCCAGGAAAGCCAGCGCATTGTTGAGCAGATCCACTATTTCCAGCAAAGGTAACGGCCTGTCGGCCGCAAAAATTAATGCTTCCACGTGCGGGATGATCTGTGATATTTCCATACGTTAAACAGGAGATGTGGATTTACAAAAAAGGTCAAAGACCGAAAATACAGTCTTTGACCCTAATCTGAAAATATTAATTCAGTTGTTGACTTAGTGTTAATAAACCCTTCAACAGCTTAGTTCGCCAATGCCGCAGCACCGCTCACGATTTCTGTCAGCTCGGTGGTGATGGCCGCCTGACGGGCACGGTTGTAAGAGATCTTCAGGGAACGGAGCAATTCGCTGGCGTTTTCCGTAGCCTTATCCATCGCAGTCATACGGGCGCCGTGCTCAGAAGCATGGGAATCCAGGATGGCTTTGAAGAACTGGGTGTTCAGTATTTTAGGCATCAGTTCAGCGATCAGGGTATCTTTTTCCGGTTCAAAGATGTAGTCTGCTTTCAGACCACCTTTATCTGTACTTTCCACTTTTGCAATCGGCAGGAACTGTTCTGTTACAAATATCTGGGTAGCGGCATTTTTGAATTCGCTGTAAACAATTTCAACAGCATCGTAGGTACCGTTTATAAAACCCTGCAGGGCTACGGCAGCCGCTTCTTTCACATGATCAAAAGTAAGATTGCCAAAAAGCTGCCAGAACCTGTCATTTACTTTATAACCGTTCTGTACAAAATGATCATATCCTTTTTTACCAATTGGTAAGATTTCAACCTGGCCCTGTTCAAACTGCTCCGCATACTTTTCGCGGATCACGCGTTTTGCTGTTTTGATCAGGTTGGAGTTGAAGGCTCCGCACAAACCCCTGTCTGAAGTAATGACCACAATCAATACCTTTTCAACCTGGCGCTGTGCTGCCAGTGGCGTGTCAATATTGCCTTCGCTGTTGGAAACGATGTTCTGCAGCATTTCCTGGAGCTTCACGGCGTAAGGGCGCATCAGCATGATAGCGTCCTGGGCACGTCTTAATTTAGCAGCACTTACCATTTTCATGGCTTTAGTGATCTGCTGACCAGATTGAATAGACTTGATTCGGTTACGAACTTCTTTAAGCTGTCCGGACATATATAAAAATCAATTACGAATTACAAATTATCAATGACCAATGCAGGGATAGCCTCCTGAATTTGGCTGCAAAGGTAAGCAATGGCAGTTTAATTTGAAAATCCGCTGAAAGATAATTTAAATTTTCTTTATTTACTTTTTAATCAGCTATTTATACATCAGGAAAATTATAGTGTGATACTGGTTCCCAGTACCTGCAGGAATGCCGCGATCCATTGCGGATGAGCCGGCCATGCAGGTGCTGTTACCAGCTTTCCATCCACTACCGCTTCGTACACATTCACAGATACATAAGTGCCTCCGGATGCAGTAACCTCAGGAGCCACTGCGGGGTAGGCCGTGAGTTTCTTCCCGCGTACCACATCGGCTGCCGTCAGGATCTGGATTCCATGACACACAGCTGCCACCGGTTTATCTTCCAGGAAAAAATGCCTTACCAGTTCCAGCACATTTTTGTTCAGGCGCAGGTACTCCGGAGCCCGGCCACCGGCTATCACCAGTGCATCATAATCAGCACCGGCCACATCATTGAAGGAAGCATTCAACACAAAGCCGTGTCCCGGTTTTTCACTATAGGTCTGGTCGCCTTCAAAATCGTGGATCGCCGTTTTAATTTTTTCACCGGCTGCCTTATCGGGACAAACCGCGTGTACTTCATGCCCAATCATCTGCAGCATCTGGAACGGAACCATTGTTTCATAATCTTCTGCATAATCTCCTGTCAGTAATAATATCTTTTTCTGTGCCATAGAAAGAGGGTTTTATTGTGTTAAAAAAGGCTTACTGAAGATAAGCATTTAGCATTTAGCAAAAAATGCAACGGAGACCATGGGTATGATCTCCGTTGCATTTTTTTAAAGGAAAACGATTAGTAGCCCGGGTTCTGCCGGAATTCGTTCACTGATCTGTCTATCTGATCCTGTGGAATAGGACGCAGCATATGTGTTAACCTGATATTGTTACGGGCATCTTCGTTATGCAGCTTTACCCTTTCCACCAGCTTATGAGTGCGGGTAAGGTCAAACCAGCGCATTTGTTCGCCTACAAGCTCACGGCCTCTTTCATCCAGGATAAAATCGATATTCATATCGGCGGCTGATACAGTCATGGCATCACGGTTAGCCTGTGTTTCAGCCGGGGTAGCGCCAATGCGTGCAGCTCTCCAGCGGATCACATTTACGAGATCGGCAGCCTCCTGTTTTTTGCCATCCATCATCAGCGCTTCTGCTTCTATCAGGTAAGCTTCTGCCAGGCGCATAGCAATAAAGGGCCTTACGCCGGAGGCCTGGTTATCCGGACGAAGGGCATCTGCAAATTTATTCAGGGAAGGATACAGTTTTTCTGTGTATAATCTTGGTGGCACCAGCATGTAAGGCTTACTGGCAATCACGGCGTCGGATACATCATAACCCGGGAGGTACACTGCCGTATCTCCCATTTTCAGGTTATCGATGGGAGCATTGGTTCTCCACAGCACGGTATAAAATTTCTCATAACGCACATCGTGAACCCTGTCTTTATACAGCGTATCCAGCAGGAACTTTGTAGGTCTGAAACGCTTCCAGGGCGTACCGTTGGGCAAATCGCGCTTCATTCCTTTCAGCACATCGTACTGCATCAGGAAAAAGCGGCAGGCATTGTTATCGGGATAACCATACAGCGGATCGGTAGTATACTGCGCCGCCCAGATGGTTTCGTCATTGTTTTCTTTACCCTGCGCCCATACCTGTCCAACATCAGCCAGCAATTTAAAGCCATAGTTCTTAATCACCATATCGGCATATTTGGCGGCATTGGCATAATCGCCGGGCTTTGCCTGGGGAGAGGAAGCACGGGTCAGGTATACTCTCGACAGCAAGTGCTCTGCAGCTGGCTTGGTAGCACGTCCCCATTCAGCCTGTGTGGTGGGTAAATCAGCGGCAGCGGCCTGCAGATCGCTGATCACAGCATCATAAACGGCAGACACCGAGTCGCGGTACGCCTCTCTTATAATTTCTGTGTTCTCCTTCATGCGTAACGGTATATCACCAAACATCTCCATCAGCACAAAATGATAATGTGCCCTGCAGAACTTCGCTTCTGCCACGCCCTTTTTCTTCGTGGCTTCATCGAGGTCGGTGATCTTATCTGCCCTGTCAATTGCCACATTACAGGTGTTGATGGTTTGATAGAAACTGTTCCACACTTCCCTTACATGATCGTAGCGGGAATCCAGCTGTGAAGTATACTGACTGGTGAATTTATAGTTACCATCAGAACCATTGGTGATGATATCTGTGCCTGTTTCGGTGAGCGTCATACCGCGTTCGGTACTGTAGAAGTTGCGCATAGACACATAGGAACCATTTACGGCCGTCTGAAAACCCGCCTTGGTATTATAGAAATCATCTGTTACGTTGGTAATTATCTTTTCATCCAGCATTTTATTGCAGGAACTGGCGGCAAGGGCCAGCAGTATGATGACAGGAATTATATTTCTCATAACGTTTTCTTTTAAAGATGGTTGATTTAAAATTTGGCATTTATTCCGAACTGCAGCATCCAGGTGGCAGGGGCATCAATGCCGATCACATTTACGTCTTCCGGGTCAACTCCTTTCCAGGTTTGACGGTAAGGCGCCAGGATCATTGGGTTCTTTACCCCAACATTCACCCGAAAATCCTGCATGTGCATGCTTTTCACGAGTGCGTCTGAAAAGGCGTAGCTCAGTGTAATGTTCCTGATCTTAAAGAACGAGCCGTCGAAATAGCTGAGCGACTGGTAATTGCTCGGTCTTTCCTGGTTGGCATTGGGCCGCGGGAAATCGTTGGTTGGATTGGCTGGCGTATTATAGTCGATGTTCAGGTTGTTATATCGGCCAAACAGCGTGTTATAGTTCTGGTAGAAATCACTTTTGATCATGCTTCCGATGCGTGCGAAGGCTACGATCGATAATTCAAATCCTTTGTAGGAGAAGCGCTGAGTGGTGCCTGCCGACCATTTAGGCTGAGGTGAACCCAGGATCTGCCGGTCGTTTTTGGCATCAATAAGCGTATCCTTGTTTACATCTTCCAACCTGATTTCACCTGGCTTCACATTGTACAGTTTAGCCAGTGCGGCATCTTTATCCTGCCATATGCCGATCTTCTTGAAATCATAGTACACATAGGTAGGCTGGCCAACAAACCAGGCATTGCCTATATCGGCTGTTCTGCCATCGCCGAGCGAAAGGATCTTGGACCGGTTGAGGAACAGGTTAGCATCCATTTTCCAGCTGAATCCATTGGGATTGTCGATGATGGTAGCCCCAAGACCAAATTCAAAACCGCGGTTCTGGGAAGTACCGAGGTTCATCAGCACTTCGTTGAACCCGTTGCTGAAAGGAAGCGATTGTGGCATGAGCAGGTCGGTGGTGCGTTGATTATACCATTCCACCACACCGGTGATACGGCCGTTCAGGAACCCGAAATCGAGGCCGATATCGGTAGAAGTGGTAGACTCCCAGGTGAGATTGGGATTACGCAGATCCAGGGGAACAAAACCCAGCACACCTTTGTTGCCAAAGGAATACGGGATCCTGCTCAGGTTACCCTGGGTGGCGTAGGGATTAATACCGGTGTTACCAATACGCCCAAAGCTGGCGCGCAACTTCAGGTTATCCAGTACTTTTTGCCCTTTCAGCCATTTTTCATTTACCATATTCCATGCTGCTGCAACGGAAGGGAAGTAACCCCATTTCTTTCCGGGTGCAAACCTGGAAGATCCATCTGCACGTAGAGTGAGGGTAAGGAGGTAACGGTCGTCATATCCATAGTTCAAACGGCCCATATAGGAAAGGATGGTCCAGGAGCTGAGACTGCTGGTTACGCCTGTTACATTAAGCGACTGGCCCAGGTTATAATATTGCTGGCTTTCTACAGGGATACCTCTCACGTTGGTAGTAGAAATATCCACGTTCTGGCGCTGAACGCTGTATAAACCGGTGAAGCCTATGTTATGTTTCCTGATCTCCTTGTTATAGGTAACGATGTTTTCGATGGTATACGCCATGGTAGCGGCGTTCCCTTTGGAGGCCGTAGCATCGCCGCCGCCGATCAGCAGGTTGGTATTGTTTTTACCCTGAAAAAGGCCATAGTTGTAATTCTGAACATCCGGGCCTACATTGAGGCGGTACTTCAGACCGTCTATGATCTCTACTTCTGCAAAAAGGCTGGTAAAGATGCGGAAGCGTTTCATTAATTCAATGCGGTTACCAGGCACATAATCCAGTAACGGGTTAGGCTGCTGGCTGTCGCCAGTGGGATAAGTGATCAGTTTCCCGTTATCATCGTAAGGAGCGGCAATGGGCAGCATTTTCAGGGCATTATCGATACCGTTATAGGTCTCGCCGTTACGTTCGCTGTAAGCGCCCAACAGGGTGGCTCCCACACGAACGCGGTTGCCGATCATCTGGTCGATGCCTATATTGAAATTATAACGCTCATAATCCTGCAGTTTCAGTACGCCCTGGTCTTTGAAGTAGCCAAGTCCCACGGTGTATTTTGTTCTTTCTGTACCGCCGGCTACGCTGAGGCCATGGTTTGTCTGATATCCCGGAGAGATCATCAGGTCCTGCCAATCCACGTTTGTGCCTTTCTTGATATTGGCGTATTCAACGGCATTAAAAATTTTCTTGTCGGAAGCATCGGGGTTGGCATCATCGTATTTGCCGATGGTACGGTTGGCTTCGCGGCGCATTTCGATGAAGCGGGAGGCATCCATCATGTCTGTTTCACCGAGCTGCTGTACATAACCATAGGAGCCGCTGTAGGAAACCACGGGTTTTCCTTCCTTACCTTTCTGGGTGGTAATGAGCACTACGCCGTTGGCGCCCCTGGAACCATAAATGGCTGTTGCAGAGGCGTCTTTCAAAATATCCATCGATTGTATTACTCCTGTGCCGATATCGCTGAGGGTACCAGCGTAAGGAATACCGTCTACCACGTAGAGCGGATCGTTGCCGGCCCTGAGAGAGCGGCTGCCGCGGATACGCACAGTGGGCTCATCGCCGGGCTTGCTGCTGTTATTAAGTACTTCCACCCCTGGAGCACGGCCCTGTAGCGCCTGCTGGGGGTTGGTAACCGGCACATCCTGGATGGCTTTGGTACCCACCGAGGAGATAGACCCGGTCACATCTTTTTTCTTCTGTGAACCGTATCCTACTACTACTATTTCCTCCAGTTTTTTCCTGTCTTCCTGCAGAGTTACGGAAACGATTGCACGACCTTTTACAGCTTCTTCATAGGTGGTGTATCCGATGTAGGTAAATACGAGCGTTGCATTGGCAGCATCTGCAACTTTAAGGCGGAAATGCCCGTTACCATCCGACTGGGTACCTGAATTTTTCCCTTTGATGGCCACTGTTACACCAACCAGTGGTTGCTTCTGAGCGTCCAGCACATTACCTTCTACGGTAACCGGGTTGCTTTGTGCCTGGATGAGTTGATAAAATAGCAAACATGCTATTATACAAGTTAGACGTGAAAAAATTTTTTTCATAACGTAGTTTATAATGATTGTAGATAAAGAGTATTGGCCTGACGATTTTGGTTTTCGCTACGTGGACTATTGGGAAACAAAATAAGATATTTTTACATTGCTGCAATCGTTTGCAGAAATATTTTTAATTATAATTCTGTCAAACCTCGTATTGATCAGATTATCATGTTCATAAAAAATAAAAAATAAGATTAATCTTTTGCAATCGGTTGTAAAAATCATTTTCATTGTTTATTTTGGTCACCTTATTCCGTTTTAGTTATGAAAAAGACGATCCTTTTATGTGGCTCCCTACTGTGTATGTATGGTGGCCTTTTCGCCCAGAAAGCCCAGTGGCAGCAACTTTTCAACGGTAAAGATCTGAAAGGCTGGAAACAACTGGGGGGAGAAGCAAAATATAATGTGCAGAACGGCGAAATCGTGGGCACCACGGTACAGAACACGCCAAACTCTTTCCTGGCTACAGACAAGGAGTATGGCGACTTTATCCTGGAGCTGGAATTCAAGCTGGGTAAGGAGTTCAACTCTGGCATCCAGTTCCGCAGCCAAAGCCGGGCGGATTACCAGAATGGCCGTGTGTTTGGCTACCAGATGGAGATTGATCCCTCCGACCGTAAATGGAGCGGTGGTATTTATGAAGAAGGCCGCAGGGGCTGGCAATATCCTATGGAACTGAATCCTGCAGGGCAGAACGCCTTCAAAAAAGACGGCTGGAACAAATACCGCATTGAATGCCGGGGCAACGAAATGCGTACCTGGGTAAACGGAGTGCCTGCCGCCCACCTGGTAGACACTGCGCTGCCAAAGGGTTTCATTGCTTTACAGGTGCACAGCATCGGTAAAAACGCGGCAGATGAAAACAAAAATATCTACTGGAAAAATATCCGCCTGATAGAAAATCCGGCAGCTTCCCAGTATACGCCCTACGACAATATTTACGTTGTAAACAATGTGGATAACACTATTTCCGGCCAGGAAAAGAAAAACGGCTACCAGCTGTTATGGGACGGAAAAACCAGCAAAGGCTGGAGGGGTGTGTATAAAAAGAACTTCCCTACTGCCGGCTGGACCATGCAGAATGGCGTGCTTACCATTGGTCATTCTACAGGAGATGAAGAAGGCAGTGGTGGCGATATCATTACGGAAAAACAATACAGTGCCTTTGAACTGGAATTTTCCTTCAAGCTCACGCCTGGCGCCAATAGCGGGGTAAAATACTTTGTAAGCGAGGCCTACGAGACAGGCGGCAAGTCGGCCATCGGGCTGGAGTACCAGGTACTGGACGATGAAAGGCACCCGGATGCCAAGTTGGGACGCGACGGAAACCGTACTTTGGCAAGTCTTTACGACCTCATGACAAGAAAACAGGAAAAACGTGCCATCAACCCTATTGGAGAATGGAACAAAGGTCGTATTATTGTGTATCCAAATAACCACGTTGAGCACTGGTTAAATGGATTTAAAGTATTGGAATATGAGCGGGGCTCCCAGGCCTTCAAGGATCTGGTGGCCATCAGCAAGTATAAAAACTGGAAAAACTTTGGCCTGTTGCCCGAAGGGCACATCCTTTTACAGGATCATGGTAATGAAGTTTCTTTCAAAAGCATTCGTATAAAAAATCTTAAATAATATTTTTTATCTTTTTTTTCATTGTTCACTGTTCTAAATAAGCATTCCGATTCTTCGGAATGCTTTTTTTCTTGGATAAAACGGTAAATTACTACCTGTTCACAACACATTAATATGAAAATGTTACAACAAAAAGGGGCTCTTTTCCTGTGGGCCACCCTGATGGCCGGGGCCTGCCAGCAACCGGAAAATCATGGTAATCCGCAAGCCATGCAGGACTCCCTGCGCCACCTGGCCGAACGGTATTACAACGAAAGTATGGCCCTCAATCCATTACAGGCCACCCAGAATGGGGAAAATCAATATAACGACCAGTTGCCTATAGACATCAGTGAAGGCTACCGCGCAAAACTCGATTCTTTTTATACCAGCTATCAACAGGCTATTAAAGGGATTGATACCGCTGCACTTTCCGGCAACGACCGCATTACGTACGATATGCTCCAGCGCGAATTCAGCATCAACCGGGAGGCGCTTACCTTTCATGACCACCTGATGCCTGTGCAGCAGTTCACCTGCCTGCCCCTTACCCTGGCGCAACTGGGTTCCGGCTCCTCCGCCCAGCCCTTTAAAACCGTAAAGGACTACCAGAACTTTATGCATCGTATGGAGCGCTTTGCAGTATGGACCGATACGGCCATTGCCAATATGCGCCGGGGGATGGCCACCGGCTATGTATTGCCCAAAAGCCTGGTGGTAAAAGTAATACCACAGGTAGCGGCTCTTGCTAAAAAGGATACCGCCGGCAATGTATTCTATGCTCCGCTGAAAACCATACCCGACTCACTGGACGCTGCGGCCAAAGCCAGCCTGGCAAAGGATTACAATACGGCCATTGAAACATATATACTGCCTTCGTTTGCCAAACTGCGCGACTTCATGCAGCACGAATACCTGCCTAAGGCCCGCAACAGCAGCGGCATTGGGGATATCCCCGACGGCAAGGCCTATTATGCCTTCCTGATAAAAAGCTGGACCACTACCAGTCTTTCCCCGGAAGAAATTTTTGCCCTGGGAGAAAAAGAAGTGGCCCGGATAAGAGGAGAAATGGAAGAAGTGAAGAACAGCACGGGTTTCAAAGGCGATCTGCCGGCCTTTTTTGCATCGGTACGCAGCGATAAAAAGCTGCGCATCTTTAAAACACCCGCGGCCATCCTGGACTCCTTCAAAGCTATTGAAAACAAGATCATGCCTGGTGTAAAAAAAATGTATGGTCATCTTCCCAAAACAAAATTCGAGATCCGTCAAACCGAAGCTTACCGGGCTGCTTCCGCATCTGCCGAATATATGCAGGGCAGCGCCGATGGTACCCGGCCAGGTGTATTTTACGTACCTATCCTGGATGCAAACAGCTTTCCTTACACCGGTATGGAATGCTTGTTTTTACATGAAGCCATTCCCGGTCACCATTTCCAGATTTCACTGCAACAGGAAAATGACTCCCTGCCTAAGTTCCGGCGGTTTTCCTGGATTGGCGCCTATGGCGAAGGTTATGCCCTCTATTGTGAGAGCCTGGGAAAAGAGCTGGGACTGTATACTGATCCATACGTGTACTTTGGACGTTTAACGGATGAAATTCACCGTGCTATTCGTTTAGTCGTGGATGTTGGTATGCACACCAAGGGCTGGACCCGTGAGCAGGCCATCAAATACATGATGGACAATGAGCCCGTGTCCACGCAGGAAGCTACTGCTGAAATTGAGCGCTATATGGCTATTCCCGGGCAGGCGCTTTCCTATAAGATAGGGGAGCTGAAGATACGCGGGTTACGGAACCAGTATACAGCCTCGCTTGGCAACCGGTTCAGCCTGTCCTCTTTTCATGATGAGCTGTTGAAAGACGGCTGTGTGCCGCTATCCGTACTGGAGCAGAAAATGGCGCGCTGGGCGGCGGCTCAGCCATAAAAAAGCTTACCTGGCTTCACTTCCGGCTTGTACCGCCACTCAAAAAGGCAGCTGTACAAGCCGGAAGCCCTTTTATATACCGGATTAAATTTCGATTAAGAAAGAAATCCATTTTCTCCTCAAAACCGCAATGGTTGCAGGTATAAGAATTCCCTGCCGGAAGGAAAATCTTTTTAACATTCGCGATTGGTTTTTATTCCCTATTTTTATAGTGCAGTTTCATTCACTATTTACAGCTTAGATTTACGTTAACCACACATACTTCATATTTTGATATGTTAGTCTGTGCCTGTAAACTATTGACACAAGTCGTCCTAAAAAAACGGCCCTAATAATTATTCTTTAAAACCTGCTGCTATGTTTGATCATACCCTTGATCTGTGCCGGTCACTTCCGGCTGTCATCACTGAACAAAAGTGGGACAATGAATTGCGCTTTTATGTAGGCGAAAAGTTATTCTGCATGATTTCCCTGGAGCCGCCCCACAGTGTATCTTTTAAGTGCAGCCAGCACCAGTTCCATCAATTGATCTCCAGACCTGGTATTGTGCCGGCCCCTCACCTGGCGCGTTATCACTGGGTACAGCTGAAACAGGAGGATGCGCTGCCAGCCACTGAACTGGAAAACTTCCTGCAGAATGCCTACGAGATTATAGTGAGCACACTTCCTCCATATGAACAGGAAGCCATCCATAAGATGAAAGCCCACGCCTGATTATTTCATGATGGTAAAGAAGATGTCGTATACACCGAATACGATAAGGGTAAGTGCAAATAATTTTTCGAGGGCAGGAGTTTTCATTTTCACGGCTGTTTTAGCTCCGAGGTAAGAAGCAGGGAATGCCGTAAGTGACAGCAGCAGTGCGATATTCCAATCTATATGCCCCAGCCACCAGTGAGTTAAGGCGCCTGGTACCGATAAAATAGCTGATAAAACCACCGCACAGGCCAGCGCCTGCTTTATAGGCATTTTTAATTTCTTTATAAAAAAGGAGCTGAACAATATTCCCCCGGCATTTGCCAGTAACCCCGATAAAAAACCGATAAACAATGCGGCTATCAGCAGTTTACCCGCAGGTACCTGCTCAGATGATACCGTTGTTTCATCATGAGGCTTGTTCCGCATAAAGGAATACATGAGCGACATACCCGTTATCATAATAAACAGGGCTGTCATGATCATCAGCATTTTACCGGGCAGGTAGCTGCTGAGCCATGATCCGGAAATAGTGGCAGGAACGCCGAAAGCCGCGCTCAGCAGGATCACGCGTTTGTTAAACAGCTTTTCCTTACTATATACCGCCGTGGCGGATAATGTGCTGGTAATGGAGGCCGGCAACGGCGATGCCAGGGCAAAAAACGGGTTTACGCCGGCAAAGATCTGCAGAGCTGGCGTACTGATAGCACTCCCCCCTTTTCCCAATAAACCGGACAAATAACCTACTATAAGCCCTATCAGCAATACTGGCAGGTACTGAGATTGTTGTAAAAATTCCATTCAATTCATCCCTCCGGGAATGCGCAACTTCGTGGTTGGTGTGGTTGGTTATAAATATTACAGGTAGACCAAAATTAGGGGATCGCAATTAATAGTAGTGATAACTAAAAGTTATGGGGGATAACAACTTATTATATTTATTGTTAGCCTATAAACCAAATAGGAGAAAGGGTTTATAGTTTGACAAAGATAAGAATTCCGGGTAACAGTCAAAGTATTTTTCTCAGTTTTTTTGTGACTATTACCCGGAAGAAAGATGTTTATTTATGCTTTGGGAGCCCAGCCTTTTTCATATTCCCTATCCCACATTTTCATGGCTTCCTTATCGTTCAGGATATGGCCGTTTGATGGATCGGTATGAAGGATACGGCCGGTACGCTGCGCAATATTTCCCAGCAGGCAAAGCAGCGTACTGCGATAACCTATATTGATCTCTGAATTAAGAGTGGCATTGCCGCGGATACTTTCCAGGAAGTTGTTGATATGCACGGCGTCGTAAAACTCGCCGGCCGGGCTTACGGTGTTGGTTACGCTCTGGTTGGGATTAGCGGCCTGTTTTACCTCCTTGATCACTTTCCCTTTCGGATCGATGAGCTTGTAGCTATCGCCACCCGAGTTGTACAGGCTGCCGTTTTCACCAAACAAGGCAAATCCGCGGCCGCTTCCTTCCAGGTTAAAGGGGCTGCAGCTGCGTCCTTCCCAGGCGATGGCTTTATTTCCTTCAAATTCGAAGTTCAGGGTTTGGGTGTCCGGCGTTTCCCAGTCGTCTTTAGCATAGGCATAACGGCCGCCGGCAGAAGTGACCTTAGTAGGGAATTCCACATCCATAAACCAGCGAAGGCAGTCCAGTTCGTGGGTGGCGTTATTGCAGGTTTCGGAGGTGCCCCAATGCCAGCGCCAGTGCCAGTTATAGTGAACAATGTTGTCCAGGTAATCACGGCGGGGAGCGGGCCCCTGCCACAGGTTCCAGTCGAGCGTGGAAGGAACCGGGATCTTTTTCCCGATACCGATAGGCTCCCGGTTATTCACATACCACCCGCGGCCATAATACACTTTGCCTAACACGTTTTGCTCTTTCACTTCTTTTACAGCCTGCTGAAGATTGGGCCAGGAGCGGCGCTGGTTACCCATTTGCACGAGGCGGTTATACTTCTTTGCAGCTGCCAGCAGGATCTCGCCTTCGCCCGGATTATGGGCGCAGGGCTTTTCCACGTACACGTGCTTGCCGGCAGCAGTGGCCATAATTGCCGCAGGAGCGTGCCAGTGGTCAGGGGTTGCCACGAGGAGCGCATCAAAATCCTTCCGTTCCAGCAGTTTGCGGATATCTTTGATCACCTCCGGCTTACGGTTCTGCGCTCCTGCAATGGCTTTCAGGCCTTTGGCAATGGCGCCGTCTTCCACATCGCATACATAGCCTATTTCGGCCCCGGGCAGTTTGGCGGCGCATTGGGCCAGCCAGTTGCCCCTGGAGTTAACCCCCATTACTCCCAGCACTAATTTATTGCTGGGTGCATTTTTCCCGAATACAGGGAAATTCAGAATAGTTAATCCTGCTCCCAAACCAGCCATGCTACCGGTTTTTAGGAAATCTCTTCTTTCCATAACGTTATTATTATTGTCGTTTTCTTGCATAAAAAACAATCGGTTGCATGAATGTAGAAAAATAAATCAGGGATGTGTAGTTTTTTTGATGAGCGCGAAATTTGTCTTGGAACACTGATTAGGATGATTACGATGATTAGCCTGATTTAGTTTTAACATTTGAAGATAGTTAGGGAGACGAAAGTGTGACCGCTTTTATCGCATCTTATAAAAGAATTCAGGAAGTAAAAATCAGGCTAATCATCGTAATCATCCTAATCAGTGTTCCAAGACAAACTTCGCGTATGCCCCGGGCATGAATGGCATATGCTTAGCGCATGCGGTAAATGCAGAGACTATGTGGTGCGGAGGTGGACTTGATCGGCTATTGATTGGTTGTCATTGAGTGATGGGTGCTTTTTCTACCCCGGTTACATCACTTGCAAAATGATAAACGATTGTATTCCAGATAGTTAGCTATTCGCCGGTGAGCTGCTTCCATATTACACCGTAAACGTCCGTTGCCTGTAATTGTGGTGTAGCAATGGGCTGGGGGCTGATTATCACCGGGTGGTAGCCGGGGTTCTCTTCCAACCTGCCGTGAGAGCCTTTGATAAGGGTGGCATCCAGCGGGATCACGTTCATCAGGTAGCGGAAACCGAGCTTTTTCCTGAGCAATTTTCCTGCCGCTTTCAGCTTGATGAACGGGTCGGCGGGATCCATGAACATTTCCACCGGGTCGTAGCCGGGTTTGCGGAAAATATCCACGATCCTGGCAAAATCGGGGGCTTTGTTATCGTCCAGCCAGTAGTAATAGGTGAACCAGCTGCGGGCATCTGCAACTGCAATGAGATCGCCGCTGCGGGCATGATGCAGGTGATGCTGACGTTTGCCTTCCCTGTCAAGCACCAGTTCTACCCCCGGAACATTTTCCAGGATGGTACGGACTTTTTTATAGCAGGAAGGATCGTTGATATAAATATGCGCGATCTGGTGGTCTGCCACGGCGAAGGCTTTTGAGGCTCCTGCATCCAGCAGTTCAAGGCCATTTTCCACGCGCAGTGCCAGCAGGCCTTCATTTCTCAGTATCCTGTTGAGATGAATGGGATTATTCACATTGGTGATACCATATTCCGACAGTACGATAGGATCGCAATTCTTTTGCTGGTAATAAGTGATCAGCTGTTTGCATACAGCGTCTATCTCTGCCAGCTCCTTTGCATTTTTTACCGGGTCCTGTCCGAATTTCTGCAGGCAGTAATCCAGGTGAGGCAGGTAAATAAAAGTGAGGGTGGGATCGTATAATTTATCGGTGAGGATAGATGCATCAGCAATCCACTGGCTTGATTTGATGCTGGCAGTCGGGCCCCAGTAATTAAACAGCGGGAACCTACCCAGTTGTTCCGTCAGGTAATCCCGCAGCGTAGACGGGGTTGTGTAGCAATCCGGCACTTTGCGGCCATCGGAAAGGTAATTGGGACGGGGAGTAAGTGAGTAATCAACGTTCGCATACATGTTGTACCACCAGCACATCTGCGAAACAGTAAAGGATGGATCCAGCTTCCTGGCGCGGTCCCATATTTTTGGGGCATCCACCAGTTTGTTGGATTGTTTCCAGAATTTAACTTCCGCATCGGTTCTGTCGTACCAGCCATTGCCTACTATTCCATGTTCACTGGGCCATTCGCCGGTAAGGTACGTGCTTTGTACCACCGTGGTAACCGCGGGTAACATAGGCATCACAGTGGCCATGTGGCGCTGTTGTGTGTAAGCCTTTAAAAAAGGCAGGTGCTCCAGCAAAGAAGAGGAGAGCCCTACTACATCAATTACTACTGTCTTTCTCATAAATTCGATCGCCGTTGCAATTCCGGCATAAAGCTATAATTCCGGGCGCACAATTCCAAGATGGCTTACAGTTGCGTTCTTATCCAGTTCAGTTCACGGGAAACGGACAAAGACATCTCCTGTTTTAATGCGGGCGGTAATACGTCCCATGTATAGGTTTCCACTTCCATATGCGTGGTAAAAGGTTGTTCACGTTGTATAGCCAGCACCTGCCTGATATCTTCCTGTGTGGATTGCAGTACTTCAAACTTATCCAGGAACACCGGCACATGAAAATGGGAGCGCCATTCTGTTACGGCCGGATTTCCTTCATCTGCCAGGGCTTCCGGCAGATCGGGATAATGAATAAAAGTGCCATCATTTCTTTTTGCGATAACCTGGTGCAGGTAGACGGGCTCATTGAATTTACGGAATGCATCTGTTACCATGCTACGGGCGGCGGTATCCGCCGGCATATCGGCTTTCAGTGCGGCGCTGATCTGCAGCTTACCGATCTTCAGGCCGTGATGCTGCATCCGTTCAATCACCCGCTGGGGCGCTTCGTATACCAGTGCAAAATGGCAAACATCGTAACACAGCTGAATATGCGTTTTAATGATATCAGCCGCCGCCTGGTCATCTTCCAGATTAAATTTCTCTTTGACAAACGGGATACCGGCAGGCAGCAGGTCATTGAAGTACCAGTTGATAAACTCGCTGGTATTTTCCATCATGCCATCAGGCTCCGGTTCAATATCGAGGTGCATCAGCGGTCCTCCGCTGCGGTGTGTGCGTACCAGTTGCTCCAGTACCAGCAGCATATTGAGCGTAGCGCTTTCCGTGTAGGAATTCTTTTCCTCCTCACAGCGGTTGCACCAGTGTTTATATCCAAGTGGATTAGTGGAAATACCGCCTTCCATTCCTTCCGGCAGCAGCGCTGCCAGGATCCTGAACAAGCGGATGGTATAAGCCACACGATCGGCGCTGGTCCAGTCGGGCGCATGTACCTGGTCTTTTACCACTACATTATGAAAGCCGCCATAAGGAAACCCGTTCATCGTGAACACATAGCAATCTTCTTCTTTCAGCCATTGCTGAAATTCCTTCAAAGCCGCTTCCTTACTCAGCTCCAGGCTGGCGGTATTAGCCAGTCTCAATCCTATTCCAAACGGCTGATCCGGCGATACCTGTTGTTTAATGGCAGGTATAAATTTTTTCAGTTGTGCAAAATGATCTACCCAGTTTTCGCCGGGGTGAATATTTGTACAGTAGGTAAGATGTCCCGCAGCTGTTTTCATTACTGATTATTTTTGCAGATGTCTACTGACTTGTATAATAAGTTAAGATCCATTTCATGTACTTCTTCTCCTTTTCCAACTGCGCGCAACAGGGAAATGGTTAAGCGGCCGCCGAGATGTTCGCGGAATTCTTCCAATCCGGCTACTACCGGAGAAGGTTTACCATCCTGCATTTCCAGCAACGGATGCCATACCGGCAGCTTCATATTTTTCAACACGGTAAGAATGCGATGCATATCAGCTTCGGGTAGCCATCCTAACAGGAACGAATACACGCTATCTACCGCAATACCGATAGACACAGCTTCCCCGTGGCGCAATTCAAAGTTGGTGAGCTGTTCCAGCTTATGTGCGCTCCAGTGGCCAAAGTCGAGCGGACGTGAGGAGCCGCTTTCAAACGGATCGCCTGCACCGCCGATATGTTGAATATGTAATTCGGCGCAGCGGTAAATCAGGTCGTGCATAGCTGCCATATCTCCCGCAGTAAGCGCTATTGCGTTCTGTTCAATGCTGTTGAAGAATGCAGCGTCTTTGATCAGCGCTACTTTCACGGCTTCCACCATGCCGGAGCGCCAGTCGCGCGGATCAAGCGTAGTTAAAAACACCGGGTCATTGAATACAGCAGCGGGTGGGGCAAAGGAACCGAGGAAATTTTTCTTCCCTTTATAGTTTATACCGTTTTTCACACCTACACCGGAATCATTTTGCGACAGCACGGTAGTAGGGATCCTGATATGCTTTACGCCGCGGTGTGAAATAGCGGCGGCAAATCCTACCAGGTCCAGCAGGGATCCCCCGCCAATGCCTATCACGTAAGAGTGGCGGTCGATACCATATTTATCGATGGCATCCACGAGGCTGAACAGCAGGGGCAGGTCATTTTTTACAGCTTCTCCGCCACTGATGGTAATAATTTCAGGGGCAAGCTGAAAGCCGCGCACCTGTTGAAAATAACGATTGATCTGTTGGGTTAGCTCCGGATGGTGAGCGGCTACGCCGCCATCCAGGATCACCAGTAATTTTTTTACGTATGCACTCTCTGCTTTTGATTCCAGGAAGGTAGCTAAACAGGTGTTGGCAGGATCGAATAAATTGCTGCTGAAGAAAACACCGTAAGAGAAGTTGACATCGAAGTTTTGTTGAATATATTCCATGGCTAAATCCGCATCATCTGACTAAAAAAAACTATAGCCTTTAAAAGTACATAGAAAAAACGTGATTTTTCACAAGAAAAAGGCCCAGGGGAACAGAGCCTGTTTTTTTGGGGTTAGCCGGTAGAACAATTCAACGGCACGCAAAAAGCCTGAGGTAAGGGATTTCTCCTACGGTATAAACCATTATTTTATAAATTGCGTAGTTCTACCTGTCTGTATAGCGCGCCTGTCAAATCCTTACCGGCGGGCGATTCCGGCAGCCGGGATTATACGTATGCCCATTCCTACTTTCATTCGTCCCGTTTGCTGTTGTGTATTAAAAGAGAAATACAGAACTTTATGCCGCTGCGGAAAATAATGACAGTTCCAGAGGCCCAGATTAGATTGTTTGACCAAAAAAGAAACACGGGATACCCGTGTTGTTAACCCTGTAACATCGGTTGTATTTCACATCTTTTGTTGCATGCTGAGCTTTCGTCAACGCACTGCGATGGCGGGTGATCGCTTTTCCAGCTATTTCCCGCCGGGTTGTTTATTGTAATGATTAAAAGTGAATCAGAAATGCTGAGAATATTACTTTTTATTTGTTGTATTCAAACAGGCAGCGGACCGGGCTATCATAAAGCCCTGGCCGGCTTTTCATTGAACGGGCATCTAACCCCTACGACTATACCGGGTTGCGGCACTACCGCCTACATGCAATTCAATACTACTATTATGCAACCGGCGGAGATGCAGCCTCTTTTTAATTTTACCTGACATGCGTATCAAACTGGCTATAACAGACGCCCATCTGCTGGTGATCAGCGGTATTAAAGCGATGCTGGCGCCTTTTCCACATATTTCCATAGTATATGAAAGTAACCGGGCGGGGGCTCTCATGGCGGCTTTGCCGGCCGTGCAGCCGGATGTACTGTTACTGGATATCCAGATGCCGGAAATAGACGGCATATCGCTTTGCAGACAGGTGAAGAAAAAGCACCCGCATATAAAAGTGATTGCGCTGAGCAGCTTTATGGACCCGCACTATATCAAACAGATGTTGCGTAACGGCGCGGCAGGCTACCTATTAAAGAGCACAGATCCTGAAACACTTCTTCGCGCCATTGAGGAAGTACATGCCGGTGAACGGTTCCTCGACGATGCTGTAAAACACCCGTTACTCAATGAAGCAATTGCCGGCCGGAAGCGCAGCAGCTATGAGATCCCGCTTACCCGCAGGGAAGAGGAGATCCTGAAGCTGATTGCAGAGGAGTATTCCAACCAGGAGATTGCCGACCTGTTGTTCATCAGTTTGCGCACGGTAGAAACACACCGGTTAAACCTTACACAAAAGCTGGCAGTGAAGAATACCGCGGGGCTAGTGAAAGAGGCCCTGAAAAGGGGAATAGTGGAATAGACAGGCCTGCGCTACTTCTTTCCACAGGATGGTATGAGAGCGCCGGATATTGAGGCCATGAAAAAGATTGGAGAACTGTGAAGCCGGATGAATCAGCGCCAACCAGCGGATACCGTGCAGCTGCACGGTATCCGCCTGCTGTTGTCAGGTAACGGCAAAAAGTTTTCCCAGCACCAGTGATATTGGTAACAGCAGTATGACTGCTATTGCAAAAGGAATGGTAGCAAAAGCCGCCACCCAGGCTGCGTTCATGGCAATCAATGCAATGATGCCACCCTTTACCGCTTTCCCGATATTTGGCCCGGAAGGATTTTTCATAGCCCTGAACAGCGGTACATTAATCATAATAATGAACAGCAGGATAAACGGGAGTGCCGGCCAGAAATGATGATGTATGCAGGCCAGGATACCCATTGTAATGTATACTGCGGCATAGCAGGCAGCGGTAAGGCGTAAACTTTTAACACTGCCCCCGTGCACTTCTCCCCTGCTGATGTTGGTTACTGCCGCAATATAGAGAATGGGGATAAAGCCCATCCACCAGTATATTTCCAGCATACCGGGCACAATACTTATACCCAGGAGAAGGTTAAACCCGCGGCAGAGGCCCATATTGAGCGGGCCGAGCAGTGCATGGTGTTTTCCCCATTTATCATAAATGAGCGCCGAGGCGGCCACTCCAATGGCGAGCCATCCGGCATAACCCGTGAGGCGGCCTACCGAAAAGGCAGCGAGGATACCCACCAGGAGCAGGTAGCTGCCAAGTATAACGGCTTGAGTTTTTGTGATAACCCCGCTGGGAATGGGCCTTTCAGGACGTTCCGTGCTATCCAGTTCCGCATCAAATACATCATTAAAAACAACACCGCCGCCATACAGGCCAATGGTTGCAAGACAAAGGCATACAACCGGGAGGATAAGATCCAGCGTAACAGTACTGAACGTAACATTTATAAAATAGGCCGAAATAGCAACGCCAGCCAATATATCTGCTATTGCAGTTACGATATTGGCTGGTCGCATCAGGCGCAGATATCCGATCAATTTGCTAACAATATAACTCACCGTGTAATTAGGTTTTCATGGTTCATTGCCAGCAGAACCGAAGCTGTCAGGCCGTTACCGGATGATGGTTGTGTTTTTATCAATTCGAGGCTGTTGTCCTCCGCGCAAAATAGAGCTTCCGTTAAATTTCTCACTTTGATCAATATTTGCTGCTACATCAAAATCCGCTTCGTTTATCTGACCGCTCTGCGCAAAGGCTTTTACAGCATTGGTGTAAGTTACCAAATGAATGTCATTCGAGTCAATACCACTTTCGTGCATTAAAGCGGCGGTTTTAGGAACGGCCAGGGGATCGCTGATGCCCCAGTCGGCAGCGGAGTTCACCATAATACGCTCACTTCCGTACTGTTTAACTACAGCTACCATGCGCTCATTCCCCATTTTGGTAAAAGGATAGATGGTAAATGCAGCCCAGAAGCCACGATCCAGTACTTCTTTGACTGTTTCTTCGTTATTATGGTCTACAATGATCATGTGAGGTTCGAGTCCGTGCTCCAGTGCGATGTCCATACTGCGCTGGGTGCCTTTTTTCTTATCCCGGTGAGGAGTATGTATCTGAACGGGCAAACCGGCTTCTTTGGCCAGTTCCAGCTGGGCGCGATAGTATTTTTCCTCCAGGGGGGTTTGGTCATCGAAACCGATTTCGCCCACGCCCACTACGCCTTCTTTATAAATGAACTGTGGTAATATTTCCATTACGGCTTCAGCGAGCTTTTCGTTATTGGCTTCTTTGGAATTGAGGCCAATGGTGCAATAGTGTTTGATACCAAACTGGGAAGCACGGAAACGCTCCCACCCCAGGAGGCTGCTGAAATAATCGCGGAAGGTATCAACACCTGTGCGGGGCTGTCCTAACCAGAATGCGGGCTCAATAATGGCTACCACGCCGGCATCGGCCATTGCCTGGTAATCGTCTGTAGTACGGGCCGTCATATGTACATGCGGATCAAAGAAGCGCATGCCTTTTATTTTATTAAGATAAGCGGGGCTATAGGTAAGTGGTTGGAGATCTTTCTCTGTTAAATCATGGATTCCGCACATAATCTGATCAATTTTATTGTTGGTTATTTAATTATTTTTTGGGCCAGCGTATCCCAGGTTATGCTACCAGCCTGAATTTCAGCCTGTAATGCCGGGTCGGTGGCCAGCAAAGCCTTAGCAGGCGGATAATGGCATTGGGCGCACACCAGTGCGGCGGCTTCTTTCTCTGTGCTGTTCACAGAATGCCATACGCGGGTGATATCTGCAAAGTTGGCTTCTCCTACAAAGTTCACCAGCACCCGCCATTGCATAGGATCCAGCGTCCGGCCGGCGGCCCATCTTTCATGGGCAAAGTCGACCAGGATCGCTGCCAGTGCGGCATTAGCTCTTTCGTCCAGGCCGATGATCAGGTGTAGTGGTTTATCGGTAAAAATGGCTTTCATTACCAGCTGGTTCCAGGCGGCCTCCGACAGGTATTTTGCCGGGTAAGGGTTGCGGAGCATGATGGCCTCCTGCACAATACCTATATTGGAACGGATGCCTTCCGAGGTGCGCGCAGTCCATTCTTCGGGCCATGGCAGCAGGGGCAGGGCACTGTACAAGGCCGCCAGCTCATTCATTTCCGCCGCGTTGAAGAGGTTTTCCACTACTTCCAGGTACGCAGATTTGTTGGTTACCGGCAATTGCAGCAGCCACCATACTCTCGCAAGGCGGTCTAACGTCCAGCCCTGTACGAAAAATGAAGGCAACAATGCCTGCAGCTGTTCACTTTCCGTTGTGGAAATACGGATCATCTCTTTACCTGTGAAACGCGGAATAGCTGTGAAAGTTTGATTAAACTGCGGGATGGCACCGGTTTGCTGTTGTAGCTGCAACCGCTGTTGCAACCAGTTATTTGCTTTTTCGTTTCCATTGTTTCTTATGACCGTGCTAAGCAGCTTGCTCACTTTATCCTGATCGTATACATATTCAGCCACTGACATATCCTATTTAAACTAATAATGCTGATTTCCCAATAAAATTAACCAGTAATAATGGGATTTTCAGAATCGGGCCGCTTTTTTATGATAGATGGCAAAAAAAGAAGATAAAACCGTTCACATCAATGGTTGAACGATAGGGAGGGCATCTAAATAAAAGAGAGGCATTACTGCCTCTCCTTCCGCCATTCTAAAACCTGATTATACATCAGGATATCTTTACAGCACGGCGTCTCTGACGGCAGACACGATGCAATAAGGTATATGTTGGGAAAACACTGATCAAGAACGATGGTACTTTAAAGATCTGTAATATATGAGCTCTCTTCTCTATAAGTTTAGACCTGTAACAAGCAACAATGCACGTAGCAATAAATACGGCCGTAAGATACATATTGTCTCCTTTCATTCCAAATAAACAAACGATTTTTACGTTGCATTTAACGGGCGACATTGTTTTGTAATACTATAAAAGGCTGATATTCTTTCCAGTCAGGCTTATAATCATCAAGTATGATAAAACCCTGTGCGTAGTTTCCTAGTACAATATCCAGGTCGCCATCGTGATCATAATCCTTTACGTCCATACAGATCCATCTGCCTTCTTTGTCGAGCGGCGGTGAATGGGGCGTAAACATGAGCGCTTTATTTCCACCTTCAAAGAAAATAAATTTTTCCCCGGGCTGATGCCGGAAATCAGCAAAAAAGGCAATAGAGGCGATATCGGTTTTACCGTCTTTATTGAAATCCGCAGCCACCGCCTTTGTACAGCCATTCACGGGGTAATGCCAGGCTTCCCTGTATTTATTATTCCCGTCATTGAGGTAGACGAATATTCCGTGATAAGGTTTAAGCACCATGGAAAAATCTGCGTTATCACCGCAGGTATATAGTATATCAGGTTTACCATCGCCATTAAAATCGGCCAGCTGGAAACTGGTAGAACCATTGAGTGGCGGGAATCTCAGCAGGTTGGTAGATACGAAGCCTCCTTTCTTATCATTCTCAAACAGCCAGATGCCTTCATCGCCGGCGGCAAACAATACCATGAAGTCCGTATAGCCGTCGTGGTTAAAATCGCCTGTTTCTGCGTGAATAGCTCCGGGCACTTCCCGGATAGGCAACTGCCTGTAACTGTGATCCGGCAGCTGTTTCAGCCAGTAAAGCCCCCCCTGGTTATGGCCGAATGCGCATACCAGCAAATCGGACAGGCCATCTTTATCAAAATCAGCCTGCAGGGTTTGCACCGGCCGTTTGAGAAAAGCCATGAGATCGTGCTGTCTGCTTTGCGGATCATTGGGTTGTACACTGGTAATAATGCCAGCGGGCGCATCCAATGCCCGCATATTACCTATTTCAGTAAGGATGGCCTGTTGCTGCCCGGCAGTATCTTTTACAAAGAGTATATCGACAGCGGGAGATGGTAAATTGCGGATGTTAACGGTTTGTAAATCCTGGTCCCATTGCGTGAGGGTATTGGAGAGCCCATCGCTGGTCATAAGATGGCCGTTATCCGGGTTAAATGCCACCATAGTAGTAGCTACGGGGATTGTATCTTTGAGTACGGGATACTTTGCTGTAAAAATGGACCAGTCGCGTTGCAGCGGCTGCGGCGCTTTTGCAGGCGGTAGTTTTTCAGGAGCGGTGTTTTTATAGTACTCCACCAACAGCTCCCAGTCCTGGATAGAAATAAGCCCTGGTTTATCGCCGGGCATCGGTGGATAATAGGAATTCTCTCCCCACACTTTTATGCCCAGCTTGGGGGCCATAGCAGGCAACACATGTTTCAGCCAGGTTTCCTTGTCCAGCAGTTCCGCGGAAACGGGTAAATGACAACCGGAGCAATATTTATCTGCCAGTGCTTTTCCTTTTTCTTCCTTTGTGGGTGTGTGGCAACTGATACCGATGACAAGACTGGTGACGATAAAAAATAAAGCGGCGAGACAATACCGGTTACTCATTGGTTGATTGGTCATCGGTGAATATTTTAACGGGCATTGTAAAGTACTAAAATGTTGTATAAAAACGAATGCAGCGAAAAAGATCCGCTGCATTCGTTCAATTAAAAAAGCGACAGATATAGCTGTTAATAATTCGGATTCTGTTCCAGTACTCTTTGTCCGCCTACCATAGTTAGGTCGATCTGACGCTGAGGAATGGGGAAGTATTCATTCTTACCTTTTGTAAAATGCCCGCCTTTCAGGTCGTCGGTGATAGCTGATTCATATTGGATGAAGGCGTTCAGCGCCACATCCGCAATGCCCCAGCGTACCAGATCAAAGAAACGGTGGCCTTCTGTAGCCAGCTCCAGTTTACGTTCAAAATAGATGGCTTTTAATGCCTGGTCTTTACTGCCGAAGGTAGCAGTGTACCTGCCTATTTTGTAGTTCGCAGCCATTTTGGTAGGATCAAATCCTAACATTGGTTTGGTATCATCCAGGTATTTATGCAGCCAGTATTCAGGGTGATTGATCATCCTGTCACGGATCTGGTTAACGAGGGCAGTGGCTCCCGGCAGATCACCGGTTTGGGCGTGGCATTCAGCCGCCATAAGGATTACGTCTGCGAAGCGGATAAGCAATACGTTGATAGCAGATCCCGGCGCCCATGAGTGTGCATCTTTGTATTTGTCCTGGTTAAACTGCCAGTACACCATTTTCTTGGGCGCATAAGGGCCAGCATATTTCTGGTCCCTGATCCAGTTGGCACCAGGGTGATTACCCCAATCGTGGTAAGGTATTCCGCGGCGGCCTACGGTCCAGTCGAGGCGTGGATCCAGCGTTCCTGTTTCCGGTGTAAACGGTGTTGTGGAAACGATACCCTGATCATTCTTTACCGGGTTAGCATTCCAGGTATCGAGATTTGGCAGGCCTGTAGCCGGGTCCGTGCGGTAAGAGTTTACGAGGTCCTGGGTAGGCTGATAAAATCCGCAGCAGCCGAAGGGGCTGTTGTAGGGGAAGTTCAGCATTTCGCCCTGGTTTGCATTGGCGATGGTATTGGTACCATCGTTGGCTGTCATCTGGATAGCGAATACAGATTCTGAGTTGTTCTTTGTAGCAGCATCGAAGTTGTCTTCAAATCTGTCTGTGAGCTTATACTTCAGACCATTGGAAGTAACACCTGATGCGATAGCCTGGTCGAACAACGGCATTGCCTCTGTGTATTTTTTCTGGTAGAGATATGTTTTAGCCAGATAGATCTGAGCAGCCCATTTATTTGCTCTTGCCACGTCGCTTTGTGTAGCCGGCAGGTTATCTGTGGCGAATTTAAAATCGGCTTCAATAAAGGGCCAGATATCTTTATCATTTTTAACACGCACTTCCACAGTAGTATCTGTGATATAGGGTACTTTATTGAACATTTTTTTCAGCTCAAAGTAGTAGTGGCCACGGAGGAAACGGGCTTCCGCAGCTGCCTGTGTTTTTTCCGCATCGCTCATATCCGTTGCCTGTGGAATTTTTGCCAGTACGGTATTACAGCGGATCACGCCTTCATATACGGCCCTCCATTTTGTATTGAAAAAACCATTGCTTGGGTCTACTGTAAATTTTGCGATAGGGTCTATACCTGGCTGGTCGCCGCTGAAGCTACCCTTATGGGAATCGCCACCGGCCACGCTGCCATAGATCCAGTTAGTAGGAGAAGCTTCCCATGGGCCACCGCCACCCAGGGCTGCCTGTGCGGTTTGTTGTCCGTCGAGCGACGCGTAAGCGCCTATCAGCAAATAGTTGATACCGGCTTTATTTGCTACTATTTCATCACTGAGAGATCCAAGAGGCGCCCGTTCCAGGAAACTCTTTTTACAGGCACTGATCCCTATTGCAGCCAACGCAAGTGTTACACTTAAATATCGTAATGTTTTCATTTTTCTCAATTTTGCTTTTCAGGAAAAAATTATCAGAATGTTACATTCACACCGAGCAGGTACTGACGCTGATTGGGATAAGCTCCTTCATCCACGCCGAAGTTGCTGGTACCTCCGGTAATTTCAGGATCTATACCTGAGTATTTGGTGATGGTAAACAGGTTAGCCGCCTGCGCATAAACCCTGAATTTTGTGATACCCACTCTCTGAAGCACATTGCTTGGGATGGTATATCCCAGCATGATATTCTTTGCACGCAGGTAAGAACCGTTTTCCACGAAATAGGAGTTAGGTACATTGGATGTACTGAAAGAAGGAGATGTTTCCTGGATAGGCGCTTTTGCATTCTGACGTGTTGGCAGCCAGGAATCATACAGTGCTGTTTTGCTTTTTGCCCCTTCGAATGAAGGATAGAAGTCTGTCCACCATTTCACCTGGTTCCAGATCTTGTTACCTTGCACCCCATATATGAACATGCTGAAATCCCAGGCTTTATAAGTAAGACCGATGTTCAGGCCATAGCTGAACTTTGGATTAGGATTACCGAGATAAGTACGATCGGCTTCTGTGATCCTTCCATCTCCGTTCACATCGGCATATTTGAAGCGGCCGGGTTTAGTGTCTGTCTGGTATACCAGTGAGTTATCATTATATTGTTTCCTGGTAGCCTCGTTTGCTGCATCAATTTCTGCCTGGCTATTCCAGAATCCATCTACCTTATAACCGAAGAATTCGCTGATAGACTGGCCAACGGCATTACGGATAATGAAAGTACCGTTAAACCTGCGTTGTTCCTGGTCGAAATAAGGAGCAGCATCAGATATTTTCACGATCTCATTATTATAGGTAGTGAGGTTACCGTTCAGGTCCAGTTTGAGATCTTTGGTAAGATTCAGGTTAGCGGTGGCGGAGAAGTCGAACCCTTTATTTTTCATCTGGGCCACGTTCACATAAGGAGCATTGGCAATACCGTAAACACCTGGCAGTTCAGGGTTATACAGCAGGTCTCTTACATCTTTGCGATAGTAATCTGCTGTTATTTCCAGGGCGCCTTTGAAGAGGGTCGCATCTATACCGATATTGGCGTTCACGTTGCTTTCCCATTTTGCATCGGGGTTACCGATACGGGTACGGTAGAAGCCTTGTAAAATGGAGTTCCCGGTACCTTTCAGATCGTAGAAGGAGTTTCCTTTTTCAAACCCGTAAGCGGTGAAGGCATTCTGCGGGTCCACGTTGATCTGGTTACCCATGATACCCCATCCTCCGCGGATCTTCAGATCGGAGAGCCAGCTGATACCCTTCATGAATTCCTCCTGTGAAAGTCGCCATGCAGCGCTTACGGCAGGGAAGTTACCATACCTGTTAGAGGAACCAAACCTGGAGGAACCATCCCGGCGGATCAGTGCGCCCAGGAGGTAGCGGTCTTTGTAGGAGTAGTCTACCCTTGCGAAGAGGGAAAACAATCCATCAGAGAAACGGCCGCTGTAGTTGGTAGGCGTGCCGCTACCTGTACTGAGGTTGGTGAAGTTGGGATCAAAGGTGAAATAATCGAGGTTGGTACCACCAACGGTACGGCCCTGGTTATCGAATGCTTCTGTGCCTATCAGCACTTTGAGGTCGTGTACCTGGTCAAAGTTCTGGTGATAGGTGAGGGTATTGGTCCAGGTCCAGTCGTAACCGGTTCCTGAATTTTCCGTATACGAATTCACTTTATTGTTTTCAGCATTTTCGTATTCAGGTAAAGTGAAGCTATGATTATTGAAGGAATAGATCTCACCACCGAAGCTGGTGCGGAGGGTAAAGTGTTTCAGGATATCTGCTTCTGCAAACACGTTACCCAACAAGCGGTTAGCCAGTGTTTTGGTAGTACCGAAGCGGTCCTGGATGGCAACGGGGTTGCGGGCATTACCCAAACCTTTACCAAAGCTACCTGCATAGTTGCCTTTAATATCATGTACAGGAATGATAGGCATTTCACGGAAAGCCATACCAATACCGCTACCTTCTGTGAGAGCACCGATCTGCGGGTTATTGATAAGGGAGTATTCCAGGTTTTCGCCTACGCGTATATTATTGGTAATGTTATAGGTACTGTTGGCGCGAACAGCATAACGTTTATTATATGTATTGGTTAGAGTACCCTGCTGATTAAAGTAATAGAACGAGAAGAAGTAACTGCCGATATCGCCGCCACCTGCTACCGAAATATTGTGGCTGGTGATGGGGGCTGGTTTAAATATTTCGTGGAACCAGTCGGTACCTGATTTATTGGCCTTTACGATACGGTGGAACGCATCCACATCACTGGCTACTTTATAATTCGGATTTACGAAATAGGTAGATGGATCAGTGCCCGGGTCACCTTCCATTGCGCCCTGCGGAGCGATATAATCGGGCAGGCGTGGTGTTGCGCCGGAGCCGTATTGTTCATCATTATATACAGGATTCGGAGTAGTATTGGCAATGGCCATCCATTTCAGGTTGGCTTGTTCCTGCGGACTGAGGATGTTCCATACATTTCCGCTTTTAGGACGTTGTGTACCATAGTAGCCATCGTAGGACACCTTTACTTTACCGGTTCCTCTTTTGGTGGTGATGATGATAACGCCGTTGGCAGCACGGGCACCGTAGATGGAGGCAGCGCCTGCATCTTTAAGTACCTGCATGGTTTGTACGTCGTTGGGATTTACATCAGTAAGGTTGGAGATGGGTACTCCGTCTACCACATACAATGGTGTATTGTTTCCGAAGGTGTTTACACCACGGATCTTCACCTGTGGCTCCTGGCCCGGCTGGCCTGAGCCGAGAATGGTTACCCCCGACACCTGTCCCTGCAGCTGATTGGCTATCTGGGAGGTAGGTTGTTTGGTAAGATTTTCCACTTTTACAATGGATACCGAACCGGTAAGGTCTTTCTTTTTCTGGCTGGCATAACCGGTTACCACTACTTCTTCCAGCGAGCCTACTTTTTCGCTTAGGGAAACGTTTACCGGACCGGATCCTATCACTGTTTCCAGCGGATCATAACCTACAAAGGAGAACACGAGTGTTTCACCTGATTTGGCCATAAGGGAAAAGGCTCCGGAAGGATCTGTGGCAGTACCCCGGTTGCTGCCTTTCACAAACACGGTAACGCCTGGCAGCGCATTGCCGGAGGCTTTGTCGGTTACTTTACCCGTAACTTTTGTTTGTGCTGATACATTGTTGCCGGCTAATAGCAACAAGAGGCCGCATAGTGCAGCGAGTGCCTGGTAAAATTGCTTTTTCATAACGTGATTTAAGGGAAACGTTTAAGAAAAATTGTTAGTAAATAAGGATTCCTATCTATATGTCACCTTATTGAACAGTCACAACTTTGCATACAGAACCCGTTCCCGCTGTATTCCATTTTTACAGCAGGTTAATTTTCAATAAATACAAAGCATTAGTTTTTATCACCCGTGCATGATGCGCTACACGGCGTCAAAAAAGAAAATAGTGTCCGATCAACAGTTAAACAAAAACTACGATTTTAAAAGAATGAATGAACTATAAAACAAACACTAATGGTCAAGCTGATTTAGGTCATCCGACTGTTGTTTAATTGTTTACGATAGTGAATTCAATACAATAATAAATAAGTGAGAATCTTTTGCTCTAGTAACAAACATTTCAATCTCAGATTTTGGTTCTCACGTGGAACGATGTAATGAACCGAATATATAACATTATTTTAGCCCAAACAAGTGGTCTTTTAACATTTTCTTTAAAAGTGACAAAATTGCAGACTGTTATTCCACTATTCCACACTGCCGGGATAAAATAATACAAGGAATATGCTTTTGAAATTCTTTTGTGTATGTTTAAGCCCTAATTTTTGCGTCATGAAAATATTGAATGTTGTGTTTTGCCTGATGTTTGTTTTGTTTGCAGGCTTACAGTATAACGATCCTGATCCTTACATATGGATGCCCATCTACCTTTACAGTGCCCTGCTTTGCTGGCTGGCTTCGCGTAACCGCTTTTACCCGAAATGGTATATTGCGGGTATACTGGTATACCTGGCCTACGCCATATATAAGTTCTTTGACCAGAACGGTGTGGAAGACTGGTTCACCAAACACAATGCAGAGAACCTTGCCGAAACCATGAAAGCTACCAAACCCTGGATTGAAGAAACACGGGAATTCTTTGGATTGTTCATTTGCATTGGCGCATTGGCGATAAATTATTTCTACGCGAAGAAAAAGCGCGCGTAGATCGCCTTCGGCGATGCGAATTTTGTCTTGGACACTGATTACGCTGATTATACTGATTAGTTTGATTTTATTTTTTGGGATTTTTAGAGATAAGCGGATATGTTCGTTTATGCCTTTCCTTAAAAAATAGCAATAAGGCAAATCTGCATAATCCGATGAAAGCGATAGTTATTAAGGGAGATAAGAGTGGTATTCGCTCTTATCTCCCTTAATAATTTATAAAATTAAAAAATAAAATCAAACTAATCAGTATAGTCAGCGTAATCAGTGTTCCAAGACAAAATTCGCGATCAGAGCGAAATTTCCTGCGGGCCACCATGCAAAGTGATCTCTTTACCACGCCAGCGGAATTTGCCGGTTATACCGAACGGGACTATAACGGTGCCGGTTACACGATTATTTTTAAATGCCAGGTCTACCTTAATTAAACCCTCCGGGTGTACCATAGTAGCTTTTACCTGCGGCGATGTGCCGGGATCTGGTGCAATCAATACTGTTCTGAACCCATAGGAAGCCGGTTGTATACCTGCGGTGATACCCAGCAGGAAAAGATTGGCCACAGCAGCATTTGCCTGGTAAGCTGCGGTGTTGTTTTGTTCCAGCAGTGTTGCGAGCGACTGCAATTCGGCAGGGAAAGCTTCTGTAACACCGGTTTCCTGCATTGCTTTAAAAATATAATACTTTTCGCGCAACGATTCTTCCCCGGGCGTTTTTTCAGCCAGTAACCGCTGCATTACATTTTTCACCTGCCGGGGTGGTACAGCCTGCGCCAGTACAGCCATGGCATTGGTATAGCGGGAAAATGTTTTCTTTGCTGCGGTTTCTGCATACAATCCTTTCCCTGCATCATAACATTGCTGGTACCATACCTCCCTCAGTTTATCGGCCGTGCGTGTATAGGTAAGCGAGTCGGTCGTTTTATCGCAATAGCCAGCAATAACAGCCGCCTGACGGAGGGCATACAGGTACTGACCCGTGGCTGGCGACAATGCCACACTATCGTCGTAAGGCATACTGCCAGGCAGGCCCGTAGCCGGGTCCTGGTAGCGATCCACCCAGTCGAGGATGCTGCGTATCCCGGGAAAACATTGTTTCGCTAATTCCTTATCCGCCCTGTAAAGTAAATAATCCTGAACAGCACCGATCCATGCCAGTGCATCCGTTACTGATACCAGCCGGTCGTTCGACGGGTAACGTGAACGGACCAGTCCTTCCGGAATGCGCGACTGATCCGTTTGTACCAGCGCATTTCTGAACAGTCGATCATCTCCCGAAAAAAAACTGATGGCAAGCCCCTGGATACGGGCATCCTGTATGTATTGCAGTTGCTCGCTGAAAGGATCATTGTACAGGTTATCCTGCGCTCCGGTAAGTGCGGCTCTTTTGCCGGCCGCCCACAGCGAATCGGCCATTGCGCCGGCGTTGAAAGCCGACCTGTCGTTCAACAGGTACTGCGTATATACGTTGTAGTAATCGACCAATGTGAGGGGCGACCGCCCCGTTTCGATATCCAGCTGCACATACCTGAAACTTCTATAGCCCGAGGGCGTGAATTTACGACGGGTGCCGCCATCCGGGTGTATTATATCCTTTATCACCGTACTGCTGGCAAATGCCGGCCGGTAGGTAATGCTGATGGCTGCTTCCAGTCCGCCGCTGATCAGCATTTCAGGGAAGCCGATGGTTTGCTGCCCGGCATCCAGCAGCAGTGTTACTTTTCGTTTAGCCGGTATAGTTAGTGGAGATGTGCCTTTCAGCAATCCCATGCCTGCGGTTGCGCCCTGTTGTGAAACAATAGCGGGGAACGATTGCCGTTCCTGGTGCAGGCGGCCAATGGGCGATGGCATAAGTAAAGGCCAGCTGCCGGCACTATGACCTTGCAGGGCCACCCCGGCAGCAGTTGTGGCAGCCTCCCAGGCGCTATCATTATATGCAGGCTGTTCCCAGCCCCAGGGATGATACTGTGCCGTGATGCTATCACCAGGGTAAGCGCCGTAGAAAACATTATCCCCGGTTTTTACCGGGGCGGGGCGTAAGGATTCATCTTCCATTACCTTCCAGGAGGTCGTTCCGGTGTTGATAATAGCCGCCTCCCCGGGCGTATGTCCCTGGATCAGCAGGCCCGTTGCTTTGCTGAACTGGCCCCGTGGCATATGCGGGCCGAAGTTCACTACTTCCGCAGCAATGATGTTGGTGCCATATTTCAGGTAAGCGCTGATATCAATAGTTTCGTAATACCAGTTGGCCAGGTCGGATCGTGCAGGCCCCATGCCGGCTAACCGGCCGTTTACATACAAACGGTAACGGTTATCCGCAGAGAGATGAATAATAAAGGGGCCGGAATAATTGAGCAACTGGAACTGTTTCCGGAAAAGGAATACGCCGCAGGCGGAAGGGGTGGCGTCGCCGGCCGTGATCCACCGGGCGTCCCATCGGGTGGGAATATTATCATTCTTTTCCTGCGCAGGCAGGGCGGTGGCCAATCCCATGAGTGCCGGCAACAACAGGCATCGTAACAGGTATTTCATAGAAGGAGGTTATAGGTAGTCAGGATATATCGATCGCATACAAATATATTAAATATATTATTAAGATGAGTAAGTCGTGCGAAGGGTCTGCCACCGGTGGAAAATGTTCGTATATTCATCCTCCCTTAAAACTCACCAGATGAAAAAAAACGCTATTAAACCGGACCCGGGATATTACTCTACTTATATCAACCTTGTACCGGATATTGACCTTAAAACCGCGCTGGAGCAGTCGTTGCAAACACTGAACGAATTAGATGCAGCGGCGCTGGAGCCATTGGGTAACTACGCCTATGGACCAGGTAAATGGACCCTGAAGAATGTGCTCCAGCATATTACCGATACGGAGCGGGTATTTTCTTTCCGAGCCTTGTTATTTGCGCGGAAAGACACCCAGGTGCCGCCGGGAATGGAACAGGACGACTATGCCAACAATGCGGAAATAGACGAGCGGAGCGTAGCAGAAATACTGGCAGAGCTGAAAGCAGTGCGTAATGCCAGTATTATGCAGTTCAACAATTTTTCAGAAGCAGCACTGTTAAGAACCGGTATGAGCTGGAAAACGGAACTTTCGGTACTTGCACTTGGATTTGCGATAGCAGGGCACCAGGCACATCATCTGAACATACTCCGTGAAAAGTACCTCCAGCCCAATTCTAACATGAAGGTTAGTATTTAACAATTATCACTCCTCTTCTTTACCTGGGTTAACCGGTCTAGTTTTGCCAGCATAAAATCATTTATTATGAAACGTCTGGAAAATAAGATAGCCCTGGTAACAGGAGGTAGTCGCGGTATGGGCGCCGCCATTGTAAAACGTTTGGCTGGAGATGGCGCCACAGTAGTATTTACCTACGTAAAAGGTGCTGCGCCGGCTACAGCGCTGGTGGAAGAGCTAACTGCCAAAGGGCAGAAAGTGACCGCAATAGCGGCAGACAGCGCCGATGTGAACGCGGTGATCGCGGCGGTGGATCATACTGTTAACAGTTATGGTCGTATAGACATACTCGTTAACAACGCCGGCACTGCAGTAATGAAAGAATTTTCAGATTATACCCTGGAAGATTACGAGCATACAATGGCCGTAAACACCCGTGCAGTATTTATGGCCACCCAGGCAGCTACGCGGCATATGAGCAGCGGCGGCAGGATCATCACTATCGGCAGCTGTATGGCCGACCGTGTAGTGGGGCCGCAAGGTACGTTGTACAGCATGAGCAAGTCCGCGCTTACAGCTTTCAATAAAGGGCTGGCACGCGACCTGGGGGCAAGGGGCATCACCACCAACCTGGTACAACCCGGACCGGTAGATACAGACATGAACCCCGCTGATGGCCCTCATGCAGAATATCAGCGCCAGCATATTGCACTGGGCCACTATGGCACCGCCACAGATGTTGCCGACCTGGTAGGTTTCCTGGCAGGCCCGGAAAGTGGATTTATCAATGGTTCTGCACTGACAATTGACGGGGGACTGAATAGTTAAGCAGAGTTTGTCCTGGAACACTGATTATGATGATTAGCTTGATTTTATTTTTAGATTTTGTTTGTAAAATCAGGGGAGATATTGGGAGATAGAACATCAGGCTTTTTATTCTAAGGGAGATATGAGCTTTTTATTCGCTTATATCTCCCTTAGTGGTTATAAAAAATATAATCACTTTCTCTCACCAGGGATAAAATCAAACAAATCGACGTAATCAATGTTTCAGGGCAAATTTCCCACTGTGGGCGGCTTCAAAATAGATTGGCAAATAAGTTCTTTATCTACCCAAAAGTAAAGTCAAACTAATCAGCGCATTCAATGCTCCCGGCCAATCCCCGCTGAAGCTGGCTTCCAAAAAACAACAGCAGGTAGTCACTTTTATCTACCCAAAAAATAAAATCATACTAATCATCATAATCAGTGTTCCAAGACAAATTCTCCACCCACAAATTTGGTAATTTGAAAAATACACCTACCTTTGTTGTATAAACAACAGTTGTAAATGTAATTATGAAACTGGAAGAAGAACTGAAGCAGACCCGGTTTAAGGACGAATACCAGAAAGCCATGCTGAATATCATATTTACCGGCAATTGGCTGGAAGTATGGACTTCACAGATACTGAAGCAATACGACCTGTCGAGCCAGCAATTCAATGTATTACGGATACTTCGCGGAAGCAGCCCAAGCCCCTTAAACCTCCTGGATATACAGGAGCGAATGATGGACAGGATGAGCAATGCCACCCGGCTGGTGGAAAAACTCCGCCAAAAGGGATTGCTGACCCGTAAGCAGTGCGACAGTAACCGCAGGAAAGTGGAAATTGAGATCACCGAAAAAGGACAAGCCTTGTTAAAGGAACTGGATCCTGTAATGGAGAAAAGCCACCTGGAACTAACAAAAAAGCTCACTGTAGCAGAAGTGAATACCATCAACAAATTACTGGATAAACTACGCGACTGATTTTTTTTGCCCTAACACTTGTATATACAATAAAAGTACAAACGCTAATAAATACCTTTATGTTCAAAAGAATACTTCGCACAGACGATCATCTCACATCCTTTATTATCCGTATTACCGTGGCCCTGGTAATGTTGCCCCACGGCGCACAGAAATTACTCGGCATGTTCGGCGGCTATGGATTCAAAGCCACTATGAGCTACTTCACTTCCCAGGGCACCCCGGCCATCCTTGCGTTTCTTGTCATCTTTACCGAGAGCATCGGTTCCCTGCTGCTTCTTTTGGGATTTACCACCAGGATATGGGCAGCAATGCTGACCGTTATCATGCTGGTAGCCATGAATATTCACTCTGCCAACGGATTCTTTATGAACTGGGGCGGTACACAACCGGGAGAAGGATTTGAATATCACCTACTGGTAATCGGTATCAACATTGCCCTGATCATCAAAGGCGCCGGACGCTGGTCTGTTGACCGTCAGCTTTCCAAATAAACAATTAACTAAATTCAATAAAAAAACAATCATGAAAAAAGGTTTCTTTTTCACCACCTTCCTGGTACTGGCCAGCATCGCTACCTTTGCACAGGTAAAATGGAACGCGGACCCCGCGCATACCAGCATCATCTTTGGCGTGAAGCACTTAGGCCTGAGCTATGTTCAGGGCCATTTCACTAAATTCAATGGTACCATTGAAACTGCCGACAGCACCAATTTCCAGAATGCAAAAGTAGATTTCACCGTAGATGCCTCCAGCATCTCCACCGGTGTTGATCAGCGTGACGGGCACCTGAAAACGGATGACTTCTTTAATGTAGCTGAATATCCATCCATCACGCTGAAAAGCGTGTCTTTTAAAAAAGTATCAGGAGATAAATATGTATTGTTAGCAGACCTTACTATCCGCAACACTACAAAACGTGTAACCTTTGACGTTACTTACAATGGTGTGATTAAAGATCCATGGGGTTTAAGAAGAGCAGGCTTCACTGCAAAAACCACCATTAACCGTCTTGATTTCGGCGTAAAATATGCAGACAAATTACCTTCCGGTGTATGGGCAGTAGCACCTACTGTTGATATCACTGTAAACGTGGAAGCAGTAAAACAATAGTTACAGGTTTAGAGAATATGTTTGAATGGCGGTCCCGGCGTTAAGCCGGGACCGTTTTGTTTATTTCTTTTTTGCCTTCTTCTTCAAATTTGCCGCTGCTCTCTTCTTCACTTTCTTCTGCAGCTGCTCCATCTCTTTATTATGCTCATCCAGCAATAGCTGCCAGTTATCGTTGGGGATATCTTCAGAGAAGCTGATGGTTTCCCGGTAATCATCTTTATTGATCTTCATTTCAGTAATTTCTTTACCAAGGAATTTCTGGATCTCATCAAGGATGGGCCTTTCTTCTGTACTGCAGAAAGAAACAGCCTGGCCTTTCTGTACGCCGCGCCCGGTACGGCCTACACGGTGTACGTAATTTTCCGGCACATCGGGTAAGTCGTAATTCACTACATAGTCTACATTGGGAATATCAATACCGCGGGCGTTTACATCTGTGGTAACCAGCACTTTGATATCACCTTTTTTGAACTCCTCCATTACGTCCAGGCGATCGCCCTGCTCCTTGCCACCGTGCATGGTAAGGGATTTGATGCCGATACGGGCCATAGCCGCCATTACCCGTTCTGCACGCACTTTGGTGCGTACAAATACGAGGATCTTGCTTTCAGGAAATTCTTTGATCAGTCTTTCCAGGAAAAAACGCTTATCATCCATTTCCACAAAAGCTACCGCATGGCTTACATTTTTGGCAACAGGATCTTTGGGAGATATTTGTATGCGGATAGGATTATTCACTACGGAATATGCCAGGTCCTTAATGTCTTTATTCAGGGTAGCAGAGAAGAAGAGGGTCTGGTGCTCGCGGGGAATGTGTTTGATCACATCGCGGATATCCCGGATAAAACCCAGGTCCAGCATATGATCGGCCTCATCAAGCACGAGGATCTGTACCTGGCTGAGGTCAATATGTCCCTGGTTGATCTGGTCGAACATTCGGCCGGGTGTGGCAATAAGCACATCCACACCTTTTTCCAGTACTTTAATTTGCGGCCCCTGGTCCACTCCTCCTACGAGAGCGAGAATGGAGAGGTCGGTATACTGTGCGATTGACTGGAAAACTTCTGCGATCTGGATAGCAAGCTCCCGGGTAGGTACCATAACAAGGCATTTCACCTCGTATTTACCCTTCCGGTAGCGGCGGTCCTGCTGTTGCAGGCGGTGCAGAATGGGAATGGCGAAAGCAGCCGTTTTACCGGTACCGGTTTGGGCTACGGCCATTACATCGTCCCCATTGAGGATGGAGGGAATTGCCTTAAACTGTATGTCTGTAGGCTTTTTAAAGCCCATTTCTGCTAAACTTTCCTTTATTTCCGGGGAGATATTATACTGTTCAAATTTCATGTGCTGCTATTGGAAAGCACAAAGATAGCCAATAGGCGTTAGCTTTCCTTTTTTAACCAAATAGCCGCGGAGAAGAAAGGAAATCCTTCTTCTCCGCGGCCATTTTTACTTATGGGTGAAAATTATTCTTTCACCAGCTGTATTTCCATGTTAAGTTTTACTTCATCACTAAGTACAATTCCTCCGGCTTCAGTGGTGGCGTTCCAGCGTAAGCCGTAATCCGCCCTGTGAAGACGGCCCTTGAGCGCAAAGCCTGCCTTCGTTTGCCCATATGGATCTACAGTTACTCCTCCATGCAATACATCCAGTTCAATGGGATGTGTTTCCCCTTTAATCGTCAGCTCACCAAGTAATTTGTACTTCTCGTCATCTATTTTCTTTACTTTTTTAGAAACGAAGCTGATCTTCGGGTGATTGGTAGCGTCAAAAAATTCACCATTGCGTAAATGCTCGTCTCGTTGCTTGTTCTGTGTATCAATACTATCCGCTGCTGCTTCAAAAGAGATCCTGGCGTCACGAAAATCGTCGCTCTCTGTTTGAATGGTCCCGGTAAAACGGGTAAAATATCCGCTCACGTTTGTAATCATGAGATGCTTAACTTTGAATCCTATTTCGCTGTGTGATTCATCAATTTTCCAGTTTGCCATAGCACATTGTTTTTATGTTTTCAAAGACTTAATAAAAATAAGTGTAAATCACGGCAACAGCGTTGGACATTTTACCGGAAATGATGGACGATTATAACATTAACATTTCGTTATAAGATTTATTAAAATTGAATTAAATTTATAAGACAATTCCCTAAGATGCCATTTACGATTTCACACGCAGCGATTGTTGTTCCCTTTACAAATACCTCCCGCAAATACCTGTCAGCAACTGGTTTAATTATCGGCAGCATGGTACCCGATTTTTTATACTTCATCTTACTGAATCCTTATTTCAATGGCGGGCATCAATGGTGGGGAATTTTCGTATATGACATACCGTTAGCCATCCTGCTGGCATACGGCTACCACGGAATTGTAAAACCGGTAGTGATTCCTTACCTGCCGGCATGGGCCAGCGACCGGTTATACCTGTTCAGGCCGTTTAACTGGGATGCCTATTTCCGTGAACATTATGCTGTAGTGATCTACTCCATCCTCATTGGCGTGCTTACCCATTTCTTCCTGGATGCATTCACACACCAGGAAGGAAAATTTGTATTACATATACACTTTTTACAAAGGGATATTACAGTGGCGCGTCATCCCATGAAAATGTGGTACCTGATGCAATATATCAGTTCCCTAGCAGGTTTGCTGGTGATGCTTTATTTCTTCCTGAAACTGCCCAGGGTAAATAATCTCCCAAAAGTACCCCTGCAGCTGAAAGCCCGCTTCTGGGCCATACTGGCTGCTTTAAGCGGACTGGTGTTATTGCTGAATGAGCATTTTCATCATATCGACTGTAAGAACATGGATTACCTGGCCACCGCATTGGGTGGCGTTTTCTACGGGTTGCTGCTTACCGTTGGGTGGTATTGGTGGGTCACTTATTCATCGCGGTCGATGCGGTAGCTCCATTCCATTTGCAGCGTGCTCATAATAGCATTGTATTTCTCTTCCCGGTTAGTGCCTGTATAAATGCCATTCACCTGCCCGTTTTGTTCCGTAGTGAATACCAGGATATCTTCATAATCGTTGGTGAAAAAACGCAGCAACTGGTTGGAAATACCGGTTTGCTCCTGCCAGTTGGCGGTAACAAGGGCAATACGTTCCGGTGTAAGATCCTCTTCCAGGTCGGTGAAAGCCGTATGGGCAAGTCCGCCTAAAGCACCGTTCCACCAGGCCATCGACAATAAAAAATGTTCGGTGGTATCAGCATCGGTAAACCATTCTCTCCGGGCACTGTCGTAAGTACCGTATACCGGCGGATTTGGCATGCCCAGGTCTGCCTTTTCAATCCCCCATAACACCACTGCCTGGTTCTCTTCGTAAAACACCAGGTGATCATCTTCCGAAAATCCTATCTCTCCCAGGGAAGTTAAACGGTTAAAACTATCGTTCACCATTTTGTTTTTACCTATGGTAAGATAATATTGGCGCAGGGTTGCAGGTAACTGAATCTTCAGGCGGTTTTCCAGTGCTGCAATTTCTGCTTCCGAATACCCCTGATTGGCATCTTCCGGTAAGTTGTATAATTTGTGGATGATCTGTAAATAGTGCATGATAACAAACATACAAAGTAAAGTTGATAACCATATGACCAGATACGTTGCTTTTTTAAGAGCGGTGAATGTCGGAAAAAGGATCGTGAAGATGGAGCACCTGCGACAGCTGCTGGATGCAGCAGGCTTCAAAAACATAACCACCTATATACAAAGCGGGAATGTGATGTTTGCTTCCCGCAGCAATAATGCTGCTGCATTATCGGAGAAAATAGAAAAGTTGTTGCTGGCCACTTACGGTTTTGAGGTGCCCGCCATTATCCGGCAGGTATCCGAACTGGAAAACGTCATAAAAAACACGCCGTTCCCCGGTGTAGTTCCGGATAAGACAACACAGGTATACATTACTTTCCTTTCCGGCAATGCCGGCCCGCATGCACCGGGCGTAATAGCCTCGCTGCAATCAGCCGCAGAAACCCTTCATATGAACAACAGGGAAGTATATACCCTGATCAGGAAAAACCTGGAAATAAAACCCCTTGATGTGATTGCACGACTGGAAAAAAAACTGGGCATCCCCTGCACTACCCGCAACTGGGCAACAGTAAACAAGGTAATCTGGTAAAGGATTGAAGATATTTTTTGGTGAGAGTGTAAGTTTTTTCCACGCAATACAACTAACCAGGTAAATAAACTGTATGGACCAATCCGCATTTCCCGATACGATACAGCAGCACCAGGGCATTCTGCATAAGTTGTGCCGCCTGTACCGCGACAGCCGGGAAGACAGGGAGGATCTGTTCCAGGAGATGATCTACCAGCTGTGGAAATCCTATCCTTCATTTGCAGGCAATGCACGCATCAGTACATGGATCTACCGGGTGGCGCTCAATACCGCGCTGGCGGACTTCCGGCGTAAACAACCGCGCATCACCTATACCGATAGCTTACCCGATATACCCGATAACAGCGGACAGCCTACATCTGTGCAGCAGGACCAGCTTTTTGCCGCGCTCAAACAGCTGAGCGATGCAGAGAAAGCCATCATCGCGCTATACCTGGAAGATATGAGCTACCAGGAAATTGCCGATATCATTGGGATAGACGAAAATTACGTAGGCGTAAAACTCAACAGGATTAAAAGTAAGATCAAAAATATTTTAAAATTATAATTATATGGATCCTTTAAAATCAGCCTGGGACAGTACTCCCACTCCCAGCAGCAACATTGCCGCTATTATGAGCCGGCACACTTCTCCCGTATTAAAAGATATCAGGAAACAGGTAATACTGGAAGCCATCGGGTACAGTATTTTCCTCCTGGTGTACTACGATTTTTTTGACGGCGACAAAAAACCTTTTTACCTGAACCTGTTGCTGGTTGCTTCTGTATTGTGTATGCTTGCACAAAGCGTTACCGGTTATATACTGGCCCGTTATCCTGCAGCAGAGTATAACCTGCTGGAAAGTATGCGGAAAAAACTGCAGCACATCAGGAAATATGCCCTGGTTTCTATCTTCACAAAAATCCTTGCCTTTGCCGGTATCTTTGCCTTCTTCATTTTAAGTGTCCGCTGGACACAATATAAGTCCCTCCTGATGATCCTGCTCATCCTTGTTATTGCGGCACAGGCGTATTTCCAATGGAAAATATGGGCAGGAAGGATTTACCGGGTGAAGCAAACAATAGACGAATTAAACCCATAAACAGATTTTATTGGTGGTAATCTCTGGCAGAAATAATAGCTTTATAGCTGTTAAAATGAGCCTATGCACGGTGTGAGGAAAATCTGTTTTATCATATTATTGTTGAGCATTATAACGGGAGATAGCTTCGCTATCAACTATCCCATCAGGTACCTGGGTATAGAAGACGGTCTTTCGAACAATGCCGTTCTCAGCGTATACCAGGACCACAAAGGGTTTATGTGGTTTGGCACTTATGATGGGCTGAACAGGTTTGACGGATACAAATTCAGGATCTACCGGAATAAGATCAACGACAGCACTTCTCTCCTGGATAACGGCGTATACACCCTGGCAGACGATACCCATCACCAGCTTTGGGTGGGCGGCCGCAGAGGCGTTTGTGTATTCAACCCGGTAAACGAAAAATTCTCATTGCCCCGTTATACCCCCCTTAACAGCAAAGGGGCGCGTATCATCAGCGAAAATACCCATACCATTAAATCAGATGAAGCCGGCAACATTCTGATAGGCACAGAAAAAAGCGGGTTGCTGCTGTTCAATAACCAGCAGACCACCGGCAAACAGATTCCTTTAACAACAAACCGTGGCGGTATTACCGGTTATGAAGTAACCGCCATTGAATTCAGCGGCACTGCCGCCTGGGTATTTGTACAGGATATAGGCTTATGCCGGTACGATATAACCAGGCAGCAGTTAACCATCATCAACAGGGATATTACCAGGGGCAACTGCCTTACTGCCGACAAGGCAGGCAATATCTGGCTGGGAACAGATACCGGTATATTCCGTTATGTTCCATCTACCGGCAAATACACCGGGAATGTGTTACCTGTAAACAGCAAAATGGTGAACCTCTACATTGGTAACGACGGCATAATGTGGAGCGCCTCCGATGGCAACGGTATTTACCTGGTAAATACATTAAACGGTACCGCCAGTTCATTTACCTCTGCCGGCGAACAACAACTGAGCAGCAACGCAGTGTACTCCATTTATGAGGACCGCCAGGGCCGGAAGTGGATTGGCACCCTGCGCGGCGGTATCAATATCGTGGAACCCAAACCCAACCCTTTTGAACTAAATATCCCCAACAACGACCCTGTGGCCAGGGCGGTGGAAAATTTTATCTTCTCTTTTTGTGAAGACAAATACCAGAATATCTGGATAGGTACCGATGGTGGGGGGCTTAAATACTGGAACCGGGAGCATAACAGCTGGACCACCTACAGCCATACCGGGAACAACAAAACAGGTATCAGCAGTAATTTTATAACCTCCATTGTACAGGATGCCCGGCAGGACCTGTGGATCTCCACCTGGTTCGGAGGCGTAAACCGCTATAACCCGGCCACCCGTTCCTTTGAGCATTTTGTATGTTTTAACCCCTACACCCGGGCAGCCGAAAATAACGTATGGCTGGTATACGAAGACCGGCAGCAACAGGTTTGGGCCAGCACTACCAACAATGGTACCCTGTACCGGTTTAACCGGCAGCAAAACCGCTTCGAGCTTTTTGACAGCAGCCTGGTGAACCTGCAATGCCTGGCAGAAGACAAGGACGGACAACTGTGGGGAGGCAACTATTCCACTCTTATCCGGATAGACCAGGAACGGAAACAGCACCAGCGTTTTAACATAGGGTATACTGTGCGCTCCATCCACCAGGACCGGAACGGAGCATTTTGGATAGGCACCGACGGTGGCGGACTATTACGTTTTGACCGGAAAAACGGAAATTATACACGATTCACCACCTCAGAAGGACTTCCCAGCAACTCCATCCTGCGGATGCTTGAAGACAAAAGCGGCAACCTTTGGCTCAGCACTTTTAACGGGTTATCAAGGTTTGACCCACAGAAAAAGAGCTTCCGTAATTTTTCCGCTTCCGATGGGCTCCAGAGTAACCAGTTCAGTTTTAACGCCGCCCTGAAATTACAATCCGGCGAGATGCTGTTTGGCGGTATCAAAGGGTTCAATATATTTTATCCAGATAGTATCTACCCTCAAACTACTATCCCACCGGTACTGTTAACCGCCGTGAGGATTAATAATACCTCTGTTACGGAGCAGGACCAGTATGTGTCTGAACGGAGCCAGGAAGAGATCCGGGAAATAACTGTGCCCTACGATAAAGCCACCATTGCATTTGACTTTGTGGCGCTGGAATATACCCTGCCGGACAAGATCAGCTACGCCTACCGCCTGAAGGGATGGGACAACAACTGGAACTACGTGGGGCAAACCAGGACTGCCAACTATACCCATCTGCAGGAAGGAAGCTACATTTTTGAGCTGAAAGCCAGCAATGCCGACGGGTTGTGGGGCCATGCCATACATACCGTATCTGTAGTGGTATTGCCCCCATGGTACAGAACCTGGTGGGCTTACCTCCTTTACATAAGCAGCATTATGGCCGCTATTTACGGGTATATAAAGTATAAAGCACGGGAAGAGAGATTAAAATATGAAATAAAGCTGGCCCATCTTGAAAATGAGAAGGAAAAAGAACTGAATGAGAAGAAGCTCTCTTTCTTCACTAATATTTCCCACGAATTCCGGACGCCTCTTACGCTGATCATCAACCCGCTGAAAGAGCTGCTGCAAAACAGGGACTACCCCGATCTGAGTGTGGTGTATCGCAATGCCCGGCGCCTGCTTAGCCTGGTGGATCAGCTCCTGCTATTCCGTAAGGCCGACCGGGAGGCTGATCAGCTGAATCTTTCCAGGCTTGATATTGTACACCTTTGTAAAGAAGTATACCTGTGCTTTTCCGAACAGGCCAGGATAAAACAGATCGATTACCGCTTCCTGTGCCAGTATACGCAACTGGAAATATATGGCGACAGTGAAAAACTGGAAATCGCTATTTTCAACCTCCTGTCCAATGCCTTTAAGTTTACTCCTGAAAACGGAAGTATCACTTTTGAGGTGTCCGGCAATGAAACAGATATTGGTATTATTATAACAGACAGCGGTTGTGGCATAGACGGCAGCGCGGGCAACCGGATCTTCGAAAAGTTCCGGCGGGCGCAGGACCGGAAAGAGTCGCTGCAAACTGGCTTTGGGATTGGATTGTACCTGGTGAAACATTTTATTGACAGTCACCATGGCACTATTACCTACCAGAGCGAAATAAACAAAGGCACTTCTTTTCATATTACCCTGAAGAAAGGGAACCGGCATTTTGAGGGCATCTTACTAAGGGAAGATGCTCCGCAAAAATCCGCTTTCCTGGAAGAACTAGCCACGGTGGCTGCTTTACCCAAACCGGATCACCGGGAAGCGGAAGCTGCCCCCGCCACTACTACCATTACCGAGAAGAAATCCATCCTGCTGATCGACGATCATGATGAAATACGGCAATACCTCCAGCAGCTGTTCCAGGACCGGTTCATTGTATATGAAGCCGACAATGGGACCAGCGGGTTTGCCGCCGTCCAGAAATTTATGCCCGACCTGGTGATCAGCGACATACAGATGCAGGGGATGGATGGAGTGGAGCTTTGTACCAAGATCAAACAAACAGATACCGTGAGTCATATCCCGGTGATCCTGCTTACCGGGTCGTCGGCATCCGATACAAGGCTTCGGGGACTTGAAGGCGGTGCAGATGACTATATCACCAAGCCATTCGACAAAGACCTGCTGATGGCCAAAGTGAATAACATCATTAAGAACCGCAACCTGCTCCAGCAGTATTTCTTTGACCGTATTACCCTGAAAAACAGCAATATTAAAGTACCTGCCGAATACCAGGATTTCCTGAAGCGGTGCATCGAAATTATTGAAGACAACCTGGAAAACGAGGAATTCTCCATTAAAAAATTCACCCTTGAAATAGGGATGAGCCATTCCAGTTTGTATAAAAAGGTGAAATCCATTTCCGGGCAAACCATAAATTCCTTCATCCGGTCTATCCGCCTCCGGAAAGCCGCTGTACTGTTACTCAAGGAGAACTATACCATAACGCAGGCCGCCATGCAGGTGGGCATTGGTGATGTGAAGTACTTCCGCGAACAGTTTGTAAAACTGTTCGGAATGAACCCCTCCGATTATGTAAAAAAATACCGGCATTCATTTAACCGGGACTTCAATGTTACAGAAAGTGAGGGGTAAAACTACTGAATCAGCCATGGTTAAGGCTTTAAAATGTACTTAGAAGAGATGTACCAGGAAATACCCCCTGCTATATTTTACGATTTTACCCCCTTTTTTAAATGATTTACCCCCTCTATGATCTCTGGCAGGCATAGTACATTGCAGGTATCATGATAAGGATGTGTGTATCCTTCATGCAGCCAAAACGGGTTTTCCACTCTTCCAATTCATTAAACTATTACGTTATGAAAAAATTGTTATCCGGAACGGACTATCAGAAGTTTGTCCTTTTGCGGAGCCAACCTTTCCCTTGCCTTTTGCTGGCATTCACTTTATTGCTGATGGGAATGAAAGTGCAGGCGCAACAAGGCACTGTTACAGGAAAAGTATCTGACGCCAGCGAACCGGTGCCCGGTGTTACAGTACGTGTGAAAAATAAGGCGGCCGGCACACTTACAGATGCTACCGGCAAATTTTCTCTCAACGCTGCGCCAGGCGACACCCTGATATTCAACCATATCTCCTACGAGGCGCTGACTGTGCCGGTGAGGAACCTGTCTCCCTTAACAATATCACTGACGCCACTGAGCAAAAGTGTGAATGAAGTGGTGGTAGTGGGATATGGCACCCAGAAAAAGGCCACACTAACCGGGTCTATTTCCGTGGTTAAAGGAGCAGACATTGTGCAGAGCCCCCAACCTAACGTATCGAATGCCCTCACAGGGCGCTTTTCCGGGATCATTGCCAACAACCGTTCCGGTGAGCCGGGATACGATGGGTCCCGCATCACCATCCGCGGATTGGCCACCACCGGCAATAACGATGTGCTGATGGTAGTGGACGGGGTACCCGGGCAGATAGGCGGTTTGGAGCGCCTGGACCCTAATGATATTGAAAGCATCTCCATACTCAAAGACGCATCTGCCGCCGTATATGGCAGCAGGGCGGCCAATGGCGTTATGCTCATTACTACCAAGAGAGGTAAAACCGGTAAACCTGTGATCAATTACAGCTTTAACCAGGGATTTTCCTCCCCCAGCCGCCTGCCTAAAATGGCCGATGCCGCCACTTATGCGCAGATCAGGAATGAGATCCAGTATTATAACAACCCTGCCGGTGGTATGAACCAGTTTTATACCGATGAGCAGATCCAGAAATTCCGCGACGGTTCAGACCCGGTAAATTATCCTAACACCGACTGGCAGAAGGCTACGCTGAAAAAAACAGCTACCCAGAACCAGCATAGTTTATCTGTAAACGGTGGCGGTGAAAATGTACGGTACTATGTGTCTCTCGGTATGATCAACCAGGATGGGTTGTATAAAAGCGGGGTGACCAAATACAACCAGTATAACTTCCGGTCTAATATAGATGCTGATGTAACCAAGCGGTTAAAGGTAAGCCTGTATTTATCCGGCCGCCAGGAAGACCGCCTGTATCCTACTACCAGTGCCGGTGACATTTTCCGGGGTATTTACCGCGCCTACCCAACAGTGCTGGACAGGTATCCCAACGGTTTGCCTACCACCGGTATTGAGAACAATAACCCCATCATGCAGGTAACCGACGCCGGTGGAACTGCCCGCAACCCCACACAGGTATTTAACGGTATCCTGAAAGGATCGTATGCCATCCCTGGTGTGGAAGGGTTATCCCTGGACGGATTCTTATCGGCCGACAAATCCTGGAGCTCCAATAAAGTTTTCAGCACACCTTATAAAGTATACACGTTTAATGCCGCTACACAGTCGTACGACAAAACCGTAGTAGGCGGTTCCAACGGGCTGGCATCCCTTGCCCAGCAACAGCGGAACATGTCGCTGATCACTTCCAATATTAAACTGAACTTTACCCGCCGTTTTGGCCAGCACAATATAACCGCCCTGGTGGGTTATGAGCAAAGCCAAACCAACAGGGATACCCTGGGTGCATCGCGCCTGAATTTCCCGACGCCTCAGACACCGGAAATGTCGCAGGGAGGATCTGCCGCTACCGATAAAGACAATTCCGGTACCAGCTACAGCTTCACCAGGAAAAGTTATTTCGGAAGAATTGCCTACGACTATATGGAAAAATACCTGCTGGAAGTACAGGCCCGCTACGACGGCTCCTCTACCTTCCCTAAAGGTGAGCAATATGGTTTCTTCCCGTCAGTATCTGCCGGATGGCGCGTTTCAAAAGAAGAGTGGTTTAAAAACATAAGCTTCATCAATGATCTGAAACTACGTGGTTCCTATGGTACATTGGGTAACGACAACGTGGGATTGTTCCAGTATTTTGATAACTACTCTTTCGTTAACCAATACGTAGTAGGCGGCCAGATCATACCAGGTATCGATCTTACCAAACTGGGCAACCCGTTCATTACCTGGGAAATTGCCCGGAAAATGGACCTTGGCCTCAACATGGCCTTCCTCCAACACTTTAACCTGGAGTTTATTTACTTCCAGCAGAAGCGTTCCAAGATCCTTACCCAGCGTAATGCATCGCTGCCGCAAACTTCCGGTATCGTGAATCCGTTTGATCCGAATACACCACTGGTGCCTGCCGAAAATATCGGTAAGGTGAACAGCAACGGTATTGAAGCTACCCTGGGATATGACAATACAACCGGAGGCGGTTTTCACTACAACGTATCAGGTAACATCACCTATGCCAAAAATAAGATCATCTTTATAGATGAGGCTCCCGGCACCTTGCCTTATCAAAGACAAACCGGCGGCCCGATGAATACCTCCCTGCTGTATGATGCCATCGGTATATTCCGTACAGCCGACGAGCTGAATAAGTATCCCCACCCGGCGGGCACACAACTGGGCGACCTGATTTACAGGGATGTGAACAACGACGGACAAATCAATGCAGACGACCAGGTAAGAACAAAGTATGGCAATATTCCTGAGATCACCTACGGTATTATATTAGGCGGTGATTACAAAGGATTTGATTTGTCGCTGTTATTTGCCGGGCAGGCAAACGTGAGCCAGTATGTGCTCCCCGAATCCGGCACCATCGGTAATTACTACAGCAGCTGGGCAGACAACCGCTGGAGCCCTTCCAATCCCAACGGCTCTTACCCGAGGGTAGATGAACGCGCTTCCTCTTCCATCAGCGGCGGCCGCTTTGCCAACACCTTCTGGCTCAACGACGCTTCCTTCCTTCGTTTGAAAAACGTATCGCTGGGCTATACTTTCAGCTCCGGGGTTTTATCACGTATCAAAATCGGTAGCCTGAGAGTATATGCCAACGCATTTAACCTTTTCACCCTTACCAGGGTAAAAGATTATGATCCCGAAGGAACCAGCAGCAGCGGGCAGTTTTACCCCCAACAGCGGATTATCAATTTGGGTGTAAATGTTAGATTCTAAACCAGAAAAAAAAAGTCATGAAAACAACGCACTTTATATACAGCTTAGCTTTAGCCGCCACAGGATTACTGGCATCCTGCAAGCAGGATTACCTGAACATTACGCCAACAGACCGTATCCTGGGCGAGGCCGTACTGGCCGATTCCGCCCTGTTCCAGAATTATGTGATCAACCGGTACCTGAGCATCAAACTGCAGGACAAGGAAGGAGAAGGTACTAATCCAGGTTTCGGAAGAGGTTTTGAATACGGGCTGTGGAGCTCCATTACCGACGAATCTATTTATAATAATGATGATAATACCTGGGTTATCCAGCAGGGACAGGTAGCGCCGGAAAATACCGGTATTGCAGGTACGATCTGGGGAAGAAGCTATCGTAGTATCCGGGAATGTAACTACGCACTGAATAACATCGACAGCGTGGAAATGAGCGTTGCCCTCCGTAAAAAGCTAACCGCTGAACTGCGTTTTATCCGTGCCTACCGGTACCACGACCTGATCCGCAACTATGGCGGCGTAGTGATGATGGGCGATAAAGAATACCAGCTCACCGACAACCTCACCGACCCGGCATTATTTAAAAGAGCAACCCTGAAAGAATCCATGGATTATGCCGTGAGCGAGCTTACCGCCGCAGCCGCAGACCTGCCGCTCACCAACGATGATAGCTGGAAACTTGGCAGAGCCACCAAAGGCGCCGCACTGGCGCTGAAAGCACGCCTGCTGTTGTATGCCGCCAGTCCTCTTTACAATGTTGGCACCTGGCAGGCAGCAGCCGACGCCGCAAAAGCAGTGATGGACCTGTCGCAATACACCCTGGCGGCAGATTACAGCCAGTTGTTCATAAAGCCGGATAACAACGAAATTATTTTTGGCCGGCGTTATGCCGTGGGCGCGCGCCACGTGTGCCTGGAAATATCCAATGGCCCTAATGGCTATGGCGGATGGGCCGGTAACACGCCGCTGCAGAACCTCGTAGACGCTTATGAAATGAAGAACGGTAAGCAGATTACCGATCCTACCTCCGGCTACAATCCGCAAAACCCTTATGCGAACAGGGATGCGCGGTTCTATGCTACCATCCTCTATAATGGCGCTTCTTACCGGGGATCTACTATACAAACATTTTCCCCCGGTGGAAAAGACGGAAAAGATGGCCCTTCCAACTGGAACTCTACCAAAACGGGTTACTATCTCCGCAAATTCATGGACGATAACAACCCTATAGACAATCCCTGGAACGTAGCCGGGTTACAGCCCTGGATCTACATCCGGTATGCAGAGATACTGCTGAACTATGCAGAAGCGCAAAATGAAGCCACAGGCCCTGATGCCAGTGTATATGCAGCCGTAAACCAGATCCGCCAACGCAGCAGCGTGCAGCAACCCGCACTTACGCCTGGCTTAAGCAAAGACCAGATGCGGACCGCTATTCAACATGAAAGACAGGTTGAACTGGCATTTGAAGAACATCGCTTTTATGATGTACGGCGGTGGAAAACTGCGATCGTAACAGAAAACGTACCCGCTTACGGTGTAGACGTTGCCGTTAGTGGTGGTGTATATACCTATACGAGAAAAATAGCGCTGAAGGATCGCCTGTTCAGTGAAAAAAATTACTGGCTGCCTATTCCGAGAGCTGATATACTGGCCTCCAACGGGCAACTGGAGCAGAACAAAGGCTATTAAATCCTCATCCGCTTCACACAAAGTCGCCGCGTTGACTTGCCGGTTGTCATAATTGAAAAATATTTAACAGCCATTTTACTATTTTCCGGCGGCTTTGTGTGAAGCAAAGCGTTTTAGGAACATGAAAAAAATCTTCTGCCTGCTGCCACTGTGCCTTGCGCTGCATACTGCATCATCGCAGCAAAGCAACAGCAACATTATCCAGGTAAACATCGACCTACAAAAAACTGCGCAGACGATCCGCAATTTTGCGGCCTCCGATGCGTGGGCCGGTCAGTTTACCGGTAACTGGCCGGACAGCAAGCGTAACCAGATCGCCGACTGGCTGTTCAGTACCGATACAACCGCCGGTGGCCAGCCTAAAGGTATAGGCTTGTCCATGTGGCGCTTTAATATTGGTGCAGGCAGCGCTGAACAGGGTAACAACAGTGGTATAAAAGACGAATGGCGCCGGGCGGAGTCATTCCTGCAGGAAAACAATACCTACAACTGGAAAAAACAATCCGGGCAGTTATGGTTCTTACAGGCCGCGAAGCAACGAGGCGTTACCCAGTTCCTGGGTTTCCTGAATAGCCCACCGGTGGCATATACCCTCAATGGTAAAGCATTTGCCGATAAAGGACTGAGCAATCTTCCCCAAAAAAATTATACTGCTGTTGCTCTTTTTTTGAAAGATGTAATACAAGGCATCCACTCAGCCACAGGCGTTCAGCTCAATTATATCAGCCCGGTGAATGAGCCACAGTGGGATTGGAGCGACGGCGGACAGGAAGGCTGCCCTTATAACAACGAACAGATTGCCGGCTTCACCAAAGCTATCAGCAAAACTTTCAGCGAAGCAAAACTACCAACGAAAATCCTGGTAACAGAGGCTGGTAAAATCAATTACCTGTATGCGCCGGAAGACAAGCCGGACAGAGGCTCACAGATAAACGCCTTCTTTGCTCCCCACAGCGCCGCCTATATAGGCAACCTTCCCAATGTATATAAAGGTATTGCCGCACACAGTTATTTCACCACTTCACCTGAAGATACGGCCATCGCTATACGAAAACGGCTGCATACAGCGCTGAACGGGCTGGAGTTCTGGCAATCGGAATACTGCATCCTGGGCGATAATGCCGGGGAAATAAACGGCTCCGGCGCAGACCTGGGCATGGATGCCGCATTGTATATGGCGCGTGTTATCCACTCGGATCTTACCATTGCCAATGCCGCTGCCTGGCAATGGTGGCTGGCTATCTCCCCTTATAATTATAAAGACGGGTTGATTTATATCGATAAAAATAAAACAGACGGACAGCCCCGCGATAGCAAAATGATGTGGGTGCTGGGCAACTATAGCCGGTTTATAAGACCCGGCGCAAAAAGGGTCCAGGCAGATATGAGCAATGGCGCTGCTTCAAGGGACCTCTATCTGTCTGCCTATAAGAACAAAGACAATACCCTCCGGATAGTAGTCATCAATAATGGCAGCACTGCAGCCACTGCCAATATACATTGCAAAGGCCTGAAACCAGGCAGTATGCGCAGCTACACCACCAGCGCAGCAGGTAACCTGCAGCCAGGCGATGTTCCGGGAAACACAGTCGTTATTCCGCCACGGTCAGTAGTTACATTGACAGGTAACATTAAGCAATAAACTGTAGACAATGAAAAAATTAAGCGTTGTTATTTTAATGATATTGTGCAGCTTCCAGCTATCCGCACAACATACATTCCAGCTGGGCGACTCCACCTTTCTGCTGGACGGGAAGCCCTTCCAGATGATTTCCGGGGAGATCCATTACCTGCGCGTACCGCGGGAAAGCTGGCGCGACCGCCTGAAAATGGCAAAGGCTATGGGACTGAACACCATAGGCACCTATGTATTCTGGAATATGCACGAACCGCAAAAAGGGCATTATGATTTTTCCGGTAACAACGACGTTGCTGCCTTTGTAAAAATAGCCCAGGAAGAAGGACTATGGGTAGTGCTCCGTCCCAGCCCATATGCCTGCGCAGAATGGGAGTTTGGCGGATATCCTTATTGGCTGCAGAATATAAAAGGCCTTGAAGTGCGCAGTAAAGAACCACAATATCTTGCGGCTTACCACAACTATATCAAAGCTGTAGGAAAACAATTATCAGGGTTGCAGATCAACCATGGCGGTAATATCCTGATGGTGCAGATAGAAAACGAATATGGTTCTTATTCCAATGATAAAAGTTACCTGGATATTAACCGGAAGATGTTTATTGATGCAGGATTCGATGGGTTACTGTATACCTGCGATCCCGCCGCAGACGTGGCCAAAGGGCATTTGCCAGGCTTACTGCCTGCAGTAAACGGTATAGATGACCCGCAAAAAGTAAAACAACTGGTAAGGGAAAACCATAACGGCAAAGGCCCTTTTTATATTGCTGAATGGTATCCTGCATGGTTCGACTCGTGGGGGCAGAAGCATCACACCATCCCTTACGAAAATTTCCTCGACCGGTTGGACCGTGTACTGGCAGCTGGTATTTCCATTAATATGTACATGTTTCACGGTGGTACTACCCGCGGTTATATGAACGGTGCCAACTACAACGACAAGAGCCCTTACGAACCACAGATCAGCAGCTACGACTATGATGCGCCACTGGATGAAGCGGGGAATGCTACGCCTAAATTCATGAAGTTCAGGGAAGTGATTGCACGTCATCTTCCTGCCGGTGTAACCCTGCCGGAAGTGCCCGCGAAGAAACCAGTGATCACCACACCGGTGATCAATTTCAAGCGCAGTGCTGCTGTTTTCAGCAAACTGCCTGCCGCCATCAAAAGCGTAGATCCGTTGACGTTTGAAGATCTGAACCAGGCTTATGGATTTGTACTATACCGTACTTCTATTCCGGGAGGACATAGCGGTTTGCTGAAAATAAAAGACCTCCGCGATTACGGCCTTATATTCGTTAACGGAAAAAGACTAGCTATCCTTGACCGCCGCCTGGCGCAGGACAGCGTGGAAGTAACGCTTCCTGCCGGTACGGTAACCCTGGATATACTCGTGGAGAATCTTGGACGCATCAACTTTGGTCCCTACCTGCTGAAAAATAAGAAGGGAATTGTGGGAGAAGTATTATTTAACGGCCAGGCCATACACCAGTGGCAGCAGTTTAAATTTCCTTTTGATGTACAGCCAGCAGTTACACCTTCTGCTACTGCTGCAGATGTACCCGTGCTGAAAGAAGGTAGTTTCACGCTTACCGCCACCGGCGATACCTACCTGGATATGACGCAATGGGGCAAAGGAGTGGTATGGATCAATGGCCATCACCTGGGCAGGTACTGGCAGGTAGGTCCGCAGCAAACCTTGTATGTACCCGCTGAGTGGCTGAAAAAAGGCAACAATAAGATCACCGTACTGGAACTGATCAAACCTGCTGCAAATACCCTGCAGGGCATTGATCACGCCATACTGGACGTATTACAATAACACAAGAGAAGTTTGTAAAAAGCTATTGGGGCGGTTTTCCGTTTCAATAGCTTTTTACTTTAACTTTATACTGTATCCTTAATCCCACCGTTGCCACATGAAAAAAATTGTACTGTTAGCAATTGCCTGTATTGCCGGCCTACCGGTTTTCTCACAGCGTTTTATGCATGGTATCGGGTTCACTACTTCCATTGATCATACATCCCGGGGCGGAAGCATTCCAAGCTTCGGTTTAACCTATGCTATCCGTTATAACGTAATGGAAACGGATAAAATGACGATATCTGTAGGCATCCCTCTGACGGCAGGCGGCTCCGGCGGGTCTGGAGAAGGAGAAGAGATGGACTGGTATTACGATGCCGACGGTAATATCATATATTATTACACCGGTGAACGAAAAGATGGGCCGGTGAAGAAGTTCCGTTCTATGGTAGATATACCGGTTATTATCAACTTCAATTTCGGCTCGTTTTCATCGTTTGATAATAAAAAGGCTGTGGGATTCTTTGCAGGCGGAGGATTTGCCTATCATTACGGTCCTGTAAATGTTAAGTACAAAGACGTTAACGGTGGCACCCTTACAGATTCCATTACCCAGCATTCCTTTGGGCCGGTAGGAAACATCGGTATGCGGATAGGGCTTGGTAAAAAACAGAACGGGGCCATTGAGGTGAAGGGCTCTTTTATGAAGAGCCTGGCGAAGCGGCAGCCTGATATTTACGGTATCAGTGTATTGTATATACTTCCGAAACTAGGCCGCCACGGTAATCCCATCGGCTTATAATTATTTTTTGGGAGATAATATTACTTCCACACTCCACTCACTACCGCTTCCTATGTGATAGGCAGCCGCAAAATTACCCATGTTAAGTGCAAACGATAATTGCATTAAGCTGTTCAGGTAGCCCAGTGGCTTACCTTCCGGTACCGCACCAAAGGTTTGACTGTAAGGCGCAGCGGTTTGATGTACTTTTTTCCCGTTGTGGAAGAATGTTACCTGCAGGATATCGCCGTATTGCGGATGCAGCTGGTTAAGCAGGTCGGCGCTGATGTTGGTCCATATGTTACCATACTGCACATCCAGTACAGAGATGTTTCCTTTCAGTTTTCCGCCTTCCAGTACCGCCGCCTGGTAGGGAATCTTCACTACTTCACTGGGTAACAACGGTCCTACTTCTTCAAAGGTAATGGCGCCGGATGCCAGTCGCGCGCCGGTATAGGCATATACATCCCTGCCATGGAAAGTATAGGATTTTTGAGAATCTTTACGGCGGTTTACGGCTTCATTTATTTCACGTATTGCTGCAATGCCTTCCGAGGCTGCAATAAGGGTAAGCGTACCATTATCGGGCGTTACCACAAAGTGGCCATTATTTGTTTTAAGCACTACCGATTTGCGGCTGGTGCCCACACCAGGATCCACTACGGATACAAACACCGTACCTTTGGGCCAGTAAGGAACTGTTTGTTCCAGCCGGTAGGCAGCTTCCCATATATTATACGCGGGGATTTCGTGGGTAAGGTCATACAGCTTCAGATCGGTCGATACCCCGTTGGCTACGCCCTTCATGGCCGAAACGGCCCCGTCTTTCAAACCAAAATCAGACTGAAAAACAACGATCTTATTTTGTGCAAATGCAAAGCTGGTCGATATTGTGATCAACAGGCTGCTGATAAAACGGAATAATGCAATTCTCATGGGGCGAGTTAATTAGTTTGCAAAACTAAGGGTTATCATGAAATCATTAAAAAATCTTACCTTGAAAGTAATTCACCTGCCATAAAATGAGGTACCAGGAGTTGCCACCGCCATCCTATCTTAAAAGCCACGTTCGTTATTTCTGGACGCTGGAGAGTAACGGCGTTGTTCATGAGCCTAAAATTCTGGGGCCAATGGCAGATGGTTGTCCCGGCCTGATTATCCAGCAATCGGCGGATGGTATTTTCTACCAGGAAAACAAAGAGTTACCCGACTTGCTGTTGTACGGCCAAACCACCAGATATACGGAGCTGCATGTAACGGGCAGCATTTGTTCAATAGGGGTAATTTGTTACCCGCATGCGTTGAAATCCATTTTTGGTTTGAATGCCGATGAGTTAACCAATTCCTGTATGGACCTGGATATACTGGCAGTTACCAAAGATTTTTACCTGGCAGAAAGGCTAAGCAATGCACCTTCTTTAACAGGGAAGATAGATATCATTTCCACATTTTTATTTAACCAGATCAATAAAAACAGTGCATCGGCCGATGAGATCACGCATTTTGCGTTGTCACAGATCATTGAATCGGGCGGGAGTATTGCATTAAAAGACCTGCAGCAGCAGTTGCAGTTAACGGAAAGAAGTTTTGAGCGCCGGTTTAAACAGGGCGTTGGCATCTCCCCGAAATTATTTTCCCGGATATGCCGTTTTCAGAATTCATTAAAGCAGTTAAAAAGCAATAATTACAGTAAGCTGTCTGATATTGCTTTTGAGCACGACTATGCCGATCAGTCCCATTACATCCGGGCTTTCAAAGAATTTGCCGGTTTCTCCCCTTACCAGTACCAGAAAAAATCCACCAAAGCGGAAGCGGGCACTAATTTCCTGCTGATGCCTAAATAAAATTCCTTTTTTATTGTTCCTGTTTAAGATAGTTCCTTTAAATTGGGCGCCAAATAACATGTGTATGGAGATCTTTGCATCCACGCCCCGGTTGATCTTAAGGGAACTGATACCGGCTGATGCGGCCGGCGTGTTTGAACTGGATTCAGACAAGGCCGTGCACTTATACCTGGGAAATAAGCCCTTAAGCACTATTGAAGAATCGCGGGAAGTGATCCGGTTTATCCGGCAACAATACCGGGAGAATGGTATTGGCAGATGGGCAGTGGTGGAAAAAGAGAGCAACCGGTTTGTGGGATGGGCTGGATTAAAGCTGGTGAAAAAGCCTACCAATGGCCATGTTAATTATTATGATCTTGGCTACCGGTTCATCCAGGAATACTGGGGGAAAGGATATGCTACAGAGTGTGCACAGGCCTGCCTGGACTATGGCTTTAACCGGCTTCACCTGGAAAATATTTATGCCATGGCAGATGCAGGCAATGCTGCATCGAAACGTGTTTTAGAAAAAGCCGGCTTCAGGCCGGATGGTACTTTTTACGAAGAAGAAATACTGCATAACTGGTTTACCATCAGCAGGGAAACCTGGCAATCGTTGCATGGCTGAGCACACGATACCGACTGAGGTGTAATTACAGCAGCCCGGCTTAACTTGCTTTACACAAAAGTGACCGGTGTTGCCATCCTTTACCCTCAATCAGTATCCCATTTATGAAGATTAACAGCATACAGTTATTAAGGGCAGTAGCAGTTATCCTTGTGGTACATGTGCATGCCATAGATCTGCAGGAAGCATTTACCGTTTCCCATCAGCAAAAATTCTATTTCCTTGAAAACTTCGGCGCTATTGGTGTAGACCTCTTCTTTGGTATCTCAGGATTTATTATCAGTTATGTGGCCAGTAATTATTTTGGTGCGCGTGATGGAATGGATTTCCTGAAAAAACGTTTCCTGCGGATCAATCCTATTTACTATGTAGCAAGTGTTTGCTATATGGTATTCTTTTGTTTTTTTGACCGGATGTACCCTGTTACGGCTATCCTTTACGGATGGAGGGACACAGTGTTTATGTTACCTGTACTGAACTCGCAGAAGTGGCTGGCGCCAATTCTGGTAGTAGGCTGGTCGCTTAGTTTTGAGTGGTGGTTCTATTGTCTTTTTTTCTTCCTGATCTTATTCCGTACAAGATATAAAACCTTATTGCTGTTACTTGTTATCCCCGTGCTGGTGACTATAGGCCAGCTGCTCAAGCCAGCCGATTTCCGGTTGATATTTTACACCAACCCTATTATGCTGGAATTCCTTTTTGGTGTGGTCATTTTCTGGCTGTACCGGCATGTAAAGGTAGCTACCGGCATAGCCGGGTTATTACTTTTGCTGGGAATAGGCGGTTATGTTTATAATGTTGTTTATGGCTTTGGAAATATATCTGAGCTGAGCAGTGTTACCAGCGGTACCGGCAGTTTAAAACGGGTATTATTATGGGGCCTGCCCAGTGCGTGTATCCTGGCCGGATGCATTTTCCTTGAACAGCAGGGTATATGGACAAAACTCTGGAACAACAGGCTGGGCTTACTGATAGGTGACGCTTCTTATTCCATTTATCTTACCCACTATACTTTCTATTATTTTATCGCGCAGATATATGCTTCCACCGGTTACTTCCTGAATGCAGACCTTTCGGTTATTGTGCATATGGTACTGGCGGTGGCAGTGGGCATTTTCTTCTACTACAAGGTAGAGCGGCCGCTGATAAAGCTGCTGCACTCAAAGCCTGCTGTGCGACCTGTTCATACGGCTATGCCATGATTTAATATCAGATCAGGGGGTGTTGGGGATCCAGCCCCCTCTTTTCATCCACCACAACATAGGATCGAGCCATTCGTTGACCGGTATCCGTTGGGTGAAGCCATGGTTGCCGGTAGGATAGAGATGCAGCTCGGCAGGGATACCTCCTCTCAGCATGGCCTGGTAAAAGGCAATACTGTTATTTACATTCACTACGGCATCATCGCTGGTATGTGTGATATAAGCCGGCGGCGTATTGTTGTTCACCCACTCTTCATTGGAAAAGAAGGCGATCTTTTCTTTGGATGGTTCATTTCCCAGCAGGTTAATGCTTGAGCCCTGGTGGGCCAGGTCTTTATTCATGCTGATCACGGGATATACGAGGATCATAAAATCGGGGCGCAGGTCCGTGTTTTCCTTATTGGGTACATAGCTGCGGCCACTGTGCGTACCCAGCGTAGACGCCACATGGCCACCGGCAGAATAACCTGCAATACCGATCTTATGCGGATCCAGCCCCCATTCTGCCGCATTCATGCGTACCAGCTTAATGGCTTGCTGCGCATCCTGCAAAGGCCCCATGCTTTTATCCCGCATGGTAGCATCTGAAGGCAGGCGGTATTTTACCACGAAAGCAGTAACTCCTTTGGTAATAAATGCTTCGGCTATTTTGGTGCCTTCCTCCGCAAAGGCCAGGAACGCGTATGCGCCGCCGGGGAAGATGATCACCGCTGCGCCGTTAGGCTTTTCAGGCTTATAGATGGTGATGGTGGGGGCATCTGCCGGGGCGGTTTTACCAATACTGTTAGGAACAGAGTCCTTATAGAGGGGCCTTACCTCCTGAGCTTTAGCGGATATAACTGTAAACGACCATGTAAAAATAAAAAAGGCCAGCATTTTCCCGGTACGCGGATAAGTTTGTGCAATCATCCGTCAAAAGAAAAAATTACGGTCCGCCAAAGTGTTTTACAATTGTGAAAGCGGGGTGATTAACAAATGATTAATTCATATTTCTGCCAGGCACAGGCGCTGAGGGCCTTTATTCATCCGCCCGAAAAAAAAATATAAAAAAATTTCCGGGCAGATGTCCAATTTCCTTTTTACCGATCCTTATTGGTGTATAAACAAACAAATATTCACCAATAAAACTTATAAACATGAAACAGAGAATTAATCTTCTGACCAATGGCGCTAACGCAGTGAAAGCATTATCCGGAGTAAGTAAATACCTTGCGGCATCATCCATTGAAAGATCACTGCAGCATTTAATTTATTTCCGGGTATCAGAAATGAATGGTTGCGGGTTTTGCCTGGATATGCACTCCAAAGACGCAAGGGAAGAAGGAGAAACAGAACAGCGCCTTTATATGCTGGCAGGCTGGAGAGAAGCTACTGTATATACCGACCGTGAACGGGCAGCCTTTGCCTGGGCAGAAGCAGTAACCAGGATCACCAACAGCGATGTACCGGACGATGTATACAACCAGGTGCGCCAGCAGTTCTCAGAAGAAGAAATTGTAGACCTGACCATAGCTATTACCACCATTAACAGCTATAACCGTCTTAATATCGCCTTCCGTACTGCTGCGGGAAGTTATACACCGGGATTATTCAAGGTGAAAGCTAATTAATTCATATATTTCACCGTGATTTAAATTATGAAGAGATGAAAGAATTCTTATTGCTATTCCGCCAGGCTGACTTCGCCTATCGCGACCTGTCTGCAGAAGATTTCCGGGCGCTGACAAAGAAGTGGCAGGACTGGGCGGGCGGTATTGCCGCAGAGGGCAAACTGGGGAACAAGGGCAGCCGTCTTGCCCAGGAGGGAAAAGTACTGAAACCGGGAGGTGTGATTACAGACGGCCCGTTTGTTGAGATCAGGGAAAGACTGGGCGGGTTCCTGGTAGTAAAGTCTGATACACTGGAAGAGGCTACCACACTGGCGCACGGCTGCCCGGTACTGGAAACCGGAGGCAGTGTTGAGATCAGGGAAATTGTTTTGTAACCGGTAATCAGCGAAAAATAAAAAAACCACTCTTTCGTTAGAGTGGTTTTTACTGTTTTAATATGGAAAAGGAGCTCGAATCACTGAAGCATTTATTTAAGCAGGAATTCTCTAAGATGGTGGCTGTGATCAGCAAGCTTTTCGGGTTACAGCATATTGAAATTGCGGAAGATATTGTGAGTGAAACATTTTTGCTGGCCTCTGAAACGTGGGGTATGAAAGGGCTTCCTCCCAATCCAACCGCCTGGCTTTATACCGTAGCCAAACAAAAAGCGATACATCATTTCAGAAGAAATAAAATATTTGACAGAAAAGTATTGCCTGAAATAACAGCCCGGCAGGAGCAGACCGATGAGGCAGAGGCGCTGAGCTTTTCCCAGGAAAATATCCAGGACAGTCAGCTGCAAATGCTTTTTGCCGTGTGTAACCCCGCTATTGCCAGCGAAGCACAAATAGGCCTGGCACTGCGTATCCTTTGCGGTTTTGGGATCGATGAAATTGCAGAAGCTTTCCTATCTAACAAGGAAACCATTAATAAAAGATTATTCAGGGCCAAAGAAAAATTGCGTGCGGAAAAGATCAAAATGGAGCTTCCGCCGGAAAACGATATCCCCCAACGGCTGGACAATGTGCTGCATATTATTTACCTGCTTTTCAGCGAAGGGTATTATTCGCAGACACAAAACCAGATACTGCAGCAGGATCTTTGCCTGGAAGCGCTGCGCCTGGGGCTGATGCTCACTGCGTACGACAAAACCAATCTGCCCAAAACAAACGCGCTTATTGCCCTGATGTGCTTTCACGCGTCCCGCTTCAATGCCAGGCAGGCAGGCGAAGGCGAGGTAGTATTGTACGAGGCGCAGAATGAATCGCTGTGGGACTATTCACTAATTAACCAGGGCATCCATTTCCTGCAGCTTTCTGCCGAAGGAAATGAAGTAAGCTCCTACCACCTGGAAGCCCGTATTGCTTACTGGCACTGCATAAAGGAAGATACGCCTGAAAAATGGAACGAGATCCTCCAGTTATACAATGCCCTCTTAATGATCAATTACTCTCCCAGTGTAGCCCTGAACCGTACCTTTGCATTGTATAAGGCAAACGGGCAGCGCGAAGCGCTGGCTGAAGCAGAAAAATTAAAGCTGGAGAATAATCACTTTTACTATGTTCTGCTGGGAGAACTGTATAAGAATATCGACAATAAAAAAGCAAAAGCAAGCTTCGAAAAAGCCTTCCAGCTGGCTAAAACTGATACCGAAAAACAAGGTATACAAGCCCAGTTAAACCGTTTTACAGATGAGCATACACACTAACCTGATCAACGCCATTGGGCATTTTATCCGCATGGATGAAGACGAAAAACAGTTTATCTCTTCTTTGTTCGTAAGCCGGCAGTTCCGGAAAAATGATTATTTCCTGCGGCAGGGACAGGTATGCCGCGAAGCAGGATTTATTGTGAAGGGGTTGATCCGTTACTACAGTATCAAAGATTCCGGTGAAGAACTGACATTTGATTTTGGAAAGGAAAATGATTTTACCTGTAACTATGAAAGCTTTCTTGATCACTCGGTTTCCCGGCGCAGTATCCAGTGCATTGAACCAACAGAAATTTTATGCGCTTCATATGAAAACCTTCAACTTATTTACAGTAAAGTAAAAGAAGGTGAAAAGTTTGGCCGCCTAATTTGCGAACAGTTGTATGTATATGCACTGAAAAAGGCCACCTCTTTTTATGAAGACCAGCCAGAACAGCGTTACCTGCATTTTATAAACAACTACCCCGACCTGCAGCAGCGTATCCCCCAGTACCACATTTCCTCTTTCGTGGGTGTAAAACCACCGTCGCTAAGCAGGATCAGGAAACGGCTGATGACCTGAATTTATTAACCTGGGTGAACGAACCGGCGGAAAGCGGTATATACCTTTGTTGCATCATCATAAAAAAGCAACAAATGAAAAACATCTCTGAAAAAACCGCCTTCTATGCCACCTTATCAATGGGAGCTTTGCTGGTATTTATCGGCCTTCGTTTTCTCTTTAGCCCATTAGTAGCAGAAGCCGACTTTGGTATCAGCGTCCCTGAAAATGGTAATTTTTCCTTTCATTATATCAAAGGCATCCGCGACCTGTTCACCGGTATCGCTATACTGGGCATACTATGGACCGGGGAGCGCCGCGCACTTGGCATATTACTGCTGGCAGGCACCATTGTTCCAGTAATGGATTTTTGCCTGGTGCTGAACAACCCTGCACATACAATTGATAAACTGATCCCTCACCTGGTGGCCATTGTGATGGCATCGGGACTGGGAGGATACTATCTTACTTTCACCGCCAAAAAAACATCCCATGCTCTTTAGTCTTATTTTACTACTTCACTTCGGATGTTTTCTGGGATATCTCGCTATATTGGTAACGCAACGATCCGATTATCACACAAAGATCCGCGACCATAAAGGATTGCTGCTGGGTATCGCGCTGCTGGTAACAGGTATAATACTGGTAGCATTGAAATATCCGCATATTAATTATTATAAAGTGGTTCCCAAAACCGGTATGTTCCTGCTGGTAACGTTGATCAATATACGCTTTACCAATAAACCGTTTACCAAAGCTGCTTACTATGCACTGATAGGGTTAACACTGGCGGCGGCGTGCATCGCAATATGGCACTAAAAAAGAGAGCCGGCTAAATAAGCCAGCTCTCTTCCGACATCATTGCTCTCTGCTATTGGTAATTATAATTATCCCAGTAGGGATTCTTTGTTCTTGCCGCAGCAGGTACCCAGAAAATAGGGCTGGTTAAATTATTTTCACCGGCCACTTTTTTGAAATTATCCGGGTTATTGGTCAACTCGATGGTTGGATAACGCACTCTTTCCGGCATTGGCTTCCATACAGAAGAATGCCAGGTAAATGGTTCCAGTTTCGGATGACGGGTCCTTCTCAGCTCTGCCCAGAGCTCATACGGCTGGTAGAGGTTCAGGTGGATATATTTCTGCTGCATCAGGATCTCCATTTTATCGTCCTGTGTGGGCGCGGCAGCGAATTTGGCTTTAATTACATCTCCCCATGCGCTTATCACTGCATCAGATGGTTTGGTAGGATATACCATCGCTGTTTGTTCTGGTGTCATCTGGGTTTTAGCATAGCTGCTCAGCTGGTTAATTGTATACCAGAAGGCAACGGAATGCGTTACTTCATCCTTAATATGCTCTTCTGCTGATTTACCTGTGTTTGCCAATCCTTTCAATGCAATTTCGGCCAGCAGCAGATCCAGTTCTCCCAGAGTGCTCATATACACCGGCATTTTTGAATTGCGGTGGAATGTAGCGTGATTGTAAGTGGATTTAGCGTTGGTAGAAAAAGTGGAAGCAATATTATCTGCATAGGGATAATATCTTTCTCCACTGTTGTACAATGCAGTTTGTTCTTCAATATTGGCAGACACACCACGGTAATCCATATACTTTGTTGGCATAGCCAGTACCGGTAAGCGTGGATCATCAATTCCCTGCTGATAGGCAGGTGTACCATAGTTCAGCCTTTTCATAATGATATTCGGAATGAAAGAGGCAAAAGTATTTTCATACACACCACGGATCCATGTTCCGCCACCGGTTGGATCTATATCAAACCAGTAGAACCAATAAAGGTCTGATTGCGGCAAAGGCTTTGCCAACGTTGCCTGGATCAGTGGTTTGGCATATGCTTCTTCTACACCGGCAATTCTTACCAGTAATTTCAGACGGGTAAAATTGATCAGGGATACCCACTTATTGATATCTCCATGGAAAGCAAGGTCCTGCTCTGTAAAAACAGTTTGAGCTGCAGCCGACATCTGCGAATATGCACCTGGCAAACCGTCTACAATTGTTCCCAGTTCCTGTATGATAGATTGATATATTTCCTTCGGATCATCATACTTTGGGAAAAGATACTTCGGTTCTTTTTTAGCGCCCTGGAAAGCGTCTGAATAAGGTACTGAATTAAAGAAATCCACCAGCTTTGCACTCTGGTAACATTTAATAAAACTCACCAGTTTCAGGTACACATCTCCATCCAGTTTCAGCTGACCGGTACGTGCCTCCACGGAATCGCGGATCACTTCATAATTCTTCAACCGGGTATAACTATGCTGAAAAAAAGACTGCCCGTTGATAGGAGAATCGTCAAAGCCATTACCCGTGGTTAAATCATTATAGGTAGAGAACCAATCGTAACGGTAAGACACAAAACGCTGTGCCACCTGCTCATAACCCGTAATACTGGTACCTCCATTGAGCAGGTAGTACCATTCTCCATAATCCTGCGCAAATATTTTATTATTTGTAAGCAGGGCGGTAAACATTCCCGGTACTACATCAATATCGCTACCGGTAGTGAGTTTATCTTTATCGTAGAAGCGATCTTCCAGGTCCTTTTTACAGGCTCCCAGGAAGGAGGCCGAGAGCAGGAAAATATATAAATAAGCTTTTTTCATTTTTTTCAGTTTATACATTAGAAAGCAACATTTAACCCCAGGGAGTAAGTCCTTTGGGAAGGGTAGATGGTATTTTCCACGAAAACATCTGCGCCCAACGCTCCTTCCGGATCAATATTGGGAATAGATTTATAAAGATAGAACAGGTTACGGGCGGCCGCTGTAATCGTGAGCCTTTGCATCTTTATCCTTTTGGAAATATCCGCAGGTAATGTATAGGAAAGCGCTACTTCCCTCACCTTGATATAATTGTTTTTGAACAACCGGTCGGGTGGGAAAGAGGTGGCCAGGTCGTTGGCATAGCTTCCATAATAAGTAGCGGCGCTGGTGATAATATCGTTGGTTACGTATTTACCATTGTCGTCCACTTTCATACCCGGAAGAACAAGTCCATCATGATACACCTTACCATCTTTAGACTGGGCAGGAGCTGGCTGTGAATGCTGCCAGGGCACTTTCTGGTCGCTGCTATTGATGTAATAAGCCAGGCCTCCGTTTTCTTCATCACGGTATTGCATGGTATTTTCCAGCTGGCCTACACCTGTTAAGCGGTTATTCGTATAACTGAAAATGGTACCGCCGTATTTATAATCCAATCCTATGCGGAAATTGAAATTCTTATACATGAAGTCGGAAATGAACCCGCCGTAAACTTTTGGCATTACGTTACCGGCCACTGTTGTTTTCTGATCATCAAGGATATAGATACCCTGGTTGTTGACTACTTTGTTACCTGCTTCATCACGTTTATAGTCCAGCATAACAATTTCGCCATAAGGGCGGCCTTCATCTGCATGAATAGATGCAGCGGCGCCATTGATCAGGTTACTGAAAGGATAATTGGTAACACCCTGGTACAGGTCTATTACTTTTGATCCCTGGCTGGCGGCATTCAGTGTAAGGCTCCAGCGGTAATTTTTACCAACCAGCGGTACGCCTGTTAACGCCAGCTCAAAGCCCCAGGCTTTTACGTCTCCGGCGTTTACGATCATACCGGTAGAACTGGAGGCAGAAGAAATAGGCAGACTGATGATCTGGTTATAACGGTGATTAGTATAGAAGGAGAAGTCGAGGATGATCCTGTCCTGAGGCAGGAAAGTATTGTTGACACCTACTTCAAACTCTCTTTTGCGCTCAGGCTTCAGCGCGCCCGGCAACAGCTTATCCGGTGGTGAAACGGAATTGGCGCCGGTGCTTGGGAGACGGTTGTATCCATACAGGTTATTGGCAAAATAACGGGTGGTACCGTTACCCACATCTGCCCAGGATAATCTGAACTGCCCTGTATTTACGCCGGCAAGCGGGAAACGTTCGGTATAGTTCCAGGTAAGCGCTGCACCGGGATAAAAGTACTTATTGTTTTCAGGAGGCAGCGTAGAGTTCCAGTCCTGGCGTCCCTGCAATTCCAATGTAAACTCATTCTTCCATGACAGAGCTGCAGATGCCAGCAAACTATATAATACATCAGATCCCCTGGTGTAATTCCTCAGCAGGTAGGCATTGTCTGCATTAGGTGTACCCAGCTGGTTGGAAAACGAATACCAGTCGGGAAAGGTAAGCCCGCCAACTGTGTTTGTACCAAGATAATCCACATTACGCAGGCGGTATACGCCACCTCCGAATGCAAACAAGCGGAGATCGTTGTTCAGGAAGGTTTTATTATAGTTCAATAATGCCTGGTAGGTTTGAGTGGTGGAATTTTCCTTTGCCACGCCAAAGCTTCCCCCTGCAACCGTTGGGAGCACCCTTGTTACGCTTACTTCCGTGTTGTAGTTAGTGTTATCATAATCCAGTCCTGCCTGACCTACGAGGAACAGCTCTTTCGTGAAGTTCAGCGTTACCTTGGCAGAGGTGATCATGTGTATATTCTCATCCTTATAACGGTTCATTTTGGTATTCCACAGGTAGCTGCCCAGCCTTGTAAACGCATCAGATACGCGGGCATTGGAAAGGTCTCTTTTATAACCGGTAGCATCTGTATAATAAGGGTATATAAGGTTATAATCATAATCCACCGGGTATCCCCATGCCACAGGGCCATCGTTTTGTGAACGGCGGTTTTGTGTAGAGATGCTGTAAATGTTGGAGATCACTTCAAAGGAAGCCAGTTCAGAGGCCTTGATATTTCCATTAAAGCTGAAAGAGTTTCTTTTTTGCCAGGAGTTATCGCCGGAAATATCCTGGTAGTTATAGTTGGTATAAGAAGCCCTGATACTGCCTTTTTCGTTGCTACCGGCAATAGCTACGTTAGCAGAAGTGGAACGACCATTCTGGAAAAGGGACATAAAGTTATTCGCGTGTGGCGAATTTTTCACGATGGAGCTATCGTAGAACATCACATCGGCGCCATCGAAGGCGGGGCCGAAACTGAAGCGTTTATTGGGCAGCATCCTGGTTTGTACACCATTAATAGTGGCATAAGTGGTATCGTAAAGGTTATCTCCCAGGCCGTATTTGGTTTGCAATTTCAGGTAAGATACCGGTTGTTCAATGGTGTGCTGCACGTTGGCCGTCATACCGAAGCCTTTCACATTGCGGCCATTTTTAGTAGTAATGATCATTACACCGTTCGCTGCATCGCTACCATACAATACGGTAGCTTTTGCGCCTTTGAGGATATCGATCGATTCGATATCGTCGGGGTTGATATCGTTGATACCGGCGCCATAGTCGAAACCCTGTCCAACGTCGCCGCCTATCTGTGTTTTACGGTCGCTGAGGATAACGCCGTCTACCACAAACAGGGGACGTACATTCTGGTCCGGGTTCATACTGGCTGCACCTCGGATATTGATCCTTACGCCACCCTGCGGACCGGAGGTGCCAACATTTACGCCAACACCTGCCGCCTTACCGTACAAAGCCAGGAAGGGGTTCATGGTAGTACCGGCCTTTGTAAGCTCATCTGCTTTAATGGTGCTGATAGCATATCCCAGTGTACCCTTCGGGCGTTTGATACCGAGGGCCGTTACCACCATTTCATTCAGCCCGCTGGAGGCAGTAGTAAGTGTTACGTTCAGGAAAGTGGAAGTACCCAGTGTGACAGACCTGGGTTCAAACCCAACCGAGGTAAAAACCAGTACCACGTTGCCATCCGGCACATCGATACTGAACCGGCCCTGCACATCCGTAGTAACACCGGTTTTGGTACCTTTTATGAGGATAGTGACTCCCGGAATGGGAGCCCCTGTGCTGTCCTTTACCAGGCCGCTTATTTTACGAAGCACGACTTCAGGTATCATCATATAGGGTAAAGCATGCTGCAGTTGTATATCCTTTTCTTTTACAGCGATGATCTTTCCTATCACCTCATAGCTGAAAGGCTGATTTTTAAACAGCAATGCCAGTACTTCCTCCAGGGATCCGTTCCGGATGGAAATGTCTACCGGCTTACTTTTCGTAAGCATGGCATCTTCATACCAGAATTTATAGCCTGATTGTTTTTTTATTTCTTCAAATACCTTCTGGATCGGAGCGTTCTTTTGCGACAAAGTGATCTGTTGCGACAGACTTTTTGCGCTGATCTGCAAACAAACTACCGTTAAGAGGATAGCTGTAATTTTCATTTGCTTAATCAGTTGTTTTTTTATCCTCAGATGGGCACCTGATTTCCGGAATGTCAGGACACGATCTTTGATGGTTGATAATAGCCCGGGTATATAGACGGGCTTTGCATGACAATTAGATTGCATACATTTGTAGTGTTTGGGTTGAGATAATTCTTGATTTCTGCTAAGTATTGATGTCAGGTATCAGACCCAGGCTTTTTTACCAGGGGCGGGTGAGATCGCTCCTGGTTTTTTATGCCCCGGTTCTTACCACACGTCGTTCAGGGACCGTTATTCATGGTAATAGTGATTTGGTTGATATAATAATTAGATTCAGTTGCTTACGGCATAACGATCAGCTTCCGTTGTTCCATTTTAAAATGGATCCTGCTTATTTCCAGTAACCGTAATAATTCAGACAGGTTGGCATCGCGTGGAATATCTCCTGTGAACCTTCGGGAGGGTATAGTTCCGTTATATACCACCTCCACATCATACCAGCGTTCCACCTGTCGCATGATTGTTTTGATATCTGCGCTTTTAAAAGAGGTAAGGCCGTTTTTCCAGGCAACTGCCAGGTTTACATCGGCTTTTTCTATTACTTCCATCCGGCCGTTAGGCTCCAGTAGTGATTGTTCTCCCGGCTTCAACAAGCTGGAAGTACTTGCCTGGCTTACTTTTACGGCGCCTTCCAGCAGGGTGGTTCTCATGGCCGCCTCGTCCGCATAGGCCATTACATTGAAACTGGTACCCAGTACCGCGATGCTGGCGTTATTTACCGATACAAAAAAAGGCTGACTGGCATTCCGGGCCACTTCGAAATAAGCTTCTCCACTTAGTTCCACCCGTCTTTCTTTTCCACGAAAGGCGGTAGGGAATTTCAGGGAAGATGCCGCATTGAGCCATACTTTTGAGCCGTCGGGCAATTCCAGCTGGTACTGCCCTCCTTTGGGCGTTTTTAATATATTATAGGCTATTGTATTGACAGATGACTGCCTGTTTTGGTCGTATTTAAGCATTCCGGGGCTCACGTGCAGGTTTGCCTCCCCTTGTTTGGCTAATGTACCTTTAAGGGTACTGTCGAGCGCTATTTCCTTACCATTAGCCAGCGTAAGCATCGCCTTCGACCCGCCCGGCCCTACATCTTTTTTTGTGTTTACAGCTATGGCAGGCGGTTCTTTTTCCATTTTCCCCCTCCTTGCAGCCAGCAGCCATGCACCGGCGCCGGCAATCAGCAACAATATCGCAGCGGCCCAACGCAGCCAGCGAACCGGTCTTAACGGAGCGGGTAACGATCCCTGGTTCAGTTCGGGCGAGGGAAAAATGTTTTCATCTTCCTCACCAGACTTTATCCAGGCTTCCTCTATCAGCAATTCCAGCTGCGTTTGATTATCTGCCGCATTTAAAAAATCACTCAATTCGGATTCTTCCGCCTGTGTGATCGTTTTGCCCGCGTATTGGCTAAGCAGGTATCGCAACCGGGTATTGTCCATTAGCATAGATTGATTCTATACTATAAGACAGCAGGAGGTACTAAAAAGAGGTAATGGATGAGAAATTTTTTTTCAAATCCTGAAAGGCGCAGTCAGAACAAGTATCAGTATATTGATTTCCGGGTGAGCCATTGCGTAGCTCCTGATAGAGCGGAGCGCAAGTACCATATGCTTTTTTACTGTTTCCAGTGAAATTGCCATACGTTCTGCAATTTCAGCCTGGCGGAGTCCTTCGTCCCTGCTTAAAAGGTATACCTTCTGCCGCTGCGCAGGCAATTCAGAGATGGCCTGGTCTATTATGCGCCGGTAATTCCTGATAACAGTATCTTCCTCTTCCCCCCGTGTGGCCATGCTCATTTCCCATGCCTGCTTCTGAGCCAGTTCCCGCCCCAGCTTTTTAAGGAAAGACAAGCTATAGTTCCTGGCTACCGTATATAAATAGGGATGAAAATGTTCCACCTGGCTTAGCTTTTCCCGCTTTTCCCATATCCTGATAAATATTTCCTGTACAATTTCTTCTGCGAGCGGCCTGGATCCCGTAAGCTGCATAACAAAGGCTCCCAGCCTGTTTTGGTAGGTGTGGAACAGGTGTGCAAAGGCAGCTTCATCGCCCTGCGACACTTTTAATAGTAAATCCGGTTCACTATTTAATTGCACGGTATTCAAAATAAATTTGGACACTTCCTATAACAAGCGAATCTGGTTGATGTGGTACTACGTGGTATAAAGATAGACATTCCTGTGCTGATAAAAAATCACACGTTTTCGTTACCTGCAGGATTTGTTAATTCCATATCAAAGAATGTTAACTCACAATTAATTTCCACTGCAATGAACCAAACGGTATTGTCCTGTATTTTTAAGATAAATACTTTCACTATGAACCTAAAAACCCTCTCCCTGGCTTTAGCCGTATGTTCTCTTTTTGGCTGTAAAAAAGACCTGGCAAATCCCAATGCTTTAGCCGGCATTGAAACAGCGAACAACACCGCTCTTACCAACACCCTAAACGTAACCCTTACAGGATGGATGGGCGCTATTGCAGACAATACCAGTCTTACCAGCCTTTCCATTCCAGGTACGCACGATAGCGGCGCCCGGGTGGAACCTGTTGGCGGTACTGCCAAATGCCAGAACCTCAGCATCCGCGAGCAGCTGGATGCAGGTACCCGCTTCCTGGATATCCGGTGCAGGCATATCGGGGATGCCTTCGCTATTCATCATGGCTCTATTTACCAGAACCTGAACTTTACGGACGTAACTACCGCCTGTTACGATTTCCTGGCGGCAAATCCTACAGAAACCATCATTATGTGCGTAAAGGAAGAGTATGACCCTACCAACAACACCCGTTCCTTCGAACAAACTTTCGACAGCTATACCCAACTGCAGCCATCCAGATGGTACCTGGGCGACGCCGTGCCCAATCTCGGCCAGGTAAGGGGCAAAATTGTGCTGCTGAGACGGTTTGGAGCCTCAGGTACCCCCAAAGGCATTGAGGCCACCAATTGGGCCGATAACACCACTTTTTCCATTAATAACGCCAATTCCTCCCTCCGTGTGCAGGACCAGTACGTAGTGCCCGATAATAACGGGAAATGGACCAGTATCACCAATCTTTTCACAGAAGCAAAAAATGGCAGCCAATCCGTGCTGTATATCAATTTCACCAGCGGTTACAAATCGCTCATCTTCGGCATTCCAAGCATTACCACGGTATCCAATGCCATTAATCCACAGATCAATACCTACTTCACCAATAATACACATGGCAGGTACGGTATTATCCCCATGGATTTTGCGGCATCCGACAGGAATACGCTGATTGTTAATACCAACTTCTAAAAACCGCTTCCATAAATAAAAAAGAGGGCGCTTCATCTGGAATGAAGCGCCCTCTTTAATCTTTAAAATGCCGGGAAATTGTTATCTTTAGATAACCCTGTTATACCAATAAGATTTTTAAACCATTGTATATAATTCTTTCTTACCCCAACTTTTTAAAAATCAATTGTTATGAACTACCCCAACAAAGTAATTAAGGCTGGAGAAAAAAACAGCCAGATCGTAAAAGCTATTCAGCAGCGACTTATTGAGCTGGGTATCGGCGCCCTGCAGGGCACAGGTACGTTTGGCCCTAAAACCGTGTCGGCCGTAAAGCAGTTCCAGGCCATGCACCGCGACCGGTTTGGCAATCCCCTTATTGTGGATGGTGAAGTAGGCGCCATTACCTGGGAAGTACTGTTTGACGATGGCGTGCCCGAGCAACATGAAGCGCCTGCCCCCTTACTTGCAAAAGCCATTGAAGTTGCCAAAAGCCAGATTGGCGTAATGGAGGTGCCGCCAGGCAGCAACCGCGGGCCACAGGTAGAAGCCTATCTTGCCAGTACCAATACTCCTCCGGGCAACTACTGGTGCGCCGCATTTGTATACTGGTGCTTTAAAAAAGCTGCTGCAGAACTGGGCATCCCTAACCCCGTTGTAAAAACAGCAGGCTGCCTTGACCACTGGAACCGGACCAACGCAGTAAAAATCACTACCGCAAAGGCTGTCAATAATCCTTCACTGGTGGTTCCGGGCAGCATCTTCATTAAAAGCCATGGCGGCGGGTTTGGTCATACCGGCATTGTTACCGCCGTCAACGGCGGCTTCATCGAAACCATTGAAGGCAATAGCAATCCCAACGGCAGCAGCAATGGCATCGGGGTATTCCGGATAACGTTCAGGAAAATAAATTCTATTGAGAAAGGATTTATTATTTATGGATAACGCAGTTTCCCGGATAGCTTCGTCCTGTTATCCGGGAACTGCTCATTATTCATCTTACTATAAAAGTTAATCTTCTCAAAGTGTTTTTTCTGAAAGACCAGGCAATTTCTATAGCTATGCCTGTTAAACTTTCCGTCTGATCAGACAGGGTTGTACTTCAAAACACAACCCAAAGTTATTCACTGCCAGATGCGCCGAAAAACAAATCCGCCGATTCTGCCGAATATTGGCTACCCATAACCATTAGTGTAAAAGCTTAACGGACACCCGTCACCGCTACCTGATAACCGGCCGTATGTTGCTCTTTCTCCTCGTATTACCATTCAGCCTGATTATTCCATTTTGTATATAAAAATCATAGTCGTAAATTGATAACTTAATTATCACCAGCAAGCGCGAAAACACCCTCATGGAGCAAGTACAAATTGGAAAGTGTGTGTACATTCTGAACACGGGTAAAAACCTGTATAAGATCGGTAAAACGCAGGACCTGCATAAGCGTCTGGCGGCTTACCATACTCACCTGCCCGTAATGTTCCGTGTTATCAGGCAATATGAAGCGATGAATATGACTGCCCTGGAAGAAAGCCTGCATATCGTATTCCAGCACAAGCGGGTAAAAGGCGAATGGTTTGAGCTTAACAAAGACGATCTTATTATTTGCGACAATATTGCCCGGAACTATGCCCTGCATGCCTTACAAAAGCAGCACCGGAAAAATACAGATATTGCTTTCAGCGACAATCCCCTGTTACAGGTAATGGAGGCTAATGAAAAATACCTGCAGGATTATTCCAGGATTGCTGATGATATCAAACTGGGCCTTAACAACGACGAAGTTTTTGAACTGCATGAAGGCACCGTTAGCAAATCTGTTATTGAGACCGTCAGGAGACTGATGCGCTACCGTACTCCCAATTCCGAATTCCTCGGCAAATGGTTGCGGGTGGTGAATGAGTTAAGCGATGGCGTTAGTGAAAGTACTATCCTTCAGAAGTATAAAGGGCAGATCAGCCGTTCCACTATACAAATGATCAAAAGGATATTGCGCAACCAATTATATTGATGCCGCAGCTAATTGCGCCATGTTACAGCCAGTAGCGTGATAGTATAGCTGGCAGCATGTTACAGCCGCTGGCATGATTACAACCAATAGCACAGTGTTACAACCGGTATTACAATATCCTACACATCATCCAGGTCATTCAATTTTCTTCGCCACAGATTCACCATTCTGAATTTTTGTTAGTCCTATAACAGTATCTTTTTCATCCAGGTGAAACATCAACCGGGCATCCAAATTCCTGGCAAAAAAACTGCATGTATCGTAGGGTACTATTTCCTGTCTTATTTGCCGCGGTCCCGTTCCTTTTCCATACAGCCGGTTTCCGTCCCTGGTAATTATCAGGATAAAATTATCCGGGAATTGGTATTTTCCAACATATTTTTCAAGCAGCTGCGTTGAAATATCTATTGCGTACAGGTTATCCGGCTTAATACCTGTACGGATAAATGTATTTATTTTTCCGGCTGTTTCTAAAGTCATCCCGGTTATCCTGCCATCTTTCTTTCTTAAAAACTCTATGATATCCAGGCTGTTTTCAAAATAGAACCTGTCCGTTTCAAAAGGGATCAGGCGCGCTTTGGAGCCGCCCTTTACAAAATACAGGAGCCGTCCGTCCTCATAAGATACCGTTCTTTGTCCCTCTGTTGCTGATTCATAAACAGCTGCATACGATTTCAACTGTTCCATAGGTAACCCGATCTCATTTGTGTGATAGGGTTTACCAATGGTTATTCCTGCAATTTCAGACCCTATGACCTCAGGGTTGTTATTTTCACAATTTGTAAAAACGGCCACAAAAATTTTTTCCTGCGGAAGATAGAGAGCGAATGTGGAGAACCCGTTAATCAGACCGTCGTGTTTTATACATGGGCTTCCCTGGATATTTCCCAGCCACCAGCCGTATCCGTAACCGGTAAGCTTACCGTTATCCAGTTTATAGGAGGTTTGGGCTTTGCGGAGACTTTCTTTATTAATAACTTTTCCGGCTGTTAGCGCCTCGTTCCAGGTATAAAGATCTTCAACAGTAGAAAAAAGGGAGCCGGCTGAATAGGGCTGGGTCATACTTAAATAGTCGGCATTCGTGTATAGCTCATTATCCCGCTGATATCCGCTGACTCGGCCGGGGATCACCAAAGAGCTATTGTCGTAACCTGAATTCTTCATCCCAAGGGGCTTAAAGAAATACCTGCTGATATATTCTTCATAGGGCATACCGGAAACCAGCTCAACAATATAGCCCAATAGTACATACCCGTTGTTATTGTAACGGAAGCTGGCGCCGGGTAAAAAGTCCGGCGGACGGAGCTTAAAAGAATCTATCAATGCCTGTGGTGTAAAATCTTTCTTTCTTGTTTCCGGCGTCCATGCTCCGGCCCCCGTATTGATTCCCGAGGTATGTGTAAGTAAACGTTCAATAGTAATACCATGTATGGGATAATCCCTGATAAATTCAGTTACCTCACTCTGCAGTGACAATTTTCCTTCCTCCGCAAGCTTCAGAATAGCGCAGGCGGTAAATTGCTTGGTGATAGAACCAATCCGGAATATATAACCGGGCTTTAAAGCTACGTTCAACTCGAGGTTAGCCTTGCCAAACGCCTTTTTATAAAGAACCCTGTTTGCCTTAGCCACCAGCACAGCTGCCCCGGGTCCCTGGGCGGGAAATCTGCGGATTAATACAGCATCCAGTTCTTTTTCCAGGTTTTGCCCAAAGCAAATGCCGGTCAGTATAGAAAATGAGATTGCTATCAATATTTTTTTCATGACATTTAAATTTATTGGCAACTATGGGCATAAAGATTCCCTTAACGGGTTTAAACCCGTTAATTTATGCGGCCACATTAAACCAGAGAAAGTCCTAAAGGAGATCTATTTTTTTCTCACGATGCTTCTGAGAACAAAATAGGAGATTAATAGACTGAGGCCCAGAAAAAGGAGTATGGAAGCGGGTAATATAAAATCCTTTATCCCCCTGATCTCCAACGATCTCAAAAAGGTTCCTGCTACTACTCCCACTGCGATCCCGATACTCACAATACCAAGCAACAGAATAAATAAAAGGTAATTGGTACTTCCTCTAAAAAAATCGGGAGGCAGCCCCTTTTCAATAATGGTCATTCGTTCTTTATATCTTGTTGTGAAATAGTAATAACTTATTCCAAAAACAACAAGTGCTATGGCAATGAACAAGGAGGCGGACGTTATTTCCATGATTACTTTTTTAAATATTTTTGAGTTCCTATAATAAGACTCCAAAAAAGTGAAAGTGGTCACCGGAATGTGACCACTTTCACTCACATGTAGTCTAAATCATTACATGGCAACCCAGAGAGAAAATAAACAGGCACAGGATTTATGGAACAAAGCCATACGTGGCGAGATAAACAGTATTGCCCAACTGGTTAATACTTATAAGGACTTCTCCTTTACTATTGCCATGTCGGTTGTTGCAAATAACGAGGACGCCGAAGAGGTGGTACAGGACGCTTTCCTGAAAGCATTTGCTTCACTGGATAAATTCAGGCAGGCCTCCAAATTCTCCACCTGGTTATACCGCATCGTTTATAACACCGCTTTAACTAAGCTTAAAAGCAGGAGAATGCCTACCATTAGTATGGAACAATCGTCGGTGGCAGAAGAGAATGCAACCACCGAAAATCAGGGTTGGGACTTATTGAAAGATACAGAAAGGAAAAAATATATAGCCCTGGCGCTGGGAAGGTTATCAGCAGAGGACCGGCTGGTGCTCACACTCCACTATATTGAAGAAAAGAATATTACTGAGATAGGTGAAATACTCGGCGCCGGAAAATCTGCTATCAAAATGCGCCTGTTAAGAGGACGGAAACAACTGGAAACGGAATTAGCGCTATTGTTAAACAAGGAAACAAGGAATTTACTATGAAACACAATAAAGAGCCGGAAGATAAACTCAGGGAGATTCTAAAAGAAGAAGGAATAATAAAGCCAACAGACTTTTTTTCCAACAAACTGGTACATGCGGTGGTTCAGCAACAAAGGAACAAGGCTGCTAAGGCCTTTAAAGCTGAAACATGGCTGGGCAAATTTATCCTGGGCCTGCTTGTCCTTCTGCATCTTTTGTTCCTTTACCGTTTGAATACTTTAAGGGAACAACCAATATTATTCTTCTCCATCATTGCGTTTATTGCAGGCACATGGGGAGTAATTTTACTGATCAGAAAAATTGCTCCTCCGGTTGGTGAGCATGGTGATTGAGTTATACCTTTGTACTGGTCTATCAGGGCGCATTTAAATTGCGGGAATCCGGCGATTGAAGTAAATGCCCCGGATCATCCGTAACTTAGCGAAAGGATCATAACGGACTTGCAATATGAATAATCGTCAGATAACATTTTTGTATACCGCACGGGCAAAGTACGACAAACAGAGTAATGGAGATCAAATGGGATGGGACGAATATATCGAGTGGAGCCGGCTAACCCATTTAACAGAACTGGTTTTCACTTGACATCGGCCTGAATGAAGTTTTAGTTGAGCCTGACCGTAACAATGAGGATGACTGGAAACATATCATTTTTAATGGTTGTTACGAAACAGGCTTCTTTTCAACACTGGACTATGTATTGAAAAGAACAAAAGAAAAAATAAGATTGAATTTATTGGCGGTGGTGGTTGAGCCTGAACATGACTGCGCACTTATCAATTTAAACAACTTCAGTTTTATTGGTTACGACCTTCTCGATCAATATTATTGTACCAGCGCTTTGACAAACTGTGGAGGTTTTGATGAAACCTTTTTGCCGGCCGATCTGAATAACCTTGGCCTTATTGAGGATTACAAAAAAGCCTATGAAATAAAGGAAAAACTTTACCAGAACAATCCCTACGAAGAACACGCGGATACAAATGTAATTGCAGTTTGGCGCCACCAGGTAATCGGGCATTAACAAAAAACATACTACTTTAAAATTTACGGTTTTACTGCTGACATAGGGTTGTCACTTGGGCAGAATAGCTTTGGATTATTCTAAACAAATACAATTGATATGAATTTTTCTTCTATCCGGATTATTACAGCTGATATCAAACAGCTCGTTCCCTTTTATGAGAACGTTACCGGAACTCCGTTCAAATGGTATACTGATGATTTTGCAGAACTGCGAACGCCTCTCGGGACACTGGCTATAGGTAGTACGCGTACCTTAGCCCTCTTTGGAGGCGAGGAAATAGCTGCTGCCGCCAGCAACAGGTCTGTTATCATTGAATTCCAGGTTGCTGACGTTGACAGCACGTATCAGCAGCTCACCGGCATACTTGGCGAAAAAGTGGTTCAGAAGCCAACCACTATGCCCTGGGGCAATCGTTCCCTGTTATTCAGGGACACAGATGGTAACCTGGTTAACTTCTTTACGCCTGTAACACAGGAGGCCAAAGAAAGGACCGGAGCAAAAATATAGGGAGCCATCTCTGCTAAACATGATTTGGGTATTTTAACCACTACCCAACACAAAAAACCTCCTCAATGTAATGCACCAAAAAGCACGGGCACTTTTTGGAAGCATAGTTTGAAGAGGTTTTTTGTATCTGATCATTTATAAATTTCAAACGTACTTTACAGATTTAGGGTAGCTTACAGAAATATCAGCTTCATATCCGGGTGTATAGGCTTTTACTTTTTTGTAATTTTATAAAATCAAAATACTTGTATTCAATACATCTCCAATATGCTACCTTTCGAAATGCTGCACAGGGAATTTGATCCCCCTGAAGAGTTACAGGACACCATAAAGTGCTTCTGGTACAACGGGAGAGAAGTCGGGGAACTGCAATCGGATTTTGAGGTAATACCTGATGGTTATGCTGAGATTATTTTTTACTTCGGAAGCCTCAGCAGTATTTCCCCCAATGGAGATTTACAGCCATTGCCATCACCGTTTATGATGGGATTGCTCAATCAGCCGGTTGTTTTTTACACGGAAAAGCGCCTGGAGATTATTGCTGTCAGATGCTTTCCCTGGACAGTATTTGATTTACTCGGACTGCCATCCGGCAAAGATAGCGTGCACATATTTGAACACCCTATTGCCAAGCTTCAATCCCCGCTGTCTAAGTTGATTGAGGCGGGTAAAATAGAAGAAGCGGTAGCCCTGGTAAAACAGTATTTCCTCGATGCACGGTCACGGATTGCCATTGACAGTATGCTGTTCAAAGCGGGAGTTGCAATGAGAAAAACGAATGGCACTATCCCGGTAAGCCAGGTGGCGGCAGCAGCTCATGCAACCGTTCGCACCCTGGAAAGAAAGTTCAAACAATCTTCCGGCTACACTGTTAAAGACGTGTCTGGCCTGATGCGCTTTGAGCAGGTAAGAAACAAATTATGGCATTCCCCGGATTCCAATCTTGCTGGTTTGGCGATTGAGCTGGGCTATACAGACCAGGCCCATTTAAGCAGGGAATTCAAACGTTACAGCGGCGCTACGCCAGCAGCATTTGCACGAAAAGCCAAAAAAGGCAAACAGGCTGTAACCAGCGATTTTGTCGCGTTTATACAAGCCTGACGCTGGAAGATTGCGGAATTTTGTGTTTCAATCATCAGATATGAATGTAACACCTGAAAGTAAGAATTCCGTACAAAGTCACGCTATTTACGATACAATCATTTCCGGCGCAGGCCCTGTAGGTTTGTTCCTTGCCTGTGAACTGGCCCTGACCGGATGTTCGGTCCTGATACTGGAAAAAGCGGATAATCCCCAATCACCATTAAAACAATTTCCTTTCGGAATACGGGGCCTTTCAGCTCCTACTATTGAAGCGCTTTACCGTCGTGGGTTGCTAGGTGAGCTTGAAGTACATAAGCGTCTTAAAAATCCCCACCAAAATGCCGTGCAGGGCCCGGGCCGCCAGGCAGGGCACTTCGCCGGCATTCCATTTCTTGAAGGCAATATTGACACCTCGCAATGGATATATCGCCTGCCCGGTTCTACAGACCCGAGTTTAATTTCTGAAATGGGAGAAATCGAATCCATACTGACCCGCCGCGCAGTAGCGCTTGGAGTTGAAATCAAGCGTGGGCTTGCCATTACCGGTTTTCATCAGACAGCTGATGAGGTAACTGTACAGGCGGGCGACCGGTCTTTTAAAAGTAAATGGCTGGTGGGTTGTGATGGAGCCCGCAGTATTGTCCGCAAAACAGCAGGTTTTGAATTTGCCGGTACGGAACCGGAATTTACCGGCTACTCTGTCCAGGTCGATATTATAGATCCCGGGAAACTTAAGCCGGGAAGAAACGTCACTTCCAGAGGTATGTACCTCCAATCCCAGCCAGGCTACCTGGCAATACAGGATTTTGATGGTGGGGCATTTCATGGCTCAGACCAGCCCATCACACTGGAACATGTGCAGGAAGTATTACGCCGGATATCCGGTACCGATGTTACACTTAGCGCCCTGCATATAGCTACCACCTGGACCGACCGTGCGCGGCAGGCTTCCTCCTATCGTAACGGACGGGTGCTCCTGGCCGGAGACGCCGCACATATTCATTCCCCCTTAGGAGGTCAGGGCCTTAACCTTGGATTAGGCGATGCCATGAACCTCGGCTGGAAACTCGCTGCAACCATCCGGGAGAAAGCTCCGGAAGGACTGCTGGACAGCTATTACACCGAGCGCCATCCGGTTGGCGCACAGGTACTTGATTGGTCCCGCGCCCAGGTTGCCATCATGAACCCGGATCCGCACGCCCGCGCACTGAATGCCATTTTCCGCGACCTTATCAATACACGCGATGGCGCCACTTATATTGCTGGAAGAGTATGGGGCATATTCACACACTACAATCTTGGTGGTGCACACCCTCTAACAGGCCACAGCGTTCCCAACTTTGAGTTCCTGGACGGTACAACAATCGGTGAGTTGATGCACGATGGCCAGGGAATACTGCTTGATTTTGACGGGAATGATTCACTTAAAACCCTGGCTGGTGATTATGGCGGCCAAATCAGGTATGTTTCAGGCGCAGCCAAAAACCAGCTGGGTGTAAGCGCCGCACTGATACGCCCTGATGGCATTATCGCCTGGGCTTCCGGTGACGGCGCGGATTACGGTGAGCTTCAACAGGCCGCTGCGCGCTGGTTTGTTCTGCCATCAGTGTATTGACAGGGTATTTCAGTGCCTGGATTTATCGTCCGGCATCAACCACTGATTAAGCATATTGTCCGGCGCCTCAAGCACTACCTTGTAAAAGTTGAAAGGATATCCCTTAATATCGATCCAGGCATGCTGATCTGCTACCGGTACATCTCCCACCAGTTGATATTTGTCTGCAGTTCCCTCTTTAAAATCATTGGTGGTAGCCAGCCATATTTTAACCTTACCAGTTGGTTCCAGCGCTTTCCAGGTGATATCAAGGTGCCCCTGCACATAGTTAACTACAGCCCGGGCAATGGATACGTTACCGATCAAAGGCGTTCCATCCAGCTCCCGCTGAACTTCCAGGGGAATCTTTATATCCATGAACCGGCTGATCATCGGCATGATGTCAACAATGGCCGGGTAATAACGTTTTGAGTAGGCATTCAGCGGTTTGTAATTGGTTACCATCCATGTGGTACGCTGTCTTAACGACTGGCCTCCATGCCCCTTTCCGGACTTTTCATCCCTTCCATGATCAGTGGTGATAACCAGCAACCAGTCTTCCTTGAATTTATTTTCCCGGTATTCAATCGCTGCATTCAGCCGGCCTATCTGGTCATCCAGCATTTTAACCGCCCTTTCAAATTCCGGGCTGTCGCCATGCATGTGCCCCATATCGTCTGTATATTCAAGATAGACCCATGACAGATCAGGTGCATTCTTCCTGATTGTTGCCGAAGCTTCATCTATCACTTTCTCATCTATCTTATGCATATACTGACGTTCCCTGTCATGTTTATAGTTAATGGTATCCAGCTCGTATCCATCGTAATACCAGTCAACTTTCAGATTGCCGGCAGCCGGCAGTTCATGTCCCAGCAACTTTGTACGGTTATCCTGCCAGCTCGAGAAAATGGCTGTTTTTTTATTGGGATACTGTGCTTTGAACAAGCGGAATATATTCTGATAGTTGTAGTTAGGCGCTTTAATATCGTTATCCGGCACATTATGCTTATTAACCCAGGTACCTGTGAGCAGGCTATTGTACCCAACGGCCGAAATGGTTGGAGTTTCGTTATAGGTGCCTTTATCACCGCCAACGTGCATGCGGGTATAACTACCTTTGTTTATGACCTTTTTAAAGTTGGGAAGATCTAAACGCTCAATCACATCAGCAGGGATTCCATCAGCAATTACAAAAACAGTCTTTTTAATATGCTGGGCATACAAAGCCGGCTGAAAAGAAAACAATAGCAATACAGATAGTTTCGTCAGTTTATTCATGTATTTCCGTTTGAATTTGCAAGATAAATTCTTTCATACTGTAAAACAGTTTAATGTTTCAGACTTAATAATATCTAAGCCTGCCTTCTAATTGTCAAGGTCCACGGATGTTTCTTAATAGCCAGTAAATCGAATATAAAAGTAATTAAGACGCATGCTCAATGTATATTTTACAGAGCTATTCTGCCGGACGATATTGATTATTTCATTATAAGTAAGAAATATATCTTAATTTCAAAATCCTATTAATCGATGTAATTTCCAGATAATTACTTAAACTTTTTTAATAATTAATTGCTGAGGTCAAATTTATGGCTTTTACGTTCTATAGACAATTGAATGCAATGGATTGTGGAGTAACCTGTTTACGAATGGTTGCTAAAAATTATGGGAAGCAATATAGCGCGGATACGTTGCGTCTGAAGTCTGGATTTAATAAACAAGGAGTGTCACTTTTGGCTATAAGTGAAACTGCTGAAAGTATTGGATTTCGCACAAGGGGAGTGCAAATTAATTTTAGAATGCTAAGTACAGTAAAATGCCCCGCTATCTTACATTGGAATCAGAATCACTTTGTAGTATTAATTTCAATAAAAGAAAAATACATAGAGATTGCTGATCCTGCTAAAGGAATTGTTACATACAATAAAGATGAGTTTTTAAAATATTGGATTTCAAACAAATCGGACACAATAGGAGATATTGGAACAGTTTTGCTTTTAGAGCCCACACCGTTATTTTATCAGAATGAGGGCGAAAAAGAGCATAAACTCAACTGGGGGATAATATTGCAATATCTACATAACAGTAAAGGACAATTATTTAGAGTTTTTATCTCTTTGGGAGTTACCTCTATCTTTCAATTGATTTTGCCTTTCCTTACACAAAGTATGGTAGATACTGGGATAAATACGCAGAATTTACACTATGTTACTATTGTCTTATTTGCGCAATTAATGTTGACCTTCAGCGGCTCTATTGTAGCATTTATTAGAAGTCGATTACAGCTTAGAATCTCTAATAGTATTAATATGGCTGTATTGTCGGATTTCTTAATAAAGTTAACACGTTTGCCAGTATCTTACTTCGAGACACATCAAACAGGAGACACTTTACAAAGAATTGGTGACAACAAACAGATACAGGCTTTCCTTACTGGCCAAACTATAACTACTCTTTTTTCCTTGCTTAATTTTTTTCTTTATGCAGTAATCCTTATTTCATATAATGTTCAAGTATTTTTCGTATTTGTGGTAGGAAATATTCTCTATTGGGCCTGGGTACGTGTATTTCTCAGTATTAGAAGAAAGCTGAATTACGAAACCTTCCACATCTCCGCTAAAGAAAATAATGCGACACTTGAATTGATTCAAGGCATGCAAGAAATAAGATTGAACAATGCAGAACAATTGAAGCGTTGGGAATGGGAAAATATACAAGCCAATGTATTTAAATTAAATTTTAAAAGTCTAAACTATGAACAATGGCAGTCTGCTGGGGCTTTATTTATTAATCAAGGTAAGGATATTCTAATTAGTTTTTTGGTAGCGAAGTTAGTTATCCAAGGACAGCTTTCCTTTGGTGCCATGTTAGCTATACAATATATTATCGGGCAATTGAGTGGTCCAGTTACTCAATTTGTAGGATTATCGCAAAGTGTTCAAGACGCTAAAATAAGTATGGAGCGATTAAATGAAATTCATGTTATGAAAGATGAAGAGCCAATTGATAAAAGCTTATTATCTTATTTACCTGAGCAAAAGGGCATCAAATTTAATAACATTTCATTTACATATCCAGGAATTGGCAATGATCCAGTCCTTGAGAATATTTCCCTAGAGGCAGCTGAGGGGAAGGTCACGGCAATTGTTGGCGTAAGTGGGAGTGGCAAAACAACACTTCTAAAATTGCTACTAAAGATCTATACAGAATATGAAGGTGAAATTAGAATCGGTGAAACTAATTTCAAGAATATAAGTCCCTCATTTTGGAGACAACAATGTGGTGCTGTTTTACAGGATGGATATATCTTTAATGATACTATCGCTAGAAATATCGCAGTTGGAGACGAGTATATTAATCATGAAAGACTAATTTACAGTTGCCAAATTGCTAATATTCTAACGTTTATAGAATCATTACCCAATGGATTTAATACGCGAATGGGTGGAGAGGCGGTTGGAATCAGCCAAGGTCAGAAGCAACGATTGATGATTGCGCGAGCCGTATACAAAAATCCAAAATATCTATTTTTTGATGAAGCGACTAACTCATTGGATGCTAATAATGAGAAACGCATTATTCAAAATTTAGAGCAATTTTTTCGCGGCAGAACAGTAATTGTGATTGCGCATAGGCTTAGCACAGTTAAAGATGCCGATAAAATCGTGGTATTACACGAAGGGAAAATAGTAGAGGAGGGATCCCATTCTCATTTAGCGTCCATTAAAGGTCGGTATTACGAATTGGTAAAGAATCAATTAGACTTAGGTTCATGACTTCAATAAGAATAACATTATCATGGAGGATTTAACTGTAAATAAAAAAAACGACGAAGAGTTTATAGCATCCAGAACTGCTGTTATAAGGAACAATAGTCGATCAGAAATTGCACAGGAGATTATATCACATAAGCAGGACTTTACTGAAAGATGGTCAATATTCATATTTGCCGCTATTGTATTAATACTTTTTGCAGTTACTTGGTTTGTTGAATATCCGGATATTGTAGAAGCTCGTGCATCACTTACGGCTGCAAATGCGCCTAAAGAAATTATTCCTCGTCAAGATGGCCGCCTGGTAAAGTTATTTATTCACAATAATGACGTGATTAGAAAGAATCAGGTCATCGGCTGGATAGAAAGTACTGCTGATCATGAAGAGGTATTAGAGCTTTCTCAAAGACTTGATAGTAGCATTGCTCTATTAAGAGACGGGTCAAATGATAGGATATCTTATTTACTTGATAACTATTTTTATAGTCTAGGTGAAATTCAGCAGCAATACCAGGTATTTACTGTCGCAATGCAACTATTTAATGACTACCAAGCCCAAGGTTTTTACTCTAGGAAAAAAATGATGCTAGAGAAAGACCTTGAAACCCTAAAGCAGGCGGGCGAAATTATACAAATTCAAAAGAGATTAACTACAGAAGACGTAGGACTAGCCCGGGAAACATATGAGATGAATAAATTATTGTCAGATGAAAAGGTTCTATCTAGGAATGAATTCAGAAAAGAGAAAAGTTTATTTGTTAACAAACAAATGGCTATCCCGCAATTAGATGCAGCTCTATTGTCCAATGAGGCTGAACAAAGGGAAAAACTAAAAGAAATAGAACAGATCAGGCATGATATGGCACAACAACACGCTCTTTTTGAACAAGCACTACAATCATTGAAGAGTACAGTCGATGATTGGAAGAATAAATTTATGCTAAGAGCGCCGATTGACGGGAGGATTTTTTTTATTATTCCACTACAGGAAAATCAATTTCTGAAACAGGGAAGTTTAATTGGATATGTTAATCCGGATGATAGTCATTTTTATACAGAGACCTACTTGCCACAAACTAATTTTGGCAAGATAGATACGGGTTTAAAAGTTCAACTTCGCTTTGATGCCTATCCCTATCAAGAGACAGGCTATGTAGAAGGTACAGTTAATTATATCTCAAATGTGGCTTCGGATAGTGGCTTTTTAGCCACGATTAGACTGGATAAAGGATTGATAACTAGTAATAATATACACATCCCATATAAAAATGGTCTGAAAGCGCAGGCAATTGTTATTACTCGGAATATGCGACTTTTAAAAAGATTTTGGTATACAATAAACAAGTCAACTTCACTTGGAAAGAAGTAGATCATATCAAACAAAGTTTGCCCATAGACATGATATTCGATCCTCGCTAGGCCTATCGCTTATGTAAGAGATTAACTACTGGCCGCCTTATAAATCGACTCAATCAATAATGAATCTGTAGTATTACTAATATTTAGATACAGGACTAGATAGCTTTACGGATATAAGTACAGAGGCAAAAAACATTCGCCAATTCCCGAACTCTAAAAAAGGAACTCCAATTAATATTATTGTTTTTTCTTAACTTCATTTGATAGGGAATCTATGATTAGATATATTTAATATAATCCATTAGTAAACCTTAATGCATATTTATTAAAACCTGATGCAATGGGTAGAATGACCCAACGATTTAGCTAGATAATTATTGACTATATAATCGGCATATACTACTCGGATAGAATTATCTTGTGAGAAATATTTAACCATTTATTAATCTCAAGTGTCATCAAAAATAGAGTTAAGAATAATAAATTTTAATTGCGAAGTTTAAATTTCTAGAAAATGTCCAGGTGGTTATAGATTTTTGCTGCTAGGTTACCATATTACTAACATTATCAAACCATGTCAGAAATAAACCCCATATCTACATTCATAATTAATAAGCGGAACCGCAGTGACCGAAGAGTGCATATACTTAACCAGTTTTTAAACAAGGAAGAGTTTGTTGTGCAAATTGTCACTGCCATTGAATGTGAAATAGGAGCAGTAGGACTTTGGAATACTATAAAATACATAATTACCGAACTAATAACCGGTGAGGAGAACTTCATTCTTCTCTGTGAAGATGATCATGAATTTACAGACGCCTATTCGGCAGAGTCATTAGTAAAAGCAATTAATAATGCAAAGAACTCAAAAGCAGACATACTTCTTGGTGGCGTTAGCGGTTTCTTTGGGGCAGTAGAATTATCGAACAACCTTTTTTGGGTAGAAACATTCTCAGGATTACAATTTACCATAATTTTCAGGAAATTTTTTGACACTATCTTAAATACAGACTTCAACGATTATGATAATGCAGATTTCAAATTTGCAGATATTTCTAATTATAAGTTTCTCATGGTTCCTTTTATTTCAATTCAAAGGGATTTTGGATATTCAGATGTAACAGAGGGCAATAATGTAGCAGGCCGAATGCAACTCGCCTTTAAGGAAAGCCAGGAAAATTTACTAAATATCCAAAGTGTTAATAGATTTTATTCCCTGACTAAAGAAAAGTTAAATGCTTCTCAGCAATATAATCTTAATGAAATTACTTTAACTACTTTTGTGCTCTATACAAACACCATAGGAAATGAGCTCGAAAACATAACTAAGCAATTCAGGGGAAAGAAAGAATTTGATGTAAAATTTGTAAATATGAGCGAACGCTCCAATGATTTACGAGGACATTGGGAATATTTTCGCGAAATCATAATTAAAGCAATAGCTGATAAGGAAGATGTAATTGTTATATGCCGGGACAAACATGAGTTTACTGAAAACTATTCCAAAGAATTTTTCTTATCAAACCTATTACAAGCACATATTCATGGCACAGAAATATTAATGGGTGGTATATCATTTTTTAAGCAACTTGTTCCAATCTCAGAGAGCAGATACTGGATAGATTCGGTCCACGGCTCCCAATTTATCGTTTTATTTAGAAATGTGTTCTCCAAAATACTTAATGAACCGACTGAAGACTATAAACATATTGATGAATACCTCTCAATAATTACTAGTAATAAAGTAGTTATACATCCATTTATATCTAAGTGGAGAACCACTAGTGAATACAGCAAAATAAATACCCAAGCAAAAAAGGTTATCCCTGATACTTATAACGAAACCAATGATAGAATAAGCAAAATTAAAAGAATTATAAATGAACTAAAAAATTAGGATTCTTAATTACTTATTTGGCACATAATTATAAATAGATCACTACTCCATACCTAGATAATAACATTGCTTCCGCGTTATCTACTATTCTTATAGATTTTGTTGAACCTATCTAATATGATTGAGGAATGCTCTTGTAATTCTATAATAGAGATAGATAAGGAACTCCTAATCTATTACATTAATTGACAGTATAGTATAATAATCAAAAAACAAAACGGGTACATTTTTGCAAGTAAGTTGAAAATAGATGTAAAAAGTTTGAGTATTTATTTTATTTTAGTATTTTCATAATGTTTTTAAACCCTTCTATTCTCTCTTTTTCACAAAACTGTGTGTTTACCTATGTGAATTTTAAATAGATAAATAGTATGGTAAGTGGCAAATTGAAATACTTATTTTCTCATAACTATTAAACTTTTAATCTTCAATATTAAATATTTAATATGCAAAATCCTCAACCCTGTAACCCTAGCAATATTCTTTTATATAAGCGCTCTAAAGCACCTCTGTTAGCTCAGACTGTCGTTAGTCATTCTAAAATTGTAATTGAGTTTTTTGGAGGAATTTCTATTTCACGAGCACTGGCTTAAACCAGTTGATACAGTGTGATGATCTTTAGCCTGAAAATTAATGCAGTTACTCTTTCTTTTAAATCCGATAGAAAATGAATAATTTTCAATCAATACCAACGTATATTATAAATTTAAAGAAAAGAACTGATCGCAAGAACTATATCTTAAAGGAATTTGAAGATAGAAGTGAGTTTGATATAAATATAGTCAATGCAGAGGAGCGCGAGATAGGAGCTGTCGGTTTGTGGAGTACGATTGTAGAAATCCTCAACAGTTTGATAAATAAAGAAGTGGATTACATTATTCTATGTGAAGACGATCACAAATTTACATATGAATATTTGCCCCAAAATCTATTTAAAAGTATCGAAGTCGCCAAAGATAAAGGCGCGGATATTTTGGTGGGAGGACCTAGTTGGTTTGAAAACATAATGCAAGTATCTGAGAATTTATATTGGGTGGAAAAATTCACAGGATTGCAGTTTACAGTCATTTTTAAGAAATTTTTTAAATCAATTGCAATAGCAGAGTTCTTAGAAAATGAGGCAGCTGACAAAAAGATATCTCAGTTATCGTGTAATAAAATGCTTATCTATCCTTTTATCTCTACTCAGAAGGATTTCGGATATTCGGACGCTACAAAGAAAAACGAAGTTCCTGGAAGAATTGACCATCTCTTTAGTAACAGTTTAGAGAAGATTCGTTTGATAAATAAAGTTATCCATCACTACAAGTTAAATCCGGTCAAAGTTGATGATTTAAGTTTTGAAATTTATGATCAGACAAAGATACCTACTTATGTAATTAATTTGGAAACAAGGGTTGACTGTCTTGAGTATATTAAGAGGGAATTCGAAGGAAAAATTGAATTTGAAATTACGATAGTTCCAATATCCCAGCAGGAAATTGGTCCAGTAGGGCTATGGCATATCATTAGGAAAATAATAATGCTGGCTGTTGATAATGATGATGATGTTATCATAATCTGCAAAGACGATCATCAGTTTACAGAATCATATTCCAAGGTACGCCTAATGCGAAACATAATAGAAGCCCATTATCAAGGGGCCGATATTCTGTCGGGAGGCATAGGTCATTTCTCGCAAATCATTCCGCTGACCGAGGAGCGGTTTTGGATGGATTCTTTCTCTCATACTCAATTTATTGTCTTGTATAAAAAATGTTTTAATAAAATACTATCGGAAAAGTTTGATGATGGTTTCTCAGTTGACGATTTTCTTTCCGAAATTATAAGCAATAAAATGATTATTTATCCTTTTATCTCTGTTCCAAGGGGCTTTGGCAGTTCAGATACCTGCCAACAAGGTGATCAGGAAAAGCATGATATTTTTGAAAGATGCTCCAATCGGATAAATACAATGATGGAAATTCGTGCTAAATATATGTCGTATACCAATAAGATATCATCTCTATAATTATATTTTTAAACGATTATGCTTGTTTATAGGGTACTTCCCAAATTGGCCAATGTTCCAGACCTAAATCTCATTCCAGGTATGGAGCTATTAACTATTCAATTGAAGGAACCGGACAGCACACAAAATGTTCGGCTAGACGATAATTTCATGCTAAGTAAATATGGATTTCGCATCTCTGAATATGATTATAATGCCTTTATTACACATTATAACATTTGGACCCAATTCAAGCAAACAGACGCAGCTTTTTGTTTAATTATTGAACATAATACTTATTTCAATCCTTCGGAGGTTCAAGACATTAATGTAATAATAAATTTATTGGAATGCAATGGAGAATGGGATGTTCTTTTTCCTTTTGAACAGAAAATTTTGGATAGGGCAACTCCCATAGATCCTGGTTATCTACTTGGTTACCATTGGGGTAATGCAGCATACTTTCTTAGTAAGAAAGGAGTCGAAAAACTGTTGTCTATTTCAGAAATTAGACAACCTTTAGATGAGGAGATATTAACTTTATCGTTTAATAATCAATTAGAAGTTTTCAACCTCGAAATGAATTTTTTTGAGTACTCGGAGAATAATTTACACCATCGAAGCAGAGATAATGCCATCCGAAAGGCTATTTTTGAGTCTACAGTATGGTCACTAGAAAATAGGGCAAAAGCGTTAACACTTTTGCACAGGATTAGCCACATTGCAACAAGCCACTCAATTGATTTAGTTCTGTCCGACGGTTCCTTACTTGGTCACATAAGACATGGTGGGATTATACCTTGGGATGATGATATTGATATAGCTTTGAAGAGTGATAAATTTGAAGAACTACGATCTGCTGTACTTAAGGATGATACATTATGCATAGACATCTTTAATTGGGGGGAGAAGGAAATTAGTTATGCGAAAATCTGGTTAAAGGATGGAGAAAAGATACTCGGCTATTCTTACAAATTCCCATTCGTAGATATTTGGTTTTATAAAGAGGAAAGGGATCTGATTATTTTTGATAGTGGAACTGTCTATCCTAAGCAGTTATATTATCCATTTAAAGATGTGATTTTTGAAGGCAGTTTGATGAAGATACCAGGCGACCCAATAAGTTGTCTTGATATCAGCTACCCGGAATGGAAAACCAAAATACAGGTCTACCCATGGTCCCACAGACTTGAAAAGCTAGCATTTGCTCCTTTATCTGCTGGAATTTCCGTTGACCAAAATGGAAGAATTACTTGATCCTTCATATCAATTAGCGAAACTAAACCAATAAATAAAGAAACTCTTGAGCGAATAAATAATATTACATATAGGTGTTGAGATCGACTTGGTTGTATTTTAAATATCTTATTATCTCTTAGAGGCCCCAAACAATAAAGGCAACTAAGTTGCTATTTGATAATGTAATACGAAAAATGGCAATTAAAAGTTATTACTAATCATTCCATAATGTAGTCTAAAATAAAAATTTCCCATATGTTTTGGAAATTATCTGAGCCTAAGCCTAATGGCCCTCTTATGGCACACAAACTCATGAAACTAATGGACATAAAGTTGTCCGCTACAACTCTTCAGGATGAAATTGAAGCTCACCCTAACTATCCTAGTATATTGAGCATTAGCGATGTGCTCAGCAAATATAATATTGAAAATATAACTGCAAGCTTTAAACCCGATCAGTTAAGAAATATCCCTTCGCCTTATATAACCCAATTGAAGGGAAAAAGAACCGAAATCGATTATTTTACCGTAATTGCTGAAGTCTCAGGAGAAGGTGTAAAGATATTTGATCCTGAGAGGCAAAAATGGGATTGGATACAGTTCGAGGAATTGATAAAGAGAAGTAGCGGCATAGTTCTTTTTGCCGAAGCAAAGGCAGATGCAGGTGAGCAAAACTATAGACAAAAACGACAAGAAGAAAAGCTTACACGATATGGAATGCTTCTGTTGACTAGTCTTGTATTGACAATATTTGCTTTTTCTATTGAAAAGTCCTTAGCTCGACATGGATGGACAGCTCTTTTCCCGGTGCTTTTTTTCTTGACTTCTATAGTGGGAGTCTTTTTAGGCATTCTTTTAGTCTGGTACGAGTTGGACCGCTACAATCCGGTAATACAGCAAATTTGCAAGGCTACTAAACATGTTAATTGTAATGCCATACTGCAATCAGATGCAGCGAAGGTAGGTGGCGTCAGTCTAAGTATAATTGGTATGTCCTATTTCACTGGAACTTCATTATTAATGCTTATACAAGGCTTTACTGAGAAAGGTACCATGATGATTTTAGGCTGGTTGAGCTTATGTGCGTCACCGTTTGTATTTTTCTCACTGTACTACCAATGGAAAGTAGCTAGGCAATGGTGTATGCTTTGTCTATTAGTACAGGTGGTTTTGTTGTCGCAGCTGTTAACCTCATTATTAGGTGGCTGGATTCAGAATTACTTTCCATATGGATTAACACTAGAATACTTTTTTTTAGCAGTTACTGTATATGCTTTACCATTACTTACATTGATTTTGCTTTTACCGGTACTGAGAACTGCCAAAAATGCAAAACGTTATAGTCGCGACCTGAATCGTTTAAAATTTGACCCAATTGTGTTCGATGCCTTGTTGAAGAAACAAAAGAACATACATAACAGCTCCACCGGAATTGGGATCACAATCGGGAACCACAATGCTAAGAATAAGATACTAAAAGTATGCAACCCATACTGTGCCCCATGTGCAAAAGCACACACTCCAATTGAGGAGTTATTAAAAGCGAATCCCGATATTCAGCTTCAAATAATTTTTACAGCCAGCACGGAAGAAAATGACAAGAAGCGTCTACCCGTCCGACATTTTTTGTCCATTGCCGCAAACAAAGATGAATCCGCGTTGCTACAGGCACTTTCTGATTGGTACTTAGCAGAGGAAAAAAACTATGAGCCGTTCGCTTTAAAATATCCAATGCAGGAAGAGCCATCTGTACATGATCTTAATATAGCGGCCATGCATAACTGGTGTAAGGTTAATGACATACTACATACTCCCACAATTTTCATTAATGACTATGAGATACCGGAGATATACAGCATACACGATCTGAGAAATTTTCTGATCGCCTAAATATATATTACTTAAAAAATAATATTACATATATTCAAAAACTACTTGAAGGCTGAGCAACAGGTGATAAACGATACCTGGGAAGGTCATTCAGGAGCCAGAGAAACTCTTTGGCTTATCTTTCACAAAAAAAATGAAAAATGAAAAAACTTAAACTAAAAGCCCTAGGCTTTGGGGCAAACGAATTACTCTCCAGAAGCCAGCTTAAGAACATCTTTGGCGGAGTTGACGGTTCTGGCGGAACTTCTTGTTCCGCTTCAGCAGATTGTGGTGGCTCCCGAGGCACCATCAGCTGCACTGGTGTTGACTATTGTTATGGACGAGATGGTCATTCTGTAACATGCTCGGATGGAGCAGGAAACCCTACGACAACCAAATGTTTTTAACTCTTAAAAGCAAGTTATGAAGAAATTAAAATTATCCGCCTTAGATTTTGGGGCGAAAGAAATTCTTACACGTACCCAATTGAAAAATGTCTTCGGCGGGGTTGATGGTTCAGGTGCTGCATCATGTAGTGTTACATGTTCTAACAAAGAGGTCAAAACTGTAAATTGTGGTTATAATGTAATATGCCAAACAAGTGGAACAAAGATTAAATGTGGAGACGGAGAGTACAAAGAGCAATGTCAAGGCTAGTATTGTAGGTTTGATTATTCTTATTGGCTTACCAATGAGAATAATCAAACCTACCTTTTGTTTGAATAATACTAAAGCTATGAATTTGAGACATTTTTTTATAGCGTTAATGCTAATAATTAGCCTACCAGGATTGGCACAAAAAAATAATGAATATATAATTTCAGGAAGAATTAATGGCATTGGCAATACCAAGGTACTATTAGGAAATAAACCAAAGAATGGCTATTCATCGGCATTCAAAGTACAATATTTCGACTCATGTTATAGTAAGAATGACCATTTCACGTTCCGAGGTTACACCAACGAGCTGGCCTTCTATTCAATTGAAGTACCAGACTCCGCAAATGGCTGGATAAGTATTATTCTTGAGAACAAGAAAATAGAAATAACTGGCATAAAAGATTCAATATATCGATCAAGAATAACTGGCTCCCCACAAAACGACGTATATAATTCCTATAAGACGAAAATAGAATATCCTCTATTGATGAAAAAGAGGATAATCTATAAGGTTATTGATAGCCTCTCAAAATTGAATGATACCATTGAGATCACACAACTAGAAAAAAAATACCTTGGCCCATACAATAGAAAAAGCGAAGATAATTTATATCGGTTCATCGAAGAAAATCCAACCAATTATGGAGCCTTGTACGAATTATCAGAAATATCGGACTTAATAAATATTGATAGTACAAGGAAGTATTACCTGAAATTCTCCGAGGAACTGAAAAATACATCACTTGGTAAAATGCTTAAATATAGGCTTTTTGAATACACTAAATTAATTCACTTAAAAAAGCCAATGCCAAATTTTTCTATGCCAGATACAGCTGGGATCATAATAAATACTTCCGAACTCCGGGGAAAATATATTCTGATTGATTTTTGGGCGAGCTGGTGCGGCCCCTGCATAGATGAAATGCCAAAGTTAAAAAAGATCGATAGCCTTTATAGCTCAAAGGGATTACAAATATTGGGCATCTCAATGGATACCGATGGAAAATTATGGCGTGAATTCATTAAAAAAAATAAGATTGCCTGGCTTAACCTCTCCGATCTACAAGGTAGTAATAACAAGGCAGCGCGACTACTGAATGTGGAGAGCATTCCCTCAACGTTCCTATTGGATCCTGAAGGGAATATTTTGTTTAAAAACGCGCCATTATCAGAAATAGAAAGGTTTCTTTTAGGTTGGAAATCGAATTAACTACTATTTGGCATGTCCTTCTGTACAATCCAGTTATCCATTTAGTTCCCAAGCGATCTGTTGCAGGTATTATTAATGGCAACACTAATTGATGAATATGTATACCGATTTATATAGCACTACTGATATCATATCTCACGTTGAGGAAATACTTGGAGAAAAAGTGAATAGATTTGAGAATATTCTCAGTGGCATGACTAATTGGAACTACAAAATTTTTACGAATCACTGCGGTTACGTCTATAGACTTCCAGGAAATGCCTCCAATTTACTCGTTAACAGGTATAACGAGGGACTTATATTACAAAAAATAAGGGACGTCGATATTGATGTTGATACTATTTATTTCAATTTCGCGTCGGGGGAGAAAATTACTAAGCTAATAGACAACTATTATTGCGACATCTCGGATAACAGGCATAAAGCAATCATTGCCTGTAATTTACTTAAACGGCTTCATGGTTCGGGGATTATATTTGAGAATAAATTTTGTGTGATGGAAAAAATTGATTTCTACGAAACGTTGATGATTAATAATCGAATTCCTTTTCACAATGATTATTCGATTATAAAACGAAGGTTGCAAATTCTAAACGGTTACCTAGAACAAATAGGAAAAATTAGTTCAGTCCCTTGTCATAATGACCCGGTTCCAGAAAATATTATACTGGATATACATGGCAGATCATACTTAATTGATTGGGAATACGCCGGTATGAATGATTGTCTTTGGGATTTAGCGGCATTTAGCCTTGAGAATAATTTCGATACTATTTCAGAGCAATATTTCATTTCGTTGTATTACCAGGGGGCGATCGATCCATTAATAGAGCAAAGGCTCCTTATACATAAGATATCCCAAGATATATTATGGTCCCTCTGGGCTTCGATAAAGTCTTTCTTTGGTACTGATTTCTCCATGTATGGTAAAAGACGTTTCGAAAGAGGTTCCATTGGATTACAGACATTCAATTATTTATTTTAATGCAAGGTTAATAAAACGTATCAAATGAACGCGATCATACTTGCCGCAGGAAAGGGAAATAGGCTTCACCAACTAACAAAAGATATTCCTAAACCTTTAATATCAATAAATGGCACCCCAATTATTGAACAACAAATATCTTTTCTAAAAGAAAAAGGAATTTCTGAAATTTTTGTTGTTGTTGGATACAAATCTGAATACTTTGAATATTTAACAAGAAAGCATGATGTGCAATTAATTCATAACCCATATTATGAAAAGTATAATAATATTTTCTCTCTATTTCTTTGCAAAGAAATACTTAATGATAGTTACATTATTGAAGGTGATTCATTTCCCACTAGGAATTTTTTCTTGGAATCACCGACCGAATCTACTTATTTTACGGGTAAGAAACATGGGATTTTGAATGAGTGGATACTTGAATTTGAAAATAAAATTTTACAAAAAATTATAATTTGTGACAATAGAAATTTTAGCTCTAATGATAGCTTGGATGGCTTTATAATGTCTGGCTTCTCATTTTGGAACAAAAGCGATTCCGCCATTATTAAAAAACTACTTGAAAAAGTAATAAGACAGAACAGTACATTTGTAATCCAACAATATGAATGTCAATACTGGGATTATTTAATTTACGAGAATATGGAAAGCTTTTTTATTAAAATTCATGAAGTCTGTTCTGAGGACTGGTATGAAATAGATACATTATTGGACTTAAATAAAGCCATCCAATCTTATGTTAACTATAATTTAACCCCTAAAGGCTGCTTTTGATAATATCAGAAATTATTTAGCAATGGAATTATTTAATTATCTCAGGAATTTCGCAGCATCCGGAACTATTATGAGTTCATCTACTTCTGCAATAAATAAACTAATTAAAGAAATCATTCCAGACCAACCTCAAATTATTGTGGAACTAGGAGGAGGAACAGGAAAAATTACAAGGAAAATTCTTGATAAGATGAGTTGCAGTGGAACCTTATACTGCTTTGAAATTCAGCCACACTTTATTGAAGAACTAAAAAAAATAGAAGATAAGCGTTTTCACCTTATCAATGATTCGGCCGCTAATATTCTAAATCATTTGGAGAAAAACTCCGTGGATGTAATTGTATCGACTTTACCGCTATCTTTTTTTGACAAGGAGGAAAGAGGAAAGCTGCTGACCGATTGTTATCGGGCCCTAAAATTGGAAGGTACCTATAAACAATTATCTTTTTTGTTCTTTCCACGATATTTCAAGGGCATATTTGATGACGTTATTACGGAATTGAAAATTATTGATATGCCGCCAGCAGTACTTTATTTCTGCTCAAAGGCATATAGGGAATGATTATTAAATTGGCATCCTAAATATGTAACGTAATTACTATCAAGATTATTCCTCTTATTCAGTCTGGATGATTTACCTAAAAATAGCGCCTGCATTGCCAGTGGGCCTGATCTGTTAGCTTTCGTTATTGTCTTTATCAACAGTTTTTCAATCAGCATTTGTCCTGGCTGACCAGCTATTATTCCCATATTTCATTGTCAAATGATTTATATTGTTTACAGCATGATAGATTCGTCTCATACCGAGAATCAAATTCATTGCGTCATGAATTTAAAGACCTTGTTTCTACGCCATTTAATGGAGCAGTTAATGTGATTTGCCGGCTTCGGAAACTAGCAGGTAATTTCCTTAGATGGTTAAAAAGATAGCGCTAAGCGATTATAACGGAATTGAATAAGAAAACCTTTGCGAGCTTCAGCTGAGTGAACAAAGGCAACTTGCCCGTTCAATTCTTTTAAATGACTTGAAGGTATTAAAAGCTATTGGCGCATCGCTCGTCCATAATGAGATCAACCGCTTGACAGGGATGATATACCTTTTTTCAACCGATGTATATTCTTTAATATAGATCGCTCTCCCATACCAACATATACTTTTTATGTACTTTCTATGGCGAGTCGGGTGAAATATTACCACATTCACAAGGCATAAAAAATACTTATTCCAGAAATATGGATGAACTCAAAAAGCTATATCAAGGAGCAGATTGAGGCTTGGAGTCATTCCTAGGTTAACATTTCTTTGATCCGCACTATCAAGCTAAACCTAAGGCATGCACAATAAGCTTAGGTATTGGTCCGAATACACTTAAAATAATACATCATTTCGTTTACAGAGGCTTTCTCTGCTCATCCTATTGCTAGTATCTTCGCACTACCGGCATATTTTACCCGTTCTATCACCAGGTTGGTAATAGGGTCTCCCATTTCAATACCAATACCCACTATAATCGCTCTAGTATCGCCAACTACACCCGGCACATTGAATTGCAACGAAATGTTTTGTGCCGCAAAAGTTTGCTTCAAGGGCTGCCAATCGGTAAACATAGTTTCCGGTGGGGGTATTTGCTCGCTGCTGCTATAACTGCCTTCTTTATATACAATATCGCGAACCAGCCCCATGGTAATAATAAATCGGAAAAAGGCGCATTTCCAGGGTACCATAAAATTTATTCCCCGCACCAGTTCGGGAAGCGCAATAGTGGCCCACCCCTTTTTCCTTTCAATGGAGCAAGTTACAGGATGACGAATGACACTATCAAATGGATTTGTTTTATTTAACTGGAATCCTTCCAGCAAATAAGCGTAACGGGATAAAAGTATGCTTCTTTTTCCACGCTCCCCTACAGTATCCAGCAATTGTATATTCTTCATCAATTTGTTAAGCGTCGATGAGAAATTATAATCGGCCAAATGTTTTACAGAGAAAAGTACTTGTCGGATAACCTTGCCGGCATTACTGCAGCCACCGAATTCCGTATTGTTTTCCCGAGTACGTTCAAAGGCAGGGGAATGCTTCATCTGCTCCTTAGAAGCACCTCCCTTCCGGCGAACAATGATTTTATCCGAGCCTCTCATCTTATAAGCAGTGATATTTCCCATGGTGCCGGTAAGATGATGATCATTGGTAATTATTGCCATAAATCAATATTTTTAGTCAGTTAATATTCGCGCATAAAATGCGCTTTACCAACATATAACCAGTATTTATTAGCTACGGGGTATGTGTTGTTCAACATGTGGATAAATATGACTAAGATGTATGTGAACCTAGCTTTTCAGTAGCTTTAAACTAGCATTAAAAGCTCATTCTACTAGCATTCCACTAGCACTCAGCCAGCATTAAACCGCTTCCGTTTCTTTTGTTTCTTTAGTCACTATGCCGGGATTTTCAGAGATACCTGCTTTGACATATTTTATCATACTACTACAAACGATGTTCTCCCTTGTTAGTCAAATTGTACCAATCTTATATAATTGATGTGGAAATTTTTTTTACTTAAAATAGCGGCATAGGTTTGATGCAGTTAACTACCAATTTACACACTGCGCAGGTGAAAGCCTAACAGGGTTGGCTATGAGAAACCCTTTTCTTTTATTCAAAATTAATATCCAATGGCAGAACAAAGCGGTATTATTCCTTTAAAAGGTACGATTGGCAACATTACCTTTTTCAAATCAAAGTCCGGGGCAAGAGCACGGGAAAAATCGGGAATTGACGCAAACCGCATTAAAAATGATCCCGCGTTTGAACGTACGCGTGAAAATGGCGCCGAATTTGGCAGGGCGGGGAAAGCAACCAAACTGCTACGTACCGCCTTCCAATCGGTGCTCCTAAACATCAGCGACAGCTATATGTTTTCACGTATGGTACGCGACATGATGAAAGTCATCCGGGCAGATGCCACCAACCCCAGAGGCCAGCGTAATGTCATTGATGGCGAAGCCGAGCTGCTGACCGGCTTTAACTTTAATGCTAACGCCTCTCTTGGCAGCACGTTGTTTGCGCCTTTTACGCCATCTATTGACAGGGCTACGGGTGTACTCAAAGTAGATCTGCCCCCCTTCATTCCCATCAACATGGTAGCTGTACCCGGGGGTGCTACGCACTTTAAGGTAATTGCTGCCGGTGCCGCGATCGACTTCGAGGCTGGTACATTCGTGAATGGCACTGCGGACAGCACAGCACTGCCTATTAATGGAACGGCAACAGAGGCGCTAAGCCTAACCATCAACGTAGCGGCTAATAGTACGCAGCCGCTGTTTCTGGCGGTAGGTATCGTGTTTTATCAAGAGGTGAATGGTACGAAGTACGGCCTTAAAAACGGGACGTTCAACGCCCTGTCGCTGGTGAGTATTTCCGGAGCTGTTCCTCCTCCACCGGGACCGTAAAAACACGACGGACCTCTAATGACTGTATTAATTCACCTTTAAAAATTGTGTATGAAAATTACAGAGCGACTCACGGCAGCAACTCCGCCGTTTTTCAGCAAACTACGCAATATCGGCCTCCTGCTCACAGCAGTAAGTGGGGCATTAATGGGAGTACCGGCCATACCGGCTATTGTTATTAAAATAGCGGGATACCTCGCGGTAGCCGGTACCGTGATGAGTGGTGTAAGCCAGGCAGCAGTCCTTAAAGAAGGAGAATAGCCGTTATTGCAAGAACAGCCGGGTTAAGGTGTAACACCTCACGGATTGTTTGATGAGAGGCATCCGCCATTTGCGGGTGCCTCTCCCTTTATTTGGCCCAGAGCACAATGTGTTCCGTATTCATCGTAAATTACTTTCTCTTGTCCCTGGAGGCAGGATCATACGAAAGCAGGTTAAACATAGCTCTCATCCTGCTTCTCAACCTGTTTCCGTATTTATTCTCTAACTCCGCACTGTTCAGATTCGTGGTTACATGGGTAATCATCTTATTGGAGATCATCAGGTCATACCGGGATAACAGGATTTCTCCCATCACGTTGCAACTATTTCCCCAATAGTTCAGTACCTGTTCCAGTCCCAAGTCATCATAACAATGCACCCTTGGTACACTAGTATAAGGAAAGAATGCCCTATTGGTATGCAGGCTGATGATATCGTGCCCAATGCGGCTAAACTCAAAGCTAACCTGCCGGCAAGAGATTATCTTGGGTTGGTAGGACTCAGGCGACAATCGCTTCATCAGATGCATGATGGCTGTTTTACCACAGCCTATAGGCCCGGTAAGCAGTATCCCCTTATGCAGGTCTATACCTTCCGCAGGTGCCACCGCTTCATCCCGAAGAAAATAAGCCAGGAGTTTAAGGACCACAGGACGATCAATATCGTCTACCATGAAATGCGGACAACACAATTTTTTCCCAAGCTCCACCAGCTGCTGCATGAGCTGGTGGTAATCATAGCGGGTCTGTATAGCTTTTGTTTTCGTTGATGTGGAGCGGTCCTGCTCCGTTTGATGGTTTGGTGTAGTAATCATTGCTATTAAATTTTAGTTGATTAATATTCAGCATCCATTTATGAGCAGCAGCCCGCCAATCTGTAATAAGGGCTTTACCACCCTGGCGCCAGCCATTGGCCTGGTAGTGATGGAAAAACTTGCTGGCTTCCTGTTCAGAGTAGTTTTGCACATGAAAAAATTCTTTTACCTGCCGGAGATCAGGGGGTATTAGGGTTAAAGCATCTTCATTTTCCGCGCCGGGTGCATCTGTTCCATGCCGGGAATTTGTAAATTCATTTTTGTTACTTTTTTTTGAGGGCGCGAGCTTGATTTCTCCCTCTCGTTTATTACTGTTTATATGTTTATAATAAATGTGGCCCATTTTTGTGTCGGATACCGGCCCATTTTTGGGCACGTTACCGGCCCACTTTTGGGCATGATATCGGCTCATTTTTGGGCCGGTCATCGGCTCATTTTTGAGCACATCAGCATCTTCTGCAGACGGTAGTTGTTTATCAAAAACGTCAGTCCTGATGCTCACCATACTTGGTGCAAACGGGTGTTTGGCCGCTTTATAGATGATATAGTTAAAACGCTCCAGGTCCTTCAGGCAACGCGAGTAAGTGCTACGTGAACCAATACGACAAAGACTCAGCACTTCTTCACGAAGCACCGGGAAAGTTGTTGGGAAGTGTTGCTGATTCCACAGCTGGAACAGCGCCATATAAAGGCTTATATGATTAGCGTGCAGGCAGTCATCTTTCTGCACCTGAGCAAAAAAGGCCGTCAGATGCCTGATATAATTGATTCTTTCAGGGGCACTCATGGTCGAGAGTTGTGTTTTTCTTTAATAACTTTCGTCAGCTTTTGTATCTCATCGTAATCAAACCGGAATTCTCCTCCAAGTTTGGTGGCAGGTAGGATACCATTCTCCTTCATCTTTCTAAGCGTACCGTAAGAAATGCCCAGTATTTCACATACTTCGTAAGATTTGAGCAGCTTACGGGGCCGGAGACCCTCTGTTTTAGCTAAATCACGTATTTCTTCTAGTAACTCTTTCTTAAAGGATTCAAAGTCTTCCTTGGTTAAAATGTCGAGTATCATAAACGTAAAAGGAGGTTACAAATAAAACAATGCTATTGCATATTATGGCTGTTTCTTTCAAGCATTCTTCCCGGGGTAGTTTTTCATATCATGGCATTACCCAATAGCTGCAATTTAAAACTTTGAATTGATAAAAAATATTGATATATGTCACATGGATTATCATTTCAATCAAGAACTTATTGAAATTTTCCAGCTTCATTGAACAATTATACTTTTCCAACGTTACATGTATACAATCATTAAAAAATCGCCCCTGTAGCAATCATTAAATAACCTGATTTGTTTAAACATACTCAATTATATAACCATTCCTAACTTTACTAAACACCACAGATCTATGGGTAAATTCGTTATTAAAACAGCTAAAGACGGGCAACACTACTTTAATCTTAAAGCCGACAACGGACAAACGATTCTTACAAGTGAAATGTACACCTCCAAAAGCGCATGCAATAACGGCATTGAATCCGTGAAAACCAACGCCTCTAATGATGCCCGCTATGAACGATTGACATCTTCAAATGGGAAGCCCTACTTCGTTTTAAAAGCACTCAATGGGCAAATAATCGGAAACAGCGAAATATATGAATCCACCACCTCCAGGGATGCAGGTATTGAATCCGTGAAAAAAAATGCACCTAACGCAACTGTTATGGAAGAATAAAATAAACCAGGCATTGCATATCGTAACCCCGGTATACGGCTACTTATTAAGTAGCCGTATCATCACCTATTTTTAAACATCAACCATATGGAACCACTATTTGAGACCATTTCCCAAATTGGCAACGTTTCGGAAGACCTCAAAAAAGATATCAGCCAAAAATTACAATACAAAAATTATAAGAAAAAGGAAATCTTACTCAAACAGGGAGAAATTTGCGATCACCTATATTTTGTATCAAAAGGATTGCTACGAGCCTACTATGAAAAAGAAGGCAAAGACATATGCAGCTGGTTCATGAAAGAAATGGATTTTATTATTGCCGTATCCTCCTTCTTTCAAAGAGAGCCAAGCAGTGAATCAATACAGGCACTTTCTGATTGTGAACTCTGCTACATTCATCATGACGATCTGATGGATCTTTATAAAAAGCATCTGGAGTTCAATACTATAGGCAGACGTTTAACTGAACACTATTACTGCCTATCAGAGAAAAGATTAGTGGGCATGAGAAACCAAACCGCCGCAGAAAAGTATAATTTTCTACTGAAGTATTTTCCGGCGCTAGTGGAAAGAGTGCCTAATATGTATTTGGCCAGTTATCTCGGCATTGCAAGAGAAACTCTTTCGAGGATTAAGAGAGGGTTGGGATGAGGAAGGAAGCGGGCTCGATGTGGCGATACTGTGGCCTTGACAAAGAGAGACTCTTGGGACACACAGAAACAGTCCTGGATAAAAATGCGGGCCATATTATTCAGAGAAAGCACGTAAATGCCTTCTTTCCTTTTTAGGTATAATTATTTTCCAAGCACAAGCTAATTCTAATGAAATACACCGGTACTTTATTACTCTTAACAACACTTCTTTTTAGTTGTCAAAAAAAGAATACTTATTCCCCAGTTGAATTGACCGTTGCCAATGCCAAGAATAGCTATTTATTAAATTATAATAGTGTATGCAGTAAAGATTTAATCACCATCATAGACTCATTACCGATGAGCGTTCTCTGGGAAAATACCTATCAGCAGCAGATCAGCGGAGAAAACTGCCTGTTAGTTAGTTTGGCTCCAACTTTAGGCCGAAGGATTGACGATGCTGGCAATATTTATTCACCGAATATGGATCGCTATCTATTGTTTCGTAAAAATACGAATGGTGATATCTATTTTGAGGTTGTTGCTATGTGGTTTAATGGAAACCCGGAATATAAGCTATCAATATTAGTATTTGATAATAAAGGGGAACTTAAATCCAGCTTGCTATCTGATGGAAAAAAAGACTACCCCAGTAGTATTGAATTCTTAAACCACAATGGAAACCTCTCCAGGACTTTAGGAGGCACCTTATGCACAGAAACTGATTGGTATAGCTGCGTTTATTTTCATGGTATTAGTTTAGGTTGTAATTACAACTATACCACCAGGCAATGTTTAGATTTACCTGATGCTGGCGGAGGGATACCTTCCATTCCCAAGCCCGTGGGGAATCCGAAGTTTAGCTATACAGATATTGCTGCGCTTAGATTTACTCACTTTTATGTCAGCCCACCAGCGAATAGATTAATCCATGATCTGCCAAAGTATCTAAGTTGCTTTACGATTAACAATTCTTCCAATTATAGTGTAAGCGTCTGCGTTAAACAACCCATCCCAAACTCTCGCATCGTTATTTCCGACGCCTATGGGCACCGATCTCCCGCGGAACTTGATTTGCAAACACTAACAGTGGGCCATGCCTTCTTAACCTTTTCACAAACTTCTGCTGGTCTGCCTGCTGTCACAAGATCAGTAGGTTTTTATCCCGGCACTATGGTATCCCCATTTATTCCAGAAACGGAAGGCGCGGTTGCGGACAATTCGAATCTACCATATACAGTTTCCATTACCTTTAAGGTTTCGCCGGCTCAGTTCAAAACCATGTTAGATGCGTTTAAGGCCCAGGTGCGGGGACCTTATAATCTGAATTGGAATAATTGTACAACTGCTTGTATCGATGTAGTGAATACAGCAGGTTTAAAGATTCCCCGAACCAACGGAGCATGGCCGTTAGGCGGAGGTCCTAATCCTGCCGACCTGGGTGAAGACATCCGGATTTTTAACTCAGAAAAGATTATAGGCAAAGTTCTAAATGGTGGGAAATCACCAGAAAATAGCGCACCTTGTAACTAACATAAATTCTACTATATGTATACATTGATCTTCTTAATAATATTCTCCAGCCTCCAAATGCCATCAAATGGCTGCGTGAATTGGCATGAGGCTAAAAATTTCGATTTTTATAATCTCCCTCCTGATAAATCAACAGAACAGACCAGTTGGGACGAAATATCTAAAATGCCTCATCTGCGAAACAATGAGGCGCTGAAAATTCTTCAAAGTTCAGTTTGCAAAGACACCAAAATTGCGACCTGGATGGACGAATACTTGTTAGTAGTGGAATTTAAGGATGGGAAAAAAATAAAATTAAAGGTTAGTGGATATGGAGGTTTCTTATACGAACCTAAAGGTCGGTTTTACTATGTCTCAAAACCAGATCGGGATAAATGGCAACAGATTATTTTAGCAATTACAAAACTAAAATAAAATCATACCCTTCTTTTTCCTGGCTTTAAAGTCGTCAGATTTCATGAAAGTAACAAAAATAACTTGCATCAGTGAAATAATGGAGATCGCGGCGCTTGTTACCCAGTAATAGCAATTAACTGCCATCATAATTGGAATTCTAAATGAGAAAATATCTACTACCAAATTTAGTAACCAAACAGGCGACTGCGTAGTTTTTGAATAATTCCCTTGTATTAGTCTTTTGATGCTTAATCTATTTTCAACTAGAGGTAAATAATATATGTTTACTTGTGCGTAATAATTGTAAAGATTGAACTTTTTGATAGTTGAAATAAATGTCTACATAAGCATGAGAAGCAATTCTTTAAAAATCCCCAAACGTCATCCGCAACATTTTACATCTAATAACGTTTGGGGAAATAATCACTAGCAGGAATAAGTCACATTGTTGCATTTGACCCATTCCGTTCCTACACTCCCCCCTTCAAAGCAGGTTCCAAGAGGGCCTTCACAATAAATCAATCCTTGACGTGGTCCACAATCAACACTCGCTACACATGTATCATTACCTTTAGTATAAATATTGCCGCCTAAAACTTGTTTAAGTTGTTCTCTTGTTAATAACTCAACATATTCAAATTGTTGAATACTTAAAATTAGTTTTTTCATAATTATAATATTTGATTTTGATTAAAAAAAGTTATTAGTTATATAAAAATATGAATTTACTTTCATTTGAGTTAAAAGCTAGTGTTATTTTTTAAATTCCAAAAAAACATTAGTTTAGAGATAGTTATGAATAATTCTGCCCCAAAAGAGCTGATTTCACTGCAGAAGTAAAAAGAGCACTGGCAGACAGCAATGGGCAAAAATGTTCATTTCCTGGATCTCCAGTTATTACCTTCTGAATCTGGGCTAGAAGGTCATGTACCTGTGCTGCTGTGCTTCACAAAGTCGTCTAAAAAAAATCTCCTGTCTTCACAAAACTGCATATGATTTAAAATTAAAATCAAAGCCAAAAACTCGATTCTTAATATTTACACAGTTTATGAGATAGTATCGCCTGTTACAACCAGAACGGAAAAAGGTTGAAATGCAAGAGAAGCTATTGGCGGAAAGAAAGAATAGGGCTTAATTGCCCCCCCCAAATGGGGCTTTTAGGTTGAATTAACAATAAGGTCTATGGAGAAGTTAAAAATATTGCTATCAAGTGGAGCTATTGTTCGCCATCTATTGCAATTAAAGAATCACGTATTTCTTTTAGTATTGAGGTATATTTGTGTAGGTCTCTTCTTATTTGAATACATCTTTCTTGATCTATTTTTGTCGGGTGTTCTTCTCCCTTTCTGGTAACAATAAGACACTCCACCCCATCAATTACTTCACTCTTTGCATGCGCAAGATCATTCCTTATAAGCAATACATCTTTCTCGTAATTTGAATGGAAATTTTTCAGAGTATCACTTTGATAACTCAGTCCAGTAATCTTAAGGTACTCATTCAAAGTACGAGATTTTTTATTGGCGTCAAATAAAAGTCGATTTTTTATCAGGTCTATGTTTGATAAATCATTTATTGTAGAAACGCTTTGTATTCTTTGAGTATTATTTTCTTCTATTTTCTTAATGGCGTACGTTCTTAGTCTTTTAGCGATCTCATTATCCTTAGTCATTAGTTCGATTAATATGCCCTCTATGGTATTATCCAACTCGCTTGTTTCAGCCATTACAAGCCCCCTGATATTATTAAGCTCTTGTATTTTTGATATAGTAAGATTAATGAGCCAATAAGTTTTTTCCTTAAAATACCTGAATCCATCATCCCCCACCAAGCTTAAAAATGAGACTCTGTCTTGATATAACTTTTGTGCCACATCATCAAAATTGGGTTGAGCAGAATAGAATAACACTTCAGTAAATACATCTCCTTCTCTAATTCTTCTTATTAGGGAGTCTCCTTGTTCACCTCCTGCTATGTTATAGTCAGAGAGAATCAGATCGTACTTTTTATCTTCAGATAATTTCTCAAGAGCTTTATCTCCAGTTTCAAACAAGCTAATAATTGGATCGAAGCCAAGGCTTTCCAAGTAATTTTCAAATTCAGTATTAATCCCGGCATCAACAAAACTATCAATATTGTCGTCAATCCACAAGATTTTATAATGTAACTTCATTTTTTGAATTTTATAATAAACTCAACTCCTGTTTTGAGTTTATTGTTTACGGCTATAGTACCTCCCATCTTATTTATAATATCTTTGGCGTGATAAAGACCGAGACCAGAACCATTGGTTGTAGTAAATCTAAAGTCAAAAATTTTATCCACATTTTTATCGGGTATACCGATTCCATCGTCTCTTATTTTCAAAATCATTGTCGATTCACTTTCCTTCTCCCAATTTAGTGTAACATTCTTTGCCTTTGCAACAAACGCATTGGTTAATAAATTGTCTAGTATTATTATCAGCTCAATGGGCTTAAAAGACACCTCATATTTTACGCCCTTCGGTGTATTGTGTGTAATGGATAAATTGTGATTATTTACAGCAAGATGCTTATATTCAAGATATACATTGGTAACATATTCATTAACAAATTTTACTAAGTCAGCTTTTATCTTAGTGGTAGTTGTATCAAAATTAGCTTTTGATACGAATCTTGAAAGTGTAATCACCTTCTTATTTTCAAAGGCAATTTTGTTTGCTAAATCAAGCAGTTTATCCTTGGGCGCATCCTTGTTGATTGAATCAATTAAGAGGTTCAAAAAATTAGAAATATATTGTGCTGAATGTCGGTAAATGTGGTGCTGGATACTTATAAGCTCTTTTGTTTCTGAACCAAGAACGGCGCGAGCAAATAAAGTTTCACTCTCTTGTGAGTCAAGTTCGCTTTTAAGAGATTTACCTTCTTCTTCTTTTTTCCTTAACTCCTCAGTGGCAGATTCAAGAGCTTTTGTCTGCTTACTTATTTTTCGCTCAAGCTTTTTTGCATCAGTAAGCAACTGCTTATCTTCTGACTCAATCGCTATCCTTTTAACATTTGCAAGAAGACGTTTAGCGCTCTTGTCCTCTTTTTGATCAAGTATATTTGCAATGTCCTTATTATAATCAATTGATACGAGGGTTTTGTCATCGAAAATATTTGAAATGAGTTTCACTAACCTCTCTTTCCCCGCTTTATCATTTTCAATTTCAAACCCTTCATCATTAATCCCCCATTGAGTTACTTCAACTACGTATTTTTCGAGGCGTTTAAGCGTAGTCAGTAATATACTATCTGCATAAGGGCTTGTGTCAACAAGCTGGAAATATGTTTTTGTCTTTACCATACCAGCATCTCTGCTGGTAGCCTCTCGCAATTCCCTATTTTGTCCCTGAATATCAATTTGGCCTATAAGATTCCGTAAGCCAATATAGCGGTTATAGCCTTGCACCGCACGATTGTCAACGCCTAAAGAATCATCACCCCGCTCTCCATAAGGATAAAGCCGAAACCCATTCTTATAGACAAAAAGGCTTCCATACTCAACAGGTTGGATCCCCATTCTTCGGGAGAAGATAGTTTTCGCTGGCTGATTTAAGAAATAAAGTGTTATAGTAACATCTTGTAAGAGAGAGTATTTATTCTTTTCTTTGATTTTATAAATAAATGTATCTCTATCAGTAAGTGAAGTCTCTATGAAATTTCCGCTTGCATCAATTGAGGTTACAATCTTAGTCGTTCGAATTCCAAGTTCATCAAAGATGAAATTCCTAATTTCACCATTAATTGTATGATAATGAAAATAGCCCTCTGGCTCTCTTTTAGCTCTCCCTTTGTCAATTTCTATTTCATCATTTTTTGCCTCATCAGGTACATTTAATATTATTTTGAACTCATCTTTGGTGCTACTTTTGTTCAGATCAGGGCGGATAAGTTTGGATAATTTTTGTTTTAGTTTAATGAAGCTCTCTCGATTCCAGTCGCCATTATTTATCCCGGTAATTTCAAGAATAGTACCATGCTTGATCTTATAGTTGGTTTTATGTAGAACCTCATGATCTATTGGGATAGTTATAAATTCCTTCTTTTGGTCTTCTTCAAATTTTTTCCAATCAACAAAAATATTTTCAATTTTTGCCTTAGGCTCTTTTTTAATAGATATCAGATTCAGATAGCGACCCAGTCTATCGCAAGAAAACCGACCTACGCCTTTGGCACCTGCGTAATACCTTATTGGCTGAATCTTATCTCTATAATCTATTTCTTTGTCCTCAGTATCGTCTTTCTTTGCCGAATAGGCTACAAACAACCACTTAGTCAATAAATCTTCTTCATTCATGCCTTTACCATTGTCTTGAATAATGATTTTGGCATTATCAGAGTATATGTTTTCAAAAGTCAATTTCACCTCGGTAGCCCCAGCATCAAAAGAATTTTTTACCAACTCAAATACGGCAACAAAATTATCAGTAATTAGCTCACTTCCTATCAAATCTTTTAATCCTGAGCTGACTTTGAAAAATTCCTTCTTCATGTTGAGATTAGCTGTTTTAGAATCAAGCCACTTTGCTCTCCGAATAAAGGGGGAATGGCATTACCAATTTGGGTATAGCGGGGAACCTCCTTAGTTCTATTTTTACCTCCAGTGGTATATTTGCCACGGAATTTATACCAGTCAGGAAAGCTTTGAATTCTCGCATACTCACGCACTGTAAGAATGCGTGGCTCAGAATAGTGAATATAATCATCTGGTAAGGTAGTAATTGTTGGTGTTTTACCTTTTTTTGCAAGTGGTATTATGGTGTGTTTGCTTATTTGAAACTGAGCTCTTGCTTTAGCACTAATATTTTTATTCGCCTTCTGGTACTTTAAAAAATACTTAAATCGCTGAACTACATGCGGCTTATGATTCGGAAAACTATGACTATCAGGCATTTCTGCGGGATCAATGCCAGTTCGAAGATATTTTTGATAATTGGATTTTGGCGTTGCATATAGCCCAGTAAAAAAACCTGACCTATCAGGGGTTATTCCAGTACCATTTGCTTTCAAGAGATCGGAAATAGCATTACCGAGATTGGGATTCTGCGGTAGGCTCTTTTGCTCCAGAAAGTATTTTTTCCTTTTTGTAATCAATTTAAAGAAATCCTTTGCTTGAAGACATCTTTCCTTAGCTATGTCTTTCTGTATGCCTACCAGTATAAATCTGGTTCTTTTTTGAGGGATTCCATATTTGGAGAAATCAATCATCCTTCCTTCCACTTCATATCCAAAAAAGCGAAGCACTCTCAGCACATATTGAGAATAGGCTATTCCCTTAGCTTGTGTGGCCTTCTTTTGGTTAGCTTTATTCTTCTTGAATTCGAGGGTGAACCCTTTTACATTTTCAAAAAAAATAACCTTAGGCCTGGTATACATTATGAATTTTAGATATGAACGAATAAGCCCATTCCGTACATCATCCTCTTTACGTCTACCTGCAGTTGAAAATCCTTGACAGGGAGGGCCTCCTGCCACCAAATCGACCTTACCTTTCAGCCCGATTAATTGTTCCTTATAGTCATCAAGCACTTTATCTATTTCCAAATGTTCTTTAGGTAGCCAGTCCGGCCAGTCAAAGTGCTGCTTATTGTTTATTAAATTATATTCTAATGTACTGAAAGCGTCCGGGCTTTTCTCAATAGCAAAAAGTCCTTTCCAACCTGCATAGTGCAAACCAAGAGAAAGACCACCACAACCTGCAAATAGGTCAATATAGGAATATTTTTGCATCATAATTATTCTGAAGAATCTTTGCAAAGATACTCAATTTAATACTTTATTCTTAAAAGTACAAGATGTTGATAATAAACATTTTTCACATAGCGGTTTTTTAGCTTTGCAAACGCTAGATGCAAAATCAAGTATAGCCCAGTTTATTTCTTTGGAAAGTGTATGGTTTACAACCCTGAATGCTAAATTTTGTAAATACGGATCATATCTAATATCTGACAATTTCCTTTCACCAAAATATCGTTCCAAGACTCGGGCCATATTAACGTCTAACAGGGCGCTGGGCATATTGAAAACTTGTAACTCTATTGCATTGGCGATATATTGACCTAAAAAAGGGATTTCCTCTAAATCAGATCTTTTTCTGGGAAATTGACCTTTAAGTCGCACCATTTCATTAGATAAGTCTTTTATACGTTTGGCCCTTTGCCGATACAGTCCTATTGGCCGGAGGAACTCTTCTATAAAACTTGGTTCCGCTCTTGCAATTGATTGCCAATTAGGGAAAGTACTTAAGAAAGTATTATAGAAATTTTGAATGGTTTCAGCCTTTGTACGTTGGAGTAAAATTTCGGAGATAACAATTTGATAAGTATCCAAATTTTTACTTCTCCAAGGAAAATGATGACGTCCAAAAGACTTATACCAGGATAGTAATTTATTTTGAAATACCACAATTTCATTTTGTGGTATTTGCTGGTCTCGCTTCTTCAAATCTTGCTATTTTACTATTTTGTTATTATAATATTCATTTAGAGTAATTCATTTGTATTGTCGAAGTCTGGCTTTTGTTGTTTAGTCTAATTTTCTCTATATACAGTAGAAAGTTACGATGTTTTTTATATTTGCGAGTATAGTGTAATTAACAGCTAGACAGCTAGAAATATGTTCGTGAAGTATTATTTATTCTTTGGTGTGAATATAGGCGCTATCCATTAACCTTTTCACAACCTTTCTTGCTGGTGATGCAAATGATTCCACGCTTTTTTTATCCTGTCATTTCCAATTGTTGCAGTTTATTCCCGTCTGGTTGTCGCTCCGATGAATATTAAATTTGTACAAATTCGTGAGGAGCAGCATTACTACCAAAGGAATCAATGGTCCCCAACAACCCTATAAAACAATTTCGCACCTTGTTCCGGGAAAAGCAACAGCTGGAATTTTCGTATCACATTTTTAGGTTGTGTACCGGATGTTTAACTGCGGGTTTACTCTGAAGGATGATGTTTTTTTATTCCGCAATGGGGATAGATACCAACAGTCTTGGTTTCTTATTTTTAGCGGTTGGTGACCCAATGAGGCTAAATAATCTACCTGATCAATTTGTTTTTCCTTCGCACATTAAATTTTTCATGCACACGTTTTCAGATTCACATTAATTATGCACAATAGAAAAGGCTTGCAAGTGATTGGCTATTAAATAGCTATACTACCAAGCCGTCTTAAATCCATTAAAAATAAGTTCGAAAATTTGTACAGGGAGGCGACTTTTTTGACATTATAGTCGAATTAAAAGCCCGTAAACTTAATGTTTGCAGGCCTTCTTGTTTTTGCCAATATCAAGTTATCCGTAAGTAACTCATAAGTAAATTTTGATCTTAAATTTTACTCATGAAACCTCGCGCAGCTAATTTAATACCAATAAGTTAGATCATATTATTGAGGGCCTAGGGTATCCTTTGGCGTCGGATTTCGCAGTCAGATTGCTGAACAGAAAGAGAGGAAAGTGAATGGTAGTCAACAACCTTAAAATTTATGAACTGTGCAAGACCAACACACTCTGGCATCGATTTCATCGCAAGAAGGGATAAGGCAGATAAAAAAGTTGCTTCTCTTTTTCCCCGTATTACATAGGACAAGGAAGACACGGAGCTATCCCTAAAAGAAAAGGTTATCTACGAAAATGGAATCCCAAAGGAGGGTATGTAGAAGCAAGGCCCTCAGAAATCCAAACCGTCAATGACTTCATTGATCGCGCTAGGCAAAGGCTTAAGAAAGCCTCTAGGGATATAGAAGAAAAAATGATTCTCTTGAATGCGCTTGATGTCCAAGCGATTTATTTAGGGGCATATCATACCCAAGAAATAAAAATTTCACTTTGTTGAGGCTGATCAAAAAGCATCATTTCAAACAGGCCTTTTGATAGGGTAAATGATGAGAAGTATATCAACGTTATTACAACGAGATAAAAAGCAATCAACTATTCCATTGAAAGTATTTTATATAAAGGCACTTCCAACGCCTCCGATAACTTAATTAAAGTAGTATAGGTCGGATTAATAATTCCACGTTCAATTTTACTTACATCACTTTTATCAATACCGCTCCATGCTTCAATTTGGAGTAACGTAAATTTCTTTCCTTCCCTCGTCCTTCGAAGGTTTTCTCCCAATTGTTTTAATAATTCCATTTCGTTAGTCTCCTCCATAATTTCAAAAATGAAAAATGGCAGGATTTTTTAAATAATAATTAGGGCTTTAACCCTAATTATTAAAAAAACGCTATCTTTGTTAATGAAAAGCACATAGAATAAAAATGAAAAGTTGATTAACCTATTGATTTATAACACATCATCAGATGTCAAACAATTCATGTTAAAATAACTAGCTTTGCGACCTCAAACTTATTAATCGCATTGCCTTTTTTCGTTCCGGTGAGCTTGGCCGCGCCCAGAACAGAAACAGCAATGCTCATGTTACCACTGGTTCACCAGTGTAGGCGCATGGGCTTGCTTGTTTAGTATCCATGCGTGGCCAAGCTCAATGGAGAAAAGCGAGTGAGTACCGCGCCTTTTTATTTATAAAAGACTTCGGCTCTCCTTATAAATTCTCTAACCTTCTTAATCTTTCAGAGGAACATCACTTTCATGCCATATGGAAGCGACTATCTATGTGCTTATCAGACATCGAGAACAAATCACTTTCTAAAAATATCGGTTATGACAAACAAAAAAACCTTACAAAAGAATATGAGCAAAGAAACAAACCACAACCTACTTACAAATCCCGGCAATATGCTTTTTGATCTACACAAAATGTTAACAGACTTGCCGGTTCGTTTTAGGGAGCAAATTACTAGGGAATGCGGTTTATCAACTCCTACGCACTACAGATATCTGCAACCATCAGTCAGAATAGTTAACGGTGAGAAAAGCCACGTTATTCAAAGTTTCTCCAATGCCGAAAAACACATGATCCGAAAAGTTTACGCCGAACTATTTAAATTTCACGGGCTATCACGCGGCCTTTATGGAGCAGAATAATACTCTACTGCCAGATAAGAATTAAAGTAAGAAGCCCACGTGTATTACGATTAAATTATTGTTTTTATGATGGAGAAATTATCGATTAAGTTACATGTCAGTTCAGAATTTTTGGAGATCATAAATGATTTATATTCTGAGTATAATATATCAGATGCCATAAATAACATATGGCTCTTGTATGCCAATCTCATTAAAGATAAGAAGGTGAGCAAAGAGTTATTGCAAGACATGCTATCGTTTTGTGTGCTTCAACAACGACTTGTTACCGCTATTTATCTATGTCCTTTACCTGATCCAGAAACATTAGGCCTAATTAAGCAGACCCCGAAATTCGAGGAATCGACGGCCCTCCTTGATTAAAAACAGCAATAAAGTACGCTGCTCAATCTGTTTTAATTTTTTGTGAAACATTCATATAACAACAGGTGGAAGTCATTTCGCCTGTTCTTTTTAAAATTTTTTATAGTAAGCATGGGGAAATTAGGCAATGGAGAATTCCGTCTCCCTTACTTACTTTTGAGAAGTAATTCCCCTTGCCAAAGTCAGTATACCTCCTTTCTCAATTTGATAAGTCATCTATTAACCTGGCATATGACTTCTTCGGAGCCTTTGTCAGAATAATATTTTTTCAGACAGTAGTTCTTTCATCTTTCTAGTCCAATACAATCCGGCTTAACATTGGCTATTCCTTTGTTTGCTGCAAAAAGCGGCCTACTAGATAAGAGGCTGGACGACCTCTTAAAGCTGGATTATGTTTATAAAACCGGGGATATTGAAAAGAAGCGGGAAATTATAATATTCGATGTATCCTGAAAAATTGAGCTTTGACGGATTTATACTCTAAACTCCCCTTGCCAATGAAAGCCATGCGTGTCATATATACGCCGGACAACGTTTTTGCTCAAAATAAACACAGGACAAACGAGAATGAATTCTATTTCTTCCGTCAAGTTGGGGCAGATACGCCGAACGGCATCCGATTGGCCTGTAGGTACCGGATTGCTCCGCGCTAGGGCTGCCATTATGACTCCGATCTGCATGCCCATGCATTGAATGCCATTTCCGCGACCCTATCAATACACGCGATGGCGCCACTTATATTGCGGGAAGGGTATCGGGCATATTTACACACTACAATCTTGGTGGTACACACCCTCGGACAGGCCACAGCGTTCTAAACTTTGAGTTTCGGCTGGTAATTATCGCAACCAAATCGGGTATGTTTCAGGCAACCAGTGGAATGTAAGCGCCGCACTAATACGCCCTGATGGGATTATCGCCTGGGCTTCCGGTATATGATTAGCAGTCATGTGCGCCCAAAAGTAACATCGGTTTATTAATTACATGTTAAGTGTAAATGTAATAAATTTCAATAATCCAAAATTTATTTGTATGAAAATGAAAATGTTCCCTTGAAATAGGGCATTCGCGGACCTGGTGGCATATGGTAGGTTAACTTACCTGACCGATAAAAAATAAAAAACTTTAAACATACTATTGCATTCGTTTTAAGGCTGGTTGACCTACCTGTGCAGCATTCGAACTTATTCTTAATGGATTGGCCCGGTAAACACAGGCATATGATATTCAATTATTTGTAAGCCACTTTGCAACCCTGGAAACGTGCGCAACGAAAAAGTTATCTTATGAAAATAGCATTTATTCTATAAGTTACATTTTAAATCGCTGAGTCTCTTGTAAGGTTCAGTGAAATATTTATGAAAAAGGTAACTTGCCGAAACACGTTCTGAAACTTTAAAGACGTTGCTCTGCAGAACGCGGAGCAGGGATGTAGCTATCTCACTTTGTAACTTTAAGATTTTACAATACCAAAATTCAATTTGTTTAAACCCTTAACAGGTATGGATCCAAAGCAACTACTAAAAGAGCATATAGCGAAAACCGCTAAGCTTTCGGATAATGAGCACGATGACTTCTTTAATTATTTCACCGCTAAATCTTATAAAAAAGGAGAATATATTATTACTGCAGGCGATAGGGTAGACTGTGAATACTTCGTATTGAGTGGTTGTATAAAAACCTTCTATATAAATGATAACCTGAAAATGTTTGTTCTGCAGTTTGCTATGCCTGCCTGTTGGGCTTCTGATTACAGCGCCTTATACAACAGGGAAAAAGCTACCATCGGTGTTGGTTGCATCACAGATACAGAAGTGTTGTGCCTGTCGAACAACGCCCGTGAAGAAGCATGTAAAAGAATCCCCCAGGTGGAACATTTTTTCCGCGCCCGTATGACAGGGGAATATGTGGCTTCACAGAAAAGATTACTGAGTACGATGAACAACAATGTGAAATACCGGTATGAAGAACTGATAACGTTATTCCCTGAGTTGTATAATATGGTGCCTAAACGATTAATAGCTGCTTATCTGGGTGTTTCGAGAGAAACGCTCAGCCGCCTGCATAACCCCTGAGATGTGATCAGGACCTACATTACGCCATCTGAAAAAATGTGACCTACATCACACAATTTGCTTTTGCATCCGTCATACCTTGCACTAAATACCTGAAGCAAATGACAACACAGCAAACAGATGAAACGGCCATTGCGCAGGCACTGGAAGAATACTATTTTGGAGGTAGTTATGAGGGTGATCTGAGTAAGCTGAAACGCATCTTTCACCCTGGCACCCTGTTGTTTGGCGATGTAAAAGGACAACCTTATGCCAAAACATTGGATGAATGGCTGGATGTAGTAGCGAATCGGCAAAGCCCAAAGGATTCCGGCAAACCATTCAAAGGAGATATCCTGAATATTAAAGTGGTAAATTCTATCGCCATTGCCGAAGTACATGTAAAAGCGTATGATGTTCTCTATCATGATTTCCTGTCATTGCACCGGGTCAATGACACCTGGCTCATCGTTAATAAGATCATGAGTGGTGTCAGCCAATAGACGCCACCGTGGTAATAGACCTTTCCGCAGAACAGGGTAATATCGCACAACGCATCATGGAGATTACCGGAAATAAAGCGTAAATAGTATTATTGATAATGTAGGCGGACCGGTTACCGGGGGAATTGATCAGGTGCATTAACTTTGGCGACAAACTAATTATCAGCGGCGGTATGAGTGTGGATCAATACACGCTTCATAATTTCGACATACTACTAAATTGTAAAAGACTGAATTTGGTCTTTCAATGGTTAAATGGATGCTACAATTTAATCTTACAAATCTCATCTGAGCAGAGCGATATCAGGACAATACAATTTCGACAAAATCGCACACCTGCTGTACGTTATCGAACGATACACCGGATCCCAAAATGTATGAAATACTTATTGTCAATATGTTATGTAACTGGCATGTATTTTAGTCGATTGATAGTCACTATAGTATCAATTCAAGAATATCATACGTGCATGTTTAGAACTTATTTCAAACTCGCCTACAGGAATATCATCAGGGATAAAGCTTATTCGATTATTAATATATCAGGTTTAACAATAGGCCTGGCATCGAGTATACTGATCTTGCTTTGGGTACAAAATGAATTGAGTTATGACAAGTTACATAAAAATGCCGGCCAGATATATCGTATCACCGGCGATTTTGGTGATTATAAAGTTGCGGTAAACGCGGAAGCTATGGCCGCCGGGCTAAAAGCAGAAATACCGGTTGTTAAAAATACCGTCAGGTTAAGCATGATCTCCACAGTTCTGCTTGAAGCAGGCAACAAGAAATTTGAAGAAAAACGCGTGTTCTACACTGACCCCAGTTTCATGGATGTATTTTCTTTTCCACTTGTACAGGGTGATCGTGGTACGGCGTTAAAACAAGAGAATGGCGTTTTAATAACGCAGGAAATGGCTGCAAAATACTTTGGGAACCAAAACCCGATCGGTAAGATCTTACGAAAAGACAATCGTGAATATGTGGTGGTAACAGGCGTTTTGGCCAACATTCCGGCAAATTCAGACCTGCAGTTTGATTTTATCATGCCAATGGCTATCTTACAAAAAGCGGATAAATATCCGAAAGGTAATAAATGGGAGAACTTTAATTTTTACACCTATATTCAACTAGCTCAAAGTTTTGACCCTTCTGCTGCCAATTTATCCAGGCTGGTAAAGCAAATGACACAGCTATTTCAAAATCATAGTTCAATGCAGGTTGTATTCCAATTGCAGCCTCTAACTAAAATCCATCTTGCACCTGCAAGACTGGGGGATTTCCCGGGCCACGGGAATGCACAATATGTAAATATCTTTTTTATCGTTGCTATTTTGATACTTGTAGTGGCTTGTATCAATTTTATGAACCTGGCTACGGCACGCTCGGCCCGGAGGGCGAAAGAAATTGGCTTGCGTAAAGTCGCAGGAGCCATACGCAGACAACTGGTCCTCCAGTTTTTAAGCGAGGCTGTTTTTATTTCATTTCTTTCGCTATTTCTTACGCTTGCGGTTGTCTGGTTATTTTTGCCGGCATTTAATGAAATAGCCGATAGAAAATTGGCTATTCCTTTTTCAGATGCCAGTTTTTGGTTAAGCCTCCTGGGTATAGCGCTGTTAGCCGGATTGGTTTCGGGCAGCTATCCGGCCTTATTTCTCTCCGGCTTTAACCCAGTTAAAGCACTCAAAGGAAACGTAAGATCAATGGGTGGCAGTTTGCTGTTTCGTAACGCTTTGGTCGTCATCCAATTCACAACATCTATCATATTGCTGGTAGGCACTGTGGTTATTTATAACCAGCTTAAATTCGTAAAAGACCGTAACCCTGGCTTTGAAAAGGCCAACCTTTTATATATGCCCACCAAAGGGGAACTCTGGAATAAACAGCATGCCTTAAAAAATGAGTTAAAACAAAATCCACTTACCAGAGATTTCGCCATCACTTCTGACCTGCCCACCAATCTGCTTTCCGGAAATGGAAGTGCAAACTGGGAAGGTAAAGATCCTAACTTACAAATAGTTTATCAATTGATGGATGTTAATGAGGATTTTATAGATGTATTTAAGCTGAAGTTAGTAAATGGTAGAAGTTTTTCGAGATCATTTCCGGCAGACTCAAATAATTTCATGGTCAACGAAAAAATGCTGAGCATTATGGGCTTAAATGCAGCCACAGCAGTTGGTAAGGCGTTTTCATTTACGGGAATTAAGGGTACGATCATTGGTGTTGTAAAGGACTTTAATTTTAAACCGGTGCAACAGGCTATAGAGCCGCTGATCTTGCGCTATAATAAAGACGGCGGTTTTGTAGTGGTGAGAACATTGCCAGGCAAAACTGACGCAACCATACAGGCGCTGTCAAAGATAAGCCAGCAGCTCAACCCAACCTACCCCTTCAAATTTGATTTCCTCGATCAGGATATGGCCAATCTCTATAGAGGTGAACAACAGATGGGTAACATTTTTAACATTTTTGCTCTCCTGGGCATCTTTATCTCTTGCCTTGGTTTATATGGTTTATCCGCCTTTATGGCCGAACAACGTACCAAAGAAATTGGCGTGCGGAAGGTGTTGGGGGCCTCAATATTAAACCTCGTCTATTTATTATCCTCCGATTTCACCAGGTTGATCCTGGTTGCCATAGTTATATCAATACCACTTTCATATTATGCAGTTAATAGTTGGTTGGCTGGTTTCGCATACCATATAAATGTTGGTTGGTTAGTATATTTCACGGCATCCGTGGCTGCTTTGGGCGTCGCTTGGATAACTGTTAGTTATGAATCTATAAAAGCAGCAATTGTTAATCCTGTAAAAAGTTTAAGAGCAGAATGATCCTCGTTATTCAAGCCGAAGGCTATTGTAATTTTTTACCCGCTATTATTCAACAACATATAATCGGTTATCATACTTTTTTATTTCCCGATTTTTTGACCAAGCGCTGTCGATCTTTTGAGATATCCGATAACTTGGTCAGCATTGAAAAAGAAATCCTCAACAGTTCGCCTGCCTGAACGCCGATGGCGTCAAACTCGTTTTCGCCTTGAACAATTTATTAAATGACTGTGAATGCTCAAACCCCAACGCATAAGCAATCTCTGTCACCGACAATTGGGTCCCCGTCAACTTCTCCTTCGCCTTCTTTATCAGCATCTCATGAATATGTTGCTGCGTACTAAGACCCGTTGTTACCTTTAATAAGGTAGTCAGATAATCCGGAGAAAGATTCAACTGCTCCGCCAGATGATGAACCGTAGGCAACCCATTTTGTAAAATCGGCTGCTCAAAATATTCATTCAATAGCGCCTCTAATCTTTCTAATACCCGGTGATTACTCACCTCCCGTGTCAGAAACTGCCGGTTATAAAACCGCTCCGCATAATTCAATAATACCTCAATCTGCGAAGCAATAATCTTCGGACTGAATTTATCAATAACAGATAGGTATTCCTGCCGGATCGTTTGCACAATTCCATTAAGAATACTCTCTTCCTTCTCCAAAAGAAACAACGCCTCCCGCACAGAATACCCAAAGTATTTATACTTCCTGATACTTTGGGCCAATGGCAGATTCCAGAATAAATCAGGATGCACCAGCAACATCCATCCCGACTTCCCCGGGGCATCCGTATTCACCTCTACCTTAAACACCTGCCCGGGCGCTATAAAAAACATCGCTCCTTTATCAAAATCATACTCCTGCTGACCGTAAATAATCCTGGCATCCAAACCCCGCTTCAACGCAATACAATAAAAATCAGGCATCCAGCTAATGCTGTTCATCTCCTTTGAATGCCTGCTCAAACTATAATCCACCAAACTTATCAATGGATGATCAGGCGCGCCCAGATTCCGCACCTTGTAAAACTCACTGATCGACGTTACGCGGCAGACATGATTGCTTTTCATAAATATAAAATTACAATTTCACCACGCAACTTCCCCGCCATCTTTAAAGAACCTGCCCGTCACCCCTCTATCCGGCTGCATCACCAGGGCCACAATTGGCCGCGCACCCTCTGCAACTGTCTTGCCCACCTTAAAATAATTCAGATCCGTCTGTGTTGCCCCCGGTGTCACACTATTCACCAATATATTTTCTTCCCGCAGTTCATTTGCCAACATCACCGTAAACGCATTCAATGCTGTCTTCGTTGCACCATAAGTCGAAATACTATCCCAGTGAGGACTCTTACCCGGACTCATATGCATGCTCAATGACCCTACCTCACTGGATATATTGACAATAGCCGGTGCCGCCGATTTACGCAACAACGGTAGCATTACCTGTGTAGTCTGTATCGCCCCAAAGAAATTGGTGTCAAACAAAGCCCGGATACTAGCCATACTACTGTCACACATCCGCTGCTGCAACCCTCCGGAAATACCCGCATTGTTAATCAATACGTCCAGTTTCTCCAGTTCAGCTTTTGCCCGCTCAATTGAAACAATATCCGTTACATCAATTTGGATAGCCGTTACATTGTCAATCCCCTCTGCCTTCAATTGTTCAACAGCCTGCTGTCCTTTTTTAATATCTCTGCTGCCCAGGTATACAAAATTACCTAGCAGTGCCAGTTGCCTGGCTGTCTCCAAACCAACACCCTTGTTGGCACCTGTGATTAGAATCGTTTTCATACTGCAAATCTCCACAACTTAACCTACTTCCTTGTAGCTTAATCCTTCTTCTTTGTATCCAAATCTTTGATTTTGGTAAAATCTCCTGTGTTATCAGTATAACCAACCAACTCAATTTGCGCCAATTTTAAGTAGCCAAAAACTAAACAAGATGAAAACATGGTTCATCACCTGCGTCTCCAGGGGCAATTCCAATGCGCAGCCCTTTTATAACGATCATCCTATTCTAATGATACTATGACTTGTATTGCGCTAATATTACCTTGATACCTCGACGCTTGTGTCCGAAAATTTGGTACTAATAATATCTATGCGTGATCCCCATTTTTCCCGAACGTGATCTCTCATTCTATATCGTAGTTTATCCTTTCATATAGATACAACTTTGTGCAATAGTTCGGACCTTGATCAGGTATCAAATAAAAAAGCCTTCAAATTTCAGAAATTTGAAGGCTTTTTTAAAGTCGGGGCGGCAGGATTCGAACCTGCGACCTCCTGCTCCCAAAGCAGGCGCGATACCGGGCTACGCTACGCCCCGTTGTGTAGCGGGATGCAAATGTAGGAAATAAATATCCACAAAAACAAATACTTCTGAAAAAAGACGCATGTCTATTTATTAACAGGCGTGCCGGAAAGTATATCCCTTACCGTTATACCAGGCAGTAAACGGAACACGGGAATACTGATACCGTATTTATCACACAATGTTTTAATACTATGATCAATCAGTTCGGCGCTGTATCTCGATGAAAAATGCCCCAATACCAGCTGTTCTACCCGGATATGCCTTACCATATCCATCACTTCTTCCAGTTTACTATGTTTGTTTTTATGGGCAATCACTTTTACATCTCCTTCGCCGGCCAGAAAAGTAGCTTCGTGTATCAGGACGCCGGTATTGTTCCAGCGTTCGGGGTCCTGTACAGGCGTATCGCCGGAATAACCTACCAGGTTGGTTCTTACCTCAATAGTGGTGCTTTCTTTTCCCTGGTCCATAATGATCTGCCGGATGGTTTCCGGCGGAAGTGATGCCAGTTCCGGCTTCACTTTCTGTTTTACCTGCATTACCTTATAGCTCAGGCTCCTGATAATATGTTCACCGGCAGTTACATGCTCATTACGAACAGGGATCACCACAATATCGTCTTTCACCCATATCTCATCACCTGGCGCCACCGGCCTCCATTGCACACCGGAAATATGAGGATCAAATCTCTTTGAAAACTCCTCCATCGCCGGGAAAGAGCTGCTGTCTTTCGGATAGCAGATCACCGGAAGGCCGTCCCTTGCATTCAGCTGGTTCAACTGCAACAGACCGGTCAGATGATCCCTGTCGGCATGAGAAATAAACACGTAATTAATTTTCCTGCTCTTTTGTAAAAGTGCGGCGGTTAACCCATCTCCTGCATCCATTAAAATACCAAGTTCCTCCAGGAAGTACCAGGTGGAAAACAGCGCTGTAGAGTAGCCCGATATTGTCAGTTTCATTATTAATTCCCTATTATTTTATAAAGATAGAAATAATTCAGAGAAGCTTCACTGATAAGCATCGCAACAAATCTGATATGGTGAAAATAAACAAAACTGAATCTGTTTTATTTACAGCGAATAACTGAATTTTACGGTCTCAATATTTGTTCTATGATGCAGATAATTAACAGTACACGGGAAGATATCGATATTATTTTTAGTCTTTATGAAGCCGGCAAACAACACCAGAAGAAAGTAGCGGAGAAACATTGGAAAGGGTTCGACAGGGCTTTGATTGAAACAGATATCAGTGAACAGCGATTGTTTAAAATAATGGAAGATGACCGTATTGCCTGTATCTTTTCCATTACTTTACAAGATCCATTCATCTGGAAGGAAAAGGATAAAGATCCAGCCGTGTACATTCACCGTATTGCCACTCATCCTGACTTCAGGGGCAACGGGTATGTAAGGCATATTGTGCAATGGGCAAGGGAATATGCACTCCGCACGGGTAAAAGCTATATCAGGATGGATACAGGTGGTGGCAATGATAAACTGAACAATTATTATATCAGCTGCGGCTTTAACTATCTGGGCATTATAGCGCCTGTTGTAAGTGATGAGTTGCCCGCACACTATAAGGAAGGCACTTCCAGCCTGTTTGAGATAGCATTATAAAACCAGGTGCTACAGATATACGTAGTATAACGCAGCGCCGGAACTGCTGTATTAAATCAATCCTTCTCTCCAAGTGTGATACGAAGCCGGTTCAACGCATTCATGAGGGAGATGCTCGCGGTAAGTTCCACTATTTCTTTTTGGGTAAATTGTTGTTCCAACATTTCGCGTATTGGCTGAAGATCATCCCGCATTAATGTGATTGCTTCTGCCCATAACAAAACCAGTTGCTGCTGATGGTCAAAGGCCTTTGAATGCTTCCAGCCCGGCAGTTTATCAAGGGCATCCTGGCTAAATCCCATTTGTCTTAACTCTGTATTGTGAAAACTGCAGCAATATGCGCATCCGTTCAATTGAGACACCCGCAGCTCCACCAGTGCGACGAGCTTATTGTCAAGTCCGGATTTCCTGATACTGGCATGTGATTGATATAAGAAGCCAACTGTTTCTTTCGAGATTGCTTTATAGTCCATGTAATTTTATTATCTCACAAAATTGGCGATCCCGGGCATCAATCAACGGTAACAGCATTTGAAAAAACAGTAACCTGATTGGAAAGTACTTCCCGCCGGATCAGAGTTTGTATATTTGGAATATGGAACAACTGGACGACACATTTGCTATTGAAATTGCTGAATATGAAGAATGGAGCGATAGAAGCAGGAAGAATAATTTCTTTGAGCTGGTATATATTCTCCGTGGAGCGGGTTTGCAAAGTGTGAATTACGTCAAACAGAAATATTCTAAAAACGGTATCTTTCTTCTCCCGGCGGCTAAATGTCATATGTATATTATAGAAAAGCCGACCCGTTTCCTTTTTATCCGTTTTACCGGAAGTTATTTTGCTGCCCATGGTAAACAGCAGGTTGACTACAGCTCCTGGTTTAGCCGGCTGAATTTCATTCTCAGCAATCATGACCGTTACCCGGGAGAGGTGATCAGTGAGGCAAGTGAGAAAAAACAGATAAAAAGATTACTGGATGTTGTGCTCTTTGAATACCAGTTGAGGAGCAGCTGTTCTGCGTTTATTATCCAAAATGCCCTGGTATCTATTCTTGGTATTCTCTCACGCAATATTCAGAAAAAGATACTGGAGGGACGCACTTTTAAAGACAGCAGGTTTATAGAACTGATAAACTTTATATCCTTTAATATTTTAGACCGGGAGAAAATATCTCCTGCTTATCTGTCTGCTAAATTTAATATTGCAGAAAGTTACTTCAGCGAGTATTTTCAAAGAAATGCATCTGAACGTTTCCAGGACTTTGTTTTGAAAGCCCGTTTACAAATTGCATCGTCCCGTGCATTATACACCAATGCGCCTATAACAGAAATTGCCTGGGAGCTGGGATTTACTGACAGCAGCCATTTGAACAGGATGATGAAAAAATACTTTGGTAAAGGGATGAGGGAAATAAGAAAAGGAGCGGTTCTTTTAAAATAATTACTTACATTTAGGTATCACATTTCTTACTACTCCTATTGGCCCCCATAAACGCCAGAACCTGCGAAAAGCCCCAACAACAATCCGGATTTAACTTTCATAGGATAAATTAAAATCTAAAGTTATGCCTAAGTATGTTATTGAACGCGAAATCCCTGGTGCAGGTAAACTATCAGGGGAACAATTAAAAGCAATTTCACAAACTTCCTGTGGTGTCTTAAGCAATATGGGCCCGGAAATTCAATGGCTGCATAGTTATGTAACAGCCGACAAAATTTATTGTGTTTACATCGCTCCTGATGAAGCAATGATCCGGGAGCATGCAAAGCAGGGCGGGTTTCCGGCCAATTCTGTCAGTGAGGTGACTACTATTATTGATCCTGTAACTGCGGAGTAAAATCTTTTAAAATACTATAACATCCTAAACTCTTATTGCTTGCAATATTCGATTTTGCTGCCGGAGAAAGTGCGTAATCTCTCTTTTTTTTCCGTTAGGGAGATTTCAATTTTTTGATAATAGTAGTTTTCGGGAGAGGAAGATGTAGTTTCTCTGGTTTTTTGTTATTCCGGCAGATTTAAGCTTTTCTGTTTCAGCTGATATTATTCTTAGGCTGCCGGATTTCCTGTATATCGCGGCTTCCAAACCAGGGGCTTTTGTTTTTTCTGATATGCTTAATTGAGGTACTGAACTTCCTGTTAAAGATGGGGCGCCATACACAGCTTTCTACGCGCGAATTGTACAAAAATAAAGAAGCCTTACAGCTATTATACTGTAAGGCTTCTTTTCTAAGTCGGGGCGGCAGGATTCGAACCTGCGACCTCCTGCTCCCAAAGCAGGCGCGATACCGGGCTACGCTACGCCCCGAAATCCCTTCTTAGTCCACATCTTAGCTTAAACGGCAGCCCTTGCGACAACACCTTTGCTTCAATTGCGGAGTGCAAATGTAGGGAAATGTTTAACATAAAAACAAATTTTTTTTAGTAAAAAGATAGAATTATGCCAAAACCCGCTACTGCAGACCATTACATGGCACTGCATTTTTTCCGGGATATAACACAGGTTGGCAGTGTTCAGTAGAAGATGCGTCACCAATAATTGCCGGCAAGTTGCTGTTTTATTCTGAACGCAGGCTTTTTACAGGATTGGACCGGGCTGCTTTTATTGACTGGTAGCTGACCGTGATAAAGGAAATTACAATGGCGATAACACCTGCCAGCACAAAAAACCACCAGCGGATGTTAATGTGATAGGCAAAATTTTGTAACCATTTGTTCATCACCCACCAGGCTACGGGGAAAGCAATGAGCAATGCAAATATTACCAGTTTTATAAAATCTTTCGACAACATCCCTACGATTCCCGCTACACTGGCGCCCAGTACTTTCCGTACGCCGATTTCCTTGATCCTCCTCTGTGTGGCAAAAGTGGTAAGCCCGAAAAGGCCGAGACAGGAAACAATTACGGAAAGCACAGAAAAAATATTGAATAGCTTTCCCATACGCTGCTCCGCCAGGTATAAGCGCGATAAGTCTTCATTCACAAAACCAAAAGAAAAAGGGAAATCTGTATATACCTGCTGAAATACTTTTTTCATAACGCCCAGGTTCCGTTGCATGTTGGCGGGAGTGGTGCGCTGTACAATATATCCCGTATTCCCGTTAAAATTGCCGGAACTGCCATTTCTTACAATCAGCGGCTGTATGGGCTGTTGTACCGGTTTGAAATTAAAGTCTTTTACTATTCCTATGATAACGCCTGTGCGGCTATCCATAGTAATTCTGGTTCCCAGTGCAGTTTCCATATTCAGCTTCATTGCTTTTATGGCTGTTTCATTGAGCACATAATTATTTTCATCTCCCTTGAAATCTTTGGAAAAAAATCTGCCGGATTTCATACGCATCCGGAAAGTATTCACAAAATGATCATCCACCCACATTTGCGGGAATACCAGGTTTAACTGAGGATCTTTCCCTTCCCATTCCACTGAACGGGTGCCGGTTGGAAGATCAGTAGGCAGATGGCTGATAAAAGTATAATCATCTATCTCAGGATACTGGCTGATGGCGGCTTTCAAAGCTACCTGGTTCCGCTGCAGATCACCCAGGCGGGGAATAGGCACATACAGTAGGTTTTCTTTATTGTACCCGATATCCATGGTACGGATAAACTGCAGTTGCCTGTACACCACAATGGTGCCCACTATCAGGACAACAGCAATGGAGAACTGTACTACAATCAGGCTGTTCCTGAAAAAAGTTTTCCTTCCGTGGAGCATTTTTACGCCTTTCAATACTTTTACCGGGTTGAAAGATGAAAGGAACAACGCCGGGTAGCTTCCCGCAACCAGGCCCACGCCTGTTGCGATCCCTAAAAGACCTGCAATAAATTTTATGCTCAGCAGATTAATGGAGATAGATTTTGCTGCCAGCTCGTTGAACAACGGGATCAACGCGCATGCTATAGCGAGGCCTAAAAGCAGGGATATAAAAGATAGGAGGAGCGATTCGCTTAAGAACTGTATCACCAGTTGCGACCGCAAAGCGCCTACTGTTTTACGTAAACCTACTTCCTTTGCCCGTTCCCCGGATAAAGCCGTGGAAAGGTTCATAAAATTGATCCCGGCAATCAGTAAAATAAAAATGGCGATCAGTGAAAAGATCTTCACCTGCTGGTAGTTCCCCTGCCCCGGCACATCCAGCATTAGGCGGGAGCGCAGGTGCACGTCTGTTAGCGGCTGCAGGTACAGGAAACCGTTGGTTTTGGATATATCCAGGCGGCGGTAAAGCGTCATAATGCGCTGTTCCAGCGATGCCAAAGCAGCAGGCGTAGCATCAAAATGATCATCCATCCGGAGATAGGTGTATACATCGAAATTGCCCCAGGCCTGCTCAAGGTTTATGGTTCTTTCATAGAGCTGGATAGGAAGCAGCATATTGAACTGCAGGTGTGAATTATGGGGAGGATCTTTCAATATCCCCGCCACTACCACATCATTGCCATTATAATCATTGTCGATGTGCAGGGTTTTGCCCATAGCGTTCTCCGGGCTGCCAAAATATTTCTTTGCACCGCTCACGGTGAGTATTACGCCATCCGGCCCCGACAGCAGCCGGCTTGCGTCTCCCAGCAGCAGGGGATAACTGAAGATGCGAAGAAAATTACTATCGGCATAATAGATATTCTTTTCTTCATACTTCTGGTTGCCCACTGTTACCATACTTTGCAGGGCAGACAGCCGCGTAACATTCTTTACCATCGGGATATTATCCCTGATGGCCATCGCTGCCGGAACAGGCACCACTGCAGCTTCAATATCCCCTACACGGGCTGTGAGCCGGTAAATATGCCCGGCATTGATATTAAACCGGTCGTAACTGAGTTCATCCTGGACCCACAGGAAAATAAGGATACTACAGGCCATGCCTGTAGCCAGTCCGAAGATATTAAGACTGGAAAATAATTTATTCCTGAAAAGATTCCTGATAGCTGTTTTCAGATAACTTCTGAGCATATGGACCAGATTGATCTTTGTGACGGATACTAACAGAATGCCAGACACGACGCATCTTTATACCAACCAAGTATACTTTAAATTATTTATAATATGTTCGATTTTAAAACAAATCCTGTCCGGTTTTAACCGCCCCGGTAAACTGGGATAAAAATCCGGTAAAAGTGATCCGGTAAGTCCCTACAAAAATCCTTAACTTAATTTCCCGGGTATTTGTCCAATTGTGCGGATGTCAGTCGTCATAAGGTCGTAAACAACATCATTCCATCTCAAAATGCAAAAAAAATGAAAGAATTCATGATGATCTTCAGACATGCACCGGATCCCAACAGGGAAGTAAGCCCGGAACAAATGCAGGCAGCTATCCGGCAGTGGCAGGACTGGATCGGCGGCATTGCCGCACAGGGAAAATTCCTCAGCACCGCTCAGCTGGGCCAGGAAGCCAAAACCCTCCGGGCCGGCAACGTCGTCACCGACGGACCTTATGCAGAAGTGAAAGAGATTATAGGAGGATATCTTATAGTGAAGGCTACTTCGCTGGAAGAAGCGCTTACACTGGCAGAGGGTTGCCCAATTCTTTTTGTGGGAGGCCATGTAGAGGTAAGGGATATGATAAAAATGAATTAACCATCCAGTGTTGAGGACCGGTGAATAACGATCTCCTTCCCCAGTTATTTAAAACAGAGTACAGCAAAATTATTGCTGTGCTCTGTAAATTATTTGGGCTGCCGCACATTGAAACAGCAGAAGATATTACCAACGACACCTTCCTGCTGGCTGCAGAAACATGGGGATTAAAAGGCGTTCCGGAGAACCCGGTAGCCTGGCTCTATACAGTTGCAAAAAACAAAACAAAAGATTATCTCAAAAGAGATAAAATATTCAGCGAAAAAGTAAGCGCAGGGCTGAAGTTGCAGCCACCACCACCGGATGAAATTGATATTGATCTCTCCGCCGCCAACATCCAGGACAGCCAGTTGAAAATGATGTTTGCTATCTGCCATCCGGCCATTCCCCCTGAAGCCAGGATAGGCTTGTCTCTCCGCATCCTCTGCGGTTTCGGCATTGAAGAAATAGCAGCTACCTTCTTAACCAGTAAGGAAACAATCAATAAACGGTTGTTCCGTGCCAAAGAGAAACTCAGAACTGAAAAAATAACGATTGCGTTGCCTGGAGAAGCAGACATTGCCCAGCGGCTGGATGATGTGCTTACCACTATCTACCTGCTTTTCAATGAAGGCTATTACTCCACCACCCAACACCAGGTGATGCGTAAGGAGCTATGCCTGGAAGCCATGCGGCTCAACTATTTCATGCTGGAAAATGCAGCTACCAATACCCCTGCCGTAAATGCCCTGATGTCGCTGATGTGCTTTCATGCCTCAAGGTTTGAGGCCAGGACCAACGATGCCGGTGCATATATTTTATACGAGGAACAGGACCGGAACCTGTGGAATGATGAACTGATCAGTCGCGGTAATTATTATCTCATTGAAAGCGCCCGCGGAACGGCACTTTCCAAATATCATCTCGAAGCTTCCATTGCTTACTGGCACTGCACCCAAACCACTGTAAAAAACAAGTGGGACAATATCCTCCAATTATATAACCAGTTGCTGCAATTGTCTTATTCCCCTGTAACCGCGCTAAACCGCACCTATGCCTTATCGAAAGTAAGCGGCAAAACAACTGCCATCAAAGAGGCTGAGAAACTTAATCTCTCCGGCAACCATTTATTTCATTCACTGTTAGGCTACCTGTATACCGGCATTGATAACGCCAGGGCACTGCACCACTTTACCACTGCATTACAGCTGGCCAAAACATCTACCGATAAAAACATCATCTCTCAGTACCTTCATAAAATCCAGTCCGGATGATTCCCGTGGTTAACTGTATATATTCCTTTGTATACCGGTTTGCTTTTGACCGGTTTTCTTTATCGGTGATGCTGTTGCATACCCTGCATCCGGCTGGCAGAACCTAATTCAGTCATTCATCAGCGGCTGTTTTTCCGGTTAAAGAAACAAGTCTTTTTTGAAGTAAAACATGCCCTGGAACCTTGCATAAGCGGGGGCATTTTCGTATCTTCGTGCGGCTTACCGGAAGCCATCAGACAGTCTTTTTTTAATCGTAAATACTACTTTTCGTCGTCCGACCGGCTGTGCAGCCCGGTTGTATTCAATTATTTTCATATCCCGTAAATGAGCAGTAGCAGGTTAATGGATGTTTCTGCAAGGGAGCTATATGCTTGGAACCCGGATGGCGAAATGAATGATCATATGGAAGAACAGATTTTTACAGAAAAGCCGGCGTTTAACGAAGCGCTTAAATTCTGGTTTAAATTAGGATGGATAAGTTTCGGAGGCACTGCCGGCCATATCGCTATTATGCATGATAACCTGGTGGACCGGAAAAAGTGGATCAGCAACAGCAAATTCCTGCATGCCCTGAACCACTGTATGATATTGCCCGGACCGGAGGCGCAGCAATTAGCTATCTATATCGGGTGGTTGCTGCATGGCAAAAAAGGCGGGCTTACAGCAGGCATTCTCTTTGTTTTACCATCCATGTTCATCTTACTTGCACTCAGTATTATCTATGTGCTTTTTGGCAATATTCCCTGGGTTACTGCCATGTTCAGCGGGTTAAAGCCGGCGGTGATTGCCCTCATCTTTATTGCCATGTTCAGGATCGGGCAGAAGGCCCTGCACGGCCCATTGCACTACCTGGTAGCTGCCGTCGCGTTTGTATGTATCTTCTTTTTCAATATTTCCCTGCTGGCCATCATTGGCGGCGCTACTGTTACAGGAGCTATTGCCCGTATGATATGGCCCGCGGCTTTACAGCACCGTTCAACCAATACGGCAGCAGGGGGTGATGAAGAGCATACCTATGTGCTGAACAAGCATACCGTTTCACCCGGGGGAAAGTTCAAGGCAGGCCGGTTGCTCAGGTTACTGGGTGTAACAGTGCTTCTCTGGCTGCTCCCCTTTGGGCTGTTCCTGCTGTTCTTCAGCGATTTCATTTTCTGGAAAAACCTGGGATTGTTCTTTACGCAGACTGCGTTTGTAACTATTGGCGGTTCATATACCGTACTGCCCTATGTGGCGCAATACAGCGTCACAAAGCTGCACTGGCTCAGCAAGCTGCAGATGATCGATGGTTTTGCGCTCGCCGAAACAACTCCCGGCCCGCTGATCATTGTATTATCATTTGTGGGTTTTATGGCCGGTTACAACCATTTTGGCGGCTCTTTATGGATGGGAGCTGCCGGACTACTTGCCACTACTTATTTTACCTTTTTGCCCTGTTTCCTGATGATTTTTGCGGGCGCACCGGTTATTGAGAAAACGCATGGCATTGAAATCATAGAAGGCATTCTCGGATTAATTACCGCCGCTGTAGTAGGAGTGATATTGAATCTTACTTTATATCTGGGGAAAGATGTGATTTTTCCCGGTGGCGTATTATTCAGCAAACCGGATATCCTGGCCATAATATGGATTATTGTTTCACTGGTGCTGATGCTGAAGTTCAGGATGAATATTCTTTACCTGATAGGGCTAAGCGTATTGTACGGGTTGTTACATTACCTGTTGCATCCCTGAGAACACCGCTTGGGGCAGCTGTATTGATTCGTTGAGGTATATAATGGAAGTCGGCTGCTGTTTCAGCGAAGCTCAGTGCGTTCATTTATTTTGATACATTCGCTGGCTTATTCCAGCTCAGGTGGAGGCTTGTTATCGTTTAGGCGGTTTTCAAAGCCTCCATTTTACTTTTTAGTTTGCCTCAAAGCGTGCGGTCCAGCTGCGGGGCGGCAGTAAAAAATAAAGAGGTCGTGTTTATGAAACAAGGCTTTCATTTACTTAAAGCATTACTATACCGGTTCAAAATTCCCGGCGTCTGCAATCCTTCATTCATGCGCCCGGCGAACAGGCCGCACAATAACCGGAAATAAAGCCATTGAAATTCACGGATCTGTATCCTTTCGGAAGTTTGATATCCACTTCATTCGGCAGACATTCTATTTTCCCGCATTCCAGGCAGCGGAAATGAAAATGATTGTGATGATGCTTCTTTTCAGTACAGTTTACACAAAAAGCAAAGTAATATTTTCCATCATCTCCCAATATCTTATGAACAATACCATCATCACAAAAACTATTCAGCACCCTGTAAATAGTTGCCCTGTCCACTGCATCTCCCAGCTCTTCCTGTAAAATATCCTGGCTTACAGCAGTCTCCGCATTTTTCAATGTCTCTAAAATCAGCTGTTTTGTTTTTGTATTCCGCTTGTTCATACGCAAAGGTAAAAATATTATCGCGATTATGTCGCAATAATGAAATTATTATCTACTTTTGTAAAAAATAATGACCGGGATGTTACATCGCAGAAAGTTTATACAGCAAAGCAGTATGGCTATTCCTGCATTAATGATCCCTGGTTCATTGATTTCTCCCACAAAAATAAATAAGATGGCAGACAGTAAAAACTTTGACGTAATCATAGTAGGAGGAAGTTATGCAGGACTTTCCGCAGCAATGGCGCTGGGCCGGTCATTACGGAATGTATTGATCATCGACAGCGGGCTTCCCTGTAACAGGCAAACCCCGCACTCACATAATTTCATTACACAGGACGGTAAAACTCCTGCTGAGATCTCAGCTCTTGCCAAACAACAGGTGGAAAAGTATACGACTGTTAAGTTTCATAACGGGCTTGCAGAAACAGCGGTGAAAACGGAAAATGGTTTTGAAATAACCACGAAGCTGGATGAAAAATTTCATGCAAAGAAGCTGATCTTTGCAACAGGTATCAAAGATATCATGCCCGCCATTAAAGGATTTGAGCAATGCTGGGGCATTTCGGTGATACATTGTCCATATTGCCATGGCTATGAAGTAAAGAACGAAGTGACAGGCATTCTCGCAAATGGGGAAGTAGCCATGCACGTTGCTCCATTAGTACATAACCTTACTAAAAAGCTAACTATTTACACCAATGGCGCATCTGCATTCACAGATGAACAAATGGCTCAATTGAAGAAACAGGGTATCCCGGTTGTTGAAGCAGAAATTGAGGAGCTGCGGCATCACAACGGCAGCATTGAGCAGATCGTTTTCAGGAACGACGACGCTCAGCCTATAAAAGCACTTTATGCCAAACCAGCTTTCGTACAGCATTCAGACATCCCGGAAAAACTGGGTTGTGAGCTTACTGAGCAAGGGTTCATAAAAGTAGATGCATTTCAAAAAACGAATGTGCCTGGAGTTTTTGCATGCGGCGATAATACGACTATGATGCGCTCTGTGGCTAATGCGGTAGCTGTTGGCAATCTTGCGGGCGCTATGGCAAATAAGGAAATGGCGGATGAGTTGTGGCAGGCCGGATATTGATGAGATGGAACATTCCGGGGTAGTGCCTTCCTTTGATCGGACCGGATTGAAACATGGCTGTTATTTCAACCCGGTTCCGGGAGGTTACCCCTTCCGCTCCATTCTGCGCAATGCGGATCACTGATCTTCGGAAGATCCGCTTTGCCAATGGGCTGTGGCAGCGTATTCTCCGGGCAACCATGCCTTTTCTGTCTTAAAATAATTCCTTAAATCCACCAGCCGGTATTTATCAGCTCGCGGAAACAAAGGCCTGCTGCTTTCTTTCATTGCAGCGCCCAGTACCTCTCCCTTAGTGGCCTGCTGCGCCCGGTATGATGCCAGCCCCTTATCACTATGAACGGCAAAATCGATCCACATTTACAACATCAATATTCCTTGTTGTATAGGTTCTTCTTGCAATAAATAAATCTGAGTTCCATATCTCATTAATATCAGATACGCCCATGGCCGGAATAAATATCTTGTTGTGGTCGCCTCTTCTCACATCCCGGAACTGATCTATCTTTTCATCCGACATACCGAATATTACCCGTATATAGTTCGGACCAACGAAAACCTTTCTCTTAACAGTCAATAGAGACCGTACAATTTTCTTTTGCGCTGTTTCCATTATTATCTTTTTCCTTTAATAAACAAAATAACGATCGCTAACAGGCTGCTAACACCTCCAAACAGATATACCGCGTGGTAATTATACCAACCGGCAATGATACCCGCCACCGGAGCAGCAAATCCCAAAGAGAGATCAAAAAAAGCGGCATAAGCTCCCAGAGCGGTTCCCCTCATATGAGAGTCTACTTTCTTAATAGCTAAAACGCCAAGTGCAGGAAATATGAGAGAAAATCCTACACCGGTAAGGGCACATCCTGTTATTGCCATTTCCCTGGAGGAAGCGAACCCGATGAAAAGCTGACCAGCTATTTCAATAACAAGGGAAATCAGTGCTACACGATAACCACCAAACCGGTCCGGGAATGAAGAGAAACATATCCTTGTAAGTACATAGCACGAGCCAAAGGCCATAAAAGCAATAGACGCATCTCCCCAGTTTTCGGATATAAAAAGCAAAGCAATAAAAGAGGAGATACAGGCAAAACCGATGGAAGAAAATGCCAGACCCAGTCCCTGTTCCGCAATTTTCCCGATTATCTTATAAAAGGGTGTCCTGATATGAGACGGATCTGGCGCAAGCACCGGAAGACCGATGGTGCTAAGCCATGCAACTATCGACAATATTATAATCGCTGCAAAAGCGCTTTGTATGCCGAATGAATGCTGTAACCAGATCCCCAGTGGCGCACCTATGGCAATCCCTGCATACATGGCAATTCCATTCCAGGTCATTACTTTGCCGGACTTGCCGGTGCCAGCCAAACCAATGCCCCAGGTTAATGCACCGGTTACCAACATACTCTCCGATATGCCATGCACGATCCTGGATACCATTATCAGCGCCAGTGCGGGAAGAGGATGATGGCGGAAAGCAGTGGTTGCCATATAAAATATTCCGGTTACGATCACCAATATTATTCCCAGGTTGCTACTTTTTCTTGCACCTTTTGTATCTGTAACTCTGCCTGCATAAGCTCTTGTTAATAATGTGGCCAGTGATTGTAAGCCGATCACTACGCCTACTATAACACTGCCGGACTTCAATTCGTCCTTTATGAAATTGGGGAGAATACCAAGAGACATTCCAATGGTAAGATATACCGCAAAAACAGATAGGATGATAGGAATAACTATTTTATAAAACGTGTTGTTATTATTCTCCGGAGGAATTACTTCCATAATTTTTGTTTTGCCCTGTATTTGTATCGTATTCATTTTATTAAATTTTACGATTACAAAATTAACGTGGGAAGCTGGGTTGGCGGGTAGCCATTCAATGGCAATAATTGGACAAATTATGGTTTTTTATTCCTGAATGAAGAAGCGGTCATACCGGTATTCTTCTTAAAGAAGCGGGAAAAATAAGCATGGTCTTCATAGCCCAGTTCAAAGGCGATTTCTTTTATATCCAGACCTGTATAATAAAGCAGGCGTTGGGCTTCCAGCACTATTTCCTGGTGTATCCAATAACTCGCGGCAAACCCGCTTATTTCCTTCATCACCTCGTTCAGGTACAAAGGCGTGATATTGAGCAGGGCTGCGTAGTCTTTTACCAGTTTGCAATCTTTATATTGCTCTTTAATCAATTGCCTGAACTTCATTGCAATTGTATATTTCTGGCTACTTATCAACCCTGTTGAATTCCGGAATGGTATAATTTCAGAGGCAATCATACCGGTAATGGTATCCAGCAGCGAATTGATTACCTCTTTTTTCAATGGCATAATTTCATTCCCCAAAAGTTTTTTAAACGCAGATGTCATTAAAAAAATGTCATCATTCTTCTGGATATGAACAACCTGGCGGCTATGCAAAAATGTATCGAATATTTCCCGGTATGGTTTAGCTATTAATGCTGTATCTGCAAAGATCAACCAGCCCTCGCTACTTTTACCACCTAAGTAACGATGCACCTGCCCGGGTGCTATAAAGCATAATGAAGCCCCATTCAAAGTAACGGCGCTAAAATCCAGTTCCCAAACAGACAGCCCTTTTTGCTGGATAATAAACATATAATGGTCGTCTCGGTGAGGCGTCTGTACTTTTTGTGCTAATCCTTTTATCGGCACCATATCAACTCCGGTAGCTTTCAGCTCGTTCTGGTGCAGCAAAATTTTAGCCTTTCTCATTTTTATTCGTTAAATGGCTATAAAAATACAAATATTACTTATCCTGAATGTTGCAGGCAATAACCATCTTTTAAAAGATAGCATCTTCCCCTGCTGCCTGCATCATTTTTGTGATTGGCGGTCATCAGCAGGAAATTGTCTTCAAAACAATAACTACAACTTACCAAAATTTTTAAGCGCCTTTTGATTGTTAGAGGAAAGGTATACAGTGATATAGATGTGAAAAAGAACTGCAAAAACACTGGGTGAGGTATTCCGAAAGTAAATGAAGTATTTGCGTTATGGAAGCTTTTCGGGCAACAAGGGTTCAAAAGAAAAAGGGACCGATCACTATCAGTATGATTGGTCCCTTTGCGGAGAGAGAGGGATTCGAACCCTCGGTACAGTTTAACCCGTACGACGGTTTAGCAAACCGTTCCTTTCGGCCACTCAGGCATCTCTCCGTATTTCCCTGAAGGGGTTGCAAAAATAGGAAAAGTTTTATATTCTCCAAAAGCAAAATCATCTTTTTACAAAAAAACTTACCTGCTACAGCTAAATAAGCGCTATAAAGCAGTACGGATAAGGATTTCGCATAAAAAAGCCGTGCTGTATCGGCACGGCTTTTAAAATAGGTTACGAGGGGGCTAAGGCCGGCTTACATAGCCGCCAGTTGTACTTTCTGTTGTAGTTCAATTACACTGTCACGGAAATTATTGTCTGTATCCATCAGGTCTTTTACAGTCTGACAGCTGTGGATAACGGTAGTATGATCCCGTCCTCCGAAATGTTCACCGATTGTTTTCAGAGAGTTTTTAGTAAATGATTTGGCAAGATACATAGTGATTTGCCGGGCCTGTACAATTTCACGTTTACGTGTTTTCTGCAACAGCTTGTCATAAGGCACATCGAAGTATTCGCATACCATTTTTTGTATACTCTCGATCGTAATTTCTTTGGAAGATGTTTTTACGAAAGATTTCAATACGCGCTTCGCCAGTTCCAGGTCTATTTCCTTACGGTTCAGCGACGATTGCGCCAGCAGGGAAATGAGCGCGCCTTCCAGTTCACGTACATTGGTCTGGATATTATAGGCCACATATTTCACTACTTCCTTCGGCATTTCCAGCCCATCGTTCCTCATCTTCATCTCCAGGATTTCCATCCGGGTTTCAAAGTCGGGGATCTGGATATCTGCACTGAGCCCCCAGCGGAAACGGCTTAGCAGCCTTTCCTGTACTCCGTCAAGGTCTTTGGGAGCCTTATCTGATGTTAAGATCAGTTGCTTGCCCGACTGGTGCAGGTGGTTAAAGATAGCGAAGAAGGCATCCTGTGTTTTCTCTGCACGTGCAAAGAACTGGATATCATCTACGATCAACACATCTATCAACTGGTAAAAGTGGATAAAGTCGTTGATGATATTATTTTTGGAATGATCAATAAACTGGTTGATGAATTTCTCTGCACTTACATATAACACCGCTTTATTAGGGTGTATACGTTTCACATCATTGCCTACTGCCTGCGCAAGATGTGTTTTACCCAAGCCCACACCACCATATATTACCAATGGGTTAAATGAGGTACCACCGGGCTTTTCAGCCACTGTTTTACCTGCGCGTCTCGCCACACGGTTACTGTCTCCCTCTACATACGCGTCAAACGTATAATTTGGATTGAGCTGCGAGTCAATTTGTACCCTTTTAATGCCCGGAATAACAAAGGGGTTCTTAACCGGGTTGTGGATCGTTAAAGGAAAATCTACTTCATTGTCTTTCTGAGGTTTGGTAAACTGCGTGGGCATGTTTACTGTTCTGGGATGCTGATGTGGCGTACCGTTCTCTACTACAATGCGATACTCCAACCGGGCCTCTTTACCTAATTCTCTCTTGATGGTTTTTCCTAACAATCCCACATAGTGCTCCTCAAGGTATTCATAAAAGAATTGGCTGGGGACCTGGATGGTTAAAACATTGTTTTCAAGTTTAATGGGTTTAATAGGTTCAAACCATGTCTTAAACGGCTGCCATTCTACTATATCCCTAATTATATTAAGACACTTTTCCCAAACTTGTTCGCAAGTTTTATTCATTGAGATAAAAAAAATTAGTTGTTTCTTAATTAAGGATGCTTAGTTCTCGAATTCGAAATTCCCCAACGCAGGATGTTGAAAAATTTTCAGACAGGACGACGAATATCTGTAGAAAATGTTGAAAAAAAAAATTTATCTACCCTTGTTTATATTCTCCTGATTACAGAGTACCAAAACCCCTTTTTCCACTACTGCTGTGGCTTTACAGCCCACACGTGACAAGGTTTTCACTACTATGAACCCCATTGATTAACAGCACATTTATCTTTTCCATTCTCCTTTTTATCATAAATATGGATATATAATTGATAAAATAATATTGTATCCTTTCTCTCAACAAAAAACGTTCACTGATAAAGCCTGAGATATTCACACTTTTTTGGGAGAGGGTGCAAAACTATGTTAGTATCTCCATTTAAAAAAATGAATTAAGAGATAGTAATTATGAAAGTATTTATTTATATCCGCGCGCACCGGATTAATAAAAAATATTTGTCCGCACTAAGTCGAAAACCTTATCTTTGACCCTTCTGAATTTAAAATAATTTTTCTATGAGTTTTGAAATTACCGGAAAGCTGATTGTGAAGTACAACACGGTGCAACGTAGCGAAACTTTTAAAACAAGAGAGTTCGTTATTGAGAAGTCTGACGACATCAATGGCCGTGTTATCAACAACTATATAAAGTTTCAGTCGGTGCAAGACCGCACTGGTATTGTAGACCGGTTCAATGAGGGTGAAAACGTTAAAGTTTATTTCAATATCAAAGGCACCAGATGGGAAAAAGATGGTAAAGTGAATTATATCACCAACCTGGATGCATGGCGTATGGAATCTGTTATGGCTGCACCTGCTCCGGGCGCAGATCCAATGCCTAACTACAATACTCCTCAAATGCCGGCTAGCGGCGGAGATGGCGGCGACGACCTCCCTTTCTAGGCTGAAAGTATAAAAGCTGCTGAAGCGAAGACATAAGCGGATAAAATCCCTTTGTGTCTTCGCTTTACTCATTTTTATACATAACCCTGTATTGCTTATCTTTGCTGCAGTTTTAGGATAAACACCTAACCGTTAATATGATACAGCAAATATCTCTCAAATTACTGCCGGCCGATGCCGCTTCCCATACCCACATTATTCAGCAGGCCGCTGCTGCACTCAGCGTAAAAACATCCAGCATCACAGGGTTCAACCTCCTAAAACGCTCTATAGACGCGCGTTCCAAACAGGTATTCTTTATCCTTACCATACAGGTGTTTGTCAATGAGCCATTTGAAGAAAGGCCACATACCCATCCGGTATATCCCTCCCTGCCAGCTAATGCACCGCGGGTGCTCATTGCAGGGGCTGGCCCCGCAGGGCTTTTCGCAGCACTGCGACTGATAGAAGCAGGCGTAAAACCCGTTATACTGGAGCGCGGTAAGGATGTTCGTGCAAGACGCCGCGACCTCGCCGCACTTAATAAAACAGGTATTGTAAACCCCGACTCCAACTACTGCTTCGGCGAAGGTGGCGCCGGTACTTACTCTGATGGTAAACTATACACCCGCTCCAATAAGCGCGGCGATATAAACCGCATCCTCAATATATTCGTCCACTTCGGCGCAGAAGATAAAATCATGATCGATGCGCATCCTCATATCGGTACCAATAAACTCCCGCATATCATCACGGCTATGCGTGAACAGATCATCAACAGCGGAGGGGAAGTACACTTTGAACAAAAAGTAAGTGCCATACAGATCAGCAATGGCGCGGTTACTGGCGTACAAACCGCTACAGGACAGGTATTTGAAGGCAAACAACTCATTCTCGCCACAGGCCACTCCGCCCGCGATATATTTATCATGCTTCACCAGCAAAACATTTTGCTGGAAGCCAAACCTTTTGCACTTGGCGTACGCGTAGAACATCCGCAGGAACTGATCGACAGCGCACAATACCATTGCAGCGTGCGCGGCGAGTATCTCCCGCCGGCCAGCTACAGCCTCGTGGAACAGGTGGAAGGCCGGGGCGTATTCTCCTTCTGTATGTGCCCCGGTGGCATAATTGCCCCCGCAGCTACAGATCCGGGCGAACTGGTGGTAAATGGCTGGTCGCCTTCCAAAAGGAACAACCCCTTCGCTAATTCAGGCATTGTGGTCACTGTTGATGAATCCGACTTCGCACCATTTGCCCATCACGGCCCGCTTGCAGCCATGTACTTCCAGCAGGCCGTTGAAAAACAGGCGTATCACGCCGGCGGCGGCAACTTCGTTGCGCCGGCCCAACGTATGACCGACTTCGTCAACAAAAAAATTTCTGCTTCCCTCCCGGAATGCTCCTATGTGCCCGGCCTCAACAGCGCCGATCTGCGCAGCGTATTACCCCAGGTAGTGCACCAGCGCCTCGCCGGCGCCTTCAAAGCATTTGGCCGCAAAATGAAAGGATATTATACAGAAAACGCAGTGCTGGTTGCTACAGAGTCCCGCACCTCCTCACCGGTACGCATTCCACGCAACAACGACACGCTGGAACATCCGCAGGTAGCCGGTCTCTATCCCTGCGCAGAAGGCGCAGGATATGCAGGCGGGATAGTGTCTGCTGCAATGGACGGAGAACGCGTAGCTGCTATCATCGCCGCAAAATTATCATAGAAATATTATGATTATTTATTGGGGATTAATCACTAATTTTTCATCATGAACCTACTGGAAGTCAAACACCTGAAAAAACATTATGAAACCCACATAGCAGTGGATGATGTCAGTTTTGAGATACAACAGGGCAGCATCTTCGGCTTGCTGGGCCCAAACGGCGCCGGTAAAACAACCCTGCTCCGCATGATTACAGGCATCTTCTACCCCGATGAAGGCCAGATCCTTTTCAACGGACAAAAATTTGACCCCGAAAACGATGTGCAACACATCGGGTACATGCCGGAAGAAAGAGGGCTCTATAAAAAAATGATGGTAGGCGAACAAACACTCTACCTCGCCCGGCTCAAAGGACTTAGCCGGAAAGATGCCGTGCAGAAGATCAAATACTGGTTCGATAAATTTGACATCAATTCCTGGTACAATAAACGCGTGGATGAACTCAGTAAAGGCATGCAGCAAAAGGTACAGTTCATCTCCACCATCCTGCACCAGCCTAAACTCCTGATCCTCGATGAGCCCTTCTCCGGCCTGGATCCCATCAACTCCAACCTCATCAAACAGGAAATATTCAACCTCAGTCAGCAAGGCACCACCATCATCTTTTCCACACATCGCATGGAACAGGTGGAAGAGATATGCGATCATATCATGCTGATCAACAAGGGCCATAAAATACTGGATGGCAGCGTAAAACAAATCCAGCAGGACTTTAAACAGGGACTCTTCAAAATAGGACTGGGCACTATGCCTAACCCTGCACAAATGGCTACCTATCACTTTAACATTGTGCAAACACATGATAAAGCGTTTACCGTGAAAATGAATGAAGACAGCAGTACTAACGATATCCTGCTGCATTTCATCCGCCAGGACATTCCTGTTACCTATTTTGAGGAAATCCTGCCTTCTATCAACGAAGTATTCATCACCCAGGTACAGCAAACTGAAAACAGCAACACACCCGTAGCTGCTCTGCCGCTGGCCTGATCAACCTGCTACTTATGGAAAAAATCTGGCTCATTATAAAAAGGGAATTTTTTACCCGCGTACGTAAAAAATCATTCCTCATTACCACCTTACTGGTACCGCTGGCATTCGCCGCTATGATCATTGTACCCATCCTGCTGTCTACTTCCTCCAGTGAGCACAAGCTCATTGCCGTGGTGGACAAGAGCGGGCTGTTTGAAAATAAATTCCCGGACTCCAAAGGCGTTTATTTCAAATATGTGCAGGATCAGCCCATCGACAGCCTAAAGCTGCATTACGGCGAACTTGGATACGAAGGGGTTCTGTATATCCCCGATTTCGATATCAGCAGACCATCAGGATTTGAATTTTACAGCAGCGGCCAGGCAAGCATCACCATAGAGAACAGTATCAATAAGGATATCAACAGTATCATCGAAAAGAAACGCATGGAGCTGCGGGGCATTGACCAGTCAAAGATGGACGAGATCAGGTCTGATGTGGAAGTGACCTTTAAAAACGGGAAGGATGAAAAGAAAGGCAGTTCCTGGGTGGCCTATGGCGTAGGTTATGCCAGTGGGTTCATCATCTATTTTGTGCTCCTGCTGTTTGGCACTTCCGTAATGAGAGGCGTAATGGAAGAGAAAGTGAGCCGTATTGCAGAAGTAATGATCTCCAGCGTAAAGCCTTTCCAGCTGATGATGGGAAAAATTACCGGTATAGCGGCAGTAGGCCTCTTACAGTTCTTTATATGGGGAGTGCTTATTACCGCTATCTATTCCCTGATACCGCTGTTCTTTTCGCCTGAAAGTGTGCAGGCTGCCGCTGCCCAGGGTAATTCTGCACAAACCGCCGAAATGATCCATAAAATGAGGGATGTGGTAGGCAGTATCAACTGGGCCCTGCTGGTACCTTGCTTTGTATTGTATTTCCTGGGAGGTTATCTCTTTTATTCTGCCCTTTATGCCGCCATTGGCAGCCTGGTAAATGAGGATGCCTCCGATGTGCAGCAGCTCACTATTCCTGTAACGGTACCCATTATCATTGGTATCATGATCATGATGAAGGCTGTACAGGATCCCGGCAGTTCCCTGGCTGTATGGGGCAGCATTATCCCTTTTACTTCCCCCATGGTAATGATGGCCCGCCTGCCTTATGGTGTTCCGGGCACCGTGCCTTACTGGCAACTGGGATTATCGTTTGTTTGCCTGATCGGCGGTTTTTTGCTGACCACCTGGATGGCCGGCCGGATCTACCGCACAGGTATCCTGATGTATGGAAAGAAGATCACGCTGAAAGAAGCGATGAAGTGGGTGGTGAGAAAACAATAATTTTTTGTGGATGGTTACCGGAGCGTTTGTTCAGGTAACCATTCAGTTCTCCAGGCTATTTAACCGGTGGATAGTATCCCTGAACTCTGTCCATATTTCTTCCAGTACTGCTGCTGCAGGTTTAATATCATGTATCAGCGCGCTTACCTGTCCTATTTCCAGTTCCCCTTCTTCAAGGTTGCCCTCAAACATGCCAGATTTGGCGCGGGCCCTTCCCAGCAAGGTTCTCAACGCATTGGCGTCAGCGCCGTTATCTTCCGCCTGTTGTACCGCCTGGTAAAAATTATTCTTGATAAGCCGCACCGGCGCCAGTTTCTTCAGGCTTAACATGGTATCACCTTCTTTGGCATTTACCACTGCCTGCTTAAAATTTATATGGGAAGATGCTTCGGGCGTTGCTACAAAACGGCTGCCTACCTGTACCCCGGAAGCTCCCAGTGCAAAGGCTGCTGCCATTGCCTTTCCTGAGCCTATGCCGCCGGCGGCAATAACAGGTATCTTTACCTGTTCGCATACGGAGGGGATCAGTACCATGGTAGTGGTTTCCTCACGGCCGTTATGGCCACCGGCCTCAAAGCCTTCTGCTACTACCGCATCTACACCTGCCGCCTCGCTCTTTAATGCAAAAGCCGCACTGGATACAACATGCACTACTTTGATGCCGGCTGCTTTCAATACCGGTGTCCATGTTTTAGGATTCCCCGCAGAGGTGAATACAATCTGTACTCCTTCTTCCAGGATAATATTTATCAGCTGGTCGATATCAGGGTACAGCAACGGCACATTCACGCCAAAAGGCTTACCAGTGGCCTGCTTGCATTTCTGAATATGTTCACGCAGCACTGGAGGGTACATGCTTCCCGCGCCAATAAGGCCCAGTCCACCGGCATTACTAACAGCACTGGCTAAACGCCATCCGCTTGCCCAGATCATACCAGCCTGGATCACAGGGTATTGAATATTGAATAAGGAAGTGATACGGTTGTTCATAAGCGAATATACTATAGCTTGATGCGCCGGTATTATCCCAGGTCTATTTCTGTATTGTCACCTATGTTCAGGCTCTGGCTCAATCCGCGGATATTGGCATCACTGCCTATCAGCGAGGATTTCAATACTACTTCATACAGATTGCTGAAAGAACCGATGATAGAGTCTTTCACAATAGAATAGTTGATCACCGTATTATCGCCAATAGCCACATTAGGGCCTATAATGGCATTTTTGATATTACAGCCTTCCCCTATGCTCACCGGTGGGATGATGATCGTATTTTCATATGGTAATACCGGGTTACTGGCCAGTTTGTACTTCTTCAGCAGGATCGCGTTTGTTTCCAGCAGGGTGTCTTTCCTGCCGCAATCGAACCAGTTGGATACTTTAAATCCGTTAAACTGTACGCCGTGCTCAATCATACATTCCAATGCGTCTGTAAGCTGGAACTCGTCGTGCGATTTTATCCTGTTGTCGATATTGCTTTGCAGGCATTCATACAGCTGCTGCGTTTCCTTGATCTTGTACAGCCCTACCAGTGCGAGGTTCGACTTAGGGATCTGTGGCTTTTCCACTACGCGGGTAATTTTACCCTGTTCATCCAGTTCAGCTACGCCGAAGTTACGCGGGTCATCTACTTTCTTCAGGCCCAGCATGGAAAAAGGAGAAGCGATCACCTCTTTGAAATCGCATTCACAGATGGTATCTCCCAGTACAATCAATACTTCATCATTCCCTACCACATCGCGGGTAAGTGATAAAGCATGCCCCGTGCCTTCCCGGCTGTTCTGCTGTACAAAGTGACAGGTAAGCTGCGGGTATTTCTTTTCTACATAATGCTGGATCTTCTCCCCGAGATAACCTACCACAAAAACGAATTCTGTGATACCCGCATCCACCAGCTGATCAATGATGATACTGAGAATGGTCCTGCCGGCTAAAGGTATTAATGCTTTAGGCTGTGTATATGTATGTGGACGAAGCTTGGTGCCTGCCCCTGCCACTGGTATTATTGCCTTCATTTAGTGTTGTAGTTAGGATTAGCTATTGCTGCTCGAATGCGGCGAAATTAACATAAAAAGCGGAAAGCATAAAGCGCAAGGCTTTAAGCTTGTAATTGATCTGGCTTTCATTTATTTTTGCACCAAATTTAAGGCAACATGCAAAGAGACCAGCAAATATTTGATTTAATCGGCCAGGAATTGGAGCGTCAGCGCCATGGCATCGAGTTGATCGCATCTGAAAACTTTACCAGCTTACAGGTAATGCAGGCGATGGGACATGTGATGACGAATAAATATGCCGAAGGGTATCCTGGCAGAAGATACTATGCAGGCTGTGAAATTGTGGACCAGAGCGAACAACTGGCTATCGACAGGGCAAAACAAATATTTGGCGCCGCTTATGTGAACGTACAACCTCACTCCGGCGCACAGGCCAATGCAGCTGTTATGCTGGCTATCCTGCAGCCGGGCGATAAAATCCTCGGACTGGACCTGAGCATGGGTGGTCACCTTACCCACGGTTCTTCTGTAAACTATTCCGGAAAGCTCTACCAACCTCATTTCTATGGCGTTAACAAGGAAACAGGCCTGGTGGAATATGATAAGATGGAAGAAATAGCCAATCGCGAAAAACCCAAACTGATTGTTTGCGGCGCATCCGCTTACAGCCGCGACTGGGACTATAAACGTATCCGCGAGATAGCCGACCAGGTAGGCGCCTTTGTACTGGCTGATATAGCACACCCTGCAGGTTTGATCGCCAAAGGATTGCTGAACTCTCCGTTTGCCCACTGCCATTTTGTAACCACTACCACGCACAAAACACTCCGTGGCCCACGTGGCGGTATGATCATGATGGGCGCTGATTTCGAGAACCCATTCGGTCTGAAAACGCCAAAAGGCGAAACCCGCCTGATGAGCTCTCTCATCGATACTGCTGTATTCCCCGGCATCCAGGGCGGCCCGCTTGAGCACGTGATTGCTGCGAAAGCTGTGTCTTTCTTCGAGATCCTGTCGGACGACTATACCGTGTACGCCAACCAGATCCTGAAGAATGCACAATCAATGGCTAAAAGCTTTGTGAGCAAAGGATATGAGATCATTTCCGGTGGTACGGACAATCACCTGATGCTGATTGACCTCCGCAACAAAAATATCTCCGGTAAAAAAGCCGAACAAACACTGGTAAAAGCCGATATCACCGTAAACAAAAACATGGTGCCTTTCGACGATAAATCCGCATTCATCACCTCCGGTATCCGTATCGGTGTTCCTGCCATCACTACCCGCGGCCTGAACGAAAGCCATATGGGTCAGATCGTTGACTGGATCGATGCACTCCTCCTGGATGCGGACAATGAAGCGCTGATCCTCAAAGTAAGGGGCGAAGTGAATACATTTATGCAGCAGTTCCCGCTGTATCCCGAGCTGTAGACGCGGATTTTGTCCTGGAACACTGATCAGGATGATTATAATGATTACCTGATTATTTTTTAAGTAGATGATATGATAATATAAAGGGAGATGTAAGCGAACAAATACCCGCTTACATCTCCTTTTTTTGTTAAGCTCAAATCAACAAATGTACTTCTTTGATCAAGACAACTTCGCCTTCGGAAGGCAATCCCAATAGGTAGTACACCCGCTTATATCTCCTCTTATTATCATCTCCCCAAAAACAAAATCACAGTAATCATTATAATCATCCTAATCAGTGTTCCAGGACAAAATCCGCTCCCATTAAAATTTATTTTGCATTTCAAAATATACCCTTATCTTTATAGTGTACTAGTCAAGTAGTACACTAAACCACGAAATATGATTAACATCCAATCCCTGACATTCAGTTACCGGAAAAACAAGCCCCTGTTCGAAAACTTACAGCTACAGCTGGAAGCTGGACACATTTATGGTTTGCTTGGAAAAAACGGGGCAGGCAAATCCACACTCCTTAAACAAATAGCCGGCCTGTTGTTCCCCGACAGCGGCACCTGCGAAGTACTGGGCTACCCGTCCGCAAAAAGGCAACCAGCCTTCCTCCGGGAGATATTCCTCGTACCGGAAGAATTCTATCTTCCGAAAGTAAGTGTGAAAAGATATGTAAACACTTATGCCCCTTTTTACCCCAACTTTGATGAAGCCGCATTCTACAACTATCTGAAGGAATTTGAGATCCCCAGGGATCAGCAGCTAACGGAAATGTCGTACGGGCAAAAAAAGAAAGTGCTGATCAGCTTCGCCCTGGCTACCAACACCAAGGCACTGATTATGGATGAACCTACCAACGGACTCGATATTCCCTCCAAAAGCCAGTTCCGCAAAGTGATTGCCGCCGCGGTGAGCAATGATAAATGTATCGTGATTTCCACTCACCAGGTACGCGATCTTGATAACCTGATCGACAGCATCGTGATCATTGACGGGCACAAAATTATTTTCCGGGAAGATGTGCAAACGGTGACGGATAAACTGAGCTTCAAAACAGTGAGCAGGATAGAAGAAACCACCGGCATCCTCTTCGCCGACAGCAACGTGCGCGGACATACCATTATAACCCGCAATGCAGGCCATGAACAAAGTAAAATAGATATGGAACTGCTCTTTAATGCAGTACTCACCAATCATAAACCTATACAGGAAATATTCAACTGATTCACCCATGCAACCAAATAATATATTTAATGTTCGCCGTATGCAGTTATACCTGCAAAAACACTTTACCGACCATTACCGCTTTTACGGGATGGGCATACTCACCATATTCGGGCTCATGACGGGAATAGCAGTGCTGATGGTAACTGTAGCCCGCGATCCCTTCCGGCAACTGAGCGGTCTGGTACCCTTTTATTACATTGGCCTCTTCTTTGGTGGCATGCTGTTCACCAGCAGGGCCTTTAATGAACTGGGCAGTAAAGAAAAAGGTGTGGATTTCTTAATGCTGCCAGCTTCACAGTTTGAGAAATTCATCACCCTGTTCCTCATCAGCAGCATCGGATACTTCATTGCTTATCATATCAGCTGCTACCTCAGCTTCAAAATTATTGAAAACGCACAACAGGCAGCGATAGGTGTGAAAATTGAAAAAGACTACCTGTTCCTGGACAATCCTAAAGAAAAAGTATACATCTATTATGGATACTTCATTTTGCAGGCGGCATTCCTGCTGGGCGCCACCTACTTCCACAAGTACAGTTTTATCAAAACAGTGTTATCCGTTTTCGTTTTCGGATTCGCGCTGTGGCTGATTAACTGTGTGATCGTCACACTTATTTTTGGGTTCGGCAATGAATTCTGGAAAAGATCAGTACCCTTCCTGCTGGTAGGCAAACTGGAAGGCGGGCCTTTCTCCTTGTACACAACCATATACCTGATCCCAAAATGGCTGCAGGATACCTACCTGTTTATAATAAAATTTGTGATTGCGCCCGTACTCTGGACCATTGCTTATTTCCGGTTGAAGGATCAAGAAATTTAAAAACTCTGTGAAATGGAATTTAAAGAGACACAGGCAATATATGTACAGATCGCAGATTATATCTGCGAACAGATATTGCTTACCAAATGGCAGCCGGAGGAGCGTATTCCATCAGTAAGGGAACTGGCGGTCTCGCTGGAAGTAAATCCCAACACGGTAATGCGTACCTGCGAGCTCCTGCAGCAGCAGGAAATCATCCAGAATAAAAGAGGGATCGGCTATTTTATCAGCGGGGATGCAGTGAAGAAAATAAAGCAATTTAAGAAGGAAACCTTTATAAAGAATGAATTGCCCAGTTTTTTCCGAAGCATGTACCTGCTGGATCTTGACCTCGATGAACTGAAACCTCATTTTGAGAAATTTAAAAAATCAAATTTCAATTAACATGAAAACCAGCAATAAATTATTCTCAGGCTTTTCAGGCGTACTGGTATTACTCATGCTGCTTTCTGCCATTATACTAAAAGCCAATTACAATAAAGGCATTACAAACACTATTAGCCACCAGCCAAAGCAGGATCCGGATTACGCCAAAGTAACCATTCCTGCATTTAAGGCGCTGGTGCTAAAAAGTACGGTGGCAAAAACTGATGATCGTGAAGCTACTGTCTATATCCGCGAATCGCCGGAATATCAGCTCGAATTCTATAAGAATGCTACCTACAATCTATTGGGTGATACCCTCTACATAGAGATCAGCAAACCACGCGATGTAGTGTTATTTAGTCCCGCTATCCGCTATATCGACAACAGAACAGGTTATGCCATTACCGTTTCAGAGGTAAACTCCCCCAGCCTGCGCATCAACGCCGGCGGACAGATACGTGTATACATGCATAATTCAAAAATCAACAGCTTCTCCTTTACAGGGAAAGAAAACAATACGCTGGAAGTAACTGAAGACAATGTGCTGGACTCTGTAAAGGTAACAATGGGTAAACGCGGGTCTTTATACTTTTATGCGCCTTATCAGGCGGGGGATTTTAGTGTGGATAGCTTAGATAACCTGAATATAACGGGCAAATCGCTGAAAAGCCTGAAACGATTTAATTAACTCTTTAGCAATAAATTCTATCAATGCACAAACCTGCTTTCCAGCTGGTTTATAATTTACATAACAAATTTTTGTGTTAAAAATGAACGTCCCGATCTCCATCGGGACGTTGTTGTTATATCTTTTTAAAACTGTGTTGCCAGGTAAGCCATTGTTCCCATACCTATCTCTATGGCCTGTTCATCTACATCAAAAGTAGGCGTATGCACACCTGAGGTAATTCCTCTTGCAGCATTACCCGTCCCTAACCGGAAGAAACATGCCGGTACCACCTGGGAATAAAAAGCGAAATCTTCTGCTCCCATCCTGATTTCCGTATCGCCTACCGCTTCAGCGCCGAGGTATTCCGTAGCAAAGCCGCGGGCTTTATTGGTTACTTCTTCATTGTTGTACAAAGTAGGATAGCCTACTAATATTTCGATATCAATTTCAGCGCCCATTGCTTCCGCAATGCCGGTTGCCTGTTTGCGTATCAGCTCATGCGCCCTGAAACGCCAGGTTTCATCCATTGCCCTGAAAGTTCCCATCAGCTTCACTTCACTGGGAATCACATTGGTAGTGAATCCACCATTGAAAGCACAGATAGATAATACAGAAGGAGAAAAAGGATTGTTGTTACGGGAGATGATCTGCTGTAAGCTCACTACCAGTTGGGAGGCTACCAGGATGGTATCTACCGTAAGATGCGGCTGCGCAGCATGACCGCCTTTACCTTTAATGGTAATATAAATTTCATCGGCGCTGGCCATATATTTACCGGCATGAAACCCAAGCTTACCGGCTTCCATGGAAGGATGCACGTGCAACCCCAGGATAGCGTCGGGACGCGGATTTTCAAGGGCGCCTTCTTCAATCATGATGCTGGCACCGCCTGGATGCTTTTCTTCGCCTGGCTGAAACAGCACCTTGACAGTACCTTCAAACCCGTCTTTTAATTCATTCAATATCTTGGTAGCACCCAGTACACAGGAAGTGTGCACATCATGCCCACAGGCATGCATTACGCCAACATTGGCAGATTTATAGGGCACATCGTTAGCCTCAGTGATGGGCAGCGCATCTATATCTGCACGCAGCGCGATGGTTTTGGAGGAAGGGTTTTTACCTTCTATCAGGGCTATGATCCCCGTGCCGGCAATACCTGCTTTAAAAGGAACACCAAAGGCAGTTAATTGCTTTTGTATGAAAGCAGTAGTTTCAAATTCCTGGAAAGACAGTTCCGGGTGGGAATGCAGGTGCCTTCTTATAGCAGTAAACTCCGGTGCATATGCTTTCGCCAGTTCTTTAATACGGTTCTTCATTCGATAGTTCTTTATCCAGTGACACGTTAATAATGGCAGGTACTACAAATACACCGCCCGCAAACAGGTCGGATAATTTGTCCCGTAATTCAGCTGCTTCCTCACGGGTTTTAAAATCGCCTACGCGCACTTTAAAATAGGGGGCCTGGTAATCGAGATAAGTACGGTAATCACCAAAAAGCTGCATCACTTTAGCTTTGGCTTCATTGGCATCACCACGTTTGTTGGTAGAAATCACCTGTACCCGGAAACCGGACTGGTTGCGGATAGCCAGGGTGTTAATGTAGATCTGTTTCTTAATCAGCACATCCACACGACTATCTTTCACCACTCTTACATTTCCATTGGCGGCGATTGTATTGTCCTGCGCCATGGCCACTCCACTCCCCAACAGACAACACACCAGGATGAATAACTTTTGCATGAATACGTATAATTAAGTATGAACAATTATCATTGAACCTCTTTGCTTTCCTTTACAATGTCTACACTGGCGCTGGCGCCGATCCGGGTGGCACCGGCTGCTATCAGCTCTTTCGCCAGGGCAAAGGTACGAATACCTCCTGAAGCTTTTATTTGTATGTTAGCAGGCAGATTAGCTCTCATCAGTTTTACAGCTTCCACGGTAGCCCCCCTTTCTGCATATCCTGTAGACGTTTTCATGAAATCCACGCCATACTTCGCATACAGCTGGCAGCACTGCACAATTTCTTCTTCCAATAATATGCCACTTTCAATGATGATCTTGATCACTTTCTGCTTCTCCCGTACCAGGTACATGATATTGGCAATCTCTTTCTCCAGGAATTCCCAGTCTTTGTTCTTTACTGCCGAGATATTGATCACCATATCCAGTTCATCAGCGCCATCCACAATAGCCAGCACCGTTTCCGCAACTTTGGCTTCAATAGCGGAATACCCGAAAGGGAAACCAATAACAGTGGCTATTTTGGTATTGGTTGCGCCAAGGAACTGTTTAGCCAGCTTCACGTATAAAGGAGGCACACAGGCCGCAGCAAAATCGTATTCAACACACTGCATGCACAATTGCTTAACATCTTCCAGCGTGGTAGTGGGCTTCAATACGGTATGGTCTATATAACGGTTAATCTCCATCATTCATTTGCTTGATTACAAAGCGAAATTAATGCAAAACGGATTACGTTGCCGTAATCCGTTCCTTATCATTTTCCGGGCAGATACGCTTATGCGTTCTTACCATGGCATTGTTTGTATTTTTTGCCACTACCACAGGGGCAAAGGTCGTTACGGCCTATTTGCGGTCCCTGGTGGCGGATGGGCTCTGCTTTTACCTCTTCAGCGGTTTGAAGTTCAGGCCCGCTGTTCTGGTGACTGCCGTTTTCTGCCAGCTCTTCATGGGAGGCACGCATGCGGCTCATATCCGTTTTCTGTTCCCTTCCTTCACGGATTTCCGGTGCAGCTTCCTGTTCCTGGTTGCTTACAGGAATACCGCATTTGGTAAGGAAGGATACAATATCCCGGCTGGTTTCCCGGTCCATATCCTTAAACAGGTTGAATGCCTCGAACTTGTAGATCAGCAACGGATCTTTCTGTTCGTATACCGCACTCTGTACAGATTGTTTCAGATCGTCCATTGCACGCAGGTGCTCTTTCCAGGATTCATCGATCAAAGCCAGGGTAATACTGCGTTCCAGGGCATTCATTGTTTCATGTCCCTTTGTTTCCACTACCTTCTGCAGGTTAGCCAATACATTAATACCTTTTTTACCATCAGTAAATGGTATAGAGATATTTTCGATCTGGTGCCCCTGTTCCTGGTAGATACGTTCAATTACCGGCAGTGTATTGCTGATCAGCTCATTTACCTTACGTGTATAGTTATCTTTTCCTTCGTAATACAGTTTATTGGCCAGATTTGGAATATCTGTCTTCGCCAGTTCTTCACTGGTGATTTGTGTATCAATAGAGAAGTTCATGATAGCATCCATCTTGAAGGCTTCATAATCTCCGCTGGCTTTATGGGTAGACACCATGTTTTCCGCCACATCATAGAAGGCATTGTCGATGTCTATTGCCAGGCGCTCACCAAACAGGGCGTGATTACGTTTCGCATAGATCACAGTACGCTGTTTGTTCATCACATCATCATACTCCAGCAAACGCTTACGGATACCGAAGTTATTTTCTTCCACTTTCTTCTGTGCTCTTTCAATGGAGCGGGTGATCATGCTGTGCTGGATCACTTCTCCTTCTTTATAACCCATACGGTCCATAAGGCCCGCAATACGTTCTGAGCCGAACATACGCATCAGGTCATCTTCCAGGGAAACGAAGAACTGGGAAGTTCCGGGATCACCCTGGCGACCGGCACGACCACGCAACTGTCGGTCAACACGGCGGCTTTCATGCCTTTCCGTACCGATGATAGCCAGACCGCCGGCTTCCTTCACACCTGGTCCGAGTTTGATATCCGTACCACGACCCGCCATATTAGTGGCAATGGTCACTGCGCCCGGCAAACCTGCTTCCGCCACAATCTGTGCTTCACGGGCATGCTGTTTCGCATTCAGTACATTATGCGGCACTTTTTCGAAAGTGAGCATTTTGCTCAGCAACTCAGATACTTCCACGGAAGTAGTACCTACCAGTACAGGGCGGCCTTTTGCCTGCAGTTGCTTTATCTCTTCAATAACTGCCTTGTATTTATCTCTTTTTGTTTTGTATACCAGGTCTTCCGCATCTACACGGGAAATAGGCAGGTTGGTAGGAATGGTTACCACATCCAGCTTATAGATTTCCCAGAATTCGCCTGCTTCGGTAGACGCTGTACCGGTCATACCGGCCAGCTTATGATACATACGGAAGAAGTTCTGCAATGTGATGGTGGCAAATGTCTGGGTGGCAGCTTCCACTTTTACGTTTTCCTTAGCTTCAATCGCCTGGTGCAAACCATCCGAGTAACGGCGTCCATCAAGGATACGGCCGGTTTGCTCATCCACGATCTTCACTTTACCGTCCATTACCACGTACTCTACATCTTTATCAAATAAAGTATAGGCTTTCAGTAACTGCTGAACGGAATGGATACGGTCTGATTTAGCGGCAAAATCCTGCAGCAGTACATCTTTACGCTGGAGCTTTTCTTCAGGCGACAATGGCAGCTTTTCAATTTCTGCCAGCTCAGATCCCACATCCGGGAGGATAAAGAAGTTAGCATCTTCACCACCCTGGGTGATCAGGTGAATACCTTTATCTGTAAGATCTACACTGTTTTGTTTTTCTTCAATAGAGAAGAACAGGCCTTCATCTACTTTGGGCATTTCGCGTTGCTGATCTGCCAAGTAGTAGTTTTCCGCTTTTTGTAACAACACCCTGTTACCAGGTTCGCTGAGGAATTTGATCAGCGCGCTACTCTTTGGTAAACCTCTCCAGGCACGCATCAGGGCCAGGCCACCGGTTTTCGGATCATCCTTACCTTCTGCAATCAGTTTCTTTGCTTCCTGCAGATATTGATTGACAGCCTTCTTTTGCATTTCCACCAGGTATTCGATACGTGGTTTCAGTGCATGGAACTCCTGCTCTTCACCGCGGGGGATAGGGCCGGAAATGATCAGCGGGGTACGGGCATCATCCACCAGTACGCTATCCACCTCATCCACCATTGCGTAGTGGTGTTTACGCTGTACCATTTCATCCGGGTTGTGCACCATGTTATCACGGAGGTAGTCAAAACCGAATTCGTTGTTGGTTCCGTACGTAATATCCGCCAGGTACGCGTTGCGGCGGTCGGGTGTATTGGGCTGGTGCTTATCGATACAGTCTACTGTAATATCAAGGAATTCAAAAAGAGGTCCGTTCCATTCAGAGTCACGACGCGCCAGGTAATCATTCACAGTTACGATATGCACGCCTTGTCCTGCCAGTGCGTTAAGATAAGCAGGAAGGGTGGATACAAGGGTTTTACCTTCACCTGTAGCCATTTCCGCAATTTTACCCTGATGCAGTACAGTACCACCGATCAGCTGTACATCATAGTGCACCATGTTCCAGGTAACAAGGCTGCCGGCCGCATTCCAGGTGTTTTTCCAGATGGCTTTATCGCCCTCAATGGTAACATAATCCTTTGTCACTGCCAGCTGGCGGTCCAGGTTGGTAGCAGTGGCGGTCAGCGTCGAATTATTGGTAAAGCGGCGGGCTGTTTCTTTTACTACCGCGAAAGCCTGTGGCAGTAATTCTTTCAGTACTACTTCCAGTTGCTTGTCGCGCTCCTTTTTAAGAATATCTATTTCCTGGTATATGGTATCCTTTGCGGTTACATCTTCCTCGCTATCTGCATTGGCTTGTTTTTCCGCTATTTCTTTATCTATAGTGGCAAGATGCTCAGCGATACGTGCCCGGAATTCCTGCGTTTTGTGGCGCAGATCATCAATAGGAAGGGATTGCAGTTTTTCGTACTCCTCGTTAATCTGCTGCACCACCGGAGAGATGGATTTAATATCCCTTTCTGATTTATTCCCTCCAAATAGCTTTGATAAAAAACCTAACATGTTAAATGTTTAATTACGAATTACGATTTCTATTTATTGTAACCTGATCCCATCCAGGCAGCGTATATCAGTTGATAAATTTCTGCGTCATCAGCCTGTGGCACAAAGGCTGCGGGCTTCGTCAGTTGGATAGACGGCATCCAGATTACTCAAATATTGTGCTTGTAAAGGGGAACTGTCAACGTGTCAGTTTTGCAGCCCTCCCCGGCAAGGCCTGTAAAAGTAGGAATAAATTTGGTGATTCAAGGCGGATTTTGAATGGATTTTCCATTTTGCCGCTATCAATTAACATATCCTTTATACAGATAGCTAAAGTTAGCGGCATAGCCGGCCCGGCGTGGTAAACAAGGAAAGCTTTCCCGAAAAAATATCCTTTCTACGGATCATTATGAGAGCGATGCCAAGGCGGCTTCCCGGAAATTTGTTGACAAATGGCAGCAGGCAAATTGAGTACATGAGATTTGTTGTTGCAGCCCTGAGCAGGCAGGCTTCCTGTTGTACAGGAGTGCCCGCTTTTTTACCGCGCCCAATTTGTCAGCCCGGCTGCTATAAGGACTCAGCTCTTTCCCTGCCAAAATACCAGTACCGGATCACAGGATATTAAAAAGTGCCGGAAAACCGGCACCGGGTGGGCATCTTCCTTAAAATCAGGTTTTATGTCCGGGCGTTATTGCCGGCTATTCAGGTAGCAGATCACATATTCATTCCCGCACATCACAGCCGAACGATTATCAGTTACTAACGGGATAGGGTAAACGACATTCAATTCGTCATCTTCATCAGCTGCCCCTTAGAGCCTCAGACCACTTGCCGGCAATTAGCTGTAGTACCGGGTTGTAGAGCGCTGACTTTGACCAGCTAGTAAAAATAAGGAATAACCGGGGTATTCAATGCCAGAGAGAGATTTTTAGTTTTCAATCAATAGAAGAAATTATCATTTATTTATATCATCCGGACAAAGCAGGGAGCGGACGTTACTTTTATAAGTAGGCGGAAGCCCTGCACAGAGCGAACCGCTTATCATAAAATATGGCCATCCAAACCGGGTATTTATGGCCAGTTAGCCCATATTACCGCTGGAAATGAAAATTTTCAAAAAAATTGCCCGTCGCCCATATAAAAAGATGGAAATATGAAAATACTTTTTATAAATTTAAAGGTTTAATAGCCGTTTTAACTTTTTTACACAAACATCCACGTTTATGGCAAATGCAATTCAGCCGCAAAAACTGTTCGTAGCAAGCTGTATGGCGCTACTGGTAACATCATTATCCTTTGGCATCCGTGCCGGAATCTTAAGCCGCCTGGGCGTTGAGTTCCACCTGGATACCAAACAATTGAGCATCATTGCCGGAACTGCGTTCTGGGGATTTCCGCTGGCAGTGGTTATAGGAGGGTTCATTGTAGATGCCATAGGCATGAAACGATTGCTGCTCGCAGCTTTTATCCTGCACCTGCTGGGTATTGTGCTGACGGTATTTGCAGGCGGTTTCTGGTCGCTGTTCATCTCCACCCTGTTTATCGGTATGGCCAATGGTACCGTGGAAGCAGCGTGTAACCCGCTGGTGGCCACTATTTTCCCCGACAATAAAACTACCAAGCTGAATCACTTCCACCTGTGGTTCCCCGGTGGTATCGTGGTAGGCACCCTGCTGGTATTCTTACTTTCAAAAATCGGCCTCAGCTGGCAGTTGCAAGTAGCCACTATGGTGATCCCCACCCTTATCTATGGTTATCTTTTTATGAAACTCGACTTCCCCGTTACAGAAAGGGTGGCAGCCGGTGTTTCTTCTGCACAGATGTATAAATCTGTATTAAGCCCCCTGTTCATCGTGATGTTTATCCTTATGTTCGGAACTGCCATCACAGAGCTTTTCACTGGTCAGTGGATAGAAGTGCTGCTGAAGAACGTAACTGAAAACTCTATTCTCATACTGGCGTTAACAGCCGGTGTACAGGTACTGGGAAGAGGTATTGCCGGCCCTGTGGTACATAAAATATCTCCTACCGGCGTTTTACTTATTTCTGCGATTTTATCCGCTTTGGGCTTATATTTACTTTCCCATGTATCGGGTAACATGGTGTTTGTGGCCGCCTTTATCTTTGGTATGGGCGTTACTTACTTCTGGCCAACCATGCTGGGTTTTGTATCTGAAAACATCCCACAGTCGGGAGCACTCGGCATGAACCTGATGGGCGGCGCCGGTATGTTTGCCGTATCTGTATACATGTATTTTATGGGAGGTTTCTACGATAGTATCATCGTAAAACAATTACCTGCCGGCGCATCCCTGGATGCTTACCGCTCAGCAGCACCCGGTTCTGCCGAAGCAGCAGCTTTCAGCCAGGCCACCGCTGTAGCCGGGCCGGAAATCATCAACGCCACCCTGGTGATACCGGTTATCCTCATCGTAGCGTTTGCAGGACTTTTCTTTTATATGCGCAGCCGTAAAAAAGTAGCACAGGTTCAAATAGTATAAATTTTAAAACGATAATTGTAAATATGACACGGAAACTTAGAATGGGAATGATAGGAGGCGGGAAAGACGCCTTCATTGGTGCAATTCACCGTATTGCAGCCAATATGGACGGACTGATTGAGCTGGTAGCGGGCGCGCTCAGTATCAATAACGACATCGCGGTGGAATCAGGTAAAATGCTGTTCCTGGACCCTGAACGTACTTATCTCGATTTCAAAACCATGCTGGAAAACGAAGCAAAAATGCCTGCAGAGAAAAGGCTGGACTTCGTGACCATCGTTACACCAAACTTCGCCCATTTTGAACCGGCCATGATGGCACTGGATCTGGGTTTCAACGTTGTTATCGAGAAACCGATCACATTCTCCCTCGACGAAGCCAAACAATTAAAGGCAAAAGTGGAAGCCACCGGCTTAACATTGCTGCTTACACATACTTACACCGGCTATCCTATGGTAAAACAAGCCAGACAGATGGTGAAAGACGGCGCACTGGGCAAAATCCGCAAAGTATGGGTGGAATACCCGCAGGGATGGCTCAGCAAACTGAGTGAAAGAGAAGGTAATGCACAGGCAGCCTGGAGAACCGATCCTAAAAAATCAGGTAAAAGCGGCTGTATGGGCGACATCGGTACCCACGCGGCTAACCTGGCCGAATACATCAGCGGCGCTAAAATTGAAAAATTATGTGCTGATCTGAATATCCTGGTACCCGGCCGCGCATTGGACGACGACGGCGCTGTGCTGCTCCGCTTTGATAATGGCGCTGCCGGCGTTTTAATGGCATCGCAGGTGGCGGCAGGAGAAGAAAATGCACTGAAGATCCGCGTTTATGGCGAAAAAGGCGGCCTGGAATGGGCGCAACATGAGCCGAATACCCTGCTGGTAAAATGGCTGGATAAACCTACCGAAATTTATCGCGCAGGTGGTGGATATACCTTCCAGTCATCCTACATGACACATAATACCCGCACACCAGGCGGCCATCCCGAAGGATACCTGGAAGCATTCGGTAACCTGTACCGCAACTTCGCACAAACCTTATCTGCTAAAATTGATGGGGTACAACCCTCTCCGGAATCACTGGATTTCCCGGGCACAGAGGAAGGCGTACGTGGTATGGCGTTCATCGATAATGTAGTACGCTCTTCACAAAGCGATGCTAAATGGACTAACTTCGAGATATAATATTCATCACCAGCTTGAGTATATGAAAACGATTAAAGGACCTGGTATTTTTCTGGCGCAGTTCATGGGAGACGAAGCGCCTTTCAATAATCTGAAATCCATTTGTGAGTGGGCGGCCTCCATTGGCTTTAAAGGAGTACAGATCCCCACCTGGGAAACACGCCTGATCGACCTGCAAAAGGCTGCTGAAAGCAAAACCTATGCAGATGAGATCAAAGGCATCGTGAATGCAGCCGGACTGGAAATCACAGAACTGAGCACGCACCTGCAGGGGCAACTGGTAGCAGTAAATCCTGCTTTCTCCGAGATGTTCGACGGCTTTGCTCCCGCACAATATCACAATAATATCCAGGCACGTACAGAATGGGCGGTAAACCAGCTGAAATACGCTGCGAAAGCCAGCCGTAACCTGGGCCTCACTGCCCATGCTACTTTCAGTGGCGCACTGTTGTGGGCGCCGGCCATGTATCCGTGGCCACAGCGTCCGGCCGGCCTGGTGGAAACCGGGTTTGCCGAACTGGCAAAACGCTGGCTGCCGATCCTCAATGAATTTGATGCCAACGGCGTAGACGTTTGTTATGAAATTCACCCTGGGGAAGACCTGCACGACGGTATCACTTTTGAGCGTTTCCTGGAAGCTACCGGCAATCATAGCCGCGCTAACCTACTTTATGATCCGAGCCACCTGTTGCTTCAATGCCTCGATTACCTGGAATATATCGATATTTACCACGAAAGGATTAAAGCCTTTCACGTAAAAGATGCCGAATTCAATGCCACCGGACGCTCCGGCGTTTATGGCGGATACCAGGCATGGATCGACCGCCCAGGCCGCTTCCGCTCTCTCGGAGATGGCCAGGTAGATTTTAAATCCATCTTCAGCAAAATGGCGCAATACGATTTTGCCGGCTGGGCCGTTATGGAGTGGGAATGTTGTATCAAACACCCGGAAGATGGTGCCAGGGAAGGCGCCCCTTTCATTAAGGATCATATTATCCGTGTTACTGAAAAGGCATTTGATGACTTTGCAGGAGGCGGCACAGATGAAGCCTTTAACAAAAGAATATTAGGCTTGTAGGCCAACTAATCCACCGATCGTAGTAAACAATAACCAAATAAAAAAAAACAACAAATGAGAAAGAGATATCTGGCGCCGCTCGTATTAAGTGTATTATTCTTTGCAGCTTGCGGAGGTGGTGAGAAAAAAACAGAAAATGCTGACAGCGTTAGCACTCATGAAGAAAGCCCCGCAGCAGATAATTCAATGGTATCGCCAAGTGCCAGCAAACCTGTAAGCAAAGGCGAAACCCTGATGGCTCAAAGCGATTGCAAAACATGTCATAAAGAAGAAATGAAAGTGGTAGGACCAGCCCTGAAAGATATTGCAGGCAAATATCCTAACACACCGGAAAATGTGGACAAACTGGCCGATAAAGTAATCAAAGGCGGTTCCGGTAACTGGGGTGAAGTAGCAATGTTACCTCATCCACAGATTTCAAAAGATGATGCAAAAGAAATGGTAAGCTATATCTTATCTATTGGCAAATAATTGATTCCATCATTAACTCAATCATCCGGAATGAAAAAATTAATCATGGGCGCGCTGATGATAGCTGCCGTTCTCGGCACTACCGCGGTAAAAGCCCAGAAATTAAATACCCTGTCGGCCAAAGAGAAAAAACAGGGATGGGTACTGTTGTTTGACGGTACTTCTACCAAAGGCTGGCATACATACCTGAAGTCGACGGCCAGCCCCGCATGGAGCGTGACCGACGGCGCTATCGGGTTGAACCAGGAAGCCAAAAAGAATGGCGCGCCGGGTGGAGATCTCGTTACAGACGCAGAATATGAAAACTATGAGCTGAGCTACGAATGGAAAATTTCCCCGGGTGGCAACAGCGGCCTTATCTTCAGCGTTCACGAAGATCCGTCTTTAAGCCAGACTTATCTCTCCGGTCCTGAAATGCAGGTAATTGATGATGCGGGCCATCCCGACGGCAAAAACCCAAAACACAATGCGGGTGAATTGTACGATCTCATCAAATGCCCCACCAGGCCGGCTAAACCTGTTGGTGAATGGAACTCCGCCAAATTAACAAAGAAAGATGGTCACCTGACCCTCTGGCTCAATGGTGTGAAAACTGCAGAAACAACCATGGGCACTCCTGAATGGGATGCACTGGTAGCAAAAAGCAAGTTCCACGACTGGAAAGAGTTTGGCAAACATCCAAAAGGCCACATCGCCCTGCAGGATCATGGCGACGATGTTTGGTACCGTAATATCAAAATAAGAGTTCTTTAATTTCCGATAGCTAAAAGCATTAAACAAAAAGCTACTGAAGCGGAGATGGGCGCTCACTTATCTCAATACTTCAGTAGCTTTTTGTTTTTTACTTTTCCGAATTTTTCATTTCAATTCCCACGTAAAATAACATGAAAGCATTAACCGCGTTTATTGCACTCTTGCTCCTTGCCGGCACTATTTCAGTGCAGGCAAAGCACAAACACAAAGCCAAAAGGGTACTTGTGTTCTCAAAAACAAAAGGCTTCCGCCACGATTGCATCCCTGCTGCCAAAATAGCCATCATGCAACTTGGAAAGGAGAATGGCTTTGAAGTAGATACTACTGAAGATGCCAGTGCCTTTACTCCCACCAACCTGAAAAAATATGCAGCCGTAATTTTCAGCTGCACCACCGGCGATGTACTCGACAGCGCCCAACAGGTAGCCTTTCAAAACTATATCCACAAAGGAGGTGCATGGATGGGCATCCATGCGGCTACAGATACAGAGTACGACTGGCCATGGTACAACAAACTGGCTGGCGCCTGGTTCCTGAGCCATCCCAGCCAGCAAACAGCCACCCTTAAAGTAGTGGATCATAACCATCCTGCTACAAAAGATCTACCGGATGAGTGGGTCCGCAAAGACGAGTGGTACAACTTCAAAAATCTTAACCCCGATGTACACGTGCTCATCAAAATTGATGAAACCAGCTATACCGGCGGGAAAAACGGCGATAACCATCCCATGTGCTGGTATCACAATTTTGAAGGAGGCCGCGCCTTTTATACGGAAATGGGACATGTGAAAGAAGCATACCAGGATCCCGTATACCTGAAACACTTACTGGGTGGCATTGAATACGCCATCGGCAACTGGAAACCCAAAAACTAATCATTTATAATGAAACGTACTCTCAGAATATTTTTGCTGCTGGCACTGGTGGTAGTGGCCCTGGCAGCCTGTAAAAAATCCCGGCCGGGCAAGCCGAAGGTGCTGGTATTTACCAAAACCAGCGGTTTCCGCCACAGCTCCATCCCCGTTGGTATTAAAGCCATTCAGAAACTTGGACAGGAAAACGGGTTTGATGTAGATACTACTGAAAACGCCGATAAATTCACTGAAGATATACTGGCACAATACGCTGCGGTCATCTTCCTTAATACCACCGGTGATGTACTTAATAACTACCAGGAAGCCGATTTCGAAAGATATATCCAGGCAGGCGGTGGTTATGTGGGTGTACATGCCGCTGCTGATACAGAATACGAATGGGGCTGGTATAACCACCTCGCGGGCGCATGGTTCCAGAACCATCCTCCCGGCGTTCATAAAGCTATAGTTGATGTAATAGAAAAATCTTTTCCCGCTACGGAAGGCCTTCCTGAAAAGTGGGAACATACCGATGAATGGTACAATTATAAAAATGTGGATACCACCACTACCGTACTGCTGAAACTGGACGAAAAGTCGTACCAGGGTGGTACAATGGGCGGCAATCACCCTATCAGCTGGTATCATGATTACGATGGCGGCCGCGCTTTTTATACCGGTCTGGGTCACACGGAAGAATCCTATACCGATAGCCTCTTCCTGAAACACCTTGCCGGCGGTATTAAATATGCCATCGGGAAAAACCTGGTGCTCGATTATAGCGCGGCAAAAACCCTGCGCGTACCGGAAGAGGACCGCTTCACTAAAAATGTGCTTGTATCCGGTGAGTTCTTTGAACCAACGGAAATGGCTATACTCCCCAACCTGGATATCCTGGTGGCGCAGCGCCGCGGGGAACTGATGCTTTATAATGCAGCAGAAAAAAGGCTTTCTCAGGTAGGCTTTCTGAAAGTATATCATCATACCGATGTCCCAAACGTGAATGCAGAAGAAGGATTCCTTGGCCTGGCCGCAGATCCCGACTATAAAAACAATCATTACATCTACGCGATGTATTCTCCTGCAGACACCTCTGTAAACCGTTTGTCGCGTTTCAAATTTGAAAACAACAAACTGGATATGTCTTCTGAAAAAGTGATCCTGCAATTCTATTCCCAGCGCGATATATGCTGTCATACCGGCGGCTCTATTGCCTTTGGACCAGGCGGGCTACTGTACTTATCTACAGGTGATAATACCACTCCGTTCGATGAGCCCGGGCAGAAATATGTGAGCAAAGGATACGGTCCTACCGATGACCGCCCTGGTCACCTGCAGTACGATGACCGCCGTGGTTCGGCCAACACCAACGATCTGCGCGGAAAGATCATCCGCATAAAAGTTGAGGCAGATGGTTCTTACACTATCCCGGATGGCAACCTGTTCCCTAAAGGCACAAAAGGTACACGCCCGGAAATTTATGCCATGGGTACGCGCAATCCTTACCGTATGTCGGTGGATCAGAAAACAGGCTATGTATACTGGGGAGAAGTAGGCCCGGATGCCAACAACGACGATTCGTTGCGGGGACCCAGGGGATACGATGAAATAAACCAGGCTAAAAAACCGGGCTTCTTCGGTTATCCCCTGTTTATCGCCAACAACAAACCATACCGCCAATACAATTATGAAACAGGTGAAAGCGGCGCTTTTTATGATCCGCTGAAACCAATTAATGATTCCCGCAACAACACAGGTCTGAGAGAACTGCCACCGGCTACGCCAGCTTTCATCTGGTACCCATATGCAAAATCAGAAGAGTTCCCGATTGTAGGCAGTGGTGGCCGTAATGCCGAAGCCGGTCCCGTTTATCACAGCGAGTTTTATCCAAAAGAAACACGTTTCCCGGATTACTACAACGATAAATTATTCATTTACGACTGGATCCGTGGATGGGTGATGGCCGTAACAATGGACAAGAACGGCAACTTTTCCAAAATGGAAAAGTTTATGCCCAATACTAAACTGAACGCCCCTATCGATATGGAAATGGGCCCCGATGGCCGTTTGTATATACTTGAATATGGTAACGGATGGTTTAGCAAAAATGCAGACGCCGGTCTTTCCCGCATTGATTTCAATGGAGGCAACCGCGCGCCTGTAGCCAATATACAGGCTACGCGTACCACAGGAGGCCTGCCATTTAAAGTAACCTTATCTGCCGAAGGGTCAAAAGATCCTGATGGTGATAAGCTCACTTATCTCTGGAATTTCGGCAATGGCAGTAAGAAAGAAACTACTGAGCCTACGGTAGAATTTACCTACAGCACTGCCGGTGAATATGCAGTATTTGTAGAAGTGGCAGATGATAAAGGCGCTAAAACAAAGAGTAAATCCATAGAGTTATACGCTGGTAACGAAACGCCTGAGGTGAAGATCAATATCACCGGTAACCAGATGTTTTATTTCCCTGGCAAACCTGTACAGTACGCGGTTAATATCTCTGATAAGGAAGATGGTAACTCCGCAGATGGTAAGCTGGATGTCAACAATATCTTTGTAAAGGCAGACTATACCCAGGGACGTGATAAGGCAGCGCAGCCGCAGGGTCACCAGATCATTACCGGCGCTATTGCAGGTAAAAATATTATGGAAGTATCCGATTGTAAAACCTGTCACAAACCGGATGAAAAATCCATCGGGCCATCTTTCAAACAAATAGCAGAGAAGTATAAGAACGATCCTGCCGCACCTGAAATGCTTGCTAAAAAGATCATTAATGGTGGTGGCGGCGTATGGGGCGAAACAGCCATGTCGGCCCACCCTGGTATTTCTGTTGGAGAAGCAAAACAACTGGTGGAATATATCTATTCTATTGGCGGCAATGCGCCTAAGGTGCCATCCCTGCCTGTTAGCGGCAGCATCAGTCCTACATTGGGCGGTGAGCCAAAAGAGAACGGTGTGCTGTACCTGCTGGCCAGCTATACTGATAAGGGCGGCCCCGGCATTAAGCCTATCACCGGCACCGCATCAGTGGAATTGGTGAGCCCTACACTGGCCGCTGCCGACTTCAGCAAAGCAGACGGCGTTGCTGTATTTGCAGCGAATGGCATAAAGTTCCTTATCCCTTCCAATACAGAAGGATGGGCTACTTACAATAAGCTGGACCTGACCGGTGTAAGCGGCATAGAGCTCGCATACATGGTACAGGAAACGCCACAATCCGGTTTCACGGTGGAAGCATTCCTGGATGATGCTAATGGTACCCGTTTGGGAGAAGTAACCATAGGCCCTGGCGCTCAGCCTAAAATAGCCAACAACGTAAACTTCAGCTTTGCGCCGGTAACTGATGGCAAAAAGCACAACCTGTATTTCCGGTATAAAGCACTGGATGCTGCACAGAAAGTACAGTTGGGTATTGTATCATTTACTTTGCATTGACAATAACTGATTTTATAAAAAAGAAAGGGGCGATGTTTGCATCGCCCCTTTCTTTTTCTTAATAAACTTACTTATGCACTGCGTAATTCCTGATAGTAAATTGCTCTTCAAAACCCATTTCAAGATAGATGCCCTTTCCCATCTTCGATGCCTGCAATGTGGCATAGGCGGCATTAAGCGCTATAGCTTCATTTAATACATACGCCATAATTTCATTGGCAACCCCCTTTCTCCTGGCTTCGGGGATTACGCCTACACCGTGTATGCCTGCAATACCATCCTGAAGATGCAATATAGCAGTACCCACCGGCTGCCCATCCAGCAGTGCAAGGTAATAACGTAAATCACTATACGTAACTTCCAGGATCTTCTGATCAATGCTGTAACCAAACGCCTGGGGGTAAATACCGGCCCACAGTGCTGCATCTGCCGGCGTAGTCACCGCGCAGAACAGCAACCTGTTTTCCTTGTGAAACGGCTGCTCCAGTTTCAGCGACATTCCCGCCTGTTCAGAAGCTTGTACACCTCCATGCGCTATGATCAATTCTTCCCCGGTGGTATTCCAATAAGGGATTACCATCCTGCCGGAAGGCGCACTCTCCAGAGCGGAAGTGATTGTTTCTTCCGTTATTTCGCTGTTAAACCATAGCTTATTAGGCCATTCCATGCCGGGAATGCTGCACCAGCCAAAAGACGGGTCTTCCACACAGGCATTAAAAGGCGTTCCTGCAGTACGCCACACTGAAATAAGGTTATCTTTATTTGCCTTAATAATATCGTTCATCTTATTACTTATACAGGCAATATAGTAATATACCTGCACAAAAAAGGCTGCTTCCATCAATGGAAACAGCCAGTTGTCTGATCTGGGCACTCTTGTTATTTCTTCCGTTTGGCGCTCATATAAAAAGTAATGGTACCGCCATTCATAATATCTGCATGCGTAATATACAAACGGTTTAAGGGCGCGCCGTTCAGTAACACCTTTTGCACATACACATTCTTATCGCTTTGATTTTTTACATCCACCACAAAGGTTTTGCCATTTTCCAGTTGCAGGGTAGCCTTATCAATGGCTGGGCTACCCAATGAATACTGGTCGGAGCCCGGGCATACCGGGTAAAAGCCCAGTGTAGTGAAAATGTACCAGGCGCTCATTTGCCCGCAATCATCGTTACCGCCAAGGCCATCAGGACCAGGATGGTACATCTTTTTCAGGATCATCCGCACACGTTCCTGCGTTTTCCACGGGTAGCCGGTCCAGTTATACAGGTAGGCTACATGATGTGAAGGCTCGTTACCATGTACGTAGTTACCGATAATACCATCGCGGGTGATATCTTCCGTTTCAGCAAAAAATTTGTCGGGAAGCTCCATTGTAAACAGCGAATCGAGGTGGGTGGTAAATTGCTTTTTACCTCCCATCATGGCAATCATTTCATCCGGGTAGTGAGGCACATATAAACTGTAGTTCCACGCATTTCCTTCAATAAAGCCCTGGTCGTGCGTTTGCAGCGCATCAAAATTCACTTTGAAAGTACCGTCATTCAACCTGGGGCGCATGAATCCTGTATTGGAATCATATACATTCTTGTAGTTCAGGGAACGCTTAATAAACTCTTCATAAATATCTGTCCGCCCCAGTTTCTTTGCTACCTGCGCAATACACCAGTCGTCGTATGCATACTCCAGCGTTTTTGAAACAGAAGAGCCATTTTTGTCTTCAGGTATATAGCCTCTGTCGATATAATACTCCAGTCCGTCGTAGCTGCGGTGGCGCGCCGTAGTTACGCAGGCATCCAGCGCTTTATTCACATCAAAAGGCGCATTGCCTTTCATAATAGCATCAGCAATTACCGATACGCTGTGGTAGCCGATCATACACCAGTTCTCGTTAGCGTAGTGCGACCAGATGGGCAGCATATGTTGCGCGCTTTGCTCATAGTGATTGAGCATCGACTGGATCATATCCGCATTTCTTTTCGGTTGGATCACGTTAAACAAAGGGTGTAGTGCACGGTAGGTATCCCAAAGTGAGAAGGTAGTATAGTTTGTATAACCGTTAGCGGTATGTATGTTCATATCCAGGCCGCGGTAGGCGCCATCCACATCCATATAGGTAGTTGGATTGATGAACGCATGGTACATGGCGGTATAGAAGTTTTCCTTCTCTTCACGGCTCTTTGATTCGATGTGAATTTTATTCAGCTCTTTTGTCCATAGTGCCTGTCCGTCTCGCTTCACCTGGTCAAAGTCCCATCCGGGGATTTCTGCGCGCAGGTTTTTCAGCGCTCCTTCTGTACTCACCGGCGATAATGCAAATTTTATTTTGATCTTTTCACCGGGCGCTGTCTTAAAGTCGAAATAAGCGCGGATCTGTTTTCCCGCCATTTCGGGGAAGTTCTTCGATTGGTCAAACTTTCTCCAGAAGCCTTTATATACATCCTTAGCATAGTTCTGGTGCCCGTATTGTACAAAGGGTTTGGAGAAGGTCATCGCAAAATATTCTATTCTCGTACGTGCCCAACCGTTAGTTTGACGAAATCCGGTGATCAGGGTATCATTCTCTACCCTGATAAAGGTCCATACGTTTTTGTTTTCGTAGTTGTAGATGCCCGACATCATATCCAGTATGATATGCGCCTGGTTTGTGCCGGGGAAGGTATACTGGTGAAACCCAACACGGTTGCTGGCAGTAAGCTCAGCGATGATATTATCATCTTCCAGTTTCACTTTATAGTAAGCTGGTTCTGCCACTTCGGTGCTATGTGAAAATGCGGACCTGTAACAGTTTTCGGGATGATCTGCCGTACCGGGGTTTAACTGCAGTGTGCCAGTTGTGGGCATGATCAGGAAATCGCCCAGGTCTGAGTGGCCTGTACCGCTGAAGTGGGTATGACTGAAGCCCACAATGGTTTTATCTTCATACTGATAGCCGGCGCAATATTTATAAACATCGGGATTATATTTCCCGTTCATCTCATAGGGAATGGTATCCGTTTCCGGGCTGAGCTGCACCATACCAAAAGGTACAGTAGCACCGGGATAGGTGTGTCCCATCCGTTGAGTGCCCGTAATGGGCTTTACATATTGTATAACGTTTTCCTGTGCAGATGTGCCCAGGTACAAAAGGAGGAATAAAGGTAAAAGTAGTTTTCTCATGGCGGTTGATTTTAACGGGTTTTGTCCTGGAACAAGACAAAATCCGCGTAAGGAAATTAAGTACATCCCGAAGAGTCGGGATGAAATATTTCAGTGAACAATGAAAATCGTTTATACATGTATGTTAGTATATTACTTACCCGCTGTTGCTGAAAAAGAATATGGAAAAGCAGCGGGGTCTGTTCCTCTTGATTTCTCAGGAGCAGCGCCCATTTGGAATTCCAGGGTACCGCCTTTCTGCAGGTCCTGGTGGCTGATCCAGTTCTTTGTATATGGCTGTCCGTTCAGAGAAGCCTTTTGCACGTACAGGTTGGTATCGCTGTTGCCTGGCGCATTGATCACCATCTGCTTACCATCTTCGAAAGTCATGGTGAGTTTGGCAAAGAGCGGTGTACCAAGCACATATTGCTGGGTACCCGGGCATACAGGATAGAAGCCCATTGCAGAGAACACGTACCAGGCGCTGGTTTGGCCGTTGTCTTCATCACCGCAGTAACCATCAGGAGTGGCTTTATACAGCCGGCTCATTACCTGGCGGATCCAGTATTGTGTTTTCCAGGGCTGGCCTGCGTAGTTATATAGATAGATCATGTGCTGGATGGGTTGGTTGCCGTGTGCATACTGTCCCATGTTCATGATCTGCATTTCGCGTATTTCGTGGATAACGGTGCCATAGTAACTTTCATCAAATACCGGTGGCATATTGAAAACAGAGTCCAGCATTTTGGCGAACATTTCACGGCCGCCCATCAGTTTGGCCAGGCCTTGAACATCGTGGAATACAGACCAGGTATAGTGCCAGCTGTTGCCTTCTGTAAAGGCATCTCCCCATTTGAACGGATTGAACGGTGTCTGGAATTTACCATCCTTGTTCTTTCCGCGCATCAGTTTTGTTTCCGGGTCAAAAAGATTACGGTAGTTCTGGGAGCGCTTTTCAAAAAGATCGATTTCTTTTTTCGGGCGGTTCAGTGCTTTTGCCAGCTGGTAAATGGTGAAGTCGTCGTAAGCATATTCCAGGGTACGCGCGGCGTTTTCATTTACTTCAACGTCGTAAGGCACATAGCCAAGTGAGTTATAGTATTTAACACCCAGGCGGCCTACGGAGCTTAGCGGGCCTTCGTTTTCAGTATTCTTCAGAATAGCCTTATACAGGTTATTGATATCATATCCGCGGATACCTTTCAGGTAAGCATCAGCAATCAGTGAAGCAGAGTTGGAACCCACCATACAGTCGCGGTGACCGGGGCTTGCCCACTCTGGTAACCAGCCGCTTTCATTATAAGCGTTAGACAATCCTTCCATGATATGCGAACTGAGTGTAGGGTACATCAGGGTGAAGAAAGGATGTACAGCGCGGAAGGTATCCCAGAACCCGTTGTCGGTGAACATATAGCCGGGTAATACCTGGCCATTGAAGGGGCTGTAGTGTACTATTTCGTTCTTTGCATTGATCTCATAGAACTTGCGCGGGAAGAGCATAGTGCGGTACAGGGAAGAGTAGAAGGTGCTTACCTGTTCGCTGGAACCGCCTTCTATGGCCAGCCTGCCAAGTTCTTTATTCCAGATGTCTTTTGCTTTCTTACAGGTGGCGTCGAAGTTATCCTGGCCGATTTCACGTTGCAGGTTTAGTTCGGCCTGTTCAAAGCTGATAAAAGAGGAGGCGGTTTGGATGCCTACTTTCTCACCTTTCTTTGTTTTAAAGCCTACCACAGCACCGGTATGATCTGCCTGCAGTTCCAGCTGGCCTTTCACCAGTACGGAATCGTGCCAGATATCGGCAACTGTAAATGGCTTATCAAATTTGATGATAAAGTAATTTTTGAAATTGGAAGGCACGCCACCGCTGTTTTTGGTAGTATAACCAATGATCTTCTTTTCTTCCGGTAATATTTTAATATAGGAACCTTTATCGAAGGCATCTACCACGATGAAGGCACTGTCGGTGGCCGGGAAGGTGAAGCGCAGCTGTGCGGCTCTTTCTGTGGGCGTAATTTCCGTGGTAACATCCGGATCAGCGAGGTATACGCTGTAATAATATGGCTTTGCCACTTCCGATTTATGGGAGAACCAGCTGGCGCGTTTGTTCTGGTCGAACTTTACGGTACCGGTAACGGGCATAATGGCAAACTGGCCATAGTCGTTGATCCAGGGAGAAGGCTGGTGCGTTTGTTTAAATCCCCTGATCTTGTCAGCGGTATATTGATAGGCCCAGCCATTTCCCATTGTATTGGTTTGCGGCATCCAGAAGTTCATGCCCCATGGCAGGGCGATAGCAGGATAGGTGTTCCCGTTTGATAAGCTTACTTTAGAATCAGTGCCCATCAGGGTATTCACCCATTCTACCGGTTCAGCAACTTTATTTACCGTTTGGCTGTATGCACCATGCAGGCAGAATAAAGCGGCTGCTAACAGTCCAACTTTTTTCATGATTAGATATTATATACAACAAAAATGATCCTTTTAGCCAACATCACACTCGCGGTGTGAAGATACCGTGAAATTTTAACAAAATCGATTTAGCACAGGTACAGAAAAAAAAGATTCAGCGAATCCTTTTTCCGTTAAGCTCTAAAAGCTGGTTCTAAAAATAAAACTATTTTTCCAGCAAATACAAGTATTCAACGGTTTTTTTATAAGCGGCGCCCGAGACTCAGGCCGATCCCCGCAGGATAAATTTTCCAGGCAACTCCACTGCCGTTTTCTTCATCGGGCCGCTGTTTTTATCCAGCTGGTGCATCAGCAGGTCTATGGCCGTTTTGGCAATACCCTCTATGGGCTGTTCTATCACTGAAATACCCGGCGGGTATAAACGGAAGATATCATGGTCATCGAAACACAATACCGCGATGTCGTCGGGCATCTTCAGCCCCATCCTGGCTATCACTTCCAGTCCCAGGATGCCAAGGTAGTTAGTGGAAAAAAAGATGGCATCCAGTTCGGGATTGCCCTCTATAAAGGCCTGCAGCTCATTGAGGGAATCTTCCCGCTGCCGGTGATACTGCAGCTGCAGGATATGTTTCTTCTTTACCGGTATCTTATGTTCTTTCAATGCAGTGGTATAGCCCCGCAGGCGCTCTTCTATCTGTATCAGTTTCACATCTACCATCACAAACCCGATTTTGGTAAGCCCTTTCCCTATCAGGTGTTTCATTCCCTGCTGTACGCCGTCAAAATTGTTGATCAGCACATAGGGAGTTTTGATGGATGGGAAATAGCTGTCCATCAGTACTATCGGCTTATGCTGCTGTACCAGGTGCTGGATTTCCTTTTCCATCCCCGGGGCCGGGGTGATCAGGTAGCCATCCACCATTTGCCGGCCAAGCATGCGGATCAGCTCCCCGCCTTTCTGGGCATTATTTTCAGTACTGCAATATACCACGTTATAGCCTCTGCGCTCCGCTTCGGTTTCTATGGTTTTGGCAAGACTGGCAAAAAAACTTCCTGAAATACTTTCTACGATCAGTCCCAGGGTTTTGGATTGCCCTGTCCGGAGGTTCACGGCCATACGGTGGGGCTCATATCCACACTTTTCAGCCACCTGCATAATCCTGGTAGCTACCTCGTCGCGGATACGCATTTGTTTCCCTTTTCCGTTCAAAACGAACGAAACCGTGGAAGGGGCCACTCCGGCCATTTTAGCAACGTCCTTAAGGGTTAATCGCTTCATGTATAGTGATTGGTTTTGGCATATATGAAAATGAGCTCCCTGAACATTCCCACATTCGTTCAGTTATTACATATTACAGGGCTATGTTACTCTCTGACAGATACACATTAGAACGGAAATTACAAAAATACCTGTAATAACTACCAGAGAAGAAAAAAATGGTTATCTTTCAGTCATCCCTATACGGTATAATATATCTTCTCAGGGAGCGTTATAGTAATTTACCGGCTCCTGGCCAACATTATTACAACTGTAGTAAAATACACTGAGCTTATGAAGCATCTTTCTCAACTTACTGATCCAATTTACATTAAGCCTGAACATGAAACTGCACTTGACCGCCTTTTTAAAAGCTGGATCAGAGATGAGCGAGACCTTCCCTTTGTATACCTTACATTAAAAATCACCTTCACCCTGTGGCCGCTGGCCATCCTCATGTATATCCCGGGAATAAATAACTGGGTATGGTGGGCCGCAGCTATTGCCTACCAGTTCCTGAACAATATCACCTTTAAAGGTCCTTTTGGCCTGATGCTACACTGCACCAGCCACCGGGTGTTTTTTGAAAAGAAATACCAGTTCTGGAACAATTACCTGCCATGGGCAATTGGTCCTTTATTCGGACAAACACCGGAGTCATACTATTCCCACCATATCGGCATGCATCACCCGGAAAACAATATGCCGGACGACGACAGCTGCACCATGATATACCAGCGCGATTCCTTCCGTGGATTTCTCTTATACCTGTTCCACTTCGTTACTTTCGGGGTATATGACACTGCCCGCTATCATCTCCGGAAAAAAAGAAATAAATTAATGGTAAAACTGGTGAGGGGCGAAGTGCTTTTCATTGCCGCCTGCGTTGGCTTGTCATTTATTAATTTTCCTGCCACCTTCGTGGTGTTCATACTGCCGTTCATTATTTCCCGCGTCATTATGATGGTGGGCAACTGGGCGCAACATGCCTTTATTGATACTGAAGAGCCGGATAACTGTTATAAGAACAGCATTACCTGCATCAATACAAAATACAACCACAAATGCTGGAACGATGGCTATCATATCAGTCACCATGTAAAACCCAGCATGCACTGGACAGAGCATCCGGTATACTTCACCAAAACCCTGGGGGAATATATCAGCAACGACGCCATTGTATTCGACGGGATCCATTTCCTGCATGTGTGGGCCTACCTGATGGGCAAACGCTACGACCTGCTGGCAAAACACTTTGTAAATATCGGCGACCGCTACCAGACAGACGCCGAGATCATTGACTTCCTGAAGCAGCGTACCCGTAAAATCAGTACTGTGCCGGTACCTGAAGTAGTGGCAGCAGCCTGATATCTTACCCATCTCGCATAACACTTACATCTTCACGGGTTACAATTCCCTTGCATTTTCCTGTTTTTTTAAATAAAAATATCGGGAGAAAAGTAAAGGAGATGTCAGATCCTGCTTCTTCCTGCACGCAAATGCGCTCCTACAGGCGATTTCATCGTAAATCACAAAAAGTTATATTATATTATCTTAATGAATATGCTTATTCATAACAATAAGTAACTAAATTTGCGCTCTAACTTTTTTTATTAAAGTAAAAAATATGCGTACTGTTACACTGAAAAGGGTTGTGGTTACCGGATTGGGAGCATTAACACCTATCGGGAATGATGTAAATACTTTTTGGAACAATATGAAGGCAGGCGTTAGCGGCGCCGGCCCCATCACTAAATTTGACACCACAGAGTTTAAAACAAAATTCGCCTGTGAAGTCAAAGGATTTGATGTGGAAAAATATATGGAAAAGAAGGAAGCCCGCAAAATGGATTGCTTCACACAGTACGCTATGGCGGCTGCACAGGAAGCAGTTCAGGATGCCGGTCTTGATAATGCTGCCATCGATAAAACAAAAATCGGTGTGATCTGGGCATCCGGCAACGGTGGAATGCTTACGTTCGAAGAACAGATCGTTGAATTTACACAGGGTAATTTCATTCCTAAATTCAACCCTTTCTTTATTCCGAAATTAATCTGTGACATTGCCGCAGGCCAGATAGCTATGAAATATGGTTTCATGGGTATCAATTTCTGTACAGTGTCTGCATGCGCATCTTCTACCAGCGCCCTTGTAGATGCTTTCAATTACATCCGCCTGGGTAAAGCCAATGCTATTGTAGCAGGTGGCTCTGAAGCCCCTGTAACCCGCGCCGGTATTGCAGGGTTCAATGCCCTTAAAGCATTATCCACCCGTAATGAGGATGCAGCACATGCTTCCCGCCCCTTCGATATAGAGCGCGACGGCTTTGTGATGGGTGAAGGTGCAGGCGCTATCATCCTGGAAGAATATGAACACGCTATTGCCAGGGGCGCCACCATTTATGGTGAAATGATAGGCGGTGCTATGACCTGCGATGCCTACCATCTTACTGCCACCCATCCTGAAGGTATGGGCGCACGCTTAGGTATGGAGCAGGCACTGGAAGACGCAGGTATTGCCACTACCGATGTGGACTATATCAACTCTCACACCACCTCTACCCCGGTAGGAGATCTCAGTGAATTAAAGGCTATTGTAACCGCTTTTGGCGACCATGTGGAAAAACTCAATATCAGTGCCACCAAATCCATGACAGGTCACCTGCTTGGAGCTGCCGGCGCCATTGAAGCCATTGCATGTATCAAAGCCACCCAGGAAGATATTATTCCTCCCACCATCAACACTACCGTACTTGGTGAAGGGATTCCTACCAACCTGAACCTCACTCTTGGTAAGGCCCAGCAACGTACTGTAAACGTAGCAATGAGCAATACCTTTGGTTTTGGCGGCCATAACGCGATAGTAGTATTCAAGAAGTATAAAGCGTAAGCGGGCGCCTTCGGCGCTCCGGTAAATTGTCTTGGAACACTGATTACGCTGATTATAATGATTAGTTTGATTTTGTTTTTTAAGATTTAAATAAAGATGAAGGGAGATGTAAGCGGATATATTTGTTGCGCTTATATTTCCCTTTACTATTTTTAATAAAAAAGTAATATCCGATAATATCACTGCACATCTACCTTAAATATCAATAATATCACGCTATTCCCATCCATCTATTCCTACAAGCACCGGAAAACAACTTATTTCCCCACCCACATCTCCCAATACTAACACCCAAAAAACAAAAATCAGGCTATCATTATAATCAGCGTAATCAGTGTTCCAAGACAATTTACCAGAGTACCGAAGGCGCCCCTCCTCCTCACTTCGCTAAAAATTTTAGCAAAACAAATCGCATAATTCGCAATTATGCCGTAGCTTCGTAGTTTAATGTTATGGCAAAGAAAAAAGAGAATGTACCCGAGACTTCCGTTGCGCAAGCCCCGGCAGATGAACAAATAGCCATCTTTGGCGCCCGGGAGCATAACCTGAAAAACCTGGATCTGCAGTTGCCCAAAAACAAACTGGTAGTAATCACCGGCATCAGCGGCAGTGGTAAATCATCACTGGCATTTGATACCATCTATGCTGAAGGACAACGCCGTTACATGGAAAGCTTTTCCGCTTATGCCCGCCAATTTATCGGCGATATGGAAAGGCCTGATGTTGATAAGATCACCGGGCTCTCTCCCGTTATTTCTATAGAACAGAAAACAACGAATAAAAATCCCCGGTCTACCGTTGGTACCATCACGGAAATATACGATTTCCTCCGCCTGCTCTATGCACGCGCCGGAACCGCCTATTCCTACAATACCAACAAACCAATGACCCGCTTCTCGGAAGAGGAAATACTGGCGCATCTTTTCAAACACTATAAAAATAAAAAACTGGTTATACTTGCGCCGCTTGTACGCGGACGCAAAGGCCATTACCGGGAACTGTTTGAACAGGTACGCAAACAAGGATACCTCAAAGTACGGATCGACGGGGAAATAGAAGACCTGAAAGAAAGGATGCAGGTGGACCGCTACAAGATCCACGACATAGAGCTGGTGATTGACCGTATCCAGGTACAGGAAGACGCCCGTACCCGGATCAGCCAGAGCGTGCAAAAAGCGCTTACCATGGGGAAAGGACTGCTGTTTATCATGGATCACGATACCAATAAAGTGAGCCAGTACAGTAAACAACTGATGTGTGAAGACACCGGTCTTTCCTATGAAGAGCCCAGCCCGAACACCTTCTCCTTTAACTCGCCCTATGGCGCCTGCCCACGCTGTAAAGGACTCGGTACTATTTACCAGATAGATATGGACGAAGTAATTCCCGATTACAACATATCCATCACCGACGGTGGACTAAAACCATTAGGCGAAGCCCGCGATACCTTTACCTTTAAACAGGTACAGCAACTCGCAAAAAAGTATAAATTTTCCTTAACAGCCCCTATTTCCAGCATTCCGCAAAAAGCCCTCAACGTTTTGTTGTTTGGCGACGAAAACGGCAAACTGGAAGTAGACATGGAATTCGGGGAAAGCAACGGCGGCACGGAATACGCCACAGAATACGAAGGCGTAGTGAATATGGTTCGCCGCTATTTCAACGATACCTCTTCCGATCACGTGCGCAGCTGGGCTGAAGGCTTCATGAAACTAAGCACCTGTCCCGAATGTAACGGCGCCCGCCTCAAAAAGGAAAGCCTGTTCTTTAAGATCGATGAAAAAAATATCTCCGAACTTGGTAACATGGACCTGGATAAGCTCCTGGCCTGGTTTGGAAATATCGAAAACCGCCTTGAGAAAAAACAAAACGCTATCGCCAAGGATATCCTGAAGGAAATCCGCGAGCGACTGGGATTCCTGCTGAATGTAGGGTTAAACTACCTCACCCTGAACCGGGCCACCAGAACCCTCAGTGGCGGCGAATCACAGCGTATCCGCCTCGCTACCCAGATAGGATCGCAGCTCATGGGCATCACCTATATCCTGGATGAGCCCAGCATTGGTTTGCACCAGCGCGACAATATGCAGCTCATAGACGCTCTCCGCAACCTGAAAGACATGGGTAACACGGTTATCGTAGTGGAGCACGATAAAGACATTATGCTGCATGCCGATCACCTGGTGGATATTGGTCCGGGTGCAGGCGTACACGGAGGCCAGATCATCGCGCAGGGCACGCCCAAACAGATCCTGAAGCTCAATACACCCACCGCCGGGTACCTGAATGGCAATACCTCCCCGGAAATACCCGCCCAACGCAGGAAAGGCAACGGCAATTTCCTGGAGCTAAAAGGAGCTTCCGGCAACAACCTGAAGAATGTGAACCTGAAACTGCCCCTGGGCACTTTCATCTGTATCACCGGCGTTTCGGGCAGTGGTAAATCTACCCTGATCAACGAAACCCTGTATCCCATTCTTTCCAAACATGCGTACGACTCCAAAATGGTTCCCATGCCCTACAAAAGCATCAAGGGACTGGAGTTTATAGATAAGGTGATTGAAATTGACCAATCGCCCATAGGCCGTACCCCACGCAGCAACCCGGCTACCTATTGCGGATTTTTCACCGATATCAGGACCCTTTTTGCATCAGTACCGGAAGCAAAGATCAGGGGTTATAATGCCGGCCGCTTTTCCTTTAATGTAAAAACGGGCCGCTGCGATGTTTGTGAAGGCGGTGGTATGCGCGTTATTGAAATGAACTTCCTGCCGGATGTGTATGTGCACTGCGAAAAATGTAACGGTCGCCGTTATAACCGCGAAACGCTGGAAATACGCTATAAAGGCAAATCCATTTCAGATGTACTGGATATGACGGTGGATGAAGCCGTGGAATTCTTTCAGCCGGTACCATGGATCTACCGTAAAATAAAAACGCTGCAGGATGTGGGACTTGGATATATTACCCTTGGCCAGTCTGCCGTAACCCTCTCCGGTGGGGAAGCACAGCGGGTAAAACTGGCTACCGAACTTTCCAAGAAAGACACCGGCAAAACCATTTATATTCTCGATGAGCCCACAACAGGGCTTCATTTCCAGGACATACAGCTGCTGCTGCAAGTACTGTATAAACTGGTAGACAGGGGCAACACCGTACTGGTGATAGAGCATAACCTGGACGTTATTAAAATGGCCGACTACATTGCAGACCTGGGCCCTGAAGGCGGCGGGGGCGGCGGTACCATCCTCTGCACCGGCACCCCGGAGCAGGTAAGTACCTGCAAGGACAGTCATACCGCCAGATTCCTCAAAAAGGAGCTGGGAATTTAATATCTTGCCAACTGTAAATAAGCCATGAAAAGCATCTACCAGATATTATTGACCTGTTTCATTTTCGCGGGCATCATCGCCTGCGAAAATGAAACAAAGGTATGCGATCAAACACTGCGGAATGATTACCATACCCACCTTATGCGTAAACTCACCGGCAAATTATCGGATACTATTATGCCCAAAGTAACCGCATACGCCTTTGGCCGGGACACGATTTACAAAAGCCAGCCACTGGGCGACCTGTTCTTCCAACTGTCGCCTATTGCAGATAGCAGCCTCTTTTACCTGAAAGTGGATTCCAGCTTCATCGCTGATACCTTAAAGATCAGGTATACACGGCAACAGCATTTTATATCGCCCGGATGTGGTTTTGGTACCTATTTTAACATCGATACCGTTATCACCACCATGCATACCATCGACTCTGTTGTAATTAATAATAAGTCCGTAACTAGCAGCAATGACACGCATCTTACTTTGTATTTCTTTTTTAACTAGTATCCTGCTCAGCGTTGCTTCTACGGCACAAAACAAGCCGGCGGCCGCAAAAGCAGACACCCTGCACAAAGTGGCTAAGGCAGATACCAGCCGCAAACCGCTGACCGATACGGCAAAGATAGCGCTGCTTAAAGACAGCTCCTGGTATATCCCCGGCTTTGTACGGATAGGAGTGGATCTTAGCCGGATACCATCTGCCATGTATTATCCTTACCGGAAAGAAGTAACTGTAGTAGCAGATGCCCGCATCAACAGCAACCTTTATGTCGCCTTTGAAGGCGGATATGCCAATACCCCCTACAGCGATACCAATTATACCTATAAAGGCAATGGTATGTTTGTAACCCTGGGCGTTGATTATAATTTTCTGAAAAGACAATATGTTACCGAGAAGAATATATTCTATGCAGGTTTCCGTTACGGGTTCTCACATTTTAACTATTCCGTTCCCACCTATTCCATCAAAAATACTTACTGGGGCGATAACCTCAAAGGCAGCATTCCCCAAACTGCGGTAAATGCCCATTGGGTGGAGTTATTGGTAGGACTAAAGGTAGAAGTGCTGAAAAACCTTTTCATGGGCTGGAATATCCGGGAACGTATACTGGTTAACAATGTAAAAACAGATGAAATGACCCCGCTGATCATTCCCGGTTTTGGCTCAGGTTCCAAGAGATCTGTTTTTGATGTGCAGTACACTATTTCCTACGCCATCCCTTTTTACCGGATAAAAGAACACGCGCCTGTTAAAGAGGTGAAAAAGAAAAAAATACCCAAGCGGTAATTTTTTTAGGGAGATGAAAAGCAACTGTTCTGCCTTTATCTCCCTAAACATTATATCATGGCCTCAGCATCTCGATATGAGGAATCCCATCTTCTATATAAGTATCACTGGTTTGCTCAAATCCCAGCGAAGTATAAAACTGCTGAAGGTATTGCTGGGCACCTATTCTGATGGGAATTACTCCATAGTTGGCCTGAAGCACTTCAATGGAGCGTTCCATTAACTGCCGGCCGGCACCCTTGCCACGGGCCTGCGGAGAAGTAACCACCCTGCCTATAGATGCTTCTTCAAACTTGATTCCGGGAGCAAAAATACGGGTGTATGCCAACAGCCGGCCTTCCTCATCCGTTCCCATCAGATGTAACGCCTTCTGATCCGCATAGTCCAGATCCTGGTAAGGACATTGCTGCTCCACCACAAATACTTCACATCGCAAATGCAGGATAGCATAGAGCTCAGTAGTTGTTAACCCGTCAAATGATTTCGTAATCCAGATCATACCCTCAAACTTTGCCATAAATTTACTGGAAGCTTTCAATAATCGGATTAATTTTATATCCGACAGATGAATACTGAGCCCAATCGTTCAAATTATGACAGAGCAGCAAACACCGTTTCTTTCGCTGGAACATATCACCGTGAGGTATCTCGACAAAACATTATTCAATGCCCTCACATGGCAGATCAACAAAGGAGAGCAATGGGCTGTAACAGGCCCCAGTGGCTCTGGTAAAACAGCCCTGCTGAATACCATTCTCGGTAAGTTTAACATTATCAACGGAAGTATCCATCACCACTTCTATGATGAATGGTGCCGGCAACATACCATCACAGATCCCTGGTTCAATTACCGTAACCTGGTAGCCCTGGTAGGCCATCATCATACCTTCCGCAACCTCTCTAACACCACTACGGATTTCTATTATCAGCAGCGCTTCAACAGCATGGATGCAGATAATTCACCTACCGTAATGGAATACCTGGAGCTGACCGAAGTACCGGCATTACTTCAGCCCCTGCGTATTGCCCCGCTGATGGAAAAACGGCTCATTAAATTGTCAAATGGCGAAACCCGCCGGGTGATGATCGCCCGTGCCCTCATCCAGCAACCGCAACTACTTATGCTGGACAACCCTTATATCGGGCTGGATGTACAGGCCAGGAAAGATTTCAGCGCCATGATCAACGAAATCATTGCCGGTGGCACAACGGTAATACTGGCTACCGCTCCCCAGGAAATACCGGAACATATCACCCACGTACTCACACTGGAAAACGGAGCAATAACCGGTAAGTATACCCGCAGCGAATTTGTAAAATTGCCGTTACCCGCTGTAACGGAAATACCATTACCGGAAATGGAAGCCGAAAAAATTGCCGCACTGGTACAAAACAGTCCTCACAACCAGTTCGAGACGATTGTGCGCATGGAAGACATTCACATTAAATACGGTGAAAATACTATCCTGAACGGCATCAACTGGACAGTAAAGCCCAACGACAAATGGGCATTGCTGGGCCCAAACGGCGCGGGAAAATCAACACTGCTAAGCCTTGTGAACGGCGACAATCCCCAGGCCTATGCCAATAAGCTCTGGCTGTTCGACCGGAAACGCGGAAGCGGCGAAAGCATCTGGGATATCAAGAAAAAAATAGGCTTCGTATCACCGGAACTGCACCAATACTTTACCTCCCGTGATAACTGCCTCCAGGTGGTTTGTTCCGGCTTCTCTGATGTAATTGGCAGCACGCGGCCGGCTACCTCCGGGCAACAACAGGTGGCCCGCGACTGGATGACCGTTCTGAATATCACAGAACATGAAAAAACACCCTTCAAACAGGTGCCCGAAAGCGCACAGCGCCTAACCCTGCTGGCCCGTGCTCTCGTTAAAAACCCGCCGCTGCTGATTTTTGATGAACCCTGCCAGGGACTTGACGCCCGTCAAAAAATACATTTCAAAAAAGTAATAGAACAACTTTGTGAACATATGCCGGTAACCCTCATCTTTGTAACCCACTACGAAGATGAGCTGCCCTCCTGTGTTGATAAGTTCCTCCGCCTGAACAAAGGCGAAATGGTGTAGGATTGACGCGGGTTTTGTCTGACTCAGGATTAAACTGATTACGCTGATTACGCTGATTTGATTTTGTAATGATTTTAAAGATTTGGGGAGATTTAAGCGGATATTCGCTTAAATCTCCCCAAATCATTTTAAATCCAAAGTAATCAAATCAGCGTAATCAGCGTAATCAGTTTAATCCTGAGTCAGACAAAATCCGCATCGCCGAAGGCGATCCCCCACGTTTGGAGAAAATTCCCGACATTCGCAGCTAGTTAATCACCTAATCTGCTTTCCCGATGCACCCAACAAAAAGGCTTACTGCTGTAGCGGCATTGTTTTTATTCCTCGCCACCCTGTTTGTGATCAGTGGTTGCCGTACGGCGAAAAAAGAAATGAACCCCGAATTTGCCAAATATATTGAGGCATATACGGCAGGTATCATTTCCAAACAAAGCGCTATCCGTGTTCACCTCACCTCACAGACGAATGTAACACATACCCAGAATGAGCCGCTGGAGAAGGAAGTATTCGACTTTTCTCCGTCCATCAAAGGGAAGGCCTACTGGATTGATGCCACCACCATCGAGTTCAGACCGGATGAAAACCTGCAGCCCGGTAAAAAGTATGAAGCCAACTTTAAACTCGGGAAAATACTGGATGTGCCAAAGGAACTCAAATCATTCGATTTTGAATTTAAGATCATCAAGCCATCCTTCTCCATAGAAAATTTCGGTCTGAAAGCCAGTACCAATAATACCCTTGACCGCATGACCCTCACCGGCGCCATCTATACTGCCGATGTGGAAGATCCCCAGGCGATCGAAAAATTACTCAGCGCACAATATGCCGGTAAAGGCCTGCCTGTTACCTGGCAGCACAATGCCGCAGAACGCACTTCCCGGTTTACCATCGCCAATATTGCCCGCGCCAATATTGCCCGTAACCTGGAACTGAGTTGGAACGGCAGCTCCCTGAAAGTGGATAATACCGGAAAAAACACCATCGAGGTACCCGCTATCGGCGACTTTAAAGTAATGGATGTAAAAGCGCTCTCCGACCCGGAACAACACCTGCTGGTACAATTCTCCGACCCCGTAAGCATGGCCCAGACCCTGGAAGGCCTTATAGGCATCAGCGGGCAAAGCGACCTACGCTACACCATTGATGGCAGCGAGGTAAGCGTGTATGCACCGGTACGACTGGAAGGAAATTACAACGTAATAGTAAACGAAGGCGTTATCAACATCACGGATAAACGATTAGGAAAAACTTTCAGCGCCAACGTTAACTTTGAAAATACTTTGCCCGGTGTAAGCATCCCCGGCAAAGGTGTGATCCTGCCGGAAAGCAATAAACTGGTAATGCCGTTTGAAGCGGTGAACCTCAACGCTGTAGATGTTTCCATCATAAAGATCTATGAAAACAATGTACCACAATACCTGCAGCGGAACGACCTTGATGGCAACCAGGAACTACGGCGTGTAGCCAAGCCCGTAGTAGAGAAAACAATCCGCCTGGATGGAGACAAATCAGTAAACCTGCACAAGAAAAACCGCTTCTTCCTCGACCTGGATAAGATGCTGCGTACGGAACCCGGCGCTATTTACCGCATCACTATTGGCTTCCGGAAGTCGTACGCTATGACCGCCTGCTCCGCCGATACCACTCAGGACAGCGACAATGCTTCTGCCGATGAAGAAGGAGAAGAAGAATATTATTATGGGGGAGAAAAGATCGATGATGATGATTCCTTCTGGCAGCGTTACGACAGCTACTATCCATACGGCTACAACTGGGACCGCCGTAATGATGCCTGTTCCAACTCTTACTACAGTAAAGATAAATGGGCTTCCCGCAATATCATTTCTTCCAATATAGGCCTCATTGCCAAAAGAGGAAACGACAACAGCATGCTGGTAGCAGTAACGGATATACGCGATACCAAGCCCCTTATAGGCGTAGAGCTGGAACTGCTCGACTACCAGAACCAGGTGATATTTAAAACAAAAAGTGACGGGGAGGGCCTTGCATCCTTTGATCTGAAACGCAAGCCTTACCTGCTCATCGCCAAAAAAGAAAATGAAAGAGGTTACCTTAAACTGGACGACGGAAGTTCTCTCCCCTTAAGCCGGTTTGATGTAAAAGGAGAAGAAGTGCAAAACGGTATCAAAGGCTTCCTGTATGGCGAACGTGGCGTATGGCGCCCCGGCGATTCCGTTTATCTTACTTTTATTCTGGAAGATAAAGGAGAAAAATTACCGGCAGACCATCCTGTTTCACTGGAATTATACAATCCCAAAGGTCAACTGTATAAACGCATCAATCAGCATGAAGGCCTGAACGGCTTTTACAGCTTTGCTACCGCTACTGCCCCGGACGATCCTACAGGCAATTGGGTGGCAAAAGTAAAAGTAGGCGGCGCCACCTTCCAGAAAAATGTGCGTATTGAAACCGTGAAGCCAAACCGGCTTAAAATAAAAATGGACTTTGGCAGCACTACATCCCTGTCGAAAGGCAGCGCCACCGGCAACCTATCGGCCATGTGGCTGTTTGGCGCTACTGCGCAACACCTGAAAGCCAAGGTAGATGTGTCGCTGGTACAGCAAAGCACCAGCTTCCCCAAATTCAGCGATTACTCCTTCGATGATCCCGTCACTCATTTCGATGCGGAAAATAAAACCATCTTTGAAGGCCCGCTGAGCGAAAGCGGCAGCGCCCCCGTGAATGCAGACATACAACTCGGTAAAGTAGCGCCCGGGCAACTGAAGGCAAACTTCGAAGTAAAAGTATTTGAACCCGGAGGGGATTTCAGTATCGATCACTTCTCCATGCCTTATAACCCTTTCACTTCCTATGCAGGTTTGCGTATCCCGGCGGGCGACCGTACCACGGGTATGTTGCTCACCGATCGTGCGCATACCATCGACCTGGTGGATGTAGACGGTAACGGCAATCTTACTGCCGGCAGCCGTGAAGTACAGGTAGAGCTCTACAAGATCAAATGGAGATGGTGGTGGGATGAAGGCGAGCAGGATGACTACTCCAATTTTACGCAAGACAGCTATAATCAGCTGCTGAGCAAAGAAACCGTTACCCTGCAAAATGGTAAAGGCAAATGGGACCTGCGTGTTAACTCGCCCGATTGGGGCAGGTACCTGATCAGGGTGAAAGACCTTCAGAGCGGGCATACAGCAGGTAAAGCCGTGTATATCGACTGGCCCGGATGGGCGGAAAGGATGCAGAAAGACAACCCCGCGGAAGCATCTATGCTGGTGTTTACGTCTGACAAACAAACCTATAAAACCGGCGATGACATTAACCTCACTATTCCAAGCAGTGAAGGCGGCCGCGGGCTGATCAGCATTGAGTCCGGCAGTAAAGTGCTGAAAACATACTGGATCACCACCAAACAGGGTCAAACCACCTTTAAGTTCAAGGCGGAAAAGGACATGACGCCTAATATATACGTAAACGTTAGTTTGCTGCAACCACATGCACAAACTCTCAACGATCTCCCGATCCGTATGTATGGCACCATTCCCATTTCCATTGAAGATCCGGGCACTATCCTGAAACCGGTGATCAGCATGGCCGATAAACTGAAACCGGAAACGGAAGCCAGTATCACAGTGAGCGAGGGCAGCGGCAAACCAATGACCTACACCATCGCCATTGTGGATGAAGGATTGCTGGATCTTACCCGTTTTAAAACACCGGACCCTCACAATGCATTTTATGCGAGGGAAGCCCTTGGTGTAAAAACCTGGGACCTGTTCGACTACGTGATAGGTGCATGGGGAGCGGATATGGACCGTATACTGAGTATTGGCGGTGATGAAGGACTGGATAAAAATGCAGGTGGCGCCAAGGCAAACCGCTTCAAGCCGGTAGTAAAATATATGGGCCCTTTCTACCTGAAAACAGGACAAAAGCAAACACATAAATTCAAGCTGCCGCCTTACATTGGTTCGGTAAAAGCAATGGTAGTAGCCGGCCAGGATGGCGCTTACGGCACAGCTGAAAAAGTAGTGGCAGTAAAGAAACCACTAATGCTGCTTACTACCGCTCCGCGCGTACTGGGACCGTCGGAAACCATCCAGGTACCGGTAACGGTGTTTGGCCTGGAACCCAATATCCGCAATGTGAATGTTAGCTTAAGCACCAGCCCCCTGCTGGAAATAGTAGGCGAACAAACCAAAGCGATCACCTTCTCTCAACCCGGCGAACAGATTGTTTATTTCGATGTAAAAGTACGCCCGCAAACAGGTATCGCTAAAATAAAAGTAACAGCCAGCAGCGGGGTGGAAAAGGCAGAAGAAAATATAGAACTGAATGTGAGGAACCCTAACCCGGTGATCACAAATATTATTGAAAACACACTGGAAGGCAACAACAGCTGGCAATCGGCCTTTAGCCCGGTAGGCATGGCCGGCACCAATTCCGGCGTGCTGGAAGTATCCACCATTCCATCCCTCAACCTGGGCAAGCGCCTGCGGTTCCTGATAGAATATCCGCATGGCTGTATAGAACAAACCACTTCCGGCGTGTTCCCGCAACTGGTATTGAATCAGCTCATGGACCTGAAAGAAAGTGAGCGTGCACAGGTAGACCGTAACGTTAAAGCGGGTATCAACAGGTTGAAAAGCTTCCAGACTTCCGATGGAGGTTTCAGCTACTGGCCTGGTGAAGGTAACTCCGACGAGTGGGGCACCAACTATGGAGGCCACTTCCTCATAGAAGCACAGGCACAGGGCTATACCCTGCCGGCTGGACTACTGGATCAATGGAAGAAATACCAACGGAATAAAGCCGGTACCTGGGCGCCCAGTACCCTTAACTTTTATGGTGGAGATCTTACACAGTCGTACCGCCTCTATCTCCTGGCACTGGCCAAATCTCCGGAACTGGGCGCCATGAACCGGTTAAAGGAATTCAAATATCTGTCGGCCCCGGCCAAATGGCGGCTGGCGGCGGCCTATAAACTTGCCGGTCAGCCGGAAGTGGCCAACTCTCTTGTACAGGGCCTCACTACCGACGTGAAAGCATATACGCAGCTGGGCGGCACCTTTGGCTCTGACCTGCGCGACAGGGCCATGATCCTTGAAACGCTCACCATCATGGGGCAGCGTAACCGCGCCAATGAACTGGTGAAGCAGATCGCAGCACAGTTATCGCAAAATGATCAGTGGTATAGCACGCAAACAACCGCTTATTCCCTGATAGCAGTTGCAAAGTATTGCGGCAATAACAAGGGAGGCAGTAAGATGAATTTTACGTACACCCTGAACGGCGCCAAAGGCAGTGTGAACGGGCAGTCCTTTGTTACGCAGATCCCCGTAACCTTCAATGGGACTGCAGGAAATATCAGTCTCCGGAATAACGGGCAGAATGTATTATATGTCCGGTTGATTCTCCAGGGGCAACCCGATGCCGGCCAGGAACCGGTTGCTACCAATAACCCGGATATATTGGGCATGCAGGTAAGCTACAGCACCCGCGATGGCAAACCGCTTGATCCGGCTACACTGCGGCAGGGAAGCGACTTTATGGCCACCGTAACTCTTACCAATCCAGGGAAAAGAGGTTATTACGAACAGATGGCCTTGTCACAGATCTTCCCTTCAGGATGGGAAATACTGAATACCCGCCTGATGGAAAACGACAGCGCCTTCCACTCCTCACCGGCTACGTATATGGATATACGTGACGACAGGGTATATACTTATTTCAACATAGAAGAAAACAAAAAACGCACTTACAATGTATTGCTGAATGCGGCTTACCTGGGCAGGTATTATTTGCCGGCCACATCCTGCGAAGCCATGTATGATAATACCATACATGCTTTTTCACCAGGCAGGTGGGTAGAAGTAGTGAAGTAAAAAAACATGTAATAAAAGAAATGGTGTATCAGGTATGATACACCATTTCTTTATCCGGTCACATGATGGAGGCCGGCAAATCTGCTGGTCGTAATTTTGTGTACTGAGTAGATTATCTTTTTAAGAAATCGTCTATCAACGCCGCTACTTCCTCATGATATTCTTCCAATACAAAGTGGCTGCCATCCAACAGGTGTACTTCTGCATCAGGCACATCTCTTTTATAAGCCTCTGCGCCGGGCCATGTAAAAATGAGGTCATTCTTACCCCATACTACCAGCACCCGTGGCTGATGTGTACGCAGGTATTGCTGCCATTCAGGGTACTTTGGAAAATTGGTACTATAGTTCCGGAAAAGGGCCACCTGTATCGTTTCCACACCGGGTCTTGACATATAGGCATATGCCAGCTCATAGCTGTCAGGGCTCACTTTTTCCGGGGCAGAAGCGCCCAGCAGATGTTCTTCTTTAATTTTTTCAAAGCTTAGTTTACGTACAATAGCAGCCTCCAATGCTTTTTCATCTTCTGCCTGCTGTAGTGCTCCGATTTCCTGGACCACCGGGCCAAGTCCTTCGTTATATACATTGGCGTTTTGTATGATCAATGCTTCTACCAGTTCCGGTCTTTTACTAATGATCCTGAAGCCGATAGGGCCGCCGTAATCCTGCAGGTACCAGCTGAATTTTGTTAATCCCAGCTGATCAATAAACTGTTCCATTACCAACGCCAGGTTGTCGAACGTATATTCAAATCCGGTTAACGCCGGGATGCTGCTTTGGCCAAATCCGGGATAATCCGGGGCAATTACATGATACTTGTCTGCCAGATCCCGGATCAGGTCGCGGTACATATGTGAAGTAGACGGGAACCCGTGCAGCAGCAGTACTACAGGTGCATCTGCCGGGCCGGCCTCCCGATAAAAAATATTAAGATTATTAATGGTAATTGTTTTGTGCAGAACAGAAGTGGTAGTGAGTGTTTCCATATAAATATTATTTTGTACCATTTAGTACATTATTGATTTAAAAAAAACCGTGCTATCAGCCGGTTATTGTAAAAGTAATTTGCTGGCATAAAGGTATATATTTTACCAATTGGTACAAAATATATTTTTTATTTTATGCAGATGGATAACCTACAGGTACAATTAAGAGCCGGGAACTTATAACATAGCCTCCTGTAATGCGAATACTCAGCACCACTTGCAGTACCTTTGCTGCTTCCGGCGGTATGTTCTTCTGATATTGTTATGCAGCGCCGGTAGTGGTAACCGTGAATTACCTGCGTATGCATTTGCAGCTCTCAATGGTATTGCCTCCGATGCTAATGATCTCTGCGACGCGACCTGCATTAAAACACTGGAAACCTTCCTCCGGGTGGATCAACGGATGAATAGCATAAGCTCTATTCATTGCAGATAATGCCTGACCCCTTGCGGATTGCTTAAACAGATTGGCTCTTCCTACCCGGTCACTCCATTACAGCAACTGTTCAATCCGTAAGCCATATATCTTCACAAAATTCTATCTTTCGGGGAATAACAACCAACCGCACATCAGTTCAAAACAATCAATTAACCTATCTTTGAACGCGCATAAAAAAGTAATGAAGTACGATAACCTTAAACAATGGTGCATCAAAAAAAAGTGGTGGCTTACCGGCGCCGCTGTTATACTCATTGCCTATTACTTTTGTTTACCCAAACAACTCTTTACCAGTCCAACTTCCTATGTGCTGGAAGACAGTAACGGCGATCTGCTGAACGCAAGCATAGCGCCGGATGGTCAATGGCGCTTTCCTTATAATGCGGATGTACCGGATAAATTCGAAAAATGTATTGTAGCTTATGAAGATAAACGCTTTTATTACCACTGGGGGATAGATCCAATTGCTATAGGCAGGGCTATTAACCAAAACGCAAGGGGCAGAAAAGTGGTAAGCGGTGGCAGCACGCTCACCATGCAGGTAATACGGCTGTCGCGCAACCAGCCACGTAATATCTGGCAGAAAATAACGGAAGCGGTACTGGCTACCCGGTTGGAATTTGCAGCTTCTAAAAAGAAAATTATTGCCTTATATGCAGCCAACGCTCCTTTCGGCGGCAACGTTGTTGGGCTGGAAGCTGCTGCCTGGAGGTATTATGGCCGTAAAGCCGATCTGTTGTCGTGGGGTGAAATGGCAGCGCTGGCAGTATTGCCTAACAGCCCCGCACTGGTACACCCGGGCCGCAACAGGGTAACGTTACTGAATAAACGAAATCAGCTCCTGAATAAACTATACCACCAGCATACCATCGACAGCATTACCTGCCAGCTGGCCAAAATGGAGCCCTTGCCTGATCAGCCATTACCCCTGCCTCAGGAAGCCCCGCATTTGCTGGACCTGTTCCGCCGCGACTACCAACAACAGCAAACAAGCGAGCCTACACGCATCAAAACCACACTACTGGCAGATCTGCAGCACAATGCCACAGCCATCGCCGAACGGTATCATAATAGCTATAAAGCCAATGGCATCAACAACGCAGCCGTACTGGTGCTGGATGTGGAAACCGGCAATACCCTTGCCTATGTAGGAAATATTTATCATCCTTCAGATCCGGAGCTGGAAAGCCATGTAGACATTATACAGGCAAGGAGAAGCCCCGGCAGTACGCTCAAGCCTGTATTATACGCCGCTATGCTCAACGACGGGCTTATATTGCCCAATACGCTGATCCCTGATATTCCCACGCAAATAGCCGGCTATACCCCTCAGAACTTCGACCTGGGATATGATGGCGCCGTTCCCGCCTCCCGTGCACTGGCCCGGTCGCTCAATATCCCGGCTGTGCGCATGTTGCAACAGTACCGCTACGAGCGGTTTCATTCCCTGTTACAGAAAATGGGGATCACTACACTGAATAAACCAGCCGATCATTATGGGCTGTCACTCATCCTTGGAGGCGGGGAAACTACCTTATGGGAAATGTGCGGCATGTATGCCAGCCTGGCCCGCACGCTGCTGCACATGGATCAGTATAAGGGTAAATATGATATGGACGATATTCATCCACCCAACTACCGGCTTAATACCCGTTATCCTTCGAAATACGGATTAAGCAAAGATGGCCTGTTGGATGCAGGTTCTATCTGGTATGCCTTCCAGGCCATGACTGAAGTAATGCGGCCTGGCGAAGAACTGCTGTGGCAACAGTTCTCTTCTTCACAACGCATTGCCTGGAAAACAGGTACCAGCTTTGGTTTCCGCGATGGATGGGCCATCGGTGTAACGCCTCAGTATGTAGTAGGCGTATGGGTGGGAAATGCCGATGGGGAGGGGCGCCCCGGCCTCATAGGCGTATCTACTGCTGCGCCTATCCTGTTCGATGTATTCCGCTTACTGCATACCAGCGGCTGGTTTGATCCACCTTACCAGCAGATGAAAAAAATTGAGGTATGCCGCAAAAGCGGCTACCGTGCCGGTGAGCTATGCGAGGAAAAAGATTCCATTTATGTGCCTGCAGCAGGTATCAGGGCAGGTGTATGCCCCTATCATCAGCTGGTTCATCTCGACAGAACCGGCCAGTGGCGTGTAACAGAAGCCTGCGAATCTCCATCGCTCATGCAGCACAAATCGTGGTTTGTATTGCCTCCCTCACAGGAATATTACTACCGCAGTAAAAATTATTACCAGCAATTACCGCCCTATAAACCCGATTGCCTGGCTTCACTGGGGCTGGACAAGGCACCCATGGAACTGATTTATCCAAGGCCCGGTGCACGTATATTCGTTCCCGTTGAAATCGACGGAAAACCCGGTCAAACTATTTTTACTGCCACACACCGCAACAATGCCACGAAAATATTCTGGCACCTCGACAACAACTTTATTGGAGCCACCACGGAGTTTCACCAGATGGCCCTGCACCCTGCCGCCGGAAAACATACCATTACGCTGGTAGATGAAAACGGGGAGCGGATTGAACAAACATTTGAAATTTTGGATAAGGAAAGGGAATAACTATTTACTAAATGAATAAGGATAAGCGGATTTATCTGTCCCACGGCTCTTGTCAGGCGCGGCAGACATTTTCACTTTCATACTGCCTCCTTTCTGCAACTCATTGTAACTGATCCAGTTTTTGTGATAAGCTTTGCCGTTTAGTTGCACAGACCTAACATACCGGTTCATGACATCACTATCCGTTGTCTTAATGATAAACTTTTTCCCGTTTTGCAGGTGAAGCGTAGCCTTTTTAAACAATGGCGCACCGAGTACATACTGGTCCGTAGCAGGACAAACAGGATAAAAACCCAGTGCTGAAAAGATATACCAGGAAGATGTTTGCCCATTATCTTCATCGCCGCAATAGCCATCCGGAGTGGGAAGATAGAGTCTATTCATTACCTCCCGCACCCAGTACTGTGTTTTCCATGGTTCGCCGGCATAGTTGTACAGGTATATCATATGTTGAATGGGCTGGTTGCCATGCGCATACTGTCCCATGTTCATTACCTGCATTTCCCTTATTTCATGGATAACCTTCTTATAGTAACTTTCATCGAATACAGGAGGCATGTTAAAAACGGAATCCAGCATACTGCTAAACATCCGTTCTCCGCCCATTAAATCTATAAGCCCCTGTATGTCATGAAATACGCTCCAGCTATAATGCCAGCTGTTTCCTTCTGTAAAAGCTCCGCCCCATTTCACAGGACTGAACGGAGCCTGGAAGCTGCCATCTGTATTTTTCCCCCGCATTAATCCGGAGGAAGTATCAAACAGGTGGCGATAATTCTGACAACGTTTTGCATAAAGATCAATTTCCTCCTGCGGACGTTTTAATGCCTTTGCTAACTGGTAAATAGTAAAATCGTCGTAGGCGTATTCCAACGTTCTGCCGGCACTTTCATTAATACCGGCATCAAAAGGTACATAGCCCAGCCTGTTATAGAACGCTACCCCTTTACGGCCTACTGCCGTCATCGGGCCTTCGTTGTTGGCATCTTTTAAAAGTGCCTGGTATAATGTATCAATGTCATATCCACGTATTCCTTTCAGATATGCATCTGCCACTACAGAAGCGGAGTTATTACCCACCATAATATTCCGGTAACCGGGACTGCTCCATTCAGGCAGCCAGCCTCCTTCTCTATAGGCATTCACCAATCCTTCCTGCATCTCCCTGTTGATATCAGGATACAGCAGGTTCAATAAAGGATACAAGGAACGGAAAGTATCCCAAAAGCCTGTACCGGCATAGAGTTTACCGGGCATTACTTTTCCGTTGTAAGGACTGTAATGGACAATCTCACCTGCAGCATCAATTTCATAATACTTCTGCGGGAAAAGCATACAGCGGTAAAGGCAGGAATAAAATGTGGCTGTTTGCTTATCCGAACCGCCTTCTATCGTCACTCTGCCCAGGTATTTATTCCAGACGTCCTTTGCATGTTGCTTTACCGTCTCAAAATTATCTCCTGCTATTTCCCGCTGCAGGTTCAATTCTGCCTGCGCCGGGCTGATAAAAGAAGATGCCGCTTTAACATTTACCGGCGCGCCTTTCTCTGTAGGGAAACCAATAACGGCGCCTGTATGACCTGCGCTTGCTTCCAGCAGATCTTTTATTAACGCACCATCCTTCCAGAGATAGGAAACGGTAAATGGCCGGTCGAAAAGGAGTACAAAATAATCCCTGAAATTACCGGGCACACCACCTTTATTCCTGGTGGTATAACCAATGATCTTTCTTTCTCCCGGAATAATTTTTATGTAAGAACCCATGTCCATAGCATCTACTACCACAAATGCACTGTCGGTAGCAGGATAGGTAAAACGGAAAGCTGCAGCCCTTTCCGTAGGTGCAATCTCTGTTTTTATATCATAATCGGCCAGGTATACACTGTAATAATAAGGCGTTGCAATTTCCGCTTTGTGGGAAAACCAGCTGCCCCTGTCGGCCTCCTTAAATACCGCGCGCCTGGTGATAGGCATAATTGAAAATTGCCCGTAATCATTCATCCAGGGCGAAGGTTGGTGGGTTTGTTTGAAACCTACAATTTTAGCAGCGTCATAAGTATAGGTCCATCCGTCGCCCATTTTGCCGGTTTGAGGTGTCCAGAAATTCATGCCCCAGGGTACGGCAATGGCAGGATAGGTGTTACCGTTTGATAAATCATGACTGGAAGCCGTTCCTACCAGTGGATTCACAAAGGAAACGGGATCCTGCGCCATTGAGATACTGCATATCAACCATCCGCACACACATAAAAATAGTTGCTTCATTCTTCGTACTTACATTAAGTGAATATTAGTGCGCGGGCACCAGCAATACAGCATCCGCTACAATTACGCCCCCGGCTTCCCTGTTGGAAATGGTTACCCCTGCTTTTTTGCCTTCCGGCAGATTGAATTTCCCCAGATGTACCCATTCTCCGCTGGTTTGACCGTTAACGATCACCTTCTCTTTTACAATCGTTATTTCTTTAGACTGCCTGCCATCAAAAACGGTCACTTTAGTAGCGGGAGATATATTGTTGATTCCCGGCAGCACATATGTGTAAATATCATAGCTTCCGCTCTTCTTCACTTCGGGTATAAATTTCACAGACTTGGGCTGGTCGTTCACAGCAGAATAAAAAGCTGAGGGGCCATAGGTGCCTCCTTTTTTCAGAGCCCATTTACCGGTTATTTCCACGTGGCCGGTATCCTCATTATCTACCAGTATTTCCGGTGTGCTGCCGTTCAGCAGGGGATCGGAGGCCAGCAGCGATTGTACCTTTTTTACATCTACCTGTTGAACGGTAGTTCGCCCATCCACTGCAAACGCGGCAGCAATCGCAGCTGATTGGCCCAGTACCATAAACACTGGTTCCATCCTGATGGACCCGTAACCAATATGACTGGCAGATAAGCAAACCGGCACCAGTAAATTCTTACATTCATTTTCTTTAGGTGTTAATGAGCGGTAGGCAATAGGATAGGGGCCGGCGCCACCTTTTTCCACATCGCCTTCATTCTTCACCATTCCGTTTATCACAAGCCGTTGTGTATTATGTGAATCCATACCGTAAGCCGCCATGCCTATACCATCTGTTACTATTTCCTTCCGCTCGCAGTTGGCTTGTGTCATTACATAAGCGCCACGCATCCTGCGGGCTTCCCTGATATACATTTGCGGGCTCCAGTGGCCGTTATCTGCATATTCATCTTTCGGATATCCCCAGTTCAGCATAAACCGGCGTACGCTATCCGGGATACGCGGATCATGCCCTATAAAATACAGCAGGCCCTTGTTATACAATTCATGTTCCTTCCGGATCCTTTCCCTGGTGGCATAATCGCCATCCGGGTAATCCCAGTTCCTGCCTATCATATCTGTAGAAAAACCACCGCCATTGTTGATATCCGTTTTATGATTAGGCATCAGGTCAAATTTCAGTATCTCCCTGATATCATTTGGTGCGGTAAGCTTTGCAATGTATCGGGGCAGTAACTCGTAGCGGCTGGAATCATAATCTTCCGGACGGGTAATAGGTATCCTGTTGGCAGGATCATCTGTTAAACAAATCCGGAAATTATATGCCTGCACATGGTTATCGCCACTGCCTATAGGCGCCAGTACAGCATTGCTGATGCCCCATAATAAGCCACTGGATGGATCGCCGGGTATCTTATACGGATCTACACCATCAGGCACCTGGTTGCCATGCTGAGGAGTGGCAGGCGGCTGCACCTGTACGCCATTGTACGATTCGTTGTAAACAGCGGAAGATTCCCTTCCTACCATATAAGACACGCCGGCCCTTGCCATCAGGTCGCCTTCATATGAACAGTCAATAAAAACGGTTGCACGGATAACTTTTTGCGGCCTGGACGGGGCCTGCGTATCTTCCAGCGAGATCTCCTTTATAAAACCATCTTTCTTTACTGCCGATACAATCCTCGACTGGTAAAGCACCGGCACACCGACTTCCCGGATGTACTGCATAAACACATCTTCCGCTACATGTGGCTCAAATATCCAGGATTCAAACTGACCATAATGCTTACCCACCCTGCGGTAAAAGTCGATTCCCAAACCGGTTACGGCATATTTATTACCGATATCAGTATATCCCAATCCCCCGGATGACATGCCGCCAAGATGTTTTCCAGGTTCGATCAACAACACCGACTTCCCCATTTTTTTCGCTGCATATGCCGCTATTACACCACCGGAAGTACCACCATACACGCATATATCATAAGTTTGCTGCGCTTTTGCAGCCATTGAAAAAATAAGCGCTGCCAAAAGAAAGTTTCTTTTCTTCATCATTTATATGTTTTGAAGAGATAATAATTTTATTCTGTGTAGTTGAGATCCTTTGAAAAAGTTTCTTCCATCTTCCAAACTGCAAGCAATGCAAGCAGGATCGTAACAATGCCTACCAAGCCTGCGGCGGCGGTAACTCCATAAAGGTTTTTCAACAGCAAAAAAGCAGGTGTAAAAATATTTACGCTCCCACGCACAAAATTGGGAACAGTAGTGGCTACTGTGGCCCGCATATTAGTACCGAATTGCTCTGCTGCGATAGTTACAAACAAAGCCCAGTAACCAATGGCATACCCCAGTAAGCCGCATAAAGTATAGAAAACGGCCACACTCTGTGATCGCTGGTTTAGGTAAACAACTATTGCCAGACAGGTTAGCATCACAAAAATAAATACCGTCTTTCTCCTGCTCTGCAAATACTGGCTTAGCAAACCACTGCTCATATCGCCCAGTGAAAGCCCTATATAACAGAACATCACCGCTTTACCTGCTTCCACGGGAACTGTGAGTCCTATTGCCTTTCCGAACTCCGGCGAAAAAGTGATCAGGATGCCGATAACGAACCAGATAGGCAACCCTATCATTATACATCTCAGGTATTTAAAAAATATTCTGGGAGAAGAAAATAAAGAGAAGAAATTACCCCGCGATTTGTTTTCCTTCTTCACTTCTTTAAAAATCCCGGATTCAAACACGTTAAACCGGAGCACCAGTAATGCCAGTCCTAATCCGCCACCTATAAAGTAAGCGATCTTCCAGTTGAACATGTCTGCAATGAAATAGGCCAGCACCGCCCCCAATACGCCCACCGAAGCCACAATAGCAGTTCCATAACCCCTTATCTCCTTTGGAAGTATTTCCGCTACCAGTGTAATACCTGCGCCTAGTTCTCCGGCAAGCCCTATTCCTGCTATAAAACGCAGCAGGGCATACTGATCTACCGTTGTTACAAAACCATTGAGAATATTTGCTACCGAGTATAGCAGGATGGAACCAAACAATACAGACAATCGCCCCTTTTTATCTCCTGTAATCCCCCATAAAATTCCGCCCAGCAGCATTCCTGCCATCTGCATATTGATCAGGTAGATGCCCTGTTCCATCAGTTCACCGTCACCCACCTGCAGGGCCTTTAAACTTGGAACACGCACAATGCTGAACAGCAACAGGTCGTAGATATCAACAAAATAGCCCAACGCCGCTACAATCACCGGTATGGAAAGCAGCTGGCCTGCCCTTGTATTTTTTTGCATAATGTTTCGCTGATTATTGATGAATCCCGGCTGCTTTAAGCGTTTCTGCAGAATTATGCCGCATCCTGATCCGCCATAAAAGCTCTTCAATGGAAACCACCTTTGTTCTTTTATCAAGAAGATCTTTGGTCCATTTCACCGGTGTTACGCCGCGTTCGGCGGCAGTGTTTTTTTTATCTTTTGCAACAATGGAATGATGTGTAATACTATCACTGAAATATGACCAGGCATGTACAATGGTCCAGTTCAGTTGTTGATTACCGGAAGAGGATGCGTTGTCTTTGTTTATCCAGCCTGCCACCTGCACCGGGTCTCCTGAGCCTTTTCTGCTGAGATTGGCCCATAGCTGGTATTTACAGGTAGCTACGGGGATCTCTCTCCCTTTTTTATTTTTTACCCAGAAAACTTTTCCATCACCACCGTTATAGGGCGAGTACTGCACCGCTATCATGCCTGTAAGATCTTCTATCTCTTCAGCATATACCCGGTAGGCTTCCAGGGCTTCTTCACCGGAAACATCTTTACAGATAAATCCAAAAACCTTTGTGCCTGTTATTTTCATTTGTGTATTAATCATGCCCGCATATTCACGGAGCAGCTTTTCCCTGTCGGGCCTCAACCTGGCAAAGAGATCGGGATAATAATAGCCGCCGCCATATTCCACTACCGCGGTACGCCCCGGTTGTGTCTTTACGAGGTAATTATATACATCACTGCCAGCCTGGGAAAGGTTAAGCACGCAGCTGGTGAACGACATGGGGATGCTTTCATTGTATGGATTGCTCCAGTAGTCCTTGTTGTCAGGAAAATTACCAAAGGTCCATTGCATGTTATCTCCATCGCTCATTACAAAGGCGTGATAATTAGCATGTTCCTGCCAGTTAATATCTTGCGGGTTGAGTGTGCGAACCTGCGGTAGCTTATTGCATGGTGGTATCGATAATAAAGGCAGGTTCATACACCAATCCGAAGCTGTATTAATGAGCCCCCAGCTGGTGCATGGCTCTATGTGTTTAAACTCTTCCCCTGCATTCCAGCCTATTACGGGCGACAATGGCTTTACCCATTTGACAACAGATTGAAACAGCGTATCAATCCCATAATACACCACACTTTTTTGAGCAATTGCATAGTCCCTGTTATTGGAATAATCCGGGTTACCTATCACCAGCAGATGAGGATTCAGCTTAGGCAACAATTGTTTGAGCACAGCAGCATCTAAAACCGTGCGTGTGGCATCGTATAATTTTTTCAGACCTTTGCCTCTAGCCGTGGCTTCCTGTGTCACATCTATCAGAATACCTTTTTCCAGTGCAGCATACATCGTGGCCAGGTTCACGGAATTATCCCTCCTGCTGAAATCATACAGGATATAGCCTTTGATAATGCCTCTTGCCTTGTACCTGTCAACCAGTTGCCAAAGCGTGAAGGTACCTGGCACTCTGGCTTTTAATCTTCTTACCAGCGAATAAAAGTAAGTATTGTAGATGGCGTTAGTGGTTTCAATCCATACGCCTTCATCGCCTGTACCATCATTTAGTGCCTGTGCAGCCAGGCCGGCAACAGATTGCGCCAGGTTCATTTCAGGCATATTGGAAGAATGCTGTATGCCGGCAACTACAATTGAACGGGGCGCTTTTTGCTCCGGCCACCAGCCCGCATGGGCCGGCAGCCAGCACAATAATAAAAAAGCAAATGATCGCATATTTAGTCGATTGATGCCGGCGCAGGCAGGTCGCTGAGCTCTTTTATTTTTGATTCCAGCTTAACGCCTTGTTGCGCCAGTTTACTGCCCAATACTTTTGTATCTACCTCCTGCACAGCTTTATTCTCCTTAATAGCCAGTACTGCGGCTTCCCCGGCTGCCTGGCCCATTATCATATACTGCGGCTCCATCCGGATAGTAGCATATACCACATGGCTGGCAGATATACATACAGTTACCAGCAGGTTGGAAATTTCTTTCCTCTTGGGCAGCAATACACGGTAAGGTATCTGGTAAGGAATATGTTTCATGCGCTCCGGCTCGGTACGTTGCAGTCCTCCTTCATATTTTAGGCGGCCTTTGCTATCGGCATAGCCCTGTACCCGGTGCACATCCAGCCCGTAAGAGCCCAGGCCTACAGGATCGGGTTTCTGCATTTCTGAAATTACATCTTTCTGTGTCATCACCCAGTCGCCGGTCATACGGCGGGCTTCACGCACATACAATTCATAGGGCCAGTTATTGTTATCTGCAAATTCATCCTTCGATAATCCCCACTGGTTAACTACGTCCCTGAATTCAGCAGGCAGGCGTGGATCATTTGCCAGGAAATAAACATACCCGGCTACATAATTGATATGGTCCTGCCATATCTCTGCACGGCGTTTGTAGGAGCCATCGGGATAATCCCAGTTACCGCCCACATAATCAGCGGTATTAAGATCTACTTTATTGTTGGGAATTTTTCCCATGCCGGGAAATAATTTTGCCGCCGCTGCTGCGGCGCCCAGTTTATTAATGGCGTCAATGGTGGAATAGTACAGCTCAATGTACCTGGCCGGATCATAATTCGCCGGTTTCGGATATGGCACTTTGTTCTCTTTATTGTTGGTAAGGGAAAGTCTGAAATTATAAGCCTGCGTTTTTTTATCACCTGATCCTATGGGGCCCGGAGGCGCAGGCTGAATACCTGGTAACAACTTACCGTTTTCATACGCGCTCCTGGTTCCGGACCCTTCGCGGATACCGGCGGAATATTCATCATACTCACTCTGCGCTTCCCTGCCAACAATATAGGATACACCGGAAAACGCCATCAGGTCACCTTCATAGGTAGCGTCAATAAATACTTTGGCGGAAAAGGAGGCGCCGTTTTCCATGGTGATCTCGGTTATCTTACCTTCTTTCTTTTTCACACCATTCTTTTCCTTCAGGCGGTGATTAATAAATACAGCGACATTGGCTTCTTTCACCATATCATTTAATATTTTTTCTGCCACATGCGGTTCAGGAAACCAGGCCACGGTATCTGTCAGACCATAATATTTACCACAGCGCTGGTACAGTTCCTTGGCATATCCGCCGATCACATCTTTACGTCCGAGATCAGTTGCTGAAAGGCCTCCTGATACCATACCGCCCAGATGTTTTTTAGGTTCAAGTATAGCTACTTTAAGCCCTTCGCGGGCAGCGGTAACAGCTGCCATCACGCCTGATGCCGTACCGCCGTACACTACCACATCGTACGCCTGTGGCGCCTTATTGCCGGCCATTACGAAACACGGGAAGATCATTCCAATGACCCATTTGATTAATACGCTTCTTACTTTCATCTTAATAATTCGGGTTTTGTTTAAAATTTTCTTTGTTGGTAGACAGATCTATTTCGGATTGCGGAATAGGGAACAGGTAATGTTTTGCCGGATCAAAGCTGGTAGCCGTATTTACAATTTTTGTATTTGCGGGATCCCGGTTCTTTTTCAGAAATACTTCAAACCTGCCGGTGCGCGCCAGGTCGAACCAGCGCTGAAATTCAAAGCACAGTTCACGGGCACGCTCCATCAATATTTCATCTGTGGTGATATCTGCTGCGGTGTAATCATTGAAGCCCGGAGTTTCGGTAGCGGTAATGGGAGCGCCGCTGGCATTAAGGCCACGGGCGCGTTGCCGTACTTTATTAATAGCGGCCAGTCCTTCTGCGGAAATAGTCCCGTTCATTTTATAATCCGCTTCTGCGAACATCAGCAACACGTCTGCAAACCGCAGCACTATCACATTATTAGGACAATTGGAATACAGGTACTGCGAAGTGGTTTGCCAGTTGGCGCCCCAGCGGTATTTGGTAACGCCGCAACGCCCCAGGATTGTTTGGTTATAGGCATCCGGCGTATAAGGGGAAGTCCAGATATACGCTAATTTGGAAGGTGCATTATTAGCCACATTGATCATAGAATCGGAAAGATTCCATACTCTTCTTTTATCATAATCCACATCCTTCAGGCTTTTCTTATAGTAGGTATAAAACTTCGGCACATACACGAGGTTATTCACACCGGCCATGGAATTGGTATAGTAGAGCGGGTTCCCGTTCACCATTCCCCCTGTATAGGCCATACCATATTCTTTGGTCCATTGTGTGCCATAAGGAACTACTGAGCTGAACTGCAGCTCAAACAACGATTCCCTGTTTATATTCTTGTTCTCGATTTTAAACACATCCCCGTAAACAGGCAGCAGATCAGCGCCACTATTATCCTTTACATCTTTTAGTGTTTCCCATGCCTTTGTGTACAGGGCTTTTACGTCCATCTCAATATCTTTGTAGCCGTCTACTTTACCGGTTTGCTTGGTAAGCGCTGTTTCCTTTGCAGACGCCATTGTGAGATAAACCTTTCCCAGTAATGCTTTAGCCGCCCACTGATTGGCATGGCCATCATTTGTTTTTTGTGTTGTAAGTACACCTTCCTCTGCAGCAAAGGTGAGATCACTGAGAATGAAATCGTATGCTTCTTTTAACGGCCGCCGCGGAAGACCATAATCAAACTTACCGCTGATAGGTTTATCTATAATGGGAATATCACCAAAAGCCTGTACCAGCCTAAAGTATACAAAAGAGCGTATAAAGCGGGCTTCTCCTGTAATCACTTTCCGGTCGGCATCTGAAATAGTGGTAAGTTTAGCAGCAGCATCTATAACAATGTTGGCCCTTGCCGCAATTTCATAATGCCTGATCCAATACTCATAGATCGATCCTTCACTTACAGAGAAGGTGTAACGGTCGAAATTGAAACGCACGCCTGAAGTGCCTTTGAACATAGCTTCATCGGTACCAATTTCCGTCATGAACAGCGGGGTATTGGTATATACACCGAACAGGTCTTTTGCGGAAGAATACATTCCTACAATGCCCGCATCCAATGTAGCTTTATCTACAAAAAAGTTATCCGTTGTATATTGGGTCTGCGGTTTTTCTTCCAGGAATTTTTTGCAGGAAGAAAAGAATACAATTGCACACGCAAGTATAATAGCTGATCTCATAATCATTTAGAATTGAGCTTTTAAACCAAATGAATACACCCTGGAACGCGGATAGGAAGCATAATCCAACGATGGCATCAGGTCGCCGAATCCGCCCTGGCGGGTATTTACCTCCGGATCATAACCAGAGTATTTTGTACCTACCCAGAGATTCTTCCCGCTTACAAAAAGCGTTACATTGGCTATCTGCCGCGCCTTGAAGTGATAGGATAATGTTACATCGCTGAGGCGGATAAAGCTGCCGTCTTCAATCCAGTCCGACAACATCAGCAATTCTTCCGGGCTGCCGGGCATACGGTAGCTGTTATTGGGGTTTCCCTTTTCCACCAACGCGCCTGAAGTTATATCATATAACGAAGGCCTCCACGCATTTACTGATCCTTTCGACATATTATTGGTGCTCCTTCCGGCTTCCATTGCCACTCTGTTGGCATTATACAGCTTATTGCCATAACTGTACTGCACTACTACATTCAGGTTAAACGCCTTATAGCGGATAGAGTTGGTAAGCCCCCCGGTAAAAGACGGTTGGCCTTTTCCAAGTACTACCCGGTCGGATGTATTGATGATCCCATCGCCGTTCTGATCAATAAACTTCCTGGTGCCTGGCCGTATTTTACTGATGGCCTGGCCATTGATCACCGTAAGCCCGGAGGCATCTATTTCAGCCTGCGACTGAAAAATACCATTGGTTTGGTATCCGAACCATTGCCCGATAGGCTGCCCGTTCCGGATAATAGCGGTAGTGCCTATCCCTGAAACCACGCCGGGATCAAGCCCCAGGTCAGGCCCTATTTCCAGGGCCTTTGAGCGGTTAAAGCCGATGTTGGCATCCAGGTTCCAGCCGAATTGCGCGCGGGTGACCAGCGGAGAGCTGATATTGAATTCCAGCCCGCTGTTCTGGATAGACCCGAGATTATTCCATGCGCTCCTGTAACCGCTGTAACCGGGAGTTATTTGTTCTATCAGCAGATCCTTTGTGCGTTTCAGGTACCAGTCTGCCGTAATGTTTATCTTATCATTCCATAACCCAAGGTCTATACCTGCATCTACCTGCGTGGTGGTTTCCCATTTCAGGGAGGGGTTTTCCGGTCTTTCCACCACCACTCCGAAATCCGGCACATAGCCATCCATCGGGGAAAAGTAAGTGGTGATGGTAGATAAGGTGAGGTAAGACGGGATGGCAGTATTGCCGCTTTGCCCCAGGCTGGCGCGGAACTTCAGGTTACTGATGGCATGTACCTGTTTCAGGAATTTTTCCTCACTGGCTCTCCAGGCTATGGCGGCGGAAGGAAAGTAGCCCCACTTGTTGTCTTTACTGAAACGGGAGGAGCCATCGGCTCTCATGGTGAGTGTGGCCATATATTTCTGTCTGTAATTATATTCCGCACGCCCTAGAAAAGAGGCCATGGTCCATTTGGTGATGTTATAGGTAGGTATTACAGGTACTGTACCGTTTCCCAGTCCGTAAGGGCCCAGTAATTCAATATCGTAATGTTGGTTTTCTGCAGTAACAAGGCTCATTTTGTTCTGTTCAATGATCGCGCCGCCCATCACGTTAATACTATGGTCCCTGCCTATATTGCCTTTATAATACAGCAGGTTTTCATTCATGAGCTTATCGGTAGCACCTCTTGCCAGTACGGCACGCCCATCGTACTTCGCGCCGGAAGAGGTATTTTTGGGATAATAGGCGTCTGTATTGGTATTTACCGCAGAGTAGTTACCCGTGGTGCGGAAGGTAAAGTGTTTATTGATATTCCAGTCCAGTGCCAAACGGGTTACCCACTCAGCATTGGATCTTTTGTTGGTAACATTCTTTGCCAGCGAATAGGGGTTGGTGCTGATGTAGCCTTCCACGCCTTCATTATCTTCAATATCGGAAAATGATAATGGCTTTACCGGCTGCTGGCTGAACATGCTGGTGATAACCGCGTTTGAGGTGATGCCGCCATTCTGCGAACCTGAGATGAAGCCGTTGATGGTGGTACGGCTGCCGGAAATGTTACTGGTGAGGGTTACTGCCGGCGATAACTTCTGCTGGAAATTAAATCGCCCGTTAAAGCGCTCATAGCCGCTAAAAACGATTAAACCTCCCTGGTTAAGGTAACCTCCCATAAAAGAAAATTTCGTGTCTTTTGAGCCCCCGGAAGCGCTGATACGGTATTCCTGTACTGCGCTGTTCTGGAACATGGCCTTTTGCCAATCTGTATTTACAGAGTCTGGATTGTTGTAGTTGTACCAGTCGTGATACGTTTGATCAGTAGCTACTCCCCAGAACCCGGCAGGACTGCCTAACGGTGCATCCCGGAAATAAGTATAGCCGGTAAGCTCTGTAGCCGGTTTATTGGGATCCACAGCATCTGCCGGCGTGTAGGTGTAGGCAGTAGCCAGGTAGCGGGCGTGTGCATACTCAGATGCGTCCATTACCCCCACAAGGTGACCGGGCGTCTGGAACCCTGTATTGGTATACAGCTCCACTACTGTTTTCCCTGCCCTCCCGGTTTTGGTGGTGATCATAATCACCCCGTTGGCGCCCCTGGCGCCGTAAATAGCCGTACCGGAGGCGTCTTTCAGGATCTCTATGGACTCAATATCACCCGGGTTGATATCATTGGCATTTTCCTGCATCACACCATCTATCACATATAGTGGCGTGCTTCCGCCGCTGATAGAGCTTGCACCGCGGATGCGGATGGTGCTTTCGGACCCTGGTGTGCCGTCGTTCTGCGTGATCTGTACCCCTGCCGCTTTGCCTTTCATGGCATCCGCCAGGGAAAACAATGTCCGCTCCGACATCGCTTCTTTTGAAATGGAAGATACCGATGCGGTCACATCTTTCTTCTTCACTGTTCCATACCCTATTACCAGTACATCGTTCAGTGTAGATCCTTCGCCCATCAGGCTTACATTGATCTGCGAACGGTTCCTTACAGCCACTTCCCGGCTCTGAAACCCAACATAGGATACCACCAGCACACCCGTTCCGTGCGTAACGTCCGGGATACTAAACTCCCCCTTTTCGTTGGTTACCCCGCCTTTGTCGGTGCCCTTCAACTTCACGGAAGCGCCAGGCAGCAACTCGCCCTTCTGGTCCGTTATCTTCCCGGAAATATGTGTTACCGTATCTGCTGATGCTGCAACAATGCGGGTGGAGTCCGGAACGGGAATGTCCTTTTTCTTAATGTAAATCACCCTGTCCCGGTACTGCCAGGTAAAACTATTACCCAGGGCTGCTTTAAGCACTTCCTGGAGGGCTGCATCTTTCAGGTTCAGCGATACCTTTTGCTGGTCGTTGATCTGCTGGTTACTGTAAAAAAGGTCGTACCCCGTTTTTGCAGTGATCTGATTAAAAATTTCCTTTAATGATACGTTCCTGACATTCAATGAAATCTTATCTGCCGGTAACTGGCCACTGGCCGGGATAATAGAAAAACATGACAATAGAAAAATAAGAGCACCTCGTACATAGTGTGGCATACGTTATCAATTTTTCAAGTACGTGAAATTTGAACTATAGACAACTTTTTCCTGTAACGGGTGACAAATTTTTTGTGCTGTTTTGAATATTTTTTTTGTTTAGGTTTGTAAGATAAATTCCAACCTGTTTCACGTTAGATTGCTGCTACAAAATGCCAGAACAAGATCAGAACGCATTTGGTGAAATATTTTCCATTCATTACAGAAGAATGGTAATGGAGGCATTTTACCTGCTGAGAGATGAACAGCAGGCCAAAGATGTGGTACAGGAAATATTTATAGACCTGTGGCATAAGCAAACCCTGGAGGGTATCACTTCCATAAAAGCATATCTGACGCAAAGCGTCCGTAACCGTTGCCTTAATTTAAAAAAATCAGAGAAATCGCGGGAACAAAAGGAACTGGGGTACCGGTATGCCTTACAGGCAGATACGGCTGTAATAAAAGTACAGGGAGATGAAGACCTGGCTGTGCAATACCAGCAAAGGGCTGATCATTTATTGGAAGCTATCGGGAAACTGCCACCTAAAACTGCCAGGATCTTCCAGTTGTATTATATAGAAAAAAAGAGCCGCACCGATGTAGCCGCAGAATTAGGTGTAAGCATTAATACCGTTAAAACGGTATTATCGCGCGCACTGCAATTTTTAAGAAAGAAAATGCTTTGATCTCAAAATATATGGACCATACTGCAGAAGAAATAAAGAGCCTGATGATAGATAAACTGGACAATCATATTGATCCGGAAGACGAGCTGCTGTTGCAGCGCCTGATTTCGGAACAGGAAGATGTGCAGCTGATGTGGGAGGAAATGCAGCAACTCTTCTCCGTTGGTAAAGGAAAGGAATTGATGGAAAAACTGGATACCGGCGAAGAATGGGAAAACCTTAACAGGGAGCTGAAAAAAGCAGGGAGGAAAAGGATCATCAGGTATACAGGCATTGCCGCCGGTATTGCTGCCGCAGTAATAGCGGCAGTAGTGTACCTCCGTTTGCCCCAGGCGGCCGCTCCGGGAAAAACCATGGCTACTACCCCTGCCAAAACTATTCTTCTGAAGATAGATAACGGAAAAGAAATTGATCTCAGCACCGGTGGCAATGAAGCCATTGTGGCCGGAGATGCCCACCTTCATAACAATGGTAAAACATTGACACTGCAGGGCGGCGCCAGCAACCAATGGAGCACCATCAGTGTTCCCCCTGGGATGGACTACCAGGTTAAGTTGTCAGACAGTTCCATTCTTTGGCTGAACGCGGCTACCACCGCACATTTCCCTGTAAACTTCAGCGGTAAGATCCGTGAAATAGATATCAGGGGAGAAGCCTACCTGCAAGTGGCCAAAGACGCTTCAAGACCATTTATCGTGCATTTGCCCGGCGGCGCAGCCATAGAGGTATTGGGCACTTCCTTCAACATCAACTCCTATGATCCGGCTATAGTAAAGGTGGCCCTGGTGGAAGGAAACGTAAACATGCGCACCTCAGCTCAAACAATAAGCCTGAAACCAGGATACCAGGCCAGCTTGTCCGGCAACTCACCTGTAAAGGTTGCTCCCTTCGATCAGCGGCAGGTGCTCTCCTGGATGAAAGGCCAATACATATTCTCCAATACACCTGTTCATGAAATTGCGCTCACCCTTCAGCGCTGGTATGATGTTGAAATAGTAATGGACAACGCCGCAGTAGGAGAAAAATGTTTTACCGGCGTTATTAACAAACAAAAGAAACTGCAGGACTTCCTTGAGAGCCTCGCTTCAACAGCCGAGGTTAGTTATTACTTCAAAGGGAGTGTATTGCATTTCAAATAAACAGGTGCTCTTTAATAATTATACTTCTCTTTCCACAAATTTTTCAGGTAATTCCTCAGCTCATTTTCACGGGCATTATTTCCCGGTTCATAGAACTTTGTGCCCTTAATAGCATCCGGCAAAAATTCCTGTAACACAAAATTATTTTCATAATCGTGCGCATAAGCATACCCTTTGCCGTAGTTCATTTCCTTCATCAATTTCGTAGGGGCGTTCCTGATATGCAGCGGCACCGGGAGGTCGCCGGTTTTAGCCACCACTGCCTGCGCCGCGCTGATAGCTGCCACTGCTGCATTGCTTTTGGCAGAAGCAGCCAGGTAGGTAACGCATTGCGACAGGATGATCTTTGATTCCGGGAAGCCGATGAGGTTTACCGCCTGGAAGCAGCTGGTGGCCAATAACAACGCATTGGGATTGGCGTTGCCAATATCTTCTGAAGCCAGGATCACCAAACGGCGTGCAATGAATTTCACATCTTCCCCGCCATCAATCATTCTGGCGAGGTAGTACAATGCTGCATTCGGATCACTTCCCCGGATGGATTTAATAAAAGCTGAAATAATATCGTAATGCTGTTCCCCTGCCTTATCATATATGGCTACCCGTTGCTGGGCAATATCCATTACTTTCTGATCCGTGATCACCAGGGGATCTTCCCGCAGAGTGGTTACTACCAGTTCAAAAAGATTAAGCAGTTTACGGGCATCTCCGCCGGAAATATTAAACAGCGCACTGGTTTCCTTTATTTCCACATGTTTACTGCGCAACCACTCATCCCGCTCCATTGCCTGTTGCAGTAACTGCATCAGCTGGTCGTTGCCAAGCGGTTTCAATACATACACCTGGCTGCGGGATAATACCGCCGCATTTACTTCAAAGGAAGGGTTTTCGGTAGTAGCGCCTATCAGGGTAATAATCCCTTTCTCCACTGCGCCCAGCAATGCGTCCTGCTGTGATTTATTAAACCGGTGGATCTCGTCGATGAATAATACCGCGTGTTGCTGCCGCCGGGCCATCTCTATTACCTCCCTTACTTCCTTTACACCGGCCGATATGGCGCTGAGCGTATAAAAAGGCACCTGTAAGGTATGGGCAATGATGTTGGCGATCGTAGTTTTTCCGACTCCCGGGGGCCCCCACAGGATCATGGAAGGGATCATTCCCTGCTCTATTGCTTTTCTTAAAATACTGTCTTTGCCGGTAAGATGTTCCTGCCCCACCAGTTCATCCAACGTTACCGGCCTTAACCGCTCCGCTAATGGTTGCATACTACACTTATTGGTTTATTGTTTATTGCCCGGGTTAACGAGCGGAATTTGATTATCGGCACCGGGGCGATTTACCTGGTCCATTTTAAACAGCATGATGCCCTTGATGGACCTGGCCCGGGTTACCGCCAGTGATGCCTTTTCACCTGCAAAATTTTCCGTCACAGTAGCTTCGAACAGCTGCAGCCACCGGTCGAAATAGGCTGGCTCCAACGGGATCAGCCTGTTCAGTTTAAAATGAGGGTCCATTACGTTGCCCTTGTAATTACCTCCATCCAGCAGCAGTCCTTCCCAGAAATTATACATAGTGGGAAGGTGACGTGTCCAATCGACCTTCGCTATATCATTAAAAATAAAGCCAATCAGGTCATCTTCCTTTACTTTATCATAAAAGCTGTTCACCAGTATTACAATATCGTCCCTGTTGGATATATCCCTCTTTTCCATAATCGCTGTTTTTATTCTTCATCGTCCCTTTGTCTGCCGCCATGCAACTGAAGCCACTGGCGGAGATAGCGGAACGACAGCACAATATTCAGCACAAATAAACTTCCCATCACCAGCAGGAAAACGCCGATAGGCCCTACCATGGTTTGTTTAATTGTTTCCTGTTGATCCGCTGGTAAATTCCCGATCTCTGTTTTCATCTGTTCAGGGGAAACCAGTAAAATGGTTAACCCCGATAAAATGATCAGGATAGAAAATACCAGGCCTATTGTGCCCATAAATCTCATGCCACCCGGCGTACTTTCTTTCAGCGGTATTTCCGGCAACAGCAGGCTCCGCTGAAGATATAACGATAAAACGCTATGGATAAAACAGGCGCCCATCGAAAGCAGGGAAATAATACTTCCAAAGTTCGTTCCCAGGAAAAGTATGCTGGATAAGAGCATGAACGTGAAAATGCCGGATATCATTAATGCTACTGCCGTAGTAACCCTGTACAATTTAAACCTGAAATCCATCTATATGTTAATTTACGTAATACAAACCTACCTAATTATTCAGAGATTCCGGGATTTGATCGGCAACTGCCATCATGGCCGGGATTGCCGTTCATAAAATTCCTTTCATGCAACCTGACCCGTTTTCCATAACTTAGGCTACTAAACCTGTTTTAAATATGAACAAATCCAATGCGGTAAAACTACCGTTGCTGGCTGCCATGGTTACATTTGCAGCCTGCAATTCCAACAGTTCCTCGCAGCAGGCGGAAACGGCCGACACCACGAAGGTGCCCGCTTTCAACCTGGCTGATATCGACTCTTCCTACAAAGCCTGTGATGATTTTGACAATTATGTAAACGGAAGCTGGAAAAAGAACAACCCTATTCCTTCTACAGAAAGCCGCTGGGGCGCATTTAACGTACTCGATAAAGAAAACAAGGAAGTGCGTCTTAAAGGGATCATTGCCGAAATTACCAGCAAAACAGACCTGAAAAAAGGCACAGAAGAACAACAGATCGCCGACTACTACACTTCGTTCCTGGATACCGCTACCATTGAGCAACGTGGTATCACCCCGCTGCAGCCTTACCTGGATAAGATTGCAGGCATCAAAACACTGGCCGACTGGGCCAGCGTAACCGGTGAGCTCCAGAAGATCGGGGTATCCACCTTTACCGGTTTCGGTGCTGATGCAGATGCCAAAAACAGCAAAATGAATGTGCTTTACCAGGGACAGGGCGGCCTGAGTCTTGGTGAAAAAAGCTATTATGAAAGACAGGATTCCGCTACTAAAAATGTACGCAGCGAATTTGTTGGTCACGTCGACAAAATGTTTAAACTGGCTGGTTTCCCTGAAACCAATGCAGGTGAAACCATCCTCGGCTTTGAAACCAGGCTCGCCGCAATCCAGCTCAGTAATGTAGAGCTTCGCGACCCTGTTAAAACCTATAACAGGGCTGCTTTTTCCGAACTGAAAACACTGGCTCCTGATTTCGATTGGGACAACTTCGCCGCTAAACAGGATATCAAAACCGATACCCTCGTACTCCAGAACAAAGCTTATCTCACTAAAGCCAACGGGCTGCTGAAAGCGACCCCGCTTGAAACACTGAAAACATACACCAAATGGCAACTGCTCAGCCAGTTTGCCGGTTACCTGCCTGCCAGCTTCGATAATGAAGACTTCCGCTTCTTCGGTACGGTAATGACAGGTAAAAAATCCCAGAAAACCCGGCCGGAACGGGCTATCCGCTCTACCGACGGCAAAATGGGCATGCCGCTGGGTAAACTGTTTGCCAAAAAATACTTCCCGGAAAGCAGCAAACAGAAAGTATCTGAAATGATCGAAAATGTGCGCAAAGTTTATGGAGAAAGAATCGACAAACTCACCTGGATGGGCGATTCTACCAAACAAATGGCACACAAAAAACTCGCCTCCTTTACCTACAAAATCGGCTACCCCGATAAATGGAAAGACTATTCTTCCATTAACATAGAAAAAGGAAAACTGGTGGAAAACGTAATAGCTGCCAGCTTATACGTGCACAAAGAAAATGTGGATAAGATAGGTAAACCGGTAGATAAAAGCGAATGGGGCATGACACCTCAAACCGTGAACGCCTACTATAACCCGTTAAATAACGAAGTAGTATTCCCTGCCGGTATCCTGCAACCGCCTTTCTACAACCCTAACGCAGATGATGCCATTAACTATGGCGGCATCATTGCAGTTATCGGTCACGAATTTACACATGGTTTCGACGACCAGGGTTCCCAGTTCGATGCAGAGGGTAACCTGAAAAACTGGTGGACAGAAGCCGACCGCAAAAATTTCGACAAGCTCACCAAACGCTATATCGACTACTTCAGCGGCCTTGAAGCATTACCTGGTTTCAAAATCAATGGCGCATTAACCATTGGTGAAAACGTAGCCGACCTCGGTGGTTTAACACTGGCCTATCATGCCCTGGTAAAATCATTTGAAGGTAAAGGTGAGCCCAAACCTATAGATGGCTTTACCTGGCAGCAACGTTTCTTCCTGGGCTGGGCACAGGTATGGCATGGCAACATCACAGATGCCGCTTTGCGCAACCAGATCCAGACAGACCCACACTCACCTGCAAGATTCCGCATTAACGGACCGCTGCCTCACCTGGCTGAATTCCAGGCGGCATGGGGCTGTGCTCCGGGCAGTAAAATGGTATTGCCGGAAACTGAGCGTGTAGTGATCTGGTAATAATTTTAACAGTAACTTATACTGAATTACGGATTTGCTGAAAGATGAATAACCTGTTCATCTTCCAACAAATCCGTAATTCTTTTTTATCTATACCTTCGTTAAAAACTTACATATGAAATACATATTCTTTGCCTGTAGCACCCTGGTCCTGTTTGCCTGCGCACAAAAGCAGCAACCCGCAGAAAATACTACTGCTCCTGCTGCCGCCGAAATGCCTGTGACTGCTGCAGTAAGCAATAAGCTCCCGGATCCCGTTTGTGAAATGCCCTACGACACCAGTTATAAAGAATGGGCTGTGTATAAAACAGATACTCTCCATTTCTGCTCCGCTACCTGTAAGAACGTGTTTGAGAAAGCGCCGGAAAAATATATGGCTAAACTTGGAAGATAATAAATAGCCGCCCTGGGTAAAAACCCGGGCGGCCTAAGATTACAGTTTATGAAATTTAAATAAATACTACTTGTTCACAAATTTGGTCCAGCCTTTAAACCAGGTATCACCTGCAGCTGCTGCACCAACATAGGTAGTCGTAGTAAAGGCACCACCACCTAATTTTGCGCTACTGAAATCCGCACCGGCCAGCAACGGAGAACCAGTTGCAGGAGTTGGATCAAAAGTAGTGTAACCTGTATTGGTCAGTTTTACATCGGCAATAGCAGCCAGTGTTTGATTGGCAAATGCTGCAGTACTGAACCAGGTCTGTGAATTAAACGTTGCAGTGCCAGGAGCTACTACCAGCGGACAACCTGCAATCGTGTTATTTTTATACTCAAGTGCATTGGAAGTTGCGCTGGCTTCTGTCAGTGCACCATCCAGGAACAAGCCAACAGGCCATCCTACAAATACAGAGTTGAATATGGATATTTTACTGTTCCTTCTGATATGCGCACCTCTTTTATAAGGAGCAGCAGTAGTAGCTGCAGTAGCATTAGCATAAGGACCAACAATGGTCATGTTGCTGAAGATAGCGGAAGTCTGCGGAGTTTTGGTAGTACCATCTGCATCGTTATCAGACTCAAAACCGTTGGAAGCACCGCTTGGACCAAAATCAGCGATCGCTGCGTCACGCAGTACCAGGCCAAACTGGATCTTTCCGGAGAAACCGTTATCTGTATCGAAATCGTCATCGGTAGCACGGTAGGAGATCAGGTGTTTGCAGTTCACTGTACCACCAAACCATTCAAAAGAATCATCACCTGAATAGCTTACCTGAACATAGTCAACGGTTGTACCGGAACCAACGCTACCAAAAGTAACACCATTGATCTCATCATTTACTGCGAAGGCAATACCAGGATATTCTATCCTTACATATTTCAGTATACCTGAATTATCATCGGCCTTGGTTCCGCCATGTAAACCGTAACCGGTAGCAGTTTCATTTACACCGCCTTCAACGGCCTGTAAACCGGCAACGCCATCTTTAGCGCCATTGTTTGGTGCGTTACCCAGCAGGATAAGACCACCCCAGTCGCCGCTGTTAGGCGTAGCCTGGTTTGACGTAAACACGATCGGAGCAGCAGCTGTACCTTGTGCATCAATCTTACCATTCCTGGTAATGATCAGCGCACCTTTATTTGGAGACTTAGATCCTTTAATGGTTACACCTGGCTCTATTTTAATAGTTGCACCATTCAATACAAAAGTGAAATCAGTCAGCAGGTAAGTTTTACCGGTTTTCAAAACAGTGTTGGTTGTGATCTGTTTTGGCAGTGTTTCAGGCGCTTCCTTAAACTCACTGTTATTGCTGGTTCTTTCAATTGTAGCTTTCGTCATGTCTACATTCTGCGTTGGCGGCGGAGTAGTAGGATCATCGTCTTTACCACAGGATGAAGCCATGATCACAGCTAAGAACATTACAGGAAACAGAATTTTTTTCATGTCAGATGGATTGAAATTAAATGCAGTTTTTAAAATCTATTATTCCTTATTATTAATCCTCTCTTTATCAGAATTTGTAAGAGAAAGAAAGATTCACGTTAGTACCGCCTTTGGTACTTATTCTCAGAAAGTCTGATGTTTTATCATACTTGCCATTGTCGTTGTTGTCCTGGTAGAAGTTGGCCGACTGGTTCAGGATATCGCTTACAGTCAGCTTAATTTCTCCTTTACGGAAAACTTTTTGAGACACCATGAAGTCCAGTAAGGATCTTGGCGCTTCATATACATCGGGTTCGGTGTCGTTACCTACAATGAAAATTCTTCTGCCAATGCGGTTAAACAATACGTTTGCTACAGTACCGGTGCTTTCTTTTTCAAACTGTAATCCAACATTCACTACGTAGGGCGATTGGCCCTGCATAGGCCGGTCTTTCAGCACCTTATCCTTTTCAAAGGAAACTTTATTATAGATATAGGCAACATTGGAAAACACGGTAAATGAGTGCCAGAATGCAGCATTATTTGGATTAAGGAAATCAAGATTCTTCCTGAACTCCAGTTCCGCCCCGGCACTGTTGGCCTTTGGAGCGTTCAGGTAGGTTAACCCTACAGAGCCTGCGCCACTGTTATAGAATCTTTCAATAGGAGAATCAAAGTGCTTATAAAAGCCTGCAATGGTTAATACCTCTCCGGAGCGGGGATACAGCTCATAGCGCAAATCCACGTTGGTCACTTTGCTTCTTTTCAGGTTGGAGTTACCTGATTCAGTGGCCATCAGGTCAAAGTTGTAGAAGGCAAATGGTGCCTGTTCACGAAACTCCGGCCGGATAACGGTCTGGGATGCACTGAAGCGGATATTGGTTTTGGCATTCAGCAGGTAAGTAAGGTTCAAAGAGGGCAGGATGTCTGTTACCGTAGTTTTGTTATTCTGCGGTCCATTCTGATTATACTTAATTGACTGGTCAAAATTTTCCACTCTTACACCCCATACCAGGCGCCAGTTGTCATAGATACTGTTGTCGAATTGCAGGTATCCTGCATTGAGCAAACCTTTGGCGCCATAAGCATCCGGTGTATTGGTAATTTCATCCATCCGCAATAAACGGTCGGTAAAATTCTCAGGCGCAAATATTTTATCAGGGGTCAAACGCACCAGGTCATGTGCGTAAGGATCGCTGGCGTCAAAAAGAGTATAACCCAACGCCCGCGGGGTAAAGCTGCGTTCCTTGCTCTGAACCAGGTAACCTGCTTTTATCTGTTGTTGCCTGCCTCCGATCTTTACAAACCTGCTCAGATCCAGGATGCCACCGTAAATATTATCATTCAGTTTGGAATAGAAACGGCCGGAACCGGTAAGGGTAGCGGAGCCACCGGAAGATATATTGGCATAGAAATCGTCCTTGCCGGCACTGCTGTTATAACCTAAGCGGCGCAGATCCGGTATGTCCTGTTTCATATTGGTGTAACTGCCGTTCCATTTGATTTTCACTTTCGCCTTTTCCCAGAAATGTTCGCCGGATAACTGTGAAGTGTAAATGCGGTTGCTGTTGAAGCCCAGCTCATAAGCGCGTACATCTGTTTCGGAAGGAATATCGTTACCATTTCTCACCGTGGTTGCCACGGTAGAATTCACACTATACAGGTTTTTAAAACTGATCTTATTCTTGCCGAACTGATAGGATAAGTTGGCCAGCCCGCCCCACAATACATTCTGCGTGGATTTTTTATCATTATAATTATAGATCCTTGAGCCATCGTTATCAAAGTCGGTACGATAAGTTTCAAAATTCCGGTTGTTGCGGTTATAGCTCAGCGACAATACCGCGCCAAAACGATTGCCCTCTTTTCCTTTATTGATACCTCCGGCAATCTGGAAGCTGGAATTAAGCGGCGTGTTTTTCGTATTCACCGACCAGATATCAGGGAATGATTTGGATACGGCAATTTTATCTGCGGTTGGCAGCTGATCATAACCCGTTTTGGAAGATGGAAAAACAGATGGCATTTTCCTTGTGCCATCGTCTATGCCGAGCCAATCCCTGTTGCCACCTTTATAAGTGTAAAAATCCTTCCCTGCCGACATGGTATTGAAGCCTGTACCGGCCAATACTGTCAGGAAGTTTTCGGAAGGAATATCTTTTGTATTTACCTGTACGAGGCCACCTGCAAATTCTGCGGGCAATTCAGGTACTGCTGCTTTATTAATTACAATATTTTCAACAATATTAGAAGGGAACAGGTCAAATGAAAATGTTTTTCTGTCGGGTTCTGTGCTTGACAACAGGGCGCCGTTTACAGTAGCCTGGTTATACCTGTCGGCAAGCCCGCGTACAACCAGGTATTTACCTTCCTGTAAAGACGCGCCGGATACTCTTTTCAATACTTCCCCGGTATTTCTGTCCGGTGATTTGCGGATAGCTTCTGCAGATACCACTTGCGCTACTGTATTGGTATTTTTTTGCAGGGTAAGCAGCGAATTGATAGTTTCCTGTTTTGCAGTTCCGGTGATCACCACTTCTTTCAGGCTTTTAGAGCTGCGTTCTTCCATCACAATATCAAGATAGGTGGGTTTGCCGGTGCTCACTATTACTTCAGATACTGATTTTGTCTGATACCCCATGAATTTGAACTCGAGGGTATAGGTACCAGGATCTACCAGTATCTGGTACCTTCCATCTACATCTGTTACCGCGCCTTTACCTGTACCCGCTACCACCACGGTTAACCCGATAATAGCTTCACCTGTTTTTTTGTCGGTTACTTTACCGGTAATTTTAGCCGGATCAGCTGCAAAGGAGGCATTGGCAAAGGAGCAGCACAGCAATAGTGCCCAGATAAGTACAGAAGATAGTTTTTTCACAATAACTTTTTAATCAGATTTTAATACGGTTTTAAGCCCGTTTTAATATTGATGGCAAAACTATTGGCACTACATTACCGCAGTGTTAACGGGGCATTACCAGAATGTTAATTGATAAAAAGCTTTTCAGGAGATCGCTGACAGTATTATAATATAGAAGGAAGGGATAACCAGGGTTAACTAAGAGAAGGATTACCACATATTTTGTTGCGGCGACTGACGATTATTATTTTTAAGCATATCGAGAGAAATATCCAGTTGGTAATCACGCTCCATTTTCCAGTCTGATGCCGGACAGGCGATCTGAAATAAATGCTGGCTTTTGTTCATGAAGGGTTTGTTGTCTTTATTGCACAACTCCAGTGAAAAATTAAAACGTTCTTCCACTTCTTCTTCAAACTCCCGCAGGCTCAGGGTTTCATCGATCGGAAACTCTACCAGGACGTCCTCTTCAAAACCGGCATCTTTTAATGTATCAAAGGTATTGGCAAGCGAGTTGCGCACATACACGGCCACGTTACAAAAGAGCAAACGCTGGATCTGCATCTGCAATAGGGAGATAGTCATTAAAGGATGTAACTTCAATACTTTCATCTAGCTGTTTTTCTTGCTTATTTAAATGTGCCACTATCGTCACACTTAATTATTTCTCTGGCAAACTTAGTAGTCTACTTTTAATTTAATATTAAGCACTTGTTATGATTTTGTGAAAATAATATTTTAAATATAAATATATTTAAAATATTTAAATGCAATAATAGGAAGAAAATATCAGGAGCCGGGGAAAGTAATAATACGGGTAGCATCCCAGTCGAGCCCATCATCATCGTCTTCCGCCAGCACAGCGCCTTTCCGGGTAACAGGATGCTGGTACAGGGTCCATTGCTGGTTATTATATTCAAGGGAGGTAAGACTCTCTACCCAATCTCCGGAATTCAGGTAAGTGATCGTTCTGCCTCCTGCCTGCATTTCCTTGATCAGGGGCTGGTGAATATGCCCGCAGCATACTACATCGAACTCTTTATCCGCAGCTATTTCGGCAACGGTTTGTTCAAAATCAGAGATGAATTTTACGGCCGATTTTACTCCCTGTTTTACTTTTTTGGAAAAAGACATCTTTTCCCTGCCCATACTTTCCAGGACATGGTTCACCAGCCGGTTGAGGATAATCAACAGATCATATCCTTTGCCTCCCAGCTTGGCAAGCCATTTGGAGTTTTTCATGGTCACATCGTATACATCGCCGTGAAAGAACCAATGCCGTTTGCCATCTACTTCCAGCACCAGCTTATTATCGATCGTAAAATTTCCCAGCTCAAAGCCCGCATATTTACGGAGCGCCTCATCATGGTTGCCGGTCAGGTAATATACTTCCGTACCCTTCCCGATCATTTTCAGGATCTTCCGGATCACTTTGGTATGCGCCTTTGGGAAATAACGTTTACTGAATTGCCAGATATCAATAATATCCCCGTTCAGTACCAGTATCCGCGGGTCAATGCTATCCAGGTATTGAACCAGTTCTTTGGCGTGGCAGCCGTAAATCCCCAGATGAACATCTGAAATTACAGCGATATCTAATGGGCGTTTATCCGACATTATAGGTATGTATGTACAGGTTGTAGGCAGCCTGTTTATGAGTATAATTTTCAATACAAAGGAAAAATCGCTATATTACTTTTATATTAATCCAGTGTTAAGGAATTATTAATTCACGTTTTTTACTGGCTGGGATAGATTCTGAAAGCTATTTTTGCGGCAAATTTTAAACACAAACTGTATGGGAGGCTTCAATTCTTTTGTTAAACTATTCATGCCGAAAGACCGGGTATTTTATTCTTTGTTTGAAGACGTAGCTTCCAATCTGGTAGAGATGGCAACCGTGCTCAATGAGCTGGTGGCAACCACGGATCTGGCTGTGAGAAAGGATAAAGTACACCTGATAGAACGCCTGGAACACAAAAACGACGATTATACACACCGCATATTTGTAGAGCTCGGACAGAATTTTATCACCCCGTTTGACCGTGAAGACATTCACTACCTGGCGGCTACACTGGACGACGTAGCAGATTATATCCACGGCTCCGCCAAAAGAATGGACCTCTATAAAGTACATTACATCAACGAAAGCATCCGCAAACTGGCAGAACTGATCCACCTTGGGGTGCTGGAACTTGCAAAAGCTATCCCTGAACTGCGCAATATGCAGAATATGCGCATCATTACAGATGCCTGCGTAAAAATTAACAGCCTGGAAAACCACGCTGATGACATCTACGACATGGCCATCGCCGACCTGTTTGATACAGAGCAGAATGCGGCAGAACTGATTAAAATGCGTGAAATCTACCAGGCGCTGGAAATCGCTACCGACAAGTGCGAAGACTGCGCCAACGTAATAGAAACCATTATTATCAAGTACTCCTGATAAAGGGGATTACAGTTCTGAACGCCTAATTCTCCTGATGTCATGACTTTACTAGTAATTATTATCATACTGGCATTCATTTTTGATTATATCAATGGTTTCCATGATGCCGCCAACTCTATAGCCACTATTGTGTCGACCAAGGTACTGACTCCTTTTCAGGCAGTGCTCTGGGCCGCAGTATTCAACTTTGTGGCCTTTTTTGTGGCCAAATATTACATCGGTGAATTTAAAGTAGCGAATTCCGTAGCCAATTCTGTATTTGAGCAGTTTATCACGCTGAAGGTGATCCTTTGCGGCCTGGTAGCAGCCATCACCTGGAACCTCTTTACTTGGTGGCTGGGTATTCCCTCCAGTTCCTCCCATACATTGATAGGTGGTTTTATTGGCGCAGCGGTTACTGCTTCCGGTGGCAATATTGATGTAATCAATTTCCACAAGGTATTGCCTACCGTGTACTTTATTGTACTGGCCCCTCTCATAGGTATGGTGGTGGCCTTTGTTATAACACTCATCATTGTCAATGTTTGCCGGAAGGCAAATCCCTACCGGGCAGAAAGCTGGTTCAAACGCCTGCAGCTGGCCTCTTCCGCGGCACTGAGCCTTGGTCACGGCAGTAACGATGCCCAGAAAGTAATGGGTATCATCTCTGCTGCAATGGTATCTGCCGGGTATATTCCCACCCTCAAGGCAATGCCCGACTGGGTGCCTCTGGCATGCTTTACCTGTATTGCGCTGGGAACCATGAGCGGCGGCTGGAAGATCGTAAAAACCATGGGTACACGTATCACCAAGGTAACCCCGCTGGAAGGCGTGGCTGCCGAAACCTCCGGCGCCGTTACCCTCTTCCTTACGGAGCATCTGGGCATTCCGGCCAGTACCACCCACGTTATTACGGGTGCTATCATGGGTGTGGGCGCTACCAAAAGGTTATCTGCCGTTCGTTGGGGTGTTACCGTATCCCTTCTGTGGGCCTGGGTTTTAACCATTCCTATCAGCGGGCTATTGGCTGCAGTTACCTATTTTATCGTAAACCTGTTCATTTAAAAAGTGGACCTGCAACATACTTAAAAGCTCTCCCGCAACCGCCGGAGAGCTTTTTTTATAAAAAAAAGACGCCAATTGAAAGAGAGCCGCTATTTTTGTGCGGTTTTTCTTCTAAAAAGAGAGACAAGTTAGTGACCATCAAAAATTGATCTTGTAAATGAAAGGAATTATCCTGGCCGGCGGCTCCGGCACACGGCTGCACCCCATCACGTACGCTATCAGCAAGCAGATAATGCCGGTATATGACAAACCAATGATCTATTACCCTCTGTCTACTTTAATGCTGGCGGGCATTAAGGATATCCTGATTATCTCTACCCCACATGACCTGCCGTCCTTTCAGCGGCTTTTCGGTGACGGGCAACAGCTGGGGCTGAATCTCAGCTATGCTGAACAACCAACCCCAAATGGCCTGGCCCAGGCTTTTGTGATAGGGGAAGAGTTTATCGGCAAAGACAGCGTAGCGCTCGTATTGGGGGATAATATCTTTTATGGCGCCGGCCTCGGCACGCAACTGGCACATAACACCAACCCCGAAGGCGGAATCGTATATGCTTACCAGGTATCCGATCCCGAGAGATATGGCGTAGTGGAATTCGATGCAGAAATGAAGGTGGTATCTATCGAAGAAAAACCCACACATCCGAAATCCAATTTCGCTGTACCCGGGCTCTATTTTTACGATAATGAAGTAGTGGAAATCGCTAAAAACCTGCAACCCAGCCCCCGCGGTGAATACGAAATCACCGACGTAAACAAAGAATATTTACGGCGCGGAAAATTAAAAGTTTCTATATTACCACGCGGAACAGCCTGGCTGGATACAGGCACCTTCGACTCGCTGATGCAGGCCTCACAGTTTGTACAGGTAATAGAACAAAGACAGGGAATAAAAGTAGCCTGCATCGAAGAAATTGCCTACCGCAAAGGGTTTATTACCGCCGGCCAATTAAAGGAGCTGGCCAAACCTTTGCTGAAAAGCGGCTACGGAGCATACCTTGAAACAGTGCTCAATCAAAAAGTTTTCTGAAATATCAAATAAACGTAAATCTGAAATATCATGAAGGTTCTTGTTACGGGTGGTTGTGGCTATATAGGCGCGCATACTATTGTAGATCTGATCAATAATGGTTTTGACGTGGTATCTGTAGATAGTAATATCAGAAGCACCACCCAATTATTAGATGGTATAGAGAAAATTACCGGAAAAAAGGTACGCAATTACAAAGTAGACCTTTGTAACCTGGAAGACACCAACGCGGTATTTCATGAAAACCGGGATATCGTTGGCGTTATCCATTTTGCAGCCCTGAAAGCAGTGGGAGAATCCGTAAACGAGCCCCTGATGTACTTTCAGAATAATCTCACCTCGCTGATCAATGTGTTGAAATGCGTGAAAGAATACAATATCCCCAACCTTGTATTCTCTTCCTCCTGCTCGGTTTACGGTAATACCAAAGCATTGCCGGTAGTGGAAGAAACCCCTCTCGGAGAGGCACAGTCGCCCTACGCACGCACCAAGCAGATAGGCGAACAGATCATTGAAGACTATAGCCGGGTAAATGAAACCAATTCTATCCTGCTTCGTTACTTTAACCCCGTAGGCGCACATGAGTCTGCCCTCATTGGTGAACTACCCCTGGGAAAACCAGACAACCTGGTTCCTGTAATCACTCAAACCGCCATCGGGAAAATCCCTAAAATGACCGTGTTTGGTACTGATTATGATACCCGCGACGGTTCCTGTGTACGCGACTATATCCATGTAATGGATATTGCTGCTGCTCACACCAAAGCACTCCAGTATCTCCTGGAACACCGGAATGCCAGCAACTGCGAAGTGTTTAACCTGGGCACCGGCAACGGTGTTACCGTACTGGAAGCCATCAAGGCATTCGAAAAAATTTCAGGTATTAAATTAAACTACACCACCGGCCCCCGCAGGGAAGGAGATGTGATTGCCATCTACGCCAATAACAGTAAAGCAAAGGAAAAGCTGAACTGGGAACCCAAAATCGGTATTGAAGACAGTATGCGCACCGCCTGGCAATGGGAAGTGAGCCTGCGTAATAAAGTACTGAGCAACTAGGATCCTCGTTTTTTAATGTTTACATTTACGCTTCAATTTTAAAAAGACCACAATGGTAAAAGATATTCAACCACTAAATGAAAAAGAAACCCGCGGTGGGTTTGGCGAAGGCATACTGGAAGTTGGCCGTAAAAACCCGAATGTAGTTGCCCTGACAGCAGATCTGCTGGGCTCCATGAAACTCAACGCATTTATTAAAGAATTTCCTGACCGCTTTGTACAGGTAGGGATAGCAGAAGCCAATATGATCGGCATCGCTGCAGGATTAACTATCGGCGGTAAAATACCATACACCACCACCTTCGCTAACTTCTCTACAGGAAGAGTGTACGACCAGATCCGTCAGTCTGTTGCTTATTCCAACAAGAACGTAAAAATATGCGCTTCCCACGCAGGTCTTACCCTGGGTGAAGATGGCGCTACCCACCAGATCCTGGAAGATATAGGCATGATGAAAATGCTTCCCGGAATGACCGTTATCGTACCCTGCGATTTCAATCAGACCAAAGCAGCTACCATTGCTATAGCCGACTACGAAGGACCTGTATATCTCCGCTTCGGTCGCCCGAAATGGCCCAACTTTACCCCTGAAGACCAGAAATTTGAAGTGGGTAAAGCCCAGATCCTCCACGAAGGAACCGATATTACCTTATTCGCCTGCGGCCACCTGGTCTGGATTGCCATCGAAGCCGGTAAAGTGCTGGAAGAAAAAGGCTACAGCGTGGAAATCATCAACATCCACACTATTAAACCACTGGACGAGGCTGCCGTGATCGCTTCCCTGAAGAAAACAGGTTGCGCCGTTACAGCTGAAGAACATAACGTACTCGGTGGCCTGGGCGACAGCATCGCACAGGTGGCCGCCCGCCATATACCCGTTCCCATTGAATATGTTGGTACCAACGATACCTTTGGCGAAAGCGGTAAACCCCTGGACCTGCTGAAAAAATACGGCCTCGATGCAGACCATATCGTTGCAGCAGCAGAAAAAGCCATGCAGCGTAAGAAACAAGCCTAAGCCGATCGCCTACGGCGATTGTCTTGGAACACTGATTACGCTGATTTTGATGATTAGTTTGATTCTATTTTTTAGCGATAATTATAATTAAGGGAGATAAAAGCGATCCGCTTGTATCTCCCTTAATCTTTTATAAAATCCAAAGAATAAAATCAAACTAATCATCAAAATCAGCGTAATCAGTGTTCCAAGACAAAATCCGCATTAAACCTTTTGCCATTCTCCGCGTCTCATGAACGGGTTTTTATTTATATTCAATGAACTAAAACCTGTTAGAACCATTTAACCTATGGCCGTTTCACAGGACGATAAATCACTATTGGCATTATACCGCGCACCTGATACAAAGGAAAAAGGGTTTACCCTTATTATCCAAAAGTACCAGGAAAGGCTTTACTGGCATATCCGCAGGATGGTAATGGATCATGACGATGCCAATGATGTGCTGCAAAACGTTTTTATTAAAGTGTGGAAAAACCTGGAAAACTTCCGGGAAGATGCACAATTGTATACCTGGCTCTATAAAATAGCCACCAATGAAAGTCTCACTTTCCTGGAACAACAGAAACGTAAAACATCCGTTTCCCTGTCTGAAGTGGAAACCGGCTTAAGCAATAAACTCAGGGCAGACCCACAGTTTGATCCCAACAAACTGGAATGGAAACTGCAACGGGCCATCCTCAGTTTACCTGATAAACAACGGCTCGTATTTAATTTGCGCTATTATGATGAAATGCCCTACGAAGAAATGAGCAAAGTGCTGGATACCTCGGAAGGCGCGCTGAAAGCCTCTTATCATCATGCTGTTAAGAAAATCGAGGAGTTCATCCGCAACGGCTGAACATAAATTTTACAAATATTTATTTTAAGTAATTTTTAAAGAATTTTACCAAAACATTAAAATCACATTAAACTATTAATACCGTTTCCTGTCTAAAAAACAGTAAATATGAACAGGCAAACTTACATATCAGACGAATTAATGCAGATAGCTCCGGGCGTCAACTGGCCTGCAGATGTACCGTTTACGGTACCTGCAGACTATTTTGAACATCTTCCCGCCGTTATCATGCAGCAAATTCAACTGGAAGACCTGCGCAATACAATGCCTGCTGTTCCCAGCCACCCGGTCACCATTCCGACCGGTTATTTTGAAGAACTGCCCAAAGCCATCCTGCAACGGATCCAAACAGAGGAAAAGCAGCCGGACTTTATTGCTGTAAATGAAGAGCTGGAAACCCTTTCCCCCTTCCTGGCAGCAATACCCAAAGCGACACCTTTTACAGTTCCCGACGGCTATTTTGAATCCCTTCGGGCAGAGTATCCCGGTACACCAAACTCACTACGAACAGTACACAGGAACCGCACCGCTACATGGCTGAAATGGACCGTGGCCGCATGCCTTACCGCGTTTATCGGCGGCAGCGCCCTTCTGTTCGTCATCAATAACAACAACCATCATAACAATATAGAAAAACAGCTGGAAGCCCTGGATGACCAGGATATTGTTAATTACCTGCAAACCCACACCGATCCCTTTGATAATGATGCTTTCTTTGCAACTTCCGTGGAAACAACCCCGGTGCAAAGCCAGCTGAATGAAGCAGTTCCACTGGAAGCTATAGAAAAATACCTGCAACGGACCGATTTATCAAAGGAAGTGTTACCTGAAAAACAATGATGAAACGTTTTTATTTTATATGGATTACAATGTTTGTGCTCCTCACCCAACCCGGGGTGAGCAATGCACAGCAAACCGCGTCCGAAAGTGCAGCTGAAAAAATAAAAGCCATTCAAATCCAGTACCTGTCCCAGAAACTAAACCTCACTCCCGAGGAAGCCCAGAAATTCTGGCCGGTTTATAATAACTACACCCATGAAGTAGAACAATTGATAGCAGAACGCCATCAGAAAAGAGACCTGGAAAAAACCGCTTCCGATAACGCCGATGACGCCGCCCGGAGAAATATGGATAAGGAACTGAAGTACGAAAAACGGTTGCTGGATATTAAATCCCGCTACAGTACAGAATTTCAGCGGGTGCTGCCCGGCAGGAAAGCAGGTATGGTGTTTAAAAGCGAAAGAGAGTTCCGGACTATTATGGTTAACCATCTCAATACCCAACGCATGAACCGTATGGGACAAGGCCCGAGAAGAAGGCCATAGGAAGAATTACGGGAGCCCGCTCCCGCAATTCAATTCCACTACTTATTTATAATGCGCCCTTACTTCAATCACCAACCCTTTCTCATTAATCACCATCAGCTCCGCACTTAATTTATCGTTGATGCTTTTGTAATAAAGCACTATAGAGTTCACTCCCTCCAGGATATGATACAGCTCAAAATGCAGATCAGGATAAGCTTCCAGCCCTCTGTTAAAATAAGCGCGCAGCTGCTCCTTTCCCTGGATACGGCCCGTAGGATCGTTATTGATCTTTTTAATTAAGGGAGAATAAAAAATAATATCATCATCGTAATGCGACATTATTTCATCGAGGTTATGGGAGTTCCAGGCCTGCACCCAGGCTTCACCAATGTGGGTAAGACTTTCCATTGCTTTTTTCTCACAATATAAGTCGCCGGCGGATACTACTATTTGCTGAAAAGATCAGTTTCCATTTTACGCCATTGCAACGGGGTTACTTTAAAACAGCGGCGGAACTGCCGGTAAAAATGGGTCACATCTTCAAACCCGGTGCTATAGGCTATTTCCGGGATCGGCTGCTCAGTAGTGCGCAGCAGGAAACCAGCCATCTGCAGCCGCTTTTCCAGCACCCAATGCATGGGAGAACTGTGATAAATATCCCGGAAACGGCGTTTCAGTGTAGCGGTGCTCATATGCCCCATTGCCGCCATCTCTTCCAGTAAACGTACTTCTGCGATACCGGTGCTTAGCTTCTCCATCACGTCGGGAAGGGGGTACATAGCGGATTTGGCAAGCATTGCGCTGATTGCTTCATTACCGGAAATAAGATGAAGTGCCTCTGAAATAATCTCATGATAACCAGGGGAGGAAAGGCTTCCATTTTTAAACCGGCGCAAAAGTGACCAGGTGAAGTGGCGCCAGTGGCCACCAGCCGGGAGCGTAGTTAATGCCCGTCCGGGAGTATTGTTTTTATTGTCCTTCTTTTTAAGCGATGCCAGGATCATCTCATCGGGGATCACCAGGTTAATGCTGCCGTATTGTTGCCGGGGAGGCAATATCTCAGAGCAGAGCAGGCTGCCGGCCGGAATTACCATCACATCGCCGGCCTGCAGGTAATGTACCTGCCTGCCATCGTACATTCTTTTCTCGCCCTCTATCACCAGGTTGAGCACCGTTTGCGGAATATAAAGCTCATGGGACGCCTGTTGACGGTAAACACTGTACGATGCCCAGCTCCGGCCCTGTTGTTCCCACGTTTTGATGGTATGCTGTCCTGCAAGCGACAAGCTGTCAAACGGCGTATACATCTTATTATCTCCCCGAATCCTTTAAAATCCAAAGTGATCAAATCAAAGTAATCAGCGTAATCCTGAGTCAGACAAACTTCACAAAAGGCTCTTTGGTATCATGATAAAAGAGGAAAGTCCAGCCTTCCTGTTTACCACGCTCCAGGAATTCCTGGCGAAGCTCCATACTACGTTTGCCGTCATAATCATATTTGGCTGCAAACCGGCTTTTCATCTGGGATATCTGCGGCGCCACATCTCCCCCGAAAAATATTTTACCCTCCCCGTCATCCACCAGGAATACCTGGTGATAAGGGCAGTGGCCACCAGTTACTTCATAATGAATATACCCGTCTATAGTACCATTACCGGTAGTGAATACAACGTTATCGCGCTGTTGTAACAGCATAATATCTTCGGAGAGATAGGATTTGCCGGAATGTTCCACAGCGTAGAGCATTTCCTCGTTGTTCACATAATAGGTAGCGCCGGGAAAATTGAGTGTACGTTCCCCCGTGATCGGATCCTCGGAAGAAACGCCGCCGGAATGGTCTTTATGCAAATGGCTCATCAATACTTTGGTAATCTCCATTGGATTAATGCCATTGTCTACCAGGTGTTGATGGATCTGCAATACACCATCAGGGTTACGGAACCCCAACCCGGTGTCGAATAAAATATAATCATGGTCGGTAATTACCAGGAACGGCTGTATTTCCACCAGCAACGAACCATGCGGGCGGTCCTGCATGCTATCTGTGCCCAGCTTAAAAGGAAAAAACTTCTTGGTCCCGTCAACGGTAAATGACCCTTCTGATAATGGAATGATACGTGCCATTTTGCAAAGATACTATCTTAACACCATCTGGCGGTCGGCATCCAACCGGAGCAATATAAATATCAGCATAGTAAACGTCATCAGGGAAGACCCTCCATAACTCACCAATGGCAACGGGATACCGATTACCGGCGCCAATCCTATGGTCATGGCAATATTAATGGCCAGGTGGAAAAAGATAATACTGGCTACTCCGTATGCATAAACGCGCGTAAAGGTCGATCGCTGTCGCTCCGCCACAAAAATGATCCGGAAAAGCAGGGCTACATATATCCCCAGGAAAATAACGCTGCCGAAAAAGCCGAAATCTTCCCCTATTGTGCAAAAAATGAAGTCGGTGCTTTGCTCAGGTACGAAATCGTAACGGGTTTGGGTGCCCTTCAGGTATCCTTTTCCCCAGAAACCACCGGAGCCGATGGCAATCATACTCTGCCTGGTATTATAGGTGGCTTTAGGATCATTCTCCTTGCCCAGCATCACCTCAATACGGCGTACCTGGTAATCCTTCAGCACTTTGGTAAATACAAAAGGAACCACGAACATTACAAAAAGCCCGCAGAAGGCATAAATACCCAGTATCAGCGCCAGCTTCGATCGCTTTCGTTTTATTTCGCGCCGCATAAAATATATGACAAGCGCGGTGATGACCGTGAAAATAATAAAGAGCACCGTTCGGTCTACCAGCAGGGCCGACAATACCAGCACAATTCCCGAAAAGGCAATTACCAGCAGCACGCCGGGCAATCCTTCCCGAAACATTACCAGGAAGAAGGAAAAATATACCAGCGCCAATCCTGTTTCGTCCTGCAAAATGATAATACCCGCCGGTATCAAGGCCAGTGCAGCAGCTATCAGCCTCGATCGTAGTTTCGTGAAATCCGTTTCCTGCGACGACAGGTACTTGGCAAGCGCCAGGTTGGTGCAGAGTTTGGTCAGTTCCGCAGGCTGGAACTGGAATCCGCCGATCACCAGCCAGGAATGCGATCCTTTTACGTCTTTACCTATCCCCAGCACGAGCAGCAGCAACAATAGCCCGCCCGCATACATGAGGTTGGCTGTAGCGGTAAAGAACTTACTGTCCGTTAGCCATATAATAGCCGCCAGCACAATCGACACACCAAACCAGATGAGCTGCCTTGAATAGTTTTTATTCGGATGCAGGATATCCTGCCACACGCTATCATCCCCCCGGTATTCCGCAGCAAAAATGGACATGATGCCTATGATCACCAATGCCAGGTACAGGCCAACTATTGGCCAGTCAATCCCTTGTGTCAGTTTGGCTTGCGAGCGGTTCATTATTGATTAATCGGTTTATTCGATGATTGGTTAAGGCTTATTCTTTTTAATAACTGCGTTCTGATTCAATGAGTCAAGGTGCGATTTTGCCAGCATGGCCTGATCTATTGTTACTGTTTCCATCACTGATTTCAACAGTGGCTGACGTTTGGTGGAGATACTGTCTTTCAGGTATTTCTCCATCATCAAACTGGCAATAGGCGCTGCATACTTTGCACCGAAACCGGAGTTCTCCACGATCACGGCTATGGCTATACGAGCTTTCTCCGCAGGGGCAAAGGCCACAAATACCGCGTGGTTCTTCAATTTTGTTCTTACTCCATTCACTATCCCATAATTTTCTGCGGTACCTGTTTTACCACCGATAGTAATCCCTTCAATTTGTGCAATACGGCCGGTACCGCTTTCCACCACATCCGTCATACCATGAATAACCGCACTGTAGGCAGTATCAGAGATATGAGCCACCTCGTGCTTTTGTTTGTATTTGTCCAGGAGATGGGTATTGTCGTTGTCGATGCTTGCCACAAAATGCGGGATATAGTAAGAGCCACGGTTAGCCACAATACACATGGCATTTGCCATTTGCAGCGGTGTTAACAGCAGTTCCCCCTGTCCGATCCCTAAGAACACAGAAGTACAGGAGTTCCAGCTGCCTTTGTACCTGGCATCATAATATTTCTTATCCGGCACCAGTCCCCGGCCTTCACTGGGAATGTCTATTCCCACTTTATGACCAAAGCCGAAGCTGTTCATATAATCGGCCCATTTCTGCATACCGCCTACCTTGATACCTCCGAATTTACCGGCATCCACACTCAGGCGGTATACGTGCGAAAAATAGGAGTTACAGGAATGCGATAAAGCCAGCCGCAGGTTGGCTGCGTGCCCTGCATCATGGTGCTCGCACTTGATAGGCCGCGAACAACCGTAATAGGCGCCACCGCAGGGGTAACCAAAACTGGGGGTGATCACCCCTTCATCCAGCCCCACCAGTGCAATCATCGGTTTAAACGTAGATCCGGGCGGATAAGTAGCCTGGATAGCACGGTTAAACAGCGGCTTGGTAGTATCTGTATACAGTTTGCTGAAGTTGGCGCTCCGGTAAGGACCGGTAAGCAGGTTGGGGTCGAAGCTGGGGCCGCTTACCATAGCCAGGATACCGCCTGTTTGCGGATCGATGGCTACAATACTGCCCGATTTGCCTTTCATTAATTTTTCACCAAGCACCTGCAGTTCAATATCCAGGGAGAGGCGCAGGTTCCTGCCGGCTACCGCCGCACTGTCAAATTCCCCGTTCTCATAGGATCCCTGTGGCCTGTTGAGATTATCTTTGATCAGGTATTGTATCCCACGCTGTCCCATGAGCACCGTTTCATAGGTTTTTTCAAGTCCCGTGAATCCGAGGTAGTCACCGGAGTTATACAACCCGTAATTAGCAGTGTCCTTTAACATGGCGGGGGAAATTTCCGCGATATATCCCAGGATATTAGCTGCTGCTGAATAAGGGTAGGAGCGTATTTGCCGGGGTACCAGTTCAAAGCCGGGCTGGAAAAGGTACATGCTTTCCTGTAGTTGCCCGAATATTTCCGGGGCCAGGAGAGGAGCAAAAACCGATTGTCTTACACGCCCGTTTTTAATAATGGCGGTAACGATCCGTTTTCTGAATTCTTCTTTATCTATTTTTAAAATATTACAGAGATAACCGGTATCAATGCTTTTTACACTGGCAGGCGTAACCACCAGGTCATACAATACATCGTTGCCAAGGATGCTGCGGTTCTGCCGGTCGTAGATGATACCACGGCTTGGGTAAATGACCTTACGAAGCACGGCATTGGCATCCGCCAGCTTGGCGTATTTCTTTTCCACTACCTGGAGAAAGAATAACCTGGTGATGATCAGTACCACCATCCCAAGTATGATCAGCTGTATTACTCTTTTCCTGGGCTGATTGAATACTGACATGCTATTAAGGACGGAATTATTTTAAGTTACAAACCTACGTAAAAAGCAGCTACTATTTTTTTGAGAAGAACAGCAGTTCATATAGCACAATCAGGAAAAGACTGGCCAGTGTTGAAAAGACGATCTTCATCACCAGGTATAACGGGTTGCCCATACCAAATACTTCCAGTATGAAGAAAAGTGTATGGTGCAGGAATACCAGGATAGCAGCATAGATGAGAAACTGGGACACGCCCATACTGGTCATCGAAGGCGTTTTCTGGGTAGTTTCAAAACCTCCCTGGGGCGATAGGATATTTATAATAAACGGGCGCAGATAAGCAATGAACACGCAGGCGGCTGCATGCATGCCCGGTGTATTCATAAACATATCCAGCGAAAGTCCCATCAGCAAACCCAGGAGCATCAGCACCGGGCGTGGCAGGTTAAATGGCAGCGCCAGTACAAACAGCATATAAAGATAGGGGCTCACCAGCTGGTGCAGCAATATTTCATTGAGCACGAACACCTGAATCAGCAGCAGGAGCACAAAGCGGATTATATTTCTTAACAGTATACTCATTTAATCAACTTATACGTTGAATCTTCCAATCGTTGTTGTTCTTCTTTCAGCAGGTTTTCTATCACGTACACATATTGCAGGTTAAAGAAATTGGTAGCCAATTTTAACCGGATAGTAAACGAAGTGCTGGCCTTATCTCCTACGGCAATGCTTTCTACATAGCCGATCGGGATGTTTTCAGGGAACAGGGCCGAGAAACCGCTGGTCACTACAGTATCTCCCTTATGTATCTTGGCGCTTTTCGGCACATCTTTCAGCAGGGCATAACCGGCATCTTCGCCATCCCAGTGTACGGAGCCCATTTCCTTTCCCTGTCCCAGGCGGGCGCTGATGGATACGGAATTGGATTTGGAGAGCATAGACAGCACTACTGCGTAGTTATCGCTCACGCTTCTCACTACGCCCACCACGCCGCTGCTGCTGATAACGCCCATGTTGGGGCGGATCCCCTGCAGGCTGCCGCGGTGAATAGTAATATAGTTAACAGGCTTATTGATGGAGTTGTTGATCACTTTAGCGGAGAAGTACTCATACCGCCGGATCTGTGTGCCAATAACACGGTGTGCAGTATCATCGCTGTATTGGCGAACGGTATCTGTTTTGATCCCGTTGGTGGTAATCATGCTGTCGTAACTGGTACGGAGCATATTGTGCAGGCGCATGTTCTCATTCACCAGGCTGTCGTTGGTCGACTTCAGATGAAAGTAATATTGGACATTATTATACTTATCATATAATTTCCCGCTGATGTCATTAGCGGAACTGAGATAGGCGGCGCGCTGAAAGTTGTTATGCTGGAACACCAGTACCATACAAATCACTTCCAGCAGCAGAAATAAGAAGAAGTTAAAATATCGCCTAAAGAAAATGATTAGATTTCGCACAAGCGCGCACTATTTTAGGATTTGGTTATCCGGATACATTGTTCTTCCTTCCCACAGGATGAATAACAACATATCCGGATCACAAATGGTTTTATTGCATCAGGAACGGATACTTGCCTACATGCTTCAAGGCAATACCAGTACCTCTAACCACCGCACGTAAAGGATCGTCCGCTACATGTACCGGCAGTTTAATTTTTTGGGTAAGACGTTTATCCAGGCCACGCAGCAGGGCTCCGCCGCCGGTCAGGTATAAACCTCTGCGGTAAATATCTGATGCCAGCTCAGGAGGCGTTGTTTCCAGCGCTTTCAGGATGGCTTCTTCGATCTTAAAGATAGATTTATCAAGGGCTTCCGCAATTTCCTGGTAAGATACCATGATCTGTTTGGGAATACCGGTTACCAGATCCCTTCCGTTAACAGGAATATCATCCGGTGGGTTGTCCAGTTCTTTCAGGGCAGATCCGATATGGATCTTGATCTGTTCTGCTGTTCTTTCACCGATCAGGAGGCTATGATAACGGCGCAGGGCTTCCATGATATCAGCAGTAAATTCATCACCGGCAATACGGATACTCTGGTCGCACACAATACCTGCCAGTGCAATTACGGAGATACCGGTAGTACCACCGCCTATGTCAATGATCATGTTACCTACCGGCTCTTCCACATCGATACCAATACCGAGTGCGGCTGCCATAGGCTCATGGATCAGGTATACCTCTTTCGCCCCTGCCTGCTCAGCGGAGTCACGCACTGCTCTCTTTTCCACTTCCGTAATACTGGAAGGAATGCAGATCACCATGCGCCAGCTGGGTGCAAATAAAGGTTTCTTGGGGTAGATCATTTTTATGAGTTCCCTGATCATTCCTTCAGCGGCATTAAAGTCCGCTATCACGCCATCTTTCAGGGGACGTATAGTACGAAGATATTCGTGTGTTTTTTCGTGCATCATCATGGCCTTTTTTCCTACTGCCACAATTTTGCCACTAGCCCGTTCTATCGCTACAATGGAAGGCTCGTCCACTACCACCTGGTCATTATGAATTATCAGCGTGTTCGCTGTACCAAGATCAATCGCGATTTCCTGCGTTAAAAAATTAAAAAATCCCATTGTTGATACGGTCAAAAATTAGAATGCAAAAATGAATAATTCCAACGAATATACGATGCAAAAAATGGATATTCTTGCAATAATACAGCTAAATATTAAAAAAAGTTATTTGTTGTATAAACGGCATAGTAACAGCTCTCTTTATGCTCCGACCAGATGAACGGGATAACCCCGTTTTAATTGTTCCTGCTGCCTAAAATTGTGCCTTTACAAGTCCCGCTTTTCAATTGTCCTGTACCAGTCCTCCCCACTGTAAATGAATCCCGGTCAACGGTTAAATGAATTCATAACCGATATCCCGGCGGTATACCTTGCCGTCAAATGTGATCTGCTCCGCTGTTTGTATAGAATGTGCCAGTGCCATGGTCAGGTCTGATGCCAGTGAAGTAATAGCCAATACACGGCCGCCATTGGTCAGCACCTCATCGCCTTCCTGACGGGTACCGGCATGAAACACCACCTGATCGCGGGTAGGCGCGGGGATACCATTGATCACCTTATTCTTTTCATATGCTTCAGGATACCCTTTCGATACCAGCATTACCGTAGCTGCTGCACGCTCGTCTGCGTATATGGTTTGCCCGCTCAGTTTGCCGGTCATCACCGCACTGAACAGTTCCAGTGCATCATTCTTCAAACGTGGCATCACCACTTCCGTTTCCGGATCGCCCATACGGCAGTTATATTCAATTACAAAAGGCGAACCTTCTACATTAATCAGGCCAAAAAAGACAAAGCCATGATACACAATGCCTTCCCTGGAAAGGCCCGCTATAGTGGGCCGGATCACTTCATCTTCCACCTTTTTCATAAATGCGGCATCTGCAAACGGCACGGGAGATACCGCTCCCATACCACCTGTATTCAGCCCAAGGTCGCCTTCACCGATTCTTTTATAATCCTTTGCTTCAGGTAATATCTTATAAGTGTGGCCATCCGTAATTGCGAATACAGACAGCTCAATGCCGGTAAGAAATTGCTCTACTACCACGGTTTTACTGGCATCTCCGAACTTCGCGGAACGGATCATCTGCTCAAATTCTTCTGCCGCTTCTTCATAGGAAGCCGCTATTACCACGCCTTTACCTGCCGCCAGGCCATCGGCCTTTAACACAATTGGTAAGGAGTGCTGTTGAAGATAGGCCAGGCCCTCTTCATAATTCTGCTCATTAAATTCCCGGTAGGCAGCAGTGGGAATATTATTCCTTTCCATAAACAGCTTGGCGTAAGCCTTACTCCCTTCCAGCTGTGCGCCTTGCTTTGAAGGGCCCAGTACAGGGATATGCTGCAGCAGGGGATCATTCTGAAAGAAATCATAGATCCCGTTTACCAGGGCTTCTTCAGATCCGGGCACCACCATGTCTATCGCATTATCCAGGCAAAAGGTCTTTATCTTTTCAAATTCACTTACACCCATGTTAACGTTCGTGCCGCATTGAGCGGTACCGGCATTACCCGGTGCAATAAATAACTGACCGCAAAGGGTACTTTGTGACATTTTAAGGGCCAGTGCGTGTTCCCGGCCACCACTTCCAAGTAATAGTATGTTCATATGAATTGCCTAATAAATGCAGATGCGAAAGAAAGTGCAAAGAAAGATCAAAAAACCGCAAAAAATGAGCATTTATACCATTTTTTTACGGAGATTAACGATTTTATTTAACTTGCCACATTTAAAGGTTCACGAAATCTAAACAACTATTGCTAAAACTAACCAATTTATGATGCAAACTACTGTTGCACAAGAGTCCCCTATTGCCTCGCAGAAGGGCCACCCTAAGGGGCTCTCAGTATTATTTGCCACGGAAATGTGGGAACGCTTCAATTTTTATGGCATGCGGGCGTTGCTAACGCTCTTCCTGGTAAATGCGCTGGCTTTCTCAGAAGCAGATTCCTCTATCATCTATGGCGGCTTTCTTGGCTTATGCTATCTTACCCCCATGCTGGGAGGATACATCTCCGACAGGTATCTCGGTAACAGGAACTGTATTATATTAGGTGGTTTTATAATGGGCGTAGGGCAGCTGCTCATGGTGCTCAGCGCCATTCTCTATGCCACCAACGTGGACACAGCCAAAATGATCGTTTGGCTCGCCCTCTTCATAATTATTATGGGCAACGGCTTTTTTAAACCCAACATATCTTCTATGGTGGGCCAGCTTTACCCCAAAAACGATGGCCGCCTCGATTCTGCCTTCACCATCTTTTATATGGGCATCAACATGGGCGCCTTCCTGGGTATGCTCATCTGCCCCATCCTTGGCGACGTAAAAGTAGACGGTGTAAGAATGGTCAGCGCTTTCAAATGGGGATTCCTTGCTGCCAGCATAGCCATGTTCACAGGAACTATCCTGTTTTTCTTCCTGAAAGATAAATACGTAATAAAACCCAACGGTGAAGCCATCGGCGGTAAACCGGATTTCTCCAAAACTCTTACTGCCACCGGCGAAGCCGATAAAGCCAAATTTACTACCGGCGCCATTATCGGTGTCCTCGTTTTAATGGTAGTCCTCTTCTTCGGTATCCACTTCCTGTCGCTCGATCCCAACCCAATCAAATCATGGGTGTATCCATTTATATATGCAGCCGGTATCAGTCTTGCTGTATTGATCCTTACCGATAAATCCATTACCAAAGTAGAAAGACAACAAATCACCGTTATCTATTTCGTGGCCTTCTTCGTTATCTTCTTCTGGGCCTGCTTTGAACAAGCTGGTTCCTCCCTTACCTTTGTAGCTGATTATCAGACAGATCGCCGCCTCTTCGGCTGGGATATGCCTCCTTCCTTCGTTCAAAACGCCAACTCTATCTTCATCATCGTATTTGCATTGCCTTTCAGCTGGTTATGGCTCAAATTACAACAGCGTAACCTGGAGCCTATCTCTCCCATGAAACAATCCATCGGGCTGGCATTACTGGCATTCGGGTTCTTTATCATCGCCCTGCAAATGAAGAGCCTCGGCCCCAACGAAAAACTTGGTGTTAGCTGGCTGATCCTGATGTACCTTTTCCATACGCTTGGCGAATTGTGCCTGTCGCCCATCGGGCTCTCGCTGGTAGCCAAGCTGGCGCCTCACCGTTTCTCCTCCCTGCTTATGGGAGTATGGTTCCTCGCCAATGCCGCCGGTTATGCACTGGCCGGTACCCTGGGAGCACTGTTGCCACCCACACTGGATAAATATCAGCTCGCTTCGCAGAACGGTATCGACCTGAAAGGCATTCTCGATGGCACCATCACTGCCACTGCGCAGCAACTGGATAAATTACAGGAGCTTAAACTGGCTACACATTACCCTACCTTCGCAGGTTTCACCATCCACAACCTCTATGAGTTTTTCATGGTGTTTGTGATCCTGCCGGGAGGCGCTGCCATACTACTGTTCCTCTCTACCAGCTTCCTGAAAAAATGGATGCACGGTGTCCGGTAGTCAATATTATTATAAAAAGGAAAGGAGGAAAGCGGATAACTTTCCTCCTTTCCTTTTTTAAAAGTAAATTCATTCATTATAACATCTCTACCTGTAATCCATAAACAATCTTATGCCCGATAACAACTTCAAACCCTTTGTTCTACCCGGCGTACAAATGAAAGAATTTACGCTGAAATCTATTTTGCTTGGCTGCGTATTCGGCATCATCTTCGGCGCCGCCACTGTGTACCTGGCGCTGAAAGCGGGTCTTACCGTTTCTGCATCTATCCCCATCGCCGTTATCGCTATTACACTGGGAAGAAAATTCTTCAATACCACCATCCTGGAAAACAACATTATCCAAACTACCGGGTCTGCCGGCGAATCAATAGCCGCCGGAGTGGTATTCACACTGCCGGGCTTCCTGTTCCTGAGCGATGGCGGCGGCGCACAATTCTTCAACTATTTCACTATACTCATCCTGGCCATTTTCGGCGGTATCCTCGGCACCCTTATGATGATCCCGTTAAGAAAATCGCTGATCGTAAAAGAACATAAAACCCTGCCCTACCCGGAAGGTACCGCCTGTGGCGATGTTTTAATAGCCGGGGAGAAGGGCGGCGACTTTGCCAAAACCGCCTTCTATGGCCTGGGCTTTGCTTTTGCCTATGCCATCCTGCAAAAGATCCTGCATGTAATTGCCGAAACGCCGGAATACATGACCAAACAGGCCAGCAAATTTTTCCCTTCCGCCAAGATCAGTGCCGATATCACACCGGAGTATATGGGTGTAGGCTATATTATCGGCCCTCGCATTGCCGGAGTACTGGTAGCCGGCGGCGTGCTTAGCTGGCTGGCGCTCATTCCTTTACTGGCATCATTGCTGCCGCCTGATATGATCGCTACACAACTGGTGAAAATAGGCTACCTCGCCAACCTGCAAACACCAGGCGGGCAGGGCGACTGGAACCCGCTTACACATACCTTCTCCGATTATTCTTCTGCAGTGTATTATGCCTACGTAAGACAAATAGGCGCGGGCGCCGTAGCGGCAGGCGGTTTCATTACCCTGTTAAAAACGATCCCCACTATCATTTCCTCTTTCAAAGGAAGCCTGGGCGCCATCAAAGATGGCCCCGCCAATGCAGATGCAAAAGGAAATGTACCAAGAACAGAAAAGGACCTCAGTCTGAAAGTAGTACTGTTTGGCAGTATTGCGCTCATCCTGCTTATGGCCTTCCTGCCGCAGCTCCCCGGCGATTCCATCGGTAAAAAACTACTGGTAGGTTTGCTCGTGGTAGTATTCGGCGCATTTTTCGTTACCGTATCCAGCCGCATTGTAGGCCTTATCGGCTCTTCCAATAATCCCATTTCCGGTATGACCATCGCTACGCTCATGGGCACCTGCCTGGTGTTTATTGCTGTTGGCTGGACCGGTAAAGTGTATGAGCCCATGGCGCTGGTAGTAGGAGGTATGATCTGTATTGCCGCTGCAAATGCCGGCGGTACCTCCCAGGACCTGAAATCAGGCTACATCGTAGGCGCTACCCCCATGTACCAGCAGATAGCATTGTTCATCGGGGCCATTGTTTCTTCCGTGGTAATTGGTTTAACTGTAAAGTTCCTGGATAAGCCTACGGCAGATATGATAGCGCATGGCGTTACCGAACATGCAATCGGCAGCGCATATTATCCTGCCCCGCAGGGTACGCTCATGGCTACACTGGCTAAGGGAATTCTTTCATTTAACCTCGACTGGCAGTTTGTACTGGTAGGCGTGTTCCTCGCTGTTACCATGGAACTGTGCGGCGTTAATTCGCTTTCCTTCGCGGTAGGCGCCTATCTTCCATTATCCACAACTTTGCCCATCTTTGTTGGTGGCGCTATCCGTGGAGTGGTTGATCATCGGCAAAAGAAAGCCAACAAAAAAATATCCCCGGAAGAAGAAGAGCTGGGTAAGGGCAATCTCTTTGCCACGGGCCTTGTGGCCGGAGGGGCAGTAGCCGGCGTGATTATAGCCATCCTGGCGGGTTTCGACTGGTCGGCTGTGATCCTTGCCAAACTGAATAATCAACAACTGCTAACAAATATCATCGGGCAGGGTGGATACTATATAATAGGATGCGCCTTTTTTGCGTTTATGGGCTGGTACCTGTACCGTACCGCCCGCAAAGCCTAGATCCAACTTTTAATGATCATACCGATGCCGGTAACCGGGTGTAACAATCCTTTACCGGCATCCGTTTTTTGTTTTTTAAATGTTTAATTTAGCCGCGAATTAATTAAAACAGATTATAATATAACCTATGCGCATATTAGTTACCGTATTGCTCAGCGCCATTGTTTTACTGGGCACTTCCTGCGACAAGGACAAAAACGATAGCCGCCAACGCAGATTTATATCATTGAAGCTGGATAACAGGGTTTATCTTTCAGAAAATCCAAAGGGCATTATTACCTTGCCCAATTTAACGGATGAAAACCCGGACAATGATTATCCTACTATGGAAATCACCGGTCAGAGTTACAATGGCGATGTAATTACTTTTACATTGGCCACTGCATCCATGCCATTTAAACCAGGTGTGTATGCTGCCACTCAAAAAGGAAATGGTATGCTCATTTCCCTGAACAGCACCTACTATACTAATCTTACTTCAGCAGGCAGCACTGATTTCGTTATTACCATTACAAGCATAGACAACCAGGCAGTGGAAGGCACTTTTTCCGGCACGCTGAAAGATGCCACCGGCGTTGGCGGGCCACGCATCACAAAAGACGGTGCCTTCAGGGCGAGTGTAACTCAGCAGGGGCAGTAATCGCCTTCGGCGATTGTCTTGGGACACTGATTATGATGATTATGATGATTATTTTGGATTTTATAAATATTAAGGGAGATAAAAAGCGACATAGATCCGCTTATATCTCCCTTAATTATTCTTCTTAAAAAAATAAAATCAAACTAATCATCATAATCATCATAATCAGTGTCCCAAGACAAATTCCGCGTTATACAAAAGACAAATGCGGGTACTCCGCCTTCAATATCGCCTTATCATCGGCGCCCAGCCAGCTGGATAACAGTGTGGCATATACGCTTTTGAAATCTACCTGGTATTGCAGGTCCCCGTCTTTCAGGTTAAGCAGGTCAGGGCCGCTGTTGATAAGTCCCGGCTGTTTCAATCCTCCACCTACCAGGAACATGTTATTGGCCGTGCCATGATCCGTGCCTCCGCTGGCATTCTGACTAACTCTTCTCCCAAATTCAGAAAAGGTCATCACTACCACATCTTCAAAACGATGATTGTTCTTCAGATCATCTGTAAACACGGTCAGCGCATCGCTCAGCTGACCAAACAGGCGGGCCTGCTGGTCCTGCTGGTTTACATGGGTATCAAAACTCCCATGCGATACATAATATACTTTCGTGTTGATATCCGACATTACCAGGTTGGCAATGGTTCGCAGGTTCCTACCCAGCTCTGTATTGGGGTAAGGAGCAGAAGATTTGTATGTTTTAAACTGTTGCTGGATATAGGCTGCAGAAGAAATGGTTTCACCCATCGTTTTATACAGGTAATCCGCATTATTATGATGATCGTTTCCACTGGTATGCTGCTTTAATAGCTCCGCAAAATATTTATCATTGCTGGTGCCGTAAAGCCTTGCCGGATCGGTCATTGCAAGCCCTTTGTCGTTGTCGCCTTTTAAGGCCAGGCTCAGGGTATCATCTATTTCCAGGGCCTGTGTAGGTTTATCACATCCCTTGCATTGGGCATCAAGGTAACGGCCTATCCAGCCGTCGGACCAGTATTCATCCGACTGGCTTGCAGAATGCCAGATATCCATAGAGCGGAAATGTGACCGGTCGGGGTTAGGGTAACCTACGTTATTCAGGATACCCAGCGCCCCGTTATCATATAAAGCCTTTAAGCCTTTCAATGCCGGGTGGATCCCCAGTTCATCATTCAGGGAAAGCGCAGCCTCCCTTTTTATTCCCAGCGCAGGACGGGCTTTATAGTAAATATCATTACGGTAAGGAATAACGGTGTTCAATCCATCATTACCGCCAGATAATTGAATGATCACCAGCACTTTGTTACCCGAAGGCACCAGATGGCCTCTTTCCAGCGCCTTCAGGAACTTTGGCATCATCATCGCCGCAGAAGCCAGTGAGCCTACCTGTAAAAAACGGCGCCTGTTGAGAATCAGCATAGCATTACTTTTAGCGGTTAATAGTTTAACACAATTGATACTCCGGTGTACTCATTACATCAATGGTGACTGTTTTAATATAGTTTTCCCGGCTGCTGCTATCGGCATATTTCTCCAGCAACGACCGGCTTATATTACCAGGTTGCTGTAACAAAACACCGGCAATTTCATCGGCCAATTTCTCTCTCGGCACCTTCTCAAAACCGGCCACATAAGGGTCCCAGTCTACCTTGGCATTCACTTTTTTCGCAAATTGCCGTTTCAGGAAATCGTTGATCTGAAGGGTCATTTTATAATTAGCCCCATCACCCATTTCAGGTGTCAGTTCCTTAGGCTTTACATTAAAGGCCTGGGAATACAATATTACCTGGGGCACACGCAGGCGGAACATCAGGCTGGAACTGTCGATCCAGCTTCGCCCACCGGGCCATCCTGCTACATTGGGCGGATAAAAAAGCAACTGCCCCAATACCCGCTGGAACAGTAACATCACTTCTTCCTTTTCAAAGGTCATGGGTATGGTTCTGCGGATGCCTGCCAGCAATTCCACAGGCGATTTGATCCGGTTACCCACAATATTTGAATCGTAAAACCAATCGGCCATAAATATTTCCTTCATCAGGGATTTGATGTTATAGCCCCACTGGTAAAACTTCTCCGACAATGCCGTAATACGCTCCTCATTAGGTGTTTCTGATACGAAGTACTGGTATATTTTTGCGGTAATAAACCTGGCAGTATGCCGTTGTTCCAATAATATTTTCAAGACATCATCTCCATTAAAATTCCCTTGTTTCCCCAGGAAATTTTTCAGGCCATCGTCATGCTGTTTTTCCCTGAAAACAAAAGTGCCTGTTTCATCAAAGCCCCATCCTGTAAAGGCTCTCGCAGCTTCCTTCACATCCTGTTCTGAATAATTGCCTCTTCCCATCGTAAATAATTCCATTACTTCACGGGCAAAGTTTTCATTGGGATGTTGTTTGCGGTTCTGTTGATTGTTGAGAAATTGCAGCATGGCCGGGCTTTTGGACACTGTGCTGAGCAGATCACCAAAGTTGCCCAGGGCGTTTTCACGAACTACCGACAACAACTGCTGGTTGAATAATACATTTTGTGTACGGCAGGCAAAATGACCATGCCAGAAAAGGCTCATCTTTTCCCGGAGAGGATGTTCACTATGTACCATCGCATTTACCCATGATACATTCAGGTCTTTAATGCCCTCGTCATTCATTTTCCGCACTGCCTTCTTTTCTTCAGGGGTCATTGTTTTCTGCTTCCTGTAATCCGGAAGGTCATCTGCTGCTACCACATCTACAGAAGTAACTGACGCTCTTGCAGGCCCGATAAGTACTTTATTCACAATTTTTTCCCGCCTTTTGCTTTCCCAGTGGGAGATCACAGGGAGGGTTTCTCCGAAGCCAGCGCGCCAGGCGAGATGTTGCATCTGAATTTTACGGGCAACTTCAGCCATAAGCATTTATTTGTAGTGAGACTATCAAATGCAGAACGGGTTTAACCGGTCAGGGGGCATATTGCAGGAAAATCACCGGGAGCGTTTGCTTAACGGAACCGCCATACCTGGTAACTGCTTCCTTTTTCAAAAACATCCTGCTCCAGCGGCAGGGTTAAAAATGCGTCTGCCTTCAGCAAACTGGCCAGATCGCCTGAACCCTGGTAGGGCTGCGGAATAGCCAGGAGCATGCCGTTGGGCTGCGACTGCAATTTTACCGGCAAATAATATTCCAGGGCCGCATCAAATATCACCTTCTCCGATAACTGTGCGTAACAGGGCTCCGGCAAAGCCGCACCCATAGCGGATTGTATCCATGCGTGCACATAACGGTAAAAACACATGAATCCGGATACCGGGTTTCCCGGCAAGGCAAACACAACAGGGCCGTTCTTGAAAGTGCCAAACAGGAAAGGCTTCCCGGGTCGCTGCTGTACTTTATGAAATACCTGCTGCATGCCAAGCTGTTCCAATACTGCAGGCAGAAAATCATATTTGCCGGCACTAACAGCGCCTGAGCTGATCCATATGTCTGTTTCCCGCAACAGGGGCAAAAGCTGGTCCTTCATTTCCGCCTCGTTATCCGGTAAATGCACATAACGGGCTGTGATGCCAAGTTGAGCCAGCGATGCCAGCAGGCTGTAAATATTGGAAATACGCACCTGGTGAGGCTCCGGTGTTTCATGTACAGCTACCAGTTCATTTCCGGTGGCAATCACTGCTACCCTGGGCAGTTTGCTTACTTCTACCGTAGTTTGGCCCACTGTAGCCAATACACCGGCTTCCGCAGGGCCTATCAGCGTTCCGGGTTTTATCAGTACAGAGCCAGCATCTACATCTGATCCTTTCTTATGAATGTTCTGTCCTTTTTTTACGGCGCCATGCACAGTAAAACGGCGAAATCCTTCATGCTCTGAAGGTGTAAGATGTTCGTACTGGATAACGGTATCTGTCATTTCCGGCAACACGGCGCCGGTCATCACTTCTATACAGTTGGCCGTGTTGGAAAGCTGCAGCTGCGGTGTGCCTGCAGCCTGTATATCTTCCACTCCAAAAATATGCTGACCGCGGGCAAAGCTGTCGTAATTAACAGCGATGCCATCCATAGTTACCCGGTCGAATGGCGGAAAGGGCCTGTCGGCCAGTACAGGCTCCCGCAAAATACGGCCGGCAGCGGATTCAAAAGGCACCGTTTCGGTACCCAGGTCCCGCACAGTTTGCATCACAGCCTTAAATGCAGCAGCAACAGTCAACATCATTTTGAATTACTTTTGTATAAAGTGAACTTGTCTAAATTTATGATTTTATGTCCAATGAATCAAGTAATGCTTTTTCACACCTGAACGAAAGTGGCCAGCCTGCTATGGTAGACATCAGCGGCAAACTCGATACTTATCGTATAGCCGTTGCCGAGAGCCGTGTGTACCTGCCCCAGGTGATACGCGCCCAGTTTCACGGACAGGATATTCAAACCCGCAAGGGTGGCGTATTTCAAACCGCTATCATTGCAGGTATCATGGCAGCAAAAAAAACGCCGGAGCTTATCCCGCTTTGCCATACCTTGCTGCTGGATGGCTGCGATGTGCAGATACACCTGGAAGAAGAGGAAGCGGTGATCCGTTGTACAGTAAAAACCAACGGCAAAACAGGCGTGGAAATGGAAGCCCTCACCGGCGCCAGCGTGGCGGCACTTACCATTTATGATATGTGCAAAGCCCTTACCCAGGATATGATCATCCGCGAAACAAAACTCATCAGCAAAACAGGCGGTAAACATGACTATACCCGTTAATAAAGCGCCATTAAAAGGACTGGTGCTGTGCGGCGGCTTCAGCACCCGCATGCAGGAAGATAAAAGCAATATCCCCTATCATGGTATGCCGCAATGGCAATACCTCGTTACTTTATTGCAATCGCTGCTGCCGGAAGTGTATATTTCCTGCCGGAAAGAACAGCAGGCTGATTTTGGGGGTTACCCGCACCTGGTACCCGATTCAGCACCCTTTGGAGGACCGTCTGCCGGGCTCCTGAGCGCACATGCGCTGCAACCGGAAACCGCCTGGCTGGTCATAGCCTGCGACCTTCCCCTGCTCAGCAAACAAAGCCTCGAACTGCTCATCGCGTCTCGTGATGCCGGTAAAGCAGCTACCACTTTTGTAAGCCCGGTAAATAACCTGCCGGAACCGCTTATCTCCATATGGGAACCAGCGGGGTTAAATTCATTGAAGGAAAATGTAAATGCCGGGAAGAATTGCCCGCGCAAAACCATGTTGAATACAGATATCGCGCTTTTCAACAATCCGTATGCAGCAGAACAGTTTAATGCCAATACGCCCGAAGAAAAGGCGGAAGCACTGAAAGACCTGGAGAAATAAGCCGGCCTGGCATAGTTAACCAACAGTAAGGGTACAAATGTGTCCGGGCCAGCGGCTGAATAGCTGTATTAAACAATTTCCCCGTCTGCAAAAAATTCCTTTTTCCAGATAGGAACAGTTTCTTTAAGGGTATCTATCGCAAATTCACAGGCGTCAAAAGCGATCCCTCTGTGGGCAGAAGCCACCGCTATCACCACTGCAATATCGCCGGGATATTTATCTCCAACCGCATGGAGCATGGCCAGGCGCTGTATATCCCATTTTTCCGCTACCTGCGCCGCTATCTTCTGCATTTCAGAAATAGCCATCGCCTCATAACACTCATAAAATAATTTCAATACCGGCCGTTGCCTGGTGTGATTACGCACGGTACCGGAAAAGATCACTTCCCCTCCGCATTCCGGCGCATGGATGAAGTCCAGCGCTTCCTGCACGGTAATGGTATTTTTGATATCTATTAATATTTCCATCTTTTAAATACTAAAACTAAAAACAATGCTCAGCCTCCACTCACCGGCGGGATCACCGCAATCTCATCCTGGCTGCTTATTACCTGTGTATCAGCTGCATAGGTCCGGTTTACCGCTATCATCACAGACCTGAGCTGCTGCAACGAAGGATATACCTCGAACAACCAGGCCTTCAGGGTGGCTACATCTGTAATATGTTCCGGCTTGTCAAGCACCGGTACACCGGCAATATCTTTGGCCGCTCCGAACAATAATATACCCATACTCCGTAAATTGTTCGTTAAAACTACAATATAGCCCCGATAAAGTAGTAATTTTAATACGGCAGAAAATCAATTTTATGAAAATAAGGTTACGAGGCAACAGTATAAGATACCGCCTGGATAAAGCAGATGTAGAGCTCCTGGAAAACACCGGGAAAGTGGAATCAATTACGCATATAGGCGCCGGTACCCTTCATTTCTGCCTCCGGGGAAAGGATATTTCTGATCCTGTTATAAAAATGGAGCGCGATGGCGTACACCTGCTGCTCCCGGTTTCCCGTCTTGCTGCCTGGTATGCACCCGACCAGGTAGGCTTTGAACTGGTGCTGCCCAATGCCGATGGCTCGGAGCTAACCATCCTGGTGGAGAAAGATTTTAAATGTCTTACAGACAGAAACGAGGACGACAGCCAGGCATTCGATAATCCGATGGCCGGCAAAAACTGCTGATAACAATGCTCACAGATGCACATCATCGTATCATAGACTACGTACGCCTGTCGGTAACAGACCGGTGCAACCTTCGTTGTACCTACTGCATGCCGGAAAACATGCATTTTGTGCAACGCAAGGCATTACTTACTGATAACGAAATTCTCCGCCTGCTGCAAACACTTGCCAGCGCAGGCATTTCCAAAATAAGGATCACCGGTGGAGAGCCCTTTCTCCGCCCTGGTTTAATGAGCCTGCTGGAAAAAATAAAAGCGATTCCCGGTATCCGGGAAATTGCCATCACTACCAACGGCGTATTAACACAGGCGTATATCCCTGCATTGCAACAACTGGGGATCACACATATTAACCTGAGCCTGGATACATTACAGGCCGGCCGCTTCCTTCAAATTACCCGCCGCAACCGGTTCCCCGCCGTGATGGATACACTGGAAAGCCTGCTGCTACACAATATGCAGGTAAAGATCAATACAGTGGTGATGGAAAATGTGAACACCGATGAATTAAGCGCATTTACTGAACTTACACGCAACAATGCAGTATCAGTAAGATTTATTGAAGAAATGCCTTTTAACGGGCAGGGACATACGTTTTCAGGGATTGTATGGAACTATCATAAAATTCTTGCTACTATCGGGGAAGACTATACGTTACAAAAAATAGCGGATGCACCCCACTCTACTTCGCTCAACTATCATATTCCCGGCCACAAAGGCAATATAGGTGTGATCCCTGCCTACAGCCGTACTTTTTGCGGCACCTGTAACCGTCTTCGTATATCCGCTACCGGTAGTATGAAAACATGCCTGTATGGTAATGATGTGTTGAATGTAAAAGAGATAATGAGAGAAGAAGGCCGGCAGCATCTCCTCCTGCCAGCCATACAATCTGCCATCCACGCGCGTTTTGCAGATGGCTTCGAAGCAGAGCAGCATCATACGGAAGAAAATATGGAGAGCATGTCGGTGATAGGCGGATAGTTCAGCAACATGTGCACACAGGGCTGATGCCAACATTTGCATTTCCCGGTTCCTCAGCCGCTACTTCAGTAACATCTGCACACCAGCATACAGTATCAGCAAAGCCGTTGCACCTGCCACCCAGCGCGGATTCAATACTTTTGCGCTCAGCCTTGCGCCAATCTGGCCACCAGCAATAACCGCCAGCAGCAAAGGCCCGGCAAATCCCACATCAAACACAATGGCATGCTTTGCGGCCTGGCCACATAATCCTGCAATGGAATTTACCAAAATAAAAAAGCTGCTTAATCCTGCAATGTTTTTAGCTGTATCATATCTGCCCAACCGCAATACCGGCGAAAGATAGATGCCACCGCCAATACCGGTCATACCGGAAAGTAATCCTATGCCACCGCCAATAATGCCATAGGCAATGCCATTTTCTTTACCAGCGGGGATGATAGGCTCTTCTTTTTCGAAAAATAAACGGTAACACATCAATATCGCCGCCAATGTAAGCGCAAGCCCCAGCAACAGGAAAAATGTAGCCTGTTTCATGGGCAGGTAGCTACCTATAAAAGCCAGCGGCACACTTACCAGCGACAGCTGCCATGCCTTTTTTATAGGCAGGTGGCCACTTTTATAAAAATGATAAACACCTCCGCTCACCACGGCTACATTACATAACAAAGCAGTGGATTTCATCAGCTGGAAATCTACCATCCACAAAGGAAGCGATAAAATAGCGAGGTAGCTGGAACCACCGCCGAACCCGGCAGCTGAATAAGCCAGCGCCACAATAAAAAAGAGGATACAGAGCTCAGTGATCACGGTTAATAAGTTTGCATCTGGTGATCAATAGCACTGGCCCAGGCGTGGATACCGCCTTCTATGTTGTATACGCGGTTGTAGCCTAATTCTGTTAACCGCTGCGCTACTGCACGGCTTCGCATACCATGGTGACATAGCACCGCCACCGGCACATCGTCCGGGATGGCAGCTACCTGCTGTAACACCTGCCCCATGGGGATATGCACGGATCTCGGGATATGGCAGATCTCCCATTCATCATCTTCTCTCACATCCAGCAACATAAAAGGCAGGTCACGTTGTAACCAGTCATTTAACTGCTGTACAGACAATGATTGTACCCCTTCCAGTTCACAAACCGTTTGCTGGTAGTTCTCCTGCAGGGCAGTGATTTGCCGGTTAGCCGCTACCGGAGTGATATTAAAAGTTAGATGGGTATTGTTCAGGGTGTCAATCGTCATCAACTGGTTGCGCAGCGGAGTGCCTATACCGGTAATTACTTTCACGGTTTCATTGGCCATATAACATCCAATGATACCAGGCAATACACCCAACACGCCAATGTCATTACAGTTGAGCATTTCCCCGCTTTCCGGTGCTTCAGGGAAAATACAACGGTAAGTGGCGCCTTCCTGGTAATTGAATACGCTCAGCTGCCCTTCGTATTTATAGATAGCTCCATACACCAGTGGTTTGCCGGTAATTACACAGGCATCATTCACCAGGTAACGGGTACCGAAGTTATCGGAACCATCTACAATTACATCATATTTACTGAAAAGTTCCAGGGCATTATCAGTGGTGAGCCAGGTATCGTGCAGGATATGGGTTACTTCCGGGTTCAGCTCCTGAAGCCGCTTTACGGCCTGTTCAATTTTGGGCTTACCCTGATCTGCAGTAGTATACAATACCTGCCGCTGCAGGTTGGTGATGGAAACAACATCATGTTCCACGATGCCGATAGTCCCGATCCCCATTGCGGTGAGGTATTGTAATACCGGCACCCCGAGGCCGCCGGCGCCAATTACCAGCACTTTTGCCTGCTGCAGTAATGCCTGTTTTGCGGGGCCAAATCCTTCCAATCTCGTTTGCCTGTCATATCTGTCCATACTGCTTCATTTAAGACCCTAAATTTAATTGTATTCGGGAGAATTTTTTATAATGATTGTAGCGGAAGCTATCTGACTCTGGATTAAACTGATTACATTGATTTGATTACTTTGGATTTTAAAGGATTTTAGAAGATATAAGTAATTCGCTTACATTTCCTGAAATCTCCTGATCCGCAATATCAGCCGCTGAAGGCGCTCAGGTGCCGCTCTGCGGATAATTGCAACAGGATACCGGTACACAGATTGAAATAAAGTCTACCGCTAAATTACCATCAGGACAAAAAGCGGCAAAACCAATCCGCCGGTTTTGCCGCTTTTTGCCGGATTTCGTGGGAATGGCAGAGGAAAACAATTTCTGGACCTGAGTATCCTGAATGCATGCACTAAGCATTAAAAGTGCATCATTAGTGCCTGATTACCGTATGGAGAGTGTATGAGGACTATATAAAGACTATATGGTGAGTATTACATATAGGCGACTCCGAAGCAACTGAGAAGTATGCGGGAAGCATCTATGATCCCATTCATGCCGTCACCGGACAATAATAACTATTTTTTTAAGAGGGGCCTGTCAAAAGTAAATGAAGGCTTTGAGTTTAGCGTTTCAACTCCAGGTACATGGTTACCAGGTCTACATAACTACCATTTTTTTGCAGAATAGCATTTGGCAGACGCCCGCATTCCATAAAGCCAAAATTGCGGTACAGCTGCATCGCTTTTTCATTGGTAGAAAAAACATGCAGGTATACCATACGCAGGTTACTGCGCGATTCAGCCCAGCGCAGCATGGCCGTGAGCAGGCGGCGGCCGATGCCCATGTTATTCCATTGCTTTTCCACGGCAATGCCTATTTCTGCGGTATGTGCTTTTTTATGCAAACCACTATGGTTCACATTAATGGAACCTATGATCTGGCCTTGTACTACGGCCACCAGCAAAAGTTGATTTGGATTATCGAGATAAGAATGGATATAATCCTCTTCTGAAGCAATATCCAGCTCCATCGACTCACTGCGGGTGAAGAGCAGGTAGTCTGTTTCCCGCGTCAGGCGCTGGAAACTGGCCAGCAAACCAGCTGCATCGTTATGTTCAGGTGGACGAATGATGAGTTCGTCGCCGGTGGGCAGGAAATGTTTCATAAGGAGCATTGGCAGTGGAAATTACGAATTCCAAACGACGAATGACGGATTTGCGGCAGATGTCAGCGGATATTATTCCCTGAGCATCTTTACGCGAACCCGTCATCCGTTAAAAGATTATCCCCAATAGGTTATATCATGTGGCTGCCGAAGTAGCTCTGCAACACGGTTGGTATCCTTATGCCTTCAACTGTCTGGTTGTTTTCCAGCAGGCAGGCCAGAATGCGCGGCAACGCCAGGGAGCTTCCATTCAGGGAATGCAATAACTGCGGCTTACCATTGTTTTCCTTGAACCGTATTTTCATACGGTGGGTTTGATAGGCTTCAAAGTTACTCACAGAGCTCACCTCCAGCCATTTCTGCTGGGCGGCGCTATATACTTCGAAATCGTAGGTAATGGCGGATGTAAAGCCCATATCGCCGGCGCATAAACGAAGAATGCGGTAAGGCAGCTCCAGCTGGTTCAGCAGGGCTTCCACATGTGCTACCATTTCATCCAGCGCCTCATAAGATTTATCGGGATGTACCAGCTGAACAATTTCCACTTTATCGAACTGGTGAACACGGTTGAGCCCACGCACATCCTTACCATAGGAACCCGCTTCACGGCGGAAACAGGGCGTATAAGCCGTCATCTTCACCGGCAGGTCGGTATCTTTCAGGATCTCATCGCGGTAAATATTGGTTACCGGTACTTCTGCAGTTGGGATGAGATAGTAGTTATCTGCCGTGGCATGATACATCTGGCCTTCTTTATCCGGCAGCTGACCGGTACCATAGGCAGATGCTTCATTTACCAGGTAAGGCGGCGCATACTCGGTATAACCATTGATGGTATTGTAATCCAGGAAATACTGTATCAGGGCGCGTTGTAACCGGGCGCCCCTGTTCTTGAAAACAGGAAAGCCGCTGCCGGTAATTTTGTTACCCAGTTCAAAGTCGATAAGGTCGTACTGTTTGGCTAAATCCCAGTGAGGAACAGCGTCTGCATACAGGTCAGGAATTTTACCTCCCTTGCGCACTTCCACGTTTTCTTCCGGTGTTTTCCCCGCAGGCACCTGGGCGGATGGGAGATTGGGAAGCTTTACGAGGGCATCCTGCAATGCTTTTTCAGTGGCGTTCAGCTCTTCATTCACAGGGCCGAGGCGGTCTTTCAATGCCGCTACAGCAGCGCGCTGCGCTTCTCCTTCTTCCTTTTTGCCCTGGGCCATCAGCTTACCTATTTCTTTGGATAAACTATTTACCTGGGCCTGTGTTTCATCGTATTCAAGGGTTAATTTCTTACGCTTGTCGTCCAGTGCCAGCACTTCTTCCACTACCTCCAGTTCCTTGAAATTCTTAAATGCCAGTCGCTCTAAAACAAATTCTTTATTTTGACGTATAAACGGTACTTGTAACATGTTGTATGATCAGATTTTTGCAAATATATTAAAATAGCTTAACTCAGGTACTTCCCTACAATGGGCACTCTGCGGCCTACACCAAAGGCTTTGGACGAGACCCGTATAATAGGGCAGAATTGATTTCTCTTGTATTCATTGGTGTTCACCATCTTTAAGGCCCGCGAAACCAAAGCGGCATCAAAGCCCTGAGCTACTATTTCACGCGGCCCCTGGCGACGCTCTATGTACTGGTACAGGATCCTGTCGAGAATAGCATAATCCGGCAGGCTGTCGCTGTCTTTCTGATCCGGCCGCAGCTCTGCAGAAGGCGCCTTATCGATAATATTTACCGGTATGATCTCTTTCTCCCGGTTGATATACCTTGCCAGGGAATATACCTGCATTTTGTATACATCTCCCAAAACACTCAATCCGCCTGCCATATCACCGTATAAGGTACCATAGCCGGTGGATAGTTCGCTTTTGTTGGATGTATTGAGCAGGATATAACCAAACTTGTTGGATAGTCCCATCAGCAGGTTGCCACGTATGCGCGACTGCGTATTCTCCTCTGCCACGTTAAAGGGCAATCCTTTGAAATAAGGTTCCAGCGTGTCCAGGAAGGTTTCATAAATGTTGTTGATACGGATAATATCATAGGGATTGTCCAGGTTTTTGGACAAGGCTACGGCATCATCTACAGAGTGACTGGTAGAGTAGGGAGAAGGCATCAGGATAGCCCGTACGTTTTCCTTACCCAGCGCATCGCAGGCAATAGCCAGTGTTACGGCGCTGTCGATACCGCCTGAAGATCCCAGGATGGCTTTTGTAAAGCCCATCTTCCCGAAATAATCCTTAATACCAAGTACCAGCGCATCGTAGATCCTGTCTATATTATGATCAAACACCAGTTCAGTGAGCGGCGTAAAAACGGCGGGCTTCACCGGTGGAAGATCCTTACCGGTAAGCTTTTCCAGCTCTATGCCACCCATTGCTTCTTCAAAATAGGGAAGCTCCTTCACAATGTTACCCTGCGCATCATAGATGAGAGAACCTCCGTCAAACACAATCTCCGTCTGGGATCCCACGGTATTACAGTAATACATCGGGATCTTGTATTTCAGTACATTCGAAAGAATGATCTCTTTGCGGTCTTCATCATGATCATAATCAAACGGGGACGCAGAGAGATTGATCATCACATCCGGCTCCTGGGCAATCAGCTGGTCCATCGGGCAAACACGGTACAGGGGATTATCTCCCAGGTTCCAGATGTCTTCACAAATGGTTACCGCCAGCTTCTTTCCTTTAAACGGGATAACATTCCATTCGATAGATGGCTCAAAATACCGGTACTCATCAAATACATCGTAGGTAGGCAGCAGGGTTTTATGTACCACCTGTTTTACCTCTCCCCCATATAAAAACCAGGCAGCGTTAAACAGGTCTTTTCCTTCGCGCTGGGGGTTGCGGGCCGGGCCGCCCACCAATACTGCAATATCTTTGGTATGCGCTTTTATAACGTCTATCGCGTGATAGCTCTGCGCAATAAAATCTTCAAATTCCAGGAAGTCACGGGGAGGATAACCGCATACGCACAATTCTGAAAACACCACCAGGTCTGCCCCCTGGGCTTTTGCGGCATGAATGCCATCAATGATCTTCGCTATATTCTTTTCAAAATTGCCGATATGATAATTCTGCTGTGCCAGTATAATATTCATGATAAAAAGATATTCAGGTCAAAACTAAAAGAATACGCCCAGCCGGAGCGTAAAGCTGTTCATATTTACCCGCCCGTCGTCCCATTTGCCATTGCGGGTCACATCCACAAAACCGTTCTGGTAGGTAATCCCGGCTGTTCCGGTAAGATTGGCGCCCAGTGGGTATTCTATTCCTGCTCCCAATAACATTCCGATGTTGATACGGTTCATTTCCGGTAAGATGTTCACCTTATCATAGGTTTGCCCCATTGACACTACATCCGCACGGCCGGTTATAGGGAAATCGAGATAGGTACCAAACTGGCCCCAGAAACCAACACCACCCTCATCGGCTGAAGCGGTTTTTAGCTTCAATGCCAGTGGTATTTCTATATAGGTAAGCTTCATATTATATTCAGCAGGATTGGCTTTATAATCGCTCAAACCCTTACCCGCATCATATTTCAGCTTACTGCCGGCCAGTAATACCTGGAACCCCGAGGAAAATGCGTAAGTGCCTTGTTCATTCAGCTTAAAATCGGCCATCAGACCGAAGTTCAGCCCGGCTTTGGCGCTGTTCCTGTTTACCCCCGATTCCTGTGGTTTCAGGATGGAAACCATCGGGCTAACGGTGAACCCAAGCTTCACTTTATCCCTGAAAGAATTACCGCCATATTGAGCCATTCCTGCTTTCGCTACTCCTATTATCGCCAATAAAAAGATGATCTTCTTCATAGATGATGCTAATTCTTAATTTTTTATAATACAAGGTAAATAATAATTTTACCTTAGATGAGTTTTAAGAGCGATGCAAAGTTACATTAATAAATATACCCTGCTGATAAGTTGCGTGGTAGCCTTACTGGGTACCGTTGCCTGCAATTCCGGCAATAAAGCGCCGGATGTAAGTCATATAGCCATGAACGTTAGTTTATCGCGTTTCGACTCGGCCCTGTTCACTATTGATACCAACAATATACAACCCGGACTGGCAAAGCTGCATGCCGAATACCCTGTGTTCCTGCCCCTGTATATTACGGATATCCTGAACCTGGGCGCCTATTCCGACAGCAACGCAGCAGTACAGCAACAACTGCACCTGTTTTTAACCACTCCCGATTTCCGGCAACTGGAAAAATCAGTGGCGGCGAAATACGGCAGCAACTCCACTCTGAAAGCGGACCTGGAGCAATGCTTCCGGTATATCAAATACTACATTCCATCTTTTCATCCGCCCAGGGTGGTCACTTTTATTTCCGGTATCGCCAACTACGGCGCTATCACAGTAGACTCTATCCTGGGTATTGGGCTGGATATGTATATGGGAGAAGACTTTCCTCCCTATGCCCAGATCCCCGACTACCCGGATTATATGATTCATCGCTTTGCCCCCCAGTATATTACCACCAATTGTATGCAGGTGATCCAGCAGCAGCTGTATCCGCCGGCGCGTAAAAACGGTAACCTGCTGGAACAGATGATGGAAGCAGGGAAACAGCAATATTTCCTGGATAAGGTATTACCGGAAACACCGGATACTATCAAACTGGGCTATACGAAAAGCCAGCTGGACTGGTGCCGGGAAAACGAGCGGATGATCTGGCAGTTTTTTGTGCAAAATAACCTCGTATACTCCAGCGACTGGCAGCAGATCAATCATTTTGTGGGCGATGGGCCGTCTACACAGGGAATGCCCGAGGGCGCCCCGGGTAAAATTGCCAATTTTGTGGGCTGGCAGATCATAAAAAAGTATATGAGTGAGCACAAGGATATGACCTTGCAGCAATTAATGGAATCCAAAAACGTGACAGAGATCTTCAAAGCCTCGAAGTACAGGCCCTGAGAACAGAGAGTTACAGGTTAAACGAATACGGGGAATTAGTTCAGCTTAAAGGGAACAACCATCTGGAATTCGGGAATTTTTACTTCCAGTATTTTCTTGTCCAGTTGGTTTTCCATTTGATAAGTACCGTACATCTTGCCGATCTCAGTCCGGAGATTGGATCCCGAGACGTACTGGTAAGTTTCACCTGGCGCCAGCAGTGGTTGAACACCTACAACACCTTCTCCCTCTACTTCACGGTGTGTGCCATTGGAATCAATAATGTACCAGTGACGGCGAAGCAGTTTGATGGGGAAAATATTGTTGTTTTCAATGGTAATACGGTAAGCAAACATGAATTCGCTTCCAATAGGATTTGAATAATCCGGCTGGTAGAATGTCTCCACGCTGATGGTGATGCCCTCTGTTACCTTCTTAACCATAAAATCAACCTTTAACGTAAAAATAAGAAAAATAAAACCAGCGGCTGGAAAAATTCTGACTTTAACGATTCTTTAGACTATTTCAATATCGCTGAGGATGTCCGGATCCTCCTCTGAAGCCCTGGCAGCCACCTCTAAAGTATTGTTATAGTAGCCTCTGCGCAGGTATTCAGACAGATATCTCCATAAAAAACCAAAAAAGCCCAGATGCTGGTATTGTTTGATATGACAAGCTTCATGCCGCATCCAGGCTGTATCCGCTAAAAAGCGTTCCCGGGACGCTCCATGCAGGTGTATGGTGCGTCCCAGGACCATGGCTACAGACTGCACCCGCATAAAGCGGGCGGCTATTTTGGCTAACCATGAATTTTCACGTATGCGGCATTTTATTTTTTCCAATCTTTCTTCCCGAATAACGTAAATCTACGGGAAATATTGAAACCCCACCGGAATTGCCCCTGTAACCAGGAAGTAGTGGTTTCAGGAATGAACTGGCTTTCCTGGATGGCAGTGGAATTGGTAAAAGTAATGCTGAATACGTGGCCGCCTGTTTCTATTTCCAGGCCGACGCCCAGCGGGTTATAAAAAGAAATGCCTTTTGCGGATTTAAAGTAGTCTTTGCTCTCCTGCGAACGGAACGGGTAATAATATTCGGCCAGGATACCTATTCTTTTGCTGAGCTTCAGCCTGCCGGCGCCGCCCAGGGCAAACATGTTGTTCATGTCCATATAGGCCACATGGTTGCGGTGTACGTAGGTAGGGGCCAGGGTTAGTGATAACCTGTCGCCAAATTTCCTTGATATAAGGGCCTGGGCTACATACATGAGGCGGTCCGCACCGTCTTCAAAATAGGCGGCCGACGTTTTGTCCGTGGCGGAAGGCATCCCGCTGATCACCGCATTACCAAAAACCGCCAGTGATACCGGTACGTGGTTATCGGTTGTTTGCTGCAGGAAACGGTACTTCACCAGTCCTTCATACAATTGCTGTAAATCCCCGCTGCCCTTGCTTCTGCTGATACCCACCATCAGGTTGTCGCTGATACCATACTCAAAAGCAATACGGATATCAGTGGAATTGTCGGTGCCAAAAAATGTTTTGGTACCTCCAAATTCACCACCGGCATCGCCAAAGCGGTGTGTAACGCGGAAATCGAGTTCGTGCTTACGCAGCATTTCGGTAGACTGCCCCTGTACAATGCGGGTACTTTTATAAGTATCCCTCACTTTGGTATGACCGGTTGCCGTAGAATCAAAAAGCTTGTCGAGGCTCTGTGCATGTGCATAAACCGAAAAGACACAGCATAATAAAATGGTTGATATATACTTCATGGAGTGATGTATTATTTACTGTAAGGTGTATAAATCGCATTAACGGTAACAGCTACCACTTCCGCCACATTCTGCACTACCAGCGACGGTATTTTTATACCGTGATCGGCTACACGTACATTAAAGGTGGAAGCAACCGTAATTGTGGTGCCCTGCGTGGTAATAGTGCCCTTGGCGGTGTAGCTTTTTTCTACCCCGTGGATGTTCAGTGTGCCCGTAACCGTTACCGGGTAAGTGCCGTCTTTACTGAGCTCCGGCGATTCGTTAATTTTCCCTTTGAACTCTGCGAAAGGGTATTTATCGCTTTCGAGATAATTTTCATTAAAGTGTTCCTGCATCAGCTTTTTCCTAAACTGGAAAGAGCTGATAGGTACTTTGAAAAAAACTTCCTTCGTTTTTGTATTAAGTGCGGAGGCGCCTTTATCTGTTTTCGCTTCTATGTCTTCCAGCGGAGAAGACGAAAAAAATGATAAACGGGTGTTTTTGCAGGAGTAAACATCCTGTGCAGATGCAGTAGCTGCTGATAGCACGGCAACTGCAAAAAGCAATAAGTATTTCATGTTTATCTTTTTTTAGGTTATTGATCCGGGAGTCCTTTGGCGATCCAGCAAGCGATTGAGTCCTTTATACCCTGGCTGAGCGCGGGAAAAGACATTGATTGCGGCATATCCGCCTGTGGGCCGGTAACGCGCGCTTCAAAAACAGTACGATTGGCGTTGATAAACGTTTTCAGTTTTGCCTCCGTGGAAAAATCTGCCAGCGCAGGGGCATTGCCGCCCGGATGACAGCCACGGCTGGTACAGTTAGCCTGGATAATAGCAAAAACGGTGGCTGTTGTGATATGGGCTGCGTCACAGTCTACACCTCCGCTTACCGGCGCGGGGGCCTGTTCATTTTTACAGGCAGCCAGCAGCAGGCAGGCCATAAAAAAAAGCTTGATCCTTGTCATAGGTCTTTCAAATTTGATTCCTGTTGGCTTATACGGGATAATGATAGAATAGGTTGCTTTCAAAGGCACATAAAATTCTGCTATATTACATGATTAACCACTTATTTTTGTATCAAATAAGATCTGACCGTGAATATTGAACAACTATACAGCATCTATGAGCAACACCGCTCCATACAAACAGATACCCGTAAGCTGAAGGCCAATGATATTTTCTTTGCGCTGAAAGGCGGTAACTTCAATGGTAATGAATTTGCAGCCCGGGCGCTGGAAATGGGGGCCGCCTTTGCAGTAGTAGATGAAGCGGCTTATTTTACGGTGCCCGACAGGATGATGCTGGTAGAAGATGCCCTCACCGCCCTGCAGCAGCTGGCTTTGCATCACCGCAAACAGTTGAGCATCCCCTTTCTTGCCATTACAGGTACTAACGGTAAAACCACTACGAAAGAACTGGTTAGTGCTGCACTGTCGGCCGGCCTAAAAACATACGCCACCGTTGGCAATCTCAATAACCATATCGGTGTGCCCCTTACTATTTTAAGTATACTTCCCGATGTGGAAATAGCGGTAATAGAAATGGGCGCCAATCACCAGAAAGAAATTGCGGCGTATTGTGAAATTGCCCTGCCGACCCACGGTATTATCACCAATATCGGGAAGGCGCACCTGGAAGGCTTTGGCGGCGAGGAAGGCGTTAAAAAAGCCAAAGGGGAATTGTATGATTTTTTGCGTGCCAACAACGGAACCGTATTCGTATGCAATGATTATGGCTACCTGCTTGAAATGGCGAAAGGTATCCCTCACATCATTACCTACGGCAGCAGTGAGGCGGATTTCACAGGCGAAGCCATTACCGACACCGCTTTCCTGGCTGTGCAGGTACGGGGCAGCAGCCAGGTTGGGTTTATTCAAACACAACTGGTAGGCGCCTACAACTTCCCCAATGTAATGGCAGCTGTAGCAGTAGCCAGCCACTTCAACGTGCCTGAAACGGCCATTGCGCCGGCCATTGCGCGTTATACCCCTTCCAATAACCGCTCACAGGTAATACAACAGGGAAGCAACACCATTATCATGGACGCTTATAACGCCAATCCCTCCAGTATGAAAGCTGCTATCGAAAATTTTGCCGGCATCCAGGCCAATAAAAAAGTATTGCTGCTGGGCGCTATGATGGAGCTCGGAACAGACAGCGTAAAAGAGCACCAGGAACTGGTGAGCTTACTGGAACGCACACACTGGGAAGCGGTAGTATTGGTTGGCGGCGATTTCAGAAAAGTAACACACCCTTATATTTTCCTGGAAAATGCGGCAGAAGCCGGGAAATGGCTGCAGCAACAGCAGTATCAGGATACGCACATCCTTATCAAAGGCTCCAGGAGTACCGGCATGGAAAAGGTGCTGGCCTGATAACAAGGCGATTCAGCTGGCGGAAAGGAATCATTAAAATATTTGTTAACGATTTCATAATTGTATTATTTTTAATACTTCAATCTGTCATTTGAACTTTACCAAAATCTGAATCGCAATGCACAAAAAAATCTGGCGCTACCTCATTAGTATGCTTTGTTGCGTACTGATAATCCCTGCTGCCCTGTTTGCCCAGGAAACAACCGCTGATATAGCGGGTATTATTTTAAGTAAAGAAGGGCCTGTTCCCAGCGCAAGTATTACAGCCACCCATGTGCCCACCGGCACAAAATATAACACCGTTTCACGTAAAGACGGCCGTTATAACCTGCCTAACCTCCGTGTAGGCGGCCCTTATACCTTGTCTGTTTCCTACATTGGCTTTAAAGACGAAAAGCGCGACAATATTTTCCTCTCGCTCGGTCAGGATTTCAAAACAGACATTAACCTGCAATCCAGCACCAGCAGCCTTACGGAAATAGTAGTCACCTCTGTGGCCCAGAATAAAGTGATCAACCGGGCCCGCACTGGCAGCCAGGAAGTGATTACCCGTTCACAAATGGATCGCCTGCCTACTATCAGCAGGTCTATGCAGGACTTTACGAAGCTTACCCCTTCCGCCAATGGCCTTAACATCGGTGGCAGAAGCAACCAGCTGAACAACATTACTGTTGACGGCGCCAACTTCAACAACTCATTCGGTTTGCAGCCCACACTGGGTTCGCAAACAGCCTCACAGCCCATCAGCCTGGAAGCCCTGGAACAGATCCAGGTAAACGTATCCCCTTACGATGTAAGGCAGGGAGGCTTCTCCGGTGCGGGGATCAACAGCGTTACCAAAAGCGGTACCAATACTTTCAAAGGAGCTGTTTATACATATATTCAAACACCGGGGTTACAGGGCCTTAAGGTAGGCAATGCCACCGTACCTAAACCCGATTTCAATTATAACCTGCGCGGCTTCAACGTGGGCGGAGCTATCATTCCCAACAAACTGTTCTTCTTTGTAAGTGCCGAGCAGGAAAGGATCAAAGCGCCGGCAACCAGCCTTGTAGCCAACAAACCCGGGGGCGTGGCCGGCGGCAACGTATCACAGGCAGTAGCAGATACACTGGATGCGCTGAAACAATTCCTGATAAGCAAATATGGATACGACCCGGGCGATTATCAGAATTATAGTTACCGTACGCAAAGTGATAAAGTAACTTTTAAGGTCGACTGGAACGTAAATGATCACAACACATTTACCTTCAAATACAGCTACCTGAAATCATTTAAAGATATTCCCGCCAGCAACAGCGGAGCACCTGGTGGCGGCGCTGTAGGAAGCGGCCGTCAGCCCAGCGCTACCGGTCTTCCTTTCAGCGGAAGCGGCTATACTATCAACAATAATTTCAACATCTTTATTGCCGAGCTGAATACCCGTATCGGTAACCGTGCATCCAACAAACTGCAGATCGGTTACTCCGCTATGCGCGATTTCAGGAATGCCTTGTCACAAAGCAACTTCCCGCTCGTAGATATTATGAACGGGCAGGGCGCCAGCTATACCGCCTTCGGTTATGAGCCGTTTACCTATAACAACAAGCTCAATACCGATGTATACCAGCTGTCTGATATCTTCACCATGTACAAAGGAAAACATGAGATCACTATAGGAACGCAAAACTATTATAAAACATTCCTGAATGGTTTCGCGCCTAACTATAATGGTAACTACCGCTTTAATACACTCTCGGATTTTTATGCCAGCGCAAACAACGGACTGGCAAACGCGGTACGTTATACGGTGTCATATGCTACTACCAAAGATAAATCCTTCCCTTACGCCAAGATCAACATGCTGGAGCTGGGCGCATTTATCCAGGATAAATGGAGCGTTACCAACTTCTTTACCTTTACCTATGGATTGCGTATAGACGTTCCTGTTATAGGCAGCACATTTGATAAAAATGACTCCCTTGCTGCGCTCACTTTCAGAGATGGTGTGAAGATAGATGTTGGCCAGGCGCCAAAAACAACACCGCTCTTATCACCAAGAGTTGGCTTTAACTGGGATGTTACCCATGACGGTAAAACGCAGCTCCGTGGAGGCGCCGGTTTATTTGCAGGACCGCCTCCCGCAGTATGGCTGAGTAACCAGGCAGGAAACAACGGCGTACAGTTTGGATCATTTGTAGCACAAACAAGTGCCTCTACGCCTGTTATTCCCTATCCCTTCAATCCTGATCCCAATGCTTACAAAGGTGGCAGCCAGCTATCTTATCAATATAATATAGCCGTTACCGATAGGAACTTCAAATATCCGCAGGTGCTGAAAGCAACCCTGGCGGTAGACCGCCAGTTGCCATGGGGCGTAATTGGTACCCTGGAATTCAATTATTCCAAGGATATCAACGCCGTATATTTCCAGAACGTGAACCTTCCTGCTGCAGGGTTCCAGCTGGATAGCACCCCGGACCACCGCACGCGCTATAACTCCTCCAAAATATACGCAGGAAACAGCCTGAGCAACCCTAACATCAGCGATGCCATCCTGATGCGGAATACCAATAAAGGCTATTCTTATTTTGCTACTATCCAGTTACAGAAGAACCTGCCCAATCTTTACCTCAGCGCAGCCTATACATACAGTAAGGCCCGTAGCGTAAATGATGGTGGTACCATTGCACAGAGCAACTGGCGCGACCGCCCCGTAGCCGGCGATCCTAATGCCAATGTACTGGGTTATTCCAATTACTATATGCCTCACCGTATCATTGCTGCTGCTACCTACCGCTTTACCTGGGCCAAACATTTCGCCACTTCTGTAGGGGTGGTATATGAAGCGGCGCCAAGTGTTAACGGTCTTTACAGCACCACTTCCTACACCTACAATGGTGATGTGAACAATGATGCTTCCGGTGGCAACAACGACCTGATCTATGTTCCTAAAACCCGGAATGATATCAAACTGGTACCTGTAGGTTATGGCGATAAAACCTACAATCCTGCAACCAATGCGGACAAACGTACTACAGATATCATCTGGAACCAGCTCGACAATTTCATCAAACAGGATAATTACCTGAGCAGCCACCGGGGTGAATATGCAGAACGTAACGCAGTGGTGCTGCCATTCGCAAAACGTATGGACCTGAATATAACCCAGGATATCTTTGTTTTCAGCGGCAAGGAAAAAACCAAACATACCCTGCGTATCAGTTTTGATATCATCAACTTTGGAAACTTCCTCAATAAACGCTGGGGAATTTCTAAAATACCGAACCAGCCTTCATTCTTGAAATATGAAGGACAATACAGGGACGCCTCCGGCAATGCTACTGCGGCAGCCGCTTATTCTTTCCCTTACCTGGATGCAGCAAACCAGATTCCGCTCACCAATTCATGGAGGGATAATACCGGCACTATTTCAAGGTGGCAGGGGCAACTGGGTATCCGGTATATGTTTAACTAACGCGTATTTTGTCTTGGAACACTGATTACGGTGATTTTGATGATTACGCTGATGTTATTTTAAATAAGAAGGGAGATATAGGCGAATAGATTGTACTGCACCCCAAAGTTTAGACTTTTTTTGATTAGGCGGCTTGAGTTCGATATTGTATTGGACTCAAGCCGTTTAGTTTTAATTTGATTCTATCATTATTATAATATTCTATATATTCTCGAATATCCTTTTCCAGTGTAATTATGGAATCATATTTTTTCAGATAAAACAACTCTGACTTCAATATTGAAAAGAAGCCTTCCATAGCTGCATTATCGAGGCAATTCCCTTTTCTAGACATACTTTGCCTGATTTTATTGCCCTTAAATAATCGTTGCCAGGCCTTCATTTGGTATTGCCATCCCTGATCAGAGTGAATGATTAATTTTGTTTTTTTTGGCAGCTTAGTCAAGGCATTCTTTAGCATTTCTACAGTCTGATTACCTCTGGAATGTCTATCCAATGTATAGCTGATTATTTCACCGTTATATAAGTCCATGATTGGTGATAAATACAATTTTTCCCCTCCTACACTAAACTCCGTTACATCTGTTACCCATTTCTGATTGGGCTTGGCAGCATAAAAATTACGTTGTAGCAGATTGGGGGCTATTTTACCAAGTTCCCCTTTATAGGATTTGTACTTCTTTACTTTTACCAATGACTTAATCCCCAATTCTCTCATGATTCGCAGTACAGTTTTATGGTTAACAATGATGCCTTGTTTTCTTACAGCCAGCATAATTCGTCTATAGCCATATCTGCCTTGATGATGATGATAAATCTGCAGGATTTGAGTTTTTAGATTTGTTCTTTTGTCTTGTCGCGTTTTCTGATAATAGTAAAATGTACTTCTTGCCATCCCTGCTGCTTTTAAAAGCAGATCCTGGTTGTAATCGCGCCTTAATTCCCTGATGGCTTTTGCTCTTTTTTCTTTTTGTTTTGAGCTTGTTCTTCCTTCATTAAGGCATCCAACTTTTTTAGGTACGCATTTTCGGTGCGCAGCCATTCATTTTCCGCTTTCAGGGCTGCTAATTCTTGTTGTTCAGTTGTTAAGTTCTGATCTACTTTCGATGTTTTACGTTTCATGGGTTGTTTCTTTTGACCACTTCCCACCATTAGTAATCCCTGGCGGCCCTCACGCTTGTATATACATAACCAGTTATAGATGGTAGGAGCACTTGAGATACCGAAAATAGCGCTGGCCTCCATCAAAGATAAGGGCTTATTTAAAATTTCCTCAACTACTTTGACCCTGAATCTACTCGTGTACACCTTTAAACCAACCTGCAACTTTAGGCTTGCTTTACCTGCGATTCGATAATGCTCAAGCCATTGTTGGATACAAAAACGACTACATCCATAACGTCTGGCCACTGAACTAACGGACTGATGATCATTCCAAACTGCCCTCACAATTGCTAATTTTTGCTCAAAACTGTATTTCCTGCGTTTATCCATAAAAAATGCCCCCTAAAAGTGTCTAACTTTTAGGGGGCAGTACAAGATGTCGCATATATCTCCCTTAATTATTACAGAAAATTCAAAATAACATCAGCGTAATCATCAAAATCACCGTAATCAGTGTTCCAAGACAAATATGCGATACACAATTTATTGAACTCATTGAGCGTTAAGTAAGCAAGAAAGACCTATCCTGCCCGAAGTAATTCCCTTATATTTTGAAATGAATCTACCCTTAGTGGAAGAAGTGGCTAAAAAAAAAGACCTGCAAGCTAAAAAACCCGCAGGTGTTCATAACCTATGCCAACTTTAGAGTAATCATAAAAACTTAAACCGCTAGTAACCTATAAAGCCTAAGTTTTGTAATATTTTGAGTATTGATGTTCTGTCTATTTGTGTATAATGAGATAACGTTATGGAAAATGTATTTGTTCAAAAATTTATAAAAAATATTTTTGGTCTTAACATTTTGGGCCCTTCTTTCCGGGGTGTTTGATATTACTTACGGATCAGAATTTCCTTTGGATTGCTAAAATGGAAAAAAAATTAAAAAAAATATTATTATTTATATTTTAAATATATAAGTAAATGCTTACTTGATATCCTGGCATATTTCGATCAAAACCCCGTTACTATGCCTAGGATGCAGGAAACAGATCAGCTTATTATCAGCTCCCTTTTTGGGTGTTTCCTGTAATAAAACGAAACCTTCCTGTTGCAACCGTTTCATTTCTGCCTGGATATCTTCCACCTCGAATGCGATGTGATGCATTCCTTCACCTTTGTTTTCCAGGAACTTTGCGATAACGCTATCTGGTCCGGTGGCTTCCAGCAATTCTATTTTGGTTTCCCCCTGCCGGAAGAAAGCGGTCTGTACCTGTTCACTGTCTACCACCTCCTGCTTATAACAAGAGGCGTTCAGCAGTTTTTCAAATAATGGAATGGATACAGATAATTCCTTAACGGCAATGCCTATATGTTCTACCCTGAGCATGTTTACAATTATTTATAGATGCGCGGAACCCGGTATCCGTACCGACTTTCCGGAATAGCTTAACCCGGTAAAAATAGAACTTATGTTGTAATTTTGTTTGGCCCGGACCTTAATATAAACAGAAAGATATGCTGCAGTTGCCCGTTTATCTTGATAATAATGCCACTACACCCTGCGATCCCAGAGTGGTAGCTGCTATGTTACCCTATTTCACGGAGATGTTTGGCAATGCCGCCAGCCGGAGCCATCCGCTGGGGTGGGCGGCAGAGGAAGCAGTAGATAATGCCCGGGAACAGGTGGCCAGGCTGATTGGCGCCGAACCTAAAGAAATTATTTTTACCTCCGGCGCTACAGAAGCCGTTAACCTGGCTATTAAAGGCGTATACGAAGTGTATAGCGGTAAAGGCAATCATATCATAACTGCCATTACCGAACATAAAGCAGTAGTGGATACCTGCAAACACCTGGAAAAACTGGGCGCACATGTTACCTGGCTCCCGGTAAACCATGAGGGGCTTATTGACCTTCAGCAACTGGAAGCTGCTATTACGCCCCAAACCATCCTGATAAGCCTGATGTACGCTAATAATGAAACCGGGGTTATTCACCCGGTGCGCGCTATCAGTGATATTGCCCGGAAACACGGCGTGCTGTTCATGACGGATGCCACCCAGGCAACCGGAAAAATCCCGGTAGATGTAAACAACGACGGCATAGATCTGCTCACCCTCAGCGCCCATAAAATGTACGGGCCTAAAGGAACGGGCGCTTTATATGTTCGCCGGCGCTCTCCCCGGGTAAAGCTCAATGCGCAAATCGATGGAGGCGGTCATGAAAGAGGCATGCGCTCGGGTACCCTGAATGTGCCCGGCATTGTAGGACTGGGAAAAGCCTGCGAGCTATGCCTGGAGGAAATGGAAGCGGATGCCCAACGTATCCTTCCCATGAGGAACAGGCTGGAAAAAGCCCTGCTGACAATAGAACAAACCTTTTTAAACGGCACCCCCCTCCAACGCCTGCCACATACCTCTAACCTGTCGTTTAAGTATGTGGAGAGCGAAACCCTCATGATGGGCTTTAATAAAAAGATTGCAGTCTCCTCCGGATCGGCCTGCACCTCCGCCTCCATGGAACCCAGCTACGTTCTGAAGGCAATGGGGCTTAGCGACGATCTCGCCCATGCGTCGCTCCGCTTTGGCCTCGGACGGTTCACCACGGAGGAACAAATCGATTTTACCATCCAAACCATTACCGAATCGGTAAATGAACTGAGAAAAGTAAGCCCCATCTGGGAAATGTACAAGGATGGAGTACTTTAAGCTCACTTTTACCCCATGTACACGTAAAGGATACAGGCACTCCGGCGCCTCCGTACAATAGGCGGCAAGGTAATAGCGTTTACCCTATATTTGTATCTTTACTAATATCCTAATCCTTACAAACTGTTCATGCTAGCCGTCTTTAAGAAAGAGATCAACCAGTTTTTCAGCAGTGTTACCGGCTATGTGGCCATCATACTGTTTTTACTGGCGAATGGATTAATGTTGTTCGTTTTCCCGGAAACCAGCCTGCTGGATACCGGGTATGCCAACCTGGATCCGCTGTTCAACCTGGCGCCGCTTATTTACCTGCTGCTTATACCTGCCATTACCATGCGTTGCTTCGCAGATGAATTCAAAACCGGTACTATGGAATTACTGAGCACAAAACCACTTACCGGCTGGCAGATTGTAATGGGTAAATTCTGGGGCAGCCTGCTTATTGTGGCCATTTCCCTGCTTCCCACCATCATTTACTATTTCGCGATAAAACAATTAAGTGTAGATAACCAGCAGCTCGATACCGGTGGTATCGCCGGCTCTTACATAGGCCTGTTGCTGCTGGGAGCCGCATTCACCGCCACAGGCATCTGGTCGTCATCCCTCACCAACAATGCCATGATCGCTTTTCTCATTGCATTGTTTACCTGCTTTATACTGTATAACGGCTTTGATGCAATAAGCAAAATACCGGCCTTTAGCGGCGGCGCCGATTACTATCTGCAGATGGCGGGGATCAAATTCCATTATACCTCTATCAGCCGCGGCGTAATTGATAGCCGCGATATTGTTTACTTTATCAGCATTATAGGCCTGATGCTTTATCTCACTAAATTATCCCTCCAAAGAAAACTCTGGCAAAACGGTTAACAACCGTTCTTACTAAATAACATGGTTACACGAAAAAAATACATACAACGTGCAATAGCAGTAATACTGGTACTCACGGGCATTAATATAGCAGCAGCCTATTTTCACGGCAGATGGGATCTGACAGCGGAAAAGCGTTATACGCTCACCGCCAGCACCCGGCAAATGCTGCGCAAACTGGACAGCCCGGTGGAAATCGAGGTATTCCTTAAAGGTGATTACCCGGCCAGCTTCCGGCAACTGGCACAGTCAACCTCCGAACTGCTGGAAGAATTCAGAGAATACGGCAGGCAAAATCTCCGGTTCACCTTTGTGAATCCCGGGCAGGGCCTTTCGGATTCCGCACGCATGAAGTTCCTCGGCGAACTCACCGCCCAGGGTATCATGCCTTTTAATATGAAAGTACAGCAGGAAGCCAACGACGGCTTTGCGGAGAAACTTATCTTTCCGGGCGCACTGGTACATTACAAAGGCAAAACATTGGGAATAAATCTCCTGAAAAACCAGGGCGGACAGGATCCCATGCAAACCATGAACAGCTCGGAAGCCTTGCTGGAATACCAGTTTGCCTATGCAATCCACAAACTGCAGGAAAAAGAAAAACCACTGGTAGGCTATATGCTTGGCCATGGCGAATCGCTTGGAGCCGAAGTATACGATGCTCTCAGCACCCTGCAAACCAATTATGGCCTGGATACCCTTACCCTGCAGGCCGCTTCCTATATTCCCCGCGATTTTGATGTGATCCTGTTTGCGAAACCTGCCGGCGCCTTTTCTGATGCAGATAAGTTTAAGATAGATCAATACGTGATGAATGGGGGTAAAGTGCTGTGGTTTATCGATGAATCCAGCGCCAGTATGGACAGTTTGCATGAGCATCCTGAATTTTTTGCCATGGACTGGGGACTGAACCTGGAAGACCTTCTGTTCCGCTATGGCGTACGTATTAACCAGGACCTCGTATTGGATCTGCAGAGCGATGTGGTACCACTGGTAGTGGGCAATGTGGGCAACCGGCCACAGATACAGCCCATGCCTTTCCCATATTTTCCTATGCTGATGCCCACCAAAGCGCATCCCATAGTAAAGAACCTGGATATGGTACTGAGCCGCTTTGCAAGTTCCATCGATACTATAAAAAACGACGCCATCCGTAAAACCATACTGCTTACCACTTCCAGGAACAGCCGTACCACACGGCTGCCGGCGCAGGTAAGCTGGGATATTGTAAAAACACAGCCTAACCCGCGCGACTACCGGCAACGTTACCTGCCTGCAGCTGTACTGCTGGAAGGTAAATTCACGTCGCTGTTCCGCAACAGGGAAAACCCCGAAGCCGTAAGCCAGTTGTTTCATGCATCCGGACAGCCTTTCAGGGAATCTGCCGATACTATCAACAAAATGATTGTAGTAAGTGATGGCGACGTAATTGCCAATGCAGTATCGCGTAAAGAAGGACCGCTGCAAATGGGCATCAATGAATTTAACCCGGGCTTTGCCTTCGCCAATAAGGAATTTTTTCTCAACTGCCTGGAATATCTCTGCGGAAACAGCGGTATCATGGAAGCCCGGAACAAGGAGCTGACACTGCGTTTGCTGGATGGGGAGAAGGTGAGACAGGAAAAGACCAAATGGCAGGTGATCTGTTTCCTGGTGCCGGTAGGACTGGTTTTACTATTTGCCATGGTATTCCAGTTTATACGGCAACGTAAATTTACTGAATAGCCTGAAATGCTGTAAGGCGCTGTATTACAGAGCTTACTGCAGCATCTGCTTAGAGGAAAAGGCCAGCTTAAACCGGAAACCTAGCCGCCGTTTTCCTATCTTTGCTGCTCACAAAATGCAATCACGTGGGAAAAACAGAGATAACATATCTGGTATTTTTTATTGTGATCATCCTGGCGGTTGTATTTGATCTTGGCTTTTTTAGCAGGAAGAATACAAAAACAAGTTTAAAAACAGCGCTCTGGCAAAGCATTTTCTGGGTAGTTTTATCTATGCTCTTTTTTGGGTTCATGTGGCTGGAAGACGGCGCAGAACCGGCCATCAGCTTTTTGAGCGCATACCTGATGGAGAAATCCCTGTCGATAGATAATATCTTTGTGTTTGTACTCATCTTTAGTTTTTTTAAAATAAAAGAAGAGTATTATTCCCGGGTGTTACTCATAGGTATCCTGATGGCGATCATTTTCAGGGCCATATTTATCTGGCTGGGGATTGCGCTTATAGAAAAATTTGAATGGGTTTTATACATTTTTGGTGCTTTTCTCATTTATACCGGTATTAAAATGTTTATCACGAAAGAGGATAATGAATTTAAACCGGAAGAAAATGTGATTTACCGTTTTATGAACAAATACATGCGGGTAACCATGGAAGAGCCTAAGGGCAGGTTCCTGATCCGTAAACATAATAAGGCTTATCTCACCACGTTATCACTGGTTGTAGTGATGCTGGCAATAACAGATATCCTATTTGCGGTAGATTCTATCCCGGCTGTATTTGCTATTTCACGGGATCCGATGGTAGTATATACCTCTAACATATTTGCGGTTTTGGGACTCAGGTCCCTGTTCTTTTTACTGAGGGGAGCGGTTGATAAATTTGATTATCTGCCCCAGGGTATTGCCATTGTCCTGGTTTTTATTGGACTGAAAATGCTGGCAGAATATTTCCTGCACAAGCATGATATTCAAATACCGGTATATGTATCGTTGATAGTGATTGTACTATGCCTTGGAGGTTCTATCCTCTATTCTCTCTATCATCAGAAAAAAGAATTACCGAAGCAGACGTGAAGTAAAAAGCTGCGCAAACAGCAATTTTGCAGCAGTTAAGTGATTATTCAAACCTGATAAACGTGTATAACGCAGCAAGTATCAACAAGACTTTGAAAGGGGAATTGTTGCAAGAGACCGGATTTTCTGAAATTGACCATCTTTTATTGGACAGCCGGAAGCTCAGCTTCCCCGAAACATCTTTGTTTATTTCATTGGTTAGCCCGCGGCGCAACGCGCATCAGTACATAGAAGAATTGTACCGCAAAGGGGTCAGCAATTTTGTAATAAGTGAACAGGTACCCCTGGAGAAGTATCCGAAAGCCAACTTTATCCTCGTTAAAGACACCCTGCAGGCATTACATACGCTGGTGGCCTTTCACCGGCAACAGTTCCATATACCCGTTATTGGTATTACCGGCAGCAATGGCAAAACCATTGTAAAGGAATGGTTGTTCCAACTGCTGGAAAAGGATTACAATATTGTTCGCAGTCCTAAAAGCTATAACTCACAGATAGGCGTTCCCCTTTCTGTGTGGCAAATGAAACCGGAACATCAGCTGGCGATCTTTGAAGCAGGTATTTCGCAACCCGGCGAGATGGTGAACCTTGAAAAAATTATCCGCCCCACTATCGGCATCTTTACCAACATAGGAGAGGCTCACAGTGAAGGCTTTTTAAATATCCGGCAGAAAATAAATGAGAAGCTGGTGCTGTTTGCCAAGAGCGATATTCTTATCTATTGCAAAGATTATCTCGCCCTCAATGAATGTGTGCTTGCCTTTCATAACCAGGTTGGCAAAAAAGAAAACCAGGAAGGAGGCCCCGAACTGTTTTCCTGGTCCAGGAAAACAGATGCCGATCTGCGTGTAACCAATGTGGATAAGAAGGACAACCATACCCGCATAGATGTCCTGTACAAACAAGCACCCCTGCATTTCCAGATCCCTTTTGTTGATGAAGGATCTATCGAAAACGCCATTCATTGTGTGGCCCTTATGCTATACCTGGGCAAGGAACAGGCCGTGATACAGCAAAGGATGGATCAGCTCAGCAATATTGCCATGCGCCTGGAACTGAAACAGGGGATCAATAACTGCTCTGTGATCAACGACAGCTACAACCTGGATCTCGGTTCCCTTACCATTGCGCTCGACTTTCTCCAGCAACAGCAACAGCACGCCACCCGTACGGTTATTCTCAGCGATATCCTGCAAAGCGGAAAAAGCGATGCTACTCTTTATGAAGAAGTGGCCGACCTTTTACAAAAGAAAGGCATCAATAAACTTATTGCTATCGGTAAAAATATTGGCCGGGAGAAAAAGAGCTTCCAGCAGATAGAAGGTCTGAAGACCCAGTTCTTCACCACTACCGATGAATACATACAACAGTTCAATGCCGACGATTTCCAGAATGAAACCATCCTGGTAAAAGGTTCCCGCATTTTCCAGTTTGAACGCATCGGCAAACTACTGGAACAAAAAGCGCATCAAACCATCCTGGAAATCAATCTTACTGCCATCTCACATAATGTAAAGCTGTACCAGTCGCTGTTAAAGCCCGATACCAAATTAATGGCAATGGTGAAAGCATTCTCCTATGGCAGTGGCAGTTTTGAAATAGCCAATCTCCTCCAGTTCCATGGGGTGGATTACCTGGCGGTAGCCTATGCAGACGAAGGCGTGGAGCTGAGAAGGGCCGGTATTACCATGCCCATCATGGTGATGAACCCCGAACCTGCCAGTTTCGATGCTATTCTTCACTGGAACCTGGAGCCTGAGATTTATTCCATGCAGATACTCCTGCAGTTTATGGAAGAAATTACTACTGCAGGCAAAACAGCTTTCCCCGTTCATATAAAGCTGGATACCGGGATGCACCGTCTTGGCTTTGTGAAAAGTGAGATCCCCGAGCTGGCGCAGATACTCACCGCCACTCCGCTGATGAAGGTACAGTCCATTTTCAGTCACCTGGCCGCCAGTGAAGATCCCGCAAAAGATGCCTTCACCCAGCAGCAGGGCCGGTTGTTTTATGATATGAGCCACGAACTGCAGAAAGCGCTGGGCTATACCGTGATCCGCCATATCGCCAACAGTGCCGCCATTAGCCGCCATCCGGATCTGCAACTGGATATGGTACGACTTGGCATAGGAATGTACGGCATCGACAGCAGCAATGGTATCCAGGATCAGCTCCGTAATGTAAGTACACTGAAAACCACGGTAGCACAGCTGAAACACCTGGAAGCCGGCGACACCGTGGGTTACGGCGGCAAATGGGAGGCAAAAGGGCCGGCAGTAACAGCTACCGTGCGTATTGGCTATGCCGATGGTTATCCCCGCAGGTTAGGTATGGGCACAGGTAAAATGCTGGTGCGCGGCAAACTGGCGCCAGTGGCCGGCGTAGTGGCCATGGATATGCTTATGCTGGATGTAACACATATCCCCGATGTGGCAGAAGGCGATGAAGTGATCGTTTTCGGCCAGGATCTGCCTGTACAGGAGCTCTCCAACTGGGCTGAAACCATTCCCTATGAAATATTAACAGGAATTTCACAACGTGTAAAAAGGGTATATTTCCAGGAATAATGATATTGCAGGCTTCGACTTTGAAATAAACTATTATTTTTGATAAAATTCTAATATCAGTTGAAATATCGTCACGTAGTAATTATCGTTATCCTGATCCTGGCTATCGACCAGACACTGAAATTCTGGATCAAGACGCATATGTTTATGCAACAGGAATTTGTGATTTTCCCCAATTGGTTCCGGATCCACTTTATTGAAAATGAAGGTATGGCCTACGGCCTTAAGTTTGGGGGCGACTTTGGTAAAATACTCCTCACGCTTTTCCGCCTGGTGGCTGTGGTAGTAGGTTTTGTGTATATGAAAAAGCTCATCAGGGAAAAATACAGCACCGGTTTGCTGATCTGTGGATCCCTGATCCTGGCTGGAGCTGCCGGCAACCTGATCGACAGCATGTTTTACGGTCTTATCTTTAATGACAGCATAGGTTATGATGTAGCGAAGTTTATGCCTGCCGGCGGCGGTTATGGCAGCTTTTTACATGGCCGCGTGGTAGATATGCTATACTTCCCAATTTATGAAGGTTACCTGCCTAAATGGGTGCCGTTTAAAGGTGGCGACTACTTCGTGTTTTTCCGCCCTGTATTCAATGTGGCCGATGCAGCCATTTCTACAGGCGTTATCGCTATCCTGCTGTTCCAGAAGCGTTTCTTTGGAAAGCATATGCAGCCCAAAGCCGTTGAGCACCCTGTGGCGAAGGATCCTGTAGCATAATTACCAAACTTATTTATATGCAAAAGCGTCCGCCGAACGGCGGACGCTTTTTTAATGAAGGAGGTTGTCTGACGCAGGATTAATCATCATAAATCCCTGGTGCTCCAATCGCCTCACCCTGAATAGATTATAGCCCCCAATGCAGTCTCCCCGCACTTCCGGCCCTGGCTTTTTCCAAATTATACCCGCATTTGCTTTGAAATGAAAAATACCCGGGCTATATTTGTCTACTAATTCTATAGACTATATGATAATACTTTTTACAAAGCATTCATTTTCAGTACGATGTTGAGGCACGACATTGAAAAAAAGTCCCCTTATCAATTTATCATTCCAGAATCAATAATGTTTACTGCACATGCAAAAGTTTTTAATGCTGGCAAAATACCTGTTCTTAATGTTAGTATTCAGCCCGGCACTGGTACAAGCCCAATTGAATGGCTCGTACGTAATCCAGGGTAAAATCACAGACGACCACGGGGTAGCACTTCCCGGGGCATCTGTCCAGATCAAAGGCACTTCTTTCGGTGCTCAAACCGATACCAGCGGCCGGTTTGAAGTGACTACCAACTCCAAATTCCCCCTAAAGCTGGTCATCCGGCTCATAGGCTATCAACCCCAGGAGTTTGAAGTAAAAAGCAGCAGCAGCAAGCTGGCCATCCAGTTATACACCCAATCGCTGCTGGTAAATGAAGTGGTGGTATCCGCTTCCCGGCAACAGGAAAAACTGCTGCGCTCACCGGTGGCCATCGAAAAACTGGACATCAGGGCGTTGAAGGAAACCCCTTCCTCCACTTTCTATGATGCTCTCGGTAACCTGAAAGGCGTTCAAATGACCACCGCCGGTCTTACTTTTAAAGTATTCAACACCCGCGGTTTCAATGTTCCCAACAACTTCCGCTTTATGCAGCTGGTAGATGGTGTGGATAACCAGGCGGCTACCCTCGGTGTACCACTGGGCAACGCCATCGGCCCCACAGAGCTGGATATCTCCAGCGTGGAAGTTACACCCGGCGCATCTTCCGCTTTGTATGGCATGAATGCCATCAACGGGATGTCTAACCTGATCACTAAAAATCCATTCCAGTACCAGGGCGTAAGCGTTTACCAGAAAGTAGCCGTCAACCACGTTGGCGACGACGGAGGCGCCAAACTGCTCACGGAAACGGCTGTACGTTATGCGCAACAATACACTCCCTGGTTTGCGTGGAAGATCAACCTGAGCTACATGCAGGGTACGGATTGGTATGCCGACAGTCACAACGACTTCTCCCCTCAATCCAAAGCTAATCCCGATTTTCCACAGCTCAGCGGCCCCAACAACATTGCCAACGACGCATGGAATAAATACGCCGATAACTCCAACCTCCAGGTAATTGACAAAGATGGCCGCGCATACACCGTGCACCGCACCGGCTACTGGGAAAAAGACCTTGTGGGCGACTATACCGTTAAAAATAAAAAAGCCGATGTATCCTTCAACTTCCGCTTGCCCCATAAAGTAGAACTGTCTGCTTCCTACCGCTATGGCGAAATGGACGGTTTCTTCCAGCGTGGTAACCGTATCGGCCTCCGTGGCGTAACTGTACAAAACGGGAAACTGGAACTGGTACACCCCGACTTTACAGTACGTTCCTATATCTCTATCGAAAACACCGGCGATTCATATAACATGAATCCGCTGGCAGATAACCTGGAAAAGTCATTTAAACCGGATAAAAAATGGCTGGCAGATTATACCACTGGTCTTAATAATGCCCTCACGGCCGGTTCCGACCTGGTGGCAGCCCATGCCGCAGCACGTTCTTTTGCCGATGCCGGCAGATGGACTCCCGGTACCCCTGCATTTGATGCACAGGTAGCTAAAATAAAAAGCATCAACGACTGGGATATTTACCCTACTTCCAAGAATCCTGAAAATACCAGCGGTGGCGCCGCATTGCTGCAAAAAAGCCGCTTCTATCACACAGAAGGTACCTGGAACCTGCGTAAATATATCCACTTCGCCGATGTACTGGTAGGCGCCGATTACCGGACTTATGAGATCATCCCCGATGGTAATAACTTCGTGGACTTCTCCCGCCCGGTCGACAAACGCAATGAACCCGGCGGCAAACATATTTGGTACGGCAAATACGGTGGCTTCGCACAAATCAGTAAAACATTCTTTAACGACGCCTTAAAGCTCACCGGCTCCCTGCGCTATGATAAAAACGAACAGTTCGATGGTAAAGTAAACCCACGCATCGCGGCAGTTTACAGCATCAAAGACAAACACAATTTCCGCCTCTCCTGGCAGAACGGGTTCCGGTTCCCCTCCCTGTTTGAAGCATACTCCTTCGTAAACAACGGACAGGTAAGACGTGTAGGCGGTCTTGCTTTTATTGAAGAAGGATTGGGTTACTTTAAGAATTCCTTCCTCACCAGCAGTGTTGATGCGTTCGGCGTAGCCGTTAATAAAACCATCAATGCGGAACACATCTCCAAGGAGGCAGCTGCCGCCAAAAATGCCGGTATACTGAAAGTGGCCAACCTGGATCCTATCGTTCCGGAGCAGATCACCTCCTTTGAAGCAGGCTATAAAGCAGTACTGCTCGATAATAAGCTCTTTGTTGATGTAGACGGCTACTATAGCTCCTACAAACACTTCATCGGGCAAATTGAAACTGTGGTACCTAAAACAGGCAATGTCAACAACCCTGATCAAACTGTGCTGAACCAGATGCTGGATAAAGCACAGCAGGATCGTTACCGCGTATGGACCAACAGCAAATCTACCGTAAACAACTACGGCTTCGCTGTAGCTGTTACCTACGATCTGTATAAAAGCTATACCATCAGCGGTAATGCCAATTACAATAAACTGGCACAGGATAAAACAAAGGATGACGCTTTGATCCCCGGCTTTAATACACCGGACTGGTTTACCAATGTAAGCCTCGGTAACCGTAATGTGTATAAAAACATTGGCTTCAACGTAGTATGGCACTGGCAAAACACCTTCTACTGGCAGAACCTCTTTGGTAATGGCGATGTGCCTTCCTACAGCACCGTAGATGCGCAAATCACCTATCGTGTACCAAAGATCAAAACCTCCTTTAAGCTGGGGGCCTCCAATATCCTGAACTCCAAATACTTCCAGTATGTTGGCGGTCCAACTATAGGCGGATTATACTACCTGAGCTTAACTTATGACAACGTTTTTCAGAGAGGTAATAAATAATAGTTGCTGAAACACGGGATGCAGTTGTATAACTGCATCCCTTTTCCAAAAATGTCCAAATATAACCGGAATGACTACACGTACAACAGCCGTTGCAGGCACCGTATCCGCAAAGCCGCAGCCATCCATCAAATGGTGGCAGATTGCTGTTGTATCGTTGTTGATTGTTACAGGGCTAACAGCCCTCTATTACTTTGAAGTGCCGGATGCTGTACAGGGAGATGTGCGCCGGTTCTTTCATTCTCTTTTTACCACGGAACTGTTGTTCTATATTATCGTAGGACTATGTGCCCAGCTGGTAGACGGCGCATTGGGTATGGCTTACGGCGCCACTTCATCGTCGTTGTTACTGGGCCTGGGAGTATCCCCCTCCATCAGCAGCGCCAGCGTACATGTGGCAGAGGTATTTACTACCGGGGCTTCCGGCTTTGCGCATTTTAAACTGGGCAACGTTAACAAGAAACTATTCCTTTGCCTGCTCATACCAGGTATGATCGGTGCCGTTTCAGGCGCCTACCTCTTAGCCGACAAGATAGATGGAGATGTTATTAAACCCTTTATCAGCGCTTACCTGCTCGTACTTGGTATTATTGTGATCCGGAAAGGGATCCAGAAAAATAAAAGGAAAACAAAAACAAAAAGACTTGCTCCCCTGGCCTTCGCCGGTGGATTTATGGACGCCATCGGTGGTGGTGGCTGGGGCCCCATTGTTACTTCTACCTTATTGAGTAAAGGCCGTACCGTACACTATACCATTGGCTCTGTAAATGCGGCAGAGTTTTTTATTTCACTCTCCAGCGCTGCCACATTCCTCATCTTTACCGGCATCTCCAGCTGGCAGGTGATTGTGGGATTGGTGATAGGCGGTGTAATTGCCTCTCCGTTTGCTGCCATCCTGGTGCGCAGGATAAAACGTAAACCGCTGATGATAATGGTAGGAGTACTTATTATCATATTGAGCCTGCGTACTATTATTTACACCTTACTTCACCTCGTTTAATATTACTTCCCCTTTCTCAAAACTACGTATATTGTTCAGCGTTACCTCTGCTATCTGTGTGAGCGCTTCCCTTGTAAAAAAGCCCTGATGGGCAGTTACCAGCACATTCGGAAATGTTGTTAATCTTGATAACACATCATCCTGGATAATACTTCCCGAAAAATTCTGAAAAAACAGGTGCTCTTCCTGTTCATACACATCTATTCCCAATGCGCCTATATGCCCCACCTTCAATGCTGCCACGACTGCGGCAGTATCTATTAAACCGCCACGACTGGTATTGATCAGGACCACGCCTGTTTTCATAGTGGCAATAGCCTGTTCATTGATCATATGCCGGGTACTTTCCATCAGCGGGCAATGCAGCGATATCACCTCCGACTGTGCAAAAATTTTATCAAGAGGCACATACTTTACACCTATCTCCATTAATTCCTCATTTTCATATATGTCATGGGCGTATACCTTACATCCAAAGCCCAGCATAATCCTGCAAAATACAGCTCCGATATTTCCTGTACCTACCACGCCAATTGTTTTACCGTAGAGATCAAAACCTTCCAGGCCGTTCAGTGTAAAGTTCCCGTCACGTACACGATTATACGATTTATATATTTTACGGTTCAGCGCCAGCAGTAAAGCAACAGCATGTTCTGCCACTGCATGGGGTGAGTAGGCAGGTACCCTTACTACTTTAATACCAGCGGCAGCGGCGGCTTTGAGATCTACATTATTAAATCCTGCGCAACGTAATGCTATCAGTTGAACTCCTTTTTGCCGGAGTATATCAATTACAGCAGCGTTCACCTTATCGTTCACAAACACGCAAACAACAGGTTCTTCTTTTACCAGGGCGGTATTATCTTCATTTAACTGCGCCTCCAGGAAGCGGAAACGATGTTCCCCCGACTGGTTGCTTTGATTGAAATAAAAGATGTCGTATGGCTGTGCGCTGAAAAAGAGTATTTCCATGGCTATAGTGCTTATTTACAGGGAAGGTAATAAAAAAAGAGCCCCGTTGTCAGCGGGACTCTTTTCTTCCATAAATATGATCTGTACTTACTTGATTTCTCCTACCATGTTTGCAGGCACCACCCACTCATCAAATTCGGCTGGGGTAACATAACCCAGTTTCACGGCCATTTCCTTGAGGGTAGTTCCTTCTTTATGGGCTTTCTGCGCAATTTCAGCTGCTTTATAGTAGCCTATTTTGGTATTCAGTGCAGTTACCAGCATAAGGGAATTCTCCACGTGCTTTTTGATATTGGCTTCAATTGGTTCGATGCCTTCGGCACATTTATCGTTGAAGCTTACGCAACCATCGCCGATTAAGCGTGCAGAATGCAGGAAGTTGAAGATCATCACCGGTTTAAACACGTTCAGCTCAAAGTGGCCATTGGCGCCTCCGATGCTGATGGCAACGTCATTACCCATTACCTGTGCGGCGATCATGGTGAGGGCCTCGCACTGGGTGGGGTTTACTTTACCCGGCATGATAGATGATCCCGGCTCATTGTCGGGGATATGAATTTCGCCAATACCTGCACGGGGGCCGGAGCTCAGCATGCGTATATCGTTGGCTATCTTCATTAAGCTTACAGCTACTGTTTTCAGAGCGCCATGTGCTTCCACAATAGCATCGTGTGCAGCCAGCGCCTCAAATTTATTCTCAGCAGTAATAAAAGGCAAACCGGTTAACTGCGCAATATTCTTTGCTACATTTTCAGAATATCCTTTAGGTGTATTGATGCCAGTACCAACAGCAGTGCCGCCCAATGCCAGTTCGCTCAGGTGAGGCAGTGAATTGTTGATGGCTTTCAGGCCATGATTCAGCTGGGCAACATAGCCGCTGATTTCCTGTCCCAGTGTAAGTGGCGTTGCATCCATAAAATGGGTACGGCCAATTTTCACTACATTCTTATATGCTTCTGCTTTTTTAGCCAGGGTGTCACGGAGCTTTGTAATGCCTGGAATAGTTACTTCCAGCAGCATTTTATAAGCAGCGATGTGCATGGCAGTAGGGAAGGTGTCGTTGGAAGACTGTGATTTGTTCACATCATCATTTGGATGAACAAATTTGTCCTTATCAGTAAGCTGACCGCCATGAATAACGTGGGCGCGGTAGGCCACCACTTCGTTTACGTTCATGTTAGACTGGGTACCGGAGCCTGTTTGCCATACTACCAGCGGAAACTGGTCGTCCAGTTTACCTTCCAGTATTTCATCGCATACCTGGCCAATCAGGTCACTTTTCTCTTTGGACAGTACACCTGCTTCGAGGTTAGTGATAGCTGCCGCTTTCTTCAGGTAAGCGAATGCCTTGATAATTTCCTTCGGCATTTTATTGATGTCCTGCGCGATCTTGAAATTTTCAATGGAGCGCTGTGTTTGAGCACCATAATAGGCATTTACAGGCACTTTTACCTCGCCCATTGTGTCTTTCTCTATTCTGAATTCCATGACTTAAACTTTTAAGGCTACAAAAGTACGGCTTTACGGTTTGGGCTGCAAGCTATTCCCCGGTAAAATTCGCCTGTCTTTTCTGGATAAAGGCGGCAGCGCCTTCCTGCAGATCTTTTGTAGCAAAGCAGGCCCCGAATTCTTTCAGCTCCAGTTCAAAGCCATCCTGGTCTTTGTCCAGTGCGGCATTGGCGCATTTAATCACACGGGCTACTGCCAGCGGTGCTTTTGTCTGTATTTTTTGTAAGATGGAAATAGCTTTGGGCAGCAATTCTACAGGCTTTAAAACATGGTTCACCAGTCCCCAGGCCTGTGCTTCGGTGGCATTGATCATATCTCCTGTGAGCATAAGCTCCAGGGCTTTCCCTTTACCAATCAGCTGGGTAAGCCGCTGGGTGCCGCCATAACCGGGGATCAGCCCCAGGTTCACTTCCGGCTGTCCGAACTTCGCGTTTTCGCTGGCAATCCGGAAATGGCAGGCCATAGCCAGCTCGCAGCCCCCGCCCAATGCAAAACCATTTATAGCGGCTATGATAGGCTTAGGGCTGCTTTCTATGCGTTGGAAGATAACATGGCCTTTCTTGGCCAGTTCTTCTCCCTGTTTATCTGATAACGTCAGGAACTCGCTGATATCTGCGCCGGCTACAAATGCTTTTTCGCCTGCGCCGGTAATAATGGCTCCTTTGATTTGCCTGTTGCTGTACACTTCATCTATTGCCAAGGCAAGGTCCGCCAGCACCTGCTGGTTGAGGGCATTCATCTTTTCCGGGCGGTTAATGGTGATCGTCAGGATGTTATTCTCCAAATGGGTGCTTATGGTCTGATACATGTGCCGTATTTTAGTTTATCAATATTAAGCAATATTCAATAACCTAACGAATCAGCCCGATAGCCGCCTCCAGTTGCTTGTCGCGGCCGGAACGCACGCTTAAGCTCATAGCATTCAGCCTCAAGAAAGAGGTCTATATAAGATTGAGATATCTTTCAGCCCGTTCACCATTATAACTGGTTACAGGGCCACCACCTACAAAAGGATTCACTCTTTTTAGCACTCCCTCTTTAATGATCTTCTCAAAGAGGTCGCAGTACGATAATCCTGTTCTTTTAATGAGTTCCGCCTTCTTTTACCGCTAAAATAGTGCATCTCGTAAAATTAATAGTTAATAACAAGCCGGGGCGCCTTAGCCACATCTGGAGTAATGTTATCGGGATACTGATTAGAATAAAAAATCCTTGTATTAAGGACTTTAGAACTTTCTTTAAGTTCAATCATAAATCCCATCATAAATCCACTTGCATTTACATTCTTCATCTTTTTCATAAGTGCAGTTACATCAACAGTAATGTCAAGCTGCTTCAAATTAGTATGCGGTACCAATACCTGATCTTCAGATGTACTTCCAAAATTGTAAACATCACTTTTAGAGGTTACAGTTTGCGGATAATATACATCCCAGTCCATATCAATACGTCGGATATAAAATGCGTTATTGGGCCCCGAATTAGCATCAACTTTATTGCCTTCCCCAGGGGATAAATGTGAATGAAGTGTCAAATATGCCGATTTAATGAGTTCAGGATTGTTAACATATGGAAAAGTCAAGATGCTTTTGAAAGTAAACCATTTACCGTTGATTGTCCAGTTTTCTGCAATAATCTCCCTGGTATAAGCTTCTGATCTATCTTCATATTCATTACGAAAACCCATTTGCGGAGGCGGCAGAGGGATCCGCTTTGGATCCATGGCCTGTACCAACTTAATATCAAAAGGCAACGCTCCTTCAACGTGTGCTTTTCTAGGATATAAAACCAAGGAATCACCAGGATGAATCGTTGTAGAATCTCCTGAGCCATTTCCTTCTTTTTTTCAGCTTAAAACAATTGGAAAAATAAATACAAACAATATCCGTAATAGGAAATAAGATGGGTGTTTCATAACAAACAATTTTTTTTTGGGGTGTTCCTTTATAAAATAAAACTATTTTGACAAATTTACATCAAAATCTTTAGCTACCCTCTCATCCTTTTTAAATCAAAAAAATATAAAGCTTCAAAGACCTACCTCTGAAGCTTTATACATCAATTTAGCAGAAAACTAGAAGAAATATAAAAATCTTAAATTACCAACAGATGGCTGTCCGTTGCTTTGAAATAGCCTGGTGGATAATAACACTTAACTACTTATATCAATAATTCACCTCAAACTCTGCTTTGCCACTTTTCATCTTCATATAGTGTCTTTTTCTCTTTACTTTAAAATAATCGATGCCGCTGAAGTTATAACTGAAGGTAACAAAGATCAGGTTGGCCTCTAAATTTTTGTAGGGGTAAACGGAGTTGCCATCTTTATCTTTTGTTTTAAAGTCTTTGTTAAAGAAATTCTGCGGATAGTACTGCACTTTCAGTCCGAAGCCGGGATTAAAGCGGAAACCTGCAAACAGGGAAGGCATCAGCAGGGGCGTACGGTCGCTGAACCATTCATTGAATTTATGGACCTTATCGCCATCCACAAATTGTTTTTCTTTATAGTTAATAGCCATGTCTATTTCGCCACCGGCAAAAAAGAATAAGCTACCGGAAGAAAGATCCCCTACCTTGATACCCAGCGGAACTCCCAGGGTGTACACCCGCTGTTTCAATTTCAGGGAATCCGTAGGCTTTGAGATTAACCCGATGTTCTTCAGGTTGATCCCTGTAAAAACACCAAAATTCCGGGAAAAGTCCTTATTAAAGTTAGAGCCGATATTCAGAAACATGGTAAACCTCGGAATGTTACGCAGATGCTCCCCGTTGTTTTTCATAGAAGCAAAGGACAATAGGGCGCCATCTCCACCGTGGGTTACGTACACTCCTTCCCGGTGTTTGGGATATTTTCCGAAAATGATGGAAAAAACGGTTTTCTCACTGCTAACAACAGAGGTATCAGCGTTAGCAGAAGTGGTGGTCGTAGTCTTAGTGACCGAGTCTTTCTTTTCCTGGGCGAATACATTACAACACAATATCAACAGTAACAGGAATAACGGGCATAACTTACATTTCATAAAACGGGTGTTATGGTTTTTTAGATATTTGGTGGACTATTTCCACTAAAGACGACCCGGTTTAAAAAATGTTACGGCGATCCGGGAATTTTTTTAAAAATTCCTGTGACTGGCCACCCAGCTGGTGATATACTCGGAAATGTCTTTGGTGTTGGTACCGGGAGGGAACAGTTTTCCTACCCCCATTTCCTGCAGCGCCTCCATATCGGCGTCGGGAATAATGCCACCACCGGTGAGCAGCACATCGTTCATGCCCTTTTCCTTCATTTGGGCAATGATCTTGGGGAATACGGTCATATGAGCGCCGGAGAGAATGCTTATGCCTATAGCGTCCACATCTTCCTGCAGGGCGGCATTCACCACCATCTCCGGGGTTTGGCGCAAACCGGTATATATTACCTCCATGCCGGCATCCCGCAGTGCTGCCGCAATTACCTTTGCGCCCCTGTCGTGGCCATCCAGGCCTACTTTAGCTACCAATACACGAACAGGACGATTTAACGGGTTGACCATACCATTTTCATATTAAGGAAGTAAATGTACGAAAAAGCAGAAAGCTTAAGCTCTCGGCTTTTTTGTACATTTGCCGTCCAAGATAAAATTATTATGAGCGAAGAAAGATCCCTCAATTTTATAGAACAAATTGTTGAGGAAGACATAGCGAACGGCGTAAATGACGGCCGGGTACTGACCCGGTTCCCGCCCGAACCCAATGGCTACCTGCATATAGGTCATGCCAAATCCATTGTACTGAACTTTGGACTGGCCCAGAAATACAATGGAAAAACCAATCTCCGCTTCGACGATACCAACCCGGTTACTGAAGATACCGAGTACGTGGAATCTATTAAAGATGATATCCGCTGGCTGGGATTTGAGTGGGAGAAGGAGCTGTATGCTTCCGATTACTTTGAACAACTCTACGCATTTGCCGTAAAAATGATAGAAAAAGGGCTGGCCTATGTGGAAGACGCCAGCGCCGATGAAATTGCCGCTGCCAAAGGTACGCCTACCATACCAGGTACGCCCACCCCGGCCAGGAGCCGCTCCGTAGCGGAAAACCTCGACCTGTTTGAGCGGATGCGCAAAGGCGAATTCAAAGACGGTGAAAAAACCCTCCGCGCCAAAGCAGACCTGGCTTCGCCCAATATGCACATGCGCGACCCACTGATGTACCGCATTAAACATGCACACCACCACCGTACCGGCGATAAATGGTGCATCTACCCAATGTATGACTTTGCGCATGGACAAAGCGACAGCATTGAACATATTACCCATTCCATCTGTACGCTGGAATTTATTCCGCACCGCCCGCTGTACGACTGGTTCATTAAAGAACTGGAGATCTTCCCCAGCCGCCAGTACGAGTTTGCCCGCTTAAACCTCACCTATACGGTGATGAGTAAACGAAAACTCAAACAGCTGGTGGAAGAAGGCCATGTAAGCGGATGGGATGACCCCCGTATGCCTACCATCAGCGGCCTGCGCCGCCGTGGCTATACCGCAGCCAGTATCCGTCAGCTCTGCGAACGCGTAGGTGTACAGAAACGCGATAATATGATCGAACTGGGTCTGCTGGAATTCTGTATCCGCGAAGAGCTGAACAGGACCGCCAACCGCGTAATGGCCGTACTGGACCCCGTAAAACTGGTGATCACCAACTATCCCGAAGGACAGGTAGAAGAAATGACCGCCGATAACAATCCGGAAGATGAAAACGCAGGCTCCCGTACCCTGCCTTTCAGCAATACATTATATATCGAGCGGGAAGATTTTATGGAGGAGCCTCCAAAGAAATTCTTCCGCCTCGGGCCCGGCCTGATGGTGCGTTTGAAAAACGCCTATATCATCAAAGGAGAAAGCTTTGAAAAGGATGCAGACGGTAATATCACTACCATTTACGCTACTTACCTGCCGGAAAGCAAAAGTGGGGGCGACCAGAGCGGGCTAACCGTTAAAGGCACCATCCACTGGGTAAGTGCAGCGCACGCCGCTACCGCCGAAGTAAGGATCTACGACCGCCTGTTTACCGCGGAAAATCCACAGGCAGAAGAAGCCGACTTCAAAACCCTTATCAACCCGGACTCATTGCAGGTAATTAAACAGGCCTATGTAGAACCGGGCCTGCTACAGGCCAAACCAGGCGAACGCTTCCAGTTCCTGCGCAAAGGTTACTTTGTAGTAGATAAAGACAGCACTCCTGAAAAAGTGGTGTTCAACAGGACAGTAACCCTGAAAGACGCATGGGCAAAAGAAAGTGCCAAAGGGAAGTAAAATATTTCTTTCAGATATGGGGAGGCCGGGCAGTTACTGTCCGGCCTTTTTATGTGTATTATATATGTATTTTTATTTACAGTAAACCGCTTTATATGGCAAAAACCAATATAGACCTAGATGATAAAACTGATCAAAGAAGCGATGAAGCTCAATAAGGGTAAAACAAAAGAGAAGTAATAAATGAAGCGCTTAAAAAATATATTCTAGGTATTGATCAGCGCAAATTTTTAAATCTGAAGGGAAAAGTACAATGGGATGGAGACCTAAACGAAATGAGGGGGAAAAATGCCCTGAGCTTTAACCTGGAAGTGGTGCACAACGACAGCGACTTTGACCTGATCAGCAGCCATTCAGAATTAAAAACGTGGAAAAATAACTAAGGCTAAGCGATTCATCACCGCTTAGCCTTTATCTATTTAACAACTAACAGTCCTATTTAAACGCTTCCAGCCCTTTTGCAATACGCGAGCGGGTTTCAGCTGCCCCCAGGGTGGCTACGATATCAAACACAGGAGGTCCGAATTTTCCACCGGTGAGCATAATGCGGAATGGCAGTTGTACATCTCCCATTTTAAGGTTCTTTTCTGCTGCCAGGGCTTTGAACGCTGCCTCCAGCTCAGCTGCCGGTGATGCAGACAACGACTCCAGCTGTTCAGACCAGGTTTGGAAAAACGCTTCTTTATCTGCGTTCCATTTAGGCTTTACGGCTGCTTCATCATAACTGCCCGGGCTTTGGAAGAAGAAAAATCCGTGGTCCCATATTTCATTCACAAAATAGCAGCGTTCTTTAACAAGCCCCGCTACCGTGGCCACATAAGCGGGATCCGCTGTAATGCCTTTCTCTTCAAGTACCGGCTGAAATAAGGCTGCCAGGCTTTCATTGTCTTTGTGATGAATATACTGATGGTTAAACCACTTCGCTTTTTCGAAATCGAATTTGGCGCCAGCCTTATGTACCCGTTCAAGGGAGAACTTTTGTATCAGTTCCTCCAGGGAAAATATTTCCTGTTCCGTACCATCATTCCAGCCGAGCATAGCCAGCATATTGATAAATGCCTCCGGCAGGAAACCGCGTTCACGGAAGCCTTTGGTAACTTCTTTGGTGTTGGGATCGGTCCAGTTCATGGCGTATACGGGGAAGCCTAAACGATCACCGTCACGTTTGCTGAGCTTGCCATTGCCATCCGGTTTCAGGATCAGTGGCAGATGGGCCCATTGCGGCATATCAGCTTCCCAACCCAGGAACTTCCACAGCAACAGGTGTACCGGCGCCGATGGCAGCCACTCTTCGCCGCGGAAAGCGTGGGTTATTTTCATGAGGTAATCGTCTACCACCACTGCAAGGTGATAGGTAGGCATACCATCTGCTTTCAGCAAAACTTTATCATCTACCTGCGAAGTATGAAAGGTCACCTCTCCCCGAACCAGGTCGGTAAAAGTAATTTCCTCATTGGCAGGCATGTTTATACGGATCACATGCGCTGTATTTTTCGCCAGCAGATCCTGTACTTCTGCATCAGGAAGCGTAAGGGAATTACGCATTTTTTCCCTCACTATATGGTTGTATTGGGGAGATGGATTCTCCGGCGTTTTCAGGCGCTCGCGCATACTCTCCAGTTCTTCCGGGGTATCGAAAGCGTAATACGCATGCCCTGCTTTTACCAGCTGCTCCGCATATTGACGGTACAGCTGCTTCCGCTCACTTTGACGGTAAGGAGCATACGGACCGCCTGCTTCCGGGCTTTCATCGGGAGTAAGGCCGCACCAGCGCAAACATTCATTAATATACTCTTCCGCCCCGGGAACATAGCGGGTCTGGTCTGTATCTTCTATACGCAGTATAAAATCGCCTTTATGCTGCTTCGCAAATAAATAGTTGAACAATACAGTGCGCACACCTCCAAGATGTAAGCCACCAGTAGGACTGGGCGCAAAACGCACTCTTACTTTTTTGTGATCCATAGGCGGCAAAGATAAGGATTTCGCATTTAGCTGAAAGTGATTGTACCGGGAGATATGTGGAGATTAAAATTTTTTAATGCGAAGTTGTGCTAACAGACATTAAGTATATTGCGGTATACTAAAGCTCATCGCTAAAAGCCAAAGGCTATATGTTCTATCTTACTAAAACTCCCGGCATCCTGAAAGCCTTATATAAAAGCTGTGTCTGGAATCTTTCCCCGGCAGGCAATAAGGTATATCTTACTTTTGATGATGGCCCGCATCCCCAGGCTACTCCCTTTGTACTGGAGCAACTGGCAAAATTCAATGCCAAAGCCACTTTTTTCTGCATCGGGAAAAACGTATTGGACCATCCTGCTATTTACCAGCAGATCCTGGAAGCGGGTCATACCACCGGCAATCACACCCATAATCATCTGAACGGATGGAAAACCAATACGGGGAAATATATTGAAAACGTGCTGGAAGCAGCGAAGTATATTGCTTCACCATTGTTCAGGCCTCCCTATGGCAGGATCACGCCCTTCCAGATCAAACAGATCAGGGATAAGATCCCCGGCGCCCAAATTATTATGTGGGATATTCTCAGTGGTGATTTCGATACGCAGATCAACGGAGAGGCATGCGTACAAAACGTGGTATTCAAATTACAACCCGGCTCTATCGTCGTATTTCACGATAGCGCCAAGGCCTGGGACCGGCTGGAATATGCGCTGCCACGGGTTTTGGAATATTGCAGGAAACAGAAATTTGAAGTAGCCGCCATCATGTAACAGCTGTTGCCGATCACAAACAGCATCAGCAACAGCTGTTGCAGGTTGTATTATAAGCTGATCTGTTTTGTTTTATCTCCTACGGTAATTGTAACAGGATCGGTACATTTACCATTTCCATAATCAACTACCCCTGTTACCTTATCAAATTCAACCTTCAGTTTTCCTTTTACGAAGTGCCCGCAGTCATATACTTTTACCAGTGGCTCCTGTGTTATAAAAGTAGCGGTAACACCGGTTACAGGACCCTTCTCATAAGAAATGCCGGCATTGCCTTCCACCGCATATACATCATCAGAAGGATTCAGCAGAGGGGTTACCGGATCAAACCCTGCTGTTTGTTTTACAGTTCTTTTGCTGGTATAGTTGATCACTACCGTATCGTTCAGCACTACTTTTCCCCCGGTTAATTCAGTGGTATACTGGATGCCGGCTGTTGGACTGTAGCTTACACCGCTGATCTTAAAGAGGCCTTCTATTGACTTCCCGTTAAGCTTATAGTCTGCCGGCTCCACTGTAATGGTAGAAGCTGGGTCAAACAACGGGCCACTGAAAGTAACATTCAATTTACCACTGCGGTGCACGCCATACCGGTCGAGGCAGGATTCGCCAAAGTCGATCAACACTTTTTTAGGCCATTGGTCGGGATTGGTGGCATCCAATAACTCTGCTACCGGGCAAGAAGTTGTTACAGTATTGGGCAGCACATTATTCACACCGGCCTTGCGGGCTGTAAACAGTCCCTGGGTAACGGCTACTTCGGCCACTGTTTCAAAAAGCCCGCTGTACATAGCGCTGGCGGCGGCCTCGTGCTGCGCGGCAGCAATGGTGTTATTATCAGGCTGGTTATTCGGTGCGGTATCTGTGGTTACTTCCTTTTTACAGGCGAAAAAAATGGTGACAACCGCCACGCTGGCAATAGTCCATGCCAGCACACGATTTGTACTGAAATAGCTTTTCATAGTTTAGGTTTTATTAGCAATTAGGTTTTCCGGTCTTTACCTTTGCAATAATAAAGATACCGTTTAAATATTAAAAAAATTACAAATTCAATAAAATAATTATTATGCTTTGGATAGATACCCACACGCACCTTTATTCCGAAGAATTTGAGGCCGACCGGGAGGAGATGGTAGCGCGGGCCATAGCAGCAGGGGTAGATAAACTGTTTTTGCCGAATATAGATGAAAGCTCTGTTGATGGAATGCTAGCGCTGGAAGCAAAGCATCCGGATCATATTTACGCCATGATGGGCATACATCCCTGTTATGTAAAAGAAGCCGTGGATGAGCAGCTGGACCTGGTAAGGGCCTGGTTACAGCAACGGCCGTTCAGCGCCATCGGTGAAATAGGGCTGGACTTCTACTGGGATAAATCCCTGTTAATCCAGCAATACAAAGCCTTCCAGGAGCAACTGATATTGTCGAGGGAGTACAACCTCCCGGTATCCATCCATAGCCGGGAAGCCACACGGGAATGCATCAACGAAGTAAAAGCATTGCAGGATGGCCGCCTGAGCGGGGTATTCCACTGCTTCTCCGGAACCCTGGATGAGGCAAAGGAAATCATCGACCTGGGCTTTTACCTCGGTATAGGCGGTGTGGTTACTTTCAAGAAATCGGGTTTGGACAAACTGCTGGAAGAAATTGACCTGGCTCATATTGTAATGGAAACAGATGCACCTTACCTGGCGCCGGTTCCTTATCGCGGAAAACGTAATGAAAGCGCCTACCTCCCGCTGGCAGGAGAAAAGGTGGCAGATATAAAAAATCTAAAAATAGCAGACGTTGCAGCTATAACAAGCAGCAATGCCCGGAAATTATTCAAAATGCTCTAACTGTTTAGTGAATACCTTTGCAGGCAATGGCTACTAGCACAATGAGTAAAATTCTGATAATTTACACGGGCGGTACTGTAGGTATGATCTATGACGATAAAACCAAAGCACTGCGCCCGATCGGCTTCAACGAGATAAGGAACAATTTACCGGAACTATACCGGATGGGCATTGATTTTTATGTATACGCATTTAATCCGCCTATAGATTCATCAGACATGCAGCCGGAGATATGGGTGGAACTGGCCAGTATTATTGAAGACCGCTACGACCGTTACGATGGCTTTGTAATTCTTCATGGGTCCGACACCATGGCTTTCACAGCCTCCGCCCTGAGCTTTATGCTGGAAAATCTCTCCAAACCCGTTATTCTCACCGGCTCCCAGCTTCCCATCGGGAAAATACGTACGGACGCCAAAGAGAACATTATTACAGCAATGGAAATAGCCTGCAGCAGGCATAACGGCACCACTGTTTCTATGGTACCGGAAGTATGTATTTACTTCGACTTTTCCCTGTTCAGAGGCAACCGTTCAAAAAAATATAATGCGGAAAAGTTCGAGGCCTTTTACACGATGAACTACCCGCAACTTGCAGAAGCAGGCATTGATATCAAGTTCAAACACCAGTTTATTTTACCCCCACCCACACAACCATTAAAGGTGCATAAAGAACTGGAAACAAATATTACCGTCTTAAAATTATTCCCAGGTATTACCAGGAGGGCAGTGGAAGCTACCCTAAGCGTATCCGGCTTAAAAGGCGTAATCATGGAAACCTTTGGCAGTGGTAATACCAACACACAACCCTGGTTTATAGAGAGCATTAAAAAAGTGATCGACAACGGCGCTATTATAGTAGATATCACTCAATGTGACGGTGGATCTGTGGAGCTGGGAAAATATGAAACCAGCCAGCACCTGGTGGAAATTGGTGTGGTGAGCGGTCATGATATGACCTTTGAGGCAGCAGTGACCAAACTGATGTTTGTACTGGGGCAGGGGCTTTCTGTCAGCGATGCCAAAAAAATGCTGGAAACATCTCTGCGGGGCGAGCTTACACCGATTGAAGTATATTAAATATCTTATTCAAGGAAGGATTTAGAAGCGGGTAGTACATTCAATTATACATCCCACTTTTTTTTATTTTGAATATTTAAAGTAAATTTAAATATCACCAAACGCTATTCCCCAATTTCTATTCACCACAAAAAATTATTATTCTATGGGAGTTTCCTTATCACAAAAATGCATTGCTGAATTCTTTGGCACTTTTGTCCTCGTATTTATGGGTTGTGGAAGTGCCGTTTTAGCGGGCAGTCATGTTGGATTTCTTGGTATCGCTTTTTCATTTGGTTTATCAGTGGTTACAATGGCCTACGCAATAGGTCATATTTCCGGATGTCATTTAAACCCCGCTATCACCATTTCCCTGTGGTCTACAGGCAAAATATCCGGCAAAGATGCAGGCGGGTATATTGTTGCACAGATCATTGGTGGTATTGTAGCTGCAGCGCTCCTGTATTTTATTGCACAGGGTAAAGCAGATTACAGTATTGCGGCGAACGGTCTTGGCGCCAATGGAGTAGAAGATGGCTCACCGGATCATTATTCCCTCATCAGCGGCCTGGTAGCGGAAATCATCCTGACCGCCATATTCCTTGTAGTAGTGCATGGCAGCACCAGTAAAAACAACGGCAACACGGCGTTTGCCGGACTGGCAATCGGGCTTTGCCTGACCATGATCCACATTGTAGGCATCCCGGTTACAGGAGTTTCTGTGAACCCTGCCAGGAGCATCGGGCCAGCCCTGTTTGTTGGCGGTGCCGCTATTTCCCATCTCTGGGTATTTATTGTAGGACCTATTGTTGGCGGCCTTTTAGGCGGCGGTATATGGAAGCTCTACGATAAGAATTAAACTTTTTTTTGAAATATAAAGTAAAGGATTATCTTTGCAACCCTGAATTGGAAAATCAACCCTTCCGTTTGTTCAGGAAAGATAATCACGGAGAAGTGCAGGAGTGGTTGAACTGGCACGCCTGGAAAGTGTGTATAGGTGAAAGCCTATCAAGGGTTCGAATCCCTTCTTCTCCGCAAGCTTTAAAGGGATGGACGCAAGTCTGTCCTTTTTTTATTTATTCTTCATCATTATTCCCAATATTTTCTCCAACCCAAACTTACCAATGAACATGATAAAAAAATGAAATTAATATTGCGCACAGAAGTTTGTTCTAAAAATTTCTGGTATCTTCGACCTCATTTGTAACCAAACTAGATTGTACTGTTTATCAATACCTATACTCTTTACCCCTTTCTACAAATTATATTCCTGGAAATATTTATCCATTTAAAATCACATAAAAATTCATCTATGAAACAAAAATTGTTAGTTGGCCTATTACTATGCGTAGTCTTTGCATGTACAAAACAGAATGACACGACTCCTCCTGTTACAAACCAGCAGAAAAGTGTTTTAAAAATCAGTGTAGCTGATTTTATCCAAAAAGTAAAGCCGATGCCCACGAATTCAGTGCGCAAATCATCTTCCGCTTCTACAGCAAGAGATTCTTCACTGACTGACATTTCAGACATCTATTATTACTTATTCTCACAGGATGGGCAGGTTGTTAGTTATAAACATCAAACATCACAGGAAAGTAACTTTGGTACAATATCTGATTCAATTGCGGCAGGAACTTATTGGGTCACTGTTGCGGCAAGCCCCGCAGAGATCGATCTTTATACATCGGAAGGAATATTAGTTATACCTATGTTTGGTAATCAAATCACCAGCCCTTTCCCAGACATTTTTTATAACAGACAACTTATTACTGTTGGTCAGGAACCTGTAAGTGTTTCAATGCCCACACTGGACAGAATTATGAGCAAGCTCGAAGTAAATATTCAAGATATGGCACCTTCCGATTCAGTAAGTGTAACTGTAATGGAAGAATATCAGCTGATTCCACTGTTTACGGGGAACGGCGTAAATAGCGTAGCCCTCGGAGGAGATCTTTCAGTTACCCAGCGCTCCATGGGATTCTTTAGCGACCTTGTTGCCAGAAGTACGTCTACCGGCACCCGCACTAACTTGAATATCCACTATAGAGAAAGATCAACACAAAACATGAAAACCAAATCGGTGGAGGTATATATGTATAGAAATAGAACCACTGTTGTATCAGGGAAATTGTTTCAGCCGGTAGTAGCGCCGGACAGAGTAAACGGAGACTTCACTATTACTGTAAACAAAGAGTGGAATAACAATCCAAATGTGGTTGACTTCTAAATGACAGGACATAACCTTTAAAGCTCTGGTAACGCAAGTTATCAGGGCTTTTTTATTATCCTGAAAATAGTAACTGCGCATTTTTTTTGCTAACCACCAGCAATTTCACCTGAAGGCCGGCCTCCTGCTCAGCAGTATTTTCTGTCACTTTTTGAGAAATATAGCAAGATCATAGCAAACACCGGAACAATATGCTCTTTACCTCATAACTTATCTCCCATATGATTGGATAGCATTTGTAGGTTTCTCTACTTCAAAAAAGTACTGGTCCGAAAGCAGACTTCAATTACCTCACGCACTTTCTTTGCGTGGTTAGCCATTAGATTTATGATATCGCTTAATCGAAGCGCAATAATTTTTCCATTTTTAAAACCAGGTTTATGTACACAAAAAGTATTTTATTGATGCAGGGGATTTCTGCCCCACCATTAAATGAAGAAATAATAGCAGGCGGTTATTACAATGAAGGAGATGGCGGCGGCGGCACATTCATTTGGATACAGGCAACTCCATTACCTACGCTGGACCAGGGAATCCACATCAAACATAACACGCGGGCAGATGGATATTTCCTGCGATTATATGCCGGTAGTATCAGTGCAAAATGGTTTGGAGCATCCGCTGCTAAGAATGATAATACTACTGCGTTACAGGCGGCCATTGATTATTGCGTTAGCAATAACCTGAATCTACATCTTGATGGTGATTTTAAAATCTCCTCGTCATTGTATGTTGACAGGTTGGTAGATTCAGGGTTTACAGAGTACTTTGTTATTTCTGATGGCGGCCTTACTGCCACTCAAAACATTCCTGTATTTTCAACAAGGCTTACTCCGGTCAAACCCAATATTCCCGTTACCCAGTTAGTAAGGTTCAGGGAAATTGTGTTTACCGGTAATATAACGAACCCCGGCACTTACGTGTTGGATGCCAACAAATACCTCAGAACAAGCTTTGAGGGATGTAGTTTCAGAGGCGTAAAATTTCTGAGCAGCAATTATTATGTTCAATCTATTTACATGACCAACTGCCAGGCAAGAAACTGGAATGGCGTATTTTTCGATACAACAGGTGGAACCTATGATATAAAAGTCTCAACCAGTATTTTTGAAAGTGGTGAATCATTTGCCAATTTCTCAGCATCTACAAATACCGAACATCGGGTTTCAAATGTGAGTATCACAAATAACCTGATTGAAGGAATGAGAGGATATGGCATTAAATATAAACTAACATCATCCCTGGTGGTTAGCTTTAATTATTTTGAAAAGAATGTTGAGGGTGATATTATATGGGCGGATGTTGCTGCTGATATAAATAATCCTAACACGGGAATTTCAATTATCGGGAACTTCCATCATACAGATAGCACCCAACCTGATTTTTACCCTGTTACCTGGGGCCCAACTAGGGGTGGCACTTCCTTATCGAATACGTGTAATCAACGTCTCGATCAGTTTAATACAAGTGTATCGGAAGTATTCACCGGAAACGCTGCTTCATGGAACACCGCTAACACCCCTGATCATTTTGGTACTAATAAAATATATTTTGGAAGTGATTTGCCTGTCATAAATGGCGGAGTTGTCAACTATTCGTCAGCTATAAGCAGGGGTACCATTATATTAAACACAAATATTACACCGCAAAAGCCTAATGCAGGATGGATATGCACGCAGGCAGGGACTTATGCCACCTCTAAGTGGGCGGCTTTTGGAACCACCAATGCGCTCGTTGAGAATAAAAGCATTGTATTAACAGGAAATGAAGACCTGAATGCCATGACGGCCAGTGGATATTTTTTTCCTGTTACTGCTGTAAACTGGGTAAATGCTGGTATAAATTTTCCATTGCAAAAGAGAGGAATGTTGAAAGTTTATTACGCTGAGAATTCCAGTACAGCTGATATAGAACAGGAATATACCGTTATTTCAACAGGTACTGCAGATAAAATGAGAATCTTCCGCAGAACATATTACGGATATGGCGGGCATTGGAGTGCCTGGCTGGAACTTGTAACCGCATGAAAGGGATAGAAGATTTCGAACTTCAAATATCGTAACTATAAATGTCGTAACCCATAGGCCATAATCAGGTACTTCATTCTTATTGAGGCTTACATTTGATTATGGCCTCATCTTCCGACAAAGTTCAGACTACTATTTTACCAAACGAGATACCCGACTCATGTAGTGGTACCACGAATTACAATTATATACCGAATCGACATTCGCGCTTTTTTCATTATCTTCAATGATGAACATCTCAAAAGAAACGGAAAACAAAGTACGCCTGCTGTTACAACAAAACAGGAAAGTGGAAGCAGTGAAACTTGTATATGATACTGCCCAATGTCACCTGAAGGAAGCCAAAGATTATGTAGACCAACTCCGTTTGTCGGCACCAAACACACCCCCCTATAAAACCGGAAATAATATCGATTATACCATCCTTTCATTACTTGCAGAAAACAAAAAACTGTACGCAGTAAAATACTATAGGGAACAAACCGGCAAATCGCTTGCTGAAAGCCTCGCCTATGTGGATGGGCTGTCCGAAAACAGAAAATATGGTGCACATGCTGCCACCATGAACACCAAAATTGATAAAATTATAAGGCAAGAGGAAATGTCGTCCCGTAGCGGGCAGAAGGAAAATTTTATGCTGAAATTATGCATAGGATTGGTGATAGCAGCATTGATGATATACTTAGTAATTTTCCGGTGATCTATATATAATCAAATAAGCATTTCCTCTCAGCTGCAGACACTCTATCCGGGCATCTCATTTAAAAACTTACTACACCATTCTCGACAAAACAACCCTGTCTATATAAAATGTCCCGAAAGGTATAAAACATGCCAGCAACACTTTCCAGGTTGTGGTACGGAACCTCCACCTGTAAGCAATTCCAACGCTCATGGTATTTAACACAAAGAGCAGGAATAATATTCCATGTGCAGGTCCCATCGCCTTCACCAGCGAAGGATCATGATATACATACTTCAATGGCACCGCTATACCAACCAGTACCAGCAGGGAAATTCCTTCTAAAAAGGCTATCAGCCGCAATCTTCCAACTTGTGTATTAAAGAACTTCAACATAATTAAATTGATCCTATAAAAACTTCAATAACGAATACATATCCCCGCAAAGCTCCGTTTAAAAGCTTCCGGCTGTTAGGACCAATATGGGTAATTTTAGGACAATTCAATCTTCTTACGAAACTCGGTTGGCGTAATGCCTTCATACTTTTTAAAGAGCCGGGTAAAATACGACTGGTCCTCAAAACCCAGTTCCCCGGCCACTTCGCTGACAGAGAGTGTGCTCTGGCTTAGTAACACTTTTGCTTCCAGTACAATCGTTTCAGCGATCCACCGTGCAGGGGATTTACCCGTAACGGCTTTCACTGATTTATTCAAATGATTGGGCGTAATGTTCAGCAGGGAAGCATAGTCTGTTACAAGATGCAATGTGCTGATATGGGCAAATACCAGTTCCTTAAAGCGATGGGTAATATTAATGGCAGCGGCTTGATGAGTGCCCGTCAGCGGTTTGTAAAGCTGTTTCACTTCACACAGTAATGTGATAAGATAAGGCTGGATAATTTCCAGGTTATTCAACCCGTTCCGGCTGTAGTCGAGCAGCAGGCGTTTAAAAAGATGTAATACAAATCCTGCAGTCTGGTTATCCAGCCGCACTTTAGGGTTACCCCATACCCTTAAAAAATCAAATGCTTTCAGTGGCTCCTGTGTACTGTATTTCCCGGTAAGGATATCCGTATGAAAATTACACAGGTATCCTTTATTCACTTCGCCGCTTTTAAAAGAGAAGACTTGTCCTGCCGGCACAAAGAGCATTTCATTTTTATGGATCGTATACAACTCGCTTCCGATCTTTATACTTGCCTTTCCACCTGTAATAAACAAACAGCTATGATTGGTAGACCGTGAAGCAGGTACTGCCTGTGTTACCAGCCGGTACATCTCCTCTACCTTCACAATAAAAAATTTCTCGAAATCAGGTTTTAAGATATTATCAAGCTCCCTCCGGGGTTGCATAAACCTGGCTGTAAACGAACCCGGGTGATATACCGCTATTCCTTTTTTCACTGGCATGATCAATTGCTTTTATCTAAGATAAAAACAAAGCACCATCTGTCAATAAGAGATCTATACCGGTCTTGATAAAGAATAACATAGCTGTCCCGACAGGTCCTCTTCTTTTTCCAGTTTCTCTCTCAGCGGGTCATCTTTAATAAAATGATTCAGCTCCAGGAGCTTGACAGATCTTTCATTTTTATGAAAAGGGAAAGCTGTAATTTTTTGAAGATGCATTTGCTCAAAGCCGAACTGTATTACCACCGGCAGTACTTCCCGCATAATGCCTTTTCCGAAAAAAGCAGACTGCAGTTCGTATCCTATTTCCGCCTGGTCAAGCTCCGGTTCAATATTCCAGTAACAAATGGTACCAATAGGAACATCACTTTCTTTCGTGGTGATCACCCAATACAACGATTTGTTAGTGGCAATATTGGCCCGGATCATTTCAATAAACTGCCTGGCTGCTGCTACAGTAGTGGTGGCAGCCCTGTTCAGGTACTGGTTCACAAGCGGATCCGACCTCAAAATAACGAAGGCTTCATCGTCATATAATGCAGGGGCCCGCAGGATAAACCGTTGAGAAGCAAGGTTGGGGAAGGGGTCAAAATTAAGTGTGAGCATACCTTCTTAAATATTTGTAATTACCCATCAGTGAGTGAACAATCATCTCCCGTTCTGCCCTGGCAATTGGAAAATAATACCGCATAACGTATAACGGCCAGATATAAAGATACAATCCGCATGTAACAGGTGTTCATGCGGATTGTTATTTTTAGAAAGATGGATAACGGCGCTATGCCGGCCACGGATTCTGGTAAGTGGAATTATTCAATTTCACTTCCCTGGATGACAAGGTCAGCTGTATTTGCAAAGGTTGCTCATTGGCTGAATTAAACGTCTCTGCGTACTCAACGCAATAGGCATCTGTAAATTTCAGCTCTTTGAGCCGCGACATGGAATCCCTCCGGAAAAACGTAATGCTGCCGTTTTTCGTTTGGGTATTGGAAATCATCCAGTCAAACAAACTTGTTTCACCGGCAGACTCAACCAACAGGTTAATAGTGCCTCCTTTTGGGCGGGCGGCAGGTTTCCCGTTATGATCTGTATTTTGGGTAAATGAAAACCTGCATTCCAGGATGTTCATTTCTTCCCCATCGATGTTGAGAACGGCTTTAAAAGACATAATTTTTCTGGTTAACAGGTCCGTTACAAGGCGCAACAGACAGGCACAAAAATATGGTATACAGAATGAAAATACACATTTCTGTTTACATGCAGAAAAATTGAAGGTTATTTTTGAGAAATGGCTTCAAAAGACGCAGGGCACTGCCTTTCAGCATATCAATAATATGCTGTTTAATATTTATATAAGGTCAAATGCCTGTGCAAAACTGGTTAGGTCGTAGCTCGACTGTGCCCCGATCTTCGCTTTAATATTCCGCCGGTGGGTTACGGCGGTCTTTTCCGAGATACCCGCCTGCTCGGCAATTTCAATAGCGCTGAGCCCCAGCGCTAACAGCCGCAGGATCTCTTTCTCCCTCCTGGTAAGCGATGCAAAAATGTGCTGGTTACGACGCAGGAAATTATTCTCCTCCAGCAAACGGTTTACCTTACTGGTAACATGATGCAGCGGATCAATAGGAATAGCGCAGGTAATCACATGCGTAGGCGTCCCCGTGGCATCCCGCATAAACACCCGCGTGGAGCCGAGGTGCCAGGTCCAGTCCCGCGAGGCAGTAGTGCGTACCTGTTGAAAGAAAGTAACCGTCATATTGGCTTCCACCGGCGCATCCAGCATATTGATGATCTTAGGCAGGTAATCTGCTACATCGTGGGGGTTAAAGAAAGTATCGTAATACCGGGCGCCCATTTCCCGTAAAGCCTCCAACGTAACGTCCAGCTCCCTGCAGCCGCGGGGCGACATATATTCCACGTAACTCTTTACCACATTCATTACAATTACCACTGCCGGAAGTTCCTGGTCAATGGCCTTTAAAGCGTTCAGCTTCTCCTCCAGCCCTGATCCGTCATTATTAAATACAGCATGCTCAATCATGTACCTGATATAAAATCGTGTATAGGAATCCTCTGTGACGTTGGTTGACTACTTATTGTGTGCTCTTTATCAGTAACAAATGTAGTAAAAATAAGAAAGGGTCCCATCACAAAGAAGAGACCCTTTTTTGGGGATAGAAAATACGGTGATTGACTAAATCAGGTGGATGACTTTATGTATGAATAAGGTGAAATCAGATTGATCTTACAAAGATATGTTAAAGCTAAGGGGAAACAAATACCTACATGTGAGTATTTTTAAAAAAAATAAGTGATCTTCCGGTTATGAAACCCAGCCCGGTAAATTTCCTTCAAAGCCTGTTGCATATTGCTTCCTTAAGCCATGAGGCAAGGGAATTATTTGCAGGGAAAGCTATATGCCAGAAGGTATGACTACTTATTAAGGGAAGAACAGTACTGCCACTATATATGGTTCATTGAAAGCGGTGCCTGCAGGGTCTTTCACTATTATCATGAAAAGGAGATCAATACCGGTTTCTACTTTGAAAACACCTTCCTTACTAACCTGAACAGCCTGCGGAATAATGTTCCGGCCGATTATAATATACAGGCAACAGAAGCCACCAGCTTATGGAAATGGCATAAAGATGACCTGTTCCTGCTCTATGGCCAATCCCCCGAAATAGCCGCCTTTGGCCGCCAGTGGCTGGAGCACCTGTTCATTGAACAGGAAAAACATACACACTGGCTCAAGAAAAACAGCCCGGAAGAAAGATACCAGTCTATCCTGGACACCCAGCCAGACCTTCTGCAACGTGTATCCCTTACGCAGCTCAGCTCCTACCTCGGTATTTCCCGGGAAACCCTCAGCCGTATCCGCCGCCGCCTATCCTGACCGGATTATGTGACGTTTGACACAATCCCTTTACTACAGGGCTTCTACCTTTACAGGGTAAAACTAACGGTTATGACTATACAGGAACAAAAAGAGTTCATCACTCATTACATCAACACCATCTGGAACCTCGGAGACACCAGCCGCCTGGAGCAATTCCTGCATCCCGATTATGTGGACCATTCTCTACCGCCGGGTCTGCCGCCCGATAGCACCGGGCTTAAGCAATGGATTGCATTAACGCATGCATCCTTTCAACCCCAAACTATCATTAATGAACAGGTAGCCGAACCTGGTACCTGCATGATCAGGATAACCATGCATATGAAACATACGGGGACATGGCGAAAAATACCTCCCACCGGCTTAACCGTTAGCATTCCAGGCTACCGGTGCTTTCGATTGCAAGATAACCGGATCATTGAGCACCGGGCATTAATCGATGGCAATACACTGGAAAAGAAATTAACCGCCGGCATAACAACGAAACCTGAGTAATGGCACATCGCCGGTATTATTTCCGTTGCCACCTTCCCGGTACCGGCAGGGCTATGAACAAGCAGCAGCTGATGGATTGTTGCTATATGCTTCAGCTTACTGTGGCATATGGCAGCAATACGCTGCTTATAGGAGATAAAGGGTATATCAATAGCACTATACATCCGGGGACTGATGGAGGCTGGCAGCCGTTTACGCGAAACCCAGCGCCTTCATTCTGTTCTTGATACATCCTATATGAACCGCCTATAGCAATCAAGAGCAAAAGAAAAATCCGGAAATTCAGCTTAAACCTGGGTCAGACAACATCCGCTCCTGGCAAACAGTTAAATCCGTAGGCCCGTACCTGTTATGAACCACAGGAACAGCAATCAAAACATCGGCCGGAAACCAGCCCCATTGGTAAATTGCGTAATAAAACGTGAAAGTGGAATGAATAAAATGCAACCGGTCCATTCTTCTAAAAAGGGCTACACAAAAAATCCAGGTATTGATTCCAGAGGCGATGTTCCCTTCCGGGGCTACCGTAAGATCAACTATCCGCGCATCCGGATCGTTGATTTCAACAACAGCTCCTTCCGTTACCCATCTGCACCACTCCGGCCCCAACACCTGGAAATAATATAAAACAGTAGCTATAATTTCTGCAGATATATCCCTTATAAGTTTTCACTACAAATATGCCTTTTATTCGGACATTTACTTAATACTTTTTTATCTTTTAATTATACTTTGATAATCAAAATTAGAACATAATAAATGTAAAATAAACACCAATACCTCTGCATCTCTCTATAGTTAACAATATAAAGAAGAAAGTAAAAATTGTATTTTACATCTGATAACATTACTTTTATAATGCTTTTTTAGCAACCAGATCATAAAAATCGCCAGCTTGACAAGAAGCCGGTATTAAACAATGCTTGTCATCCACCTCAGTATTCCGGTACGTTATAAAAACCGCGCTCATTATGAAGAGTAAAATATTAAGAGAGATCACCCCTCTTACACAAAGTGATTGCTTTACATTGTTTGCCCGGGAGAAAAAGGTGTTCGACTTTCCCTTACATTACCACGACGAATTTGAGCTGAACTTTATCCAGCATGCCCGCGGAGCCAGGCGAATCATCGGCGACCATATAGAAGAAATTGGCGACCTCGAACTGGTACTGGTAGGCCCCAACCTTCAGCACGGCTGGTTTTCTGATGAGCACAACGGCGGTATTGTCCGTGAAATAACCATACAGTTCCACCGCGACCTTTTTGATGATAAATTTCTCCAGCGCAACCAGATGAACTTTATCAAAAACATGTTTGAGCGTTCCCTGCGGGGAATCCTGTTTTCCACTGAAACCACCCAGCAGATCATGCCCCGCCTCATCCGGCTGCCACAACAACAGGGCTTTGATTCTGTATTGGAACTGATGTCTATTTTGCATGACCTGTCTATCAGCCGGAATATGCGCATCCTGTCCGATTCTACTTTTGGCAATACCGAAACATTCTCCTATAACAGCCGCCGGGTGGCAAGGATCATGACCTACCTGAATGCGAACTACGACAAGAATATCTCACTGGGAGAAGCCGCCAGGCTGGCCGCCATGACAGAAGTAGCCTTCAGCCGCTTTTTTAAAGCCAAAATCGGCAAAACCTTCGTGGATACCCTCATAGAAATCAGGCTTGGACATGCCTCCCGGTTACTTATAGAAACCACTCACACCGTGAATGAAATTGCCTATAAATGCGGTTTTAATAATATTTCCAACTTTAACCGCATCTTCAAAAAGAAAAAAGACTGTACCCCCAAAGAATTCAGGCTGGCCTATACTTCTTCGGGAACACGGACTTTCATCTAACCCCCGGACCCGGGATTACACGATCTTACTGATTGAATTTTTGTAACTGTTTAAACGGGATGCGTTTTATCCTGTTGTTAGCAGGGCTATTGTAATATTAAATGTGCTGTTACCGGCTGTATCCCTGTTTACATACGCCTTTTTGCATATATATAGAGCCCCGGGGCTTCCAAAAATGCCGGTAAATGCGTACCTTTGCGCCTTCATGCAGACTTCTACTTTATTAAAGCCGAATTGCTACGTAAATGACGCCGGATTTGACTGGTTATATCCTGAAAAGATACAGCAACTTTCAAGACGGCACTGGACGCCACTCAGTATCGCTAAAACAGCGGCCCGTTTTCTCGCAAATGAACCCGGAAAGAAGATCCTCGACATCGGTAGCGGTGTTGGGAAATTTTGCCTGGTAGGGGCACGCTTTTACCCGGAAACCAGTTTTTATGGTATTGAACAACGGGAAGAGCTTTACCGGTATGCACTTGAAGCAAAGGCTGCCACACAAACAAGGAACGTAAGCTTTATTCACGGGAATTTTACACAGGAAGATCTTTCTGCGTATGATGGTTTCTATTTCTATAATTCTTTCTTTGAAAACCTGGTAGACCAGGATCAGATAGATGATAAAGTAGAATATTCAACCAGTTTATATAATTACTATAGCCGCTTTTTATTTAAAAAACTGGAAAGCAGCGCAAGCGGCACAAGACTCGTAACCTACCACAGTCTTGAAGATGAAGTGCCCCCCTGTTACCAGCTGGTGGATGCTTCTACAGATTTAATGCTAAAAATGTGGATCAGAAGATAGGACTTGGGTAATACAAAAATTAATACAATGACTACAGACGGACTTGCTTTAGAGATTATCGCACAATTGGGGGCTGTAACAGATTACCAGCAGGCAGACCAGCTACTGGCCTCTATAAAAAAAGAATATACCGCTTCTTCAAAAAAAATCTTCACTTTACTCCGGGAAAAAATAGAAAATCTGTCGCCGCTGGAGTGTAACAGCTTACAATGGAGCATCTACCGGTACGCCCTGATGCATGTACGTAAATGCGAATCGATGGAACCAGCCTGCTGATCAGGCGCTGATAGCCAGTTTTTTGCCAACGGCAGCTATCACAGCCTCCGGGGAAAATTCTTCCTCTAAATACAGATCAACAAAATTGTAGCCGATTTCCAGGGAAGGCGTAATCAGGTAGGCTGCAGGTACAGGTACATCTGCATTAACACCGGAAACACGGCCCCATATCGGGTCTGATTCCCTGTATATGCCTGCTTTCCTGGCTATGCGGTGCTGCGCGTCGTGCACTACATCAAATGGCAGGGCCTCCGGATAAACTGATGTAAAGTGTTTTTTATCCTCACTGGACAATACCAGCAAGCGGGCTCCGGCTGCAACAATAGCTGCATGGCTCTTCTTCAGCTGCTCCATCAGCTGGTCAGCATAATCATTCCAATGCCAGGAATAAAAAACAACTAACAACGGCTGTAATGTAAGACTGTGCAGTGATGCCCCCTGGTGAGCATTATTAAGCAACTGGCCTGCATTGATCACACGCGCTTCTTCAATAAAAAATTCAGGGAAAAAACTTCCTGCTTTTACCGGGTTAATTTTTTTCCCTGTTCCGGGTAGGGCTGGGGAAATTTTCCGGCGTAGGCTGTGGTAAGTAATCGGCGTATCTGTATAATGATGACATATAAAATACTTTTTTAATGGCTGATAAAATGGCCGCTGTTATAGGTTTGGTGAATTTTTTTTGCTTTCGTATAACAAATATAGGGAGAATATTTTAATTACCCTACTATTCCTATAGACTATTAGGTATATAAAACATAAATAATTGGTTCCTAATACCTTTGAGCAAAAAAATTTTATAAAGAGATGAAACAGGGGTATTCCTGCCTTGGTTAAACTTTCGCAGCGTATGCCCGTCATTGTTATAAATACCCCCCGGGGAAATCTCTATCTTAAAAAAAATGGCAAAATTTTGCCAGGATAAATCCGGAAAGCATAATTTACAGGAAGCCGTAAAAAGAAAAACTATATGCTGCTGAAACAGAGACTATCGCTCAGCCAGATCTTTTCCTTCACCTGGAAGGTGGATCTTATGCTGCTCGGATGTTGCACCCTGGTATATTTCCTCGACTCACGCTGGCTGGCAGCACATATCAATATTCCCATAGCTGTATCTACCGTACTGGGTACAGCCATTGCCTTTTTTATAGGCTTCAACAACAATCAGGCATACGACCGCTGGTGGGAAGCCCGCAAAATATGGGGAGCACTGGTAAACGATTCCCGCACCTGGAGCAGATCTGTACTCAATTATCCCTCTTACAATGCCTCCGCGGAAACTAAAGCCCTTTGCCGGCACATGATTTACCGGCACCTGGCTTTTGTGTATGCCCTAAAAACCGCTCTCCGCAAACGGCCCGACGACTACTACACCCGCTACCTTACTACCGAAGAAATCGAAGAAGTACAAAAACAAAATAATATTCCCAATGCCATCCTGAACCTTCAAACCCGCGATCTTCAATACCTCAGAAGCTCCGGCAGCATAGATGGCTTTACTTTCATAGAATTGAACCAACTCCTGGTAAAATTCTGCGACTATATGGGCCAGTCGGAAAGGATCAGGAACACCATATTTCCTCCCAGCTATTTATATTTTACGAAGATGTTTATCTGGTTCTATGTGATCATGAATACGCTGATGATGACAGAATCCATCGGTGCATGGGCCATTCCCTTTGGATGGATGTTCGGCTTCGTTTTCCATGTTACCCACCTGAACGGCATCACCCTCATGGATCCCTTTGATTTCCAGCCCCTGGCCATTCCGCTCGACAACATCGCCCGGACCATTGAGATCAACGTTATCCAGCTCCTGGGAGATGAACCGGTGCCCGCCCCCGTACAGCCACGGCAGGATGGACTTTATGTTATGTAAAACCAACAGGAGACGCATTCACTTTATAATACGTAATTCCGTATTTTTACATCCATGACGTATGAACAATTATGTAATCTATATGCCCAGTCAGTTACCCTCAAGATACTACGGGCACGTAGCGCGCCAATGATGTTGTCATTTTTTCATTACACATTCAAGGAAAAAAACCATACCACCATTTCCAATGTGGAACTGGTAACCCGTTTATCCGACTACCTCGGCGTAACCGGCTACCGCGCCACAGATGATGAAATAGACGCTACCAGCCTGCTTGAACACGATGATGTGAAAGCCAGGAAATATATCGATCAATGGAGCAATAAAGGCTTCCTCCGCAAATACCCCGACGACGACGGACTGGATATCCATGAGCTGAGCAGCGACATGGAAAAAGTAATGCACTGGGTATCCACCCTCCAGAAAAGAGAGTTTGTAGGCACGGAAAGCCGCTTCAAAGATATCTTCTCCAAACTCAAAGAACTGATAGATCAGAGCAATAAAAACCCGGAACAAAGGATCCAGGAACTGGAGAAAAAGAAATATGAAATAGAACAGGAAATAAAAGCCATCACTATCACCGGTAAAGTACAGGTATTTGATGATACCCAGATCAAGGAAAGGTTCTATGATGTAAACCGCATGTCGCGCGAGCTCCTGAGTGATTTCAAGGAAGTGGAACAGAACTTTGAACAGATCACCCAGGAAATTTACCGCAAACAAAGCGAAAGAGACATCGCCAAAGGCGCCCTGCTGGCTTATACGCTCGACTCATTCGAAGCACTCCGCCAAAAAGACCAGGGCAAAAGCTTTTACTCATTCTGGCAATTCCTCATGGATGAAAATAAACAGGAGGAAATGCGCGAGATGATCGAAAAACTTTACAACCTGCTCGAAGAACGGAACATCGAATATAAAAATGACCGCTTCCTGAAAAAACTTAAACAATTCCTCCACGCCTCCGGCAAAAAAGTAATTGATGCCAACAAAAAACTGAGCGATAAACTCAGCCGCGTACTCAGCGAAAATAATCTCACCGATCGCCGGAAAGCCCTGGAATTGATCAACGATATCAGGCAACTGGCCTTCCAATCGCTGGAAAACCCGCCGGGCGAGGAATTTTTTATAGAGATAGAAAGCGATCCCGAAATAGACCTTCTCGACCGCTGGGATATGGCGGAAGAGAAAAAGCCCAACGTGGAAGTGGAATTCCCCGAAGGAATGGGTGGTACCGAGTTTGACGATAATGACCTGAAAGCATTATTCAACCATTTTAATATAGACCGCACCCTGCTGGAAGACCGTATTTCCACACAACTGGAAAACAAAAAGCAGGTTAGCCTGAAAGAACTGGTAGAAATTTATGGCGCCGAAAAAGGGCTCACTGAGCTCATTACCTATTTTTCCATCGCCAGCCAGTCGGCCCACCACATCATCCTGGAAACCCCGGATCCGGTAACGCTGGGCAACCGTACCATCAATATGCCGATGGTACTGTTCACAAATTCACAAAACTAATATCATGGCCGAGAAAAATATATCTCCCTTTGCACACGTGTTTCTAAAACTCATGCAGGGACCTGTATACGAAGAAGATAAATCTTACTGGAAAGACCTGCTTGGATGGCAAACAGAGCTCAGCAAATACCTGCAGCAAACAGGCCTGCAGCTGGTGGTAAATGAATCCGACGGCTTTGCACGCATCGTACAACCCGAAACAGATGATACCACCGATAAGCCATTGCCACGCCTCATGCGCAAAACCAGGCTCACTTACGAAGCCACCCTGCTATGCATCGTGCTTCGCGAAGCCCTCGATGAATTCGATATCCAGGGCAATGGCACCCGTCTCTTTATGACGCAGAAAGAAATCAAAGAAAGACTCGCCCTCTTCTTCAAAGAACGACACAACAAATCAAAACTGCTGAAAGATCTCAACAAACCTATTAACAGCCTCTTAAATGTAGGCGTGCTGAAATCTACCCGAGAAGACGCTGCCAATAAGGAACTGCATCAATACGAGGTAAAAAGGATTATTAAAGCACTGGTGAATAACGAGAAACTGGAAGAAATAAAATCAAAATTAAACCTGCATGTCCACCCTGTTCAATAGTGATTCAAAAGAAAGTGGATTCCGGTTGCAATATTTTGAAATATACAACTGGGGCACTTTTCACAATAAAATATACCGCGTTAATACAAACGGAAATACTTCCCTGCTCACCGGCGCAAACGGTAGCGGTAAAACCACCCTCATCGATGCCCTTCTGACTTTGCTGGTACCATCCGGCAAAAGGTTCTATAACCAGTCGTCCGGTACGGAGCAACGCCGCGACAGGGGAGAAGAATCCTACTTCTGGGGCTACTACGGTAAAACATTCTCCGAAGAATCCCAGCAGTCAAAAACAGACCAGCTGCGTCATAAGGAAAACAATCCCTACTCTGTGCTGCTGGCCTATTTTTACAACGCCGCCACCATGCACCAGATCACACTGGCACAAGTAAGATGGTACTCGGGGGAAATGAAACGCCAGTTCATTGTTTCTCCACATAAGCTCAATATCAACGAGCATTTCGGTAACGGAAAATTTGACGTAAAAGGCGACTGGAAAAAAAGACTGCGCCTCGAATTCCCAAAAACAGAAATCACCGACAGCTTTAAAGAATACGCAGCCCTGTTCAGCAATATCTTCGGACTGCGAAGTGAAAAGGCCCTGTCTCTCTTTAACCAAACCGTTGGGATAAAAGTGCTCGGCGACCTGAACACGTTTATCCGTGGCCAGATGCTGGAAGAAACAGACAGCGAAAGCGAATTCCTGAAACTGCGTGAAAACTATGATAGCTTACTCACCAGTCACCGCGCTATCCAGAAAGATGAAACCCAGCTGAAACTGCTGGAACCCATCATTGAAAACCGTGCTGCCTGGCAGCAACTGCAGGACAGGAACCGGGAACTGCAAATGCTCCAGGATCTCCTCCCTTCATGGTTCAATAAACAGGAAAAAGATATCCTGGAAAGGGAACTGGAATCTTTACAAAAAGAACAACAGGTAACTACCCGCAACCTCGCCGGCATTAATGAACAACTACAGTCGCTTCACCTGCGTAAAGACGAACTGATAGCCCAGAAGGCGAATAACAGCGTGGATGAGCAACTGCGCTCTATAGAAAAATCCATCCATTACGAACAAAAAGCCATGGAGGCCAAACGTAATAAGATGGAGGAATACAATATGCTCACAGACCGGCTGGAACTGGCTCCCAATCCTGATGAGCAGCAGTTCCATGAAAATATTGCCGGCGCTGAGCAAATGAAAACGGCGCACGATAAACAGCTGGAAACGATACAGGAAGAAATTTTTCATCATAAAAGCAGCCTGGCCGCCGAAAGATCACAGGTAACAAAACTGGAAGAAGAAATAGATTCCTTCCTTCACCGGAAAAATAATATTCCGTATGAACTGATCCGTATCCGTCAGCAGCTGGCAGATATGCTGGATATCCAGGAAGATGACCTGCCTTTTGCCGGTGAACTCATAAGGGTGAAAGATGCAGAACTTCACTGGGAAAACGCCATCGAAAAAGTACTGCACAACTTCGGTTTGCGCCTCCTGGTACCGGAAGAATATATACTGGACATCAACCGGTATATCAACTCCAACAACCTGCAAACCCGTCTCGTATACCACAAAGTGGAAGAGGAGAGTTATACCATGCTGCGGATGCCTTCTGAAAAGGAAAGCCTGTTGCAAAAAATAGAGATCAAACCAGGAACTATCTTCAAGGAATGGCTGCAAAACCAGTTGCTCGATCAGTTTGATTATACCTGTACCGACGATATGGCGGTGTTTAACCGCTGCCGGAAAGCGGTTACTTCCAACGGGCTAACGCGGCAGGCTACACGCCATGAAAAAGACGATCGCCCCAACCGCTCCCAGCAAAACAATTATGTACTGGGATGGAACAATAAAAACAAATTACGCCTGTTAAAAGAACAACAGGAGGAATGCAATAGCATTATTGAAACACTGCAGCACAGTATTTCAAAACTGGAAGACAGCAGGAAAGCCATCGGCAATATCAATGCATTGCTGAATGCGTTGCTGTCGCTGCGCAACTACAATGAAATTAACTGGCAAACCCATGCCGGTGTTATTGAATCCTTTGCGCGGGAAAAAGCAGCGTTGCTCAAAACCAGCGATAAATACCAGGTGATCTGTGATCAGCTGGATGAAGTAGTGCTGCAAATACAGGAAAAAGAAAAAGAAAAGGAAAAAACACTACAACAAAAAGGAAGCCTGGACGATAAGGCTGCGGAAAAGCTACGCCACTTCAACCAGCTGAAGGTAAATAAACTGGATGACATTTCGCTTCAATATGTGCTGGAATACCTTTCCGACCTGTCGCTGACAGAACCGGCCGAAACCACCATTGAGCTGGCATCCTACCGCAAACGGGCTAATGATAATATGCAGGCTACCCTGCACGATGCCATGCGCCTCTCTGCAGAAAAAGAAGCGGAAATCACCCGGCAGCTGGCCGCCTTTGTAATGCCACCCAAAGCCATTCACGACGCCTTCCCCGACTGGCTGGGTGATGTAACGGACCTTCAGCCGCATGTGAAATACCTGGATGAATTTACCTCATTGTATGAGCGCATTAAGTTCCAGCGGCTCATTGAGCACAAGGAACGGTTCCGTAAGTATATGGACACCAGTATGCTCAACGCTATCACCAACTACCGGGCATGGATATACGGACAGGAAGATCTTATCCGCGAAGTAATGGAAGACCTGAACGAACCGTTGCGCAACATCACCTTTAATAAAAACCCGGATACCTACCTCCAGCTGGAATGCCGCCATGTACGCGATGTGGAGATCCGCAACTTCAAAGAAAAGCTCAGCAACGCAGTACCGGATTCCTACAAATATCATCTCGAAAAAGATGAAGCTTACGGCGATCAGCTGTTTGAAAATATCAAACTGCTCATCACTGAACTGCAGCAAAATGAAGCATGGCGCCGCAAAGTAACAGATGTACGCAACTGGCTCGACTTCGGCGCTAAAGAATTTTATGTAGCAGATAATAAGGCATTCAAATATTATGAAGATACTGCCAGTCTTTCCGGTGGTGAAAAAGCACAGTTCACCTACACCATCCTTGGTGCAGCCATTGCCTACCAGTTTGGTATCAATGAAGCCAACCGCCAGCATCGTAGCCTGCGCTTCATTACGGTAGATGAAGCCTTCAGCAAACTGGATCCTGAAAAGAGCCACTACCTTATGGAGTATTGCGGACAACTGAACCTGCAGTTACTGGTAGTAACGCCATTGGACAAACTGAATATTGCAGAGCCTTACATTCATGCCTGTCACTTTGTGGCGAATAAGAATAAACGCGACTCCGTGGTATACAACTTCACCATGGAAGAGTACCGCGAAAGGAAGCAGGAGTTCGAGTCAATGGCGGCGCTGTCCTAGCGAAGGGATCGCCTTCGACGATCGCCGCGAAGGTTGTCTGACTCAGGATTAAACTGATTTCGCTGATTACCCTGATTGGATTTTGTAGGATTTTATAAATGATTTTAAAAGATTTGGGGAGATTTAAGCGGATACTTTCGCTTAAATCTCCCCAAATCTTTTTAATCACTACAAAATCCAATCAGGGTAATCAGCGAAATCAGTTTAATCCTGAGTCAGACAACCTTCGCAACAACCGCCGAAGGCGGTCCCCTACGCTTCAATCGGTTCGCACAACGGCGCCAACCCCATTTGTTTACGGCCCCATTCGCTCAGCAAGGTAATAAACGGAAGCAGTTCCCTGCCTGTATCAGTTAGCTGGTATTCCACCCGTGGCGGTACTTCCAGGTATACATGCCGTGTAACCAGGTCGTCATCCTCCAGTTCCCGTAGCACCTGTGTCAGCATCTTAGGCGTTATGCCTGTGAGAAGTCTGCGCAGTTCCCCATATCTTTTTATCCCGTTTCTCAGGTGATAAATAACACGGCCCTTATGCTTGCCGCCAATCCGTTGAAAAGCGTAATCAACTGCGCAAACGGTATCAGCATGAATATTTTTTCCGGGTTTGCTCATTTTTTTGACATTGATTATCAGCAATAGTATCTATTTGGTATCTACATTCCCAAATAGTGCATACTTGTCTTATATGAAGTTAGGGAGCAATTTTGTGAAAGAAAAAAATAGTTCTTATGAAAGCAATACAACAGGTAGCGTTCGGGCTGGAAAGTTTACAGCTGAAAGAAATACCTGCTCCCACACCGGGCCCTGGTGAAGTGCTCGTAAAAATTGAAGCCGCAGCGCTCAATTACCTCGATGTAGCGCTCGCCACCGGCACCTACAGCAAGGAACTGCCGCTGCCCCGCATTCCCACCTCCGATGGCGCCGGCGTGGTGGCAGCTACCGGTGATCATGTAACACTATGGCAACCCGGCGATCGCGTAGCTATTCACTATAACCAGCTCTGGCAACATGGATATGCCACCCCGGCCACCAACCATATCAGGACGGGTGTTAGCACACCAGGGCTGCTGGCAGAGTACGCAGTGATCCCTGAATATGCGCTGGTACGCACACCGGCCAATTTAAGCAGCGTGGAAGCCGCTACATTACCTGTTGCCGGCGTTACTGCGTGGACAGGCCTCATGGGTTATGCCGGCATCAAAGCCGGGCAAACAGTGCTCACACAAGGCACCGGCGGCGTATCCCTTTTTGCAATGCAAATAGCATTGGCAGCAGGCGCCAAAGTGATTGCCACCAGCAGTCATCCGGATAAACTGAAAAAATTAAAGGATCTGGGCGCACATGAAGTGATCGATTATAAAAAGTATCCCGACTGGCACGAAGAAGTAAAACGTATCACCGGCGGAGAAGGCGTGCATGCTACTTTGGATATTGCCGGCGCCGCCACCATTGTCAATTCCGTGAAATCCGCCGGATTCAATGGCTTTGTAGGGTTGGTGGGCTTTATTGCAGGCGCTCAGCTCCCGCTCGACCTGTTCACCATAGTAGGCAGCTATATCAGGTTGCAGGGATATTCCGTAGGCAGCCTGAAAAGTTTCCAGGAGCTGGCTGCTGCGGTGGAAACAAACAACATTCACCCGGTAATAGACAGTGTATTCCCTGTAAGCCAGGCGCAGGAAGCATTTAAGTACATGGGAAGTGGTAATTATTTTGGAAAAGTAGTAATAGAAATGAAATAAAGTAGCAGACATATAAACGTCCTGCTCCTCAGCAGGACGTTATATCAAGTAAACCATTACACTAAAATTATTGTTTCAAGATAGTGAAAACAAGTGGAAAAACAGGATTATTAACTTGTTAAGGTGATGATAACATTATATTTTTATCAATACATGACAAACATCAGTTTCATGGATATCTTCACCCGCTACCTTTGCATCAATAATTGAACATTATGCCTTCAGTAGAAATACTATCCAGGATACAGTTTGCGTTTACCATTGCCTTCCATTACATCTATCCCCCGCTGAGCATAGGACTGGGACTATGCCTTGTGATTATGGAAGGCCTCTACCTTAAAACGGGTTTATCGCTCTATAAGGATATCACACGATTCTGGATTAAGATATTTGCATTGATCTTCGGGATCGGTGTAGCCACGGGCATTGTAATGGAATTTGAATTTGGCACCAACTGGGCCACCTATTCACATTATGTAGGCGACATTTTCGGAAGCGCGCTCGCGGCGGAAGGTATTTTTGCCTTTGCCATGGAGTCCGCCTTCCTTGGCGTATTATTATTTGGCTGGAACCGTGTTCATAAAGGCGTCCACTTCTTTTCTACCTGTATGGTGGCGCTGGGCTCTATCTTCTCTGCATTGTGGATCGTTATTGCCAATTCCTGGCAGCAAACGCCTGCAGGCTACCGGATAGAAGGCCATGATCTGCAGGCCCGCGCAGTAGTCACTGATTTCTGGGAAATGGTGCTGAACCCCTCTTCAGTCGACAGGTTCTCGCATGTGATCATCGGCTCTTTCCTGGCAGGCGCTTTCCTGGTAATGAGCGTAGGGGCCTGGTATGTTCTCAGGAACCTTCATGCAAAACATGCGCAGGCCATGTTCAAAGTAGGTCTTGGCGTAGCCGCTATTGCAGCGCTGATGCAGCTTTTTACCGGCCACCGGTCTGCGCATTACGTAAGTAAATACCAACCTGCCAAACTCGCTGCCATGGAAGGCCATTACGATAGTTCCGCAGTGGCGCCCATGTATATTGTAGGTTGGGTAGATAATAAAAATGAAAAAACAACCGGTATAAAGATCCCCGGAGGGCTTTCCTTCCTTACCCATGGCAGCTTCTCCGCCCCGGTAGAAGGTTTGAGGGCTACGCCGAAAGCAGACAGGCCCGGTGCGGTCAACTTCGTGTTCCAGATGTATCACATTATGATCACTATCGGCATGATCCTCATAGGGCTTACGCTTCTGGCGGTTTTTCTTTTATGGAGAAAGAAGCTGTTTAACCAACGCTGGCTGATGATCATTTTTGCATGGGCAGTATTGTTACCGCAAATAGCCAACCAGGTAGGATGGTATGCAGCCGAAGTAGGACGCCAGCCCTGGGTAGTATATAAATTGTTACGCACCTCCGATGCACTGTCGCGCAAAGTAACGGCAGACCAGGTGATGTTCTCACTCATCCTGTTTACATTGGTATATATCCTGCTGTTTACCCTGTTCATTTATTTGCTGACCCGTAAAATCCAGCATGGACCTGATGTTTCAGAGAACGCAGAAATAGAATACGACGGTTATTATCACGATAATATCACTTACCATCCAACTAAATTATAACTCATGGAAACAATTCTCGGACTGGACCTTCCCACCTGGTGGTTTTTGGTGATTGGCGGATTGATCACCGGTTATGGTGTGCTGGATGGCTTCGACCTGGGTGCAGGCGCTTTACACCTGTTCTTTAATAAGGAAGAAAGCCGCCGCCTGGTGCTTAATGCAATAGGACCTGTATGGGACGGAAATGAAGTATGGCTGGTAATTGCAGGCGGCGCCTTGTTTGCCGGTTTCCCGCTGGTATACGGTGTAGTACTGTCTACCTTCTATATTCCCTTTATGCTGTTTCTCGTAGTCCTCATTTTCAGGGCTATTTCCATAGAATTCAGAAGCAAGGAGCCCTGGCTATGGTGGCGTAAAATGTGGGACATCAGTTATACCGTGTCCAGCACCAGCATCACCCTGCTGCTGGGTTTAGTACTGGGCAACCTCATTCATGGGCTTCCCATCAATAAGGAGCACGAATTTACCGGCACACTGCTTACCTTTTTTAACCCTTATGCCATACTGATTGCTTTTACCACCCTTTCACTATTTATGCTGCACGGCTCCATTTACCTGGTAATGAAAACGGAGAACAGGCTGTACGCCAAGCTCACGGTGATTGTGAACAACTGCAGCAAATTCTTTATCCTCTGTTTTATCCTAACGTCAATGGCTACCCTTATATATGTTCCCCATATGACGCACCAGTTTAAATCACATCCTCAGCTGTTCCTGTTACCCATGCTGGCAGTGCTGATCCTGCTGAACATCAAAAGGAATGTAGATGCCCGCAGGTACTATACTGCCTTTCTCTATTCCTCTGTTATTACAGCCTGCCTGCTCATCCTGTTCGCGGTAGGGCTGTATCCCAACATTGTTATATCTACCACAGATCCGGCATATAGTATCAGCATTTATGCGGCGGCGTCTTCTGTTAAATCATTGAAAATTATGCTGCTGATTGCAGCTATAGGCACTCCTATGGTCATCGGGTATACTACTTTCTTATTCTGGACATTCCGGGGTAAGGTGAAGCTGAACGAGATGAGCTATTAAATCCGGCAGGATCAGGCTAAAAAAACAGGTCCCCGCAAGAAATTGCAGGGACTTACCATTTAACCTATATTCTGTACTGTAGCATTGTGTTGATGATCTCCCGAAAGTCGCCAGTTGTCATTTTCCCGGTATCCTATCTTTTATCAGGAGATGTACATATTTAAGACCATCTACTTTGATAAAAGTTTAACCGGTTTAAAAAAATTTCTGAAAATAATTCCGGGAAGCCGAAATTAGTGCTCAGAATTGAAGACTTCCATGAACCGTATCGACCGGCTTACCGCCATCCTCATACAATTACAAGGTAAAAAAATAGTAAAGGCCTCCGAAATAGCTGATCGCTTTAATATCAGTTTAAGAACGGTGTACAGGGACGTAAAGGCCCTGCAGGAGGCAGGTGTACCCATAGGAGCGGAAGCAGGTACCGGCTACTATATCGTGGAAGGATATCACCTGCCCCCTGTGATGTTTTCCAAAGAAGAAGCGGCCGCGCTCCTGACAGGGGAAAAGCTGATGGAACAGTTCAGCGACCATAGCAACCGGAAACAGTTCAGCCTGGCAATGGAAAAGATCCGCTCAGTGCTCCGTGGAACAGAAAAAGACTACCTGGAATCATTGGATGAGAACATCGCCGTGCTGCGGTATCGTCCCGTGGTAGCAGATGCCTCTGAGTTCCCCAACCGCTTCCTCACTGATATTCAGCATGCCCTGGGCATGAACCAGGTGATCAGTATGGAGTACTTTTCCTTCCAGGAAGAAGTGGCCACCCGCAGGGAAGTAGAACCGGTAGGCATTTTCCATAGCAGCGCCAACTGGCACCTGATCGCTTTCTGCCGGCTGCGGCAAGGGTACCGCGATTTCCGGGTAGACCGGATCCGTAAACTAAATGTATTGCCTGCCACTTATAAAAAAGATAAACACCTGTCTTTACAGGACTACCTGGAACAGCAACGCAGCAGGCACAACGAAAATACCTATCTCATTAAAATAGCCCTTGACAACAACATGATACGGTACGTAAGGGAACAGAAATACTACTTTGGCCTCATGGAAGAAAAGGTAGTGGGCGATAAAACCGAACTTACCTTCCTGCACTCTTCCCTCAATCACTTTGCCCGCTGGCTCATTATGTTTGGCAACCGGGCGGAGGTGCTCCAGCCCCGGGAGCTGAAAACCGCCATAGGAGATCTTATAACAGAGCTCCACGGACACTATTTATAAATTTCCGGACACTGCTGACATAAGGTTGTCACCCCCCGGTTGTTGCTTTGTATTGTAATTAAAACAATACAAATATGAATCAGCTCCGCAATTGTTACGTCTTCCTGTTTAATAGCTATTCCGACTGGGAACCTGCACTGGCCATGTATGGCATAGCGAACTTTACAGATGTCCGCATCGTTACCTTTTCTTTTACCGGCGAAGCAGTTGTTTCCGGCGGGGGCCTGAATATACAACCTCATATAAGCCTTGATGAGGCAATGAAAGCAGATATCGACCTGCTCATACTTCCCGGCGGGGAAGCCATGGAGAACGGCGCCAATGTGGCTGTTATCCCGCTGATAAAACAATTGCTGGTACAGCAGAAAACGATTGCCGCTATTTGTGGGGCCACCGTTTTGCTGGCTCAACATGGTTTCCTCGATCATATTGCCCATACCAGTAATCATCCCGGAGTATTAAAACTGCAGGCGCCCGGTTATAAAGGTGCGAGCCAATACCAGCAGGCGCCTGCGGTAGCAGATAAGCAGATCATTACTGCCAGCGGTACTGCAATGACTGCCTTTGCCAAAGCCATCTATCAGCATTTTAATTTACTGGAGATAGCACCTCTGCAATTCTGGTTCGGCTTCTTTGATCATTCGGCCGTTCTTCCGGAGATGTCGGCTGCTGCGCCCTTTCACTTCTTTTATCAGCGCCACGAAACCAACTATGCCGGCATGATATCTCTTGTGCGTACCGCCATTAAAGACGTATACCAGGAGGCCGTCAACGCCGGGATGGAGATATGCGGCGCACCGGAATGGCATTACCGCAATTTCGACGGTAAGCCCGATACGGTATTTACCCTGGATATAGGCCTCCCCGTAACAACCATAAAACCTGTTGCAGCTCCCTGGCATTGCGAAACGCTTCCGGCCTTTAACTGTGTAAGCATGCAGCATCATGGCCCCTGGGAGCAGCTTGCCGATACCTACGGACAACTGTTTGCCGGCATTGGAATGCTGAACATGCAGGTAACCGGCTATACAAGGGAACAATATCTCCGGTATAACTTTGAACAACCTGCGCAAAATATTACCAACATACAGATTGGTGTGAGTTAACCGCTATAAACATCTCCCGGGCCTTCCCGGGGGATTTTAATCCTCAAAAAATGAAAGTCTATATCATCTCGGGCTGGCTGCTGCTCGTTGCCTTTGCTTTTGATGTACAATTAACACTGAAAAATATGAGTAAACTGGATCTGACAAAGGAATTCAAATCATACTATTCCGCGGCTAAAACACCGGAACTGGCCACCATAGACAAGGGTTTGTTTATAACCATCACCGGGAAAGGCGATCCCAACGGGGCCACTTTTGCGGAGGTTACCGGGGCCTTGTATACGGTGGCTTACAGCATTAAGTTTGGCAGCAAACAAAGGGGCATCGACTTTACCGTGAGCAAGCTGGAAGGTTTCTGGTGGGTGGAAAACAACGAGGTCAATCCCCTTGAGGTTCCCCGGGATCAATGGCATTATGAACTGGCCATCCGGATGCCCGATCATATTACACGCCACCTGTTTTCAGAAGCGGTGCTTTCTGCGGAAAAAAAGAAGAGATCCACATTCATCCGGCAGGTAGATCTGAAGTACATGGAAGAAGGGCTGTGCGTACAGCTTATGCATATTGGTCCCTTCAGTGAAGAGCCGGTATCACTGAAAAAAATGGATGATTTCATGCAGCAGCAGGGATTACATATGAATGGGCGTCATCATGAAATTTATTTATCCGACTTCAGGAAAACGGCGCCGGCAAAGCTAAAAACGATATTAAGGCACCCTGTGAGGAGATAAGAAGATAACGGTTAATCGGTTAATCCCAGCTGTATAATGGCTTGTTGGGCGGCTATCTGGCTGGCATCTTTTTTATTGAAGGCTTTACCGCTGCAAATGAGCTGGCCATCCACTACGGCGCCAACAGTAAAGATACGCCGGCCGTTGTCCATCTGTTCTTCGAGCAGTTCGAATTCCAGTGTTTTACCGTTTTTATTGGCCCAGCCGTATAATTTGTTTTTGTGGTTCATTTCCACGGTTTCCAGCAGTTCCATGTCTATATAAGGCATGATAATGCGTTTATGCACAAACTGTTGGGTTTTATTATAGCCACGGTCCAGGTATACTGCGCCTACAAGGGCTTCGAGGGTATTACCGAATATCTGGCTGATTTTGAGGAAGCTGTTATATTTATCGTAGATAGTGAGCTTACGTAAACCCATTTTGATAGCGATATCGTTCAGTTGTTGCCGGTTAACGATCTTGGAGCGCATCTCTGTTAAATATCCTTCTGTTTTATAGGGGTATTTTTTAAAGAGATAATCTCCCACGATGGCGCCGAGAATAGCGTCACCGAGGTATTCCAGCCTTTCGTTGCTTTCCAGGAATTTTTCTTTACTGGAACGATGGCTCAGGGCCACTTCATAAAGGGCAAAGTTACCAGGTGGGAAGCCCAGAAGGTTGTGCAGCTCTTTATATAAGTGCCTTTTTTTGGAAATCAGTCGATATAAAAAACCTGGCAGTAAACTCACACAATCAAGATCAAGGAACAAATTTTTTGAAAATCACGGAAGCGTTATGTCCGCCAAATCCAAAGGTGTTGGACAATCCGGCGTTTACTTCTCTCCTTTGTGCGATATTAAAAGTAAAATTCAGTTTCGGGTCTAATTGCGGGTCGTCATTAAAGTGGTTGATCGTAGGAGGAACTATGCTATCAATGATAGACATAATTACGGCTATGGATTCAACGGCGCCGGCAGCCCCGAGTAAGTGCCCTGTCATGGATTTTGTAGAGCTGATATTCATTTGATAGGCATGCTCTTCAAAAACGCGCTGAATGGCTTTTACTTCGGCAATATCTCCCAATGGGGTGGAAGTACCGTGAACGTTGATGTAATCTATCTCGCTAGCCTGCATTCCGGCATCTGCCAAAGCATTCCGCATTACATTCAGTGCGCCCAGTCCTTCCGGGTGGGGTGCAGTAATATGATATGCATCTGCAGTAGCGCCGCCGCCGGCCAGTTCTGCGTATATTCTGGCGCCTCTTTCCTGTGCGTGTTCCAACGACTCCAGTACCAGTGCGCCGGCTCCTTCACCCATTACAAAACCATCGCGGTCAAGATCAAAGGGACGGGAAGCAGTTTTTGGATCATCATTCCTTTCAGACAAAGCCTTCATGGCGTTGAAGCCGCCAACACAAGGTTCATTGATCACATTTTCCGAACCGCCGGTAATCACCATATCGGTTTTGCCGTAACGGATACTGTACATCGCTTCAATAATAGCATTGGTAGCAGATGCGCAGGCTGATACAACGGAAAAATTAGGCCCCCTGAAACCGTGGCGGATAGAAATGTACCCGGCAGCGATGTCAAGAATAAGCCTCGGAATTAAGAAAGGACTGAAACGGGGCGTACCATCCCCTGTGTGGAAATCTCTCAGCTCATGACTGAAATTGATCATACCTCCAACACCAGTGCCCCATATCACTCCAACACGATCAGCATTGATCTTGTCTTTATTGATATTGGCGTCCAGTATCGCCTGATCTGCGGCAATTACAGCCGTTTGTGTAAAGGGGTCCATTTTACGGGCCTCCTTTTTGTCCAGGTAGTTAGCAGGATCAAAATTTTTCAGTTCGCAAGCAAAACGGGTTTTGAACTTGGAAGCATCAAATTGCTTGATATAATCCGCGCCGGATACACCGTTCGTCAATCCGTGCCAAAAATCGGCTACAGTATTGCCGAGCGGTGTAAGAGCGCCTAAACCTGTAACGACAACTCGTCTTGGTTGCATTAAAACAATTCTGATTAGTAGGATTATTTTACATGTTCTTCCAGGTAAGCAACTGCCTGGCCAACAGTAGTAATAGTTTCAGCTTGTTCGTCAGGAATGGAGATGTTGAATTCTTTTTCGAATTCCATAATCAGTTCTACCGTATCCAAAGAGTCAGCGCCTAAGTCATTGGTGAAGCTGGCTTCAGGAGTTACCTCGGCTTCGTCAACGCCCAATTTGTCAATGATGATCTTTTTAACTCTTGATGCAATGTCTGACATAATTTTAAGTGTTTTTGGTTTAAAACTTGACTGCAAAAATATAATTTTTATTGAATTGCCAACAGATAGCCCGAATTTTAAGGGCGGCCCCGCAGTAACAATCTCCCCAAACCCAATACAGTAAACATATTCATTGCTTTGTTAATAAAAGAATTTATATATTTTTGATACTGGCTGGATTACAGATTTGCATATTTTACCACAAAAGTCGCCTTTTTCGGGACAATTACGCCATTCTCTGAAATCCAAAACATATAAATCTTTAAATATCTCCATTCAACCGGCTATTTCACCACTTATCTAAAGCATTAACGCTATTTAACAGTTGCCCGGAGCATTCAGCCCCCTCAATGCGTAAATTTGTCCGGCTTGTGAGATAGTATCCCTTTAGGAGCCTGTTTCTGTGTTATGAACCAATAGTGAAAAGTTAGAAAAACATATATAAAAAGATATGGCCATCACCAAAAAGACCGTTCGCACAATAGTTATATTGGCCGCAGCCGGTATTGTCACTTTCTTCGTTTATAAGAAAATAGCCGGCAACAAATCTGCCGGAGAGCCGGCTGCAGCCGCATCCGGCGCAAAAGGAGGCGCTTCCAGGTTGCTGCTCACCGACGCCTGGATCGTTAAAACATCCCGGCTCGATCAATCTATTGAAGCAAGCGGCACCTTACAAAGCAATGAAGAAGTGGAGGTAAAACCCGAGATCAATGGCCGTATCACACACCTCTATTTTAAAGAAGGTACCAATGTCAGAAAAGGGGATCTGCTCGTTAAACTATATGATGAAGATCTCAAAGCACAGCTTCAGAAACTGAAATTGCAGCAACAACTGGCCAAAACAACCCTGGAACGCCAGGAAAACCTCCTTAAAATAAATGGTATCAGCCAGCAGGATGTAGACGTGACCCGTAACCAGGTAAGTGCTTATGGTGCAGATATGGAATATACCCAAACTCAATTACAGAAAACCGAACTGCGGGCCCCCTTCAGCGGTAAACTCGGTTTACGCAACGTCAGCGAAGGCGCTATCGTGTCTTCCGCTACCATTATAACTACCCTCCAGCAAATAGACCCGCTTAAAATGGACTTCTCTGTAGCAGAGAAATACCGCAACTCCATCAGGAACGGCGACCAGGTCAACTTTTTAGTATCCGGCGACAATAAAGAATATAAAGGCAGCATTTATGCCATCGATCCTAAAATAGACCTTACCACCCGTACTGTGAAGCTTCGTGCCATCGTTCCCAATAATAACGGTGTCCTGTTCCCTGGCTCCTTTGCGAAAGTGAAAATTTTACTGAAAGACCTGCCCGACGCCATACTGATACCATCCCAGGCAGTTATTCCCGGTACCCGTGATAAAAAAGTAATTATTGCCGATAAAGGCAAAGCCAAATTTGTAACAGTAGAAACAGGCATCAGAACAGAAAGCAGCGTTCAGATCACCAGCGGCCTCCAGCCCGGTGATACGGTTATTATCACTGGTATCCTCCAGCTGAAACCAGGCATGCAGTTGAAGTATAATAAGATACAATAATCATTTTCCCCACCGTACTATCCCCGGCAGCCTCACTGCCAAAGGGATGCCCGGCAGGAAAATCTGAAAATAATTATCATGAGTTTACCTTCATTATCTCTCAAACGCCCGGTATTTGCTATCGTGATGAATATCATTATTGTGATATTCGGCCTGGTGGGCTTTACTTTTCTGGGGGTAAGGGATTTCCCGGCAATCGATCCGCCTATCGTAAATGTGCGCACCTCATACGCAGGCGCCAACTCCGACATCATCGAAACCCAGATCACCGAACCATTGGAAAAACAGATCAATGGTATCGCAGGGATCAAAAATATCTCCTCCAGCAGCAGCCAGGGAAGCAGTAACATCACCGTGGAATTTGAACTGGGGCAAGACCTGGAAGGCGCTACCAACGACGTTCGTGATAAAGTGTCGCAGGCACTGCGCCAGTTGCCGCCCGATATTGATGCCCCCCCGGTAGTGTCCAAACAGGACGCCAATTCGGATCCCATCATTTCCATGACAGTACAAAGCAACACCCGCAACCAGCTGGAAGTAACCGAATATGCCTCTAACGTACTACTGGAAAAACTTCAGACCATTCCCGGCGTAAGCGCCATACAGATATGGGGAGAAAAAAAATACGCCATGCGTATCTGGATGGACCCCGCCAGGTTATCATCCTACAGCCTTACCCCCGGAGATGTACAAGCGGCCCTGCTACGCGAAAACGTAGAACTTCCTTCCGGTAAAATAGCCGGTAACGCTACCGACTTCACCGTGCGCACCTTCGGACGGCTCGTATCGGAAGACGATTTCAACGGCCTGATCATCAAAAATGTAAATGGCAGCGAAATCCGTATCCGCGATATCGGCCAGGCTGTACTGGGCCCCGAAAACGAAGAAACCGTGCTGAAAGAATCTGGCAGCCCCATGATCGCCCTCGCCCTCATCCCCCAGCCGGGCTCCAACTATGTAGCTATTGCAGAGGAATTCTATAAACGCTTCGAACAACTGAAAAAAGATATCCCCGACGATTATTCTGTAAACATCGCCATGGATAATACCCGCTTCATCACAAAATCTATTGATGAAGTGGAAGAAACCCTCATCGTTGCACTGGTACTGGTAATTATCATTGTATACCTGTTTTTCCGCGACTGGCTCATGGCCCTGCGCCCACTCATCGATATTCCCGTATCCCTGATCGGCGCCTTCTTTATTATGTACGCCTGCGGCTTTACCATCAATATCCTCACCTTGCTGGCAATTGTACTGGCTACCGGTCTTGTAGTGGATGATGGTATCGTGGTAACAGAAAATATTTATAAAAAGATTGAACAGGGAATGCCGCGTATGCGGGCGGCCAGGGAAGGGTCTGAAGAAATATTCTTTGCCGTGATCGCTACCTCGATCACACTGGCCTTTGTATTCTTACCCATCATCTTCCTGCAGGGCTTCGTAGGGCAACTGTTCCGTGAGTTTGGTATCGTGGTTGCCGGCGCGGTGATCATCTCCGCCTTTGTATCACTTACATTAACACCGGTACTGAACGTAAAACTTGGCCGTAAAACACATACCCACTCCTGGTTCTATACCAAAACAGAGCCATTCTTCCGCTGGATGGAAGACGGGTACCAGAAATCACTGGAAGCGTTTATGCGTTTCCGTTGGGTAGCCGGGTTGATCATTGCCGGTTGCCTTGTTATGATCTATTTCCTTTTCAAAACATTGCAATCGGAACTGGCGCCGCTGGAAGACCGCAGCACTTTCCGCCTTTCTATCACCACACCGGAAGGCACCGCGTTCGATTACATGGATAATTATGTGGATAAGCTCACCAAATTCATGATCGACTCTATTCCTGAAAAGAAAATTATCCTGAGTGTAACCTCCCCCGGCTTCAGCGGCTCCGGCGCGGTAAACACCGCCTTCGCCAATGTGATGCTCACGGAACCGCACGACCGTACCCGCTCCCAGAAAGATATTGTGAATATGGTGAACCGGAACATGAACAAGTTCCCCGAGGGCAAGGTATTTGCCATTGAGTCACAAACCATCCAGGTAGGTCGGCGTAGCGGGCTGCCGGTATCATTTGTACTGGAACATATTAACTTCGACAGTCTTACCAATGTACTGCCAAAATTCATGGAGGAAGTAGGCAACAGCCCTGTTTTCCAGGGAACAGATGTGGACCTTAAATTCAATAAACCAGAACTGCGCATTCATATTAACCGCGACAAGGCAACACAGCTCGGCGTTTCCGTACAGGATATTTCCTCTACGCTGCAGCTGGCGCTGAGTAATCTCCGCTATGGTTACTTCATCAGGAATGGTAAACAGTACCAGGTAATGGGACAGGTGTTCCGCGCCGACCGCGACGATCCCATGGATCTCCAGAACCTGTATGTGCGCAACTCCCGCGGTGAAGCTATACAGCTCGATAACGTAGTGAGCATAGAAGAAGAAACCAGTCCGCCGATCATCTATCACTTTAACCGCTACAAATCAGCTACCGTATCTGCAGGGCTTGCGCCTGGCAGAACTATCGGCGACGGTATTAACGAAATGTACCGCATCTACAATAAACTGCAGCAGGAACATGTGTTGAACGATTCTTTTAATACCGCTCTATCCGGCTCATCACGCGACTATGCAGAAAGTGGTTCCAACACCATGTTTGCACTGGGACTGGCGCTGGTGCTTATTTACCTGGTATTGGCGGCGCAGTTTGAAAGCTGGGTGGATCCGCTTATCATCATGTTAACCGTGCCGCTGGCATTCGCAGGAGCATTGCTGTCGCTATGGTTATTTAACCAAACATGGAATATCTTCTCACAAATCGGCGTAATTATGCTGATAGGGCTTGTAACGAAGAACGGTATCCTGATCGTGGAATTTGCCAACCACCAGCGGGATTCCGGCATGCAAAAATCAGCCGCGGTGATCCATGCTTCGTCCATGCGTTTACGGCCTATCCTGATGACCAGCCTTGCAATGGCCCTCGGCGCATTACCGATCGCCATGTCGCTGGGCGCTGCAGCTACCAGCCGTATTCCACTGGGGATCGTTATCGTAGGCGGGATCATATTCTCGCTGGTGTTAACGTTGTTTGTAATCCCGGCTATGTACACCTTCCTGTCGCGCAGGGGCCGCAATAAGAACGATGAGGAAGATGAAATGGAAAACGATGAAGAAGCACAGGTGGCAGCAGCACATGCCTGAGTATAACTGATTTGAATGATCACGATATGTTATTTATGATGAAAAATATAAAGAAGTGTTTCCTCTTATTCCTGTTACTGGTAAGTGCGGGTGCGTTAAAAGCGCAGCAACAGGTGCTTACCCTCGAACAGGCCATAGATGTGGCGCTGAAAAATAATTTCGATATCCGTTTGGCCAGGAATACAGCAGAACTGGCAGCTAACGACTACGCCTATGCGAATTTTGCATTTGTGCCACGCCTGAATGCCACTGCCGGAACAACCTGGAATAATACAGCTACCAAACAGGAATTTGTAAATGGTACCAAACGTGATACAAGCGGCATTAAGAGCAATAACATCAGTGGTAATGTAACCCTCAGCTGGACCTTGTTCGATGGCCTGAAGATGTTTGCCACACGGAATAAGATTGCATCTATCCGTGATCTTGGTGAACTGGCCATCAAAGACCAGGTACAAAATTCCATCTCCACTATCATCGGCGGATACTATAACATTGTACAGCAAAAGCAACAGTTGAAAGCTTTGGCAGAGCAGATGTCCATCTCCGAAGAAAGAGTAAAACTCTCTGATGCAAAATTCAGTACCGGACTCGCTCCTAAAACAGATCTGCTCCAATCAAAAGTGGACCTCAATGCACAAAAGGCATTGTATATCCGCCAGCAAACACTGATAGAACAAAGCAAAGCTTTGCTGAACCAGCTGATGGCTGTGCCGGCGGGCGCTACAGGCTATGATGTGGTAGACTCTATCCCGTTAAATACCGGTCTTTCCTTTTCAGTGCTGCAACAAAATATCGCCAACAACAATACAGCTATCAAAGTGCAACAGCAGAATGTAAATATCTCTGCGCTTACCATAAAGGAAAGTAAAGCGGATTATTTCCCGGTAATATCCTTTAATTCGGGCTATAACTACAACCGGAATACTTCCAATGCCGCTACCAATGCATTCAGCCCCAGATTCAGCAGGAATGGCGTTCTCAGCTATGGCTTCACTGCAGCCATCCCTATCTTTAACGGCTTTAATGTAAAAAGACAGGTGCAGAACGCACGGATTGATTTCGACTTCCAGAACATCACGCTGGATAATGTAAAATCCCAGGTAGATCTTTCGCTGAACAATGCGTTCAGGGACTACGAATACTATAAAAAACAGGTATCGCTGGAAGAAGAGACCAACGACCTGGCAAGGGAAAATGCGATGGTGGCGCTGGAACGTTTTAAACAGGGCGTGTCTACTATCCTGGAAGTAAAAATAGCACAGCAAAGCCTGGAAGATTCCTACTATCGCCTTATACAGGCCCGCTATAATACCAAGCTCGCCGAAACTGAGTTGGGCAGGCTGAATGGAGCATTGCTGCAATAGTTTATCTTTTTTATATTGTAAGCGGATAAGTAAGGGAGAGATCTCCTGCTTATCCGCTTCCTGTTTCCGGTCATACCGCCGGCCCTACTGTACGGGCATGAACAGGCTATTGTATCGTTAACGAACATATCTTATATTGTGTAATGTAAAATATATTACAACTCAAAGTCCCTTTGTCAGGCATGGTTTTGCAAACCAGGTTACCATATTATAAAACAGGATAAAACATGTTACGTTACATTCTATTTGCCATCAGTGGCATTGTTTCTTTTAACAGTATATGTGCCGCACAGGAACTTCGTACCGTAAACCGGACGGCCACCGGCAACGATGTGATCCATTTAAATGAAGCACCCGGTGCGGGAGTAGCCTGGATCAGGAACAAACAATTTGATAAGGGCACCATTGAGTTCGATGTAAAAGGAAAAGATGTTCTTCAGCAAAGTTTTGTTGGCTTTGCGTTTCATGGCGTCAACGATTCCACATATGATGCTATTTACTTCAGGCCTTTTAATTTCCAGGTTCCTGAAGCCGGCAGGAGAAGCCACTCCGTACAATACATTTCGCTTCCTGCAAACGACTGGGAATTGTTAAGGGAGAAGTATCCGGGGAAATATGAAAATGAAATAGATTCTTCTACAGATCCCAACAAATGGTTTCATGTAAAAATAGTTGTAACAGACGATGAAGCAGCAGCCTATGTAAACGGTAAAAGATGCTTAACCGTTACATTGCTGGGCACACAAAAAACCGGTATGGTAGGATACTGGGTGGGCAACGGTTCCGGCGGGGACTGGAAGAATCTGAAAATAGATTAATACTGTTGATTGATATGTTAGAAGTATGGCTTTAGGAACACCGGTTCTTAAAGCCTTTTTTGCAGATCATTTTTTAAATAAAAAATAAATTCAGGTAGGAATCTTAATTATTTTTTATCAATTAAAATTATTTACATAATTTAGTTTCAATGTTTGTTACCAACCATTAAGTTTCACGTTAACTTCTCACCAAAACTTATCCTCAACTCTTTTTTAATCTGTTTAGTCATGGCACTATACACGACAACTACTATATCAATAGAAGACCAGCAATTCACGCAATTTGACTTTCTGCATTTAAAACAATTTATAAAGCATCATCATGAATTTGAATTAGGCATAGGATACGGATGGCTATCCCGTTATGGCTCAAACGTTGTTACAGCAGGCAGCCGGTTGCTGGGGAAAGAGATCAGCATATGCATACAGCCGGTTGAACCGGCATTCAGCCCTTTGTTGTTTAATGGCATTATCACCGGTGTGAGCGCAGGAAAAGAAAGCAGTAACAACACCGGAAGCTGTATCATCCGGGGCAACAGCCCTACTATCTTGCTTTCAGGAAGTCCGCATATCCGGTCTTTTGAGCAGCAACCTTTATCCTCCATTGTAAATACCGTTATAAAAAACTGTTACCCGTTTGCAGTTGCGCCACAGGTAAATCCTTCTTTTACACAACCACTGGAATATATTGTACAATATAAGGAAACGGGGTTCGATTTTATTCGCCGTCTTTCGCAACGCTTTGGTGAACATTTCTTCTACAACGGGCAACAGATCATCTTCGGACATTACAGTCAGCAGAAAACGGATCTTGTATTCCTGGAAGACCTGGTTAATTTCCAGCTGAATACTGTTGTGCATCCTGTTCATCAAACCTTTCAGACATATAATTACAGCCTGCATAAGATACTGGAAGAAGATAGTCGCGGTGTTTCCTTACATCTTAATCCATATTCACAACATGCATTATCTGTGAGCCGGAAACTATTCCCCGGCAAAACAATCTTCAAAATCCCTTATGCCTCAACCGGCAACTCCACACTGACAGCATTTACACAGCGCTTTCACAAAAGCCGTATTGCAGCACTGGTTCGTATACACGGTAAAAGCCGGAATACCAGCCTGTGTATCGGAAATACTGTCAGTATTCACGGGCAACCGGATGCAGTGGAGAACCATGGTGAATTTATGCTTACAACACTGGCGCATTACTGCAATGGTAATGGCGATTATTATAATACGTTTGAAGGCATCCCCGCCGATACCGCCGTGCCGGTTATGGATTCTGAAAAATTTCCCCGATGCGGGGCACAAAGTGCAACCGTAACCGACAACAACGATCCTGAAGGGCTTGGGCGTATCAGGGTACGGTTTAACTGGCAGCAGGGCCATAGCCCATGGATCAGGCTCTGTCAGCCACATTCAGGAAGGAATAAAGGCTTTCACTTTATTCCTGAAATAAATGAAGAAGTATGGGTAGATTTTGAAGAAGGTAATCCCGAAGCGCCTTATGTTACCGGGTGTACTTATAACGGGAAAGCCTCAAGCGGTTTCGGGGATCCGCTAAACAACATCAAAGCAATTAAAACCCGCAGTGGACACCTGATCCGCCTTGATGATACAGATGGCAATGAAAACATTATCATTACAGATCAGGGAGGCAATACTATTATGATGGACACCCGGGGACAGCATATCTCACTTTCTGCCCCTGAAAAAATAAGCATTACCGCCAGAAATATCAATATCAATGCTGCTGAAAACATCAGCATTGATGCAGGAAACAACATAAATCACTCCGCAGGTATAGATATCCTTCAGCATGCCGGCAATTGCCTTTATCAGTACACTGTAAATGATTACCAGTTAACGGCAACCAATATCACCAAAATTGCCCTGGAAAATATAAACATCCAGGCCAGGGAAATAGAAAAACATGCAGAAGAAATAAATATCGACAGCTCCAGGGAAGATCTGCAGATCAGCTCGGGAAAGTCTGTTTGTATAAAGAGTACGGAGAAGTCAAAACTATTCTAAAATAACAGCTTATGCGTAACCCCATAGCAGGAGGCATACTGGTGATCTGTAAAAAATATACAGCATCCGGGAAAAGTATCCGCTGGCATAGCACAGGAAAACTGTTTCTTCATTCCGGAAAATCCGTAATCATAAATGGTAAACGGAATGGGATAAAATTCTATAAGGAGACGGTTATTCATAACCCTGAAAAATAAAACCTGTATCCTCAATGGCAGACAAACATTTTGTAGTGCATGGCGCTTTATGCACATGTAGTTTCGGTAGTACGCCCGGCAGGATGCTGGTGGCAGCACATGGTGAATACATGAACGATGGCAGTGGAAGCTCCAAACCGGTGGCCAGTTCAGCAGAAACCGGCAATCCATTCATGCCGGGGGCATTTGGCGCCTGCACGTTAACACGTACCACCTGTGTTCCCAATATTCTTCAATGGAAAAAAACATTACCGGGTATTATACTTTCCAATGGAGGGGAAATATTAACGGAACATAGTACCGCCCTTTGTGCGGTGTCAGGAAGTGCCTGCATCAGCATACTGCACCACGGACAAACAGCGTGTATTACCAACCACCACGTTTCCGGAAGTACAGCTGTTTCCATATCCGCGTTAGACCCGCTGGTCAATCAACAGCAATTAAACCAGAAGAATCCTGTTGTACGTGCCATTACTTTACGTATTGAGTGTCGTGATCAACCGGTAATATTCAACAGTGAAAAGCAAAAGGATAAGGTCGCTCCTGTACGGATCAATGAGCCCTTGCTGTTTGAAATTGAATGCAACAATAAACAGGTTTCTGCAGATGATTTAAAAATAAGATGGAGAATACTCCGGCAACAGGAATCCGGCGATAACTACACATGGGTTGAGTCGTTCGGATTTGAATTATTATTCTCATTCGATACATGCGGTAGCTACCGGGTAATGGCCTATGGCGAATCACAGGAGGAGGGTTCTATTTATATTGACCTGCATGCAGATAACAATAATCTTGAAAATGAATTTATTATTAATGGAGTAAACAGTAATCCCCGACACCTGAAATACCGAACTGCCGTTTGTGTTGAAGCTGTTTACAGGATTATGCCTCCTACCATAGCAGAAAGGGCCTTGGTATCAATGCAGGTAACTGATAACAACGGGAACATTGTTGCAATAGCTGACAGCGACAAAATCTGCTTTACTCCTGCTAATGTATCTGCTACCTACTTTGTTTCCGCCCGGATGGCAAACAACAAACCTGTTATTCAAAAACTTAGTACTAAAAAAGCAGGAGCTATATCTGTTATCAACAAGGAATCGACTCATATGATAAGGCCCCGGACAGATATGAATTTCCTTGTTTCGGAAATGATGCATCATACGCTTCCACCCGCCATGTTAACGGCTATTGAATGGTTGCTGAATGGCAAGCCGGTAGGCGCCGGGCCTTCCATCACACTGGATGGCCATATACATTTCAGTATTCCCGGGAAATACACTGTTGCAGCACGGGTAAGTGCCGGGGAAGAAGAATACTATACGACTGAGCAAAGCGCCTGGCATTTTGAAGTAAAAAATAATGAGGTGGTAAAGATACTGGTGGCAAACGGCAGCACCAACTGGATTACCGGGAAACAATACATTGTTACCGCACAAACCCTGATGGAATATAACGAAACACTGGATGGCCCTGTTTTCTGGGAACCTTATGGAGCGCGTTCCAATACAATATCAGATGTTTCCGCAACACAGGAAGGGACATTCACGATCAGTGCCCGTATTGGCAACCTAAAAAAATCCATAAACATAAATGCAGCAAAAGCTACCATAACCCGTTGGTGCTTTACGGATGAACAATGTATTTGTAAAGCATCTACAGGATGGCAGGAATTAATCCGGGTGGTGATCAGCAGTCCGGAAGCGGCTAACGAAAAAATACCATTACATCTGCTTCAGGTAAATCCTGCTAACCGTATATATTATGTAAAAAACCTCGGAATGCATACCTTTAATGCTGATGGGGGATTACAAATTGACATCGGCATGCACAGCCTGAAATCATTGCTAACTGATACCAGCTTTGAATGGAATACATTTCGCCTCCTGTTTGCAATTCCCCGTTATGCCAGCAACATCCTGTTTGCCGATATGAAAAACATCACCTGTGATGGAACAGAATATTGGATTCCTATAAATCAAAGTAATAAACGCACGGTGGAAAAGAGATTATATATCTCCATAAAGCCAGAAAGAAGGGTAGTGTCCGTACACTTTTACGATCAGCATAATAGTCCCGCTTATAGGGCATATAAATACGGAGAGCAATTCCGTATGCATGTTCAAACCATGAATCTTACCGGAAAGGAATTATTGTTCGGGATATGGGAAAACAGGTACCAGGAAAAGGACAAACATATTTTCAGCGATAAACTCCTGGTAAACGATTACGGAACAGCAAACGCACTGATAGACTCAAAGCGTTTGAAATCTGCTAACATACTGGAAAATGGGTTTCTCCGCTGCTTTTATGTAGTCATCAAATCCACATCTGAAAAATATTTCTATCCACATGAAATAGCAGATAAAAATATACTGACCCCGGATAACATTGGCTATTATCAACATATAAAGTTATCAGACTGGTTCAGCAAGTCAGATAACAGGTATTCCGGGACTAATGCCCCGGTAATACTCGGCGAGCCACTTGCCACCGGCGAACCGGATACCGGCTGCCCCAGGTGTAATGAACCGATTACTGCTGAACAACTGGCTAAAGTATTCCCTCATGCCGGGAGTACAGACCTGCAGGTAGTGGCTGCTACTTACAACAGGTTTATGGAATCAACCGGTATGAACACCTGCTGGAATAAAGCGCATTTCTTTGCCCAGGTGGCCATTGAATGCGGCGGTCGTTTGAACATTAAAGAGGGAGAAAGCTTTAATTGGTACTGGGAAGACCTGGCTAAAAATTTCCCTCCTTTCAGAACAGCAGAAGGAAAAATAAAAGCAAAAGAGTGGGGAAGGCAGATCCGAAAACCCGCCCATCCCGGGGTAACAAAAGAAAACCAACAGCGCATTGCTAATTATGTATATGGCCCCGGCGCGGTAAAAGGGAAAACATTAGGTAATACACAAGCAGGAGATGGATGGAAATTCCGGGGGCGCGGCCTTATACAACTCACCGGCAGAACCGCTTACGTTTATGCAAATAATTTTACCCGGAAAGAAAATGCAGATATTCTTCTTCACCCGGAGCTTGTGGCCACAGATATAAAAATAGCAGTGGTTTCCTCAATGGCCTTCTGGAAATGGAAAGGATTGGCATGCATTGCAAACGGCAATACGGAAGTAACCGCCAAAATAAGTAAGGCTGTAGGGCTGGATACTATTTCAAATGGCAAAAGTGCCCATGCAGAAAAAAAACATTTCTTTGAATCTAAATCATCAGTTTTATTCAGAACAAAAGACTGCAGGTATAAGAGCGTAGCTAATGATGCACCCAACAGGTATATCATTAAAACAGATAAATTCAGCTACGAACTCACAGAACAAAATGCTGCCTCCAATCAGTATAGGTACGACCTGTATAATACAGGTACGCATATTAAAACATTCCAGCTTCAAAAAAACAGCAGCGGCCTGCTGCCATTCCCTGAAACCGGCCCTAACTGGGGCAGATATGGCGATCGCGACGGAGGCGACGATAACTTTATAGCCCCGGACATTGCCGCCCCTTTGCTTGGATTCTTTTACTCACTTCCGGGGAATGGTTATAAGGATAAACTTTATTTTAATGATATCTCTGCCAGTGATAAAAGGAACCTGGGACATAAGGGACATATTCATGGTAATGATATTGACATCAGGTATCCCGGAAGCTCAAACAGGAAAGGATCTGTGTTGTGGACAGAAGCAAAATTGGCGTACGGCAGTGAACAGGAGTTTCTGAAGGTATTGGAGAACATACTCGGTATCGCCTGCAGATGGGGATTCAAAAACAATTTCGCCTATAATAAAAATATCAGTAATACGCTTGGCCTTTCTATCAGCAAACACCAAAATCATTTTCATATCGGTTTAAGAAAGAAAAATATTAAAAAATGAGCACAATCAATTTTGCAGGTATGGTAGCCTTCATGCTATTCAGCATAGGTTGTCAAAACATAAAGAAACCCAAACCGGAACAGCCAGTCGAAAAAAATGATACCGTCATCAAGAGAGAAAAAGAATACACAATGAACATAGAAGCCATTAAGCAGCATATGGAATGGCAAACCCATATAGAGGCAACAGAAGAAGGAATACCGGCAAGCTATAATTATTCAGAGAAGGATGTGAATATCGCATTACCTGTTATTGCGCAAGGTTTAAAAGATAAAGGATTCAGGCAACTCAAGGATAGCGCTTTCACCCAGGCACTGACAAATATATTTGGGAAAATATTCACCCATCAAACAAACAGGGTACGGTTTCATGATAAATATTATACCATTATCGAAGATGGGCAGGAAAAAGTGGATGAATACGATTACACTATTGAGAATATTTTTGTTTCAAAGGAATATAAATTCATATCATGGGTTCCTTTTCTGGCAGATTTCATTGAGCTTACGGGTAATCACAATTACAAAATTGATCTTCATCCAATATTGATCGCCCGCAACAAATACCTCTTCAACAACAGCCGCTCAGACCTCGCATATCTTCTCGCTGAAGATACCCTCTTCCTCAAAACGCTGGTCACATCATTTGGCTATACAAAAGAAGAAAAAATAAACACACTCGTAATGAATGATTACCGCGGCCTCGATGATGATCATATGCCAACAGTTGGGGAAATCATCTTTGTAAAAAATGCGGCAGGAGAACTGGAAATAAAGCAGGAGCTGCTGCAATGGATCATAGATCACACCCGCGCAGATGATCATGCCCTGCTTCAGGCACTGTCATACTATGCCTATGCTTTATACGATAACAGCAATAATGACATCTACACCCACAATCCTTTCAAAATATTTTCCCTGGATGAGAAAAGAAAAATTGCAGCCTATATTGCTGATATTTATGAACCGCTTCGTAATCAGCTAATGCCTCTTGATGCAGGAAAATGGCCGGCTTCAGGCGTACTGGAACATTTACTGGTAGAAGATAAAGGATTTGCCCACTTTCTTAAAGAGCATGATTATTTTTCATTACCGGCATTAAAACAGGAACTGGAGCCGGATAACTGAAAAAAGTATAAGCCATCTGAGAGGTATTTCTACGTGCAACACACATTATATGGAATCAAATAGCAACGCCGGGAACTTCCCGGCGTTGCTATTTGATTAAGGCTCTTTCTTCTGTACTTTCTGCTTCTGGTATTCTTCAAACGACTGCTTTATATAAAGTAACAGGTCATAGTCGGATGCTGAATTTAAAAACTGGTATCCTGGTCTGTACTTATACATAAAGGAATCAAGCTCCGGGCTCTGCAACTTGGTCATCCTTCCCACCAGTTCGGGAGAGTACCGGTAGTCAATGAACTTCTCCTTCTCCCAGTAAACCAGTTGCTCATGAAACTGCTCTTTTCTTTTACGCACCTTACTCGGCACTAGATAACTTAAAGCAGTGATAGGATTTGCCGGCAACGTTTTAAGTACATCCATTGCTCCGGGTTTTCGATAATCGAAATACCGGCCATATTCATCACGCATTGCCAGTGAGTCGTTTCTATAGTTTTTACCACGCACGTTTACCCCTTGCAGCTCAAACAATCGTTTCTGCAGATAAACATCCTGCGATGACGACATTCCCGGCACCAGCAGTAATTTCGGTGTATAGCTTAACATGGAAAATTCAAGTGTATCTCCGGGAACGGCCTCAATATAAAACCGGCCATTTTCATTACTTAATGTACCCGTCATGGTCCTCTTGTTAACAATAGAAACAAAAGGTAATCCCGTTTTGGTATCCTGATCCGCTACCATACCAGACAAACGCACCTGTGCGAAAGTTCCTTGCAGGTTAATGAAAAAGAAAAAAAACAGTGCTCCGATATATGCTGTAAAACGAATCATGAATATAGTAATCCTTCAAATTTAATGTTCCACCCGCAAATGAAAAGTTAAAAAACGGGGAAAATATGAGTGCTCAACGGCAAAATTATTAATTATCAACGTTATAAATATCCCTCCAATCACTTATTTTTACGGCTGTCACCTGTTATCTTGTAAAAGTCATGCCACAGAAAATCATCTTCGCAACCCAACATTATCAGTATTTGAAAGACAGGATCCTCTCTATTGCAGGCTCCGCCTGGGAAAATGGGGAATTAGATATCCGCGATTTTCCTGATGGGGAACATTATCACCGCATATTGAGTAATGTTAGCAACAAAGAAGTGATTTTGCTTGGAGGTACTATCGATGATAAAGAAACCCTGGAATTATATGACCTGGCCAGTGGTTGTATACAGCTGGGAGCATATTCCCTGACGATCATTATTCCATTCTTTGGGTATTCTACTATGGAACGCGCAGTAAAATATGGCGAAATTGTAAAGGCCAAAACACGCGCAGTACTGTTCTCATCGCTGCCCAATACCTCCCGGGGCAACAGGATAGTGATGATTGATCTGCATGTGGACGGTATTACCTGGTATTTTGAAAATGATGTTCGCCCGGTACATTTATATGCGAAAGAGTTTGTAATGAATACGGCCATGGAACTTGCAGCAGGAAAACCATTTGTACTGGCCAGCACCGATGCCGGCAGGGCAAAATGGGTGGAATCACTCGCCAACGACCTGCATGTACCAGCGGCATTCGCCTTTAAACGCCGCCTCTCCGGCGATGAAACAGCCATCACTGCTATCAGTGCCGATGTAAAAAATAAAACGGTGATCATCTATGATGATATGATCCGTACCGGTGGTTCTCTTATCCATGCAGCACAATCTTATCGTGATGCAGGCGCCGGAGATATCTTTGTGATCACCACCCATGGCATCTTTGCGGGAAATGGCTTTGAAAAAATTAAAAGCTCAGGGCTTATTAAAAAAGTGGTTTGTACCGATACCCACCCCGGCGCCATGGCCATCAAAGACCCCATGCTGCTCGTTAAATCAGTAGATCAGCTGATCTACAATTATTTTCAGTCACAACACTCCTGATTGCTGTTGGCAGGCTATTTGTCATCCAGACACTTGTGAACCATGTAGCGGTATGTGAACCATGTAGCAGTATTTCCTGCAAAATGAAATGGCATAATCTGCCATCCACAAATCTGACAAACATTTATGCTTGATTTTCGTATAATCGAATACGGTAGTTGCGACTACCATACCATGACTGACCTTCGTAGCGAAGTACTCCGGAAGCCGCTGGGGCTCACATTTTCGGCAGAACAACTACAGAAGGAGATGAACGACATCTTCATTGCGGGCTTTACTCAGCACAATGACCAGGAAACAATTGCAGGCTGCTGTATACTTACCCCTTTGAATGAAAACACCGTACAACTAAGGCAAATGGCGGTATCGCCCGGCTTTCAGGGAAAAGGTATCGGCAGAGAAATTGTAGTATTCGCGGAACAATATGCCCGTAGCAACGGCTTTGATGAATTAACCATGCACGCCCGGAAAGAAGCCACAGGGTTTTATCTTAAACTGGGCTACAAAATCTGTGGAGAAGAATTTACAGAGGTGGGCATTCCACACTACGAAATGAGGAAAAACCTGAAATAATTATTTTTTTGCTTCTGCAACCCATTGTAGAAGGCGTTTTGATTGTATTGTTATATTGATGGATAAGCAATGTAACAACAGACAGTATAGGAATCCTGTCAAAAAATTTTGTAACCAAATCTTTCATAATACGATGAGAAGCCATGTACTAGCCTGGTCGGGGCTGTGCTATGCCTTTTTCTGCTATACCTCCAGCAGCGCATACGCAAAACCCGAAGGGTATCTCACAGCAAAACAGCTGCAAGCTGATACCACCGTTCCGGTAGTGATTAAACCCGCTGCTGCTGATTCCAGTGTTAAACCTAAACAGGATACCACTGTTCCGGTAGTGATCAAACCTGCTGCATCCGACTCCACTGTTAAACCTAAACAGGATACTTCCAAACCAGTTGCTGATACCACAAAACCCGTAGCTAAACCCAAAGAGGATACCGCACTCATCCTCCCACCGGACTCCGCTACCGCGAAAAGCGAAGTAGGAAAATTCCAGCTTTCAGGAACAGTGAAAGATGATAAAGGCACTCCCATTCCCGGAGCCATTATCCGTAACAAAACAACTAAACTGAATGCACAGGCAGATCCAACCGGTCAATACAGCATCAAGGCTGCCATACGTGATACTATACTCGTTACCGCCCCTACCTTTGGCGAACAGTCCATTCCGGTGGAAAAAAGAGGAGAGCTAAATGTTACACTGGTTCCCTCCAACGCTACTAAGAAAGTACTGGGAGAAGTAGTGGTTACCGCCCTCGGTATTAAAAAGAATCCCCGCTCTGTAGGTTATGCCATACAGGAAGTAAGCGGTAACGCTGTACAGGAGGCAAAAGAAGTAAACTTTGTAAACGCCCTCACAGGAAAAGTTCCCGGTGTGCAGATCAGCTCCAATACCGGTTCCATGGGCGGCGCCAGCAAAATTACCATCCGTGGGGTGAAATCCATCCTGGGCGATAATAACGCCTTCTTTGTACTGGACGGTGTACCAATGATGAACAACGTCACCAATGATCCCGGTCAGCAAAATGGCGGCGGTGGTTATGACTACGGTAGCCCAATGCAGGATATCAACCCGGAAGACATTGAAAATATCTCCGTTCTCAAAGGGGCAGCCGCAACCGCCCTCTACGGAAGCCGCGGAGCTAACGGCGTTCTCCAGATAACCACTAAAAAACGCCCGGATACTGAAAAAGGGATCGGGGTTACTTATAGCCTCAATGCCCAGATAGACCAGGTAGCCGTACTGCCAAAGTACCAGAATATGTATGGCGGCGGTAATGCAGGTAAATTCGATACCCTGTATTACAACGAGCATCCCGAAGGCTTCCTTAATGAACAAAGCGCTACTTATGATGATAACAATGGTAAAGGCCGTTACGACCTGATGCCGCAATACGCTGTAGACGAATCATGGGGACCAAAACTGAACGGACAAATCATCCGCCCTTACTGGTCATGGGATAAAAATAAAAATAACCCGTATTTCGGTCAAACCGACACCTGGTCGCCTCACCCGAATAATGTGAAAGACTTCTACAAAACAGGTTTTACACTCACAAATAATATCTCCATGGCAGGCAGCGATGATAAAGGAAGCTTCCGCCTGTCGTACGGTAATATGGATCAAACCTTCGTACTTCCCAATGCTACCAACAAAAGAAATAATCTCTCATTCAATGGTAGCTATGAGCTCACAAAAGGAGTAAAAGCCGTGGCCTCCATGAACTATACTTCCTTAAACGTGAAAGGCCGGCCTGGCACAGGTTTTACCGGACCCAACCCTACCTTGCAGTTCACCATGTACGGTCAGCGCCAGCTGGATATAGAAAAAGAAAAAAGATATAAATACGATGATGGTTCACAGATTACATGGAACCGCCGCGCCTGGGACGATCCAAGCATCTCCTCCAGTAACGGCCCTTATTGGAACCGTTATATGGACTATGAAACAGATAGCCGTAACAGGCTCTTTGGATCTGCAGGACTGGATATAGACGCTACAAAATGGCTTTCCTTCTCCGGCCGCGTTTTCATGGATGATTACAACACACTCGAAGAAGAAAGAACTGCAAAAGATTATCTGGTAGGCGGATATATCAAACGTGTAAGAAGCAACCGCGAAATGAACTATCAGTTAACAGCGGACATCAAGAAAGATTTTGGTAAAGACTTCCAGCTGAATGCCACCGTAGGGGGAAATGTGATGCACCGGAAATGGACCGTTACCGGCGGTATAGCCCAGGGAGGCCTGATCACCAAAGGTGTTTATAACCTTGCTAACTCTGTACAACCTGCACAGTCAATTGATCAGTACTACGAAAAACAGATCAACTCCGTTTTTGCCACTGCTAACCTCGGCTATAAGAACCTCCTGTTCCTCGACCTCACCGGCCGTAGCGACTGGTCTTCCACCCTGGTAAAAGGCAATAACCAGTACTTCTATCCATCTGCTTCCCTTTCCTTCGTATTCTCCGATCTGCTGAAAGAATGGAAATGGCTGACATTTGGTAAATTAAGAGGAAGCGTTGCTGCTGTGGGTAATGATGCCGATCCATACAGGATCTATAACACATATGATTTCATCCCGCCTTTCGGCAGTAACCCGGTTACACAGTTCTCTCCAACTTTATTCAACGAAGACCTGAAACCGGAACGTACTACCGAAGTGGAAACAGGAGTGGAATTAAAATTCCTGGACAGCCGTATCGGTGTTGACTTCACTTATTACAGACGTGTCACCAAAGATCAGATCATCACACTGGCACTGCCAACAGCTACCGGCTTCACCGGTGCCTATGTGAATGGCGGAAGCGTGGAAAACAAGGGTATTGAAATAGGTCTGAACCTGAACCCCATCCGCCTGAAAAATGGCTTCCGCTGGGATATCAGCGCCAACCTCGCCCGCAACCGTAATAAGGTACTGAACCTGGATATTGCACAGTACAATACTTCACTGGACTTCCTGACTATCGGCACCGACCGCCGTACACAGAAAGTGTCTGTAGTAGGCCAGGTGGGTGAACCACTGGGAACCATCCGCGGTACCGACTACACCTACCTCAACGGCCAGAAAGTAGTAGATGCGCTCGGTCGTTATGTGCCCAGCGAAATCAAACCTATCGGTAACGCATATCCTGACTATGTAGGCGGTGTTACAAACACATTTACATTCAAAGGAATTTACCTGTCGGCGCTGGTTGACTTCCAGCACGGGGGCGATTTCTTCTCCTACACTAACCTGTACGGAAATAAATCCGGTTTGCTGGAATCTACCGTAGAAAACGGCATTCGTGAAAATGGTATCATTGTTCCCGGTGTTACCGCCGATGGACATGCCAATACTACGAAGATCAGCGCCCAGGATCACTTCAACTACAACGGTGGAAACGTGATCAGCAAGGCCAATCTTTATGATGCCAGCTATATCTACCTGAGAGAAGCCAAAATAGGTTATAACCTGCCGGAATCATGGTATAAGAAGATAGGCGCACAGGCTGCACGTATTTCCCTTTACGGACGTAACCTGTGGCTGATCAAATCCAATGCACCAAATGTGGATCCGTCCAACATCCTCAACTCTGCATCTAACGTACAGGGTATTGAAGGTGGTGCACTGCCATCACTCCGGTCTTATGGATTAAACCTGAATGTATCATTCTAAATTTTGTGAAGATGACTAAAAAGATTCTTAAATATAGCAGCATCCTGTTCCTGTTGGTTTCTCTGGTGGTAACCAGCTGTAAAAAGCTGGATGATATGAACCGTGATCCAACCAAACCAACCACCGCGGCGCCGGCAAACCTGCTCACCGGCGCTCAGAAAAGCACCATGGACATGCTTTACAGCGGGTTACAAAATGGCTTCATTGCCATGAACTATGCACAATACTGGACAGGCAACTCCAGGACCAATGATAGCCAGTTCAATCTCGATGAAGGTAATAACGCCGCTTTCTGGAATACACTGTACAGGATATCCCTGCACAACCTCGACGACCTGGTGAAACAAAACAATGCCAACCCGGGGCTTCCGGGCGTGGTAAATCAAAACGCTATTGCAAAAATCACCAGCGCCTGGATATACCAGATCCTGGCAGATACCTACGGGAATATTCCATACTCACAAAGCTTCCAGGGTAGCAGCAACATTACCCCTCAATATGACGACGCCCAAACCATTTATAACTCCCTGCTCGATACCCTGCAGGCACAAATAAATATACTGGACTCGTCACAGGTAAGCTTTGAAACCGGGGATATCATTTATAACGGAGATGTGATAAAATGGAAAAAACTGGCAAATTCACTGATGCTCAGGTTAGCTATCCGTATGGCAGATGCAAATCCGACAAAAGCCAAACAGGTGATCGAAGCACATTACAAAGACGCCCTCAGCAATAACCAGGATAATGCACAGTTCCAGTACCTGGATGCTGCTCCAAATAAATTTCCTTATAATGAATCCGAACGCGCTATCATCGACTTTTCTGTAACCTCCACCCTGGTAGATTATATGAAAAGTGTAAATGATCCGCGCCTCGGTATCTATGCCCGCCCTTCAAAAGATGATGACACTATCAAAGGCCTGACATACGGCTCTGCTGCCTCTGATCCGGACCGGCTTTCAGAAGGGCACTACTCCTTCCCCGGCACACAGATCTATAAATCCACCATGCCGGGTATCCTGATGGCCTACTCGGAAGTGGAATTTATCCTGGCCGAAGCCGCTGCAAGAGGCATGAGCGTAGGCGATGATGCCGCTACACATTATGCAAAAGGTATCACCGCTTCTATCAACTACTGGCGCACGCTCACCAACAATACAGACATTACAGACGCTACTATTGAGGCATATATTGCAAAAGTGCCTTACGTAGCGGGCGACTGGAGAAATGTGATAGGCACCCAGAAATGGTTAGCGCTTTATCCACAAGGCTTCCAGGCATGGTTTGAAAGAACCAGGCTGCATTTCAGCAAACCAGGTGGCCAGCCACTGTTCATCGCTCCCAAATCCGGCTCCCTGGATCCCAGCGTAACAATGGTTCCTTACCGGTTAACTTATCTGCAGTCCGAACAGACCCAGAACAAAGCCAGCTACGAAAAAGCAGCTTCGGCCATCGGTGGCGATAAAAAAGGCACCAAACTGTGGTATAATAAATATTGATACAACAATCAACTATAGCTAAACAACAATCTACCGGCGCCTGCATCTGCAGGCGCTTTCTTTTTTTTATACTGATTTATTTATCTTTAGCCCCACCTATATTAGCAATTATGAGGAAAGTACTGTTAGCAATGGCCCTGCTGGCTATTGTACATTTTGTGTCCGCACAGGAAACAACGCATGCCTACCAGAACTGGTATACCTATTTTGGTACTATGAAAATTAACAGCAAATGGGCGGTGCCTTTCGACGTACAGTTACGTATCAGGGATGGCATCAGCAATAAAGGACAACTGCTCATGCGTGGAGGATTGCAATATTCCGTTAACAAACAGGATCATATTTTACTGGGCTATTCCTTTATTCCCACCTACAATAATACAAGCAATACCTGGCTGCCGGAACACCGCATCTTCGAACAATATATCCATAAGGCAAAAAAACTGGATATGACACACCGGGTACGACTGGAACAACGCTGGGTTTCACAACCATCGGCACCGGGAGATCCGCATGCGATCGGTAACTGGAAGTATGGCAACCGTGCCCGCTACTTCAATCGCACACAACTCCCTGTCCTTCATAAAAAAGCAGCTACCCCGTTTTATGTGGCCTTACAGGATGAGATCTTTCTGAACCTGTGGGGAAACGACATCAGTAACCTGCTGTTCGATCAAAACCGCTTCCTCCTTGCCTTTGGATACCAGTTCAATGCAAACCTCAAAGCAGACATCGGCTACATGAACCAGTTAGTACAGGTTACCTCCGGAGCTAAAACCATGAATCATATCCTGCACTTCAGCGTATTCCAGAACATCAACCTGTAATTTCAACAGGGTTGTGAATATTCCGGGGAGATGAAAAACGAAATATCCATTTCCCGGAATATTCAGAATATCAAACTAATCATTATAATCAGTGGGACCCTGAGTCAGGCAAATCCGCATCAGCGGTAATTACTAAATTTCGATTTGAGTATTCCCGCGAAATTGCGGTAGGCTTCCTCCGTTTGGAAAGCGCTGGTAGGAATAAGGAAGAAAGTTTTCTTATCGCGGTAGAGGAAGAAGAATTTCTCAGTTTCCACCACCCGGGAAAAATTATTCCAGCTGATATTCCGGGGATGGTCACTGCCACGGGTGGTAATCAATAACCCCTCCTCAGAATACTTAAGATGTATACTGTCTTTAAAAGTAGCCGCCTTATTATAAATGGAAATGGGCAACAGGTACCAGAATACCCAGCCAAGCACCAATATCATGATAACAATACCGGTAAGGGCGCCAGTGGTCACTACACTGAAAAAATATCCTGTTAAAGTGGCAAGTAGTAAGATAATGAGCGTGTTGCGAAAGACCTTGATCTCACCTCTCCGCATAAAATGATAGCGCAATGCATGCAACACATCCCCCTTATCGTAGTTAAACTCTAAATGCATTATCGCCTGGCAAAACTATTTTATCTGTTAACAGAAATCGACATAGGATTATCCATTTCATCACGCACAGTAACAGGTGCATTCTTCCGGCTGCGTTTTACATTAGACAGATCGTCCTCGCCAAATCCGGGGAAGTTCTTCTTGATGAACAGAAAATATTGTTGCAAGGTTTTTGGATCAACCTTAAAAGGGAAAGCCAACTCCTTACCACTTCCTTTAAGGAAGTCGTTTGTATTTAACTTGGTTTCGTTTTGTAAGTACCACTTGTATAAATCCACAATAGCTTTTTCCAACTCTGCTTCATCAACCTTCTCAGTTGTCTCTACCCTTGGAAACATTAACACAAACTCTTCTACCCTTACAGGCTTGGCGTTATTCGTGTTTTTGGCATTATTACGGTTGTCGTTGTTGTCCCCGTTTTTATCACCATTATTGTCTCCGTTTTTGAAACCAGTGCTGGCATTTGCTGATGCGGCTGCGGCCAAAACTACCAACAGCATTAACAACAGCTTTTTCATAAGGTGTCAAATTTTCGAGTCTAAAAATACAATTATATTTTGAGATTTCTAGTAGATTCCAAAATATGCGTAAAAACCCCCTGAAAAAACAAAAGCAATGGACGAACCATTGCTTTCGAGAGTCATTTACAGTGCATGATGAATCATGCGGTGTAGGAATATTTGGTTTTTCATAGGACAGTAACCATAATAAAAATTAATACAATAACAAATATAATAAAATTATATCGTGAGTTAGACAAAACATCAAATATTAGAAATAATAAAATATTTCAGGATAAAATTTTAAAAGATGCAATAAAACTGCTCTTTTTAGAAAAATATCAAATAGAAAAAAAGTGTGATGAAAATTAAGGGCTTAAATATTGATCGGGGAAGTGAGAAAGAAACGGGTGCTTTTTGGGAAAAAGTAAGGGCGCCTAGAAAAGCGCCCTCAATTTGTTACTATCCTATGAAAACCCTATTTGAATACAAAGGTAAGGGCATGTTATTTTTCTTTGAAATTTTAGAGGCTAAATAACATATCATTAACAAGAAGTTGCAACATCCATTAGCTGCAACCCATGCTGGTACCGCAATTCAAACATTTATAGCAGGTTCCTGAACGTACCGTGATATGCCCGCAGGTAGCGCAGGCCGGCGCATCACTTTGCATGCTTTTCAGATAATCCTGGGTACTCCCTTCCTGCTGAAACGTAGCGGCAGCCTGCTTTTTAGGAATCCGTGGGGCAGTCTGACCGGAATTGCTCACCCTGCCTGTAAACGGAGCCGCCGTATCCTCTTCTCCATCTTCTTCTCCGGTATTCCCGGGCGAATCAAGCACATGAACCAGGTCTGTACGCCCCAGGTACTCGTATCCAAGCACCCTGAAAATATAGTCGATCAGCGACGTGGCCGATTTAATATTGGGATGATCCACCATCCCGGCCGGCTCAAACCGGGTAAATACAAACTTATCTACAAATTCTTCCAATGGAACACCGTACTGCAATCCTACAGAAACCGCAATAGCAAAGCAGTTCATCAAACTACGCAAAGTAGAGCCCTCTTTTGCCAGGTCAATGAATATTTCTCCCAGCGTGCCATCATTATACTCACCTGTACGCACAAAGATCACCTGCCCACCTACATTCGCCTTTTGCGTAAAACCACCTCGTTTGGATGGCAAACTTTGCCGCTCCACAATCCTCGATAACTGGCGTTTCAGGGTGGTATCCCGGCTGGCCTGCATCCGCTTGTTCACTTCCTCCAGCAGCTCATCTATGGTAGCCTGTTGCAGATTTTGTTCTGTAGCCGTCTCTCCTGCCGCTTCTGCCTTCTTCTTTTTATCGCTCTTATTACTTAAAGGCTGGCTCAGCTTACTGCCATCCCTGTACAGGGCACACGCTTTTAATCCAAGTTCCCAGCTTAGCTTATAGGCATCCGCAATTTCCTCTACCGTCGCCTCATTAGGCAGGTTAATGGTTTTGGAAATGGCCCCTGAGATAAAAGGCTGTACTGCCGCCATCATCCTGATGTGCCCATGTGCATGTATATACCGCTCTCCATGCTTACCACACTTATTGGCGCAGTCAAATACAGGCAAATGAGCCTCTTTTAAGTAAGGAGCGCCCTCTACGGTCATAGTTCCGCACACATAATCGTTTGCCGCTTCTATCTGCTCTTCCGTAAATCCCAGGGCATGCAACAGGCTGAATTCAAGATTGTAATATTCCTCCGCCTTGAAGCCCAACCGCTGCAGACATTCTTCTCCCAATGTATATACATTAAATACAAATGATATATCAAAAGAGGAAGCAACGGCAGTGTCCAGCTTTTTCAGCTCTTCACCAATAAACCCTTTTTCGCTTAGCGACTGGTGATTAATATAAGGCGCCCCGGCAAAACTGCCGGTTCCCTTTGCATAATCCACAATTGCCTTTATTTCATGGGAAGAATAACCCAGGTTCTGCAACGCGGTGGGGATCGACTGGTTAATGATCTTAAAGTAGCCGCCACCGGAAAGCTTTTTGAATTTTACCAGCGCAAAATCAGGTTCTACCCCTGTGGTATCACAATCCATCACCAGGCCAATAGTACCGGTAGGAGCAATCACCGTAGCCTGCGCATTACGGTAACCGTACTGCTCTCCCAGCTTTACTGCCTCATCCCATGCTTTAGTGGCCGATTTCAGCAAATAATCCGCGCAATACCGCGCATCAATGCCTTTTGGCTTTATTTCCAGCCCGTCATACGCATCAACGGCATCATAGGCGGCAGCCCGGTGATTCCGCATCACCCGCAGCATATCTTCCCGGTTCTCTGCATACCGCGGAAAAGCACCCAGGTGGGCGGCCATTTCCGCCGAAGTTTTGTAGGCAACTCCCGTCATAATAGCGGATATAGCCCCCGAGATGCCACGGGCTTCTTCACTGTCGTACGGAATACCGCTCACCATCAGCATGGAGCCGAGGTTAGCATATCCCAGGCCCAGCGTACGGTATTCATAACTGAGCTGCGCCACCTCCCTGGAAGGGAACTGCGCCATCAACACGGAAATTTCCAGCACTACTGTCCACAATCTCACCGTGTACTCAAATCCAGGCACGTCAAACAGGTTCCTTTCATCATCGAAAAAGCGGCGGAGGTTAACAGATGCGAGGTTACAGGCGGTATTATCCAGGAACATATATTCCGAGCAGGGATTGGAAGCGTTGATACGGCCACCCTGGGGGCAGGTATGCCATTCATTGATAGTGGTATCATATTGGGTGCCCGGATCCGCGCAACGCCAGGCGGCATAAGTGATCTGATCCCAGAGCTCTTTGGCCTTTACAGTTTTCGTCGTTTTGCCGGTAGACCTGGCTTTCAGCTCCCATTCCCCATCGGCCTCCAGCGTGCGGAAAAAAGAATTCGGCACCCTTACGGAGTTATTGGAATTCTGACCAGATACCGTTTTATATGCATCCCCTTCATAATCAGAAGAGTAACCGGCTGCAATCAATGCTGCCACCTTCTTTTCTTCCTCTACCTTCCAATTCACAAAATCCATGATCTCAGGATGATCCAGATCCAGGCATACCATTTTGGCGGCCCGTCTTGTAGTACCACCTGATTTAATAGCGCCCGCTGCCCGGTCCCCGATCTTCAGAAAGCTCATTAACCCGCTGGAAGTTCCTCCACCGCTGAGTTTTTCCCCATCTCCCCTGATACTCGAAAAATTGGTGCCTACGCCGGAACCATATTTAAATATCCTCGCCTCCCGCATCCACAAATCCATAATTCCCCCCTCATTCACCAGGTCGTCGTTCACACTTAATATAAAACAGGCATGTGGCTGAGGCCGCTCATAAGCGGAGGTAGATTTTTCCAGTTTACCCGTATGCTGCTCCACATAATAATGCCCCTGCGGCTTACCTTTAATTCCATAGCTCTCAAACAGGCCGGTATTAAACCACTGCGGGGAGTTAGGCACACACGACTGGTTAAGCATGCTGTAGCTCAGTTCTTCATAAAATATCCGGGCATCTTCGGCTGAAGCGAAATAACCATACTTTTCCCCCCAAACACGCCAGCAATTGGCCATACGGTGCACCACCTGCTTCACGGAGGTTTCCCTGCCCGACGACCCATCCGGCTGTGGCACCCCGGCCTTACGGAAATACTTCTGCGCCAGGATATCCGTGGCAATCTGCGACCAGGCAGCCGGAACTTCCACATTGTTCATTTCAAATACCACATCGCCACCGGGATTACGGATCACAGAGGAGCGGAGCTCATATGCAAACTGATCATAAGGACTCACACCCTCTTTCGTAAAATGGCGGGAAAACGTAAGCCCATTCTTACTATTGACTGGATTTTTCATGCCCCTAAATTTTTTCTTAGATGATATAAATGAGTTAGTATAGCGGAGTACTCTAAAATTAATTTTAAAATGCCTGGGCCCATGCATTTATTTTGCACAGATTGTGGATAATTGCGCAAACAGTTTGCCAGCACATTTGTTATAAAGCCAAAGAAAAACCGGCTTAAAATTTGTCATTAACAAAATCTTTACAGTTGCGCCACATAATCAGCTAGGTATCATTTAGTTCATGAATAGAAAATGAATTGAATGCATATTTATTTAGCAATGTGTGTTATTAACAAAAATATTATACATTTGCGACAACCGGAACAATGCGCTATTGATGTACAATAACATATACACTTCGTTCATCGAAAGAAAGGCTAAAAAGGAAAAGGCATTCGCGGTTTTAATTGATCCCGATAAGGTTACACCTGCCGGAATCATAGAGATTGCAGATAAATGCACGGCTGCCAAAGTTGATTATATCTTCCTTGGAGGTAGCCTGGTGATCTCCGATCATCTTGATGACTGCGTGCAACAGCTGAAAGCCAGCTGCAACATTCCCGTTGTATTATTCCCCGGAAGCCCTTCACAGGTATCAAAATATGCTGATGCCCTGCTTTACCTGTCTGTAATTTCCGGCAGAAACCCCGAATTACTGATCGGCCAGCACGTGGTATCCGCGGCGGCTGTGAAGAAAAGCGGCCTGGAAGTTATTTCTACCGGTTATATGGTAATTGACGGTGGAGCACCTACAACCGTATCTTATATCAGTAATACCATGCCCATCCCGGCCGACAAGGCGGATATAGCCATGTGCACGGCCATTGCAGGCGAGATGCTGGGTATGAAGGTGATTTATATGGATGCCGGCAGCGGCGCCCGTGTACCCATTACGGAAAGTATGATCAGCCGCGTAGCCAGCCAGGTACAGGCTCCCATCATAGTAGGAGGTGGTATCAGGGATGCGGAAAAAGCCTACCTGAATTGTAAGGCGGGTGCTGATATCCTCGTAGTAGGTAACGCTATCGAGAAAGACCTTTCCCTCATTAAGGAACTGGCAGATGCAGTGCATTCTGTTCCCGTGAAAGCATAAAAAAATAAATGAATTGTAAGATATAAGACGAATGACAGCAAGGAATCTGCTGTCATTCGTCTTTATTAGCTGGTAACAAGAACTTACAGGCTCATCATTTCCTTAAACTTCACTGCCTGCCTGCGGCTTACTTCAATTTTTTCGCCCCCGCGCATTTCCAGCAACAAGCCTCCGTTAAAGTAAGTATCAATTTTCTCGATCATCCGCAGGTTCACAATATGTTTCCGGTTTGCACGGAAAAAGGTACGCTCATCCAGCCTTTCTTCCAATGCATTCAATGATTTGAGGATCAACGGCTTATTTGTTTCAAAATACACCCGGGCGTAGTTACCCACGCTTTCAAACAGCCGGATCTCCTGCAACTTCACAAACCAGCACCTGTCGCCATCTTTCACAAACACCTGGTCGTTTTCAGACAACAGGGAACGGATACCTCCGTTGGCAGCCATACGGTCTTTCTCATCCTGCTGATGCAGCTTGTGAATGGCATCTGCCAGCCGCTTGGGCTCTACCGGTTTCAACAGGTAGTCCAGCGCATTGTACTCAAATGCTTTCAGCGCATACTCATCATATGCAGTAGTAAAAATCACCTGCGGCGTTTTCTCCAGGTCTGCCAACAGGTCAAAACCCGTTTTATCGGGCATCTGGATATCCAGGAACAGTAAGTCGGGATGGAGCGTTTCTATCTTTTCTATACCATCCTTCGCGTTCACAGCTTCTCCTACCACCACTATCTCCGGGTGATCTGCCAGTAATTTTTTCAATTCACTCCTGGCCAGGCGTTCATCATCTATTATCAATGCTTTTTTCATTGGCAATATGAAGTTTGGTTGATGATTTAATTGATTTAAAAATAGTTGCTACAACCGGTTTATCCGGCCATAGCAGTTTATAACAAGCGATTCAGAGCAAAGGCATCACTACGGTAGCTTCTACCGTTTGCTCATCTTTATTCCTGATTTCAAAGGAAGCCCTGCTTCCAAATAAAAGACCCAGCCGCTGCCGGGTACTTTGTAAACCAAACCCGTGCCCGTTCATACCGTTCTCTACGATCTGGCCGGTATTCTCAATGGTAATCACATGCTGCATCCCTTTCAGGGAAGACTGAATATACACCGACCCGCCCCTGACAATCCGGGAAATACCATGTTTAATGGCATTTTCCACCAATGTTTGCAACATCATCGGCGGCACCTGCAATTCCAGTGTATCCGGGTCTATCTCATACTTTACACTCAGCCGCTCTTCAAAACGGATATGCTCCAATGCAAGGTAATCCTTTACTATATTCAATTCATTTTCCAGGCTCACGGTTTCCGCTTTCTCCGTTTGCATAGAGCTTCGCAGGATGTTGGAAAGCTCTGTGATGGCAGTTCTTGCCCTTTGAGGGTTTTCATCTACCAGCGCCCGGATACTGTTCAGCGCGTTAAAAATAAAATGCGGGTTGAGCTGCGCCTTGATCGTTTTCAGCTCCAGCTCCTTCACCGTAGCTTCCAGCTTCAGCTGATCCACCTGCGACCTTCGGTTCCTCTCGATATAATGCCAGATAAAATAAAGAAACCACCAGATGGTAGTGATCAGGAAAGAACCCACAATCCCCACCTGGATGGGCGTATCCGATAAGTGTAACAGGTATATCCCAAAAAAGTAATAGCCGATATACGATACCAGTCCAGACCCCGTCATTAACCCGATAAACAGTAAGATCTGGTTCTCAAAATTATAGTTCACCCACGCAAACCTGTGAATGAGGTTGCGGAACAGGTGGGTGGCTATAAATCCGAATAAAACAAAAATTACCAGGTTCAGATAATAAGCCGCGTCCGGTGACGTTTTTCTGTAAACAGAAAAGGCGAAGAAAACATTGATCAGAAAATATGCCGACCACCCCAATATCTGGCACCACCAATATTTGTTTATTTGTTTAAACATTCAATCAAATTAGTAAACTTCACCTATATTCCAAAAATACCCTACAGCGCCCCCTGCAGAAACCTAAATGTTATAAATGGTGAATCAGAAAAGGTAAATGGCAGATGACTGTATCTGAATGGTGAGATATCACGGAACGGACCTATTTTCCTGTCATAGTTACACTATTTACCACTTATTTTTATGTATTTTTGTTACTTCATATAAACCCTGAGCCCAATTATGAATATTAAGGCAGGTCAACTGTTGAGCCAGATAGAATATCCCGCTGATTTGCGAAAGCTGAGTAAAGAACAGCTTCACCAGGTATGTGAGGAGCTGCGTCAATACATTATTGATGTGGTAAGTGTGCATGGTGGCCATTTTGCTGCCAGTCTCGGTGTAGTGGAGCTAACAGTCGCTTTGCATTATGTATTTAATACCCCATACGATCAACTGGTATGGGATGTAGGGCATCAGGCATATGGACATAAGATCCTTACCGGGCGCCGGGAATCATTTCCTACCAACCGGAAATACAAGGGCCTCAGCGGGTTTCCCAAAAGGGATGAAAGCCGTTACGATACCTTCGGCGTAGGCCATTCATCTACCTCCATCTCTGCTGCCCTTGGTATGGCAATGGCCTCCCACTATAAAGGGGAGTTCGACCGCCAGCATATTGCAGTGATCGGCGATGGCGCCATGACCGCCGGTATGGCATTCGAAGCCCTTAATCACGCAGGCGTGGCAAACGCTAATGTGCTGATCATCCTGAACGACAACTGCATGTCCATAGATCCTAATGTGGGCGCGTTGAAAGAATACCTGACAGATATCACCACTTCACCCACCTATAACAAAGTAAGGGATGATGTGTGGAACCTGCTTGGAAAATTACCTGTAGGAAAGAAATTTACCCGCGACATGGCCTCCAAACTGGAAGCCAGCCTCAAAGGCGTGGTGTCAAAATCCAGCAACCTCTTCGAAGCACTGAAGATGCGCTACTTTGGCCCCATCGATGGCCACAACATCACAAAACTGGCCGATACCCTCCAGGATCTGAAAGATATTCCCGGTCCGAAGCTGCTGCACATTGTTACCACCAAAGGTAAAGGCTATGCCCTCGCAGAAAAAGACCAGACCACCTGGCATGCACCAGGCCTTTTTGATAAAATCACCGGCGAAATATTCAAAAAACCGGTTACCAGCCCCCAACCTCCTAAATACCAGGACGTTTTTGGCCATACCATCATTGAGCTTGCAGAACAAAACGATAAAATTATCGGTATCACTCCAGCCATGCCTTCCGGTTCCTCCCTCAAATTTATGATGGAGAAAATGCCGCAAAGGGCATTTGATGTGGGCATCTGCGAACAACATGCGGTTACACTCTCGGCCGGAATGGCCACCCAGGGCATGCGCGTTTTCTGCAACATCTACTCCTCCTTCTTCCAGCGCGCCTTTGATCAGGCCGTACACGACGTGGCCATCCAAAAGCTACCAGTGATATTCTGCCTCGACAGGGCCGGACTGGTAGGAGAAGACGGGCCTACCCATCATGGCGCCTACGATATTGCCTATATGCGCAGTATTCCCAATGTTATCATTAGCGCTCCCATGAACGAGGAAGAGCTCCGTAACCTGATGTACAGCGCTCAATTGCCGGAAAATGACCAGCCCTATGTAATCCGTTACCCACGCGGTCAGGGCGTAATGCCGGAATGGCGTACACCATTTAAGGCGATCAAACCAGGTACAGGCCGCAAAATCCGTGACGGAAAAGATATCGCTATCCTTTCCCTGGGGCACACCGGTAACTTCGTGACGGAAGCATGTAAAGAACTTGTAGGAGACGGACTACAACCCGCTCATTACGATATGCGCTTCGTAAAACCACTGGATGAAGCCATGTTACATGATATTTTCCAGTCGTTCGACAAAGTAATTACTGTTGAAGATGGCACCATTGCAGGAGGCTTTGGCAGCGCCGTTATCGAATTCATGGTATCCAACAACTATAAGGCAGCTGTCAGAAGATTAGGCATTCCTGATAAAATTGTGGAACACGGTAAGCCGGAAGAATTATACCGCGAATGTGGTTACGATGCAGCCGGTATTGCAAGCGCCACCAGGGATATGCTGAAAGAAAAAATTACTGTCACCATTTAATAAAAGAATTTAGTTATTTAGCTATTCAGCCATTTGATTTCCCGGAAATTGAATAGCGGAATAGCTAAACTTTTTTATACCATGTACTTTCAGCTCAGGATAACGGAGATCATACGCGAAACACCCGGTACTTATACTTATAAGCTGGAAAATACATCGCCGGAACCACTGGTATATCTCGCAGGGCAATTCCTCACTTTCCTCATCACCCTTAATAACAAAGAATACAGGCGCTCCTATTCTTTCAGCTCCACACCAGGCGTGGATCCCTATCTTTCTGTAACAATACGCGAAAAAGAAAACGGAGAAATATCACGGCATCTTATTCACAACTGGAAAGTAAACGATATTGTTACCGCCCTCGAACCATCCGGCAGGTTCACCTATGAAAAGTCTGACAATACCAGGAAAGATATTTTCCTGCTGGCCGCAGGAAGCGGTATTACACCTGTGTTTTCGCTGCTCAAACATATACTTGCAACGGAGGAAAATGTCCATGTTAAACTGATTTACAGCAATACCACACCGGAAAGAACTATCTTCCGTGAAGCGCTTCAAAACTGGCAAAGCCGCTACCCCAGCCAATTTGAATGTATATGGCTCTTCAGTAACGATCCTGATAGTCTTCATACCTACAGAAGGCTCAACAATATTTTACTGGAGCAACTGGTAAATGCACATCTTCGTTACCGCCGGGAAGATGCACAGTTCTTCCTTTGCGGCCCCCCCGATTACATGCGTACTATCCTGCTCACACTCACATTTATGGGCTTCGCTGAAGCCCAGCTGCACAAAGAGAACTTCGTGGTAAATACGGATACCAGGATCGCTAAAACACGGCTGCCACAGGATCACGATCCGAAACAGGTAATCATCCGTTATCGTAATGCAGAATATAAGCTCGCTGTTCCCGGTAACGAAACTATCCTGAGCTATGCGCTTGCCCACGATGTATTACTGCCTTACAGCTGCAAAGGCGGGGTATGCGGTTCCTGTACAGCCCAATGTGTAAGCGGCAAAGTATGGATGCCCGTCAATGAGGTGCTTACAGACAAAGAGCTGGCCGAGGGCCTGGTGCTTACCTGTGTAGGGTACCCTGCAAGCGATGAGATAATCCTTGAATTATAAAATCACATAATGTAAAAAATAGTATCAATCATAAGGATCTGATATTATTTTTTCGATTGCTAAAATTTTAGCTAAATTATGTGGAAAATCAGGTGATGCGGAATGCCCCAATAAAAATTATCTGCCTGTTATTGCTGCTTGTAGTTATTGTAACAAACGGCTACCTGCTTCTTACACATACATTCCATCCATCATCACTATTACTATCATTCAATATAGTGGTTCTCTGCAGTGTATTTGCCCTGTTACTCATTACTACCTTCTTATTTGATAAGCACTCCCTTCAGTTTGAACAACTCTTCAATGAATACCCCATCCCTATGTGGATCTATGAAAAAGCTACCATGCGCTTTTTATCTGTTAACAATGCGGCCACTGAAAAATATGGTTACAGCAAAAAAGAATTCCTGCAACTAACGTTAAAGGATATACGTAATCAGGAAGACATACCGCTGTTCATGGAAAACGCTGCAGAATTTTGCAGCGGCGATGAATACAGGGGTATCTGGAAACACCGTAAAAAGGACGGTGTTAATTTCTTCGTAGAGATCTACTCTCTTCCTGCCACTTATTATGGCAAAAGCGCCCGCTTTATTATGGCCAGGGATGTGGATGCACAAATGAAAGCAGTGAAAGAGGCGCGTGAGCTTGGCATGCGCTATGAGCAGCAGGCACAGCTTACCCACGACAGGCTCCTAAAACAAGCCACCCAGCTTGAAGAACAAAATAAAGCGTTAAAAGAAATTGCCTGGATCAACTCACATGAAATACGCCGCCCGGTAGTATCTATACTCAGTATTGCCGACCTGTTCGATAAAAGCAACCGGGATCTGCATCTCAACACCCAGCTCATGGAATGGCTGCATGAATCCACCCTTCAGCTGGATGAGATCATTCATAAAATTGAGCATAAAGTAAAAGCCCTCCAGTAACTATACCTCGCAAGGTATAAATTGATTGAACTCTTCCTTTAAGGATAAATATAATTTTCTGAAAATTTCCATACGGTGCTGTATGGTCTGAAAGTCATCAATGGGCCGGTCGTCATGTATCACTGTTACCGGAGTATTGGCTACTCTCTTGGCACATTGCTTAATGTCGTGATGCAATTCATCCGCTACTTCACGTTCACGCAGTAAACGGTTTTCAAAATGTTCAACCTGTGTCATTACATCCCTGGAAGCTTTGCTGAGCGCGATCTGTTCCAGCCGCTCCCGCATCATTTTTACTTCGTTTCTTACTTCGTTTACTTCTTCTTTCCAGGAATTTAACTGCTGGTGCAGTTCTTCGGTGGGAGTTGTAATTTCCATGGTGTATTGATTTATCAATTTAAATGATGATTAAAGAACTATTCATCATACCAAACGTTGTTGTCAATAGCCATTTTTTATCCGAAAAGACCTGTTCTAAGGTACAATCTTTTTCTATTCTGCTTCCACTTTTTACAGATAAATTCCGAATTCAGGAAAAAAATCCATCGCTTCCAGAATTCCTCCGGCGCCAGGCCGCTGTGCCTGCAATACGTGCGGCATTCCTGCAGTACGGGCTACTAATTCGGGCTCCGAATCACCTACTACCACACCCTTGAACCCGGTTTCATACATCGAGTAATCGTTCATGGAATCGCCGGCCACCAGCACCTTCTGATGCGGCAATGCCAGCACCTGTAACAACTGTTTCAGTGTAAATCCCTTGTTCACTCCGGCAGGTAATATATCGAGGTACTTACCGGCAGATAAAACCAGGTCGCATTGCAATGAGGCAGCTATTTCACGCGCACTGTCTATATCTGTGCTGTTATCATAATAGTAAGAACAGCGGTACTGCTGATGCGCTTCCTGGTGCAGTAATCCTCTTACTGTTTTCAGGGTTTCCCTCACCTGTTCTCCCGGCCATTTGGCTGCAATATCCGATTGCACCGGCTCTACCGCAGTTAACGTAGGCAGGTGCGTTACGGTAGCGCCTACATCACAGATAATATATTCAGGCCGTGGCAAAGTATTATCTTCCAGTAACGACAACACACTGCGTATTCCTCTTCCGGTTACAAATACCAGCTGTATCTCCTTTTGCTGCTGCAATAAACTGTATAATTTCTCTTTATCTTCTGATGTACCTCCTAAAAATGTACCGTCCAGATCTGTAGCTAATAACATAATTCCCGGGTGACTTTAAAAATTTCAATGAATGCAGATGCCGATAAAAATATAAAAAAAAGACCAGCCGAAACGACTGATCTTCCTTTAGATATATTGGGTTAGTAGATAACGGTATGATTAGTTCAGCATTGGCACATCTATCAGCAAAAACTCTGCCGGTTTGACCACTTCAATATCTGCTTTATCATACTCAGATAACCCGATCGCATCACGTGTGCTTAATGTTTCTCCATCTACCTTTAATTCACCGCTGAGCAAAAACAAATAGCTGCCGATGTTGGGTGCCTTTGCTGTAATATCCAGTTTTTTACCGGCTTCATATTTACCCAATGTAAACCATGCATCCTGGTTCAACCAGAGCCCACCTGCGTTTTTATCTGGTGAAATCACCACCTGTAAAGCGTTTTCACGGGCGGCAGGATCAAATGTTCTCTGATCGTAACGGGGTGTCACATTCCTTTCTTTAGGTATTATCCATATCTGCAGGAAATTCACATCATCTGTTTTAGACGCATTAAATTCTGAGTGAACAACGCCTGTGCCGGCACTCATAATCTGCACATCATTTTTACGGATCACTTCTTTATTACCGGTATTATCACTGTGTGCCAACTCCCCGTTCAGCACAATGGATACAATTTCCATATTATCGTGAGGATGCGCGCCAAAACCCATTCCGCCTTTTACAGCATCATCGTTCAACACACGCAATGCGCCAAAATGAATCCTGTTGGGATCATAATAATTGGCAAAACTGAAAGTGTGATGACTCTTCAACCAGCCGTGGTTGGCATATCCCCTGGTATCTGCACGATGAATAACTTTTTTCATAACAAGATCTCCTTTGTTTTTAACAGTACAAATATCGCTATAAACAAAGGCGCCGGGAATGGATCATATGTTGAAAAACGTGGACAAAAAAATACGGATCTTTCAATGCGGTAACTGCTTCCAAAAAAACAGTATGCATATGAAAAATCCGTAACGCAGTAACGATTTCAGGCGCTTATTTACACCAGTTTCGCATCTGTGGTAATGGTTGCGTTCAGCACTTTGCTCACCGGGCAGTTAGCTTCTGCATCCGCTACGAATTCAGCGAACTTGGCGGCATCCAGGCCTTCCACGCTGGCAGTTACTTCCAGGTGGCTGGTGGTAATAGCTCCATTATCCAGGGTGATAGTGCATTTGGTATCAATGTTACCAGGTGTAAAACCGGCGCCAGTGATCACAAAGCTCAGTTTCATGGTAAAGCAGCCGGCATGTGCTGCAGCAATCAGTTCTTCAGGGTTAGTACCAATGCCATCTTCAAAACGGCTGCTGAAAGAGTACTGGGTCTTGTTTAACACAGTTGACTGGGAAGTTAAAGTGCCTTTACCTTCTTTACCGGTACCTTGCCAATTGGCAGATGCAAATCTTTTCATGTTTAATTTTTATTTTTTCCTGTTAGAAAAATCAGTGCGGAGGCCCAAATTACAAATTAATCGGCAATAAAAAACGCCGGAGCTACCCGGGCGGCCAAAGCGCATAAAAAAGCTGCACAGTTTCCTGTGCAGCTATACATGGTTCCTGGCAATTGATTCTTATATTATTGCTGTCAGTTCTTAATACCTTATCTTATCCGGCTCTGTCAAAGCCATCCATTTTATTGTTGTTTTATCATCTGCACGCTCGCCAGCAGCTTCACTTCATCGCTCAGCAATAAACCGCCGGTTTCGGTAGTAGCGTGGAAAGTAAGACCAAAATCTTTACGGTTGATTTTACCGCTCAGTTCAAATCCTGCTTTAGTCTGGCCATACGGATCCACCACTTCACCACCAAATTCAACATTCAGCTCTACAGGGCGGGTATTATCGCGGATGGTTAAATCACCTACCAGCTTAAAAGTATCTGCATCTATTTTCTTCACCTCTTTAGACACGAAGGTGAGCTTGGGATATTTCTCTGCCTCAAAGAAATCAGCGGCTTGCAGGTGAGCATCACGCTGCGCATTCTGTGTGGAAATACTGTTGATGTCTGCTTCAAAAGTGATGTTGGCAGTACTGAAATCGTTATCAACGGTTTGCATGGTACCATCAAATTTTGCAAACTGACCGGTTACGGTCGTAATCATCAGGTGTTTGATCTTAAATTGCACATCACTGTGCGAAGCATCAATTTTCCAGGTTGTCATATAACTTTGTTTTTTTAGTATTATTAAATGTTTAATTAGCTTAATACACCCATTTTACCGGCATTATAATCATCTATTGCTGTCCTGATCTCATCTTCTGTATTCATTACAAACGGGCCATATGCAAAAATGGGCTCATCGATCGGCTCACCGCTCAACACCAGCATAGCGGTATCTTTCAGCGCAGTGATGGTTATTTCTGTGCCTTCCTTTTCAAACAAGGCAGTTTCCACACCTTTCAGCGACTGACCATTCACATCTGCTTCTCCCTGGAACACTACCGCTACAGTGTTAAAACCTTCCGGTATGTTCATGGAGATCCTGTCATCTTTCTTCAGATGGATATCATACACATTTACCGGGGAGAAAGTACTGGCAGCTCCTTTCACTCCATTATACTCACCAGCGATCACTCTCACATATCCTTCTTCACTTACCTTGATCACAGGTATTTCTGCTTTGGTAAGATTCTGATAGGAGGGAGGATTATTTTTAAATGCTTTGGGAAGATTTACCCATAACTGGGCAAACTCTGCTTTCCCGCCCTGTCTGCTGAATGCGTCACTGTATTTTTCTTCATGTAAAATACCGCCGGCAGCGGTCATCCACTGAACATCGCCCGGGAACAATGAACCATGGCTACCGGTTGAATCCCGATGCTCCAGTTCCCCCTGGTATACGATAGTAACAGTTTCAAAACCTTTATGCGGATGCTCGCCAACACCTTTGGGCCTTACACTCGGTGGAATATAATTGGGCGCCGCATAATCCATCATGATAAAAGGACTGATCCTGTTACCTTCGGAGCGTGTCCCGCCCGGGAGCGTACTTTGTACCCTGAACCCGTCGCCCACCATATGTGGTGCAGCCGCAATTACGATCTGGCTTACATGTTTTTGTGTTTTCATATTGTTTGCCTCCTTAAGACAACACAAAAATACATGTTGCAACACCATTTAAGAATGGATAAAACTCTCCCGCTGATGGACTTTTTTTAAAAATTGCGGAAAATTTAGGCCGAAGGGCTTACAGAAGTACGGGAAGCCTCTTTAAATTCAGAAGGGCTCTGGTTGGTATACTTTTTAAAAAAGCGGCTGAAATAATGCGGATCATCAAAGCCCAGTTTATAGGCAATTTCCTTTGCTGTAAGATCGGTATTATACAGGTAGCGCTGTGCTTCAAGGATCACCCGGTTGCGGATATGCTCACCGGCGGTAATACCGGACAACTGCTTGCTGATCTCATTCAGCAACACGGGTTTGATATGTAAAAGCCCGGCATAATCAGACACCGTCTTTAATGCCTGGTATTTTTCCTCTATCAGGTTTTTAAATTTAAGGAAGATAGAGCTGTTATGGGCAGCATGCTGTTCCGGGCTGATGGCTACATTCTCTCCCTTTATGCGGGAAGCCAGCACCAGAAAGTAACGCAGCAGGCCATGCAGGGCCATTTCATATTCAGGCTCGCGCAGGGTAAGCTCTTTCAGCATCAGGCGCACAATAGCATCAATGTCTTTTTCCTGTTCATCATCAATATGAATTACACTGCTGAATTGGCTGTTGAAAAATAAACCTGAATTAATACCGGATACCTGTGTCTGATCTTTCAAACACATAAAGGCATCACGGAAGGCGATCATGTATCCGTCTATTTTATCGGTGGCCTGCAGGTTATGCACCTGGCCGGGCGCCACAAAAAAAAGTGTGTTCTTTTTTACTTCGTGGGTAACCGCATCAATAGTATGCAACAGCTTGCCCTTCTTGATCCAGTAAATGGTGTAGAAGTCGTGCCGGTGGGGCACGCCTATCTGGTCAAAAAAGCTGTCGCCTAATTCACACAGGCCAGACACCACAAATCCCGGGTCTGCGTGGGAGTATTCCGGTAAGGATACAATTCCTATATTTTCACGTTTCTCAGCCATCTATTAAAGTTCCTGCGGGTTCCTCCTCCCTGTCGGAAGGATCAATGTATTCAATGATAAAATTATTTCTGCCTTCTCCCACCATAATACCCATATGCTTCATCTGCACCAGTTCCAGCATGCTCAGGAACAGGAAAATGGCGTGCACCCGGTCTTTACAGTGATCAAATATTTTCTCAAAAGATAAAGTACGCTCCGCCCTTGCCAGCTCCTCCATATACATCCTGGAGCCTTCCATGGTATAATCATACTTGTATACAACGTGCTGGGGCTTGTTATCACGCTCTTTCATGCGCTGCATCACCTTTTCAAAGGTTTTTGTCAGCTTGAAGAGAGTAAGGGTTTGTACTTCGGTACCTTCACTGGTCAGTTCCCCGATCTCCGCCAGTTCTTTGGCGATATTTCCCCGCTTTACAGACAGCATACGGTCGGCCTCCATTTCGGCCAGTTCTGCAGCTGCCAGTTTATAGCGCTTATACTCCAGTATCTTGTCTATCAGTTCCATCCGGGGATCTATTTCATTTCCCTGCTCATCCAGTTCCTTGCGGGGCAACAGCATTTTCGCCTTTATACGCATAAGGGTGGATACAAAGAGAATGAATTCGCTGGCCAGTTCAATATTCAGCGATTCAATATGATGAATATAGTCCAGGAAATCCTGTGTGAGGGTGTTGATGGGGATATTGTAGATATCCAGTTCATCACGTTCAATAAAGAACAGCAACAGGTCGAAAGGACCCTCAAATTGCGGTAATTTGATCTTATAGACAGGTGCTTGTTCGCTCACGTAATGTGTTTAAAGTTTTTTAAAAAAGATATCGCACAACTGCACAGGATCATCAGATTTTTTCCTGCGCCGCTGCACGATATCAAAAATAACAAAATTCCTCCGAATCAGAACTTGGCTGCAAAGCCGATCCCTATTACCTGTTTTATTTGCAGGCGGGGCCCCATTACACCAGTTTCCTTATTTTCAAATACTTTTACATCATCATCATATATCATATCTACTGTAAGCAGGGCTGAAATCCACTTATTCACCTTCAGTTCCAATGCATTGGTAAAAAACACATCTATATTTCCCGGGTTATGCCGGTAGTCTGAAAATAAATCCAGCCGGCCCTTATAGGTCATATTTTTGGCGAAGGTTTTTATATAATTGGCAGACAGGTAGGCGCCTATTTCATATTTAAAATGCGAGCCCGTATCTACTCCGTAAGCACCTTGTTTGGAGAGCACATCATCCATTACAAACACAAAACGGGAAGTAGCGGGCGACATGAATAAAGAAAATGATGGATCCGGCTTATAATCAAAACCCGGTGATACCAGCACATAAGCGGGGGAGAAAAACTTGGACGACAACTGCGGAGTGGTATCCGATGGATACAGGTAACCATTGGTGAATTGTGTACGCAGGTTCACCAAACCGCTTAAATACCAGTTCTTGCCAATTTCATAGCCATATTTGGAAGTCAGGTCTATACGGTCATCATTTTTCCGCCCCCCCAAACTGGTGGTGTTAATATAGCCATATGCGAGGTCGGCTACGTTGTCCCAGGAATGTTTTCCTTTTTTATAAAAAGCCCATGCAAACAGGTTGGACCCGATAGAGAACGCAAAGTTATCACCACCTGCAGCCCAGTTGCTCAATGAGCCCTGGTTAATGTTTACATTAATGTTCAGTCCCTTTCTCCATAATTTGGGAATCGTGTCATTAGGATCTTTCTTGATCTTACCTGCGGCTTCTTCTCTCGACGTCTTCATCCAGTCATTTTGCGCGTGCACGGCTGTAAACAGTAGCATACAGCAGGCAATGGATAAAGTAATTTTTTTCATCAAATTGTGTTTAAGTTGAGTATATGTAATAACTATCCCACTTTTCCCGGAAGGAAAAAATGGGATGGTGGGTATTTGCTAAAAATTTTACCTGGATTTCTTCAGTTCATCACGGATTTCCGTGAGCAGTTTTTCCTGTGTAGACAGTTCAGCCGGAGCCGGGGCTTCTTCTTTTTTCTTCGCAAGTCTGTTCATAAATTTCACCAGCAGGAAAATACAGAAGGCAATGATAATAAAATCAATTATACTCTGTATAAAGGCGCCATACGCAAATACAGCGATGCCTTTAGCTTTTGCATCTGCCAGGGTAGCCACATCTCCCTTACTTTTGTCCAATACATAAAAGTAGTCGTTGAAATTCTTTCCCTGTGTGAATATCCCGATAAAAGGCATCAGGATATTATCTACCAGCGATGTAACAATCTTTCCAAATGCACCACCTATAATCACACCCACAGCAAGATCCATTACATTGCCTTTCATGGCAAACTCTTTAAACTCTTTGATGAACGACATAATGCAAGGTTTTTATTGGTTAAAATAAGTGAACAAAATTAAAGGATAATAACCGAACACGTTAATTATTAGGTTATTATTTCTTTAAGCGGGGATATTTCATCTTCAGCGATTTCAGTGTATCCCTCAACGTTAGCGCAATGAGATACTCCTTATACCAGTTCTGATCCGCAGGTACAATCAGCCATGGTACATAGTTACAGCGATTGATAGCATCTTCATAGGCATCCATATATTTATCCCACAGCTTGGCTTCTGTCAGGTCATTTTCATTATACTTCCACATTTTACGGGGATCTTCTGTACGTTCCACCAGGCGCTGCTGCTGCGCTTCCCTCGATACGTGCAGATAACATTTTATGATGTGCGTGTTATTATGAACAGTCAGCAGCTTTTCAAAATCGTTAATAGCTTCCATCCGTTTAAAAGCCATTTTATCGTCAATCCACTTATGCACACGTTGTATGAGAATATCTTCATAATGCGAGCGGTTAAACACCTGGATCATACCCTTTCCGGGGGCATGCTGATGTACCCTCCAAAGGAAATCGTGCTCTGATTCCTCTGCGCTGGGCGCTTTGAAGGAGTGAACAACGCATCCCTGCGGGTTTAAGGTACCCGTAACATTTTTGATAACCCCATCTTTCCCGCTGGCATCCATTCCCTGCACCACCAGCAATACACTGTATTTATGCTGGGCGTAGAGCAGGTTCTGGAGCTCATCAAGTTCTTCCAGCAATTCCCGGGTTACTGCCTTAATGGTTTCTTTTTCCAGCTTTTTGGGAGCTGACGTGCTGATAGCAGATAATTTGATTTTACCCATGTAGCGCATTCTTATAAATAAATTTAACAAAATCAGGACAGAAGTGTTGCGATTATCACGATTTATATTTTGCTGGGTATGAAGGATACCTGCACCTTTGTAGTCGAAAAATAACAATTATGCATCAACGTTTCGCCCATTGGGGAGTGTTCTTCCTGTTATCACTCACATGGGGCAGTTCCTTTATATTGATGAAAATAGGCCTTGAAGCATTTACTTCTTACCAGGTAGCCAGCTTAAGACTGGTAGCAGCCGGCATAGCGCTTTGCCCCTTTTTACCGAAAGCTTTCAAACAAGTCCCTGTAAACAAGCTTCCTGTTATCATCCTGTCCGGCATCCTGGGCAATGGCATTCCGGCCTTTCTTTTTTGCCTGGCAGAAACGGAGATCGACAGCTCCCTTGCCGGCATCCTGAATGCACTAACTCCGTTAATGGCTCTGTTATCCGGTATCATTCTCTTTAAAAGCCCATTTAAGAAGGCGCAGCTCACAGGTATATTCGTAGGGCTGATGGGAGTAGTATTGCTATTTACGGCCAAAGGTATCAATACCAACAGCCACTGGTATTATGCCCTGCTGGTAATACTGGCCACTATAAGTTATGGTATTAATATCAGCATGGTGCATCATAAGCTGCAGGGCCTTAGTTCGCTGCAGCTGGGATCCATTGCGATGTTCTTCTGCGCCGTGTTCACTTTCCCCATACTCTGGTTTAGTAACTTCTTTCCGCAGTTTGCACAGCCTGATGCGCCCTGGCGCTCACTTTCCGCAGGCCTTGTACTGGGAGTAATGGGAACAGGGATAGCAGCTGTGCTCTTCTTCCTGCTGATTAAAAGGGCAGGCTCCATGCTTGCTTCCATGGTGGCATATGCGTTACCGTTAGTAGCGGTTGGCTGGGGTTTACTGGCCCATGAAACAATTACCTGGGTCCAGGTGCTGAGCATGGGAATTATCCTCCTGGGCGTTTACCTCGTAAACAAGGCCAGCAGGGCTGCTGCACCAGCTAAATAATCCCTAAAACAAAGCGGAGATATTAGCCGGACTGTTATCCGTTAATATCTCCGCTGTTATATTCTTCCAGGCTGTTATTTATTAAATAGCCATAATTTCTTTCTCTTTTACTTCACAATGTTTATCGATCAGCGTAATATGCTTATCGGTTAACTGCTGGATATCCGCTTCTGCATCTTTTGCAGTATCTTCACTCAAACCGTCTTTCTGCAATTTTTTAACCGCTTCAATAGCATCTCTGCGAATATTCCTGATGGCTACTTTTGCCTGTTCACCCTCATTATTCACCCTTTTTACAAATTCCTTCCTGCGTTCTTCGGTTAATGGCGGGAGGAATAAACGGATGATAACACCGTCGTTTTGTGGATTGAGACCAATGTTAGAAGCAATAATGGCTCTTTCAATTGGTTGCAGCATATTTTTTTCCCAGGGCTGAATGGTAAGCGTACGGGCATCTGCGATGCTTACATTAGCCACCTGGTTCAATGCAGTAGGCGCGCCATAATAATCAACAAAAATACCATCCAGTATTTGCGGGTTGGCTTTCCCGGCTCTGATTTTTGTAAGTTCTAATTCCAGGTGCCCGATAGCTTTTTTCATCGAGTCCCCTGCTTCATCAATGATAAGCGTTAGATCATCTTGCATAACATAAATAGTTAAGTGCGTGCAAACCTACAGGTTTTCTTTTAATCGTCAAAGTAAGGCCCTGATAATGGAAGTAGAAATGCCTACAAATAACCGCAGCAAAGGATTATTTATCTTGTAATACACCCTCTGTTGTAACACGCAATATTTTGGTAGCTTCTTTGGCTGTTGCCGCAGCTGGCTGTATAACAGGTTCGGGGATGGCTTTCACAGCTAGTTTCTTCCGGCGGGCCAGGTATAATATTCCGGTAAAAAAGGTGGCAGAACCTATTACAACCATTAACAGCAAAGTAGCACCCATTCCCTGTAATACAAATGCCCCGAGTATGTAAGTAGCGTTAATGGCTACTGAAACAAGCGTGGTTTGCCTGTGGTTAAGCTTCAGGTCAAGCAGGTAGTGATGGATATGATTTCTGTCGGCAGAGAAAGGAGATCTTCCCTGCAGCATACGAACAGCAAATACGCGTAAAGTATCAAATAAAGGTACGATCAGGATAGCGAATGCTACAGCCGGAGTAGCTCCAACCGGCATTTTACCGGCAGGGTTTCCTGCCACATCAATAAATTTCAGCACAAGCACCGCATTTACCAGCCCTATCAGTAAGGATCCTGTATCACCCATAAAAATCCGGGCAGGAGAAATATTGTAGATAAGGAAACTGGCCAGGCCGCCTGCAAGCGCAAAACCGATCACCGCATAAGTTATTTCACCCACATGCAGGAAATAAGCACCCAATACCGCACTCACCAGTAAACCAATGCTGCCGGCATGACCGTCTACACCGTCTATCAGGTTGAAAGCGTTAATAACTACAATAAAAGTGAAATAAGTCAGCATCAGGCTGATATTGGGAGGCATGGCGTAAATTCCCAAAAAACCATACATGCTGGTTATCTGCAGGTTACCAAGATAAATAATAGCAAAAGAGGCAGCAAGTTGCCCGATTAATTTCTTTAACGGAGACAGCCCTACGATATCATCCTTCATTCCCACCATGAAAATAATAAAGAATGCCGCCATCATGTATTGAAATGGGGAATTGGCTAACGCGGGTACGCAGATAGCAGTGGCGATTATAAATCCGGAGAAAAATCCGATTCCTCCAAGCGTTGGTATACGCTGTTTATGCGTCTTTCTCTCGTCCGGCTCGTCGTATAAGTGCTTTAATTCCGCCACTCTTATCAGTATTGGAATAGAAAAATAGGTAACAACAAAACTCAGGACGGTAGCAATTAATACATTCTCCATTAGTGGGGCTTAATTGTGCAAAGATATTAATTTCAACGAAATATGAAAAGAAACGTTAAAAAAATCAAGTTTTTTAATACTTTGAGATCGCAAAAAAAACATTCAACGGCCACAAATTCTACGAAATTCTATTAGTTTTGCGGCACAAAATTAACAACTATCATGCCACAGCCACAGCTCCAAGATATTGCGACTCAGGTCAGGAGAGACATTGTACGGATGGTACACGGCGTTCAAAGCGGTCACCCGGGTGGGTCATTAGGCTGCGCCGATTTTCTCACTGCATTGTATTTCAAGGTGATGGACCACAAACCGGAACCATTTGATATGGATGGTAAAAACCAGGACCTCTTCTTCCTGTCCAATGGTCATATTTCACCGGTGTTCTATAGCGCGCTGGCGCGTTCCGGCTACTTCCCCGTACAGGAACTGAACACTTTCCGTAAGCTGAATTCCCGCCTGCAGGGACACCCCACCACCCACGAACACTTACCGGGCGTACGCATCGCCTCCGGTTCCCTGGGACAGGGCATGAGTGTGGCTATAGGCGCAGCGCTTGCTAAAAAACTGAATAACGATAAACACCTGGTATTCTCCCTCCATGGCGATGGTGAGCTGGAAGAAGGACAGATCTGGGAATCAGTGATGTTTGCCCCTCATCATAAAGTAGATAATCTTATCATCACTGTGGATCTGAATGGTCAGCAGATTGATGGAACTACCGACGATGTTGCCGGTCTTGGCGATGTTGGCGCTAAATTCGAAGTATTCGGATGGCAGGTATTGCACATGAATGGTAATGATATGGACGATGTAGTAGCTACACTGGAAAAGGCCAGGAGCCTCACCGGCCAGGGTAAACCCATTGCCATTATCATGAAAACCGTTATGGGTCAGGGGGTGGACTTTATGGAAGGCCACCACGAATGGCATGGTATCGCCCCAAGCGATGAACAGCTGGCAAAAGCACTGGCCCAATTGCCTGAAACACTGGGCGATTATTAATAGAGCAACTAAATAAGAATATTAAAAAAGGCTGCATATGAATTCATATGCAGCCTTTTTTAATATTCTTATTTGATAATCAGGTCGCTTTCAGGGTAATCGCTTCCACCGCCGCCCTTCTGGCCGGGTACCAGCTGGCTGCAATTCCAATCACCATGATCGTAATAAATACCAGTACAAAATCTGCTGCATGCATGCTAACAGGATAGGAGTCTACCAGGAAAGAAGTTCCCTCCAGCTTGATAATACCAAAATGCTGCTGTAACAGGCAAAAAGTGGTTCCCAAACCAAAGCCCAATGCCGTTCCTATACCGGCAATGATCAGCCCCTCCGCCAGGAATATCCGCATAATCAACGATTTACGCGCCCCCATCGCCTTCAGAATAGTGATGTCTTTCTGCTTTTCTATCACCAGCATATATAACGAACCTATCATGTTAAAGGCAGCAATGATCATGATAAAACTAAGTATCACATACACGGCCCACTTCTCGGTTTGCATAATAGCATAAAGCGATTGGTTCTGCTCATACCGGGTTTGTACTTTATACTTATTGCCAAGCAACTTTTCCAGTTGCGCCTTCAGCAGGTTATCGTTTACCCCTGCCCGTATCCCTATTTCAAGCGACGACATTTCATCGGGGCCCATTTGCAACAGGTTCCGTAAAAATTCTATATTGGTAATAACATATTTGCTGTTAAACTCCTGTTGTATGGCAAAAGTACCTGCCGGGTACAGCACCCCGTTGTTAAGCGCATCTTCGGGGGTCACAAAAGCATTCACATTTCTCCGGGGAAGATATACGGTAACAGGGGCGATACTATGTACTACATCTACCCCCAGCGCACCTTCCAGCTCAAGCCCAAGTACTGCGCGGTAAGCCACACTATCGCCGGTGTCAAAACGCCCCCTGATAATGTTGCTCTTCACATCGGTCACATAATTATAACTGCTGTCCACACCTTTTAATACAGCAATCGTTGGCTCGTCGCCGTAGCGAAGCACCGCCTTCTCCTCAATTACCCTGGAAAAGTGAGCCACTCCCGGCACCGCAGATATTTGCTGCAGCTGTGCAGGCGTAAGAATAATGGTTTTACCCGTAACCGGCGCCACTTTCACCGCCGGGTAAAAAGAAGAATAAAGGGACTTCACCAGGCCCTCAAAACCATTGAATACACTCAGAATTACAATCAGGGCGCCTGCCCCAACCGCAATTGCTGCCACACTTACCCAGGCAATGATATTGATAGCATTGGTAGATTTCTTTGCACGGAAATAACGGGAAGCAAACTGCCAGACCATGTATTTGAATTACGAATGAAGAATGAAAGATCCGTAACCCTATTTCTTGCCATCTTTGATATTGGCATCCTCCTCCTTGATCTTCTTAAACAGCTCTTCCATCTTAAACACATAATCAAGGGTATCGTCCAGGAAGAAGCTCAGTTCGGGTATCCTGCGCAATTGCTTGCCCAGCCCTATTCCCAGTAATTTCTTGATCTCGCCCATTCTTTCCTTGATCCGCTCCAGCATCTCCGAAGGGGCTTTGATCTGAAACATGCTCAGGTATACCTTCGCTTCCAGCAGGTCGGGGGTCATCTTCACGGCAGCAACAGATATCATTCCTCCTTCCACCACATTAAATCCTAAACGCTGGAAAATGCTGCTCAGCTCCTGCTGTACCAGCTGTCCTATTTGTTTCTGCCTTTTAGTTTCCTGCATCTCATTCAGTTTTAATCGTTAATAAAACAGTCTGCGTACGATAATAACACAATTACCCCACGCCGCCAAACCGTAACCGGCTGCCGGCAGCCCGTCAGTTGCGAAATTAACCATTTCCGGCAAAGAATAGCCGCAATTACACCCCCTCATACCTTAATTATGCTATTTTTGCCAGCAAGTTAAACAGACTAACAGGCATGAAGACATTCAAGCGATTACTAAGATTTGCCACACCTTTGCATCATTATCTGCCCGAATACGTTATATATACTTTTATAGGTATCATATTCGGCATGGTCAATTTCGCTATGCTGATCCCGCTACTGACCGTTATTTTCAACCAGGTGGGCGAAGTGCCCCAGGCCCTGCCTGAACCTCATTTTACCTTCTCCATCAACTATTTTATAGACCTGTTCAACTACTATTTCTATAACTTTATCAGGGCCAGCGGCTCCAAGCAAAGCGCTCTTTACTTTGTTTGCGCCGTGATTGGCGTATGTATTGTGATCGCCAACTTCGGCCGGTATATGAGCGCAAGGGTAATGGTACGACTAAAAATGACCGTACTTTCCAGGTTACGTATACGCCTCTATGAAAAGTTCACCCAGCAATCGTTGTCGTTTTACAGCGAACAGCAGAAAGGCGACCTGCTTTCTTCCATGACCAACGATGTACAGGAAATCGAAAACAGTGTGATCAATGCCATACAAACACTGTTGCGCGACCCTTTCATCATCATCGGTTACTTTGCGGCATTGTTCTATCTTTCTGTAAAGCTTACCCTGTTCACTATCGTATTCTTTCCTATCTCCGGACTGCTGATATCTTACGTTTCCAAAAAATTAAAATTAAAAGGAAAGTTCAGCCAGGACCTGCTGGGAAAAATTCTTTCTGTAACAGAAGAAACTTTAAGCGGTATCAGGATCATACAATCCTTTACCGCCGAACGTTTTATGAAAAATAAATTCGGTGAGGTCAACAACCGCTTTGTGAAAGTAAGCAAGTCGATGTACAACCAGCGGGAACTTGCTTCTCCTATCTCCGAAATACTGGGTGTAATTGTAATTGTTATCCTTGTTATTTACGGCGGAAGCCTGGTATTGTCCGGCAGCGAACTGCTTACCGGCGCTACTTTCATGACATACCTCGTTTTCTATTCACAGATCATGCAGCCGGCAAAGAATGTATCTACTTCTATAACTACTATCCAGAAAGGAATGGTAGCGAGTGAAAGGATTTTTAAAATACTGGACGCGCCGGTAACTATTCATGAAAAGCCGGGAGCAAGCCCTGTTAGTGAGTTTACTACCAGTGTTGAATACGACAATGTGTCCTTTAAATACGAGCAGCAATATGTCTTGAAAAAAATCCAGCTTACTATTCACAAAGGACAGATGGTAGCGCTGGTAGGCCGCAGCGGCGCCGGAAAATCCACAATGGCCGACCTCTTACCCCGCTTCTATGATGTGAATGAAGGCGCCATCCGGATAGACGGTACCGATATACGCGACCTGAAGGTACACGATCTTCGCAACCTGATCGGCGTGGTATCGCAGGAAGCGATCCTGTTTAATGATACCGTATTTAATAATATTGCCTTTGGCCAGCCGAAAGCCGACAGGGAAGCCATTATAGCCGCTGCCAAAATTGCCAATGCACACGAATTCATTGAGCAACTCGATAATGGCTACGATACAATTATCGGCGATCGCGGGCTGAAACTCAGCGGGGGCCAGCGTCAGCGCCTTACTATTGCCAGGGCTATCTTTAAAAATCCTCCTGTTCTCATCCTGGATGAAGCTACTTCCGCATTGGATACAGAATCTGAAAAACTGGTACAGGCTGCATTGGACAAGCTCATGCAAAACCGCACCACTATTGTAATTGCACACCGTTTGAGCACTATTCAACATGCCAGCGAAATTATTGTAATGGACCAGGGAGAGATCAAAGAACGCGGTACGCATGATGCTTTACTGAAACAAAACGGGATCTACCACAAACTGGTGGAAATGCAGGAATTCAAATAGGGAACAACTAACGTTTAAGAATATACGTAAACGCCGGATGCACTACTTTACAGGTAGCGCATCCGGCGTTTTTCAATCCCTGTATGGGTTTCCATAACATTTCCTTCTTCTCAAAAACCGGCAATGGGTACGGTTTTTGTTATTAAAGCGGCCTTGTAATGCCAACACCAGCTCTTTACAGCACTATTTTTTAACCTTTTAACATAGCGAACTCCTATGATATCTATCGTAATTCCTGTATTAAACGAAGGTGCTACCATACGCCAGGTTATTAAAACAGTAAAAAAAACATCCCGGAAAATTGAGATCATTGTGGTAGATGATAATTCTACAGACAACACAGTGGAAGAGGCCATGAAGGAACATGTGAGAGTGATCACCAGCAGCCAGCGCGGAAAAGGGATATCTATGCGTGAAGGGATGATGGCAGCAAAACACGATATTATTGCCTATGTAGACGGCGACATCCTTACTTACCCTGATAATATTATAGACCTCTTAACTGGTCCTATTGAAAAAGATGAAGCAGACTTCGTCAAATCCTACTTTGAAAGGCAGGCAGGCAGGGTCACCCAATTGGTGGCCAAGCCGCTGCTGAGTATCTTATACCCGGAGCTTGCCCACTTCCAGCAGCCGCTCAGCGGTATGATCGCAGCCCGTAAATCATTCCTTTCACGGGTGCATTTTGAAAATGACTATGGGGTGGATATTGGATTGCTGATAGATATGCATCATCTTGGCGCACGTATCACAGAAGCCAATATCGGCAAGGTGGAAAATGCCATGCAAACATGGGAACAGCTGAGTAAAATGTCGAGGGAAGTATCGCGCACCATTCTTCGCAAAGCGGAAAATATACCGCAGGAAAACCTGGAAACACTGGGTAATATTAACCTGATACGGGAGCAGATGGAGTATTCTATCCTGGAGTCTATTGACAAGCTGCAGAAGATGGTCATCTTCAACCTGGACCATGCCGTGTTTACGCAGGATTACATGCAATGGGCCGCAGTAGCCTTTGGCCAGGAGGAAGGATTACAGGAAATCGAATCTGCCGGGCATGACCCGGTAACTGCACTTCACCTGAAAGGTACGCTTTTCGAAGGCCGCAATATTGCTGAGCTCCTGGAAGTAGCAGATGCTATTCCGCTGTTACCGGGCATCCGTGAAATAGTGCGGGAGCTGAAGAAAAGAGGCTATGCTGTTGGCCTGATCACCGATGGATTTGGCACTGTAGCACGCCATATCAAAAATCAGCTGGGAATGGATTTCGTATTTGCCAATAAGCTGCACCTGATCAATAGTGTGGCCACCGGCGAATTTACCGTGGCTGATTATTTTATGAAAGGAGGGGAGTATGAACGGAGTAATGTATTCCCATACATAGCGGAGCAGTATCATATTAATACCCAGAATATTATTTATGTGGGAGATGGAAAACGGGACAGCAGGTTATTGAGCGAGGCCGGGATCGGCGTTGCTTTTTGTCCACAGTATCCCGGCAATGTTGTAGAAAAGGTTGCCGATAAAATCATCAGCGGCTTGTCGTTAGCACCGTTGCTGGATATTGCCCAGGCAAGTCCGGCAAGATTCGGGATCAAATTACCGGCTATCAGTAAAAAGCAGGCACGTACTATTGGGGTAAGCAGCTTGATTGGTATTGCCGGAGCGGGATTACTTTATTTCGCTGTTCGGCAGATACGCAATAAAAAAGCAGCAGTAGCTGCCTGTTAAAATATTTCATCTTAAAAGAAAAAGGCGCCGCGGATAACCGCTGCGCCTTTCTTGTTCTGGTAAAACCAGAACTATTTACTTTTAGCCAGTTTGGCTTCAATGCTCAATGTAGCGTGAGGAACAGCCCTGAGACGCGCCTTATCTATCAATTTACCGGTTACGCGGCAAATACCATAGGTTTTGTTTTCAATACGCATCATTGCTTTTTCCAGGTGATCAATGAACTGGATCTGACGGCTGGCCATCTGGTTCAGTTGCTCTCTTTCCTGGGAGCCGCTGCCATCTTCCATGCTCATGTATTTGTTTTCTGTATCGTCAGTTCCTGCTTCGTCTTTACGGGTGATCAGGCCTTGCAGATAGATGAGCTCCTTTTTAGCTGATTCCAGCTTCTTCTGGATCAATTCTCTAAATTCCTGCAGGTCTGAATCACTGTATCTGTATACAGGACCGGAAGGTTGTGCCGGTTGGTCCAGCACTGATTTTGTAAATTCAGGCTGATAAGTTACCAGGGTAGCTTTTCCGCCTTTCTTTTCAGGTTTTTCAGTTTTCTCGGGTTTTTCGGATTTTTCCGCCTTTACTGATTTTTCAGCCTTAACAACAGGCTTCTCCGCTGCTTTCTTGGTGGATTCTTTTTCCTTAGCAACTTCTACCTTAGTATCTGCTTTCTTTACTGCCATCGTTTTAAGTTCTTTTTCTTCTGACTTAGAAATAAATGGTTTCTCTTTTTCAGCGGAAACACTTTTCGTTACCACTCGCTGCTTTACAGCAGGCTCTTTTTTAACGGTCGATTTCGCAGGTACAGCAACTTTCTTGACGGATGTTGTTTTACTGTTTGGTAAGGCAGAGGCCTTTTTCACTGCTTTTTTAGGCGCCGGAGCGGCTTTTTTGGCAGTGCTTTTAGCTACCACGGCTTTTCCGGCTGCTGGTTTTGCTGCCGCTTTGGAAGCCGCCTTTGCAGGGGCCGCTTTTGCAGCTGCTTTTTTAGGAGCGGGCGCCGTTTTCTTCACCGGAGCAACAGGTTTGGCAGCTTTTTTTGCTGTTGATGCCTTCGCTACAGTCTTTTTAGCCGGAGCTGCCTTTTGGGTCGTTTTACTAGCAACCTTCTTTTTTGTTGCCATGGGGGATTAGCTTTTTTTGTTAACTAATACATTAAATTTAAGGTCATTTACCTCTATTTCTGTACCATCCTGTAATCGCTCCACTAATTCCAGACTATCTGCCAAAATTTCCGTGCAAATATAATCATTATAGTTCACAATGGCCGACTTGAGCGTATCTACACTTTCAACTGTCACATCAATTCTGTCAGTCAATGCAAAATCACTATCCTTGCGGATTTTTTGTATACGGTTCACCAATTCCCTGGCGTTTCCTTCATCCTGTAACTGGGAGGTAATAGTAATATCCAGCGCTACCGTCAGGGCACCTTTATTAGCTACTGTCCATCCTGGAATATCTTCTGAAATGATCTCAACGTCGGAAAGCTGGATTTGCAACTGCTCTCCCTCTACCACCAGGTTAAAATGGCCGTCGCGCTCTATAGTGGTAATTTCTGCTTCCGTGAACGCGCTGATAGCGGCTGCCACGGATTTCATCTTTGCTCCCATTTTACCACCGAGTGACTTGAAGTTAGGCTTAATCTTTTTCTTGATAAAACCCTCCGTTTCCGTAAGATAATCAATCCCTTTGACATTGACCTCACTTTTTATCAGGTCAGCAACCAATTCTATCTGCTCTTTTATCCGGCCATTGGCTACAGGGATCAGAATCTTCTGCAGAGGCTGGCGCACTTTAATATTCACCTTTTTACGCAAGGATAGTACCAGTGAGGAAATGTCCTGGGCCAGCTGCATTCTTTCTTCCAGATCAGCATCTACCGCTGCTTCATTGATCACCGGGAAATCAGTATGGTGGATCGAAGCCGCTTTATTGCGGCCACTTACGCTGTTCAGGTTGTTAAATAACCAATCGGTGAAAAATGGGGAAACCGGGGCCATCAATTGTGTAGTTTTTTCCAAACATTCGTATAATGTCTGGTAAGCGCTGATCTTATCATGCTCGTATTCTCCCTTCCAGAACCGGCGGCGGCACAAACGTACGTACCAGTTACTCAGCTGCTCATCCACAAAACGCTCTATCGCTCTTCCCGCCTGGGTAGGCTCGTAGTCGTCAAAGCTGCTGGTCACATCTTTTATAAGCGTGTTCAATACTGAAATGATCCAACGGTCAATTTCCGGGCGTTCTTCCAGTGGGATATATGCCTCCTTGAAAGTAAACTTATCAAGATTGGCGTACATAGCAAAGAAGTTATATGTATTATACAGGGTGCCAAACAGCTTGCGCTGGGCTTCTCCGATACCTTTTACATCAAACTTTAAGCTATCCCAGGGAGAAGCATTGGTGATCAGGTACCAGCGGGTGGCATCTGCTCCAAATTTCTCAATAGTTTCAAATGGATTCACCACGTTACCGAGGCGTTTACTCATTTTCTGTCCTTTCGCATCCAGTACCAGTCCGTTGGAAACCACTGTTTTATATGCCACGCTATCGAATAACATCACTCCAAGGGCGTGCAATGTATAAAACCAGCCGCGGGTCTGGTCTACCCCTTCCGCAATAAAATCGGCCGGGAAAGCCTGTCCTTTATCTACCAGCTCCTTGTTTTCGAAAGGATAGTGCCATTGTGCGTAAGGCATGGCCCCACTATCAAACCAAACATCCACCAGGTCGGGCTCGCGGCGCATCGGCTTGCCAGACGGGCTCACCAGGATAATATCATCTACATAAGGTTTATGCAGGTCGAGAATACCTTCATGGAGGTAGGATTTATTCACATCTCCTCCTAAAACCTGGTTGGCTTTACGGATCTCCGCATTCAGTTCCTCAATGCCCCCGATACAGATCTCTTCTGAGCCATCTTCCGTACGCCAGATCGGTAATGGCGTGCCCCAGTAACGGCTGCGGCTAAGGTTCCAGTCCACCATATTCTCCAGCCAGTTGCCAAAACGGCCGGTACCGGTGGAGGCTGGTTTCCAGTTGATGGTTTTGTTCAGCTCAACCATCCTGTCTTTTACGGCAGTGGTTTTAATAAACCAGGCATCCAGCGGGTAATATAATACCGGCTTATCGGTGCGCCAGCAATGCGGATAGGTATGTTCATACTTTTCCACTCTGAACGCGCGGTTCTCTTTTTTCAGTTTCACCGCAATATCCACATCTACATCTTTGTAGTCGGGATCATCCTTATAATTCTTTACATACCGGCCCGAGAATTCACCTACATTATCAGTGAACTTACCGGATCTGTCTACCAATGTCAAAATACCGATACCGTATTTCTTACCTACACGGTTATCATCTGCACCAAAGGCCGGGGCAGTATGAACGATGCCTGTACCATCTTCTGTGGTTACAAAGTCGCCCAGCAGCACCCGGAACGGATCACCTTCTTCGGGTTGCGCAAATGGTAACAATTGTTCATAACGGATATTTTCAAGCTGGCTGCCTTTAAAGCTGGTGAGTATTTTCCAGGGAATTATTTTATCTCCTTCCTTATAGGCGGCAAAGTCGCCGTTTTCTCCTTCTGCCTTAAAATATTTACCAAGTAATACTTTAGCCATTACCACGTTCACCGGCAAGTGGGTGTATGGATTAAAAGTATTTACCAGTACATATTCTATATTGGCGCCTACAGTCAAACCCAGGTTGGACGGTAAAGTCCAGGGAGTGGTGGTCCAGGCCAGGAAAAAAACCTCATCTGATCCGGCAGCATCAAAAAGGAATTGTGAGTTATCTGCTTTTTTGGCCTTAAACATAGCCACCACAGTAGTGTCCTTTACATCTTTATAGGTACCTGGCTGATTCAGCTCATGGGAACTTAATCCGGTGCCGGCTGCAGGAGAGTAGGGTTGAATACTTACACTTTTATATAGGAACCCTTTTTTATAAAGCGTTTGAAGACACCACCAGAGTGTTTCAATATAATTATTTTCAAAAGTGATATAAGGATCTTTCAGGTCAACCCAATATCCCATCTTAAGGGTCAGATCGTCCCACAAATCTTTATACTTCAATACCTCCCGGCGGCAGGTATCATTATATTCGGCTACAGAGATCTTTTTTCCTATGTCTTCCTTGGTAATACCTAAAGTTTTCTCTACTCCCAGTTCTACCGGTAAACCATGGGTGTCCCATCCGCCTTTACGCTTTACCTGGTAACCGCGCATGGTTTTATAACGGCATACCAGGTCTTTCAAAGTACGTGAAATAACATGGTGAATACCCGGCAAACCGTTGGCACTCGGAGGCCCTTCATAAAAAACAAAAGGAGTGGCGCCATCGCGTACCTCCACACTTTTCTCAAAAGCCTGGTGCTGCTCCCAGTGCTGGAGTATATCTTTCTCTATCTGAGGTAAATTCAACTGGTTATATTCCTGGTATCTGCTGGACATAAAACAATTCCCCGCCCTTTGATGTTATTTATACAATAATTGATTAAAATTGTGCAAAGTTAAGAAAATACGCTGGCTCCTAAATAGCTATATTTGCTAAAAACTATGCTTTTCAGATATTTTTTATAGATTTTTTTGTAATTTGCAATAAAGAGTACATAAACAGCGTTTTTGGCATTGTTTTAGCTAACTTGCCAGGAAGATTAGAAAAACCTAGTAGTTAATTTTAACCCAACGGAAAAAACCATATCGAATATGAAAAAGTTGACGTTAATATTTTGCGCGGTTCTATTCACTTCCGGCATAACTTTTGCACAGCAAAAAAAATCAGTTAAAAAAACAAAAATAGTTGCCAAGGCGGTGCAAGCACCTGAGGCAGTTAAAAGTTCTTTTGATCAGAATTTTGCGGGAACAGCAGCTGCTAAGTGGACAAAGACAAGTGCAGGACATTGGACAGCAAGTTTCCAAAAAGACAATATAAACACTATTGCAGAGTATGATGCAGACGGCAAATGGATTGCCACAAGAAGCGCATATGATGCTCAAAACCTCCCGGAATCAGTGGCTGGTACACTGAAAACAAAATATCCGGCGGCAACCATAAAAGATGGCTGGAAAATTGAGAGATCAGATGTAGCTGCATACTACAAAATCAATATTCAGGATAATGGTACAGACAAGGCAGTGTTGCTGAATGAAGCTGGTACTATCACTGAATAACACAAACACGTATTTCATAGGTATAGGGATAAATAGGACAGACCCTGCTCTTTTGGGCGGGGTTTTTCATTTGTTAGAACTCCTTACATTTTATTTTACCAGTTCCCCATTTCACAATATGGGAACTTTTTCCAACGGTAGAATCCGCAAATTCCACAAGCCATCCAAACATCAACAAAGAAGGCAGTGAAACCAAACAAATAATATTATAGATTGCGGCTGTAAGCTCCTGTTAAAAAATTCCGGCTTTAACGCTAATTATTTTCTGTGCCGGGGGACAGCCTAAAGCATGGACAAAGCATAGCTACTCCCTGTTTCCCCCATAACTCCCCCATATATAAGCCATATATAAGCCAGAGATACCCCATACCTAATAAGCTTGGCTTATCCACAGCTTATCGCTGTTTTGTTTACCGGTGTAATACAGATACACCTGGGCTTAGTCTGGTAGCAGCGTTTTCCCAAAACAAAAAGTCGCCCGCAGAAGCGGACGACTTTATAAAATCTGGTAGAAACTTCTCTGACATATTGCACTTCAATGGTGTTTGATATTAATGCAAGTATGATTTATGGCTTTACTTACTTTTGCCAGCTAAGTTTCTTCCATGGTCAAATCTGATAAGGAAGCTTATAGGAAACGCAAATGGATATTTGCCTATCGTGTTACAAAGAAACACCTATATTTTATTTTCTGTTTTTCAATTCGGGAAAACAAATGATCGAAAAGGGAAAATAAGGCCGGCTTCTTTGTGGTGGCTAAGCCTTAAACAAATGAAAATCATATAAATATTGCTTTGTTATTCCTAACACAGCAATATTCGCCCTACAGGGAAAGATCAGGAAAATAAAAGTGGAGTAGCCGTTTTTAACGCAGCAGCAGTTCACAAGGCTTCAGCCCTGTATGCTTTTTAAAGGCTGTAGAGAAATGGGAGATACAGGAGTATCCCATCAGCATGGCAACTTCTGATACAGACATACCTTTTTCATAGAGCAGGCCTTTAGCCTTTTCCATTCTCTCTTTCTGGAAATAGTCATAAATAGTGGTACCATACATGGCTTTGAAGCCTTTCTTCAGGTAACACTCATTCATGGCTACGCGGCGGGCCAGGTCCCTGATGGTGATCGGCGAATCCAGTTGTTCCAGCAGGATGCTACGGGCATTTTCTATTTTTTCGCGGTCTTCCAGGTGAGTGAGGAAGCGGCAACCATAGCGTTCATCGGTGTCATTCTGCATAAACTGGTCGGAACTGTATAATAACAGGTCCAGTGCACGGCTTTGCAGGAATATATTTTTCAGGATGCCCTCATAGTCGTGGTGCACCATTGTTTCCAGTACGGATTTAGACTTCGTACACGGCTGAATGGTTTTCACAAACGGCTTGCGGGACTGGTTCTCAAATAAAGAGAATGTTGTGGTACCTTTTTGCAGGGATTGTATAAACGCTGGCTGGAACCTAACGGTGATCAGGTCTACCGATGGTACCCTGTCATTGCAGGCTTCCTTTTTACCTTCAGCACAAAGCTGGTCTGTACAGGAAGGGTTTTTACAATATTTACTGCCGGCCACACAATAACGGAGCTCAATAGCAGCCGATTGCCCTCTTTTGGCTGGCTGGTAAATAACCATTGCCACGTCTTCAACGGGTAATGGCTTGTCATATGTAAAACGTTGTAATGTAAAATCGAGACAGTCTGGCACTGACACACTATCCTGCTCCGCCAGCCTTAACTGATCGCTCATCGCGGGTTGCGGAATGGCCAAAGACAATATTTCCTGTATTTCTTTCACTTTATCTGTTTTTTAACGCCGAGCTGTTATAGAAGTCACAAATTTAGGGATTCGTTTTTTAAACAAATATGTTTTGACAATACACTTACAAACCCTGCCTCTATTTCCGGGTTCAAACCGTTGAAGTAATTGGTATAAATTTCGTTTAGGCTTTACTGATGGCAAAAAATGGCTTTAATATCCGCAGACTGGTCAAAATCATACTTGCAGTTGCCGGTATACTTATCTTGTTGATACTGGCCACCGGCTGGTATCTTAACCAACATTGGAATAACCTGCTGAAGCGGGAGCTGCAGGGCTATGTGAGTGATTTGTCCGACAGTCTTTATACCGTGAAGTTCAAAGATCTTCATCTCGACGTGCTATCGGGCAGCATCACTATAGATAAAGCCAGTATGACGGCCGATTCCCTGGTATATCAGCGCCTGCTGGCCCAACAGAAAGCGCCCGCCGATATATACACCATCAGCGTAGACCGGCTGGAGCTCAAATATTTTAAGCCCTGGCGCTATTTTTTTGGGAAGGACCTCAGCGCGGGGGTGCTTACAGTAAGCGGTCCCAGTGTAATTATGGAGCAAAATGCCACTGTAAAAGATACCAGCGCCCCAAGAACGGCTTACCAGAACATTTCTGCCAAAATGAAATCCATCTTCATAGGCAAGCTGGTACTGGACAGCACCAACTTCAAGTATATCTTTACCCGGAAAGATTCGTCCCGTGTTATTCATCAATTCCACAACCTGCGGATCCGGATCAATGATTTCCTGATCGACTCAGTGGCCCTGAATGATCCCACCCGCTTTTTATATGCCCGCAACTATGAGATCGGGATGAAAGATTATATGAACAGAACAAGGGATAGCCTTTACTGGATGTATGTTCGCGGGATCCGCTATGATGCTGCTTTACGCACTCTCCATATAGGCCAGTTTGAACTGCAGCCGCGGTACGACAGGGCCGCCTTCCAGAAAAAGACGGGCGTACAGCAAGACCGGTTTGAAGTGGTGTTCAATGATATCAGCATGCACAATCTCAATCCCCGGCTGCTTTTACAGGAGCAACAGGTCTGGGCCGAGCGGGTAAATATTAAAAGCGGTAAACTGGACATCTACAGGAACCGTATGCTGCCAATGCCACCCGGCAATAAGCTGGGACAATATCCCCATCAGTTGCTGGCCAAACTTAAAGTCCCTGTTTATATCGATACCCTTACCGGCAATAATATCAACTTACAGTATACAGAACTAAGCCCGGTAACGGAACAAACCGGGTACATTAACTTCAGCCATATACATGGCCGGTTCCGGAATATCACGAATATCGACAGCCTGGTGGCTAAAAACAATCATCTTATTGCAGACTTTGATGCGGTATTTCTGAAAAGCGGCAAGCTCACCGCCCGATTCGATTTCCTGTTAAATGATAAGAACGGCAGGTTTGGCGTTTCCGGCAGGCTGAATAACATGAATGGCAAAGATCTGAATGTTGTGACCCAGCCGATGGGTAAAATTGAGATCAAATCCTGCGATATCCGGGATCTCACCTTTAATATTAAAGGAGATGAACGGCGGGCCAGTGCCTTTGTAAAGCTGTTGTACCAAAATCTTAAAATTGCCGTTTTGAAGCAAAATGCAGATCATAAAGGATTTAAAAGGAAAGGGCTTATCAGCCTGGTGGCCAACGCATTGGTAATCAAATCCGAAAACCCTGAAAAAGGAGAAAATGCCCGGACCGCCAATGTTACTTATACCCGCGACATCCAGAAATCCTTTTTTAACCTGGTGTGGAAAACTTTGTTTACAGGCGTAAAAGACATTGCTGGCGCCGGAAATCTCTAAGTGGAAAAATGATGGGTCCTCCCTGCATAAAAACAGCCCTTCTTTTGTGGAAATAAGGCTTATTTTTCGTATTTTTGCATGATTGTCTACCGATTTTATTTCTAATAGATTTTACACCAACATATGAGCGAAGAATTAGTGCAAGCACCCAGCCCCAGCAGCAACGGATATGATGCAGGGAGTATACAAGTATTGGAAGGACTGGAAGCCGTTAGGAAGCGTCCGGCCATGTATATCGGCGATATTGGCATCAAGGGTCTCCACCACCTTGTTTATGAGGTGGTAGATAACTCTATAGATGAAGCCCTCGCCGGGTACTGCAAAAACATCGAAGTTACTATCCTGGAAGATAACTCTATCCGGGTAAAGGATGATGGCCGTGGTATCCCTACCGGTATCATCCCTAAAGAAGGTCGTTCTGCACTGGAAGTTGTTATGACCGTACTCCACGCCGGTGGTAAATTTGATAAGAACACCTACAAGGTGTCCGGCGGTTTGCATGGTGTGGGTGTAAGCTGCGTGAACGCCCTGAGTGACAGATTATATGTAACAGTAGAACGTGAAGGCAAATTATTCGAGCAGGAATACCATCGTGGTGTACCACAATATGCTGTTCGTGAAATAGGCAGCAGTGAAGTCACCGGTACCACCGTACATTTCAAACCGGATGGTGAAATTTTCAAGGAAACTACCTACAACCGCGAAATACTGGCAGGTCGTTTACGTGAATTATCCTACCTGAACCGTAAGATCAAAATCACGTTAACAGATGAGCGTGAAAAGGATGAAGAAGGCAATTTCTTCTCTGAAACTTTCTACAGTGAAGGCGGTATCCGCGAGTTTATCCAGATGCTGGATAAAAGTGGCCGCCGCAACCCGCTGTTACCGGCTCCTATTTATGTGGAAGCACATGATGCGGCATCCAATGTTGCCGTTGAAGTAGCGCTGGTTTATAATGATGCCTTCAGCGAAAACATCTTCTCTTATGTAAATAATATCAACACCATTGAAGGAGGTACGCACGTAGCTGGTTTCCGCCGCGCTATTACCCGTGTATTTAAATCTTATGGTGATAAAAATAAAATGTTCGAGAAATCGAAGGTAGAAGTTACCGGAGATGACTTCCGTGAAGGCCTGAGCGCTATTATCAGCGTGAAAGTACCTGAGCCGCAGTTTGAAGGACAAACCAAAACCAAACTTGGTAACTCCGATGTAATGGGTGTGGTGGACAGTTCCGTAGCTGCTGTACTGGATGCTTTCCTGGAAGAGAATCCGCGCGAAGCTAAAACGGTAATCAATAAGGTAGTACTTGCCGCACAGGCCCGTGAAGCCGCCCGTAAAGCCCGCCAGCTGGTACAGCGCAAAAGCGTGATGACCGGTAGCGGTTTACCCGGTAAACTGGCCGATTGCTCCGACAACGATCCTGCTAAATGTGAACTGTACCTTGTGGAAGGAGATTCCGCGGGTGGTACTGCCAAACAGGGCCGTAACCGTAACTTCCAGGCCATCCTGCCGCTGAGGGGTAAAATCCTTAATGTGGAGAAAGCCATGGAGCACAAAATTTACGAAGACAATGAGATCAAAAACATTTTCACTGCACTGGGGGTAACCATTGGTACAGAAGAGGATGATAAGGCACTGAACCTTTCCAAATTACGCTACCACAAGCTCATCATCATGACGGATGCCGATGTGGATGGTAGCCACATTGCCACCCTGATCCTCACCTTTGTGTTCCGTTATATGAAAGCAATGGTAGAACAGGGTTATGTATACATTGCCCAGCCACCACTTTATCTTGTAAAGAAAGGTAAAGAGCAAACCTACGCCTGGACAGAAGAACAGCGTAAGGAAGCTACTATAAGGCTTGCCGCAGGTGGTAAGGAAGACAGTGTGACCATTCAGCGTTATAAAGGTTTGGGTGAGATGAACGCAGAACAGCTGTGGGATACTACCATGAACCCTGAACAACGTACGCTGAAACAGGTAACTATTGAAAGTGCCGCAGAAGCAGACCGCGTATTCAGTATGCTCATGGGCGATGAAGTTCCTCCACGCAGGGCATTCATCGAATCACATGCGAAATATGCGAAAATTGACGCTTAATTACGTAGATACGTTTAAGTTATAAAGAAAGAATCCCTGCCGCTGAAACGGCAGGATTCTTTCTTTATAACTATCCTTCTCTTGTAAGAATATAATTCGCCAGCACCTGGTACAGGAATACACCGATCAGCATAGCTGTAACTACTATATTAAAGGCATCGTTTATAACGAATGCCAGCACAACACCCAGCACGCCCAAAAGCGCCAGTGTGGCTGTATACCAGGTAATGATCCGGCGGTTTCTTTTACTTTCGGGTATATAAAACCCTGCAGCCGGCAGCAACATAATACCGCTGCAAAGACACAGCGCCAGTAACCCCTGCAGGTGGGTGAACAGGAACGCCACACCGGCCGCCAGCGATACGCATAACAATATACCCACTACATTGGATACCTGTGTCTGTTCTTTGCTGAGCGCATACCTGCCGTATGGGTTCAGGCGAAGAAAGAGATTACTCACAGGCGTAATCAGCCAGGTGGAAAGCGCCAGGAATGCCAGCAGCACATACACCGGGAAAAACACCTGGCTGGCAATTTGTGTAAGTATAAAAATGGCAATGATAATGATCCACTGTGTGCGCGCTTTTTGCCGCGCCATGAAAAAAGCGTAGTTCAGGAATTGCCGGTACAGCCAGTACCTGGCTTTCATGGCTTGTACCATGCCTTGCCTCGCCCATTCATTGGTAGGGTCCAGTTTCAGAGACTCCCTGAAATGCTCCAGCGATTTCCGGTGATCACCGGCTTCCAGCCACTTCTGCCCGAGGTTGGCATGTGTGTATGCATTTTCAGGATTATGCTCCAATGCCTCATGTAAATTGGAAAAGGCTTCCTCTTTCTTACCCAGCCGAAACAGGGCATGGGAGCGGAGATTAAGACAAGCCTCATCTTCCGGCTCAATGGCCAGTCCTTCTTCCGCCTTGTGAAGGGCCGCTTCGTATTCTTTCTTCGACAGCAGGATCTGGCTCCACATGGCAAAATAATTTACCCGGTAAGGGTTTATTGCCACTGCATTGCTGATGGTTCTGATGGCTTCATTAAACTGGTTCTTTGCAAAAGCGATCCTGGCCAGCAGGTACAGGAAACGATCGTCGTATGGCGCAAAGCTGAGGGTATTGCCGGCTATCTGTGAGGCTTCTGCGGTATTGCCTGTTTCCATGTAGCAAATTGCCAGCAGGTACAATCCGTCGGTATCGTGGGCATTAGTACTCAGGTGCTGACGCAATGCGGCGAAGGCATCTTCAAAGCGGCCTTGTTGTACAAGAATCTGGGCGCGCTGAATTAATACAGCCATAATCGTTATTTCTTAATATCCAGGTATTTCAAAACATCATCATAAAGACCGGTTTCATTTGAATACAGCGCATAGTTACGGGCAGTATTAAACCATTCCCTTGTGGTGGGTTTATGTGTTTTAGCGGCTTTTAATAATTCTTTCTGTGTAATAGGCTGTGGCACTCCCTTTTGCAGGGCTTCCAGCAGTTTTTCTTCTGTAGCAATATCCACAATCGCTTTCAGGTCGGCGCCGGAATAGCCCGGGGTGGCCTTTGCAAGTGCATTGTAATTAATATCGCTCACGGGTTTATTACGTAACTGCAGTTTCAGGATCTCTTCCCTGCCTTCTGTTTCCGGTGGTGCTACGAAAATGATCCGGTCGAAACGGCCGGGGCGGCGGAATGCCGGGTCCAGGCTCCAGGGAGCATTAGTAGCGCCAATAATAAGAATGTTCTCATTGCTGGCGGCAATGCCATCCATTTCGGCCAGGAACTGGTTAATAATATGCGTTGCGCCCGACTGCCGGAGTGCGGAACGGTTAGCGCCTAAAGCATCTACCTCATCAAAAAACAGCACACAGGGTTTACTCTGACGTGCCAGCTCAAACAGGCTGTGGAGGTTTTTCTCGCTGGTGCCCACCCACATATCCAGCACATCATGAATACCTACGTTGATAAATTCTGCCTGAATTTGCCCGGCCGTAGCTTTTGCAAGATATGTTTTACCACATCCCGGAGGGCCATATAATAAAATACCGCCACCGGCTTTTTTCCCATAAGCTTTATAGAGATCAGGAAACTGCAGGGGCTTGATGATCTTCAGATCTATTTCCTGCTTTTCCCTTTCCATACCACCTACATCTGAAAAATTGATTTCCGGTTTCTCGAGCATGAATAAGCTCTCGCCTTCTTCCTCGTCCTCATCTTCCCCGTTGAAGGAAGGGGATGGTTGCTGAGCCACCCTGAAAAGCCCGTCCAGCGCCTCGTCGCGGAAGCCCGGGTTAATTTGCAGTAAATGCTGGTATATTTCTTTTGCAGCCGGCATGGATTGCTCCTTTACCAGGATACGGCAATGCAGCAGCAGGGCATCAAAATGATCCGGTTCACGGCTCTCCAGCTGCTCAAGTACCACAATGGCTGCGGAATATTTATGCTGATGGTAAAAAGTGCGCGCCAAACCAAGCTGCGCTGCAGTATTGGATGACGACAACTCCAGTACTTTCCTGTATTGTTCTTCTGCGGCAGTATACTCATAATCCTGTAGCAGTACCTGCGCCAGGTGCATACGTAAAGGCACATTCTCCGGTGAAAACTGCACCGCCTCCTGTAATTGCTTTATTACTTCCGATGACATAATGTGCTTCTGTTTAATTATTCAGTAACCCCGTAATAATACGCAATTCGGCCGCAAAAAAAGTGTTAATTGTGCCTGAACTTCCGGGTATCTGCAAAAATACACAAGTCCGGCTCCGTTAAAACCCTGTAAGTGATTGCATGTATGAAGAAACAATAAATTAACCCTATATCCATATATATTTTATTTAATTAATAAATATTTATATATATTGCATCCATATTATCCCTATGCCAACAGAATCTAACCAGTATCCTATGCTAAACTGACTAAGGCCGGCGGCGCACAAAGCAGCCGGCACTGGTTTCATTCCTGTAGAGCGGCATACCTAAATTATAGTGTTATGAGAATGAAACTCTTCATGGTAGCCGTTATTGCTGTTATAGGAACGGTTTTCTGTTCCTGTGATAAAAAAACCGTGATCACACCATCCAGTATCTTCTCCTTTAAACTGGATGGCGTTCAATACCAGTCAAACGCCACTGAGGCCTATGTTACCGACACCGTATATGCCGGCAGGAAAACGCTGGTACTGGATGGCGTTACCAACAACTTCGGGCATCATATGGAACTGATGATCACTTTTCCTGATTCACTGAAAGCCGGCACTTATACTGAAGATGTGGAAATGTCGCTGATGAACATCCAGGAAAAGGAACCCGGTTATCTGGGCAAAAACATCAAAGTAATTATAACAGGCATTAATAGTAAACACGCGGAGGGTACTTTCTCCGGTGTATTAATAAGTGGTGAAACAGAAAAACCTCTAACGGACGGGACTTTTAAAGTCGTAATTTATTAAACACATTTGATGAACTTCCTGCATGCCCTGCCTTTAAAGGCGGGGCTATTTTTCGTAGGTACGTTAAGGTTATATTATATTGTTTGTTGTTTACCCTGGGTTAACAAATAATTCCTACCTCATTTTCCCGCACTGTTAACATTAAGGTCATATACAAACCGTGTTTCTGATAGTATTTAAACGCAAATAAGCCATCAAAAGCAGGTTTCCCGGACGTTTTATGCACTTCTTAACAATTCCGTAATAATCTGTTAACATTCTGGTTGCATCAGACTGTTTCCTTTGCACCTGTAAATACTTACAAAACAGTTTATGAAATCATTTTTTACGCTACTAGCTAGCTTTCTTGTAATTCTGTGCTACAATGCGCATGCGCAGGTAACCACTTCTGTAATATCGGGTAAGGTATCCGATCCGGGTGGCCAAGCCATTCCAGGTGTTACCGTAGTGATAGTAAATAACAGCACCGGTGCCAAATCCGGTGTACAAACCAACACAGACGGCCGCTATATCCTTCCCAACCTCAATCCAGGCGGTCCTTACACCATTACTGTTTCATTCATTGGATATAAGAAAGAAGTAAAATCAGATGTTAACCTCGGACTGGGAACCACCAGTTTCAACTTTAAATTACAGGAAGAATCAACCGCACTGAGCGAAGTAGTGGTAACCGGTAACGCCGGTGCAGGCAAATCAGGCACCCGGGTAGGACAGGAGCAGATAAAAGCGCTTCCTACACTAAGCCGCAGCCTGCAGGACCTCACTAAAGTAACTCCGCAGAGCAACAACAACTCCTTCCTGGGTACCAACTACCGTTATAATAACGTAACAGTAGATGGCGCCATCAACAACGATGCTATTGGCTTCAGTCCTTCACTGGGCGGCCAGAGCAACACCAGCGGCCAGCCAGGAAGCAGCACCCGTACCAACCCCGTATCAGTAGATGCGATCCAGGACATACAGGTATTACTGGCTCCATTCGACGTAAAAGTGGGTAACTTCCTGGGTGGTAGCGTAAACGCGGTAACCCGCAGCGGTACCAACGAAGTACACGGCTCCATCTACGGATTTGGCCGTAACGCTTCCATGGTGGGTAAAAACAATGCCGGCGATGGTTCCAAACTTCCCAGCGATTTTCATGAATACCAAACCGGTGTACGCCTTGGTTTCCCTATCATCAAAAACAAATTATTCTTCTTTACCAACGAAGAAATTACCCGCCGCGTGGATCCCGTGATCCTCGGCGCAGGTTCTGCTGATGGCGGCGGTATCTTAACAGAAAAAGACGCTGCTGATATCACCGCACTGATGAAAACATATGGCGTAGATCCAGGCACTGCCGGTAACACCAGTATCTATTCCAACTCCAATAAGTTCTTTAACAGGATCGACTGGCACATCAATGAGAAACACCAGCTAGCCATCCGTAATAACACTATTACTTCTGAAGCCACCAACCTGGAACGCGATCAGCAAAATTTCCGTTTCAAAGGCATCGACTTCAAACAGGTAAATAACCAGACATCTACTGTACTTGAACTGAAAAGTAATTTTAACAGTACTTTGTCCAACAGCCTGATCCTCGGTTATTCCAATGTACACGATTACAGGGATCCCCTGTCTGATCCTGCAACACCGCAGATCCAGATCAAAGGAAGAACACCTGGTTCTACCATCTTCCTGGGTACCGACCGTGAAGCCAGTATCTTCAACATGAAGCAAAAAACATTTGAAGTAACTGACAACGTAACTCTGTTCAAAGGAAATCATACCATCACCCTGGGTACACACAATGAGTTCTACAACATCACCTATGGTTTTGTAAACTCCTGGAATGGACGCCTGGATTATAACAGCATTGAAGATTTCCTGAATAATAACCCGGCACGTGTACGTGGTAACTATAACTACACCAACAATTCCCGTGACTATATCATGGCTAATCCTCCTGCCCAGTTCAAAGCAAACCTGCTGAGCGTTTACGGACAGGATGAGATCCAGCTGACAGACCGTTTCAGGATTACACCTGGTATCCGTCTGGATTACACCGGCATTCCCAACAAACAGCCGTTGAGCGATAAAACCATCAAATCTCCGGAAGATCCTAACTACGGTACCACCTATACTTATACCAAACCAAAGGATATCAAAAACGACTTCCTGAATAATGTACAGATCTCTCCGCGCTTAGGCTTTAACTACGATATTAAAGGCGATAACAGCCTCGTATTGCGTGGCGGATCCGGCTTATTCACCGGCCGTATTCCTTTTGCATGGATCGGTTATGCTTACTATAATAATGGTGTTACTTATGGCGCTTATGATCAGAGAAACTCCAAACCATTTGTTAATGCACCACTGCCTGCTGCGAAACCATCACCTAATGGTATCGCCGACTTTGCGGCACAGAACGGCGTAGATGTAAAAAATGCCGCCGGCGCTACCCAGGTGGATATGATCGACAATAACTTCAAAATGCCACAGGTATGGAGAAGCAGCCTCGCACTGGATTATACTACTCACGACCAGTGGAAGTTCTCTATAGAAGGTATCTACACTAAAGTAATTAAGGACCTGATGTTCCAGCAGGTAAACCTGGCAGATAATCCTACTTACTTTGCATACGATGTAAACAAGCAACAGCCGATCTTCTCCGGTTCCAAGATCAATCCTTTATATACTAACGCTTACCTGTTATCCAATACCGATAAAGGTTACCGTTACAGCATCACCGGCCAGGTATCCAAAACATTCCCATTTGGCCTGAACTTCATGGTGGCCTACACTTATGGACAGGCAAAAGATATCACCAATGGTATCCGCAACTCCATGGAATCGAACTGGCAGCTGAACCAGGCGCTGAATCCAAACAGCCCGGGACTGGCTTACTCTAACTTCGATATCCGTAACCGCATCGTGGCTACTGTTGCTTACAAACAGGATTGGGGCACCAAAGGCAAATGGGTTTCCAACTTCTCTGCCTTCTTCAATACTTCTTCCGGAACACCGTTCTCTTATGGTTTAGTAAACGCTACTATCAACGGAACACCTCAGCAGGTAAGCCTTACCTACATCCCGAAAGATGTGGCTGAAGCTACCAACTTCTTTACTGATAAAGCCGGCGGACAAACAGCTGCCCAACAGGCTGCGGATTTCATGAACTATGTGAATAGCAACAGCTACCTGAGCGGCCGTAAAGGCCAGTTCACTGAACGTAACGGTGGCCGTACTCCATGGAACACACAGGCCGACTTCCGTTTCGCACAGGACTTCAATTTCCAGGCTGGTAAAAAAGTACATACCATCACGTTAACTTATGATATCGTGAATGTTACCAACCTGCTGAACAAAGACTGGGGTATTCAGTACTTCACGCCTAACACCTTTAACTCAATGGCAAGTGTTGGTTTGTCTCCAACCGGTAAAGTGGTTAATAATTATCCAACTTATACCTTCAGCACTCCGGGCGCTCCCTACTCAAAGGATTTCTTTGCATCCCGTCACCAGATGCAGCTGGGCCTGAGATACAGCTTCTAATTCAGCTTGTCGTTATAAAATATAAAAGCGGTTGTTCCAATGGAACAACCGCTTTTTTTTGTTATTACATCTCCGGTGTAATTATTTAATAGCAAATACTGCTCTTACTTCTGCACGGATCTTAATAGTTTTGAAATCAATATCGGAAGATGCATCCGCAGCGCCTTCTGCAGATTTCGCCATATAGTTCACCATCATAGGGCGGGCATCCGCATAGTTATCTGTATTCATTTCCTGGATCTCTATTACGCCATCTGTTTTATTACCGATAGCAGCGAGCATATATTCTGCTTTTTCTTTCGCTGCCTGTAAGGCTTTAATTTTTACTTCCTTACGGTATGCTTCCATTTTGCTGGAAGAATAAGAAGCGATCCTGGCGCTTTCAATACCTTCTGCATCTACTGCTCCAAGGATTTCATTGATTTTATCCAGCTTGCTTAATTTAAGACGGTATTGTTTACGCGCCATAAATTCCAGCGGATCTTTTTTCTTCTTAATAATTTCAAAATTGTTACCATATACATTTTCTATGGTAAAATCTGCCTTCGGAATCCCGGCGTCGGCTACGGCTTTCTGCAGCTGCTTTTCCAGCGTACTGATCTCTACTTTGTTTTTTCCTTTCAGGTATTCCCTTAAAGAGATGTTGAAATAAATTTCGTCCGGTGTGATTTCCATTTCTGCGGAACCATTTACCTCAATCTTTTTTACCGGGGGTTGCTTATCTGTCTGCTGTGCAAAAGTAGCCAGTGCAAAAAATAATCCTGCTGCTAATAACATTACCTTTTTCATGTGTCGAAGTTTTCTATTGTTAAAAAAATTGTTTTTGTTGTTGTTTACGCCCTCATGATGCTGAGTTAAAAAGCGTTTCCACAAAAGGGGAATTATAAAATTTTGTTAATGCAATAGTTACAGAAATAGAATTATACATTTCATATTAGCTATGAAACGATTACAAAGGAATTATGTTACAGGGGGAAATTATTTCCGGCTATCCGTCATGGCTTTCAGGAAGTCGTACAGGTCGTTCATATGACGGATGCGGGAGGCTACCAGCATAAAGTTTTTACCTACCTGTTTCAGTTTGGCGTTGTTGGTACGGGTTTGTATATACGTTAATATGTGATTGAACGTAGGAGATTCGAAATAAGGAGAGTCGGGATTATTGATAAAATAGCAGCGCAGGTTCTCTTCTTTCAGCATCATTTTTTCGAAGCCGAGTTGTATGGCCATCCAGCGGCAGCGGATAGCTGTAAGCAGGTCTTTCACCGGCTCAGGCATAGGACCAAAGCGATCTATCATATCATTGGCGAAAGCCTGTAATTTGCCTTCTTCTGTGATATTATCCAGCTCCTGGTAAAGGTTCAGTCTTTCCTGGATGCTTTCAATATAAGTATCGGGGATAAGTATTTCGAGGTCTGTATCAATAGTACAGTCGCTCACAAAATCCTTCTTCTCTTCCAGCTGATCTTTGAACAGATCGCGGAATTCATTTTGTTTCAGTTCGCGGATGGCTTCGTCCAGGATCTTCTGGTACATGTCGAAGCCTATTTCCGCCATAAAACCGCTTTGTTCTCCACCCAGCAGATTACCGGCGCCACGGATATCGAGATCACGCATGGCAATCTGGAAACCGCTACCCAGTTCACTATGCTGTTCCAGTGTTTGCAGGCGTTTACGGCTATCGGATGGCAATGTGCTCATAGGCGGCGCCAGCAGATAGCAGAATGCTTTTTTATTACTGCGTCCTACGCGGCCACGCAGCTGGTGCAGATCGCTGAGCCCGAAATGATGGGCGTTATTAATGATGATAGTATTGGCGTTGGGAATATCCACACCGCTTTCCACGATGTTGGTACATACCAGCACATCGTACTTGCGGTCAATAAAATCCAGGATCACCTCTTCCAGCTGATGTCCTTCCAGTTGTCCGTGTGCTGTGGCAACAGACAGGTCGGGGCAGAGCCCCTGGATCAGGCCAGCCATTTCTTTCAGGCCTTTTACCCTGTTATGGATAAAGTATACCTGTCCGCCTCTTTCCGCTTCATAGTAAATGGCTTCACGGATCAGGTCCTGGTTAAACACCTGTACTTCCGTTTCAATCGCCTGGCGGTTAGGCGGAGGGGTATTGATAACAGAAAGATCGCGCGCACCCATTAATGAAAACTGGAGCGTACGCGGTATAGGCGTTGCCGTTAGTGTAAGGGTATCTACGTTATGCTTTATCTGTTTCAGTTTTTCTTTGGCAGAAACACCGAACTTTTGTTCTTCATCTACTACCAGCACACCGAGGTCTTTAAACTTCACTTCCTTTCCCAATAAGGCGTGCGTGCCTATAATGATATCTATTTTTCCTTCTTCGAGGCGTTTAAGCGTTTCCTTTTTTTCTTTGGAAGATTTGAACCTGTTGAGATAATCGACGGTGCAGGGAAAATCTTTCAGGCGGTCGGCAAATGTTTTATAGTGCTGGAATGCCAGGATGGTAGTTGGTACCAGTACGGCAGCCTGTTTACCATCTACAATAGATTTAAATGCTGCCCGGATGGCCACTTCTGTTTTGCCAAAGCCTACGTCTCCGCATACCAGCCTGTCCATCGGTGCAGGCGATTCCATATCGCGTTTCACATCGGCGGTGGCTTTACTCTGATCCGGCGTATCTTCATAAATGAAAGATGCTTCCAGTTCTGTTTGCAGGTAGGTATCCGGGGTATGCGCGAAGCCTTGCTGGGCCTTACGTACAGCATACAGCCGGATCAGGTCTTTGGCAATATCCTTTACCTGCGTTTTGGCTTTCTCTTTCAGCTTATCCCAGGCATCGCTGCCCAGTTTATTCACTTTAGGTTCTACGCCTTCTTTGCCGGTATATTTACTGATCTTATGCAGTGAATTGATATTTACATACAACAGGTCGTTGTTCTTGTAAATAATACGGATGGCCTCCTGCATTTTTCCACCTACCTCAATTTTCTGCAGGCCGCTGTACATTCCCACTCCATGATCGATATGTGTTACAAAATCGCCTGCCTGCAGCTCCCTCAGGGTTTTCATGGTAATCGCCTTATTCTTGTTGTAGGCTTGTTTTACCTTGTATTTGTGGAAGCGCTGGAAGATCTGGTGATCGGTATAACAGGCCAGTTTCAGCGAGTGATCAATGAACCCGCTGCTGATAGCAACGGGGATGGGAAAGAATACAAAATCTGCTTTGAGGTCCTCGAATATACTGCGCAAACGTTCCAGCTGACGCGGATTGTCTGAGAATATAAAGAGGGAATATTTATTGCTGTTATGTTTGCCGAGATCTTTGATCAGCAGATCAAACTGCCGGTTAAATACGGGTTGTTCCTGTGTATCGAAAGCGATGAATTGCGGCTGGTAACCGTTGTCTGTAAGCCAGTCTTTGTTACCAAAAACAATGGTCGGCTTTTGCAGCAGTTGTTCCAGTAAGGGGGCGGCCTTTACAAAGTCTTCTTCCTTCAGCGCCATTTCTTCATCTTCATCTACCTTCACTTTCTGACCGGTTTGCAGGAAATCGTCCAGCCGTTGTTCCATTTGCTCAATCACGCCTTTTACATAGGCAGGATCTTTCATCCATACTACGGTATTGGCCGGGAGGAACTCGGTGAGGGGAGTTTTGGTATGGTCTGCCGCATGGGTGTCCATGTTGGCGATGAGGGTCACTTGTGTGAGCTTCCGTTCGCTGAGCTGCGATTCAGGATCAAACAGGCGGATGGAATCTATATCTTCCCCGAATAATTCAATACGATAAGGTTTCTCGTTACCAAAAGAATAGATATCCAGGATACCTCCCCTTACGGCGTACTGGCCGGGCTCATACACAAAATCGGTAGCATGAAAACCCCAGCCGATGAGTTGTTCCAGCAGCGGATCCACTTTCAGTATATCGCCCACTTTCAGCTGTACCATATTGGCGCTGAAAGCCTGGTTGCCCGCCACCTTTTCCCAGAGGGCTTCGGGGTAGGTGACCAGTATTTTTTTCCGTACGCTGTTTCCGGAAAATTTCATGAGCGCTTCCGTACGCAGCATGCTGTGGCTGCTGTTGATCTCATGAAACTGGCCGGCTTTCTTAAATGAATCGGGGAAATAGAAAATATCCAGTGCCTGGCTGAGTTGTTCCAGGTCGTTATGGAAATAGGCTGCCTCCTCTTTATCGTTTAAGATAAAAAGATGGTTCGCATCTGCATGCGCCCAGGTGCTCACTGCCACAAAATTTATTGCACTTCCACTAATGGAGGAAAGCTGAAAGTATTGTGGGGTGGGTAATTGAATCCCCTTCACCAGCGACTGCAGGCGCGGATCACGTTGAAATAATTGTAATACAGCCTGTAAATTCATGAAGAATGCAAAGGTACGAAGATTTACCGGTTTTGAGATTTGATAAGGGAAGATATTTATAGAATTCCCTTCCCCTTTTTTCATAATAAATAAAATAAATAAGAAAATATCCCTATAGCAGAATGACAAATTTTCACTATATTCAATAAGACCAAACTCAACTTCCATGCTGGACCTATGGCATACCGGAATCGTAACCAGGTTGGTGGACGAAACCCACAACACGCGCCGTTTTTGGATACAGGTACCGGACATGGAACGGTTTGATTTCAAACCGGGACAATTCGTAACCCTGGACCTTCCCATCCACGAGAAAAAAAACAAACGCTGGCGTAGCTATTCCATTGCGTCCCATCCGGATGGCACCAATGTGATTGAGCTGGTGATTGTTTTACTGGAAGGGGGATTGGGAAGCACTTACCTGTTCAACGAAATAAAAGAAGGCAGCGAACTGCTGCTGCGCGGGCCGCAGGGCGTTTTCGTGCTGCCGGAACAGTTAGACAAGGAATTGTTCCTGATCTGCACGGGTACCGGCATTGCGCCGTTCCGTTCTATGGCTAATTATATTCACCTGCATGATGTTCCGCATGCCCCAATTCACCTGATCTTTGGGGTCCGTTACCAGCATGATCTGTTGTATGCCGCCGAGATGCAGCAACTGGCCGCCTCCCTGCCAAATTTCAATTACATACCTACTTTATCGAGAGAGGAAAACTGGAGCGGCAGAAAGGGCTATGTACACAATGTTTACGAGGAGCTGCTGCAGGAGAAACGCCCGGCCAATTTCTTTCTTTGCGGCTGGAAAGCTATGATCGATGAGGCCAAACAGCGGATCCAGGCAATGGGATACGACCGGCATGATATACACCAGGAATTGTACGGGTAATGTATCCGGGGAAATAAAAAGAACTGCAACAGTTATAAGTAGTTCGTAAGGCATATAGAAATGCTTATACTACATATAACGGCTGCAGCCCTGAAAAGTAATTAGAGAATCTTGCTTAATACCAGCGCTTTCACTTCACTCAGCGGGATACGTTCCTGCTCCATGCTATCACGGTGACGGATGGTAACAGTGCCATCTTCTTTGGTCTGATGATCAATGGTAACACAGAATGGTGTACCAATGGCATCCTGACGGCGGTAACGTTTACCGATGCTGTCTTTTTCTTCGTAATAGCAATGAAAATGCTGTTTACATTCGTTGATAAGCAATTTTGCCGTCTCCGGTAAACCATCTTTCTTGGTTAATGGGAATACTGCCAGCTTAATAGGTGCAAGCTTGGGTGGGAATTTCAGCACTACGCGGCTATCCTGTTTATCTTCCGTGCTAAGGTCTTCTTCCGCATAGGCGTTACAGATCGTCAGCAGGAACATACGATCCAGGCCGATAGACGTTTCTATCACGTAAGGAACATAGTTCTGGTTGATCTCTGTATCGAAATACTGGATTTTTTTCTTGCTGTATTCCTGGTGTTGTTTCAGGTCAAAATCAGTACGGGAATGGATACCTTCCACTTCCTTGAACCCGAACGGAAATTCATATTCAATATCCACTGCGGCATCTGCGTAGTGCGCTAATTTGATGTGGTTTTTAAACTGGTATTTCGCAGGATCGGTGCCGAGGCTCAGGTGCCACTGCATACGCTCTTCCTTCCATTTCTCATACCATTCCTGCTGTGTGCCGGGGCGAACAAAGAACTGCATTTCCATCTGCTCAAACTCGCGCATACGGAAAATAAACTGCCGGGCCACAATCTCGTTCCTGAAGGCCTTACCGATTTGAGCGATACCAAACGGTACTTTCATCCTGCCCGTTTTCTGCACGTTCAGGAAGTTAACAAAAATACCCTGTGCCGTTTCGGGGCGCAGGTAAATTTCGCTGGCTTCATCGGTAACGCTACCCAACTGGGTGGAGAACATCAGGTTAAACTGACGCACATCGGTCCAGTTGGAAGTACCGCTTATGGAACATTTTATTTTGTTGCTTTCTATCAGTGTTTTGAGTCCTGCGAAGTCGTTTTCCTTCAGCAGCTCATCCATCTGTGCCAGGAGGGCATTGGCGGCTTCCTGTGGTAATGTTTCTGCAAAACCTTCAATCAGGTGATCAACCCGGTAGCGTTTATTACTATCCTTGTTATCGATCATCGGGTCGCTGAAATTATCCACGTGTCCGGATGCTTTCCAGGTAGTAGGATGCATGAAAATGGCTGCATCGATCCCAACAATATTTTCGTGCAGCTGGGTCATGCTTTTCCACCAATAATCCTTAATGTTCTTCTTCAGTTCTGAGCCATACTGACCGTAGTCGTATACGGCGCTGAGCCCATCATAAATTTCGCTGGACTGAAAAACAAAACCATATTCTTTACAATGCGATATGATCGCCTGGAATTTATTCTGATCTGTAGACATAGTGGCGCAAAGATAAAGGCCTATTTTGAAAATACGTATGCGATTATAAAATAATTTATAATACTGTGACTACCCTTCCTGAACAGGTTCCGGCTCGTGTGGAACTTCAATTTGTTTGATCCAAACGGCGTAATCGTTGGGATAAATCTGTTCGCCGAAATACTGCACATAGTTACGGGTAAATACAGCCCCGAAATACAGGATCGCCGCTGAATAGTATACCCATAGCAGTATAATAACAATAGAGCCGGCGGCACCATAAGTGGAGCTTACCCTGCTGGCGCCGAGATAGTAACCAATGGCAAACTTGCCGATCATAAAAAGGATGGCAGTGGCTACAGCACCCACCCTTACGTCTTTCCATTTGATCCTGGCATCCGGCAGCACCTTAAAAATGATGGCAAATAAGGTGGAGATCACCAGGAAGGGCACTACAAAATCGGCCAGGGAGAAAAGAATACCCGATGTAATCCTGCCGGGAAGCAGGCTTATCACCAGGGAGGAAAATAATTCCACCAACCCGTTAATAGCCAATGATACCAGCAAAATGAACCCCAGGCTCACCACCAGCGAGAAAGACAACAACCTGTTCAGTATCATGCGCAGCAGGCCGTTCTTTTTGGGTTTTGATTTAAGTCGCCAGATAAAATTAATAGAGTCCTGTATTTCCGCGAACACCCCCGTGGCCCCTATGATCAAGGTAATAAACCCCACCATGGTAGCCCAGCTCATATCGCCGGAGAGGGAAGCGTTTTTAATCATGGCCTGGATCTGAATGGCGGCGTCATTACCTACCATTCCCCTGATCTGGCCATAAATATTCCCTTCTATGGCGTCTCTCCCCAGGAACAGGTCGCACAGGAAGATAATAATGATCAGCATGGGGGCTACGGAGAATATGGTATAGTAGGCCAGTGCGGCGCTGAGCTTCATTACTTTATCGTCAATAAAATCGCTACCGGATTGCTTCAGCACCTGCCAGAAGACCTTCAGCTTGCTCGTTTTTTTCATAGCAGCATTTTAATAACAGCAAACAAAAAGTATGCAGGCTGTTATGATTTCAATTTAGGGTTATTATGATGCCTTTGTGCATCACGGATATTCTTCTTTTCAAAATTCTTTTCCAGGGCCACCGTCATATCAATACCGGTTTGATTGGCGATACAAAGCAACACCCACATCACATCTGCCAGTTCATCTGCCAGCAGCTTTTTATTATCGCTTTCTTTTGATGACTGGTCGCCATACTTGCGGGCCATGATGCGGGCCACTTCTCCCACTTCTTCCGTGAGGATAGCCATATTGGTAAGCTCACTGAAATAGCGTACACCGGTAGTATTGATCCAGTTATCAATTTTTTCCTGGGCTTCCTGAATGGTCATGGATTAATTTTTATTTATTAAAGATAACAGATTGATCTTATTCCCGGTTATGTGAGTCGATGATAATTGTAACCGGCCCATCGTTTAACAACAACACTTTCATATCAGCGCCAAAAATTCCCCGCTGGATAGTAGTACCCATATCCTGCTCCAGCTGCACGATCATTTTTTCATACAGGGGAATGGCCACATCGGGCTTACTGGCACGTATATACGAAGGACGGTTGCCCTTTTTCGTAGAGGCGTGCAGGGTAAACTGGCTTACCAGTAAAATATCGCCATGAACATCTTTAACAGACAGGTTCATTACTCCCCCGTCGTCATTAAAGATCCGGAGGTTCACTATTTTAGCGCTCAGCCAGCGGATGTCTTCTTCTGTATCAATATCTTCTATGCCCAGCAATACCAGCAGGCCCTGCTGGATTTCCCCTGTTACAGCTCCGTCTACTGTAACTGACGCCGAACTTACACGTTGTATGACTGCTCTCATGGGTTTTCGTTTAACGCCGGAAAATTAAGGCAAATCGTTTGTATCTGTAACATATCGGGGGTTGATAACGTTTAACGAGCACCAAAATCACTGCACACTATGGTTCGTATTTATTCCCTTTTAATGGCCGGTTTGCTCTTGTTCGCTTCCTGCGAAGTTTCATCCGAAAAAAATCCCTGCGATGGTATTATATGCGACTATATGGCGCCGATCTGTAAGTTCAGGTTGGTTGAACCGGGAACCGGGCGTGATCTTGTTTATGGTCCTTATGCACGTATACTGCCTGACAGTATCAAAATCCAGATGAAGGACACTACCATACAGGTAAAGCAGGTGATAGATACCCCCAATAATACAGCGCTGTTATACTTTTCTGTACTGGGGCCTCAATCTTTACGGGTGGGCCGGCCTGATAAAGCAACCCTTGATAAACTAAATTTTCTGACAAGATCAGTTGGCTGCTGTGGTACTGAAATATATAGTTTGCAGTTAAACGATAACCCTGTTGCTGTACCGAAAGACAGCAACAATATTTATCTTATCCCGTATAATTTATAATAATTGCCTTAGGTTACCTCTGGTAACCGGTATAGATACCAACTGTAAAGAACCTGCTATTTCCGTGATATTAAGTTGCCATAAGTCCTCTCATGGCAACCAGCATGGATGCAGGAAGCCGCTGCCTGGCAGTAAAAAAGGGCTATTCCCTGTAGTTTTAATAACTTGCCCTTCCTAAGACATCTTTTATATTAAAAATTAAATTAAAATGAATATCGATGTGACCCCTGAAATCACATTCCGTACTGCCCGTAGCGGCGGCAGCGGCGGGCAAAATGTGAATAAGGTGGAAACCATGGTGGAAGGCTACTTTGATGTAATGGCTTCTGTCCTGTTGACCCAGGAGCAAAAAACAATGCTGATGGAGAAGTTGTCGAACCGCATTAATGCAGACGGTCTGCTCCAGGTAAAATCCCAGACAGAGCGCACCCAGCTTGGCAACAAGCAGGAAGTGATCTCCAAAATGAATGAGCTGATCAGCAAAGCCCTCATTCCCCGTAAGAAGAGAGTGCCCACCCGGCCCTCCAAAGCAGCCCGGGAGAAAAGGATGGAATCTAAAAAAAGACACTCCGATAAGAAGCAGCAAAGAAGGGGAGGATTTGAATAGCACGTCGAAAGCTACGCTACAGCTGTTACATGCTGTTTCTTCCATTAATCCGCAATTCGTAATCCGTAATTCGTAATTTGCGACAAAATATTTTGGGAATTGAGTATCAAGAACCTGGCAGGACAAACGATATTTTACGGATTAAGTAATATAGTGAGCAAACTGCTCAATTATTTCCTTACGCCCTTTTATCTGACCATCTTAACCCGTGCCTCTTTCGGGGAGATGTCCAATGTATATGCCTATATCCCGTTTGCCAATATTGTGCTCACCTATGGTATGGAAACGGCTTTCTTCCGTTTTGCAAAAAAAGAGAACCAGGCACATGTGCTGGGCACTTCCACCATTTCCCTGTTGCTTTCCACCATCAGCATTACCATTTTGCTGTTGCTGTTGCGATCGCCGGTCATTAATTCCTACGCCGGGGAACTGGCGGGGCTCAACGGACATCCTACCTATTACACTTATGTAGTGCTCCTGATGGGGTTTGATGCGCTCACAGCCATTCCTTTTGCACAATTGAGACTGGAGGGGCGGCCCATGAGGTATGCCGCAATTCGTATAGCCGGTATAGTTACTACTATCTTTTTCAATATTTTCTTCCTGGTGATCTGTCCCAAACTATATGCTGCGGGGCATCACTGGTTGCCGGACCTGCAAAGCGGCAGCGATCAGACGGGTTATATTTACCTGAGCAACATGCTGGGCAGCGCCCTCACGCTGGTGTTATTCCTGCCCCAGATCCGCAAAATCGAATGGAAATTTGATGCCGGGTTATGGAAACAGATGATGCATTACGCCCTTCCGCTGATCATAGTGGGCATGGCGGGCATGGTAAATGAAACATTCGACAGGGCCTGGTTTTTACCCCAGTTCCTGCCCGGCAATGACATGGAGGCAAAAAAAGAGGTTATTGCCCTTTACAGCGCCAATTATAAACTGGCTATCCTGATCACCATGTTCATACAGGCATTCCGGTTAGGGGCGGAGCCTTTTTTCTTTAAACAGGCAGAAAGCGGGGATCCCAGGAAAATGTATGCACGGATCATGAAGCTGTTTGTGATCATGCTTTGCTTTATGTTCCTGTTTGTAAGCCTTTACCTGAATATATGGAAGGCGTTCCTGCGGGTGCCCTTCTATTACCAGGGCATGCGTATTGTACCGGTATTGCTGCTGGCCAACATGTTCCTGGGTATTTATTACAATCTTACTATCTGGTTTAAGCTTACCGACCGCACCAAAACAGGCGCGGTGATCACCATCATCACTGCCGTGCTGGCCTTCCTGCTCAACTACTGGTGGATCCCGGTAATGGGATACTATGGCGCTGCGCTGGCCACCATGGTATGCTATTTTATACAGATGGTGATTTGCTATGTACTGGGGCAGAAGTATTACCCGATCCCTTATCATCTTCCCAAATTAATTACCTACATAGGACTGGCCACCGGCATTTACTACCTGTTCAGCTGGCTCAATGCGACAGTGCTGTCGCCTAAAGATATATATGCCCTCAGGCCCCTTCCCCTCGCAGTGGCAACGGCTTTCTTTGCTGCTTACGCCTGGTTTATTTTCCGTATGGAGAAGAAGGAGTTTGCCCGGTTACCGGTGATCGGGAAGTTTATTAAAGTATAAGCCACTACACCAGGAAGGGGTTGTGTTTTTTCTCAAAACCTATAGTGGTGGCCGGTCCGTGGCCAGGGAATACCCTTACCTCATCCGGTAATACAAACAACTGTTCCCGGATAGTTTTCAGCAGGGTAGCATGATTACCGCCCGGGAGATCCGTACGGCCAATGCTCTGGTAAAACAACACATCACCTCCAATCACGAAATGCTGACCCGGGCAGTAAAAGGCTACACTCCCCGGAGAATGGCCAGGGGTAAACAATACCGTTAGTTCATCGGTACCGAAAAGGATCTTTTCCCCCTCTGCCAGGTAACGGCCCGCTTCCGGGGAAGGATCAAACGGGATGTTATACATCCCTGCCGCCCGCTGGGAATTATCCAGTACAGGCTGTTCCAGCTCATGAAACTCAGGCCGCACTTTATACGTATCCGATACCAGTTTATTACCGAATATATGATCAAAGTGGCAGTGCGTATTCAATAATCTTATAACATTTAATCCCTGCGTTTGTATATATTGTAATAATTCTTTTCTTTCGTCCTGAAAATAACACCCTGGGTCTATAATTATACATTCCTTTTTTCCGTTAATAAGCAGGAAAGTGTTTTCTTGTATGGGACCAAAAGTGAATTGTTGTATTTCAATCATTGTAACCCGATTTTTTTAGGCTAATTTTAAAACAGATCACAATATTATCAATACTTTCTGTATGAACAGATTTATTACCAGGTTATTATTCCACGGTACCCTATTACTTGGAACGATAGTATCCCAGGCCCAGACCAATACAGTAGAATTCGGACAAAATCGTGTGCAGTTCAAGAATTTTAAATGGAGATACTATCAGAGCCGCCATTTCAACACCTATTTCGCCCAGAACGGGCTGGAACTCGGTAAGTATGCGGCACAGGTAGCCGAAAAGGAATTACCCCAGCTGGAACAGTTCATGGAATCAAACCCCAGGCAGCGTATTAATATTGTGGTTTACAACTCTTTCGGGGAAATGAAGCAGTCCAACATCGGGATTGGCGTAGACTGGCAGAATACAGGAGGGGTCACCAAACTGGTGGGCAATAAAATGATCGTTTATTTTGATGGCAACCACGAGAACCTCCGCCGCCAGATCCGGCAGGGAATTGCCCGTATTATGCTGGAAACACTGCTATTTGGGGAAGATATCGGCGAATTTGCCGGTAATGCAGCGCTGATCGACTTCCCAAAATGGTTCACAGACGGCTTTATTGGTTATGCGGCTGAAAACTGGACCGCCAAACAGGATGAAGAACTGAAGCTCATCATCATGTCTGGCAAATACAGCAACTTCAACGCCCTTGCCTATGACCATACCCTCCTGGCAGGCCAGGCATTCTGGTACTACGTGGAAAGCAAATACGGAAAAGATGCCGTGCCTTACCTGATGTATATCACCCGCATCAACCGCGGGCTGAAAAAGGGATTTGAGCAGGTGCTGAACAAAACCCCCAAAAATGCCACCAGGGATTTCTTCGTTTTTTACCAGAAAAGATTCCAGGAAGATAACCGCAGAAGGAAGACTTCCGCCAAAGGCCGCACTATTGTAGCCCAGGAAATTACGCCCAAAGCTGATTATTACCGGTTCAACCCTAATCCTAAAAATAATTCCTACGCCGTAGTCCAGTTCAAAAAAGGCGTATACAGGGTACAGATCCAGCTTGGCTGGAACAAACCCAAAGTATTGCTGCACAGCGGCGTAATGCAACTGGCTAACCAGGTAGATCCCAACTACCCGCAGATGGCGTGGAACACAAAAGGTAACCGGCTGGCCGTGGTGTATGAACATGAAGGCAAAACCAAACTGATGATCTATGACCTCATTACCCGTACGACTATACGCCAGGAGCTGCCCCAGTTCGACCGGGTCATAGACTTTAAATACATGCCGGTACAAGAAAACACCCTGTTGCTTTCTGCTGTGAAAAACGGGCATACAGATATCTTTACCTACAACATCAGCAATTCCAAAACAGAGCAGATCACCAACGATGTGTATGATGACCTGGATCCGTCATTTGCCGCATTCCCCGGCAAAAGCGGTATCCTCTACTCCTCCAACAGGCCAGGTCCTAAAGGAAGAGGAAGCGATACCTCGCTGATGAACAAGCCATTCAATATATTCATGGTCGACAACTGGAACAAAAGCTCTGAGAAACAGATCACCCAGCTGACCGACCTGCAGTATGGCAATGCCAAACTGCCTATGCAATACAATACCACTCACTTTACCTTTGTTTCTGATGCCAACGGTATCCGTAACCGTTACGCCGGTTTCTTCAAATCGCAGGCCGACGGCGTGGATTCCCTTTTCTATGTGGGCTCTGAAATACTCCATAACCCTGACCAGGAAGAACTGGATTCCGCCCTGGCAGCCTATGGCTCCACAGCCCCCGATTCTGTAGAAGCGGTGACCATCACGAAAGACTCTACCTACACTTTCCCTATCTCCAACTACCCCTATGGTATCCAGGAATCAAGGATTACCGGTGAAAAAGGGGAAGTATCAGAAGTGGTGCAGTACGCAGATATCAAACGCCTGATGAAGCTGAAAGTAGACACCGTGGTGTTGAAAAAAAGGAATATAACGGCAAAAAACACCAATTTCAGAAGGGCTCAGATGCATGCAGACAGTTTACGTTTAGGCCTGCCAACCTACCTGGCTCCAACGAAAGATACGTCTACGCATCCTAATTTCTTCCAGAACGAATTTGGTAATGAGCCGGCAGATACTTCCACCGCCATTACTGCAAATGAACCTGCGCTGTTTGAAAAAAGAAAGGAGGATGAATCGATCCTTAAAAAATCGAAACTGTTCCCTTATAAATTCAAATTTGCCTCCGATTACCTGATCCTGCAACTGGACAACTCTATCCTGATAAATAAATACCAACCATTTACAGGTCCGCCGAGCGGCCCTATCCGCCTTACCGACCCGGTGAACGGATTGATCCGCATTGGTGTAAGCGACTTATTTGAAGACCTGAAATTCAATGGGGGCTTCCGTATTCCGTCGTCCCTTCAGGGCTCCGAGTATTTCTTTTCGGCCAGTTACCTGAAGAAACGCTTCGATTATAAATTCACCTACTACCGTAAAGTGGATAAGAATAACGGGTTTTCTATCCGCGACCAGTTTGGCAATGACTCCGCTTTTATTCCTGCCAAGATGATCACCAACATCTACCAGGGAGAAATGAGGTATCCTTTTGACCAGGTGAGAAGCATCCGCTTATCTGCCGGTATACGTACAGATAAGCTGGTGATGCAGGCAGTAGATAAACCATCCCTGATAAACAAGGATTACAAAGAAACCTATGCTTTAATGCGCCTGGAGTATGTGTACGACAACACTATTAACCCGGCGATTAATATCTGGAATGGTACCCGTTATAAAATTTATGGAGAAACAAATGCGCAGCTCACCAACGGAGGGCTGAACGAGCTGTTCAACCCCGGTCTTTCTGCAGCTGCACAGGGAAGGTTTACCTATAACATGGGAGTGGATATCCGCCACTATACCAAAATTTACCGCAACTTTATATGGGCCACCCGCTTTGCCATGGATATGTCGTGGGGAACCCGTAAGCTGCTGTATTACCTGGGAGGTATCGATAACTGGCTGAATCCGCAGATCAATACCAGGAACCCTGTAAATCTCAGTGAAAACTATGCTTTCCAGACCCTTGCCGGTAACCTGCGTGGTTACAAGCAGAATGCAAGAAACGGTAATAACGTGATGTTGCTGAACACAGAGCTCCGTTTACCGGTGTTTGCCACATTCATCGACAAACCCATCAACTCTGCTTTCCTGCGTAATTTCCAGGTAACTTCCTTTGTTGACATCGGCACCGCATGGAATAAAAAGCTGAGCTTTAAAGACGCCAACTATACTACTTATGACGATGGACAGGGTATCACCACCCGTATTAAAGAAGGATTCCTTGGGCCGTTTGTAGGTGGTTATGGTTTTGGTGCACGTACCACTATTGCCGGCTACTTCCTCCGCGCTGATGCAGGCTGGCCTGCTGTAGCGTTTTTCAGAGGCAGCCCGATCTGGTACTTCGGTATGGGGGTTGATTTCTAAGCGTACCGCCTTCGGCGGTTTAAATTGTCTTGGAGCAGGATTACGCTGATTATACTGATTTCATTGATTTTTATTTTTTGATTTTTATTTTGGATTGACCATATTCGATTTTAAAAATTAAGGGAGATAGAAGTAGGTATTCACTTCTATCTCCCTTAATCATTTTATAAAATCAAAAAGAAAAATCAATGAAATCAGTATAATCAGCGTAATCCTGCTCCAAGACAATTTACAAGCGCCGAAGGCGCTACCTACGCATGCTGCTTTTTAACCAGCGGGTACATTAAGCTCAGGAATATTCCCATACAGATAGTGAAAGCCCACGCATGCCGGTTTTCCACCGGGTGCAGGAAAATATCCCTCATATCGCCCAGCAGGGTGAGCGGGTCTTTCACAATATCCCAGCTGTTGTAACGTAAATACCTGCCTATATATACGCCCATTCCGCAGAGGAACATCACCGGGAAGGTAAACAGCCATGCCGGCCAGCGGCTATGACGGTTACTCCACATTTTTTCCATGCTGCGGATAGACATGTACCCGAACATCATGCCGTTCCAGGCAAAAGAAAAAATGACGAACAGGTCGAACCATAATGGCACGCCACCATCAAACAGGTGGAACAGGTCCGTGAGTATGTAAGGGGCGTTGGGAATAAACAGCAGCCACACAATGAAGCAGCCGTACCAGTTGTAACGGTTCTTTACCTGTTCCGGGTGCTTCTCCATCCAGCCGGTAATAGCAAAAGGAATAAAGGCAAGAAAAAGATTCCAGATCAGGGATACCCGCAAATAACTGCCGGTATGCATTACACGGAAAAACAGCAACGCCAAACTGAACAGCACAGAAGTATACAGGGTGTATTGGTGCCGCGACCGGCCTATACGGTGTTGTAATAAACGGATGGTTCTCTTCAATTGCATATGGTTACTTTTAGATAATTAAAAAATATAGGGAATAAACACGACAGCCCCTATAATAGCGGCAGCAATGGCCGCTACCAGTACAGCGCCGGCAGCTACATCCTTTATGAATTTCACTTTAGGATGCAATTGCGGCGAAAGGTGGTCCATTATTTTTTCTATCACTGTATTCATCATTTCTGTGATCCACACCAGTGTAATGGCGAGGATGATCCAGATCCATTCCGGCGTTGCTATTTTATACCAGCAACCGGCTGCCACCACCACTATGGTAGCCAGGGCGTGAATACGTGCATGTGGCTCGCTGCGCAAAAAAGCGGCAATACCATTAAATGCGTATCCGAAACTGGCCAACCGTTTGCTGATATATGAATTTCCCATGTTAGTTTTTATTGGATATTGGTGTTCTTTTGTCCTAACTTATCCCATTTGATAGTAGTACTGAAGTACATGATCAGGGCCAGGATAATAAAGAGTCCTAAGCTTCCCATCAGCAACGCCTGATCTTCTGCACTGATAATCACATAAATGAATCCATAAAGGATAGTAAGTGTAGCCCCGATGCCCGATGCAATACGAATGCTTTTAAAGGCAGCTGCCGTATATGCAATAATCAGACCTATTGTAAGCGCACTCGCAATCAGGTAAGCCATAGTAAAGTTAATTTGTTCTGAAATAGAGATGAGCAGGGTGTAAAAAATAACAAGGGCCAGCCCGATGAGGGCATACTGCAATGGATGAAGGGCGCGGCGCTGTGATAACTCAATAAAATAGAAGACAAAAAAGGTTAACCCAATGATCATAATAGCATACTTTACTGCGCGCATAGACATCTGGTAGCTTTCTGCCGGCATAAATAACCTGATCCCGAAATCAGCGGAATGAATATTGAATTTTTTGCCTTCCCAGCTTTGGGGATAGTTGCGGTTCAGGTGCTGTATCTGCCAGGTGGCAGCAAAGCCTTTATCATCTACCCTGCGGGTTTTAGGAGGAAAAGCCTCATCAAATGCCGGGTCGGTCCAGCTGGAATTAATGCCTACTGTGGTGGTTTTACCAATGGGAGAGAAGCTGATCCGGCCGGAGCCTTTTATTCCCAGTTCCAGCGAGAAATTACCACCCAGGGCGCCGGTGTCGCCGGGAGTAATGGATACCGGTGTTTGAATACCGTTATCAAACAGGTCGTTACTCACCAGGCCAGGATTAAACGCATGGTTCTTACCATTCCACATCATTTGCACCTGGTTGCCAATGCCCCGCAGATCGCTGATACCAATGAGCAGCGATGCATGTTCCCAATCCAGGGCGGAAGGAGGGAGATTGAGGGCTAACAGCTCATTGCTGTTGAACGCGCCGCTGAGTTGCAGCCTGGCATTGTATACCGCTACGTTAAAAATACCGCGGTGCAGTTTCTCCGGCAGCAGCTCCCCATTTATCTTCAGGTTTTCCGGCAGAAGATACACATAGCTGCTTTTTCCCTTATACGGAATGGCGAGCACAGGTCCCGTAATATTCTGTTCACCGCCCCAGCGGCTGCTGATTTCCTGGGTAGCCTCATTTTGCCGGTCGCGGCGTTCCCAGATAATGTTCTGAATTAAAGTAGCTGGAATAAGTAACACCAGCATCAGTACAAAAATGATAACCGCTTTAATAGCGTAGGCGTAACGGTCAAAGAAAGAAGGGGAGTCGTTTGTTGAAGGTTCCATGTTTTTTGTTTTTAGAAAGTACTTTGTGTTTCAAAGTAATAAGACAAAAAAAATTTATTTAGTGAATCGGATCATATGTTCAAGTGCAGCGAGATGGCCTTTAAACGCCTTCTCGCCTGCCGCGGTAATAGCATAGGTAGTATTGGTTTTGCGGCCAATAAAACCTTTATGCACTTTGAGATATCCGTTTTCCTCCAGCGTACTGAGATGCGACGCCAGGTTACCATCCGTTACTTCCAGCATCTGTTTAAGATCGTTGAAATTAACTTCCTCGTTCACCATCAATACACTCATAACGCCCAGGCGTATACGGCTCTCGAAAATCTTATTTAAGTTACCTATCGGGTTCATGCGATTGATTAAACTGTCCCTTTCCGTTCATATTTCCACCACATCAGGGCTCCATAAATGATGTGTAGTAAACCGAAACCTATGGCCCAAAAATAAAGCCCCTGCCTCAAATAGAAAAGATTAAGTATACCAAGAATTGCTTCACAGATCCCCAGGTACTTCACGTCCGGCAAAGTATACTTACTGGCATTAATAATTGCCAATCCGTAAAACACCAGACAGGTGGGAGCTACCAGCACTTCCAGGTGATTATATAACAAACCCGCTATAAACGCACCGCCTGCAGCCAAAGGGATCGCTGTATTGATCAGCACTTTCCTTGATGTCAGATCCCAGATGGGCAAATTATTTTTCCTCGCTTTCCGCCAGGTAAAAAAAGTGCCCCCAATAAGCGCAGCTGCCAATACAGAGAATCCCAAAACGATTAAACGGAATTTCAGCTCCATGAAATCTGAATGGCTATGCACCCCGGTGGAATTCCACTGGAAATAATATTCATTCAGCCAGGTGTTGGCAATAAATGCGCCGATCAGGCCACAGACGCCGGCAGAAATGCCGCTTAACCCGCTTAGCGAAATGAAACGGCTGCTGCGCTCCATCATCCGCTTGATATCCGTTAATGCCTCCAGATGTTGTTGGTCTGTCATACAAAAAAGTACTTTGCACTACAAAGCTAACAGAAAAATTTGAATCACAAAATATAATTTTTTGTTATAACTGCGTTACCTATAGGATACCATCTGTCCAGAATAGCGATAAATACTATAATATTGTTGTCAGATATGGTTGGCTGGAAAAGAATATTAGCAATAATCATCGGCGTAAGCGGTTGGGGTTCGGGTTTGATGGCGCAGCAGTACAAGGTAAGTGGAGTGGTCAGAGACGCGCACTCACAGGAAATCATTCCGTTCGCCACTCTTCAGTTTGTGCATACCCAAACAGGTATGGTTAGCAATGCGGAAGGGAAATACCTGTTCGAACTAAATGTTATCCCATCAGATTCATTGCTGGTTAGGGTAATGGGATACAACATCCTTAAACTGCCGGTGAACAAAGAACAAAAGGAACAGGTCATCAACTTCGAGGTAACCCGCTCAGATGTTTCCCTGAAAACATACGAGGTAAAAGCGAACGTAAACTGGGCGCTCATCCTTCTGAAACAGATCATTAAGCATAAACCGGAGAATAATTACAATCGCCTCGACAACTACAAATACGAGGTGTATAATAAGCTGGAGCTGGATATGAAGAATCTCAACAAGGAGAAACTCGGCAAAAACCGCTTCACCAAACCATTTGCGTTTATTCTCGATAATATAGACAGCACGTCTGAAGACAAACCCTTTCTACCTATTTTCCTTACGGAATCATTATCGGACTACTACTTCCAGTCGAGCCCCCGTAAAACAAAGGAAATAATCAAAGCTGCACGCACATCGGGTATAGATAATGAAAGCGTTACCAAATTCCTGGGAGGGATGTACCAGAATGTAAATATCTACGACAATTTCATCCCGGTATTTGATAAACAGTTTGTAAGCCCTATTCACCATAACGGCGCGTTCTATTACGATTACTCCATTGCTGATACGCAGTATGTAAATAACCAGCGTTTCATCAAACTAAACTTCACGCCTAAACGTAAAGGGGAGAATACTTTTATTGGCGATATATGGGTACATGATACTACCTATGCTGTGCAGAAAACCACGCTGTCGGTACCCCGGGACGCCAATATCAACTTTGTCCGCAAAATCAGTATGGTACAGGAATTCCGGCAACTGCCAGACAGTTCCTGGTTCCTCTATAAAGATAAATTCATCGCCGATTTCTGGGCTCCGAGCCCTAAGCCCGGTAAAACGTTCGACTTCATAGGTCGTAAAACCACGACTTACGACGATGTAATTACGAACGATACCGCTGCCACCAACATCTTCAGTAATAAAAAATATCCTGAGAATGTAGTAGTGCTGGATAGTGCAAGGGCAAGGAAAGATGATTTCTGGATGGATAACCGCCCGGAAAATCTCAGCAAAAACGAAGAAGGCATTTACAAAATGGTGGATACTCTCCAGAAAATGCCGCTTTTCCGCAGTTATTCCAATACCATCCGCTTCCTGGCCACCGGCTATAAACCTTTTGGGCCTATTGAATGGGGACCTTACTATTACCTGTTCTCTCAAAACAGGCTGGAAGGATTCCGGTTGCGGCTGGACCTCGGCACCACTCCCAAGTTCAACAAGGATCTTTACCTGTATGGCTACCTGGCCTATGGATTCTCGGATCATGTGTATAAAGGTAAAATGTCGGCCCTCTGGCTGCTGAAAAGACATCCGCGTACTTACCTGTATGCGTCTTATACCAAAGACCTCGACAATGGCACTCACTACTATGATGAAGTAGGTACAGATAATATCTTTACCCTGGCCATCCGTAAAAGTGGCGTGCCACAAAAATTTTTAATGGTAGATGAAAAACGTTTTGAGTTCTTCAAGGAATATTACAGCGGCTTCTCCCACCAGATTTCGCTGACGCATAAACAGGTAAGGCCGTTTGAACCGCTTCCTACTGCTGCGTTTTATCCCAAAGCGCCCGATGGGCGTGATCCGCTGACCAATACGGAAGTAGAAGTAAAATTCCGTTATGCTTTCCACGAACAGTTCCTGGAAGGAAATTATTACCGGATCAGTCTTGGCAGTAAATACCCTATTGCCGAGCTGAAATTAGCTGCCGGCATACCCGGTATTGCCAACAGCGGGCAAAAATATCAGCGTGTTTCACTCAGTGTATCGGACTATGTTAAACTGCCGCCTTTCGGCTCCTTTTACTATAATGTTTTTGGTGGTAAAATTTTTGGTACTGTGCCTTATACTTCGCTCGAAGTGCATCCGGGTAACGAAATTTACTACTACAACAAATATGCATTCAACATGATGAACCGCTTCGAATTCATCAGTGATCAATACGCAGGATTTAATGTGGAACATACCATTGGCAATGGTATTTTTGGTTATATCCCGCTGATTAAAAAGCTGAAGTGGCGGCAATTCTGGACCGCCAAAGGGGTGATAGGCTCATTGTCTGAATCCAACAAACAGCTGAACCTCAACAACGGCTTTGCTTTCAAAACCTTACAGGGCGATCCTTACCTGGAGCTGGGTACCGGTATAGAAAATATCTTTAAATTCCTCCGGGTAGATTTTATCTGGAGAGTAACACCGGATGTAACACCGGGAGAACCTGCCAACAAACGTTTTGGTGTATTCGGTAGTTTCAAATTACAGTTTTAACCTGCTGGTCATGAAAGATGTAACACATACCCCGTTATTTGAAAGCATCCTGCAGGGAGAAATAGATGGTAACTATTATGATCTGCATAATGATTATCAATGCATAAAAATTAAACTGGACCCTGAAGAAAAACTGCTACAGTTAAGATTTACAAACGACGATTTTAAAATCATCGCCGAGTTTCACCAGGCAACTATCACCAGTTTTTCCATTCACCCGGAAAGAACCGCAGATAGCAGTACCCTTGATCAGTTTTACCGGGGGAAATTTAAGTACAACAATAACCTTCACGAAATAACTGCACAGGGAAAATATTATTACTACTTATCTTTTCTCGGAAATGATGCCATAGAATTATTTTCCAAACGGGTTACACTTACTTTCAGCAGATTGAATTCCTGATCCAATAGTAAGGAATGCTTACTATTTAGTCAAACTTGCTATATAGTTATATAGTTATATATTATCTGCTGCTTCGCAGATAATGCTGCAGGCCCATTTAATTTCTTCGGGCGTAATGATCAACGGAGGTACAATACGCATGCATTCGGCGGCAAAGAGGAACCAGTCTGTAAGCACGCCTTTATTGATGCAATAGTCGATCACCTTTTTATTTACGGAAAAACTTTCAAACTCCACTGCCATCATTAAGCCCAGCGAACGCACTGATTTTATGGCCGGATGTTTCAGGTGATCCAGGAACAATTGTCCTTTCGCATTCACCTCTGGCAAAAGGTGCTGGTCAAGCAATGCCTGGAAGCCGGCGCGGCCTGCGGCGCAGTTAACCGGGTGCCCGCCAAACGTTGTGATATGGCCCAATACAGGGTTATTGGTCAGCGTCCACATAATATCGCGGGAGGCAATAAAAGCGCCCAGAGGCATACCTCCACCGAGTGCTTTACCCAGCAATAAAACATCGGGCACAATACCGAACTGTTCGAAAGCCCATAGTGTTCCATTTCTCCCAAAACCGCATTGGATTTCATCCAGTATCAGCAGTGCGCCTGCAGCAGTGCATTTTCCCCGCAAAGCGTGTAGCCATTCCCGTTGTGGTACTATTACGCCGCCCTCTGCCTGTACGCTTTCCGCGATCACCGCTGCAGTTCTTTCTGTTATTAATTCCAATGATGCAAAGTCATTATACTCCAGGTGCTGAATCCCGGGCAACAAGGGCCGGTAGGCGTTGCGCCAGTATTCATCCCCGAGGATGCTCAAGGCGCCCTGGGTGGAACCATGATAACTGCGGTTAAAGGCCGCTATTTCATGGCGGCCGGTATATCGCTTGGCCAGCTTCATAGCGCCTTCCACAGCTTCGGCGCCGGAGTTGGTAAAGTATACGCAGTTTAAGTTTTCCGGAAGGTGCTCTGTGAGCAGGCTGGCAAAGGCTACCTGGGGCGATTGCACAAATTCGCCATATACCAGCAGGTGCATATACTGTTGCGCCTGGTCCTGGATAGCCTTTACAACGGCAGGATGGCAATGCCCTACATTACATACACTGATACCGGCAATGAGGTCGAGATATCGTTTTCCGTTCACATCCCACATATACATGCCTTCCGCCTTCACTATCTCCAGTGCCAGAGGGGCATCGGAGGTTTGTGCTACATGCTGCAAAAAAAGTTGCCTGTTATTCATATCACTAACTACGCTGTTCTTTGCGAAGTTAGAAAACAACTGCTAATTAGTAATTGTTATATTTGTAATATAAGCACTAAAACATTTAATTATGGCGCACATTATTCCACTGAACGGAATTACTCCTCAAATTCCTGAAGACTGTTACGTGGCCCCTAACGCTACCATAGTAGGGGATGTAGTAATGGGTAAAGGTTGCACGGTATGGTTCAATGCTGTTGTTCGCGGCGACGTAAACAGTATCCGCCTCGGCGAAAACGTGAACGTACAGGATGGTGCAGTAATTCACTGTACTTACCAGAAAACAAAAACAATAGTAGGCAATAATGTGTCTATTGGCCATAATGCCATACTTCATGGCTGCACTATTGAAGACAATGTGCTGGTGGGTATGGGCGCTATTGTGATGGATAATGCCCGTGTAAGCAGCAACAGTATTATTGCTGCGGGCGCCGTTGTGCTTAGCGACACACACGTGGAACCAGGCACTATTTACGCGGGTGTGCCTGCCCGTAAAGTGAAGGATATTGACATGGCCCTTATCAACGGGGAGATTAACCGTATTTCCAAAAACTACAGCATGTACGCATCCTGGTATCAGCATGCAGAGGAAGTAAAGGAACCATAATGTTCATGTTATAGAAAAACGTTATATTGCAGGCAAATATCCTCCTATGAAAATACCAGTATGCCTGCTGATATCGGGGAGTATCCTGTTTGCCAGCTGTTCATCGCAAAAAACAGGATGCCCCGCTTCCAACTACTACACAAAAGACATCAAGCAACAAAACCGTAAGGCGGGCAAACAAATGCGCCTGTTTTAAACCTATCCTATGCGTAAGGTTATTCTACTGGCCCTGATGGCTATTCTTGCCTTTACCGCCTGCAGAACACAAAAAAAAGGCTGTCCCCAACCCAGGCGTAACTGGGGCGCTGAAAAAGTGCTGGACGAATTAGGCAAACCGGGAAAAGGCTGATCAGTATTGTTCTTCCTCAATGGTTTCCAGGATGGTAGCGTAGCTCACATACCTGTCGGCATCAATATGCCCTTCCTCTACTGCTGCTTTTACGGCGCAGCCGGGCTCATTGATATGCAAACAGTTATTAAACTGGCATTGGGCAATATAGGGTTGCATTTCAAGGAAATAGTGGGAAAGCTCCGGCTTTGAAATATCTACAATTCCAAATTCCCTTACACCGGGAGTATCTATCAGGCAGCCACCAAAAGGCAGGTCGTACATTTCAGCAGAGGTGGTGGTATGCAACCCCTTGCCACTCCATCCGCTTACAGCTTTGGTCCTCAGCTCCAGTCCGGGCATCAGTACATTGATCAGGGAGGATTTCCCTACACCGGAATGCCCTGCCATTAAAGTGGTTTTATCTTTCAGCAGCGCCCTTACATCATCTACACCCTCACCATTAGTAGCGGAAATTAATAATACCTGGTAACCGATATCGCTGTACAGCGCTTCCATTTCTTCAAACTTTTCGATTTCTTTTTCCCTGTAAATATCCTGTTTGTTAAAAACCAGTATCACGGGGATGTGATAGGCAGCGGCAGTAACCAGGAAGCGATCAATAAAGCCCTGCGAAGTACGGGGTTCCTTTACCGTGCACACCAGCATTGCCTGGTCCATGTTGGCGGCTACTATATGTTTTTTGTTTTTACCATGGGGAGAACTGCGCACAATATAATTTTTCCGGGAACCTATTTCCGTGATCATGGCATTCTTGGCGTTAGCATCACTATCATCTTCCACAATTTCCACTACATCGCCTACGGCGATAGGATTGGTAGAAGTGATATCTTCATTCTTTTTGAAAATACCTTTCATCCTGGCCTGGAAAGTTTCGCCGGTAGCGGTTCTTACCACATACCAGCTTCCCGTTGATTTATATACTGTTGCTTGCATATTTATAAGATGCCCAAAGGTACGCGAATTTTTTTTTTGCGGAGGGGAGCGCCTTCGGCGCTGTTAAATTGTCTTGGAGCAGGATTACGCTGATTATGCTGATTTTTCTGATTTGATTTTTGAGTTTTTTTTTAAAAAAATAATTAAGGGAGATATAAGCGGACATTTTCGCTCTTATCTCCCTTAATCATTTATAAATCCAAAAATCAAATCAGAAAAATCAGCATAATCAGCGTAATCCTGCTCCAAGACAATTTAACAGCGCCGAAGGCGCCCCCCCCTCCGCTAAGGCAGGCTCTTGAATAGTGTGTAGCGCAGTACAACTTCCAGCAGCATGCAGCCTAAAGCAATCATTGCCAGCAGGAAGAAATGTTCTGCGAAACGCTTATAAGAAGTGATCTCCACTTTTGTTTTTTCCAGCTGGTCAATTTCATTGTAGATGCTCTTCAGATCATTGGTATTGGTGGCCCGGAAATATTTACCACCGGTTTCCTTTGAGATCTTTTTCATGAGTGGTTCATCGATCTGTACATCCTGCATTACCATTTGTACGCTGCCATCAGACATCGGCATAGGGAATGGGGCTTTACCTATGGTACCTACGCCGATAGTGTATACACGGATCTTAAATGCCTTGGCAATTTCCAGTGCAGTGAGCGGGTCTACAAGGCCGGTATTATTCACCCCGTCTGTAAGGAGAATGATCACTTTGCTTTTTGCCCGGCTATTGCGCAGGCGGTCTACCGAAGTAGCAAGGCCCATACCAATAGCAGTACCATCCTGCAGCATACCGCTTTTCACCTGCATGATCTGGTTCTTCAGTACCGCATGATCAGTGGTGATAGGGCATTGGGTGAAGCTTTCGCCGGAAAACACCACCAGGCCGATACGGTCGCTGATACGTTTATCCACAAAATCGGTGGCTACCCGCTTGGCTGCTTCCATCCGGTTGGGTTGCAGATCCTCCGCCAGCATACTGCCTGAAATATCGATCGCCATTACAATATCAATCCCTTCACTGTCGATACTTTCAGAAGTGTTGGAGGTTTGTGGCCGCGCCAGGGCTACAATCAGCGCAATCACCGCCAGGATACGCAGCACCAGCAATAAGGGCCTGAAACGTATTTTCCAGGATACCGGCAATCCTTTCAAACCTTCAATGGAAGATACCATCATTACGCTTTGCCGGCCTTTACGCCGTGCAAAGTACCAGTATATTAGTACCGGCACCAGCAGCAGAAGCCACAGGAAAGCCGGGTAGGCAAATTCAATATTTTTCCAGGTTGAAAAATTCATCAATTTTTAATTAAGATCCATGCTGACTTTATGCTTTCTCCAGGGTTGTATCCGCACCGGTTTCCTCTGCAGGTCCTGTTTTCGGCTTGGTCCATTCCAGGATTTCTTCGGCCTTCTGCATACATTCTGTGTGCTCATCTGCCGTGGGTTGCAGTTTGGCGAACTTTGCCAGATCTGCAATTGCCAGCAATGAACGCAGTTTATCCCTTTGCTGGTTCAGCTTAGTTACCGGTTTAATATTCTGCAACAACTCTTCACTGGTTTGCTCCAGGGCAGCAATATTGAACTGGTGCTCAAAGTAAGTACGCAAAATATCCGTTAACCGGGTATAGTATTGCTTGATATCGCCCTGTTGCCAAACTTTCTCTTCTTTCAATGTTCTCAGTTCGCGGACAGCAATTTCGTAAGGAGAAACAACCGGCGTTTTTACAACCGGTTCCGGCTTTTTACGGGTGCGGAAATACCATATCAGCCCACCTATAATAAGCACAGCTGCTGCGCCAATTACAATATACAGCCAGTAATCCCATATACTCCAGGCAACACCCTTTATCGATTTAATAGGCTTAAATGCTTTGGTGGTATCTACCGCCACGGTGTTTACATCTATCCCTATAGGCAGGGTCACTGCAGAGTCGGCAGTGGCATTGGCGCCGCTGAAAACTTCAAAGTGCATCGGGGGAATTTCCCAATGGCCGGAATCAAAGCTGGTAAGAGTATAAGTTTGATGGAGTATATGCTGATCCTGGTTTACCAGTGTATCAAGATTGGAGCGGGTTACCACTTCAAAATGATCCAGTGAATCAGGTAATACCGGGAAGAGCACTTTGAAGTTGGCGTCTTTAAACTGTTGCGCTGTAAGCTTGGCGGTAAGCTGCAGTTTTATCTGCTCGCCTATCCTGATACTGTTGGTATCTGCTTTAGCGGTTACATCCACTGCCTGCTGTGCCAGCAGGGAAAAGGGAAATAACAGTCCCAGTATGCAACATAAAAATATACGCCTTATAACTTGTTGTTTATACATGTTTAATTTGCTCTCCTTTATATCTATGCCCTGTTCAGGAAAAATGTTTGTAACGCTTTCACATAATCCTCGTCGGTACGTACGCTCACTAATTCTGCGCCACTTTTCATAAACGCATTTTTGCAATATTGTGAATGCTGAAGAAATTGCTGTTCATAATACTGGCGCACCCTGCGGTCGTTGGTATCCACCCATTGGGTGGCGCCGGTTTCAGCATCTGCTACCTGGATCAGGCCTACCGGTGGCAGTTCTTTATCGCGCTGGTCATACACCTGTACCCCTACCACATCATGTCTTTTTGCAGCGATGTTCAATGCGTCCTGGTAATTTCCTGATAAGAAATCGCTCAGCATAAAAACGATGCTCCGTTTTTTGGTAGCGTTGTTAAAGAAACGCAGGGTCTCTTTAATATTTGTTCCTTTTCGTTTAGGCGTAAACGATAGCAGCTCACGGATAATGAAAAGAATATGTGATTTACCTTTTTTAGGCGGGATATACTTTTCCATACCATCGCTGAAAAAGATAACGCCCACTTTATCATTATTTTTGATGGCAGAAAAAGCAAGTACAGCGCATAATTCCGTGATCAGGTCGCGTTTATCCTGTTTTTTGGTGCCGAAAGAGGAGCTTTCGCTCATATCCACCAGCAGCATTACGGTAAGCTCCCTTTCTTCTTCAAAAACCTTTACAAAAGGGTGGTTGAACCGGGCTGTTACATTCCAGTCGATAGACCTTACATCATCACCAAAATGATAATCCCTTACTTCGCTGAACGACATACCACGTCCTTTAAAGGCGCTATGATACTCACCCGCAAATATGTGGTTGGTAAGCCCTTTCGTCTTAATCTCTATCTGCCTTACCTTTTTTAATATTTCAGCCGTATCCAATGGGAAAGATTTTGAGTTACTAATTACGGAAAATGACCGGTCCTGCTATGGAACTTCCACTGCATTCAGGATCTCACTCAGAATATTTTCGCTGGTAACGTTTTCTGCCTCTGCTTCATAGGTTAAGCCTACGCGGTGACGCATAACGTCGAAGCATATATTACGCACATCTTCCGGGATCACATAGCCACGGCGCTTCATGAAAGCGTAGGCTTTGGCAGCCCAGGCCAGGTTGATACTGGCTCTTGGAGAACCGCCATATGCGATCAGCGGTTTCAGTTTATTAAGTTTATAGTCTTCCGGGTTACGGGTGGCAAAAACGATATCAAGAATATATTTTTCGATCTTCTCATCCATGTATACTTCCCTTACCAGTTTACGTGCTTCCAGGATATCTGAAGGCTGGATAATGGAACGGATAGGCGTGGAGAGCTCCGGGTTCAGGTTCTGACGGATGATCTGTTTTTCTTCTTCCTTTGTAGGGTACCCGATCACTACTTTCAGCATGAAACGGTCTACCTGTGCTTCCGGCAGGGTATAAGTTCCTTCCTGTTCAATCGGGTTCTGGGTGGCCAGTACCAGGAAAGGCTCATCCAGTTTGAAAGTGGTATCGCCGATGGTGATCTGTCTTTCCTGCATAGCCTCCAGCAGGGCGCTCTGCACTTTTGCCGGGGCGCGGTTGATCTCATCTGCCAGGATAAAATTGGCGAAGATGGGACCTCTGCGTACTACAAATTCATTCTTTTGCTGGTTATAGATCATGGTACCTATCACATCCGCAGGCAGCAGGTCGGGCGTAAACTGGATACGGCTGAATTTCGCGTTGATAGCGGATGACAGGGACTTGATAGACAGGGTTTTTGCCAGACCGGGTACGCCTTCCAGCAGTACGTGGCCCTGGGCCAGCAAACCGATGAGCAGTCTTTCCACCATATAACGCTGGCCAACAATTACTTTACCTAACTCCATTGTGAGCAGGTCCACGAAAGCGCTTGCCTGGTGGATCTTCTCATTCAGTTGCCGGATGTCGGACGATGTATTTTCCATGCTAATAATTTTTCAGGTGTGCTAAAATAAACATTCTCTGGTCAAATAAAACTTATCACTATGTGAATGGGCCGTTAAAATGCTGTTAAACTTGCTACTATGGCTCATTCCCGCTAAATAATCATTCTACGGCGCTGCCTAAATTAATAAAGCCCGGCATATTTATATAATATTTTTCCCTATAACGTACCTTTGCGGGGAATAAGGCGTTGGCAAAAACGCTCATCATTTAAAAGTAACAGCAATATGGAAGATTTTGAGAAGCGCTGGAAACCTGTAGAAGAGATGCTTACCAAAAGGTTTGGTAAAACGCCCAATATGGAAGCTATTCTTTTTCTCATCGGCGTAAATGAAATAAATAATTTAAAGAAGAAATATACCAAAGAACAAAAGCAGGACCTGATGCACGTGGCTGTATGCACGCTGCTAAGCCAGAGTGGTTACTTTGAACTTGATGGCTACGATAAAGACGGATGGCCGCATTTCAAAGAAACGCAGCCGGTTCCAAAAATGGAAATGACCGAACAGGAAATCTTCCTGAAAGAGCATGTAATTGCTTACTTTGCCGGTCATGAAGAAGCATAATACACCCATATGAAGAAACTGTTACTCCTTAGTACCCTTTTTTTACTGATTGTTAGCCTGGCGGCTGCCAAAAACCGGAAAGTAAAAGTAATTACTCCCTATGGCACCATGGTTATCCGGTTGTATGACCAAACGCCCAAACACCGCGACAACTTCATAAAGCTGGCCAGGCAACACTTCTACGACAGCACCCTGTTTCACCGTGTTATCCGGAACTTTATGATCCAGGGTGGTGATCCTGATTCCAAACATGCCCTTCCGGGTGATACACTGGGTAACGGCGATGTGGGGTATACCATTCCACCGGAATTCCAGCTGGATTTATTTCACCGCAAAGGCGCACTGGCTGCGGCCCGGGAAGACCGGCCCGACAAAGCATCTTCCGGTTGCCAGTTCTACATTGTGCAAGGCAAAGTATTTACTGATGAACAACTGGACAAGCTGGAGCAAACAAGGCTGAAAGGCCGCAAAATACCGGTAGACCAGCGGCAGGTATACAAAACAGCAGGAGGCAGCCCTCACCTGGATCAAAACTATACCGTATTTGGCCAGGTGATCAAAGGCATGGAAGTGATCGATAAAATTGCAGCGCTCAAAACCGATAGCCACGACAGGCCTCTTCAGGACGTGCCTATGAAAATCCGTATTGTGAAGAAATGGCTGTTCTTCTAGAGAAAAATGGCATGTCGGCAGAAAGTCAAAATTTACGATAGCCCGCCGTTAAAATCATAATAGTTTCTGTATTTTTACGGCTCAAAATCAAACTTGATATGAATTTTCCGTCAAACCTGCGTTACACAAAGGATCATGAATGGGTTTTATTAGAGGGTAATGTAGCTACCATCGGCATCACTGAATTTGCACAACGCGAATTAGGCGATATCGTTTTTGTAGATATCAACTCATTGAGCAAAACAATAAACGCCGAAGAAGTATTTGGCACAGTAGAAGCAGTAAAAACAGTGTCCGACCTGTTTATGCCTGTTGCAGGTACCGTTAATGAAGTGAATCCTGAGCTGGAAGCCTCTCCGGAGCTGGTAAACCAGGATCCGTATGGCAAGGGCTGGATGGTGAAAGTTACCGTTACCAACCCGGCTGATGTGGAAGCGCTCCTGGATGCTGCTGCTTACCAGGCGCTGGTGGGTGAATAATTCTGACCAAAATAATCTTTTATATAAGCAAGGACAACAGGCTACGTTATTGAACGGTAAGCCTGTTGTCCTTTTTACTACTACTAAAAAAGGATCATGAAACTTCTGAGATATTATACACCAGCTATTTTATGGATCATCCTGATCCTTGTTTTGTGTACCCTTCCGGGGAAGGATATTCCCTCCAACTCATTTCTTGACAGGATCCATTTTGATAAGTTTGTTCACTTCTGCCTTTTCGGCGGCATCGTGCTGTTCCTGAGCCTTGCTATTTACTGGCAAAAGAAACACATCTCCACCACCACACTTGTGCTCCTGGTTTTGCTGGCAGCAGGTTATGGCCTTGCAATTGAATTTATCCAGAAATACTGGGCTATAGGCCGCAGCTTTGATATGTATGATTTAGTTGCAGACACTTTAGGCGCTATTGCCGGAGTATGGGTATTCAAAATTGTTGTTTACCTGTTCTTTAACAAGGATAAATAAAAAATCCCCCCTGTAGCCAGGGGGGAATATATCTGCTTATGAGAAATAAGTGTTCTTATTATTTTTTTACTGCTGACCAGCCTCTTTCTTCGCGTCGTTCTTCATTTTATCATTTGCAAAGATAGAGAACTCACAACGGCGGTTAATGGCGCGGTTAGCATCTGAATCGTTAGGTACTTTAGGCTGTGACTCACCATACCAGAATCCCTGGATACGGCTCTTTGCAATACCCTGCGCTTCCAGGTAAGCCATTACGCTTTTAGTTCTTCTTTCAGACAATCCCATGTTGTATTCATCTGTACCCTTGTCGTCGGTATGACCTTCCACACGCACATAAGTGTCAGGATATTTGTTCAGGATAACCGCCAGCTGTTTGATATTGTCCTGGGCTACGGCAGACAGGTTGGATTTATCAAAGCCAAATAAAACGCCGGCATCAAATGTTACATTGATACCTTCACCCACACGTTCTACGGTCGCATTTGGCACCTCGGTCTTTATTTCCTGGGCCTGTTTATCCATTTTCTTACCGATCAAAGCACCACCGGCACCACCTAATGCAGCACCAATAATAGCTCCCAATGCAGTGTTACCGGCTGCTTTACCAATTATTGCACCAGCGGCTGCTCCGCCACCTACACCAATGGCAGCGCCTTTTTTAGTATTATCTATACCCTGCCAGGTTTTACAACTGAAGAACATGGTTGTTGACAAGACCACAGCTATCAGAACATTGAGTTTTTTCATCATAATAAATTTAGACATGAAGGTTTTTTCGCATTAATTCCATTGACAAAATTAATTGAAAAACTTGTAATCAAATAACTTGCCAAGTTGATTTATGAGTCACAACATATTGATAAGTAGAAGTAAACAGGCAATAAAAAAATTGCAGCCATAAATCACATAACAATAATTGCGCATAGAAAAGTAACGTATACGACTATATAACAATGAAGTAGCGAAAAAGATTACCCAAGCAGGTTTTTTAATAATCCGCCAATTCCACCACCATCGCCCGCCTGTTGTTGCTGCTGCTGGGCGCCGTTGGATAGCAGGCTTTTCAAATCTTCCAGGTTTACCTGGCCATCGCCGTTCTTATCGAGGCCGCCAGACAGTCCGCCCAGTATACCGTTCAGGTTAAGCCCCTGCGCAGAGCCGCCGGTCAGTGAATTAAGGATACTATCCAGACTGAAACTGCTGTTATTGGGGTCCTTTGTTTTATTAACCAGGGAGCCTAATACAGTTGGGATCAGGGTAGCCGCAAGTTGTGTGGCGGTGCCTTTATCCAGGTGGAATTTTTCCAGGAGCGTTCCTATGAAGTTATTGGATATGTTTCCCACCACCGGGTTAGCACTGGAAGTATCACTATTGGCGCCTCCCAGTAAAGACAACACTCCTTCAGTATTGCCACTTGCCAGTTCCTGTTGCAGACCTGATGCAATGGAAGAAGTAGCCGCACCTATTACGGCTTCATTCTGTTCGTTAGGAATTGCAGGGTTGTTTACCACAGCGCCCTGGGCATTTTCGCGGACCAGGTCCATTAATTGCTCTAACATTTTGATGATAATTTTAGGGGAAGAAAAGGTTTTCTTTTAGTGCCACGGCCTGTGACCGCTGACTAAATGTAGGATATTTTATGTGATTACAAATTAAGCTGCCCGGAATTTTGTGGAAAGATAACAGCAGGGGACAGCTCTTATCCTTCCACAAAATCAAAATCAATGATTATTAACTGCCCTGTTTCAGCTTCTCTGCATTTTCGGCGAACTGGAGGGCGTCTATCATATCCTTAATATCGCCATTCATAAAGGCGTCCATATTGTAGACTGTCATCCCGATCCGGTGATCCGTCACACGGCCCTGGGGATAATTGTAGGTACGTATCTTGGCGGAGCGGTCGCCCGTAGATACAAGACTTTTCCTTTGGGAGGCAATAGCATCCTCGTGTTTACGTACCGCTGCTTCGTATATGCGGGTCCGTAACATTTTCATTGCAATTTCCCTGTTGGAATGCTGGCTACGCCCTTCCTGGCACTCTACCACTACGCCGGTAGGGATATGCGTTAACCTAACAGCCGATTCGGTTTTATTTACGTGCTGGCCGCCCGCACCTGAGGAACGGAAAGTATCCATTTTAATATCTGCTTCCCGTACATCCACATCCACTTCTTCCGCTTCCGGCAATACTGCTACCGTTGCTGCTGAGGTATGCACCCGCCCGGAGGCTTCTGTAGCCGGTACACGCTGTACCCGGTGCACGCCGGATTCAAATTTCAGGGTACCGTATACATCGTCGCCGTTTACTTCCATCACTATTTCCTTGTAGCCGCCTGCAGATCCGGGGTTTTCACTCAGCAAACTGGTGGTCCAGCCTTTGAGCTCACAGAAACGCAGGTACATACGGAACAGGTCACCGGCAAAAAGACTGGCTTCATCTCCGCCTGTACCGGCGCGGATCTCCAGGATGGCGTTCTTCTCATCCTGTGGATCCTTTGGAATCAGCAGATTACGGATCTCGGCTTCAAGGGCGCCTTTCTGCTCCTGCAGTTCTTCTGTTTCGGCTTTGGCCAGTTCACGCATTTCATCATCGCCGCTGTCCAGCACTTCTTTGTTAAATGCAATATTGTCCAGCAATTTACGGTAGGCGTCATATGCCTTCACGATCTTTTCCAGCTGCCGGTATTCTTTACTGAGCTGACCAAATTTTTTGTTATCACTAACAACCTCGGGGTTGGTAAGCGCCATCGATACCTGCTCGAAACGACCTTTTATAGCTTCCAGTTTGTCTATCATAATTATATTTGACTTTTGAGTACCCTTTCCAACCGGAAATGATACTGCCAATCGGGTTGCAAAATTAACACCATTAACTTAATTAAACAGCAGGTAATTGAAACAGATCAAATTAAAGGGAAAAGATATATTTAACGGTACGCATCTGCTGGGTCCCGGGAAAGTATTAATACTTAATGAAGATGGCATAGTAGCGGGCATTGTAGCCGAATCCGACGCCGGTGAAAATGTCAGGGAGCTGGATGGAATACTGTGCCCGGGATTTGTAAATACCCATTGTCACCTGGAATTATCCCATATGAAAGGTGTGATTCCCGAAAAAACCGGCCTGCCTGCCTTCCTCACACAGGTAATGCAATCGAGGCACCTGGCTGGCGGCGACTATAACGCTATTATCGACAGGGCCGAACAGGAGATGTGGGAAAGCGGTATTTCCGCGGTGGGTGATATCAGCAACGGTACGACCACCATGGTAAAGAAACAGCAGACCAGGATGTACTACCACACTTTTGTGGAATGTATGGGTGTAGCGCCTGCCGGCGCCGACAGCCGTTATCAATACAGCATGGATGTACTGGCGTCGTTCCGGGAAATTAACGGATCCCATCACCACTGTTCTATTGTGCCGCACGCACCTTATTCCGTCAGCAATACTTTATTCGGGTTACTGGCTGGTACCCCGGATAATACGCCGGTATGCATTCATAACCAGGAAACACCGTCGGAGAATGAATTATACCAGCAGAAAACAGGAGAATTCCTGTCTTTTTACCAGCATTTCGGGATGGATATCAGCAGCTTTCAGCCTACTGGTACCAACAGCCTGCAAGCCTATCTTCCTTACTTTTCCCGGAATAAGATCCTGCTGGTACACAATACCTTTACCGATGCAGCCGATATTCGCTTTGCGCAGCAGCAACCTGTAGAAACCTGGTGGTGCCTTTGTCCCCAGGCCAACCTGTACATCGAGAACCGTTTACCGGATATTCAACAGTTCAGGCAACTGCAATGCAATATCACCCTGGGCACCGATAGCCTGGCTTCCAATCACTGTTTATCCATCTGGGAAGAAATAAAAACCATCCGCCGGCATTTTCCGGAAATTCCGTTGGAAGAAATACTGCAATGGGCTACATTTAATGGCGCAAAGGCTCTGAGCATACAGGATACCTATGGTACTTTTAATCCCGGCAGCAAGCCAGGCGTAATATTGATTAACCAGGAAAGCAGTAGAATTATTTAGCTGTAACTTATGAACGATTTTTTAAACAAAGTAATTTTAGACAACCCTGTACAGGACTACCTGATATTGATCGGTGTTTTATTGTTTGTATTTATTATCAAACGATATATTTCAAAAGGACTGGCCACCATCCTGTTCCGGCTGGTGCGGCACTGGTCGCCGCAAATCGAGGAAAAAGATTTTATCAGCCTGCTGCTGCGCCCACTGGAATATTTTTTCCTGCTCGTTACTTTCATGCTTACCATCGACCGCTTTACATTTCCGCAGATCCTTAATGTCCATATTTACAATAAGGCCACCCTGCACGATGTAACCAATACTATACTGAACCTGGCGCTGAGCATGAGCATTATCTGGATCATGTTGCGGCTGATCGATTTCGTTGCCCTTGTACTGGAAAAGAAAGCGGATCTTACGGAAGATAAAACAGATAACCAGTTCATTATTTTCTTTCGCGATTTTTTCAAGGCCATTGTGTTCATTATGGGCGCCATCGCCTTTATCCGTATCCTGTTCGGACCGGGGCTGGTAGAAAAGATCGTTGCAGGTCTGGGAATAGGCGCTGCCGCCCTGGCACTGGCTGCAAAAGAAAGTATAGAAAACCTGATCGGCTCCTTTATCATCTTCTTTGATAAACCATTCCGTGTAGGCGATAACGTTAAGGTAGATTCATGGCAGGGAACCGTGGAAAAAATCGGGTTACGCAGTACACGCATCCGAACACTGGAAAAAACATTTGTAACAGTTCCCAATAAAAAAATGGTGGATAGTATCCTGGATAACCTTTCGCTGCGCACACAGCAGCGGGTGGCCCTGAAACTGGAGCTGGGAACGGAAACTCCTGCGGAAACCCTCCTGTTGTTCCTTCAGGATGTGCGGCATATGCTGGGCAGCAATCCTAACATCCTGGAAAACTTTACGGTGAACCTGAACGACTTTACCAAAGATACCTATGTGATCCAGATCATTTTCAACACCTATATTATTGATGGCACCCAGTATAACTTGTTAAGGGAAACGGTTAACCTGAATGTAATAAAACTGCTGGAAGCTCGCGGGCTCAAACTGCCGAGTACTTCCACCAGTGTGACGCTCACCGACATGCGGTGAGCTGAGGGGATCGCCTTCGGCGATTGTCTTGGAACACTGATTATGATGATTATGATGATTTGCGGATTTTAATTTTTGTTTATAAATGAATAAGGGAGATAAAGTATTACCTACTTTTATCTCCCTTATTTCTTTAGAATTCAATATGATTAAATCAAACAAATCATCATAATCAGTGTTCCAAGACAATCGCCGAAGGCGATCCGCTACACTATTCTTTCTCCTTCTTCGTGCTGCTCAGCAGGATGCGGGAAATGTCGGCTTCAATTGATTCTTTTGGAGCGCCTACAATACGGCCTTCTTCTTTACCATCCTTGAATACGATGATGGTGGGTAACTTCTTTATTTTATAATCTACCGGTGCATCAGTTTGCAGTTTCTTATCTGCCGCAAACATCGTGATCTGCTCATCAGGGCTGCCGCCGGTGATCATCACTTTATATAAGGCTGGCACCACCTCGCGGCTGGTATTGTCCCAGGTTCCCATTACCACTACCATATTGAAATTGGCGCGGTTGGTTTTGATATAGTTCAGCATATTGTCGTTAGGCTGGTAGCTGTTTACACCTTTGTAGAACCACGTTGTGGAGGTATCGTTCATCAGTGTTTTCATATCTATCTTACCCTTCAGTACTGTTTCATTTTGAGCCCAGGCCAGGGTCGAGAATAACAAGCCACCACCCAATAGTAATGTTTTCAATCTCATAATGTTGTTTTTATAATTGATCTTTCAGTTCCGTTAAGAAACCCCGTACCTTTAGCAAAGCCTGTACCATTTCAAAATTACGGGCGGCCAGCTTATGATCTTCCTTTAGTTTCTGCTTCGCTCCTTCTATCGTATACTTTCTTTCGCGCAGTAAGTGGTAGATTAATTTAAGGTGGTGAATATCTTCCTGCCGGAAAAGGCGGTCGCCCTTCCGGTTCTTTTTGGGTTGCAGTATATCGAACTCATTCTCCCAATAGCGTATCAGCGACGTATTCACCTTAAACATGGCTGCTACCTCACTGATAGAATAATACTGTTTATCCAATACCAATTTGTCCAATTCCATAATCAGATCCGGGTCCTCCGATAACTCTTTCAATGATTTACGCCCTCGTTTTTTCCCAGGTATGGTGGTTGCTACGGCAGCCTTCTTGCTGCTGGCCTTTGCTTTTACTTTAACTGGTCTTGTTACCGCAGCTTCGGCAGGATGCGGTACTCCAGATGTCGAAAAAAGGTCTAGCTGGTGCATCGTAGTAAAAAACGAGGTGACAAATATCTTTTACAAAGATGAAGTTAAGCTTTTAGCTTGTAGCTTGTAGCATTCCCCCCTCATTTTTTGGGTTAAGATAACATCCTGAAACTTTATAACCAGCTAAAAGCTAACAGATTTAGTCAAACGACTGGTTTCCTGACCTTGCCATTTTGAGCATCCTGTCGAATTGTTCCGGGGTGAGATCATTAAAGAAGAAGAATACCGGGTCTACCTTATCTCCGTTTTTAATCACCTCGTAATGGCAGTGAGGCCCGGTCGATTTACCGGTACTTCCTACCCAACCCAGTACATCGCCGCGCTTAACAGCCTGCCCGGCTTTGACCTTCATACGGAGCATATGCCCGTAAAGGGTTTTATAGCCATATCCATGCCGTATAATCACGTGGTTGCCGTAACCCACATCGCTCAGGCTGGCTTCTTCCACCGTGCCGTCGCCGGTAGCATAGATAGGAGTACCGCTGGGCGCCGCAAAATCGAGCCCGGCGTGATACTTCATGGTTTTATAAATAGGATCGATCCGGTACCCGAAACCGGAGGCAATATGTTTAAGATCCTTATTGGATACCGGCTGGATAGCAGGAATAGAGGCCAACATCTGCTGCTTGTTCTTTACCATCTTATCAATTTCATTGTAAGATGCTTCCTGTGCCTTTACGCGGTTATCAAGTTCTTTCAGCAATACCGAGGTGGAGGCGATGATTTCGCTGCTGGCAAAGGATTGCAGCTGTGCCGCTTCTTCATCCCGCTTTACTTTACCCATGCGGGTACTGTCGGGAATGGGGGAGGCCTCAAATATGACCCGGTAAATTTCATTGTCACGTTCTTCCAGTTCCGCCAGTTTGCCCTTTACTTCCCGCATCCGCCCCTGCAACGCATCATATTTTTCCTTCATACCTTCAAGGTCCCGGCGAAGGGATTTCTCCTTTGGGGAGTCTACCAGCCGGTAGGCTACGGAAAGAAAAATAGCCCCGGTCACAATAGCCGCAGATACAAATCCCAGTATTCTCAGGATTTTTACCCGCAGAGAAACAACGAGCTTCTCGTATTTTAATGTTTGGGTATTATAAAAATATTTAACCTTCTTCATGCACCAGGGTGTACTTTATGCGCCATAGTGCAGTGAACGCTATGACAGCAGATTTATTTCACGAGGTACAAACTTATGGATGGGTATTGTTGGCGTTTCTTCTCCCACTGAACTATTTTTGCCGGGTAACACAACCTGTTTTGCATAATCATACAGGTTTCAATATTTTTGCACTCCCTTTAACACGGCGGGAAAATAAGGCGCACAAACCTACTGTAATTAGATTAAAACATCAACCTTTTGATTGTCAATTTTCTAACTACTTCATAAGGGCTTGAAATACAACTACAAGCCCCTACCCGGTTACGGCTTATAAGATATAAAATACATATTAATTCGTATCAATATTTATGACAGCATCTGAAATAAGACAGCAATTCCTGGACTTTTTTGCGTCAAAAGGGCACCAGATCGTTCCATCTGCCCCTATCGTTATTAAAAACGATCCTACCCTGATGTTCACTAACGCGGGTATGAACCAGTTCAAGGATTACTTCCTGGGCAACAGGGTTCCCCCGAATAAAAGGGTGGTTGATACGCAAAAGTGCCTGCGGGTAAGCGGCAAGCACAACGACCTGGAAGAAGTAGGTATTGATACTTACCACCATACCATGTTTGAAATGCTCGGTAACTGGAGCTTTGGCGACTATTTTAAAAAAGAAGCCATTGCCTGGAGCTGGGAACTGCTCACCGAAGTATATAAGATTCCTAAAGACAAACTGTATGTTACTGTTTTCCAGGGAGATGAAAATGAAAATTTGCCTAAAGACCAGGAGGCATATGACTTCTGGAAAGAACATATTGCGGAAGACCGTATCCTGCTGGGTAATAAAAAAGATAATTTCTGGGAGATGGGGGATACGGGTCCCTGCGGGCCCTGCTCCGAAATTCATGTGGATTGCCGGCCGGCGGCTGAAAGAAGCCAGGTTGACGGTAAAACCCTGGTAAATGCCGATCATCCCCAGGTGATTGAAATATGGAACAATGTATTCATGCAGTTCAACCGCCTGAAAGATAAGTCGCTCGAGCCATTACCGGCCCAGCACGTTGACACAGGTATGGGACTGGAACGTCTTGTAAGGGTATTGCAGGATAAAACCTCCAATTACGACACGGATCTGTTCATGGGCACCATCCACACCACGGAAGGGCTTACCGGCAAAAAATACACCGGCACCGATGATAAAAAAGACGTTGCCTTCCGTGTTATTGCCGATCACATCAGGGCTATATCCTTTACCATCGCCGATGGGCAGTTGCCATCCAACACCGGCGCCGGTTATGTGATCCGTCGTATCCTCCGCAGGGCTGTACGCTATTATTTCTCCTTCCTGGAAGTGAAAAAGCCCCTGCTGCACGACCTGGTACCTGTACTGGCCGCCCAGTTTTCACACGTATTCCCTGAACTGCAGCAGCAAGTAGATTTCGTGAAGAAAGTAGTATTTGAAGAAGAAAATAATTTCCTGCGGACTCTTGAAAGCGGTATCCGCCGGATAGAGGATTTTATCCAGCACAGCACTGCTAAAGCGGTAGATGGAAAAACCGCCTTCGAGTTATATGATACCTACGGTTTCCCCTACGACCTCACCAGCCTGATAGCCTCTGAAAATGGCTTTTCTGTAGATGAAAAAGGCTTTGAAGCCGCTATGAAACAACAGAAAGACCGCTCACGCGCTGCTACCGAACTGGATATGGGCGATTGGGTAATTCTGGATGAAACGCCCAATTCTGTTTTTGTTGGTTACGAGCAACTGGAAAGCACCACCAAACTGCTGAAGTACCGCACTGTGAAAGCAAAAGGCAAAGAACAGTTCCAGCTGGTGCTGGGACAAACACCCTTCTATGCTGAAAGCGGCGGACAGGTAGGCGATACCGGCACCCTGCACTTTGGCGATGAAGTAATTCATATTACCGATACCAAAAAAGAAAACAATCTCACCATACATTTTGCAGATAAACTGCCCGCACAACCCGGCGCACCTGTAAAAGCCGCTGTAGCCAAAGAAAAACGCCATAATACCGAGCGCCATCACTCCGCCACGCACTTATTGCATGCCGCACTCCGGCAGGTATTGGGTACGCACGTAGCACAAAAAGGCTCGCTGGTAAATGCAGATGCCCTGCGTTTCGACTTTTCCCATTTTGCTAAAGTAACTGATGAGGAACTGGCGCAGATAGAGGCTATTGTAAACGAAAAAATACGTGAAAACATTCCCGTGGTAATCCGCGAGCTGCCAAAGGAAGAAGCCCTGAAGCTCGGCGCCATGGCATTGTTTGGCGAAAAATACGGCGATACGGTAAGGGTAGTGATCATAGATCCGGCTTACAGCGTGGAGCTTTGCGGTGGCACTCATATCAGTTCTACCGGTGAATTAGGCCAGTTCAAATTTGTTTCCGAAGGGGCAGTTGCCGCAGGTGTACGCCGCGTGGAAGCTGTAACAGGCGCCAAAGCGGAAGCATTTGTGAACGAACAGCTGCAGCAACTGAAAGAAATTAAGGCGGCCCTGAAAAATCCGAAAGAACCGGTGAAAACCATAGAAACACTGCTCCTGGATAAGGCTTCCCTGGAAAAACAACTGGATGCACTGGAACAGGAAAAAGTGCGGGCCCTGGCAGCTACCATACGCCAACAGGCAGAAGGTATTAATGGCGTTAACTTCCTTGGACAGGTAGTAAATGTGAGCAATGCTGAAGGTTTGAAACAACTTTCTTTCCAGCTTAAAAACGAGATCCCGGATCATGTGTTGCTGTTTGTGGCCAATATCGGCGGGAAAGCCAGTGTGGCGCTCAGCATAGATGAAAAACTGGTGGCCACCAAAGGATGGGAAGCGCCAAAGATTATTAAAGAGCATATTGCCCCATTGATCAAAGGTGGCGGCGGTGGCCAGAAGACCTTTGCCACAGCAGGCGGACAGGAAACAGACAAACTTGATCAGGTAATAGCTGCAGTAAAAAAATTCCTCAACGCATAAACAGGGTCTGACTAAAAGGTAAACAGGTGTTGACAATGCTAAAACGTGTTTTGCAGCCTGTTTACCCCTTACTGCGAAGGGATTACTTTTAGGTTGGTCTTTGCCGGAAGAAAAAAAGAGGGTGTATCGAATGTTGAAGTGCCTCCCAAAAAGCGTTTAACTCCCGGGGATCAATTCAACATTCGATACACCCTCTTTCAATTCGGGAATCCGGATAGGGGCCAGGCTCAGCACTTTCATTTATTTTGATTCCTCTTTTTTTGCCTATTCCCGTACATTTTAACTTTTTCTTTCCTGACCCACCCTTTAATTTTGTCGCATTAGTTAAATTTAATCAACAAAATACCTTAGCACCATGACCAGGTTACTGCAAATTCTCACTATAGCAGGTTTTTCCTGCTTCGCCATGAGCGCGGTATCTGCGCAAACAAAAGACAGCTCCAAAAACCAGCTGGGAGAGTTCGATGAAATTGTGATCAAGCAAAAAAGCAATAAGGACGGTAAGGTGACCGTGGAAATCAAAAACGGCGACGTACTCATCAATGGTCAGAAACTGGACCAGTATAAAGACTCCGACCTCTCTGTTTTCCGCCGGAAAATTACGCCCCGCGATGGCAACGCCTTCAGCTTCGAAAGCAATCCTTTACAGGGCGGTAGCTTTGATCTTTTCAATGGCAATGGCGATGACGAAGGAGACGATATAGAAATGCCGGTGATGAATAAAGCCATCCTTGGTGTGATCACAGAAAAAGCGGCTGCCACCGGCGTAACCGTAAAATCAGTAGCCAAAGGCACTCCCGCCGATAAAGCAGGAATAAGAACCGGCGATATCATTACTTCCGTAGATGATAAAAAGATCAATGAGCCGGCAGAATTATTTGAAGAAATCGGCAAACATAAACCGGCAGATAAGATAACGGTAACATATATACGCAATACCAAAACAAACAAGGTATCCGTTACCCTCGATGAAAGAAAAGAAATGGATAACAGCTGGAGCATGCATCCGCCTTTATCTGCATTTCCAAAGAATGGGCCCAGGTCCTTTTCTTTCCCGATGCCGCGTGGGTTCCAGGGGTTTGGCGACAACTTTGATAACAAAGAAAAACTGGGCCTCCGGGTACAGGATACAGAAAACAACGAAGGCGCACAGGTTATTGACGTAAGTCCTTCCTCCCCGGCTGCTGCTGCCGGCTTCCAGAAAGATGATATCGTGACGGAGCTTGCCGGAATACCGGTTAAAAATGCAGCAGAATTGTCTAACGCCTATCGTGAAACACAAGCCAAAGTTAAAGGCGATGCACCCGCAAAAATCCGCCGGAACGGAACGGATAAAACGTTGACCATAAAGCTGCCTGTAAAATTAAATAAAGCAGATATATAGCTTCAATGCAGGTGTTGGTATTCATCTCCCATAAAATACCAACATCTGCAATCTTCTATTTCATCACCATTTTCATCATCTTCAGCTTATTCTTAAACGGCGGGTATTTCATTGGAACATCCAGCCAGGTGGCCGTTTTCAGCATTCCTTTCTGATGTGTAAAAGTATCAAAGCTGTATTTGCCGTGATATTTTCCCATCCCGCTATAGCCTGCGCCGCCAAAAGGCAGTTCAGGATTGGTAAGATGCACCAGCGCATTGTTTACGCAGCCCCCGCCAAAACGCACCTGTTCTATCAGGGCTTTTTCCGTTTTCTTATTCTTTGTAAATACATACAACGCCAGCGGATAGGGAAGTTGCTTAATAGCCTGTATAGCCTGTGGCAGGCCCGTATAGGTAAGGATGGGCAACACGGGGCCAAATATTTCTTCCTGCATTACGGGGTCCGTCCATTCCACATCCTCCAGCAGAGTAGGAGCTATATACAGTTGTTCCCGGTTGGTTTGTCCTCCATGTAATATATGCCCTTCCCCCAGGTAGCCTGCTACCGTATCAAAACGCCTGGCATTAATAATACGGGCATAATCGTCACTACGGGAAGGATCTTCCCCGAAAAACTCCGTGATGGCTGCTTTCAGCGCAGTTACCAGTTCTGCTTTCACTTTCTGGTGCACCAGCAAATAATCGGGCGCTACGCAGGTTTGCCCCGCATTCCAGAATTTACCCCATACTATTCGTTTAGCCGCTACCGTTACATTCACCTTTTCATCTACCACGCAGGGCGATTTACCGCCCAGTTCCAATGTAACCGGAGTTAGATGAGGTGCAGCCATTTCAAGGATCTTTTTTCCTACCGGGATGCTACCGGTAAAAAATATATGGTCGAAACGAAAGCTCATCAGGGCAGGGATCACCTCCGAGCCATCGCCCTCCACTACTGTAATATAGGCAGGATCAAAAGTATCTTTTATCAGCTCGGCAGTTACTGCTGCGGTGTGCGGTGCCAGCTCTGAGGGTTTGATAATGGCACAGTTGCCACCGGCAATGGCTCCCAGTAAAGGACTGAGCAGCAACATAAACGGGTAGTTCCAGGGGCCAATGATAAGTGTAAGTCCCAGCGGCTGCTTATACACCCGGCTGCTGCTGGGATAGGTCACAAAGGGGGAGGTCACCAGCTCCGGCTCCATCCAATGTTTCAAACCTTCCAGGATATAGCTGATTTCTTCATACAAAAATCCTATCTCGCTACCATAAGCTTCCAGCGGATGCTTATGCAGATCAGCATGCAGGGCAGCAGTAATTTTATCTTCATACTTTTTGATCCCGTTTTTCAGGCGCTTTAACTGCGTTTTCCGGAAGGAATACGAAAGAGTAGCGCCTGAGTCGAAATAAACCTGTTGCGCCTGGTAAAGCTGACTTGCCTGGGCCTTGCTGATCATAGGGCAGAAATTTTGATGTGTATCTCAATTTAGGTATTTATTGGCACCAAATAGCCTGAAATCACGGTATTATTTGAATATATTTGTGGGAATCAGTACGGAAAATGAGCGATATATACAGTAAATATGAAACAGTGATCGGGCTGGAAGTACATGCCCAGCTGCTTACCGAAAGTAAATTATTCTGCAGCGACAGCGCAGCCTTTGGCGGCGCCCCCAATACACATATCAGCCCGATTACAATGGGACATCCTGGTACACTGCCCCGTATGAACCGCAAAGCGGCTGAATATGCCATTAAACTGGGGCTTGCCTGTCATTGTGAGATTGAAAAGGACAACTATTTTGCCCGTAAAAATTACTTTTACCCGGATCTTCCCAAAGGATACCAGGTATCACAACATACAGCGCCTATCTGTAAAGGAGGCTATATCAGCATTATTACAGACGCCGGCTCCCGCAATGTGCAGCTGAACCGCATTCATCTCGAAGAGGATGCCGGCAAGTTACTTCACGACCAGGATCCCCACGACAGCTATGTAGATCTGAACCGTGCCGGCGTGCCCCTCGTGGAAATTGTAACTGAACCGGATATTCACAGCAGTGAGGAAGCATACGCCTATCTCACCGAAATGCGCCGACTGGTGCGTTATCTTGGCGTATGTGATGGTAATATGGAAGAAGGCAGCATGCGCTGTGATGCCAACATTTCAGTTCGCCTGAAAGGCAGTACCACCCTGGGTACAAAGGTGGAAGTAAAAAATATGAACTCCATCCGCAACGTAAAGCGGGCTATTGATAACGAGGTAAAAAGACAGATTGATCTGATAGAAGCCGGGGGTACGCTGGTACAGGAAACGCGCAGCTTTGACGCCTCCAATGGCAGCTCTTTTTCGCTTCGTTCCAAAGAAGAGGCCAACGATTACCGCTATTTCCCGGAACCGGACCTGGCGCCATTCAAACTAACTGATGAATTTATCGATAGTATACGGGCCACATTGCCTGCATTGCCGGAAGAGCTTATCCGTAAGTATACGGCCGATTTCGGTTTGCCGGAATACGATGCCCGTGTAATTTGCGATGATAAATCTACCGCAGATTATTACGAAAGTCTGATTGCTGTTACCTCGCAATATAAAGCGGCCGCCAACTGGATGTTAGGGCCGGTTAAATCATGGCTGAACGAGCATTCTGCGGAAATCAGCCATTTCCCGGTAACGCCACAGGCACTCGCTGCATTGATTACGCTTACAGACGCCGGAAAGGTGAGCTTCTCCATCGCCTCGTCCCGTATTTTGCCGGAAATGATCCAGGCGCCTGCGGATCACCCGATGGATATTGCCACCCGCCTGAACTTATTACAGGATAACAATGCCGATAATATTTCTCCTATCATTGATGAAGTGCTGGCTAAGTATCCCGATAAAGTGGCTGCTTTTAAAGGTGGAAAGAAAGGGCTTATGTCACTGTTTGTGGGAGAGGTAATGAAACTGTCTAAAGGCAAGGCAGATCCGCGGCTTACCAACGAATTGCTGGCTGAAAAACTGAAGGGCTAAATGTGCATTGAAAATATTTAGCCTATCTTGAGTGGCATCCGTCAGATGAATGTTCAAAAAATAGTAGCATGAAAAAATACTTATTATGGGTTTCCGCCGCTGCTCTCCTTGCAGGATGTGCCGGACAAACGGAAAAAGGTGAATTTAAAATAGAGGGGCACCTGAATAATTTACCACTGGGTGCTGTATTACTGGAAGAACTGACATTGGATAATGTGAAAGTAGTTGATTCTACCAATGTAAAAGACGCCAGTGGGAAATTCACACTGAAAGGTATGGTACCCGAACAGGGTCTGTACCGCATACGCTTTGAAAATGGCAAATTTATATTGCTCGCACTTGATGCCGGTAATATGAAAATAGATGGAGATGCCGATAAACTGGAAGATGTGAAGATCAGTGGTTCTGAACCAACTGCCGAACTGCAGCAGTTTATGAGCGACATCAGCAAACAGTCTATTGCCCTTACAGAAGAAATGCGTAGCCTGGATAGCCTTCACGCTATACTGCCTGATAGCGCATTCCAACCTAAGGTGGCTGCTTTCCAGAAAAAAGAAAAAGAGTTTGAAAACGGCTTTTTCCTGATGGCAGATAAAACAAAAAATCCTGCGACAGCAGTATTTGCTATCAGCCAGGTAAGAAGCGGGGAAGAAATTGTGGCGCACAAGCAGGTGATCACTAATCTTGCTACCCGTTTTCCTAAAAACACCCTGGTAAAAAGCATGACCGATAAGATCCTGGAACTGGAGAAAAATCAGGCCGGCGGTGATGCTGCAGGTGGAGAAGAGCCGTCTGCCGTAAAAGTAGGGCAGGTAGCTCCCGATTTTACACTTCCGGATCCATCCGGCAAAATGATCAGCCTGAGCTCATTCCGTGGTAAATATGTACTGGTGGATTTCTGGGCCAGCTGGTGCGGTCCCTGCCGCCAGGAAAATCCTAACGTGGTGAAAGCATACCAGCAATACAAAGGAAAGAACTTTACAATCCTGGGTGTATCACTGGATAAAACAAAAGATAAATGGCAGGAAGCCATCAAAGCAGATGGCCTGGCCTGGAATCATGTAAGTGATCTCAAATTCTGGGATTCGGCAGTAGTGCCTTTATATGGCCTCAATGCCATTCCTACTAATTTCCTGTTAGATCCGCAGGGAAAAGTGATTGCTTCCAACCTGAGAGGACCCGCGCTGGAAGCGAAGCTGCAGGAAGTACTGAAGTAAGTTATTTATCTTCATAAAAAAGCTCACAGGTGCAAACGCCTGTGAGCTTTTTTTTCCTCCTATAGCTGATTCCAATTGTTAGCATTCCTGATAAATAATCACATCGGAACGGCTGGGTTCTATAGCTACAAAATTCTGTGTCTGAAACTTTAAACATCCCCTTTAAAAGCAACATACATCGTAGCCACACAAAAAAAGCGGGTATCTCTAAAGAGACACCCGCTTCGTATTAATAGTTAAATGAAATACTGATTATTGTTTGGTATCCCACCAAACGCGATCGGTAAGTTTACCTGGTTGTTCCGGCTGAGCATTTGTTTCGTTTTCAGAAGCCGGATATACCCATCTGCGTGGAACGGTAGTGATACCCTGATAGGCGTTCTGTACAACAGTAAGCTTAGGGAAATTAGTCCTGCGCCAGTCGTTGTATACTTCAAGTGACAGGTAGTTAGAAATATATTTCTGCGTCATGATCACTTCATATGCGTTAGCAGCCGTGAGTTTACAGTGAGCTGTAATATAAGCCTGTACTGCTGCGCTGCTAGCATTCAAGCCACATCTTGTCATATTAGCTTCTACCGCGCTTTTCAGAACCGTCTCAGCAGCATTAAGATCAGAGGGGGAAGCCAGATAAGTAGCTTCCGCTTTGATGAACAGCTGCTCATCATAAGTTGCTAAATATACGGACTGATCAGCGGCAGCAAAGAAATCACCCACACCTGAAAGTGAATCAATATTCTCCTGGGGAGTACCTATTGTTCTACCTCTGAGCGTATCACCTTTTAGAGGTTTTGCTACCATTACAGACAATCTTGGATCATTTGTTGATTTGAGCATTTTGAGGAAGTTAGACGACACCGCTACACTACCCCATTTCACAGTAAACTGGTTCCAGGGAGCTTCTGATCCTGATTTGGTACCAAACTGAACACCTGCATTATAGCTGGCATCAGGAAAGGCTTTAGTCAATGCAGTTAATGCTGCCTGTGCCTGAGTAGTAGCTACTTTACCAGGTGCGTATGTTAAACGTAAAGCAAAACGCGCTTTTAACAGATAAGCAAAAGCTGTCCATTTATCCGGATCTGATCCATATATCAGGTCTTTATCGCCCACTGATGCAGAAGCATCTTCCTGTGCAAACAGTTTTATCGCATCATCCAGTAAAGTATTAATGCTGGTATAGATACTTTCCTGCGTGTCGTACTTAGGCTTCAAATTTCCAAAACCAGTGAATGCCTGTGAATAAGGCACCGCATTCCACAGGTCGGTAGCAACGGCGATGTTATAGGCCATTAATACCTTACCGATACCGGCAGCATGTGGGTGATTGGTTGCTGTAGCCTGATTCTGCAGGATATTCAGGTTATTCAGTACCTGGGGATACAGGTCAAAAGCCCAGGTATTGTCTACATCGGAAGCGGTTACTTTATAGGTATCCCATTCCGGAGCTGGTTGATCATAAGCTAACTGTTGTGTCCAGAAAGCGGCAGTTCTGGCAGGATAACCACCTGCGATATTAAACGCGGTAGTTAATTCAGCGCCTCCCACTAACAGGGCATCAGTTACATTCGTAGCAGCAGCCGGGTCGTTGTTTACGTCCAGGAATTTTTTACATCCCGAACCTCCTAACATTACACTTCCCGCTATAATGGATATAATTATCTTCTTGTTCATCATTACTCAGTTTAGAAAGTTAACTTCAAAGTTGCGTTGTAAGATCTGGTGCTTGGTGAAACATAGTGATAGAAACCACCTGAGTTACTACCTGCGCCATAAGTGCTCAATTCAGGATCTGAGCCGGTAAAGTGCGGGGTATAGATCCACAGGTTACGGCCGGCAACAGAAAGCATTGCTGCTTTAAATGGAGTACGTTTTAACAACTTTGGACTAAAATTATAGGCCAGTGTAACATTTCTCAGTTTTACAAACGTAGCATCCTGGATCAGGTTTTCATAGGTGTCGCCCCATGCCTGCCAGTAAGCCTGGTTTGTTTTAATGGATTTGGTATTCTGTTTACCATCGGCGGTTACACCATCATATACCATTGATCCGTCGCGGCTGCTGGTAAGACCACTGGTACCGTAGAAAGTCATATAGTATTCATCAAAGTTGATCACCTGACCACCAAAGCGGCCGTCAAACGTAAACGACAGGTAAATACCTTTATAGGATACGCTGTTGGTTACACCACCAATCCATCTTGGCTGGGTATTACCAATGTCAAAAGAAGTTCCATCATCCTGGATAGGGTAACCATCGTCATCGATCAGCAATTTGCCCTGTTCGTTTCTCACATAGCGGGAGCCCCTGATGGTACCATAAGGCTGACCTGCTACCAGGTATATACCCGGAGTGGTGAACCCGCCTATCTGGATAGAGGTTACTCCCTGAGTCAACTCATTGATCATGGCTTTATTCCTGGAGTAGTTAGCAGAAATATTCCAGTTGAAATCTTTTCCTTTGATCGGGTTAGCATTTAAAGTTACTTCCAGACCTTTATTGGTGATTTTACCGGCATTGATCACCGCCTGGGTATAACCGGAACCAGCAGATACTGCTGTCTGGAATATCAGGTCGGTACTAACCTTGTTATAGTAACTTGCTTCCAGACCAATACGGTTGTTTAACCATTTTGTTTCCAGACCAACTTCAAATTCCTTAATTTTTTCCGGCCTCAGATCAGGGTTACCCAGCACATTATTCTTGGAGAAACCATTTACACCATTAAAAGGCAGATCCAGTGAGCCACGCAAACCATCACCAACTATTGTTTTATTGAAAGGTGTTGCTACTTTGAAAGGAGGTGCGTCATTACCAATGGCGGTGTAAGCCACTCTTACTTTACCAAATGATAATGCTTTGCTGTCTTTCAATCCTGCCAGTTCAGAGAATACAAATGCACCTGTAACGGAAGGGTAGAAGTAGGAATTATTTTTGACCGGCATAGAAGATGACCAATCGTTTCTGCCTGTTACAGTCAAAGACAACATGCGGTTATATTCCAAAACTGCCTGGCCGTAAACACTCACCCTTCTTCTGTCATAGAAACCTTTGGTAGATGTTACAGACTCTGCACTGGTGATATCGTAGAAACCTGGTACAGACAAGCCGACGCCTTTTGAAAATTGATCGGTATAATGTTCAGAAATAATATTATTACCAACCATTACAGTCAGATCGAATTTATCAAATTCTTTTCTCGCTGTTGCGTAGAAGTCGTGGTTGATCTGCTTGTTATTAATAATTTCGTTGTACATACGACCATTCGGGAAAGATCCGAACGAGCCAATCGCTTCATGAAATATACGTTCGTCTGTATAAAGATCCGCACCTATTCTTTCTGTCAGGGTCAGCCAGTTCAAAGGATTGTATACCAGGCTGAAATTAGGAATGAAGCGGGATACGTTCAGTTGTAATCCTGTATTGGCAGCAGTCCAGAACGGGTTATTGGCATTCACCTTATACATATACTGCGACTTGTCTACCGGGTTTTCGTATGGCAGCAGGTTATAACTAACCGGCGCATTGTAAAGGTTAGCCAGGTAAGAAGTACCACCACTACCGTTACCTTCCAGCAAACGGTCGTTACGTGAATCAATGTAGTTGATACCGGTTGTTGCAGTTAATTTATCAGTAAGACGGGTAGAGAAGTTTGCGTAAAAGGAATTACGATAAAAATCTGTACCAGGAGCCACACCTTCCTGTCTTAAGGAAGAGTAAGACATCAGGTAGTTAGATTTATCAGTAGATCCGTTCAGGCTGATATTATTATCCCAGGTAGTACCTGTTTTAAAGAAAGCATCACGTGGATCATACTTAACGGCAGGTTTACCGTCAACTTTTAATGTATCCATTTTTGCGCCCCAGGAGCGGGAAGATTTGCGGTCGATCCCGTTAAAGAAAACACCAAGATCACCCTGTGACCAGCCAGTCTGGAACTCAGGCAGTACCACTTTGTCGATGTTTACACTGGAACCAACTGTGAGGCTGAAAGATTTACCTTTCAAACCTGCGCCGGTTTTAGTGGTGATGATGATAGCACCACCAGAGGCCCTGGAGCCATACAGCGCCGTGGCAGAAGCACCACGGAGAATGTTTACTGATTCAATAATGTTCGGGTCGATATCAATACCCCTGTTAGGTGTAGTACCACCTGCCAGCACCGGATCATCGTCGGAATCACCTGCTCCGATCTGATCATTGCTGATGGGGTTACCATCTATTACATATAACGGTTGGTTATTACCGGTTAAAGAGGCCGCACCACGGATAACGATACGGGTACCGCCACCAGGAATACCTGAAGTATTATTGATTTGTACACCGGCGATTTTACCCTGCATACCGTTCAGGAAGTTTACTTCCTTGGATTGCACAATGTCGTCGCCTTTCACTTCCTGGGTAGTATAACCCAATGTACGTTTTTCACGTTTGATACCCAGCGCGGTAACTACCACTTCGCTGAGGTCTTTATTATCAGCGCCAAGCGCCACATTAATAGTGTTCTCAGCTCCAACAGTAACTTCTTTAGGAGCGTAACCAATAAAAGAAAAAACAAGCACGGAGCCCGCAGGAGCTTCGAGTTTGAATGAACCATCGTTTGTGGTTAGGGAACCTTTACCAGTACCTTTAATTCCTACTGATACACCAGGGAGTCCGGAGCCGTCTTTGGCATCCGTAACCTTGCCGCTGATTAATTTTGTTTGTGCATAGGCTTGCACAACACTGATGGCCATTAGCAACCATAAGAGTAGTCCTCTTTTCATAAGCAATTTAGATTTGAAAGATATTGTCAGTTAACTAATAAAAAAGGGAGTGCTGTACTTATTTTTCCCAAGGTTAATTCCGTAAATCCTTTTTTCCTCCAGCTCATCGTTTGGTATTGATATTTCTCAAAGCAAATTCCAGTTTCTCTCCTCTGTTCGTTCCGAAACTATATCAGAAACTGTTTCCGGTATAGATTTGAAATGGCGGTTAAATCCACACAAGCACCAATTAATTCAGATTTTGTTCTTAGATTTTGTTTTCTATTGTGGTACGTATTTGTTAAATATTGTTTAAATTCTTCTGCAATATAGGAAATTTAAAAAATACTAGTGCAAAACACGCTTTTTTTTAAATCCATACTCCGGTGCATATTTCTGATAACCGTTTGTTCCCGGGATTACGAAGATTTGCCGGCAAATCAACCAGCATATAGATAATACGTTATTTTTCAATCACTTATTGTGCCCCGATCCTTATTTTGCTTTTATCTTTAATAAGCCGATGATCTGACTGATAATATATATTATAATAACACCATTGTTCCCCTCATTCCGCCACTGTTCCGCAATAAATCGATCTACAGCTTTCCAGGATCTCCTCTTCTTATCCAGGTACTAAAAAAGGCCGTCTCTATTATTTGAGACGGCCTTTTTCTTATGAATAAATGAGTTATCAGTTGCCATATCCGGCATTCTGCTCAATCGGGTTGGTATTTAATTCCGCCTGTGGAATAGGACAGATGGAGATAGGAGAACCGGCACTAATAGTGCATGGCGCTGTTATTTCCAGCAGGTTGTGACAAAAATTGCGGACAACATCCTTACCATTTCTCATCAGGTCGAAATAACGGTGTCCTTCAAACATAAATTCCTTACGGCTTTCAGTGAGCACATAATCCAATACATCCTTATCAGGGATACCAGACAATTGGGTCAGCCCCCTCTGCTCTCTTAATGTATTCAGATCAGCGATCGCTTTGGCACCCTGATTCAGGTGTGCATATGCTTCCGCACGGATCAGGTACATTTCAGCCAAACGCAGGAGTTTTGGGCTATGCATACCGGCAATTCCATCCTGACTTGCAAATTTCAGGTTTGTTTTTTCACCGGTGCTGCCGTCAGAAAATACGCCAATTAAAGCATTCCTCTTGTCTGAGCTGGTAAGTATGCCAGATAAATCCGGAGATACGCGGATATCGCCATAACCTGGCTTCAGATACATCTGGCCGATGTTATCAGAACCACGATCTTCTGCATTACCGGTAAACCTCAGTGTGAAAATTTCTTCCGGGTTTCCGGCAGTGCTGTAAAACGTTGCTATACCTGCAGGAGCCGTTAAGGTAAATCCTGCGTTTATAACATTGGTTGCCTCTGTAATCGCCGCCTGGTCATCTCCTTTAGCAAGATAAACCCGGGCGAGCAAAGCAGATGCTGCATACTGGCTTGCATGGAACTTGGTTTCAGCGCCCACATTGGCCAGTAAACCTTTGGATGCAGTCAAATCTGTAATGATCTGAGCATACACATCTGCAACAGAACTGCGTGGAGTTTGTTTTACCTCAAACTTTAAATTAATGGGCACGCCAGGTTGGCTGCCATTAGTGTTGCGATAAGGTTTTGCAAACATATTTACCAGGTCAGAATACGCTAACGCCCGTATAAACAATGCTTCTCCTTTCGCAATATTCTTGGCTTCCTGGTCACCGGTAACAGCATCCACGCTGTTAATAATGTTATTCGCCCCAAGAATGGTCTTGTAGGCTGCCTTCCACAGATCCTCTACATCCGCGTCCTGTACATTGTATTCACGCTTGAAACTGGATATAAAACGGTTGCTGTTTTTTGCCGCTATATATACGTTATCGCCACTTACTTCGGTCATCAACCAGTAGTTACGGCCATAATATTCTGCTTTCTGCAATGCGTCGTAGGTACCGGCGAGTGCAGACTGTATTCCGGGTAAATCGCTCAATGCCTCGCCTTGTTCCAGCGAGTTACTTGGCTGTACATCCAGCTTGCTTGTACATGCCTGTAACAAAACAGCTGCGGCAAATATGCCTATGATATATTTTTTCATGCTGATTATCCTTTTAAAATTACAATGTGATATCTACTCCAAAGCTCACGCTCTTGTTAACCGGATATTTGAAGAACTCATATCCATCATATCCGATTTCCGGGTCTACACCGGAGTAGTTGGTGATTGTCCACAGGTTGGCTCCCTGCACGTATACACGAATACCCTGTATCTTCGCGGCTTTCAGCATATTGGAAGGCAGGTTATAACCCAGTGTAACATTACGCAGCCTGATGTAGGAACCATCTTCCAGGTAACGGGAAGAGGATGAATTGGAAGACTTATTACCACCAATCACAGGTTTAGGACGGTCAGCCTTCTGACCTGGAGTAGTCCAGTAATTTTCTCCTGCTTCAACATTATAATTCCAGCCAAAGCGCCCAGCATCAGCGTCACCATATCTTTTGGTTGCATTGAAGATTTCATTACCCTGAGACACATAGAAGAACGCCGACAGGGAGAAACCTTTGTAGTTTACAGTGTTATTGAAGCCCATAGTGAATTTAGGCATCGTGTTTCCAAAAGTTTTGAAAGCTGCCTGGTTGATATTGTTGGTTGTTTTACCATCGGCAGTATACCAGAGCGGATCTCCGTTTGCAGGATCCACACCGGCCCACTCTTTCAGGTACCAGGTATAAGCTGGTAAACCTTCTTTCAGGATGGTATTGGTATACGCATTATCCTCAAAGTCCACGAAGTTGTTGATAGGCTGATGATCGTTCAGTTTTAATATCTTATTACGGTTCATCGCAAAAGTTACATCTGTTGTCCAGGTTACTTCCTTTGACTGGATATTTACAGAAGATACAGTTGCTTCAATACCACGGTTCCTTATTGCACCTACGTTAGCGGGCCTGGTATCATGTCCGATTGATGGTGGAATAGGAACATTCATTAACAGGTCGGTGCTTTTCTTGTTATAAAAATCCACAGAAACGCTCAGCCTGTCTTTCAGGAAGCCCATATCTAAACCAACGTTTGTATTGGTGCTCTTTTCCCAGGTGAGATCAGGGTTGCCAATACCATCCAGGTATCCACCCGGCGCGCCATTATAACCAACATCATATTTGTACAATGCCATCCAGTTATAGTTACCAAAATTGGCGTTACCTGAAGTACCATAGCTGGCTCTCAGCTTCAGGTTGGAGAAGATATGCTGGGATTTCATAAAGTTCTCATCAATTACACGCCAGGAAGCACCCAATGCATAGAAAGTACCATACCTGTTATTAGGTCCAAAACGGCTGCTGCCATCTCTTCTGATGGAACCTGTCAGATAATATTTATTGTTGTAAGTATAGTTTAACTGACCCAGATAGGAAACAAAACGATAATCGTAAGAATTACCTGCTACTGACTGCGGCGTAGAGGCAGCATCCAACACTTTCAGTTTTCCGCTGGCCAAACCAATACCTGACGCATTAAAGCCATCAAAGTGAGTAGGTACATATTCCATCATCGCCAGGTAATCAAACTGGCTTTTTTCACCGATGTTAAAATTACCGGAGAAAGATGTTTGTGATGTGATGGTCCTGTTACTCTGGCTGGCTTCCAGGATGCTTCCGCTCTTGGAGTTATCAGCAGGGTTGAAAGCATCTGCTGTAGTTGGATCCTGGAAAGACTTCTGACGGGCCATGATCATATCGGCAGAAAGCGTCTGCGTAAACTTCAACCAGTCAAATATGCGGTAATTCAGGAACATTTTGCCCAAACCACGGAAGTTGTAGTTGTTGTTGGTGTTTAACGGAACTGAATACAGGAAGTTATCTCCGGTAGGGGAGTTAGCCCAGGCTGTTTCCAGACCGGTATACAGGGTACCATCAGGTTTATAGGGGTTCAGCATAGGAGAGTTGGCAAAACTTGCCAGCAGCGGACTGCTGTAACGGTTACCTGCACCAGCATTGTTAGCATCACTGTAAGACAGGTTCAGGTTCATACCGATATCCAGGCGGTCGTTTACTTTATGCTGTATATTGGATACTACAGAGTAGCGTTTCAGACCAGAATAAATGAGCGCACCATCCTGGCTAAAGTAAGCGCCAGACAGGTAATATTTGGTCTTATCATTTCCTCCACTGGAAGAAATCTGGTAGTTCTCGGTGCGTCCATTCTGGAACGCAGCATCTCTCCAGTCAAACATATGATCCAGTAATGAATCCGGAAGTTGTTCCCTGATCTCCGCTTCAGTTGCACCATTCAAACGCAGCACCGCTTTTTCATAATCAAATGCCTGTTTACCACTCATCTGTTTCCACTTGCCAAAGCTTGGTGAAGTGAACCCGTACTGTGCTTTGAAATTTACATTAGAAGTACCGGCTTTCCCTTTTTTAGTAGAGATAACGATTACTCCGTTACTACCTCTTGAACCATACAACGCAGTAGCAGAGGCATCTTTCAGCACGTTAACGCTTTCAATGTCATTGGGGTTCAGATTGGCCATAATGTCGCTGCTCTGTGTCTGGTTATCGTAGTTGAACTGACCGCTGTTTACGATCACACCGTCAATTACATAGAGTGGACCAGCACCTGCACTCAGTGAACCGATACCGCGGATTGTCACTTTCTGTGCGGAACCTGGCTGCCCGGAAGCAGAAGCAGTTACCACACCGGGCGCACGTCCCTGGAGAATCTGGTTTACATCCGGCATAGGTACATTCTCAATTTGTTTGGAGCTTACCTCAGCAATAGAACTCACCATTTTTTTACGGTCTACCTGCGTGTAACCTGTTACCACCACTTCGCTCAGTTGCTTGTTGTCGGCTTCCAGGCTCACGTTCATCACCTCTTTATTTGCAGGAAGATCCTTTACCAGGTATCCCACAAAAGAGAAGGTCAGTACCGCATTGCTGTTGTCTACTGTGATCTTGTAAGAGCCGTCCGATGCGGACATAGTGCCTTTGTTGGTTCCCTTGATCTGAATGGTTACACCGGGTATGGGCGAGCCGTCTTTACCATCGGTGATTCTCCCTGTTACCGTGCGACTTTGCGCATAGACCTGCCCGCCCAGGAATAGCACGGACAAGAGGAGAAATAAAACTTTCCTCATAAGCATGATTTTGTTGTTCGTTGACCTTTTAAAAAATAATAATACATTCAAGGCCGATAGCCCTGATTCAAATGGTTCCGTTAAAATCAGTTGATAAAATCGTGACGGGATACTTTATTGGTGGTAAGTTGGCAAACTGTGCATTTTGCACTTTGACATTACTAAACAACTAACGACAACTATTGCGATTTATTCAATAAATCGCATATAGAAGTAGTTAACTTCTTCCTCATAAGCAGTTTCCTTAAGCAAATTTTCAACCAGGATCAAATGTAATAATTCTTAACAAAAAATTAAGCTTGAAAAGTTCCTGATAACGTTTGGATAACATTTTTTTAACATCTCATTAACATATAATTATATAAGATTATGTGTATAGGCATAAAAATGAAACAAGCGGCAAGAATACCGCCTGTGCTCATCAACCAAAATCTAAATCGAGATTAAAGTTGCCCCGCATAATGCAGGGCTAATATTTTTATCAGGAAAGTGTAAGCGGATATGTTTTCAGCAACTCCAGCAACACTGCGAAGAGGTCATCATTCCTGTGGTTAAACCTGTATTCACACTCTTTCAGGTGCAGATACGCGGTATTCCGGTTAAGCCCTTTGAACTTAGCCAGGCGATGCTTGGTTAAGCCCCAGAAAGCATCTACATCATCCATCTGATGGGTGTCTGACGTTTGTCCCAACCGGTATAAACGATACTGACCAAGATCTACCAACCCGTTGAACCGGCGCAAACGTTCTGTTGCAGCCTGCGTTTCCAATACGGAACGCCCGCGGGTGGCGGCATGGATCATGGATCTGCTTACGTCTGGAAGAATTTCGGTGTGTAACCGGTCTGAGGATCTGCAGATGCCGAAGATTACCGGCTTTACAATCCGGTCTACTTCCGGTTTTACCGCCACCAGCGTGTCGCTGTCGTTGTCGGAGGAAAGATCGCTCTGCCGCGGTTCATACGTTAACACGGGAACCGGCACAGGGTGCTGCGTTTCACAGTATCGCGCAATCTGGTGTCGTAGCTTCTTCAGGTAGCTGTTAATAGTTACCCTGCTTACACCGCTGATATTCGCTATCTGGGTCGCAGTGAGATCATCGGCAAACAGCCGCAGGATCTCCTTAAATTTGCGCTCGGATAAGTGAGCGCCCTTTAAGTACTTATTTTTCATGAACTATGTGGTTAGAATGGCATACTAAACCTCATACTTTTTCATTATAATATCCCCCCTTTTTTTACAAGCGGCTATAAGTGTATGTGAATGCTGCCCACTAGATCACTTCAGTGCGATTTTTTGTCCATTTTAGCTAAATATTTAGCATTTACTGCGGTATCATAACACTAAAAAGCCACCGGGACAAACAGGACGTCCAAAAGACGTAAACTGCTCATCGCGGTGGCCCGGTATAATTATCTGTTTAAATACTATTCCTCATCGCTGATCCCCAACTCCCGGATGTCGATATCCTCTTCCTCATCCAGCGTTTTCCATAACTCTTTCTTCTTTGCTTTCTTCAGTAACGCCTTTTCCATCCACAACAGCAGCGCCGGCAATATGGTCAGATTGGTGATCATAGCCACTACTAAGGTCAGGGATGTAAGCCAGCCCAGGGCCTTTGTACCACCAAACTCGGAAAAACTGAAGATCATAAACCCGGCAAACAGGATGGCAGACGTATAAATTATACTTAACCCTGTTTCATGGATCGTTTGCTTTACTGTGGCACTGATATCAAAATCATGACGCGGCAATTCCTGCTTGAAGTTAACGAGAAAGCGGATAGTAACGTCAATGGCTATACCCAGCGCCACGCTGAAAACCAGTACGGTAGACGGTTTTAAAGGAACGCCTACCCATCCCATCACCCCGGCGGTAACCACCAGCGGAATTACGTTCGGGATCAATGATATCATCAGCATCCTCCAGGAACGGAAAAGGTAAAGCATACAAATCAGTATCAATACAAAAGCCAGTATCACACTTTCCATCAGCCCATTGATAATAAAACGGGTACCCTCCTGGAAAATAACGCTGGTACCGGTAAAGGTGACCTTATAATGCGCGGTGTCAAAAATGGCGGTTACTTTAGGCTGCAATGAATCCAATAATACCGGCAGCTTCTGTGATCCTACATCCTTCATATTCACGCTCAGTCGCGCTACCTGCCTGGTACTGTCCATAAAGGAAGAAACCAGTTTCGAGAAAGTAGAAGCTGGCCCGGCCGTATTTCCACCTTTCATACGCAGGTAAGGCGCCAGGAAACTCAGATCAAACTGGTTAGGCACTGCATAGTTGGAGCTATCGCCATTATAATATGCCTGCTTGGCAAACTTGATACCCTCTACCACCGATAACGGGCGGCCAAAATCCGGCTGGGAAGCAATCAGCTGCGTCAGTTCATCCAGCTTATTCAGCGTTTGCAAACTGATAACACCATTCTTTTTCTTTGTATCTACTGATATTTCCAATGGCATTACACCTTTGAAGTTCGTTTCCAGGAACTTCAGATCCGTGTACAGCTTATCGGTATGCGGAATATCATCCAGCATATATCCCACCGACTGTAACCGTCCCATTCCCACAATAGACACCAATACCAATGCTACACTCACTCCGTATACCCATGGCCGGTACTTAAATACCAGCGTATTCAGGAAATCAAGTATCGCTCCGAAAAACCGGTTGTCCAGGTAAGTGGTATGCTTACTTTTAGGTGCAGGTAAATAACTTAAAACAGATGGCAGGAAAATAAAAGAGATCAGGAAGATAAACATGATATTTAATCCTGCCACTACACCAAACTCCTTCAGGAGCGCGCTATTTGTAAAACAGAACACACCAAAACCAATGGCGGCCGTAAGATTGGTAAACAGGGTAACTATCCCCATGCGCTGTATCATATGCACCAGCGCCCGTGTTTTATTGGCATCCTTGGCATATTCTGTATGATACTTACTCAGGAAATATACACAGTTCGGAATCCCTATCACTACTATAAGCGAGGGTATTAGCCCTGTAAGCAATGTAATTTTATATCCCATCAGCACTATGGTACCCACCGACCAGATCACACCGATAGCCACCACGATCATCGACATCAATACTGCGCCAAATGAACGGAAGAACAGGAACAGGATCAGTCCCGTTAACAGGAAAGATATTTTCAGGAACAGCTTCAGCTCATCAGCCACCTTAACGGCCATGGCCGTACGAATAAGCGGTAACCCGCTCAGCCGCACTTCAGTGTGCTGCTTTTCCTGGAAAGCATTGGCCAGCTTAGTGATTTCCTTCACTACTCCTGTACGTTTCGGGGAATTAAATACATCCTTATTCACGTAAATGGCCATGAGGTAAGCATGGGTATCAGGATTATATAACAGCCCCTTGTAGAAAAGAAGTGTGTTGAAAATACGGGATAAACTATCAATCTCCACCTGGTTGGTAAGATCACCCTGGAAAAGTAAATTAGCTTCCAGCTTCTGCGTGCTGTCATTCTTCACCAGGTTGATTGCCATCGGCACACTCATGATATTCTCCACTGCAAAAATATTCTTCATGTCCTTGTTCAGCTGAACATAATCCTTGAAAAAATCTGCCTGGAAAAATTTATCCGTTTGCACAGCAAGCATAAGCACATTTCCATCTCCGCCAAATTTATTCTTGAACTCCTGGAATTCAAGAAACTTCTGGTTATCATGAGGTATACTGGACACATACTCGTATGACATTTGTACCTTACTGGCAAAATAACCCATCAAGCCGGTCCCGGCAAGCAGTAGAACAAGAAGCAATAATCGATATTTTAGCACAAAGCCTGCTAAACGTTGCCACATAAGGATTCCCTTTTTAGTAATGGGCGTAAAGGTAATTAAAATAGCTATTAGCTGTTAGCCAACAGCGATGAGCTGACTTCTTTTAGCTGCCAGGTGCTGGGTTTTAGCTTTTAGCTGTTTCAATAGCCCGGTTTGTGTTAACTTGCATGCCGGTTGCTTTCACAAACTGCTAACAGCAAAAGCCAGGAAAATTGCTTCACAAAACACGCGGCATCGTATTACGCACAGTAAAGTATGGCGACACCAGCCTTATTGTGAGTATATTCACTGAACTCTTCGGGGTACAGTCGTATATGGTTAATGGCGCCCGCTCTTCCAAACCCAAGGCAGCCAAAGGCAACCTGCTGCAACCTGGTAATATCCTTGACCTGGTAGTATATCACAATGATATCAAAAACCTGCAGCGGATCTCTGAATACAAACTGGGCTTTCTCTACCATTCCATACATCTGAATGTGGTAAAAAATACGGTAGCGCTTTATATGATAGAGTTGCTGCAAAAATGTCTGAAACAACCGGAGCAACAAACAGATCTTTATTTCTTTACTGAAAATATGCTGCAGCTGCTGGATGTTTCCGGTTTGCAGGTAGTAGCCAACCTGCCACTGTATTTTACGCTTAAAATGGGAGAGCACCTGGGCTTCAGGCTTAACGGAAGGTTCTCTGAATATACGCCATACCTCGATCTGCAGGAAGGTACTTTCTCAGACCTGCCCCCACATCACTCCAATTACCTGGATACCTTTAGCAGTGAATTAACGGATCAGCTGTTTCAGTGCACAGCAGTGGAGCACCTGGCGGCGATCACTATGAATAAGGAAAGAAGGAGGAAGTTGCTGTATGCGTACCTGGAATTTTTCCGGCTGCACCTGCCGGATTTTACGGAGATGCATTCCCCGCCTATTTTACATGAGATCCTGGATGCCTGATCTGCCGGCCAATCGCGGCGGCCTTCTCACCCTCTTCAGTAAAAAATTTCAGGTCTACTGTGTTGCCGTCAAAAACAGCATAGGAAAAATAATTGAGCCAGTCGCCAAGATTAATATACCTGCTGTTTCCCGGTAAGGAAATATCAAGTGGAAGATGCCTGTGCCCGTAGATGAAATAATCGAAATGCTCTTTTTGCAGTATTTCTTTACTGTATATCGCCAGCCATTCATTTTCCTCTCCAAGGAAATGTTCCAGTTCCTGCCCGGTAGCAGAGCGGCTTTTGCGGCTGAAATAATTGGCAAGGGCAATACCCCACGCCGGGTGAATAGCGGAAAATAACCAGCGGCAAAACCGGTTCCTGAATACTTTCTTCAGCATCTTATAACCATGGTCGCCAGGCCCCAAACCATCGCCATGACCAATATAAAACCGCTTGTTGCCAATGGTATAGGTTTGCGGCTCATAGTATACCGGTATATTCAGTTCATCTTCAAAATAACCATCCATCCACATATCATGGTTACCAATAAAAATGGAAATACCGATCCCCTTATCACTTAATGCTGCCAGCTTACCTAAAATACGGGTGTAGCCTTTCGGGATAACATGCTTGTATTCGAACCAGAAATCAAAAATATCGCCTACCAGGAAAATATGCTGTGCATCATGTTCCACCTGCTCCAGCCACTGCAGGAGCAATTTTTCGCGCTCCCTGCTGGCTGCAGGATTGGGAGCGCCAAGATGAAAATCAGAGGCAAAATATACTTTCTTATTGGCCGGTAATGCAATATCCATTCTTAAAATTATGAAGCTTTTAGCTTTTAACTGTTACCCTTTAGTGAAAGAAGCGATACATCGCCCCTGGTACTAAAAGCTAACCGTTAAAAACTAAAAGCCAATTATTTATTCGTCTACTAAAAATACGTATACTTCCTTGGGACCATGAATCCCTACCACCAGCGTTTTCTCAATATCTGCAGTACGACTGGGCCCTGTTGCAAAGGATATTGCCGACGGGATGTCATTACCATATTTATCTTTCAGCTTATTGAGCGCATCCTTCAGGTCAAAAACCAGCTGGTGCGTATAGGCTACTACGATATGCACAGGAGCATATACCGGCAATGCCCGGCCGCTGGGTTGTGCGGAGCTCAGCACCAATGTTCCGGTACGCGCCACCAGGTATTCGCAGTCTGTGATAGCTGCATCCGCTTCATGCATGGTACCCTGGTTCAGTACAGGCAAATCCTGCTGGTGGATTGTTTTCAGCAGGGCAGGCGTCTGGCAAAATACATTGTGCCATTCTTTGTGTTCACAAAGCGCACGAAGACTTTCCATCAATTCGCCTTTTCCCGTACAGTAAACAAACTTTCCCTGCAACCTGGTAAATTCTTCTGCAAACTTTAATTCCAGGCTCTCATTCTCAGTTTTGAAAACAGACGAATTGCCCTCCGAATTTGGGAAGGGCAATTGTACTGACTGACTTAAAGCATTCCGTACTCTCTTCAGAATATTTTCCTTAGCAGGAGAAATCTTCATATCACTATTTACGCATTAGCTGGTGACGGAGAAGGATTGATGATATCTGACGGATGTACTCCCTCAGTAGGAGCGCCTTCCTTACCCAGCTGGTGTTCCTTGTGGGTATCGTAAGGACGTTTACCGATCAATCTTTCCAGGTCGGCCTGGTATAAAACTTCTTTCTTCAGCAATTCTTCTGCCAGCGCCTTCACCTGGTCCATTTTGGAGGTGAGCAGCTCTTTGGTTCTGGTATAAGCGCTCGCAATCAGTTTTCTTACTTCATCGTCGATCATCTTGGATGTTTCTTCTGAGTAAGGTTTGGTAAATGACTGATCGCTGTTTGGATCGTAGAACGATACATTACCAACTTTATCGTTCATACCATATACGGTTACCATTGCATAGGCCATACGGGTAATTACCTGCAGGTCGTTTTGCGCACCGGTGGATATTTTGCCAAAAACCAGTTCCTCTACTGCACGGCCGCCGAGCGTCATACAGATATCATCAAGCAACTGTTCTGTATTATACAGGTATTGTTCCTTAGGAAGATATTGCGCATAACCCAACGCTGCCACACCACGTGGAACGATGGTTACTTTTACCAGCGGGTTAGCGTGTTCCAGGTGCCAGCCGCAAATAGCGTGACCGGCTTCGTGGTAAGCAATTACTTCTTTTTCTTCCGGGGAGATGATTTTGTTTTTCTTTTCGAGACCGCCTATTACGCGGTCAATGGCATCGTTAAAGTCGTCCATTTCCACCTGTGATTTGCCTTTACGGGCAGCAATCAGGGCAGCCTCGTTACATACGTTGGCAATATCAGCGCCAGCGAAACCCGGTGTCATGGAAGCGAGTTTCTTCACATCCAGGTTAGGGGAGGTTTTGATAGGCTTTAAGTGCACTTCAAAAATTGTTTCCCTTCCGGCCAGGTCCGGCTTATCAATAGAGATCTGACGATCAAAACGGCCCGGGCGCAATAATGCGCTGTCCAGTACATCGGGGCGGTTGGTAGCAGCCAGGATAATGATACCGCTGTCTGTTCCGAAACCATCCATTTCTACCAGTAACTGGTTCAGGGTGTTTTCACGCTCGTCGTTGCTCATCATTACGTTCTTACCTCTTGCCCGGCCAATCGCATCAATCTCATCTATAAAAATGATACATGGCGCTTTTTCACGGGCCTGTTTAAACAGGTCGCGTACACGGCTGGCGCCTACTCCTACAAACAGTTCCACAAAGTCGGAACCGGACATGGAGAAGAAAGGTACCTGTGCCTCTCCGGCCATCGCTTTTGCGAGGAGGGTTTTACCGGTGCCCGGAGGGCCTACCAGCAATGCTCCTTTGGGAATTTTACCACCCAGGGCAGTATATTTTTTAGGATTTTTCAGGAAATCCACGATTTCCATTACCTCTACTTTCGCTTCGTCCAAACCAGCCACATCGTTGAAGGTGATATTCACGCGGGTGCCTTTGTCGAACAGCGTAGCTTTGGATTTCCCGATATTGAAAATGCCTCCCGGGCCGCCGCTGCCACCTGCAGGGCCACCCATCTTACGCATCAGCAGTATCCACAAACCAATGATCAGGATAATTGGTAACAGCAACTGGAAGATAGGCTCAAACCAGCTCTGACGCTCATCATATGAGATCTTCACCTGGTTCTCTACCGGAACACCTTCCTGGGCTTTATCTATATCCTTTTTAAAACTTTCTTCGCTACCAATAGAAAAACGGAAGTGAGGACCGGGGTTCTCGCCGCCAAATTTGCTTTTGTTAACATCTTTAAACTTCGCCTCTTTGAGACGGTCATGTTTTATGTAGACCTCTACATACTTTTTATTTACAACAACCAGCTTATCAACATCTCCCGGTTTCAGATAATCTATCTGAAATTCCTGGAAACTGATTTCTTTGGTTGGGGATCTTAAATCAAAAAAGTTCATTGCGAGCAGGGCCACGCCAATAAAGGCGTACACCCAGTATATATTGAACTTCGGTCCTTTCTTAGGTGATTTCTCCGAACCCTTATTGAAGTTATTGCCTCCTTTTTCCATAATCTTACGCTCCTTTACGGATGTTTATTGCTATCAGAATAATATGAATAATTAAATTCTAAAACAAGCTGTTTGTTCAGTCTTCGGTGTGATCCATCCTGTCAGCATCACTCCACATTTCTTCCAGATTATAGAACTTCCTGTTTTCGGGTTGAAAAATGTGTACTACAACATTCACATAATCAACCAGAACCCAGTTTTGAGAACCAAATCCTTCGTGTTTGTACGGTTCTTCCGACGTATGTTTTTCCACCTCCTCTGATACATAATCAGCAATGGCTTTTACCTGGGTGCCTGAATTGGCTTCACATATTATAAAGAAATCGGCCACAGCTTCAGGAATCTGGCGTAGATCCAGGGACACGATATTTTCCCCCTTCTTATCCTGTATGGCCTTTATGATGGTGGTAAAAATTTCACTTTCTCTGGTCAGGCGTTGCTGCGCCTTCTTTCTCGTGCTCAGAACGGTTAAGGGTGCCAATAAATCTCGTTTTTGTTAAAAATAATCTTTAATTGCCAAAGTTACTAAACAAGCAGTAATATAAGATGTTTAATATCCGCCGCGGGGGGCCTGAAAATGTTAATTAAATAATAAAATGAATTACTTTTCGGGCCGGATACAGACTAAAAAAGATTCATGTGATAGGACACCCGTTTTATATATTAGACGAAATAGACAGCACCAATAACTATGCCATGGAGCAGGTAAATTCCGGCCAGGTGACATCAGGCACAGCCTGGTTTACCAGCAACCAAACGGCCGGAAAAGGTACCCGCGGAAAACAATGGCTGGCCCAACCCGGGGATATCAGCGCCCTCACAATTGCCCTCCAGCCGGCAATATTGCCTCTTTCAAGACAATTTATGCTCAGCGTTGCGGTAGCTCTCGGCACCACCGATTTCTTTGCTTCGCACGCCGGCGACGAAACGATCATCAAATGGCCAAATGATATTTATTGGCGTGACAGAAAGGCAGGCGGCATCCTGATTGAGAACGTATTACGCGGAAATATATGGCAATATGCCATTATAGGTATAGGGCTTAATATTAACCAGGCGGCTTTCCCCCCCGAACTGCCCAACGCGGTTTCCCTCCGGCAAATTACCGGTAAAACCCATCAGGCGGCAGACCTGGCCAGGGAATTATGCACCTTCCTGGATAAAAGGATCCGGCAGCTGCAACCCGCAAACTATGAAGCATTGCTTACCGAATACAATTCGCGGCTCTTCCGCTGGCAACAGCCAGGACTTTATCGTAAAGACGGGGAAATATTTGAAGGCATTATCCGCAACGTATTGCCGGATGGACATCTTTGCCTGGAAAGGAACGGCGAAATATTGCAATTGGGTTTCGGAGAAGTGGAGTTTATCATTACGCGGTAACGGCGGGCAGCAGCGTTTAAAAGTATTATTGCTCCTGTAACGGCCTTTGACAGGTGTTTTCTCCATTTGAACCGGAACCGGTTACAACATAATAGCTGCCCCAGGGCATGGAGCATTGAGATCGCTTACTTATGGGGCACCATACATTACATTTAGCTGCTCACTTATCTGCCCCGGTAAACATTTTGCTTCTCCCGCAAAGCCATCTTCAGCGCTGCCGGCAAATCCGGCGACAGGTCGGACATCAGCCAGGCGCCCGCCCCCGATTGATATTCCCTTGATAAGGTGTCTTTCATAATGCCGGTTTGCTCCATGTGGCCAATCATTTTCATGTATTCAGCTTCCGGCTTCGTACCTATTTTAACGATATAACGGATAGTATCCATTTCATGGAACCAGAAAACATAATCCGCGTTCATGGCATTGGCCAATGGAATGTTTCTGCCCTTATTATAATAATTCAGCGCGCCGGCCTCCCCGTAGTTATCACAGATAAGTAATGTATACGGCCTATCGGCTTCAGGCACCCGCTGCCAGGTTTGCCAGGCCATATCCGCCAACTCCCGCCAGCCAAGCATATCCGCAAAATCCTGCGGCAGGCTATGATCCTGCCCGTCTTCCCATCGCAGCAACCCCAGCTTCTTGAATTTGCCGGCCTTTTCACTGATCTGTGCCGGCTTCATTACGGGAAAAATAACATTTACCAGCAGGGCGAAAGGCACTACTATCAATGCCAGCCACAATAACCGCAGGTAACGGGTCCAGTCGTGGGTAAAAATCCGCTCCCAGTATACGCTGCCAAAAGCAAGCAACACGGGGTACAAACCCGCAGCGTAATAACTCTTTGCACGCAGGTAGGTAAACAATAATATGGTTAAGGCATAAACGCCGATGATAACACGGTAAGGCCGGAACCCCGGCGAAAATATTAACCCTATAGCTGCTGCCACCACTATAAAAGCACCGCCCATAAAGAAAAGGAGCTGATCTCCGAGGAAAGAAATACGGCTTACATGCACCAGCTGGCTTTCACTCAGCTCCTTCATATGATGCAATACCGGCATTCCATGCTGCAGTTGCCATATGATATTTGGCGCAATGATCACCAACGCTATTCCCATTCCTGTATACAGGTATTTGTTCTTGTATACTTTCCGGTGGGCCGACAATCCCAGGGCGCCTGCCATTCCGATCACCAGGAAAATAATATTGTATTTGTTAAGTATCCCTATACCGGTAACAACGCCCATCCACAATAACCATTTATTCTTCCTGGTTTGCAGGTATTGCATCAGGCACCAGAACAGCGCCGTCCATGCGAGGATATCAAAAGAATTGGGCTGGTAAAGGATATTCATTCGTGAGAAACCAGAACATAAAAATACCAATGCCGCCAATACCTGTGCAAACCAGCCGCCATTAAGCTTTTCCACCATCTTCCATATCAGCGCCATGGTGAGCGCGCCATAAAGTGCAGGAAAAAATTTTACCCAGAAAAAATTATTCCCCAGCCATTGTACCAGCAAAGAATTGAAAGCAGTAAGCGGAGGTACCGACAAATATCCCGCAGCCAGGTGATTGGCCATATCCAGGTGCAGGTACTCGTCGCGGTGCAGCTCATAACAGGGACTCAGTACTGCAAACTGGAAAATCATTTTTATAATGATAAATGATAATAACAGCCATGAAGAAGTGCGGTGATGCTCCGGTTGCCCGGTAATGCGATGTGTCATACGCAGCGACAAAAAATTTTAACTATTAAAAAAACGGAAATACCTGCTTGTGCTGCAATGTATTTCCGTTTATAGATTTTAAAATTTCTTGTTCAGTGGCATATGTGGCAGGCTGCTCTACATAGCGATCATCAGGGCTTGATGATAACAAGATTTTGGTTGATAAAGGCGTTAACAAATTGTGAAATTTTTTCTGATTAATCAAAAATGAAATTGCAACGATGTTTCATTTATAAAAACATGGCAATACCAGTAAGGGTTTACAGGCAATCCAACCTACTAAAAGTTAACATACGTGCAAGTTGGGTGAGAAGATTTTAACATAGAATTGTTTAAATTTGAGTATGTCTTCAAGTAAAAACAACTCCATTAAGCTCAAAACTTTCAACGATTTTAACGACGACCTGCTATTATACACACACAAAGAGGTAGCTCCCAAAGCACCGTTACGTGGCAGTTTCGCCGTACATGAAAGATCTGAGTATCCCTGCCTGGACGAAGTCAGTGCCAGCAGACGGGACTATTATAAAATTAGTTTCTTCACCAAAGGTTCTGGTATTTTTACTCTTGGTGATGATCGCTATGAGATCAATGGCCCCGCTTTACTTTTTATTAATCCTTTTGAATTAAAAACATGGCATGCTACCTCCGATGAGCAGGAAGGCTATTACTGCCTGTTCACAGACCTGTTGTTTGAGTCGCAACCCAATCACCAGGAAAACCTGTTACAACATCCGCTTTGGCAGATGGGAGCAAAGGCCGTGTTCACATTAACAGATGAACAGGTAGATTATCTTCAATCCATTTTCCGGCAACTGGTAAAAGAATACAGGGAAAATGCAGCTTTTAAACATGAAGCCATTCTCATTTACCTGAAGCTGCTGATGCTGGAAGGCAAACGCTTATCCACCCAGGCTAATCAGCCCAAACGCCAGCTAACAGCTGCACAGGCCCTCGCTCATCGTTTTACTGATAAACTGGAAAAACAATTTCCAATAGAATTTACGCATAACCAGTTGTCACTGAAAACAGCGAAAGAGTTTGCACAGGTATTAAATACGCATCCCAATCACCTGAATGCCTGTGTGAAACAAGCCACCGGCCGGACAGTAAGTGAGCATATCCGGCAGAGGATGCTGCTTGAAGCGCGCCTGCTGCTGATGCATACCGATTGGCAGATCGCTGAAATTGCATGGTGCCTGGGGTTTGAGGATCCCGGTAACTTTACGCATTTCTTCAAAAATCATAGTGGCATTTCCCCGCATCTCTACCGGGCGCAATAGGACTTTGATATTAACAATTAATACTTTGCCTTCTACAATTCAAGGCCCTGTACCTGCATGTACATTTGTATCACAAAAATTTTAACAATATGCAGTACAGAAAACTAGGTAAAACAGGCGAATCAATTTCCGCAATAGGACTGGGTTGCATGGGAATGTCGTTTGCATACGGCACCGCACAGGATTTTAATGAAACAGAATCACTTGCCACACTTGAGCTGGCGCTGGACCTGGGCATCAACTTCTGGGATACCGCAGATATGTATGGCCAGGGAGCTAATGAAATCCTGTTATCAAAAATACTTGCCACCAAAAGAGATAAAGTTTTTCTTGCTACCAAATTCGGGTTCAGGTTTAAAGAAGATGGCACTTACTATTTTGATGGTTCACCGAAATATATGAAACAGGCAGTGGAAGACAGTTTGAAAAGACTGAAGGTAGATGTGATTGATCTTTACTATACACACCGGATAGATGAAACAATTCCTGTGGAAGAAACAGTAGGCGCTATGGCCCAACTTGTGAAAGAAGGCAAGGTGCGTTATCTCGGGTTGTCTGAAGCAGGCATTGACTCTATTAAAAGAGCCCATGCGGTACATCCCATAGCAGCGCTCCAAACAGAATACTCCCTGTTTACCCGCGATGTGGAAGAAGGTATTTTAGCCACCACCCGCGAACTCGGTATTACACTGGTAGCCTATAGTCCACTAGGGAGAGGCCTTTCCACCGGCGCTATCAACAATACCGATAGTATAAAGGATGGCGACTTCCGTAAAAATTTGCCCCGTTTCCAGGGAGCAAATTTTGAGCAGAATTTACAAACTGTAAATGCGCTGGAAGCATTTGCCAAAGAAAAGGGTATTACTGCGGCGCAGTTATCGCTTGCATGGCTACTGGCGCAAGGCGAAGACATAGTGCCTATCCCGGGAACAAAGCGCAGAAAATATTTACAGGAAAACGCTGCAGCAGCTGAAGTGAATTTATCTGCAGATGACCTGGCTGCCATTGATGGTATTTTACGCGACAACGCCATTGCCGGTACCCGGTATACAGAGGGAGGAATGAAACTGGTGAACAGATAGTAAACGGATCGCCTACGGCGATGCGGATTTTGTCTGACTCAGGATTAAACTGATTACGCTGATTACGCTGATTTTATTTTTTGGATTTTTAAATGATTAAAAAGATTTAGGGAGATAAAAGCAAAATCCGCTTATATCTCCCTAAATCCTTTAAAATCAAAAATATCAAATCAGCGTAATCAGCGTAATCAGTTTAATCCTGAGTCAGACAAAATCCGCTGCATTATTTAGTTCGCTTATATCCCCAATCCAGCAGCCACTTTATTACTTTGTCCTTATAGTCTCCCTGGATCAGGATTTCACCGTCTTTCACGCTCCCGCCCGTGCCACATTTGGTTTTGAGTTCCTTACCCAGCTTCTGAATATCTTCTTCTTTGCCAATAAAACCGGTGATAAGGGTTACAACTTTACCGGCACGTTGTTTTTTATCTAACGTAACTCTTAATATTTGCTCTGCAGGCGCAAGGGTAACTGCGTCTTCTTCCTGTTCGGGTTCAAATGAGAAGTTGGGATTAGTGGAATAAACAATTCCATTGCCTGGTGTATTTTTCTTTTTCGACATCTCTCTAAAATATTTAAAGGTTATTCGTTGACCACTAAATTGATAGCACCCGTTTGAATGCGGATGCGTACCACGCCATTTTCTGTGAGCGGCACCGCGTCTCCGTCTACCTGGAGGTATTGCAATGCACTGCTGCTAATGGTAATATCTTTACCGGTATAATGTTTCAGGTATCTTGTTTGATCGATATTACCCATTAAGGAAAAAATGCTGACCGGCAACAGGCTCATAATGCCTACAGGCGGCATTATACAAAGATCCAGCTGACCGTCGAAAACACTGGCTTTCGGGGCCAGCTTAAATTCATAACCAAACTGGTTGCCATTAGCCACCGTTAGGAGAAAGGCTTTTGTTTGCAGCACTTCGCCGTCTATCTCGATGCGGTATTCTGCAGGTTCGTAGGTATTAAAGCTTTTCAATACCAGTTTGGCATACCCGGATAGGCCCCGTTTGGTATTGTGCCGGAACTGTTCTGCAATAAGGGCATCAAAACCCACTCCTGCATTGCTAAGGAAAAGATGTTCGTTGGCATAACCCACATCGATGGCGCGTTGCTTATTGGCTACAACAAGGCTCAAAGCCTTATTTACATCCAACGGGATTTTCAGTGCGCGTGCCAGGCCATTACCGCTACCCAGTGGAAGGATGGCCATTGCCGTATTACTGCCTACAAGTCCCTGTGCTATTTCATTGATAGAGCCATCACCGCCTACTGCCACTACAGTGTTTACACCATTATTCACGGCTTCCCTGGCAAGGTCTGCACCATGTCCAAGATACGCCAGGTAGGTAGTGCTCACTTCGTATTGATCAGCCGGCAAATGCCTGCTGATAGCATTTTCCAATCGTTTTTCGCGGTCGGTGCCCGCCTTGCGGTTAATGATAAATAGAATCTTCTTCAAAAAAACTGTTTTATAATATAATTGCCTTCAGGCTCAGATCCAGGCTCACCGCGTGGTGTATGACAGCGCCCACGGAGATATAATCCACTCCCGTTTTTGCATACGATTCAATAGTATCCAGTGTAATGCCGCCGGAGGCTTCTGTTTCAAAACGGCCGTTAATCAGCTCCATGGCGCTAACAATATCGGCGGGGGTAAAATTGTCCAGCATAATCCTGTTCACCTGCCCTACAGCCAGCACTTCTTTCACATCTTCGAGGTTACGTGTTTCCACCTCGATGGCAAGCGGCAGGTTATGTGCTTTCAGATAAGCCACTGTATTGGTTACCGCCGCAGTGATGCCACCTGAGAAATCGATGTGATTATCTTTTAGCATAACCATATCATACAATCCCATCCGGTGATTCACACCGCCGCCTATACGAACCGCTTCTTTCTCCAGCATCCTGAAGTTAGGGGTGGTTTTACGGGTATCGAGTATCCGGGTATGATAGCCTTTCAGTTTTTCCACGTACCTGTGTGTTAACGTGGCAATACCGCTCATCCGCTGCATACAGTTCAGCACCAGTCTTTCTCCCATCAGCAGGGTATGTACGGCCGCCTCTACTTCAAAGGCTGTTTCACCGGCCTTCATTGGGTCGCCATCTTTCTTATGAGGCGTAAAAACGGTAAACATATCCAGCCACTTAAATATGGCTTCTGCCACTTCCATTCCAGCCAGGATACCATCTTCCTTAATTTTCAGCACCGCTTTACCTTTGGCGGTGGGAGGAATACAGGCCATCGTGGAGTGGTCGCCGCTTCCGATATCTTCTGCCAGTGCGCTTCTGATAAACGCATTCAGCGCTGCTTCATCTAACATAATTGATTGTATTATCTGGTGTTCACGCAAAGAGATGTGCTTTGTTTCTGAGCGCGAAAGATAGGTCAAAAATAAAAAGTGCCCCGCAATTAATTGCGGGGCACCGTGGTTTTTCAACTAATTTATGTTAGCATCTTTATTTATTCTCAAATCTAAGCTCGTTCAATACCATTGAACCTCCTTTCTTCTGCAGGAAAAAAGAAACCCGGAAATTGCCGGCAGTGGTAGTCATATTACCGATGCCGAAACGGGAGTTATCCCCACCCTGGTGTACCAGTTCAAATGATTTAATCTGGTTTTTTGAAAAGAAATCTTTCAAAATTATTTCAGCCTGTGCCTTACTATAAGTATTTGATTTTCCGGCTATATTGATCTCTACATTATTATCGAGGTAACTGGCTAAACCGCTTACATCTCCTTTCTTAAGTGCCGCCACTACATCTTCGAACGGGCCGGCAACAGTGATTTCAATTGACCTGGCTGATAATTTTAGTGTTGTAAAAGCACCTCCCAACAACATAATCCCCAGCACCATCAATAGCTTCTTCATTGTCAGTTTTTTTATTAAAAATGTGATTTTCTCCAACTCAAATTAAAAGCGAAAACTATGCCAAACACCCTGCAAATCAACAAAATCACATTATAGTAGTAGCACTTAACCTGTAAACAATAACAGTAAGATAATATGTGTTTCATTTTGAATAATTATAATGCAGCATCTGTTGGAAAGGCCGGAACGCTTATTTTTCAGGGAAGCTTTATTTTTGCAAAATATTTAAACCCTTTATAAGTACTTTCACCCTTTCGAGTGAATTATATTAAAACTATAACCAGATAGGATATGGAAAAGAAAAGAGCCATTCTCGTAATTATGGACGGATGGGGCGAAGGTAAAGTTCCTGCTGCCGATGCCATTGCACACGCAAAAACCCCTTTTGTAAGCAGTTTATACAAACAATACCCGCATAGCCACCTTATCACCTGTGGAGAAGCTGTTGGTCTTCCAGACGGGCAGATGGGTAACTCTGAAGTAGGTCACCTGAATATAGGCGCCGGAAGGATCGTATACCAGGAGCTGCAAAGGATTAATGTGGCCATCCGTGAAGGCGAACTGGCACAAAACCAGATCCTTCTTGATACCCTGGCACATGCGAAAAACAATAATAAAGCACTGCATCTCATTGGCCTCGTAAGCGATGGCGGCGTTCACTCTCATATTGAGCACGTAAAAGCACTGGCTACCATTGCCCAGGCACACGGTCTGGAAAAAGTATATATACACGCATTTACAGATGGCCGCGATACCGACCCTAAAAGCGGGTTAGGCTTCCTGGAAAATCTTTCTGCCCACCTGGAAAAAACAACCGGCAAAATTGCCTCGGTTACCGGGCGCTATTATGCGATGGACCGCGATAAGCGCTGGGAAAGGGTTAAGCTGGCCTATGATGCACTGGTAAATGGTACCGGTACACCTACCCAGGACCTGCTCACAGCCGTGAAAGCATCTTATGCCGAAGGCGTTACCGATGAATTTATTAAACCCATTATCGTAACCGACGCACAAAACAAAGCCATTGCCACCATACAGGATGGCGATGCCGTGCTTTGTTTCAACTTCCGTACAGACCGCTGCCGTGAAATAACACAGGTACTTACTCAGGAAGCATTTCCTGATTTCGGTATGAAGCCTTTGGATCTCTACTACACCACCATGACAGAATATGACCGTACTTATAAAAATGTACATGTCATCTTCGAAAACGATAACCTCAATATGACCCTGGGTGAAGTGCTCGAGAAAGACCATTGCACACAGATCCGTATTGCTGAAACGGAGAAATACCCCCATGTATCTTTCTTCTTCTCCGGCGGACGGGAAAAGGAGTTTGAAGGAGAACGCAGGCTGATGGCGGCATCGCCCAAGGTGGCCACTTACGACCTGAAACCGGAAATGAGCGCCAATGAGCTGGCAGACCTCATTGTACCGGAACTGCAGGCAAAATCTGCCGACTTCATAGTGCTTAACTTCGCCAATGCAGACATGGTGGGGCATACCGGTGTGTTTGAAGCTGTTATTAAAGCCGTGGAAACAGTAGACCATTGCGTGGAGCGCGTGGTTACCGCCGCGCTGGCAAGTGATTACACCGTTTTCCTGACAGCAGATCATGGTAACGCCGACTTCATGATCAATGCAGATGGTACACCCAACACCGCCCATTCACTGAACCTGGTACCTTTCTTTATTATCAATAAAGACTTCCAGGGCCCTGTAAAAGACGGTAAACTGGGCGACATTGCACCTACCATACTTCACTTCATGGGCCTGGAAATTCCGAAGGAAATGACCGGTAACCTCCTGGTATAGGCACTGCGGAACTGATTTTGATGATTTCAATGAAATCATTCTATGCACTTAAAGAATTAAGGGAGATAGAAGCGACTATTCGCTTTTTATCTCCCTTAATTTTTATCGCTCTTAATTTTTATAAAATCAAACTAATCATCAAAATCAGCCTGATCAGTGTTCCAGGACAATTTTCCTCATCGCCGAAGGCGATATTTCCTGTTTTATTTATTAACCCCTGTAACATTTAGTTCATCACCTCCGTTTAACAAGCGTTACCCACGAAAAATATCAGCTCAACACGCTGATTTACATATTTTTAGTGCTCTCGACAGATTTGCTCATGCATCGATGCGCCGTTTTCACGGCGCATTTTTTATGACCCACATTTAAGTATTAATTTTGCAACATGAAAAAATACAGGCAAGCAACGGCACTGTTTACCATGATTGGCTTAATGGCCTGTAACCTGGCAAATAACCCATCAAAGCAAAAGGCTCCCGATAAATTCATGAAACTGCCTGAATATTTCAGCCAGGAGAACGCTCATATCCGCGCAGGCGGCTATATACTGCATAAATCAGTGACCCTTAATGGTAAAACTGATACAATCAGTATCCCCGGCAACGACAGCGCTACCGTACACGATCTGTTAAAGCCCTTCATGGATGCAGATTTAAATAAGCCTTCCCTCCGGGATGAATACGATACTTCCGGCTTGTATGATCCGTTTTCCGGGAGAAGATCACTGATCTATAAATCAAAAGGGAAACAGACCAATCCTTCGGAAATTACCCTTGAGATGGATAAACAAGGCAACATACAACAGGTAAACATTCACTCCTATACCAGCAATATGGTATATGAATTCCGGCAGGATCTGCACTACCAGCAAAACCGGCAGGTCCGGATGACTACCTATCAGAAGATTGCTTTCCTGGCGCCCAAACAACTTGAAGTAAATGTAACGATTGCACCCAAAACAGGATTGTAAACATGACAGCAGCGGAGTTTCAGCAAATATCACACACCATACCGGGAGACGCCGGTATCTACAAATACTACGATGAATCAGGCACCCTACTATATGTAGGGAAGGCCAAAAGTTTGCGTAAAAGGGTAAGTTCCTATTTTGTAAAAAATCACGACAACTATAAAACCCGCAAACTGGTAGAACACATCCATCACATTGAGTTTACCATTGTTGATTCTGAACAGGATGCTTTCCTCCTGGAAAACTCCCTTATCAAACAATTCAAGCCCAGGTACAATATCAACCTGAAAGATGATAAAACCTACCCCTACATCGTTATCAAACATGAACCATTTCCACGGGTATTTTTCACCCGGAATGTAATAAAGGATGGCTCTGATTACCTGGGGCCTTTCACCTCGGTAGGAAGGGTAAGGGAAATACTGGATGTGATCAAGTATAACATTCCCCTGCGTACCTGTAACCTGAACTTATCTGAAGAAAATATCCGTAGGGGAAAATTTAAGGTATGCCTGGAATACCACCTGGGCAATTGCAAAGGCCCCTGTGAGGGATTACAAACACAGGATGATTATCGCGAAGGGCTGCAACAGGTAAAGAATGTATTAAAAGGCAATCTTACCCCGGTAGTAAACCTGTTCAAAGAACAAATGCTGGAGCATGTATCAAAGATGGAATTTGAGAAAGCGGAGATCATGCGGAAAAAAATAGAAAGCCTGGAGGATTATTCTGCCAAATCCACTATTGTAAATACCCGCATGGGCAATGTGGATGTGTTTTCCATCATTAGCGAAGGTAATCATGCATATGTAAATTACCTGCGCATCCTGAATGGCACTATTGCCGATACCAAAACAGTAACGCTCGAAAAACAGCTGGAAGAAAGCGATGAAGAAGTACTGACTTATGCCATTGCCTACCTGCGGGAAGCATTTAAAAGCATTAATTCAGAAATCATAGTGCCGTTCCCGTTAACCTATCCGGAAAGCAATATCACGGTGACGGTTCCCAAAGGCGGCGATAAAAAGAAAGTACTGGAGTTGTCTGAAAAAAATGTGAACTATTTTAAAGAAGAGCTATACCGTAAAAAGATCCTGCACCTGGAAGGAAAATCGGACATGGAACGCAGGCAGGTGCTTTACCAGCTGCAGGCCGACCTGGAATTACCCGCCTTACCGGAACATATCGAATGTTTCGATAACTCCAATTTCCAGGGCAGCTACCCGGTGGCTGCCTGTGTGGTGTTCAAAGACGGTTTAGCTTCTAAAAAAGATTACCGTCATTTCAATATTAAAACGGTAGAAGGGATCAACGACTTCGCTTCCATGAAGGAAATCGTTTTCCGGCGCTATAACCGCCTGCTTGCAGAACAACAACCATTACCCCAGTTAGTAATCATTGATGGTGGTAAAGGCCAGCTGGGCTCCGCCATGGAAAGCATCCGGGAATTGAACCTTATAGGCAGCATGACGGTAGTGGGGCTCGCAAAAAATGAAGAGGAAATATTTTTCCCGGGAGACTCGGAAAGCATCAAACTGCCTTATAACAGCGAGAGCCTGAAACTGATCCGCCGGGTACGTGATGAGGTACACCGGTTCGGGATCACTTTCCACCGCCAGAAAAGAAGCAAGGGAACGTTTAAAAATGAGCTGGAAAGCATAAAGGGCATCGGGGGAAATACGGCTACACAACTATTGAAAACATTCCGCTCTGTAGCTAAGATCAAACTTCTTTCACAGGATGACCTGGTGAAAGAAGTGGGCGCCGCCAAGGCCAAACTGATCTGGGACCATTTCCATAAAGAAGAGGCCTGATCTTACAGGCTATACAGTTTTTTTCCACTACACCTTCGCCAGGTGCAACATCGTTGCCCGCCAGCGGCAGCTATATGGCATTTTCCACCTGCCGCCGGCTACTGATGGCCTTCTCCGCCTGTAAAATATGCCGGCGGGTATGTGCGGTTAAAAAACCAAATGTATCGCCTGCCGATAATTTTATAAACCGTGATAACGAGGTGCGTACTTTTATCTGCTGGATATTTACTTTTGCCGCACGGAGCAACAGGTCTTCCATCTGTTCCTGCTGCCGGATAAATTCATGCAATACCGGTGTTACCTCCGGTTGAGCAGACGGTAAATGCCCCTTCGGAGATTTCATACGTGACCGCAACTGACCGTCGGCTCCGGGCTCCATAAGCCGGGTAAACCAGGCGCCTATCCAGCTGCTTTGGAACCGGGGAGCGGGCCGGCTGTTGCGCCTCTCCGCCCTGGTAATGGCCTCATCCAAAGCTGGCAGATAAAACCGGCCATAAGTGTTCAGATGTTCCAGGCATTGCACGGCGCTCCACTGGCCGGGGCCGGGCATATGTTGCAGTACCGCGTCTGTTTGCCCGCCGAAACGGTTCTCAGCTTTATATTGAATTTCTACATTCTTCCTTCGCAGTTCCTGCAGCAGTTCATCACTGTTTACGCTGGTCATGTTGTATTTGTTTACTGCAAAACTAGGCGTGTAGAGGATACAAAATCTTTGTGCAGATCAACATTTTATAGCTTTACAGTACTTAGCAGTTTGCTGAAGGTAGCGGGATCTATACCAAGATATGAGGCCAGGTACTTATGTGGGATTATCTGTAACACATGAGGACTGCGGGTAAGCAATGTCCTGAATTTTTGTTCTGCAGAAAAAGACAACAATTCTTTATGTCTTTCCAGTACGCCGGCCAATGCGGCAACGGTTGCCAGCCGGACCCATCTTTCCAGGATGGGATATTGTAATGTAAGCTGGTTAAAGTCTGTATACGACAGGCGAAGAAGCTCGCTATGGGTAAGTGTTTCAAGATACCAGGGAGAAGGTTGCTGGAGCTGGAAGGAGTCCAGCACTCCTGAAAATGAACCGGCATAGGTAAATACAAGCGTGGATTCTTTATCATTTTCCAGGGAGAAAACGCGTTGAACACCTGCAGTCACGAAATAGAGGTATTTTTCTATTTCCCCTGCTGCGGTCATGACTTCTTTCCGTTTAAACTGAACCGGGTGCCAGCAGGCCGCCAGTGCCTCCCATACATCATCGGGGAGAGGCATTACCTGGAAAACAATTTTACGTAACTGCTGAAGGGGCATAACGGCAAGATAAAAAAAGAAAGGCAATCAGCATAACTGATTGCCTTCCCGTATTGATCGGTGATCATTTTTTGATTAGTACTGCCAGAGGTCCTGCTCTTTGTTAAAGATACGGTCATGAATGGCTTGTCCTTCCAGGAGGCGCATGGTACCGTCTTTAATGTAGTCTTTGATCTCGCGGTTGTAGGTATTGTTTTCCTTTACTATGTAGCTGCCGAAGAAGCGCATTTCAAAAAGGTCTTCCCAACTGATAGTGGAAGCATCGTTATTCTGGTTGTACACATCATGTTTGGCCAGAACAGCGCGGCAATCCGGATAATACACCCAGAATAAAGGAATGGATGCGCGTACGCTACCATCTTCGTTTATACGGGATACCATGGGAGCTATACCGAGTATGCGAACTTTGAGGGCGGAAGCTTCTTTGTCGAATACCCATACTTCCTTGATCTTGTACTGTTTGATGGTACGCGGATCAAAGTCGTCGCGGGTAGTCACCATTTTTTCTTCGCCGGTCACCGGATCTATACTACGCACAGTTCTTTCTTCTCCGCTTAACTTAGTCTGTATTTCCGAGTAGGGCATTACAGTGGTAAAACGGTCGTCGATAGCGCTGAAAGCTTCTACCTCTTTATTCTTGATGGCTTCGAGCAAAATATTAATGAACAGTTGGTTCACACCAGACTCATCTTCCACATTATACTGGAAGGGGAGGTTGATCTTTTCCCTGATATCGATTACCTGCCATACACGCTTTTCCCAGAACCTGTCATCCTCACGGATGTAATCGTAGGCAATAGGGGTACGTTCTCTGGCAAGGTTCCTTTCCACCACACCATCCACACGCAGCGATTTACGGGGAGTATCTACCAGCGGGGCTGATATATCATCCGGGCGCAAAGAAGCCGGGGGAGCAGCAGTGGGGGGAGGAGGTGCCACGGCATTCCCGGTAGCCGGGTTTACCACGCTATCTGGTGCAGGTGTTGCTGTGGTTGCGGTTCTGCGGCGGGTAGTACCACCACGGCGTTGCGCTTCAGCAGCTGTTGCCAGCATCACCAGCAAAAGAGTGCACCAACCAATTCTGTTAAATATTACTGCTCGCATAATTCAGTAATTAATGGACCGTTAGTTTAATTTAAATATTGTACTCGGCATGGAGCGAACCACGTTATCCGGTCCTTTCACTTTCACGTTTTCAAAGAAAACTTCATCGCCTGGGCGCAGTGAACGGATGGATGCGGCTACGCTTCCCGGGAAATAAGCTGAAGTAGCATCACCTTCCTGGTATTCTTTGCCTTTTGCAGAGATACCAACGCGGTAACCGATTACTTCATATTTCACGCCTTCAAATTCAAAATCTTCGAGGTCGGCACGTAAACCGCCCTGTACTTTAAAGTCGGCAGCTTTCATGCTTCCGCCTTTATTAACTCCTACTTTCAGCACCGGGTCGGGAACACGTTTTACACGGAATTCCTTCTGGCCGAGTGACTTGGTTTTACCATCGATGTTGGCAACTACATTAATCACTGCCTTGCCTGGCTGGCTTACAGTTACGATGTATTCGCCGGAAGCACGTTTGGTCATATTACCACCTGTTATAGAGGCAGATACCTGTTCAGCAGGCACACCAGCAGCAGAGATCGAGATAGGGTTCTGCAGGCCGATATACAGCACGTTCATTTTATCTGCGGAAATAGAGGTTGCCGAAGCACCTACATTATAAGTTTCTGTAAAGGGATAGGATTCAGGAGCGCCACCAGTTGGGCTAGGTAAGGTAATAGTACCGGTCAGTGTTTTTTCACCAATTCCGGAAACAGGAGTTGTAAATACTCCTAAACCTTCGTGTGCTTCAATGGTTTGACCATTCACAACGATAGTCGGGTTCACCGTGGTGCTGTAAGCGCCTACTGCGATGTTGGCAGTTAAGGTTTGTCCTTCCATCAGGTTTTTGGAGTTCAGGGAAATAAACGGTCTTACTTTATCGAATTTGAACGTATTCGCATCAATCTGACGGAACAGGTCATCGATAATGGCAGACTCAGAGTTTTTGATATCATTCTGGAATTTACCCAGGATGGTTACTGCAGCAATGGTAGGAACCATGTTGAAGTGGTAGGTTGTCCATGATTTAGGACCACTGCCATGCTCATCATTTGATTTGCCTACTTCTATTTTAAGTGGTAAAGTTTTTTCGAACTGATCTTTCTTTTTTGGATCAACGAAAGAGAGCAATTTAGCACGTAAGTCCCTCAGTTTAGCTTCCAGTTCAGGGCCTTTTTTCATATTCTCCATCACCCTGGTAGGAGCATCCAGTCCGGCTTTATCCTTGATTTCACCATGTTCATCAAAACCGCCACTTTCTGTAATGATGGTTTTCTTTAAAGATTCAACATAGTCGTACATACTGGCTGAGATCTGTTTCACCTGTTGCGCCTTGGCTCTGAGAGGTGCTGTTTTTTCCGCGTTATCCTTCATCTGTGCGTCAAACTGCCTGTAGATAAAGTCATTTTTGTCGGCTAAGGATTTATTTGAAGTATTAATTGAGTTATTTACGATACTAAAAGCGTTCAATATTTCAGCAGAGACGTTCAAAGCCAGCATGGCCGTCAAGACCAGGTACATGATGTTGATCATCTTCTGCCTAGGATCTTTAGGTAGTGCCATAGTTTGTTTGCAGATTTAATTGATATGTTTTAATTCAGAAACTATTAGCTGTACCTTATCTTCCTCCGTGCATAGCACTCAGCATGTTACCATAAATTGAGTTCAGGTTGCTGAGGTTTTTAGCGAGCAGGGAAATTTGTTCCTGTGTTTTCTTGGCATCTTCAATGCTGCCACTCATTGCACTGGAAGCATTCTGCAGGTTGCTGTAGAATGAGTTCATTGCTTTCAGGTGGTTGTTGGTATCCTGGAGTTCCAGTTCATAGATAGCATTGAGGGAAGCGAGATTTTTAGTCATACCCTGCATCTGTACATGGAAGTCTTTGGTAGATTCTGACGCACTGTTGAAAGAAGATACAGCAGCGGCGGCAGTGGTGTAGGCATTTGCTACATTACCGATAGCGCTGGCAGCTTCTCTGGTTTTTTGTGTATAATCTCCGGTAGCTGCTACTACATCGCTGATGTCTCTCATTTTATCAACGGTAGTACCCAGTTTCTGGAAGTTTTCGCTTAGGCGCTGCAGGTTGGCAGGAGTAATGTCTGCTTCCTGGAGCATTTTGTCCAGGCCGGCCACAGCAGGGCTTCCCGCTACTGCTACTACCTGTCCTTCTGTATGTGCACCGGTATCAGGTACAAAAGCGTATACAAAAAAGATGAGCGCCTCTGTGCTCAGACCCAGGATCAAAGCGATGTCTGCTCCGCGCCAGTGCTGTAATTTGAATAATGCCCCGATAATTACCACGGAAGCCGCAATACATACGAAAAAGTTCAGCCATTTAGCTTTGTTAGGATTCATAGCCATAGGTTAAAATTTACTGGTTAAAATGTTAGTTAAAGTCTGTATGGAATAGTTAATTCTCACTGATTTACTCATAATAGTGTACATACTACAAAGGTTTCTTTGGTGTTAATAAATACAGGCTATTACCGGTTTTAATTATCCTATCTCTATCTGTGCTTTACTCGTCTGCTAAGGGCAATGGTACATCTGAAACCAACATAGGATTTCGAACTGTCCTGGTACTCATAAGTTCTGGTACCGGTTTGAAGGAAATATCCCACGTCTTTCCAGGAACCACCCCTGATTGCTTTACGTTTCATCTTTAATGGTGCGTCATCCGGCACATCCATTCTCAGATATGGGTTCATATCTGATGTGAAAGAATAGGCGTTTTCGTAAAAGATATCTGCTGTCCATTCCGCAACGTTGCCGGACATGTTGTATAAACCATAGTCATTAGGCCAGTAAGCATCTGCACGAACGGTATAAAAACCACCGTCTTCCGGATAGTTACCTCTGCCGGGTTTGAAGTTAGCCAGCAAACATCCTTTTTTATTACGGATATAGTAACCACCCCATGGGTAAGGCGTTTGCTCTCTTCCGCCGCGGGCGGCATATTCCCACTGCGCTTCAGAAGGCAACTGGAATTTATCTTCCGTAAACAGCTTCTTGCTGGCGCGGTAGTCTTCCCAGAACTTACTTCTCCACTCACAGAAAGCTGTCGCCTGGTGCCAGTTTACACCTACTACCGGATAGTTGTCGAACGCCGGGTGCCAGAAGTACATACGTGTCATCGGCTCGTTGTAGGCGTAAGAGAAATCCCTGATCCAGCACAGTGTATCCGGGTAAATGGGCACATCTTTCTTTACTATAAAAGTAGAGCGCGGCTTGCCGAAATTCTCTCTCAGCTTCGCTTTATCCCAGTTAAAGGTTTCCTGATGGTATATCAGTTTGCCTACGTCAATATCCTTACGGCCATATAACCGGTCTGCTTCGGTATATACCATCGCATCCAGCTTTTCCATGGTCGCCTTATCTTTATATACAATCTTCTGCTTCCAGTCAATTATATCATGACCATCATCAGATTTTACATGCCCCAGTAAAATATGCGCAATTGAGTCCTGTACCCAATTCACGAACTGGCGGTACTCGTTATTCGTGATTTCCGTAGCATCCATGTAGAAACCGGAAATGGAAATCGACTTGTTACGCGCCGTATACGCATAGTTTACGTCCTCATCACTGGGACCCATGTGAAAAGTTCCGGCTGGTATGTATACCATTCCGTACGGTACAGGGGGAGTGTACTTCGGTCTCGGACTCACGCCGATCAATTGCCCTTGTGCATTTTTTGGGGTTTTACTACCGCCACAGCTGGCCAGCAGGGAAACCAGCAAAACTGCCAACAGACCTTTTACATAGTTAAGCTTCATAAGGGTAGCTTTCATCAGAATATGTTTTTTCTATTAACCAGCCTGGTGTGATTTGCCTGTATGCAAGGGAACACATTTCTCATTTTTTCACCCGCTTTGTTTATATGAAAGATAGCAAATGTAATAATTTATTTTAATCCGTAGTGACTTTTTATCCAACTTTTTCAATTCGCCTTATATCCGGTCTGTAACTAGTTTAAACGCTTCTTTTAACATTTTATTATATAAACGTAATAACATTTATTGAATCTAAACCCTCCCTTACAAGGGGCAAGTTACATAAATATTATATTAAATTAACAATTTCTTCTATATAATGTACCGGCTTAATGCAATGATAATCTTTACATAAATACACCAGCGTCTCATTCTCCTGTTCCCGTCCGGTCAGCAGGGGAATCTCCGGAATATTTTCCCTGGCGCCCACAAGTACCCTGTATGGGAGGAACCATTTTCCTGCCTCCTCCATCCTTTCCCTGTAATCTTTTCCAACAATGGCCAGTTCAGGAGTGCCTTTTACCAGCTGCAATAACTGGCTCGCCCACACGCCAAACGAAGTAGGGTATCTGATTATTGTTTGCGAAAGGCTGGAAACAGCCTCCACACATCGATCCGCCCATTCTTTCCGATCAAAAACAACAGAAAGGTACCAAAGGTTTTGCATCATTACCGCATTACCGCTGGGCACTGCACCATCGTACACTTCCTTCTTCCGTACTATCACATCGTTCTGGCCCTCAATAGTATAGTAAAAAAACAAGCCGCTTTCATCACTGAAATGAGCGGTTACAAATGCTGTAATATCCCGTGCCTCATATAAATACCGGGTATCGCCGGTGATTTCCTGTAAAGCTATCAACGCCCGGATCAAACATGCATAGTCATCCAGGAATGCAGGGTACTTCGCCTGCTGCTGTTTCCAGGTATGGTAAAACCCGCCACCGGCAGTCTCCTGGCGGAAACTGGCTAAACAGAAATCCATATTGCGGACAGCCATCTCCCGGTAAGCCGGATCACCCAGGGCTGCATAAGCTTTACAGCAGGCATGCACCATCAGGGCATTCCACCCCAGCAGGATCTTATCATCCAAACCTGGCCTGATCCGGTTCGCCCTTACTGCCAGCAGCTTTTCACGGCAACCCTTTAACATCACCCCGAAAATACCTGCATCATATCCTCTCTCTGCAGCAAAAGCCTCCAGGGGCTGCTGCACCCATAATATATTCTGCTCTTCCCAGTTGCCATGTTCTGTAACATCATAATACTCGCAAAAAGGCTTTGCCTGCTCCCCGAGTATATGTTGGATCTCCGCCTGGCTCCAGGTATAAAATTTCCCCTCCACTCCCTCAGAATCCGCATCCAGGGCGGCATAAAAGCCCCCCTCCGGCGAGGTCATTTCACGGGTTATAAAACTCATCGTGTCCCTGATCGTTTGTGCATATACCTCATTGTGCGTAAGCTGGTAAGCGTCGCACAGCACATCCAGCAACAAGGCATTATCATACAGCATCTTTTCAAAATGAGGAGCCAGCCATTTTTCGTCGGTGGAATAACGGGCAAAACCACCGCCCAGCTGGTCGTAAAGGCCTCCCTGCAACATTTTATCGAGCGACAACAACGCCTGCTGCAGCGCTTCCTGATGCTGGTAGGCATGGTGATACCGCAACAGGTAAGCAATGGTAAACGTTTGCGGGAATTTGGGCGCCCGTCCGAAACCGCCCCACCGGGTATCTGCCTGCTTCAGTATATTTTCGCAGATAGTATCACATTGCGCTTTGGTAAATAATTCCTCAAAAGGAATATCCAGATGTAAACCTGGCTGCTGGCCAAACTGGGCCGATTGCCGGATATGCTGTACAAGGTTATCGGCCTGGGTCTCAATTTCGTCGCGCTTATGCCGGAACGCATCGGCCAGCGACAGCAGCACATCTGTCCAGGAAGGACGGCTGTATGCCTTCACCGGCGGGAAATATGTCCCCCCGTAAAAAGGTTTCCTGTCGGGTGTAAGAAAAACGTTCAGTGGCCAGCCACCAGCGCCGGTCATAGCCTGCACTGCATCCATGTAAATATGATCCAGGTCCGGTCTCTCCTCACGGTCTATCTTGATATTAATGAAATGCTCGTTCATGATGGCAGCCGTGGCCTCCTGCTCAAAGCTCTCCCGCTCCATTACGTGGCACCAATGGCATGCAGCGTACCCAATACTTACCAGTATAGGTTTATCCTCCTGCAACGCACGTTGCAGCGCCTCTTCCCCCCACGGATACCAGTTTACAGGATTATGCGCATGCTGCAGCAGATATGGACTGGTTTCACTGATAAGCTTATTCATGGATTCCCCCTACTCGATAAATAATGATTGATCTTCTATTTCTTCTACAAAGAAATTTATTTTTTCAGGATTATAAAGAAATATTTTGGAAACAGCCCCTGCATTGACATTGCAGCAAAAAAACAGGGATGGCACAATGCCATCCCTGCCAGTTTTATTGCAGTAAAAATGCTTACTTTTTTGACAGGGTTGTCAGGTATTGCTCCAGTGCAGCTGCCATAGATGGCGCCTGCGGAAGCGGAGCCTTTACATCCAGTCTCAATCCTGCTTCTTCCACAGCGGCAGAAGTAGTTGGGCCAAAGGCGCCGATATGCGTCCCATTCTGCACAAACTCCGGCATGTTCTCAAACAACGATTTCACACCGGAAGGACTGAAAAACACGATCATATCATAAGCAGTAGCTGCCAATACCTCCTTTACATCAGTTGAAACAGTTTTGTAAAGAGTAGCAGTGGCATAGTCGCACTTGTTCGCTTTCAACCATTCTTCAATATCTTTTTTCTGGCTATCGGAGCTCGGGAAAAGGAATTTTTCATTGTCCCGGTGTTTGTTCATCACTTCCAGCACTCCTTTGGTAGAACCGTCTGCCCCATAAAATACCTTCCGTTTCCGGTAGAGAATGAATTTCTGCAGGTACAACGCAACTGCTTCAGTAATACAAAAGTATTTGCATTCCTGTGACACCTTAATCTTCATTTCTTCGCAGATCCGGAAAAAGTGGTCTACCGAATTACGGCTGGTGAAAATCACTGCCGTATAGCTGAGAATGTCGATTTTCTGTTTTCTGAACTCCTTCGCTGGCAAACCTTCGACCCTTATGAACGGATAAAAATCCAATTTTATATTGAATTTCCTGGCCAGATCAAAGTAGGGTGACTTTTCTGTTTCAGGCTTAGGTTGAGAAATTAGGATTGACTGAATTTGTTTTCCTTGCAAATCTTTTTTTGGCCCGCCTTTTATCATACTTTTTTTGCTCTTGTGTTAACAATAGGCGATAATCAGGGATTACCAGTTAACCAGATATTCTGCAGCACCTTGGTTAATATTAAAACAGGCGCTACTTCGAAAGCGCAAAGGTAAAGAAAAAAATGCAATTTACTGAAAGATAGGTACTGCCGAACCAGAGAATAAGATCTAATATACCTGTAGATAATAAGTAATACAATAAAAAACAAAGATATATATAGGAAAGTACGCGCTATTTCCGGCGAACAAAAGGCAATAATCACCAAAAACGGCACCAGTAACACCCCAAGAATTTTGTTAATCAGGTAAAGAATGAAAATATAGGCATCTGCCAGTTCAGAATTCCCGAACAACCATCCGCAAAACCGCAGCATAACGTATTTGAAACCATATACCACGGCTACCATTAATATCAGTCCGGGTATAAGCAACCACGGCTCAGCCTGTGGAAATACCTGCTGACGGTACAATACCAGGTAAAAATACAGTCCCAGTGCAATGGCAAAGAAAATATTCAGCAGCAGGTTTGGGAAAGGCGACTGCGACAGCTGGTCTTTCAACTGGCGCTGGCTCAATGTGGGATTGAGAAACGCCCGGAACAGATCAGAGAAATATTTCCTGTAGGACAAGCGGATGATACTCAGTACCAGCAATACACCGGCCATCAGGTAGATCAGCCAGTCCATATTACGGTAGGGCCTTATCGGGTTAGTATCCACAAACCTGGGCTTGCCGGGTTTCAGGAAGATGTTTTCCTGCGATATCTTCTTCAGGTAAAGATCATAGGGGGGGGGGGGGGGGGGGGGGGGGGGGGCAGATACCGGCTTTACTTTAGGCGCTGCCGCCAGGGCAAGGCTGTCTGTTTTCAGGGTGGCAGAATCCTTCCCTGACTTTGCAGAATCCTTACCTGCCCGCGCAATTGCCGGTAAAACGGCCCTGGTACTGTCTTTCCTGACAGGCGTGGTACGTGGTTTCGGACGCAGTGAATCTGCAACGGTACGGGTAGCCACCGGCTTTTTCTTTACTGCCGTCGCCGCAGCGGAATCTGTTGTTTGCGCCCAAACCGGCAAATAACCAAAAATGAATAACAGCAGTAACCAGTTTCGCACCAGGAAAATATTTTGCAATGATTTTTAAATCGGTTTTTCAATAACACGTTTCCAAAGAAGGAATCAACAGCAATTAACAACGTCCGGCCCACATAACAAAAAGGAAACGCAATTTTGATATCGCAAATATATTAAAATAGTCCATAGTTGACCGGGGTGTAGTAAGGGGAAGAAGGTATCTTTGCGGCCAATACAGGTAACAAATTATAAAAAACGCCATGGCCGGAATTTATTTACATATCCCTTTTTGCAGGCAGGCCTGTTACTACTGCAATTTCCATTTTTCCACCTCGTTGGCGCAACAGGGAACAATGGTAAACAGCCTGTTGCAGGAAATCACCCTGCAAAAAAACTACCTGGGGGAGGAGCCGGTACATACTATTTACTTTGGTGGCGGCACTCCAAGCCTGCTGAAGGAGCAGGAGCTCACTGCATTGCTAATGCACCTTCGCACTACCTTCAACGTGGCGCCGGATGCAGAAATTACCCTGGAAGCTAACCCCGACGATCTTACCGCTGAAAAACTGACCCAACTCAAAGCTGCCGGCATCAACCGGCTGAGCATAGGCGTACAGTCATTCCATGAAGAAGACCTTACCTGGATGAACCGTGCGCACAATAGCCGGCAGGCGCAGGATTGTATCAAACTGGCGCAGGACCTGGGATTTCAGAATATCACCATCGATCTCATTTACGGAGGGCCTACCCTCACGGATGAGGGTTGGGAGCAAAATGTAAGGCGGGCCATTGCCCTGGGTATTCCGCATTTATCGTGTTATGCACTTACCGTGGAACCAGGAACAGCACTGGATCACTTTATAACGAAAAAGAAAATGGCTGCCACTGATCCGGATAAGGCGGCACAACATTTTGAAATGCTGATGGAATGGCTGGGCGCCGCAGGATATGAACATTACGAAATCTCCAATTTCGCTCTGCCTGGATGGCACTCCCGGCATAACAGCAGCTACTGGCAGGGTAAGCCCTATCTTGGCCTGGGACCATCGGCACATTCATTCAACGGCACTTCCAGGCAATGGAACATTGCCAGTAATCCACAATACATCAAAAGTATAGCAGCCGGTAAAGTGCCTTTTGAAATTGAATCCCTCACTACCGCCATGCAGTTTAATGAGTACGTTATGACCTCCCTCCGCACTTCGGCCGGATGTAACCTGGAATGGGTGTCGGAAAAATTCGGGACGGATCATAGCATTCACCTGCTGGCACATAGCGAGCCCTATATCAGGATGGGCCGCATAGAGCGGGTAGGGGAAACGTTACGGTTAACAAAAGCCGGCCGCCTGTTTGCAGATGGAATAGCAGGCGAGCTATTTATCTTATAAAAAAAGGCAGCGGAAATGATCTCCGCTGCCTGTTATATAAACATTCACAATGCTTAGTTACCATCCCAGGATATACGCAAACATCAGCGGGGCCACAATGGTAGCATCTGATTCCACGATAAACTTAGGTGTGTTGATATCCAGTTTACCCCAGGTGATTTTTTCATTAGGCACTGCGCCTGAGTAAGAACCATAGGAAGTAGTAGAATCGGATATCTGGCAGAAGTAACCCCAGAAAGGCACATCTGTCCACTCAAGATCCTGGTACATCATCGGTACCACGCAGATGGGGAAGTCGCCCGCAATACCGCCACCGATCTGGAAGAAACCAACACCTTTACCAGCAGAGTTTTTACGGTACCATTCAGACAGGTAGATCATGTATTCAATACCGCTTTTCATGGTAGACGTTTTCAGATCACCCTTGATGCAGTAAGATGCGAAGATATTACCCATGGTGCTGTCTTCCCAACCCGGAACAATGATAGGAATATTTCTTTCGGCAGCAGCGATCATCCAGCTGTTCTTAGGATCAATTTCATAATGCTCTTTCATGACACCGCTCAACAGGAGCTTGTACATGAATTCATGTGGGAAATAGCGTTCACCGGCTTCTTCAGCGTCTTTCCATATTTTGTAGATATGCTTCTGAATACGGCGGAAAGCTTCTTCTTCCGGGATACAGGTATCTGTAACGCGGTTGAAGCCCTGCTCCAGCAGATCCCATTCTTCCTGCGGGCTCAGATCACGGTAGTTGGGTACTCTCTTATAGTGTGTATGCGCTACCAGGTTCATGATATCCTCTTCCAGGTTGGCACCGGTGCAGGAAATGATATCCACTTTACCCTGACGGATCATTTCCGCGAAAGAAATGCCCAGTTCAGCCGTGCTCATCGCCCCGGCTAATGTCACCATCATTTTACCGCCTTCCAGCAGATGTGTTTCATATCCTTTGGCAGCATCCACCAATGCAGCTGCATTAAAGTGACGGTAATGGTGCTGGATAAATTGAGAAACAGGTCCCTTATTCATGTCATTTAATCATTTATACATTAACGGTCTGGCTAATAAAGCCTTAACAGGGGGCAAAGTTAAGATAATTTTTGCAGGGGCAAGGGCGTGGGGATAAAACAAAAGGGCCCGCGGCAAATGCCACAGGCCCTGTATTTTTAACACTACTAAAACTAAGCTTTTTTCAAACGGCTGTATACTTTCATATTGGCCTCTGCATCTGTTTTGATCACCGTCCAGGTATCGGTGCTTTCCAGTGTTACAAAATATACCACATTTTCTGAAGATGCATATTCCACTACACAATAAATGCTGCTATTGGAATACTTCTTATTCAGTTTGCTGAGCACTCTCAGTGGTAGCTGATCACCCAGCAGGTATCGGGAAGTGGCCAGCAGGGTACCATCTTCTTTAAAGAAAGCGGTTACTTTCGTATTGCTCATGGTAAACTTGGCGGTAAAGGTTTTATTATCCTCTGTATACCACTTCACATCGGTTGCACCGGTAAAAGATTCGTTGAATGTACTGTTGATCTTGTTGTTAACAGTAGTTTCATAAGGGCTTGCAAAAAGCACATTTGCACTCAGCATAAGCGCTGCACTGATTAATACAATAAGTTTTTTCATGGCGGAAAAAATTTATGGTGATTGTAATTTTTTTTGTTTCGATGAGTCAAAGCTACGCCCCAAAGTGACTGGTGGTCAAGGCATACTTTACTGGTGGGAGCACATGATTAGTTGGGCTATCCGCTAATGAACGTCCGCCTGACCGGTGGCGGACAACGGCCTGTAAAGACCAGCCATAGCCTGTTTGTTGGTGCCAACCTGCCAATGTTGCTTGGGGTAGAGTTAAGAAATTGTTAAAATGGATAAGGTTCCGGGCCGGACGGACCGGCCACTGCCAATTGGCGTATAAATACGTACCTTGAGACGATGAATTACCTGGCCCATGCTTATTTATCGTTTAACCAGCCGGAACTGATCACCGGTAATCTCATTGCCGATTTTGTAAAGGGCAAAAAGGGCTTGTTGGCCTACACGGAAGGGATTCAGCAGGGCATCCGCATACACCGGGCTATCGACAACTTTACTGACCAACATCCGGTAACGGCCAGGGCCAAACAATTTTTCCGCCCGTCGTGCGGATTATACAGCGGCGTATTCACTGATCTCGTGTACGATCATTTCCTGGCCACTGATCCTGAGCGCTTTACCAACAACTCACTATATTCGTTTGCCCGTTACGTTTACAGCCAGGTGAATCAGCGCGCCGGGCAGCTGCCGCCGGCTTTTCTGCAGATGTTTGAGCACATGCAGGCCTATAACTGGTTGTATAATTACCATAGCACCGATGGTATTTCCAGCTCCATCAGGGGAGTAGCACGCCGGGCCAAATACCTGGAAACAGACAACAGTATTGTATTTGCCGTGTTTATGGAGCATTATGCCGCGCTGAAAAAATGCTACCAGGATTTCTTCCCCGAGCTGCAGGCTTACGTGAAAGGACTGCTGCAAACCGAAAACCGCTAACGGCTTGTTAAATGAGAGAACTACGCTTTTCAGATTCCTTAAAAAAAAGTAGGTTTGCCGCCAATAATCTATAAAAGAAATAAAGCTTCCCAGGATGATGAAAAAAGTTCTCCTTTTTGCCTTTGTAGCAGGTTTGATTGGTTTCAGCGCTGCCGCACAGGATAAAAAACTACCACCACTTGATGCCAGCCCGATGGATATGGCCTATTACCCTGTAATGTATCCCTATGTTGTAAAAGTAAAAGGCGAACCTGGCTCCCTGGTAGCCAGGGTTATTTACAGCCGCCCCCAGACAAAAGGAAGGGATATCTTTGGAAACCTGGAGGAATACGGCAAAATATGGCGGTTGGGCGCTAATGAAGCTACTGAGATTGAATTTTTCAGACCGGTGATCATAGCCGGAAAGAACATTCCGAAAGGACGTTATACCCTGTATGCTATCCCAACAGAAAAAACCTGGACCATCATCCTGAACAAAGACACTGATGTATGGGGCGCTTTTAAATACGATCAGAAAAAAGATGTGGTGAGAACTGCTCTTCCTGTATTGTCGCTGGATACGCCGGTAGAAGCATTTACAATGGTATTTGAAAAGGGAGATCCCGGCGCAAATCTTATCATTGCCTGGGATAAAGTAAGCGTAAGCCTGCCTATTAAGTGGACGGAAACCGCTGTTGCAAAAAAGAAATAACACCTACAATATAAAATGCCGCCGGGGCGAAGTAAAGCAGTAGCACACTGCATTTACTTCGCCCCGGTAACGTTTATACGAAAACTGTTTACACAGCTGTTGCTTTAAAAAGAAAAAGCGGTAAGAATACCGCCTTAAGAATTTTAACCATATCCTATGAAAAACCTAAAACGAATTTAGCGCGATTAACCATATCCGTTAGTAGCTAATTGGTGAACGATATAAAAATGTTCGTAAGCGTTGAAATTTATGCGCTCATATTTTTGGTATCAGCTAAAATGGACAAGTTTGTCCTTTATCAATTGTAACCCGCCAATCGCAAAAACTGGAGTATATTTGGAAACCACCAAAATTGATCATTCTAAACTATTTAAGACATGAAGCTGGGTACAAAACTCATACACGCAGGTGTAGCTCCCGATCCGTCAACCGGCGCTATTATGACGCCGATCTTTCAAACATCTACCTATGTACAGAGTGCGCCGGGGGTGCATAAGGGCTATGAATACGCCCGGACACAGAATCCTACCCGTGACGCCCTTCAGAACGCATTGGCAGCCATTGAAAACGGTACGCACGGTATCTCTTTTGGCAGCGGTCTCGCTGCCACAGATGCGGTTATGAAGCTCCTCAGCCCCGGTGATGAAGTAATTGCCACAAATGACCTCTACGGGGGTACCTACCGGATCTTTACCAAAGTGTTTGAACGCTATGGTATCAGGTTCCGGTTTATAGACATGTCTGATGCCAGGAACATAGAGTCCCATATTACCCCCCAAACCCGGATGATATGGCTGGAAACTCCTACCAACCCGCTTTTAAAGATCATAGATATTGCAGCCTGTGCCACCATAGCCCGCAAAAGCGAAGTAATCCTTTGCGTGGATAATACCTTTGCCTCACCGTACCTGCAAAACCCGCTGGACCTGGGCGCCGATATTGTTCTGCATTCGGCTACCAAGTACCTGGGAGGGCACAGCGATGTGGTGCACGGTGCGGTAATTGTAAAAAATGAAGAACTCGCCAGGCAACTGTACTTTATCCAGAACAGCTGCGGCGCTGTACCGGGTCCGCAAGACTGCTTCCTCGTACTGCGTGGTATTAAAACATTGCATGTGCGCATGCAGCGCCATTGTGAAAACGGGGAGGTGGTAGCCAACTTCCTCCGCAACCACCCCAAAGTGGATAAGGTATACTGGCCGGGATTCACCGACCACCCCAATCATGATATCGCCAAACAACAAATGAGAGGTTTCGGAGGAATGATGTCCTTTACCCTGAAAGACGATAGTCTGGAAGCGGCCAACCGGATCCTGGGCAGCACCCAGCTCTTTGCCCTGGCAGAATCACTGGGAGGGGTAGAATCACTGATAGGCCATCCTGCCAGCATGACGCATGCCTCCATTCCCCGTGAAGAAAGAATAAAGAACGGCCTTGCCGACTCCCTGATCCGGCTGAGCGTAGGTATTGAAGATGCAGACGACCTGACCGGGGATCTCGCAAAAGCTATCGGTTAAGTAATAGATTTTAATTCTTATGCGGTAAAAATTATCTTTACCGGGAGCGTAAATATTTATCCTAACCATATCCAGCGCCTTTTTATATCTGAATGGAAAATTCCGGTATAAAAAAGCTTATGGTAATACACGTGATTTAACTTATGAAGATCCAGAAACTAAGGGAGTTCTTAGATGCCAAGGCGGCATATTATAATCACCCGGACTTTATTGCTAACGATCCTGTTAGCATACCACACCGGTTTAGTGTATTGCAGGATATTGAAATCGCCGGCCTTTTTGCAGCAGTACTGGCATGGGGGAACCGTACCAGTATCATCAACAAATGCACAGAGCTGATGAAAATGATGGACGATTCCCCCTATGATTTTATCCGCCATCATCAGCCGAAGGACCGCATGAAATTACTTTCCTTCTGCCACCGCACCTTCAACGGCCTGGATCTGCTGTATTTTGTGGAATTCCTCCAGCATTATTACATGAATGTAACATCGCTGGAATTTGCCTTCAGCGCTCACATCACCCCACAGGATGAAAATGTGGAAAAAGCCCTGATAGGGTTCAGGAAAGTATTTTTTGCCCTGGAACACCCGGAAAGGACCGGTAAGCATATTGCTACACCGGCCAAGAACTCTGCCTGCAAGCGTTTGAATATGTATTTACGCTGGATGGTGAGAAATGACGAAAATGGCGTGGATTTTGGGCTTTGGCAGCACATATCACCTTCACAACTGGTATGCCCGATGGATGTACACGTAAGCAGAGTGGCCACCAGGCTGGGAATAATAGAGGAAGCGAAGGCCGACTGGAAAACAGCCACCGCTCTCACACACCAGTTGAAGAAACTGGATCCTGATGATCCTGCCAAATATGACTTTGCCTTATTTGGCCTGGGAGTGATAGAAAAATATGTCTGATAAAATAAACATGATAATGAAAAGAATCCTGGGACTGATTGCAATGGTAGTAACACTGTCTTTATCCGCTAAAGCACAGGAATATGTGGATCTGAAATATACTTTCAATAAAGGTGAACTGTTTGAACTGGAACAGAAGAGCCGGAGCGAAACCTATATGACGGTAAATGAAGTAGTGCAACGGACCACCCGCGATTATAACAACATTATTGCGATGGAAGTAACGGCCGTGGAGCCGGGCAAAACCACGCTCACCTTTCGCTATAAAGATCTCAAGTTCAATTTCAACGCCAAAAACCAGAACATCTTCGTAGATGCAAAGGTCACCAAACAGGAAGAACCCTTCCAGGCCGGCCTGAAAAAAGTACTGGACCAACCCTTCACCGTAGAAGTTCAGTCCACCGGGATCATCAATAAAATAGACGGCCTGGAAGGCATACTGGACAATGCGTCCAGCGCTTTCAGCTCGCTAAAAAAAGATGAACAGGAAGCCTATAAAAAATTGATGAAAGACCAGTTTGGAACAGAAGCTTTCCAAAGCTGGCTGGAACAACTGCTCATCATGTATCCCGCCCATGGCATTAAAACCGGCACGCAATGGGAAGAAAATGTACCGCTGCGTGGCGGGCTTGTAGGCCGGATAGACCTTTACTGGAACCTGCAAACCTGGGATGCACAAACCGCCAAAGTTGGCGGCACCTCTAAAATCAACACAGATAAGGTGCAAATGCTCACCCTTGACGATGGCATCAAAGCTACCGCAGAGATCAGCGGTACTACCTCTTCCAACTACCTGATTAACCGCAGCAGCGGCTTACCAGGCATTTGCGTGCAAAACACCGAGATGTCTGGCAACTATACCTATAAAGCGGATAAGGCAAAACGTATTAAGCACGACCTGAAAGTACCCGTAAAGGTAGTTACCAATGCATCGTATAAAATAAAACAGATGAAGTAATGACTGCATTGCCAGCGCAATATCTCCGGGAAACAGCCGCATGGGCACAGGACAACTTTGAAATAAGTGTGCCCGTGAATGTTAGTTATGAACAACTATGGGAGATACTCGCAGGCAAATTACAGCAGCTCATCAGCGAAGATTTTTCCAGGTTCATTTTCCTGCTGTACCGTACTGATGTGGCGGAAAAAAAAGTGAAAGGAATACTGGAGGACGCAGCAACTACAGGAGAGGATCCGTATAAGGCCATTGCCGCACTGATTATTGAAAGGCAACTGCAAAAAATAATATCCCGGGCCACATACAAACAACATGATTTGCCCGACGATGAAGAAAGATGGTAAAAAGAAGAAGGGGTGACGCGTAAGCATCACCCCTTCTTCTTTAAAAACTTAAAATGTCAGTTCCTTCACTTTTTCCTTATCTTCTTTTTCCTTTTCCAGGTCGAAGAAAGTACCGAATACATGATCCCATACAGAAGAACTCACTCCAAAGCCCTTATCCTCGCTCTTATAATGGTGAAGATGGTGGTTACGCCACAATGGCTTCATAAACTTCAGTGGCGGGTTCCACGCATGAATGGCATAGTGCATGCTTCCATAGATAAGGTATCCCAGGATAAAACCAGGGAAAAACATAAATGTGATTTCACGCAGGAAGATATACTGCATGCCAAAGATGGCGGAAGCCAGTATCAGGCTGGGCACCGGAGGCATAAATAAACGCTGCTTGTCTCTCGGATACTCATGGTGGTTACCATGCATTACGTAAATGAAACGCTGCACCCTGGGGTTATCACTTGCGAAGTGAAACAAAAAGCGATGCATGAGATACTCAAAAAACGACCAGAATAACATGGCCCCAACGAATATAGCTGCAACTGTACCGGGTGTAAAACCTAAGGTGTTGTGGCTATAATAAAGCATATAGCCAATAATGGGCAGATACAGCCCCCAGATCACCAATGGATGCGTTTTGGTAAGCATCTCAAGATACTGGCTTTCAAATAATCTTGCCTGTCCTTTGTTCTTAATCTTTTCAAACTTCATAGCTCCCAAATTTTAGAGTGCAGTTACGGGACATGAATAAAACCTTCCTTATTTACCCTGGCAGCCGCCTCAAAAATGATGCGCATTTTGAAGATGGCTGTCATTATCGAACGCAAAAATACAACGTTCGTAGATTATTTCGCTCACTATATCACTCTATAAGGCTATAAATTCTATTTATCCTGTTCCCTGTCATTCTTTATAGTTTATCCTGAAATTATGCAGATCAGGCCGGTGTTTCCGCTTCCGCTGCAATTCATACCGGTAAATTATTTCCCCCACTTCTTTAAAAAATGGGTGCCCCTCTTCTTCATATTCATATTTATTATCATTTAAAACACCGTCCCGGTTCACGTAAATGTTACCGGTAAGCATAAACTCAACGCCATGCTTAAAATCGACAATATAGGCTGCATCCGTAAGAAAACCGTACGACCAGCCGGCTTTATTAAATACACGTATATACGGCGGAATGTTTTTCTTCCCTGCCTTGAAAAAAAAGAATTTAGTGTAGCTGTCATAATACTCGGCGGTGTCATACTTCGGCCAAAGGGTTTCTGACGGGTATTGCGACATATAGCGGTATAAAAAACGGTAATCATCTTCCGTTATATCAAACCGCTGCGATAGCGGTACACTGGCAGGAAACAGCACCGACTGCAACATCTGCTGCAAATCCATCAGCGGAAGGTTATTATGTTTGGTAAAATCCATGGGCGTAAACACCAGCCTGTCGTTTTTATCCAGGTAAGCACGCCCCAGCTTTACTTCCCTGCTGAAATCGAATATCTGGTTGTTGTAAGCTGCCGGTTGTTCGTATACCAGCTTTCCGTTATCTACAAAACGTATGGGATTGGTATGTCTGTTCTCTTCTTCCGTAAGCGGCATAAACCGGCGCACAATGCGCACATCCTTATATCCTTTTGCCCATAGCTTTTCGTGGATGGTCCGCTGACCCACAAATTCATACAACCTGTTATAGGCGTCGTTATCACTGACCAGGAATATTTTTTTGATATAATGCTCTACAGATGGCAGCAAATTCGCTGCCGAGCTGTCTGTATGCACGGTTACCTGCCCCTGCCAGGCGCTGTCTGTAAGCATAGGCGTGTTCCGGTGAAGCCCCCGCACCTTAAGCTGATGCATCTTTTCCAGCGCCAGCAAAGCAATAGGCAGTTTCACAGTACTGGCGGGGTTAAAATATTTACCGCCGTCTACCTCCAGGTAATAACTTTTAAAATGCGGACGGTTACGGGCATCGCGGTCAATTTGCGTATAAATAAGCTGGTAACGGAATGAATCAGGATATTGCAGGATATGCCGGAGCGCCGGTGAAGCCTCGCGGTCCAACAGGTTTTTCAGCAGTGTATCTGTGCGGGACTGGCCCTGCACAGTTAATAACTGGCCATACATCAGGAGTAGCAGCAAACGGCAACGCATATTGGTGGTTCTGCTTATAAATATAAAGTAATTCGCCGGCAGGCAAAAAAATAGCCACTGCTTTTAACCACCATTCTTATATTTGATCCTTCATACAACCAGAACAATTACCAAACCATGAAACTAGTAAGTTATTTAAGAGAAGAAACAGACCAGCTGGCCATCCTGGTAAACGGTTTGTTATACAATACACAGGAACTGCATCCAGATCTGCCTAACAACATGGGCATGTTCCTCATGATGTGGGAAGACGTGATAGAGATCGCCAAACAGACCGATGCCCTCCTGAAAGAAGGTAAACACCCCGGCTCCGCTACCGGTATTCCCGTAAACAGTGTACAATTGCTTTCACCCGTGCCATTCCCTACTTCCTGCAGGGATGGGTACGCATTCCGGCAACACGTAGCCGCAGCAAGGCGTAACCGCAAGGTGCCTATGATCCCGGAGTTCGATCAATACCCGATCTTCTATTTTACCAATCATAACGCTATCCAGGGGCCTGGCGAAATAATATGTATGCCCGACCATTTCGAAAAACTGGATTTTGAACTGGAAGTAGCTATCGTTATCTGTAAAGCAGGCCGCAATATCACAGCTGCTGAAGCAGACGATTATATAGGCGGATACATGATCATGAACGATATGAGCGCACGCACCCTGCAGATGGAAGAAATGCTGCTTAACCTGGGGCCCGCCAAAGGGAAGGATTTCAGTACGGTGGTAGGCCCCATGCTGGTAACGGCCGATGAACTGGAACACCTGAAAGTGCCGGCAAAAGAAGGGCATACCGGCAATAACTTTAATCTGAAAATGACCTGTAAGGTAAATGGCATCCCTGTAAGTGAAGGGAATATGGCCGATATGGACTGGACCTTCGCCGAAATAGTGGAACGCTGTGCCTATGGGGTAAATATTCTCCCCGGCGATATTATCGGCAGCGGCACGGTAGGTACCGGCTGCTTCCTGGAACTGAATGGTACGGGCAAACTGAATGACCCCGATTACACCGAGCAATGGCTGCAACCCGGTGATGTAGTGGAAATGGAAGTATCCGGCTTAGGTATTCTATCCAATACCATTGTAAAAGAAGATACCGACTTCTCCCTGCTGGCACTTAAGAAAAAAGTATGACCATGCAGATAGATCCATCACAGGTAAAAACAAGTGAGCTGCATGCTTACCTCCTGGGGGCAATAGCACCCCGTCCTATTTGCTTTGCCAGCACTATCGATGCCAGCGGTCAACCTAACCTGTCGCCGTTCAGCTTCTTTAACGTGTTTGGCTCAAATCCGCCAACGCTGATCTTTTCCCCTTCACGCCGTGTGCGCGACAATACGGTAAAGCATACACTGGAAAATGTATACGCCACAAAAGAAGTAGTGATCAACGTGGTTAGCTACAACATGGTGCAGCAAGCTTCCTTATCGAGTTGCGAGTACCCGGCCGGTGTAAATGAATTTGAAAAAGCGGGATTTACCGCGCTGAGATCGGAAAAAGTACAGCCGTTCCGGGTAAAGGAAAGCCCGGTGCAAATGGAATGTATTGTTAAACAAATCATTGAAACAGGACAGGATGGCGGTGCCGGCAACCTGGTGATCTGCGAACCGGTAATGTTGCATATCAATGAAAACATACTGGATAGCCACGGCAAAATAGATCCGCATAAAATAGATCTGGTGGCCCGCATGGGAGGTGATTACTATTGCCGTGCCTCCGGCGATGCCGTTTTCGAGGTGGCTAAACCCAATACGAAACTAGGCATTGGCGTAGATGCGTTGCCGTTGGCCATCCGGAACAGCCGTATCCTTACCGGCAACAACCTGGGGCAACTGGGCAATGTTCATGAAGTGCCTTTTGTAGATGCCACCTTCCATGATGATCATCTCAAAAACATTATCCAGTACTACAGTGTAACACCGGATGAAATGGAAAAGGAACTGCATTATTATGCAAAGAAATTACTGGATGAGGGGAACGTAGCAGCAGCATGGCAAATATTACTGGCGGGCAGCTATTAACGTCATAAATCATAAAAGAAAGGGTCGGAGATCATGATCTCCGACCCTTTCTTTTATGCTGTTGAATATTATTTGGCGCCGAAAACTTTCTTCAGCAGATCTGTTGTTCTTGCAGCAGGATTGGCACGGATGGCCAGCTCCTCTTTTGCTATCTGATCAAATAAAGCATTTACCGCCATAGTGGTTACATAATCCTGCAGGTCGGGATTTACTTTATTGAAGGTAGTAGGCAGCTTGTTGTAGTTGTTTACGATATCTGCATAATAACGGGTGGCGCTGGTGCTGTCCAACGTTTTCTTGATCACCGGCCGGAACGCGGTTTTCAGGGAATCTGTTGTTTTGCTTTTAAAGAAATCAGTGGCAGATGTATTGCCGCCTTTTACCAGGTTTAGCGCATCGGTAAGGGTCATTTGTTTGATAGCGCCTACAAAAATAGGGGCTGCATAACCAACCGCCTTCTCAGCAGAACGGTTAATTTGCAGGATGGCCTTATCTACCTGGCTACCTAAGCCGATGGCCCGCAGTGTATTACCTATTTTCACCGCATCTTCCGGCAGCAACAGTTTGTATATGTCGCTTCCAAAAAAACCATCCTTTTTATTAAGCTTTGCAATACCGGCAGCCACGCCTTTTGAGAGCGCCTCTTTGATGGCAGAACCGGCATCGGATTCTGTTAAACCTGCAATAGAAGTACTAGTACCGGTACCTGTACTGCTACTTTTGTTGGTAGCGGTTTCCAGTTGTTTACCCAGTTTCTTCAGCAGCTGGGCCTGAGTTGCCTGCAGGCTGAATAAGCCCAGCAGTACCAATAATGAACGTTTAAACATAGTGTTATTATAAATATTAATATTTCAAAAGTATAAATTATTCGTGTAAAGTCAGCAGTGGTATATGTGTTTGGTACGCCAGTTTGGAAGTACGGCTGCGTTTAAAAATGCCTTCAAATAGCCCATGCTTTTTAGGAATGGTGAGAATCAGGTCTGCTTTATTTTCTTCGGCAAATTCCGCAATACCAGCTACCACATTGGGATTATCAATGAAATGATATTCCGGGTGGAAATCTTCCAGCAGCGTATCCAGCATTAATGTTTCAAAAGGCGTATCGGTACTGAAATGACGGCTTTCGTGGTCTATGTTGATCACATGCAGTTCCGCATTAAAAATATGCAGTAATTTTTTCAATGGTTCTACCGGTGTGGTATCTGCCACCTTCCGCAGGTCTGCCGCAAAAACTATCTTTTCTATATGTTTATACTTTGCGGATCCCGGTACTATCAGCACCGGGTAGCTGGTATTCTTCACTACATCGATCGTATTGGAGCCCACCAGTACTTCCTCCAGTTTACTGCCACCGGTGATGCCCATCACAATCAGGTCTACCCCTTCATTTTTACATACGTCTTCAATAGTTGCCGCCAGCAGGGTATTGTCTGCCCGCGTAAGCAGCGTGGTTCCTTCCCCGGCCAGGGGCGCCAGTTCCCTTTTCATTTTCTCCAAACCTTCCAGGCTGGCAGCTCTCAGATCTTCCGGGTTTACCATCGGGATCATGGTGGGTACATCGGGGATAGGTACAATCAGCTCATATGCGTGGTACAATACAATGCGGGTGGCGCCTAAACTGTTTCCCAGCGCAATAGCGTAGGTAGCGGCATTATAAGCGGTATCAGAAAAATCAGTGGGTACTAATATTGTTTTCATATGGGCTAATTTTAAGATACTAATAAGCACTACTTAAAGTTAACGATGTGCATTGGTATATGAACGCTTCATGAAAATTTAATGCCACATTTACCCTGTATAAAACAAAAAGGCGAATGACCGTAGCCATTCGCCTTCTTTTATTTTATAAAGATGATCTTATTTCTGTTGTTCCGGCTTCATCTGCGGGAAGAAGAGCACATCCTGGATAGATGGCTGGTTGGTCATCAGCATGGTTAAACGATCAATACCTATACCAATACCTGAAGTAGGCGGCATGCCATATTCCAGGGCGCGCAGGAAGTCGTAGTCAATATACATGGCTTCATCATCGCCACGTTCCATCAGCTTCACCTGTTCTTCAAAGCGCTCACGCTGATCAATAGGATCATTCAGCTCACTATAGGCATTGGCAATTTCCTTACCGTTTACCATCAGCTCAAAACGTTCTACCAGGCCTGCTTTGCTGCGGTGCTTTTTGGTGAGAGGGCTCATTTCCACCGGGTAATCGGTAATAAAGGTTGGCTGAATATAGTTGCCTTCGCATTTTTCACCAAAAATCTCATCTATCAGTTTGGCTTTGCCGAACTTAGCGTCTACATGGATGCCCAGTTGTTTGCACACATCACGCAGCTGTGCCTCATCCATAGCGGCAATATCAAAACCGGTATGCTCCTGTATGGCTTCATACATGGATACCCTGCGGAACGGCGCTTTGAAATCGATGGTTTTATCGCCTACCTGTACAAGGGTGGTACCGTGTAAGGTAATGGCAATTTTTTCCAGCAGCGACTCTGTGGTACGCATCATCCATTCGTAATCCTTATAGGCCGCATACATTTCCATTACGGTAAATTCCGGGTTATGCGTACGGTCCATTCCCTCGTTGCGGAAATCCTTTGCAAACTCATATACTCCTTCAAAACCGCCCACGATGAGGCGCTTCAGGTACAATTCGTTGGCTATACGAAGATAAAGAGGCATATCCAGCGCATTGTGATGCGTGATAAACGGACGGGCAGTAGCGCCGCCGGGAATCGGCTGCAGGATAGGCGTTTCCACTTCCAGGTACCCCAGGTTGTTGTAGAAGTCGCGGATCGTTTGCATGATCCGGGTACGTTTAATAAACACTTCTTTTACTTCCGGGTTAATTACCAGGTCGGCATAACGCTGACGGTATTTGAATTCCGGATCTGTTACCTCGTCAAATACTTCTCCTTCTTTGGCTTTTACCACCGGCAGGGGGCGCAGTGATTTGGACAGAATGGTGATTTCCTTTGCATGAATGGAAGTTTCACCCGTTTTGGTGATAAAGGCATAGCCTTTAACCCCTATAAAGTCGCTGATATCCAGCAGTTTCTTGAATACGGTGTCGTACATCGATTTATCGTCTCCCGGGCAGATATCGTCCCTGCGGATATATACCTGGATGCGGCCCACGCTGTCCTGGATAACGGCAAATGCTGCCTTACCCATGTCGCGAACGCTCATGATACGGCCTGCCAGGCATACTTCCTGGAATTTCTCTTTTGTTTCTTCCGAATAATTGGCTTTTATATTCACGGAAGTATCATTAACCGGGTATTCAGCTGCAGGGTAGGGGTCTATACCTAAGTTATGCAGCTCCTGTAATTTTTCCCGGCGTATAATCTCTTGCTCAGATAATTGTGTCATGTAGTAATTTAATTGCACTAATGGAGTGCAAAAATAGTAAAAAGGGCTGTAAGACTACAGCCCTCTTATTTTTTGACCATATCCTATGAAAACCATATTAAAGATAACCGCTTCCACTGCTATTTACAGCCCCAAACTAACCGTTGCCCGGAAATCCTTCATATCTGGCAGTATTTGGCCTGTTGCCGGTTTGCGGGCGTTGCCCGTTTGTGTAAATTGTAACCGCTATTTTTTAGTTATGCTTATTTTCGTCCGCTAACTACAACAAAACAACCACCTGATATCTACAAATGATGAGAAGCGAACAATGGTTAAAACCAACCACTATCTGCAGCGCAGGCTTATTGCTGCTCACTGCTCCCTGTTTAAAAGCGCAGCAAAAGCAGGATCTTACTTTTGAACAGGCTTTTAAAGGCCAGGCTACCAATATTACCCAGCCATTACCGGCTATCCGTGATTGGGCAGACGGGGAACACTACCTCGAAATGCGCCCTGATGCGGCAACCGGCCGCATGCAGGCATGGTCAGTAGATGCCCGTACCGGCAAGGCAACGGTTTATACAGCACCGGTAGATGGCCCCAGTGTGGAGATACGTGAGAAAGATGTTTTTTATAAAGCAGCAGATGGCAATACTACCCGTTTAACAAACGATGCCGCTGAAGAAAAAAATCCGACGCTTTCACCCGACGGAAAATATGTGGCTTTTACCCGGAACAATGATCTTTACAGCGTGGAAGTAGCTACCAGAAAAGAAACCCGCTATACCACCGATGGCTCTGATGTAGTTTATAACGGATGGGCATCCTGGGTATATTACGAGGAGATCCTCGGCAGGCCCACACATTACCGGGCTTTCTGGTGGAGCCCCGACAGCCGGCAGATCGCTTATATGCACTTTAACGATTCCAAAGTACCCGTATTCCCTATTTACAGCGAGAAAGGACAGCACGGCTACCTGGAAAACACACGTTACCCTAAAGCCGGAGATCCCAATCCCACTGTGAAAGTAGGCGTAGTACCGGTTGCCGGCGGCCCTACCATTTGGGCCGACTTCAACGAAAATGACGATCAGTACTTCGGTATGCCTTTCTGGACAGCAGATAGCCGCCAATTGTGGATGCAATGGATGAACCGCGGACAGGATAACCTGAAAATATATAGCATCAACCCGCAAAGCGGCGCCAAAAAGGAAATCTATGATGAGAAACAGAAAACATGGATCGATTGGTTTGACGCGGTTCCCTTCCTGAAAAATAACCAGGGCTTTTTGTTGCAAAGCGATAAAACCGGCTGGTCGCATCTTTATCTCCATAACATGGATGGCTCCCTTAAGAAGCAACTTACCTCCGGTAACTGGACAGTGAAAGAAGTATTACAGATAGACGAAAAAAATCAACTGGTATATTTCACTGCCCGCAAAGAGGCTTCTACCCGCTTCGACCTGTATAAAGTGAGCATGAAAACAGGCGCATTGACCCGCCTGACCAATGGTAACTATAATAATGTGATCAAACTGGCGCCCGGAGGCAAATACTTTATTACCACCTATTCCAACCTGCAAACACCCTCAAAAATGGCTCTGCTGGATAATAACGGTAAACTGATAAGGGAGCTGGGCAACAGCAAAGGGGCCAGGTTTGATGATTTTAATCTTGCGAAAACATCATTGCAAACCTATAAAACCCGCGATGGGCTGGTACTGCCACTTACTATTACTATGCCCCTGCATATGGAACCTGGTAAAAGATACCCTGTCCTGATCAGCATTTATGGCGGCCCCAACGCAGGTACGGTATACGATACCTGGAAATACGGCAATGTACAACAGTGGTGGGCTCAGGAAGGAGTGATCCAGGTAGCCATAGACAACCGTAGCAGCGGCCAGCTGGGCAAAATGGGTATGAACTATATTCACCGACAGCTGGGTAAGTATGAAATCGAGGATTATATGGACGCCGCAAAATGGCTCCGTTCACAACCATGGGCCGATAGCAATAAAATATGTATAACGGGTGGCAGCTTTGGAGGCTATATGACCTGTATGGCCCTCACCTATGGTGCGGATGTGTTTAACTATGGTATGGCCAATTATGCAGTAACCGACTGGCAACTATACGACAGCCATTACACCGAACGCTATATGGATACCCCGGCAGAGAACTCTGAAGGCTATAAAGCCACCTCTGTCTTAACTTATGTTGACCGATACAAAGGGCTGATCCGCATTGTACACGGCACTATGGACGATAATGTGCATATGCAGAACTGTATCCAGCTGATCGACAAACTTGAGAATCTGAATAAGCATTTCGAATTTATGCTGTATCCCGGCGAACGCCACGGATGGGGAGGTTTAAAAAGTGTGCATTCTTCCGGCGAATCTTACCGCTTTATCTATAATAACCTGCTGGATAAACCTTTTCCTGAGCAGTTCAATAAATAACTAATTCTAAATCAATAACCTACGGCCTGGCACACAGATAAATACACCTGTATCTGTTTGTCAGGCTGTAATATTCTTATGTGTTATGGAAATACCGGGGTTGAAAGGAGGCAGAGGGAAAAATAGGACTTCAGAAAAAGAAACAGGGCTGCAAGACTACAGCCCCGAAAAATTTTAACCATATCTTTATTGAAAAACCTATACCAAAGGTGGTCGATTTTTATCACACTGCGATGCGCATTCTAGTGAATGATATAATTTTTCCGGTAAACGTATGAAAAGTGAAGGTGAACGTATAGAGGCAAAAAACACTTCATGATAAGCTCCAATGTGAGTTTAGCCCACAAATAATTGATTGTCAACCTTAGTAGATGTTTAAACAGTTATTTTGCCCATTTTGAGGTTTTTCCGGGAGAAAACATAAAAAAAGGGCTGGTAAGAATACCGCCCTTGTAATAATTTTAACCATATCCTATGAAAAACCTGGAACAAAGATATACTGCCGGTTTTTAGTATAGATTTCATTTCCGTGAACGATGTATTATTGTTCGTAAACTGATGATAATGGATAATAACTTATTATATTATTTTAATAATAATATTATTAATAATTACAATTAGATATATTAAATATCTATTAATAACTGATATTCAGTATAGATATCAGTTTCACAGGTTATTTTATCACGCTATGCGCTGTCCGTTTGCCACTTTCATGCCCGGCTCAAGTAGCACAACTTCCTTTTTATCGCCCACGGCACCCAGCACCAGGCATTCTGATATAAAGTTGGCAATTTGCTTTGGCGGGAAGTTCACAACCGCCACAACCTGCTTTCCAATAAGATCCTCTTTCCGGTAAAGATGGGTGATCTGGGCAGATGATTTCCTGATACCGGTTTCGGGACCAAAATCAATAATTAACTGGTAAGAAGGATTACGGGCTTTGGGAAAGTCGTTTGCTTCGAGGATAGTGCCCACTCTCATTTCTACTTTTTCAAAATCGGGCCAGCTGATAGTTTCCATTTGCTAATTTTTTGCCTAATATAGCCATCCACGTTATAGTGAACAAGCTTTCCCCGCATCTCCTTAAATGTTATAAGCGGTAACAAACAATGGCCGGAATACAGCAAACTGGCATAATTATTGACTTTTAAGGTCAAATTTTAGGTTAAAAAATAGGTTAAAGCGAAAGAACCCCACCTGCAGAGGTGGGGTTCTTTCGTATAGTTATTTATATGATATCAGTTGAGCGTGGCGGTACTATCCTGCACAGTAATAGGCCCGCTTACCTTTAATATCTTCTTCTCGCTGAAATCCTGGTTGGCTTCCAGTCCCCATCCGTGCAGCGAATCAATAGGCGTTTTAATAAACACTTCCTTTGTAGAATAAAAGATCTTTCTTTTCGGATCCCAGTTCAATTCTTTTGTATCCAGGCGTTCTCCCTTCTTGTTGATCACAATCACGCTGTCTGAAAGAAACACATCTCCATCATCTTCCATAAATTTCCCTTTCTTGGCCGATAAGGTGCTTTCAAGTCCGAGGGAATCATTATACATAAACACTTTCAGCCCGTTATTAAAAGCCACGTAAGTGGGCTTATCCAGGCCCCGTTCCATTGTAGGTCCTGTTAATTTTGCATTCACCTTTCCCCCCTGGCTGAATATGATCACAATATCCTGCCCGTTTTCCGTGGCTGCCTTTTTTGAATCCAGTTCCATTACAGCATCGATGTCATTTTCACAGCTGCTAACGGCAAGGGCTATTATAAAAAATAAGATGGTTCTTTTAATCATTTGAATGGATAATGCTTCAAAGATAGGAATTCAGTATAAGCTTTCAGCTTCCTTAAAAACGAAGCGGAGATATAAGCGTAGTCTGTGTCTACTTAGCTTATATCTCCGCTGCATGTATATCTGTAAAAGTTATTCGTATTTACGTTTGATAAACCATTTATCGCTCAGGGTAAAGCCGAGTGATATACGGTAGATGTTCTCTTTTAACACGGTTTCGTTGTTGCCGCGGTGAGCTATTTCAAATGCCAGGTTGATCATGCTGTACTGATTGGAGTAGGGCATGCGGCGTACCGGTAAACCGGCGCCTACTGTGAAACCCATTGTGGGCATATTCACTCCTTCCAGCTGCAGGTAGTCTTTACCGTAATATCCTCCAAGGCGGTATGCTACCCGGTTCCAGTAACCGCTCAGGGCTGTGGCATTGGGCACAAACTGTCCGCCGATGGCGAGCTTCCAGGAGTTCTGCAGGGAATCTTTATTACCGAAGTTCTTATAATTCTCCCACTGGCTTGAATTGAAGTCAACCCCGATCATCCATTTATCAAATTTGCGCAGCATGATACCGGCGCCATATTCTTCCGGGAACACTACTGTTCCCCGGTCGCCTTTGGAGTAACTGACAGTATCCTGTGTAACATAGTTATTGGAAGATGCGTCGAACTGTACAGTTTCGTTGAGTGTTTCCTGGCGGGCATTCATATTTTGCTTCAAACTTCCGGAGGCCCCAAAGGTCAGGTCCATATCTTTTGCCACTTTAGCCCTGTACTGTACCCCTAATTTGTAAAAAAAGCTGTTGTAGGTGGTACGGAACATCCTGTGTGAAGCATATACATTTGGATCAGGGAAAGCAAGGCGGGTATTGTTTTCTATATTACCAAAAAGATAACCGAGGTTCACCCCCACGCTGAAATGACCGAAACGTACGCCTGTACCGGCATATAACTGGTAAAGACCACCGCTGCCCTCGTACTTGCTGGTTAGCGGGACCCTCAGCGTATCAAAGAAAGTACCGTTATGTGATTCCTGGATATTATAAGATACCCTTGTTACCGGGCGAAGGCCCAGGTTTAATCCCCATTTGTTGGTGATCAACGGGATACCCAACTGCAGGTAAGAGAGCGTACCGAATCCGGAACTGAACTTTGCTCCCTTGTCTGTAATAGAACGGGCGCCACCTTCCACCCCCACATCAAAAGTAGTGAGCAACAGGCTGGAGTAGCTGGCCGGATTGATAAAGTTAACTGACTGAGGGTCGCTATACGCCTGGGAAACCCCTCCCATTCCACGGTTTACCGTGTTCTGGTTATTATGCAGATCTCCTAATCCGTAGCGGGAATATGGTGAGTTGTCCTGTGCGATAGCCTTATTTGCCAACAGAAAAAAACTTCCTAACAGGCAAAGAATACTGACTTTTGTCCAATGCATTTAGTATCAGAATTGAGTTTGAGCCCTTATTCCATTGAAATTATGGGTCTGCAAATATCAACTTTTTAAGGCGGGAAGCAAAAAAAACAAAAAAACCACCTGTTAAATGCACGTTAAAGTTCCAGTGCCCCTGGCAGGAAAAGCAGACCAGGCGGGCATCTTACCCAAAACTATAAATTATCAGCAGATAAGTTCCTGAAGTGCCCGTTCAACAGCACCCGCTCTTTCAGCCTTTCCATTTCCGCCATCATGGGGATAACCTTGTGCAAATGACGCTTCAGGTATTCCAGCCGCTGGGCTTCATAAAAAAGGTGAAGCATCTCGTACTCTTCATCGAGCGATAACCCGGCATGATGCGCCAGGTCGTATGAGCTGAGCTCGCTATCGTCTTTCTTGAATGATTTATGGATCTGGAGAATGGCATGCAGCTCCCTTACACCATGTAGTACTTCCTGCAGCAACCGGCTGTTGCCTGACTCATTGTTCTCGGGGTAGTTTACAATAGCGCCGGCATATAATTTCTCAGGGATAGTGGAAACATGCTCCAAAATGCGAAAAACACTGTCTCCAACGGTAATTATGTCCATTTCCCCGCTTTCATATATTTTTTCTACCTTTTTTATTTGCACGAGTGTTCCATATTCCATAATTTTTTCATTTATTACAACTGGAATACCAAACGGCTTTTGCTCAGCCAAACAGGCTGCTATTAATTGCTTGTACCGGGGCTCAAAAACATGCAGATTCAACTGCTCCCCCGGGTACACTACAATTCCAAGCGGAAATATGGAGATAAAATTCGTCATCTGTATTTTTTATTCACCATCGGACTGACGACCAATATACGCCAGGAAGATAAATTTATCCGGAAACCGCCGGAAGATAATTATCTCTTTTTCGTAAAAAGTTGTAATATCTTCGCTTAAGCATTTAGTTATATATAAATATATACCTGACAATTATTCAAACCGATTAATATGCCAAGATTTGTGATAGACTGTGAGAGAATGAAATATCCGAACAACGGTCTATATACTTATTGCAGCGAACTTGGCCAAACTTTAATGAAGTTGATCGCTCCCCCTGAGGAGCTGTACTTCTATTTGCCTTCCTATAAGGAAACGCTTTTCTCCAACCAGGCACACTACAAACAAAAAGCATGGCATAAGCTGTGGATGCCCTATTCAAAGGATATTCAGCTCTGGCATACCACTTACCAGTTATCCGACTATACCCCGGCTTCACCGGAGATAAAACGTGTATTAACTATTCATGACCTCAATTTCCTGTACAAACCCAATTATAAATATAAAATATCGGGCCAGCTGGCAAAAGTGCAGCGGATGATCAATAAAGCCGATCATATTATTACAATATCGAATTATGTAAAAGAAGATGTTTTACAGCACCTCGAAATTGGAGATACCCCGCTGAGCGTAATTTATAATGGTTGTGATGTAAAATCATTCCCGTTATTCAATAACCCGCTTTACCGCCCCTCGCGGCCATTTCTTTTCACCATCGGCACTATTCTACCCAAGAAAAACTTCCATGTTATTCCCCGGTTGCTGAAAGACAATGATTATGAACTGATTATAGCCGGCAATGCCAATACCACCTATCAAAAACAGATCCTGCAGGAAGCTGCGCTCTATGGCGTCCAGGACCGGGTTAAAATTATTGGTCCGATAGATGAAAAAAGCAAATACTGGTATTTCAGCAACTGCTCCGCTTTTGTATTTCCATCTATCGCTGAAGGTTTTGGCATTCCTGTAATAGAAGCTATGCACTACGGAAAACCGGTATTCCTCTCGGATAAAACCAGCTTACCCGAAATTGGCGGTGATCTGGCCTACTATTTTAAAAATTTTGATCCTGCCTACATGCAGGACATTTTTAATAAAGGGATGGCCCATTATAATGCCACCCAGCCTATGGCTGCGCTTAAAAAGCACGCCGATAGCTTCAGATGGGAGGAAATAGGAGCCAAGTACCTGGATATTTACCGTTCACTGACCGCGTAAACCGGGATACCTTATTTTTGTTCTTCAAATTCTGTAAACAGTAAAATGTACCAGCAGTATATACCCGGACTCTTAAACGGAAATATCAAATCACTGGCCCGTTGCATTTCCCTCGTTGAAAATGAAGCAACAGGATATGAACAGCTGCTGGAACAGATACCCGTGAGTGATCATACCAAAGTGGTAGGTATTACCGGCCCTCCCGGTGCGGGAAAAAGCACGCTGGTAAATGCACTCATTACCCAATTGCTGGAACAGGATAAAAGCGTGGCTATCATAGCAGTAGACCCCTCGTCGCCCTTCAATTTCGGCGCCCTGCTGGGCGACCGGATCAGGATGAGCCAGCACTTCAATCACCCCCGTGTTTTTATCCGTTCTATGGCCAGCAGGGGCGCCCTGGGAGGATTAAGCCCTAAAATCATTGAAGTAAGTGACCTGATTAAGGCCGCAGCATTCGACTATCTTTTTATTGAAACCGTGGGCGTGGGGCAAAGTGAAGTGGAAATAGCCGGTGTGGCAGATACCACTGTTGTAGTAGTGGTTCCGGAGGCCGGCGATGAGATCCAGACCATGAAAGCAGGCCTGATGGAGATCGCGGATATCTTTATTGTGAACAAAGCCGACAGGGATAATGCAGACGCCTTTGTGAAAAACCTGCGGCTGCTGGCACACAGCAAGCATCAGGGCGATTGGGAAATTCCTGTGATCAAGTCGATAGCTACCCAACAGTCAGGGATACACGAAATAATACAGGCCATCGAAAACCATCATTCCCTGGTTTCCCATCAACAACAAAAGCATATTTTATTGCTGGCTGAAAAAGCCTGGCAGCTGATACAACACCGGCGCATGAAAAATATTTCCAAACAAATCCTTCAACAGGAGATACAGGAACTGCTTCAGCAAAAAACGTTTAATCTTTACCGTTATATCGGCACTAAAAGCTAAGAGGCGTATGAATTACCTTAATCTAATCACAGAAGCATATACAGTGGCCGCCAACCCGGCTTACGCCATCACCATGAAAGCGTATTTGCGTGATCAGTTTGAGCACCTGGGCATTAAAACACCGGAACGCCGCCTCATTAATAAAGGGCTGAAAGCGGAATACGGATTGCCAGCCATCAACGATATGCCCGTACTGGTAAAAGCGCTGTGGAAAAAACCGGAACGTGAATATCAATATGCTGCTATTGATTTTATGCAACTGTTGCGTAAAGACTGGACCATAAATGATATCCACCTGTTTGAATACATGATAGTTCATAAATCGTGGTGGGACAGTGTAGACTCCACAGTGTCATTCCTTGCTGGCCCCTGGCTGAGAAAATTTCCTGAGGTATGGCCTGCCGTCACCAATCAGTGGATCGCCAGCGAAAATATGTGGTTGCAAAGGGCGGCTATTATACATCAGAATGCTTACAAGCAATATACCAATGAACAGCTGTTATACAGCTATATCAAACAATGCGCCCACTCAAAAGAATTTTTTATTCAAAAGGCCATTGGCTGGGCTTTACGGGAATATGCCAAAACCAATCCGGGCAGCGTACGTAAGTTTGTGAACAATTATCCACTGGCGCCGCTCAGTAAGCGGGAAGCGCTCCGCAGGATCGATTAGATAACTTTTTGCTACCTTTGCCGCATGCGTTTTACTTCATTCGGCATATCTATCGCTTACGCGGTGTTTAATTACGGTCTCTGATCCCGGGGAACGGTCATTTTCATACCCATACATTTCCATATATTTTTTACTTTTTAAATTCAGTAATTATGCCTTGGTTATTCCTTGTCATTGGCGGGCTGTTTGAAATAGGCTTTACTATTTCATTAAAATATTCTGAGAATTTTTCCAGGCTGTGGCCATCGGTGAGCTTTGCTGTATGTATCTGTTTAAGCTTTTTCTTTTTGAATAAAGCGATTAATGGCGGTCTTCCTATAGGCACGTCTTATGCTGTGTGGACGGGTATTGGCGCTGCCGGTACCGCTATTGCCGGTATGATATTCTTTAAGGAACCGGCTGCCATGTTGCGCATTTTTTTCCTGATGTTGTTAATAGGCTCAATTGTAGGTTTAAAGTTTGTTTCAGGACACGAATAAACAGGCATCAACAGCGCAGGGTTATATATCACTTTGCGCTGTTTTGCTTTTGAAGATGGCAATGCCATAAGCCAGAACGCAGGCAAGCATGGCAGGAAGCGCAGCATTGATATCATGGGTCATTTCCAGCAGTAGTACAATAGCGGTGAACACCAGGCGTGATGTGCCTGCCAGCATGGCTCCCATACCAACCAGTACAACAATGCCGGCATTGATCATGACAGCAGGAAAAAGCATCTGCATGGGAGCGCCGATCAAAAGGCCGATAGCCCCACCTATAACCAGTAAGGGAATAATACCGCTGCCTGTTTTATTAGCGCCTGAGAAAAAAAGCCAGGCAATCCATTTAATAAAGGCCAGTGCAAAAAGAATAGCCAGGGTAACATGCGCTTGCAGCAGGTCGGTAACATAACCTTCGCCTGTGCCCAGTATCCGCGGAAAAATGTACCCGGCGATACCGGCAAGCAAAGCAACGGTTAGTAAATACCACTTATTATATTTAGTTAGCTTTCCAAACCATTTACCAATAAGCTTATACAACACCGTGCTTAACCGGGCCCACAGCCCCACCAGTATAGCAATAACGCTGTAAGCCGCCACCGCTTTTCCGTTCATTGCCGGCAGGGAAGAAAAACTTAACACCGGAGCAGTGCCCCTGTACAGGTAATTGCCTGCAGCAGCCGTTGCCGCAGCCGCCACTACCGGCAATATATTTTTAAGTGTCCGGTTTGGTAAACATAACTCCAGCGCAAGAAATACAGCTGCTACCGGCGCACCAAAAAGGCTACCTAAAGTACTGCATGCGCCGGCAATAAAAAGTATCCGGCATTCCTCCTCCGTACAACGGAACAACTTTCCGGTCCAGGCGCCTATGCCCCCGTTAAATAACATAGCTGCATTCTCAATACCTAACGGATTGCCGGCTCCGATGGCAACAGTTAATCCTGATGCGCGGAGCAGGGGAGAAGTATAACGACCTAAAGCGGTGAGCAATATGGCGCCCGCTACGGGGATAATAATGATCCACAGATCACGTTCTGTATTTTCAATACCGGTGTAAGCGGTTATTATTTCACCGTAGTAGACCAGCGATGCTATCCAGTGAATGATAGTGGTAATGCCCCATGCAACAACAGCTCCGGCGGCAGCCACCAGTATTGCAGCAATGGAAAGATACCAGGTACGGGAGGAGCCAGGTATGGATGCGTTAGCCGGTATTTGCAGTGGTTCAACCGCCATCAGGGGGAGTCCGTTCTTTGTTATAGCGTAAAGCTTAGTTGTCATGAAGTGGGTATTATCAGCCAGATTATCAAATCTATATAGTTCACTGTAGAATCACAAATAATTTTTAGTTAATATATTCAGCGGCTAACGTACAGGAGTATACGCTTGCCAATATCTCTCCTCTCCATATAATCTCCCAAAAATCAATATGATCAGCGAATCATTGTTCCAGTGCAAAATCTGCAGGATCCTGGCGGGTGTTGTTTTAGTTAGGCAACCTTATTATATTTGTAATAACCAATCCGTGAAGGAAACCAAAAATAACATGTATGAATGACGCTAGGCATCATGGCACAGCTGGCGCTGATAACCCCTCCTCACTGGATGCACAAACACTGGTCAGATTAAAAAGAATGCTGTTGTTCACCAATGAGGATGAGCAATACCTGATAATGGCGGGAAATATCCTTGCAGCGCATACAGAAGATATCCTTGATAACTGGTACAACTGCATCTTAAAAAATAACTATCTCGCTGGTTATTTCACCAAAGATGGTGAGCCTGATGTTGCTTACCTGCAATCGCTCCGGCCGCATTTCAGGAAATGGATAACTGACCTGTGCACACGCCAGGAAGGGAATCCATGGTGGCAATTTGAAGAGCGGATTGCGGCTCAGCTGCAAAATAAAAAAGCGGAGGAACATGAGATAGATCCTTTGCCGCTGGTATACTTACGTTATTTGTCTTCTTTTATATATCCTGTTTCTGAGGCTGGAAGACCTTTCCTGGGCAAACATGGCCACTCGGCAACGGAGGTGGAACGTATGCAGCAGGCCTGGTTCAAAGCAGTTAGTTTCAGTGTATTGTTATGGGTATACCCCCAGCCCCGACAACTCCCTTTTTAAATAACCATTTACGTTAGCATCAAAAGTATTTCAATGGAAGTTGCTGTTTTCGACACTTACGTTAAGAAAAAAGATGGAGGATATCTGCATTTTGATATCATCGTTACAAAAGATACCCCGTTTGATGAAGTCCTGACCTTTGGAAATATATACCTCCAATCCAAAAAGGGGGAGGGGTTAAATATTTCCCGGAAAGATTGCCGTTTTTGCCATATCACTGAAATTATACCGCGCTGGGAAACCCAGATCCGGCAAAACGGATACTATATCCATGAATTGGAAGGATGCCAATAAAAAGCGCTTTCATGCAGGAATGTCACTAATATGCTATTTCATGCCATATATTTATATTGTACCTTGCCAAACTAACTATAAGGACAGCAAGAAAATATGGGGAAAGTTTCCACATTCAGCCCTGCACAGCAGGCAGAAGACACACCTAGTAAAATAGTGGCCTCCCTGGAGCGATTATCAGAAGCCTTCCGCGTATTATTATGGCAGGAAGCAACACAGTATGGATTAAGTCCCATCCAAATTCAGGTACTTACCTTTTTACTGCACTACCCGGAGGAAAAACGTACTGTAACCACACTGGCATCGTACTTCAACATGACCAAAGCCACCATCAGCGATGCAGTGAAATCACTGGAACAGAAGAATTACCTGACTCGTAAGGCCAGCCCTACAGACACGCGCAGCCACACCTTACATCTTGTAAAAGAAGGCAGGGCTGTTGCCAAAAAAGTAGAGCAATTTGCGGATCCATTACAAAAAACGGTGGCGCAAATGCCTTTAAAGGAACAGGCAGGGTTACTGGAACAATTGATGCAGGTAATATACCAGCTCAATCAGGAGGAAATTATTTCCACTCAGCCTATGTGCTTTAACTGTGAGCATCTCAATGAAAAGAAAGGGTATCACTGCAGCAAATTGAAGATCTCTTTAAACAATGGCGGTTTAAGGATGGAGTGTCCTGTTTTTAAGCTCCGGGAAGAGTAGCCATTATTTACTGGATACGGGGCAACTGGCAGGTCATTTCATTATCACCTGCTACAAACCCGAATTGTTCGTATAATAAACGGCCTTCTTTACTGGTATGTAAGCTTACTTTGCCGGTATTCCGTTCTTTTGCTTCATCGAGGATCTTCTGCAGTAACGTTTTTGCAATACCTCGGCGACGAAAAGCAGGAAGTGTAAATACGTTCAGGATATAGGCTACTTTGCCTTCGAGGTTGTGGTACAGTGGTGGCTGGTTGTAAAAAACAATGCCCGCACTGGCCACGATCTCGCCTTCCACATCGGCAAACCAGTTTACAAAGTTGTTTTTTGTAAGATGTTCTGTTAAGTAGGCCCTGAGCTGATCCTTCAACACGGCATCCTTGGAGTTATCAGAATTAGGGTAAATTTCTTTCAGAAATTGCAGCCGCAAATGTACTAACTGCGGGATATCCGTTATATCCGCTTTTCTGTAGGTAATCATAGCTTTTTTGGGTTATGCGAAATTTGTCAGGCTTCTTTATTGCTTCTCCACCATCTGAATGCCAGGAAGCCGATAATAGCCAGGGGCGTTAAAGCCAGCATCAGAATACCATTATTCAGGCCTTTTGCGGGGCCCTCACCCAGCTGTTGAGCCGTTTTAGTACACAGGGAACATTGCGCCATTACTGATCCGCTCATCATAATCAGAAACACTGTCAGTAAAAACAAACCTGCCTTCTTCATAGTATTTGTTATTTGATCCAGCAAAATTAGGCTATCCGTCTTAAAAAATCTTCCTTAATTCTATCAATGGTAGTAAGGGGAAATCATAATATATACAATCACGCCGGTAACAGCTACATAAAACCAGATGGGCCATGTTATCCGGGCAATTTTCCTGTGACGCGGAATATCGTTCTGAAAACCGCGCAGCAGGGTGAACAGCACCAGCGGTACTATGATAGCAGCCAGTACAATATGCGTAAGCAACAGGAAATAGTAAATGTAACGGATGCTTCCCAGCATTGCCTTCTCTGCCGCATCAAGCGCACCATTATGATCCAGGTCGCCAAAGCGGGTTTCAGGAGCCAGTGAATGGTAGGTAACATAGGAAAGCAGGAATATAGCCGACAAGCCCACCGCAATCAGGTTGGTGGTTTTATGCGCCTTCACATGTCCGTTCTTTATAAAATACAGGCTGGCCAGCAATAAAACCGCGGTACTGGTATTCAGAATAGCATGGAACAATGGCAATATCCTGATGTCAAAACCAGGGTGCATTTCCGGTTTGGGTAAAACAAACAATAACGCAACCAGCACAGGTATAGCTATTGACACGATGGTAATAGGCGTATTGAGATTTCTGTTCTTAAGTTCCATATCCACTTAAATGTGAAAGGTGAATAAAGAAAGGTGAACAACCTTTCCTTATTCACCTTTCCTTTACAATTATTTTATTACTTCTCTCCGGAGAACAGTTTTTTAAGGAAGGCTGCAAAACCCGGCCGGTGTCTGTCCTTTGCCAGATGCAATATGGCGATATCGCCGGCGCATCTTTTTACATCGTTGGAATCAAGACCATTATAATATCCCCGGATGTTCCTGTTTTTATCGATCAATACCAGCTTCTCGGTATGTATAAAATCGTCCGGACCGCCATCTCCCTGTGTTACAGAAACAAAAAAGTCGTTTCTGGCGAGGTCATAGATCTCTTTTTTACTACCGGTAAGCAACCACCAGTTGTCGGGATTTATCTGGTGATCGTATGCGTACTTACGCAGTTTATCTACCGTATCCCTATCGGGGTCTACTGAAAAGGAGAGGATCTGCAATAAAGAATCGTTCTTTACATAAGCACTCTGTACCTTTTTCAGGTTCTTTGTTAGTGTAGGACAGATACTCGGACAGGAAGTAAAAAAGAAATCGACCAATAACACTTTTCCTTCCATGTTCTTTAAACTCACCTGTTCTCCCAGTTGGTTGGTAAGTTTAAAGTCCCTGATCTTATGAAAAACGGTATCGTAGGAAACTTTACCATTTTCAGAGATCGTATCTATTCCCTCGGGGATGAAGTATCCGGGTACCGGCACCACATTTTTTCCGTAGTGATCTACAATGAGATAACCCAAAAGCGGCACCAGTATTGCCAATGAAACTCCTAATAAAGCCCTGCGAGAAATGATCCTGATAGTTTATTGATGAATTAATGATGTTTCTCAGCAGGTGCTACTTTCACCGCCTCCACAGGTGTACCGGGTTTCAGATCGGTACGCATGTTTTTCCAGGAATCACCTTCGTAGAGGAAGGCGATAATAAACCATACAAACAGCAGTAATGGAATAAGGATGGTCATAATGAGATTTTTGATCTCATGGCCCAGGTGCATGAATTCTGCAACGATGTAGAATGCTTTCACCAGGGTAAGACCGATAAAGATCGCGTTCAGCATTACTCTTGGCAGAAACCCGAACTCCAGGTGTAAGAAAGCCAGACCTACTTCAAACACTGTGATACACAACAGTATCCAGAACGTTTTCCAGATTGTTTTGGTAGATGAGTCAGCATGTGCGGCTTCATGCCCTGCATTATGTGTATGCTCCATTATTATTTCAATTAAATAAATTCTAAAATCAGTTCCTAACCTTGTTGTTCTCTTCCTGTTTTATGATCAAAGCAGGTAGAAGCAGGTGAATACGAATACCCAAACCAGATCTACAAAGTGCCAGTACAAACCTACTTTTTCCACCATTTCATAGTGTCCTCTCTGATCGTAGGTACCTTTCAGTACATTGGCGAGGATCACGATATTCAATACAACACCGGAAGTTACGTGTAATCCGTGGAAGCCGGTGATGGTAAAGAAGAAGTTGGTAAAGTTGGTAGAAGCCAGTGTACCATCCACATTATGGAAAGGATTGCGGCCCCACCATGCACCTTCATGATACAGGTGTGTCCATTCCCATGCCTGACAGCTCAGGAACGCGGCGCCTCCAATGATGGTCCAGATCATCCACTTGGCAACGGCTTTTTTATCTCTCATGTGACCGGCATGTACCGCCAGTACCATGGTTACAGAACTCATAATGAGGATGAAGGTCATCAAGCTCACAAACATCAACGGCAACTCGGCATGGCCCATGCCGGGAAATGATTTGAACACTTCATTCGGATCAGGCCAGGATGGGCTGGAAAACCGGATGGTACCATATGAGATCAACAATGCGCCGAATGTGAACGCATCTGACATCAGGAAGTACCACATCATCAACTTACCATAGCTCACATTAAAGGGAGAATATCCTCCGGCCCACCATTTTTTCTTCGCTGTAACTGCTGTATCCATTGTTTGTTTTATAAAATTTTACAAAGTTTATCTGGCGATACTTAAAAAAACTAACAGGTAAATCCACAGTATGTCCACGAAATGCCAGTAGGTTGCGGCTACTTCAATGGGAACTGCGCTATAGGTCCGTACACGGGTTCTGTAAGCCCTGCCAAACATAATGAGCAATGCAATCACACCACCCAATACGTGCAGCATGTGCACCCCTACAATAACATAAATGAAAGAAGCGGAAACAGGCCCGTTGAGGGGCAGTCCCACTGATTTCAATTGTGAAAATCCTATCCACTGGCAGGCTGCAAACACCACCCCTAAAAATGCTGTAAGGGTGATCAGTTGTTTATAACGCTGCATATTCCTTTCTCTAAACTGCTTTAAAGCCAGGTGTATCGTTAAGCTGCTTGTCAGAATCACGGCAGTGGATACCCAGAAAATATGCGGCAGTTCAAATGCCAGCCAGTTTGCCTGGGATCTTTTAACAATGTAAGCACTGGTAAACCCGATAAACATCATGGTAATACTACCCATGGCGATCCATAGGGAATATTTATGCGGATGTATTTTCTTACGTTGTTCTAGTGTCATAGTATCCATCACTCCTCTTTTCAATTTAAGCTTTGTCCAGCAATTGTACCAGCTGAACAATGGTCAGATAAATATAAGATCCGAACATGAGCTTTCTCGCTGCAGGAACATCATTTTTCCGGTACAGGTTAACAGCCCTGTAAAGGAAGAAAATACCCGCCAGAATGGCCACTATGGCAGAAATGCTTCCAGTGATCTTCAGGAGGTAGGGCGCTACGCCGGCAGGAATCAGCAACAACGTGTACATAGCAGCCTGGATAGCTGTGTACTTATTGGGCTCCCCACTGCCTGGCAGCATTTTAAAGCCAGCCCTGGCATAATCTTTATAGGCGATCCAGGCGATGGCCCAGAAATGCGGGAATTGCCAGAGAAACTGTATAGCAAATAAAGACCAGCCACCTTCGCTGAGATTGTTAGCACCGGCTGCCCACCCGATCAAAGGAGGCATGGCGCCTGGAATTGCACCTACCAGTACGGCAAGGGAATTCCATTTTTTCCAGGGTGTATATACAAAACCGTATAACACCAAAGACAACCCGCTCAAAGCAGCGCTCAACCAGTTAAAGCAATACCCCATTACCAGGAGCCCTGCTATACCTGTGATCACCGCCAGTACAATCGCCTCGTTGTCGTGCATACGCCCTGAAGGCAATGGACGGACAGCGGTGCGCGCCATCAGTTTATCCGTATTTTTCTCCCAAATCTGGTTAATGGTATTGGCTGATCCGGAAACCAGCAAACCACCGGCAAATAATAAAAGAACTTTTACTAAGTTAAACTCCACACCTGGCACCAGCAGGTAACCCACTACCGACGAAAATACCACCATAAAGGTGAGATTAAACTTCATCAGCTGAGAGTAATCTTTCGCCTTACTGGCTACCGCATACGATGACGACAATTTTATGGAGTTTTCTTGCAACATTTTTTTTCTAGCCACATCCCGGGTTTAAGTCCGGAACAAATTTACAAACATCACAGTGAACAAAATCCCGGCAGCAAGTTTTTTCGCCTGAAAGGCATCTTCCTGCCGGAATTCCGAATTATATTTTAGTGCGCTGATTCATTAGGTCCAATAGGCTCTGTTTGCGGAATGAAATCCCTTCCATCCTTGCTATAGTCATAAGCCCAGCGGTATACTTCAGGAATTTCACCAGGCCAGTTACCATGACCGGCGTGGATCGGCGTGGTCCATTCCAGGGTAGTTGCTTTCCATGGGTTCTGTGTAGTCAGCTTTCTACCTTTGAAAATGCTGTAGAAGAAGTTGAATACAAACAGGAGCTGTACTGCAAACACCAAGATTACCACAATGGTAATGAACTCGTTCAGTCCGCCAAACTGTTTGAAGGAAGCCCAGCCGGATACATCATAGTACCTTCTTGGCATACCCGCCATACCTTCGTAGTGCATAGGCCAGAAGATCAGGTAAGCGCCCACCAGGGTTACCCAGAAGTGGATATAGCCAATTGTGTTATTCATGAAACGGCCATACATTTTAGGGAACCAGTGGTAGATACCGGCAAACATACCGAAGAATGCAGATACACCCATTACAATATGGAAGTGGGCAATCACAAACATGGTATCATGCAGGTGAATATCGATAGAAGAGTTACCTAACCAGATACCTGTTAAACCACCGGAGATAAATGTGCTCACGAAGCCGATAGAGAACAGGGAAGCTGGTGTAAAGTTGATATTACCCTTCCAGATGGTAGTGATCCAGTTAAATACCTTGATCGCAGAAGGTACCGCAATCAATAAGGTTAAGAGTACGAAGAATGCTCCCAGGAACGGGTTCAGACCTGTTACGAACATATGGTGCGCCCAAACCAGGAAGGCCAGGATACAGATAGCGAACAGGGAACCGATCATAGCCAGGTAACCGAAAATAGGCTTGCGGGAACTTACCGCCAGTACTTCAGATACCATACCCATGGCAGGGAGGATGATAATATATACCTCAGGGTGACCTAAGAACCAGAATAAATGTTGATAGAGGATTGCGCTACCACCTTCGTTGGCCAGTGCTTTACCGGCGATAAAGATATCGGACAGGTAGAAGCTGGTGCCGGCGTGACGATCCATGAGCAGCAGGATGAAACCTGACAGCAGTACAGGGAAAGACAATACACCTAACACAGCGGTGAAGAAGAATGACCAGATAGTTAAAGGCATCTTGGTCATCGCCATACCTTTGGTACGCATATTCAGCAGCGTGGAAATATAGTTCAAACCACCCAGCAGCTGAGAAACAACAAACAGCGCCATACTGGTCAACCAAAGATCCACACCTATTTTAGAACCGATAGAAGCGTCTCCCAATGCACTCAGCGGCGGATACATTGTCCAACCTCCGGAAGCAGGGCCTGTTTGAACAAACAGGGAAGCCATCATTACCAGGCTGGCCAGGAAGAAGAACCAGTAGCTCAGGCAGTTCATGAAAGGAGAGGCCATGTCGCGGGCACCTACCTGCAAAGGAATCAGCAGGTTAGAAAAGGTACCGCTCAAACCGGCCGTTAATACAAAGAATACCAGGATAGTACCGTGCATTGTTACCAATGCATAGTATGCTTCCGCTGTAATGCGGCCACCTTTAGCCCAATGGCCCAGGATGCTTTCCAGCCATGGGAAAGTGGCATCGGGAAAACCAAGTTGCAAACGGAACAGTACAGAGAAGAAAGCACCAATGATAGCCCAAACGATACCAGTAATCAGGAATTGTTTGGCGATCATTTTGTGATCCATGCTGAACACATATTTCGAAATGAAACTGTCTTCATGGTGGTGCTCATGATCATGATGATCATGCGCTCCGTGCATTACCTCCTGTTGACTGTGCAATGTTGCTTCGTTACTCATAATCGGTTCGGTTTATTATAAACTAACGCCCGGGAAGTATCGTCGTTTGTCAGTTTGTTCTTATTGTTTTTAATTGTACTCCGTCAAAAATTCTTCTACACAAAATTACAGCTTACCGGATATTGGCAGCTACTGTTTTTTGCGTGCTATCTGCTTTGGCTTCACCGGCAGGAGCAGCAGGAGCTGCAGTGTCAGCATGTGTCAGGCTATAAGTAGATTTCTGGGCAGCTACCCATTTATCAAATTCTTCCTGAGTTTCCACAATAATCACACCCCTCATGGAGTAGTGACCGCTACCGCACATCTGGTCGCAGGAAATTTCATAGGTGAAATCCGGGTTGCCGGTTTTTTCCTTCATCTGCTTGGTGGTATACTTGGGAGTAAACCACATAGTAGTAGGGATACCGGGAACCGCATCCATTTTCATGCGGAAGTGAGGTAAACCAACGTCATGGATAACATCGCGGGAACCGATGATGAGCTTTACGGGCTTTCCAACCACCAGGTGCAGTTCGGTAGGCATAAAGTCATCTTTGTTCAAAGGATCGTTCCAGTCCAGACCCAGCTCATTACCGGCGGAAGGGTCGATGTTCTTAATATCACGACGACCCAGTGCGCCATCTTTACCCGGATAACGGAAGATCCAGTTAAACTGCTTACCGGTTACTTCAACCACAGCAGCATCTTTTGGTGCTTCTGAAGTGAGCTGGAACCAGTGTTTCAGACCAAAGGCCACCAGTATGGTTAACGCGATAGCCGGGATAACGGTCCAGATAACTTCCAGTTTATTATTATGCGGAAAATAAAATGCTTTACGGCCTTCTTTTTCCTGGTATTTAAATGCAAACCAGAATAGGGCAATCTGGGTAATCACGAACACCACACCAGTGATGGCGAGTGTTACATAAATAAGGGTGTCAACGCCTTCTCCCTGTTCCGATGCAGATTCGCCCAGGATTTTGCCTTTCAGCAAATCGTTACACCAGTACACTCCTATAAGCCCCAGCACCAGGAATGCAATCAGCAGGAAACCATTTATACGGTTGCTTTGCTCACGCGCTTTCTTTTCTCCCTTCAATATGGACACATATTCGCTCGCCTTCGCAATCTGGAAGATGACTATGAATATGAGAACAACAACTAAGACTGCTAAAAATCCTGACATTGCTATATGAAATAATTAAGTTATCTAATGCTTTTCTTTTGCCTAATCTCCTTGATCACCTGTTAGGTGTGATGAATGATACTTTCTTTCAGGTAAGGATGATTCTTTGGAACCAGTGCAGCTTTGGTAAGCTGGTTGGATACCAGGAAGATGATCAGTCCTACGAAACCAAGTCCGAGCCCGAGTTCAAACCAGGGGAATACCAGGTTTTTAACAGTACCTGGAGATACCATCTGCCAGAAATCCAGCCAGTGACCGAAGATGATCACGATAGCAATGAAAACAATGGCAGTATAGTTACGCTTGGTGTCCCTTTTCATCAGGAACAACAGCGGAGTAACAAAGTTGATCAGGAGGTTCAGGAAGAAAATAGGTCTCCACTGGCCCCAAACACGTGGCTGGAAGTATTCAGTTTCTTCCGGCATGTTGGCATACCAGATCAGCATGTACTGGGAGAACCAGAGGTAAGTCCAGAAGATACTGAAAGCAAACATAAATTTACCCAGATCGTGCAGGTGTTCTTCAGTTACATAGGTCAGATAACCGTGTTTTTTCAGATATACAACGAAGAGCGCTATCAGTGCCAGTCCGGATACCCAGGTGCTGGCGAAGGTATACCAGCTGTACATAGTAGAGAACCAGTGTGCATCAATACTCATTAACCAGATCCATGGAGTGGTTGATCCAACACTCAGGGTAAACACTACCAGGAATCCACCGCATACAACGGTATTTCTCCAGAGCAGCTTACGGCCTGTTTCAGGGCGCAGATCCCATCCATCTTCTTCGATAGACATTCTACGGAGCTTCATGGTAAAAAATATCCAGAGGCCCAGTGTCAGGATAGTAGCGATGGTAAAGAATCCTTTGTTCAGGAAAGCAGATTTCCAGCTCAGGATCTTATCTTCTGCTACGTGGTGTGCATTTACCCAGTGGTAGATATCATCTTTACCACCGAAAACAATGATCATCACCACCACAAATAAGATGGCAGCCAGAATGGGAACGGCCATTGAAATAGCTTCAGGTACACGGCGGAAAGCAATCTGCCAGCCACCATGTGCCAGGGTAGTAGCAGCTATAAAGAACGTGCTCGCCAATGTAATCAGCAAAAAGAAGCTGCTGTTTTGCAACAGACCGGCCCAAAACCGTGTCGCGTTCTCACCATGAAACGCAATTAATCCGATCAATAACGTCAGCAAGCCCACGCCCATTAACACGAAGCTGGTCTTTTTTAATCTTGCCGGTACTACAAATTGGTCTTTCATTACTGTATATTAAAATACTTGTTTGAAATTCAGTTTAACTCATTTATTTAGCTGCAGTGCTATCACCAGCAGGAGCGGCAGACGGGGCGGCAGCACCTGGCTGTTTACTCTTGATATAGGCAGCGATCTTCCAGCGCTGATCCCTGTCCAGCTGGCTGGCGTAACTACCCATCATATTATAACCATAAGTCATTACATGAAACAGGCGGCCTTCTGTATAACCGGATTTTGCACCGGCCACCAGGTTAGCTGGCGCTGCAGGGTAAGGTCCATCTCCACCTTTGTACAGCGGACCATTACCATCTAATGCAGTACCATGGCAGATACCACAATAGATATTAAATAAACGCTCGCCTTCTTTAAGATCAGTTGGCGTAATAGTTAATGGATTCTTTACCAGATTAGCCAGTGCCGTATCTGATTCTTTCAGATGGTATGGCAAAAGTTCTCCTCTTTTTACTGTTCCTTCCACTGGCTTCAGGCCTGACAAACGAGCATTGTAAAATTCATACGCACGGGATTCATACATGTCTGGCATATAAATCCTGCCGGGCTTTCTGTTATGCTCTCCCCTGTTACAGGCTGCCAGGAAAGCTCCAGTTGCCAATGCGGCTACAATCAATATGTTGGAAGTCCTTTTCATCAGAAATTATTTATCTAGCTTTCATTAGTCTTGCTTGCTCAAATCCTAATGTTGCAACGGTATGTTTTAGCTGTTTATATATTTTAAGCGTTTGTGGTCTGTATTTTACGGAGATAAGGCTCATCATCCTTATCATACCGTCCGAACCACCATCCGGCTTCAGCTCTTTGCTCATTAATTTCATGCGCACCGGCTGATGCAAGAAAGCTCTTCACTTCCTCTGCATTAGTTTTTTCTGTCAGTTCTATCACCATTACAAACTTATCATCTGTTTGTCTTGGGTGAAAAATGTGCTTCTTCACTCCCGGCATCAGCTGGCAGAGATAACAGAAAGTGTACACCATTCCAACCGCAGCAAATAATACTGTCAGCTCAAAAGTAATTGGAATGAATGCTGGTAAGGGGAAGTGCGGTTTACCACCGATATTCAAAGGCCAGTCTACATTAAATACCCAGCTCATGAAGGATAATGCTGTAGTTGTACCTGTGATACCATATATGAAACCGGCTGTGTGCAGACTGGTTTCTCTTAAACCCATTGCATGATCGAGGCCGTGAACAGGAAAAGGAGTGTATACATCGTGCAATTTGTAACCCGCAGTACGCACTTTCTTTACTGCCGGGAACAACACTGCCTCATCGTCAAACAAGCCTACAACAAAATTTTTAACAGCCATATTTTTAAAGATTCAAATTCCAAGTAATAAATTCTCTCAGTTCGTCTTTTAGTGTGCGTGAGCTACATCATGAGCAAATTTCTCTGCAGGCACTTCTTCGTACACCACCATTTTCTCTTTGTAATTCTCACCGGAAGTTTTCAGGATAGACTTGATCTCGGCCAGCGCAATTACAGGGAAATATTTAGCAAACAGGAAATAGCAGGTAAAGAACAAACCGAAAGTTCCCATATAGAAGCCTACTTCAGGCCAGGATGGGCGATAGTATGACCAGCTGGATGGCAGGTAATCGCGGTACAATGAAGTACAGATGATCACAAAACGCTCAAACCACATACCGATGTTAACAATGATAGACATTACGAAAGTCACTGCAACACTTCTTCTCATTTTACGGAACCAGAATACCTGCGGGGTAATTACGTTACAGGTCATCATGATCCAGTAAGACCAACCCAGCGGACCGGCAGCACGGTATTTGAAGAAAGTGGCAAACTCATAAGGGTTAGCGCCATACCATGCCATGAACAACTCAGTCAGGTAAGCACAACCTACTACAGAACCTGTTAATACAATTACCTTGTTCATGGCTTCCATGTGGCCCAGGGTAATATACTCTTCCAGGTGTAATATTTTACGTGTAATGATCAGCAGCGTTTGTACCATCGCAAATCCGGAGAAGATCGCACCAGCCACAAAGTAAGGCGGGAAGATGGTAGTATGCCAACCAGGAATTACAGAAGTCGCAAAGTCAAAAGATACGATCGTGTGTACAGAAAGTACCAGTGGTGTAGCCAAACCTGCCAGTACCAGTGACAGTGCTTCGTGACGTTGCCAGTGCTTGGTAGAACCGGTCCAGCCAAAAGCTGCTATACCATATAATAATTTGCGCAATTTGGTTTTAGCCCTGTCACGAACGCTGGCGAAATCCGGAAGAAGACCAGAGTACCAGAACAACAGGGATACGGTAAAGTAAGTAGAGATCGCAAATACGTCCCAGAGGAGCGGGGAGTTAAAGTTAACCCATACCGGGCCACGGGTATTTGGATAAGGCAGAATGAAGAACGCCATCCATACACGACCCATGTGAATGATCGGGAACTGACCGGCGCACATTACCGCGAAGATCGTCATCGCTTCCGCCGCACGGTTCACCCCTGTACGCCAACCCTGGCGGAACAGGAGGAGGATCGCGGAAATCAGGGTACCGGCGTGACCAATACCTACCCACCATACGAAGTTGGTAATATCCCAACCCCAACCGATGGTTTTATTCAGATTCCATACTCCGACACCGAAATAGATCTGCCAGAACACTGAAAAGGCGCCAAAGCCCAACAATGTCAGAGAGATGAAAAAGCCTACATACCACAGTTTTCCAGGCTTCCCTTCAATGGGACTAATGATATCTTCCGTTACCTGGTGATAATCCTTAACCCCGTCTACCAAAGGTTCTCTCAGTGTGGATTCGTATTTTAAATGCATATTCTATAAGCTTTTAGCTGCTAGCTTCTAGCTACTAGCCCTTGTCTTTTGTTATGATCTCAGATTCTGTTCTTTCTGTCTTTTTCTTAACGGTTACCGGTTAAGATCATTATGCGTGGTGCGCTTCTTCCTTATGTGCAGATTCTTTCTCTGCTTTAGGAGCCGCATCCTTGTTTCTGATCTTCGCCAGGTAGCTGATAGATGGCAGTACGTGTGTTTCTTCCAACACATAGTACATCCTGTCTACCTGCTGCTCGTTACGGATCTTATAGATTTCGCTGTTCTTATCGTTGATGTTACCAAATACGATCGCATCAGCGCCACAAGCTTGCTGGCAGGCTGTTTTGGCAGCACCGTCTTTCAGCGGGTGACCAGCTTTCTTCGCATCCAGTTTAGCTTCCTGTAAACGTTGTACGCAGAAAGAACATTTTTCCATTACACCACGGCTACGAACCACTACATCAGGGTTCAGTACCATACGTGTAAGGTTATCGTTCATATCGGCCACATCATACAGGTTGTTTTCAAAGCTGTCTGCACCATTCCAGTCTCTCCAGTTAAGGCGACGTACTTTGTAAGGGCAGTTGTTAGCGCAGTAACGGGTACCGATGCAACGGTTGTAAGCCATCTGGTTGATACCTTCAGAGCTGTGGTTGGTAGCGCCTACAGGGCAAACGTTTTCGCATGGAGCATTATCGCAATGCTGGCACAGCATCGGCTGGAACACTACTTCCGGATTTTCCTCATCACCGCTGAAGTAACGGTCGATACGGATCCAGTGCATTTCGTGTGCCTTCGCCACTTCTTCCCGGCCTACAACAGAAACGTTGTTTTCTGCCTGGCAGGCAATAGTACATGCGCCACAACCAAAACAGGTGTTCAGGTCGATAGACATACCCCACTTGATACCAGGATAGCTGTAGTTAGGGTACAGCGTTGCATCCTTACGGAAATCAGCGCCGAATTTCTTCAGTTCCAGTCTGTCTTCGTTTACCTCTTTAGGGTTCTTGATGAACTCTTCCAGGGTGGTTTCCTTAACGATAGGACGACCTTCGTAACTATTATGTGTTTGTGTTAAAGCAACAATTTCTTTCTGACCGGTAGCTTCTACAGTGGCGTCAACAGTGAAGTAATCAAAGTTCTGACCATTGAAGCTAACAAAAGGATAGGCGTTCTTACCAACACCGCCGGCAGCTTTACCTGCGCTGTCGCTACGTCCATAACCCACTGCAATAGCGATCACATCTGGGTGCATACCAGGAACGATGAGCAATGGCAGCTCAAGTTCTTTACCGTTGGCTTTTACCTTCAGTACTTTCTTCTCTGCGTTGATTTCGTAATCGTCTCCTAATTGAGTAGAGAATGTTTTCGCCAGTTTGTTGGAGATGCAGGCGTAGTTACCCCAGGTAGAACGGGTAATCGGATCAGGCATTTCCTGTAACCATGGGTTGTTGGCAGATCTGCCGCTACCGATAGCTACTTTCTCATAAAGCACCAGTTCCAGTTTACCACCTTTCTTCGCACTGCTTATTTTAGATGCAGCACCGGCAACGTCACCGGCAAATGTTGCACCTCCCAAAGCAGGAGCAGCAGCTGGTTCAACCACACCATCCTGCAAAGCTTTATCCCATGCTTCCTGTCCGCCCAGTTTGGCTATCCATTCATTTTTCAGGTAGTCAGCCCAGGTAGTGGTAGTGTTACCAGACCAGGAGAGGAGTGTATCCTGTACCGCACGTGTTTTAAACAGCGGGAGGATAGTAGGCTGTGCAAAGCTGTAGTAGCCGGTTCTTCCTTCAGCATCATTCCATGATTCCAGGAAATGATGATCAGGAGCCGCATATTTACACAGTACAGTTGTTTCGTCATTTCTGTCGTTGAACGATACAGCCACTTTTACTTTCTTCAGACCTTCAGCAAATTTCTGTGATTCGAAGTAGTCGTAAGCAGGGTTGGCGCCATAAATCAGTACAGCACCGATGCTGCCTGCATTCATATCGCTTACCAGTTTGGTCATATCGCTGTCGATACCCTGACGGTAATTGGAAGGAGATGCGAAATCGATGGTAGTACCATTGGCGCCGATAATGTTGTTGATGGCGTTTACAATGGTTTGTACGTTTACATCGTTAGAACCGCTTACTACCAGTGCTTTACCGGAGTTAGCCTTCAGTGATTCCGCTGCTTTTTTGATACCATCTGCTACACGCTTGTCTGCTATAGCCGGGGCTGTTACGCTGCCACCCACTGCTGCCAGCAGAGCCAGTGCTATTGCACCTGATTCAGATGGTTTGTGTGTATATCTTTCGTCCGCGTTTGCACCTGTAAGGCTCATATGGCTTTCGAACGCGAAAAGTTTGGACATTTCGGGTTTCTGTGCATTGATTTTACGGGTTTGGGCAAACTGGCGGGCATATTCAACAGGATTGAGCCAGGTTCCGATAAAGTCTGCTCCCAAACTCACTATCGCTTTGGCATTTTCAAAGTGATAGGAAGGGATCACCCGTTTACCGTAAGAGGCTTCGTTTGCCTGCAGCATACCTGAGTAAGAAACTGCATCGTATACTACATGGCGGGAGTTCGGATATTTTGCCAGGAACTCACCGATCACTTTCTTAGTGGTCGGGCTAAGCAGGGTGGCGCTTAATAAAACAACAGGAGCACCGCCTAAACCGGCCAGTGCTGCACCTACTTGTTTATCCAGTTCCGCCCAGGTTGTTTCTGTACCGCCGATAGTCGGGAAACGGAGACGGGCAGTATCATACAGGCTCAGTACAGCACCCTGTACTTTAGCCGATGTTGCCCCCTGGGTGATGGTTGATAAAGTATTCCCTTCCATTTTGATAGGGCGACCTTCGCGGGTTTTCACCACAACCGGTACATATTCACCATCAATGGCATAAGAAGAAGCATAATAATTGGCTACACCCGGGGTAATTTCTTCCGGCTTGTTTACATACGGAATCGCTTTCTTAACCGGTGTTTCACAGCTGGCAGCGATAGCAGCAGCAGCGGTAGTGAACCCCAGATATTTCAGAAAATCCCTGCGGGGGGTAGTAGCATTCAACAGGCCTTCACTCTCGAACGGCAGCTCTTCACTGAATTCGTTCTTCACAATTTCCTGATGCGCATCGGTATTGTGCAACTCCTCCAAGCCTTTCCAATACTTTTTTTGCTCCATGTTATATTAACGAGTTACGTTTATAAATTTGATATCTTCTGATCAAGAGAAAATCTCTCTAAATCCTTCCTAGTAGTGACATTTTTGACATTCAGTACCACCTACCATTTCAACTGTTACGCTGTCGATCTTCTTATCTTTAATATCCTGATGAAGCTTTTCGAAGATGCTGTAATAGTTGTTGTCTGCAAACTGTACTTTGGTAGTACGGTGACAGTTAATACACCATCCCATAGACAGGTCGGCAAACTGATGTACTTCATCCATTTCGGTAATAGCACCGTGGCAGGTCTGACATTGCTGCTGACCGGCAACCACGTGTTGGGAGTGGTTGAAGTAAACATGGTCTGGCAGGTTGTGGATCTTGGTCCATTCGATTGGTCTGCCTGGCTTGGTATATTTACCAGCTTCAGGATCCCAGCCTACGTAATCGTATAATTTTGCGATTTCAGCAGTACCGTCTACCTTCCGGCCTTCTGCAGTTGTCAGCTCAGGACCGGTATATTCCTTAATGGCTTTGTGACAGTTCATACAGATATTTTCAGAAGGGATCATGGCATGCTTACTCTTCTCAGCACCGGCGTGGCAGTACAGGCAGTTGATCTGGTTAATACCGGCATGTACCTTATGGCTGTAGAAGATAGGTTGCTCCGGCATATAATCTTTCTGGCGACCCAGGCCAATAGCGCCCTGAATGGTGAGATAACCACCTACCATGAAGAGCACCAGGATGATCAGTGCCAGGTAAGCTTTATTTTTGTAGAAAGGAACCGGGTCTGGAGTTGGAACACCCTCTTTATCACCAGCCAGCTTATTCAGGTTGCTGTTGATCTGCATGAGGATCAGCGCTACTACTGCAAGGATCAGCGTGATGATACCAAACAGGAGGCTGTTGTCATTACCCTTGTCTGTGGCACCAGCAGCATCTGTATCACCTGCGGGAGTTTTAGAGCCTCCGGGAGTTTTGGCTTGCTCAACTTTTACATACGCCAGGATGTCGTCAATTTCCTCATTGGATAACTGAGGGAACGGTGTCATCGCTGTCTTGTTGTACTCCAGATACAGAGCGTTGGCATATTTGTCCCCTGTGGCCAATACAGAAGCAGAGTTGTGGATCCACTGGTGCAATAATTTCTTATCGGGCCAGCGATCTTCTACTCCCGCTAATGCAGGACCTGTCAGCTTCTTGTGGACATTATGGCAGGAAGCGCAATTTGTTTGGAATAATGCTTTACCCTTCGCAGGATCCGCTGCCTTAACGGAAGAAAACGGAATTACTATACTAGCGCATAGAATAAGCACACTCACAAAATGCTTGCGCAAAAGAATGGAAACACGACGATACACAGCCTATATAGTTTAGATTTGACCTAAAGTTTCTTAAAAGTGCCAGCAAAAATAAGACAGAATGTTGACAATTTACCAACAATTAAAAAAAATTATTGTCTTATAGCGTGCTGTTTTTATTCCGTTTTTTAAGCGACGATTGAGCCGAAAGTCTTACTGCTGGCCTATTTGAATACTTCACCTAATATTTCCTTTCAGAACTTATTATTTTGATTGAAAGTTTAATTCCTTTGTGGGCGCACGTCTACATCATAACGTGGGGCAAGGTTTGCGGGGATATAATTATAATATATGCAGATGAAAATCAAATAGTGGTCCCCTATATCCCTTCACACACAATATAATATATTATCTGTCAGCTCAGTTAATTTTCTGTGAGAGTTGTATTTTTACCTTAATAACCTACCGGCAGACCAGAATGTTCAATCTGCCACTAAAAAAACGATCCCATGAAAAAAATGCTCATACCCGTTCTGCTTACCGCCTTTCTGGCCTGTAATAATAATAATAACACCTCCTCCGGGAACGACAGCACGGCACAAAATACGGCAACAGCCACAGGTACCCCCACGGTTGTCACCGGCACCTACCAGGGTACCCTTCCCTGTGCAGACTGCCCCGGTATGGACTACCAGATCAGCCTGTTTAACGATCATACCTTCAGCGAACTGGTGGCTTACCAGGGAAGAGGCCAGGGCATAGCTTCCGTGGAAACAGGCACCTGGAAGCAAACCTCCGACTCTACGGTAATGATCCTGAAAAAAACAGACAGCAGCTCCTTCCTGGCATCTGAAGGGAAACTCCTCCTGCTCGACACTAAAGGCAAACGCATTGAAGGCGTACTGGCCGGTAACTATATCCTCAAACCAGTGGAAGGCGGCGACCGCAGGCAACTCCTGGCAGATAAATCAAAAGCCGGTATCCGGTTCACTGCCAATGGCAACGAACCCGGCTGGTCTCTTGACCTGGATAATAAAAAAATACGTTTCAACAACATTAACGGCGATAGCCTCGAGGCGTCACTGCCCCGGCCCAATCCCAATACAGACACCTTAAAGGTATATACCACTCCCGGTATCACGATAAGTATCCGGAACACTATTTGCACCGATGATATGAGCGGCCTGATGAAACCCAACAGCGTACAGGTACGGGTAAAAGACAAAACCTACCAGGGCTGCGGCGAATATCTTAAATAAGGACAGGGCGGATCAGATCCTGCATACAGGCCGGATCAGAACAGGTTTACCCAGGAGCAAATCAGCAACAAGCACAAGGCGGATCAAATCCACCTCAATACCAGGTCATCTCCTGTTCAAGTTCTCCTCATAAGCGCATCAAGTCCACCTTTTATGTATGGCCACAGTATGTCCTATCCCACCCCGATCCCTGTCCGGGGCGGGGCTCCGGGTATGTTGATATTCATTCTCCCAAATACCTGTTAAATTATCTATTTTTGTATCCTACTTAAATAGCAGGAGATTTTGAAAAATATTGCCATATTCGCATCGGGTGCAGGAAGCAACGCGCAGAAAATTATAGATCATTTCAGACATTCAGATAAGGCCAGGGTTACCGTAATTGTATGCAACAAACCCGGGGCAGGTGTTTTACAGATAGCCGAACGCGAAGGCATTGCTACCATACTAATCGAAAAGGAAGCCTTTTTCCATTCAGATAAATACATCCTGTTATTAAAGGAACGGCAGATCGACCTGGTAGTGCTGGCAGGCTTTTTATGGAAAATCCCTGCCAACCTGGTACAGGCCTTTCCTAACCGCATTATCAATATACACCCGGCCCTGTTGCCAAAATTCGGCGGGAAAGGGATGTACGGCCATTTTGTGCATGAAGCCGTAATAGCTGCAGGGGAAAAAGAAAGCGGCATCACTATCCACTTCGTAAATGAAAAATATGATGATGGCGAAACGATCCTGCAGGAACGTATTATCGTTACACCGGAAGATACACCCGAGTCCGTAGCACGCAAAGTTCAGGCGCTGGAACATCAGTGGTTTCCGGTAATTGTGGAACGATTATTGACCGGTTCTGAAGGCTGATATAAGCCTGGATGGAGGTTCTTAAGCCAGTCTAACCCTTACAACTGTATGAAAAAGACACTACTGTTAATATGGTTATCCTGTTCGTTTATTTTATCGTCCTTCGCTCAGGACGGTAAGAAACAACTGGGCAAAAACACCTTTCTCAAAGTAAATCCAACCACCTTAATCAATGAACTCGATATTTACCTGGAACAGGAAATAACTGACAAATTCAGTCTTGAGTTTGGTATCAGTGGTATTTATACCGATTACCCGGATTATGTACTGGCAAAAAAAATTGACATCGGTCAAAAGAAACCGGACATCAGTACAGAGCAGTTTGTAGATGGCCGGGGCCTCGGCTTCCGGGTTGGTACCCGCCTGTACCTTATTTCACAGGAAATGTCGCCCTCCCGTGCAGCCGGCACCTATTTTGAACCCGTAGTATTCGTTAAAAAAGTTTTCTATCCTAACGAAGATAATACTGTCGGGAACGTTACATATACCAACTCCGGAGATAAAACTGTAATAGGTTTACAGCTGCTGGTAGGCCGGCAATTCAAAAAAGACCGCTTCATTCTTGATCCGTTTATCGGTGTAGGCATCCGGAGTAAGATCTATAAATATAATACCTATCATTTTGACGAAGACAAAGTATCCCTTAACGACGGGAAAATGGTAAGCGTGTTGCCCAGTCTCCAGATAGGTATTAAAATGGGGCTCAAACTCTGGTAATCCTGCCCTAAAAGGGAACAATCACTTTTGCACTGAAATTTCTTCCCATATTATAAATGCCCAGCCGTCCGTTAGGAGAGGAGCTGTAGTATTCAAAATATTTCAACCGGTTCATATTGGCCTGGTAGGCTACATTAGCCACATTGTCGAGCTGCAGGAATATTTCACAAACCGTTTTCCCTTTCTTGTTAAGAATCCCGGTACCGGCGCCAATATTGAAAAGGGTATAGCCAGGTGTATATGTTTCAGTATCGTCTACTCCGTAAAAGTGAGGCTGACCGGCAAAAATATCCGCCTCCACGCGGGCATATGCCTTTGTAAATATGCCGTAATTACGTTGTGTGGCAGCTTTCAGCTCACTACGTATATGCGTAGGCGGTATAAACGGCAGATAGCGCGCCTCGTCCCCATACTTACTGATCAGTTCCATATTGCGGTTACGTCCCTGTGTATAGGCCATACTGTTATTCATGGTAAGCCAGGCAATAGCCCTCGGGTGAAGGTTTACACTCACTTCTGCTCCAAACAGCCTCGCGGCCGATTGCTGGTACTTATAAGTAGCGTTCCCCGGTACTATTACCACCGGGTTGCCGGCATTATCGTATAGTCTTGCCTGGTAAATATAATTCTCAATATTATTATTAAACAATTCGAGGCTGATATCTGCGTCCGGCAGCCAGGCCTGCAAACCTATGTCTTCCTGTAAACTGAACTCCGGTTTAAATCCGCGGTTACCAAGGTATACGATATGCGCTCCCGGATCAAGACCATTGGAGCCGATCTCTGTGATATTCGGCGCACGGTAGCCTCTTGCAATGTTGGCTTTCACCAACACCCGCTCGCTGATGTTCCAGGTAGCTCCCAGGCTACCGGAAATACCGGTATACCGGTTGCTGAAAGAAGGGAATTGCAGATGTGCTCCCGTCGTATCCGGTAACTGGACACGCCGCTCAAATCCATTTTCCTTATTGGGTCCTACATAGAAATCGTTCCAGCGAATAGACCGATTGTCGTAACGGATACCACCGGATACATCTACCTTACCAAAAGATTTCCTGGCAAAAATAAACCCGCCTATATCAAACAGGTTATAATCCGGGATAGGAAAATCGGTCCCATTCTTACTCCGGTTCTGCTGGTACATTCCATTTGCCCCAACAGTTGTTTCCAGGCCATTTAAAACAGGCAGATTATAGCGCACATCATAGTTCAGGGTGTTCAGCACCACGTACAGTCCCGGCTGCGCGGGCATTTCCGGGTGATTATACTCCCTGCGGATGCTTTGTTGCAGGCCTATCATTGTATTTATATCGCCGGCTCCCAGGTTCCATTTAGAACGGTTATATATCCTATAATGCTGTATATGCTGATGCAACGGGTTAATGGTATAAGTACGCAGCTCATTGTCCGGCACCAGTGGACGGTCCTTTATATCATCCTCTTCCTTCACCTGCTTCGTAAATTTCCGGGTCAGGGAATCCCGGCTCCCATCCGGAATTTCCTGGGTATTATCATAGAGTGTAGCCCCAAACTGGGAATATCCCCATGATTTATCCACCCTTGCCAGGGTAGTCAGGTTATACTCCCTGAAAGCAGTGCCATATACAAATCCATCCACGCTGTTGCGGTAGTTGTGCGCAGCTTTTGCAGTGCCACGAAATACATACTTCCAGTCGTTTTGCCTGTAAGCCAGACCCAACGAGGAGCCTATCATTCCATTATTGCTGTGGTAATCTGTCAGGAAACTACCCTGTAATTTACCTGGTGTTAGCTCAGGTATATCGGGGATCATATTAATGACCCCGGCCAGGGCGTCTGAGCCGTAGGTAAGACTGGCAGGGCCTTTCACCACTTCTGCCCTGGAAATTCCGTACTGGTCTATTTCTATGCCATGCTCATCGCCCCATTGCTGTCCTTCCTGCCTTACGCCGTCAAACAAGGTAAGCACGCGATTATAGCCAAGCCCCCGGATAAATGGTTTGGAAATATTGGGACCGGTAGTTACTGCACTCACACCCGGCACTCCTTTAATGATAGCGTCGATGATGTTATTATTTACATTCATATTCATTTCCCGCTTACCGATAACGGCAATAGGTATAGGATTTTTCCGGACGGCGGTAGCGCGGGAAACACCGGTCACTACCACTTCTTCCAGTTTAGACAGGTCTTCTTCCAGCGTGATATTCAATGCAGTTGTTTGTTCCCCTGTAATTTGTTTTCTCAGCTTAACCGTTTGGTATCCTACCATTGATATTTTAATATCGTAAGTGCCCGGGGCGATATTTTTAATGCTGAAAAGACCCTGCTGATCGGCAGTAGCGCCGGTATGCAGTGCGGGGATGGCAATATTGGCAAACTGTACAGGTTTTCCGCCTTTGTTGACAACAGCACCTTTCACCATGCCTTGCTGGGCAAATGCGTTAGCTACAGATAATAGTAATAAGAATAGTAAAGTAGATAGTTGTTTCATGCGTATAAGTAATGTAGGTTTTAATCTTAGCACAGCGTTTTCACGGATAGTAACAATGGATTACACTTCCATTTTTTTTACAAAACTATCTTCTATTTTTATACTTGTCTTAATTATTTTTTAGATTAATCTAAATTTCAGGAAAAGGATCTTTAAAAAGATGACCATCCTGGAAACTTTTGACTTCAGATTCGGTACACAGGCAGCTGTCGAGGTCGATGATGATATCATGAGAATCAAGCTCTTGCCCGATGATTACCAGCTCATTATACCGGTCGGCAAACCGGGTGTCCCAACGGGCGGTGATAAGCTCATAAGTTTCAGGATCCATCTGCCATTGATTACGTGGGATAGCGCACCACCAGTAACCGGCCTTTTCTGCACGCAGCGATCCGCCCGCCTGGCTCCAGTTCACTGCTATATCAGGCTGGGAGGCCAGCCAGAACAGTCCTTTACTACGGATAATATTGCCCGGCCAGCGCTCATTGATATACTGCCAGAAGCGCTCGGGGTGAAAAGGTTTACGGCTCCGGTATACAAAGGAGGAGATACCATATTCCTCTGTTTCAGGGGTATGCTCATGCTCCAGTTCGGCCTGCCAGCCGGCGCTTTGCGAGGTAGTGTCAAAATCAAAAAGACCCGTGTGCAATATTTCTTTCAGTGGCACCCGGCCTTTAATGCTTTCCACGATCCGGGCTGTGGCATTTAATTTACGCAACACTGCTTTCAGGTTACCCAACTGGTCTTCTGTTACAAGATCGCATTTATTCAGTACGATTACGTTGGCAAATTCCACCTGGTCTGTCAACAGGTTTACAATAGTACGCCGGTCGGCTGCGTCGTCTGTTAAGCCTTTGTCTTGCAGCAGCAATGTACTGTTGTAATCCCGGATAAAATTATAGGCATCCACAACTGTTACCATGGTATCAAGCTGGCTTACCTTAGTGAGATCCACATTATTAATTTCATCTTGATAGCAGAAGGTTTGGGCTACCGGTATGGGCTCTGAAATGCCGGTGGATTCTATCAACAGGTAATCAAACCTTTTCTCTGCAGCCAGGGCTGCTACTTCTTTCAGGAGATCTTCCCGCAAAGTGCAGCAAATACAGCCATTGCTCATCTCCACCAGTCGCTCTTCCGTTTTATGTAAGGTGTTTTCATTCTTCACCAGTTGCGCATCGATATTCACTTCGCTCATATCGTTAACAATAACGGCTACACGAAGGTTTTCGCGGTTATGCAGCACGTGATTAAGCAAAGTGGTCTTCCCCGCGCCGAGAAATCCACTCAGCACCGTAACAGGTAATTTTTCCATATGTGATAAGTTATATTGCTATAGGTATGTTTTGCTGTTTACAAACCTTTGATCAGCGGCTTTATTCTTTTTCCCCACATTACATTGCCGGCAACGCTGCAGGTTTAATATATGCGCTCCCGTTACCCCTGCCGCACCGGCAAAAATGATAACCGGCTCCCAGAAACCACCGGCAAAACCAAAATGCCCGCCCAGCAACAAGGTAAACCCCGCAGCAAAGATCAGCAGCGGCGTTATCCGGCGGTGCTGCCGGAAATATCCCCGGCCCAGCGACCAGCAGCCTATTCCAAAGGAAAACGACAACAGGCCGTACTCCAGTTTTTCATTTTCCAGTACATGCGATCCCACCAATGGTAATACCGTGAGCATCAGGGGAAGTAAGGCGCAATGCACTGCACATAATAAAGAGGCACCGATTCCAATGGTGTCCAAACTCATCTTCTTTAAAATATTCCCTTCCATGGTCCCGTTTTTCTATCCGGACAAAACTACATAAATTTGCAACAATGTTGCAAAATAAAATAACTGATTTCTTTAGATAATTTATTTTTTCAACTGTAAAATGTTGCATTCGTGTTAAAAAAGTAACAGATGGGTAGCACTGATGGGCATCTGTTAACTATGTGCTACCTTTGTGTATTGAATAAAACAGGGGATTATACCTATGTCGAAGAAAGCAATTATACTGATTTCGTTTTTTGTGGTGCTGAGCGCGGGTTTTCTGGGCTATGCCGGTTATGTTATTAAAGGGGAAACGGGCACCTTCTTTGGAAAAGATAAACTGCCTGTTCTGGGGGCGCCGGGACACACTGTTCCAGGATTTTCCTTTACTGACCAGGACGGCCACACCAAAGCGAAAGCGGATGTTGACGGCAAAATTTATGTAGCGGAGTTCTTTTTTACCACCTGCACCGGTATTTGTCCGAAGATGAATGCCAATATGGACAAAGTATATGCGAAGTATAAAAACAATCCCAACTTCCTGATCCTTTCCCATACGGTAGATCCGGACCACGACAGCGTACCCGTATTAAAAGCATATGCCGCCAAACATGAAGCCGATTCAAAAAACTGGTGGTTCCTTACCGGCGATAAAAAACAACTTTACCGCATGGCCAGGCAGGCTTACCTGGTAGATGACGGCGTATATACCGGGGAAGAAGATTTTGTACATACACAATGGTTTGCCCTGGTAGATAAAACAGGACAGATCCGCGGTTTGTACGAAGGCACCAAAAACCAGGATGTTAATAAATTGATTGAAGACATAGACCGTTTAATGGAAGAATAAAGTTTTTTCATCATGGGCACCAAACAACAAATAACAGAACGAATAGCCGGCATACTGCGTGAAAGCAAGCTGAGTGTAACAGAAACCCGGACGAAGATCCTGGAACTGTTTATGAAAAGCAACGGTGCGCTGGAACACAGCGATTTTGAGAAACTGGCTGGCCAGTCGTTCGACCGTGTAACTGTATACCGCACGTTACAAACGTTCCTTGATAAAGGGATCATTCATAAAATACCAACTACAGATACATCCGTACGTTACGCTTTATGTAAATCAGAATGTTCGGAGCATCATCACCACGATCATCATATTCATTTCAAGTGTGAGGAATGTGGTAATACCATTTGTTTAGATGAAACAGATGTGCCGCAGATACAGCTTCCCAAAGGTTATGCTGCCCATAATGTGGAAGTGGTGGTAAGTGGGGTATGTAAATCCTGCAAATAAAAAAATGCCTTTGTTAATGCTGCCGGAGCATAGCATCAACAAAGGCATCCTTACTATAACTTCTCTATTTCCGCTTTCACGAAATCGGCCAGTTCCTTCACATAGGCCGGAGAAAAATCAAATTTTATTCCTGCAGCTTTATATAACTCGGGCAATGTTTTGGTGTTACCTAAACTTAATGCCTGTACGTAGTTCTTGAGCGCCTGTGTTTTGTTTTCCTTAAACTGCTTCCACATGGCAATAGCGCCCAGTTGCGCGATACCATACTCTATATAATAGAAAGGTACTTCAAACAGGTGCAGCTGTTTCTGCCAGGTGATAGCGCGGTACTCTTCATGACCGCTCCAGTTTACCACCGCAGGGGAGAACTCTCCCAGTATTTCCAGCCATTTGGCGGTACGCTCTTCTGTGCTGTGTTGCGGGTGCTCATAAATCCAGTGCTGGAATTTATCGATAGTGGCAATCCAGGGGAATATAGTGATGGCTCTTTCCAGCTGTTGCAAACGTGCACGGCGCAGCTGCGTTTCGTCATCAAAGAAAATATTCCAGGAGTCCATCGTAAACAGTTCCATGCTCATGCTGGCCACCTCGGCTATCTCCATAGGATATTCCTTGAAGGCGCTGAGCGCCAGGTGGTGACTGAGGAATGAGTGTACAGCATGACCGCCTTCATGTACCATAGTGGTAAGGTCTTTCATTTGTCCGGCTGCATTCATAAAAATGAAAGGCACGCCCGTTTCTGCCAGCGGGCAGTTGTAACCGCCCGGAGCCTTACCGTTACGGCTTTCCAGATCAAAGCGGCCCATTTTCTTCATCACCCGCAGGCAATCTCCGAAGAAGGGGCCTAGTTCATCAAAAGTAGCGATGGCTTTATTTACCAGCTCTTCTCCTGTGTGGAATGGCTCCAGTGGCTTTACACCAACCGGTTCTGCTTCCGTATCCCATGGGCGCAATGTATCCAGCTGCAGTTTGGCTTTTTGTTTTTCCAGGATCTGTTGTACCAGTGGAACAATATGTGCTTTGATAGCTTCATGAAACTGGAAGGCATCTTCCTTCGTGTAATCGAAGCGGCCCAGTTCTTCAAACTTATAATCACGGTAATTGGCGAAGCCGGCATTCTTTGCTACCTGGTCGCGCTTCAAGATCAGCCCGGTGTACAGGTCGTCCAGTGCTTTCCGGTCTTCCAGACGGCGGGCAGCGGTTTTGGTAAACACTTCTTCCCGCAGGGAACGGTCGCTGTTCTCCAGGAATTTGGCAGCCTGTTGCAGGGTATATTCCTGGTCATTTACCCTAATGGTCATTTTACCTGCAATAACGCCGTACTGCTGCGCCATCACGCTCAGCTCTGCCTGGATTGGGATGTTTTCCTCCCGGAACAGTTTCACCTGTTTCTGAACATTGCGGAGATAGGTTTTATACAGATCCTGATCCAGTTCTTTTACAAACGGGCTATCCAGCAGTTTTTTGTTGAGCGCATCTGCATAGGGTTGCAGTTTAGGCTGAATTTCCATACAGAAGTAAGCGAAGGCTTCTTCAAGTGATTTATCGGTAATATCACAGGTCATACGGATCTGCCGCCAGCAGGCATCTTCGCTGATAACTGCTTCCAGTTCGCTCATATCTTTGAGCCATTTTTCCAGCTCCTGTACGTTATTGATCTTTCTTTCCTTCAGGGCTTCAAAGTAGGGCTGCAGGGTATCCCAGGTAGTTACTTTAAAATCTTCCGGGAGAAATGTACGCGGTAGTTTCTTTATATCTGCACTTAATTTATCCATGCTTTCTGTTATTTTTTAAATTTTCGGATGTAGAAATTTAGGCATTTTTGAGGGAATGCCCGTGTGTTTCCGGCTAAAAGAATCGTTAAATATAAAGAATATCAAGTACTGGCCGGCTCTTTTTCCTTAACCGGTTTATGCCCTATGGGCATAGCGTTTGTGTTGTTAGTAAACGATTCAGGCTTCTATTTACAGGCAATGCGCGCTGTAAATAGAAGCCTGAAATATCTTGCCGGCTGGTGATTGCTTTCATCACCAGGCACTCCTGGTTCTTACTATTCTTCTGTTTTCTTCTTGCGTGGCTTGGCAGCTTTTTTAGGTTCTTCACCTTCTGCAGCCGGTGCGTCATCTTTCTTTGCTTTAGCTTTTTTAGGTGCTTTTTCTTCAGCGCCTGTTTCGCCTTCTTCTTTTTCAGCAGCCTTTTTAGCGCGGGGCTTCTTAGGCTTTTCTTCTGTAGCTGCTTCTTCAGTAGCTGCAGGCGCTGCTTTTTTCTTTTTCTCCGGAGCAGCGGTTTCTTCTACTGCCACTTCTTCCACTTCACCTTCACCCTCGGCGAGGATCTCGTCAAATTTCAACAGATCGTTTGCTTTGAGGATACCAAACCATTTTACCATCTTCTTCATATCACTCACATACACTCTGTCTTCATCAAATTCAGGGAATACGCTTTTGAAATAAGCTTTGATAGCATTGTTGTCTGCTTTACCTGCTACAGGCGGGTGTGCCGCTGCTTTTTCGTCCATGGCCTTAAATACTTCAGCCAGGTTTACGTTTTCGCCGGTAGTGAATACTTCAATACTTTCCAGTGGAGTAAAATTATGCACGCGGGAAGATACAAACCTTGTACTTTTATCTTCCAGTGACCTTACGATGGCGCCATCTTGTTTACTGGCTACTAACTGAAACAAACCGCCCAATCCGGTTACTGCAACAATTTCTCTGTACTGCATGTTCAAATTTTTAGGAAGCGCAAATATAAAGTAATTATAATAGATTGCCCACGGCTATTTTTGGCTTGTAAAAAGCCGGCAACGGGGGCGTGCGTCAGTTCAACTTTCGTGCCATGACCACCGTGCGTTTCAGGCGTTTCACAAATCCCTGAAGATTAAATATCTCTATAAAAAATATATAAATCCCTGGCTGTAAAACTACTGCATTTTCTCCAATTCCGTCCCAGGACAAAGATCCGGTATTTCCCATCAACATATTACGGGCAAGGTACTTCACCTGTTTCCCCTGCAGGTCGTATACAGTGACATTCCCAAGGAAACCCGGGCCGGGCAGGTGCCAGGAGAGTTTCGTTATATCGTCTGTTCCATCATGATCAGGGGAGAAGACCTCCGGTAATACTGCAATATTCAGCGAATCGCCGGCATCCTCGCGGCGCTGTGAGTTCAGCGATCCGGGAGTGGCATATCCGGCAGTAGCAGCAGCGGAGTGCCAGTTGGCGCCATCAGATGTGGGCAGCCCGTACTGCAACCGCTCCAGCGAAATACCCTGCAGTTCACTGGCCAGCGGGAAATGTTGACCGCTGCTATATGGCAGTTCATCAATCACCATGCTATCTGCACGTAGCAGCACCACGTCTCCTCCTCCCAGCGGCATAGAAGGCAGGCTGCTTATTTCCTGGATATTTTCCGGTGACCGGCAATTGTAGTACCCGCAAAGCAGTTCCCTATCTGTGGTAAGTGCCAATAGCTGTCCTGGCATCAGCAAACGGCCACCGGTGCCCATCTTTTTAAAAACACTCAATCTGCCAACGGCATTACGGGCGCAAAGCCGAAGCTCATCCAGGTTCACCGCTTTGCGGCTGGCATTGTACAGTTCAATAAATTCAGGAATACCTGTTGGTGGGTAAAACAGTACCTCACTAATCAACACATCGTTTACTGCAGGGGTTTGAGGCATGCCAAGCGTAACGCTGTTATACATATTACTGATGGCGCCATTACAGTCTGGCAACCCGGTGGCACTGACAGTATATATTTCCTGCGGCTGTATAGCGGCTCCCAGCTTTAGTTCCACGCTGTTAAACAGCGGGGGCAGCACGCGGCATGTAATAACCTGTATGCCGCCATTCAGCTGGTAATGCGCAGGATCTGCAGCAGCTACGCTATCCAGCGTACGGCTGAATTGCAGCAATATATGTATACTGTCTGCCAGTGCGGCAAACAGGAGATCTGGCTTACCGGGATCAATGGTATTGGCCGCAGCGGCGTTGGCAATACCAGGGGTACCTCCTGCAGGGGCAGTGCTGGCCATCCAGTTTGCCTTACCGCTGCATGGGAAAGCCGTGTTGATCATTTCCAGGCTGGTTCCGCCTTTGCCGGCCTTTCCACCTGCATACCATCCCTGATGATAATCTATGGCATGTATAACTCTCCGGGAGGCATCATATAAAACAATCAGGGCGCTGTCGTCTGCCACTGCGGGGAAACGGTCTATTCCCATGATATTGGAAATGTTATAGCTGCTCACTGCTGCAGTGGCGCAGAGCAGCAGCAAACTGTCCGGCTGCAGCAAAACTGCGGGCAGCAATACTTCCCTCTTATTCACGGCAAGCCGCCAGTTGCTCAGCAGCACCGGCGCACTGCTGATATTCCGCAGCTCTATATATTCATATGGCGGCAATCCCAAAACGGGAGAAGGTTTGGGCATTATTTCGTGAATCACTACATCATAAATAGCCGGTTTTTGTGCAAAACCGGCGGTAAACAGCAGCAACAGGCAGGAACAAACAAGGGTTAACCGCATAAACAATAATTTATCGCTTTCAAACTTAACGCTCAACTGGTTACCGGATGTTAATGCCATGTAAACGGCAAAAAAAATTCTTAATGTTATGAAAAGCGGGGGCTATATGTTAATTTTGGGCTTCCAAAATTAAAAATGTAAAACAAAATGAAAGTTGCCGTAGTTGGAGCGACCGGACTGGTAGGCTCAAAAATGTTACAGGTGTTAACGGAAAGAAACTTTCCCGTTACAGAATTGATTCCCGTGGCTTCTGAGAAGTCTGTTGGTAAGGAAGTAACATTTAAGGGTAAGACCTGGAAGGTGGTGAGTGCCGATACAGCAATTTCCATGCAACCAAATGTAGCTATCTTTTCTGCCGGCGGTGGCACTTCCCTGGAGTGGGCCCCTAAGTTTGCAGCAGCGGGTATTACAGTTATTGATAACTCCAGCGCATGGAGAATGGATCCTACCAAGAAACTGGTAGTTCCTGAAGTAAATGGCGATGCTATAACACAGGAAGATAAAATTATTGCCAATCCTAACTGTTCTACCATCCAGATGGTACTGGTCCTGAAGCCTCTGCATGAAAAATATAAAATCAAAAGGGTAGTGGTGTCTACCTATCAATCGGTAACCGGTACCGGCGTAAAGGCAGTAACTCAGCTGATGAATGAGAGAAAGGGAGTAACCGGCGAAATGGCGTATGCTTATCCGATAGATCTGAATGTTATTCCGCAGATAGACGTGTTTCTCGACAACGGCTATACGAAAGAAGAAATGAAGATGGTGAATGAAACAAAAAAGATCATGAGAGACGACAACATCCTGGTAACGGCTACGACTGTACGTATTCCGGTAATGGGAGGGCATAGTGAATCGGTGAATATAGAGTTTGAAAATGAATACGATGTGGCGGAACTGAGGGCTTTACTTGAAAAAACGCCGGGGGTAATAGTTGTAGACGACCCGTCGAAAGCTTTATACCCTATGCCGAAGGATGCGCATGATAAAGACGAAGTGTTTGTAGGCCGTATCCGCAGGGATGAAACACAGCCTAAAACAGTGAATATGTGGATAGTTGCAGATAATCTTCGCAAAGGAGCAGCAACCAATGCAGTACAGATAGCAGAATACCTCAGCGGCAAAAACTGGCTGTAATCATACTGTTGTGCTATGTAATTAAGGTGCTATACCACATTTAACGGCGCCTCCCGTATATGACTATACGAAGACATATTTATAACTCGTTAAGAGCAAGCAATTTACCGCTTGCTCTTTTTTACGTGTTTTACAAAATCATAACACGCAAAGCCTAAAAATTACACGGAAGTAGTATTGATTTGTGCGGGATAAAATTCAATTTTGGTAATAATAATCCTATGCCAACTAATCTCTTTGAAAGAGAAGAGGAGTCCAATTTTAGAGATGCCGGTATTTTTCGTTATTTTCTAATCAGAAAACACCCTTAAGTCCTATGAAAACCAACACCAATCGAGAGCTTTTGTTAATGCACAAGTTCACCGAAGAGTGGAGCACTAATTTCTCTTCACAGGTATCCAGGATCATGAACATCGTTGATCAGCAGGATACGCTTGACGGAATTATACCTATTATTGAGGTGGCCAATGTTTACAATCAACGTTTTGCTCAGGCGCGCACTGACAAGGAAAATCTATTAAAGAACCGCAAAGCACGGCCGTTTGAATTCCTGATTCACAAGAATTGACCCGGGTAAACCGGATAAGTATTTATTAGTTTATCAGATAGTTAAGCGAAATGAAGTTCCCGGGAGAAAATAAAGAACCATTTGCCTATATATTGGTTTGGATACTGGGTATTATCTGCGGTATCTTTTTCTTACTATTGTTTGCAAGCACTATCTATATGTTAGTAACAGGCGACTATTAAAGCAGGTTAATTATCTGATAAACTAATAAACTACCGGTGGTATCAATCCATGGCGCGGTTAATGAATTGCAACAGTGGTTGCATCAGCGCAAATGTTTTCAGTATTTCCTTTACCATGGCAGGCTGTGTACATGCTTCATCCGTTAGGGGATGCGACACGATCACGCTTTTCAGTTTCAGGTACGCAATAGCCGGGTTATCTGGCAAATATCCCTGTGGCGCTGTTTTCAATGCATCGCCCTCTACCTTCCCGAAATGTTTAATAAATTCTTTATTGGAGATAATTTGTTCAAATTCACGGAAATTATAGTCGATTTCCTGGCGGAGTTTTTTCAGTTCGGGCGCTGCCGGCATCCAGATGCCGCCGCCCGCGAAACTATTACCTCCGGGTTCCAGGTGAAAATAATACCCTGCGAGGGTGGATTTCTTGCCGCCTGCCTGGAAGGAAGCGCCGAGATTGGTTTTATAAGGAGTTTTATCTTTTGAGAATCTGATATCCTTATAAATGCGAAAAACGCAGTCTTTTACCTGTAGCCCCTGCATGGTGGCGTCCTGTCTTGCCAACCCATCTATAAGCTGTTGTACTATGCTTTCAAAATCTGCCTTGGCGGACAGGTATTCAGTTTTGTGTTCGTCGAACCAGACTTTGTCATTATTCAGCCTGAGCGACTTTAGGAATTTTAACGTGGACGGCTGCAGCATTACTTCTTTTTGCCAGCAATATAATACAAATCATTTATGGTTTTTGGAATTTTGAAGGGCCATTTTTCCTGGTCATAAAAAACAGGTGCAGGATACTTGCCGGAAGAAGATTTCTTTCCACAGCAAATTCCTGCACCTGAGTGAATGCAACTTTTAGAAGTGGTAGGTGGCGGCTAATAAAACATTGGATGTTATATCAGCAGGTTTTCCATCCGACTTGCTGAAAATATCTGCAGAAGCCTTATCTACCCTGAATTCCGGCATTATAGTTAGGTTTCCTACCTTATAATTAAAAGTAAGTGTACCAGCTACTACATTACCGCCATCGGGAACGGCTCCAAAAACTTTAAGTCCGTCTTTATCACTGAAATATTCACCACGAAGGGTTAAGCCCAGCTTCTCTGTGAAATCAAGGTTCACATACAGGGCATTACCCCACCATTTCATATTTTCGCGGGTACTTTTGGGAGCACGCGTATCGGAATAGGTGCTGTAGGTAGCATTATAGCCCAGGCCGAATACAGTATTGAACTGGTAAGTAGCTACCAGGTCTACCTGGTGGTTCTGAATGCCGAATGTATCTTTTCCCTCGAGATAGTTGAGGTATAATTTAATGGGCGTTTCTGCCGGTGCAAAACCCAGCTGGGCGCCAATATATTTGTGGCTGTTAAGGGTTACTGACTTCAGATCAGTTGGGTTAAAAACGCCTACCATAGCGCTTAAAGAGGAAGTGATCGCAATATCTGCCTTTACACCGGTATTAAAGAAAGGACCATAACTAAACATATAGCTCATGCTATAGTTTTTATTGGCATAAGCGTCTACCAGTTCATAGCCCACGTGTGTGGCAAAGCTACCAAGACTCACTTTTACTTTTTCAGCTACCTGGTAAGAAACATACAATTGTTTGATCGCCATAGAAAGGCCATTGGCGGAACCGGGTACATCGTTATAGGAAAATTCACCGGCCCTTTTTCCAAAGCCCAGGTCGGCTACGATGCTACCATTCTTAAATCCGTGTTCTACTTTCAGTGATACCATTCCCAGTTCAAATGAATTATGAGAATTGGTAAAGCTGGTTTTATTATCAGTATAATTTCCGTTGAGATTGTATTTATAATACACATCTGCAGATCCTGATAATTTAAAAGCGGGTGCAGATGTACTATCTGTCGTGGTTTGTGACATGGCAACCAGAGTGCTGCCCATGGCAAGCAAGGTCGTTAACATTCTTTTCATACTTATAAATTTGGTTGATAAAATGGTAAGTAATGCGGCCTTTTCTCACGGATTGTTTTAGGGGGTGCGTGCTACTGTTTCTGATGCTACTACAGAAATAGAAGGAATGGATAATCAGTAATTAATGATTGGTGCGAGTTTCACTTATTTACAGCAAGTTCTAACTACCAATTATCCATTCCAGGTTCTTACAACGTAAAGTATATGCGTTTAATAAAGTTGATAAATATCGTACTCAAAGAACTGTAACTCTTGTTCTACACCAGCGAAGGGTGTAATGTTTCAGGAGTGAACCAGTTCGTCTTCTTCTTTCAGTGAACCGTTATCGGATATGCTGATCATAGAAGGATGATAGTTTTCGTTGTGTTGTGTAACATCCAGACCCAGTTCTTCTTCTTCTTCAGATACACGCAGCGGGTGGATCAGGTTGATGAGCTTGAAGATGCCAAAAGATACGATGAAGCTGTAACCTACTACCAGTAACAGGCCCAGTACCTGGTTCTTGAACAGGTCGAAGTTGCCATACAACCAGCCATCTGTACCTGCTGAATTTACTGCTTTGGTAGCGAAGATACCTGTGAGCAGCATACCTACCATACCGCCTAAACCATGGCAGGGGAATACATCGAGTGTATCATCAATGCTGGTTTTTGATTTCCAGTGTACAGCGATATTGGAAATGATAGCGGCAATGAAACCAATGAATATACTTTGTGGGATAGCAACAAAACCAGCTGCAGGTGTAATGGCTACCAGGCCAACTACCGCACCGATGCAGAAACCGAGTGCAGATGGTTTCCTTCCGCGGATCACATCAAAAAATACCCATGATAAACCGGCAGCAGCAGTAGCTGTGTTAGTAGTAGCAAAAGCTGAAGCAGCAAGAGCGTTGGCACTCAGAGCAGAACCTGCGTTGAAACCGAACCAGCCAAACCACAGTAAACCGGTGCCCAGTAATACAAATGGGATGTTTGCAGGCTGTAATTCTTTCTTCTCGATATGATCTTTTCTTCTTTTCAGTACCAGGGCTCCGGCCAGTGCAGCGCAACCAGCAGAAATATGTACCACAGTACCACCGGCAAAATCAAGTACGCCTAATTTAAACAGGATGCCATCGGGATGCCAGGTCCAGTGTGCAATAGGTGCATACACCAGTATACTGAACAACACCATGAACAATACATATGAAGTGAAACGGATCCTTCCGGCTACTGCTCCTACCACCAGTGCAGGGGTGATGATCGCAAACTTCATCTGGAAGAGTGCAAACAGTAACAGCGGAATAGTGGGGGCCAGGCTCCAGGGGGCTCCTGACCCTACATTTTGAAACATAAAAAATGTACCGGGATCTCCAATAAGACCATTATGAGATTTACCAAACGCCAGGCTGAACCCAACTACCAACCAAACAATGCTGATTAAACCCGTAGCAATAAAACTTTGCATCATGGTAGAAATAACATTCTTCTTATTTACCATGCCTCCGTAAAAGAAGGATAAACCGGGAGTCATCAAAAATACCAGGGATGATGCTACAAGAATCCAGGCGATATCAGCGGAATTATATTTGCTGGCGTCAGCAAAACTTGGGAGGGAGGGCATAAAAATCCCAACTATTGCGATAAGCGCAAGGAAAATGAAGGGGAGATAGTCCTGAAAAGATACTTTCTTCATAGCGTTTGATTTTTAAATTTCTTAAATAAAAGTAGATCTGAAATTTAAAACATCAAATAGAAGGGACTAAAAATAGAAATATTTAAATAAGAGATACGATAATTGGGATTAAATCAATGATATTATAATTAATAATAATATTAATTATATTTTTTTAAGATATACAGGCTGTTAAAGGGTTAATTTTATGATTTAAAACACTGGTTATCAATATAGTTAGAAGAATATTAAGGAAAGGTTAACATTTTTCAAATTTACCAGGTGCACTTGCTACTGTAACAAGGAAGATAAGCTCATAAGCACCTGGTAAATAATAGTATATAAATTATATTTTTACTACTTTAATTGCTGGAACAACTAATTTATATTATAAATAATTATATATAATATTCTGAAATTACGAAGTCAATTATTGCTTCATTTCAAGTAATTCACGCTCCATGGCAAACATCTGATCCCTCAAACGGGCCGCTTCCATGAAATCAAGATCGCGGGCTGCCTTTTCCATATCCTTCTTTACTTTAGCGATCGATTTCTCCATCTGCGGGATAGTTTTCACACCGGCTGCGGATGATTTTGCATATGCCATTGCGTCTTCCGCCACCAGCTGTACTTCATCATGAATAGCCATTGGTGAATTTTCATCAAAGTGCTTGATCTCCAACACAGAAGTTTGTCCAAGGATCTGTTCCTTACTTTTACGGACAGTACGCGGTGTAATATTATGCTCCAGGTTAAATGCGATCTGTTTTTCCCGGCGGCGGTCTGTTTCATCAATAGTACGCTGCATACTTTCCGTGATCTTATCTGCATAAAAGATCACCAACCCATCCACATTACGAGCCGCACGCCCGGCGGTTTGCGTCAGCGAGCGCTCGTCTCTCAAAAATCCTTCCTTATCAGCGTCCAGGATGGCCACCAGCGATACCTCCGGCAAATCCAGCCCCTCCCTCAGCAGGTTTACCCCTACCAATACATCTATATTACCTAACCGCAGATCACGCAAAATCTCAATACGTTCCAGGGTATCCACTTCGGAGTGTATGTAGCGCGACTTAATATTAATACGTCCCAGATATTTATCCATTTCCTCGGCCATACGCTTTGTAAGCGTGGTCACCAGCACGCGGTCACCCTTCTGCACGCGCTTGTCTATTTCATCCAGCAGGTCGTCTACCTGGTTCACGCTGGGCCTTACTTCTATAGGTGGTTCCAGCAAGCCGGTAGGCCGAACCACCTGCTCCACTACCACACCTTCTGTTTTCTTCAGCTCATAGTCGCCCGGAGTGGCGCTCACAAATATGACCTGGTTCAGCATATTCTCAAATTCATAAAAGTTCAGCGGCCGGTTGTCCAGTGCAGAAGGCAGTCGGAATCCAAATTCCACCAGGTTCAGTTTGCGGGACCTGTCGCCTCCGTACATGGCGCCAATCTGCGGAATGGTTACGTGGCTTTCATCTACCACCAGCAGGAAATCTTTCGGGAAATAATCCAGCAGGCAGAATGGCCGCGCGCCCGGCTTACGACGGTCCAGGAACCTGGAGTAGTTTTCGATACCACTGCAATATCCCAGCTCACGGATCATTTCCACATCATAGTTCACCCTGTCGGATAAACGCTGTGCTTCTATCAGCTTACCATTGGCTTTAAAATATTCTACCTGTGCCTTCAGCTCATCCTGTATTTCATATATGATCTGCTGCATCATATCTTTAGGCGCCAGGTACATGTTTGCAGGAAAGATAGCCGCATTATCCACTACTGTGATCCGCTTACTGTTCTGCACATCAATGGTTTCTATCTCTTCTATCTCATCTCCAAAAAAAGTAATCCGGTAACCATAATCCACATAAGGCAGATTAATATCAAGGGTATCTCCCTTTACCCGGAAGTTTCCCCGGTTAAAATCACCGGTAGTGCGGCTGTACAGGGAATTTACCAGGCTGTGGAGCAATGTGTTGCGACTCACCGTTTGTCCTTTCTGGATGCGGATGATACCATTTTCATAGTCGGTAGGGTTACCAATACCATAAATGCAGGATACACTGGCCACCACTATAATGTCCCTTCTACCGGAAAGCAGGTTGGAGGTAGCTTTCAGCCGGAGTTTATCCAGTTCCTCATTAATGGCCAGGTCTTTTTCTATATAGGTATCACTTACCGGCATATACGCTTCCGGCTGGTAATAATCATAATAGGAAACATAATACTCCACCGCATTATCCGGGAAAAACTGTCTCAGTTCGCCATAAAGCTGGGCTACCAGCGTTTTGTTATGAGTAAGCACCAGGGTGGGGCGCTGTACCTGCTGGATAACATTGGCAACTGTAAATGTTTTACCTGAACCGGTTACTCCCAGCAATGTCTGGAAGGGTTCTCCTTCATTTATTCCTTTCGTTAATTGTTTGATCGCTTCCGGCTGGTCACCAGCGGGAGCGTATGGCGCATGTATATTAAAAGACATATTGAAATTGTATTTGAGCAGTATCTGTAAAAATACTAAAGAATATGGAAGTGAAAGTGTTAAAAAAGATGCTTTAATTTTGCTGCCACAATCAAGAACGGACTTATGAGAAAAAAAATTTTAACGGGGCTGATACTGGCCTTCCTGTTACCCCTTGCCTCTTTTGCCTGGGGCCCGAACGGCCACCGTATTACCGCCGAAATAGCCTGGCTTCATCTCACCCCGCAGGCGCGTAAAGCTATTACCAACATTCTGGGCAAACAAAGCCTGGCAATGATCGCCAACTGGCCTGATTTTATCAAATCAGACACCACACATCAATATGATCACACAAATAAGTGGCATTACCTTGATTTCCCCGGCCATATCGACCGTGCGCAATTTGACCAGCTGCTGAAGGCTGCCACCGGCGAAAACCTGTATACCCAAACGCAGGCCATGATAAAAGAGCTGAAAAACCGTAAACTGCCGAAAGAGAAACAACGGTTTGCCCTTACTTTCCTGGTTCACATGATAGGCGACATGCATCAGCCACTGCATGTAGGCCGCGACGAAGATATGGGTGGTAATAAAATTGCCGTGACCTGGTTTGATAAACCTTCCAACCTTCATAAAGTGTGGGATGAGCAACTGATCGATTTCCAACAGCTGAGCTATACAGAATACACCAAGGCACTGGATATCGCCTCTGCGGCGGAAGTTAAAGCCATGCAACAGGGCTCTATCGCCGACTGGATGTTTGATTCACACCAGCTTTCCGACCAGATTTATGCCTATACCCTGCCTGATTCCAAGCTCAGTTACCGTTATAATTATGTTTTTGTGGATAACCTGAATCAACAGCTGTTGAAGGGCGGGTTGAGGCTGGCGGCCATCCTTAATGCGATATATAAATAATAGGGTCGCCTTCGGCGACAGCAGCGGATTTTGACTCAGGATTAAATTGATTAGGCTGATTTGATTTTGTAATGATTTTATAAAAGGCTAGGGGAGAAATAAGCGAAAGTATCCGCTTAAATCTCCCCTAATCATTTTAAATCCAAAGTAATCCAATCAGCCTAATCAGCCTAATCAGTTTAATCCTGAGTCAAAATCCGCTCTACACCAGGTCGATATCAAAATTTACCAGCTGAACAAATTGTTCCAGGCGGGCGGCAATATCTTCGTGAGTAATTTCGCGGATACGTTCTGTTCCGAATTTCTCCACACAGAAAGAGGCCATAGCAGAGCCCACAATGATGGCGGTTTTCATATTCTCGAAAGAAATATCCTTTGTTTTAGCCAGGTGACCAATGAAGCCTCCAGCGAAGGTATCGCCTGCGCCGGTTGGGTCATATACATCATCCAGCGGCATAGCAGGAGCGAAGAACACATGATTTTCAAAGAACAGCAATGCACCATGCTCTCCTTTCTTGATGATCAGGTAACGGGGACCCATCGACATAATTTTACGGGCTGCCTTCACCAGGGAATATTCACCGCTTAACTGGCGGGCTTCCCCATCATTCACCATCAATACATCTACTTTTTTCAACACTTTCAGCAGATCATCCAGCGCTACTTCCATCCAGAAGTTCATGGTATCCATCACGATCAGTTTGGGACGCACTTTCATCTGGTCTATCACACTCATCTGCACCTGTGGAGTAAGGTTACCCAGGATGAGGAACTCACTTCCCTGGTAACTTTCCGGGATAACCGGCTGGAAATCGGCCAGCACATTCAGTTCTGTTGCCAGTGAATCGCGGGTATTCATATCCATATGGTATCTGCCGGACCAGTAGAACGATTTTTCTCCTTTCTTCATCTGCACGCCATCCAGCGCCACTCCTTTAGCAGTCAGGGCTTTCAGTTCTGAATCAGGGAAGTCCTCACCAATTACAGACACCTGGTTAATAGGCTTAACAAAGTTAGACGCTGCCCATGCGATGTAGGTGGCGGAACCACCAATGATTTTGCCTGACTTTCCAAAGGGGGTTTCGATTTCATCGAACGCCATAGTACCTACGACAGTGAGTGACATGCTTATTAAGTTATTTTTATTATGTAAAAATTTAATGCAAACCTCGCAAAGGTAATTACTTAAACAGAAAGCAGAAAGCTAAATCTTTACCTGCTTCCAGGTACCCCTCCGGAACAGCCATATAGCCACCAGGGCCGAGGTAGACTCGGAGATAGCCATTGCCCAGAAAACCCCTACAGGCCCCATTTTGAATGTAATAGCCAATACATAGGCCAGGGGCATCTGGAACAGCCACATAATAAACATGTTGATCAGCATAGGTGTCCGCGTATCGCCGGCACCATTGAAAGACTGGGTAAGCACCATACCATAGGCAAAAAAGATATACCCGGCGCTCATTAACCGTATACACTGCACACCATAATTGATCACCACCGTATCTGCTGTAAAGAAACCAATAATGGCCGGCGCCCATATCATAAATATCACCGCTACAATGGCCAGGAAGATCATATTAAAGAAAGCCGCCCTCCAGGCTGATTGCTCGGCACGCTCTGGTTGTTGAGCACCCAGATTTTGTCCGACCAGTGCAGCAGCGGCATTCGCCATTCCCCAGGCAGGCAATATAGTAAAGATCACCACCCTGATGGCAACCGTATACCCTGCCACTGCATCTTTCCCAAAATGAGAAATGATACGTACCAGGAAGATCCAGCTGGCAGAAGCTATCAGCATTTGCGCTGTGGCGCCCGCTGCAATTTTAAGAATGGCTCCGATCAGCGAAAATACCGGCGCCAGGTGCTTCCTCGTAATGCGGATCAGGTCCTTTCCCTTTGCCAGGTGATATAACTGGTATACCACCCCGGTGCCTCTTCCTATAAAAGTGGCAATGGCAGCGCCTTTCAACCCCAATGCCGGAATTGGCCCCCAGCCCGAAATCAACAGAGGGCATAGTACAATGTTAAGCCCATTGGCAATCCACAATGAACGCATCGCAAGTGCCGCATCACCGGCACCCCGGAAAATACCGTTGATCAGGAATAATAAAACGATCACTATATTTCCCCCGAGTAGTATCTGCGTATATACATAACCGTAATTTGCCACTTCACTGGCCGCTCCCATCAGCAGTAATATATCTTTCGCAAAAAATATTCCTGCTATACTTATCAGCACGGAAATAAACAAACCGGGATATATAGACTGCATTGCAGCATGGGCGGCAGCATCCGGATCTTTTTCTCCCGTTCTGCGGGCAATCATGGCTGTTGCAGCCATACTCAATCCCATAGCCCCGGTATACACCAGGGTAAGTACTGATTCTGTAAGCCCTACCGTGGTAATAGCATTAACACCTAAGTGACTTACAAAATAAATATCAACCACCGCAAACAGGGATTCCATCGCCATTTCAAGGATCATAGGGATAGAGAGCAGGAATATAGCCCGGTTGATGCTCCCTTTGGTAAACTCTTTTTCACTACCGGTAACGGCTATCTTAAATAATTGCAAAAAACGACTTACACGTCTGGACGTTTTCGTTAAAACAGACATAAACTTATTTTGAAAACAATAAACGAGGAACAGTACATTATATGTACTGCAAATTAAAACAGGAGAAGTGGGAGAGCGACAAACGGAAGTACCGTGGTCTTAAAAAATTTTCATATGCTATCAGTTCATGCATCAAATGATGCTGAACAAATGTAATTTATTTTTTCAATCAACAAAAAATCATCTTTTCAAAGATGTACATAATGTTAGTTACAATAGGTATTTCTCCATAACAAGAAAACAAACCTGCTACGATTCAATATAGGTAAAGGTTACAGGCAATGAAAAAATATATTTAAAAAAACTTTACCTGTATCTGTAACTTTTTATTTCCACTGTCGTTTAACATCTCTAGTAAGCGCTGAAAAACCTATATTAAAACAAAGATCATAATCACAAAAATTTACAATCAAAAAACCACAATCGTAAAACCTTTATAAAACTGAAATCATGCTTATGTTCAACAAAAACACACTCCTGAGCGGAGTAGTGATCGCTACTGTATTGGGTATTACTGTAAGCTCCTGCAAAGATGACGACAATCCAACACCACCTCCTCCAACGCCACGTTCCAAGTCGTTTGAACTGAAGGGAACCGGCGCTGATAAAGATAAAAAAGTAGGTGAGATTACCATTTCGGAGAATACAGACAGCAGTGTAAACGTTGTACTGAATCTCACCAAAAACATTAAGGATGCGGATCATGGCGTTTACCTGATCGCTGGTACTGCTGCAGCTCCCAAAACAGACACATTGATCAAGGGAACATTTAAAGGCACTGGCGCTGCATTGAAAATAGATCTTTTGACTAAAGTAAAAACCATTAAGGTTTCCAAACCAGGTGGCGTTCAGAGAGACACTACCTTCAAGTATAACAATGCTCTGGAACTGAGTTCTTACCTGAAAGTAATGAAAGCAGCCGACACTATTGCTATAGGCAGCTTTGGCAAAAGCAACTAATCAACAACCGGGAATTTACATTAGAACTAACAGGAGCATGTTCATTTAGATGAACATGCTTTTTCGTTTTCTTTATTTAGATAGGACTACTAATTATATATCTGCCCGGACATTCAATAAAAAAGCCGGCCAAATGGCCGGCTCTAAATGGTTATTACAGGATATGGAAGTATTCCGGCGGATAAGCCGGTTAAGGGAAAAACTTACTGACTACTATTGCTGTCATCTTCCGCTTTCACCTGAACCTGTCTTTTCAACACCTTGAATTCGGTCCTTCTGTTAAGCTGACGTCCTTCAGGATTGTCTTTATGATTTGGCAATGAGTTCGGCGCAATTGGTCTTGATTTACCATATCCTTTAGCAATCAGCCTTTCCGGAGAAATACCTTTGCTGATCAGGTAATCGACGCAGGATTGCGCACGTGCCTGCGACAACTTATCATTGAACTTCACAGAGCCCACGCTATCTGTGTGCGCACTCATTTCAATGGTTAATTTAGGATTATCATTCAGCATTTCCACCACTGTATCCAATACAATTTTAGATTCTTCACGCAGGGTAGCTTTACCAAAATCGTAATAGATATTATTGAGTACAATTGGTTTTTCTATTTCGTAGTGCTTGAGACAAAGGGTAGGATTATCCATAGAATCGATCCTTACCAGTGAATCAGTATTAAAATAGAGTGCTTTGGTGAAGTAGTTCTCTTTTTCAGCGATTATCTTATAGTAGCGCTGTGGATCCACTTCGAAGGTATATCTTCCGGTGGCATCCAGTGTAACTTTACGGATGGTTTTTCTTCTCACAGTATCCAGCAGGCTAACAGTGGCGCCTTGCAGCGGAAGGTGTGTATCACAGTCGATGATAAGACCGCTTGCTAACTTGCGAATACGGTGAACGCTGAATACCTCCAGGCAGCAGATGGATTCCCTGTCGGAGCTGATGAATCCTGCTGCAAAGGGATGTGTATTATCCAAAGCAGTGTAATAGATATCATCCTTGGGTGAATTCAATGGTTTGCCCATGTTAACAGGGGCAGACCACGTACCGAAATCGCCTTCACTCTGGAAAAAATCAAGACCGCCCAGACCTACCCGGCCATCAGTGCTGAACACGAGCAGGTTTTTCTCCGCATCATAAAACGGCGCCTGTTCTTCATCTTTTGTATTAATGGTTGTACCCATGTTACGGGCGCCACCGGGAGTTCCATTGGTCATAATGCAGTACCAAAGATCATTTTTACCCATCCCCCCGGGTCTGTTAGAGGCAAACAGCAGGTATTTCCCGTCGGCGGTAATATAAGGCTGCATAGAATTATACCCGGGCACGTTCACATTTTCACCGAGTATTTTGGGCTCGGACCAGGCTCCGTTCTGGCGGCTACTGAAATAGATAGCAGATTGTTTCACCCCGTCTTTTATAGACCAGCGGGTGATATAAAGTGAGTTACCATCCGGGGTAATTGCAGATACCCCCTGGTCATATCCTTTAGCGGAAGGGATCTTTAGTTTCTGGCTGTTATCGAAGGTATTACCACTTCCGGTAGCAGTGTAGAGGTCATTTACATAAGGGGTTCCTTTTTTTGTTTGTTTTTTGGCGGTGGGCTGCTTAGTGGTAGTAGGCAACGGTGGATTCTCGGCACGGGAAGAAGTAAACAACAGGGTACCTGGATCCAGGATCACAGGTGCATAATTTGCTCCGCCCTCATTTACATTGCCGGCAGTTTTTTCTATTGTAAATCTCGGTTCTTTATTTGCTTCCGAGAGAGCAAATTCACAACAGGCGATTTCAAGCGGGGTTCTTACAGACAATTCATCGGCGACAGTATAGCTTTGTTTGAATTTCTTAAACTCCTCCAGCGCCTGTTGGTATTTTCCATTGTACCGAAGGCAGACAGCGTACCAATAACGTGCCTGGGGAAAGGCGGGGTTGTTAAAGCCGACCAGTTGTGCATACCATGTTTCCGCATTTCCATAATCATAAAAGAGCCTGTAAGACTCGGCCAACCGGGCTACCACTTGCTGATAATCTTTCAATTTACCAGTTGGGGCGGCAGCGCCTGAAGCAGTATACGGCAATACCTGTTCCGGCTTGATCTTAAAAGTTCCCAGTGCTTTATTATAGTACTGCGCTGCAGAATAATAATCCCTTGAATTATAAAAAACGTCTGCAGTATGTTTAAAATCGTAAACATATTGCGCTTGAAGGGTGCTCATTATTCCTGTAAAAACCACCAGCCAACAGAGTGTAATTTTTTTCATGAGGGTTTCATTTCTTTTTTCTGTATAAATTTTTGCCTCCATTCTGATTTGGTTTTTGATAAATTATAACCTGGGACAAATAAAGTATTCTTCATTAAGCACCCTTCTTTTCCGGCTGATAAAAGAAAGTGATATTTCAAAGCTCTGGCTGCCGTTTACCAGTCTGCGCATATTGGAGGTATTGGCATCATAGCTCAACCCCAGCGTAAAGCTCTTGAAATGGAATCCTGCAAAAGGTATTACCGCATCGTTAAAGCGATAATTGCCTCCCACCAGGAAGTCGAACTCGGGATTTACCATTAGTTGCGCATACATACCGGCAACTATCTCTTCCGCATTCCCTTGTCTCATATAAAGACCGGTAGGCGTAAGGCTCAGTGCTTCGTTTAATTTGATCTTTGTTCCTCCATGCACCAGGTAGCGCACCGGTAATTTTCTTTCGGTTCCATCAGAGGAGAAAGGATCCTTTGGTTGAGTAAGGTGAGCTGCGGCAAATCCGGCAAACGGATTGAACATATGATTGGGATTACCATCAAAATATACTACGCCTGCACCAGCATCAAATTGCGTAGAAGTTGTGTTGTTTACATTTTCACCATTGAAAATACTGGGGTCAAAACCTGTAACCGGCTGATATTGGCTACCTGTCTGAAATTTGGCAGGATCCAGTCGCCTGTTAATTAAACCCGCATTGATACCAAATACCAGGCGGCTGGTTTTGGTAGGTCCAAATTTCACGCCGCTGTAGGAAACGCTGGCCATCGCGTTGAAGTGATTGTAGCCGGCATCTCCTGCAGACATATTTATCACGTTCAGGCCTACGCCAACATTCTTATCGGTGGCGGCATCAATAGAAATTCCTGCCGTTGAGAACGGCTTGCCATAATTGGCCCACTGATTACGGTAGTCGCCACTGATCCGGTAATCACCGTCTATTACACCCGTTAGCGCTGGGTTCAGCCATAGCGGATAAGCATAGTACTGTGAAAAGTGAGGATCGACCTGGGCTACAGACGTCCTGGGCAATAAACTGCTCCATAAAATTATTGTGACTATAAAAATCCTTTTCATAGGAACATTTTTTAGTATTTTCTGGATAAACCGGGATGCAGTGGCGCATCCCGGTTTTATGATTAATGTGATCTTGACCTGATGAATCATTTCTATCGCATGAGGGTTATGTTACCTTTCTTGGTGATTACGGTTCCGTCTTGCATGGTAGCCCTCAGGATGTATACATAAACACCAACCGGTTGTTTCTGACCACTCATAGTACCATCCCATCCCTGGCGCTGATCTTTGGAGGTGAACACCAACTGACCCCACTGGTTGTAAACCCTGAATTCAAGTTGTGCGATGGAAGTTGAGTATACATACTCGATATCATTTATACCATCACCATTCGGACTGAAGAGGTTTGGAACAAAGATGTTGTTGCCCTGCGGATTACTTGTTTTACCAGTTATTGCTGTGGACAATGCACTTGTTTCACATTCAGATGCTCCGATGGCCCTTACCTGTATTGTAGCGCTCTGGTTAGGCTGGAGGCCTGTTACCGTATGCGTTGTTCCGTTCGCACCTGAGCTTGGCGGTATGAAGGTTACACCGTTGTCGAGTGTTACTTCGTAGCGTTGTGCTCCTGTTACTGAAGACCAGCGGAAGGTAATGGTGGTAGCTGTTGTGTTATCCACTACTACTACCGGTGCCGGCAGCGGTTGTGCAATACTTACCTGTACACTTGTTCTTTGTCCTGCACTGATACAACCACCGGTTGTAAATGCTTCCACATAGTAAGTAGTATTTGCATTCAATGCTGGTGTTACAAATGTTACACCGGTATAGATTGGTGTGCCACCCGTAGCAACTGTGTACCAGCGGAAGTTGACGCCTGCAGTTGTTGATGCCGCAGTGAGTGTGGCTGTTTTACCAGGACATACCCCGTTATCGTTACCGGTAACTGTTGGTTTACCCGGAGCCGGTGTTGCTACCACGCTAACAGCTGTACGTGTTGGGCTTGAACAGCCATTACTGTTGGTTGCTTCCAGGTAGTACATCTGGTTGGCATTTATAGGAGATGTTGTATAAGACGCTCCTGTAGCCACTGCTGTTCCACCAGTTGGAGTTGTGTACCATTTATAAGTAAGTGCCGGATCCGGATTCAGTGCATTCAGTGTAACTGTCTGACCTGGGCAAGCCTGCAGCGTTGCATTTGCAACAGCCGGAGCAGCCGGAGAAGGATTCACTGATACATTTACCGGAGTTCTGCTGGCGCTTACACAACCACCACTGGTAGATGCTTCGAGATAGTATACTGTATTTGCAGTTGGTGTGATGGTAAAGTCTGCACCAGTGAATACAGCTGTACCACCACGTGCTACTGTGAACCATTTATAGATCACACCTGTCTGCCTGTTCTTCACCATCAATACACCAGTCTGGCCACTGCATACAGTGATCGGATCAGCGAGCGGTGCATCTATTGTGCTTACTACAGTTGCGGTTAATCCTTTACGTGCGCTGCTGCATCCTGCACTGTTCAATGCTTCCAGGTAGAAGACAGTAGTTTGTGCAAGCGGTGCGGTAGTATAAGCATTACCGGTAGCCAGGAGGAGCCCGTTAGATGGAGCATCATACCAGCGATACGTCATTGCCGGATCAGGATTCTTAACGGTGAACGTTGCTGTACCGCCTATGCATGTTACCACGTTATCCAGGTCTGCTGTTGGAATTGGCGGAGCCGGATCAACAGATACGTTCACAGCTGTTCTGGTAGAGCTGGAGCAGCCACTGCCCAGGTTAGCCTGTACGTAGTAAGTGGTATTTGTTGTCACCACCGGCACACTGTAAACAGGTCCTGTGAAGAGTAATGAGCCATTGATCGCGGCATCATACCATTGGTAAGTAATGCCTGGCTGTATTGTTTTCACAGCTACAGTAACACCCGTGCCCGCACATGTTTTCAGAGAAGATGCTACTACATCCGGCGCATTCGGAGCTACTACTACTGTTACAGTAGCTTTTACTCTCGCAGATGCGTTACCACACTGACCCGTAGTACCGGTTGCTTCCACCCAGAAGTCCATGCTGGTATTAAGCGGAGCTGTGGTGAATACCGGTCCTGTGAATACAACTGTTCCGCCGGTTGCCTGTGTATACCATTTATAGGTAATACCGTTAGTTGCTGAAGTTACGCGGAGCGTAGCCGGAGCACCCTGACAGGTAGTTACCGCGTTGGATTCCAGTATTGGAGTCGGCGCCTGTCCTACACCTATGGATACCTTAGTACGCTGAGCACTGCTGCAATTACCGTTGCTGGCTTCAGCATAGAAATCAGTATTGGCGTTTAATGCACCTGTTGTAAAGCTGCTGCCTGTGAAGAGCAGGTTGCCTCCGGTAGCAGCATCGAACCAGCGGTAGGTAGTACCTGTAACCGGATCTTTAATAGAAAGTGTTACGCTTCCACCCTGACAAACGAACAGGGAAGTTGCTGTTATTACCGGCGTTGCTGGAACCGCATTTACCTTAATGGTAGCGCTGGTCCTGGTGGCGCTTGGGCAGCCTCCATTTACCAATGCCTGTACATAATAGGTAACGGTGCTATCCAGGGCGGTAATGTTAAATACCGGTCCTTCGAATATCAGCGTACCACCTGTAGCTGCATCAAACCATTGATAGGTGGTACCTGCTGCCGGGCTCTGAATTGCCAGTGAAGCAGACTGACCTTTACAGCCCTGTACGTTGGTGCTTACCAGGGTTGGAGCTGCTGGTACCGGTACCGCTGTTACTGTTACCATTGCGCGGGCAGATGGTTTACCACATTTTGAAGTATCACCGGTGGCTTCTACAAAGTAGGAAGTGTTCGCATTGATTGCACCGGTGGTAAATATCGGACCAGTGAATATTGCGGTACCACCTGTTGCAGTTGTGTACCATTTGTAAGTAATGTTATTGACAGAAGAAGTCACCTTCAGTACTGCTGTACCACCCTGACAAACTGTTACATTGTTAGATTCCAGTATCGGAGTTGGTGCCACACCTACGCCTATGGATACCTTAGTTCTTGTAGCACTGCTACATCCACCGGCAGATGCTTCTGCATAGAAATCTGCTGAAGCGGTAAGACCAGTTACTTTGTAAACCGGACCGGTGAACAGTAAGGTACCTCCGGTGGCAGCATTGTACCAGCGATAGGTGAGCGCATTATCAGCGTTCTGTACAGTTAATGTTGTTGTATCGCCTACACAGATGCTGATAGCAGATGCTGTGATGATCGGCACCGGTACATCACGTACAGTTACTGTTACCGCTTTCGCGTTGGCAGCATCGTTAGCGCATTTGTTAGCTCCTTCTACTGTTACATAGTAGGTGGTATTGGTAGCTATAACACCAGTGGTATATGTTGCGCCGGTGAACAACAGTGTTGTCAGGCTGGCTTCCTTATACCATTTGAACACAGGGTTAGTAACGGTGGTGCTGGTAGCGGTCAGTTTCACAGTATTACTTGCGCAGATAGTAGTGTCGGCCAGTGTGATATCGGCCGCAGTAGCACCTGTATTTACTGTTACCTTAACTGCTTTCAGATCACCGGCAGCGTTTTCACACTTACCGCCGTTGCTTACGCTTACGTAGTAGGTATATGTTCCGGCAGTTAATCCGCGGATGGTTAATACACCTGTTGCGCTTACACCTTGTGTGATCGGTGTTACCTTGTTAGCATCTGCATACCATTTGAATACAGGGTTGCTAACCGTGGTGCTGGTTGGTTTCAGTACAGCGCTATCGCTTGCACAGATGGACACATCGGAGATGCTGATATCTGTAGCGGTAGATGCACTTGTTACGTTAAGTGAAATCTTCGTACGGCCGCTATCATTAGCGCAACCATTGCTGTTGGAAGCCACTACGAAGAAGTTATAAGTACCAGCTGCAAGGTTAGCAGCTGTTTGATAACTATTAGTATTGGTAGCGATCTGCTGACCGTTTGCATCAAACCAGTTGAAGGTAACGCCGGTTACAGGTTTCACTTTGAGTGTTACCGGCAACTTATCAATACAAGCCGTTGCAGGGTTGCTGGTGTCGGCTACCGGTGGTGCCGGCAGTGTTTGTACAGTAACCACTACCGGAGCAGATGCAGCGGTGTTACAGTTATTCCTGGATGCTTTCACTACGTAGCTGTAGCTACCAGCGGCCAGGTTGGCCGGAGTAATAAAGGCTACACTGTCTTTCAGGTGAGTGCCCTTACTATCGTACCAGCTGTAGGTTACACCCGGTTGAGGGTTCACTACTGACAGGGTAGCGGATTTACCGGTACAAATTGCAGAGTCGCCGGATGCTTTCGCTTTTGGTGCAGCAATAGCACGCTGTGCATAATTAAAGTCTACTGCGGTCAATGCAGCTGCTATTCCGGATCTCAGTTTCACTTCGATCGCATCGAATGTCTTCGTCGGAACGTAAGACAACAGTACGCCTCTTGTACCAGACAACACTTTCAGGCTTACCAGCGGGTTGCTTACCAGAACTGAATCACCCGGTGTGCTGCCGTTATAGGTGGTCAGCTGAACACTGGCCAGCAGGGCGGCTGAGAGAACCTGGTTTGGACTGGAGAGCATCACCTTCACGGTATCACCGATGGCAGATACACCATTGAAGCGGGCGCGTTCCCACACATTGGCGTTAAGCGCTCCGAGATTAATGACGAGCGATGATGCGGTATTAATATTATTATCTACTGCCAAAGCAGGGTTGTACACGTTGCCCAGGATAAGCAGGCCGCTACCGCCGATGATCTGGCTGATCGCTGCCTCACAAGGAACAGTGTCAAGTACTACAGGCTGTGTAATCACCAGTACGGAGGTACGTGGAGACTTACAGGTTATGCCACCTGGCAGGAATGCTTCTACCCAGAAGGTATCTACTGTGGCTGCATTCCTGGCGGCCGGTGAGAATATCGCACCTTTAGCCAGTGTATCTGTAGCTGTTTGTGTACGGAACCATGCCAGTGTTGCATTGGCAGTGCCTGCAGTTGCAGTCAGTACTGCCTGTTGTCCAATGCCTACCCTCGCAGGTGACGGTGTTACAGTTGGCGCGGTGAGCCCGTTGGAAGTTTGCACCACTACAGCAGTTCTGGTGGCAGATACGCTATTGCAGCTGTCATTCTTCGCTTCCACATAGTAGATGGTTTTGGCGGTTACATTCACCACTTTATAAGTAAAGCCACTGTCGGTATTCAGTTTAGTACCGCCGGTTGGTACATTGTACCAGCCATAAGTGTAGCCTTTAACCGGGTTGGACACTGCCAGTACTGCATCAGCGCCTGCGCAAACAGAAGCAGTATCCGCCATTACAGCAGGTGCAACCGGTGCAGCAGTTACGCTTACATTCACAGCGGTCCTGTCGGTACTTGCGCAACCTGTTGCCGCCCTGAATGCTTCTACATAAAATACAGAGTCTTTTGTGAGCGCTCCGGTAGTGAAGCTGCTGCCATCTTTACCGCTCAGGTAAGTACCGTTAGCGGTATACCAGCGATAAGTGATGCCTGTTGCAGGGTTGGCTACATTGAGAGTAGCGGTGTTGCCAGCGCATACTTTCACGGATGATGCCTGTACCTGTGGCTTAGCAATGATACGGCGTGCATAGTTAAAGTCTACATCGGTGAGCGCACCTACGATACCTGATTTCAGTTTCACTTCCACTGCATCGAACGGATGTGCAGGAAGGAAGGTCAGCTCAGCCTGGCGTTGGCCATTCAGCAGGTTCAGATGTACTATCGGGTTGCTAACCAGTATAGAATCACCAGGAGTTGAGCCGTTGTAAGTGGTCAGCTGAACGCTGGCCAGCAGAGCGGCTGAGAGAACCTGGCTTGGACTTGACAACAGTACACGTACACTGTCGCCCGGTGCAGACACGCCATTGAAGCGAGCGCGCTGCCATACGGTAGCATTTAATGCTCCAAGATTTATTACAAGAGATGAAGCTGTAGTTTGATCGTTATCTACCGCGAACGCAGGGTTGTAAACATTACCCAGTATGAGCAATCCGCTGCCGCCAATAGTTTGGGTGGTAGCGCCCTCGCAAGGTACTGCGAGCGGGCCGGAGCCGCTGATGGTTACTACGTTCACCGGAACACGTACAGACTGACAGGTAGCGCCACCTTGCAACACCGCTTGTGCCCAGTAGGTAGTAGTGCCTGGTGTGGCTTTACCGGCAGGAGAATAAATATTACCGGTAAATGCTATCTGCGTAGCAGTATCTGATGTGTACCAGTTAATCACTGCATTGGCAACAGGCGGTGTAGCTTTGAGCACAGGAGATTCGTTAATCCGTACTGTGTCAGGTGATGGTGTGATCACCGGCGCCTGCAGAGCAGAACCCAATGTGATCCTCACCGCCTGTCTTGCGGAAACAGTACCACAGCTATTCATCGCCTCAACATAATAAGTGGTATCAGCACTTACATGCAGTACTTTATATGTAAAGCCACTGTCGGTGTTCAACTTGGTTCCACCGGTAGCAACATTGTACCAGTTGTAACGCAGTTTGGTATCCGGGTTTGGTACGGCAAGTACAGCATCTGCACCTGCGCAAACTGTTACTGTGGATGGCTGACCGGGAACAGCAGGTGCTGTTGCGATGTTAACCCTTACAGGCGTACGAACCGGGTTGATACAACCGTTGCTTGTTTTGGCTGCTTCTACATAGAAGATAGCAGCTGAGTTAACAGGGTTGCTGGTGAAGTTGGTTCCTGTGAACAGCACACTACCACCACTAGCCTGGTTATACCATCTATAGGTAACACCGGTTACCGGATTCTTCACAGCCAATTTGGCGGAGTCACCGGCGCAGATGGTCACCGAATCAGCAACAACCTGCGGAGCTGCCACCAGACGGCTGGCATAGTTCACACCAACTGCATTGAGCAGTGCGGCCGCGCCTGAATTAAGGCGTATTTCCACACGGTCAAAAGTAGCAGTAGGCTTGAAGCTGAGGATGGCCTGCTGATTGCCACTGAGTAATTTCAGCGACAGCAATGCGTTTCCTATAGCCACTCTGTCGTTATTATAGGTAGTACCGTTGTAAGTTGCTACCTGTATAGATGATAACAATCCAATATCTGTGATGCCAACAGGGAAGTTCAGTTGGATATTTACACTGTCACCCGCATTGCTGGCAGACGGATAGATCAGCGTTTGTTGTACATAACCACCTAACAATCCTGCGATCACATGCAGGGTAGAAGAAGAGGAAACAGCGCTATCTACTGCCAGGGCAGGATTTTCCACGTAGCAACCTATACAAATGCCATTGGCATTGTTGGTCTGGTTATTAGCGGCATCGCATGGTACATCATTGCCTCCACCGCCGAGTACTGTTACTGTAACAGTCTTACGTGCAGTAGCGCAACCATTTGGTCCAACCGCTTCTACCAGGTAAGTAGAGGTGGCTTGTAACGGCCCGGTATTAAAGCTGGTTCCAGCAAACAGGCTATCGCCGGTAGCGCTGTACCATTTGAAGATGATGCCGGTGCCTGTAGCTGCAGCATTGATGATGGCACCCTGCCCTCTGCTCACTGTTGTATTTTCCGGTGTAACAGTGAAGTTCGCCGGTACCGCACCTATGGTTACAGGTACTCTTGTACGGGTACTGATACAGCCATTGTTATCGGATGCCACATAATAAGCGGTATCTGCAGTGAGCACCGGTGTTACAAAGGAAGTTCCGGTGGCCAGTATAGCGGTATCGGTGGCACTCTTATACCAATGGAATAATACACCTGCCGGCGCCGAAGCTACCAGCGTTGCCTTACCACCTGCGCAAAGCGTTACCCCAGCTGCTGTTGGAGCAGCAGGACCCGCACCTACATTTACAATAGCAGGTACGCGCACAGGGTTGGCACAACCAAATTTGCCGGATTCAGCATAGTAAGTGGTGGTAGTGGTAAGAGCAGGTGTGATGAAGGTATTACCTGAACCTACAAGGGTACCGCCTGTTGCAGCGTCATACCACCTGATGTCTGCTCCGGCAGGACCGGTAACAGTTAAGGTATCTTTCTTACCTGCGCAAGTGCTGTAGCTGGTTTGTGACAGTACCGGCCGTGGCGGGAATGCCGCTGCAAAGTAAACTTTAAGATTTGTAAGCACGGAGATGGTGCCATTGATACTGATCAATACACCATTGAATGCTTTCGTTGCCGGTATTGTTACCCTGAAACGATTGCTGCCATTCAGCAGGGCGAGCCTGATCAGGGCATTGTTCAGTGTAACCTCATCATTATTGGCAGTAGTACCATTGTATGTTTCTGCTTTGATACCACCCAGCAAGGCTGCTGAAGCCAGTTGCCCTGGTATTTCCATATCAATGGTGATGCTGTCGCCAGCCGCATATGTATTCTGGAAGCGCAACAGCTGACCTACATATCCCAATGCACCCAGCGCAGCACTGATTGTGGACGCTGAATTGGCGTTGGTATCCACCGCAAACGCAGGATTGTTTACACCACACAGCAGGCAAACACCGGTAATGATCGGACTTTGCTGCTGGTTGGCATAGCTACATGGAGTTGGTTCCGGCGACATATTAATATCTACAGACACCCTGGTGCGCTGAGAGCTTGCGCAACTGGTGGCCGGGTCAAAGGCCTCTACATAATAGATCCTTGCACCGGTTAATGGTGGTGTAGTGAAAGTAGTTTTATTAGCTGCTACCAGTGTACCACCTGAAGGCGCATCATACCAATTATATTGATAGGCCGGATTCGGGTTGGTAACAGTAATGGTTGCCGTGCTACCGCTATTTACGCTCGTTGTTTGCGGCGCAACAGTTACAACCGGTAATCCTACCATTACATACACTGGCTTGCGGGCGGTGCTGGTACAACCTGCACCGGATACAGATTCCACATAGTATACTGCATTAGCAGTCACATTATTAACTGTGTAAGTAGCAGTGGTAGCCAACGGAGCACCGCCGGTAATCTGGTTATACCAACGGAAGCTGGTGCCAGGGCCGGTAGCTTTCAGTGTAGCTGCCTGGCCGGTACATACGTAAACAGTGTCTTTTTCAACTGTTGGTGCACCGGTAAAGATCTGTGCGTAGTAAACGTTAAGAGATGAAAGCGCAGTAGCTAAACCAGAGTTAAGCCTGATAAATACCCTATCGAAACCAGCTCCTGGCTTGAAAGTAATATCAGCGCGCTGATTACCGCTAAGCAGTTTTACTTTAACTGTTGCGTTATCCAGTGTAACATTGTCGCCATTGGCGGTAGTTCCATTATAGGAACCAACCATAATGCTGTTGAGCACACCAGCGTCAAGTAAACCGGTATTTGCGGATATACCGATCCTTACACTATCTCCCAGGTTACCATGGGTCGGGAAGACCAGCATTTGCTGTGTATAGGCACCTGCCAGTCCGAGGATGGTATGTAATACAGAAGAAGTAGCTGTACTATTATCTACAGAAGAATCTTGTTTTTCTATATAGCAACCCACACACAAACCATTGGCACTACTTAACTGGCTGGTAGCACCACCACAGTCGATGTCACCTGGCAAGGAAGGTCCGCCGCCACCGGTTAATGTGATCGGCACCGGAGTTCTCAGGCTCTTACAGGTACCTGCTGCATCTGTTGATTCTACATAGTAAGTAATATTCGCTGTTACTGCAGGTACACTGAAGGTAGGTCCTACGAAAACAGGCGTACCGCCGGTAGGCGTAGTATACCAGTTGTACTTATTGGCAGGAACAGGGCTCACTACATTGAAGGTAGGAGTAGCACCTTGTGCCACTTGTGCAGACGCCGGCGTTACTGTTACACTTGGTTGTCCTATTCTGACAGAAACGAGCGTACGAACACTGCTGGCACAACTATCTGCATCCAGGGTGATCGCTTCCACATAGTAGTTTGCATCTGCAGTTAATGAAGGTGTGGTATAATTAGGACCGAAACCAACCGGTGTGCCGCCAACCGCCTGTGTATACCAGCGGTAAGCGTAACCAGCAGGACCGGTGGCCATTAATGTAGCAGCAGTACCGCTACATACATTTACATTGTTGCTGGCCACAGTGGCAACCGGTGTGATCACTTCAGCATAGTAAATCTTCACTGAAGATGCAGCCGTAGCTAAACCGGTCACACTTAATTGCACTGCATCAAAGGCTTTACCTGCAGGTACTGTAAGGGTACCCACCTGTTCTGATCCAAGCAGGGCAAGCGTCAGCAAGCCGCCGCTCAATGGCCTGGAGTCGCCATTGGATACATTATTATTGTAGGTAGTAAGTGTAAGATTGCTCAGCAGGCCCAGATCCACCAACGATGCAGGTATGCCTATCCTTATCCTGATGCTGTCTGTAGGCTTGCCTACTTTTCCAAAGTTCAGGCGCTGCGCCATTCCTCCGCCCACACCAACTACAGTGCGCAGGTTAGAGGCAGTGTAGATGGAGTTATCTACTGCATTAGCTGCCGAATCCACAGAACATAACAAACAGATACCCACCGAGCCAAACGTTTGCGTTTTGGCGCTACCGCATGCAAGATCTGCATTACTTGGGGCATTGTTCACGCGAACAGTAACGGCTGTACGTTCAAAGCTCACAAGCCCGTCAGACGGAGAAGTAGCTTCAACGTAGTATGTTTTACCTTGTGTCAGCGGTGGAGTTGTAAAGCTGCTGGTAGTGGCTACCGGTGTGCCACCGGTTTTGGTTTCGTACCAGTTAAAGGTAGCATCAGGTATTCTTGGTATGCTGGCATTGAATGTGGCAGTTTGTCCAACATTTACAGTGGTATCTGTTGGTGTTACTGCAACCGTAACAGGGATGCTCGCCGCTACTTCATAAATGCGCAGGGAATTACTTACGGTGAGCAGTCCGCCGAGGTCTACCTGCGCCGCATCAAACGGATTCTTCGCCGGAACAGCCACCCTGTACTTGCGTTCGCCATCAGTACCTAAACCCAGCAGGTTGATGCCAATAGCATTTGCATCCAGTGCAGTCGGATCGTTATTCTCAACGCCGCCATTGGATGTTTTTACAGAGATGCTCTTCAATACAGCTGCCTGTGCCAGGAGATCAACAGGAGAACTCAGGAAAACAATAATGCTATCTCCTTTCTGGTATGATCCTGGGAAGATGATTTTCTGTCCTACTGATCCTGCTAAACCGATCGGGGCGATCAGTTTGGAAGAAGTAGTAGTATCTCCGTCGATAGCCTTCAGTGAATCCTGTATAGTACAGAGTGCACAGGCGATACCGCCGGTGATCGGGCTTTGCTGATCGGTTCCATATGACCACAGTGGTCCGTTACCACCTTTTATCTTCACCGTAACAGCCGTACGGGTAAAACTCTTTGTTCCCGATGGATCGGTTGCTTCTACATAATAAGTAGTGTTCCTTGTTAAATTAGGCGTAGTGAAAGTAGCGCCTGCATTAGGGATCGGAGCACCGCCGGTAGGTGTATTAAACCACTGGAAGGCGGCGTTAGGAACACGGATAGTGGCATTAAGCGTAGCAGGTTTATTATAATTTACAGTAGCAGGAGATGGAGTAACCTTCACCGGGATGGCAGCTACCACTTCGTACAAATGCATGGAGGAAGACAATGCCGCCAATGAAGCCTGGCCTACCTGCACTGCATCAAACTGCTTGGTAGCAGGTATGGTTACACGGAACTTATTGGTGCCGTTCAAACCTGCTCCCAGTAACTGGAACCTCACCAGGCCTGTATTATTCAGTAATACCTGGTCGTTGTTAGGTACAGCCGGACCAGCGATTGCATTATTGAATGTTTGAACAGTAATATTAGGTAATAACTGGGCATTGGCGATAGGATCAGCAGGCAGGTCAAGGAAAAGCACGATGCTGTCGCCCGCTTCATATACACCAGGCAGGATCACCTGCTGGCTCAGTGTAGTACCTATTCCTATACCTGTTGTAAACCTGGAAGCTGTTGTCGTATCGCCATCAGATGCACTGTCTGCATTGTCAATAACACAGGCTGCACAAGCAATACCGGAAGTGATCGGACTCACCTGGTCCTGGCCGAAGCTCCAGATGATGCCTGGCCCGCCGCCCACCTTGATGGACACCGGTGTGCGTACATAGCTGTTTAATCCATCAACCGGTGAATTGGCTTCCACGTAATAGGTTTTATTACGTGCCAACGGCGGTGTGGTAAAGGTGCTACCACTAAACACGGGTGCTCCGCCGGTGGGAGAAGTAAACCAGTTAAAGGTAGGATTGGTTATCCTCGTTTGGTCAATGCCGGCTGTTAACGCCACAGTACCTCCTGCAGTTGTAGCAGGTGCCGGTGGTGTAACAGCAACAGGGATAAACGCAGTAGCTTCGTATATACGCAGGGAACCAAATTCTGCAAAGAGTGCAGAGAGGTCAATCTGTACCGCATCAAAATCTTTCTGCACAGGGATGATCACCCGGAACTTGGGTGTACCGCCAATACCGATACCCAGGGCCTGTAAACGGATCAGCGCATTGTTCAACGTAATAGGATCAGCATTGTCCACACCGCCTTTAAGCGTGTGTACTTTTACTGCTGATAATAATTGTTTGGTATAAATGGCGCCTGGTATCTGGAGATCCAGTGCAATATTATCACCTGCTTTATAGCCACCGGGGAATTTCAGCAGTTGTCCAACAGAAGTAAGTGCACCTACAGGCAGTACTAATTTAGAAGCAGTGGTGGTATCGCCATCAATAGCCAGGTTGGCACTATCTACAAAGCAAAGCACACAGGCTACGCCACCCGTGATCGGACTCTGTTCCTGGTCTGCAAAGCTCCATAATGGTCCCACGCCTCCGGTTACTGTTACCGGAACTGCCGTACGCACAAAACTCTTCTTACCATCTGTGCCGGTAGCCTCTGCATAGTAAGTGGTGGTTCTGTTCAGTGGTGGTGTCGTGAAGCTGTTACCGGTTGCCAGCGGCGTTCCTCCGGTAGGAGTGCTGAACCACCGGATAGATGCTCCTGGCACGCGATCGATGCTGGCAGCGAAAGTTACGCTGCTACCACGCACCACATTGGCTGAATCAGGAGCAACAGCTACCGGTATAAATGCGGTAGCCTCGTATACCCGCAGTGAACCAAATTCTGCAAAGAGCGCAGAAAGATCCACCTGCACAGCATCAAAATCTTTTTGTACAGGGATGATCACCCGGAATTTGGGTGTACCGCCAATACCTATGCCCAGTGCCTGTAAACGGATCAGCGCACTGTTCAGTGTAATAGGGTCAGCATTATCAACCCCACCGTTAAAGGTATGCACCTTTACAGCAGAGAGCAGTTGTTTAGTGTAGATGGTACCGGGTATCTGAAGATCCAGTGCAATGTTATCGCCGGCTTTATAGCTGCCGGGGAACTTCAGCAACTGTCCTACAGAAGTAAGCGCGCCTACCGGCAATACTATTTTAGAAGCAGTGGTAGTATCACCGTCTATAGCCAGGTTTGCGCTATCTACAAAGCAGAGCGCACAGGCAACGCCTCCGGTAATAGGGCTTGTCTGGTTATCTGCGTAACTCCACAAAGCGCCGGCGCCCCCTGTTACTTTAACATTTACAGGTGTGCGTACAAAACTGTGAAGACCATCCGGCGTGGTGGCTTCAATATAATAGTTAGTGGTAGTGGAAAGTGCTGGTGTGGTAAAATTTGCACCTGTAGCCAGTGCTGTTCCTCCTATGGAATCAGCATACCATTTAAAGGTAGCTCCAGCCATGCGTGGATCAATAGAAGCAGTAAGACTGGCTGTTTGACCGGCCGTAATACTAACCGTATCAGGTGTTGCTTTTACAGGTACAAAAGCTGCTGCTTCATATATTTTCAATGCGCCAAATTCGGCGAAGAGCGCCGACAGGCTCACCTGTACTGCATTGAAATCTTTTGTTACCGGCAACACCACCCTGAATTTACTGATGCCTCCCGGGCCTACGCCGAGGGCCTGTAAACGGATCAGGGCAGCACCAATATTGGTAGCATCACCATTGGACACACCATTATTAAAGCTTTCAATCTGGATACCAGACAACGCCTGTTTAGTATATAATTTTCCTGGAATTTCAAGATCAAGAGAGATATTATCACCGGCTTTATAATTGCCGGAGAAAATAAGGCGTTGTCCTGCTGAGGTAGCGATACCAACGGGTAATACAATCTTTGATGCAGTGCTGGTATCGGCATCGATGGCCAGCTCCGGATAATCCACAAAGCACAATGCACAGGCAATTCCACCTGTAACAGGGCTTTGCTCATCAGAAGCAAAGCTCCATAGCGCCCCGTTTCCGCCACTCACTTTTACATGTACCGGTGTTCGCACATAGCTTATCAAACCAGGTATACCGGTGGATGCTTCTACATAATAAGTAGTGCTTCTGCTCAGTGCCGGAGTAGTAAAAGAATTGCCGGTAGCCAGTGCAGTGCCGCCGGATGGAACGCTGAACCATTTGAAGGTAGCGCCTGAAACACGTGGCATAGACGCATTTAATGTTACCATACTGCCTACAGGCGTTACCGGTGGTGCAGGTATTGTTACCGGAATAATAGCGGCAGCCTCGTAAATCTTCAGTGAGCCCAGTTCGGCGAACAAGGCAGAAAGACTTACCTGTACAGCATCAAAGTTTTTTGTGATTGGAACTACTACCCTGAATTTGTTGGTGGTGCCAAGTCCAATGCCCAATACCTGTACTCTTACTAATGCGTTATCTAATGTTACAGGATCATTATTGGAGATACCGGCGTTGGATGTCTGTATTTTTATTGCCGATAAAAATTGTTTTGTATAGATCTGGTTGGGAATTTCCAGGTCGATGGCCACTTGGTCTCCTGCCAGATAAGAGCCTGAGAACTGCAAATTCTGACCGATGCTACCCACTAGGCCTGCAGCCAATACCAGCGTGGAAGCGGTGGAAGTGTCTCCATCGATCGCGAGCTGCGGATTATTAACGGTACAAAGCAAACAGCCACCAGCGGTGGTTTGACTTTGACCAGAGGCATAGCTCCAGAGCGGGCCCGCAGCGCGGCGGTTGCCCACAACTCTATCAGGATTCAGTGGTGCATAGGGATGCAGCCTTAAATAATTTACCAGGAAGTTGAGGTCCCCCTTATTCAGATTGCCATGTGCAACAGGAATGGGTTTGGTTCCCAGGGCATTGATAGATCCACCCGCTGTGATGATCAGCAATAGTAGAAGAATTAATGAAGTGACAGCCCTTGACGACCCCTTAGGAGTAAAGATAGGATGCATAGCAATAGTGGGTTTTATAAATGCATTTTTTAATGTTCTTGTTTCAAGAACTCTAGGCAGGCAGGCGGTTATGAGGAGTAACAAAAGAAGCAATCTTAACAGTATATCAGTTTGTTTACGTATATGACTGGTTGATATCTTCCCCCTTTCAAAAAGTTAAAGTATTGTTACAATTGTGGTACGAAAGTAAATGGATGTAAGCGTTATACGAAAGCCCTTTTTGTTCATTTAATTTGAAATGTTCATTTTGTTCAGTTTGAAAAAATGATATTCATTTTGTCCATTTGCGCATTAATGCACATGCATTTTTTGGGGCAAAAAAGGAAAACGCTGACGTATCGTAAAAAAAATCAAGCAATCTCAACAATTCACTTATGGATAATTATTTCTTTATTCAAAAGCCAATAAATAAAATATTAATATATTTTATATAATAATACTATATGGTAATAGTCATATTTATATATGATATTCATCTGATAACTAATAAAGATGTTTATTCCATTATTAATTTCTATATATATAATTCAGTTTAATGCCTTCTGTTCATTTTGTTCATTCGGCCTTTCGAAAATCTAAACGCAAATACGATACGTAATTAAACAGGTACCGACAATTCGAAAATCCATTTACTGTCCCCTATGATTGATCTATCCTATGACTTTATCATTACCCTGCAGAATGAAGTACTCCGCAGGTTTGGTGTTGAAGTCATGTTGCCAGGAGATTGCAAACATCTCTCTCAGTCCATATTGGATAACACCACAAAACTGGTAAGCGAAACTACGCTGAAAAGGGTGTTTGGATTTGCTGTTGCTCAACACAGCTTCTCCAGATATACCCTGAACACACTTTCGCAATATTGCCAGTACAAAGACTGGGAGGATTTTCAGCAACATCACTACCGGAAGCTAAACACCGCTTCGAAAACAACCAGTGCGTCTACTTCAACCGCAGCATTGGATAATAGTAAATGGTCTGACTTGAAAAACAAGGCAGATGCAGTTTCACATTATACCATGCTCACTCTCAAAAACCGCTCTGGTATTGCCTTCCCGTATACTGTTCACAGGCCCTTCTGTAACGCCCACATCGAAAAATTCCTGGAAAGCGACTACGCAGCCACCGCTTTAATAGCACCTTCAGGATGGGGTAAGTCGCTGGCACTGGTTCACCTTGCGGAACACTGCTGGTTTGGCAAAGAAGCCCGGTATAAACAGGATGTATGCTGGTTTATACACGCACACGCTGCAGGAAGCCTTTTGCTGAAAGGATTCTCACTCTCTTCGTGGCTGGATAACCAGATGAATCTCGGCAACGGCGAAAACTTCCGCGAATATTTCTCCAGCCATTTCGATAAAAAAGGCGGACGCCTTATATTAATAATAGACGGGTTTGATGAAATTGCTGTGGCAGGTGAAAAGCTACGGTTGCTATATTCCAAACTGGAAGATTTTGTGTACTCCAACGACCTGTATCCCTGGGTGAAAGTGATCCTTTCCATCAGAAGCAGTACCTGGGCCGAAATATTCCAGCACTCCCAGCAATACCCGGCCTTCCGCCGCTATTGGTACCTGGGCGCTGAAATGGATGAAGAAACCAATATCAACATGCCCCGGCTTACGGAACAGGAAGTAAAGTCTATTCTCTATAATCACCAGTTCGATCCTGCCACCGTGCGCCTGTTTTCTGAAAATTTCCTGCAAAAACTGCGTTATCCATATTACCTGCAGTTATTTTGCCAGCTCAACAGCGGTCCGGATCAAACCTTTGTAGACGAGCATCTCAGCTTATTTGAAATTGTATCGCGCTTTATCCAGAACCGCGTATTCAATTCGCAAAGCAATGCATTCAAAATAAAGATCATTGAAAAATTATTAACCCTGCTCGATCTCGGCAGAACAGGGATCTATGTAGATAAAAACCTGCTGCTCACCCAGAATGCAGAACTCTTCCCTGCCTATAAAGAACTGCTGGCAGATAATATATTGGTGGAGGAAAACCTGAGCCAGGAAATCATGTTCAACGTGAAAGTGCGCTTTGCACATACCATGCTGCTCGAATATTTTGTGGCCATGCATTACCTGAAAGAAAACGGCCAGGAAATAAATGAGCCCATGCTGATGGCTATACTTGAGCACCTGCCACAGTCGCCCTACCGGATAGGCGTATTCAGATGGCTGCTCCGCTACGCCATTAACCATGCACAGATCGATGGCATCATCAAAATGTTGCATTTACCATTATCCAACATAGAAAAATCACACCTGCTGGAGTACCTGGTATTACATTACCAGCACGATGGCAACAACCAGGGTGAACTCAAATCCATCTTCCCGGCGGGCTTCTTCAAGAAAAATCCTATTGGCCCCTTTATCAGTGACGAATTTATTCATTTCAGGAAACGCAAAGTACTTACCGCTTTGCTGGGACTTGCTGAGGCCCGGGAAGATAAACTGAAAATCAGGAGCAAGTTATTCACCATGGCATTATTGCAGCTGGATGCAGAACAATGTGAAATAGAGCTCAATAATATCAAGAAGATTTACGCGCCTGATGAATTTGAAGATGAGCTTTGGGTAACACCTTATGAAATCCAGCTCTTCATTTATGAATTTCTCAAGTTTGGTATCATCAATGAAGATATCAGGGAAAAGATCTACAATTATTTCCGCTTTTGGACGGGCGGTGGCAAGAAACCCATCACTGAACCACAGGAAATTGTATTCCGTAATATGGGCATCGTTTTCACCTTACTGGGCGACAATGAGCACCTGCTGAGCTTTACCACACGGATCTTTGAAACATATCCTTCTCTACAACACCGTAAAACAGATTCACTGCGCCTCACCCTGCTCTGCTGGCAGGCCCAGGCCTACCTTGGCTTAGGGCAAACGGCATCTGCTGCACGCATCTGCCGGCATACCGACCAGGTAATCAAAAAATATTCTGTCGATTATTTTGGCGGAAAATACCTGGAGTCTGTTCAGAAACTGCTTTACGCCGGTGTGTATTTTAACGAACACGAATTCAATAAGGCCATCCGTACGGCAGAAATTGCCGTGGAAAACGCACAGAAGCTTGATTTCAAAGTACTGGCACTGATGAATTTCGGTCTGCTGAACAAGATCTACCAGCAACTGCAGATGGATAAACAAAAAAATGATACCGTTCAGCAAATAGAGCTCATCAGGAAAAGTACCTCCTTTAAACAGGCCGTTTCAAATTTTGCGAGGTGATTATGGCATAATTTTGCTTTATTGCGTAGCATAATGGCCATAGACGAAAGCAAATATACCATAGCACAGAAAATATTGTTCAACACACTGAGCCTGTTGACCTTATTATTGCTCGCACCCTATATCAACAGCTTTACGCCGCCTCTCATGCTGAATGGCTGGCATATTGATCTGCTATTGGCCGTAGCAGGAAGTTTCATCCTTGTTTACCTCCTCCGCTGGATTTTCAGACCACTCATCATCCCGGTGTTTTTAACAATGTGCAGTGTGCTGGTAATAAATAAACTTACCGACCGCTATACCTTTTATAATGTGCTCAACGATTATAAAGGAATGGTGCAGGGCAATCTTAACACCAAAGGCAACAAACAACTGGATATCCTTAGTTTATACCCCAGAAGGGTGGAAAGCTACCGCGATAAAACCGTGCGTGGCATAAAGGAAAAGATCAATTACCAGGATTCGGTGGTTCGCAATTTTTCCGTAAAGCACTCCCTCGACTATTACGACGAATACTTTTACAAGTATGGAAAAATAACCCGGTTCCTTTCCCTGTTCCGCTTTATCAACAGCCAGTTTAAATATGTGCTCGATTCAAGGCGTGATGAGTACTTCGCTACTGCACAGGAAACCATCCAGAACGGGCTTGGCGGCGACTGTGATGATCATTCCATCCTGATGACCTCCTGCCTGCAATCCATCGGGGCCCGCTGCCGTATTGTACTGGTAAAAGGTCATGCCTACCCTGAGCTTTATTGTGGCGACAAAGAAGAATTCGAAATTATGAAGCAGGCCATTATCACACTTTTCCCCAAACCGGCCGTAAAGGAAATATATTATCACGAACTGAAGGGGGAGTACTGGATTAATCTGGACTACACTGCCCGCCGCCCTGGCGGTCCTTATATGAATGATAAAGTTTATGCACTGATTGAACTTTGATCCTTAAATTTGCCGCATGAGTCAATTTAACCGACTGCGGAAATATCATAGTTTTTTTCGATTCAGGAAAGATTTTGAGCAATACAGTTTAAAGAGCGCTAAAAGCTATGAACTCATACTTCATTGGTTACACAGCAAAATGAACCGTAACCAGTTCCTCCTGCTTTCGGGTATACTGGTAGGGTGCTCAGCAGGGCTGGCCGGCGTAATACTGAAAAGTCTCGTCCATTATATTCATTATGTGATCACCTATAAGGTGCATTTCAGTACCCAGGTGATCTTTTATATAGTATTCCCGTTTCTCGGAATTGTACTGACCACCCTCGTGGTGATCTGGTTTTTTAAAGGCCAATCCAGGAAAGGAATACCTGCTATCCTGCATGAAATAGCCAGGAACTCCAGCCTGATCCCACCTGTAAAAATGTATTCCCAGATATTGCAAAGTGCCATTACTGTAGGGCTTGGCGGCTCTGCCGGACTGGAAAGCCCCATCGCTGTTACCGGGGCGGCACTGGGCTCCAATTATGCACGTACCTATAAACTCGGATATAAAGAACGCACGCTATTGCTGGCAGCCGGCGCCACTGCCGGAATAGCAGCAGCATTCAATGCACCTATTGCCGGGATGATGTTTGCCTTTGAGATTTTACTTACCGGCGTGGTGTTTTCTGATTTTATGCCATTGATCGTGGCGGCTGTTTGCGGAAGTTTGCTCTCCAAAATTATTTTACAGGAAGAAGCGTTGTTTCATTTTGAATCGAGGGTCGCTTTTAATTATCACAATGTACCCTATTATATAGCCCTGGGAATACTTTCGGGGTTTTATGCAAGATATTATGTAGTCATCTCCCAGAAAATAGAACATTTTTTTCACTCCCTTAACTGGACAGCCTTGCAGCGGGCTATACTGGGCGGCATACTCGTATCTGCACTCTGCGTGGCCATGCCTCCTTTATTCGGAGAAGGCTATACCAGTGTGAAATCGCTGGCTGCGGGCAATGGTGAGGCTATCCTGCAAAACAGTTTCTTCCGGTATCTGCCTTTGCAAAGCTGGATGATACTGGTATTTACCGGTTGCGTATGCCTGCTGAAGGCATTGGCTGCTTCGGTTACCATACAAAGCGGCGGCAATGGCGGTAATTTTGCGCCATCGCTGTTTGCCGGCGGATTCCTCGGATTCTTTTATGCGATGGCTTGCCAGCAAATGGGGTTTGCTGATACCCCCGTAACCAACCTGGTAATTGTAGGCATGGCCGGCGTAATGGCCGGGGTGATGTATGCCCCGCTTACTGCCATCTTCCTGATAGCTGAATCCAGCTCTGGATACGATCTCTTCATCCCGCTGATGATCGTTTCCACGATCTCCTTCCTGATGGCAAAATGGTTTTCTCCCATTTCCCCGGAAATTAAAGAACTGGCAAAAGATGGTAAAGTATTTACACATGCGCATGATAAAAACATCCTGCTGCTCTTGAAAATGGACGACCTCATAGAAAAAGATGTGCAAACCGTTTCCATTGACGGCACTTTACGGGAAATTATAGAACTGGTAAAAACAGGCGGCCGGAATATTATTGCCGTGGTAAACCAGGATCAGCTATTTGAAGGGATTATTACCCTGGACGATATCCGGCCTGTTATGTTCAATCCGGAAATGTATGATAAGATTACTGTAAAGAAACTGATGCAGGCGCCACCGGCAGTGGTTAATCTGAAAGATAATATCAACGTGGTGATCAAGAAATTTGATACCGCCCAGGCATGGAACCTGCCGGTAATACAGGATAAACAGCTGGTGGGCTTTATCTCCAAATCCAGCATTCTCAACAAATACCGTTCATTATTACAGGAATATTCAGAGGGCTGACAGATTTAATAGCACAGTGCCAATACTTTTGAAACAAAATGCCTAAATTTCTTTACACGAAAATCCGATAATGGCCAGAGTTCTGATAAATTTTGCACATCCCGCCCTGGAAAAATCCAGGGTACATGCCCACTTGCTACGGGTGATCAGGAACATGCCGGGCATTACTTTCAATGACCTATATGAGCAATATCCCGACCTGGATGTGAATGTAGCCCGTGAACAAAAGCTGCTGGAACAGCACGATATTATTTTTATGCAGCATCCCTTTTATTGGTACAGCGCACCTGCTATTGTAAAGCAATGGATGGACCTGGTGCTGGAACATGGATGGGCATACGGCCATACCGGCAAAGCCTTGCAGGGGAAGTATTTCAGTAATATCATCACCGCAGGTGGCTCTGAACATTCGTATCAGCGGGATGGGCATCATGGTCATACCATACAGGACTTCCTGTTGCCTTTTATACAAACAGCCAAATTGTGCAATATGCATTACGCCGCTCCCTATGTTATATATGGAGTGCACCGGCAGGATATTTCCGACATCCAGGAAGACGCCGTCAGGCTGAAACAGGTGCTGGAGCACCTCCGCGATGATAAGTTTGATCTTACTCCTTTGCCTGGCCTGGAGAACCTGACTCAAATACTTCAACTACCCGCTCAAACCAGATAATATGGATCAACATTCTTTGCTATTTCAGTCGATGGTATACCTGGCTGCAGCCATCGTATTTGTGCCACTGGCCAAAAAGATGGGACTGGGCGCTGTTTTGGGCTACCTGATAGCGGGCATTATCATCGGACCTTCCTTGCTGGGTTTTATAGGAAGAGAAGGAGAAGATATTATGCACTTTGCAGAATTCGGCGTGGTAATGATGCTGTTCCTGATTGGTATAGAGCTGGAACCGGCACTGCTATGGCGGCTGCGTTCTTCCATACTCGGGCTGGGAGGGCTGCAGGTAACATTAAGTGCAGCAGCTATTGCGGGTATTGCTTACCTGCTCGGACAACCGGTGAACACTTCACTGGCGCTGGGCATGATCCTGTCGCTTTCCTCCACCGCCATTGTGTTGCAAACACTGAATGAAAAAGGGTGGATGGGCACCTCTGCGGGGCAGAGCGCCTTTTCCGTATTGCTGTTCCAGGATATTGCGGTGATCCCTATGCTGGCCATATTTCCTTTACTGGCGGGCAATGCGGCCGGCGATGTTGCTTCACACACACCTTCCCTTAGAGATAATATACCCGGCTGGGCCCAAACGCTGGTAGTACTTGGAGCTGTAGCCATTATCATTATTGCCGGCAGGTACCTGGTACGACCGCTCATGCGTATCATAGCCCGCACCCGGGTACGCGAATTATTTACCGCCACTGCATTACTGATGGTGGTTGGTATTGCAGTGCTGATGAACCTGGTAGGCCTTAGCTCAGCACTGGGCGCATTTCTCGGCGGAGTGGTACTCGCCAACAGCGAATACCGCCACGAACTGGAAAGTGATATTGAGCCTTTCAAGGGATTGCTGCTTGGTTTATTTTTTATCGCCGTCGGCGCATCTATCGATTTTAAATTAATACTGGAGCAGCCCTGGCTGATCATGGGACTGGTGGCGGCCATCATGGCATTGAAAGCCATTGTGTTACTTGTGCTCGGAAAAATATTCAGGCTCAGCACAGATCAGAACCTGCTGTTCGCGTTTGCCCTTGCAGATATCGGGGAGTTTGCGTTTGTACTGTTGTCGTTTACCAGTCAAACGCGGCTTATGAGTGAAGAAATGACTGCCATGATCACGGCAGTAGTAGCCATCAGTATGGCCCTCACCCCGTTGATCATGCTGCTGTATGAAAAAGTGATACAGCCATATTATACCCGGTCCGAAGTGAAAGCGGAAAGGGAAGCAGATGAGATCAATGAGAAGAACCCTGTGATCATTGCTGGGTTTGGCCGCTTTGGCAGCATGACGGGCCGTTTCCTCCGGGCAAACGGAATTAACACCACTATCCTGGATCTTGACTCCGACCGGGTGGATGCACTTCATAACCTTGGTATTAAAGTGTATTATGGAGATGCGTCGCGTTATGATCTGCTGGCAGCCGCAGGCGCTGCAGATGCTAAAATGCTGATCATCGCCACCGATCACCCGGAACAAACATTGGAAATAGTGAAAATGGCACAACGGTATTTTCCCCACCTGCAGCTATTGGTAAGGGCTGAAAATAATGAAGATACTTTTGAATTGATGGACCTGGGTGTATTGCATATTTATCGTGAAACGGTAGATACTTCCCTGCGTGTTGGGGTGGATGCCCTGCGCATGCTGGGAGAAAGAGCCTATCATAGCGAACGCGCCGCCCGGACCTTCTTCCGCCAGGATGAGCGAACCCTGAAAGGCTTATCAGCACTACGCGACGACAAAAAGCAATACATCAGCTCTATGAAGGAACGAATTGAAGAAATGGAAAAACTTATCTCTTCCGACCGGGTAAAAACCTGGCTGGATGAAGGACAGGGCTGGGATCCTGAGTCATTGCGTGACGAGATCCGGGGGGAAAAGCCGGACGAAGCCTGATTGTTACTGGATATGCTGGATAATAAGTTCTGCCGCATGATGTAACAGGCCTATATCTACCGGCGGCAGATGATCATGCATAGGCTTACTGGAAACAGCGCGTACATAGCCTTCTTCATCAGGCTCAAAAGTAATTTCGTGCTCTTCAATGGCCACTTTGTAAACCGTTTTGAATTGCTGATGAATAGTTTGCACATCCAGGATATGTGGATGCCCTTTATACTCAAATTTAAGTGTGAAGAAGTCTGACATAGATCATTACTGTTGCGCAGTATTTACTTCCCTTTCATCGTGCCGGCGATGATAGTAACGCTTTATCCTGTTTTTCTCATCGCGGGAAAACTGATGAATCAACCACAGGCAAAAGCAAGCAAGACCGCTGATAATTAATATATAGCCAACAAAACCCATGGTATGGAACACTTTGAACCACATCCAGTCGTTTGTTAAGGCATACTGCGCTAAGATAGCTAAAATCAACCCTGCTGCCGCTAATACAATTGCAATTTTTTTCATGGGGGAACTTTTGGGATAAAAAATATGTTTCCGCAAAATAGGGGACAAACCAAATGCCATTACCTATTTACCGTGTTATACATCTGTTACGGATGTATTTCACGTAGATATTTCTCTACATTGCGAGTGTTATAACGAACCGGCGTGTAAGATTGTTACAGTTGTAAACGGATTCCCAGCTTGTTTAATCCTTTTACAAGGAAAAGCATGATCACTGCAAAAAAAGCGCACCAGGCAATACCCGGCAGTCCTTCACCCAACACAGCCGGCAGCCCGATCCCCGCCAGCAGCATACCATAGAAAACGATATCCGGCAATATGTAGGTGAGCAAAGGATTGGATCCCGCCGGACGGAAGAAAGCCGTCCACTTACTGATGTGTTTTACATCTATCAGGAAATATAATAAAGAAAAGATAGCCACGCATATAGCGCTGCAATACAAACACCAGCTAGGCGTAGCCTGGATCTTTGATAGTTTGTAAGTTGGCCTTAACATAACACCGGCGATCAGTAATAAGGAAAAATATCCCATTACCCTTGCCACCAGCTTACTTCCTTTCAATCCCAGGTCATCATCAAAATAAAATAATGTTAACAGCATTCCCGACAAAACAATAGCAGTATGAGCAGCATTACGCGATTGCGAAGTAAGCCAGCTCCATTCTCCCTGCTGCATAAAGGGCTGTTTGCATAAAATATAATATCCGATGCATACGGCTATCATCAGCATAATACCTCCTACAACACCTTTAAACACCTGGTAAATAATACATGCATACAGGTAAGCCCAGCCTATCAGGCCCAGGATCCCCCACCATTGCGGGCTTAAACGTTCAGTTCCGTCCTCACCACCACGAAAAATAACGGCAAGTATTATTAATCCGATTGCACCTACAGCTTTGAAGCACCAGGAGATCCATTTTGTTTCGAACTTATAAACATTCCATACCAGTATGGCGCATATATAAAAAAGAAGCGACCAGGCAGCGCCGCTTATCCCGGTAGCAGCAGCGTTCACCAATTCCGCATTTACCATGAAAATACCAAGTACCCACAAGCCCAGCGTGCGCCATATAATATGCCGCTGCAGCTGCCAGAAAGTATCTCCTTTCTCCAACCTGCTATTGATAGCAAAAGGTATTGACATGCCCACGATAAAAAGAAAAGCAGGGAAAACAACATCCACAAAAGTCATCCTGTCTTCATTACCACGCGCATGCTGCATCCACAACGGGATACTGCTCACCCCCGCAACACTGTTAACGAAAATCATGACAAGAATAGTAATTCCGCGGAAGGCATCGATAGATAAAATGCGGCCAGTCTTTAAATTGTTAATCATAAGTGGTAAGGAAATGACTTTATACAAAGTACAATATTTACTTTATATTCTCCTACTGCCGTTAAGCCCATTTTAATAACCGGGGTCCCAAAAAATAATTACCTTTCTGCCGATAACAAAATCTGAAAAGCTTATGATAAAATCCATCCTTACAGTAACCGGCCTGGCTGCCGTTACCTGCTTTACCGCATGTAACCAGGGACAGAAACAGCCCGGTGATGCCAACTCCCCCACACCTGATGCAGTAGCCGCTAATGTAGACAGTACCGTGAGCCCCACACAGGATTTTTTTGATTATGCCAACGGCGGCTGGATAAAACGCAATCCCATACCCGCAGAATATAGTTCATGGGGTATTGGTAATCTTGTACAGGAAGAATTGTACAAACGCCTGCGCATCATCAACGAAAAGGCAGTGGAAAATCCTGCCGATCCTATCTCTAAAAAAATCGCCGCTTTCTGGACAAGCGGTATGGATTCCGTTCGCATCAACCAGGAAGGCATAAAACCTATTGAAGCAGAACTGAAAGCCATTGATGCAGTTACTACCATTCCACAACTGGTACAAATAGCCTCTAAACTGAACATGAGCACCGGCGCCTTCTGCAGCCTGTACATAGGCCAGGACGCCAAAAACAGCGAGATGATTGCCGTTCAGCTGGGCCAGGGCGGATTAGGATTACCTAACCGCGACTACTACTTCAACACCGATGCACGTACCACCAACATAAGAAATGCTTATCCCGCACACATTGCCAAAATGCTTCAATTTGTTGGTTACGACAGCACCTCTGCTAAAAAGGCCGCTGCCGGCATTGTGCAACTGGAAACCAGCCTGGCTAAAAACAGCCGTAAACTGGAAGCACTCCGCGACCCGGAAGCCAACTACCACAAAATGGCAGTGACACAGCTCAATAAAATTGCAGGGAATGTTGATTGGAATGATTTCATTAAACAACAAGGCATCAACAAATTTGCCGATACTGTGATTGTTGGACAGCCGGAATTTTACACCAATCTGAGCAACGCGGTTAAGTCGCAACCACTTCAAACCTGGAAAGACTACCTCAAATGGAACCTGATCAACGCGGCAGCCTCACATCTCAGCGATACCATTGCCAACACCGACTTCGCCTTTTATGGCACCCTCCTGAAAGGGCAAGACAAACAGAAGCCCCGCTGGAAGCGCGTGCTGGACGCTGAAGAAAGCGCCATGGGCGAGGCATTGGGACAACTGTTTGTAAAAGAATTCTTTAACAACACCGCCAAAAAAAGATATGAAAACCTGGTAGAAGAAATACGTGCCGAACTGAAAACACGCATCGAGCATCTCGACTGGATGAGCGACAGCACCAAGCAGAAAGCATTGTACAAACTGTCGAAGATCACGAAGAAAGTTGGCTATCCCGATAAGTGGAAGGATTTTTCCGCAATGGATATCAAGGAACAATCCTATCACCAGAACATAGAGGCAGCACAACAATGGTGGCAAAACTACCAGATCAGCAAACTGGGTAAACCGGTAGACCGTACCGAATGGGATATGACCCCGCAAACATACAACGCCTACTATAACCCCAGCAACAATGAAATTGTGTTGCCCGCAGGCATCTTCACCGTTCCCGGGAAACGTGATGAAGAGCTGGATGACGCCATTGTTTATGGCTACGCCGGTGCCTCCACCATTGGCCACGAAATCACACATGGCTTCGATGATGAAGGTCGCCAGTTTGATGCTGCCGGAAACCTCAAAAGCTGGTGGACAAAGGATGATGAGAAAAAATTCAATGAGCGCGCAGCTGTAATGGTGAATCAGTTTAACAACTACGTAGTAGTAGATACTTTACGCATCAACGGTAAAGCTACACTCGGCGAAAACATCGCCGACCTTGGCGGTATCCTATTGGGCTGGGAAGCGTTCAAAAAAACGGAGCAGTTTAAAAAGAATGAGAAAATTGCCGGCTACACTCCATCACAGCGTTATTTCATGGGTTACGCACTGGGCTGGCTGGGACATACCAAAAAGGAATCCCTCGCCAGGCAGGTGCTCACAGATGTGCATTCTCCTGCCAAGTTCAGGGTGAACGGACCGTTTGCGGATGTAGATGCCTTCTACGAGGTATACGGCGTAAAACCCGGGGATGCTATGTATAGGCCGGATAGCGCAAGGGTGCGCATTTGGTAATGCAGCGGACGTTGTCTGACTCAGGATTAAACTGATTACGCTGATTACGCTGATTTTATTTTTTTGATTTTTGATTTTTGATTTTCATTGGGTATTATTTTAAGAGCCGGATAAAATCCGGCTCTTTGTTTTAATTATTAGAATGAGCTAAATTAGAGCCATTGTTTGTTTAACCTAATATATAATGTATGATTAATCCTCATTATAAGCATTCCGAGCTTACCGGAAAGATTATTGGTTGTGCGATGCAAGTACATCGCATACTTGGATCAGGATTCCAGGAAGTAATTTACCAACGGGCATTAGCCATTGAAATGAGTGAAAATCAAATTCATTTTGTGAGAGAAAAAGAGATTCCTTTATATTATAAAGGACAACATGTAGGAGGCAGAAGGGCCGATTTCATTGTAGAAGACGTTGTGGCTGTAGAGCTAAAGGCCTTAACAGTAACAGAACAAGTCCATTTATCCCAGATTAAAAGCTATCTCGAAGCATATAATGTAGAAACCGGATTACTTATTAACTTTGGCCGGCCAAGCCTCGACTTTAGAAGATTAATCAACGGAAACTATAAATGAAAAATTTTTCTTTCAATACACAAAAAAAAATCAGTGTAATCAGCGTAATCAGTTTAATCCTGAGTCAGACAATTTCCGCGCAAAGCGCGAAGCCGTTCAAAGGAACACCCCGGCATTACGTATGCCAGGAAACGAAAGATAAGGTGGTAATCGATGGCAAATTGGAAGAAGCCGCCTGGCAGCAAACCCCATGGACCAACGATTTCCAGGACATTGAAGGCGATGCAAAACCAGCGCCCGCACTGCGTGCCAGGGTAAAAATGATGTGGGACCAGCAATATCTTTATATTGCAGCCACCCTGCAGGAACCTCATATATGGGGAACACTGACAGATCATGACGCCATCATTTTCCGGGATAACGATTTTGAAGTGTTTATAGATCCCGATGGAGATACCCACCAATATTACGAAATAGAGATCAATGCTTTAAATACCGTGATGGATCTATTTATGGGCAAGCCGTACCGCAATATGGGAGAGGCATTGATAAACTGGGATACCAAAGGAATTATTACCGCGGTGCATATCAACGGTACTATCAATAACCCATCGGATACGGATAAAGAATGGACAGTGGAAATGGCCATACCTTTCAGTGCGCTCAGTTTCTTCAGCAGGGATCAGCGGCCACAGGAAAACAGCCTTTGGCGGATCAATTTTTCCCGGGTGGAATGGGATACCGATATTAAGAACGGAAAGTATGTAAAACTGAAGCGACCGGAACACAACTGGGTATGGTCGCCACAGGGTATTGTGAATATGCATGCACCGGAACGGTGGGGGTACCTGCTGTTTACAAGCAAGGCCAATACTACTTTTCAATTACCCCCAACGGAGGAAGCCCGCCAATACCTCTGGCAGATATACAGCGCACAACTGGAGTACAGGCAAGCCAATGGGCGATATGCCAGCAGTTTAAAAGCGCTGAAGATTCCTGAAAAACAAACAGGAGCTAACGGTGAGGTATATACGCTAAAAATGGAAGGTATTTCGCTGCAATATAATGCCAGCGTTACCGGAAGCAATTTTAGCGGTTCTGTAAATATCAACCAGGAAGGTAAAGTATATAACAATAGAAAATAACGGGTATGGACAAACGTCTTTTTATAAAATCGTTGGGCATCGGTGGATTGGCATTGGTAAAACCACCATTGCCGGCCAGTGCCGCTGCAGTTGCTGAAAAAGCAGCACCCACACTGGAAAAAAATGCCGTGCAGCACCGGGTATGGATTAACCCGGATCATAAAGATACTGCAACCGTTCTGCAATCAAGGTATGCCGCTTACAGCAAGTCAGGCATCACTGATATTATGTTTGAGGAAGACAGTCCCCTACATTTTAAAATGGCCAAAGCCAATGGCATCAAGGCTCACCGCTGGATGTGGACCATGAACAGGGGAGAGAAAGATCTGCTGGCCAGTCACCCGGAATGGTATGCACAAAACCGCAAAGGCGAATCCTGTGCCAACCATCCTCCCTATGTGGATTACTATCGCTGGTTATGCCCCAGCAAACCGGAAGTGGTGAATTATCTGAAGAACCAGGTGGAAAAAATCCTTTCATTGGATTATGTAGATGGCATTCACCTCGACTACGTACGTTTCTGTGATGTGATATTACCGGTGAATCTCTGGAGTAACTATGGCATTGACCAGTCGAAAGAATTACCCGAATATGATTTCTGTTATTGCGGGCAATGCCGTAATGCATATAAAGAAAAAAGCGGCGTAGATCCGCTGCAGATGGAGCATCCGGACCAAAGCCCTTCCTGGCGTAAATTCCGCTACGACCGGATTACCAACGTAGTGAGCAACCTCGCTGAGGTGGCCAGGCAGCATAAAAAGCCTATTTCAGCAGCCGTGTTTCCCACACCTGAAATTGCTAAACGTATTGTTCGCCAGGACTGGACCAACTGGCCGCTGAACGCTGTTTGCCCGATGATCTATCACGGTTTTTATAAGGAAAATGTAAGCTGGATCGGAGATGCCGTAGCAGAAGGCGTGAAAGGATTACACGGGGCATTCCCATTGTATGCCGGCTTGTATCTTCCTGACTTCCATGGCAATTACACTGATCTTGGCGAAGCTGTGAAACTGGCCATAGAAAATGGAGCAGCAGGCGTTTCCATCTTTGGTGAAGTAACCCCGGAAGTGTTGCGGGTGCTGGGAGAAAATGCTTAGTACATTTGTAAAAAGTCTTGGGGAGATAAAAGCAATTACCTGCCTCTATCTCCCCAAGCTATTTTCAAATCATTTCAAAATCAAATCAGCGTAATCAGCATAATCATCATAATCCTGAGTCAGACAACATCCGCTTAAAGCGCATTCGACGGCCTGTCAGCAACAGCTTTACCAAAATTGAGATTTGGTTTGCTACCCATTTTCACCACCAGCGTTCCACCCTTCACCACGTCCTGATGGGTAATGAAACTTTTCGTATATGGCTTACCGTTAAGCGTAGCGCTTTGGATGTAGATATTTTCTGCGCTGTTATCAATAGCCTGAACAGTGAAGGTTTTACCTGCACCGAGTTTAATCGATGCCTTGTTGAACAGCGGGCTGCCTAATACATACACGCCGCTGGCGGAGTTTTCGGGATAGAAGCCAAGCGAGGAGAATACGTACCAGGAAGACATAGCCCCACAATCTTCATTACCAGCAAGACCTTCCGGCTGATCAAAGTAGAACTCTTTCATTACCTGTCTTACTTTCTCTGCGGTTTTCCATTGATAGCCGGAGAAAGCGTACATATAGGTAACGTGATGACTCGGTTCATTACCATGCGCATACATACCAATAAGACCGGAGATATCGCTGGAGGCTTCGGCTCCCATATCGCCTTTTGCAGTAAAGAGGCTATCGAGCTTACGGGTAAATGCATCGTCGCCACCCATCAGCTGGATCAGGCCTTCCACATCCTGTGGCACCAGCCAGGTGTATTGCCAGCCGTTGCCTTCCGTGAAATCACCTTTTTCATGGATGGAGTTAAACGGATCGTAAGGTGTTTTGAAGCTGCCATCGCTCATGCGCGGACGCACAAAGCGGATAGTGCTGTCGAAATAGTTACGGTAATAAGCCGCGCGTTTTTTATAGTATTCGAAATCGGCTGTTTTGCCCAGTTTCTTTGCCATGGCTGCAATACACCAATCGTCGATAGCATATTCCATTGCTTTGGAAACGGATTCATATTCCTTATCTGCGGGGATATAACCCAATTCCTTTACGTATTTCAGCCCGAGGTCGTCGCGGTTGGCGGTTACTTTCATGGCTTCGAATGCTTCTTCTGCGTTGAATCCTTTAAATCCCTTCAGGTATGCATCCACAATAGGAGGCACTGCATGGTAGCCCACCATACAGTTGGTTTCGTTGCCCATCAGCGGCCATACCGGTAATTTTCCCTGTTGTTTATGAATGGCCAGCATTGAGTTCACAAAGCTGTTCACCTTTTCAGGATGCAGGATGGTAGCGAGTGGAGCGCAGGAGCGATAGATATCCCAGAGAGAAAATACGGAGTAGTTATCGAATCCGGGATTGGAATATACTTTTTTATCAGTGCCGCGGTAGCTGCCGTCATGGTCGTTAAACAGGGCAGGATCGATCATGGTATGATACATGGCCGTATAAAATACGCGGCGGGCGGCTTCATCTTTTGTTTCAATACTTACCTTAGACAATTCCTTGTCCCATTTGGCATTGGCACTGTTGATGGTTTTGATAAAATCCCAGCCTGGAATTTCAGCTTTGATATTAACCAGGGCATTTTCGCTGCTCACCGGGGAGATGCCTACTTTCAGCATCACCTGTCCGGGCGATTTGTCGAATACGATCACGCCCTTTGCTTCTTTCGATTTTACTTCTTTCCCGTTTTGTTTATTATCTCCGTCAAATACCTGGAATTGCTTTACAGGTACATTGGATTTAATGGCAAACCAAAGACGCTGGTCTACCGCCCATCCTTTGGAGTAGCGGTAGCCTTCAAGTGTATATTCATCTACCTGGCGGATAAATGTTTCTACCGGCGCATCCCATCCTATACCTTCTTTGAGGTCGATGATGATGTTAGCCTGCTGATCTTTTGGAAAGGTGTATTTATGAAAAGCCACTCTTTCTGAAGCGGTTATTTCAGCTTTGATGTTGTAATCGTCCAGCTGAACTGCATAGTAGCCGGGGCGTGCGGTTTCCCGGTCGTGTGAATAGTGGGAGCCGTATCCTGAAGTTGGATTCTCCTGTGTGCCGCGGTTGGTTCTCACATTGCCGGTGTAAGGCATAATAAGTACATCTCCGAGGTCGCCGATACCGGTTCCGCTGAGGTGCATCTGGGAGAAGCCTATTAATACGCTGTCTGAATAGTGATATCCTGAGCACCAATCCCAACCTTTTACAATATTGGTAGGGCCGGCTTGTACTGCGCCGTAAGGAACGCTGGCACCCACAAATACGTGCCCATGCCCGCCGGAGCCGATATAAGGATCTACTGAAGCAACTGATTTACTTTCAACAAAGCCTGGCAATGGTGCTGATTTTCTCTGTGCATTTGCCTGGATGCCGTGAAACAGCATCGCAGATAACGCAAATGCGCTACCTATCTTGAATCCCGTGTTCATAATCAAAAACCTTTAATAATCCGGCAATTTACGCCCGGATTATTACTTTTTCAGTTAATTTTTTCACAATACGGCGGCAGGCTCCAATTCCTTTACCGGCACGGGGGAAACATCTTTTTTCAGCAAATATTTCCGGGTGTAAATATCATAGGCGATCATGAGCCACAAAACCAGGCAGGGAAAGGCTTTCACTGCATATGGCATCGCTATGTTCCTCCTTACCCAGGGAGTTACTACATCTGAATGGGAAAAGCTGATCAGGACAATGGCGAAAAACATAAATATGTTGTTCCACCTGGTATATGGCTGCATTACATACCAGATACATACTGCAGGTATGGCAATGATATAGGTAGGTGATTCCGAGCTGGTGCTGAACAATACGGGGAACATCAGCGTAGAACAAAGTATGTACAGGCGGTAGCGGGAGTTATAACGGTCGCTCAACCGGGTATACTGTAACAGGAAAAGCACTATTGCGGGAATGAGTACCACGTTATTACTCAGTCCTGGCAAATGAAATACCCTTTTAATAAAGCCTCCGGCAGATATATCCTGGAACAGGATATTGGCTCCTTCATTCAGTTCATTTTTGTGCACCAGTGCGGCATACCAATCGAAGTAGCATTGAATAATATATTGGGGGGAAGAGATGATCATGGGCAGTGCAAACATTACTGCGCCCCATAAAAACAAGCTGCCGATAAAGCGTTTGGGATTGGGGCTGAAAAAGAAAAAGGCCAATCCTACGATGCCGTAAAATTTTGTAAGGGTTCCCAAAACAATAAAGAAGGCCGCCCAAAGCTCTTTTCCTTTAATAATATGGGTAAAGGTGAGGATAATAAAAGCGCCGATGAACTGGTTCATCTGGAACCAGCTGGCGGCGCCCATCAGCTCCATTGAGCACAGTAACAGGATGATATTCTGCTGCATACGCGTGAGCGGCAGCTGCCGGATAGCGTAAAACAAAACGGCTGAGCCGGAGAGTGACCAGAGTATCGCTCCCAGGCTGGTATCCAGCCCTGCAAACGGGGCAATGACAATACTGAATACCGGGCCATAAAGATTCACATCATAATAATCGGCCGGGTAGGGGATGTATAGCGGCTGCTGGTGTATGACGTGAAAAAATACGTCTTTAAATATGAGATAATTATTGATGTTATGCCGGGAAATCTCCAGGATGGCGCCAATAAAGGATAATCCAAACCATAAGCTTATGATCAGCCATTCCTTTTCTGCCAGGTAATTCAGCACTGTTCTTTTTTCACGCATATCGATAAATGCTAATTAATATAAAGCTCCAATACGCTGGTATAACGCGGCTATGTGGCGTATCCCTCTATGCCATGATGGGAACTGCCGGTGTGCCGGCAGTTAGAGTAAAATAACCGGGATCTCTCGGCTGTGCTAATTACATTGAAAACCGGCAGATACACGAAGAAGGGCTATCCGAAACCAGGAGGTAGGTCTGCAAAAATTGGTACATATGTGCATTGAGATACAACAGCCTCCCGGAGACTGGGCAGCCAGGGCTGATTACATAAAGGCAGCAAAACCCGCACATATAAACCGGCGATACTATACCGCCCGGTCACTGCAGCATAGCCGCAGCTTTAATTCTCCGTTGCCGCCCATTGTTTGGATTGTTCATTCACCGCGTACACAACGCCGGCAACGATCACACAACAAGCTACCAGTAAGGAAACGATCAGTAATAACATAGCATTCCGGTTTATTCACATGAAAATCAAAAATAACAAAATCCTTTTACACAATGCGCCTATACGTTCAGCAAGGCAATTTTCGTAAATTACCTTCATGAGCGCAATGGCAAATCCCCGGAAAAAACGTTCGGGCAAAGATGAAAAATTAACCTTCAAAGAGCGGCTGGCCGCTCTTCGTAATTTACCGGCATTTTTCCGGATGGTATGGCAAACCAGCCCGGGGCTGGCCATAGCCAACACAGTACTGAGAGTAGCCCAGGCCACCATGCCGTTATCATTATTGTATGTGGGCAAGCTGATCATTGACCAGGTAGTACATCTCACCAAAGATCCGGGGCACTCTACTACGTGGTTGTGGCAACTGGTAGCGATGGAATTCGGCCTGGCAATAATATCTGACGCGCTGAGTCGCGCTATTTCACTGCTGGATGGACTTTTGGGCGATCTGTTTGCCAATCACACCTCTGTAAAAATCATGGAACATGCCGCCAAACTGGACCTCGACCAGTTTGAAGATGCAGAATTCTATGATAAACTGGAACGCGCCCGGCAACAAACCAGCGGCAGAACGGTATTGCTGGCACAGGTGCTGAGCCAGGTGCAGGATATTATTACGATTGTTTTTCTTGCAGCAGGGTTGGTGTTATTCAACCCATGGCTTATATTATTACTGTTGCTGGCAGTGATCCCGGCCTTCCTGAATGAGTCGCACTTCAACGACCTGTATTACAAACTGGCCTGGGGCCAAACATCCGACAGGCGTGAACTGGATTATATCCGCTATCTCGGCGCCAGTGATGAAACCGCGAAAGAAGTGAAAGTGTTTGATCTTTCCAATTTCCTGGTGGACCGTTTTAAGTTCATCTCCAATAAATTTTATACTGATAAAAAAGCGCTGCAGATCCGGGATTCCATCTGGGGTACCGTTTTCGCTATAGTAGGTGCAGCCGGATATTATGCCGCTTATGTGATCATTATCCTGCAAACGATCCACGGGCATCTCAGTATCGGCGACCTGGCTTTTCTTGCGGGATCTTTCCGGCAGTTACGCACTACCTTCCAGGGCATCCTTATCCGGTTTTCCAGCGTTACACAGGGCGCTCTTTACCTGCGCGATTTGTTTGAGTTTTTTGAGATACAGCCTAAAATGGTTCCCGTGCTTCATCCGCGGGCATTTCCACGGCCTATTCAACAGGGATTTACTTTCGAGGATGTGGGTTTTAAATATCTTAATTCCGATAAATGGGCCATCAGGCATCTTAACTTCACGCTTCATCCCGGTGAAAAATTAGCGCTGGTAGGGGAGAATGGCGCCGGTAAAACCACGCTTGTGAAACTATTGTCACGCCTCTACGATCCGGTAGAAGGCCGTATCCTGCTCGACGGCATTGATCTCCGGGAATACGATCTGAGGGAATTGCGTACGCAGGTAGGCGTTATATTCCAGGACTACCAGCGTTACCAGATGACGGTTTCGCAAAACATTGCCGTAGGCAACATTACCCAAAGCAATAACCTCCCGATGATTGAAGATGCTGCCAGGCAAAGTCTTGCCTCTCCGCTTATAGAGAAAATGCCGCTCGGCTACGACCAGATGCTGGGCCGGCGTTTTAACCAGGGCATAGAGCTTTCCGGTGGCGAGTGGCAGAAGATAGCGCTGGCAAGGGCCTACATGAAAGATGCCCAATTGCTGATACTGGACGAGCCTACTTCTGCCCTGGATGCGCGGGCAGAATACAATGTATTTCTCCGTTTCGCGGATCTTACCCGCGATAAGACCGCGGTATTGATATCGCACCGGTTTTCTACAGTACGCATGGCTAACCGTATCCTGGTACTGGAACGTGGTACCCTTATTGAAATAGGAAGTCATGAAGAATTGCTTGCCCGCAAAGGGCGGTATGCCGAATTATTTGAGCTGCAGGCGGCCGGATATAAATAAAGTGCATGTATTAAATAAACGAGGGCGAGGAGCTTCACCTAAGCGACCACCGGCCTTCATCAGGTAACCAAATAAAAAAGGACGTATCTAATTTTGATACACCCTTCTATAAAAATCTATGGCGGAAAGAAGAGGTAATCCCTCTTTCCTTATCTGACGCGGCTCAGCGGCTGATACCCCTATTATCTGTTTTTTTATCTGCCGGCGGTGCCTCGCGGAGATAGCACCATTTTAAGGTAATGGCCAGCAGTAACATGATCAGTGTAGCAACAACACCCGCCCAGGGAACCTGTTTCTTTTCCTTACGTGCAGCTTCAATCTTTTTCCAGGCCCGCTGCGGATGGAACTTGCTTATCTGTCGCAATTCTTCTTTTAAGGTAGCTTCCTTTGTCAGCTCCGCAAATAACAACCGGTTCTCTTCGCTGGCAGCTATCCATACCTCTAACTCCTCACTCTCTTCAGCTGAAAGCGTGTTTTCCCAGTACTTTACTATTAGCCGGGCTCCGTATTGATATGACTCCAGATCATTCTGCAATGGAAAGGAAAAAATTTAATACGAGAAAAGTTTCCGGTTTTAATCGCCAATGTAATAATTCCAATGCACGCATTTTTTGTGTTTTCACCCAGCTTAGCGGCATTGCCATTTCTGCTGCGATCTCTTCGTTCTTCAGCTCTTCCACATAACTCAGCTTGAAAACTTTACTACAGCCTTCCGGCAGCGCTGCGATAGCCCGGTTTATTTCCCCGCCTACCTCTGCCTTTATAACGGCTGTTTTAACAGCTGCAGTATGTTGGTTGCAGGCATTCAGCACTTCTTTATACAGGTAAGTTTTAATTGCGGGAAAATCATCTTCTTCCTGCTCATAATTTACGAACACGTTTTGAACGATATCCTCCGCCATGGCGGGATTAGCAATTAAAAGAGTGGCAAACCGGCAAAGGCGCACGTATAGCAGGTCAAATACTGACTTAAGTTGGAGGTGAGATTGTTTTGGACGGTGCGTGGACATTAAGGTAAAAATAGGGAGAAAAGAGGGGATTAGCAAAGGGGGAATGAGGAATTCTGTATTTATATTTGCGTCTTATAACGATATTATAAATATCATTATAAGAAGAACTTTACCATTTGTGATTTAAGCGTCCATACATTGTACCATGAAAAGCAACCCAAAGTGGCATAGGGATGAAATTATACTTGCACTCGATCTTTATTTTTCTCCAGATAGAGGAAGTGTTGATAGCAAAAATCCGAAGATTATCGCGTTGAGTAATTTATTAAGGAGTCTTCCATTAGATTTAGAGCGTCCCGATCCTATTAAATTTCGAAATGTAAATGGAGTAGCAAGAAAGCTGGCAAATTTCATGTCATTAGATAAGAAAAATTATTCGGGCAAAGGCCTAGAAGGTGCTTCTAAGCTTGATAAATTACTGTTTGAAGAATTCATTGATAAAAAAGCGCAGCTAAAAAAATTAGCTGTAGAAATAACCAAAGCAGTAACAGATCCATTAATAAAGGAAGAGATATTTAAAATTGAAGAAGATGAGCAAACCACCCAAGATAGCGTAGAAGAAGGATCCATCTTATATAAATTACATAAAGTAAGAGAGCGGGCAGCTGCTATCATTAAACTAAAAAAAGAAGCCACCTTAAAAAAGGAAGGAAAATTAATTTGCGAAGTTTGTGGATTTGACTTTCATGTTTCTTATGGAGATATAGGCAAAGGCTTTATTGAATGTCATCATAGAACACCCCTTTCTAGTATAACCGCCTCCACAAAAACAAGCTTAAAAGATCTTGCGCTGGTATGTTCTAATTGTCACAGGATGTTGCATAAGGACATAAATGTATTATCGGTTGAAGGGTTACGAGAAAGAATGATGCGGAGATAGGAACTATCTTCAAGGAAATACACCAATATTCTCCACCACCAAACTATACAGCCGGTCAATGATCATTGTTTTCGCAGCATCAAACCCCGCCTCGTGTATACCAAACTCCACATCATCCGCCACCTTATTGGATATCTCCGACGCCTGCCATCCTTTACACTGCTGGTAAATTTCATCGCTACGCCTTTTTGCCTCGCGCAGGTGATTTGCTACAAACCCCAAACCGGGCAACGTTTCCAGCTGGGCGGTAACTATACCGGGATGGAAGTAAACAGCGCTGCTAAAACCTTCCCAATCTTCATAATTTAAAAAATCATGCAATACCAATAAACAATAAACAGGTGGAGATAAATATGTCAATTCTTCCAAAGGCAGCCAGAATTTCCTTTGAATACTTGATGCTGTCTCAATGCTTTGCACAATCAGCGTTAACGCATCTTCTTTGTTATTCTTCGATCTTTGCAAGATACGTTCAGATAAAGTGAAACGTTCTGCGTTAATACTGGCAATAGTTTGGGGAATATCGTAGTTATGTGTTATTAAATACTTCCTGGCTATATCCGCAGTAACAGCAGTTTTATCAATTATCACCGCAACAAGGTTTGCCTCAAATATAAGCCGGGCCTCATCAACATCCCCATTAGTTTGATTAAGCAGCTGGATACCCTGGCGGATACCGATTGGAATTTGCTGGCGGAGCAGGTGAAGCTGCTCTTTATATGGCAATGGGTTTGACAAATAACGGGTTATTTAGTTTTTCTTAGTACCAGTAAATCTCTTGCCTCTACATCTAAGGCCTGCGCAATTTTAAACAATGTTTCTATGGTTGGTTGCATCTGATTCGTGCACCACTTTGATACAGTATTTCTATTCATTTCCAAAGTTTCCGCCAACCAATTATTTGTTCTGCCTTTTTCAGCGAGCACTGCTTTTATTCTATTGAATACTTGATCTGCCATAACTGCTTTATAAGCATATTTTTCAACAATATAAGCATAAGCCAAATCATTATGACATCATTAAAATCACATAAATAAGCACATTATCATTATTTAAAAGGATCAAAATCACATTTATTATCATAATTTTACTATCTTAGAGCACAATAAAAATCTATTGTTATGCAAACCTCACCGTCATTCTTTCATTACACACATTTATCCGAACAGGAGTCTGTGGATCCTATGCTGGCTATCAGCCGTTTCTGCGAACTATTTCCACCTGCTGCAGCGAGGCAAACGCTTTGGTTGTGGTTATCGGAAACACTGGCTGCGGAGGATACCCAATACGAAGATGCCCAGCACCGGGCCGACCTGCTTTTGCTTTACAATGAACTGCTAAAATTATTGGACGCCAATTACTTGTTAAGTCTAGAAAAGCCTGTAAATAAGGCGTTAATCATACCGCTTTGATTCCACTTCAAATGAGTAGCATTGGCCCCAAAGCAGGTTGTATAGGGGTATGCAGCAGGCTTGCAAACATCGGATCGGGGCGGATGAGAAGATTCGAATGCGGGGTCAATGCTTATTTATCCAGATAAAATACAGTGCAAAAATGCCATAAAAAAGCCCGGCATCCATGCCAGGCCAGCTTCATAAACCCATTTTCTTCAGTGGTTACACAATCTTATACCATGGCAACCCATCACTGCCTTTTGGGTGGTGAATGGAAGGCCTGATACTCGTGTCATTAATTTCAAACCAGTGAAATGAGCTCCGCCCCTGCGGATGATGGATAGTGGGATAGAGCTTATCTTCTCTCACCTCATACCAGGGCAGGGGAGCGGATCCACCGGGATGGTGGACAGTGGCAAAAACATTATTGTCCCTTATTTCATATTCGGCTGATGAACGCACACCATCCGGATGATGCAATGTTCTAAGGAGTTTCATGACTATTAGTTTTGTAGTAGATAAATATGGTTAACGGTTATACTTTGGGTTTACTAAACAGGAAACGAATATAATAAAATATCCCATTAGGATAACAAGGTATTGGAATAAATAATATAGGGATAAACAGAGGATTCCTACGTTACGGGCACAATCAGTTTATATCCCTTACCACGTACATTATGTATCCTTGAACCGAAGTGATCCTGGATAATTCGCCTGATCCTGGATATGTATACATACAATTTGTTTATATCGTGATTATCTTTCCCGAAAACATTATCCATAATAGCTTCTCTGCTGATTAATTTATTTGCATTATCATAAAGGCACTTGTACACTTTCTTAACTTCCGGCGCAACTTTCCGGGGTCTGCCATGAGAGGCATAAAACTCATTAGCTTCGGGATCATAATAGGACGTCTTTATAATTCTTTCCATAAAGCATAATTATTGATATGAATTAAAGAAGTTTGTAATTTTCCTGTCAACTCGCGCAAGTTGAAGGTCTTAGGGAAATAACCATTTGCACCTCCTCTCCCGAACACTTCTGCAGACACCATCGCAATATCTTCTCCCGACAGATAAAATATGGGAATCTGTTTGTCCAGAGTGCGAATACGCTCTCCAAGATCAATTCCATTCAGCCCTGGCATCATAATATCCAATAAACATGAATGAAATCTCATTCCGTTAAAAAGCTGCCATGCCTGCTCCCCGTCAAAGACACTATACACTTCAAAACCCTGTTGCTGAAGTATCTTTTTTACAATGCCCGAAAACAGGACATCGTCCTCAGCATGTAGGATACGATTTTTCATAGTTATATTTACTTGGGTGATAAATCAAAGTTTTACAAACTGATATCGGCTTTATCGTATATGCCTCACATTTATATCGGGACTCTCGCTTCAAAGCAAAAATGGACTTCATAGATTTTATTTTCAGATCTCAAAGGAAATGACTATTCATCATTAAAATGGAAGTCTTAACGGAAAATTTTAATTCTGAAAATCAAAATGAGTTTTAGGTCTAAAAATTTCAAAATCCTTTACCAATAAGAGTAATAAAGGAACTTTTTTGTTAATCCGACGTTAACAAACATTTGATAAAGTTAGCATCCCGAAATATTTATTATAAGCGCACTATTTGTATTTGATTAACAATTGGTATTATTTTATGCCAGTAAATAACACGACTAAACGAATTTCCTTCCCTTGTAAATATCTATCTAACCATCTGCTTATCCACCTTCCACACCTATCCAGAAAATTTTTAAAAAATATTTGGAGATATTAAAAAAATATCCCCACCTTTGCATTAACAAAAAACAACAAACATGTACCGCTCAATTTTTAACATACATTCAAAACACCAGTTTAGCCTGACACCAGGTTATACCAGTGGCGGGGCATGTTATGCTGATGAATAAGTTGAGATAAACGAATTCGATATAACACAGGCCCCGCAATAGATTGCGGGGTTTTTTATTTGCACTTAAAACTGAAAATACGCATGCAAATGCATACACATAAAATACAATTTAACAGCCATCATAGCAAACCATTGCTATCGGTTAACTATGGCTGCCAATTTATTCATCAACGACACCGGCGTCGGCGAACATAAGTAACGCTTATGAATATACGTAGGAACCGGTCGTGCTGAACACCCGGTTTTTTTTATGCCTGCACGGCAACAGGCAAATCCGGTCCGGCAGCTCAATCGTCAGAGCACCTGCCTTATACGCAGCCGGCTATTGTTCAAATCCAATCCGGACTACTCAAAACAGCCCTGTGGCGCAATGGTTAGCGCGTCTGCATTTGGAGCAGAAAGTTATTGGTTCGAATCCAGTCAGGGTTACTAAAATATGGTGCTTGTAGTTCAATGGCAGAATATCCGGCTGTGAACCGGAAGATCAGGGTTCGAACCCCGCCTGCACCCATTGCCAATTAAACAGGATGAATAGCTCCAATGGTAGAGCAGCGGTTTGAAGCACCGCCCGTGCAGGTTCGACTCCTGCTTCATCCACCAGGCAAATGAAAAGCATTTGCTGAAAAGCTTCCTCAACAGGAAGTCGGGAACAACTGTAATTCAGTAACCCAGGCAGGAGTATCACACTACTCCCCAGTGCAGTGGTAGTAACAAACTGTATGCTGTTGCAAAAACAGGGTTCCCGCACACACCATCTATGGGTAAAAGGTTCGAATCCTTTCCGTCCTTGAAAAACGGTAGCTCATCTGGTAGAGCAATAGACAATCTCAGATAGAGATTAAATCAGAAGGACTGAAAATCCTTTAACAAAACAAACAAAGCCAGGGCTTACTGCCCCGCCACTTCATCAAAAGGATGATACCGGCAGGAGAGAAAACACCCCGCAAACAGGGAATACATCAGTTCCTTACCATCACTTAGCACTTCCGCCCTGAGCGATGCGTAATCACTGAGCTGCACCTGTTTCCGTGTTCGCCATCCGGACAGCAGCACTGGCTTTATTATCAACACCCCAAAAATTGAAGAAAATGAAAAGAGTAACCATCAACACCTACGAAAGAGGTTTGGTATTCAGGAACGGCGTATACCAGCGGATGCTGCAGGTAGGCCGCCACTGGCTGATCAACGAAGATGTGACTATCTACGATATCAACAAGCCATTCATTGCACCGGTTGAGCTGAACATCCTCCTGCAGGACGCAGATGTGATGAACGCATTGCAGGTTGTGGAAGTAAAAGAAACCGAAATTGTGCTGCACTATGAAAATGGCTTGCTGAAGCAGGTATTGACTACCGGCCGTTATACGTTCTGGAAAAATATCATCGACAACAAGTTTGTTCGTGCAGATATCTCTAAAATAGCGATCACTGAAAATATAGACCGGTCTACCCTTTGCCACCGGCTGGTAGCGCCTTACGTAAGAACTTTCAGCGTGGAAAATTACGAACAGGCTATCATGCTGGTAGATGGTAAATATGCCATGACCCTGTACACCGGCGTTTACTTCTGGTGGAAGAACAACATCACCATCACCATTAGTAAAGTAGATACCCGCCAGCTGCAGGTGGAAGTGAACGGACAGGAAATCCTGACCAAAGACAAAGCAGCACTGCGGGTGAACGCATGGGCACAGTACCGTGTAACTGATATCAACAAAGCCCTGTTGCAAAACAAGGAATACGAACGGCAGCTGTACGTATTGTTCCAGCTGGCTTTGAGGGAATACATCGCAGCCCTGAACTTCGATGAATTACTGGAAAAGAAAGATACCCTGGCGCCTGCCATCCTGAAGGCCGTCACCGCGAAAGCGGAAGCTCTCGGTACTAGCGTAACCGGCTTCGGTATCCGGGATATCATCCTGCCAGGCGATATAAAGGACATCATGAACCAGGTACTGGTGGCCGAAAAGAAGGCACAAGCCAATATCATCATGCGCCGGGAAGAAACTGCCAGCACCAGGAGCCTGCTGAATACTGCAAAGCTCATGGAAGACAACCCGATGCTGTTTAAGCTGAAGGAAATGGAGTATGTGGAAAAGATCGCGGAGAAGATCAGCAACATCAGTGTAAGCGGAAACGGTATGCTGATAGATCAGCTGCGTCAGATCTTCATCTCCAAATAAAATAGGTGGGTCATATAGTGACCCGCCTTTTTTATTTATACCAATAAAATTTTAGCTTTGCAGCTATGAACGGACAATACAGAAAAGATATTTACCCTGGCCTGGAAGTGGCCATCATCCTGAAAAAAGATCAGCGCAGCGGTAAAAAAACATATGGCATCGTAAAGGATCTGCTCACCTCTGCAGCCTATCATTCCCGCGGTATTAAAGTACGGCTGGAAGACGGACAGGTAGGCAGGGTAGTGGAAACCGATGTGGTAGGTGACGAAGATTAAAGCAACTTCAGATCTTTTGTGATCCGATCTATCTCCTCGTTTAAATTAGGCCCGATGGCACAGCAGGTTTTGGTGGGTACGCCACCAAATTCAGTTAACCCTGAATCTGTGATCAGCGTAGCATTCAGCCCATCTTCCACCGCCTGCCGGTATACCCGCTCCAGGTCTTCTTCAGAATCTACCGACAAACAGATCTTCGTAAATCCCTTTGTCATCCACTCCGATACCTCTTCCGGGTTCCTGATATTGGTTTGCAATATATGCCCACTAATGGTGGCATGCCTCGTCAGAAAGGCTATCGAAGCATGCGCGCCCTGTGCGATCATTTTTCCCTTGCGCATATTCAGATCCTTACGCATCACTATTACCTGCTTAATTATCCTGGAAGACATTTCTCACGGTTTTAGCAGCTAATTTACGAAAACGCGCCGTTACAGGATTATATACCCGAAGTTGATCCGTATACTCGGCTGTACCACATCGGCGTACTCTTTTGGGAAAAAAGTAAGACCAAAGCGGCCTTCAAAACTGAAGCGACGACCCCAGCTGCGCTGCATTCCCCAGGCTGGCGTAAAAAATGCGCTACTGGCGGAATAATAATCTTTGGTGGATATTAGCGGCTGACCCATGTATCCACCGGTAATGCTAAAAAAATTACCAGCGTTGTTGTCTATTCTTCTATTCCTTCCCGCACGATGGGCAATACCATAATACTGCCTGAACTCCGCAGAAAAAACGGGACATGCCAAAAAATCCCATTCATTTCCATAATCACCACTACTCCGGAATAAAAGGCCCATGTCGATCTTTGCCTCCAGGTTAAGCGTTGAATATTTTAACAGCCGCAATTCGTAATTTGCATTCACTCCCAACAGGGATAAATTTGCTTTCAACTGGCCAGGTTTTCTCCAGAATTCTTCCTGGGCGCTGGCATGTAAACAAACAACTAAAAAAACAGTGCAAAGGGTTAGCAATTTCTTAATCATAAAAAACAGTATATAGGTTTTGAATGCCTGCAATATAGCGTTTCAGCAGAAGCAGAAAAAGTTGTACTTTAATCTTTTCAAGTGATAAGGTAAGAATGCGAAACATAGCCACACTCAATGATGTTCACCAACAATTCGCCGAGTATTTTGATATACCGGCGCTAAAACCTTATGCTTACCTGTTATCCAAAAAAGGAAGTGAAGGACATATTTGCATTCATCTCGATAAAATAGCAGAAGAAAAAAATAATCTTCCTGAATCTTATCAAAAAATAGAAACAAGTAATCAAGCCCTGGAAAATATCCCATTGGTAGGTACACGAGGCAACGATAAACAACCTTTTGTGATTTATCAGAATAGATTGTACCTGCAACGCTATTTCCGGTATGAAACAGATTTCCTCCAGCGCATCAGGCAATTCCTCTTAAAAGAGAAAATACAACTACCGGGAAGAATTGCCCTGCTGCAACAACAGCAACCGCTTATCAGTAAGCTGTTTGCCGGCAACAATAACGATCCGGCCGATTGGCAGCTGGCAGCCGCCATCACCGGCGTGCTGAATAATTTTACTATTATCACCGGTGGCCCGGGTACCGGTAAAACCACCACCGTGGCTAAAATACTGGCCATCCTGTTTGCCACTGATCCGGCGTTGAAAGTGGCCCTTGCAGCGCCCACCGGGAAAGCCGCCGCCCGCATGGCGGAAAGTTTGCGTAATACAACCATCGATGTAGACGCGCCTGTCGCCGAAAAGTTCCGCGCGCTGCAACCGGCTACCATTCATCGTTTGCTGAAACCCATCAGCGGCAGCCCCTACTTCAGGCATGATAAAGATAACCCGCTCAATTACGACGTAGTGATCGTGGATGAGTGCTCCATGATTGATGTGGCCCTGTTTGCTAAATTGCTGGATGCCATACACCCGGATACCCGGCTCATTTTGCTGGGCGATAAAGACCAGCTGGCCTCCGTGGAAGCGGGGAGTCTTTTTGGTGACCTCTGCCAGGCACAGGAACACCTGAACCGTTTTACAGATAGCCGCCGGCAACTGATCAATAATTTTATTCCGGAAGAAAGCCGGCAGATCCCTGCATCCGCAACACAAAACGATGATCATCACCCCCTGTTCCAGCACCTCGTGGAACTGAGGCACAGCCATCGCTTCACCGGGGACAAGGGCATCGGTAAATTCAGCTGGGCTATTATCAGCAATAATGTTCCGGTGATCAGTTCTTTTTTTCCGCCTTCGGCAGATGAACAGGTGATCATTGACCCGGAAGCTTCAGAACAATTGTTCGAAGATTTCATTGCCGGCTACGCCAGTTTTATTGCAGAAAAAGATATTGCTGCAGCGCTGAAGCTTCTCAATGCGCAACGTGTGCTCACAGCCGTAAGGGAAGGCCCGCAGGGATTGCGTACTGTAAATAAGAAAATAGAAAAATATTTATTCGATAAAAAGCTGATCACCGCCAATACGGAATTCTATGAAAACCGGCCGGTGATCCTTACCCGTAATTATTATGAACATGGCTTGTTCAATGGCGATACCGGCATCATCCGTGCAGATGAAAACGGGGTGCTCATGGCCTGGTTCGAAGACAGTACCGGCGCATTAAAAGCCGTGCTGCCCGGCTACTTAACCCAGGCGGAAACCGCCTTTGCCATGACCATCCATAAAAGCCAGGGCTCCGAATTCGGGGAAGTACTGGTACTGTTGCCGGATACCACCGATGTTCCCATTCTTACCCGGGAACTGCTGTACACCGCGGTAAGCCGTGCAAAAAATAAAGTGTATGTACAGGGAACGCCGGAAGTAATACTCATGGCGGCAGAACGCTTCGTGGAAAGGGCTTCAGGCATCGCGGCGAGGTTCAAAGAAATGGATGCAGCGGCAAATTAAATCACTTGCTTCGGGAATGGCGGAGTGCAAAAGGATCTATCAATGGCATTGTTTTTTAAAAGTTTCGAACTCACTGAACAGTTTATCATCCGGGCTGGCGCAAAACCTCCGCGATGCAGGCAACAGTGTGTTCCAGCCTCACTATATCATTACCCAAACGGAAGGGATGAACAACTGGCTGAAACTTCAGTTGGCAGATCACCTGGGTATTGCAGCGAATTGCCGCTTCATGAAGCCCAACGACCTGCTGTACCAGTTGTATGTAATCCTGGGTGGACCACATTCAGAAGTGCTCTCACCTCAAAACCTCAGCTGGCTGGTATTTAAACTACTCGGCCAGGAAGAGTTCATTGCCAAATACCCGAAAGTTGCTGCTTACTACACTGCAGCGGAAACAGAAAGCGATCTGAAACGAATGGCCCTGGCAGAAAAAGTAGCCGACCTGTTCGACCAGTACCAGGTGTACCGCCCGGAAATGATCCAGGCATGGACCTTCACCGATACCCCGGAACTGGCCACCGCCGGGTGGCAACACTGGCTATGGGTAAAAGTAAAACAACTTTCCGGCGGCGCCCTTCCGGATAAAACCATCGTAGGAAATTTTATTCTCGATGCCCTGCACAGCAACAGCCAGAAATCAGGACTGGCAGCCCGTATGCCCGTGGTACACCTGTTCGGCCTGTCTATCATCACCGCCTACCACGTGAAGATCCTGCATGAGCTATCGTCTTTTATAGACGTATATTTTCATATCATTAACCCATCGCCGGTGGTGTTCTGGTTCGACGACCGGAACGAAAAACAGATAGCCCGCTGGCGCCAGAAAGGCTTAAAAGATATACAGGACGCCAAAGCCGGCAACGCCCTGCTTACCGGCTGGGGACGGGTTATCCAAGACAGCTTTGGCCTCTTCTTCGCATACGACGCATTTATCAATGCCTACGAAGAAATTGATACCGTGGAACCCGAACCGGATAACCTGCTCCATAAAATACAACACGATATTTTCAACGCCGCAGCCACCACTGCCGACAGGCAGCCAATCACCCTGCATGATGTGCGCGACGGCTCCATCACCATCAACGCCTGCTATACCATAGCCCGTGAAGTAGAAGTGCTTTACAACTACCTGGTGCACCTGGTAGCGCAAAGGAAGGAGGCCTTGTCGCCCCGCGACATCGTAGTAATGGTAAGCGATATAGATGCTTATGCGCCCTATATCAAAGCCGTGTTCAACAATGCGCCTTATGCCTTCCGGTATACGATCGCCGATGAAAGCTATACCGATAACGATAATCTTTTTAATGCCCTGCACGCCATCCTCACCATGAACGAGGAGAATTTCACATCGGAAGCGGTGATGCAGCTGCTCGACTTTTCCTATATCCGCAAACGCTTTAACCTCAACGACCCGGTGCTCATCCGCCGCATCATTGAGGCTGCCAATATCCGCTTTGGCATTAGCGGCAACAAAAAGGAGGAAACCCATTTTGTGAGCTGGCAATACGGTATCCAACGCATTATGTTTGGTATCTGTATGAGTGGGGAAGAAGAATATGGCAGTGGGGAAGACAGCTTTTTCCCGCTGGATATTACCGAAGGCAGCGATGCACATGATGTGATCCGCTTCTGTCATTTTGCAGAAGTGCTTATGTCTTCTATCGCAGACAGGCGGCGCCCACGCAGCATTGTAGAATGGGTAGCCTACACCGAAAGGGTATTGCATAATATGGTGTACGAGCCGGTAGACGATATTGATGAAGACTATAATACGCTCGTAAAGCAACTCACTGCTTATAATGCGCTGAATGAATTTATGAGCGAAAAAGTAACTTTCGAAGTGTTCAGCCACAGCTTCCTGGACACGCTTACCGGCAGCACCCGCGCGGGATTGTTCGTAAATAGCGGCGTTACTTTCTGCTCGCTCATTCCCATGCGCAGTATTCCTTTCAAAGTAGTGGCACTTATGGGCCTCAACTACAATAAATTTCCACGGAAGGAGAATAAATCGAGCTTCAACCTCATGGAAAAAGACCGGCAGAAAGGTGACCGTAATGTAAAAGAAAACGATAAGCACCTGTTCCTCGAAACCCTGCTCTCCGCAAGGGAATACCTGTACATCAGCTATATCGGGAAAGATGCGAAAGACAACACTGATCTTCCGCCATCCGTACTGGTAGATGAATTGGTAGATTATATTGAAGCAGGTACAAATACACCGGAAGCCGTGCGCATCGAACTGATCACCCTGCAGCCACTGCAGAGCTTCAGCAGGAAATATGCCGGTTCAGATCAGCGTCTTTTTTCCTACCTGGGCAATAAGGAAACCGGCCAAAAAAATTATCTCAACGAAAATAAAACTGTTACTCCCTTAACCTTCGAAGAAATTACCCTGGAAGAACTGATCAGTTTTTTTAAAAATCCTTTCAGGGCCTATTACAACAAGGTACTCGGTATCCGCTATAACGACAACCAGCTGCTGCTCAGCGAAACGGAAATTTTTAACCTGAATAAGCTGCAGCAATGGTCGGTGAAAAACGAACTGCTGCCGGCAACCGGCGATAAAAAGAATACGCTGCAAACCACCCTGGTAAAAAAAGGGAAACTGCCGCTTCGCAATATGGCTACCGTTGCCATCCATAAAATGGAAGAAATGGTAATGCCGGTGCGCAGCCTGTATGAAGCAGTTACCAAAGGCGCTGAAGAAAAGCGGATCACAATTGAGTTAATGACAGATGACAGTCTGCTGAAGGGGAACCTACGTGTGTTTGACCAAACCCTGGTGCAGGTATCATGGTCGAAGAAAGAGAGCAAATACCTGGTAGAAGCTTATCTCCGCTACCTGGCCGGGAAAGCGGCGGGGGTAGTAACGGACCTCTGTTTTATTTCAGGCACCAAAAAAGAAGACGCCTTCCAGGCCGCTCCGCTAACGCAGGAAGAAGCATTAAAGCGCTTAACGGAAATTGTAAAAGTGTATAAAAAGGGCTTCAGCAAAATAATATCCTTTTACCCTGATCTTGAGATTACGGAAAAAGATTGGCTGAATATGGATCTGAAAAAATTCAGGGATAAGATATCGGGGATGATAGACCGGCAGGAATCGCCGGACCCTTACCTTGTACAGGTATATGAACAGGGATTTTTTGAGAAAGAAGAGGCGCTGAGCAGCTACCTCGATATTTATGAATTGCTGATACAGCCGCTAACTATCCTGTTACAGGCCTATTTTGAAACACCAGACAAAGAGAAATGATCGATAGCATTACATATAAACAGTTTGATGCGGGTACCGTTCCGCTGGAAGGCAGCAACCTCATTGAGGCCAGCGCCGGCACCGGTAAAACTTATTCCATCGCCATACTGGTACTACGGTTGATACTGGAGCAGAAGCTATCTGTAAAAGAAATATTGATGGTTACCTTTACCCGGGCTGCCGTGGCTGAACTGGAAGAAAGGATACGGCTGTTTATACGCCAGGCCTACAAGGTAAGCCGGGGGCAGGAGATCAGCGACCAGAAGATCATGGACCTGGTTTTCAGCGTTATCGACTTTGATGATCCCCGCCCCGTACAGCAACTGCTGCGCGATGCCATCCTGCTGCTGGATGAAACATCCGTGCTCACCATTCACGGCTTCTGCCAGCAAACCCTGAATGAATATGCCTTTGAAACCAACCAGCTGTTTGGCGCCACCATGGTGCCCGACCTTACGCCGGTTATTGAAAATGAGCTGAATAAATTCTGGCGCAGGAATGTAACCACGCTTCATCCCGACCTGTTGGAACAGATCTGGAACGAGGATATGAAAACTGAACTGTTGAATGTGATCAAAGAACATCTCAGCGGGAAGAAGTTTTTTGGTTATACAGATGATATACCGGATGAGATCAATGAAGCCCTGCAGGAACAATGGATCGGGGAACTACAGCAACTAAAGGCAAAAGAACTGGAAGCCACTGAAAAGCTATATACCGGTATAACAGCTAACAGCGCACATTGGGTAGCCGCCTGCACTGCCAACCGATATACCAAAAGCGAATGGCCGGACCTGGTAGCTGAGCCGGAAGAACTGGTTAAAAAAATAAAAGCCAAACGGGAGAAAGCAAAGTTCATTAGTGCTGTTTTTCCTGAAATTCTGGAAGAAATAGACAAAATAGAGGCATTAACCCAACAACTGGAAGAACATCAGCAACTCATCCGCCGGCAGGTTTACTATGTTGCCATCAAGGAAATCAGTGAACAGGTACGCGCTTTCAAGGAGCGCAGCAACATGCTGGGTTATGATGATCTTATTAACAACCTGCATACTGCCTTGGTGAAAAATAATAACGAAGAGCTGATTGCTTCTTTACAAAATAAATACAAAGCGGTATTTGTGGATGAATTCCAGGATACCGATAAAGAACAGTTCGAAATATTTGACCGGGCCTTTGGCCAGAACACCATCCTGTTCTACATTGGCGACCCCAAGCAAAGTATTTACGCCTGGCGCAAAGCAGATATATTCACCTATTTCAACGCCCGCAATGGCGTACAGCATGTGTACGACATGAATCAGAACTTCCGCTCGTCGGAAAATATGATCCGTGCCATGAACGTGTTCTTTGAGCCAACACCCGGCTTTCCCACTTTTGATTTTACGGGGCAGGGCGATAGCATAGATTACATCCAGGTACACAGCCCGGAGAACAACCGGAAAGGCTATCTCTATAAAGGCAATACGCCCGATGTACCCATTGAGGTGATGGCCTGTGATAAAAAAGAATCCATCTGTAACAGCGTGGCCGCACAAATTGCACAGCTGCTGCTGGATAAGGATTACCGCATTGAAAACAAAGAAGGCTCCCGTTCCATTATTCCGTCGGACATTGGTATACTGGTGCGCACCGGGCAGGAGGGTAGGGACATCAAGCATGCACTGGCTCAACTGGGCATCCCTGCTGTTACCATAGATGAAGCCAAAGTGCTCCGGTCGGCCGAGGCGCAGCAACTGCTGCACTTACTGGAAGCCATGGAGGCGCCGGACCGGTCAACTATCAACCGGGCATTGCTGGGATCATTCACCGGCTACAACAGCAACACCATTCTTCAGCTGGATGACGAAATAATGCTGGAACTATTTGGCAAATACCGCACCCTGTGGCAGCGCGATGGCGCCTATACCGCGCTCATGGAGTTTATTGCGGACTTCAATGTACGCCAGGTATTGCTGGATGGCCATACTGAAAACGGGGAACGTATCATCACCAACCTGTACCAGCTATCAGAACTGGTACACCAGGTGCAGAGCCGTAAAAACCTTTCCATGCGGGATCTCATCTCCTGGCTCAAACGCGGCATTGATGGTATGAACACCGACGGCGACGAATACGCCCAACGCGTGGAAAGCGATGAAGACGCCGTGAATATAGTAACCATCCATAAAAGTAAAGGGCTGGAATATAAAATAGTGATTGCTCCTTTCCTGGATTTTGTGGAGAAGCAAAAAATTGATTTTGTCAGCTTCCGCGATCCTGTCACCGGCGATTACCTGGGCACACAAAAGGCGTTGCTTACAGAAGAACAGCTAAAAGCCTACCAGCAGCAACAGGAGCAGGAAAACCGCCGATTGATTTATGTAGCCATTACCCGTGCTGTGTATAAATGTTACCTGTTTAAAAACTGCCATCATTCTTTCAAGGATTCGTCGCTGTCTGTTTTCCTGAAGGAGCTGGCTGCAGCGCCACCGGATGCTTCGCTGATACAGCTGCAGGGCGTTCTACCGGAAGCGCCCGCAGAAAACTACAGGCAGCAGCTTAACAAAGGCCGGCTGGCTGTAAGCAGGGCGCCGGTATCTTTTCATTTGCAGGAGCAGAACTGGCGGAAAATGAGCTATACCATGCTGGCTGCCAAACCGGAACACCAGCTACGGCTACGTTCCCTACAGCAAACCGACCCTTATGATAATTTCATATTCAATACACTGCGCCGCGGCGCCAAAACGGGTAACCTGCTGCACTTCATCTTTGAAAGTATTAATTTCTCCGATAGCAGCAAGTGGGAGCACTGGCTGGAAGAAGCCATCCGGAAATTTGTGCCCGGGCAACGGGAAATATACCTGGAACGGCTAAACGAAATGCTGCAACATGTAATGTACTCCACTATACATGTTGACGGCGTTAATTTCCAGCTGGCATCTGTAGGGCGGCAGCAACGGTTGGCAGAGTTTGAGTTTGATTTCCCGGTGCCGGTGTTTAAGTCGAACCTGCTCAATAATCTGTCCGACGAACAGGTAAGTGTAAGCGTAAAACGGTTCTCTGAATACAGCAACCAGGAGCTGGAAGGTATCATGAATGGGAAAATAGACCTGTTCTTTGAGCACCAGGGGAAATATTATATCCTCGACTGGAAATCGAATTACCTGGGCAACAGTGTGGCTGATTATGATGCGAACAGCCTGGCTGCAGCGATGAATGAAAACAATTACCATCTTCAGTATTTTATTTATACTGTAGCGGTAAAAAAATACCTGGAAAGCCGCATTCCTGGCTTTAATTATGAGAAACAGTTCGGGGGCGTCATCTACTGCTTTGTGCGCGGGGTGAGGAATGTAAGCGGGCAGGGGATCTTTACCACAAAGCCGGATCTTAAGAAGATCAGGTTACTGGAATCGTTGCTTACGAAATAAGGAAGGAGGCTGTTCAAAATTGAAGTGCCCCAAAAGTTCGACACTTTTGGAGCACTTCAATTTTGAACAGCCTCTTTTATGTGAGCGCCTGGCTAGCCAGGCATTTAAGAAATATCCATTCCTCTTTGATACACTTCTTCGTTTTATGGCTTTTTGAACATGCTTTCGTCTACCGGCACATTATTCTCCATTTTTGTAATGCTGATTTTCACTCCCACCGGTTCCTGCGAGATGCTGGAGCCATAGTTATAGCCATCTGCAGTTTTTGCAAAATTGCTGAGGTTAGTAACCAGGTCCATATGCTGGCCCTGGATTTCCAGTGAATTGGCCATTCTCAACACATTTCCCGTAGCAGGATCTACAAAACACGTAGTGACGTTGCCGTTAGTATAGGTTACCTTCACTTTCGCCAGCTTTATGCCATCTACGGTTTCAGGTTCCAGCAGTTCCAGTTTGTTGCCTTTTTCATTGTAGTGGTAGAAATCACCTGTCAGATCCAGCTGTTTGCCCAGCGCTTTGATGGTAGCGCTGTCCATATCTTCCGGGGTGGTTTTACCCATCACGGGCATTTGTACCCAGCCGCCGGCGCTTGTAAGCACCTGGATATTGGTAGTGCCCATCGCTTCAAATTCGAGGCGCATGGCTTTGTCTTGCAGCACCCATCTTTTGAAGGGAAAGTTCATTCCCTGCATTTCCATAGTGCCTTCGGCATACTGGCTTTTCAATGCTTTCAGCTTATCGGCGCCACCAAGCGCTGCAACGTTCTTATTCACGATATCTGCCAGGGACTGTGCCTGTGTGATGATGCCTGAAAGTATTACGAGCAGCAGCAGTGTTATTCTTTTTGTGTGTATCATAACCGGTTGATATAGGTTTGTTTCACACAAATTAAATATCTCCAGGAACAAAAACAAAAGCAGTCATTAAAACAGCCAAACGCCATTCATCATAGCAATACCGCAGGTAGTTTCAAAGGAATTCACGTAATTATCGGGAGTTCTGTGCCACCACTGGCCCCACATAAGCCCGTTGGAGTTGCGGTAATTCCAGGCTTCAGCTGCGTTGTAGTTGAGCCAGGCGGCGTAAGTGCTTTGGTAGCTATGGTCTTTCACAAAGCGGCAGGCCCAACGGGCAAAAATGGCTTTGAAGCCCTGGCAGTCGTCGGTGTCATATTCATCAGGCAGTAATCCCTGTGCGTTGCACATGCTGATTTTCGTATAGTCCATGGCTTTAGCACCCATTGCCTTGTAATTATCTGAAGGATAAGAGTTGTGCAGCATGCTGCAGGCACCAATAAAAGTGCCCTGGGTGTAGGTACGGGGCCCCTCTGTAATAACGCCGGCGGCGTTCATAGCACCTTTTACTTCGCCGGTGCCGGGTACGTATAATTTAGTCACCATCCAATCAACAATTTGTTTGGCTTTGGTTTTATAGGTGGCATCTCCGGTAGCCTGGTAGAGGTACATGGCACAAATGGCTGCCGGCGCGTTCACGCAGGCGTTCTTGGTATTGTTGGCGGTGGTCCACCAGAGGCCGCCGCCCAGGTTGGTATCCCAGGCCCGGTTCCATACCATGTCGAAGTTATTTTTGGCCATATCTTTCATGCCGCCGTCGTTGGTGATCTGGAAAGCGCGGATGCACATTAGGGCGCCCCATATCACATCATCGTTATAGATGTTGGAAGTCCAGAGCAGGCCATAGTTATCCCGCATTCCGTTGTACAGGTACACCATTTTGTTTTTAAGGTCTGTGTCGTTGTTGATGTTGTAGGCATCAATCAGTGTTTCGATGGCCTCTGCCTGTCGCCAGAAATCCATCCTGCCGGTGTGGTTTACATCTGAATAGTAATAGGCTTTGAAAGACGGGCCATAAGTACCGTACTGATGATAAAATGCGTTGTTGTAGCATTGCATAGCCAGCAATGCTTCGGATTTCACCGGTTGTACGGAGTTAATTGTTACCAGGCCGGTTGTACCGGAAAGGGTGTTGTTTTCGGAAGATTTGATCATTTCCGGTTTCTTACAGCCGGTAACAATCAATGCCAGAAGAAGCACTGCCAAGCAGGTGCTGTGGAGGAGCGCTTTAGCGCAGGGAAGAGTTTTCATGTTTTCCAGTTTGTGGATTTTGTGGGTTTTGTGGAATAAACAGTTTTCCTGGTGTGCTCAGCCAGTCGTATGTAAAGCCGTCATAATTGCTACTGCGCGCTCATAACAGTGGAACCAGGTTTGGCGCAGGCGCTTTTACAGGAGGACAGGTATACTACCGGTAATTACTTACAACCGGTAAAAATATTTTTCAGGTACGGGAACGGTTGCACGAACGGGAGAGTCCCGCAACAATAAGAGGTTATCATTCCACTTGCTTAAAGGGAATATTTTTCCGGGCGGAGGGAAACTTTGCAGCAACAGGCGACTATAATTCTATCTGCTTAAAGGGGAATATTTTTCCCTACAGTTGCAGCTTCATAGCAATAAACTATTATAATTTCACCTGGCTGTTCACCAGCTGAATAATTTCTTCATGGATTTCCTGTATGGGGCGCATTTGCTGTGCATCATTATAGCAGGTAATCCTGTTAATGGTTGGATCTGCGGTTAACAAGGCATCATACTCCTTTTTCACGGCCAGCTGAAGGGAGAAATCCGCTTCGTGAATATCATCTTTCCCCTGCAGGTATTCCCGGTCCTCATTTGCGCGTCTTTTAGTTAGTGCGGACTCCGTGAAAGAAAAGGGAACATCCAGGTAAATAGAGAAATGGGGTTTAGGGATCTTGTTATAGTTGTATTCAAATTCATTGATCCAGTTGCGCAGGTATTGTTTTTCTTCGTCTGACTGGAGTTTAGCGCACTGGAAAGCAATGTTTGAAAGCACGTATCTATCTACCAATACAAAATAACCATCATTCAGCCATTCATTGATAGTGGCGGCAAACTCTTTGCGGTCTTCAGCAAATAACAAGGCAACCAGTTGCGGGTGCACATTTTTCACGTCGCCAAATTCACCGCGCAGGAATTTAGCAATGAGCTCACCAAACATTCCCTTATTGCTACGGGGGAAATGTATAAACCTGGTTTTCTCATTTTTCGACTCCAGGTATTGTGTCAGCAGTTCTATTTGTGTTGACTTACCCGCGCCGTCTAAACCTTCTACCGCTATAAATTTGCTGGTTTTATCCATTATGTTGTCTGAATTAAAGAAGGAAAATTAATAAAAATCCCCGTTGTTATGTCTTAAATGCAAAGAGCCTGCATTATGGCAGACCCTTACCTTCATGGCGGCGAAGTTAGTGAAGTTTTTTTTAATAAAAACGGCTGCCCTCCGGTCTTTGTTATCATTCAATCTTTCAAAACAACTTTTCCAATCTGTCGCGGGCAACAAATGAGCGATCAAAAAATCTGGCGACATCATTTCCAATCACTTCATCCAGCACAACATACTGGAGCCACTTAGCTGATTACGCCTTCATGAGCTGCTGGTAAAAATGTATTGCGATTAAGAGAGTGGCTACATTCAATTACATAGCATACACGAAATTGCGTTGATAAAAGTGTATTGCGATTAAAAGCGGTGTTGATCATGCGGAGCCCATGATTGAAATACTTCCTGTGCATCCGGGATGTATGATATTGGTGACGGCGTAGATATACTGTCAAATCACTATAAAAATAAAAAGGCGCTCAACTGATTATGTTAAGCGCCTTTTTATTTTGCTCCCCCTGCTGGACTTGAACCAGCGACCCTCTGATTAACAGTCAGATGCTCTAACCAACTGAGCTAAGGAGGAATAGACCAATGTTCAGGAAGATGAACATCGGCGGCAAAGCTAGTTAAATATTTGATTAAACGTGCAGATTATATTGATTTTTGTTGTGTGATGTATAGCTTATTCATACAGAGGAATAGCGATACGCATACTGTGCAGTAAAATAGGGCCCGCAGTAAAAATGGAGTGGAGGTGGACTTGATCTGCTTCCTCCCTGTGAGAAAGGGTTTGAAGGGATATCAACAAATAGAAACAGACAATAAAATAGCGCAATATGCCCAATTAAACGCCTTTGCAATGACTATTTGACAATAATATTGCATATATTTTACATATATAAAAATCGCATTAAATTAATTAACTGCCACATTGTGCCATGTTGAGATTCTGGTAAAAATATTATCATACTGTTTTGGCATATACCCGGAAGAAAAGGTTTGATGATCGCTTAAAACAGCTTTCACATCTTTATACCGGGAGATCTGCCGGGCGCCTGAAGCACCGAAATAAGACATAAATTCCTTATCGTAAACGAGCAGCAACTTTTCCAACGCCGGCTTCAATACAGAAGGTGTAAGGTGGCAGCTGACATACGTAATGGTAGCGGTGATCATTACTAAACCATTGTACTTTTACTGCACGACTTTGTAATTACACACCACACCAAGATCCAGACCGACCTGGAATACTCCCGCCTGCAAATGAAAATATAGAAGCACCTGTTACTGCGTCAACAAGATTTGGCGCCGGTATGGATTGGGAGCTGGTGGTTGAAAACACTGAACAACTGAAAGGCCATATCAATGTTCCCATCATATTCTGCACCACCTACGACGGCTACGCCATAGAAGCTTTTAAAGTAAATGTAGAATATGTACTTAAACCCTTTAGTAAAGAACCCCTGGAGAAAGCGATCTCCAAATTTGAAAACCCGAAAAAATTATTGGCCGGCGATATTGTACGTCAGTACGAAGCAGCCATGAAAGCACTTTCCACCTATCTGCTGAAAGACAACGGCACTTATATGATTAAATACCGTGACCGTTTTTTTGCCGATCAGTTTTGATAAGATTGCCTTGTTTTATCTGGAGAATGAAATCAATCATCTGTATACTCACTCAGGCAAAATATATTCGATTCCTGAAAACCTGGAAGAACTTGAAAGACAGGTAAGCTCCACATTTTTCCGGGTGAACAGGCAATTCCTTGTTAACCGTAATGCCATCCGGGACGCAACAGAACACTTTCCCAGGAAGCTTAAAGTGAACCTGAAATTTCCATTCAACAAAAAATATCATTGTAAGTAAAGAGAAAAAGAGCTGGTTGCTGGAATGCTGATGATTGCCAATGAATAACCGGGCGCCAACTTATCTCAGCCGGAAACAGCCGTCGCTTTACGGAGTATTTTTTATATTTTAAGCAGATGGAAATATTTCGGCAGACAGTACTTATGGCTCTTATACTGCTGGCAATTCATCCGCTTACTTCCAACGGCCAGCAGTTTCCACAGGCAGAACAATTAGCCACCGCATTAACAGAAGCGGCTGCAGCTATTCCCGCCGGGAATATTTATTTACAAACAGACCGTGGAGTGTATGAGCCGGGCGAAGACCTCTGGTTCAATGCACGCCTGCTGAATGCGCAGCATTTCGTATGGTATACAACCGATCAGACATTGTATGTGAAGCTAACAAAAGCCGGCAGCGACAGCACTGTATGGCAGCAGCTTTACCTGGTTAGCAATGGCGCTTCCAGCGGTCATATATACCTGGATGGCAGCCTTACAGCAGGCGACTACTGGCTGAAAGCCTATTCCGCGCATTCCTTCACAGCAGGTCCTGCGCCGTTTTATGCCTTACGTAAAGTGCACATCATTAAAGATTCCTATTCTCTGCCCCGTGCATCTGGCAACATTTCCCTACAGCCGGAAACAAACGACTCCGTACAGCTGCAAACATTTACGGAAGGAGGTACATTCATCTCCGGGTTAAAAAATCACATTGCATTTAACGCAACAACCAGCAGCGGTGTACCGGTACAAATTACCGGCACACTGCTTAAAGACGGAAAACCATTACAACACATTGAAACCACCCATCTGGGAATGGGAAGTTTTGATCTTATTCCTCAACAGGGCGCCACATACACTATACAGGCAGGCGATAAGTTGATTCCCCTTCCCAAAGCTGCAGATACCGGCATTGTAATGCATGTACAACCGGCAGGGCCCGACAGCATCTCTATTAAAATCACCGCCAGCGCCGGCATGGCCGCGCAGAGGATCTATATCAGCAGCCAGATACGCGGACTAATGCAGGCAGCTGCCACTGCATTGCTCAAAGACAGCCTGCTGGTACGGCTCCCCGTGGGCGGAAGTCCCGGCGGCATTGCAGCCATTACGCTATTTGACCAGCAACTGAAACCACTGGCAAAACGGCTGGTGTTTGTACACCCTGATAAAAAATTAAACATCCATCTTCAACTTCCTGAACAACATTACTTCACCCGGAAAAAAGTTTCCCTGGTGATTAAAACAACAAACGAAAAAGGTAATCCTGTTCCAGCAAGGCTTAGCCTGAAAGTATTTTACAATGCCTATGATAACAACGATGGCAAGCACATTGATGATCATTACCTGCTTACCAGCCAGCTGAGAACCAGGATCGATGATCCCGGATACTACTTTGATGAAAAAAATAAAGACCGGTTAGCCGCGCTGGACCTGTTACTGCTTACCCGGCAACAGAACAGTTACCTGTGGAGCGATCAGCGGCAAGCCAATCCTGATACAAGGTCCGTGATCACCGACAGCATTGCCGGTAATTTGAGTTTCCAGGGCAGGGGGAATAAGTCCCACTCATCTCCCAACCTGCTTTTTGTATTCAACGCAGCAGAAAAAAACAACACCTTGTTAAGCACGGACAGTGCCGGGCATTTCTTCCTGGATCCCGCTATCCTGGCATCCGGGAACCGGCTTTATATCAAATACCCGGGACAGAGCAAACAACCTTTCACAATGACCGTTACCGATCCGTTTGCCGCCATTACCGTTGCAGAGAAAAACAAAACACCTTATTATCCTCCTGCTCTTAAAAGAATAAAAACCGCGGACACAGCTATTATTTTCAACCGGTTCAGTAAAACATTAGCCGGCGTGGAAATCTCTGCCAAAGGCGCCAAAACCGCCTGGCCCAAATACCTGGGTAAACTCGATAGCATTGCTAAACTTGAAGGCCCCGCAGATTATGTAGGCGCGTGCGGACTTTTAAACTGCCCCGCCTGTGGGGGAGGGACCAAACCCGTGGAAGGAAAGGAATACAGCGAGTATATCGGGAACCGCAGGCAGGAAATTGTATCGCATCCGTTTGCCTTCACCGCGGATGAAGTAAAAAAAGTAAAATATCACTACCCCACATTTACAGAGGAACAACTACTAAAAAAATTCAACCTCGCTGTAGCAGGTGGTTACTATATTTCTCCGCAGTTTGATCAGTCAAACAACGGTCCTGACTTTAGAAAAACCCTTGCCTGGATACCGGATATTACGACAGATGAAAATGGTGAGGCAACAGTCAGTTTTTACTGTTCGGATGTTTATGGGAGGTTCCAGGTAAGTGTGGAAGGAGTGAGCGAACAGGGGTTGATCGGGAAAGGGGTGGAGTATGTGGAGGTTTCGCAGTAGTTTTTTTAATGCAGACTGAAATATTCTCCCAACACATACTTTTTTTTATACGTTATAAACAATAGCGCATATTCAATGCGTAGCCTGCCCGTTACTTTGTTGTGAAATATCTCTTAACCCCAAATTTCAGCATTATGACTTTCCAACTAAAAAAATTAATCGCCCCTCAATACCTATACAATAGGCAATAATAACCTGGTATTAATCCGCGGAAATACAGCTACCATAATTGCCAAAACCATGTCAATGTTGTAAACTGACAAGTTATCCCTATATCTATTAACACAGAAAGGGCCCGGCAAATTGCCAGGCCCTTTCTTCGCTCCCCCTGCTGGACTTGAACCAGCGACCCTCTGATTAACAGTCAGATGCTCTAACCAACTGAGCTAAGGAGGAGTGTTTCCCGTATCGTTTGCGCGATTTGGGATTGCAAAAATAGGGAAATTTTCATTTTTGCAAAATCTTATTTCACTTTTCTAAAAATTTTTTTGAACCTCTCCCCGAAATCCGCCTCCAATAAGGCTTAGGACAATTTCATTTTTTTACTGCCACCAGCTGCCTTTCTCCTAAAGCCCCCGCCCGCGTAGCCCTCCGGACAAAAGGCAGATCCAGTTTGCTCACATAAAAATGCGGGAACGACCGGATAATAGTACAGGTATATCCCTGCCGCTGCAACGAAGCCACTGCATCAGGGGTGGTGAAAATGAGCCCTGATGCTGAATCCGGACGAAGCACAGGAGCCTGCAAATAAAAATCGAAGGCGTAGGAATTGGCCTGGTACAGCCCTATACTTTTACCCGGAAGATGCGTATTGGCATAAGCAGCAGCCGTACTTCCGCTCTGGTACTGCATCATATCGGGGTATAAAATGGTATTCAGGTACAGGTTCAGCAAAATGCTGATGGAAATGGTACGATAAAATACGGCCTGCCGAGTAGATTTATCCAGCCAGTAATGCAGCAACAGGTATAGCAGGAGCAGGGCTCCGGCCAGTAGCAGCCAGGCATAATGCATGGCTGGCTTGTATAAAAGATCGATCACCACGCCGGCAACAGCTATCAGGATAATGATGGTATACTGTGTAACCCGGAAGAATTTCAGCCCTTTTTCCGTGTGCAGCGATAAAATATACTGTGCGGTCAGAATCGCAAAAAACGGGAAAATGATATTCAGGTAGTGCGGAAGCTGGAAACGGGAGAGCGAAAACAGCGCAAAAGTGGCTAGGGCTGCGCAAATGCAGTAATACTCCTTTTGTTGTTTCCATTTTTTTATAAAGATGATAACTGCCGCGTACAGCATTACCGACCAGGGGAGAAAAGCCCAGAGAAGCGTGTGAAAGAAAAAGAACGGATCGCCGGAGCCTTTGATAGGACCGGTGTTCATAAATCGGCCAAACTGGCTGTCCCAGAAGAAAAAGCGGATACCCGATACACCGGTAGCACCAAATACAATTTTCTCCGGGTGCTGGTCAAACTGCCGGTACAAGGCATATAGTTCCGGGGTAATGAAAAGGGCAATTAATATGGCTGCTAATGCCCAGCGCCAGTGGAACAGTTCCTTCCAATTGCGCATAAACAGCAAATGGCCGCCAATAGCGGCGCAAACAGGCACCAGCGCAAACATTCCCTTAGTCATGATGGCAAAGGCAGTAAAAAGGGCGCCAGGCAAAATGCGACGGCGATAAAAATGATATACCGCAGCAATGATCAACCCGGTGAGATAAGGCTCTGCACGCACATCATTATTGGAAATCACAAGATGTTCAGCGGTAAGCAGGATGCACACTGCCCAACGGGCCACTTTTTCATCATACAAATGAAAGGCGAAGCGGTAGGTATACCAGGCTCCCATCAGTAAAAAAAGAATAGCGGGCAATTTATATGACCAGGTGTGAATCCCAAAAAGCCGGAAGCTAACTGCAGCCATCCAGAAGGGGAAATGAGGCTTATCCAGCCAGTCGTGGCCATCGGCGTAGAGATTCCAATAGTCGTGTTTAATCACCATAGTTTTGGCGATACCGGCATACAGGGCGCCGTCGGGCTCCAGGATCGGCACAAACAGGGCACTGAATTGTAATAGTACCAGCATGGCAATAATGAGTCGCCATACTTGTTTCTCAGAAAGAACAAATGAGCGTGTAACAGTTGTAGTCAGCATAACGAAAAGTTACAGGCATATACCGGTTACTTCAAATATGACGATCACACTTAACAAAAAGATAATTGCTTTACCAGAACCAGCCGCTTTTCTCCATGCCCAGCCAGGGCCCGTCTTCACGCTGTTCAATAGGGTATGTTTTCAGGTAATATCCTTCACCGCTGCTGTTATAGCCATTCTTAAGACTGAATTTATAACGGTGCAGGGGGCATACAATGTTACCAGCGGCATCTATTACGCCGTCGGCCATAATCCCCCCGGCATGGGGGCATTTAAATGCAAAGGCGAAAAGCTGCCCTTCGTACAGGGTACAGCAGATCTTCTTTCCGTTTACCTCCAATACGCTGATCTCCTTCTCTGCAAAGGGTAAACGGCCTTCTTCCAGTTTATACCAGGAATATTCTTTGGCCATTAGTAGAAGAATTCTGTTTTGTAGGGGAAGCGGTCTCTGTACAATTGGGTTACCTTATCAAGGATCGTTTTACGCAATTCTTCGATATTCCTTTTTTCCAGCGCGGATATGAATACACAGTTTCCCTGTGTTTTTGTTTCCCATTGCTGTTTCAGGTTATCCAGGATGTCTTGTTTCACTTCCGGTTCCAGCCATTTATCAAAGGTGTTGGCTTCATACAGGTCCATCTTGTTAAAGATCATGATAGTAGGTTTCTCAAACGCTTTCAGTTCCTGCAGCGTGCGGTTCACCACTTCAATCTGTTCTTCATACTGCGGATGGGATACATCTACCACATGGATCAGGATATCGCTTTCACGCACCTCATCCAGCGTTGATTTGAAGCTTTCCACCAGGTGATGGGGGAGTTTACGGATAAAACCTACGGTATCGCTGAGCAGGAAAGGCGTTTGATCGAATACCACTTTGCGTGTGGTAGTATCCAATGTGGCAAACAGTTTGTTTTCCGCAAATACTTCACTTTTACTGAGCAGGTTCATGAGGGTGCTTTTCCCCACGTTGGTATAACCTACGAGCGCCACCCGGATAAATTCGCCGCGTTCCTTACGCTGGGTAAGGGATTGCCGGTCTATATCCTCCAGCCGTTTACGCAGGAGCGCTATTTTATCTTTCACAATACGGCGGTCTGTTTCAATTTCCGTTTCACCCGGGCCTCTGCTGCCGATACCGCCCCCCTGTCTTTCCAGGTGGCTCCACATACCACGCAGCCGGGGTAAAATGTACTGGTACTGCGCCAGCTCTACCTGTACTCTGGCCTGGGCTGTGCGTGCGCGCCGTGCAAAAATATCCAGGATCAGGTCACTACGGTCTATTACTTTAACCTTAAGCACCTTTTCAATATTAGCGATCTGAGAGCCCGTTAGCTCATCATCAAATATAACGAGTGATATATCCCTGCCTGCAATAAACTGCTGGATCTCTTCCAGCTTTCCTTTTCCTACAAAGGTGGCCCTGTCGGGATGGGCCAGCCGCTGGGTAAAGCGCTTAACAGTAGCAGCACCTGCGGTTTCCGCCAGGAACACCAGCTCATCCAGGAACTCATTTACCTGGCGCTCTGTCTGGTCTTTAGTGATAACGCCTACTATAACGGCTCTTTCCTCTTTTTGTACTACCTGTTTTTTCTCAATCAAGTTATTTCTGAATTTGGAGCAAATTTACACAGAATTTAATCGCTAAGCCATTTCTTCCTACATTTACCCGATCCAAAACAACCTTTCGATATCATGTTTAAACCTTTTTTACTGACAGGACTATTAATATCAACTATGGCAGTAGCCCAGGATAAGATGACACCCGAATTGCTATGGCAACTTGGACGGGTGAGCGGGGAGGCGTTGAGCGCTGACGGGAAAACCGTTATCTATGGCGTATCCCAGGTCAATATGACGGAAAACAAAAGCGAGAAGAACCTCTACGCTATTCCACTGTCGGGTGGCGCTGCGAAACAGCTTACCCAAACACCCGGTGCAGAAGGCGATGTAGCCGTTTTACCCGGGAATAGGATCGGGTTTTCCCTGAAAGGGCAATGGTATGAAATGAATGCCGATGGTTCCGACCCGGTACAGAAAACCAACGTGGAAGGCGGTATGCAGAATATCCGTATTTCCCCCGACGGGAAGCATATTTTATTTTCAAAAGATGTGAAAATAAAGAAAATTTCCGGCAGCGATCATTACGCGGATCTTCCAAAATCCAATGTACAGATCTATGATAACCTGAACTACCGCCATTGGGATACCTGGGAGGACGGCAGTTTTTCACACGTTTTTTATGCTACTTACAATAATGGCGAAGTAGGCACACCCATAGACATTATGGCGGAAGAGCCCTATGACTGCCCTCAAATGCCTTCCGGTGGCCCTGAAGATATGATCTGGAGCCCCGATGGCAAAAGTGTGATCTATGTTTGTAAGAAGAAATCCGGGAAAGATTACGCTGTCAGCACCAATACTGATATCTACGAATATAACCTCGCCACTAAAACCACGCGCAACCTTTCCGAAGGAATGATGGGCTATGATGTGGCGCCGGCTTTCAGCCAGGATGGCAAATACCTTACCTGGTTAAGCATGGCCCGCGATGGCTATGAAGCAGACAAAAATGATGTGATCATTATGGATCGCGCTACCGGCGTTATTACCAACCTCACCAAAGGATGGGATGGTACGGCCGCTTCCTCCCGCTTCAGCAGCGACGGGAAAAAAATATACTTCCTTGCAGTGATTAAAGGCACCGAACAGCTGCTGGAAATTACCCTGCAGAAAAATATTGCGCAAACAACGGAAAAGCATATACGCCAGGTAACCACCGGCGATTTTGACATCAACGACATGCTGGCCCAGGCCGGCAATACGATGGTAGTATCGCGCACGGATATGAACCACGCAGCGGAACTGTTTACCGTAGACCTGAAGAAAGGCGACGTTACCCCGCTTACCAGTGTAAATAAAGCCGCTTACGATAAAATAGGTATGTGCAAAATTGAAAAGCGCTGGGTAAAAACCACTGATGGCAAGGATATGCTTACCTGGGTGATTTTCCCGCCGGATTTTGATCCTGCAAAAAAATATCCTACCCTGCTGTATTGCCAGGGCGGCCCTCAATCTGCCGTATCCCAGTTCTATTCTTACCGCTGGAATTTCCAGCTGATGGCATCCCAGGGCTACATAGTAGTGGCGCCAAACAGAAGGGGCATGCCGGGGCATGGGGTAGAATGGAATGCTTCCATCAGCAAGGACTGGGGCGGACAACCCATCAGAGATTACCTCAGCGCCATTGATGACGTAAGCAAGGAAAGCTATGTGGATAAAGCCCGCCTGGGCGCTGTAGGCGCCAGTTATGGCGGCTACTCCGTATATATGCTGGCAGGCGTACACGAAAACCGCTTTAAAAGCTTTATTGCCCACGATGGCTTATTTGACCTGAAAAGCTGGTACGGCACTACAGAAGAACTGTGGTTTGCCAACTGGGACATCGGCGCTTACTGGGATGCTGCCAATGCCAACACTTACAAGCATTTTAATCCAAGTGAATACGCCAATAAATGGAATACACCCATTCTTATCATCCAGGGAGGCATCGACTTCCGCGTTCCTATTGAACAGGGACTGCAGGCCTTCCAGCTGGCACAGCTGAAAGGGATCAAAAGCAAGCTGCTGTATTTCCCGGAAGAAAATCACTGGGTATTAAAACCGCAGAACGCCATTGTATGGCAACGTGAATTCTTTAACTGGCTGAAAGAAACCCTGTAAATCATATTACCATGACTGCCTTATTATTGGATATCCGGGATGGTATTGCTACCATTACTTTAAACAGACCTGAAGTATACAATGCCTTCAATGACCCGCTCAGCTATGAACTGCAGGACGCATTAAAAAAAGCAGAAAAAGATCCGGCAGTGCGGGTAGTAGTGTTAACCGGCGCCGGAAAGGCTTTCAGTAGCGGGCAGGATCTCAAGGCATCTATGGAGTCTGGGAAACGCGACCTGAGCGAATCTTTGCATAAGCGCTATAACCCTATTATACGCGCCATCCGCAACATGCCCAAGCCGGTTATCTGCCGGCTTAATGGCGTGGCCGCCGGCGCAGGATGCTCCATTGCACTGGCCTGTGATATGATTATTGCCAGCGAAGAAGCCACCATGATAGAGATCTTTGTGAACATTGCACTGGTACTGGATTCCGGGTCTTCCTATTTCCTGCCCCGTACTGTAGGCTACCACCGGGCGTTTGAACTGGCTACCAAAGCCAGTAAGATACCCGTGGCGGAAGCGTTGAAAATGGGACTTGTAAACAAAGTAGTGCCCGCAGCAGAACTGGATGCTGCCGTGCAGGCGGAAGCCGCTTATTACGCTGCCGCACCTACGAAAGCCATTGCACTCATGAAAAAAATGCTCACCAAAGGCATGACAGACAACCTGGATGAGGTGCTTGAGTACGAGGCTTATTGCCAGGAAATTGCAGGCAACTCCACGGATAATGCTGAAGGCATACAGGCTTTTCTCGAAAAAAGAAAGCCTGTATTTAAAGGTGAGTAAACCAACCGCTCAGATCATCTTCCAATAAAAACGGCCCGGGTACAATACCCGGGCCGTTCCCTTTATATAAAAGCCCTGAGGCTGTTACAATCCGCTTAAGCAAATACCGATCTGGTAAGGCCTGATATCCAGGTTGTTGCTGGCATTATCTTTCAGCAACGGATTCAGGGAATATGCACAGAACAGGGCAAAATTACCATAACCTACACGGCCGGTTGCCGCAAAGCGCCATGGGTTAAAGAATCCCCTGTTGGCATCTTTATCAATATCCTTGCTGCCGTTGGCGCCGGTATATTTAATCTTGGTATGAGCATCCACCAGGGCGCCCACTTTCACACCTATAGCGGCTTTAAAGCCTTTATTGGCGTTATCAGGCACACTGCGGTATCTTAATTCAATAGGAATTTCGAGGTAAGTGGTGGCTACTTTATTCTTTTTTGCAGTAGAGGTGGGGAAAGATACCTGGTTGGGATTCAGCTTCCCCTGTATATCCATCGTATGATCTTTCAGGTAAACACCGCTGGTACTGAAGCCTAAACCTGCTGCCATGCTCAATTTGGACTTCTTGAACGGAAAATCGTACATCAGGGCGATATTAAAACCCCTGTTAAGGCCGCTCTTAATACTGTCAGGCGCACCAGCCCAGCCATCGTATGATAACTGTACCATCAAAAAGTCGTTGGAATGGGTAACCTTATTAACCGCTTTATTCATCGGCGAGCCACCATCCTGCGCAAAAACTCCAATAGAAACAGCTATCAGACCCAGGGTAAAAATTATTTTCTTCATATATTATACATACTTAGGAAAAAGAATATTAGGCAAATATAATGGAATGATTGTAACACAATTGGTTAAAATATTGCAAAAACATTCATCCCGATAATACATTCGCAGGCCGAAAGTAACAGAAAAACAAATATCGGCCACCATAATCTTTTCCTGATCTCCACATTATACTGAACAAGATGAACAGCAATATTGCCGCAAAATATCCTAATTTGAATAAATAATCCATCACCACCCCCATAACCCCTGCCAATGCTATTAAAGAGTCGTTGAAAATGTACGCATGAAAAAAATTGTAAATACGGTTCTCGTACTTATCCTGGTAGTACTTATGGCGCTCATCGGTTTTGTATACTACGCCTGGGTGATAAAAAAAAGAAGCAGGAGCGCCGCTGAGAGCATGATACAAACCAACCTTCTGATCGATAAAGTAAGACAAGCGGCGATGCTGGATAATAATTACACCAACAGCATCCGCGATATGCTGCTGATGAACCAGGCTACTATTCCGGCAGCCAACTATGCCCTGCCAGACAGTATGCTGCACATTCTGCAATTTGTTGCCGCCAGCATGCCCGGTGATACGGTTTCTCAAAAAATACTGGATAACTTCAGTACACTTCTCCGGAAAAAGATTAATTACAACAGGCGTATCCTTGACCTGGCCTCCTCCCAACCGGCACTGGCCAGGCAACTGGCTATTGCACCTGAAAACGCCCTGTTCCGCGACAGCATCAGGAAAGAAGTAAATGATTTCATGCGGGAAAACCGGACCAAACTGATTGCACGGATAGATAAAGACAACCGCTATACGCTGTACTCCTTCTGGACAACCATTACCATCAGCCTGTTCACCCTGGTACTGCTACTGGGCGAATCACGCTATTTATACCGGATGTTCAAAAAACAGAAGCAGAGAAATAACCAGTTGTACAAAAGAGAGCAATCTTTCCTGCGACTGGCAGAAGAAACAGAGCTGATCCTGTATAAATCGCAGGTAGATGGCATCTTTACCTACGTGAGCAAACGCGCCGCTGAAATGACGGGCTATACCAATACGGAACTCGTTGGCAAACACTACTCCATGTTCCTTGACGAGCCCACCTGGAAACGACTGGAAGCTTTTTATATGAATCAGGTTAAAACCGGCGACGACTATACCTCCCAGGAGTTTGAAATCATTACCCGTTCCGGCACAAAAAAATGGGTGGAGCAGATGGCCGCCCTGGTTTATGGGGAAGACGGCCGGGTAAAAGAATTCCAGTGCATTGTAAGGGATATCGACAAGGAAAAAAGAAGCGAAGACCAGGTAATGTATCTCCAGGAACGGCTGGATGCAATTATCGACTATATGCCATCAATGATGTTCATAAAAGATATGCCCGGAAAATACCTGCTTGTGAACAACCGGTTCTCCGAAGTACACGGCATAGATAAAAAGGATATTATCGGTAAAACAGATGCAGAACTGCCTTACGACTGGGTACAACGGTATACCGCTCTTGACCGGGAGGTAATTACATCCGGCACGAGGGTTAAATCTGAACAGAGCTTTACCGTTAATGATAAAATCTATCACTTCCTCATCACCAAATTCCCGCTCAGGAACGCAGAGGGTGAAATGATCGGCATCTGCGGTATAGGACAGGATTTCACGGAAAAGAACAACTATATCGCCGCCATTGAAAATGCCAATAACCTGGCACAGGAAGCCATCAGCGCGCAGGAAATGTTCCTGGCCAATATGAGCCACGAAATTCGTACGCCCATGAACGGTATTATCGGCATGACCAACCTCCTGATGCAGCAAAGCCAGCTGTCGCCCCTGCAACTGGAATACACCGGCGCCATTAAAACATCCGCTAACCGCCTGCTGGTGATCATCAACGAAATCCTCGACTTCTCAAAAATAAAAGCCGGTAAACTGCTGCTGCTCCGGGAACCATTTGATATCTATGAGGTAATGGACAATGCCCTCTTTCCCCTGAAACTTCAGGCACAGCAAAAAGGACTATCGTTCTTTGATGAGATAGATAAAGCTGTTACACCCTACCTGCTGGGAGATGAGGTACGACTCCAGCAGATACTCACCAACCTCGTGGAAAACGCCATTAAATTCACGCCTGCCGGAAAAATAAGCGTGAAAGTATCACTGGTAAAAGAAGACGCCAACGCCCTACGGCTGGGCTTTGAGATAAAAGATACCGGCATTGGCATTGATCCGGCACAGCATGAGCTGATCTTTAAAAGTTTCTCCCAAACACATGCAGACAATGCCCGCAAGTATGGCGGTACCGGCCTGGGATTAGCCATCACCCGGGAGCTCATTACCCTGCAACATGGCTTTATCCGGGTGAACAGCCAATTGAACGAAGGGGCTACCTTTTACTTTGAACTGCCATTCGACCGGAACAATGAAAACATTGCCGGTAAGGATGAGAAAGGGCACCTGCATCACATAGAAAAACCACTACAGGGAAAAACCATACTGGTAGTGGAAGATGATGACATTAACCAACAGGTGGTATTCCATACACTACGCAACGCAGGCGCCAGAACAGACGTGGTTAACAGCGGCAAATGGGCACTTGAAATACTGGACTATAAACAATACGATTGTATTATCATGGACATACAGATGCCTGGAATGGACGGGTACCAGGCTACACAGGCCATACGCGCGAAAGGTATTCAAACTTATATGATCGCTATGACTGCCTCCGCGCTGAAAGGCGAAAAAGAACGCTGCCTGGAAGCAGGTATGAATGATTACATCTCAAAACCATTTGACCGTGCCGACCTGTTTCATAAGATCCTGAAAGGACTGGGGGAACAGGCGCCTGAACCGGCTCCCGTAAAAGAAGAGGCGGTAATTACACCGCTCAGCGAACTGAATTTTTCTGCTGTATACAGTATGATGTCGGGCGAGAAAGAGCATGTAAAAATAATGCTGGAAGAGCTCATGGATAGCATTCCCCAGAAATTTTCAGAGATGAGCCAGCTGGTGGCAGAAAAAGACTGGCAGCCACTTTATATGCTGGCTCACCAGATGAAATTTAACCTGAACATGGCAGGTATGCAGTATGCATCGGAAGTTGCCTGGTCTATTGAAAGGGATGCAAGGCTGGAAGAGCACCTGGACAGCATACCTGACCGGCTGCAGGAAATTATGAACATCTATTACCGGCACGTACATCTTGTAAAAGCACATATTGATCAAGCCTGAAAAATTTATGCCTCCGGAAGTGTAAAATAAAACCGGCTTCCTTTTCCTTCCTCGCTGTTTACACCAATAATGCCTCCCTGGGCTTCAATAAATTCTTTCGAAATGGCCAGTCCCAGCCCATTTCCCTGGCCCTTCATTCCCGGTACCTGGAAAAATCTTTCAAAGATCTTTCCCCTGAAAGCTTCAGGTATACCTTTCCCGTAGTCCTGTACCACAAATGATAACATTTCTGTTCCGGTAGAAGTCACTGCCAGGTCTATAGCAGCGCCATGAGCGGAATAGCGGATAGCATTGGTTAACAGGTTCACCAGTACCCAGGCGGTTTTTTCCACATCAGCCAGCACCTTTGGTAATGTATCGGGTACCTGGGTGCGGATGGTAATTTCCCGCTGGGCCGCCTGTTTCCGAACAGTATCCATGGCATACTGCACAATGTTCATAGCTGCAACAGGTTGTGGCTGCAGCTGTATATTACCGCTTTCCACCTGCGACAGGTCAAGCAGTTCGCTCACAATTTTTATCATGCGGCGGTTGTCCTGCTTCAAACTATCCAGCAACTCTTTCTGCTCATCGCTGAGCATTCCGGTGCGTTCATCCTCCAGGAGCTTAATACTGAAGTCGGACGCTGCCAATGGCGTTTTCAGCTCATGCGAAATAGTAGCGATAAAATGTGTTTTCGCAATATCCTGCTCTTTGAAAGTGGTAATATTCCGGAGGATCACTACATAGCCTATACGTTTTTCCTCATGCCGGATATCTGTTGTTTCCCGGGTGAAGAAACATTCTTTTCCATCCACTACTATCTTTAGGGGGGCATTTTCGCTTGTATTCACAAGAAAACGCAGCAGGTCGTTCCGTTTGGAGATTTCTTCCGCCGCCTGCCCTATCAGGTCTTTCTCCTGCATATTCAGCAGTTGTAATGCAGGGGTGTTGGCAAAGAGGATAACGTTATTCACGTCAAATCCTATGGTGGCGTCTTTCAGACTGCTGATCACGGCTTCTGCGCGCTGCTTTTCAAATACAATACGCGCCAGGTTACTATGTTCGTATTCATCCAGCCGCTGGGCCATTGTATTAAAAGCAGTGGCCAGATCGCCGAACTCATCACCGGATTTAAAGTAGAGCCTTTTCCCATATTGTTTGTTGGCGATATCTTTTATGCCTTGTGTGAGCGCACCTATTGGGTTGGCAATATATCCCGGGAAATTATAAACAAAAGTAAAGCCCAGCACGAAGCAAAGACCGCTGATAATAGCGATATAAAGCAATGCGTTATCCGCCGTTTTCTTTACCTTTTCATTTTTACCCACAATGGCCGCCATATTAACATCCATGATGGTATAGATATTCCTTTTTATGGCGCTTATTTCTACGGTAGAATCTTTTTGCAGCAGTTCAAAAATACGGGTAACTGCTGCAGTAGCGTCTTTCTCGCCTCTTTCTGTTACGTTTGCCTGCTGCTTTTTGAGGTTAAGGGAAAAAGTTTGCATGGCAGCAGCACGATGTGCCGGCAGATCTTCCAGAGCTGCCAGCATATTTTTCGCGTACTCCAGTGATTCATAGTTATCCTTCAGAATAAACTTCGCCTTTTCGTTCAGGCGGTTCAGATAGTAATAGCCAAGTATGCTCACCACCAGCAGCATGATGTACAGGAACAATACCCCAAGCGTAATCTTTGTTTTTAATCTGAACGTGCTCATGATAATATGATAATATCAATATCGTTGGAAGAAAGCGTTTTCAACAATTGATTAAACAGGTTGGTACGCAAAATGATCCGGAAAAGATTGATATGCGGTTTTCCCATACAAATTGTGGTGACCCGTTTTTCCAATGCAATGTTAATAATAGCTTCCGATACTTTGGCGTTATGCTCCTGTATAACCTCAGCACCCAGTTCTGTAGCGAGTTTCAGGTTATTGATAAGATGACGTTGGGCAGCCAGTGCAATTTTATCAGCGCTCTCGGCAGGTGTTTGCACATACAATACAAACCAATCGGCATGATAATAGGCAGCCAACCGGGCTGTTTTGCGGATCACCTTCCGGGCTACTTCATCGTTGGTGGAAATACAGGCCAGGAAGCTTTCATGGCGCATCTGCAGGTTACGGGGGATCTGTATCTCCACTTTTCTTTCCACCTGTGTGGTTACTTCCTTCAATGCCAGTTCCCGCAATTGCAGGATCTTATCTGCCTGAAAAAAATTACTCAGTGCGCTCTCTACTTTGGAGCGGTCATAGATCTTACCTTCTTTCAGACGGGTGATCAGCTCATCAGCTGTGAGGTCGATGTTCACTACTTCATCAGCCATTTGCAGCACCAGGTCCGGAACACGCTCCTGCACTTCCACGCCGGTGATGGATTTCACCTCCTGGTTAATGCTTTCAATATGCTGTATGTTTACTGCAGAAATAACATTGATCCCTGCATTCAGCAGGTCTACCGCATCCTGCCAGCGTTTTTCATTTTTGGAGCCGGGTATATTGCTGTGGGCCAGTTCATCCACCACTACCCAGTCGGGCGCCAGGAGCAGGATGGTAGAAAGATCCATTTCTTCCAACATTTTCCCTTTATAGAATACCTGCCTGCGGGGTATCTGGGGCAGGCCATCCAGCAGGGCATGCGTTTCCGCACGCCCGTGGGTTTCGATATACCCAATCTGGATATTCACCCCGTTTCTTAACATGGTATGCGCTTCCTGCAGCATGCGGTAGGTTTTACCTACACCGGCGCTCATACCGATATAGATCTTAAACTTTCCCCTGCCGGCGCGATTGGCCAGGTTAAGAAACTGTTGTACGGAGTGTTCTTTTTCTGTCATTATTATCTGGTTAGAACCATACTGCCAGTGAAGCTGTGACAGCAGTATTGGTGTTTTCCGGCGTTGTTCCTTTCATGAATGTTTTATCCTTTCCGTTAAATGTTCTGCCTTCCAGCCTAAACATGACGTTATTTACCGGTGTGAAATCAAGGTTAAGCGAGTACCCGGTAGTTTGAAAGCCTTCCGGTGTACCGGTACCTATAATAACACCGTTCTGATCATTATAGTGTTCCACACGGCCTGCCATTGCAAATTTATCTGTAAATGCATACCTGGCAATTACAACGGGGCTGTACCAGCTGTTGAAGTCCGACGATCCTTTGGCTTTCTGCTGCAATCCGTAGTCGAATCCTGCAATGAGGCTGAATTTATCTGTTATACTAAAGGTACCATAAACATTATTAAAGTAGCGCATCTGGCGTGCACTGTCTGGCAGATCATTACCGATATAAGTGCTCCAGTTGAGCAATATTTTTGTTGTTGGCTTAAAGGTGATCTGTGTACCAAAGGAAGGGGTTTGATTGCCATCCACTTTTTTGATCCTTTGCCATCCATTCAGATACATGGCGGCAAACGACCATTTATCGTTGGGCGTCCAGGTTACTTTGGCGCCGGTTTCATAATACGGTGAGTTCTCTGCCAGGATGCTCCGGGTAAGGGTAGGGCAGTCTTTCCCGATGGCGCTTTCAAAACCGATATGCGCAGGCATTATCCCTGCATCGATCCAAACATTTTTACCTACACGGATACCAACATTGGCTTCGTAGACATATTGCATGAGGGTAGGTTCTGCGGCCAGGTTGTATTGCGGATAAGTACCTGCCATTAGTCCTATGTTGGCCCGGACCCTGTCTGATGTATAGGTGGCTTTCACCATTGCCAGGTTAAGGTTTAATTCATTATGACGGTTATAGTTGTACAGGAACCCGGGCTTTGTATGATTTTCCGGATTGTTCAGGTCATAGCTGTAATATGCTTCAGCATAGCCGGAAAAGGTTATTTTTCCTTTCTCTTTTTCTTGTGGCGGAGCATCCTGGGCAAACATAGTAGTAGCTGCTGCAAGGGCGCCGGCCAGTAATAAAATCTTCTTCATTTTAAATATACAGGTTCGCGTGAGTTGAGTTACTGGTAACCTGCTGCGACAGGTTACCAGCTAAGGTTTTTTCACAAGACGTTCACAGGTTAAAGGAATAAAAGGACAGCGCCCTATTTCATATCATCGAGCGCTATGTTCAGTTTTAATACGTTCACAGTAGATAAACCAAACAGCCCCATTAAAGGCTCCTGGGTATTGGCGTCGATCAGTTGTTTCAGCTTACCGGCGGAGATACCTCTTAACTTCGCTACACGCGGCACCTGTACATAGGCGGCAGCAGGGGTGAGGTGTGGGTCTAACCCGCTGGCAGAGGCGGTAACCAGTTCTGTGGGGATGTTCTCTCTTTTAACATCAGGATTGTGTACCATAAAGGAGTCGATCCTTTCCTGCACTGTTTTCAGGTAGTCGGGGTTACCGGCCGCTTTATTGGAGCCACCGGAGCCTGCAGCATTATAATCCACGGTAGAAGGGCGGGGCTGAAAATATTTATCGTCACTGAATTTCTGCGCAATGTTTTCATAACCCACTACTCTTCCGTTATGTGTTACTTTGATACCATCGCCTGCGCCGGGAGCCATTTTAGCAACAGCAGCAATGAGCAGTGGGTATAACCCTCCCAGTAATACCACGAGTAACAATGTGAGTTTTACAGAAGGCCAAAGATATTTTTTCATCTCTTTAAATTTTATCAGTTTATAATTACATCAAAAGCGCGATCAGCATATCAATCAGCTTGATACCAATGAACGGCGCTATGATACCGCCAACGCCATAGATCAGCAGGTTACGGCGAAGCAATGCACTGGCGCCGATGGGTTTGTAAGCCACCCCGCGTAAAGCCAGCGGGATCAGCATCGGGATAATGATAGCGTTAAATATCACCGCACTGAGGATGGCCGTTTCGGGGCTGTGCAGTTTCATGATATTGATGCCCTGCAATGCAGGTATAGACGCCACAAACAAGGCGGGAACGATAGCGAAATATTTCGCCACATCATTGGCGATGGAAAAGGTGGTAAGGGTGCCGCGTGTCATCAACAGCTGTTTTCCGATTTCCACGATTTCAATCAGTTTGGTAGGATCGTTGTCAAGATCCACCATGTTGCCGGCTTCCTTGGCAGCCTGGGTACCACTGTTCATGGCTACGCCTACATCGGCCTGGGCCAGGGCAGGCGCATCATTGGTACCGTCGCCCATCATGGCTACAAGGCGGCCTTCATTCTGCTCCTTCCGGATATAGCTCATTTTATCTTCCGGTTTAGCTTTCGCGATGAAGTCGTCCACACCGGCTTTGGTGGCAATGTATTTGGCAGTAAGCGGGTTATCACCGGTTACCATCACCGTTTTCACGCCCATTTTACGCAGGCGGTCGAAACGCTCGCTGATACCGGGTTTAATGATATCCTGCAATTCTATAACCCCTTGCACTTTGCTGTTGAGCGCTACCACCAGTGGCGTACCGCCGTCTTTTGAAATAGATTCCACTTTAGCCAGTGTTTCTGCGGGGAAAGTAAACCCTTCCTTTTCTGCCAGCCGGCGTATAGCATCGTAAGCACCTTTGCGGATACGGCTTCCATCGGGCAGGTCTATACCGCTGCTGCGGGTTTCTGCGGTGAATTTCACCAGGCTGGCACCACTTACAGATAATTTACTAACTACTTCTTTGCCTGCCAGTTCCACGATAGATCTGCCTTCCGGCGTTTCATCCGATAAGGAGCTGAGTGCGCAGAGGCGGATAAATTCTGCAGCAGGAATACCATTGGTAGCATAAAAGTTAGTGGCCTTACGGTTACCGATAGTGATGGTACCGGTTTTATCCAGCAGCAGCACATCAATATCGCCGGCAGTTTCCACGGCTTTCCCTGATTTGGTGATCACATTTGCACGCAGTGCGCGGTCCATTCCGGCAATACCGATGGCTGATAATAGACCACCAATGGTAGTAGGGATAAGACATACAAAGAGAGAGATAAAAGCCGCAATAGTGATGGGCGTTTGTGCATAATCAGCAAATGGTTTCAGCGTTACACATACAATAATAAACACCAGGGTGAAGCTGGCCAGCAGGATCGTCAGTGCAATTTCATTTGGTGTTTTCTGCCTGCTGGCGCCTTCTACCAGGGCAATCATTTTATCAAGGAAAGATTCTCCCGGTTCTGTGCTTACCCTTACTTTAATATGGTCGGACAATACTTTGGTACCGCCCACCACACTGGATTTGTCGCCGCCGGCTTCCCGGATCACCGGCGCGCTTTCACCGGTGATGGCCGATTCGTCGATACTGGCCAAACCCTGTACTATTTCACCATCGGCGGGAATAATATCGCCCGGATCGCATACGAAGATGTCGCCCTTGCGCAGGGAAGAGGAAGAAATAATTTTTATTTCATTGGTGAAGATTTCGCCTACCAGCTCTACTTTTTTGGCGGGTGTTTCTTCCCTTGTTTTGCGGAGGCTTTCTGCCTGTGCTTTACCACGTGCCTCTGCAATAGCTTCTGCGAAGTTGGCGAACAGCACGGTAAAGAACAGTATCACAAAAACAGCCACATTATATGCCGCGCTGCCTTGTTCCCTGTTACCGGTAAAGATCGCATACAGCGCTACGATCAGCATTACGGCAGTGCCTATTTCCACGGTGAACATCACCGGGTTTTTGAACATTAATTTTGGGTTCAGTTTTACGAAAGACTGCTTCAGGCTCTCCATCACCAGTTCTTTCGGAAACAATTTATTATCATGCTTCATGGTAGTCAGTCATTAAAAAAATTACAGGGAAAAATACTCTGCGATCGGGCCCAGTGCCAGTGCCGGGAAATAAGACAAGGCAGTGAGGATAATGATTACCGCAAAGGTCATCGCTCCAAAAGTGAGTGAATCTGTTTTCAGCGTACCGGCAGATTCAGGTATGTATTTCTTGGAGGCCATCAGCCCGGCAATAGCCACCGGTCCGATTATAGGCAGGAATCTGCCCAGGATCAGCACAAAACCGGTAGATACATTCCAGAAAACGTTTCCATCTCCCAAACCTTCAAAACCAGAACCATTATTGGCATTGGAAGAAGTGTACTCATAGAGCATTTCAGAAAAACCGTGATAGCCGGGATTATTTAACCAGGCCGATGGCTTCACCGCCCAGTTGGCATCCGGGTGATGTGATAATACCCACGACGATAAAGCAGTACCTGCCAGTATCAGGAATGGCGACAGCAGCGTAATAATGGCAGCTATCTTTACTTCCCTTGCCTCCAGTTTATGACCCATAAATTCAGGCGTACGGCCCACCATCAGGCCCGATATAAACACAGCGATAATAATAAAGATGTAATAATTGAGAATACCTACGCCGCAACCGCCGTAAAAGCAATTCAGCATCATACCCAGCAGTTGCATCATACCGGTCATAGGCATAGTGCTATCGTGCCAGCCGCATACAGAACCGGTTGAAATAATAGTAGTGACCGTACTCCAGTAACCCGTAGCTGCAGCGCCAAAACGCACCTCCTTACCTTCCATTGCCCCCGTGGCCTGTTGAATGCCCATATGGGCTATGGCAGGGTTACCAGCCATTTCCTGCTGCATGGAAGGGATCAGCAGGCATATCATCCCGATGGTCATGATCCCGAAGATGACCATCGCAAACTTTCTTCGCTGTATAAACGTTCCCAGTGCAAATACCATCGCGATAGGAATAAGTACCTGTGCTACCATTTCCGTCATCCAGGTCACATAGTTAGGATTCTCCAGCGGGTGTGCAGAGTTGGCTCCAAACCATCCGCCACCGTTGGTACCGAGATGTTTGATCGCTACAAAGCCCGCCACAGGGCCATGCGAAACATTCACTGTATCGCCCTGCATGGTTACAATAGCTTCTTTGCCGGCATAACTGGCTGGCATACCATTAAAAACAAAGATCAGCGCAATTACAATACTTATTGGTAAGAGGATACGGGTGATTGTTTTCAGGAAAATATCCCAGAAATTTCCAAGCTTAGTAGTGGTTTTTTCTTTCATGGCTTTGAAAACCACTATAAGTGCAGCAATGCCGGTGGCGGCGCTCACAAACTGCAGAAAGGCAAGTACAAATAATTGTGTGAAATAAGTAACACCCGTTTCGCCGGAGTAGTGCTGCAGGTTACAGTTCACCATAAAGCTGATGGCGGTATTAAACGCCAGGTCAGCCGACTGCCCGGGATTTCCATCGGGGTTCAGTGGCAGTTTATCCTGGAAGAGCAGCGTAAAGAAGGCATATACAAACCATACAAGGTTGATGGTGAGCAATGCCTTCATGTGTTGTTTCCAGTTCATTTCCTCAGCAGGATTGATACCGGAAATTTTAAAGATGAGGCGTTCCAGCGGCGACATAAAATCGGACCAGGTCCGATCGCCCCTGAATACCTTTACAATGTACCTCGACAGTGGCCAGGCAAGTAATAGCGTGATGCCGTAGGTGGCAATGACGCCTGAGATTTCTGTTGTCATTTTTATAATCAGTTAAATAAACTTTGCGTATAGGCGTTGGAGTGATATCTACGATCAAAATTTTTCAGGTTTCAACAGTACATAGATCATATAGCCGAAAACGAAAAGTGACAGAATAAATAATGCGTTCATAAATAACAGTGTTTAGATCTTTTCAAAATAGTCGACTGATTTGAAGAATACCGCGAAGCAGGCCAATCCCGCCAGTACCAGGAGAATAGTCATCATAAAAAGTGTTTTAAATAGCTATAGTTTGTAAATGTTGAATCCTTACATTCTTCAGTGATAAAGGAAGCAGCTCCTTATGTTTTCCACAGAGGAGGGGTGAGAGCGTGTACATAAATGCGCCCTCTATAGCGTTACGCAGGGCACTGCTCCCATTGTGATACAATACAGCGGCCACGTTAAAACAACGTTTTACCTCATGAAGCTGCCCGCTTCTGATCATCCGGCCGGTATAACCGGCAAAGGTGTGAATCACTTTGCTGATCGCTCCTTTTTGTTGTTCTGCGGGAAATGTTAAGCCCGGAATCTGTAAACCTATCAATTGGGAGATTTTTGAATCTGGTAGCATGTGATCAATTGTTTTGATACAAACAGGGTAATGCCAGCGAAGTGCCAGCATTGACAAGAAGGCTTCATTTCTCTCTTAATTAACTAATAACCAGTGTATTAAATAATATTTAGGGGAGATGTGGAGAAGGTGCTCAATGGCCAAACCATGCAGAAATGGTAGGGTGTATGCAGAAAATGAAAGTGCTGGCCAGGAACATCTTTTAAAATATGTTGTAAAAAAAAAAGCGGTTCTACTTTCGTAAAACCGCTCTTTTCTGAATCGTTTATTGTTGTTCTAACTAAACAAATACAATACATCTTCTTTCGTCAGCTTTTTCACAAAACCACTGTCGTCAGAAATAATTTCCTTCACCAGTGACTTTTTGCGTTCCTGCAACTGCAATATTTTTTCTTCCACGGTATCTTTACAGATCATGCGGTAAGCAAAAATATTCTTGGTTTGCCCGATACGATGGGTACGGTCAATGGCCTGTTGTTCTACAGCCGGGTTCCACCATGGATCTACGATGTATACATAATCAGCAGCAGTGAGGTTCAAACCTACGCCACCGGCTTTCAGTGAAATAAGGAATACACGGCATTCGTCGTTGTGCTGGAAGTTCTGGATAGCCTTTTCACGATCAACGGTGGAAGTGCTTCCATCAAAATACTCATATGGTATTTTGAGATGCTGCATCCGGTCGCGGATCAATCCGAGCATTCCCAGGAACTGAGAGAAGATCAGCACTTTGTGATTACCGATGTTTTCGGAAATTTCACGGGTAAGCTCATGCAGCTTCACGGAATGATTCGGATACTGCTCCGTATCATTCAGTATAGCGGGCGAATCGCATATCTGCCGCAGCTTCATGAGGCCCTGCAGGATGGTAAGCTGGGAACGTTCCATACCCTGGTCTTCAATAACACCAAGGATCTTAGAGCGATAGGTGTTACGGTAGGCATCATAAATATGCCGTTGTTCCGCATCCATTTCGCAGAAGATCACGGTTTCTATTTTTTCCGGCAGATCTTTCGCCACCTGTTCCTTGGTACGCCGAAGAATAAACGGATAGATCAGTTTACGCAGATGTTCCTTTCTTTCTTCATCCTGGAACTTATCGATGGGCGTAGCAAATTCGTTGCGGAAAAAGTCTACGCTGCCAAGCATACCCGGGTTCAGGAAGTTCATCTGGGCATAAATATCGAAGGTATTGTTCTGCATGGGGGTACCGCTCAGCGCCAGCCGGTTCTTGGTTTGAAGCAGTTGTGCCGCTTTGGTTACTTTCGACTGCGGGTTCTTGATAGCCTGCGATTCATCGAGGATGACGTAGTCAAATTCAAGCTTCATCAGCAGCTGAATATCACTGCGGAGCGTACCATAGGTGGTAATGATAGCATCAAATTTACCCAGTTCCTCGGAGGATTTTAATCGCGCTGGGCCATGATGAATATGATGCCTGATATCCGGTGTAAATTTCCTGATCTCATTTTCCCAGTTATAGATCAATGTGGTAGGACAAACGATCAGCGCCATTGTTTTGCCTTCGTGCTTATTCTTGTAATACTGCAGGAAGGTGAGGGCCTGGATGGTTTTACCTAACCCCATATCATCTGCCAGGATACCGCCCCATTTGATATCATCGAGGTAGTTCAGCCACTGGAAGCCGCTTTCCTGGTAGGGGCGAAGAGTTGCCTGCAGGTTTTCCGGCAGGGCAATACTGCGGATCTCATCGAACTGCAATAGTTTGCGGCGCTTCTGTTCAAGTTCCAGCACTACGGCTTCATCATCAATAAACTCATAGAGCTCATCAATCACGCTGAAGTTGTATTTGCTGAGTTTAAGTCCTTTATCTTTTTCTTCCCCAACTTTAAACAGCAGGGAGTATTTGCGCAGCCATTCTTCCGGCAGCAGACCCAGGGAGCCGTCTGCCAGCTGAACATAATTCTGTTTGTTGGCCAGCGCATTCTTAATATCCTTGATACTTACTTTCTGATCGCCATACAGTACTTCGATCTGTGCATCGAACCAGTCGATACCGGAGCTGATCTGCAGGTTAGTGACCGGTTTATGCGAGCTGAATTTAAAGTTGCGGAGGTTATCGAATCCGAACACCCGCACATTCATTTCCTTCAGTGCATCGAAGAACAGGAAGAACCAGTTATTTTTCAGCGCCTCTTTCGCGCGCAGATAAAAATAATTATGGTTATCATGTTGTGCGAAGTTGGTATGTAAAGTGCGGAGCTTATTTACAAAAGCATCTTCCGCATCTTTATTGCGGTGGATAACGAGCACTTTATTTCCCTCCTGCACGGTGATCTTGCTTTCGTCGTTCCACTCTACTTCCTGGCCCCGGTAAGCAAAACCGGGCTGTATGATAAATGTTTCACCGAGTTCTTTCAGGAATACCCGTGGTTCCGGCATTACATCCTTCAGTTCTGCGAGCAGTCCTTTATCGAACTGTATATCGTACTGGCGGCTCAGCGGCAGCAGGTAATCTTTCAGGTAGGCCGGCCATTCCCGGTTAGCGATACGCAGCTGCCCGTTCTGGCGGAAAAGCTCTACGTGGAGGGCATCCTGCGGGCTTTCAAACAAATAGATCACTTGTTTGTACAGGAACATTAACGGGCTTTCCCATTCATTTTCAGATACATTTACCAGTTCTCCTTCAATGTTCACATAGCAGTTGATGTCTACATGAGTATCACCCGTATTGGTTTTTATGATCAGTTTGAGCCTGTCGGCGCCAATCTGCAGTTGCTGCAGGTTCTTTGTTTTGAAGGCCTGCCTGTTGGGCAGTTCAAATACCAGTCCGTGTTCTGCCAGCTGTGGGAACAGTTTGGCGAGTTTGGGATGGAGGTATTCCAGCATCAGTTCTTTTGTTTCGGTAGGGAGCTCTTCTGCATTTTCATGCGTAATATTTTCCCATATACCGGCAAAGGGGGAATTTTTGCTGAGGAATTTGCTGACTTCAGTGCCCTGTAATTTTCGTATAGGCGCTATCAGTTCACGGTCTTTTTCCTTGAACTGGTAGAAGTCGATGTATTTGGTAAGATCCAGTTTGCTGGCCAGTGATACGAAGGCGGTTTGTTCTTCGTTTATTTCGCCGCTTACCAGGTCTATTTTAAAATAAGGATACAGTGTTTCATTGGCGTTGAAAACTGCTGCCAGCCTTTGCGTAATGGTGATGGTCTCTTCCGGTGGCGGTGGGGCTGTAACCGGTTGCCGGCCTGCGGCAGCGCCATCTACGCGTTTGATGGAAGGGTCGAGTACGCGCAGAAAGGGTTTACCATCCATGTAAGAGAAGGCAAATTTTCCGTCGAGGTCATCGGTAAGGGAATAGCCGTATAGTGATAGCAGCTTATTCTTTTCCTTGTCCCAGTTCCGGAGTGTATCGAAATAGAACGGGCCGTTTTTCTGCAGGAGTTGCAGGAACAGGGCTGTTTTGTGAACGCATAGCGCATGTTCTGTTTCGTCGCAGGTGCAATGCGTATCAAAAAACCGTTCTTCATTCCGTTGGATAATCAGCGGAAACTCTTTCCCGTTAAGCGTTAGTACAGCTTCTACCTTTTCATCTTTAGCCAGGTTTATTTTGGCGGGATGTTTTTTGGCAATTTCCTCTGCCTCTGCCAGTATGGTACCGGAGGTAAGCAGTTTAATGGATTTAATATCGATAGACTTCATTTTAATCAGCGTATGCTGCTGATCAAACTGTGTGTCGAAGCTCTCGAAATGATTTTTGTCCAGCATTTCCTGGAGCTGGAACAGCGCTGCGGCTTCGTGCCGGCAGATGTCGCCCAGGTTGTAAGGGCATTGACACCGGATAGACATACCGCTTGTTTCCCCATACTTGTTGATGGAAACGCGGTAGTAATTGGCATGTGTGTCGCTCTTTACGCGGAAGGTAGCTGTTTTCAGCACCGGGTCTGCCTCGATGAGTTCAACGCCCCCGGAAGAAAAAATACGCTTCCCCCTGCGGATCACTTCATCAGTGCCGTTGTTGTAAACATATTTTAGCAAATGGGGTAGCGACATACTATACGTTGTTGCCCGCTTTTATTATCAGCAAAAGGGTTAATAGATATATCAAAAAAACTTAACAGCTGATAAAAAGGCAATCCACAAAAGTAAGCAGAAAATTTCTAATAACCCGCAGCCAGGCCATTAACAACCCGTTAATCGCCGTTCATTTGCGCGGTCATTGCAACGCCCATTTTTCAATATAATTTTCTTTAAATATAGATGCCTGTTTATCAACTATTTACCGTATATGACGCAGGTACCTTTCCAGAGAAAAATCTACCGCTTCCCGGGCTCCTGTTTTAATATATTTTCCAAAAGCGCCATACATCGCATCATAATTCAGCGGTTTTATGGCGGCATGCAGGGCATTGATTTCCTTTGCTGATACGGGAATATTATTTGGATAGCTATACATCACCGATACTGTTTTCCTGTCGGAAGATACCTGTATAACATCTCCCACCAGCAAACAGCCTTTTCCGGCAGGAGCATACAACACGTTACCGCCCGGGAAATGACCACCGCACAGTACCAGTCTGATATCATCCCATAGCGGCAACTCTCCGCCATCCCATAGTTTGATCACGTCATCATGGCGTTGCAACCACCCGGCATCCAGCTGATGCACATAAACGGGGATATTGCCAAAAGCATGGCTCCATTCCACGATGGTGGAAAAATAATGCGGATGGGAAAGGGCAATGACTTTTATGCCGCCAAGCTGCCGAATAATATTTATCGTAGAGGCGTCGAGGTTAGCAATGCAATCCCAGAGGATATTCCCCGAAGGGGTGATCAGTAAATGCGCCCGCTGCCCAATGGCAAAATCGGGCGTGGTGTAAATGGCGTACAGGTCGGGCGCCACCATTTCTATAATATTCCGGTGGGTTTTCTGCACCTGCTCCAGGGTGGTCCAGCTCTGGCCATTGGGATTAACGTATTGCCGGTCATCTTCACAAATAGGGCAATGTTCCGGCGCCTGGCTGGCGGCATCATATTGCACACCGCAGGTACTGCACAGATAGTGTATCATGGCATTATCTTTTAGATGACAGAATATAGGATTTTTTGGTTAAATATGGAGTTGAAGACCCTTCGAGGCTTGCCCAGTGGCCGACAGCCCTGAAAAATGCCGGCCTGGCGCCAATGATGACTCCGGGACCGAAACAAAGTCAACAAACCATCTTCAATTAGGACAACTGGTTTGTTTAACCCAGCTATTTGCTGTAAAATTGTGGCGGAAATTAATTTCCCCTGACGTTAGCACCTTAATACTAACGTCTTTTTTATTTATTCAAGTCCTTGACCTATTCTTTTACAGTTAGCGGTTAGCAGTCAACTGCACCTGACAGTACGTAAAAGGTTGCCGGGATAATAATATTGATTATGAATAATTATACTATTCCTGTTTATAAGCCAACCCTGGGAGAAAAGGAAAAAAAGAATGTAATGGAGTGCCTTGACTCCACCTGGATTTCTTCCAAAGGAAAATTTATTACAGCATTTGAACAGGAATTCGCCAGATATATTGGTGTTGATCATGCAGCATCTGTATGCAATGGTACAGTAGCACTGCATCTGGCATTAGTGGCACTTGGTATTGGCCCTGGAGATGAGGTAATAGTGCCCAGTCTAACCTATATCGCTTCCGTTAATGCCATTGCTTATACCGGTGCTACCCCGGTTTTTGTAGATTCCCTGGCAGATACCTGGCAGATGGACCCCCGACATGTGAAAAAGAAAATTACCAGCAGAACCAAAGCGGTAATGGCTGTTCATTTATATGGGCACCCCTGCGAAATGGATACACTGGCAGGCATCTGCCGGGAAAACAGCATCTTCCTGATAGAAGATTGTGCAGAAGCCATCGGTAGCAAATATAAAGGTCAGTATGTGGGCACCTTTGGCGATGTGTCTACCTTCAGTTTTTTTGGCAACAAAACTATTACGACCGGCGAAGGCGGCATGGTAGTTACCAACGACCAGACACTCTACGACCGCTTGGTTCATTTTAAAGGCCAGGGACTCGCTAAACACCGGGAATATTGGCATGATGTAATTGGTTATAACTACCGGATGACCAATATATGTGCTGCCATCGGCATTGCACAGTTATCAAGGATAGAGGAAATTATTGCAAGGAAAAGGGAAATTGCCCATACCTATCAAAAGGCATTTGAGGGAACACCTGTGTCTTTCCATAAAGAAGGTGAGAACGTTTTTCATTCATACTGGATGTGTTCTATATTGGTAAAAAGTGCTGACGAACGGGACGAATTAAGAGAGGTATTGAAACAAGCGGGGATTGAAACAAGACCGCTCTTTTATCCTGTGCATACCATGCCCATGTATTCATCAAAATATGAAAGGCATAAAACAGGTGAGGATCTTGGCTGGAGAGGAATTAACCTACCCAGCTTTCCTGACCTTACCGAAGCGGAAATTACCCTTATTGTCAATACAATTCTCTCCTACTATCAAAAATAACTCGCTGCAGTTTGTGATATGAATAAGAAAAAGATTGGCATTCATGCCACGGGATTTATTGGGTGGGGCGGAGGAATTGATTTTCTTAAGCTGATCATGCGGGGGATTCTCGCAACCGATAAATATGAAGTCATTCTATTAATCCCGGATAATAGCCCCCGGACCAGCAAATTCAACCGGTTGCTTTATAAGCTGGGATTAAAAAGTAAACCACTGCCTGTTGACGACAAACGAACTCACTTCAGTGAATTCGCATCTGAAATAAAGATGGTGGTATACAGGGGCATAACTGGCCTGAATACCGCTATCAGAAAACATCATATTGCCTTACTTATTCCGTGCCTGGACGTATTGCCTGATGAGGTAAAAATATCATGGATCGGCTATCTATACGATTTTCAGCATAAATATCTTCCCCAATTCTTCCAACAGGAGGAAATACAACGAAGAGACCAGTATTTTAAAAAAATGCTGGATGCCGCCCCAAAAATCATTGTGAATTCCAGAGCGGTAAAAAGTGACGCAGATAAGTTTTATCCGGGTCATGAAAGTGAAATAGTCTGTCTGCCTTTTACGCCAGTATATAACAGAAAGTTGCTCTCAGATAACTATGACGAGCTAAAAACTATGTATGGTCTCCCTGAAAAGTATTTTATTATATCTAACCAGTTCTGGTTACATAAATCGCACCTTACAGCTTTCCGTGCATTGAAAATGCTAAGTGACAACACCCCGGAAAATATAGCGCTGGTTTGCACCGGTAATACCGAAGACAGCAGGGATGCAGCCTACTTTGCTTCGCTAAAAGAGGAAATCCGGCGCATGGGGATTGAAAACAGGGTTCACTTTCTGGGATACATTTCCAAAAAGGAGCAGATCGGAATATTATTACAGGCGATTGCGCTTATTCAGCCGACCTTATTTGAAGGAGGGCCTGGCGGAGGAGCTACTTATGATGCTATTGCATTTGGTAAACAGGCTATTATTTCTGATATTGATATTAACAAAGAAATCGACAATCCACTTGTTACCTTCTTCCAAGTAGGTAACGAAAGGGACCTCTCGGAGAAGATGTTACAGGTGCTCCACGGATACCAGGCTGAACATTATGTTGTAAACGATGAACAATTAGCTGCAGTATCTGCCGCAAGGGTAAAACTGCTGGGCCAGGCACTAGACAATGTAATAGCAGATGCTTTGAACAGATAAATTAATAAAACACCAATGAAAAACATTTATATCCTTGGTGCCGGCGGGCTTGCAAAAGAAGTCTATTTTCTAATCCGCCAGATTGGGGGCTATTACATTAAAGGTTTTGTTGACATTGTTGCAGGCGCCTCCATTAAAATAAGCGGAAAAGAAGTACCGGTATTAGGAGAAAAGGATCTGCCTCTTATAAAAGGAGCATCGCTTGCCATTGCTATTGGAAATCCGGCTGTCATTCAGAAACTGGCAACTACCCTTGAGGCGGACTTTGATTTCCCTAATCTCATACATCCTAATGTAGTAGCGGATTTTGAAAATATCGTATTGGGCCGTGGTAATATTATAAACGCTAACTGCTCTCTCACTACATTTATAACCATCGGCTCTTTTAATATTTTTAATCCGGGCATCACTATTGGCCATGATGTAGTTATTGGTAACTACAATCTCCTGAATCCCGGAGTAGCGATTTCTGGATTTGTTAAAATAGGCGATACCAATCTCATTGGAGTGAAGGCCACCGTGTTAGAGAACAGAACTATTGGTAGCAACAGTATTGTGGGTGCTGCCAGCCTCGTTTTGAAAAATGTGCCTGATGAGGTAACAGTAATTGGCGTGCCGGCCGCAATAAAAGAGAAGCGCCACGCACCTTAGACGCTTCAGGTCTTAAATTAATCCGGGGAGATAAAAGTGGGAGGCCGCTTTCATCTCTCCGGAATTTTTATATATTATCAGGAGTGAGCAATAAGCTCCCCATCCCTGAACAGAGGTAATACACTCGCTCCATCGGCAGTAAGACAGTAATGTATATCTTTTTCCAGGCCATATTGCGCCAGGCGCTTATAGTGAGAGGCCTGCCTCATGAAGGTATAGATGTCGTTTTTGGCCGAGTGATAAAGGGTTTCAGCTGCAATGGCAGAGTCGCAGTTTACGTCAAAATGTTGTTTGATACGGCTTACCACGGCGCCGGCAAACAGCGTGTCTTCCATATTTACGCGGTCTTTCCATGCAGCACAGCCCAGGATCACGTTCTGGTTTTGCGCCACCAGGTAATCGCAAACAGCGCTGATGTTAGGGAAGGAGCCGGTGATGATCTGTATGGCATCTTTGGCCATGTGTAATAATTTGGTACCGTTGGTGGTGGTGAGTACCAGCGTTTTATTTTCCACAAACTCACGGGGATATTCAAAAGGAGAGTTGCCGTATGCCAGCCCTTCCGCGATCCTGCCATCTCTTTCACCAGCGGTGATACCACCTATGGCACGGCCTATATTCACACATTCTTCCACGCTGGCTACCGGTATTACACGGGAAGCGCCGTTATACAGGGCAGTACAAATAGTAGAAGTAGCGCGCAATACATCTATAATAACTACAATGCTGTTTTTTACATCAAATAAATGTAACAAGGCCGGAGATAAACATACTTCCAGGCTGGGTTTGTTGCTTTCTGTCATTCAGTTGCGTTTTGTTTTAATCAAGGATCACCCTCCACTTCTCACTCTCTGCGTAATCCTTAATGGTATTATTTCTTTCCTGCAGGAGCCTGGTCATATATTTTTGCAGGTAGAACCGCTCAAATACTCTTCCAAACCAGCCATAAGGAGTGCCAAAGTTCATAATATCAATCATCACAGTGGCATTTTCTATCTGTTTAAAATAATGTTCATGATTCAAATGGGTAAAATCCCCGTCAGTCATTTGGTCAGTAAATGATTCATTCTGACGCATAGCGGTGATTTTAGTGGTTAGTTCCCTCATTTTCCCAAGATGCTTTGCTCTCCAGGTCACTGTTTCATTATAGGATATCAGGCCGTTGGTGCGGCCTTTTATCGCATCTTCCTGCCGGTGCGACATACTTCGCTTGTGTAGCGTAATGCTCCTGCTCAGGTCAAAAACCCTTTCCAGCGGGGCATAGATAACGGTAGTTAAATGAATAGTAGGCATAGATATGGCAATAAAATACAAAAATTCCGGTGCGCCGGAAACTTTCCAGGCACCGAAACTAACAACTTTAACCGGCTATTCATACATATTCCTAGCCCAGGAAAGGCACTTTTACCACTTTTGCTTTCAGGAGCTTGTCCCTTACTGCGATAAAAATTTCAGTATCCAATGCAGCAAAAGCCGTTTTCACATAGCCAAGGCCGATAGCCTTCTGCATAGATGGCGACTGGGTTCCGGAGGTTACACGACCAATTGTGTTACCTGCAGCATCTTTAATTTCATAGTCGTGGCGCGGAATGCCCTTATCTATCATTTCAAAGCCTACCAGTTTTTTGCTTACGCCTTCTGCTTTTTGTTTTGCGAATAACTCGCTGGAGGTAAATGGTTTGGTGAATTTGGTGATCCATCCCAAACCGGCTTCCAGCGGGGAAGTAGTGTCGTCAATATCATTTCCGTAAAGGCAAAATCCCATTTCGAGGCGAAGCGTATCGCGGGCTCCCAAACCGATAGGCTTAAGACCCTTAGGCCCACCTTCTGCGAAGATGGCATTCCAGATCTTATCTGCAGCTCCGTCCTTGTCTTCAAAATATATTTCAATACCACCGGCGCCGGTGTAACCTGTTGCACTGATCACTACGTTATCCACACCAGCAAAAGTTCCCTTGGCAAAGGTGTAATACTTCATGTTTACCAGGTCTACTTCTGTAAGCGGTTGCAGGATACTTGTAGCGTTAGGGCCCTGGATAGCCAGCAAACAGGTTTTATCGGAAATGTTGTGCATTTCCACTCCTTTGGTATTAAACCCTGAGATCCAGTTCCAGTCTTTTTCAATATTACTGGCGTTTACCACCAGCATGTATACTTTGTTTTCTTCAATGCAATAAACGAGCAGGTCGTCTACAATACCGCCCTCATTGTTTGGCAGGCAGCTGTACTGGGCTTTACCAGCGGTTAGTTTGGAAGCATCGTTGCTGGTAACTCGCTGGATCAGATCCAATGCGTTTTCACCCTTTAAAATAAATTCGCCCATGTGGCTTACATCAAACACACCGGCGTTGGTACGCACCGCCTGGTGCTCATCGTTAATACCAGTGTAGGAAATAGGCATGTTGTAACCTGCAAAGGCGGCCATCTTGGCGCCCAGCGCAATGTGTTTCTCTGTAAAAGGCGTGTTTTTCATACTTTGTTTTTAAAACGGGGCAAAAATAGCGATTTGAGAATTATGAACGGCCAACATAAAACGGCGTATGACTGTTTTAAGACGAAGGTATACATTATAAATACTTAAAATACAATGATATAGTCAAAAGAATTGGTACGTTAATGCGCTTTAGCTGTTTGTAATTCGTAATTTTGCACCAACACCCAAAAACAGATTCGCTGTGAAAAAGATAACCTGGCTGTTACCATTGGTAGTTGTAACCACCTGCATTTATGGACAGAAAAAGGAAGACCGTAAAACACTTGGAAACCTGCAAGCGCATATCAGTTACCTGAGCAGCGATAAGCTGGAAGGCCGCAGCACAGGCGCTCCCGGCGAACGGCTGGCCGCAACCTATCTTTCTGAACAAATGCAGCGAATAGGTTTAACGCCTATGGGTGAAGATGGCTTTTTACAGGCATTTACCGTGAAAGAGACCCGTGAGCCATCGGCCGATTGCCAGATGACTATTAGCGGAAATAAACTGGAAGCGGGCAGGCAATTTGTACCACTTCCCTTCAGTGCCGGCAAAACAGCCAGGGGAGAGGCTATTCCGGGAGTTAATGAACCGGATAATATCTGGCTGATCAATGTGGCAGAACTGGATACGGATACCCGCAAAAGCATGGTAGCGCAGTACCTGCAACAAACGCAGATTGCCGAGAAAGCCGGCGCTACCGGCGTGGTATTTTATAATGGTAAAGAAACCGCCGCCGAAGTAATGAAATGGCTGGACCAGCGGCCCAAAGCTACAGGCATACCAGCGGTTTGGGTGAATGCCGATATCAGTAAAAAACTGGGAGCAGATGATGCCGATGGATTCCCTATCCAGATGCAGATAGCCTTTAAAAATATTCAGCGCAACGGTACCAACGTGATCGGCTATATCAATAACAAAGCGCCCAGGACCATCGTGATCGGCGCCCATTACGACTACCCCGGCTGGGACGCCACCGATAAAACCGAAGACAATGCCAGCGGAACCGCTGCCATGCTGGAAATAGCCCGCTTGCTGAAGAATTCCCGTCTCCATAACAACAACTATATCATTATTGCCTTTTCAGGAAAAGAACAGGGCCTGTCCGGTTCCTCTTATTTCGCCTCCCATAGTAAGGTAGACCTTTCACAGGTGAACTACATGATCAATATGGATGGCATTGGTACCCTGAGCCCGGGTACGGCGCTGCAGATCGGCGGTACCGGTACTTCCCCGGGATGGTCAGCCATCATCCAGCAGGCCGCTACCAAAGAGCTGCCACTGGTATATGACTCCAGTGGTATCAGCAACTCTGATCACGCATCTTTCTACAAAAAAAATATACCGGTACTCTACTTCTGTAAAAACACTCCCGCCTCCGCAGATAAAGTAAATTACGACGGCACACTACATGTGCTGAAACTGGTGTATAACATCATCGACAAAACAAATAACAAGGACAAACTTGCATTTAGCAGCATTCAATGAGGCACGCGGATTAAGACCACTTCAAAATTTGCGGTTTACATATAAGTACGAAATGTATATTTTCGCATAAATACGTAATTCGCAAAATTTCAATTTATCCCTTTAAATGGAAGAGAAACTGGCGCTTATATACCGGTATTTCCAGCTGCTGGAAAGCTTTTCAGCAGATCCCGTTGAATTTGCCAGGATTTTTCATCCAAATATTATTCAGACTGAATACCCAAACCAGCTCTCGAATGAAATTAAACAACGGAACTTTGACATCATGCTGGAAAGCATGGCTACGAATAAAATAATTTTGAAAGCACAGCATTTCAGCGTGCTGAAAGTGGTGGAATCAGGGAATACCCTGGTAGTAGAAGCTAAATGGACCGGGGAAATAGGTGTAGATGCAGGACAGTTCCGCCGGGGACAAATAATGAAAGCATTCATTTGCACTATCATAGAATTCCGCGACGGAAAAATTTACCGCCAGCGCAACTATGATTGTTACGAACATTAAAGCTATGAGATCATGAAAAAAATATTATCACTCCTGGGTATTTCCCTGTTACTGTTCGCGTGTAACCATACCCGTAATGACGAACGCAACACCGACAGATCGGCCTACGATGTTATAACTGAAAAATGCTACGTGTACCGCGAATTCAAACCAGCCTCCAACCCGCTGACCGATTCCGTGCTGCAGCTGAGAAAAGAGCTGACCGATTACCTCGACCAGCATCAGTACAAAAGACATATGGCCGGCAAGGATAGCCTGCTTTTCCGCCGCGCAAACGGCCAGGAAGTGATCATTGAGCTGCCTGTGCCGCAGGATATCTGGGAGCAAAGCACCATCATTGTTTTTGACCCGCTGAAAAATCCTTTGTTCGTAAATTTGCACAAAGGCACTGCCCAACTGGAACATTACATTCAAGCAAAATAATCATATAAGAGTTTGCCGATCATACAAAACATCAGACTAACTGTAGATGCAGTCGTATTTGGATATATTCCAAAAGAAGGCATTGTGGTACTGCTGATCAAGCGCACCATAGAGCCCTACCTGCACAGCTGGGCACTGCCCGGCGGATTTGTGCTGGATGAAGAAGCGCTGGAAGAAGCCGTTACCCGTGAACTGCTTACCGAAGCCGGTGTAAATATCAACTACCTCGAACAACTGTATACCTTTGGCCTGCCCGGCCGCGATCCGCGGGGAAGGGTAGTGTCTATCGCATACTTCGGGCTGGTAAATCCAACTAATTTCAAGCTCGCCGCCAGTTCTGATGCAGAAGACGCCAAATGGTTCAATATCAAAAACCTGCCAACGCTGGCCTTTGACCATGCAACTATTATAGATATTGCGGTACAGCGCCTCCGCAGTAAGATCCGCTATGAACCTATCGGATTTGAACTGCTGGATAACAAATTCCCCATCGCCGACCTGGAAAAACTCTACGAAACGTTGCTTGACAGGCCTATCGACCGTCGTAACTTCCAGAAGAAGATCAATCACCTGGGAATACTGATTGCACATAACGAAAAGCAAAAACAGGTATCACAGGGGAGGCCAGCCAAACTTTTCAGCTTCGATGAAGCCCGGTATTTTAAACTGAAAAAAGAAGGAATGACGTTTGAGATATAGATGCATTGCAGCACCACTGCCCTGTTTGTTGCAGACAGAGAGATGTCGGAAGTATAACCGGGGCTGTATTTCAACGCAGGTATTGGGCTCCGGCATGGCCGCTTCCCGCAATGCTGCTGCGCATTCCAAGGCAGAAACCTGGTTCCGGCATAGCTAATACCAGTCCCTCTACAATGAGGATGCGATGAAAAGGTTGTGGCCAGTACATGAGACAGCCCGCCACAACAACCATATTATGGAACGCGGCTGGTTACAGTGTTTTAGAGCCTCTTCGCAAGCCGTCAGCAATCCTGTAATGCAAATGCATCAGAGTAGCTGCAGTGTTTTAGCATCTGATCACTAGCCTGTTTCTTATTTTGTGTATTTTTTACAAGAAATATTTTGGAAATCCGAAAAGGGTTTCTATATTTGTGTAACAATTACACAAAATAGCTCAACATGCAAAACACAAAGCCCACAGGAGTTATTATCGCCAGGTTCCAGACACCGTCCCTCCACGAAGGGCACCTGGAGCTCATCCGCCAGGTGAAACAAAAGCACAACCGTGTGATCATTATACTTGGCGTTAGTCCTGTACGGGGCAGCCGAAAAAATCCGCTGGATTACTATACCCGCGAACGGATGATCAAACAACAGTTCCCCGAAATTATTGTGCTCCCCCTGAGCGATCAGAAAAGTGATACCATATGGTCACAAAAACTGGATGAACTGCTTCACAGTAATTTTCCCCATGAAACTTTCTTATTGTACGGCAGCCGCAACAGTTTTATGGACACCTATTCCGGTAAATTTAAAACTGAGGCCCTTCCTCCGGTACAGGACTATAACGCTACCGCCATGCGGGAAGCTATATCTGATAAGGTGTTTGATACAGAAGAATTCCGTGCCGGTATCATCTACAATACCTATAATCTTTTTCCTTCCGTATATGCTACTGTAGATATCGCACTCTTCAGGAATAACAAAACTGAACTGCTGCTGGGCCGCAAACCCAATGAAAATGTATGGCGCCTGCCAGGCGGGTTTTCCGATCCAACAGACGATAACTTTGAAATGGCCGCCACCAGGGAATTGCAGGAAGAATGCGGCACCGTGGAAACAGGTCCCATGCAATACGTAGCTTCCCTGAAAGTAAACGACTGGCGCTATCGCAGCGAAGTGAATAAAATTATTACCACCCTGTTCAGCACCGACCTGCTTTATGGCGAGCCCGCCGCTGGCGACGATCTGCAGGAAGTACGCTGGGTAACGGTGACAGATATACCCAATTTAATTGCCAAAGGAGAGATCAATGATACCCATATTCCCTTACTGGCAAAACTGACTGAAAAATATATTGCCTAAGACTAAAATATTGAGATATGACAAAGGAAAATCTTATCCTCCTGGCCGATGCTTATAAATACTCCCACCATAAATTATATGTCCCCGGCACTCAATTTATATACTCCTACCTGGAAAGCCGGGGCGGCAAATTTGATGAAACCGTTTTTTATGGCCTGCAATATTTCTTAAAAGAATACCTGAGCGGAGTAGTATTCACAAAAGAAAAGCTGGACGAGGCCGAAACCATACTCACAGAGGTGTTTGGCAGGAAAGATGTATTTGACCGCAGCCGCTTTGAATATATTATTGATAAATACGGAGGTAAACTTCCGGTGCGCATCAAAGCAGTAGCAGAAGGTACAGTAGTGCCTGTACGAAATGTGCTGATGACCATCGAAAATACCGACCCTGAATGTTTCTGGCTCACCAACTTCCTTGAAACATTACTTATGCAGGTATGGTACCCATGCACCGTAGCTTCCGTATCCAGGGAAATAAAAAAAGTGGTAAGGAAATATTATGACGAAACTGCCAGTGCTGAGGCTTTTGCGGGCATCGACTTTGTGCTGAACGACTTTGGCTTCCGTGGCGCCAGCTCCGTGGAAAGCGCCGGTATCGGCGGAAGTGCCCATCTGGTAAGCTTTACCGGCAGCGATACCATTCCAGGTTCCGTATTTGCAAAAAAATATTACAATGCGCCTGCGGCCCCGGGCTTATCTATCCCCGCCACAGAACATTCTGTAGTTACGCTCCTGGGGGAAGAAGGAGAACTGGAAATATTCAAACACATACTGGATAGTTATCCTACCGGTACCATTGCCTGCGTATCAGACTCCTACAATATTTTCAGAGCCTGTGAAGAATATTGGGGCACTGCTTTAAAAGAACAGATCCTGAAAAGAGAGGGTACCCTGGTGATCCGCCCCGACAGCGGAGATCCGGTACAAACCCTGCTCCGCATCTTTACCATCCTCATGGACAAATTCGGTTACACTGTCAACGAAAAGGGATATAGAGTACTGCCCCCACAGGTACGGGTGATCCAGGGCGACGGCATCAGCTATTCCTCTATTCCCGGCATATTCGAAGCATTAAAGCAGGCCGGCATCAGCGCAGAAAACCTGGTATTGGGCATGGGTGGCGCGTTGCTTCAACGCGTAAACCGCGATACGCAGGAATTTGCTCTCAAATGCGCATACGCTATTGTAAACGGAAAATCCATCAACGTACAAAAAATGCCTGTAGAACTGGATGCCAGCGGCCATTTGCGTACTTCTTTCAAAAAATCCAAAGCCGGAAAACTCAGGCTTATTAAAGATAATAACACATTTAAAACTGTAACCGAAAGAGAAGCCCCGGCATCCGCCGATCTTCTGCATACCGTATTCGAAAATGGTGAAGTAACGCTTAGCTACACTTTCGAGGAGGTTAGGAAAACAGCAGCTCTGTAAATTATTCTTATTTCTTCCAAGCATGTTACCTCAGAGAGGGTGTATCTGATCCACGATACACCCTCTGTTATTTTTGATTAACCTGTATACAAAAAAATCAACGCATTCCTTAACTTCATGCCATGTATTTACTCATACCCGGCCGGCATCACCTGCTCACAGATTTTCAGTTCAAATACCTGAACCGCCTGATCAAATGCAAACTGGAAGGCGAAAAAGACGTATATGGCCAACCGTTAGCCACACAGGATATAGAAGGCGTGATTTTCGCAGTTACCTCCGCCAATCACCTGGGCACCAAACGAAACCCGGTACCATTCTATCTCCGGGCTATGATTATCCAGGAATTTTCCAACTCCCTGGATGTTCCGGTATATGTATACGGGATCGACGATGTAGGAGTGATCAGTGACTTCACGGAATATACAATAAAAACAATACGGCATTCCAGTGAAGGCATTCACTCAATTACCCCTGCCAATACACTGGTTATTTGCTCCACCGCCGTTAAAGACATGTACATAAAGCATGGCTTCACCATATTGCCGGCAGAGTGGGACCCGGTAAGCAGGCAATTCACACAGCCCATGCCATGGGACGTGGTAAAACTGGTAGCGCAAGCCGGCGACTGGCGCAAAAATAAAACTGCTCTCGACCAGATGCACCCGGCATCTTTTAAAATATGGTCGCTCTACAATGTAGGAGAGAAGGTGCAGCAAATTCTCAAAGATCCCATCATCGGGGCCGACGGCGATCTAACCGCTACCCGTGATTACAACGTATACGTAAAACAAATGGACGACATCGCGGTGCAGAAATACCGGGAAACGGCGCCTTACATACAACCCGGCAATATCGGTGATATCGGTTGTGCGGTGGGTTCGTGGATTAAGATGGCCTGCGGGGATGATCGCCTGCATGAATGCGACTTCTACGGGATTGAAGTATCCCGGCACCTGTATGATATCTGTCTTCAAAGAAAACACAATGGTGAATTCGCCAACCCATCAGTGTTCTTCTCACAAAAAAATGCAGTGACCAGCCTCGTATTTGAAGCAGGCAGCATGAATACCATTCATACCTCCTCGCTTACCCATGAAATTGAATCATATGGCAGCAGGGAAGACCTGCTTGCGTTTATACGCAACCGTTATAATGAACTGGTACCCGGCGGCGTCTGGATTAACCGCGATGTTGTAGGCCCGGAAAACAAAGAAGAAACTATCCTCCTCTGGCTCAACGAAGCCGATGGGGAAAATGATCTAACCTTACCCAAAAATGCCACTACGCAGGAACTGGCCGCATGGCTGGGGAAACTGTCTACTATGGCGCTGTTTAAACAATTTGCGAAAGATTTTCGCCATCACGAAGGATTTCAGCTGCCGCATGAATGGGTAACCATTGAAGGTCAAACCTATGCGCAGTTATCCATGCAAAATGCATGTGAATTTCTTTTCAAAAAAGATTATCATGATAACTGGCTGAGTGAAATGCATGAAACATTTTGCTTCTGGAATTACGAAGACTGGAAAACTGCTCTCGAAGAAGCCGGCCTTCGGCTGGATAACCTCTCTACTACCTGGCGTAATGAATGGATTGTAAATAACAGGCTGGAAGGTAAGGTACAATTGATGCGCCCGTGCAAAAATGGTGTACCCTTACCTATCCCTTTTCCTGTTTCGCATATGCTGCTTTTAGCAAGAAAATGATCTGTCACCGGGGAGTGGCTGTAAATCGCTTCCCGGTACCTCTCATAATCCATACTCTTTCAGTGGAATTATTCTCAGCAGGTTATCCAGCATCTGCGGCATCAGCAATACCTGCTGTTTTGCATCCAGGGCAATATCTGCCGGGGCGCGTTGGGTATTGATCGTGGTATATTGTTTTTTATTGAGATCATATACATGCAGCTTTCCTGCTGTTGGGTTACTGAGCGTTATCCAATCGGATATCAGCAAACGATGATCATCTAACAATATCATTCCATCCAGCAAACCAACAGGAGCTCCTTCCAGTGGCTCAAAAGCAGCATTACCGTCATGCAGTTTTTTAGCGTATACCTTGCCAGCTCCGTCATAATTGGGCCCCATTGCACACACGTATACTTTGTCAGCGGCCGCATCATAGCAAACCCCGTTTGGCGCAGCCATATTCCCTTTCAGCACAGTATAAGTGCCTGTAAAAATATTCACCATCAATACATGCCCTTTGAATGAATCCGTTGTCAGCAATAAGCTGTCATTCACACGGCATACATCATTAAGCATTCCTTCTTTTCCTTCCAGATTTAAATCAAATACCTTTTTCTTCGTTACAACATCATATCCTTTCAAATGGTCAAGATCAGCCACATAGAGTATGTTATTCATAAGCTGCAAGCCCGAAGGAGCATGAAGTGTATCTTCAAAATATTTTAACACCAGTTTCCCATCACTGCCTATATGAGAAATAACACCATCCCCATCCTTAACCGGCGCCAGTTTAGCACCAATACCCGATACGAAATAACCACCATTATAAGCAACTGCACTTTCCGGAAGGGTTAATCCGTTAAACGTTTGCCGGACATGAATAAAAAGAGGGGTCAACAGTAATATTAACAGGGGAACATAGTTTCTCATAAAGAGTATTTGCTGCAAATATAGTCCGCAGAAAAACATACGGGAATGTGAAAAGGAAAGAATTTCTTGTTAATATCAAAGAAAAAGAAAGCCGGAGTATGACTACTCCGGCTGTTACCTAAACCTACAACTGTTACACTGTTAGTAACATATCTTAATTCGAATGAATTTCATTTAAAGGCACCTCTTCATAAGAAGCCACCATACGTTGCCTGATATAACGTTTGGCAGATAATTTACCAATTCCAAGCCTGGCCATACCCATATCCATAATCATATATACCACCGGTACCACGATCAGGGTGAGGAACATGGAACTCATCAGGCCACCGATGATCACCCACGCCAACCCATTTTTAGTAGAAGCCACACCACCTGTTGCCAACGCAATTGGCAACATACCAATTACCATCGCAATAGTGGTCATCAGGATAGGGCGCAAACGTGCATGGTTGGCATGGATCAGTGCCTGGTAAGTACTTTGCCCCTGCTCCTTCATCTGGTTGGCAAAGTCTACCAGCATGATCGCATTCTTTGCCACCAGACCTATCAGCATGATCATACCCAATATGGTAAAGATGTTCAGTGTATTGTTGGTTAGCGCCAGTGCCAGTAATGCACCAATGATGGCCAGCGGAATGGAGAACAACACCACGAAAGGATAAATGTAGTTATCATATAACGCCACCATTATAAGATATACCAGCACGATAGAGATCAGTAATGCCGCACCCATTGTACCAAATGAATCACCCTGGTTTTCGGCATCCCCACCAAACAGGTAGCTGATACCGGCAGGCTTATCCATTTTTGCCAGCTTATCTGCAAACTCCTGTGTAACCGTACCGGATGGACGACCCATCACCTGTGCCTGTACAGATACAGAAGTATTCTTGTCCCTTCTTTCCAGGTGACTGGGGCCGGAGCCTTCTGTGATCGCAGCAAACTGCGACAACCTGATCAGCTGCCCTTTATCATTAATGAACTGTATATTGGAAACATCTTCGAGGTTCTTACGGTTGAAATCATCAAAACGGATGTTGATATCATACTCATAATCACCTTGACGGAATTTAACTTTGGAGTCATCGGCAGTACCGCTGAAAGCCGTTTGCATGGTACCACCCACGGCATCAAGTGTGAGGCCAAGTGCAGCCATTTTATCCCTGTCTACCTGCACATTAATTTCCGGGTTACCATCTTCTACAGACAATTTTACTTCCGTAGCCCCATTGATGGTTTTGAGAGTATCCATTGCCCTTTTGGCGTAATTCATTACGCTGTCCAGCTCAGTACCCATTACCACCAGCTCTACCGGCGCCCGCTCTGCAGTACCCAGGATACTTACATCTGTAGTTTTTACTTTTACTCCGGGTAAAATGGCTTTCAGTTCTTTCTTGATCTTAGCCGCATAAATATCTGAAGCATCCGCACGGTGTTCAGGATCTACCAGCATCACAGTGATTTCTGATTTATAAGCGGTCGACTGTGAGTTACCGAAACCATCTTCACTTGTTTGCCCTACTGTGGTGATCAAACGGGTGATTTCCTGCTTTTTATTAAGATATTTTTCTGCTGTACGGGTAGCCAGGTTGGTTTGCTCTACAGACGCATCTTTCGGCATTTCCAGCATCACGATAAACTGGCCGCGGTCGCCCTTAGGGATAAACTCACCGCCAATGTAGCCTTTACCTATCAACATAAAAGAGGCAATCAATAAAACAACCGCCAGCGCGATGGTAATCCTTTTATGACCCAGCGCCCACTTCAGGATAACGGTCATCCAGTTGGTGAATTTCTGCAGCTGTGCCTCAAACCAGAGAATGAATTTCTCAAAAAGGTTCTTGCCGGTGATATGTTCCAGCTTGCCAAAACGGGACGACAACAACGGTACAATCATGAAGGACGACAGTAAACTGAGCATCGTTGAAATCATCACCACCACACAGAACTCACGAACAATCTTTGACACCAGTTCGTTGGTTAATGAAATAGGCAGGAACACCACCACAATCACCAACGTAATGGAGGTAACGGTAAAGCCTATCTCTTTAACCCCATCGAAGGCAGCACGAACACGGTTCTTACCCATTTCCATATGCCGGTAAATATTCTCAAGCACCACAATGGCGTCATCCACAAGAATACCCACCACCAGCGACAAACCCAACAGCGACATGAGGTTGAGCGAGAAGCCCATTAATTTCATCCCGATGAATGTAGCAACAAGGGAAGCGGGGATGGATATCATTACAAACAATGCACTGCGGATGCTATGCAGGAACAACAACATAACAACGGCCACCAGGGCTACCGCCAGGATAAGGTCATGTATAACCGAATCGGCAGATTCCAGCGTAAAATCAGAGGAATCATTAACCACCGTCATCTTCAGTTCATTCGCCGCATAGTCTTTTTCTATTTTGCTGATGGTCTTCTTCATCTCCTCACTCACGGTTACCGCGTTGGCGTCCGTTTGTTTCTGCACCTGCAACGCGATCGCTCCTGTGCCATCTACACGTGCAATACGTTCTGCATCTTTCTGGGCATCCTGTACATCCGCCACATCCGCAAGCCGTACCTGTGTACCATCTTCCGTTGTTTTCAGCACCAGGTTGCGCAGCTGGTCAACATTTTTATATTTACCCGCCAAACGGATCAGGATCTGTTCGTTGGCAGTTTTCACCTTACCGGTGGGGAAGTCGAGGTTGGCATTGGTGATCAACTGCCGCACCTGCATGATAGATAAATTGAAAGCCTGCAGCTTCTTCGGATCTACGTTTACCTGTATTTCGCGTTCCTGGCCACCTATCAGCGAAACCTGGGCCACGCCCGGTAAACGGGATAATAAAGGCTGCAGCTTTTTATCTACCAGGTCATAAAACTGCCTGTCGTCCATTTTTGCGGTGGCAGACAGTGTCATGATCGGAAGGTCATCCAGGGAAAATTTATTGAGTGATGGCGGTTTGGCATCGCCTGGCAGATCGGCCAGTATAGCGTTTACCTTACGTTGTGCATCCTGCAGCGCAATGTCCACGTCTGCATCACTGTTCAGTTCAACGGTAATAACAGAAAGACTTTCAGAAGACTTGGAGATGATCTTTTTGATCTTTTCCATAGATGCTACGGCATCTTCAATCTTCTTGGTAATTGTACTTTCCACCTCGTTGGGGGAGGCGCCCGGGTATACCGTGGAAATGGTTACCATTGGGGAACTAAACTTTGGCAGCAGCTCATAGTTCAGCGATTTATAGCTCATCACGCCCAGGAGGGTGAGGATGGTGAACACCACCACCACGATCGTAGGTCGTTTTATTGATACTTCAGTAATCTTCATGTTGCAAAAATTTGGTCAAACACCAGATACATTTCCCTGCTTACTTTTTATCATTCTGAACTGTTACTGCCGCACCTTCTGTCAGGTTGATCTGACCGTTGGTGATCACAGTTTCTCCTTCTTTCAGTCCTTCCCGTATTTCTACCTGGTCGCCAACAATGCGGCCGGCCACCACTTTACGCTTCTTTGCCACATTGCCTTCCATTACGTATACCGTATTACTGTTCACACCGCCCACAAATGCAGTACGTGCAATGAAAATTGTTTGAACAGCATTCGGATCCACAAAGTGCGCTGTGCCGTACATACCGGCTTTCAGATCTTTTCCTTCAATATTATTTACTTCCATTTCTACCGGGTAGTTGAGGGAGTTATCACCTTTTGCTGCTATAAAGGTGATGGTACCTTCGTATTGTGTTTCAGGGAAAACATTGGAAGTAACCTGTACTTTCTGGCCTTTTTTGAGTGTCACCACTTGTCCTTCCGGTACAGATACCGCCAGTTTCAGCCTGGACACATCTACGATGTCGAACATTTTGTTGCCTACAGAAAGGTAAGCGCCCTGTTCTATATATTTTTTATTGATGATTCCGGAGATAGGAGCTTTCACATAAGTATCGCTTACCCTGCGGCTGGCGGCCTCGTAGCGTGTTTTTGCGATATCGTACTGCAGGCGGGCATCATCCATCTGTTTCTGGGTAACACCTCCTGTTTTGAAAGCGCTTTCATATCTTTCTTTGTCTACCTTCAGCTGGTCGAGATTTGCTTTTGCAGATTCGAGGTCGGTGTTGAGCAGCTGACCATCAATATAGGCAATGGGTTGGCCTTGTCTTACCACGCTGCCTTCATCTACCAGCAGTTTGGTAATACGGCCGGCCGTTTCCGCGAGGTACGTCAGTTCGCGTACTGGGGCGAAATTACCGTTGGCCAGGAATCCCTGGGAAAAATCGTTGCGGGATACTTTCTGTACCAGCACAGGGATGTCGCCGATATTGCTTTGTTTTACGAATTCTGTTTTAGCCTCATTCGCTTTTTTATTGGCGTTGAGTTTCCACATGATCAGTACTACTGCACCTATTGTCACCAGGCCCCAGATTATAAACTTTTTCATCTGCAAATAGTTTGTGTGTTCTATCCTTGTTTTCGTTTATACGTTTAGTTTAGGAGTTCTTTTAAACTTCCTTTGCTTTTTATGATTTCCAGCTCTGCCAGTTTGTATTGCAGCAGGGCTTCATTGTAACTGTTTTGTGCATCTGCCAGGGATGTTTCCGCATTCAGCAGATCCGTTAAACCTGCCAGTCCGAGCTTGTAGTTATTCTGTGTGGAATAATACACCTCGTTGGCGAGGTCCATGTTTTCCTTTTGCGTGGTGATGGTAGATAAATTGCTACGGATCATCAGCTTGGCATTTTCGTAATCTGTGTTGAGGGTAAGCTCAGTATCTTCCAGTTGTTTGCCCAGCTGACGGAGGGTTACATTAGCCTGGCTTACTTTGGAGCGGCGGCCAAAACCATCGAAGATGGGCACTTTCAGGGATATGCCGATGGCAGCTGCACCAAACCAGCTGGTAGAATTGGAAGGGTCTTTTGAGAAGGCCCATTGCTGGCTCATCCCGTTATAGGAATATCTTCCGAAAAGCGACAATGATGGATAATTTTCCGCCTGGTAAGCCTTCTTCTGGAACAACTGCAGCTCTTCCTGTTTCTTCAGTAACCTGTATTCCGTTCTGTTGGCAAGGTTCATATCATCGTACTGTAATACGCCTGCGGCTTTGGCTTCAATGTCTTTCAGGGATGCCGGCGGCAGCAGGAAAGTGGATTGAAGCGGCATACCCATTACCTTTTTCAGGTTATTGGTTTGCGTGGCATATTGGTTCAGCAACTGCGTGCGTTGCGTCATATTGTTGATGAGGTTCACTTTGATGCGGTCGAGGTCAATTTTCTTTGCCAGTCCGTTATCAAACTGAGATTTAGTGGCGCTTACCAGCTGTGTAAGCTTTTCGATATTGCTATTGATAGTGATGATCTTTTCCTGTGTTACCAGCAGCTGGTAATAAAGCTGCGATACATTGTAGATCACATTCTCAACAGATTGTTCTGTTTGTATCTTATAATATTCTTCTCCTGCCCTGGAGGCTTTCAGGCCGGTGAACACAGCCTGGTTAAAGATCTGCTGACTAAGCTCTGCGCCAACGGTAGCATTATACTTCACCCCAAAAGCCACCAGTATAGAGCTGTCGGGCTTACCAAATACAGCACCTGGTATGAGCGATTTCTGCAGCATCAGGTTATCTGTATAGGAGGCGTTACCATTCAGCTGAGGCAGGGCCTGGGAGCGGACTTCCTGGGTTTTGAACTTTCCCATTTCCTCGTCCATTTTGGTTCTGGCCAGTTGTTTATTATTGTTCAATGCAAACTTCAGCGCTTCCTGTAAGGTTAGCTGCGTTTGGGCATAGCCATTATATACCCCTATCCCCATGAGGAGGACAAGCGTTAACTTTAATCGCTTCATAAAAATAAATCTGTTAGCGTAGTAGTTTTATTCTTCTTCTTTTATTTGCAGGTACTGGTTTACCAGTTTATGTCCCCGGATGGTAGCGATGCCCAGTATAAAGTGGGCGGTTACCTGTTCCATTACCTCGTGCATTTCATATTGATCTGCGGGGTATTGTTCCGGATCGAAAGCTGCCTCCAGCTGCAGCTGGCGCATGCGTGCTACAATATCGATGTGAAGGTTCTGGCGGTATAGGCCTTCCGCCATTCCTCTCTTTAAATTCTTCTTGATGTTACAAAGCACATTATCCGACTTGAAACTTTCAATACTGCGCCAGGTATCCGGATGGTATTTCTGAATTTCATGCAGCATTACCGGGTTCATTGTTTTAGCCATATTGGTAATGTACTTCATGTTGCGCACCAGTTCTTCTATAGCGTTGTCTGTGGTTTGCAAACATTCATGGAAGTAGTTAATATGGTTTGTCAGCAACTGTTGCATCCCTTCGTCTATCAGCGCCTGTTTATCCTGGAAATGCTCGTAAACTGTTTTTTTGGAGATCCCGCAATCGCGGGCGATATCAAACATAGTTACTCCTTTCACACCATAAGTCCTGAACATTTTCAGTGCTGTTTCCAATATCCTTTCTCTCACCACCATGATTTCCGTTTAAGCTTTTATTCCTTTTATGAAAATTTCAAGTAATTGCTTTTGTTTTTCTATCACCTGGTCCATCATTTCTTCATCCATATCCATATCTTCCCGGATATGATCCGGCACCGAAAAACGTAATCCCATAGTGGTGAGCACCAGCAATTCCGCAACCTGGGCAGGATCTTTTACTTTAAATTCCCCCGATTCAATTCCTGCTTTGATAATAGCGGTATGAATATCAAATTCCCGTTGTTTTGCTTTTTTCTTTTCCGCGAGGAAAAGCGCTGAGTTGTCCTGTAATATTTGGAATAATTCGAGCCGGCAGAATTTGCTGATAAAATCTTTCCGGAGATCGATGATATTATATAGGGCTTTAGCGGCCGATTTCACCTGTACTGCTTCTTTTTCCATTTGCTGGAAATATGCTTCTGCAATTTTTTCCAGTACGGCAATGTGCATTGCCTTTTTATCCGGGAAATAATAATACAACGACGCTTTAGAGCAGTGAAGATCATCTGCTATTTCGTTCATCGTAGTTTTAGAAGCGCCATAATGAGTAAAACGCTTCAGAGCCGCCTCCAGGATCCTATCCCTCATTTCATCTTTAGCTTCTGTATGCATTAACTTTTTGACTTTTTTAGTTTCAGAGTCAAAATTAGGGACTTTTTTTGAAATAGTAACTAAAGTTGACCTTTTAACATCCATTTAACTTTTTGAAGAAAAAAGTCAGAAAGTCAGGGCCAAGCGGAGGGATGGCCTTCGGCTATTGTTCTTTTTTCAGGGTTATGATGATTATACTGATTTGATTTTCGGGGAATCAGGGAGATGTAAGCAATTGATTATATAGGTTGTTGTTTTAGGGAAGATGAAAGCGACAGACTATGCTGCTTTTTTTGATTCTGTGGAAGATGGAACCAGTTGATTACGCTAATTACAGTTTTTACCTCCATCGCATCATAACGGAAGATAGACCAGCTAACGGTACTGGTTTTTATTTTCGGGATGTATAAAATAGTGGAAGACGAAACCGGCTGGTTACACTGGTTTCGCCAGTTCTTCAGGAGAAGTTAAAAGAGGAAAACAGAAGTGAATACCTCACTTCCGTCTCCCCCTGAATATTAAATGAAGTCCGATTAAATCAGACTAATCAGTAAAATCAGCTAATCATGCTTCAGGACAAAGTCCGCGACATTTATTTCAGTTTTTCGAGCGCTGCCTGCAATTTCTCAAACATGCCAGGGATCTCTTCCTTCACGCAGGTGCCCACGCTCAGGCGGTACCATGGGGAGTTTTTAGCAGATCCGAAAGCATAAAACGGCACCAGGGCTATTTTAGCTTCATTCAGGATGTAGGAGGTCACCGCAGCCTGATCCGCGAGGGTAGTACCATCAGCCGTTTGTTTGCCTACCAAGTCAAACTTAACGGTGAGATAAATAGCAGCCTGCGGGGCAATGGCTTCTACTTTATGGCCGGCAGTTTTCAGTTTATCGAAGCCTTCGTAGATCTTTACCAGGCGTTCTTCGATTTCACCTTTAAAGTGCTGCAGGTATTTATCCACATTTTCTTTCTGAACCAGGTAGCGGGCGGCAGCTTTCTGTTCTGCCATCGGGCTCCAGGCCCCAACGTGGGAGAGGATGGATTTCATTTTACCAATTACATGAGCCGGTCCCAGGGCCCAGCCAACTCTAACACCAGTAGCAGCAAAAGCCTTACTCATACCATCAATGAACACGGTATAATCCCTCATTTCAGGACGGAGACTAACCGGGTTATGGTGGTGGGTTTCACCAAAAGTGAGCACCCAGTACATCTGGTCGAACAACACATAGAGGGGCTTTTCGTTTGCGCCTCTGCTTTTGTTTTCAGCCAGTACCAGGTCACAGATCTCTTCCAGCTGCTGTTTACCGAAAGCGGTACCCGTTGGATTCTGCGGAGAACAGAGAGCCAGGAGTGTTGCGCCTTTCAGAAGCGGCTTCAGTTCAGCTGCTGTAGGCATGAAGAAATTTTCCGCTTTGGTTTCCAGCACTACATGCTCCGCTTCCAGGAAGTGGGTATAGTGGTTGTTATTCCAGGATGGCGTAGCATATACTATCTTTTCGCCACGGTCAACAATGGTTCTGAAGGTGGCATAAATGATGGGACGACCACCACAGGAAATAACGATTTCCTTTGCAGGATCGTAGGAGAGACCCTCACGCTCAGCTATAAAGCCACCTACTGCCTGTCTTAACTCCGCAATACCATCGGCAGGAGGATAATTGGTCAGATGTTCCTTATAGGCTGTTATGATTTCCTGTTCAAATTCAACCGGGATAGGAAATACCTTCGGGTCAAAATCCCCAATTGTGAAGTTGTATATCTTCTCACCCTTGGCCTGTTTCTCCTTTATTTCAGCTGCTAACTTGATGATTTCGGATCCAATCAACGTTTCGGCTAAATGAGACAGTTTCATAACCTGCTTTTTTTTGTTGGTTTGTAATAATTTTTCAGCGCGGCAAAAGTAACCGATTTGAAGATAATTTAAAAGAATAGGGAAATTCTTTTCACTTCCGCTAATAAATGATACAGGTTATTGCATCTCATCTAATCAAGAGGGGGTTTTTTATTACTTCCGTTTAGTATTATATTAAACAGAAATATATGAATGACTGCAAATCGTTGTGTAAAACCACGTTATCTTAGTGTATAAGATGTGATGAAATTACGGAGAACAACAAAACTTTCTATCTTTGTTTACATTACATTTGACCTTTTATGTGAGGGACAGGTGAAATCAGGGCAGCATGCCCTAAAGGTTATACCCTTCAACAAAAAATGATAAGCAAACTTATATAAACCATGAAATTTATTGTTTCTTCCTCTACTTTATTAAAACAATTACAACAGATCAGCGGGGTTATCAATTCAAATACGGTATTGCCTATACTGGAGGACTTTATGTTCCTGATTGACAAAAACGAACTGACTGTAGTTGCAACTGACCTGGAAACTGTTATGCGGGTGAAGCTGGAGGTGGAAGCCAAGGAAAGCGGTCGGATCTGTATCCCGGCGAAGATCCTGATGGACTCTCTCAAAAATCTGCCCGACCAGCCGCTGACTTTCCACATTGACCTGAACTCCTACGCGGTGGAAATCACTTCAGACAATGGTAAATACAAAGTGATGGGGGAAAACCCGGAAAACTTCCCGAAAGAACCGGCTGCCGATGACACTACCTCTTTCACAATGGCCGCTACCGGCCTGGTTACTGCCATCAATAAAACCCTGTTCGCCGTGAGCAACGACGATCTGCGCCCGGCTATGACAGGCGTATTCTTCGAACTGGCGCCAGACAGCCTTACTTTTGTTGCCACCGATGCACACCGGCTGGTAAAATATGTAAGAACAGACGCAAAATGCCCGCAGGCCGATAGTTTCATCGTACCTAAAAAACCGCTGAACCTGCTGAAAGCAGCGCTGCCTGATAACGATACTGAAATTAAAGTTGCCTATAGCCAGAACCATTTCTTTGTGCAGCACGAAGGCGCACAGATGATCTGCCGCCTCATTGACGCCCGGTTCCCGGACTATAAGGTAGTAATACCAAAAGATAACCCTTACCGTCTCACCGTGGTAAAAAGCGATTTCCAGAATGCCCTGAAACGGGTAGGTGTTTTCGCCAATAAAAGCACTAACCAGGTGGCATTGAGCATCACCGGCAGCGAACTCCAGTTGTCTGCCCAGGATGTAGACTTCTCCTTTGAAGGTAACGAACGCATGAACTGCCAGTACACCGGTGATGATATGCAGATAGCCTTTAATGCGAAGTTCCTCATCGAAATGCTGAATGCAGCCGAAGGGGATGAGATCTCCATCGATCTGGCTACCGCGACCAAAGCAGGTATCCTCAGGCCTTCCGAAAAAGAAGAAAATGAAGATCTCCTGATGCTGGTAATGCCGCTTATGCTGAACAACTAAAACCAGGTGTTAGCAAATGCTAAAATGACAAATACTTATAGCTAAAATCTTATACATAAAGCAATCTCTGACAAAGAGGTTGCTTTTTTCTTTGTCTGTGGCCTGAAAGAGCCCTTTTTATATTCCCCAAATAGTCGTAATTTTTATCCGGGATCAATGATGAAATCCATCAGAGATCCAGGACAGTAACGCAAGGATAATAACAGTAACGTATAAATGTTTTACTGTGTATTATAAATAAATCCACTTACCCCATATCCACTGCAGAGATATTGTTGGCCTGGTTAAGGAGAACCACATCAGAGCGTAAAACACCGTTATAAATATTTTACCAGCACATGGTAAGTTTTTTTGAAAATATTCCATCAGTATACCGTACTGCCATCCTGATAAGCGGACTCTTGTTGTTATGGATCATTGAGGGTATGGCGCCCCGGTTCCGTTTTGGCAGCAACCGCTACCGGCATGCCGGTACCAATCTCTTTTTTACATTAACTACGGTGATTGTAAACACCGGACTGGCATTCCTGATTGTTAAGGCCTCGAGGTGGACAAGCAGCCAGCAATTCGGCCTTCTTTACCTGAAGCCGCTTCCGTTGTGGCTGCACACCATACTGGCACTATTACTGTTGGATTTTATCGGGGCATGGCTCATACATTGGGTGCAGCACAAAACAGCCTGGATGTGGCAGTTCCATAAGATCCATCATATAGATACACAGATAGACGCCACCACCGCCCTGAGACATCACCCGGTGGAAAGCCTCCTGAGAGTAATAGCCCTTTTTGCCGCTATTATGATCCTCGGAGTACCCTTCTGGATGGTAATGCTGTACCAAAGCCTGTCGGCTTTTATGTCGCAGTTCAATCATGCCAATATCCATTTGCCCAAATGGCTGGATAATGCGCTTAGCTGGGTGATTGTATCGCCTGATATGCATAAGGTACACCACAGCCATTACCAGCCGGAAACAGACGCTAATTATGCTAATATATTCTCTATATGGGATCGCCTCTTTGGCACTTTTGTAAAAGTACCGGATACGCTGGCGATCAGATACGGACTGGATGAATACCAGGACGCCCGTTACCAGGAAATAGGATCCCTGTTAAAAGTGCCCTGGGAACATGATAACGTGATGAAGGAAAAGATCAGTAGTCAACATAAATAGGTACCTGTTTACAAAACAATTATTCCTTCACCTGTCTTTTAAAATTCGAATACATATGCAACACTCAACAGCATTAACAAAAACGGCCTGTATATCAGCGCTCATCATTGGTGTACTGTCGGCAGCATTCGCTTTCAGTACCCATACTCCTTCCTATGCAGTTACCGCCGGTTCAATAGCTATAGTAATAGGTCTTGTTTCCCTGTATATAGGAAGAAAAAATATTGACGACATGCAGCTGGCTGCTGCCGGCGTATTTATGGCCGTGGTAGCCTGCCTGGTAGGGCTCTGGCAGCTTTATAATTAATTGCTTCTATGGTATTTTTCCACGTAGCCTTCGGCGGCTTTCACCGGAAACAGTACCAGTGAGGTATCAGAAAGTTCTTTTATAATAGTTGTGTCCACAATTGTGGAGGTGTCTTTTACGCCCTCGGAGTGATTCCATAACAATAAGGTGTCGTGTGTCAGCACCCATTTTTCGTATACAAGTGTGTACATATTAATGGATCTGGCAGTTCCGTTCTTTCTTAGCTGAAAACCCTGAGTTTCCCTATCCAGGCCCGCTACGGGCTGTATCCACTTTCCTATGAGCTTAGCTGCATCAATATGCAGCGTATCCGCAACAGCAGCAATGCTGTCAGTAATGCCGGCATTACTGCTGTCTGCGATCATACTAACCAGGCTGCTGTCGTCCTGTAACTCTTCCTTCTCCACTTCTTTCTTGCTCCCCTTACAGGCAACCGCCAGTATCAATAAACACAGTAAACTGAATCGTACCATAATTTAAAAATACACAATTCATCATTTGTAATGCAATTTTTAAATATTTCCATTACTTTTACATCTACACTTTAGGGGTGTTTATCCGATATAAGTTTAAACGGATAAACTGAGATGATACCCTCAGTACCTGAAGCAGCTCATACTGCCGTAGGGAAAAGTAACTGAACCTTTCTCATCTTCCACATCCTTAAAGTTTATTGTTTCACTTAAATTCCAATTAACATGGAAGTGCATGTAAACAATAAACTTTATGCGGTGCAGCCAGGGACAACCATTGCTGCACTCTTACAGTTTATTCAGATCTCTGCTCAAAAAGGCATTGCAGTAGCCGTCAACAACCAGGTGATACCGAAATCATCCTGGGAAAACCAATCACTGTCCGCAGCCGATAACATTACTATTATCCGGGCTACCCAGGGCGGTTAAACCCTGCATTTATTTTTCGTATAGTCTTTTCCGTAATACAACATTACGGACAGGTATTTCTATCTCTAAAAAACCAGACATCATGCATAATCAACCTGTGGCGCTCAGCCGCACACCATTTCCTGCCTCGCAGAAAATATATGTAAACGGAACCATCCACCCTGTAAAGGTAGCCATGCGGCAAATAACGCTTACGGATACACGTATTCATGGAAAAGCAGGTGAGGCTGTTCCTAACAACCCGGTAGTAGTATATGATACCAGCGGCGCTTTCTCCGATCCGGATATCCATATAGATGTTAGCACCGGCATTCCCCGCATCCGCGAAACATGGATCAGCGGCCGTAAAGATGTGGAACAACTCCCCGAATATTCCAGCCCGTTTGTAAGGGAACTGATGAAGGATGGCGGTAAAATGCCATTGATGAGCCACACCAATAAACCCCTGCGCGCCAAGGCAGGGCAGAATGTAACCCAGTTATATTATGCACAACAAGGTATTATCACACCGGAAATGGAGTACATCGCCATCCGGGAAAACCAGTTGGCCGACCAGCTGTTTGAACAAAACAATGCCCTCTGGCATCAGCATAAAGGCCAGAGCTTCGGCGCCAATACTCCCGTGAAATTTATTACGCCTGAATTTGTGCGCCAGGAAATTGCCGCCGGCAGGGCCATTATTCCCTCCAATATCAACCACCCGGAAAGTGAACCAATGATCATTGGCCGCAACTTTCTTGTGAAAATAAATGCCAATATCGGCAACTCCGCTGTAACGTCCAGTATAGAAGAAGAAGTGGAAAAAGCAGTATGGGCCTGCCGCTGGGGCGCAGACACTATTATGGACCTGAGCACCGGCAAAAATATCCATGAAACCAGGGAGTGGATCATCCGCAACTCACCTGTGCCTATTGGTACTGTACCTATTTACCAGGCATTAGAAAAAGTGAATGGAAAAGCGGAAGCCCTCACCTGGGAAATTTTCCGCGATACACTTATAGAACAGGCCGAACAGGGCGTTGACTATTTCACCATCCACGCCGGCGTATTGCTCAGGTATATACCATTAACAGCTAAACGCGTAACCGGTATTGTATCCCGTGGGGGTTCCATCATGGCTAAATGGTGCCTGGCGCATCATAAAGAAAATTTCCTGTATACACATTTCGAAGAAATTTGTGAGATCATGAAAGCCTATGATGTTTCTTTTTCCCTGGGAGATGGATTACGCCCCGGCAGCATTGCCGATGCCAACGACGCCGCCCAGTTTGCAGAACTTGAAACACTCGGGGAACTTACCAAAATTGCCTGGAAGCATTCTGTACAAGTGATGATTGAAGGCCCCGGACATGTGCCTATGCACCTTATCAAAGCCAATATGGACAAGCAACTGGAGCATTGCCATGAAGCGCCTTTTTATACGCTGGGCCCCTTAACTACCGACATAGCACCTGGTTATGATCATATCACCTCAGGTATTGGCGCCGCTATGATAGGCTGGTTTGGCTGCGCCATGCTATGCTACGTAACACCTAAAGAACACCTGGGATTACCAAATAAAGAAGATGTAAGGCAAGGCGTGATCACCTACAAAATTGCCGCCCATGCTGCGGATCTGGCCAAAGGCCACCCCGGCGCACAACACAGGGATAACGCCCTTAGCAAGGCTCGCTTTGAATTCCGCTGGGAAGACCAGTTCAACCTGGCTCTCGATCCTGAAACGGCCCGCTCATACCACGACGAAACCTTGCCGGCAGACGGCGCCAAAATAGCGCACTTCTGCTCTATGTGCGGACCCAACTTCTGCTCTATGAAGATCACGCAGGAAGTACGTGACTTTGCCGCGCAGAAAGGACTGGAAGAGGAAGACGCCATGAGCGCCGGCATGAAAGAAAAAGCGGCGGCCTTTGCAGAACAGGGAGGAGAGATCTATTTGTAATACTTCCCGTTGAAATTTCATAAGAAAATTAATGCCTTGATCTGGATAATCACATCACCTGAACGTATATACGAAGAAGCGTCTGTCGTTAGCGCGTTGCTGGCGGCAGGCGCCTCACGTGTACTGTTAAGGAAACCCGGATGGTCCACCCAACAGTATGCCGGCTTATTGGAGGCGATCCCTTCTGAATATTACAACCGGCTGCTGATCAGGGATGAGCCACTGCTTGCTTCCAGGTATAAACTTGCTGGTGTGCATTGGAGCGGGGCTGCCCGCCGGCTGATGCAGCCCTTTATTTCCGGTGGCGATGCAATGTTAACAGAAAGGGAAAATACAGGCACCGGGAAAGCGGTTCCTGCTACCGGCCCGGGGAAGCAACAGCACTGGTATACATCTCCTGAAAATTTTAAAGAAAACAGCACAGGTATACATTCCATAGAAGAGCTAACGTTAACGGACATACGCTTCAAAACATTATTGCTGAGCCCTGTATTCAACAGTATCTCCAAACCTGGCTATCATGGCCGGCTGGAAGGAGTGCTCCCGAAAAAAGACAACCGGCAGGTGCTTGCTTTAGGCGGTGTGGATCATACTAATGTACACTTATTAAAAAACCGGCAGTTTGATGGCGCAGCGTTGCTCGGAGCTGTCTGGAAAGCACCGGCGCAGGCCGTGGAAAATTACTGCCGTATACAACAAATATGGAACAGGAACGACCTAATGTAATGAGCTTTTCCGGCCTGGATCCCAGCGGTGGTGCGGGTTTACTGGCAGATATCAAAACATTTGAACAACACATGGTAAACGGAATGGGTGTTTGCACAGCCATCACGGTTCAGACACCGGAGCAGTTTATATCGGTAGAGTGGCTACCGGTTACGCATATACTGGCCCAGGCAAAACCATTGCTGTGCAACAACCGCCTGCAATACTGCAAGATCGGGATCATGCCGGATATACAGTCGCTGCTTGAACTGGTACGACAGATAAAACAATTATGCCCTGGCATCCGCATCATTGTGGATCCGGTACTGAAAGCATCTGCAGGCTTCTCTTTTCATAGCAGTATTCATCAGCAGGCCTGGAAAGAATTGCTCTCCGAAATATACCTGCTAACGCCGAACTACGACGAGGCGCTGTTGCTGTCAGGCCTTACAGACGGAGAAGCGGCAGCCCGGCAATTGTCTGCAGGATGTGCAGTGTTACTAAAAGGAGGCCACCATAAGAGCAAGCCGGGTTATGATATACTTTATACCGGCGATGTGATCCACACCCTTGCACCGGTACTGAAGGAAGTATTCCCCAAGCATGGCTCCGGTTGTGTACTATCTGCCGCTATTACTGCAGGTCTGGCAAAGGGGGTATCATTGCCTGAAGCATGCGCTAACGGCAAAGCATATACGGAAAAATTACTGGCCAGTCATTCATCATTAACAGGATATCATCACATATGATCAGCAACTTACATTACATATCACAACCATCACATACAGATAATATACAGGCAGCCTGTGATGCAGGCTGTAAATGGATTCAGCTCCGTATTAAAAACGAAACACCGGATAAAGTAATGCCGGTGGCAGAAGCCGCAAAAAAAATCTGCGACCGTTACCAGGCCGCACTTATCATCAATGATTATCCGCAGGTGGCAGTGGCGGTAGAAGCGGCGGGCGTACACGTAGGGAAACTGGATATGACGGTAGCTGCCGCCCGTGCTATTACCGGCAGCAATATGATTGTTGGCGGTACCGCCAATACTCTTGCAGATATCCTGCAGCATGAGCAGGACGGCGCCAGTTATGTAGGCGTAGGTCCGTACAGGTTTACCACTACCAAGCAAAACTTAAGCCCCATACTGGGACTTAGTGGGTACCAGTCTATATTACAGTCCCTGAAAGAAAAACATATATCCATTCCCGTTATCGCCATTGGCGGTATTATGCCGGAAGATATTGCCGGGCTGATGGAAACCGGCATTCACGGTATCGCAGTCAGCGGAGTGATTACACATGCAACGGATAAACAGGCCGTTGTTAATCTCATTCACCAACAGTTAAAACAATTATCCACATGGAGCCATTAGTTATTGCCGGACGGGAATTTCATTCCCGTTTATTCACCGGTACCGGGAAATTTTCTTCCCCTGAGATGATGGAAAACGCGCTGCTGGCCTCTGGCAGCGAGCTGGTTACCGTAGCGCTGAAGCGGATAGACATGGATAATAAAGCAGATAATATGCTGCGTCATCTGTCGCATTCAAGGATACATCTGCTTCCCAATACATCCGGTGTGCGCACCGCCAAAGAAGCGGTATACGCTGCAGAACTGGCCCGTGAAGCCCTGGAAACCAACTGGATCAAACTGGAAATCCATCCGGATCCCCGGTACCTGATGCCCGATCCGGTAGAAACTTTAATGGCGGCGGAAGAACTGGTAAAACTGGGATTTGTGGTGCTTCCCTATGTGCACGCGGATCCCGTGCTCTGTAAGCGGCTGGAAGATATAGGCACTGCTGCCGTAATGCCTCTTGGTGCGCCTATCGGGAGTAACAAGGGATTGAAGACCTTCGACTTCCTGGAGATCATTATTGCACAAAGCAACATACCAGTGATAGTGGATGCAGGCATTGGCAGTCCTTCCCAGGCCGCCCAGGCCATGGAAATGGGCGCAGCAGCGGTATTGGTAAATACCGCCATTGCCATTGCCCGGAACCCCATACAAATGGCTGCTGCTTTTAAGGCAGGAGTAGAGGCGGGGCGTATGGCGTATGAAGCCGGCCTGCCCGCCAGCAGTCAACATGCGGTGGCATCCAGCCCGCTGATCGCATTCCTGGATGAAGCCTGACCTATTTAATCATTTTATTAAACCTTCCTTATGTTTAAAAGCATATTTGATCAGTATGAATGGAATGAGGTAAAAGCCGGTATTTATGCTAAAACAGCCAGGGATGTAGAACAGGCCCTGCATAACCAGCGCCGTTCCCTGGACGATTTCGCAGCGCTGATTTCCCCGGCAGCAGCGCCTTATCTGGGGCAGATGGCTGCTATCAGTAACGTGCTTACCCGGCAGCGGTTTGGGAATACGATGCAACTTTACATCCCCATGTATCTCTCTAATGAATGCCAGAATATATGCACCTATTGCGGCTTCAGTCTTGATAATAAGATCCGGCGCAAAACCCTCAGTCCCGCGGAAATATTACTGGAAACGGCTGCCATCAAGGCGATGGGTTTCGAGCACGTGTTGCTGGTAACAGGGGAGGCCCATCAGCTGGTAAGTACCGACTATTTCAAAAAGACCTTGCAGCTGCTCCGGCCACATTTTGCCAATATATCGATGGAGGTACAGCCGATGGATGAACAGGATTACCGCGAACTGGCAGAACTGGGGCTGCATGCGGTATTGGTGTACCAGGAAACGTATCACCGGGACGACTATAAAAAGCACCATCCCAGGGGGCGTAAATCCAACTTTGACTACCGGCTGGATACCCCCGACCGGCTGGGACGTGCGGGTATTCATAAAATGGGGCTGGGAGTGCTGATAGGGCTGGAAGACTGGCGTACAGACAGTTTCTTTACAGCGCTGCACCTGGCCTACCTGGAAAAAAAATACTGGGCAACGAGGTATAGCATTTCCTTTCCCCGGCTGCGGCCATTCTCCGGTGGACTAACGCCCAAAGTGGTGATGAGTGACCGGGAGCTGGTACAGCTTATCTGCGCCTACCGATTATTTAACCAGGAAGTTGAGCTGAGTTTATCTACCCGGGAAGAAGAACAGTTCAGGAACAATGTTGTACACCTGGGAATTACAGCCATGAGCGCAGCCTCTAAAACCAATCCCGGTGGGTATACCGTAGATCCGCAGTCGCTGGAGCAATTTGAAATATCCGATGACAGAAGCGCAGCAGACGTGGCTGGAATGCTGAAGGAACAGGGCTTTGAGCCGGTTTGGAAAGACTGGGATGCTTCTTTTTCAGGGGAAATAAAAAAGGTGGTTGGTTAGGCCACCTGATAGTTATTGTTGTTTTTCATGGGGAGGTTAAAAGTAATACAAGAGATACTTCTCTCAATCCTGTCAAAAATAATATAGATCTTTTAATTGCAGAAGGATCAGGACAAACTGAACAAAATGAACAGGCATGTTCCCGTTGAACAAAACAGTTGCTTATATGGTCTTTTTAAGGCCCTGAAGTAACCGGATTTGCTACATCCATTATATAAAAAGGGCTGCTTCAAACGATGAGGAAGCAGCCCTGTACCGAAAATCCCGTAGTTGCCATATTACTTATCAATATAAGTATGATTGGAATTTCATGAATTCAAAAATAATATGGCCATCCTGAACAACCGCTTAATGTGTTGATTTGAACAAAAAGAACAGGCCGTTACCGTCTGCACAGAGTATTACTGGCTCACCACATCGCGGTAGCTTTTAATAGTGTCATGCGCTTCCTTGAGATTTGCCTGTTGATTACCAATGATTTCTCTCATGCTGTAGGGCATGGCCACGTCCATGCTCAGGGCATCTGAATAGGCCCGCTGCACAGCGTCTTCCCCATATTCACAGGAAGAGAAAAGAGAATACCTGTCTGTACCCGTAAAAGTGGTTTTTATGGCCATCCAGGTACGGTATAACTTTCCGCTGATAGTAGTATCTGTTTCTTCACTTGCCCCCTGTGCCCTTAGCAGCAGGTTTAATTCTGCTACATATTTCAAGCTGTCATTGATCATATGTTGAAACAGCGCTTTCACATCTGCATCATCACTTGCGTCTTGTGCCTGCTTATATCCTTCTATCCGGTCATTATTGATTTTTACGAGATCGCTTAAAAGTGTGACTAACTTTTCCTCTTGTAGCATGATCAAAAATTTATGGTTAAAAAAAATAGTCGTATGAGATATATCTATTTTATTTTCAAAAATGTGTCCATACTTCAAAATCCTTTGTCATAAAGTGTTTCCGGAAGGAGAGCCTGCTATTTCCCGTCCTTTTTTTTCTCGGATGGTGGAGAAGGTTCCACAACAAAGCGTTGTCTGCAACGAAAAACAGCTGTATATAAAGACATTATTTTATTGGCATAAATTTTCTAGTATAAAAACTGAATCAAATCCTTAAGACATGAACAGCCTTCTTTATTTAATTGCCGTAATTCTCATTATAGGATGGATACTTGGATTCTTTGTTTATTCAGCAGGTGGTTTAATACATGCCTTGCTTGTGCTGGCTATTATTGCTATCCTTGTAAATATAATCAGAGGCAGGGCCTTATAGGATTACGCTGCAACTCATTATTCCCTGTTTAACCGGCTATAAGTCTTTGGTTGAACAGGGAATTTTTTATTTATCACATCTCTCTTTACTGCATTAAAATATTTTACGCAGGTATTGCCCGTTGTTTCTTTGTTTATAAAATCTTAAGTACACTATACATAGTTGGTCAGATGGAAAAAGGCTGGTTCTCCTGGTCCGTCTTCCCGTACATATAACAGATCCTTCATGCAAGGCGGTCATCTGAATGCAGGAGATTTCCTAACTTGCTCTCATGAAAAAACACCTGCTTTTCCTGGTCCTGCCTATGCTGGCGGGCTTCTTCAGTTGTTCATCCACCCGGAAGGCTGGTACTGATGCCGGTGGCATTGGCCGGTTAAAATTTATCGGCGAATATATCGTCCCACATAACTTTCCTTTCAATGGAACCATTACCGGCGGTTTATCTGGTATAGACTATGATGCCACAGCAGGGCAGTATTATCTTATTTGCGACGACCGCTCTGCACTGAGCCCTGCACGTTTTTATACAGCCCGGCTTTATTTCTCCGATCAATCGTTCGACAGTGTGAAATTTACTGCCGTAACCACTTTACTGCAGACGGGTGGACAACCTTATCCCGATACCAAAACCAATCCACGGCTTACTCCTGATCCGGAAGCCATGCGTTACAACGCCCAAAAACGACTGCTGGTATGGAGCAGTGAAGGGGAACGCATTGTAACTGAGAAAGATACCATTCTTACCAATCCCGGTATTTATGAGATCAGTATGAAAGGACAATACATCGACTCATTTGCACTGCCGCCCCAGTTCAGGATGCAGGCTACTGATAACGGGCCACGGCGAAACGGCGTATTTGAAGGCCTGGGATTTACGCCAGGGTACAAATACCTGTATGTAAGCCAGGAAGAACCCCGTTATGAAGACGGACCAAGAGCAGAGCCAGGGCAGGGCGCTTATACCCGTATCCTCAAATTTGATAACAATACACTGCAGCCGGTAGCGCAATATGCGTATAAACTGGAGCCTGTAGCATATCCTGCAATTCCGGAAAATGCGTTTAAAGTGAATGGTATTTCGGATATCCTGGTATTGGGAGATAATAAATTATTAACTATTGAAAGATCCTTTTCCAGTGGTGTAAGGGATTGTACTATCAAGGTATATATCACGGACCTTCATAATGCCACTGATATAAGCAATATTAATTCCCTGCAGACAGATACCCGTTTTAAAGCGGCTACCAAAACTTTGTTGCTGGACTTCGTAAGCCTGGGAAAATATATAGATAACATTGAAGGCGTTACTTTCGGCCCTGTATTGCCTAACGGGCACCGGAGCCTGATATTTGTTGCGGATAATAATTTTTCTGAGAAAGAAGAAAACCAGTTTTTCCTCTTCGAGGTCATCCCCTAAAAAACAATAACGGGCATCTGTTGTTATGATCATTAAACTGCTCTATGAAATACTTGCCATTATTGTTACTGCCTGTAGTCTTTGCTGCCTGCCAGAGTTCCGGTACAACAGCCGGCCAGTCGGATAATACAGCAGTGAATCCCGCTTCAGACACCGCAACAACGGTTACCTATTCAGGCACCCTGCCATGTGCAGACTGTGAAGGTATTGTAACAGAACTTACGCTGCAAAGGCTGCCGGAGAACCATTTCATCCTGAAAGAAACCTACCAGGGGAAAAACCAGACATTTCCCAGCGAAGGCACTTACACAATTGTGCACGGAACCCCGGCTGATCCCGGAGCTACTGTGATCCATCTGAATCCTGATAAAGACAGAAACCTTCAACGTTATTACCAGCAGGTAAATGATAACGAATTGCTATTGCTGGATGCCGATCAGAAAACTATACAAAGCGGGCATAATTATACCCTGAAAAAGGTGCTTTAGTATTAAAAGAGGATAAAAGAAGTAAGAAGGCCACCCCGGAAGTAGTGGTCCGTCCGGTTTATATAAGGCTTCTTATTATTTAAGCGATTCCCCAAGCCTTCATTTTACTTTTTAGTCAGCTCCCGGGTATTATATCAAAAAAGTCGCTTAAATTTAGCGGTGACCTGTGACCTTTTATCATTCTGACTTATTATGAATCGCATTCCGGGCTATCTGATTTTATGCTTACTCTTTTCTATAAATGCCTATGGTAAAGCACCGGCCGACAGCCTGCTGAAGGAACTGAACAGGACGATGGCAAAATCGGCTGTTTATGATTCCATCAAACTCCATGGAATTGACAGTATAAAAAGCACCCGGCAGGCGGCAGGCAATGATATTGCACAGCAATATCTTATCTGCAGGCAACTTTACACCGCCTACAAGGTATTCAACTTCGATTCTGCATTTACATATGCCCGGCAGTTGCAGGTGCTGGCGGAGCAGTTGCACGACCCGGTATTGATAGCAGATGCGCGGGTCAAGCTGGGATATGTTTTATTGTCGTCAGGCATGTTTACCGAAACACTCGCCTTTATTAATACCATTGATCCTGCCGGAGCGCCGGATAGTATCCGGGTTGAATTTTTCCTGATGAAGAGCCGCCTGTATTTTGACCTGGCTGATTATAACCAGGATAAATATTATACCCCCGCTTATATTAAACAGGCCAGCATATATGTTGATTCCGCGCTTCACCTGATGGCGCCCAGTTCATTTGAGTATAAGTATAACAAAGGATTACAGTTATTCAAACTGGGGGATATCCCGGGCGCCCTGGCCATTTTCCCCAACCTGGACCAGCCGGGACTTTCAGGGCGGCAACTGGCTATATCGGCCTGTACCCTGGGCTCCATATATGATGCCGCCGGTAACAAGGATACCGCCATTTGCCTGATGATCAGATCCGCGATTGCGGATATCCTGACCTCCACGAAAGAAACCATGGCCGCCTACAGCCTGGCTACCCTGCTTTTTGAAAAGGGCGATGTAAAGAACGCCTCCCATTGTATTGAAAGGGCTATTTCGGAAGCCGTGTTTTATGGCGCCCGGCAAAGAAAAGTAATGGTAAGTAGTATTTTACCCATTATTGAGCATGAACGGATCAATACAGCAGAAGAAAGAACCAGGTCCTTACTCATTTATGCCGCTATTGTTACCCTGTTGCTGGTGGCATTGGTAATATTAGCCATCACTGTATTCCGGCAGGTACAAAAACTCAAAACCGCACAACGCATTATTACCGCAGCTAACCTGAAGCAGCAGGAAATCAACAGCCAATTGCTGGAGGCCAATAAAATTAAGGAGGAGTATGTAGGTTATTGCTTTAATATTAATGCTACCTACATTGGAAAAATAGAGAAGCTGAAACAGAACCTTGAACAGAAGTTAACCGACAATAAACCGGCAGAACTGAGGTTTCTTGTAAATAATATTAACATCCGCCAGGAAAGGGACGAACTTTTCACCAATTTCGACCGGGTCTTCCTTAAAATATTCCCACACTTCGTGGCAGAGTTTAATGCACTTTTTGATAAAGAAAACCAGGTAGTGCTGAAAGAAAACGAACTGTTGAATACTGACATCCGGATTTTTGCGCTGATCCGGATCGGTATCAGTGATAATGAAAAAATTGCCCGCATACTTGAGTATTCAGTAAATACTATTTACGCCTATAAAACCCGGATCAAAAAGCGCGCACGGATCCCCAGTGAAGAGTTCGAAGCGCATATTATGAACATTAGAGCCCTGTAAAAACGCTGAAAACCGTCTCATACTATTAATATGTTAAATATTTATATACTAACATAACCGGCTGATAATCAATATTATTTAGCAGATAATTTTGGATTATTCGCCTTTATTTTCTATATTTTGACTGTAAAACTTGTTGCCCTGCTGATTCATTTTTTACTTTGGATCAGTAGAATGATAATACCAAAACTCTAAATTCTAACTGGAGAACTAAAAACCACTAAAAGAAGACAGAACGACCAGGGTCGGTTCAAAAAACAAAGATTATCCACGTTGACAAAACTGCCGGGCATACCCGGCAAGCAACACCTTATTTTCCGTTCACAAAAAATTTAATGAAAAACATTTAATCCACGGAAGCAGTATACACGACTGCCCAAAAAATCCACTTTATGTTTAAAACAAGATCCATCAAGCATCTTTTTTTGTGCACATTGCTTTTGGCAATACAAGGTATTGCCGCCGCGCAGAATAAGACCATTACCGGTAAGATCACAGACAAGAACGGGGTGGCTATCCCGGGCGCCACTATTCAGATAAAAGGCACTAAAAGCGGTACCTCTGCTGATGCTGAGGGCGCTTTTAAAGTATCCGTGCCTCCGGAAGCTACCGCGCTGATCGTCAGTTTCATCGGGTATACCGCCCAGGAAGTGAGCATTACCGGCAAAACAAGTGTAAACGTACAACTGGCTCAGGAAAATACAACCCTTACGGATGTAGTGGTAGTAGGTTATGGTACTTCCCGTAAAAAGGACATTACCGGCGCTATTGCCCAGGTGAAAGCCGCCGATTTCAATAAGGGTATCACCTCCGCCCCCGATCAGCTGATCCAGGGTAAGGTATCAGGCTTAATGATATTAAATAACAACGGCGCTCCCGGCGCCTCGGCTACAGTAAGGATCAGGGGCGTATCTTCTGTTCGCACCGGCAACCAGCCACTGTATGTGGTGGATGGAGTTCCGCTGGATGGCCGCGTGGCACGCCCTTCCCTGAACCTCACAGGATTAGGACAAACACCGGACGCTAACCCGCTTAACTTTATCAACAGTAACGATATTGCTACCATGGAAGTATTGAAAGACGCTTCCGCCACCGCCATTTATGGTTCCCGCGGCTCAAACGGCGTAATCATTATCAATACCAAAAAAGGAACAGCCGGTCCTACCGTGGTAGATGTTAACTACTCCGTAGGCATGAGCAACATAATGAGGAAACTTGATGTATTGAATGGAGATGAATACCGTGCTGCCTTGAAGGAATACAACCTCACCGGCGATGGCGGCGGTAACTCCGATGGACTTGGCTCCATTCTCAGAACCGGCGTTACCCAGAACGTACAGGTGGCTATGAGCGGTGGTAATGAAACCAGCCGCTACAGGGCCTCCTTCGGTATGCAGGACCAACAGGGTATTGTGAAGAAAACTGGCATGAAGAAATATACCGCTTCCCTCAGTGGACAGAATAAATTCCTGGAAAGCAAACAACTGGGTATCGATTACGGCATTATGGCGGCGCAAACCAGTGAACAACTGGCTCCCATTTCCAATAACGCCGGTTTCACCGGAAGCCTGATCGGTCAGGCCCTGCAATGGAACCCAACAGTTCCATTAACCAAACCCGACGGCTCATTGAACATCCTCGCTAAAAACCAGGCGATCAATCCAATGAACATGTCGGAAGGATACAACGATAAAGCTAACATCAGCTATATACTTGCCAGCATCTCTCCTTATTTCAAATTCAACGACAACTGGGAATACCGCATGATGTACAGCGTAAATCACCAGGTAGGACAAAGAAGGGCATCCCTGGATTCCTCTATTAACATCGACCAGGTATTAGGCGTAGGTATAGCTGCCTACAACACCGCTGAGCTGACTACGCAGTTATTCAACAACACATTAAATTATACCAAGGAATTTTCCGGTGGCTGGAACCTGAATGCCATGGTGGGTTATGAATACCAGAAGTTCGCATACTCCGGCGTGGGCATCGGCGCCAAAGGTTTTCCCACTAATGCCGTAGATTATACAGACATCTTCCAGACTCCTACACAGGTAAATACCAATATCAACTCTTTCCGTAACCCAAGTTCTGAGCTGCAGTCGTTCTTCGGCAGGGTAACAGTAAACGCAAAAGACAAATATCTCCTTACGGCCACTATGAGAGCAGATGGCTCCAGTAAATTTGGTGCAAACAACCGTTATGGATACTTCCCTTCCTTTGCCGCCAAATGGAATGTTTCCAGTGAAGAGTTCATGAAAGGCGGCAATCTTTTCAGTAACCTCGCATTGAGAGCTGGTTATGGTATTACCGGTAACCAGGAATTTCCTGCCGGCGCCGCACAAGCCCAGTATTTCCTTGCTTCCGGTGGTAAAGCCAGCCTGATCAACGTACCTAACCCCGACCTGAAATGGGAAGAATCCAAACAACTGAACGTCGGATTGGACTTCGGATTCCTCAAAGGCCGGTTAAGCGGTACTGTGGATTACTTCCTGAAAAACACCACCAACCTGTTGTTCAGCTTCCCTGCCATCCAACCGGCCCCGGCCTCCAGCTACTGGATCAACTTACCGGGTAAGGTAATGAATACCGGCGTGGAACTGTCTGTAAGAGGCGATATCATCCAATCGAAAAACTGGTTGTGGAACCTGGGCGTAAACGCTACCTGGCTGAAAAATGAAATGTCGGGTTATTCCGGCCCTACTGTTAATACAGGTTCTATCGACGGACAAGGCGTATCCGGTGTAACTTCACAGCGCCTGGCCAACGGCTACCCGCTGAACACTTTCTATCTCCGCAGATTTGAAGGTTTTGATGATAAAGGGATGAGTGTGTATTCAGATAATGGAAACACCCTTTATTATATGACCAACCCTAATCCGAAAGTATTACTGGGTGTCAACACATCAGTAGCCTATAAAAAATGGAGCCTTGCAGCCAGCTCACATGGCGCCTTCGGCTTCCAGGTATATAACAACACCGCCAACACTGTATTACCCATTGGTAACCTGGGCTCCAGGAATATTGCCAAAGCCCTGGTAGGTAACGGAGAAGCCCAAACGAATTCGCCTGCTGCTTCTTCCCGTTATCTTGAAAACGGTAACTTCCTTAAACTGGATAACCTCACCATCGCCTACAACCTGGGCCCGGTAGGAAAAGTGTTCAGAGCTGCCACCGTATCAGTGACCGGCCAGAACCTCTTCGTTATTACAAAATATACAGGATTTGATCCGGAAGTAAATACAGATAAAAACATTAATGGCGTAAGCTCCTTCGGTATTGAATACTCTCCGTATCCAACTGCCAGGACCTTTATGCTCGGTGTACAGTTTACCTTATAATCTACTTCTTAAAAAAGATCACAATGACGACTCGACATATCATTAAAACAGCAATAGTAGTAGCCTGCACCGTTGGTTTTACGGCCTGCAGCCTGAATGAAGACCTTGGGAGTAACCTGAACCAGGAACAGGCCGACTCACTTATCAAAGCATCCCAATTGCTGGGAACCGCTTATGATAACCTGCAGAATGCCTACCAGGACTTCTCCCAAACGTGGGGCATGTGTGAAATAAGTACAGATGAAGCCGTAGGCCCCACCCGCGGCGGCGACTGGGACGACAACGGCGTTTGGCGCGCCCTGCACCAACATCAATGGACCCCGGACCACTCACATATCCAAAACACTTTCAGTGCACTGCTGCTGGAACAGTTCAGTGCCACCAACGTATTGAATTTCCATCCTACGCCCAGGCAGGAAGCAGAAGCACGTTTCTTGCGCGCCTTCTCCATGTATGCGGTGATTGACCTTTACGGCCAGGTGCCTTACCGTGAACCAGGCGAGAACCTGCTGAAACCACCTAAAGTATTTAAGGCAGCAGACGGACTGGATTTCATTATATCAGAACTGAATGCCATCCTGCCCAATCTGCCAGACAGGGTTACTGCCAAAGACGCTTTTGTGGCAAGTAAGGATGCAGCACGCTTCCTGCTGATGAAAATATACCTGAACAAAGGCGCCTTCCTGAACAGGAAAGCACCCACCTTTGATGCAGCAGATATGCAAAAGGTGATCACACTGGCAGATGAACTGACCGCCAGCGGCTATACTATTACAACTAACTACTTTGACAATTTCGCAAAGGACAACGATGCGAAATCCAAAGAAAATATCTTTACCCAACAGAATGGCCCGGGTATCAGCAATATCCGTAACGGCAATAACGTATACTGCCGCTGGATGTGTACCCTGCACTACAGCCAGAACCCAAGCGGATGGAACGGGTTTACCACTTTGTCTGATTTCTATGATTCATTTGAAGCAACAGATACCCGCAGAGGTGGCGACTATCCGGGTGTAACCAATGTTTCTGGTTTAAAAGTAGGCTTCCTGATTGGTCAGCAATACAACCAGAACGGAGAAAAGATCCTCGACAGGAGCAAGCGCCCACTCATTTTTACCCGTGAAGTAGAGCTCAGGGCTACCGGCGACCAGGTGGAAATGTCTGGTATCAGGGTGGTAAAATATCCGCCTGATATGGGTTCCAGCGGAAGTGAAGCAACCAACGACTTTGTATTTTTCCGCTACGCGGATGCATTGCTCATGAAAGCGGAGGCCCTTATCAGAACCGGTAATGCTCCCGCAGCACTTCTGATAGTAAATGATCTTCGTGTTAAACGCGGCGCTACTCCACTGTTAACAATGGATCTCACCAAAATGCTGGCAGAAAGAGGTCGTGAGTTGTATTGGGAAGGCTGGAGAAGACAAGACCTGATCCGCTTTGGTAAATACCTGGATGCATGGCAGCTGAAAAGCGCCAGCGATCCGAAATACCTGCTGTTCCCGATTCCCACCAGCGATCTTGCTGTAAATCCAAACCTGGTACAAAACCCGGGTTACTGATAATTATTCTTTTGTTGCGGGCAGGGTTTAACCAGTCCTGCCCCGCAGCAAAACCCTCTCCCTGTTGATATCTGTATCTGCTCCGCATTACACTGCTAATGCGACAGGGGAGTTCTTTGCGTAGCCAATCAATCTTTCTTATGTATACAAAAGCTCTGCTAAGGCGCTCAGGATGGCTGTTAATGCTTTCCTGCCTGACTGCCCAGGCACAAAACCAGGTAAAAAAGATCGGTAAAGTAAACACGGTCAGCATCTCAGGGCAACAAGTAAAAATCAGTGCAGAAAATGCCTTCGCGGAAATCACTGTATATAGCCCCTCTGTAATTCGTGTAAGAATGGATCAGCACCCGCTTACCGCAGATTTTTCTTACGCGGTGACAGCAAAACCTGCTACCACCCGCCTACAATCTACACAAAACAACAACGAAATCAATATAATCACCGATTCCCTGCAACTACGCATCTCCAAAAATCCTTTTGCCCTTCATTTTCTTACCCCTTCGGGAGAAGTAATTAATGAAGATGAAGAAGGATTAACCACCTCATGGATCGGCGATGAAGTAACCACCTACAAAAAGATGCAGGATGGAGAACGGTTTATTGGTCTTGGTGAAAAAACCGGTAACCTCGATCGTAAAGGTGAAGCCTATACGAACTGGAACTCGGATAAATTTGGCTATGCCACCAACCAGGACCCGATTTATGCCACCATCCCTTTTTATGTGGGTATACATCACCATCTTAATTACGGTATTTTCTTCGATAATACCTTCCAGAGCGACTTTAACTTCGGCGCCAGCAACAACCGCTTTTCTTCTTTCGGCGCCAGGGGAGGAGAAATGAATTATTATTTCATTTATCATCCGCAAATGGCGGATATCATTACTTCCTATACTTCACTCACCGGCCGCATGCCTATGCCTCCATTATGGAGCCTTGGCTACCAGCAGAACCGGTACAGCTATTATCCCGACACTGAAGTATTGCGGATAGCACAAACCCTGCGGGAGAAAAAGATCCCATCAGATGGCATTACACTCGATATCCACTACATGGATGCCTACAAACTGTTCACCTGGAACAAAGACCGCTTCCCTAATCCGCAACAGCTAACAAAGCAGCTCGGTGACATGGGCTTTAAAATGACGGTGATCGTAGACCCCGGAATAAAAGTAGAAGAAGGGTATGCAGCTTACGAAAGCGGGAAGAAAGAAAACATCTTCATAAAATACAATGACGGAAAAAACTATACCGGCCAGGTATGGCCCGGCTGGTGCCACTTCCCTGACTTTACCAGTGTAAAAGGCCGCAGCTGGTGGAAAGGACAAATAAAATCATACCTGCAGGATGGGGTACGTGGTATATGGAATGATATGAATGAAATAGCAACCTGGGGGCAGAAAATGCCCAATAATGTGATCTTTGATTATGAAGGACACCCCGTAACACACCAGCAGGCACACAATGTATACGGCCTGGAAATGGTGCGCGCCAGTTATGAAGGCGCCAGGGAAGAATTAAAGAAACGCCCGTTCCTGTTAACCAGGGCGGCTTATGCAGGCTCTCAACGTTACAGCGCCATCTGGACCGGCGATAACAGGGCCGAAGAAGACCATATGCTGCTGGGTGTCCGTTTATTGAACAGCCTGGGTATCAGCGGTATGCCTTTCTCCGGTATGGACATTGGCGGCTTTACCGGGAACCCCACCGTGAGCCTGTATGCCCGCTGGATGCAGATAGGAGCATTCATTCCGTATTACCGTAATCATACAGGTGTAAATACCAAATCGTCGGAACCATGGGCCTACGGGGAAGAAGTACTGGAAATTTCCCGCAATTACATTAACCTGCGTTACCGTTTGCTGCCTTATCTATACAGTTCCATGTATGAAGCTACCCGTACAGGTATGCCCGTTATGCGCACCCTGGCGCTCACCCATACTTTCGACAACAACGTTTATGACACGCGTTTCCAGAACCAATATGGCTACGGAAATGCCTTTATGATAGCGCCTTTTGAGAGTACAAAGGAATTTGGTTCGATTTATTTCCCCGAAGGGAAATGGTACAACCTTTATAATGACAGCACTACCACAGGTAAACAAACGGTGATTACGGCCCTGGACATAAAAACGCTGCCGGTATATGTAAAAGAAAGCAGCATTATTCCTATGCAATCATTAATACAGAATACTTCTGAAAAGCCAGCAGATACACTTTTTCTGCACATCTACAAAGGAGATCAGCAAAATTCCTTTGTTTATTATGAAGATGACGGGGAAAGTTTTGATAATGAGAAAGGAGTGTATTATCAGCGGAAGATCAGCTATCATCCTGCCGATAAAAAAATCATCCTGGAGAAAGCTGATGGCAGTTATGTTTCCCGGTTTCATCACATTAAATTATTACTCCACGGATTTGATGGCCAAAAACGTGTATCCGTCAACGGTAGTATGGTACCATTAGCATCAACCGGTTATTCTTTCCTTTCACCTATATCACGTTTTGATCCGCAAGGATCCTCGATTCCCGCAGAAAGTTGCACAGTTCAACAGGCAACCTTTGATAACGGTAATCAGCTAATTAACGTGGATTTGTAATAATAGGAACGGCCTCCTGGATTTTCCAGGGGGTCTTTTTTTCATTTGAAATGAAACCGGCAGAAGAATTGGGCGATACCAGCGGCGCGCTGACCCAAAGTGCCTGGTTATACCATTCCCCACAGCAGTCGTCGGGCCATGTATGTGGCTTTGGAAGATGCCGTTGCAATGGCGTACAATGATCACCATCTCCTATAATAGCTACCTCTCCCCTGGAAGAAAAATCAGTGTTTCTTTTTACCGGAATTTTTTAACTGTTATATTTGAGATGTCCTGATCCCTGTCTTCACGATCATCTTAAACCTTCATTATGAACATTGATATCATTACTCCTGCAGATGCCCGATATGAAGAGTGGAACAACCGTGGTGCTAACCTGAGATGGAAGGGCCATCCTTCCGGAATTATTCCTGTAAGTACTACAGAAGAACTGAAAGAAGCCCTGCAATATGCAGTGGACAATGATAAGCGTGTAGTGGTTCGGGGTGGCGGCCACTGCCTTGAAAATTTTGTAGTGGATCCGGCTGTTGAGATAGTGATTGATATTTCCCCGATAAAAGGCATACGCTATGATGAAGAAATGAACGCGATTGAAGTAACCGCAGGCTCAACAGTAGGAGAAGTACTCGAAACACTGGACCGCCAGTGGGGAACCCTGTTGCCTGCCGGGCAGCATCCGGCTATTGGTATAGGCGGACATATATCCGGAGGTGCTTTTGGGTTTCTCCACCGCCAGCATGGGCTGGCAGCAGATTATTTGTATGCAGTGGAAATACTTTGGGTGAACAATGAGCGACAGGTAGAGAAAGTAATTGCCACAAGAGAAGAGGATGATCCGAACCGCGAGCTTTGGTGGGCGCATACTGGTGGAGGTACCGGCAACTTCGGAATTGTGACCCGGTACTGGTTTCGCGCTGCCGGTGTGCAGGAGCGCGATCCTTCGCTGTTATTGCCTAAATCGCCGGAAGTACTGGAAACAATGGAAATGGAGTGGGACTGGAAGCAGATAGATGAACGGGTATTCAAACAACTGCTCGACAATTTCGGGGAATGGAGTAAAACGCATAGCGGTGCAGACACAGAAGCGGGCAACCTGTTTGCGACACTATACCTGCTTAACAAAGTAACCGGTAAAATTATGCTGAAAGCCGTACTATCTGATTGCCCGGAAGAAATAACAGAAGAATTTGCGGCTACGATCTCCGCTAATCTTGGTATAACTGGCAGGGCCATACGAAAACCCATGCGCTGGCTGGAATTTGCATTACAGCCGTTTCCGGATATTTTTGTAGAACAGCGGGCGGCCTTTAAGGTTAAGGATGCATTGTTGCGGACGCCTTATACACCGGCACAAACGGGAATTATATACCGTTATCTGACAACACATAATGATGTACCCGGAGGCGCTGTAGGCCTGGCTACTTTCGGTGGCAAAATGAATGCGGTAACAACAGATGCTACAGCATTTCCTCAACGGGATTCCATTATGGCTACCGCCTGTAATGCAGGGTGGATGGATCCGGCTGATGAAGCAAAATCGTTGGCATGGGCACGGGGGGTATACCAGGAACTGTTTGCCGAAACAAGTGGATTGCCTGTACCGGGCGGACAGGCAGGCGGATGCCTGATTGCCCATCCTGACGCGGATCTGGCCGATGGGCAATTCAATAAATCAGGGATGCCGTGGCATGTATTCTATTACCAGGATAATTACAAACGGCTGCAACGCGTAAAGGGGAAATGGGATCCGCTCGGGATATTCCGGCATGCGTTGAGTGTGGAGGGAGCGTAATAGGCCATACAAATTTTACTTGAAATTTCTTGCTTCAGAAAAGAGCGTTGCTGCTATTTCATCTGTTTTTGAAGGTGGTTGCATTGCCATGCCAGTTGCTTTGGAAGGCAATAGCTGGCGCAGGAATTTAGACAGATCGTAGCAGCACGTTACAATAACATGAACCACTTCTCCTTCCCGTTGCAGCGTGCCTTCCACCATCAGGAGCCTGGCCTGCAGGATTTCCTTGCGATACCTGGTGAACTGCTGTTGAAACACCACCAGGTTACTGCAGCCTGTTTCATCCTCGATAGTAATAAAGCAAACACCTTTTGCAGTACCGGGTCTTTGGCGAACCAGCACAAGGCCAGCTATCTTTACAGCCATGCCATTCCCTACGCCTTCCAGCTCTTTTGCAGAGAGGATATGCAACAATTGTAATTTTTCTCTTATAAAGCTTACGGGGTGCGCTTTTAAAGATAAGGAAGTAGTACTGTAATCCTGCACTACATGTTCTGAAACAGACATTTCAGGTAGCTGTACCGGGGCTTCTACAGCGCTTTCAGATGGTTGGCCAGTGAAAATACCAATAGGACGGTCATGAAGTGCTGAAACCTCCCAGAGGGCTTTACGGCGATCAAGCCCCATAGACCGGAAAGCGTCTGCATCCGCCAGTTTTTCCAGGGTGATGAGGCTAACCCCTGCTTCTCTCAATGCATGGATGGTGGTGTAGCCGGTATTGCGGCAGGCTATAAGTTGCTCTACATCTTCCTGTCTGATTCCTTTTATGTGGCGAAAGCCAAGGCGCAGGGGGCAATAATCGCCAGTTTTTTCTTCCAGTGTATTATCCCAGAGGGAAAGATTTATATCTACCGGTTTTACATCTACTCCATGTTTCCTTGCATCAGTAACAATTTGTGCAGGTTGGTAAAAACCCATTGGTAAACTGTTAAGCAACGCGCAGGCAAAAACATCGGGGTAGTGACATTTGAGCCAGCTGGAAACGTATACCAGCAAGGCAAAACTGGCAGCATGACTTTCAGGAAAACCATAGCTGCCAAAACCTTCCAGCTGTTTAAAAACACGCTGGGCGAATTCCGCCTCATATCCTTTGGCCACCATACCGTTTACCAATTTATCACGAAGCCGGCTTACCTGGCCAGGCGCTTTGAAGGTGGCCATACTTCTGCGGAGCTCATCGGCTTCAGCAGGAGAGAACCCGGCAGCAACGATGGCTATCTGCATAGCCTGTTCCTGGAACAATGGGACGCCCAATGTTCTTTTTAAAATTTCCTCCAGCTCCGGAGAAGGATAATCCGGTTTCTCTTCCTCATTACGGCGTCGGAGATAAGGATGCACCATATCTCCCTGGATAGGCCCGGGGCGTACAATAGCTACTTCAATGACCAGGTCGTAAAACTTTTTAGGCTTTAACCGTGGCAGCATGGATTGCTGCGCACGGCTTTCGATCTGGAATACACCAATGGTGTCTGCATGGCCTATCATTTCATATACCTTCTCATCATCTTCCGGGACAGTTGCCAAGGTAAGGGGATGATCATGATGTTTTTCTGCCAAATCAAAAGCTTTGCGGATACAGGTAAGCATTCCCAATGCCAGCACATCTATCTTAAGAAATCCAAGTACATCAATATCATCTTTATTCCATTCAATACAGGTCCTGTTTTCCATTCGCGCATTCAGAATAGGGCACAGGTTGGAGAGCGCTCCCTTTGTAATAACAAATCCACCGGTATGCTGACCCAGCTGACGGGGAAACCCGATAAACTGCCGTGTGAGCTCCAGCATTTTCTGAAGGTGCGGATCACGTGGGTCAAATCCCTGTTCAGACAAAGCTTCCGCGTCCGGCTCATCTGTAAACTCCCATACTGAACCGGAAAGACGGCTAATGGTGTCTACAGATAATCCCATTGCTTTACCTACATCACGGATAGCGCCTTTCTGCCGTTGCTGGGTAACGGTAGCCACAATAGCAGCACGGTCGCGGCCATACTTTTCGTAGATATATTGAATCACTTCCTCACGCCGCTCATGTTCAAAATCCACATCAATATCGGGTGGTTCATTCCGGGCTGAGGAAATAAAACGTTCAAAGAGCAAATCAATTTTTGTAGGGTTTACTGCCGTAATACCCAGGCAATAACATACGGTGGAATTTGCTGCTGAGCCCCGGCCCTGGCAAAGGATTCTCTGCTGCCGGGCAAATCGTACAATATCATATACGGTTAAGAAATAAGAGGCGTAATTCATCTCTTCTATGAACGAAAGTTCATGAATAATAGCCTTGCTGATTTTTTCGGGGATATCATCCCCGAAGTATTCCCTGGCTCCCTGCCATGCCAAATGAGTAAGTTCCTCCTGCGGGGTACGGCCATCGCTGGTGATTTCTTCGGGGTAAATATATTTAAGTGAATCAAGTGAAAACCGGCAACTCTCTGCTATCTCTGTTGTACGTAAAATGGCATCAGGATATTGCCGGAAGAGCCGTATCATTTCCTGCTGAGGCTTTAAATATCTTTCAGCGTTTTCATGCAACCGGTAACCTGCTGTATAAATGGTGCATTTTTCTCTTATGCATGTTACAATATCCTGCAGCTGCCGGCGCTCAGGGATATGATAATGCACATCGCCTGTAGCCACTAAAGGAATGTTATACTTTGAGCATAACTGTGACAGGCGATATAATTTTTTAAAATCATCTCCCTGGTAAGAGCGGGTTGCTGAGATATACAGATCTGTTCCCAACGCCTCCTTATATTCTTTCATGGCCCCGATAAAAGAAATATCGAATTCAAACCGTTCATCCAGCGTAGTGGGGGGTAGAGCAATAAATTTCATTCCGGCAGCATGCTCAAATACATCTGCTTTATACAAATAGCACAAACCTTTTTCTGCTCTCAGGTTGCCTTTGGTAAGTAACGTGGAAAGGCGCCCATACGCCTGCGCATCTGTAGGATAGGCCAGTAATGATGGTCCATCCAGCAGATCCAACCTGCATGCAGGTATAATACGTATACCCCTCATCTTTGCTGCAGCGTGGGCACGGACAATACCCGCCAGACTATTTCGGTCGGTGATGGCTATTTCCTTGTAACCCAGTATTGCAGCCTGTTCCACCAATTCTTCCGGATGTGAAGCACCTCTTAAAAAGCTGAAGTTAGTGGTAATCTGCAATTCCGTATAACTCATATCTCCTCATTTTCTCACGCAAAAAAACCATGTATAAACCAGGTATAAGATTTATGCCCGGTATAATGCCCCAGTCTGAAGAGCCAGTAACGGTTGCCCGCTTCATCTTCCACTACATAATAATCCCGGTGCTGCCCTTCCCGTAACCACCATTCGCTTTCAATCCGCTCAGGCCCGTCTGCTTTCTTCACTGTATGCACTTTGTTTTTATAACGGAAATGCATAGGCGGATAGTCAGGTATGGGCGCCGCTACTTCTATAGGTTCGGGCTCAGGAAGCAGCTGAATAGGGCGGGGGCGGCCTGTTTTCCATAAAGCTGTTGTTTTTTCGCTAAGACTGTTCACTGGTTTAACAGACCATTCCGGCCAGTGATGTTCAGCAGGCAGGTAGCGGTGAACTGTTCCTTTACCGGTTTTACTCTCTAACCGGTCGATCAGTTCAGCAATGTTTACATCTTCCAGTCCTCCTGCAGCATTCCAGAATGTTTCCTGTAACGGGCGCACATCTTCCACTACAGGAGCTTCGAGGATAAACAGTTCAATCCCAAGATCCGGTTTAATCGCTGCTATACTGAGTTCAAACAGCCTGAACAGGTGGTTCACATTATGTGATGGATGTCCTGTACCGATGTCCAATTGTTCAACACCACCATCTATTTTATAGCATTTAAACAGCGCGCGACGTAGCCCTTTTTCTTCCTGGCAAAGTCGCCGGCAAAGGGTTTCCAATAATCGGCCAAGCGCTATTTCAATACCTGTACGGGTAACAATAGGTTCCAGGCATGGCAGTCGCTCCTGGTAAGGTTCAACCGGCAGCAAGGGCTGAATCACTTCATTTTCCAGTCCTGTAAACTGATCAAGACGCATCAGTAGCTCCTGGCCAAAGCGGCGGCGCAGTACGGCACGAGGCATTCCTGCAAAACTTCCTGCCTGGCGTAGCCCTAATTTTATCAATCGTTCACAGATGCCTGGCTCCAGTCGCAATGCAGCGGGAGGCATTTCCATTAATACTGAAGATTGTTCTCCGGCAGGTACTATTGCAGGTATTGACCCAAACCGGGCTACAGCCCATGCGGCTCCTATGGTATCGGCCATTCCGGCACGTACCTGGTACCCGATGCGAGTAAGCCTGCTCACTATATCTTCCATGTATAACTGTTCGCCACCCCAGAGATGTGCGCAGCCTGTAACATCCAGTATAAGCCCATCGGGAAGATCTGTTGCCGCTACAGGTGTAAAACGGATAGCCCACTCCCCGAGAGCATTCAGGATACGGCCTGATTGTCCTGGCTTATCATCAATTACCTGCAGGCTGCCTATGAGTGCCCGGGCATCTGCCACCGCCATTCCTTTGGTAATCCCCTGTGCCTGGGCAGTCATACTGGCTGCTGTAACAATCATGCGCCCATGATCGGGCAGGGCCAACACAAAAGGCTGATCCCTCAAAGCCGGCCGGCAACGGATTAACCAGTCCGTCATCAGGTGGGGGAACCATATAGAGATAAAGCGCCTCGACATACTACCCGATTTTGCGGATCAACACTGGCTGCACCATTGGCAATTGTTCATCTGCAAACCTGAACCCGCCGGAAAACCATTCTATCTGCCATTCGCCGGGCTTACCATTACGGATCTTCAGCAATTCCACATTCCAACGGGGAAATCCTACACCTGGCAGGCCTTCTTCCTGTTCACTTGCCAATGGGGTAATACGCCAGCGGGCAACACAGGCGGTAGTATTACTCAAAGTGGCAGCTTTCCTGAGAAGGATAAATCCTGTAACCCTGCTTTGCTCTACGGCCAGCTGCAAGCGCCTTGAAGCGGTAAAACTGATTTCTTTTACCTCTCCGATAACAGCCGCCAATCCTTCACATTTCAATGCTTCTTCCATTGCCCATAATATATCTTTTTCACGTTCCAGGTCTACAAAAATGATCCGTTCAGGCGCAATACCAAAAGCTTTCAATGCTGGAGGGAAAAGTGTACGGCAGGTACTGATCCATATGCAGGCGCCGCCACTTTTCATTAATGTATTCAGCAATCCGCTTATAAATCCTGCGGTAGCAGCAGCATGTTCTGCTTCAGTATTCACAAACTCATGTATCACACCGGTTGGAAATGTTTCATTTGGAAAAGCTGCTGTGATCCGCCCAAGCCCCATATCCACACTCGTACTATTGGCTTGTTTAAAGCCTTGTAAAAGGAGAATATCCCTTTGCAGGCCGGCAATGATAGCTGCTCTTTCTGCGGGCATAGTCAACAGCTGTTTTAATATCAAAACTAATTTATTTAGCAATAATACTAAATTAATTAGTAATTTAACAATATTATTCCCAACAATGTGTAATTAAATAATAGTGATAAATCGTATAGCAATTCTGACAGCGGTAGAAGGAAGTATAAAGATATATTTCGTATTACCGTTAACGTTAGTAATCCGGTTATCTCTTAATTATCATTATATATTTTATTCGTTTTGGAAAACGTAATTTTAATCTCCTGATCAGCAAAACATATCACCATGTTACAAAACAGAGTTGATCCATTTGGCAATATCATTAGAACGTCCGCCAGGGGCCTTTTCATGGGTAACCGGGGAGTTTTACACAATGAAAACCAGGAAATTATCCGTTCATATAAGATAAAAACCTGGATCACCTGCGTACTGGCATTTAAAAACAGAAGGAGAACAGTAATGGCGCCCAACAGGTATACAGAGCTTTTCTTTATGGATGAGGCCACCTCTTTTGCTGCAGGTCACCGGCCCTGTTTTGAATGCCGTAAAGCAGCTGCTCAGCAGTTTAAATTACTGTGGCTACAAGGTAATCCTGATAAAGGTTTGAACGAAAAAACGCCAATCGGGGAAATAGATAATATTCTTCATACAGAACGAATAGATAAACATCATTTAAAAGTTACTTATGAAGAAAACCCGCAGACATTGCCTGATGGCACCTTTGTGAATATAGAAGGAGCCCCTTATCTTCTTAGAAAAGGATTACTTTATTTATGGTCTCCTTTTGGTTATGCAACAGAAATACATGTACCTGAAGGCGGCAAATTATCTGTTCTAACACCACCATCTATAGTGAATGCTTTCAGGGCAGGATATGTTCCCCAGATGGCAATTTAATGTGAGGCGCAAGAAACGGGTTCTTTTATGTACATGCCAACAGTAAATTTGTGTACTGAACAGAAACAGTATCTATCTGACTAAAAAATAAAACAATGACATATTATCATAAAACAATGGCATCTCCAGTTGGGCAGCTAACACTGATAGCGAGTGATAAAGGTTTGGCAGCGGTGTTGTGGGAAAATGATCTTCCTGGCCGTGTACCTGTCAGCAATAGTATACCTGATATACATCATCCTGTACTCTGCCAGGCAGAAGAACAACTCAATGAATATTTTGCGCAGAAACGTACTTCCTTTTCCATTGAATTGGATTTTTCGGGAACTGAATTTCAAAAAAAGATATGGCAGGCATTGCTAACAATACCTTTCGGTGAAACGAGAACTTACGGGCAGATCGCAAAACAAATCGGTGAGCCGAAAGCTGTGCGTGCTGTGGGAGGTGCAGCCAACAAAAATCCTATTTCTATTATTGCTCCCTGTCACCGGGTTATAGGAGCTTCGGGAAAATTAACCGGGTTTGCAGGAGGACTGGCTAACAAGAATCTTTTACTTCAGTTAGAAAATAAAGTCAACCCAACATTATTCTAGTTACTTGCTGAGGTTCGGAGTTTATACTATCTTTCCGGAAACCCAATACAAGTGTTGCATACTTTCTCAACGGAAAACTTTCACTCCATCTGTGATGAGCTATGCCGGCAGGATCCGGAGTTAGCCTTCATAGTAAAAACGTATGGCTACCCACCAATGTGGACAAGGCCTAATACATTCGAAAGCCTGGTACATATCATACTGGAGCAACAGGTATCTCTGGCCTCCGCCTTGGCGGCACTTAATAAATTACGGGAAAAGCTCACTAAAATAACACCGGTCAGGCTACTTAAACTAACAGATGAGGAACTAAAGGCATGTTATTTTAGTCGTCAGAAAATGTCGTATGCCCGTTCCTTGGCCCAGGCCATTCAGAACAAGGAATTCAGTCCTGCAGCAATGGAAAGCCTACCTGACGAAGAAGTGCGTAAAAACCTGGTGGCGCTGAAAGGGATCGGCAATTGGACCGCTGATGTTTACCTGATGTTCGTACTTCAGCGGGCAGACATTTTCCCGATTGGAGACCTCGCAGCTGTAAATGCACTTAAGAAAGTGAAAAAACTTCCCAAAGACACTGCCCCGGAACAATTGCTTAAGATATCGGCCTCATGGCAGCCTTACCGCACCGTTGCTACAATGATATTGTGGCATTATTACCTGTCGTTACGTATGAAAGATTATAATGCTGAAGTGGAGAAAATAAAGAAAGCGGTTACGATGTAAATTTTAATGGCTCCCCGGTCTGTTATTAAACAAAGGAGCTACTCTATTATGACAATCATTTTCGCAGACAGGTATTCTACATCCAGCCACTTTCATAATAGCATCGCTTTACATGAGGAATTAATCTTATCTGGCTAATATTAGTGCCTGTTTTTTCGTAAAAGAAATAGATCTTTCCATGGTTTAAAGTAATTTTGCAATGATTAAAACTACGACAGCATTATTGCTATAATAAGCGGAAGCCACTAATGCTGTTAATGGAAAAAAACAGTACATATAATGTTAATCATTCCGGCCAGGAAAATAACCAGGGAATTTCCAACCAATTATATACCAGGTGAACTGGACTTTTGCAAAGCAGAATTCACTTATGATACAAAGGATATTCGTCTCTTGAGCTATACGAATGTTATAGTTGATCATTACGGGCGCCTTTTTAACTCAAAGATGCAGGTGGTAACTGAGTCCCTGATACTACCACATATTTTTAAGCCTATTCCACTGATACGGCGGTTAAAAATTGCTTATACAAAAAAGAAAAGACGGTTGCCCAAAAGTGGAAGATACCTGCTTTGTTTTGATGAATGGAGTACTGCCCACTACCATTGGTTTGTCGATTTTCTTCCGAGACTTCTGGCTGTTTCATCACGTCTTTCTGGTTATACTTTATTACTTCCCGATACTCCGTATGTAAGAAGAGTAGGGGTAGAGAGTTTAAACCTGCTGCAATTATTCCCGGCAAACATTGAATGGATTGCGCCGGGAGAAAGAATACAATGTGATCAACTGGACCTGGTGACACATAGTGTATTAACGGGGCGCTGTCATGATGATTTGATTCCAGAAATACGCAAACGGCTGGAAACAACTTTAAATTTGGATGCCAGCCAAAATAAGCGCCAATACATAAGCAGAGCAGGGGCTGCATACCGGAAAGTACTCAACGAAAAGGAAGTAACGGCTTTGTTTAAAAGTTATGGTTTCGGGATAATTGCTTATGAGGATATGTCCCTGAAGGAGCAAATAATAGAAACCTATCATTCATCTATGCTTGCGAGTATACATGGCGCCGGATTAACAAATGCCTTATTTATGAAAGAGGGTGGATCTGTGCTTGAGTTCAGGCGTGATAAAATATACCATAATCAATGCTTCTGGCATTTGTCCGCTGCTCTAAAACATAAATATTATTATCAATTTGGTGAGCCAGACAGGGATGTTGCTATTGAAGGACCCCATGCGTGTAATTTAACCATGCCGATACACTTACTGGAGTTAACCATTGAGCAGATGATAAAGAATGCGGCACGGTAAGGGCTTAAATTTTTATCTTTCTCTGGTATGGAAATAAGAAACCCCTTAATGCCACAGGGGCTCCTTATCACCAAGCGATGGAATGGATTTATCAGGCATTAACCACCTCCCAAAGGTGCTATGCAATTATTATCCTTTTTACTGGTTCTTTTCATCAAATTTTTCATCTTTTTATATAGCTAAACCCTAGCGCACAGACAGACACCACTTATTAATTTAGAGAGGGAAGATAGATAGCCATGCAAAGACTTATAGCCTTGCCTGGCTTCTCATCAGATCATGTTTACTACTTTAGCTGTCACCCAAAAGCCTGTGGAAATATTTCTGGCAAGTTGAATATTTCCATCAGGTGTAACACTATAAGCATTAACCACACTTACATAATTATTATTATCGTTAAGCAATGATTTTATCTTTACCACATTGTTTCGGGAGCGGGATATTACCAAATAATCGATAAAATAGGATGTTCCATCTATCTGTGAAAACCCCCTTACAGCAATCATAAAAGAAGCTCGTGTAGTGGGTATTGTTAAAATTGTAACCGGGGCTGTTCCTGTAACAGAAGTAACCAATCCATTTACCTCTATCGTATCAAAATGGATACTATTATAGTTCCTGTTTAACAGGTGCACCTGGGATGGTTGAATTGAATTGGATAAATTGATCTGTGATCTTTTATTGGTAACATCATCACCATCCAGCAGGTTACTGAGGGTAATAATGTAAACGGGGGTATTATCTGCAGAATTAATGTGGTTATCGTTATACGTTCCAAAATTAAAAACGCCACCGCCAAAGAAAAGGAACAATGCGCCTGCTGCTGTGGGGCCTCCGCAGTTCATAAAAGAATCCAATATTACCACATTCTTGATATCAAGGAATCCCGTGCTATTGATTCGGAACGGCGCCACGCCATTATTGGCATTTAAAGTATTGGTCAGTGCCTCACAATGGAATCCATCGATATGTATATTTTTCGAGAAAATATCCATGACCTGTCCATTTAGATTCAGCTGAATGGTTGTGCCCAAATAACCATCATAGGAAGAATCGACAATATAAACATCTGTAGAATAATAAAGCCTATATCCTCTGTATCCAACCCCTTTGGGATAAATCGGCTCTCCATCACTATTCAACCTGTTTACAATAAAACTTTGGACACAACATTTTGAGATCCTGATTGTGGTGCTGCCTCCCTGGTTAAAACCACTGGCAATATCGAATCCAATTGCCTTTATTGGAGAAACGCCTTCATAAATATCGAAGAAAATGGACTTAAAATCCAATTGCCAAATCAGGCCGGTATTGGGAGTAGATTTGATACCAGTATGAGCACCAATAATAGTAAAAGACTCAAAAGTGGTATTGTTCACCTGATCCTTTTCTGTACTGCCACCTTTATGCAGCCAGATGGCAACACAGTTTTCGTTTATCTGCTCGAAATTCAGGGACTCATAGCTGATATTTAAACCAGTGTAAGTAGACCGGCTGAGCTGTATATTGATAGCTGTAATAGCACTGGCCGGAGCAATGGTAGCTCCTTCTCCGATAATCTGCCAGAAAACTCCATTAGTAATATTCAGGGTTGAAGAAATACGATAGCGTCCACGGGGGAATAACAATTTACCCCCATTGGTAAATACCTGTTTGGCATAGTCGATACATTTACTGATTGCCGGATAATCGTCGCCTGAATTATTTCCCTTGGCGCCAAACCATTTCACATTCAGCTCTCCATCATATAGTCTTTTCCAACGCCCTGTTGTGGCAATGAAAATTGTTCCTCCGTTTTCAGGAGACGTGGTATCGCTGCTGTCCCAGTAGAATTCTCCACCGCCACCGTCGTTAGCTGTTTCATAACCTAAAACATGGTAAATAGTGTTTGCCTGCGGGGTACTCAGGCTTTTGAGGGCATTAATGGATGTAACTGTCATATATAAGGTTTGTGGTTAACAAAAGATTTCCTCAAATGTAGAGGTGGAATATGTATCCTATTTGCGTAATAAACACCTGTTAAGAAATTTAGTGAGGGGGAATTCCGGTTGTTAAGATATTGAGAGAAGGATGCTGTCTGCTTTTGGCGACCCATATGCCAGGTTCAGCAACGTATTGGCGTTGCCGTTACATCAGCTGCGGCTGCCGGCGTCCTCCCTCATTGATGCGGAAACCGCCGCCAAACTGGCGCAATTGCTGGTAAGTGTATCAAATGAAAAAAAGGCTTTCCGCGCTAATCCGCTGAAAGCCTTTTCTACTGCGTGGTCCCACCAGGGCATGATCCTGGGACCCCCTGATTATGAGTCAGGTGCTCTAACCAACTGAGCTATAGGACCTGTTCCGAAGAACTGATTCCCCTTTTCAGGGGACGGCAAAATTAATTATTTTATTGAATTAACCTAAAAAAATTTCGTTTATCATTAATAAATTTGCCGCATGCAAGGCATAAAGAATATTATTTTTGATTTAGGCGGCGTTATTCTGAACATCAACTACCAGCTTACCGGTGAGGCATTTACCCAGTTGGGAGTAAAGAATTTTAATGAGCTGTATTCACAGTTTCATGGCTCCAGCTTATTTAACGGCCTGGAAACAGGGCATGTTTCAGTGGAAGAATTTCTGGCCCAAATGCAGCAGCATGTACCTGAGGGGGTTACCCACGAACAGATAATAGCAGCATGGAATGCTATGTTACTGGATTTTCCTTTACAGCGACTGCAGCTACTGCAACAATTGCGGCAGCATTATAATTTGTATCTGTTGAGTAATACCAATGCCATCCACCTGGAAGCTTTCAACCGGTTATTGCAGGAGAGCAGGGGCATTCCTTCGCTGGGCAGCTTTTTCGATAAGGCTTACTATTCCCATCTCATGGGTCACCGCAAACCGGATAAGGAATCATACCTCATGGTAATGGAGGAAAACGGGCTGTTACCGGAGGAAACGTTATTTATAGATGATACGTTACCGAATATAGAAGGGGCGAAGGCAGTCGGATTACAAACCATCCACCTGCAGGCGCCGCGGACGATCATGGATATTTTTCAGCCCCAAAAGGCTTTATAAAAAAGGCCGGTGATCTACCGGCCCTTTTCTATTTAATTTCTTCGAAATCGATGTAATCCCCTTTATCAGATTTTTTCGGTTGCTGAGGAGGAGGGGGCGGAGTGCCGGATTGCCCGCCATTTTGCTGTTCATACTGCTGGCGCATATGATCCTGCATATCGCTCATTTGTCTGCGTACCTGCTTGGTAACCCTGTAGCCTGGTATGATCAGGTCGAATACCAGTTTGTAGAGCAGCCAGGCCAGAAATATAGAAACAAAAAATCTTAACATAATGACACGAAGGTAGCGGAATATACATTCCGACTTCCTGAAAATCACTTCATTTTAAGGTTTTTTTAACTTTCGGGAGGAGATTAAAGTCCGAGCAGGGCCGCGGATGCCAGGGCTTCTTTCTTATTGAACTGCCACGCCATTTTTCGGGCGTTGATGGCATCTATAATAGTACCGATACCGCAAAAACCAAGGGTGATAAAGTATACAATTCCCATGGCGACCTGGTCCAGCAGGAAGCGTTGAACACCCGCAAAGCCCAGGAAACCGATAAGGCTGCAGATAAGAATTGTTTGTGGATCTTTGCGTCTGCCCTGGTATACTGCCAGGAATCTTTGTTTGTTCTCCGCAGAGTAGCTCTTGGTAAGCTCCTGTAGCCACATCATTTCCTCGGTTTCGATCCCGGGGAGCATCGCAAATGAAAAATCGTTCATCGTGTTGGGTTTATAATTGTTTGAAATCAGCATATTGATCCCTTGCCAGTTGTATTATACGGTACAGCAGCACAGCTACTGCCAGGGGAGCAAACCAATGATGATGGATGGAAGCGCTCCACTGCCCATGTAAAAAATAATGGATCCCATGGCCTAATCCGCAGCCAGGGCAAATAGGAATCCCAATATTTTTAAACAGACATAAACTGCCGGCATTTTCATCAGGAGTCATCAAATACAAAAGGGTGAGGCCCAGGGGCCATGCCAGCAGCTCAATATTTATTTTTCGCCAGAAAGGGGTTGCCACGTCAGATATTTTTAAAATATATATGAAAGATGGTGGTGCATCTCCCATAAATATTTAAATACAAGTTAAAGAAATAGTTTTTCAATCAAAATAAAATCCTACTTTTGTATGAGGAAAAATGATTCAAACGAAGGGGACGAGATATTGTCCCCTTCGCGCTTTTTGTATGGCAAACGAACACGTGATAAAAACGATCCGGGAAATGGCAGAAGGACTGCTGGTGAATGATCCCGACAATTTTTTGGTAGACATCAGAATTAAGCCCACTAACAATATCAAGCTCTTTTTAGACGGGGATAAAGGGGTGCCGGTGGCTACACTGGTATCATTCAACCGCCAGTTATATCCTTTGCTGGAAGCGGCTGAGCTGTTCCCGAATAATGATTTCTCCCTGGAAGTTTCGTCCGCAGGCCTGGATGAACCGCTCAAACTACACAGACAATACCTTAAAAATATTGGTCGGAAAGTGGAAGTTACGCTGCTGGATGGCTCCGTAAAGGAGGGTACCCTGCAAACGGTTACCGAGGATGCTATTAACATCGAGGAACTGATCGGGAAGAAGAAAGAAAAAAAGTCAACTGATTTAAAACTTAATGAAATAAAGCACACAAAGGTGTGCATCGTGTTTTAAAATATAACAACTAAACATGGCTAGTATTAACCTGATTGAGTCATTTACTGAGTTCAAGGAGGCGGAAAACATTGACCGTCCTACGTTGATGAAGGTCCTGGAGGATGTGTTCAAAACGCTTCTGCGGAAAAAATATGGCTCAGATGAGAATTTTGACGTGATTGTAAATACCGAAAAAGGTGACCTTGAAATATTACGCCGTCGAACCATTGTAAATGATGGGGAAGTAGAAGATGACAACGCTCAGATCGCCTATTCTGAAGCAATCCTGGTAGAGCCGGATTACCAGGTAGGAGAGGATTTATATGAGGAAGTAGAGATCATGGACTTTGGCCGCAGGGCTATCCTGGCGGCAAAGCAAACTTTATCCGCCCGTATCGGCGACCTCAAAAAGAACATCCTGGTAAAGAAATATGCTGATAAAGCAGGTGAAATTGTAAATGGCGAAGTATACCAGGTTTGGAAAAAAGAAGTTTTATTGCTTGATGATGAGGGGAATGAGTTAATTTTGCCTAAATCTGAACAGATCCCCACAGATTATTTCAAGAAAGGGGAGAACGTAAGAGCGGTGGTGAAGAAAGTTGAAATGAAAAACAACGCGCCACTCATCATTCTCTCCCGTACACATCCATCCTTCCTGGCTAAATTGCTGGAAATTGAGGTGCCTGAGATCTTTGACGGGCTGATTGTTATCAAGAAAATTGTTCGCGAACCGGGTGAAAGAGCCAAAGTGGCTGTTGAATCCTACGATGACCGTATAGACCCGGTTGGAGCTTGCGTGGGTATGAAAGGAAGCCGTATACACGGAATCGTACGCGAACTGAGAAATGAAAACATAGATATCATTAACTTTACCACCAACATTCAATTGTTGATCCAGCGTTCGTTAACACCTGCCCGGATCAGCCGCATGGAAGTGGATAATGAGAACAAATACGCTTCCGTTTACCTTAATCCCGACCAGGTATCACTGGCTATCGGCAAAAAAGGAGTAAACATAAAGCTGGCTTGCGAACTGACTGGCTTTGAAATTGATGTATTCCGTGATGAAGCACAGGAACAGTCAGAATTTGATATCGATCTGGAAGAATTCTCGGATGAAATCGAAGAATGGATAATAGATGAGCTTAAACGAATAGGTTGTGACACTGCCCGCAGCGTATTGGAGCTGACCGTTGAAGAACTGGTTCGCCGTTCCGATCTGGAAGAAGAGACAGTGCAGGATGTAAGAAGAATATTACAGGAAGAGTTTGACAAAGAATAAAGCCGAGCCACAACCCTTCCCAGGTAAAGGCCTTATTAGAAAGGGAATTGATTTTTTCGAGTTATTGTTTAAACGTAAAAAAACATCCCGTTTTGAAGAAACGGGAAACAGGGGAGGCCCGAAATACGATATGCCTGAAACAACAAACAACACACCACGATTGCTGGCTGCAGCCAAAGAGTTTAATATTGGTAAGGAAACCCTCATCGATTTCCTTGGCAATAAAGGCTTTGATATGGACGGCTTTGGTTCTCCAAATGCCCGTCTTACGGCTGTTATGTACACAGCACTGCAGTCGGAGTTCCAGCAGGACAAGGCTAACAAGCGCAAAAGCGACCAGATAGCCCTGCCTAAAGGAAGCGTGTTAGAAACGATGAAGAAGAAAGAAAAGGAGGAAGCGGAAGCGGCGGCTAAAAAGAATACCACTAAAGAAAAAGAAGAGACGGCTGCTGCTCCCAAACAGGAAGCAAAGCCTGAAACTAAACCGGAACCGGTTAAGGAAACCCTTAAACCAGAACCACAACCACAGGCGAACGTTGCCCCGGCAACTCCGCCACCCGCAAAGGAAAAAGCTGAACCGAAGCCTGAACCACCCGTTGTTACAGCTCCCCCTGTTGCGGAAGTTCCCAAAGCGCCGGCAACGCCTCCTCCGGCAGAACCAGACACAGTGAAGAAAGCTGAGTCGCCGAAAATAAACGGCCCTAAAGTAATCACCACTATCGATCTGGACGCACTAAACCGCAATAAAAAACCAGTTGCCAAAAAGGACCAGGAAGAAACCCCGGCTCCGCAACAGGCAGCAGAAAAACCTACGGTAAAAGAAGAAAAACCTGTGGTTACCCCTGCTCCTCCAGTTGCTGAAAAACCGGAGCCTAAACCTGCTCCTGCACAAGAGGCAACTGCAGCGCCAACTGAAAAAACAGTTGACAAGGCTGATAAAGTGGAGCAGGCTCCTAAAGCCGAAACCACTACACCGGCAGAGAAAGTAGCGAAAACAGACAAAACCGATACGACAGACAAAACGGAAAAAGCCGCACCGGTTGAAGATAAACCTGTAGTTAAAAAAGTGGAAGAAGTATTACAAGAGGCAAAACCCGCTGCAGTCAAAGAACCGGCGCAAATTCCTGTTAAAAATGTTGTAAAACCGGAAAATCGCAAACCCTCTACTGCCGAAAACACCCCACCTACACCTCCTCCGGCCGCCTCACAGGGACAGGACGAGGCTTCAGGTGCTGCTGTGATTGAAAATATCCAGGCCGAAAAATTAACCGGCCCTAAAGTAATCGGTAAAATTGAGCTGCCAGTTCAGTCTGACAGACGCGATAATAATAAGAACAGCAACTTTAGCAGGGACGAGAAACGCAAACGCAAGCGTATCATCGTAGAAAAGAAACCTGAGCCTGTTCAGCCTAAAGACTTTAAAGAAGGCGACCGCAAAGAAGGCGGCGCTCCCGGCGAACATCGCCCACATCAGCATGGCGGACAAGGCGGCAACCGCCCCCATCATGATAACCGCGGCGGCGGACACCAGGGCGGTAATCGTCCCCAGGGCGATAACCGGACACACAACCGGCCAGGCGGCGGTGCCAACACAGGTACCGGCGGCGGTAGCTACAACAGACCAGCCGGACAGGGCCAGGGCGGAGGCTATAACAGGCCTGCCGGACAGGGTGGTCCAGGCGGTGCTAACAGACCAGCCGGTCAGGGCGGCGGTTACAATCGTCCGGGCGGCGGACAAGGTGGAGGAGGTAACAGACCCGGACAAGGCGGTGGCTATAACAGACCAGGCCAGGGCGGCAACTTCAACAGACCAGGTCAGCACCGCGGCGAGGATAAACGTACTACCGAAGAAAAAGAAATCGATAAGAACGAGATCCAGAATAAGATCAAGGAAACAATGGCCAAACTCGGTGGCGGCGGTCGCGGTAAAAACGTGAAAGCCAAACACCGCAGGGAAAAACGCGAGGAAAGAGCCAATCAGAAAATTAACCAGGGCGACGGAGAAAGCAAACTCCAGGTAACAGAATTCGTTTCTGTATCCGAACTGGCCAACCTGATGGATGTAAGCTTCGCAGAAGTAATCTCTAAATGTATGGGCCTCGGCATCATGGTATCTATCAACCAACGCCTCGATGCGGAAGTAATAGAACTGGTTGCCGGCGAATTCGGATACGAAGTTGAATTCATTGGGCTGGAAGATGCGGAGGAAACTGATGATGAAGATGAAGTAGATGACCCTGCAGACCTGGTTCCACGTGCACCGATCGTAACTATCATGGGTCACGTCGATCACGGTAAAACCTCCCTGCTCGATTATATCCGCAGTGCGAACGTAGTAGCCGGTGAAGCCGGTGGTATCACCCAGCACATCGGGGCATACCAGGTAACAACAGCCAGCGGTAAAAAGATCACCTTCCTCGATACTCCCGGTCACGAAGCGTTTACCGCAATGCGTGCCCGTGGTGCCAAAGCAGCGGATATCGCTGTTATCGTGATCGCTGCTGATGACGCCATCATGCCACAAACCAAAGAAGCCATCTCCCACTCACAGGCCGCTGGTCTGCCAATGGTATTCGCTATCAATAAAGTGGATAAGGAAGGATCAAATCCTGAACGGATCAAAGAACAGCTGGCCGGCATGAACCTCCTGGTGGAAGACTGGGGCGGTAAATACCAAAGCCAGGAAATATCTGCGAAAAGCGGGTTAAATATCGATGTGCTCCTCGAAAAAATATTGCTGGAAGCAGAACTGCTGGAATTGAAAGCCAATCCCGACCGTGAAGCCTCCGGAAGTATCGTGGAAGCTACCCTGGATAAAGGCCGCGGTTACGTTGCCTCCCTCCTGGTACAGAATGGTACCCTCCGTCAGGGCGATACCATCGTATCCGGTTCCTTCTTCGGAAAAATCAAAGCCATGTTCAACGAACGCGGCCAGAAAATGGAAGAAGCAGGACCATCCATGCCAGTACAGGTACTCGGTTTGAATGGAGCGCCACAGGCAGGTGAGAAATTTAAGATGTACTCCGATGAGTCTGAAGCTAAAGAAGTAGCTAACCGCAGGGCACAAATCGTTCGTGAACAAGGTATCCGTACCAAGAAACATATCACCCTGGATGAAATCGGCCGCCGTTTGGCACTGGGTAACTTCAAACAGCTGAACCTCATCATCAAAGCCGACTTTGATGGTTCCGTGGAAGCGTTGAGCGACTCCCTGCAGAAACTGTCTACCGAAGAAATCGTGATCAGCATTGTTCACAAAGCCGTAGGTCAGATCACAGAATCCGACGTATTGCTGGCAACCGCCTCCGATGCTATCATCCTCGGATTCCAGGTACGTCCTTCTTCCCAGGCAGCTAAGCTTGCGGAAAAAGAAAATATCGAGATCCGTAACTACTCCATCATCTATGACGCGATCGATGAAATCAAGAGCGCCATGGAAGGTATGCTGGAACCAAAAATCGAGAAGAAAGTGGTGTGCAACGTACAGGTGCGCGAAACTTACAAATTCGAGAAGGTTACCGTGGCAGGTTGCTTCGTTGTTGATGGCAAGCTGACAAGAAACACCCGTATCAACGTGGTGCGCGACGGTATCGTGGTTCATACCGGCGAACTCGGCTCCCTGAAACGTTATAAAGATGACGTGAAGGAAGTGGCCGCCAATATGGAGTGTGGTTTGAGCGTGCGCGGATACAGCGATCTGAGACCTAACGATTACATCGAAGGGTTCGAAGAAGTAGAAGTGAAGAGAACTTTATAAAAGCTGGTAGCCTTCTGCTACCCCGCTTTAAGATAACATACAGCGAAGAAAATAATGATCCATCGTGCAAAACCTGGCATCGTTATTTTCTTCGCTTTTTTTGGCTAAGATGCTTATGGCTAAAAGGCGGCAGCTTATCTAAACTTTTGTTAAATCCATCGACTTTCCCTATACTACTGACTTTTAAATGGTTATTTTTGGTTTTTACCGCTTTTGTATGAAGAAACTTTTAGCATTATCCGCAGGCGCTTTGCTGTTATGGCAGGCTTCTACGGCCCAGCAAAAACTGGTGGCAGACAAGATTATTGGGGTTGTAGGAGATAAAATTATCCTCAAATCCGATATGGACGGAGCGCTCAGCGACCAGCAGCATAACTCGCCCGATGGCAACCTGCCGCCGGACGCAGCCTGCAGAACACTGGAAATGCTGATTTCCCAGAAAGTGATGGTGTTACAGGCGGAAAGAGACAGCTTACCCGTGAGCGATGGCGATGTGGAAGCCCAGATGGAAAACCGTATCCGGTACTTTGAATCAATGTATGGCAGTAAAGAGAAAATGAAGGAAATTACCGGCTATTCCATTTACCAGCTCCGCGAACGCTTCCGCCAGCCTATTAAAGAAGGGTTACTGGCCCAGGCAATGCGCAACAAGATCGTTGAACCGGTTAAGGTAACACCCTCAGAAGTAAAACGCTTCTTTGATGCTATTCCTAAAGACAGTCTCCATTTTTACGAGTCCGAACTGGAAATAGGTACCCTGGTGTTACAGCCAAAGGCTACCCGCGAAATGGACCAGTACGCCATAGATCGTATCCTCGATTTCAAAAAACGTGTTCAGAATAAAGAATCAGATTTCGGCTCCCTGGCTATCCTGTACTCCGAAGATCCGGGCGTAAAGGATAACAAAGGCGTATACACACTGAACCGTAACGATAAAAACACCTGGGATCCCGACTTCCTGGCAGCTGCTTTCCGTTTGAAAGAAGGGGAAATGTCTTCTCCTGTGAAGTCGCAGCACGGCTACCACCTGATCATGATGCTGAAACGCTCCGGCGATAATGTTACGGTACAGCATATCCTTGTAAGAGCAGCTGTAACCAAATCGGACCTGGCTGCCAATACTGCTAAACTGGATTCCATCCGTAAAAGTATCCTGGCGGGAAAAATCACCTTTTCTGAAGCTGTAGCAAAATACAGTGATGCGCCAAGTGCCAAATTCGACGGCGGTATGATGCAGTCTAAAACCGGAGATGGAAGTACCCTGATCACTATTGATCAGCTGGATGATCCTACAGAAAGGGATATTGTAATGATGCTGGATACCCTGAAACCAGGCCAGATTTCAGCACCGGTGCAGTTTACAGACGAAAATGGCCGTGCAGCAGTACGGATCGTTTACCTGAAAACACGCACCCAGCCTCACCGGGAAAATCTTACCGACGATTATTCGCGCATCCAGCAAAGAACACTGGATATCAAACGCGCGGAAGCCATTAACAAATGGCTCATCGAAAAGATCCCCACTTTCTATGTGCATGTGGATGATCAATATAAAGAGTGTAACCACATCAGCCAATGGATGGCTGGCTTGGCCAAACAATAAAAATCATAAAGCTATTCATTAAAGCGGGGAGAAGGGCGAAAGCTTTTATCCCCGCTTTTTTTGCTCTGATACAGAATAGGCAAAGGCTGATAGCTTTACCAACAGCTTTCGGGTTTTCTCCTTTTTTGGCGTACCTTTGCGACTTCAATTTTCTGCCATGAGTGATGCGATCAAACATGAATGCGGTCTGGCATTTATAAGGTTAAGAAAACCGTTTTCCTACTACCAACAAAAATATGGGAGTGTTTTCTATGGGCTGAACAAACTATACCTGCTCATGGAAAAACAACACAACAGAGGCCAGGATGGCGCTGGTTTAGCTACCGTGAAACTAAACACCGAGCCCGGCGTTCCCTTTATGCACCGTATCCGCAGTGCGGCTCCCCAGGCTATCGGGGATATTTTCGGGAAAGTGCGAGATGAGATCCAGGAGATAGAAAAATATCAACCGGAAATCACCAAATACCCGGGCCTGATGAAAGGCCATGTACGTTTCCTCGGTGAGCTCATGATGGGTCATATCCGCTATGCCACCCAGGGTAAAAACAACGTGGAACTTTGCCACCCATTTGTACGTTACAATACCATTCCTGCCCGCAACCTGGCTATGGCAGGGAATTTTAACCTGATAAACACGGATGAGCTGTTTGAATTCTCCAAGGCTCAACCCGGAGAAGTACATAAAAACAGCGATCTGGCGGCTATGCTGGAAGTAGTGCATCACTTCCTCGCCAAAGAAGACAATGAAGGCAGCGACGACCTCGATATCAAAAAGATCCTGCAACAGTCATTTTCCATGTTCGATGGCGGCTATCACACCTGCGGCCTGATCGGCTCGGGAGACGCTTTCGTGATCCGTGATGCGCATGGTATCCGTCCTTCTTACTATTATATTAACGATGATGTGATCGTGGCCGCCTCTGAAAGGGCTGCCATCCGCACCACTTTTAACGTAGGTGAAAATGAAGTGCTGGAGCTGATGCCCGGTACAGCGCTGATCGTGAAAAACAACGGCGACTACAGTATTGAGCAGATCCTCGAACCCAAAGAACGCAAAGCCTGCAGCTTTGAAAGGATTTACTTCTCCCGTGGTAATGATGAGAAAATATACAGGGAACGTACTGATCTGGGCAGACACTTATCCGGCACCGTATTGAAGGCCATCGACAATGACCTCAAAAATACTATCTTCTCTTTTATTCCCAACACCGCTGAAGTAGCCTTCTATGGCCTGTTAAAAGGACTGGAAGCTTATCTCAACAAAATAAAAGTAGAGCGTATCCTCTCCTGGGGTAACGATTTCGATGAGGAAAAGCTCTCCGAAATGGTGAACCGCCGTATCCGTATCGATAAGATTGCCACCAAGGATGTGAAAATGCGCACGTTCATCACTGAAGACTCCAGCCGTAACGAAATGGTACAGCACGTGTACGATATCACTTATGGTAAGGTAAGGCCAGGCATTGATTCCCTGGTAGTGATAGATGATTCAATTGTTCGCGGTACCACCCTGAAGGAAAGTATTGTGAAGATGCTGGATCGCCTGGGCCCCAAAAAGATCATCATTGTATCATCAGCTCCACAGATCCGCTACCCTGACTGCTATGGTATAGATATGAGCAAAATGGGTGATTTTGTGGCCTTCCAGGCTGCCATCGGCCTCCTGAAAGATCATGGTAAAGAACATATCCTGAATGAAGCCTACGGCCTCTGCAAAGAACTGCAACGCACCAATACCCTTCACGCGCAAAACGTAGTGAAGAACATCTATAAGCCATTTACCCCCGAACAGATTTCTGCTAAAATTGCCGAAATCCTTAATCCGGGCGGTATTAAAGCGGAAATAGAAGTAATCTACCAATCTATCGAAAGCCTCCATGAAGCTTGTCCGAATAACCTGGGCGACTGGTACTTTACCGGTAATTACCCTACTCCGGGCGGTAACCGTGTTGTGAATAAAGCATTCATGAACTATATGGAAGGTAAGAACGAAAGAGGATATTAATCGTGTAAATAGCCAGGGATCTGGTCATCCGGCATTCAAAAAGTCCATCTTTTGAACCGGACGATCAGATCTCTTATTATTTGAATGACTATTTGTTTTCATGTTAATTTTATCTTAAATAACCCCGCCCGTTCAGACAGTATAAGTCTAACAAGTTAACTTCCTGTAAAATCTGTATTTTCGTTATAGTTAATTATAGGTTTTCAGCCCATGAAAACATTACTACTTATACGTCATGCTAAATCCAGCTGGACCGATCCGGACATGGATGATTTTGACAGGCCCCTCAATAAACGGGGAAAAGCAAATGCGCCCGAAATGGCACAACGCCTCGTTACAAGGGGTATGGTGCCGGAACTGATTATTTCCAGCCCTGCGAAAAGAGCCAGGTCTACCGCTAAAATAATGGCCAGTGAATGGCACTATCCCAAACAGGCTATCCTGCTGGAAGAAGAACTTTATCTCTGCTATGCTGCCACTTTCCTCAAGGTAATCACCAAAATTGACGACGACTTCAGCGCTGTGGCCATCTTTGCCCATAACCCCGGCATCACCGATTTTGCCAATTACCTCACTGAAGAGATCAGGATCGACAATGTACCTACTACCGGCATCTTTGGCATCCAGGCAGATACCGATAGCTGGAAAGATTTTGACCTGGCAAAAAAGAAGTTCCTCTTCTTCGAGTATCCCCGTAAAGACTAGTCTTTTACAATTTTATCGTAAGATGCTGTTATTCCTTTTATCAGGGAAGAACTGAAGCCTTGATGTTCCATTTCGTTCAAACCGGCAATAGTACAGCCTTTGGGCGTAGTTACCTTATCAATTTCCTCTTCAGGATGACGGTTTTCCCGGATCAGCAGTTCCGCTGCCCCTTTTACCGTTTGCGCAGCAATTAAACTGGCGGTGCGCACATCAAAACCTATTTCAATACCTCCCTGGATATTTGCACGGATAAAGCGAAGCGCAAAGGCAATACCACAGGCCCCCAGCACGGTGGCAGCATCCATCAGCTTCTCATCTATCATTACCGTAGCTCCCAGCTGGTCGAACATGGTTTTCACATACCGGATCTGTTCTTCTGTGGCATGCTTATGAGAAATACAGGTGATGGATTCCTGTATGGCTATAGCCGTATTAGGCATGGCTCTTACCACCGGCATACCGGGCACCACATGCTCCAGATCGTCGATGCTTACACCGGTCACCACGCTGATCAGTATATGCTTTGCGGGGTCAAAGGAACCTTTGAACTCCTGCAATATTTCCCGCACATTGTAGGGCTTTAACGCTACCACAATTATTTCCGCTCCGCGGATGGCAATATCATTATCCGTTTCTATCTGCACACCTGCGTCACGCAGATCTGTAAGGGTAGTGGTGTTACGCTTGGTAACAATGATATCGCCGGCCTTTGAAAATCCGCTCTTCAACAATCCCCGGGCAATGGCCGAGCCCAGATTTCCTCCACCTATAATGGCTATTTTTTTGGCTGACATAAAAAATGAAGATTACATTATAAATCGTAAGAAAGGTATAACAAATGCCGCATCCATGCAAACGGCAACGATTCATTATCTTGCAGCATGCAGGCATTACACACAGCAGCTGCGTTTTACGCGAGGATAAAAGAAGCCCATAGTATAGCAGATACGGAAGATAAAACCCGTCACTATAAACAGATACTGGAAATCCTTTTCCGGGATCTGACCCGGAAAGAAACCCGTTCTTTCGGGAACCTGTTTGCACGCATGCAGTTTTATTTCGACCGGCAAACTGTTCCCCCGGATATCCACCAGCAGCTGACTGCGCTCCGTATACTCACCAACAAAGCTACAAGGGGAATGTTTCCCCTGCAGGAAGCAGAACACCTGTTGTGTATCAAAGCCCTTACCGAATCTGTAGCATGGTGTTACCAGGCCACGCCGCCGCCTGAACTTACTGCATTATATGCCCCTGCGGGCTCACACAAACTATCGCTTGCCTGGCAGCACCGCCCGGGCAGCCTCGCCCTGCTGAAATGCATGGTAACCGCCGTTGGCGCGCTCAATACCAATACATTGGGTAAATATACCTTGCTGCTGGATGTTAAAAATGATGAACAGGGCGATTTCCAGCTCCTGCTGGAACACATGGATCCTGCCGCGGTTGTATCCCTGCATGGCTTACTGCGCCCATACGACACCATTCATGTACTTCACTGCCGGCAGAGTATTAACGGTCACGAATATACGACTACCAGCGAAAGCCAGGTAGTGCTGGAACCGGACCTCCTCATAGACATCAGCGACCTGGCCGAGTGTTTTACCCATAAAGGACCCAACCGGTTATTATATCTTGTTAAAAAACTTACTCCCCAGGCCTCCAGCCCCGCAGCATTCAAGGGGAACCTGGTAAATGCCCTGCTGGACGAAATGCTCCGCAACCGGGACATAGATTTCAAAAGCTCGTTTGTAGAGGCGGTGGCTGAAAATGTACTACAGGCAGCCGCCTATGGCCGGGAGAAGATCAATGAAATGTTCCGCGATATCCGGCAGCAACACTGGGGTAACCTGCACAATACGGTAAAGGAGCTGCAGGATAAACCGGTGAGAATAGAACCCACCTTCTTCTCCGCCCAATACGGATTACAAGGGCGACTGGACCTGATGGCAGAAGACGATAGCGACGAATACCGGAAGGAAATTTTTGAGCTAAAAAGCGGGAAATGCCCCGATTTCAATACATGGAAGAATCATGAAATGCAGGTAGTAGGGTATAACCTCCTGCTGCGTTCAGCCTTTGGACGGCATCGGAAAGGCGGTTCAGCCATACTGTACTCCGCCGCAACCACCTCTCCATTACGTAATGTAAGCAGTACACACCATACGGAAAACGACCTGCTGCTGTTACGCAATGAGGTAGTAGCCATGCTGCTGCGACTTGCAGGAGGGGAGTTTGAAGTACTTTCCTCTATTACTACGGCAGCTGCGCAGGGCCTGCCTTCCTTCAGTGCAGCTCATTTCACCACCTTTGAACAGGCATGGCAAACAGCGCCCCCTGTAGCCAAAGCTTATTACCACGAGTTCCTTGCCTTTATGTTAAGGGAATACCTGCAGGCAAAGTGTGGCATGTTCTCGGAAATTAACCGGGAGGAAGATGCCGACGGTTTTGCTGCGCTGTGGCTGCAACAGGAAAAAGATAAGCTGTCGCGCTTCAATATCATCCCCGGGCTGCGGTTCCGGGAATTTGATTCCGTTAACAGCTCCGTGCTTTTTGATATAGTCGTGCCCGTTAGCCACAATTTCCGCAAGGGAGATACGGCTATTATTTATCCGCGTACCAGTACGGAATTACAACCTTTACAACAACAGCTGCTGAAAGGCAGGATAGAGGATCTGGGAAAAAACCAGCTGGCATTTTCCCTGAATAACCGTCAGATGACCCTTGATTTCTTCCGGCAATTTGATGAATGGATCATTGAACACGACATTTATGAATCCAACTATTGGACAGCCACCGCATCGCTTTTTCATGTGATCTCCCCGTTGTACCGGGAGCGTACCAATATGCTGCTGGGGCTTACCACGCCACGATGGTACCCTCTGCAGCACCCCACACCGGCCATGTTTAACGCTAACCAGGAACAGATAGTGAAACAGGCCCTGGAAGCGCAGGATTATTACCTGTTGCAGGGACCACCAGGTACCGGTAAAACATCTTCTATGCTTACCACCATAGTAGAAGAGATGGTAAAACGGGATCACTATGTGATCATTGTTGCCTTTACCAACAAGGCAGTAGAAGAAATATGCCATAAGCTGGCGGCAAAAGATATCAGGCACCTGCGTATGGGCGGGCGAAATTCCGATGCTGCGCTTATGTTGCGGCAATACTGCATGGAAGGATCACTGGACGATGCCAGGAATTATATTACCGGGCACCGGGTATTTGTAGCCACTGTGGCTACTATGGCTACGCGGCTGGAGCAGCTCACGATGATGGGGATTCCTTCCGATACCTTAATTGTAGATGAAGCCTCTCAGTTAACAGAGCCGCAGTTGCTGGGACTGCTGATGCCTTTCCGGAAATTTATCCTGATAGGTGATCAGAACCAGTTACCCCCGGTTGTAGCGCAGGAAGCCTGGTTTTGCCAGGTGAAAGCCCCTTGTTTGCAGGAGCTGGGCATCCGTGATCTGCGGACATCTATTTTTGAGCGGCTGATACAACGCTGCAAAACAAGTCACTGGCGTCATGCCTGGGGCATGCTGAACACGCACTTCCGGATGCACGACAGCATTGCAGCATTGGTCAATCACTATTACGCAGGACAATTATCTTCCGGCAAGGAAGACCAGAAAGCCGGTTTTGGCCCGTTTCCCGTTCATGAACACCTGGGCTGGGAGCGGATCCTGTCTTTAGGAAGAAAAATATTTATTGGCAGCCCATACGAGGCAAGCTCCAAAATGAACAGAACCGAAGCAAAGTGGGTAGCTTCCCTGCTGCATCATCTGAAAGCCCGTTACGGCGCCGGCTTTAGTAAAGACACCGTAGGGGTAGTAACGCCCTGGCGCACACAGATCAGCCTTATCCGGGAGCTGATTGCAGACGATGAAGTGCTGCAGGATATTAATATTGATACTGTAGAGCGGTTCCAGGGTTCCGAAAACGATATTATCATTGTATCGCTGGCAGTATATCATGCTGCGCAGGTGCAAACACTGCAATGCCTGGGGCAGTTTCAATGGGAGGAAGAAGATATAGAGGTAGACAGGAAGCTGCTGGTAACGTTATCGCGTGCACGAAAACAGGTGATACTGCTGGGTTATGAACCAGTACTGCAGGATAGCAAACATTACCGGAAAGTGTTAGGAGAAATGATACGGGGAGTACTCTAACGGGAGCCGCTATACGTAAAGCCGGCTTAAGCCAAGTAACAATGGCCATACGATTAGTATGGCCATTGTCAGACAACATCATATATGATCAGTCCTGGCAAACCAGGCTTTAATCCAGTGTTACGTGCCCCCAGTTCTCCCCGCTTTTGATACGGTAGAGCTGCATTTCGCTGATATCGAACTGTTCGGCGATCTGCTTCATTGTTTTCTTGCCAGGTTTACTGAGCAGGCGTTTGATACTCTTAACTTTGGTAACGTTTAATTTCAGCCCTTTTACACGATTACGCTGCTTTTCCTTGTAGGCCAGCTTAGCCGGGCTCTTTTGCTGATGCTCTTCCATTTCCTCCTTGGTGGCCCATTGAAGATTGGAGGCTTTATTGTTTTTTTTATCGTAGTCCAGGTGAATCACATACTTATGTGCCCGTCCTCCTTTTTTACTGAAAAGTTTGGCCACTTCCCGGTGCAGGTAGAGTGACTGGTAGCTGTCTGCCGGCTTTACGTTTAATACCGTATAGCCTTCCACGGTAGACCCCGTGAGCAGCTTACCATCTTCGGTACTTTCATGATAACTGATCACTCTCCCCATGTTTGAAACAGCGTATTTTTTACGCAGGGCAGATTTGTTTTTAATCTGTAAGTCTTTCCAGACTTCATTTTTCAGATTTTTAATTGTGGTCATGTGAAAGTAATTTTTATTTTTTTATATCCCCGGGGTTTATCCGTTTATCCGTAAACGTTACAACCGGCCATTTCATTATCAGCCGGCAGAAAATCGTGTGCAGCTAACTGTGGAGCGGCCCTTTCGAATATATGGTCCTTGTATTGTAACACAACCGCGTCTAGTACTTCCTCAATCTCAGCTAATGTATTGTAAGTTACTAATTGTTGTCTGAATTCTTTTATATGCGGTAACCCTTTGAGGTAATTTGTATAATGCCGGCGCATTTCCAGTATGCCTACCACTTCTCCTTTCCAGGCAACTGACTGGTGAAGGTGTTTTTTGCAGACTTCCACTCTCTCCAAAACAGTTGGCAGGGCTAAATGTTCGCCGGTCTTCATAAAATGCTTGATCTCCCTGAAAATCCACGGATACCCGATGGCGGCCCTTCCGATCATTACGCCATCCACGCCATATTTCTGCCTGGCGGCGATTGCCTGTTCCGGCGTACATATATCACCGTTACCAAAGATAGGGATTTGTATGCGTGGATTGTTCTTTACTTTTCCGATAAGGGTCCAGTCGGCGCTGCCTTTATACATCTGGGTCCGTGTCCGGCCATGAATGGTAAGGGCTTTAATGCCTACATCCTGGAGCCTTTCGGCTACATCCTCAATATTTTTTGTTTCCTCATCCCAGCCCAAACGGGTTTTAATGGTTACCGGCAACCTGGTGGCCTTTACCACAGCGGCGGTAAGTTTAACCATTTTAGGAATGTCTTTCAGGATACCGGCGCCGGCGCCCTTACATGCTACCTTTTTCACGGGGCAGCCAAAATTGATATCCAGCAGATCGGGATTGGTGGCTTCCACAATTTGTGCGGCCAGCGACAGGGATTCTTCATCTCCCCCGAAAATCTGGATACCTACCGGTCGTTCGTAATCGAAGATGTCCAGTTTTTTCCGGCTTTTGATAGCATCCCGTATCAATCCTTCAGAAGATATGAACTCTGTATACATGAGATCAGCCCCATTATCTTTGCACACCGCGCGAAAAGGCGGATCGCTCACATCTTCCATGGGCGCCAGTAATAAAGGGAATTCTCCCAGTTCAATATTTCCTATCTTCACCATAATTTATATAACCAGAGCAGCTTTTGCCGGAGTTATTATTTTAATATTTTATATACTATTTCTTTTACAAGCAGGATTTCTTTGCAGTAACGGCTATCGTTCAGCAGCTGCGGTAAGCGTAAGCATCTGCAAAAACTTAATTTCGCGCTGTAAATTTACGCAAAAAATACAGTATCTTTTTATGTCCGGTTATCTGAAGCAGTCACCCGTTTCATTGCAGTTTGTAACATTCCTGGGCTTTGCCTTTGGGTTCTTTGCCCTGTACCTTTATGGGCTTCAGGCGATTACACCGGGTGTAACCGGTCAAACGCTGGAAGCGCTTCAGTCGGGCACACTTACCGATCCTAACTCGATCGGCTATCTGAAAATAACACAATTCCTTTACACTATCATAGCCTTCTTTGTGCCGGCGGCACTTTTTGCCTACCTGTGGCAGCCTTATCCGGTAAAATACCTGGGCCTGAAAACGCCTTCCGGTTTGCAGGTAATACTGGCATTACTGGTCATGTACGGCTGTTTACCTTTTGCCAATCTGCTGGGCCAGTGGAACGAAACCTGGCCAATTTCACAATCGGCCCGCGACCTGCAGAATATGGCTGAAAAGCTGCTGGGCGTTATGCTGAAAATGCCTACCCTTCAGGATCTGTTCATCAACCTGGTACTGGTGGCCATTGTGCCGGCCATAGCAGAAGAACTTTTTTTCCGCGGTGTTTTTCAGCGGCTTATCATCAAAGCTACAGGAAAGGTGTGGCTGAGCGTATTTATTACATCTATCCTGTTCAGCGCTATCCATGGCGAAATGCTGGGCTTTCTGCCCCGCGTGGTAATGGGGTTCACACTGGGTGCTATTTATGTTCTCAGCGGCAATCTCTGGCTGAGCATCCTGGCGCATATCCTGAACAACGGGCTGCAGGTAACAATGCTTTACCTGTTCCAGCATGGCATGGTAAAAGAAGACCCGATGAAAAATACGCCCGTGGAATGGTATTATGTAGCCTTGAGCATTCCTGTAACCATCGGGCTGTTCTGGGCATTAAGCAGGAAATCGGTCCCTATGGTGATGACAGACCCGGAGAAGAGAAAAGACGGGGAAGAGGTTGAAGAAATTGGAGCAGACGAAAATTTTTAATCTTTATAAAGACATTAAAGCAAATATTATGGAAAAAGACTGGGTGAAAATTTTCTCAAGCGACCGGCCATTTGAAGCCGAAATAGTAAAGGGAATGTTACTGGATAATGATATTGAAGCGGTTTTACTCAACCGGCAATCCTCGTCTTATAATATCACCCTGCCCGGACAGGTGGAATTATATGTGCATGAGTCACAGGAAAAAATAGCCAAAGACCTGGTGCATAATCACAATAATCTTCCTACCGGCGATCCGAACCAGCTGGAGGAAGAAGAATAGTGAGATCCCGCAGATAGTGCCCTCCAGGTGGCTTCCCTGAAGGGAATTTGCTCTGTAGGGTATTTTTATCCACTTTTGCGGGTAGAATTTAATCAACAGATACAACCATAATGAAGACATTTTTCACCCGCACTGCCTCGGCGCTTGTGTTTGTGGCAGTAATGCTGGGAGGGATCCTATGGGCCGACTATACTTTTTTCCTGCTTTTTTTCCTGATCGGCTGTTTTGCCCTCCAGGAATATTTCAGGCTGCTTCGCGGGATTGACCCCGACTATACCGGTGTTTCATCCTGGCACAAATGGGGCGCTACCATAGCGGGAGCGGCTATCCTGCTTACTTTTACCGGAGATAATTTTGCAATAGGCGGTATTCCCACAGGACTGCTGGGCTGGTGGACGGCCGTAATTTTCCTGCTGGTGATGCCTTTAGGAGAAGTGCTGATGAGTAAGGACTTTTCTTTAAAGAATATTGGTTACTCGGCCATCGGGTTGCTATATGTGATCATTCCCTTTGGGTTGCTGATCCATATCCGGGTAAATGCCATCAATATTCATTACACCCCCGAAAATGTGGGTACTGCACCCGGCTGGCTGATTCCCCTACTGCTTATCATATTCATCTGGATCAATGATACCATGGCCTATATTGTGGGCTCCCTGATCGGGCGCACTCCGTTTGCCCCGGCTATATCACCCAAGAAAACCATTGAAGGCACAGTGGGCGGAATGATCCTCGCGGTGGCCACGGCCGGCGTTTACGGACATTTCTGGGGCTACCGGTACCTGGCCCTGCAGCATTGGATTGTACTGGCTCTCATTGCCGCTATATTCGGCACCATCGGGGACCTGATAGAATCGAAGCTGAAACGGATGGCCGGCGTAAAAGATTCCGGTAAGATCATGCCCGGTCATGGCGGTTTTATGGACCGGTTCGATTCCTTACTGCTGGCAGCTCCTTTCGCCTGGATTTATGTTCAGTTTTTTATGATGCGTTAACAAAACATTCGTATTCGAAAAAAATTGAATTAAAGTAACTTTGCACCCAGATATAAACACATACATCAATCATCTAATAAAAAAACAATGAAGATCCATCGTGAAGGATTTGCTACTATTTCCCTTGTATTCCTGGTACTGGCGTTAATAAACGGAGCAGTATTTTATTGGTTCAGTAACGCGCCGGCACTGTGCTGGACAGTATCCATTATTTCCCTTGCGTTCTTCCTGTTCATCGTTTCATTCTTCCGTATTCCCTCCCGGCAATATACAACTGGTGACTCGCTGGTGATTTCTCCCTGCGATGGTAAAGTAGTGGTAATTGAAGAAGTATATGAGCCGGAGTATTTCAAGGATAAACGCCTGCAGGTGTCTATTTTTATGAGCCCTGCCAATGTGCATGTAAACCGTAACCCTATCAGCGGTAACGTGAAGCTGTCGCAATACCACGCCGGTAAATACCTGGTAGCCTGGCATCCGAAATCATCCACAGAAAACGAAAGGCATTCCGTGGTAATCGGCAACGGCAAAACAGATATCCTGGTAAGACAAATTGCCGGCGCACTCGCCCGCAGGATTGTAAACTACCTGAAACCAGGCATGGAAGTAAGCCAGAACGAGGAAATGGGCTTTATCAAGTTCGGCTCCCGGGTAGACCTTTACCTGCCTATCGGTACAGAAGTGACCGTTCAGCTGGAACAGGTGGTACAGGGCGGTGTTACAGTTGTTGCCAAAATCTAGTATCTTTAAAAGCTAAACGGCAATTCTCATGATAAAGAAAGCTTTTACCGGCGCAGCCGCATTACTGTTGATAGCTGGCGTAGCATTGGCACAGGAGAAAACCAAAGCAGCTCCCAAATCCAAAAAAGATTGTTCCGCTGCCACCTGTAAAACCACCGCTAAAGGTAAAAGCTGCTGTAAGCAGCCGTCGAAAACTGCCAGCCTGAGAATGGCTGCGGCAAACAAAACAAAAGCGAAAGCACAGTGATGAATGCCTGTTAATACAGGAGCCTCACTTGTTCCGGTATAAAGAAAAAAGGAGATGTGGTAGTCCACATCTCCTTTTTTCTTACAAAATATTTCTCAGCTCCCCCAGATGCCCGATCACATAAGTAGGTTGAAAGTCGACCGGCGGTTTGCCAGGGTTGAAATATACCTGGTCCATTCCCACACCATGGGCCCCTTTGATATCCAGCTCCATGGCATCTCCTATCATAATACTCTCTGTTGCGCTGGTATTGGCTTTCGTGATAGCGTAGTCAAAAATTTCCCGGTAGGGTTTTAAGCTGCCTGCCGCTTCCGACGTAACCACGTGCGTGAAGTAGTGATCAATCCCCGCGTTCTTCATTTTCAGCAATTGTGTTTCCTCGAAGCCGTTAGTGATCATGTGCATGGGATAATCCTTTGCAGCCAGGTATTCCAGCGTTTCCTTCGTTTCAGGGAACAATGCTTTTTTATAAGGTAGTATTTCCAGGAATTCATCGCTGATCTTCTGTGTCAGTTTTTCATCTCCTATTTTGAAATCGACCAGCGTAAGACGAAAGCGTTTGTCGCGTAGCTCACGGCGGGTAATGAATCCTTTGCGGAAGCGGTCCCACAGGCGTTCGTTATGTTCCACGTAAGAAACGGAGAATGCTTCAAAAGATGGTATCCCCCTGCTTTCCAGGCCATGGCTGTTGTACAGCTCCAGCAGTGTTTCCTGTTCATTTGTTTCAAAGTCCCAGAGTGTATGGTCCAGGTCAAAGAAAAGATGTTTGTATTTCATGACGCCGCAAAGGTACAAAATACCACAGAGATGGGAGAATCGCGCTGGTGTATTCCAAAGTAAATTCCTTATTTTACTGCATTAATGAAAGAAACTATGAATGCAGTAATTACGGGCGCCAGCAAGGGCATCGGAAAGGCTATAGCAGAAAAACTGGCGCTGGAAGGATTCAATGTAGCGATTTGTGCGAGACATGCAGACACACTGGCTTTGGCCAAAGCGGATATCCAGCGGAAAAACCCTGCAGTAACGGTATTGACGGAAGTGGTGGATATGGGAGATCAATCGCAGGTGCTGGCATTTGCCAATAAAGTGACTGCTGCATTCCCGCAGGTGGATATCCTGGTGAACAATGCCGGCATTTTCGTACCCGGGGCGCTTCACCAGGAAGAAGAGGGGTTACTTGAAAAGATGATGGCTGTAAATGTATACAGCGCTTATCATCTCACCCGCGCATTATTACCCGCTATGATCACCCGGCGTAAGGGATATATTTTTAACATGTGCTCCACCGCCAGCTACCGGGCCTATCCCAATGGCGGGGCCTATAGCATCACGAAATACGCCTTGCTGGGCTTTACGAAAAACCTGCGGGAAGAGCTGAAACAACACTATATCGGGGTTTCAGCAGTTAGTCCCGGCCCTACCTTAACCGCTTCCTGGGAAGGCTTTGAGGCCCCTCCCGACAGAATGATGCCCCCCGAAGATATTGCCACTGTAATATGGGCTGCCTGGACCATGGCAAAGCAAACTGTAGTGGAGGAGATTATACTGAGACCCATGCTGGGAGATATTTAAACATCTTATTATATTGGATTCTTCAGCCGGCAGAAAATGTTCTTTATCAGGATAACAAAATAAGAACATATTAGAATGATTTAACTAACTTTTAACGGGGTCTTACAGCGCTTCCGGCGCGGCTTTGGTTAAATTTGTTGACATAATTTATGATGTACAGTTTTTGCATAAGGAAGTGTATTTACGCCATTTTGATTTGTATAGGATCGGTAGCCTGTGCCCAGGCACAGGAGTTCCGCTTTACTACCACTGTGAGCAATAATGCCGTGACGTTGGATGAACCATTCCAGATCCAGTTTATGCTGGAGAATGGTGTGAATATCTCAAGTTTTACGCCCCCCAGTTTCAAAGACTTTGAAGTACTGCAGGGACCTTCCCAGATGCAGGGGCAATCCATTTTCAATGGAAAACGTTCTGAGTATATTGCGTTAAGTTACCTGCTGCAACCTAAACACGTGGGCAGTTTCACCATTGCCGGCGCGCAGGCGCGTGTAAATGGCAATCTCGTTAAATCAAACCCGGTTTTAATTGAAGTCAGGAAAGGCAGCGCACAACAACAGCAGCAGGCAGCGTCTCCGTCGTCCGGCTTTCCACCACACCGCGGATCTTCCGGTGGCAATGATGATATGGAAGGTATCCTCAAAAAAGGAGAAGACATCAATGAAAAACTGAAGAAGAATGTTTTCCTGAAAGTAGAAGTAGATAAAACCAATTTATACGAAGGAGAACAACTAACGGCCACGTATAAACTTTTTACCCGTCTCCCTACAAATTCAAGCGTTACCAAAGTACCGGCTTTTAAAGGATTTTCCGCCAAAGATATTGAACTGCCTAATCCACCACAGGCCACTGAAGAAAGGGTGAATGGTATTCCCTATAAAGTGTTCACCATCCGGAAAACATTGCTGTTCCCGCTGCAGTCGGGCACCCTGGAACTGGACCCTGTGGAGGTGGACAACCAGGTGCGCCTGGTGAAAATGGTAAGTAAAAAAGGAGGCAGCAGCAGGGGTAGGGATCCTTTTGAAGACTTCTTCAACGATCCTGCATTCAGGGATCCTTTCTTTGACGATTTCTTCAATCGCCCGGAAGTGGAATACCAGGATGTTCCTTACAAAATCCAGAGCAACCCGATAAAGATCACGGTTAAACCCGTTCCCCTAGATGGGCGCCCGATCAGTTACAATGGTGCCGTAGGCAACTTTAACATGACTGCCGTGGTGGATAAAAAGAAACTTACCACCGATGATGCCCTCACATTGAAGGTCACCATCAGCGGGCAGGGTAATGTGAACCTGCTGAACTCCCCCAAGGTGGAAACGCCTACCGGCTTTGAAAAATATGATCCGAAAGTAACCGACGATATAGAGAAAAACAGCAATCCGCTGTCAGGCAGCCGTACCTTTGAATATGTGCTGATGCCACAGGAAGCCGGCGATCATACCATACCTGCGGTGGAATTTTCTTACTTCGACCCGGCAGCCAACAGCTATAAAACATTGCGCTCCCAGCCTTTCAACGTCCAGATTGAACAGGGCAAACATATTAAGCAGGATAAACAGGATTTCAGCGCCGGCAAAAATGAGCTGGTAAAAAATGAAACCGGTATCCTCGACTGGACACGGAATCACAGCTGGTTTATCCTCAGCCCCTGGTTCTATGTGTTGCTGTTATTACCATTGCTGATAGCCGCTGGTATTATTTTTTACAAGCGTCGCAGGGACTACAATACTACCAACGCCGCAGTATTGAAACACCGCTACGCTAATAAAGTAGCGCTGAAAAGGCTGGAACTGGCTGCCCGTTACCTGAAAGAAGGCAAGGATAAAGCTTTTTATGAAGAAACATCACGTGCTGTTTGGGGTTACCTCAGTTCCAAACTGAAAATACCAATGGCCGATCTGAGCAAACAACTGATACAGGATAAACTGAGCGCCCGCCATATTAATGGCAGTAATACGCACGACCTGTTTAACCTGATCGATAACTGCGAAGTGGCCTTGTATGCACCGGGGCAGGATAACCGGAAAATGCAGGGAACTTACGAACAGGCGGTGAGCATTATCACCAACCTGGAAGACGCGTTAAAGAATTAATTACTTAACGAAAGGCGAAATGCTGAACTACAGAAAAATTAAACCGGTACTATTAACTGCAATATGCGTGCTGACGTTTACAGTAAGCCATGCGCAAACGCCATCGCAGAACCAGCAGCAACGGTTTGAAGAAGCGAACAAGCTCTTTAATCAAAGCAAGTTCACAGAAGCGGCCAGGGTTTACCAGCAATTATTGGATGAAGGCCATATGCAGAAAGCACTTTACTTCAATGCAGGTAATGCCTGGTACAAAGCAGGAAAAACCGGGCAGGCGGTTTATAACTACGAGAAGGCATTGCAGCTATCACCCAACGATGGGGCTGTAAAACATAACCTTGCCATAGCCAACCAGAAAGTAAATGGCTTTGTGGAAGAACTGCCGATGGTGTTTTTCCAGCAGTGGTGGTTACAACTACAACATCTCCATAAAGCCAACGGCTGGGCAACAGGTACGGTTATCCTTTTCTGGTTGTTTGTTGCCGCTATTGTGCTCAATGTATACCTTCCCGGGTGGAGGAATAAATTTTTACGCTGGGGCGCTTATGTACTGGGTGTGCTATGTGCGTTGTACCTCATCATGTCTGTAGATACTTACCTGTGGTCCAACAACCATGAAGCAGGTATTGTAATGAACGGTAATATCAGGGCAAAAACCTCCCCTGATGAAAACAGCCGGGATGCCTTTGAGGTGGGAGAGGGCATGAAAGTGCGGATTACAGATGCTACCCGCGAGTTCTGTAAAATTGAGCTGGCAGATGGTAAAAGCGGATGGATCAGTTGTAACTATATCAAACGGTTATAGTCTTTCGATACGCTGCAGGAAATCCTGTTTCTTATCCCGCGCCAGTGGTACGCTGTAACCATCGCTCATAATAATCTCCCCGCCATCTCCCTTAATATATTTTTCCATAAAAGACAGGTTGATGAGGAAACTGCTATGTACGCGGAAGAATCCTTTATCTGCCAGCCATTGCTCCATTTCCATCAGGGTGCGGCATACCATCACCGGCTTTTCCGGCTCCTGTAACTGCAACCGGGTTTGCGTGCCTGCACCTTTGCAATAAATGATATTTCTGGCTGTAACCATACGCAAACCGTCTGAGGTGGGCAGCGCCAACCGTTCGTCCTGGCTCAGGTGTTCCTGCAGGAAATGAAGAAGGTTATCTACTTTCCCTGCTGTTACAATGGTGGATTGGGTACCGGCTTTCTCTACTGCATCTTTCAGCTCACTGCTGTCTATAGGCTTAAGGAGGTAATCCAATGCACTGTGATGGATAGCCTGGAGGGCGTACTGATCATAAGCAGTAATGAAAATAACAACGAAGGAGTGGTAATTACAGGCTTCCAGTACCTGGAACCCATCCATTCCCGGCATTTCGATATCGAGGAATACCAGATCGGGATGTAGCTGTTCAATGGCAGTCAGGGCTTCGGGGCCACTGCTGCAAAGAGCCTGTACGGTAACGTGCGGGCAATACCTCTCCAACATCATATGCAGTGCATCCCGGCTGTGCTTCTCGTCGTCCACGATAATGGTACGCATGTAGGATCAGATTATGAAAGGTAGTTCAGATTTTATGTTGCGGGTAAAAGTATATGGTCTTTGATTCCATTATCCATGTAGAAATTAAGCAATTTACAGGACATTACCAATTAAAGCCTAGCCTGCCAGGGATTGACGGGCGGCTACATGTTGCATACTGATAATAAGGCGGTTACCGGAAGGTTCCCGTTCTTCATTATATACCTGTAAAGACTTTATACTGGCTTTCATCTGGTATTTTTCGCTCATCATATATAGCCGCTCCGAGGCGATATCTATCCCGGAGGCCTGCCGCTCGCCGGTGCCATCAAGCATTTCGGTGATCAGGATGCCATTGTCTTCCAGCTGGATCTGGAGCCGGTCGTTTTCTTTTGAGAGGGTGATCCTGAGTTGCCCCCCAGATTTTTCGGGTCGTAGCAGGATCCGGTGCCAGATGGCGTATTGCACATAGGGCTGGATGATCAGGGGAGGAATTAGGGTGAACTGCGGATTCACTTCCGGGCCTACAATCAGCTGGTAGTTGAACTGTTCATCAAAACGCAACTGTTCCAGCTGGATATACAGTTCCAGGGCATCCAGCTCGTCCTGGAGGGAAATCCATTCCTTATTGAAATTGCCGATCATCAACCGCATGAGCCGGGAGAACCGGGTAAGATACAGGGACGCCATGTCTGTACTGGTGGTAAGAATATAATGGTGGATGGCATTAAGGCTGTTGAATATGAAATGCGGATCCATCTGCGCCTGGAAAGCATGAAGTTCCAGGTTAATCAACGCATGGGTTTTGGTGATTTCTTTCGCTGAGGCTCTCCTGATTTTTCTTTCCCGCAGGGTAAAAAATACTATTAGGGTAACGAGACTTAACAAAAAAAACAGCCAGAAAGGCCACTCCGCAGCAAAGACGATATCAGTATAATGTGCCACTAACTAGGTTTATAGGAAGTATACTTCTCTACTCTTATAAGCGCAATAAATATCGGCTAATTAATCTCCAATAGAAAGTGGGATTTACTATGAGGCGGGTTTTTACCGGAAACTGGGGAGAATGGGGTGAAAAGTGGCTGTTGGGAAAATGGGCCCTCAGCTTTAAGCAAATACAGCGGAGATGATTATACTTATCTACTGCTGCATTTGCCCAGCGCTGGTATCAGGCTTCCGTAAACTTATAGCCCACACCTCTTACGGAGTGGAAGTAGCGGGAGTTCCGGCTGTCTTCTTCAAAATATTTACGGAAATTGAGGATAAAGTTATCGATGGTCCTCGTGGTAGGATACACGTTGTAACCCCAAACCACCTGGAGGATCTTCTCACGGGTAACCACTTCCCCTTTATTTTCGATGAGCAGCTTCAGCAGCATGGCTTCTTTCTTGCTCAGTTCATAATGTTTACCATCTTTACCTACACATTCCTGTGCGGCAAAATCTATTACGTTATCACCAAAGCGGTATACATTGGGTACACTGTCTTTGTCCTGGATCTTTTTATTTTTTACGATGAGCTTTTCCACCCTTAAAAGGAGTTCTTCCAGGTTAAAGGGTTTGGTCATGTAGTCATCGCCTCCTTTTTTGAGGCCCAGTACGCGGTCGGCGCTACTGTTTTTGGCGCTCAGGAAAAGAATGGGGATTTCATTATTCTGAATACGGATGTTTTCGCATACGGCGATACCATCCATTTCAGGCAGCATAATGTCCAGTATAATGAGATCAAAATATTCGTTTTTAACTGCTTTCAGTGCAGCTGTGCCGTTGTCCACTGCGGTAACCTCGTAACCTTCCAGCTCCAGGTTCAGCTTCAGGGCTTCCTGGAGATTTTCCTCGTCTTCCACCAGCAGTATTGATGCCTTTGTCGCTTCCTTCATGTGTTATTGTTTGATTTTACATCGAATCCGGATCCCGGTATTCATCAATCCGTTATCTAATTTACGCCGTTTGCACGGAATATTCAGGCCATGATATTTCAAAACAGCTGCCGGTGGGTACATTATCTTTCACTTCAATGTTGCCACGGTGCTGTTCCACTATCTTGGCCGTGAGGAACAGGCCGAGGCCGGAGCCTTTTGCTCTCCGGGTATTTTCATTACCTACCCGGTAAAATTTCAGGAAGATCCTGAGTTTTTCTTCTTCCGGGATTCCCGGGCCTTCATCGATCACCTGTAATTTCAGCTGCTGGTTGCTTTCAAAGAGTTTTACAAAGATAGTGGTATTTTTAGGGGCATATTTTGCTGCATTCTCCACCAGGTTGCTCAGCACAATTTGTAAGGTCAGCTTATCACCCTCCATCCACACGTGCGGTAATATGTCTGCTATGATCTGGTGGGTGCCAATGCGGCCGCCGAGATCTTTGATACTGTTTTCCACCAGCGCTGAAAAATCCAGGGGCTCTTTAAATACCTGGTACTTGTGTGTTTCCAGCTGCGCTGCCAGCAGGATGTTATTACATAGCTGGTCGAGACGGTTGGTTTCCCGGATGGTGTTATTGATCAGCTTCAGTTGCTTTTCTTCATCGAGCCTGTGTTTGCGGATAGTTTCGAGATTCAGCTTGGCTGCAGCGATAGGCGATTTCAGTTCATGTGTAACTGCCATCATAAAATTCTGCTGTTGCCTGCTGAGCTTCATATATTTCCACACCGCCCTGTATACAAAGAGCGCACCGAGTAAAATGATCCCTAAAAAGATAAGGCCTTCACCGAGGTATTTGAAAGCGCGCATACGCTCTTCTTTATTGATCCGCTGTAGTTCCAGCTGGTGCTCCACCGGTTGGGCAAGACTATCTACCCTGAGGGAAAGGTTTTGTTGTTCGAAGGCGCGGATCTGTTCACTTTGTCTGAACAGCAAAATGCCCCACCATACCAGTGCGGCAATTGTATACGCCATTACTAAAAAATAAACGAAGGAAACGGACTTTCCTTCCTGCATTTTATTGAAAATTCTTTTCATCATGGCCTTGTGCCGGCTTTCTCAATCCGCAAGCCAACATTCATCACATAGGGGAGCGGATTTTGCCGCATATTTTGTTCAAAGGTAAACCTGTAGGTACCCGGTTTATTAAAAATAGCACGTTGCTGGATGAAGATACGATGCTCATAAATATCATCCAGGCCGGAACCGGACCATTTGCCGGTTACATCAGCAAGCGGCAGTTCTACCCGTTGTTCCTTTGCTGTACTGTCGCCAGGATACTGTGTGCCTATCAACATCCATATATTGCTGTAAGGATAGGCGTCTGTATGCCTGACGTTTACACAGATATTGTAAAGGTACGCAGTATCTTCCGGTTGTATTTTTACTTCAAAAGATGGTTTATAATCATATGTCCACTCATGCCCGGGAATTTCCAGGTTCTTTTCGTAAGTGTCCATTTTAGGTGGCTTACAGGCTGCAGCCAAAAGAAACAAGCCTGCTGTGACCATGAAAAGTTTGTTCATACGGTGTTCGCCTTACTATAAAACGTTTAATACTTGTTCTTTGGCTTTTTCCAGTTCATCTTTCATCAGCACCACCCATTGCTGTATACCGGCATCATTGGCTTTGGAGCCGGTAGTATTGATTTCACGGCCTATCTCCTGTAATACAAAGCCCAGTTTCTTTCCTTTGGCAGAATCGCTGTCTTTCAGAATTTCCCTGAAATACCGGAGGTGGTTTTCCAGGCGTGACAGTTCTTCCGAGATATCCAGTTTTTCCAGGTAGAAGATCAGTTCCTGTTCCAGGCGGTTGGCATCTACATTCTCCTTTCCAACATGCTCAGCCAGCAGCCCTTCAAGACGCTGGCGGATACGGTCTTTGCGGAGCGGGTCCAGTTCGCGGACCTTCTGCATATATACGTCTATATTATCGATGCGTTGCTGCAGATCGGCTTCCAGCATCAGCCCTTCATCCTGGCGATGCGTATCAAGGTCTATCAGTGCTTCACGCAATGTGTCTTCCACATCTTTCCATTCTTCTTCGGTCATTTGTTCTGTAGCGGGACTTACCACTTCGGGCAGTTTCATCAGTACATTGAGCATATCTCCCTGGGGGAGCTCCAGCTGGTTGGCCAGCATGGTAATAGATTGATAGTAATATTTTGCAAGGTCTGTATTAATCACAACCGGGCGGGTGGCGCCATTTTGGCGGATATTGATTGTTGCATCCAGGGTTCCGCGCTGCAAGGTTTGCTGCATAAGGGTACGGATGTCAAATTCATAGGGTCTTAACAAAGGAGAAAACTTCAGATTCACCTCAAACTGCTTTCCATTCAGCGATTTGATCTCCACTACGATACTAGTTTCGCCTCTTGCGCTTTCTGCCCTTCCGAAGCCGGTCATTGATTTCAGCATAATACAAATTTGTAGGTGACAAACCTAGTTAAAAAAGCTGAAAGCATAAAGCTTAAAGCAAAAAGCAGGAGCCGCAGTCAACCGGGAGGATCTCTTTACGCCAGGCATACAATAGTCAGCGTGCCTTCAATTTCAATTTCCGGTAGATCTCTTCCCTGCCCAGTTCCATAATGTCGCCCGACTGCATGCCTGCAACCGTGATAAGTTCGATTCGGTAACGGACAAGCCTCAACGTAGGAAAACCAACAGCGGCTGTCATACGCCGCACCTGCCTGTTTTTACCTTCCTGCAGTACCATTTTGATCCAGGGTGCGGGAATAGATTTACGGAAACGGATGGGTGGATTACGTGGCGGTAATAACGGTTCTTCATCAAATATCTCTGCCCGGCACTTTTTGGTGCGGTATAGCTTACCATCCACATTGATCTCCACACCAACCTCCAGCTGCTGTACAGCTTCCCGCGTAACAGCGCCATCCACCTGCACCCAGTATTCCCGCTCATGGGCATGTTGCGGCAACAGCAACTGCTGATTCAACGCTTTGTCGTTTGTAAGAATCAGCAACCCCTCACTGTCATAGTCCAAACGGCCCACCGGGTATACATCCGGAGGCACTTTAAAATAGTCTGCCAGGCAGGCCTTGTTTCCTTCCGGCGTAAACCGGGTTAACACCTCATATGGTTTATAAATAATATAATAATAAAGCGCCACGAATGCTTTTGCTTTGGTTAAGGAGCCGTAATTTAGTACTTTTGCAAATTGATTATGGCTACACCGTTCCACAATCCTTCATGTCATCATTGCAAGGATCGTTTCTCGTCAATATTCTGCAAGGCGGAACAATGCAATCTCGATCAGATTGCGGATGCCAAAGTATGCTCTGTATACAGGAAAGGCCAGGTGATTTTCCACGAAGGCGCCTATCCTTTTGGCGTATACTGCGTAAACGATGGCAAAATAAAACTGTCGCACAGCGGAGATGACGGCCGGGAACAGATTATACGCCTGGTCAAAGCCGGGGATATCATGGGTTACAAAGCCCTGCTGAGTAATGAGAGATATACGGCTACGGCTACTGCACTGGAAGACTCTTCCATCTGTTTTATACCTAAAGATCTGTTTCTCAATATTCTGCAAAAAGACGCATCCCTTTCTTTTGAAATGATGCGCATTTTATCAAGCGAGCTGCGCAAAGCTGAACTGAAAATCACCCACCTTGCGCAAAAACCGGTAAGAGAGCGCCTTGCCGAAACACTGCTCTTTATAAAGGAAACTTACGGGCTTGAAGAAGACGGCCATACCCTCAGCGTCCGCCTCTCCCGTGAAGAGATCGCCAACCTGGTAGGCACCGCCACAGAATCCGCTATCCGTCTGCTTTCTGAATTCAAAAAAGACGGCATGATAGAGCTGGAAGGTAAAAAGATCCGCCTACTGGATATGGACGAGATCATCAGAACTGCCAATCTTCAGGATTAACACCGCGTTCCTGACAAATATCATATTCCCCCTTGACGCATATCATTGCCGCTCTCTGCAGCTACCGGTACTTTTGTAACAGTTCAAAAGACCATCCTCATGCCCGCTTGTTCCGCCAATACCCATACCACCTGCTATCACTGCGGGGAAAACTGTACTGATAACGATATTAGTTTACAGGATAAGGTATTCTGTTGTACAGGATGTAAAACAGTATATGAAATACTGCACCAGCACAATCTTTGCGAATATTATGACCTTAATTCCAAACCAGGTATCAGCCGGCGGGTAGCGGTACGAAGCGACAGGTTTGCCTTCCTTGATGATGAGAAAATTGCACAACAACTCCATCTTTTCAAAGATGATACCCAAACACATGTTTCCTTTTATATACCACAGATCCACTGCAGCTCCTGTTTATGGCTGCTGGAAAACCTGCATCGTTTAGAGGAGGGAATACAGCGGGTAACTGTTAATTTCAATAAGAAAGAAGTGCTGGTCATTTATAACCACACTCTTACTTCTTTAAGAAAGATAGCCGAAATTTTAACGGCTATCGGGTATGAGCCTTATATCAGCCTGCAGGACCTGCAACACAAAAAACCTGCTGCTAACCGGCAGCTGGTGTACCAGTTGGGCGTTGCAGGATTTTGCTTTGGCAATATCATGTTGCTGAGCTTCCCCGACTATTTTGCCGGCGCGGGTGGCCTTGATGCTACATTTAACCAGCTGTTCCGGTATATGAACCTGGTATTGGCATTGCCTGTACTGCTGTATAGCGCACAGGCATTTTATAAGTCGGCCTGGAGCGGCTTAAAGCATGGCTTCCTCAATATCGACGTACCTATTGTACTCGCTATCTTCGTCACTTTTGTGCGTAGCCTCTCGGAAGTAATCAATGGCCAGCCGGGATACTTTGATTCTATGACGGGTATTGTTTTTTTTATGCTTACAGGAAGAGTGTTACAGGATAAAACCTATCGCGGGCTTTCATTTGACCGTGACTACACCGCCTATTTCCCTATAGCCGTTAGCGTTATAAAAGAAGAAAAGGAAATAGCTGTAGCGCTGCCGGAACTCAGATCCGGCGATACCATTCGCATCCATAACAACGAGCTGGTGCCTGCGGATGGCATTATTGTAAGAGGCAAAGCGCTGATAGATTACAGCTTTGTTACAGGGGAGAGCGCTCCTGTAAGCAAGGCTATCGGGGAAATTATTTATGCCGGTGGCAGGCAACTGGATGGTAACCTGGAAATACTGGTCATAAAGGAGGTGGCACAAAGTTACCTGACCAGTTTATGGAACCGCGATGAGCTAAAAAACAGGGAAGAGAAACAGATATCGTTTGTACATCTGCTGAGCCGCTATTTTACCTGGATAGTACTATTGATTGCCGCACTCACTGCCTGCTACTGGTGGTTGTATGAGCCCGGCCGTATATGGCCTGCAGTAACAGCTATTCTCATCATTGCCTGCCCCTGTGCATTGCTCCTGGCCTCATCCTTTACCAACGGGCATATCCTGCGGATCCTGAGCCGGCATAAGCTTTACCTGCGCAATGCCCAGGCCATTGAAAACATGGCTGCCGTTACTCATATTGTATTCGATAAAACAGGTACTCTCACCGGCAAAACAGGTAGTTCAGTTATCTATTACGGCAACCCGCTTACCCCTGCGCAGGAAGTAAGAATAGCCACGCTGGCAGCGCAATCCACACATCCCTTAAGCAAGGCAATAGTTCAGTATTGCGGTGATCCGTTACCACAACAAACAAACGATTTCCGGTTGTTCCCCGGCAAAGGCGTATGCGGCTGGGTGGAAGGACACTTTATCCGGCTGGGCAATGCGGATTTCACCGGCGCCCACCGTAAAAATGAACAAACGGGAAGTGTAGTCTATGTATCTGTCAACGAAAAGCTTTACGGTTTATTTACGATCCGCAACAGCTACCGCAGCGGCTTGCGGCCGCTGATACAGCAGCTGCAAACCAGGTATACGCTGACTGTACTTTCCGGCGACAACAACCATACTATCAGGCAGTTGCAGCAGCTGATGGGCAATGACGCCACGCTCATGTTTGAACAACAACCAGCCGATAAACTCGCTTATATCATCTCCCTGCAAAAAAAAGGAGAAAAGGTAATGATGATCGGCGATGGATTAAATGATGCCGGTGCACTGAAACAAAGCGATATCGGTATTTCATTAACAGAAGACAGCAACAATTTTACACCGGCAAGCGACGGTATATTACATGCACAGCAATTACCGCTGCTGCTGTCTTTTATCCGTTTATGCCAAGCAAACAAACGGATTATCCTGGTCAGTTTTGCATTGTCGCTGCTATATAATATTACCGGTTTATACTTTGCTGTGCAGGGGATCTTATCGCCGCTGGTAGCTGCCATACTGATGCCTGCCAGTTCTGTAAGCATTATCCTGATCACTTTTGCATGCAGCGAATGGCAGGGTAAAATACTTTACAGTAAAGCGTTAGTACAATTGAATGATAAAAGTCATATTCCTGGTTGAGTAAAATCATTGTGGTAACGGTAAGCCCCTTTTACCTTTGCTATTATACGATACATAGTAGAATCTAAGCAACACCTCAAATAAGCCCGTGCGAAATGGGCGTGTAAACAGCCGCTGAAAAGGCTGTTTACACGCAACGGGTGAGGCATGCCGCAAAAAGAAGCATGGTAATTACATCACAACACAACAGCCATGAAAGGAATGAACGTAATGCAGGTAGCGGGAAATGAAAAAGTGAAGAGCTGTGCTATACTGAAAACAAAACGCTTTGACGCCACACTGCTCATTATGCAGCAGGGGCACCAGATTCCGCCGCATACATCGGCTGCTCATGCTATGATACTTATACTGGAAGGAAGGATAGCGTTTATGCTCAATGAAGAAGTGACTATCCTCGGATCCGGTGATGTTTTCTCCTTTGGCGCCAACGAAATACATGCTCTGCAGGCACTGGAAACAGCACGATTTATCCTCATTAAATAAATAGCCATGAGCGTTATCATCATTTTACTGGGTGTTAGTTTACTTGTAGCAATGGGCTTCCTTGGCGCCTTTATCTGGTCGGTAAAAAATGGTCAGTTCGAAGATGATTTCTCACCGGCGCGCCGCATTCTTTTTGACAATAAGACAGATAACGTGAACGAATAAACGCATTTATCAACACCTTCAAATACCGCTATGTCACTCGAAAAATTTTATTACGACAACCGCACGGTGAAATGGTTTGCCTATGCCTGTATGTTCTGGGGGCTGATAGGCATGCTGGCCGGGTTGTGGGCAGCGCTGGAACTGGTACTTCCAGGTCTTAACATGGGGTTTGCACCCGTCACGTTCGGCAGGCTGAGGCCCGTACATACCAACGCCGTCATTTTTGCATTTGTGGGCAATGGTATTTTCATGGGCGTATATTATTCGTTGCAACGGCTTTGTAAAGCGCGTATGTTCAGCGATCTTCTGAGTAAGATCCATTTTTGGGGGTGGCAGGCCATCATTGCAGGAGGCGCCCTTACGCTATTCCTGGGTTATACCACCGGCAAGGAATATGCAGAACTGGAGTGGCCTTTCGATATTGCCATTACACTTATATGGCTGGTGTTCGGCGCCAATATGCTGGGCACTATCCTTCGCAGGCGCGAATCACACTTGTACGTAGCTATATGGTTTTACATTGGCACATGGGTAGCCATTGCTATGCTGCATATTATTAACTCCTTTGAATTCCCTTTATCCCTGTTCAAAAGCTACAGCTGGTATGCGGGCGTACAGGATGCGCTGGTACAGTGGTGGTACGGACATAATGCAGTGGCATTTTTTCTCACCACCCCTTACCTGGGACTGATGTACTACTTTGTGCCAAAGGCGGCCAACAGGCCTGTGTATTCCTATCGCTGGTCTATCATCCATTTCTGGTCGCTGATCTTTATCTATATCTGGGCCGGCCCGCATCACCTGCTGTACACCGCTTTGCCTGAATGGGCGCAATCATTGGGAACTGCTTTTAGTATTATGCTTATTGCACCTTCCTGGGGAGGTATGCTCAACGGCCTGCTCACCCTGCGCGGCGCATGGGACCGTGTGCGGGAAGATGCCATCCTGAAATTTTTTGTTGTGGCACTTACCTGCTATGGTATGGCCACTTTTGAAGGACCGATGCTGTCACTGAAAAACGTGAATGCCATCAGTCACTATACCGACTGGACTATTGCGCATGTTCACGTAGGCGCACTCGGCTGGAATGGCTTTCTTACTTTTGGTATCCTTTACTGGATGATCCCCCGCATTTTCGGCACCCGGCTTTATTCCCGCAAATGGGCCAATACCCATTTCTGGATTGGCACACTGGGCATCATCTTTTATGTAATTCCTCTTTACTGGGCAGCCTTTACACAGAGTATGATGTGGAAACAGTTTACGGAAGAAGGGCAACTGAAATACCAGTTCCTGGAAACAGTAACCACCATAGTGCCTATGTATGCACTGCGCGCACTGGGAGGCATATTATACATCAGCGGCCTGGTACTTATGGTGGTAAACCTCTCCAAAACGATCCGGAAAGGTGCATTTATTGCCAACGAAGCAGCAGAAGCTCCGGCATTACCTAAAGAAATTGTTACGCATGGTAAAACGCACTGGCACAACTGGATAGAGCGCCGGCCCATACAATTGGTGGTATTCAGTTTGGTAGTGGTAGCTATTGGCGGACTACTGGAAATGATGCCAACCTTTCTTATCCGCAGTAACATCCCAACCATCAGCAGCGTAAAACCTTATACGCCACTGGAACTACATGGCCGGGATATTTACCTCCGGGAGGGCTGTTATACCTGTCACTCACAGATGATCCGTCCTTTCCGTGATGAAGTAGCCCGTTATGGCGAATACTCCAAGGCCGGCGAGTTTATATACGACCATCCCTTCCAATGGGGTTCCAAGCGTACCGGCCCGGACCTGGCGCGGATTGGCGGCAAATATCCTGACTCCTGGCACTTCAACCATATGCTCGACCCCACTTCTATGTCGCCAGGCTCTATTATGCCTGCTTATCCGTGGTTGTTTGAACAAAGGGTAGATAAAAGCAAAACGCCTGCTATGATCAACGTGATGCGGAAACTGGGCGTTCCCTATGCCAGCGGTTATGAACAACAGGCCAATGCCGATCTTGAAAAACAGGCACAAGAAATTACAGCATCCCTGCAAAAGGATAAAGTGCCGATCAAAGCCGATCGTGAAATTATCGCGCTAATCGCCTACCTGCAAAGGATGGGAAAAGATATTAAATCAGCTGCTCAACCTTCACCGGTAGCGGATAAAACCGAGTTTTAAAATACAATACCATGAAGTTCATTAACTACCTGGAATCTATATCCGGCATCAGTGTTTACCCGATGGCATCGTTGCTGTTATTTACTGCCTTTTTTCTAGCCGCTTCATTTTGGGCTTTCAAAGCCGATAAAAAAATGGTGGATCATATCAGCCGTATTCCATTAGAAAATGACGATGCAAATCCCCAATAAAAGAAACATCATGAATAAGCAGTTTATACAGCTATTGACCGGCAGTTTATTATGCGGTATCCCCGCCTTCGCAGATAGCGGAACCCAGGGGGCTTCCGGGCTACCCGATCCGGTAGCCCTTGTATTACTGGCTGTAGCCGGAGGATTATTACTGGCCATTGGCATCCTTGCCAACGCGGTACTGGGCGCTATGGATATTTTCCGGGAGAAGATGAAAAAAGATGCCGGCAAGATGCTGGTAACCGGGGGTATTGTTGTGCTGACGCTCATCGGGAACAGCGCCTTCGCACAGGAGGCCTCCTACGCCAGCAACCCGGAGGTTACCAGGCTGCCGCAAACATCTTTCTACCTGCTGGTATCCGTTATTATACTGGAGCTGTCTGTGATCATCAGCCTTTTATTCCTGCTACGTTACCTGGTGGGCATCAAAAGAAAACCCAAACCGGCAAAAAAAACCGCTCCGGGTAAACCACGGGTGTCGTGGCTGGAAAAGATCAATAAAACCAAAACGGTGGACGCCGCGGCAGAAGCAGAAGAAGACATGGGGCACAACTTCGACGGCATCCACGAGCTTAATAACCCCACGCCTCCCTGGTGGAAATGGGGATTTATATTCACCGTTTGTTTTGGTGTGGTATACTTCTGGCGTACGGAAATTTCCCACTCAGCGCCCAGCCAGCTGGAAGAACTGGCCGCAGCAGAAAAGATGGCTGCCATTGCCAAACAGGAATACCTGAAGAAAGCCGCCAATAACATCGATGAAAACAATGTAACCATGCTTACCGACCCAGCCGATATAGCTGCAGGTCAGAAGATATTCATCTCCAACTGTGCACCTTGTCATGGCCCCCAGGGACAAGGAGTGGTGGGGCCCAATCTTACAGACGATTACTGGCTGCATGGTGGTAAGCTCAATGAAGTATTTAAAACAATCAAGTACGGTGTGGCCGACAAAGGAATGAAATCCTGGCAGGAGGATTTTTCACCTAAGCAACTGGCGCAGGTAGCCTGCTACATCAAAACTTTATATGGCACCAACCCTCCGAATGCCAAAGAACCGCAGGGACAAAAAGAATAAAGCATCGGTTATGACCAACAGCACATTCAGAGATACAATAGCTACCGTTGACAGGCAGGGCAAACGCAGCTGGATATACGCAAAGCAGCCTAAAGGCCGCTGGTATAATATCCGTAGCCTGGTTAGCCTCCTGTATTTTAGTGTTTTCTTCAGCCTGCCGTTTATTTCCATAAATGGCAGGCCTTTGTTTATGCTGAATGTGGTGGAAGGGAAGTTCATCCTTTTTGGTGCTATTTTCTGGCCTCAGGATTTTTTCATTTTCGGATTGGCAATGCTGGCCTTCATTCTGTTTATAGTAGTGTTTACAATGGCATTCGGAAGGCTTTTCTGCGGATGGATGTGCCCACAAACCATTTTTATGGAAATGTTGTTCCGCCGGCTGGAATACTGGATAGAAGGGGACGCCGCTGCGCAGAAAATGTTACGGCTATCACCATGGAACACTAACAAGATTATCCGGAAAACAGGGAAACACATTGCTTTTTATGCCCTGTCTTTCCTTATTGCCAACATATTCCTCGCTTATATCATCGGAGCCGGAGCATTGGAAAAAATTATCAACGAGCCATTGTCATTGCATGCAGGAGGTTTTATTGCCATCATGGTGTTTTCCGGGGTATTCTATGGCGTATTTGCCTTTATGCGGGAGCAGATCTGTACGATTGTATGCCCTTACGGCCGCTTACAGGGCGTGTTGCTGGACAGGAACTCTATCCTTGTGGCATATGATTACGTGAGAGGAGAGCCAAGGGGAAAATTCCGCAAAAATGAGTCCCGGGCACATGGCGATTGTATCGACTGCATGCAGTGCGTGAAGGTATGCCCTACGGGGATAGATATACGGAACGGCACCCAGCTGGAATGTGTGAATTGCACTGCCTGTATTGATGCATGCGATTTCATGATGGAACAAACCGGCCGGCCGAAAGGACTGATCCGGTATGCTTCTGAAAACGGCATTGCCAGCAAACAAAAGCTACGTTTCACACCCCGTCTTAAAGTATACTCCGCTGTGCTGGCAATTTTGCTCACCGCTATCAGTTTTATGCTGGGAAGCCGGAAACCGGTAAGCGGCACTATTATGCGCACTGCGGGTATGCTGTACCAGGAAAGGGGGGCGGATAGCTTATCGAACCTGTACCGTATAAAGCTCGTGAATAAAACAGGCAGGGATATCCCTGTGGAGCTGAAGCTGGAAGATGAGAGCGGGGTAGTTTCCATGATCGGTAATGCAGTGATCCATGTAAAGGCAGAAGGACAGGGAGAAGGCACCTTCTTTATCGTGTTACCAAAAGTATCCGTGCATCAACGTAAATCTGCTTTGTACGTCGGTCTTTATGAAAAAGAAGAAAGGATCAGCCGCATACGCACCACGTTTTTAGGACCGGTGCAATAAACAGGGTAGGGCATTTATATCATCTTAAAAAAATATTACCATGAATTGGGGACATAAGATCATCATAGTATTCGCAGTATTTGCCGCCGGTATTTTAGCCCTCGTCACCAAAAGCATGCGTACCAGGATTGACATGGTAACACCAGACTACTACAGCGAAGAACTGAAATACCAACAGGTAATTGATGGAAAAGAAAACGCGGGCAGGCTGTCGGCCCCTGTAAATATATCGCAGGAAGATACCGGGGTACGGATCTCTTTTCCGCCTGAGCTGCGTAACCGGTCCATCACCGGCAAACTCATTTTTTACCGGCCTTCTGATTCCGGTAAAGACATATTGCTTCCTCTTCAACCTGATCTGCAGGGGCAACAGTTTATTGATAGGGGATTGTTTATCCGCGGACCGTATAAAGTGAAAGTGGCATGGACCATAAACAATTTGCCTTACTACCAGGAACAATTGATAAATATTAATTGAGCCGAGTTAGTTATTTAAAAAATTACAAAAGATATACACATTATGATCGCCTCTTTCATACTGGGTTTTATGGGCAGCTTTCACTGTATAGGCATGTGCGGCCCCATTGCGTTAACGCTGCCTGTACAGCATCTTACGGGCGCCAGGAAGCTGGCGGGCATTGGGTTATACAATGCGGGCCGTATCAGCGCCTATTCTGTTCTTGGACTGTTCTTTGGCTGGTTGGGCAGGCAGTTATACCTGGGTGGGTTGCAACAGTGGTTATCGATCATTACCGGTAGTTTACTCCTGTTGCTGGTGATATTGAAAAGTGCGGGCGTAAGATTAACAAAAGGCAGGCATCTCCCCGGAGTTTTTACTTCAAAAATAAAATCCCTTTTGGGAAGCCTGTTACGGGAGCAGCGTTTCAGCACTTTGTATGCCATTGGCTTCCTGAACGGGCTTCTGCCTTGTGGCCTGGTATACCTGGGCATTACCGGCGCCATTGCCTCCGGCGACGTGCTGAAAGGAATGCTGTTCATGGCAGCCTTTGGCGCCGGTACCTTACCCGCAATGGCCGGTGTTACTTACTTCAGTTGCCTGGTTAGCTTACCGGTACGCAACCGGATACGCCGCATGATGCCGGTAGCAGTCAGTATCATGGGTGTGTTGCTGATCCTCCGTGGCCTGAACCTGGGCATTCCCTACATCAGCCCAGTGCTCACATCCGGTACTGAACATGTAGTTGAAAATTGTTGTCATAAACCATCCAATCAACATGAGCCTCATCAGTAAATATAATGTGGCCGCTCCGCGGTACACCAGTTATCCTACTGTTCCGTACTGGGACGAGCATACCTTTCATCCTGAAAAATGGGAAACGTTACTGCAGCGTTCCTTCCGGGAGTCGAACGGTAAAGACGGGATCAGTTTATACATTCACCTGCCTTTTTGTGAAAGCATGTGTACTTACTGTGGTTGCAATAAGCATATTACCGTTAATCATGGGGTAGAGGTGCCATACATTGAAACATTGCTGAAGGAGTGGCAGCTGTACATTGATACTTTCGGCGGGCGCCCGCATATCCGGGAAATACATCTTGGCGGAGGTACTCCCACCTTTTTCAGTGCAGCAAATTTAGCCATGTTGCTGAACGGGATTTATAAAACAGCAGAACTGCTGCCCGATGCCAGCCTGAGCTTTGAAGGGCATCCGGGCAATACCACGCCGGAGCATCTTCAGCAATTGTACAACCAGGGCTTCAGGAGAATCAGTTTAGGCATACAGGATTTTGATATGCGGGTACAGGAAATCATTAACCGTTTGCAACCATTCGGGATGGTGGCTTCCGTAGTAGAGAACGCCAGGAAGATCGGCTTTACCTCTGTTAATTTTGACCTTATTTACGGGCTGCCGTTACAAACACTGAAGAGTATGCAGGACACTATTGATAAGGTTGTCCGGTTGCGCCCCGACAGGATCTCTTTTTACAGTTACGCACATGTTCCCTGGATAAAAGGGACCGGTCAGCGACGCTATACTGAAGCGGATCTTCCTAAAGATGAAGAAAAAAGACAGCTGTATGAGCTGGGTAAATTACTGTTCGACGGGAATGGTTATACAGAGATTGGTATGGATCATTTTGCACTGCCCGGAGAGGCATTGCATAGTGCTTTCCTTCAAGGCAGGTTGCACCGTAATTTCATGGGATACACCGCATCCCATACATCACTGCTGGTTGGTTTGGGAGCATCTTCTATTGGCGACAGCTGGTATGCCTACGCTCAAAATGAGAAGAAGGTAGATAAGTACCAGGAGCTGGTGAACAAAGGCAGGTTTCCCGTTGTGCGGGGCCATATCCTGAATGAAGAAGACAGATTGCTGCGTAAGCATATTCATGAGCTGATGTGCAGGTTTGAAACTACCTGGAACAAGGCAGATGCACAGTGTGATGCGGTAACTGAAGGGCTGCAGCGATTACAGGAGCTGGAGAAGGATGGCCTGGTACAGGTGCTGCCTCAGAAGGTGTTGGTAATGCCTGGTGGAAGGCCGTTTATCCGTAACATTTGTATGGCCTTTGATGCAAGACTGTGGCGACAAGTACCACATTCACAATTATTTAGCACGGCTATATAAAGCCTTTCGCTTTTGTCTTATCCGGGATTATGATGATTACTTTTTAATTGAGCAGATAAATGAAAAACAGATAAAAACTCAAATCATCATAATCATCATAATCCCGGATAAGACAATTCCCTGCTTTTGGGGTAGAAAAACCCAAAATTTGAAAAAAAGAGGGCGTCAACCGGTTTATGCTTTTACCGGGAAAAGGGTATAAAAAAGAGGATCAGAGAAGTGTGAATTTTAGTAAGATGAAAATGTAATCTGCTGTAATGCTTTATTCATGCGGGTTTCAGAGGCAATAAAAAAAGTCTGACCGTTGGAACAATCAGACTTTCTTGTTATGTGAATGGGTTAGTAAGTACAGGGAAACAAAATTCCCTACACAATATTAAAAAGAATTTCATCACAAAAGAAAAAATTTACAAAAAATTTTATTCACACTACTAAAATAATTGTGGATAACAGTAGATTGAAACTTTCCAATCCCGGTTATCATGCCTTCATAATTTGATTGTTGCAATTGCCGATTTACTACCTTTGTTGCTTCTTAAACATCATTCAATAATTCAGAGTATATGAAGTTCGAAGCACCTGTTGCAGTAACGGAGATAGCAGCATATATAGGCGCAGAGCTGGTTGGCAACAGCCAACTGATGGCCACAGGCATCAATGAAATACATAAGGTTACACCGGGGGATATTTCGTTTGTTGACTTTGAGAAATACTATAACGCCAGTCTGCAATCGGCAGCAACCATCATTATCATTAACAAAAAAGTGCCTTGTCCCGAAGGCAAGGCAATCCTGGTACTGGACGACCCGTTCAGTGCATATGTAAAACTGGTTAAAAGATTCAGGCCATTCGAGGCGGCAACCAAAGCCATCAGCGACAGCGCCGTGATAGGAGAGGGCACTATTATTCAGCCCAACGTATTCATTGGCAACCATGTGCGCATCGGCCGGAACTGCCTCATTCATCCCAACGTTACCATTTACGACCACTGTGAAATTGGCGACAACGTAATTATTCATGCAGGTACTGTGCTTGGTGCAGACGCTTTTTACTTTAAGAAAAGAGCTGAGCGGGAAGTGATGTACGATAAACTGGAGAGCTGCGGAAGAGTGATCATTGAAAGCGATGTGGAACTGGGCGCCGGTTGTACTATCGACAAAGGCGTAAGTGGTGATACCATCATTGGCCGGGGTACTAAGCTGGATAACATGATCCATGTAGGTCATGGTACCGTGATAGGCAGGAACTGCCTTATTGCCGCACAGGTAGGTGTGGCCGGCAAAGCTAAAATCGAAGACAATGTGATCCTCTGGGGCCAGGTAGGAGTAAATAAAGATCTTACTATCGGTAAAGGCGCCGTTGTACTTGCACAAAGTGGCGTACCCTCATCCCTGGAAGGAGGTAAAGTATATTTCGGTACCCCCGCAGAAGATGCCAGGGTAAAAAAGAAAGAACTCGCCTGGGTAAAACGTATCCCTGAGATGTGGGCAAAACTGAAAGAATCCAGATAATCATTAACGCCGGGAGCACTAACAAGCACCCGGCGTTTTAATAGTCAAACCACCCGTTTCATGAAATATCTCTCTATTGCTTTAATCCCCCTGCTGTTCTGGAGCTGTACCACCACCAAGCCCACCATTGCCAAATCATCCTTATACACCAGCGACCAGGAGTGGCCAGTGAAGGTGAAAGACGGCTGGCTTACCGCTAAAACCATTTCTTTTGGCCTTTATTCCACTACTTCCCGTAAAAATGGGGTAGCGGAAGCAACCTTCATCAAAGACCCTAAAAACGCCTTTAATTTTTATCTGAACGGTAATGAGGAGCACCTGTTGATACAAACTATGAACACTACCGCCATTGTGTTCTCGAACCGTGATTTACCTGCCTATTTAAGCGGGTTACCGGCCGGTACAGAGCTTCGCTACGCACTGATCAATGGTACCAGGAATGAGCCTTTAAAACGCTGGGAAATGATTGTTAAGAGCCCTCATTACCTGGAGTTGAATGAAAACAAACCGGCAGGTGTGCTGAGATCTACGGATACAGATATACGTATTACTGCCAATAACCGGTATGGCAAGGTAAATTCTTATGAAAATGTGTGCTATGAATTTCAGTACCGCGGGCAACCCGTGGCTGCAGTGATCCCCGGTGAAAAACCCAGGGTATGGATGGGTAAAGAGGTACCTCCTGAAATAGCCAAAACATTAGCCGCCGCAATAGCTGCTTTCCTGTTTTGAGTAACACGCGGATTTTGTCCTGGAACACTGATTTTGATGATTTTGATGATATCTTTTTAAGCGGTTAAAAATTAAGGGAGACAGAAGCAAGTTATTTGCTTTTGTCTCCCTTAAATATTTCAAAAATATCAGCGAAATCATCAAAATCAGTGTTCCAGGACAAAATCCGCTTTAATCCTGAGAAGAGGCCACGCCCCGTTCGCGAAGATAAGCAGCCGAAATATTACGGATGGTTTCCTCCAGTGGGCGGAACTGAAATCCCGGTAAGGCGGCTAAGATCTTTTTGTTTTCATAGTACACCTTAAGCTGTGCTGTATGGGCAGTTTCCCTGGTAATCAGTGGTTGCTTGCCGGTAAAGAGCCCTTTCACCTTTTCAAGCCGCCATACTACTTCTGCCATCCATGGCTTTGCAGCAATATGGGGCGGCTTTTTACCAAGCGCCCGTGCCATCGTGGTAAATAATTGCAGGTAGCTCCAGTTGTCGGCCGACAAGATGAACCGTTGCTCACTAATATTGCTGTCCATCAACCGGATCATGGCAGTTACCACGTCTTCTACATCTACAAAACCGTTTACACCCTGTGTATAATAAGGGAATTCCTTCCAGGCGTTTTTGAGCAGGGAGCCGGAACCATCGTCCCAGAATCCGGCGCCCAGGATAATGGAAGGATTTACTACCACAGCTTCAAGCCCTTCTGCAATACCTCTCCATACTTCCATTTCTCCCTGGAACTTACTGATGCTGTAGCGGGAATTGTTTTTACTGTCTTCCCACTCGCATTCCTCATTTACAGCAGCCCCGGGCTTTGCCCTCCCAATAGCCGCTACAGAGCTTACATACAACAACTTTTTAACCCCTGCATCCAATGCCATGTTCACTACATTGGCGGTGCCTTCAACGTTAATTTTCAGGAGCCGGTCTTTATCTGCAGCCTGAAAAGAAACTACGGCAGCACAGTGATATACCTGTGTTACACCCTGCATGGCATCTTCCAGGGCGCACACATCCAGGATATCACCCGGCACCCATTCTATTTTATCTGAAATATCCTGCAACCGGGGAGAAGGTTGTTTGCGGTACAATGCTCTCACAGGTTTCCCTGCAGCAACCAATGCCCTTATTAAATGACTACCCAAAAAACCTGTACCGCCGGTTACTAAAATCATGAAGACTAAAATTCTTTTTCTAAAGAAGGTTCAAAAATAACTAAAACCTGTTATTGTTCGTACCTGTAAAAACCCAATCCTGTTTTACGTCCCAGCTTTCCTTCCTTCACCCTTTGTTCTTGCAGTGCATTTGGTTTAAACCGGGGCGCCTGCTCAAAGGCATCGTACAGCGACTGTGTTACTGCCAGGTTGATATCGTTACCTATAAGGTCCATTAATGCAAACGGGCCCATTTTAAACCCGGCAGCTTCCAGCAGCTGGTCAATAGTGCTGAAGTCGGCCAAACCTTGTTCCGCGATATGCATGGCTTCCAGGTAATAATGCCTGGCCACCCTGTTCACAATGAAGCCGGGGGAATCTTTCACCCTTACCGGTACTTTCCCCATTTTCTGCGCCAGCTCATAAATGGCTTCGGCCACTTCCGGGGCTGTTTCTTTTCCGCTTACTACTTCTACCAGTTTCATCAGGTGTGCGGGATTAAAGAAGTGCATTCCTACCACCCTCGACGGGCGAACACTAACAGCGGAAGCAATTTCAGAAACAGACAGGGAAGATGTGTTGGAGGCAAAAATAGTTTCGGCGGAATTGATAGCTGTCAGCTGGTTGAAGAGTGCGGTTTTGGCGGTTATCCTTTCTACAATAGCCTCTATGATCACATCGGCTACGCATTCGTTGATATTACTGGTAAAACGAAGCCGCTGCAGCACGCCGGCTTTATCTGCAGGGGTCAGTTTACCTTTTTCTACGGCTGCTGTCAGGCTCTTCTCAATCTGTGCACCGGCCTTGTCGAGACCATCCTGCCGTATATCAAACAACAAAGTAGTAAATCCGCTATAGGCTGCTATCTGTGCTATCCCGGCACCCATAGTGCCAGCGCCGCATACGGCAATAGTTTGAATCACTTTTTGAGGTTTTTCATCCGGATTTCACATAAATGCAGCGGAGAAATTCCGCTGCATTTATGTGAAATCCAAATAGCCTGGTAATAATATTTATACTGCCCCTTCAAACTGCTCCAGGAAACGGGTGTCATTCTCAGAAAACAGGCGCAGGTCTTTGATCTGGTATTTCAGCATGGTGATCCTTTCTATCCCCATCCCGAAAGCAAAGCCGGAATATTTTTCAGGATCTATCCCACAGTTGGCCAGTACCTTTGGATGTACCATTCCGCAACCGAGGATTTCCACCCAGCCGGTTTGTTTACATACGTTACAACCGGTACCACCGCAGATAAAGCATACAATATCCATTTCTGCGCTTGGCTCCGTGAATGGGAAATAAGAAGGGCGGAAACGGATACCGGTGTTTTCGCCAAACATTTCCTGAACAAAGTGATACAGTGTTTGTTTGAGATCTGCAAAAGAAACATTCTCGTCTATATACAATCCCTCTACCTGGTGGAAGAAGCAGTGCGCGCGGGCGGAGATGGTTTCGTTACGATATACCCTTCCCGGGCTGATAATGCGGATAGGCAATTTGCCCTCTTCCATTACCCTTACCTGGGCGGAAGAAGTTTGGGTACGCAGCAGCCAGTCGGGATTCTTACTGATAAAGAACGTATCCTGCATATCACGGGCCGGATGGTTTTCCGGCAGGTTCAACGCAGAGAAGTTGTGCCAATCGTCCTCAATTTCCGGGCCCTCGGCAATGGTAAAGCCCAGCCGCTCAAAAATGCGGATGATCTTATTCCTTACCAGGCTGATAGGATGCCTGGTGCCCAGGCGGTGAGGAGCTGCCGGCAAAGTATAATCTATATCGCCGGCATCGGCGCCATCAGCTTCTTTCAGGTCACTGAACTGCTCATAGCGGGCCTCTGCGAGTTGCTTAAATTCGTTTAATATCTGGCCAAACTCTTTCTTACGGTCGTTTGGTACCTGTTTCATCTCCCCGAAAAGAGCTTTCACAATACCTTTTGTACCCAGGAATTTTATGCGGTACTGTTCCAGATCCGCTGCGCCGGCAGGCATAAAAGCCGCTATTTCTTCTTTGTAGGCTGCTATTTGCTGTACTAACTGTTCCATAAACAACAAAGATAAGCGTTTAGGCGTAAACTGGCGAGGTTTCCCCCCTGCTCCTTTTTTGCCGGAAATGACGTATATTTTCGTGAGCAAATCAAGAGGGTTATGCCTGTCACTATAAACACTGTTATGCTGTTACTGGCTGCAGCCGGCATTATCATTCTTTTTCTCCTCTCCCTCCATTACCGTTCCCGTTACCTTCTTCTCAAAGGCAGTAGCGAAGCTTTGATCCGGAACAACCACCAACAGGAAGAAGCAACCCATCTTTTAAGCCAGCAGCTGACAGAGCTTAAGCTCGTAAATCTGAAGTCGCAGGTAAACCCTCATTTCCAGTTCAATTGCCTCAACGGTATCTATACCACGCTAATGATGGGAGAAACCGCTCTGGCACAGGAATATATTGCCCGGTTTGCCGGCTTGCTGAGAAAAGTATTAATGTTGGCAGATAAGAATTTTATCCCGTTACAGGAAGAAACGGACATGCTGGAACTTTACCTGAAACTGGAACAATTACGCACCAATAACGGGTTTGAGTATACGCTCTTTATCGATCCCAGGATCGCTGCAACGCAGCTGTATGTACCCTGTATGCTGGTACAGCCATTCGTGGAAAATGCCATCTGGCATGGGCTGATGCATAAGGATAAAAACCGGCACTTACAGGTTCAGTGGATACAGCTGGCGCCTAACGTATATACCTGCGAAATAACAGACAACGGCATAGGAAGAGTGCAGGCCCTGCAATATCATCATGACGGGTTGAAAAGCGGCAACCATCACTCCAGGGGCATGGAAATATGCATGGAAAGGGCCACCCTTTACCGCGACATGTACCATAAACAATTCAATATTGAAATCTCCGATCTGCCTGGCGCAGGAAATACCGTGGAAGGCACCCGGGTATGCATCACCTTCGAATCCGACCCGGCAATGAACCATTAAAAGATCAGCTTATATCCCACCCCCCGGATATTTACGATCTGAACACGGGAGTCATCTTTCAGGTACCGGCGAAGCTTAGTAATAAATACGTCCATACTGCGGGCATTAAAAAAGTTATCATCTCCCCAAAGATCCAGTAACACAGCTTTACGCTCCATCACTTCATTCTTGTTGTCGTATAAACGGCGTAAAATAGCAGCTTCGCGGTGCGACAGGAATTCAATGGAATTATTCCTGGCAAGGGTTTGCTTGGTATAGTTAAAGATGTACTGGCCAATGGTCACTGCGCCTTCTTCCATCTGGCGGGCGCCGGGATTGTCGCCAAAGCGTTTCAGCAGTGCTGTAATACGCACTATCAGCTCATCCATACTGAAGGGCTTTTTCAGGTAATCGTTTCCGCCCAGTTCAAACCCTTTCACCACATCGGCCGTTTGCGACTTGGCAGTCAGGAAAATAATGGGGGTGAATTTATCCTGCTTACGGATCTCCGCGGTCACAGAAAAGCCATCCATATTAGGCATCATGATGTCCAACACCACCACATCAGGGCGTTCCTGCTGATATATACGCAGTCCTTCTTTACCATCGGCTGCATACAACATTTCGAACCCCCTCATTTCAAGGCTGTCTTTCACGATTTGTCCGAGCTGTACCTCATCTTCTATCAATAATACTTTGGGCATAAATCTCTTTTATATGGTTAAGCAGAAGGGATGATAATCGTAAATTCACTGCCTTTATCAGGCTCACTTTGCACATGGATGGAGCCGCTATGCATAGCCACTATTTTCTGCACATAACTTAATCCCAGGCCAAACCCCTTTACATTATGCAGGTTACCGGTGGGCACTCTGAAGAATTTATCAAAAATATTACTCTGGTATACCTTAGGAATACCAATACCATTGTCCTTCACCCTGATCTTTAAGATACCATTTTCCAGGCTGGTTTGCAGGTATAATTGTACATTTTCCCCTGAATATTTAATGGCATTATCCACCAGGTTGTTGACAGCATTGGCTAAATGGGTTTTATCCACGTACACCATTTTACCTGCCAGGTTATTATCATATCGGACCTGGAGCTGTTTTCCGGCTTTCAGCTGGTGATTGGAAAGTATGTTGTCAATTACTTCATTCAGGTCTGTTTCTTCGCGGAACAGTTCTATATCTTCTTTCTCTTCGGCAGCAATATGCAATACTTTCTCCACGAGGTCGGACAAGCGCTGCAGCTCATTCTTTGAGATGTCGAGATAGGTTTGTGTTTTACGCTGATCGTTCAGGGCATTGAAATTCTGTAATGCCTCCACCGCTGCAGATACCGTGGCAATAGGCGTTTTCAGCTCATGCGTCATATTGTTGATGAAATCATTCTTTACTTCCGACAGCTTTTTCTGTTTCAGAATGGTTCTGAGCATGTATATAAAACTGAGGGTAGTAAGTACCAGCAATACCAGTGAGCTGAGCAGGGTCCAGATCATCTTCTGTAAAATAAACTGCAGGGGAGAATCGAAGCTGGCCTGTACAAACAGGTTACTGGCAGGATTAAAAGGGATCTTGGCTGTTTGCCTGGGCTCTCTGCGCCGGATACTGTCCCTGAATGTTTCTCTTTCAAAGCCGCTATAGTTCAGGTGGAAGGTATCCAGTTCATAAGGCGTGGCAATTTGCCGGTTGGCCAGCTCCACTTTGAATACAGAGTCCAGTTTTTTAAGATTGGTACTATCGTTATGTAAGTTGCTGGTAATGAGGAATTCAGAGATCTGCCTGGCCAGTGTATCCACATATACCGTGCTGGGTGAGTCGCCCGGGGTAGCTTCTGTAGGAGGAGGGCCGGGGTAACGGTCGAAGCGCTGGCTTTTGAAATGACGGCCCCTGGGCATCCCGATTTCTTCCAGCTGGTTGGCCAGTCCGCGCATAGGCAGCTTCAGTGAGTCTTTATCCTTTCCAAAATAGCGGATATAGCGGCGTACATCAGAAAACTGTTTATTGAATACTGCCATCCGGAGCGATTCATTGATCTCTTTATTAAACTGCTCTTCCCTTAATTTGTAAGAATTATACAGCCAGTATCCCTGGAACAGAAATATGCCCAGTATACAGACAGACATGAGGATGAGAATATTTCTGATTCTTTGTCGCATGAAAGATTTTAAGATCCTTACAAAACTATCCATTCCGCAGGGAAAACAAGACAATCCCTTAACAGTAATTAACAGTAAATAAGGAATATTAACGCTTACAGACAGCCCTTAACAGTAAATAACAGTAAATAAAGGTTTTTAACCGAAAAAATGAAAACGAAGGTCCACTTTTGTGCTAATAAAATCAATCAGGTATGCATCGAACTATCCGTTTATTCATTGCAGCAGCTACGCTGCTGGCTGCCACCACCCCGGTATTTGCTCAACAATCAGGTATTATAGAATATGAAGTAACTGCTAAAACAGACCCGGAACGGATGCGCGGTTTCCAGCGGGGCGGTGATGATGCACCCGAAATCCCGGATGTTATCACCTTTAAGCAGGTATTTACCTTTAATAACAACATCGGCAAGCTCACCACGGAACGACCGGAAGGCGGCGGGTTCGGCGGCAGAAGACAACGCCCCGAAGGAGATACCTCGGCCCGGCGCGGACCACGGCCAGGAGGCATGGGAATGGGACGCGGCGGAGGCTTCAACGCACAGTATGTAGATCTCGCCAATAAAAAGTATGAGCAGGTGTTCAGCACCTTCGGCGATGATAAGAAAACTTATTACACGGAAGAAGACTATATCTTTACCGCTAATAACAAATCGTCTGACAAAACCAAAAAGATAGCCGGGTATACCTGCAAAAAGGCCACCATACAGCTGAAAGACGATACCTACACCGTTTGGTATACCACCGAACTGCCGTTCAGTTTCTCCCCGGTGAACGGATTATTACCCGACAGTAACGCCGTAGTGCTTTCTGCCGAAGGCAGCAGACGCGCTTTCACCGCTAAAAGCGTTAGCCTGAAAGCTATAACAGATACGGATCTTGCCTTACCTGCCGGTGCAGAAAAAGTAAGCCAGGAACAAATGAGGGAAATCAGGAAACAGGAAATGGAGAAATTACGTAAGCGGCAACAACAATAAATAAATTTCATCCTAACTTTCCCCTTCCTGTTAATTTCTATTATGAAGATACTTATACAACTCTTGATGGTACTGGGTTTGGGCATTATACATGTGCAGGCCCAGGCCCAACAAGGAAAGATTAAAGGCCAACTGACTGACTCAACCTCCAGGGACCCCATGCCCGCTGCCACGGTAGTGCTGCTGAATGCAAAGGATTCCAGCGTTGCCACTACCACCATGACAGACAATAAAGGCAACTTTGAACTGGCCAATGTAGCGGACGGCGCATACCGGCTGTATGTAAGTTTCCTGGGCTATAAACCCATCAACAGATCATTACAGATCAACCAGGATCATAAGGAATTATCCCTCGGCAACATCCCGATGGTGCTCAAAGGAGTAAACCTCAATGCCGTGGAGATACTGGATGAAAAGCCCCCCATTGTAGTAAAAAAAGATACCCTTGAATTTAATGCCGATGCTTTTAAAACCCGTGAAAACGCAGTAGTGGAAGACCTTTTGAAGAAACTTCCCGGTGTTACGGTAGATAAGGACGGCGCTATTACCGCCCAGGGAGAAACTGTTACCCGGGTATTGGTAGATGGCAAACCCTTTTTTGGCAACGATCCCAAACTGGCTACCAAAAATCTTCCTGCAAATATTATTGACAAAGTACAGCTGATAGACCGCAAATCAGACCAGGCACAGTTTACGCAGATCGACGACGGACAAACAGAAAAAACGATCAACATCACTATTAAAAAAGATAAGAAGAAAGGGCTGTTTGGCCGCGCCACTGCCGGCTATGGTACAGACGATCGCTATGGCGTGTCCCTCAGTTTAAACCGCTTCCGGGAAAACCAGCAAATGTCGTTGCTTGGCGGAGGTAATAATGTTAACAATATGGGCTATACCCAACAGGATGCCATGAGCTTCAGCTCTGCCGGCGGCGGAAGAGGCGGAGGACGTGGCGGGGGCGGACGCGGTATGCAAATGGCCCTTGGCGGAGGCAACAACAGCGGTATCACCCGTAACTGGAACACCGGTCTCAATTTCAACCAGGACTTCAGCAAAAACCTGATCGTCAATGGCAGCTACTTCTTCAATGATACCAAAAACAACATAGAACAAAAAACAGCGAAGCAAACATTCAGTACCGATAAACAAGGTAACGCCACTACCAACTACGATAACACCAATTCCACTTCACAAACAGACAACAGCAACAACCGCTTTTCTGCCAGGGTGGAATATACAATCGACTCCCTTCATTCATTGATATTTTCCCCGACATATTCCCTTACAAACGGCAACAGCTACAGCGTTACAGATAACCTGTCGTTGAATACCAATAAGGATACACTGAACAGGGGACTTACCTATAACGATGGTCAGGGCCATAATGAAAACTATGGCGGCTCCCTGTTGTTCCGCAAACGGTTCAGAAAACCAGGCCGCACACTCAGCGTTAATTTCAATTACAACAACAGTGATAACGACCAGGAGAATTATGTAAAGTCCAGCATTAACTACGTTTCTGTTGATAGCCTCGTTAACTTTAATCAGCGTAACCAGATAAACACCAACAGCCGTAACGAAGGTGTGAACCTTACTTATACAGAACCGCTGGGCAGGGATCGTTTCCTGGAAGCCAATTATGGCATCACCAAATACAACAGCAACAGCACTAAATACACCTACGATTACGATGATGGGAAAGGAGAGTATAATATCATGAACGACTCGCTGAGTAATGCTTTTACCAACAGCACATTGAACCAGCAGGCCGGCTTTGCCATACGTACCAATAAACTGAAGTACGATTACTCCATCGGGTTGAATGTATTGTTCAATAACCTGGACAACAACACCCATTCCTTCCTCACGGGGAAAGACAGTTTGATCACACAACACACGGTTAACTTCTCTCCGCAGGCATCTTTCAATTACACATTTTCAAAGAACAAACGGTTACGGGTAAACTATAACGGAAGCACCCAGCAACCCTCTGTACAGCAACTGGCGCCGGTTCCCGACAACAGTAACCCGCTGTATATTCAATTAGGTAATCCCGACCTGAAACCGTCGTTCAACAACAACCTGAGCGTTAATTACAACTCGTTTAACAATATCACTTTCAGGGGACTGTTTGCCCGCTTAAACGGTGGGTACACAGTAAATAAAATTATCAATGCCACCACACTGGATCCTGAAACCGGTAAACAAACCGTAAAGCCGGTAAATGTGAACGGCAATTTCAATGTATCTGGTATGGTGCATAACTCCATCCCTTTGTCTAAAACACCAGGACAAAACCTGAACACCGGAACTTCTGTGGGTTACAGTAAAGATGTGATTGTAAGCAATGGCAGAAACAGCAGCACCAATACATTTCAGCTGTCGCAATCGGCCAACGTGAGCTATATGTACAAAGAGCTTTTTGATATTTCACTGGGTGGCAGCATCAACTACAACGCCACCAATTATTCACAGGCAAGCGCCGGTGCAAGCGATACCCGTTATCTGGATTATAACATCAATACAGACTTCAACATTAATCTGCCACTGGGTTTCATGATAGGCAGCGATATCACCTGTACCATGAACCGGGGCAGGCAGGCAGGGTATAACCTTTCCTCCACCATGTGGAACGCCAACATTTCAAAGTATGTATTTCCTAAAAAGCAGGGGATGATCAAGGTGCAGGGATTTGATCTGCTGAGACAATATATCAGTGTATCCCGCACCGTAGCAGACAACTACATCCAGGATGTTCAGAGCAATGTGTTGCAGCAATACTTCATGGTAAGCTTCACCTATTTCCTGAACAAGTTTGGTGGCAATACAGGCAGGGGCGAAAGAGGCAACCGCATGGGATTCCCACCGGGAGGCGGTCGTGGAGGAATGAGACCAAGAGGATTCTAGTTAATCATTCATAATAAAAAGGGGTTATTAATCATCACAGATTAATAACCCCTTTTTTTATCAGTGAATTATTTAAATAGACATTGATCTTCTGGGAGCCCTTACCCGCTTCAGGATCCAGGAGAGGGTAAAAGTGGGGATAAAGTCGGTTCCCGGGAACAGCTCTTCCATGAAGTTAAAAACACTGCCGAAAGTACCAATGGTGCCGCCAAACATGCGATAGAAAATAATAGCAGAAATGGGGGCCCAGATAAAATCGCTTACGTCTCCTAATACCGGCACTGCATAACTGGCGCAGCCCAAAACATCCATCAGGATACAGATCCACAAACTGGGAGTATATTTTTTTTCCATTTTCAACCTCCGCTTTTCAATACATAAACAAATTACTTACCAAATTTCGAAACTAACTGCAATCTACAATATTAACGCGGGATGAGTGCGGTTGGTTTTACTGGAAAAATAAAATGCGTATTTCCACGTTATTTTTGCCCCTAAAAGGAGTACCACGCTTGTAAGTACGCATAATTTCGACTACATTGATGGCAGTTTTAAAGCAAACCTTTTTATGCATCAGGAAAATTCACGCCGCGATATGATTAAAAAAGTGGCCACTATGGCATTAGCATCCACTGCGTTATCATCCCTTTCCAACAGGGTATCTGCCCACGACCAGGCAGTAGACGAAAAACTGAAAGGAAAAATCAACCACTCGGTATGCGCCTGGTGTTACAATATACCACTGGATGAATTGTGCAAGGCCGCCAAAAAGATAGGCATTAACTCCATAGACCTTGTTGATCCGAAGGACTTCGACATCCTGAAGAAGAATGACATGATCACCGCCATGGTGGCCAGTAATGGGCCGGATTGGGGTATCACCAAAGGGTTTAACAAAGTAGCCCACCACGATAAACTGGAAGAGTATTTTAAACATTATATAGATGAAACTGCGAAAGCCGGTTTCACTAACCTGATCTGTTTTTCGGGTAACCGTGAAGGTATGAGCGACCAGGAAGGTATTGAAAACTGTACCAAGGGCCTGCAAAGGGTGGTTGGCTATGCCGAGAAGAAAAAAGTAACCCTGGTAATGGAGCTGCTGAACAGTAAAGTAAACCACCACGACTACCAGTGCGATCATACTGCCTGGGGCGTAGAGCTCTGTAAATCAGTTGGTTCTCCAAATTTTAAGCTGCTATATGATATTTACCACATGCAGATCATGGAAGGGGATGTAATCAGCAACATCCGCGAATACCACGAATATATTGCGCATTACCATACCGGCGGCGTACCAGGCCGTCATGAAATTGACGAAACCCAGGAGCTGTACTACCCGGCTATAATGAAAGCGATCTACGAAACCGGCTTTAAAGGACATGTGGCACAGGAGTTTATTCCGGCTCATAAAGACCAGATCGCATCTCTTCGCCAGGCCATAAGCATCTGCGATCTCGCTTAAATTCATAAATATATCCTACTTTCGCGGACCAGTCTACTAAAACAGTAGGGTATACAATATGAATCAATATTATAAAAAGCCTTTATCATGGCTGCTCAGCGAGTCGGCCAGTGAAAACAAAGATACCCTCAAACGTACACTGAATGGCTTTCAGCTGCTGATGCTGGGCCTGGGTGTTATTATCGGTGCGGGGCTGTTTTCCCTTACAGGGCCCGCAGCCGGTAATAACGCCGGGCCGGCAGTTACCCTTTCTTTCGTAGTGGCTGGTGTTGGCTGCGCCTTTGCCGGCCTTTGCTATGCTGAATTTGCATCTATGATCCCGGTAGCGGGGAGTGCATACACTTACGCCTATACAACTATGGGCGAGCGGCTGGCCTGGATCATAGGGTGGGACCTGGTACTTGAGTTCTCTGTAGGCGCCGCCACAGTGGCCATTAGCTGGTCCAACTACCTGGTGGCGTTCCTTGCAGGTTACAAAATATACATCCCCGCACAGTTTTCACATTCTCCCTTTGAAACCATCACCCTGGCCAATGGCGTAACAACGCACGGCTATTTCAATCTTCCCGCCGCACTGGTAATCATACTGATGTCGGCCATCCTGATGCGGGGCACCAAAGGTTCTGCCATATGGAATGCAGTGGTAGTGTCGCTCAAAGTGGGCGTAGTGCTTGTTTTTATTGCTCTTGGCTGGAAGTATATACAGCCGGCCAATCTTACCCCTTACATCCCTAAAAACACGGGCAATTTCGGCGAATATGGCATATCGGGCATTCTGCGCGGAGCCGGCGTTATCTTCTTTGTGTACCTCGGCTTTGATATTGTGAGCACCGCCGCCCAGGAAACCAAAAACCCACGGCGTAATATGCCCATAGGCATACTTGGATCGCTGGCTGTTTGCACGGTCCTTTTCATCCTGTTTTCACATGTGCTCACAGGCCTGGCGCCTTATAAAGAATTCAAAAACAGTGCGGCTCCTGTGGCCATCGCCATCGCACATACGCCCTACAAATGGCTCGGCCAAATGATTATACTGGCTATCATTGTAGGATATACTTCCGTGATCCTGGTAGATCTGTGGGGACAATCGAGGGTGTTTTACAGTATGTCTAAAGATGGATTACTGCCAAAGATTTTTTCTGATGTTCATCCCCGTTACCGTACTCCCTGGAAATCGAATATACTTTTCTGTGTGTTTGTAAGCTTATTTGCTGCACTGGTGCCTATAAGAGTAGTGGGGGAGATGACCAGCATTGGTACACTGCTGGCGTTTGTAATTGTATGCGCTGGGGTTTGGATCATGCGGTATGCTATGCCGGATGCTCCGCGGGCATTTAAAACGCCATGGGTACCATTTGTGCCCATCATGGGTATTTTAACCTGTGCTGTTATGATGGCCTTCCTGCCCTGGGACACCTGGCTACGTCTTATTGTATGGATGGCAATAGGTATGGTGATCTATGAACTTTATGGTAAGCAACACAGTAAAGTGCGCAACCAGCTGAAAAGTTAATATTTCCAGTCCTGCCGCAATACCCCCATCACCACCATATCCACATATTGCCCGTGCAGTTTGGCACTGTGTCGTAAAGTACCTTCCCTGGCAAATCCCAGCTTAATCGGGATTTGCCCGCTACGCTCGTTCTGCAGCACAAAGCGGATCTCTATTTTATTCAGGTACAGCTTTTTAAAGGCAAAGGAAATAAGCCCTTTGCATGCGGCGGTAGCGATGCCTTTCCGCTGGAATTCTTCTCCTATCCAATAGCCTATTTCTGCTTTCTGCAACTGGTGGTCCCACCCATGCAGGTCAATCACTCCGCAAAACTGGTTTTTATACCATACGCCCAATGCAATAGCTTCCTGTTCCTCGGCTTTGCGTAACATCAGTTCTATAAAACGAAGAGAGTGCTCTTCATTGGTATTGTAATCTACCCAGGGTAAAAACCTGCGCAGACTTTTACGTGATACATCCAGCTGTTTATATACCAATGGGGCATCCGGGGCCTGTAATTGCCGTAGGTATATATCTTCATTAACGGTTATTTCGAACATAACTGGATTTAAAAGGGTGCTAAACTTACACCGATTTCCTGTAAAATCCAATTTGCGCGCAGTAAATAGCCGCTGACCTTTAGTCCTGTTATATGGAACTAAGAGCCAGCGGCTGTTTATTCTCTACTTATTACCATTTACTGTTTCGCTAACAACTGTTGCTTTGCCATATCTCTTACTACCTGCTGAGCATATAATACGGCCATTCTTTCCGTTGTTGGCGGGTCGAAAGACTGTGACTGCACAGAGTACAGCATTTGTCCGCTCTTCATATCATACAGGTTGGCTTCCCATTGATATTTGGTGTTATAGGTATAGTATCCGGGAGCATACATCCGGGATGACCACATTGAGTAATAAGGCCAGAAGCCATAATAACCGTAGGGCGAATAATTGGGAACAAAGTTTCTTTCCCTGCCTTTATCCAGCATTACAATGGTCATGATCTGGTTTACATCACTGCCCTGTAACTGCTTCAACACCTGCTTTTCTGTCATTTTAGCCATGTCGTTGGGACCATAGGTTTGCAGTGCGGATACAGCATTATACCCTTTTTTCCTCAGTTCCGTTACAGTATAATTTTCCATCTGGCTGCGCAGTGTACGGTCTTTCTGAGGTACCAGCGCCATTACCATTATTTTGTTATCCTTTTGCAGTTGCTGTGCATCATTTGAACGCCAGGAAGACGTTACTTTGGTGCTTGAGCAGGCTGCCATGGCTATGATTGCAAATCCTGCCATGATAAGACCCAGCTTTTTCATATTCCCTCCTTTAGTTTTTATTGGTTTGTATCTGTTAGACGTAGAACCGGGCAATTTGTAACATGCACATGATAGTTTTAACAATTCTTTGAGACTTGTTAATAATTTGCTAATGAATAACTTACACACAATAAAAAAGGCATGCCGTTGCGGGCATGCCTTTAAGTATAAATGTTTCCTATCAGTAATTGATTACCTGCTCTTCTATAGCTGCAGGCAGCTCCCTGAATTTGTACAGTTGTGTACGTAATTGTGGTTCAAAGCCAGCTTCACGGATAGCCTCCTGCATAGACAGGTAGGTAAACCGGTGAGGGGCTCCGGCGGCACTTACCACGTTTTCTTCGATCATGATAGAACCAAAATCGTTAGCGCCGGCATGCAGGCAAAGCTGCGCCACCTGCTTACCCACGGTTAACCAGGATGCCTGGATATTTTTAATGTTCGGCAACATGATGCGGCTCATGGCAATCATGCGGATATATTCTTCAGCCGTGGTCATGTTATGCACGCCACGGATCCTTGCCAGCAGGGTATCTACGTCCTGGAAGGTCCAGGGAATGAAAGCGGTGAACCCGTAATGCCCTTCCGGTTTTTCGCTTTGCACCTGCCTGATGTCTACCAGGTGCTCAAACCGCTCCAGTACTGTTTCCACGTGGCCGAACATCATGGTAGCGGAAGAAGCAATGTTCAGCTTATGTGCTGCGCGCATTACATCCAGCCATTCCTGAGCGCCGCATTTACCTTTGGAGATAAGACGGCGTACACGGTCGTTCAGTATCTCTGCACCGGCGCCGGGAAGACTGTCCATTCCCGCTTCCTGCAGCGCGCGAAGCACTTCTATATGCGTACTTTTTTCCAGCTTGGTAATATGTGCCACTTCGGGGGGGCCGAGTGTGTGTAATCTTAACTCGGGATATAGCTGCTTCAGCTGTTTGAAGAGATCTACATAAAAGCTGAGGCCCAGTTCCGGGTGATGCCCACCCTGTAACAGCAGCTGATCACCGCCATACTTAAGAGTTTCATCGATCTTCCTTTTGTACTCTTCGATAGGTGTAATATAGGCCTCCTTGTGGCCGGGAATACGATAAAAATTACAAAACTTACAGTTCGCCGTACATACATTGGTGGTATTAACGTTCCTATCTATCTGCCAGGTTACCTTTCCGTGCGGAACCTGCTGCTTGCGTAACTCATTGGCTATTTCCATTAATTCGGCCAGCGGAGCATTTTCAAACAGGTAAACGCCCTCTGCTGCTGTCAGAAACTCAAAGTTCTGCGCCTTTTTGTATAAATCCTGAAGTTCCATATGCATTTTTCTAACCCTGAATAACTTTAACAAAGGTAGTATTTAGGCAATTACCGCCTGTAATAAAAATATTTTATACGAACACTATTTAATGTTAAATTTATAGCAATACACATTCCCTGCATCAACCACGTATGCTTAAACCAATTCTGTTACGCTTCATGCTGCTTCTGGCAGCCGCCGGTACATCAATGAGCACTAAAGCCGGAAATGCCACGTTCGATAACGATAGTACTCGCGAAGCTATGCTGATCACCCGCTTCCACTTTAAGCAATACTATGGGGGAGTAGTAGTTGTGCAGGCACTGGTAAGCAATTACCCCGATACCCTTCAGTTTATCCTCGATACCGGCAGTGCAGGCATTTCATTGGATACAACCACCTGTCTCAGATTGGGCATAGCCATGGAACCTTCCGACCGGATCATCAAAGGGCTCGGCAGCTCCAAACCCGTTTCCTTTGCACGGCACCATTCCCTGAAGCTCCCCGGCCTAAAGGTTGATAGTCTTGATTTTCATATCAACGACTATGAACTGATCAGCCAGGTGTACGGCATCCAGGTAGATGGCATCATCGGATACAGTTTACTGAGCCGGTATATTGTTACGATCGACTATGATACAGAAGAAATTATTATTTACTCCAAAGGAAAATATACTTACCCCAAAGGAGGCCAGCTATTACGGCCGTCTCTCACACAGATTCCGTTAATATCCGCCCCGTTGAAAAACGCCGTGCGCACCATCACCAACCGCTATTATTTCGATACCGGCGCTGGTATGTGCCTGTTACTGTCTTCCCAGTTTGTGAACGATAGCAGTGTATTACAGGGCAAAAGGCGCCGCGCCAAAAAGATCATACAAACGGAAGCCCAGGGCCTTGGCGGCAAAATGACCATGTCGCTCACCACCGTAAATGAATTCCGGATCGGCAATTACAGCTTCCGGAATGTGCCGACTTACGTGTTTGACGATAAAAGCAACGTTACCGCTTATCCTTTTCTTGGCGGAATGATAGGGAACGATTTGCTACGCCGTTTTAACATAACGCTCAATTACAGCAAGAAGGAGATATACATGCTGCCCAATACGCATTTCCGTGATATGTTCGACTATTCCTACACAGGCCTGATCATTTACCTGATCGACGGAAGGGTAGAAGTAACCGATATCATCAAAGGATCGCCGGCTGAAAAGGCCGGCTTCCGCACGGGCGATATTATCATGGGCATTAACAACAACCTGGGCCCCAACCTCCAGCTGTTCCGCGAACTGCTCAAAAATATAGGCACCCGGGCCACCTGCCTGATAAGCCGTGATAAAGAACTTCTCATTAAAAAATTGCCAATAAAAAGTATTCTTTGACGTTATTTGTGTCATGTGGCGCTTTTTATTGACAGTAACCATCTTATACAGCTTTGCCCTAATGCCTGCCCATGCCCAGCGCAGAGGCTCGTCAGCACCAGTAACAGATAATTCAAAACCGGTAGCCGTTATTCCCTTTGAGCTTATCAACCGGCAGGTGGTTATTCCGGTAGTTGTTTCAGGAAGCGCAGATACCCTTCATTTTATTTTTGACAGCGGGGCGGAAGTTACTGTATTGCACACCAATACGGCCGCCAAATTACAGCTGAAAAATGCCGGCAATGCCTTTCTAACCGGCACCAACAATGCAATGGCTAAAACAGAACTGGCCACCATCAATGCCATTTATCTGGAAGAGCTCCGTATTCCGTACCTGAAAGTATACCTGGAAAACCTCAGCACACTTGGCCCTGTAGATGGGATCATAGGCATCGCCTTGCTGAAACTGTATATTGTAAAAATAGACTACCGCTCCAAACAACTGGTACTTTATAAATCAGGGAAAACACCCATTGGAAATACCGGCCGGTTACTGCATTTTCAGCTTAACTTCAGCACTCCTGTGATTGATGCATCTATCCAGCTGCCGGATGGGCGCCGGTTACCCGGTCATTATCATATTACCACCGGTGGCGACTATGGTATCCTTTTTAACTGGCCCTATGTAGATAAATACAAACTCAATACCCTGCTTCCCACTATCAATACAGACCGCGTACAGGATATGCTGAAGGTATTGTACTATATCAATAGTTCCGTGCCTTCACTGGAAATGGGAGGCCGCAGTATTCCCAATGTACCGGTAAGCTACAGCAAAGACATCGATGACCTCGGGGTATTTACCGAAGTAGCCGGCTCCATTGGCTATGATATCTGGAAAGACTATACTCTTATCATTAATTACGACAAAAAGGAGCTGTACCTGGAGTAGCTTTTTGCTGGTTTGGGCTAAAAGCTTACGGTAATTCCCTATTTTTACCGTATTGACCAATAAAAAGATATGATCCATTATAATAAGTTTACGCTGGCAAACGGACTGAGGGTGATTGTGCACGAAGACCATACTACGCCGATGGCGGTATTAAATGTACTTTATGATGTAGGAGCGAGAGATGAAAACCCGGCACAAACGGGCTTTGCCCACCTGTTTGAGCACCTCATGTTTGGGGGATCCATCAATATACCCTCTTACGATGAACCTTTACAGATGGCCGGCGGTGAAAATAATGCCTACACAACCAGCGACCTGACCAATTACTACATCCAGCTACCTGCAGAAAATATCGAAACAGCCTTCTGGCTGGAAAGCGACCGTATGCTTTCCCTCGCCTTCGATGAAAAAAGCCTGGATGTACAACGCAAAGTGGTGTCGGAAGAATTTAAGGAACATTATATCAATAAACCTTATGGAGATGTATGGCATAAAATGCGGGAGCTGTCGTACACTACGCATCCCTACCGCTGGATGACCATCGGGAAGGAATTATCCCATATAGAGAATGCGAAGCTGGAAGATGTAAAAGCATTTTTCTTTAAATATTACCGCCCGGTAAACGCCATACTTGCCGTAGGCGGCAACGTTACGGTAGACCAGGTAAAAGCCCTTGCGGAAAAATGGTTTGGCGATATCCCTTCAGGGGAAAAATATCAGCGTAACCTGCCGGTGGAACCGCCACAGACCGCAGCGCACAAACTGGAGGTAAAAGCCAATGTTCCGCTGGATGCACTGTACAAATGCTATCACATGTACGCCCGTACGGATAAACGCTACTATGCAGCCGACCTGATCTCCGACATCCTGGGCGGCGGCAGTTCCTCCCGTTTGCACCAGGTACTGGTAAAAGAAAAAAAACTATTCAGTAATATTGAGTGTTATCATTTTGGCAGCCTCGACGCCGGCTTACTAACCATAGAAGGAAAGCTGGTAAAAGGTGTTAAAATGAAAGATGCAGAAAAAGGGATCCAGCTGGAACTCGAAAAACTGCAACAGGAGGTTATCTCAGAACGGGAATTGCAAAAAGTAAAAAACCGCGTCGAAAGTTTACTGGCCTTCGAAGACATGAGCTTACTGAACCGCGCCAACAATCTGGCCTTTTATGAACTGCTGGGCGATGCCGCACTAATGAACCGCGAATTTGAAAATTATGAGGTAGTAACTGCTGCCGCCATCCATGAAGAAGCAGCACTTCTTTTTGATGAAAAAAATTCAAATACCATTTACTATTACGCTGCCAGCTAGCACAGTGGCTTCATCCAGCCCTCACCCTTTAAATAACACATCATGAACAGAACGATTGCCCCTCCCATCAAAGATGCGGTGGATTTCGATATAAAACTGAAACCGTATGAACAGTACACACTGGACAACGGCATTCCGGTATATGTAATGAAATCTGATGAACAGGAAACATTACAGCTGGAACTGGTGTTTCCCGCTGGTACCTGGTATGAAAGCGAAAGCCTGGAAGCCACTGCTACCAACTTTCTCATGAAAAATGGCACCAGTAAACACACATCCCAGCAAATCAACGAAAACATAGATTATCATGGCGCTTACCTTAACCGTAATGCATACCATGAAAATGCCACCTATACGCTTCATTGTCTTACCAAACACACGGAAGTACTGCTGCCGGTGCTGCAGGAAGTGATCCTCGACCCGGTATTTCCGGAAGAAGAACTGAACCTGTATAAACAGAACCAGAAACAAAAACTGGCCGTCAACCTGCTCAAATGCGACTTTGTAGGCAACCGCTTTATTGATAAATACCTGTTCGGCGAGTTCCATCCTTATGGCCGTGTAAGCTCCATGATGGCGTATGATGCCTTACAATCCGAAGGCCTGCAGGCCTTTTATAAAAAACATTATACCTACAACAACTGTAAGATCTTTGTAGCGGGTAACCTTCCGGCCAACATGATCCAGCTGCTGAACCAATACTTTGGCACCACCAAATGGAATGGGGAAACACATCTGGTAAAACTTGACCTGCCTATACAACCGGCTGAGGAAAAAAAATTCCGGATCTTTAATGATGAAAACGGTGTACAGGGCGCCGTGCGCGTTGCACGTCATTTTCCTAACCGCTACCATCCCGATTTTCCCAAGATGCTGGTGTTGAACACTATTTTTGGCGGCTACTTCGGTTCCCGCCTGATGAGCAACATCCGGGAGGAGAAAGGTTACACATATGGTATCTATTCCCAGTTATATAACTTCCGGCAAACCAGTGCACTGAACATTCAAACAGAGGCAGGCCGCGATGTTTGCGAAGCAACGATCGATGAAATTTATAAAGAACTGCAGCGTCTCCAGCAGGAACCTGTTCCAAAAGAAGAACTGGATCTTGTGCGCAATTATATGATCGGCTCTATCCTTGGCGACCTGGATGGTGCATTCCAATTGATCCAGCGCTGGAAAAACCTTATTCTCAACGATCTTGATGAAAGCTATTTCTATAACAATATCAAAACAATTAAAACCATTACAGCCGAAGAATTACAGCAACTGGCCCAGCAATATTTTACACCAGGTGATTTTTACGAGCTTGTAGTGATTTAAAAAAATACGTTTTTAACAAAAAATAAAAGGTTTCCATTAATGGGAACCTTTTATTTTTGGAGAACCTATATTATCCCCGACATTTAAACGCAACTATAATGGATTCCTTACCGGATTATATTACTATCAATAAGGAACTGTGGAATCAGCGTACTGGCGTTCATGCAGGTTCTGAGTTTTACGATATCCCCGGATTTCTTGCCGGGAAAAACTCGCTCAAAGAGATAGAGTTACCTTTGCTTGGAACACTGCAGGATAAAAGGGTGCTTCACCTGCAATGTCATTTCGGGCAAGACTCCTTATCACTGGCCAGGATGGGGGCCGTCGTAACAGGCGTGGACTTTTCAGATGCGGCTATTACACTTGCAAATGAACTCACCAAACAGTCGGGGCTTGAAGGAAAAGCCAGCTTCGTTTGCTGCGATCTTTACAGCACACCGGATCATGTGGATGGTACTTTTGATACGGTATTTACTTCTTATGGCACCATTGGCTGGCTACCGGACCTCGACAAGTGGGCGGCTGTAGTGAATCATTTTCTGAAACCCGGCGGCTCATTTGTAATGGCGGATTTTCATCCTGCCATCTGGATGTTTGATAATAATTTTAAAGAAATCATCTATAGCTATTTCAACACTCAAACCATAGTGGAGGAAACAGAAGGCACGTATACAGATGGTGGAAGCAACATCCGGCATGCGTCCTATTCATGGAATCATCCGTTGAGTGAAATCGTTTCCTCTTTAATTACTCAGGGCCTGCAGCTGCAGATATTCCGGGAGGTCGATTTTTCTCCCTATAATTGTTTTAGTAACACTATTGAAAAAAACGGGCGCTTTTATATCCGGGGAATGGAAGGAAAGCTGCCAATGGTATATGCATTTAAATTCTTCAAACCGTTATAACATGAAATCTTTTTTTATCTTTCTTTTATTGATCTCAGGCGCCGTGGCCGCCTTCTCACAATCGCAGTCGGAACTGAATAAGCAGGCCGGCCAGGAATATAAAAACGCCGATAAAAAGCTGAATGATATTTACCAGCTGATACTGAAAGACTATGCGGCCAACAAAGCGTTCATCAAAAATCTGAAAGATGCACAGCGGATCTGGATACAATTCCGTGATGCACAGGTTCAGGCCATGTACCCGGCTGCCGCTAAAAGCTATGGCAGTGTGTTTCCAATGTGCCGGGCCAATTACATGACCGAACTTACTAATCAGCGTACCGAAGCGCTTCGGGTATGGCTAAACGGGCTCCCACAGGGAGATGTATGCACCGGTTCCATCGGGGATAAACAGGGGAACCAATGATTATTATTATTAATATTAGTATTTTATTAAATATAATTTGTATATTTGACGATCACACAGTACCTATGCGAAACCTGATAATTTTTCTTACGGTATTTCTGTGTTCGAAAGCGTATTCACAATCACCGCAACAAACAGCGCTGGACACACTTGAAAACCGCTACCAGCAATGCCTTGGCAGTAGCCGCGATATGTATAGCTGTGCAGTTACCTACTATAAGCAGCTGGACAGTTTACTGAATACCACTCTTCAACATCTCTACCTGAGCCTTGACAGCGGGAAACAACAGCTGCTGCAGGAAGAGCAACAGGCATGGGAAACAAAAAAAGAAGAGTATTTTAAGAAGATAGATGAGCGGGTGGAAAAGATGCACAAACGCACCATGGAAGGACTGGATGATGAGATGATCTCTACGGATAATAAAGCTGCTTTTATCAGGGAAAGACTAACCACCCTGCTCAGTATTTAATATTTTCACTCCGTACAATGAATACCCCCTGTACGGAGTGAAAATATGATCAAAGCCGCTCCTGGTGCCTCAGCCAGCGCTCCGGCATTTCATTGTTGCTGGCCATCAGGTAATCGTTATATGCACAAGGCACAAATTCGCTGTCGGGTAGCTGCATCCACCAGCGCCCGGTTTTTTTGCTCTTCAGAAAAACGGTTTCTATATCGGAGAAGGCTATATGAAATTCCCAGAAAGCGTCGCGGTCATCCAACAGCGCTTCCTTATTTTTCACTGCACGCCCATCCATAAAATACCACATCATCTGTGAGATCTGCCGGGCAGTTAGGTGTTCTTTATCTTTCTCAGGGCGATAGCCATAAATGCCAAAAGAGGAGAGACGGCTGCTCATACCGGCATACCTGGCCAGGGAGCAGGCTTCTTCGCCACTGAAGCCGTTGGGTGAAAGCTGGTTGGCAGGGGCGTCTGTATGCCTGATAATGTTGATATCAAGACTGAACAGATCTGAATGGCGCAGTACCGGTTCAGCCTCCTCCATGTTCTCCCGGATACGTCCAAGGCGGTAGCAGTCGAACCGGAGCTTATCCAGCGTTTCTAACATTCTCGGATGTACGAAATAACTTTGGAATCCGATATGATTATAATGCCGCAGGTAATTAGGCTGCTCAGTAAGTATATCCATCAGAAAGCGCTCGCTGCGTATACCGGAGTCTTCTTTCAGGTCTATCAGCGCATCTGCTACAGTAGCTTCAATAATTAGTTGCTGCGACGCATAGGCCTTATATTGCGGGTAAGTAAGATCATGGGAACCTCCGAGGATAATTACGGTTTTATTGGCGGATAACAGCTCTGCTACTACTGTTTTCATGGCTGCATATGCATCTGCCAGGAAAGCGCCCGGCAGCAGGTTACCTACATCCGCCAGTTTAATATCGCGGTGCCAGTTATAAAGTCTGAAGAACTCTCTGCGTATGGCATCAGGGCCATGGGTGTTTGTTTTACCGGATACATCTCCTCTTTCCTCTCCAACTCCCAGCAGAATAATATCAGCTGCATCTATATCCGGATGGTGATCATCTTCGTATGCATCCACCACGCCTCCTACCTGGAATGGGTCGTATTCCTGGTCGTCGTTTAAAAATGCTTTTGAGACAGGATGTAAAAAATCCTGCAGATGCGAAAAATCTGCCATCAGTAAATTGCGTTTATTTGATGGCAAACGTACAACAAGAATTTAAAAAAAAGCAAACCAGGCAGATAAGGGCAGCGGGTCAAAGCTACTATAACGGGAATTTTGTAGAGGTAAGGCTACTAGTTCTTGTGAATAATAAATTCGAATGGCTTGTGCGACTTACGTGAAATTGCTTTTTCCAGCACTGTTCGTTTGCTGGTAATCCGACTCTTGTTACAATCCATAACTTCCATAACTGCACAGAGATAATCCATCGTCTCAATCAACGAAAGCATTTCGCTGATTTGTCTCACCGCAGATTGGATCTGCTGTTCCGTGTACCTATCTTCATGTAGCAGGATTAATAAATCTCTATCTACAGGTTTCATGAATAAAAAATTTGACTGTTCCCCGAAATATTGTTTGGCCAAGGTATCAAAGGATAGTTCAAAAAGATAAGGCAAAAATTGTTAGTTGTCAGTCGTTGTCAAAGTCGTCGTTGCTATCAAACAGATCTTCTTATCAGTGCATTCTTTTTTTATTCATGGTAGGACAGCCGCAATCGTTTTTCTTAAAAACTTTACATCCTTCCATCACTAAACATCCGCAAAGAAAAAAAACTACGATCCATTTTATACTTTTCATACTGCAGTTATATACTTGGCTATTTTTAAATCCCTTCTTTAAAGTGTTTACCTTTTCTTAACAATGCCCTTTTGTAATTTAAGCTAAATTCGTAAAAAATATTAAAATATTTGTCCACAATTATTGCGTCCCGAAAAATTTTAATCGTTCCCCTGGATTGGGGCCTTGGACACGCCACCCGGGATATTCCGCTCATCCGTGAAATGCTAAACGCAGGTTGTCAGGTTTTTATTGCAGCCGAAGGCAAACATGCTGCCTTGTTACAGCAGGAATTTCCACAACTGACCATACTCCCGTTACCTGGGTACCGCATTCAGTACGCACAAAAAGGGCAGTTTTTCGGGCTGAAAATCATCCAGCAAATACCAAAGATTTTCCGCTCGGTGAACTATGAACAGCGGTGGTTGAAGAAGATAGTAGCTGAGTATCAAATAAATGCAGTGATTTCAGACAACCGTTTTGGTTTATATCATAAAAATATACCTACTGTTTTCATTACGCACCAGCTTCTCATTAAAACGCCATTTGGTGGTTGGATAGAGCGAACCCTGCAGAAAATAAATTATCGTTTCATTAACAAATACAGCGCCTGCTGGATCCCCGATTTTGCCGGCAACAATAACCTCTCCGGCGAGCTGGCACATCCCGGCCGGCTGCCAAGGCATGTAACTTATATCGGCTGCCTGAGCCGGTTCGAGCCCCAACCTGGCGTTGCCAAAAAGTATGACCTGCTGGTACTGATCTCCGGCCCGGAGCCACAGCGCTCCAACCTGGAAAAGCTGGTACTGGACCAGATCAAACAGCTATCTATCACCGCACTTATTGTAAGCGGTAAACCAGGCACCCCGCAGCATGTACAGGTAGCACCGGGGGTTACGCAGGTTAACCACCTCAATGCCAGTGAACTGAACGAGGCCATGCTGGCTTCTGATATGGTATTAAGCCGTTCCGGGTACACTACCCTGATGGATCTGGCCAAACTGAATAAAAAAGCAATCCTTATCCCTACACCTGGTCAGTCAGAGCAGGTTTACCTGGGCGAATACCTGATGGAGAAAGGGTATTTCTATTCCCTTCCGCAGGAACGTTTTCATTTGAAAACTGCACTGGACGAAGCGGCCCGTTTCCCCTTCCGGTCTTTTCACCACGAACAGGATATGAACCAGTACAAACAGGTAGTACAGCAGTTTGTACAATCCCTCTGATATTATTTCAACAAAAAAGGCCGTCCGGATCATCGGACGGCCTTCCTCAAGATGGTATCTGTCACATCTCCCTTAAATATTTTTTACATCCGCACCGGTGTAAATCTTTCCGTTTGTAATCGCTACCGGGCGTTTCAGAAAAGAATACTCCTGTAATATCAGGCTGCGATAATCATCTTCCGTTAATTTTTTTTCATGCAACCCCATTGGCCGGTACTGCTGCGACCTGCGACTGAACAAGGATTCATAACTGCCGGAAAGCGCTTTCATTTCATCCAGCTGGGCAGGGGTGATCTTCTCTTTCTTAATATCCTGTAATATAAATCCCCGCTCCTTTGCCTTCGTTTCTTCCAGTATCTTTTTACAGGTACTGCAGGTCGACAAATGATAAATTTTATTCATTCTTTTTTATTTTTTTTATTTGTAAAGTTACATCCTCACCTTATATGGTAGTACTATCTTAATTTTGCAGATTCAAATTAAATCATGTAGGTTTAGCAATGGAAAAGAAATTATTTTTACTGGACGCCATGGCGCTGATTTACAGGGCTTATTACGCCCTGATCAGGAATCCCCGCATTACCAGCGCGGGAAGAAACACCAATGCGCAGTTTGGTTTTACCACTACTTTACTGGACCTCATCAACAAAGAAAAGCCTACCCATATAGCCGTTGCGTTTGACACGCATGCGCCTACCGAACGTCATACAACTTATACTGATTATAAAGCCAATCGCGAAGATGCCCCAGAAGACCTCCTGGATGCATTGCCGGATATAAAACGGATCATTGAAGGATTCAATATTCCTGTAGTAGAACTGGATGGCTATGAAGCAGACGACGTAATAGGCACACTGGCATGGCAGGCTGCTGATGCAGGCTATACCGTGTATATGGTAACCCCGGACAAAGACTATGGGCAACTGGTTCGTGATAACGTGTTTATCTACAAACCGCCATACATGGGCAACAAGGAAGAAATCATGGGGCCGAAGGAAGTATGCGAAAAATGGCAGATCCAGGACGTGCACCAGGTAATTGATATCCTCGGCCTGATGGGCGATGCCGTAGACAATATTCCCGGTATTGCCGGCATTGGCGAGAAAACAGCAATGAAACTGCTGGCACAATATCACACCCTCGAAAATGTGCTGGATAACGCCGATACCATTGGCGGTAAAATGGGAGAGAAGATTAAAGCGGGCCGTGAAAATGCCCTGCTCTCCAAGGAACTGGCCACTATCATCACCAATGTACCGGTTACCTTCCACGAAGAGGATTTTTGTATCAAAGATTGTGATAAAGGAAAGCTCACCGACATTTTTATGGAGCTGGAATTTAAAACACTTGGCAAAAGGATACTGGGAGAAGGATTTGCCGGCAGCGCCAGTGTGGAAGCCAAAGCACGGGTAGTTCAAACAGATCTTTTCGGAACCACCGTAATTACAGAAGAAGTTACCGTAACCACGGAAGAAACAGTGGAAACCGGCAATATCCTGCAGGCGGATAAAAATATTCATAATACACCTCACGAATACGAGGTAATCGATACCCCGGAAAAAAGGACTGCCCTGCTACAGCAATTACTGCAGCAATCCGAAATTTCTTTTGATACGGAGACAACCGGCACGGATGCCAATGAAGCAGAAATTGTAGGCATGAGCTTTTCCTTCAAAAGAGGATCTGCCTACTACATCCCCATGCCGGCAGATAACACAGCGGCACGCGCCATCATTCATGAATTTACCCCTCTCTTCCAGCATCCCAGTATTGTGCTCATCGGGCAGAATATCAAGTATGATATGCTGATCCTGAAATGGTATGGCATGGAAATTACCACTTCCCTGTTCGATACCATGCTCGCTCACTACCTGATTGAACCGGAAGGCCGCAGGAGCATGGATGCGCTCAGCGCCCAATACCTCCAGTATGAGCCGGTTTCCATAGAATCGCTCATCGGCAAAAAAGGAAAAGGCCAGGGCAACATGCGGGATGTGGAGATAGAAAAAATTAAAGAATATGCTGCTGAAGATGCCGACATCACATTGCAGCTGAAAGAAAAATTTGCGCCGATGCTGCCTGAAAAGGCGGTGGACAAAGTTTTCTATGATATTGAAAATCCACTCGTGAAAGTGCTTGCCGATATGGAGTATGAAGGTATTGCCCTCGATACCCAGGCACTGGCAGATTACTCCAGGGAACTGGAAAAAGAGATCAAACGGGCGGAAGAAAGTGTATACGAGCAGGCTGGCGTGCGTTTCAAACTGGCATCCCCAAAACAACTGGGTGAAGTACTGTTTGAAAAATTACAACTGGATCCCAAAGCAAAGAAAACACGCACCGGCCAGTACGCCACTGGCGAAGACGTACTGCAGAAGCTTTCCAACAAACATAAAATAGTAGAGGATATTCTTATTTTCAGGGAACTGAGCAAACTGAAATCCACCTACGTAGATTCGTTACCGTTATTGCTGAATAAACGTACCAACCGGATACATACTTCCTATAACCAGGCAGTGGCAGTAACCGGCCGTTTAAGCTCCAATAATCCTAACCTCCAGAACATCCCGATCCGCACAGACCGGGGACGTGAAATCAGGAAAGCTTTTATTCCCCGCAACGAGGAATACGTGTTGCTCTCTGCTGATTACTCACAGATTGAATTACGTATTATTGCCGCTATCAGTGAAGACAAAGAAATGATGGCAGCCTTTCAGCAAGGAATAGATATTCACGCTGCTACCGCCGCCAAAGTGTATAACGTAGCGCTGGAAGACGTTACCCCGGATATGAGGCGTAATTCAAAGAGCGTCAACTTCGGGATCATTTATGGCGTAAGCGCTTTTGGATTGTCTGAAAACCTCGGTATCCCCCGCAGCGAGGCCAAAATGCTGATCGATAACTATTTCGCACAGTATCCGTCTATCAAAAAATATATGGACGACCAGATAAAATTTGCTTCCGAAAAAGGATATGTTCAAACCCTGCTGGGACGCAAACGCTGGCTAAAGGACATTAACTCTTCCAATGCGGTGGTACGTGGCTTTGCAGAAAGGAATGCTATTAATATGCCCATCCAGGGCACGGCGGCAGACATGATAAAACTGGCAATGATCGCCATACACAAAGCATTCAAGGAACGAAATCTCAAGTCCCGCATGCTCCTGCAGGTACATGATGAATTGGTTTTTGATGCGCATCGCTCTGAACTGGATATTATTAAACCCCTTATATTAGATCTCATGCGCAACGCCTTGCCCCTGGCCGTTCCGGTTGAAGCGGAAATGGGCACCGGTAACAACTGGCTGGAAGCGCATTAAAATTCGGCTGTAGCAATAGCTTTTAGCAGGTAATAACTGACCCGGGAAATTTTCTCCCGGCGGGGTTGTTAAATGCTAAAAGCTAATGAATTAAATGCAAAAAGCCACTATTGTATTTCCCAAAACAGTTTACTAGTTTTCAAACATGATCCAAACACCTCGACTACAATTGTTGCCGTGCTCACTGGAGTATTTCGAATTGCTATTACAGGGCAACGATCACCTGGCCGACCTGCTTGGTATTTCTATTCCGGAAGGTTGGACAGAGTATCCTGAAATGGTACTGGTAGCATATGATAAGTTGCGCAACGACCCTGCCATGCTGGGCTGGTTCTTTTACCTCGTGATTCACCGCGCGGATAAGCGTTTAATTGGCGCCGGCGGTTTTAAAGGCAAACCCAATGAAGACGGGCTAGTGGAAATGGGCTATGAAATAGCCGCCCGATTACCGGGAAAGAGGACTGGGGACCGAAATGGCGGAAGGGCTTATCCGTTTTGCATTCGGACACTCATACGTTCACCGGGTAATTGCCCACACGGAAGAAGAGTATAATGCCTCCGTTAAAATATTACAAAAAGCAGGGATGCGATTTGTAGGTACATTTAAAAATAAAGAAGGAGAAGATCTCTGGGAATGGGAGATTACCCGGAATCACTACCAGGAAAAATAACTGTAATTCAAGTGAACAATCATTAAAAAGTAGCTGTAGCAAGCCCCGTTCATCCATCTTTTCGTCTGTCTAATACGCACTTTCCCTTATTTTTGGTCCTTGTTTTTAAACCAATCATTGATATACTCATGAAGAAATGGATAATGTGCGCTGCCATGCTTTGCAGCGTTGGAGCCTTTGCACAAAACAGTACCAACGTGGAGGGAAGCCGCTACCAGTTTACCGTTTTAAAAAACCTGGATGCAGGAGATGTACAGAACCAGGGCCGTACCGGCACCTGCTGGTCTTTTTCCGGCCTCTCTTTCTTTGAATCAGAAATACTGCGTACCGGTAAAAACAAAGGACTGAACCTCAGTGAAATGTATGTTGTACGCAAAATGTATCCTTTAAAGGCAGCCAACTACGTACGTATGCACGGAAAAGCCAATTTCGGTGAAGGCGGTGGCTTCCCCGACGATCTGCTTTGCCTCCGCGAATACGGCCTGGTTCCGCAAAGTGTATACGATGGCAACAAAGATAAAATATACAACCACGCCGAAATGGAAAGTCTCCTGGAAGGCATGGTGAATAAAATCGGTAACGCACAGGGCACTATCAACCCCGACTGGTCAAAAGCTTTTGACGGTGTGCTCAATGCCTATATGGGCGATGCCCCAGAAAAATTCCAGTATAACGGTAAATCCTATACACCGCAGTCTTTTGCAAAAGAACTGGGCCTGAATGCGGATGACTATGTACTGATTTCTTCCTTTACGCATCACCCATACAATTCACAGTTTGTACTGGAAGTGCCGGATAACTGGAACTGGGAAAAAGTATATAACGTAAACCTGAATGACTTTACCAACATCGCTGAAAATGCCATCATGAATGGTTACACCATTGCATGGGCTGCCGATGTAAGTGAAAAAGGATTCAACTTCAAAGACGGACTGGCCATTGTTCCTGAAAAAGACTGGGCTGATATGTCTGCCGAAGAAAGAAAAAATGTTTTCCTGGAGCCTGGTAAAGAAAAAGCCATTACTCCTGAAGTTCGCCAGAAAGCTTTCGATAACTTCGAGACACAGGATGATCATGGTATGCACATTGTAGGCCTGGTGAAAGATCAGAATGGCAATAAATATTTCCGGGTGAAAAACTCCTGGGGCACCGATAACCCCGGTCAGGGATATTTCTATGCTTCTGAGCCATACTTCGCATATAAAACCACCTGCTACATGGTAAACAAAAAAGCGTTACCGGCAGATATCGCGAAAAAACTGGGTATTAAATAATTTTTTTAGAGAGATAGAAAAAGAAGGGGGACTATGTGTTAAAACTGTTCCCCAGAAAAAAATACTCCAGGAGCCGGTCTTGTTTTAGACCGGCTCTTTTTTTACCGGATCTGCTTTCAAAACCGCTATACCTCCTTCTCTTTTACCTGAAGCTGGTGCAAGGAAAATGCCTCATACCATCTGCTTAGCGCATGGAACAAGTGGCCGCCTATTCCCCCTTTGGATGTGATAATAAAAAAGGTCCAAGGCTGCCAGGTCGGGATCTGTTCCGGTTCAAAATAAACGTTCAGCGTCATGGGTCCCATCATTGTTGGAGTTGGAGGTCATGAGATTCCAGAAATGAACCGGCTTATTATCTTAGATCATTAACCCTTTTTTAGAATCAGAAGATGCAGACGTTATTCCTGGAACACACGTTGTTATCATAACCGTTTTACAGAGCAGGTGATTTTAACAGCTATGCAAAGGAGATCATTGTGTTCAGTGCATCCCAACCCCCGGCATTAAACCATTATTTTCAGGCCATTTCTCATATTTGTCTTTTTAAAATATATTTGCCCTGATCAACTAATTATCATTGACTCTGTCAATTATTATCTTTCAAAATAAATACAATAAAAGAGATCAGCGTTTTCCTTCCTGCTGCTGGGCATAAGAATAGCTTCCTAAACGGAATTTAAGTGGTAACCCGGTTTGTTTCTGCCAGGCCCATTCCTTTTTGCAGAAGAACCCAAAATGTTGCTGGTAATAAGCATCAGGGGCAAAGCGGTAAACAGGGGCAGCTACAGGTTCCCGGGCAGGGAATGTATGAGGCAAAGAAGAAAATGTGCTAACCGGTTTTTGCCCGAAGCCGGCCGGCCGGAAAACAGGGGTGTCTGTTAAATCAAAAGACGACGGCTTCATGGCCGCCAACGACAATGGTTTCATTATGCGGGTTTGCGCTCCGGCTATTATACCCGAGAATAAACAAAACACACAAATCCACCATCGTTTCTGCATATATTATCAGGATATTTCTTCAAAACTTCCAATGCCTTCACGGATCAGTTCCGGCACCGGACCCGTGCAATCCACCACTGTAGAAAAGCCCATACCGCCCGGGCCCCCATCTATCACAATATCTACCTGTTTTCCAAACTTCTCATAAATGATCTCCGGGTCCGTGTATTCTTCTACGTAATCATCTATCGGCAACGTGGTGCTCATAATCGGGTTGCCCAATTCTTTCACAATAGTGCGGCAGATATTATTATCAGGCACCCTGATACCCACCGTGTCTTTTTTCGTTTTCAATAATTTAGGCACCAGCCGGCTGGCCGGTAAAATAAATGTGTATGGGCCGGGTAATGCCTTTTTCAACATACGGAAAACAGGCGTGTCCACGCTCTTCGCATAGTCCGACAAATGACTCAGGTCATAACAGATGAACGAAAACTGTGCTTTTTTCGGATCTATCTGCTTAATTCTTGCAATACGCTCTATGGCCTTATGTTGTGTAATATCACAACCCAGGCCATACACCGTATCAGTTGGATAAATAATAATCCCTCCGTCTTTCAAACATTCAATGATCGTTTTTAAATGACGGGGATTCGGGTTATCCGGATGTACGTTTAATAGCATATATAAAGTTAACGATTGTGCGTCACTTTCAGGTTTTTAGCCTACCTTTCGTCCCGATTTTTCTAAACCTACGCGATGAATTTAAAAGGCATTGTTCCCAGAACGTGGAGGAGACTGAAGAGGGTAGTACTGGTTTTAATTGTTGCGCAATTTTTATACATCCTGCTGTTGAAATGGGTGAATCCGCCTATTACTATCACTGAAATAGCCAGCTGGTTCAGCCTCTGGGGAACAGACAAAAAACTGCAGAAAACATGGGTGAGCTATGATGAAATATCCCAACATGCTAAACTGGCCGTAATAGCCAGCGAAGACCAGCTTTTTACAGACCATAACGGATTCGACTTTAAGTCGATTGAAAAAGCAATGAAGCATAACCAGCAAAGCAAAAAAATAAAAGGAGCCAGCACTATCAGTCAGCAGGTTGCTAAAAACGTGTTCCTCTGGCAGGGTCGCAGCTGGTTCAGGAAGGGCCTGGAAGTATATTTCACCTTCATGATCGAAAAAATATGGGGCAAACAGCGTATCCTCGAGGTATACCTGAACGTGGCAGAAATGGGAGAGGGGGTATTTGGTGTGGAAGCTGCGGCACAGGTAAACTACCATAAAAATGCAGCCAGCCTGAACAGGGAAGAAGCCGCCATGATAGCCGCCTGTTTACCTAATCCAATTAAATATACCATCAATCCGCCTGCACGGATCACATCTTACCGGCAGCGGAGAATACTTGTACAAATGCGCAATCTCTCGCCCGACCCGGATATAATGGAACTGGTTACCGGCAGGAAATAATCAGCGCCGGTGCAGCAACTGTTGCACAGCAGCTATTGCCAGCGCTTCACGCTCTTCATATCCGCCCCTGATATCTTTCCATTCCACGCCGGAATTTATGACTATCTCCCGGTAAATATTATAAAAATAATGACGCATTTCGGGGTCCGGATATTCCCTTTGCGGATCTTCCTCCCAGGGCAGATCAATATAAGTAAGCAGGTACAGATCACAACGCTGACGGGCTATCTGCTGTAGAATACGTGGATCACAACGCCCGTATTTATGTTCGCTCCATACCTTGATCACGTACAGATCAGTATCACAGATCAATACTTCATTGGCCCGGCTGGCCATATGCTGCTCAAGTGCTACCTGGCCGGCTGCAATTTGCAGAAGATCAGCTTCTTCGTACGGCCGTTGGAGTTGATCGATGTACTCACGCGCATATTCCGGCGTCCATACGGTATTGAAATGCTTCGCCAGCTTTTCGCTGAGCGAGCTTTTCCCCGTTGATTCAGGTCCTATAACAACTACTTTCTTCATGTATGTTCTTCTCTTTGCAACACCTCTTTTCTCCAGCTAAGATACCCGAATATAGCGATGGTAAATAAAAAGATAGTTAATCCGGCAGTAAGATACAGGTGCTTGTACAACAACAGCGGGATAGCCACCAGGTTGGAAATATTCAGCAATATCCAGTTCTCCAGCTTCCGTTTAGCGAGCAGCCACATACCTGCACAGGCAGTGGCAGATACAAAGGCATCCATTACCGGTACATTTGAATCGGAGAAACGGCTTAACAGGAAATAAAAAATCCCCCAGCCGGCCAGGGCTATAAAAATGGCGGTAAGCAGTTCCCTGCTGTTGCTGCGCATCACCGGTGTAGCAGGTTGTTCCGGGCCTTTCTTTGCCCAATAGAGCCATCCATATACGCTCATCACAAGGTAATATGCATTCAGCGCAGCATCCGCATACAGCTTGAAATGCTCCCTGGACAGGAGGTAGGTGTAAATACCTGTGCTCACAATACCGGTAGGATATACCAGTATGTTATTATTTTTTTGAAAGATGACCGATAAGACAGCAAAGAAAACAGCTACTGCTTCCAGCCAGGTCATCTGGTGAAGACCTTCTAATATACCCTGGTATAAATCGTTCATAATGCGAATGTGGATCAATAATTCCGGATTATGTCAACCGGGATGCGGCTAATACCACATCCCGGAAAATTATTTTTTTTCTCCTATCAGTGTACCGGATACATTCCAGAAGCTCTGGCTGCTACCTTCCGGCTTACCCTGTGGAATAGCTACCTGTATAGTATGCTGTCCCGGAGTGATATCTGGTAAAGAGATGAATACCGGGGATGTAAGCGTACCCGGGCACCAGTTGGAACGGCTCAGATCAGAGGAAGAGAGCCCGTTGCCCAAATTACCGGAAGCAGGATTCAACAAACGGTACGTCGCGCAATCTGTGCGCCATGGAATAAAATGATATACCCGTTTTCCATCTACAAAAATTTCATTTTGCTTTGGATTAAATTCATCGCCACCTCCCCAGCCACCATGGCCGGTAGTCAGGAATCTTAACTGAATATTTCTGACGCCTTCCGGAATGTTGACGGTCACACTGAGGGAGTCTTTATCAAAGAGGGTCGCATATTCCTGCCCGGCCATTTCCATCAGATTGGTGGTATTGAAAACAGGATATATCCAGTTGGCTGCCGGGCGGTTCTCGTCTTCCGGATCACCCGGATAATATTTAAGACTAAGGCTTACTTTATGACCGCCTTTATCATAGTTGCCAATATAAACGCCCAGCCATACATCGCCCTGCAGGCGGCCATGCAGCTCGGTGATATCCTGTTTATAGATCACGGAATCGGCCCAGTTGTAACCGGCGATTTTTACCTGGTTATTAAACTGCCGGACGCCGAATGGTGTGAAGAAACGCAGCACTTCCATGGCAGGTAAATAATTGTCCGTTGCTACCATGCCCTGGTATTGCTTTCCATTTTTAGCGGTGAATAACGGTAACGCCCCTACGCCTTTCTGAAGGCCGTCCAGGAAAGAAGTGGCTTTATCTGCCGGGATCATAAATACCGAACCTGTTCTGTCGTAGGCATCACCATTGGAGTATTGGGTAAGCTCCGCAAAAAGTGTTTCTCCTTTCCGGGCTGCCGGTAAATTTATTTTTTTAAGGATGACTGTACCGCCTGCAAAATGATAGGTTTGATTGAGCTGTTCCCCCGGGGGATTAGGCGTGTTATTGCCCCAGCTGATCTGTTCCTGGTCAAATACCGGCAGGGTAGTGTACCGGCTGTCGATCACCTGCCGCATATATGCGGCGTCATTTACCAGGATACCGGTATTGGAAGGCCAGGCCAACGCCGTTCCGGTCACTTTGCCCCAGGTAATTTTTTTTGCCAGGGTTTCGCTGTTACCATTACGCACTATTTTAAGCACCAGGCCAAGGCCTGGTGCTATAGTAATATTTGGCGTGCCCTTCAGTGGCAGCGCGTTGGTATACCATACTTCTATGGTGTTAGACCTGATAAACAGTTTGGCTTTTTTACAGGGATATCCCAGTATGGTGGCGGTATCGGGCAATAATTCAGGTGTGGTATATTCAGAAAATGCTTTTTTCAGCGTATATGCTTCCCCGTTGGGAAGACTTAACACTTGCAGGGTCATTTGCTCCTGTAGCTCCAGGAACTGCTGTTCCTTCTGTTTACCATTGCCGGGAACAATGTGTGCCCGCTGATGGTCGATGATCAATTGCAGCCCGTTACCAGGAATTTCTTTCCCGTTGCTGCTGAAGCCGTAGGTGATAATAGCCGATGCGCTGTCCACCGGTTTCTTTCTTTGCGCCTGTACCGGTTGCAGGGCGAGGATCAAGCCGGTAATGATCAGTAGTAGTTTTCTCATTGTAGCTGTTTGCTTGTATTATCAGGGATACCGCTCCGATAAATGCTAAAAAAAAGCACAGCCATAAAGACTGTGCTTTCGTTTAACACTATCATTCACTCAACTATGGCTTATTCTGCTTCTGCCACTACTTCTTTCACTTCCGGGATCATGCGCTTCATCATGCCTTCAATACCGGCTTTCAGCGTGATCATGGAGGAGGGGCAGCCCGAACAGGAACCTTGCAACATCAGTGTAACCGTACCATTTTCATAGTCTTTGAACTGAATGGCGCCGCCATCCATTTCAACTGCCGGTTTCACATAGTTTTCAAGTAATTCCTTGATCCGTTTTACCACGTCTGTATCATCTGCACTCACTTCATTGCTCGCAGTAGATTTGGTAATTACTACCTCATCTTCATTGATAACAGGTCGGGAGTCTTCCAGGTATTCTTTCAGGAAGGCCTTCACGGTAGGAATTATATCGTTCCAGTCGGTTTCGCTGGTTTTGGTAAGCGTAATAAAGTTAGCCATAATAAATACGCCTCTGATGAAAGGGAAGCTAAACAGCTCTATGGCTAAAGGAGACGGTTTTGCACTGGCTTCATCCGGGAAATCAATACTTTTACCGGGGTACAGGAGCTTGTTCGCCACAAACTTCATGGTTTCCGGATTTGGCGTCATCTCCGTATATATGCTGATGATTGGATTTCCTGTTTTAATCATTTTATCCTAATTTACTTCTGCAAAGGTAACATTTTTCAGGCAGATTTCCGGGATGCATCTGAATGTAGCCTATTGAAATTACCAATCCGGATATAGTTCCCAGTAATATCCCCGTCACTCCTTGATCTTCTACATATTATACAAATTTTTCATTATGTTATTAAAAGAACTTTCTCCCAAAATTTACGATGCGCTGAACCAGCAGGTGGAGATGGAAGCAGCCTCCTCCCAATATTATCTCGCTATGGCCTCCTGGGCGGAGGTGCAGGGGTATAACGGCGTGGCCCAGTTCCTGTACCGGCATTCCGATGAGGAAAGAGCCCATATGCTGAAGCTGCTGAAGTTTATCAACGAAAGGGGCGGTCATGGCCTGGTTCCGGCTTTAAAGCAACCTACCGTGAAATTTAAGAATATCCATGCCATTTTTGAACATGTGTTCAGCCATGAACTGCTGGTTTCCAAAGAAATTAATAACCTGGTGGATATGTGCCTGAAGGAAAAGGATTATGCCACACACAATTTCCTGCAATGGTATGTTACCGAACAAATTGAAGAAGAGCGCCTTGCCCGCCATATCCTCGATAAATTAAAGCTGATAGGGGAGGACAAGGGCGGTCTTTATATTTTCGACCGGGATCTTGCCACCCTGGATACCAACGACAGGCACTAATATCTGATTTAATTTCTGCGTGCCACTTATTACTTTTGTAACCATATATGCAAACATCCAAAGTTTTAAAAGCACGCAAAAGAATTGCACTGATTGCTCACGACCATAAAAAGGCGGAGCTGATAGAATGGGCCACTTATAACAAAACGGTACTTAGTCGGCATGAACTGTATGCAACCGGCACCACCGGCCAGCTGATAGAACAGGCGCTGGATGTATCTGTGAGAAAACTCCTGAGTGGTCCCCTGGGCGGCGACCAGCAAATCGGCGCCCTGGTGGCCACCGGGGAACTCGATGTGATCATCTTTTTCTGGGACCCGATGGAGGCTTTGCCTCACGACCCGGATATCAAGGCCCTGCTTCGCCTCGGCGTGGTATGGAATATCCCGATGGCCAGCAACCGGGCATCTGCGGATTTTCTCCTGACATCCCCTCTGATGCACCAGGAATATGAAGCCATTCTTCCGGATTATAGCCAGTATACGAAAAGAAAGATTTAGCCAACCGCTGCTTCCTGAATTTTCCGTACTTTAAATAAAAGCTACGGGAATGAAAATTTATACCCTCTTCTTCGCAGCCATACTGGTTGGCCTGGCTTTCCCATGCCATGCACAAAACGACAGCAGTAAGGCCGGCCGCGACTCCCTCACCAATTCACAACTGATCCTGACCACCCGCCTGCTAAGAGAAAGCGATTCCCTGCAGAAAGCAGACAATGAACAAAAAAAGCAATTGCAGCAACAACTGGCGGAAATCAATAACGATAATGACCACCGCAAAAAAGAACTGCAACAAAAACTGGCTGCTTTCATAATGGCCGATTCCCTGAAAAAAGCCGCCGCCACCCAGCGTATTCTCCGGTTAAAAGCCATCAGCAAGGGTATCCCGGTAGTACCTTTTCGTGACGATACTCTTTTCTATATCTACAATAGACTCGGCCCCCTGAATCCGAGCGACCGGGCACAGAACATTGAGCACAAACTGGTGCAGCTTGCCAACGATCCTTTTTTTGTTCCTGACTCAATAAAAGTTATACCCAATGAAAACAATATAGATGTCATCTATAACGAGCTGGTGCTCCTGAGTGTAACAGACGATGACGCACTGTGGCTGGAACAGGATAAAACCCAGGTAGCACAACAATATGCAACAACTGTGCGCAATGCAATACTGCAGGAAAAGAAAGACAGCAGTTTTCAGAGTGTTCTCATCCGCATAGGATGGCTACTTCTGATCATCCTTGTTTTTTCCTTCATCGTTTATGGTATCAACCGTTTGTTCAAACAACTGCGCAGAAGAATTGTACGGGAAAAAGACCGCTATTTTAAGGGGGTTAAAGTAAAAGAATATGCATTGCTGAACCAGCAAAAGCAGGTAGGCATAGTTTTTAATCTCCTGCGCATCGTGCGGATCATCGCCATTCTTCTTGTTTTTTATATTACCCTGCCCTTTGTATTCAGCATTTTTCCATGGACAAAAGGGATTGCCGATAAACTGATCAGCTGGACATTATCTCCCATCAAATCCATCCTGATGGGATTCCTTCACTATCTCCCCAAACTACTTACAATCATCGTGATCTACCTGATAACAAGATACCTGGTGAAATTTGTGAATTACCTGGCGGAAGAAGTGGCAACCGGCAATCTTACTATCAATGGTTTTTACCCCGACTGGGCAAGGCCCACCGGAAGCGGCGTGAAATTCCTGTTATATGCCTTTATGTTCGTGGTAATATTCCCTTACCTCCCAGGGTCGGACTCAAAAATATTCCAGGGAGTATCTGTTTTTCTTGGTATCCTGTTTTCACTGGGCTCATCTTCCGCCATTGCCAACGTGATAGCGGGTTTTGTAATTACGTATATGCGCCCGTTTAAGATCGGCGACCGGGTTAAGATCGGGGAAATTACAGGAGATGTGATAGAGAAAAACCTGCTTGTTACCAGGCTTCGTACCATCAAAAACGAGGAAATCACAGTACCTAATGCCAGTATATTAAACGGCCATACCATTAATTTTACCACGTCCAGCAAAGATCTCGGGCTCATCTTACACACTACTGTAACTATTGGCTATGAAGTACCCTGGAAAAAAGTTCATGAAATGCTGATCAAAGCCGCTATAGCCACAGATGGCGTTATGAAAAACAAGCCCCCGTTTGTACTGCAAACCAGTCTCGATGATTTCGCCATCGCCTATGAAATCAACGTATATACAGATCACTTCCATAAAATGGCGGTCATCTACTCTGATCTTCACCGGCATATTATAGATGAATTCAATGCGGAGGGTATTGAAATTATGTCGCCCCACTTTATTGCACACCGCGATGGCAACATGACCACAGTCCCCGCAGAATACCTACCGGAAGATTACCAGGCACCGGCTACAAAGCTTAAGATGGAAAAAGATTAGTTCGCTATCTTCATAAGAATCACATATTTGTATCGGATCAGCCCTGCTTTTTGCTATTTTCGCATCTTACGTTAAAAAAAGTCAGGCTCATGTTGAAGCAATTTATAGCAGGCGTAATACTATCGATCATTGGAATACAGCAGGCATGGGCACAATTGCCTCCAAAACGTGAACTGAGAGCAGTATGGATTGCCACTGTGGAAAATATTGACTGGCCCTCCAGGCGGGGATTGAGCACAGAACAACAAAAACAGGAGTTCGTCGCAATACTTGATCAGCAGCAACGGAATGGTATGAACGCTGTAGTGGTACAGGTTCGCCCGGCTACCGATGCCTTTTATGCTTCGCCTTATGAGCCCTGGTCTGAATATCTCACCGGCGTACAGGGGCAGGCTCCAAATCCGTATTATGATCCTTTACAGTTCATGGTAGAGGAAACCCATAAGCGCGGTATGGAGTTTCATGCATGGTTTAACCCATACAGGGCGGTGTTCAATATCAGTCGCAGCAGCGTGGCCCCCAATCATATTACCCGCCTGAAACCGCAATGGTTTGTTACCTACGACAATAAAAAATATTTTGACCCGGGCATTCCTGAAGTGCGCGAATATGTAACTGCGGTGATCCGTGATGTGGTAAAACGCTATGACATAGATGCCGTACATTTTGACGACTATTTTTATCCTTACCGGGTTCCCGGAAAAGAATTCCCCGATAACAGCTCCTACCGGCTCTACGGCAATAATATGCTGCGGGACGACTGGCGCCGCGCCAATACAGACGCTATTATAAAAATGCTGAGCGTGGCAATAAAAGCGGAAAAGCCCTGGGTTAAATTTGGCATCAGCCCCTTTGGCGTATGGCGTAATAAAGACAAAGACCCTGAAGGTTCATATACCAAAGGTGGCCAAACCAACTACGACGACCTGTTTGCTGATATCCTGAAATGGCTGAAGAATGGCTGGATTGATTATGTAACACCCCAGATCTACTGGGAGCGCGGGCACCGGTTGGCCGACTATGAAATATTACTGAACTGGTGGGGCCAGCATGGTTACGGGCGGCAGGTATATATCGGTCATGGCGTATACCGTATAGGCAGCAATGCAGCCTGGAAAAACCCGAATGAATTACCGGCACAAATAGAAGAGGCAAGGACACTGAACACTATCCAGGGAAGTATGTTTTACAGCGCCGCCTCTTTCCGCGGCAACCCCCTTGGCATTGAAGATGCACTGCGTACCCGCCTTTATAAATACCCGGCCCTGCGGCCCATTATGCAATGGCTGCCTAAAGAAACTCCGGAGGCCCCTTACTTTATTGATGCCTTTGAAAGGCCTGGTGGACTGGAAATACACTGGGCTGATGATGACACCAGCGGTCATACCAAACAATATGTATTATACCGGTTTGAGCAAAATGAGGCAATTAACGTAAGCGACCCTACGAAAATAATTGGTATCCTGCAGCAGTCGTCTGATCCTGAGTTTAAGGACCACACTTATGTAAAAGGAAAACTGTATACCTATATTGTAACGGCGCTCGACAGGATGCAGAATGAAAGCCACATCAGCGAACCATTGCGTATGCGGCAGGTAAATGGCAAGGCGCAGTTCCTTTTTGAGCCGTAGCCGCGGGGACAAAGTTTAGTGTGATCAACTGTGATGGCCCGGTGTTACTATGGGATGGTGCATTAGAAATCAATGCGCCCGTTTCCATATCAATGGCTGTGGCTTCAGCTGGAAGTTTCAGATCCGGGAAGGCATCTGTATGCTGAAGTGACGTGGTAGATCCCAGCGCAACATCATATTAATAAAAGGTATTATCCAAATATAATATATAGAGGGCAAAAAGTACCCCGGTCGTAAAGGAAGCTCCTTTCGGCGAACCAGGTAAGCCTGTCAGGCTGAGCCGTAAAACCAGTCCAATTTGTCCTGAGGGAGCATTCATTTTTTTAAAAACTCTAACAATTCGAGGTATCTTTTTATTTTTTTCTAAATTTTAACCGTCTAACAAAAGTTTATATAAAAAATACCGCATTCCTTTAGTATCTTTAAACCGTTCCCGAATTATATCGTACACCATCACCCGCGGCGCAAGTCTGAAGGGAAGGGTGTGCCAAAGCAAAAAATCTAAACCAAATGGATGAAGTGAAGCAAACGCAAGGTTTATACCGTCCGGAATTTGAACATGATGCCTGCGGAACAGGATTTACTGCCCATATTAAGGGCCGTAAATCCCACCATATTATTCGTGATGCCTTAACCATGCTGGAAAACATGGAACACCGCGGAGCCTGCGGCTGTGAGCAGAATACGGGTGATGGTGCAGGGATACTGTTTCAAACGCCCCATGAGTTCCTGTATGATGAATGCCTGAAACTGGGCATCGCGTTACCGGAATTTGGAAAATACGGTGTGGGCATGGTCTTCTTTCCGAAAGAACCACGCTGGCGTGAAGAATGCCGCGAGATCTTTCAACGCAGCGCAGAGAAACTGGGCCTGGAGATTCTTGGCTACCGTAAAGTACCGGTACGCCCGGATGGCATTGGTGAATCTGCCCTTTCTGTAGAACCGGAAATTGAACAGGTATTTATTGCCTGTCCTTATCATATCAGTGATCCGGAAATCTTTGAGCGCAAATTATTTGTGCTCCGTAACTATGTTTCCAAAACAGTTCGCAATACAGTTCCTAAAGAGAAGTCACTGTTTTACATTGCCTCCCTCTCTTATAAAACAATTGTATATAAAGGTCAGCTCACCACTTACCAGGTACGTCATTATTATACAGACCTGAGCGATGAGAAAATGGTTTCTGCCTTTGCTCTCATCCACTCCAGGTTTGCGACTAATACATTCCCGAGCTGGAGACTGGCTCACCCGTACAGGTATATCGCCCACAATGGTGAGATCAATACGCTGAAGGGCAACCTTAACTGGTTACGCGCCGGCGAAAGGGACTTTATTTCCAAATACTTCACCAAAGAAGAAATGGAAATGCTGCTCCCCATCGTGGAAGAAGGCCAGTCCGACTCCGCCAGCCTGGATAACGTGATTGAACTGCTCACCATGACAGGCCGTTCCCTGCCACATGTAATGATGATGCTGGTTCCTGAAGCATGGGATGGTAATGAAGATATGGGTGAAGAAAAGAAAGCATTTTACGAATACCATGCTTCTCTCATGGAGCCATGGGACGGTCCTGCTTCCATTTCCTTCACTGATGGTAAAATTATTGGCGCTACCCTCGACCGTAACGGGTTACGTCCAAGCCGCTTTGTAGTAACAAAAGACGATCGCGTGATCATGGCTTCTGAAGCCGGTGTATTACCGATTGATCCAAAAAATATCAAAGAAAAAGGCCGCCTGCAACCTGGCAAAATGTTTATCGTAGACATGGACCAGGGCCGCATCATAGGGGATGAAGAGCTGAAACAACAGATCTGCTCCCAGCAACCTTATGGCGAATGGCTGAATAAATATAAGATCCGCCTGGAAGAACTGCCTGAACCAAGAGTAACCTTTACTCACCTGGAGCACGACCAGATCTTTAAATACCAGCGCGCATTCGGTTACAGCACTGAAGACCTGGATAACATCATTGCCCCAATGGCTATTGATGGCAAGGAACCTGTTGGTTCCATGGGCACAGACACCCCGCTGGCAGTACTGAGCAACCAGCCACAGCACCTCTGTAACTACTTTAAACAACTGTTCGCACAGGTAACCAATCCGCCTATTGATCCTATCAGGGAGAGACTGGTAATGTCGCTGGCTACCTTTGTGGGCAACAATGGTAACTTGTTGGATGAGGATCCGCTGCACTGCCACGGTTTGGCACTGCGTCACCCGATCCTCAACAACCACGAGCTGGAAAAGATACGCAGTATCGATACCGGTTTATTCCAGGCCAAAACATTACACACCTATTTCAAGGCCGACGGCAAGCCCGGCTCCCTGGAAAAAGGACTGGCCCGCTTATGCCGCTACGCGGTAGATGCAGTGGAAGATGGTTTTGAAGTAATCATCCTGTCCGACCGCGCTATCGATTCAGAACATGCCGCTATTCCATCTATCCTCGCAGCTTCCGCCGTTCACCACCACCTGATCCGCAAGGGTTACCGTGGCCAGGTAGGACTGATCGTAGAAGCCGGCGATGTTTGGGAAGTTCACCACTTTGCCTGCCTGCTGGGCTTTGGCGTAACCGCTATTAACCCATACCTGGCGCTCAGCACTATCCGCGATATGAAGCTGAACGGCAAACTGGATACCACACTGGATGTAGATAAACTGAAGAAGAACTATATCAAAGCAATCTGCGATGGGCTGCTGAAAGTATTTTCCAAGATGGGTATCTCTACCCTGCAATCATACCAGGGTGCGCAGATCTTTGAAATACTGGGTATCAACCAGGCAACAGTGGATAAATATTTCACCGGCGCCGTTTCCCGTATACAAGGCCTCGGTCTGGATGAAATTGCCCGCGAAACACTGGCTAAACACTGGATGGGCTATGGCCGTAAAGAAACACCGGTACAGCGTTTAACAGAAGGTGGCGTATACCAGTGGAAACGTAAAGGAGAATTCCATCTCTTTAATCCAACTACTATTCACTATCTGCAACTGGCCACCCGTATGGGCGACTATGCAGCCTTCAAAAAATATTCTAAAGCGGTAAACGATCAAAGTGAAAAGGCCGCCACCTTACGCAGCCTGTTCACTTTCAAAAAGAATCGTCCGTCTATTTCAATTGATGAAGTAGAACCGGCTACCAGCATCTTCAAGCGCTTTGCTACCGGTGCTATGAGCTTTGGATCTATTTCACACGAGGCACACTCCACACTGGCGATTGCAATGAACCGTATCGGTGCAAAAAGCAACACCGGTGAGGGTGGAGAAGATGAGCTGCGCTATGAGCTGCTGGAAAACGGCGACTCAATGCGTTCTGCCATCAAACAGGTAGCCAGCGCCCGTTTTGGGGTTACCAGCTACTACCTGACCAATGCCGATGAATTACAGATTAAAATGGCGCAGGGTGCAAAACCCGGCGAAGGAGGACAGTTGCCCGGCCATAAAGTGGACGACTGGATCGCGAAAGTAAGGCACTCCACACCTGGTGTGGGTCTCATTTCTCCGCCTCCTCACCACGATATTTATTCTATCGAGGATCTGGCGCAGCTGATCTATGATCTGAAAAACGCCAACCGTGCCGCCCGTATCAGCGTGAAACTGGTATCTAAAGCAGGTGTGGGAACTATCGCAGCAGGTGTTGCAAAAGCACATGCTGATGTGGTCCTGGTTTCTGGCTTCGATGGCGGTACCGGTGCTTCCCCGATAAGCTCAATCAAACATGCCGGTTTACCCTGGGAGCTCGGTTTGGCCGAATCTCACCAGACGCTGGTAAAGAATAAGCTCCGCAGCAGGGTAGTGCTGCAAACAGATGGTCAGCTGAAAACCGGCCGCGACATTGCCATCGCTACTTTACTGGGTGCCGAAGAATGGGGTGTTGCCACCGCAGCCCTCGTAGTAGAAGGTTGTATCATGATGCGTAAATGCCATGTAAATACCTGTCCTGTTGGTGTTGCTACCCAGGATCCGGAACTGCGCAAACGCTTCAACAGCGATCCGCAACACGTGGTAAACCTGTTCACCTACCTCGTGGAAGAGCTCCGCGAAATCATGGCCGACCTGGGCTTCCGTACCATCAACGAAATGGTAGGCCAGGTAGAATGCCTCCAGATGCGCGATAACATCACCAACTGGAAAACACAGAAACTGGATCTGTCACCGATCTTATATAAAGAAGAAGCTTCTGCCGAAACAGGCCTGTACAAACAGGAAGAACAGGATCACGGCATCAGTGAAGTGATCGACTGGCAACTGCTGAAGGCCGCACAGCCCGCACTGGAAAAGAAAGCCAGGGTGTACCAGCAATTCCCTGTAAAAAATACAGATCGTACTATTGGTACCATCCTGTCTAACGAAATATCCAAACGCTACAAAAGCGAAGGATTACCGGAAGATACCCTGCATTTCAAGTTCATCGGGTCTGCAGGACAGAGCTTCGGCGCCTTTACCACTAAAGGTTTAACGCTGGAACTGGAAGGAGAAGCCAACGATTACTTCGGTAAAGGGCTGTCTGGCGCCAAGCTGATCCTTTATCCACATGGAGAAGCAGGATTCAAGGCAGAAGAAAATATCATTGCGGGCAACGTTTGTTTCTATGGAGCTACCTCCGGCGAGGCTTTCATCCGCGGCAAGGCAGGAGAACGTTTCTGTGTGCGTAACTCCGGTGCTACTGTAGTAGTGGAAGGAGTAGGCGATCACGGATGTGAATACATGACCGGCGGTAAAGCGGTGATCCTGGGTGAAACCGGCCGCAACTTCGGAGCAGGTATGAGCGGCGGTATCGCTTATGTGTACGATGTGAAAGGCACTTTCGCCAACCACTGCAACAGGGATATGATCGACCTGGATCCGCTGGACCAGGAAGATGTAGCACAGCTGCAGGACCTGATTACTAAACATCATGCCTATACGAACAGTACGGTAGCGAAGTTTATCCTGAAAGACTGGGAAAACCAACTGCGTCATTTCGTGAAAGTATTCCCGAAAGAATACAAGGCAGCGTTGAAATCAGCTAAAACACAGGGCCAGAAAGTGGGTCACTAATTGAACAATTAACATTCATCATCAAAATATCCCTTGCAGGTAAGGGACTTGTGGAGGAAAATTATGGGTAAACCTACAGGATTCCTGGAATTTACACGCGAGCAGCCCGGGAAAGCGGATCCCCGGGAAAGGGTTAGTCACTATAGAGAATTTGTAGAACGCTTCCCGGATAATAAACTGAATCAGCAGGCCGCCCGCTGTATGAACTGTGGTGTGCCTTTCTGCCACAGCGGATGCCCCCTGGGTAACGTAATACCGGAATTTAATGATGCCGTATACCGCCAGGATTGGAAAGAAGCGTATGATATATTATCCTCTACCAATAACTTCCCGGAATTTACCGGCCGTATTTGCCCGGCTCCGTGTGAAAGTGCCTGTGTACTGGGTATTAACCAGCCCCCGGTAGCTATCGAGGAAATAGAAAAACATATCATTGAAATAGCTTTCGATAAAGGCCTGGTACAGGCAAAAGCACCGCGTATGCGTACCGGCAAGAAAGTAGCGGTGATCGGTTCCGGCCCGGCTGGTCTGGCTGCCGCCGCGCAGCTGAACTATGCAGGCCACTCTGTAACAGTATTTGAGCGCGACGATGCACCAGGCGGACTTTTACGCTATGGTATCCCAGATTTCAAACTGGAAAAATGGGTAGTAGACCGCCGCGTGAAACTGATGGAAGAAGAAGGAGTGGTGTTTCAATGCAATGCCAACGTAGGCGTAAACGTTAGCACCAATGATCTGCTGAGAGAATACAATGCAATTGTGCTGGCTGGTGGTTCCACCATTCCACGCGATCTTCCGATCCAGGGTCGTGAGCTGAAAGGCATACACTATGCAATGGACTTCCTGAAGCAGCAGAATAAAAGAGTTAGCAATATTGCGGTAGAAGGCAGTGATATATTGGCAACAGGCAAAAATGTGATCGTGATTGGTGGTGGCGATACCGGCTCCGACTGTGTGGGAACCAGTAACCGTCATGGCGCCCGCAGCGTTACACAACTGGAGTTGTTACCAAAACCTCCTGGCGAACGCACACCATTTATGCCATGGCCTACCTATCCGATGATCTTAAAAACATCTTCTTCCCATGAAGAAGGGGCAGACCGTAAATGGGCCATTGCCACCAAATCTTTTATCGGAGATGACAACGGCCACCTGAAAGCTCTGCGCCTGGTAGACCTCCAATGGACCTCCAGCGCTGATGGCAGACCGGCCAAATTCACAGAAATACCCGGTTCCGAAAGAGATGTACCCTGCGAACTGGCCTTACTGGCTATGGGCTTCGTACATCCGCAGCACACCGGTTTACTGGATCAGCTGGAAGTGGAAAGAGATGAACGCGGTAATGTGAAAGCTACCGAAAAGGATTACCTGACATCCATCCCTAAAGTGTTCGCTGCCGGCGATATGCGCCGCGGACAGTCACTGGTGGTATGGGCAATAAGTGAAGGCCGTGAGTGTGCAAGAAAAGTGGACGAATTCCTGATGGGCAGCTCCCAGCTGGAAAGCAAAGACCATTCACTGCAGGCAATGGCTTTATAATTCAACTGTAAATCAAATTTTTTCTCATAAGCAGGTTTAGATTTTGTTGTAACCTTCAGCCGGGCCGGGTTTTTACCCGGCCTATAATTTTTTCAGAAAGACAGCTCGGGCAGTCTCTTCTCCCTGTACCGGTCTTTACACAGAGGCCTCCAATCTTTTGTTCTCCCCGGTTTTAAAGACATAAATCAGACATCAGCAGAAACAAAGCCGGTGTTCAGCTATTTCCGGTTATCCGCCCACCTCAAACCCGATACATTTGTTTATTATGAAACAACTGTTGTGCTTTTGGGGTTTTATATTGCTGGGCTTCTCTGCAGCAGCCCAAATGGAGCTGATTACAGATGCACCCCAACTAAAAAAGGGGTTGTACAAAACCTTTGAAGAATTTCAATCCAATAACCCTTCCGAAGAAGGCGACCTGGTAATCAAAAACCGTAGTACTGCGGCCCAGATCTACCTGCTGGCTAACCGGAATGAACTGGTGCTCCGGGATGCTTCAGGACAGGAACATAAACTAAAAAATTACTGGGGCTTCTGCGATGGAAAAAATATCTACATTAAAGATAATGGGCTCAATAAGTTACAGGAAATAGGCTACTACTGTATATATGCATTACATGCCATACAACCCTCCCGGGGATATGTAAACCAGGCTGATATGACTACAAACAGTATCAGCACACCAGTGGTCCTCAAAAAAGTATTGAATGTGGTAACAGGCCAGGTACTGGAGTTATCTGCCTATAATCTCAAAAAATATATCCTTCCACAAGACAGTGTATTGCTCAATGAATTCCGAAATGACCGGGAGAAGAAAGACCAGCTTGAATACTATATTTTCAGGTTCAACCAAAGAAATAAACCGGAAATAAAGTAATCGGAATTTCATTCATCTTGACACTGTTGGAATTGCGCCCATCCGCTACGTCTGCTATTCACCGCCCAAAGCGGAGATACACAAAAGCTCCCATCGCTTCTGCTCAACACTATTTCGCGGTACAAACCCGTAAACAGGAAATTGTTGAAAAACGGTTACTGGACATCGCGATCGTGCCAACGCCACGGAAAAACTATCCGGATCAGGAAAAATGTTGTCTGGAATTATCTGTGAAAGGGGAGTGGATGACAACGGGTTTGTCAGGATACATTCCTAAGGCGATGAAGCCCTTTTCGGAGGGTTCTCCACAACGTAATATGAAGAAGAAACTGGCGGTTCCCGAAAACAGGGGCACTGGCCGGTTTCCTCTCCACCATCGCCATTAAGGCAAAAGATCTTGCCATAGAAATTACCAGCCATAATATTGATCTGAATGGGGAAGATGATATCACTGAAGAACATGTAGATAACAATACCGCTATTAGAAAGGCCCTGCCGGAAAGAGGCCCCTTCCTCCCGCAGAAGACATGGATAAGTCAGAAAACGAATCTAAAAAAAAGATAGAAATGCCCTCAAGCTGGATAATTAAAAAATAATCTTTAATCCGGTCTTCCCATATCTCCATTTCGCCAATATGTGCATTTTACTACTCACCCCATTTACTTCCTCTCCAAAAAAAGTATGTCCGTTACCGTATTTAATGTATTCTTGCAATTACTATTTTATTCCTGTATCCAGAGGTATGGATTTTGTTGTACCCCGCAGGCAAGCGCCCCGGTTACACTATCCTGCCGGCAAAGTAAACCATAAGTGCGCATTTGCGTTTATATTCAGTAATTTACGCTTGTAATACATCATAGTGACAGAACCAGCAGAAACCGGAGAAAAACACGGCCGCCCCTGGTGGCGATGGCTTATATGGATTATTGTTGCGGTGCTTCTACTGCCCGTAATGGCTGTTTTATTACTACAGCTGAACGGAGTTCAGAACTACCTCAGAGAACAGGGAGAACTATACCTGCGGAAAAAACTGCATACAAAAGTACAGATCGGTTATTTGCGCGCACGAGGCTGGCAATACCTGGAGCTTCGCAATGTTTATGTGGCCGACACCTCCAACCAGGCCCTATTTTATACCGGCTCCCTGAAAGTACATTACAACCTTCTTTCCCTGATCAGCAATGAACTGAAAATAGACAAACTGGAATGGGACACCCTGCTGGTAAATGTATACCGGCGTACCGGCGACTCCGCTTTCAATTACCAGTTTGCAGTAGATGCGTTTGTAACTCCGTCCGATAAACCAGATACCCTTGCCCCGGAAACAGGCACTACCCTGCAATTCAGGCTGAAAGATATTTCCCTGCGCAAAGTGAAAGTAAGTTATACAGATGCCCCCGGCGGAATGTCTGCCATACTCACCTGGGACAATTTGCATGTGGATCCGGACGACCTGTTGATTGACGATGGAATTTATGCGTTCAGGGGCATCGCTATCGACGGACTAAAAGGCTTTTTCAGGCAACAATACATAGCACCAGCTGTTACCTCCGCGGCACCCCCACCACCACCCGCCGATACCAACAGCGCATCACTGCATCTGCTGCTGAAAAAACTGCAGATCAATAACAGCAGCTTCCTCTATGCAGATGAAGGCATGGGCATCTCCACTGCATGGAAAATAGGCGCATTCCAGCTACGCAATAGCAACCTGGACCAGGACTCCACCCGTATACAGGTGGGCGATCTGACGATCAGCAATACCGCCGGCCTGTTGATGATGGTGCCGGGGAAAGATACTGTTACCACCTCTCCAAAGGATACCACGCCTAACACATGGCAGGTAATGGCCAACCAGGTAAATCTTGATAAACTGGCATTACGCTATGATAATGGCGGACCAGCACCCAAAGCAGCAAGTACTGATCCCGATTATAATCATCTGCTGCTGACAGGCTTCTCCAGTAAGATCAACAATATCCGGTATAAGCCCGACAGCATTATGGCAGGCATTAAATCGCTGACCGCCCGGGATAAATCCGGCTTTACCATCCGTAAAGCTAATATGGATGTATTGTTCACACCTTATTCCCTGGCCCTGCGTAATTTCTTATTGCAAACCAATAAAAGTATTTTCCGCAAACAGGTAATTATAACCGTTCCTTTCTGGTCGGGCATTTCCGACCACCTGGATCAACTTGGACTGGATGCCAATCTCGATTCTGTACAGGTGGCACTGGGAGAATGGCTGCCTTTTGTTCCTGATGCCCGCAAAAACAAATCTTTTGCTCCCCTCTGGAATAAGCAACTAACGTTGGCGGCTATATTAAAAGGTACACTGGGAGAACTGAACATCAAACAGCTTTACATCAACGATCACGAAGGCAATCTTATTAAAACAGACAACGGCCAGGTGTTTCATGCTACCGATCCGGACCGCCTCAGTGCCAATCTTCCTTCCATTTACATACAATCTGGCAACAAACCGCTGCGGGCCTGGTTACCCGCCGGTACATTACCTGATACGCCACGCCTGCCGGAAAACATGCTGATCACCGGTATGTTTAAAGGAGGTATGAAAGATCTCGTAACGCAATTACAACTGAAAAGCGAAACCGCCAACGCTAATATCAACGCACAACTGGTAAACATTACCGATAGCATCCACAGCAGCTATACCATCAGTATTCCATACTTCCGCATTAACCCTGGGGCAATGCTATACGATACCACCTATGGCTGGATGTCGGGAAAACTAAGCGCTACCGGCCAGGGCTATACGATAAAACAAATGGTGGCAAAAGCTGCTGCCCAATTGGATGAAGCTACCTATAACGCCTATACGTACCACGACGTGAACGTAACTGCAGGTATTAATAACGGCGCCTTTGAAGCAAAAGGCGAAAGCGCAGACACTGCCATCACCGCTACCTTTGATATCAGCGGGCAACTGGTGGATACTACCATTCAGGCCCTGAAAGTAAATATGGAAGTGGCAAAGGCCGACCTTTATACCACTCATTGGTATACAGAACCATTAACGGTACAGGGAAACCTCGTAGCAGACTTTAACAGCATTGAACCTGAGCGCATAGAAGGCGGCGCCTTCTTAACAAAATGGCAGATCGCCACACAAGGCCAGGTATTTCCGCTCGACAGTATTTCCCTGACGGCTGAATACAAGGACCAACAATACATTACTTTAAAAAGTCCGTTCGGCCTGGTCAATGCTAATGGTCATATCGACTATACAAAAGTGGGCGCTGCGTTCACCAATATTATCAACAAACCTCTGCTGCCGGCAGACTCCGGACGTATTGTAACTGTGCCTTCGGGGCAAATGCTGCAATGGAACGCATCCCTGCTATGGCCTAAAAGCCTGCAACAAATGATCCCCACCCTGCGCATGGAAGTACCGCTGGTGATGAATGGGCGCCTAAACAGCGACAGCAGCCTGCTTACGCTGAATGCGTATCTTCCTAAAATTAATTATGATTCCCTGCAGGTCGATAGTCTACGTCTGGGCCTGGCCATTCAGGACACCTCTTTACGACTGGGCGCTTCCTTGGCCCGTATGGCGCACCCTTCATTCCCCCTGCAGCACACCTATCTTACTGCATATGCCAATACCGGCGTAGTTGATTTTGATGTGGTGCTGGATGATGTTAAAAGACAACCCAAATACAAGGTGGGCGGTATTTTCACCTTCCTGAAGGAGAACGCCATGCAGCTGTCTCTTAAACCCGGGCTGTTGCTAAACAAACAGGAATGGACTGTAGCTGAGAATAATATTCTTCGGATGAAAAATGGCGCTCCTGATACCGCTAATATCAAACTATCACAAGGCGACCAATCCATACAAATTGCCACCCAGGCAGATACCAGCGCCATTCCTACCCTCCAGGCAAATATTACCAACTTTAAATTATCTACTATCACCGGCCTTCTTGCTACTGATACATTGCTGGCTAATGGTGTCCTGAATGCAGAAGCAACCGTGCGTAACTGGAATCAGTCTCCACTCATACATGCCGTACTGAAAGTAGACAGTCTAACGGTGAAGAATACACGTATGGGAACACTGGAGGCCAACGTGGAAAACAGCGGCCCGGATCAGTATAAACTTACGGCGGGGCTAACCGGGAATGACAACGATATCCGGGTAGACGGTACTTATGATAGCACCATCAATGCCCAACTGGATATTAATAAACTAAGTGTTGCCTCGCTGGAACCTTTTACAATGGGCAATGTTACCCATATGTCGGGCAATGCCAACGGCCAGTTCAATATCACCGGAACTCCGTCTGCACCCAAAGTACTGGGAAGCCTGCATTTCGACAACGCCACAGGCATGGTAACCATGATAGGTAGCACTTTCCACCTGCCCGATGAAGATATTGTAATAGATGAACGCGGTATACAACTGAATAACCTGGTAATAGCAGACAGCGCTAATAATGAACTGGTGGTAGATGGCCGTATTAATACCCGCGATCTTACCAGGTACAATTTCAATCTCGATGTTACCGCAGATAACTTTATGGCCCTGGGCCGTCAGCAAAATCCGGATCAGTGGATCTATGGCCCGGCTTATATAGACAGTAAAGTGAAGATCCGTGGATCAATGGATCTGCCAAGAATTGATGCTGTGGTAAAGCTGCGCGATAAATCGAGCGTAACCATGACCTTACCGCAGGAGGAACCCGGATTAGCCAACAGGGAAGGAGTAATAGAGTTTGTAGATAAATCCAATCCTATAGACTCTGCGCTGCTGGCTCGTGAAGATAGCATCAAATTTAAAACTACCAGGTTAAAGGGCATGTTCCTCTCTGGTAACCTTGATATCACGCCGGAATCTGTCATCAAAATCATTATTGACTCACAAAACGGTGATTATGTTCAGGCAAAAGGTACCGCAAGCATTAACGCTACCCTGGACCCCAGCAGTAAACTGAGTCTTACCGGCCGTTATGAAATTACAGAAGGTAAATACGAAATGTCGCTGAACCAGCTCATTAAACGTTCCTTCGATATAGAGAAGGGAAGCTTCATTTCCTTCAATGGTGATGCTACCAGCGCCGATCTCGATATTACCGCTAAATACACGGTAAATGCACCGGCTTACGACCTTGTTGCGGATCAGCTACAGAGCATGTCGGCCGAACAACGCAATACCTACAAGCAGCGGATGCCCTTCCAGGTATACCTGATGATCAAAGGCAACCTGATGAAACCGGATATCAGCTTCCGTCTCGACCTGGCTGAGAAAGACAGGAACACTCTCAACGGAACTCCGTACAACCGCCTGAAACAGATTAACCAGGTGCCATCAGAACTGAATAAACAGGTAATGGGATTACTGGTACTGAACTCCTTTATTCCGGACGATCCCATGAACACTCTCGATGGCGGATCCGGTGTGGGACAGGCAGCAAAAAACAGTGTAAGTAAAATACTTTCACAACAGCTCAATAATATGGCTGGCAACCTGATCAAAGGGGTTGATCTGAATTTCGATCTGCAAAACCAGGAAGATTATTCTACCGGTACTGCACAGGAAACTACCAATCTCAAAGTAGGCGCATCAAAGCAACTGTTCAATGACCGTTTAACCGTTTCCGTTGGATCCAATATCATGCTGCAGGGTAATCAGCAAAGCGCCAGCTCACTGATCGGCGATATTTCAGTAGAATATAAACTTACCCGCGATGGCCGTTACCGCATACGGGTTTATCAGCGGAACGACGGTCAGACAATCATCGAAGGCCAGGTAGTGGAAACAGGTGTTGCCTTTGCACTGATCATGGACTATGATGAATTCCGGGAGATCCTGCAACGATCCAAGTCTGATACTAAAAAACAAAAACTGCGCGATAGAAAAAAAAATAAGAAAGACGATAAAAATACGACAACGCCCGATGCGAAAAGCAAATAGTCATACGATCATTTACTGTTGCCTTGTATGCCTTGCTTACCTGGTCATCAGCTCCTGCAGTACCACGCGCACCGTACCTGAAGGCGACCGGCTATATACTGGCAGCAACGTAAAGTGGATCACAGATACTATTGTCAGAAAGAAACCCAAAGACTATAGCAACCTGGTTGATGGAATGAATAAAAGGATCCGTCCCAACAGGAACCGCAGATTCCTTGGCATGCCTATAAAGCTCTGGCTGTATAACTTAGGCAATGAGCCAAAAGGAAAAGGATTAAATTACCTGCTGCGTAGAAAATGGGGCGAACCGCCGGTATTACTAAGCCAGGCCAAACCGGATTACACATCTGAAGTATTGGAAGAATACCTGGTAGATAACGGCTATTTCCAGGCAGGTGTAGTATCTGCTGTTAAATTATCCGGGAAGAAAAAAGCCTCCGTTAATTATACAGCTACACCTAACCACCGGTATACCATTAAAAGTGTTACCTATTTAACAGACAGTAGTGCCATTGGCAAAACAGTAACATATACCAAACCGCAAAGCTCCCTGATCATCGGGGCCAATTATTCGCTGGATTCCATAAAGGCCGAACGTGAACGTATACACGCCGCACTAAAAGAACAGGGCTATTATTATTTTACACCGGATTATCTGTTGGTACAGGTAGATAGTACCAATAACGGGACTGTTGATTTATTTGTAAAGATAAAAGATAACACACCGCTATTGGCGCTCCGCCCTTACAAAATGCATGATATTGTGTTGTTCCCCGATTATTCGCTGGATAATGACTCCGCTTCCACACAGGGAACACCTGTAAAATACAAAGGCATTTATATCGTAGATTCTGCGCACCGCTTCAAATCTTCTGCATTTGACCGGTCTGTTTTTTTACGTCCGGATAGTTTATATCGTCTGAGTTCACACAATATCACACTGCAAAGACTGATTAACCTGGGAGTTTTCAAATTTGTGAAAGGACAGTTCTCTCCTGTGCGCGATACCTCCATTCACAACTTAACCGGCGGCAGTGCAAATGTTACTGGAAGGAGAGATGCCGGTGGCAGGAGAGACAGCACCAGCCGCAGAGACAGCTCCGGCAGAAATTTTAATCGTCGGGACACTGCCTATGCCCGCGATACATCGCAGGCAGGCACCTATCGCGCCATGGTAAACAACAGGGTAGCACTCGACAGCGGCTGGCTGGACGCCAAACTTTTCCTGACGCCTTACAAACGTCGCTCCCTTCAAACAGAATTACGCGGAACCTCCAAATCAAATGGATTTATTGGCTCCCAGATACAGATAACCGCTAAAAACCGTAACTGGCTGCATTCTGCGGCATTACTGGAAATAGGCTTGCGCGGAGGCCTGGAATGGCAAACCGGTAATAAAAACGCAGGCGGGTCCAATTCATATGGCCTGGGCGGAGAAGTAGCCGTTACTTTCCCTCGGTTCATCACTCCCTTCAGAGGACTGAACATTCGTACCCCTTATGTTCCTAAAACGAGGATAAGCGCCAGCTATGAATTATACAGCCGTGCAGACCTGTATAACCTTAACGCATATACGCTACAGCTACAGTACCTGTGGCAGCGCACTCAGTACCTGAGTCACATATTCGCACCCGTTGCGCTTACATATGTATTGCCTACCAAAACAACACCTGCATACGATAGTATCCTGAGGAATGATCCAAGTCAACGTAATGCCATTGAAAAGCAGTTTATCCTGGGAGGCAACTATACCATCACTTATAACAACCAGCAGGCCAATCGTGTGCATAGTTTTTACCTGAGTGGCAATATTGATATTTCCGGGAACATTGCCGGGCTGATCATTCCAAAAAATGATACCGGTCAGAAAACTTTACTGGGAAATTCATTTGCGCAATATGAAAGGTTTACCGCCGAAGCGCGGCACTACTGGCAGTTAGGCAAAGGAAAACAATGGGTAAACCGCCTTCTGATCGGATATGGTTTGCCATACGGCAACTCCTCTACGCTGCCCTTCGTGAAGCAGTTCTTCACCGGCGGAAGCAGCAGTATCAGGGCATTCAGGGCGCGTACACTGGGCCCGGGATCTTATCACAACCCTGCGGTAGATACATCTGCCCTGCTGGCCAATGAAGCCGGCGATATTAAACTGGAGTTCAACTCCGAGCTGCGTGTACATGTTGCCAGTGTATTTAACGTGGCAGCGTTTATAGATGCCGGAAATATCTGGTTGCAGAAAGAAGTACCCGATAAACCCGGTAGTAAGTTTGCCTTCAATACTTTTTATAAAGACATTGCCGTAGGTGGGGGAGTGGGCCTACGCATAGACGCTTCCATTGTAGTGGTACGACTGGATCTTGCAATACCTTTCCGTGTTCCTTATCTGCCTCAAAACGAGCGCTGGGTGTTGGACAAAATAGATTTCAGTGATCCTGAATGGCGCAAAAAGAACCTGATTCTTAATATTGCAATCGGGTATCCGTTCTAATATTACGGGGAGATGATTTTAAAATCATCTCCCCGTAAATATATACTCATAACACATCTTTCAGGTGCTTGTAATTCGATTTCACTGCATCAAATACATCTTCATACCTTCCGCTCAGGATTAGTTTTCCCATCCAGAGCGCAAATCCCTTCATCTGCGCAAACTCCACCTTTGGCGGCATCGCCAATGATTCCGGGTTGGTGAACACATTTACCAGCACATGCCCTTCTGTTTTAGCCGCCTTGGCTAAAACACTTTCCACTTCTTCCGGTTTACGGATCGTAAAAGCGGTGAACCCCATGGCCACTGCTACGGCGCCAAAATCAGGATTCACCATATCAGTTTGCCAGTCGGGAATCCCGGCTACTTCCATCTCCAGTTTTACCATTCCCAGGGCCCGGTTGTTAAATACTATTACTTTTACGGGGAGCTGGTACTGTTTTATCGTCATCAGGTCTCCCAGCAACATCGTTAATCCCCCATCGCCACACAGAGCATACACTTCCCGGCCCGGTTGGGCCAACGCCGCGCCAATTGCCTGCGGCATAGCATTGGCCATTGAACCATGATTAAAGGACCCCAGCAGCGTACGTTTACCGGTGCCTTCCAGGTACCGGGCCGTCCAAACATTCGTCATCCCGGTATCTACCGTAAAAATGGCATCGTTGGCAGCAATTTTATTGAGGGTAGAAGCCACAAACTCGGGACTGATAGCATTTTCTTTTCCGGTATCCTCCACGTAAGTCTGCATTTTCTTTTTCACTTCCTTATAAAACGCTACCATTTCATCCAGGAAATTATGGTCTGTATTTTCTTTCAGCATAGGCAAAAGCGCCTTTAGCGTATCGCTGATATCCCCGCACAGTCCCATCTCCAGGGTGGCCCTTCTTCCCAGTCTTTCTGGTTGTATATCTACCTGGACGATCTTTGCTTTTTCAGGAATAAAAGGAGTGTAGGGAAAATCTGTTCCAAGCAGCAGCAATACATCTGCTTCGTGCATACTTTTATAGGCCGATGCAAGTCCCAGCAAACCAGTCATGCCTACTTCATTTGGATTATTATGCTGGATTCCCATTTTGGCGCGGAACGAGTAGGCCACCGGCGCTTTTAATAACGTTGAAAGTGCCACCACTTCATCGTGCGCTTCTACGGCGCCCAATCCACAATAAATGGCTATTTTCTTTGCCTCTGCAAGTAAACCTGCCAGCTGCTTTAACTCGGTGGCTGAAGGACAAATAACCGGTTTCGGACGATAAAGCCTTGTAGCAGTAGGAATATCCTTTGCATCAGCGGCAGCCACATCTCCCGGTAATCCTAAAACCGCTACGCCATGCTTATGTACTGCATGTTGTAAAGCAGCCTGCAGCATGCGCGGCGCCTGTTCTGCTGTAGCAGCTACCTGGTTATAATGACTACAATCATCAAATAGCTTGATGGTATTGGTTTCCTGGAAATAATCGCTTCCAAATTCGCTGGTCGCGCAGGTAGAGGCGATTGCCAGCAACGACGCGCCCGACCGGTGCGCGTCATATAATCCGTTAATAAGATGCACATGCCCCGGCCCGCTGCTACCGGCACAACAAGCCAGGCCGTTCAACTGCGCTTCGGCGCCTGCAGCATAAGCGCCAGTTTCCTCATGCCTTACATGGATCCACTGGATCCGGCCATCACGACGCACGGCATCGTTAATATGATTCAAACTATCGCCGGTTACAGCATAAATACGTTTAATGCCGGCCGTTGCCAGCATTTCAACCAATTGATCCGCTACAAGTTTTGCCATATAAAATTTGTTAGAATGAGTGCCTGATAAAAACAGTTGATCATCTATATTGTTCAACATTATGCCATTCATCAAATTCCACCTTTCCTCCCAATAAAAGCATCGGAAATTTGACTTATTTTTAGACTATTGTCTAAATCGCTATCCGCATGTATATCCCTGCACCCTCACAACGCAATTGGATATTGCTTTTCATTATCCTGGTAATGGCAGGCGCCACTTCCTGTAGCCGGAAAATCACCGAAACAGGAAAGGCCTCCTATTACGCCAATTCCTTCGATGGTAAACGGACAGCAAGTGGCGAAACCTTCCGCCAGCGGGAGCTTACAGCCGCACACAAAACACTTCCCTTCGGTACCCGTGTTACCGTTATCAATATTGCCAATGGAAAAAGCGTAAAGGTCCGCATCAACGACAGGGGACCGTTTGTACCAGGCCGGATTATTGACCTGTCGCACAAAGCTGCCTCCCGGATAGGCATGCTCAATACCGGCGTTGCCAATGTAGAAGTGAAATACAAAAAGAAGAAGAAAAAATAAGCAGGAGTGAGACGCCCCACTCCTGTAAATAATAATTATCCTAATTGATGTACTCCTCCTTTATGTGCTGCATCGCCCCGTTGATCATGCGGGCCTTCAGCAATTTCTTCGACCATTTTTCTGCAAAATGCCGGCAAATCCTTTGGTGTCCGGCTTGTAACCAATCCTTTGTCAGTTACCACCTCTTCATCTGTCCATAAAGCCCCTGCATTTTCAAGATCTGTTTTTAATGAAGGGTAGGATGTTACCTTCCGGCCATCCAGTTCTCCGGTTTCAATTAAAGTCCACGGGCCGTGACAAATAGCTGCAATAGGTTTACTCTCATCGAAGAACCCGGTAACAAAAGCGATCACACGGTCATTCGTACGCAAATGGTCCGGATTCATCACGCCTCCCGGTAATACAAGCGCATCATAGCTGGAGGCAACCACATCCTTTATGTTTTTGTCTACCGGATAATCTTTCCCCCAGTCTTTTTCGGCCCAGGCACGCACCGTTTTTTCTTCCGGAGAAATAATATCTACGGTAGCTCCGGCATTCTTCAATGCTTCCAACGGTTTTGTAAGTTCTACTTCCTCAAATCCGTTGGCAACCACGATAGCTACTTTCTTATCTTTTAATTGATTTTCCATAAAATAATGTTTTAAATAGTTTGAAAATATCCAGCCTCCGGCAGATAAATACCGCGGCAACGTATTCTTCTGCCACAAAAACAATTCCCTTTGTAATTTCTCAGGCATAGCATCTTTCCCATAAGATCAGTACGTTTGCGCTTGTATAATTTAATGCCCAAACCGTTGCAGAAACCGGATTCTCATCTGTTTGTAATTTTTTCCTTTCTTAATTGCTTTTGGGAACGGATGCTGCTTTATTTGTTAACTATACAATTAAGAACAATGAACAAGAAAACGCTCCTGGCAGCAATGCTGTCTATTCCCTTTGCTGCAAACAACACACTTGCGCAGGCCCCTGTGGCAGAGCTTCCCGGCTTTACCGCCTATGCCGATCCGGTAGAAGAACATGTAGAAATCAATGAGCGCCACGGCGTTATTCATTGGACAGAGAACAGTAACACCGTCAATTTTTATTTTCATGTGGCCAATCCCGGATCACTCAAAGTTTCCTTACAGGCAAAAGCAGACGCCGAAAGCAAAATATTAGTTACTGTAAATGAAACTCAAAAAATAGTTAGCATTCCTTCCAATAATGATTTTGTAAACATTCCCGTGTTGCAAACGTCTGTAAAGAAGGCAGGCTTCTATTGTATATCATTGAAAGGTGTGGAGAAGAAAGGGAATATATATGCAGATGTAAAAAGTGTTGACCTTTCGGGTTCCGCTGTCAAAGACATTCAATATAATGCCAAACCCTGGCGCCGCGCAGCTTCTGTACACTTAAACTATCCTGTTCCTGAAGGTAAAAATGTAGAGTGGTTTTATGGAGAAATTAAAGTTCCGGAGGGAGAAGATAAACTGGGTACCTATTTCATGTCTTGCGGATTCCACAGGGGCTACTTTGGAATGCAGGTTAATTCACCCACGGAAAGAAGAATTATCTTTTCTGTTTGGGATGCAGGAGGGGAGCCGCAGGAGCGGAGTAAGGTAAAATATGAAGACCAGGTGGTAATGCTTGCAAAAGGAGATAGTGTAGAAGCCAGCGGGTTTGGTGGGGAAGGAACAGGAGGTCATAGCCACTGGGTATATAGCTGGAAAGCCGGTGATACTTACCGTTTCCTGATGCACAGTGTACCAACAGGAAATACCACCACCTATACTGCCTATTTTTATGTTCCGGAACATAATGAGTGGAAACTGATTGCCAGTTTCAGAGCGCCCAAAGATGGTAAGTATATGGGCCATCTTTATTCCTTCCTGGAAAACTTTTCTTTTGAAAATGGCCATCTTGGCCGCAAAGGATATTTCGGTAACCACTGGATAAAAACCAACACCGGTGAATGGATAGAGCTCACCAAAGCAAAGTTCTCCAATGACGCAACAGCCAGAGCCAAAGACCGGCTCGACTTTGGCGGTGGCTCTGAAAACGGATGGTTCTATTTATGGAACAGTGGTTTCAAACCTGCCAATGCAAAATATGAGGATCTGTTTGAGCGCCAGGCAACAGGTACGCCTCCCGTTATTGAATTACCAAAATTCTGATAATTCTTAGAACGGTAAGTATCAACCGGCTGCAGTTTATCTGCGGTTGGAACAACCACTTTTAAGTGGTCCCCTGCCAGTTAAATTGCTGCTTTGCATGATTATGTTGGTTTTTTCCTGATATCTGCACAAACAGACATCAGCCGATATTGAAATGGGAAATATAACGTTTATCCACTTTTGGACGTATCCACGATTTGAGAATTAGCGGCAAGCCTGAAAACATGCTGCTCATTATACTACCATATCCTGTATCAACCCCCGTCGCCAGGCATTTCCACTGCCTGGCGACGTTTTATTTATCAGGCATAAAAAGAAAACAGACCCAATTGATTAGTCCATATACCCCATGGGATTTAGGTGGCGCATTTATTTTCATTTTCCTCCAGCGTTTCCGGGTGTACCCCTCATTGCTCAAATTTTCTGTTACTGATCTGATTATTGGAGCATAGTGGTTGTTCGCTCTGCTATTTTGATTTAAATTCGGTAATCAATTCTGATAACATCAGCACATATGGCCTTCAAAAAGAAATTGCCTATTCCCGGCATGGTACAGGTACTTAACCCATTCAAGGTGAAGAAGCAACGTATCATGAACTTTAACCCGGCAGAAGGTGTAACTACCAGGAAACCTGCGGCAGAAACCAAGATCACTGTTTTTGACTACAATGTTAACCTTTGTTCAGAGCTCGTGCTGAATAAAATAGAAGACACCTTCCGGTATGCATCTGCCCCACAGTTAAGCTGGATCAATATTGACGGCATCCGGAAAGAAGAGGTGCATGCTGTGTGCGAGCAATTTATGATACATCCCTTACTGGAAGAGGACATTTTAAGTACGGGACAGCGCGCCAAAATGGATGAGATCAATGACCGGATGTTTTGTTTACTTCCAATGATTTACTTCAACAGTGAAACTTCCTCAATTGATCTGGAACAGGTGAGCATTGTACTAGGCAGGAATTTCGTGATCTCCTTCCAGGAAGATCCCGCGCGGGATGTATTCGATCCTGTGCGTAACAAGCTGCTGATTACAGGATCCCGTATTCGTAATGGTGGGGCTGATTATCTCTGTTACTCTTTACTGGATGTAATTATCGACAACTATTTTATCGTAATGGATAAACTGGGGGAAAGAATAGAAATGATGGAAGACCTCGTACAGCACCAGCCCAATACCCGCACATTGGCACGGATCAATTATTTACGCCGCCAGGTTTTCCTGTTCAAAAGAGCCATTGCACCGGTGAGGGAGCTGGTAAATGGATTCCTTAAAAGTGAAAATGATCTGTTGGATGATAAAGTAACGAAATATTACAAGGACGTATACGATCACATCATTCAATGCAATGACCTGGCAGATAACTACCGGGATATGGTATTAAATTTACAGGAGATGTATCATACGCAGCTAAACCTGAAGATGAATGAAATTATGAAAGTGCTGGCAGTAGTAACCACATTGATGGCTCCGCCAACACTGCTGGCCGGTATTTACGGCATGAATTTTCAGCATATGCCCGAACTGGCGTCTCCTAACGGATACTATTATACTCTGGGAGGTATGGGCATATTATTGGTACTAATGATCCTGATTTTCCGGAAACGTGGCTGGTTTTAACCCTTCTTTTTGTATACAGGCACTGTAGAACAGGGTTCTCCATACATGATACTCTTTACCACGGGACGCAACAAACGGGTAATTTCTGCATAAGCTATTTCTCCTACGCGTTTATCACCGCATCCTTTAATTACAATTCTTTTATCGGCAAAAGCAGAGATGTCAATTGTACCCAGATTCCTGAGATACAGGGTATTGTGTATAAATTCCGCGTTTCCGAAAGCAGCATAGGCCGCAACCGGCTCCAGGTTTGTCATTACAAGCATATAAGCCCACAAAGGAACAACAGCATCTGCAGTACATACCAGACCTACATTCTTTCCGCGGTATTGCTCCCAGTCGTGCGACTGCATCGCTGCCCGGAAATCCTTTTCCTTCAGGATAAGCCCCATAAACAGGTAATCCTTTAAATCAAATACCACGATTTCCCCTTCGGGATAAAATTCCTCCAGGTCAATCGTTTCCAATCCACTCTGTGCTACTTTATTTATGATTTCGTCCATTTTTTCCATATTTAAGATACAAATTTACGAATATCGGGGGAGGAATATGAATACAGTGGTCCTAAGCTCTAACCGTGGAAAATGAAAAAGGGAAGCAGTGTCTGCTTCCCTTTTTCTTATGTCAGTAAAAAATGTAGTGATTTAGAAGAATTTACCACGGGTATCCTTCACATCGCTTTTCTTTTTCAACACTTCAAACAGTTGCTGATCCAGCATGGATTTAACACCCTGTTCATAAGCGGCCTGTTGGGAAGCGACGTCCTGAGCCGGTTGGCCCGATGGCTGGAAGCTGTCTACCTTAATTACGTATACACCTGCATTACCTTCAATTGGAGCAGATACGGCTGCAGTACCCCATTTCTTATTGAATGTTGCACCGGCAACGCGCGGTTCAAAGCCCAACGAAGCAATAAACGGAGTGGCGAAAGAAACGCCCTCTGCCTTGAGCACTGGTTGGTTAGTTGCTTTAGCGGCTGCATCGAGTGTAGCAGGAGTTTGCAGCTTAGCAATGATCTGTTCGGCCTTCTTATGCTTTTTAACTTCTGCTTCCACCTGGGGCCTTACATCAGCCAGCGGAGCCGTTCCTTCTTTACGCACACTGGTTAAAACAGCTACTACATATTTATCATCGAAAGTGAATACTTTACTTACATCTCCCTGTTTTGATTCGTAAGCCCAGCGCACCAGTTCACGTGATTGTCCGATACCAGGGATTACAAAATCCATGGGGCGCACATTATCAGCGATTCTTTTATTCAGCTTTTCCTGTTGTACTGTTTTTTCAAAAGACGCAGCATTTCCACTCTTGCCTGCAAAACTGCTGGCAGCGCTAAATGCGTTGTTATTAGTTTCTTTGCTGGCTTCTACAGATTTACCCAGATAGGCTACTTTAACAGCAGGACCAATATTCTTCTGATCCATGATTTGAATTACATGGTAGCCAAACTGTGTTCTTACCACTTTAGTCTGGCCTTTTGAACCTTCGAAGGCAAAATCCTTAAATTCAGGAACAAATTGGGAAGATGGTGTGAGATCATATTCTCCTCCGGTTTGCTTGCTGCCCGGATCATCTGAGAACTGGTCTACCAGGGCTTTGAAATCAGCACCGCCTTTCACTGCCAGTTCAAGGCTGTCAGCACGTTTTTTCGCAACAGAGTCCGGTAAACCACCCTGAGCTCCTGAAGCGATGAGAATGTGGCGAACCTTTACACTATCTGGCATATTCTTGCGATCCACCATCTTGGCAAACACTATCAGGTTATTATCATAATATGGTCCGAAAACGGCTCCTACAGGCAGATTCACGATAGAATCCTTCATAGGAACTTTAGCTTCGTTTTTAGAAACATATCCGTCATAATATTTAATATCTGAGTTCCGATTTATAAAACCAGCGATATTACCACTGGTAGTAGTATCAAGTTCCAGCTTCATTGCCATAATTTGTTGAATGGCTGCGGCCGAATCCGCAGGGGAAGGAATGGCATCAAATGATACGTATTCAATTTTGCGGGATTCTTCTACTTTAAACAGCTGTTTGTGGTCCTGGATAAAACGTTCCAGTTCCGCATCTGTTACCTTGATAGTAGAATCAGCGATAGTAGCGTATGGAACACTTACATAAGATACTGTTGCCGTTTGGCTGTTATCTTTTTGTTGTTGTTCTGCCAGCCATTTGGGATAATATATACCTTGTTTAATAAGGGTCACATATTTTAAACGCTCCTGGTATTTGGCAATATAGCTTTCCAGCTGATGTAAACCTTCCCGGATCTGCGGGTTACTGCCGGCCTGTGAAATAGCCTGTTGCAAAGCATTGCGGTCGAACTGGCCGTCACGGGTAAACTGCTGTACAACTACCGGGTTGGGGTTCTTACCTTTGATCTGGTCAACTACTTCTGCCTCTGTTACGTCAACACCCAATATTTTATACTGGGCCTGCATAATTTGTTCATTCAGAAACTCGTTCCAAACCTGCTCGCGGATATACTGACGTGTTTGTTCGTCAATATTGGGCATTTGCTGACGCGCATTGTTTTCTGCGTCCTGAATACGGCGTTGATACTCTGATAAATCGAGCTCTTCACCATTTACTTTACCCACGCTTGTATCGCGGCGGGATAGAGAACTCTTGCCAAAAAAGGCATCCTGCAACAGGAAACTAACAATAGCCAGGCAAATCACTACAACGATCACGACGGCATATTTGTCCCTGATTTTCTGAATTACTGACATATATTATATAGTCTACATTTTTAAGGATAGCAAAAATAGAATAAATAAACTGTAACTGCAAAAGAGTATTTTTTGCTTCAAAACCCAATGCAGTAAAGGGTTTCAGGTATTTATAACACTTTCGTGGACTGTGTAACATTCACAGGTTTTCCACATGAGGGGGATATTTCCAGGGTTCCTTTTTCCAAACACTGCATATTTTTAAACCCCGATGGGAACGGCTGTTTAACCGAAATTAAGTGTCAGAAACTTGAAAAAGGTTATACACAAATGTTAAAAAAGCTTTTTTTCAAATCCACATAAAAATGTGAATAAAAAGGGGCTAATCCGCTGCTGTATGCATTTTGACCATTTTTCATTCCCTGAGTTTTCTTTTCCACATTTGATGTGTAAAAACCCCTGTAAAACGCAAAATAAGGTGGGAAAACAGCCCCTAATCCACAGGTAAAACTAATTTTGTTATTGTAGTAGAATTTACCCTTAAAAATCCAAACCTGGAAATGTGAATAGTAAATGTCTTCTTTTAACATTTTCCTAATACACTACTGACTAAAAAGATTTTCACGCCGGAGGATATCCACGTATGTGGATGAAAGTATGAAAAATCAGTATTGACGCGGAATTAGCATGTTAATTTCTTGTGGAAAGCGTAGTAAAAAGGAATAACAACTACATTTGTACATGAGCCGGAAATTAAATTTCCACATATTCACAGCCCTAATAGTAGTGGGCTTTTTCTTTTAAATATTTAAATAAGTATATAGCTATGATTATGGAAATCGCTGAAGCGAAAAAAAATTTGCAACACAACGGATTTTTGGATATATCAGTCGATCCCTCTCTGGATTTGTTTGAAGCGATAACAGATTTGAAAAAGAAAAAAAATGCGATTGTTTTGGCGCATTATTATCAGGAACCTGATATCCAGGATATAGCAGATTATATCGGAGACAGTCTGGGGCTCAGCCAGCAGGCTGCTAAAACGGATGCAGACATAATAGTTTTTGCCGGTGTGCACTTTATGGCAGAAACCGCAAAAATCTTAAGTCCGCAGAAGAAAGTATTGTTACCAGACCTGAAAGCAGGGTGTTCTCTTGCAAATAGCGCTCCCCCGGAGTTGTTTAAAAAGTTCAGGGACCGTTATCCTGATCATATCGTGATCTCGTATATTAATTGCTCAGCAGGTATCAAAGCGCTCAGCGATATCATTTGCACGAGCTCCAATGCCGAAAAAATCATTGAAAGCGTCCCACACAATCAGCCGATCATATTTGCACCTGACAGGAATTTAGGGGCCTATCTGATCAAAAAAACGGGTAGAGACATGGTTTTATGGAACGGTGCCTGTATGGTACATGAAATTTTCTCTCTGGAGAAGATCACTAAATTGAAAGTTCGTCACCCTAAAGCCAAAGTGATAGCGCATCCGGAATGTGAACCAGCAGTGTTGGCGATTGCTGATTATATTGGATCCACTACGGGTTTGCTGAAATTTAGTCAGAAAGATGATGCTCAGGAATACATTGTAGTTACTGAAACTGGTATTCTTCACCAGATGCAAAAGGAAAATCCTGGTAAAACATTTATTCCTGCACCACCTAATAATGCCTGTGCATGTAATGATTGTCCGCACATGAAATTGAATACGCTGGAAAAGCTTTATCTGTGTATGGAATATGAACAGCCGGAAATAGCGATGGAAGAAAGTCTCAGAATAGCGGCTAAAAAGCCAATTGAGCGAATGCTGGAAATCAGTGCTCAAGCAGGACTTTAATATAAGATGTTGATTTACAGTTTTATTTAGATTTTATTTTTATCATATAGAATAGTCTTTAATTCACGAAGGCCGTAAGAAATCAATATTCTTGCGGCCTTCGTATTTAGATACGAATCAATTCATTCTCATCTCATTATGAAGCCCCTGAGAAATTAATATTTGACAGTTAATTTGTAAGACCCCCGGTCATTCCACCCATAAAGCCACCTATTTCTGTTTGATGTTGAAAGCGTTTCAAAACTGTTTCAAACGAGCTGAGAATTCAAAAAAATAAATGATCATTGGGTAAGTGAAGGTTTTTTTTGAATATTAAATTCTCAGAGCACTGCCATTGGCCTGAGAATGTGATATTTTCACTCTCAATGTAATGCAGGTATTGAATTTAGTTTCCTGAAACTCCTGCGGGCCATTTTTTAAAGGCTCTGAGAATTGATTATTCAGTTGAATGATTGAGTAACCCCGGGTTTTTGTTTTCCGGTAGATCGTCGCGTCACTCATTTTAAGTTTATGAAGAGTCATCAGATGACATTTTTCCTTAAGACGCGCCTTTACATGCGTTATACACAGCGTTTTCTGCGATATAGATTTTCTAATTGTGTTGAGCACGACTTAATGAAGGCTGTGAGATTTCAATATTCCATATTTTTCCGGGGTAACCACGGAATTTCTATTTGCAGCTGATTCTCAGGCGGCTTATAACGCATTGAGAGTTAAGTGAAGATGGGGATCTCCCGGAATATACTTATTTCATTCAATTCTCAGCGCCTTGGAAGCAGGCTGAGAATTGAATATTTGGTGATATTATACGGATACTTACAGGATGCCTGGTTTCATGCAATTCTAAGCATACTATGAATGAGCTGAGAATTGGCTATAATATTTCTGGCTTCCACTATCGAGGAGAATAGGTGAATATTGAATTCTCCGCGTGCTCATAGTGCGTTGAGAATCGAATACTGTAAAATGTAGAGAGAATCCCTGGAAGCAACCTATTTTAACAGATTCTAAACCAGCAATAAATGAGCTGAGAAATCAATATTTAAAATTTTCTTGGGAAATCCGGGAAATTTAAATTGGCGCAAAGCAGAATGGATTGGCTATGCCATAAGAATGGATTTTTTTCTTTTGATATTTCCACTTATTCAATCGCACAATTCTCAGGGGAGTTACTAAAGGGATTTGACTTTGATTTTTTAGCGTTTGGGAAGAGGGGGAAGTATTGTTAAGGATAATTTCTGATCTTTTTTAGTAGAAGCTGCGAATTTTATGAGAATATCCGGCTTTTCGTTTTAAACGATGTGGTGATTAAAAATAATTGTATTTGGGAAGCAAGAAATGTGAGTAAAAATTCCTTTTTAGTGAGAAATGAGGTTTCTTTTGATAAAAAGAGTGGAATTTTTCAGTAAATCTCCAAAAAATAGGTAAAATTTGGAGATATAAGATATTTCCTACGAGGGAAAATATCTTTTCTAACGAAATTTTCTTGGTTTTGATCAATAAAAAGGGCAGAGAATTAAATTTCCTCTACCCAAATATGATCGGCTTCAGTTTTTCTTAGCGATAAATTGTAACCGGCTACCATAATGGAGATAGGATCTCCCAGTGGAGCAATTTTTTCAATTTTCACTGTTTCACCTGGTACGCAGCCCATTTCCATCAGTTTAATATGAAGATCGTCCTTTGCAAATTCTATAATCACTGCGCTTTTTCCAGTTGACAGGGACGATAATTTTATAACGCTTTTTTTCATTTCCTACTTGTTAATCTGTTTAAACTTTGTACCGGCATAATTGGGATGCATACTTATGAATGATAAGCAAAGTTACCTCTGTATGGGCAATATGCAAAAAGAAAGGTCCTGCAAAACAAAATTTCACTTTACTTTTACATCCATTTAAATTTTTTGAACATAGATGGCCATTCAGTTTACATCGCATGAGGTAAAAGATCATTTAAAAGGAAAGCGCAAGCTCAAATTATTCCTCAACGATCTTTTTGCTGCAGAGGGACAAGGTTTGCAGAGTTTGCATTATATTTTTTGCTCGGATACCTACTTGCTTGAAATTAACAGGCAATTTTTACAGCATGATACCTATACGGATATTGTGACTTTTGAAATGGGAGAGGATCCCGCTATTACAGAGGGCGAGATATATATCAGCATTGACAGGGTTCTTGAAAATGCAGAGAAGTTTAAGGTGCCGGTGGCTCATGAACTGCATCGTGTGATTTTTCACGGAGCACTTCATTTATGTGGCTTTAAAGATAAAAGTAAAAAAGATGCTGCCTTAATGAGGAATAAGGAAGATGAGTATCTGAAAAAATATTTTGGAGAATGATATACGATTCTGTAGAGAGATGTTCCACGTGGAACATCTCTCTACAGAATCGTAATTTTGAGACCATTTCAATTTATAGAAGATCAAATGGTTCTTTTCTGATTGTATGAATGTAATTCAAGGTTTGGTAAATTTAGCTGCTCTACTCTACCGCCCGATATGTTCCACGTGAAACATTGTGTTTATCGGATGTAAGGAGCATTGGTTAATTCGACCATTGAGGCAAATTCTTCTTACGAAAGAATAATATTGAAACAAAAATGATCTTTTCACTTGGGCAAGCTTTTGACGTTTTATAGAGGAAGTAAATTGAATTTTTGGAGACTTTAGCATCTGTCAGCCATAGCGGGTTATCTGTCAGACAATGATACTTGTAAATAAGTTCTACCTGATATCCCTGTAGAGATTACCAGGCTCTTTGGCCAGACGCAACAGAACTTCAACGAAGCAGGGCGAAGATTAAAAAGGATTGAATCATCTTCAGAGTCAAAACCGGGTTGTAGACCTAACAAGGATAAAGACTGAATATGCAAGGCTGGACCATGTATTAAATGTATTTATTTGCTTTAGGTAACCATAATCTCGTAAAGAAGACAATAACGCAGTTTCCTGGAACCGTCGGCATCTTTCTGAAACAGGAACTTGGTTAGGCAAGGATCCCCAAATTTCTATAACGCCCTAAATCAATCGCTCCTAACCTGCAGGTAAGCAATGTTTGGCTTATCTGTACTTATTCCCCATGTTTACAGGCATATAATTGGAAAAGGCGGTGATGCCTTATATGTTGTTTGCATGAAACAAAAAACACTTGAGGAAACGTGAACTTTAACTTCTGAAGAAGGCTGTGGATTATATATTTATGTATGAGTACGGCTACAAACTTTTCCTAACAGGAAAACTGCTGGTTCAAATTTTTAATCTGATTAAATTTTTAACCTTCATTTTACCTCTGAGCAACACTAAGGAGCCGTTATGAATGGGCTAATTAGATTTCTTAAATGAATTGTCTCTGAAGATTTCTTCGGCCTGGTATTTTAATCAAAAAGGAATTCTTTGCAACTATGAACGGATTTATGTTGTTCGCATTAACCGCCTTTGTAGCTTAAGTTTAGAGATTGAGGAGAGAATATCATACCGTATTGGACGGATAATCAGTATCTCGCAGGGCTTTAAAAGTTGCATTGCTTATAAATGGGCTGAGAAAGGGAAGCTCCCACTGGAATGAACAGAATTAGCCCGGAAACCTCAACTTTTTTCTGCATAATCCCGCACAAAGTATAGCGAGAAAAAAGGGCTCTGAAGGGGCTGCTAACTAAATTATCATACTTGGCTGCATCCGCAAGACCTTACCTTTAAGTATAGCAAGAGGGGGGAATCTATAGGGTTTAAAAGTGGGACTAATTTATTTCCATTTGGCGGCTTGCAAAAATCTTTTACTTAAAACAGGGACCGCTGTTATGCCAGAGGTACATAAGAACAAATTCGCAAATTGGTGTTATATAGTGCAAAGTTGGGTTGGTTTTGACTAGTATGCCTAGTTGAGAATTATTTCCTTTTTCTCTATTCGTTAAATGCATTTATTAAGAAGCAACCCGTCCTCGCAAACTATTATCTTAATTTTTAGCTATGGGCAGGTAGCATGATCAGCTCTGTAAATTGTTGTAATGTTTGGAAGAAATGGGTTATTTCTGAATGAATGCAGTTAACTGGGAATATTGTTTATCTTTTTGGTACTCACTGATTAAATGTGTTTGCGAAGGAACAACTCGTCTGTGATTATCCCTAGTTTCGGGCTAGAGGATGTCAATATGAGCTTGCAAATTCCAGCTAAGCAGGGAGAGAGCATTATTTCCTGATGAATATGACTAACTGAAAATTATTCCTTTTCCGAAGTTAGTTGTAAGGGGACAACTTCTCTTGGTGACCATTCCCTTAATTTCAGTCTAGAGGATGTATCAATATGAGCTTGCAAATTTGAGCTAAGTAAGGAAGAGAGCATTGTTTTCTGATGAATATGACTAACTGAGAATTATTCCCTTTTTCGTATTTAGCTGTAAGGGACTTCTCCTAGTGACCAGTCTCTTAGTTTCAGTCTAGAGGATGTATCAATTATTTGCTTACAAATTCGGGCTAAGCAAGAGAGCATTATTTTCTGATAAATATGACTAACCGGGAATTATTCCCTTTTCCCGTATTTAGTTGGGTAGGACTTCTCCTGGTGACCATTCCCTTAAATTTCAGGCTAGAGGATGTGTCAATATGAGCTTGCAAATTCGAGTTAAATAGGGGAAGTGCGGTGTTTTCTGATGAGCATGATTAGCTGAAACTTCCCTTTTCGCTATGCCATTGAATGCAGTTGTTAACAGGCGGCTTTCCTGGAGATTCTTGTCTTAGTTTTAAGCTGTGAATATGTGGTAATGATCAGCTTGTGATTGGTGTTGAGTAGGGCAGAAAGTGACTTGTTCGGATAAGTAAGACTATATTCTTAAGGAATTCTCTTATTCATTAATACGGTTATTAATAGACGATGCCATCAGGATTATATTCTCGGTTTTAGGTAAGGGAAGTATAAGCTTGCCAATCACGGAGAATGTTGTCTTCTAATATGGATGACTAACCGAGGATATTATTTTTTTTAGTAGTCATGAAGGCGGTATCTAAAAGCACTTTGTTCCTGAATTCTTCTTCCAATTAATCGCCTCGAATGTTTCACGTGAAACATTGATCCTCTCTTAGGAAACTTAGTCTTATGAAATTGTATCCATAAATAAAAGCTTGATGCAGGTATATTAAAAAGCAAAGTCTTGCCTAAATCAATCTCTGCCTTGTACCGTAGTAATAGAAGCATACTAATAAACGATTTAGATGCTTTCAAATGTTCCACGTGGAACATTCCTATTTAATAGCTTAATTCTGCCTTCTTCTCCGTAATTTTGCACTTTCTAAACTGATTATGTTTCCATCATACGATATTATTGTTGTGGGTGCAGGACATGCTGGCTGTGAAGCCGCTGCCGCTGCCGCTAATATGGGTTCCAAAGTTTTATTGGTAACCATGAATATGCAAACCATTGCTCAGATGAGTTGTAATCCTGCTATGGGTGGTATTGCAAAAGGACAAATTGTAAGAGAGATAGATGCATTGGGGGGCTACTCCGGGATAGTTACGGATCAATCCATGATCCAATTCCGTATGCTTAACCGATCCAAAGGGCCCGCAATGTGGAGCCCACGTACACAAAACGATCGAATGCTTTTCGCCGCAAAATGGAGAGAGGCACTGGAAAAAACGCCAAACGTGGATTTTTACCAGGATATGGTAAAAGGACTTCTTGTGAAAGATGGAAGGTGTCATGGGGTTATTACGGGGTTAGGCCACGAAATTCAGGCAAAGGCTGTAGTACTTACGAATGGAACATTTCTGAATGGAGTGATCCATATTGGAGATAAACAATTTGGTGGTGGTAGGGTAGCAGAGAAAGCTGCAACTGGTATAACAGAACAACTTGTTGCCCTGGGCTTTGAAAGCGATCGCCTGAAAACGGGTACGCCTCCACGCATCGATGGAAGAAGCCTCGACTATTCCAAAATGGAAGAGCAGAAAGGAGATGATGAGATTGTGGGGTTTTCATATCTGGAAACAGAAAAAATTAAACCTGCACAACAAAAAAGTTGTTGGATCACTTACACCAGCGAGGCCGTACATGAAATGCTACGTACCGGTTTTGACAGGTCTCCAATGTTCCAGGGACGTATCCAGGGAACTGGTCCACGTTACTGCCCAAGCATAGAAGATAAAATAAACCGTTTTGCAGAAAGAGAGAGACATCAGTTATTTGTAGAACCTGAAGGCTGGGATACCGTGGAAATATATGTAAATGGCTTCTCTACTTCTTTACCGGAAGATGTACAAATGAAGGCGCTTCGCCTGGTTCCGGGATTTGAAAATTGTCGCATGTTCCGTCCGGGTTATGCTATTGAGTATGACTTCTTTCCACCAACACAGCTCCAGTTTTCCTTGGAAACCAAGCATGTACAGAATCTCTTTTTTGCCGGTCAGATAAACGGCACTACCGGATATGAGGAGGCAGCTTGCCAGGGTATTATGGCGGGTATAAATGCACATCTGAAGGCCCGTGAAGAGGCACCCTTTGTACTCAAAAGGAGTGAAGCGTATATTGGAGTATTGATTGATGACCTGATTAATAAAGGCACAGAAGAACCCTACCGGATGTTCACGTCACGGGCAGAGTTCAGAACACTTCTACGCCAGGACAATGCGGATCTTCGCCTTACAGAAAGAAGTTATAAAATGGGACTTGCTTCCGAAGAAAGAATGCAGAAAGTACAGGAAAAAAAGCAAGGAGTTGAAGATATAAAACGTATCCTGAAAGAATTATCAATTGAACCGGAAGAAATAAGCAGTCTCCTTGAAGAAAGATCTTCAGCCCCGTTGACACAGAAACAGAAAGCGCATCAGATACTATTACGCCCGGGGCTTGATATTTTTGCGATGAAAGACCGTGTAGAAAAAATAGGAAACGCACTCTCCGGATTTAGTAAAGATATCCTGGAACAGGCCGAGATACAGATCAAGTATGATGTATATATTGAAAAGGAAAATGAACTGGTTCAGAAAATGAGTCAGCTTGAAGATCTGGTGATACCATCCAATTTTGATTATGCAAAACTGGTTTCATTGTCAAATGAAGCAAGACAAAAGTTTAATAAAATTCGTCCACATACACTTGGTCAGGCAAGTCGTATAAGCGGGGTCAATCCAAGCGATGTACAAATCCTGATGGTTTATATGGGGCGATAGGAATAATTAGTTATTTATAAAAGGCAGATTGTTTTACGGTCTGCCTTTTATATTTTAGCAGGTACAGCATAAAAAATAAGAATTCAGCCAGAAAAACGACCTTCAGAAATGGGCCAAAATTCAATTATCATGGGCAGGTTGAACTCAAGTGTTGTAAATAACCAAAACTTCGTAAAAAAGGCTGAAAAAGCGGATTTTTAACAAGAGGAATTATTTTCCTGGTAAAGCAACCTTTTGTTGTCCTCTGCCGTATCTATTTTCAGTTGAAATTTTTATCATACTATCATTTTCAGACAAGAAAACAAAACGCACTCAATACCCAAAAGCAGGTAAGAATATTTTTGTGCACGAGCTGAATAATATTAATGAATTGATTGCCGGTTGCTGCAAAAAAGAACGCAGCAGTCAGGAAGTGCTATACCGTAACTTTTTTGGCTATGCATTAAGTATCTGTTTGCGGTATGCGCAAAACAGAGATGAGGCTGTTGAAATCATGAACGACGGATTCCTTAAAATATTCCACCACATTGAAACATTTGATACCTCCCGGTCATTTAAAACATGGCTGGCCCGGATTATGGTGAATACCTCTATCGATTTTCTAAGAGGTAAAAAGAAACTTGTTTTTACGGATGATATTAACCAGGTACCGGAACCAGGAACAGATGAAAAAATAATTGATAAATTGTCTTATGACGAACTGCTAAAGCATGTGCAGGCTTTGCCACCGGCTTACAGAACTGTTTTTAACCTGTATGTGATGGAAGGGTTTCAGCATCAGGAAATAGCAGAAATGTTGCGAATATCTGAAGGAACATCCAAGTCAAATTTATTCAAAGCAAAAAAAATACTGAAAGACAGGATTATAAAAGCTTCCACGAGTACTACCAATGGAGTAGACATAAATATGCCCTTATACAAAAATGAATGACGCATTTGAAAATAGTATCCGTAATAAGCTGAATGAAGCTGATATTCCATTCGACCAGGATGCCTGGAAAAAAATGGAATCACTGCTGGATGCCGGTAATAATAAAAAACGTCCGTCCGGCTGGTGGTGGCTGTTATTATTGCCGGTACTGGGAGGGCTCGGGTGGTGGATTATGCAGTCACCAGTAGCGGATAAAACGGTTTCACGTGCAACAGTGAGTTCCCCTGATCAACAAAGTACTGCTAACAATAGGCAAGGTGCCTCTACGGTAGACAGTAGCACCCACCATTTACCAAAAACAACCCCGGCGGAAAATAAAATACAGCAGCAAAACGGTTTGTTACCAGACACACCGGAAAAAACGAATGCAACAGTAAATAAACCAATCCAACAGCAAGGGGTACTCTTGTCTGATAATCATCTGCCAAAAACAAATACAGCAAAAGTAATTACCGGCCGTCAGCAAACCCAGTTGCCTGAAGGAACCTATCTGCCAAAAACAAACACAACAGATAGATATTCAACGGAAAAACAAACAACAGATAATGATAACAAAGTGCCGGGTATAAGCACCGGAACAAGAGAGAGAATAGACAATAAAGAGACTGTTGATTCAACTGCGGGATATTCCGTCCTCAGGTTACTGAATATAAAAAGCAGTACTAACTATAACGTATATACGAAAATTGGGAAACCGTCTGAAATAGCTGTACTTACTGAATTCCAGCAAAACCAGCAGGAGAAAATTGTGCGACGGAAAATTAACTCAAAAGGACTTTACTTCGGAGTAACATTAGGCCCAGATCTGAATGTTGCTCCATCGTTTAATTATGGTAACGTTGGCTTTAATATAGGGGCACTGGCTCACTATTATTTTAACCAGCATTGGTTTGTGACAAGTGGTGTTGTTTATAGTAAAAAATTATACGGCGCCACCCGCAGTGATTATAGAAATCCGAATTACACCAATCCATACGACCTTGTTAAAGTAAATGCCAATTGCGATGTGCTCGATATACCCGTGAATATTAACTATACATTTCTGCAGGTAAAGAACAACACCGTGAGCGCCACACTCGGTATGTCAAATTACATTATGCTGAAAGAGAAATACCAGTACATCTACAAATATTCTCCGGAAAAGGAATGGACTGTAAATAATAAAAACCAGCATTACCTTGCCATCCTGAATGTAGGAGCCCTTTACCAGCATCCGGCGGGAAGAAGATTAATTGTTGGAGTGCAACCCTATGCAAAAATTCCCCTGCATGGGGTAGGATCCGGACAGGTAAAGCTATATTCTGCCGGCTTGTCGCTGCAATTAAACCTGGTAGGAAAAAAACGCTGATCTACCCTGTAAACAATCATTATCCTGCTTTGTTATCTTCCTGATATAATGCCTGCTACATGATGTGGCACGGCATTTTCTGCATTTTTAATCACTAAAAGATTTTGATCATGGCTAATAAAAAGAATAAAACAGGACAGGAAGGTAAACAACCTCCCCAAAAAGAGGAAGATCAGTTCCCGGGCTACCCTGAGTATCCTGCCAGTGAAGATATTATGAACAGGAAAAACAGGGACAAGGAAGTGGACCTTGATATTAATGAGGTGACCGGGTCTTTCCGCAGAAACAGTGAATTACAGCCGGATAAGAAAAAGCTCAAAGAAAACGAGGAACAGGAAGGAACCTGGAGGCAGGATAAAACAGGAGATGACCTGGATATTCCCGGTGCCGAACTGGACGACGAATCAGAAGCCATTGGAGAGGAAGATGAGGAAAATAATATTTACAGCATAGGAGGGGACAGGCACGAGGATCTGGAAGAAGACAACGGTGAGTTCCTCGATCCGGATGAAGAGAAGTATTAGGCCCTATAACAGCGGAGTGAGAAGACGGCATACAGCGTCCATAAACCGTTTTAAAAGGTTGCGTTTGTTCCAGCGGGTTTCCTGGACCGGAACTGAATACAGCAGATCTTCTTCAAAAACCTTGTTTAGCCGGCCAGCTACCTCTGTATCATAAATCAAAGCGCCTATTTCGCAATTCAGGTAAAAGCTTCGGTTGTCGAAATTAACAGAGCTTACCCAGGCAAGATTATCATCTATTACCATTGTTTTGGCATGAATGAACCCCCGGGTATAAAAGAAAATTCTTACACCTGCTGCCAGCAAAGGTTTCAGATAGGAAAGGGCTGCATGTTGTACAATATAGGAATCACCTTTTAAGGGCAACATAAGCTGCACATCTTTGCCCGATAAAGCTGCCATTTGCAGCGCCGTAAGTAATTCCTCGGTAGGAATGAAATATGGATTGGCGATCCTGATCCTTCTTTTAGCTATATTGATAGCCATCAGGATGCTTTGCATGGCTATAGGCCACTCTGAATCGGGCCCGCTGGCAACAATATCTACAAAACAGGTACCTGTGAGGTCGGAACGGCCAAAAAACGGTGCAGCAAAAGGAAATACTTCTTTACTGCAATAACGGTAGCTCATCAAAAACTGTAGTTGTAAAATGTTCACAGCGTCGCCTTCAATTTTCAGATGAGTATCTCTCCAGAAGGTAGGGTGCTTGCCATTATTGATGTATCGCTCGTCGAGATTGATACCTCCTACGAAGCCAATCCTGCCATCTACGACAATAATTTTCCGGTGATTCCTATAGTTGGCATTCAGGTAAAAGTCTACCAGTACCGGCGAGAAAGGATATACACTGGCGCCATGTGCTTTTAAGCGCTCTGGAATATCACCAATCCGGTCGCTGCCCATGTCGTCGTACAGGAAGCGCACCTGTACACCCTGGTTTAATTTTTCAATCAGGATATCTGTTACCTGGTTGCCTACATCATCTGCAGCAATCATGTAGTATTCAATGTGAATATGATGTTTAGCGGCACGCAATGCGCTGAAAACCATAGGGAACTTTTCTTCGCCATTAATCAGTAATTGTACCCTGTTGTTTTTACTTAAAATAGATTGCCTGGTATTAAGCAGCATGGCAGAAATTTCCTGTTTATTTCCGACAAGCCGACGGAGCTCCACCTGCATTTGTTCTACAAGTGGTTTCTGCGATTCCCAGTACCTGGAAAATAATACTTCATCTTTACTGCCTTTCAGCGTAAACCTCCTTCTCTTGCGTAAATCGCGGCCCAGGTAGTAATAAACGATTAATCCTACTACGGGAATAAACACCAGTACAAGAATGTAGCCGATGGCCTTTACCGGGTTACGGTTTTCAAGCAGGATAGTAGCTATTAAACCAATGAAAATAAGGATCAGCAAAACTATACTGCCAATTTTTATATAAATATGCCATTCAGCACCTGTTAGATAACCAATCAATGTTCCCACCGGTAAGTATTATTTTAAGCCCGTAAAAAGATATTTAATATTAACACGTTTCTGCTAAAATGGTTACAGGACGCTTCTTTATAAGCATCGGTAAATGGATGAATATACCGGCCATCACATTCAACAGGGAAAAGAGCGTCATCCTGCTGTTTTCGCCTGAGAAACCACCTAAAAATAACCATGTTACGAAATACAAGTGGAACCACAAAGGAACCACCCATGCCGCCGGAGGAAAATAATGAGCACTTTTTTTATTTCTCCTGGCAAAGCCTATAGCTACCAATAGCATCAATATTATCAATAAAGCAAGGAGCCGATGCATACTGCTGATGCCAAATGCCTGTTTCAGCAGGTTGGCCAGCGGAAACAGAGATAGACACAGGGCAGCCTGGGAAAGGATAATGGAAAGCAAAGGCAGTGTGGCCTTCCACATCTTTTTAACTGCTGCTTTTTCAAGTAACCTGCTAAAGAACGAATAGAAAAATACCACCAGCAACCAACCATAAAAATTTGCATACGGCACGCCAAACCATTGACCGGTGAGTGTTTCAGCAGGATACCCCCTGCCTGCCCAATCCCAGTGCCACATATGCAGGCGGTATGCCACAACATCCATACTCACGTCAATATTCAACGCCAGCAGACTGTCGAGCGCCGCCGCCGCCCACGCCGGCAACGCGAAATTATCTGTGAATAAGCGCGATGAATAAATAATGACCGCCCAACCACAACCTATACAAAATGGAATATTACGGGGCGCTTTTCCAAGCATGAGCCAGAATTGGCCGTATACATAGCCACTGTTGGTAGCCACGTTCACATATTCCAGCAGCAGTCCGAAGCAAAGTGCACCCAATAGCCAGGCAACCTGCGCTGTACCCTTTTTCATGGCATGCCAGCCACATAAAAGCAAAAGCAGGTACATGCAGATCTCTGTTAACGGAAAGCAATATACGGGTGCATTACCATAAGGCATATTGGCAAAAGGAAGCATATTCCTGTTGTTTAATGTATTGAAGATAGTAAATCGCGCGTGATTCCTTTTTCAAGGAAAGAAAACGTCCTGTTTTCCGGAAACAGGGCATATAAAACGGGCTATTCCACTGTTGATCAGGAATATTACTGTACGGGCACCTGTCGTTACCAGTAGCACAGTTGAGTGCCGTCTTTCATCGGGAATTCACCTGATGAATGCGTTCCCGGTAAAGGATTTATTTTATTAATGCGGCAGTGCTTTTAAGGATCCGACTCCATGGTTAAACATTCTTTTTGCAATGCCCATGAGATAAACTGAAAACAATAATTTTTCAGATGATCATCTCTTGTATACTGAAGAACAGCCCCGTTTTCCTTATAGTGGGAAATAAGTCGCTGCAATATAACTGATATGGATATACGTAGTCATAGTATTGCGAATTGTAGTTGTTTTTCTTTAAAATCGTCTGCATATATTGAGTTAGCAGTATAAGCTTATGCAAAGCAGTTTAATATTTGAAGGGAATAAGCGTACTATGTAAATCAAAAGAAAGAATGTATATGGTTGGACAGGTACTTTTGCGGCAATAGGGTATCCCGCGTGCAAAAATGAACAAAAATTGTCCGCTAACGGACAAGAATCGTCTATAAAAAATATTGATTATTAATAGATTAAAGCACGGCATTTTTTTCGCGGAGAAATGAACATATTTTTTGGTTATGATAAAGAACTACTTTCTGATTGCCTGGAGAAATATGGGAAAGAACCGTTTTTTTGCTGCGGTGAATATATGGGGGTTGGCTATCGGGATCACTGTTGTATTATTGATTGGTGCATACACATGGGGTGAGTACCGGGTGAACCATTTTATTAAAAACAACGACCGTATTTTCCTGTTGAAAAGTAAGTGGGCCAACCCGGAAACAGGAGTAGAGTTTGCAACATTAGGACCATTAACCAAATCATTGCAGGATAACTATCCGTCACTCATAGAAAAAGCGTATGCCCATGACGGGATTAACGTGGTAATTTCTGTAGGAGATAAGCATTTCCGGGAAGGCGTACAGCCGGGTGATTCTACTTTTTTTGAGATCTTTAATTTTCCTGTGGCCTATGGTGATCCGCGTACCGCTATGGATAAGCCCAATGCAGTGGTATTAACTGAGAAAAAAGCCAGGCAGTATTTTGGAAGATCAGATGTGGTAGGAAAGTTAATAAGGATTCAATCTTTTGATGGAAAGAATGATAATTTTGAAATAACAGCAGTAATAAAAGATCTTCCTTTTAATACAGTTACCAACTTCTTTAAACCGGGAAATGAAATATTCCTGTCGACAGGCAGCATCCGTTATTTTGGCCGCGAATTTGGGTTTACAAGCTGGTTGTCGCCCAATATCGTAGGGTATGTATTGCTGAAGCCAGGTGTTACTGCTGAACAGTTAAAGAAACCTATAAAAACATTGCTGAGTACCAATACCACTGCTGAAATTCAACGTTCTCTGGAAGTGACGCCGGTGGCATTGAAGGATTCTTATATCACAATGTATAACGGACTTGCAGGAAAAATGATTGCTATTTTTTCCCTGGTAGCATTGTTTATTTTATTAATGGCGGTTATAAACTTTGTAAACCTTTCTATTGGTAATTCTTTAACGAGGTTAAAGGAAATTGGCGTACGGAAAGCAATTGGAGGAAGACGGCAGCAGCTGGTGGTCCAATTTATTACGGAATCAGTACTGGTGGTTGCGTTTTCATGTTTTGTATCACTGGGATTGTTTTTTATACTCCGACCGTTATTCGGTCAGATTATTGGGAAAGATATTCCGGGTTTGTCTGCCTTTCCGGCCTGGTTTGCGGTGTTACCGTTGATGATTATAGGGTTTACTGGTTTGCTTGCCGGCATTTACCCTGCATTTATATTATCTGCTCAACCTTCGGTGACTGCATTGAAGGGTAAAATGAAGAATGTGAAAGAGAAATTATTATTCAGGCGATCGCTTGTTGCCGTACAGTTTGTGGCTGCAATTGTAGTATTTATTGCTGCAATTGTAATAGATCGGCAGGTGGCTTTCTTTTTCAATTCAGACCTTGGGTATAATAAAGAGAAGGTGGTGACAGCCGCAGTGCCACGCGATTGGACTGCAGCCGGCGTAGCGCATATGGAGCGTATGCGGGATGAGTTCCGTGCGATGCCGGAAATAAAGGAGGCAACATTTGCTTATGAAATTCCCGATGGAGCAGCCAGTGGGGCTAACAGAATTTACCGGCCGGAAAATGATTCCAGTACAGCTGTTTCAGCGGTTGTGCTTACAACAGATGAGCGTTACCTGCTTACCTACGATATAAAACTGGATGCTGGAAAATTTTATGACGGCACTGCTGCTGATTCTGCAAAAATTGTTGTCAATGAAGCAGCTGTAAAGGCGTTGGGCTGGAGAACCGCAGAGGAGGCGATCAACAAGCCCCTGCGTTTACACAATTTCAGCCGGGTGCTGTATGTGAGCGGCGTTACCCGTGATTTTCATTTTGGCACGTTACACGATGCCATTACCCCGATCTACTTTCAACCTGTGAAAGTGGCGAATCTATACCGGTATTTATCGTTCCGTTTTAATCCTGGTAACACCTCGGTGCAGATAGCTGCATTACAACGGAAATGGCAGCAGGTTTTCCCGGATGCTCCCTTTGATTTCAGGTTCCTGGACGACAGCATAGCCCGATTGTATGAAACCGAAACACAGATGCAGAAAGCAGCGAAAGCGGCCACTGTTGTGTCGTTGATGATAGTGTTGCTTGGGGTACTGGGAATTGTTACCATGAGCATTGCAAAAAGAAGTAAGGAGATGGGAATAAGGAAAGTGCTTGGCGCGTCGGGGCTGAACATCCTGTTGTTGTTTATAAAAGAGTTCTTGGGTATCATTGTGGTTTCCAATATTATTGCCTGGCCTTTATCCTGGTACCTTTTGAACAGCTGGCTGATGGAATATGCCTACAGGGTTCATATTGGTTTGTTACCGTTCCTGGTGGTAGGCGGAACCCTGTCTATACTGGTAGGTATGATCATTTTGGGAATGACGCACCGGCTGGGAGCCATCAACCCGGTGAGGAGCCTGAGAACGGAATAATGCTTACTTTAGCAAGCATCTAAACTTACCCAAATGGCAACCCAGGTTATTATTGTACTTGTCCTTACTATGTTTATTAACGGGATGACTACTTTATCATATGCAGTCAGGCTGGTAGGTGTAAAAACTGGAAGGATTGCCATTACTTTTTCTCTTTTTAATATCGTTGTTCTTCTATCCCGTACGGCCAATACTTTGCAGGCCCCATTACTGGCCAAAACAGTAGAACAGGATCTCAAACAGGGTGTTTCTTCCAACGTAGCCATATTCAGGTATATTCTTTTATCCTGTACGGCTGGCGCAGTATTGGGCGCTTTGCTGATCCCAACATTTCAACGGTTGCTGACAAAGGCTGTATCGCATTTCAGTGTACATAAATCCATTCCTAAGTTATTTTATGTTGGTTTATCGGGAGCGGGAATGCAGTTTGTTAAGGAAAGTATGCGAATGCCAACGAAAGAACAGTTCCTGGAGCTTCCTGCCCACCGGGATATTCCGTGGCGTGTTTTCATTTACAATGTGCTGGCAAGCGCCATAATAACCATTGCTGTTTTATCCTGTGTGTATGCAGCGTACCTGAACCCGGAGTACAGAACAACCGCCAGCAATTTATCGGGAGTTATAAACGGGATAGCAACGGTATTAATGGTGTTATTTATAGACCCGCATTTATCTATACTTACAGATGATGTTGTATTGGGCCGGTTTTCGCAGGGAGCATTCAGAAGATTTGTTTCGTATATGGTGATTGCACGTATAGTGGGAACTATACTGGCGCAGCTGCTGCTATTACCCTGTGCGCAACTGATTGCCTGGCTGGCAGAAAAAGTATGATGCTGTTCACAATCGATTAACAGTTTTCTGATATTTTCTATGTTTTTTTGAGTATGAACTTTAACCCACGGAAATTATTAGTCGTTGTTGGTAACCCTCATTCCGGCAAAATGAGAACGCTGCAATATTTATTTCGGAGGAAGCAGTTTTACATCTTCAAACAACCAATAAAACTGGATGCTTCATGGAAGGAGAAATTTATTGTGGTAAATGCCCGGGATCCTTATTCCCGGACTGATGAGCAGCTTCATCGAATCAAATCTGTTATACAATATCATACGGCATCAGATACATCTTTTCTTATTAACCTCAACCTGGTACTGGACAATAGTGAATTTGATATCCGGAAGATCCTGTCATATTTTAACCAATCTGCTTTTGAAATCCATTATTTCGTTTTATACTCAAGCTGGTTTGATAAAAGAGTGATCAGCGGGGAAAATATATCACAGCTAAAACAGCTGGTAGAAAATGGCAGTATTTACATTTTTGAAAGACTGGTAACCCAGTCGGAGCTACGGTTTAACGAAAGGGTAGAAGAGCTGAAAGAGGTTATAGGGAAGATATTTGGTGTAATAGTGGATTCGGGAGAATGAGGAGGCTTTATCTTTTCTGACTTAATCCAGTGCCTTTGATCGGGTTTCTTTTTGTAAAGGCAATTTTTAACCTGATTTAGTAACAGGTGCAACATTTAAGAGCAAAAAAAACGGAATAAACAGCTTTTATACTGATTATTCCGTTTTCGTGGAAAGGAGCGGGGAAAGGTCGAAATATTTCAGCAATGATTTCACGAAATTTTGTGAGCATTTTGGCAGGAATGGGAACTCCGGATGAATTTAGTTTGACATTTTCCCCAATACTCTTAGAAAAGCTGTTTTAAAGCCCTCAGCGAGGGTAAGGTTATTTACTAATTGAGTGAATTCGTGTAAAGTCCCGGCCTGTAAGTGGCTGAGGTAGTAATATTTAGCTGCAGTAACTTCGGCCATGGAATCAAGATTGAAACGTAACAAGTAAGTTCCCAATCGTTCTTTTTCGTAAATAATATTATTATCAAGTAATCGTTGCAGCGGATCTCCTGTGATGTAGGGGAGTTCTGTGGAAATGCGGTTTCTAGCTATGCCTTTTTCTATATCTTTAGTAATATAGTTGTCTTCCACGCTCATACTACCAAGCAACTCAACTACTTTTACCAAATATTCATATGATAGGTAGTTGGGTGCATGGTTATTAGTTGGGTTAGTACTTGAGAGATAATAATAGTATATGTCGAGTATATTTTCAGGCATATTGGCCAGCATCGTTTCAAATGAATTGGCAGAATTAAATGAGCCGAAAAAGTAATCGATGATTATTTTAACTTGAGCAGGTGATATTCGATGTTCTATGTTATCCTGTATAATAGTAATTACTTTAGCTGTAAAGTTCAGTTTTTGTTGCTCAGTAGTAAGTATATTTCCTATAAACTTGTCGGTTGCACTGTTTCTGGCATTTTCGATATAGTTGCTTACAAAAAAGAGTAAGCTTTGCGTGTCCAATGATTGTGGGTAAAAAAATGAGCAGGGTAATTGCTGGAAAGAGTAGGGAATTCTTGAGGTAATTATCATGGCATTGATAGGCAGCCGACTGTGGATATTGTTAATGTACTCTTGCATTGGTTCGCCGGATTCTGAAAGGGCATCTATCAATATTACCAGATTTTTATTTTTTAACAGACCCTGAATAAATAAAGGAGGCAATAATTCATTTGGCATCCATAACCTAAATTTTTCCTCGATGGTTTTCAGGATGTCGGTGGTGTTTGTATCTACCATAAAAATGCCCTGACTGCTTTTTAAGTGACTTTCAAAATTGACAAGCCACTTACATAACTGAATACCCAGCGTCGTTTTCCCTATTCCTCCTTCTCCAATTATCTGTATCAATAGCCGTTTGTGATTTATCAGTGCAGGTGGAATTGTTGCCAGATGATTAACAGAAACAGGCGTAGTATCACCGGATAATTGATATGACAAGGGTATCTGAATGTAGGAACTCCTTTCCCGCACTACATATAGTCGGTTAAAATGTTCATTAATGACACCGCTGTGTTTACGCATCCATGCGTTGTAAACATATCGGGTGTTTACAAAAAGAGAGAGTGGAAATAGGATTCGAATAGCGGATAGTACGGTATTAAGGGGGGCACCGGCTAGTTTGGACCATTCTTCTGCCTTTAGTTTTTGATTGAGAAATAGGAGTTGTAATGGAAAGAAATACCATATACAGATGATTATCAGCAAATAACCTGTCATAAAACAGGTCGAAGTTATCCATTGCCGATAGCGTGTATAAAAGCTTTCCGGAACGAATTCCCTTTCCAGGACGAATCGCTCTTCTTTAGTATGATCTGCAAAATAAATCATCATTTTGTATCGATCGCCAGGTTCTAGCTTTAGCTTTGAAGGATCAAAGCTTCCTTTCCATACAGTTGAATCAATATTTGGTGTAAATGCGATATCCAATGGTATTAGTTTATGAAAATTGGTATCATTATGTATACTGGCAGCATATAATTTTAAATTCATTCTCGTGGCTGACATGTTTCCTTTCTTAATGCCTATTGTCACATTTATTTGTTGAGGTTGTTCCTGGATAGTGTATTGATATAATGTACTCAGTGCTGACGTGAGTACCGGTGTGGCGTGGTAGGCGAAACTTATATCGTTTTCTAAATTAGAGTCAGTACAGATAAATATCATATCAGCAGAAGTGTTGGAGTAAAAGAGGCGGTAACCTTTTTGTAGATTGAAACAAGTATCACTGAAAAAGCCATGTTCGCCGTCATTGGTAGAATAATTGACTCCCTTAGGGATTGTATCGCTCTTCTCCGTTTCAGAAAGACGTAATGTCATTTGATATTTTGGGTAGTATTTTTCTTCATTAAAGACCTTGAACGTTGGATATTTTTCTATTTCCCGCGATTGTAACATACGGAAAATCGGCCCTGCAAAGGAAGTATCAGGCATTATAGGATGATTACTGAATTGAAAATAGCTTATACTTCGTGACGAATCCTGATAGAAGGAAATTGGCATAGACATATTTGTATTTGCTTCTCCTGCTGGAGCGAAGATTGCAGGGAATTTGTGAGGTAAGCGTTGCCCCAAAAGTAGAATAATGTCATTGTTTTTGTCATAAAAACAACTTTTGCCTTTGTTATCAATTTTGAATCGCTCAAAGGGGCCGTTATCAATTGAAAAGTAAAGACACTCTGTACTGACTATATATTTATGAAGGCCACCACGGCTGACAAAAAAACCGATGACTCGCTCTGCATAGACCGTGTTGTTGTTGAATTGTAATTCTATTGGGTTGGGGATGGTTGTCCAGTGCCGGCCTCCATCGGAAGAAGAATCAATCAGATACGTATATTTTTGAGCAGACACACCAATTACGAAATTTTCATATTCGTCAATGCGCAGAGATTTCAATTTATATATTTGAAGGCTATCTGTATAAGAGACGCCGGCAAATTTGGTGTTGCTTTCACCAAGATAATCCAGTTTCATGGCAACATGATTGCGGCGCGAGGATAACTCTTCTGAGTTAATGGTTACAGTTGTTATGGTGTCACTGCAACTATAAAATAATAGGAGCAAAAGCGAGGCTAATACATATTTCATGTTATGGAAGATACATAATTATGTATTTCGCGATCATCATTCCTTTGTTTGAAAAATGGCAGCCCTGGAATCACAACTCCTGCAGTTCAAAGGGATTATACATAGGCTTTCCAAACGTTTTCCGAGATAGTATTTATTATGGAATCGTACATTTATGGGCATAAAAAAAGCCTCACATTTCTGTGAAGCTTTCTGTGGTGTGAGCCGGGATCGAACCGGCGACACAAGGATTTTCAGTCCTTTGCTCTACCAACTGAGCTACCGCACCATCCGTTTTTATTGCCCTCTCTCGTGAGGGGATTGCAAAAGTAATACAATCTTTTGAATTGCAAAATTTTTTCAGGAAAATTTTACAAAATCACTTTTTCGCTCAGGATACCGCTCCAAAGTTCATGCCGCCAATACAGTGACTGGCGGGCGTATTCAGCTGCCTCATCCCATTTATTTTTGTCGGTTCCGCATAACTCGCTCACCATTTGCATAGCCAGCTGACTATGATGATCACCATCAACTTCAATATGTCTTTCCAGGTAATAAATGAAGGTGTCCAGCTTCCCGGGAAACTTCAGATCAAGGTCTTTTACCAGGGCAAGAAACATGTCAGGGATCAGGTCTTCCCTGCCAAAAGTAAATACGGCAGCCATGATATGTGCCTTACCGGTGGCAATTACCCCGAATGTAAAGCTCAGAAAGCCCTTTACGGCCTCAGGAAGGGTGACTGTGGCCAATATATCCTGAACCGCCTTACCGTCTCTTACACCGGCTATAATTGCGTTTATAGGACCCGTGTTTGCCCCGGCCTGAAGCATGGCACGTTCGTAGAGTTCAAAATGACTGCACCGGTTCCCTTCTTTATCTATATCGCTTTCTTCTCCTGTTACAATTTCATTGATCAGATAACGGGTAGCAGCGCTGCCGGCTGGTATCCAGGGTACATTAACGCAGGTAAGCTGTTGCTGCAATCCTTTCAGTAAAGACATGAAATCCCATACGGCATATACATGGTATTGCATAAAAACGCGAACATCATCTAATGTTTGCAGTTCAGCATATAAGGGGTGTGTTACAACCTGTTCCCTGACAGGTGCGATGGTTTCCTGTATTTGTTTGATGCTCATTTGTTGTGGTATGGCCCGGGTAACCGGTATTAGTTACCGTATACTACCAGGAATTTTATACGCATTAGCTTTAACTGCTCCAGCGAATAATCATTTTCAATCAGTTCTTCCCTGGCGAGCGCAAGACTGGATGTTTCGCATCCTTTGAAATATTCCATGATCTCATCCTGTGCATAGTCGTCCAGTTCTTCATCCAGGCAATAATCGATGTTCAGTTTGGTACCACTGGCAACAATGGTTTCCATCTCATCGAGTAACTGGGAGAGGGAGAGCTCTTTATTTTTCGCTATGGTTTCGAGTGGTATTTTTTTATCGATATTCTGGATGATGAATACTTTCATCCCGCTTTTATTCACCACGCTCTTCATCACAAAATCGTCCGGCTTGGTGATATTGTTCTCTTCCACGTATTTGGTGATCACGTCCAGGAACTGTTTGCCATAGCGGATCGCTTTACCCTTGCTTACGCCCTGGATCTTTTCCAGCTCCTGTACAGTAGTGGGATACTGGGTGGCCATATCTTCCAGGGATGTTTCCAGGAAGATAACAAAGGGAGGAAGATTCTTTTCCTTTGATACTTTTTTGCGCAGTTCCTTCAGCATTTCAAAGAGTGCAGGATCGGCGGAAGCCTGTGCTTCTGCGGCTGCTTCTTCCTCTTCATCCAGTGTATCTTCATCAAACTGGTGGTTCAGCGCCACCATGATGGAGTATGGCTTTTTGAGGAATTTGGCGCCCTTATCGGTTACTTTCAGTAAGCCGTATTCTTCGATATCTTTTTCTATCAGGCCTTCCAGCATCATCTGGCGCATCAGCGAATTCCAGAAATGTGCATCAAACTCTTTTCCTTCTCCGAAAACATCAAGTTTATCGTGACGGTAAGTACTGATCTGCGGGCTGGTTTTCCCGGTGATGATATTGATCACATATTCACTGCCAAAGCGTTCTTCAAGCGAGCGGATAGCTTTCAGCATGATCACTACCCGGTTTTTTACTTCTATTTTTTCTTTTGGATTGCGGCAGTTATCGCATTGTCCGCAGTTTTCTGTATCGTAATGTTCACCGAAGTAATGAAGAATAACTTTGCGCCGGCATACAGCGCTTTCCGCGTAGGCCACAGTTTCGTTAATCAGTTGCGCGCCCATTTCACGTTCACTGAGCGATTTATCGCGCATGAGATGTTCCAGTTTCTGTACATCTTTATGGGAATAATAGCAGATACAATGCCCTTCCAGTCCGTCCCTTCCGGCGCGACCGGTTTCCTGGTAATAATTTTCCAGGCTTTTAGGAATATTATAATGGATAACAAATCGTACGTCAGGCTTATCGATTCCCATTCCGAACGCAATGGTGGCCACAATTACTTCGGTATCTTCATGAAGGAACATATCCTGGCGCTGCGCCCTGGTGGAAGGGTCCAGGCCGGCATGGTATGCCACCGCCTTTACACCGTTAGCCACCAGCATATCTGCCAGTTCTTCGGTGGTTTTACGGTTCAGCGTGTAAATAATACCGCTTTTGCCTTTATGCTGATGTATAAATTTCACAATGTCTTTAATCGTCTGTTCCTTTTTGCGTTTAGGCCTGATCTCATAATACAGGTTTGGACGGTTAAAGGACGAAATAAAGATATTAGCCTTATTTAGTCCGAGATTCTTCACGATATCGCTCTGCACTTTCGGGGTAGCAGTAGCGGTTAGCGCAATGATGGGCAGTTTTTCACTGATCTGGTCAATCATTTCCTTCAAACGGCGGTATTCCGGCCTGAAGTCGTGACCCCATTCGGAAATACAGTGCGCTTCATCTACCGCAATAAATGAGATCTCAAGCTCCTTGAAGAAATCCAGGTTTTCCTGTTTGGTAAGGGTTTCCGGGGCTACATACAGCAGCTTGGTTTTCCCTGCCGTGAGATCAGCCCGTACTTTCTTGATCTGCGCCTTGGATAAGGTAGAATTCAGAAAGTGCGCCACATTGTCCTTACTGCTGTAACCTCTTACCAGATCCACCTGGTTCTTCATCAGCGCAATAAGGGGGGAAACGATCAGCGCACAACCCGGCTTCATCAGCGCCGGTAATTGATAGCATAATGATTTACCTCCGCCGGTCGGCATTATCACAAAAGTATCTTTGCCTGAGAGGATGCTATTTATAATTTTTTCCTGATTTCCCTTAAAGGAATCGAACCCGAAGTGTTCGCGTAATGCATCCATCAAACGTTCCTTAACAACAGCCATTGCATTCAAATTTTAACTCTAAAGAACTAACAAATGACGAAATATATTTATATGTTTTTTAGGGGACACGAAGTTACTTAAAAAAGCGCGGAGTATCAATATAAATTACCAGACCGTTCCAGTGCTGGTTAAAAAATGATAAATTTGTAAATCATCATGAAAAGGAATCAAACTATCAATATAGGACAGGTAGCCAGGCGTACAATTGCGATGGAGGCATCAGCTATTAATGATTTGCAACAGTTTATAGATGCAGATTTTGAGAAAGTTGTTGAAACGATTGCACAATGCCAGGGAAGACTGGTGGTAACGGGCATTGGCAAAAGCGCCATTATCGCCCAAAAAATAGTGGCCACATTTAATTCTACCGGTACACCAGCACTTTTCATGCATGCAGCAGATGCTATCCACGGAGACCTGGGGATGATCAGAGAGGAGGATGTGGTGATGTGTATCTCTAAAAGCGGCACTTCTGCTGAAATCAAGGTACTTGTTCCCCTGGTGAAGAATTTTGGCAACACGCTGATCGCCATGGTGGGGAATACCAGCTCGTTTTTAGCCCAGGAGGCAGATTTAATACTCAATACTACCGTTAGTCAGGAAGCCTGTCCAAATAACCTGGCACCTACTACCAGCACCACTGCCCAGCTGGTAATGGGTGATGCCCTGGCGGTTTGCCTGATAGAATGGCACGGATTTACTGCAGCAGATTTTGCCAAGTTCCATCCCGGTGGCGCTTTAGGAAAGAAATTGTACCTTAAGGTAGCAGATCTCAGCAAACAGCATAAAGCACCGCAGGTATTGGCTAACAGTTCTTTAAGGGAAGTTATTGTGGAAATTTCATCCAAAATGCTGGGAGTTACCGCTGTAGTGGATGAAAATGGGTTGCTTAAGGGAATTATTACAGATGGTGACCTGCGCAGAATGCTGGAGAAAGAAGTTCCTACAGCAGCTGTAACGGCAAAAGATATAATGTCGCTTCACCCGAAAATGATCCAGCAGGATCAACTGGCCATTAACGCACTGGAAATGATGCGCCAGCACGATATTACCCAACTGCTGGTGATGGACGGTGAGCGATATCAGGGAATTATTCACTTACACGATTTAATCAGAGAAGGAATTATTTAGAAATGACACAGCTGAACAGCCATTTTTATGTGGCAATAATGGCAGGGGGAATAGGCAGCAGGTTCTGGCCCCACAGCCGCACAGACAATCCCAAGCAGTTCCTGGACATCCTGAACACAGGGAAAACCCTCCTCCAATGGACTTATGAACGCTTTGCGCAGTTCATCCCCAAGGAAAATATATTTGTGGTAACTCATCACCAATATACCGGAAAGGTGAGTGATCAGTTACCGGAATTGGCCATAGCCAACATTGTGAGCGAGCCATCCCGTAAAAATACAGCACCCTGCGTTGCTTATATTTCTCACAAAATCCATAAACAGGACCCGCTGGCCAACATTATTTGTGCACCGGCAGACCATCTCATTATGGATGGACCTGCATTTACCAGCGCCTGTTTAAACGCGTTGTTGTTTGTACAGAAAAACAGCGCCCTGGTTACACTGGGCATCAAACCAACCCGTCCCGATACCGGTTACGGCTACATACAGTTTGAACCACAACATGTGGCAGATAATGTGTACCAGGTAAAAACCTTTACTGAAAAGCCTAACCTGGAGCTGGCCAAAACATTTCTCCAAAGCGGCGATTTCCTCTGGAATGCCGGCATCTTTGTCTGGAATGTAAAAACCATCCTGGCAGCTTTTAAACAATACCTCCCGGAGATAGATGAGCTCTTTGAACAGGCCACTCCTGCACTCAATACACCACAGGAGAAAGAGGTGATGGAGAAAGTATACCCTCAATGCACCAATATTTCCATTGATTACGGTATCATGGAAAAGGCCGGCAATGTGTATGTTATCCCCTCCAACTTTGGTTGGAGCGACTTAGGCACCTGGGCCTCTGCCTATGAGAACCTGGAAAAAGATTATCTGGGCAACGCTGTGCAGGGAAAAAATGTGGTAGTGATAGACGCCACCAAATGCATGGTAAAAGTGCCTAATGAAAAGCTGGTGCTTTTGCAGGGACTGGACGAGTTCATCGTTATAGATACCCAGGATGTGCTGCTCATCTGCAAAAAAGAAAATGAACAGCAGATCAAGGAATATGTAGGAGAAATCAAACGCAACAAAGGCGAGAAGTTCCTGTAAATATTTTATGATTTTTGATATTGAAATTCAGATATTTAATGGCGGAAAGTTTTCCTGCTAACAAACGTCTGAATTTCAATATCAAAAATCCGGCAATGATCTCAAAACTGCCCAACGTAGGCACTACTATATTCACCGTCATGTCTGCTCTGGCGGCTTCCCACCAGGCAATCAACCTTTCCCAGGGATTTCCCGATTACGACTGCAGCGATGAGCTGAAAGCAATGGTAAATGAGGCTATGCAGCAAGGGCATAACCAATATGCCCCGATGCCGGGACTTTCACAGCTCCGTAATGCCATTGCCTCGAAAATCAGCCATCTTTACCAGCACGAAGTACATCCTGATACGGCAATCACAATTACGCCGGGAGGCACCTATGCTATTTTTACAGCCATTGCTACGTGTATACATCCGGGTGATGAAGTGATCATTTTTGAACCGGCATACGACAGCTATATTCCCAATGTGCTGGTAAACGGCGGAGTGCCGGTATTGATCCCGTTGTCCTTTCCCGGCTACCGGATCAACTGGGATGAAGTAAGAAGCAAAATTACGCCCCGCACCAGGATGATTATGCTCAATACCCCGCATAATCCCACGGGAAGCATCTTACAGGAAAATGATATAAAGGAACTGGAAAAACTGGTGGATGAGTTTAACCTGATTGTATTATCAGATGAAGTATATGAGCACCTGGTATTTGACGGCGCGCAGCATCACAGCATATTGCGATACCCGGCTATTTTCCGCAACAGCTTTGTTACGTTTTCCTTTGGCAAAGTATTCCATAATACCGGTTGGAAAATGGGTTATTGCGTGGCGCCGGAACACCTGATGAAAGAGTACAGGAAAGTACATCAATACCTCTGCTTTTCAGTGAATACGCCCATGCAGTATGGCCTGGCAAAATTCCTGGAAACACCGTCGCATTATCTTGAGTTGCCGGCGTTTTACCAGCAGAAAAGAGATTATTTCCTGGAGTTGATGAAAGATACCCGTTTCACCCCGCTGGCCAGCCAGGGGAGTTATTTTCAACTGATGAAGTATGACAGGATCTCAAATGAAGGAGATAAGGATTTTGCTATTCGTATGACCAAAGAATTTGGTGTGGCCGTGATCCCGGTTTCAGCATTCTACCAGGATGGAAAAGATGATCATGTAATCCGGTTTTGCTTTGCAAAGAAGCAGGCTACGCTGGAACAAGCTGCAGCCCGGCTGCAACAGATATAAAAAAGGAGGCTGCCAATAACAGTTCGGTCAATGCCTTTAAATAATTGATCAAACATGTTATCGGTGCCTCCCTCTTTTTTACGAAAAAGCAAGTTTATTCTCTTCTATAAAAGGCGCAGGCGGTTAAACAGCTACTGCTGTTGCCTCTGCCGGTTTGTTATTTTCGAGGATCAGGGTATGTTCCATAAAGCTCACAATCCCGGTTTCCACATCGTAAATAGCGCCGATAATACCTACCTCGCCTTTCTGTATCATGTCGCGCAAAATGTTGCTTTGTTCCATAATAGCCTGAACAGAGCGTTCTACGTGGATCTTATTTACAGCTTCCACAAATTTACTGTTGTGAGAAGTGCGGTCTTCTTTAACAGATTTTTCTGCAAAAACGGCAGGTGTTATTTTATTCAGTAACCCGGTGAGATTACCCATTTCCACTGTATCGCAGGCCCCTTTAACTGCACCGCATTTAGTATGGCCCAGGACCACTATGAATTTGGAACCGGCTACCTTACAGGCGTACTCAAGACTGCCCAGTACGTTATCAGAAATAACGGCGCCGGCTAAACGGATGCTGAAAATATCACCCAGCCCCTGGTCAAAGATCAATTCTGCAGAGGTGCGGGAATCCATACAACTTACAATTGCCGCCATAGGCCATTGTCCGTCGGAGGTATCGTTCACCATCTGAAGAAGATTACGGTTCACGCGGAGGTTATCCACAAACCGGGTGTTACCGGCTTTTAGCAATTCCAATGCTTTCTTTGGAGATATATTGGCTTGAGATATTTTATTAAGCGTCTTCATTATTGTCATTTTTTGAAATTAAAAAATGGACGGAGTTAGAATCCGTTGCTTTTCCTTCAGTCAAAGGCTTCAGCCTTTAATTCAATTGCAGCTCTTTCAGCAACTCCTTGTGGTTGCCGGAAGAAATAGTGTGTACCTGCGGAGAGTTCAGCCGGTTTTGTTCTTCGACAGAGAGGTCTGGTGTGTTTTGAATATTGTACACAGATTTAAACCCCGTCAGGATTACTTTGATATTTTTCTGCGGCGCTTTAATGTCTTTGAATTCGCGTATAGTCTGCAGTACATCAAAGTCGATATAAGCTGTTTTATGTGCATCAATTACCAGTGTGATATTTTCCGGCATATGATCCAGTGTAAGCAGGATGCTGGCCTTGTTCAGGAAAGAAACCTCCTGTGCCAGTTCCAGCCGGATGCTGTCGCCGCTATGATATTTCTCTTTCCTGAAATAGTAAGAGCTTTTCATATTACCGCGCAGGATGGCTATTATGCTTACGGCCATACCCAGTGCGATACCAACCAGCAGGTCCGTAAACACAATGGCTACTACCGTTACTGCAAAAGGTACCCATTGATACTTGCCGTTTTTGAACATTTCCTTGAAAATGGAAATCTTGCACAATTTGTAACCGGTTACCAGCAACACTGCTGCCAGGGTAGCCAGCGGAATCTTGTTTAATAATCCCGGGATCAATGCAGTACAAACCAATAATAATGCACCATGTGTCATGGTGGCCATTTTGGTTTTAGCGCCGGCATTGATGTTGGCGCTGGAGCGTACAATTACGGATGTAATAGGCAAACCGCCAATTAAACCGCTGATCATGTTACCAATCCCCTGAGCTTTCAGCTCCCTGTTAGGGGAAGTGTGGCGCTTCATAGGATCGAGCTTATCCGTGGCCTCTACGTTCAGGAGGGTTTCCACAGAGGCTACTATAGCAATAGTAATACCGGTGATCCACACATCCTTGTTGGTAATGGCGCTGAAGTTAGGCAGGGTGAACTGGCTAACGAAATCGCCAAAACTGCTTGGTACCGGTAAGGTTACCAGGTGATTAGATCCCAGTGCCAGCAGCTCACTGCCGGAAAATGCCATATTGAGCAATATGCCGGTAATTACTGCTACCAGTGGCGCTGGCACTACATTGAGCTTCGGGATCTTGCTCCAGTACAGAATAATGAAAATGGAAACAATGGTGATCAGCGTTGCGCCAAGGTTAATGTGGTTAATCGTAGACAACAAAGCGCTGAAAGTATTTTCTCCATCTACCTGAAAAAAAGTAAAATCACCTTCAGAATCGGCGTCGTAGCCAAATGCATGAGGTATCTGTTTCAGGATAATGATAATACCGATAGCGGTAAGCATACCTGTGATCACATTGGAAGGGAAGTAGTTGGCTACTGTACCTGCTTTGATTAATCCCAGGATAAGCTGGATGGCGCCGCCTATTACCACACTCAGGAGGAATATATCGAATGCGCCGAGTTTGGTGATAGCTACCAGTACAACGGCGGTAAGACCAGCTGCGGGTCCGCTTACACTCATTTGCGAGCCACTTAAAAAGCCGATCACCAGGCCACCGATGATACCGGAAATCATACCGGCAAACAGGGGGGCTCCGGAGGCCAGGGCAATTCCCAGGCACAATGGCACCGCAATGAGGAAAACAACAAGGCCGGCTGAAAAATCGCCTTTTATATTAGAGAATAATGATGTTTGCTTGTTCATAAAATACGCTTTTCCGTTTAGGGATCGCACTTCCGGATAGCAGCAAGATGCCGCAACCGTGGAAGCTACAATGATAGAATAGTACTACCGTTAACGGCTTTAATACAGGTATCGCCTTATGGATACACGTAGCCTGGGTAGTGTTTAAAATAACCGGTAATAAATGAATCGAGGATACAGCTGCTGTAACTACAACGGCTGAACGAAATTATGCGAGATGCATATTGGGAGGGGGAGCGTGAATTTCCTGAGCAGGATTGCTGGGAATGTCTTCCATTAAATGATATTGCAAAATACCAAGAATGAGCAGCGGATTAAATTGGATTTCATCAAACTGTTTACAGAACTTCAGTTCCTTCGCAATCTTTATATGATCGCCACCACAATCAACCGGGTGTTCTTCCACAATCTGGTTATTAAACAGCAGCTTCCCAACTTCCTTGATCGGAAGCAGTTGTGACACCATCAGTGTCAGAAGGAATATGCCAATTAATTTCTTCATGTGTAAATACGCCTGATGCAAATGTAATAGAGGATAACCATAATATAGTTAAATACCCAATTAAAAAAATGTTAAAGGCTTTTAACATTAAAAGCGATATCAGCCGCAATATTCCATTCATCCTTATTATTAACCGGTCATCATTATTCTGAAATACAGGTTATAACTTTTTTTTGGCGGGAAAGACAGACTCATACCGGCTTTTGCTGGTTTAACCGGGTAACATTTTAAGCAAGTTATTTTGCTTTCTATGGTATTGTGTATTGCATAGTAGTAAAAATTTCTTATTTTTGTGTCGTAAAGTTGAAAGAATAGCTATCAAATACCTTTATAACTATATTCAGAAACCACCATTAGAAAAAAACATTAAAGCTCACTTGCCATGAACATTGATAACACACAATCGCAGATGAGGAAGGGAGTGCTGGAGTTTTGCATTTTGTCCGTCATTAAGCAAGGAGAAGCTTACCCTTCAGATATCATCGAAAAGATGAAGGAAGCAAAGCTGGATATCCTGGAGGGCACACTTTATCCTTTACTAACAAGATTGAAAAATGCAGAATTGCTCACGTACCGCTGGGTAGAAAGCAGTTCAGGTCCCCCACGGAAATATTTTTCCATGACAGAAAAAGGCGAAACCTTTTATAAGGAACTGGAAAGTACCTGGAACGAACTGGCTAATGCCGTACATCAATTAACACAAAATAGTACACCCCTGTAAAGGAAGACTACCTAAAACCTAAAATCAACTGGTAATGAAAAAGATAATCAACATAAACCTTTCGGGCCGCCTTATCCCCATTGAGGATAGCGCGTATGAGATACTGAATCAGTATCTCGGCAGCCTGAAGAAATATTTCTCGAAAGAGGAGGGTGGGGATGAAATCGTGTCTGATATTGAAAGCCGCATTGCTGAGATATTCCAGGATAAACTGAAGAAAGGTGCTCATTGCATTACAGACGAAGATGTAATTGCCGTGAAAGCTTCCATGGGCACGCCGGAACAGTTCGACGACGTTGCAGGGGAAAACAGCCAGCAACAGAAAGAGGATGATCCATATGCCGGATATATTCGCCGCCCCCGCAAACGCTTGTACCGCGATCCGGACAACAAGGTATTAAGTGGCGTATGTAGTGGTTTAGGTGCCTATTTTAATATCGATCCCGTGATTTTCCGTATCATATTTGCCCTCCTGGCAATTGGAGGTTTTGGTACTGGTATCCTGGTATACTTCATCCTGTGGATAGCCACGCCATCGGCCGACACTGCAGCGGAAAAGCTGGAAATGAGGGGAGAAAAGGTGGATCTTAATACCATAAAATCCACTATCCAGGATGAATTAAATCATATGAAAGGCCAGATGAAAAATGTAGGAGATGATATCCGAAATTTTTCTCAGGGCCGCGGCAAGCAGGTAGGTAACGATATTGAACGCTTTTTTGTGAGCCTGGCCAGTGGATTGGGAAAAGTGTTGGTAGCCGTTACCAAGGGGTTCTTTTATTTCTTTGCTGTAGTGATGCTGATCTGCCTGATAGTGGCAGGAATAGCCATTGCGGCCACTTCCGCGGCCCTATTCCCCATTAAGGATCTGTTACTCGGCGCCCCGGTGCAAAGTATGCTGTTGTGGCCTGCTGTTGGCCTGCTGATAGGCATCCCGATCGTTGCACTGGTAATATTTATTATCCGTAAACTCACAGGCGTAAAGGAAAGCAACCGCTATGCGGGTTATACCCTGACCTTCCTGTGGTTACTCGGATTAGCTTTTGCCGCTATCATTGCTACTTCTTTTGTAAAAGACTTCAGAAGACCAGCTACCGAAACTGAAACAATAGCTATTCAACAACCGTCGAAAGGGAAGCTGATCCTGAAAAGAACGCCTGGCATTCTTTCGGATATCAACGGAGATGATATCAGCTTTTTTGATGATCACCTGCTGATTGCAGACGATACTGTACTGATTAACTATATCCGTATAAGAATAGAGAAAAGTACAACCGACAGCTTTTCTGTGGATGTATCACGCTTCTCCAGGGGCCGTACTGTTCAACAGGCAAAGATGCTGGCACATGATATCGCTTTCCACCTGAATCAACAGGATTCCGTACTGTACCTGCCGGAAGGTTTTTCCCTGCCCCCGCACTCAAAATACCGTGGTCAGCGGGTTACAGTAACCATTAGGGTTCCGGTAGGAAAAAATATCGAAATGGATCGCGAGGTTCGGCGCAACTATGATGTGAGCTGGTATAACCGTGATGAAGATGACTGGGATAATGATTTCGATAACGACCAGCCCGGACCGCTCAACCTGAAAATGACGCCGGACGGTACCAATGATTCCAACGAGAAGAAACCGGCGCCTGAAAAACCAGCCACCGATTCTTCCAATGAAGGATACCGTTATAAAGGGCCAGCCGCCGAGAACGCCGTTAAAGCGGTTAAAAAAAGCCAGCCAATTGAGGGAGATGTATCTTTCCTGGCTTATTCCCTCATTAATATGTTCCACAGTTGATCTATATATAAACACTTAATTTTAAAAAAGATAAAGCGAAAACAAGGCCTTTGTTTTCGCTTTATCTTTTCCAGAAGATTACCTTTCTGAGATTTTCCCGATCGGATCATTCCACCGGCTGATTAATGTTTAACTTTGCACATTCAGCAATTAATATTCATAAATAGGATAAGATAAGGAATGCAGGCTCCCATAAACATTGCGCTGGTAGGTAATCCGAATAGTGGTAAAAGTTCCCTTTTTAATGCGCTCACCGGCTTAAACCAGAAGGTGGGTAATTTTCCGGGTGTAACGGTCGACAAAAAAACCGGGACCGCCCAGATAGCATCAGGCGTAACAGCTAATATTATTGACCTGCCGGGAACTTACAGCCTGTATCCCAAAAGCGCCGATGAATATGTTACCTACGATGTGCTGATCAATCAGCAGAATGAAGATACTCCCCGTCTGGTAATCATAGTGGCAGATGCTTCCAACCTGAAACGCAACCTGTTGTTCTGTTCCCAGATCATTGACCTTAAAATTCCGGTGATCATCGCCCTCACGATGATGGACATTGCGCGTAAGAAAGGAGTGGAGATCGACCTGGACGGGTTGGAAAGAGAACTGGGGGTGCCTGTGGTATCAATTAACCCACGGAAGAATAAAGGCGTTACAGAGATAAAGAAAGTAATAGACCTGGCAATGAGGTCGCATTACAGCACACCTCCCAGGGATTTTATCAATAACAATGCACTGGCCAAAGACGTGATTGAAGAGGTCCGGAAAACGGTACCAGTAAAAAGCGACTATGGTGCTTTACATATAGCCGTTAATGTAGATGATCTGTCATTCGTGGACAAGGCCCGTAAACAGGCAATTCACCAGTCGCTGGAAAAACACCAGTTTAATAAAACGAAGATCCAGGCAGAGGAGATCATGCAGCGATATAGCCGGATCAAGCATATCATGAAAGCAACGGTAGTGGAAACTGATCCGCTGCAGAAACAACTGCGTTCTGAAAAAATAGACGACCTGCTGCTGCACCGGTTCTGGGGATATGTAATACTTCTGGTAGTGATGTTTCTCCTGTTTCAAAGTATTTTCTGGCTGGCATCCTACCCGATGGACTGGATCGAGGGCGGCTTTGGCGCGTTAAGTGGATGGCTGAGCAGCGCCCTGCCGGATAATAAAATCACCGACTTCTTTATAAACGGAATACTCGCTGGTATCAGTGGTTTTGCGGTATTCATCCCGCAGATCATGATCCTGTTTGGTTTGATCACTATATTGGAAGATACCGGTTACATGGCCCGTATCAGCTTCCTGACCGATCGTCTTATGCGGCAGGTAGGGTTAAACGGAAAATCCGTGATGCCGCTTATCAGCGGTGTTGCCTGTGCGGTACCCGCCATCATGGCTACCCGTACCATTGAGAATAAGAAGGAACGTCTGATCACTATAATGGTAACGCCCTTAATGAGCTGTTCTGCAAGGTTGCCTATTTATACCATGATGATCGCACTGGTCATCCCCGATAAACGGGTTTTCGGTATACTGGGTTTACAGGGGCTTATTATGATGGGGCTTTACCTGCTGGGCTTTTTCATGGCTATCTTTATCGCAGCGATCATGAAACTGTTCGTGCGGATTAAGGAAAAAAGCTACTTCATCATGGAGTTGCCGGTTTATCGCTCACCGCGTTGGGCCAATGTGGGAACAACAATGGTGGAGAAAGCAAAAATATTTGTGAAAGATGCCGGTAAGGTGATTGTGGTAATATCTGTGATCCTTTGGTTCCTGGCTTCTTACGGACCATCGAGCAGGATGGAGCCTGTACATGCGAAATACGAGCAGCTATTGTCTAAAGTCCCGGAAGATTCTCCGGAAGCAGCTGTACTTAATAAAGAGTTCCAATCGGCCAAATTATCCAATTCCTACGCAGGTATGCTTGGTCATACCATTGAACCGGCCATCCGTCCGTTGGGATTTGACTGGAAAATCGGTATAGCATTGATCACTTCTTTTGCCGCCCGCGAAGTTTTTGTAGGTACTATGGCTACGCTTTACAGTGTAGGAGAGGATCCGGATAATAATAATGCCACGCTCCGGGAAAAATTATCGTCGGCTACCTGGCCTGACGGAGCGCCGGTTTATACACTGGCTTCAGGGTTATCTTTAATGATTTTCTATGCATTCGCTATGCAGTGTATGAGCACTATGGCGATTGTAAAAAGGGAAACCAAATCATGGAAATACCCGGTGATACAGCTTGTTTATATGACTGCACTGGCCTATGTGTGCAGTTTGATCATCTTTAATATCTTCAAATAATATCTTGTACATTGCAGGTATAGTTAACCATAAATGCAATGTTTATGAAATGGCTTTGTTACAGCTTTTGCCTGCTCTTTGCGCTTCCTGCACTGGCGCAAACATCCATTGATTCAGCACAACTAATGAAGGATGTGCGCACCCTGTCGGCCGATAAGATGGAGGGCAGGAAAACCGGTACCCGGGGCAGCCGTATGGCGCAATTCTATATCCTGGACCGTTTCAAAAAAATCGGGATATCCGCCTATCACGACACCTATGAGTATCCTTTCTATTTTCAGGAAGGAGATAAAAAAATAATGGGCACTAACCTGTACGGCTATATTCCGGGGAAGCTGAGCACGGTGATCGTTATCTCTGCACATTATGATCATCTTGGTAATTCCAAAACAAACGGCGCAGATACTGTATTCAACGGCGCAGATGATAATGCTTCCGGCATTGGCGGATTACTGGCAATAGCTGCATACTTTAAAAAGCACCCTCCCCGTTATACCCTCATTTTCGCAGCATTTGACGGGGAAGAAGAGGGGTTGCAGGGAGCTAAAGCCTTTGTAGCACAGCCGCCGGTACCGGTTACACAGATGCGCCAGAACATTAATATGGACATGATTGCCCACAATGATAAAAATGAGCTGTATGTATGCGGCACACAGCATTTTCCGGATCTGAAAAAATACACAGATGAGGTAGCAGCACGTAGCAGTGTGAAGCTCATAGCGGGGCACGACAAGCCGGAAAGCGGGGCAGACGACTGGACGAAACAGAGCGACCAGTATGAATTCTTTAAACAGAAGATACCGTTCCTGTATTTTGGAGTGGAGGATCACCCGGATTATCATCATGTTACTGATGAATATTCACGTATTAACCACTCTTTTTATTACAGGGCAGTGCAGGCTGTGCTGGAGGTAGTGAAAAAGCTGGATAGTGATATGCCGGAGAACAAATACAGTGGGGCCAGAACGATGTAGAGAAAAGCCGGTAACTCCTTTGCGGAGGAGCTACCGGCCGGTAAGTATTATTTCCTTATAGTTTGGATCATTCCTTTAAACTTAGTGGATTCAAGCCTGTTGGCAGGGGTTACCGCGAGCCTGTTCCCGTTTAATCTGGCCATGCGGCCCAATGAGCCGGCAGCAACGCCCATATCGGTGAGGGCAGCACGTAGCATTGGATCGCTCAGAGAGCCCCAGTCGAGAGAGAAATCATCATCCGCTCTTATATCGGCCGGAAGGCCGCTGAAATAATCGCCTTCGTTAGCCGAATTTTTTGTCTGGAAGTTCACAGCGTACATATCGTATTTGCCAAAGGAAATATTGATAAAACCTACCGGTTTGCCATAAGTATTGCTTCCAACGAGTTTAGTGGTCATCACAGGTTTCAGCACGTTATACAGCAATTCGCTCGCAGATACCGTATTGCGCGTTCCGAGGAAAGTGACCTTGTTCAAGGCCAGGGCGCCGCTTTTCTGGAACCTCGCTGTTTTGTAAGTAGTAGCTTCACTGTAAAAGATATCCGACCAGTTTACGCTGGGATAATAAGGCACCGCCTTCATGTATTTAAAGTAAGGGCCGAAATTATTAGTAGTTACGTTGTTGTTAAAGAACTGGGAATACATAGTGGTATTGGTTTTCGCCGCTGGTACCAGTATGTTGGCAAGATATTCTGCTGTTTCAATAAGCCCGCCTCCATTATATCGCAGATCAATGATCACCTGTTTTACACCGGCTTTGGTATAAGCATCAAAAATCGAATCTATCTGCGCTTTTACATCTGCCAATGCCACAAAGTTATTGAATACAAAGTAGCCGATCTTATTGCCGCTGAAATCGTATAAATGCGAATAAAGGATGGGATTCAGTTTATAATCTGTACGGGCTAACGTATTCTGTTGTGTGCTGTTGTCCGGCTTACGGAAGCCCCAGGTGGCGCTTTCACTGCCAAAAGCAGTATTCAGCATGTTGTCGGTAGTGCCGTCGTTTACACGGAACCGGGTAACCCCGTTTACATTAATCAGTTCCCATCCCCTTTTTATGCCGGCTTTATCTGCCGGTGAGCCGGGGTATACATATACCACGAACAGCGTTGTATCTGTCTGGTAGCCTACTTCGAAGCCCATATCGCCGGCAATACCCTGTTGTAAGGCCCTGGATGTACCACCATTGTCTATAAAGCTATACCTGTCAAGGTTATTACCGGAAGCATCTTTTTTATAGGTTGTCAGCGCATCAAACATCTGTATCGGGTTAGGATATTGATTGGGCTTAAAGGTGGCTGAATCGGGCAATACGTCGTTCCAGAGGTAAATATCTTTTGCTATAAAAAAGATGCTGTCGTTAACCGAGCCGGTTGGACTGTTATTCCCCCTGTTCCGTGGAGTGTTGCTGTCTTTTTTATTACAGGCCGACATCAAAAAAATGAGCGCCAGGCCGGTGAGTAGTGAGTGGTAAAAGTTATTTGGTTGCATAGATCCTTTTTTATGCTGCATAACCGCTGAGAATAAACGTTAAAACGGGTTGTTATTGTATGGGTGTAAAGTTAATACCTTCAACGCCGAGTTCTTCCGGAAGCACGCCGTTATTTTTAAGGCCTACATTTACTTTATCCCGCCAGCGGATCTGTTCTGCAACATTAAGCCCGTGGTGGGTTTCCTGGTCGAACCGGTACTGAAGGCGGTTCATTTCCCGGAAGGACTGAAGGTACTGATATTGTATGATACTATCGTAGTCGTCGCGGTTTAATGCTGTTTGCCGCAGCTTTTGTTTAAACCGTTCCGCTACCAGGCGGGTTATATCGAAATGGAGCTGTTCGTGCGCCAGGGCGTAGCTGTTCCTGGCTTCCGGCCGTACCCAGGAAGCGCTTTTTATAAAAAAGACCTGCAGCCTTAAAGTGATTCTGAGGGTATCGTTTACCAGGTTGCTGTTGCCCTCATAGGCGAAGCTGGTGTAGGATACCGCCGCACTGGGCCCATTTGGCGATGGTTTGGCCTGGAAATCGTCCCATTGCAGTTTTCTTTCAAAATCATAGTAAATAGTATCAGAGCCGGGTAGAGCCGGTGATTGTTTCTCTTCGAAGCTGAGCTGAATAACGGTAAAGCGATGATTTTCCGGGCATGGCTTTTTATCCCCGGGTGGCAGTAACAGAAAGCTCAGTATGGTAACAGCCAACAGCATTATCAGATTGCAGTCAATAAAATTAAGGGAATGACCGGCTATCTGTTTCATGCAGGGAAAATTTGGCGATTCTATAACATTTGGTTTCCGGTGTTTTAACAATCTATTCCTGCTGAAACGGTCTTTTTTCCGTAATTTACTACCAACCAAAACAATCGCATTATGTACGGCGGTGGATATATTTTTGATGAGCCCAACAGGAATCAGTTGCGGGAAGAACAACAGCATGATGAACCTGAAAAGCTTGCTGCATTTGAAGCTCGTATAGCCAATGGAGAAAAGATAGAACCCGGCGACTGGATGCCGGCAGAATATCGCAGGCAGCTGATACGCCTTATTGAGCAACACGCTCATTCCGAGATTATAGGAGCATTGCCGGAAGGCACCTGGATCACCAGGGCGCCGGGCTTTAAGCGTAAACTGGCACTGATTGCCAAGGTACAGGACGAGATAGGTCACGGGCAATTACTTTACAACGCAGCCGAAACGCTGGGAAAATCGAGGGAAGCCATGATCAATGATCTGCTCAGCGGGAAATCCAAATATTCCAACGTATTTAATTATCCTGCCGAAACCTGGGCCGATGTGGCCGTTATCGGCTTCCTGATTGATGCGGCAGCAATTGTAAACCAGGTGGCTAATGCCAAAGGCTCTTATGGGCCGTATTGCAGGGCGCTGGAACGCATTTGTTATGAAGAAAGTTTCCATCTCAAACAGGGGCATGATGCTTTTATTGAACTGGCAACAGGAACCCCGGCACAGAAACAAATGTTGCAGGATGCCCTTAACCGTTGGTGGCAGCCAATTATGCATTTCTTTGGTCCTCCTGATAAAAGTTCCAGCCACAGCGAAAAATTAATGCAATGGAAAGTGAAGATGGCCAGTAATGATGATATGAGGAATCAATTCCTGGAATCTTATGTGCCCAAGATATGGGAGCTGGGACTTACCCTGCCGGACCCGGCCCTGCGTAAAAATACAGCAACCGGCCGCTGGGAATATTCAGACCCCGACTGGGATGAGTTTTTCAGGGTGATCAATGGCGGAGGCCCGTGTAATATGGAACGATTGCAGGTACGCAAATGGGCGGAAGAGCGGGGCCGGTGGGTGCGCAAAGCGCTTATGAAACCGATGGAAAAACGGGTGTTACCAGTTGCATAGGATCATTTAGCAATCTATACTTTACCATTAAAATCACTTAAATATTCATGTCTAACGATTCTTTAGATCCCCGGGTAAACCGGCTGAAATTAGGCGAGGCCGGGGAGGTAGTGAAAGTAGAGGAAGGGGAAAACTGGAATATATATGAGGTGTTTCACCAGGAAAAAAGAGGCGCCCATCACGAGCATGTAGGATGTGTACATGCTCCCGATCCTCAACTGGCGCTGGTATTTGCAAAAGAGCAATTTGCCAGGCGTAAGAAATGCGTAAATCTCTGGGTGGTGAAAAGTGCAGATATTCTGGCTTTTGATGTGGAAGATGAAGATATGTTTGCCAACAATATGGAGAAAACCTATCGTGATGCCAGCGGCTTTAAAGTGATGGAAAAGATCAACAAATTCAAACAATCCAAATGATAAACAGCGCAGCACTAACAGATCTGATTATAAAAATGGCGGACGATGAACTGATCCAGGGGCATCGTAATTCTGAATGGACAGGACTGGGGCCTGTGATGGAAGAGGATATCGCTTTTTCTTCCATGGCGCAGGACAAAATTGGCCATGCCTGGGCGCTGTACCGCACGCTTCATGAGGATCTTGGTGGTCGGCATCCGGATGCCTTTGCTTTTCTGCGGCCGGAGAAGGAGTTTAAATCGTCGCACCTGGTGGAGATGCCCAATGGTGAATATGATTTTAGCCTGATGCGGCACTTTTTATTTGACCAGGCGGAAGCGATCCGTTATGAGAGCTTGCAGGACAGCAGTTATGAGCCTTTACGGTTATTAAGTAAAAAAGTAAAAGGGGAATTGAAGTATCATACGTTGCATGCCAATGCCTGGATTATGCAACTGAGCCAGGCTGGGGAGGAAAGCTACAACCGTATGCAGCAGGCGTTGAACCAGGCATTTGCACTGGCCGCCGGTATTTTTGAGCCATCGCAGGAGTATGAAGAAGTGTTGATAGCAGATAAGGTATACCCGGGCGAACAGGTATTGTATCAGCGATGGCTGGATCGCGTTTACCCGGTGCTGGTGAAGGCGTCGCTTAACCTGCCGGAAATCAGTGATATTGTACCGGTATACGGTGGCCGTCAAGGGATCCATACGCCCTACCTGCAGCCATTGTTAAAAGAAATGAGTGAAGTATTTAATCTGGATACGGAGGCCAGCTGGTAATCATGTCGTCCCAAACAATTACCATAGCAGCAGTGTACGAATCGCTGGCCCATGTGATGGACCCGGAGATCCCTGTGTTAAGCGTAGTAGAACTGGGCATGATCACGGGGGTTACCCTTGATACAGCCGCAGTACACATCAAAATGATCCCCACATTTGCCGCCTGTCCGGCGGTGGGTTATATACAGCATAATATAAAAACTGTGCTGGAAAGCGAACTCGGTATAGCCGTTAACGTTGAGATAGATAAACAGGAGCACTGGCACAGCAACCGGATGACGGCTGCAGCCAGGGAGAAGCTGGAAGCCTTTGGAATAGCCCCTCCAAAGGTGCTGACCGGCGAGGTAAGCACAGAAATTATGATGGAGGTTCCCTGTCCTCATTGCGGCAGCGGGCAAACGTATTTGCGTTCTCCTTTTGGCTCTACGTTGTGCCGCGCTATCCATTTTTGCAAGGCCTGCGGCCAGGTGTTCGAGCAATTCAAACCATTGGAATAACCCTTATTTCCATGTTCCGGCTATAAATACCTATTTTTACACGCATTAATGAAGTAGCCATTGGCAATTTATACGATGAAAACATGAGAATAGGCTTGTATTTTGGGTCTTTTAATCCTATACACACGGGGCATTTGATCATTGCCAATTACGTAGCGCACAATACTGATCTTGATAAAGTATGGCTGGTGGTTTCGCCGCATAACCCGCTGAAACCACAATCGGCCTTACTGAATGAGCACGACCGCTTCCACCTGGTGGAACTGGCTATTAAAGATGAAGTGCGGCTGCGCGCCAGCAATATTGAATTTTCCCTTCCCCGGCCTTCCTATACGGTGGATACCCTCACCTATTTGCAGGAAAAATTTCCGACGCAGGAATTTGCTATTATTATGGGAAGCGATAGCTTTCAGAATTTACCGCGCTGGAAAAATTATGAGCAGATAGTGAAAAACTACCCGATTTATATTTACCGCCGGCCGGGACATGAAATAACAGATACCTTTGGCGCCCAGGTTGAAATACTGGACGCACCTATGCTCGATATCTCCGCAACAGATATCCGCAGATGGCTGAAAGAAGGTAAATCGGTGAGGTATATGGTGCCCGACAGCGTGATTAATTATATCTCTGAAAATAATTATTACCGCTGATCATTTTGTTCCGGGTGTATCATGGATGTCAATATTTGCAGCCGGTTTTTTCTGGGCAATATCCCTTCTTTTAACCACAAATTCATTTCCGTAGATATCCAGTAAAAGGATGAACATGGAGATAAGCAGTGGGCCGAAGATCAGGCCGATGAAGCCGAAAAGACTAACGCCAATGATTACACCGAATATAGTAATGAGCGGATGCACATCAGCAATTCTTTTGGCCAGCAACATCCTGGCAACATTATCTGAGGTGCCCACTACACCGAATCCATACACCAGTACAGCAATTCCCTGCCAGGTGCTGCCAGAGGCCAGCAGGTAAACGCCAAGTGGTACATACACTGCAGCTGCGCCTATTACAGGCAGCATGGCGGTGAAACAGGTTATAACAAACCAGAAAAAGGGCTGGGGGATCCCGAAAATCAGATAACCAATTAAGGAAATAATGCCCTGTACTACCGCTATTAGCGGAATACCGACGGCATTGGCAATTACCAAAGTGTTGAACTCTTTACCCAATCTTTCCACATTTTTATCTTTCAGGGGAATATATTCATACAGGTTTTCTTCCATCTTCCGACCGTTGACCAGCATAAAGTACAGCATAAAATACATCAGGGCGATGGTGGTAAGGGTATTAAAAGTGGCACCGAGGAACCCCGGCAGAAAGGCTGTTATACCTTCCTGGATTTTCTGTAACCGCTCGGGAGTGAGCAGGCTGAAGCCCAGGGAGCCTTCCAGCCGGGCATTGGTTTGTTTCAGGCTGTTGATGAGTTCTGTAGAGTGATTGGCGGCATAAGCAGCTTTCGCTCCAAGCATGTTAATGAGCATCCCTATAGGCAACAGGATCACCAGGAAAGAAAGTACCATCAGCAGGGCTGCAGCAAGGTTTTTTCTCCAATTGCGCTGTTCTACAAGTTTAAACATCCATTTCCTGCTGATCACGTACAGGGTCACAGCTCCAAGAAAGCCGGGGAAAAAGGTAAACATCTCCATAAACAGGAGTACGGCAAGGAAAAGGATCAGTAACAGGAAGCCAATTTGTTTAAGGCGGTCATTATCAAGATAGCTCATAGTACATAATATCGTGTAATTATCTGGTATGTCAAAAAACAGACCGGCTGAACGGAAGAAGCTTTTTCTGAATGATAAACAAAATTGCGGGGCGCTTGTTCTTATTTAGCCGAGGTTTAACATAGCTTTTTATTTAAATGTCATTTATGGAATAATGTTTGTTAAACCTATGGTACCAAAAAAGAAAACCTAATTTATAACATCTTAAAAACCTTAATTATGAGTACAAGTTCCAAAGCCGTGGTTTCATTTATAGTAGGTGCAGCCGTTGGCGTTGCGGTAGGGTATTTCCTTAATTCAGACAAGAAAGATGAACTGGTGGAAAAATTAAAAGATCAGTCTGAAAAGCTGAAAGAAAAATGGAGAAAAAGAAAAGATCAGTTCCAGGATGAATTAGAGAACGAGTTGGCTTAACCCTATTTGAATAAACTGATTTGCATGGAAGATAATTTCAGCAACTACTTTAACCAAACGGGAAAAGTAGCCAGGGAGTACCTGGAAACCAGACTGGACCTGATTAAGCTCCAGGCAGCAGGAAAGTTGTCAAAAGCGTTGGGATTATTCTTCTCGCTTTTGATGGCTTTCCTGCTGTTCTTTTTTGTGATTTTATTTCTTGGAATGGTAGTAGGCTTCTGGATCGGGGAAATGACGAATAGTTTTGCTATTGGTTTCAGCTGTGCTGCAGGGCTATTCATTCTCTTGTTTATTGTTATCCTGCTGTTCCGGGAACAGCTGATACAGCGCCCTCTTTCAAGGTTGCTGATTGCCGAGCTGGTGGATGAAATTACCGAGCAGGATGAGCACTCCAATCATATTCACAATCAACGGCCAAAGGAGCAACCGGAAGATCCCGGTTATGTTCCGGATGAAGAGGCCACCGAAAACACCATGAGAGGATAAACAATGATAAATGTTTACACATGAGTAAAAAAATAAACAGCTTCGAATCACTGGAGCTGGAAATTGCCCGGTTGAAAATGAAATCCAAGCAGCTGGAAAATGAAATGGGTAACAGGGTAGATTACTTCAGGGACAATTATAAAAAGATGGCCCTGAACGCCGTTATCCCCGGTAGCGCAAAACATAGCGGTGCCCTGAACCTAGCTATGAATGTAGCTAAGATCGCATGGGGAAGTGGCAAATTCAAGAATTTCGCTACCGGGGCATTAATGACGGTACTGGAATTTGTAGGCGTTCAGCTGGGAATCAACCTTTTCAACAAGGTGACGAAGGGCCGAAGAAAGAAGAAGGAGCCAGTGGCTGAATAAAGGAAATAGGTTTTGGTAAATATCCTACAACAACCACATCCGCATTATCCGCGTCCTGTCCTTTGATAAATCCTCCCGAACCGTTATCCAACATAAAGGATACGCGGAGGGAAACGGTAACAGTTTTCCCGGAAGGATCTGCTGCAAACGCAGGGAACTGTTCAACAACGCGTTTTACTTCTTCACCCAATGCCTTGTCCGGGCTAAACAATACTTCTATATCGTTAATGCTTCCATTGGGTTGAATTTTATACTGTAGTGCAACTACGCCTGCTATTTTGTTTTGCTGGCTACCCCGTGGATAGCGAACATTCTTTGCCACTGTTTTGCGATACGCAGTTTCTCCACCCGGGAACCGGTTTATGAAAGAAGTATCACTGGTAACTCCCTTCAGTGGTTCCTTGCTTTCAGCAATAGCCACTTTCAGCAGGCTTTGCGGACAATTCTTCATAGGAATAGGGCCTATTGCGCCTTCCTTTGGGGCACAATAGAAGAAATAGGTACCAAACGGATCACGTGTGGTACTCATAGACCATCTGGCAGACGTCATCCTGAATTCTATTCCAGTGATTTCTTGGTTCCCGTCGCGTTTCAGGGTCGGGATGTCTACAATTACCCCTTTCTCTTTCAGCACTTTTTGCATTTCCGCCAGGTCATCATCTGTAGTTAGTCGCGTAACAACGCCATAAAGAGCGTCCTTATCTGTAGCGAGATATTTGCTGCCTGCCGGACTCTTTTTTTCGGGTAGGGGCGAGGTAGCGGATAAAAGGCCGGCTGCCAGCCCGAGCACCGGCAGCAGCAGCAGGTACCGCCAGGTACGTAACCGGGGAGATTGGGTTTTGTTCATCATGAGTATTCTGTTTTTAATGAATGACTTGCTGAAATGATTTACCAGGGCTATCCTACTTTCCTTCATGCCTATCTTCAGTAAGCTGTACTGGTAGGCATCCGGGGCGTCTGTGGTTTGGATAACGGCTTCATCTGCCAGGAACTCCAGGTTTAACTGCAGGGCCCTTTTGCAGCGCCAGGCGAAGGGGTTGATCCAGCAAATGCAGCAGTACAGGGCAGACAGCAGCATATCGGCAGAGTGGTATTGCTGTACATGGGCTTCCTCATGCCGGAGAATGTGCTGAAGTTCCGTATGGGCGTGTGCGTTAGGATCAAAAAAAATGGTTCTCAGGAAAGAAAAAGGCGCCGTTATGCCGGGAAGCTGTACATAGCGAATGTTGTTACGCTCATAGACATTGCCGGATGCTGCCAGCCGCCTGATTTTCAGCAGCTGTAACAAATGGATCAGCAGCAACATGGCGGCTATTATTATATAGGCTGTAAGCAAAGTTGTGCCGGCATGCTGCAGAAACGGGTCCCACCAGTGATGTACCGCTGCTACTTCCTGTACCGGCGTTTGTACTTGTGGGTTATTACTGAAATAAACGCTTACAGGAGATACATTTTCCGTTGGCTTTTCCACCCAGCGCAGCGCCGGGATGGGCAACAGCGGCAACACTGCCGAAAATATAAAAGCGCTCAGCAGCAGGATCCTGTTGTATCTGTAAAATGTTTCCTTTTTAAAACAGCTGATATACAGCAGATAAAAAAGGGTCATTGCGCAGGATGTTTGCAGTATATAAATAAACAGGGTAGGCATACACGTTATTTTTTATCTTTTTCAATCATCTTCACCAGCATTTTCATTTCTTCTGCACTTATTTTTTCTTCCTTGGCGAAGTAAGCCAGCATATTGAGATAGGAGTTATCAAAGAAAGTATTGAGTACCTTTTTCATAAAAGTGTCCTTATAACTTTCCTTGGCTATGATAGGATAATACTCAAAGGAGCCACCATATTCATGATGGGCGAGGTACCCTTTTTCTTCCAGGCGCTTCATGAGCGTGGCAATGGTGTTGTAATGCGGCTTGGGGTCAGGAAGCTGTTCTATAGCATCTTTTACAAATGCTTTTTCCAGGTCCCACATCACCTGCATTAACTCTTCTTCTTTACGGGATAGCTTTTTCATAACACGAATCTATAACTATTTTTGTAGTTTAAAAACTATTTTTGTAGTAATTAACTATAAATGTAGTTAAGATGTTGAGTGTCAACAGGAAAAAAATCCAGGAAGGGCGGGGAGCATACTTTGGCGCCTTTGCTGCGGTTGAAGTTATAAGGAATGTTTGCTTTAGATTATCCCCATACTTTGGTGCCTTCGCTGCAATTGGCGCAGATGTCTATGTTTTTGCGGGTTTCAAGGATTTCACTACGGAAACGGATATACTCTTTATTATGCCACAGCGCTTTGAACGATTCTTTTTTCAGGTCGCCCAGCCGGTGTTGTGCATCTTTATCGAAGCAGCAGGGCACTACCAATCCGTCCCAGGTAACCACGGGAGAATGCCAGAGACGCCAGCAGTGATTCCCGAGTTTATTTTTAATAGCATAGGTGCCATCTTCGTTGCGATGATAGCGTGAATATTTATCAATGGTAGGAATCAGGCGGTTGCCTTCTTCATAATCATATACCTGTGCAGTTTTGAACCGTACCTGGTCAACGCCTATTTCTTTGGCCAGCCGTTTAATATCTTCTATCTGGTGCTCATTTGGTTTTACGACGAGAAACTGGAAAAAAACGAAAGGTTTGGACGAATTAAGCTCTTTTTTCCATTTTACGATGTTTTTTGCTCCTTGTATTACTTTGTCAAGATGACCACCCACACGATACTGCGTATATACGTCCTGGGTAGTGCCATCAATGGAGATGATGAGCCTGTCAAGTCCGCTCTCCACTGTTTTTTTTGCATTGGCATCTGTAAGGTAGTGGGCATTGGTGGAGGTAGCAGTATAAATTCCTTTACCTGCCGCATACTTCACCATGTCGAGGAACCCTGTGTTGAGATAGGGCTCTCCCTGGAAATAAAAGATGAGATATAATAGTTCTTTGGAAATTTCATCGATCGTTTTCCTGAAGAAATCCTGCTCCAGCATACCGGTAGGCCGTGTGAAGGCCCTGAGACCGCTGGGGCATTCGGGGCAGCGGAGGTTACAGGAAGTGGTAGGCTCAAAAGATATGGAAATAGGGTAACCCCACTGAACCGGCTTGCCGGTCCACTTGCTTACAAAATAGCTTCCGAGCACTTTGCCGGCATTTAAACCACGGCGCAGTGTGAACTTGGAAAACAAATTAAGGGTATCCTTCAGGTTAAAATCGGGCATAAAAAATCACTTGAGCATTGTAAAAGTAGCTTCTTTAAACAAATTATAGCCTATACTTGCTGTAAAAAAGTAGGGCTGCCGGTATTTATCAGAGCATCCTGACCCAATTACCTGCAACTAACAGCAACAAAAAGTGAAAAGCATCCGGATCCGATTATTATTGATACTCCTGGTAGTACTGGCCGCAGCGGCTTACCTGTGGTGGCGCGGGCAGGAAAAACAAGTGAAGTTTGTACGGTATGAAGAATTCGGCATTGATATGCCGGTGAATTACAAGATTCATGGCATCGATGTTTCCAAATTCCAGAAAGACATTAATTGGGCAGCAGTAAAACAAATGCAGGTGGATAAAATTCGTATATCCTTTGCATTTATAAAGGCCACGGAAGGCATTACACGACAGGATGCCGCCTTCAAACAAAACTGGGACAGGGCCGGAAAGGTAGGCTTAATCAGGGGGGCATATCATTTTTTTTATGCCACCCGTGATCCTTTGAAACAGGCTATTAACTTTCATAATGTGGCCGACCTGCAATCGGGCGACCTGCCGCCGGTACTGGATATTGAAACCAGCAACAATCAACCTGCGGCGGTGATCAGGAGTACCGCGAAGATCTGGCTGGAGGAAATGGAGAAAGTGTACAAAGTAAAACCGATCATCTATACCAATATTCATTTTTACGAAACCTATCTTGGCAGCGAGTTTGACCGCTATCCTCTATGGATCGCGCATTATTATCAGAAGGAGCGTCCCCGGTCCGATAGGGCCTGGTTGTTTTGGCAGCACAGCGATATTGGCCGGGTGAACGGTATCCGGACCACAGTGGATTTCAATGTATTTAAGGGGGATAGTACAGACCTAGCCAAACTATGCATACCTTAGCATCATATACAGGTTATGGAAGAAGAACAGGACAAACCACCGGAGGATCCCAATAAAATGGACTATGAGTTATTTCATTTCCTTATAAAAATTATGAGGACCATTTTTATTGGTTTTTTCTGGATGATGATCAATGTATTCCTGGGCTTGTACCTGGGATTTGCCATACCGGAGGAATCCACCCCCGGCAGGATGATCTTTTTTTATGCCTGGTTTGGGGTTTCCATGATAGCCTATCTGTATTTCGTATGGCGCCTGTGGCGTAAAAAAATGAGTGCTCCCTGATTACCGGGTAACAGACCTCCTGCCCAGCTCCATTGTCCAGGCGTTATTATAACGGCCAATACCCATCTCTGTAAATTTTGCATCCATCATACTATGACAATGACTGGGGCTGTTCAGCCAGCCAAGTATCACGGCCTGTTCATCCAGGTTGCCGGTGGCAATGTTTTCACCATAGTAATTCCATTTATAGCCAGCCGCATCAAGACGTGAGCCGGGAGTGGAACCATTGAGGCCGGTATGGCTGAAATAATTATTCAGTGCCATGTCTTTGCTGTGATCATAGGCGGCTCTTTCCAGCAGGCCGTTCCAGGTAACAGGGCCTACGGGCGCCATTTTATCGGTGCCGCAGTTACAGCCGCGGCTGCGCATTCCGTTTACCAGCGTTAACAGGGCGTTGCGATCTACTTTGTTTTCAGGTACCGTGGAGGTATCTGCAGGAGATATTTTTCCCGGTTCTCCGGGACTGAGATCTGTTGTTTTAGTACAACCGCAGTAAATAATAAGGGCCAGCAAAGTGGTGGCAACACGCATAATTTTCCCGGACATAACCAGTAATAAGTTATAGTAAATAGATACCGGGTTCTAAACAGGACTTGGATTAAAACTTAAATCGGCTTTAGGAACGAACTTGATTAAAACTACTCGTGGTTGATCAGAGGTTACGGGTTAAAATCACATTGAGGCACCGAAGATAGTGCGTAGATATGAGATATGGAACATAGTTTTTGTAAATCTAATGTTAATCATAACTGTCATATTCCTGCATTTATGGTGTTGTTATTCTTTCTCACTGTGCATCAGGGTTTTGTGGAGATGATGCCCCGGCGCCAGTTCGCTAAGTATGTAAAATGGCCTGTTAGGTGGGTGGAATAGTGTTTGTTATCTTCTTTACATCTCCCATATTTTCATCTTCAAAAAAAGAGATTATGAAAAAGAAGGAAACAGAACGTACCGGCGAACATCATGATAAAAAGAAGAGGCCGGTAGATATTTTATCGCAGGATAAAGGAACTGTCAACCGCAACCCTCTGCATGGCGACTTGTCTGAAAAGCCGGAAAAAGAGAACAAGGCGGTGAGGGATAATGAAGAAAAAGGGAAAAAATCAACGCATTGAACTTTTTACCATATCGAAATGAAAACAAGCTAAAATTTATTTCCAAAATAAAGAAGTGCCAAACTTCTTTAATGTTGTGGTGTATAGCGGCCATCCTATTCCTGGGATGGTTTTTTTTAACTGCTGTGATCAGCAATAATTTTCCACTGTCCTTTTATTTTTTTCAGGACAAGACTGAAATGGCCCTGCAGGTCACCAATAGTTCTTTCCAGGTGCCATTTGCCTATCAGGAGATAGGTTCCGGGCGCCAGGGGCTTGAATTCCAGTAATTGAAAATCCAGTTTGCCCATAGCCGCAGCGTCGGGATAGGTTTTTTTATAACGGTCCAGCGTAGCCTGCCAGCCATAGGTTACTCCATTTTTACCAATAAAAAGAAGGGAATCAGAATGCCAGTAAGTGGCCATGAAGCCATCTATATCCCCTTTATTCCATGCAGCTGTTTGGATCGACATCAGCGCCGAAATCTGCTGCTGATCGGAAGAACCGGCTTTCTGCGCGCGGGTGGGCATTCCAGCTAAAACGCCCAACAGGATAAGAAACAGTGCAAAACGCATGGTAAATTTTTAGCAAAAGATAAACAGTTTTTCCGATGTAATGCAATGCCTATTATAGTAACTTTGCAGCACTATTTAAAAAGCACTCATTCAAAATTATATTTTAAAATCAACAGTTTATGCCCGGATTTGAACTATTTGGAGCCGAGGAAAGGAAAGAAGTAAACGATGTACTGGAAACAGGGATCATGATGCGCTACGGATTTGATGGTCCGCGTAAAGGCATCTGGAAAGCAAAGGAGCTGGAACAGGCCATTTGCGATAAACTGAATGTACAGTATACCCAACTTGCCTCCAGTGGTACAGCTGCATTAACCACCGCTATGGCCGCCCTGGGATTGGGCGCCGGCGATGAGATCATTATGCCGACCTTTACTTTTGTGGCCAGCTTTGAATCGGTGTTTTCTGTAGGCGCCACGCCGGTACTGGTTGATGTGGATGATACCCTGACACTTGACCCCAAAGCAGTGGAAGCCGCTATTACCCCGCGTACAAAGGCTGTTATGCCGGTGCATATGTGTGGAGCAATGGCAGACCTGGATGCATTGCAGGCCATCTGCAAAAAACATAACCTGTTTCTCCTCGAAGATGCCTGCCAGAGCTTCGGTGCATCTTACAAAGGAAAGGCGCTGGGCTCGATCGGCGATGCAGGAACTTTCTCTTTTGATTTTGTAAAAACGATCACCTGCGCAGAAGGCGGGGCGATCATCACCAACAATAAAGATATTTATACTAAATGTGACGGCTATACGGACCATGGGCATGATCACCTGGGGGCAGACCGTGGAGCAGATCTTCATCCGTTTATTGGTTACAACTACCGTATTTCCGAGCTGCACGCAGCGGTGGGACTGGCACAGATCCGCAAACTGGATACTTTCCTGGAAATACAGCGTAAGACCAAGAAAATATTTAAGGATGCCCTGGCTGCAGTACCGGGCATAACTTTCCGCCGTTTGCCGGATGAAGCCGGCGACAGTGCCACTTTTCTTTCGTTTTTCCTGCCGGAAACCGCGCAGGCAGCCAAAGCGGCTGCAGCGATGAAAGCAGCCGGACTGGTGGCGTTTCATTATTATGAAAACAACTGGCATTATATCCGCCAATGGCAGCATTTTAAGCAAGGCAGTGTGTTAACTCCTTTTGCCAAAGAACTGAAACAGGCAATGGAAGTATATAAGACCAAAGAATTCCCCGCTTCAGATGCTATCATCGGCCGGAATATTTCCACCCCGATCAACCTGAGCTGGAGCGATGCCGAGATACAGGAGAGGGCAGAAAAACTGGTGAAAGCAGTGAAAAGCGCATTATAATTGATCTGAAGGTGTGTGGTGCAATGTATATTTGTTTTACCAGCGCCTTTTGCAGTTAAAATCAGACTACATGAAAAAAATAGCGTTGATACCTGCCCGTTATGGCGCGTCCCGTTTCCCCGGTAAAATGATGGCCAGGCTGGGTGATAAAACAGTGATACTCAGAACGTATGAATCTACAGTAAATACAGGGGTTTTTGACGATGTAATGGTAGTGACAGACAGTGACCTGATCTATAATGAAATTGTGAATAATGGCGGGAAAGCTGTTATGAGCAGGAAGGAGCATGAATGTGGTACTGATCGTATAGCCGAGGCCGTAGCAGACATGGAGGTGGATATTGTAGTGAATGTGCAGGGAGACGAGCCGTTTACACAAAAGGAGCCACTGGAAAAACTGCTGAAGGTATTTGAAGGAGAAGAAGGAAAGAAAGTGCAGGTAGCTTCACTGATGCAGGAACTGAAAGACCAGGCATCTATAGAGGATCCTAATTATGTGAAAGTAGCGGTAGACAAGAACTTCAACGCATTATTCTTTTCCCGTTCCGTTATTCCCTATCCACGTAATAAGGATATTAAAAGCATTTATTACGAGCATATTGGCATTTATGCATTCCGCAAACAAACCCTGCTCGACTTCACGCAGCTGGAGGTAACACCCTTGGAAGCAGCGGAGAAGATTGAATGTTTACGTTACCTGGAGAACGGGATTCCCATGAAAATGGTGGTAACTTCATACATGGGCGTGGAAATAGATACCCCTGAGGATTTGCAAAAGGCAGCAAAACTTTTATAACACCTAACTATTACGGATATATGAAATTCAGGAATTTTAAAATGGTGGATTACGTGGTTTACGGCAGCGGATGTTTTGATCAGCTGGGTGAAATACTGGCCCCCAGGCGTATAAGCGATGCTCCCATGATATTTTTCGTGGATGAGTATTTCCAGGATAAGAACGAATTTTTATCCCGTATCCCGTTGGAAGGGAAGGATAAAATTGTAGTGATAGATGTAACTGATGAGCCTAAAACCAAAACGGTAGATAAGATCCGGGATGAGCTCAAAGCGGAATTCGGTACTGTATCCGGTATTATTGGTATTGGTGGCGGATCTGTGATGGATATGGCCAAAGCAGTGTCTCTGATGATGACCAACCCCGGTTCATCTGCGGACTACCAGGGTTGGGATCTTGTGAAAGTAGCGGGTGTATACAAAGTGGGCATACCTACCATTTCCGGCACGGGAGCGGAGGTAAGCCGTACCTGTGTGTTAACAGGGCCTACCCGTAAACTGGGAATGAACTCTGACTTTACACCGTTTGACCAGATTGTGCTGGATCCTTCACTGACAAGAACGGTAGAAGCAAATCAGCGGTTTTATACAGCTATGGACTGTTTTATTCACTGTGTGGAATCGCTGGAGGGCACTTATCTGAATGCATTCAGTAAATCATATGGAGAGAAGGCGCAGGAGTTGTGTGAAGAAATCTTCCTGCAGAAAGAACATTGGGATGATGATGCTGATGAAAAACTGATGATGGCATCTTATGCGGGAGGTATGAGCATTGCCTATTCACAGGTAGGTGTGGCGCATGCCGTGAGCTATGGGCTGGCATACCTGCTTGGTACCAAACATGGTATTGGGAACTGTATTGTGTTTGATAAACTGGAGGAATTTTACCCGGAGGGAGTGATAAAATTCAAGCAGATGGTGAAAAAGCATAACATCACTATTCCGCAGGGTATTACCAAAGGCTTAACAGATGAGCAGTTTGAAACAATGATCAATGTGTCGCTGGGCATGGCTCCTTTATGGGAAAATGCCTTGGGTAAAGACTGGCAGCAGATTATGACCCGTGAAAGGCTGCGTAAGCTGTACGAGCGCTTATAACAGGGTTTAATTATATTGGAAGCAGGAACGGGCGGGGTAATTTCCGGTTGTTCCTGCTTTTTATTTTAGGAAGAAGTTCGTCTGCCTCAACGCAAATTCAGTGCGTAGTAACAGATTATTTTGCTAAAAGAGGAAATTATCATGATCATACTTATTGTCATTTCGGGAATTGTAATATTGGTGCTCGGCTACCTGTTGTTCGCTGCGCGGCAGCAGCAACAGGCCGGTGAGAGGGAGCTTGCCCGGCAGCAGAACGCCTGGCAGGTAAGCCAGGCCACCTTGCAGGAAAAGTATAACCTGCTGGAAGCCCGGCAGGAATACCTGCAGAACATGCTGGATGATAAAGGAATGTTGCTGAAAGAGAAGCAGGAGCAACTGGAACGGTTAAATGAGGAGTTTTCAGTATTGATGTCTGAGCAGGGGCGTATCATGGAGCAGAATAAATATCTTCAACTGCAACTGAGTGGGGAAAAGGAGCGGCTGCAGCAGGTACAACAGGACTTTAGAATACAGTTTGAGAATACTGCCCAGCAATTGTTGCAGCGTATTTCCGGCACATTCATGGAACAGAATAAGGCTAAAATGGATGATGTGCTGAAGCCGCTGGCAGAGAAGATCGATAATTTCCGTAGTAGTGTGCAGCAATCACTTGTAGCAGAAACGGCACAGCGCACAGAATTGAAGAATGAGTTACAGCGGCTGCTGCTGCTCAATCAAACATTGTCGAAAGAAGCAAATAACCTGACAAATGCACTTAAGGCTGATACAAAGAGGCAGGGAAATTGGGGGGAAATGATCCTGGAAAGGGTATTAGAGGCTTCCGGACTGGAAAAGGGCGTGCATTACTTTACCCAGGATGCCCAGCGGGATGAAACGGGGCAGCTGAGAAAGCCGGACCTGGTATTGCTGTTGCCGGAAGACAGGCAATTGGTTATAGACTCCAAAGTATCCCTGAAAGCATACGAACAGTACTGCAGCGCAACCAGTGAGGAAGAGAAGAAACAGGCGCTCAGGATGCATTTACAGTCGGTAAAGAACCATGTAACGGAATTGAGTGCCAAAGCGTATCATACGTTATATAAGAATACCACGGACTTTGTGATGTTATTTATTCCCATTGAGCCGGCTTACGCACTTGCTATCATGCAGGTAGATGAAGACCTGTATGATTTCGCGTTCCGTAAAAGGATCATATTGGTAAGCGTACCGTCTTTGCTGGCTACACTCCGGGTAATTGATAATATGTGGAGACTGGACAAACAGAATAAAAACGCGGAAGAAATTGTAAGGCAGGGAAGTGCTTTGTATGATAAGTTTGTGGGGTTTGCAGAAGATATGGGACTGATAGGGGAGCATTTGAAGAGGAGCCAGGGGGCTTACGAAAATGCGATGAATAAGCTGTCTGCCGGGAATGGCAATCTGGTGGGGCGTGCAGAAAGAATGCGTAAACTTGGGCTCGATAATAAGAAAGAGCTGCCTAAAAATTTAAAGATAGCCGCAACAGAAGATTTATTATTGCCTGATGAGGAGCAGATCACTGTGATTCCCGCCAAAGCAATTCCGGACGAAGAGGCTACAGATCAGTAAAGGGCCGGTAAGCGGTGGGATCACCATCAGCCTATAAGTACGGCTGATTGAGAAAACCAGGGATTATTAATAGTATCAGACTGGTGGCAATAATGTTGTGTTACCTGATGAACAGGGCTGATAAAAAGCATGTTGCTGATATGACTATTGCATAGCAGTATCCGTGGTTTTCCCGGGTTTATAAATGAAACTAAGATATAGCGTGGCCATTAGTGTTATGCCGGCAAATACATAGAATGTAACGGGGAAATTAGTTGAGTGATTATTATAGATGAAGGCGGAAAAGTAGGCACCCAGGCCAATACCGGCTTCCATGGCGATGTACATGCTGGCGAGCGCGCGGCCCCGGTGTTCCGGCCGGCCAAGATCTACCGTCCACGCGGTTACTGCCGGGGAGTTGAGTCCTACTGAAATGCCATACACTACAGCGGAGGAAAGAAGTAACAGGCTGTTGTGGGCCAACGCCATCATTAGCATAGAGCCGGCCATCATCACTGCAGAAACTTTTAACACAGGCACGCGCCCAAACTGATCTGATACCTTACCCGCCAATAACCGGATGCCAATGGAGCTGCCCGTAAAGAAAGTAAAGAAGAGGCCTTTATTGCTTATCCCCAGGTAGGCACTGAAATCCGGGATGATTGTGAGAATGGCGCCATAGCTGAAATAGGTAAGGAATGTGATGATCACCGGCGACCAAACCAGCGGCTCAAAAATTTCACTGCCGGAGATCTTCAGCAGGGAAAACCGGAAACGTTGCTTATTGGTGAGAGTCTCTTTCATCCCGATGAGAATCACCACAGACAATAACGCAAACACGGCAGACAGCTGGAACATGACGTTAATATTCCACCGTACAGCCACGTATCCTCCGATGGCAGGCCCCATGGCCATACCGATGGTGCTGAATAATCCCACCATACCCATTGCCTCGCCGCGTCGTGTAACCGGCACCAAATCAGATACATAGGCAGAAGTGCCTGTTGGTTTGAACCCGGTGGAAAACCCATGGAAGAACCGTAACAGGAGAAAGGCGCCAACAGAACTGATCAGCGGATAAATCAGGCTGCATACCACACATACCAACGACCCGAAAATCATAACGGGCACACGCCCTATCGTATCTGTCAGTTTGCCGCTGAATGGTCTTGACAACCCCGCCATTAAAGTGAATAAGCCAATAATGTATCCCTTGTAATCCGCACCACCCATCCGGGTAAGATAAGCCGGCAGCTCGGGGATCATCATATTGAAGCTGGCAGAAAAGAGTGCGTTACTAAGACAAAGTAATATGAAATGCAGGGTGTAAATCCTTTCCTTCGACTGATACATGCCAGCAAAATTAGGAACTATGGTACAATTTTAGCAAAGTAATTGCCCGCCATAGTAATCTTATGAACAAAAATCAACAGTGACCTGTTTATATTAACCGGCGGTTAAATTATGATAATCATCATGGTTCAATATCCAGGGAAATATTAAATTTATAGTAACCAAAAAAAGTCAATGATATGAAAGCAAACATTGGTGTTTCAGCAGAAAACACAAAAAAAATAGCGTTAGAATTGAATAAAGTATTGGCAGATGAATTGTTGATTTATGCTAAAACACGCAATTGCCACTGGAATATCGAAGGAAGTAATTTCATGGAAATGCATAAGTTCTATGAAGCACAATATGAAGAGCTGCAGGATTTTGGCGACGAGGTGGCAGAATATATCCGTTCGATAGGTCATTATGCAGAAGGTCGCTATGCAGATGTTTTAAAATTGACCAACCTGCTGGAATCTGAATATTCCAATGACCAGAAAAAGCAGCTGAAGGAATTACTGGATGACCATGAAACAATAATCCGTAACCTGCGCAGGCTCATTGATGAATTCGATGAAAAATACAAAGACAAGGGAGCTGCGGATTTTGCTACGCAAATGCTGCAAAAGCATATGAAGCTCGCCTGGATGATCCGCGCATACGTTAGCTAAGCTGATTACCTGAAATAACCGACGTGCCGGTGGCAGTAAATAACTGCAGCCGGCACGTTTTTAGTTTTCAGTAATTGGCTACATTTGTTATGTGCCCCTTCAACCCAAAAACAATAACAATGGATAATACCTCGAAAGACCTTCGTCTGGCAGTGTTAATAGACGCTGATAATATTCCGTATCATAACATTAAAGGGATGCTGGAAGAAATAGCGAAGTATGGCAACCCTACTTTTAAAAGGATTTATGGCGATTGGACGAAGCCCACAGTGGTAGGATGGAAGGGCGTATTATTGGATTATGCCATCACCCCCATTCAGCAATATAGTTATACTTCCGGTAAAAACGCCACCGATTCCGCCATGATCATTGACGCAATGGATATATTGTATACCGGCAGGGTAGATGGGTTTTGCCTGGTATCCAGCGACAGCGACTTTACCAGGCTGGCTACCCGCCTGCGTGAGGCAGGAATGATAGTGTATGGTATGGGAGAACAAAAAACGCCCAGTGCTTTCAGGGCCGCCTGCGACAAATTCATCTACCTCGAAATTCTGCAGGTCAGGGAAAAGAAAACGGATACAGAAAAAACAAAGACCACCAAAGATAAACGGAACAGTATCAGTAAGGCAGATAAGCAGCTGGTATCGTTAATATCCACCAGTATCAACGACATTGCAGATGAAGACGGCTGGGCATACCTGGGAGAACTTGGCAACCTGTTGCTAAAGAAACAACCGGATTTTGACTCCCGCAATTTTGGATTTAATAAACTGGTGCAGCTGCTGAAAAGCTTTCCTGATTTTGAAATAGATATCAGGGAAAGCGGAAAGAAAACCGGGAAACTGGTATATGTAAGAACAGTATAATCCTATGGCACACAAAAAGATCAGCATCATCCGGGGCGACATTACAAAGGTAAGCGCCGACGCCATTGTTAATGCGGCCAATTCCTCCCTTTTGGGCGGAGGCGGTGTGGATGGGGCCATTCACCGCGCCGGTGGACCTGCCATTCTCAACGATTGCAGGGCTATTGTAGCCAGGCAGGGAGGATGCAAAACAGGCGAAGCGGTGATCACTACTGCCGGCCGGTTACCCGCAAAACATGTCATTCATACGGTAGGCCCGGTTTGGAATAACGGTACCCGTGAAGAAGATATGCTCCTGGCTAATTGCTATCGCCATTCCCTGGAACTGGCAGACCGGCATCATTTGAAAAGTATCGCTTTCCCGAACATCAGTACAGGTATTTATCACTTTCCGAAAGACCTTGCTGCGAAAATTGCTATGGATACCATCGTAAAATACCTGGAAGGAAACACCGGTATAGAAGAAGTGATCCTGGTATGCTATGACGAAGAGAACCTGCGCTATACAGAACATTATTATAATCAGCACATACCTCCGGAAGCATAACTTTTGAGGCGCTTTCCCATGCTGCTGCGTTTATTTACTTATCAGCTTAACCGTCTGTTCCGGTTTTGTATTCACCGTTTCGGGGAAATAATTTGAAAGTGCCGGAGCAGTAGACATTACAGAGGAAGTTGTTATCCAGTTTGGATATACATAGAAAGGGCTATCTCATTGAGATAGCCCTTTCCTATAATGCGATGTAAAAACTATTACAATTAGAGTTTTGCGTATTTAACCCATGCATAAATAAACATGGCAGCAAAAACGATAATGGCCACAGGCGCCAGAAATCCTCCGATACTATCGCCAACTTTGTAAAAGTTGGTGGTGTGTACTACTGTTAAAAGATTCATCAACATTGTATAATGATTTTATATTATTCCGCGTGCAAATTAAAACATTCAATGCATATTCCCAATCAAAGGCTACGTTACCAGCTGGTTAATTGCCGGATATACTCGCCCAGCCTTGCTTTGGCGAGAAAATTTTTTTCCAGGGGGCCGGCAAAAGGCACGGGGGTATCCAGGCTGGCGCAGCGCATTATGGGTGCATCCAGCAGGGAAAAGCAGTGCTCGGCGATCCATGCGCTGATTTCCGCGCCAAATCCGCCTGTCAGCGTGTCTTCATGCAGGATCAGCACTTTGCCTGTTGCCGCTACAACTTCCCGGATCGCGGGGTAATCCAGCGGCAGCAGGGTGCGCAGGTCAAGGATCCCGATAGAAAGCTCCGGATGCTGCCCGGCATAATCCAGCGCCCAGTGTACGCCGCTGCCCCAGGTAATGATGCTGATATCCTCCCCGGGCTGTACCAGTGCGGCTTTCCCTATTTCTGTGGTATAATAGCTATCGGGTACCAGCCCGCTGATGCTGCGGTATAATGCCTTATGCTCAAAATACATCACGGGGTTGGGATCAGCGAAAGCTGCTGTCAGTAAGCCTTTGGCGTCTGCCGGGTTGGAAGGGTATACCACTTTCAGGCCGGGTACATGGGTAAACCAGGCTTCATTGGTTTGAGAGTGGAAAGGACCGGCGCCAACACCGCCGCCACAGGGCATCCTGATCACCACATCGGCATTCTGACCCCAGCGGTAATGTATTTTGGCCAGGTTGTTTACGATCTGGTTGAACCCACAGGTTACAAAATCAGCAAACTGCATCTCCACCATACTCTTAAAACTACCGATAGACAAGCCCAGCGCGGCGCCGATCACAGCGCTCTCACACAAAGGAGTATTTCTCACCCTGCTGGCGCCAAACTGTTCAAGGAAACCTTCCGTGATTTTAAATGCGCCTCCGTAGGCAGCAATATCCTGTCCCATCAGGATCAGCTCAGGATGTTGTTCCATGGCTTGTTTAAGCCCATCGGACAAAGCATTGATGAAACGTTTTTCAGACGAGGCTCCGGAAGCGGCCACCGGAGCGGGTGCTGCGGCATAGAGGTCGTTGAGCTCCTTCTCTGTATCGGCAGGGAACGGGGCATCGGTAAGGCCCCTGGCCACCAGTTCCTCTATTTCATGTTTTAATTCTTCCCTGATGGTGGTAATACTTTCGGCAGAAAGCAGGTTGGCCTGCAGCAGGAAGGATTCATATTGAGCGATCGGATCTTTTTTGCCCCATTCCTCAAAAAGGGCAGGGGGCACGTATTTTACACCACTGGCTTCCTCATGACCGCGCATACGAAAGGTCATGGCCTCTATCAATACGGGCTTTTGTTCTTTAATGGCATAGGCCCGGGCGGTACGTATGGTTTGATATACTTCCAGGAGATTATTACCGTCTATTTGTACGCCTTCCATGCCATAGCCGATGGCTTTATCTACCAGGTTGGCGCAATGATATTGTTCGCTCACCGGAGTGCTTAGTCCATAACCATTATTCTCTACCAGGAAAATAACCGGCAGGCCCCATACTGCAGCCACATTGAGGGCTTCATGAAATTCCCCTTCACTGGTACCTCCTTCTCCTGTAAAGGCAAGCGATACTTTTGCCTCTTTCTTTAGCTGATGTGCCAGGGCAATGCCATCGGCAATTGAGAGTTGTGGGCCGAGATGGGAGATCATGCCGCAAATATGATGCGGCCTGCTGCCAAAATGAAAGGAGCGTTCACGGCCTTTACTGTAGCCGTTTTCGCTGCCCTGCCATTGCAGCAGCAGTTTATCGAGCGGCATCCCGCGGGTCGTGAATACGCCGAGGTTACGGTGAAGTGGCAGGATCCATTCATCAGCTTCCAGCGCCAGCGTGGCACCTACAGCAATAGCTTCCTGCCCTATGCCTGAAAACCATTTACTTATTTTGCCCTGCCGGAGTAACAGCAGCATTTTCTCTTCTATAAGCCGTGGATATACCAGTGCTTTATAGAAAGATTGTAATTGCGCATCGCTTAGGTCTGACCGGTCAAAATACATGAATTGGCTTTTTAACAGGCAGTAAAGGTAAGGGCTAATCGTTGTTACCACCGGCAAGACTGATCATCACACTATTGATGATCGTCATTACGATACTGAAAAGCATCGCCCACCAAAAGCCGTCCACATTAAATCCTGGTACCAGTTTGGCAGCCAGCAGGATGATCAGGGCGTTGATAACAAAAAGGAAAAGCCCGAGGGTAACAAGGGTTACCGGGAATGTGAGAAAAAGGAGTACGGGTTTAACCAGGGCGTTCAGAAGAGCCAATACCAATGCGAGTATCAGCGCTGCAATAAAGCTGTCCACTTTCACTGCCGGCTTCAGCAGGTACGCGGTTGCCATGGCAGCTAAGGCGCTAACTAGTATACGAATCAGGAAACCCATTGTACGTTGTTTTACTAGTTAAGGTAACGAAAAAAAAAGGGACTGGCAAAGTTTGGCTGTTAACAGCAGGCGTCTAACCTGCTGTCAACAGCCATCTATGAATGGTTTACAGGAAACTGTCTGCTTCCCGGTAAGCTTTGATCAGTGCGTCTTCGCCTTCTTTTCCTTTGCCAGCTATCCCGTGTTCCATGCCCAGTACACCTTTGTATCCTTTGTTATGGAGATGTTTAAAGATGTTTTTATAATTGATTTCACCGGTGCCAGGTTCCTTACGGCCCGGGTTGTCGCCGATCTGGATATAGGCGATTTCGTCCCAGCACCAGTCCATTACAGGAATGAGGTTGCCGGTATTGCGCTGCATATGGTAGATGTCGTATAAAATTTTGCAGGATGGACTTTTAACAGCCTTGCAGATTTCAAAGCTTTGTTCGGCAGTACGGAGAAACAGGTCGGGGTTATCGCTTAGCGGCTCCAATACCATGATCAGTCCGTGCGGCTCAAAAATTTCCGCACCGCTGCGTAAGGCATCTATCACATGCGCGGTTTGAACGCCAATAGGAAGGTTGCGCTCAAAATAGCCCGGAACAACCGTGGCCCATTTGGCGTTACAGCGTTTGGCGGTTTCTACGCTGGCTTTACAGGTTTTGATAAATGCGTCTTTAAATTCCTGTTTACCGGTAGCCAGTGATGGTTTCCAGTTGTTGCCGGTGTCTACTACAAATACGCCCATCGTCATGCCGAGTTTGGCCAGGAGATCACCTATTTTGCTTTGTTCTTCAGGTGAGCGTCCCAGCATGCCGTTGTCTTCAATAGACCGGAACCCCTGGTCGTACATATATTTGATCTGGTCCAGGAAGTTGCCGCCATTGGCGCTGTTTTTAAACATGCCATCGTGGGGGCCGTAGTTCATATTAAACGGCTTTCCGGCCAAACTGGCGGTGTTATTATCTTCGGCGTGTGCTGCATTGCTGATCCCTCCGAGCGCCAGAGCTGAAATACCGGCCAGGGTGCCGCTTTGCAGGAATTTTCTTCTTTCCATAACGTTTTGATTGATGGTAAAATTGACGGGTCCTAAATTTAATCGCTTTTCTAAGGAAATGCTAATTTTGATGAAAAATTTTCAATTCATCAGCCCATTTTCGCATTCATCAAAAAATATTGCTTTCCAGATTAGTTTTTTTTAGATTCACCCACTTTATATTTCAATCACGTTAGATGACTAAACAGTATATGACCTTATTGCTGGGTGGATTGCTCAGCCAGGTTGTTGTAGCACAATCAAAACAGGCATTCGAAGTTTACAGCCAGCAAATCCCCGGAACTGATGTCAGTTTCAAAATGATACCAATAAAAGGAGGGAGCTTTCAACTAGGAAGCCCAGACAATGAAAAAGGCAGGAATAAAGATGAAGGCCCGGCAAAAAAGGTAGAGATTTCCGATTTCTGGATGGGCGCTACTGAGGTTACTTTCGACGAATACGATATATACGCTGATGCGGAAAAAGATAAAACACCTACACCGGATGGGATGACACGCCCCAGCCCGCCTTATATTGACCTTACTTTGGGAATGGGAAAAGCCGGTGGCTTCCCTGCCAACAGTATGAGCCAGTATGGTGCATTGATGTATTGTCAGTGGCTGTATATAAAAACAGGTGTTTTTTACCGTTTGCCTACTGCGGCAGAATGGGAATACGCCTGCAGGGCCGGCGCAGCGACAGCTTATCCTTTTGGCGCCGATGCAGGCCAGCTGAAAGAATATGCATGGTTTAAAGATAACAGCGATAATAAATACCATAAGGTAGCACAGCTGAAACCCAATGCCTGGGGATTATACGATATGCTGGGAAATGTTGAAGAATGGACATTGGACCAATACGATGAAAACGGCGTAGCCAATGCTTCCGCTAAGGATCCCTGGACGCAGCCTACGGCGAAAACCCCGCGACTGCTGAAAGGCGGTAGTTTTCAGGACGAAGCCCCGCTGCTCCGCAGTGCCGCCCGTTTAAAATCAGACCCCGTATGGAACCGCAGGGATCCGCAGATCCCCAAAAGCTCCTGGTGGAATGCAGACGCTCCCTTTGTTGGTTTCAGGATAGTAAGACCGGTGAAGCAACCAACGGAGGCGGAAGCCAACACTTTCTTTGAAGAGATGATCGCTAAATATAAAGGTGCACGCTAGAAAGATTCAACATCCAAAAATCTAAAAATCTTATTCATTTATGGACAACGAAAAGAAATTCCACGGTGAGGGCCGCCGCGAGTTCGTAAAGCAAACTACTTTGCTTGCGGGCGGTTTACTGGCTATGCCTATTTTGTCAAAAGCTAATTATTTTTCAGGATCTACCGGTGTTATAAAAATAGCGCTGATAGGCTGTGGTGGCCGTGGTACCGGCGCCGCTACCCAGGCGCTCAGCACAAAGGAAAATGTGGAGCTGGTGGCAATGGCCGATGCCTTCCCCGACAGGCTGAGCAACAGCTACAATGATATTAAAGAAGCCCTGGGCGATAAAGCCAGCCGGGTAAACGTTCCGGAAGGCAATAAGTTCATTGGCTTCGACGCATACAAACAAGCCATTGCACTGGCCGATGTGGTGATCCTTGCCACACCTCCGGGCTTCAGACCCATTCACTTTGAAGAAGCGGTGAAACAGGGGAAACACATCTTCATGGAAAAGCCAGTAGCAACAGATCCCGCCGGTATTAAGAAAGTACTGGAAGCTGCTGCAGTGGCTAAAACAAAGAAATTAAACGTAGTGGTGGGTTTACAACGCCGCTACCAGAACTCTTACCGCGAACTGTATAAACGCTTCCAGGATGGTATCATCGGCGATATGCTGTCGGCACAGGTGTGGTGGAACCAGGGAGCGTTGTGGGTAAAACCCCGCAAACCCGAGTACACAGAAATGGAATACCAGATGAGAAACTGGTACTATTTCAACTGGCTGTGTGGCGATCATATCGTGGAACAACATATCCACAATATCGATGTAGGTAACTGGTTTATGGGTGCTACCCCAGTTACTGCGGGCGGTATGGGCGGCCGCGCCGTTCGTACCGGTAAAGAATACGGTGAAATATTTGACCACCATTTTGTAGAGTACCGCTATGCCAACGGGGTAGTGATGAACAGCCAGTGCCGCCACTGGAAAGATGCGCCCAGTAAAGTTGATGAGGAAATTGTAGGGACTAAGGGCCGTATCTTCTGCGATAAAGCACAGATAGTGGATCATAAAGGGAAAGTGCTGTACCAGTTCGACAAGAAAAAGGAGAACAACCCTTACCAGACAGAACATGATGAACTGTTTGCGGCCATTGCCAAAGGCGAATACAAATTTGCAGATGCAGAAAGAGGTGCCCAGGCGACCCTCTCTGCTATCATAGGCCGTCTGGCTACTTATTCCGGCCAGGTGATCGACTGGAATGTAGCGCTGAACTCAGGTCTGGACCTGCATCCAAAAACATATTCATTTGATGCACAACCGCCGGTAATGCCGGATGCATCCGGTAATTATGCTTATGCAAAACCAGGTATTACCAAATATTTTACCTGATAAAAATTACCAGGCATAAAAAGAGGACCAGGGATTTGTGGAAAGATCAGTAAAACGGTCTTCTCACAAATCCCTGTTTCGTGATGCACAATTCGTAATTTCCATCTATGAAAAAATTACTGGTAGTAATTGCAGCCATATTAGCCGGGGGGAGTACAACAGCCCAGGTGGCTGCGATAAAGAAATGGGCGGAAGCAGAACTGCTGCATAAAACACCAATGGAACAGGCACATGTGGGTATCTGTATTTATGAACCGGCTACGGGGAAATATTGGTACCAGTACCAGGACAATAAGTTTTTTACACCAGCCTCCAATGTAAAAGTTTTTTCATTGTATGCAGGGTTGAAGCTGCTCGGCGATTCCCTGCCCGCAGCACGTTACTACGAAAATGACACCGCCCTCTTTGTAAAAGGAACTGGAGATCCGTCCTTTCTGCATCCCGACTATAACTATCAACCACTGCTACAGTTATTGCAGCAAACCAGTAAAAAGATTTATCTCGTTCCCGGCGTGAATGCCAACAAACGCTTTGGCCCGGGCTGGGGCTGGGGTGATTATGCCGACGACTACCAACCGGAGCTAAACGAGTGGCCCATGTATGGCAATGTGGCCCGTATCAGCCACCAGGGAAAGAACAACAGCATTGTGCCGGCTTTTTATGATCTGGATGTTATAGAAGATGATACCCTGAGTGAAACAATTATATCGAGAGATGAACGAAACAATATCTTCTACCTGAAATACAATCCGAAAGACAGGGAACAAAAAAAAGCAGAAGTGCCTTTTATTACCGGATCTGTACAGGATTTGCGGCAACGGCTGGAGGATACTTTGCATAAACGTATAGGGCAGGCCGTTATACCACCCGCAGGCAACTACAGGATACTGAAAAGCCTCCCGGTAGATTCATTGTTTATCCCGATGATGGAACGTAGCGACAATTTTTTTGCGGAACAAACACTGATGATGGCATCTTCCGTTTTATGGGATACCATCAGCAGCATACGCACCATTGATTACCTGCTTGCCGGCGACCTCAAAAGCCTGCCGCATCCACCGCAGTGGGAGGATGGTTCCGGTCTTTCCCGGTACGACCTGTTCACGCCCCGCGACTTTGTAACCCTGCTCACGCTGATGCGGCAACAGTTCCCCGGGGAACGGCTCTGGCAGATCTTTCCCAGCGGCGGGAGAGGAACACTGAAAAACTATTATCAACGGCTGAAAGTACATGCCAAAACAGGCACATTAACCGGGGTGGTGGCTTTGAGTGGTTATCTTGAAACAAAGAAGAAGAAAACACTGGTGTTCAGTGTGATGGTGAATAATCATCATGAATCTGCCAGCAGCGTGAGAAGGGCGGTAGAGCGATTGCTTACAATGGTGAGTACCGCTTACTAGGGTTTTATGGTATAGGAAAGCAGCAGGGTAGTGTCTTGCTGCTGATCAGCTTCTATGAGCCCTACGCCTTTGCTGTAATAGCTGGTGGAGATAGTGCCCACGGATACCGGGTTACCAAAAACAATAGCATAAGCATCCATTTTTACAGCGATCACGGAGGCATAATTCTTCCCGTTCACAGTTTTGGTGATATCCTTTTCGGTAATGGTAAATTCCAGGATACCGGAAGTATTCACACCGCCATTGTTTACGGTGATGGTGTCTTTCCAGGAAGTGCCCGCTGGCACATTGTCTTTCAGGTAGGTAAGCTCCAGGCTGTCGGCGCTGTAGCCCTGGAAGGTAAGAATGCTGGCTATCTGTGTATAGATCCCGTCTTTACAGTTGGAGCAGGTGAATACGCTGTCGTTTCCCACTTTTTTATACACAATACCGTTAATGGTCGTGTCTTCTGAAACCGTGAGGGTATAAGCGACCGTGTCTTTGGAACTGTTTACATTAATGTAGGAAAAAGAGGAGCCATTAGTATAGGGGGCATATTCGCAATTACTGTTGGAAGGTAATGTACCTTCTCCTTCATCGCTCATTTCCTTACTGCAGGAAAACAGCAATGTTACCATTGAAAGGATAGCTATGAGAAAGTAATGTTTCTTCATAAAACATATGGTGATGCATCTATAACGCTCAGAGATATAAAATTATGCAAAAAAAAGCCATTAGTATCTCGCGAATGTTTTTTTTATAATATAAATATCATTTTTTTGAATAGAGAGATGAGAAATGGAGTATGATACAAAGATACCTGAACTTTTGAAACAGGAAAGGTTAGGTACTCATACACTTATCGGGGGAAGAATTGCATTTATTCTCTTTTTAAGGAGAATTTTTAAAATAATTGTACTGTCGACATTTATTTTTAGAAAATAATTAAACTTTTCATGTCTATCTTACATAGACATGAATACCCGTTTCGTCGTTATGAAAAGCTAGTTAACAGACAAATTTCATCATCTTCCAAAATCACTTGTAGCATGAACCCACGTTATGCAAAGGCTATGCTATTGCTATGCCTATTTGCAACCCACAGCAGCGCTATTATCGCGCGAGCGCCATTACCCAGTGTATGGCAACAGGTAAATCTAACAGTTAAAGGAAAAGTAAAAGACATCAACGGTAACCCGCTGCCAGGAGTTACGGTGTTGGTGAAAGACTCAAAGAAAGGGGCTACCACCGATGAAAAAGGCAACTATGTATTAACCGATGTTAAAAAAGATGCGGTGCTCGTATTCCAATACATCGGTTTTGATGCACAGGAGCTGAAAGTAGAAGGTAAAACTTCCCTGAACGTAGTATTAAAAGAAAACCAGAAAACACTGGATGAGTACGTAGTAGTGGGTTACGGTACCCAGAAGAAAGTTACCAAAACCGGCGCAGTATCATCTGTAAAAGGCGCCGAGTTACAGCAGTCACCCAACGTTAATATCTCTAACTCACTTGTTGGACGTATTCCCGGCATTATTGCCGTTAACAACAGTGGTGAGCCCGGTTACGACGGCTCCCGTATTTTTATCCGTGGCCGCAGTACTTTAGGTAACAGTAACCCGCTGGTAGTGATCGATGGTTTTCCACGCGATGGCTTTGAGCGAATGAACCCAAACGACATTGAAAGTGTTTCCATCCTTAAAGACGCCGCTGCCGCCATTTATGGTTCCCGTGCCGCCAACGGGGTTATCCTGGTTACCACCAAACGTGGTAAAGGTGGTAAACCAACACTGAGCTATGGCTTTAACCAGTCGTTTGTAACACCCACCAGGCTGCCTGAAATGGCGGATGCGCCCACATATGCCAAAGTGGTGAATGAAATTTTAAAGTATGGAGGAGATGCGCCGAAGTACACAGATGAACAAATCAAGAAATTTGGAGATGGATCCGATCCATGGTTGTATCCTAACACCAACTGGTATGATGCCGCGATTAAAAAGTATTCCCTGCAAAACCGCCACGATCTGTCCCTGAGCGGGGGAACAGAAAAAATGTCGTACTACGTTTCGCTCGGTTCCTTATTCCAGGATGGTATTTATAAGAACAGTGCTACCAATTACAAGCAACAAAACGTAAGAGCTAACCTGGATGCGGTAGTGAGCGATTACATCCGCTTGCGGTTCGACCTGGCCGGACGCCTGGAAAACAGGAACTTCCCGCCCCGCAGCGCCGGCTCCATCTTCAGATCCCTGATGCGTGGCCGCCCTACGGAAAATGCCATCTGGCCAAACGGGTTGCCAGGGCCTGATATTGAATACGGCGACAACCCCGTTGTTACAGGAACAAATGCAATCGGTTACACCAATGATAAGAACTATGTGATCAACACCAATATGTCGGCCGTAGTAAATATCCCGGGAGTGGAAGGATTATTTGCAGATGGTAGTTTTGCCTACGATCAGAACTTTGACTTCTACAAATCTTATATCAAACCCTGGACCTTATACACCCTGGCTGATGCAAATGACCCTACACATAAGCTGAATGCCGGTTCCAGGGGTGTAAGTGCCCCCGAGCTAACGGAGCAGTTCAGTACATTAAGACAAATCACCGTCAACTTCAAATTAAACTATGTGCGTTCTTTCGGTAAGCATAATCTCAGCAGCTTCATAGCTTTTGAACAGGCTACTTTAAAGAATGACGGCTTCTCTGCCAACCGCAGGTACTTTATCAGTGATAAGCTGGACCAGTTGAATTTAGGCGGTGATAAAGAAAAGAACAATTCCGGAAGCGGGTTTGAATATGCCCGTCGTAACTACTTCGGACGCGTTTCCTACAACTACAAGGAAACCTACCTGTTTGATTTCAACATGCGCTACGACGGTTCCCAGAACTTCCCGGAAGGACGCCGTATGGGCCTGTTCCCCGGCGCTTCTGCAGGATGGGTATTATCAAACGAAGGATTCTGGAAGAAAGGTATCCGTACGCTTGATTATTTCAAAGTGCGTGCATCCTGGGGCCAAATGGGTAACGACCAGATTGATCCTTTCCAATACCTGAGCACCTATGGATTCAGCGCCGGCGGTGTAATGCTTGGCGGCGATCTGAACAAAGGGCTTTACCAGCTGAGATCTCCCAACGAGGCCATCACCTGGGAAGTAGCCAATAACTACGATGTTGGTATCGAGGCAAAAATCCTGGGAGATAAGCTGGCTTTTGAAGGAGATTATTTTCTTACCAAAAGATCCAACATCCTGGCCAGCCGCAGCCAGTCGATGCCTGGCTATACCGGCATGACCCTTCCACAGGAAAACATTGCCAGGGTACAAAATAAAGGCTTCGAACTGGTACTGAGCCACAAGAACGACATCAAAAAATTCCATTATGAAATCATAGGTACGGTTACACACGCAGAAAATAAAGTGCTCTTCTTCGATGAAACACCCAACCTGCCGGCATATCAGCAGGCAACCGGTAAACAGATAGGCGCGCCGCTGTATTACCAGGCAATTGGTATTTATAAAACACAGGAAGAAGTGGATAAAAGCCCGCACGTAGGCGGAGCCAGGGCCGGAGATGTCATTTTCCTTGATAAAAACGGAGATGGTGTAATCGATGACCTGGACCGTGTTCGTATGGACCGCACAGAAAATCCGACCTGGATCTTTGGTTTAACTATGACCGCCAAGTTTAAAAACTTCGACTTTACCATGTTATGGCAGGGCGCTACCGGCGCCAGCCAGTACCTGCGCACAGAATCAGGGCTGATCGGCAATTTCCCCATGGCATATGTAAAAGACCGCTGGACGGAAGACAATATCAACGGATCATGGCCAAGAGCGTACGACCGTGACCGTGAGTACTGGGTGAACCGCCAGAACACCTTCTGGTACTGGAATACCAATTATGTCCGTTTAAAAACCCTGGACCTGGGATATAATGTGCCGTCCAAACTCTGCAAGCGGGTAGGGTTGCAAAACCTCCGGGTATACGTAAGTGGACAGAACCTGGTGACCATCGACAAAGTAAAGATTTTTGACCCTGAGGCGCCCAGTGGAAGCGGACAGTTCTATCCGCAAACCAAGATTTACAATGTGGGATTAAACGTAACCTTTTAATTAATGTGCCATGAAGAAATTAACCATCATCAGATATATAGCGGGAGCCTTTTTGTTATGTGCGGTGACTGCCGGTTGTAATAAAGACTTTCTCGAAAAGAAACCGCTGACGGAATACGAAGAAACAGATGTGTGGAAAGATGTGGGCCTGGTACAGGCATTTGTGAACGACCTGTATGTACAGATGCGCCCCGGATTTCTGGAAGTGATGCTTTCCTCTATGACAGATGAGAGCCGCTTTATCCACGATTATAATACCTCCAGGGTAGTGCAGGGGAACGCCTCTGCCGATGACGTAGGCGCCATCAATGATTTCGCCAGGTGGGACCTGCATTACAAGGCGATCCGCAACTGTAACATGTTCCTGGAAAAAATTGCCAGTGTGCCTATTACAGATGAAAGCCTGCGTACCCGCATGACCGGCGAAGTGCATTTCATGCGCGCCTGGTATTATCATATGCTGGTGCGCTACTATGGCGGGGTTCCTTTAATCACCAAGACTTTTAATATTAAGGGAGATGAACAGGAGATATTAAGTGTGAAGAGAGCCACTTTTGATGAATGTATTAAGTTCATTACTGCTGAATGTGACCTGGCTGCACAGCAACTACCTGCATCCTATGGGGCCGCAGCCGGCAAAGGAAGGGTAACCAAAGGCGCCGCACTGGCATTGAAATCGCGGATACTGCTTTTCGCCGCCAGTGATCTGTTCAATGATGCAAAAGTGCCGAATGATTTAATGGGATATAAATCCGGCTCCCAGAAAGACCGTTATAAACTAGCGATGGATGCTGCAAAAGTGGTAATGGATCTGAATACTTACAGTCTCTACCGTCCCGCAGATGATCCAACAGAAAGTTATACCCGCATATTCCTGGATAAAGACAACCCGGAACTGATTTTCATTAAGCAGTATGATAAAGCGCTGCTTGGCACTTCCCACGATCTGTACAACGGGCCAAACGGGTATCACAACTGGGGAGGCAATGTGCCCATAGAAAATTTTGTGACCGGCTACCAGATGAAAGACGGTACGCCTTTTTCCTGGAGCAATGCCGCACAGGCAAAGGCGCCGTATGAAAACCGCGATCCGCGTTTTTATGCCACCATCCTATATGATGGCGCCAGCTGGAAACCCCGCCCCTCAGACGCGGCGAAAGTGGACCCGGTGGGAGTGATACAAACCGGTAAGTATGAAGCCCCCAACGGAAAGGATAGCGTATGGGGACTGGACACCCGCAACAGTGTGATTGAAAACTGGAATGGCACTTACTCCGGTTATTACCTGCGTAAATTTATGGATAAGAACCTGGATGCGCAGTTCTTCCGTGGCGACCAGTCATGGATATTTCTCCGCTATGCAGAAATACTGCTGAACTATGCAGAAGCGGCAATGGGCTATGGTGATGAAGCAAGCGGGCGTACAGTGTTGAACCAGGTGCGCCAGCGTGCAGGTATGCCAGCCACAACTGCTTCCGGCGCCGATTTGTGGGCGGTATTGAAATATGAAAGACGGTACGAGCTGGCTTTTGAGGAGCATCGCTTTTTTGATGCCCGCCGCTGGAGGGATGCTGAAACTGTTTTCAATGAAAATGCCAAAGGCATTGAAGTATTGGGATCTCAGATTGCAGGGCATCCTTTTGTATACCATGTATATAGCATCCAGGACAGGAAGTTCAATAAAGCCAAGAACTACCTGCTGCCGCTTCCTGCCAACGAAATCAGGAAGAACAGTAACCTGAAGCAACAGGAAGACTACAAATAACGGAATTCATGTACCAGCTTTTCATAAAAAGAAATGCCGCGAGATCATCGCGGCATTTCTTTTTATGAAAATAAGAGAACATTATTTATACACCCAGTGACCAGCCATCGCGGTAAGTGCGTTTTACAAACTGGTTGGCTTCGTCGAAGTTGGTAATCTTCATATTATTACCATCCCACAGCAGTTTGATATAACGGCCGGGGTAGTCGAAGCCTTTACCATTTGCTTTTGCCTTACGGATATCGAAGCTGCGGATTGCCAGGTTAGCCATGAGGATGGTTTCTGTAAGCGGACCGGCAATATCGAACGGAGAGCTCAGGGCTTTCTGTTGCTTGCTGCCGTAGCCGGCAATAGCGGCATTTACCCACTGTACATAGTGCCCTTCCGGTACACGCGCAATAGTTTGCGGCACCTTGACTTCGGTGGTGCGGGAGGTAGGCAGCAGTTTAGGATACATACCGTAAGTACCGCACATCATTTTACCCTTGTCGCCAATAAACAGTGCGCCGTTACCACCATCGCCCATTGTTTCGTTGGGGCCCAGTTCTTCTGGGCGCTCCGGCTGAATACCGCCGTCCATCCAGTGGAGAGTTACTTCTTTTCCGTTCTTACCAGGGAATTTCATAATTACATGGGAAGAAGGAGGACAGCTTTCGGGGAAGTATCCGCGGGTGAATTCTCCTATGTATACGCTACCTACGCTGCACTCTACTGAAGTAGGATAGCCCAGTCCCAGCACACGGAATGGAGGTTCAATGATATGGCAGCCCATGTCGCCGATAGCGCCGGTACCATAATCCCACCAGCCGCGCCAGTTGAAAGGTACCAGGTTATCCACGTAATCTTTTTTAGGAGCGGTACCTAACCACAGATCCCAATCCAGTTCCTGTGGCACTTCCTGGCGGGTGGTTGGCCATGGAATACCCTGTGGCCATACGGGGCGGTCTGTCCAGCAGTAGATAGTGTGCACATCGCCAACGAGGCCGGCATTGTACCATTCCATCAGCTGGCGAACGCCATCGCCGGAAGAGCCCTGGTTACCCATCTGGCTTACCACTTTGTATTTTTGGGCACCCTGCGTGAGCATACGGGCTTCGTAGATGTCGTGGGTGAGTGGTTTCTGTACGTATACATCCTTCTTCAGCTGCATGGCGCCCATAGCGGCTACGGCATGCGTGTGATCCGGTGTGGACACTGAAACGGCATCGAAGTTTTTGTGTTCCTTGTCAAACATTTCCCGGAAGTCGGTATAGAACTTAGCCTTGGGGAATTTCTTTACGGCTTCTGCTGCACGACGTTTATCTACATCACAAAGGAAAGCAATATCAGCCGGGCCTTTGGCAAATTCAGATATATCGCTGAAGCCTTTGCCGCCTACGCCGATACCTGCTACCCGCAGGCGGTCGCTTGGCGCTACATAGCCTCTGCCTAATACATGGCGTGGAACTATCATGAAACCGGCGGCCGCTAAGGCGCCGTTTCTCAGGAATGATCTGCGGGAAACGTTGTTTTCTCCCTCATTCTTTTTTTCTGGAATCATTGATGTGAAGTTTTCTGGATTTAAATTATGAAATAGCAAGTTAATTCGTTAGTCCCAGGTCATCAGCTTGCCCCTGTCTTCTATTTTCAGGCAGGTAGCCAATGTTTTTTCATCATAGGCATAGCCGTACTGTTTCAGTACATCTGCCGGAACGCCGTCCCATTCGTTGGGTGTATTGCCCACATAGTTCAGGTCCTTGATGCCCATTTTGCTGGTGAAAAAGCCGGTAGCAGTAAGATTGCGCATCCGGTTGAAGAAGGCAACACCCTGGCTGTTTTCCGGGGCAGCTTTCGCCGGGTAGGCAATCAGGTCCACCACTTCAATGCGTTGTTCTGGGCTGCATTCGGCAAATGATTTATTATACCGTTTCGCGCATTGCATATCCAGCCAGCGCAGTCCGCCCCGCATAGGCAGCTGGTGCTCCGGTATATCTTTTACAATAAACTCAATGAACTCCGGCACTTTGGCGTCTGAGGCGCTGCCGGAATGTTCATCTGCCGGGATAATGATATCTGCCAGGATGGTGATGGTCTTCATTTCGGCGTCTGTAAAGAACTTTTGGTCCATTAACGCTTTATCCCGCAGCACTTCTTCCGGAGTACGGCCATAGCCGGGCGTTTTCACATTGGGATGATCATTTTTATCCGCTGTTGTTTTGTTATCGCCACAACTGGTGGCAGATAAAATGGTACCAACTGATAACGTTCCCAGTGCCAGTGCTTTGAGTGATTCTCTTCTATCCATGAAAAAAATTAAAAGATTAGAGATTCTGTTTTTTCAATTGATCCACGATATATTCGGATGCCCGCATAGACAGCGCAAGGATGGTCCAGGTAGGATTTTTATCTGCCTGTGATACAAATGCGCCCCCATCTACAACGAAAAGATTCTTTACTTCGTGTGCCTGGTTGAATTTGTTCAGTACAGATTTCCTGGGATCGTCGCCCATACGGGTGGTACCTACTTCGTGAATGATGCGGCCCGGGTTTTCAAGCCCGTATTTGGTATCGGCTCCGGGTTTGGTGCCGAAGGCAATGCCGCCCATTTCATGAATGATTTCCTCAAAGGTATCCTGCATATGTTTGGCCTGGTTGATTTCGTGATCGCTCCAGGTGTAGTTGAAACGCAGTACAGGAATCCCGAATTTATCTACCACGTTCGGATCTATCTCACAGTAGTTATCTTCCCGGGCAATGCATTCACCCCTGCCGGCAAAGCCGATCTGGGAGCCGTAAAAGCGGCGGTAGTCATCTTTCAGAGAAGCGCCGTAGCCGCCGGCTTCTTTGGTTTGGCCATCGCGGCCGGGTACCCTGCCATTCATGTTTTCCATGCCAAAGCCGAAACCATAGCCGGGCATATGCATACCTCCGCCAAATTCAATATGGTAGCCGCGTGCGAAGTTCAGTTTTTTATTATCGCCCCACCAGGGAACATACATATGCATGCCGCCTACGCCATCTTCATTATACCGCTTACGGTCCATCAGCTGGGGGAGGAAACCACCCCTTGAAGAACCGGTAGAATCATGCAGGTATTTACCTACTACGCCACTGGAATTGGCCAGTCCGTTCGGGTGTTTGGCTGATTTTGAGTTCAGCAGCAAACGGGCCGATTCGCAGGCGCTGGCGGCCAGCACTACCACACGGGCGTTAACGGAATATTCCTGGAGGTCTGTTTTATCTACATAAGCCACACCGGTAGCTTTCCCGCTGTTGTCTGTAAGCACTTCCCGTACCATAGCGTTGGTATACAGGTCCACATGTCCGCTTTTCATAGCCGGTTTCACCAGCACGGAAGAGGCGGAGAAGTCGCCGTATACGGTACATCCGCGGTTGCATTGGCTGCAGAAAAAGCAAGGGCTGCGGTCTTTGTTAACCGAGCGGGTTAATATCGACAGGCGTGCCGGTATAACCGGAATGCCTAAACGATCCCCTGCCTTTTTCACCATCAGTTCGTGTAATCTGGGTTTGGGAGGAGGGAGGAAGAAGCCATCCGGTTCATTGGGTATGTTTTCTTTGGTGCCGAATACGCCGATCATTTTGTCGACCCGGTCGTAAAAGGGCGCTACCTCTTCATAGGTAAGCGGCCAGTCGTCGCCAAGGCCATCATAGCTTTTGTGTTTGAAGTCGCGGGGGCCAAAACGCAGTGAAATGCGGCCCCAGTGGTTGGTCCGGCCTCCCAGCATGCGGGAGCGGAACCAGTCGAATTCAGTTCCGTTTTTTTTCGTGTAAGGTTCACCGTTAAGTTCCCATCCGCCGTAAGACGCATCAAAGTCACCAAAAGGACGGGTGGTACTGGCTCCTCTTCTGGGTGATTCGTAAGGCCATTTCAGCTGTGTAGCCTGCTCCGGGTCAGCCGGGTCGTACTTGGGCCCTGCTTCCAGAAGGGCTACTTTCAGGCCTGCATCCGACAGGATCTTTGCAGCCATACCTCCTCCGGCGCCGGAACCGACAATACAAACGTCATAAACCTTCCCTTGTTTTTTGATTTCGAAAGCCATTTGCGTGGATATTTTAGACTTTTTAGAAGAACACCGGTTTTAAATCTATAAATTAAATGCGGAAAAAGAACGGTTTTTTTTATGAGTGATCGTACAGCATATATTATTGGTGTAGATATCGGCACCAGCAGTACAAAATCGATTGTGCAAGGAATCGACGGTGAAATACAAACGGTGTTTCAACAGGCATATGTAACCAGCCATCTGCAGCCTGGATACAGCGAGCAAACGCCACGGGTGATCCTGGAGGCAGTGATGGCCGGTATCAGGGAGGCCGTGGCCAGGATGGGAGCGGCGCCGGCGGCAGTTTCCTTCAGCAGTGCTATGCATAGCATAATGGCCGTGGGCGCGGATGGTAAGGAGCTTACGCCGCTGATCATCTGGGCTGATAACCGCAGCGAGCCTAATGCCCTGGCATTGCGGGATACACCGGAAGGCGGGCTTATTTACCGGCAAACCGGCACCCCGGTGCATGCCATGTCGCCCCTGTGCAAAATAATGTGGCTGCGGGAGCAGCAGCCCGCTGTTTTTGAAGCCGCAGCCATGTTCCCAGGCATTAAGGAATATATCTTTCATCATTTGTTTGGCAGCTGGATAACGGATCATTCCATTGCCTCAGCAACGGGGTTGTTTGATATTCATACACTTAGCTGGAACAGTACCGCTTTAAATGTAGCTGGTATCACTGCGGCGCAGCTGCCCCGACCAGTGCCGGCTAACCATATTGTTAAGGGGCTATTGCCGGCAGTAGCTGATGCGCTGGGGATCCCGGCAGACACTCCCTTTGTGATAGGCGGCAGCGACGGATGCCTGGCGCAGCTGGGCAGCGGCGCACTGGACCCTGGACATGCCACGCTTACCATCGGCACCAGCGGCGCAGTAAGGATGGCCGGAGCCCGGCCTCTTACAGATGCTGCCGGCCGGCTTTTCACTTACCTGCTTACAGATGATATTTATATTACCGGTGGGGCCTCCAACAACGGGGGCGTGGTATTGCAATGGCTGGTGAGGGATTTCCTGCAGCAGCCGCTGAGCGCACTCAATGGTCTTGTGGAAACCGCGTTGGTAACGGATCCTGGTAAATTGCTTTGTTTGCCTTATCTGTTGGGTGAAAGGGCGCCGGTATGGAATAGCCATGCGAGCGCGGCCTTTATCGGCATCCAACCCCAGCATACACCGGCGCATTTTACCCGGGCAGTGCTGGAAGGGGTTTGCTTTGCGCTCCTGAGCATTAAAGAGGCGCTTGCAGAAACCGCCGGGCCGGTGCAGAAGATCTCTGTCAGCGGCGGCTTTACCAATTCGCCGGGCTGGATCCGGTTGTTGGCCGACATCTTTGGCCAGGAAATGCACCTGCAACAGGAAAGCGACGCTTCTGCATTAGGCGCCATCCTGCTGGCAGCAAGGGAGCTGGGATGGCCGGAGCAGCGGAAACAACGTGCACAAACAGTTTTTACCCCGGATGCCTCCAGGTTTGAAGGATACAGACGGAAATACGAGCGTTTTTTGAAGCTGTACCGGCAGATAGAGGGGAGCCTCCAGGAATAATGAAATGGAGTGTTAGTAGCCTGCAGGGGATGTAGTTTCCATGAGGGGCTAAATCTTATAAAGGATCCTGTAGCAGAAATCAGGCTTTTGGGGTGAATAAACTTAGGGCTTATATGCAGTAAGGGAATCCAGGTCACCGCTGGCGCCCGCATAGCACTGACATTGCAGCAGCGTATATGGAGGACATGAGGTGGACTTGATCTGAAGATGAGCTGCTGCAGAGGCTTTGGGACTATTAAGGAAAACGATACACCAGGAGATCCGGGGAAACAAAGCAGGTTAACCCGCTTTGTCTCCCTGGGTTTTTAATATCTGGTCATCAGTTCCCGCGTTCAAACATGCGTGCGAGATCTGTGAGTTTGAATGATATAAAGGTGAACTTGCCGCCTGGCGCCACGTTTGGCATGCTGCAGGCAAACAGCTCATCGATGATGTTCTGCATTTCACGGGCGGCCAGTATTTTGCCGGCGGGGATGGCATTATTACGGGCCATTGCACGGATCAGCTGCTCGCGGGTATTCACTTTCAGTTCATGGCTGAAGTTCTTGAATTGTTCCAGCAGGTTCTGGATGGTGGCATGATCGTTACCATTCTGAATATCGGCGGGAGTACCGCGAACAATGAAGGTATTGTTGCCAAACGGCTCCAGGTCGTAGCCCAGTGTCTGGAGGTCGCCAAGCATTTCACTGATCAGGGCTGCATCTGCCGGGGGCAGTTGCAGGGTTTGCGGAAAAAGGCTTTGCTGGGTGGCCATGGGGGTTTCCTGTAAGGCACGCTGGTAGCGTTCATAAAGGATCCTTTCATGGGCGGCCTGCTGATCTATCAATATAAATCCTGATTTTATCTGCGACAGGATATATTGCTGGTGCACCTGTACCGGCACTTTCTGATCGTTGGCGGTATCCTGCCAGCGTTCATCGATAACGGAAGCGGTAGCATGAGGCTGGCTTTCGTAAGTTACTGCCGGCCTTGTTTCGGGCTCCGGGGCGATGGTATAAGTGCTTTGGGTATAATTGTCGTTGTTGGTTTCGTACAGATCTTTCCAGTGCTTCAGGTTGCTGCTGTTGCTGCTTTTATCGATCATGTGCGCCTGGTTAGCCTGTGTAAAAGATTTATACAGAGGGCTTTGGGTCGATTCATTCTGCTGCTGAACAGTGAAGGGCTTGCTTACTGCATCCAGGGCCTGGATATTCGGATCGAGATCGAAATCCAGTGTGGCAGTGATGCTGAACTGGGCCAGGGAGTGTTTTACCGCCGACTGCACAAAGGCGTACATGAGCTTTTCATCATCGAACTTGATTTCCTGTTTGGTAGGATGTACGTTGATGTCTACATGTTCGGGATTTACGTCAATGAACAGTACATAGAGCGGGAAACTGTCTGCCGGGATAATATCCGCAAAAGCGTTCATCACCGCATGGTTCAGGTACGAGCTCTTGATAAACCGGTTATTGACGAAGAAGAACTGGTCCCCCCTGGTTTTCTTGGCGGTTTCGGGTTTTCCTACAAATCCGTACACATTCATGTAGTCAGTAGTTTCCTTTACGCTTACCAGTCGGGCATTATAATGTTGTCCCAGGATGGCAACGATGCGTTGTTTAAGCGATCCTTTGTCGAGATGGAACAACTGTTGATTATTACTTGTCAGCGAGAACTGCAGCTGAGGGAACGACATGGCCACACGGATGAACTCGTCTACAATATGCCTCATTTCTGCCGCGTTACTTTTCAGAAAATTCCTGCGGGCGGGCACATTGAAGAAGAGGTTCTTCATGGCAATGCTGGTGCCTTCTGCGGTTTGACAGGGCTCTTGTTTTTTAACAAAGCTATTGTCAATTTCCACGTAGGTACCCACTTCAGCGCCTTTTTTGCGGGTTTTCAGCTCTACCTGTGAAACTGCTGCAATGGAGGCGAGGGCTTCGCCCCTGAAACCCATGGTGGTGATCTGGAAGAGATCTTCTATGGATTGTATTTTGGAGGTGGCATGGCGTTCAAAGCACATCCGGGCATCTGTTTCGCTCATACCGCCGCCGTTATCGATTACCTGCACTAACTCTTTGCCCGCATCTTTAATGATCAGTTGAATATCGGTTGCACCTGCATCCACTGCATTTTCCAGTAATTCTTTTACCGCTGATGCCGGTCTTTGGATCACTTCCCCCGCAGCTATCTGGTTCGCTATATTGTCTGGTAATAAATTGATGATATCCGCCACTTACTAGCCTTTTGCCGTAAAGTTAACAATTTATATGCAGTTGCTCATCGGTGATTATCAGACAGTTTTAAACAAAAAATTAACTGTTTTGTTAATTAGCCCCTTGATTTGCAGGAAATAACAATCCATTATGCTTGTTCATACGTAATTTATGGTAGAGGAAAAAAGAATCTGGCCAACGACCTAACGATCACAATGATGGTGTTAATGAGAAGTTAACGAATCAAAACTTTACATATGTACCTATGGAATCTAATAATTTTGAATATCTCTATCAGGGGCACCAACTGCACATACCCATAAATCGGTGAAAAAAAGAAATCAATGGAAGATGGAAAAAAGAAGGGAGACATTTACTCCCATACAAATGCCAACAAAGTAAATCTGCCAGATGAAGAGTGGAAGAAAATATTGCCAACGGATGTGTACCATATCGCCAGGGAAAAAGGAACAGAATGGGCCTTTACCGGAAAATATTGGAACAATAAGGAAAACGGTACCTACTACTGCGCTGCCTGCGGGAACCCGTTGTTTGTTTCCGACACTAAGTTTGACAGCAGTTGTGGCTGGCCAAGTTTTTTTCAGCCACTTACCAAGTCCAGCGTAATTTATTCTCCCGATAACAGTCATGGGATGCATAGGACAGAAGTATTATGCGGGCGCTGCAAATCGCACCTGGGACACGTGTTTGACGACGGCCCTCCGCCCACAGGACTTCGCTACTGTATTAATTCCGTGATCCTGGATTTTGAGAAAGCAAAGGAAGCAGACCAACATTATCAGCAAGACAATACCCCCAGCGATAAAGAACTGGAGTAACCCTATCTTCTGCCTGATAGCTAACGTGATCTGCCGGTTGATAATAAAAAGCTGTATTTTTATTATCATCAACCCCCGACAGTCATGAAAGTACTTAAAACACTCGCCTGGATCATAGGAATCATCCTGTTCATTGCAATTGTGTTGATCTTTTTTGCGCCCACTACTATGCATGTGGAGCGTTCGGTGGAAATTAATGCCCCCGCTACAATTGTATGGAATGACATTGTGAAATTCGAAAAATTTAACGGGTGGAATACCTGGAAACAGATGGACTCCACCGCCAGGTTTACAATTACCGGCGAAGATGGTTCTATTGGCGCAGTTGATTCCTGGAAAGGCAGTAAGGTGGGGGAAGGAAAGCTGCAGCACCTGGCGATGGACCCTTATAAATCGGTTACCCAGAAGCTTACTTTCATTACGCCGTTTGCTTCTGAATCGGATGTATTTTTCCGGTTGTCGGAAGCTGCGGGAAAAACAAAGGTCACCTGGGGATTTGACACCCATTACGACCGGCCGCAGAATGTGATGACCCTTTTTATGAAAGGTGCGCTGGAAAAGGATTTCGACCAGGGGCTTAACAATCTGAAAAGTATGGCGGAAGCGGAAGTAAGGGGCCCGAATGCCCCTAATGGTATTGATGTTACTGTAAAAGAGATGAATTTCCCGGCAACAACGTATGCGGCTGTACGAAAAACCATCCCGATGAACAGGATCACCGACTATTACCGCGCCAACCTGAGAACCATTTATAACGCCGCTACTGCGGCCAATTTACAGCCAGGCGTGCCCTGCGGCATTTTTTTCAGCTGGGACAGGAAACTGCAGACCACAGATATGGCGGCAGCTATCCCGGTACCGGAAGGCAGCAAACCTGCCCCCGGGTACGAAATCATTACCCTGCCGGCCGCACAGGCTGCCTATGCGGACTATATAGGGCCTTACAGTAAAATAGCCAACGCACATGTGGCCATCAAAAATTTCATTACTGATAAAGGGAGAACCATTGTTCCGCCTACTATAGAGATGTATGTGACTGATCCGGGCAAAGAAAAGGACAGTAGCAAATGGCTCACGAAGGTCATCTACTTTATGAAGTAATCATCCGGAAGTAAAGAAGCAAAAACGGTTGGCACAGCATTACAAAGGGGGAAGTGCTATTTTCCCAATGTGTTGGCATAACTGGTTGGCTCAAATTCTATGATCTCGTAAAGGGCCAGCTGGTATTTTTCCAACGGATCTTCGCTCATGATCTCTTCTACCTCCTTACGGCTGGCTGCATTACAGAGAATAACAGCTCCCGATCTGGGCTTTCGTCTACCTGATAAGATAAACTGGCCACTGTCGTAGTGCTTTTGCAGGAAGGCGGTATGCGCCTCCATGTAGTGTTCTACAGCCGCAACGGGCCGTATGTATTGTAGCATAATCAGGAACATAACGGTTTTTCTATGGTATTTAGTAATAGTTTCATAGTTAGTAGCAAAGGTATAAACTTAATCAGTATTGAAATATTGTATGTACCAGGGAAAAATGAGACATATGCGCTACAAAAATATACGTACTTTTGCACGAATGAAATACCACGATAGTGGGAATGTACTGCTTGAACAAGTGTTGCTCCGAATAATTTCTTAATTTTTAATGTTTTTATGAAAAAATCAATTTCCAAAGTTTTGTTAGCCGCTGTAACGACAGCGGTTATGCTGTCTTCCTGCTCCAAGACCCCTGATGAGAGCCGGTATATCCCGAAAACAGCCGGTGTGGTAGTAGATCTGAACGCTAAACAGCTGACCACCAAGCTGGTGACAAACGGTATCACTATGGATAAACTGTTTGAAGCCACACAAACCAAAGATACTGCCAACGAAATGATGAAAGCATGGAAAGACGCTGAAAACTCAGGCCTGGACCTGCAGAGCCATTTCTTTGCTTCTTTTGTATTCCAGGGCCAGCCGGCAGAGAACAAATCTTACATCAGTCTTACTGCCAGCCTGAAAGATGCCGACAAATTTGAGGCCTATCTCAAAAAGAACATCGCTAACTTCTCCCTGAAAACACAAAACGATTTCAAATATATATGGGAAGAAAAGCAACATGCCGTAATCGGGTGGAATAAATCTGCCGTTATCTATATCAGCGCAGTTAACCCGAATAAGCTGGAGAAATATGCACCAGGCGGCTCTCCTGATCCTGATTATCCTGCGGAAGAAGAACCTGTAGCAGACAGCGCTGCAGCAGCTATTCCTGCTGCCCTGGTAGCTACAGAAGACGACGCGGTGATAAAAAACTGGGTAGCTGAGGTAGACCATCTCTTCCACCTGAAGAAAGAAGAATCGGCAGGTACCATTGAGCCTTTTGCCAAGTTGCTGAAAGAAAATGCCGATGCCGGTATCTTTGTAAACCCTGAAGCTATTTATAACAGCGGCCAGTTCACCATGATCCCCGCCAATGTAAAGAAGCTGATGGAAGGCTCTTTCTACACCGGTACCGTTAACTTCGAAAACGGCAAAATCGTTTTCAACGGTCATTCTTACATGGGTAAAGAGCTGGCAGCCATCTACAAAAAATATGGTAAGAAAGAAATCGATATGGATATGCTGAAGAAGTATCCTTCCCAGAATATCACCGGTTTTATTTCCTATGCCTTTGATTTCCGTATGATCGGCGATATCGTTAAAGCCACCGGTATGGACGGCATGGTAAACCTGATGATGGGAAAATCAGGATTATCAATGGATGATGTACTGAACGCATTTGAAGGCCAGTTAATTTATGTGGCTTCCGATTTCGCTATCACCAAAAAAGAATCTCCTTATTTTCCCGGCGAATTCACAGAAAAACCGGATGCCAAATGGATCTTCAGCCTGAAAGTAGGCAATAAGGATGCTTTCAATAAAATAATGACTTCTCCTATGCTGAAAGAAGTGTTCACCAGGGAAGGAGATCATTATACCGTGGTAAACCCAATGGCGGCGGCCACTATGCCGGCAATGTCTATCACAGAAAAATATGTGACACTTGGCTCCGACAGCGCTTTGCTGCAGGAATACCTGGGTGGTAAAGGACATATCAAATTACCTGATGGCATTGAAAGCAAAGTAAAAGGCAGCATGATTGGCGGCTATGTAGACCTTGAGAAGGTGACCAGCGTGATTCCTGAAGATAAAGTAGATGAAGACGAAAAAGGAGTAGTGAAAAAAGCAAAGGACCTGCTGAAAGATGTAACCTTTGTAAGTAAAGCTGATGGCGGCGATGTGCAGCATGGAGAAGCTGTGCTGACCTTCAAAAATAAGGATCAGAACAGCCTGGTACAGCTGATCAACCTGGGCACGGAAACCGTAAAGGTAATGCAGGCAAAAAAAGCCAAAGAGAAAGCTTATGAAGACAGCGTGTTTGCAGCACCGGTAGATACCACCGTTGCACCGCAGTAAATTATAACCTTACCAGGAAAAGGGCGCCGGCATATATCCGTTGCGCCCTTTTCTTTTGCGTAAAATATATCATTTATATTCGCTACTGTTAACAGCAAATGCCATTATGCAGATTCAGCTCAGTCAGCTTATGCCCATACCGTTGCAGGATAAACTCCGGCAAAGGTCGTCGGACATCTGGAACCAGGAGGTAACTTTCCAGCCAGGCAGTTTCGTGAAGATCAAGGCGCCGTCTGGCACCGGCAAAACCACCCTGATCCATTACCTCTATCATATCCGTTACGACTATACGGGAAAAGTGCAGGTGAACGGACAACCCTGGCAGGCATATAATAAAAATGAAATAGCCGTTATGCGGCAACGGGATATCAGTATTGTATTCCAGGATCTCCGCCTTTTTGAACAGCTCAGCGCCCGGGAAAATATTTCCCTGAAACGGGTGATGGAGCCTAAGCCTTATTACCCTGCTGAAAAGATAGATGAAATGGCTGCCCGGCTCAATGTATCGCATGTGCTGGAACAAAGCGGCAAAACCCTGTCGTATGGTGAAAGACAGCGTATCGCCATCATCCGGGCGCTGATGCAACCTTTCCGCTGGCTGCTGATGGATGAGCCCTTCAGCCACCTGGATGAAGATAACACGCAACGTGCCGTTGCATTGATTGCCGATGAATGTAAAGCCCGCAATGCCGGGTTTATTTTAACAGACCTGGATAATGACCAGCACTTCCCTTACGATGTGCATTATCATCTTTAATGTTATTTCATGCGTCCATTTTTTGAATTACTGAAGAAAATTATTCAAACCGGGGTAGGAAAAACCCGGTTCCTGATGGCTGCAGTGGGTTTAGGCATAGCCATGCTGCTGATACTCATTGCTATCCAGGCGCACTCCAACTTCAGCCAGCTGTTGTACAGCAGCAAAAATCAAAATGAAACCGCCGACTTCCTCGTGATCAATAAAACCATCACCAATGCTATGATGGGGCAGTCGTCCAAAAGTATTTTTACCCCTGAAGAAATTGCCAGTATAAAAAAGCAACCGTTCGTTCAATCGTTCGGGTTAGTCACTTCCAGCCAGTATAAAGTGGTGGTGCAGGCGCCCGGTGACCTGCATTTTGCCACCGATATGTTTTTTGAAGCGGTACCGGATAGTTTCCTGGATGTGAAGGCGCAGGACTGGAAATGGAATGAGGGCGACCGCACCATTCCAATTATTTTGCCGAACGACTTCCTGAACCTTTACAATTTTGGGTTTTCCCTGAGCCAGGACCTGCCGCAGATTTCACAGGAAACGGTGAAGGCATTACCCCTGCAGGTGAATATCTCCAATAACCAGTTATCGGATCAGTATATGGGGCATATTGTGGGCTTTTCGGACCGCATCTCCTCTTTCCTTGTGCCGGCTTCTTTTATGGCCTGGGCTAATAAGAAGTATGGAATGACCACAGCTGCAGGTACCTCCCGCGTGATCATAAAAACGCCGGATCCCTCTAACCCGGCGCTGGTAAAGTTCCTGGAAGACAATGGCTATACTACCAACCAGGATAAACTGAAGTTCAGCAAAACCAGGCTCATTGTACAAACGATTGTATCGGTAGTAGGTTTTTTCGGGCTTATCTTATTGTTCTTTGCCCTGCTGGTCTTCAGCATGTTTATTCAACTTGTGATCGCTTCCTGTAAGCGGGAAATCCAGTTACTGGTGATATTGGGCACGGCGCCGAAGCAGCTGCAACGGTACCTGCTGAAGCAGTTTGTACCCCTGTATATTGTGATCGGCATTCTGTCGTTGCTGCTGGTAACCGGTCTGCAGTACTGGGCGGCAGGCGAGCTGGCCCGGCATGAAATGCAGGTAAGCACCTGGCCCGGCATTCCTGTATTTGCAGGCATTGCACTGGTGTTGGGCCTGGTGTATATTGTAAACCTCTTTACAGTGAGAAAGTATGTAAACAATATTTAACCCTGGGGGGACCTGTAAGGCACAGTAAAGGTAGATTTTCCCCTTTGTGAAATAAGCAGGTAAGGAACCCAGATGGCCATGCGCAACAGCGGCCAGAGGACAGAGTTTACACTGAAGATATCGCGGGGCTTTTCCGCTTTGAAGTAATGGTAATTCAGTGAATTATCTGCATAAATAAAAACAGTAACCATGAAATAGAAAGTGGCCAGCGCAAAAGGGAAGGTATCACGCCGGTGGAAAAACAGTACCGCCAGCAGGATGCTGTAAGCAAGAAAAAATACATTGATCATCATTTCGAGGATGAGGAAGAGTTGTACCAGTGTAATATTTCCCAGGTCCTGCCGGTCGGAAATGCTGATCCAGTAAGCGTAATCGAATACTGCCATTTTGCAGATACCGGCTATTTCGCCCATAGGAGTGAACAGTAACCCGATGGCCAGTAATACCAGGCCGCCACCTATGGGCTGTGGTTCCTGCACTTCCCCGTTGGGCGTAACCGAGTATTTATAAAAAACAAACCCCAGGCAGGCAAATCCCCCGGCAAACAGCAATGCCAGTACAATGGCGAGCCAGTTCCCTTTCCCTTCCGGATGCCGTATTATGGCAGATGCAGGATTCCAGCTAAGATCCATAGAAGTTATTTCATTCATCTTCTTCAGATCCTTTACATACTGCGGAATAAACTTTACAGGGATATGATCGCTGAAGGTTTTGAAATGATAAGACAGGATGACTTGCTGCCCTTTGGTTTCGGCGGTGTAATCGAAGGTATAGTACTCGTTTTGCAGATGCAGTGGGGTTTGGTCTAACGACCACTTAACCGGCGTGTGCAGGATGATCTGGTAGTCGAGGTCGTAAGGATAGCGGATACTAACCGGTATTTTACGTTTATCGTCCGAGATATAGGAAAGCATATCGTAGAAGGGCTGTGCGTTGGTAGTGAATACCAGTTTGCCACTGCTGCTATCCTTTTTCCAGAGATCGTGTATAAAGTAGCTTTCATTTACAAAAACGGTATTGCCGGCAGCGCTATCGCGGGTAGTGATAGAATCGTTGATGGCTACATCTCCATATAACTTTTTATAGTAGGCGAGGTATGATTTTTCTTTATCCTTCATACTGGTGCCCGCCAGCTCCGCACGCTGGGCGTCTGCATCATCGCGGTAATAGGTGGTTACCACTTCCAGCTTACCATCTTTGTTTTCATCATCTGGCAGGATGAAGGACTCGCGGACTATAATTTTGCCACGGGTAGCCGGTGCGATGGGAGTAAGCTGTGTGGTGGTATCAGTAACTACCAGTGCCTGCTGATAATCCGGTTCGCAGATATCAGCCAGGTCACCCCGCTGGTACGACATAGTGCCGTCCAGCCAATATACCTTGTTATTCAGCACAGCATGTACAATGGCGTGGTTAAAGGCGTTGGGAGAGGGAAGCATATCGGTTACGGTTCCTCTCATATCAGTATTTACGTAAGCCATACTGGCCGTGATATTGTTGGCACGGAGCATGGTGCAAAGCAAAAGGGCTTTGTCTTTACAGTCCCCGAAACGTTGTGCCAGTACCTTATCCGGGTTATTGGGACGATGCGAATATTCTCCCATTTCAATGCCCATATAACGGATATCGTCCTGCACAAACCGTAATGCCTGGAGCAGGTAACTGGCCTGATCGCCATTGGCCTGCTTTTTAAAGGCGGCGATCTTACGGGCCAGCAGCGGGCCGGGCGGAGATGTTTGGTTCACCTTCATGCCCCATTGCGCCACTTCTTTCCAGGAAGGATATTCGCTTACCTGTACATAGGTGAAGGGGTTATACCATGAGGGCACAAAGCTGGTGTTGTCGGTTTCCCTTACATCTACCTTATTCCATTCATACACGGTAAGGCCATTCCAGGATCTCTGAACTGGTGCGGCGGCATTATTATAACGTTTAAACTGCAGCTGTCTTTGAGGGCTTACGATGAGGTTTTTGTAGTAGTTCACAATAGGTTCGTAGGCCACGAAATACAGGCGGCTGTCCACTTTTCCGCTGAAGATGGGGTTATCGCCGTTGATGGAATAGGCATATTCAATCTGGTCGCCTTTCCTTACATCTTCCAGGATCAGGTAAGCAGTGTAGGTGCCACTGTAAATGAAGCGTGAAAGGTCCTGTTCTTTCTGAAGCAGTTTGAAAGCCGCGCCGGGAAGGCGGTTAATTTCTTTTCCATCGCGGTGGATCACTATTTTATGAAAACTGAGTTTTTCATATTGCGGATCATAATCTACCGAAATTTCCGATCCGTTCTGAATACCAGCTTCCGACACAATTTGCCGGATGAAGTGGTGGTAAGTGCTTTTCAGTTCCATTTGCCTTTGTTCTTCCAGTAGCAAAAGGTAATAGCCGTCGCTGATGTTTTTGGCATTGGGTTTTTTGGTAAGATCGGGCGTAAAAGGGACTAGCCACGTGGGAGCGGGGCTGGTGTTTACTTTTTGGGCGGGTGCAATGGTTTGGATTAGTATCAGCAGCAGGGATAATACTAACTTCCGTGCACGGGAACTGTTAACGTGCATAGTCATGTTGGTTGATACCCGTTTTTGTCAACCGGGTATAGGGCAATAAAACTTTTGGTAATGAATTTACGGTTGTTTTCCGATAGTTAACATATAAACTGCAAAAGATGCCAGCCAGTGCTCACCGGCGTAGCTGCCACTAAAAACCTGTTTCAGCCCGGCTTCCATGTGCGCATGGGCCAGTTGGCGGATAGCCTGCTGGTTTTTACCACCATGTTCGGCAATGGCTTCGAGGCACCAGGTGCGGCTCAGGTTTAGCCCGTCGAGGTGAACAAGTTTCCCATCGGTCCTGTCTTTTACCTGTGCCACCTTGAGAATACTTATCTTCTTTTCAAAAAGACCGGGTAAAAATGCGTATAGCCATTTGCGGTAGTCTGCTTCCGGCATTATCCTGCGCATGAGGTCTGCTTCTTCCAGGGATGGGGAGAGGAAGTCGTAACCACCGGGTTCCCATTGTACCGGGGCATTTTTATCGGCAGCGTAGAAGCGCATCGCAGCATCGTGTATGGCTTTTTTCAGGGGCTCGTCTTTGGCGGTTACCGCATAGTCCCAGGCCAGGCATAACCCGAAGGCGAGGTTGGTATGTTCTCCTACCCGGATGGGGTATAATATTTTATCGAGAAACTGGATATATGCGGCGGAGAATTGTGAGGCCAGCGGCTGCAGGTTTTGGCTCATGGTTTTTCCCAGCGGGTCGTTCCAGGTGAGCAATTCGTTTTGCAGCTGCAGGAGCCAGCTCCAGCCATAGATCCGTTCGAAGCTTTTGTTTTCGGCGCTGTTGAACAGTTGTTGTTCTGTTTTTATGTTTTCGGCAGATAGATGTGCTGCCAGTTTTGACCTGATCACCGAAGCTTTAGCCAGGTCCGGGTAGGATTTCAGGAGCCGCACCAGCATCCAGTGGCCGTGTACGCTGCTATGCCAGTCGAAACAGCCATAGAAGGCGGGGTGATAATTTTTAGGCGCAGTGAGCAATGAGCTGTCGGAGAATACGATCCCTGTTTTATAGGGAAATTCCAGGTCCAGGCATTTTAGTGGCAGCTCTGCCAGTTTATTGGCGATGTCAGGCGTTAACCTGGAGGCTGCGGGTGTATGTCCCTGGCTGGAAGAAGGTACCTGTGCGCTCATATTGAATGAGAAAAAGAGGATGATGAATAACTGGCCTGGAAATTTCACGGTGTAATGATGCTTTTATCTGTTAAACAACAATTTTACATAGAACATGGGCTTGCCCAGTTTTTTCCGGAGGTCTACCTCGTGGAACATGCATGACATGAGGTCTTTCAGCTGTTTATTGCGGGAGCCCATTTTCATCAGCATATTAAACAGCCAGGGGTATTTGATGAGTTTTTGCAGTTTAGTGCTCACCTGTAGTTCCGGTCCGAGGATGCGGTATACGTTTTCATCGTATGCGTTGAAGAAAGTATCCGAATAATCGTTGGCTGCGATAGCTGCTGCGGCTTGTTGGGCGGCAATTCTGCCGGAGTAAAGGGCGTTGCCGATGCCTTCGCCGGTGAAGGGGTCTATCAGGAAGCCTGCGTCGCCTACCAGCATATAGCGCTCTCCATGCAGCTTTCTTTTTTTGCTGCCGAGGGGTAAGCCATAACCGTCGATAGAGCCGATGAGCTCCGCGTTTTTGAAGCGTTCCTTCATTACGGGATCGGTGGCGAGGGTATCCAGCATGAGCTGTTTCAGGTTTACCTTTTTGTTACGGGCCGAGTTGCTGAGCATTCCTACGCCTACGTTGGCTTCTCCATTGGGGAGGGGAAATATCCAGATATAGCCCGGAAGCATATTTTTCAGGAAGTGGAGCTCAATAAAGTTGTCTTTATGCAGGCCGGTGATGCCTTTATAATATGCGCGGATACCTGCTACATAATGTTTCGGTTCCATTTTGATGCCGGCCACATCGCGGGTAAAGCCGGAGTGCGCGCCGTTGGCTACTATCACCACGTCGGCTTTCACCTTGAAGGAGCCATCTTTACTGGAAAGATGGTATCCATCGGGCTGCAGGTCGTATTTATCGATACTTACGCCTTCGAATAAACGGATTTCCGGACGGCGCTTTATTTCATCTACAAGGAAATTATCGAAGTCGATGCGTTTGCAAACGAATCCGCGGGGGTTGCTCATATCCTGCTGGTAGCCCATGCGGTAGGGGATATCCATCCCGATACGGTTGGGGGCCACGAAGGTAACGCCCCAGCTGTCGGCCTTAAATATAGCCTGCTGAAGGCGTAGCCCGATGCCTTTGTCGATACGTTCCAGGAGGGTGAGTACTTTTCCGCTTAGTCCGTCTCCACAAACTTTATCCCTGGGGAAAACGGCTTTATCTACTACGATACATTCAATGCCAAGCTGGGCGAGTTGCAGTGCTGCTGTGGCTCCGCCGGGCCCGGCGCCTATTATACAAACTTTTGTTTCCATTATTGATGATACTGTTACGTGGCGGTAAGATACGGAATAGTGTGGATTTAGCACCGGGGATTGGCTCCGTTAAAAATCCGCTATATTTGCGGTTCTTAAAAACACTCGAAACATGTTTGGTGATTTATTTGGAAAGCTAACACAGATCAAGCAGAAAATGCAGGAAGGCAAAGAGCGTCTGGCTACGGTAACCTTATCCGGCGAGGCCGGTGATGGCGCTGTAAAAGTAACCGTGGATGGTAACCGCCAGGTGAAAAGTATTGATATTGCAGAGCGTCTTTTTGCACCGGAGCATAAAGAAGAGCTGGAAGACCTGCTGCTTACAGCGCTGAACCGTGCGCTGAAAGAAGGAGAGAGCGCTTTTGAAGCAGAAATGAAGAACGCCGCCGGCGGAATGCTGGGAGGATTGTTGTAATATATTTCAATACAGGCGATTGCCATATGTACCATTGGTATATATGGCAATTTCAGTTTATATAAAAACTGAATGAATTCTGTCGCCGGTAAATAATATTCCGTTTCCGATGTAATAGTACCCTGTGCATGGATTTTCTTTGCAGGTACGATCAATTCCAACATGAAAGTTTTCTTCCGGCGTATTCACTTATACCTGGGCCTCACTGCCGGCCTGGTAATTACCATCAGCTGTTTAACTGGTGCCTTACTGGTATTTGAGAAGGAGCTAACGGAAGGGTTTAACCACCGCCGTTATTTTGTGGAACCCGGAGGGGCACGTTTGCAGCTCGACGAAGTGGCGGCATTGGTGAAGCAGGCCGTTCCCGGCGCAGGAATTGCCCGGGTACAGGTATTTGCAGATCCTGCCCGTACCATACAGGTGCAGTTGGAAGAGGGCAGAAAGGAGATCGCATCAGGAAAGCGCAGAAAAGGCGATACCGGGAAAGAAGGCGCCGGCCCTAAAAAAGAAAAAGGGCGTACAGCTTTCGTGAACCCTTATACCGGGGAAATAATTGAATTATACAGTTACCCGCAAACATTCTACTACAAGATATTTTCCCTTCACCGCTGGTTATTGGCAGGAGCTACAGGTAAGCTTATTACCGGCATCAGCACCCTTATATTTTTTTTCATACTGCTTACTGGCATTATTCTCTGGTGGCCTAAAACGCGCAACATTTTCCGGCAGCGGATCAAAGTGAAGTGGGATGGTAACTGGAAACGGGTAAATAATGACCTGCATATCGTGCTGGGATTTTATACTTCCATCTTTCTCTTTGTATCTGTTTTTACCGGTTTAACCTGGTCGTTTGAGTGGTTTAGCAAGGCGTTGTATAGTTCCCTGGGCGCTTCCCTCAAACCGGCGGCTGCGCCGCTATCTGCCCCGGCAGTGGACATCACTGGTAAAAGTATTTCTTATGAAACGGCACTGGCAGTGGTAAAGCATGCGGTACCGGATGCGTTGTTCTATTCCTTTACCGTACCGAAAGACAGTTCAGCGGCTTTCACAGTAAGCCTGCTGCCAGCCGGCGCTTTACATGAGGCGGCCACTACTACCTATTACCTGGACCAATTTAGCGGCAAGGTGCTGGCCTCACAAACTTTTGCGCAAAGGAACCTGGGGCAGCAGATCCGCAGCACTGTAAAGCCATTGCATACCGGGGCCATTTTTGGTACGCCTTCCAAAATATTTGCTTTGATACTCGCATTGCTGGGCGCTACATTTCCCACTACCGGTACTATTATGTGGCTGAACAGGACCATGAAGAAGAAAAGGAAAACAGCATCCCCTGCTGTCCCCGAAGCAGGAGCGGCTGCGCAGGTGGCCTGATCATGATTTCCGTTTCTGTAAATACCCTTCAGAAACGGAAGGTTTTAATCTCATTTTAATTTTACTGACGTTAACATTTTCTTTGCAAACCCTTACCCCTACTAAGTTTTAACATTCCTATACAGAATCTGGAATAGCATTTGGCATATACCTGCAAAATGATATTACCATGCGCGCTTATCCAAAACCACCTGCACCTGATCACAGAGCCATGTATTATATCGCTGTCGGCGTTATTATCATCGCTGCGCTGGCAGAGATAATACACAACAGCGTAAAATTATAAACTATGATTAATCAGTATGAAGTGCCAGCCTGTATTGAAGATACGATACCAGCACTAAGAAAAACGTTGCACCAGTTTCCGGCTATACATCATATTTACGACACCATCGGTTGTTTAACGGAATATACCGATAAGCAGCTGAGGGCGCAGAATTTCCCGGTGGCAGATAAATGTCTGCAGCTGGCAGGCCGGTTATATGAAAAGGGTAATACGGTTGTGAAAGAAGCGATTACCCGTATTTTTTTACCGGTGCTCTGCAGGGTTCCTCTTGCAGATGCCGTTAGCAGGATCCGGATGTATTCATTGATCCCGGATTCAATTTATCCACTTTATATACAACATCAACTTACCGGTAATGGAAACAGATGAGGAGATAGTCGTTCGGCTGGCAACAGCGATGGACGTTGATTTTGCCCTGCCCATTGTGGCGGAAATGGAAGCATCCGCAAAGGCCAGGGGCACAGGGATTGCAAAAAGAAATCCCGCTACAATAAAGGAAAAGATACTCGAAGGGAAAGCCGTTATAGCCTTCACGGCAGAAGGAATATGGGCAGGGTTTTCCTATATACAATCCTGGGAGAACGCCAGTTTTGTGTCTAACAGTGGTTTGATTGTGGCCCCCGCCTTTCGTGGAATGAAGGTGGCGCAGACCATCAAGCAAAAGATCTTTGAGCTGAGCCGGCTGCTTTATCCGCAGGCAAAAATATTCAGTATCACCACGGGGTTACCGGTGATGAAACTCAATACCCGGTTGGGCTTTGAGCCTGTTACCTATAATGAGATCACACATGATCCTCTTTTTTGGGAGGGGTGTAAAAGTTGCGTAAACTATCCTATCCTGGCAGGCAAAAATTACGGGAATTGTTTGTGCACTGCCATGTTGTTTCAGCCTTCAGGGAATTGAAGCAAGAGAACGACTACGGTGAAAATACAGCCAATGAATTTAAACCGGTAATGCTTTTGCATTGCCGGTTTTCAGCGTTTTTATCTGGTTAATTACCCGTTGAAGTTTACATCAATAATGAGTAGTTTATTGATTTTGCCGGCTGTTTTTTTGTATTCTCCATTCAGTCGTATGTAGTAGCGGCTGATTTCAATGTATACCGGAGGGGCAGGGAAATTATTCAGCTGGGCAACCCGGGCATAAGTGGCCGAAGATCCATATTGTTTTACATGTTGTTGTAATGCCTGTAAGGTGGTGGAGGGGAACCGGCTCCTTTCGGCGGCAGAATATCTTTTGCAGATAAAGAAGTTGCTGGCTTCGGGGGAATCATTTCCCAGGGGGAGCGGTAATGCTTCCAGTTGGCCAGTGCCTCATGCTCAACAACGGCGCTGGTTTCATAGCACTGTGATATTTTTAGTTTGTTTATTTCGCCGGTGGTAAAGGCCAGCATCTGTCCTTCAATGGTGTGGGGATGTGCCAGCCGGAAGTACAGGGTATCCGGGCGTAGCTCAAAATCATTGAGTTGGGTATCCGGTATGACCCAGTCAAGGGAAAAATAGCAATCACCGAAATGGATATACGTAGTAGAGTCGCGGCTCGCTATATATACTTCATTGGAGGCTACTTTAACTGTAGGCGCCGGCGCCGCAATAAGCTGCATGGTGTCTATCTGTACAGGCCTTTCCTTCACGGGCTTTTCGGGCCGATGACAGGCGGGTAGCAACAGCAAAGCAATTGCGGGGAGTAAAAATATTTTCATGGCATAAGGGATACTCTAAACGAATTGGCACGGGGAACAGTTACCCGTGAATCCGGAAAGCGGTTAGTCCGCGTCTACAGCGCCGGTGGTATCTACTTTCCTGTTAAGGGCTTCCCACAAAATATCTTTTAATTCACTGAGCCCCTGGTTTGTAACAGAAGAAATAAATACATGCGGCACATCTTCCGGCAGTTCTGCTGCTATGGCAGCTTTCAACTCATCGTCCAGCATATCGCTTTTACTGATGGCCAGCAGGAACTGTTTGTCCAGTAATTCGGGATTATATTGTTCCAGCTCGTTCACCAGTACTTCAAAATCCTTGCGGTGATCTGCGCTATCAGCCGGAATAAGAAATAATAATACGGCGTTTCTTTCAATATGTCGTAAAAAACGGTGGCCTAAACCTTTTCCTTCATGGGCGCCTTCGATGATGCCCGGGAGATCAGCGATGCAAAACGATTTATTGTCGCGGTATTCCACCATTCCGAGTTGGGGGGTGAGCGTAGTAAAAGCGTAGTCGGCCACTTTAGGTTTCGCTGCAGTAATGGTAGACAACAGGGTAGATTTGCCGGCATTGGGGAAACCAACAAGACCTACATCTGCCAAAACTTTTAATTCCACAATTTTCCAGCCTTCCCTGCCGGGCATTCCGGGTTGTGCGTATTCAGGGGTTTGGTTAGTAGCAGATTTGAAATAGGCATTACCTTTTCCGCCTTGTCCGCCGGGGATCCAGATGATTTCCTGTCCGTCGTGCAGGATTTCGGCTTCTATCTCGCCCGTTTCTTCGTCTTTAGCCTGTGTGCCCAGTGGCACTTCGATGATAATATCTTTACCAAAACGGCCGGTACAGTTATCGCCACTGCCATTTTCCCCGTCTTCTGCCAACAGGTTTTTGTGCCAGCGGAGGTGAAGGAGGGTCCACAGCTGTGAATTGCCTCTTAAAATAACATGTCCGCCTCTGCCGCCATCGCCGCCATCAGGGCCGGCCTGCGCATTAAATTTAGTACGCATAAAGTGCATACTGCCTGCGCCGCCTTTACCGGATTTACAAAATACACGGATATAATCTACGAAGTTCGCTTTTTCCACTAGTCTTATTTTTTAATATCCCGGGGGCCTTACCCCGGAAAAACAGAACGCAAAGATCGTGAAGTTTGAGCTAATTAGCACTATCCTGTGCCGGAAGCTCTTTACTTACAATCTTTGCGTTGTATAAAAAGATGTAAAAGTCTTTATGACAGCGGGTCCCGCTTACTGTACCTTTTCTCCCACCAGTTCATCCAGTTCTTTGGAGAGCAGTTCAAATACTTCTTCCTCGGTGCCATCGCCTTTCACTTTTTTGAATTTGCCGAATTTGGCATAGTGATCGGCCACTGGGGCGGTTTTATTATGATATTCAACGATACGGGCTTTCACCACATCTTCAGAGGCATCATCGCTGCGGCCGGAGGTCAGGCCCCGGTTCAGCAGGCGTTTAATGAGTGCGTCTTCCGGTACTTCCAGTGAAAGTACAGTGGAGATAGATGTTTTTTTCAGCGCCAGCAGTTTGTCCAGTGCCTCAGCCTGTGCCGTAGTACGGGGAAAACCGTCGAAAATAAAGCCGCGGGCATCAGGATTGGCGTCCAGTTTGGAGCTGATCATGCCAATCACCACTTCATCCGGTACCAGCAGGCCCTGATCCATAAATTTCTTGGCTTCCAGTCCCAGGGGTGTTTTATCTCCGATCTCGCTGCGAAGCAAATCGCCCGTGGAAAGATGAATTAGCCCGTACTTCTGGATAATATTAGCACTTTGTGTACCCTTGCCGCTACCGGGAGGGCCAAATAAAATGAGATTGACCATGTTTTATAAAAATCTACTTTACTCGCAAGGTTGCAAATATAAGAAACAGATGAATGTATTGGTAATTAAAATTACGATTGATTAAACTAAATGTAAATATTCTGACAAAATAGTAAACAGCATTTAATTTTTTGGCGTAATCTGTAAAATATCTTCAACAGGGTATTCTAATTTAACTAAATAGTTTGGATCTGACAAAATCATATGAACAATATTAGTAATTCTTTGATATTCAGCCTGTCAGTCTGGATTTACGCATGAATATTTGTAAGTTTATGATATGAGGAAACAATTATTGGTTGCAGGACTTACAGGACTAATGATGACGGGCAGCGCCATTTCCGCGCCCCTGGTGTTCAAGGAAAAAAAGAAGCATAAAAAGGTGGCTGCACAAAAAGTGGCGCCGGCGCAGGACAGGGCTGTACAGTGGGCCGACAGTGTGTTCCAGTCGCTTACACCCGATGAACGTATTGCCCAGCTTATTATGATCCGGGCGCATTCCAACTTAGGACAAGACCATATTAACGCTGTTATTAAAGATATCCAGGACAACAAAGTAGGAGGGGTGATCTTTTTCCAGGGAGGCCCGGTAAGGCAGGCCAATCTTACCAATTATTACCAATCAATTTCCAAAGTGCCGCTCCTGGTAGCTATTGATGGCGAGTGGGGGCTTGGCATGCGGCTCGACAGTGTTATTTCACTGCCGCGGAATATGATGATAGGCGCCATGCAGGATACTTCGCTTGCGTATGATGCCGGAAAGATCATGGGAGAGCAGTGCCGCCGGCTTGGTATCCACATTGATTTTGCGCCGGACATGGATGTGAACAACAATCCCGCTAATCCCGTGATCAACGACCGCTCGTTCGGGGAAAACAAATACCAGGTGGCCCGTATGGGCGTGGCTACTATCAGGGGAATGCAGGATGCCGGTATTATGGCCTGCGCTAAACATTTCCCGGGTCATGGCGATACCAATGTGGATTCGCACCTGGATCTGCCCACTATCAATAAAACCAGGGCCCAGCTGGATTCCCTCGAGCTGTATCCATTCCGCCAGGCCATTGCTGCCGGTGTGCAATCTGTAATGATAGGTCATCTTTATATTCCTTCCATCGACAAAAAACCAAATACACCTACTTCTATTTCCTACAATGCAGTTACAAAACTGCTGAAAGAAGAAATGGGTTTTAAAGGGTTGATTGTTACTGATGCACTGGAAATGAAAGGCATCGCGAAGTTTTATACTAACGGACAGGAATCCTTACAGTCGCTGCTGGCAGGCAACGACCTGATGATCCTTCCGTCTACCTCCGCCGGCAGTGTGGCCGCTATCAGGAAAGCCATTAAAGCGGGGAAGATCAGCCAGGAAGAAGTAGACGGACGTGTGAAAAAGGTGTTGCGCGCCAAATATAACCTCGGGCTATGGCAGCCGCAACATATCAATACCGAGCATCTGGCGGAAGATATTAACGCCAAAACAGATATACTGCGCAAACGTATTGCTGAAAATGCCATTACCCTGGTACGTAATGAGAAAAAATTAATTCCGTTTTCACCGGCTATGACCCAGCAAAAACTGGCAGTAGTAGCAGTAGGGGCCGATGCCAGCAATACTTTTACAGAAGTGGTGAAAAACTATAAGCCTGGAACCGATGCATTTATTTTTACATCGCGCCAGTCGGTTCAGCAGATTGCACCAATTGTATCCCGTATCCAGCGCGACTATCGGGCGGTTATCATCAGTCTGCATAATTACAGTCGCCGCCCTGCTGGTAATTTTGGGTTATCAATGGCGGAAAGGCTCATTATCCGACAGCTACAATCCGAGATGCCATCGGCCACTGTTGTTTTTGGCAACCCCTATGCTATCCAGTATTTCTGTGACGCGCCTCACCTGGTAGCCGCTTATGAAGACGACAGTACTACCCAACGTGCAGCGGCCGACTTGCTTTTCGGGCAACTTGGACCATCCGGCAAACTACCGGTAACTGTTTGCCCGGATCTGCCCTCCGGCACCGGCATCACTTACGAAGTGAACAAGTTTAATTTATTACCCACTGCCAGCGCTAAAGAAGCAGGGATCAATGAACAGGCTTTATTACAGATCGATGCCCTGGCAAATGATATGATTGCCCGCGGAGCTGCACCCGGCGCGCAGGTAATGGCCCTGAAAGATGGAAAGGTTATCTATAATCGTTGTTTTGGTCACTACGAATACAACAAACAGGAACCAGTAACACCCACATCTATCTACGACCTGGCCTCTGTTACTAAAGTGTGTGCCACCACTTTATCGGTGATGCGACTGTACGATGAAGGTAAACTGAACCTGGATGCTACCTTGGGTGTATACCTGCCACAGGTGCTGGGAACCGATAAAGCGGGATTGCGTATCCGTGATATCCTGCTGCACCAGGCAGGCCTGGTGGCTTTTATCCCTTTCTATAAAGAAACGCTTTACAGCAATGCAAGGCCCGATACCGTGTTGTATCATGCCATTGCAGATGCCACCCATGGTATCCGTGTGGCTAATAACATGTACATGGAGAACAGCTATGTGGATACCATGTGGCAAAGGATATTGGATAGTAAGTTATCGCCCCGCCAGGGTTATGTTTACAGCGACTGTGATTTTATTTTCCTGGGCAAGATCGTGGAAACGTTATCAGGAAAAAAGCTGAATGATTATGTGAGGGAAACGTTTTACGAGCCACTGGGACTGGCTACCACCGGTTTTTTGCCGAGGGAGCGTTTTCCGTTGTCCCAGATCGTTCCTACAGAAAGGGAGTATTCTTTCCGTATGCAGTTGTTAAGGGGAGATGTGCATGACCCCGGTGCTGCCATGTTTGGTGGTGTAGCTGGTCATGCCGGTTTATTTTCCGATGCGCATGATGTGGCGGTGATTATGCAGATGTTGCTGAACAAGGGATCTTATAATGGGGTACAGTATATAAAGCCTGAAACGGTGCAGTTGTTCACTGCTTACAACAGTAATATCAGCCGTCGGGGGCTGGGGTTCGACAAGCCCGAAAAGGATAATGCCACCCGCCGGGAGCCATATCCTGCCAGGAGCGCTTCTGCAGCTACTTTCGGGCATACCGGCTATACCGGAACCTGTGTATGGGCAGACCCAGCTTCGGGATTGGTATTTATTTTCCTGAGTAACCGGGTGTATCCCAACGGCGGTGTTAATACGAAAATATCTGCATTACATACCCGGGAGAAAATGTTTGAGGCGGTGTATGAGTCGGCACGCATGTAACGAAGATAAAACAGATAATAAAAAGAGAGGTGGTACCGTTTTTTACGGATACCACCTCTTTCATTTTTCAATTATGCGATGCGGGACTACTCGGTTACAGAAACGCTCCTGTTGATCAGGGTTTGTGTTTTTATGGCAATAGCTTTTTCCGCCAGTTTGTTTTTTCCGCTCCTGATTTCGAAGGTATAGTCGCCATCCTCGAGAGATCCGAGGTTATAACGTGCCTCAAAGCGCAGGGTAGCGGGCAGTGTTTCGCGGTGCAGCGTGTTATTGTAGTTGTCTTTTATGTAAAGGGTCAGCTTTTCGTTGGAAGGATTATCCACGGAAAGCTGGAATAACAGCTGATCTTTCTGCAATTGTGTGATATGTACATTGAAAGCTTCAATGGGAGCTGTGGGCACTGGTTTTTCTTTTGCCAGTCGCGCTGCATTATAGGCAAATGTTTTTGACTGTGCAGCAGCGTGTAAAATCGGGAAGAGGATAGTTACAAATACCAACAAAGCTACTTTGGGTGCTAAAACAACAAAACGTAAGTGTTTCATGACATTATTTTTTTAATGTGTACTTCTTTTTTTAATTAGGGCGGTATTAGCTAATACAATGGTGCCGTTTAATTTTCACGGCAAAGCTCCGACAGATGGATTAACAGAACATTACGCCTTTGTTAAAATAATGTGAGAATTTAGCCGGCTTGTTCGGCATTCATTCCCTATTTTTGCACCGTTTATGGAAGCAGTTACAATAAAAAATAACCGCCCCGTGGCCATTTGGTTATATATTGGCGTGGGCATGTTGATAGTTCAGGTGTTGCTGGGAGGAATTACCCGCTTAACCGGTTCGGGCTTATCCATTACAGAATGGCAGCCATTGCTGGGGGCATTTCCTCCTATGAATGAAGCTGCCTGGCAGAAAGCGTTCGATGGCTATAAGCAGATAGCGCAGTATAAGTATATTAATAATCACTTCACATTATCGGACTTTAAGTTTATTTTCTTCTGGGAGTGGTTGCATCGTGATTGGGCGAGGTTGATGGGATTTGTGTTTATTATCCCGTTCATCTATTTTATTATTAAGAAGAAGATTAACAGGAGTATGATCAACCCGATGATCATATTGTTTGTACTGGGTGGTTTGCAGGGGCTGATAGGATGGATTATGGTGAAGAGCGGGCTTAATGAAGAGAACCTGTATGTAAACCATATTCGCCTGGCCATTCATTTTATTTCCGCACTGTTGCTGCTGGCATATGTGTTCTGGTTTGCCCTGAAGCTCAGTGTGCACCCTGTGGAAGTACTAAAAGTGCCCGCTTTATATAAACTGAATATCTGGCTGCTGATATTATTGGTAGTGCAGCTGGTATATGGTGCTTTTATGGCCGGACTGCACACTGCACTGGTGGCGAATACCTGGCCGGATATTAATGGTTCCTGGGTGCCTGCCGGCATGTTTTCACAAGGAGGTTTTGCCACAGATATTGCGCATAATCCAATTACCATTCAATTCATACACAGGGGGCTGGCCTATCTTATTACCATTCTTATTGCCATCTGGTGGTGGAAGGCTGCACAAACACCGGCCAACAGTCTGTTACATGCTATCCGTTATCTTCCCCTGTTGCTGGTATTATTACAGGTGCTGCTGGGTGTGCTTACCCTCCTGAATAGCCAGGTGAAGATCCCTGTTAGTTACGGGATACTGCACCAGGGAGTAGGTATGTTGCTGATGTTGTCGCTGATCTGGACATTGTTCCTTAGCAGAGGGGCGGCGGAAAGTGGAAATTGATTTTTCGGCCGGAGAGGAACTCCCGCGGTCATAAATCCGTAAATTTTCCGTAGGTTTATTCGTAATAATCGTCTGATGAAGGTGAAGTTATTATTGATAAAAACTTACTATTCTTTCCCTATACAGTTGCTGCTCCTGCATTTCAGGAAGTACCAGGTATTACTTATTTTTTGGGTGATCCTGTTCAGCACCATCAACGGCGGTTTTGCCAAGGTGTTTGGCGGAGATGCACTTTACCTGGCGCCCGAGTATCTTGGCAAGGTAAACTTCTACAGCACTACCATCCTGGGACTGGCCACCGGCATGTTTATCATGAGCTGGCAAATCACCACTTTCATTTTACATACAGGACGATTTAAGTTCCTGGCCACTACTTCCCAGCCATTTTTCAGGTATTGCCTTAATAATGCCATTATTCCCCTCGTATTTATTTTCAGTATGCTTTACCGTGGATGGGAGTACCAGCGTTATGAGCAACTTAATACGGTTCCTGATATTATGTTGTTAGGGGAAGGGTTTATTTGCGGTGTGCTGTTTATCTTCTTTTTCTGTTTTTTCTATTTTTTTAACGCAGATAAAAATATTGGCCGGCGGCTGGAAAAGCGTTTTGGAAACCCGCGCAACTTCCTGCGGATGATCCTGAAACCCAACCAGGATCCGGATGAAAATGCGCTCCCTGTTCATAACTATTTTTCCACTCCCTGGCGTATCAGGAGAGCCAGGAATGTAGACCATTACAATAAACATTATCTTGACAGCATTCTTAAGCAGCATCACTTTGCTGCTATGATCACGGTGGGTTGTTCCCTCGTGTTCCTGGTGATACTCGCTTACCTGATGGATTATGATATGTTCAGGATTCCGGCCGGGGCCAGCGTGCTGATTTTCTTTGCATTCCTTATAGGCGTTGCCGGCGCTTTTTCCTATATGCTGCAAACCTGGTCTATTCCTATTTTGCTGGTAATGTTGTTTGCTTTGAACTGGATGGTAGAGAACAACTGGGTAGATAACCGGAATAAAGCCTATGGTCTGAATTACCGGGAGAAGAATGCGCGTCCCGAATATAGTGTGGCTGCCCTTCAGCAGTTTTTTACCAGGGAGAAGTATGACGCTGATAGGCAACAGACCCTGATGATACTGGAGAAGTGGAGAAAGAAATTTCCGGCCCGGAAAAAGCCGCCATTGATAGTAATGAATTTCAGCGGGGGCGGCAGTCGTTCTGCCACATGGAGCGTGAACGTACTGCAACGGCTGGACAGTATGCTGAATGGCCGCCTGATGAAGCATACCGTACTTATGACCGGCGCATCCGGGGGCATGCTCGGCGCCAGCTATTTCCGGGAGCTGTACTATGAACAGCAACAGGGAAAGCCTGTTCACCTGTCTGATAAGGTATATGCAGATAAGGTTTCGCAGGATTTACTTAACTCTGTGTTCTCCGCCATGGCCGTAAATGATTTTATCACGCCCTGGAGAAGCTTCAACATCGGGAAAAATCATTATGCCAAAGACAGGGGATATGCTTTTGAAATGCAACTGAATGAACATACCGACAGCGTGCTGGATAAAACATTGAAGGATTACCGGCAGCCGGAGGCCGAAGCGGAAATTCCCATGCTGATATGGAACGCTACCATTAATGCAGATGGGCGCAGGCTAATGATTTCCCCACAGCCTATCAGTTATTTGTGTAGCCCGCAATACCAGTACCCCACCCGGCAGGTAAGGGATATTGACGGGGTTGATTTTGGGCAGTATTTTGCCGCCCAGGGCGCCATGGACCTGCGTGTTACCAGTGCGATCCGTATGTGTGCAACCTTTCCTTATGTGCTGCCGAATGCATTTCTGCCCACCAACCCTATTGTAGATGTAATGGATGCGGGAATCCGCGATAACTTTGGTCAGCAAACTACCCTGCGGTATTTGTATACGTTCAGTAAGTGGATCAATGAAAATACAAGTGGCGTAGTATATATCCAGATCCGGGATACCCGCAAAAATGATATTTCTCCCATCAAAAAAACAAAAGACCTGGGCGACCTGCTGTTTGAGCCGCTGTTTACCATGCAACAGCACTGGAGTGCCATGCAGGATTTTGACCAGGATGATTTACTGAATTATATAGAAGGATATTTCCCTGAGAAGTTTCACCGGGTAATATTCCAGTATGTGCCGCAGAAGCAGGATAAAGCAGCTGCCCTATCCTGGCACCTCACCTCCCGCGAGAAACTGGACATTGCGCATGCATTGGATAACCCGGCCAACCAAAGCGCGTTGGAATATGTGGTGAAATTACTGGAGGAATAGGCTGCGGGCTTAGTGATCACCGTGTTATTTTTTCCGTGTGATACTCCTACGTGCCATTGAAGGAGTCTTTACAGGCACAGCTGTCGTAGTAAACGACAACCCATTCAACAGGCTTGCCATCAAAGGTTTCCCTATAGATATCGTAGTAAATGATAACCCTGTCAACGCTGTTGATAAAATTTTTGGTGGCGGTAGTCATTATCCTGCTGTTCGCCTATCTGCAGAACATCATATATCATCGATGGGTTCCTTATGGATACAGATATGATAACCTATGCATCAGGGCTTGTTTTGCTCAGCGCCGCCTGGATTTTTCAACGGGCCGCCTCCACTCCGGATTAAAGTGAGCTCCTGCTATTCTTTCAGGAACTTCAGCAGGGGAGTAATAAACTTCGTATATGCTTCAATGTGGGGAAGATGTCCCACACCTTCGATCGGTACAAGTGTGGCGTGTGGAATTTTTTTCGCAGTGATGTTTCCCAGCTCGGGATAATTCCCTAATGTTTTGCGCACGTTTTCAGGTGCATTGGCTTTGCCCAATGCCGTGCGGTCGCGTTGTCCTATAATAAGAAGGGTAGGAGCGGTAATATTTCCAAACTCATACAGTACCGGTTGGGTAAAGATCATATCGTAGGTAAGGGCCGAGTTCCAGGCTACCAGGGAATAGTCGGGGTTACTGGTCCAGCTGGCTTGTAACTGTGCCCATTTATCATAAGCGGGCGACCATTTACCGGCGTAGTAGCTGTCCATCATGTATTGTTTGATTTTTTCGTAATTCTGTTGCAGTTCAGTTTTATACCATTTATCTATTGACTGATAGGGAACCTTTACTTTCCAATCCTCCAACCCGATAGGATTTTCCAGGATCAGTTTTTCAGTTATTTCCGGGTACATGAGGGCGAACCTGGTAGCGAGCATACCGCCCATTGAATGACCAAGAACAGCCGTTTTTGTTATCTGTAAAGTGTCCAGCAATGTTTTGGTGTTTTGCGCCAACAGCTGGAAGCTGTATTGTAAATGCGGGGGCTTGGACGATTTGCCGAAGCCGATCTGATCCGGGATGATGACGCGGTATCCGTTATTACTGAGATCTGCAGCAGTACTATCCCAATACGCGCCACAGAAATTCTTGCCATGGAGGAGCACTATGGTTTTGCCATTGGGCCGGGAGGGCTGTACATCCATATACGCCATCTGAAGGGACTGGCCTTGCAACTGTAATTTCAGGAAATGAACCGGGAAAGGGTATTTATAATCTGTAAGGGTGATATCCTGGGCTGGTATTTGTGCAGATATACGGGAGACTATTAAGGACAGGCAGGCAGTAGCGAGGATATACAATTTCTTTTTCATGAAGTTATATTAGACTATTGAAACGCTGTTGGTGGCGGCAAAATTGACGCCATAAAACTATTTGATTGCAATATTTGGATATAATTAATTGTAAATAAATGATAACCAGCCTATTGTAAGAGGGTTTTTCAAGCTGACCAAATGATTACATTTATTTAAAACGTGATACCCTCATTCTCGCTATGTTTTCGTACCTTTGCGCCTTCTTTTTGTAGCTATTAGCGAAAAACTAGTTAATGGCTGATAGCTAAAGATTTAAGTATATGAACATTCGTAATATCGCAATTATTGCACACGTAGACCATGGTAAAACTACTTTGGTTGACAAAATCCTTCATCAGGCTAATGTATTCCGGGCTAACCAGGAATCAGGTGAACTGATCATGGATAGTAACGATCTTGAAAGAGAACGTGGTATCACCATATTCAGCAAAAATGCTTCTGTTGAGTATAAAGGAACCAAGATCAATGTGATTGATACTCCGGGCCACGCCGACTTTGGCGGTGAGGTAGAAAGGGTATTGAAAATGGCTGATGGTGTGATCCTGCTGGTAGATGCTTTTGAGGGTCCGATGCCGCAAACCCGTTTTGTATTGCAGAAGGCTTTACAGCTGAATCTGAAACCTATTGTTGTTATCAACAAGGTAGATAAGGCTAACTGCCGTCCTGATGAAGTACATGATGCAGTTTTTGAACTGTTCTTTAATCTGGACGCAACAGAGGAACAACTGAACTTCCCGACATTTTATGGCTCTGGTAAAAATGGCTGGTTCAACAGTTCATTAGAACAGAGTGAAGATATTTCTCCATTAATGGATGGCATCCTGGAATATGTTCCACAGCCTAAGACTCCGGAAGGTAACCTGCAGATGCAGATCACTTCGCTGGATTACTCTTCTTTCCTTGGCCGTATTGCTGTAGGTAAAGTGGCCCGTGCTTCTATTGAAGAAGGACAATGGGTTACTTTAATGCAGACAGATGGTACCAGCAAGAAGCAGAAAGTGCGCGAACTGTATATTTTTGAAGCGTTAGGTAAGAGAAAGGTAACTAAAGTATTTGCCGGTGATATTTGCGCGGTAGTTGGTATTGAAGGTTTTAACATTGGTGATACCATTGCTGATGCAGAAGCTCCTGAAGCGCTGCCTATTATCAGTGTGGACGAGCCTACCATGAACATGTTGTTTGGTATTAACAACTCTCCGTTCTTTGGTAAAGATGGTAAGTTCGTTACTTCCCGTCACCTGCGTGACCGTTTAATGAAGGAAACTGAGAAGAACCTGGCGCTTCGCGTAATGGATTCTGACAGTGCAGATAGTTTTATGGTGTATGGCCGTGGTATCCTTCACTTAGGTGTATTGATTGAAACCATGCGTCGTGAAGGGTATGAATTAACTGTTGGCCAGCCACAGGTAATTGTGAAGTTGGTAGACGGTAAAAAATGCGAACCATACGAAACCCTGGTGGTAGATGTTCCGCAGGATTTTGCCAGCAAGGTAATTGACCTGGTAACCCGTCGTAAAGGTGAGATGCTGATCATGGAAACCAAGGGTGAAATGCAGCACCTGGAGTTTGAAATTCCATCCCGCGGTTTGATCGGTTTGCGTACACAGATGCTTACAGCTACAGCTGGAGAAGCAGTGATGGCACACCGCTTTAATGATTATAAACCATGGAAGGGTGCTATTCCTGGCCGTAATAACGGTGTACTGATTGCCAAGGAAGCTGGTACTACTACCGGTTACTCTCTTGACAAGCTGCAGGATAGAGGTTCTTTCTTTGTTGATCCGGGAGAAGAAGTATACAAGGGTATGATCATTGGTGAAACCAATAAACCGGGCGACCTGGTGGTGAATCCTAATGAAGGCAAGAAACTGACCAACATGCGTGCAAGCGGAACTGATGGAGCAGCCAACATTGCGCCTAAGATACTGATGACGCTGGAAGAATGTATGGAGTATATCCAGCATGATGAGTGTATAGAGGTTACGCCTAACTTTATCCGTATGCGTAAAGTAATACTGGATGAGGAAGAACGTAAGAGAACAGCTAAAAGCATGAAAGCAGAAGCTTAATTGCCTTTGTTTGTAAGATAATTGGTGAAAAAAGCAGGACCGCTCCGTTTTACGGGGCGGTTTTTGTTTTTAGGGTTTGTCTTTTATGGCAAACCAGTTTCGGCGCTTTAGGTGATGATGCTTTTCTGGTGAGACCCATTGAAGATACCGGAGCAGCTTTACCTGTTGTTGTGATGATACCTTTTAGCATGAAGGTAACGACATGAGGGCAAAAAAAATCCCCGCCCAGGATAAGGCAGGGATGTGCATACTAACCCAATGCTTACTAAAACTAAAACTAACTTCTATGTATATTTTGAGACTAAGTTTCGGTTTAATGCTTATTCAATTCAACAGTAATTAATATTAAGCGGCATCCTGTTTTTCCTGGATCTTCACTTTAATCTTTGTTTCAATTTCTGCTGCCAGTTCAGGGTTATCGTTCAGCAGTTGTTTAACGGCATCACGGCCCTGGCCTAATTTATTTGAATCATAGCTGAACCAGCTACCGCTTTTCTGAACAACGCCATATTCAACACCCATATCAATGATCTCACCTGTTTTAGAGATACCCTGACCATAAACGATATCGAATTCTGCCTGGCGGAAAGGCGGAGCTACTTTATTTTTTACCACTTTCACTTTCACGCGGTTACCCACGGCTTCATCACCATCTTTAATCTGGCTCATACGACGGATATCCAGCCTTACGGATGCGTAGAATTTCAACGCATTACCACCGGTGGTGGTTTCCGGGTTACCAAACATAACGCCTATCTTTTCACGCAGCTGGTTAATAAAGATGCAGCAGCAGTTTGTTTTGGAGATGGTGGCTGTTAACTTACGCAGTGCCTGTGACATCAAACGGGCCTGTAATCCCATTTTGCTTTCACCCATTTCTCCTTCCAGTTCACTTTTTGGTACCAGTGCAGCCACGGAGTCAATTACCACTACATCCACTGCCCCGGAAAGGATCAGACGGTCAGCTATTTCCAGTGCCTGTTCACCATGATCCGGCTGTGAGATCAACAGGGAATCCACGTCAACTCCCAGTCTTCTTGCGTAACTGCTGTCAAAAGCATGTTCCGCATCTATAATGGCGCAAATGCCACCTTTTTTCTGTGCTTCCGCAATTGTATGTATGGCGATGGTTGTTTTACCGGAAGATTCTGGTCCGTATATTTCAATGATCCTTCCTTTCGGCAAACCCCCAATTCCAAGTGCTATATCAAGGCCCAGGGAACCTGTGGAAATAATTTCCATTGGTGCTTCTGCTTTTTCCCCCATCATCATCACAGATCCCTTACCGAAATCTTTCTCAATCTTGTCCATTGTGAGGCGCAGGGCCTTCAGTTTTTCTGCATTGGCTGTAGACATATAAGTAATGTTTTTACAAATTTAAAAGATAGCTGATCACAATTAGAAAGCAAATTAATTGGATTGCTAAGTTATGATCTAATTTTTTATTTTCCTAAATTTTTTAGCATTTTATTTTATTTGCTAAATTAAATAGTAATCTTTTCCGTACTGTTCAAGAACTGCCTGTCAAATTTTTCTTTTAGGGTTAACCCCCAATGACATAACAAAGATGCAATACCATTACGCATTGAATATGCGTAACAAAAAAGCCTCAAAAAAATAATTGCCAGGGGAAAGTGAGAATTCTACTGCATTTTTAAAAAGCGTAGTTATACGCTTGAGTATCAGCCGGGAAAGTTTCACTTTTGTACTGTCAAGTTTAGTTGTTGAAGTTAATCCCCTACTGTTTGTTAAAGTTGTTTGTTAGCCTGCCTTACGGCCTTGCATCCATGTGAAGAAGGAGCGGTGAAGTGGTCAGAGGTTAAACCCCAAAAGTTTTTTATCGCCATTCTATATGTTGTTTTCCCTGATCCCTGACTGGTAGCTGACTTGTTCAGCCTTACCGGCAGGGAGCAGGGATAGAATGGTGAAATACCTATTTTACAAGTATCCAGCACGCAGCCAGTTGTGAAATAATGCCAATCAGGAAACCGATATAAATTTCCCGTGGCTCATGTGCTTCCAGCACCAGGCGGGAGGTAGCCACAATGCCAGCTACAAAGAAAGTGATCACCAGCGGTACAGATACATTCATATGCATTCCCCACATCAGTGAAAGCAAGAGCCCGATTATGCCGCCCCAACCCACTGTATGCATACTGGTTTTTATGAAGTTATTGGTAATAAAAGAGATAGAAACGCTGATGAATACCCCCAGGAAAAATGCGGTATAGAACTTCGGCGCCCGGCCCTCCTGTTGAAAAGTGTAGAACGCCCAGAAATAATAGGTGATCATTGCCACATATGGAATGATCCGGTCCCGCTGGGTTCTCATATGAACAGAGGATACAAATTTCAGTGCCTTTGCCAGTAAAAGGGTGAGCACTGGGAAGCCGATACTGATAATAGCCACCCTGAAATAGAGCATGTCAAAGTCGAATCTTTTGCTCAGTGACTTAAACGCCACCATATATTCCGGGATAGATTCCAGGATCAGGAATGTTACCAGCAGGGGAATAAACAGCGGGTGAGAGAGATAGGAAATAACCAGTGCCAGGGATTTCATTGACTTTGGAAACTCCGGCTCCAAACGTATATTTCCGTTCCGGTCTAAAACTGCTTGTTCTTGCATGGTATGTATGGTGCTTATAATTCTTTACGTAAACGGGCCACAGGGATATTGAGCTGTTCCCTGTACTTGGCCACTGTACGGCGGGCAATGTTGTATCCTTTATCCTGCAGCATTTTCGTGAGATTTTCATCACTGAGCGGCTTACGTTTGTTTTCCGCTTCAATGAGGTCCGACAGGATCTTTTTTACTTCCCTGGTGGATACTTCCTCGCCACTGTCGGTAGACAGGGATTCGGAGAAGAAGAACTTCAGTTTGAAGGTACCGAACTCGGTTTGTACATATTTGCTGTTGGCCACACGGCTTACGGTAGAAATATCCAGTTGTGTACGATCCGCGATATCTTTCAGGATCATAGGCTTCATGGTAGTTTCATCTCCCGTAAGAAAAAATTCCCGCTGGTAATCCATAATGGACTCCATGGTGGACAACAAAGTATGCTGCCGCTGCTTAATGGCGTCTATAAACCATTTGGCAGCATCTATCTTTTGTTTGATAAATAATACGGCTTCTTTCTGGCGCTTGTCTTTTTTATCGCCCCGGTCGTATTCCTTCAGCATTTCGCGGTAACCTCCGGAGATCCGCAGGTCGGGGGCATTACGCGAATTGAGCGTAAGTTCCAGTTTACCGGCATTATTTAAAATAAAGAAGTCGGGTAATACATAGCTTTCTGCCTTGTTCAGTGTGGCGAAATTGCCACCTGGCTTGGGCGTAAGCCGGATGATCTGGGTGATGGCCTCTTTCAGACCTTCATCAGAAAGACTTAACGCTTTCTGGATCTTTTCATAATGCTTCTTGGTAAATTCGTCGAAGTAGTTTTCCAGGATGAGGTAGGCGTTGTGTACGCCGGGGTCATCCTGCGACTTACGCTTCAACTGCAGTAGCAGGCATTCTTTCAGATCAGTGGCACAAACGCCCGCCGGATCAAAATCCTGAATCTTTTTTATGAGGGTGTTAATCTCTTCTTCCGTGGTGTCTATATTCTGTGAAAAGGAGAGGTCATCCACCATGGAACTGATTTCCCTGCGCAGGTACCCATCGTCGTCAATACTGCCGATGATATGTTCGGCAATGGCATTCTGGTGGTCATCCAGCTCGAGCATACCCAGCTGGCTTAATAAATGTTCATGAAAAGAAGTTTCCACCCGGATCGGGATGGTTTTATTGCTTTCATCCGGATCAGGATAGTTATCATCCCGCAGCTTGTAATCCGCTACGTCATCATCTCCCTCACTTACATATTCAGAAATATCTATATTGTCATACTCATTTTCACTGCCGTCTGGTTCAAATTCATCTTCTTCTGCCGGCGCTTCGTATTCTTCCTGTTCTTTGAACTCATCTTCTCCTGCTTCTTCCCCATACTCCAGTGCCGGATTTTCTTCCAGCTCTTCCTTGATCCTTTCTTCCAGGTTCACAGTAGGTACCTGCAGCAATTTCATGAGCTGAATTTGCTGAGGTGAGAGTTTCTGTAATAATTTCTGCTGTTGTGTCTGCTTTAACATAATTATTCCCTGTCAGGGCAAAATTAATAAGTATAAGGTTAACAGAGCGCCCCGCTGCACGTATTTAGCTTTTAGATAACCCTTTAAGGGCTAATGGCTATAAATCCAGTTCCAGCTGCTCCGGCAACAAACGGAATGTTTTACGGTGAAATGGCGTATCGCCATATTCCCTGATGGCATCGCGGTGTTGCTTGGTAGGGTACCCTTTGTTCTCGTTCCAGCCAAAATGCGGATATGTAGCATGTAACTGCTGCATATACTCATCACGATACGTTTTAGCCAGGATGGAGGCTGCCGCTATGGAGGCATATAGGCCGTCGCCCTGTATTATACAGGCGTGCGGCGTGTTGCCATAGGCATAAAAGCGGTTACCATCTACCAGTATAAACTCCGGTTGCTGCGTCAGCTTCTCCAATGCCAGATGCATGGCTTTGAAAGAGGCCTTTAGTATATTTATCTTGTCTATTTCCACGTTATCCACACTTGCCACGGCATAACATACTGCTTTTTTTTCAATCACCTTTCTCAGTTTCTCCCGGTCGGTCGCTTTCATCTGCTTGGAATCGTTCAGCATCGGGTGCCTGAATTTTTTAGGCAGAATTACCGCTGCTGCAAACACAGGACCCGCCAGGCATCCCCTTCCGGCTTCATCACAGCCGGCTTCTGTTAATAATTCCTGATAATAAGAAAGTAGCAAATCCAAATCTATTAAGCCGGGTAAAATTACAAGATTAATGTTCAAGGAACAAGGATTGTGGAATTTTGAAGTAATACCGCAGCCTTCTTTTAATCTTTCTTAAAAAGATCCTTAAAATCCTGTTTGAAATCTGTCCACTCCTTATCGGATTTTTTCATCAGCTGATCAGCGGCTGCACGGGTGCTGTCCCATTTGTCGGCGCTGCTGTTCTTTACATCTTCCAGTTTTTGGTTCATCTGTATTTTCAGCGCTTCCAGTTTCTTGCGGGCTGCAGCACTTTTTTCATCCCCGTCCTTTTTTAATTCTTCCGTAGTTTTATCAATTTCATTAATGCGCTCCCGGATAGCATCTTCTGCCTGTTTCTTTTGTTCAGACAAATAATCTCCTGTACTGCCGGCAGCAGACTTGATATCCTGCCCAGCTTCTTTCAAATCTTCCTTTATTTCTTCCTTCTTTTCCTGCTGAGTGCTACTCTCGTTGCAGGCAAATAAAGCGGCAATGCCCGCCAGTAAGAATACTCTTTTCATGTTACGACGATTTTTTTTTATGATTTTAAATACTGGCACAGCCTTCCGGCTGTACCCCTTTATCAAAACATATTCCAGTTTTTTGTTCATGCCTTTATCATATTTTAATATTTATCAGATATTCAGCAGCCATTGGTCCTTATACCTGCGCCCGGTAACAAAAAAATAGCTAGGTTTGAGGTCCTTAAAAACAAAACCTGACTTAATATGAGAAAAAAATTACTGGTTTTGCTCTTATTGCTTGGCGTAAGTATCAAATGGGCTAAAGCAGATGAGGGCATGTGGTTGCCTTATTTATTGGGGCAGCAAACGTACAACGACATGGTGAAGAAAGGATTGAAGCTGACTAAAGAACAGTTGTACAGTATTAATAAAGCATCCCTGAAAGACGCCATTGTTATTTTTGGCGGCGGTTGTACCGGCGAGATTGTAAGTAACGAAGGCCTTATTTTTACCAACCACCACTGTGGTTACGGCGCTATTGCCGCGGCCAGCTCTGTAGAGCATAACTACCTGAAGAACGGTTTCTACGCAAAAAACAAACAGGAGGAAATTGCTTCTTCCCAACTGTCTGTTCAATTCCTGGTACGGGTGGAAGATGTGAGCAAACAGGTGGAAGACGCCCTGAAAGGCCTTAGCGGCGCTGAAAGAGCCCAGAAAGAGCAACAAGCATACAACGAGATCATCTCCAAAGCCATCGCCAACACCGGCTACGAGGCGAAAGTAGTGCCCATGTTCAAGGGCAACCAGTATCTCCTGTTTGTATATGAGCGTTATAAAGACATCCGCCTGGTAGGTACCCCTCCCGAAAGCGTAGGTAAATTTGGCGGCGACACCGATAACTGGGAATGGCCCCGCCACACCGGCGATTTCTCCATCTTCCGCGTATATACCGGTAAGGATGGAAAACCTGCTCCCTATGCCGCAGATAATGTGCCTCTAAAACCGAAGCATTTCCTGCCCGTATCTATCAAAGGCGTAAAGGAAAATGATTACGCCATGATATTTGGTTACCCCGGCGGAACCAACCGTTATGAAACCTCCTATGGTGTAAAGCTGAAAACGTCTGTAGAAAACCCTTCAGTGGTAAATCTCCGTGATGTACGACTGAAAGCCATGTTTGAACAGATGAAGAAAGACCCTGCGGTAAAACTGCAGCTGGCTTCTTCTTATGCTGGCATCGCCAACTACTGGAAATTTTTTGACGGCGAAACCAAACAGCTGGAGAAACATGGTGTATTGGCCGATAAACAGAAACAGGAAGCGGCCTTTGCCAAATGGGCGCAGGATAAACCTGAATTTGCGAATGTTCTTCCTGAGTACGAAGCTGCGTATAAGGCATGGACCCCTTACGCAAAACAACGCACTTACCTGAATGAAGGCATCCTGGGCTCGCCGGTAGCATCTTTTGCAGCCTCACTAACAGGTGTGGAAAGAGCACTGGTAACTCCCGGTGCACCCAAAGATGCTGTTAAACAGGCAGTTGAGGCAGCCGATAAAGCACGCAAAGCATTCATTGAAAGCGAGAACAAGCCAAGCGATCAGAAAATTCTTGCGGCAACCTGCCATATGTATTACACAGACATCTCGAAAGATCAGCAACCCATTGGTTTTTATGATGCGCTGAAAGCAAAATATGGAAGTCTTGATGAAGATAAAACCTACAGCACCTGGGCAGCTTCCTTAATGGCTAATACCTTTATTTTCGATGATGCAAAATGGAATGCTTTTGTAGCAAACCCGGATGCAGTAACACTGCAGAACGACCCGGTATTCGCTTATGCCAGCGCATTCATCAAAAATTATGTAAGCAAATACCTGCCGTTATACAACCAGTTCAATACTAAAATTAATGATCTGGGCCGCGTTTACCTCAAAGGCGTTATGCAAATGAGCCCCAGTGCCAACAGGTATCCTGATGCCAACTTTACCATGCGTTTATCTTATGGCCAGGTAAAACCATATTCTCCCCGTGATGCGGTGCATTACGATTATGTAACCACCATGAAAGGTGTGATAGAGAAATATGTGCCCGGCGATTACGAATTTGATCTGCCTGAAAATTATATTGACCTGTACAATAAGAAAGACTTTGGTCAGTATAAAGATGCTAAACGGAATGATATAGTAGTGGGCTTTATCACTACCAATGATATCACCGGCGGTAACTCCGGATCTCCTGTAATCAATGCCAATGGCGAATTGATTGGTCTTGCTTTTGATGGCAACTACGAAGCCCTGAGCCATAAGATCCAGTTCGATTCCGAATACAATCGTACCATCTGCGTGGATGTACGCTACGTACTGTGGTGTATTGATAAGCTGGGCGGTGCAAAAAATATTATTAATGAATTGAAGCTGGTGAAATAAGCCGGCAGTAATTATTTGATCAGGAAATCCCGTACCGGTATCCCCGGTACGGGATTTTTTATGCGTGTTATGCTATTGACCTGCAACTTTTTTTGGTACATGGTGTTATCCGGATAGGCCGTTTCCAAGATCTAATAATAACCGTGCATGCATACACGAATCCTATTCTCTGCCGCCCTGTTTTTTCTTTTTATCCCATATGCGCATGCATATGTGTCTACAGCTGTATGGCCGCCGGCAGATACTACTGCCAGGGATACCACTATTGAAAAAATCACAGGGTTTATCAAGAAGATCTCTTTCGGGGGCGTTTTTCAGGCCAGGTACACTGCATCGCTGGTGCGGGATGTGGATGTGAACGGGATACATCGGCCGGATGCCGAAGAAGTAGTACGGAACAGTTTCAGCATCAAACGGGCCCGTTTGCAGGCCAAAGCGCAGGTAAGCGACCGGTTTACGGCAGCGGTGCTGATCAACCTGGCGGAATTTTCGGGAGATACCAAAGGCAAAGTGCTTGAAAATGCTTATATCTCGTACCGTTGGAACGATGCGGTGAATTTCACTGTGGGACAGTTCAGGCCTTCCTTTGGCCTGGAAGATCTGTACCCGGTAGATATTATCCGGTCAATGGACTTTTCGAATCAGTACTACGCATTTGGCAGCAACGGATGGCAAAGCTTCCAGATTGGCGTGTCGATGTTCGGCTCTTTTAATAAAGACAGTAAAGTGCCCGTGAAATATGCTGTTTCAGTGGTAAATGGGAACAACCGCAACCAGGTATCGGATAACGATAATGGCAAGCTGGCAACTGCCCGGCTGGAATTCGGTAATATGAATAAACTTTCGCTGGGGCTGAATGGTGGCTTTGGCGCTGTAAAACGACAGGGCGTATATGCATCGGGGCTGGATGTAAGCGGCGTAATTCCATTGGCCCCTAAATGGGACCTGCAGCTGCAGTCGGAATACAAACTGGGTAATAATCACCAGCTCTACTACTCCATGGCCGACAGCATCCGCAGCAGGGAAGGCGTAAGCCGGTATATAATGGATGGTGTTTATATTCTTCCCAATTTCCGTTATAAGATCAACTACCATAAACTTACGTCTATCGAGTTTTCCATGCGCTACGAATATTTTGATGAAGATAAAAAACACGATGGCGCTATCCGTCAGTCTTACATTCCTATGATCAGCCTGGCCTTCCTGAAAGACTACGGAGGCCGGATCCAGTTGGGAATGCAGATCGACCAGTACAACAAAGATATTCCGGGAACAAAAACGCATAACAGCAATCTGCTGATTGTGCAGGTGCAATGCAGATTTTAATAAACAGGAGTTTGTATGAAAGAAATCAAGTATCCACAGCTGTTAATTACGCTCGCAGCAGGTTTGTTGATCTGGTTTATCCCGGCGCCGGCAGGGGTGAAGCCGGAAGCCTGGCATCTTCTGGCCATTTTCCTGGCCACTATTGTAGGCATTATCATGAAGGCGGCAAGCATGGGCACCATGTCGGTACTGGCTATTACACTGGTGGCGGTTACGGGGGTACTGGCGCCGGGCGACCCGGCAAAATCCATTACCCTGGCGCTTAGCAGTTTTGGCGACAAAGTTATCTGGCTGATCGGGATCTCGTTTTTTATAGCACGTGGATTTATTAAAACCGGATTGGGAAAACGTATTGCTTACCTGTTTATCCGGGTTTTTGGACGTAGCTCACTGGGGCTGGCTTACGGGTTGGGGTTAGCCGACCTGGTACTGGCGCCGGCGGTGCCAAGTAATACTGCGAGGGGAGGAGGCATTATTTACCCGATCATGAAATCCATGGCTATCAACTTTGGTTCCGTACCGGAGGATCCTGCCACGCACCGTAAGCTGGGCGGATATCTTACTTTGAACAGCTACAATATGAACCTTATCACGTCTTCCCTTTTTTTAACAGGTACGGCAAGCAATCCCATGTGCCAGAAATTTGCAAAGAACCTTGGGATTGATATCAGCTGGATGTCGTGGTTCACCGCAGCTGTAGTGCCGGCTGTGATTTCCATTATTGTGGTGCCATGGATACTTTATAAGATCTATCCTCCCGATTTGAAATCTACTGGAGATGCGCCTGCGATAGCATCCGAAAAACTGAAGGAGATGGGACCGGTGCATATCAATGAATGGCTGATGTTGCTGGCATTTGTAATCTTGCTGGGATTGTGGATAACAGGAGATCTTTTTGGAATAGATGCTACCACCACCGCTTTGATAGGGCTGGTGTTCCTGCTGATTTCACGGGTGCTTACCTGGGATGATGTGAAGTCTGAGAAAGGTGCCTGGGACACCATTGTATGGTTTTCCGCGCTGGTAATGATGGCAAGCTTCCTGAACAGTCTTGGCTTTATCCCTTGGTTCAGCGACCTGATTAAACAGAAAGTAGGCGGCATGAAATGGACGGTGGCCTTCCCGATCATAGTGCTGGTATATTTTTATAGCCACTATATTTTTGCCAGTGCAACGGCGCATGTTGCTGCAATGTATTCTGCGTTTTTAGGCGTGGGTATTTCTGTTGGTATTCCCGGCACATTGCTCGCATTGGCGCTGGGGTATTGCGGAGGCATCTTCGGCACACTAACTCATTACGGTCACGGACCTGCGCCGGTATTTTTCGGAAGTACTTATGTAGATCTGAAAGACTGGTGGAAATGCGGGTTCGTACTGAGCATCGTACTTATCCTTATCTGGATAGGTATTGGCGGCGTATGGTGGAAAGTATTAGGTATCTGGTAAACAGATGGAACAACAGATCTTATCCCGGAAAAACCGGATGCATTCTAATTGGTTCCCGAATTGGGGACAGCTTTGATGTAGCTGCATGTACCGGCTTGGCGCACGTATGGCCGTGTAAAATTCCGGTGCCACCTTATTTACCAGTGCGAAAATATCGCGCACGGCTATACTTCCAACAATTAAAGCGCAAGCGCGCGTAGGAAATATGGTGAACCTGGTGGATACAGAAGCATTTGGACACTGCAGTGATATGAAACATGCGAGGCAGAATGACAGCAACAGATTTCAGTACAGAGTATAACAAAGCACAGGTACTGAAGAAATTAATTATGTATTCATTTAGGTCGCGGAAGATTTTTTTTAGGTGTTTGTTTTTTTTATTGAAGGAATGATTGTAGCTTTGCGTCCGTTTGTATACCGAATATATACTGTTGCCGATGAGAGTTGCAATTGCAATAGTGTTAACCCCGGTGAATTATTTGTAACAGGGTTGTGACCCCCCAAAAAGAAAAATCAAGATGACACAGTTTAAATTGTTTGTGACAGCTTTTATGCTGTTAATTACAGCCATGACGGCTTGTTCCCCTAATCCCACAGAAAATACCGCTGAAGTAGTAACTGTAGAAGGATATGCAGGAAATATTGTCCTGATTAAAGGACATGGATTTAGTGAAGATAAGCGCCTCAACAAAGTGAATTTTGGTAACGTATCTGCGCAGATCTTGCGTGCAGACGCCAATTCCCTGCTGGTACAGGTTCCTGCGCAAAAAGCCGGCACTGTGCCGGTGGTTGTTGCAGTAGGAAATAATGTATCCAACGCCATGTTGTTTGCTTATCATTCCAAGCTGGTAGCAGCGAAATAAGTGTGATGAATTAAGCTTGCGGGTTATGGTTTTATATACAGGTAGTAATGCGAAGATCTTCTTCCATTGGCGGAGCTGTGTATAGAACCGTAATTCGCAAGAATATTTTAATTTACATGCTATGTATAAAGAGTTCCGGCCACATCCGCTGTTGACTTCATATGTAGACGCCTACTGGACAGCTGGCGGTACGCAATTTGCGCAGCAGCGTATATTGCCGGATACCTGTGCGGATATTATTTTTAATATCAGTGAAGATGTTATAACAGCTGATGGGGAGATGAGAATATTACCGGGCAATGCTTTTGTTGTAGGAACCATGACTACTTTCCAGGATACAGCGCTTAATGCCGGTACGTATTTGTTAGGAGTCCGTTTTAAACCGGGTGGGATGAGCGCATTCACCGGTATGCCTTTGCAGTTAATTACGGATGCCCAGGCTCCCCTGTGCGATGTTGCTTCGGGATGGCATGTAACCCTGGAACCATTGCTGCTAAAGGCTGCAGGAATAGCTGCAAAAGTGAAATGCCTGGAATCGTTTCTTTTGCAGCGGCTACCTGCAGTGAGTATCGTCTCCGGTAAAATACAAAACAGTATTGCTTTGATAAAGCAAACGAAGGGAGATATTGCCATCAATGTACTGGCGGCACAGGCATATATGAGCCCCCGTAATTTTGAAAGACATTTTTTGCGGGTAACAGGGGTGTCTCCTAAAACATTCAGCCGCATTGTAAGATTCATAAGCCTGAAGCAGCAACTGGAAACGCTGCCGAACCCTCATTTATTATCGCTTGCATTAGATAATGGTTTTTATGATCATGCCCATCTTACGCGTGAATTCAAAACCTTTGCAGGAGAGAGCCCAACGGGTTTTATGCAACGGTAATTTACGGGAGTGGATGAGAGATGACAGAAGAGATAGTGTTGATAACCATTTGATTTATTCCCAGCCGTAGAATATCAAATAAAAAAAGCAGGTAGGTTTATCCTTCCTGCTTTTTTATGGTTATAATGTTTTATCCTGCATGCCAAACATGACTACAATTTTCCCGTCTTTGTAAAGGTTGAGTGTTTGTTCCGCTACATCATACCGGAAGGAATGATCGCTGATTAGTTTCAGGAATTCAGTTTCGCGGCGCATTACATCAGCATCAATACAAGCCATTCGGGTGCTGATGCCTTTTGTGAATTTAATTTCATCGCCGGTGGCACTGTATCCGCCGGAAATACTGTTGCATCCGCCCTTGCCGTGGAAGCGTTTTTTACTGGTGTCAAATTCCAGCCAGATGCCGGAGTTATCCAATGTTGCATCGTTCAGTTTAATAACATTCCATTTTTTGCTGGCGATGAAAGCCCACTGTTTATCATTTGAAGCGGCGCTCTGTGCTTCGTTGCCGTTATTTTCAAGGGTGAACTGCATCACCGGTTTGCCGTTTTCCTGGAGGTCGATGGTTTCACCATTTACAACATAGGTAAAAGTATGCCCGCCGAGCTGTTTCAGGAAATCGGATTCACGGTGCATTACATCGGCATCTCCGCACATCATGCGGGTGCTCATTGCCTGGGAGAAGGTGATCTTATTACCAGCGATGGTATAGCTACCGGAAATGTTATTACAACCACCTTTGCCGCTGAAGCGTTTTTTAGCGGCATCGAACTGCAGCCAGATACCGGAGTTGCTGATCACCCCTTCATTGATCATTTTCAGCGTCCATTTTTTATTGCTAACAGAGGCCCAGTTATTATTGCTGGTATTACCAGAGGCATTGCCGTTTTTTTCTTCCAGACGGAATTGCAGTATTGCATTTCCGTTTTGCAGAAGGCTTACAGTTTGCCCGGATACTGTGTATTGGAAGGTTTGGTCGCCCAGTTGTTTCATGAAAGTGGTTTCGCGACGCATCATGTCGCGGTCCGGGCAAGCCATCAGGGTGCCGGCGGTTTTGGAAAAAGTGATATTATTGCCGGATATGGTATAGGCGCCCATCATATTATTGCAGCCGCTTTTGCCGTGAATACGTTTTTGTGCAGGATCAAATTCCATCCAGATAGCACCGTCGGTAACAGCTTCGTTATCCATTCTCACCAATACCCATTTCTTTCCTGTAGCGGCAGATAGTCCTGCGTTTGCGATCTTCTTTTTTTCCAGCACTTTGGTCAGGGTATATTTCAGGGAGGACCCATCGGCCGGCGGGTTCTTTATTTGCGTAATTCTTACGCGGAGTTTGTACCGGTAACCGGGTGTATATTTAAAACCGCTGATGTTGGTATATAAATTTGACCACTCTGTATCATTTACTCCTTTTATCTGCAAACACTCCATAGGAGCCACACCGGTACAGGGTTCCCTGGATTCTTTTACATAGATGACCTGTGTTTTGACCTGTTGTTGTTTGTTTTGTACCGGGGCCATAAAGGTGGTGGCGAGGGTGATTGCTAACGAGAATAACATAAAATATAGATTTTAATGATTAACAACAAAAGGAGTCATGAGGTTGTCTCTTTTGAAGGAATGATCCACATTTTGCAAAAACGCTGCCAGTTCGCCTTTATGGGCGGGTGTTACCTGCTGCCTACGTGGGCTTTTGGGTGTGATTTTCCTATCTGTTTGATAATTGATTCGTAATAAGCCAGTTTATCTTTCCCCGGAAGGCTCACAATGGTTACATCATTTGCAATGAGCAGGTCCAGCTTAAACTTGGATGCTGCAACATATTCTTCGGGGATATAATAGAAGATCTGGTTAGGCACCGGCACATTTTTATGATGAAATTTTTGTCTTGCCCTGTAAGTCAGCAGCCACCAGAGGTCTGTTTCAACAAAATCGAGCGAGAGCCCGAAGATGTGTATATCTTCCGTAAAGAAGAGGTCGATCCAGGAGTGGAAGTATACCTCTCTGGAATGAATACGACGGAGCAGGGAGGGCTTGGGTACTTCTTTGGAGGAGTACACGGTACCGCTTACCACGTAGTTGCGCATCAGCTGTAACTGTCCGCCATAGTGCTCAAAACCAAGGTTAATGCTCATCGGGTTGAGGCAATCGCCATGAATATGCCAGTAATGGATATTGCCTACTTCATATCTCCTGAAAATACTATAGAACTTTTCTTTGATGATGCTGGTGTTTTCCAGTGGTATCTGTCCTTCCAGTGTAAATTCGTAGTTGGTAGTCAGGATATGTGAGGGTTTAAGCTCACGGATAGCCGCGTGCAGCGGGTTGGCCTTTATTTCTGCTGCTTTAATGGCGATAAATGATTTGAGGTCTTTTTCTCTTATCCGGTGATTTTTACTGGCGGTGAGAAAGATTTCTTCATACAGGAGAGGGAATGGTTTTTTATCGTCCAGTTCCACGCAGTCGCCTGCATGGCAGAAGGTGATGATATCCTGCAGCAGGTCTTTCCAGCTCTGGCCGCGGGAAATGTTGTTAATGTCATTTCCGATTAATAATACGAGGTTTTTCATAGTACATGCTATCTTTTAGGGGTGGATAAACCGGAAGGTGAGGTTAATTCTTCCGTCTGATACTTTAGTGGTTTTCGGGACCTGGTGCTCCCAGTATTCCTGCAGCGGTCCTTTCATAACTAGGAGGGAGCCATGTTGCAGCAATAGTTCATGCTTTCGTTGATGCTCACTTTTATAACGCAGCTGGAAGCGACGGGCAGCGCCAAAATTTACCGAAGCAATTACCGGGTGGCGGCCCAGTTCAGGTTCATCGTCTGCATGCCAGCCCATAGAGTCGTTGCCGTTACGGTAGAGGTTCAGTAACACGCTGTTGAATACCTGGCCGCTGATGGGAGTAATGCGGTCGCGTATCTGCAGCAAACCGGCTGTCCAGGGCTCAGGTTGAAAAACATTCCCGGAAAAACTGTAGGACGTGGCTGCATCTCCATACCAGGCCATCAAACGGGGGAATAATACTTCTTTACCGTACATTTTCATGGATTCCTGTTTCCAGTTGATGGTTTCCAGGAGAATCTGCATAAAATGACTGCTTTCCTGCCCGTTAAAAAACTGCGGATAGTAAGCCAGCTCTCCATTCAATAATGAAATCTTTGTGGCATCCTCTTCATTAAAAAAACTTCCCTGCACATTCATAACACAAATTTACCATCGTGCTACGCACTGTATATGTAATGTTATTTATCCGGCGTATTATCTTTCCAGGCCCATAAATAGCGGCAGGCATGGGTTCGGTAGGGCGACCATTTTTCAGAGATACTGACCAGTTTATTGCGGAACGCTTTCTTGTCTTCACGGTCCAGTTTGTACAGTTTCACTATTGCCTGTTGCAGGCCCCAGTCGTCCATTGCAAATACATCTTCGCGACCCAGGTAGAACATCAGCAGCATCTCCACTGTCCAGCGGCCAACGCCTTTGATTTGAGTAAGGTAGGCAATCACTTCTTCGTTGCCCATTTTTTTCAGTTTGCTATCGGTTATTTTTTCGGCAATCACAAACGCCGCCACGTTATGTACATAGGTCACCTTTGCATTGGATAAACCAATGCCGCGGAGTGTCAGTGGTGGAGTGTCCAGTATCTGCCGGGCAGTTGGCTCTTTGCCGCCATAGAGGGCCAGGAACCGGGCGTAAATCACATCTGCCACTTTGGTGGAGAGCTGCTGGCTCATAATAGAGCCGATCAGCTTCAGGCAAATATTTTTTCGTATAGTCAGTTCCGTTAACGGGCCGTTGATTATTTTCTGTAGTTTTTTATCCTTGCTGAGATGTGTCACATAATGCGACGGAGCAACGTCCGGGGTACTTTTTGACCTGGGCATAAACTATCTTTTTATAAAAGTTAACACGTCACATCATTCCATTACCCCGGCTTTTACGGCGTATATCAGTAGCTGAACGGCTGGGTATAAATCACCTGCAACAGTGTTTGTCCTACTGCCTGTAGTGTTTTCCGGTCAATCACATCCATATTATCGTTCTGGGTATGCCAGTGAGGAGCAAAGTCGTTGTTTGCCTGTAACGCAATGATATCGAAAGTAGGAATATTGGCGATGGTGTTTACCGCGATATGATCATCTGTGATAAAGGCGCCGTTGTTCTCATAACGGAACAGGTCTGAATAGCCGAGCTGGTTGGCTACATCCCAAAACATTTTCATTTGAGCGCCTGCATATTGTTTGGAAGAGCCTTCCATATAGAATTGGGAGCCCCGTCCGCCTACCATATCCAGGAGTATGCCGTAGTTGGCTTTATAACCGGGAATATGCGGATTTTTAGCCCAGTACTGGGTGCCCAGGCAAAATGAGTTTTCATCATTTTTAGCACCGTAATCTTCCACATCCACCAGCAGGATATCTACTCCGGCTTCCGGTTTTTGTTTATGAAACTGCCGGGCAGCTTCCATCAGTACCGCCACACCGCTGGCGCCGTCATCCGCACCATCCAGTTTCTTTGTTTTATCAAAGGCGTCTTCATCTGCCCAGGGGCGGGTATCCCAGTGGGCCAGTAGTAAAACGCGCTGTTTGGCAGCGGGATTGAAACTGGCGATGATATTAATACAGGGCAGTTTTTCATTTTTAGGCCCCGTAACAGCGGTACGCTGTACATATACGGTATCTGCCCAGTTACGGAAATTGCTGATCAGCCAGCTGGCGCATTTTTCCTGTGCAGGGGTGTTAGGGATCCTGGGTCCGAAGCTCACCTGCCTGGCGGTGTATGCATATGCGGAATCTGCCTGGAAAGCGGGTGCCGGTACGGTTACTTTTGCCACTTTGCTGGCGCCTGTACTGTCGCTGGTGTTATCGGTTGTCTGACTGTTCTGCTGGCAGGCGCCGGCCAGTAAGGCCAGCGCCGTCAGCGCAATAAGAGCTTTACGCATTATCTTCCGGATATTTATTTTATTGAAGACTATAAGAAACGGTACCGTCTTTTTCATCTTTCAGCTGAATGCCTACAGATAATAATTCGTTACGGATTTTATCTGAAGTTGCATAGTCCTTGCGGCTCTTGGCTTCTTTTCTCATTTCAATGAGCATCCGTAATACACCATCCAGCTTATTGTCTTCCCCTGCAATGGCTTCCTGTTGGATACCGAGAATATCTACGAGATAGGTTTTCCAGGTTTGTTGCAGCAGCAGGAAAGTATCTTCGCTTATTTCATGCATTTTTATCTGTCCGCCTTTCAGTGAATTGATCACCGGTGTAAGCTCAAACAGGTTGGCCAATACTTTTGCCGTATTGAAATCGTCGTTCATAAACTCAGGGCATTCAAGGCACCATTGACGCACCTGTTTATCCAGTTCTTTATTAATGCCCTGGCCGTTGCCGCCGGTATAGTTGAGCTTCTGTAATGTTTCATAGGCTGCCCACAAGCGTTGCAATCCTTTTTCCGCAGCCTGCAGGGCCTCGTTGGAAAAATCAAGGGTACTGCGGTAATGTGTCTGCAAAACGAAGAAACGGATGGTCATCGGGCTGTATGGCTTATCCAGTTGCGGATTTTCACCCGAAAACATTTCAGTGAGCTTAATGGTGTTGCCATAAGCCTTGCCCATTTTACGGCCGTTGATGGTGATCATGTTGTTGTGCATCCAGTAACGGGCCATCATTTCGCCGTGCGCAATTTCACTTTGTGCAATTTCACATTCGTGATGCGGGAACTGGAGGTCCATGCCACCGCCATGAATATCGAACTGTTTGCCCAGGTATTTTGCGCTCATGGCAGAGCACTCAATATGCCATCCGGGAAAACCCTCGCCCCAGGGGCTTGGCCAGCGCATAATGTGTTCCGGCGGCGCTTTTTTCCAGAGGGCAAAGTCTGCTTTATTATGTTTGTCGTCCTGGCCTTCCAGTTCCCTGGTGGTTTCAAGCATATCCTCCAGTACCCGGCCGCTCAGGATACCATAATCAAAGCTGGCGGCATATTTTTTTACATCGAAATATACGCTGCCATCCACTTCATAGGCATAGCCTTTTTCCATGATGGTTTTGATCATTTCAATCTGCTCAATGATATGCCCGGTGGCAGTGGGCTCAATGCTTGGCTCAAGACAGCCAAACTGCAGCATGGCCCAGTGGTACAGGTTAGTGTATTTCTGTACCAGTTCCATGGGCTCCAGTTTTTCCAGTATGGCAAACTTGGAAATTTTATCTTCTGCAGCGCGGCCTTCTTCTTCAAAGTGCCCCGCGTCGGTAATATTGCGTACGTAGCGTACTTTATATCCAAGGTGCTGCAAATAGCGGAATACTACATCAAAGGTGATATAGGGGCGGGCATGTCCGAGGTGTGATTCGCCGGAAACGGTAGGGCCGCACACATACATACCAACGTGGCCCGGGTGTAAAGGGGTAAATACTTCTTTCTGACGGTGTAATGAATTATATATCCTTAGTTCTGACATATGCTGTAAATGACAGATGTCAATATAGCTGACATCTTATTTTTTATTGATGGATGGCAAAGATAAAAATTGTTTTCCTGGTATAAGCAGGCAACAACATCGGTCAGCGCTAAAAATATTATACATTTTCATAATTGGTTACAGTTATTTATTTACTTCTACTACTGTTTTTCCGCTACCGATCAGGCTAAGATTGGTAATTACAGGATAATGGTCAGACAGGTCTGAGTTTATCTTCCGGAAGCTGTTTACCTTGAAATGGTTACTGACAAAAACATAGTCAATACGCAAGGTAGGTGCAAGCCCTGTAAAAGTACGGCCAATTCCGAAACCTTTTTGCAGAAAAGCGTCCTGCAGGTCGCCTTTAATGGTAAAGTAGGTGTAGGAGGCCGGGGTATCGTTAAAATCGCCACACACGATCACAGGATATGGGCTTTGCTGGATAAAATTGCCTACAATATCGGCTTGCTGACTGCGGCGGATATACGCGTCGCGCATTTTCTGGATAATGCTTTTGGTCGCTTTCAGCCCGGTGTCTTCCTGGTTTTTGATTTTCCGGATGGCAGAGTAATCTTTTTCGTTGAAGCGATAGGATTCCAGGTGCATATTGATGATCCGGAGAGTATCCTGGTTTTTCACAATATCGGCATAGATAAGGCTTTCGCTTCTCGGGCCGTCGCTCATTTTCACTTTATCGGATGCAATAATAGGGAAGCGGGAGTAAATGATAGAGCCCCAATGCTGCATGCCATCCCGGTTAAAATCGCTGGAAAAGTAACGGTAAGGCAATTCCATTTCCCGGGAAATATCCTCGCGGTTATTAAAATCATTTTTCTTTTCAGAGGTATAGAAATCCTGGAAGCAGGCAATATCCAGTTCCTGTTTTTTGATCATGGCAAACATAGCCTGCCGGTTATATTTGCTGTCTTTTTCGCGGTATAGCCCAAACTGGCTTACATTATAGCTCATTACAGTAAGGGTATTGCCCCCTGTAACGGCCTTATTGCCGGCCGGCATCTTAAAGGCTACAAAAGCACTGATGGACTTCCAGCCAAGCAGCAGGGCAATTAGCGACAATAATGCATAGCGATAATTAAAAAACAACCATCCCACCAGGAATATCACCAGTATACCCAACAGGAAGGGGAACGCCAGCGTAATAAAACTGATGGGCCAGAACCACGCCGGTGAAATATATGGTGCCATACAGGCTGCCAGGAAAAGTAATACCACGGCGAAATTGATGATCAGAAAAAATCCTTTCGTAAATAGTCTTAAAAAGCGCACCGCGTCATACTTTGTTGAAGTACTAAAGTTAGTTTTTTTTCAATGAAAGACAGGCCATCACCGGAAAATGCTCTGATGCCCCGGGGTGAAAAACCTTACTGCCGTGAATGTTCACCGGAGATTGTGCCAGTATGTAATCGATCCGCAGGGAGGGTGATAAATACGAGAGTGTTCGCCCCCAGCCGGCATTTGTTTTCAGGAATGCATCCTGCATCCCGCGGCTGATGGTTTTATAGGTGAATGAAACAGGGGTATCGTTAAAATCGCCGCATACAATGGCCGGGTAAGGACTTTGGGCAACCAGTGCCGCCAGCTGGAGAGCCTGGTCGGACCTTGCCCGGAAGGTGCGTCTCATTTTATACACAAGGCCGGTTCCTTTGGGAGCTTTCATCTTCTTATAATCCTCACTGTTAAACATATACGAAGTTAGCTGAACAGAAAATACCCGGATAGTATCTCCTTTTACCGCAATATCGGCCTGGAGGAAAGTACTGCCGCTTCCAAATGAGCTTTCCCCGCAGCGGACAGCAGCAGCTTTGATCACAGGATAGCGGGAAAACAGCACAATGCCGTAATGCCAGCTTTCCCAGTGTGTTTTATCATCTGTGAAATAATGGTACGGGTAATTCCCTGCATACCTGATGCGTTGAATATGATCTTCCCTGCCGGGTTGATCATTCGTGTAAAACTCCTGCAAACAAAGTATGTCCGGGCTACCGGAGGCAATGGTATTGTAGATCGCAGCTTCCCTGTCTTTATCCGTTACATATCTCACCAAACCCATACTGCTGGTATTATAGGTCATGAGCGTAAACTGCCGGCTATTGGTTTGCGGGAGTAATATATTTTTCCGGAAGATGTGAACGCCCCAGGTAGTTAAGGCTGCGGGCAGGGCGCAGAGCATCACTATTATATTTATCCACATATACTTCCGGTTCCGGCGCCAGGCCCATAGCCCGGTGTATATTAAACAGAGTGGGAAAAGCAAAGGAAATAAGAACCCGGAGAACCCTGCCGGCCAGCATTTACCGGGGTTGAGATAAGGAAGAAAGACGCTAAGGAGAAGGGCTGCCACCAAGCAAACGTTGCTCCAGCGCAAGGCACTACGTACAATAATTTTCAGCATAGGGAACAAGCAATTGCGATCCAGGTTAAAGTACAAAAAAAAGGGAAGATGACAGCGGTTCTTTGCCGTTAACATCTTCCCTTTTATCAGTGAAAGTATTTTCTAATCCGTAATACTTTTATTCTGTTTTGCTTGCTCTTAATAAAGTATCCCGTTCCTCTGCAGTAAGGGAGGCTAACCCGTTTTCGTTGATCTTATCAAGGATTTCATTCAGTTTTTGCTCAGGTACTTTGCCAATGCGCCTGTATGGCTGCTGCTCGGCATCTGCCTGGGAGTTTTTCTTTTTAAAATCGTCCGGGTTGATACGCTGGGATGCAGGGTGAAATACATGCGTGAGCTTAAAGGTAAGCCTGTTGAAACCTGCGCCCAGGTCTGTGCCTTTTTTCCACTGGTACATAAAGAACCAGCCTGCCAGGGCCCCACCGGCCAGTCCGGGGATATAAGTATATCCATAACTGGAAGAAGCCATCAGTGCTCCAACAGAGAGGATTACAAAAACGAGGGTAATGATCCAGAGTGAAATTCCTCCTGCCAGTAAAGGAAATATGCGGTAACGGGGGGCGATGGTGGTTACTCCTACTGCAATAGCCATTATACTGCCGGCGGCACCAAGAGCATACTCATTGGCTGCCAGGGCATGAAAAGAAGGGATCAGCTGCATGGCAGCTACATAAACAAGATTACTGCATATACCTCCAAAGAGATAGAGGGGTAAAATCCGCTGGTAGCCTGCCAGGTGTTGCATGAAAGTGCCGAAGCACCACAGCCATACCATATTGGAGAAGATCTGCCAGAAACTAATGTGTGTAAATAAGGAGGTGACCAGCGTCCACGGACGGGTCAGTAATTTAGAGGGATCTGCCGGAAGCCTCAGCCAGGTCATAATATCCTGGTGGAACCGTGGCTCGCCAACCTGCTCCATCTGGTATATAACAAGGGTGAAAAAAAGGAAAACGAAAATCGTAAGATTAACGACCATCAGGTGTGTCACCATATTTCTTCCTTCTCCTAAAGAGAGGCGGGGCAATTTCTCTTTTTCCAACGCATGCATGGTACAAATATTTTTCAATACAAAAATACGTCAATAATACAGTTGTCTTAATAAAAATCTGTTCTGCTCTTATTCCATCCTCTCAGCAGCAGGTAAGCAAAGAGCGCGCCACCAAGGTGGGCGAAATGGGCCACGTTATCGCCTGCAGAATTCTGTATACCGGACCATAGCTCACCCAGGATCATAAATCCAACCACAAATTTAGCCCTGATAGGTATCATAGCGAAGAAATAGAGGTAGCGGTTGGGGAACAGGTACCCGAATGCGAAAAGGATACCGTATACCGCCCCGGAAGCGCCTACTGTAGCACCGTTCCGGTAATAGGCCACATAATTTCTGACATACAGCCTGGCCATTTCTATTGCTTCAGGGTCATGGGCAGCCAATGCGCCTTTCAGGCTTTCCATATTGAAGTTGGCCAGGTTGCCGATGTCGAATTTATTATCCAGTGCCACAAAATTTGAAAAACTGGGATCGTTCAGGAATTGTACGGCATACCTGTTAAGGTTCACATTTTCATAAGTGAGCACGCCCATGTGGCAGAGAGCCGCGCCCAGTCCGCAGATCAGGTAGAAGATCAGGAAACGCTTGGGCCCCCATAAATTTTCCAGGGTAGCGCCAAACATCCACAGGGTAAACATATTGAAGAGCACATGCGTGATGTTCTTCGGATCGTGCAGGAACAGGTGGGTGATAAACTGATGTGGCTTGAATAGTTCGGAGCCCCAGTAGTGGAGGGCAAACAAACGACTCAGATCATAATCAAATTTGCTCAGCAGCGTAATCTGCACTAACCAGACCAAACCATTAATGATCATCAGGTTTTTGATCACCATTGGCAGGTACTGAAATTTTCCGGGCCTGTACTCGTTCATTGTAGCTAGTTATTATCTCTTTTTTTCAACAACACCACATTTTCGATGTGATGGGTGTGCGGGAACATGTCTACCGGTTGTACCTTTTCCACTGTATAGAGTGAATCCAGCAAAGCCAGGTCCCTGGCTTGTGTAGCGGGGTTACAGCTAACATATACAATTTTAGGGGCACCGATTTCCAGCAATTTATTTACCAGTTTTTCGTGCATGCCTGCCCGTGGGGGATCTGTGATGATCACATCCGGCTGGCCATGCTGTGCAAAAAACTCATCATTACAAATATCCACTACATCGCCTGCAAAAAAGGTGGCATTGTTCACATTATTGCGGGCGGCGTTTTCCTTTGCATCGTCTATTGCTTCTTTGATCAGTTCAATACCCACCACTTTGCGGGCGTTGCGAGACACGAAGATGCCGATGCTGCCGGTACCGCAATATAGGTCATATACGATTTCCGACCCGGTTAACCCGGCAAAATCCCGTGTTACTTTATATAATACCTCTCCCTGGTAGGTATTGGTCTGGAAAAAGGATTTCGGACCTATCTTGAAAACAAATTCTTCCAGTTTCTCTTCAGCATATCCCTTACCAAAATATATTTTCGGTTCCAGGTCGAAGATACTGTCGTTTCCTTTCGGGTTTATGGTATACAGCACTGTGGTGATAGCCGGAACCGTTTTCAGCAGATGATCCAGCAACGCAATCCTGTTGGGCTTGTCTTCATGACGGATCACCAGGTTTACCATGATCTCACCGGTAGTACATAAACGGATTACCAGGTTACGCAGCCATCCCTGCTGGGCACGGATATCATAAAAAGTGAGGTCGTGGGAAACCGCGTATTCACGGATGGTATTGCGGATCAGGTTTACCGGTTCCTGCATCAGGTAGCAGGTATCTATATTCAGCACTTTATCGAACAGTTTGGGTACATGGAAGCCCAGTGCGGGTCTTACAGGTATTTCACCATCGTTGGCCCTGATCTCTTCGTTAGTAAGATATGCTTTGTTGCTGAAGGTAAATTCCAGTTTATTGCGGTAATATTCGGTATGGGCGCTGCCAAGGATAGGATCCATTGGCGGTAGCGCCAGCTTCCCGATGCGTTGCAGGTGATCTGCCACCTGTTGTTGTTTATACTCCAGTTGAAGCGCATAAGGCAGCATCTGCCATTTACATCCTCCACAGATGCCAAAATGCTGGCAGAAAGGAGTTACTCTTTTATCTGAATAGCTGTGAAAGTGCACTACTTTCCCTTCCGCCCAGTCTTTTTTGTTTTTACCAAGACGAACATCTACCACATCGCCGGGAACTACCCCGCCTTCAATAAATACAACTTTCCCGTCGTGACGGGCCAGGGCTTTACCTTCTGCCGCATAAGCAGTAACCGGTACATTTTCTAAAACAACATTTTTTTTCCTCACGGCTGCAAAGGTAATTGAAATGCTGAATCCTGCCTCGTAATTCATATGAATTACCATTCAGCACACCGCTTTCCTTTTTTATTTTTTTCCGCTTACATTTACATATTGCTTTCAAACATTATGCGTAGATTATTTGCACTACTGATTGTGGCCCTGATGGGGGCATTTAGCCTGCAGGCGCAGGGGTACCAGATTTCAGTAAAGCTGAAAAACTTCACCGGCGGGAAATTTTTCCTGGCGCATTACATGGGCAGGTCCACCTACCTGGCCGACTCTGCAGATGTAAGCCCGGCAGGAGAGGTGGTGCTGAAAGGCAGGGAGAAACTGTTACCTGGTATTTACCTGCTGGTATTGCCCGGTAAACAGCAGTACATAGAAACCCTGATAGATAAACAACAGGTTTTCAGTGTCGCTATCGATACCAGCGATCTCGTTAATAAAACGGTGTATAAAGGCAGCCCTGACAATGAAGGATTCCTGGCCTACAACAAATTCCTGTTCAAACAGGAAACATTGAGCCGGAGTATCCAGCAGCAGCTGCAAGCAGCCCGTACGGCGGCAGATTCCGCAAAAGTGCAACCACTGCAGCAGGAACTGGGGAAAAAGATCCAGGAATTCAGAACAGGCTTTATTGCAGAGCATCCCGGTAATATCCTCAGTACTATTTTCCTGGCCATGAAGGAGCCTGTAGTACCGCAGCAGCCGGTAGGAGCGGATTCCCTGTTTGCCTATCACTATTTTAAAAGTCATTACTGGGATGAGGTGGACCTGGAAAGCGACCGCCTGGTAAGAACGCCTATCCTGGAAGGCAAGCTGAAAAAGTATTTCACGCAACTGGTCCCCGTGCACCCGGATTCTATTATTGTAGACTGCGACGCGATGATTGCCCGCACCCGCAAAAGCAAAGAGGTTTTTAAATTTGTGCTTTGGTGGCTTACCTATAACTATGAAAGCTCGCCCTACATGGGAATGGATGCGGTTTTTGTACATCTTGTGGAGAAATATTATGTACCGGGAGAAGCTTTCTGGCTGAATGACGAGCAGCTCAATAAAATTGTGGACAGGGCATACACTATGGCGCCCAACCTGATTGGACGTCAGGCCGCCCCGCTACAGTTTAAAGATACCGCAGCCCGGCCGCTTTCCCTTTATAAAACGCCCGCCAGGTTTACCGTGCTTGTTTTCTGGGACCCTACCTGCGGACATTGCAAAACAGAGATCCCGCGCCTCGACTCCGCCTGGAACGCCAGCTGGAAGAGCAGGGGCGTAGCTATGATTGGAGTTAAAACAGAGGGCACCAGGGAGGAATGGCTGCAGTTTATTAAGGAACATCATCTCAAAGGCTGGATACATGGCTCAGATCCGGAGGCCGAAACAAACTACCGTCGGCTTTATGATGTTTACAGCACACCGATGGTTTATTTGCTGGACGAAAAGAAAAAGATAGTTGCAAAAAGATTGGGTGTAGAGCAATTGCAGGAGTTTTTGGACAGGGTTGCCCCAAAAGATTCAGCGGCCAGGATGTAGAAATAGGAGTGTAGAACGTAGAATATGCGCCTCGATTTATATTGATAATCAGTCAGTTAATTAGGTTTAACATTCCTTTGGCATAGTCTTTGGCTTTAGGTTTAGCGGACCATAAAACCAAACATTTAAAACCAAACATTATGAAGAAGATCTTATTATCATTCACAGCGTTAACCTTTTCCATTGCGGCTATGTCTCAGGCAAGAGTTGGGATTAAAGCCGGCTGGAACCTCTCCAACATCACCTATGATAACTCCGGAAATACAAAAGACAGTCGTTCATTATCCGGTTTTAATGTGGGTGCCATTGCAGATTTACCCTTAGTTCCCAGGATTTTGTCTTTCCAGCCCGGGGTGTTTTATACAACCAAAGGTACCAAACTGGAAACCGGGGATAAGAACAATTCTACCGTGAACCCTTACGCCAAGTACACCATAAACCCCTCTTACATTGAGATCCCGCTGAACTTCGTGGCTAAGTTGCCAATTGGACAAAGCTCCAGTCTCTTTGCCGGTGTGGGTCCTTACTTTGCATTTGGCGTAGCTGGTAAGCAGAAGTACGAAACCACTATTGCCGGTGTACATGCCAGTGGTTCAGAAAGCATTAAGTGGGATGATGATACCCCGTTTAACAATGATCCGAACACGGCATATAACAAAATGAAACGTTTCGACTGGGGTGGTAACGTGCAGATTGGTGCGGAACTCAGTAACTTCCTGATTTCTGCGCAATATGGGATAGGTTTTGCCAAGGTGAATTCCGGTGAAGACAATAGTACAGACGATAAGAGTAAAAACCGTGTGTTCAGTGTATCAGTCGGTTATTTATTCGGAGGAAAATAACTGTGAATGTGGAACAAACAATTACAGGATTAAATTGTAATAACTGCAAGCAAGCAAAAAACAGGTTTATTCATTAGTTGGCAATCAAAAAAATCAGGAAAGCGATACCGGACCTGTGGGTATCGCTTTCCTCAATCATTCAAATTACATCACACATGAAAAAGGTATTATTATCTGCAGCCGCATTACTGGTAGCAAGTCTTTCTTTTGGCCAGGCTAAATGGGGTATTGTTGCAGGACCGCAGTTTTCGAGCATTACTGCCAAAAATGCTGTTTTAAACAGTGGGAAGGAAACCAGCTCTCTCCTCACGGGTATCAGGGCTGGGGTTACAGTGGATATCCCGCTGGCGGATGAATTTTATATCGGAACAGGATTACTTTATTCGGGCAAAGGAGGCAAAAACAAGGATACGGATGTGAAAACCACATTATCGTACCTGGAATTGCCGGTTCATTTTATGTTTAAACCGGAAGTGGGTACAGGCAAACTGGTGTTATCTGCAGGTCCTTACCTGGCTTATGGTTTAGGAGGAAAAATTAAAGACACCGGTTTGGGTGATTTAGATGTATATGATGATGAAGCCACTGTACTGAAACAAAAGAGGTTTGATGCCGGATTAGGAATCAATGTAGGTTATGAAATGCCGATGGGACTGTATTTTGGCCTTAATACCGGCCTTGGCCTGGTAAATACTGCTGATAATACAGACAATGACCGTAGCTTTAAAAATACCTCATTCGGGGTGTCTGTAGGCTATAAATTTGGTGGCAGATAATCCGGACTTCAAGTGAACTTTTTATTAACCACCCGGGAATTCCGGGTGGTTTTTTATTTTTATGAAAACCTTTGCTTATTTTCGTTCTTAAGTAACCGACTGAGCATTAGACCTTTTCCCCAAAATAAGTAATGTCGATTTGATATTAATAATCCTTTTAGTACCGAACCACTAATGAAAATTTTTACACTCCTTTTTGTAACATTTTTTTTTGTTACAGTAACTTCACATGCACAGGTTAGTTTAGGTATTCGCGGCGGCTATATCAACACCGGGCTGGAGTCGTCCGGGAGTGGTTTTGCGCCGGCTACCAAACGTATAAACAGCTGGAGGGTAGGTTTATATACAAACATACCCTTGTTTAAAAACGGCTACCTGCAACCCGGCGTCAGCTATATGGAAAAGGGCGCGGGACTGAATTATGCTGTTTCCCATCCCCTTAACCTGTTTACTTCGGGTACCACAAAATTGAAATTAAAGTACCTGGAATTGCCGGTTCATCTGGTATACAAAGTACCGGTAGGCTTTGGAAAGCTGCTGGTTGGCGCCGGTCCGTATGCTGCTTATTGTATACGTGGCGATTACAGTGTATCCGCTTATACCACTGAAACAAAACTGGTGCAATCCGGCTCCAAGCAGGTGGACTTTAAAGCATCCCCCAATATTTTTGGTACAAACATGGATCTGCAACGTTGGGATGCAGGGCTGAATTTTATAGCAGGAGTGGAATTGAACTGTTGTCTTACTTTGAGTGCGCAATATGGATATGGCATGGTAGATATAGACAGGGCACAGGATAATGATTATAAAAACAGGTATTGGGGCATCAGCCTTGGTTTTTTCTTTGACAGGGAAGACTGGTAAAGGGAACGGTTTTTGTCAACAGGATTGGTTTTATTAAAAAAACGCATGAAAAAAAATATTCTGATTGTTGTAGCCCTGCTGTCTGTTCAAATGGCAACAGCACAAATAAGATTTGGATTGAAGGCCGGTTTTAGTGGCGCCACTGTGAAACTGACAGACCCTGTTGATGTTCCGGACCGGAACGAATTTATGCTGCCTGCATTCCACGCAGGCGTTTTAGCAGACATTCCCCTGGCCAAATGGTTTGCAGTACAACCCGCATTGTTTTACAGCGTTGCCGGGTACAGAACCCGTCCGCAGGCGGAAATGGGTAACTGGTACTATATAACCAAGTTCAGGTACAACTACCTGGAACTGCCAGTTAATTTCCTGTTTAAGAAAACACTTGGTCAGGGTAAGGTAGTAGCGGGGTTTGGTCCGGCGCTGGCTTATGGTATTGGTGGGAAGGCTACTTATATCGACAATGGGACTAAAGAAAAAACGGAAAGGATAAAGTTCGACGGTGAAGCGGTTACCGGGGATACAAAGGAGCTTCATGCCAACCCTGTGGATGTTTCTGCCAACTTCCTGGTTGGCTATGAGTTTACGCCAGGGTTTCTGCTTACCGCGGGTTATTCCTTAGGCTTCATAAATGTAACCACACGCGATAATTCAGAGGAACTGAATCGCAGCTTCCGTATTTCTTTCGGGTATTTGTTTCCCCATGCCCGTCGGCAGTAACCGACAGGCATTGATCATCCTTTTTACCTGACTAAGCGCGTTTTTGTTTCCTATAGCCCAAATTTTAAAACCTATATTATGAAAAAGAACATTCTGATTGTTGTAGCCCTGTTAAGTTCATTAACCCTTGGTGCCCAGGTAAGATGGGGAATAAAAGCTGGTTTTTCAAGCGGCAATATGAGACTGAAGGACCAGACTCAAATGACATTATTTCACGACCGGATGCTGCCTGCCTATCACGCAGGTGTTTTGGCGGATATTCCTCTTTCAAAAAGCTTTGTCGTACAGCCGGCACTGTTATACAGCGTTAAAGGCACCAAAACCATTAACACTTTTATGACGGGCATGGGTGGTAACGAGGAAGCCACTACAAGTTATCGGTATAATTACCTGGAACTGCCTGTTAATTTTTTATATAAGGGAGAAGCGGGCCGTGGTAAAGTTTTTGCCGGGTTGGGTCCTTATGTAGCCTATGGAGTTGGAGGAAAGGTTACTTATAAGGGATATAATGCCGGTACAAAAAAATCAAGACAGATTAAATTTGACGGGGAAGACAATACCAATCTGGAAGAATTGCATGCCAACGCCTTAGACGTGGGTGTTAATCTTCTGGCAGGGTATGAATTTAAAAACGGCCTATTATTTAGTATAAATTATGCCTCCGGGTTTTTAGATGTAAGTGCCAGCGACAGAACATTGGAAAAGCACCGCTACTTTGGTCTATCTGTCGGTTATCTGTTTCCCGGGAAATAATCTCATTCCAGCCGGACTTTTCAGAAGACTGCCTCCTATGGCAGTCTTTTTTATTTTTTTTAAAAGATCATAGGGGTCATTTCTGTTTGCCGCGTCTTATTAGCGAAAGATGCCATCGGAAGATGGCCTCGATCATTGGACAGTTATAATTAAAAGTGTGACAGTTATAGGGATATGCCACTACGTATCTACGTGATGGCATTTTTTTTATATGAAAGACAGCAAAAAAGGGAAAGACTTTTGTCCTTCCCTTCTGCTTTTATAAGGAGCTAGGATAAACTACATAATTGCTTCTACAGCCTGGCGCACTACTTTAGGTTTACCCAGGGTATAATAATGGAGCACCGGCACGCCGAAAGCTTTCAGTTCTTTTGACTGTGCAATGAGCCATTCTGTGCCCACCAGCTCCACATCCTTGTCTGTTTTGCATTTCATGATCTCTGTGGACAAATCCGTAGGAAGGTCTACATGAAAAATACGAGGCAGCATGGTCATTTGCTTCCTGGAGGTTATTGGCTTCAATCCCGGGATAATGGGCACTGTGATCCCCATTTCACGGCACTTGTTCACAAAGTCAAAGAACTTCTGGTTGTCGAAGAACATCTGTGTAACAATATAATCGGCCCCGTTCTCCACCTTGCGTTTCAGGTGTGCGAGGTCTGTTTGCATATTGGGTGCTTCAAAGTGTTTTTCCGGGTAGCCGGCTACGCCGATACAAAAATTGGTTTTTACACCGCTTTGCAGATCGTCTTCCAGGTAAACACCGTTATTCATATGCGCCACCTGGTCCAGCAATTCAATGGCATAGCTGTGTCCGTGCGGATCTGGTTCAAAGAAAGTTTCATTTTTAGGAGCGTCTCCACGTAAAACCAGTACATTATCTATCCCCAGGAAATTAAGGTCTATCAGCGCATTTTCTGTTTCTTCCCGGCTAAAACCGCCGCAAATGAGGTGTGGTACCGCATCTACGTTGTAATGGTTCATAATGGCGGCGCAAATGCCTACTGTACCGGGGCGTTTGCGGATCTCCACCTTTTCAAAGGATCCGTCTGCCTTTTTCTTGAACATATGTTCACTGCGATGGTAGGTCACATTAATGAACGCAGGCTTGAATTCCATCAGTGGATCCAGGTGATCATAGATAGACTCAATACTCTTTCCTTTAAGCGGAGGGAGGATTTCAAAAGAAATCAGGGTGTCTTTGGCCTTGGCAATATGTTCAGTTACTTTCATAAAGTTATAAGCTTTGCGGACGGCGGCTGGATTATAGAGCCAGCCTTCCTGCTAAAATTACGCCGGCAAAAATAAGATATCCCCTTATCATTATCAGATCATTTTTAATCTTAGGATAACTATAACTAGGCTAACTGGATGAATTGTTTATTTTTGCTAAGTTTGATCATATGGCATTAAGAATACATACAGACCAGCTGGTAAAGCGTTACGGCAACAGAACGGTGGTAAACCATGTATCTGTGGAAGTGTCCCAGGGGGAGATTGTAGGGCTGCTGGGCCCTAACGGAGCGGGTAAAACCACCTCCTTCTACATGGTAGTAGGGCTTATTAAGCCCGATGAAGGCAATGTGTACCTGGATGGCCAGAACATTACCAAGCTACCGATGTACAAACGGGCGCAGATGGGTATTGGCTATTTGCCCCAGGAGGCGTCCGTATTCCGGAAGCTGAGCGTGGAAGACAATATTGCTGCTGTACTGGAAATGACGAAATTGAAGAAGGCAGAGCAGAAAGACAAACTGGAAAGCCTTCTGTCGGAGTTCCGGCTTACCCATGTGCGTAAAAGCCCCGGGGATGTATTAAGCGGAGGGGAACGCCGCCGTACAGAAATTGCCCGGGCACTTGCAGTAGATCCTAAATTTATCTTGCTGGATGAACCTTTTGCCGGTATAGACCCTATTGCCGTAGAAGATATCCAGGGGATCGTAGCCAAACTGAAATACAAAAATATAGGCATCCTGATCACAGACCATAACGTACAGGAAACATTGTCCATTACTGACCGGGCTTATTTATTGTTTGAAGGTAAAATCCTGAAATCAGGATCAGCCGAAGAGCTGGCTGCCGATGAACAGGTAAGAAAAGTGTATCTTGGCCAGAATTTTATTCTTCGCCGTAAAGATTACCTGGACGAAGCAGCTAAACAATAAAAATAATTCTACAGCATCCTATATGAGAATTTTAAGTCCTGCAATATCACAACTGGCAAGATTGCGAATGGGGCGTATTGCGTATTTTATGCAGTATCCCGTGCAGGTGCAGCAGCAGGTATTCCAAAACCTTATCAGTGCGGCCCAGTATACCGAATTCGGTAAGCAGTACGGCTTTTCAAAGATTTATAAGATAGACGAGTATAAACAGCAGGTGCCTATTCATACCTATGATACCATCAAGCCATATATACAACGCACGATGGAGGGCCAGCAGAATGTACTCTGGAATACGCCTATCAAATGGTTTGCAAAATCCAGTGGTACCACGGCAGATAAAAGCAAATTTATCCCCGTTACGGTAGAAAGCCTGGATGAATGCCACTACCGCTCCGGCAGGGACGTTATCTCCCTTTATTACAATAATTTCCCGGACTCTGACGTATTTACAGGGAAATCGCTGGTTATAGGCGGCAGCCACCAGGTGAATAAGCTCTCGGAAAACAGTGATTCCTATTTCGGCGATCTGAGCGCTGTAATGCTCCAGAATATGCCGTTTTACGGCAATATGATCCGCACACCGGACCTGGAAATAGCGCTGATGGACGAATGGGAAGAGAAAATAGAACGGATGGCCAACGCCGTGATCCATGAAAACGTTACCTCTATTGCAGGGGTGCCTACCTGGACCATTGTGCTGATCAAACGGATTTTTGAACTCACCGGCACAGATAACCTGGCCGATGTATGGCCCAACCTGGAGCTTTATATGCATGGCGGTGTAAGCTTCACCCCTTACCGCGAACAGTTTAAAAAGCTGATACGCAATCCTTTAATGCATTACCAGGAAACCTACAACGCATCCGAAGGCTTCTTTGCTGCCCAGGACGTAATAGGAGAAGAAGGGCTACTCCTGTTTCTCAACCACGGCATCTTCTATGAGTTTATGCCAATGGAAGAGCTGAATAAAGAAAATCCGCAAACCCTGCAATTACAGGAAGTGGAGCTGGGGAAAAACTATGCGTTGGTCATCAGCACCAATGGCGGCTTATGGCGCTATATGGTAGGAGATACCATACAGTTTACTTCCCTGATCCCTTACCGCATTAAGATCAGCGGCAGAACAAAGTCGTTTATTAATGCTTTCGGGGAAGAAGTGATCGTGGAAAATTCAGATACTGCTATAGCCAAAGCCTGCGAGGCTACAGGCGCCGTGGTAAATGATTATACCGCAGCTCCCGTTTATTTCAGCGATCATGGTAACGGCGGACATGAATGGCTGATTGAATTTGAAGTGGCGCCGGATGACCTGAACCGCTTTGTTTCAGTGCTGGACAGCACGCTGAAATCCATCAATTCAGACTATGAGGCCAAAAGATACAAGGATATTGCCTTGCATATGCCGGTAATGCATGTAATGCCACAGGGAACCTTTTGCGAGTTCCTGAAAAGCAAAGGCAAGCTGGGTGGGCAACATAAAGTTCCCCGGCTGAACAACGACCGTAAATATCTGGAAGAAATCCAGCAATTTGCGGCAAATCATATGAATGCTTAAAACCTATCAACTATAACATGAAATTACTGGAGAACAAAGTAGCCATAGTAACAGGCGCCAGCCGTGGTATCGGGGAAGCAATTGCTTTGAAATTTGCAGCACAGGGAGCAGATGTAGCATTTACATATGTTAGCTCCGATGAAAAAGCCCAGGCACTGGAAGCAAAGCTCATTGCTCTGGGAGTAAAGGCAAAAGCTTACAAATCCAATGCAGGCGTGTATGAGGAAACGGAATCGCTGGTGGCAGATGTATTGAAAGAATTCGGTAAAATTGATATTTGTGTGAATAATGCAGGTATCTCAAAAGATAACCTGCTGCTGCGTATGAGCCCTGATCAGTGGGATGATGTAATGAATATCAACCTGAAGAGCGTGTATAACATGACCAAACAGGTAATACGCCCTATGATGAAAGCCAGGAGCGGCAGTATCATTAATATGAGCTCCGTGATCGGTATCATGGGCAACGCCGGACAAAGCAGTTATGCCGCTTCTAAAGCAGGCATCATTGGATTCACCAAATCTATTGCACAGGAGCTGGGTAGCCGAAATATCCGCTGTAATGCAGTGGCGCCAGGCTTTGTAGAAACAGATATGACCAGCTACCTCAAAGAAGGAGAGGGTGCTGCCAACTATATTGCCCAGATTCCACTGGCCCGCTTCGGCTCCCCGGAAGATATTGCCAATGTTTGCCTGTTCCTGGCTTCCGATATGAGCAGCTATGTAACAGGGCAAACCATCAGCACCTGTGGCGGTTTGTGTATGTAATTCAATAAGTTAAAGATGTTAAAACGCGGGTCCATGATCCGCGTTTTTTTATTGAACCTACTTTACGTATCTTTTCGCCACAGTGAACAATCTCGTGGATGAAGGAACATTTTGGAGGAAGTAAGTAAAAATATTAACAGGAAACAACGTCAGCTACCAGCTTTTGAATCATTATTCAAGGAGTACTATGCCGCGCTCTGTACATTTGCCTTTGATTTTGTAAACAGACATGAACTGGCGGAAGAAATTGTGCAGGACACTTTCCTGAAGATATGGGAAAAGTATGCGGAGCTCGACATACAGGTATCTGAAAAAGCATACCTGTACCGCGCTGTTCAGAATAACTGTCTTAATTATATCAAACAGAATAAAGTCCGCGCACAATACGGCAGTGAACAGCTTCAGCAACTTGAATCCCGCATTTCCCTTTTCAGTATAACCTCGGCTCATTCGCCGGCAGCAAAGCTGGAGCAATCAGAGCTTGAGCTGATAGCAGAGAAAGCTATCCGTAAATTACCTCCCCAATGCCAGGACGTATTCCGGCTTAGCCGATTTGAAGAACTGAGCTATCCCGAAATTTCCCGCCGCCTGGGCATTTCCATTAACACCGTAAAAACCCAGATGACCCGCGCCCTGCAAAGATTGCGCGATGAATTACTTCCCCTTTTGAAACAGGATTTAAAATAAATTGAATTTTTTTTCCGGGCTTGTCACCCTGAAGGGGATTAAATATTGTCTTACTACTTGTTTTCTATATGATGGGGCCTAACTATACACAGGAGCAGGCAGATGACCTGATCGCACGTTTTTTGTCCGGCAATATTTCCACTGAGGAGCAGGTGGCGCTGATACACTGGATCAATGCCAGTGAGGAGAACCAGGCTTATTTCCTGGAGCTCAGGGATGCATGGCAGGCAACAGCACAGGAAGGGAGTTACGATGCCAATGCTGCCTGGGATCGTTTACAGCCGGGGGAAGCGCCGTTGTCCATCAACAAGTGGAGATACTATTTCCGCGTGGCTGCCTCCTATACATTACCTTTTTTAATTGGCGGCGGCCTGGTATATGCCTGGGCTTCCGGCAAAAAAGACAGCAACAGCGATGCACTGGTAACGGTGACCAGCCCGAAAGGGGCTACCACCAAAATAGAATTGTCTGATGGCACCGAAGTATGGCTGAATGCAGGCAGTAAGCTGCAATATGCACAGTCGTATAACCTTCGCGGCCGGGAAGTAAAACTGGAAGGAGAGGCTTTCTTTAAAGTGCATACCAATGCACAGAAACCATTTACGGTAAAAGCTTCTGATCTGAGGATACTCGCGCTGGGCACATCTTTCAACGTAAAAGCATACCCGGAGGATAAAACGGTGGTAACCACGCTGGTAGACGGGGAAGTGAAGATAGACGGCAGCAAAACCACTACGCCTTTCGGATTAATGATGAAACCACATCAACATGTTGTGTATAAAAAAACATCGTCAGCAAACAATAGTGAACAACTGAAAACGCCTGTAGCCGGGGGAGACAGCTCCTCAGCTGCTCCTGTGGAAAGCCGGGAAGTGAACAATACAGAAATATATACCGCCTGGAAAGATGGCAACTGGATAGTGGCCGCCCAAACGATGGATGAACTGGCGGTAACAATGGAACGCCGGTTTAATGTGAAGGTGGTGTTTAAAGAACAGGAACTGAAGGAATACCGTTTCAGTGGCACTTTCCGTAAGGAAACACTGGAGCAGGTACTGAACATCTTAAAACTCACAGCGCCACTGAAATACCAGATAGACAGAGGTGTAGTTACCCTGGCGCTGGATGAAGAACTGAAAGAAAAATATAACAAAGCATTTAAGAGCCGGTAATAGCCCGGGCGTAGAAAAACCATCATTCAATCACCTGTAAAACCAATTTACATGCCCGGTATGAAGGACTAAAAAAATTGGGGTAATGCGACTTACCCCAATCAACGAAAATCACTGAATGGTGGGCTGCCTTTGCGACGGGCAGCCACCGTAATTATTCGTTTAACTAAAATCTATACAAGTTTATGAAATCCACTGCAAACCTGGGGGCTTTTTTATGTCCCGGGCGAAAAATTTTGCTCATGATGAAATTGACAGGTCTGCTGATTTTCGGAGGTTTTTTACAGGTATCCGCTAATGCTTACGCGCAGGATAAAATAAAAGAACTGCATGCTGAAAACAAGAGCGTGAAAGAAGTATTTAAACTCATCGAAAACAACAGCAATTATCGCTTCTTCTATAACGAGAACTTTACTGATCTGAATAGAGCGGTGACCATTGATGTGAAAGATAAAAAGATCAATGAAGTACTGCGGGAACTCTTCAACAATTCCAATGTTACTTACCGCGTGCTGGAAAATAACCTGGTAGTAATTACTCCTGCAGGCATGGCACAGGTAAAAGTAACGGGATATGTAACAGATGCTGCTACCAAAGACCCGTTGCCGGGAGTAACAGTGACGGTAGAAGGTTCCAGCACCGGTGCCGTAACCGACGCTACCGGTAAGTTCACCATCCAGGCGCCTTCTGAAAACAGTGTGCTGGTATTTTCCTATATCGGCTACCTGCAACAGAAAGTGGCATTAGGAGGCCGCTCTGAGCTCAATGTTAAGCTGGAAGCAGATACCAAGAAACTGGAAGAAGTAGTGGTAATGGGATATACTACCACTACCACCAAAAATCTTACAGGAGCAGCGCAGGCTGTAAGCGGCGCAAAGCTGAAAGACGTAACTGCCAGCAGTATGGATAAAATGCTGCAGGGTAAAGTGAGCGGTGTATTTGTAGGTAATACCTCCGGTGATCCGGCCTCCGCCCCTGTGATCCGTATCCGTGGTAATGGAACCCTTACTGCAGGCAACTCCCCGCTGGTAGTGGTAGACGGTATCATCGGCGGGTTACCCAACCCCAGCGATATTGAAAGCGTTACCATTCTGAAAGATGCCGCCGCTACCACATTGTATGGCGCCCGCGCTGCAAACGGCGTAATGGTGATCACCACCAAAAGAGGTAAAGCCGGTAAAACACAGGTGAATTTCCGCACCAACATAGGAACTGCCCAGCTCAACACCGGTCATTTCCACCTGATGAACGGAACTGAACTGTACGATTTGCAGAAAGCTGCAGGAGCCACGCTGGATCCATCTCTCCGGAATATCAATACCAACTGGCAGAAACTCGCCTTCCAGAATGCAACCAACCAGAATTACGAACTGTCTACCAGCGGAGGTAATGAAAAAACAAAGTTCTATCTCGGTGGAAACTATTATAAAGAAGACGGTATCCTGAAAGGCACCGGGATAGAGCGTTTCAGCGCCCGACTCAACCTGGACCATAACATCTCCGATAAATTCCGCATCAGCGCCAATTTCGCCGGAACACAAACTTCCGATCACGATAATTCAAATAGCTCCCTGTACCAATACTACACAAATTTACCCTGGGACAAGGCCTACGACGACCAGGGCAAACCGGTAAACCCGCTTACAGCCGCCACCTGGTATGGCAGGGATATGACCAATTTCCTGTACGACCAACAGTACAACTATATTAAAAACAAAAGGCAGTCGCTCGAAGCACTGGTAAAACTGGAGTATGATATTACAAAATGGTTGTCGTTCAGCTCTACCAACCGTGCGCAGTATTACCACTACAACCAGGAAAGCAACGGTGATGTGCGCACTTCTTCAGGAACCGACGACCGCGGTAACCTTTACAATTATTACCAGGATTCTGCCAGTTACATCAGTTCCAACCTGTTGAAAGCCAGGTACACTATTAATAAGGTGCATAACATCGACGGATTGGTGGGCGCCGAGTTCCAGCAAGCCAATCTGAATGATATCAATGCAAAAGGAAAAGGTGTATTACAGGGGATAGAGGTATTGGATGGTACTTCTTCTCCGATGTCTATAGGCGGAACAAAAATATCCCGTGCTTTTAATTCCTATTTTGTACAGGCAAATTATAACTACAACTATAAATACTACTTCACTTCTTCCTTCAGAAGGGATGGGTCTTCAAAGTTCGGCGCCAACCAGCAGTATGGTAACTTCTATGCTTTTGGTGCATCATGGGCGGCATCTGAAGAAAATTTTATCAAGCAGATAAAGGCCATCACTAACCTGAAAATAAGAGCCAGCTACGGTACTACCGGTAATGCTGAAATAGGCGACTATGCAGCTATCGGGGCATATGCTATCAACACCCAGTATAATGGTTTTCCCGGTGCTTACCAGAGTGTGTATAATGTACCAAACCTCTCCTGGGAAAAAGCCTACAATACCAACTTTGGTATTGACCTGGGATTGTTTAACCGGATTAACCTGACAATAGAATTATATCAGAAGGATAACAAAGATCTCCTGTTCAATGTGCCATTGCCTGCTACCGCCGGCTACGGTCATATTTCACAGAATGTTGGGTCTGTGCGCAACAAAGGGCTTGAAATCAACCTGAGTACAGATAACCTGGTGGGCGCATTCAAATGGAGCACTGATTTTAATATCGGCTTCAATAAAAACAGGGTTACTGAACTGTATACCGGGAAGAGCCAGATCGTAGATCCGATCAGTGGCTACTTCATCCTGCAACAGGGCCGGGATATGCGTAGTTTTTATATGCGCAAATGGGCCGGTGTAGATCCTGCAAATGGGGATCCGCTGTGGGAAAAACTCATTACCGATGCCAATGGTAATGTAACCGGCAAAACCACTACCAACAACTATAACGATGCTTCCCTGCAGATAGTTGGTTCTGCCACTCCCAAATTTTTCGGGGGCATGCGTAATACCTTCTCCTATAAAAACTTCCAGCTGAGCGCCTTCCTGTCTTTTGTTTCGGGTAATGATGTGTACAACAGTACCCGTGAGCTGATGGATAACGATGGGGCATATTATACCTATAATATGATGCAGCTGGATAAAGACTGGAGCCGCTGGGAGAAGCCCGGCGATATAGCCACCCATCCAAAGTTTACGATCAAAGGAAATAAAAATTCACATAAGCCATCTTCCCGTTTCCTGGAAGACGGTAGCTACCTGCGTTTGAGAAACGTAAACCTGAGCTATGCACTGCCGAAAGCCTGGCTGGACCGCGCGCATATTGGAAGCGCCAGGATTTCTGTTGGCGGTGATAACCTGTGGACATTAACCAAATTCTCCGGGCTGGATCCCGAAGTAGATGACCGTGGTATCAACTACATCAAGTATCCATCCAGCACCAAATGGTTTGCAGGACTTGAAATTAATTTTTAACAGGAGCTAAAAAGAAATGATCATGAAACACATGTCAAAATATTTTGCAGGGCTGCTGCTGTTATCAGTGGCAACTTCCTGCTCGCTGAAGAAAGACCCGTACAGCGCTGTTCCGGATGATAATATCCTGAAAGATGAAACGAAATGGCCGGCCGCTACCATTGGTAATTATGCGTTACTGAAAGAAGAAACTTTTACGCGCAATTATTTCCAGATGGGAGAATTCCCAAGCGACGATGTAGCACTGAGCGGTGCTACCACAGATGCACTTTTCTATTCTTATACTTACGGTCACCTTACCAACCAGGCCAATGCGCTGCAGATATGGCAGGCAGGATATAAAGCAATCAATGGTTGTAACAAACTGCTGGAAGTGATGCCGGAAGGGAAATCAGATGCAGTGAATAAAATGATCGGGGAAAACCTGTTCATCCGCGCTTTTGTACATTTCAGCCTGGTAAGGTCTTTCGGCCGGCCCTATGCACAAAGTCCTGAAACAAACCTGGGCGTACCGGTGGTTACAAAGTTTGATATAACTGCTATGCCTAAACGTAATACCGTAAAAGAAGTATATGCGCAGATAATAGCAGATCTGAAAAAAGGAAAAGACCTGATGGATAACTCCAATACCAACAGCTATGCTACCAAATATGGAGCTATGGCTTTACTGGCAAGGGTATATCTTTATATGGGAAGAAATGATTCTGCCCGTATTTATGCCGACTCCGTGATCACTTCAGGGCAATATACCCTGGTGAATACTTCCGATCTTCCGGGTTACTACACCAAAACCAACGAAAACAACAAGGAAACAATTTTTGCTATTCATCATACTCTGCAGGACGACCGTACCTGGGCCTCTATTGGCTCTATGTATTATATGTCGCCGGGCGGTATGGGATATGGTGAAATGTATGCTTCACAGTCGTATCTCGACCTGCTGCACAAATATCCCGGCGATGTCCGTAATTCCTTTGTGCAGGCGGTTTACCTGAAAGGCGCCGATGGCAGGGATTCCGTAAATGCCGGCGGACAGAAAGTAATGGCTTCCCGTAATGGAGTTCCTAAATGGTATGTGCTGAAATATTCCAACCAGGATAACGTGCCTACGCTCAGCTCACCGGTAGTACTGCGCCTGGCTGAAATGTACCTGATCCGCGCAGAAGCCAATGCGAAGCTGAACAACAACGCCGCCGCCATCGATGATGTGAACACTATCCGAAAAAGGGCGGGCTTAAGCGGCGCCGCGCTGTTCTCTGTGTCTGATCTGCACGGCTATGCTTCCGTACTGGATGTGGTGCTGGATGAGCGTCGCCTGGAACTGGCCTTTGAAACACACCGTGTATTTGACCTGTTCCGCAACAACCGGAATGTATACCGTAACTACCCGGGTGTACAAACCAATCCGCAAACAGTTTCTTATACAGATGCAAGGGTGGTACACTTTATTCCTGAGCAGGAAATATTGCTCGATCCTAATCTGGTGCAAAACCCGCTTCAATAAAATTATCCTGCAAAAGCCCCGCTGAACGGGGCTTTTGCATTTATAAAATATTCCGGAAAAGATACACCAACAGTAGTAAATTTATAATGGTGAACATCTAAAATCTTTTTATCCTTCATGTATCAGACAAACCACGTTTCCCGCAACTTCAGAAGAGGATTGCTGCTGGCAGGATTTACTTTCAGCTTTCTCACTACGGCGCTCGCCCAGGAACTGAAGTATACCAATGGAAATAATAACTGGAATGCCGACTCGCTCGGTAACCACCGTGCTGTAGTAACTTTTAACGGCAACAGTTCCGTAGCCCGGGTAGTAATACCCTGGCGTCGCCGCGATGAACACCCCGAATTGAAACGCATTATTATAGTGGATGCAAAAACGAAGCAAAAGATTACCAATGTAAAAGCATTGATACTGAACCGCGAGCGTGGAGATATCTGCTTTGAGCCCACCTCAGGGAAAGGCGACTATTATATTTACTACCTGCCTTCTAAAAATGAAGGCCGCGATAATTACCCGAAAGGCGTATACCTGGCGCCGGAGCAAACAGCTGATAATAACTGGCTGCAATCCATCCACGCAGGCATAAAGCCCAACACTATCGTGAAGCAGCTGGAAGCCATCGACAGCTTCAATACTTTTTATCCCATGGAAGTATTTGCTACGGAAGCGGAGCGGAAGCAGCTGTTGCTGAAGCATCCCGGAGGAGGGTATATGTTGTTCCCGGAAGACAGGCAGTTCCCCATTAAAATGACGGACGACCTGCCACAGCGCTGGATAAAGAAAGGGCCTTCCCAGTCGTTTTCCGGTACCGCCGACAAAGGAGAATACTACGCATTTCAGCTTGGCATTTATGCCCGCCGCGAAATGAAAGATGTACAGATTTCCTTTGCAGACCTGAAAACAGCCTCCGGGCAAACTATTCCTGCGGCCCAACTCAACTGCATTAATACCACTGGTACCACCTACGATGCAAAACCTTTTTCTGCCAAAGTGGATATCCTCCCGGGGAAAGTACAGGCCATGTGGTGCGGGATAGATGTGCCGGAAAATGCTGCAGCAGGCATTTATAAAGGGATAGCTACCATCAGGGCGGAAGGGATGCCCGCCATGCCGGTAAGGATTGCCCTAACAGTAACAAATAAACGGGCTGTGAACAGTGGCTTTAATGAGCCATGGAAACAAACCCGCCTGAAATGGCTGAACTCCACGCTGGCACAGGACGATGCCGTGATTGCGCCGTATACCCCGCTGGAACTGAAAGACAGCGTAATCAGTTTACTGGGCCGTAAAGTGGGCATCAACAAAGATGGTTTCCCCGCCCAGATCCAGACGTTCTTTACCCCTGAAATGACCTCGCTGTCCACACAGCCTAAAAATATTTTTACGGAGCCGGTACATTTTCATTTCATTGAATCCGCCACAGGTAAGGATCTTCACTGGCAAAGCAATGGCTGGCAGATCACGCAGAAGACACCCGGCAAAATCAGCTGGAAGGCGCTGAACATCACCACCGGTTTGGAAATGGAAGTAACCGCTACGCTTGAATTTGATGGTTTTCTCGATTACACCGTGAAAGTAACCGCACAGGAAGAGATAACCCTGAAGGATATCACCATGCACCTGCCATTCGATAAGGGGGCAGCAAAGTATATGATGGGCCTCAACCAGAAAGGCGGTGTGCGCCCGGAAAAGATCGACTGGAAATGGGATGTAAAAAACAAGAACCAGGACGGCGCGTGGATTGGCGATGTGAATGCCGGTATCCAGTTTAACCTGCGTGATGAAAACTATGTGCGCCCGCTGAATACAAATTTTTATCTCCAAAAACCTTTGCTGCTGCCGCTTTCCTGGGGTAATGGAGATAAAGGTGGCATCACCATAGGAGAAAAAGGAAAATCAATACTGGTAAATAGCTACAGTGGCGAAAGAACCTTGCATAAAGGAGAGGTATTGTATTATAATTTCCATCTGATTATCACGCCTTTCCACCCCATTAACACGGATTTCCAATGGTCCACCCGTTTTTATCACAGGTACAATAATCTCGACAGCATCAAGGCTACCGGCGCTACTGTGGTCAACATTCATCACGGCAACGATATTAATCCATGGATCAATTATCCGTTCATTGAATGGAAAGCGATGAAGGATTACATTACGGAAGCGCATCAGCGGGGATTGAAAGTAAAGATCTATAACACGGTAAGAGAGCTTTCCAACCATGCCTGGGAAACTTTCCCATTGCGTAGTTTGGGGCATGAGGTATACAGCCGGGGCAAAGGTGGGGGCTTCTCCTGGCTGCAGGAACATGTAGGTAAAGATTATATCGCTGCATGGTTTGTACCGGAGTTTAAAGACGCAGCTATCATCAATAGCGGTATGAACCGCTGGCATAACTACTATGTGGAAGGTATGAACTGGCTGGTACAGAACGTGGGTATCGACGGTATTTACCTGGATGATGTGGCGTTTGACAGGGTTACCATGAAGCGGGTGAAACGTGTGCTGACAAAGGATAACCACCCGGGGATCATTGACCTTCACTCGGCTAACCAGTATAATAAATCTGATGGATTTATTAACAGCGCGGTGCTCTATATGGAGCATTTCCCTTACCTGAACCGGCTTTGGTTTGGTGAGTATTTCGATTATGAGAAGAATGACCCGGCTTTTTTCCTCACGGAAGTAAGCGGTATCCCTTTTGGCCTGATGGGCGAAATGCTCCAGGATGGTGGTAACCAGTGGCGGGGCATGGTGTATGGTATGACTAACCGCATGCCGTGGACCGCTACCTCAGATCCACGCCCGATCTGGAAAGTGTGGGATGATTTCGGAATGCAGGGAACAAAGATGATTGGTTACTGGGTGGAAAACAATCCGGTTAAAACCAGCAATCCCCTGGTTCCGGCCACTATTTACCGGAAGGATGGGGCGGTGCTGGTATCCCTTGCCAGCTGGGCGCCGGAAAACACTACTGTTAAACTTACAATCGACTGGAAAGCCCTGGGCATCGACCCTGCGAAGGCTGTAATAACGGCTCCGGATATACGGAACTTCCAAAAGGGGCAGGTATTCGGCAAAAACGCTGATATCCCTGTAGAGAAGAATAAGGGCTGGCTGCTGATAATAAAGTAGGAGCGGATTTTGTCCCAAGACAAAATCCGCTCTAAAAGCGTTTACCCGGTATTGTTACCCGAAAGGTTTCCACGCACTTCAGGTCCTGCAGGGTAACGTATACGGTTCTGCCGTCTTTATCTCCAAACACCAGGTTGCTGCATTGCTTTCCTCTCAGGGGTATTTCCCGGATCAGTTTTCCTTTGGGCGACAGCACGGCGATTACGCCTTTCCCCCACCTGGCTACATAGAGGTTCCCTACTTTATCGCATTTCATGCCATCGAATCCAAAATCGGGAAAGGTAGCGAATAAGGTTTTCCGGGAGATGTTACCGGCTTTATCCACCTTGTATTTCCAGATATTCCGTTGCACGCTTTCGTTTACATACAGGGTTTTTTCGTCGGGGCTTAGCTCTATACCGTTAGTGGTGCCCATATTGCCTTCCAGCAACACAGGCGTATGGTTGTCCGGGTCTATGCGCCAGATCTGGCCGGTGTTGGTGGCCCATTTGGGGTCGCTCACAAAGATCTGGTCTTTACTGTTGATGCAGAGATCATTAGGTTGGTTGAAATGGTCGGAATGGACATACACGCTGACTTTCCTGGTTTTCATATCAACAGACAGCACATTATGCCGGATGAAATCCGGGAGGAACATGGTTCCCTTGCTGTTGAAGTGGACTCCATTGGCTATGCTGCTATCTGGCAGGGTGACAAAGATCTCACCGGCGCCGGTTTTGGTATTTATTTTACCGACGGTGCCATCTTGTTTAAAATTTACGACGTAAAAATTGCCGGCTTTGTCAAAGTTGGGTCCTTCAATGTTTACGGAAAACATATTTTCTGCTGTCAGGTCGCGGGTTTCATATACGGGGCGGTCTGCATTTTTTTGCTGGGCCATCAGCGGCAGGCCGTATCCGGCGGTCATTGCCAGCAGGCAGATATATTTTCTCATGTTCATTTTGTTTTGAAACTTTAAATTAAGGAACTATTCCAGAATTTTCAGCGTATATGGATGGGAGGTAGGGTATGTAATGAAATTATCAAGAAATAATTACCGGGGAAAACGGTTCTGTTGCCTGTCAACTAATTTATTAATTTTGCGCCCATGATCCATGTTTCGGAGTTTAAAGATTTGGCGCAATTAACGATACACAAGGTAGGGAATCCCACTAACGACGAGGCCCTGCTCTGTTCCAAAGCGCCTTTGCAGCTGGAGGATGAAACGATCAGCCAGTTATTGGTAACATATTTTATTCAGCCGTTTGCCAGTGCTGCAGAGTATTTCAGGTTCCGTCATGATGCGGATCTGCAATTGAATGAAATATTTCAATATTGTCGACGTATATTTACTGACCAAAATGAATTCCAGGAGCAGTCGGTCAATATTGCCAAACATCTATATAAACATTCCACCCATCCTAAAATCAAAGGGGGAGAGCTTTATATAGCCTACTTTAGCAAATGCCAGGTTGATGGTGAAGAGGTGGAAGCCATAGGCATTTTTAAGTCAGAGAACCGCGACACGTATTTGAAAGTATTCCTTGCAGATGAGAATTACCAGGTAAATTACGAAGACGGTATAAATATTAATAAGCTCGATAAAGGTTGTCTTGTTTTTAATACGGAAGAATCCGAAGGTTTTAAGGTAAGTATAGTAGACAGTAACAGCAAACAAGCCGAAGCGGTGTATTGGAGGGATGCCTTTTTACAGGTACAGCGCCGGGAAGACAGTTACCATCAGACAGAAACAGCGGTGGACATGTGTAAACAATTTATACACAACAAATTGCCAACCGAGTATGAGATGGACAGGGTAGACCAGGTGGATCTGTTAAATAAATCAGCCGCTTATTTTAAAGAAAAAGAGCAATTCCAACTGGATGATTTTGCAAAAGAAGTATTGGGTCATCCCGATGCCATCGCTTCTTTTAAAGAGTACAGAAATGAATACGCCAGTCATTTTCAACAAGATATCCCTGACGAATTTGAAATATCTGCACCTGCTGTAAAAAAGCAGCAGAAAGTATTTAAGAGCATTCTGAAATTGGATCGTAACTTTCATGTATATATTCATGGCAACCGTGAGATGATTGAGCGCGGTTTTGATGAAGCCACTAACATGAACTATTATAAACTACTGTTTGAGAATGAAGCGTAAGACCGTATAATAGTCAGTAGAGGCGCCTGTGGGATTGATTTTGTGAAGAGATATAAGATAGCATTTTTTAAGTTTTCTCATAAGCAAAAACCAATTGTTAACAAAGGCTGCCTCGTCTGGGCGGCCTTTTATTTTATATGAAATGCTTGCTGTATGCAAACAAAAAAGACAACCAGGCCGGTTGTCTTTTTTGTTATTACTTATTGCCCTTTTTCAGGATTGTTGTTGTTCTTGTTAGGATTGTGTGGCCGGTGTTTATGCCGCGGTGGGCGCCGGTCCTGTTTCGGATTGGTGGCTCCCTGTCCGCCTGGCAGGCCTGGTTGTGCCGGCTGCTGACCAGGTTGCTTTGGCGTCTGCTGCCTTTGCTCCTGGCGTTGCTGCTGTTGCTCATTACGGGGTTGTTGTTCACGTCCCTGCTTGGGCTGACCTCCGCCTTGTTGCCGCTGTTGACGGTTGTCTGGTTTCTGCTTACGTTCAGAAGGTTGCCGGTTATCAGGTTTTGGGCCTCCTTTCGGAGCATCGGCTCTTGGCTGGCCCTGAGCTTGTTTAGGTTCGCCGCGTTCTGTACGTTCTCCGTTCCTTTGCTGCCTTTGCTTGTCTTTATCTTTCTGCTTGCGTTTCTGTGCTGTTTTTTCGAGAGATTTCAGACTGATTAATCCTACTACATCTGCGTACCCCAGATCTGCTTCTTTTGGTTTGGCAGTCACCACTTCTACCGGTTTCAGGTCATCTGGCTTAATACCCTGCCTGTTCAGCTGGCGTATTTCCTTTGCCCTGGCAATGGTGAGCGGATACTGTTTATTGCTGCCTTCATAAGAGTACCACATGAGGCATTTGAAAATATCTCGCTTCTGCAGGTGGGCAACGCCTCCGGCAGTTTCAATGTTGTCTGCATCATCGGGGAAATCTTTCAGTGCATCGAGATAGGTATCGAGCTCGTAGTTAAGACAGCATTTCAAACGGCCGCATTGTCCGGATAGCTTCGCCTGGTTGATAGAAAGGTTCTGGTACCGGGCAGCGGTGGTATTCACGCTTTTGAAATCAGACAGCCATGTGGAGCAGCATAACTCCCGGCCGCAACTGCCAATGCCACCTACTTTCCCGGCTTCCTGGCGGGCGCCTATCTGGCGCATTTCCACCTTGGCCCTGAATTCAGAGGCATATACTTTGATCAGTTCCCTAAAATCAACGCGATCATCTGCGGTGTAGAAGAAAGTGGCTTTACGGCCATCGGCCTGTATTTCCACTTCTGCCAGTTTCATTTCAAGCCCGAGGTTGCGTGCGAGGGCGCGGGATTTAATGAGCGCCTCCTTTTCACGGGACTTATTGTCGTTCATCCGCTGCAGGTCGTCGTTCGTTGAACGCCGCAGCACTTTTTTTACTTCGGGTGTGTCTTCAGCGCGTCGCTTCTTCATCTGTAGTTTTACCAGTTCGCCTGTCAGGCTTACTGTTCCAACATCAAATCCGCTAACTCCTTCTACTGTAACCATCTCTCCTTTATCAAAGAATTGTTTGGTTACATTACGGAAAAAGTCCTTGCGGCTGCCATTGTTAAAACTTACCTCTATAATGTCAAATGGTGCTAAGCTATCACCAAGGGGAATATTGGACAGCCAGTCAAACACGTTCAGTCTGTTACAACCTCCTGTGCTGCATCCTCCATTACTCTTGCATCCTGACGGCTTCCCTTCCACACCCGTACCACATCCGGCACAAGCCATATTATTAATTAGTTTAAATTTTATAAATAAGCATTTCAGGTTATTCCAGTTCTTCAAAATACGTTTTTCCTTTCAGAAAAACAAAAGGCCGGAAGCAACAAAGATAGGGAAAAGCAGTCGATAAGACCTGCAGGAAGCAGGTGGTTATTACATAACCGGTAAAGGTTTCTTTTTAAATATATATTGCAGCCTGAGAGACAGGGCATGAAATAGCATTTTTCCATTGGCGTTGCGTTCTATATAATAGCTGGCATTGTTGAGAGCATCGGCAATTTCCTGCATCTGGTCAAGGTTAGCCAGTTTGGCCAGTTTGGCAGCAAAGTCCATTTCTTCCGGGGAAAAGGCCAGCTGGTTTTTATCAAGGTATTGCAGGCGCAGGGTATGTTCCAGCAGGTTGATGAAATAGCGCAGGAACTGTTTTTGGTTTTCCCTGCCGGTTTTGGCGCTTGAAATATTTTCTATCCATTCCTGCAGCGCCACCCGGTTACCGGTAAAAAGATGGTTCAGCCAACTCCGGAGCAGCTCATGATAGTCGTCGTCTGAATGCTGCAGCAGGTAAAGGGCTTCACGGTAATTGCCGGCTGTAATAGTGGCCATCTGCCGGGCTTTTGCGGGAGGAACATTGCTTTTTTGTTCCAGCGCAGCTACCAGGTCTTCTTTGGCCAGCGGGTTTATTTTAATAAGATGTGTTCTTGATAAGATGGTGGCCAGTATCTGTTCCTGGTTTTCCGCCACCAGGATGAACAGTGTGTTCTGAGGTGGTTCTTCGATCAGCTTCAGCAGGCGGTTTCCTTCATTGCCCAGGTATTCGGGCATCCACATCACCAGTATTTTATAACCACTTTCAAAACTTTTCAGGTTCAGTTTGTGGATGATATCCTGGCATTCAGTAGCGGTAATGTTACCCTGTTTATTTTCGGCGCCTATGAACTGGAGCCAGTCGTACGCATTACCATAGGGATGTGTGGCAACAAACTCACGCCATTCTGTGATATAATCTGTGCTCACCGGTTTATCTCCTGCCTTGCGCGGAATAACCGGATAGGAATAGTGTATATCCGGATGTATGAACTGTGAAGCTTTGAGGCATGCGGCGCATTGTCCGCAGGCATCCTGCGTTTGTTTGTTTTCGCAAACCAGGTATTGGGTAAAGGCCAGTCCGAGTGGAAGACCGCCTGCGCCCTCAGGGGCAAGCAGTATTATGGCATGGCTTAAGCGGTTATGCTGAACAGATTGAATGAGTTGTTGTTTTACCTCTCCTTGTCCTATGATATCAGAAAAAAGCATGGGCGCAAGATAATGAAAAGGGGGCTAATCATTTTTTATTGAAGAGATACATAACAGGCATTTTCAAAAGTGCCGGAGCCATCAATCTTTTTCTCATTGTCAACGAAATAAAAGCTGCCGGATATTGTTTGTGACCGGAGATTCATTTTACGTATCGTGACACTGGAAGAATCTGTGGTAAGAAAAGTGAATTCGCCGTTGTTGTTTTTTACTGCAACGGCTACAAGGCCGCCGGATTGTGCTCCCTGTCGGGTATAGGTATAAGTTTTCAGATGCAGGCTGTCATTCCGCAATCCTGGTTCGTCGTACATGCCATCTGTCAGATTAAATACCACCCTGCAGGAATCAGACACCGTTTCCACACTCAGGAATTTGAGGCCGCCGGTATCTGTCCGTTCGCGGAACAGGAGGCTCCGGCTAAAGCTCATGGTACTGGTGGTGTTGCCGATAGTGGTAACCATCTGCATTTCCGGGCAGGAAAGAGAGGGAAGATCCTCACCATGCTGGCAGGAGGCCAGTAAAATGCACAGTAATGCCATCAGCGGCAAGGTATTGACTGCAGGAACAAGGTAGTGTTTCATGAATACGGTTGCGCGGTGTACAATTAATGACAGGTACCTACGTAAACGGATATACGTTACGCAGGTACCTGCAGTTTTCTTTTATAGAGAAATCGGCGACAGTTAGTAAAGAACTATTTCTCAATCGCAGCAATCACTTCAGCAGATTCAGGTTGCGTTTTCGGAGAAAATACAGCTACCAGATTGCCTTTTTCATCCAACAGGTATTTCTGGAAGTTCCAGGTAACCTCGGCCGGTTCCATGTGTTTGGCTTTGCTTTCCTCCAGCAGCCATTTGTACAGGGGATGGATGTCTGAGCCTTTAACAGATATTTTAGCGGCCATCGGGAAGGTTACTGCATACTGCTTGGTGCAGAACTGTTGTATTTCCTTGTTGGTGCCAGGCTCCTGCGAACCAAAATTGTTGGCGGGGAAACCAACAATAACCAGCTTGTCGTGGTACTTTTTGTACAGCTTTTCCAGGCCTTCGTATTGTGGGGTATTGCCACACAGCGAAGCGGTATTCACGATCAATACTTTTTTCCCTTTGTATTTGGAGAAATCGATCTTTCCACCGTCAACGGCATCTACTTTGAAATCGTAAAGATGGGATGAGGCAAAGAGCATAACAACTGATAGTATGGCTAATCTGAACATATAGATTTTTTTAAAGACAGATTAAAATAGCCGTTTAGGGCTGTACCTGTAAAGTTAGCATTCCCACGTTAATAATGGAGAAGAATTTCGGGCTACTCATTTCCAGGCATAGGCGAGGCAACATACACTTACCCGGGCGCCGGCCTGGTGCAGGGCTCTGCAGCAGGCTTCTGTGGTAGCGCCGGTGGTGATTACATCGTCGATCAGTAATACGTGCGCGCCTTCCGGAAGGTTGGCACTGGCCTGGAAGGCGTTGGCTACATTCTCCCACCTGTCTGTACGTCCCTTTTTTGTTTGCGTAGCCGTGAATTGTTGCCGGCGAAGGGTGGCGGGGTATACCGGCAGAGAGGGTATCGCCTGGGCAATACCGTTAGCCAGCAAGGCCGCCTGGTTATAGCCCCGTTTTTTTTCTTTCCTGGGGTTCAGGGGAACCGGTACCAGGCAGCTGACGGTACTGATCCAGTCACTTTCCAGGAGCTGGTAACCGGTTTGCCTGCCCAGCCAGGTGGCGATATCCTGGCGATGGTGGTATTTAAACCGGTGAATAAGCTGTTGCAGGCCGGTCGACTGGTTATAGTAATAAGTAGCAGTGGCCTGTTGCACAGCAATTCTTCCACGGAACACCTGTGCTACGGGATTGTTGGGATAACGCTGAAAATGGGTAAGCGGTAAAGCCTGCATGCAACGCAGGCATAACAGTTCATCTGTCTGATACAGATCAGTGCCGCATAGCTCACAGCAATGCGGGTAAAACAGATGAACCAGTGGGGAAAACAAACTGGTAAGCATCGTATGGTTTTAAAGATATGATGATGTTTAAAATAACCGCTGGTACACTTCTTCCACTCTTCCTACAGCAATTACTTCGATATGGAATTTACTGAAATCAATTCCTTTTTTGTTGTAACGGGAAATAAATATTTTTTCAAAGCCCAGTTTTTCTGCTTCCGCAATTCTTTGTTCAATACGGTTCACAGCTCTTATTTCACCACTCAGGCCTACTTCTCCCGAAAAGCAGATCTTGGGAGAAATGGCATTGTCTTCATAAGAAGAAAGCAGGGCGCACAATACCGCCAGGTCGATGGCCGGGTCTTCTACACGGATGCCGCCGGCAATATTGAGGAATACATCTTTTACGCCGAAGTGGAAGCCGCCCCGTTTTTCCAGTACGGCCAGGAGCAACTGCAGCCTTCGGAGATCAAAGCCGGTAGCAGTGCGTTGTGGTGTTCCATAAACGGATTGTGTAACGAGCGCCTGCACTTCCACGAGGAGGGGCCGCATGCCCTCCATTGTGGCAGCAATAGCCACGCCGCTCAGGAGATCTTCCCGCTGGGAAATAAGGATCTCTGAAGGATTGGTTACCTGCCTCAGGCCAGTGCCGGTCATTTCGTAAATACCCAGTTCGGCTGTGGAACCAAACCTGTTTTTGATAGTACGCAGGATCCGGTAAGCATAATGCTGGTCGCCTTCAAACTGTAAAACCGTATCCACCATGTGTTCCAGCACTTTTGGGCCGGCAATGGAGCCATCTTTGGTGATGTGCCCGATGAGGAATACAGGGGTATTACTTTCTTTGGCAAAGCGTTGTAACTCTGCGGTTGTTTCCCTGATTTGTGATACGCTTCCCGGCGCAGATTCAATGAATGGTGAATGCAATGTTTGGATAGAATCAACTATGACCAGTTGAGGTTGTAATTTTTTAATTTCCTGGAAGATGGTTTGTGTAGAAGTTTCTGTAAGCAGATAGAATTGTTCGTTGGAATTCTGAATACGGTCTGCTCTCATTTTTATCTGTTGTTCGCTTTCTTCACCGCTGATATAAAGTGTTTTGATATGCTTCAGCTGTAAAGCATTCTGAAGAAAGAGCGTTGACTTCCCAATGCCGGGCTCTCCACCTACCAGTACCAGCGAACCCGCTACTATGCCGCCTCCCAGCACACGGTTCAATTCATTGTCGGGGGTTAGAATCCGTTCTTCATCTTTAGTGACTACTTCGGCAAGATTAATTATTTTATGTGTCCGGGGAGAGGTAGTATCATTGTTTTTCCAATCCGCCTGTTTATGTGGAATATCTTTCTGTACTCTTTCTTCCACGAACGTATTCCATTCTCCGCAACTCGGACATTTTCCATTCCACTTGGCTGATTCGTATCCACAATTCTGACAGAAAAAAGCAGTTCTGATTTTACTCATAATTTTCATAAAAAAGATGCGTTACAAAGTAACGTTTTTACATTTATTGAACTGAAATGATGAAGTGAGAAGTGTTAAAAAAGGAAGTGAAGAGGTATAAAAAGAGAAAAGAGCCAAACGGAAGATTCCGCTGACTCTTTCTACTTACTAACCCATTAAATTCAGGTCTAAATTACAAAATGGCTTCAGAATAAAAAAGTTTATTTAATTGATGTGAATAACTTTTGAGGTGTTTGTGTTACTGGAGAAAGTGGCTGCCATCGCTTGTTTCAGGGGTTGTTTTTGTCCAATATTACTTTCATTGAGGGCTCGTAAAATGTTGATAAATAGGGTTGATGTCGATGATTTTTGCATATTAAAAAAATCTAATAAAATAGATTTTTTTAAATGACAAACAGACGCTTTTTTACTCAAAAAATTATTTTAGGCGCCATAATGACAGTGTTAAATTTATAATCAGGCAGCAAAGAGAAGGGTTGGCAGGTTAGTGATAAATAAAACTTAAAAGGGGGCATCTGGTGAGATATTTGTACCATAAGATCATCTAATTTTATATTATTATGACACCTGGAATTATGTTTTTATCGCTGGTTTTTGTGGGTATCAGCCTGCTGGTAAGCTTCGTTCTTAAGAGTAAGTTCCGGGCTTACAGCGAAATACCCACCTCTTCCGGTTTAACTGGTAGGCAAATGGCCGAGAAGATGTTGAAAGACAATCAGATATACAATGTTCAGATACGGGAAGCCGAAGGTTTTTTATCGGATCACTACAACCCGGCCGATAAAACGGTAAATCTGAGCCCGGAAGTATATAATGGGGCCAATGTGGCTGCTGCCGCGGTGGCTGCCCATGAATGCGGGCATGCGGTACAGCATGCCGCCGCTTATCCCTGGCTGGGACTCCGGTCCAGGCTGGTGCCTATAGTGCAGGTTAGCTCCAATATCGTTTCCTGGGTACTACTGGCCGGTATTTTCCTTATTAATACGTTTCCGCAGTTATTGCTGGGAGGCATTATTTTATTCGGAATTACCACGGCTTTTTCACTGATCACGCTGCCTGTAGAGTTCGATGCATCCCGGAGAGCGCTGGCCTGGCTGGACAATACCACCATTATGCGAAGGGAAGAGCATGATAAAGCCAAAAATGCACTCTGGTGGGCTGCTATGACCTATGTGGTGGCTGCGCTTGCTTCGATTGCCACACTTGTGCAGTATATATTAATTTATATGGGAGCCAGGAACAGGGATTGATTAAAATATATTGTTATGTTTAAAAAAGCGACCTACCTGGTCGCTTTTTTTGTTTATACCACAGAAGCCGTTAACATTTTATTAAGAAGAATCGAAAATATTTTTTAGATTTACGGCTTAGATAGCATCTGCTATCTCGTGTTTTTGCTTATAGAGAGAAATTATAGCCCGAGTATTCAACCAAAATAAAAGTTCAACCAAATCCGATCAATTCAACCAAATAGTTCAGCCTGCTGCTATTTAAATTCTAAATCTAAATCCAGAACCATGACGCGATTCTATTCGTTGATGGGCATATTGTTGCTATTCTGCACATTCTTATTTGCCCAGTCAAAACAAATTACCGGTAGAGTTACCGACCAGAAAGATGGTAGTCCTTTACCAGGGGTGACTGTTAAAATTAAAAATGGTGCCGTGGGTACTGTTACCGCTTCCGATGGAACATACAAACTAGATGTCCCCGCAAAAGGAACCACACTGGTTTTTTCATTTGTTGGCTATGACGATAAAGAAGTAATTGTAGGAAGCCAGCAGGTGATAAATGCCGAACTTGGAACCGGCAATAAAGAACTTTCTGAAGTAGTGGTAGTAGGATATGGTACACAAACACGCCGTAATCTGACCGGTTCAATTTCCAAAGTGACTGCCAAAGAAATAGCAAATCTGCCATTGCCAACCTTTGAAACAGCGCTCCAGGGCCGGGCTCCGGGCGTATTCATCAACTCGGGAAGCGGAAGACTGGGAGAGGCCCTGAATATCAGGATCCGCGGTATCTCATCCGTTACAGCCAGTAATGACCCTTTAATCATTATTGACGGTATTCCTGTTGTATCCCAGACTGCCAGTAATCTGGGGGCTAAGGATAACCCCCTTGCTTCCATCAATCCGGATGATATTGCCTCCATGGAAGTATTGAAAGATGCCGCCGCTGCTGCTATCTATGGAGCCAGGGCATCGAATGGGGTAATTCTCGTTACCACCAAGAGTGGTAAGGCCGGAAGAACAAAAATTAACGCAAGTGTATTCGGCGGGTTAAGCGAACCTACCCGCAAAGGAAAATGGTTAAATGCCCAGGAATACCGGGAGCTCTTTAATGAAGCGGCCAAGAATTCTGATATAGACCTCAATGACGAAATGCAGTATTATCCGGGCGGCGAGTTCTGGAAGGATAATTATGATGAAAACTGGTCTGATCATGCATTTCAACATGGTAATGTACAACAGTACAGTCTTTCTATGAGCGGTGGTAATGAAAGGACTACCTTTTACCTGAACGGCAGTTACAATAATCAGAAAGGTATTCTCATCGGTAACCGTTTGAACAGGGCCAATGGCAGGTTAAATATTGACCATTCCATTAATGACAAGATAAAGGTAGGTGCAAACATCTCCCTTTCTAAAACCAATAATTACAGGCTTCCGGATGATAACGCATTCTCCAATCCTTTACAGCTGGTGGCTATTCCGCCGTTCCAACCTAAAATAGACCCGCTGACAGGAAAGCTGAATACCCGCACCCTGTATTATAATAATCTCCTGAACCTGGAAAATAACTCCAACACATTAAATACCCTGTACCGTTCAATCAGTAGTATATATGGTACAATTGATATCCTGCCCTACCTGAATTTCAGAAGTGAAGTAGGTATTGATTATGTAAACTCCCAGGATGACCAGTACCTGAGCAAGGAAACACAGGACGGTGCTCCGGATGGGTATGGTTACAATGCACAGACAACTATTGTAAACTATAATACCAATAACTATTTCACCTTTAAAAAGCACATGGGAGAGTTCCATGACCTGGAAGCCGTAGCGGGGATGTCTTACCAGTCTGGTAAAACAAACGTTACATCGGTGGAAGGGCGCGGATTTCCGAGCAACCAGTTTGTAAAACTGACCAGTTCAGCTAAAATAACCAGTGGAGCTACTACCGTGGAGGATTATACGTTTCTGTCCTACTTCCTGCGTGCCAACTATCGTTTTAAAGATAAATACCTGCTTGGTGCAAGCATTCGTTATGATGGCTCTTCCAGGTTTGGTTCTAACACCCGTTATGGTGCATTCCCGGCTGTTTCCGCAGGATGGATCATCTCGCAGGAAGACTTTCTGCATGACTCAAAAGCTGTCAGCAACCTGAAACTGAGAGCCAGCTATGGTCTTACAGGAAATGCCGAGATCGGTAACTACAAGTCTCGTACTTTATACTCCGGATTGCCCTATGGTTCTATATCCGGTATCTTTCCAACACAGATCGGTTCATCTGATCTGAGCTGGGAAAGCACCCGCCAGGCGGATATTGGATTGGAATTCGGATTTTTAAAAGACCGTATCACTGGTGAAGTGGACTATTTTAGCAAAAATACACGTGACTTATTGCTGGATTTTCCATTACCAGGCACTAATGGTTTTAACGTTATTACCAAGAACCTGGGAGCTCTGACCAACAAAGGATGGGAAGCATCTATCACTACCCAGAACCTTGTCGGTAAGTTTCAGTGGAGCACCACGTTCAATATTTCTACTTACCGTAACAAAGTTACCAACCTGAATGGCGCTACTATCAGCGGTGGATCCGATGAAATCAGCCGCATTTCGGAAGGCCGTCCGTTCGGATATTTCTATGGCAAAAAATATATGGGCGTGGATGAGGCTAATGGTGATGCGCTTTACATGACCAAGGACGGAAAGACCACCAACGATTACGGCGCGGCTGTGGATACTGTGATCGGTAATCCCAATCCCGACTTCTATGGCGGCTTTGGCAACCATTTCTCTTATAAAGGTTTTGACCTGGACGTACAATGCCAGTTTGTTAAAGGAAATGACCTGTATAATATGGCCGGCCACTTCCAGAGCGTAAATGGAGATTACTTCGATAATCAGACCAGGGACCAGTTAAACCGTTGGCAGAAACCCGGTGACAAAACAGATGTGCCACAGGCACGGCTATACGCAGGAAACGGTACCAGCAAATCTTCCCGTTGGGTACAGGATGGCTCTTACTTCAGGGTGAAAACTGTAACATTGGGTTATAATATACCGAAACCAGCTATTTCCCGTCTGAAAATTGATAATGCCCGTATTTATGTATCAGCAGTGAACCTGTTTACTGCTACCAAATATAAAGGTTATGATCCGGAGCTCAACACGGCATCGTTCTCTACTATCAGTATTGGTCACGATTTCTATACACCTCCGCAGGCACGGACTATTACAATCGGTATTAATATCGGATTGTAGACCTAACCTTTTATTTGAAAACATTAAAGTGAATAATCATGATAAAACATATTAGATCAAGATCCATAGCAGTATTCATAGCTGTTGCCGCATTGCATGTTATGTCCTGCAACAAAAAACTGGATATTGCTCCTCAGAACAGTATCCCGGCAGATCAGGCATTGTTAACAGCCGATGATGTGAATGCTGCTGTGAATGGCTTGTATGCAAAGCTGGATGATCCAAGCTTGTATGGTACGGACCTCAATCTGGATGCAGAGCTGATGGGTGGGTACCAGCAGGCCGCGTGGACAGGTAGCTTCACACAGCCCCGGCAGATGTACCGTAAAACACTTACTGACGATAATTCCCGTGTAGCGAACCTGTGGCTGGAAGCATATGCAGACATTAACCTGGCCAATGTGGTGCTTAGCAAACTCAATCTGGTAACAGACAGTGCGCAAAAGGCCAATATGGAAGGACAGGCACTTTTTATCCGCGGCATCCTTCATTTTGAGCTGGTACGCTTCTTTGCCCTACCCTGGGATCCGACAGGTACCAATGCAAAGCCAGGTGTAGTGATCCAGACCAAACCAACTTCTACAGAGGCTGAGGCAGAAGCAAAATCATCCCGGAGCACAGTAGCCGAGGTATATAAACAGATTGAAAGTGATTTAAAGAGCGCTATCGCCAAACTGCCTGAACGTGATGCCAGTAAAAGAGCCAACAGATATACGGCAATGGCATTTCTGGCAAGGGTATACCTGCAGCAGAGCCGCTTCGCTGAAGCGCTGCCACTGGCAGATGATATTATCCAGAATGGTGGGTTTCAGCTGACACCCACTGTGGATGGCGCTTTTCTGAATAAGAACACCAGCGAGACCCTGCTGGAAATCCAGCAGAATGATCAGAATAATGCAGGTGCCTCCAATGACGGGCTTTCCACTTTTTATGCTGACAGGAATGGAATTGGCCGTGGTGGGGATGTGGATATTCCCCAGGCATTTGTAGACCTCATGGATCCGGCTGATGCACGGCTGACCCTCCTTATATATGAAGGAGAAACAGATGGACAGTATCATACAGGCAAATGGTTTGATCCGGGACAAAATATTCCTGTGATCAGGCTGGCGGAGCTGTATTTGGTGCGTGCAGAATGTAACGAGCGGTTGGGTTCGGCTGTAGGTGCTACACCGCTGGAAGATGTAAACGTGGTACATACCCGGGCCGGATTGCCGGAGCTGACAGTTGTAACTCTGGATGACATCTTACTGGAGCGGAGACTTGAGCTGGCATTTGAAGGGCTGCGCATTCACGATATTAAACGGTTGAAGCAGTCTACCAACGGTGGTAGTGATATGACCACAGTATATCCCTGGAATGCAGATAAATTGGTATTCCCTATTCCTGAAAGGGAGATAAATGCCAATTCATCATTGGTTCAAAATCCTGGTTATTGAGTAAATCATATCAGATAATGATGACTGGCCTATCGGGGGCGGTTTTCAGGGGCAACCCAAACCACTTTTAAGGCTAATGTTACACACGGTTCTAAAAGAATCTCAAGCCGAGATGCCTGGGGTTTACTCAGCACACAATAAATAATAAGATAAGCAGCTGCCATAAAAGGTGGCTGCTTTTTTTTGCGTTTATATAATAAAAAAAACAGTTATCAACCGTGTCGCCAACTGTTGTTAATAACTTTAATACAAATTTTTTATTGAAAATCAGTTAATTACAAAGGTGTCTTGTAAAAAAGTGCCTAAAATGTATGGTTATTAAGAATGTGCAGTGTACCTTTGCACTCCTCATAATCGGGGAATTGTTTACAAGACGTAATTTTTATCGTATACAACAATGAATACATTAAGTTTCAGAACTAAATCGGCTAACGACGCTTACGTAAAGCGTGACTGGCATATAGTAGATGCTACTAACCTGACACTCGGAAGGGTTGCTGCTAAGATGGCTGCTATCCTAAGAGGTAAAAACAAGCCTTACTATACGCCTCATACTGATTGTGGTGATTATATCATCGTAATCAATGCAGAGAAGATTGCCCTGACCGGCAATAAAATGCAGGAAAAAGAATATATGCACTACACTGGTTTCCCAGGTGGTCAGAGAATCGAATTAGCAAAGGACCTGGTTCGTCGCCGTCCTGAAGTGTTGATCGAAAAGGCAGTTAAAGGTATGTTGCCTAAAAACCGTCTGGGCCGTGCTATGTACAAAAAATTATTTGTATATGCTGGTGCTGAACATCCTCATGCTGCGCAGAAACCACAACCTTTAACTTTCTAATTTTTCTCTGATACATGGAAAAGCAAAAAAATACAATAGGTCGTCGTAAGGAAGCTGTTGCCCGTGTGTATATCAACAAGGGTACCGGTAACATTACTGTAAACGACAAAGATTATAAAAACTACTTTTCTTTAATCTACCTGCAGAACCAGGTGGAACTGCCTTTCAAAACTATCGATGCACTCGATAAATTTGATGTGAAAGTGAATGCACAGGGTGGTGGTATCAAAGGTCAGGCTGAAGCAATTAAGCTGGGTATTGCCCGTGCTTTGTGCGAAGTGAACATTGAGTTCCGTCCTGCATTGAAAGCTGCAGGTTTGCTGAAACGTGATCCACGTGGAGTTGAACGTAAGAAACCAGGTAAAGCGAAAGCAAGAAGAAGCTTCCAGTTCTCTAAACGCTAATATTTTTGAGCTATTGGCCGTTAGCTCCGGGCTAATTCGCCGGATGCTAAAAGCTAAACATTATTTGATCCTTTTAATTGAGTAATATAAACATGGAAAATAATACCTCATTGCAGCAGCAGTTACTGGAGGCAGGTGTTCACTTCGGTCACCTGAAGAAAAAGTGGAATCCCAAGATGCTGCCTTATATTTTCGCAGAAAAGAAAGGTATTCATATCATTGATCTGAACAAAACCGTAGAAGGTTTGCAGGAAGCAGCTGCTGCCCTGAAATCCATCGCTAAAAGCGGTAAGAAGATCATGTTCGTTGCTACTAAGAAGCAGGCGAAAGAAATCGTGGCAGACGCTGCGCGTAACATCAACATGCCTTTCGTAACTGAAAGATGGTTAGGTGGTATGCTCACTAACTTCTCTACGATCCGTAAGAGTGTAAAGAAAATGCAGAGCATTGAAAAAATGCTGCAGGACGGTACATTCGATAACATCACTAAGAAAGAACGTCTTACTTTAAGCCGCGATAAAGAGAAAATGGAGAAAGTGCTGGGTGGTATTGCCCAACTGGCACGTGTACCGGCAGCACTGTTTATGGTTGATATCAGCCATGAGCACATTGCACTGGCTGAAGCTAAGCGTCTGGGTATTTCTACTTTCGGTATGGTAGATACCAACTCCGATCCTACTAAAGTAGATTTCGCTATCCCTGCGAATGACGATGCTACTAAATCTATCGCTATCATCACCAGCTATATCTGTGCAGCTATCGCTGAAGGTCTTTCTGAAAGAGCTACAGAGAAATCTGAAGAAGTAGAGGAAGAAGAAGAAGCAGATGATAAGGCCCGCAAATTTGAAGTGGAAGGTGGTGAAGACCGTGAAAGAGGTCGTAAACCAGGTGCACAGGGTGGTCGTGGTCCGGGCGGTCCGGGTGGTGCTAACCGTGGCGGCGGTCGTGGTCCTGGTGGCCAGGGCGGTGCTAACCGTGGTGGTGGCGCTAACCGTGGCGGTGGTGCAGCAGGCGGACAACGTCGTCCATCTGGTGCCGGTAGCCAGGGTCCAAGAAAACCAGGCGGCGGAAGATAATATTTATTTAAGCTTTTAGCTATTAGCCTTTAGCTGTTAGTTCAACCATAAGGTCCTAACAGCTAAAGGCTAATAGCTGAAGGCAGATTTAGTACTTGCAATAATTTTTACAACAAATAAACTAATTATAGCTCATGGCAACAATTACAGCAGCTGATGTAAATAAACTGCGTCAGCAAACTGGTGCTGGTATGATGGATTGCAGAAAGGCACTGGTAGAAAGTGATGGCGATTTTGAAAAAGCAGTAGACTACCTGCGTAAGAAAGGTCAGAAAGTGGCCGCTTTACGTTCCGATCGTGAAACCAAAGAAGGCGTTATCATCGCTAAAACTTCAGCAGATGGTAAATCCGGTGTTATTGTAGGACTGGGTTGTGAAACCGACTTCGTAGCTAAGAACGAAGACTTCGTGAAATTTGCACAGTCTATCGTAGACCTGGCACTGGCTAACGGTATCAAAAATGTAGATGACCTGAATGCCGCTCAACTGGATGGCGCCAGCGTTGCTGATAAAGTAAACGACCAGGTAGCAAAAATCGGTGAAAAGATCACCCTTAATAAATTTGAATTCGTTGAAGCTGGTGGCGTAACTTCTTACATTCACGGTAACTACCGTATGGGTGTACTGGTTGCTTTCTCTAAGCCTGTTTCTGAAGAAGTAGGTAAAGATATCGCTATGCAGATCGCAGCTATGAACCCTATCGCAGTAGATGCTGACAGCGTTCCTGCTGAACTGATCGCCCGCGAAAAAGAAATTGCTGTTGAACAGGTGAAAGCTGAAGGCAAACCTGCTGAAATGGCTGAAAAGATCGCTGCCGGTAAAGTAAATAAATTTTTCAAAGAAAGCACCCTGCTGCAACAGGCTTTCGTTAAAGACAATAACAAGTCTGTAGCGGATTACCTGAAAACTGTAGATGCTGATCTGAAAGTAAATGGCTTTAAGCGAATTGCTTTAGGTTAATAATAAAATATCAAAAAAAAGGAGAGAATTCGTTTCTCTCCTTTTTTTTGCGCATAACTAATCATACACATAAAAGGGCAGTAACCGGATATCAGAAAAGGCATTTTTTTTCTTCCTTCCCTCCTTTGCATTTAAGTTGTATATTAGAATACCGTAATCAATATTAGGAAAATCACAATCTTACAATATTTTATAGCGTCATGTTGCCAAAGTATAAGCGTATTTTGCTCAAATTGAGCGGTGAGGCCCTCATGGGGGATGCAAATTATGGTATTGATCCGAAGGTGATATCTCAGTATGCCTACGATATTAAGGCAGTTACAGATCTGGGAGTTCAGGTGGCCATCGTTATAGGTGGTGGTAACATCTACCGCGGAATGAACGAAGCCGATACCGGTATAGAAAGAGCCCAGGGGGACTATATGGGTATGCTTGCCACTGTGATCAATGGCATGGCCCTCCAAAGCGGCCTGGAAAAGGTAGGTTTGTATACCCGCCTCCAGTCTGCCATTAAAATGGAACAGATTGCAGAGCCCTATATCCGCCGCCGCGCCATCCGCCACGTGGAAAAAGGTCGTGTGGTAATATTTGGGGGAGGTACCGGTAACCCGTATTTTACTACTGATACCGCAGCTTCCCTGCGCGCTATTGAAATCCAGGCGGATGTAATCCTCAAAGGAACCCGTGTAGATGGCATTTACACTGCCGATCCTGAAAAAGATAAAACAGCTACCCGCTTCGAAACTATTACCTTCTCAGAAGTATACCAGAAATCCCTCAACGTGATGGATATGACAGCATTTACCCTTTGCCAGGAAAATAAGCTGCCTATTATCGTGTTTGACATGAACCGCCAGGGTAACCTCCTGAATGTGATCATGGGTAAAAATGTTGGCACTTTAGTAAAAGGATAATAAAAACGCATAAAAAGAAGCAGCGAAGAACGATCGATCTTCGCTGCTTTTTTATGTGGGCTACCGGCGTTATTTATTTTAATATTCCTTTCATCTCTGTAAACGGAATATATAATGTTACCTGCCCCAGTGCATAAGGACCTATTTCGTAAGGTACATAGCTGAAAGCAACTCCTTTGCCGGTAACAATCATATTATTGTTAGGCGGAATGTTCTTTACCAGCAGGTTCTGGTCAAGCGCATCTTCTTCACTCATATTGAACCGTTTTCTAAAAGCTTTATCGAGCAACCTGCTTACCGCTTCTTTATAACCCGGTTTGAAAATGTCATCCGGAGTGAGCACTTTGTGTTTAGACAGATCCAGTGTATAATAAGTGGCGCCCCAGTTGCCGTGTGCCCCGCCGGTAAAATTATAGGCGTACTTCTCTATAACCAGTAAAGGCCAGGTGTTATACACTACTTTCATATCGTTGTCCGTGGTCCAGTTCCATGACAAGGCGCTAGTATTATCGCTAAACTCGCTGCTGTCGGCATCTTTAGCTGAATAACGATAACTCAGGATGAAGGAGTCGACCCCTTTTCTCAGAAACTTCTGCGGATCTGTGGTGTGGCTGCTGCCGGTTACCTGGTTGATAATAAAACGGGCAGTGGTGCTGTCAACCAGCGAATCGGGCCAGATGATGCTGTAGGTTACGGTACCTACCGGCGATTTTGATAAGGAAGGGACCAGCTTTGCTGAATCGATCTGGTAGAATACTTTCAATGGGATGGCATTTTTCAGGTCAGTATGCAGCTCAAAATGATAGGAGGTACCATCGCCATGCCATACCCCATTAAATTTTCCATCGTCTGAAAAATAGCCGCTGAACAGCCGGTCTTCCGAACTATTATTGGTTTCTTCATAAATATTTACCAGGGTAGAGTCCAGGGTGCCCCATAAAGGAATGGGCTGCCCGGTACTGTCATCGCAATAGTAGCCGCGGAACAGGTGGGGAGCAGTTTTCAGCAATTGCATGGTGATTTCTTTATTGCCCAGTTTTCCTTTCAGCTGGGTATAAAACAGGGGAGTGGAAACCAGTGGTACAACCATGTTGGCGGTGTTAACCGGTGCGTTGCTGTTGTTGCGGGTATGACAGGAGAGTAGTGCCATCAGCAATACCGGTAATAAAACTCTTTTCATAGTATGATTTATATCAGGTACCTCAAAATTACTATTATCCTTCCATACCTTTGAGGACCCGTTGAATCATAAAAATAACAGACCATGTTGAACCAGAAAATAGCAGATTTACGAAAAGATTATCAACTGGCCTCGCTGGATGAAAGTGAAGTGGCGCCGTATCCGTTATCCCAGTTCGGGAAATGGTGGGACGATGCCATCAATAGTGAAATTGATGAAGCCAATGCCATGACGCTGGCCACCAGTACGCCTGATGGAAGGCCTTCTGCAAGGATCGTATTACTGAAGAGTTTTGATGATGATGGCTTTTTATTTTTTACTAATTACGAAAGCCGGAAGGGACAGGAATTGGCACAGAACCCACATGTTACCCTGTTGTTCTTTTGGCGGGAGCTGCAACGCCAGGTTCGTATAGAGGGTACTGTTAGCAAGGCTTCAGTATCTGTAAGTAATGAATATTATAACAGCCGTCCGGTGGGAAGCCGTATCGGCGCTATCGCATCACCGCAAAGTAAGGTCATTCCGGGCCGGTCTTTCCTGGAGGAACAGGTAGACCAGGTAGCGGCAAAATATCAGCAGGAAGCCCCTCAAAGACCTGATTATTGGGGTGGTTATGTGGTAAAGCCACAGGCGATGGAATTCTGGCAGGGAAGAAGCAGCAGGTTACACGACAGGATCCTGTATACCTTATTACCGGAAGGGAGCTGGAAGATTGAGCGCCTGGCGCCTTGATGATCTTTAAACGTATCAGATAAAAATGCCGCTAAGATTATGTGAATAATCTTAGCGGCATTTTACTAAAAGCGTAAAATTAAGCTTTTGGTGCAGCAGCTTTAGCGGCAGTATTTTTTCTGGTCTTTGCAGATCTAACTTTACCGAAAGACTTACTGAAGATCTTACCTTTCTTGGTTTTAATATCTCCTCTACCCATAACGAATAATTTGAAGTTTGATGTTGTTAAATATGATGTTATCAGGCTGCAAAATACTGCAATTCGACGAAATAGCGTAGTACTGGCGGTTTGATATAAAAAAAAAGCAAGAAACATGAACTGTTCCTTGCTTGAATAAGTTGTGTTAACTGATTAGAGCTTGTCGGATAAAGCTTTACCAGCCTTGAACTTAGCAACTTTCTTAGCCTTGATCTTGATGATCTGACCGGTCTGTGGGTTTCTACCGTTACGTGCTGCACGTTTAGAAACGGAGAAAGTACCGAAACCAACCAAAGTTACTTTACCACCTTTTTTCAGGGTATCAGCAACAGCTTTGGTGAAAGAGTCCAGCGCTTCGTTAGCCTGGGTTTTGGTAATAGCTGCATCTTTAGCAAGCTTGTCGATTAATTCGGCTTTGTTCATAGTTAGTAAGATTTAACTAGTGAAAAAATGTTTGATGTGAGCAAATATAGCGCGTTTTATCAGATTACCAAATTTTTTACAACTTTTTTATAGAAAATTTTATCGGCTGAAAAACGCTACTGGTAACGGTTACAGCTGATTGATGTTTTCCATGCTAAAGACCGGATCATTAGCAGGATCACATAAAACCCTGTGCTGTGGCTTGTTTGCCAGCTTTTTTACTATTAACGCAGGATCAAACCAACTATTGTACCAAAGTCCGGATGCCCCGGAAATAGTGGATTTCCTGTGGATAAGTTTAGTAAAGACACGTTACTTAAATGACCTCCATTACGGTTGTAAAAGCAATAAAACGGTCGCCGAAAAGATCATACCCTCTTTGCCGCAGCGCCTGTTGGTGCTGGTCTGCGAAGGATTGGTAGTCTTTCAGGCTATCCGCAAAATATTGTACAACATAGGTAGGGCCCTCTTCATCGTCCTGCTCCAGTAAGCGGCTGATGCGGTAATCATGAAATATCCCCGTGGCCAGCATTGCCGGGATATGCTCCTCCTGTAACCATTGAAGCCACCTGAAATGCGTATCTGTGGCCACTTTGGTAGTTACATTATATATAATCATACATGGCTTTGTTTATACTGCCAGTTCCACGAACACCGGACAATGATCTGAGTGTTTTACCTGCTGATAAATAGTGGCGTGTTTCAGGCGCTCCTTCAGTGGAACAGCAACGTTGATATAATCTATACGCCAGCCCTTGTTATTGTTCCTGGCATTTGCCCGGAAGCTCCACCAGCTGTATTGATGGGGGTCGGTGTTAAAATGACGGAAGCTGTCTACAAAGCCACTCTCAAAGAAGCGGTCCATCCATGCCCGTTCTTCGGGTAAAAAACCGGTAGAGTTTTTATTGCTCACAGGGTCATGGATATCTATTGGTTTATGGCAGATATTGTAATCCCCGCATACTACCAGGTTGGGCCGGGTTTTCTTCAGTTCTTCCAGGTATTGAAAGAACTCTTCCAGCCACTGGTATTTATAGGTCTGACGGAGCTCTCCGCTGGTACCGGAAGGGAAGTAAGTATTGATAAGGGTAATATCGCCGAAATCGAGCCTTATAAAACGGCCTTCCTGGTCGCTCTGCCCATGGCCGCTGCCATATTGTACAAAGTCGGGTTTTATCCGGGTAAGCACCGCTACGCCACTGTATCCTTTCTTTTGGGCAGGATACCAGTAATGCATATAACCGAGGTTGTCGAATTGCTGAAAATCGATGTTTTCCTGGTGGGCTTTTATTTCCTGCAGGCAGATAATATCAGCGGGGTCTGTTTGTAACCATTCTGTGAAGCCTTTTGTCATGGCTGATCTCAGGCCATTCACATTGTAAGATATGATTCTCATGTCGGGTGTTGTTTAGGGCATTACATCATTAAATTTACGAATTACGGACCTGCGGACAGATAATAACGCGAAAAAATCCGCCCTTATCCCTCCACAGATCCGTAACAATTAACCTGTAATGCTTTTATATATCGTATTCAAGGTTGGGACGCAGCCATTGTTCGGCTTCTTCCACTGTCCAGTTTTTACGGGCAGCATAGTCTGTCACCTGGTCTTTTTCAATTTTTCCGAGGCCGAAATATTTACCCTCAGGGTTGGCAAAATACCAGCCACTTACACTGGAAGCGGGGTACATGGCCAGCGATTCGGTGAGTGTGATGCCGGTGTTTTCAGTGGCGTTCAGCAGCTCAAACAATTTCCATTTCTCGGTATGGTCCGGGCAGGCGGGGTAACCCGGTGCGGGGCGGATACCTGCATAGGCTTCTTTGATGAGGTCTTCATTGCTCAAGTGCTCATCCGACGCGTACCCCCAGAACTCTTTACGCACGCGCTCGTGCATCAGTTCTGCGAAGGCCTCTGCAAGCCTGTCCGCAAGCGCTTTCAGCATAATGCTGTTATAGTCGTCATGTTCTGCTTTGAATTTGTCCAGCCATTTTTCAATACCAATACCGGTGGTTACCGCAAAGCCGCCTATATAATCGGTTTTGCCGGATTCGGCGGGAGCAATGAAATCGGCGAGGGACAGGTTGGGCTGGCCCGGTGCTTTCTTCACCTGCTGGCGAAGGAATTCCAGCTGTACCGGTTTAATTTCCGGTTGTTCAGGTGTTACCTTTACAGAATCCGGAGCTACCCTGTTAGCTGGATAGAGACCAATAACAGCATTGGCGCCCAGCCATTTTTCTGCAATTATTTTAATTTAGCAATTCTTTTGCATCATTAAACAGCCGGGTGGCTTCTACGCCAACCACTTCATCGGTAAGGATCTGCGGGAATTTACCGTGTAGCTCCCATGCAATAAAGAAGGGCTGCCAGTCGATATATTTCGCAATTTCTCCCAGATCATAGTTTTCAAACTTCATCACGCCGGTCATTTTAGGCTTCACGGGGGTGAAAGCATCCCAGTTGATGTTGGTTTTATTGGCCTGCGCTTCAGCGATGCGCAGGAATTGCTTGGTTTGTTTCTTATTCTTAAAAGCCTCGTTCAGCTTCTGATATTCTGTTTGTATACCAGCCAGGAACCCGGGTTTCAGCGCTTTATTAAGCAGGCTGCCGGTTACGGTAACGCTGCGGGATGCGTCCAGTACATGTACCACGCCATGCGCATATTCCTGCGCTATTTTAACAGCGGTATGTGTGCGGCTGGTGGTAGCGCCTCCAATGATCAGCGGGATGTTGAAATCCTGCCGTTTCAGTTCACGGGCAACATGCACCATTTCGTCGAGACTAGGGGTGATCAGGCCACTTAAGCCAATGATATCCACTTTTTCCTGGCGCGCGGTCTGAAGGATCTTCTCAGCAGGCACCATTACGCCAAGGTCAATGATCTCATAACCGTTACAGGCCAGTACCACGCCTACAATGTTTTTACCGATATCGTGTACATCACCTTTTACAGTGGCCAGCAGGATTTTCCCGGCGGCTTTTATTTCCCCGCCGTGTTCTGCCTGTATCCTTAATTTCTCCTGTTCAATATATGGCGTAAGGATGGCCACGGATTTTTTCATTACACGGGCACTTTTCACTACCTGCGGGAGGAACATTTTACCGCTGCCGAAAAGATCTCCTACGATGTTCATACCCGCCATCAACGGGCCTTCAATCACATCCAGCGGGCGGGGATATTTTAAACGGGCTTCTTCAGTATCTTCATCTATGTAGTCGGTGATACCATTCACGAGGGCATGGCTTAAACGGTCTTCCACAGTTCCCTGTCTCCAGCTTTCATCTTTCTCCACTACCTTTCCCTTGGCCTTAACGGTTTCAGCAAACTGTATCAGCCTTTCTGTAGCATCATCTCTTCTGTTTAGTATGGCATCCTCACAAAGTTCCCGCAGGGTGGGCTCTATATCATCATAGATCTGCAGCATCCCTGCATTTACAATACCCATATCCATTCCCGCCTTGATGGCATGGAACAGGAATACGGAGTGCATGGCTTCCCTCACTGTTTCGTTACCGCGGAAAGAGAAGGAAACATTACTTACGCCTCCGCTTACTTTGGCAAGCGGCATCAGTTCTTTGATACGGCGGGTAGCATTGATAAATTCTACTGCGTAGTTATTATGTTCTTCAATACCGGTAGCTATAGCGAAGATATTGGGGTCGAAGATGATATCCTGGGGATTGTACCCTACCACTTCGGTGAGTATTTTATAGGCACGGTGACTGAAGCTCACCCTTTTTTCTTCGGTATCTGCCTGGCCATGTTCGTCGAATGCCATTACTACCACGGCGGCGCCATAGCTTTTACAGATGTGGGCCTGCTCAATGAATTTGGCTTCTCCTTCCTTTAAGCTGATGGAGTTAACAATACATTTGCCCTGAACACATTTCAGCCCGGCTTCAATTACAGAAAATTTACTGGAATCGATCATGATGGGAATACGGGAAATATCCGGTTCCCCTGCCAGGAGGTTAAGGAAAGTAGACATAGCCGTTTCCCCGTCGAGCAGGGCATCGTCCATGTTAACGTCCAGGATCTGCGCGCCGCTTTCCACCTGTTGCCGGGCAACAGACAGGGCTTCTTCAAACTGTCCCTCCCTGATGAGACGGGCAAATTTCTTCGAACCGGTTACGTTGGTACGTTCCCCTATGTTAATGAAATTGGTTTCAGGCCGTACTACCAGCGGTTCCAGGCCACTCAGGCGCATAAAGGGTTTGATCACCCTGCGTTCCTCGCCGGCAATAGGTTCGTTGACAGTATCTGTATTGTTTATAATTGTTTCGCTCATTTCTGCTGTAAGTGATATTTAAATAGAAAACCTGCCACGGCTGATCAGGCGAGTGTTTCGACCAATACGGGTTTGAGGCGTGGTTTGATATGTTTCACATGTTCTGCAATGTGGCGTATATGATCCGGGGTGGTACCGCAGCAGCCGCCTACAATGTTAACGAAGCCGGATGCGGCAAAGTCCTCAATGATACAGGCAGTATCTTCCGGTTCCTCATCATATTCCCCGAAGGCATTAGGCAGGCCGGCGTTAGGGTAGCAGCTCACATAGCAGCTGGCTATGTTGGAGAGCTCCTCTACGTAAGGGCGCATCTGCTGTCCGCCCAGGGCGCAGTTTAAGCCGATGGAAAACGGGTTGGCATGCATAACTGAGATATAGAATGCTTCCAGGGTTTGCCCGCTGAGGGTTCTGCCGGAGGCATCTGTAATGGTGCCGGAAATCATTACCGGGATTTCAGGCTTGCCCGATTCACGGTAGTATTTCTTGATGGCATAGATGGCCGCTTTACAGTTCAGCGTATCAAAAATAGTTTCTATCAGCAGGATATCCACTCCGCCATCGGAAAGGCCACGTATCTGCTCTTCATAGGCTGCGGCCACTTCATCGAAGTATACAGAGCGGAAGCCGGGGTTATTTACATCCGGCGACAGCGACAGGGTTTTGTTCATTGGGCCTATGGCGCCGGCAACAAAACGCGGCTTATCGGGATTTTTGGCGGTATACTCCGCGGTAGCCTTTTTGGCTATCTGTGCTGCTGCCACATTCAGCTCATATGCCAGTGCCTGCATATCATAGTCGGCCATAGCAATAGAGGTGCTGCTGAAAGTATTGGTTTCAATAATATCAGCTCCTGCTTCCAGGTACTCTTTGTGAATGGCCTCAATGATCTGTGGCTGTGTAAGATTAAGAAGGTCGTTATTGCCTTTAAGATCACTTGGATAGTTGGCAAAGCGGGTGCCCCTGTAGTCTGATTCCTGAAGTTGGTAGCGTTGTATCATGGTGCCCATTGCACCATCGATGATAAGTATGCGCTCATTCGCGCAGTCTTGTAAAGATTTCATAATTTTCAAGGCGTTTATTAGTTACAGTTAAGAAAGAACAGGGTCGAACAATAAACAAATCCACCCTGAACGAGTCCACAAATATAACCTTTTCCCGGCTATTTTATTGTTTTGTGATTTGTTTGGATCCGCGTTTTGAGCCTGTTTAACCAAGGTTTTTATAACCTGTATATCTTTCTGATAGAGAATAGATTTTGTTTATACCTATAAATTTAATTTGGAAGTAGTCTACAAAGTCTACTATATTTGTAGGGTAATAGAAAGGTACAATGCAACAAAATGATAGAAATATAGTGATTTACCCGGTTATGGCCTCCCACCAGCCCTCCGCCTGCACTCCTTGTAGTTGCCGTTGCTGCAATTAACAGATTCGTCATTAGTGCTTCTCAGAAATTTATTACAACAAAAATAAACGTCAGTCATGACTATATCAGAACATATTCATACCCTGCATCAGCACCTGGCAAGCCTGGGATTGCAACCCGTGCCGCAAACCGGCGATGGAAACCAGTCTGAAGTGTTTAAGGTATGTTTCCTGAATAAATATGAAATGCAGCGGTGGAAAGAGCTGCAACAACAGAAGGAATCAGAAACCAATCATAAAATATTTCCAGACCATCCTGCAAAAGATGCTGTCTGACAAACTTTTCATAACGTGGAATTACAGGTTAAACGAAGACGGGTGCTGTTGAGCACCCGTATTTTTTTGTATACCCGTTAGGTAGCGGTTATTTGTTCTGTACATAGCTTTCCAGCGGCAACCGGTTACTGATAGACCTGGCCAACGTCATCTCATCAGCATATTCCAGCTCTCCCCCAAATGCGATCCCCCGGGCAATAGTGGTGATTTTTACAGGAAATTCCTTTAATTTTTTAGAGAGATAGTAAATGGTAGTGTCGCCTTCAATAGTAGGACTTACCGCCATGATCACTTCTTCTACACCCTGGTACTGGACTCTTTCTACCAGTGACTGGATATTAAGCTGGTCCGGGCCGATACCATCGATGGGAGAAATAATACCACCCAATACGTGATATAAGCCATTGAATTGCTGTGTGTTTTCTATTGCCATCACATCACGGATGCTCTCTACCACGCATACTACCTGCTTCTGCCGGGAATGGCTGCTGCAAATACTGCATACTTCAGCATCGGATACATTATGACAAACCTTGCAGAACTGTATTTGCTGCCGCATCCGTGCTATCACATCCCCAAACTGCTGCACCTGCGCTGTTTCCTGCTTCAGCAGGTGCAGCACCAGCCGCAAAGCTGTTTTTTTACCGATACCCGGCAGTTTGGCAAATTCATTTACCGCGTTTTCTATCAGCGCAGAGGAAAATATCATAATGCAAAGTTAGGAATATTGGGGCGGAGGAAGCCGCATTGTTCCCTCCGCAGTAATGATTTAAATGCTTATCTTCTTGGGTACCGTCCAGTATGCCTTCAGGTTCACTTTTTCAATATTGATCACCCTTTCCGGTTGTTTTTTCGGAGTGGTATAATAGTTTCCGCGGTCCCATTTGCCATTGCCATTGGTATCCAGCAGCAGCCGGATATCGTATTCTCCCGGTGTAATAAACCGCTGACTCCATTTGCCATTAACAATAGTGCCGGAGTATTTGATGGTTTTATCCTGTACCAGCTGCACCACGTAATGCATAGCAGTATCATTGATAGCGTTCTTTGTACTGTCGCTGATATTGAGCTCTGTAACGGTGAAAATGGCGTAATCCGCTGCCTTTTTGGTCCTGAAATTAATGGTATCTGCCCGGGCCAGCTGTTGGCCGGCAGTATCTGTTGGTGCATCTTTAGGAATAATAAACCGGTACGGGGTACCTTCTTTCCAGTCATAACCTATCGATAAACGGGTACGGGTAGAATCCATTGTACTGGTAAAGGTAACCGGGTTGTAGGCGCTGTCTTCACCAAGAATGGTCCTGGCGCTGTCGAGGTTCCTCAATGGCAGCGCAAATGTAATTCTCAGAGGCGCAGGTAATTCCTGCATACCTCCGTCAAGGGTAGCCGTGGCCGTTAATTTAGGCAGCTTCTTCTTTTTCTTTTCCTCTCCTTCCTGTTCAATCAGGGAAGAGTCGATGGGCTCCGGTGGCGGCTTGATGGTACTGTCGTTTTCCATAAACAGCAGGAGATTCACATCTGAGAGGTTGCTTTCTGTTAATACAACCGGCGCATCCACGAAAGCGATCATTTCTGAAGGCTGGTTATACTGCAGGTCGCGGTCTTCTTCTTTCAGTGCAAAGATCTTATAAGAGCCGGGTGCTATGTTCTTGAAGCGGAAAGAGCCATCCCCTTTGGTTTTGGCATAATATACCGGCTTTTCCTTTGATACAATGGAGTCTGTAAGGTCGCGGTACAGCATAACCGCCACATTGCTGTCTACACGACCGTTCTCCGCATCTATAAGATGGCCGGATACCTGCAGACTGTCGAGATAATCGCCGGTAGACACTACATACTGGAAATCCGCCGATATATTACGCTCGTTGATATCCCGGATGGCATCGGCGAAATTGAAGGTATACGTGGTGTTTGGCTTCAGGGTATCCTTTATTTCAAGGGTCACCGTGTGCAGCTTGGCAGTCACAATAGGTGTGCGTTTCAGCGTTGGCGACACAATCAGCTTATCGTTCACATTATCCAGTTCCACATACTCGTCGAAAATAAACGTCACCTTTTTGCTGTTGAAGTGAAGGGTGGAGTCCCTGGGAGTAGCCTGCAGCAATACAGGAGGCAAACTATCCCTTGGCCCGCCGCTGGGGGGCACAATGTTGGCACATCGCGTAAATGAAATGGAAATGAGGATGAACATCAGCCAGAAAACCCAGCCCCTGATATATTGATTCATGTACCTGATCGGATTAATCAGGCACAAACTTACGAACTCATTTCAAAGAATCACGAATTTGACGGTTGCTTATAGCCGGAACGATATTTTTTCAGTAATCTTATATATGGCCAGTATTTATTTTATGCAGCATACGCAGGTGATCCCGGCCCGGCCGGAGGAGGTATGGAACTATTTTTCCAACCCCGGTAACCTGGCGCATATTACCCCTCCCTATATGCGGTTTGTTGTTACTTCCCCGCCTTATACCGGGCAGGTATACCCGGGGCAGATCATCACTTACTTTGTATCGCCGGTAGCGGGGATCCCGTTGGAATGGATGACAGAGATCACCCATGTATCCTACCTGGAATATTTTGTAGACGAGCAACGGGTGGGCCCCTACAGCATCTGGCATCACGAGCATCACTTCGAAACAGTACCCGGTGGTGTAAAAATGACGGACCTGGTTCATTACCGGCTGCCTTTCGGCTGGCTGGGAAAACTGGCCCACCAGCTGTTTGTAAAAAAACAGCTGGAAGCCCTGTTCAGATACCGTTTCCAGGCAATAGAGAAAATATTCGGCAAGCCTACTGCCGGGTAGTAATCGTTTTGGTTAAATGGTCCCCGGTGTAAAGGAGAAAAGTACTTTTACCGGTTTTCGGAACGGCCCCCAGCCACAACGGAGCGGTACTGGCACTGCCCCGGTTGGGATTGGCAGTAGCTACGAAGCGCAGCGTGGCATTGTTATTCGCATTGTCAGAGGTAGCGGATTCCAGCTGGATTTGGGTACCATAAAAGGTAGGCGGCATGGTGGCGGCTACTACTATATGGGTACCGAAGTCCGGGTGATCGATGGTATTGTTCATGGTTTTGGCTACGCCAAACAGGCTGTCGAATGAAGCCTGGTTATCAATGAGCCAGAAGGTAAGACTGTCGTTTACCGTAATCGTGTTTTTCAGGAAGTACCCGGAAAGAGGGTTTACTTCCAGCTGGCTGCTGGGATTTGCGGCTACATTCAGCGTGGTATCGCTGCCTGTGCCGGTACTGTCGTTTTTCCGGTTTAGAGCCGCTGCTGGCGCAGGAAACGGCAATTGCACAAAAAGAAATGACCATCAGTTTAACATGCATGGTAAATAAGTTTTTGATAGATAACATTAATTGCCGGGAATAGTTTTACGGGAGACAGGAATAAGAAGGGTAATATTGCCCACGGAATGTTTCCCGGTGCCGCTCATCCATTCGGTGCGGGTTTTCTGGGTATAGCTGATGGAGGCACGGTTAATCACAATCCCGATGCCGTAGTCAATGCCGATGGTAAAGTGCCGCATATGTGTTTGCTGGTAATCGGATACTTCTTCAAAATTGGTATCTCTCGATTTGAAAATACCACCCTGCAGCAGCGCATTGTATCCTATAAAGCCGAACTGGGGCCTGGCCATGATGTACAACTGGAACCTCTTTTTAGTGGCTGCGGATAAATCGCGGTGACCGAAATAAGGATTGAACAGCCCCGCCCGGATATAAGACCAGGCGCTTATGGCGGTAGTCATGGTTCCCAACCGGGCATTGGCGCCGCCAATAATTTCCAGGTAATTAACCGGGTTCCACAGCATTCTTTCATAAGTAAGGTTGTAGTTGATCAACGGGGCATTGGGCACCTGGTTTTCCCACCCCCTGGGCGGCTGGTAGCCGATAAGGTGATGGAAGAAGGTTTGTGTTTCTTTGGCGAGTGCCCACGGGCCCAGCACGCCAAATACAAACTCTGAATGGAGACTGTACTTTTTTTCGGGATTATAGGAAGTGAGCCCGTGCGTGGCGTACAGGGCGCCGGCGTAGTAAAAGTCTTTGGGATTGTAGCTCGTGTCGGCAATCTCATTAGGAGTGATCATGATTTGCATAAGGCTCCATTCAAATACATTGATAGCATTGCGGCCTGCTACGGGAAGTATCCATTTATCGAGGAATACAGATTTCTTTTTTTTTATATAAAGATAACCTACGCTGCTGCCGTTACTGTAGCCACGGTCTGTTCCACGCCCCCATACATTAAAGAAGTCGTCATCTTCGTATATTCTTAGTTGTTTAACAGCATCCTGTGTGACCTGTGCGTGGGCCGTTGCCGTGATGATGTAAAGCAGCAGGCCTGATAGCAACTTTTTCATAGAACCGGTATTTATCCGAATACCTTAAATATTTCAAAAGCGTTCTTTTCCAATGCTTCGCGATGATCCCGGTGGGCGATATTAATAAGGCCTGTGCCCTTTGCCGGAGGTTTTTCCCGGGTGGGCAACGCCGTACTCTGTAACTACATAGTGCGTGCGCTCTGGTGGTAACCACGCTGGCGCCGGGTTGCAGCTGCGATACAATGCGCGAAATGCCTTTGGAGGTAGTGGATGGAATGGCAATAATGGATTTGCCTTCTTCGGAAAGGGCAGCTCCCCGCATAAAATCCACTTGTCGGCCTACACTACTTTATTGCCTGAACCCAATTGAGTCAGCACATACCTGGCCAAAGATATCGATCTTTATAGCACTGATAGTTTCCAACAACATCGTGTTGGAAATTGTTGGAGAAGGGCAGTTAAATAACGGTTATGGATACACTGATTTACAGGAAAGCCACTGCTTTGGATGCTGTTGCGATCTGGGAACTATCACTTGCCAGCTACAGTCAGTTTGCCACGGTGCTTTCCCAGGAACACTGGGAAAAAATGCGGCAAGGGTTATCAGACCACGCAGGGCTGCCATTGCTTATGAATAATGCCGCAACTTTTGTTTGTGACACCGGTAGCGAACTGGTAGGCGTAATGTTCCTGGTGCCTTCGGGAAATCCAACCCCGATCTACCGGCCGACTGGGCTTATATCCACCGGCTGGCGGTGCATCCGGCTTTCCGTGGCAGGGCAATAGCCCGCCGCCTGATGGAAATGTGCATTAAGGAAGCCAGACTGGGAGCGGAGCATGTACTTGGGCTGCATACCAGTGCTATCATGCCGGATGCGCAACATCTGTACAGACGGCTTGGCTTTCTGCAGGTGAGGGAACTGGCGCCTCTGTCAGGACAGCAATACTGGCTGTACCGGCTGGATCTGCGACCATAGTTATCCATTTTAGCTGTGCATGTTGATAAATTCATATAGGTGTTATGACCTACACCTAATTTTATTTCTATATATTAGCATTCTAAACCTGGTACACAACTTCTTTGCGTCGAGATCTGGCACATATAAGTGAGCAAATGCTTATTGAGCGGCTAGTAATAGGGGATTCTGCGGCAAAAGAGTTGTTATACGACCGATACGCCGGGGCTCTTTATAACATTACATTGCAGCTGGTGCCTGTAAAAGAACGAGCCAACGAAGTGGTTGTAAAAGTTTTTCACTGGTCGTTCCTCCATATCGGAACGTTCAGGACTTCAGGCCACCGGACATTGTTTACCTGGTTACTTCGTAAAACAAGAGAATTCGCCATTAAAGAAGCGCTGCCAGAAACCGCATTAACCGGTGCTGAGCTGATGAAGCAGGAAGAAGGCATACTACAGCAGTTTTATCTGATACTGCCAGCCGATCAACAGCAGGTGTTCCGGCTTAATTATTTTAAAGGATTATCAATCACAACGATAGCTCGCCTGCTGGCCCTGCCGGAGGCGCAAATAAATGAAATCCTGAAAGAAGCGATGAAGTCTTTCAGACAATTCTTAAAAAAGACTTGGAACTAAAATTTTACATAGAAAGCGGTATTATCGAGTCCTTTGTGCTTGGCCTGGCTACTGAAGAAGAGGTAGAAGAGCTGCAACACATGAGAAGGCTGTATCCGGAACTGGATACAGAAGTCGAATTCGTTGAACGCCGCCTGGAAAGAGCCGCGTTTGATGAGCCCGCTATGCCCCCGGTAGAAATACGTGAACGGGTATTGCAAAAAATCAGGTGGGAGGAAGGGCATGGCCATTCAGATCCCTCTTCCAATTACACTTTCATCAATATTCAGCCGAAAGACGGCAACCATATCATGGTTCACCGCTGGTGGAAGATCTTCTTTATTATCTTCTTTATCATGTCCAAGGTATTCCTTTTCCTCGCCATTTTTTATTATCTCAAATACCGTATGTCGCAGGAGCAGCAACGTAGCGATAATCTTCACCAGATGATCCGGCAGGAACAAACACAAAGCCCCTTGTTATAATTTTCTATCCGGATTATCGTTATTTTAAAGATTTTACAATTTTGAGAATCCACCAGGACGGAATATAACGTATCTATAAACATATTATTTATTATTTATATCTTGTGCATCTGGTTAACATAAGCAGACAGTTTGAATATCAGTAACTATATAGAAAGCGGCATTATTGAGCGTTATCTGCTGGGACTTGCCTCTCCTGAACAGGAAGACGAGTTACTGTACCTGCGTCGTATCTACCCGTTGCTCGATCTGGAATTTACAGCAGCTGAACTCCGGATAGAAAATAAACTGATGGAGGAAGGCCCCCTGCCGCCAGTAAAAATAAAGGAAGCAGTACTGCAGCGGGTTAAATTGGAAAAGGAGCCAAAAGACAGGTACCGGAGCGGTTATAACCCATATGAACATACGAATTCCCATCACCATACATATATTCCTATCGACTCATTCTGGAACCGCCGGATAACTGTAAGCATCTGGTGGCGCTGTGCCTTTATTGCTCTGGCAGTAACTGCCATGGCGCTGGCAGCAAGTACCTGGCATTTCTATCACCGCTCGCAAATGCTGGAAGAGATCCTTTTTGAGCTGAAAGTCCCTTCCGTAAATCATCCGGCCTCAGTACCCGCTAAGTAACGATACTTTCATTTGGTACGTTTATTGCAAATGCTGAAATTGCCCCTGTATTCCGGCTGTTATAAAACCTTATTTGATAGCTGCGTGTTGAATACATTGGCATTTAAACACACAAACTAATTTCCCATGAGAAAATTTTCATTTGCAGCGTTACTGATGGCAATAGTTGCCGTTTTTGCATCTTCCTGCTCCCCAAAACAAGGTGTTACCCAGGACATCAATAAAGGCGCCGTAAAAGGCAACTGGGTTTTAACCGATATTAAGTACGAAGGAATTCCTGATAACGCCAAAGTAACCGTATTTGATGAAGCCAATGCCAAGTGTTTTATTGGCAGCCAGTGGATCCTGCCGGATAACTATGCAATGGGTTCCTACACGCTTACTTCTACCGAAGATGGCTGCAGCGCAGTTACCCAGAAAATTGCCTGGTCGCTCACCAAAAGTGGCGGTGTGAGTATGTTTGGCTTTAAAAAGCTGTATAGTGGCGATAAAGCAAAGAATGTAACTGAAGGCTATCGTATGGAAATCACCGGTGCTGGTAGCGTGATGACCTGGAGGGCAAATGTTAACTTCGAGAATAAAAGCGCAGCCATCATATACACACTGCAACGCAAATAATTGCTATCAATCATAGTGTTAGTATAGAAAGACAGCGGAGATCATGTTTTATGATCTCCGCTGTCTTTTTCAAAAGATGTATATTTAGATCATTAAGTACAGGTACTATGAGCACGCAGCAGTCCCAGATTCAGTTCCTGGCCCATGCAAGTTTCAGGATAACTACTCCGGAAGGTCATGTTATATTAATAGACCCCTGGTATACCAATAACCCTGCCTTGCCTCCTGGTTTAACAATCCCGGATAAAGTAGACCTGATCCTTATCACACACGGGCACCGCGATCACCTGGATAGTAAAATGGCAGATATCATACGAATAAAATCACCCAAAGTGATTGCCAATCCTATGGTACGGTTTTATTTACAGGAACAGGGAGTACCGGAGCATGTGTTTGAACCGTTGAATGCCGGGGGGACCATATCTGTTATGAATATAAAAGTAACCATGACCAACGCCTTCCACTTTGCGCATATCAATCTGCCGGATGGCAAAATAGGCTACCCACATACCAGCAATGGGTTTATTGTGCGGATGAGTGATGATATTTCTGTGTATTATTCCGGAGACACTTCTGTGTTTGGGGATATGGAACTGATTGGAGAGATATATAAACCGGATATAGCCATCCTGCCAATTGGCGACCGCTTTACAATGGGACCGCTGGAAGCTGCATTTGCCGCACGTCTGCTCAAAGTAAAACACCTGATCCCCTGTCATTATGGAACAATGCCTGCCCTCAGCGGCACGCCAGCCAGGTTACGGGAGCTGACAGAAGATCTTGACCGGCTTGAGATCCACGTGCTGCAACCCGGTGAGGTGTTGGGCACCGCCGTGGTAAAAGCCCATTAGTGAACAATTGCCTTAAATTTCAAAATATGTTACCCCTCAATACCGATCGATTACTTTTATATCCCTGCCGCCTGCCGCTGCTAACAGAGATATTTTTAAACCATCCGCATGCCCGCGAAGTACTGCAGGCACATATACCGGAAAACTGGCCGCAACCCGACCTGAAAGAACAGCTGCCTCATTTTATTGAGTTGCTTCAGCACGACCCGCAGTCGTTTCCCTGGATGCTATGGATCATTGTACATAAAGAAGACGCTGTGGTGATCGGGGATATCGGTTTTAAGGGCCGACCCGATAAAAACGGGGTGGTGGAAATTGGCTATACCCTGTTACCTTCCTGGCGGAAAAAAGGATATATGCGCGAAGCTGCTACAATACTGGTAGAATGGGCCTTCCGGCAACCGCATGTAAAAAAACTGATTGCTGAATGCGATGTTACCAACACGGCTTCCATGAAAGTGCTGCAACACCTTGGCATGGAAGAATTGAAATCGCCGGGGGAAATGCTGCACTGGCAGCTGCTGAATAAATAACGTAGGCACATTGCCGTTATTCCGCCATGTTCTGCCTGGCGAAACGGATAAAGAGCTGGCAAAGTTTATCCTGCAAACCCTGCAAATAAGTAAAGTGAAGCTTTCTCACCAGCTTGAAATTCTTTACCGGCAATACCCTGAATTCTCCCAGCTCCAGTTCGCGCTGCACAGCCTGTGAAGAAATAAAGGCTGCACAGGGCGAATGATGCAGGTATGATTTGATGCTTTCTGTACTGCCCATATACATGGCCACGTTCAGATCGGTGATCTTTAATTTAAGGCGTTTCAGTTCCTCGGTAATTACTTCCAGCGTGCCGGACCCGTGTTCCCTCATTAACAGGGGAATGGTTTTAAGATCGGCCGGGGTAAGCGGCTCACCATTGCCATACTGGTGCTTCATATTGCCCACCAGTATAATTTCATCTTTTGCAAACTCCACGTATTTCAGCAACGGATTTTTAGAGCTGCCTTCAATGATACCCAGCTGTATACTTTTTTCAAACAACGCCTGTTCAATCTGTTCTGTATTTCCACTGGTAAGCGATGTTTTTACATCCGGGTACCGTTGGTTGAACTTCGCCAGCAGGGGAGGAATCAGGTATTGCGCAATAGTGGTACTGGCGCCTATAGGCAACAGGCCGCCCTGCATATGTTTTAGTTGATTTACATCATATTCCAGGTTACGGTAATCGGTAAAAATAATTTCTGCATGATGCATTACCAGTACACCTGCACGGGTGAGCTTTATCTTATTACCGATCCTTTCAAACAGCGCCATGCCAAGTTGCTGCTCCAGCTCATGTATATGTTTGGTAACAGCTGGTTGTGAAATATATAATTCTTCTGCAGCTTTGGTGAAGCTGAGGCGTTTGGCGACGGTGTGAAATACCCTGAGTCTGAAATCGAACATGCACTAAAAATACAAAATACCTCACAATTCAGGCGGCGTGAAGCCGAAGTGCTTATAAATACCCTGCCCCGCAGGGCCCAGGAGATAATTCATGAAATCCCTTGCAGCCTGCGGATGTGGTGCGCTTTTCAATATACCGGCCCAATAGGATGCCCTGATGTTTTCTTTTTCGGGTATGTTCACTATGCCCACCGGGTGGTGGACCATTTGTTGGTAAAGCACCTCCGTAAGCCATACCGGCCCTGCATCTGCCTGTTGCCGGAGAACGCGCAGCGGTGTTTCCCGGTGATGTATTTTAGTAAGATAGGTACTTCCTCCGGCTACTTTATCTTTCATTATTACCTGTTGCAGTCTGGTACCGCCAGACTTTATATAAGCTTCCTCAATGCGTTTGCCGATACCTTCCCAGGCAGGATTGGGCATACTTACCTGTACATCTTTACGGGCCAGGTCTGCGAGTCCTTTGATCTTTTTCGGGTTGCCCTGTTGCACCATAATAGCGAGTGCGTTACCAGCATAGTTTTTTACCACCGAGAAGCTGTCCCGCAGCTGATCTATACGACTTTTCCCGGCAGTATAAATATCGGGTGTTACGGCTATACGAAGATTGCCCAGTACCAGTGATCCACTGATGATTTGCTGAGCCAGGATGCCTGGTGGCAGCGTTTCTGCAAATATGCGCCGGTACTGAGGGTAAGCTTTTTTAAAACCAGCAATCAGTGAATCAATTACCATAAACTGGTTACCGGCAAAGAAGATGACCAGCTGGGGATCTATAATATCGCCATAAAGGTCGGGTACATTATCGATGCCTGGTACGGTAAAGGCTACACCCCCGGATGGTGGTGTGTTCCAGGGCGGATCAAAACGGAAGTCCTGGGCATGGAGCGCCCCTGCTAATAGGATGGTTACTATCAGCACTGTATTAAATTGTTTCATTATTTATGATTTACGGATGTACGTAACTCCAGCCTTCAGCCTGTTTTATAATCAGCTCGCCATTGCCGCTGGGCGTGTATTGAATGAAAGGGAATAATTCTTCCTTTGAAATCTTTCTTTCCCGCAACGTGTTCTCACATTCTACCAGGATTACGCCTTTTGACTGTAGTTCCTGCAGCAGCGATTCATAGGGATGATCTTTTTTATAGGCGGTTACACCACCGCCATGGGCTACCAGCTCAATGGTTAGTTTGCTTTGCAGGCGCGGATCTTCCAGGGCGTTTTTAATATTGCGAAGGGTATTGCGGATCACTTTATCATCATCACTGTTCAACTGGTAAATGGCCCTGTATTTGGTTTTGTGCTGGCTCATGGCATATTGCGCCGTTAACAGGGTAAAGAGGCAAAGCAGCAGTGTTATTTTTTTCATGGTGTACGTTTTTGATTTTATTTAATGTTGCATGGGTTTAAATGGTCCGTATTTATGTTGCTCTGCTGAAAAAGCATCTGCATAAGGACCAAAAGGAAAGTCGACAGGTTTCTTTGTAATATCCTGCCAGTCGGCCGACTGATCCTTATGTGGCCGGGGTTGTGAGTTGATGAATGCTGCTACATCCCAGGCTTCTTCATCGGAAAGAACCGTTGAGTTATAGTCTACGCCAAAAGGCATGTTATATTTCACATAGGCGGCGAAGTTAGACAGGCGATAAAGCCCTGCGGCATCGTTATAGCTTTGTGGTCCCCACAGGGGAGGATAAATAAAAGCAATGCCATCGGCACTTTTTACCCCTTCGCCATTGGCGCCATGGCAATGCCGGCATTGCTGGGTATAAATGCGGATGCCTTTCTTCGGATCGGCTGCACGTTGCAAATAGGGCAGTTTCTGCAGGCCGCTGCCATTGGGTTTTTCATGAGGCGTAACCTCGCTTCCCAGCCATTCTATATAAGACCTGATGGCCACCATTTCCCTGCTGTTGCTATCGGGCGCTACGCCATTCAGGCTGCGCTCAAAGCAATCGCTGATGCGTTTGTTCAATGTTTCCAAACTATTGGACCTGGCTCTGAATTTAGGATATGATGCGGCGGTAAAACTATAGTTATTCCCATAAAGCTTTGTACCGGCCTGCAGATGGCAGTTCTGGCAGTTCATCCCGTTGGTAATTTGCAGTACGCTTCCTTTGGGGCCCAGGTACCGTGCTGTTTCCCGGATCAGTGCTTGTCCGTAAATGATGGCTGCGGCTTTTTCGCCGGGAGGAAGGGTAGTCACCGCCGGAGGGTGCCAGCCCTCTGCAGGAGCGGCCTGCAAAGTAGATACTGTTCCCGGAACCAGGTAACGGGTCCACAGGAAAAATGTTTCGAGAGCTACCAGCAGCGTTAATATCAACATGCATGCAAGCGATCCGGAAAGGATCCGTTTATAATGTTGGATTTTATTGGTTTCCATTAAAATTACAGGTTGGTGGATTACGCTACAAAAATAGAAAGCCACCAGTGCGAAGTCAAATAACTAATAACTATCAGCGATAACAAATGGTTATTGACAATAAAAAAACGTGAACGATAAAAGTAGAAAGTTTAAACCGAAAAAGAAAAGGACGGTTAAAATAGTGGGGAATTTTGAAGAGATCGGAGGATGGCCACTTCGCCTGTAATCCCCGCTGTGACTTGAAAAGAAGGGGGAACCTGGCTTTATTATAAAGAGCTGTATCAAAGGCAATATCAGGGCTATTCATAATTCTAATTACAACCGGCTGTATCAAAGCAGGCAACGGGATCTCCAAGGGTTCAATTATAAAAGGCTGTATCAAAAAAGGTAGCTGCAATAATATCGTGGACGTTCAACGGTTTAATTACTGAAGGCTGTAGCAAACAGGGGTGCTCACGGTTTTACCGGGAGGGTATCAAGGGCAGATAAGAGTGGAATACCGTGGATCTTTGATGGTTCAATATAAAAAGCTGTATTAAAACCAATAGCTGCAATAATACCGGAGATCTCCGAAGGTTTAATCACAAAGGGCTGCATCAACCTTTGATGCAGCCCTTTGCCAGAAAATTATGGTCCGTTGATATTCAGCTTTATGCTTTCTTCTTCCCTGCGTTTTTATTGTTTGATTTATAGCGCATATCAGGCGTTCCGTCTTTTTTTGTAGGGCCTGCGGGAGTTGCAGCTGCTTTGTTTTCTTTATAGCGTTTGTCAGGTGTGCCGTCTTTCTTTGTCTTAGTGGTGGCGGCAGCAGCAGGAGCAGCAGCGGTTGTTTTTTCAGTTTTTGCTTTAGCGGATTTTACTTCTTTTTTTGCGGTGGCGGGTGTTTGCGCCATTGTTACGGTTAAACCCATAAACATGGCCAGCAATCCGGTCAGGAGCTTTTTCATATTAAGATGTTTTATGAAAATTTAAGCTTTTTCCGGCATTGCTGTATCCGCTTCCGCTGTTTTTAAGCCAGATTTAATAATTAGTTTTTCTCCACCCACATACCGTTTTCGCGGATCAGGTTTATCAGTTCGTTCACGGCTACATCGCTGTTGAGGCCCCGCTTCACGATTTCCTTGCCACGGTAGAGAGTAATTTTACCAACGCCGCTGCCTACATAGCCGAAATCGGCATCGGCCATTTCCCCCGGGCCGTTTACAATACAGCCCATGATAGCGATTTTCACGCCTTTCAGGTGATGGGTTACTGCGCGGATCCGGGCGGTGGTTTCCTGTAAATCAAACAGGGTGCGGCCACAGGAAGGGCAGGAGATATATTCCGTTTTGGAGATGCGGGTACGGGTAGCCTGAAGGATACCAAATGCAATGTTGTTTAATGTAGCATGCTGGCCGGGTTGTGGCTCCGGGTTGCTCAGCCATAATCCGTCACCGAAGCCATCTAGTAGCAGTGCGCCGGCTTCAGTGGCATGGTGGATCAGGTGTTCATCTGCCGAAGGCCAATTGCTGATACTCCGGATGATAACAGGTACCCTGATATTTTTATTGAGGAGTAAGATGAACAACCGTCTGATAGCTGCCATGGCATTGCTTCCGGTGGCCCTGGCTACAAGAACGGTACTGGCAGCAACAGCCGGATTGGCCAGTTGCAGCAACAATTGCTCGTGATGCTCTGTATCCAGGTGGTTACAATCAAATTGTACAAAGTTGATCCGGCCGGTCTCATTTTGTTCGCAGGCGGTTACATAGTGGCGGGCGTCAAAATAAGGAACCAGTTCCTGTTTGTTGGCGATGCTCTGCCAGTACTCTGCGTCTATCACTACCCGGAGGGTACCAGGTAATCCGAAGGAGGGCAGTTGTGTGCCGGTATAAATATAATCTGCCGCAGCATCTCCGATGTTCCATTTGTCGCTGGGCTCATCATAAACATAACCAATGGCAATGAGATCAGAAGGCAGCAACGCTTTATTGTCGCTGAAGTCTGCCACTACCACAGGTGCCTGTTTGTCACCAATATTCTCTACAGGCGCATTTTCGCGGCGTTTGTACTCGAAGGGAGAGTAAGGGATATTTGTTACAGGTGGAATAGCCGTATAGTCGTTACGGTTAGTATATCTTTTCACAATATCCTTACAAACAGGGAGCTCAAATTCAGGGTCTTCCGTGAGGGAAACGCGGATGGTATCGCCTACTCCGTCTTCCAGGAGGGTGCCTATACCAATGGCCGATTTAATACGGCCGTCTTCACCGTCGCCGGCTTCTGTAACGCCCAGGTGCAGGGGATAGCAGTGGCCCAGTTCCTGTTGCATGGTTTGTACCAGCAGGCGATAGGCCTGCACCATTACCTGCGGGTTGCTGGCCTTCATGCTCAGCACAATATTGCGGTATTGCAGGTCTTCTGCAATACGTAAAAACTCCATTGCACTTTCCACCATTCCCATGGGCGTATCGCCATAGCGGCTCATGATACGGTCGCTCAGGGAGCCATGGTTGGTACCTATCCGCATAGCAGTGCCATACTCTTTGCAGATTTTTACCAGTGGAGAAAAGCGTTCGCGGATGCGGTCAATTTCTTCCAGGTATTCGCTGTCGGTATAATCGATCTGCTCAAATTTCTTTTTATCAACATAATTCCCGGGGTTCACCCGTACTTTTTCCACGATGCGGGCCGCAATTTCGGCTGCATTCGGGGTAAAATGGATATCGGCTACCAGCGGAGTGGTGTATCCCTGTTTGCGTAATTCGTTTTTGATGACCTGCAGGTTATCAGCCTCCTTTTTACTGGGGGCGGTAATGCGCACCAGTTCTGCACCGGCTTCAATACAACGGATGGTTTGCGCTACGGTAGCGGCGGTATCCAGGGTATCGGTGGTGGTCATGGTCTGGATGCGGACCGGGTTAAAATTTCCAATGATAAGATCTCCCACCTTTACTTCCAGTGTGGCCAGTCGCTTGTATTCTGTAAGAGAGTCGCAATAAAGCTGCATACGTATTTTTTGTTTTCCTGCGGAAGCAAAGTTAGTAAAAGCCGGGTGATATACCACCCAAACTTAAAGCTACATTAAATTCCATGAATGGCAGATGCAGGGCTATATAAATAGGGGATAAAGGCGTACTTTTGAGGCACTTTATGTTACTGAATAAAAGCATAGATATACCTTACCAGCAGTTACCTTATTCCGGACAGTTCAATGTAGCTCCCCTGGGCATGTTCCGAAATGAACTAACGGACCAGCCTCACCGCCATGATCACTTTCAGATTATTTGGATCACCAAAGGAAAAGGCAGGCATATGGTGGATTTTGTTTGGTATGATGTGGAAGATAATATGATCTTCCTGCTTCGCCCGGGACAGGTACATCAGCTGGATTGTGAGCGGGAAGGCTATTTCCTGTATTTCACCGAGCAGTTTTACTTTACCAATAAGCACGATAAGGAAACCCTTTACGATTTCACCTCGCTTTTCGATAACTGGCACGGATACGGGCCCATCAGTACCAGCGGCAATACCACGGAATCTCTCTTCGGACTGATACAGCTAATGAGCAGGGAAAAAGCCTGCGCGCCCGCCTGCAGCCGGGGCATTGTGAAGCATTACCTGAATGCCTTCCTGTTGCTTATAGAACGGGAAAAGAAACGCAATGCCGCGGAAACCATGATGCCGTTGGCTCACGATGCACGTGTAATGCAGCTGCGCCGCCTGCTGGAAGAACATTACCGGACGGAACACCAGGTAACCTTTTATGCCAGTGCCTTTGCCCTTACCCCGAAAAGGCTGAACGAAATCACCAAAGAAACTACCGGCCGTACCGTTACAGAATTATTACACGACCGGATTATACTTGAATCCAAAAGAAATCTCGCCTTCAGTCACAAAAGTGTCAAGGAGATCTGCTATGAGCTGGGATTCGAGGACCCTGCTTACTTTAGCCGATTTTTTAAAAATAATACCGGCATCTCCCCCCAGGATTTCCGCGACATGATGTTCAAATAGTACAAGTCAATAGCTGAATTGTCCTAACACCTGCCACTTACCCCGGTCTATATTTGCATACTTATTTGTGAGCCTGCATCAGTCGGCTTTTATTGGACGCTATAGATTAATTTATGAACATCTGGAAACCGCTTTGCCTGTTGATTATTGCGGCAGGCTGCAGTTCGGCGGCAGTGATGGGTCAAACCCGCCCGCTTACCTTGCAGGAAGCACTACAAACAGGACTGAAAAATTACCAGTCTATCAAAGCAAAAGAAAACTATGCTAAAGCAGCTACAGAAAATATCAGTGCAGTAAAAAGAGAATATTTACCTGACCTGAACCTCGCCGCCCAGAATAGTTATGGTACCGTGAACGGCGAAACCGGCCCTATGTGGGGATACAAGGGCTGGACCACCGGCGCCTCGGGCCCTACGCTGCCCTCGCAGAACTGGAATGCAGCCTTCGGCGGATTATACCTGGCCAATATCAGCTGGGATGTAGTCACCTTTGGCCGCCAGCACGCCAGAGTACAGGCTGCAAAGGAACAATTGTACACCAACCAGGCCGACCTGGAACAGGAAAAATTTGAACAGCAGGTGCGCATCGCAGGGGCATATCTTAATCTCCTGGCAGCACAAAGATTGAGAGCTTCCATGGAATCTAACCTGAAACGGGCGCAGGACCTGCAGCATATCATTGTATCGCGGGCACTCAACGGTCTCAGTGCCGGGGTCGACAGCTCCATCGCCAATGCCGAAGTATCCAAGGCAAAACTGACACTGGTAGATGCAGTGAACTACGAAAATGCGCAAAGCAATAAACTGGCGGAATTGATGGATGTACCTCCGCAGGATTTTATACTCGATACCACTTTTGTAACGAAAATACCCAATCAGCTGCTGGAAACCGTATCCGCACAGGATTCCGTATCGCTTAAAAATCAACCGTTGCTGAAACTGTTCAGTTCCCGGGTAATATTAAGCGATGCCAATCAGAAGCTGATCAGTAAAAACGCAATGCCACGCCTGTCGTTTATGGGCGTGATGCAAACACGCGGCTCGGGCTTTGACTACGACTACAGCGCCGCTAACCTCAGTCATTACAGCCAGGCATACTGGTCCGGCGTGAAACCGCAGGTATCCAATTATCTCGTGGGCCTCAACCTTTCATGGACGGTAACAGACCTCTGGCGCACACATTCCCAGGTGGCCCGCCAGCATTACACCACAGAAGGACTGAAAAATGAATACAATCAAACCTACAGCCGCCTGCAACATCAGCTGCAGCTGTCGGAACAGCAGATAGATAATGCGGTGGAGAAATACCGGGAAGCGCCGATAGGGCTGAAAGCCGCCAGCGATGCCTTCCTGCAGAAAAGCACCTTGTATGAGAATGGATTGACAAATATTGCCGACCTGGCCCAGGCACTGTACAACATTAACCGTGCGGAAACAGACAGGGATATTGCCTACAATGGCGTATGGCAGGCAATATTATATAAATCTGCTACCGTAGGGGATCTGCAACTTTTTTTGAATCAACTGTAATTAACCGAAAGGCCATCCTTTCCTGAATATAATTGTATGAACCTGATCAGAACCGCATTACAAAAACCAATAGCCATCATTGTAGTAGTGATGGGACTATTGTTTTTTGGCATTCAGGCAACGCGGGATATTAAAATAGACATCTTCCCGGATCTTAACCTGCCGGCGATCTATGTATCACAGCCTTACGGGGGCATGTCGCCCCAGCAGATGGAAGGGTTTATTGCCACCAACTACCAGAACCTTTTCCTGTATGTAACTGGTGTAAAAGATATTGAAGCCAGGAATATCCAGGGGCTTACCATGATCAAGATCACTTTTTATGAAGGGACCAACATGGCGCAGGCAGCGGCGGAAGTAACCGCCATGGCTAACCGTGCATTTTCCTCCATGCCGGCGGGCACGCAGCCGCCCTTTATCATACGTTTTGATGCATCCACTTTGCCTATCGGTCAGCTGGCCCTGAGCAGCCCCACGCGTTCCAATAATGAATTGCAGGATATGGCCATGACCCTTGTCCGGCCCTCGTTCAGCCGTATCGGAGGCCTTACTTCGCCGGCGCCTTTCGGGGGTAACTCACGTACCATTGTGATCCATGTGGACCCGCAACTGATGCGCAGTCACCACCTTACGGCCGACCAGGTGGTAGCCGCCATCAAAGATAATAACCAGATTTCCCCGGCAGGTAATGTGCGTATCGGCGACATTACTTATCTCACACCGGCCAATACGGTGATCCGCACGGTAAAGGAATTTGAGAACATTCCGCTGTTAATGGGAGATGGTCCTACCGTGTTTGTAAGAGATGTGGCGAAAGTTGAAGATGCTGCGGATATTACCAGCAGCTATGCAGTGATCAATGGAAAGCGCTCTGTATATCTCCCTATTATAAAAACCGCAGATGCTTCTACCTGGACAGTAGTAAACAACCTGAAAGCTGCCTTACCAAATATCCAGAAATTATTACCGGAAGATGTAAAGATCTCGTTTGTGTTTGACCAGAGCGTGTATGTGATCAATGCCGTGAAAAGTCTTATCAGTGAAGGGGTAATAGGTGCGGTACTCACTGCGCTGATGGTGTTGCTGTTCCTCGGCGACCGGCGTAGCGCCTATATCGTGATTATTACCATCCCGGTGTCTATCATCATCGGGGTCATGTTCCTGAAACTCTTTGGCCAAACTATCAATATTATGACCCTGAGTGGTTTGGCGCTGGCTATTGGGATCCTGGTAGATGAATCTACGGTAACCATTGAGAATATCCACCAGCACCTGGAAATGGGCAAGCCCAAAGCACAGGCTATCTGGCATGCCTGCCAGGAAATTGCTTTCCCGAAATTGCTGATCCTGTTGTGTATCCTCGCTGTGTTTGCACCATCCTTTACCATGAAAGGTGTGCCCCGTGCGATGTTTATGCCGCTGTCGCTGGCCATTGGCTTTTCCATGATCGCCTCCTACCTGCTGTCGCAAACGCTGGTACCCATCCTGGCCAATTGGATGCTGGACGCCAATAAGTTTAAGCATCATAGCCATCCACATGTACATAGTGATGATGCGCATAAAACAGCCGGGTATATTGAAACAGAAATTGCAGACGAGAAACAGCACGCTAAAACTATTTCCGGGTTCGATCGCTTCAAGCTTCGCTTTATTGGCTGGCTGGAAGGATTGATGAAAAAAAGGAAACTGATTATCGGCGCTTACTTTATTGGGGTTATTGGTATAGTAGCGTTGTGTATGAGTATTATAGGCCGTGATATCTTACCTAAACTGAACAACGGACAGTTCCAGTTAAGACTGAAAGAGCCTACAGGAACACGCATCGAACGGACGGAAGCCATGCTTGTTAAATCAACACAAATCCTGAAGGAGATCGTCGGCGCCAAAAACATCGACATTACATCTTCTTTCATCGGTACTCATCCATCGTCCTATTCTACCAACCCCATTTACCTGTTTATGGCTACACCAAGTGAAGCGGTATTGCAGGTAAATATGAAAGAAGACTTCCACATTAACATGGACGAATTCAAAGAGAAATTCCGCAAGCGTATCCATGAGCAGATGCCGGAAGTAAAGATGAGCTTTGAGCCGATAGACCTTACTGATAAGGTAATGAGCCAGGGAGCATCCACGCCCATTGAAATTGCCATCATGGGTAAAAACCTGAAAGAAAGCGTACCCTATGCACAGAAGGTACTGGCGGAAATGAAGAAGATCCCTTACCTGAGGGATGTGCAGATCAATCAGCCGATGGATTACCCGGCTATCCGCATAAATATCGATCGGGAAAGGGCTGGCCAGTTGGGGGTAAGTATTACGGATATCGCCAAATCATTGACGGCTTCTACATCTTCCAGCCGCTTTACCGAAAAAAATAACTGGCTGGATGAAAAGAATGCGACGTCTTATTTCGTACAGATCTCCGTACCGGAAAACGAGATGTCAAGTATTAACGATATGGCCGCTATTCCGGTCAGCAAAAACAGCACCCGTCCGTCTTTAGGCGATGTGGCCACATTGCAGCCGGATACAGTGGTAGGAGAATACGACCGAATTGGCGCGGTGAGGATCGTATCTATTGGCGCCAATATCCACAAAAAAGATCTGGGTAATGCATCCGCAGCAGTAGCTGCAGCTATTAAGCGCGCCGGTGAGCCGCCACGTGGTATTTCCGTAGAGAAGCGCGGTTTGATGAACCTGCTGAATGAGACACTTGATAGTTTACAATCGGGATTGCTGGTGGCAATTATCGTAATACTGTTGTTGCTGGCGGCTAACTTCCAATCGTTCAAAGTAGCGCTGGTAGTTGTTTCTACTATTCCGGCAGTATTGGCGGGATCGCTGATCATGTTGCTGATCACCGGATCTACGCTTAACCTGCAATCGTATATGGGGATCATTATGTCGGTGGGCGTGTCTGTAGCCAACGCGATCCTGCTGATCACCAATGCAGAGAAACTGCGGCTGGAAAACCAGGACTCCCGCAGATCCGCACTGGAGGGCACCTCTATCAGGCTGCGTCCTATCCTCATGACAAGCATTGCGATGGTGGCAGGTATGATCCCGATGGCTTCGGGGCTGGGTGAGGCAGGTGATCAGACAGCACCGTTGGGCCGCGCAGTTATTGGCGGACTGATTGCCAGTACTTTTGCATCGCTGTTTATTTTACCCCTGATCTTCTCCTGGGTACAGCAGAAAACGACCGTGAAATCGGTGTCGCTGGATCCGGAAGACGAAAACAGCCAGTATTACGTTCCGGGCGCGGCACGTGTATAATGAGGTATAACTATAATGACTAAACGACATATCAATATCATGAATATAAATAAATACAGCCTGTCGTACCGGATCCTGACGGCTGCTGCATTATTGCCCCTCGGCGTATTATTCACCTCCTGCCACAGTTCGCGGGCAGATGACGACAATGAAAGTGAAGACGAACGTGTTCAGGTGAGAATTATTCATCTGCAGAAAAGCCAGCTGGATGCTTCCCTGAAATTACCCGGGGAAATAAAGCCTTTCCAGTTTGCCGATCTCTATGCCAAAGTAAACAGCTATGTGAAAAATGTAAATGTGGATCTGGGCAGCCAGGTAACCGCCGGACAGGTACTAGCTACCCTGGAAGCCCCGGAAATGAATACACAGTTGCTGGAAGCGCAGTCGAGGCTGCATACAAAAGAAGCCATGTTCCGCGCCAGCCGTGCTACATACGAACGTTTACTGAAAACAAGCAAGGTGCCTGGAACAATTTCTCCCAATGATCTGGATATGGCGTTTGAGAAAATGAGCGCAGATAGTGCCGAGCTGCTCTCTTCCCGTTCATCTTATCATGAAGTGCAGCAAATGCTGGGTTATTTGGTGATCCGCGCACCGTTCAGCGGTGTGATCAGCCAGCGTAATGTGCACCCGGGTACCTATGTAGGCCCGGCCGGGAAAGGTTCGGATAAACCGCTGTTCCGTTTGGAAGAACAGCAAAAACTACGTTTATCTGTAGCCGTACCCGAAATTTATACTGACGAAGCGCATCATGCAACTGATGTTCGCTTTACAGTGAAATCCCTGCCCGGAGATACTTTTACGGCGAAGGTAAACCGTATTGCAGGTAGCCTGGATGTGAAGCTGCGCTCCGAAATACTGGAGATGGATGTAGCCAATAAAGAAGCCCGTTTGCTTCCGGGTATGTATGCCGAAGTACAAATGCCCATGCCGGGAAAGAAAGATGTGTACATCGTACCTAAATCCGCCATTATCAGCAATTCCGAAAAAATATTTGTGATCAAGGCGGTAAACAATAAAGCGGTATGGGTGCCGGTGAAATGCGGGAACGAATCCAACGGGCAGGTAGAAGTTTTTGGTGATTTATCCGACAATGATCAGCTGGTGCAGAACGGTAGCGATGAAATAAAAGAAGGAACGCCTTTAGCGGCGGTTACAAAATAATGTGTGTTTAAAGGTGGGAAGTTGTTTGCAGAAAAAAGAATCAACAGGAACAAGGATCATCAGGCAAAAGAAAGAATCAACGGACAGAAGAATCATTTAATCGGACTGTATTCGGCAAGGTAAAGAGTGACGGGTAGCAGTTAAAACAACTTCCCTGATGAATCAAGCATTACAGCGCTTCCGCAAAGGGGGCGCTGTTGCTTTAAAACACGAAAGAGAATTGTTACACCGCGTAACAGTTGTAGGTTTAGGTAAAACGGCCGGAATATTCCTGTTCCGGTTTTTTTATGCGCGCGAATTTTGTTGTGGCCAGGGATTTGGATGATTGCGTTTGGTTTTTATAATGTTCTCATGGGGTAAGCTGCCTTTACTTTGCCTTTTGCGATAGCCTGCAATTTGTTTTTTAACAATGATTTTTTTAAGGGAGATAGATAGTCAAGATAGAGCTTCCCGTTGATGTGATCATATTCATGTTGTATGGCTCTTGCAATATTTCCGCCGAAAGTGGCGGTGCGTGTTGCGAAATGTTCATCCTGGTACTGCAGTGTAACAGAAGCTGCCCGCGGAACATCTTCCCATATTCCGGGAATGCTGAGGCATCCTTCCGTATTGTATATTATTTCTTCACTGTACAAAAGTATTTCAGGGTTAATGAATACATCCTTAAAATCATCGGTCGTTATTATGAAAAGGCGCAGTGGCCTGTTTACCTGTGGAGCCGCCAAACCGGCTCCGTTGGCATGTTCCAGCGTTGCCCACATATCCCGGATCAGGGTGGTGATCCCGGGAGTGGCAGGGGTGATTATTTCACATTGTTGTCTTAATATGTTAGCGCCATAGGCATTGATAGGTAAGATCATTATTCTTTTTTCTGCAAAGAAACCGGGGCCGTGGAAACTGTAATAGTAAATTTTAGACACTTGTAAAAACAGATAATTTGTTTCTGCGTAATTTTGGTTGCTATGCCGGTAGATATTCTTGCCCATCTTCTTTGTCATCAGCCATCACCAGCGGTGAGGGTGCTGCCGCCGTCGCCTGTGCTGGAACGGGTGGTGGAGTGTTTTTGCTGGTACACACAGCAGCATAGCCGGAAGGTTTGGGCTGCGCTTGACGGGCAGCCGGCGCTGGTGTTTTTGCTGAACCGCGGCGCCGTTCAGTTTACCGGCAGGAATACAATGAATTTCAACAACGGATTCTTTTGCAATGGTATCCTTGAAAATACTTACCTGGAAAAAATTACTGCCGGTGCACAGTTGCTGGTAGTGAAATTTACGGCAGATGGATGGGGATGGTTAAGGCCGCTGTTGCCACAAACGGGTGCGCCATTGGTACCATTGCCTGCAGCGTGGCTGGCATTGCTGGAGAATGTAAGGAAAGTAGGGTCCCGGAGGCAGCAAAGCCGGTTGCTCAATGAGTTCCTGGAACAGCAGGTGCCTGGTAATATCATGGGTAACTATCTCCTGCAAACTGCTGCTATGATGATAAAACAATGCAGTGGAAGAACAACAGTTGCGGAGGTCTGTGATGCCCTGCATGTAAATTACAAATGGCTGGAAAGAAATTTTCGTATATCCACTGGTGTTACTCCCAAGCATTATATCAGCAACATCCGGTTTTTACATGCCTGGACCGATGTTCACAATGCAAAGCAACCGCTTACACGTATTGCATTGGACAATGGTTACTATGATCAGAACCATTTCATTAAAGCCTATAAGAAATATACCGGCAGCGTGCCTTCAGCTGTTAAATAGAACATCCCAAAGCGGGAATGCCGGCTTTGGGACGCGTGTTATGGAGAGGATGAAAATGTTACCAGTCTTTGTCTTTTGGTACTATCTGACCTTTTACTTTTTTGGCTTTGTCCTGCAACTTCTTCTCTTCCTGTGATAAAGCCTGCAGCAGGCGCTCTGCTTCCTGTTTGCTCATCTTACTGGGTTGTGGCTCAGGCTTCTGCTGTTCCTGGTCCTGTTTATCTTTGTCGCCCTTATCCTGGTCTTTGTTCTGTTGATCCTTGTTCTGGTCCTTGTTTTGATCTTTGTCTTTATCCTTGTTCTGCTGATCTTTATTCTGGTCTTTATTTTTGTCTTTGTTCTTATCGTTCTTGTTCTTGTCTTTATTCTTGTCCTTGTTATCTTTATTATCGTTGCCGCCACCGCCTTGCTGTTGTTTTTTCAGCATGGCCTGGGCATAGGCAAGGTTATAGCGGGCGTCTTCATCGGCAGGGTTGATTTTCAGGGCCTGTTTATAGGACTTGATGCTTTCCTCCCATTTTTTTCCTTCCATGAAAGTGTTCCCGATATTATAATCGGCGTCCGATTTTATTGCCGGTTTACCGCCCAGCTTCAGGCTGTTGGCGTATTGTGCGCGTGCGTCGTCATAGCGCTTTTGCTGGTAAAGGGAATTGCCGAGGTTATAGCTGCCTTCGGCCGACTGTGCATTTTTTTCCAGGGCTTTTTTGTAGTTGGCTTCCGCATCAGAGTATTGCTGCTTTTTGTACAGCTCATTCCCCTTGCGGATATATTTGTTACTGCCGTCTTGGGCGAAGCCGTTCAGGCTGGCAAGCATTACAGCAGCAATAAGAAAACAATATTTTATAAAGATGATTTTCATGTCTAATAAAATTAAACTGCCGGTGATCCGGGTGTACGTTTGTAACGGACTTCCGGGATAAAGAACTCAATCAGCAGCAGCGCCAGGCAAATGCCCAGGAAATACTGAAAATAACTGTTGTAATCTGTAAATACATTCTCGCCGAATTCTTTTTGCTCCATCCCATCGATCTTGCTGACAAGGGTATTCACTACATCATCGGTGTTGTTATCAAGATGCTGGTAAATGCCTTTACCGGCAGCAGCAATTCCCCTGAGCTCTGCTTCATTCAGTTTGGAAATAACGGTATTGCCTTCCCTGTCTTTTTTGTAACCACCGGTTTCAGGGTCTGGCAGGGGGGAACCAGCTGCAGAGCCAATACCAATAGTGTTGGTGACAGCGCCGTTTTCAAAAGCGGCTTTTGTGCGCTGGAGAGCGGTTTCATCATGGTCTTCCCCATCAGAAATAATGATGAGGGCTTTATGTTTGCGTTCTTTTTTATTGAAAGCGTCGTCTGATACCTGTATGGCCTGGCCAATAGCGGTTCCTTGTGTGGGAATCATGTCCGGGGATACAGTACTGAGGTACATTTTGGCGGCGGAGTAATCAACCGTGAGAGGCATCTGCAGGTATGCGTTACCGGCAAATACCACCAGGCCTACGCGATCGTTATCCAGTTTATCCATCAGCTTACTGATCAGCTGGCGGGCACGCGTAAGACGGTCGGGCTGCACATCAGTGGCCAGCATACTTTTACTTACATCCAGCGCTATCATCACATCCACGCCTTTACGGGTAATCTTTTCCATGCGACTGCCTTTCTGCAGGTTGGCGAGCCCTATCACTCCAAAAAAGAAGGCGAGGAAAATAAGCAGGAACTTTAACACAAACAGTTTACGGGAGTAGCCGGTAAAAAGCTTTTCCACCAGTGCCTGATCCCCGATACGGCGTATGGAACGGCGTTTCCACCACGATACGCCCAGGAAGGCTACCTGCAAAATCAACAGGAGCACCAATGCCCATAAATATTCACTATGCTGAAATCGTAACATATTCGATTTTAAGATATCCGTTACCGGTAGTAAACCAGGTAAGATATCAAAAATAATTTTTTTGTCACGTATTGCAAGCCGTCGGGGTGGGGTTTTATCGTTTTTTTAACGATACCTGTGGAGTTTACAGAAGAAAAGCAGCCGGGGGCAGGAGATAAGTGCCTGAAAAGCAGCAGGCTGATATTGTAAATATGGAACCAGTCCTTATTTAGAACACCAGCCTGCAGTAAACATAATATTACATTTCGCCTTTGAAGTAGCCGGCATCTGTGAGAATATTTCTCAGGATTTCCATGCGTACTTTAGGAATATCTACTTTCGGATCTTCCGTTTCTATATTCAGCACAAAAAAAGTAGGGTGGCGATTTTCTTCAATCCAACCTACTATCCAGCCTAATTTTTTCACATCGTTATAATCCCAGCCTGTTTTGTAAGACAGTTCATATTTCGGTGTTTTTTCCATGAGCATTACATCCCGCACGGTTTTCATCGTTGTTTTCGCAAAAGGCAACTGATCGAAGTATAGCTTTTTTACAAAGCCCAGTTCCTCATCGGGAGATATGAGCAGGGAGTTGTCCAGCCAGAATGTATCCAGGCGGCTGATCTTCATATTACCATACTTAATGGAGTCGAGCCAGAGCTGCATGGTAGGCTGGCCAATGCGCCGGGCCACTTCCTGGAAGTAGGGAACGGCCGACTGTTTAAAGGCCTGTGCCATGCTCAGGTCCTGGTTCCAGGCCGGGAACTGGCGGGTTACGCCGTCCCAGGGAATGATCATGCCGGTATCTTTTATAACGCCAGTGTGCAGGCCTACGAGGGAGTTGAATATTTTAAACGTAGATGCAGGCTGAAAGCGCTTTTTAGCCCTGTCGAGGTTGTAAACTTTAAAAACGCCCTGGCTGTTGTTGAATAACATGAAAGTACCTTCTACTTTGTATTGGGCAAAATACTTTTCCCAGTCTTTCTCTTCTTTTACATTATTCGGGGCGCAGGCAGCGAAGAACAGGCTCACCGCGAGTAACATCCAGCCAAATCGTTTCATCTGCATAATGATTAAATAGTTATGAGGTGCAAAAGTAAGGATTACGGCGTAAGAAAAACGAATTACGGGTTAGCAGGGAGATAGTAACCGTGATTATCCCGGCGGCTATCTCCCCACTAACCCGCAATCTTATTTAATCATACTCAATCTTTATGCACCGGGTTAGGGTAACAAGTCTTATTTAATCACTCCCAGTTCCTTACCCACTTTGGTAAAGGCGGCAATGGCCCTGTCGAGGTGTTCCTGTTCATGGCCGGCGCTCAGTTGTACGCGGATGCGGGCCTGTCCTTTCGGTACTACCGGGAAGAAGAAGCCGATCACGTAGATGCCTTCCTGGAGCAATTTATCGGCGAACTGGGCACTCAGTACCGCGTCGTAAAGCATAACCGGAACAATCGGGTGGTCGCCGGGTTTAATATCGAAGCCGGCTTCCGTCATTTTGCTGCGGAAATACTTGGTATTGTATTCCAGTTTGTCGCGTAATGCGGTGGTTTCGCTCAGCATATCCAGTACAGCGATAGAAGCGCCTACAATGCTGGGTGCTACGGAGTTGGAAAAGAGGTAAGGGCGGCTGCGCTGGCGCAGGATATCGATTACTTCTTTTGGTCCGCTGGTGAATCCGCCGGAGGCACCGCCCAGGGCTTTACCCAGGGTGCCGGTGATGATATCCACCCGGCCCATAACGCCACGGTATTCATGTGTACCGCGGCCGGTTTTTCCCAGGAACCCGGAAGAATGGCTTTCGTCGGACATCACAATAGCATTGTATTTATCGGCCAGGTCACAGATCTTGTCCAGCTGGGCTATGGTGCCATCCATGCTGAAAGAACCATCTGTAACAATGATCCGGCTGCGGCAATCTTTGGCTTCCTGCAGTTTTGCTTCCAGGTCGGCCATATTATTATGTTCATAGCGGAAACGTTGTGCCTTGCAGAGGCGAACGCCGTCAATAATGGAAGCGTGGTTCAGGGCATCGGAAATAATGGCGTCCTGTTCGTTGAACAGGGGCTCAAACACACCTCCATTGGCATCAAAAGCCGCTACATACAAGATGGTATCTTCTGTACCGAGGAACTTCGAGATCTTTTCTTCCAGTTCACGGTGAATATCCTGGGTACCACAAATAAAACGGACACTGCTCATGCCATAACCGTGGGTATCAATCGCGTCTTTGGCTGCTTTTATCACAGCCGGGTGAGACGACAGGCCCAGGTAATTATTCGCACAAAAATTTAGCACGGTTTTGCCACCCACCTGTATTTCAGCTCCCTGCTCAGATGTAATAATGCGCTCTCTCTTGTACAGGCCGGCTTTATTGATATCACCGAGTTCCTCCCGTAAACGGGTTATAAACTTCTCATTCATAAAAATTGCAATATTTAAGTGGATCTACCAAAGTTATGGGCAATAAATGTATTACGATTATTTATCGCGTAAATGACTAACGGATGGATATGCAAAAAGTTTGACCCAGGTGTAACATTTGCCCGCCGCCCTCCGTCATAGTACTATCATGATTATAAATGCCATGAAGTGAAAAACTGATGATTCGTCACTTTGCTAAAAGATGCTAAAAGAGCATACTTGATAAGAGGTTGACACTCAGTTTGAAAGGAGCTGTTACTACAACTGTGAGGGAAGAACGTACTAACTTTAGAGGAGGTGTGGGTAACAAATATGGATTTAGTCAATGATGGGTATTAAAGTATTTGTCGGAACTTAGCACTAAAATCCCGCACCACCGGAATGACGGAAAAGGAGTACAATAAATGCGTGGATCTGTATTCGGACAATTTATTCCGCTTTATAGTTAAAAATCTGGAGCATGCGGAAGATGCCAGGGACGTAGTACAGAATTCATTCGAAATATTGTGGAAGCACTGCCAGGATGTGCCTTTTGAGAAGGCTAAGTCATACCTGTTTACAGTCGGCTACCACAATATGATAGACCATGTGCGTAAGGTAAAGCGGATCACACTTGTAGACCAGTTTAAGGATGAGGATAAAGTAGCGGATCATAAGATACATAACGCAAAGGAAGTCATAGAAAAGGCATTGTCCAAGCTCAGTGAAGTACAGCGTTCCCTGATTATGCTCAAGGATTATGAAGGGTATTCCTATGAGGAAATTGGAGAAATGATGGACCTGAGTCCTTCCCAGGTAAAGGTTTACCTGCACCGGGCGAGGATTCACCTGAAAAATTACCTGGTGAAAATGGAAAATGTTATATAATATTTTTATAATAATTTAGATTTTTGTCGATAGAAATTAACATATCAAACTACGAGTCCTATCTTCTCAGTTACATCGATGGTGAGCTGAATGCGGAAGAACTGGCTGCACTGGAACTTTTCCTGCAAAAACATCCGCAGTTCCGGCAGGAACTGGAATTGCTGGAAGGAACCAAACTGGTACCGGACAGGCAATTCGTTTTTGATAATAAAGCTGCCTTGTACAAAACAGCTTCCGTTGATTATGAGACCTTAATGCTGGGTTATATAGATGGAGAGTTAACAACTGAAGAAGAGGCTGTTTTACAGGCCCATCTGCAGCAGCATCCGGCTGCAAGACAGGAGCTGGCGCTGTTTCAGGCCACCAGGCTTACACCCGATACCTCAATTGTATTTAAGGATAAAGCATCTTTATATAGAAGCAGTAAACGCAGGGTGCTGCCAATGTACCGCCGCATGGGATGGGTAGCTGCCGCCGCCGCAGTAGTGGCAGGGCTGGTTATCTGGTTATTGCCGGCAGGCAATGGGCCGGTACAGCAACCGGCTGTTGCGGTAAATACGCCACCGGCGGTTACCGCGCCTGTAAATACTCCGGCTGTAGTCCCGGATATTACCCCATCTGCTACACCTGGTCAGCTTGCTGATGCCGCAATAACAAAGGGCACTCCTGCCGTTACTCCGAAAACTAATCAGGCATTGCCGGCAAAACGCAGCAAAACGGTAACATCACCTGTTGCCGAACCGGCTACCAAGGCAAATGAGCCTGTATTGGCTTCCGCAGATGCCCCTAAAACAGATCTACCGGTTATTTCCCAGCTGGCTCCGCAGCGTAATTCCATGAGTGAAGTAGTGGAAGAACATCTGCAGCAGGCCGGCAATGCCCATGTTGCTGCCCGCCCCGACACCAAAGAAACAGTACTGGCGGCTAATACAACCAAAACAGACGATCACTTAAATAATAAAATAGTCCCCACGGCCGAACAACCTGGCGCTCCCGGTGAGCTGATCATTTCAGTAAGCGGCAGCGACAGCCGGATCCTGGACAAGGTAACCAATGTTGCAAAGTTTTTTTCCCGTAAACGGAATAAATAATAAATCATGGTCATAGCATATGAAGCATAAATTTTTACTCATTTTGTTACTGGTATTATGTGGCGGATGGGCTCATGCGCAAAAGGCAGATAAAAATACACCGGCTCCTCCGGACACCATACAGATCAAGGGATTGATCATTATCAAAGGGAAGAATGATAAGGGCCGTACCAGCTATAAATTCTATAATGATACTGCCTATGCCCGCCAGAAACTCAAAAAGAACCTGCAAACCAAATGGTTCGTTTTTGATGTGGGTTTCAATAATTATATTGATCACAGTGACTATAACGGGGCCAGCTTTATCAATTATTACCCCAATAGCAATATGTATTATAACGGGGCTCCCGCCATGTCGCCGGTAAGTAAATCATATGATTATTCAGCTGCAGGCCTGGCAACTTTTGCACCCAGGGAAGCCAGCGAGCCATTAACACCTTCGGAATTTAAACTTATTACCGGAAAATCGATCAATTTTAATATCTGGCTGTTTCAACAGCGACTTAATTTAACAAAACACAAGCTTAACTTGTTATATGCTTTAGGATTGGAGATGAATAACTATAGGTATGCCCGCAGCATTACATATTTGCCTGGCTATCCTACACAAATAATCCGGGATTCCGTAGAATTTTCGAAAAATAAGCTGTTTGCCGAATATATCTCGATTCCGGTAATGCTTAATTTCAATTCTAACCCCGCCCGCCCAGGACGCGCGTTCCAGGCGAGCTTCGGTGTCTCCGGTGGTTATCTCCTCAAATCCAGAACAAAGCAGGTAAGTGAAGAAAGAGGCAAGGTCAGGAAAACGGACGACTTTAATCTTAATAAGTGGCGTTTTGGCCTTACCAGTGAATTGGGTTATGGACCTGTGAAGTTGTATGCAAACTTTGCCTTAACGGCATTACACGATTATGGGTTACAGCAATATCCATTTTCGATAGGCATCCGGTTAAACGGATTCTAAGATTTTTTAGCCAGTCCTAAATTGTGTTTATGCGTTCTTTTGTTGCTTTGATGACATGTATTGGTTGCATTGCATGGATTCACTCCTGTGAGAAACGTTTATTAGGCGTTAGACTCGAAAAAAAGAATATCCTTATTGATCAGCCGGAACAATTGCCACTGGCAGTGGTGCCAGCTGGTATCCCACCAGCCAGGTATTTTTCCCAGGTAATTCCTGCCTCCAATACTAAAGTTGTTCCCGTTAACCGTAACAGGAACCGCCTGAAGGCGAAAAAACAGGTCCCCAATAACAATGGGGCTATTGATTCCCTGCTTTTTAACCAGGTTTTTGTAAGGGGAAAGTACACGATTTACAGCAATCCAAATCCCTGAGATCATCCGCCGGCTTATTAAGCAAATTACCGGCCCGGCAACCGGTTGCAACCCCTATGCCTCTACCGCTCATACAATTCTCCCTTTTTTTCCCGCTTTATAATTTTGACTTCCGGTATATTTGACAGTATAATTTCAAAAAACCAACTATTTGTATGAGTCTTAAAAGAGTCGTATTACTATTCCTGTTTGCCTGCTCGCTGAAAGTGGCGGGAGCCCAGGGCAAATATCAATGGAAGGAAGCTACTGCTGGCGGTTATACCTATAAGTACGTTTCCAATGATCCCATGAAGGCACGTTTCTACACACTGAAAAACGGCCTCACAGTTATCCTGAGCGTTAATAAGAAAGATCCCCGCATCCAGACACTGATCGGTACCCGTGCCGGCAGCGATAACGACCCGAAAGACCACACCGGTCTCGCACACTACCTGGAACATCTCCTGTTTAAAGGCACCGAGAAGTTTGGCTCGCTCGACTGGGCAAAAGAAAAGCCCCTGATAAACGAGATCTCCGATTTATACGACAAATACAACAAAACAACAGATCCGGCGGCCCGTAAAGCGGTTTATCACGAAATAGACAGCGTTTCCGGCGTAGCCGCCAAATACGCCATCGCCAATGAATATGACAAAATGATGTCGGGCATGGGCGCACAGGGCACCAATGCACACACCTGGGTGGAGGAAACCATCTACGAGGAAGATATTCCGTCTAATGCAGTAGATAAATACCTGACCGTACAGGCAGAGCGTTTTCGCGACCCGGTTTTCCGTTTGTTCCACACAGAACTGGAAGCCGTGTACGAAGAAAAGAACCGCGGACTGGATAATGATGGCCGCAAAGTATACGAAACCATGCTTGCGGCGCTGTTCCCTACGCATAACTATGGTCAGCAGTCTACCATCGGTACCGTGGAGCACCTCAAAAATCCAAATCTGAAAGTGATCCGTGAATTCTATAACGAATACTATGTGCCTAACAACATGGCTATCGTTATGGCAGGTGATTTCGACCCGGATTATGTGATCAGGTCTATTGATCAGAAATTCAGCTATATGAAAGCCAAACCGGTAAAGGAATATAACCCCGCACCGGAAGCGCCTATTAAATCGCCGGTAGTGAAAGAAGTACTGGGTCCCGATGCTGAAAGCGTGGATATTGCCTTCAGAATGCCCGGTGCGCTGGATACCAAATCCAACCTGGTACTGGGTGTACTGTCGTCTATCCTGCAAAATGGTAAGACCGGTTTAATTGATCTGAACATCAACAGGCAACAGAAAGTATTGAACGCCAATGCAGGTGTATTGGGCCTGAAAGATTACTCCATCTTCTCCCTCAGCGGTAAAGCCAAACAGGGGCAGACCCTGGAGGATGTAAAGGCGCTTTTATTGGGCCAGCTGGATATCCTCAAGAAAGGAGACTTTGATGAAACCCTCGTAAAAGCCATTGTTAACAACACCAAACTGGACGAACTGCAGGGCCTGGAAAACAATAATAACCGTGCTACCGCCCTGATGAACGGTTTCATCAAAAGCCGGGGTAAGAACTGGCAGTATGATGTAGCCTTTGTAGATGATATGGGTACAGTTACCAAAAAACAAATTGTTGACTACGCCAATAAATATCTCAACGATAACTATGTTATTATCTACAAACGTAAAGGTGAAGATAAGAACATCGAAAAAGTGGAAAAACCAGCTATCACCCCGGTAGAAGTGAACAGGGAAGCGCAGTCGCCGTTCCTGCAACAGATCGCTGCCATGCCTGCCACACCGGTAAAGCCACAATGGCTGGATTATGAAAAGGATATCCAGAAAACATCTCTCGGCAATACCGATATGATGTATGTACAAAATAAAGACAATGGTCTTTTCCGCCTATACTATCGTTTCGATATTGGTACCTGGAATGATAAAAAGCTCGATCTGGCAGCACAGTACCTCGAATACCTGAGCACCGATAAATATACTTCTGAACAAATCAGCAAAGAGTTTTACAACATCGCCTGTAACTTCAGTGTATTTACTACCGCAGAAAAAACCTTCATTACTATCAGCGGATTGCAGGAAAATTTTGATAAGGCTGTTGCCCTGTTTGAGCACGTGATTGCCAACTGCAAGCCTAATGAAGAGGTACTGACCGCACTTAAAGGCCGCCTGCAGAAAGCCCGCGCAGACAGTAAACTGAATAAGGGCGCTATCATGGAAGGGATGGTGAATTATGCCACGTATGGCGCTAAAAATCCGTTTAACAACCAGCTGAACCAGGCAGAGCTGGATGGTATTTCCGCGTCAGAATTGGTTACCATTTTGCATGAGCTGCCTACCTATAAGCATATGGTGATTTACTGGGGCCCCCAGTCCCTGACCGCTGCAGCAGCAGAGGTGAAGAAACTGCATCCTTTACCTGCCACCTTTAAAACAGCGCCCGAAGCAGTGAAATTTGTGAAAGGCAACCAGGATAAGAACCAGGTGTTGTTTGCAGACTATGATATGGTACAGGCAGAAGTGAACTGGCTGAGAAACTCGGCAGTATACGACCCCGCCAACACAGCAATAGTAGCCTTGTTCAACAGTTATTTCGGCGGCAGTATGGGCTCTGTTGTTTTCCAGACGATCCGTGAATCCAAAGCGCTGGCCTATTCCACAAAAGCATTATATACGTCCCCTGGTAAGAAAGATGAACGTTATTCAGTAGAGGCTTATGTAGGTAGCCAGGCCGATAAAATGAATGAGGCCATTTCCGCTATGAATGAACTGCTGAATGATATTCCCCGCGCTGACAAGTTGCTGCAAACCGCTAAGGAAGGCATAAGGCAGGATATTGAAACAGAACGTATCACCAACGACAATATCATTTTCAGTTATCTGGCTGCACAGAAACTGGGACTGAATAAGGATATCCGTAAGCAGGTGTATGAGTCTATCGACAAACTGAGCTTTGATGATGTGAAGAAATTCCATGATGAGCACCTTGCGCATAAACCATATACTTATTGCATTGTTGCCTCCGAAAAGAAGGTGAGCATGGATGATCTGAAAAAATATGGAGATGTGAAGAAACTCACGCTGGAAGAGATCTTCGGGTATTGAGAATAACAGGAAAAAATCATATAAAAAGCAAAGGCACAAAGTTTTACGCTTTGTGCCTTTGCTTTTTCACCCATCTCCCGAACAATAAATTAATATTCCGCTACGTTATCTGCATATTTATAACTCCTATGAAGAAGTGCCATCATTACTGGTTGGTAGCTGTTCTGTTGCTGCTGCCGCTAAGTGGATTTATCAACGAATCTGATTTGTATAGTGTAAGGTTAAATGCTGCCAACATTGATCCTGATAAAATTTTCCTGCTGATAGATAAAAGCGATTACCGGTTGTACGTGTATGAGGATGTTACGTTGAGAAAAATCTACAAGGTGGTATTTGGTAACCGCGACCAAACCGATAAACAAATGGAAGGTGATCGCAGAACACCGGAAGGGACCTTTCATATTTTAACAAAAAGAGTAGATAAAAGCTGGAGCCGGTTTATGCTGCTGGATTATCCGAATGAGATATCATGGCAGAAATTCCATGACCGCCAGGCACAGGGTATGGTACCTGCCAACGCCAGTATTGGCGGTGCTATTGGCATTCACGGAGTAGAGTACAATTCAGGTATCCGGGATAATTATGTGGAAGGACGTATTAACTGGACATTAGGTTGTGTTAGCATGAAGAACTCAGATGTAAACGAATTATATGAGGTGATAAAAGTAGGGACCCCGGTGGTAATTCGCCGGTAAGATTTTTGCTGAATATTTTGTGGTGACTCCGGTTGGCAGTTACCAGTTGTAATTTAGGATACTGATACACAGGTACGGCATCTAGTGGCGCAGTGATACTGCACCATGACTCAAATATAAACGGCGGGTCAGATCCTGTGAAGAGCGCGCTCCACTCGTATGGTGCGCGCTTTTTTATTGTTGGAGAAAAGCGGAGACTTCTTTCATCCATGCTGTGGAATCCTTGCCACAGAACGATTGGTGACCTGCATCGGGGAAGATGTACAGTTTTTTCTGACGGGTGCCCAGGTGGGAAAATACTTCCTGTGTTTCTTTAGCCATCACCCGGATATCCTGTTTCCCGTAAAAATATAATACCGGCATATGTATCCGGCGTGCATAGCGCTCCGGTTTGAAACCGGGCCCCCAAAATCCCTGTTCTATTCCTCCCCAGAAAGTAAGGATCTGTGAAAGCGGAGTGGCCGGCAGGTGAACAGAACGCATCCTGCTTTTTACGGCATCTGTGAGCGTGGCAAACGGGCATTGAAGGATTAGTTGCTTTGGCGTGAGTCCATATTCGGGAACAGCCTTTAAAATGGCTGCAGCGCCCATGCTTACGCCCCAGAGAATGATGGGCTGATTCCCTTTCTGTTTTACATAATCCCAGGCAAGTTTTACATCTTCTGCTTCTTTATAGCCTATACTGCAGGTATATCCTTCGCTGTTGCCATGAGCGCGGAAATCCAGCAGGAAAGTATTATAGCCTAAGGAACGGAAACGGTTTGCCTCAGGGAAAAGAGAGCCTTTACTACCATTGTAGCCATGGAACAGGATCACAGTACCCCTGGCTGCCCGGACCGGTATCCACCAGCCTTCCAGCCGTAAGCCGCCGGCAGTGTGGAGCAATGCGGTTTCATAGGGGACAGATGGAAAAACGGTGGTAGCCGATTTAGCGATGCGTACTCCAAACAGGATCATTTTTAATTTTTCGGCCGTGCTCATTTGTTCAGGAAGTTTGTTCCTGCGGCCGCCGTCTTCATAAAAATGAGTGAATTTCCAGGCATGGAAAGCCCCGATGATATTAAGCAGTACAAACAGGACAATGAGGGTCCAGGCCAGCTTTTTAAAGAAACGCTTCATAACCGGGTATTCATGTATAACGAAGGGATGCAGCATCGTGCTGCATCCCTTCGTTTTTAAGCTCAGGAATTTATTATAGTTTTCCTTTCTTGATTTCGTCTACCACGCCAGGATCCAGCAGGGTGGAGGTATCGCCCAGGTTATCCAGGTCATTTTCGGCAATTTTGCGCAAAATGCGGCGCATGATTTTGCCGGAACGGGTTTTAGGCAACCCGCTTACGATCTGTATTTTATCAGGCTTTGCAATGGGGCCTATGATACGGGCCACTGTTTGTGCGATATCTTTTTTGGTCAGTTCAGGATCATGTGTGACCCGTTCGGTGATCACATAAGCATAAATACCCTGACCTTTGATATCGTGAGGATAGCCCACCACGGCGCTTTCCACTACGCCGGCATGCATGTTAATGGCGTTTTCTACTTCTGCAGTACCGATACGGTGACCGCTTACATTGAGCACATCATCTACGCGGCCGGTAATTTTATAGTAGCCGTCTTCATCCCTCAAACAACCATCGCCGGTGAAGTAGAGATTTTCGTAGGTGGAGAAATAGGTTTTGCGGAAACGTTCGTGATCGCCGTAAGTGCTGCGCAGCATGCCTGGCCAGGGGAACTTGATGCAGAGGTTACCGCTTACGCCGTTGCCCTTAAGTTCCTTACCATTTTCATCTACCAGGATAGGTTGTACACCGGGCAGCGGGAGGGTGGCATATCCAGGTTTTTCTTTGGTGACGCCGGCAATTGGTGTGATCATGATACCCCCGGTTTCTGTTTGCCACCAGGTGTCTACGATCGGGCATTTGCCTTTGCCGATATTATCTTTAAACCAGTGCCAGGCTTCTTCGTTGATCGGTTCTCCCACGCTGCCCAGTTTTTTAAGGGAGCTGAGATCTTTATGATTAACCGGTCCGAGACCATAGCTCATTAAGCTACGGATAGCTGTAGGAGCGGTATATAAGATGTTTACACGGAATTTATCTACAATTTCCCACAGTCTGCCTGCGTCCGGATAGGTGGGCACTCCTTCAAACATAAGGGTGGTGGCGCCGGCGCTGAGTGGACCATAGGCGATGTAGCTATGGCCGGTGATCCATCCGATATCTGCGGTACAAAAGTATACTTCGCCGGGTTGGTACTGGAAGGTATTTACGAAAGTATAGTTGGCATATACCATGTAGCCGGCGCAGGTGTGTACTACGCCTTTGGGCTTGCCTGTAGATCCGGAAGTATAGAGGATGAACAAAAGATCTTCTGCATCCATTTCTTCAGCGGGACAGGGAGGGTTACCCATTGTTTCCACCTGTTTTATTTCATCTTCCCACCACAGGTCCCTGCCTTTCAGCATACTTACCGGGGTGCGGGTACGGGTGCATACAATTACTTTTTTTACAGATGGGCAAGCCATCAAAGCGTCGTCCATAACTGATTTCAGCGGGATATCCTTAGCACCGCGATAGGCGCCGTCGCAGGTGATCACCAGGCTGCACTGGGCATCCTGTATCCTGTCGGCAATGGATTGCGCGCTGAAGCCTCCGAAAACCACCGAGTGTACGGCGCCGATACGGGCGCAGGCCAGCACGGCAATAGCCAGTTCGGGTATCATGCCCATGTAAATACACACTCGGTCGCCTTTTTTAACACCATTGTTTTTCAGCACGTTCGCAAACTGGCAAACTTTGTTGTATAAGTCGCGGTAAGTGATAATGCGGTGGTGTTCTTCAGGATCATTGGGTTCCCAGATGATGGCAGGTGTATTTCCCAATGTGCCCAGGTGCCGGTCCAGGCAGTTTTCTGTGATGTTCAGTTTTGCACCGGTAAACCATTTGATTTCGGGATCTTTGAAGTTCCAGTCCAATACCTTGTCCCATTTGCGACGCCAGTAAAAATGGTCTGCTACATTGGCCCAGAAACCTTCGGGGTCAATAACACTCTGTTGATAAGCCTGCTGATAATCTTCGATACTCTTGATCTGGTGTGGGTACGACATAGCACCGTAATTGTTTATTGGTTAAGTACATGCATTTTCCTAACGGGCTTTAAATTTAAGAAAAACCAGATGTTTTGCTGGAAATAATCTAAAAAATCATATTAGAAGCAGATTATTTTTCAACATATGTGCGGAGGTATTTGTAAACATCTGCTTCCTGGGGGTTAGCAGGATTGCCAAGTTGCAGGTAACGTTTATAGTATCGCGTGGCCATTTGTTTGTTATGCAAACGTACTTCGTAGATACGGCCAATGCTATACTGGTGGAGGGGTTGGTGGAACAGGTAATAGGCTGTGTCCAGGTTGGCGATAGCCGGTTTGTACTGACGCATGCCTTCATAGTTTGCTGATTTCCCGCTGTAATAGCTATTCAGGCTTTTGGAAGTAGCCATATCTATACAGGTTTGCAGCAGTTCATTGCTGGCGGTATAGTTTTTTAATTCCGTATAGGCAAGGGCGGCATAATACATAATGGTTTCCGACTGCCCTTTGTTAGCCTGCAGGTATTCATATACTCCAATGCATTGCTGGTATTGTTTAAGGGTGTACCAGGCGGCAGCTACAATACTGAAGGTATTGGGCGATAAAATATTCATTCGCATCAGTTGGGTGCCCAGGTCTGTACAGCGGGTGTAGTTTTTCAGGAACCAGGCAGACCTGATAGCGGTCATAATAACAGAGGGTTGAAGGGAGTCCGTTTTCAGGAAGGCGCGTAGAATGCTGTCTGCCAGCGGATACTGTTGTTTCTCTATCAGTTCTTCCCCAAGCCGGGCGGTCACTTTTGGATCTGCCGGATTAAGGACATATGCTTTCTGCAAGTAAACGAACCCTGTGTCCGGTTGTTGTGCAGCGAAGCAGGCAAAACTAAGTTGTTTCCATGCAGTGGCATTAGTGGGCTGTAGCCGGATGAGGTGCCGGTAATGAAAAACGGCGGGGAGAGGGCTTTCCATCTGCATACTGATGCCGGCAAGATATTGATGGGCCGCCACATTGTTACTATCCAGCAATAATACTTTTTCATAATGGTTAATAGCATCTTTTGTTTTTCCGGACAGATAGTAAGTATAGGCGAGGAGGGATAGCTGACCGATATTATTTTCCTGTACCCGCGGCTGCAGATAGCTGATGGCGGCTTCATATTGCTGGTTCTGAAGATAGTCCATTACCTGTGCGCGATTGATAGAATCCTGTGCCCGTGCGGGAGAAGCTATAGAAATAAGCAAAATCAGGCTGAAAAAACATTGGATTGTCCGATGCATAAAAAGTTGTTTATAATCTTAAAACTAAGAATTTAGTTTTAAAAAGAAAAACTTAGTTGATGAGAGATTTAGTAATGTGCTAAGCATTAAGGATAGTTTGCAGGTGCAGGCGGGATTTTTCCAATGGGTTTCAACGGAATCGATATGCACAAACCCGACAGCATCCGGATCCAATGAGTTTCAACGAAACAGTGGGGAAGTTAAATAAGGCTCCGGTTAAAAGGTTATCGGTGGTCGGCGTTTTTAACGGAACAGCAGCGTGTTAGCCCGCATTGAGGACAGGTATTGTACAAAGGTTTAATAGAAACAGAAGATGTGCCTGTGCTCAGGCATTGCAGGCAAACATCGGGTTCCAATGGAAGCAGACTGTATGCCGGTATCACAGCTGTGTGGTGGATGTCATTGCCAGGGAAGTTCCAATGGAAGCAGACTGTATGCCGGTCCGGATCAGCAATACAGCGGGCATTATTAATATTAATGAGTTTTAATGAAAATGGAAGATGTGCTCAGGCAAACATCACTCAAGGGCGTAATAGAAGGCGGAAGGTATGCCTGTTGCTTGGTATTACAGGTAAATATCGGGTTCGAATGGAAAGCAGACGGTGTGCCGGTCCGGATCAGCAATGCGAGGCTATCATTAAAGGGTGTTATTGAAATAGAAGGTGTGCCCAGGCAAATATCACTCGAGGGTGTAATAGAAAAGCCCCCTTAAAATAAAATCTATGTAATCAGCATAATCCTGAGTCAGACAAAATTCGCTGCGATCAAAAAGTAAAGCCTTGTTTGCCCGGGGTGGGGAACAAGGCTTTACGGCGCATGATGATTTTTACGGAAGATGTTTCTACAGACAGCGGATGAAAGGCAAAGTGATCACCGGGTACGTTTCCGGTATTTTTCCAGGTCTTCTTCGCAGGATGCAAATACCTCTTCCATGATTTCAATGATCTTTTGCTTTTCCGCATTGCTGAGAGCAGGAATGATTTTCCCCTTCTCATTTGGATTAGGCTTATCCTTTCCGCGCATCTTGCGATAGAATGTGGGTGTGCTCCAGTTGCATTCTTCACATACTTTTTCCCTGAATACCACCGGTAAACCTGAAAGTTTGGTGTGAATGTCGAGCAGCACATTTATTGGTTCCTTGCTCATAATGGATATTGTTTTGAGAATGATCGGATATGGTTAACAAATGAATTGTCAGAGTAGTAGAACATGTTTTAAAGTTACTTTAAGGTGTAAGCAAATATATTTATAATCATGCAATTTATAATTATAAAACTTTACTTTCTATAAAAAAATTATATAGTGATGTAATAGGCTGCTGTGGCTGATTTGGAGGTGAAATCATGTATTTGTTTATGATTCGTTAAGCTAAAAATGATGTGTATTGGTTACACAATAATCCTGCTTGTTATCATTCTGATTTCATAACTATTAAATCGATAAATATTTCTTGTTGCTGTTTTTGCGTATACGCTTTACAGTTAGTATGCCTTTTGTTGGCCAGGGCTGTTTACAGGCTTATATTTTTTTTGTTAAATTGATATTTTTATTTACAGAATGAAATATTAATTGTTAAATTATACGATAATACGACAGGTCATCCTGTATGTAGCATCATAATTTAAAATGAAAAAAGGATGCAGTCGAGCCTGATACACATGGGACACCGGTTGAAGCAGATCTTAAAACAGAAAAAGATAAAGATTGTAGATTTCGCCACTATGGCCGGTTTTACAAATCAAATAGCTCATTACCACTTGCGGAAAAGCGACATGAAACGTGCTACCATGGAGCGCTTTTGTTCCCTTATCGGCATTACCCCGGAAGAGTTTATGAGGTGGAATGGCGCTATGCAGCTGACCAATGGAAAAAACATACACCACGGGGAACGCTTACAGCACATTATCGCAGAGAAAGGGCTGAACAAAAGTAAGCTGGCAGGGCGTTTGGAGATGAGTCGCCGCACAATGTACAATCTATTTGAAAAGGAAAGTTTCTCACCGGATGAACTGGAAAGAGTAGCGAAAGGACTGGATATGAGCGTGGAAAGTTTTCTTAATCCAGGTGCCCTGCAGGAAGGCAGGAACACAGACAGCGAGGAAATGATGCTGTTACGGGAAAAGTATTATAAACAGCTGGAAGAGTATACACAGCTGCTGAAAAGCCATGCCGCCCTGAAAGATGAAGTACTGCAGTTAAAGAAGGAATTGGCTGCCTTCCGTAAACAAAAGGATTAAAATCACGGGTTTGTTATTATAATAATATTTGCTGATAGCTATCCTGATAATCATTTATAAAATGAGATAGTAACCCCTGTTTTGAGAATAAAAAAGTATTATATTTGTGTATGCACCCCATTTCTCACCAAAACAGGAATTCTGTAAATGTCAGTTCCATATTATGTTCACGCGGGCGCCAGGTTACGGCGTATTTTAAGGCAGAAACGAATTGTAATCCTTCACTATGCAAAGAAAACCGGACTAACCCCACAGGGATTGTATCGTTATTTTTCACTGGCAGCTATCAAAAGAGAAAAGCTGGATATATTGCTGGGAGCCATCCCTATCACGCTGGAAGATTTCTGTAACTGGAATTCACTGGAAGGGAATTCCTGGCATCATGGAGAACTGTTGCAGCTCTATCTTGCGAAGCAGAAAATAAAAGATAAACAACTGGCGGCCCGGCTGCAGCTATCAATAAGTGAAGTGCATGAATGGCTCGATTCCGCGGCATTCAGCGATACACAGCTACAGCAGCTACATCATCACCTGGGATTGTTGCCCGGCTACTTTATGGGGCCGCAGTCAATAAAGCAGGAAGTTAACTGGGCGGAGGCTTACCTGGATAAGTGTATGGAAGTACAGCAGTATATCCGTAAAGTGAGCACCCTTGAAAAAAAGATCAATATCCTGGAAGCCAGGTGAGTCCTGAGCTTAGTTTACAGCCAGGAGCTCCCCATTGCTTTTGGCAGGAGTTAATGCAAAGTAGGCGGCTACTTCTTCCCAGTTATTGACCCTTTTATAATCCGTAAGGGGCAAATTGTGCGGCGCTGTAAACAGAAGCGGCGTTCCTTTAAATGTACTCAGGTTTTTGTCGTGGTCGTCGATCATATAATCCGCTTCCACAATGGTTTTAGATCCGCAGAATACAATGTTTTTCCAGCTGATGAAAGGGAAATGCTCATTCAGCCATGCGTGTTTTTCCGCCAGTGATAAAGGAAATTCCATTGCTGCAGACACTACAAAAACTTCATGCTGGTCTGCCAGCGCCTTCACTACCTCCCTTGCCCCGGCCATTACCGGTATATCCCTGAAAAAGCCGGGAGTCCTTAATATTTTCATGGCCACGCCTTCAGGAAAAGCACTGCCCTCCGGGATGTTGTTTAAACGCTCCGGGTCTATTACTTCCCCGTACTCTTTAGCGTATACGTCCAGCAGATGCTGGGTGAGATCTGCCATTACATTGTCCATGTCGATTGCTATTCTTGCCATATTTTGCTGTTTTATGCAAAGTTATGCCATAATTCGCAAATTATTGCATAATCTTTCATAATATTGCATAAAATAGCATGACTTATGTTGAGAGAGGAACGGTTGGATTATATTCTTAAAAAGCTGCAAACAGATCATAAGGTACTGCAGGCAGAGCTTAGCAGCGACTTGCAGGTATCGGAGGATACTGTGCGCAGGGACCTGGAATCCCTTGCACAGAACGGGCAGCTGATAAAAGTTCGGGGAGGAGCTATCCCGCATTCCCCGAATCCTTATTCTTTTAAGGAACGTATCGTATATCATGAAGATGATAAGAAGCATATTGCTACCAAAGCTTTGTCGTACCTGCACAACGGGCAAACCATTATTCTCGATGGGGGTACTTCTACCCTGATGCTGGCGAAATTGTTTCCTGCTAACCTGCATATCAGGGTTATTACCAACAGTGTACCCATCGTAGCGCAGCTGATTGAGCATCCGGTGATTGAAGTGATCTTTACCGGTGGGCTGATTGGTAAGGATTCCCAAACAGCCGGCGGTATGGATACCATCCGTATGCTGGAAAAAATGCGGGCAGACATATGCTTCCTGGGCATTTGCAGTTTGCACCCCGATGCAGGTGTAACCGGCCTGGATCTTGGTGAAGCAGACGTAAAAAGCGCAATGGTGGAATCTGCCAATAAAACCATTGCACTGGCAACCAGCGATAAAATGGGAACGGCAGAACCTTTTAAAGTATGTAATATTACAGGCCTGGATACAATTATTACAGACAAACCGGACCTGCCTTCCTTGAAACCTTATATTAACCTGGGTATACAGGTAATCTGATCAATTCAACTTTTATCTGACCGAAGATGTTACACGATTTATCGATGGTAATGATTAATAAAAGGGCTACCCGTATCGCGGTGAGTGCCTTGTTTTTTTTAACCGGATTATGTTTTTCCAGCTGGGCCTCGCGTATTCCGGATATACAGCTGGCATTAAAATTAAATGATGCCGGGCTTGGAAGCGTTTTGCTGGCTTTGCCGGTAGGGTCCATCATTTCCCTTCCGGTGGCGGGTATACTGGTATCTAAATATGGCAGCCGGCAGGTATTGCTTATCGCGGCGGTTGCCTATTCTGTTGTGTTGCCAATGCTCGGGCTGGCGCATACTTCCTGGGAGCTGAGTGTATGTCTTGTATTCTTTGGTTTTTGTGGTAACCTCGCCAATATAGCAGTGAATACGCAGGCAGTAGGAGTGGAAGCTATGTATGGCCGTTCTATTATGGCGTCGTTTCACGGGTTGTGGAGCGTAGCCGGTTTTACGGGCGCAGCTTTTGGTACCTGGATGACAGGTTTGCATCTTGCGCCGGTGTATCACTTTTTAATTGTTACTGCAGTCTCCTGGATCCTTGTTGCGCTCACAATGAACCGGCTGGTGGTGCGGGTTACCAATGAAAACAACGCTCCTTCTCTGTTTGGAAAACCGGATGCGTTCCTGTTCACACTTGGAATTATTGCAATGTGCTCAATGATTTGCGAGGGCACTATGTTTGACTGGAGCGGGGTATACTTCCGCAGGGTAATACAGGTAAGGGAAGGATGGTCCGGCGCCGGTTATGCCGCGTTTATGAGCACAATGGCTTCCGGCCGTTTTGTAGCCGATTACCTGACTACACGGCTGGGCGTGAAAAAGATGCTGCTGATAAGCGGAGGCCTCACGGCCAGTGGCTTACTGGTGGCGGTTATTTTTCCTTACTTTGTTCCGGCTATGCTGGGCTTTATGTTAGTGGGCGCAGGAGTGTCTGCCGTAGTGCCACTGGTATACAGTGCTGCCGGCAAGTCTACGAAATTACCTCCTGGAATGGCATTGGCTACGGTTTCCACCATCGGCTATTTCGGGTTCCTGTTTGGCCCGCCGCTGATAGGATTTGTGGCTCAAGCCACTAATCTTGGTGTGGCCTTTACTATGATCGCAGTTATGGGAGCAGCTATCGCAGTCATGTCTTCCAGAATAAAATTATAATCATCCTGCTGCTGCCCTGCTTTTGTGGGGCAGCGCACGGAAAGAAAGCTCTTCCTCCCGGTGATCGAGCAGTAACCAGTATTCGCCGGTATCTTCCTCCTGCTCCGGTAGCTGCATGTTGGCTAGCGCTGTGAGCAATGGCCCGGGCGAATGATCAAATGGCACCAATCTTACCAACGGATGCAGCCCTGTTTCTTCGTTGTTGTTTTCTATCAGTAATTTCCTCGGTAAAAATTTCAATTCATTGATGGCCAGTTCCATTACTACAATCTCCCGCAGATAAGGATTTACAAGTTCCCCGCTCAGCAGTTTCTGTAACAGAAACTCCCCGAAGATGCTGATCTCCCTTTTGAATTGAAGATCCGACCGGTTATCAATTGCCCAGAATTCTTCTATTACCGGCATCAGCTGTGCTCCCAGTAAAAAGCAGGTATAGGGAAGCATCGTGTAAACAGGCGTGATCCGGTTAACCCGGTAAAGGGTGCAGCTTACAGACATGCCCCGCTGATACACCACAGTTCGCAGTCGCAGGCGCTCGCGGTTGGTTAAATCGTATTGTAGCAATACCGCTTGCGGATCATTGCGTAGCTGCAAACATAATTGCGGGGAGGCAATCAGGTCTGTTAATGCTTTCTGAAAAGATAGAAGTGACATAGTATTCAGGTATGATAAAGGTTCCAGGCTGCTTTTGCCCTGTTCAGCTCGCGGGTAATACCGTCAAATTGCAACAGGTGAAAATAAGATTCATGAAACTCGAAGGTGATACCGCATAAATTTGGTACTAACGGTAACGTATAATCGAGCAGGTTCCATACTTCCGGCGGGCAAGGCCCTGCGTGGGAGTCTGTGTACATGCCGGCCATTTCATTTCCTCCTGCAATATGTATTTCAATAACTTTATCCAGTTCCAGTTGCGCAATAAAAGCCTTCGCATCGAAGTGATGATTTACCGCATTCGTATATACGTTATGGATATCGAGCAGTAGTCCACAGGAAGTATCGTGCGACAGCTCATTCAGAAAAGTTGTTTCACTCAGCTCCTGTTCGGGAAGGTCAATGAAGTAAACATTGTTCTCTACCAGGAATGGTGTGCTGATAGCGCGTTTGATGGCATTGATGCGCCCACCTATCATATCCAGCACTTCATAATCGTATGGTACAGGTACGGCCAGCCCGGCATTATGCTCTTCCTGTTGTTCGTTATGCACTTTTACAAAAGAGAGATGATCACTATGCCATTTAAAGTGGTAGCGCTCATGCCATTCTTTCATTTTATAGAGATAGGATTTATCGAAGATGCCTGCGCTACCCAGGGAGTAGGAGATATTGTGAGAGGTCAGGGGATATTGTGCTGCTATTTTATCCAGCACTTTCATCCACGATTCAATTTCCTCAAACCTGTGTGGTGCGAGGTTGCCGCGGTCCGTCCAGAACATATCAGGAATGATTTCCACATAATCGCATATGCCTGGGCAGGCATCGAGGTATAACTCCAGCGAAGGATTATAAAGCAGGCCTACACCCAGCTGTGGAATAGTTTGCTGATAAAGGCGGCCAGTCCTGGCAGTTGACAATACTTGTGACATGGCGGGAAGTTTAAAATGAGGGTGCATCGGGTTTAAACGAGGTTGCTAAGAGCTACCCTGTACCATTGACACACCCCCATCCGGATTAATGTTGTTTGATGGCAATGTCTTTGATCACAGCCATTTTATCCAGGTCTACCTTGATCACCTGTTCAAGTTTTTCACGGATGTTAAAATGAACGCCGGATAAGCAGGCCTGGCAGCCGCGGGGATTGATCTGTTTGATCACCATGGATTGCAGTTTGGTAATTTCTTCCAGTTTGGTGCCTTTAGGAACGGCAACATCTACGCGACCATCGTCGCCATAATGAATTTCAGCTGTACGCATGACATTTGATTTTTGGGGTGTTTAAATATAAAATAGAAGCAAGATTCCCTGCAGGGCAGGGCTGATGTAGAATTAGTGCCAGTCGTTTTGGGGTTGTAGCGCAGGTATGTTTTAACTGCGGATGATAAAGTTAGGAGATTAAGATGAGATCAGGATAAGTATTTATACGGAAAAATCCGGGACCGTTCTTTTGCTGTTAATTCAGGGAGTTTAATTTCTTTATCAATGCCAGTGTGTGCCTGAGCAGGTTCTCCATTGATGCTTCTTCGGTGATGAGCCTGTTGATACGTAACTGAAGGTAGAAGCGTAAGGTGATGGCGTCTTCAAAATTGGTGATGAGCGATAATGATCTTCCCAGGTCCGGATCCAGCAGGAATTCAAGTTCCTTGTATATATTTTCAATGATGCTTCTGGGGTGGGCTATGGTGACAAAACGCTGGTTTTTTTTCCGGGGTAATCTGCCTCCTCATACCCGTCGTTCAGAAAACCATCATCCGATCCTTCCATAAAAGAAATTTTTATCTGAATGAGATAAAATTAACATATAAAACAACGGGTATTTATTCTCTCTCTCAAAAAAATCTTCTTCCAAACAAAATTTATTTCCATTTATAAAATTCAAATGCCGTAGCTTTGCACGATTTTTTTGTTCCCTCGAACGGCAGAAAAATCAATTTGGTTTTTCATTTTCAATAGATTACACAAATGCCAAAAGACTCATCTATCAAATCTGTACTCATTATCGGTTCTGGACCCATTATTATTGGTCAGGCTTGCGAATTTGACTATTCCGGTTCCCAGGCAGCACGTTCGCTGCGGGAAGAAGGAATTAAAGTGATTTTGATTAATTCCAACCCGGCTACCATCATGACGGATCCAATGATGGCTGATAAGGTTTATTTGCTGCCACTGACCGTGGAAAGCATTGAGCAGATCCTGGAAGAAAACCAGATAGATGCCGTATTACCTACTATGGGCGGCCAAACTGCGCTGAACCTTTGTAAAGAAGTAGACGAACTGGGAATATGGGAAAAAAATAACGTTCGTCTGATCGGGGTTGACATCAAAGCCATTGATAAAGCGGAAGACCGTGAACAGTTCCGCCAGTGGATGATCCAGCTGGGTATACCGGTAGCGCCGGCCAGAACAGCTAACTCCTTCCTGGAAGGTAAAGAATTTGCCCAGGAAATAGGGTTTCCCCTGGTGATCCGTCCATCATTCACGCTGGGTGGTACCGGTGGAGGTTTTGTGCATAGCAGGGAAGACCTCGACGAAGCGCTGGACCGTGGCTTGAAAGCATCTCCTATCCATGAGGTACTGGTAGAAAAAGCCGTACTCGGATGGAAAGAGTTTGAACTGGAATTATTGCGTGACAAGAACGATAACGTGGTTATCATTTGTACCGTGGAAAACCTGGACCCGATGGGGATCCACACCGGAGATTCCATTACCGTGGCGCCAGCAATGACCCTGAGCGACACTGCATTCCAGGACATGCGCAACAAGGCCATGAAAATGATGCGCGACCTTGGCAACTTTGCCGGTGGCTGTAACGTGCAGTTCTCTCTCAATCCTGAAAACGAAGAGCTGATCGCTATTGAAATTAATCCGCGTGTAAGCCGTTCTTCTGCACTGGCTTCCAAAGCAACCGGTTACCCGATTGCAAAAATAGCCGCTAAACTGGCCATTGGTTATACACTGGATGAACTGGAAAACCAGATCACCAGAACTACTTCTGCTTTCTTCGAACCGGCACTGGATTATGTGATTGTAAAAATGCCACGCTGGAACTTCGATAAATTTAAAGGTGCCGATGATACTTTAGGTTTGCAGATGAAATCAGTAGGAGAGGTAATGTCTATCGGACGTACTTTCCCTGAAGCGCTGCAGAAGGCCTGCCAGAGCCTCGAGAACGATGCAATCGGACTCGGTTACTATGGTAAGTCGCTTATGAAGAGTGAACAACTGGTAGAGAAACTGAAGCGCCCTACCTGGGACCGTATTTTCCGTATCAAAGATGCCCTGATGGCCGGTGTATCCGTAAAGCATATTCACCAGCTCACTTATATTGACCGCTGGTTCCTGAACCAGATCCAGGATATCGTGAATATGGAAAAACAGTTGGCGGAACTCGAACTGCAATCTGTTTCCGAAGATATGCTCAGGGATGCCAAGAAACTCGGATTCTCTGATGCACAGCTGGCTGTGTTGTTCGGTGATTGTGATGAAGACGAAGTATACGCAAAACGTAAGCAACTGGGCATTACCCGTACTTTCAAAATGGTAGATACCTGCAGTGCAGAGTTTGAAGCTAAAACGCCTTACTTCTATTCGACCTTCGATACTGTCAACGAAAGTATTCCTACAGACAGGAAGAAGATCATTGTACTAGGTTCCGGCCCTAACAGGATCGGCCAGGGCATTGAGTTTGATTACTGCTGTACCCATGGTTTGCAGGCCATCCAGGATTGCGGATATGAAGCGATTATGGTGAACTGTAACCCTGAAACAGTATCCACCGATTTTGACATGGCGGATAAACTGTACTTTGAGCCGGTGTTCTGGGAGAATCTCTGGGAAATAATTGAACTGGAAAAACCGGAAGGTGTGATTGTGCAGCTGGGCGGACAAACCGCATTGAAACTGGCCAAACGCCTGGAAGCAAACGGGGTGAAGATCATCGGGACTTCCTTTGACAACATGGATATTGCGGAAGACCGTGGCCGTTTTTCCGACATGCTGAAAGAACTGGGTATTCCTTATCCTAAATATGGCACTGCTTATAATACAGATGACGCTATTGATGTAGCGAAAGAAGTAGGTTACCCGGTGCTGGTACGCCCTTCTTATGTATTGGGTGGACAGCGTATGAGGATTGTTATTAATGAAGAAGAACTGGAAGAATCTGTACTGAGCCTGCTCAGGCATCTGCCAGGAAACAAAATATTGATCGATCACTTCCTGGATCGTTGCCAGGAGGCAGAAATAGACGGTATTTTTGACGGTACTGATTTCCATGTGATGGGAGTGATGGAGCATATTGAACCGGCAGGTATCCACAGTGGCGACAGCCATGCTTTGCTGCCGGCCTTTAATTTGTCGCCGATTGAAGTGACCACCATGGAGTACTACGCGGAGAAAATAGCCAGGGCCCTGAATATCCGTGGCCTGATCAACATTCAGTTTGCGATCAAGGATGGCAATGTGTTTGTGATTGAAGCTAACCCGCGTGCATCACGTACCACACCGTTTATCGCCAAAGCTTATCAGGTGCCTTATCTGAATATTGCTACCAAAGTGATGATTGGCGCCAATAAGCTGAAGGACTTCACTATTGAAAAGAAACTGACCGGTTTTGCAATCAAGGAGCCGGTATTTTCTTTCAACAAATTCCCGGGTGTAAACAAGGAGCTTGGACCTGAAATGAAATCTACGGGAGAAGCGATCCGCTTTATCAAAGATCTGCGTGATCCGTACTTCAGGCAGCTGTTCAAGGAAAAGAGCATGTATCTGAGCAAATAAACTCCCTTTAAGGATAAAATAATAAAAGCCCTTCCGGTATCGGAAGGGCTTTTATTATTTATCGATTAGCTGAAAAAAAACAGAGCCTGATAAAAATCAGGCTCCTTCTTTTCCCTCAAAATAACCATTAAAGACACGACTATTGAATCTTGATACAATTCATATAGCGTGACCGGTAATGCAGTTTACAAATAATATTATATTTAAAAGAGATGTTAACTAATCAATAACAGATGATATAATATATAATTTATTAAGATTTGATTATTAAAATGTTGTATAAATATTAATATTTGCTGGTTGATGAAGATTTATTTACTGAAAGTGAAAGTTTTCAAGTTATCATATATAAATATTAGCGGCTCAAACGGCCACCTTTAACATTTACAAAACACTTTTGCCAGGTGCAAATGCGAGGTTTGTTATACCTGATAAAAGTTAACCCTACATGGAATTTGAATCAACATTGTTTGTTGTGATGTGCTGGAAGCGTGCGCCCTTTCTGCGTATCATTGTACCCTTAGTGGCCGGCATAATACTTCAGTTGTATACACCGCTGTATCCAGCTTTATATTTTGCATTGGCAGGCAGTTGCATTGCCGCCGTGTTGGCATTTCGTTATTTGCCGCTACAGTGGCGATTCACCGCTGCCTGGTTACCGGGAACATTTATTTTTATATTGATCTGCTGTTGTGGAGGCCTCCTGTTGCATAAAGCTGATCTCCGCCACAGTAAAGGATTTTACGGTTATTCCAGCACTAATGATACGCCGTTATATTTATTGCGTATCAACGAACCCCCACAGGAAACCCCCCGTTCGTTTAAAACCATTGCGCAGGTAGTGGCGGTACACAGATTGGGTGAATGGATGCCAGTAAAAGGGTATTTGCTGCTTTATACGGGAAAAGATAGCGGTTCGCAGGTCCTTCGGTATGGTGATGAGCTGATAGTCCGTAAAAGGCCTGAAACTGTTAAGTTCAATGGTAATCCCGGTGCGTTTGATTATCAGCAATTCCTGGTAAGGCAACAGGTTTATCAGCAGTTGTACCTGCGTCCGCAGGACTTTTACCGGCTACCAAATAACCGTGGCCAGCCTGTTCAACAGTTATTGCTACAGGCAAAGGAGTATTGTTTATCTAATTTGAAAAAATATATCGGCAACGGACCTGAAGCAGGTATGGCGGAAGCATTGCTGATCGGTTACCGCCAGGATCTTGACCGGGAAGTGGTACGGAGCTACAGCAATACAGGAATCGTGCATGTGATTGCCATATCAGGAATGCACCTTGCCATGTTATATGGTACGCTGTTGTGGTTATTACAATGGTTGCCCGTACATCGCTGGATCAATATCACAAAAGCAGTGATCGTTCTGCTGGTGCTATGGGGATTTGCATTGCTTACAGGAGCATCGGCCTCGGTGCTCCGCTCTGCCGTGATGTTTACAGGCATTACCATAGGGCGTTTCATATTGTATCGACATAGTAGTATTTATAACACTCTGGCCGCTTCAGCTACCATGTTATTATGCTTTAACCCTTACCTGGTAGCAGATGCAGGATTTCAATTGTCGTACCTGGCGGTACTAGGGATCCTGCTTTTTTATCAGCCGGTTTATCAGTTACTTCAATGTAAATACAGGTGGGCCGACTGGCTTTGGCAAATGATATCCGTATCGCTGGCTGCCCAGATCAGCACCACGCCGGTGAGTTTATTTTACTTTCACCAGTTCCCTAATTACTTTCTGCCAGCTAATCTGTTGGCCGTTCCCTTATCTACCTTGATTATTTATGGAGAAGTGATCCTCCTGTTTATTGCCCCTTTCGGAGGGGCGGCAGTTTGGCTGGGCAAGACGCTGAAGTACCTCATTTTTTTAATGAACAGTTGCGTTGGATGGATCGGAGAGTTGCCAGGTGCGCTGATCAGGAACATTCACTGCTCTCTTGCTCAAACCCTGTTGCTTTATCTGTTAATCGCGGGGCTGGCATTGTGGCTGCTGGTAAAGTTCAGACCTGGTTTGTGGACGGGACTTTTCTGTACCTGGGCATTCCTCATTGTTCGTGTACACCGGATTATGATTTGCAGACAACAATGCAGTCTGATAGTCTATAACGTGCCCGCCTATACGGCCATTGATTGTGTAAAAGGTAATAACGTACAATTTGCCGGCAATGACAGTGTATGGCAACTGCCGGTGGCACAACAACTTCTGAATGCACGATCTGATCTGCGCGTTCAAACAGGAAGTATAGCCACTTTTCAGCGATATGGACGTTTTCTGAGTTTTCAGGGTAAGAAACTACTGATCATAGACAGTATGCTACCCCGACGGCTACCACCTGAAAAATTCCGGACTAACTATATTTTGTTAACATGTAACCCGCCTGTTAGTATCCACCGGGTGAGTGATTTTTATACTTTTGATACCCTAATTCTGGCTACTTCCAACAGTTCATGGAGGATCAGGAAATGGAAAAGTGAATGTGAGATGATGCGAATAAGGTACTACTCCATTGGAGAGCAGGGCGCATTTGTTTTAAAGTTGCGCTGAACAGTTTGATGGCAACTGATTAGTGCTTCCCGTTTTGCTTTAGGGAGAGAAGTAAAAAAGATACGAGGTCAAAATACGGATTTTTATAATGTAATGAATTATTTCACAACTATTTATAACCGGTGCTTCCTCGGTTTACGTCGCTTCTCTACATTTCGAAGCCCGGAAAATGGAAAAATGAATGTTACGTGTTAACTTTGCGCTTCTTTTCGGTTCCGGACCAGGGAGCCTATGTTATTAATTTCTAATGTTTTCCATTCATGCAAAAGCAAATTAAATCAGCGCTGATCTCCGTTTTCTATAAAGATAACCTGGAGAACATAGTTAAAAAATTAGGTGAACAGGGTGTTACCATTTACTCCACCGGGGGTACGCAAAAATTTATTGAAGACCTTGGTGTGAAATGCGTAGCTGTTGAAGACCTGACCGCTTATCCTTCTATTTTGGGCGGACGCGTTAAAACCCTGCATCCAAAAATATTTGGTGGTATTCTGGCACGTCGCGATAACCCTCAGGACCTGGAACAACTTAAGGAATACCAGATCCCGGAAATAGACCTGGTAATCGTTGACCTATATCCGTTTGAGGAAACCGTAAAGAGTACTACGGTTGAGCAAACCATTATCGAAAAAATTGATATAGGCGGGATTTCCCTGATCCGTGCCGCCGGCAAAAACTATAAAGATGTAGTAATTGTTGCTTCCAAAGATCAGTATGCAGACCTTGAAAAGGTATTGATCGATAATAATGGCGCTACTACTATTGAAGAACGCAGGAGCTTTGCAGCCAAAGCATTTGAAGTTTGCGCCCACTATGATGTGGCAATTTCACAGTATTTCCTGAATAATGAGCCGGGAGCAAATTTCCAGCTTTCTGTTCCGGAAGGGCAGGTGAACCGTTACGGAGAAAACCCGCACCAACGTGGCGTTTTCTATGGCAATCTTGATGAGATTTTTAACAAACTGCACGGGAAGGAATTATCTTTCAACAACCTGGTGGATGTAGATGCTGCCTGCCAGCTTATCCAGGAATTTGAAGCTACTACCTTTGCCGTTATTAAACATACCAACGTTTGTGGTATCGCATCAAGGGCCACTCTGAAAGAAGCCTGGGATGCAGCCCTGGCCGGCGATAAGGAAAGCGCTTTTGGCGGCGTGCTGGTAACCAACAAGGTTATTGATAAAACTACCGCTGAATCTATCAGTGAGATCTTCTTTGAGATCCTGATCGCACCTGGCTTTGATGCAGATGCGCTTACTGTACTGCAGGCTAAAAAGAACCGTATTCTCCTGGAACAGAAGCAACCGGTGAAAAGCAAATACATGTTCAAAAATGTATTGAACGGCGTATTACTGCAGGATAGCGATAACGGGAATTACAAAGAATGGAATGAGGTAGGCGCCCGTCCTGCTACACCGGCTGAAAAATCCGACCTGGAATTTGCCAATATCGTTTGCAAACACCTGAAATCAAATGCCATCGCCCTGGTGAAGGATCAACAGCTGATCGGTAAAGGCTGCGGACAAACTTCCCGTATTGATGCCCTGCGTCATGCTATTGAAAAAGCAGGACAGTTCAGTTTCGATCTGAAGGGTGCGGCCATGGCTTCTGATGCTTTCTTCCCATTCAACGACTGTGTGAGCATTGCACATGAACATGGTATTACAGCCGTAATTCAACCCGGTGGCTCTGTGAAAGACAACGACTCAGTTGAGTTCTGCAAACAGCATGGTATGGTAATGGTAATGACAGGTATGCGCCACTTCAGACACTAACAGCAATTACTGGAATTTATAAGAGAAAGCACCGGAATTCCCGGTGCTTTCTTATTTTCATCTTATAAATATTCAAAAAAAATAATAGTATTGCTGGCTTGTAAATCAATATAATTTTAAAAGCTAAGGCTATAAACGCGAACAGCAGCCATAAATGTCTTTTATCAAACAAAATATCATGCAGGATGCAGATGATGCCTGGTTGATCGGTGAGTTTAAAGCCACCGGGAAACTGGATTTTCTGGCAGCCCTTTATCAGCGTTATATGAACCTGGTATATGGAGTATGCCTGAGATATTTTGATGAAGAAGCCAGCAAGGACGCTGTAATGCTGATTTTTGAAGAGTTAATTGTAAAGCTGAAGCAACATGAGGTCCAGAATTTTAAAAGTTGGTTGCATGTACTTACCAGGAATCATTGTTTAATGAAACTCCGGGCCATGAAAAATAAGGAATCCCGGCAGGTATCTATTGATGACCACCCCGTTGTGGAAAACCCGGAAAACGGGCATCATGAAAATGGGATGTCCCTGGAAGATAACCTGAAGAGCATGGAAAAATGTCTGGAAACCTTGCCGGAAGAGCAAAAACGCAGTGTAGACCTCTTCTATCTGAAAGAAAAGAGCTACCGGGAAGTGAGTGTTATTACCGGGTATGAAATGAACAAGGTAAAAAGCTATATCCAGAATGGAAAGCGTAACCTGAAAATATGTATGGAACAACAGGATGACTGATAAGCAGCCACATATAAAACCCGAGGAGCTCGCCGGGCTCATCCGCCAATACCTGGCAGGAGAGCTGGACGATAGGGCTATGCATGCCCTGGAACGGCAGGCCCTGGATGATCCGTTCCTGGCAGATGCCCTGGAGGGATACGCGCTGCATACGCCGGAACAAGCCGCTCACCAGAAAGAGCTTGCTTCCAGGTTATCGGAAAGGATCGCTTCCAGAGCGCGCATCCGTCCTATGATTTACCGGGCAGCAGCTGCCGCAGCTATTTTACTCCTGATGTTTTCAGCAGGTTGGTTCCTTTGGAATCAACAGCGGACAGCACCTATTGCCGGTGTAAACACATCGAAGCCATCTCCGCAGGCTTCACCTGTATTCTCTGAACATGGAGACACTGCCCTGCCACCGGCAAATGCCGATCATCTTGCTGAAAAAAGTATTCCTTCTGCAACAACTGCGCCTGAAGCAGCTAAACAGCAGAAGGCAAGCCGGGAACAGGCTCTGAATGCAACGGACAGGATTGTACCTTACGCTAAAAATGAAACTGCTAATGAAACAATTCCTTCTGCCAGCAAAAGGGTGCCTGATTTATCCGGTATCCCTGCTGTAACGCCGGGTGTACAGGCAGAACGCCGGGAAGATCAGCGGAGTTTTGTGCCTTCTGAGCCCGGTAAAAAAGATACCCAGACAAGGATCCGTGGGCAAAACAGCCTGGCATTGGGAAAACCCGACAGTCAGAGAAATGCGCTGAATGAAGTAGTGGTGATAGGTTATGGCGTACAAAAGAAACAAAATGCCACAGGTTCGGTAAGCGTACTCCAGCAGAATAGTATCACTGATAGTGCGCAGGTAGTGGTAACGGGTAAAGTAGCGGGGCTGGAAGTATCATCAGACGCAGATAACATGGCCTACCGGGCGCCCGCTCCGGTAACGGGGGAAACTGCCTTTGAAAATTACCTGAAAACCCAAACGGTTAACCCTGAGAATAAGTATTCCGGTACAGTACGTGTATCCTTTATCGTTATGCCGGATGGCAGCTTGCAGGATTTCAAAATTATCCGTCACCTGAATGAGGTATGTGATACTGAAGCTATCCGTGTGATCAAAGAAGGTCCTGCGTGGATACCTGCATCAGACCGAAAGCCGGCCAAAGTAAAAGTCAGGGTAAAGTTTACAGTAAAAAAAGATAAGTAGCTATCTCCGTTCTTTCCACAGCTGGTTAAAGGATTTGGCTGCAAATACAGGTAATTCACGGTTATCTCCCCAGCTTTTGGCAAAGAATCTCCGCAGCAGGAAATTTTTCATTTTCCCACTCGCCATATTCATCATTTTACGGCTGCCACAGCCCTGCTTCCACATAAACCAGGCAAATTTTTCTCCACCGGAAGTATAGTTTTCCTCTACGGCCTTCTGGCGGTTGTGGAGTAACAGTTCATGCAGGTTAATGCGAACCGGGCATACTTCGGTACAATTGCCACAAAGCGATGATGCAAAGCTCAGGTGCATGTATGAATCCATCCCTTTCAGGTGTGGGGTGATCACGGAGCCAATAGGGCCACTGTAAGTGGCGGCATAGGAGTGCCCGCCAATATTTTTATAAACAGGACAGGCATTAAGACAGGAGCCGCAGCGGATACAGTAAAGGCTCTCGCGGGCAGTGGTATCCTGCAGGATATTCGTGCGGCCATTGTCCATCAGGATCACGTACATTTCTTCCGGGCCGTCTGTTTCCCCTTCCTGGCGCGGACCACTGAAAATACTGTTATAAACGGTAACCTGCTGTCCGGTGCCATAAGTAGCCAGCAACGGCCAGAACAGGCCCAGGTCTGTAATAGAGGGCAATACTTTTTCAATACCCACCAATACAATATGCGTTTTAGGAAATGCAGTGGTTAAACGGGCGTTGCCTTCATTTTCCGTAACGGCTATAGAACCGGTATCTGCTATGATGAAGTTGGCGCCGGTGATGCCTATTTCTGCCTGGAGGTATTTGTGGCGCAGCTTTTCGCGTGCTACCAGGGTTAACTGTTCAGGAGTGAGACCTGGATCAGTACCCAGTTTTTCCGCAAATAAACGGGCTACATCTTCCTTGCTTTTGTGCATGGCAGGTGTAACAATATGGTAGGGAGGCTCTCCGTCAAGCTGTTGTATGTATTCGCCGAGATCAGTTTCCACGCATTCGATGCCATTGCTTTCCATAAAGGCATTCAGGTGTACTTCTTCGGTAGCCATCGACTTACTCTTCACTATGCTTTTGCACTGCTTTGCCTGGCAAATTGCCAGTATCTCCTGTTGCACCTGTTCAGCGGTTTCGGCCCATATCACCTTACCTCCGCGACGGGTAAAGTTCTGCTCAAATTCTTCCAGGTGATTATCCAGGTGCTCAATAGCTCTCCACTTGATGTTCTTGGCTCTCTCCCTGGCCCCGGGCAAATCCGTAAACTGTTGTTTACCGGCTTTTACAGCTGTATTGTATTTACTTATATTGAAGTTGATCGTCTGCCGGTGGCCGAGATCTGACGCTTTCTTTTCACTTTCTTCCAGAAAAGTAGATGCTATCTGATGCATAAGCAAGCAATATTCCTAATTAAAGATAGTTAAATCTGAAAATGATTTACCCGTGTTCGTTTCTTGCGATGTTATCCAGCACTTCATAAAATTCCGTGCCGTATTTTCTGATCAAAGCATCTTTAAGGAAGCGATACACCGGCACCTGCAGGGTTTTACCATTTTTACAGGCCGGTTTGCACACATCCCAACGGTCATAGTTCACCGCTTCAAATGTTTCGTACTTCTTAATACGGATAGGGTAGAGATGACAGGAAATGGGTTTTTTGAAATCAACCACGCCATCGTTGTATGCTTTTTCAATACCACAACCTACTATGCCCTGGTCGTTTATAGTGGCATATGCACAGATGCCCTTATTTACAATCGGGGTCACATACCCATACTCATCATCAATGGTGTTGGTACCGGTGTGCTCAATTTCCCTGATACCATCTTCCCGGAGGTAGGATTTGATTTTCGGATAAATTTTCTTCAGGGTTTTAACTTCTGTTTTATCCAAAGGAGCGCCACAGTCGCCCGCTACACAGCAAGCACCTTTGCAGGCCGACAGATTGCACACGAATTGCTCTTCAATTACTTCGTCACTTATGTATTTATCGTCAATGATGATCATCGGGAATGGTCTTTTGCCTGAAATGGTATACAGACAATCTTATTAAGACCACAAAGTTACAGTATTCGGGGCTTATCTCCAGCGCAGGGTTTCCACCATATGCCACATATCCTGTTCCAGGAATTTGTATACGGGTGCGAGCGAGTCTGCATTCGGAGTAACATCAAAATAAAGGGCTCCCCGGAGGAAATGCTTTACCGAATCTGTAGCGAAGAACTGTTTGGAGGAAGCGGCGTTGCCACCTACTTCGTAAAAGGTGCCGCTTACATTATTTGCAGTATAGATCCGGTTTTCATCGATATATTCCGCCTTATAGGTGTGCTTGTAGGTCATTTTAAAGGCATCGTCTACCAGCTTCTGAAAGCTGTTGTTGCCCGGGCCGATGATCTTGTAGCTCATGTAGATTTTTCCGTTCAGGGAAGGAAAGTCGACATTGATCCAGTAGGGATTTTCCGGTGCTGCACCAAAAAAGGAGGTGTCCTTAACGATATTCGCATATACAGGATACTCAAATGTGTAGGGATATCCGGCCATGTCAAAGGTGCGGTATTTCCTTTCCGGGAACTTCACCTGGAAATAGCCCCGTGGTTTTGGTGTAGGTACGTTTTCACAGGCGGCAAATATACACATCAGCCCGATGATCAGGGCGAGGGCCTTTCCATTAATCGCTGGCATCTTACGGTTATTTAGCAGGCAGTAATACTTATTCAGCGGCATCCGGCCTGATGGTTACCTGTACTTTCTGGATCCTCATTTTATTGACTTCCAGTACAGTGAAATCGAAGTTATTGTAGTTAATAACGCTGTTTTCTTCAGGAAATTTTCCGGCCAGTTCCAGTATAAGGCCACCGAGGGAGTCACTTTCGCCCTTTACAGTTTCAAATGTTTCAGGAGAGATGTTCATTATGCGGCAAACGTCGTTCAGCATGGTTTTGCCTTCAAATACGTAAGTGAAATTATCTACCTTATTGTAGTTAAATTCTTCTTCATCAAATTCGTCTTTGATATCGCCGATCACTTCTTCCATAATATCTTCCAGTGTTACAATGCCGGAAGTGCCACCAAATTCATCTACTACCACGGCAAAGTGCATGCGCCTGCTCTGGAATTCAGACAGCAGGTCTTCAATCAGCTTATGACCATGTACAAAGAAGGGCTGGCGCATTACTTCGTGCCAGTCGAAAGTACTGCCTTTATCAAGGTGGGGCAGGAGATCTTTGGTATGAATAACTCCCACAATATTGTCCAGGTTATCCTTATAAACGGGCAAACGGGAATAATGCAGGTCTGCCACGCTTTTAACAATATCGCCAAAGGAGCTGTCGTATTCCACGCCATTTACGTCTAAACGGCCGCGCATAATCTGCTTTACAGTGATATTACCGAATTTCAGGATCCCTTTCAGGATATTTTTCTCTTCCTGTGAAGCGGTAGCATCTACGCTCATTTCGATGGCCTGGTCAATTTCCTGGTAGTTCACCGGACCGGTGCCCCGGTGAAAGAACCGGTCTTCGATGCTGGCGCTGAGGCCAACAAAAAAATCGCTGATCGGTTCCATGGTGGCGTGAATGCCACTCACAAACCAGGCAAAATAGGTGGCAAAACGGATATTGTTTTGCGCAGCCCATACCCTGGGGAGGATCTGGCCGAAAAACAGCAAGATGAGGCAGATCGCGGAAATCCTTACCAGGAGGGAAACTACCGGCAAGGTTTGCAGGTCTTCCATCTGGGTAATCAGATAATTGGTGATCATGATAAACGCGATCATGAGCAGCACTCCTGCTATCTGAAGGGAGGCGAGCAGTGATTTAGGCTTTTCAAGCAACCTGGTGATCAGTTTGCCGGACGCATTCTGCCGTGTTTTGAGCACATTCAGATCCTTGTGATTAAGGGAAAAGAAGGCTACCTCTGCACCTGCAACAATGAAGGTGAGCAGAAGGAGAATAAAAATAACAAGCAGAAATACCACCACGTTAGGGGCGCCAATTGGTGCGCTGGCTTGTAAAAAATAGGATACGTAGCTTGCCGAAAGGATGCCCAAGATGTTCAACTTTGATGTAATTAATCAAAAATAGCGGGAAAGTAATTCTTAGAATTGCTTTCCCTGCACGCAAATATAAGTAATGTCCCTAAAAGGGATTACCTAGGTCTGAAACTTAATATTTTTTTGCAACTAAAAAGGCAGATCGTCTGCGGGTTCATTCAGTGAAGGGGGTATCTCCAGTCCCGGAAAGTTTTCTCCACCGCCAGAACCTGTACTGCTATGGTGAGGTATGGGGTGATCTTGGTTGTTGAGGTCCATGCGTTTATCCAGCATAACCAGGTTATCTCCTACAACTTCAGTGGCAAATTTTTTATTGCCTTCTTTGTCTTCCCAGCTGCGGGTGCGCAGGCGGCCTTCAATGTAAACCAGACTGCCCTTGTGCAGGTATTTCTGCGCCAGTTCGGCCAGTCCCCGCCATAGCACCACTGTATGCCATTCTGTTTGTGAAATGAGCTTGCCGGCTCTGTCTTTGAATGTTTCAGTGGTAGCCAGTGAAAATTTGGCTACTGCAATATTACCTTCCAGAAACTGTACATCCGGATCTCTGCCCAAATTGCCTATCAGGATTACTTTATTAACACCTCTCATAGTTGTAGGTTTTTTTAGTCTATTGTTAAAAAGTTCTTCTTTTAATAAATAAACAACCTTCTTAAAGTTAATATTTTTTTCCAATCGATAGGGAAAAATTTCTTACTGGCAGCAGGTTAAGCCGGATTTTGTTATCAGGCGCTATTAGGAAAGTGGCTTAGCACTTAATGTATATTTTTATTCTCTATGCGTGTTCCTTAAAATAATTGAAGATGATTACTTTCCAGGAAAGTTGTAATCGTCTTTGGGAAGGCATAATTATTCAGGCTGTTCCTGGGCACCATCATATATCCGGGGATCACCGGCGCTTTTTTTACGGTGATGCTGATGAACTGGCTGTGAATGGTTTGATGGGTGAGCTGTTGTTTGAAAGGAGCTGATATCCTTTCTATCTCAAAAGCGGTTTTCCCCAGGATAGGGGCGAGGGCGCCGGACGACTGCAACGTAGTGATATCTGCCGGGGCTGCCGTTTCAATAAGAACGAACTCATGAAGGTTCTGCCAGATGTCGCTGTCCGTTCTTTTACGGATATAGATATCATCTTTATATTGTACGAGGAGATAATTGAAATATCTTTTTTTGATAACCAGTTTTTTTGTTTTTACCGGGAGATGCGGAATGGTTTGTTCATGCAGGGCTACGCATTTTTTGCGTAGCACGCATTCCCCGCAAAGGGGTTGCTGGGGCCTGCATATTACGGCTCCGAAGTCCATAATGCTTTGGTTGTATTCTGCCGAATGCCCTTGTGGCAGCAGCTCCTGGGCCAGCGTATCAAACTGCTTCTTTCCGGCGGTGCTGTCGATTGGGGTTTCGATCCCGAAATAGCGGGAGAGGACCCGGAAAACGTTGCCGTCCAGTACAGCGTAAGGAAGATTAAAGGCAAAGGAAGCGATCGCGGCCGCCGTGTAGGGGCCTATTCCTTTGAGCGCTTTGATCTGTTCATACCGGTCGGGGAACTTACCTTGATAGGTATCTGTGATCTCGCGTGCCGCTGCCAGCATATTTTTACAGCGGGCATAATATCCTAATCCCTGCCATAAACGGAATACTTCTTCATCTGGTGCTGCTGCCAGTTTTTTTACAGTAGGGTAATGCTGAATGAACCGTTCATAGTACGGCCAGCCTTGCTCCACGCGGGTTTGCTGGAGAATGATTTCCGATAACCAGATACGGTATGGATCTTTTTCACCTTTCCAGGGCATGTTGCGGGTATTCGTTTCCCGGTTCCATTCCAGTAATTTTTCCGTAAAAAATTGTCGGGGTGATATCATTTATATATTATTTTAATAAAATTATTTAGTATATTGATATGGCAAATGCTGTACACAACCCTATAAGGTACAACGGATACTCATTTCCGGGCCTGCAAATAAATATAATTTATCGCCAATACCAGTTATAAGAAAAAATGATAAAATTTATTTGCTTAAAATTCAGCAATTAGAATTTTTAAATTAACTTTGAGAGTAAAGTAATCTCTCGCTTTCATATGAGAAAAGCTGATTTAATTAACAACATTGCTGAAAAAACCGGCATCCCCAAAGTTGATGTGCTAGTCACACTTGAGGCTATGTTTAAAGAGGTGAAAGAAGCTCTTGCTAACGGAGAACATATTTATATCCGTGGGTTTGGAAGTTTTATCACAAAAAAACGAGCCGCAAAAATTGGACGTAACATCAAGAAGAACGTAGCTGTGGAGATCCCCGAGCACTTTATTCCGGCATTTAAACCTTCGAAAGAATTTGTTGCTGAAGTAAAGAAGCTCAAAAGTTCTTAATTTTGCAGCCTAATAATTTAGGCGATGCAAAAATCACAAGTTCTTCTGGTGGGTGCTGCAGTAGCACTATTGGTGATATTATTCGCCTTTGGCCGTACTGTGCCCCGGTCGGAAAAGAAGCCTATGTCATCTGCCGCCCCTATGCAGGGTGGACAGGATGTAGCACCTATTGCTTTCTCCGAACTGCTGGAAACAGCTAAGGGGAAAATTCCTGCTGATAAACTCTTACAGGTAAATACTATTGAAACAAATGTTGTCCGCGGGGATGTGAAAACCCAACAGATAGCCGCGTACCATCAGTTGTATAACACCTGGGACAGCCTCAACCAGCTGCCCGTAGCAGCTTATTATCTCGGAGAAGCCGCTAAGTTGGAAAATTCCGAAAAAAGCCTCACCTTTGCAGCCAATTTATTTTTAGCCCACTTGCAGCATGCGGAAGATCCCCGTGTAGCAAAATGGGAAGCCCAACAGGCAATTACTTTGTTTGACCAGGCTATACAATTGAACCCGGCAAACGATACGCTGAAAATATCACAGGCCATGGTGTACATGAACACCGGGGAACCTATGACCGGCGTGGCTAAGCTGAGAGAAGTCGTTGCAGCACATCCTGATAATATTGACGCACAGGTTACTTTGGCTAACCTTGCTATTACATCAGGTCAGTACGATAAAGCTATCGAAAGACTGGAAGGCGTTGCGAAGAACCACCCGGATAACGCAAAAGTGTTATTTGTACTGGCAGAATCGTACCGGAGCAAGGGTGATAAGAAAAAAGCGATTGAACTGTTTGAAAAAAGCAAACAACTCATGACCGACCCGGAACTGAAGAAGGAAGTAGATAGTTACATTAAAAGTATTCAATAATATTATTTTTCAATCATTTAAAAAAGTATCAGCGTATGCCTTGCGGTAAGAAAAGAAAAAGACATAAAATTGCCACTCACAAGCGTAAAAAAAGACTGAGAAAGAACCGGCATAAAAGTAAGAAGAAATAATTACTCCAGTTTCCCGCCATTTATACTAACAAGGTATGCTCCCGGCGCGGTGGTCGGATAAAAATTTTCATATATCCTGCATGATTCTAGCATTTACTTCTTAAATTGCTATAGTCATGCAGGTTGTTTCCATAGATCCCGCAATTGAATTTTCCGGACATTACCTGCAGTGATCGCTGAACCCTTAAGCAATCCATTCATCACGAACGTGAAGAAATACGCTAACTTTATAGGTGAGCTATTGTTTTGGTATGCAGTAAGCTGTTCTTAAATAGCCGTGTGCATAGCATAAAGGTGAAGTTTTAAAGGTTAAAATTTTGGACGCTTGAATAAGGAACTTATTATAAATGCGGCTCCCACAGGGGTGGAAATTGCGTTACTGGAAGATAAGAAGCTAGTGGAGTTACATCACGAAAGTGGCAATCCTAACTTCTCAGTGGGCGATTTGTACCTAGGTAAGGTAAAAAAGCTGATACCCGGCTTAAATGCTGCATTTGTTGACGTAGGCTTTGAAAAAGATGCCTTTTTACATTACACGGATCTCAGCCCCTATATCCGCTCCATTCTTAAATTTACTTCAATGGCCATCAGCGATAAAACGCCCGATGGTTTTGACTTTACCAAATTTAAAAATGAACCGGAAATAGTCAAGACCGGTAAAATTACGGATGTACTGGGAGGTAAACCCAATATCCTCGTACAAATTCTGAAAGAACCCATTTCTTCTAAAGGCCCACGCCTTAGCTGCGAAATTTCTTTACCCGGAAGATTTATAGTGTTAACACCCTTTAATGATATTGTTGCGGTTTCTAAAAAAATCCACTCCTCCGAAGAAAGAAAAAGATTGCAGAAAATAGTGGAAGCCATCAAAACGCCCAATTTTGGCGTTATTGTACGCACCGCCGCTGAAGGAAAGAAAACTGCAGAATTACACGAAGATCTGACCACCCTCGTTCAAACCTGGAAAAATATCCAGGCAAATCTCAACGGAGGCGTAGCCCCCCAAAAGATCCTGAGCGAACAAACCAAAACGGCCAGCATCCTCCGTGATCTGCTCAATGAAAGCTTTAACCGCATCGTTGTAAACGATAAAAATATCTATACAGACACCAAAACGTATATCCAGAAGATAGCACCGGAAAAGTCTGATATCGTTAACTATTATAACAACGGCTCCCCCATCTTCGATAACTTCGGCATTACCCGGCAGGTAAAAGCCTCTTTTGGTAAAACCGTGAACCTCGACAGCGGGGTCTACCTTATCATTGAAGCTACAGAAGCCCTGCATGTGGTAGATGTAAACAGCGGATATAAAAGCTCCAGCAACAACCAGGAACAGAATGCCCTCGCATCCAACCTCGAAGCAGCTGCAGAAATTGCCCGGCAGCTAAGATTACGTGATCTGGGTGGTATCATTATCATTGACTTCATTGATATGAAACTGCCGGAAAACAAGAAGGCTATCTTTGAAGCCATGGAGAAATTCATGGCCCAGGACAGAGCTAAACACACCATCCTGCCTATCTCGAAATTCGGGCTTATGCAAATTACCCGCCAACGGGTAAAACCGGAGATCACCATCTCCGTGGCAGAAGATTGCCCTACCTGCAGGGGAACAGGCAAAATCGGCGCATCCATGCTCATTCTCGAAGACATCGAGAAAAACCTGCAATACCTGCTGAATCATCAACACAAAGGTCTTACTATCCGCATTCATCCCATATTACATGCTTACCTTACCAAAGGTTTCCTGGCATCCAAACAATGGAAATGGTATTTCCAATATAAAAAATGGATCAAACTCAAAGCAGACTCCAATTACCATCTTACTGAATATCGCTTCTTTGACGCAAACGACGAAGAGATTAAATTATAAAAGAAAAGGCCCTGGTTTAACCAGGGCCTTTTCTTTTAATATCTGTAATCATCCCTCGCCGGACTGAAACTGTCGATGATCTTACAATCCTCCAACGCCCGGCCGCCATGCGGCGTATCCGGTGGAATTACCAGTGTATCATGCTGCTTCAGCGTATACTTATGGCCATCCAGGCTCATTTCAAAAACCCCTTCAGCTATATAGGTGATCTGCTCGTGCGGATGCTGATGTACCGGCGACTCAAATCCCGCTTTTATTTCCCAGAATGCCAGCGTACTCTTATTGCCATGTACAAACCGGCCATAATGCCCGGCAATCGTATTTTTTACAGGAATGGTATCCAAAGGAGCAGGTTTGTTCATTTTTATATCTTTTTAATATTAAATATAGCTGATACAACAGATTTTAACAACGGCCTGAAGCGATCAGCGCATATATTTCATACATTTACCGCAATAATACCCTTATAATCCCTACAGTTTGATTGTCATGTTTGTTTAAGTAAATAATTAACATCCATTACGCTTATGACTATACGCTTTTACTCCTCATTGGCCTTACTGACACTGATTATTTTTGCTGCCTGCCAGCAGCAGAGCGGATCCCGGAAAAAAAACAAAGCAAGAGATACTACTCACTATACTAAACAAGAGTATATTGAACAGACTATCGACAGCAATTATGTAAATAATTTCCTGCAGTCGCATACATCGTACGACGCGTATGATGAGTATATACGGAACTTCTACCGTAAGCGTGACTATCACTTCGCATGGATCAATAAAGACGGGCTTACCGAGCAGGCCGGCAACTTCATTAACATGATGAAGAATGATGCTGCCTACGGTATTAAAGACAGCAGCCTGATGAACCCTGATCTGCAGCGGCTTACCGATACACTCCTGGTAAGTGATGTGGGCCTGAAGGCCGGAGACACGGCGGTGCCCCGCATTGAAATGCTGCTCACCGCGCAGTTCTTTGCCTACGGAAATAAAGTATGGGGCGGGCTTACTGCCGATTCGGCAAAAGACCTGGAGTGGTTTATTCCCCGTAAGAAAATAGACATGGAAAGCCTGCTGGATTCCATGGTGAATAAAAAGAACAATGCTTTTGAAGATGATGAGCCGGTAAACAGGCAATACATTATGTTACGCCAGCAACTGAAAAAACTGGCGAAAATAGAATCTTCCGTTAAATGGGATTCCATACGCACCACCCAGAAAAGCTTTAAGAAAGGAGATTCGGCTGAAGTGATTGCAGCGGTAAAAGCCAGGCTGGAAGCCTATGGCGACCTTCCCGGAACCGATACCAGCAAACGCTTCAATGCCGCACTTGACTCTGCACTGCGCAATTTCCAGCTGAGGATGGGACTGAAAGAAGATGGCCTCATTACCAAAGGCGTACTGGATGCGCTGAATACCCCGGTACAGGACCGTATCCAGAAAATACTGGTTAATATGGAACGCCTCCGCTGGGTACCCATTGAGCCCACTACAGACTATATCCTGGTCAATATCCCGCAGTTTAAAATGCATGTATATGATAAAGGAAAGCTGTCGTGGAGCTGCAACGTTGTAGTAGGGAAGCCTGGCGCCAATACCGTTATTTTCACAAAGGACCTGCGTTATGTAGTGTTCAGTCCTTACTGGAATGTACCCCCCGGCATCCTGGCCGGAGAAGTATTGCCTGGCCTGAAACGTAGTGGCAGTGGATATCTTGCCCGACAGAATATGGAGATTGTAGGAGCAAGCGGAAAAGTGATTGCTCCTGGGTCTATCAATTTTGCAAGATATTCAGGCGCGAATTTTCCATATATCGTAAGACAGAAACCCGGTGGTAAAAATTCGCTCGGCAAAGTGAAATTCCTGTTCCCCAATGAGTATAACATTTACCTCCATGATACGCCTGCCCGTTACCTGTTTGGAGAGAACAAGCGTTCCTTCAGTCATGGCTGTATCAGGGTAGCAGAACCCAAACACCTGGCAGAATGGCTGCTGCGTGGGGACTCAGCCTGGACAGAGAAGAAGATTGACGAGGCACTGAATGGAAACAAAGAAAAATATGTAACGATAAAAGAGAAGGTACCCGTTTTCATTGTGTATTTCACCGCCTTTGTAGACAGCGACGGGCGTCTGAATTTCAGGGATGATGTGTATGGCCACGATAAGAAACTGGCAGCCTCCCTGTTTGGCAAATAATATATAATGCAGCGGAGGGGCAATTGCCTTCCGCTGCACTGCTCTAAGACTATGCGCCTACTGCAATTACAGAAATCTCTACTTCCACTCCTTTAGGCAATCCTGACACCTCTACAGTTTCCCGGGCCGGAAAATCGCCCTTGAAATAACTGCCATATACTTCGTTCACCTGCGGGAAAGTTTTCATATCTGTTAAAAAGATGGTGGTTTTTACGACGTGCTCAAATCCGAGCCCGGCTGCAGTGAGAACGGCCTGTAAATTTTTCATTACCTGGTGCGTTGCATCTATGATACCGGATTTGATCAGTTCGCCGGAAACGGGATCCAGGGCTATCTGACCGGATACATACAGGGTGTTGCCTGCTTTTACCGACTGGTTGTAAGGCCCTATAGGAGCGGGCGCATTGTTGGTGTTAATAATTTGCTTTTCCATGAAAACGAAAGTAAATAATAATTGAGAACGCACCAATGTATGCCGTGCAGATGCATTATAATTAATGATTCTTTATTAGGTTTGCCGAAATTTAACGCATGAATATCCTGGTAATAGCAGATGCGCAGCGCTTTGATGAATTGCAGGAAAAGGGAATGGAACAGCATCACAATGTACAATGGAAAACAAGCCTGGAAGAGGTTTTATCCCTTAAAGCATTTGACCTGGTGCTGGATCTTATTTTTGATGACCGGCCGGATCACGCGCTCGTGTATGCTAAAAATCCGGGTATTCCGGTGCTGGCTGGAATAGTGAAAACCTCATTAAGTGAAATCATTGGCCAGTATGCGTTTGAGCAGGGTTTCAATATCATGGGCTGTAACTTTCTGACAGGTATGGTGAACAGGCCGGTGCTGGAAGTATCGGTACTCGACGATGGGCAAAGGAAAACGCTGGACGAGCTAATGTACAAGCTTGGCTGGGAATACCTGCTGGTGGCGGATGCCGTAGGATTGGTAACACCCAGGGTGATATGCACGATCATCAATGAAGCATATCTCACTGCGCAGGAGGGCACCGCATCGAGGGAAGATATTGATACATCTATGCGTTTAGGCACCAATTATCCTTTCGGGCCTTTTGAATGGAGCGAACGGATAGGTATAAAACAAGTATACGAAGTATTAAAAGCTGTACACGACGCTACCGGCGACGACCGGTACCAGGTGGCAGCCTCATTGCAAACAGCTTACGAAGCAATCTGATCTTTACATGGCACTTATACTGAATATAGATACCGCAACCACAACAGGTTCTGTGAGTCTTTCCCGGGATGGGAAAGCCATTCAAACGCTGGTGAATGAAAAGCAGCAGGATCATGCCGCCGCTATGATCCTGTTTGTTCAGCAGATATTGAAAGAGCAGGGTATCGCACCCGCGCAGCTGGATGCAGTAGCGGTAAGCGCGGGACCAGGTTCGTATACCGGTTTACGTGTAGGCGTGGCTACCGCTAAAGGTTTGTGTTATGCCTGGAACAAGCCATTGCTGGCAGTTTCCACGCTTCAGATGATGGCGCAGGGATTAATTGCCGATCTAAAAGATGAGCAGGCATTGTATTGTCCTATGCTGGATGCCCGCAGGCAGGAAGTGTTCACCGCCTTATACGACGCGCGCCTGCAGGAGATAATGCCTCCACAGGCAATGATCCTGGAGCCATCTTCGCTGGAAGGCCCGCTGGCAGAGTATAAGATCTACTTTTTCGGGGATGGCAGCCCTAAATGGCAACTGATGCTATCTTCACATAAAAATGCTATTTTTACAGAATATAAGATAAGTGCCGCGCACATGGCATCTTTATCGGCCCAGGCTTATGACAAAAAATTATTTGCAGACCTGGCCTATTTTAGTCCATTTTACCTCAAGCCTTTTTATTCTCCTCAGAAGCCATAACATATCTAATAGTTTTGTCATAGAATAGTCAAATTACATCTAATTTGCAAGTATCCGGGGCATATATATGATAAAATAAGGTATGGAAATTTTTTTTATTGTGACAGATATTATATTTTTGTATAAATCGATTACCGCAGTTGTTGTCTAACTGTTTGCGAGTACTGTCCGTTGATCCCTTTCATTTCATCATTTTTTTAAAACTATTATGCGATGGAAAAAACATTATTAACTACCTCTTCTAATACTCTTATTATTTCTAGAGGTACCAATGAAAAAGACCAGATCAAATTGGATTACATTGCCGTAAAGAAGGCTGCTATGGTTTTACGTGCTATCAACCATAAGCTGCGCCAGCAGATGATTAAGCTGCTGGAAGATCACAAGAAAATGACCGTGACGGAGATTTATGTGAAATTGCGTCTGGAACAATCGGTAGCATCGCAACACCTCGCCATATTAAGGCGTGCAGGCATTGTAATTACAGAAAGAGATGGTAAGTTTATTCACTACACCATCAACAAGCAACGTATTGCTGAAGTGGCGAAGTTTGTGGAAGAACTTGTTGGTTAAAAGCATTGATCCGTATCATTACGGAAGGTATTATATAAAAAAGTAGCCATACGGCTACTTTTTTATTTTGGTATAGATTTTATCCATGAGTGTGCAACCTCAGAAGTTGTAAATTTGTAAAAATCAAAAACCATGTACGTAAAACAATTGTACACCAGCTGTTTGTCGGAAGCGGCATACTTCATAGAATCCAACGGGATCGCGGTAGTGATTGACCCATTGCGTGATATTGAAGTATACCTGGACCTGGCAAAAGAACGTAACGCCACCATTAAATACATTTTTGAAACACATTTTCATGCAGATTTTGTTTCAGGGCACCTGGAACTGGCAGAAGCTACCGGCGCGAAAATCGTATACGGCCCCGATGCGGAAACCAGCTTCGATTCTTATATAGCAAAAGATAACGAAGTATTCCAGATAGGCGCAGTAACCCTCAAAGTGCTGCATACACCAGGTCACACTATGGAATCGTCCTGCTACCTGTTATCAGACGAACAGCAGCAGCCATATGCTGTATTTACCGGAGATACCTTATTTGTTGGAGATGTTGGCCGCCCGGACCTTTTCAGCGGTAACCTCACCAAAGAAGAACTGGCCGGTTACCTGTTCGACTCGCTCAACAGCCGCATTAAAACATTACCGGATGCAGTAATTGTATATCCTGCACATGGTCCCGGTTCTGCCTGTGGTAAAAACCTGGGCCCAAATACTTACAGCACCATTGGTGAGGAGAAAGCCACCAACTACGCATTACTGGCTACGGATAAAGATAAGTTTATAGAAGAAGTGACCAGCGGCCTGGCTACACCGCCATCCTATTTTCCGATCAACGCAAAAATAAACAAGGAAGGATATGATGCGTTGAAAGCGGTAATGGAAAAGGCAATGCAGCCACTTACCCCTGCCGCGTTCAAAGCAAAGGCTAAAGCCGGGGCACTGATCCTCGATACCCGTCCGGCAACTGAATTTGGCGATGGATATGTTCCGGGCGCCATCAGCATAGGGCTGGAAGGCCGCTTTGCTGAATGGGCAGGCAGTCTGCTGCCATTTGACCAGGACATCATCCTGGTAACGCCCATCGGTAAAGAAGAAGAAACTGTGGTAAGAATGGCCCGTGTTGGTTTTGACAATGTGGTGGGCTACCTGGATGGCGGATACCCCGCATGGGAAGCAGCCGGCGAGGCAAAAGATATGATCATCACCGTGGAAGCAGATGAACTGGCAATGGACGTTCCGCACGATCCCAACCTGGTGATCATTGATGTTCGTAAACCAATTGAGTTTGCCAACGGCCATATCAAAAACGCCCTCAATATTACCCTCGGTGATATGATGGACCCCGGAAAATTAGCAGACCTGGAAGATAATCATAACCTGTATGTACATTGTCAGGGCGGTTACCGCAGCATCATTGCCTGCTCTATTATGAAAAGAGAAGGCATCCACAATTTACGCAACGTGGAAGGTGGGTTTGATAAAATGAAGGACCAGAAAGGATTACAGGTTGTACAGGAAAAAACTGTACTGAACTAAATCCCTCTATATTTTTAAACGGGAGTGATAAGAAGAAGTTCCTACTTCTTCTTGTCACTCCCGTTTTCTTTTGGCTATTCCCTACGTATTTGTTAACTTCTTGCAACAAAATTGTTTGGGCATGACAAGCAAAACCCTGGCAATAGCCTTATTAATATTTATAAGCGCAGGAATGTTCGCCTGTAAACCTTCTGATGCGAAATTAAGGGAAGAAGTGAATGAGAAGCTGAGTCATATTCCCGGTATCACAGCAGACGTGAAAAACGGGGTAGTGATACTCAGTGGTGAAGTGAGTGATGAAGTGGCCAAATCGGCCGCTGAAGATGCGTTAAAAGGACTGAAAGGAATGACAGCTGTACAGGATAACATTACTGTGAAAACGACCATAGCAGTTCCGCCCCCACCACCGGCGCCGGCAGTGGAAGCGGCGCCTAACCGGGACGTTATTCTGAAACGTTCACTCGATTCTGTTTACGCTGCCCGGAGGTTTAATAATATAACAGTTACTGTTTCGGATGGAGAAGTTATTCTCAGCGGAAGCGTGAGGAAGAAAAACGTTCGTAACATGCTGCAGATAGCACAACAGTTCCCGGCAAAGAAAGTAACGAATAATGTACAGGTAAAGTAGAAGAGCGTGAAGCGGAGAGAAGATAAAGAAGTATTCATCTCCCGGAAAAATTACTTCCCTTTATATTCATGTTTCCAGCGCCGGTGGCTCCATACCCATACTTCGGGCTGTTCGTGGATATTTTTTTCGAGATATTTTACAAAAGCTTCTGTAATAGCTCCATCCGGTTCCAGCTGGGGGTCTTCAAAGGCAAGCTTCAGAGAAGCGTGATAATATCCTCTCTTTACTTTACGGATATCTACAAATACCACCGGTATATTGCTTCTTTTAGCGCCCATTTCAGGGCCTTTGTAAAACGGTGTCATTTTATTGAGGAAAGGATACCAGTAGCAGCTGCGCGGATTGCCTGGATTCTGATCGGCCACCAGGGCAATTAAATATTGTTTGTTGGTCCATGCCCGCATGCTGTTACCCATATCGTTGGCGGGAATAAGAATGGTGCCGAATTTTTCCCTGAAGTGACGGAACATCCTGTCGGCGGGCTTGCTGGTAAGCGGCATATACACTACCAGGAAAGGAAACGCCACACCCTGCATACAAAACAGGTTGGCCCATTCCCAGTTGAAATTATGCCCCAGGTGGAGCTGGCAGCTCTTACCCTGCGCATACAGTTCATGCAACACGGTAAGATCACAGCGGAACCGCTTTTGCAGCTGTGCCTTGCTCATGGTTAGCAACTTGATGGTTTCCACCATCATATCAGTAAGGTTGTGGTAATATTTTTTAGCCAGCAGGGTGATCTCTTCTTTCGATTTATCAGGGAAAGCCTGGGTCAGATTCTCCATCACTACTTTCCTGCGATACCCGATCACATAGTACACCAGCACGTATAATACATCGCTGATGAAGTAAAGCACCGGGAAAGGCAATATGGAAAGGCTATAGCAAAAAGCAAGCAGCAGATAATACATATTCCTGATTGTTGTAAATCCAGCGCAAAGGTAATGAAAGACAGCCGTTTGGCTTACAGCACAATGTTTTGTACCAGCTCGCTCTTATACGGATAGTCGGTATTGAAATGCAGTCCACGGCTTTCTTTACGGAAGGCGGCGCCTTTTACGATCAGGTATCCCGCGGTTATAAGATTACGCAGTTCGCATAATTGCGGCGATACCATGGTTTTTTCGTAGAGGTCTTCCGTTTCTTCGTGGAGGATATCCAGCCTGCGCAGGGCACGTTGTAAACGTACATCTGTTCTTACAATCCCTACATAATCGCTCATGATCTGCTTCAGCTCTTTCAGGCTCTGGGTGATCAGGATCATTTCTTTGGGCGCGCTGGTGCCGGTGGCATCCCAGTCGGGAACATTATCCTTGAATTCCAGCAGGTCTATTTTGCTGGTGGCATCCATAAAGCAGCGGTGTGCAAATACCATTGCCTCCAGCAGCGAGTTGGAAGCAAGGCGGTTGGCTCCATGAAGCCCGGTGCTGGCGCATTCGCCGCATGCATACAGGTTACGGATAGAGGTGAGCCCCCATTCATTGGTTTTGATACCGCCGCAGCTGTAATGTGCAGCTGGTGATACGGGGATCATTTGCTGCGCTACATCGATCCCTGCTGCCTTACAGGTTTCGTAGATGTTGGGGAAATGATGAATGAATTTCTCCAGGTCCATATGGCGGCAGTCGAGATAAACATGCTCGGTACCGGTGATCTTCATTTCACTGTCGATGGCCCTGGCTACGATATCGCGGGGGGCCAATGACAAGCGCGGATCATACTTGTGCATAAAGTCCTCGCCATGAATATTGCGCAGGATACCGCCGTCGCCCCGCACTGCTTCTGTGATGAGGAACGAAGGGCTTACACCCGGCTGGTAAAGTGCCGTAGGATGAAACTGGATAAACTCCATGTTTTCGATACGGCCTTTTGCACGGTACACCATGGCCACGCCATCGCCGGTAGCGATGTTGGGATTGGTGGTACTGCGGTATACCTGGCCATTGCCACCGGTAGCCAGGAGGGTTACTTTGGAAAGGATCTTTTCTATTTTATTGGTAGTAAGATTTAATACGTATACCCCGTAGCATTCTATATCCGGGGTGGATTTGGTGACCAGGTATCCCAGGTGATGCTGGGTAATGAGGTCTACCACAAAGCAGTGAGTGATCAGTTCAATATTCGGACGGCGATGGATCGCTTCCAGCAGTGCGCGTTCTATTTCCTTGCCGGTAACGTCCTTATGGTGGATCACCCTGAAAACTGAGTGCCCGCCTTCGCGGCCGAGGGAGAAGTCGCCGTCGGCGTTTTTATCGAAATTAGCGCCCCATTCAATGATCTCGTTCACTCTTTCAGGGCCTTCGGTTACTACTATCTCTACCACCTGTTCATTACAGAGGCCATCACCGGCAATGAGGGTATCCTCTATATGTTTTTCGAAACTATCATTCTCCAGGTCATTTACCACCGCCACGCCGCCCTGGGCGTACTTGGTATTGGTTTCATCCTCCCGGCTTTTTGTGATGATAGTAATCTTTTTATCCGGACATTGTTGTGATACCTTGAGCGCATAAGTGAGCCCCGCAATTCCTGAACCGATGACAAGAAAATCTGTTTGCTGCATAGTAAAGCAAAAATAAGCATTACCGGTTAATTTTTACCCGGAAGTACTCAGTGCTGCCATACACAAGCCCCCATTGGGCAAAACCATAGGTGAGCATCACGAGGATATCGCCGGCTGGGAGCGGGCGATAGAATTTGCCTGTGGCTATCAGCGCATCGGAGATCACGAATAATATGGCGCCAACGAGAGAATACCAGCCGGTTGGTTGCCGGCTGAAATGAAAGGCATGCAGCACGCATTGTACCAGGAAGAAAAGCGCAATGGCATATGCAATAACGGGTACGGCCAGGCTGCCCAGGTGTGGCAGCAGGAATAAAAGGAACAGGATAATCACTGCTGCATTCAGCAAGATATACGGATACCTGCATAAAGGTACCGGCAAATTGCTGTACCGTATTTTCAGGAAGAAGATACAGTACATGATCTGCGCTATAAAGAAGCTGCCCAGCCCGGGCAAAAACAAGTGATCGAACAACAACAGATCATCTCCCAGAGAAGAAAAAAATAAGGCAAGCAATAAAAAAATACGGAAGGAGCGGGGCATTTTTATGTTGGTATACAACGTGTACACTGCCAGTAAAATCATCAGCAGCGGCTTGGTTGCATACCGGTATTCTTCTTTGTCAAAGGCAATCAGCAGAATATCAGCCAGTAGTGCAAGGAAATAAACAATAAGGTGTTTAGGGCGCAACATGTAAAACGGGAATTGTACCGGTAATTTACAATATTTCTCCTAAGTATTCAACAGGATATAAAACGTAGTGCCGTTACCGTTAATGCCCGGGCTTATCACCTTCAGCTGCCCGCCATGCATTTGTATGATCTGTTGTGAGAGGCTAAGGCCAATGCCGGATCCTTTCTTTTTGGTCGTAAAGAAGGGAATGAATATTTTGTTCATCGCCTCTGCATCAATACCAGGGCCGTTATCAGTGATTTCGATACAGATCTGCTGAACGTTATTAAGATACAGTTTCATACTGATGGCTGCCTGGGGAGTTTGTTCCAGTGCATCCATCGCATTTTTAACCAGGTTGATCAGCACCATCTGCAACTGCGATATATCTGCATGGATTTCCATGTTTTCGGCATCTGTTTCTACCGAAAACCGGATGCCCGCCTGCTTCATATCTGCCTGGAAAAGGCTGCTAACGGAGTTTACAAGAGATCTTACATTTACATTGGTAAACTGCGGTTGCGGAAGCGTAGTATAATCGCGGTAAGCATTTACAAAGTTCATGATCCCCTTGCTGCGGCTTTCCACTGTTTGCAGCGCTTCACGTAAGTCGGAAATGCCTTCCTGGTGCTGTGCGCCGGGAGCAATATCCAGGTCTACAATTTCCTGCATGGTACCAATCAGCGACACAATAGGCGTTACGGAATTCATGATTTCATGGCGTAATATTTTAGTGAGGTTCTGCCAGGCTTCCAGTTCTTTTTTCTGCAGTTCGGAATGGATGTTCTGAATAGAGATTAGCTTGATGAGCCGGCCCTGCAAACGCACGGTGGCAGCGTGTATAGACAGTTGTTGTTCCTGTCGCGTGGCATACAGTGTTTTGTTACCGGAAGGCAACTCCATCAGTAATTCGGCCAGGCCCGGGTGCACTGTTTTCAGCTCGTGGATATTGCGTAGCCGGTAGATGCCCATCAGCCGGAAAGCCGCCGGGTTAATAAGCTCTATTTTACCTTCTGTATCAAACGACAATACGCCTATGCTGATGTGTTGTACAATGGTATCGATATATTTCAGGTTGGCTTCCTTTTCTGCCCTGGTTTGCCGGAAGGCTTCCAACACTTCATTGAACTGGTGGTTCAGCATACTGAAGCTTTTGCCCAGTTTGTTATCGGCGCTGAAGCGGATAGAAAAATCTTCATAGCGTATAGATTCCAGGAACAGTGTAAGCTTCCGGTTGATCCGGTTAAGATAATAGTAGATGCCATACAGCTGTATCAATATCAGGGGGATAAGGAGAAAGGTAAGGGGTTGCATATTGTGCATATACAACCAGATGGCTGCTGTTAGGGTAGCCGCCAGCAGGATGACCCGTAAGCTGATATTAATGCTGAAGCGATTCATGGTTTTAAGAGCTTAAAGCAGAAAGCGAAAGCAAAAAAGCTATTGTTTTGAAAAAATAAAAACGTATCGTTAAACATATTATGCAGGAGCTTTTTGCTTTACCCCTTCTGCTTTCTGCTATAGGTTATATTTTTCCAGTCGTCTGTAAAGTGCAGCCCTGCTGAGTCCCAGTTCTTTGGCAGCTTCCGTGATGTTACCATTACACTTTTTCATGGCCTGTGAAATAATGTTCCGCTCCATTTCTTCCAGGTTGTAGCCGGTATCCATCGACTGGTCGGAGTTGTTGTTACTTTTCACAAATACATCTTTAGGCTGAAGGGTTTTTCCCTGCGACAGGATCACTGCTCTTTCCAATGCGTGCTGTAGCTCGCGGATATTGCCTGGCCAATCGTACCGCTGCAACTGGGTAATGAGTGATTCATGCATGCTGTTTACCGGGCGTTTGTATTTATCGCGGTACAGCTGCAGGAAATGTTCTGCCAGCGGGATGATATCGTCCACCCGTTCGCGCAGTGGCGGCAGTTGTATTTCGATGGTATTGATGCGGTAGAGCAGATCCTGCCTGAACAGGTGTTGCGCAGCCATATGTGAAATGTTGCGATTGGTAGCGCAGATCAGTCTAACGTCAATGGGTATACTTTTATTGGAGCCTACTTTTGTAACGGACCTGTTTTGTAATACGGTAAGCAGTTTGGCCTGGAAGGGGATAGAGATATTCCCGATCTCATCCAGGAAAATGGTGCCGCCGTTGGCTTCTTCGAACCGGCCGGCGCGGTCTTCACGGGCATCGGTGAAGGCGCCTTTTACATGGCCGAACAGCTCACTTTCAAACAGGGTTTCGCTGATGGCGCCAAGGTCAACGCTAACAAAGGGTTTGTTGCTGCGGTTCGACTGGGCGTGTATCTGCCGGGCGAGCATATCTTTACCTGTGCCGTTTTCACCGAGGATGAGGATATTGGCGTCTGTGGCGGCTACCCTGGATACGGTATCAAATACCGTGAGCATGCCCGGGCTTTTACCAATTACCTGGTTGCCCGGATGATGTACGGCAGCAGGTGGTTTATCCTGTTGCGCGGCACGCTTGTTATAGGCATTCTGGATGGTAGCCAGGAGCTTTTCGTTTTCCCAGGGTTTGAGCACAAAATCAACAGCGCCGGCCTTGATAGCTCTTACGGCCATTTCCACGTCGCCGTAGGCGGTGAATAAAACAACTGCCGTTTCCGGTTTTATGTCCAGGATACGGTCCAGCCATTCAAAGCCTTCCTTGCCGCTGCTCAGGTCACGCGTGAAGTTCATATCCAGCAGGATCACATCGTAATCGAAGTTGGACACGAGATAGGGTATTTTCTGCGGATTCTTCTCAAAATCAACCTGTTCGAAGTGTCTTTTGAGTAACAGGCGGGCAGCACGTAAAACATCCACATCATCATCAACAATTAAAATTTTTCCTGGTTGCATGGTAGTCATATGCGAATGGTGAATAGTTGACAATATTAAACAAAGATTTTTTCAAACCCACAGCTAATTTCAGGAACTTTTAAAAGTGTCCGATTATGGACACCGCTTGTCCGGCAAAGGACGTTTTTTTTAATCGTTTTTCGTTGAAAACGTTTCTGGTGAAGTGTTTTCAGCTTTGGCATGTGGATTGACTTTCTCCGGGCAGCAAACTTTTCGCTAAAAAACATGGACAGAAAATTAGAAAAGAAGTTTTGGAATAAAAAGCGCATCCTGATGATAGGTGGTGGCGCCGCGGTAGTAATGCTGCTGTTGTATACGCTGCTTTTTGCGGATCACCGGGCTACCCTGAATGTAGAAAAGGACAAGATCACCATCTCTACAGTAAAGAAAGGAACCTTTGATGTATATATTGCCGTTACCGCGGTAGTAATGCCCTTGAAAACCATCCGCCTGGATGCCATTGAAGGTGGATATGTGAGCCGGAAATACCTGGAGGGGGGAAGCATGGTAAAAGAAGGTGATTCTATCCTGCGGCTGGATAACCAGCACATGATGATGGACTTCGTAAACCATGAAACAGAGATCTACCGCTTACGCAATGAGCTGCAGAATACCCGCCTGAGCATCCGTCAACAGGAGTTCACCATGCAACAGACTATCTCGGATATTGATGCCAAAATAGAGGCTGCACAGGATCTGTACGACCGGAACAAGCAATTGGTGGAAGAGAAGATCGTGGCCCGGCAGGAGTTTAATAAAAACAAGTTTGAACTGGAAGGGCTCCTGCGTCAGAGAGACATCCAGCTGCAATCCCAAAAATACCAGCAGGACAATGCCAAAATGCAGATAACCCAGCTGGAGGGCACCCTGGCCAGAACCCAGCGCAACCTTGACCTGATGAGGGAAAACCTGAACAGCCTGATTGTGCGCGCCCCAGTTTCCGGGCAGCTTTCTTCCATTGATGTGGAAGTAGGGTCCAGCATCACCGCGGGGCAGAATATCGGCCAGATCGATGACCTGAACGGTTTTAAGTTACGTGCCGATATCGATGAACACTATGTTTCCCAGGTATTTGCAGGGCTGAAAGCCACCTTTGAATTTGATGGTAAATCCTACGACATGGTGGTTACCAAGGTATATCCGGAAGTAAAAAGCGGCCGCTTCCAGGCGGATATGACCTTTGAGAAGAATATGCCTGAGGGCATCCGCCGCGGACAATCATCTCCTATCCGTCTTGTATTGGGCAAGTCGGCCGAAGCCATCCTTTTACCGCTCGGCGGCTTTTTCTCCGACACCGGTGGCAACTGGGTATATGTAGTGGATAAAAGCGGCAACCGTGCAGTAAAACGGAATATTTCACTGGGCCGTAAAAATCCGCTATATTTTGAAGTACTGGAAGGCCTGCAGCCAGGCGACCAGGTAATTACTTCCTCTTATGAGAATTTCGGAAATAAAGATGTTTTATCTTTTTAGTATTCATCCATTTTTTTATAAACTAGTATTTAAAATCACAAACACTTATGATACGCACTGTTAACTTACAGAAGCTGTTTACAACAGAAGAGGTAGAAACCACTGCCCTCAACGGTATTAACATGGAAGTGCAGGATGGGGAATTTGTAGCGATCATGGGCCCCTCCGGTTGCGGCAAATCTACTTTGCTGAACATTTTGGGCCTGCTCGATAACCCCAGCGATGGTGAGTATCACTTCTGGGATAAAGAGGTAGCGCGTATGAGTGAAAGACAAAGGGCTCAGCTCCGCAAGGGCTCCATTGGATTTGTATTCCAGAGCTTTAACCTCATCGATGAGTTAACAGTGTTTGAGAATGTAGAGTTACCCCTCTTGTACCTGAAAGTACCAGCCGCTGAAAGAAAAGTAAAGGTGGAAGAAGTACTGGAACGCATGAACATCATGCACCGTCGCAATCACTTCCCCCAACAACTGTCCGGTGGTCAGCAGCAAAGGGTGGCCATTGCCCGCGCCGTAGTAGCCAAACCCAACCTGATCCTGGCGGATGAGCCCACGGGTAACCTGGATTCCACCAACGGGGAAGAGGTAATGAAACTGTTGCAGGAGCTGAACAATGCCGGTACTACCCTGATCATGGTAACGCACTCCCCGTACGATGCCGGGTTTGCCCACCGTATTATCAACCTGTTCGACGGACGCGTGGTAACTGAGAATATCAAGGAACAGTTTCATGTGTGATTTTTTTTCCGCCATTCTAAAACCACATCATGATGTTTCGGAATTATTTCAAAATTGCTGTCCGCCATTTACAACGTCACAAGCTTATTACGGTGATCAACATTTCCGGGCTTGCGGTAGGCATGGCCTGTTGTATACTGATTGCGCTGTATGTGCGTGATGAGCTGAGTTTTGACAGGTTCCATCATAACGCGGATAATATTTACCGTGTTACCACTCAATCCATACGACAGGCAGGTACTGCGGAATATGGCGCTGCCACCCAGTTTCCCATTGGCCCCAACCTGAAAAAGGAGATCAGCAGCATAAAAGAAGCTGTGCGTATTTTCGCGCCGGGAAATACGCTTTATACAGTGGGCGATAAAAAGATCTGGGAAGAAAATTCAGGGTTTGTAGATGAAGCCTTTTTCCGGATGTTCAATTATCCTTTGCTGGAAGGCAATTCTGCCACTGTTTTAAAAGAACCCTATTCCATTGTACTTACCGAATCTGCTGCAAAAAAATATTTTGGGAATACGTCACCCATCGGAAAGCTGATCAAGGTAGGCAACTCCTATAGTTGTACAGTAACCGGTGTGGCAAAAGATTTTCCTGCGAATACGGATCTCCGGATGACCATGATGGTATCGCTTTCTACCATGCTCAAAGAAGCATTAAAAGGTGGAAATGATATGGAAGCCCAGTGGTTTATGTTCAGCAATAATGTTACTTATGTACAGCTAAATGATCATACAGACCCCGCTAAGCTCACTAAAGAACTGCAAACATTTGTATCTACCCATATCGGTGGAATACTGAAACGGCATAATATACAATTTGCATTGGAGCTGCAGCCTATCCGGAATGTACATCTGCACCCGGAAGGCGATAGAGGTCTTGATAATTCCCCGCTGATCTGGCTGTATATCGCTATTGCTGTTTTCCTGATCCTCATTGCCTGTATCAATTTTATGAACCTTACCACGGCAAGAGCCCATGAAAGAGCGAGGGAAGTAGGATTACGGAAAGTACTGGGCGCCGAAAGAAAGAGCCTTATCCTGCAGTTCCTCACGGAATCGCTGGTGATCAGCGTTATCTCTTTCCTGCTGGCTATTCTGCTGGTGGGTTTGGTGATGCCCCTGTTTAACACAATTACCGGTAAAAACCTGTTGTTGCTTTCTTCTGCAGATAGTTTTTTATATGGTGGTTTGTTATTGCTGGTGCTGGTTGTTGGCCTCATCGCCGGCAGTTATCCGGCGCTTTATTTATCCGGGCTGATACCTGTGCGGGTATTGAAAGGCAATTTTATTACTTCAGACTCACGGGTGTTCATCCGCCGAGGACTGGTAGTAGCGCAGTTTGCTGTTGCGGTGGCGCTCATCATCTCCACTGTTGTTGTATTCTCCCAGCTCCGTTACTGGCAAACAAAGAATCTTGGGTTCGATAAAGAACATCTTGTAAATGTATACCTCTCTGGTGTGGATGGCGCTAAAACAACATTGTTGAAAACGGCTTTCCTAAACCAGTCCGGTGTACAGCAGGCCTCTATGCATAATTTTTTAATGGGTAGCGGCGTGTTTAATAATAATCCTGTGGTACGTGAAGGACAGGATGATAAAGACGGCTTTGTAGCCGGGATTATCCAGTCGGATTTCGACCTGCTTAAAACAACCGGTATCAGGCTGGTGGCCGGCCGTGATTTTAACCCGGCCCTGTCAACCGATTCAACTGATGCCTATATCATTAACCAGGCAGCTGCGAAACAACTGGGATTTAAGGACGATGCGGTAGGAAAAAGAATTGAGTGGAGGCCCGGATATATGAGCAGGCACGGCACTATTATAGGCGTAGTGGAAGATTTTAACCTCCGTTCCCTGCAATCACCGGTAGATCCCATCATTTACATGGTAAGGCAGGATGAAGTAGCCATTATCACCCTGCGGCTGGCTGCGGGCGATCAGAAAGCCATCATGAAGCGTGTGGAATCGGCCTGGAACAGTATTATTGCTGATGTGCCGTTTAATTTCACCTTTGTGGAAGATGATATCCAGGCACGGTATGTTTCGGAACGCACGTTAGGAAAGTTATTCGGTATTTTCTCCGGCCTCGCCATCTTTATAGCCTGTATGGGCCTGCTGGGATTATCTATGCTCATTTCCCGGCAACGCACAAAAGAAATAGGTATCCGTAAAGTACTGGGTGCTTCTGTTGCCAATATTTCCCTGTTGTTATCGAAAGATTTTCTCAAACTGGTTTTAATAGGAATCTGTATTGCTTCTCCCATAGCCTGGTACGGTATGGAAAAATGGCTGCAGCATTTTGCATTCAGGATACATATCGAGTGGTGGGTATTTGTGCTCACTGCCGTTATTGTAGTGCTGATTGCATTGGGAACAGTCAGTTTTCAGTCGGTCAGATCGGCATTAATGAACCCGGTTAAATCACTTAGATCTGAATAAACATGATTAAGAACTATTTCCGTATTGCCTGGAGGAATCTGAAAAGAAGCCGGTTCTTTGCTGCCGTGAACATTGCCGGTCTGGCTTTTGGAATGGCCGTATGTATGTTTATCCTTTGCTGGGTATTGGACGAATACAGCGTCGATAAATTTCATTCGAACGGGAAGAATATTTACCGCTTGCAGGCAAATGTTGATTGGGGTGGTATACGTACTATGGGCGTTACGCCTGTTATATTGGGAGATGATCTGAAAAATAATTTCCCGGAAATAACAGCAAATGTGAAAGTTCGTGTTACCAATGCCAATATGCTGTTTAAAAAAGAGCAGCAATATGGCCTGGAAAAAAATTACATCTTCGCTACTTCCAATCTTTTGGAGGAAATGGACTTTCCTGTAGTAGCGGGAGATAAGCATACTGCACTGGCTCAGCCCAACTCCATTGTGCTGACCGAATCATTTGCCAGAAAATACTATGGTACCACTGATCTTGTAGGAAAGATAATTAATGTAGGAAATAATAAAGCATTTCAGGTAACTGCTATTGTGAAAGATGTACCTGCTGCATCATCTATCCGGTTCGATTTTATACTTCCCTTTGCGCTTACCCTGCAGGAAGATCCATGGCTGCTGAAGCCCGGCAGTTACAGCGTATTTAATTATATGGTGGTAAAAGAAGGCACAGATATTTCCCGCCTCACTGCAAAAATGCAGCAGCATTACGCTACAGTTAGTCCCGATAAAAAGAACGAAATATGGCTGCAACCTTTCCGCGATATCTATCTGCATGAAAAATATGAAAACGGGAAAGTCGCTGGCGGAAGGATAGAATACGTACGCCTGTTCTTTATCACCGCCCTTATTGTACTGGCTATTGCCTGTATCAATTTTATGAACCTTTCTACAGCGCAGGCCTCTAAAAGAGCCCGCGAAGTGGGTGTGCGAAAATCAATGGGTGCTTCAAGGCTTTCACTGATATTACAGTTTACCGGGGAAGCCATCCTGATGTGCGCTGTGGCAGCTGTTACCGCAGCGATAGCGGTGTATTTGCTGATGCCGGCATTTAATAATTTTACAGGTAAGCATATTACATTTACGCTGCCTGTTACCGGTAAATACCTGTTGTTATTGCTGGGAGTGATAATAGTAACCGGTCTGCTGGCAGGCAGTTACCCGGCTTTTGTGTTATCCCGTTTCCTGCCGGTGAAAGTATTGAAGGGAGATTTGAGCAGTGAAGGAGGAGCGTCGCTGTTCCGTAAGAACCTGGTGGTGCTGCAGTTTGTGCTTTCTTTTATTTTTATTGTGGGCAGCGTGGTGATCTACAACCAGATGCAGTATATCTACCACCGTAACCTGGGAATGGATAAGGAAAATGTGATGTATATATCCCTGGATGAGGGCTTTGCTGCCAACCAGGACGCTATTGAACAATCGCTGGCACAGCTGCCGCAGGTAAAATCGTTTACCTACAATAATTTCCTGCCACTGTCAATTGACGGAACAAGTGCCGACCTTAGCTGGGAAGGAAAACCGGATAAACTGGTAGTGAATACGGCGCCGCAATTGGTGGGTTATGATTATGTTTCCACTATGGGAATGGCAATGAAGGAAGGCCGTGATTTTTCGCGGGACTTTGTTTCGGACTCCGGAGCTTATATTATCAATGAAACGGCTGCCCGTGTAATGGGTATGACCCACCCCGTAGGAAAACAGATCAGCTTCTGGAAAGGAAAAGGTACTGTCATCGGTGTAGTAAAAGACTACCACTTTGCTTCCATGAGGGAAAATATTTCGCCGCTGGTGTTAATGCTAGAGCCAAAGCAAAACAGTTACATGATGCTTCGCCTGTCGAAAGGAGATGTGCCCGCCCAGGTAGCCGCCGTGGAAAAAGTATTTACCAGGCTGAATCCCGGTTATCCAATGGATTATCATTTTCTCGATGAAACCTTTGACAACATGTACAGATCGGAAACGATGCTGCGTAAACTGGCGCAGGTATTCGCAGTGGTAGCAGTGCTTATTTCCTGCCTGGGCCTGTTCGGGTTGTCGGTTTTTACTGCGGAGCAACGTAAAAAAGAGATCGGCATCAGGAAAGTTCTCGGTGCTTCTGTAATGAACGTTACCAGTTTACTGTCGAAAGAATTCCTTACCCTGGTGCTTATCGGTATCTTACTGGCTACTCCTGTCAGCTGGTATATGATGAATAACTGGTTGTCCGGGTTCGCGTATCATACTGATTTATCTGCCTGGATCTTTATCGTTGCCGGTATACTGGCGATAGTGATAGCCCTGGCAACAGTGAGTTTCCAGTCGGTGAAAGCGGCCCTGGCAAATCCTGTAAATTCTTTAAAAGCAGAATAGTATATGCTTAAGCGTTATATCGTCATAACATTCAGAAATCTGCAGCGGCAAAGGTTGTTTACTTTTATCAACATCGCCGGGCTGGCAGTGAGTATGTCGGTATGCCTGATCGTACTGATATCTGTACGTGAAAACTTAAGCTATGATAATTTTCACCCGGCGGCCTCACGCACATGGCGGATCACTACGCACGCGCAAACGCCCGATGGAAGAAAGTACCATATGGCAAGTGTTCCCTTGCCCATGGGGCCTGCATTAAAAAGTAGTTATGCCGCTGTTGAAAATGAAGCTACTTTATATGGTGTGTTAAATGGAGAAGGAAAGATAGATAAGAAGAAGATAAACATCCATGGGGCTTTTGCAACCCCTTCCTTTTTGGAGGTGTTTGGTTTTAAGCTGGCTGCGGGCAATCCCCGCACGGCATTGGTTACCCCTAACAGCATTGTGCTCACTGCAGAAACAGCCCAACGCTTTTTTGGTGCTACCGATCCAATGGGAAAGGTGATCCGGTTCGACCGGTTTGGCAGTTTTATCGTTAGTGGGGTAATGGAGCCGGCTCCTTCAAAATCGCATATCGACTTTGAGGCATTTGCGGCCATGTCGTCTGTACCGTTGCTGGAGGAAAGCAAGGTATTGCCGGATAAACTGAATAACTGGGATGTGGTACAGAGTAGTTACACTTACGTAGTGTTGCGCAGGGGTGAAAAAGTATCGGCGCTGGAGGCTGCGCTGAAAGACCAGGCGCACCGGTACGATGGGTTGGTGCAGAAAGGCCAGGGCAGCATGGCATTTGAGCCACAGGCGCTGGGCAAAATCACTCCATCAAGGGAAATGATGGACGATATAGGTAGCGGTCCGCCCTGGGGGAAGGTCCTCGCCGAAATAGGTGTGGCCCTGGGCCTGATCATCTGCGCCTGTTTTAACTATACCAATTTATCCATTGTACGTTCTTTACAGCGTGCCAAAGAGGTGGGAGTACGGAAAGTAAACGGCGCCCAGCGCTGGCAGATATTCCTGCAGTTTATAGTAGAATCCGTTATCATGTGCATATTGGCGCTGATCATGGCCATTTTGCTGTTAATGATAATGCAGGCCACTCATTTCAGCGGGTTGCCGGTGCCGGATAATAACCTGCTGGATCCCCACCTGCTAACATTATTCTTTTTGTTCAGCATCACTATAGGCATAGTGGCAGGGGCTATCCCCGCCTGGGCCTTGTCTTCCTTTCAACCGGCAAAAGTATTAAAGGACCTGATCGATATTAAATTATTTGGCGGACTGGGATTAAGGAAGTCGCTCATTGTGATCCAGTTTTCGCTATCGCTAACCGCTATTATTTTCCTGGTTACCGTATACCGGCAGTTCCATTACAAAGCCATTAAGGACATGGGCTTTTACCGCAGGGATATACTGAATGTCCCCTTGGCCGATGTGGATTTTCAACGGATGAAAGAGCGGATGATGCAACTGAAAGAGGTGGAAACAGCTACCGCCAGTTCAGGAACACTGGGAATGCCGAGGCATTGCAGCTTCTGTGTTATCCGTACCGGTGAAGGCAAAAACAGGATGGAATTTGGTTATTATGCCGGGGATGCCGACTTTATTAAAACCATGCACCTGAAATTGCTGGCAGGAAGTACTTTCCCCGAATCGGCATCTGCAGAAAAAGAACAATATATTATTGTGAATGAAAAGGCCGTTAGTGTGATGGGCCTGAAATCCCCGGCAGATGCCATTGGAAGAACACTGTTCCTGTCGGATTCCCTGCCGGTAAGTATTATTGGCGTCATAAAAGACTTCAATTACCAGCCCATAGAAGTGAATATCCGACCGATGGCCATCCGGTTTGTTCCCGCTGAATTCCACCAGTTACAGTTATCGATGCTGAAGGGAAACAAGGAGCAGCAGGTGGCTGATGTGAAGAAAATATGGACGGCCATGCACCCCGGGGAAACCTTCTCGGCAGAATGGATGGACGAGCAATTACTGAGTCGCAATGGGAGAGAAGTAGTTTCCATGTTAGGGTTCCTGGTATTTATTACTACCATGATAGCCGCCCTGGGCCTGCTGGGTATTGTAGCTTATACCTCGTTTACCCGCAGGAAGGAAATAGGTATCCGTAAAGTGTTGGGCGCCAGTGCTACGGGCTTGTTAATACTGTTGTCGAAAAATTATATAAAACTGATTCTTATCGCCGGCTGTATTGCCCTGCCATTGGGATATATCAGCAGTGTGTTTTTCCTGCAGATATTTGCCTACCGGGTAAGTACGGGTATTCTGGCTATGTTGGGGAGCTTTTTATTCCTGGTGTTCCTGGCGCTGGTTACTATTTTTTCACAAACCTGGAGAGCCATAGAAGTGAACCCGGTAAATAGCCTGAGAAACGATTAACTATGCTGTTACTGAACTACATAAAACTTGCGTGGCGCAATCTTGTAAAAAGAAAGCTGTACAGTTTCATCAATATCGGTGGACTGGCAGCCGGTTTGTGTGCGTGTATGCTGATCATGCTGTATGTAGCGCATGAGCTGAGCTACGATCGTTTTCATAAAGACAGTGACAGGATCTATTCCTTAATGGAAAAGATTAAGCTGGAAAAAGATACTATGCAGATCGAGCGCTTTAACGCTACCGCTGCGCCAACTATCCGGCAACAGAATGCCGCGGTGGAAAGCTTTGTCCGTATGGGTAACCTGGCCAGTGAATCCATCATTATACAGAATGCAGCCAATCGGGATATAAAGAGTGAAGAACCTGATACCTGGTTTACGGATGCCAACTACTTCAGTTTTTTTTCTTTCCCTTTACTGTCGGGTAATAAAAACGAAGTACTAAAACAACCCTTTACCGCTGTAATTTCGGCTTCCACTGCAAGAAAATATTTTGGAGGCACGGATGTTATTGGTAAACAGTTACGATACAATGGTAAATATATTTTCCAGGTATCCGGTGTAATGGCTGATGCGCCTTCCAATTCCAGTATTCAGGCAAATATACTGTTGTCTTATTCCAGTATGGCAGGTATTGAGGCATACCGTAATATAATTACGGAGGAGCGCGGATTTGCAGGGATCTTTTTTAAAGTGTTCCTGAAGCTGGATGATCCCTCTCATGCCGCGGCTGTAGCCCGGAACATCGACCGCCAGGTTACGGCGCGTTTAGACCAGGGCCGGGCGGTGTTAACACCTATAAGAAGCATTCACACGGACACGCATTTTACTGATCTCCGTTACCTGAAGTTATTTCCGCTGGTAGCAGCATTAATCCTGTTGATGGCGCTGATCAACTATATGAGCCTCTCTACCGCCCGGGCTACAGTGCGAGCGCGTGAAATAGGCGTACGGAAATCGCTGGGCGCCGATCATGAAAGTATCGCTAAGCAATTTTATGTGGAATCAGCCCTTTATGCTTTCTTCGCTTTCTGCCTGGCGTTACTGCTATGCCAGCTGCTGCGCCCCTGGTTTTTTAACCTGCTGGAACTGAAGGTAGATGTGAGCTTTCTCTACCACCCGCTGGTACTGTTGATCTATGCGGCTTTATTGCTGGTTACCATACTGGCAGCGGGCAGTTATCCTTCGTTTATTCTTTCCCGTTATAATCCTGTTACTGTTTTATCGGGGAAGATGAGCCGCGTGAGCGGTGGGGCTTCAGTAAGAAAAGTACTTACGGTAATACAGTTTGGAACTGCGGCAGTGCTTATCATTTGCAGTATTGTTATAAACCGGCAGCTGTTTTTTTTCCGTCACGCCGCAACGGGTATCAATAAGGATAATGTGTTGATGCTGCCATTCCAGGGCTCTATGGGAAACCACTACCAGGCTTACCGTCAGCAGGTGGCCGCTTTGAACGGTGTGCAGCAAACAGCCACAGCCCGCTACCCCTTGTATGGCGGTTATGATATGTGGTTTGTGATGGGAGAGAATAACCGTCCGCCAATGGCGCTGTCTATGCTCAGTATGGATACATCGCTGTTTGGCCTAACCGGTCTCCGGTGGAAAATTCCACCGGCAGATATAACACAGCTGGGACTGCCGGGAAAAATTGTATTGAACGAATCGGCAGTGGAAAGCTTTGGATTTACAGGGTCGCCTGTTGGCAAGCACATTTCTTTAGGTGATAAAAAGGTGGAGGTGATAGGCGTAGTAAAGAACTTTCACTACAAATCATTACATGCTGCAATTACTCCGCTGGGCATTAAGATAGAAAAAGATAACTCTGCTTTGTGGGGCGCAGAGAGCCCCGGTTGCCTGTTTGTAAAAGTGGCGCCGAAACAGAATATCCCCGCCCTCATAGCGCAGATAAAGAAAATATATGCAGCATACGACCTGCAGGAGCCTTTTCATTATACCTTCCTGGATGAAGTTTTCAGCAAGCTGTATACTGCGGAAGACCGGTTGGCCGGTATCTTCGGATGGTTTACAGTACTTACGGTGCTGATATCGGCGCTGGGGCTACTGGGACTGGCTGCTTTTTCGGCAGAACAACGAACACGTGAAATAGGTGTGCGTAAAATATTGGGAGCCAGTGTAGTCCAGATCACTGCATTATTATCAAAAGAGTTTATCCGGTTGGTGATGATCGCATTGGTGATCGCATCGCCGGTGGCATGGTACCTGATGCAACAGTGGCTGCAACAGTTTGCATACCGTATTCATTTGCAACCATGGATGTTTGTACTGTCGGCCCTCATAACAGCACTAACTGCGTTGCTGGCCATTGGGGTACAAACATTGAAAGCAGCTGTCAGGAACCCGGTAAACGCATTAAAGATAGAATAACAAGTGAACAGCAAATCAGAGTGTGTGTCTACACGCCCTGCTTTTATTTTTTTCACTATAAATATACCCGTATGTTAAAAAGTTATTTAAAGATTGCCTGGAGGAATTTGCGGAAACAGAAAGTGTTTGCTGCAGTTAACGTGGTAGGAATGAGTACCGCCTTGTGCGCTGCATTGCTTTTATCGCTCACGGCATACAGGGAATGGACCTTCGATAACTTTCATAAGAATGGGAAAGATATATACCAGCTGATTGGGATTGAAGATGCAGGCGGACAGCTAAGAACCGGCTCCAGTATGTCGAAGCCGCTGGCTGTAGCCATACAGAAAGAAGTACCCGGTGTGAAGCATGTCACTTTTATAGCAGGAAGTAATGTGCCTGTAAGATATGGCACTAATCACTATTACCTGAGTACCCAGCTGGTAGATAATGATTTTCTGAAGATGTTCACCTTTCCTATAGTAAAGGGAGATAAGAATAACGCATTGCAGCAGCTGAACCAGATAGTGCTCACAGCGCGTGCTGCCGGGATATTGTTTAAAGATGCGGAGCCTGTTGGAAAAACCGTGGAACTGAACCTGAACGGGAAATGGCAGCCTTTCATTGTAAGCGCTGTAGCATCAGATATCCCGGATAACTCAGGCATCTATTTCGAGTTGCTCACCAGGTTTGAGAATGATCCGGAATACAACGCCACTAAAAACGACTGGAACGCATCCAATTACCCGCTGTTTGTTCAGCTGGAACCGGGAACGAGTAAAACTTCTTTCGAAAAAAATATAAATACCGTAGTAAAAAAATATTATAAAGGGAAAATAGAAGATCTTCAGAAGAATGCAGTGGTTGGTAACAATGGTAAAGATGTTTTTTACCTGCAAGGCATTGCACTGAAAGATTTCCATCTTGATGCAAACAGTACTTTTTATAGCGGGTTGAATAAATTCTATCCCTGGCTGATGATCATCCTTGCTACACTGATCATTGGTATTGCCGCTATTAATTTTATAAATCTTTCCATTGCCAGGTCTTTCACCCGCAGTAGTGAAATAGGGCTGAGAAAATCGCTGGGCGCGCAAAACGGGCAGCTGATGCTCCAGTTCTGGGCGGAAGCATTCCTGTTATGCTGCTTTGCACTGGTGCTGAGCCTGGGCCTCATGGTATTCCTGCTGCCTTATTACAACAAGGTGTTTGGGCATCATATTGCGCTGGGCATATTCCGTAACATACGGGTGATAGCCGGTACCATAGGCGGTTTCTTCCTGGTTACCCTGCTGGCTGGGGGATACCCCGCCTGGAGAGTGGCAAAGCTCAATATCCTGGAGGTGCTGAAGGGGAAACTGGGATTGGGCAAAAGCAACGGTATGCGCAACGGTCTTATCATCGTACAGTTCATGGTAGCGGTGGTGCTGATCAGTTGTACTTCCATCATCTGGCAGCAACTTAATTTCATACAGTCGGCTCCGTTAGGGTATAACACTTCCCAGGTAATCAGTATTCCACTTGATAACGCCACACCGTCAGACGTTGCCACTATGAAGAACAGGCTTACAGAGATGCCGGAGGTAAAAAGTGTGAGCGGCAGTATGCTGAACCTGGGTCTGGGAAAAGATGGATCTTCCGGTAACTGGACCCGTGGTTTCACTTATAAAGACCGCCATGTAAACACCCAGTATCTCGCAGTAGATTATAACTATGCAAAAACGCTGGACCTGAAAATATTATCCGGCCGCGATTTCTCCAGGGAATACGGAACAGACAGCAGCGCCGTAGTGGTCAACGAGCAGATGGCAAAGCAGCTGGGCGTAACAGACCCCGTGGGGCTGAGCTTTAGTATGGGAGATGAACCGCCGGTACACGTGATCGGGTTGGTGAAAGATTATCACTTTGAATCATTGCATAAGAAAATTGATCCCCTGGTGATGACCCTGAACGCTCCGCTGAATTACATTTTTGTAAAAGTAGAAACATCCAATCCGGTGGCTTCATTGAAAAAGATCGGCGCAAGCTGGAAAAGCATTAACGAGCTGGCAGAAAGCGACCCGTCTTTTCTTGATGAAAACGCACAACGCCTGTACCGGCAGGAACAGCGGTTCTCAAAAATATTTATGAGTGGTGCTGTGCTCGCAGTGATCATTTCCTGCATGGGATTATTTGCCATTGCGGTACTGGTAATGGCGCACCGTAAAAAAGAGATCGGTATCCGGAAAGTGCTGGGAGCCTCTGTAAGCGGCATTGTATTGTTATTATCGAAAGACTTCCTTCGCCTGGTGCTGGTAGCGGTACTGATAGCTACTCCGGCAGCCTGGTATTTTATGCGGCGCTGGCTGGAAGGATTTGAGTACCACACATCTATCCACTGGTGGGTGTTTGGAATAGCCGGCCTGATGGCAGTATGCATTGCATTTATAACAGTGAGCCTGCAATCGGTGAAAGCTGCGCTGGCAAACCCTGTAAAAAGTTTATCCCGGGATTAACCTTAAATCACATTATGATGTGGCGTAATTATCTGAAAACTGCTGTAAGGAACCTGATGAAACGTAAGCTGTATTCCGTGATCAATATCACTGGTCTGGCTGCAGGCATTGCCTGTTTCATTCTGCTGGCCCTGTACCTCCGGAACGAATGGACCTATGATAACTTTCATGCCCATGCAGCTGAATTATATCGTATCCGACTTGATTACGGGGAAAAAGACCAGGAGGTTACGCACACTGCGCTCACCCCTAATGGCCTGGCGCCGGTGATGAAAGATTTCCCGGAACTGAAATACATCTCCAGGGTATATCCTTCCTCCTCCACGGTGGCCAATGGCGATAAAGTGATGAACGAAAAGCGTTTCATTTATGCTGATCCGGCTTTCTTCAACATGTTTTCTTTCCCGCTGATTGCCGGGAACGCAGCTACTGTGTTAAATGGCCCCAATATGATAGTACTCTCTGAAACGATGGCCAGGAAGTATTTTGGATCCACTGATATTGTAGGGAAGTTTTTGAAGATCAATAATAAGAAAGAATACCAGGTAACAGGAGTTGCGGCAGATGCACCCGCCAATACCCACCTGAAGTTTGATTTCGTAGCCAGTTATGCTTCCCTGGGCAGACAAGCCAACTGGAATTCAGCGAATGACTACACCTATGTTCAACTGGCCAGTAATGCCACGGCCACTGCATTGCAGGGGAGATTGGCCAACCTGGTAAAGGAACAGATGGGAAGTGCTGCCCGTAGCGGCGCTACGCTTGCTTTTGTGCCGGAATCTGTACCGGGTATCCATCTTCATTCCATCGCCGGGAATTCAACTGAAAGGGGTGGGGATATCCGTTATAATTATATTCTTACCATTATTGCAGCCTTGTTGTTACTGATTGCGTGTATAAACTTTATGAACCTTGCCACGGCCCGTTCAGCGGAAAGAGGCCGCGAAATAGGTGTCCGGAAAGCGCTCGGCGCTATACGCGGGCAGCTGTTCTGGCAGTTCATTGCCGAATCAACGCTGATCACCTTTTGTGCAATGACCCTGGGGGTGATCCTTGCCATTGTATTGCTGCCGGCGTTCAATAACCTGGCAGGTGCTTCCCTGAAACTGGGAACAGGCAGTTACCATATTTACCTTTGGCTGACCGGCATTTTTCTTTGTACCACGCTGCTCGCGGGTACCTACCCGGCCCTGTTCCTTTCCGGTTTCCGGCCGGTACAGGTATTAAAAGGAAGGGTGATACCTGCTTCCGGCGGCAGTATCCGGAAAAGCCTGGTAGTATTCCAGTTTGCAGCTTCCGTGTTTTTTATCATCTGCACATTAGTGGTGGGCAACCAGTTAAAATATATCCAGTATAAAAAGATAGGACTGGACAGGTCGCAGGTACTGGTACTGTCGGGCGAAAATTTTACCCCACAGATGCTGGCCGCCTTCAAAGGCCGGCTGCTGCAGCAACCGGGCATAAAACAGGTGAGCGCTTCGTACGATTCGCCGGTATCAGTTGAAGGCGGCTATAGCATTGCCGGCCTGGAAGGGAAACCGGCAGATTACAGTATGAATATTACCGCCATCCCGGTGGAAAAGGACTACCTGCAAACAATGGGAATTTCATTGCTTTCCGGCGCCAGCCTGACCGATGCCGATATACAGGATGTTTTAAAGGAAGATAAAGACCGGGTATACCATTTCTTTCTCAATGAAACCGCTGTAAAGCAGCTGGGGTGGACACCTGAAGCTGCCGTAGGAAAACGGATGGTGATGAATGGCCGCGCAGGGACCGTGAAAGGAGTAATGAAAGATTTCCATTTTGCCTCCATGAAAAGCAAAATCCAACCCATTATTGTTTTCCCGGAATACGAATGGTTCGGGGAAGTACTCATCAAAACTTCCGGCGATAACCAGCAGCAGGTAATCGCAGGAATAGAGAAGGCCTGGAAAGAATATCTTCCTGCAGTGCCTTTTGAGTATCATTTTATGAATGATGACTTTAACAGCTTATATAAATCGGAATTCAGGACCGGTACCATTTTATCAACCTTTTCAATTGTTATTATCCTTGTTTCCTGTCTTGGTTTACTGGGGCTGGCCGCATTCACTGCAGAACAACGAACCCGCGAGGTGGGCATCCGTAAGGTGCTGGGCGCTTCCGCTGCGAGCGTGGTGGCGCTGTTGTCAAAAGACTTTATTAAACTGGTGCTGGTAGCGCTTTGTATTGCTTCGCCGTTTGCCTGGTATGTTACGCATCAATGGCTGGAAAGCTTTGCTTATCATGCCAGCCTGGGCGCAGGTACTTTCCTGCTGGCCGGGTGTATAGCTATAGTGATCGCTTTGCTGACGGTAAGTTTACAATCGGTGAAAGCGGCACTAATGAACCCGGTTAAAAGCCTGAGATCAGAATAAACGGCACTGGCCACTATAAGTATAAAAACAACCGGGCGGCATCGGGCAACCCTGTCAACGCATTAAAATCTGAGTAACCCGGACAGCTACTTTTAATTATATTGCTGAGCCGATATGCAGAAATATCAACACAAATAAAAACAAATTACTTATCATGATACAATTGCAGAAAATTTCCAGGCATTACCCGGTAGGATTCGGAAAAAACTACATCCTGAAAGATATTGACCTTACAATAAATGAAGGCGAGTTTGTATCGATTATGGGACCCTCCGGCTCCGGAAAATCCACCTTACTGCATATTATGGGATTGCTGGAAGAACCATCTGAAGGACAATACCTGTTTGAGGGAGAGCGTGTAGACAGGATGAACGAAAAAAAACGGACCCAGTTGCACAGGGGATCCATTGGTTTTGTGTTCCAGGCCTATCACCTTATAGATGAGCTGACCGTATATGAGAATATAGAAACGCCTTTACTGTATAAGAATATACCTGCATCAGAAAGGAAAAGCCGGGTGGCGGATGTACTGGACCGCTTTAATATGGTGGCTAAGAAAGATCTGTTCCCCAACCAGCTGTCGGGCGGGCAGCAGCAACTGGTGGGTATTGCCCGTGCTATTGTAGCAGAACCCAGGGTGATACTGGCAGATGAGCCTACCGGTAACCTGCATTCCGACCAGGCTAAAGTGATCATGCAGCTGTTTAAGCACCTGAATGAACAGGATAAAATTACCATTGTACAGGTAACCCATTCAGACCTGAATGCCACTTATGGCAATCGTATCATCCAGATCCGCGATGGGCATATTCAGTCATAATAAAGGCGGATCAGTTTTAAGAATTCTGTAAAAAAAAGATTATGTTGTACACTCAATTAGTGAGGTATACTGCCATACCTACTAAATTTTTGCCTTCTATCAAGAAGGGTGGAAAACTATCATCACAATTATTATATTTTTGGAATGTTATGAGAATATCCCGAATAGCAGGAGCAATCCTGGTTTTATTGTTTGCTAACATAACATCCGCTGAAGCGCAGGATACGTGGAGTTTACAACGTTGTGTGGATTATGCACTGCAAAATAACCTGACGGTTAAACAACAGGAAGTACAGAAACGTCTGGCAGACCTTACATTACGGCAAAGCCGCCTCCAGATGATCCCCGGTTTCAGCGGGTCAGTAACAGGTGGTTATACGGATGGTAGAAGTGCCAGCCTGGGCGATAACCAGTATGTTAACCAAACCGTGTTTAACTCCAGTGGAAACCTGAATATGCAGGCAAACCTTTTCAGTTGGTTCTACCAGCAGAAAACGATTGCTGCCAATAAACTGGATGCACAGGCGAACAGCTTCCTGCTGGAAAAAGCAAGGAACGACCTCGCGTTCAATGTAGCTACCGCTTTCCTTCAGATACTGCTTAATATCCAGACAGAGAAGGTAAATGAAGAAAATGTACGGCTTACCAATTCCAACCTGGATAATACAAAGAAACTGGTGATCGCGGGCTCTGTACCGGAAAGCAACCAGGCCGACCTGGAAGCACAGCTGGCGCTCGACAGCAGCAACCTGGTTACCGCCCAGAATAATGTAACGCTGTCTATTCTGCAGATGAAAGCCTATCTCAACCTGGGATTCGAAATTCCGTTTACCCCGGAGGTGCCTGAAAATATTGCTTCTCTGCCAATGGCTGCCTTACAGGAAATGGCGCCGGAAATGGTGTACAGCGCCGCTTTAACAAACTATCCGCTGGTAAAATCGGATGAGCTGAAGATCAAAAGCGCCACCAGGGCATACCAGGCGGCAAAAGCACAGCTGTATCCCAACCTGAGCATTGGAGGCGGCCTCAGTACTTACTACGCCAATAACTATTACGAGGATCTTGCGCAAACCAAAGTACTGTCGTTTCACGACCAGATCAGCAATACCTACAGGAAAAACATTGGCTTAACGCTTAACATTCCTATTTTTAACGGATGGCAGCAACGCACCACCGTTGCAAAAGCAAAAGTAAATATATACAGCCAGGAACTGATCCGGGACCTGGACCACCAGAAGCTCAGACAGGATATTTACACCGCACATGCCAATGCAGTAGCCGCTTTACAGAAGTTTAACGCGTCTGCTACAGGGGTAATGGCCGCCCAGAAAGCGTATGATTTTGCTACCAAACGCTTTAACCTGGGCTTGATGAACACCATTGATTATATCACAACACAAAGTAAGTTGTACAATGCGCAGGTAAATAAAGTGCTCGCACAGTACGACTACATCTTTAAAATGAAATTGCTGGAATTCTACCGGGATCAGAAAATATCACTGTAGCCCTCCCGGGAAATAAATTGCTTTATGAAGAAGAAAAAACTTTATTGGTTCATAGGCATACTTAGTTCACTCGTTATTTTGGTCCTGGTACTGAAAGGGGCCGGGGTTATTGGTAAGGAAGAAGGAATTAAAGTTGCTGTAGACAAGGCTTCTAATAGAAATATTATAGAAGTGGTTACCGCCAGCGGTAAAATTTACCCTGAGGTTGAAGTAAAAGTTAGCTCCGACGTTTCCGGTGAGATTACAGACCTGCCTATCCAGGAAGGAGATTCCGTAAAGAAAGGACAGGTACTGGCACGGATATACGCTGACATTTATGGGTCGATGGTAGACAAGGCTGCTGCTTCTATGAGCCAAACACAGGCCCAGCTGGCCAATTCGGCCGCAGCGCTCAACTCCTTTAAAGCCCGCCTTGATCAGAACAAGGCCGCTTATAACAGGAACAAGGAGCTCCTTGCCCAGAAAGTGATTTCAAGGTCGGAGTTTGAAACGGCGGAAGCAACCTATCTCGCCTCGCTGGCAGATTATAATGCAGCCGTGCAACAGATCAATGGAAATAAGTATGCCGTTGCCAGCGCACAGGCCAACCTGAATGAAGCCAATAAGAACCTGGGCCGTACCACTATCTCCGCACCTATGGGAGGTATCGTTTCCCTGCTTTCTGTAAAGAAAGGTGAACGTGTGGTAGGTACTGCGCAGATGACAGGTACCGAAATGTTGCGTATTGCCGATATGAATATAATGGAGGTACAGGTAGATGTAGGTGAGAATGATATCCCCAAAGTAAAATACGGCGATACCGCTATCATTGAAGTGGATGCCTACAATAACCGCCAGTTTAAAGGAATTGTAACACAAATTGCCAGCTCCAGCAAAGGCGCTGCCACAGCTACCGTGAGCACTGCCTCCTCCGCAGAGCAGGTAACCAGTTATATTGTACATATCCGCATCCTGCAGGAAAGTTATCAGGACCTCCTCGATAAAAACAAAAAGACCTTTCCTTTCCGCCCTGGTATGAGCGCCAGCGTGGATATCCAAACCAGGCATGTAAATAATGTACTCGCTATTCCTATTAACTCAGTTACTACACGCGATACCGATTCTTCCAAAGGTGATAAAAAGGCGCCTCAACAGGATAATACCACCCCGGGTTCCTCTGCCGATACAAAACCTGTGTTAAACGAAGTAGTATTTGTATTGCAAAAGGATGGTACCATTAAGATGGTGCATGTTAAAACCGGTGTACAGGACGATGCCTGGATCCAGATCACTTCCGGCCTGAGCGTGGGCGACCAGGTGATCAGCGCTCCTTATACTGCCATTTCCCGTACCCTGGAAAACGGCAAAAAAGTAAAGGTAGTGCCAAAATCAGAGCTGTTTGAAGGCCCGGCCAAATAATGCAGATACATAATTTTATATAAGGAAGGGAAGGCTGCTCAGCCTTCCCTTCCCCTTTTAGGGGCTGTAGGCAAAACTGCTTTATTGCTTTTTAATTACATTGCATAAAAATTTGCATTGTGAGCAAGAGCATCGGAATTATAGGCAGTGGCAGCTGGGCCACCGCCCTGGCCAAGATCCTGACAGATAACGGGCATCATATACATTGGTGGATAAGAAATGAAGAAACCATCCGTCATATGCAGCTGCGTCATCACAATAAACACTATCTCACCTCGGTATATTTCGATACAAGCCTGCTAAGCCTGAGCAGTGACCTGAAAGCTGTTGTGGCAGCCTGCGATGAGCTGGTACTGGCTGTTCCCAGCGCTTTCCTGGAAGATGTATTAGGTATGTTGCCTGCGGATGCGCTGATCAGTAAAAAGGTCATTTCTGCCATCAAGGGATTGGTGCCAAGTACCAACGACCTGATAGGAGAATACCTGCACAAACAATTTAATTTACCTGCCAGCCAGTACTTCACTATTACGGGGCCCTGCCACGCGGAGGAAGTAGCCAGTGAGAAGCTTTCCTATCTAACATTCTCAGGCACGCACCTGGCCTCCACACAGGCGCTGGCCGATAAATTTACCGGCAGTTACCTGCAAACAATTGTAAATACGGATGTAATAGGTGTGCAGCTGGCGGCAGTGCTTAAAAATATTTATGCCATGGGCGCAGGCATTGCGCACGGGCAGGAGTATGGAGATAACTTCCTGAGTGTGTTTATTACCAACTGCTTCAGGGAAATGCAAAGCTTCCTGGAGAAATATGAAGAACAGAAAGCCATGGTGGCCGGCACCGAACCCATAATGCATAGCCACAGCGCCAGCGCCTACCTGGGCGATTTGCTCGTTACCTGTTATTCATTGCATAGCCGTAACCGTACTTTTGGTAATATGATCGGGAAGGGATACAGTGTAAAAGCCGCTCAGCTGGAACTGAACATGATTGCAGAAGGCTATTATGCCAGTAAATGTATGCACGAAATGAACCGGAGTATTGGGGCTTATATGCCGGTTGCCCAGGCGGTGTATGCTATCTTATGGCAGCAGGTGCATCCTTCAGAGGCTTTTCTCTCGCTCGAAAAAGGGTTTATATAATATAGAAGTGGGAGGCTGCCGGTCATCCCCGGCCGGCAGCCCCTGCAGCAGCTTAATAATCATCATAGTCCTCATAATTATCTTCCCCGATTTTCATAATGGCCCGTACATTCGGGAAATACTGCTTAATCAGGCCGGCAATCCGGGTAAAAAGATATTCGTTTAACACCGGCCCCTCATAATACTCAATCTGGTTTGTCTCATCCGAAATAACATACTCAGTGATATTACGGTCAATAATGGCCTGAAAGCGCCGCTGGCGCGGAAGTTTTCTCAAACAGACTTTGGTAGGTACACCATCTACATTAAATGTACATGCAATGTTTCGCATAACGGCGGGTGGTTTAAATGAGAAATGGAATGGTTAAAATTTGCTCTTCAATGGTAGCCTGGGTGTTTACTTCAGCTAAAATAAGCTGAAATGGACAAAAGAACATTTTTGACCGCTTTTTTCTTAATTGTATTGACATTTGTGCCAGTATATCGCATTTGTGAGTAAATTATATTACAATTGTAAGCAATTATGATTATATGCACTGTTAATAGAATGTAAAGACCGCGGGTTATTTTTTCCGGCCACTACCTGTGGACCCAGACCCAAATGTGTAGAACTTATTCTACGCTTCCTGGCGGACTATGCCGTGGAAACACAACGCAGCAGGCATTGGATTAATATTTGAATCTTCCTATGTCCCGATCCGGGAAATTGAGGACTTGGTTAGTGTTAACAGCGTAGTATAAAATTTTTACCATGAAGATTAGAACCCTGCTTTTTGTTACTTCTTATCCGCCCCGTGAATGTGGGATAGCAACTTTTGCGCAAGACCTGGTGAATGCAATGAATAAGAACTTTACCGGGAATATGAATATTGAGGTGGCTGCATTGGAAGAATCGGGGAAACCCGCCAATGCCAAGGAAGCACCTGTCACGTATTCGGTAAATCCATTCGATATTGACAACTGTATTGATTTTGCGCAGAAAATAAATGAAAATGATAAAATAGACCTGGTTTGTTTTGAACATGAATTTGGCCTGTATGGAGGAGAGTACGGACATAATCTCCTGGCCATGTTATCGTTACTGGACAAACCTTTTGTGGTGAGGTTCCATACAGTGTTGCCTTACCCGGATAATAAATGCACTAAAGTAGTAAGCCTTATCAGCGCCCTTGCGGCAAAGGTGATTGTAATGACCCGCTCATCTGCAGATTTATTGCACGAGGTATACCATGTACCGGCGGAAAAGATTGTACACATCCCGCACGGCACCCATGCCCATATCGTGGAAGATGTACAGGCACTGAAAAAACAGTATAATGTGGAAGGACGGATGGTGCTGAGCACCTTTGGACTTCTCAGCGAAAATAAAGGTATAGAAACAGGTATCCGGGCAATGAAAGACATTGTGAAACAATATCCCGATGCCATTTACCTGGTGCTTGGAAAAACCCATCCTGTGATATGCGCCAGGGAAGGGGAAAAATACCGGGAATCACTGGAAAACCTGGTGAAGGAACTGGGCCTGGAAAAGAATGTGAGATTCGTGAATAATTATCTCTCCCTCAAAACTTTACTCGACTATCTGTCACTTACAGATATATATCTTTTTACATCCAAAGACCCGCACCAGGCTGTAAGCGGCACTTTCGTTTACGCCATGAGCGCAGGTTGCGCAGTGATTTCCACTTCCTTTGTACAAGCCCGCGAAATGCTGGAAAACGGGGTGGGCTGCCTGGTGGATTTTAATAATCCGGAACAAATCGCAGCCTGCGCACTCGAGTTGCTCGGTAACCCCGCATTGCGCGAGGAAATGAGCCGGTTGGCCATTGAAAAAACACGCAACTCTATCTGGGAAAACGTGGCCATTGCACACATGAGCGTGATCAGTGAAGCACTGGCGGAAGACAAGATCCTGCCAAACCTGCCACCGCCTTACCTGGATCATATAGACCGTATGACAGATGAAGTGGGAATGCTGCAGTTCTCCAGGCACGATATCCCTGATCCTGCATTCGGATACACACTGGACGACAACGCAAGGGCGCTTATTGCTACCTGTATGTACGCCAGTGAATTGAAATCCACCAGTTTCGTGAACGCGCTGACCCGCAAATACATCGATTTTATCCGTTACTGCCAGCAGCCTTCAGGCAACTTCCTCAATTATGTGGATGTTGGCGGCGCATTCAATAAAATGAATGATGAAGTAAACCTGGAAGATGCCAATGGCCGCGCTGTATGGGCATTGGGCTACGCCCTTGCTTCGCACCGGCACCTCCCTTTTGATGCCGTACAGGATGTATTGGCCATATTTAACAAGTGCTTCAGCTGGATGGGATCATTGAATTCACCCAGGGCAATGGCCTTCACCATAAAAGGACTGTATTATTTCCTTAGCTACAAGCCCGGCGATAAGGCAACTATGGAAATCCTGCAGCGTCTGGCAGCAAAATTGTATGAACGTTATAAACAGGAGGCAGATGAAAACTGGCATTGGTATGAATCCTACCTAACTTACGGTAACGCTGTGCTGCCTGAAGCCATGATGATGGCCTATCAGGTAACCGGAATAGAAGCATACCGTCAGACCGCAGAGAACAGCCTCGCTTTCCTGTGCAGCAAAACCTTCACAGACAGCCATATGAAGGTGATCAGTAATAAAACCTGGTACCACAGGAACAGTACCGGAGAACAGGAAGACGGAGGAGAGCAGTCAATCGAAGTTGCATATACCATGCTGGCATTGAATACGTTTTACAACACCACAAAAAATAATTCATATCTGGAAAAAATGCGTTTGGCATTCAGTTGGTATTTGGGTAATAATCACCTTAAACAACTTGTTTATAATCCATTAACTTACGGTTGTTATGATGGCCTGGAGAAAAATAATATAAACCAGAACCAGGGCGCCGAGTCTACCGTATGTTACCTGATTGCCAGATTATTAATGGAACAATGGAACAAGCATAAGTATGTTAGACCAAAACAAAACAGCCTGGCGCCAGTCCGACTCGGCTACAACTGACAATAGCATGAAGTATCCCAGTATATTGATTATAGACGATGAGCCTGATATATGCAGATTATTGCAATTAACGCTTGTACGTCATGGATATAGTGTCAAATATGTACATGAACTGGGGGAGGGGATGAGATCCATTTTCAAACATCAGCCCGACCTCCTGTTCCTGGATATCCATCTGCCCGACGGATCGGGCCTGGAAGCATTGCCGGTGATCAAGGAACGTTGTCCTACGCTTCCTGTGATCACTATCAGTGCTTATGACAATGCAATGGAAAAACAAACCGCCCTTAAGGCCGGTGCTGCATTTTTCCTGGCCAAACCTTTCAGCCTCAAAAATGTGGATGAACTGATGGGGAGTATCAAAATAACAAAATAAAAAGCTGAGAATGACTTTAGTTATAATCAGTAATTTTAACCAGCTATTCAGTTGCCAATTACCACTATATTAAAGAAGTATGAAAAATATTCTAATTATAGACGACGAAATTAACATCTGTACATTACTGAGTAAATTTCTCGGGAAACACGGTTTTGATGTAGATACCACCATGACAGGCGGTGCTGCACTCAAAATGCTGAAGGAAAAAACCTATGATCTTGTACTGTGCGACTACAGGCTGAAGGACACGGATGGCGCACAATTACTGCAGGATATCCACCAGATAAATCCTTCTACCATTGTTATCATTATTACCGGTTATACAGATGTAAGAGTAGCTGTGGAAATGGTGAAAAATGGTGCATACGATTATCTTTCCAAACCCTTGTACCCTGATGAGATCCTGAACCTCGTACACAAAGCCTTTGCCCATAAAGAGGCCGAACAGGAAAGACGAGCCTCCAGACCAGTGGAGTCTGGCAGCGAGCCTGAAGTAGTACGGGAAACATTACTGTCGCGTAACCAGGACGACAAGAACAATAAGTATGTTTATGGCGAAAGCGAAGGCGCAAAAGAGCTGATAAGACAGATCAAACTGGTGGCGCCTACTGATTATAGTGTCATCATTTTTGGGGAAACCGGGACCGGTAAGGAATCCGTAGCCCATCTTATCCATCATCACAGTAAAAGAAGCCAGCAACCATTTGTGGCGCTTGATTGTGGCAGCCTCTCCAAGGAGCTGGCGGCCAGCGAATTGTTTGGTCATGAAAAAGGCTCATTTACAGGCGCTATCAATACCAAAATTGGCGCCTTCGAACAGGCACAGGGCGGTACCCTTTTCCTCGATGAAATCTCCAATTTATCATACGATATACAGGTAGCCCTGCTGCGTGTGCTGCAGGAAAAAGTAATACGCAGGGTGGGTAGCTTAAAGGAAGTACCGATTGATGTACGCATCATAGTAGCCTCCAATGAAAAGCTCTCTGAATCAGTACAGCGCGGCAAATTCAGGGAAGACCTTTTCCATCGTCTGAATGAATTCACTATTTATATTCCGCCTTTAAGAGAGCGCCGGGAAGATCTTCCACTGTTCACCACCGCTTTTGTAAACCAGGTGGAAAGAGAACTGGATAAATCATGCGGTAAAATTTCTTCTGAAGTGTGGGATTGCTTCCAGCAATACAACTGGCCAGGTAATATCCGTGAATTGAAAAATGTGATCAGGAGAGCCTGTTTGCTTACGCCGGAGATGGAAGATATTACCATGATAGCATTACCTCTGGAAATGAAGGAATCATTTAACCAGGTTCCGGAGGAAGTACATGTATCCGGTGAACTGGCGCTTATCTCCAATGAGAATGACCTTAAAACAGTAGCGCTGCAGGCAGAATACAATAAGATTATAAATGTGCTGAAAGAAGTGAAGTATAATAAAACAAAAGCAGCGCAGGTATTGAATATAGATCGTAAAACCCTCTATAATAAATTGAGGCTGCTGAATATAAATTACTGATTATGTTTTCTTTTATTTCCCGGTAAACGCCTGTTTGCCGGGAAATGAATTTATCCCAGTACAGGAATAGCTATCGTAAACACCGACCCCTTTCCCTGCTCACTATCTACGTGTATCGTTCCTTTGTGATTTAACAGGATATTTTGTGTGCTGGTAAGCCCCAGCCCGGTGCCTTTCGCCTTACTGGTATAGAAAGGATCAAATAAACGCGCCAGTTTGTCTTCCGCAATGCCGGAACCGTTATCCCGGATCATCAGTTTCACCTTGTCCTGGCTAAGCGCGGTAGTGATGGTAAGCACACCTTTCCCCGGTACCATTGCTTCAATGGCGTTGATAATAATATTCAGGAATGCAATAACTACTTTTTCCTCGTCTGCATTGATCATTACATCAGGAGCTACCAGGTCCTTTTCCACCCGCATTTCATTTAATTGCAGCCGGTCGTTGGATAGTAACAGTGCTTTTTCTATCAGTGCATTGATCCCATGCGGCTCCACATGCAGCTCAATCATGCGGGTGCTGTGCAGCAGTTCTGTGATCAGCTGGTTAATCCGGGTACAGTTGCGCTCAATGATATCTGTATACATCAGCGTATCATCATTAGCCACCACCTGCTCTTCTTCCTTAAATTGGCTTACCGCCAGCAGGATGTTAGTAAGCGGATTTCTTACCTCATGGGCAATCACCCTGGCAATGCGACCGGTGATCACAAACTTTTCCTGGTGTTGTTTCTCCTGTTCTTCCCTTTTTTTATCTGTAATGTCCTGGATCACGCAAAGAAATATTTGTGCGGCTTCATCCAGCATTACCGCATTGATCAGCACTACCAGTTTTTTGTTATCTGCAGTTTTGAAATCATATTCCTGTGAATTGGCGATACCACTGTTACAGATGTTATCCAGGAAATTCTCACTTTGTTCTTTGGAAATAAAAAGATCGCGCAGATGCAGTTTAAGTATTTGTTCCCTGCTGTAGTGAAGGGTTCTTAAGGCTGCTGGATTGGCGTCAATAATATTCCGGTCGCAATCGGCCAGTACTATCAGGTCGTGCGCTTTTTCAAAAATGCCATAGTATTTTTTTTCACTTTCTTCAATAGACCGGCGATGGTTAAATTCATCGAGCGCATAGCGGATGGACCTCTCCAGCAGGTCGGCCGTCATTTCGCCTTTCACCAGGTAATCATAGGCACCTGCCTGCATGGCTTCCCGGTCAATATTATAATCCCCCTTCCCGGTAAGCATGATTACCGGTGGTTGATGAGGCATTTCGTTTAACCTGCGAAGAATATCTATACCGGTATTTGGTCCCAGCCGGTAATCTACAAGGAGCACATCATGTGTGCTTTCTTCTATAGCCGCCAATCCTTTCTGGTAAGTAGGTGCCCATTCCAATAAATATTGCCCCGGTGAAATATCTTGCAGTAGTTCAGTTACGAGAAAGAAGTCATCTTCGTCATCGTCTATCATTAGAATGTGTATCGGGCGATCGTTCATCGTAAGAGATTAGAGAATTTGGCAATTAAAGACAAAAAATTACAGCAATAACGGTGCTAAGCTTTATTAATCAGCAGCTTCATTATTCCTGTTTCTGTGTTTTAACGGCAAAATAACAACAAAGGTGGCGCCCTTCCCCGGGTCGCCATAGGCTTGTATGAAACCGTTGTGACTGTCTACAATTTTTTTGCAGATAGCCAGTCCGATACCTGTGCCCGAATATTCACTGATGCCATGTAAGCGCTGGAAAATAAGAAATATCCGGTCGGCATAAGTCTGCTCAAAACCAATACCATTGTCCTCAATGCTAATACGGCAATAGCTGTCGTCCCAGCGGCTTTCCTTCACAATCCCCAATTCCTTCCCCAGCAGCAGCTGGTGATGGATATTGATTTCCAGGCGCCTGTCGGGACTGGCAAATTTAATGGAGTTGGCCAACAGGTTCTGGAACAGCTGGTGAAAAGAGGTATCGCTGCCTTCAATTACAGGCAGCTGGTCATATTTTACCTGTACATTCTTTTCCTCCAGTGTCACCTCCAGGTCGCTGATCACTTCCTGTAACAGCTTGTTCATGTCTACAGGAGTAATGCTCTCAGGGGTAATACGGCCCGCCCTGGAAAAAACAAGAAGATCATTGATCAGCACCCGCATCCTCGAAACAGCAGATACCATACGGTCTATCAGCTGGATGGCATCCGGCGGGAGCTGCTCTTTATATTTTATCTGCAGCCGGTCGCTGAAGGTAGATATCTTGCGTAACGGCTCCTGCAGGTCGTGCGAAGCCACATAGGCGAATTGTTCCAGCTCCTGGTTGGTTTTGTTCAGCAGGGAAATATTCTGCTGCAGGTCGCGTTGGTACGATTTCATCCTGCTTTCAATATGCAGCTGCAATTTGAATTCCCGGGTTAAGGTGATATAGGAGTAAATACCTATCAGAATGGCTACCAGTGAAGAGATGAGGATCATAGGTACCCACATCACGGCAAAGAAATGAAACAGTTCCGATTTTTCCTGTACCAGGCTTTCTTCAATCCGGGTCATATCACGCACCTTTTTATCAATAAGATCCATCGATTTTTCCCCTTCTTTCACTTTTGAAAGCTGTTTTATCTGGGTTGAATTTTCTGCGCCCATTTGCAGTTGCTGGTATTTGATAGCCAGTAACCGGCGAAGCGTGTCCAGGTGCTTTTGCTGCACAGGGTTGTCAGACGTGATTTTCCGGAGCAGGAGATATTCCCTTTCAATCCTGTTACTGCGTTCCTGCATACTGGGGTCAAGGAAGGAGCTGTCTTTAGTAAGCGTGTACCCCCTGATGGCCGCCTCGGCCTCCTTAAGCTGCCGGGTAATCACTTCCAGCCGCTTGGATACCTCAATGGCATGATTCAGCCGGCCGGCATTATCCAGCAGATTCTTGGCCACCAGGTAAGAAAATACGGAGGCGGCCACGATGACCGTAAATGCGATGAAAAAGCCTAGGCGTATTTTTTTGTGTACCGAGAAATGCATCTGTATATATAAGATATTGAGAAAGCATTTCAAGTTACTATTTATGTGTGAATTTCAATACTAAAAAGTACCATTTTCCGCGAACGCCTTTCTGAGCAACATATTCCACAGAATGACGGTAAATTCTACAAGCCCTGCGAACACAGCTGGCCAATAATTACCGCAGAGACGGGGTAGTGCTGTAATGCCCTGTGGTAGCGGGTTTTGGAACCATCTTTTTGTGGTAAAAACAGCGCTCCCCGGTAGTGGAATGAACTTTGGATAACCAATAGTAATCTTAACAAGTAAAACTATGAGTTATGAATAACCCGGATAAAAATAAGCAGCCCATTCCTGATCCAACGCCCGAAAAACAACAGCCGGGAAAGGAAAACCCACCGCCTGTTCAGCCACCGCCTGACAAGCCGGAGATTGAGCCCATTCCCCGGGAAATACCGGACAGGGACACGCCTCATACACCTGCCAATCCGCAGGCCACCGGGGAACAGGAACAAGCCTTTAAAAAACAATCACCTGATAAACATTAACCATTCTTTCATCTAAAAAATTCTGTTACAATGCCTACCACAAAATCAGCCAGCAATGGCACCGCCAGAAAAGCAGGCAGTGAAAAAATGCCGGACTCCAAATTCCATGAGCTGTTTATGGATGAATTAAAAGACATCTACTGGGCAGAGAAAAACCTGGTAAAAGCACTGCCTAAAATGCAGAAAGCCGCTACCTCAGAAGAGTTGAGCACCTGTATTGGAAACCACCTGGAAGAAACAAAGGAACATGTAGCCAGGCTGGAACAGGTGTTTGAATTATTGGGTAAAAAACCCCAGGCAAAGAAATGTGAAGCTATGGAAGGACTGATCGCCGAAGGACAGGAAGTCGTAGCTGATACCGACGAAGATAGCGCCGTGAGAGATGCCGGTATTATCATCGCCTCCCAGAAAATTGAACACTACGAAATATCTGCATACGGCAGCTTACGCACACTTGCCAATGTAATGGGACATTCCCAGGTGGCTAAACTGCTGGAGCAAACACTGAAGGAAGAAAAGAATGCTGATAGCTTGCTCTCAGAAGTAGCTGAATCTACTGTAAACGAGGAAGCTGCAGCCGAGTAGGTTAACGGAGTTTGTATAATTGTTAATGGAAACTGCAAGGTCCCTGTTATATGCAGGGACTTTTTTTAACCCGATGATATGCAAAAAACGAATCCCAAAAAGCCGGTAAGACCCGCACGGGAACAATCTGTGCAGCCCGGCCTCGAAGAGGCTATGGATCCGGCCCCGGTCTTTAAAAAGAACAACCCGAAGAAAGGCAAACTGCACAATAAAGTGGCCCTTATCACCGGCGGCGACAGCGGTATCGGCCGGGCCGTAGCGGTTGCTTTTGCCAAAGAAGGTGCAGATGTGGCCATTGCCTATTTTAACGAGCATACAGATGCAGAAACCACCTGCGAGCACATTTCCCTGGCAGGCCGCGAATGTATGCTTATTGCCGGCGATATCAGCAATGAGAAGCATTGTAATGATATCATAAAGCAGGTGATAAAGAAATTTAAGAAGATAGATATACTGGTGAATAATGCAGCAGTTCAATATCCGCAAAAAGGTATCGAAGATATAAGTGCCAGCCAGCTGCACAAAACTTTTGAGACCAATATTTACCCGCATTTTTATCTTACCAAAGCAGCCCTCCCGTATTTACCCAAAGGCAGCAGTATTATTTGCACTACTTCCGTTACCGCTTACCGCGGCAGCAGTCACCTGATAGATTACAGCTCCACCAAGGGCGCTATCGTCTCTTTTGTGAGGTCGTTGTCGGCCTCCCTGTCGGAAAAAGGTATCCGGGTAAATGGGGTGGCGCCGGGCCCTATCTGGACCCCGCTCATACCTGCTACCTTTACGGCAGACGAAGTGGCAAAATTTGGTACGGATGTACCCATGAAACGCACCGGTCAACCCGTGGAAGTAGCCCCCTGCTATGTATTCCTGGCCAGCGACGATGCCAGTTATATTACCGGTCAGATCCTGCATCCCAACGGAGGGGAGATCGTAAATGGTTAACACAGATCAGATAACAGACCCCATAGCCGTAGCCCGCTCTGTAAAGCTGCGATACGTAAAAGGGAACACTCCGGGCTATACCCGCGTTCGCAAAGGAAAGGATTTTATTTACCTGGACCCCGAGGGGAATCAGGTGAAAGATGAAGAAGTGCTGCACCGTATCCGCAGCCTGGTGTTGCCGCCTGCCTGGGAAAATGTATGGATCTGCACCTGGGCAAACGGCCACCTGCAGGCCACCGGCACGGATGCAAAAGGACGTAAGCAATACCGCTATCATACCGATTGGGGAAAGGCCCGCAATGAAACCAAATACTACCGCCTCCGGCAGTTCGGAGAAAAACTGCCGTACATACGTAAACGTATACACGAAGATTTAAAACACAGCTCGCTCGATAAAAACAAAGTGATCGCCATTGCTTTATCTGTAATGGAGGAAACGCTTATCAGGGTAGGTAATTCCTCCTACGAAAAACTATACGGTTCCCATGGCCTCACCACCCTGCGGGATAAACATGTAAAGATCAACGGCAGCAAAGCCTTTTTCAGATTCCGCGGGAAGAAAGGCGTGGAACATAAAATAGAGCTGCATGATGCCACATTGGCGAAGCTCCTGAAAAAAGTACAGGACATCCCCGGCCAGGTATTATTCCAGTATTATGATGAAAACGGTGAGCATAAAGCACTCGACTCCGGCGAAGTAAATGATTATATAAAACAATGCTGCGACGAGCATGAATTTACCTGTAAAGACTTCCGCACCTGGGCAGGTACCGTGAACGCGCTAAACCTGCTGGCAGACCTGACGCCTTACGCATCCATTACGGAATGCCGCCGGAATATTGTAGCGATAATCGACGGTGTGGCGGGCAAACTGGGGAATACCCGCGCCGTCTGCAAAAAATATTATATCCATCCGCAGATACTGACGGCTTACGAAGCCGGTGAACTGGAGCCATGGCTGCAACAGTTGAGGGCTAAACGCAATAAACCCGCCAGTGGCGGGTTACATGCGGATGAAAAGGTGCTCCTGCAATTTTTGAAGGAAACCTGATTACAGGCCTCAAATGCTATTCAAATATCAGCTGTTCTTCTCTGTCTTCTACCTTTATTTTCTTGATAAACTCGTCAAAACCTGCTTCTTCGTGTGAACTGTAAGCGCCGTAAGCGTCCAGTACATAGCCCTTATTGCCATCCTGGTCTTCCATTACATACAAAACTGAGGAATCAGAGGGGTCTGACTCTCCTTCAAAACGATAGGTTTTAATGATAGTCAGGTCATCCGGGTTATAGATCTTCTGCTCTTCCGTATTCTGCAATCTTCCGTGATCACTCATCTTTAATTCGTGATCAAATCCCTTTTCATGCAGCTTCTCCAATACCCTTGTTAAAGTTGTCATTTCGCCTGGCTTTTCCATAAAAAAAGGTTTTAGTTGAAGATTAGAAAACCAAAAGTTATGCCGCAGTGTTTTAAGATCATGGTACCATTTGTGTTAACTTTTATTTAATACCAAAACTATCATATTATGAGAGCTATATGGTCAGGATCTATAGGATTCGGGTTGGTAAATATCCCGGTGAAATTATTCAGCGCCACCCAGGACAGCCGCCTGGACCTGGACATGCTTGACAGCAAGAACGGGGCGCATATCAAATACCAGCGTATTAATGAAGATACAGGTAAAGAAGTGCCCTGGGAACAGATTGTAAAAGGCTATTTGTATAAAGATGAATATGTTATACTGGAAGAAGAAGATTTTGAAGCTGCCAGCCCAAAGAAAAGTAAGATCATCGAGATAGAATCTTTTGTGGAAGAAACAGAGATCGATGATATCTATTTTGAAAATCCTTATTTCATTGAACCCGCCAAAGGCGGCGAAAAAGCATATGCTTTGCTGCAGCAAACACTGGAGAAAACCGGTAAAGCAGGTATCAGCCGCTTTGTACTGCGTTCACAGGAACACCTGGCAGTGATAAGACCACGGGAAAACTACCTGCTGTTGCAACAGCTCCGCTTTGCAGAGGAGATCCGCCCGGCCACTGATCTTACCCTGCCCACACATGTCAAACTGGCCAAGAAAGAACTCGATATGGCCATAGAACTGGTAAAGCAATACACTACCGAATTTGATATCAGCCAGTATAAAGATGAATACAAAGCAGAACTGCTCAAAATTATAAAAGCAAAAGCCGGCGGTAAGAAACCTGTAGTGAAGAAAATGCGTGTGGTGCATACCAAGAGCGACAACCTGTTTGATCAGCTGAAAGCCAGTCTTGGTGGTAAGCCCGCTGCTAAAAAACGTGCATCATGAGCCTGTCGGAATACAAAAAGAAACGGAACTTCAAAGAAACCACTGAACCCCTCACCGGCGCCCCGGTGGATGGGAAACATATTTTTGTAGTACAGCGCCATCATGCTTCCCGGCTACACTACGATTTCAGACTGGAAATAAACGGTGTGCTGAAAAGCTGGGCCATACCAAAAGGCCCCTCCATGAACCCGGCAGACAAAAGGCTGGCTATGGAAGTGGAAGATCATCCTTACGATTATAAAGATTTTGAAGGAACCATTCCTGCCGGCAACTACGGCGCAGGTACTGTATACATCTGGGATAAAGGCACTTTTGAACTGATGAACCCCAATGGGAAAAGCTTTGATAAGGAAGCCCTCAGGGAATTGAAATCCGGTGATCTTAAGATTGTAATGAAAGGAAAAAAATTAAAAGGAGAATTTGCACTGGTAAAGATGAAGGGCCGCGAAGAAAATGCCTGGCTGCTGATCAAGCATAAAGACAAATATGCTGTGGATGAATATAACAGTGAAGACTATACGCCGGAACGTATAAAAGCACAGGGTGAAAAAAATAAAGCCGCCGCGAAGGTGGCAAAAAAAAAAATCAGCGACCGTAGTGGAAGCAAAGCCGGAAAAGAAGGCCACCCGTAGTGTTCAGCGGATAAAGACAATATATAAGCCCATGCTCACCACCCTGGTGAGCGAACCATTTGATGATGCCGGCTGGCTTTTTGAAACCAAATGGGACGGCTACCGCGCTATTGCCAGCGTAAAAAACCATAAGGCCACACTGTACTCCCGTAATGAAAAACCATTCAATGATCACTATCCTGCGGTAGTGGCTGCCGTGGAGAAAATTTCGCATAATGTGGTGCTCGACGGAGAGATTATTGTACTGGATAATAAAGGCAGATCCCACTTTCAAACCCTGCAGAATTTCCGGTCTACAGGCAAAGGAAAACTGGTATACGTGGTGTTTGACCTCCTCCACCTCGACGGGAATGAACTGCAGCACCTGCCCCTGCTGGAAAGGAAAAGCCTGCTTAAAGATGTAGTAGCTGAATTAAATGATAAAACGGTCCGCTTTTCTCCGCATGTTTTAAAGAATGGAAAAAGTTTTTTTGGAAAAGCCCGGCAACAGGGATGGGAAGGTATCATTGCCAAAAAAGCTGATAGTATATATGAAGAAGGAAGGAGAGGAATGGAGTGGCTGAAGATAAAGATCGTAAATGAACAGGAGGCGCTGATATGCGGCTATACTGCGCCCCGTGGCAGCAGGAAACAGATAGGAGCGCTGGTGCTTGGCATGTATGAAAACAAAAAACTGAAGTATATCGGTCATTGCGGAGGAGGGCTAAATGAGGAAACCATCGGCATGCTGTATAACCGGCTGCAGCCCCTTATCAGCAAAACCTCCCCCTTTTCTGAAAAGGTGGGCACCAATATGCCGGTTACATGGGTAAAGCCCCGGCTGGTATGCCAGGTGAAATTCCAGGAATGGACCGGCGACGGGCACCTGCGGCAACCGGTTTTTCTTGGTCTCCGGGACGATAAGCCGGCTAAAGATGTACATCCTGAAACAGCAAAAAAGATAACCATGGCTACTGTTATTGAAAAAGAACGCACCCTTACGCTCAACGGCAGGAAGGTATTGCTTACCAATCAAACCAAGCTGTACTGGCCGGATGAGCAGATCTCCAAAGGACAGCTCATCGATTATTACCTGTCGGTGGCAAAGTATATACTGCCTCACCTGAAAGACCGGCCACAGTCGCTGCACCGTTTTCCCAATGGCATCAAAGGCCCCGCTTTTTATCAGAAGGATCTTAACCTGGAACAAACCCCTGCATGGATAAAAAGCGTGCCGCTGCGTGCAGATTCCACCGGTAAGGATGTAGATTACCTGCTGTGTAACAACGAGGCTGCACTGGCCTATATGGTTAACCTCGGTTGCATAGAAATAAATCCCTGGCTATCAAGGCTGAACAACCTGGATAAGCCTGATTTCATGATCCTGGATCTTGATCCGGAGAATATTGATTTCAAATACGTGATAGAAACTGCGCTGCATATCAAAGATATGCTGGACAGTTTCAACATCACTTCTTTCTGTAAAACTTCCGGCTCTACCGGTTTGCATATTTATGTGCCTGTGGCAGCTAAATATCCGTATGAGAACACCCGGCTGTTTGCGGAATATATTGCACGTCATGTTAATGAGGAGTTGCCCCGAAGCACCAGTGTGGTCCGTGCAAAAAGCGCCAGGAATAAAAAAGTATATATCGATTTTTTACAGAACAGCAAAGGACAAACTGTGGCGGCTCCTTACTCTGCCCGCCCCAAACCCGGTGCCACCGTGTCTATGCCGCTTTTATGGAAAGAAGTAAATGAGAAACTCCGTATCAGCGACTTCAATATTCACAACTCACTGGAACGGTTAAACGAAACCGGCGACTTATGGCACGATATTAAAAGTGTTAAGAATGACTTGCGTAAGGTAATCCGTGAAATAGAAAGCAGTGCGCATGCCTGATCATTTTGTTCATTTAAATACTGATGTTATGGAAAAGCCTTTATCTTCAAAAGCATTACCAGCCTATGGTTTTATTCTTGGAGCAATTTGCATTGTTTTCACCCTTATCTTTTATATAACAAAATTGTATGGCAATTTGTGGATGGGATATTTTGGCAATCTTATCATGTTTCTTGGTGTGCTCATCTCTATTATCCATTATAACCGGGTACATAAAGAAAGAGCTTCTGCCACCTCGTCTTTTACCATGGGATGGCGTACCACGCTGATCGCAACAGCGATATATGCCGTTTTCCTGCTCATCTTTCACCTGGTGGTAGGAGGAAACCCTGCGCATACACTGGTAGAGGAAGATACCGTTAAAGATAATTTCTGGATCTATTTCCTGGGAAATGTATTGTTTGTAAACATCTTTGTTGGAGTAGTAGCAGCCTTGCTTGGAGGTCTTGTTTTTAAAGCTAACCAAAAAACAGATAAACCGAAGAAGCCATAGGAACTATTATCTTTGCATGGCTATGTCAAAAGGCCATATTTTAATAATTGATGATGAAGACCAGCTGCGCAGGCTCCTAAGCCGCCTGCTGGCCCTGGAGGGATATACGCTTCACGAAGCAGGCAATGTAAGGTCTGCTTTAAAGATCCTGGAAAAAGAAGAAGTACAGGTGATCCTGTCGGATGTAAAACTGCCGGATGGTAATGGCGTGGAGCTGGTGCACCAGATACGCGTTAAATACCCCGAAATTGAAACTATTGTGCTTACGGCATATGGTAACATCGCAGATGGTGTACAGGCTATTAAAAACGGGGCTTTTGATTATATCACCAAGGGAGATGACAATAACCGCATCCTTCCACTGGTGAGCAAGGCAATGGATAAAGCCCGCCTGCAATTCCGCATCCGCGAACTGGAAAAGAAAATAGGCGGTAAATATAGCTTCGGCAGTATCCTGGGTGAATCCCCTGAAATACAGGCAGCTATTGCATTGGCAGAGAAAGTAGCCCCGTCTGATATGACCGTGTTGCTACTGGGCGAAACAGGCGCCGGCAAGGAGGTGTTTGCACAGGCCATCCACCAGGGAAGCCATCGGCAGCAACAACCCTTTGTAGCGGTTAACTGCAGCGCCTTTGGTAAAGAGATCCTCGAAAGTGAACTGTTCGGACATGTAGCCGGCGCTTTTACCGGCGCTGTAAAAGATAAAAAAGGTTTTTTTGAAGAAGCCCGCGGGGGAACTATCTTCCTGGATGAAATCGGGGAGATGGCTATAGAGCTGCAGGCCAAAATGCTCCGTGTACTGGAAACACAGGAGTTTTATAAAGTAGGGGAAACCAGGCCTACCAAAACAGATGTACGTATTATAGCCGCTACCAACCGGCAACTGGAGCAGGAGATCGCCGCGGGGCATTTCCGGTCCGATCTCTACTACCGGTTATCTGCTTTCCAGATCTCACTGCCTTCCCTGAATGAGCGCCGGAAAGACATACCATTGCTGGCCGGCTGGTTCCTGCAGCAGATTGCCCCTAAAATGAACAAACGTATCAGCGGGATGACACCAGCTTTCCTGCAGGCATTGCAGCAGCACAGCTGGAAGGGAAATATCAGGGAGCTGCGTAACGTGATTGAAAGAGCCGCTATCCTAACGGACACGGATATACTGGATACTCCTGTGCTGCCGTTCGATTTCCAGCAGGGCACCGGGGAAGAAGCATCTTCCCTGAAACTGGCGGATATGGAAAAAGCGCATATTATCCGCGTGCTGGCCCATGCCAAAGGCAATAAGACCCGGGCCGCAGAATTAATGGGTATTGGCCTCACCACCCTCTACAATAAGATCAAAGAATATAATATCAGCGTATCATAACAGCCAGCCTAATAACAGGCACGCCAGTACGATAAAGGGAGAGGGCACCCTGGTAAGGCAAAGCAATGCCAGCGTACAGGCCATGATCAGCAGATTATACCAGTTAACCGGTATCACAAAGAAGAGAATAAAGGTGGCTGCCCACATAATCCCCACCACCACCGCGTTAATCCCTTCCAGGGCGCGGTATATCACCACATATCTTTTCAGGTTGTTCCAGATCGGGAAGAAAAATAATACCAGCAACAAACTGGGCAGGAAAATGGCTATGGGGGCTATCATACAGCCCAGGAACTGGTAACCCATGCCCAGGTTGCGCATTGCCATACCACCCACATAGGCAGATATCGAAAACGTAGGGCCCGGAAGCGCCCGCATGATACCTGCCCCGGTAAGCAGCTCCTCCGCTGTAAGATACTGGGATTTGGCGCGGGTTACATACTGTTCCAGCATCATAGCAATCAGGATATCGCCACCGCCGAAAACCAGGCTGCCGAAACGGTAAAAGTTTTCAAAGAGGTTAAACGGGCGCCTGGTGATCCATTCGTGCGTTCGGGCTACTTCCGACAGGAATCCCGCCAGGATGAACAACGACACAAATAGCCAGATATTTCCCCATTGAATTTTGCGGGGCTTTTCCGCTACGCCGGGAATACGTTTGTTACTGAAGTTGGAAACAATACCACCCAGTATGATCAGCGCCGGGAAAGTCCAGGGCGATTTCAGGTAGAAGGCGGTGAACATGGATACCACCATGATCACAAAAGTGGCCATACTGGTAATGCTGATCCGGAAAGCGCGGATACCGCCGTAAGCCAGGAAGCCTACCGCCATCGGCTGTACGTACTTAAAGATATCGGTATGCAGCGCATTTTTGCCGAAATACTGCAACAGGAAGCTCAGGGAGCCCATGATCAAACAGGCCGGGGAGATCCATATCAGCAGGGTAATAATGGCCAGTATGGCGCCGCCGCGCTTATAGCCTATTAAGGTAAGGGTTTGGGAAGAAGAAGCGCCGGGAAGCAGCTGGCAGAAAGCGTTGTATTCCATCAGCTCCTGCTCCGTTACATCTTTCCGTTGCTGTACAAATGTTTTCATCATCATAGCCAGGTGGCCCTGCGGGCCTCCGTAGGCGGTGATGCTATGTAATAGCACAGCTTTAAGAAAAGGTATATGACGTAGAAGCACTGTTTATTTTAGTGTATGCTGATTGGACAGGTTATAAGGTAATCAAATATCCGGACAAAATACAACGGTGTTGCCAATATTGGTAGTTCTCCAAATAATAAAGGCACAATACTTGTAATATCGGTGTTTATTATAACGAATATGGCCTTTTGTCCGTTGTATCAGTTTGTCAGACAGGTTAATTTCCCACCAACATGTTAAATGTTCGGATCTAAAAGTATAACCATATCAGGGAAGAACCATTAAAGAAGAGACTTGCTTATACGCAGGATATTTATAAAGTCCCGGTAAAGAGATTTTACCGGGACTTTATTATGCTCAGCCTTATTTTTTTAAGCCTATTTCACGTAAACGCTCATCCAAGTATTCTCCAGCCGTAATGGGCTCATATGCCAGCGGGTTGTTGGCAGTAACGCAGCTCTCCAGGCAATCCAGTTTCATATTGGATTTAGGATGCAGGAAAAAGGGGATCGAATACCGGGAAGTGTTCCACATCTCGCGGGGAGGGTTCACCACCCTGTGTGTTGTGGATTTTAAACGGTTATTGGTTAACCGCTGCAGCATATCTCCCACATTCACTACAATCTGTTCCGGCAAGGAGGTAACCGGTACCCAGTTATTTTGTTTATCCAGGATCTGGAGCCCGTCGGCCGAAGCGCCCACCAGCAAAGTGATGAGGTTGATATCTTCATGCTGCTCTGCACGGATAGCCGATTTAGGCTCCTGTGTGATAGGCGGGTAGTGGATGGCTCTCAGGATGGAGTTACCGTTATGGATCTTATCATCAAAATAGGTTTCATCCAGGCCCAGGAACAGCGCGATAGCCTGTAACAGGTATTTACCGGATTTTTCAAACCCGCGGTATGCTTTAAAGAAGGTGGGGGTAAACTCCGGCACTTCTTCCACCTGCACATTGGCAGGGTATTCTGAGCCGATGGGGTCATTATCTTCCACCGTTTGGCCAAACTGGAAAAACTCCTTCAGATCCGGCGCTTCATAGCCTTTGGCATGTTCTTTCCCGAAAGATGTATAGCCGCGTTGCCCGGCCAGTTCCGGAATTTCATAGCGGTGTTTGGTATCGGCAGGCAGCTTGAAAAATTGCTGTACGTATTTGTAGAGGTCCGCAATCAGTTCATCAGGGATCCCATGATTCTTTACCGCTACAAAACCAACTTCTTCGTAAGCTTTACCTAACTGCTGCACAAAGGCTGCTTTTCGTCCTGCATCCCCGGAAGTGAAGTCTGCCAGGTCCACTGAGGGGATAGAGTGGGTAGTTGCCATATTTGAATATTGTTTTGGAGCGATAAAGGTAGGGAAAAATAGCTCATCTGAAGTAGCCGGCCTCTTTATCGCTGATATCCACCACTGCGTAACGGTCTACTTTATTGATGAGCATTTCATCCATAATATCCACTACATTCTTATAGTTGGATGCCTTGTCGGCCTTGATAAGCACCATCAGTTCGTTTTTATGGAAATCCTGGTATACGGCCGCTTTCTTTTGGATGATCACGTCGCGGATGCCGTTACGGTTGGCGTAGCTGCTGTAATGTACCTGTGGCGGCGTGGCGGGATCGTCGCCAATACCTTCATACCAGGCGATACGGTCGTTGGGCCCCAGGATCACTGTGAGCGCTTTTCCGGCAGGCAACGACATGGGATCCCCTTCATCTTTTGGCATAACGAGGTCCATTGTTTTGGGCTTGGCCATTGTAGTGGTAAGCATGAAAAAGGTGATGAGCAGGAACCCCAGGTCTACCATAGGTGTCATATCAACACGTGTAGATTTCTTATTGCTGCGGGTACCTCTTTTATCCCCTTGGGGGGCGGTGTTCATTTCAGCCATATATAACGGTTTTGGGTAAACGAAATTGGTTGAAAGCGCTTTCGCTGTTAAAGATGCGGGGAATGGATAATTCCATAAATGCGGGGTTTGGCGCCTTCGGCGCTTTTACGCGGATGTTGTCTGACTCAGGATTAGGATGATTTCAATGATTTTATCTTTGGTTTTAGGGAGATGATAGTGGATGTTGTCTTATCCAGGATTAAGATGATTTGCTGATTTTGTATTTTGAATTCTTTGTGAGGAGATGAAGGCGGGATATGGATCTTATTGCAAAGGATCTTTTAGTGACGGGGAGATAGAAGCAGGTGTTGATCCCGCTTTTCGCCAATATTGGATTAAAAATACTTCGGGGAGATAAAGCGCATGCCGCTTCTATCTCCCCGAATTTAAAAATTGTTATAATCTGATATCTGTTTCTATATTCCGAAACTCAAAAATAAAATCATTGAAATCATCCTAATCCTGAGTCAGACAAGATCCGCGGTGTGCATGAATTAAAATTCCGCGCTCTTTGGTGTCCGCGGGAAGGCGATTACATCGCGGATGTTGGTCATACCGGTTACGAACAGCATCAGGCGTTCGAAGCCCAGGCCAAAGCCGGCATGCGGCGCTGTGCCGAAACGGCGGGTATCCAGGTACCAGCTCAGTTCATCTACTGGTACATGCATTTCTTCCATGCGTTTTACCAGTTTATCGTAGTTCTCTTCACGCTGTGAACCGCCTACCATTTCACCGATGCCGGGAAACAGGATATCCATTGCCCGTACGGTTTTATTGTCATCGTTGAGCTTCATGTAAAACGACTTGATCTCTTTAGGATAATCGGTTAAGATCACCGGTTTCTTAAAGTGTTTTTCCACCAGGTAACGTTCATGCTCGCTTTGCAGGTCGGAGCCCCAGCCTTCGATCAGGTATTGGAACTTCTTGTTCTTATTATGTTTGCTGTTTTGCAGGATGTCGATGGCTTCCGTATAGGTGATGCGTACAAACTCGTTGTGCAGCACAAATTCCAGTTTTTCGATCAGTCCCATTTCACTGCGTTCCTGCTGTGGCTTTTGTTTTTCCTCTTCTGCAAGGCGGTTGGCCAGGAAGTCGAGGTCGTCCCGGTTGTTATCAAGTACATAACCGATCACGGACTTGATAAATGCCTCGGCCAGGTCCATGTTGTCTTCCAGTTCATAGAAGGCCATTTCCGGCTCAATCATCCAGAACTCTGCCAGGTGACGGGCGGTGTTGGAGTTTTCAGCACGGAAGGTAGGGCCAAAAGTGTAGATATCACCAAAGGCCATGGCGCCCAGTTCTCCTTCCAGTTGCCCGGAAACGGTAAGGTTGGTGGATTTACCAAAGAAATCCTCGCTGTAATCAATATCGCCGTTTTCAGTGAGCGGCGGCTTTTTCATGTCCAGCGTGGTTACGCGGAACATTTCGCCTGCTCCTTCCGCGTCGGAGGCGGTGATAATAGGCGTATGCAGGTATACGAACCCGCGTTCGTTAAAGAAGCGGTGTACCGCAAAGGCCAATGCATGACGTACACGGAAGATAGCCCCGAAAGTATTGGTACGGAAACGCAGGTGTGCTATTTCACGCAGGTACTCCAGGCTGGGCTTGTTTTTCAGCTGTAATGGGTATTTCTCCGGATCGCAGTCGCCCAGTATCTCCAGGGTAGCCGCCTTCAGTTCTACTTTCTGTCCTTTACCCAGGGAGGGAATAATTTCACCAGTGGCGCTGATAGCCGCGCCGGTAGTGATGCGCTTTATCAGCGCAGCATCCATATTTTCGGTATTGATTACTACTTGCAAATTATTATTGGTGGAGCCATCGTTCAAAGCTATAAACTGATTGTTGCGGAATGACCGCACCCAACCCTTAACTGTAACTTCGTAATGCGTCTTGTCGTCCGACAAGATTTGCTTGACTTTCACCCTTTGGCTCATAATATATATATTTTTAGGATTGCAAAAATAAGTGGAAAACTTCATAGTAGGTAGTCTGGATGCCGGCCTTTTTCGGGGGCATGATAGCCAAGGAAATGTTAAAAATAGGCGGCTAAACAAGCGCTACCCCAGTATGAGCAAGGGTTTGAAGGTGCGATCAATAGCCGGGTACAGCGGGGTGAAAAGCCTTTTTTCAAGCAGCTTTGGGGCATTTTGCGCTTAAATATTTTTGGATAATAGTAAAACTTGTTTTAATCTTGCGGTATATTCTGCCTGATTAAGTTCATTTTCCATCTTCATCAGCAGTTCCTAAACTCAATCATTCCCTATCAAATTTAATAAGCTAATTAAATTTATTGACTCAAAAACAATTATTTGTAATTGGTGTATGTTGGTATGCAGTGGTACCCGCCTCACAACACTTCTAAAATTTGACAACACAGATGATGTACGACATCTTACAACTGAACGACATGCTCGTTCCTGAGCTGCTTGATATTGCAGAGAAACTGGACGTTCCCAACGCAAAAAAACTGAACAAACAGGACCTCATCTACAAAATTCTTGATAAACAAGCTGTATTAGCCTCAGAAGATAACCAAGCCAACGGAGACGAAAAGAAAGCACGTAAACGCAAACCTGTAAAGAAAGACGAAGCTAACCACGCTGCTGAAGAACCTGCTCACGCTGAAGAAAAACCGGCTGCAAAGAAACCCGCAGCAAAGAAAGCCACCGGCACTAAATCAAAAGATCATGAGGAAGAGGCCAAACCAGCCACTTCAGCAAAACCTAAAATAAAAGATTTTGAGATAGACCTGGATAGTATTCCTTCCCTTACTTTCGATGATGATGATGATATCATTATCCCTTCTTTTACAGAAGACGAAGATGAGCCGGAAGAGGAAGAAGTGGTAGTTATACCTCCTGCAGAAGACGAGCTGGAAGAAGAAGAGGATGATTTTGTAGTGCCCGGTGAGATCCCGGTTGCGCCTGCAGCACAGAAGAACCGCTTCCCTAATAAGAAAGAACCCGTTTTCAATATAGAATTTGATGGCGTTATCGTAAGCGAAGGCGTACTGGAAATGATGCCCGATGGTTATGGTTTCCTTCGCTCCTCCGATTATAACTACCTCAGCTCCCCGGATGATATTTATGTGTCCCCGTCGCAGATCAAACTTTTTGGTCTTAAAACCGGCGATACCGTGAAAGGCTCTGTACGCCCGCCTAAAGAAGGAGAGAAGTACTTTGCCCTGCTGAAAGTGGAAACAATTAACAACAAATCGCCTGAAGAAGTACGCGACCGTGTACCTTTCGATTACCTGACACCGTTGTTCCCTTTCGAAAAACTGAAATTAACCACCACTTCCAATAACTACTCCACGCGTATCATGGATATGTTTACGCCTATAGGTAAAGGACAACGCGGACTGATTGTAGCGCAGCCTAAAGTAGGTAAAACCATGTTGCTGAAGGAAGTAGCCAATGCTATCGCTACCAACCATCCTGAAATTTACCTGATGGTGGTGCTGATCGATGAACGTCCGGAAGAGGTAACAGATATGGAACGTAGCGTAAAGGCGGAAGTAATCGCCTCTACCTTCGATGAACCGGCTGAAAAGCATGTGAAAGTATCTGCCATCGCGCTGCAAAAAGCGAAACGCCTGGTAGAATGCGGTCATGATGTAGTGATCCTCCTGGATTCCATCACCCGTTTAGCCAGGGCGCATAACACCGTGGCTCCTGCTTCCGGTAAGGTATTGAGCGGTGGTGTGGAAGCCAACGCCATGCAGAAACCCAAACAGTTCTTTGGTGCGGCACGTAAAATAGAACATGGTGGCTCACTGACCATCCTGGCTACCGCATTGATCGATACCGGTTCTAAAATGGACGAGGTGATCTTTGAAGAATTTAAAGGTACCGGTAACATGGAACTGTTGCTGGATCGTAAACTGGCAAACAAACGCATCTTCCCGGCCATCGATGTTTCTGCATCCTCTACCCGTCGTGATGACCTGTTGCTGGATAAAGATTCCCTGAAACGTATCCACATCCTTCGTAACCACCTGGGTGATATGAACACAGATGAGTCTATGCACTTCATGCTGCAACATATGCGCGGTACTAAAAACAACGAAGAATTCCTGATCTCCATGAATAGCTAGGAACAGGTAATACTATAAAATAAAAACCCCGTTACGGATTCGTAACGGGGTTTTTATTTTATAAGATGTTATTGTTTCTTCTGTTGCCCGGGTGCAAACGGCTTGGCCGATTTGGTGCCGTAAATCTTTTTCTGTTGCCCCGGCGGTAACCCATGTGGATTGCCACTTCGGTGCGTGGTTACACAGCCACTGAAAATTATGGCGGCTGCAAAAAGCGACAGTACTGGTTTCAGATTTCGCATGACAGGTTAATTTTTGTGAAGTTATCACTATAAATGCAAAAATCCCGCCACAGTACTACTGTGGCGGGATATCCAATCTATCTAACCTTATAACTGTCTTACATAAAACATCCTGTGATATCTTAGAATATCCAGTTTACTCCCAGGGAGAATTCTTTCGGGAAGTTAAAATCGAAGCTGCTTACGTTGTTTTTAACACCGGTTGCTTCAGTTTTATGTTGGTCATAAGCATAGCTCAAACCACCGAAAGCGCCTTCCAGCATGAAATGTTTAGTTACGAAGTAAGTGATACCAGGAAGTACGTTTACAGAAAAACCGTTGTAAGTATCGGTTTTAACATCTGCAACTTTTTTCTGTCCGAAATGGTAACCTGCATTTGCTTCAGCGAAGAATGCAAATTTGCTTTCGCCAATCATGTGGTAGTTACGAACAAAGATACCAGGAGTGATATCATAAGTCTTGGTTTTAACATCAGCCGTGTTCTTATCAAAGCCGAAGGAGGTTTTTGCAAATACACCCACTACCCAGTTAGGGTTCAGTGCCATACCTACTTTAGGGCTAACGCCAAAACGGGTTTTGGTGTCTTTGTCGTCTGCGTCTTTTACTTTGTTTGAGGTAGTAGAAACATTCAGATTACCGCCTAAGATTACATCGCCTTTCGAAAACTGAGCCTTTGCTACTTGTGTGCCGAACAGTGCTACTGCGGCCATTACAATCAACTTTTTCATCTGTCGTTAAATTTAAATATTCATTAAAACTATTCCTGTGTTATTGGTTCTTCTACATACGTTCTAGCAATCCTTGTTGATGTTTGGTCGATATCGTAAACCATTAAAAAAAATGGTTAATACTTGCTTTTCACGATCCATAAAGCATTTCAGCGCTTCGCGATCATATGGATCAAAACCTGCTGCCTGCCACTTGCACCATATTACCCATAAGCCGAATAATACATTTACAAGCAGCTGCGCTGTGAGCTCTGTATCCGTGTCTTTATTGAGCTCCCCGCTGCCTACCCCTTTTGAAATGGTAGCGGAAAGGAAGGAAATTTCTACCTGCTGCAATAACTCAATCGTTTGCCGCATCCGGCTGGAGGGAACATCCTTTATCCATTCGTTTACACCAAACAGAAAATGATACTCCAGCAACATCTTTTCCTTCAGCGCCAGGTAGCGGTTTACTATATCCGAAGTACATGGCGCCTCTTCCACATATGCCGACATGTCTATAAAACAATCGGCTATCATACGCTCTACCACCGCCACATAGATGGATTCTTTATCGGAAAAATAATAATACAAAGAGCCTTTTGAAATTTCCAGATCCCTGGCTATTTCCTCCATGGTAGTTTTAGTTAACCCAAACCGCTTGAAGCGTTTTAACGCCGCCTCCAGAATCATCGTTCGTTTCAGGTCCTGTTCTGCCATGGTGTTGTTACAAGCAAAACTGACTGTTTGACTATTTCGTTTTGCGGGTCAAATGTACGACCAAAAGTAAAAACACCAAATTTTTTTGTTAAGAAATTGTTACGTACTCTCCGCGCAACCTGTTAAAACGGAAGTAAAGACACGGAAATGGGTACACGTTCACAAAAACGTTGGCAAATTGTTAACTGAATCGAAAACATCTCCCTGGAAAAATTGAAAATATAAAATTACCGCTCATGGATATACGAAAATGTACTAATGGGGATGCGCCATTTTGTGTAGTAAATCGCGTTGCCGCTTTTCGCTGATATCCAGTGTGGTACCACTTTTTAGCAATACTTTACCGGAAGGCCCGTCCAACCGGCTGATGTTGGACAACTGTATCATCTGGTTATTATTGATCTGGTAAAATTGAAGAGAGGCAAACAGATCGGCATAGTAACGGAACGATTGTGCTGCCGTGATCAGCTCACCGGAGTTTAGCATAAACAGGCAGTTATCGCCCCTTATCTCCAGGTATTCAATAGCCGGGATCTTAATTGTATGCTGATCTCCGTTAATAGCTGGGATCAGCAGCTGCCAGGCCATGGGCTTACTGTTATTGAAATTTTCCAGCAACACCCGGTAACGGTCTTTACTGCCACCGGTGTTAATCCGTTCTGTTATCAGCGCCACTGCCTGCAGCAGGCTTTCTTTATCAATAGGTTTTAGTATCAGCTCCACATCACTGAAACGGATCACATGAAGGAACTTTTTTTCAAATGCGGTAACGAATACCGCTTCAAAAGGAATATCCGGCAAGGTGCCGGCCAATACATCAAAACCGGTACCATCGGGCATTTCAAGGTCCAGAAATACCAGTTCGGGGCGATGTGCCTTTATTTTTTCTATGCCATCCGCACAATCGGAGGCCATATCGGCAATGGTAATTTCGGGACAGTATTTACCAAGCATCAGGGCAATGATATCCCGGCTGTTTCTTTCATCATCTATTATAATAGCCTTTATCATAAAAAGTAACATTAACGGATACACAGTTCTGACTTATAACTGGGGGATCAGTATCTTCACTATTGTGCCGCTGCTGGATTCATCTTCGGAGGATCTGTCAATAATTTCTATATGAATTTCTGTATTATACATTTTGTTCAGCAACTCAGCCCGGTTCTGGCTTATTTCCATGCCAGACGACTGGTGATGCTTTGGCAGCATCCGCAGCGACTTTGAACGGGCAATACCAATTCCGTTATCTGCTATCACACATTCCAGCATATCTGAAGCCACCTGGTTAAAATAAATGGAAAGCTTACCTGTGGGCTGTTGGGGGTTCGTCATGCCATGCTTTACAGCATTTTCAACATAAGGTTGCAACAGCATTGCGGGGATTTCCAGTTCGGCAGTGGCTATCACGGGGTCTACCACTATTTCATACTCCATCCGGTTTTCAAACCGCATCTTTTCCAGCCCAAGATAAGTATTCAGATAGGTAATTTCATCTGCCAGGGATATAAAATTACGCCGGGAGAAGTCCAGCGTTTTACGGATCAGGTAAGAAAAGTCTGAAAGATATTTCTGCGCATACTCGTAATCCCGCTGCATTACAAACAGTTGGATCGAATTCAGGCAGTTGAATATAAAATGAGGATTGATCTGCGCACGGATGGCCTTCAGCTCAATTTCAGTCAGTTTCTTATCATACTCTGTTTCCAGTTGCTTTTTCCGCTGCTCTTCCAGCTCCTGCTTTTTACGCAGGATCTCAGTGGTTTGTTCCTTTACAAGTTCCTCCAGTTGCTCATTCAGCTTTCGCTGTAGCTCCTTGTTTTTATTCAGCTGTTTGATCAGCAGCTCCTGTGTGCGTGTTCTTTCCAGGTGCACCAGTTTATTGCGATAGCTTAACCCGGCCAGGAAAAACATAGCCTGCAGCAGCACGCCGCCTATCAGCAGAATAGTGGGAGCAGCCAGTTCACCCAGGGCGCTGAGCAGCCCCAGTGGCCGCACATGCATCAGGAAGGAGCCCAGGCAGGCAAGATATAAACATACCGATCCATACAGGAAGAACCGCACCAGCGGATGATGGCGGGAGCGCCGTGCCAGCGCCACAAATACCGCCAGCAGGGGCACCAGCGTTACAAAATATACATAGCTGTATATAATGGTAGGCATCTGGTACTGGCCTATCCTGATAAAATACAAACATAAAATAATCAGTCCGCCTACAATAGCGGCTACCCAGGTAAAGGCCCTTTCCATAAAGGGATACCTTTCTGTAAGATTCAGGAAGGCATTGCCAAACAAAAGGTACATCAGGTAAAAACAAAACAGCAGGCCGGGAATATCCCAGTAATATTTCAACATTGGCCAGCGGTGGAAAAAAGACAACTGGTAAGGCTTGTCTTCCAGCCGCAGGGCAAAGAAAAGGATCAGTCCCAGGATATAAACTGCAAAGTAGATATACGACTTATCGGGCAGCTGGATATAATTGATAACGGAAATACTGAAGAATACCAGGAGCATGCCCAGCAGTACCTGGATCACTACCGCTTCTTTGCGAAAGCCGTTCAGCTGGTGATCCCGGAAAGCGCTGTAGGCTTCGGTGCTGAAAAGCGCCGGCATCAGAGGGCCTTCGTTGTATGATTTGTTAACAATGTGCAGGTAAAAGGTACGTATTCCGCCGGCCGGCACCTGCACAGCAAAGGCGTAATGGGCCCATCTTTCCACGCCGCCGTCGTCCAGCATTAAACCTGTTTGCATCAGCTGCCTGGGCTTGTCGCCCGGCGATTGGGAGTACCAGTACATATAGTCGTGCCAGCCGGAAAAAAGGTGGTACGACAACGCCTTATTGCTTTGGTTTTTTATGGTAAGCCGTAACCAGCAATTATTTACCCGCCCGTTATTTTTGGGATTATTATGAAAGATGTTTTCCTGCCGGGTAAAAGGCATGGCAGCAGCCTGCTCTGGCGTCAGGTGCTGCTGATCAGCTGTCAGCACGTATATAAAAGGCCTGAGATCCAGGTTCGCAGGAGCGAAAGCGGTATCGGCTATCAGTGTGTCTACTGGGGTATGATCAACGTTGGCAAAGGATCCTGCAGTGTAACAATACAACAGCAGCATTAGAATAATGCGCTTCACAAAGTGTAATATGAGTTTGGTTATAGCAATTTGTCAATAGCTTTTGCCATTGCTTCATCCTTAGCGGTGATGATATCACCGGCATCGTGTGTGCACAGGAATATTTCCACTTTATTATAAATGTTGCTCCAGTTGGGATGATGGTCCATTTTTTCTGCAATCAGTGCAACTTTGGTCATAAATGCAAATGCATCCCGAAAGTCTTTGAATTCAAAAGCCCGGTAAAGCTGTTTGTTTCTTTCTTCCCACATAAAACTCAGGAATTTAAAAGTAAAACATCGGGGTCTGTCATGGAATCTGGTCAAAAATATTATCGCTGATGCGTAGTGCCCGTTCTAAAAAATAAGGTTCATCTTATTTTTGATATCTCTGATATCAAGTAAAGATACTAATTGTACAAGCGGAACAAGGCGTAATTCTTCTAATAATTTTTTTACATCGCCAGGTTGATAGTAGTCGCCCTTTACCATCCACAGGAAATTGATCTGTTTCAGCTCGGGGAGAAGGAATTCTGCCTGGCAACGGTTATTATAAAGGTAGTGCGCTACCGAGTTGGTTGGTTCGTGAAAATCAAATACAGGGAAATGAAACGATCTTGTTTTCTTCGACAAGGAGATCTCCAGGTTATTATTTACCCGGAAGTTGGTGTGCAGCTGCCGGTTTATATGCCAGCACAATTGATAATCCCGCGCGGTGGACGCAATGCCTATTATGTAGGAACTGTCGAAGAAGTCCTCTGCCAATTGGTCGTTGTCCAGTTTGAGCTTGAGTATTGTCATATAGAAAAAGAGTGCTTCACCCTGTCTGAAATATTTTATGCTTTCTTTTTACCGGCCTTCTTCAAAGGCTTTGAAGGTTGTCCCGGATCCCAAAATACGGCTTTAAAATTTTCTATCTTATCTTCTTTTACTACTATGCCTTCCTGCTCCAGTAATTCCTGCATGAGGGTAGGAGTAGCGAAATGACTTCGTCCGCTTAGCTCGCCTTTGCTGTTTACCACGCGGTGTGCAGGAACTGCAGGTTTGGCGCTGCCGGCTGCATTCATTGCCCAGCCTACCATACGGCCGGTAAGTTTTAAACCGGACGCGTCGGCAATGGCGCCATAGGAGGTAACGCGGCCCCGTGGTATGGTACGTGCAATCTTAAAAACCGTTTCAAAAAAAGAAACAGGCTCATTGGTCTTCTTTTCCTTCTTCCCTTCTACGGGCAAGGAGTGCTGATCTTTCGGGTTCGGGTACTTTTTCATAATCAAAAGGACAGTGCTTACAGCCGTTGCCGCAACAGAAGCCCCGGTTAAGGTGAAACTTTTCTGTGAATACCATATAGCCCTGGGCATTATAGTAAAAGTCAATCTTCTCCACCAACGGTTGCTTCATCAGAAGGCAGTTTAATGCTTTGCCAGTTCAGCGGGGCGGCAGGCAATTGAAATTTAAGATAGCGGATCGTTCTGCCATCTGCCAGGTGCATTCCTTCATAAAAGGTCTGGATCTTCAGCAATGGCGGTACTTCCGGCAAGGCGTATACGTCCGGGATATCCTCTATCAATGTACATCCTGCCGCTGAAATCACCTCCTGTGTGAAGGCATACAGCTGCGGCGAATCTGTTTTCAGGTTAATGGTAGCCCCCGGCGCCAGCAATGGCTGAAACAGCTGCAGGAACCTGGGATGCGTTAATCTTTTCTTTGACTTGGAATTACGCAGGAACGGGTCTGGAAAAGTGATCCAGATGTCCTTTATTTCTCCCGGTGCAAAATAATTATTAAGCTTATCTATTTGTGTGCGTAGGAAAGCGGCGTTTGGCAATGGTTCTTCCAGGGCGGTTTTGGCGCCTCTCCAGATACGGTTGCCTTTGAGATCCACGCCTATAAAGTTCTGTTCGGGGAACAGCCGGGCCATGCCCAGTGTATAGTCTCCCTTACCACAGGCCAGTTCTAATGTAACAGGGTGGCTGTTTTTGAAGAATTCATTCCATTTTCCCTGCATACCTTCCGGGTATATCAATACATTGGGGAAGGTTTCGATTTCAGCAAATCGTTGTAGTTTTTTTTGTCCCATTTGCGGCAAAAATAGGGCGATTTTTTGAATGGGGGAGGGATAAAGGGAACCGGTGTTCCTGCCGGATATATCAAAACAGGAGTTTTTGCCTGATAACCCATATTCATATTATGAAGGACCATAATATAAAATAAAAAGCCCGTAAGCATGATAACTTACGAGCTCTTTAAACCAATTAAGCTGTAGGAGGAGGAGTCGAACCTCCACGGGGCAGTTAGCTATAGCACAAGTAAGATTAGTGGTCAACCCAATTATACTACGTTTATCCTGTGATCCCCACCCCCGAGACAAGAGGGCATGTCTGCCAATTTCATCATCCCACAATGTGTTCAAACCGTTACCAGCTATTGCTTTTCGTTAGCCGTTTTCGTAATGATTATGATGCAAATCTAAAGAGAAGGTGACTTTCTTGCAAATTTTTTAAGAAGAATTTTGGAATTTTCGATATTTTTTAAATATTTGCATATAACTTTAAAACATTCAAAAACAAATTGTAAAAATGAGCCACAATTTGAATATTGACAAACTAGATTTGCAGATTATCAGCGAGATGATGTCTAATGCTGAGATCTCCTACGCCGACCTGGGGAAGAAATTGTTCGTTTCCGGCGGGACTATCCACGTGAGAATGAAGAAATTACAAGAACTGGGTGTAGTTAAAGGTACTAAATTACATGTAGATTTAAAAATGATCGGCTATGATGTGATCGCTTTTATCGGCATTTATCTTGAAAAAAGCTCTATGTATGATACTGTAGCTAAAGAACTGAGGAAAATCCCTGAAATGGTACGCCTTAATTATACAACAGGCAGCTATAGCATGTTTGCAGAAATCATCTGTAAAGACATTACCCAGCTTCGCCGTATCCTCCACGATGAATTGCAGAAAATAAAAGGCATTGAAAGAACTGAAACCCTGATCTCACTCGAAGAAAGCTTCTACCGGACAATTAACGTAGTGGAATAATTGGTTTTTAAGAATGAAGAGTTTTACCCTGTTACTATTTCATTCTTAATGATTAATTTCCGCTATGGTTACAACAGAAATTGCCGAGAAAATTCAACGGCTGGAAGAAAAGTATGCCGCCATGGGTCAAAACCTGGCATCTTACCTGGATGGCCTTCTGTACGCGGACTACCTCACTTATTGGGACTATATTCAGCTGGATGTGCTGCTTAACCTGCAACATCCGCGCACACCAATTCCTGATGAAAGGATTTTCATCATCTATCACCAGATCACGGAATTGTATTTGAAATTAACGCTGCAGGCGATCGAACAAATCAGCCTTGCACCTGTACTGACAGCTGAGATATTTAAAACCCAGCTTAAGAGGATCAACAATTATTTCCACAGTCTTATCAGCTCATTTGAAATAATGGTAGATGGGATGGACAAGGAGCAGTTCCTGCAATTCCGCATGGCGCTGTTACCCGCCAGTGGATTCCAGAGTGGTCAGTTCCGCATGATCGAGATCTGCTCTACCCGGTTAAATAACCTGGTGTATGAGGCTCAGCGCCCGGAAGTGGAAAGCCTGGACCTGAAAGATGTACTGGACAAAATTTACTGGAGAAGCGGCGCCACCGAACTGGCTACCGGTAAAAAAACACTTACCCTGCGCCAGTTTGAGCTGAAATATATGGATACCTTCCTGCAACTGGCTACCCGGTATAAAGACAATAACCTGCTTGCCAGCTATAATAAGCTCAGTCCGGAAGCGCAAACGGAATTAATTCCGCTGCTAAAGGAATATGATCTCAATGTAAACGTACGCTGGCCGCTCATGCACTACAAATCAGCAGTAAGATACCTGCATAAAAGACCGGAAGACATCGCCGCCACCGGTGGCACCAACTGGCAGCAGTTCCTGCCCCCGAAAAATAAGCGCATCGTTTTTTTTCCCGCACTGTGGACGGAAGAAGAGCTTAATAACTGGGGCAAAATCGCTATGGGCGAATAAATGATGTCAGATCTGCTGTGTTGTAAATCTTCTTAAATAATATGCCAGCAGCGGCACATCCACTTTTTCCAACGGATGTGCCGTATCCGGTATCACCGTTAGCTGCGCCAGCGGAAGCGCTTTATATACTTCAATGGTTTCCTGGAAAGATACCATATTGTCACGGTCGCCCATCATCAGCATACACGGGGTCACTATCTGGGCATAATCTGCCGGCTTCAGCAGCGACTGGTGCCCCAGTTCCTCTATCAGCTGCGCAGTACGCGTTACCACCGTTTTCCAGTCGCCCGCAGTATGCCTGGCCTCCAGTATCCTGGCAAAGGCCGGCACCTTTTCCTCGATCAGATCCGGATTCAGTTGCCGCACTTCTTTGCCGGCAGTAGCCTCATTCCAGTTAAATTTAGTAGCCAGCGTGATCACCCGCCCGGTCTTTTCCGGGTAATGCCTGGCCAGGTACATGGCTACATACCCGCCCATGCTGTATCCGAAAATGTGCACAAAATCGAGCTGATGGCTTTCAAGATAGGATAATACTTCTGCTGCAAATACCTGTATACTGAACCCCTGCTCTGAAAAAGGCATATTGCCATGCCCGCTGAAATTGATCAGGTGTACATCATAGTGTTCAGACATTGCCGCAGCTAATGATTCAAATTGCGAAGCGGCACCCAGGGCGCCATGTAAAAAAAGTATGGGGAGTTTATATGTTTGCATTGACTAAAACTAGCAAACATTTCGGGAATTGCCTGTTTGATTGTTTGAATTTTTCAGGGAGATAACAATTTTTATCTCCCTGAAATACCCGGGAAACAATATTGCCAGATCATCTGGCCAGGTATGCTCCATCAATGGGATAGTAGCTGCCGGTTACGAAAGATGATTGCGGGGAGCTGAGCCACAGCACCAGCTCCGCTACCTCTTCCGGCTTACCTAACCTGCCGATGGGATGCAGGCCCACAAGTGCCTGCATCTCCTGCTGGCTCAGATGTTTGGTTAATAATGGGGTTTCAATAAATCCCGGTCCCACGGCGTTTACCCGGATGCCTTTGGCAGAATATTCCAGTGCCGCTGCCTGGGTAAGCCCTACCACGCCATGTTTGGCAGCCACATAGGCGCAGGACCCCCCAAAGCCAACGGCGCCCAGGATAGAGGCCATGTTTACAATTACCCCGCTGCCGGCCTTTTCCATAACAGGAAGCTGATACCGCATACCATAAAAAACGCCGTTGAGATTTATGTTGATAACTTTTTGCCAGTCTTCCAGCTTGTATTCCCCCGTAGGAGCCGCTGCTCCGCCAATACCGGCATTATTGCAGGCAATATCCAGCTGCCCGAATTCTGCCAGGGTTTGAGCTACCAGCTGCTCACAATCAGTTGGGCTGCCGGTATCCGATTTTATAAAAACAGCCCTGCCGCCTTTGCTCTTTATGCCTTCTGCCACGGCATTTCCACCTTTTTCATCAATATCACTGATCACTACAGCCGCCCCGTTGGCAGCATACAGCTCTGCCACAGATTTACCAATACCGGAACCTGCGCCTGTTACCAGCGTCACCTTGTTTTTCAGTTGCCCCATAACAATGTTTTTACTCTATAAACAACAATACAGCCCGATGAAATGTTCCTCGTATTTTTTTATTATGTTTGCATAGATGTTGCCGATTAATTTTCTTCACTTAAGATGTCCCATCATCAAATCAATTTTTTTTAAATACTAGTAATGGAATATAATACCACGCGCAATTACCTGATAATGAAGGAATATGGCAGGAATATCCAGAAAATGGTGGAGTACCTGGTAACCATAGAAGACGACGAAGAGCGCCAGCGTAATGCTATGGCTGTAATAGAGCTGATGGGTACGCTGAACCCGCATTTACGTAATGTGGAAGACTTCAGGCATAAATTATGGGATCATATTTTTAACATCTCCGGCTTTACCCTGAATGTGGAATCCCCATATCCAATCCCCACTATTGAAAAGCTGAGAGCCAAGCCCGACAGACTTCCTTATCCAAAAAAATATCCCAGGAACCGCCACTTCGGTAAAAACCTGGAAATGATCATCGATAAAGCAGTACATGAAGATAATCCTGAAAAAAAAGAAGGATTTACCCAGTGTATCGGGAACTACATGAAGCTGGCATATAGCAACTGGCACAAGGAAAGTGTTCATGACGATGCTATTAAGGCCGAATTACTGGCCATCACAAACAATGAGCTGGAATACCATCCAGGCCATACTGCCCATGTTGCAGGTCCTGTAAACTTCCCCCCAAGCGGCAATGTAGCCGGCGCTGGTGAACAGTTCCGCTCCAACAAGCGCAAAAACTTCCAGCAAAACAAGTTCAAAAGCAGCAATAGCAGCAATAGCGGCGGTAAAAGCCGGGACAATAACAATAAGCACAATAACAAATACAACAAAAACAGGAACAAGTGAGTAGTGCTTTTGAAGTAAGAGGCGGCAACCGCTTAAAGGGAGAAATTATACCCCAGGGTGCCAAAAACGAAGCTTTACAAATCATCAGTGCCGTGATGCTAACCCCCGAAAAGGTTACTATCACTAATATTCCGGATATCGTAGATGTAAATCTGTTGATAGAGCTGTTGGGAGATGCTGGCGTAAAATTAAACCGTATCAGCAGGGATACCTGCGAATTCCAGGCAGATGCAGTAGACCTGAAATACCTGGAAAGTCCCGAATTTAAAAAGAAATCAGGCCGCCTGAGAGGCTCGGTAATGATTGCAGGCCCGCTGCTCGCAAGGTTCGGGCGCGCCTTCATTCCTAAACCGGGTGGCGATAAAATAGGCCGTCGCAGGCTGGACACCCATATCATCGGTTTCGAGAAACTGGGAGCCAGGTTTGTGTACGATGCGGATGATAATTATTTCCGGCTGGAAACTTCCGGAGGGCTCAAAGGCACCTATATGCTGCTGGACGAGCCAAGCGTTACCGGTACCGCCAATATTGTAATGGCAGCGGTAATGGCCGAAGGAACCACCACCATTTACAATGCGGCCTGCGAGCCATACCTGCAACAGCTTTGTAAAATGCTGAACCGCATGGGCGCCCGCATCAGCGGTGTGGGATCTAACCTGCTCACCATTGAAGGCGTAAAGTACCTGGGCGGCTGCGAGCACAGCATGCTCCCCGATATGATCGAGATCGGCTCTTTCATTGGCCTTGCAGCCATGACGCAAAGCGAGATCACGATCAAAAATGCAGGTGTGGATAACCTCGGCATTATACCTGAAAAGTTCCGCCAGTTAGGCATTCAGATGGAAATCAAGGGAAATGATATCTATATCCCTTCCCAGGATTCCTATGAAATACAGACATTCCTGGATGGTTCCATTCTTACGATCTCAGATCATCCGTGGCCCGGCTTTACACCAGACCTGCTCAGCATTGTGCTGGTAGTGGCCACACAGGCAAAAGGCAGCGTGATGATCCATCAGAAGATGTTCGAAAGCAGGTTGTTTTTCGTGGATAAACTGATAGACATGGGCGCACAGATCGTTTTATGCGATCCCCACCGTGCCGTTGTGATCGGCCTGGGCCGCCAGCATAACCTGCGCGGTATCACCATGTCATCGCCCGATATCCGTGCCGGCGTATCCCTGCTGATCGCTGCACTCAGCGCTGAAGGGAAAAGCACTATCCAGAATATAGACCAGATAGACCGTGGCTACCAGTACATCGACGAAAGGTTGAGAAAACTGGGAGCAGACATAAAGAGAGTATAAACACCTGTTCATACTTCTTCAAAACCCAAATACCAGCAAAACATTTTACTGGTTTTTGGGTTTTGCTTTTGAAGTAACCGCTACCTTGATTGTAATTAATAATGGAAAAAAAGATCATCATCGTTACGGCTCCTTCCGGCGCCGGTAAAACCACTATCGTAAAAAAACTACTGGCCAATATGCCGGTACTGGCCTTTTCTATTTCCGCAAGCACCCGGGCCCCGCGGGCCAGCGAAGTGCACGGAAAAGACTATTACTTCCTCTCTGCCGATGAATTTCACCGGCGGATCGAGGAAAACGCCTTTGCCGAATATGAAATGGTGTATGCAGGCAAGTACTATGGCACCCTTAAAAGTGAACTGGAGCGTATCTGGAACAATAACCAGGTTCCAATGGTAGACATCGATGTAAAAGGAGCACTTTCTATCAAGGAAAAGTATCACGGCAATGCACTTACCATTTTCATACAGCCTCCCTCGTTAGATGCGCTACGCGTACGGCTCAGCGAAAGAGGTACCGAAACACAGGCTTCTTTGGATGAAAGACTGGCGAAAGCCCGCTATGAGCTGTCGTTTTCCCATGAATTTGATCAGATTGTGGTGAACGATGAACTGGAAAAAGCATACGAAGAGGTAAAAAAGCTGGTGACAGATTTTTTAAATATAAAATAGCGACGTGATCGTTGGTTTTCCTAATTCATTATTTTTGTTAGGATGGACGGATACACAATAATTATTTTGGTTTTCCTGGTATTGCTGGCAGGCTTCTTTTCAGGTATCGAAGCTGCATTTGCCAATGTTAACAAACTTAGCATTGAGCTTAAAAAGAAGCAGGGCAGGACTACTGGCAAAATATTAGCCAGTCTGAATGAAAATCCCAGCCGGTTCCTGGCCACCAGCCTGGTAGGATTCACGATCACCATAGTCATCTATGGTATCCTTGTAGCGGGCGTATTTCAGCCGGCGCTTGACACTATTCTGCGGAAGCCTGATTCCGCCAGTATACAGCCCTTTATTATCTTTATTGAAATAATACTGGCTACACTGCTGCTATTGTTCCTTGGCTTTTTTATCCCGAGGGCCGTTTTTCGCTCACGCCCGGAAACATTGCTCAGCTTCTTTGCATTGCCGGTATCCATAGTGGCCAAGCCTCTGTATGTGATCGGTAATGTGCTCGCTTCCCTCTCTGAATGGATGCTGAAATATTTGTTCAACGTCCGTATCGTGGAAAACGGTGAGTCGTTTACCCGTGTAGATGTAGAGCATTTTATCAGGCAGTCGCAGCAACACTTCGGGGAAAACAACCAGGAGCTGAACACAGAGCTGTTTGAGAACGCATTGTCGCTTGCCCATGTGAAGATACGCGGGTGCCTTATTCCCCGTAAGGAAATTGAAGCGCTGGAAATTCACCGGCCGCTCAGTGATGCCCGGAGCAAGTTTATGGATACCAAACTATCTAAGATCATTATCTACGAAGGAAGTATCGATAACATACTGGGTTATATCCACCAGTTGGATATGTTCAAAAATCCACTGGATATCAAAAGTATTATTCATCCAATACTGGCTGTGCCTGAAACAATGAGCGCTATCGACCTGCTCAGCAAGTTCAATAAAGAGCGCAAAAGTATTGCATGGGTAGTAGATGAGTTCGGCGGAACAGCTGGTATTGTAACCATTGAAGATGTATTGGAAGAAATTTTCGGTGAAATTAAGGATGAACACGATGAAGAAGAATTTGTAGAGAAGCAGATCGCCGAAAAAGAATATATTTTTTCAGGAAGATTAGAGCTTGATTATTTGAATGAAAGATATGGACTGGACTTCCCTGAAGATGAAAGTGAAACCTTATCAGGATACATTATCAATCATCACGAAACCATTCCGAAGATCAAAGAACGCATTATAATCGACGATTATGAGTTTGATATTCTGAATGTTACGGATACCAGGATCGAAATGGTGAAAATGAAAATGTTAGTATAGGGTTCACCGTTAAACAGGCTGACTTATCAGATAATAATATGATATATTTATTTACGTAATGTAAGTATTAACCATTCAATAACAATTTTGCTAAAACGTTTTTAAAAAAAGTAGTAGGAATTTAACATGGATTGTATACATTTGCTCTAGATGATGTAACACAATGATTTGATTTTTGTTAAAAGGTTGTAAAAAAAGTGTTCCAACATTGATAATAAAATAATTCTTGTTATTTTTGTATTACAATATAAAACGCAACCAGGGATTCTTACTTATTCTGAACGCTTGCCATCAATTAGGTAAGTAGTTTATCTGGAAGCTAAAGACATTCTCGAATTCAACTTTTTTGGGGTTAACAAACAATGGATGAAAGGCCGGCTCTTGATTCTTCTCGGGCTGGCTCTTTTTTTTCTCCCAACTGATCTCACTCCTCTGCTTTTTTCTCTTCCTGCTTTTTTCTTTATAACATACATGCTGTTGGCATAAACAACACTGTGCTTAAAGCAATATTAAAATAGGGTACTTTATACAAGGCACACTGTAATTTGTAGTATGCAACAGCTATATTTGTGATCCTTAATAAGAAATTGTATTCAACATCGTTCGACCGTATAAAGTATGTTAAAGAAATTGTTCGCGAGCAATGAGGATAAGGCAGAAATGTCTTTCTTTGACCACCTGGAAGACCTCCGGTGGCACCTTGTCAGATCGGCCCTGGCACTCGTTGCATTCAGCGTATTCGGCTTTTTATATACACAGGAAATTCTGGATAATGTAATTTTCGGACCCACTAACGCCAGCTTTCCTTCCTATGTGGCGCTATGCAAAATCAGTCATTGGGTAGGATTGGGAGATCAGCTCTGTATTACGCCTGTAAAGGTCCAGTTTTTGAATTATAAGATGGTGGGGCAGATCATGCTGCAATTTAAACTGGCGTTCATTATCGGCTTTGTTTGTGCCTTTCCGTACATTTTCTGGGAGTTCTGGCGCTTTGTAAAACCCGCACTGAAAGAAAAGGAACTTAAAGGAGCCAGGGGCGTGATCTTCTGGGTGTCTTTCCAGTTCTTCCTGGGAATCGCATTTGCCTATTTCCTCATGGCGCCTTTTACCATCAACTTCCTCGCTTCCTATACGGTAACTCAAAAAGCAGTAAACCAGTTTTTTATAGATGATTATTTCGATCTGATGACACAGATCGTATTGGGGATGGGGCTTCTGTTTGAATTGCCTATACTGGTGTTCTTCCTTACCAAACTCGGTATCCTTACACCGGAATTCCTCAAATCATACAGGCGCCATGCCATCGTGGTGATCCTGATCCTGGCTGCCGTAATTACACCGCCCGACCTGATAGATCAGCTCATCGTATTTGTGCCTTTATACTGTCTGTATGAAATCAGTATCTTTATATCGAAAAAGGCGCTGAAAGAACGTGAAGACAGCATGACTAAAACTGACGTGGAAGAGTGGTCTTAATTATCGCTAACAGCTAACAAGAAATTGAAAATGGAAAATACCGTATTTAACCTGACATTGCCCGTAGCTATCGGTTCCGATCATGCAGGATATGAATATAAAGAAGAAGTGATCTCTTTCCTGGAATCGAAAGGCCTGCAGGTAAAAGATTATGGCACCCACTCAAAAGATTCTGTGGATTATCCCGACTATGCGCACCCGGTATCTACAGCAGTGGAAAGGGAACAAGCTGCCTTCGGTATCCTGATCTGCGGCAGCGCCAATGGCGTAGCCATTACTGCCAATAAACACCAGGGGATCCGGGCTGCTATCTGCTGGGGTGAAGAACTTGCGCGACTGGCCCGTTCACATAACAATGCGAATGTACTGTGCATCCCTGCCCGTTTTGTAGATATTCCCGTTGCCAACCAGATGGTAGAGGTGTTTATCAACACCTCATTTGAAGGTGGCCGCCACCAGGACCGGGTACGTAAAATGGTTTGCCTGTAAAGGTTTTAAACCATATATCATTTTTTACAGTAACGAATACACGAAATTGTGGTAATATTAAAGAGCCGGCTTCCAACCGGCTCTTTTTATTTATACATGTGAATCCGGTTATAAAAATCAATCATGAGAGTTCCATTTGCCCTCGCTTTTCTCTTGCTGATAAATATTGCACAGGCACAGACCAATAATGAGGTGGCTGTAAAATATGGCGAAAGTATAACGGCTGCCGGTCTTAGCCGGCAACTGCATATTATTGCCGGTCCGGAAATGGAAGGCCGGGAAACCGCTACACGCGGGCAGGAGCGGGCAGCGGCCTATATCATCAGCCAGTTCTCTGCCGCAGGGCTTCAACCTGGAGCTAACGGAAAATGGGAACAACATTATCCCATTTACTCAGATAGTTTGCTGAGAAGTACCATCACCGTCCGAAACAAAACGTATTTATTTGCGCAGGACTTTCTTGCAGATCTGCGCTCCTCCTGCAAACAGGACCTGCAGGTATCCCGTGTATTTTATGCAGGTGAAGGAACCGTAACCGCTGATCACAACGATTACCGGGATATGGAGGTAAAAGGCCAGGTAGTGATGATCAGGGACGATATCCGGAGAGGAATGCAACGCGACCGTCGCAGTTTGGAGGAGAGGATAGCAACCGCAAAGCAAAAAGAAGTGGCTGCCCTGCTCATCATCAGCCCGGCAGCCGGCAGATACCGCTCGCTGGAGCAAAAAAGATTACATACTACCGGGCTTTACTGGCAGAAAGACACCACCTGGAGCCCGAATATTTACTACATAACACCCGCGCTCGCCGCTGATATACTCAACACCGATAAAGGCGATAATCTCCTTGAAGAGATAGACAGAGGCTGGACCCCGCCAGCGGTTAACCAAACACCGGTTCACCTGTTTTTTGATAAAGCAGCTACCGTATTTCAACCTTCCAATGTGCTGGCTTTCCTGGAAGGCACTGATAAGAAAGACGAATTTGTTTTTGTGACGGCGCACTACGATCATCTTGGTAAAAAAGAAAATGAAATCTTTTATGGGGCAGATGACGACGGATCAGGCACCAGCGCTGTAATAGAAATTGCAGCTGCTTTTGCCCGCGCAAAAAAAGCGGGTAATGGCCCCAGGAGAAGTATGGTATTTATGACGGTATCCGGCGAGGAAAAAGGATTGCTGGGCTCACAATACTATACCGGGCATCCCATTTATCCGCTCGCAAATACAGTAACAGATCTGAACATCGACATGATAGGCCGCATTGATCCGGCACATGAAAAAGATACCAACTACCTGTATATAATCGGCGATAACAAACTCAGTTCCGAACTGCGGCCTATAAATGAAAAAGCTAATGATACTTATACCCACCTCAAACTGGATTATAAATACAACGACCCCAACGACCCGGAAGGATTTTACTACCGGTCTGATCACTATATGTTTGCACAGCACGGTATCCCGATTATTTTCTACTTCAATGGCACTCATGCCGATTATCATGCACCTACCGATACCGTGGAAAAGATCAACTATAACCTGCTGGCAAAAAGAGCCCGCCTTGTTTTTTACACGGCCTGGGAAATTGCCAACCGCGACCAGAAACTGGTGGTAGACAGGCACGAAAAGTAGCCTGTTTCCCTTAAACTTTCCGGAAAAGCGCTGCTTTTGCTACTGATGGACTGGTTAAAACCTTTTTGTTTTTCTTAACAAAATTTTTTAAATTGTGTGTAGAGTCCTTGTTTTAGATTTATATAATCTTTTTTGCATTTGAATGATCGGGTGAATAAGAATTGTTAGTGAGTGTAATCAGGCTATTATTTTTGAAGAGGGCCTCCCCAATTAAACATCTTTAAATAAGCTGTTGTTGTTCAATCGGTATTTATAGGATCAAGTGGAAATCAGTCGAACCGGCCTTCTGCTATCTGTAACCATATAAACTTACCAGTATGAAAACACCTGCCACCTATTTTATCTTAAGAGAACACCCCGCAAGGAGAGCAACCTTGTGTCCTGTTAATCGATGTTGTGACGGAAACACCTAATCGCACGACTGTAATATTTGATTATAATATCCTTGTTGTTCGGAATGTTGAAAAACGAAATAAATGTCTGGAGCACGTAATGGTATACCCTGCCATATTTCAGCATTGATAGTGGAAACCTTAAACTGAGAATGCATGCCTGATTTTTATAACGCATATTGGTGGCTCTTTTTGCTGAGAGGAATTTTCGCCCTGGTATTGGGTGTGCTGGCCATTGGATGGCCTGGTGCTACTTTTACCACACTGATCGTTTTTTTAGGCGCATATCTTTTTATCGCTGGTCTTTTTGCTATAGCAGGGGCCATCGCGGCCCGGAAAACGAATGAGAACTGGGGAATTTTTCTCCTCTCCGGCCTGCTGGGCGTTATATTAGGCGTCCTCACCTTGTACAATCCGTTTGCCACCGGGGCAGCGCTCATTTACCTGGTTGCTTTCTGGGCTATGCTGGCCGGCCTGTTCGAATTAATTATTGCCATCAGGCTGAGGAAAGTTATCACCGGCGAAGGCTGGTACATTGCCGGTGGCTTGCTAACAATCATTTTCGGCGTTCTCCTGGTCGCAAATCCCGTGGCTGCCGCGGTTACGCTTACCTGGATCTTCGGGATTTACGCCATTTTCACCGGAGCAATGCTCATATCGCTTTCATTCAGATTGCGCAGCAGGCATTAAAAACGATAGCTAAAAAATGAGAATAATTAAAGACTGTGGTACCCTGTTTAACTATTTCTAAAATACCCCATATGCAGGTTTATTCATTAACTAAAACTTTTCCTTATGATTAGTGCTACACCTGAATGAGGCACCTGTTGCCGCTTTACCAGGGTGTTGATACCTCCCTTTTTAATAAGCGTGGCAGGTGCCGGCAGTATCCGCCGGAGGGAGACCGGCGTAATGCAACTACTGCTTTAATCTCTTTTTCTCCCGGCCATTTTACAGGCTGTTGTTCCAACTAATTGTGAATAATTTAAAGTTAACCGTTATGTCATCCACCGAATTTAATAACTTATTACTCGGAAACGCCGACTTCCTGCGGCCGTATGCAGTAACCTTAACCAAAGACTCCGAATCTGCAAAAGATCTCTACCAGGAAACATTATTCAGGGCATTATCCAACCGTGATAAGTACCTGGCCGGCACCAATATCCGGGCCTGGCTGTATACCATCATGAGAAACATCTTCATCAATAACTACCGCCGCGGCAACCGCCAGTTCCGGTTGCTGGACAGTGCTGTGGGCGATTACCTGTTGAGCCACCAGCCGTCGGCCATCGGGAACTTTGCCGAATCAGGCCTGCGGGTAAAAGATGTACAGATGGCCGTATACAACCTGCCCGTTATTTTTAAACAACCCTTCCTGTTGTATTTTGAAGGATACAAGTATTATGAAATTGCAGCTATACTCAATGAACCGTTGGGTACAGTGAAAAGCAGGATACACTTTGCGAGAAAGATGCTGAAAACCCGTATTACACGGCATTAACAGCAAATTGATCAATCAATAGCACCACCAGGCTTCCGGGAACAGAAGTCTGCGAACCCTCAGTATGACCATTGAAGCCGCTGCAAAAGCGACTATGAACCGGTAGCAGGCTAAAACTGCTTTTACACCTGTAGTGTCTGTATCCAGCTCCAACAGGTGAAGAGGTCACTGCTGTATGCCTGTTTGCAGACTTTTGTTATCCCTTTCTCCCCTAATTGTCATCCCTCTACCGCTATAAGCACAAATCTTTGTTAAATAACTGCATATTACTCCCCGGAGTATATAAAAACCAGTTTTAAACCGTTTATTAGCGTATACTTTCAATTTTTTCCCGGTTCCACTACAACTTTTCTGTACGCCCGGCAACAACAATGCTTATTTTTTTTATGCCAAAAGTTACTTTCAACAACAAGAATGCACTATTCTTTCCGGCGCTGAAATCCGCTGTAGAGGACTATTTCAAAGCAAACAACATCCGGAAAACCGGTAACTGGAAACTATATGTCAAAACAGCCGTCCTCATTCCCGTGGCAATTGCCCTGTATATGGCCGTGCTGTTTATATCGATGCCGGTAGTACTCTCGGTAACTTTATGCGCATTGCTTGGGTTTGTGCTGGCAAGTATCGGGTTTAATGTGATGCACGATGCCTGTCATGGCAGCTATTCCACCAACAGCAGGGTGAACGATGCGCTAGGTCTCTCTCTTAACGCTTTGGGAGGCAACGCCTTTATCTGGAAACAGAAGCATAATATCATCCATCACACCTATACCAACGTAGACGGTTTGGATGATGATATTGCCAAAAGCCCGCTCATGCGGCAGTGCAGCTCCCAGAAATGGGTGCCTATGCATCGGATCCAGCATATTTACGTAATACTGATATACGCTATTTCTTCTTTCGCATGGGTATTTATCATGGACTTTGTGAAATACCTCAGCCGTAAAGTATATACCACACCGCTGCAACCCATGAAACTGACCGACCATATGGTGTTCTGGGGCAGTAAAGTATTATATATTGCTTTCTATATCGTGCTTCCCATCCTTTTGCTTGGCTGGCAGGCCTGGGCCATCGGCTTCGCTGTTATGCACATGGTAATGGGCTTCACCCTGGCCATCGTATTCCAGCTGGCGCACGTAGTGGAAGAAACCGAATTTGAAGCAGTTGGCGAGGATGCCAGGCTGATTGAAAACGAATGGGCCATTCACCAGATCAAAACCACTTCCAACTTCGCACCAGGGCATAAAATTATTTCCTGGCTCGTAGGTGGCCTCAATTACCAGGTAGAACATCACCTGTTCCCAAGGATCAGCCATGTGCATTACCCGGCTCTCAGTAAAATAGTGGCAGCCAAATGCGCAGAACATAATCTTACTTACAACAGCATCCCTACCATGCAGGGAGCGGTGGTGTCCCATTTCCGCTTTATGAAGGCGCTCGGCGCTAAACCTTAGCGGATGGATCGCCTTCGGCGATTTAAATTGTCTTGGAGCAGGATTACGCTGATTTTACTGATTTATCGGATTTGATCAATTTTGATTTTTTATAAGATTAAGGGAGATAAGAGCGAAAATATCCGCTTATATCTCCCTTAATTATTTATAAATCCAAAAAATAAAATCAAATAAATCAGTAAAATCAGCGTAATCCTGCTCCAAGACAATTTAAATCGCCGAAGGCGATTCTATTCCTTTTTCGTACTTTTACACACTTCAGAAAATCTATAAACAGCAGTCGTGATGAAGGCAAATTATTTAGACGAGCTTAACGAACAACAGCGGGAAGCAGTAACACATATCAACGGCCCTTTGATGATTGTAGCAGGCGCCGGTTCGGGAAAAACCAAGGTGCTTACCACCCGTATTGCACACCTGATGCGGAACGGCGTGGATGCGTTTAATATTTTATCCCTCACTTTTACCAATAAGGCTGCACGGGAAATGAAAGAACGCGTGGAAAAGATCCTCGGCGGCAGCGAAGCCCGGAACCTTTACATAGGTACCTTCCACTCCGTATTTGCCCGCCTCCTGCGTGCAGAAGCACACCGGCTCGGCTATCCCAACGACTTTACCATCTATGATACCGACGATGCCAAAAGCGTTATCAAAACTATTATCAACGAACTGAATCTCGACGATAAACACTATAAACCCAACTTCGTATACAACCGCATCTCGGCTGCCAAAAACAGCCTCATGGGACCGGAAGAATACCAGCTGGACAACCTGGTGCAACAGGAAGATATGCGCGCCAACAGGCCGCTGATCGGCAAAATATATGATATGTACGCCAAACGCACGTTTAAGAACGGCGCTATGGACTTCGATGACCTGCTGTTTAAAATGTATGTGCTCCTCAAAACATTCCCGGAAGTACTGCATAAATACCAGCACAAGTTCAAGTACATCATGATCGATGAGTACCAGGATACCAACCCCGCCCAGTACGAGATCATCAAATTGCTGGGGGCGGTTAATGAAAATATCTGCGTAGTGGGAGATGATGCCCAGAGCATCTATTCCTTCCGGGGCGCCACTATCGAAAATATCCTCCAGTTTGAAAAAGACTACGACGATGTGAAAGTGGTAAAACTGGAACAGAACTACCGCAGTACCAAGTCCATCCTGAATGTAGCCAATGAGGTAATTGCACATAACAAAGGACAGATTGAAAAGAACCTCTGGACAGATAACACGGAAGGCGATACCATTAAACTGGTACGCACCATGACAGACAATGAAGAAGGTAAATTTGTAGCTGATACCATTGCAGAACAAAAACTGCGGAACCACTATGATAACCGCGACTTCGTTATCCTTTACCGTACCAACGCCCAGAGCCGCTCCTTTGAGGAAAGCCTTCGCCGTAAAGCCATTCCGTACCGCATTTTCGGTGGACTGTCGTTTTATCAGCGTAAGGAGATCAAAGATTACGTGGCCTATCTCCGCGTTACCATGAATACCCGCGATGAGGAAAGCCTGAAAAGGATCATTAACTATCCCGTACGCGGCATCGGTAAAACCACCATCGAAAAAACCATTGTGCTCAGCAATGAGCATAATCTTACGATGTGGGAAGTGCTGGAAAGGGCAAGGGAATTCGGGTTTAAAGGCGGTACCCTGGAAGCGATAGAAGCTTTTGTGATCATGATCAAAAGTTTCCAGGCAATGCTCTCCTCGCACAACGCCTATGATGTGGCGGTTGCTGTAGGCAAATCTACCAACATTGTAAAAGAACTGTTTAACGATAAAACTACGGAGGGGCTTGCCCGTTATGAGAACGTGCAGGAGCTCTTAAACTCTATCAAGGAATTTACCGAAACTCCCGATGAAGAAGGGGAGCTGCTCGATAAAAGCATGGGCTCATATCTCCAGCAGATCACCCTCCTCACGGATGCCGATCAGGGTAATGATGAAAACAGCGATGTAGTGAAGCTGATGACCATCCATGCGGCGAAAGGGCTGGAGTTCCCGGTGGTATTCACCGTGGGCCTGGAAGAAACCCTGTTCCCCAGCGGTATGTCTATCAACACCCGGGAAGAGCTGGAAGAAGAAAGACGGCTGTTCTATGTGGCCATTACACGCGCCAAGGCCCGCTTATGGCTTACCTACGCCAACAGCCGTTACCGTTTTGGCAACCTGGTACAAAATGAGCCAAGCCGTTTCCTGGAAGAAATGCCGGAAAAGTTCATTGACCGCAGCTATGCCGGCGGAGGCAGTGTCCGCAACGCTTTTGGCGGGGGAGGCAATATAGGGTGGAGCAATACGAACAATATGTTCGACCGGAAAAAGTCGCCATCACAGCCATCACAGCCGGTAACCCAGAAGCCTGCTGCCAAACCAACGTTTTCTCCGGCTACCACCCATGTGCCCTCAGCCGATTTCACCCCGGATGATCCGGCCGGCATGGAGCCCGGTATGCAGGTGGAGCACCAGAAATTCGGATTTGGCACCATCGCCGCATTGGAAGGCGCGCCCAATAACAGGATTGCTACTATCAACTTCCCTAAAGGCGGTGGTGAGAAGAAAATTATGCTGAACTACGCCAAGTTGAGAATAGTAAGATAAATAACATGAAAACCGCCATACTAAAGCTCCGGCAGTTTTGTGCGTACCAGGAGAGGAGCCACCAGGAAACAAAGTATAAATGCCTGGAACTGGGCCTGAGAGGGGAAGAAGTGGAGGAAGCCATTGCAGAGCTGATAGCAGATAATTTCCTCAACGAGGAAAGGTTTGCCAAAGCCTATGCAGGCGGTAAGTTCCGTATCAAGCAGTGGGGGCGCAAAAAGATCATGATGGAGCTGAAGCAGAAACAGGTATCTGCTTACTGCATCAAAAAAGGAATGGAGGAAATTGATGAAGATGATTATATCGCCGTACTTCATAAACTGGTAGAGAAGAAGTACCTGTCGCTCAAAGGGGAAACGGCCATGAAACGTAAGTATAAAACCATGCAGCACCTCCTGCAAAAAGGCTTTGAACCGGAGCTTATCAACGATGCGCTTGAACAAATTGCAAAGAACGAGGCCTAAGCGGGCAATAATTTGAAAAGTTTCTAACCCGTCAGGCCGTAATTTTGTGACCACAATAACCGACAATGTCAGATCTGAAAGTAACACTCATACAAAGCCAATTGCACTGGGAAGACAAGGAAGCCAACCTGCGTATGTTTGATGAGAAAATCAACAGCATTAAGGAAAAGACTGAAGTGGTATTTTTACCCGAGATGTTCAGTACAGGCTTTAGCATGGAATCTGAACGCCTGGCTGAAACAATGGATGGAACAGCAGTGCAGTGGATGAGGAAGAAGGCGGCTGAAAAGAATATTATTATCACCGGCAGCCTGATCATTAAAGAAAACGGCGAATACCTGAACCGCCTTATATGGATGCTGCCCAACGGCACCTATGGCACCTACGATAAGCGCCACCTGTTCGGTTATGCAGGAGAGCACGAACATTATACTCCCGGAAATAAACGTCTTATAGCCCAGGTAAAAGGCTGGAAGATTAACCTGAATATCTGTTACGATATGCGCTTCCCCGTATGGGCGCGCAACAGCATCCAGCCGGATACCAACGAAGCGGCCTACGATGTGCTGGTATATGTGGCCAACTGGCCGGAACGGCGCAAAACTGCCTGGACCACCCTGTTACAGGCCCGCGCCATTGAAAACCAGGTATTTGCCATCGGGGTAAACCGGGTAGGCAATGATGGTAACAATATCTATCACAGCGGGGAAACCAGTCTCATTGATCCGATGGGAGAAATCATTTACCGCAAATCACACGACGAAGACATTTTTACGTATACCCTTCAACGTGAGCGGCTGGAGGAAGTAAGGAAAAATATTCCTTTCCTGAAAGATGCCGATGCCTTTACATTTGTTCCAAAGGGATAATTGCACACCATTCTGATCAGCAGTAAAATATTGATATGTTATTACAGGCAGTCCATCACATCGCGGTTATTTGTGCGAACTACTCCAGGAGTAAAGCATTTTATACCGATGTGCTGGGCCTGCAGGTAATACGTGAGGTATACCGGGAAGAGCGGGACTCCTGGAAACTGGACCTGGCACTGGGCAACCAGTATATTATTGAACTGTTTTCCTTCCCGGACCCGCCGCCGCGGCCCAGCCACCCGGAAGCCTGCGGGCTTCGCCACCTGGCTTTTGCAGTGGCCGATATTGAAGCCGTTGTAGCCCGGTTACAGCAAAAGGGGGTAAATACAGAGCCCCTTCGAACAGATCCCCATACCGGCCAACGGTTTACTTTTTTTGCAGATCCCGACGGTCTGCCGCTTGAGTTATACGAAGTCATTTAACGCCTGTAAAATTTATTGTTATGTCTGTTGCCTACATCAACGCCCGGATATTTACCGGGGAAGAGATATTGGATGATCATGCAGTGATTACACAGGATGGGAAAATTACCAGTATTGTTCCCTCCTCGGATTGGAAAGCCACCGGTAGCGAAACAGACCTGAAAGGCGCCCTGCTGGCTCCTGCTTTTATAGACCTCCAGATTTATGGTGGCAACAGCCAGGTATTTTCCATGTACCCGTCGGTTACTTCACTGGCAGCTACAGTGGCTTACAGCAAAGGTGGCGGCGCTGCCTGGATTATGCCCACAGTGGCTACTATCAGCCCGGAAATTATGCTGGAAGCCATGAAGGCGGTAAGAGCCTACTGGGAACAGGGAGGCCAGGGCGTATTGGGTTTACACCTGGAAGGGCCTTTTATCAACCCTAAGAAAAAAGGCGCGCACCTGGAACAATATATTCATGCCCCCACACAGGAAGATATTAACTGGATCCTGGAAAATGGCCGCGATGTGGTGAAGATAATGACCCTGGCGCCGGAATGCTGCGATCCGGAACTGGTAAGGCAGCTGGAAGCCGCCGGTATCGTGATATTTGCGGGCCATAGCAACGCTACATACGCACAGGCCTATACGGCATTTGATGCCGGTATTCACCATGCTACCCATCTCTTTAATGCCATGTCACCCCTGGAAAGCCGTGCCCCGGGCCTGGTTGGCGCTATCTATGATCACCCGCGCGTATCTGCCAGTATAGTAGCAGATGGTGTTCATGTGGACTTTGCCTCCATCAGGATCAGTAAGAAGATCATGAAAGAGCGCCTGTTCCTGATCACAGATGCCGTAGAGGAAAATAAAGAAGGCGGCTATGTATATATTAAAGAGACAGACCGCTATGTGAGTGCCACGGGTGTTTTGTCGGGCTCACGGCTCACTATGACCAAAGCTGTCCGCAATTGTGTGGAGCAGGTGGGTATTCCCCTGGAAGAAGCTTTACGCATGGCATCACTTTATCCGGCCCGTGCAATTGGCCGTGAGCACGTATCCGGGCGTATTGCGGTAGGGTATGATGCCACATTGGTAGCCATCGCCTCTAACTGGGAAACTACAGTATACTGTTAATAGCCCTATCTTCGCAGGATTAATAATACTGTATATCCGCATGAGCGCACTAATCCGCTTTCTGAAAAAAGACCAGTATAGAAACCTGTTCCTGCTCTCCTGGCTGGTGCTGGGCCTCCTGCAGGCCTGCTTCTCCGAGTTGTGGGATGATGAAGCCTATTACTGGGTGTATTCCCGTCATATGGATTGGGGTTACTTTGATCACCCGCCCATGATTGCACTGTTCATTAAAATCGGATACGGGATCTTTCATAATGAACTGGGCGTAAGACTGCTCATTGTAATAGTGAATACGCTCACCCTCTGGATTACAGCCAGGCTGGTTGCTTCAAGGGATAATAAGCTCTTCTACCTGCTGGTAGGATCCATGGGCGCTATGCAGATAGGTGGTATACTGGCAGTGCCGGACTTGCCCCTTATCTTCTTTGCCGCAGTATATTTCTGGGTTTACCGCAATTTCATAAATGAGCAAACCTGGAAAAATACCCTGTTGCTGGGCCTTTCTATGGCATTGATGTTTTACAGTAAATACCACGGCATCCTGCTGGTATTCTTTACACTGTTGTCAAACATAAACCTGTTAAAGGTTTTCAAGTTTTATGTAGCCTGTATACTCACCACGGTGCTATTCCTGCCGCATATTTACTGGCAGTATACCCATGGCTTTCCTTCGCTGCAGTATCACCTGGTAGACAGGAACGCATCTTCCTATGATATCAGTTATTCGCTGGATTACCTGGGCGGGCAGTTATTACTATTCGGCCCTCTTCTTGGCTGGCTCATACTGTACTACGCTTTCCGCAGCCCCATCACCAATTCTTTTGAGCGCGCCCTGAAGTTTTGTGTGATAGGCGTACTGTCCTTTTTCCTGCTCAGTACTTTCAAAGGCAGGGTAGAGGCCAACTGGACCGTAATGCTTTTTACGCCGGTAGTGATACTGGCGCACCAGGCGATTGTAAGGAAAGGCTGGTCGCATAAATGGTTGTTGTATACGTTGCCGGTTACCCTGTTGCTGGTACTGGTAACACGGGTATACATGGTATGGGATTTTATGCCTGGAGTAGAAATAAGACCTGAAATTCACCATAACAAAGAATGGACATCACAGGTGGCCGCAAGAGCGCAGGGCAAACCTGTGGTATTTGTGAACAGCTACCAGCGGCCATCGAAATATATGTTTTACACCGGGCAGCTTTCTTATAGTCTCAACAGCCGCTATGCCCGCAGAAGCCAGTATAATTTCTGGGATACGGAAACCCAGCTCTGGGGCAGGCCTGTAATGGTAGTATCTGATCCCGGTACAGGGATCCCCATTACAGACAGCCTGAAAACCGTTTATGGAACATGGGATTATTACATTCAATCTGATTATTACTCTTATTCACTGATACAGCTGAAGCCTGCGCTGAAAAGCATCCGGGCAAAACGCGGGGAACACGTGAATGTGATCCTGCAACCCACTAATAATTACCACCAGCCTATCCGGCTGGACAGGACCAATGAACCGGTACTGGGTTATGGATTTATGGCTAAAGACGAAGCGCTGCCACCGGTAAAATCTTCTATGACGCTGGAAAGGGCTGTGCTCCGGCGCCTCATCAACCTGGAAGTGGTGATGCCCGATAAGCCGGGCAAATACCAGCTTAAGTTCTGCGTATTCGCCGGCGACCTCCCGCCAACCCACAACAGTCCCGTGATACCGGTGGTTGTGGAGAAGTAAACGCGGATTTTGTCTGACTCAGGATTAAACTGATTAATCATGATTATCCGGATTTTATTTTTTGGGTTTGATAAATGATTAAAAGGATTTGGGGAGATATAAGCGATTCGCTTAAATCTCCCCAAATCCTTTTAATCTAAAGTAATCAAATCAGCGTAATCATGATTAATCAGTTTAATCCTGAGTCAGACAACCCTCGCTGCATTACTGCTGGAAAGCATTCCAGCCTTGCGCTACCAGTTTGAATTTGTTGCCTCCTTTGGTGAGGATATGCGCTCCTTCGGTAATTTCGGTCATGTAACCGATCACGCTGATCTGCTCATTGAGCACAATTTTGTCGTAGTCGGCCTGCTTCATGGTAAACAGCAGTTCGTAGTCTTCCCCGCCACTGAGCGCACAGGCGGTAGGGTCCAGGCCAAATTTCATGGCTATTTCCCTGCTCTCCTGGGCAATGGGGATCTTTTCTTCATACAGCACAACGCCCAGGTTACTTTGCTTGGCGATATGCAGTATTTCAGAGCTGAGGCCATCGCTTACATCCATCATCGCCGAAGGCTTAATGTCTTCCTGTTGCAGGAATTCAATAATATCTTTACGGGCTTCGGGTTTCAGCTGGCGGCCAATGATATACGTCTGGTTTTCCAGGTCGGGTTTTACGCCCGGGCTTTCCAGGTAGATCTTCTTTTCCCTTTCCAGGAGGGTAAGGCCCAGGTAGGCAGCGCCCAGGTCGCCGGTAACGCAGAGCAGGTCGCCTTTTTCGGCTGTAGACCGTTTTACGAACTGGTCGGGTGTTACTTCACCAATGGCCGTAACACTGATAATAAACCCTTTCTGCGAATTGCTGGTATCGCCACCGATCAGGTCTACCCCGTATTTTTCGCAGGCCGCGTATACGCCTTCATAAAATTCGTTCAGCGCTTCCAGGGAGAAGCGGTTGGAGAAGGCTATGCTTACGGTGATTTGAGTGGGCGTGGCATTCATCGCGTAGATGTCTGACAGGTTTACTACCACCGATTTATATCCCAGGTGTTTCAGCGGGGTATACATCAGGTCAAAGTGGATGCCCTCTACCAGCATATCTGTGCTGATCACGGTTTGTTTACCGAAGTGGTCAATAACCGCGGCATCATCGCCTACGCCCAATACGGTACTGGCGTTTTGTATTTCTATATTCCTGGTGAGATAGTCGATTAATCCGAATTCTCCCAGGTCCTGTATTTCTGTTCTTTCCTGTTCCATCTTCACAAACTTATTTACCGTTAACAAGATCTAGTAATGCGCTATGGATATGACCGTTGGTGGCCAGTATCTTCTTTTGGTAGGGTGAGAACCGGTTGCCTGAAAAGTCGGTTACTTTTCCACCTGCTTCTTCCACGATGAGATAACCGGCAGCAGAATCCCATGCCTGTAGATGATGTTCATAAAAGCCATCGAAGCGGCCGCAGGCCACCCAGCAAAGATCTATGGCTGCTGAGCCCAGCCGGCGAAGGGGAATGCCTTCTTTAATTATACGTTCAAATACTTTCAACGGATTATTGGGCATGTCCTGCCACTGGTAAGGAAAACCTGTTACCAGGCAGGATTTCGATACATCTGCTTTGGTGGAAACATGGATCGGCTTGCCGTTCAGGGTTGCGCCCTGGCCTTTTTCTGCTACGAACAATTCATTCATAAAGGGATTGTAAACCGCTCCCAGCACCATTTCCCCGTCTTTTTCCACGCCTATGGATACACAACAGATGGGAATACCATTGGCGTAGTTAACAGTACCATCTATGGGATCAATGATCCATTTTACGGAAGAATCTGTTTTTATTTCACCTACTTCCTCACTCAGGATAAAATGATCTGGATAAGTTTCCCTGATAATGTTGATGATAGCGGTTTCAGATTTTTTATCCACTTCCGTTACCAGGTCATTAACCGTACTTTTACTGCTCACCTCGAAAGGACCGTTGAAATATTGTTGCAGTATTTTTCCGCTGGCTTCAGTAGCTTTGAGTAAAGTTGTTTTTAACATGCCGCAAAGGTAATACGAATTACGAATTATGAATTGCGAATTATAACCTACATATTTTTGACATTTTGTATATATAGATGACTTAATGTTACCACATAATCTGTAATTCCGAATTATCAGTCAACTTATATTCAGGATTCCACTTATTTTTGTAGTTCAATTAAAGAGAGGGAAAGTTAATGGCCATTATAGGTAATCTTATTTCCAGGTCACTACGCATCAGGAAGAAGTTCACATTTAAATTAGGAACACCTCGCCAATACCAGCTGCAGGTGCTGCATCGTTTGCTGGAGAAGGCCAAGGATACGGAGTTTGGTCGCCACTACCAATTTCAGGAAGTATTGGACAGTGCCAATTTTATAGCGCATTACCGGGAAAAAGTACCTGTGCATAACTATACCAAAATGCATGCGGAATGGTGGTACCGCTGCCTGGAAGGTGAAGCGAACGTAAGCTGGCCGGAGAAGATCAAGTACTTTGCGCTCAGCTCCGGTACTTCAGAATCAGCCAGCAAACATATACCCGTTACCAAGGCCATGCTCAGAACAGTGAAGAAAGTAGGGGTGAAGCAGCTGTATTCAATGGCCAACTTTAATATCCCGCCACGCTCTTTTGAAAAAGGCATCCTCATGCTGGGCGGTACTACTTCCTTATTTGAAAAAGGCGATTACTATGAAGGCGATATGAGCGGCATCCAGGCCAAAAATATCCCGAAATGGTTCCGCCGGTTTTACAAGCCTGGTGGCAAAATTTCCCGTAAACCGAACTGGGAGCAGCGTATCAAGTTAATTGTGCGCAAGGCTAAAGACTGGGATGTGGGCACCGTTTGTGGTGTGCCGGCCTGGGTACAGATCGTACTGGAAGAAATCATCAAATATCACGGTGTTAAAAATATCCATGAAATATGGCCAAACCTGGCGGTATACATTCATGGGGGCGTATCTTTTGAGCCTTACCGCGATAGCTTCCAGAAGCTGCTCGGAAAGCCCATTGCGTTTATAGAAACCTATATGGCTTCCGAAGGGTCTTTTGGTTTCCAGGCAAGGCCGGGTACCAAAGGCATTAAGCTGGTGCTGAACGCAGGTATCTTCTATGAATTCATTCCTTTCAATGAAGAGAACTTCGACGCAGAAGGAGAAGTAAAGCCCAACCCTAAATCTTACATGATCCATGAGGTGGTGGAAGATGTGGAATATGCCGTGATGCTGTCTACCTGCGCAGGTGCATGGCGCTACCTGATCGGCGATGTAGTGAAATTCACTTCCGTAAAGGAACATGAAATAGTGATTGTTGGCCGTACCAAACAGTTCCTCAGTCTTTGCGGGGAGCATATGAGTATCGACAACATGAACAAAGCCATTGATAACGTTCAGAAAAAAATGGGAATCACCATCCGTGAGTTTACCGTAGCCGGTTTCCCTTATCAGAACCTGTTTGCGCACCGTTGGTATGTAGGTACGGATACACCGGGTGTGGATGCAGAAAAAGTACGCGAAATCATCGATCAAACCCTTGCAGAGGTAAATGATGATTATGCCGTAGAACGTTCTGCCGCCCTGAAGGAAGTATTTGTGGAGATATTACCAAATGATGCGTTTATAGATTACCTCCGTTGCAAAGGCAAGGAAGGCGCTATGAATAAGTTTCCCCGTGTAATGAAAGGTGAAAAACTGAAAGACTGGGAGAAATTTCTTGCCGGGAAAACCGTTAAGAGTTAAGTTGCACCTGTGACACGGAAATTATACGCATGATAGCATCAATTGTAGCGGGACTGGGGCTTGGATTATTTCTTTCTTTATCGGTAGGCCCGGTAATATTCGCGATTATTAAATACAGCATCAATAACGGCTTTAAGGCAGGGATCAGTTTCGCACTGGGCGTGTCTTTCAGCGATATCATATTTGTGCTCACAGGTAACCTGGCTACATCTTTTATCAGCGGCCTGGAAGAATACAAAAGATCCATCGGTATTGTAGGCGGCTTTTTACTGATAGGGATGGGCGTTTACGGACTGTTGTTTAAAAAAGTAAAGATCAGTACCGGGGATGAAAAACCGGAGATGTTCCGCACCCACGACTATCTCAAAATATGGCTTGCCGGTTTTTTGATGAATACACTGAACCCGGGAGTTATCATTTTCTGGCTGGGGGTTTGTGTGGCCAACAGCGCTACCACGGCCGGTCACCGGATCATTATGTACGCGGTTTGCCTAAGCCTGGTATTGTCTGCAGATATCCTGAAAGTGTTTGTATCTGATAAGATCCGTCATAAACTGACGCTTACCAATGTAGAATGGCTGAACCGTATTGCAGGGGCAAGTATGATCATTTTCGGGGTGGTGTTACTGTATAAAGTATTATTTGATGTAGGCGCAATGGGGCACTAAGATATTGGTTATAAAAGAAAAAGCCTTCCGTGATATACGGAAGGCTTTTTCTTTTATTGGAGGTGTTTATTATCCTTTGATGGTCCAGGTTTCGCTACCTGCCAGTAATTTGTCCAGGTCGCCGGGGCCTTTTTTAGCCAGCGCTTCTGTTAACTGGTAGCCCATGATATCTTCATAGGTAGGACGGAAAGCCTCGTAGAAGATACCGAACGGACGGGGTAAATGTCCTTCAATACGCACATCATCAAACATACGGGTGAGCAGTTGCGCTTTGTAGAAATCATTTTCATCATGGATCCACAGGTCGCTTTCTGAATACCCGTTGCCCAGTTCCACTACTACCGGCTTTAAGCCATCGAGACGTATACCTTTATTTTTGTTGGCGCCAAATACCAGCGGCTTGCCTTGTTCCACAAAAATGGTTTCATCGGCTTTGCTGCTTTTTTCTGTGAAGGCTTCAAAAGCGCCATCATTGAAGATGTTGCAGTTCTGGTATATTTCCAGGAAAGATGCGCCTTTATGCGCATGACTGCGTTTCAGCATTTCCTGCAGGTGCTTGGGATCACGGTCCATACTGCGGGCAATAAAAGTAGCATCCGCACCCAGGGCCAGGGCCATTGGGTTAAAAGGATGGTCTATACTGCCCATTGGAGTGGATTTGGTCACCTTATTTTCTTCTGAAGTAGGAGAGTACTGTCCTTTGGTTAAACCGTAGATCTGGTTATTGAACAACATGATGTTCACATCAAAATTACGGCGCAGCAAGTGAATGGTATGGTTACCGCCAATGGATAAGCCATCCCCGTCGCCAGTTACAATCCACACGCTCAGCTCAGGGCGCGCCGCTTTCAAACCGGAAGCGATCGCCGTAGCGCGGCCGTGGATAGAGTGCATCCCATAAGTGTTCATATAGTAAGGGAAGCGTGAGGAACAACCGATACCGGAAACGATCACAATGTTTTCGCGGGGCACTCCCAGTGAAGGCATAATAGTTTGTACCTGCTTAAGTATAGAGTAGTCGCCGCAGCCAGGGCACCAACGTACTTCCTGGTCCGTTACAAAATCCTTTGACGTAAGTGGCGCCTGCGGGGCTATAGTTGCTGTTGACATTAGTATGAGTTAAAATAAAAATATTATAGAGTCCGTAAAGTTACGATAGATAGCTGTAATTATCAGCTCACTGTGCCTGTAATTCTTCCCAGAATTCTGCCGCCCGGCGGGTATGAGGGATCACAATAGTGCCGCCTACAATATTGGCCACCGCGAATATTTCATACATTTCTTCAGTGGTAACGCCCTGCTCATATGATTTTTCAAGATGATACTTGATACAATCATCGCAACGCAGCACCATAGATGCCACCAGCCCCAGCATTTCCTTGGTTTTGGTGCTCAGCGCTCCCTCTGCATAAGTATTGGTATCCAGGTTGAAAAGCCTGTTAATCACTTTATTCTGTTTGCCCAGTATTACCTCGTTCATCCTGGCACGGTAGTCGTTAAACTCCTGGATCGCATTGCCCATATAACTGCTGTTTATGATGTTAGTTTATCGTTTCACCCAATAAAGCTATGAAAGGATTTACAAATATAGATTAATCTACTGGTTAAGTAGACTATCTGCCCTATAACCTATATTTATGGATCATAACCAAAAGTTATCCGGGTTTGAAATGGGATTTAAATTAGTCTATTGATATGATAGACTTTTGTATATTGAGCAGATAAACCCTCTTTTTCAACAAGATCTGCAATCTGACAATGACAACAACCAACTTCTCCCTGCTGCTGGCGCTGATTCTGTGCGCAGGCGGGCCCCTGCGGGCGCAGGAAAAAAAGCTTACCGGGTACGATGCCAATGCTGCCACCCGCCAGCTGGAACTGGAAAGCCGCTTCGATAAACAGTTAAGCAGCAACCATATAGGCGAAACCATTAAAGCATTATCCTCCCAACCTCACCACATCGGCTCTGCGCGGGGTAAAGCCGTAGCGGAAGACATCCGGCAACGCTTCAAAAGCTATGGATGGGATGCTGAAATAGTGACTTACCAGGTGCTTTTCCCCACTCCAAAGGAACGTGTGTTGGAGCTTAAAGGGCCCACTGCCTATACCGCGCTGCTGAAAGAGCCTGCCCTTAAGGAAGATGCCACTTCCGGCCAGGAAGGCCAGCTGCCTACCTATAATGCCTGGAGTGCCGATGGGGATGTGGAAGGGGAACTGGTATACGTGAACTATGGCCTCCCGGAAGATTATGAGTATCTCGACCGTGCAGGGATCAGCGTAAAAGGAAAAATAGTAATTGCCAAATACGGCCGCTCCTGGCGGGGAAGCAAGCCCAAGGTAGCACAGGAGCACGGCGCCGCCGGTTGTATTATCTACTCCGACCCCAAAGACGATGGTTACTATGCCGGCGATGTGTATCCCAAGGGGGCCTTTAAAAATGAGTACGGGGTGCAGCGTGGCTCTGTAATGGATATCGTGATCTATCCCGGCGACCCGCTCACGCCCAACACAGGCGCCACTGCCAATGCACAGCGGCTTGATCGCCTGCAGGCCCCCAACCTGCTGAAAATACCGGTGTTGCCCATCAGCTACCATGATGCCGCTCCCTTGCTCAAATCCCTGGAAGGGCCTGTGGCACCGGACGAATGGAAAGGCGCATTGCCATTTACCTATCATATTGGCGGTGGCAAAACCAGGGTGCATCTGAAATTATCGTTCGACTGGCAAATACGCCCCTGCTATAATGTAATTGCCAGGCTGAAAGGCAGTGAACAACCCGACCAATGGATTATCCGTGGTAATCATCACGACGCCTGGGTAAACGGTGCAGCCGATCCCATCAGCGGACTGGCAGCTCTCCTGGAAGAAGCCAAAGCCATTGGAGCATTGCATAAACAGGGATACCAGCCCAAACGTACACTGGTTTACTGCGCCTGGGATGGAGAAGAACCAGGCCTGCTGGGCTCCACGGAATGGGTGGAAGACCATGCCGCAGAACTGAAGGAAAAAGCAGTAGTATACATCAACTCCGATAACAATGGCCGTGGCTTCCTGAACGCCAGCGGCTCCCATGCACTGGAAACACTGGTGAACGAAGTGGCCCGCGATATTACAGACCCGCAAACCGGGGTGAGTATCCTGGCCCGCAGGCAGGCAGCAGAAGTGCTGAAAGCGGCTACGCCAAAACTGAAAAAGGAAAAGCTGGCCAAACAAGGTATTGCCATTGGCGCCATGGGGTCGGGGTCCGACTATTCCTCCTTCCTGCAGCACCTGGGAGTGCCTTCCCTTGATTTGGGTTTTGGGGGAGAAGATGCAGGCGGAGAATATCACTCTATCTACGATTCTTACGACGATTACACCCGGTTCAAAGATCCCGGTTTTAACTACGGCGTGGCGCTTTCCCAAACCGCCGGTCATACCGTTCTGCGTTTAGCCAATACCGTTACCCTCCCATTCGACTACCGCAAATTGTATGAAACGGTAAACGGGTATGTGAATGAGCTAACAGAGCTCACCGGCAGCCTGCGGGAATCTACAGCTGTAGAAAACCAGTTGATCCGTGACCGTAAGTACCAGCTGGCCACAGATACGGCCAAACACCTGCTGCCGCCGCTGCCCAAATCAGAAGTGCCATACCTGGATTTTTCCCCTTTGCAGAATGCCCTCATTGGGTTAGACACGGTCACCTCTTCGCTGGCGGCCAGGAAAAACCTCTCTGCTGCCGCCAACAAGAACCTTTACCAGGGAGAGCAACAGCTGTTGAACGATGCCGGCCTGCCTGCACGCAACTGGTATAAGCATACCTTGTACGCTCCCGGATTTTATACCGGCTACGGTGTTAAAACCATTCCGGGCGTAAGGGAAGCCATTGAGCAGCGCCGCTGGAAGGAAGCACAGGAGCAGATCGGCGTAGTAGCGGCGGCAGTTAGCCGCCTGGCGGCGTATTTAGGTAATATCCGTTAGCGCGCCTTCGGCGCGAAGATTGTCTGACTCAGGATTAAACTGATTAATCATGATTATCAGGATTTGATCATATTTGATTTTAAAAGATTCAGGGAGATTTAGGCGAAAGTATTCGCTTAAATCTCCCTGAATCTTTTAAATCATTTATAAAATCCCAAAAAATCAAATCAGCGTAATCATGATTAATCAGTTTAATCCTGAGTCAGACAAAACTCGCGCCGAAGGCGCGGGTGCTAACGTTGCCTGCCTGCATCCCGGAGGTAGTCCTTCACGCCTTCCACGATCGCGGTTACAATTTCGCGTTGGAAGGCGGGATCCAATACTTTTTCTTCGTCGCCGGGATTGCTGAGGAAAAGGGTTTCCACTAAGGCATCCGGGAATTCGGTAGGGTTGTTAAGAATAAAATTGAAATCCGGATTATTCCCGAAGTCGTAAAGACCGGTTTGCAGCAAGCGCTCATGGATAGCGGCATTGAGCGGTTCACAGAAAGGTTGTTTATAGTAAGTGGCGGTGCCATATACATCAACAGGATTGCCGGAAGCATTGAGGTGAATGCTCAGCAGCAGGTCAGGATTAGTTCTGCGGAAGAAGGAAAGCCTGTCTTCATTCGCAACAAACTTTTCCGTTGTGCGCGACATGATCACGGTAGCCCCTTCTTTTTCAAGTAATGTTTTCAGTTGCAGGGAAAGTACCAGGGTCATGTTTTTTTCAACGGCGCCGGTGAGGCCTGTGGCGCCGGGATTACTGCCACCATGGCCGGGATCGAGACCTATTACCAGGTTCTTCAGCGACAGGTTTTGCGGTACGCGTTTAACCTTCACCGTGATACGGTTATTGTCATAATACACCTGGTAGCCCCACGGTGCATGTTGCAGTGAAATCACCATACGGCATACATCCGGTGATGGCTGCCCCCAGGCTACAGATGTAATTTCTTTGGTGTTCTGGAGCAGGGTGCTAAGTCCCTTTTCTGCATAAGCGCCATGAATATCGATGATAATTTTTCTGGAAGAAACCAATTGCGTTGAGGTATAAGGCAGTTTATCCGACAACGCTACAGATACATAGTCATATTTTTCATCTCCCCATATTTTGGCATCGTCTGCAATGCTTATGGGAAGCTCTTCCTGGGGGATGTCGGTATCTACCAGCGGTTCAGGAATAAAGGCAGTGGTGCGGGAGGAGAGCCTTACTTTGTAATAGTCGCCCTGTCTTCCTACAATATGTAAAAGCACATCTTTATCAAGGTAGCCGATTTTATCCGGCCCCAGCCGGTCGCCATGCGGGCTTGCCGTGAGGTAGGTCATATTATCGATAGTACGGCCGGTGAACGGTATTTCATTGTGCATTACGCTGTAGTGGTAAGGGCTGCCCAGTATAGCCGTTTCCCCGCTTTGTTTGCGCAGCCGCACCATAATTTTCCCATTCAGGAGCGAATCGCGTGGCTGTATCACATACATCCCGCTGTAATAGCCGGGTACGCCGCCTGTTTGTGAAACGGGCATTTCCCTGAGCGGTACATCATTGAACCAGCTGGCGCTTTGACCGGGATAGCCTTTCATCTTTATCCGCAATGTATCGCCTTCGGAAAGCTGAAGGTTTCCCGATGGGGATATCTCCATATAATCTATACGGAAAATACTGGTAGCCGAAGGGGCGGGTGGCTGGTTATAGTAATAAGTGATATTTTTCGTATACGTTTCCCCGTTAGGGGCAGTGGCAGTAACGGAATAGGTATTTCTACCGGTAGACAGTTCATATTTTACAGCAAAGGTGCCGGTATTGTATACATGTACGGTATCGTTATTAATCCTTACTGTACAGCCAACACAGGTACGGCCTGCAATAAATTGCCTGGAAGTACTCACATTATTTTGTTCCCTTGAAGGTTGACTGATACGCAGTGTTGCCTGGCTGCTTGCAAAAAGGGGGATACAAATGGCAACAAGAAATGTAGAAAACAACTTAGCTGATAGCGTCATACCCTGTCATCAATATCTTTGAAAGATGGTAAAGATAAGCAGGTGAAGGGAATAGGAAAAAAGCATTTAGAAAAAATGCAGCGAAATAAAGTACCCCGCTGCATTTTTCAGTTGCTTTACGCCGGTTGTTACCAGCTGTATTTATTGTCTGCAATCAGTTTGTCCGCAATTCTTCTGCGGGCATCTTTTGCATTAAACGGTTCTGCTTTGGTAAAGCGTTTGAGGCCCAGCAGCATCATACGCTGTTCATCGCCTTCCGCAAACGCATTGATAGCGTCTTTACCGGATTTATTGATCCGGTCGGCCGCATCGTAAATGAAGGTGCGTACAATATCGGCCTGCAGGGAAGCGGCGCTTTCACCTTTACTGTTGGTGAGCTTAATGAGGCGAAGCAGCGCGCTTTCAGCCACAAAGGTTTCAATGGCCATATCGGCAATATCCATCAGGATCTCCTGTTCGTTTTCCAGCTTTACCATCAGTTTCTGCGCGGCGGCGCCGGCAGCCATGAGGATGGCTTTTTTGAAGTTAACGATCATCTTCTTTTCCTTACTGAAGGCGCTTTCATCATCGTTGCCGAAGTCGGGGATGCTCATCAGTTCCTTCATTACGTTCATGGCAGGCGTCATCAGGTCCAGTTTTCCTTTCAGGGCACGTTTCAGTGTCATGTCGAGGGTAAGCAGCCGGTTGATCTCATTGGTACCTTCAAAGATGCGGTTGATGCGGGAATCGCGGTAGGCTTTTGAAATGATGTATTCATCACTGAAACCGTTACCGCCATGGATCTGCACGCCTTCATCCACCACATAATCCAATACTTCGGAGCCGTTCACTTTCAGGATGGCGCATTCTACAGCATATTCTTCTGCTGCTCCAAGCAAAGCTTCATTGAATGGTTTACCTTCTGCCAGCAGTTCCTTTTCTTTTTCATCGATCAGCTGTGCAGTGCGGAAAAGTGCTGATTCCGAAGTCCAGGTACGGATAGCCATTTCCGCCAGTTTATGTTTGATAGCGCCGAAGTTGGCAATGGGTTGTTTAAACTGTGTGCGGGTATTGGCGTATTGTACGGAGGTATTGATACATTTTTTGGCGGCGCCCAATGCGGCGGCGCAAAGTTTCAGGCGGCCTATGTTCAGGATGTTGAAGGCAATGAGATGGCCTTTACCGATTACGCCCAGCACATTTTCAACGGGCACTTTGGCATCCTGGAAATAGATCTGCCGGGTAGAGGATCCTTTGATCCCCATTTTATGTTCTTCTGCACCAAGTGTAAAACCGGGTGTTCCCTTATCTACAATAAAGGCGGTGAATTTATCGCCGTCAATTTTCGCAAACACGGTAAACACATCGGCGAAGCCGGAGTTGGTGATCCAGCTCTTCTGCCCGTTCAGTATATAGTGCTTGCCGTCTTCTGTTAATTTGGCGGTGGTTTTAGCGCCCAAAGCATCGGAGCCGGAATCGGGCTCAGTAAGGGCGTAGGCGCCTTTCATTTCGCCGGTGGCCAGCTTGGGAATATATTTCTGTTTCTGTTCTGCAGTACCAAAATAAAGGATAGGTAAAGAACCGATACCGGTGTGCGCGGCCATGGCAACGGAGAATGAGTGACCAGCGCCCAGTCCCTCGTTGATAATGGTAGCCGTTACAAAATCTTTACCCAAACCACCGTATTCTTCCGGGAAAGAAGCGCCCAGCAAGCCTTGTTCGCCGGCTTTTTCCAGCAGCGAGGGCATCAGTCCTTCCTCCAGTTTATCTATCCGCTCTACGATCGGTGTTATCTCTTTACTGATAAACTGATCTGCCATCTCTTTAATCATCAGCTGCTCTTCCGAAAAATCTTCGGGAGTAAACACTTCCTCAGGAGCACTCTCCTTAACCAGGAATTCGGCGCCTTTGAGCGCAGTCTTATTTTCAACTGTTGCGTCCATGTTGCTGTATTTTTAGTGGTTCTGTAATTTACTGAAAAAAGTATTAAGCAAAACCGGTCACCGGGAGGGCTAAACTGATACCCCTAATACCTGCCTGTTAACTTACTGAATGTAAGCCAAATGCGGCATTCCTGTTAAAAGGAAGGGATTTTTAACAAAAAATAAATAAGTTTGGAGGAAGGTTGTAAGCTAATAACGGAATTTTTCTGGCAAGGTAATTCTATGGAAAGAAAAAGTTAAGGAATGGATACTCCCGGTTTCCACCATATATACGCCATAGTTGCGCCATAGTTGCGCCGGAGATCCCCCGTATCTATTTAGATATGGCGTATTGTCTTCTTTTCAGGAATCATGATATAAGTATAGGAGGAAACATCCATCCCTTGCCCTGTTGGTTGCCCCGGATAATCCTTTCCATCGTCATTAGGCATTTATTCAGTATCATTGTTCCCCTTTATGCCTGATTTTTATCTGTCATATTTGAAAAGCCGGTTTCATGGCACCGTGGAAGGTGCCGGGGAGGAGCTATTGATCTGTTTACACGGCTTTGGTGAAAGCGCTGCTCATTTTCGCCCGCTAACCGCTACACTTGGCGATACCTTCACACTGGTGGCGCTGGATATGCCCCTGCATGGCAGCACCCGATGGGAGGAGGACCGCGTTTTTGAGAAAAATGACCTGGCAGCGCTGGTGGAAATGATACTGCAGCAACATGGAAAGGAACGTTTTTCCCTGTTGGGCTACAGTATGGGAGGGCGTCTTTCCCTGTGCCTGGTGGAAAAAATGGCCGGGCGGATCAACCGTCTCATCCTTGCAGCCGGGGATGGGCTGAGAAATAATCCCTGGCATATGTTTGTTACTCAAACTGCAGCCGGAAACAGGCTGTTTAAATACAATACATATCATCCACGGCTGTTTTTTACGTTATTACATACATGGAGAAAACTGGGATTGCTGAATCAGAGTGTATATAAATTTGCGTTGCACCGTATGAATGAACCGTGGAAAAGGGAATTGGTGTACAACGTATGGACCAATCTGCGCAGAATGATGCCGGATAAAAAGCAGTGTAAACAATTATTAGCCAGATATAACGTTCTAACTCTCCTGATATTCGGGAAATACGATCGTGTAATTCCACCTGTACTGGGCACCCGCTTTGCGGATGGTTCCTTTCCCTGTAAAATACTGGTAATGGAAAAAGGGCATCAGCTGATATCCGATCAGCTGGGGCTTATCATCAAAACAAATCTTTAACCTGGATGTATCTTTTTGTAATTATACTATTGGTGTTGGCTTTAGGGTATGGTATACTGATGCTGTGGTATACCCTGGGCTGGAAGCGCCTGAAAAGGTTTTCTCCTGCAGCGCCATCGGCCTGCCATACTTCCGTTACAGTGATCATTCCTGCACGGAATGAAGCAGCCAACCTGCCAGCCCTGCTGGAGGCGCTGAAACGCCAGACCTATAATCCAGCCCTGCTGGAAATAATTGTAATAGATGATTTTTCAACAGATAATACTGCTGCTGTGGTGAGCAATTTCCCGGCAGCAAATGTTCATTTGCTGGAATTAAGGCAATATCTCAATGAAGAAGAACGGCTGAACTCTTTCAAGAAAAAAGCCATAGAGATCGCTGTTTCAAAAGCTACCGGCGACCTTATTGTAACCACAGATGCTGACTGTGTAATGGGACCGCGCTGGATTGAAACACTGGTGCAGTTTTACGAACATCATCAACCTAAATTCATTGCCGCACCGGTGAGCTTCTATAAAGAACATAACTTTTTCAAGAGATTGCAATCGCTCGATTTCATGACCATGCAGGGTATCACCGGCGCTGCGGCGCAACTGGCCTCCGGTACCATGTGTAACGGCGCTAACCTCGCCTATGAAAAAAAGGCATTCCTGGAAGTAGGAGGTTTTACAGGCATCGATAATATTGCTTCCGGCGATGATATGCTGCTGATGTATAAAATTTACAGCGCATATCCTGATAAGGTGAGTTACCTGAAATGTGAAGACGCTGTAGTGCGTACCCTGGCCGTAGATACCTTCAGGGATTTTATGAACCAGCGGATCCGCTGGTCGTCGAAGGCCGATAAGTATGAAGATAAAAGGCTTACCTGGGTACTGCTGCTGGTATACCTGTTTAACGCAGGTTTGCTGTCGCTGGCGGTAATAGCGGTGTTCCTGCCGGTATGGTGGCCGTGGTTCCTTATCATCATGCTGTTTAAAATAACCCTTGAACTTTATTTCCTGCTTCCTGTAGCAAAGTTTTTTAATAAAACAGAACTGCTGTTATGGTTTATTCCCGGGCAGATATTTCATATTCCTTATATTGTTGTTGCCGGGTGGCTTGGGAAGTTTGGCAGTTATCAGTGGAAAGGCCGGCAGGTTAATTAAATCCTGGTTCTTTTGTCAGATATGCAGCCTTACTGGAAAAAATTATACCGTAACAAAGGTGCGGTGGCCGGTTTACTGGTGATCGCCATTGCCGTGTTTATCAGTATTACCGCCTATTTTATTGCACCGGATCATACGCCCAACGCCAACAGGATGGTGCTGGAAATAGAAGGCCAGCATCCCGGATTCCGGATCCATATGCTGGCGGTATGGAAAGAACAGCCTGTACAAAAAGGAGCTGTTTACCGGCGGTTGCTATACGGGCAGGAATCTGATTTTACCTGGATCCCCATCCGTTCCTGGCAGTTCAGGGACAGCGTGCTGGTGGTACAGCATTATGTAGATGAATCTACCAGCAGGGAGGAAACCTACTCCCTGGCAAAGATCTGGTATGCTGCTCCGCCGGATCATCCGCTGTCGTCAGAAACATTACAGGAAAATATACAGAAGGAAAGGATCTTCTCCCGTACTTACTGGCTGGGCACCGATAAATTTGGCCGGGATATCCTGAGCCGGCTGCTGATTGGCACACGGGTGAGCTTAGGGGTAGGTTGTATCGCCGTAGTCATTTCCCTCAGTATTGGAGTGCTGCTGGGTGCTATCGCCGGTTATTTCAAAGGGCGTACAGATGATGTGGTGATGTGGCTGGTGAACGTAGTATGGTCTATGCCAACGCTGCTGCTGGTATTTGCGCTCACCCTGGCGCTGGGAAAAGGGTTCTGGCAGGTGTTTATTGCCGTAGGACTTACCATGTGGGTAGGTGTGGCCCGTATTATCCGCGGACAGGTACTGGCCATCCGGGAGCTGGAGTATGTGGAGGCCGCCAGGGCGTTGGGTTACGGGCATGTGCGCATCATTGTTAAACATATTTTACCTAACATCATGGGGCCGGTAATGGTAGTAGCCGCGGGCAATTTTGCCACCGCTATTGTTGTGGAGGCCGGGCTCAGTTTCCTGGGAGTAGGTGTGCAGCCGCCACAACCTTCCTGGGGACTGATGATCAAAGAGAACTACAATTTCATTATCACACATAATCCACTGCTGGCGCTGGCGCCGGGAATAGCCATTATGCTTTTGGTGCTGGCTTTCAACCTGTTAGGCAATGGGCTGAGAGATGCGCTGGATGTGAGAAGTAAAATTTGATTTGTATATTAAAAAAAGCTAATTTCATGCTCCTATAACTGGAAATATGTTATTGAAAACCTGTCTCCCTGCCTTCTTAGCTATTTCAATGCTCACTTTTTCTTCCTGTAAAAAGAAGAAAAAAGATAATCCTGCACCAAATACACAGGAAGAAACACTGGCTTTTGAGCTGCCCGATGTGCAGGTAGGAAAGTATAATATGGCACAGGACAGCACTTATGCGCTGAAAGTGAATGTTACCAGCAAACTGCCTGACAAAGGTGTAAAGGTAACGTTGAATGTAGCCACAGAAACGGGTCTTATTCCTTTGCCGCAGGATGATATAGCCGATATTAAAACTACTCCTTTTACCATAACGCTCCGTCATCTGAAGCCGTTGAAAACATACGAGGTAACTATCAGGCTGGCTTCCCTGGGAAACACCGGTAATGTAACCCCTCCGCAGGTATTTTATCTCACCAATAAATCTGCAGAATAGCCGGGCAATTAAAATCCGCCTGTCCCGAATCTAAAATTGTGTAGGTTTGCAAGCTCGCAGACAAAGGAATCGTTTATGCAAATTGCTGTTAATGCCGCTTGTTTACGACAGGACATGCCTGCCGATACCGGGAAGGTGGCAACGGAAATAATACTGGCGATGTGCCGGCAGCAGCCTGCCCATCAGTTCACATTGTTTTTCGATGGAAAAATACCTGCCGGCCTGAAAGTACCGGCAAACGTAACCAACGTGGTGTTGCCGCTGAAAGGGAATAAGCCCTGGCACCTGTACTGGTGGCAGGAATGGCAGCTGGTAAGGGCTATGAAGCCTTTCCGGCCGGATTTGTTCCTGGGCCTGGATGGCACGCTTCCTTTACGCAGCAGGATCCCGGCGGCATTGCTGCTGAGAGACCTTTCTTTTTTGCGGGACGCGGGTTTACAGCCGGCTGCACAACAGCGGTCGCTGAAAAAGAACATCACGAAATACCTGGACCGGGCACGGCGTATAGCCGTACTGTCCAACGCTGCGGAGGAAGAGCTGCTGCGTTATGCGCCCGGTGTAAAAGATAAACTGACCCGGCTGGAAACAGGTATCAGCGAGCTTTACAGGCCGCTGGACTGGGAGGAGCGGGAAACGGTGAAAAGGGCCTTTGCAGGAGGAGCGGAATATTTCCTGGTAACAGGCAGCCTGCATCCCCGGAATAATATTATACCGGTACTGAAAGCATTTTCGGCGCTGAAGAAACGGCAGCGCAGCAATATCAGGCTGGTACTGGCGGGTAGCGTAACCCCTGCAGGAGCAGAAATTGCTACCGCCTTACAGAGTTATAAGTTCCGGCAGGATGTGGTATGTATTGAAGATGCAGATGAAGAAACGCTTGCCCGGCTTACCGGTGGGGCTTATGCCCTCGTATATCCGTCGAGGTTTGAAGGACTGGCCTTACCCATCTATGCCGCCCGCCGGTGCGAAGTACCGGTGATTGCGCTGGAAGGGGCCGCCGCAAGGGAGGCTGGCGGAGATGCCGTACTATATGCCGACCCTGCAAGTTTGGATGACCTGTCTGAGAAAATGAGTCTTTTGTATAAAGATGAACAATTAAGATCCCGTTTGCTGGCTAAGGTCCCTGCAGCGAAGCCTTTCAGCAGCTGGGAACATGCTGCGGAACAGTGGTGGGAACAGCTCACCGGCACTGCTTTTTCCAAAATCAGCAAATGATGGCTATTTTTGCGCTTTAATTGAAAATCATGAGTAAAGTATCTACCATAAAGATCCAGGTTGGACTGGACGATCAGAAAGTGCCCGAATCAATAGAGTGGAGCGCTACAGACAACAAAGACGAACGGATGATCAAGGCCAAAGGTATGATCGTATCTTTCTGGGATCCTGCAGAAAAGGCAGCGCTGCGTATTGACCTGTGGACAAAAGACATGATGGTGGATGAAATGGCCGACTTCTTTTTCCAGACCATGATGACGATGGCCGATACCTACGGAAGGGCTACTCCCTATAAAGACCAGGCCGACGATATGCGCGCTTTTGCCAAGGATTTCTTTAAGAAATTCCAGGACAAACAAGCGGCAGAAGAAGCAGGAAAATAATCCATTAAACCTAACCATATGTCATTAGAATTAAATATCAACGCAGAGATCAAAGCTGCGATGCTGGGTAAAAAGGAAGCTGACCTGCGCGCATTGCGTGCCATTAAAGCAGCGATCCTTGTGGCTAAAACAGCAGAAGGCGCCAGTGGCGACCTTTCAGAGGCAGATGAATCCAAACTGCTGCAAAAGCTGGCAAAGCAAAGGAAAGACTCCCTGGAAATTTTCCGTGCCCAGAACCGTGAAGACCTTGCAGTGAAAGAAGAAGAGGAACTGGCAGTGATTGAGCGCTTTCTTCCCAAACAAATGGATGAAGCAGAATTACGTACAGCCATTACTGATATTATCGCTTCCACCGGCGCCAGCTCACCCGCTGATATGGGTAAGGTAATGGGCGTTGCCACCAAACAACTGGCCGGTAAAGCAGATGGAAAAGCAATTTCCGCCCTGGTGAAAGAACTGCTTACTAAATAGTGCTGTCTGGTATTTAACTGGCTGAAAAGTGGACAATGGGCAGATAAGCATCTCCCTGAAAACAAAAAAATCAGGTAGTTAAATACCAGATTCCCTATATTTCTATCATGCCTATAGATATTATTTTTGCTATCATCATGGTTTTTGCCATTTACCGCGGATATACCCGTGGGTTGATAGTAGCCTTATTTTCTCTGGTAGCCGCTGTATTGGGACTGGCGGCAGCTCTGAAACTAACCGCAATTACCGCATTATATGTACAGGAGCATTGGGAAATGCATTCCCGCTGGCTGCCTGTGATCTGTTTCGTATGCCTGTTCCTGGGAGTAATACTGCTCGTAAGGTTAGGGGCCGGCGCATTACAGAAATTAGTGGAACTGGTAATGCTGGGCTGGCTGAATAAACTCGGCGGAATCCTGTTGTATAGCGTTATATTTATAATAATTTACAGTGTAGTGCTATGGATGGCTAACCAGGTATACTGGCTGAGCCCCGAAACAAAGCTCCAGTCTGTGGTATATCCCTATATAGAGAATATCGGCCCGTGGGTATTGGATCATATGGGAAGTGTGATCCCGGTTTTTAAGAATATGTTCACCGAATTGCAGTCTTTTTTTGAGCAGGCAGCCCGGCATATTCAACCTGGATAACTCGTTCCAAAGATTATTTAGATTAATAAAAAGAATTATTTTAGCGTAAAATTGACTTTCAAGATTTGGCAATGGATTACGAAATCAAAACACAGGGTAAGTTTAATTTTATAGAAGAAGGAGAAGGAGAACCGCTGGTATTATTGCATGGACTTTTTGGTGCTTTGAGCAATTTCTCGCACATGATTGAATATTTCCGGCAATATAACAAGGTTGTGATCCCGATGTTACCCCTGTACGATTTAAACATCCTGGAAACATCGGTAGGCGGCCTGGCCAAATACGTACATAAGTTTATTGAGGCCAGGGGATACAAAAATGTGCACCTGCTGGGCAATTCACTTGGAGGTCACGTGGCCCTTGTATACCTGTTGAAACACCCTGAAGCACCCGTAAAATCCCTGATCCTTACCGGCAGCTCAGGCCTGTTCGAAAACGGAATGGGCGAAACCTATCCTAAACGCGGCGACTATGAGTACATCCGCAAAAAAGCAGAACTTACTTTCTACGATCCGAAAATAGCTACCAAAGAACTGGTAGACGAAATGTTTGAGATAGTGAACAACCGCCTGAAAGTGATCAAGATCATCACACTGGCGAAATCAGCCATCCGCCACAACCTTGGAGATGAACTGAAAGATATCCAGCAACCAACCTTATTGATATGGGGCCAGAATGATACGGTTACACCTCCTATGGTTGGCGAAGAATTTAAAAAACTGATACCTAATTCTGAACTGCAGTTTATTGATAAGTGCGGACATGCTCCCATGATGGAGGTACCGGAAGAATTCAATAAGATCCTGCACGCTTTCCTGGAGAAACTAAAGCTTCAACCTGCCAGTTAAACCGGCACTCTTAAGGCAGCTCTGCAACTGTGCTCACAGGCGCAGTGATTTCGCGTACATGTAATTTCTTTTTCTGTTGGCATATTCTTTACTATTATTGTATCAGAATACGCTAACATGATCGCCAGAGAACTCATATCTTCAGTACCTGTTCTGCATCCCTCGGATTCAGGAACAAAGGCGCTGCGCCTGATGAACGAATACCATCTGACGCAGCTGCCAATGGTAGTAGATAGCAAATACCTGGCCCTGGTGGAGGAAGACGATATTATGGATATCGAGGATCCGGATGTACCCCTGGAATCTATGGAGTACAGCAGTACCCGCCCGGCTGTCATGGAATATGCTCATCTCTTTGAAGCACTTAAACTTTTTTACGATTTTAAATTGTCTGCCCTCCCGGTAGTGAACAAGGAAAGCGAATACCTCGGTATCATTACCAAGGATAACCTCCTTGCAGCTTTGGCAAGATATAACGGCGTGAAGGAGCCCGGCGGTATCGTGGCCTTTGAAGTAGACCCACGCGATTATGCCCTCAGTGAAATTGCCCGTATTGCCGAATCAAACGATGTTACGCTCCTGAGTGTAAACACCATCACCAATCCTGTTACCGGCAGGCTGGAAGTAGTACTCAAAACAAACCGCCAGGAACTGCAGGGCCTTGTAGCCACTTTTGAACGCTTCAATTATGTGATCAAATACATCTTCGCTGAAGAACCGGAAGAAGAAGCGCTGAAGAAAAACTACGACCTGCTGATGAACTACATCGGTATGTAACGCGGATTTTGTCCTGGAACACTGATTACGCTGATTTTGATGATTAGTTTGATTTTTATTTTTTTAATAACAGTTAAGGGAGATATAAGCGAACTATTCGCTCTATCTCCCTTAATAATTTATAAAAAATCTAATAATCATCAAAATCAGCGTAATCAGTGTTCCAGGACAAAATCTGTTATATTTGAGTATTGTCAACACTTTTAAAACATTTCAAGGACCTACATGCTGAAATGCTGTTATTACCTGCTGGCCCTCGTATGCCTGTTGGGGATTGTGATACCGGAAAATGCAGAAGGCCAGTCGGCGCCCGTAACGGATACCAGCTACCTGGTAGTGCGTAATATCCTTGTTTCCGGTAATAAGAAAACCCGGACTTCCATCATCCTCCGGGAAATAAGCACTGTGCCGGGAGATACCATCTACCTGCGGGACCTTGCCAACACCCTTGAAGAAAGACGCAAACAACTGCTCAATACCTCCCTTTTCCTCAATGCCACTGCCAATGTTAAAAACTGGACCGGTAATGAAGCCGACCTGGTATTTGAAGTATGGGAACGCTGGTACACCTTTGCCTATCCCATTTTCAAACTGGCAGACCGTAATTTCAACCAGTGGTGGGTAGAAAAGAACCACAGCCTTAGCCGTATCAACCTCGGTGTAAGCGGTACCCAGGAAAACCTGACCGGCCGTAATGATGAATTGAACGCCGCCATACAGTTTGGCTACACCCAACGGTTCGCACTGCAGTACAATGTGCCTTATATCGATAAACATTTCCGTCATGGCCTCGGCATCATCGCATCCTATAACCGTAACCGTGAGGTGAACGACAGCACCAGCAACAACAAACAGCAGTTTTTCAGGAAAGATGATTTCCTGCGGCAGGTATATCTTGTGGGGCTCAACTACAGCTACCGCAGGGCCATTAATGCCCGGCACCAGGTGTTTGTAAATTATAATTATGAGAAAATAGCCGATTCTGTAGCTATCATTAATCCTAATTACCTGGGGAAAGGCCGCACCAATGTACGTTTCATCGATATCACCTACCGTTTCACCTATATTAAGGCAGATAGCTGGGTATATCCTCTCAAAGGATTCCGGCTTCTGGCAGAAGTGGGCAAAAAAGGAGTAGGGCCATGGAATGATGTGGATGATGTGCATTTCCGGCTCAATATGGCCAAATACTGGCAGCTGCGCCCCAAAACCTTTGCAGCACTGGGTATCCGCAGCGCGGCAAAACTCTCTAACGATCAGCCGTATATTAACCAGCAGGCGCTGGGTTACCGGGATGATTACCTGCGCGGACTGGAATATTATGTAATAGACGGTACCAGCTTCGCCATTCTCAAATCCACCCTCCGGCAGGAACTTATTTCTTTTAAAGTAAAGCTTCCCATTGTTCCGAAAAAATTTAATACCGTTCCCGTGCGCATCTTTGCCAAAGCCTTTGGCGACGGAGGTTACGCCTATAATAAATTTCCCGGCAACAGCTTCCTGAATAACCGCTTCCTTTATACCGGGGGGATCGGGCTCGACATTGTTTCCTTCTATGATACCTGCCTTCGGATCGAATACAGCTTTAACCAGTTAGGGCAAAAAGGACTATTTTTACACACGAGCGTGGATATGTAGGTCTTCAGAGCCGATCGTTAAAAGCTTAAAAAATTATGCAGGTAGCACTTTATAGCAGGGGATTTATTACAGAAGATATTTCAAACATCCGCTTATTGCTGGAGGAATTAAAGCGGGCAGAGATAACAGCCATCATCTATGAGCCTTTTTATCATACCCTGCAGCAACACATTCCTTTCGACAACGCACCAACGCTGTTTTCCTGCGCGGAAGACCTGCCGGGAAAGATCGACTTCCTGGTGAGCCTTGGCGGGGACGGCACTTTGCTGGATACCGTTTGTTACGTGCGTGATACCAATATCCCGGTTATAGGGATCAATTTCGGCCGCCTGGGCTTCCTGGCCAGTATTGGTAAGGATGAGATCCATGCACTGGTACAGGCGTTGCTGAACCGCACTTACGTGGTAGACCAGCGGTCGCTGCTCCATCTGGACGCCAACATTCCCTTGTTTGGCGATGTTCCTTACGCCCTCAATGAATTTACGATCCATAAAAAGGATACCTCGGCAATGGTGAAGATCCATACTTACCTGAACGGGGAATTCCTGAACACTTACTGGGCAGACGGACTGATTGTGGCCACTCCCACCGGGTCTACAGGTTATTCCCTCAGCTGTGGCGGCCCCATCGTGTTCCCGGACGCGGGCAATTTTGTGATCACGCCCGTAGCGCCTCATAACCTGAACGTAAGGCCTATTATTGTACCCAATGATAACATCATTTCCTTTGAAGTGGAAGGCCGCAGCGACCAGTTTCTCTGTACTCTCGACAGCCGTATGGAAACCATTGATAACCGGGTACAGCTGGCTATAAAGAAAGAACAGTTCAAACTGAGCCTGCTCCGGTTGGACGACAGCAACTTCCTGCATACCCTCCGTAACAAATTACTCTGGGGAATTGATGCCCGGAATATGATTAAAATATAGAATTGTAAAATATATTGTTACATTTACAAATATATTGTCTGCTGATTGTAATATTAATTATGCCCCGTGAAGCATGCACCCGCCAAATAAGTAAGCATAATGATCAGCTATACATTAAATAAATCCGGCATTTTAGCGTTTAAGTAGAACTGATTTATGCTGAAACTTCTATATTCCCAATATATCGTCTTTTTATTGCTGGTATCGGCAGGTTGTTTGGTTGCCGGACGTGCTGCTGCGCAGAATGAGCTGGAGTATGTGGGTGAGCTGGGTTTTTCTGTGGGTGGGGCGCAGTATTTCGGAGACCTGAACACCCGGGGAGCTTTAAACACCCTGAAACCCGCTGTGGGCATTTATTACCGCAAATACATGAACGATTACGTGGGCCTGCGCGCCCATGCCCGGTTTATGCAGCTGGGTTATTCTGATGTGTACAGTAAGAACGAATTCCAGCAACGGCGGAACCTTAGTTTTAATACAAACCTGTTTGAATTGTCGCTCCAGGGGGATTTTAATTTTTTCCGCTTTGAGCCCGGCAGTTTATATGAGCGTTTCTCACCTTACCTGACCGGAGGGGCAAGTATTTTCCATTATAACCCCTATGCTTATCTTGATGGGGTTAAATATTTTTTGCAGCCGCTGGGTACTGAAGGGCAGGGAACAGCCCTGTATCCTGAAAGGAAGCCTTATAGCCTGGTTTCGTATGCCTGGCTGATCGGCGGCGGTTTTAAGTATAATATTTCTAAAAAAGTGAATGTGGGCCTGGAAGCCCTGTACCGGTTTACGCAAACGGATTACCTGGACGATGTAAGCACTACTTACGCCGGCCCCGCTGCTTTTCCGGCGCTTCCAAACGGGCAGCCCACTGTGGCGGCGCAGCTGCAGGACAGGTCTTCCGTGAAAGGCAGTCCTATCGGGGTGATAGGGCGGGAGCGGGGAAACAGCCGGGATAAAGACCAGTTCGTTACCATTGAATTAACGATCAGTATTCTTTTTACTTCCTACAACTGTAAATTCTAAAATAAAAAATACTTTCTGCGGGTGGGCTTTCCGTACCTGCCAACCGCCATGATAAGTCTCCGAATTTGCTTAAATCCCCACTGGTATTGATTTCGCTGTTAAAACTACGTTAAAACACCTTCTTAGGCTTTGCCAAAAAAGTCATTACTCTATTTTTGTATCTTTGCACCCTTTTAGTAGATCTGTTATAATCTGTTATAATACGCCTGACACAAATGAGCTTGAAGGAAAAATTGGACTTACAACGGTTGCCGCGCCATATAGCCATTATTATGGACGGGAACGGCCGTTGGGCAAAAGAGCGGGGACAAGACAGGCTGTACGGGCACCACGAAGGGGTGGAAAGTGTGCGTAACATAGTGACGACCTGTGCAGAGCTTGGGATAGGTTATCTGACCCTATACGCGTTTTCTACCGAAAACTGGGACCGCCCCGTTTATGAAGTTAATGGCATTATGGAACTACTCGTAAACACTATCCGCATGGAAGTGAATACGTTATCAAAAAATAATATCCGGCTGAGCGTAATTGGCGACATGGAAATGCTGCCTCCCCAATGCCAGCGGGAAATGGAGGAGGCCATTGCCCTAACCAGCCAGAATACCGGCCTCAATCTCATTATGGCTCTCAGCTACAGTGCAAGGTGGGAAATCGTGAATGCAGCCAGAAAAATAGCCCTGGATGCGAAAAATGGAGCCCTGGACCCGGCAGCTGTAACGCCTGAAATATGGGAAAAATATCTCTGTACAGCCGGCCTGCCGGACCCTGAATTAATGATTCGTACCAGTGGAGAATGCAGGATCAGTAACTTCCTACTATATCAGCTGGCCTATGCGGAACTGTATTTTACAGATACCCGGTGGCCGGACTTCCGCAATGAACATCTTTACCAAGCCATCTTAAATTACCAGACCAGAGAACGGCGCTTTGGCAAAACAAGCGAACAAATTCAGCAGAATGAAGAAATTATTTCCTAAGGGCCTTCTGGCTATAGCATTATGTTGCAGTGCAGGCATTCGTGTATCCGCTCAGCAAAAAGATACCGTGCCTCCAACGCAGCCGCCTGCTAATCCGCCGGCCGTTTCTCCTATTAACACAGGCGTCCCGCAACAGTATGAAATTGCCGAAATCACCGTTGCCGGTACCCAATACCTGGATAAATCACTGCTGTTGTCGCTCTCAGGCCTCAATGTGGGTGATAAAGTTACTTATCCGGGTGGCGACCAGTTCACAAAGGCAATTCAGAGCTTATGGTCACAAAGGCTCTTTGCCGACGTAACCATTTATGTAACCAAAATAGAAGACAACAAGATCTGGCTGGAAATAGGACTAACGGAAATGCCCCGTATGTCTACATTCGCTTTTAAGGGAATCAAAAAAACAGAAGCAGATGATATCACCACCAAAGCCGGTTTGCGTAAGGGAAATGTGATCACACAAGCCCTGAAACAAAACGTGATCGGTGTTGTACATAAATTTTATGCAGATAAAGGATTCGGAAATGCTACCGTTAAGATCGAGGAAAGAAGTGATACCGGGCAGGTAAACTCCAAACACCTCATCTTTAATGTTACCAAAGGCAGTAAAGTACGTATCCAGGATATCAATATCGTAGGCAACGAAAATATAGCCGACTCCAAGATCAAGAAGAAGATGAAAGGGACCAAGGAAAAGTCCCGCTTTACGCTTCATCCTGACATGGAACACGTATATGTGGACTCCCTGGCGCAGCCGGACGATTTCTGGCAAACATATGGCTTCCTGCAGCCCACCCGCGCATTTGAGAAACTGGACCCTTATTTCCGCTTTAAGCTGTTCAGCTCTGCAAAATTCAACGAAAATAAATACCTCGAAGATAAAGGTAAAGTGATCGGTCTCTATAACTCCAGGGGTTACCGCGATGCGGTGATCGTGAGGGATACCACTTACAAAACCCATTCACAGAACCTGAATGTGGACATGCAGATCTCCGAGGGAAAAAAATATTATTTCGGTGATATTACCTGGAAAGGAAATACCCGTTATTCCGACTCTGTGCTGACCCGCATCCTGGGCATCAAAAAAGGAGATATCTATAACCTGGAACTGCTGGAAAAAAGGATCGGTAAGCAAATGTCGCAGGAAGGCGGCGATATCAGCGGCTACTACATGGACTATGGCTACCTGTTCTTCCAGATCGATCCGGTGGAAATCGGTATCCGTGGCGATACCATTGATTACGAGATCCGTTTGCGTGAAGGGCCGCAGGCTACCATCAAGGAAGTTCGTATAGCCGGTAACGAAAAAACCAACGAGCACGTGATCCGTCGTGAGCTCCGCACCATTCCGGGTGAGAAGTTCAGTCGGCAGGACCTGATCCGTTCCAACCGTGAAATTGCCAATCTCGGCTTCTTCAACCCTGAAAAGATTGGTATGAACCCTGTGCCCAATGTACAGGATGGTACCGTGGATATTGATTATACCGTGGAAGAAAAAGCGAACGACCAGCTGGAACTGTCTGCCGGTTGGGGTGGTTATATCGGTTTAACCGGTACGCTCGGGGTTACGTTCAATAACTTCTCGCTGCGTAATATCTTCAGGAAAGAAACCTGGGATCCGCTGCCTAGCGGCGACGGACAGAAACTGTCTGTTCGTGTATCCTCCAACGGTAAGGCTTACCGCTCCTATAACTTCTCTTTCACTGAGCCATGGCTGGGAGGTAAGAAAAGGAACCAGTTTTCTGTAAGCCTTTACAGCAGCTACCAGAATCCTTACGCTTATAATGATTATTACAAGCTTCCCGGCGACACTACCACTTCAACGAATGGTCACTTCAAGGTGCTGGGTGCTTCCGTATCACTGGGTAAACAGCTGAAATGGCCGGACGATTATTTCACATTGATCTATTCAGTAAACTATCAGCAGTATAAACTGAAAAACTATAACTACTTCGGTATTCCCGGGTTTGAAAGCGGTACTTCCAATAACGTGAACATCAAGCTGACACTGTCCCGTTCTTCTGTGGATCAGCAGATCTTCCCGCGCAGTGGTTCCAACTTCATGGTATCTGCGCAGTATACGCCGCCATACTCCCTGTTTAATCCCGACAAGGATTACTCCAAGGAGCCGGCTTCCGAGCAGTTTAAATTCATTGAGTACCAGAAATACCGCTTCAATGCAGAGTGGTATGTGCCTTTGAGCCGCCCAATGGGTAGCGACAATAAAACTTTCGTATTGAAAGTAGCCGCGAAATTTGGTTACATTGGCCGCTACAACAACCGTACAACCCTGTCGCCTTTTGGCCGGTTTGAAATGGGTGGTGATGGTTTGAGTAACTTTGCGATCTACGACCGCGATATCATCTCCCAGAGAGGTTACCCGGTGTATTATACCTCCGATCCGAGCATCAATCCTGAAAACGGTCAGCCTGCCAACTATTCCGGCTTCACCGTATTCAATAAATATGTGATGGAACTGCGCTACCCGTTCAGTTTGAATCCCAGCTCTACCATCTTTGGTTTGGCTTTCCTGGAAGCAGCCAATGGTTATAAGGACCTGAATGAGTACAATCCGTTCAGATTACGCCGTTCTGCCGGTATTGGTATGCGTTTTTATCTGCCGATGTTTGGATTGCTCGGATTTGACTATGGTATCGGGTTTGACCGTCTCCAACCGGGTGGTGGTTTGAAAGACGCTGCTAAGTTTACGTTTATGCTTGGCTTCGAACCAGAATAATGTGGAAAATAATTATATATTGCAAGTTTAACCGTCATTAGGTTTTGCGAAAAAATTATTGTAGCATGAAGAAATTATTTATTACAGCCGCTATTGTGCTGGCTATGGGCGGTGCAGCAAGTGCACAGCGCTATTGCGTGATAGATACAAAATATATCCTGGAAAGCATCCCGGAGTACAAGGAATCGCAGAAGAAACTGGATGCAGTTGCAGAGCAATGGCAGAAAGAGATTGATGCCAAGTTCCAGGAAGTGGATAAGATGTACAAGTCGTATCAGGCAGAACAGGTAATGCTCACAGAAGAACTGAAGCGTAAAAGGGAGGATGAGATAGTAGCCCGTGAAAAAGAGGCAAAGGATTTGCAGAAGAAGCGTTTCGGTTACGAAGGCGATCTTTTCAAGAAAAGGGAAGAACTGGTAAAGCCGATCCAGGACAGGATCTACAATGCTGTGCAAAAGCTTTCTGCCAGCAGGATGTATGACTTTGTACTAGATAAGGCGGCCGGCGCCACCGTTATTTTTTCTGATCCCAAACTGGATAAAAGCGAAGAAATTTTGAAATCTTTGGGTGTAAAGAAGTAACTCTGTACCTATTTTTTAACTATAAGTATTAAAATTTTTTTAAACACAGACAACATCATGAAGAAGTACGTAATTATTGCTTTTGTGGCGGTTACCGGTTTGTTCAGCGTGAATGCAATGGCACAATCCAAAGTAGCGCATATCAATGCACAGGCGCTGGTAGCCAGTATGCCGGAAGCCAAGAAGGCAGAAACTGATCTGCAAACTTTTGCACAGGGACTGGAAGGTGATGGGAAAGCACTGGTAGATGAGTATACGAAGAAAATGAAAGAATTTGATGATAAAGCGGCCACTATGACCGACAATATGAAGGAAATCAAAGGCCGTGAAATCCAGGATGCCCAGAAACGTATTCAGGATTACCGTGAAGGTGCTGAACAGAAAGTACAGGCTAAACAGCAGGAACTGCTGAAACCCATCTACGATAAAGCCCGTAAGGCTATTGAAGATGTAGCAAAGGAAAAAGGTTACAACTACGTAATCGACAGTTCTGCTGGTATGCTGCTGGTTTCCCCGGCTGCAGATGATATCCTGGCTGCTGTAAAGACTAAACTGGGTATTAAATAATTAATATTCCTAATATTAAAAGTGGAATGTAGTGAAAGCTGCATTCCACTTTTACATTTAAGAATTGGTATTTTAATTTGCTTTTCAAAAATTTTCTGCTACCTTTGCCTTCCGTTTTAAAAAACACAATCCTTTAATCCGGGAGTTTTAGTATAGTACAGGTAAAAACAAAAAAAAGAAATGAAACGTACTTTTCAACCGCATAACAGACGCAGAAAGAGCGTTCACGGCTTCAGAAAGAGAATGGAAACTGCTAATGGCCGTAAGGTATTGGCTTCCCGTAGAGCAAAAGGTCGTAAGAAGCTGACTGTTTCTGACGAGCGTAAGCTGAAATAATTAGTAGCTAAATACTATTTGCCATAAAAACTTATTCTTTTAGCAAGGAAGAAAGGTTAAAAAGCAGAAAACTTATTGAAACGCTTTTTCGTGAAGGAAAAGCGTTTTCTGTTTTTCCCTACCGGGTTGTTTATATGCCGCTGAAAGAAGCGGGTAAATATCCCGTGCAGGTAGGCTTTAGCGCCACTACCCGCCGGTTTCCCCATGCAGTAGACCGGAACCGCATTAAACGCCTGGGCCGCGAAGCCTGGCGCCTGCAAAAACAGGAGCTGTACGATCATCTCCGGTCGGAATCAAGACAGCTCGCTGTTTTCCTCATCTATACCGACAAAAAAATCGCTGATTTTTCTACCCTGAAAGACAAAATTTCGGTAATTTTAAAGAAGCTGCAAACCAGCGTTTAGCACCGCAGTTAGCTTTGGCTGATAGCAGCGAACCGGCATTCAACATTCCGTTGCATGGGCCGTTATTTTTCTGGCTAAAAAGCTGACTGCCCAAAGCTGCTTATGAACCGTGTTGTGCGCTGGCTGAGTTTCCCTTTTATCTTCCTGATAAAAATTTATCAATGGTTTATTTCGCCCCTCCTGGGCAGTAAATGCCGCTATACGCCTACCTGCTCGCAATACGGGCTGGAAGCATTTAAAAAATATGGCCCGTTTAAAGGTGGCTATCTCACCATAAAGCGTATCTTGTCCTGCCACCCCTGGGGCGGCCATGGATATGACCCGGTACCATAACCATCAACATTGCCAACTAACATCATTCATCTTATACATTCGTTGCATGCGTGCATTTTTCAATAAAAGAAAGAAACTGGCAGCAGCATTGCTGTTGATCATCACCACTGCGGGTATCTTCGCTTTCAATGAAAACGATAAATACTTCCAGATAGCCAAGAACCTGGACATATTTGCCGCTTTCTACCGGGAGCTGAATACTTACTATGTAGATGATCTTCCCCCTGAAAAGGTAATGCGGAAAGGCATTGAGGCCATGCTGGAGGAAACAGATCCCTTTACTGATTTTGTTTCCGAAGAAAACCTGGACGACCTTAAATTCATGGCTACCGGCAAATACGGTGGAGTAGGCGCTTCCATCAATACCAACGGCGAATGGACCGCTATCACTGATGTATACGAAGGCAGCCCCATGGACAGGGCCGGCGTAAAACCTGGCGATATCATTGTGAGCATGGATGGCAAATCCAGCAAAAATGTAGCCCAGGAAGATATCAGCAGGCAACTGAAAGGCGCAGCCGGCACTCCGCTGGATATGGTGTTCCGCAACCCGGTAACCGGCGTGGAAACCCCTAAAAAGATCATCCGTGAAGAGATTAATGTTAGAGCAGTAAGCTATGCCGGCATCGTGAAAAATGATATCGGCTATATTAAAATGACCCAGTTCACTGAAAACAGCGGCGCTATGGTACGCCAGGCGGTGGAACAGCTGAAGCGGGCCAACCCCGCCTTAAAAGGAATGATACTGGACCTGCGCGGCAACCCGGGCGGATTACTGGATGAAGCCGTTGTGGTAGCTAACATTTTTGTTGATAAAAATAAACTCATCGTAAGTACCAAAGGAAAAGTAAAGAACTGGGACCGCAATTATGAAACCACCGAACAACCGGTGGATCTGCATATCCCGTTAACAGTGCTTACCAATCACTCTTCTGCCTCTGCCGCTGAAATAGTAGCAGGCAGCATCCAGGACCTCGATCGAGGACTGGTAATAGGACAGCGCTCTTATGGAAAAGGACTGGTGCAAACCACCCGTCAGCTGCCCTATAATACCAAACTGAAAGTAACTACTGCCAAATATTATACGCCAAGTGGCCGCTGTATCCAGGCCATCGATTATTCGCACCGCAACGACGACGGCAGTGTGGATTATGTACCGGATTCCCTGCGTAAGTCATTTACCACCGCAGGCGGTCGTGCTGTAAAAGATGGCGGCGGTATTGAACCGGATGCAAAGGTAGACCCTACCTACATCAGCCAGGTTGCTATCACGCTTCTCCGCAAACAATTCATCTTTGATTACGCCACCAGCTATTATTACAATCACCCGAAAATAGCTGCTGCAGGGTCTTTCGCTCTCTCGGAGAGCGACTTCGAAGATTTTGTGCGTTATCTCGATAATAAGGATTACAGCTATAAAACACGCAGCGAGGAGGCCCTCGACTCTTTCAAAAGCACAGCAAAAAAAGAGAAGTACTATGATGCCGTTGCCAAAGAGCTGGAAACATTGGAAACAAAAATGAAGCACGATAAAAAACAGGACCTGCTGAAGAATAAAACAGAAATAAAAAGGTTACTGGAAGAAGAAATCGTAAACCGGTATTACCTGCAGAGAGGCCGTATCATCAAGTCGCTGGAATGGGATAACGAGGTAAACACGGCGGCGGATCTGCTGCATAACCCGTCAAAATATAAACAACTGCTTACCGCAGTAAAGTAACAGCCAGATTCCCCGGTATCAGTTATTTTTAATGAAGCCTGTAAATAAGCTCCGGCGCCGTCCGGGATTTGTTTGCAGGCTTTATTGTTCTCCTTTCCCGATTCTCATATAAATTATGAATTCCGGGAGAATAATTATATTTTGAGAGTTCCAGTGAATAATAAACTTATATCATTTCTCAAATTAAATGGGTTATCATGCCAGTAAATTCCAATGAAGACTCTCGCCGGAGTTTCATCAGTAAATTTGCCAAAGGAGTAGTGGGCGCATCCTTGCTGCCAAATATCCTGACCGCAGCTGACAAACAAAGAAACATCCAGTCACTTTCCCGTCTGAAAGAAAAATACAGTGCCAACGACCAGATACAGATAGCGCTGATAGGCGCCGGCGGCATGGGAACAGCGGATGCCAATACCGCGATCACTGTGCCGGGCGTAAAACTGATAGCCGCCTGTGATTTATATGATGGCCGTTTGACGGATGCAAAAAAGAAATGGGGTAATGATATTTACACTACCCGCAGCTACCAGGAGATCCTGGATAGAAAAGATATTGATGCGGTGATCATTGCAGTGCCTGACTTCTGGCATAAGGATATTTCTGTGGCTGCCATGAACAAAGGCAAATCCGTTTACTGCGAAAAGCCAATGGTACACGATATCAGTGAAGGCCCCGCAGTAGTGGAAGCACAGCAACGTAACGGAAAAGTGGTATACCAGGTGGGCAGCCAGGGTATGAGCTCACTGGGTAATGAAAAAGCCAGGCAGCTCCTGAAAGACGGCGCCATTGGTAAACTGAACTATGCAGAAGGCTTCTGGGCCCGTATGTCGCCCACCGGCGCATGGCAGTATCCTATTCCTGCGGATGCTTCTCCCAAAACGGTTGACTGGACCGCCTATCTTAAGAATGCACCCAAACGTGATTTTGACCCGCTGCGTTTCTTCCGCTGGCGTAATTACAGGGATTATGGCACCGGCGTTTCCGGCGACCTGTTTGTTCACCTGTTTTCCAGCCTGCACCTGGTAACCGGTTCCCTGGGGCCCAATAAAATAATGGCTACCGGTGGCTTGCGTTACTGGAAAGACGGAAGGGAAGTACCTGATATTATGCTGGGTATGTTTGATTATCCTGAAACTGAGATTCACCCTGCGTTTAACCTGTCTCTCCGCGTAAACTTTGTAGATGGTACCGGCGGTACCAATTACCTCCGTATGGTGGGTAGCGAAGGCTCCATGACCGTAGAGTGGGATAGGGTGACCCTGTTCCGCAACAACGTACAGGTAGATGAAAACGATCCGCTGGCTGCCGCAAATGCTGCTGCTTCCAATAACGGAAAATCGTATGCCTATCACCGTGCGAACATGCTGGATCCTGAAAAAATGATCTATGAAGCAGAGAAAGGTTACAAAGGTGCACATTTCGATCACTTCTATAACCTGTTTAACGCCATGCGTACCAACGGTAAAGTAGCGGAAGATCCTACCTTCGGGTTCCGTGCAGCAGCGCCGGCACTGTTGTGCAACGAAAGCTATTTTGATAACAAGATCATCCACTGGGATCCGAAGAATCTGAAATTGGTGAATAAGTAATTTAAACCGGGTACATTATGAAGCACCTTTTGATACCTGCCTTGTCGGTATTCAGTATTGCGGCCATGTCTTGCGGAGGTGGTACCACACACAGCGAAAGAGCCAACGCCGTTGCAGTAATGGATTCTGTGGTAAGTACTGCGCTTGCAGATTCTACCGGTGCGGTTTTAACTGAAGCGGAAAAAGCGGAGGGCTGGCAACTGTTGTTTAATGGCCATACCCTGGAAGGCTGGCGTATCTACAAAAACAAGCCGGCAGATTCCTGGGTAGCGGAGAAAGGGATCCTGCATTGCCTGGGGCATAAAACAGACAAGTCGGATGTGCGGGGCAACCTGATCACTGATAAACAGTTTGAGAATTTTGAACTGACTGCCGACTGGAAGTTGTCGCCGCAAGGCAATAGCGGTATTATGTATATGGTAACGGAAGAATTTGAAACCCCTCAGCTGAGCGGGCCGGAATACCAGATCATTGATGATAAGAATTTCCCGGAGAAGCTGGAGCCCTGGCAACTTACTGGCGCCAATTATGCCATGAATCCTCCATTAGTGGATGCCGCCAATCCTGTTGGCGAATGGAATACTACAAAGATCATTGTAAACAAGGGTCATGTAGAGCATTGGCTGAACGGGAAGAAGACAGCAGACTATGAGCTGTGGACGCCTGAGTGGAAGCAGCATAAAGCCGAAGGCAAATGGAAAGATGCCAAAGGTTATGGCCTGTCAAAGAAAGGCCATATTGCATTGCAGGACCATGGCAGCGAAATATGGTTCAAAAACTTAAAGATCAAAGAGCTGTAAACAATTGGTCCAGCTTATAAAAAATCCCGTCAAGGTTTACCTGACGGGATTTTTTTATGCAGTTCATTGAACCGGCGAATGCTTATAAAGCTGCTTCGTAGCGTTTGCTGATAGCGTTCCAGTCGATCACATTCCAGAATGCTTTCAGGTATTCCGGACGACGGTTCTGGTATTTCAGGTAGTAAGCATGTTCCCATACGTCTACACCGAGGATAGGCGTACCTTTTACTTCAGCAACATCCATGAGTGGGTTATCCTGGTTAGGTGTGGAAGAAACTTCCAGTTTGCCATCCTTTACAGTTAACCATGCCCAACCAGAGCCGAAGCGGGTAGCGCCGGCATTGTTGAATTTTTCCTGGAATGCTTCAAAAGAACCAAAAGTGCTGTTGATAGCATCTGCCAGTTTACCGGTTGGAGCACCGCCGGCATTAGGCGCCAGGCTGGTCCAGAAGAAACTGTGATTCCAGTGTCCACCGCCATTGTTTCTTACAGCCGGGCTGATTTTACCAGCATTGGCTACCAGCTCTTCCAGCGATTTGTTCTCATTTTCTGTGCCTGCTACTGCTTTGTTCAGATTGTCTACATAAGCCTGGTGGTGCTTACCATGATGAATTTCCATTGTCAGTTTATCGAAATTCGGCTCTAACGCATCAGTTGCGTAGGGTAAGCTCGGAAGTGTAAATGCCATAACTTAGATTTTTATGGGTTTTAAAATATGATTTCTTGATAGTCGCCAAATTTACTGCCAATCCGTTAAAATTTAGACATTTAATTATTAAGTTAAGGTATACTTACCGGTGGATGACTGTAAATTGGGAAAATCAGCCGTGTGCTGGTCTTGATCACATGGAAAATTATTTTATATTTACAGGTACCTGGTTTAACTAAGGAGTAACTTCAGAATTTTTTTTCAGGTGTGACTGGTGGTTGTTTACCTGTTGTTTGTTTAAAACTAAATAGTATGCAGACAGGCTCGGACTCGGGGCTACATTTTTCCCTCAATGCCTTACAGAAGGAAAATGAGCATTTAAGAAATCGTATCCATTGGTTGGAGAGCGTTTTACATCATGTACCCGCCATGATTTACAGTTATGATAACAGTACTAAATCCGTGACCTGGTGTAATGACCGCCTCGCGGAAACAGTTGGTTTTTCTGCCGATGAGGTAACGGGAATGGGCATGGAATTTTTCCGGCATATCATGCATCCGGAAGATTTTAAACTGGCTGCAGTAGCACAGCAATCTTTCATTAATAATAAAGCGCAGTTTGGCGGCCTGGCCCGTATCCGCAAAAAAGGTGAAATCGATTACCGGTGGCTGCTTGGCCTGGAAGTGCCGTTCACCCACGACAGGAACGGAAGGGTAGTGGAAATTATCTGCGCGTTCCTTGATCTTACCAATGCCATTGACACCGATGTGCAATTGTCTGAAGCATTGAGCGCTATCATGCGCCGGCAGAATGAAACCCTTCTCAATAAACTGACTCCCCGCGAAAAAGATGTGCTGGGCATGGCCGTGAAAGGGCTGAACAACAAGGAAATTGCACAATCGTTGAGCCTTAGCCGTTATACCGTAGAAACCCACCGGAAAAATATCAGGCTGAAATTAAAGGTGCGCAATACATCGGAACTGGTGGCCATTGCCCGTAAGATTGGATTTGAATAAATACACTTTCCTGGTAACCAGTGTTTAATGGGAAAACAACCGGTTGTAAAATATCTGCTAAAAGTTGCTAAACATTTAAAAAATACCCAACATTGGGTATTTGCTTGTTTTTCAAACTCAACTAATTTAGTGGATTAATATTAAATGTGTTTTTTAAACAACCGGTATGAATTACTATCTGAAACACTCCTATGACTATGATAACCGAGGAAAGAGCATTTGACATCTTACAACTGGAGGAATCTGCAACTGCAGAGGAAATTGTGGCCCGTTACGAAATTCTGAAAGATCAATACAGAAGAATTAAAGACGAAACGGAAGACCTGAGAACGCGACTGGCTTACCAGTTGAAACAAATAGAACTGGACGACGTATTTATATATTTCAGAAGGAAACAAAGAATATAAAAAGAATATAAGAGTACACTTGCCAGGCTTCTTATATCATCATCCATTGGTTGTACTTTAGTTCAGTTTCATCCATTCTTATTCTTCATTTATATATCTGCAGGGAAAACTGTGCCCGCATCTGCCTGTTAGCTTTATTTCGTTATATTTATGCGTCTAAACCCTACCTAAACACTCAGTCTATGAATGTTATCTTGATCGTTTTGATAGTGCTGGCCTTAGTGGTTATACTGTCATCGTTTGTAACTGTACAGCAGGGAAACATTGCTGTTACCACCATCTTCGGTAAATATAACCGGGTGCTTTTCCCCGGGCTGAACTGGAAAATACCCATTATTGAGAAAGTGTTTAAAAGGGTATCTATCCAGAACAGGTCTGTAGAGCTGGAATTCCAGGCCATCACCATAGATCAGGCCAATGTGTATTTCAAAGCGATGCTGTTGTATGCTGTGTGGAACCAGGAAGAAGAAACGCTGAAGAATGTGGCGTTCAAATTTATGGATGAAAGAAGTTTTATGCAGGCGCTGGTGCGTACCATTGAAGGCTCCATCCGTGGTTTTGTAGCTACCAAGCGGCAGGCGGAAGTGCTGGGACTGCGTAAAGACATCACCGAGCACGTAAAGGAACAGATCGATAAAACCCTTGAGGAATGGGGTTTCCATCTGCTGGACCTGCAGATGAACGACATCACTTTTGATGAAGTGATTATGAAGTCGATGGCTCAGGTAGTGGCTTCCAATAACCTGAAAGCGGCTGCTGAAAACGAAGGACAGGCATTGCTGATCACTAAAACCAAAGCGGCGGAAGCAGATGGTAACGCCATCAAAATTGCGGCGGAAGCCGAGCGCCAGGCTGCCCAGCTGCGTGGTATGGGTGTGGCCCTGTTCCGGGAGGAAGTGGCCAAAGGTATGAGCATGGCTGCCAAAGAAATGCAGCAGGCCAACCTCGATACCTCGGTGATCCTCTTCTCCATGTGGACGGAAGCCATTAAGCACTTCGCTGAAAATTCAAAAGGGAACGTCATCTTCTTGGATGGTTCTTCCGAAGGGATGGATCATACCATGAAGCAGATGATGGGTATGAATAAGCTGATGGATTCCACCAAAAAATAATTATCTCCTTTGTTCAAAAAAGGTTTTCATCAACTGTAAACTTTCTTCGCTGCAGGGGCCGGCCTCCAGTTTTGTTTTCGGATGAAACGGGGACCGGTCGCCGGTAGCTCTCCGGTAACTGTTCTTATCATCCGGCGCTGCATATACGATCCTGCCTATCTTACTCCAGTAAAGTGCGCCGGCGCACATCAGGCAGGGCTCCACTGTTACATACAATGTTGCCTCCATCAGGTATTTACTTCCCAGTGTATTAAAGGCTGCCGTTAGCGCAATCATTTCTGCATGTGCGGTACAATCATTCAATCTTTCTACATGATTATATCCACGGCCAATGATGCGGTTGTTCAGTACTACCACTGCACCAATAGGCACTTCCCCGTCTTCAAAGGCCTTGCGTGCTTCCTGCATCGCCTGCCGCATAAAATGTTCGTCCGTCATAACAATTGTTGGTGGTCAGCCCCGGCACATACAGGCCGGGGCTGATAATTATTTGTTGATCATTGCCAGAAAATCATCTTCCGACAAGATCTTGATAGTATTGATTTTTTTTGCTTTTTCCAGTTTGCTGCCCGCATCATCGCCTACTACCAGGTAGTTGAGCTTGCTGCTTACGCCGCTCATTATTTTGCCGCCTTCCTGTTCCACCATTTCCTCCGCTTCGCTGCGTTTCAGTTTATGCAGGGTACCGGTAAATAAAAACGTTTGCCCGTTGAGGTTACCCGAAGCATGCGTTTCCTTTTTGGTGTTGGTCATGCTGATGCCCAGCGCTGCCAGCCTGTTCAGCATCTGGATATTGTCGTTGTTGGCGAAGAACAGGCGGATGGAGCCGGCCACTTTGGGCCCGATATCTTCCAGGGCAAGGATCTGTTCTTCTGTCCAGTTTTGCAGATCCATAATATGATTCACTGCATTGGCCAGTGTTTTGGCGGTAGTTTCCCCCACGTAGCGGATGCCCAACCCGAAGATGAGGCGGTGCAGCGGCTGTGTTTTGGATTGTTCAATGGCCGACTGGAGGTTGGTCAGCGATTTTTTGCCGAAGCCTTCCAGTGCACCAATCTTTTCGAAATCCAGTTCATAGATGCCGGGTATGTCTTTAAGGAGTCCTAATGAAAAGAATTTGCGGACATTGCTTTCGCCGAAGCTTTTGATGTCCATGGCATCTTTGCTTACAAAGTGGATCATTCTTTCCACTACCTGCGCTTCGCAATTGATGTTGGTACAGCGCCAAACGCTTTCTGTTTCCGGCTTTACGAGCTTATCGTGGCATACGGGGCATCGTACCGGGAAAATGATCTCCTGCTCGCTGCCGTCCCGCAGGTCGGCTACTGATTTCACGATGTAAGGGATTACGTCTCCAGCTCTTTCCACCAATACGGTATCTCCCAGTTTCAGGTCTTTCTCTTTAATTACTTCTTCATTGAAAAGGGAAATGGATCCTACGGTTACGCCGCCAATGGGTACCGGGTCAATCTTTGCTACCGGTGTGATGGAGCCGGTACGGCCCACCTGGAACTCCACGCTGCGGAGTTTACTGGTAGCCTGCCGGGCTTTAAATTTATAGGCGATGGCCCAGCGCGGGTGATGGGTGGTCATACCCAGCCGGTCCTGCAGGTCATAGTCATTTACCTTGATCACCATGCCATCTATTTCATAGGGCAGGTTATCGCGTTCTGTTTCAAATTTCAGCACGTAGTCGATCACGTTCTGTATGCCTTTTACCACTTTCTTTTCTCTGGCGGGGCTGCGGAAGCCTAATGTAGACAATAGTTCCAGGGTGCCGCTATGTGTTTTGAGCACGTCCGGTTCTGTTTTCCCCGGGTTCATGTTATGATAGCTCATATGGTAGAGGAATGCTTCCAGTCCGCGTTTGGCTACCTCGTTGGGATCTACCATCCGTAATGAACCGGAGGCTGCATTGCGCGGGTTCGCCAGGGGGGGCAGGTTATCTGCAATACGTTTATCGTTGAATGCTTTGAAGGTGTTTTTATTGATGAGCACTTCCCCGCGTATTTCTATCTGATGTATGCCATACTTTGAAAAAGAGGCCGATAGCGGAATAGAGCGGATCTGTTTAATGTTGGTGGTGATGTCTTCCCCGGCAACGCCATCGCCGCGGGTGGCGCCGCGTGTAAGCCGGTCGTCTTCATAGATAAGTGAAATACTGGCGCCGTCGAACTTGGGTTCAATGCAGTATTCAATTTCAGCAAGACCAGCGCTTTCCCTTGCTTTGCGGTCCCAATCAAGCAGGTCGTCAGCATTGTAAGAGTTTTCCAGGCTGAGCATAGGCACCAGGTGTGGTACCGTCACAAATTCTTTGGTGAGGCCCTGGGCTACCCGCTGAGTGGGCGAGTCGGAAGTAACGAGGTCGGGATGTTCCTGTTCCAGTTTTTTCAGCCAGGCAAATAACTGGTCGTATTCATAGTCGCTGATCACGGGCTCACTTTCCACGTAGTAGCGCCAGTCGTTATAGCTGATTACACGGCGAAGGGCATCCAGGGTTTCATCAATGGATTGCAGCAGTTTCTGCTGCTGCAGGTGGCTGAGCAATTGTTTGGCCAGCTGTGCCAGGGCTATTTCTATCTCCTTTGTGTACATAATTGATATAACTGAGCCGTAAATTTAAACTTATCTTTCAGGTTAGGGATATGTCTTCAAAAAAATCCGGTCACTTTGTTTTAAATGTGATATTTTTTTCTTTCATTTGAATATAGTTCCGCGCGTTATTCGAAAAACTGACGTTTACTGTAATTCCACGTCTTTATGATGTCTATGTACACCAAGAACCTCAACACACACCTTGTTGAAATACAGGACTATTTCAAGGTAGCCATATCGGTCGACTGTGTTATTTTCGGCTTCAACAATGATGAGCTGAAAGTACTGCTGATAGAATCAGATCTCAAGGAATTCAAGGGCAAATGGTCGCTGCTGGGCGATATAGTAAGGCCGGAGGAAGAGCTGGATGAAGCAGCCTACCGGGTGCTGAAAGCTCGTACGGGGCTCGACAATGTGTATATGGAGCAGGTGCAGACTTTCGGTGCAGTAGAGCGCCACCCTGCGGGGAGAGTGATCACCGTAGCTTATTATTCACTGGTGAACATTGAACATGTGGAACTGAAGATGAGTAATAATGAGCTGCACTGGCATAGCGTAAAGGAGCTGCATGAAATGGCGTTTGACCATAAGCAGATCCTGGACACCTGTCATGAGCGGCTAAAGCAGCAGGTGCTGGTACAGCCTATTGGTTTCAACCTGTTGCCCCGCAAGTTTTCGCTGCGCGAATTGCAGAACCTGTATGAAGCTATCCTGGATATGGAGCTGGACCGTCGTAATTTCAGGAAGAAGTTTTTGTCGATGGATCTGCTGATGGATCTGAATGAAGAGGAAGAAGATGTACCACATCGTCCGGCAAAGCTCTATAAATTTAATTTTGATAAATATGATCAGAGAAAGAAGCGGTATCTCGGGATAGGCTTTTAGAAATGGTCAGTATAATATTTTTTTCTCCCTTACTTTTTAAATCTCCCCTGTTCCTGTTAATTTAAATGAGACGGAAATCCTTTACCAAGAAGGATTTGCGAAGATGTATGTATACCGGAAAATGGCTGTGTTAATTTTCTATCTAAAAAGAAAAAAAAGTTTTTTTTTAACAAAAATTTAAGTAAGATTGTGTAAGATATACACATCCTAAGAAGCAAACTATTACCAGTTATAAAACCAAAATTTAACTCGTTCGCCAAAAACATTTTTCGTTTGTTTTATTACCGTATGTAGAAAATTCCATTTAACAAGCTTGAAAAACTATAAATCATTTATCACTCGTTTGATTTTATAGTTCCACGTTATGAATCATAAGACTGCTAAGCATTAATGCCTTGTGTCTTACTTTACGCTTTCCCTTGTGCAGGTGATGCACAGGGGAAAGTCGTTTTAAGGAAATACTAACCCGATTGGGGATCAGTTAAAAAATTTGCAATAAGATCAGGAACCTGTTCAATCAATTCTAATTCTGTTTAAACCCGCGCTATGCCGGCATTTCAGCTGGTTTTTCCGTAACTTGCATTCTTCGTGGTTTTCATGCAGGAAGCATGGAGCCCTGGTCAAAATCCGGTAATTGATATGTCTTATACACCACAACATAAGGTTCGCATTGTAACAGCAGCAGCTTTGTTCGACGGGCATGATGCCGCCATCAATATTATGCGGCGCATTATGCAGGCAAAAGGCGCCGAAGTGATTCACCTGGGGCATAACCGCTCTGCGGCAGAAATTGTAGACTGTGCCATCCAGGAAGATGCGCAGGGTATTGCCGTTACCTCCTACCAGGGAGGCCATGTGGAATTCTTTAAGTATATGTACGACCTGCTCCAGGAGAAAGGCTGCGGCCATATCAGGATATTCGGCGGGGGCGGTGGAACTATTCTCCCGGTGGAAATAGCAGAACTGCATGCTTACGGCATTGCGCGCCTCTATTCCCCGGACGACGGCCGGCAAATGGGCCTGGAAGGAATGATCGAAGACCTCATCCGCCAATGTGATACAGCGGTTAAACCATTATCTGCCGGTGAGGAGAATATTTCCCGGCTGCAGGCAGATAAAAACCCAAAGGTGATTGCCAGGGCTATCAGTTTGGCTGAAAACGATATGCCGGTATCCCTTCTCAGCGGGCAGAAGACAAGGACCGCTGTTGCCGTAGATGAAACTGCCGGCGCCCGTATTACCCATACGGCAGCAGACCCGGAAAGATCTCCCGTACTGGGCATTACCGGAACAGGGGGCGCGGGTAAAAGCAGTGTAACCGATGAACTGGTGCGCCGCTACCTGAATCATACCACCGATAAAACCGTGGCCGTAATTTCGGTAGACCCCTCCAAAAAGAAGACCGGCGGCGCCTTGCTGGGCGACAGGATCCGGATGAACTCCATTCATCATCCGCGTGCATACATGCGCTCACTGGCTACCCGCGAAAGTGATAAAGCCATCAGCGAACATATCCAGGAAGCTATCGACATCTGTAAACTGGCAGCGTATGATTTTATTATCCTGGAAACATCCGGGATAGGCCAGAGCGATACCGCTATCACCGACTATTGTGATGTATCGCTGTATGTGATGACACCGGAATATGGTGCGGCTTCCCAGCTGGAAAAGATCAACATGCTCGATTATGCAGATGTGATCGCCATCAATAAGTTTGACAAAGCCGGCGCCCTGGATGCCCTGCATGATGTACGCAAACAGTATAAGCGTAACCATAATCTCTGGAACGCTAAGGAAGAAGAATTGCCTGTAGTAGGCTCCATTGCTTCCCAGTTCAATGATGCCGGTATTAACCTGCTGTTTGAAAAGGTGATGGAAAAAGTGGAAGAGAAAACCGGCGCCAGTTTCGGACCTATGGGCCATGAAAGCGTTAAGTCCACTTCCACCAAATCACAGATCATTCCTCCCGCCAGGGTACGCTACCTCGCGGAAATTGCAGAAGCCATTACTGATTACAGCAAATGGGTAGATGAACAATGTAAGCTGGCAACGCAATTGTACCAGGTGGAAGGCGTAATGGCGCTGCAGCCGGCATCGGCCGCCGCATTGTCCGATATAAAGGCCCACCTGGAAAAATCATTGCATCCTGAATGTAAAAAACTGGTGGAAGACTGGCCTGCACTGGTGAAAAAATATACGGCGGATTTTTACGAGTTCCAGGTGAGGGACAAAGTAATTAAACTGCCACTGTACAGCGAGAGCCTCAGCCATAGCCGTATTCCGAAGGTGTCGCTGCCTAAGTACAAAGACTGGGGCGATATTCTCCGCTGGCAGCTCACCGAAAACCTGCCCGGTGAATTTCCGTATGCAGCAGGTGTGTTCCCGCTGAAACGGGAAGGAGAAGATCCCACCCGTATGTTTGCCGGTGAAGGCGGCCCTGAACGGACCAACAAACGCTTTCACTACGTATCGCTCGATCAGCCGGCAAAGCGCCTGTCTACCGCATTCGACAGCGTTACCCTCTATGGGGAAGATCCTGCGCTGCGCCCGGACATATACGGTAAAGTAGGTAACTCCGGTGTAAGCATCGCCACCGTGGATGATGCCAAGAAGTTATACAGCGGGTTTGATCTCTGTGATCCGAAAACATCGGTATCTATGACCATTAATGGTCCTGCGCCAATATTACTGGCGTTTTTCATGAACGCTGCCATTGATCAGCAATGTGAGAAATATATCAGGGAGCAGGGACTTACAGAAAAAGTAAAGGCGCTTATCAGTACCAAATTTAAAGATCATCCGTTGCCGCATTATAACGGCAGCCTGCCTGCAGGGAATGATGGCCTGGGTTTGGAGCTGCTGGGAATTTCGGGAGAAGAGGTACTGGATAAAGACGTATATGAAAAGATCAAGGCACATGCCCTCAGTACGGTGCGGGGCACTGTGCAGGCGGATATCCTGAAGGAAGACCAGGCGCAGAACACCTGTATCTTCTCTACAGAATTTGCATTAAAACTGATGGGCGATGTACAGGAATATTTCATTACACAAAAGGTCCGCAATTTCTATTCTGTAAGTATTTCCGGTTACCATATCGCGGAAGCCGGCGCCAATCCTATTACGCAGCTGGCGTTTACACTGGCCAATGGTTTTACCTATGTAGAGTATTACCTGAGCCGTGGTATGAACATCGATGATTTTGCACCTAACCTGTCTTTTTTCTTCAGCAACGGCATGGACCCTGAATATGCGGTGATAGGACGTGTTGCCCGCCGTATATGGGCCAAGGCCATCAAGTATAAATACAAAGGGAACGACCGCTCTCAGAAACTTAAATATCATATTCAGACTTCCGGCCGCAGTTTACATGCGCAGGAAATTGATTTCAATGATATCCGTACCACGCTGCAGGCGCTGTACGCGATCTATGATAACTGCAATTCCCTGCACACCAACGCTTATGATGAAGCCATTACCACGCCCACCGAAGAAAGCGTGAGAAGGGCCATGGCTATACAGCTGATCATTAACCGGGAACTGGGCACTGCTAAAAATGAAAACCCGGTGCAGGGCTCATTCTTCATAGAAGAGCTTACCGACCTGGTAGAAGAAGCCGTATTGGCTGAATTCAACCGCATCACCGAACGCGGAGGAGTATTGGGCGCTATGGAAAGGATGTACCAGCGTAATAAGATACAGGAGGAGAGCCTTTACTACGAATCGTTGAAGCATACCGGCGAATTCCCTATTGTAGGTGTAAATACTTTCCTGAATAAAAACGGATCGCCTACCATTATCCCGGCAGAAGTGATCCGCTCCACCGCTGAAGAAAAAGAATTCCAGATACATACCCTCGAAGCCTTCCAGCAAAGGCACCAGCAGAAGAGCGCGGCAGCCCTTCGTCAGCTGCAGCAGGTGGCGGTAAGCAACGGCAATCTCTTTGCGGAGCTGATGGAAACAGTGAAGCATTGTTCATTAGGACAGATCACGCACGCGTTGTATGAAGTAGGCGGGCAGTACAGGAGGAATATGTAGTACGCGGATTTTGTCTTGGGACACTGATTACGCTGATTTTGATGATTTCATTGATGTTTTTTTAAGTGTTTAAAAATTAAGGGAGATAGAAACGAATTCGTTTTTATCTCCCTTAAATATTTTAAAAAAAACATCAATGAAATCATCAAAATCAGCGTAATCAGTGTCCCAAGACAAAACCCGCGCGCCGAAGGCGCAGCGTATAAAAACTCCACAACCGGTACAGGCTTTTGTATTATTTTAGTATTACCATTTGAATATGGCTACCTGCCGGGAGATGTCCGCCTTATTTTTATAGCTTCACTTACCGGAATTACTATGAGAAAAATATTAATTGGTTTGGCCTTGCTGGGCATTTTGCGGGCAAATGCCCAAACCACAGATACGATGTCCAGGCGGGTGTTATTGCCTAACGGCTGGGCGTTAACACCGGTGGGGCATTCGTTGCCATTAGGCGATTTACCATTGAATATGGTGGTGTCTCCATCGCAGAAATTGATCGCGGTTACCAATAACGGGCAAAGCAAACAAACGATACAGCTGATAGACGCCGGGAAAGAGACGGTGCTGGATGAAGTGAGCATCCCCAAATCCTGGTTGGGACTGGCCTTCAGTAAAGATGAAAAGAAACTGTATGCTTCCGGTGCTAACGATAACGTGATATGGCAGTATGCTGTCATCAATAATAAATTAAAGGTAACAGACAGTATCCGGCTGGGATTGGCCTGGCCCAAAGAAAAGATTTGTCCTACCGGGATGACCATCGATTACTCACGTAACCGGCTATACGTAGCTACAAAGGAAGATAACAGTTTATATATTATTGATCTGCGCACCAATAAAGTTGTCAGCAAAGTAGCACTGGGTGCGGAAGCATATACGGTGGCCCTGTCTAAGGACCGGAATACATTATATATTTCGCTTTGGGGAGGCGATGCGGTAGCCGTGTTTGATATTGCATCAAATAAAATTATAAACACCATTAAAACGGGTAGTCATCCTAACGAAATGATTTTGTCTGCCAACGGGAAATATTTATATGTGGCCAATGCCAACGACAATTCGGTATCTGTTATCAGCACTGCACGGCAGCGGGTGATCGAATCGCTGCAAACGGCCCTGTATCCTGGCGCGCCGACCGGCTCCACTACCAATGGGCTTGCATTGTCTGCCAATAACAAAACACTTTACATTGCCAACGCCGATAACAACTGCCTGGCTGTTTTTGATGTGGAAGTACCTGGTAAGAGCCGGTCGGAAGGGTTTATTCCCGTAGGATGGTATCCTACCTGTGTTAGAACGACCGGCAAAAAAATATTTGTGGCCAATGGTAAAGGCTTCACATCTATGGCTAATCCTGAGGGCCCAAACCCGGTAAGCCGGAAAGATGAAAGTGGCTCCCATGAAGCGAATACGCGTAAAGACAGGCCGGTACAGTATATTGCCGGTTTGTTCAGGGGAACGTTATCGGTATTCAATGAGCCCGGTGAAGAGCTGTTGGGTCGCTGGTCCAAACAGGTGTATGAGAATACACCCTATACCAAAGAGAAAGAGCAACATGCACCGGGAGAAGCAGGCAACCCCATTCCGCAGGTTATGGGTCAGGCATCGCCTATCAGGTATGTATTTTATATTATCAAGGAAAACCGCACCTACGACCAGGTATTGGGCGATATGCCGGGAGGTAATGGCGACAGTAGTTTATGTATTTTTCCCGCGCGCATTACTCCTAACCAGCATCGTTTAGCCAATGATTTTGTGTTGTTGGATAATTTTTATGTAGATGCTGAAGTAAGCGCCGACGGACATAACTGGAGCATGGCAGCCTATGCCACTGATTACGTGGAAAAGACCTGGCCTACCAGTTATGGCGGCCGTGGAGGCACTTATGATTATGAGGGAAGCCGTAAAGTAGCTTACCCGGCAAAGGGTTTTATATGGGATTACTGCCAGCGTGCAGGCGTGAGTTACCGCACCTATGGTGAATTTGCCGGTAAGGGAAAGGCCACGCTGAAATCGCTGGAGAATAATTTCTGTGCCGGCTATCCTTCGTTCGACCTGTCTATACAGGACGTAAAGCGGCAGGAGATCTGGCAGCGCGATTTTGATTCATTGCTGGCCATTGATGCAGTGCCGCATTTTAACACTATCCGTTTGGGAAATGATCATACCAGCGGTATGCGGAAGGGAGCTTACTCCCCCTATGCAGCTGTGGCCGATAACGACCTGGCTGTAGGCCGGCTGGTAGAATATATCACCCACAGCAGGATATGGAAAGAGAGCGCTATTTTTATTCTGGAAGATGATGCCCAAAACGGACCTGATCATGTGGACGCACACCGTTCCCCCGCTTATGTGATCAGTCCGTATGTGAAAAGAAATACAGTGAATCATAACATGTATTCCACTTCCGGGATGCTGCGTACCATGGAGCTCATCCTGGGGTTACCGCCAATGAGCCAGTACGATGCTGCAGCCACTCCTATGTGGGAATTATTTTCTGCTACACCGGATCTGCGGCCTTACGAGACTTTGCCTGCGAATACAGATATTAATGAAAGAAATACCGCCTGGAATGAAAGCGCCCGGCGTTCGGCAAATTTTGACCTGGCGCATGAAGACCGGGTACCGGACCTGGAGCTGAACGAAGTAGTATGGAAAGCCATTCATGGTGAACAGGCGGTGATGCCCGCGCCCAGGAGAAGCGCTTTTGTGAAGCTGTCTGCCGGGGAAGATGACGATGATTGATAAATCGTTTAAGCAAATCCATAAAACTTTTCTATTTTAGGGTTTCCTAAATTCAAAAACGTTATGGTTGCAAGGAGAGATTTTCTTAAGAACAGCGCCCTGGTAGCAGGCGTAGTTGGGCTTGGATTGCCCAAAACAGTATTTGGCTGGAATGGGTATACCTCCCAACGCCCGCCCCTGGCAAAGCGGAAATTTACCAGCGAAGCGGTGGAAAAAACAATTGTAAAGGTGAAATCCCAGATCGCTGATACCAAACTGGGATGGCTGTTCGAAAACTGTTTCCCTAATACGCTCGATACAACGGTTAACTTTAAAAAAGAAAACGGCCGGCCCGATACGTTCGTGATCACCGGTGATATCAATGCCATGTGGCTGCGCGATTCCTCAGCCCAGGTATGGCCTTATCTGCCACTGGTAAAGGATGATGCCAAACTGAAAGAAATGGTGGTAGGTGTTATCAACCGGCAAACGAAATGCATCCTCATTGATCCGTATGCCAACGCCTTTAATGAAGGTCCTACCGGTAGCGAATGGGATAAGGATCTGACCACCATGAAGCCTGAGCTGCATGAGCGTAAATGGGAAATTGATTCGCTGTGCTACCCCGTACGTTTATCCTATAATTACTGGAAGATCAGCGGCGATAACACGCCTTTTGATGATAAATACAGGCAGGCAGCCCAGCTGATCGTGAAAACATTTAAGGAACAGCAACGTAAAGATGGCCACGGTCCTTACAAATTTCAGCGGAATTCCCCCATACAGTCCGATACCGTTGCCAACGGAGGCTGGGGTAATCCCATTTCACCGGTAGGCCTGATCGTATCTATCTTCCGTCCTTCTGATGACGCCACGGTGTTTCCTTTCCTGATCCCTTCCAATATGTTTGCCGTGGTATCCCTGCGTCAGCTGGCAGAAATCAGTGAGGTGATCTATAAGGATACGGCCTTTGCGCACGAGTGCACACAACTGGCAGACGAGGTAGACCGCGCTATTAAAGCGCATGCTATTGTGGAACATCCAAAACTGGGTATGATGTATGGCTTTGAAGTGGACGGCTTCGGCAACCGTTTGTTCCTTGATGATACCAATGTGCCCAGCCTGCTGTCTATTCCTTACCTGGGATATACCGGCATTGATGATCCTTTGTACCAGGCTTCCCGTCACTTTGTATGGAGCAATTTCCAGCCCTGGTTCTACCGTGGCAAGTATGGCGATGGCGTAGGCAGCCCGCATACCGGTAATGATTATATCTGGCCAATGAGTATTATCATGAGAGCTTTAACCAGTCATGATAAAGAGGAAATAGCTTCCTGTATTAAAACATTACGCAACACCGATGGCGATACCGGGTTTATCCATGAATCTTATCACAAAGATGACCCGACTAAGTTCACGCGTCCGTGGTTTGCCTGGGTGAACACCCTTTTCGGAGAGCTGATCCTGAAAGTAAGCCAGGAATATCCTGACCTGCTGAAGAGACAATACGCATAAATAATCCGGAATATTCCTGTCAGGGATTTTGTGGCTTATGTTCAATATATTGCGAACATATACCATAAAATCCCTGATTTTTTTAGTTATAAACAGCAGACAGATGATACCAGCAGATATATACCGGCAGCGGATCGGGCAGTTCCAGGAAGCGATAAAAAAAGAGAAGCGTTTAACCGCCGGCCTGTCGTGGGCGCGGCTGGCCAGTTTTCTCGGGATGGTAGCCGGCGTGGTATTTTTTTTCAGGAATGGCTGGCAGGCCCAGTGGTTGCTGCTTACAGTTGCCGGTATGATCGCATTTATGGTATTCCTGTTATGGTATTCCAAAGCGCTGCAAAAATTACAACTGTATAAATCCCTGCTGGAGCTGAATGAAAAGGAGCTGGCGCTGGTAACCACGGGGCAGTCGGCCTTCGATGAGGGCAATGAGTTTATAGATGATAAACATGATTTCAGCAGCGACCTGGATGTTTTCGGGCCGGCTTCCATTTTTCAGCATATCAACCGCACGGGTACTTTATCGGGCCGGCGGCAGCTGGCAACGGCGTTGAAGAACCCTTTGGAAGATACCCAGGCTATACTGGCCACACAGGAGGCGTTACAGGTACTGACCCCCGAAGTGGAGTTCAGGCAGCAACTTACGGCCAATGCCATACTGGCAAAGGAGGAAGAAAGCGACCGGCGTGAGATCAGTGCATGGCTGGATATGCCGTTTCATTTTTTGCACAACAGGTTTATAAAGCTGGTCATCTGGCTAAGTCCCTTACTGGTAGCAGGTTCTATTATACTTTACGCCACCACCGGAAGGTATTCCCTGTTATTGATATTGATCATGTTGAACTGGCTGCTCCTTGGCAGCAGTCAGAAAAAGATCATGGCGCAGTATGTACTTATTTCCCATAAAGAACGGATACTGGATAAGTTCTCTGTTTTATTACATCTTATAAAAACCGGCAGTTTTGGCAAATCCGCCTTATTGCATCAGCAACAGGAAAAAGCAAAAGAAGCAGATGTAGCATTGCGGCAGCTCTCGAAGATCTGCAATGCCTTTGACCAGCGGCTGAACCTATTAGTAGGACTGGCACTTAATTCCCTCGCACTGTACGACCTGCACTGTATTCTGCGTTTGGAGCGCTGGAAGGAACAACATAAACAGCACATTACCGGCTGGTTTGATGTGATCACCCAGTTGGAAGTTTGGAACAGCCTTGCCACTTACGCATTCAACCACCCGGAATTTTCCTGGCCATCGCCACAGGCAGAAGGACGCATCCTGGAAGCGGAGGCGCTGGGGCACCCGCTGATCCCCGCAGGTGAATGCGTAACGAACGACGGGGCTGTCGGAAGGAAGGATCATTTCCTGATCATTACGGGCTCTAATATGTCGGGCAAAAGTACTTTCCTGCGGAGCGTGGGGGCCAATCTTTTGATGGCTATGTGCGGCGGGCCCGTGTGTGCATCCCGTTTTGTATTCAGCCCCATGCGCATCATGACCTCCATGCGTATCAAAGACTCCATTGCCAGTCATACCTCTTATTTCCAGGCGGAGTTGTTGAGGTTGCAGCATATTATCCGGCATCTGAAAACCGGTGCGCGGGTATTTATTTTGTTAGATGAAATTCTCAAAGGCACCAATTCTGAGGATAAGCTATCCGGCTCACGCAGCCTGATAGAGCACTTCCTGCAGTATGACTGCCTGGGTATGATTGCCACGCACGACCTGGAGCTGGGACAACTGGAAGCCGCTTATCCCGGGCAGATCAGGAATTACTGTTTTGAAAGCACCATACAGGACAACCATCTATTCTTTGATTACCGCATCCGGGAAGGCATTGCCAGGAATAAGAATGCAACTTTCCTGATGAAACAAATGGAAATTATTTAAATCCTAAATATTTTAGTATTTTTACTAAAATATTTAGTGTATGACTTTGCCATTCCAGGAGGGCGCACCGGAGAATCCATATTATAAAGGGCGCGGAGCACAGATTAATCCCAGGAATAAGTACCTGGCAGACGAATATGCGCAGGAGCATGCCGAAGGTATTGATGAATGGTGGCAGGCGGATGTGCCTACGCAGGTGTTTGAGGAACATGCCAAGAACCTGGTTAATAAGGTGGATAGTCCCGATGTAGGGATGTGGTATTCTATGAACCCTTACCAGGGCTGTGAGCATGGCTGTATTTATTGTTATGCCCGTAATTCCCATCAGTACTGGGGTTTAAGCGCCGGTCTTGATTTTGAAAGAAAGATTATAGTAAAGCATAATGCCCCCGAGCTGTTGCGCAAGTTCCTGGACAATAAGAAATGGGATCCCAAGCCGATCTCCCTTTCGGGGAATACAGACTGCTACCAGCCGGTAGAGCGAAAAATGTGGCTCACCCGGCAGTTGCTGGAGGTGGCACTGGAATACAAACAGCCGGTAGGCATCATCACCAAGAACTCACTGGTATTGAGAGACCGTTACCTGTTACAGCAGCTGGCCCAGGATAACCTGGTTTGCGTATATGTTTCTATTACCACCCTGCAGGAGGAGTTGCGGCAGAAAATGGAGCCACGTACAGCTACCGCGGCGCAGCGGTTTAAGGTAGTAAAGGAGCTGAGTGATCTCGGTATACCCGTTGGGGTTATGACCGCTCCGCTTATCCCGGGGCTTAATGACCATGAAGTGCCCCGCCTGTTGGAAACTGCGGCGGCCAACGGCGCCAAATATGCGGGGTATACGGTGGTAAGGCTCAATGATGCGGTGAAGATCATTTTCAACGACTGGCTTTACAAAAACTTCCCCGACCGGGCGGATAAAGTATGGCATCATATAGAAAGCATGCATGGCGGAAAGGTGAACGACAGCGATTTTGGACGGAGGATGAGGGGGGAAGGCAACATTGCAGACCTGATCAGGCAGCAGTTTAAGATTCACACAAAAAAGAACGGCTTGAACCAGGAACGCTTCGAATTCAATACAGAAGCCTTCCGGCGGCCAAATTCCCAACTAAGTCTATTCTGATTTTCAATGATATTCGGTTGCACTTTAAACTAATTGTTAAGTCTAGGAAAAAAGTAGGGTGTTTTTTTGTGTAATAAAAAAAATAAAAATTACCTTTGCTTTAAGAATAAAAATAACTGTGCAACTTATATCAACATACAAAATTTCAGCGATGGCCTGCGAACAAAAGCAGGTCAAGGCCAGAATGCGGGCGTGTTGCACCGATTGTTAACGAGAGAAAAGTTATCAAACGATATAAACAAAAGTCCCGCACTAGATAAAGTGTGGGACTTTTTGCTTTGAAGCAGTAATGAAATGACGACATTGAAAGAATTTCAAGCGATAACTGTAATGCAAAAAAAATACGCCTCATGGCGTAAACGGAATGGCTTTGCCTTAAAAAAGCCATACGGACAAGGTATGCGGTAATGTGAGATAACTCCTCTACATTATTTAACCCGGTCCGTAAATACGGCCGGGTTTTTTTATGGACAAATCCGGCATAAAAATGGCAAATAAAATATTTATTCAATGATGTTATGCGCTAACCCGTTTGATTAGCAAAAAGAAAAGTGCATAATCCCAAAAAACGTTAGATGATGAGAAACGTTATTCAAGTTGTAAGAGAGGCTTTACTCACCAATTTCAGGGAGTTGGATCAGTGGTTTGAAAAAGAACCTGCATTGCTGGACTTCAAACCGGATCGTGATCAATGGAGCATAAGAGAGGTATTGGAGCATATAACGCTTACCAATTATTTCCTGTTGCTGATCATCAATAAAAGCACCCGCCGTGCGCTGGAACGTAAGAAAACCGGCCATACCGTGATAGTCCCCGGAGATTATCGTGATAAATTTGAGCAGATAGACGTCATTGGCAGTAAGTCCTTTGGTTGGGTAAGACCTGAACATATGGAACCTACCGGTCTTAAAAATATGCAGGAAATAAAAGCCCTCCTGAAGCAACAGTATGCACAGTGCATGTATAACCTGTCTTTGCTGAAAAACGGGGAAGGAGTGCTGGTATTTACCAATATGTCTGTAAACCAGTTGGGTAAACTGGACATCTATCAATACATCTATTTCCTCACCAAGCATATTGAGCGGCATATCCGCCAGATGCAGCGTCTTCAGAAGGAATTTGAAGAAAGCGCGGTGTTAATATAACTTAGGTCGACCACCACCATCTGTTTTTGTTAATCCTGATCATACTACAGCCGGAAGTTTAATTGCTTCCGGCTTTTTAGTAGGGTTATAGAGTAGATGATGTGATATACACAGCAGCATTTTTATAAGTGACACATGATTCTTTTCCTGGTAAAAACGAATCGCCAATCATTTGCGTAACAGCAGAAAACTGCTACAGGTCATTGATGCAGCCTCAGATTTCGAAAATCAGAAAATACTGTTCAGGAATCATAAATAAAAAAGTCGAAAATATTTTGTTAAAAATTTGCTTAATCAAAATATATCCTGTTATCTTTGCATCGTTAAAATTGATAATAAAAGAAACTTATAAACATGAAACGCATTAATCTACATATGGACAATCCAACATCCTGCTTCGCGCAAGATGGTAGTGGGTTCCGGGCGTTTTATGTTTACAGGTAGATTAAAAATATTTGTAACTGTAACTGAAGCCCGGGTCCTTGGATCCGGGCTTTTTTGTTATCGATTTATCGGAATAATGAATTTACCGGGAATGACAGAACGGACACAGATCCGCCGCAGTAAATGGTTTAGGGATAGCATTAATTCAATTAATGCTAAACGGACAAGGTATGTAACAACGTAGTGTATACGTTAACGTTATAAAACCCGGTCCGTATTAAACAGACCGGGTTTTTTTATGCGGCAGTATAAAGAAAATTTGAGGAGGTACATAAAAACAGGCAGGCGGAGTAATCCTGCTCCGCTTTCATCTCCTTTTTAAGATATTTTTTTTCGTCTCTGTTTGCATTTTTAACCCCTTATCATCAGGTTATCAGAAGGATAACCTGTAATTTACCCCATGATAAATACGATTTACCCGGGCCCGGCCTGGTCCCGGGAAATCTTTATCATCAGGGCATCATCACAATAAAGCGACGAGAAAAATATGAAGCATATAGTGAATAACAACATAGATATCACAGATGGAGAACATTTTGATCCGAAAGGAGTGTATACTGTTAATTTTAATGCTATCCCGGATATCAGCAACATTTATGAAGTAGACGGCGACAAAGCCGCTGCCGCTTTTATGAAGAAGTATGAAAGTATGATAGTTAACACACACCGTTATACTGATTACGATAACAAAAAGAAGAAGTATAAACATAACCAGACGCTGTTTGTATTGAATAACAACAGTGTGGTGGCCTTCTGGCAATCCTGGTGCGAAATATTGCATAATGGAGCTGTTCCTGCATTTATATCGGAGGTAACGGAAATGGTTACACGTTATAAAGAGAAACAGCGGAGAGAGCCGCATGAGATCAATCTTATCACCAGCGGGCGCAAAGGATTGGAACTGAAAAGCCTGGAAATAAAACGTACCAAACTGGATATAGGTATGTTTTATGAGGATGATTTTAAGGAGATAGATAAAGTGATACAACAGCGGCTGAAGAAAGATAAAGATAAAGGTATTGTATTGCTGCATGGCCTGCCGGGAACAGGCAAAACCACCTACCTGCGATACCTGATAGGAAGAATAAAGAAGCGGGTGCTTTTTGTTTCACCGGACCTGGCGAACAACATTATGAACCCGGAGTTCATGGAACTGCTGATAGATAATCCCAATTGTGTGGTGATCATTGAAGATGCGGAGAACGTTATCATGGACCGCAAATTTTCAGGGAATTCATCTGTTTCCAACCTGTTGAACCTGTCAGACGGATTGCTGGCAGATTGTTTGAATATACAGCTGGTTTGTTCCTTCAACAGCGACTTATCAGCTATCGACAATGCGTTGCTGCGCAAAGGCAGGCTGATCGCAAAGTATGAGTTCAAACGGCTACCGGTAGCCAAAGCGCAGGCGCTGTCAAAGCATATGGGTTTCGAAACTGTTATCAGCAAACCCATGACCGTTGCAGAGATCGCTAATCAGCATGAGCCATCATTTGAAGCCAGGCAACATGTGATCGGTTTCAGAAGGGAAGTGCTGGAAGAAATCGCGTAAGTACTATTTGTTCATCTTAACAAAAACAAAAAAATGAAAAGGAATCAATTGTCCATATATATCAGGGATGTAAACAACATTATTGAGTATTTAATGACTGATTATGGACAATCAGGAGATCGAAAATTATATAGCTGCCTCAAGGATAAGAACAGGCAGAAGAAGAAAGCGCGATGCGCTTAAACAACGCGACAGGCAATTATTGCAATACAACAGGAAGCGAAAGGAGTTGTGGCTGGCGTGGCGGAACAGGGGATATACAGAGCTCACCCCACCGGTCATGAAAGGTTATATACGCTGCTTTGTTTTACGTGAAGATGTGGCAAGAAGCAGGGACGGTGATTTTTTCCGGGAACTGCTGAAGAAGATTAACACATATGATTATAGTCACCGTAAAGATTTTAAGGTGAAAAAGAGAAGGAGAGGGAGAAAGATACATGTGTTAAGAGAACAGCATTTATTACAACCAACGGAGTATTTCTTTAAAAAAATGAAGCTTACCCCAAAAGAGGTGAATTGTTTTGAAGAACGGATCCGTTACTGTAAAAATGGTATTGACCAGATAAAGTATTTTGTTGTAAAAGAACCCTGGCGGTTTGTATTGCAGGTACGCCCGAATATGGTCACCAGGCAACGTGTGGTAGCGCCGGAGCTGTGTTCGGCCATTGATCAGCTGGATAATTACCTGAAGCGTCATCAGATGGAACACAGGATATGGAAGGTCACCAGGAGCCAGCAATCGAGCCGGAGAAGATGGTTACCCGAAAGAAAAGATCCATTTAAGAAATATACCCTGCAGCAACTGCTGCAGGAGGAGTGGTACGAATAAAAATTAACCCTTTATGTCAAATTTAAAAATCAGTGGTAAAACATTACTGGACATTGGTTACCCTCAAAGCCCCGTTATTCGTGTAGCCATGGATGTTATTGAGCAGCATTTTGCTCATTACACAGAAGAAGAAGCAATTGAGTTATTAAAGAAAGTGCTGGCAGATCCTGCTGCATATAAAGACGATGCGATATTGGGTGGAATCGCTGAAGGTTTGCTGGTGCCTGCGGCTCCGGCAGTTATTGCCCTGCGGGAAACCCCGGTGCCTTATGCTGTTTATGGGGAGTCATATATAGAAGAGGGAGCTGTGAAGCAATTAAATAATGCGGTGCGGTTGCCTGTTGCTGTGGCTGGTTCGTTGATGCCGGATGCCCACCAGGGTTACGGATTACCGATTGGTGGCGTATTAGCGGCAGATAATGCAGTGATCCCGTATGGAGTAGGTGTGGATATAGGTTGCCGTATGTGTTTGAGTATATTAGATTTGCCGGTGCAGTCGTTGCTGATCAACGAAACATCGTATAAGCAGCAACTGATGACCTTCACCAAATTCGGCGCCGGTGCGGAGTGGAAGAAAAGGGAAGAAGACCCGGTGCTGGAAAGAAAGGAGTTCAAAGAGATCCGGTTTGTTAAAAACCTGTTTGATAAGGCTGCCGGGCAACTTGGGACTTCCGGTTCAGGTAACCATTTCGTGGAATGGGGGATTGCAACTATCACAGATCCGCAGAATGAATGGCAGTTAGCGCCTGGTGAATATGTGGCATTATTATCCCATTCAGGTTCACGTGGAATGGGGGCCCAGATAGCCGGGCACTACACACAGGTTGCAAAGGAGATCTGCCCGTTACCGGAGCATGCAAAGCACCTGGCTTACCTTGACCTGGATACAGCAGAAGGGCAGGAGTACTGGCTGGCTATGAACCTGGCAGGCGATTATGCGTCTGCCTGTCATCACCTGATCCATAAGCGGCTGATCAATGCTACGGGAGCTGCTTTGCTGGCCAGGGTGGAGAACCATCACAACTTTGCCTGGAAGGAAATATACCAGGGGAAGGAAGTGATTGTGCACCGGAAGGGCGCCACACCTGCGGGAAAAGGCGTGCTGGGTGTTATCCCGGGCTCCATGACGGCGCCGGGATTTATTGTACGTGGTAAGGGTGAAGAGGGGAGTTTGCAATCCGCTTCGCATGGCGCCGGAAGATTAATGTCGCGCACAAAGGCGAAGGCATCTATCACTGAAGCCGTGTTAAGGCAGCAGTTACAGGAACATGGCGTAACGCTTATTGGCGGTGGATTGGACGAAGCGCCGGGAGCGTATAAGAACATCGATACTGTGATGCAGGCGCAAACATCACTTGTAGATGTGATTGGCCGTTTTGTACCCAAAGTGGTAAGAATGGCTGACGGCGGGCCTCCGGAAGACTAACAAAAATATATGCAATGACGCAGGGGCGGAGAGCGGCGAAAGCTGTTTTCCGCCTTCTGTTTTTATTAGTCTATTAAAATAGTAGGATAATTAGATTTTATTGTTTATCATTGTATTGATTTACCACCACCAGTTATTACCGATAAACCTATGCATGGGCTGGCACCGTGTAATAGCCTATGTCTTACTATTTGGATTCCGGATTTTAAAATTATAACAAGTGCATTTAAACTACCTGGCATTGGCAGTTCCTTTTTTCCTGACTTTTATTGGGTTAGAATACCTGGTGGCGCGGAAGAACGGAAAAACTTATTTCAAGTTTAATGATTCCATTACCAATCTGAGTATAGGTATCGCGGAGCGTCTGCTGGATACGTTCACAGTAGGGCTTTTTTATTTTGTGTATGATTACCTGTACCGGCACTTTGCTGTTTTTGATATTAAGGCCAGTGTATTGCTGTGGGTGGCATTGCTGATCTGTACGGATTTCATCTGGTACTGGTATCACCGGCTGGCGCATGAAGTTACCGTTTTCTGGTGTGCGCATGTGGTGCATCACCAGAGTGAGGAGTTCAATTACACGGTATCTGCGCGGATTACCGTGTTCCAGGCGTTTATACGTACGGGTTTCTGGGCTATACTTCCGGTGATCGGTTTCCCTCCTGCTATGATTACCAGTATGTTGCTGGTGCATGGGCTGTATCCTTTCTTTATTCACACGCGCACAATAGGTAAGCTTGGAATACTGGAATACATATTGGTAACGCCATCGCATCACAGGGTGCATCATGCCAGCAACCCGCAGTATCTTGATAAGAATTACGGAGACGTATTTATAATATGGGATAAGTTATTTGGCACTTTTGTGAAAGAAGAGGAGGAGCCGGTGTATGGCCTCACCAAACCGCTGGAGAGCAATAGCTTTTTGTGGCAGCATTTTCATTTTATCCTGGAGATGTTGTATTCCGCCCGGCAGGCGAAGGGGTGGAGGAATAAATTACGTGTTGTTTTCGGGAAGCCGGATAATGTGGATCCCGGTGCAAGGGCCATCCTGGAAAAGAAGTTCCTGTTACGCAATCATGTAACGGAGGCGCCTAAGCTGTTTAATTATGTGTTGTGGCAGATAGTGGCCACGTTGGTTTTATTATTTTCTTTCCTGTTGCTGGAGCATTATGTTCCGGTATTTATACAGGTATGCGTTACCCTGCTGATCCTGCTTACGCTGATCAACTGCGGCGCTATTATGGAGCAGAAGAAATGGGTGTTTTACCTGGAGTATGCGCGTTACCTGGTGTTATGCCTGGCCGGTTATTATGTTTGGCCTCATCCTGCGTTCCTCTGTGCAGCCGCTATAATTATGATCACTGCTTTTTATTTCCAGTCGCACCTGAGGGAACATTACCTGCGGCTGGTATATGGTTATTACCGTTCATAGCAGTGCTGGTCCGGCTTCGGGCCGGATAATAGTGAGTATTTTTATTGTAAAGGGATTATTGCCTGGGAACCTGTGATTTGAGGATCTTCCGGGCAAAATGTATCCTGCTTTTGATAGTGCCTAGTGGTTCCTTCAGCATATTTGCAATTTCGAAGTATTTGTAACCTTCATAGTAGAGCATAAAGGGTTTTTTGAAGATGCCCGGCAGGTGATATACTGCTATATGGATATCTTTCATCTGTAAGTTAGAGGCCGCTTTATTGCTGACTATATTCTGCTGGTGGTTTATGAAAAATTCGCTGGCGCTGGGTTCTGCGACAGTGCGATGTTTCAGTTTTTTCCGGTAATGATTTATAAAGATGTTTCGCATGATGGTGAACAGCCATGCGCGGATGTTTGTGCCTTCCAGGTATTTTTCCCGGTTGGACAGGGCTCTGAAAAGGGTTTCCTGGTAAAGATCTTTTGCCTGTTCGGTGTCTTTGGTGAGGGTAAAAGCAAAGGGTTTCAGGAAATCAGCATTTCCGATAAGCAAGGTGTTAAATTCAACAGATGACATAATGTTTAAGTTTTGCCATAACTAATTTAAACAGAAAAGGGGGTAAAAGACGTTTTCTAAGGATGCCAGAAGGCGGTTAATACATGATTTTCTCCGTTGTTTTCAATTGATTCTCAAGCAGTTTGTCGTATACCAGTACTTAGATCGATAAAACAGGTGGTAGTTTAAGTAGTGATCCAAATTTTATATAACAGGTAAACACAGGTGACTCTCACTATAATTAACGTAAATGATGGGAAAATAGATTTTCCTATTGCATTAATAATATTTACATATTATAAATAACTTAAAATTAGAAAGTAGGAGAAAGCTGGAAATAAATTTGCAGTAGGTTGTGTCCGATGCTTAATAAAATGTTTAAACGTTTATCAGACAGCTCATAAGGATTTCAGGTTAAAAGTGTTAGGAATTCTGCCGGAACTAACATTTATATGGTATTTTTAATAGATTTGCACCTTATTTGGCAAAGTCTGTCGATTTTGCTGGTGAAGTTGTTTTCCAAAAAGGTATTCGAGAAAGTTTTAGATCCTATTATACATGTTAAAAAAATTATTGCTGGTCCAACTGTTCCTGTTTATAGGGTTTTGTGTAATGGCACAGGTGCCGTCCCCGGCTCAGATAAAGCAAGTAAACGTAGATAATTTATCAGATGATCAGATCAGGCGGATTGTGGCTGAAATGAAGCAGAATAACATGTCTATGGATGATATTGATTCATATGCAGAGCAGAAGGGTGTGCCGGCAAGTGAGGCAGAGAAGCTGAAGACGAGGATACAGGCAATGGGACTGGACAAGTCACTGGAAAAAAAGAAGAGTAATGAAATGTTTCAACAAGACACTCAATATTCGGGTAGATCATTTAATGATTCTGATACCAGCAGTGTTGATTTGTTCCGGCAAAATGCAAATACATCTGACATAAAAAGGAAGAAAATATTTGGGGCCGAGTTGTTTACTAATAAGAACCTGACGTTTGAACCCAACCTACGAATACCTACTCCTTCCAATTATAAGCTGGCAGCGGATGATCAGGTGATGATTGATGTGTATGGTTATTCAGAGGTGCAATATAAATTAACTGTTACTTCGGAAGGGTATATCCGTATTCCAAATCTCGGGCCGGTGTATGTGAACGGATTGACAATGGATGAGGCTAAAACCAGGATTACCAAGCAATTATCATCTATATATTCAACTATCTCCAGTGGTAAAACCTTTGTACAGGTATCGTTGGGCAACATCCGGAGCATAAGGGTATTATTGATAGGAGAGATTCAACAGCCCGGCACCTATACACTACCATCGCTGGCAACAGTAGCTAACGCATTATATGTATCGGGGGGACCAGACGATAATGGCTCATTCCGGAACATCCAGGTTATCCGTAATGGTAGCATCGCCACTACGTTTGACTTGTACGATTTTCTTACAAAGGGAGATCTTACCAATAATATTGTATTACAGGATCAGGACATTGTTAAGGTAAACCCCTATAAAACGAGGGTTGAATTAATAGGGGAAGTAAAGCGCCCGGCAATATTTGAGGCTAAGGACAATGAGACGTTACAGAATATACTGGATTACGCAGGGGGATATACAGACGGATCTTTTAAAGACAATATAACCGGATACCGTATCAATAGTAAAGAGAGGGAAGTAATTAATGTACCTGCCGATCAGATTGCTACATTTAAGCTTAAATCCGGTGATCAGTTTTTTGTAGATTCTATTTTGAACCGATTTAGTAACCGTGTAACTATCAGTGGTGCTGTTTTCCATCCAGGAAATTACGGGATGGAGCAGGGAATGACGGTGGCTGATCTGATTAAGAAGGCGGACGGAGTAAGGGAAGAAGCTTCATTGAATCGTGGTATTATACGTCGTTTGCAGGATGACTTCACACCTGCAATTATCAGTTTTAATGTGCAGGATGTTATCAACGGACGATCCAATATTGCGGTTAAGAAGGAAGACAGCGTGATTGTGTTTTCTAAACTGGATCTGAGGCAGCAGTATTTAGTTACTATTGGGGGTGAGGTAAACAGGCCCGGCGCATTCCCATATGCAGATAGTATGCGGCTGGAGGATCTTGTATTGCTTGCCGGCGGGCTTAGGGATGCAGCTTCTTTAAAGCATGTGGAGGTATCAAGAAGAATAAGAAAAGGAGATTATAATAGTAAGGATAGTGCCAAAGCGATCATAAGGCAGTTCGATATTAATGCAGATCTGAGCAGCATTGCAGGAGAGCAGGTATTATTGGAGCCGTTTGATGAGATTATTATCCGCAAATCACCAGCCTATAGCGAGCAGGCTAATATTTCTGTTGAGGGAGAGGTGGTATATCCCGGGCAGTATACTATTGTTAATAAAGGAGAGCATATTTCAGATCTGATCAGAAGATCTGGTGGACTTAAACCAGAGGCTTTCCCTGAAGGAGCCGTGCTGCTTCGGAGGACTTACATCAATAGTTCAGATAGCGCTTTGTTGAACAATAAATTAGAATTATTTTATAATAAGTTGGAGGATAGCTCAAGCATTACCAGTGTTAAAAATATGATTGAACGAAAATACCAGTTGCTTGGTATTAACCTGGATGATGTTGTTAAGAAACCCGGATCAAAGTACGATATTCTGTTAGAAGAGGGAGATGTGCTGAAAATACCGAAGAGGCTACAGACGGTTCAGATGTTTGGAGAAGTTTATTTTCCCAAGAAGATTCGTTACGATAACGGATATGCTTTCAGAGATTATATAAGAGGTGCTGGGGGATATACATCTTCAGCTTTGAAGAGACGTAGCTACGTTGTTTATCCTAACGGTGAGGTGAAAAGTACCAGGAAGGTATTGTTCTTTAATAGGTATCCCAGGGTGAAACCAGGGTCCGAAGTATATATTCCGAGTAAAAAGGACCGGAAAGGTCTGACAGGTCAGGAGATAATTGGATTAAGTAGTGGCATAGCTTCACTTGCGTTAATTATTGTAACTATTCTCACGAGAGTTAAGTAGAAAATTGTTTAACTATGTTTATTTTTTGCGTAAAATAAAAACGACTGGCCCTTGCAAAACGATGATACTTCCCTAAGAAATCTGCTCCTGAAGGTCGAGGAATGGATTAAATTTTTGTGGAGCAAAAAGCTTCTAATAATAATAGTTGGCTTAATTGGTGGGGCTCTGGGCCTTACGATTTCGTTAAATACAGATCCCAAATACAAAGGTGAATTAACTTTTGTGCTGGAAGAAGGTAATCAATCTAGTTTGTTAGGCGCTTATTCGGGCCTTGCAAGTCAATTTGGAATAGATCTTAGTGGTGGTGGTGCAGGTAATGGCCTGTTTCAGGGAGACAATATACTCGAATTCCTGAAATCCAGAATGATGATTCAAAGTACATTACTTTCAAGTATAATTGTTGAAGGTAAGGAAATGACAATGGCTGAATGCTATATCGGGTTTAATAAATTGAGGGAATCGTGGAAAGGCAAAGGCTTAGAGAATGTCTTCTTTCCATTGAATGCAGATCATCGGACTTTTAGTCGCCAACAAGATAGTATTTTGCAGGATCTTTTTAAACGAATTATCAAAGGGAATCTTCAGGTTACACGTCCTGACAAAAAACTCAATTTCATATCTGTGCAGTGTATATCTAAGCATGAGGTGTTTTCTAAACATTTCGCAGAAGTGCTGGTGAAAGAAGCTACCGATTTTTACATAGACACGAAGACCCGGAGAAATCAAATTAGTGTGGATAAACTTCAGTTGCAAGCAGACTCAATTGAAATTTTATTGAATCGCAAAACTTATTCTGCTGCCAGTATTCAGGATATTAACCAAAACCCGGCTAAGTTGGCAGCTGGTGTTTCAGCTGAATTTGCCATGCGGGATAAATTTATACTGCAAACAATGTATGCAGAAGTTGTTAAAAATCTTGAACTCAGTAAAATAGCAATGGCGCAGGAAACACCTGTGATACAGGTAGTAGATTCTCCTATACTCCCACTTGAAAAGATACGATTAGGCAAATTAAAAGGCATCGTATTTGGTGGATTAATAGGAGGAGTTTTAGTTATCGCCTCGCTTATTCTGAGAAAAACCTATAGAGATATATTGGGATGACCCGAGAACTGTACTGTCAAAAATTTACGATTGCAAAAATCATATTCATATGCTGGATTTAAATAACAAAAGTATACTGATAACCGGAGGAACTGGATCGTTTGGAAAAGCCTTCACAAAAACGGTCTTGAAGAAATGGCCCAATATTAGAAGGTTGGTGATATTTTCAAGGGATGAGCAGAAGCAATTTCAGATGGCACAGGATTATCCTATCAGCCAATACCCAATGATACGTTTTTTTATCGGCGATGTTAGGGATTTTGAGAGGGTAAAGCGAGCGTTAAAAGGAATTGATTATGTGATACATGCTGCAGCAATGAAACATGTACCAATTGCCGAGTATAATCCCAGCGAATGTATTAAGACCAATATTATTGGGGCGGAAAACATCATCAACGCCTGCCTTGAAACCGAAGTTGAAAAAGTGGTCGCCCTGTCTACGGATAAAGCTGCAGCTCCAATTAACCTGTATGGCGCAACCAAGCTGGCTTCGGATAAGCTTTTTATTGCAGCAAATAATATTCGAGGTTATAACCCTATTAAATTTTCTGTGGTTAGATATGGCAACGTGATGGGATCAAACGGTTCGGTTATTCCTTTCTTCCTCAAGAAGAGAAAAGAAGGTGCATTGCCGATTACTGATGAGAAAATGACCCGCTTTAATATATCTCTGGATGAAGGGGTCCAAATGGTCTTGCATGCTTTGGAAACTGCATGGGGAGGAGAACTATTTGTGCCAAAGATTCCATCGTATAAAGTTACGGATGTCGCAGAGGCAATTGGCCCTGAATGTAAAAAGGAAGTTATTGGTATACGTCCTGGTGAGAAAATTCACGAAGAGATGATTACATCGTCCGACTCTTACACTACTTATGATCTAGGTACTTATTATGCTATTCTTCCACAGGTGGCAAGATGGGATTTGAATGATTTTATTAAACAATTTAATGCGGTTAAGGTAGAAGAAGGTTTTCAGTATAATTCCGGGCAAAATACAGAATGGCTCTCTGTTGAAGAAATCAGAGCTTTGGTGAAAGACCATGTAGATCCAACTTTTGAAGCGTAAAATAAAATGGTTTGACTAAGAAAATTTTGATTACTGGTGCATCTGGTATGCTGGGAAGATACGTGGTGAAGGAACTTTTGAATAATGACCGTTATACCGTTTATTCAGTAGGAAGGACTGCTAATAATCCGAATCAATTGATTTGCGATTTGTCTGATATCGCTGGTTTTCGGTCATTGTTGGAAGAACTGCGTCCTTCGCATGTCGTTCATTGTGCCGCAAACGTAAATTTGAATTCCTGTGAAAGTGATAAGGATTACACCTATAAGCTTCACGTGCAAGCAGGAAGAGTCATCTGCCAATGTGCCTTCATCGAAAGGAGTCTATATATTTCTACCGATTCTGTTTTTAATGGAACAAAGGGAAATTATAAGGAGGAAGATTATGTAGATCCATTGAACTATTATGCATTTACTAAAGCATTGGGTGAAGAGGCATTTTTGAACTCCTGCCACTCTTCGCTCGTGCTGAGAAATAATATTTTTGGATTTAAAGATCCGCTAGGTAATTCGCTATTTGAATGGGCGTGGAAAAACTTGCAGGCTGGCAAGCAAATTCAGGGTTATTCCAATGTTTTTTTTAATCCGTTGTATGTAGGCACGTTGGCACAAATAATCTCGACGTTGCTGGAAAGTAAAATAACTGGGTTGCTGAATCTAGGATGTAGAACTGGGCTATCCAAATATGATTTTATCAAAAAAATAGCTGATTTAGGAGGATTTCCTTCTTCACTGGTACAGGAAGCCCGAATGGAAGAATCGTGTACAATCAGGCGACCATTTAATACTACTTTGTCGGTTGAAAAAGCAGCTTCTCTGCAAGAGTTTAACATACCAGACATACAAACAGATTTAAACTTACTTTATACACATTTTAAAAGGCATTTGCATGATCAACGACTTTAAAATCGGTAACAGAACAATTGGTTACAATCACCTCCCTTATTTTATTGCAGATATTGGGGCTAATCATGATGGCAGTATCGAAAGAGCGTTAAAACTGATTGAACTTGCAAAGGAAGCTGGTGCAGATGCCGCTAAGTTCCAGAATTTTAAAGCGTCTAAAATTGTTAGTAAGTTCGGTTTTGAGAATCTTCAAGGGAAACTTTCCCATCAAAGTGGATGGAAAAAAAGTGTGTATGAAGTATATGAAGACGCAAGCATTAGCCAGGACTGGACACCTGTATTGAAAAGCAAGTGTGATGAAGTTGGAATAGAATACTTTACCAGCCCTTATGATTTTGAGTCTGTGGACCATATTGACCCCTATGTTAACGTATATAAAATAGGCTCGGGTGATATTACATGGCCGGAAATTATCCGGCATATTGGTAGCAAGGGAAAACCGGTTTTGATTGCTTCAGGAGCAGCGGACATGGAGGATGTCGAAAGGGCAATGGCAATTCTGCAATCATGTAATGTTGATATTTGCCTGATGCAATGTAACACCAATTACACTGTTGATCCGGATAAATATAAGTATGTAAACTTGAATGTATTGAAAACTTTTGCATTAAAGTATCCGGATGTTTTGTTAGGCCTTTCTGATCATACATTGGGGGCGGCAACCACAGCAGGGGCTGTTGCATTGGGGGCAAGAATAATAGAGAAACATTTTACTGATGATAATGAAAGAACTGGACCTGACCATAAATTTGCAATGAATCCTGTTACCTGGCGGCAAATGGTGGACCTTTCCAATGAAATCTTCCATTCACTTGGCGATGGGGTGAAAAGAATTGAGCCTAATGAGCAACAATCCCGCATTGTACAGCAACGCAGCTTACGTGCTAAGAATAAGATTGAAAAAGGAACAGTTTTGACCGCAGAAATGTTTGACGCGCTTAGACCATGTCCGGAAGATGCTTTTAAACCTTATCAGGCGGATAAACTGCATGGAAAAGTTTTAAACAGAGATCTTCAACAAGGTGAGCATATTGCATTAAATGACATTTTATGATAATTGGATCTAAAACGGGATTGAGAGCCGTTGAACGCGAGGACTTGGTATTGCTGAGAGATTGGAGGAATATCCCTTCTTTCAGAAGAAACTTCAGGGAACATAGGGAACTATCCATGTTTAACCAGGAAGGCTGGTACAATCGCACTATGTCTAGTCAGAACGATTATATGTTTATCATAGAAAGCTTAGTGGATAGTGCTCCAATTGGAGCTTGTGGATTATTGTATATAAGCTGGATAACAAGGTCAGCAGATTTTTCATTCTATATAGGTGATGGGGAAAAATATATAGACAATGAAGGATTGGCAAAAGATGCTGCGCAATTGCTGATTGATTATGGATTTAAGAACTTGAATCTTAATAAGATCTGGATGGAGTTGTACGAATTTGATGAAAAAAAGATTAAATTCTTTACTGAAGAATTCGGATTTAAAAAGGATGGTATATTGCGTGAGAACTGTTATGAAGATGGAAGGTACTACAATTCATTTATCATTTCATTATTAAGAAACGAGTATTTGAATGGCTAATGTTGCTATAATAACTGCCAGAGGTGGAAGTAAAAGAATTCCAGGCAAAAATATAAAGGATTTTTTAGGTAAACCTATTATTGCCTATTCTATTAAGGCCGCAATAGAAAGTGGGTTGTTTGATGACGTAATGGTTTCAACCGACGACGATAAAATAGCGGAAGTAGCTTTGCAGTATGGAGCGAAAGTTCCTTTCCGCAGAAGTGAATTGAATTCGAATGACTATGCTACTACGGCTGCAGTTCTTACAGAAGTAATTGAGGATTATGCCGGGGAGGGAAGGGAGTTCGAATATGCTTGTTGTATATATCCCTGTGCCCCTTTAGTTAATGGAGAGGTATTAAAACGAGCTTACAATAAGCTTATACAAAGCGATTTAACTTGTGTTATTCCGATTCTGAGTTTCAGTTACCCCATCTGGAGAGCCCTGAAACAAAATGAAGAAGGTGATTTGTCAATGATCTGGCCCGAGAATCTGAATGCAAGATCCCAGGATCTTCCAATTGCTTATCATGATGCTGGTCAGTTTTATTTTTTCGAAATTAACAAGTTCCGGGAAACGGGGAATTACATGTTGGGTAAGGTTGGAGGGATACTGCTGGATGATATGGAAGCGCAGGATATAGACAATTTAAGTGATTGGCGGTTGGCCGAATTGAAGTATCAATTGAGAACTTCGCAGAATTCTATAGCACCGCAACAGTAGTGATTTTATGGTATGATGGTTTAATTAGTTGTGCTTCCGAAACTCCGATTTGAAATTATTTTAAGATTCGATGTTATTAAACATTTAAAGATGTTAGGTCTGCTATCTAATAATCGCTAATATCCCCTTCTATGATGCGCTCGTTGTTGGTAGTTTTTGCTATTATAATCCTGTTTCAAGGTTGTAGAAAGTCCGGCTCGGATCTTGAGATTGATATGACGAAATTGGAAATAAGAACTATATGGTCTGCAAGTAACTATTTGGCATTTACGGATATTATCAAGTTTCATGATAATTGGTATTGTGTTTTTAGGGAAGGTACAGGACATTCTACAAACGATGGCAAGCTCCGTGTTTTAGTTTCAGCAGATGCGGTACATTGGACCACAGATACGATTTTAGTTATCCCGGGTAGTGATTTGAGGGATCCTAAGTTTTTGATAGGCTTAGATGATGAACTATTAATTAATGCTGGGGCAAAAAACACAAAGCTGGATAACCTGATATGGCACTACGATAGTTCTGTGCATAAGTGGGGAAATGCTGTCTTCACTGATGTTTCAGATGATTGGTTATGGAGCATAAGAAGAAATGGGCAAGTTTTATATTCAATTGCCTATGGATTTAATCCTGCCCGTACTTCCAGCGAGATGTCTCTTTACTCAGCCCGTAAACCAACATTTCCAAAGTTTCAACTTGTAAGAAGAAATATCGCTGGCAAAGGCTGTCCAACCGAGGCTTCCTTTTTATTTAAGTATAACGATACAATGATGATTTTTGCGAGGAGAGATTGCGATGATAGGAAAACCTGGTTGGGCATATCCCAATTCCCCTATGATAGCATCGCCTGGAGCAGCTTTAATATTATCCTTGAATCTCCCAGTATAATAAATATCGCTGGTAGCATTTATGTTGCAGGTCGAACTTATGACCCGACAATACGGACTTCCTTATATAAGCTGGATGAAGCTGAGAAGAAATTAGTTAAATTGACAGATTTACCATCTGAAAAAGATACAGGTTATCCCGGGCTATTTTATCACAATAATAAGTTATATATATCGTATTATACTAGGGTTAAATCTGGCCAATATGCTATTTATCTTTGTTCTTATAAAATCACCGGATAATGACTCTCACCAGAAAAAACTAACTTCCGAGAATACTTTCATTTTTCGGCCGTTTTTTTGCTAGTGTAAAGATTAGGAAACCGTTTCACTAAGTAATGATTTAATAGTTAACCGTTCTTTAACTTTTTCTTTATGAAAAGATGCATTAAAAATGTAATGTTCCTGGCAATAGCTATTTGTTTACTATTGAGGACAACCAACGGCCGTGCACAAGATAGTACTTTCGGGAAAGTATCAACTGTGATAGCGTATAGTTCAGATCAGCACTGTGCTTTTACAGATCTTACCTATTATAAAGGGTATTTTTATCTGGTTTTCCGTGAAGCACCAGTACATGTAGTTTCTCCAGAAGCATTAAAAAATAGTTATCTGGTAATTATGAAAAGTAAGAATGGAAATAGTTGGAAAGTCCAGCAAAAAATCCATAACGAAGGAACTGATTTTCGCGATCCAAAGTTTCTGATTATTCCTACCGGAAGTAAGCCTGGTCTATTTATTACAACCTTTGGTATGAAATCTTATAAATCTCCATCTAGTATAGATGCAGATAATTATTATATAAGTCTGGACGCGTCTGGAAAATGGTCATCCCCTGTTAAATTTAATCTGCCTGATGTTAAGGGCAACAGACTTTGGTTATGGCGACCTACTTATTATAATGGGAAGTACTATGGTCTTGCCTATCAATTTTATACAGACAGCAAATCAAAAATATTTCTCCTTTCCGGCTCCAGCCTGAACAATATGAATATTGAAAAGAACTATGATTTGCCTGATATTCCAACCGAAGGAACAATTAAATTCAATAACAAAGGAAATCCATTTGTTATAATCCGTCGGGAAACAGGGCCCTCTCTCATTGGTGCTGGCGACAGTGATACCTCAGCATGGAAAGAGTTGCCCATAAAAGGCATTGGCGGACCTAATATACTTCCTGAGGGACAAGATACTTTATTGGTAGCAGGGCGGATAGACGGACAAACGAAGGTTTGGTTATATGACCTGAATAAAAACAAGAAATTGAAAAGTATTACACTAACGGATGCCCAGGAAACAGGATATCCCGGAATCGTTCAAAGGGCTAATCGCTATTATATAAGCTATTATGCAATTAATAACGGTAAGAGTGAAATTAGAGTGGCCAACTTCAAAAAAAAATAAAAGAAGGATTAGAAACAGATGAATTTTAAGCTTATTAAAGCAGTATCCGTTTATACAATTCTGGGGTTTGTACCATTAATTGCTTCATTCTTATTATTGCCATTATATACCCGGCATTTAACTACCACAGATTATGGTGTTGTAGGTTTGGCTTATATTGCAGAGAATTATTTTATACTCTTTGTCGTTTTTGGTTTTAATACAGCGATCTTTAGATTTTTTAATGATTATAAGGCGAAAGGAAAGGAGATAGATTTATTGATGAATACTTTTTTCTCCTCATTTTTGATTATTGCAATATTATTCCTAGTACTCTCTTTGTTTGGTGAAAGAGTATTTGAATATGTATTCAGAGGAAATCTTTCGCTCAAAAAATATGGCTATTTTGTTTTAGGAAGCAGTATTTCTCTATCATTTAACCAGCTATTGCTCCAGTATTTTAGAATTAAGGAAGATCTCAAGGCCGCGATTATAATTACAATAGTCCCTTTTTTCCTATCAATTGCCGGTATTGTAACTGGAGTTGTATTGATGAATGCCGGAGCTACCGGAAATGTGCGGGGGCGTTTTGTTGGACTTTTCCTGTCCATGATCATTCTCTTTATATGGTTTGCCAGGCAATATTCCATTAAGTTTAAATTCGATAAAGACATCATCAAGGCGCTGTTTATTTATTCAGCGCCAGTAGTGCTGTATAATATAATAGGAAACATATCCGATACCATGGATCGTTTTTTTATTAACAGTACTTATTCTCTTTCTGAACTGGGAATTTATAATCTCGCACGAACGCTGATTGCCCCCGTCGAAATTATACTCCTCTCTATATGGAACGCAGTAACACCGATGATTTATAATAAGCTACTGTCTTCTGAAGGTTTCCTGCAGGATGGAAAACAAACATATGTTGGTCGATATTTTGATATATTATTATTAGCTGAATTTGTCTTGATGGGGTTGATTTTTATTTTCATGTCCCCGTTTCTCAAGCTAATTACAAGTTCATCCTATCAAGGTGCTGTCTTGTACATTCCACTATTACTACTAGCCTCGGTGGGAAGGGCCTATTACATAGTCTATTCTTTTAACATATTTTTTGAAAAGAAAACCAGGCTATTGCCCATTATAAACACTGTCAGTATGATTCTCGTCTACGCTTTTTTAAAAATAGTGGCTGTCAGATTTGAATTGTTAGGTATTGCAGCTGCACTAGTGGTGCTTAAATTTTCACAGTTTTTATTGTCGTATTATTTTGAAATTAAATATGACATAAAGTATCCAATGAAAAAATCTTTTTTACCAGCATCCGTTGCATTAACTATTGTGTTGTTTTATTACTATTTTTACTACAATGCTGCTGGATACCTAATGCTTTATAACTTGTTTGCCGGCAGTGCTTTAATTTTGATTAGTTTATTTACCTATAGGGAATCTATATCCCAACCTAGAAATATATGAAACATAATTTTGTTTTAGCCCAAGTTATATTTTGTGCCTTAGTATTATTTGGTTGTAAGAAAGAAAATGGCTTAGAGAATCCTGTAATACCAGTGGACCCAAACGCTGATCTGTTAAAGGTCATCTGGAGTAAAAAAGGAGTGCATAGTGCATTCACCGACTTAACGCAGTTTGAGAATCAATTTTACTGCGCTTTTCGGGAAGGAAGTAGTCATACCAGTTATGACGGCATTTTTAGAATACTAATTTCTCCTGATGGTCTATCATGGAACACCATTGGGACAGTTTCGGTTCCTTACTTAGATTTAAGAGATCCGAAATTTTTTGTTGACAATGAAGGAAAGTTGTCTTTGGCAGGGTTTGCAAGAGATACTTTGGATAAGAAATATAATTTTGTTTGGAAGTTAAATAAAACCGGCATAGGAAAGCCTCACTCAGTTGGAATTACTGATTACTGGCTCTGGCGTTATACTAAATTTAAAAATATTAATTACTCAATTGGATATTTATATAAAAAAGGTAGTTCACAAAAGCCTAAACTGGTTTTGTTCTTTAGTTCAGATTCGGGTTTTTTGAGGTATGAAGTAAAAGGCGCTGATATTTTTAACAAAGGTTGTCCATCTGAAGCTAGCCTTGTTATTAATGAAGATTCGGTAGCATATGTGTGTTTGAGAGATGACTGTGCAAATGGGGCCTATTTTGGCAAATCAAAATATCCTTTTGCCAAGTGGGATTGGACAAAACTGCAATATCCTGTCAGGGGGCCTAATATGGTGTTATTGCCAAATGGAAACCTTATACTTGCTGCCGGATCAATGAAAAATTATTATAAGTCATATTTGACAGAATTTGATCCAAGAAACTTGACCTTTAAATCATTTGAAGAACTTCCTTCGGGTGGCGATACAGGATATCCAGGGCTTGTGTTACGAGATTCGGTATTGTGGGTGAGTTATTATACCCAAACAAACGATCAGATGCAGATAGTAATAAAAAGGAAAAAAATTGTAATGTAAATGTATTATACCAAGGAACAGGCATTAGATGAGCAAAATGATCTGGAGCTTTTATGTAAAGACAGAGAACTAAAAACTTCCGAGTTGTGTCACTGGAATGCTTTCTATGGGCTTGATAAAGTGCTGAAGTTGTATGCTGGTATTGACATTGACTATCCACTTAAAATGATAATACCTCACGGTATTGTTTTTTCTGATAAAGTAAGCGACTACGAAAAATACATTAAGATCCCCACTATTTTTAATTACTCTCAACATCGGCTGCCAGCATACCTGAAAGCAGTACCTAAGAAAGTTATCAAAGGAAATTCGCCATTCTTGTATGTTTGTGAGATGTTGAAAGATCTTCCCACATCCAAACGTAATGGAACGCTGTTCTTTTTGTCGCATTCAAGTCATCATATTACAGTTAAACCAGATTTCTCCGATATAATAACCAAATTAAAGAAGTTGGGTCCGGAATTTCAACCCGTAAAAATATGCGTTTATTGGAAGGACTATCATCACGGTTATCATATACCATTTGAGAAGGCCGGATTTGAAGTGGTTTCAGCTGGACATATGTATGATCCCAAATTCCTTTTCAGGCTTTATCATTTATGCACATCATTTGAATATACCAGTAGTAATACTATTGGTTCAAATCTTTTTTATTCGCTTGCTGCCCATTGCCGTTTTTTTTATCTTGATGAAGTTAGTGTTGAATACGAATTTGCTTTGCAAATAGACAAGGGCTTTTATGGGAATAAATATATAGAGGAGGTGAAAAAGACATTTAGGGTTACTGATAAGTCTATGAATGCCTCGCAAAGAGAGATGTTTAATAATTACATGGGAAACCCTATTCTTAGCAGTACTGAGGTCATGGAATGTATCAATGAAGCAGAGTCATATTATAATTCCATCAAAGGGCGAGTTGTGTGTAACGCTTTACCGTTTTTAAGAAGATGGAATGCTTTAGTTAATAAAAACAAAGTGTCTTGAGAGTAACACAAATCAACACATATGACAAAGATGGAGGGGCCGCAAAGGCTGCAGTAAGATTGAATACCGGGCTTAAAAAGATTGGTATTGATTCGCATCTAGTTGTTCAGATTTCATCCGGCGAAGGAACAACAATTACTCCCCCAACTTACACTAATAAATTAAAGGCATTAGTTCGTCCCCATATAGACAGATATCCCCTGCGTCGATATTCTGGAAGGAGCAGTTATTTTAGTGTTAACTGGTTGAATAATGGTGCTATTCATTCTGTGAAGGGGGATATTCTAAATCTACACTGGGTAAATGACGGTTTTATAAGCCTGAAAAATATTCAGACACTCGAAAAACCGGTAATTTGGACCTTACATGATAGCTGGGCGTTCACTGGCGGCTGTCACCTTCCATATGATTGTGAGCGATATCAGAGTGGTTGCGGACAATGTCCGTTATTGAAGTCTCTTGATCCAAACGATATTACAAAACGGATTTGGAACAGAAAGAAGAAGGTTTACGATCAGCAACAGAAAATTGTGATAGTTACACCTAGCAAATGGTTGTTTGACAAAGCCCGGAAAAGTGCATTACTACAGCATTATCGCACAGAACATATTCCGAACGGTGTTAATGCCTCCGTGTTTAAGCCTTTTCCAAAGGAAATCGCAAGGGAGATCTTAAACCTTCCTGTAAACAAGAAAATTATTCTTTTTGGTGCATCGGGTGCTACTGCAGATCCTAATAAAGGATATGCCTATTTCGAGGAGGTGGCAATCGAACTTAAACGAAACCATAAAGATTTTCAACTGGTTGTCTTTGGGGGAGATAAGCCTGAAGGAAATGACAATTTTAATGCAGATATTATTTTTCTGGGTAAAGTGGTAGATGAAATAACTCTTTCTGTCATTTACAACGCAGCAGATATTTTTGTTTCTACATCAAAAAGTGAGAACCTGCCAAATACGATTATGGAAGCAATGAGTTGCGGAGTGCCTTGTGTGGCTTTTAATGTTGGTGGAATAGGGGATCTCATAAAGCCCGGTCTTACTGGGGCTCTTATCAAACCGTTTGAAATTAAAGAAATGATTCAAAGTATTATTTTACTATCTTCTGATTCAGTGCGGTATGCAGAGTACGCAGGAAATTGTAGAGATGAAATTGTCAATACTTTTGAAATTATAAAAGTTGCGACCAGGTATCAGCAATTATATAATGCTATTTTGACAAAATAAAGAATGAATTATTACCCTAAGATATCGATTATTACTGTTGTATATAATAATGAAAAGCTAATTGAACAAACGATCAACAGTGTATTAGAACAAACATATCAAAATATTGAGTTTCTTGTTATAGACGGCAACTCGAAAGATAATACTGTGCCGATTATAAAAAGATATCTTGACCGAATAGATGTATTTATTTCTGAGCCAGATAAGGGCATCTACGATGCCATGAACAAAGGAATTTCCAAAAGCTCCGGTGAGTTCATAATTTTTATGAACTCGGGAGATTTATTTACAGCCCCGGATGTTTTACAAAGAATAATAAAAGAGGCCGCATCTGATTCAGATATTATATATGGAGATAAATTAGCAGATTATAATGATCAGTTTAAAAAGCTCATCAGGGCTAAACCACTTAGAGCTATTAAGAGAGGGATGATTTTTTCTCATCAATCACTTTTAGCCAGATCTCGGTTCCTGAAGCAATATCCTTTTGATTTGCAGTATAAAATTGCAGCAGATTTTGATTTTGTATTTACGTGTTTTAAAATACAGGCAAACTTTCAATATATACCTATTCCGATAGCCATCATAAGTACAGGCGGGTTGTCTGACGGGAATCATGGGGTATTTGATGAATATGCAAGAATTATCTCTAAGTGGGATAGCAGCGTGATTACTAAAATTCAATTAAAATTAAGGAAGTGGGAGATAAAATTCAGGAACATCTTGAAAATGGCAATGCCTCGAACACTAGTGCAATATTTCCAGAAGAAATCCCAATAAATCTTGTTCAGAAATTGGTAATTCTTGGTTGTATCTTTTGCGCAAAAACACTTTACTACGAAGCATATGGCTATGGTTTATTACTAATTGCTTTTACATTTTTTATGATTATGGCAATTGGAATGTTTTTCCAATCAGTAATGATCTCCCGGAAGAAATTGCTGTTCAGTTTTCTTTTTTTGCTACTCGCAGCGGTTAATCCATCTGCTAATATGCAATCAGTAGTAATGTTAATGGTATTGCTATTGTCCGGTTTACTTGCAACATCAATTGTGAACTTTGATCAATTTGCATCATATTATGTGAAAGTAATACGAGTATTAATTCTGTTTTCATTACTTAGTTTTGTTGTAATCCGATTTAATATTCCCTCACCTTTGCCAGCCGCCAAATCTATTGCCGATTTTTATTATAGAAACTTTGTTGTTTTTTTTGTGCCAGAGCGTGCTATTGAAACTCAGGGATATAGAAATTCGGGGGTCTGGTGGGAACCCGGAGCATTTCAGCTTTTCATTAATCTCGCCTTTCTTTTTGAAATAGTTATTCAGAAAGTGAGATGGAAATCTTACATTATTTACGCTTTAGGTATAGTGTCTACGATCTCAACAACCGGTTTTGTTATTTTTTTTCTTCTTAGTTTTCTGCATTTTAAGAAAACTGTTAAAAAGCTCAGCACTTCTCAAATAGTCTTGCTTGTTTTTATAACGGCGATAGCAATGGGTATTTTTCTTTTACTGGCAAAGGATATGATCTTCGGAAAGCTAAACCAGGATGATACAAACTTCGCTTCCACTTTATCCAGGGCATATGATAATTTGGTTGATTGGACTATGCTAAAGGAACACCCATGGTTGGGGGTAGGATTTGGTAACGATAATGCACGGGTAGATTATGCTTTGAGGCTTATAGGGCCACTAGAATATAATTCGGGAGCCAAACCGACAGGGTCAGACGGTTTACTATTGTTAATTGCGAGTCTTGGTATAGGAGCCGTTTTTTTCTTGTTGCCAACACTGCTCTTTCCCAAGTATCTTCGTAGATTTACCGCTCTTGAGAGAGTGCTATTTGCAATAGTTTTTATTTTTATGTTTAACACAGAGAATCTTACGTATACTATTATATTTTATGTATTAATTTTTTTCGGCTTAACAACGAATTCTTATAAAAAGGCATTTAATCAATAAAGGGTACAGCTACCAACGAACTGAATATATGAATAAAAAAAAAATAATTATTTCAGCTGTAAATTTTACAGAAGGGGGGCCTTTAACTATTTTACGGGATTGTGCATGTTTTCTGAATGCCAATTACACCGATGATTATGATATTTATGCTATTGTAAATAATGCTGAAGTAATTAAGGAATATGAATATATTAAGCCGTTGGTTTTTCCTGAAATAAAAAAATCATGGGTGAAGCGACTGTATTTTGAATATTATCAGGCAAAAGAAATTTCCCGTCAGTATAAGCCATACTTATGGCTTTCATTACATGATATTACTCCTAATACAGACGCAGAGATACGGGCAGTGTACTGTCATAATCCTTCTATTTTCCGAAAAACCACCTTAACCGATTTGCGTGAAGAGCCGTCTCTGTTTATATTCAGTTTACTATATAAATATCTCTATAAAATAAATATAAATAAAAATTCGTATGTAATTGTACAGCAAGGCTGGTTAAGGGAGGCTTTTGCCAAGCTTTTCAAACTCCCATTAGAAAAAATCGTTGTGGCAAAACCCGAAGGAGACCAGGTTAATTCCATTGATGTTAACACGAAACGCGAGGAAGATACGTTTATACGCTCCCGGGCTTTTTTCTTCCCTGCTTTCCCGCGACCATTTAAAAATTTTGAAGTAATCGGGGAAGCTGTCAAATTACTGAATAGTAGGAAAATAAGCGATTTTCAAGTTTATATTACACTCAAAGGTACTGAAAATAGGTATGCCAAGAGAATAAGAGAAACATACGGTCATCTGAAAAATATTAGATTTATTGGTTTAATCTCAAGGGACGAAGTTGCAGACTATTACTCCACCTGCAAAGCATTGATTTTTCCATCAAAGTTGGAATCGTGGGGTCTTCCGATTAGTGAATTTAAGGAATATGCCAAGCCGATGCTGATAGCTGATTTACCTTATGCGCGTGAAACGGTAGGTACCTACAACAAAGTGAGCTTTTTTGACCCAGATAAGCCATTACAATTAGCCAATTTGATGGAGGCAGTGTTGAATGGAAACGCAAATTTTGAAATCACAAAGGAACAAACATACGCGAAGCCATTTGCTAAAGGTTGGAAAGAGCTTTTCGAAATAATGCTACCTTTTAAACAAAAGGAATCAGATTCCACAATCATTGTGTAGTATATGTTGGATAAATACAGAACTTATGGACTGGCAGGTTTCATGAAACTGGCCATTAATGTGTTGAGAACAAAAATTTTTTTCCCAAAAGCCAGACTGATCCGCTTTCCTTTCGATATACGAAATTCCCGAAATATTCAATGGCAAAATGGTTTTACAACAGGGGTCGGCTGTCGGCTTGAGGCATATCCTGAAACAAGTAGCAGCGAGCCCGTTTTGATTATCGGAACAAATGTGCAAATTAATGATTATGTCCACATTTCGGCTGGTAAAAAAGTTATAATAGGAAATAATGTTCTAATAGCCAGTAAAATATTCATAACAGATATTAGTCATGGATCATATGGATTGGATGATGTGCATGACCATCCGGATATGCCACCTTCAGATAGAATGCTAACTCGCAAGGAGGTAGTTATTGAAGATAATGTATGGATTGGCGAGTATGTTAGTGTACTGCCTGGGGCAAAAATAGGAAAGGGTAGCATCATTGGCGCGATGTCGGTAGTTACCCGGGAAATACCGCCTTATTGCATCGCTGTTGGAAGTCCGGCTCGTGTAATAAAAAAGTTTAATTTCGAGACCCATAAATGGGAAAAGCTGGACAATATCTAATATCGGGAGTCTGATTTTTAAATATTTGAGTAAAGATCTAAAATGACCATAATTAAATTTTTAAATAAGCTCTTAATTGGCAAAAGATATTTTTAATCTTCTTATTAGTAGTTATTCCTATTTTTGCGCTTCATCCAAAGTTTGAGTTAGTGTCAATTATGGGCTATTATTCTCGTTTAAATTGTTGAAAAACAGTAAGTTGATTGCAAATAGAGCATATATGTTTGATTTAACTGTTTCAATTGTTAGATATAAGCAGAGTTTTGAGGAACTAAAAGCCTTAGTTGACAGATTCTCCGGAAGCAAGCTTAAGTATTGGATTTATATGGTGGATAATTCTCCTGTACCATACCCCCCAGAGTTAGTTGAAATGTTTGGAGATAGATTTTCTTATCAGTTTATTGGCAGGAATTTAGGTTATGGATCAGGACATAATCTGGTAATGAAACAGATTTTGGATGACACAAAATATCATTTAGTAATAAATCCGGATATTATTTTTGAAAAAGATATTCTATCTAAGATCTATGAATACATGGAACAGCAAGACGATATCGGATTGCTGATGCCTAAAGTTTTAAATGAAGATGGTTCCATACAACGACTGTGTAAGTTGCTTCCCTCTCCATTAGATCTTTTCGGACGACGTTTTTTAAGTGATTCATCCTGGACAAAGAGACGAAATGAAAAATATGAGCTACATAACTTTGATTATGCAAGCGTATTGAATACCCCCTGCCTGTCAGGATGTTTTATGTTTATCAGAATAAGCGTTCTTCGAAAAGCCGGTTTTTTTGATACACGGTATTTTATGTACCTGGAAGACTATGATCTTACACGAAGAGTTAATAGATTCTCGAGAACTGTTTTTTACCCTGAAGTATCAGTTATTCATGGCCATAAAAAGGAATCTTTTAAGAACAAAAAATTATTCATGATTCATATAAGCTCGGCTGTTAAGTATTTTAATAAATGGGGTTGGTTGTTTGATACAGAGAAGAACCAATTAAATATAAAAACGCTGGCAGCTATTGATAAGGTAAAGCAAGATCACTAATTTTTGACAGTTATTAATATTTAAGAAAAAATGAAGATTGCCCTTATTACTGGCATTACTGGTCAGGATGGCGCCTATCTGGCTCAGCTACTGCTAAAAAAAGATTATGAAGTACATGGTATTAAAAGGAGGAGTTCCCTTTTTAACACAGATAGGATAGATCATTTGTATCAGGATCCACATGAGAAAAATGTACATTTTAAACTACATTATGGGGATCTGACGGATAGCACTAATCTCATTAGAATTATTCAAGAAGTTCAACCTGATGAGATATATAACCTGGGTGCAATGAGCCATGTTCAGGTAAGTTTTGAAGCGCCTGAGTATACAGCAGATGCAGATGGTGTAGGGACATTAAGAATTTTAGAGGCGGTGCGGTTGTTAGGATTGACAAAGAAAACAAAGATTTATCAGGCCTCTACATCTGAATTATATGGTCTGGTACAAGAAGTACCTCAATCGGAGAAAACCCCCTTTTATCCACGCTCCCCTTATGCAGTGGCAAAAATGTACGCATACTGGATTACCGTGAACTACCGTGAAGCATATAATATGTTTGCATGTAATGGCATTTTATTTAACCATGAAAGCCCCCTCCGTGGTGAAACTTTTGTAACCAGGAAGATTACACGTGCTGTAGCGAAGCTGTCATTAGGGATGCAGGACAAGCTCTATATGGGGAACCTTGATGCAAAACGTGACTGGGGACATGCGAAGGATTATGTGGAAGCGATGTGGCTCATATTGCAACAGGATAAACCGGAAGACTATGTAATCGCTACTGGTATTACTACCACAGTAAGGGAATTTATTACAATGGCGTTCGCGGAGGTAGGTGTTGAAATAATATTTAAAGGTGAAGGAATAGACGAAAAGGGATATGTGAAAAGTTGTATAAAGAAAGATGGGGCCTTGGTGCCTGGCCAGGAAATAGTTGCAATAGATCCCAGGTACTTCAGACCTACCGAAGTAGAGCTGTTGATTGGAGATCCTACCAAAGCCAAGACCAAACTTGGCTGGAAGCCCAAATACGACTTGCCCGCATTGGTAAAGGAAATGGTTGCCGCAGACCTTGAACTTTTTCAGCGTGAAAAATTACTGAAAGACGCGGGTTATAAAGTATTGAATCAATTTGAATAGCATGAACACTCAGGATAAAATATACGTTGCTGGTCATAGAGGAATGGTGGGCTCAGCTATTGTGAGACGTTTGCAGAAGGAAGGGTTTAATAATATTATAACACGCACCTCGAAAGAGCTGGATTTGCGTGATCAGGCTGCGGTAGCAGCTTTCTTTACTGATGTAAAACCCGATTACGTATTTCTTGCTGCTGCCAAAGTTGGAGGTATCATGGCAAACAATACCTATCGTGGGCAGTTCATCTATGAAAACCTAATGATTCAAAACAATGTTATTCATCATGCCCATCTGAATAATGCCAAAAAACTGATGTTTCTAGGCTCTTCGTGTATTTATCCCAAAATGGCACCACAGCCGTTGAAAGAAGAATACCTGCTTACCGGTCCGTTGGAACCGACAAATGAGCCTTATGCTATAGCCAAAATTGCAGGTATCGAAATGTGCGATGCCTACCGGGCACAGTATGGAAGTAATTTTATTTCCGTGATGCCAACTAATCTATACGGCCCCAACGATAATTATGATCTGACTACTTCTCATGTATTACCGGCAATGCTGCGTAAAATGCATGAGGCAAAAGTCAATAATCAACCAGAAGTTATCATCTGGGGTACGGGAACTCCCAAGCGTGAATTTTTGCACGCCGACGATATGGCGGATGCCTGTTTTTATCTCATGCAAAACTACAATGAAAAGGGACTCGTAAATATCGGTGTGGGAGAAGATATAAGCATCCGGGATCTTGCGCAGTTAATAAAGAGGATTGTAGGATTTGAAGGAGAACTGATATTTGACACAAGTAAACCGGACGGCACCCCAAGAAAGTTAATGGATGTAAGCAAATTGCATAATTTAGGCTGGAAAGCCAGTCTCAACCTTGAAGAAGGTATTAATAAGGTTTACGAAGAAGTAAAGAGCAAAAATTGGATAAAGTGATTCTGCTCTCGTAATGTGGCCGGAATTCTCTATTTTTATACTAATCCCCATCTGTCACCTTAATGTATTGAAAATATTATCTTTGCGTTTTGATAAGTCAAGTGTATGTATTAATACAATACACTTGACTTATCAGAATGTTTGTGATGTCTGATCCCGTGTACATTTTTAAGCAATCAAAAAAGAATTAATGAAACATCTCGTTTGGATGGTAACAGCTTTGTTACTATTTGGTGCAGCTAATGCGCAGGAGAAGTTGCCTGTCATTGTGCCTTATAACCCCCAGGACATCCGGGAACTTTACCTGGATAGCAGTAACCACCACACTGCCTTTAAGCCTATTTTGCATGAGGATACCAGTGCCATGTATACCAATCCGGATACGACTAAACGTAGCTGGTTCCACCGGAAACTGTTTAACGAACACCTTCTTGAATACCGTAACAAGGATTATAATGTATTCATTGATTTTCTTCCGGATTTTCAGGTCGGTAAGTCACGCGACGGAAGCAGAACTACCTGGTTGAATACGAGAGGAGCCAGTATCCAGGCGAATATTGGTACCAAATTTTATTTTGAATCTTATTTCTTCGAAAACCAGGGAAAGTTTCCTTATTATCTTGACCAGTATATCCGTAAGAACCAGATTGTACCAGGGCAGGGAGGAATTAAGGATTATAGCGAAGGAAAGGCATTTGATTACAACTATGCCAGTGCATTGCTAAGCTATACACCTAATAAGTATCTTAATATAACGGCGGGATATGGACAGAATTTTATTGGAGATGGATACCGTTCCCTGATCCTGTCTGATATACAATTCAGTTATCCATATCTGAAGCTTACGGGAACGCTTGGAAATGTTCAATACACGGCTATGTGGGCCCAGTTTATGGACAAACACAGCCAGAGTTTCGCAACGGCTTATGACGATCTGGGATACTATAAGAAATGGGGAGTATTTCATTTTCTGGACTGGAACGTGAGCAAACGGCTCACTATTGGTCTCTTTGATGCTGTGATCTGGCCGGATGCAGATTCATCAGGTCGAAAACGTGGTTTCGACTGGAGCTATATGAATCCTATCATCTTCCTGCGCTCAGCAGAATTCTCTGAAGGCTCTTCAGATAATGCCCTTGTTGGTATGAACGCCAAGTTTAAGTTATTTCCTAAAACCACAATATATGGCCAGCTGGTGTTGGATGAATTTAAGTTGAAAGAGGTGTTTGGTGGTAAAGGCTGGTGGGCAAACAAACAATCTGCTCAACTGGGCTTCAGATCTTTTGATCTGTTTAAGGTAAATAAGCTGGATCTGCAGGGGGAATTTAATGTAGTTCGGCCATACACTTATTCTTACAAAAGCACTCTAATTAATTACGAGCATTATAACCAGTCATTAGCACACCCGTTGGGAGCAAATTTCTGGGAAGTACTTGGCATTGCTACGTATCGCATCAAGCGTTGGTATGGCAGGGGAGAATTGATGTATTCAAAGTACGGAGATGATCCTGATGCAAAAACCAATTATGGTCATGATATATCCAAACCATATACTACCCGGGTTAATGATTATGGTAATTGGATAGGCCAGGGAATTAAAACCAATTTGTTATACGCACAGGGAACTATTGCCTATGTGCTTAATCCTAAATATAATCTCCGGTTAGAAACCTCATTGGCAGCCAGAAGGGTGAGTAACGATATTACCAGAACCACTGACCTGATATTTAGCATTGGTTTACGCAGTACTTTCCGCCAGTTCTATTACGACTTCTGATTAATAGTGCCTAAACATACGCAAGCCCTTCCGCTTTCCGGCGCAAGGGCCTTTTATTTAAAAACGCAAAAAGGGGAGGATAATAATGGACAAAGGGCCGAAATAACAGTTTGTCAAAAAAGGTATCAGGTAAGAGAGGCCTGGTCATCCTGTACTTAATATACTAAAAAATCATAATATCAAATACATAACCCCTGTTCCTTCCAGTGTTGCCGATAATTTATAACTTCGCAGCATGCATTACGTTACAGTAGAAGGGCTTACCAAATCTTTTGGGACCAAACCATTATTCAGGGACATTTCTTTTCATATTGAAGAAGGAGATAAAATAGCGCTGGTGGCGCTTAACGGGACAGGAAAATCAACCCTGCTCCGCATTTTATGCGGTAAAGACACTCCCGACAGCGGTAAAGTCTGGATTCATAAAGACGTAACCGTTGTAATGCTGGAACAACAATCCGGCTTTGATCTTTCGAAAACTGTGATCGAAAATATCTTTAATCATAATAACCCAATACTGAATGCCATCAAGGAATACGAGTTGCTTACAGAGGAAGGACACGAGCCAGACCTGGATAAGTTAACGGATGCCATCGCCAAAATGGACGAACTGAACGCCTGGCACTTTGATAGTAAAGTAAAACAGATATTAGGGAAACTTAATATACACAACCTGGACCAACCGGTTGGCTCCCTCTCCGGCGGCCAGCAAAAAAGGGTGGCTCTGGCCAAGGTATTGATCGAAATCGGATTCGAACACAAGCATGTGTTGCTTATTATGGATGAGCCTACCAACCACCTCGATGTATCTATGATTGAGTGGCTGGAAAATTATCTTGACCAGGAAAAAGTAACCCTGCTCCTCGTTACGCACGACCGTTATTTCCTTGACAGTGTATGTAACGAAATTATGGAGCTTGACAGGGAGCAGCTCTTTATTTATAAAGGTGATTATGAAAATTACCTGGAGAAAAAGGCTGCCAGGGAAGATAGCGAGAAATCCAGTGTAGATAAGGCACGTAATCTTTATCGCAAGGAGCTGGAATGGATGCGTAAGCAACCTAAAGCCCGTACCACCAAATCTAAATCACGCCAGGATGCTTTCTACGAGGTAAAGGAAAAAGCCAGCACGAAGGTAGCCGAACAACAGCTGGAGCTGAATGTGAAGATGACCCGCCTCGGAGGGAAAATCCTCGAACTGAAAAAAGTATATAAATCTTTTGGAGATCTGAAGATCCTTAAAGGAATGGACTATACCTTTAAAAAGGGAGAACGTGTAGGTATTGTCGGAAAAAATGGGGTTGGCAAATCTACTTTTCTGAATATGCTCCTCGGTACCGAGCAACCCGACTCCGGTAAAATTAATGTTGGTGAAACCATTGTGTTCGGTAATTATTCGCAGACCGGGCTGGTAGTGAAAGAGGATATGCGGGTGATTGAGTTTGTGAAAAACATTGCTGAAAATTTCCCATTGGCAGATGGCACTAAAGTGAGTGCTGCCCAATTCCTTGAACTATTCCTGTTTCCAGCAGAAAAGCAATATACCTACATCTCCAAACTGAGTGGAGGAGAAAAAAGACGGCTGCACCTGTTGTCCATTTTATTTAGGAATCCTAATTTCCTCGTGCTGGATGAACCAACCAATGATCTCGATTTACCAACCCTCAGTATACTGGAAAATTTCCTGCAGGAATTCCAGGGTTGCGTGATCATTGTAAGCCACGACCGTTATTTTATGGATAAACTGGTAGAGCACCTGTTTGTTTTTGAAGGAAATGGGGAGATCCGCGATTTTCCTGGTAATTATACCCAGTACCGCGAGTGGGAGAAGGAAGAAGATAAAAGGAAAACCACTGCACCAAAAAAAGAGAGTACACCTGAGCCTGTAACGCCGGTAGTTATAGCCGAAAGTAAAACTCGTAAGTTGTCTTTTAAGGAGAAGCGGGAACTTGAATTACTGGAAAAGGAAATAGAGCAGCTGGAAAAAGAAAAGAAGAATATTGAAGCTTCATTATCCAGTGGAGAGCTACCTTTTGATAAAATGGAACCGATGACCCACCGGATTGGCGAGATCATTCAATTGCTGGATGAGAAAGGAATGCGATGGCTCGAGCTGAGTGAAATGAATAGTTAAGCATCGGATTAATAATAAAACGGGAAAAGCAGCTCATTACTGAACTGTTTTTCCGTTTTATAAGGGACTATTTCAATAAGTGTGTAAACTTAAAAATCGGGGATCAAATTAATAACTGGATTCTCACCCTTTTATCAAAAATAGTTAAAAATTGATTCAGGATCATGCCCCAGTTTCTAATGGGCATGGTCCATTTTTTTGACACTTCCCGTAAAGCCAGGTACACCGATTTAAACACAGCTTCATCAGTGGGGAAGGACAGCTTGTTTTTGGTGTATTTTCTGATTTTGCCGTTCAGGTTTTCGATGAGGTTTGTGGTGTAGATGATCTGTCTTATCTCCAGGGGAAAGTCAAAAAAAGACGGTCAGTTCCTCCCAGTTCTCACGCCAGCTTTTGATGGCATAAGTATACTTTGTACTCCATTTAGCATCCAGAGCGTCAAGAGCAGCCATGGCAGCTGGCCTGGTCGGTGCAGCGTAAACATCTTTCATGTCCGTGGTAAATTCCTTTTTATCTTTCCAGACTATGTAGCGGCAGCTGTTAAGTATCTGATGGACTACACAAACCTGGGTGGCAGATTGAGGGAAGACTGATTTTATGGTCTGTGTGAAGCCATTCAGATTATCCGTGGCTGTTATCAAAATATCTTCCAGGCCACGGGCCTTCAGGTTCGTAAGTACAGTCATCCAATAGGCGGCTGATTCATTCTTACCCAGCCACATTCCCAAAACTTCTTTGAGCCCATCCCGCTTTAGTCCTACAGCGATACAGACGGTTTTATTTACCACTTTACTGTTCTCTCGTACTTTAAACACAATGCCATCCATCCAGACTATGAGATAAACCGGTTCTAATGGCCGGTTTTGCCAAGCGACAATATCTTCTGCCACGCGACTGGTTATACGGCTGATTGTGGCTGTGGAAACATCAAATTTATATACTTCCCGTATTTGTTCTTCGATGTTTGATTGTTAATATAGCTTTGCGCGCTACTCTCCAATGCAATTCCTGTTAACAATAACAGTGATGATAATATTCTTTTCATAGATTAAATCAGGGATGGGTTATTTATTATTTTAGGTTACTGTTTATTTTATAGAATACTTGTTGATATAAATATAATAGTGCTACCTAATTTGTTATCCTCTCTTTTAAATTTATCGGTGGGGTCAACTAATAAAAAATGTGTATAAAAAGGGCACCATAATCAATTAAAACGGCCGGTTCCAATTTTATTGAAAACGGCCGGTTTTGATCTGGTAGCCTCGTCAAGAATCGAACTTGAATCTGGAGCTTCGGAAACTCTTATACTATCCATTGTACTACGAGGCCATAAAACTCGCGCAAATCTACATTTTCTAATGTACAATCCCAAATTGCATTAAAGATTGATATTACTTTTGAAGATTTTTACCGCAATAGCCAGCAGGATCACCCCGAAAAATTTGCGTAATACCATCAGTCCGGCCTTGCCCAGCAAGCGTTCTATATAATTCAGCGAGCGGAGCACAATATACACGATCAGCAGGTTCAAACAGATACCCGCCAGGATATTATACTGTCCGAAGTTGGCTTTCAACGACATAATGGTGGTCAGCGTACCCGAACCCGCTATCAGCGGAAAGGCAATAGGTACCACGCTGCCAGCCTTGGCATCCGGATCCGTTTTGAAAAACTCCAGCCCCAGGATCATTTCCAGCCCGATAACGAATATTACGATAGAACCCGCCACCGCAAAGGAATGTACATCCACACTCAATAACTTAAGGAAGGGCTCCCCCACCAGCAGGAACAGGATCATCAGGAAACCGGAGGCCAGCGTGGCTTTGCCGGCGTCTATATGGCCAAGCTTCTCTTTCAGCGATACCAGTACAGGAACAGATCCCACAATATCAATCACCGCAAATAACGTAAAAGTAATGGCCAGGATTTGGTCGAAACTGAACATGAATGCTATTTTGTGTAAATATAGGGAGAATGGGGAACGTTTCATCCCGGCCGCTTTTCTGATTATATTTGTTTAATTACTTTTTATATGACAGAGGATATCATTATTCAGATCAGCAACAAGATCAAGGAAAAAAGAAAGGCCAAGGGCATTACCATCCAGGAACTGGCCGACAGGGCAGAGGTGAGCAAAGGGCTGATATCCCAGATAGAGAATAACAGGACAGTACCCTCCCTGCTGGTATTGATCAATATTATTAAAGCCCTGCGGCTGGATATGAATGAGTTCTTCAACGAAATTGATCAGCAAACCCAAAGCGCAAAGGTCATCATCAAACAAAAAGCCTCCTACCAGGAGTTTGAAAAGGAGCCTGCCAAAGGATTCGTTTATAAAAGAGTGCTCACCAGAAATGTGAAGAACTTCCCGGTAGACATCGTATTACTCGAGCTGAAAAAAGGCGCCCACCGCTCACAAATAGTAAAAACCGATGCCTACGAGTATAAATATATTATCAAAGGCACCGTTGAATACCTGATCGATAACGAAAAGTATATCCTGGAAGAAGGCGACTCCCTCTTCTTCGACGGCCGGCTCGGACATAAACCCCGCAACATAGGCCAGGAGAATGCACAGATCCTGGTAGTATATTTCTTCCTCGGCAATGATAAGTAAGATTACAAATACTTAACATTAAATTTAGTATAGATTAACATTCCGGTCACATAGGATCCTAAACTTTGCATGTAAACATTTTACCCAAACCTACATTTACATGCAATCAAATCTACTCCGGGCGCTCAAAAGGCAGCTATGCACCATGCTGTTGCTGCTACTCGCCACCCTATCTGTACATGCCCAGCAGGCAATTACGGGAAAAGTTATTGCGGGCGACGACCGCCAGCCGGTGATCGGCGCCACCGTTAAAGTAAAAGGAGCCAACCGCGGCGCCGTTACCGACGCCACCGGCAGTTTTGCTATCTCCGCAGCAGGTACCGATGTGCTCCAGGTAAGCTTTATTGGCTTCCTGCCACAGGAATATCCCCTGAAAGGAGTATCTGATGTGACTATCCTCTTACAGCCGGATAAAAAAGCCCTCGATGAGGTAGTGGTAACGGCATTGGGTATACGAAAAGAAGTGAAAAAAGTAGGGTATGCGGTACAGGAAGTAAAAGGAGCAGATCTGATCAAAGCCAGGGAACCTAACCCGGTAAATGGTTTGGTAGGTAAAGTAGCCGGCCTTACGGTAGGCGCTTCCGCCGAACTGCTGTCGGCCCCGCTCGTGCTGCTCCGTGGCAGTAACATTGGTTTGTATGTGGTAGACGGAGTACCCATCAACTCTGATACCTGGAATATTTCCCCTGATGATATTGAAAGCTATACCGTCCTGAAAGGCGTAACTGCTTCCGCTTTGTATGGCTCCCGTGGCCTCAATGGCGCCATCATGATCACCACTAAAAAAGGAACAAAAGATGCACGCGGCCTTTCTATTGATTTTAACTCCAGTACCATGTTCGAAAAAGGATTCAACGCCATCCCCAAAGTACAGGATGAATATGGCCCCGGCGATCATGGTAAATATGCTTTTGTAGACGGTAAAGGAGGTGGAACCAACGACGGCGACTACGACGTGTGGGGCCCTAAATTTGAAGGACAGCTCATTCCCCAGTACGATAGCCCGGTAGATCCGGCTACCGGCAAACGCACAGGTACCCCCTGGATTGCACGAGGTAAAAACAACCTGCAGCGCTTCCTGCAAACCGGTTTGCTGAGCACCAACAACATCGCCGTATCTTCCCATACAGAGAAAGCAGACCTGCGCTTCTCCCTGTCACATTCTTACCAGAAAGGAATTGTGCCCAACACCTCCCTGAACATCACCAACTTCAATATCTCCGCAGGTTATAACTTCAACTCCCGGTTAAGACTGGATGCTTATATGAACTATAACCGCCAGTATTCAAACAATTTCCCGGATGTAACCTATGGCCCCAACAGTATTATTTATAATACCCTTATCTGGGCGGGCGCCGATTGGAGCATGGACGATATGCGCAACTACTGGCAGCCCGGCAAGGAAGGGATACAGTCTATTTACGCGGAATACCAACGTTATCATAACCCCTGGTTCATGACCTACGAATGGCTGCGCGGCCACTACAAAACAGATATCAACGGTTATGCAAAACTGAACTATAAGATCAATGATAAACTGGAACTGTTAGCCCGTACGCAAATCACCTCCTACGACCTGATGAGGAATGAGAAAGTGCCTTTCTCCGCTCACCCCTATGGCCGCGAAGAAGGTAAAGGTGATTACCGGGAAGATAAACGCAGCATGTTTGAAAATAACACCGATGTATTGTTGTCTTACACCAACACCTTCCGTCAGATAGGTATCCATGCCTCTGTAGGCGGTAACGCACGTTCCTACCGGTATAACTCCAGCTATGTATCTACCGGTTACCTGAATGCACCGGGATGGTATGGATTTGCCAACAGCCGCGACCCGTTGTTTGCTACTAACTACTACGCGCCTATGCTGGTATTGAGCGCTTATGGATATCTGGATATCGACCTGGGAAAATATGCAACAGTTTCCTTAACCAACCGTATCGATAAAGCTTCCAACCTGCCTATACGAAACAATGTTTATTCCTACCCGTCTGTGGCTGTGAGTACCGTGTTGTCTGACTACATACAGCTGCCGGAAGCAGTATCTTTCCTGAAGCTCCGGGGCTCCTATGCCAACGTAAAAGGCGGCTTTACACAGGCTACCATTGGCGCTACGCCACTGGCTACTTACCCGCTGGGATATGGTTCTGAATACCAGTCGTCTTATGACGGCCCTATCTATAATACTTCTTTCTATAATGTTTCACCGGTATATCAGAACCAGGCAGGGGCTTATATTTCACAAACTATTGCCAATCCTGACCTGAAGCCTTTTGCCAGTAAAGCGGTGGAAGCCGGTATAGACATCCGTTTCCTGAAAAACCGTATAGGCATTGACGGTACCTACTTCACCAGCCAGAATGGCCCGCAGATCTACGATGTAATTATTCCCAGCGCTACCGGTTATGCCAAGAACCGTATCAACGGTGTAAATACCCGTAAAACCGGTTATGAAGTAACCCTGAATGGCAGCCCGATCAGAAATCCCAATGGCCTTAACTGGAATATCACGGCCAACTGGTCCACCTTCCAGGAAAAATATACGAAGATCTACGACGGGGAAGACAAGCTGAATGCCTTTGTGGGTGTGGGCGACCGGGTAGATAAGATCTACGGTACCAAATTCGTGAGAACTGCCGACGGGCAGATCATTAACGGATCAGATGGCCGCCCGGTAGTAAATCCAACACAGCAGTTCCTCGGAAATGCAAGCGCCGACTGGGTTTGGGGTGTCAACAATAACTTCAGCTATAAAGGCATCAGCCTTAGCTTCCAGTTCGATGGCCGCGTTGGAGGTAACATGATCGATTACATTCAGCAACAAACCTTTCGTGGCGGACGTAACATCCTTACCACGGAAGGAGCCATGGGAGAGGCCCGGTACCAGGATTACAAAGGCGTGAAATCCTACCTGGGCCAGGGTGTAGTGGTAAGCAACAATGTTCCCATCCAATACGATAATAACGGTAATGTAACCAACTATGATAAACTGCAGTACGCACCTAATACCACCAAAACATTCCTGCAGGATTATATCAGCGTGTACTACAGAACCAACGAAGCAAACCTGATCAGTAAAACATTTGCAAAACTGCGGGAGATAACTATAGGCTACGCATTGCCACAAACCATATTGAGAGGAACTTTCATCAGATCGGCCAATATCTCCTTTGTGGGCAGGAACCTGCTCTATTTTGCAAAGAATAAAGACGTGGACCTGGACCAGTACCCGGGCGCAGACCAGGGATCTTCTACCCTCCAAACGCCTACTACGAAGAGATACGGCTTTAACATCAACCTCAGCTTCTGATCCGTCACTTAAAAACAATGTATTGTATGAAATCTTTCAAAATATTAACCTTCATTGCTTTAACAGGTGCTGTGATCAGTAGCTGTAACAAGAAGTATGATGATTATGCCATTAACACCAATAAGCCTGCACAAACCCCGCCCAGTCTGGTGTTAGGCGGCGTGCTGGCAGATATGAACTCAGATAAGCCCTGGAGCAATGTAATGCGCTGGAACCAGTTCGATTGCTGTAACTATAACTATTACGGTGATCAGCGTTACGATTGGGGAGGAGCAGACCTGAACAGTTACTACAGCCTCACGAATGTACAGCAAATGGAAGCAGAAGCCTCCCGTTTAGGCGGGCAGGCAGTGAACCCGTATGGTGCGTTGGGTAAGTTTTTCCGGGCCTGGTTCTTTTACCGCATGACCAACCTGGTGGGTGATCTGCCAATGAAGAAGGCATTGCAGGGTAAAGAAGGTCTGACACCGGCGTATGATGAACAAAAGCAGGTGTTTTTACAGATCCTGCAATGGCTGGAAGAAGCCAATACCCAGCTGGGCCAGCAGATCGCCAATCCCGATAAAAGCAATACCGCAGAAGGACAGCTTCTGAAAGGAGATTTTTATTACGGAAATGACCTTGGTAAATGGCAGCGCGCCGTGAACACTTTCCGTTTACGGGTACTCATTACCTTAAGTAAAAAAACAGCTGATGCTGATCTGAAAGTAGCGCAGCAGTTCAAGAACATTGTTAGTAATCCTGCCAAATACCCGCTAATTGAATCCGCAGATCAGAACCTGCAGTTCATCTACAATAACATCAACAAGTATCCGTCTAACCCGGATAACCTGGGCTTTGACGCTACCAGGTACAATATGTCGGCCACTTACCTGAATACACTGGTATCGCTCAGGGACCCGCGTGCTTATATTACCGCAGAACCGGCCACACAACAGGTGAATAAGCTGCATAAATCGCCTGCTGATATCACTGCTTATGTGGGTGCAGCTTCCGGTGAAAGCCTGGATGATATGTCGTCGAAAATGTCGAATGTGGATACTGCCGTGTATTCTGTGCGCAGCCGCAGCCGCTACTACAGCAGCTATGCGGCGGAACCGGGTGTGTTGCTTGGCTTCCCCGAATTATGCTTCAACATGGCTGAGGCGGCAAATCGCGGCTGGATTGAGGCCGATGCAGAAACCTGGTATAAAAAAGGCATCAGGGCATCCCTGAGCTTTTATGGCATCCCGGCTGAAACGGCAGGATCTATTATTAAAACGTATAATGGTCAGCGTTATGAAGTACCGTTCGATTTTGAGAACGGCTATTACAAACAGGCCAGTGTAAAATACCAGGGTAATAATGCGCAGGGGCTTGCGCAGATCCTCACACAAAAGTACCTGGCATTCTTTGAAAACTCCGGCTGGGAAGCATACATCAACTGGAGAAGAACCGGTATACCTGCTTTCAGCGTGGGCTCCGGTACAGGCAACAGCGGCATTATTCCCAAACGCTTTAAGTACCCTGATTCCGACCGCTCTTCCAACACCATCAACTGGACTGCTGCCCTGAAAAGCCAGTTCGGCGGCACTACCGACGATATCAATGCGGATATGTGGCTGCTGAAGTAGTGCGCGAATGGTGGCCTTCGGCCACCTAAATTGTCTTGGTTCGGGATTAGGATGATGATGCTGATTACGCGGATTTTGTCCTGGAACACTGATTACGCTGATTATACTGATTTCATTGATATTTTTTAGAGAGAAGAAGAAGGAATTGTTTTCCTTTCTTCTTTTCTCTTTTTTTATTAAACTGGTAATAATTCTTCTTCATCTTACAAATTCACATTAAAATCCAAACAACAAAACGTAGGAAAATCAGCGTAATCAGCATCATCATCCTAATCCTGCTCCAAGACAATTTAAGTGGCCGAAGGCCACGAAAACGAGTTTAATAATACTTAACATTAAGTTCAGCATTTGTTAACAATGAGTTTACATTGGACCCACACCTTTGTCCCAAACCATTTGTCAAAAAGATGTTGAATATTACCTGGATACGGAAGCGGTTGCAACATGCGCATCATGTTACTTTTTCACTGTATGCAGCCCTGGTGGCCTTTGGTACGTATTCCTGCATGTATGCCTTCAGGAAGCCGTTTACAGCGGGCATTTTTGAGGGAGTAACTTTCCTGGGCATTGATTACAAGATCTGGCTGGTAATTACACAAACAATTGGTTATGCCTGCAGCAAGTTTTACGGTATCCGTTTTATTGCAGAAATGAAAGGGAGTAAACGGGCGCAGAGCATCATGCTGCTGATAGGTATATCATGGCTGGCCTTACTGGGTTTCGCCATGGTGCCGGCGCCATATAATATTGCGTTTCTTTTTCTTAACGGGTTTCCGCTGGGCATGATCTGGGGCCTGGTGTTCAGCTACCTGGAAGGCCGGCGCAGTACGGAGTTTATGGGAGCCGTATTATCGGTGAGCTTTATCTTTTCTTCAGGGTTTGTAAAATCGGTAGGTAAAATGACGGTGGTGAGCTGGCATGTAACGGAATACTGGATGCCTTTTATCACCGGCCTGGTATTTATTGTGCCCATCATGATCTGTATACTGTTGCTGGAGCAGATCCCGCCCCCTTCGCCTGAGGACGAGCAATTGAGAACCCGCCGCGCGCCTATGAACAAACAGGAAAGGAAAACATTTCTTCATACCTTTTTACCGGGGCTGGTATTACTCATTGCCAGTTATGTATTACTTACCGTATTGAGGGATATGCGTGATAATTTTGCGGCAGATATCTGGAAAGACCTCGGGTACGGTACACAGGCGGGCATTTTTACACAAACGGAAATTCCTGTTTCGCTGGCCATCATTGTGATCATGGGATTGCTGGTGTTTGTGAAGAATAATTTTCACGCGTTTATGCTCAATCATTTTATTGTGATCACCGGGTTCCTGCTGGCATTGATCAGCACCCTGTTATTCCGGCAGCACCGGCTGGACCCTGTATGGTGGATGACCTTAACAGGACTGGGATTATATATGGGTTACATTCCCTTTAACTGTATTTTCTTTGAAAGACTTATTGCGGTATTTAAATACGTGAGCAACGTAGGGTTTATCATTTATGTGGCCGATTCATTTGGCTACCTGGGAAGTGTGCTGGTGATGTTGTTCAGGAACTTTGGCGGGATGGCTTTATCGTGGAGCCAGTTTTTTACGGATGCAGTATTGGGCGTATCTGTAACAGGTATCGTGATGATGCTGGCATCTGCCTGGTATTTTAAAAAAAGAGTTGAATCAGTGAACAATAAAAGCGCTTCAACCCTGGATGAAGTACAGATTGCAGCCTGATAAGAACAGGTTGTAAAACCCATAAAAAAAGGCAAATCGTGCATGCTGAATGCGCAATTTGCCTTTTGTTTTTATAACAGGAATTTAGTTCGCTTTGGCGTCAGACGCGTCGGCTTTAGTTCCTTTTTTGCCTGGTTCATCTTTGGCATCTTTAAACTCACGAATGCCGCTACCCAAACCACGCATCAGCTCAGGTATCTTCTTACCACCAAACAATAACAATACTACCAATGCTATCAGCAGTAATTCTTTGATACCTATTTCCTGCAAAAACAAAAGCGGGATATTCAGAAAAGATGTTGTCATTATAACAGATTTTATTGTGTGCTTTTATATACGGTATATGCAAACATAAAGTTAGCACGAAATACCAGTTTTTTTGTTTTTTAGGGAGATATTTAAAAATTTTAATATAATTTGTTTAAAGACAATTATTTACAGATTAGAATTTATCACTTTTATCTCTCCGTTCTCTACTCTCAGATGCGAAATATGGCCATAATCCACGGAAATGTCGAACGCATCCACGAGCGGAGTATCGGTCACATGCGCCACTATACAGCGGATCACCCCGCCATGTGTAACCAGCACCGTATCCTTTCCCGTAGCAGTGATCTCTTCCAGTACGGCTATACTGCGGTTATACAGTTCCTCATAGCTTTCCCCGCCGGGAATATGCTCAAACACTACATTGTCTGCCCATTTGCTCAGGGCATTTTTGCTGATGCTTTCCCAGGGTAGCATCTCCCAGCTACCAAAGTTCATTTCTTTTAACCGGTCGTCTTTGATATAGTTACTGAATAACGCAGCTGCAAGCTTTTCACAGCGTTGCAGCGGGCTGCTGTATACTTCCAGTGGCCCCGCCGGGATCAGGGGCTTTATACGGGCTGCCTCGGTATCAAAACTGTCAGCTACATCCACATCGGATGCGCCATAACAAATACCACTTTCTATAGCCGGTGTGGTATGCCGGATCAGATATATTTCCATGTAAGAATACAAAAGCATAAATAAATAACAGTTTCCGATACCTGCTGCACGGCCCCCAGGCAATCGCCGGTATAGCCGCCTATCCACTTCTGCATAAGCCGCACCATATACCAGCGGGCAAGAACCAGGGCCGGAATGGTAAGCAACAGGGTGTAATTCTGCAGGTAAATCATGGCTGCAATAAAAGGAATAAAGCCCCAGAGAGCGGCTATCCACAGGTCGGGCAGGGAAATGCCCCGGGCAATAGGTTTGGCCTTGCTGTCGTCGTTCTCACGCACATATTTATGGGTATAGATCACTGTTACGGCTACAAAGCGGCTCAGTGGTTGCGCACTTATAATGGCCAGCATCACTTTGTACAGCGATAGTTCCCGGAGCGACAGGTATTTAAGGGTCATGATCAGCAGCAGTCCCAGCATCCCGTAAGTGCCTATGCGGCTGTCTTTCATGATCTCCAGGATCTTTTCTTTGCTCCACCCGCCGCCAAAACCATCGCACATATCTGCAAACCCGTCTTCATGAAAAGCGCCGGTGATCCAAACGCCTGCAATGATCGCCAGTAATATGCTCACCACGGGAGGAGCGATGTTGCCAAGTATATACAACACGCCCGCCATAATAATACCTGTTATCCATCCTATCAGGGGAAGGTAGCGGGTAGCCTGACTGAGCATTTCCGGGGACCATGGGATACTAACGGGAACGTGTATGCGCGTATAGAACATGATAGCGGTTAGCAGTAGCTGCCACTGTTTTTTCATATCGTACGGTTTGATACCTGTGCACTGTTAAAACTGGCCATTTCTTCCAAAAAGGCTACAGCACTCCGGATCAGGGGAATGGCCAGTGCGGCGCCTGTACCTTCTCCCAAACGCATATCCATTTGTAATAAAGGTGATACTTCAAGATGTTGCAGCATCGCCTTATGCCCGTTTTCTTCAGAGCAATGAGCAAAAATGCAATAGTCTTTTACGTTGGGTTGCATTTGTACGGCTGCCAGTAAGGCGGCGGTTACAATAAAACCATCTATCACCACCAGCATATTAAGGGCTGCGGCCTGTTGAATGGCGCCACAGATCATGGCAATTTCAAAGCCGCCAAATGTGGCGAGGGCCTGCTCCGGCGAAGCGGGAGTTGCATGTTTTGCCATCACCTGCTGGAGTATGGCCTTCTTTTGTGTTAGCTGCTGTGTATTGCTGCCGGTGCCTGCACCGGTGCATTCAGCTACAGGTATGCCGGTAAAATGACTCATCAGCAACGATGCCGCGGAGGTATTGCCTATGCCCATTTCCCCGAAGCCTACTACATTACAGCCTTTCCCCGAAAGCAATTTCACTTCTTCGGCGCCCGCCTGCATGGCCAGTTTGCACTGATCCAGCTGCATGGCCGGCATATGCAGGAAGTTTTGCGTGCCCATGCCCATCTTGCGGTCTTTCAGCTGCGGATGCGGTGCAAACACATGATTTACCCCGGCATCCACCACGGTGAGATCCAGCTGGTGCTGCCTGCAAAACACATTGATGGCAGCGCCGCCGTTCAGGAAGTTGTATACCATCTGAGCGGTAACAGCCTGCGGAAAAGGATTTACCTGTCCGTCGGCTGCAATGCCGTGATCTCCTGCAAATACGATGATAGCGGGATTCTTTATAGACGGGCTCAGTGTATTTTGTACCAGGCCCGCCTGCAGGGCAATACCTTCCAGTTTTCCCAGCGAACCGGGCGGCTTGGTCTTTTGATCTATTTTATCCTGTAGTGCGGCTTTTAGTTTGGCAGACACTGGTGGTATGCGGATATCATTCATCATGAGGGATTTTTTACACTTCTTTTTTAATTACAACCGGGATGCCAGACACCATTAGTGTAACGGTGCCGGATATACGTGCTGTATATTGATTCACCCAGCCCTGTAAGTCGGTAAACTTTCGGGCAGCTTCTGTTTCGGCATGAACGCCCATCCCGATCTCGTTGGTTACAATAATAAAAGTGCCTGCTTTCTGGTGAATGGCGTGTATTTCCGCCTGGATGGCCTGCAGCGTATTACCGGTATGATAATCGTGTGCAGTAAAAAAGTTGGTAAGCCAGAGGGTGATGCAGTCGATCACTACGGTGTGCCCGTCCAGCGGAAGGCGGCTTACATACAGCTCTTCTTCATAGTTCACCCACGCCGGGCCTCTTTCCTCCTTATGCCGCTGTATGCGTTGTGCAAAATCATCATCCCACACCTTGGCAGTGGCCACATATATGGGATGAGCGCTTTGTGATAAGGCCAGCTCCTGTGCGTACCTGCTTTTACCCGAACGGGCGCCGCCTGTAATTAAATGAAGCATAGAAAAGCTTTTAGCCTGGTCCTGTGGCCGGCTTTGATCAAAGCCGGCCACAGGGAATGATTAGTTAAACAATGGCATGGCCGGGAAGAAGAAGCCCGTGAAGTTCACGCTTTTCTTCAGCCCGCCGCTGCTGGCATCATAGATGTACAGCGTATTGTTTTTATAGTTATCGCCGTAACCAGATTTCACATCTGTTACCACGATAGTATTGTTGCCAGGGTTATATCTCACACCTGCGCCATACATTTCACGTCCGGCCGGGATGGTTATAAATGGTGTATTCAGCGAATTGGAATTGCCAACTGCATATTTGTATACTTCTGTACCGCCGGCGCCCCATGGATTTGTTTTGCCGATGAATACTGCGTTTTCAGTGGTAGATGCGCTCAGCATACCTGCATTCCATGCGCCCCAGGATCCATATACCGGGAAGGGAACGGTTACGGTATCAATTTCCAGGTTGTTGGCATTAATGGCAAACAGCATGTTATCACGGGCTGCCCATACGGTGCCATCCGGTGTGCGGGTAAAGCCCACATCTGCAAGGCCTAATACCCTGGCCACGCTCAGATCGGTGTTGTTTAATGCCACAATACCCTGCGACTGTGACATTACCAGCACATAAGGGTCAGCTTTTATGATGCCACCCACCTGGCCGGTTACGCCGGCGAGTTTACTGCCTACAGCCAGCGTTTGCAGGTTAACGGGATATACGCCATCGGCGGTACCTATTAAGCCGGTGCCGTTGTTTATACCGCAAAAGGAATTACCTGCAGCAGGCAGCTGGTCAATACGACCGGTTTCTTTCATGGTACCCGGGTCGGCTACCACAAAGGCGCCCTGTTTGGATACCAGGTACATTTTATTGTTGTAAATAGCGCCGTAATCAGTAGTGTTGCCTAATGTTTTACCGGGATTGGTCCGCTGAAATACATCCTGGTAAACAGAATCTTCCCCGTTGCGGTAAAAATTCACATCACCGGGGCCATGACCGAACCAGCCTTCATTCACCAGGAAGAAGCCGTTCTCAAATTTGCCCAGTACTTTAATACGGTAAAAGAAAGTAGCCAGGGCATTGCCGGAAATTATTTTATAGGAGATGGTATAATCACCTTTTGCTGTTGCAGTAAAAGTATAGGTAGAATCGGTGCTTACCTGCACGCCGTTCACCAGCCAGAGGAAAGTAGGATCTTTCACTTCTGCCAGCTGGGGGCTCAGTACCCGGCTGTCGCCAATAAAGATGGTGTCATTACCGTTTTTCAACCCCGGGCTTACTATCTGTGGTATAATTACTTCTGCCTGGTTATCCTTAGAACAGGAGGCTAAACCTGCAATAGCGAATACTGCTGCAATAAAGGAAACCTGAAATTTGCGTGAAATGCTGCGCATGTGTCGTGATTTATTTTCGTATGTCTTGTTTTCGTATGGGTATTACAGTTAAACTGTAGCCAGGGTGCTAATACAGAAATGCTATGCAGAAGAAGGAAAAATATGAAATCCCCTATAATAATTTAGAGATTTAGAGTCAGACAAATGTGTTCATCTGCCTGAGCCCCAAATCTCTAAAAAACAAATGTAAAAATACTATTGTGCAAAACGCAGTCTGCGTTTAACCAGTTCAAAGCTGCCAAAGAAAATGCTGCAGTAAACAATATTACCTACCAGCACATACCACATATATGGAATCGCCTGGATATAGCAGCTGGCTAATCCTGCCGCATCTTTAGTATACGGTAAACCGGTGAGCATGTTGGTGGAACCGCTGATCCATACGCCGAAGTTAGACACCAGGAAGTGCAGGAGCGCCGCGCCTGCAGAACCCATCAGGACGTTGGCCACACTCGCTTTTTTGATTAAAAGCTGTCCCAGTAATACGATCAGTACAAAGCTGGCGTAATTCCATACCCAGCCCCTGTACAGTAAGCCTTCCGCAAATTGTTTATGAAAAACCTGCATCAGGATAATGTCGCTAACAAAGAGCGTTAATAAAGGAAAAGCGTATGATTTCCATTTCTGTGAAAAAGAAGCGCCGCCAAATAAAGCCATAGCGCCTACCGGGGTAAACATGGCGATTGGTTGCATAGTAGCATCAGATCCCAACACAACACGTATTACACCTGCTGCCAGGATAAAAAGCAGCAATACACCAAATCGTGGATTAAGATTCTTTAAAGACATTATGTTGATTTTAATGTTTACAAATTAACTACGATACCGGTATTAAAATTAAACCGGCGTGAATTATATCCGGAAATATCAAAATACTGATAATCCGTAATATTTCTGAAACCGGCGAAAATTTTAAGCAAGTTACCAAATTTATATTCACCATATAAATCCACGGTATAATAATCCCCCATCGGGTTAGCTCCCTCAAAACGCTTATCGATGTATTTAGCGGTGGCCGATACGTACAGCGCCCGGGTGGCCTGGTAGCCTAAAGTGGCGTTCACGGCGTTCTTAGGCACCCTGTACAGGTTGTAGTAGGAAGAGTCCTTACCATTCTGGTTCACGGTAACCCGGCCATCCACATACGTGTAATTGGCTGTTAACTGGAGTTTTTTTGTAATGCTCCAGGTAACTTCCGCTTCAGCGCCATAAGCCTTTTGTTTGTTGGCATTGCGGTACTGGCTGAAAAAGGTGACAGGATCAAAATAGAAGATCACCAGGTCGCGGGTATTGCGGGCAAAACCGGTTACCCGGAAATCCACCTTTCCCTTGGCCACATTGGCCTGGTAGCCGGCCTCATAGCTGGTAGTGGTTTCCGGCTTCAGATCCCGGTTGCCATACCCATTTGCATAGAGCTGGTACAGGGTTGGAACCGTATAGGCGGAAGAAATATTGATAAATACCTTATGATTTGGATTGATCAGGTAAGAAGGATTAAAGGAGAAGGTTTGGTTATTACCATACAGGCTATGGTGATTGAACCGGCCGCCAACTTCCAGGTTAAAGCCATTCATGTTACGCAGCAGGAATGAGGCATACAGGCTGATCTGGCTGGTATGCGAGGTGTCGGGCGATAACATGGTGGTCACTATTCCCGGGGTATAGGTGCTTTCCAGGAAATCTTTCTGATCAGTGGCCGAGCGGGAATAGGCGGCGCCTCCGATCAGCCTGATGCGGCTGCTCAGATCCAGGTTCACATAACTTTCCAGCTGATGGATGTTGGAGGTGAACAGGGAGCTGTCGTACCGTGCGTAAGCGCCCACACCCACATAACCGGAGTCGTTCAGTATTTCCCGGTTGGTGTGCTGGTAGCTGTACAACACGTGCCAGGACCCGTTTTTAAACCGGTATTCGCTGTTGAAGCCGTTGAGCAGGTATTTGGACTTACCGGTATAATCCGTTTCATCTTTGTAGCCACCCTCATCCAGGTCGTGATGGTAATCGCTGAAATTGAAAAGGTAGCCGAAATTCCAGCGTTTCCCGGCAGTAAGCCCCAGTTTGGCAAAAACATTATGCTGCCGGAAACCGTCTTTATCAAACCCTGCTTTGCGGGTGGAGTCGTAGGCATCTGAGAAACCCCTGGTGTTTTCATGTTTGTAGCTTACCAGGTAGGAGAACCGGTTAATATTACCATGCACATTTACGTTACCCTGGAAATCGTGGTAGCTGCCATAGCTGGCGGTGGCGCCTGCGCCAAATTTTTTATCACCTGTTTTACGGGTAATGATGTTGATCACTCCTGCTACAGCGTTGGAGCCATAGAGGGTCGACTGGCTGCCACGGAGTATTTCAATCCGTTCTACCTGGTCGGGGGTAATGAAGTTGAGATCGAAAGTGTTATTGATCTGGGACGCATCGCTTACGGGGAGGCCATCTACCAGGATAAGGGTATTGCCGTTGGAGGCCCCGCGCATGTACACATTGGATACAGTGCCGGGGTTGTTTTCAGCGCCGTTGATGATCAGGCCGGTTTGCTGGTTCAGGATACCGGCAATGCTCCTGCCGCTGTTACGCTGCAGGTATTCATGTGAAAGGATAGTGACTACCTTGCCGGTTTCCCCGGCCTTCTGGGGGCCTTTGGCGGCTGTAACGGTGATTTCGTTCAGCTGGCTGATACGGCTGGTATCCTGTGCGGCAGCAGCAGTATACAGTGCAGCAAACAGGAAAAGGGACGTGTAAAGTTTTAATTGCATCCGCGATGTTGGTTAGCGATTTATAAAATAAAAAAATGCAGCGGGGACAAAGGTTTAGGTTACTTTATCGCCACTGCATTTTCTGAGGCAAACTGCCGGAAGCAGGTTGCTTATCCCGGCATCCGGGAAATATATTTATCCATTTCTTTGATCTGGCTTACAATCTGCGCAGTGGTGGGCTTCTGAGCTTTCGCCCTGCGGAAATATTCTTTGGCCGATTTAAAATCGCGGCGGCTCATGGCAATAGACGCCAGGGTTAACAGGGCCGCAGCCGAGTTTTCCTTGTCCGGCAGGCCTTTGCGCATCGCTATTTTCAGGTTCTGATCAGCCGTTTTCAGGTCATTTTTCTGATAGGCGATCGTACCCAGCTGAAAATACTGCATACCCTCGTATTCCTTCATAGGGCTGCCCGAGTTAATGCTCTGGCGTATAGTGGATTCAGCTTTATCGAGATCGTTGGAGTACATGGCCATGTTGCTTTGCATAAAGTAGTATACAGAGCGGATAGGTTTGTACAGCAGTTTAGGGAACTTTACCTGGTTCATCAGGGCGGTAGCCCTTTCAATATCGCCGGCTTCCACGGCTTCCTGAACTATCCTCATCGGGCCAAACATCACATGCGTTACCAAACACACTACTGCCAGTACCAGTACAATGGTGGCTTCCCACCAGCCAACCGTAAGGCCCAGCGCAATACCGCCTATCAGTAACAGGATACCGATCGGAAGGCGATATAGAATAAAAAAATTAAATGCTTTCATGAAAAAACAGTTCGTAAATCACTAATGAGGGAGCAAAGATAAATAAAAAAAACACCTCATGGGTTTTCATTTCCGGCGTTTTCCGTTTGCCATGGCAATAGCTCCTAATATGATGGCTACACCCAGTATCTGGAGGGATGATACGGGTTCGTGCAGGAAAATAGTAGCAGCCAGCATGGCTACCGGCAGCTCGGCAGCGCTGAGGATAGCGCCCAGCGACACACCGGTTTGAGGCATTCCCTTTGAAAAAAGGAAAGGCGGCAGCACGGTACCAAAAAGGGCGAGGGGAATGCCCCATATCCACAGGCTGGTGCCGGTAAAGCGGCCGTTATAGAGGTATACCGGCGGGAAAATGAGACTGATGAGCACAAATGCACCGGTAACAATCCAGGCGCTCTTCAGCACCGGCCCCAATGAAGCGGCTGCGCGGCCGCTTATCACAATGAACACGGTATAGCACATAGCCGCCAGCAGGCCAAAGCCAATGCCCTTCCAGTTCAGGGCGCTGTGGCCATGGTTAAATAAGCCTCCCGCCAGCAGGGTACCGCCAAGAATGAAAAATACAGCCACCCATTGTAAGGCCGAGGGCCGCTTTTTATAGATGATCCATTCTGCCAGCATGCTCATCCAGGTGAACTGCATCAGTAGTATAATAGCAATACTGGCAGGAATATATTGTACGCTCTGGTAATAAGTGATGCTTACCAGGCCGGTGGAACTGCCCAGGATAAAGCAGGTACGGACAGCCTTGTTGCCGGGTCCCACTGTTCTTTTACCGGAAAGCGCATGGATGATCCATAGCGCCACCATCCCGAAACCCGCCTGTACACTGCATAATTCGCCTAATGTATATCCCTGCTGATAACCCGATTTAACGATCGTTGATAAAATTCCAAAGCTGCATGCGCCAAGTAGCACAAGCAGTATGCCTTTCCACATAACCATTGTTTTAGTGTGCGAATGTATGCGAATTTAGCGGAGGCCACCGCCTCCGCTAAACGCTGCTATTTCTTTTTCTCCAGGTTGGGCAGGAACCCGGTAAGGAGTCCTATTAACGGAAGATAAGCACAAACCTGGTATACATAGGCAATACTGGTGGCATCTGCCAGGCGGCCCAGCAGTGCAGAACCCACACCGGCCATACCAAAGGCCAGCCCGAAGAATAAGCCGGCAATCATGCCTACTTTACCCGGCACCAGTTCCTGTGCGTAAACAAGGATGGCGGAAAATGCAGAGGAGAGTATAACGCCAATGAATACACTAAGCACAGCTGTCCAGAACAGGGTGGCATGCGGCAGCAGCAGGGAGAACGGCGCTACGCCCAGGATGGAGATCCAGATCACATATTTACGCCCGATACGGTCGCCCACAGGGCCGCCAATGAAAGTACCCGCCGCTACTGCAAACAGGAAAATGAACAGGTACACCTGCGATGCCTGCGTGGAAATATGGAAACGGTCCATCAGGTAAAAGGTATAGTAGCTGGTCATACTGGCCATGTAGAAATATTTGGAGAAGATCAGCACCAGCAGGATGCCCAGCGAAAATATGATCTTGGAGTTGGACAGCTTCGGCCTGTCGGGCCCCAGCGCCGCCTTTTTCGGTTTAATGCGGTGTGTATTGGAAAGATACCATTTGCTGATGTTCAGCATTACCACGATAGCCAGCAAAGCGGCCACGGAAAACCAGATCACATGGAACTGCCCGAAAGGAACAATCACCATGGCTGCCAGCAGTGGTCCCAGGGAACTGCCGGCATTACCGCCTACCTGGAACAGCGATTGCGCCATACCATGTTTTCCGCCGGAAGCCATATGTGCCAGCCGCGATGCCTCGGGATGAAATACGGCGGAACCAACGCCTACCAATCCTACGGATACCAATACCATAGGGAAGTTGTGCGACAACGACAAACATACCAGCCCTATCAGCGTGAAGGTCATGCCGATAGCCAGCGAATAAGGTTGCGGTTTTTTATCGGTATACAGGCCTACCAGTGGTTGCAGCAGTGAGGCAGACATCTGGAATGTAAGGGTAATTAACCCTACCTGTGTGAAATTTAATTTAAGCGAATCTTTGAGCACAGGATACATGGCAGGAATGAGCGATTGCATCGTGTCGTTCAGGAAGTGGGTAAAACTTAACGCCAATAGGATAGACAGCACCGTGTTTTGAGCTGCCTGTTGGGCGGCTGTTTTATGCTGTTCTGATAATGTTGTTTCCATTTCTGTTCTTTTAAGATCAGATCATCTGATGTTTAAGGATAAAAAAAATTATTTGTTCTGGTCACTGATTTTTGTTGCCCAAACCAGCGCCTTCTTGGGATCTTTATCAATAACACTTTGCAGCAGTGCATCATGATAATGCTGTGTGCGCACAAAACTGTCTGTATTGGCAAAACGCTGCAGGAAAGATTTTTTCAGGTGCTCCGCCACAGTTCTGTACAGGTCGCGCATGATTTCATTTTTACCTGCTTCCGCCAGCGCGTTGTGGAAATTAATGTCCGCCTGGATACAGGGTTCCAGCTGGTTATTGGACGCGTATTCAAATCGCTTTTTCAGAAAGCCCTTCATCTTCTCAATATCCTTACTGCTGCGGTGAATAGCAGCCTTCTCCGCAATTTTTACTTCCAGCAGGAAACGCACTTCATTCAGGTCTTCAAAATCGGCCCGCTGCAACCGCTGCGATAATGCTTCACCGGAGCCGGATTGCGACAGCACAAAAGTGCCCAACCCCTGTTGCACCCGCACCAGCCCGCGATGGGCCAGTATTTTCACTGCCTCCCGGATACTGGACCGGCCTACGCTAAATTGCAGCATCAATTCCGGCTCTGTGGGCAATTGCTGGCCCACCGCATACTTACCGGATCTGATCAGCTCCTGGAGGCGGTCTGCCACCTCTTCTGCCAGGCTGAGTCGTTTTAAAGGAGAACTGTTTGTATTCATCATATCATCTGATGTTTGCAAAGGTAATGGAACTTTTTACTTTTTTATACTTTTTTTCCCATATACTTTCATACGCCCGCAATGCACTCATGATGCACTTCCAATGCTTAGTGCATGCACTTACCCCGATTTACGGCTGCGAAATCCGGCAATAGGCGGCAAAACCAATCCGCCGGTTTTGCCGCCTATTGCCCGGATGGTAATTTAGTGGCAGACTTTATAAAAGGTTTATATCATTGATTGTAAATCCTGTACCTGGTTTACAACAAGGTTCTTTCTTTTTTCACTCATCATTTTCTGCTTTGCAGACTGTGTCAATAAGTTTATTTTGGCCGGATCAGGTATCAATATCAACATCAACCGCTATGAGAAAATTAATACTGTCGCTATCCTTATTCATCACTTTTCAGGCCCAGGCACAGGATGCGCTGAAATACCAGGTCCCTCCGAAAAGTATCATGGAACTGGCTATGGCAGCTCCTTCGCCGTCAACCGACTTTAGCAGTAAGGGAGATGTAATGCTGATCATGGAGCGAACCAGTTACCCTTCTATTGAAGAGTTGTCGCAGCCGGAATACCGGCTGGCAGGAGCCCGCATCAACCCGGCCAACTTTGGCCCCAGCCGCGCTGCCTATATCACTGCCATCCGCATCAAAAACATCAAAGGCAACAATGAATACGCAGTTACCGGCCTGCCTGCCAATGCACGCATCAGCAACATCAGCTGGTCGCCCTCACAAAAAAGCATCGCTTTTACCATTACAGACAACAGCCGCATCACCCTGTGGAAAGCAGATATTGCCACCGGTGCAGCCACACAGCAAAGCACGCGCGCATTGAATGATATAGCAGGACCTGCGTTTACCTGGATCGATGATAACCGTATCCTGGTATTGGCGGTACCTGCCTCCATTGGTAAAGCGCCCGAAAAACCACTGGCGCCGGAAGGGCCAACCGTACAGCAAACCTCCGGTAAAGCCGCTCCTGCAGCTACTTACCAGGACATGCTGAAAAATCCTTACGACGAGCAGCTGTTTGATTATTACTTCCGGTCCGAACCGGTGATCATCGGCGAAGGCAGCGAACAGGTGATCGGCAAACCCGCAGTGTATGTAACCGCCTCCCCATCGCCGGATAATCAATACCTGCTGATGGAAAGCCTGCACCGCCCGTATTCCTACCTGGTGGGCTCAAGCCGTTTTCCTACAGAAGTGGAAGTGTGGAAAATGAATGGAGAGCTGGTAAAGAAACTGGCCAGCAACCCGCTGGATGAAGTGCGCCCGAAAGGATTTGATGCTACCAGCAACTATCCCCGACACTTCGCCTGGCGTAATGATGCACCGGCCACTATCTGGTGGGTACAGGCCCTGGATGGAGGCGATCCTAAAAAGGAAGTGCCTTTCCGTGATGTGATCAATACCCTGCCGGCGCCATTCACCGCTGCGCCACAGGAGCTGGTGAGAACAGTGAACCGCTTTGCGGGCATCAGCTGGGCAAACGATCAGCTGGCACTGGTATACGACGCCAACAATACCCAACAGAAAATAAAGGTGAGCCGTATTAACCCGGCTAATCCTTCACAGGCGCCGGTTATACTGATAGACCGCTCCGAAAATGACCGCTACAACGATCCCGGATCACCGGTAACCATCAGGAACCAGTACAACAGGTCTGTATTATATGTGTCGCCTTCACAGGAATTACTGATGACGGCCCCCGGTGCTTCTCCTGAAGGAGACCGGCCTTTCCTGTCTTCTTTTAATTTAAACAACGGCAAACAAAAGATCCTCTGGCGCTCATCAGCGCCTTACTATGAGCAGGTGGCCGACGTGATTGATCCGGCCAAACTTGTAGTGGTAATTGCACGGGAATCAGTATCATCTCCCGTAAACTACTACCTGCAAAATCTTAAAAAGAAATCATCCGTGGCGCTTACTGCCTTTCCCCATCCGCAGCCGCAGCTGAAAGGTGTGCAGAAACAACTGCTGAAATACAAACGGAAAGATGGTGTGGACCTCACCGCTATGTTATACCTGCCGGAAGGATATGACCCTGCCAAAGATGGCCGCCTGCCGGTATTGATGTGGGCATACCCCCGGGAATACAAGTCTGCCAGCGATGCCGCACAGGTGCGTGGCTCCGCCTACCGGTTCACCCGCGTGAACTATGGCTCGCCCGTATTCTGGGTAACCCGCGGCTTTGCAGTAATGGACGCCACCGAAATGCCTATTGTAGGTGAAGGAGATAAAGAGCCCAACGATACTTTTATTGACCAGCTGGTAATGAATGCGGAAGCGGCGGTGAACAAGATCACAGAAATGGGTATTGGCGATAAAGACCGTATCGCAGTGGGAGGGCATTCCTATGGCGCATTTATGACGGCTAACCTGCTGGCACATACGAACCTGTTTAAGGCAGGCATCTCCCGCAGCGGCGCCTATAACCGCACTTTAACGCCTTTCGGCTTCCAGAACGAGCAACGCACCTACTGGCAGGCGCCGGAAGTATACTATAAAATGTCGCCCTTCTCTTACGCCGATAAGCTGAAAACGCCCATACTCCTGATCCACGGGGAAGCGGATAATAATTCCGGTACATTCCCGGTGCAAAGCGAAAGATTATACAATGCCCTTAAAGGAAACGGCGGCACCGCACGCCTGGTATTCCTGCCCCAGGAAAGCCATGGCTACGCCGCCAGGGAAAGCATCCTGCATATGTTGTGGGAAATGGACGAATGGCTGATGAAATATGTGAAACAATAGTAAGCGCCGTAATTTTTGTGATGATCCGGCCCGGATCATCACAAAAATTATCGTAATAAGTAAAAAGTACCATTAAACCCCCTAATACCACAACCCCCCTTCTTACTTCCTTTGTACCTTTGTTGCATCATGTCAAAGGCGCTCATTCCAACATACGATATCTGTTCCCTGGCTATGGGTAAGCCGGCATCTGAAGATATACTGGTAGCAAGGTTCTCTGAATACCTGGCAGCTCACCGGGATATACATTTCCCACACAGGCATTCGTTTTATCACCTGGCGTTTTTTACTGCCGGAGGCGGAAGTCATACTATCGATTTTGAAAAGTTTCCCGTTAAACCGGGACAGTTATACTTTATGATACCCGGGCAGGTACACAGCTGGTTTTTTTCCGGCGGGATAGAAGGTTACGTGATGAATGTATCTGCAGGGTTCTTTAATGCTTTTCTGCAGGACGCAGACTACGTGGAACGGTTTCCTTTTTTCAGCGGGGTTAGCGCGGAAGGAGTGGTGCAGCTGCCTAAAGCAGCGATGCCGGTGGTTACTGCACAGTTTGAGGCAATGTTGAAAGAAATAAAAGGAGAACAGCCATATAGCCAGGATATGCTGCGGCTGCACGTACTGGGAATGTTTATTGAGGTTAGCCGTGCCAGCAGGCAGGGCGCGGCAAAGCAGGAGCCGCCTCACAACTATGTATTGCTGCGCAACTTCCGCAAACTGGTAGAACAGCATTATATGCAGTTGCGGTTGCCAAAAGAATATGCTTCCCTGCTGTATGTAACACCCAATTATCTCAATGCTTTTTGCCGGCATATGCTGGGAAAATCGGCAGGGGAAATTATCCGCGACAGGGTACTGCTGGAAGCCAAACGGCTGTTGATCAATGCAGATATGAGTATAGCTACTATTGCCTACCAGCTCAATTTTGCCGACAATTCTTACTTCACCAAGTTTTTTAAAAAATACGCAGGAACAACGCCGGAGGAATTCCGGAAGCATATCTCCTGATAAAAATTCATTTTATGTGTGCAGATAAAAATAATGTAAAACCCGGCCTGCTGAAAAGCCTGCTGGGGAATAAGTGCGCCCGTTGCAGAAGGGGATCTATCTATACTACAAAAAATCCCTACGACCTGAAAAACTGCCTGAAGATGCCCGATACATGCCCGGTATGCGGCCAGCCGGTGGAAGTAGAGGTAGGATTTTATTACGGCACCGGCTATGTCAGCTATGCGCTGTCGATAGCAGTATGTGTGGCCAGCCTTATCGCCTGGTGGCTGTTCATAGGCTTTTCCATTTATGATAACCGCATCTTCTGGTGGCTGGGAGTGAATGCCCTGCTGCTGGTAATATTGCAACCCGTGCTGATGCGGTGGTCCCGTACCATCTGGATGGCCTTTTTTGTGTACTACGATGAGAACTGGCAACAAGGCCCGCCACAGGGCAGTGGCAGGTCAAATGCTACTTTTAAAAATGCTATATAGGGCGCTGAAAGAGAGGACTAAGCAACCAATAGAACGGAGATAGTAATTTACGGATCTATGGAGAGAACAAACGGACGACTTATCCGTTATTATCTTTCTGTAGGTCCGTTTTTTTGTTATTGCAAAGCAGTTACCGGATCTCCTTAAATAAGTATCGCTACGGGGTTTAACAATAATTAACAGTACTTAACACGGGGTGGGTGTTGATGTCCGGATCGCATACAGTCGCGGATTACGGCAAAAAAAATAACCCTTGCAGGGGAACGGAGCAAGAAGAGCAGGAGGTATCGCTGATGTTGGAAGATGAATAATTGAGTATATTGTATCAGCATTTGGCCCCTTATTCCAGTTGTAGCCTTTACTAACATCAATGATTATACGATGATGTTTTTCAGACAGCCCGGAAGATTAGTAATCCTTTTCATTTTTTTGTTGTCAGTGAGGTCCCGGCTAAACGCCCAGGACAGCACCCTGCAGGATCTTCCCGCACAATGGACGCTGCAGCAGTGCTTCGACTATGCGCTGAAAAATAATATCCAGCTGAACAGCCTGCGCCTGAGCAGGATGAGCAGCGAACAGGATTTGCTGCTATCGCGTGCGGCAAAGCTGCCTAATCTTACCGGTACCATTTCCCAGGATCTTAACGGTGGAAAATCAACTACTGCCGCAGGCAGTTCGTCATACCGGGTGAATACCACAGGCAATTACGGTGTTAACTCAAATGTCATCCTTTTCCAGGGCGGGTATCTTAATAATGATATTAAACAAAAGAATCTGCTTACGCAGATAGCCGGCCTGAACATTGCCTCGCAGATCAATGATATCACGGTGCTGATTACGCAGGCTTACCTGAACATTTTACTGGCAAAGGAAAACATTGTGTACGTAAAGGATGTGGTAGCCACTTCCGAAGCGCAGGTAAAACAGGGGCAACAGCAATATGATGTGGGCAGCATGGCCCTCATAGGATTGGTGCAGCTACAGGCGCAGCTGGCCAACGACCGCTACACGCTGGTGAATGCTGAAAACCAGCACCGCCAGAACAAGCTGGTACTGAAACAACTGTTGCAGCTGCCCAGCAGTTACAATTTCGAGATCCAGGAACCGGATACATTGATCAGTAATGACAGGTTATATGCGTTGCAGGAAACGCAGGATTCCGCATTGGCCAACAGGCCGGAAATTAAGAGCAGCGAACTGGGCATAGAAGTGTCTAACCTCGACCTGGCAAAGGCGAAAGCCGGCTACCTGCCCACGCTTACCGCGGGAGGCTCGCTGGGATCCTCTTATGTTAGCGGAGGGGCAGGCAGCGCTTATTTCAAGCAAATGGATGATAATTTTTACCAGCAGATAGGAATCACTTTATCTGTTCCCATTTTCACCCGCCGGGTTGTAAAAACCAATGTGGAAAAAGCAAAAATAGAAGTAGATCAGTCGAAACTGGCGCTGAAGGATACAAAAACCAATCTTACCCAAACCATTGAACAGGCATATATCAATGTGCTCAATGCACAATCGCAGTACGATGCCGCGGTAGAACAGCTGAAATATTCGCAGGAAGGCTACAGGATCGCCAGCGAACAACTGAAAGTAGGGGCTGCCAATGTGGTGGTTTTTCTTCAGCAGAAGAATTTATATATACAGGCATTACAATCTTATATACAGGCAAAATACAATGCCGCCCTGAATATCAGGATATATGATTTTTACAGGGGCGCACCGGTAAAACTATAAATGTAAATGAGGTATGAGAAAAAATAAAGGTGTTATCATAACGGTGGTGATCGTACTGCTGCTGGTGGCGATCTGGTTTTTCTTCATCAGGAAGAAGAAAGAACCAGTCAGGTTTGATACCGCCAAACCGGAATACGGGCATATCGCCACTACTGTAACGGCCACCGGTACCATACAGCCGGTAGATACCGTTGCTGTTGGTACACAGGTGTCGGGCACTATCAAATACCTGTATGTGGATTTTAACACGAAGGTGAAGAAAGGACAATTGCTGGCGGAGCTGGACAAAGATCTTTTCCAGGCACAGGTAGATCAGCTGCGTGCCAATGTACAGGTGGCCCAAACCAACCTGGAGTACCAGAAGAACAATTTCCAGCGGCAGGAGCTGCTGTATAAAACAGGCGCCATCAGTAAGGCCGACTATGATATTGCCTCCAACCAGATAGGACAGGCCAAAGCAAACGTAGCCAGCGTAACGGCCCAGCTGAATTCAGCATTAAAGAACTTCTCCTTTACAGAAATACACTCCCCCATTGATGGAGTAGTGCTGAACAGGAATGTAAGCGTAGGACAAACAGTGGCCGCCAGTTTTAATACGCCTACCTTGTTTGTGATCGCAAAGGATATTACAAAGATGCAGGTAGAAGCCAGTGTGGATGAAGCGGATATAGGCAACGTAAAAGATTCACTTCGTGTAACCTTCACCGTTGATGCTTACCTGGAAGATGTGTTTTCAGGCCGCGTCCAGGAAATCAGGCTGCAGCCATCTGTTTCTTCCAACGTGGTTACCTATAACACCATTATCAACGCGCCTAATGATAATATGAAACTGAAGCCGGGCATGACGGCCAACGTTACCATTTATACGGCAGAAAAAGATACAGCTTTGCTGCTGCCGGTGAAAGCGCTGAAATTTATTCCTGATTCCGTGCAGCTCAAAGATTATGTGATACAAAGCGCCGTGAGAAGAAACCGTGGTACTACTGCCCAAACAAAGGATACAACCGGTGGCAGGTTCAAAAGTACCGCCCGCATAGGCTCTTCCAATTACGTTTGGCTGCTGCGGGGCGATACACTGGTGCAAAGGCATATCAGAACAGGGCTGAATGATAATACCCATATTGAAGTACTCTCAGGGCTAAACGAAAATGATGTGGTAATAACTGGTGTCAGCGCGGGTGGCGCCGTGGCCGGCGCAACCGGCAACAGCAGTCCGTTTTTACCAAAAATGGGAGGGCGAAGACGATGAGCAACAACAAAATATTAGAACTGCAGCAAATCAAGCGTGAATTTGTGATGGGTACTGAAATAGTACGTGCACTGAAAGGCGTGTCTTTTGATGTATTTGCGGGCGAGTTTGTGACCATTATGGGAAGCAGCGGTTCGGGGAAAACCACCCTGCTCAATATTCTTGGTTGTCTTGATAAACCTACTTCCGGTAGTTACCTGCTGGATGGAGTGAATGTAAGCAACCTGTCGAGGAATGAACTGGCCCGTTTGCGGAACCATAAAATAGGGTTTGTGTTCCAGGCGTATAACCTGTTGCCGCGAACATCAGCATTGGAAAATGTGGAGCTTCCGTTGTTTTACAACCCGGAGCTGTCTGTACAGGAAAGGCGAAGCAGGGCTATGGATGCCTTGCAGGCAGTGAAGCTGGCCGAAAGGGAAGATCATACCCCCAGCCAGCTTTCGGGCGGGCAGCAGCAAAGGGTAGCCATCGCAAGGGCGTTGGTAAACCAGCCGGTAATGATACTGGCAGATGAAGCCACCGGTAACCTGGATACCCGTACTTCTTACGAAATTATGGCCCTGATGCAGGATCTGAACCAGGAAGGAAAAACAATAGTGTTTGTTACGCACGAACCGGATATAGCCGCTTTCAGCAGCAGAACGGTGATGCTGCGCGACGGGAAAGTGGTGAAGGACAGTAAAAATGAGAACATACGGTCGGCAAAGGAAGCCCTGGCAGCATTGCCTCCGGCTGAAGACTACTAATTAACCGAAAGCATGAGTGCAGTCAATCTCATAATGATAGCGTTAAAAGCCTTGCAGCGCAATAAGTTGCGGGCATTCCTGACCATGCTGGGCATCATCATCGGTGTGGCCGCTGTTATTGCGATGGTAGCTATAGGGCAGGGATCCAAAGAAAGCATCCAGTCGCAGCTGAGCAGTATGGGGTCCAATATGATCACCATTTTGCCCAGCAGTAATGTGGCCGGTGGGGTAAGAATAGGAGGAGAGAGCTTTCAGTCGCTTACCATTGCAGATGTACTGGCCATACAAAAGAATGCGGAGTATGTGAGTGCGGTATCACCAGTGGCATCCACCAAAGGACAGGCCATTTACGGGGCATTGAACTGGCCCACTTCCCTGCAGGGAGTAGCGCCTTCCTACTTCGATATACGCAAGCTCACGATAAATGAAGGGATCAGTTTTTCGGATGCTGATGTGGCCACTGCTGCCAAGGTATGCGTATTGGGGCAAACCGTGATCAATAACCTGTTCCCAAGCGGGGAAAGCCCGGTAGGAAAAGTGATCCGGCTGGGGTCCATCCCGTTGCAGGTAATTGGAACACTGGCGCCAAAAGGACAAAGCTCTTTCGGGCAGGACCAGGACGATATTATTCTCACGCCCTATACCACGGTACAGAAGCGTATCCTGGCTACTATTTATTTCCAGAGCATTTATGCTTCGGCCATAAGCGAAGGCGCTTCGGAACAGGCCACCAATGAAATTACCGACATCCTCAGAACAACGCATCGGCTGCGGCCCTCCGATGAAAATAATTTCCAGGTGAGAACCATGGAAGAGCTGATAAAAACACTGAGCTCAACCACCAGTCTGCTTACCATCCTGTTAACAGCAATTGCAGGTATTTCGCTGGTGATTGGCGGTATCGGTATCATGAATATCATGTATGTTTCTGTTACAGAGCGTACCAGGGAGATAGGATTGCGCATGTCTATCGGCGCCAGGGGCATCGACATTTTACTGCAGTTCCTGGTGGAAGCTATTATCATCAGCGTTACCGGCGGCCTGATAGGAGTGGTATTGGGAATTACGTCTGCCAAAGTAATTACCCTTACCCTGGGATGGCCTACGTTGGTGTCTGAATCCTCTATTGTGCTCTCTTTTGTGGTATGTGCCTTTACAGGGGTGTTTTTTGGCTATTATCCTGCACAGTCGGCTTCCAGGCTGGACCCTATTGAAGCATTACGTTACGAGTAGTTTTTTAAGCGTTGCAATCGCAGGGTGTGGCAATGCCTTCACTGATCCATTTTATAAAGGCGCTTTCCTTTTCAAATTGCGGCAGGTTGAGTTGCCGGCCGGTAATATCTTCCAGTGAAAATCCATCGGCATGGGTTTCCACAGCCTGTCGGGTGGCTATTTCCTGTTCGGTGCTATAATGGCCCAGGAGCTTTTTGAGCTCAAAAACTGCACTGTCGGAGGTATCGTTGGCATGGATCACAGCTACTATAAATTCATATTCGCCGAATTGCTGCAGTGTCGCAATGGTTTTGCTATTAACCTTATAGCAGGTGCCTGGCTTCAGTTGCATAAGGGGAAGTTTTAAGATTACAGGCAACAAAAAGCCGGTAGGTTTCCCTGGCCGGCTTATTTTATGGCAGTGTAGATCTAGTCTTTCTTTTTATCATGTATCTGCGATTTCTTCAGATATATCTTCTTGCCTTTCTCATCTACAATATATTTCCTGTCTTTTTTATCGATGTAAACGGTTTCTCCGCTTGGTCCTTCCTTGCCTTTATAAATTTTATCCGTAATGGCGGAGGCCCCTTTAACGGCAATAGATGCTGTTTTATGCCCTACTTTTTTGGCGGTACTGTCTATTCCCTGCGCAAAAGTGTGTTGGCCCGCCAGTGTTAATACTACACCAACCGCTGCAGCTATCAGAAATTTTGGAGTTTTTCATGTTTATGTTTTTTTAATTTTTAAAAAAAGATTGCCTTATGCTCTTTGTTATTCAACAATAATGCCATTTGATTTGTTTATTGAAATACAGTTTCTTACAAATGTTCTTTTTACCGTATTACCAGGTACATACCGGGAATTTTCCCCATACGGGATCATTTTATTTTCGTATATTCATGTACGGTAAACCCTCTGCCTGTGAAGTAGTTCGATTGGTCTGTATCTATCTGTTCCTACACCTCACGGGGAGAATAAAAGTAACGCGTAGCCATAATACAACCGGTAGTTGATTTCTCCTTATTAACAAATGCTGAAAAAAATTAACTGTTATCCGTAACAGCAGGGGGAAGTATTTGTAAATAAAAAACACCTTCCAGGCTGCCCGTTGCCCGGAAGGTGTTGCCCGTGATAATTGTTTGATCAGTTGCCCCAGAAAGTATTTTCCTGCAGGATATCTTCCGCATATATTTTTGCCGCCACAATTTTTCCGTCTTCTACCGTATATACGTCTACGTTATCTGTATGCAGTTCCGCACCTGGCCTGGATGCTTTCCAGGTAAGTACAACAGATGCCTGGTTACCATTTACAGCAATGGTTTTTATAGCCTGGAGCGACATGGTATTTTGTGATACTTCAAACATGCCGCCTACCATCTGGAATACTTCCCCGCTTGATTTTTTGATACCGGAGAAGCGGTTATTGCCCGGTTGTTCCCAGGTTACTTCAGGGTGCAACAAGGCGCCCAGTTTTTCAAGGTTCACCTGCTGTACGGCATTTACAAAATCTGTTACTACCTGTAATGTTTGTTGTTCCATTTTTATAATTTTTTATTGTTGATGAATTGATAATGCAAAGCTATTACCCGGCTGTCCTTAATCATTTATCTTTACCCGACAAATACTTACCATTTTACGACACTGTGATTTTTGTAATCTGCATAGCCAATACCTTTGTTATATGAAACAGCTGGTATTAAGTATTATCGCGTATGCTGTGCAACGTGATGTAGATGCGGCACAGCTTTGTAAGCTGTCAGGCATCGACCTGGCGGCGTTAAAAAAAAATCATGCAGCGCCTGTTACCGCGCAGCAGCTGCAGGACCTGTGGTTGAATGCGGGCAGGCTAACCAACGATCCCTTATTCGGATTGCATTTCGGTGAATCATTGCAACCTGCCGCCCTGGGTGTAGTGGGTGAAATTATCAGGAGCAGCGCCACCGTAGGGGAAGCGCTCACACATGCTGCCGCCTTAACGCACCTGGTTACAGACCAGTGCAGGATGGAAGTAACCCGTACTTCCAGGAACTTTACAGTACGGCTGCTGCCGGTAGTGGATTACGGAGCGGCACCGCCCTACGCTTTCCGGCAACTGATCGATCTTTTATTGATGATGGTGATCCATGAGCTGGATGGTTTGCTGCTGGAGAAAATTGTGCCGCAGGCAGCACGACTGGCCTATACCGTTCCTGATCCGGCAGAATATGAGCGTGTTTTTCGTTGCAGGCCGTCGAAACGGGCAGGAGAGTATATGCTGGTATTTGACAGCAGGTATTGGGACGAGCCGTTGTTAACGGCCAACTACGAGCTTCAGAACCTTTTACTGCAAAAAGTAAGCAGCCTGCCAAAAGCACAGGGGCAGCCGCAAACCCTGCAGAACAGGATCTATAATTACCTGTTGGCCAACTCTTATCTTGGCGTATCGTCGCTGGACAATATGGCGGCTAATTTCAATATGAGCCCGCGCAGTTTACAGCGGAAACTGAAAGAAGAAGGCGTAAAGTATCAGGATATTGCAGATGCGGTGCGGCACTCACTGGCGGTGTATTATATTTCTTCCGGTAATTACCCTTTGAAAGATATTTCCTGGATGCTTGGTTATAATGAGCTAAGTGCGTTTACGAGGGCTTTCAAGCGGTGGACAGGCAGTTCACCGGTACAGTATCATCAATCGTTGTAGTTCAGGAACGTGTCTTTATGTACGATTCCCCATTTCTTCACAAAAATATATTCTCCTTTTTCCAGGGCGCTGAGATAGTCCTGCAGCCATTCTTCAAACGAACCGGCTATAACAGCGCGATGGCTGTCGTCGTGCCAGAATGTGATGATTTGCCCTTGTTTTCCTTCCGGTGCGGGGTCCAGGTCAATACACAGGTGATTGCCAAAGCCATCGCCGGTAAAAGGGATCCACAGCGGGTTCCACCAATCGTTTTTAATGCCGGTATCCGGTGTGGAAAGTATGGGCTCATCATGATAGTTGAAAGTGCCGGCATCCAGCAGGTCTTTCCAGTGATGCCATTGTGTAATGATATCTTCCACGCTCAGCAGCTGATCTGCATCTACCAGGCCGGCCCTGGCTTTCTGCTGGCCGTTGTGAACAGCATAAAATGCTTTGAATGAAGCCGGCATAGCAGCTCCTATGAGTTTTTCCAGGGATTCCACCGCTTCAAAAGTAACACCGGGATGAAGGATATTAAGCAGCCGGGGGGCGTTCCGCTGCATCCATTCTTCCCATCTGAGCCAATATTGCTGCATATGGTATGGGTTTTAACGACTATAAAGATGTGAAATTTAATCAATAAATTTATTCATTCCTGCTGCATGTTTTTTATAAGCTAATTATCAATAATTTTGTAGCTCTTGTAAATACGTACAACATCATTAAAAGTAAATAACTCCTTTATGGCACAGCTACCTAAATTTCTCATTGCAGACGACCCTGTAACAGATCCGGAAAATGAATATATTTTTCATACCGAAAAACCCCGCTTCTTTGCCAAACGGGTAGAAGAAGATGAAGAAACTGCCTACATCGATATCATTCATGAAATCGACAATGTAGAAGAATTTTATAAGAACGCTCCGGAAAAAAAACAGGAACTGCTGGAACAGCTGGAAGACTGGTACTACTCTTACATGGAGTGGCTGGAAGACGATGGTGAAGAAGAAGAGGACGAAGAATAGTGACGAAAAAAATTATTGTAAAAAGCGCCTGCACATTGTGGGCGCTTTTTTTTAGTTATGCTGCAGCTGCAACTCTTTCCGGAAGGCGGAAGGGTTTACGCCTCTATATTTTTTAAACATCCTGTTCAGGTGGCTCTCATCTGTAAATCCCAGTTCATCCGCAATTTCCCCCACCCGCATACTGCTGTATTGCAGTCTTGTTTCCACCAGCTTCAGTTTATACTGGGTAATATACTGCTGCAGGCTGTCGCCGTTGTTACGTTTAAAATATTCGCTCAGGTAAGTAGGTGAAATGTTAAAGTGGGCCGCAATCTGTTCCGCACGCAGTTTTTCCGGTGTGTAAATATTTTCGTGTATGTAATGCAGTATATTCATGGAAGCATCCTGTTTGGCCGGATGCTTAGGCTGTTCCGGCATTTGCAGCAGTATATTCCTCGCAATCACCATGATCATGGTATTTACAATCTGCTGGGCCATTTCCCGGTGATAAGGCTGCTGGTTTACCAGTTCACGGATCAGCGCTTCTACCAATGCTTTTACCAGTGGTTTATCATTTTTGTTTTTTAAGATACAACCCGGCATATGGTTATTGTTCTGGAAAATGAATTCCAGTTGTTGTATCCAGTCTTTATGCTGATTTTGAAGATAGATGTTATTAAACCGGATGAAGAAGAACTTGGTGGATTCCTGTACATCAAACGAGTGGCAGTCCTGCGGCATTACCAGGAACAGTTTCCCGGGGCTGTAGGGCAGCTGGTTCTTGTTCACACACTGCATGCCAGTGCCTTCCACTATATATACAAGCTCAAAAAAGTTGTGTTTATGCGGATCTATCGGGCACTCTGTGCATTCCCGGTATTCAATCTCAAAAGGCTGATATAAATTCTCCTGTAGCATACCTGCAAAAGTACAGAATGATCCTAAGAAAGTACAAATTATTTACCCGCTTCCGCCTGATCTTTGTTGTACAAAATTTCACACAAATGGAAAATAACGCTATCGCATTTCTGTTGTTCCGGCTGGCAGTAGCCGCCAGTATGTTTGGCCACGGCCTGGTAAGGCTTCCCAAGCTGAATGGCTTCAGCGCCTGGATGATTAAAAGCTTTGAGAAATCTATGCTGCCAGACCTGCTGGTGGTACCATTCAGCTATGTATTGCCTATTGCCGAATTTGTAATCGGGCTGTTGCTCCTGGTGGGCTTATTTACCAGGGTCTCCCTTATTGCCGGCGGGGCGGTAATGGTGCTTCTCATATTTGGAACTGCTATGATCGAAAACTGGGAAGCATTGCCCTCCCAGCTGATCCATGCCGCTTTCTTCGCAGTACTGCTGGCTTTTATTCAATACAACACTATTGCGGTTGATCATCTCATAAAAAAATAATGACTACACGAAAAGAATTCCTGAGAACAGCCGGCCTGGCGGGCCTGGCAGGTATAGTGCTTCCTGGAACGGCACTGGCACAAACCAAAGCAGCCCCGGCAGCCGCAACTGGTCCCGGATGGGCAGATGGTTCCCGGCTGGTAGTATCTGTGTCTATGCAGTTTGAAGCCGGGGGGCAGCCGGACCGGCCCGAGAGCCCATTCCCACAGAATATGCTGAAAGGCTATAAGGATCTTCCTGCGGCCACCTGGTACGCGTATGGCTACACGGAAGGCATTCCCCGTATGCTCGATAACTGGGATAAGCATGGCATCAAAGTAACCTCGCATATGGTAGGCAGCGCTGTGGAAAAACATCCTGCGCTGGCCAGGGAAATTGTACAACGTGGGCATGAAGCCGCAGCACATGGACGCGACTGGTCATCGCAGTACATGCTGCCCTATGAAGAGGAAAAAAAGTTCATTGCAGATGGCGTGGAAGCTGTAAGGAAAGCCACCGGCGTTACCCCGGTAGGATATAACGCCAACTGGCTGCGCCGGGGCGATAATACCCTTAATATCCTGCAGGAACTGGGTTTCCTGTATCATATAGATGACCTGAGCCGCGATGAGCCGTTTATTACAAAAGTGAATGGGAGCGACTTTGTAGTAGTGCCCTATACTTTGCGCTGCAATGACATACAGCTGGTAGCAGGGCAGTGGTTCTCTTCCGATCAGTTCCTGCAACAGATAAAAATGGAATTCGATCAGCTGTATGAAGAGTCTGCCCGCCGCAAACGGATGATGTCCATTAGCTTTCACGACAGGATCGGCGGTACCCCGCAACTGGTGAAAGCCACCAGCGAGTTGTTTGCCTATATGCAGAAACATGCAGGCGTGGCGTTTAAAAGAAAGGATGATATAGCGAAGATGGCGCTGGCGGATAAGGGAACAGTCAGGGAGTAAGGTATGAAGTTAAATAAGAGAGACAGGTATCATTTGCCTGTCTTTTTTTATTTAATTTCACACAAAGCAACATCCAATGCCAGAAAGGAAAGCACGCCAGGAAAGGATCATTTTTAACAGCCTGTTGGATCAGTATCTCTACCAGGGTTTGCCGGTAGACAGTATTGATGCGAAAACCGCCTTTACCATTCACAACCTGAAGGATATTCATTATGAGCTGCCCTATACTTCTATCGTATACCGTACCAATTTCTTTTCTTTTGTTTTTGTGAAAGATGCCATCGGCCGGTATACTACCGATGAACAAACTTTTAACACTTCTCCCGGAACTATTTATTTTACTAACCCGGGGCATTTTAAGTCGTTCGAATGGCAGCAGATCAATGATGTGCACCTGGTTACCCTCAGTGAATCTTTTCTCAAGGAAAATGTACATCCGAAGATCTTTGAGGAGTTCCCTTTTCTTCTTGCGGAAACTGTACCGCCCAGAACCCTGCAACCGGAGGTGTTTGCGGAGTTTGAACAATTATACCTGCAGATAGAAAAGGAATATTTATCCTCTTCCACATACAGAACAAGGATGATAGGCAACCTGTTTGTAGTACTGCTGCTGAAGATCAAAGAATATTTCTGGGAAGATTATAACCCCATCTATGAAGGGAACCGCAGCTCGCAGATCGTGAAACAGTTTAAAAGGACGCTGGAGCAGCATTACCGCGACCTGGTAAGTGGCAAGGCCGACAAAGTATTCAGGGTACAGGATTATGCGGACGCCCAGCACCTGCATCCCAATTATCTCAGTAACGTGATCAAAAGCAAAACAGGGAAACCTATAGGTACCTGGATTTCAGAAAAGACCATTACAGAAGCCCGCTCACTGCTGCAGCATTCCCCTGCATCCATCAAGGAAATTGCCAGCCAGCTGGGATTTACGGAAGCTACCCATTTCAGTAATTACTTCAAGAAACAAACCGGCATTTCCCCGGTGCTTTACAGGAAACAGCATGCATCTTAGAAATTTGTAACTATTAGTGTAATTCTTATACTTTTCCGGGCAACCGTTGGCTCATCTTTGTGTTATCAAATTAAAACACAAAAATATGAGCACTTTAAAAGATAAGATCATCCTGGTTACCGGTTCTTCCAGGGGCATTGGCGCTGAAATAGCCCGGCAGCTGGCCGCTGCAGGCGCAAAAGTGATCGTTAACTATGCAGGCGGCAAAGATGCAGCACAGCAGGTAGTAAACGGCATTAAACAGCAAGGCGGCGATGCCATTGCGCTTCAGGCCGATGTAAGTAAAAGCAGTGAGGTAAAAGCCCTGTTTGATGCAGCCATTGCACATTATGGCCGCATAGATGTACTGGTGAACAATGCCGGCATCATGATCACCAAACTGATCAAAGATACTTCCGATGAAGACTTCTCCCGTCAGTTCGATATCAATGTAAGAGGTACTTTCAACACCATGAGGGAAGCGGCCACCCGCCTGGCAGATAACGGCAGCGTCATTAACTTCTCCACCTCTGTAAACCGTATAATGCTGCCTGCCTATGCCACCTATGTAGCCACTAAAGCAGCAGTGGAACAGCTCACCCGCGTATTCTCCAAAGAGGTAGGCACCCGGGGCATTAATGTAAACTCCGTTTCACCCGGCCCAACCGATACGGAGTTATTTACCAATGGCAAATCTGAAGAACTGATCGCACGGCTGGCATCTCTTTCTGCTTTCAACCGTATTGGCGAGCCTCACGATATTGCCCGCGTAGTGGTATTCCTCGCCAGCGACGACGCCAAATGGATCAATGCCCAGAATATCGGTGTAAATGGTGGTATGGCCTGATCATTCAATATCATCTCTCAAAAAAAATAAATGCAAATATCATGAACAGCTTAAAGAACAAAGTGGCGCTGATCACAGGATCAGCAAGAGGGCTCGGTAAAGCCATTGCAGAACGTTATGCCGCCCTGGGCGCCGATATAGTAGTGAATTACTCAAAAGACAAAGCATCTGCAGATGAAGTATTAAGCAACATCACTGCTATGGGTGCGCGCGTAATCGCCGTACAGGCAGACGTTAGTAAGGTAGCCGATCTTGAGAAACTGTTTACAGCAGCAAAAGAAGCCTTTGGTAAAATTGATATCGTAGTAGCCAATGCCGGCATAGAAATGGTAGAAGTACCGGTAACGGAATTTACAGAAGAGCAGTTCGACAAAGTATTTTCCATTAACACAAAAGGCACTTACTTCACTATGCAACAGGCCGCAAAACATGTGGAAAATAATGGCCGTATTATTTACATTGCTTCCAGCACCACTTCTTTCCCCGTACCCGGTATGGCCGTTTATGGAGGCAGCAAAACCACTCCAAGATACCTGGTAGATATTTTATCCAAAGAGATCGGACATAAAGGAATTACCGTAAATTCGATTATCCCATTCGCGGTAGATCACTCCGGTATTTTTGCTGACCCCTCAGCTTATCCTGAACTGAGAAAACAATTACTGGATAGCTGCCCTATGGGAAGGCTCGCAGAGGTAGAAGATGTGGCTAACCTGGCTGAGTTTTTTGCGAGCGATTTATCCTCTTTTGTTTCCGGCCAGCACCTGCTGGTAAACGGAGGAGCCACCAATTAAAAATCTATTGTTATGATACTTAAAGTACTCAATGCCGCCCTGATTATTTTTACCGTGTTTATGGGCCTGAAACAAGGCCTGGCCATGATCGGCCAGAAACCGGAAATGATCGCCATGTTCAGCCGCTGGCATTTCAGCAAAACAGCCATCATTATTAACGGTGTAATTACGGTGTTGAGTGCTTTAATGATCCTGTATCCCAGGACATTCTTACTGGGCAACTTCCTGATGGCAGCCTCTATCCTGATGATTATCTGCTTTTCATTATACGGCAGGGATCTGAAGGGAGCAGCTATAGAAGTACCCTTCTTTCTCCTGAATCTTGTTATCATCTATCTACAACACCCGCTCGCAAAATGAAAACCTTATTATTGATCATCACAGCCCTCTTTGTGCAGCAAAACAAACCTAGTATGAATACAGATAAACTTACCAACGCCACCGTGAAGCAGGCGGTAAATGCCCTTCAAACAAATGACAGCAAAGCATGGTTTGCTTTATTCACTGATAAGGCAGCACTGTATGATGACGGGAATAAGATGGATTTTAAAGCATTCTGGCAGAAGGCAATAGGGCATGAACGCTTTACCAGTATCGACAAAGTGGAGAACAACGGACTGGATGTATATGGCCGCTTTCATAGCGACCAGTGGGGTGATTTCAAAACCTATTTTAAATTTCATATTGATAAGGATGGTAAGATCAACAGGCTGGATATAGGACAGGCGGAATATTAGGGTAATGGCACTTCAAAAAGTGGTTTATAGATAGTATCTGTAGAAGATTTTTTCAGGATGGTAATTTTATCGCACAAAAAAGAGTGATGATAATCAAAGCCGGACAGGTTTATTCCGTTCAGCTTATTATGTGGGATATCTTTCACTATTGTCAGGTGTGGTGTTATTTTTTGGGGTTTATGCTTAGGCTTAAACGCATTGAACAGCCACTTATGCAATTCTGTTATTGGATAAGGATAACGGATTTTTAAAACGAGTGAATCTGACGTATACCCATGCCGGAAAATATCATATCCATTCAACTCAATTTCAAAGCGGGCCAGCCCGCATATTTCAACTGCTTTTTTTACCAGCTTAATGATTTCCGTATCTGCTTCTTCGCAGTTTAGTTTTAGCAAAGAAATATGCGCTTTTAGGAATTGGTCGCTTTTAGCGCCTGGGATCAGGTTGTAAAGCTCGTGCTCCAGAAGTTTAACAGCATCTGTTATATTTTGGGGCGGAGAGATGATAATGAAATAGGAGACCATTTTGGAAGGAATGGAGTCCGGTGGAAAAAGTGGCAGCTGATCAGGATTATGGCGGCGTGGCATAACAGGGATAACAAAATGCGCGTAGGGTTGGTTTAGCCGGCTATTTATATAAAATAGCAGCCTGATATGAAAGAACTGTTATACATTTATAATGTACGCCCGTTTGTTGGCATCTTACTGTATGGATACTCCCGGGTTTCGCCGTATATGCCCCGTATTTAAGCCGTATTTGCGCCGCATATTAGCCGATCCTTTAGGCGGTTGGTTGGCTTATTGTTGTTTTACCGCCTGGTAAAGTATAGGGATGGTCTGAAGGAGAGACGGCGATAGTATACATGAGCCTTTAACAGTGAAGATGGGATATGTAATCATTGATGTTATACCCTAAAGGGTATAAATGAGAAGACTCTAAGTTAATTTATACCCTTTAAGGTATAATTATTCTAATTTTGGTTATTAAACATAAGCATTGTGAAAACATATCGGATCATTACCGATGAAGCTGCGTGCTATCCGGTACCATTTTACCCTCCTTCGCACCAGACTCGGTTATAATCCAGACTGGCGACCACCAATACATAGCCTCTTTTATACTTAATATGTCACCTTTCTCAAATTCAAACATACCCTTAAGGAGATCATTTCCATCCGCAAATAATACAGATCCCCCCGATCGATTATTTAGATAAATAACAGGCAATATAATTTTCTGTTTACCTCCAGCTTTCTTTAGAATGGCCTTCCAGTTTATCTGGAGTTTTTTTATTTTGTCGGCTAACGGAAGCAAAGAAAGCGGAGTCGAGTAGGAAAGTGAAATACTGTCCAATTCATTCTTTTTGAAAGACAATTTAATCAATGTAATATATGAACAATCAGGGCAACTTTCTTTTCTGAGTTCTTTTCTCTCTGAATCAATCAGATCCAACAATTTAGATATTTCTGGCTCTGATTCGGAATATTTTTGAGCTACTGTAGTTTTAATCAAACACAAAAAGCAAAGCAATAATCCTGTAAATATCTTTCGACTTTTTTTGAGTTCCCCCATACACTACTACAATAAGATCCTGATAAGATAAAAGATATTGAGTTGTTTAATCGACTTCTAAAACGGTCGGTTTTTCCCTGCAAATCTTTTTATATGTACCGAAAGGTTAAGATACCTTGTAACCCTTTCTTTTTCAGTAATCACGTCTTCACCAAACTGATCAATATATACTGACGCGTCATCAGCAGACTGGAACAATACTGACCCATTATCTCTTTCCTTCATATAGTAAACTGTAATAATTGCTTTTCTATTTCTGATATTGTCATCAAAGACTTTTTTCCAGTTAATCCGTAAGATCTTTAATGTATCTACCACTTTGTAAAGATCGCGTGGGGATGAATCAGAGGTCTTAACTACTTTCAATTTTTCACTGTTGTCAAAATCAAGCATTATTCGGAAGATGTATGAAAATTCATCATATTTTCCTTTTGTTAATGGGGCTATCAGAGAATCCAATGTTTTGTAAAACTTTACCTTTGCTTTAGGTTCTTCAGTTTTAGATTGAGCAAAGGCCCCATAAGAAAGAATGGAAAGGAAAGAGCTGATTATTATGTCAGATAGCTTCATATATTACGCTGCTGCTGGGTTCAACCAATTTAATACATATCCCTCGAACAAGTACACTGGTCGGAGAGATACGCATGGAAATAAAATTAAATTTATCATCACTAAAACCAGGTTATTAAGCATAAGCTATAGTTTCATGTTATCTTACATCAGTGGAATGGAATTTATTTCAAAAACAAACGTTTTTGTGATGTACATTACATTTTCCGAAGAATGGTGTTAATTCAATCCGACATTATTTTATAACTCGACCGTATTGAATTGCGAAAGTTCTGGGCAAAATATAGACACTGCTTGCATCATTATTATTATTAAAGTTAAAGAGATCATCTACTTGGTAGTGTGTAATATTTGGCACTTCATCGATGCTATCATCTGGGCGTATTGAAACTACGATTATCAATTCACTAGCTTTTTTAATATTAGCCCTAAATAACTTAGACCAGTTTATATCTGAATAATTTTTTATATTAAATAGGCCAGAATCCAATCCAGATGGGGATCTCGAAGAGGAGGCGATTTGCGTGAGCACATAGTCGTGGGCAAACGTGAATTTTATTGAAAAACATGCAGAGTTTTTTCTTTCTTTAAAATCAGCCGGGAGTTTGACCAACTTCGATATTGTTTTCTCAATTTTTTTTACTTCAGTGGTATTAAATTTATTCTGCGCGTGAACGGGATTTATAAGAAAAATAATTGCATTCACGATCAGTATATTATGAATAATGTATTTAACTAGTTTCATAGCATTCCAATTTAAGTTTAGTTAAGTATCAATCTATTTTGAACACCTTGTTCCTTTTTTATGGGACTGATCATATTCATCTCCTAATAACAGTAGCTTGTTGGCCTCAGCAGGTTTCATTGCTTTCCATGAAGCCCCGTCTTGTAAGCCCTCCCAGGCTAATGCTTTAGAGTCATCCTCAGGGAGTGTAGGAAATATTGCTCGAAGGGCTGAAGCGATTTCCTTCACGTATCTATCAGCCATTAAATTATGTTGAACATATTCAGAAAAGCTTAATCTATTGGCGCCAGTAGAAACGCCTTTGGCATCATACATAGCATGAACAGCTTCGTGCAAAATGGTTGCTGTTATGAATTCTTTAGATGAATTTGGTAGTGTAATGTTATTTAGCGTAATCTCAATGTCATAGCGACTAACTGTTTCAGTTTGCGCAGAAGTTGATTTAGCCAATGCTGCTTCTTTAAAGGTTATATCAAAACCGTCTGTACCAGAGAATAAATTATTGAATGTGGTAGTTATTTCATTCTTTAATCCTTTATCAAGGGCTAGCCTTATTGCTTCAGATAAGCATTGATTAGTAATTTGATCTGTTTTAATTTCTTTGATAGAATTCTTTCCTGCTCCTGTAGATGTACTTCCCCCGCCACCACCAATAGGAATTGGATTATTAGGAGTAACCGGCCCTCCAGGCTTGGGCAGTACAGGTTCTGAGGGGAATGGTATATCAGTACCAGGGGTACTTGGAGTACGCGATCCTGGTGCGGTCACTTCCACTGCAGGAAGGTCAATTTCAAAGGCTGGATCATCGTCATCCACGCCTGCTGGTTTTTTCTTTGGCTTCGGCGGATCTATGGGATCATCCACCATCAAAGCCCGTGATTTGTATTTCAGGTTACCAGTCACAAGGCCATCTTTAAAACGTCTGCCCCTGAGAGGAACGTTCTCAAACGGATCAAAAATAATTATGTCACCGGTAAAATCCTCATTGGTCACAAATTGCCTCATGTTTTCATCTCTATCCCTACCTTTTGCAGCCAGATATGCTTTACCTGGCCGTATTTCCTGAATAGCTCCCAAGATAATCCCATTTGAATCTTTCTGAAACAAAATGTCCCGGTAGCCGACAGGAAGATAATAATCGATTAATGGAACTTTTAAAATACTCGATTTGTCTTGAAACTTAAAAAACTGGGCATTTCCCCAATCCGGAGTTCCAGGATTACGGTGTTGCAGGATTATCGGCTGAATACCTGATGGTCCGAGTGAAAGCCAGTTCTTCGCCTCTTCAATCGAAATATCGGTTGGCCGATTTTGAGTTAATTCAGAAGTTTCTTTTTGGCAGCTAGACATAGCTAAAACCAAAAGAACAAGCGCAGCCACGTACGACTTGAGGGGTTGCATAACAATCTTAATCATCGTTAAGGAGGGGTGGGTTAATTAAAAGACCATTCTCAAACAATATTTGCATCAAAATAACTTATTTCGACTGATATGGACAAAATGGATCATACAAATTAACATACTAGATAAATTTATTGCATTTGGGACTATTGCTATAAGAAATAGGATTGGGCCTGCTCCTATTCTCGACATGTGTACAGTTGTGCTGTATTAGGTTGCAAGAAGGAAATACTTTCTATCGCATCAGCAAAGCCCTGAAGGTTATTTATACAAACAATTAGTTAATTTCTCTTTGCCGTTCTTGCCACTGAAACACACGTCCAGTAATGAAAAACGCCCAACTTCAGTAAGACTGAAATTGGGCGAATAAACGTTTTTGTAGCCTCAACAGGGATCGAACCTGTATCTAAAGTTTAGGAAACTTCTATTCTATCCATTGAACTATGAGGCCATCACTTTTTAACCCAAATCCTGGGATCGGGTGGCAAAAGTAAGGGTTTTAAATTAATATTTAAAGACTTTCTATATCTACTTTTCCACCGGCCGGGGCATAGATGCTGTCGATCTCCTTTTTGAATTTCTCCAGGATCACCTTCCGCTTTGTCTTCAGGGTAGGGGTAAGCTCGCCCCCGTCTACCGTCCATTCATGGGGGAGGAGCAGGTATTTTTTCACCTGTTCAATATGGCTGAAAAACTGGTTGTATTTATCTACCGCCTGTTTATAGAGGTCCTGTACATCCGGGTTTTTTATCAGCTCCTCATTGGAGGTGGCGGTAATACCCCGCTTTTGCGCCCAGTTGCGGAGGTTGCTGAAGGCAGGAACGATGAGTGCTGCTGTGAATTTACGGTCTTCCCCAACAATCATGATCTGTTCAATGTAGGGCGATTCCTTGAATTTGTTTTCGATAGGCTGTGGTGCCACAAATTTGCCGCCGGAGGTTTTAAACAGTTCCTTTTTCCGGTCGGTTATTTTCAGGAATTTATTGTCGATTATAACCCCTATATCGCCGGTGTGGAACCAGCCGTCTTTAATGGCATCTGCTGTAAGATCGGGACGTTTGTAGTAGCCTATGGTTACATTGGGGCCTTTACAGAGAATTTCCCCGTCTTCTGCAAGCTTAACCTCTACGCCGCTGATAATAGGCCCTACGGTGCCAAACATGCGGTCTTCCACATTGATGCGGTTTACGCTGATCACGGGCGATGTTTCAGTGAGGCCGTAACCTTCCATAATAGGTATACCGCCGGCGGTAAAGATCTTTAGCAGGCGCACCTGGCAGGCGGCGGCGCCGTTTACAACGGCCTGGATATTGCCACCCAGGGCGGCCCGCCATTTACTGAAAACCAGTTTATTGGCCAGTTTGAGCTGAAGGTTATACCAGGCCCCCTGATCCTTATTGATTTCATACCGTTTACCAATGTCTACCGCCCAAAAGAACAGGGCCCTTTTAATGCCTTTAAGCTCCAGGCCGGTAGTCATGATCTTTTCATATACCTTTTCCAGCAGCCGGGGCACGGTGGTAAAGATGGTGGGCTTTACTTCTTTCAGGTTGTCGCCGATGGTTTCCATATTCTCCGCGTAGTAAACCGGTACGCCGGAGCAGAGATACAGGTAGGTGACCATCCTTTCAAATATGTGGTTCAATGGAAGAAAGCTGAGGGCTTTGGCCTCTTTATTAACGGGCAGATAGGGCTGACAGGCCAGTACATTGCTCATAATGTTATGGTGACTGAGCATTACGCCTTTGGGCGTGCCGGTAGTACCTGAGGTATAAATAATGGTGACCAGTTCTTCCGGGGAAATATTTTTCTTTATCTCGTTAATCTGTTCAAAATCGGCAGTATCGGCCATTTCGGGGATTTCCGACCAGTGGCGCGCGCCTTCTGTTTTATTAAAGGTGAATATTTCGCGGATGGTGGGGAATTTGTCCCTCATGGAGATAACCTTAGCGAGCAGGTCTTTATCGCTTACAAAAAGGATGCGCGCTTCCGCATCATTCAATACATAAGCCAGTTCAGTTTCACTGATGGTCGGGTAAATGGGGGTAAGCACGGCGCCCAGTTGCTGGCATGCCAGGTCGGTAATGATCCATTCCGGCCTGTTGGGTGAAATGATGGCTATTTTATCCTTTTCCTCGTTCTTTTTAATGCCCGGCCTGATGCCCAGTTTGAGCAGGCCGGAACTGAATCTGAGAGTAAGGTCGGCTACTTCCTTTGTACTGTACTTTTGCCATTGCCCGTTTTCTTTGCCCGCCAGCATATCTTCTTTGGGATAATTGGCTAACTGGTAGGAAATCACATCAAATAGTCGTTGCGGTTGGTCCATGCTGCTGTAATTTTGTTTTGGCTAAATATCAGATACGTGTGTGCTGTTTTTGTTCTTTCAGTTTTTCATATTCTTCCAGGGCATTCCCGAAGGAATCTTTGTGATAGGCATTAAAATATTGGAAAGCCAGTGCAATGCCCCATCCAAGCGCAGGCCATATGGGCCAGGGAGTACCATGTGTTTTATCACTGTCTGTCAGAAACCATACTGCCCATAGTCCCAGGTTAACCACGAGATAAATGATCAGGTGGGACTTAAATCCAGCCCTGGCTTTTGCGATGCGCCAAAGTCGGTTATCTCTTTCTTGAGTTGTTTCCATGGAAGTAAGTTTTAGGTACCGGTGTTGTACTAAATTTAAGCATTTTATTGGCTTAATGCAGAAAAAAACGGAAAAAACAGGCTTAGCGGTTAGCCCTGATATCGAAGGAGATGTTTACCTGTGAATTGATGAGTTTATCCTGTAAGGATTTATCTGCGCGATAGCTGATACCCCACTGGGTACGGTCTATATTGAAGTTGGCGATTGCCGCAATACTATTGTCTTTGAAGGTTACCCTGGCAGGGAAGGAGATGTTTTTGGTAACGGATTTAAGGGTAAGGTTCCCTTTGATAATATGGGTGGCATTCCTGAGTGTAAGCTCATCGCCGTCTGACGGATGAAAAGGAGTTACTTCCGTGATCTCGAAGGTAGCGGCAGGATATTTTTTTACATCAAAAAACATTTCTCCCTTCAGCTCAGTTTCCAGTTTGCGCTTCATTGCGGAATCAGCTGCCAGGTCAATATCCTGGAGTGAATGCATATTGATGATAAACTGACCGCCGGTAATGAGGCTGTCTTTTACGTATAATGCGCCGCCGGCCAGTTTCAGGGAGCCATGATGTTTACCGGTGGGTTTGGTGCCTATCCATTTCACAATGCTGGCAGCGGTATCCGGAAGATACGCGTTGCCGGTACCCGCCTGCACCGTTTGTGCATCGGTGATCCTGGCTTTATCGGCTTTAGGCGCCTGTTCACATGCAATGATGCCACAGGCCATTATGAGCATTATACATAAACATCTTTTCATAAATACTTATATACTTTAAAACAAGCGCCCGGTTAGGAAGGGCGCTTGTTGATATATTCCTTATTCCGCCAGTTCCCGGTTGCCTACCCACACAAACCGCTTCACAATAAATTCCTGGTTGGTAAAACTGGCATTACCTGCAGGGTTACCACCGGTAACATGAAAGTCAGAAAAAGCAGCGTGCTGGTTTACCCAGATGAACCCGGTAAGATTAAAAGATACGGGAGTAAAAACGCTGTTCATCTCTTCCGTTATTTTTTCTTTGGCAGATGGATCTGTGGTATATGCCCCACAGGTGATGGCACCGTATTTCTGGGCCATTTGTTTGGCCAGCTGTATACTGTGTGCGGTGTCCCTGGTTTTAATGATGAGGATCACCGGGCCGAAAAGTTCTTTTTCATAGATGGAAGTATCGGCGCTGGTCACCTCCACAATAGTGGGGGCGCATACCCTGGCGTTGGAGAACTCTTCATTCACTACCGGGGTACCTTCCAGGATCACTTTACCGCCGAGGTGGCGCGCTTCTTTTGCACGGGCCAGGGTGCTGTCGTTTTGTATGGCTCCAAGTGTGCCGGCTCCCATTTTCGGATGGTTTACCAGGCCTACTACTGCTTCCTTGAATTTTTGCACTACCTCATTGAAGGGTACCTGCCCATTGGCAGTTTTGATGCCTTGTTCGGGGATAAAAAAGTTCTGCGGCGCAGTACACATCTGCCCGGAATATAAGCTCACAGAAAATGCAAGGTTCTGAATAACTGCGTCAAGGTCGGTAACACTGTCGAGGATCACTGAGTTAACGCCTGCTTTTTCCGTAAATACTGTTTTGCCCGGTAATGATTCCACGTAGTTGCCAAAGGCGCTGCCGCCTGTATAATCGATCAGTTTCACGTCCGGATGCCCGCACAATTCTTTTGCGATCAGGTGGTCGGTGCTGTCGGCTGCCAACTGGCACAGATGGGGATCGTAGCCGTTGTCACGAAGCGATTGCTGAATGGCGCTCAGTGCAATGGCAATAGGCAGCACAGCTTTCGGATGTGGCTTCACAATCACCGGGTTGCCGGTGATCAGGTCGGCATATACGCCGGGAAGTGTATTCCACACCGGGAAAGTAGAGCAGCCAATCACTACGCCGGGGCCTTTGGGTATAGGTTTGAATGTTTTATAAAGTTTAATGCTGGTTTTGCCCATCGGCTTTTCCCAGGTTACGGAGGGCGGGTACCGCTGCAGTTCATGATAACCGGTGGCAATGGCTTCCAGGGCACGTTCGCTGGCATGCGGACCGGAGGCCTGGAAGCTCATCATAAAGCTCTGGCCGGTGGTATGCATAGTGGCGTTGGCAATATCAAAGAAGTAGTCCTTTATTCTTTCCAGCGTTTCTGTGAGAATACCGGCTCTTTCTGCCACGGGTACTTTTGCCCAGCCTTTGCCGGCTTCTGTGGCTTTCTTTAACAGGTCGCCCACGGGAAAAACAGGGTAGGTAACGCCCAGCACCTCAAGGGTATAAGGCGACATTTCCTCTCCGCTCCAGCTGGTTTCGCCGGTTTGCAGTAACTGTTTGAAAGGCTTTCCCAGCAATTGCTGATAGCTCTGTACGCCTTTTGCATGAGCCTCTTCACCGTAAGCTTTGGGGTGCTCCGGGTATTGCGAATAGAAAGTTCGTTCGTGGTTCGCCTTTACAGCATTGTCGATAATGTTTTGGTGTTTGTTAACGAGCATATTCAGATTTTGAGATTTACAATTTACGGATTTAGTCATTCAGTTGCTACAGCAACTAATTGGCCAAACCGGTAAATCAAAAAATATCTAAATACTAATACCCGGAATTGATCAGCGTAAACCTTCCATCGTTGTAATATTCATCAGGTTTCGGCTTTAACGGATTGCTGCGCTGAAATTTCAGGAAAGCATCATAATCAGTTTTGTGTAATCCCACCCACGCCTTGTAGCTGGCCTGGTTGGCACTGGGGCCAAACAGCCACTGGTTATACGATTCAAACATTCCTTCCCGTAACAACCGGCGCTGGTAATCGAAAAGGGCGTATGGATATTTCATACCGTAAAAGTTATACCAGTCCAGCAGGAAACGGGTACGTACCATGATCAGTGCATCAGGGTCTATTCCCCCGGTTACCACACTGATCTGTTTACCCATACAAGCTTTATATGCCTCTACAAATTCGTTGCCGCCCTTTCTGCCTTTCTTGTCTTCCGGTAACGCGCTTTCAAACAGGGAAGGATCATTGAATAATTTTTTATAAGATTCCAGTACTATATTCCTGATTTCCGCGGTGCGTGTGGTGAAACTTTCCATATTCATGAAGGTTTCTCCATACAGGATGCACCACAGGGGGTTATTGCTGAAGTCGTATGTTTTGGTGGCATTGTAGTAATTTCCGGGAAACCCTGGATCCTGTTCAATGCCTTTGATCCAGCTGCGAAGCGCCCCGTCGTACATTTTGAAATTCATCAGCAGTGTACCGTTATCATTGTATAACTCCCCGCTGTTGGGAAATTTTTTGATAGCCCGCTCATACATACGCTGTGCGGTTTTCCATTCTTCTCTTCCCACGTAGATGTTCCCCGCTATCTGGAACACCTGTACATCTGCCTCCCTGCTGCTGAGCAACGGTTCAATCACGGTCTTTGCTTTTACCAGGTCGCCTTTCAGGTAGTAAGTAAAACCCAGTTGTTTTTTCAGTTCAAAATTGTCCGGTTCAAGCTGCAATGCCTGGTTCAGCACCAGTATGGCATTGGAATAATCCCCGCTACGAATAAAGCCGGTAGCTGTGTTATACAACTCTTTGGCATCCTGTGCAACTGCAACCTGTGAAAATAAAACTCCCGCAACAAAAAGTGCTTTCAATAAAGAAGACCGTATGTTCATCCCTGTCTGTCGTTTGCTGTAAAAGTAAGGAAAATGGGGTAATGTGCCACCCATCAATCTGTGGGCAGGAAGACAGAAGGAATATCTTCTCTATATTATTTTAAATTATCATTCGAGTCCAGGATGTCTTTATTAAAAAATATAATACCAACCCAGAAAACAAGTACGGCTACGGCCAGCCATGTAGTAGCATCAGTACCTTCGGCTATAGCCCGCGCACTGATGGTGTTTTCTGTCCTCCTAAAATTGAGGGCAAATGGAATAATACCAAGCAAAGCATTGGATAGAAAGGTAAATACCAGGCTGCGCGACCGGTAGTAGAGCCATGACAGGAAAGCAGTAACAGGTAGGTAAAGCAGCATACTGGTGGGATAAATATAAGGCGTTACAGCTATGAGTGAAGCTGTGACAACAGAGGTAGTTGGCGGGTACCTTTTTAATAAGCCGTTTAATATAACGCCACGGAAAACAAATTCCTGCATGGCCGGGATCAGCAGAACAAATACCAGGCAGTACATTATTTTTTTATGTATCATATGCCAGCGGCCATCCCAGGTGAAAGAAAGTTCTCCTATAAAGAATCGTAGAAAGATCAGCTGGAAATATAGCGCTGGCACAATAACCAGCAACATCCAGAGGTTATTGCCCCTGGGAATATATAGCGACAGGCCCATTCCGGGGCCATGTGCTTTTTGACGATGAACCACAAGGTAACTGGTTATCAGCAAAAGCGGAAGCGTTACATCCAGCAGGTATGTAGTATAAATCAACTCAAAAGGGATATAGCCACTGAGGTAGTAAAAAGAGAAATGGATAGCATTACTTAACAGGAACAGTACGAGTGCTACTAACCATGCTTGTTTCATAGAAGGATAAGTGGGGATATCCACTTCCTGGATATCCTGGAGCAAATCAGGATTTGGGTGCGTAGGCATAGGTGTAAGGGTTCAGATGATGGGATAAGGGGTTGGTTCCCACCCATGTGGGAACCAGGGGTGCTTAAATAATATGTGTAATCAGTCCGTCCCGCAGCTTGGGTTCAAACCAGGTGCTTTTCGGTGGCATCACATTTCCGCTGTCGGCAATGTCAAACAGCTGCTGGATGGTAACCGGGTAAAGGGCAAATGCCACTTTCATTTCCCCGCTGTCTACCCGTTTCACCAGTTCTTCCAGGCCGCGGATGCCGCCTACAAAATCGATACGTTTATCGGTACGCTGGTCTTTGATGCCGAGCAGTTTGTCCAATACATTATTGGAGAGGATGGTTACATCAAGGATGCCGATCGGATCGGTGGTGTAGGTGCCTTCTTTTGCCACCAGGCGGTACCATTTGCCGTCCAGGTACATGCTGAATTCATGCAGCATGGAAGGTTGTTGCGGCAGGTGCCCGATCTCTTCCACGGTGAAGTCGTAGTCCAGTTGGGAAAGCAGGGCTTCCTTACTGAGGCCGTTGAGATCTTTCACTACACGGTTATAATCCAGGATGGCCAGCTGGCTGGCCGGGAAAATGGTAGTGAGAAAATAATTTACGGGGTTATCGACTGAAGTGATCTTTCCTTCTTTTTCAAATCCGGCCCGTACCAGGCTGGCGGAAGCGGCGCGGTGATGGCCGTCTGCTATGTAGGTACATGGCACTTTTTCGGCAAAAAGGGTAGTGATCTCCTGGATGGCTGCGGGGGTATTGATCACCCAAATAGTGTGCTGGATATCATCATCAGCAGTGAAGTCGTATACTGGTTGGTTATGTTCCTGCCAGTGATCTACCAGTGCGTTTATTTCCGGCACATCGTTATAGGCAAGGAATACGTTGCCGGTTTGTGCTTTGGTGGTTTTGATATGATTGATACGGTCCAGTTCTTTATCGGGCCGGGTAAATTCATGTTTTTTAATGATGCCGTTATCATAGTCTGATAAAGAGGAAACGCATACCAGGCCGGTTTGTGAGCGGCCGTTCATCACCAGCTTATAGATATAATAGGCGGCCTGTGGTTCCAGGAAAAGGGTGCCCTCCTGTACCATCCGGTGCAGGTTTTCCGCGGCTTTGTCATATACAGGCTGGCTGTGGGTATCTGTCCCTTCCGGCAGATCTATTTCAGATTTTGAAACATGATAATATGAATAAGGGTTACCGGATGCCGCTGCTTTGGCTTCTTCCGAGCTGAGTACGTCGTAGGGCCTTGCAGCTACTTTTGCTGCCAGATCTGCTGCTGGCCTTAATCCATTAAACGGTTTTATAATAGCCATGATGTAGATATGTGTGAGTGGTAAATGTAATAATAAAAAAAATACGGAGTTGCAGACGGGGGGTATGTCTGCAACTCCGTATTTAATTCAGGATATTTTTTATGCCTTTTTCAGGGAGAAGTATTTCATGGCTTCCACCATTACTTCTACGCTTTCGTATGGCAATGCGTTATACATAGATACGCGGAACCCACCGGAGAGACGGTGTCCTTTGATACCAACAATGTCTTCTTTTTTACAGAATTTCAGGAACTCTTCCTCCATTTCCGGTTTATCCATGATGAAGCAGGCATTCATTTTACTACGGTCTTCTTTCACAACGGTGCCGCGGAACAGCGGGTTGTGATCAATTTCGTCGTAGAGTAATGCGGCTTTTTTCTCATTGATCTTTTCAATGGCAGGAATGCCGCCCTGTTCTTTAAGCCACCGGAGGGTTAGCATAGAGATGTATACGGCAAAAACGGGAGGGGTATTCAGCATGGAACCGTTTTCGATATGGTTCCTGTAATCCAGTATAGCCGGTATTTTGCGTGTTACCTTGCCCAGTATGCTTTTCCGTACAGCTACCATGGTAGCGCCGGCGGCGCCCATATTTTTCTGTACACCGGCATAAATCAGCGAGTACTTGTTAAAGTCCATGCTGCGGCTCATGATATCACTGCTCATGTCTGCTACCAGGGGAACGTCGGTAACAGGCGTCATTTGCCACTGCGTACCATAAATGGTATTGTTGGTGGTAATGTGCAGATAGCTTGCCTGTGGCGGGATGGTAAACTGTTTGGGAATGTGATTGTAGTTGCTTTCTTTGGAGCTCGCCACAACGTCGGCGAAGCCAAACAATTTTGCTTCTTTGATGGCCTTGTTAGACCATACTCCGGTATCCACATAAGCGGCGGAATCACTGCTTTCCAGCAGGTTCATCGGCACCTGCATAAACTGCGTGGTGGCGCCGCCATGTAAAAAGAGTACTTCAAAGTCGTCATCAAGCTGCATCAGTTCCCTCACCAGGTTACGCGCCTCGTCCATTACCGCTACAAACGGTTGTGTTCTGTGGCCAATTTCCAGTATAGACATCCCCGACCCCTCAAAGTCGATCAGAGCTTTACTGGCCTTGTACAATACCTCGTTGGGTAATACAGAAGGACCTGCGTTAAAATTATGCACCTTCATGTTGCGATTCAGATTAAATTCATTTTTTGATCTTTCCACTTTGTTTTGGTTTTTCTAAGGAAACGGAAAAAAAACGGCACGGGTGTTTTAAAACCAGTAAGGCGCGTGGTGTAGGACAGGCTAAAAGATGGTATGGGCAAAGATAAAATTTCTTTTCTAATTATTAAGTAATACCACAAATATTTTAACCGGGCTACTCCTCTCTCACCTTCAGCTTACCTTGCAGCCATTCACGCTGCAGCTGTTCCATCTCCGGCAGATCCTCCGGGGTAAGGGCTGTATGGGCCAGTTCCTGCAACGAGGGCTGCCCTGCATTTACCCAGGCGGTATACCAGGCGGCTGCCACAGCCGCTATCGCATTTTTCATCCTTCGTTCTACCATGTCGCCCATGGAAAGCGCGTATGCTTTCGTATAGTCTTCTGCGTAAGTACGAATTAATACCCCGTTCCGGTTTTCATATCCGTAACGTCTTCCCGGAGGGAACTGTTCACTTAACCGTTTTTCGCAGGCCAGCACTGTATCTGCGGCCATTCCGCTTACCCTGATAATATTCCAGATATACTTTCGGGGCTCGGAGATATAAACTGCTTTTCCTGCCCAGTAATCGAAGGTCTGGTCGGCCAGCAATTCAGGGATGCGGGATTCCCACAGGCCATGGATTCCCTGCTGGCCGGTAAACTGGCCATTGTGGTTGGAGCAAACATGTAAAGGCACATGTGCATCCGCTATATAATGACCCATTTCAGCAGAAAGCCGCAGGATGCGGCGGGCGTCTTTTTCCCGGAAAGCGGCAGTGAGCATGGCCAGCATCTTTTCAAGATGCCAGGGTAAAATGCCATTCCTGTTGAGCGAGTCGGCACCGTATTTTGCTACCGCATCCGCCCAGTTGCGGGGGATCTGCGCGTAGGGCGGCCTGTCGAACAGATCAATGTCGATATAATGCCGGGCGCCTTCTTCAGCTACGGCATAACGGCGCTTGTCCGGATCCGTGGCATGTGCTGTGATGTACTCCAGGTGCGGCTTATAGAAGATCATCATTTCAGGCGGCAGGCAAAACACTGCCAGCCGGTTGATCCGCTGGTGCGCAAAAAAGCCCCATGCATAAACGGTTACATTGCAAAATAAGAAAATGGTAATGAACGCGGGAATCCGCAGGCTGGTGTGGGTTAACATGTCGCTATATTTTTTGGGAAGACGAATATAGCGAAAAAAAGAGTGCTGATATTTTATCTCCAGGGATAAAAAAATATCAACATTGTTGCAGCAAATGTTTTTGTCAGGTCATATATGGGTAACCCCACCGCTTACGGCAAATTTCATAGCCTCGCCGGCGGAAACGTTGGTGAGCGGTTTAACCTTTTCCTTCGGCACCATAAACACCTTACCGGTAATGGCATAGGCATGCGGCACATATACGGCCATGTATCCCTCCAGGCCCAGGTTGCTCACATCGGTTTGCGTAATGAATCCCATCTCCCAAACATCTACCCCGTAAATCTGTACCAGCACAGGGTGATCAAATTTTTTCTTCTCCCCTACAAACGCATCAAATACATCTTTGATAGAGGTATAAATATATTTAATAAAGGGTGTACGTTCCAGGAGATGATCAAATAAATCAAAGATCCGCCCTATGATAAAGGAGGAGCTCAGGTAACCTACCACGATGATCAGCAGCAGCACCAGGGCAAATCCCACCCCCTTATACTTGAGGAAATTAAACGAGGCATCTTCGGGGATCAGTTCCTTCGGAATAATATTATCTATAGTAATAAACGCCCAGTACAAGGTAAGCGCAGTAATACCAATGGGCGCCAGTATGAGCAGTCCCTGAAAGAAGTAACGCAGCAATCTTGATGCAAATACTTTTAATCTAAGCTTTGGCGACATGGTTTGTGATTAGGGCTGCAAATTAGACAATAAACCTTAAAGGAGGAAGTAAGGGCCAGTTAATTGAATGTTGCCACATTTAAAAAAATAGTACTGGAAACTTTGGAAGTTTGGAAAGTTTCCATAGTTTTGTTCTGCATTACTACAGGGTTAACGCCGCAATTTATGGAAGTACAGGAACGCATTATGGACACGGCTTTCAGCCTTTTCCGTCAGTTTGGTACCCGCTCCATTACAATGGATGACATTGCTGAGAGGATGGGTATCTCGAAGAAAACACTTTATGCTCACTTCACTGACAAGGACGATATGGTTTGTCAGACCATTGGCCGGTTCATAAATATCGTTACGAAAGACTGTATGGAAGACCGGAAAAAATCGAAAGACGCCATTGAAGAATTATTCCTGGTAATGGATATGCTGGACCGCCGCCTGCGCAATATGAACCCGGTCATTGTCCTGGATCTGCAGAAATTCCATTCCAAAGCCTACCAGCTGTTCCTCGATTACCAGAATAATACCCTGGCCACCATGATCCGGGAAAACATGGAAAGAGGTATCAGCGAAGGAGTATACCGGCCCGATATCGACATTAAAATACTGACACAGTACCGCATTCACGGATGTATGATCTGTTTCCAGCCGGAAGTGTTCCCCGCCGCCAATGATATGAACAAAGTGCAGAAAGTGTTGCTGGAGAATTTTTTATATGGCGTGGCATCTGTAAAAGGATACCGGCTTATTGAAGAATATAAACAACTATCGCAAAATAAATAACACTATGCTATCAATCAAAAGGCTCACCAGTATGGCTTTTATGGTGTGGTTGCTGAACCTGGCCATTACTGCCGGCGCCCAGCAGCAGGTTTCGCCTGAACCCATCCGTTTGTCTGCCAAAGAAGCGGTCGACTTTGCCCTGGCCAATCAGAGCACAGTTAAAACCGCTAAACTGGACGAACTCATCCAGCTGGCGAAAAACAAGGAGGTTAGCGGCCTGGCACTACCCAACATTGCCGGTACCGGTTCTTACCAGTACAACCCGATTACCCAGAAACAGATGTTTAACATGAGGAACTTTGGTCTGCCCAAAGATTCCTTTACTGTTGTTTCCTTCCAGCTGCCGCATAACCTCCTTGGCGAAGTAAGACTTACACAGGTGATCTTCGACCCAAGTGTGCTGGTAGCATTGCAGGCGCGCAAAACCCTGGAAGACCTGGTATCCCAACAGGTGCAGAAAGCGGAAATAGATGTGAAATCCAGCGTGTACAAAGCCTATTACAATGTACTGTCTGCCAACAAAGCGCTCCAGATCCTCAGTGAAAACATCACCTCCCTGGAAAAGATCCTCAATGAAACCAAAGAGATCTATAAAAACGGTCTTGTTGAAAAACTGGATGTAGATCGCCTGGTGGTGCAATACACCAACCTGCAAACAGAGCAAACAAAACTCCGCAACCTGGTTGAACTTGGCACTGCTTCGCTCAAATACCAGATGGGCATGCCATTGAAACAGCAGATAACGTTAACGGATACACTCTCTACAGAGAAGATCGTGGCAGATGTACTGGATATGGACAAATTCGATTATTCACAACGTATCGAATACCAGTTGCTGCAATCACAGAAGAAAGCGAATGAATATGATCTGAAAAGATATAAGCTGAAAGGTTTGCCTTCCCTGCAATTGTTCGGTTCTACCGGCGCGCTCAGGGGAAGTGATAAATTTGATTACTTCCAGAACCAGATGTGGTACGGTTATGTAAACACAGGGTTGAACCTCTCTGTTCCCATCTTCACGGGGATGCAGCGCAAGCGGCAGGTAGACCAGGCATGGCTGGCAGTAAAGAAAAGTGAAGTAGCCATTGAAGATGCAAAGCTGGGCATCGACCTGGAAAGAGAACAGTCGTATTCCACGTTTAAGAATAACGTGCTTACACTGGAGGCGCAGGAGAAAAATATGGAACTGGCGCAGGACGTATATCATACCACCCAGATCAAATACAGGGAGGGCGTAGGTTCCAGCCTGGAAATGACTACAGCGGAAAACGACCTGCTCACTGCACAGAATAATTATTTCACTGCATTGTTTAACGCTATTGTAGCAAAAGTAGACCTGCTGAAATCATACGGCAAATTATAAGCTTCATTATTTCTATCACCATTCACTACTAACTATATGACCAAAAAATATGCTTTCCTGATCCCTGCAATCACACTGGTGTTCGCTGCCTGCGGTGGTGGAGGAAATAAATCCGAACAGCTGGAAAAGCTCAAACAGGAGAAAGTAAAATATAATGAGGAGATCGATAAGAAGATAGCAGCACTGGAAAAAGAAGTAGGAGTAAAAGATACGCTGCAGAAAATGAAAGATGTTACGGTAACAGCAATTACCGATACCATATTTCAACATTATATAGATGTGCAGGGAAGTGTAGACGCCCGCGAAAACGTAAACGTTTCCGCCCGTGTGCCCGGCGTCATCACCAGTATCCTGGTAAGAGAAGGGCAGGCCGTAAGGCAGGGTCAGACCCTGGCCCAGGTAGACGACCAGGTACTGAGGGCCAACATGGCTGAACTGCGTACCCAGCTTGAACTGGCCAACACGCTGTTTGAAAAGCAGAAGAACCTGTGGTCACAGAAAATTGGTTCTGAAGTACAATACCTGAATGCAAAGAACCAGAAAGAAAGCCTGGAAAAGAAGATGGCTACCCTGCAGGACCAACAGGCGCAAACCCGCATTATTGCCCCGATCAGCGGTACTGTAGATGCGGTGATCGCCAAAGTGGGAGATAATGCCGCCCCCGGTGCACCAGCCTTCCGCGTGGTAAACGCCAACAACCTGAAGGTAACCGCCAATGTTGCAGAAGCTTATGCCGGCTTGCTGAAATCAGGCGATGAAGTGATCCTGTCTTTCCCGGATATTAACCGTGAAATACGCAGCACTATTGGTTTTGCTTCCAGGACCATTGATCCGCTGAGCCGTACCATCAAAATTGAAGTGCCGCTGAAACCGGATGCAGGCCTGCGTCCCAATATGATTGCACGTATCAGGATCGTAGACTATACCGCCAAAAATGCAGTAGTGATCCCTGTAAGCGTGATCCAGTATACTTCAGGAAAACCTTATGTAATGGTAGCGCAAAACGCCAACGGTAAAATGGTGGCACAGCGCAAAACAATAGATCTGGGCCGTACATACAACGATAAGGCTGAAGTCAGGAGTGGCCTGGCATCAGGTGATAAAGTAATCACTACCGGTTTTCAGGGGTTGAATGATAACGACCTGATTAAATTATAAAGCTGATTCACACAGCCAAAACCAAGCGTATGCAAGATAATCTCCATAAAGAATTTAAGCCTACCAGCTGGTCCATTGATAATAAGGTGAGCGTATACGTGGCTACCATTATCATTGCATTTGCAGGTATACTTTCTTATATCAACCTGCCCAAGGAGCAGTTTCCGGAAGTAGTGTTCCCGCAGTTCTATATCAACACTATCAATGCCGGTACTTCCCCGGAAGATATGGAAACAACGGTCACCAAACCGATAGAAAAACAACTGAACGGCATCTCCGGTGTGAAGAAGATCAAGAGTACTTCCATGCAGGATTTCTCTGCCATCACCATTGAGTTCAATGCCAATGAAGACATTGAAGCCGCGCGTCAGCAGGTGAGGGAAAAAGTGGACGATGCAAAGAAAGATCTTCCGCAGAATCTTACCCAGGAGCCGCAGATCGTGAAGATAGATGTGTCGCAGATCCCTATCATGAACGTGAACCTTTCCGGCGACTTTGACCTGCAAACCCTGAAGAGGTATGCAGATGATATGAAAGACCGGATTGAAGCGCTGAATGAAATTACCCGTGTAGACCTGGTAGGGGAGCTGGAGCGGGAAATCCAGATCAACGTGGACAAATACAAGATGGACGCTGCCAAGATCAGCTTTGACGATATCATTGGCGCTATCCAGGGAGAAAATATTACGATCTCCGGTGGTCTTGTTGCTATGGATGGCCAGAAGCGTACCCTCAGCGTAAAAGGAGAGTATAAGGACCCTTCAAGGATAGGAAATATTATTGTACGGGGACAGTCGGGCGCAACAGTATACCTGAAAGATATTGCCAACGTGGTAGATGGTTTCCTGGAACAGGAAAGCTATGCGCGCCTTGGCGGTAAAAATGTAATTACGCTGAACGTCATCAAGCAGAGTGGTAAAAACCTCATTGATGCATCTGATAAGATCCAGGCCATTACAAAGGATATGAAGGAAAATTATTTTCCTAAGGGACTGGATGTAACTATCACTGCAGACCAGTCGAAATCCACGCGTGTAACGCTGCATGACCTGATCAACACCATTATCATCGGCTTCCTGCTGGTAACCGTTATCCTTATGTTTTTCATGGGAGCAGTGAACGCGATCTTCGTGGCGCTGTCTGTACCCATTTCCATGTTCATCGCGTTTTTGCTGATGCCGGTGTATGGGTTTACATTAAACATGATGGTGTTGTTCTCCTTCCTGCTGGCATTGGGTATTGTGGTAGATGATGCCATTGTGGTGATAGAAAACGTGCACCGTATCTATAATGAGCGAAAGGACCTGGGCATTGTGAAGGCGGCTAAAATAGCCGCGGGGGAAGTGTTCCTGCCGGTATTTTCCGGTACGCTTACGGTACTGGCGCCGTTTGTGCCGCTGTTGTTCTGGCCTGGTGTGATCGGTAAGTTCATGTTCTACCTGCCGGTTACCCTGATCACAACGCTGGGTGCTTCCCTGGTGGTGGCCTATATCATTAACCCCGTGTTTGCGGTGGACTTTATGGACAGGCATGAAGGAGAGAATCATCCGAAGCCTAAGTTTGATAAGAAATTCAGCATCCTTTCCGGTGTATTTGCGCTTATAGCCCTGATAGGCTATGCCAACGGCAGTATGGGAGTAGGTAATTTTGTAGTATTCCTTTACCTGATGATCGTACTGGAGCGTTTCTGGTTAGGTGGCGTGGCACGTCGCTTCCAGCATGGGTTCTGGCCAAAGGTACAGGAGCGGTATAAACGCATATTACAGTGGTGCCTGCTGGGATGGCGCCCGGTATGGATTATAGTAGCCACATTTGGGCTGCTGATCTTCAGTATCATGTTAACGGCTATACGAAATCCCAAGGTGGTATTCTTCCCCCAGGCAGATCCCAATTTCATTTATACTTATATAGAATTGCCTAACGGGACCGACCAGAAGTATACCGATTCTATCACCAACCTGGTGGAAAAGCGTATTACAAAGGTGGTAGGAGATAAGAACCCGATTGTAGAGTCTATTATCTCCAATGTGGCCAAGGGCGCGGGTGATCCTTCACAGATGGACCTCAGCGTGCAGCCGCAGAAAGGTAAAGTGACGGTGGCTTTCGTGGAGTTCGGTGCAAGGAACGGGCAGTCGACCGTACAATATCTCGATAAGATCCGCGAAGCGGTAAAAGGTATCCCGGGTACAAATATTACAGTAGAGCAGGAGCAGGGTGGTCCGCCAACCGGTAAGCCCATTAACATTGAAATATCAGGCGACAATTTTGATGAGCTCACCAGTACGTCGTTCAGGCTTAAACGTTATCTCGATTCCCTGCAGATCGCCGGTGTGGAAGAGCTGAAAAGCGATTTCGAAGACAACAAACCGGAGATCGTGGTGAATATAGACAGGGAGAGGGCGAATGCAGAAGGTATTTCTACCCGTCAGATAGGTATGGCACTCCGTACAGCGCTGTTTGGATTTGAAGCCTCCAAGATCCGTGATGCAAAGGATGAGTATAAGATTATGATAAGACTGAATGAGGATCAGCGGAATAATATCAATAACCTGATGAACCTCAACCTGGTGTACAGGGATATGAACATGGGTGGGGCGATAAGGCAGGTACCGTTGTCGGCCGTAGCGGATATTCATTATTCCAATACTTATGCAGGTATCCGGCGTATTGACCAGAAGCGTGTAATTACCCTGTATTCCAACATTTTAACCGGTGCGAATGCCAATGAGGTAGTGCAGCATATTGAAACATCGCTGAAGGATTTCACGCATCCGAACTCTGTGACAATAAAAATGACCGGTGAGCAGGAAGACCAGCAGGAAACCATGAACTTCCTGGTGATGGCGATGCTGGGTGCATTTGGGCTGATCCTGATGATTATGGTAACCCAGTTCAATTCCATTGGCCGTCCGATGATCATCTTTATGGAGATCCTGTTCAGTATTATAGGCGTGTTCCTGGGCTTCTCCATCTTTAAAATGGATATTTCCATTGTAATGACGGGGGTAGGTATTATGGCCCTGGCAGGTATTGTGGTGCGTAATGGTATTGTACTGGTTGAGTTTACGGATCTGCTGATCCAGCAGAATACGCCGGTATATGAAGCGGTAGTGGAGGCGGGCCGTACCCGTATGACCCCGGTAATACTGACCGCCATTGCTGCAATCCTGGGGCTTATTCCGCTTGCAGTGGGCTTTAATATTGATTTTGCCGCCCTGTTCAGTGAATTCAAGCCGCATATTTTCTTTGGAGGAGATAACGTGGCCTTCTGGGGGCCGCTGGCCTGGACAATGGTATACGGGCTGATCTTCGCTACCTTCCTGACCCTGGTGCTGGTGCCGGTGATGTACGCTATGAACAAGCGCTCCATAGATGTGCTGGACAGGTTTAACATGCCCCGCTGGCTGAAATATGTGCCTTTCCTGGTATTGATCCTCAAGGCTGTGTTCATGAAACGGGAGGAGGTAAGGAAATTGCATGATCCGAAATATTTATCGCCCAAGCCATATAATTTCTTCCCACAGCCGGAGGCCGATGAGGAGCCGGTATTAGGGAAGAAAAAGGTAGAGGGAATTTCCGTGAATTAAACTTTTTTTCAATACAGTGTAACAGTTGTAGGTTAACAGTCTCCGTCCCGATTCTTCGGGACGGATTTTTTTTGTATATTACACCCGGAAAGAGTTTTTTTCTTTCATTAACAAATTTTAACATTTGGAATGAGTGGCATTTGAAAAGCCTTTATTACTTTTGACCCCTCAGACAGTTGTTGACACGTTACTAGCCATATACAGCCTTAGCCTTATATGCCATATGATAAAGTAAGAGAGAATATAATATAAAACTAAGACGCCTGTTTTGAACAGTTAGGCCATTTTGCCTGTAATAATAATCAGTATAAGCAGAGAAATAAGATAATCAGCACAGCTTTCTTGACAACAGCAGTACCGCCATTAAAAGAATAATAATAAGGCGTAAGATTGGAAGACCATGGAGTATGTAGCATCATTAGCATTTGCTAAGGAGAAGGACCAACAGGATACCTTAAATAAATTCAGAGATCAGTTTTATTTTCCACAACGTAACGGAAAGGACGCTATTTATTTATGTGGTAACTCGCTCGGATTACAGCCCAAAAATGTGAAAAAGGCGATAGAACAGGAATTGGCGGATTGGCAGCAGTGTGCGGTGGAGGGATATTGGTCGGCTAAAAATCCATGGTTATATTATCAGCAATATTGCAGTAAGCCTTTAACAGGTATATTGGGTGCGGGCCAGCAGGAGCTGACGGTGATGAATACTTTAACGGTGAACCTGCATCTGATGATGTTAAGTTTCTACAGGCCAAACAAAGTGCGGTTTAAAGTGTTAATGGAGGCAGGAGCATTTCCCAGTGACCAATATGCCGTTGAAACCCAGGTAAAGTTACATGGATACGATCCGGAGAGTGCAATCATAGAAGTTTCCCCGCGACCCGGAGAATATTTGCTAAGATTAGAAGATATTTTGGAGATTATTAACAGAGAAAGTGATAGCTTAGCACTGGTTTTGTTTGGAGGTATAAATTATTATACCGGACAGTTTTTTGATATACCCGCTATAACAGCAGCTGCACATAAAGCAGGCGCGTACGCAGGTTTCGACCTGGCACATGTAGCAGGAAATATACCGGTAGAGTTGCACAATTGGGAAGTAGATTTTGCCGTTTGGTGCTCATATAAGTACCTGAATGGCGGACCCGGCGCAGTAGGAGGCGCATTTGTGCATGAGAAACACGCCAGCGACCGTGATTTTTTGAGATTAGGAGGCTGGTGGGGCAATGAAGAGAGTGCACGTTTTAAAATGGAAAAAGGGTTTGTGCCTAAAAAAGAAGCTGAAGGATGGCAACAGAGCACCGCTCAGGTGTTTAACATGGTTAGCCTGAAAGCATCCCTGGAATTATTTGAAGCGGCCGGTATCGGCGCTTTACGTAGCAAAAGTGAAGGAATGACCAATTATCTTGAATTTCTTTTACAACAGTTAAAAGGCATAAATTTCCAGATTATAACACCGAAAAATTGTAATGAACGTGGCGCTCAGTTATCTTTGTTGTTCCTAGACAAAGGTAAAGAGATACATCAACGGATGACCGATGCCGGTATAATCGTTGACTGGAGAGAGCCCGGGGTTATCAGGGTATCACCGGCACCCTTATATAACTCCTATCAGGACGTATTTCATTTTTATGAAATCATAGCTAATATTGCTTCAAACGCTTAATTAAGTAAGATGACTTTTGAGAGAAACGAACGCCCCCGCAGGCCTTATTCTTCTGATACCAACAAAGAGAATGATCCCAATAAGGAGAAAGGCGATGACAAACCCAATTTAAATAACGAGCGGGAAGGCGGCAAACCCGACTACAACAGTGGTGGCTCAGAAGGGCGCACTGGTTACAATCGAGAAGGCGGATATCGTCCGCGTACAGACTACAATCGTGACGGCGGAGGCTACAACCGTGAAGGTGGTGGCTATGATCGCGGCGGCGGTGGTGGCTACAACCGTGATGGTGGTGGCGGCAATTACAACCGTGATGGCGCAGGTGGCGGCTACAACGGTGGGGGTGGATACGACCGCGGTGGCGGTGGTGGCTACAACCGCGGTGGTGGTGGTTACGGCGGCGGTGGATACGATCGCGGCGGCGGTGGCGGAGGCTACAACCGTGGCGGTGGTGGATACGATCGCAGTGGCGGCGGCGGTGGTTATGATCGCGGCAGCGGTGGCGGATACGACCGCAGTGGCGGTGGTGGATACGACCGTGGCAGTGGTGGTGGATACGATCGCGGCGGTGGCGGCGGTGGTTACAACCGTGGCGGTGGCGGCGGTGGATACGATCGCGGCGGCGGTGGCGGTGGTTACAACCGTGGCGGTGGCGGCGGTGGTTACGATCGCGGCGGTGGCGGCGGCGGATACAACCGTGGCGGCGGCGGTGGTGGTTACAACCGCGGCGGTGGCGGCGGTGGTTACAATCGCGGCGGCGGCGCACCAAGACAGGGAGGAAGACCTCAGCGCTTTGAGCCAAAACCAGACAATAAAATATACTTTATCGCACTGCTGCCAACTGCAGAAGTAGGTAAAGAAATTATAAAAATCAAGCAGGAATTTGCAGAACAATACGGACCAATGTACGCATTGAAAGTATTACCGCATATCACCTTGCAGGTTCCTTTCACTGCTGATCCGGCACTGGAAAAAGCTTTCTGCGACGAACTGACGGAATTTGCCAAAACACAGGCACCTTTCGAAGTTTCCCTGAAAGGCTTTGGTACTTTCCCGAATAAGCAGAACCGTGTATTGTTCATCAACGTGGAAAAAAGTGAAACCATGTCTGCTATGCACCGTCAGCTGATCAACTTCCTGCGTAAGGAATTTGGCTTCAGCACCATGCTGGCACGTACAGGATTTACTCCACACGTTACCGTGGCATTTAAAGACCTGGAAGATGAGCAATTCAACAAGGCATGGCCTGAATATGAAAACAAGGAGTATGAGGCTACATTTAAAGTAAATAACCTCTACTTCCTCCGTCACAACGGTAAATCATGGGAAGTGCTGCAGAAATGCAAATTAGGTGGCGCCTGATAAAGGATCCCCTTAAAATAATGAAGGCCTCCGCAATTGCGGGGGCCTTCTCGTTTTAAACACAGACAGTATAACAGTGTAGGTAACACGAAGTTTGGATCATTTACTGCTTTGCCACCCTGCCCGAGCCTTTTACATCTGCTACCACTTTCGCCTCACCGGTATAAAAAATATTCCCGCTGCCGTAGATCCTGGCGTCCAGGTTTTTTCTTACATACACGCCATGCTCACCGGAACCGCGGATGGTAATATGCGCCTGCTGCACCTCCAGGTTCATCGCCGCGATATTACCGCTGCCATTGATTTCACTGTTCAGCGAACCTGCAAATCCCCGGAGCTTGATGTTGCCGGAACCATTGATGGAGGCGTTCAGGTTGGCAACATCCAATACCAGGGCTGCATCGCCACTGCCATTGATCTCATACTTAAATAAGGAGGTATGTATGGTATCCTGATTATCTAAGGATCCCGAACCATCGAACTTTATACGTTGAAAAAGAGGGTTGTGCACATATATTTTCATTGGCTGGTGATTGCGGATATTGACCCGGTTTTTTACCCGGATAAATAAAGTGTTGCTGCGCATACCTGTTTCTATAGCCCCGATAATATTATCCTCCGCCTTTATTTCTACTTTTGAATTGTTTTCCTGCAACAGGTGTACCTCAAATGCCCCGGATATTTCCACATCCGTGAAAGGGCCGGTACTGCGGGTTTCCGTTACCACATTGCCGGAGCCGGAAATACGCTCTTTTGTACAACCGGATAAAATAATGCTGAAGATGGCAATCATCAGCAGCAACCATCCAATACTCAGACTTGTATACGTTATAATAAACTGCTTTTTCATAAACATCATTTTAAAAAAGGAAGTACTTTAAGAAATGACGCTTAGAGAAACATTTACCCCTACATGGCAGAAAAGATTATGTTTAAAAAGGGCATAAATGAAAGAAGCCGGCCGTACAGACGTACGGAACCGGCTTTTTGATTAACCCCTATGAAAACAAACTATTGCTCTTGTTTAATGTTCTAATTTAATTTCTCCTAAATCAGTGGATTTTCCATCATCCACTTTAACATCTGTAACAGTTGCAGGCTTATATGGCGCTTTCGCTCCTATAATAACGGTGTATGCCCCTGGTTTAGCATTCTGAAAATTAAATGCGCCATCAGTAACAGGCGATGTTAAGGTGTCTGTTCCCTGGATGGCCCACGCTTCGGTGGCTCCTTCCGCCGGTGTTACTTTACCTGCTATGGTTCCGCCATCAGCGCCTTTAAAGGCGAATGCTCCAAACGCTACAGCTGCAAGTGCTAACATGCTTACTTTTATCTTCTTCATAGCTTACAATTTTTAACGGTTTAACAATAAAGGTTACATGGTAAGTAAATGTGTTAGCATTTTTTTCACTGTTTTAAGATGTAAAAGAACTTGTTGTTATAACCGATTTTTGCAATTACGATGCCATAATATTTTGAGCCCCGGCATTTAACATATCTTTTGGAAGACATTAACAAAAACGATAAAGCGCATTCAAAAAAAAGGCCGTCACATTCACTGTGACGGCCTTTTAAAGATATTATCGCTATCGCTTATCTCCTGTTCAACTTACTCATAAGACGGAGTATTTCCAGGTATAACCAAACCAGGGTAACCATCAGTCCGAAAGACGCATACCACTCAAAGTATTTGGGAGCGCCCTGCAAAGCACCCTGTTCTATCATGTCAAAATCCATGATCAGGTTCAGGGCTGCAATAGCCACCACCACCAGGGAAAATATAATTCCAAACGTGCCACTGCTGTGGATCAGCGGCATTTCAATGTTAAACATGCGCAGTACGATGGCGATCAGGTAAAAGATACCAATACCCAGGGTTGCCGTCATCACAATTGATTTAAAACGCTCGGTTGCCCGGATAACACCTGTGCGGTACAGGATCAGCATGGCGATAAAAGTACCAAACGTTAAGCCTACGGATTGCATTACAATGCCCGGCCATTTTGCTTCAAACATGGCGGAAATAGCTCCAAGGAACAAACCTTCTGCTATAGCGTATGCGGGGGCCAGGTAGGCCGACCATTCTTTTTTGAAAATGATGACCAATGCCAGTATAAATCCGCCTATAGCTCCACCAAATGCCAATGGCAACACACTGCCGCTATTCCTGTAAAATTCTCCCCATGAAAAGACGGCTGCTGCCATTAACATCAGGAGCATAAAAGACATTTTATTCACCGTACCACGGATCGTCATGGTTTCCCCTGCAATGTGAGGCGCTTTATCAAATACACTTTGCTTTAGTACAGGGTTGTTCGATTGAAAGAGTGCCATAAAGTATAGTTTAAATTTAATGGCTTAAAAATACGACTTGATTTGATACCAGTGGCAGTTATCCTGCTCAAAACGGGTAAAATTAGCATTTCTATAACCATAACTTCCCGTTATCAGCCATAACTATAAGTAATGGGAATGCTTTATTCTGATAAGAATAGTCTACTAAAGTTGTGTACTTTTGTGATCGGATCGGGAATAATATTGCAGGCCAGTGGGTTCCTAGCTCCCGATTACCTAAATTTACATCTTTAAAAAAGAATACCTTAAAAGATAAATAGATGCCTAATACTTCGATTCAACAGCTGGAGGATGTAGTGATAAAATTTGCAGGCGACAGTGGAGACGGGATGCAGTTAACAGGTACCCAGTTTTCGAATAATACCGCGTTATTCGGCAATGACCTGAGCACATTCCCCGATTTTCCGGCGGAGATCCGTGCCCCGATAGGTACTTTGCCGGGTGTGAGCGGCTTCCAGCTTCACTTTTCTTCTAACAGGATATTTACCCCGGGCGATGCCTGCGATGTACTGGTGGTGATGAACGCCGCCGCATTGAAGGCGAACCTGAAAGGGCTTAAAAAAGGCGGCATTATCCTCGCCAATACAGATGGTTTTGATGCCAAAAACCTTCGCCTGGCTAACTACCCCGAAGGCGTAAATCCGCTGGAAGACGGCTCCCTGGCCGCTTACCAGCTGCATACCATGGATGTGACAAAAATGACGCGTGAAGCGCTGAAAGATACTACCCTGGGTATGAAGGAAAAAGACCGTGCGAAAAACATGTTCGTGCTGGGATTCCTGTACTGGCTGTACGACCGTAACATGGAAAATACGGAAGTATTTCTCCGGGAGAAATTCGGCAAAAAACCGGAGATCCTGGAAAGTAACCTGAAAGTACTGCATGCCGGCTACAACTTTGCAGATACCGTAGAAGCCTTTACCACCCGCTACCGTGTGGAAAAAGCCCGGATGGAGCCAGGTACGTACCGCAGCATCACGGGCAACACCGCCCTGGCTTATGGCCTGGTAGCAGCTTCGCAGAAAGCAAACCTGCCGCTGTTCCTGGGTACCTATCCCATTACCCCGGCCTCTGATATCCTGCATGAGCTGAGCCGCTTTAAGAATTTTGGGATCCGTACCTTCCAGGCGGAAGACGAAATTGCCGGTATTACCTCCGCTATCGGCGCCTCCTATGGCGGTCATATGGGGGTTACCACTACTTCAGGCCCCGGCATGGCCCTGAAAGGCGAGGCAATGGGCCTGGCCGTAATGCTGGAAATACCATTGATCATCGTTGATATCCAACGTGGGGGGCCTTCTACCGGTTTACCTACCAAAACGGAACAATCGGACCTGTTACAGGCATATTACGGCCGCAACGGGGAGTGCCCGATGCCAATCGTTTCCGCATCCACTCCTGCAGATTGTTTCGATGCTGTATTTGAAGCTTTCAGGATCGCTGTAAAGCATATGACACCGGTTATTTTCCTCAGTGATGGTTATATCGCCAATGGTTCCGAGCCCTGGCGCTTTCCCAAAGCAGCAGACCTTCCCGGTATTGAAGTGAAATTCAAAAAAGGCCTGGAAGAAGGAGAAGAGCAATTCCTGCCTTATCATCGCGATGAGAACCTGGTACGCCCCTGGGCAGTACCCGGCACACCAGGCCTGGAGCACCGTATTGGCGGCCTGGAAAAGCAAAACATCACCGGTAATGTTAGCTATGACCCGGAAAATCACCAGCTGATGGTCAAGATCCGCCAGGAAAAAGTAGATAAGATTGCAGATCATATTCCATTACAGAAAATTGAGCTCGGTCCGGAAAAAGGAAAAGTCCTCGTGCTAGGCTGGGGATCTACCTATGGCGCCATTAAAAGCGCTGTACTGGACCTGCTGGCAGAAGGACATGAAGTAGCACATGCACATATCCGTTACATCCGTCCGTTCCCTAAAAACCTGGGAGAAATATTGCACAGCTACGATAAAGTACTGATCCCTGAAATCAATAACGGGCAGCTGATCAAAGTGATCCGCGATCAGTACCTCATTGATGCACAGGGTTATCATAAAATAATGGGCGTACCTATTACAAAGGGGGAACTGATCACAAAGATCAGGGAAATGCTCGCGTAAGCTATTATTTTTAAAGCACACAATAAAAAATCCTGTCCGTTGTGACAGGATTTTTTGTATTTTCCTTGACGGGAAGACATTTACAGCTACTACTTCCTCAGGAAAATATTGTTAGTTTAAGTCAACTATTATGAATAGTCTTTTAAGGTTTTTGTTTACCACTATTACAGTAGCTGTATTGTATTTGCAGGCAGGTGCCCAAACCAATACTTTCGAAGTGCGTATTGCCAATCATGCTGTAGGAACCATTGAAGCTAACCGCAAACTTACCGGCGCTGCCAAAAGCATCATTATAAGAACACGGATCCAGATAATGCTTTCAAAGATCAACAGCGATATTGTGAGCGAATATAATAACAACGTACTGACCAATGCCAGGGTATCGAGGGTATCCGGTAAAACCGGTGAAGATAAACAGGCCATTGTGAGGCGTAACGGTAAAGAATATACGATAATAGTGAATGGGGAAAAATCGGTACTGGATACTGAAATAGAAGAGTGTGTAGCAGATCTTTACTTCGCGGAGCCCAGGCAGATAAACCGGGTATTTTCCGAAACGCTTGGCCGTTTCCTGCCATTGAAATCACTGGGTGGAGGTGTGTATGAGCTGATATTGCCGGAAGGAAAAAAGAATGTGTTCAGGTATGAAAACGGCACCTTAATGTCGGTAGAAGTAAATCATGCACTTGGTAAAGCCATGTTTGTAAAAATAAGCTGAGAAGGAGATGATTATCCTGGCAGATGTACCGGGACAATCACCTCCATCTTATTAATTATAATACCTGTTCAATGATCTGCCCGCTCGCTTTATCTTTCAGGATCAGTTTCTTTGCCCCGAAATGCGTCATCTCTTCTTTTACCAGGTAATATTGATCGTTGTAGTCGGTTAAGGTTTTTGCTTTGGTAAGCCCTTCCTGTCCGCGCCATATTTCCAGTTGTACCGGTTCCCACTGCTTGGTGGCAGCGCTTTTGTAAGCCGCATCCAGGATAGCGTTCACCACGTAACCATCATAGAAAGTTTCATTGGCTTCCCTGCCGGCCTCCATCGCATCAAACATATTGGTGAACATGTGATTATATCCCAGTTCATTGAGCTCATCTCCAACGGGAAACAGCCAGCCGGAGTTGCTTTCTGCTTTCTCGGCTACATAATCAGCGCCTTTGCCGGTGGTAAACATATCAAAGCCGGTACGTAAAAAGCTGTTGAGCCAGATGGTGCCTTCTGTTCCCATTACTTCATCGCGCAGATCGAGGCCGCCGCGGAAAGTCCAGCTTACTTCAAACTGGCCGATAGCGCCGTTTTCATATTTCACCAGGCCAATGGCATGATCTTCAGCATCAATGGGTTTTACCTGTGTATCTGCCCAGCACATCACTTCTACCGGTTTAATATCTTTCCCGATAAAGTTGCGGCCTATTTCCACGCAGTGGCAGCCCAGGTCAAGGATACAACCACCACCGGCCTGTTCTTTATCCCAAAACCATTCGCTGTGCGGGCCGGGATGCGTTTCCCTCGACTTAGCCCAGAGTATCCTTCCCAATGCCCCGTCTTTCACGCTTTGCAGCGCTTTAAGGAACTTAGGAGTGTACACGAGGTCTTCCAGGTATCCATGGAAGACACCTGCTTTTTCCACTGCTTCCAGCATCCGTTTTGCTTCCTGGGCGTTGCGTCCCAGCGGTTTGGTACAGATCACTGCCTTTTTATGCTTGCAGCACAGATCGATGGCTGCTTCGTGCAGGTTATTGGGGAGCGATACACAAACTACATCTACTTCTGCACGGGCAATGGCGGCTTCCATTTCCGTGGTCTGAAAAGCGACGTCATAATCTGCGGCGAATTTTTGTGCGCTTTCTTCCCGGCGGGAATACACGCTTACAATTTTATCGCGGCTGCGTTGCCCCTGCAGGGAATCAGCGTAGAACCGCGCAATAAAACCTGAACCAAGCATTGCTATTTTTGCCATAATAATCGTTTTGCCGATGATTAATGTTTAACAACTGTATTCTTGTTACTATCTCTGAAAAACAACATAAACAGCACTAATACTACCGCTGCGATACCTGCTGGGATCAACCAGATGGTGTGCCAGTTGTGACTGTTTGCACCGGTTTTATAAGCATCTACAATAGGCCCGGAAATGATAAAGCCTATCAGCATTCCCACACCATATGTAGCCAGCGTTACAAAGCCCTGGGCAGAGCTCTTGAATTCTTCACCGGCAATTTTATCGGTGTAGATCTGCCCGGTTACAAAGAAGAAGTCATAGCAGATACCGTGTAAGATGATACCTACAATGAGCATCCAGTAGTTGGCATCAATATCGCCAAAGGAGAACAGGGTATAACGTACCACCCAGGCGAGCATACCTAATGCCAGCATCTTCTTTACACCTAACCTGGCGAAGAACAGCGGCATCACCAGCATGAAGAGGAACTCTGACATTTGTCCCATGGATTGCTTGCCGGCAGCTGCGTTCATGCCTATTTCATTGAGGAACGGATTCGTGAAATTGTAGTAGAATGCCAGGGGTATACAGATGGCAATGGATGCCAGGAAGAACAGCAGGTAGGAGCGGTTTTTCAGCATCCGTATAGCATCGAGGCCCAGGATCTCTTTTACCGAGATCTGCGTACCTTTTTTGGCAGGCGGTGTTTTAGGCAGTGTAAAGCTGAACAATCCCAGCAGGAGTGATGCGCCAGCTGCCATTTTAAAGGTGAGGTCAAGCGAGTTTGTTTTCTCCCACTGTAACCATCCGATGAGCAGGCCGGCAATGATCCAGCCAACAGTGCCGAATACGCGGATAAAAGAAAACTCTTTACTCGGATCGCTCATCTGCCGGAAGGAGATGGAGTTCACCAATGCCAGTGTAGGCATGTAAAGGATCATGTACACCAGTAATACGGGGTAGAAACTGTCGTAGCTGGTCATGCCCGAGCAGATCCATAGCAGTGCGGCCCCCACCAGGTGTATCACGCCAAGGATGATCTGTGCCGAAATAAAGCGGTCGGCAATAATGCCTACAATGAAAGGTGCGATCACTGCCCCGATAGATTGTGTAAGGAAGGCATATCCCACCTGGGTATCGGTGGCGCCCTGCAGATTTTTTAATACGAAGGTTCCTAATGTCACAAACCATGCGCCCCAGATAAAGAATTCCAGGAACATCATAAAGGATAGTTGTACCCTAACAGCTGATCTCATAACGACTAATGCTTTATTGATTGAATCTTGATGAACCGCTTAAGATAAGCAAATTTCATAATTGTGAGATGAAATTCTTGATGGATAATATAAACTCCGGTAGTTCACAAAGTATTGTGCCTGATCTTTTTACCGGGCGTTACAGTAATGCCGGACCCCGCAGCAAGCAGCGCGCTTCCGGGCGTTTGCTGCAGCATGTTTTCAAATGCGGCGCCGTACAATGAATGTGCGGGTACTGCAATGGTAATCAAAATCAGTAACGGGATGAACTTCCCATTGCGGGTGGAGGAATGGGCGCATATTAATTTGCCTTTACCAGTTTTGCATAATATTTACATGCCGGTCTTAGTCCGCATTCGCCACATTTCGGGCTCCGGGCTACACAAATATAACGGCCATGCAGTATGAGCCAGTGATGGGCGATATGTACTTTTTCTTTAGGAATATTTTTCAGCAGCTGCAGTTCTGTTTGCAGCGGTGTTTTGGCATTGGTGGTAAGCCCTATCCTCGCGGAAACCCTGAACACATGTGTGTCTACTGCCATATTGGGCTGCTGGTGCACCACAGAGGTGATCACATTGGCTGTTTTACGGCCTACTCCGGGGAGCTTTATCAGTTCCGGCACAGTAGCGGGTATTTCCCCGTTAAAATCTTCGACCACCATTTGTGCCATCCCAATGAGGTGCTTCGTTTTGTTGTTGGGATAGCTGATACTGCGGATCAGCGGGAACAGCTCGTCGAATGTGGCGGTGCTGAGGGCGTATACGTCCGGGTATTTTGCAAAGATGGCAGGGGTGGTCATGTTCACCCGTTTATCGGTGCATTGGGCCGACAGGATAACGGCTACCAGCAGTTGGTATGGATTGTCGTAGATGAGTTCCGTTTCGGCATTGGGAACATGTTCCTCAAAGTATTTGAGAACAAATGCATAACGCTCTTTTTGAGTCATGCCATAAAGATAGGAAAAATGGAAAAAGTAAGGTGGCTGTTACTGCTCTTCCGTTTTTTGTTTATCGGCGGCGTAGTCGAAAATCAGCTGGAGAGTGGCCATTCTTGGCGCATAGTGTACCGTGTTAAGGGCTGCTTTGGTGTCGTCAAAGCTGGCTTGTTCTTCCCGGGTAAATGAAAGATCTTCCTGGTGATGTTTAATATCGCTTTTAGTAACAAGACACAGGGTTGAAAGTACAGAAAGTGTAAAATTACTCATGCATAATTATTTTAATACTAACAATAGGTTCTCTTTTATAACGGATTTTGCCCGGATTCTATTGTTAATTTAAGATAAATTTTTAAGACGCACAAGGGTAGTGAGCAGGGCTATTGGGCGGGTGCCGGGGAGATAATGAACAGGTCTTCATTATCCTTTTTCATATAGTATTTTTCGCGGGCAAATTTCTCCAGTTTCTCGGGGCTGGAGAGCAGTTCCTGCTGTTCTTCCCGGGTTTGTCTGATTTCCCGGATAAAGAATTCCTTCTGGTTTTCGAGCTTGTTAACCTCTGTCTGGAACTGGTATTGGAGCATGAGGTTGGTTTTGTCCAGGAAGGCTATCCAGATAATAAAGGCAGCAAAAGCTATGAAGAACTTATTCTTCAGGAGCTTGGGCACTTTTATGGACTTTAATCCGGACATACAGCAATTTACAAATGATTTTTGGATTTCAGATACCCGGCGCTGATGTGCCGGGTACCCGAGATCCAGAAATTTTTCCCCTGAGGGTTATTTTTTTACACTGATGGAGTTGGTAGGATAGATCGCTACTTCACCCAGTGCTTCTTCGATACGGAGTAACTGGTTGTATTTCGCCATACGGTCTGTACGGGAAGCGGAACCGGTTTTGATCTGGCCGCAGTTCAGGGCTACGGCGAGGTCGGCGATGGTAGTATCTTCAGTTTCGCCGGAACGGTGGCTCATGATGGAAGTATAACCGGCTTTGTGGGCCATGTTTACTGCATCAATGGTTTCCGTTACAGTACCGATCTGGTTTACTTTTACCAGGATGCTGTTGGCGATACCTTTATCAATACCTTCTTTCAGACGGAGTACGTTGGTAACAAACAGATCGTCGCCCACCAGCTGTACGCGGTTGCCTACGGATTCAGTCAGTTTTTTCCAGCCTTCCCAGTCATCTTCTGCCATACCATCTTCGATGGAAACGATAGGATATTTGTTTACCCATTCAGTCCAGTAAGCCACCATTTCGTCGCTGCTGATCACTTTCTGGGAGCTTTTGTAGAATTTGTAGCTCTTGGTAGCATCATCATACATTTCGCTGCTGGCGGCATCCAGGGCGATAGCTACCTGGGTGCCTGGTTCGTAACCGGCTGCTTTGATAGCTTCCAGTACGGTTTCGATGGCTTCTTCGTTGCTCTGGATTTCAGGAGCGAAACCGCCTTCGTCGCCTACGTTGGTGCTGTATCCTTTCTTTTTCAGTACGGATTTAAGGTGGTGGAAAATTTCCACGCCCCAGCGCAAACCTTCAGAGAAGGAAGGAGCGCCAACCGGTACGATCATAAATTCCTGGAAGTCGATTTTATTATCCGCGTGCGCACCACCGTTGATGATGTTCATTAAAGGAATGGGGAGGGTGAAAGCGTTTACACCGCCGAGGTAGCGGTACAGTGGCTGGTTGCTTTCTTCGGCAGCAGCTTTGGCAACGGCCATGCTCACTGCGAGGGTGGCGTTGGCGCCCAGTTTAGCTTTATTAGGAGTACCATCAAGTTGAATGAGCATTTTATCGATGCCGGCCTGATCCGTCACTTCCCAGCCAATCAGTTCATCCGCTATGATATCGTTTACGTTATTTACGGCCTGCAGTACGCCTTTGCCCATATAAACGCTTTTATCATTATCACGCAGTTCTACTGCTTCGTGTTTACCGGTAGAAGCACCGGATGGAACTGCTGCACGGCCAAAATGTCCGTCTTCTGTGGTTACATCAACCTCAATTGTAGGATTACCACGGCTGTCGAGGATCTGCCTGGCATGGATTTCTGAAATGGTACTCATAATTCGAAAAGTTATTATTGTTAGCTATTTATTTAGCACCTGGCGCTCGCCGCGGCTGTTAGTCCCTTACCACTCCGGGTTGCTAACGGCTACAGTTGTTTGCCTGGGGCTTTTGTCAATTCCCGGAAAATTGTTTCCAGGCTTTGTGAATTGCTCTGCAAAGAAAGGATGTTCCTGTTATTAATCAAAGCAAATTGTAACAGGTTTTTTCGCACCTCGTCCACCTGGCCGGTAAACAACTGCCAGCTATGGTCTTCCCGGGCTACCACACGGGTAATGCCGGGAATTGCCAGCAATTCGGCCTCGGTAACCGGCTCGGTAAAGGTAACCTGTAAATATCCATTCCCGCTGCTGTTTTCACGGATTAACGATAATTTATCGTCTGCAATGATCTTTCCCTTGTTAATGATGATCACCCGGTCGCACAGGGCTTCCACTTCCTGCATAATATGCGTGGAAAGGATCACGGTTTTATTGGCGCCAAGGTCTTTGATCAGCTGCCTGATATCGGCCAGCTGGTTGGGATCCAGCCCGGTAGTGGGCTCGTCCAGGATCAATACTTCCGGATCATGCAGCAGGGCCTGGGCCAGGCCAACCCTTTGCTTATACCCGTTGGATAATGCCCCGATCTTTTTGTGCTGCTCCGGCTGCAGCCCCGTTTGTTCAATGACGGCGGCAATACGCTTTGCACCGGCTTTTCCCAGCTGGTGCACACCGGCCACAAACTCCAGGAATTCGCGGATATACATATCATAGTACAACGGGTTGGATTCGGGCAGATACCCCACCCTTTTACGCACTTCCAGCGATTGGGACACTATGTCGAAACCACATACACTGGCCTTACCGCTGCTGGGCGGCAAAAAGCCGGTGATCATTTTCATCGTGGTGGATTTTCCTGCACCGTTGGGCCCCAGGAAACCAGTGATCTCCCCCTTTTTCAGCTCAAAGGAAATTGCATCCACTGCCCTTTGTTCGCCGTATACTTTGCTGAGTTCTGATACCTGGATAGACATGTATGCTTGCACGTTTTTGCGGGGACTAAAGTACTTAAAAAAGCGCGGATTTTGTCTGACTCAGGATTATGATGATTACGCTGATTTTATTTTTTCATTTGGTTTGGTTTTGTTTTCGGGGAGATAATAATGGAGATGCCGGCATTTTTTAAATCTTTTAACAGGGATGTTTAATACCGTATAAGAACCTACGAAATATATTACCAGCCACTGGCATGAACCTTGTCCAATATCTCTCTGAAAACAAAACCAAATGAAAAAATAAAATCAGTGTAATCATCATAATCATCATAATCCTGAGTCAGACAAAATCCGCTTACATTTGCATATTATGAAAAGAGTCATTGGTCTATTTTGTTTATTACCACAACTACTACAGGCGCAATCTATCCCGGTGAAGGACTATCCGCAAGGCTACTTCAGGAACCCGCTGAGTATACCGATCATACTGGCCGGTAACTTCGGGGAACTGCGGCCCAATCACTTTCATTCAGGAATGGATATTAAAACGCAGCAAAAGGAAAACCTGCCGGTACATGCCGCCGCAGACGGTTATGTAAGCCGCATAGGCGTATCGCACACGGGTTTTGGGAATGTACTTTACATTACTCACCCCAATGGATATACGACTGTGTATGCGCATCTGAATGCTTTTTTTCCTGCGCTGCAACAGTATGTGAAGAAACAGCAATACCAGGCGGAAAGCTGGGCCAGCGACCTTACCATCCCCGCCGGCCTGTTTCCCGTGAAGAAAGGGGACTTTGTAGCATGGAGCGGCAATACAGGCGGATCTGCCGGTCCGCACCTGCACTTTGAGATCAGGAACACCACCACTGAAAAGCCGCTGAACCCGTTGCTTTTTGGATTTGATATTGCAGATACCAAAGCGCCGGATGTATATCGCCTGGCCATATACGACCGCGAAAAAAGTATCTACGAACAAAAGCCACTCATCCTGCCCTTAAAGAAAGTGGGCGGCGAGTACGTAACCACCCAGCCTGTGGTGAAGGTGAATACCGCGAAGGCCGGCATTGGCCTCAGCGCTATAGACCGTATGAATACCGGTAATATTTATGGTATTTATGAAGTAACGCTGCTCCAGAATAATGAACCGGATATCGACTTCCAGCTGGATAACATCGGTTATGATGAAACCCGCTACCTGAATGCACATATCGATTATAAAATAAAGAAAGGCGGGGGCCCATACTACCAGCTGGTGTTTTCCCTGCCAGGCAATAAACTGGATATTTACCACGACCTGAAAGGCGATGGTACCATCCATCTTTCAGATGGGGAAGTGCACCAGGTAAAACTGCTTGTAAAAGATGCGTATGGAAATACATCTACAGTAAAGCTGGCCCTGCAACAGTCGGGCACCAATGATACACAGAAAGCATGCGCCAATACCATGTACCCTGATTCCCGTAATATTTTTGAAAATAACCAGGTGGAATTCTACCTGGATGAAACAGCGCTGTACGACCAGGTATGCTTTGACTATCTTGAAACTGCGCCGGCAGGAGCCAAAGCCTATTCCAACATATATCACCTGCATAATGCGCTGGTACCGGTGCACGACCTGTTCGATGTAAGGCTTCGCGCTACCCGGAATGTTCCGGAATACCTGCAGTCGAAAATGGTGATGGTACGGGAAGGGCAAGGCAGCAGCACTTCTGCCACTACGCTGGAGAATGGCTGGTATAAAGGCACATTCCGTGATTTCGGTAACTTCCACCTGGAAGTGGATACGGTAGCTCCAAAAGTAACGCCGCTGGGAGTGAAGCCCGGCGCTGTACTTTCAAAAGCCGCTAAAATATCATTTGCCATGAGCGATGCCAGTGGTATTAAAAACTACCGTGCAGAGCTGGATGGTAAATGGCTGATGTTTTCGCGCAGGGGTAACGTGCTCACCTATACGTTCGACGAGCATTGCCAGCCGGGTGCGCATGTATTGGTGATGAAAGTAACTGATATAGCGGGGAATGAAGGCAGCTACAGGTTATCATTCAAACGTTAAGAGATCATTCAAACAGTTAAAACCACAGATATGACAAACTTAAAAGAAGGCGATAAAGCTCCTGTTTTCAAAGGAAAGGATCAGCATGGCAAAACCGTGTCCCTGACTGATTTTAAAGGCAAACGGGTGGTATTGTATTTTTATCCGAAAGATATGACGCCAGGATGTACAGCACAGGCCTGTAACCTGCGCGACAACTATGATACCCTGCTGAAAAAAGGATATGCAGTAGTAGGTGTAAGCACAGACAGTGAACAAAGTCACCAGAAATTTATTGAGAAATACGAACTGCCATTTACCTTATTGGCAGACGAAGACCAGAAGATTGTACATCAGTATGGTGTATGGGGAGAAAAGCAGATGATGGGCAGAACCTATGATGGTATTCACCGGACTACTTTCCTTATTGATGAGAAAGGAGTGATTGCGCATATCATCAAAAAGCCCGACACAAAGAATCATACGGAAGAGATCCTGGAATTGTGGAAGTAGCGGAGGGATCGCCTTCGGCGATTGTCTTGGAACACTGATTACGCTGATTTTAATGATTACCGGATTTTATTTTTGATTTTTTTTATAAAGAACAAGGGAGATAAAAGTATTACTACTTCTATCTCCCTTATTTATTTTAAAATCTGTTATAGTTAAATCAAACGAATCATCAAGATCAGCGTAATCAGTGTTCCAAGACAATCGCCGAAGGCGATCACTTCCGCACTATCTCTTCTGACGTTGTTTCTTAAACAGGTTACCTGTTTTGAACTTGTTACCTTCAGGGCTGCCTACGCGGTCCATTGCACAACGGAAACCAACCGTGTTTGTGGCCATATCTTCCTGCATGTAACGGCGTGTACCTGGTGAAAGCCAGTAAGCACGGTCGTTCCAGCTACCGCCTTTGATCACATGTGATTTATCGTTGATCAGGGTAGTGATGCCATAACCATATTCCACCTGGGAGAGGGAGTCACCATCAAGATAGTTGATCACATCACCTTTCTGGTAGTTAAGACGGTTGGCGCTTTCTTCATCCGTTACATCACGCATTTTCAGGTGGCCAAGGCTGTCTTTTTCAAACTCTTTATTCTCGTTCTGGTAAACAGTCTGGAATTTGTTACCACGGAAGTAGTTGAAGTCTTCCCCATCGATCGGGTTGAGTGGTCTGTATACGTCCAGTACCCATTCTGCCACGTTACCTGACATATTGTAGATGCCGAATGTGTTAGGATAGAAGGAGCGGATAGGACCAGGGATAGAAGCACGGTCGTTCAAACCGCCGGCCACACCCATGTTATCACCGGAACCGCGCTTGAAGTTGGCCAGGAACTGGCCTTGCATGGTACCGCGGCGGATATCACGTAAACCGCTGGTGTTGGTGCCCCAGGAGTAAACCTGTTTGTTCATGATCAGCTCTTCTCCGTGTTTGCCTTCTTTTTTGGAAGGGCCGGGGTTCTGACCTATATAACCCAGTGCAGCATATTCCCACTCTGCTTCAGTTGGAAGGCGGTAGTTGGGTAGCATGATACCATCTTCAAAAGCGGCATTACGGGGAGTTCCGTCGGAATTTTTGAACTGATCTTTTGCACTCTTCGACATTTTACCCGGAGTACCTTCATACAAACCGGCAGTGTAAGATTTAGTGTCGAAGGTATTGTCGTCCGACTGGTTATTCACATCTGCTTTGGAAAGGAGCCCTTTATCCATCAGCAGTTTTTCGTTTACACGGTTGGAACGCCATTTACAGTAGTCGGTGGCCTGTTTCCAGGTAACGCCTACTACAGGATAGTCGTTATAGGCCGGGTGACGGAAATAATATTCCACCAGCGGCTCATTATAGGCCAGCTCACTACGCCATACCAGGGTATCCGGCATTGCGTTGCGGTATACTTCAGGGAATGATTCCCCGTATACACGGTTCAGCCAGTAAAGATATTCACGGTAATGTACGTTGGCTACTTCAGATTCATCGATATAGAAGGAAGAAACCGTAATACGGCGCGGAATATTATTCCAGTCGCCCATTACATCCTGTTCCGTTGCCCCCATGGCGAATGTACCACCCTGTACAAAAACAAGGCCCGGACCAGTTTGCTGGTTCACGTTTTTTGCTACACTGAAACCACCCATTTTCTGGTCGTTATAGTTCCAGCCTGTAGCGGAAGAAGCTTGCTTCTTCTTACCGAAAAGTCCCCCGCCGTCTTTATGACAGGCACTCATGGATAGCATTACGCTGGTACCTACGAGCAATGATAAAGAGGTTAATCTACGCATGCGATACAGCTTTAGTCTAGTATATTTACAGTAAACGCAAATGTACTCTTTTTTATTTTATGGCGAAAAAAATTAATTTGTAATTTGCTGCCAATCGTTCCCGCTGATAAGGGTCTTTCTACATCAACCGGCCGAAAAACTGCGATTAAGGTAATGAAACTCAGTTATATTTTTATAGTCCTATTCCTGCTTTCTTTTTTGAGGACGGGGGAAATATATGCCCAAAGCAGCCTTCGGCCCTATAAAAAAAATTCAGTGCTGGCAACCGGCAGCTGGTATAAAATAGGTATCAGCGCTCCCGGGGTTTATAAAATAGATGCCGCCTTCCTGCAAAGCCTGGGCATCACGGGTTTGCGCGCTGCCGGGCTGCGGCTGTACGGCAGCGGGGGGCAGATGCTGGGGGAGCCTAATGCCGTACCACGCTACGACGACCTGCCGGAAGTGGCCCTGCAGGTAGAAGATGGGAGAGATGGTATACTGGATGGCAGCGACTATGCCCTTTTTTACGCCCCGGGGCCGCATCGCTGGCTCTATAACAGCAGCACCAAAACTTTTACGCATCAGCGGAACCTGTATGCCGACACTGCCTGGTATTATATCACCACCACCGGAACAGGGCTCAGGATAAGTGCGGCCGGCGATGAGCCGGCAGCTGCGGCTCCGGAATATACCTTCGACTTTCATGATTTTTACGAGCGGGACAGCATTAATTTCCTCAACAGCGGGAAACAATGGTGGGGCCAGGAATTCAGTAAAGTAGTTGGGCTTACCCGCAGCTACGGTTTTAAATTGCCTGCGGCCCCGGAAGGAAAAGTGTGGGTTAGTATGCGGGCAGCGGCACGTAGCGGCAGTGGAAGCAATTTCAACGCCACCATAAACAAAGCGGCGGCAATAACCAATATGTACCTGCTGCCTGTTACCGGTAATATCTTTGAAGGCGTGGCTACCGCAGCTGCCACTGCCGGCGGTGCAAATACGGATCAGGCAGCGCTGGAAATAGGCGTGGAATTTTTACCGGGAAATATCAACGACCGGGGATGGCTTGATTACCTGGAGGTACAGGCACGTTGTGCTCCGGTATTGCCTGCTTCAGGCATGCTGGATTTCCGCAGCACCCGGTATGCCGGTACCGGGCAGCCCAGCCGTTTTGCGGTACATAACGCCAACGCGCAAACGTCTGTCTGGGATGTTACGGATCCGCTGCAACCCCTGATAATGAAAACCATCCTGCAAGGGGATTCCCTGCTGTTTACCGGCAAAAACGACCGGCTGCACGAATACCTTGCTTTTAATACCTCGGCTGCGAAGACACCCGTTTTTGCCGGCACTGTGCCGAACCAGGACCTGCATGGCAGCAGCCCGGCGGATATGATCATTGTTACCACACGCAGGCTGCTGCCGCAGGCAGAGCGCCTGGCGGCCATGCACAGGGCGGAAGACCAGCTGTTGGTGCAGGTAACCACTATTGACCAGGTATACCAGGAGTTCGCATCCGGAACGCCGGATCCTACAGCGATCAGGGACTATGTAAAAATGTTTTACGACCGGGGGCCGGCGCCACGTTACCTGCTGTTGCTGGGCGCCGCGTCTTACGACTACCGGCAGCGGGTAAAAAACAACACCAATGATGTTCCCTCCTGGCAAAGCGAGGCTTCCCTTGATGCCATCAGGTCGTATGTTTCCGACGATTATTTTGGCATCCTGAAAGATGATGGCGACATTACCCGGAACGATAAACCGGATCTGCTGGATATCGGTATTGGCCGTATTCCTGCGCGTAATGAAGCAGAGGCCAGGCTGGCGGTGGATAAGATCCTGCGGTACCGGCAGCCGGCTGCATTTGGCGCCTGGCGTAACCAGGTAACGCTGCTGGCTGATGATGAAGATGATAACCTGCACTTTGAAGATGCGGAGAAAATGGGAGATATCCTATGGAGCAGTGCGCAGGTGATGAATACAGATAAGATCTATGCAGATGCCTATCCCCAGGAAACAGGCAGCTCAGGCGCACTTTACCCGGAAGTAAATAAAGCCATTGCCGGCAGGATAAATAAAGGTACACTGGTACTGAATTATACGGGTCATGGCAGCAATGCGCGCCTGGCTGCCGAAAATATAATGGATGCTGCCAGTACCAGCGACTGGCATAACGAAAACAGGCTTCCCTTGTTTATTACAGCCACCTGTGATTTTGCGCCCTATGATGATCCGGGCATCACTTCGCTGGGGCATAAAATATTATTGCAGCATACAGGTGGGGCAATTGCGCTGATGACTACTACCCGCGCGGTTTTTGCAGCCTCCAACCAGCTGATGAACGCTAACTATTTTAAAGTGGCGTTTACACCATCTGCAGATGGGCGTATGCCTGCGTTGGGTACTGCATCCATGCTGGCGAAGAACCTTACTTACAGCAGTTCCGGCGATGCAGTAAATAACCGTAAGTTCCAGCTCCTGGGAGACCCGGCGCTTACCCTGGCATATCCCACCTACCGCGTGATCACAGATTCTATCAATGGGAGGGCAACCAGGGGATTACCCGATACCGTGAAGGGCCTTGGCACCTATACTGTAAAGGGCCATATAGCAGATGCACAGGGGAACCCCGTATCCAATTATAACGGCATTCTTTATACAACGGTATACGATCAGCCGGCCCTGCTGAAAACCCGTGGCAATGATGCCGGGAGCCAGGTGGCTGCATACAGGGTGCAGCAGAACGTATTGTTCCAGGGAACCCAAACAGTGAGTGGCGGCAGGTTTTCTTTTACATTTATGGCCCCCGCCGATACCAGGGAAGGTAACGGTAGAGGAAAGATCAGTTATTATACCAGTAACGACCGGCAGGATGGTAACGGTTATTTTGATAATTTCACCACCGGTGGCCAGGCTTCACCACCGGTGGCTGATGTTACCGGTCCGGCAATAAATGCCTGGCTTGATAACCGTAATTTCAGAAGCGGGGATATCACAGGCCCGGATCCTTTACTGATAATAGATCTGGCAGACAGCAGCGGTATCAACATTTCAGGGAATAATGAGTTTCACAGGCTAACGGCAATTCTGGATAGTACAGAATATTTTGTGTTAAATGATTATTTTGGGGCATCTTTGGACAGCTATAAGAAAGGTAATGTACTTTTCCCGTTAAAGGGATTGTCAACTGGAGAACATAAAATTACGGTCAGGGCATGGGATGCATGGAACAATGGGGCTACAGCAACTATTTATTTCAAAGTGGCTGAACAGGGCATACTGGCGGTAGATGATGTCAGGAATTTTCCGAATCCTTTTCATGACGTGACACGTTTTTCTTTTTTGCATAACCGCCAGGGAGAAGAGCTGGAGCTTACATTACAGGTGTTTACATTAGCCGGAAGACTGGTAAAAACAATGCGGAGCACAATAATTTCCACCGCTGGTCGTTTTGAGGGCATGCCCTGGGATGGTAGTAATGATTCGGGAGCAAAACTATCCACAGGGTTGTACGTGTACAGGCTAACAATCAGAACTTCCACGGGTACGAAAGTAAAAGGCGGTAAGCTGATGTTATTGTAGTCTATGCCGGGAAATAATTTTACCATTATCCCAAATAAACCCCTTTCTATGTTATATTAATAAATAAGATTATTTTTACATCCTTATCAAATACAAATTCTGCATGATCCGAAAGGTAACAATGGGCCTTGTGTTCATTTACGGTACTTTCATAAGTTTACAAATCTCAGCGCAAATTCCTAACCCGGGGCAAACAGATGGGCGTACCAACACCATCAATACCGCGGTGCCTTTTCTGAGAATTACACCGGATGCACGCAGTGGAGCCATGGGCGACGTGGGAGTGGCCATATCACCGGATGCATCTTCTATTTATAATAACCTGTCTAAGCTTCCATTTGCTGAAAAGAATGGCGGGTTATCGGTAACTTATACACCCTGGTTAAAAGAGCTGGTAAACGATGTATTCCTGGCCACTGTATCCGGTTATACAAAGCTGGATGAACAGCAGGCCATTTCCGGTTCGTTAAGATATTTTTCTTTGGGAACGATCAACTTTACAGATATAACCGGCACACCCACGGGTGATTTCCGTCCGCGTGAATTTGCGCTGGATGCAGGTTATGCCCGTAAACTGTCAGATCATTTCGGCATAGGCCTGACAGCCCGTTATATTTACTCCAACCTGGCTGGCGGGCAAAGCAATGGCAGCGTGAGCATTAAGCCAGGTAAAGCCTTTGCTGCTGATTTGTCTGGATTTTACACCAAAGATTTTGAGAAAGATGATGGCCTGGTTAACAGGCTGAACGTAGGGCTGGCTATTACGAATATCGGTACCAAAATTTCCTACACCAGTTCTGCGGCCAATAAAGACTTCCTGCCAACTAACCTGGGCATTGGTACAGCCTATACCATAGCGCTGGATGAAGCCAACCAGCTCACCTTTGCGCTGGATATCAATAAGCTGTTGGTGCCTACACCGGATACTGCCGGCTTATATAAGGAGAAAGGCACACTGGAAGGGATCTTCAGCTCTTTCGGAGATGCACCTCTTAAGGAAGAACTGCAGGAGCTGATGTATTCTGTTGGCATGGAGTATTGGTACAACCAGCAGTTTGCTGTACGGGCCGGTTACTTTAATGAAAATAAGAACAAGGGTAACCGCAAATATTTTACCGCTGGTATTGGTGTTAAGTACGACGTCTTCGGGCTTAACTTTTCCTACCTGGTGCCTTCAGGCTCAGGAATCCAGCGTAACCCGCTTTCCAATACCCTTCGGTTTACGCTTACATTCGACCTGGGCTCCAGGGATGAAGAAAGCCGTACAGGATGGTAACACATATTTAGTCGTTTAATTATATAAATGATTGAATCAATTGAATCCCTCCGCAAAACGGGGGGATTTTTATATTTATTGGCTTACCTTGCGGATTGGCAAAATGATTTAATTATTACAAATATGAGTAGGATACGTATAGGATTGGGAGTAGATTTCCATCAGCTGACAGAAGGCCGGGAATTCTGGCTGGGAGGAGTACTGGTGCCACATCATAAAGGTGCGCTGGGACACAGCGATGCCGATGTATTATTACATGCCATTTGTGATGCCATGCTGGGAGCGCTTTCCCTGGGAGATATAGGAGTACATTTCCCGGATACTGATAATACTTACAAGAATATCGACAGTAAAATATTATTGGCCCGGTGCGCACAGCTGATAGGAGAGAAAGGATACCAGGTGGTAAACGTAGACAGCACCTTGTGTTTGCAGGCGCCGAAAGTGAAGCCGTATGTACCCGAGATGCAGGCAGTGATCGCAAAAATCCTGCATGTGGGCATTGAAGATGTATCTGTGAAGGCCACTACCACTGAAAAGCTGGGTTTTGTAGGCCGTGAGGAAGGCGTTACAGCACATGCGGTGGTACTGCTGGAGCATATCACCCAGTAATTCACCATTCATAATTATTTTAAAATATCTTTGTTCAATGGCGGATATCATTGTGAAAATAATCAATAAGTCGGGTAATGAATTACCGGCCTATGCAACGGCAGATGCGGCAGGAATGGACCTTCGCGCACATTTGGAAACCGCGGTAACCCTGCAGTCGCTGGAAAGAATGCTGATCCCTACCGGCTTGTTTATGGAACTGCCTGCCGGCTATGAAGCGCAGATCCGCCCCCGTAGCGGTTTAGCCATTAAGCAGGGGCTTACGCTCCTGAATACGCCTGGCACGATAGATGCAGATTATCGCGGAGAGATTAAGATTATTATGATCAATTTATCCAATGAACCGCAAACCATACAACCTGGCGACCGTATTGCCCAGATGATTATTGCTCCTTTTGTTCAGGCGGTCATAGAACCGGTAACCGTGCTGACAGAAACCGTTAGAGGTGTGGGAGGATTTGGACATACCGGTAAATCCTGATAAATGCGGATATACTTCACCGTTATAGGGCTGACTGGGATGTTATTAATGGGAGCCTGTAGTGGTGCCAAACAATCAGCATCACGCAAAAACGCCACCATTAATAATTCCACTGTGTTGTCGCAGCGGGCGGATAGCCTCTTCTTTGCTGCCCAGCGCTCCAAAATGCTGGGTGACTATCGCACGGCTATTACCCAGTACGCGGACTACCTGCGGCTGAATAAAAACAACGCCACCGTTAACTACGAATTAGCACGTCTTTTTATAGAAGTACAGAATGCCGGTAACGCGCTCATCTTTGCCCGTCGCGCTGCAGCACTGGATCCGCAGAACCACTGGTTCCAGGTAACGCTTGCAGACGCCTATGCCGTGAATGAGAAATTTGACAGTGCTGCCTATGTGTTTGAAGGCCTTACCCAAAGATACCCCGATAACGAAGATTATCTTTATAACAAAGGAATTTTACTGGCAAAAGCCGATAAACCCGCCTCTGCACTTGCGGTATTTGACCAGCTGGAAAAGAAGGTGGGCGTTGTGGAAGAACTTATTTACCAGAAGCAGAAACTGCTGCTTAAAATGAGTATGGTGGATGAAGCGGCGGCAGAAATAAAAAAACTGATCAGCCAGGAACCGGAAGAGATCAGGTACTACTACCTGCTGGCAGAGATCTACGATGCAAACGACCGTATACCGGATGCCGCAGCAGTGTATCATACCATCCTGTCCAAAGACCCTGATAATCCAAGGGCCCTGATCGCGCTGGCATCTTACGCAAAGAAAAATAATGATACGGTTACCTACTGGAGCAATCTTACCAAAGCATTTGCCAATCCGGGTTACAGTATTGATGAAAAGGTAGCGTACGTATACCCGTACCTGCAAATGATGAATACGGATACGGCCAAGCTGGATGAAGGACTGCAGCTGACTTCCCTCATCATCAAAGCACATCCGGCAGATGCAAAAGCATATGCACTCAGAGGGGATATGTTTTCACAGGCGGATATGCTGGACAGTGCAGAGGTAAGCTATAAAAAGGCCCTGAGCCTTGACGACAGCCGTTTCTCCGTTTGGTATCAGCTGATGTGGATCTATTCCCGTAAAGATGATCCCACCGCATTACTGGCGCTCAGCAATAATGTAACCAGTAAATTCCCTAAAGAATTTATGGGTTACTATTTTAAAGGAGTAGCCAGTTTCCTCCTGCAGCAGTACCCGGGCGCTATCAGTTCGCTGAACACTGCACTGGAAATAGGCAATGGAGAGAAAAAATTCCTGGGAGATATTTATTCCCTGCTGGGCGACTCCTATCATGCTACCGGGCAGCACCAGCAGTCGGACAGCAGCTATGAGCGCGCTTTGCTGCTTCGTCCGAAAGATGCGCTGATCATGAATAATTACAGCTATTATCTTTCTTTAAGGGGCGAAAATCTGGAAAGAGCGGCGGAAATGTCAAAACAATCACTGGAACTGGAACCGGAAAGCCCCACCTACATGGACACCTATGCCTGGATCCTTTTCCGCCAGGAAAAATTTGCAGAAGCAAAAGTGTGGATTGAAAAGGCATTGCAATACCCGGAAGCACAGAAAAATCCGAATGTGCTTGAACATTATGGTGATATCCTGTTTAATCTGAAAGAAGTTACAAAAGCGGTGGAATACTGGCAGATGGCTAAAGACAAGGGAGCATCCTCTGTAGACCTGGCCCGTAAGATCGCTGAAAAAAGATATATTCAATAAGCATTTGCTATAAGTCATCGCTCAATGAAGAAAAAAATAGAAGTCACACTTTTAATTATAATGACCGGTTTGGGAATGATGGCCTGCCGTCATCCCAAGAAGCTGGCGCGTAGTACTTTCCCTGCAGCTGATACAAATAAGGTAACCATTGGAGGCGACAGCTCCTCGAACGCGGAACTGACCCGTTTCACCAGCGAAATGCTGAAAGGTATCCACGCCAATCATATTGAATTCAATACTTTTTCCGGTAAAATGAAACTGGCTTTTGAAACAGACAAGAAGAGCCATAATAACCTGAATGCTACTTTCCGTATTAAAAAAGACAGCATCATATGGATATCCGTTTCAGCCCCGATTGTAGATGAAGTGATCAGGGCAGTGATCACGCGGGATAGCCTTAAAATGTACAACCGTTTGGATAAGCAGTTATTTCTCCGGAAAATGACGGATGCTGAAGAGCTGCTGAATATTCCGTTCGATTTCAATACCCTGCAGGATATGCTGATCGGTAACCCGGTGTATCTTACAGATTCCATATACCAGGTAGTAAAAACACCCGCTATCATTTCTTTCAGTTGCGATCATGCAAAGTTTATCAGCCTCTTCAATGTTTTTGCGGATGACTACGGATTGCAGCAAAGCAAAGTGATGGATAAAGACAGTACAGGTACTGCCAAAAGGTCGTGCGAGCTTACCTATGGCGATTATACAAAAGTAGCCGGCCGCAAATTCCCTACTACCCGCCGTATTTATATTGAAGAAAAGAACGTTACCAAAGTGGCGCTCGATTTTACACGGTACGATTTTGATGTGCCGCTCTCTTTTCCATTCAGCATGCCCGCCAGCTATAAGCGTATGTAAAATGTTAATTGAGTAAATGCCGCCTTCATTAAACTAATAAACGTTGTATATTTATTTAATTTGCAGTTACTAAATTTAGTCATGTTGTATTTGAAGAAGATTATCCCGTTTATGTTGGTGCTATGGTTACTGCCAGCTATGTTGGTTGCCCAGAATAATGGGCAGCAGCAACCATCGCGGGAAGAACTGGAGCGAAGAAAGAAGGACCTGCAAAGAGAAATAGATGAGGCAAATGAACAATTAAAGGAAACCAAGAAATCTACCAGGGAAAGTCTTGGCCAGCTGCGCGCCCTGCGCGACAAGATCACGCTGCGTACCCGTTTGATCAATAATATCAATGAGGAGATTAATTTTATCAACGGAGATATTAATACCGCTGCGCGGGATGTGAAAACGTTGCAGAAAGACCTGGACACCCTGAAAGCCCAGTATGCGCAACTGGTGATCTATGCTTATAAGAACCGCTCTTCTTATGATATGTTGAACTTCGTGTTTTCTGCAGAAAGTTTTAATGATGCAGTAAAACGTTTTCAGTACCTGAAACAATACCGTGAATACCGCCGCCGCCAGGCAGATAATATCGTGTCTACACAGGAACAGCTGAACCGGAAGATCCAGAACCTGGAATCACAGCGGGTAAGGCGCTCTGATGCGCTGAAAACGGAGCAGGAACAACGTAATACCCTGGAAATAGATAAGAAGGAAAAAGATGAAGTACTGAATAAACTGAAAGGTCGTGAGAAAGAGCTGGTGGCAGATATTAACCAGCGTAAGAAAGATGCCCAGAAGGTACAACTGGCCATCAGGGCGGTAATCCGCAGGGAAATAGAAGAAGCCCGCCGTAAGGCCGCGGAAGAAGAAGCTGCCCGTCGTAAAGCCGCAGAAGAAAAACGCAGGCGTGAGGAAGAAGCCCGTAAAGCCGCTGCACTGGCTGCTGCGGAAAGGGCAAAAGCAGCTGCCGCCAATAATAACAATAACAACGCTGCCAATACACCGGCGCCAACACCGGCCCCTCCTCCGGCAAAAACACCGGAGCCGGCGCCTGAACCGGAGAAACCGGCGGCCCGTACAGAGAACGTGCTGGAAGCCACTCCTGAGGCATTGGCATTGTCTGAAAGTTTTGAAGCCAATCGCGGTAAACTCCCATGGCCGGTTGATGCCGGTAATATCATCGAGCATTTTGGTATTCACCAGCATGCAGTGATGGAGCATATCCAGGTACCTTCCGATGGTATTGTGATTGCCACCACTAAAGGCGGCGCCGTAAAATCTATATTTGACGGGGAAGTAAAATCCGTGGTAGTAATGCCAGGTTCAGGATATGTAATTATTATCCGCCACGGACAATACTTTACCACCTATGTACGTTTGCAAACTACCAGGGTGAAGAAAGGGGATAATGTGAAAACGGGCCAGGTAATTGGTACGGCCAGCACCAACGATATTGAAAATACCGGTGAGGTGGAACTGCAGATATGGAAAGGCATTACCAAACAGAATCCTGAGCAGTGGATCCGGAGAAGATAATTTAAAATAGCTGAAACTATACGAGATAAAGCTGAAAGCATTTAAGGATGCTTTCAGCTTTGCGCTTACTAACCAAATGCAATTTTTTTTGAGAAAGTTGATCCCTCTTTTGATGGCTCTATGGCTATTGCCTGTGCTGTTGCATGCTCAGCGGGGTAGTAAGCAATCGCGCGCGGCACTGGAAAACCGTAAGCAGGAGTTATTAAAAGAAATAGAAGAAGCCAATAAAGCCCTGCAGCAAACAAAGAAATCCACCCGGCAAAATGTAGCCCTGCAGCGGGAACTATTGCAGAAGATTTCTACCCGCAATGCGCAGATCGTTCATATCAACAATGAAATCAGTTTAATAGAAGGGGACATCAGCAATACTAACAGTAATGTACAAACGCTGGAGAAAGAAGTGGATTCTCTCCGGGCCAGGTATGCACAGCTGGTGGTGTATGCTTATAAAACCCGTGACTCTTACAGTGTGCTGAACTTCTTTTTTTCTGCCACCAGTTTTAATGATGCTATACGCCGCTATCAGTACCTGCAGCAATACCGCGAAAGCAGGCGCCGGGATGCAGAGAGCCTGTTGTCTACCAAAGTATTGCTTAGCGAGAAGCTGGTAGCGCTGCAACAGCAGAAAGCCAGGAAAACCGGGGCGCTGCAAACGGAGCAGCGACAGCGGATAGACCTGCTGGAAGATAAGAAAGAGGCAGATAAGGCTATTGCACAGCTGAAAGACCAGGAGCAGGAGTTACAGCAGCGTATTAATAAAAATAAGGCTGAAGCCCGCCAGGTAGACCGGGCCATCCAGGATGCCATCAGGCGGGAAATAGCTGCGGCACAGAAGAAGGCCGCGGCACAGGCGCTGGCCCGCAAAAAGGCTGCAGACGCCCGTCGCCGTGCACAGGCTGCTGCCCGTAAAAGAGCTGCTATTGCCGCCGCCAGAAAAGCAGGGAAAAAATTGCCCGTGAAAGCGGAGAAGGAGGAGAAGGAAGAAGAGGAGGCCCCGTTAGAGAAAACTTCCAGTGAAGATGCGCTGGTGGCCACTCCGGAGGCGCTTACATTATCGCGCGATTTTGAGTCGAACCGCGGCCGTTTACCCTGGCCGGTAGATGCAGGCCGTGTGACTGGTCATTTCGGCGCCGGCAGGGTAGGTAAAATTGAAGTGGATCACAATGGCATTATCATCGCCACTGCCAGGGGAGCCGCAGTAAAAGCCATTTTTGACGGAGAAGTAATTATGGTCTTTATGGTACCGGGCGCAGGATATATGGTAACCCTGCGCCACGGAAAATATTTTACCAACTATGTGAGATTACTGGATGTTCGTGTTAGCAAGGGTGCTTCTGTAAAACGCGGGCAAACACTGGGTGTAGCCGCTCCGGGTGCAGGTAGCAATGCCGGGGAGATAGAATTACAGATTTATCGCAACATGGTGAAACAGAATCCCGAAAAGTGGATACGCGCCCGTTAGAGCAGCTGTACCTGTTTTTGTAATACTTCTTCGTATAAAGCCTCGTATTGAGGAATGATATTATCGATATGGAAGCGCTGCGCCTGTTCCCAGGCACCCTGTCTTACCTGCTCCAGCAAGGCTTCATCTTTCAGCAGTCTTATTGCATGGGCGGCCATTCCTTCCACATCTCCCACATTACTCATAAAGCCGGTTTGCCCCGGGATATTTATTTCCGGTAAGCCTCCCGCATTGGAGGAAAGCACAGGTACCCGTGCAGCCATTGCTTCCAGTGCCGCCAATCCAAAGCTTTCATATTCCGATGGCAGCAGGAACAGGTCACTGATAGACATCACATCTTCCAGCTGCTCCTGTTTTCCCACAAACCTTACATCTTCACAAATACCCAATTCCCGGCAGAGACATTCGATAGAAGGTCTGTCAGGACCATCGCCTACCAGCAGCAGTTTCGCCGGCAACTCTTTACGTACCCGGGCAAATACCTTTACCACATCAGGTACCCGTTTTACTTTACGGAAGTTGGATACATGCAACAGGATCTTTTCGCCGTTGGGCGCAATCGCCTGTCTGAAATGAGGCAGTTCCCGGCGGCTGAAGCGTTGAGTATCCACAAAGTTGTAAATGACCGCTATATCTTTTTCAATCGGGAAGGATTTATAGGTTTCATCCCGCAGATTCTCAGAAACGGCGGTAATTGCGTCCGACTCGTTGATGGAGAAGGTTACTACCGGCTCATAGGTTTTATCCTTACCCACCAGGGTAATATCTGTACCGTGCAGGGTAGTGATAAAAGGTACCGTTCTGCCATGCTTTTTCACGATCTGTTTGGCCATATAGGCGGTAGATGCGTGTGGAATAGCATAGTGAACATGCAGCAGGTCCAGTTTCTGGTTAATGATAACATCCACCATGGTGCTGCTGAGGGCAGATTCATAGGGAGGAAAATCAAAAAGTGGATATGTAGGCACCTGAACCTCGTGATAATATATATTAGCGTGAAATGCGTTAAGCCTTACAGGCTGCTGATATGTAATAAAGTGGACCATATGGCCTTTATCTGCCAGGGCTTTCCCCAGCTCTGTGGCCAGCACCCCACTACCACCGTACGTAGGGTAACATACTATTCCTATGCGCATGAGTTGATTTTTTGCATCCTGCAAAGGTACTAAAAAGCAACACGATATCACATAATGCATAGGAGAGAGGGATGAGCGGTAGCCGGTAATGGTATGCCAAACGAATTGACCGCCGGACACCTTTATGCTTTTCTCCTTCTACTTTTTTATTAGTTTTAACCATAAATTAACCTGCTGCAATGAGAAATTATATTGTGCCAATTTTGTTAGCCTGTACCCTGCCAGCCGTGGCTGTGGCGCAGGAGAAGGATTCAGTGACATTGAGGAAACTAGCTGATGAAGTATTGACCCATAGCACCGCCTACGAAAACCTCCGGGTGCTCACCAAGCAGATCGGGGGCCGTTTGGCGGGATCTCCGCAGATGGCAGAAGCCGAGCAATGGGGCGTAAAGGCGCTTAAAGCAGCCGGTGCAGACACCGTTTATCTCCAGGAGTGCATGGTGCCACATTGGGTGCGTGGCGCCAAGGAAGAAGCCCGCATTATCTCCAAACGGCGGGACTTTATACCACCGCTGGAAGTGTTGGCCCTGGGTAATTCAGTGGGCAGTGGGCCCGATGGCGTAACTGCTCCCGTACTGGAAGTGGCTTCCTTCGATGACCTGGAAGCTAAAAAGGACCAGGTAAAGGGAAAGATCGTTTTTTATAACTATCACTTTAACCCCACATTTATAAAAACATTTTATTCTTATGGCGATGCCGTAAAATATCGTGGCCAGGGCGCCAGCCGGGCTGCGAAGTATGGGGCTTTGGCAGTGATCGTAAGGTCTATGTCGCACGGCGCCAATAATTTCCCGCATACAGGCGCCATGCAGTACGACAGTGCCTATCCCAAAATCCCGGCAGTGGCCATCGGACTGGAAGACGCCGACCGTTTGAGCCAGCGTTTGAAGGATGACAACAGCGCCAGTGTATTTCTTCGTACCAATTGCGAAATGAAGAAAGACACGATCGGGCATAACGTGATCGCCGAACTGAGAGGCAGTAAGTACCCCGACCAGTATATCACAGTTGGCGGGCATCTTGATTCATGGGATGTGGCTGAGGGTGCGCACGACGATGGCACGGGCTGCGTACAATCCATAGAAGTGCTGCGAGCCTTTAAGGCATTGGGCCTGAAGCCGGAACATACCCTGCGTGTAGTACTGTTTGCCAACGAGGAAAACGGTACCCGTGGCGGCAAGAAGTACGCAGAAGTAGCCAGAACCCGCGGTGAAAAGCATATTTTTGCCCTGGAAAGCGATGCCGGCGGTTTTACGCCACGGGGTTTCACCACCACCATGGACCCTGCCCTCAAATCCAAAGTGGATAGCTGGAAGCCGCTTTTTGCGCCTTATGGCATCTATGATTTTGATGAACCGGGAGGCGGCGTGGACGTGGGCCAGCTGAATGCCGCAATAGGTACACCCATGGCCGAGCTTTCTCCTGATTCCCAGCGTTATTTTGATCTTCACCACGCGGCAAATGATGTATTTGAAGCAGTGAATAAAAGAGAACTTGAATTGGGTGCGTTTGGTATGGCAGGTTTCATTTATCTTGTAGATCAGAATTTCTGATCATCCATCACCAAAAAACTAATTATGGGCCGGTTTGTCTTTATCATTGTATCTATTATTATACTGGTATTGGGCGGTATTTTCTTTTACAAGTACTACTTTGTTTTCGGACAGGGAGTTAAAGCAGGAGAGCTGAATTATTTTGTGCAGAAGGGATACATCTTTAAAACCTATGAAGGCAAAGTGATACAGTCGGGTTACCGCGGGAAGGTAGCCGGTACGATCCAGTCGAACGAATTCGAGTTTTCCGTGAGCAGCGAAAGGATTGCACAACAGTTAATGACGGCCAGCGGGAAAATGGTGGAGTTGCACTACAAAGAGTACCTGGGTGCTATTCCATGGAGGGGATACAGTGCATTTATTGTAGACAGTATTATCTCTATCAAGGATCCGGTGAAACAGGACCTGCCTTAAAATACCGGGGAATTACGGCATCGTAATTCCCCTTTTTTATTCCTTCCCCGCGTATAACAGGAAAATGGCCGGTCGTTTATGAAGATCGGGCAACTGTTTTTTCCATTCCTTCACCGTTTTCGTTTTAATATATTCCGTGGGAGCGGTGATATCCGCAGCGATGCAAAGTTGCGTATAGTCTTTACAGTTATCCAGTATATCTTTCAGCAGCTGGTTATTACGGTAGGGTGTTTCAATAAACAATTGTGTTTGCTTTTTCCTTTCTGATTCCTGCTCCAGGTCGCGGATCATTTTTGTTCTTTCAGGAGATTTGACAGGCAGGTAGCCAACAAACTGGAAATTCTGGCCATTCATACCGGAGGCCATGAGGGCCAGCAGCATGGAGTTGGGGCCAATCATGGGAATAACCCTTGCATTGATGGTATGTGCAAGTTGTACGATGAGGTGGCCAGGATCTGCGATGGCAGGGCATCCTGCTTCACTGAGGATGCCTATATCTTTTCCTTCGAGTAATAATTTTTTAGCAAGGACCAGGTCCGGCGCCTGGTTTTCATTCATAGGCAGCAGTTGCAGGTTATCTATCACGATATTTCTGTCGAGCGATTTCAGGTACCTGCGGGCTGTTCTTTCGTTTTCTACATAAAAAACTGATAACCGCTGTACAATAGCGGTAACATAAGCGGGAATACTGAACAGGGCATCGGCGCTCAAAACAGTAGGAACCAGGTACACATTGCCGGTAGCATTCATTATTTCAGTCTTTTTGTTTGTAAATCAATGGTAGCTGCAATTACAGCATAGGAAGGGGCCAGCATCCAGCCCAGTACGGGAATGAGCATAAACAGGTAGAACACCATACCATTGCCGATGGCCATGCCCCGGTGCTGGCGGATAAAGTTGATGCTTTCCGACATATTCAGGCGGTGTCTTTCACAGCTGTAGTCCATCATGGAAAAGCCGTAGAAATAAGATTCAATAAAGAATCCCAGCATCGGGGTGATCCAGCCCAGCACGGGTATAAAGGAAAGCAGTAACAGGGCCAGTATGGCGCCTGTCTGATAAACGATATTCCGGCATGACATCTTGATGCCCCGCAGGATATCTTCCCCCAGCTGGGACCAGCTGAAGGGAAAGTCTTTATGATCCAGTATGGCTTCTGTCTTTTCAGATAAATAGGAAAATACAGGGGAAGCCACTATCAGGAAGAGATACTTAAAATAGGAGAAATACCAGAACACGAATACTATCCGGATAGAAAACGCTACCAGGATAAAAAGAAAACTCAGCCAGCTGCTTTCCAGGTCCTGTACCCATTCTGTGATGTGCAGCAGGCGGGTGAGGTATTCCACAAAATCGCCGGAGTAGCCCCATACAAAGTAAAATCCTGTAAAAAACAACAGGCAATAAATGACTCCCGGAATCAGGATCCATTTCCATAACTTATGCTGTAGTATGAATTGATGGGCTTTTCCGTAAGACTGGACTGCCGACAGTACTTCTCTGAATGAAAACAACGCCTGAATATTTTATTGTAACTGAATGTGTGTTTTTCCTGGTTTATATGAAAGAGTAGCGAAACTAACGCAAAATTAACAATGATTGTTATGATTTTAAATGATTATCCTGATCCGGGAAGAATAGCGCAGGTTTCTTTTGCTATTTTTCCCGGGTCAGGATAATGATTTTGAAAGGAAGATCGCTGTCTTAGAAACGCGGACAGAGGGTTTTATATTTGTTGTTTTCGTTCCGGGTGTGAATATAGATAAGGGAAATTTCGAGGCCGCCGCGGTAGTTGGAGGCTGGCTTCAGGCTCGACACGTTGGTGTCGTAGGTAAGGCCTATCTGGAAGCCTTTGATTTCAAGGCCCACATAAGGAATAATGGCATCTTTCATCCGGTACCAGCTACCCAGGTAAAAGGTGGTGGGATTATTATCCATATCGTTGAGCATAAAGCCATAGGCGCCACCAAAGGTGAATTCGGAAGCTGTGCTTTGTTTCATGTACAGGATACTGGCATGAAACCTGTCTTGCCCGTTTACCGGAACAGAACCACCCCCGTGTACCGTCCAGCGGTAACTGAGCCGGTTTTGGGTAAGGTTCATAAATGATTCAGTAGGCTGGGTGATATGGTAATAGGAAGCGCCCATATAAATATTGGATGCTTCGCCGATGAGGCCGTTGTATAAAATACCGATGTTTGGATCGAAGTAGGATATTTTTGGATTTACCAGTGTTTCATTACTGGGAATCATTGGGTTATAACCGTTGTTATCGATCTGGTTTTCGAACTGCAGTTTGGTATTGTCTATCCTCTTTTGTACCAGCGTTCCCTGAAGGCCGATAGCCAGGGTATGATTTCCTTCCGGGTCCAGCCCTTTATGATAGGCCGTGCTGAAGGAAAGGTAACTGGAAGTGAGTGCTCCGCCGCCACTCCTGTCGTACATCGCCATAAGACCCACTCCCCAGATGTCGGTATAAGAGATCACGTTTTTTAAAATGCCAAAATCAATAGCTGCAGTACCTGTTACAAAGGGAGTGGAAATACTCCTCCATTGTGACCGGTAGTTGCCGGATAAACGATAATCTCCTGAAAATAAGCCTGTAAATGCCGGGTTAAGGGTTAGCGGCGACGCAAAAAACTGCGAGAAGTGCGGGTCCTGCGCCCGTAGAGGATTTAAATAAAGTAATATGGCCAAGAATAGTAAAGCTCTTTTCATATAATTAAGCTTATAGCATAGGGTATTATGCAATACGGGTGAAGGTACGCTAATAAAATCACATATCAAATTAAATTCATGTATAAAAATCCCATCTGATAAAAAAACGATAGCAGCTTTGTTCTTTTTTAAAGATACAAAACTGCTATCTGCAAAACGATTATTCTATGTTATTGTTGTAATTTATTTCCGAAGGCCAGGTCCCCGGCGTCTCCCAGCCCGGGAACTATGTACCCCTTGGCGGTGAGCTCATCATCAATATCTCCTGCCCAGATGGTAAGATTAGCTTTGGTATTGCGCAATACATATTCAATTCCTATCGTACAGGCAATAGCTACCACCAGGTGTATATGACTGGGCTTACCAATTTCCTCCAGGTGCTCTATGGTTTTTACCAGTGAAGCGCCGGTGGCGAGCATGGGATCGGAAAGGATAAGCACCTGCCCGTCGATGGAAGGAGTGCTCACATATTCCAGGCTGATGTCAAAAGAACCATCGTGGTTATGTTTGCGGTAAGCAGAAACAAATGCGTGGTCTGCTTTATCGAAGTAATGTAACAAACCCTGGTGCAATGCCAGTCCGGCGCGCAGGATGGTAGCCAGTACCGGTTGTGATTTCAGCACCCGGCAGGTAGCAATACCCATGGGAGTAGTTACTTCCTTTTCTTCATAATCCAGTGTTTTGCTGATCTCATATGCAGCTACTTCTCCCAGCCGTTCCATATTGCGGCGGAAACGCATACGGTCCTGCTGAACGTCTATATTCCTGATCTCGCTTAGCCATTCTCCCACCAATGAATTGGTTTCACTTAAATTGATAATCATGAGCTGTTCCTTTGAGGCCGCAAAATACCGAAAAATAGTGGAACTACTCTTTGTCAAGCAGCATCGCTTTTTTCACCAGCTGGATGAATTCAGCGCGGTAGCCTTCCGCATCTGTTCCCCTGGAATTGCCTGCCCAGGATAACACGTCATCGTAGGTGGCGGTGCCTTTAAATGCAGAATGGCGCAGCAATTGTCCGAAGGCTGCCACGGCAGCTGCCATACGGAAATCTTCCGGAGCATCTGTAATTTCCTGGTTGCTGTAAGGGAGCACTTTTTCCATCAGGATACTACGATCCCCGGCGGGCTGTTTGTAACGCAGCTTTACCGTAAGTACTTCCGATTTGTTACCAATCACTTTGCCCTGCTGGTATTTCAGCGGGTCTACCCAGTTAACGGCTTCGTTTTTCCCGCCGGAAGGAATAATTTCATACAGGGCAGTTACGGTATGACCCACACCCATATCCCCTGCATCTTTTTTATCGTTATTGAAATCTTCATTGGCGAGCAGGCGGTTTTCATAGCCTACCAACCGGTACGACTGTACGAATTGCGGGTTAAACTCTACCTGCAGCTTTACATCTTTGGCTACTGTAAAAAGTGTACCGCCAAACTCGGTCACAAAGGTTCTGCGGGCTTCTTCAAAATTATCGATATAGGCATAGTTACCATTGCCTTTATCTGCCAGCAGTTCCAGTTTATTATCCTTATAATTACCCATACCAAAACCAAGTACTGAAAGAGAAATGCCTTTTTCCCTTTCTTTTTCAATCATCCGGGTGAGCTCTCCATCGCTGGAAACGCCTACATTGAAATCACCATCGGTAGCAAGTATTACGCGGGTATTGCTGTTTTTTGAATACAATTCGCCGGCAATGTTATAGGCCAATTTTATGCCTTCGCCACCTGCAGTGGAGCCGCCGGCTTCCAGCTGATCAAGTGCGGTGAGGATCTTTTTCTTATCGCTGCCGCTGGTGGCGGGGAGCACTACTCCTGCGGCGCCGGCATATACCACAATGGCTACCCTGTCTTCCGGCCGGAGCTGTTCCGTTAATACGGCAAAGGCCCTTTTTACCAGTGGCAGCCTGTTTTCGCCAGACATTGAACCGGAAACATCTATCAGGAAAACCAGGTTGGATGCAGGAAGGTTACGGGTATCCACCTGTTTGCTTTTCAGTGCCACGCGTACCAGCTGATGCTTTGTATTCCAGGGGCAAATGGCCATATCTGTGTAAATGGCCACCGGGTCTTTCCCTTCGGGGGCTTTATACTGGTAGTCAAAATAATTGATCATTTCCTCCACTCTTACCGCATCCGGTTCGGGCATCATGCCCTGGTTCAGGAAGCGGCGTACGTTACTGTAAGAGGCCCGGTCCACATCGATGCTGAAAGTACTGAGTGGCTGGTCGCTGGCCGCATGGAAAATATTTTCGTTAATAGGGCTGTAGTCTTCCGTATTGTGTACAGGCGAGGGTATATAGCCCATCTGATTGCCCCTGATAGTGGAAACAGAACCAGTCATGGACCTGCGTGCTTGTGCGGCGTAGCCCACCACCACCACTTCAGCCAGCGCCTTATCCTGCATTACATACTGGTTCCTTTTTTTATCAAGCGGCTGCAAACCGGTAAGCTGCACTTTCAGTTTATTTTGCCCCGCAGGTACCGTTATTTCCTTCACCGGGTATCCTGCGGCGGTTACTTCCAGTATCAGCGCACCGGTGGTGGTTTTCAGGCTGAATTGCCCTTTTTTATCAGTAGCGGTTAATACATCTGTTCCTTTTACCCTGATCACCACATTGGCAATAGGGCTTTTGAGCAGGCTGTCTGTTACAATACCTGTAATAACCCTTGCCTGTTGGGCGGTGGCGGTAAATGCCACCAGGCAGCTGAGCAATAGTAAAGTGAGATATTTTTTCATGGCGAAGTAGTTTTCTGCCTGTAGGATGTACGGAGGGGCCCTGTTTCCATAAGTCGTAAAAAAAATATTTTAAAACTACCTTTGCTGAAATTTTTGTAGATGGTATATAACGTGATTGGCACCATGTCTGGTAGCTCATTAGACGGATTAGATATAGTTTTTGCAGAACTGACCGAGATACGCGGACAATGGACCTATGTTATCAGGGCTTCAGAAAGCCTGCCTTATGAGCCGGAATGGGTGGAGATGCTGGCACAGGCCACTTCCCTGCCGGCAAAAGATTACCTGTTGCTGCATACCGCTTACGGGCATTATACCGGCCGGCGCATCCTGGATTTTATTGAAAAGAACCAGCTGGATCATAAAGTTCATTTTATTGCTTCACATGGCCATACCACGTTCCATATACCCGCACAGCAAATGACGGCGCAGCTGGGCGATGGCGCTGCCATTGCCGCCGTAACGGGATTGCCCGTTATCAACGACCTGAGAGCGGTGGATGTAGCGCTGGGCGGACAGGGAGCGCCTATAGTGCCTATCGGCGAAAAATACCTGTTGCCAGGGTATCAGTACTGGCTTAACCTGGGGGGCATTGCCAATATTTCTGCGCAGCTGCCGGAGCAGTTTGTGGCGTTTGATATATGCCCGGCCAACCGGGTGCTGAATTCGCTGGCAGCAGCGTTGAATAAGCCTTACGATGATGGCGGGGCATTGGCAGCTGGCGGGGTGGCCGACAACAGCCTGCTGGAACAATTGAATCAACTGGATTATTATTCCAAACCATGGCCCAAATCACTGGCGAACGATTTTGGCACCGATACCATATTGCCGCTGATAGCGCCTTTACGTCTGTCTGTACAGGGTAAGCTCCGCACGTATGTAGAGCACATTGCCGCACAGGTGACCCTTGCTGTGAAAGCACTGAAGGAGCAGCTGCCGGAAGGCCCCAGCAAAATGCTGGTAACCGGTGGCGGCGCATTTAATACTTTCCTGGTAAACACGATCCGGCAACAGCTGGAGCCGTTGGATGTTACCGTGGAAGTGCCCGATGAACAAACCGTTAGTTTCAAGGAAGCACTGATCATGGCGCTCATCGGAACATTGCGCTGGAGGCAGGAAGAAAATGTATTGAGCGGGGTTACGGGCGCATCAAGGGATTCCGTTAACGGTGCATTGTGGGCCACCCGTTAACAGGAGACATCAGGTCATAAAAAAAGCAGCGGAATCCGCTGCTTTTTTTATTTAGTAAGGCGTTGTGAATTGAAAGCTGTCGCCATCAAACAATCCACGGTCACTCAGTTTTAAATGCGGTATTACCAGCAATGCCATAAAGGATAATGTCATGAAAGGGGATGCCAGCGTGGATCCCAGCTCTTTCGATGCTTTGTCCAACGCACTGTACCGGGCGGCTACCGTATAGCCGTCGAGGTTACTCATCAGTCCTGCTACCGGTAATGGCAATACCTGTACCATTCCATTCCCCACTGCGCTGATGCCGCCCTGTTCGGCGATCACGGTATTGATAGCTGCGGCTATGTCTTCATCGGTAGTTCCTACCGCAATGATGTTGTGACTGTCGTGTGCCACAGAAGACGCAATGGCGCCGTGTTGCAGGCCGAAGCCCTGAATAAATGCTATTGCCGGCGGCGCTTTCCGGTAACGGTTTATTACCACCAGTTTGAGAACATCCTGTTGGGTATCGCCGGTTATTCCGCCGTTGGTAACCGGTATTACCGCGGAGAGTGTGTTCGTGATCAGCTGCCCGTCCATCGCGCCGATCACTTTTACTTTCATCTCTTTTACATTACTATCGTTAACGGGTATACGAATATCACCGGCGGCTATGGGATCTGCTATAAAATTATTTACGGGAGATGAGGAAATGGAAGGTATCAGCGTTTGCCCGTTTTCCGCCACTTTCACACCATTGATATAGGTGGCCAGTATATTAAGCTTTTGCAGATCATCTGTTATAATAAAATCTGCCGGGTCATTTACACGGAGCAGGCCATTGTCCAGTTTGTAATGCAGTACCGGGTTAATACATGCTGCCTTTAATACTTTGAACAGGTCAACACCGTGGGCCAGCGCCCGTTTTACCAGCAGGTTGATATGGCCTTCCACCAGGTTATCCGGGTGTTTGTCGTCGCTGCAGAACATAATACGGTCGGCATGATCATGCAGCAATGGATACAGGGCTTCAAAGTTCTTCGCAGCGCTTCCTTCACGGATGAGGATATGCATGCCGTATTGCAGCTTATCCCTGGCTTCTTCTATGGTAAAGCATTCATGGTCTGTGCTGATGCCGGCGGCAATGTATGCAGCGGCGGTTTCGCCACGAAGGCCCGGAGCATGGCCATCTACAGGCTTCCCTGCTTTTTGGGCGGCGGCTATTTTCGCGAGTACTTCCGGATCTTTATGCAGTACGCCCGGGAAGTTCATCATTTCTGTAAGGTACCTGATGTCGTTCCTCTGCAGTAATGCTTCAATATCTGCCACGGTTACTGTTGCCCCGGCAGTTTCAAAAGCGGTGGCCGGTACACAGGAGGGAGCGCCGAAATTAAACCGGAAGGGCACTTTCCGGCCATTTTCAAGCATATATTCCACGCCCTTCACACCCATAACGTTGGCTATTTCATGCGGATCGCTTACTGTGGCAATGGTGCCGTGTACAACAGCCAGCCGGGCGAATTCCGAAGGAATGAGCATAGAGCTTTCCACATGTACGTGCGCATCCGTAAAGCCCGGGAGCAGGTAGGTGTTGTATTTGTTATTGTTGCGTTCGATGTTGCTGATGCGGCCATTTTTTATATGGAGCGTAGCCGGGTATATTTCCTGTTGCAGTATATCTACCAGGTTGCCTGAGAGCTGGAATGTATTCATTTTGCAAAGCTAAGGAATAGGTCGTATTTTCAATGCTGGCGTATTTTTTGAAAAGAGATGCCGGAGTTGTTTTGAGGTATCTTTATTGTTCAACGGAAAATATTTTTTATGATGACAGGAACCAGGTTTTATACACTGTTAACCGCTTTACTGCTGGCTGGTTATTGTGCCGGCGCACAATCTGCTGATGAGCTGATAGCCAGGAATATTGAGGCGATGGGAGGTGATGAGAAATTGAAAGGCATCAAATCGCAGTATGCAGAGGGAAATATGGAAGTACAGGGGCAAACGATTCCTATTAAGCGGTGGGTGAAGCAGGGTGAAGCCATGCGGCTGGAGTTTACGGTAAATGGCACCAGCAATGTGCAGGTGGTAACCCGTAATGCAGGCTGGAGCCTGATGCCGGTGATGCAGCAAACAACGCCCCAGGACATGAACCCTGAGATGCTCAAGCTGATGAAAACCCAGCTGGACCTGAGAGGAGAGCTGTATGACTACAAAAGCAAAGGCAAAAAGATAGAAGTGCAGGGGAAAGATACTGTGAACGGATCACCGGCTTATAAGCTAAAGATCACTGCTGCTGATGGTACATCGGGTATTGCTTACCTGGATGCCAAAACCTACCTGCTTGTGAAGGCCACCAATCATATGAGTGTACAGGGCCAGGAAGTGGACCTGGTAACATTGTTGTCTGATTATAAGAAAACACCTGAGGGACTGGCTTATCCTGGCATAACAGAGCAGGATCCGGGCGGAGTGAAAATTAATATTCTGAAGATAGAAACGAATCAGCCCGTGGCGGATAGTTTGTTTGCCAAACCTAATCCTTAAACGCAGTTCCGCTATCGGGCCATGTACAGTCCGATAGCGGTTGGGCCTATTTATACAACGCCGCCATGGCTTTGGCTTCCTCAGCCATTTTCTTAGCCAGGTGCGCGGGTTTCAGCACTTTTACCTGGGAGCCATAACTCAGCAGGGTCATGGTAAGTTCGGGGTTGATAACAACGTGAAGGGATATACGGCATTCATCATTGTTATCTTCCACTATTTCCTGGGAGGAATGGATGGGTTGCGACTTCACATATTTACCCTGCCGAGGGGTAAAGCTCAGTAATACATGTTCAGGATCCCCATCGTGTACAGTGATGCCTACTGCATGCTGGAAGTAGCTGGCTTCATCAAAATTCTTTTCATCAAAATGTTTATTGGTGGGCCATAGTTTCACTACCCGGTCCAGCGCAAAGGTAACTACTGCGCCGCCGCGTGTTTTCTGGCTTTTGCCGATCAGGTAAAACCGGTGCTGGTATTCGCGGAGATGATAGGGCTCTACCCAATGCTCTTTGGGCTCATCGCGGTCGAAGCTCTGATAGGCAATGCGGATCACTTCCAGGTTTTTAATGGCGTCCACTATTTCCGGGATATGTTCTGCGCCTTTATACTGGGACGCCCTGGTAAATTTAATAAGCCCTTTATGCTGGAGGGCTTCCCTGTTCATTTTAAGACTGGCCGCAATTTTCAGGATGGCGTCTTCAAATTGCTGTACCACCGGCAGGCTCCGGAATTGTTCCAGTATGCCAATGGCAATTTCCAGCCCCTGCAGATCTGCTTCTTCTATAGGGGAGTTACTGATGGAAAAACTATCGTCTGAGTAGCGGTAAGTGCCGCTGCTGCGCTCATATACGATAGGCGCCATATAATTCAGTTCAGGGTCCTGGCGCATATCCTGGATATCTTTCTGGATGGTGCGGGTAGATATTGCAGTTCCCATTTTATCCGATACATATTCAATCAGGTTCTCCAGGGTAGGTTTGGGTTTCTGCTTATTGCGCAGCCGCTCATCGATCCAGCGGTAGCGCGACACCGCGTCTTTATTCTTTGGCAAAAGATAAAATTTAGATAATAAAAATAAACAATTCCCGCTTTTGCGACGAGGATTAAAAAAATTATCATCAAAAGATCACTACGCAAATCCCTTGCGTGCAGGGCCGGTAGATTTGTAGTGTTATTAAAACCTCATGGTTATGAACAAGGTAAATACAACTACAGCAATTACGCAGGTACAGGCCATTTCAATTGGGCAGATCATCATGGATGACTCCAATTACCTGACGCTCTGGGGCCAGGCGCTACTGGATGAGGTGTGGTATCCCTGCGATTTTGTAACTACTTATGAAGTAATGAACACCATGCTGCGTTTCAGCCAGGACAGGCATGATGCCGTACAGATGACCATTGTGAAGAAGCTGGAAGATATGCGCCGTACGCCGGATATTATAGACCTGGAGGCAGAACTGGGAGCAGCAGTGGTATTTGATCGTCTCATATTTCATATGAGAAGGCCATGCCTGCAGCAGGATGACAACTGGGAAGCATATGCGGATGAGGAGTGTTATTATATTGAGCGCGTGATCCAGATGCCGGTTCCCGTGCAGCCTACGCTGCCGCCTGCGGCACAGTATAAGCCCAACGACATTAACGAAAAAATGGAGCACTGTATACAAATGCTTCATGATGCGTATAACCTGTATCTCGGATTTATTGAATTAGAACTGGGAGAAGATACAGCCCGGGCAATGGCCGCACTGGAAAACGATAACAAGTTCAGTATGGCTTATTATGCCTGGCAGTTGCATACTTCTGCCGCCAAATAGAGATTGACCATATTTTTATTGATGGACCCGTATTTGTTCATGAACAAACGCTCTATGTCCATTAAGTTAACCCTGACTATTTTTATTCATTGAAAACCCTGTATCCATTTTACGTTAGCCCTGAAACACATAATGATGAAAAAAAATCCATTTATGTTAACCCCCACCTCCATGTATGTTAATTTCCAGACATCTGTTGATGTTTCCCCCGGGCCATGTTCGTTAACCGCTCCGCCTTACATCTATTGCACGTTAACCCCTGATACCCAAAGGCATCTGCCCGGGATCCGTTTGAATTAACCCCTGATTTCCATTGTTTGTTAACTCCCAAATTCTTCGCCCGGGAAAAAAAAGCGCAAATTTCTGAAAAAAATCCCTTAAAGTCTATAAATCTTGTAGGAAAATACTATTTTTGGTCAATTAAATCGTAAAGCTATGAGTTTAAGACTGGGAGATACCGCTCCTAATTTCAAGGCCAATACTACAATAGGGGAAATAGATTTTTACGATTACCTCGGCGAAGGTTGGGGTATCCTGTTTTCTCACCCGGCAGACTTTACACCGGTATGTACCACCGAATTGGGCAGAACTGCCCAGTTAAAGGACGAGTTCGCAAAACGTAATACTAAAGTGCTGGCTGTAAGCGTTGATCCGCTGGATAAACACCTGAGCTGGATAAATGATATTAACGAAACACAACAGTGTGACGTAACTTTTCCTATTATTGCAGACGAAAACAAAACAGTGGCTAACCTGTATGATATGATTCATCCAAATGCCTCTGAAACATTTACGGTCAGATCGTTGTTTATTATCGGACCAGACAAGAAAGTAAAGCTCATCATTACCTACCCGGCCTCTACAGGAAGGAACTTCGTAGAAGTGCTCCGTGTATTGGACTCCCTGCAGCTGACCGCCAAGTATAGCGTGGCTACCCCTGCAGACTGGAAAGATGGAGAAGATGTAATCGTTACGGCAGCGGTGCCAACAGCAGATATCCCTGCACGTTTTCCGAAAGGCCATAAAATTATCAAGCCTTATCTGAGAACAACACCACAGCCCAATAAATAATATTTAAAGAGCCGTAAGGCTGCTCTATAAAGACTTTTTAATGGTTGGTTTTTGATTTTTACGAAACGGGGATTTCTCCCCGTTTTTTTTATGCCCCTGCAAACCGGCAACACCCATATCTCCGGCCTGGTTATTCTTCCCCCCGTATACCAAACACCTGGTTTCAGTTTAAAGCGCCGGGAACACCCGCATTGCCAACATCAAATATTATGAACCGGTAACAGTTTATTAATGCACAGTTAACATTCCTCGTAGCAGAAAAATAAAAGCTGGACTCTAGTTTTGCTGAAAAATACATTCAATCCATTTTTATGGAATATAGTTCACTATCAGATAAGCAGCTACTGGAAGAATGTACCAAAGATAATCTCAAAGCATTTAATAACTTATTTGATCGTTATTTTGGAAGGCTGTATAATTATGCGCTTGGCTATGTTAAAGATGAATATTTCGCAGAGGAGGCCATAATGGACCTGATGATGTGGATATGGGATAAAAGACATACACTGCAGATAGAAGGCGAGTTTAAACCATATATCTTCAGAGCGGCCAGGAATGCCACTATTAAGGCCATCCGCAAAAAGGCAGTTGCTATAACACCCATAGAATTTATTGAGAACGATCTTTCCTTTATAGCCTCTCCGGCCGATCATCAGCTACATACCAGGGAACTGGAGGAGAAATATCTTTTCCATCTCGACTCACTGAGCCCCCAGCGAAGAATCGTATTTCAAATGAGCAGGGAAGGAAACAGAACCCATGCTGAAATTGCCAACGACCTCAAGATCTCTGTTAACACCGTTAAAAATCATATTAAATTCTCCCTGAATCATTTCAGACAACAGCTCAATAACCATAGCGATACCGTACTGCCGGTAATTATTGCAATGACGCTGTTTATTCCTCACCCGTAGTGTTAACACGAATGAGGAATTGCATGCACATGGGCTTTGCCATACCTCATCAGCCATACCAATGTTACCAGAACGTTATGTCTTGGTTTTGCTCACGTAACGGATAGCCCTTCCTCTTCTTTTTTGTCCCTATATAAGTAACGGGAACCTTTAGTGCTCTGTTAAAATAGAATGTCAATACAAATAAACCGGGAATTAATTAAGAAGTTTTTAGCGGGCGAATGTTCGGCCGAAGAAGAAAGGCTTGTAAACTTATTTCTGAAAGATCCCGCATCAGAAAAATTACTGGATGAGGCCCTGACGGCAAATGCGGCTAAAGACTGGAAAGTGTTTGAGCATGATCAGTTTGCTCATCCCCGGCAGCATGATCTGAAAAGATCATTGCATGAAAGGATAGGACCGGTAACTACTGTGCGCAAGGGTGGGCTCAAACGCCTGTTATCCATGCGGAATGCAGCCATCTGGATTGGACTGATCCTGGCAGCCATGAGTGTTTACACCATCAGCTATTTAAGCAATAAAAAAGGGGACCAGGTGGCCCTTGTAGAAACCCGTAACCCGAACGGGCACCGGTCAAAAATAATTCTTTCCGATAGCAGTGTAGTATACCTGGGGGCAGGCAGCAGCCTGAAGTATCCCGAAAATTTTTCAAAAGATACCAGGGATATCTATTTATACGGAGAAGCTTTTTTTGAAGTAACGCAGGAAAAACATAAGCCATTTACGGTTCATACCGGCCAGGTGCAAACAAAAGTATTGGGCACTTCTTTTAAAATAGAGGCATTTAAAAATAAGCCTTTGCTGGTGGAAGTAGCCACAGGGAAAGTAAGGGTAGACCAGGTAGACAGTAGCTTTTCCAGGTCACTGGCAGTGTTGACCACAGGACAGAAAATACTGTTCGATCATAACGAAGTTAAAATGCAGACAGTTGACCCGGAAGAAGTACTGGATCTGAAGGAAGCGAGGTTAACATTCAGCAACGCATCACTCAATGATATCGCTGAAGTATTACAGCGATGGTATAATGTGAAGATCACATTCAGACAGCATACAAAATCAACGGAAAGAATGACACTGACAGTGGATGCCAGTGGATCAATAGATAAGATATTAAATGTGCTCGCGGCCGCAGGACATTTTAATTACGAAACGAAAAACGGAGAGATCGTTATTCGCTGAACTTAAAAGATAAAAGCAAAGAGTATGTATTAAGAAAAAGCTGTCCATCCTGGAGAAGGATGCCGCATTTGATGTTGTCAGAACCGTAGGCCCGTCAAAGGCAAAAAGGATATAGGATTAAAGTAACAATAATTCCGGCTGATCCCGGGCCAACTATTAATACAAGAATTAATGCAAAAAGGATTACATCCCACAATTAAGTTTATGATGAGATGTTCATGTATACTTTTAGTCGCACAACTTACTTTTATCGGGATGCTTTTCGCCGGAAATGCCCGGGGCCAGCATCTGGACAAAGTGATTGCTGTTAAGCTGGATCATGCCAGCGTAAAGGAAAGCCTGCTGACCATCCAGGCAAAGAGCGGTATCAGGTTCGTGTTGCCTGAAAAGTTGATGACAGGGCTTAAACAACGGATCAGTATCGATTCCGATAGATCAACCGTAAAAGACCTGCTCGAAAAAGTGCTGGCATCAACCAATCTTGATTATAAAATAGTGGAAGGATATGTTGTGATCGACACAAAGCCCGTTCCACAGGAACCTGGTAAATTATCAGGACGGGTGGTTGATGAGAAAGGAGCCGCTTTACCCGGCGCAACACTGCGGGTGCTGGAGAGCGGCCAGGTGGCTCAAAGCGATGCCAATGGTAATTATACCTTAAAACTTCCCCCGGGCAGCTATACCGTTGAAGTATCTTATATTTCTTTCAGATCCCAGAGATCAGCTAACACTGTTATAAAAGAAGGAAAAATCACGACGCTCGATTTCTCTTTGCAGCTGGCGGATAATAAACTGACAGAAGTAGTGGTTAGTTACGGAAAACAAAAAAGCCGCGAGATAACCGGCTCCATTGCCACTGTAGATGCATCGGGCATGCAGGATATGCCTGTAACACAGTTTGCCCAGCAGCTGCAGGGAAAAGTAGCCGGTGTACAGGTATCCCAAACCAGCGGCCAGCCCGGACGTGGTATGGGTTTTATTATCCGTGGCGCCGCCTCTTTTTACTCCAGTAACCAACCGCTTTTTGTAATTGATGGCAACCCGATCACAGGAAGTATCAATAATATTAATCCCGCAGAAATAGAAAGTTATAGTTTTCTGAAAGATGCTTCTGCTACCGCATTGTATGGATCAAGAGCTGCAAACGGGGTAGTGCTTATTACCACCAAACATGCAAAACCGGGAGATGCAAAAATCGAATTCTCCAGCTACTACGGTTTACAAAAGATCCCTACCGGTAAACTGCCGAGAATGATGAATGCAAGGGAGTTTGCCACGTTTATGAAAGAACGCGCAGAAGATGGAATGAAATATGAGCCCGGCTACTCAGTTTCTGCAGACTACCACGCGGCCTATGATAATCCGGAGCAGTATGGAGAGGGCACCAACTGGTTTAAGCTGTTAACCAGAACCGCTCCTATTCAAAGCTATGACCTCACGGTGCAATCGGCCCGTGAACATTCCTCCTCTACGGTAATCGCCGGCTACCAGGAGCAACAGGGTGTGCTGATCAACACCGGGACGAAGTTATACTCAATGCGCTTTAACCAGGATTTCACCACTGCAAACAATAAACTTAAAGCAGGTTTTAACCTGGCGCCGAGCTACAGGCTGGATCATAACAACAGGCTGAGTAGTGATGGGGTGGGAGGTTATTTCGAAAGATTCTTCGAAGCCAGCCCGCTGGTAAGTCCTTACAACGCAGATGGAACCTATACCCGCAACGTTGCTTCCCCCGGTATGGTGGCTTATATCAATCCGCTGGCTACCTATGAATTAACGAACGACGATTATAAAACAACCCGTATACTGGGTAACATTTACCTGAACTACGAGTTCTTACCTGGGTTAAGCGTTAAAGCAAATCTCGCAGCAGATAAGGGCGCAGAAACACGTAAATATTTCCAGTCAGGCCTGGTCACCGGTACGCAGGGGCAAACCACCGGCACCAGCTCTGCTGTTGATAACGGCTCATGGACAGCAGAAGGAAACCTGGTATATAACAAAACCTTCCTGAAAGACCATAATATAGAGGCATTGGTAGGCTATTCAGCCCAGGAGTACAGTACTTATAGTAACACACTCACCGGCCTTGGTTTTACCAGCGATGATATTGAATACCTGAGCGCCGCTACAAGCGTTACCGGAAGCAGTGGTGCAGGGTCTTATTCCTTGCTGTCGACCATAGGAAGATTGAATTATAATTATAAAGGAAAGTACCTTTTATCGGCCGCACTCAGGCGTGATGGCTCTTCAAAATTCGGTATGAATACGCAGTGGGGCAGCTTCCCATCAGTGTCTGCAGGCTGGATCATTACCGACGAATCATTCATGAAGAATGTAAAACCCGTTAGCTTCCTGAAGCTCCGCGCCAGTTACGGGATTACAGGGAATAACTTTTTTGCCGGCAATTATGATCCGCAGGCCACTATAGGAACTTATTATTACAACTTTAATAATACGGTTACCCAGGGGCAAACCATTAACAGGCTGCCTAATAAGGACCTGAGATGGGAGCGCAATAAGCAGTTGGATATCGGGCTGGAGCTTGGCCTGTTCGATAACCGCCTGAACTTCACGTACGACTACTACCATAAACTGACAGACGGACTTATTCAGCAACGTGCCATTCCAACTTCATCGGGCTTTAACCAGATCATTTACAATGTAGGCGAGCTTAAAATGTGGGGCCATGAATTTTCTGTGAGCTCCAGAAACCTGACGGGTGCGCTACAATGGAATACCAACCTGGCATTGTCTTTCGACCGGAACCTGATCACTAACCTTGTAGATCCCGGATATATCAGGAGAAATGGAACAGTGAGCTCGGATTATTACCGGCAGCAGGTAGGTCATCATCTTGGCGAGTTCTATGGTTTTGTTTTTGAAGGATTATATAAAGATGCTGCCGACCTGGCCAACTCTCCCAAGTATTTAAGCACTGCTGCCAAACCAAATGGCAACTCCGATATAGGAACCATCAAGGTCAAAGATATCAATGGCGACGGCGTAATTGATGATGTAAACGACCGCACTTTTATTGGTGATCCTACGCCAACATTTACAGGTGGTATTGTCAATAACTTCAGGTATAAACATTTTGACCTTACTATCGACATGACTTTTTCTGTTGGTGGCAAAATACTGAATGCTGCCAAATGGGCTTATCAAACCAATATGGATGGCTCCAGGGTACCATTGGCAGCAGCAGCCGATCGCTGGCGCTCGGAAGATAACCCCGGCTCAGGTATTTATCCCCGTACAAAATCCGGTACCACCGCAATGGGAAGACAGGTAAACAGTCAATGGATAGAAGATGGATCTTACCTGACTGCGAAGAATATAACATTGGGATATACCGTGCCGTTAAGAAACGCCATGATAAAGAACCTGCGGGTTTTTGCCTCCGTGCAGCAGGCCTTTGTTCTTACAGGCTATTCAGGTATGAACCCGGAGATAAATGTGGGCGGATCTGATCCTACACTGGGTGTTGGGGTAGACGAAAACGCCTATCCTATACCAAGAACTTTTTCTCTTGGATTTACCACCACATTTAAATAATCATTTAACGCTGACGAAATATGAAAAAGATATATTTAGTGATCGCTCTCTTATGTGCAGCAGCAACTTCCTGTACCAAGGATTTTATTGAACGGTCGCCGGAAGATGCGTACACTGATGGCGTATTCTATAAAACGGAGCAGCAATTCAGAGCAGCAGTGATAGCTGCCTATGCACCGCTCAGGGATGTGCTGGTGAATGATTATTTCACTTCCGAAATGCACTCCGATAACACTATTTACCAGGCTATACCAGGTAACAGGGGCACCTCTATTGTAGAGCGTGAAAACATTTCAGACTTTACGAACACTTCTACCAACGCATATGTTGCGGCAACCTGGCAACACAGTTATACCGGCATTTCCCGGTGTAATATCGTTATCGAAAGGTTGAAAAGCAGCGATCTTAAAGAGGATGTAAAGGCAAATCTCGACGGACAAGCCAAATTTTTAAGAGCGCTGAACTATTTTAAACTGGTACGTTTATATGGTGGCGTTCCTCTCTTTATAAAAGAAGTAACCACTGCAGAAGAAGCTTTTAAAGCGCGGGCCGCAGAAGAAGAAGTATATGCCCAGATCATTGCCGATGCACAGGACGCCATTGCTGAACTGCCGTCTCCTGCAAAGTTCCCGCAAACCGGCGAAGCTACAAAAGGAGCAGCTACCATATTGCTTGCTGAAGTGTATGCCCTTCAGAAGAAATGGGCAGATGCAGAAAAGCTGTTAAACAGCATGCTTACTATGGGATATGATCTCAATGCAAACTATGCAGATGCATTTATGCCATCAAATAAAAATGGTAAAGAGTCAGTTTTTGAGATCCAGTTCCTTGGTGGTACATTAACCGGGGCTACACCAAATCCGCTTCCCTTTAATTTTTTACCGAGAAGTAAAGACACTAAACTGTTAACAGGTATTTCAATCGACAATACCGGTTCCGGCGGATGGAATACGCCCAGCGATGACCTGATCAGTGATTTTGAGGCCGGCGATAAACGCCTGGATGCTTCCATTGGTATTGCAGAAGGTACTTATGATGCCAGCCGGTATTTCAGTTATTCAGCTGCAAAAAGCATTATCAACTATGTTCCTGCTACCGGCAAAATTGGTGTTCCCTACATCAAGAAATATCTGCATGCGCCGCTTGAAGCACCTACCGGCTCCGGCGACGATTTCCCTGTATATCGCTTTTCAGATGCCCTGCTCTTACTTGCAGAGGCTTTAAATGAACAGGGCAAATCTTCAGACGCACTCGCCCCTTTAAACAGGGTAAGAAGAAGAGCCGGCCTGGCTGATTACACCAATACCGATCCTGCCCAGCTGCGGGAAAAGATCTTTCATGAGCGGAGAGTTGAACTGGCATTTGAAAACCATCGCTGGACCGATCTGCTCAGAAGCGGTAAGGCGTTAACGGTGATCAATGCTTTTGGTGTAAAGATCAGGGAACAGCTTCCTTATCTTTCTTCCGATGCCTATGCAATTGATAAGCACCAGTTATTATTTCCAATACCGCAAAATGAGGTAGGGTTAAATCCGAAGATCATACAGAATCCCGGTTATTTTTAGCAGTTTTTAAATGAGTATGTTGTGATGATGAAACTACACAGAGGTCTTTATATATTGTTACTGTTGGCTGTAACCGGTCACAGCATTGCAGGTGAGCAGGTGCAAAAAGAAGAAGATGAGTTTTCAATTGTTGTTCTTCCCGATACCCAGTATTATACTGCTGAGAAGAATGGGGGGAAGAAGGAAATGTTTACTGCGCAAACGGAATGGATAGTAAAGAATGCGATAAAGGAAAACATTAAATACGTGATCCATCTCGGAGATATATCAGATGATGGTGAGAAGTTCCCCCGGCAATGGGAAAATGCTGCCGCGTCGATGTATGTATTGGAAAAGCCACAACCAGGGTATCCGCAAGGTATTCCATACGGCTTGGCGGTAGGAAATCACGACCAGACTAAAAGCCAGTATCCTGTAAGTGGTAAAACAGATCAGTACAACAAGTATTTTGGTATTGAGCATTTTAAAGATAAGAAATGGTATGGCGGCCACTATGGCGATAATAATGATAGTCACTATGATCTTTTTGAAGCCGGTGGAATTAAGTTCATCAGCATCTTTTTAGAATATGATTCCTATGGAGAAGATATTGAGGGAATGAACAAATGGGCCAGCCAGTTATTGGAGAAATACAGCGACAGGAAGGCAATACTTGTTAGTCACTCCATCATTCATTTCAATAAAAAAGCGGGTACCAATGAGAAAGGCTTTCCGAAATTTTCCAAACAGGCCCAACGTGTATTCGACCGGTTGAAAAGCTACCCTAATGTGATGCTAACCTTATCAGGACATGTGGGAGATAATGGCGAAGGATACCGGCAGGATGGGTACGCCGGCAATATTATCAGGTCATTTTTATCTGATTACCAGAGCCGGCCGGATGGTGGTCATGGCTTAATGCGTTTGATGAAATTTTCCAGATCAAAAGACCTGATCAGTGTCAGCACTTTTTCACCCTATACGGGGGAGGAAGAGAAGGATGCAGACAGCGAATTTACTCTTCCCTGGCTGCATCATACAACAGTAGCCCGCTATCATGACTACAACAATGATCAGCAAACTGATATCGCTTTCTTTACCGGGGGGGTATGGAAGATAGCAGGGCAGCAGGATGTAGCATTTGGTAAAGAGGGGGATATTCCCGCTCCGGCAGATTATAACGGTGACGGCAAAACGGAATTGGCTGTGTTCAGACCCTCAGAAGGCAGGTTTTATTTCCAGGATGGAGAAGCTATTGTACTCGGACAGCAAGGGGATATCCCGGTATGCGGCGATTATGACGGGGATGGTTTTGCAGAGGTGGCAGTGTACCGCCCGTCTAATTTAACCTGGTATTTCAATGGCATGGACAGTATCAGGTTCGGGCATAAAAATGGTATTCCTGTTCCGGCAGATTATGACGGGGATGGCTTGCTGGATGTAGGAATATTCCGCACCGATAATTCTATATGGCAAACAAGTTTGGGCAATATCCCGCTGCAGGTAAAACATGTGCCGGGCGATATTCCCGTTCCCGGTGATTATGATGGCGATGGCAGGGCCGAAATGGCCGTATTCCGCCCTTCAACCGGGGAGTGGATTATTGACAGGTTTAAAGCACCGGTAAAGCTTGGAAAGGCAGGTGATATCCCGGTTCCCGGGAATTATTTTAAAGATGGGAAAACTTATCCTGCCGTTTACAGGGATGGCAGGATCTATCTTGAAAACGGGAGCACTATAGCCGCAAACCAGGGAAAAGCAACTGAATTGGTGAAATAGTCAGGATAGTAACAGTGAAAAATAAGGCCGGGTATAATTACCCGGCCTTATTTTTTTATTCTTCATTGGCTGGCTGCTTGCCACGATGTTTTCGCAGCTGTGTCAGCAATGCGCTCATATCTTTTGGCAAAGGCGCTTCAATCGTATATTCCTTGCCGTTAGGATCCGTAAAGATCAGCATAGAGGCATGCAGGGCCAACCGGCTTAGCAGCGGCCTTTCTTCTTCTGTGTGCTTACTTAATTTGAATTTCTTCTTAATGGAAGATAACATCACAGGTTGGGCACTGCCATAAAATTCATCTACTGCAATAGGGTGACCCAGGAACTTCATATGCACCCTGATCTGGTGAGTACGGCCGGTGTGGATCTGCATTCTCACCAGGCTGTAAAGCCCGAATTCCTCCAGCACTTCGTAATCCGTAGAAGAAGGTTTTCCCTTGCGGTTAGTTACCATCTTACCTTTTTGTACAGGGTGTTCCATAATACCTTCGCTTACGTTGCCTTGTTTAGGCACCGGCTGGCCACTTACGAGGCCCAGGTAAAATTTCTTTACATCCCTGCTTTCAAAAAGCTGTGAGAAATATTTATGGGCCGCTTCGTTACGGGCAAACAGTATAATACCGCTGGTGTCGCGGTCGAGCCGGTGCACGGTATAAATTTCCCCGTAGGCTTTTTTCATAACCGCTATGAGGGAAGTAAGCTCGTTATCATGACGGTCGGGTAATGTAAGTATTCCTGAAGGCTTGTTGACCACAACAAAATCAGGCGTTTCCAGTATAATATGTTCTGTTAATCGCATTCCGTAATTCGGCGGTTATTTTTTAAAGTGTTTCAGCAGGATTACTTCTTTCTCACTGAGGAAGCGCCACTGGCCACGGTTCAGTGTTTTTTTGGTAAGCCCTGCATACATTACACGGTCCAGTTTTTCCACCGTATATTCCAGGTGCTCAAAAATGCGGCGCACAATACGGTTCTTACCACTGTGGATTTCGATGCCTACCTGCTTTTTATCTTTCGGATCCACGTAGCCTAATGCGTCTACAAAGGCTACGCCATCTTCCAGGGTTACGCCGGCAACGATCTTATCAAAATCGGTTTTGGTAAGCGGTTTATCCAGTTCTACCTGGTAGATCTTTTTGATATTGTTTTTAGGGTGCGCCAGGCGCTGTGCCAGTTCACCATCGTTGGTGAGGAGCAGTAATCCTGAAGTGTTACGGTCGAGGCGTCCTACAGGATATACCCTTTCATTTTCAGCTGCGTCCTGGATCAGGTCCATTACGGTTTTGCGGCCTTCGGGATCATCGGTGGTGGTGATGTAGCCTTTTGGCTTATTCAGGAGTATGTATACCAGGTTTTTGGTAGGAGTGATCTTTTTATCCTGCATAGTTACCACATCGGCGGCAGTTACTTTGGTGGCAGGTTCAAGCACCACTTTCCCGTTCACGGTTACTTTGCCTTCCTTGATCAGGTCTACCGCTTTCCTGCGGGAGCAAAGACCGCAATGCGCCACATATTTGTTCAAGGGCATTTCACCCGGTCCGAATATACTTTCCTTGTGTTCGTTCGTATATTCGTTATCGTTAGTGCTTCTTTCTTTTATGCTTTTTTTCCTGTCCTGTTTATCAGCGAAGCGCTCATTGGTTTTGTCAAAGAATTTTTTACGGTTAAAACCGCTGGGTGTTTCCTTGCCGCCTTTTTTCTTTTCTCCATGGAAATGAAAGGCGCTGTCGTCGCTTTTCCTGGTGGTTCCTGCGTTGTAGGTACGTTTGCGCGGAGGCCTTTCACCGTTATCTTCCTTGTCGAAGCTGCGTGTGCGTTCCGGGCGTTCGTTATCTTTTCTGAAAGCGCTGAAAGCGCGTTCGCTGTCCGGTTTATTTTTCCCGTCTTTGAAATCGTTATCGCTGTTACGTTTGTAAGGTTTTTCCTCTTTATCAAAGCGTTTACGGAAACCAGGTTTTTCGTCGCGGCCAAAGGAACGTTTATCATCGCTTCTGCCGAAAGAGCGTTTCTCTTCATTCTTTTCACCGAAGCTGCGTTTGAATGCCGGCTTATCTTCGCTGTTGCTTCGTTTGCCGCGTTGGGGTCTGTCATTTCCCAGGCTATCGGTAGCAGGGCCTTTTTTGCGGGCTGGTCTGCCATTGCTGTCGAAAGTGCGTTTGCGGAAAGAAGGTTTTTCATCGCCGGTATTTCCACTGTCAAAGCGGGGTTTACGGGAGGAGGAACTATCAGCGCCGCGATTATCTTTTGCAGATGCTCTTCCTGGCCTTTCGCCATCAGCAGAAGAGCGGTTGCGGTTGCCTGCTGGTTTGTCGCTGTTACCAAATTTGTTATCCCTTGATGGACCAAACCCTTTTTTAGCAGGTTGTTTTTTCTTCATAAATTATTATTGATTGATGATCATGCCCGGATGATCAATAGGAATATTATTATTGTATCAGCCTTTATTGGCCAGTTGCCCGCATGCAGCGTCAATATCTTTACCACGACTGCGGCGTAATCTTGCATTCACACGGTTTTTTGCAAGATACTCCATGAATTCTTCAGCAGTCTGGGCATCCGGCTTCTGGAACCTGGCCATATCGATCGGGTTGTATTCGATAATATTTACCAGGTCGGCAGGTACCTGCCTGTATATTTTAATCAGCTCATCAGCATCCTGTTTTGAGTCGTTAAAATCTTTGAAGAGGATATATTCGAAAGAGATTTCATTTTCAGTAGCCTTATAGAAGTAGTTCAATGCGTCTATCAGTTCCTTCAGACTGTTGGAGTCGTTGATAGGCATGATCTCACTGCGTTTTTTATCATTGGCTGCGTGTAAAGACAATGCCAGGTTAAAACGCACTTTATCGTCGCCCAGCTGCCGGATCATTTTGGCTACGCCGGCAGTGGAAACGGTAATGCGTTTTGGCGACATACCCAGTCCATCGGGAGAAGTGATGCGCTCAATTGCCTGCAGCACGTTCCTGTAATTAAGCAGGGGCTCGCCCATGCCCATGAATACAATGTTGCTCAGTTTTTTACCGGACGATTCCAGGGCCTGTTTATTAATAAGGGCCACTTCGTCATAAATTTCATCATAATCGAGGTTACGCTTACGGTCCATATAGCCGGTAGCACAGAACTTACAGCTCAGGCTGCAGCCCACCTGCGATGACACACAGGCAGTTTGCCGGGTGTCTGTAGGGATCAGCACGCCTTCCACCAGGTGATTATCGTGTAAGCGGAAACGGCTCTTGATGGTGCCGTCATTGCTTTGTTGCACGGCATCTATCTTAACAGCCGGAAGGGTAAAATGCTCCGTTAATTTTTGTCTTAATTCTTTGGAGAGGTTGGTCATTGCCTCAAAGCTATCGGCATGCCGTAGCCAGAGCCATTCGTATACCTGTTTTGCACGGAAAGGCTTTTCGCCTATTGATCCGAAATATTCCTGTAAAGCCGGTAAACTTAAGTGCCGGATGTTTTTATTGTCAGACTTCATTATCATTATTTGAGCCACTGGCTGCCTTACGGCAGTCGGAAAGTAACTGCAAAGATACGTAATATTGGCGTACTGACAGAATGACCTTAAAAACAAGTGCCACAGCCGTTTTCAGCTGTGGCACCCGCTTTTGTGAGTATATTCGGTCTACTTCATCCAGATGGCGGCAAAATGGGAGGAATTATCATATCCCTGCACCCTGAACAGCCTGTATCCCTGGGCGTTGAGATCGGTAAATTTAGCCTGATAGTCGGCCGGAGACATATTCATATAAGAATAATATGCCTTGTTTTTGGGCCACCAGAGCCCGCCTACATTATTCTGGCTTCCGTTTTCCTCGATATTTACATTTACGGTCATGAGCCCGGCTTTGTTCAGTTCATCAAACTTCTTCACAAAGTCGTTAGCATTCATGCCATAATACATATAAAATCCTCCGGGGTTGCTGCTGCCGAATACCCCGGCGTGATAGCGTTTCCCACCCACATAATACACTACGTGCTCGGTTACGCGCATTTTTTGTTGTTCCACGAAGGTTTTCCATTTGGCGGCATATACGTCATCGGTTGCATTGTGTACGGCGGCAAAGCTTTCATTGCCTCTTTTCTGCCAGATGGCCGTGAACAGGGGGTTACCGGCGTTATCACTGGTAACGGAGATCTGCCGGGGAATATATCCTTTTCCGTAGTACTCGTCGAAATACTGTTGGTATTGGGTACTGTTCATGTTAATTCGGCAGTACCAGGCGCCGGGTAGTCCCTGCTGAAAAGAGCCGGAAGCCAGGTACTGGTTGCCTGATTTATGTACGCTTAGTGTTTGCAGCGCCATGCCCATGCCGGTGTAGTAGCCCCAGTATTGGGTGATATATTGCACCGGTACATTATGAAAGGAAGGATAGAATGGCGCAAAGAACCTGTTAAACCCGCCATTGGCGCCTATTTCATAACATGAGCTGTTGCTGCTTTCTGAGGTGGCATACACTCCATAGGGGTCTACTTCCATCCAGTCGGCCCCGGTACCAGGACTTTTTATCCAAAGCATGAAGTGAAGGTGGTTATTGGCAGTATTGGGATTGGTGGGAGTACCATCCTGGTTAAGTCCCCATCCGGCGCCTCCAAAGCCAGTATTGCCGGCCCAGGCAATTTGCTGACCTGCAAATACATTATCTCCCGCCTTTACTTTCAGCTTTTGTGCATTGGTACCCCATAATAATTGTGAGGGGTTGGGGAGATTAGCGAATTTTTTATACTTGGTATCACGGGCGTCTTTATCATTGGGGTCTTTTACATTGATGGCTTTCGCATTGGCCACATCATGATCAAATCCACCCCGCAGATGGAAGTAACCGGTGCGGTAAGAGGTGCCATCTGCCGCTTTATGCTCTATGATCACCACATTCCCAAAGAACGGGTCCCACATCGCGGTAACCACTTTTCCGGCTGCAGAGGCATACACGCCAAAAGTAGGATCTATGCCGGGGCCGTAGGCATCGCTGGTTTTAAGGAAGTCGATCGAGCCGTGACCACTGCCGTTATCATATTTCCAGGCGCCGGCCGGATATACCTTGCTGTTGGTATACGGAAGGAAGAACGGTACTTTGGGCGACAGGCTCTGTGCAAAGGTGCGGGCATCGTTTTCATTGCTGAACACCGCTGCCGGAGAGGCGTACAGGAGATTTTTGCCGGCTACTTCGTCTTTAATGGAATAACTGCAGCAGCCGATGGTTACAGTAGGGGGCGTACAATACGCCGGGGCATTGACTTTTTTAAAAGTAATCACTTTATCCGGCAACAGCTGCAGATTATCGATATTGATTTGCCGTGTATTGTTGTCTGCCGCCATGTTCCATTTAGGAGCGGCCCGGAGGTTTCTCACGTTTACGGCGCTACGGGGAATGGCTACCTGCCGGGAAGGTTCGGGGCCTTCCATTATTTTGGCTGTGGGCTTAATGGGTCTGTACAGAAGTTCGGAAAGATTTGCTTCATTTTCTCCTGCGGGTTGCTGAGCTTTCACAATTACAGGTGTGATGCCGAGCAAACAGGTTGCCAGCCACACCAGGCTTCTAAGGTGTTTCATTTTTGGGGTTATTTTTTGATAAAATTAATGACAGCGGCAAAACTAGTTCCGCTAACCGGAGCCGGCAAGCGACAATTACTGAAAGGCGGAAATAGGGGTATATCTGGCGGTTTTTGTAAATTTTCGCGTAACCAGGATGAAAATTCCCCGTCTTAGGCCAGCCGCTATCAATAGCGGCGCCCTGGTAGTTTTATTGGTTGAGTTGGCGGGATGTGTTTTATTTGCATATAAACCAAAACAACCACATGCAAGTTGCATATATTGTAGATGCGGTGCGTACGCCCATAGGCCGCTATGGAGGCGCATTAAGTATGGTACGCCCGGATGACCTGCTGGCGCTGCTGCTCAAAGCGCTGATGGAAAGAAATCCTTCCCTTGATCCTGCTGTAATAGAAGATGTGATTGCCGGTGCTGCCAACCAGGCTGGTGAAGACAACCGGAATGTGGCGCGTATGGCGGCCTTGCTGGCGGGATTGCCGGTAACGGTGGCAGGTAATACCGTAAATCGTTTATGCGCTTCCGGTATGCAGGCAATTATGGATGCTGCACGCGCCATTATGTGCGGGGAAGGGGATGTGTACCTGGCCGGCGGCGTGGAAAGCATGACCCGGGCGCCTTTTGTGATGAGCAAGTCCGACGGGGCTTTCAGCCGTAAAACAGAGATGTATGATTCTACTATCGGCTGGCGTTTTACCAATAAAAAACTGGCAGACATGTATTATCCTTTTTCCATGGGTGAAACTGCAGAAAATGTGGCGAATCAATGGAAGATAGGGAGGGAAGAACAGGATCTTTTTGCGCTGCGGAGCCAAACCCTTTACAGGCAGGCACTGGAGGCGGGTAAATGGCAGGATGAAATTATCCCGGTACCCATCACACCTAATAAAGAGGAGCAGGTTATTTTTTCAAAAGATGAGCATCCCCGTGATACCACGCTGGAAAAGCTTTCCGGCTTACGTCCGGCTTTTGCAAAAGGCGGCTCCGTTACAGCGGGCAATTCTTCCGGTATTAATGATGGTGCGGCGGCCGTATTAATTGTATCTGAGAAAGCGCTGAAGCAGTTTAATCTTCAGCCGCTGGCGCAAATAAAAGGCATGGCGGTAGCGGGAGTGGACCCCTCCATTATGGGGATAGGCCCGGTACCAGCCTCCAGAAAAGCTTTGCAGCGTGCCGGCATAACGGTAGACCAGCTGCACCTGGCTGAGCTTAATGAAGCCTTTGCTGCACAGTCGCTCGCCTGTATGCGCGACCTGGCATTAAACCCGGATATCGTAAATGTAAACGGAGGCGCTATTGCCATTGGTCACCCGCTGGGTTGCAGCGGTGCACGCATTACCGCCACACTGCTCCACGAAATGAAACGGAGAGAAGGTGCAAGATATGGCTTAGCCACCATGTGCGTGGGCGTAGGGCAGGGCGCTGCCATGGTGTTTGAGCGGATCTGAGCAGATCGCCTTCGGCGATTACGCGGATGTTGTCTGACCCAGGATTAAACTGATTACGCTGATCTGATTACTTTGGATTTAAAAGGATTTGGGGAGATTTACGTGAACCGCTTATCTCCTCAAATCTTTTTAAATCATTGTTGTCTGGTAATCTACCGCTAAATTACCATCCGGGCAATGAGTAGCAAAACCAATCCGCCGGTTTTGCCGGTTTTTGCAAACCTATTTCCAGGATTTTATAAAGCGCTTTTACGCCTTAAACAGGGCTAAGTGCATGCACTTAGCATTGAAAGAGCATTATTAGTTCGTGTTGACAGTATGAGGAGTGTATGAGAACTATATGAGGAGTACTACACATAGACCACTCCTAAGTATCTGAGAAGTATCCGGGAAGCATCTATACTCCCATTCTTGCCTTAACGGGGCAATACCGCTTTAAAATCATTTATATCCCCAAAAAATAAAATCAGCGTAATCAGTTTAATCCTGAGTCAGACAAACTTCGCACCCCCTAAAATAGCGAGCGGTCGGACATTACATCCGGCCGCTCGTTGCTGGCAAGCAAAAAAAAGGGTTCCTCATAGACAGATTTGTTTCTCCGTCATCATTTTACGGAGATTGATCAGACCATAACGCATCCGACCCAGTGCGGTATTGATACTCACTTGCGTGAGATCTGCAATTTCTTTAAAACTTAATTCTGCATAGTGGCGCAGGATAATTACTTCCCGTTGTTCTTCCGGCAGCATATCCAGCATCCTGCGAACGCGATCGTGGCTCTGGCGGGTGATGAGCTTCTCTTCTGCACAACTGTCGCTGAAGCCCAACACATCGAAAATATCCTTATCGTCCCCTGTCCTGATCATCGGTGTCCGCTTGATCTTACGGAAATGATCTACACAAAGGTTATGCGCAATACGCATTGCCCAGGGTAAAAACTTTCCCTTTTCAGTATAACGTTCAGCCCTGATGGTATCAATAATTTTAATGAAGGTGTCCTGGAAAATATCTTCCGCGAGGAAGGAATCCTTAACCAGTAACAGAATAGAAGTGAACACCTTATCTTTATGACGGTGAACCAACTCTTCTAATGCGGAAGAATGCCCCTTTTTAAAGAGGGTAATCAACTGCTCATCGCACAATTTGTACATTACTTGCATAAACTTCTACAACTAGGCGGGTTAGTAAATAAATACAGATTTTACAGCCAGTTCGGTTGTTTTAATTAAGTAGAGTTTAGGCGATATTGAACAGTTTTAGTTAAAGATGATTTTCGGAAAATCCAGCGAGATAGATCTGGTCCTATGCAAATATAAAAGATTAGTTCAATAAAACAAATAATAAAAAATAGCTTTCCGCGCATAGGTATTAGCTTTTAGCGTATCCTGTACATCTGTAAAAAGTGACCCGCGGAGCTAACATCTTTTCCCTTAAATTTGTTCTGTCATGGCAACAAAAGTAAAGAAACAAACAAGAATTGATCCTCAGGAAGTTAGCCCACAGGACCAGATTTTCATAAAAGGAGCCAGGGTACATAATCTTAAGAATGTAAGCGTCTCCATTCCCCGCAGCAAGCTGGTAGTTGTTACCGGTGTGTCCGGTTCGGGTAAATCCTCCCTTACCATGGATACCCTGTATGCGGAAGGGCAGCGCAGGTACGCTGAAAGCTTAAGCTCTTATGCCCGGCAGTTCCTTATGCGGATGAACAAACCCGATGTGGATTACATCAAGGGGATTTGTCCCGCTATTGCAATTGAGCAGAAAGTGATCACCCGCACGCCCCGGTCTACCGTGGGATCGATGACGGAGATCTACGACTATCTGCGGTTATTGTATGGAAGAATAGGCAAAACCTATTCCCCCATCTCCGGAAAACTGGTAAAAAAGCACGAAGTAAGCGATGTGGTGGATTACATCATAAACTTGAAAAATGGCACTAAAGTGTTACTGCTCGCGCCTTTCCGCAGGCATGCGAAAAGAGATGTGAAGGAAGAGCTGAACATCCTGGTACAGAAAGGTTTTTCCCGTTTATACGTTCCCGGTAGCGAGGGCACCGGCTTGTTACGTATAGAGGAGCTGCTGGAGCAGAAGAAAATAGCTGTTCCCGATAACGCATGGGTGCTCATAGACCGCCTGGTAGCAAAGGATTTTGAGGAAGATGATAAACATCGTATAGCCGATAGTGTACAAACCGCGTTTTACGAAAGTGAAGGCGATTGCTATGTGGAAACCGATGGTAAGGACATTCAGCATTTCGCCAACCGTTTCGAGCTGGATGGGATCCAGTTTGAAGAGCCGGTCCCCAACCTGTTCTCATTCAATAACCCATACGGCGCATGCCCTACCTGTGAAGGTTTCGGGCAGGTGCTGGGAATTGATGCCGACCTGGTGATCCCCGATAAACGGTTAAGCGTTTTTGAAGGTGCGGTGGCTCCATGGCGGGGAGAAAAAATGGGCGAATACAAAGAAGCGCTCATTAAAACTGCCCGTAAATTTGGCTTCCCCGTTCATAAACCTATCGCGGAGCTTACCGATGAACAGGTAAAACTGCTCTGGACAGGCAACGAGCACTTCTACGGGCTGAACGAATTTTTTAAAATGGTGGAGCAAAACCTGTACAAGGTGCAATACCGTGTATTACAGGCCCGCTACCGCGGACGTACCGTATGCCCTGATTGTGGAGGCGGACGTTTGCGCAAGGAAGCGCTCTATATAAAAGTTGGCGGACGCAATATCGCGGAGCTGGTAGATATGCCGGTATCAGACCTGAAACAATGGTTTGATGGCCTGCAGCTGAATGAGTTTGAACAACAGATCGGGAAACGTATCCTCATTGAGATCAACCACCGGATCAAAACATTGCTGGATGTGGGATTAGGATACCTTACCCTGAACCGTGTGGCCAATACCCTCAGTGGTGGCGAAAGCCAGCGTATTCAGCTCACCCGCACCCTGGGAAGTAACCTCACCAATTCCATGTACATTCTTGATGAGCCAAGTATTGGTTTGCATGCACGGGATACCCACCGTTTGATTTCGGTGTTGAAAGAACTGCGCGATCTTGGCAATACGGTAGTAGTAGTGGAACATGATGAGCAGATGATGGAAGAAGCCGATTATATCATCGATATGGGGCCACTGGCCAGCCACCTGGGAGGAGAAGTGATTTTTGAAGGTACCTATCCGCAGATCTTAAAAGACAGTAAAAGTCTTACGGGAAAATACCTCAGCGGCCAGTACACCATTGACCCGCCGGCCAAAATCCGTAAATGGAAAAAAGCTATTACTGTTGAAGGCGCCCGTCAGCATAACCTGAAAGATATTACCGTTGATTTTCCGTTGCAGGTACTAACTGTGATCAGTGGCGTGAGCGGATCCGGTAAAACCACATTGGTAAAGCAAATCCTGTATCCGGCACTGATGAAACTGAAAGGTGAATTTGCTGAAAGGGTAGGGAATCACAAAGCACTCAAAGGCGCGCTGGACGACATTACACAGGTGGAGATGATTGACCAGAACCCCATCGGTAAATCGTCGCGCTCCAACCCGGTTACCTATATCAAGGCTTACGACGAGATCCGGGATCTTTATGCCCGGCAACAACTGAGTAAGATGCGCGGTTTCCAGCCAAAGCATTTTTCCTTTAATGTTGATGGCGGCCGCTGCGATGCATGTAAAGGGGAAGGGGAAGTGATCGTGGAAATGCAGTTCCTGGCCGATGTGCATCTTACCTGCGAAAGCTGCGGAGGCAAACGCTTTAAAGACGAAGTACTGGAAGTGACCTATAAAGGGAAAAATATTTATGAAGTACTGGAAATGGGCGTAGATGAAGCACTGGACTTTTTTAAAGATGAAAAAGATGTGTGCAACAAGATACGGCCGTTGAGCAGTGTGGGATTAGGCTATGTGAAACTGGGCCAAAGCAGCGATACGCTGAGTGGTGGTGAGGCACAGCGGGTAAAGCTGGCTTCCTTCCTGGGCAAGGGTAAAGCACAGGGACATATCCTGTTTATTTTTGATGAGCCCACAACAGGCCTGCATTTTCATGATATCAGGAAGTTGCTGGATTCATTTAATGCCCTTATCGACCAGGGGCATACAGTGCTGGTGATTGAACATAACCTGGATGTGATCAGGAGTGCCGACTGGGTAATTGATCTTGGTCCTGAAGGCGGCGCCGGTGGCGGTAACCTGCTGTATGCCGGGGTGCCGGAGGGGTTAAAAAAAGTCAAAGAAAGTTATACCGGGAAATTCCTTAAATAAGTAATAGAACTTAAAAGCCATTGCCTGTTGCGTTTGCAGCAGGCAATGGCTTTTTTAATACTGTTGATTTTCCTGCTTTATCGCAGCCTGTCGAGGGATTTGATCAGTTTCTCATCTTTATAAATTCCTCTTGCGGCAAGGAACAGGAGTATAATAATAACAATAGGTAAAAAAGATGCCGGCAAATAAGAAGCCGTGGTGATAGAAACACCGCCGCTGTTCAGTTTATTCGCCGTTTGCTGTACCACGTAATATTGCCAGGCCAGCGCTCCGAAACCAAAAAGAATGTTAAATATGGTTAGCCTGAACTGTAGCTTACGTTTCTTAAAAAGAAAGATGGTGACCAGGGCCAGCAGGATGATAACGACGTACAGTACAAACAGGAGATAGTTGCTGGAGGCGTTTACAGATTGTTTTACACCATTGGAAAGGGTGGCTCTCCACAGATCGAAAGACAGAGCAGCAGCGCCTGCGGCGGCAGCCAATAGCAGATAGAGACTCTGGATGCGTTGTATCATGATATTTACGAATGTTTAACACTGTAAAAGTAAGTAATTTTAATGGTTAGCATGCTTAATAATGAAGGGATATCCCACTATTTGGGTGGATGGCCTTAATCCAATACTTCGTATATTGCACGCCCAATAACAATCTTATATTTATATGGCAAAGAAACTGAATAAGCAGGATGCGTTGGATTATCATGCAAAGGGCAGGCCGGGCAAAATAGAAGTTATACCTACGAAAGACACAAAATCACAATGGGATCTCTCCCTTGCTTACTCACCTGGAGTAGCAGAACCGTGTAAAGAAATTTTCAACGATGTAGAAAACGTTTATAAATATACCGCAAAAGGTAACCTGGTGGGCGTTATCAGCAATGGTACCGCTGTATTGGGATTAGGAGATATAGGCCCTGAGGCCGGTAAACCGGTGATGGAAGGAAAAGCGGTGTTGTTCAAAATATTCGCTGATATTGACGTATTTGATATAGAATTGGATGCGAAGGACCCCGATACCTTTGTAGCTGCTGTAAAAGCATTGGAGCCTACTTTCGGAGGCATTAACCTGGAAGATATCAAAAGCCCTGAGTGCTTTGAAATTGAAGACAGGCTCAGGAAAGAGCTGAAAATCCCGATCATGCATGATGATCAGCATGGTACTGCCATCATTTCTTCCGCAGCGTTGCTGAATGCACTGGAACTGGTAAAGAAGAAAATAGAGAAAGTAAAGATAGTGGTGAATGGCGCAGGAGCCGCTGCCATGGCTTGTGTAAAGCTATACGTAGCGCTGGGCGCCAAACCGGAAAACTTTATCATGTTTGATAAAGACGGAGTGTTGAACAAAGACCGCCAGGATCTTTCAGAAAGACATAAACAATTCACCACCAATACTAAAATTAGATCACTGGCAGAAGCCCTGAAAGGTGCGGATGTGTTCCTCGGACTGTCTGTAGGAAACGTGGTAACGGCGGAAATGATCAAGAGTATGGCGAAAAACCCCATCGTGTTTGCGATGGCGAACCCCGACCCGGAAATTGCTTACGAAACGGCTATTTCCGCACGCCCGGATATTATTATGGCTACCGGCCGTTCCGACTATCCCAACCAGGTAAACAATGTACTGGGTTTCCCTTACATTTTCCGCGGAGCGCTTGATGTAAGGGCTACGCAGATCAACGAGGCCATGAAACTGGCAGCAGTGCGGGCGCTGGCCGATATGGCAAAATCGCCGGTACCGGACATCGTGAACCTTGCCTATAATGAAAGGAATCTTTTTTTCGGACCTAAATATATCATTCCCAAGCCCCTGGATCCCCGCCTGCTTAGCACGGTAGCCCCTGCGGTAGCCAAAGCTGCCATGGAAAGCGGCGTGGCGCATAAGCCCATCACCGATTGGGAAGCATACAGGAATGAGCTGAATCACCGTCTGGGACTGGATAATCAGCTCTTCAGGATCATCGGTACCAAAGCCCGTCGTGATCCGAGGAAGGTGGTATTTGCGGAAGCAGATAACCTGAAAGTGCTGAAAGCTGCACAGGTAGTGAACGATGAGGGCATCGCCTACCCGATCCTGCTGGGTAACGAGAACCGTATCCGTGAGCTGATGCTGGAAAACGCCATCGAAATTGACAACGTGGTGATCATAGATCCGAAGAGTGAAGACATGAAGGAAATGCGTCACCGCTTTGGCGACCTGTTCTTCAAGAAACGCCAGCGTAAAGGACTGAACCTTTATGAAGCGCGTAAAATTATGCGGGAACGTAACTATTTCGGCTGTATGATGGTGGAAACAGGAGAAGCAGATGCACTGATTTCCGGGTTAACACGCAAATATCCTGATACCATCCGTCCGGCATTGCAGGTAATAGGTATGGAAGATGGTGCAAAGCGTGTAGCCGGTATGTATATCATTCAAACTAAACGCGGACCTTTATTCCTTGCAGATACCACCGTCAACTTTAATCCCACTGCGGAAGAAATTGCGGACATTACCATGATGGTGGCAAAGGAAGTAAAGCATTTTAACCTGACGCCGCGCATTGCCATGCTTTCCTACTCCAACTTTGGCAGCAGCCAGACGCCGGAAGCACAGACCATGAGCAAGGCCCGTGAAATTGTGAAGCAACGCGACCCATCCCTCATTGTAGATGGAGAGATCCAGGCAGCAATGGCTTTCAATAAAGAAATTCTGAAAGATAATTATCCGTTTACGGAATTACTGGAAGAAGAAGTAAATACACTCATCTTCCCTAACCTGGCCGCAGGGAATATTGCTTATAACCTGTTGCAGGAAGTAGCCGGGTTTGATGCTATTGGCCCCATCCTGCTGGGAATGAAAAAGCCGGTGCACATCCTTCAGCTGGGAAGCACTGTAAGACAAATTGTGAACATGGTGAACATTGCCGTGGTAGATGCGCAGGAAAAATGCTGTCGCGAAGCAAAAGACAACAAGGATAAAGATAAGAAGAAGAAATAATCGCCTTCGGCGATGCGAATTTTGTCTGACTCAGGATTAGACTGATTACGCTGATTTGATCTTTTTGATTTTAAATGATTTGGGGAGATAGAAGCAGATTCGCTTCTATCTCCCCAAATCATTTAAATCATTCAAAAATCCTCAAAGATCAAATCAGCGTAATCAGCGTAATCAGTTTAATCCTGAGTCAGACAACCTTCGCGTTTAATCCTGAGTCAGACAAAATTCGCTATATTTATTCTATGCAAACTATTTCCCGAAAGAAGATATTTTTTCCGATCAACTCCGCTTTCCGCAGGTATCTTAAGTTATATGAACGGGAAGTGAAGCTGCCTATATCTTACGAGGAGCTGCGGTATTACGACCAGGCAATAGCAGTGTACGATAAGGAAGGAAAAGATACGTTGTGGGAAACCGTTTTTTATCCGCAAAGTATGGTAGGCCCCATCCATGCAGGGCTGAAACGGGTATATTCCATCCTGAAAGCCGGTGGTGATCAGACAGCCGAAGAGCATTTGCATATTGAGCGTATCGACTATTGTACTTTTGGGAATTCACATCCTTTCCGGATCAAAATTGTAAATAATTACAATGAGGTGTACGACTATTTTTATATCAAAATTGCCGATGCCTCCCGTATTTATGGCCTGGAACTGGAACATATCCTGTCTCCCTACTGGATGAACTTCCTGATAGATGGCAATACCCTCGTGGAAGAGCATATTGCAGGGGTGCCTGGCGACCAGTTTATCCTGCATTACCTGAACAGGCCGGAGTTTAACCCTAAACGTATAGCCAAAGAGTTTGTAAAATTCAACGAGCGTTGCTTTGTGCGGTTGCTGGGTGATATGCGTTCTTATAATTTCATTTTTGATATTACGCCGGATTTTGACGATGTACAGTTCCGTATCCGTGCCATTGATTTTGACCAGCAGTTTTATGAGGGCAGGCGTACCTTATATATGCCCCAATACTTTAAAGAGAACCGCATATTTGTGGAACTGGCCATTAAGCACCTCAATGCAGAAGTGGTGAAACAGTACCAGCAGGAGGAGCGTGCCGTAATTGCCCGCCGTATTAAAGTGCAGCGGCACCGCATCAAGGACCTGCGGGATGTGATCATGACCGACCGGGTTTCTTTTCCTGAGAAGATCCAGCAGCTGGGAGATGAGCTGGCAGAATATTATCATGATCCCGTATTTTCCCGCTGTAAAACGATGGGGGAGATTATTGAGCGCAGTTTGAAGCGTTTGCTGGTGAGTAGTTTACGTTAGGCCCTGTATTAAATCTTAAATTAGGATATGATTGAAAAAATCCTTCCTATCTTTGATCAGTTATGGAGTTCAAATTCTTCTATCATTTCGGAAATTTCCTGCTCATGCTTAAAGGCATGTTTTCCCGCCCGGAAAACATGAAGATGTACTGGAAGCAATTTATGCAGCAATGTGTGGATATCGGCGTAGGGTCGTTCGGGATAGTATTTATTATTTCCCTGTTCATGGGAGGTGTAACTACCCTGCAAACCGCCTATCAGCTGGTAAGCCCTATTATTCCAAAGAGCACCATCGCACAGGTGGTAAGAGACACTATTATCCTGGAATTTGCGCCAACACTTACCTGTATTGTACTGGCGGGTGTGATCGGGTCAAAAATAGCCTCGGAACTGGGTAACATGCGGATATCCGAACAGATTGACGCCCTGGAAATCATGGGTATCAACACCAAGGGATACCTGATTTTGCCTAAAATCCTGGCAGCCGTACTGATGATACCGGTACTGGTGGCTATTGCAGGCTTCCTCGGCATATGGGGAGGAAAGGAAGCAGGTGTGCTATCCGGCATTATCTCCTCAGAGCAGTTTATGCAGGGGCTCCGGCAGGAATTCAAGGCATATAACGTATTTTTTGCGATGGCTAAATCCTATACTTTCGGGTTTATTATTGCCAGCGTATCTGCTTACTATGGCTATAATGTTACCGGCGGCGCACTGGAAATAGGTAAAGCCAGCACTACTGCCGTAGTGGTAAGCTGCGTGCTGATATTATTCATGGACTACGCATTAACGGCCATATTACTGTAATCATGATTGAACTGCAAGACATAAGAAAGAGCTTTGGGGATAAGGAAATACTGAAGGGCGTATCAACAATAATGGAACCCGGCAAGGTAAATCTCATTATCGGCTCCAGCGGTAGCGGTAAAACCGTGATGATGAAATGCATTGTTGGACTGATGGGCGTAGACGCGGGAAAAGTGCTGTATGATAAGCAGGACTTTACCGCCATGGATGAAAAAGAGAAAAAGGTAATACGCCAGGAAATAGGCATGTTGTTCCAGGGCTCCGCGCTGTTCGACAGTATGACAGTTGAACAGAATGTAATGTTTCCCCTGGAAATGTTCGGTAAAGGTACACTGAAAGAGAAAAAGGCCAGGGTAGCTGAATGTCTCGAAAGGGTACAGTTAAAAGAAGCCGCAAAAAAATTCCCTGCCGAGATCAGCGGGGGAATGAAGAAAAGGGTAGGGATTGCCCGTGCCATTGTGCTCAACCCGAAGTACCTTTTTTGTGATGAGCCCAACTCCGGGCTGGACCCGCAAACCTCGCTGCTGATCGATAAGCTCATTACAGAGCTTACACAGGAATACAATATCACTACCGTTATTAATACCCATGACATGAACACTGTAATGGAAAGCGGTGATCATATCGTGTATATGTACCAAGGCCAGAAGCAATGGGAGGGGAGCAATAAGGATATTGTATTCAGCAAGGACCAGAAATTAAACGACTTTATTTTTGCCTCCGAGTTCCTGCGGGAAGCAAAGGAAATGCGTCAGCTGGAATTATTTAAGGATGGCAAGTGGCGGGAGCAATTGAAAAAAGAGCAGGGAGAAAAGTAACAGGTATTTTATTATCAGTAAAAAAGATAATATATAATATATGGATTTTTATTTGCCGGCACTGCCAGCTGCCTGAGTACTCCTTATTTACCGCCAATTATTTTCCCAACCAATTGGTAGCTTTATCTTAAAGGCACTAAATTGCAGAATTAGGGAAATCGGCTTATTTTTGCCGTCCAGAAGAATCAGACATATAATATTAAACCAATAAAACAAGCGCGATGAGTGTTTTAGTTAATAAGGATAGCAAAGTGATTGTTCAGGGATTTACCGGTACAGAAGGTACTTTCCACGCTACACAGATGATTGAATATGGTACCCAGGTAGTGGGTGGTGTTACACCTGGTAAAGGCGGCACTACACACCTGGAGCGCCCGGTATTCAACACAGTAGCCGATGCGGTAAAGGCAACCGGTGCAGATGTTTCTATCATTTTTGTACCTCCTGCATTTGCAGCCGACGCAATCATGGAAGCTACCGAAGCGGGTATTGCCCTGGTAGTATGTATCACAGAAGGTATTCCTGTACAGGATATGATCAAGGCAAAGAATTTCCTGCAGGGTACAACTACCCGCCTCATCGGACCAAACTGCCCTGGTGTTATCACCGCAGATGAAGCTAAAGTAGGTATCATGCCTGGCTTTATCTTCAAAAAGGGTAAGATCGGTATTGTTTCCAAATCCGGAACTTTAACTTATGAAGCTGCCGACCAGGTGGTGAAAGCCGGTTTAGGCGTTTCTACCGCTATCGGTATTGGTGGAGATCCTATTATCGGTACACCTACCAAAGACGCTGTGGAACTGCTGATGAACGATCCTGAAACTGAAGGCATCATCATGATCGGTGAAATTGGCGGTAGCATGGAAGCCGATGCAGCCAAATGGATCAAGGAAAATGGCACCAAGCCTGTAGTTGGTTTCATTGCTGGTCAGACTGCGCCTCCGGGACGCCGTATGGGTCACGCCGGAGCTATCATTGGCGGCGCTGAAGATACCGCTGCCGCGAAAATGAAGATCATGGCGGAATGTGGGGTTCACGTTGTGGAAAGTCCTGCCAACATTGGTAAAACAATGGCGGAAGTATTAAGTAAAACAGCAGCCCTGGCATAATTATCTGCCGGTAAAAATATATAAGGTGAAAAGTGAGGAGATTCATTCCAACACTTTTCACCTTTTTTGTTCCCCTTTATGGAAACCACGACTGTACTGGCATCCTCATCAGTAAAAGAAGTAACTTACTGTAAATAACGATCCTATATGCGTTTATTCATCGGAATATTCATTGTTTTAATCATTAGCAGTAATAAGATAATGGCCCAGTTCAATTACGATAACTCCTGGAAGAAGATCACCGCACTGGAAGAAAAGGGATTACCCAAATCAGCCCTGGAGGTGGTCAACGATATTTATGCCCAGGCCGTAAAAGATAAAATACCTGCTCAGCAGATCAAAGCGCTCATTTACCAGATGAAGTACAATGCGGAGATCAATGACAGTAGTACCCTGCAGAACCTGCAGAAAATAGAAAAACAGACCGCTGCTGCCACCGGCCCTCAAAAGGCCATCCTGCAAAGCATCAGGGCGGAAATGCTGTACCGGTATTTTCAATACAACCGCTACAGGTTTTATAACCGTACTGCCATTGCAGGTGATGAAGGAACGGATGTAACTACCTGGGGGGCCGACCGGCTGCACCAGGAAATTACAGCCGCTTACCAGGCTTCCCTGTTTAACCGGGAAATGCTAGAGAAAACAAGTCTCACTGCATTTGACGCGATTATTGTTAAAGAAAATACCCGGCAGCTACGGCCAACCCTGTACGATTTACTGGCCCACCGCGCCCTGGAGTATTTTAAATCGGGAGAAGCCGCTATCACCAATCCCGCTAACCAGTTTGAGCTTACCGACCCGGCAGCCTTTGCACCTGCCGCTACCTTTGCCGCACACCGCTTTACCAGTTCCGACAGCACTTCCCTGCAATACCACGCCCTGCTGATCCTGCAGGAACTGACCCGTTTGCATGCCGGCGATAAGGCAGCATTACTGGATGTTGATGTGGAAAGGATAAGCTGGATAAACCAGGTGGCCGTTATGGAGAACAAGGACGCCCTTTACCTCCAGGCGCTGGACCAGGCGGCGCTGGCTTACACAGGCGAAAAAGAGGTAACGGTTGTAATGCAGATGCAGGCGGCTTACTATATGCAGAAAGCAAATGCAGGTGATGATGCCAAAGGGGATAATATGAAGAAGGCAAAAGCTATCTGCGAAAAAGCAGTAGCGCTGGCCCCGGCATCCGCCGGAGGGGTGGCCTGTGCCTATATGCTGGATGAGATCAATGAACAATTCCTGGAACTGGTAACAGAATCAGTAAATGTTCCTGAGCTGCCCTTCAGAACCCTGGTGAGATATAAGAATATTAACAAGATCTACCTGCGCATCTTTAAAATAGACGACACTTTTCTGAAGCTGTTACGCAAAGCGCAAAATAATTACCGCGACCAGGCAAATACCTACTGGCAGCTGATGCTGTCGCGCCCCGCGATGAAATCCTGGGAACAGGCCCTGCCCGATCCGCAGGATTATATCACCCATAAAGCAGAAATTAAAATAGATGCCCTGCCGGCAGGGCATTACATGCTGTTATCCAGCGCCGATCCGGCGTTTAAGATGAAAAATAACCCCATGGCCATGCAAATGACCTGGGTATCAAATATCAGCTACCTGGAAAACGGGGATGTTTATTATGCCCTTCATCGCACTACCGGGAAGCCGCTGGCGGGTATTGACCTCCAGGTACTGCGAAATAAGAACAACAATTCAGATGAATGGGCACTGGTGGAAAAATTAGCTACCGGTAAAGATGGCAGCGTAAAACCTGCGCCCATGAAACAAAATAACAACCTGCGCCTGTATTGGAAAAACGGGCAGGACGAATTATATATAGATACACACCGGTATTATTATACCAACAACGAACGGGAACAGGAGCCTAAGCCGCAAACTTTCCTGTTCGCCGACAGGAGCATCTACCGCCCTGGCCAGACCATTTACTTTAAAGGAATTGTTTTAAAAAAGCGGATCAATGAAACCGGCAGCGATGTGCTCACTAACTATAAAGCTACCCTATCGTTGTACGACGCCAATGGCGATAAGGCTGATTCCATCAGCGTAACTACTAACGAATATGGCGCTTATTCCGGGAAGTTTGTATTGCCGGAAGGCCGTATGAACGGGGCTTACAGCCTGAGAGATGAAACAGGGAACGGTTACCTGGCCTTCCAGGTGGAAGAATACAAACGCCCTAAATTTTATGTACAGTTCGATACCGTAAAAAGCACTTATCGTATAGGGGATACCGTTACAGCCAATGCCAAAGCCCTGGCCTTTGCCGGGAATAACATAGATGGCGGAAAAGTTACGTACCGGGTGGAGCGGAGAGTGAGGTACCCTTACCCCTGGTTATTTTATAAGATAGCTGTTCCATACGGATCTTCCAGGGAAATTAGTCATGGCGAAACCACTACAGACGCCAACGGCGCTTTCCTGGTAAAGTTCCCGGCACTTAGCGATAAATCAGTAGACCCGGCTACCAAACCGGTATTTACTTACGTGGTACACGCCGATGTAACAGATCTGAACGGCGAAACCCGCAGTGGCAGCCAAACTATCAGCGTGGGCTACCAGTCTATGGAAATTGTGGTGAACGCACCTGATCGCCTGCAGCAGGAAGATTTTAAAACGCTGAAGATCTATTCCCGCAACCTGAACGGAGGCTTTGAGCCTGCCAGTCTTACTATAGCCGTAAAACCCCTTACGCCCAACAAACGCCTGCTGCGTCCCCGCTATTGGGAAGCGCCTGATCAGTTTGTAATGGATGAGGCCAGCTACGTACAGGCGTTCCCGGTAGACATCTATAAAAATGAAGACGATCGCAGGAACTGGCCCCGCCAGGCAGCAGTGATCCGGGAGACCATTGCCAGCGATCCCGAAGGGAAAGTGACATTGGACACCAGGAAGCTGGCCCCGGGATTCTATGAGCTGGAGGTAAGTACAAAAGACAGGAACAATGAATCCGTTATACAGAAAGCGACTTTTGAATTAATTGATGACCATCCCAAAGCGCTGCCGGCGCCGGTTTATTTATGGAGTTATCCTGCTGCCGCTACCGTATCACCGGGGAAAACCGCTACTATCCTGCTGGGGTCTGCCGCCGGTAATATTCACCTGATCCAGACAAAGAGAACAGCAACGACCAAAGAGATCGTTTCTTCGCTTGAATTTTCCGGTATAAAGCAACTTGATTTCCCTGTAACGGAAAACGAGCGGGGAAATATAGCGCTGGCTTATGTATTTGTAAAAGATAACCGGGTGTTTACAGAGGGCCCAACCATAACAGTACCCTGGGATAACAAGGATCTGCAAATAAAGCTGGGCACCCATCGTGATAAATTATTACCGGGAGAAAAAGAAAAATGGACAGCGCAGATCTCCGGTTATAAAAATGAAAAAGTAGCCGCTGAAATGCTGGCATCTATGTATGATGCCTCCCTTGATGAATTTGTACCGCATCAATGGTATAAGCCCTCTATCTATCCATATGTATATAATCTTCTTACGTTTAATGGCAGGGAGAACTTTAAGATGGATGTGTCTGCAGGGCTTTATGATCCCGAAAGGAAAGCGCATGCTGCGGAAGATAAAAGATATGAAATGCTGAACCTGTTCGATTGGAATATGGGTGGTTACCCGGGAGGAGGACGGTTAGAATACGACACAAGAAGACTGAAGACTGTAGCAAAGGCCGGCAATGCACCTGTCATGCAGGAAATGGCCATGGCTCCTGCACCTGCAGCAATAGCCGATGACAGCATAAAGGACAAAGCAATAGCCAATAAGGCTGAAGGGGAAGAAACCCCGGCAGAGGAAAAAGAGCCTGCAACGCCTTCTATCCGTAAAAACTTCCAGGAAACAGCTTTCTTCTTCCCTGATCTCCACACTGATAAAGACGGTAACATCACCTTTGAATTTACCGTTCCGGAAGCGCTTACCAAATGGAACTTCCAGGGCCTTGCTCATACGAAAGACCTGGCCTTTGGTTATGCCAGCGCCAGCATTGTAACACAAAAAGTGCTGATGGTGCAGCCTAACACGCCACGGTTTGTGCGGGAGGGAGATAAAATGGAGTTCACTGCTAAGGTGAGCAACCTGTCCGACTCCCAGCTGATAGGCCAGGCACACCTGGAATTGCTGGATGCTACTACTATGCAGCCGGTAGACGGATGGTTCCAGAATATTTTCCCGTTGCAGCATTTCACCGCCCAGGCAGGACAGAGCACAGTGGTGAGCTTCCCGATCCAGATACCGCACGGGTTCCAGAGCGCCCTTATCTACCGGATTACCGCACAGGCAGGGAATTTCAGCGATGGAGAAGAAAATGCATTACCGGTGTTAACCAACCGGATGCTGGTAACAGAATCGCTGCCATTACCGGTTCGTGGCGATGGCAAACATGATTTTACCTTTGATAAATTATTGCACAGCGATTCTTCACAAACTATCGTACAACATGGTATTACCGTTGAATATACCAGCAACCCGGCCTGGTATGCGGTTCAGGCGCTGCCTTACCTCATGGAATTTCCGTACGAATGCGCTGAGCAGGTGTTTAACCGCTATTATGCCAACGCATTGGCCACCCATATCAGTAATGCTACACCCGGCTTAAAAGCTATTTTCGATAAATGGAAAATTACAGATACAGCGGCATTGGAAAGCAACCTGGCGAAAAATGAAGAGCTGAAATCTGTATTGCTGCAGCAAACACCCTGGGTGCTGGAGGCAAAGAATGAGGCACAGCAAAAAAAGAATATTGCTCTGCTGTTCGATCTGCAACGGATGCAGAAGGAGAGGAAGTCGGCGTTGAACAAGCTAACTGCCCAGCAGTTACCGGATGGTGCGTTTCCATGGTTTACCGGTATGTGGGAAGACAGGTTCCTCACACAGTATATCGTAGCCGGTTTGGGCCATTTACAGCAGCTTACCGGTGAGAAAGACCCTGCCGCTACCGCAATGGCAATGAAAGCGATCGATTACCTGGATAAGGAACTGGATGAAGATTATTACAGGCTGGTAAAAACAAAGGCCAATATGAAAGAACAGCAGATTGGCCAGGTGCAGATCCATTACCTGTACGCCCGCAGCTTCTTCGATAAACCGGTGCCTGCTGCCATGAAGAAATCATTTGATTTTTACTATGCACAGCAGCAGAAATACTGGACAAAACAAAGCCGCTACGCACAGGGAATGATAGCCTTATCGCAGTTTAAAAAGAATGACCAGGTAACGCCGGCGGCTATACTGAAATCACTGAAGGAGAATGCCATGAACAGCAAAGAAATGGGTATGTACTGGAAAGATGTAACCGGTGGTTACAACTGGTACCAGGCGCCTGTTGAAACGCAGTCGCTGCTGATAGAAGCCTTCCAGGTGGCAGGCAAGGATGCCGCCGCCGTGGCAGATATGAAAACCTGGTTGTTAAAGAATAAGCAAACCAATAACTGGCATACCACCAAAGCCACTGCAGACGCCTGCTATGCCATGCTCCTGCAGGGCGATAACTGGCTGGCCGCTTCACCCGAAGTATCCGTACAACTTGGAAATACCCCGGTGAGGCCTGCTGCCAAAGAAGCGGGTACCGGTTATTTTAAAGAAAAAATAGCTGCTAAAGCAGTGAAACCGGATATGGGCAATATCAGCGTAACTGTGAGCGGCAGCAAAGGGCAGCCATCCTGGGGAGCCGTGTACTGGCAGTACTTTGAAGACCTGGATAAAATTACCGCTGCAGCTACACCACTGGTACTGGAAAAAGAGCTGTTCAAAGAAGTGAACAGCGACAAAGGACCGGTGCTCACAAAAATCAATGAAGGCAATGAGCTGAAAGTTGGCGACAAAGTGAAAGTGAGGATAGTGCTGCGGGCCGACAGGCAGATGGAATACATTCACCTGAAAGACATGCGGGCAGCTTGTTTTGAGCCAACCAATGTAATCAGCAGCAGCAAATGGCAGGATGGATTAAGCTACTATGAAAGCACCCGGGACGCGTCTACAGATTTCTTTTTCAGTTATCTGCCAAAGGGAACCTATGTGTTTGAATACACGCTGTTTGTTACTCATCAGGGTAAATTTTCCAATGGTATCAGTACCGCCCAGTGTATGTATGCGCCTGAATTTTCAGCACATAGCAGCGGGCTTAATGTAAAAGTGACGGAATAAAATTGTGATATAGTTTGTAAAGGGCTGATGGGCATATCCATCAGCCCTTTTTTTATTGTTATTTTTGAGGGCATGAGGAACGCTGATTACATTATTGTAGGACAGGGAATAGCAGGTACCATGTTAAGCTGGTTCCTGTTGCAGGCAGGCAAAAAAGTAATTGTTATAGATGATGGCAAACCCAACAGCGCATCCAGGGTAGCGGCCGGGATCATTAACCCTGTGTCTGGCCGCAGATTTGAACCGGCCTGGATGTATGATACTATTTACCCGTTTGCCAAAACCACCTATGAGCAGCTATCGGCCCTGCTGCAGGTGCCGGTTTTTACAGAACGGGAACTGTGGACGGTTTTTCCATCGATGCAGATGAGGGAAGCTTTTCTGAATAAAACTACCGGTAATGAATATACGCAGCTGCCCGCTGTCATGAAATATGCCGCTTTCCTGGATCAGCCTTACGGCGCGGCTATTGTACGTGGCGCTACGGTAAACCTCCGTTCGCTTTTGCCGGCTTATCGCCGTTACTTACAGGACCAGGATGCACTGGTGGAAGCCCACCTGGATATTGAGCGCCTGGAGATCAGGGAGAATAAGGTAGTTTATGGAGATATATCTGCCGCTAAAATTATTTTCTGTGATGGAGCGGGTACCCCGGGGCTTCCTTTTTTTAAGGAGATAAAGTTTTTGCCTAATAAGGGAGAAGTGTTGCTGGTGAAGATACCTGGACTGGAAACCGGGGATGTTATCAAGAAGGGGATCACGCTGGTACCGCAGGCCAATGGGTTATTCTGGGGAGGATCTTCTTTCGTGTGGGATTATGAAGATGACCGGCCTACTTTAAAGCAGCGGGAAATATTGGAAAAAAGCCTCCGCCAGCTGTTGAAAGTGCCGTATGAAATAGTGGATCAGCTTTCGGCGGTAAGGCCATCAGGGAATGACCGTCGCCCTATAGCCGGTTTCCACCCCCAACTACCGCCTGTAGGGCTTTTTAACGGGCTGGGAACAAAAGGATGTTCGCTTGCGCCCTTTATGGCAGCGCATTTCAGGGATGTGCTTCTTGCCAATGCACCGCTGATGCCGGAAATAGACCTCAAACGATATTTTAACATACACCGGGCATAAAATGCCCGATTCAAACCGTATCTTTGCCCCCCTTATGGGCATAAGTGAACAACTGGAGAGTGGTCGCCAATTGATGATTGCTTATCCCGTAATGCAACCATAAAACTAACTAAATCAACTATTTACGCATGTATAGGACGCACACTTGCGGGGAATTACGAATGGAACAGGTGGGCCAGGAAGTAACTTTGGCCGGATGGATACAGACAGTAAGAAAGTTTGGCAGTATCAATTTTTTTGATCTGCGGGACCGTTATGGTATTACTCAATTATTATTCGGGGAAAGCCTGAATGCTAAACTGGATGCACAGCCGCTGGGCCGTGAGTTTGTAATCCAGGTAAAAGGCACCGTAACCGAGCGTTCAAATAAAAATAAAAAATATCCCTACCGGTGATATAGAGATCACTGTGAGCGATTTTACCATCCTTAATGCAGCTAAAACGCCGCCGTTTACCCTGCAGGATGATACCGACGGAGGAGATGAGCTGCGGATGAAATACCGCTTTCTCGACCTGCGCCGTAACGTTGTAAGGCAAAACCTGGAACTGCGTTACCAGGTAGGAAGGGCTGCCCGTAACTACCTGCATACGGCCGGGTTTATGGATATAGAAACTCCTTTCCTGATCAAATCCACCCCGGAAGGCGCACGCGATTTCGTAGTGCCCAGCCGCATGAACCCCAACGAGTTCTACGCGCTGCCACAGTCGCCCCAAACCTTTAAGCAATTGCTGATGGTGAGTGGCTACGACCGTTACTACCAGATTGTGAAATGTTTCAGGGATGAGGATCTGCGCGCCGACAGGCAGCCGGAGTTTACCCAGATCGACTGTGAGATGAGCTTTGTAGACCAGGAAGATATCCTGAGCACCTTTGAGCATATGCTTAAGCACATCTTCAGGGAAATAAAAGGCATTGAATTTCCTGAAGCCTTCCCGCGGATGACTTTTGATGATGCGATGGAATATTATGGTAACGATAAACCGGATATCCGCTTCGAAATGAAGCTGGTAAACCTGAACGATACTGCTAAAAACAAGGGCTTTAAAGTATTTGATGATGCAGAACTGGTAGTGGCTATTGCTGCCAAAGGTTGTGCAGAATATACCCGCAAACAGCTGGATGAGCTGACGGATTGGGTAAAGCGCCCGCAGATCGGCATGAGCGGGCTCATCTATGTGCGTTATAACACAGATGGTACATTAAAGAGCTCTGTGGATAAGTTTTTTGACGAGGAGCAACTCAAATTATGGGCGCAAAAATGTCAGGCCCAACCCGGAGATCTAATCCTGGTGCTGGCTGGCAAGGAAGAGCGTACCCGTAAAGCTGCCAGCGAGCTCCGCCTGGAAATGGGAGAACGCCTCGGTTTACGCAACAAAAAACGACTTTAAACCGTTGTGGGTTATAGACTTTCCGTTATTTGAATACGCTGAAGAGGAAAACCGTTGGGTGGCCCGTCACCATCCGTTTACGTCACCAAAGCCGGAGCAGATAGCTCTGATGGATGATCCTTCACAATACGGCAAAATTAAGGCTAACGCCTACGATATAGTTTTAAACGGCACAGAAGTAGGGGGTGGTTCCATCCGTATTTTCCAGCGCGACCTGCAGCAGAAAATGTTTGCAGCCCTGGGAATGAGCAAGGAAGAGGCAGAACACAAGTTTGGCTTTCTGTTAGGGGCATTTGAATATGGTGCGCCCCCGCATGGAGGTATTGCCTTCGGATTTGACCGCCTGTGTTCGCTGTTGGGTGGCAGTGAAAGTATCCGCGACTTTATCGCTTTCCCGAAAAATAACTCCGGGCGCGATGTAATGCTGGATGCGCCCGCTGAAATTGATCAGCAACAGCTTAATGAATTGAAGATCAGCCTGGTAAAGTCATAATAAGCCCGCTTGGAAAAGCATGTTTAACAAGTTGCTAACATGCTTTCCGCGGAAAAAAGGCTTACCGGCATAGTCTTTGCAAGAGGGAATGCTTTTGTCGCTAAAAATCCCCTTTGATATGGCAAAGTGCCGCATCAAAGGGGATTGGCACAAATATGAGGTACAATTTTTTTAACAAGAGATTAACGGGTTAGATAAGAAAAAGAGAAGGTCGTATTATTTAAATTTTTAAAGTAATATTGCGGTGTGATCATCGTTGATATGTGAGGTAAGAAAATGATGCTGAAAACAAAGAAGGAACTATCACCTGTATCAAAAAATACTACCATGAGAATTTCAACATTCTTTAAGAGGACAGTATGGTTATGTGCGGTGTTATTATTGCTAATGCTCAGCAATGTTGGGTTTGCACAACAATCCACAAATAATTATCTGAAGAAATTCAAACCGGTTTCTGTAGAATTAATGCAGGAAACCGGTATCCCAGCCAGCGTTATCCTCGGGATAGCGATGCTGGAATCAGGCACCGGAACAAGCAGGAATGCAAAATTATTGCACAACCACTTTGGTATCGTTGGACAAAATAATATATCCAAAGTTAAACCGGGAGCAAGGTCTGTGTACAAACAGTATGTATCAGACATGGCTTCCTATGAGCATTTTGTGGAAGTACTGGCACGTAAGAGATGGTTTGGCGAATTAAAAGGTAACCCCGAATTTACCGTGTGGCTCAAAAAGATGAACCATAGCGGTTATTCATCTGCCGGCCATGAGTGGATAAAAAGAGTGACAAACATTATTAACCGCTATAAATTGTATAAGCTGGACGCAGGTATGGATAGCGTGGCAACGGAATCACAAAAATGGTTAACCGTAGGCATGCCGGCAGCAGGCGAACAGTGATGTGCTACAGATCATTAAACTATGTCCGGCAAAAATAAGTCTGCCTACCCGTTCTATATTATTCTGGGAACTTTAGTTTGCGTAGTAGGGCTGTCACAGCTCAATTACAGCTTTTCATATAAAGACTTTCAATTCCGGAAGCTGGATATGTTATCAGAACTGAGAACAACTTCCACTTCCCCGGACGATCAAAAGCTTACTGCAGGCGGCAACGACAGCAGTAAGCTTTCTGGTTTAGACAGCACCGGTACAGCCGGTAATCCGCATGTGCCTAACCCGGATCATACACACGACTTCATGTCGTATACCGGCATCATGGAATATGCCTCCCCTGTGCCCGGCGACTCTATCGTTGGGATGAAACAATTCCTCACTGCACTTAAAGAGCTGAAAGCGGGTAAACGCCGCAAGGTAAGGATTGCCTATTTCGGTGATTCTATGATCGAAGGAGACCTGATCACCGGTGATCTGCGCGACAGCTTACAGCATTATTTTGGTGGAGGTGGTGTAGGATTTGTGCCGGTTACTTCTGTGGTAGCATCTTTCAGAACCACTATCACACATACTTTTTCTACCGACTGGAAAGATTATCATTATAAGAATTCACCGCCGTCTGATGTTACCCTCGGATTGTCAGGGCATACCTTTTATCCCGGTGGCAACAGCTGGGTGAAGTATTCCCCTGTGAAAAAGCCGCTGCTCGACAAATTCAGCGAAGTGTCTGTATTATACGGACCTGCCGGATCAGGTGCCATCACTATTAACGATAAGGCCTATACGCTTTCCGGTAATGAGCCGGTGAACAGGCTGGATCTTCGGCAGGATACCGGAACTGCTTCCGTAGTTATCCGCAACACCGGCAGCGCAATGCCTTTTTATGGTGTTTGCTTTGAAAACGGGGATGGTATTTATGTAGATAACTATTCGTTCAGAGGTATCAGCGGAGTGGAACTTGGCCGCTTGTCTGCCAGTATGATCCGTCGCATGCAGGAGGAACGTCCTTACGACCTGGTGGTGATGCACTACGGCGCCAATGTATTATTCCGCCCGGAACTCACTGACTATAGCTGGTATGAGCGCCCGATGAAGAAAGTGATGGACTCACTCCGCCGGGACCTGCCATCAACTTCATTCCTGATCATCGGTACTGCCGATAAATCTTACAGAAAAGCCGACAAATATATTACCGCACCAGGTGTGGAAGCACTGCTGAAAGTACAGCACGACCTCGCCGCTGGTCATGGTACCGCCTACTGGAACCTTTTTGCCGCCATGGGCGGCGAAGGTGCTATGGTAAAGTGGGTAGAGGGAGACACTGTGATGGCCAACAAGGACTATACACACTTTAACAGAACGGGAGCAGCCAAAGTTGGAGCGCTGCTTTATAAAGCTATTATGAATGAATACAGTCAGGCACAACAACCTTAGCGCAAAATGGGTGGCAGTGCTTTTACTGATACTCTGCGGATTTACAACTTATGCACAACAAATGGCCGATGCCGGCAATATCCAGCAGGATACGGCGTTGTACAACGTTTTTTCCTCGCTTCATGAAGCAGACAGTAATGTAATTTCCATCCTGCACCTGGGCGATTCCCACGTGCAGGCAGGATACTTCCCGCTTACTGTTGCTTCCATGTTGCAAAGCCGGTTTGGCTATGCCGGCAGGGGATATGTTTTCCCATACAACCTGGCAGGAACCAACGGACCAGAAGATTTCAAGTGGAACAGCACCGTGAGGTGGGCTTCAGAACGGGTGGTAGACCGGAATAAATCTGATGTACTGGGTCCCGGCGGTATTGTCATCATTTCCCAGAATGACGCGCCTACCCTGTCGTTCAGCGGTAAAACAGATGGTGCAATGGATAATAATTTCCGTAAAGTAACCCTCCTGTATGATGCCGGTAATACCAACAATACCCTTGTGGTGCCGGATGCTACGGTAACAGTAACGCCTGCCCCTTTTCCTGGTTCATCTACCCTCAGCAAAGCTACTCTCGATTTCCTGCAAACATCACAATCTTTCCAGGCAAGATGGGAAGGCACCGGCAACGGTCCCTTCAGGTTTTATGGCGCTATTATGGAAAACAGCCGCAACGGGGTATTGTACCACAGTATTGGCATTAACGGGGCCATGTTCCAGCATTACAATGAAATCAGCAATATCCTGCTGGCGCAGATGGCAGTGCTGAAACCCCGGCTGGTTATCATTTCCCTGGGCACTAACGAAGCCTATGGCGGCAGAATGGATCCCCTGGCTTTCAGGGATGAAATAGACAAAGCGGTAACCGTGCTCCGGGAACAAGACCCCTCCGTAAACATCCTGCTCACCACTCCTCCCGATTGTATGCGTGCAGTGCGTAAAGCTACCCGTAAAAAAGTAGGCAAAAAGAAATACAGAACAGTATACCACACCGCTTATTATCCTAATCCGTATATCTCGATGGTGACCCAGCAGATCATGGGATACGCACGGCAGCACGGCATCGCCTGCTGGAATTTTAATGCGGTAAATAAAGCGCAGAAAGCCAGATTTGCAGGAGGCTGGGCCCCCGATCACATTCATTTTAATGCAAGAGGATACCAGTTACAGGGACAGTTGTTATACGAAGCCCTGCAACGTTCTTATACACATTATCTACAGCAAACAAAGAAAAATCCATTAACCTCCGATGATCGACATTAATAAATTGTTATACCAACTGTCGTACCATGAGTCAGACCCGGTTCTTTTTAACAGTGGGTTCTTCTTTTATTACTTTGCGCTATTCCTGATGTGTTACCTGTTGGTAAGCAGGAATAAAACCGCCAGGGTATGGGTATATACGGTATTCTCACTTTATTTCTTTTATAAAGCCTGCGGCTATTACGTAGGACTGGTCATACTTTCAGCGATTGTAGACTTTAATTTGTCGAGATGGATCCATGAAAGCCCCGATAAAAAGGTAAAGAAATCGCTGCTGATACTGAGTATTTTCCTGAATATCGGGTTGTTGTTTTATTTCAAGTACACCAACTTTTTTATCGGGATCGTCAACGATATCACAGCAGGGCATATTTCCACGCTAAAGCTGATCCTGCCTATTGGTATCTCTTTTTATACTTTTGAAAACCTTAGCTATACCATAGATGTGTACCGGGATGAAATCAAGCCCGTGGATAATTTTATGGACTATCTTTTCTTCCTCTCTTTTTTCCCGAAACTGATGATGGGGCCAATTGTGCGCGCGGCGGATTTTATCCCGCAGATTTCCATGCCTTACCGTCTCAGTTCAGAAGATATCGGTAAGGGAATGTACCTGATCATGGGGGGATTATTTAAGAAGATTGTTATCTCGGATTTCATTTACCAGAACTTTGTACAATATATTTTTGATGATCCCAGTAAGCATACCGGCCTGGAATGTTTAATGGGCGTGTATGGTTATGCGTTGGTAATTTATTGTGACTTCTCCGGTTATTCTGATATGGCGCTGGGTATTGCGCGGTGGACCGGTTTTAAGATCCCTCCCAACTTTGATTCTCCGTACCAGAGCTCTTCCATTACGGAATTCTGGCGCCGCTGGCACATTTCGCTGTCCAGCTGGTTGCGCGATTACCTGTACATACCATTGGGAGGTAACCGTAAAGGAAAGGTGCGCCAATATGTTAACCTGGCGCTAACCATGCTGATTGGGGGTTTCTGGCATGGCGCCAGCTGGAATTTCATTTTCTGGGGGGCCATGCACGGTAGTGCGCTGGCGGTTGATAAGGTAAGGATCGATTACCTGAAGAAAAGCAAAAAAGTGATCACGGGATGGAAAGCTACTTTCTTTAAAATACTTGGGGTGCTTATCACTTTCCACTTTGTTTGTTTCTGCTGGGTATTTTTCAAGGCAGCCACTTTTCATGACGCATGGTCGCTGATACACCAGGTAGTATACGATTTTCAGCCCGAGATAGCCCTGGAGCTGTATAACGGTTATACCGCTGTGTTCTGGGTAATGGTACTCGGCTTTATATTACATTTCCTGCCTTCCAGAGTGGAATTCTCCGTGGAGAAGATACTTGGCCGTATTCCAGTGGCGGGTAGTGTAGCTATCATGGTGGCTTTCATCTGGTTACTGGTACAGGTAAAAAGTACCCAACCAATGATCCCGATCTATTTCCAGTTTTAATATCTTTTACCGTTTCTGCCAGGGAATATAGATTTCAGAATCATTTTCGCCTGTCAGTGAAATGAAGAAGTGGTTACCGCTCATTTTGAAGTATCCTGCACGGCAGCTGTTGTTAATAAACTCGTACATGGGCAGGCCGGCCGCTGCGAAGTTCATGGGTACCGGCAGTTTTTTATAATGACCGCCTGGAACACGTTTCGTAAAAAGGCTGTATGGTTGCTGGAATGAGCTTCGCACCTGATTGTGGGCTTTATCGTACTCGTTTTGCATGGGAATCATAATACCTACATACATCATCATTTTTGAATAATCGGTCACGGGCACTATGTCCAGGGTACCTGTGATGATCATGGCGCCGGGCAGTTCCAGTGATGTTTTAATGGCGTAAAGCTGCTTCTGGTAGTTACTGAGGTATTCCACCATTGTTCTCACCGGGTCGCCGCCGTTCCTGGGGAGGATATTATAATACAGCAGGTAATCCTGCAGCCTGATGTCTTCCGTACGGTCTGTAGTGAAAATGAGATGCTGTGGATCATCATGTGGTGTGGAGGCAATTTTGGTGCGTTCCAGCGTATTCTTCTCACTTTCCAGGTGAAGCCGGTTGCGGAAGCTGATGGGGGCCTCATTAAAGAATTCCCTGAATGCTTTGGTAAAGCTGGATTGTGTATACCCGCACATTTCACTGATCATTCCCACACTGTAATCACTGTGCCGGAGGTATCCTGCACCTGCTTCCACTCTCCGTCTCTTTGTGAAATGCATGTAAGAAATTCCGTACATCTCTGCAAATTTATGCGAGAAGTTATCCACAGATTCGCTGATCAGTGCAGCTACTTCCTTGAGGCCACGGTCGCCCTGGGGATCGTCATGGGATAATGAAATGGCCAGTTGCAATTTTTTCTCCCAATGGTTAAAAGTTGATGGTTTCATGGAGGCGTAATTTTTGGAGTAACCTAATTTACTTTAAAGCCCGAAGGCAACAGATAAGCCGGCCGCAACAGGAATGGATTAACGAGCTGTTAACGATTTACCCGCTTAAAGCATAAACAACTGGATTAAATAATGGCTAATTCTATACTTTTGCGCAATAATTTCAGTATCTGATGCGCACTGCCAGAATTTTTCCGATCGTTATTTTGATGTTATGTTTCACGGGAACTGCCCGTGCGCAATTTCTGATGGATATGATAGATACCACTACCGAAATGGGGAAGGGGATGATATCCATGTATATGAAATATGATGCACTGCGGTTCAGCGGGTATATTCAGCCACAATTCCAGATGGCGCAGTCGAGGGGCGCCCAAAGCTATGCGGCAGGGAATTTCCCGGCAGCCTCCGATAACCGCTTTACCCTGCGCCGCGGACGTATCCGGGTGGATTACGAACGCTATAACAAGGAAGACATGCCGGTGGTGCAGTTTGCTTTCCAGTTCGATGGTACTGAAAGAGGTGTAAATATCCGGGACTTCTATGGTCGTTTTTTTGAGACGAAATTTAATTTGTTCTCGCTGGTGGGGGGAATGTTCGCCCGCCCGTTTGGTTATGAAGTGAACCTGTCGTCGGCCGACCGTGAAACCCCTGAGCGTGGGCGGATGTCACAGATCCTGATGAAAACGGAACGGGACCTCGGAGCAATGATCTCCTTTGAGCCCCGCCGTAAAGATCATCCCCTGCGTTTCCTGAAAATAGATGCAGGCGCTTTTAACGGGCAGGGCCTGACCGCCACCACTGATTTCGACAGCCATAAAGATTTTATCGGGCGTATTGCCATAAAGCCGCAGAAGATAAAGGGAACAAAAAGCCAGTTATCGGGTGGCGCCTCTGTATTATACGGCGGCATGCAGCAGTTTACCAAACAAATTTACACCATGGGGGCCACCGGCGGGAAGCCTGTTTTTATGGTAGATTCATCAGCGGCCAATGTAGGAAGAATCGCTCCCCGGCACTATTTCGGGGCGGATGTACAATGGAAGATCTCCAATGGTGAAAAGAGGGGTTATACCCAGTTCCGCGCAGAGTATCTCCGGGGAAAACAAACAGCCACAGCGTCCACCACTGAAACGCCAGGCACTATCCCTGTAGCGGCAGACGGAAGTTTACAACCGCTGTATATCCGCAGTTTTGACGGTGCATATCTTTATTATATTCAAAACCTCGGTAGTGTAAAACACCAGGCAGTATTGAAGTACGACTGGTACGATCCCAATACAAAGGTAAAAGGTAAAGAGATCGGCGCCCCGGGTGCAGGGCTAACCCCCGCGGATATACGCTATAACACGGTAGGCATCGGTTACCTTTACTATGCCAATGAACACCTGAAATTCATGGTGTATTACGACTGGGTTACCAATGAAAGCACGGAACTGGAAGGGTTTAAAGATGACCTGAAAGATAATGTGCTTACCTGCAGGATGCAGTATCGTTTTTAACAGCCCGGCTTATAAAGAGGAAGAGGCAAACAGGATACTACCTGTTTGCCTCTTCCTCTTTATCGGTAATGATTAATTTATTCTCTTCCTGATTCCATTGTAAACCCGAACGTACTGCCTATTTCGGGTTTGCTGCGTACGGTAATGGACTGATCGTGGGCTTCCACGATATGCTTAACAATGGCCAGGCCCAGGCCGGTGCCGCCAATATCGCGGCTACGAGCCCTGTCGGTACGGTAAAACCGTTCAAATACACGAGGCAGGTGTTCTTCTGCCATTCCTATACCATCGTCGGAAATTTCTATCAGCACTCTTTTGCCATCCATGCTGTAAATGCTGGCAATGGTATGGCCATCGGGTTTGCCGTATTTAATAGAGTTATCTACCAGGTTGATGAGCACCTGCCGGATCTTTTCTTTGTCGGCATATACCGGCTGTGGCGCTTCGCAGCCTTTTTTGATACTGAACTTAATGCCTTTGGTATTGGCTTTCAGCGACAGGGTATCAAATACATCCTTTATCAGGTCCTGGATAACGAATACTTCCGCATTCACGGTCATTTCCCCGCTTTCCAGTTTGGATATTTCATCCAGGTCATCGATCAGCCGGCAAAGACGGTCGATGTTCTTGGTAGCGTTTTTCAGGAACAGCTTATTTACGTTGGGATCTTCCAGCGCGCCATCCAGCAGTGTGTGAATATAGCCCTGAACGGCAAAAATGGGTGTTTTCAGCTCATGGGAAAGGTTCAGCAGGAATTCCTTGCGGAACTCTTCATTCCGGCGGAGGTTCTCCAGTTCTTCTTTTTTCTGGCTGGCCCATTTCTCTACATCTTCACTTACCTCTTCAATGGTTTTCAACGGAAGAATATTTTTCTGGAAGAACTCTTCCCGTTTCGACGCTTTGGTCTGGTAAATGAATTTGTAGATCAGCTTTATCTTCCTGTAAATGAAATTCTGCAGGGTATAAAGATAGAGGTAATATGACACGAGGAAAGTAAGCACAAAAGCTCCCACTACCACTTTCCAGTTGCCATCTATTACCAGGCTGCCCAGCGCAATAACGGCAGATATGATAAGGGCTGTAAACCCCGCTAACTTCTGGGGGGACAGGTTTTTTGCTTTAAACATACTCCAAAGTGAGTAATTAAGGTAATAATGGGAAATTACTTTAAATTTTTTATTTGACAACAGTAATAGCTTTTAACCAGCAGTATTTAGCTGCCGGCGAAATGTTTTGGTGGGATTTGAATACGCTGCGGCGGGAATGCCGGCAGCTAAAGGCTAACAGGCGGCAGACTACATTTCGAATTTATAGCCTACACCTTTTACGGTCGTGATTAAATCGATGCCTATTTTCTGGCGTATCTTACGGATATGCACATCGATGGTACGGTCGCCCACAATCACTTCGGTACCCCATACCTGGTTAAGGATCTCGTTACGCAGGAATACACGGCCGGGCTTGGACGCCAGTAACTGCAACAGCTCAAATTCTTTCTTTGCCAGGATGATTTCCTGCCCTTTGTATGTAACAGTGAACTTTTCCCGGTCGATGATCAGGTCGCCCAGTGTTACGCGGGTTTCCTCGGGTTTGTGTAAACGGCGGAAAAGCGCATTGATACGGCTTACCAGCAACTTAGGTTTAATGGGCTTGGCAATGTAATCGTCTGCTCCCATATTTAATCCGTCTACTTCCGATTTTTCATCATTGAGCGCAGTTAGAAACAATACCATCGTGTCTTTGAACTCAGGGATTTTCCTGATTTCGCGGCAGGTATCGATCCCATTCTTGTTTGGCATCATGATATCCAGCATAATCAGATCCGGTCTGAATATCTTTGCTTTCTGGATAGCCTCGCTACCATCTTTCGCCGTTACGGTATCGTAACCTGCTGTTTTAAGATTGTAACTGATAATTTCCAGAATATCCAACTCGTCATCTACTACCAGAATTTTTCCTGCAACCGCTTGGTCTATCATAAATTTTGCTTTTAAAAAGACGGGACAAAATTATAAAGCCATCTCCGTGATTAATGGAAAATTAACATTATGAAATTGTTAATTCAATATCAGACTGGTTTTCCGCGTTCCGCAACAAGGTACGCCAAATAATGATGCAGTGTCAATATGCCAACTATTCGCTATTCATAGCTATATGATTATGAAAAAAGTAACCCGTTCTGTGTTTTTCTGAAGATAATATCAGCCAAACCCGGATCGTCTATTTACAGATGAAATATTATGAATATATTTCTTCTTAAAAAACAATAGATAGTAACCAAATGCTGGCAAACTCTGTATTTGGTTGTAAATTTGCTATCTGGTCCCTGGGAAAAGATCACATTTAGTATGAGAAGATTTTTATTAGTAACCGCGCTGACTGTATTGGCAGCAAGCCACATGCAGGCGCAAAGCAGCCACCATCCGATTCCAATCAGCAGACAAGGGTTTCATGACAACATCGATAAAGAGCAGGCCGCTGCCGCCAAATTTGACGGGAAAGCGGATGACCTCGTGAAAGTTTCGGAGGATCAGACCATCAACCTGCAGGTGACTAACGCCCTGATAAAAGAGGTGGATGATATGCAGCAGGAAATAGAGGACAACGATTCACTGGATCACCGGTTGAAGGTAAAGTATCTCTCCGCTATTTATGTAATGGTGAAAGATTACAACCAGAAGCGGGCGCGCAGTAAAATTGATCCGGAAGAAGCTCCCGCTATGGTGGCTGCCTTCCGCAATATGATGCATGCCGATATCAAGGGGAAGAGTATCCTGCCTTATATCAATAACCTTTCTTATGACGCATCCGAAAGGATCATCGAATCGTTTCATGATAACCCCGGCTACAAAGATGCGAGGGGACAGGTATTCTCTAAATATGCCTTCAATAACCTGGAAACGGTAATGCCCAAACTGGCGGATTATCTCAACTACCCGGGCACCGATTCCATTGTGGCAGCCGTAGCGCGTAAATATCCCAACCAGATACTTACCTATGCTACTTCCTACACCCCGATGGCCAATGCTATCAAACGTAACCAGGATCCGATTGTACAACAGATTGTGCGTATAGGGCAGTCGCCCCAAAGCACCAGGATACTGCCTTTCATCGACGAGCTCCTGGCAGGTACCACTACCGTGGAGAAACTGGAGCCAATAGTAGACAACGACTACCAGTATTTCAAACAGATGGTAAAGTCCACTATTGCCTTGCAGAAAATGAAAAGCGACGGACAAAATCCATACGGCCTGAAAGCCATGATGGAAAATATGCAGGCAAAATCGCTGCTGTATATTCGCTCCGTAAACGACCTGCATGAAGAGCCCGCCCCGGTAAGGTTTGCCATCGTCAAGAACTTTACGCCGGAAGAACTGTATTACCTGATCATTAACGGTCAGGAAGAACTGTACACTTCGAGTTATACCAATCACAATAATGCAGGCCTGTACGACCAGATGATGCTCCGTATGAAGCCTCCGCGTGGCGACAGCTTACTGATGATGGTGAATTTTGACCGTTTCAAAAAGTTCATTGCCATGGCCGCCGGTTTCAATACACTGGATAATTTCCTGAAGTCCATGGCCCCGGAAAATTCCAACTATCTCATGCAGAAATACGTGCAGAACCTGGAAAAGACCGAAGACCTGGAAGACGCCGTGGATGTGGCCAACTCCTTTGGAAGTATCCGTGATGAGAAACTGCTGGAATTCCTTCGCGAGGAGGTAAAGAAGAATCTGAACTATGTAAGAAAGCATAACGATAAACGCGGAACCGTTATTTACCAGCTGCTCAGCAGCCTGTTTGAAACCGAATCGAAGTCAGAGAATGATTCGTCCAAAGCCACGGATATGGCTGCCAAGCTGCAGTTGCCGCCTATCAACTACGTTACCTTTAACACACTTGAGAGCGATAGCGGAAGAGTGTATCAGCAGGTGTTTTTTTATGGAGATAAAGACGGCCAGGAGTCGTACGCCAGCTTCATGACCAACTTCCCTTCGTCCGACTGGAGAGTAAGCAAAAATAAATACTGGACTACCATCACCTCGCTGAAGGGAAAGCCCACTACTATTTACGCAAACCTGCCAACAGATGAGCCTGCGGATAAAGAAGCTATTTCCAAACTGTCTGAATACCTGGATGAAAATGATATCCATCCTACTATCTTCATTCACCGCGGACATAGCTATCATATCAATACCACCCTGGATAACCTGCAAAGCTCTGCCAAGATAGTGGTGCTGGGATCCTGTGGCGGTTATCATAACCTGGCTACCGTGTTGGAAAAATCGCCGGAGGCGCATATCATTTCCTCCAAACAGGTGGGTACCCGTTTTGTAAACGAACCTATTATCCACAGCCTGGAAGACCAGGTGCGTTCCGGCAAGAATGTGGACTGGGTGATCATGTGGGCGCAGCTCACCAAACGGTTTGCCGGTGATGCCCGCAACAAAGACCTTTTCAGCGATTATGTGCCGCCGCATAAAAACCTGGGCGCCATATTCATTAAGGCCTACAAACAGATTATGAAAGACGAAAAGAAATAAGGGTTATAAATTATTTTCCCGGAAGGCGCAGGACTCCTGCGCCTTCTTTTTTTGTGTACCCGACATTCGCAGTAAGTCCTGCGTAATTATTTTTTATCGTAGGTTTGTTACATAGTTTAAACCTGGCACATTGGAAAATCTTGCGGTAAAGAAAGTATTTGACTTCAGTTTATTACGGCGCATCTTCTCATTCGCGGCCCCTTACAAACGATCCTTCTACATCTCCATGATATTAACGGTGGTACTGGCCGCTATTTCCCCTTTACGCCCTTACCTGATCCAGGTAACGGTAGATAAGTATATAGCCGGTCAGCTGATGCAGATGCTGGTGCTGGTAACGATTGTGCAAATAGGGTTGTTACTGCTGGAAACCGTGGTGCGGTTCTATTTTTCCTATCTCACCAACTGGCTGGGGCAATCTGTGGTAAAAGACCTGCGGGTAACGGTATATAAAAAGATTGTGCACCTGAACCTGGCGTTCTTTGATAAAACCCCCATTGGTACGCTTACCACCAGGACTATCAATGATATTGAGGCCATCAATGATGTGTTTTCCGAAGGTATCATTTCTATTGTGGCAGATCTGTTAATGATCATTGCCATACTGGTAGTGATGTTTATGGAAGACTGGCGGCTGACCCTCATCAGCCTGTCGCCTTTCCCGGTGCTCATCTTTGCCACATACATCTTCAAGGAAAGCGTGAATAAATCCTTTTACAGGGTACGTAACGCGGTATCGGCGCTGAATGCCTTTGTGCAGGAGCATCTTACAGGAATGGTAGTGGTACAGGCTTTTACCGCTGAAAAAAGAGAGTTTGCCCGTTTTAAGCATATCAATAAGGAGCACCGCAAAGCCAATATCGATGCCATTTTTGCCTATTCTGTCTTTTTCCCGGTGGTGGAAATTATCCTGGCTATTTCGCTGGGGTTAATGGTATGGTGGGGAGCCAACAAGGTACTGAATTACGAGGTTACCCAGGGGGTGATGATCGCTTTCATCATGTACCTGAATATGCTGTTCCGGCCGCTGCGGATGCTGGCAGATAAGTTCAACACGCTGCAGATGGGCATGGTGGCCAGTGAACGGGTATTCAAAGTGCTCGACAACCAGGATTATATTCCGGACAGGGGGCATCAGTCGGCCGAAAACATGAAAGGGGCTATCACTTTTGACAATGTGAGCTTTGCGTATGTAGATGAGCGTTATGTGCTGAAAAATATCAGTTTTCATGCAAAGCCTGGCGATACGGTAGCAATTGTGGGGCATACCGGTTCCGGTAAAACCACTATTATCAGTATTCTTAACAGGTTATATGAAATACAGAAGGGAAGTATTAAGATAGATGATATTGAGCTGCCGGCTTATTCCCTGGAATCGTTGCGCAGTAAGATAGGGGTGGTATTGCAGGATGTGTTCCTGTTTGCCGGGTCTATTTATGATAATATTACCCTGCACAACAGTAACATCAGCAGGGCAAAGGTAGAAGAGGCTTCCCGGCTGATAGGGATCCATGATTTCATTATGCAGCTGCCTGGTGGATACGATTACCAGGTAATGGAGCGGGGAAGCACGCTTTCCCTGGGGCAGCGGCAGCTGATTTCTTTTGTGCGGGCGTTGTTATACGATCCGGCTATCCTGGTACTGGATGAGGCCACTTCTTCTGTGGATACCGAATCGGAAATGATGATACAGCAGGCGATCGACAAGCTGATTGCCGACCGCACGGCTATCATTATTGCCCACCGGCTTTCCACCATCAGCAAGGCCGATAAAATTATCGTGCTGGATAAGGGGGAAATTAAGGAGATGGGTACCCATGATGAGTTGCTGAAACTGGAAGGTTTTTACTTCAAACTGCATAGCATGCAGTTTAATGTGAGCAGGGTGTGAGAAGCTTAGGTGATATAATTTGTATATCAGCCGGAGATGGGCAAAGCGGAGCCTCAATGAATGATAAAAATATTAATATGAAAATAGTTTCCGGGGCTGTTGTTTTCAACGGTCTTTTTTAATTAAAAAAAGGGGCATTTTTAACCTGCAATAACCTGGTTATCAATGTAATTACAATATATCTTACTTTTTTTCCGTAGTCGCTTAATTTTGAAGATAAAAACGAGTATCTTTGCGCAAAATTTCAGAAAACGGTGATTTCTTTCAATTGGTTCAAACATAGAATGGTAGCACTTGTGATGGTTTTAGGCCTTCACAGTTTTAGTAATTTTTCCTTTGCACAGGAGGTTTCCCACCATGAAACAGCGGCAGCTGCACCTCATGAAGGAGAAGAAGGTAAGGGAGGAGAAGAAGGTGAGACTAAAAAATTTGATGCTAAGGAAGTAATTCTCGGACACGTAAAGGATGCCCACGACTGGCACCTGTTCAGTATGGGCGACACTCATGTAACTATCCCCTTACCGGTGATCATTTACAACCCTGCACGTGGTACTTCTGTATTTTCCTCTTCTGAATTTGAGCATGGTCATAAAGCGTACGATGGTTACCAGCTGGTAAATTCGCACTACCTGCATGAAAAAGGGCTGGATCCGGCCAAATACATGGATGGTAAGGTGATTGCAGTAGATGCCAATGGCAACCCTACCGATGAAAAGATCTACGATTTTTCAATGACCAAGAATATCACTTCCATGATCATTGCCGCTGTATTGCTGGTGATCCTGATGCTGAGCGTAGCAAAGGCTTACAGGGTACGTGGTTCAAAGAAAGCCCCGAAAGGTTTCCAAAGCCTTATAGAGCCGGTGATCATTTTCATGCGTGATGAAGTGGTAAAGCCTAATATTCCCGGCAAGCATGCAGAAAGGTATACGCCTTTTATTCTGACAATATTCTTTTTTATCCTGATCAACAACCTGTTGGGATTGTTGCCTGGCTCCGCCAACGTAACGGGTAACCTGGCAGTAACGGCGGCATTGGCTATCATCAGCTTTATTGCCACTATGTTCAGCACCAATAAACATTTCTGGGGTCACATTTTCAATCCTCCGGTTCCTTTTGGAGTTAAGTTCATCCTTGCGCCGGTAGAGCTGATCGGCGTATTTACCAAACCGGTATCTCTGATGATCAGGTTATTTGCCAATATCCTGGCAGGTCACATTATTATCCTGAGTATTATATCCCTGGTGTTCATTTTCGGATCTTTAAACAAGGTAGCTGGTTATGGCTTCCTGCCTATCACTGTTCTGTTTAATATCGTGATGATGATGCTGGAACTGCTGGTAGCATTTATCCAGGCGTTCATCTTTGCTAACCTGACAGCCGTATTTATTGGCCAGGCCATGGAAGGTGCACATGATGAGGCACACCACCACTAAGCATACGGAATTAGCTTTTAAGCCTTTGCCCGAAAGTTAAATGCCGACCGCTTTATTAGTTCGAAATTTTTTATAATTCAAATACATATTCATTATGGCACTTTTGTCTATTTTATTGCAGGCTGCTGCTGCATCTGGTCTGGCTAAAGCTGGTGGTGCTGTTGGTGCTGGTATCGCGGCTATCGCTGCTGGTATTGGTGTTGGTAACATCGGTAAGAGCGCTCTGGAGTCTATCGCTCGTCAACCAGAAGCTGCTAACGACATCCGTGCGAACATGATCCTGGCTGCTGCACTGGTTGAGGGTGTTGCTCTCTTCGGTGTAATCGCTGGTCTGTTGGCGGTAGTTCTGTAAGCCAAACTTTTTACTGCATCCGGCGCACAGGGCAATGGATGCAGTAATCTTTTATTACAGGCGAATCATCAATCTACCTGAATCCAGAAAACATCAACATAAAAAAAATAAAATTCTAATTATATGGATCTGTTGCAACCCGCGTTAGGCTTGTTTCTTATTTCATTATTCATTTTCATCGTCGTTTTCCTGATCCTGAAAAAATTTGCCTGGACTCCAATCCTCGCTACCCTGAAGGAAAGGGAAGGTTCCATTACCGACTCTATTGCCACTGCAGAAAGAGTGAAGGAAGAAATGGCCCAGATGAAAGCTGAACATGAGCATGTGCTGGCGGAAGCTAAAGCTGAAAGAAGCAAGATCCTGAAAGAAGCAAAAGAGGCGAAAGACATGATCATCAGCGAAGCCAAAACCCAGGCGCAGGCAGAAGCAAAGAAGATCATCAGTGAAGCATACACCGCTATCGAAAACCAGAAAATGGCAGCGTTAACGGATGTGAAGAACCAGGTAGGCAATCTCGTGATCGAAGTAGCTGAAAAAGTACTGAGAAGGGAACTGGCTGATAAAGCAGCACAGGAAGGTTACGTGAAACAACTGGCAGAAGAAATCAAATTGAACTAAGATACCAGCGGGTGGCGCCGGCTGTTAAACAGCTAACGCTGAACGTTGCAAGCTAAAAGCTTTTTTAATATGCAGAATCCCCGTTTAGCATCCCGGTATGCAAAATCATTGATAAGCCTGGCTCAGGAACTGAACCAGCTGGAAGTGGTGCATACAGACATGCTGTTCTTACAACAGGTGATGAAAAGCAACCCTGATGTGGTGAGTTTGCTTAAAAGCCCTATCATAAAGGCCGATAAGAAACAGAAAATACTGGCCGCCATATTTGAAGGCCGTATCAGCACTACTACCAGTTCTTTTGTAAACCTGCTGGTAAGCAAAGGCCGTGAAAGCGCGCTGGCTGAAATGACCACCGAGTTTGCACGCCAGTACATGGTACTGAAAAACATCAGCCCGGTGAAAATCACCACTGCTGTTGCTTTGGATAATACTACACTGGATGTGATCAAACAGAAGATTGCCAGTGAAACCACTCAGCAGGTACAGCTGGAAACAGCCGTAAATCCTGAACTGATCGGTGGTTTTGTACTTGAAGCCAACGACCAGTTGTTTGATGCTTCTATCCTGCGTGATCTGAAAGATATCAAACAGCAGTTTAACAAGAATATTTACGTATCTGAATTACGTTAATCAATACAGCAGCCGCTGCGTACACGCAAAGCTGTTGTCGTTATACTAATTTTCTTTAACGACTTTTTTTAAAATCATAATTATGGTTGATATTAAACCTGATGAAATTTCGGCGATTTTACGCCAGCAGTTAAGCAACTTCAATGCTTCTGCCGACCTGGAAGAGGTGGGCACTGTATTGCAGGTGGGTGATGGTATTGCCCGCATATATGGACTGGGCAATGTAGGTTACGGTGAACTGGTAGAATTCAGCAATGGTGTAAAAGCAATTGCACTGAACCTGGAAGAAGACAATGTGGGTGTGGTATTGATGGGTCAGTCAGCAGGTATTAAAGAAGGTGATAAAGTACGCCGTACCAGCAAGATCGCTTCCATTAACGTGGGAGAAGGTGTTGTTGGCCGCGTAATCAATACACTGGGCGAGCCGATAGATGGTAAAGGCCCTATCAAAGGTGAACTGTATGAAATGCCGCTGGAGCGTAAAGCCCCCGGTGTATTGTACCGTGAACCGGTAAAAGAGCCACTGCAAACAGGTGTAAAGGCGATCGATGCCATGATCCCTGTAGGCCGTGGACAGCGTGAGCTGGTAATCGGTGACCGTCAGACAGGTAAAACAGCTATCTGTATCGATACGATCATCAACCAGAAAGAATTTTACGATGCAGGTAAACCTGTTTATTGCATATACGTAGCTATTGGCCAGAAAGCATCTACTGTTGCCGGTGTAATGAAAACATTACAGGAAGCAGGCGCTATGGCTTATACTACCATCGTAGCTGCAAACGCTGCTGATCCTGCACCGCTGCAGTTCTACGCTCCGTTTGCCGGTGCTGCCATCGGGGAGTTCTTCCGTGATTCAGGCCGCCCTGCACTGATCGTTTATGATGATCTGTCCAAACAGGCGGTTGCTTACCGTGAGGTATCCCTGCTGCTGAAACGCCCTCCGGGTCGTGAAGCATATCCTGGCGACGTATTCTACCTGCATAGCCGTTTGCTCGAGCGTGCCGCTAAGATCATCAACAATGATGCTATCGCAAAACAGATGAACGATCTGCCTGAATCTATCAAACATCTGGTGAAAGGCGGTGGTTCCCTGACTGCATTGCCTATCATCGAAACACAGGCAAGTGATGTATCTGCTTATATTCCTACCAACGTAATCTCCATCACCGATGGTCAGATCTTCCTAGAAGGTAACCTGTTCAACGCCGGTATCCGTCCTGCTATCAACGTAGGTATCTCTGTAAGCCGTGTGGGTGGTAACGCGCAGATCAAATCCATGAAGAAAGTATCCGGTACCCTGAAACTCGATCAGGCACAATACCGTGAAATGGAAGCTTTCTCCAAATTCGGTGGCGACCTGGATGCTGCTACCAAAGCAGTTATCGACAAGGGTGCACGTAACGTGGAGATCCTGAAGCAGGCCCAGTTCAGCCCGTATGCCGTAGAAAAACAGGTTGCAGTAATTTACCTTGGTACCAACGGTTTACTGCGCGACGTTCCTGTTAAACAGGTTCGTGCTTTCGAAGAAGCGTTCCTGAATGAAATGCAGGTGCGTTTACCAGAAGTACTCGCAGAGTTCAAAAAAGGTAACCTGCCTGAAGATGGCCTGAAAAAAATGGTTACACTGGCTAATGAACTGAAGCCAAGATTCGCATAGTAACAGCATTTATCGCTAAAAATACAGATCCCCTTTGCCATCCTGGCAGAGGGGATTTTTTTTATACGGGTACCAGTTCTTATCTAATTTTAAAAATTCATTATATTATATTTTATAAATCTTCTTAAAAAGAAAATATAAAAGATCCGCGTTTTATATGGTGAGGCCGCTATAAATTTGCTGCTGTAGCTAGTTCAAAATCTATTCGTAAGGAGTCCTGATCAGTTCATAATCCCTTCCACTCGAAGTATTGTTCATAGCCTTTACCACTAAAGAGTAAGTATCACCAAAATAGTCCGTACACTATCCATAAACAATTAGTTCGTTTTTCCTGAAATCGAGTACAGTTGCCTGAACCCCGGGTTAATGCGATTACGAAAATGTGTTTGTTCAGCAGTTGGCAGAAATGCAAAACCTTTCTATGAGAAAACTTCTGACCCTTTGTTCAATTGTATTATTAGCTTTATTTCCTATTGTGAGCTGCCTGGCAGAAGGTAGTAAGGACATATACCCTTCCGGCGCCCAGGGCAACCGGGCGTATATGGCGAGTTCGCCTAGTGCAACGAACATTGAAAACCCCGGGAGGATGTTCGTATATGCGAAAGCGGGAGAGGTGATCTATATCGGCTCCAGTGCACAGGGCATAGGGGCAGGAACTACGAGATTGGTGGCGCCTAACGGTACCGTATATACCACGGGAGCTTCCCTTACCACAGGCCGGATCAATAGCAGGACAGAAGAGCTAGCTGGTCCTTCAGCACTCGCCGCAGGTGGGTATGATGCTTACAGCAGAACTGTATTAGCGGAAGAAGAAGGGATATGGACCGTGGAATTTACTTCCCCAAATCCTTTTGCCTTTTCAGGAGCCATGTATATCACGCAGGCGGCAGACGCCAATTGGACAATCGCCAATCAAATTATGGTGAGTGCGCTGCCGTTTATTGTAGCCTGGGACATTACAGTGGCAAGTGCCGGAGTGGCAAAGCCAGGACGGGCATACATGAATATTTTTACTGCGAATGCAGGCTCAGCTACATCCACTTTTTATGGCCGGTTTAATGTGCTTACAAAAGATGGCTTTAGTTACACCGTAGCCACCAATGGTATTCAGCCCTTTCTCTTTGCTTTCTTTGTAAATAATAAAGGTGTCCAGGATACAACCGGCGCGCCTATATACAAAAGTGCGACCGTTAACGAGGTTTTTCCACCCAATAACACCTACCTTATTAACACTCCCAATATACCGGATGATGCTACCAACATCACCCACAAGATATTCTATAATTCCCCCGACATGACAATGCCAGCTACCGCCCCGGCTTGGATAGGCGGTAGGGCTTCATCTACCTGGCTAATCAACGCACCTGTTATCCCCACTGTTACCAATATCTCTTTTACCGGAAAAGAAGGTGCAGCCAGTCAACCAGGTACGCCGCCCCTGGCTGGAGGATATATCCGGTTTACAGCCAACCAGAATTGTAACTTCAGAATCTCATTGGATGTAAACAATAATGGGAGCACTAATGATCCTACAGACCGTATCATTAACGGATCGTCGGTCATAGGGGAGAATGTTGTTTTTTGGGATGGTAAGGACGGCCAGGGTAACGATGTGGCGAATGGTACAGCCATTAACATATCCGTTGTGCTGTTTTCGGGGGAAGTGCATTTCCCTTACATAGATGTAGAAAACAATGCAAACGGAATTGTTATTACGCGTACCAACGGCCCTAATGCACCTAATTCCGCTGTTTACTGGAATGATGAATTGCTGGGCGCTCGCGCCGGCTCACCGGTACCTATTAATGCCTCTGCAAGCCCGGGAATTAACAGCCTTACTAACGGGCATAGGTATACGAATAATTATGGCGATGCTGTGTTGCTTGATACATGGACTTATGTATTCGGTGCTCCGCGTGCCATCACCGTCACAGTAAAGCAAAGGCAGGCCGATCTGCAGGTGGTTGACAACATCCCCAGTTTGCCGGCTATTTGTGCCGGTAGCAGGATTTCCTTTACTACCAGCATCAGGAACAATGGACCAGATACCGCATCGGGTGCGAAGTTTAACTTCTCTTTTCCGGCAGAATTAACCGGCGTCACCGTTACACCCACCATTACAGGCACAGCTGCAATCGTGTCTGGTGGCGTAATTGGAAATGCTTACAGCGCTACCGTAAATATGAACAACGGCGCTGTGATCTCTTTTGTTATTTCAGGTACGGTATCTGCAGTGCCCTCCGGCGGTAACCTGGTAACCAAATCGAGTATACTCCGCCCAGCTGACGTAACAGACCCCGATGCTACTAACGCTTCCGGTACAGGGCCTACCGACCCGGATGTGGAATGTAACGGGGATCCGTCAGGAGTTGGGTGTAATAATATCGCCACCAGTTCTGTTTCGGTTTCTCCAACTATACAAAGTAATACAGTGACTGCAGAACAATCTGTTTGCTTTGGCAGCGTGCCCACCCCATTAGTGGGTCCCGCAATTACGGGAACACCGGTATACTTATGGCAAAGCAGCACCAGCAGTGCCACCGGCGGATTTGCTACTGCTGTCGGAACATCTAACGGAAAAGACTATACGCCACCGGCATTACAGCAATCTACCTGGTACAGAAGGGTGGTTACAGCAGGTAGTTGCAGCGACACCAGCCTGGCAATACTGATCAAAGTAAACCCGGTACTTACACCGGGAATTATCAGCGGTAACCAGCTATTCTGTGCAAACGGCAATCCTGCTGCATTTACCCAGTCTGTTGCACCTTCCGGCGGAACAGGAACATATACTTACCGTTGGCAATCATCAACAGACAGTATCAACTTTACAGATATTTCAGGCGCCATGCAACAACTATATGACGCCCCTGCACTTAGCCAGAGCACTTGGTTCCGCAGGTTGGTGACCAGTGCAGGATCTGGTTGTGCGGATGTTATTACAGATACAGTTGCTGTTAAAATTGATGCATTGCCTTCTGCCGCAAATGCCGGTCCGGATCAGCAGTTATGCAACGTCAGCACCACTACAATGGCCGCTAATACTGCCACTACAGGTACAGGCTCCTGGAGGCAGATAGCCGGCCCGGGCACCGTTACTTTTGTAAACGCAGCTTCACCAAATACAGGGATACAAAATCTTACACCAGGTACCTATATATTTACCTGGACTATCAGTAACGGCATCTGTGCCTCTTCTGCAGATACCGTACAGGTACACGTGTACGCGCAGCCGGATGTGGCGAATGCCGGCCCGGACCAGACAAAAAACAACAATGGCAGCTTTATAATGAACGCCAATGCACCGGTAAATGGTACCGGCGCCTGGACGCTGATCAGCGGAACAGCAGTAATTGCAGATACCGCCAATTCTAATACCAATGTTACACTACAGTCCAATACCAGCGCTACGCTTGTCTGGACCATTTCCAACGGAAACTGCGCAGCATCAAATGATACCGTTGTACTCAATTATATCCGGCAGGCAGATCTGAAGATCACCAAATCGGATGCAGGCAATACGTATAAAACCGGTAGCCCGCTTACCTATACACTTACCATTGAAAACCTGGGGCCATCTGATGTTTCCGGCTTACAGATACAGGACCTGCTCCCGGTAAAAATGGAGAACGCTTCATGGACTTCCTCTGTAAGTGGTACTGCCGTTAGCGTACAGCCTGCCGCAGGTACAGGGCCGTCTGTGAATGCCACAGGAAACCTGCCTTTTGCAGCCGGTAATAGAATTGTGATCACCGTAACAGGAACAGTTGCTGCAACTGCAATAGGCGGCGATGCCATCAACAACACGGCCTCCGTAGTCAGCCCGGCAGATACGCCCGATCCGGTTGCGGCCAACAACAGCTCCACGGTGAGCGGTATTGTGCCTAACAATCCACCGGTAGCGGTAACGGATAATTACACCACCACCAGGGATGTGCCGGTAAGCGGCAATGTATTGACCAACGACAGTGATCCGGAAAATCAGCCTATCACGGTAACCACTACATTGATAGAACAGCCATCTTATGGCACCGTTATACAGAATGCTGATGGCACATTTACGTATACACCGGCCGCAGGTGCCGTGGGCACTGATTCTTACAGGTACCAGGTATGTGATAACCAGGGCGCTTGTGCTATAGGAATAGTAAATATTGTGGTGAAGGCTGGCGTAATTGATCTCAGCGTTACTAAAACCGCTTCTCCTGCCAACGCCACTGCAGGGTTGCCTCTTACTTATACCATTACGGTTACCAATAACGGGCCTTCCACTATTTCACAGGGAGAAACATTCACCGTAAATGACTCCCTGCCGGCTGGCTTTATAGCAAATAACTATACGCCGTCTGAAGGAATTTATTCAGCCGGTAATGCCAGTTGGACAGGAGTATTACTACCCCCGGGAAAATCGGTAACACTAACGATTGCCGGCAAAGTAGAAGGGCGATATACAGGCACCGGGTTGACCAATATCGTAAAAGCAATACCTCCGGCCTCCACAACAGATTCCACACCTGCCACCAGCACACTGGTTACACCGGTAGGCAGATCCGTAGAGGTAAAAGTGACCAAAACCGATAATACAGCTACCTACACCGCGGGTACTTCTACCACCTACCAGATCAGTGTACAGAACACAGGACCATCTGACCTGATAGGCGCCACCTTCAGAGATCCGCTGCCAGCAGGTATTACCACTGCTTCATGGACAGCCAATACCACCGGTGGAAGCCAGTCCGCTACCTCAGGATCGGGTGCTATTAATGAACAGGTGAATTTGCCGGCAGGCAGTGAAATCGTATATACGTTAACGATAAGTATACCATCTGGATTTACGGGCTCTCTTACAAATACTGCCAGCATTGATGTTCCATCCGGTTATAACAATATTAATCCATCCGGTAATACTGCATCTGATATTGATACTTCTGATCCTAAGATAGATATTGACATTACAAAAACAGGCCCGGCCAGCGCTACAGCCGGTACCGGTATCAGTTACCAGTTGCTGATCGTTAACAACGGCCCTTCGGATGTAGCGAACGTGGTAATTGCAGATCAGCTGCCTGCACAGATACAAAACCCGGTATGGACAGTGACAGCTGGTGGCAGCGCTACAACCAGTGTTCCTGGCGGCAATGGAGCTGTTAATTTTACAGCTGGTTTACCTGCCGGTGCAGGCAATACCATCACTGTAAATATCAATGGCACGATAGATCCTGCTGCCACCGGCAGTGTTTCAAATACCGCTACAGCAACACCTCCGGCGGGTACGGCGGTGTCTTCCAATACCGTTAATACCACACTGATAAGTACCACCGGTCTTACGCTTGTTAAACAAGGCCCGGCAACAGGACATGTAGCCGCCGGAGAGCCGGTGAATTATGTGCTGCGACTGGTGAATGCCGGCCCATCAAATGCAACCGGTATAACAATCAAAGATGTAGTGCCTGCCGCTATAACCAATACCAGCTGGACGGTTACCACTACCGGTACAGCGGCTGTTGCTGCAGGTGGTGTTGGCGGAGGCAGTGGCAATAACGTGAGCACAATAGTGAATATCCCGGCCGGCACAGGAAATGCAGTTCTTGTACAGATCAATGGCATCGTATCTCCAGGCGCAGTGGATACACTCACCAATACCGCTACTGCGGAATTGCCCGGTGATACCATTGTTACAGCTGTTAATAAAACAGTGGTAGATAATAAACCCGGATTACAGATTATAAAGGCAGGTCCGGCAACAGCCGATGCAGGAACGGAAGTAACCTATATAATCACAGTTAGCAATAGCGGGCCTTCAAACGCAATGCAGGCTGTTGTTACGGACGAAATAGCTCCTGCATTACTGACAAATGTGAGCTGGACCGCTACTGCTTCCGGCAGCGCTGTGATCAACAGCGGTGCTAACGGTAACGGCAATACGATATTAGTGAATGCCAACATTCCAGCGGGAAATAATAATAAGGTGACCATTATAGTGCATGGTACCATACGCCCTGGTGCAACAGGTAATATCAATAACACGGCAAGTGTGGCAGTAACTGATCAGCCGCCTGTTAACTCAGAGGAGATCATTACAAAGATCAACAACCGGCCCGGTCTTACACTCACAAAGAGTGGACCCGCAACAGCAGATGCAGGCGGCGCTATTGATTATCTCCTGCAAATCAACAACGGTGGTCCTTCTGATGCGTTTAAGGTTACACTGTTTGATACACTGCCGGTACCTGTTCAGAACCCGGTGCTAACGGTAACAACAAAGGGTACTGCTTCTTATTTAACTGCCGAAATTAATAGCGGGATATTACAATTGGTTGGCGACATTCCGGCAGGCGACAGCAATTATATATTGATCCATGTCAGTGGCAGGATAAACCCGTCCTTCAGCGGCCCGATAACCAACCGGGCTGTTGCTGGTACCGAAGGTGGTACACAGGTGCCATCTGATCCTGTTGTTACAAATGTAGTAAACAGTCCGCGTGTGGAATTATCCAAGAGCGCTCCGGATACTGCAGTGGCAGGGCAAGCGGTTACCTATACTCTGACAGCAACAAACAGTGGGTTATCTGACGCTGTTAACGTGGCGATCACAGATGTGGTACCTGCGTCTTTATCAAATACGCAGTGGACCGCTACTGTCATGGGCGGGGCGGTTATTACCAGCGGCGCTTCAGGTACCGGTAATACAGTAAATGTTACCGGTAATATTCCTGCCGGCGCAGGACAGGCCATTGTTATTACCGTACAGGGAACGCTTGCGCCATCTGCTACCGGAACATTATCCAATCATTTTACCGCTAACGTTAACGGCAATACGATTACATCTGATACTGTACAAACCCATATTACCGGCAAGCCGGAGTTGCAGATCACCAAAACTGCCGCTACCACCCTTTCAGCAGGAGGACGCATACGGTACGTTGTACAGGTAAGGAATACAGGTGTATCTGACGCAACGGGCGTAAATATATCGGACAATGTAAATGCCATCGTACAAAATACCAGCTGGACAACTACCACCGGCGGCGGGGCCGCAATAACAACAGGAAGTACCGGTAATGGCAATGCAGTAGCGGTGACTGCAAATATTCCAACAGGAGGCGACGTTACCGTAACTATAGACGGCACTGTAAGCGCAGCCGCGACAGGTACCCTGGAAAATACCGCTACCGCGGCGGTAACAGGCGCTCCAACAGTGGAAGCCAGTGTAACAACATTAATCACGAATGATCCTGCCATACATATCAGTAAAACAGGTCCTTCCCAGGTAAAAGCCGGTGAACAGGTGAGTTACCAGCTGGTCATCACCAACTTTGGCGTTTCCAACGCCCGGGGCATTATTATACAGGACATTGTACCGGCAGCCGTTAAAAATGTGAAGTGGACAAGCAGTCTTACAGGCAGCGGAAATATTACCAGTGGGGCTACAGGTACCGGTAACAATGTAACAATGAATGCAGACCTGGATGCAGGCACCGGTAATCATATCTTCATAAATATTACCGGTACACTGGCTTCCAGCTATACCGGCACCCTGATGAATGCGGCGGCTGTAGCAGTGCCCGGCAAAGATACAGTAAGAAGCGACAGCATTACCACTACAGTGATTAATGCGCCCGGCATACAGGTAGTGAAAAGCGCGCCGGATACCATTCCTGCCGGCAGCAATATTACCTTCACGGTTACAGTAACCAATATTGGCCCGTCTGATGCGCAGGCTATTGCTATTGCAGACGTAGTGCCGGCTACCGTGCAAAACGTAACCTGGTCGGCCGTTACTGCTGGTAGCGCATCTGTACAAACAGGTGCCGGAAATGGAAATAATATTACCATAAACGGTGCTATCGCCGCAGGCGCAGGTAACAGTATAATAATCACTGTTCATGGTACCGTGAACCCTGCTGCCACCGGCGATATCAGGAATACCGCTACTGTTACGCCGGCGGGAAGCACACCTGTTAGTTCCAATGAAACTACTACACACATAGGTAAACAGTTTGCTTTACTTTTAAGTAAGACAGGCCCGGCATCAGTGTCTGCGGGCGCCAGGATCGTTTACCAGATCACACTGCATAACAATGGTCCGTCTAACGCTACCGGTTTGCAAATCAGGGATACTGTACCTGTTGCTGTTGGTAATGTTACCTGGACAGCCGTTGCAACAGGAAATGCCGTGATACATGGTAGCAGCTCAGATACAGGCAATCTTATAAATCTATCCGCAGATCTTGCAGCAGGAGCTACCGCCAACAGTATCGTGGTCACTGTTGAAGGAACAGTTGATCCCGCTTATACCGGAGCGCCATTGAGGAATATTGCCTATGTTACCTCTCCTGAACTTCCTGTAACGTTAACGGATACACTAACTACTGCAGTTGATTCGCAGCCCGGCATAGTGCTCACAAAGAATGGCCCGGGAAGCGCTTTCAGCGGCGATACAATTACATATACCATCCGTGTATCCAATACCGGACCATCGGATGCAAAGGGTATAGCTATTGCAGATGTTATTAACCCGGCAATACTACAACCGGTATGGACGGCAACCGTTGCCGGTGCAGGTACCACAGTGAGCAGTAATAGCGGCACAGGGGATATCCAGCTTACAGCTGATATTCCTGCATCCGCCGGGCATGCAGTAGATATAACGGTAACGGGTAAACTGGATCCGGAATTTACCGGTGCCCAGATTGTTAATACGGCTGCAGCTACTGTCCCCGGACAGGCACAGGTGACTGCGGCTGTAACTACCATCACCAGCCGCAAAGCGGTTTTGCGGGTGGTGAAGAGCGGGCCAGCCAGCGCAGTAGCGGGTGAGCGGGTTAGCTATACCATTAAAGTGACCAACGAAGGCCCGTCTAATGTAAGTGGAGCCACAATTTCGGATATTATTCCTGCCGGTATACTGCAACCAACATGGACTGCGGTGTCAAACGGCGCAGGAAGTTTTGTATCAGCAGGCAGCGGCACCGGGAATGTAACCCTGCAGGCTAATATAGCTGCAGGCAGTGGCAGCATCGACATTGTTGTAAACGGAACCCTGGACCCTGCTACGGTAAGCGGCGCCAATATTATCAATACCGTTACAGTAACGCCACCACCGGACATGACCAATACCAACCCGGCTACTTCCAGCGTAGTCACAAATGTGAGGAAAGAAGCCGACCTGGTGATCGTGAAATCAGGTCCGGCCAATATTGCAGCAGGACAGCAAATCACCTATAAGCTGGTAGTCACCAATAATGGCATTTCCAATGTGGATGTTGCCAGCATTACCGATGTGGTGCCGGCATCCATCCATATTACCAACGTAAGTGCAATGGTTGGTGGAAATGCTATTGCCGGCAATCCCGTGATTACAGGCAATACCGTTACCCTGAATGCAAGTATAGCAGGGGGCCCGGGCAACACAGTAACGGTGACCATTACCGGTACTGTAGATCCGTCTGCTACTGGTACCATAGTGAATACTGCTACGGTTGACATGCCATCCACTGTAACCGAAACCAATCCTGCTAATAACACCAGCAGCATCAGTACCAACGTTACTACAGATCTTGGTTTACAGGTATCTAAATCAGGGCCTGCAAGTGTGAATGTAAATGATCAGATTACGTATACCATTGTGCTGAGTAATAACGGGCTGTCTGATGCGAATGAAGTGTTTATTACTGATAATGTTCCTGCAGATATTACAGGCGTTACCTGGTCTGCTGTGGTGAGTGGCAATGCATCCATGGTAAATCTCAGTGGCAGCGGTTCTGTCAGCAATGAAAGAGCATCGCTGGGAGCCAGCAACAGTGGCACTATCACTATCACTATTACGGGTACTGTAAGCCCATTGGCCGCAACTACAATCACAAATACGGTTACCGCTTCTGCCGGTACCGATAAAGTAAGTACTGTAGTTACTTCGGTCAACAACTCTGCTGATCTTAGAATTAATAAAACAGCGCCTGCAGTCATTGCGGCAGGTAAGCAGATCACCTATGTGATCACAGTAACCAATGCAGGGCCGGCAAATGTAACAGGAGCAACGATCACAGATAATGTTCCTGCAGGCATTACCAATGTAAGCTGGACAGCTGCAGGTACCAACGGCGCTACTGTAAATAACAGTAGCGGTAACGGCAATGCCATATCACTGACCGGAAATATACCGGCTAACAGTGGTGTTATTACTATCACAGTGGAAGGCGTGGTAGATCCCGCCTTTAACGGCATACTTACTAATACGGCTGCCGCCACTCCACCGGCAGGAGTAACGGATCCGACCCCCGCCACAGTATCTGTAAATACACAGGTAACCTCCGCACCCGGATTATCTGTTCTGAAATCAGGACCCGCACAGATTGCAGGTGGCGATACGGTGAGATATACAATTGATATCCGCAATAACGGGCCATCTGTAGCTAACGGTACAAGTATCAGGGATAGCATTCCTGTAGAACTGAAAAATGTGCGGTGGAGCGCTACCTCCGCCAATGCCACCATTATCAGCGGCGGAACCGGTACAGGTAATTCACTGCAAATAACAGGAAACATCCCTGTTGGAGGCCTGATAAGAGTAACGATTGCGGGTAACACAGATCCTGCATTTACAGGAAATATAATGAACAGGGCCGTAGCGGAAAGTAACGGGCAATCTGTTTTGAGTAATGAAGTAAATACCCAGGTGATCAACCGGCCGGCTATTGGCATCAGCAAATCCGGTCCGGCCAGCGTGGCTGCCGGTGCGCCATTGGCATATACCATCACTGTTACCAATACAGGTGTTTCTACTGCGCAGGGAATAACGGTTACAGATGTATTGCCGTCAGCGCTGAAGAACACGGTATGGTCGGCCACCGCCGGCGGCGCCGCGGTTATCAGTGGAGGTAACCTCAGTAACCAGACAGGTAATGTGAGCTTCCAGGCAACTATACCACCGGGCAGTGCGAATACTATACTGGTAACCGTGAATGGAACAGCAGATCCTGCCGCTTCCGGCGAGCTGGTGAATATAGCTGCTGTAACACCTGTTACAGGCGCTGCTTTAACGGATACGGTAACCACTGTAATAAAAACCCTTAGCGGTATCAGGCTGGTGAAAGCGGCGCCTGATACAGTGGCTGCCGGTAATACTATTTCCTATTCGATAGATGTATATAACGATGGCCCTTCTGATGCCACCAATATTGTGATAGCAGATACGTTACCGGCCGGCCTGCAAAATGTGCGATGGTCTGCCTCTGCAGTGGGCACTGCTTCCATTAATGGCGGCAACCTGCAGCAGCAACCTGGTAACGTAAACTTCACCGCAGGTATTCCTGCAGGTAGCGGTAACGCTATCCATATAGTGGTTACAGCTACGGTTCCTTCTTCACAAACAGGCAGCTTAACCAACCAGGCCAGGGCTACTGCGGGTGGGGTGGATTATCCGTCTAACCAGGTGGTAACACAGATCAGCAGCAAGCCGGGAATACAGTTAACCAAATCCGGTCCGCCAACTGCTGCAGCCGGCAGTACCATCAGCTATAACCTTGTGTTAAGCAACAACGGGCCTTCCGATGCATTGAATGTAACTGTAGCAGACGTGCTTCCAGCGGAATTGCAAAACCCGGTATGGTCCGCTACCGCACAGGGAACTGCAGGTATTAACGGGGGCAATATTGTTAACAGGGCAGGTAACGTTAGCTTTACAGCCAACGTGCCCGCAGGTGCAGATAACCGTGTAGTCGTTAGTGTGAGTGGAACCATCCCGGCTTTCTTCTCCGGAAATATTACCAATATCGCTGCCTATAGCCTGAATGCGGTAAGCACCAATACAGCGCCGGTAATTACAAAGGTGGATAAAAGAGCCACTATAAGGATCAATAAATCAGCGCCCGATTCAATAACTGCGGGTGGCATTATTAATTATACATTACTGGTAGCTAATGCAGGCCCATCAGATGCAGACAGCATTACTATTACAGACCTGGTGCCTGCCGCGATACAACAGGTAACATGGAATGCGGCAGCTACCGGCAGTACCCTGATTGGCGCTGCATCCGGCACCGGTAACAATATCACGGTGCGTGGCAGCATTCCGGCAGGCGCCGGCAATAATATACTCGTAACTATTACGGGAACTGTTGCGCCGGGATTATCAGGTATCGTACAGAATAAAGCACTGGTAAGTATAAGCGGAAATATAGTTTCAGGAGATTCTGTTAATACGCATATCCTCAATAAACCGGGCGTACAATTCACAAAATCCGGTCCCCAGAAAGCTATCGCGGGCAGCAATGTGAGTTATGTGATAGATCTTGGCAACCAGGGTCCATCTGATCTGGTAAATGCAACGGTAACAGATGTAGTGCCGCCGCAGATAACAAATGTAACCTGGACTATTACCACGAGGGGAACCGCCACATTGGCTGCCGGTACGCCGGTAACCGGAGTGGGTAACCGGATATCCTTTAGTGGAGATGTGCCTGCCGGTACTGCTAATGGTATTCGGGTGACTATCAGCGGTAAGATAGATCCGGAGTACGAAGGTAAGATTACAAATACCGCTACAGCAACTGATAGTCGCGGTAATGAATACACATCCGTTACAGGTATGACGGTTGTTAAAGAAGCCGTTATTAAACTGGATAAAATAGGCCCTGCTGCAGTTAAGGCAGGTAGCAGTATCAGTTATGTGATTACTGCATCCAATCAGGGATTGTCTGATGTGAAAGGATTTACGATTACGGATGTAGTACCTGCGGCCATCGCCAATGTGAGCTGGACAGCCGTGGCATCAGGTAATGCTCAGGTAACAACACCTGCCGCCGGAACAGGCAACAGTATACAATTGCAGGGCGATATTGCTGCAGGCGCAGGTAACACCATACAGATTACAGTGAATGGCAATATTGCAGCAGGTGCTACAAGCGTTATTGTGAACACGGCCGGCGGAAGAACCGCAGGTGGTGATACGGTTAGCTCGCCAACAGTAACAACCAATATACAGAATGCGCCGGGCATTAGCATTGTGAAGGTGGCGCCGCAAACTGTAAATGCGGGCGATAGCTTGCAATACGTGATCACTGTAAGTAACACCGGCCCTTCTGATGCACATAATGTAAAGATCAGTGACATTGTGCCGGCTACACTTACCGGCGTAAGCTGGACCGCCATAGCCGCCGGTAATGCGCAGATCACGGGCGCCGCAGCCGGTACCGGCAACACAGTTAACCTGACGGCAGATATTGCTGCAGGCAACAATAATACTGTGCAACTCCGGATCACCGGTAAAACCGCAGCAGGGCTTAGGGATAGCATCGTTAACACTGCCGGTGCCACAGATGCCGGCGGAAAAACAGTTACTTCCTCTGTTACCACACAGGCTATTGGCAAATCCGTACTGGCTATTACAAAAACAGGTAATGCCCAGGTAAATGCGGGCGACTCTGTTCACTATGTGATCACCGCTACTAATGCCGGCCCTTCTGATGCGGCAGGTGTAAGCATCCGCGATGCGGTGCCGGTTGCTATTACAGGCGTTACCTGGACAGCAATAGCCAATGGTGCTTCACAGGTTAGCAGCGGTGCATCGGGCAGTGGTAACCAGGTGCTGGTAACCGGTAATATTGCCGCAGGCAACGGCAATGCTATAGTAGTCAATGTAAGCGGAGTGGTGCCTGCAGACGCAACAGTTACTGCATTATCAAATATCGCTACGTTGAAACCATCAGCCGGTGATTCCATTCCAAGTATTCCGGTAACAACAACGGTAACGAAGAAACCATCCCTGCGTATCGTGAAACAGGCAGTAGCAACCGCCATTGCAGGTGACAGCTTACAATACAACATTACGGTTACCAACGATGGCCCATCCGATGCAACAGGCATACAGATCAGTGATATGGTATCCGATACACTGAGCGGGGTTAGCTGGACGGCTACCACCAAAGGTGCCGCGCAGATCACAGGCAACAGCAGTGGCAGCGGCGATGTGTTATTGAATGGTAATATCAGTGCAGGCCCTGGTAATGCCATCAACATAAAGATCAACGGTAAAATTAATACCACCTTCACCGGTAGTATTACCAATATTGCCAGCGCTAAGGATGCAAATAATCCAACCGTAACGGCAACGGCTACCACACAGGTGAGCAGCCGTTCGCAGCTGGGTATTGTTAAAACGGGATCTGCCCGCGTGAATGCAGGAGACACTATCCGTTATGTGATCATTGCTTCCAATGCAGGACCTTCCGCTGCTGCAGGCATCAATATTACTGATGTGGTGGATGCTGCCATTACGCAGGTAACCTGGACTGCCACCGCCAATGGCACTTCGCAGGTAACCGCCGGGGCAACAGGTAGCGGCAATAATATCGTTGTAACCGGTAACCTGGAGGCAGGTAGCGCTAATACCATCCAGGTGAATATTAAAGGCGTTATCCCCGAAGATGCGGAGATCACTGGCGTTACTAATACAGCTACTGTAAAACAGGGAACGGGTACGCCTGTGCCGTCAGATCCTGTAACAACTGAAATAGTACCCGGTATCAGGAAGCTGGATCTTTCTGTGACCAAATCAGGCCCGGTTCAACTCATGGAAAATGATTCGATCACCTATATCATTGTTGCACGAAACGGTGGCCCGGCGGCAGGCGACGGGGCCGTGATCACAGATATACTACCGGCAAATATTGAGGGAGCTTATATACGGTCGGTAACTGTAAACGGTGGGGCAGGTAATGTGCAAACCGCGAATACAGGAAATGTGGTAAAAGCTACTATAGGCACATTCCCGGCAGAAGCAGCTGTTACAATAGTGATCACCGGTAAGGTGAACAGTACGGTACAGTTGCGTAACCAGGCGGTTATTGCCGCTCCGGCAGGCACGGTGGATACAGCTTCAGCCAATAATACCAGCACCACTGTAATTACCACTGTGTCGGCTATTCCAACGGCAGATCTGCAATTGCAGAAAGAACTGCTCAGCACGGCGCCTATGCAGGTTGGAAGCAAGGCGGACTTTGTGTTAACATTGAATAATGCTGGTCCGTTTAGCGCCACCCGGATTGAAGTAAGGGATACGCTGAAAGATAACCTGGATATTATCAATGGATTTGATGCAGGCATTGGAGAAGTTACTTATGACCCTGCCACCCGGATACTGGTATGGCACCTGGATAGCCTGGTACTCACGCAAACGGCTACACTGAAATATACTACCCGGATCACCAATACCGGCGATGTGATTAACAGTGCCACTGCTACCTCGCTGTTACCTGATCCGGACCGATCCAACAATATCGCGGTGAGTAAGGTAGTTACCGTTACAGGCGATGATATCCTGGTGCCGAATGTGATTACGCCTAACGGTGATGGAAAGAACGATAAGTTCGTTATCATCGGCATCCTGAGATACCCCAATTCTTCCCTGTTTATTTATAACCGCTGGGGAAGTATGGTGTATCAGTCGAAGAATTACCAGAACGAATGGACCGGTGATTCCCTGAATGAAGGCACTTATTACTACATACTCAAGCTGAATACACCAACGGGCGAACGAAGCTACAAAGGCTGGATTGAGCTGCTTCGATAGCTAAAAACTGATAATTACGGAAGAAACCGGGTATTTTACCCGGTTTCTTTTATTGTATTTGGTTTATAATATAAACTAGTTTATGTTTGATGTGTAATTAATCCCTTCATATGTCTAACATCAGCCGGTATCTGTGTCTCCTCATTTTTACACCCTTATTCTCATTGGCACAGAATAAGATCAGCGGTAAAGTGACCGACAGCAAAAAGCATCCCCTGCCAGGCGTGAACATCGCATTAAAAGGTTCCTACGACGGCGCTACTACTGCGGCCGACGGCTCTTTTTCCTTTACTACCACGGCTACCGGCGACCAGCTATTATCCGCCTCGCTTACAGGTTACCAGACGCTTGAGTTGAAAATAAATACCGCAGCAGGGGAGCAGCTGAATATTGTGCTGAAGAGTGCGGTAAACGCGTTACGTGTGGTAACCATTTCGGCTGGCAGCTTTGAAGCCAGCGACGATAAGAAAGGCACGGTACTGAAACCATTGGATATTGTAACTACGGCCGGCGCCGGCGCCGATATTGCCAATGCCATCAAGACATTACCGGGCGCCCAGCAAACAAACGATCGCGAAGGGCTGTTTGTACGGGGTGGTACAGGTTATGAAACGCAAACCCTGATTGATGGCATGCTGGTAAGGAATCCTTTTTACAGCAGCCTGCCGGATATCCCGGGCCGTGGCCGCTTTTCCCCATTCCTGTTTAAGGGCACCACCTTCAGCAGTGGAGGTTACTCCGCGCAGTATGGCCAGGGACTGTCGTCTGCGCTTATCCTCGAATCTATCGATCTGCCCGAACGCTCTTCTTCCACAGTAGGCGTATCTGTAATAGGTGTGAATGCAGGGCTGGACAATCTTTCAAAAGATAAAAAAACATCCTACGGGATAGAGGCAGATTATACCAACCTCGCGCCTTACTTTAATATTATTAAGCCTAAGAATGCACCCAATCTCGGCCCTGAAATCATTGGCACCTCCGTTAATTTCCGGCGCAAAACCTCCCGTACAGGCATGCTCAAATTTTATGGCTACGGGAACTGGACCAAAATGGGATTCAACTCCAACAGCCTGGAATACCCGGGCTATACGGAATCTTTTAAGCTGCACAACAATAACGTATATACGAATCTTACTTACCGGGAGAACATCGGCCGCGACTGGCACCTGTATATCGGGACTTCTTTCAGCAGTAATACTGATAATATTGATGCAGATACCTTACAGAAAAATCCCGGGCCCTCACTGATCAAAGTACAGTCGAACCTTAGCCAGGGCAGGGTGATGTTTTACAAGAACCTCGGCCGCTTCTCCGTATTGCGCTTCGGCGGTGAATACCAGTATGCTGAAGAAAGATCTGCCTTTAACCGGAACAAAGCCAATTTTACAGATAATTATACGGCTGCTTTTGCAGAAGGGGATATTTATTTTACGCCCAGCTTTGTAGGGCGTGTAGGTGGCCGCGCTGAATACAGTTCTGTTCTTGGTGAAATGAACTTTGCGCCCCGTGTGTCGCTGGCCTACAAAGTAAATAACTTCAGCCAGTTCTCTGTGGCTTATGGTGATTATTACCAGAAGCCGGAGCCACAATATATCCGGTTCGACCGCAACCTTGGTTATATGAAAGCCACACACTACATCCTCAGTTATCAACGGGTGGCTACTGATTATACTTTCCGTACGGAAGTGTTTTATAAGAAATATGCCGACCTGGTAAAAACAGTACCAATGTATAACAACAATGGCAGCGGATATGCCCAGGGTGTAGAGTTATTCTGGCGCGACAGGAAAACTTTTAAAAATGTGGATTACTGGATCTCCTATTCTTACCTGGATACAAAACGCGATTACCTGAATTATCCGTTCCGGGTACAACCAGATTTCGCGGCCAATCACACCGCCAGCATTGTGTACAAGCATTTCCTGCCCAAACTCAGTACCAACCTGGGATTAACGTATTCATTTGCAACAGGTCGTCCTTATTATAATCCAAATCAGCCCACAGATAAGTTCATGTCCGACCGCACAATGACCTATAATTCCGTGGGAGTGAGCGCCAGTTATCTGACTAATATCCGGAAAGCGTTTACCATTTTTGTATTATCCGTAAGCAACGTATTGGGCAATAAACAGGTGTTTGGCTATCATTACTCCTCCGATGGTTTACGCAGGGATGAGGTAGTTCCCAACGTACCAAGATTTATTTACCTGGGTATGTTCATGAATTTCGGAATCGACAGAAGACAGGATGTTATTAATAACCTCTAATCACAATAAATATGAAACGACTCTTTCTTGCTTTTTTATTTACCGGTAGCCTGGCTACGGCTGCCATTGCGCAAAGCGCTCAATACACAGAAGCCATGACGAAGCAAACGTCTGACCTGGATAGCAGCAGTACTTTTACCCAGGAGGCGTTACAACAAAAGGCCAACACTTTTGAACGTATTGCTGATGCGGAAAAAAGCCAGTGGCTGCCTTATTACTATGCTGCCTATATGCAGGTGATGCAGGCATTTACACTAAAAGACAAAAGCCAGATAGATCCGCTGGCAGATAAGGCAGAAAGTAACCTGGATAAAGCGGAAGCGCTAAGTCCGAAGAATTCAGAAATTGCATGTATCCGTTCACTGGTAGCTACCGCCCGGTTAACAGTAGACCCCATGACGCGCGGTATGAAGTTTGGGCCGGAAGCCGCTGCCCAGCTTGAACAGGCGAAAAGCCTCAATCCGGAAAATCCCCGGATTTATATGTTAGAGGGACAATCTTTATTATTTACACCTGAACAATGGGGTGGCAGTAAATCAAAAGCGAAAACAACGCTGGAACTGGCACTGGAAAAATTTGCGGCATTCAAGCCGGAAAGCAGTATAGCGCCACATTGGGGAGAAGCATATACCCGTAAGCTGCTGGAACAAAGTCAGAAATAGCAGGGTAGTATATTACCGGATATTTAGTTATTTTGTTTCCCTGGTATTACCATGGAAACAAAATAGCTGAATATCAAAATAACTGTATAAGAAATTAAGCTCATGGACTTTAAAGATCTGGACCCGGTATTACATTCACAATTGAGGCTGGCTATTATGTCCGTGTTGATCAGTGAAGAAGAAGCAGAATTTACACTGTTGAAAGAAAAAACAAATGCTACTGCAGGCAACCTGAGCGTGCAGATTAATAAGTTACGCGACGCGGAATATATTTCTGTAGTGAAACAGTTTAAAGATAACTATCCGCAAACCATCTGTAAAATAACACCCGCCGGCAGGAAAGCCTTCGGAAATTATGTTACTTCCATTCAATCTTACCTGAAAACGGGTAAGTCATAAAGCTATTCAGACGCCAGCTCTGTTTTCTTCAGCGGGTTCCGGGTATTTTCTGCATAGCGCTGCCGCTGTTCCAGTATTTCCAGGCAGGTGAAGATGGCTTGTCTGAAAGAATCAGGGTCTGCCAGGTTTTTACCGGCGATATCGAAGGCGGTGCCATGATCCGGGGAAGTACGTACAATACCCAATCCGGCGGTATAATTAATACCATTGCCGCTGGCCAGCGACTTAAATGGAATAAGGCCCTGGTCGTGGTACATAGCCAGTACACCATCAAACTGTCTGAACATTTCCCTTGCAAAGAAGGCATCGGCGCTATATGGTCCGAAACAGAGTATCCCGTTGCCCTTAGCGTGCCGGATGGCAGGGATAATATGATCAATTTCTTCCCGGCCTATCAACCCTTCGTCGCCGGCATGCGGGTTGAGCCCCAATACCGCGATCCTTGGCTGGTCTACACCGAAGTCCTTAACCAGGCTATCTCTCATCAGGTGCAGTTTGCCCAGGATGTTTTCTTTGGTGACGTATTTTGCTACATCGGCCAGGGGCACGTGCTCCGTGAGAAGCCCCACGCGCATATTATCAGCGGTCATAAACATGAGCACATCCTTTGCATTAAAGGAATCCCTCAGGTAAGGAGTGTGACCGGTATAGTTAAAGTTGCTGCTTTGAATATTGTTTTTATGGATGGGGGCTGTTACCAGGCCGGAGATATATCCATCCTTTAAACAGTTGATGGCTGCTTCCAGCGCCCGGGCAGCGTATTTGCCGCCGGTTTCATTCAGTACTCCGGGGGTGATCTGAACTTCCTCTTCCCAGCAGTTATACACGTTCACCTGCTTGTGATTCAGCCGGGTAAAGTCTTTGATGCTCTGGTAGTTGAAATTATTTTCATTCATCAGCTTCCGGTAAAAGTTGATGGTTTTGTTGGACGCGAAGATCACCGGCGTACAAAATTCCATCATACGCGTGTCCATAAAGGTTTTGATAATGATTTCGGCGCCTATGCTGTTGATGTCACCGATGGTGATACCGATTACCGGTTTGTTGATCTGGGTAGTACTCATGCTGAATTGCCTCAATGAATGGCAAATATAAAGTATTTAGCGGTTAGCTTTCAGCTTTTAGCCGGCAGCCTCCTCAAAAGCTAAAAGGCAAGGGCCAAAAGGTAATAATACTTTATCTTTGCGCTTCACAATGTATACACTAAAAAAATCACTCGGCCAGCACTTTCTCACAGATGAAAACATCTCGAGAAAGATTGTGGAGTCGCTACCTGTAATCGACGGCCAGCAAGTGCTGGAGGTGGGCCCTGGCGGGGGCGCCATCACAAAATACCTGTTGCAGCTGCCCGGCATCCGTTTTAAAGCCATAGAACTGGATAAGGAGAAGGTAGAGTTCCTGGAAAAAACATACCCTGCCATCAAAGGTAAGCTGATCAATGAAAGCATCCTCGATGCAGCCCTGCCTTTTGAAGGCCCGTTCCGCCTGATCGGCAACTTCCCCTATAATATTTCTACCCAGATCATGTTCAAGGTGCTGGACTGGCGCCAGCAGGTGGATGTGGTTGTAGGAATGTTCCAGAAAGAGGTGGCGCAACGTATTGCAGCGCCTCATGGGAACAAGGAGTATGGTATCCTGAGCGTATTGTTACAGGCTTATTATAAGATTGAATATTTGTTTGAAGTACATGAAAACTGCTTCAATCCGCCGCCAAAAGTAAAATCTGCCGTGATCCGCCTTACCAGGCTGGAGCAACCGGCAGATATTGCCTCTGAGCGCAAATTTTTTGTACTGGTGAAAACGGCTTTCGGCCAGCGGCGCAAGCAACTGCGTAATCCGCTTAAAACGATGTTCGACAAGGAGCTGTTAGCACAGGATCCCATCTTTACAAAAAGAGCAGAGGAGCTGAGTGTGGCTGATTTTGCAGCATTATCCCATAAGATGATATGAGCAGAAAAGTATTAATTACAGCGAAAACACATCCGTATCTGATTGAACAGCTCGAAAACAAGGGGTATGAAGTTACCTACCTGCCAGCTGTTACTTATGATGAAGTATACCGGGAAATCGGGGACTGTACCGGGCTGATTGTTACCACCCGTATCCATGTAGATAAAAAGATGATTGATCAGGCCCGGCAGCTTCAGTGGATCGGACGTTTAGGCTCAGGCATGGAACTGATAGACGTACCTTACGCAGAAAGCAAAGGGATTCATTGCGTGAGCAGCCCTGAAGGTAATCGTGATGCAGTAGGTGAACAGGCCGTGGGCATGTTGTTGTGTCTGTTGAATAATGTGCTGAAGAGCAGCCTGGAGCTCAGGCAGGGGATCTGGGAGCGCGACGGGAACAGGGGATATGAGCTGAACGGCAAAACGGTGGCAATAATCGGCTATGGTAATACAGGCAGCACCTTTGCGCATAAATTGCAGGGGTTCGATGTCAACATCCTGGCATATGATAAATATAAAAACCGGTTTTGGTACAGCAGCCGTGAAAGAGGCTACCATGGAGGAGATATTCCGGGAAGCAGATGTAGTAAGCCTGCACCTGCCACTTACCGCTGAAACAAAATACCTGGGCAATTCGGCCTTTTTTGCTTCTTTTGCCCGGCCGGTGTGGTTTATGAATGTGGCAAGGGGCAAGCTGGTGAATAACCGCGACCTGATTGCCGCACTCAGTAACGGAGTATTGGCAGGCGCCTGCCTGGATGTGCTGGAAAATGAAAAACTGACTACTTATAACGAAGAAGAAAAAGAACAACTGGCCTGGTTGCTGAAAGCCGATAATGTAGTGGTAACCCCGCATATTGCCGGGTATTCCCATCAGGCAAGCATCAAAATGGCCCGTATTGTATTGGAGAAACTGAATATTCTTTAGACCTGACCCTACAGGTTGCTTTTTGGATATAAATGATTGATTATCAATTTATTTATATCCGAAATAAGGAGGTTTTTTCTTTATACAAATTTCATTATATTTGCAATAATACCAGTAAACAACGCTTCTGTGCAAATGGAGGCGTTGATTTTTTTTTCTTATAACCAAAAAAACACAAACAGGTTATGTCTGGCATAAATTACGTTACGAAAGAAACCCTTGATCAAATGATGAATGAGCTGACCTTACTTAAAACAAAGGGAAGGGCAGAAATTGCACGTGCTATTTCAGAAGCCAGGGAAAAGGGTGACTTAAAGGAAAATGCCGAATATGATGCCGCCAAAGAAGCGCAGGGTTTGCATGAAGCGAAGATTGCCGCACTGGAAAATGCCATTGCTGTTTCCCGGATAGTGAGTGCTGATGCAATTGATACTTCAAAAGTGTCTATCCTTTGTAAGGTAACCATTACCAATGTAGCTAATAAAAAGACTTTTACCTACCAGATTGTTTCAGAAACGGAAGCGGATCTGAAGGCCGGCAAAATTTCAGTGACTTCCCCGATCGGTAAAGGCCTTTTAGGCAAGCATGTAGGCGAAGTAGCGGAAGTACAGGCGCCAAACGGGCAGATTAAATTTAAGATCGATAATATAACTGCATAAGCCTACTTTTTCGTGATATTTGCAGGGGTTGCATTCATTTGCAGCCCCTGTTTCTTTTTATCATGTTACCAAGAACTAGATACTATGACCATCTTCACGAAAATTATCAAAGGCGAGATTCCAAGTTATAAGATTGCAGAGAACGAACATTTTTATGCTTTCCTGGATATTTTTCCGCTGGTACAGGGACATACCCTGGTGATACCCAAAGTTGAAACGGATAAGTTCTTTGATGTAGCCGACAACCTGCTGCAGGAGTGGTTATTGTTTGCCAAGCCTATTGCACAGGCCATAGAAAAAGTGGTTCCCTGTAATCGTATAGGCGTTAGTGTGGTAGGCCTCGAAGTGCCGCATGCGCATATGCATCTGATCCCGATCAATTCCGCAGATGATATGAACTTTTCCCGCAGTAAGCTAAAGCTGTCTGTAGAAGAATTTAAAGCGCTACAGGCGCAGATTATCGCTGCAATGTAGTGGCTATTTTGAAGGGATATTAAAGCGGAATCCTACACCATGTACGGTTTCCAGCTTGATTTGCGGATCTGATTTGAAATGTTTCCGCAGTTTGGTGATGAATACATCCATACTGCGTCCCAGGAAATAGTCATCTTTTCCCCATACATTGGAAAGGATGTCTTCTCTTTTTAAAGTTTTATTGGGATTATTACAGAAGTATTTCAGCAGGTCTGCTTCCTTTTGTGTAACAGAAATGGATATATCACCACTGGAAGTATAGAGGCGCAGATCCTCATAGTCAAAGGTCAGTTGCCCTATAGTATACAGGTTCGATTTATCTTTCCCGCGGCTCATGGTACGTTTAAGGAAAACTTCTATCCGAAGGATCAGTTCCTGCATACTGAATGGTTTACTGATATAGTCATCAGCACCGATTTGGAGTCCGGCTATTCTGTCTTCTTTTTCATTTTTAGAAGTGAGGAATAATATAGGAATATGGTCATTGAGTTCGCGGATCTGTTGCGCCAGTTGTAGACCGTCTTTTTTGGGCATTACCACGTCGAGCAAACAAATATCGAATGAGCGTAACTGGAATTGTTCCCAGGCTGCCTGGCCGTCTATACTGTGCACTACATCATAGCCCGCTTCTTCCAATCGTTTCTTTGTAACCGCACCAATATTTTGATCATCTTCCACCAATAGGATTCTTGCTTTCATATCTGCCTGATGCTGATTAATATAAAAAAGCTTGTTATACGGTTCATGTATAACAAATGATGACTTTTCATAGTTAAGCTGTTATCCGGGCGCATGGCCGTTAGCTTTTAATTGGGTTTTTATTTCAACCAAAGTAACTACAATTTACGGATTTATGAAATAACCTTTTAGCCGGGTGCTTTTTACCTTGAGATCCTTTCGGGGTGCTGCTGAAGGAATTTATCCCAGCCTTTTGCCTTGGTGATTCCTGCGAGCGGATTATTTTCCTGATAAAAGTGGCATACCGCCACTGCGAGGGCATCTGTAGCATCAAGGTAATCAGGGCGTTCTGAGATACTGAGGATGCGTTGCAACATCAGCCAAACCTGTTCCTTATCTGCATTACCATTACCTGTAACAGATTGTTTTACTTTTTTCGGGGAATATTCGGTGACCTCAAGGCCGGCCTGAATAGCAGCCGCAATAGCCACGCCCTGGGCACGGCCCAGTTTTAGCATACTTTGCACATTCTTACCAAAAAAGGGCGCTTCAATGGCAAAACTGCTTGGTTTATGCTGCTGAATCAGCTCCTGTACTCTGCAATGAATCAGTTGTAGTCTTTCGTAGTGATCTTTGAATTTAGAGAGTTTCAATACACTCATCTCCAGGAGGCTGGCTTTTTTTCCTTCTATAAGTATAAGCCCGTAGCCCATTACAAGGGTGCCAGGGTCAATGCCGAGAATTATTTTTGACTTGTTTGCCAACAGGAGTTTATTTTTGCCAAAATTTGACTGTCTGAACAAAAGTACCAAAATAATTCTCAATTACTTATTAGGAGCGGGGCTTTTTACTTGGCTGGCATACTCTATCTATTCGCAACTCATCCATCGTGATAACCTGCAGGAATCTGTGCGGCATATGTGGGGAGCACTACAGGAGAGAGGCTGGGTGGGTATTTTCCTCGTTATGGTACTTATGCTCTTCAACTGGGGACTGGAAGCCCGCAAGTGGCAGAAGCTGGTGAAACCGCTGGAGGAAGTTTCTTTCCTGCGGTCGTTCAGTGCCATCCTTTCCGGCGTATCCCTGTCTATAAATACCCCAAATCGTGTAGGCGAGTACGGTGGACGGATCCTTTATCTCAAAAACCATAATAAGCTGAAAGCCATTGCGGCTACCATTGTAGGAAGCTTCAGCCAGCTGATTGTCACTATTATTTTTGGGTTAATTGGTCTGCTCTATTATATCAATAACTTCGCACTGGCAAAAGAAAGCGGCTTCCTTACGTCTTCTTTATGGCAGAAATTAGTGCTGATTACAGGCGCAGTAATTTGTGGCCTGACGATATTGTTATATTTTCGGTTACAAATCATTCTGTCTGTATTTGAAAAGATACCCTTCCTTCGGAAAGCGAAGGTGTTTGTGCAGATCATTGTTAAGTACTCATCCGGCGATTTACGTTACCTGTTGCTGCTTTCAGCCCTCCGGTACGTAGTCTTCTCGGCACAGTATTTGATTTTGTTGGACGCACTTGGCATGGAATTTCTATGGTGGCAGGCCTTCCTGCTCAACAGTGTCATCTACCTGGTAATGGCAGGAGTTCCTACCATCGCCATCGCTGAATTAGGCGTTCGCGGAAAGGTAAGTATCTTTTTTCTTGGGTTACTCAGCTCCAATACCGTGGCCATTGTGGCCGCCACTGTAGGTATATGGCTGATTAACCTGGTACTGCCGGCCGTTTTGGGAAGTGTGCTGTTGTTAGGAGTAAAAATTTTTAAGGAAAAATAGCTTCCATCCATGAAGTATTTGCTACTCATCATCTTAGGACTTTCCTGTATTCAACCCGTTGAAGCACAAAACGATTTTTGCTCCATCCGTAACTCCAGTTTCAATGCCGGTGAAAGCATTACCCTGAAAGTATTCTATAACCTCGGCAAAATGTATGTAGGCGCAGGTGAAGCCACCTTTAACGTGGCTCTGGAACGCTTCGCCAACCGCGATGTTTATCATGTTACCGGCGAGGGCAAAACCTACCGGGCATACGACTGGATCTTTAAAGTGCGCGACAAATACGAAAGCTACATAGACACCGCCACCCTGCAACCCCTCAAATTTATCCGGAATGTAAACGAAGGCGGGTACAAGATCTTTAATAATGTGGTGTTTAACCAGGCCGCTCATCAGGCTATCAGCACAAACGGCACCTTTGCCGTGCCCCCCTGTGTACAGGACGTGATCAGCGCTATCTATTATGCCCGCAACATCGACTTTAACAAGTATAACACCGGCGATAAAGTGCCTTTCGCTATGTTCCTGGACGACCAGGTATACAATATCTACATCAGGTACATGGGTAAGGAAGAAGTAAATACCAAATTCGGGAAATTCCGGGCCATTAAGTTTAAACCCCTCCTCATCAAAGGAACCATCTTCGAAGGCGGTGAAAAAATGACGGTATGGGTAAGCGACGACGCCAACAAGGTGCCGCTTCGCATTGAAAGCCCTATATCTGTAGGGAATATCGTGGTAGATATGATTAATTACTCTAACCTCCGTTACCCCTTCACCTCGCTGTTAAACAAGAAATAACAAGGCTTAAGCCGCCACCCGACCCATAAGTTTAACAATTCATTTGAGGGCCGGCCCCCAAATTTTACCGACCTTTCGTGCCGCAGAAAACTTTATATTTGTTATAATCAATCCTTTATGATTATGGAAGAACGTAAACCGAAAATATTATTGGCTGAGGATGATACCAACCTGGGCATGGTGCTGAAGAATTACCTGGAGCTGAACGACTATGATGTGGAATTATGCCGCGATGGTATCCTGGCCCTGGCAGCCTTCCGCCGCGAAAAATTTGACATCTGCCTGCTGGACATTATGATGCCCAATATGGACGGATTTAAACTGGCGGAAGAAATCAGGGACGTAGACCCGGATATCCCCCTCTTTTTCCTCTCTGCCAAAACCATGAAGGAAGACATTATCCAGGGATATAAGCTCGGCGCAGATGATTACATTTCCAAGCCGTTCGACAGCGAACTGCTGCTGCTGAAGATCAAAGCTATCCTGAAACGCAACCAGGAACTGAACAACAAGGAAGAAGAAGTGCACGAATTTGTGATCGGCTCTTATACGTTCAACTCCCGCCTGCGCACCCTGGCACATAACGGTGAAACACATACGTTATCTCCTAAAGAAAACGAACTGTTGCACATGCTGTGTGAACATAAAAATGATCTGCTGCCACGGGAACTTGCATTAAAGAAAATATGGGGTAGCGATACTTATTTCAACGGCCGCAGCATGGATGTATACATAGCCAAACTGCGCAAATACCTGAAAGAAGATAACAATATCGAGATCGTAAACATTCATGGTAACGGCTTCCGCCTGGTGGTAAAAGACTAGGATTTTGTCCTTGAACACTGATTAGGATAATTTTGATGATTTCATTGATATCTTTTAAAATATTTAAGGGAGATAAAAGCCGATATGCTTCTATCTCCCTTAATTTTTTAAATCAATATGATTAAATCAAACAAATCATTATAATCATCGTAATCAGTGTTCAAGGACAAAACCCGCGTGTCAGAACAATAAATTGGACCCACCCCTGAAAGGGGTTTTGCCCAGGTGGATATACGCTTTTTCCGTTACTTCCCTTCCCCGCGGGGTACGTTTGATGAACCCTTCCTGGATCAGGAATGGCTCGTATACTTCTTCCAGGGTACCCGCTTCTTCCCCTACCGCAGTAGCAATAGTGGTGATGCCTACCGGGCCTCCCTTGAAGTTTTCAATGATGGTATTGAGGATACGGTTATCCATCTCATCAAGGCCATATTCATCCACATTCAGCGCTTTCAGGCTCAGGAGGGCTATTTCCATATCAATCACCCCATTACCTATTACCTGGGCGAAGTCGCGTACCCGGCGCAGCAGCCCATTGGCAATACGGGGGGTGCCACGCGAACGCCGTGCTATTTCACTCGCAGCATCTGAAGTGATCTTTGTATTCAGCAAACCCGCAGCCCGCCAAATGATCTTGTGCAGGGTGGCTGCATTGTAATATTCCAGTCTCGATTTGATCCCAAACCGCGATAACAGCGGGGCAGTGAGCAACCCAGACCGGGTAGTGGCTCCGATCAGGGTAAACGGTAGCAGGTTGATCTGGATAGCACGTGCACTCGGACCGGTGTCGATCATAATATCAATACGGTAATCTTCCATGGCAGAATACAGGTATTCCTCCACTACTGTGCTTAACCGGTGAATCTCATCAATAAACAACACATCCTTGTCTTCCAGATTGGTGAGCAAACCGGCCAGGTCGCCGGGCTTCTCAATTACCGGCCCTGAAGTTTCACGGATATTTACGCCCAGTTCATTAGCCACAATACGTGACAAGGTGGTTTTACCCAAGCCCGGAGGGCCATGGAACAACACATGGTCAAGCGCTTCCCCACGCATTTTCGCCGCTTTAATAAATATCTTCAGGTTCTCGATAATTTGGTCCTGGCCGGAAAAATCAACGATCTCCCGGGGACGTATACTATTTTCGAACTCTTTGTCAGCAGCGCTGAGCTTACTCTCTTCTGGTCTTAAAGGCTGATTGGACATAATTGTATATGCTCAAAAATACACAAATATTCAAAGGTAGCAGGCAGCTATTGCTGGTTCATTTTTATATGCGTATTTTAAATATCTAAAATCAAGTTCCCCTATATGCAAAAGTACCTGTTGCTCCTTGTTTACCTCATCCTCGCTGGCTCCTCCCTTCGTACTTCCGCCCAGTCAAAGTTTAAAAAGAATGATTCCTGGCGGTACCAGGTGATCACAAAAGACAGCGTTCCCGGTAACCAGGCAACGTATATAACTAAAACCGTCAGGCTTACCATTACCGCCACTGAGCCGGATGGCGGTGCTACTGTTGCCTATGAACTGGAAAGTGTGGCTCTGAAAAGGCCGGGACTTGATTTTAATTCCGGGAAGCCTGCTACATATACCGGCGACTGGCGTATGATGGAATTCATGCTGTTGCTACACCGGCCGTTAATGTTTAAAATATTCCCCAACGATAGCATCAGCGCCCCGGTGAATGCCATGGCCATTGCTGAACCGGCTGCCGCTTCCGTGGCCATCACCGATAATATTAAGGGAGTACTGACATACACCTGGCCATTCATGCATGCTGAATTGAAGTATTTCTTCCCCGGTAAACCAACACAGCTTGCTGTAAACAAAGAATGGAATGAACATCCCTGGAATTTTCGTATTACCGGTGCAGATAAAGACCTGGTAAGGGTAACCGGTGTTCCGGAAGAAAATAACAAAGACAGTATACGGCTAACCGGTAATTTTTCGTATAGCCTGTTCCGTAATAAAGGCAATGTACACGCATTGGAATTACGGAGCCTGCAGGTACTGCAGAACGGCAGCGTCGTGGTAGCGAAAGACGTGACCGTAATACCTGCCGTCTCAAAACCTTTACCAGCCGATACCGCCTGGTTCAATACACTGATGCGCATGAGCAACTACAGCAACTGGCTAAAGGTGAATAATGAGGCTGATTCTGCAAAAATTGCACAGTTCCTGGCAGTGAATACACCCAGGTATGGCGACCGGCTGGCCTTTAAACGGGCGAAGCTCGACATTTACGGACATGATTCCGAGTACATGTACGAGCAATACCGGAATGCCCTGAAAGACTTGCCCGCAGCAGCGTTGGCAGGATCCTTCTCGCATCTGTTTAACAAATTACAGGATACATACTACAAAAATGTGGATAGTGCGATGTTTTTGATCAAACTACTATCCACCAATCAGTGGTCGCTCAATTCCTGGCTGGATCAGTCTTTCGTACAAAACCTGCCACAGCGTGAATTTGATACAACAGATGCGGGAAAGGAGTTCCGGAGCCAGGGAGTTTCCGAAGCCCGCATTGCGAAGATATTTGAGGAAAGCAGGAAAGCGCCTGCCGGCGCGCAATTGCTGATGAACCGGTTGCTGGAGGAGAAGGATAGTGTTTTACAGGTGTCCGTAAGGCCTATGTCGTTGTGGAACAAAGCTATGCATACAACGGATACGGCTATATTAAAAACTATTGTCGCAAGCTTTGGTAACCCAGGCGCGGCAGAAATGACGTTAGGCAAAGCCGCCAGGTACGAGTTGCTGGTACAGGACATACTCCGGAAGGCCAATATGCCCGCTGCCGCGGATACCCTGCTGGATAAGGTTTTGAACGATATTAAAGTGAACCTGGCCGATACTGTCTTCTGGACAGCGCACCCGGAGCTGAAAGAAAAAAAGGCCGCTAATAAATACCTGCTGTCACACGCTTATTATCTCAAATACGAAACCACCAAACTAACTGATAAGAAAGCCGCGTTGAATTACCTGTCCATGGCTGCCGCCACGGAGCCTAAAAGTAATGCAGACAAAGCATACGAAAGCTTTTACGACCGGGTGCTTCTTCATGGAGAAGAAAACTACAGTACTTACTTTGCCAGGGAGCTGGCGGCTTTAGGCCAGCCGGAGGACGCCATGAAAGTGCTATCGGGGCAGCTGGCCGTTCAGCCGGATATGCTGGACAGCACAAGGGCTTTTTTTAATGCACATTTTCCCGGTAAATCCTTTAATGATTATTTCCGGGATGTATTGCTGAAAGAATGGAAAGACGCACCGGATTTTACCCTGAAAGGCATGAATAATGAAGACATCCGCCTGGCGGATTACCAGGGAAAATGGCTGTTGCTGGATTTCTGGGGTACCTGGTGCGCACCATGCAGGGAGGATCTGCCCCATCTCAATGAACTGGCAAAAGAAATAAATGAAGGAAAACGCCCGCAGAATGCCATCCTGGCCATTTCCTGCCATGAATCACTGGAAACAGCCCGCGATTTTATAGCCGCCAACAAATATGTTTTCCCCGCAGCCCATTCCGATACCCGGATAGAAGAATCATATAAAGTAAGAGGTTATCCTACCAAAGTGTTAGTTTCACCTGACGGGAAAATGTTAGACTTGCAGTTTGGAGCAGATTATGCTGCCATCCTGCAAACATATAGTAATGCTTATTTTACAAATGAAAAAGGGCAGCAACCACCCGTCAGAATAAACAACAAAAAAAAGGACTAACCGCTTATATGAAGAAATCATTGTTATTATTACTGGCTGCCGGCAGCCTTTCCGTTACCGGCTTTGCACAGGACATTAAAGAAAAAGAGGTAGCGCGCATTATCGGCACCCTGGCTGCAGATGATATGCAGGGCCGTTTCCCCGGCACGCCCGGTATTGAAAAGGCCGCACAGTTTATCAGCAGCGAGTTTGGCAAAGCCGGTCTTCAGCCGCTTCCCGGTGAAAAGAACTTCCTGCAGGAATTTAGTAAGTACAGCCTGAAAACTACCAGTGTATCCCTTACCGTTAGCGGGGAGAAACAGAACTGGCCCGTTGTTCCGGTGGGTACCGGCAGCAGCTTCGACTGGGAAAAGGACAGCAGCTACAATATTGTGCACGCCAATGCCCCTGCTGAGCTCATGAAAATACTGCGTAACCCTGCAGCAGTGGAGAAAAACACACTTGTTTGGGTGGGAGCCGCTATGAATGGTTACCTCAGCGGCATCACCGCTTCTTTTTCAGAACATAGCTATGATACTAAAGATGAACTGGAAGCAGTGCCTGTAGCAGGCAAGCAGGTGATACTTGTATTCGCACCCAGAGACGTACCCGATACCGCTTCCTGGAGTATCCATATCCGAAGGGAAATTACAGCCCAGCACTTTGCCAATGTAGCTGGTATGATCAGGGGCAAAACAAAACCGGATGAGTTCGTGATCTTCTCCGGTCACTATGATCACCTGGGGATATTGCCTTCAGAAGCGGGCGACAGTATCGCCAATGGCGCAGATGACGATGCCTCGGGCACCACCGCTGTGATCATGCTCTCGAAGTATTTCAGCAAGCACCCGCCTGCACGCTCGGTGATCTTTGTTGCCTTCACTGCAGAGGAATCCGGCGGACATGGATCGCGCTATTTCTCCGAGCACCAGGATCCTGAAAAAGTAATGGCCATGTTTAATATCGAGATGATTGGTAAGGAATCCAAATTTGGTAAGAACAGCGCCTTTATCACCGGGTTTGAACGATCCGATTTCGGTCCTATCCTTCAGCGGAACCTTAAAGGATCTACCTTCAGTTTCCATCCGGATCCTTACCCCGAACAAAACCTGTTCTACCGGTCAGACAATGCCACCCTCGCCAGGCAAGGGGTACCGGCGCATACCATTTCCACCACACAGATCGATAAGGATGCCTATTATCATACCGTAAAAGATGAACTGGCGACATTGGATATCAGGAATATTACAGATATTATTAAGGCAATAGCTATCAGCGCAGGGTCAATTGTGAATGGAACGGATACGCCTACACGAATTGAAAAAGAGCTGTTGAAGAAATAGCATCATATATTGATCCGGTTGAACGAAGCTCAGCCGGATCATTCTTTATTAATTAACAGTAAACTGATTTTTTTTTCCAAATTCTTTGTTAAATTTAGCCCACGAATTTTTCCCCATAGTCATTAAAACCATATCGATATGAAAACCGGAATCTTACACTTCTGTGGTGCCATAGGCATTGCCAGTATCTTGCTATCCTCGTGTGCCAATACGGACATGGCGAAACCAGATACTAATCAACCAATCGACGATGCGGACGCTGCCAGCGTGAGCTACGAAATCTCAGCGATCAATCCAACAGCTACTTTATCACCTGATGCCTCCGGACGTTTGTCTGCGATCACCGGCGACGCATCTATGGCTAAAGCAGCCTCTGGTGGTTTCGACATTACCTGGGACACTGCTACCGCACGTTTAAGGGAAATCCGCTTCGATGCCAAACGTGGTAAAGATGAAGTGGAATTCAAATTGAAGACAGACAGGCAGATTGACCTTAAACAGGTACCTACTATACTGGGCGCCATTAAAATTCCTAAAGGAACTTACCAGCAGGTAAGAGTGTATGCAAGGGTAGAAGGAGATAAGAAAGATCCTGCTGTAAGACTGATAGGATTTATTACCTGGGATAGCAAAAAAATACCGGTAGAAATACTTCTCTCCGGTCAGATCGAATTGCTGGCGAAAGGAAAGGATGTAGTGGTAACCGATACCAACATTGATTGGAAAGGTTCCCTCAAAATTTCTATGGACCTCATCCTCACCAAACTGCAGATCGGCGACTTTACCGGCTCCTTCGCCAATGGTAAGTTAAAGATCAGTGTAGACATTAACGGCAATCTCCACAATAAAGTGGTAAACGCCCTGGAAAACAGCATGTCGGTGGAACATACCCACGACTAATCAGCAGAACCTTTTAAATAACGGATCTGTGGGAGATAGACGATGAGCATCTCTCTGCAGATCCGTTATTTATTTCACTACCTGATATTGATTTCCGCGTATACGGCAAAATGATCGGAAGCATACCTGCCTTTCCAGATCTCAGAGATACTGGCGTGTTTTAAAACATCATACTTTCCTTTGAGAAAGATGTAATCAATGGGCTGGTCATCCATTTCTGCAATGTTCCATCCGTTGAAAGTGCCGGCAGGACCGAAGTGAGGCGTTTTACTGATCGCCTTGCTGTCCGTTAAATGCAGCGGATCACTTGGGTTTATAATAATCTGAATGGGCTCATCATCCGGAGTGGCGTTGAAATCGCCGGTAATAATAGCTGGCTCCTTCCCTGTGATCTGATGTACTTTTTGCAGCAATAGTTTTGCACTTTCCCTGCGTGCAATTTTCCCCCTGTGATCAAAATGGGTATTGAAATGATAAAACACTTTATTCGTTTTCTTATCCCTGAACTTTCCCCAGGTTACAATACGGGTGCAGGCGCCGTCCCATCCTATGTGACCCGCTACCGTTGGGGTTTCCGACAGCCAGAAAGTTTCGCTCTTTAATAATTGTAAACGGGCGGTATCATAAAATATAGCGGAGTATTCTCCTTTTGTTTTTCCGTCGTCCCTGCCAACGCCAATCATTTTATACTGTGGCAGTCTTTGCTGGAGGTCCTGCATCTGGTCATTCAGCGCCTCCTGTACACCAAGTGTATTTGCACCCAGGAACAGGATTTCCGAAGCTACTTTATCTTTCCTGTGAGGCCATGCGTTGGCGCTGTCGTCCGGGTTATTATAGCGTATATTGAAAGTCATCACCTTCAATGGAACCTGTGCTGCAAGGGCATTCACCAGCAGGCCGCAAAAAGCCGTCAGCCATAATCTTCTCATACAAATTCAATTTTAGCCTGTAAAAATAGCACGGGGACGGATAAATCCTAATGGCGGGGAATAATTTATTAATAAGATATTGAATCGTCTGATCCTGGAAAATTGCCTGTTAGTGGGTGTATTGATTCAGCTGGAGGATCACATCGGGGTCGGGGCAGTTTTGCAGGTATTTTTCTTTTTCACTGTAACGGCATACACCGGGATAATCCCCGCGGAATCCCTGCATATCTTCAATTATCTGGAAATGCAGGTGTGGCGGCCATCCGCCGTTTTCGGCCGGGGTACCGAAATGCGCCAACGGTTGTCCGGCTGTAATGGGCATATTTTCATATAATCCCTGCAGGTTGGAAATACTCAGGTGGCCATACAACGTATAAAAGGTGTATCCGTCCAGCTGGTGCTGTAGTATAATGGTGGCGCCATAATCCCCGAAATGGTCATTAAAACGGAAACTATGTACATGCGCATTCATAGGCGCATAAAGCCGGGTACCGGCCTCCCCCCATATATCAATGCCCAGGTGGAGGCGGCGCGGCTCTTCCCCCGCGTCAAAATGAGGGCTTACCGCGTAAATAGTACGGTGTTCGGCATAGCCGCCAATACCCAGCCGGCAGCCGCTCTGTTCCAGTGTATTGTTTATATACCTGCTAAACCGGTTGATATCCTGGAGTATGTTTTTAGTGAGCGTAGTGTTATTGGCGGTGAAATCCATTACCAGCAGGGATTCATGATCTCCCAAAAGCGGAATAACCGGCTTGAAGGCGGATTGGTGTTTCTTTAAAACCTCCTGTAACATATTTTGTATGGCTTGACTTTCGTCTAAATATAAATATTAATTTGTGTATTAAATAATGCTGGTCCTTTGCAGTTCCCCGTTTATATCAATTTGTTTTCCTTACACCTTCCGCTGCATGCAGTAACGGAAACCCTGGGCATGTTTACCGGCTTCCGCTATTTTTTATACCTGCGCAAGCAGCAGGGCGACCAGGTGGAGAATAATAACCGCCTCTGGGCCATTATAGGCGCTATTTTCGGCGCTTTGCTGGGAAGCCGGTTGTTAGGTGCGCTGGAGAATCCTCCGGGCCTGTACCAGGCCGGTAACCTGTTGCTTTACATTTATCAGAATAAAACTATTGTAGGAGGATTGCTCGGCGGCCTGGCAGGAGTGGAGCTGATCAAAAAAGCGGTAGGAGAGCGGCATTCTACCGGCGACCTTTTTGTGTATCCGCTGATACTGGCCATGATCATAGGCCGTATAGGCTGCTTTACCATGGGCATTTATGAAGAAACCTACGGTCTGCCCACCTCATTGCCATGGGGCCTTGACCTGGGCGACGGTATCTCCCGGCATCCTGTATCTCTCTACGAAATTATTTTTCTGATATTATTATGGCAGATGCTGAGAGCTGCCGGCCGGCGCTATCCCCTGGTAAACGGCGCGCGGTTTAAACTTTTCATGATCAGCTACCTGCTGTTCCGTTTCGGGCTCGATTTTATCAAGCCCGGATACCGTTTTGCTTTCGGCCTGGGATCCATACAGCTGGCCTGTTTGGCAGGGTTGCTTTATTATTCACCGGTGATCATTTTCCCATCACGACTAACACAAAAACAATATGCCTGAAAAAAATTATACCTATTATGATTTTACCCTCAGTATCTGCAGTACCTGTTTGCGTCGTGTAGATGCCAAGGTGATATTTGAAGATGAAAAGGTTTTCATGGTAAAACATTGCCCGCATCACGGAAAGGAGAAAGTGCTGATAGCCACTGATATTAATTATTATAAGAATACCCGTAACTATAACAAACCATCTGAAGCCCCGCTTAAAACCAATACCAGCACGTATTATGGCTGCCCATATGATTGTGGCCTCTGTAAGGATCATGAGCAGCATTCCTGCCTGAGTGTAATTGAGGTAACAGATCGCTGTAACCTTACCTGTCCTACCTGTTATGCAATGTCATCGCCACATTACGGCCGGCACCGCACCCTGGAAGAAATAGAACAGATGCTGGATATCATCGTGGAAAATGAAGGACAGCCGGATGTGGTGCAGCTCAGTGGGGGAGAGCCTACTATCCACCCACAGTTCTTTGAAATATTGGATATCGCCAAACGTAAGCCTATAAGGCATCTTATGATCAATACCAACGGTGTGCGCATAGCAAAGGACAAAGAGTTCACCGCACGCCTGGCTACCTATATGCCGGATTTTGAAGTATATCTTCAGTTCGACAGCTTTAAGCCGGAGGCGCTGGAACGCATGCGGGGAAAGGATCTTACGGATGTCCGGAAACAGGCGCTGGAAAATCTCAATGAAGTGAATCTCAGTACTACACTGGTGGTTACACTGCAACGCGGGGTGAATGAAGATGAAATAGGAGCCATCATCGATTATGCCCTGAAGCAGCCCTGCGTTCGCGGTGTTACCTTTCAACCGGTACAGGTGGCTGGCCGTACTGATGGCTTTGACCCCGCTACCGACCGTATTACGCTAACAGAAGTAAGACAGCGCATCCTCGAACAATCGCCGGTCTGGAATGATCATGACATTATTCCCGTTCCCTGTAACCCAGACGCCCTGGCTATGGCCTATGCGCTCAAAATTGACGGTCAGGTGTACCCGCTTACCCGCTATGTAGACCCGGCCATACTACTGAACAACTCAAAAAATACTATCGTATATGAGCAGGATGAAAGACTGCATCAGCACATCCTGAAAATATTCAGTACCGGTATCTCTACTGATGCCGCTGTTAATGATATGCAGTCGCTGCTTTGCTGCCTGCCGCAGGTACAGGCTCCCGGCCTCGACTATACGAACCTGTTCCGCATCGTGATCATGCGCTTCCTGGACGCATACGATTTTGATGTACGGGCTATCAAGAAATCCTGTGTCCATATTGTTCATAAAGATGGCCGTATCATCCCGTTTGAAACCATGAACCTGTTTTACCGTGATGATAAGGAAACATATTTGAAGCAACTCCAGGAAGAACGGACATTTATTCCCATTATTTAAACGATGATGTATGAATGAGTTTTTCAAAAACGTACTTTTATTTACACTTATCCCCCTGGCCATTTTACTGTTGATGTGCATGAGTGATGAAGGCATTGTGATAGCGGGGATCCTGGCCCTCGTACTGGTGGGTGGTTATTTTATAGTTGGCCTCATCCTGATCATTGCAAATAAAAATCAGATTGGGAAGGCGATGTTGCTTTCTTCAGGGATTATTTTGCTGATCGGGTTATCTATGTGCGGGATTGCTTTAAGCGGGATAAGTGTTATCAGGTAAGATACCTACATGAAGAATATTTTAAATCATGCGGTGCTGGCATCGCTGCTTCCACAAGGATCTAACATTACCGGCTATCTCCATCGGGTAAAAAAAAGGGGGGTGTCATTTTTTGACACCCCCCTTTTCTATAAAATTCAGTGATCCTTATATCACTACATTGATCATTTTCCCTTTTACGATGATCACCTTTTTAGGCGCTTTACCTTCCAGCCATTTCTGTACTATCTCACTGGCAAGAACTTCCTTTTCAATGTCCGGTATAGCAGCATCCAGGGGGAAGCCCATTTCAGAGCGGGTTTTACCGTTGATGGCAATCGGATAATTGAAGGCGCTTTCTTTGATATACTGCTCTTCAAATACCGGGTAAAGTGCATTCAGGATGCTTTCATTATTGCCTATGTACTGCCACAGTTCCTCGCACAGGTGAGGCGCATATGGGGTAAGCAGGATCAGCAAAGGTTCCAGGATGCTCCGTTTGTGACAACGCAGTGTGGCGAGCTCATTTACACAGATCATAAACTGGCTTACTGCTGTATTATAGGAGAAGCTGGCAGTATCATGATCTATTTTCTGGATGGTTTTGTGGAGTATTTTCAGCTCTTCCGGTGTAGCAGGTTGCTCATTAACAAGGATACCTTTCTGCTCGTCGGCAAACAAGCGCCACAGTTTTTTCAGGAAGCGGTGAACGCCTTCAATACCTTTAGTATCCCAGGGTTTGGATTGTTCTACCGGCCCCAGGAACATTTCGTACATGCGGAAAGTATCAGCGCCGTATTTTTCTACCAGGTCATTTGGATTAACGGTATTGAATAAACGTTTGCTCATCTTTTCCAGCTGTACGCCGCAGATGTATTTGCCATCCTCCAGTATGAATGTTGCATCTGCAAAGTCCGGCTTCCATTTTTTGAATGCTTCTGTATCCAGTTCCACCCCATCTACAATATTTACATCCACGTGCAGCTCATCTGTTTCATACTGGTCTTTCAAACCGTGCGATACATATTGATGCGTTCCGCGAACACGATATACCAGCCGGGAACTGCCACCAATCATACCCTGGTTGATCAGCGATTTAAACGGCTCATCAAAACCAATATGTCCCAGGTCGTACAATGCCTTGGTCCACATACGGGAATAGAGCAGGTGCCCCACAGCGTGTTCGGTGCCGCCTACGTACACATCTACCTGGTTCCAGTAATCGGTGGCTTTACGGTCTGCAAAGGTTTTATCATTGTGCGGATCCATATAGCGCAGGAAATACCAGCTGCTGCCGGCATAACCGGGCATGGTGTTGGTTTCGCGTTTTACGCCGGGGGCGATGTTTACCCAGTCGGTGATATTGGCCAGGGGACCTTCACCTTCTTCCCCGGGTTTATAGTTTTCCACGTGTGGTAATTCCAGTGGAAGGTCTTTTTCGTCCATGGCATATGGAACCCCGTCTTTATAAACGATTGGGAAGGGCTCTCCCCAGTAGCGCTGGCGGCTGAAGCCGGCGTCGCGCATTTTATAGTTGATCTGGCGTTTGCCGATACCCAGTTCTTCCAGTTTGGTGATCACCACATCCATAGCGGGTTTCATGTCCATGCCATTGAGGAAGCCGCTGTTCTGCAGTTTGGCTTCTTTGGTAGGATTAGCTTCCTGCCCGTTGAAGGCGTCGCCAATGATATTGGTGATGGGAATATTGAAATGCCGGGCAAAGCCATAGTCGCGCTGATCACCGCAGGGCACTGCCATAATAGCCCCGGTGCCGTAACCGGCCAGCACATATTCCGCTATCCACACAGGTATTTCACGGCCATCGAACGGGTTGATGGCGTAGGCGCCGGTAAAGCAGCCGGTGATTTGTTTTACATCGGCCATACGTTCCCGTTCGGAACGGCTTTGCACATATTCCAGGTATTTGTCGATCTCTGCTTTTTGTTCCGGGGTAGTGATCCGCGTTACAAGGTCATGCTCAGGCGCCAGTACCATGAAGTCCACGCCAAAAATGGTATCAGGGCGGGTAGTGTATACTTCTACGTGTTCGGTTGAGTTTTTCAGGGCGAACTTAATTTCGGCGCCCTGGCTCTTGCCGATCCAGTTACGTTGCATTTCTTTCATGGCATCGCTGAAGGCCACTGTTTCCAGTCCTTCCAGCAGACGGTTGGCATATTCGGTGATACGGAGGAACCACTGGCTCATTTTCTTCTTTACCACGGGGTACCCGCCGCGCTCACTTACGCCATTTACTACTTCGTCGTTGGCAAGCACAGTGCCCAGTGCGGCGCACCAGTTTACTTCCGCATGCGCCAGGTAGGCCAGGCGGTATTGCATCAGTATATCGCGCTGTTCTTTCTCGCTATAGCCTTTCCAGTTAGCCGCAGTGAATTGTATGCTCCGGTCGCCGGGGCAGATATGGCCGGCATTGCCTTCTTTCTCAAAAATAGCTACCAGGGAAGCAATAGGCTCCGCTTTCTTTGTGCTGCGGTTGTACCAGCTTTCAAAGATCTGCAGGAAAATCCACTGTGTCCACTTATAATAGGAAGGATCGCTGGTGGTTACCTGCCGGTCCCAGTCGTAACAAAAGCCAATATTATCCAGTTGTTCACGGAACGCTTTGATATTCTGTTCGGTGGTCACTGCAGGATGCTGACCTGTTTCAAGGGCATATTGCTCCGTAGGCAAACCAAAAGCATCGTATCCCATTGCGTGGAGTACGTTAAAGCCTTTTAGTCTTTTATAGCGGGAATAGATATCCGTTGCAATGTATCCCAGCGGATGACCCACGTGTAAGCCGGCCCCGGAAGGATAGGGGAACATGTCTAGTACATAACATTTCGGCTTTGGACTGTCATTGCTCACCCGGTAAGCATGCGATTGCTCCCATTGTTGCTGCCATTTTTTTTCGATTGCCCTGAAATTGTATTCCATATCGGTTGTAGATGAACCTTAATTGTCCGGATATAAACAATACGTCCGGTCATTAAGGCGTTATCAGTTATAATTTAAAAAGTTGTACAATGCCTGTTCAGCAAAATAATGTTAAATTCATTAATACTCCAATGTCATTCCCTAACATCTCTCTATATTGCTGTTCTATTGCCCGGAAAGACTGTATTACCTGACCGGGTTGGCAAAATTAAACACATAACTACTAATTTTTATTATTTTCGCCGATAAACTGCAGATTAATGGCGCAATCCGGGAAATCATCAGCAAAGAAGTCGAAACCATCCTACCTGTACTCCATCATTGGTGTAGCACTGGTATTGTTTTTACTGGGCACACTGGGTCTGGTGGTAATACATGCTAATAAGCTGAGTGTGTATTTTAAGGAAAGCATAGAGATACAGGTAATCCTCCGGGACAACGTAAAAGAAGCACAGGCCATAGCCCTGCGCGATTCCATGTCGCACAAGCCATATATTAAGTCCATTGAGTATGTGTCTAAAGACATGGCAGCACAGCGGTTCAGGAAGGATTTCGGGGAAGATTTTATTACCCTCCTGCAATATAACCCGCTGTACAGCAGTATCAATATAAAGGCTAACGCCAATTATGTGAACAACGACAGCCTGAAGATCATTGAAAATAAGCTCTCACAGCAAAGCATTGTACGGGAAATATCCTATCAGCGCATGCTGGTGAGCAAACTGAATGAAAATGTAAATAGGATAGGATTAATTATCCTGATCATCAGCGGGTTGCTTTGCCTGGTGGTGATATTCCTGATAGATAATACCATTCGCCTGGCCATGTTCAGTAACCGCTTCCTGATCAAAACCATGCAGATGGTGGGGGCCACCCGCTGGTTTATCGCCAAACCGTTCGATCTGCGGAGTATTGCCAATGGCGCCATTGCCGCAGTAATAGCTATCGCCGGCCTGATAGGCATTATGTCCGTAGCCGATAAGCTGTTGCCCGAACTGGCAGGATTGCGTGATAACCTGATGATAGCGCTCCTTTTCGTAGGCATGATCCTGATAGGGATCAGTATTTCACTGGTGAGCACACACCGCTCGGTAATGAAGTACCTGCGCCTTAAACTGGACGATCTGTATTAATTTTAAAATCTTTAATGAAGATATAATACCAAACACTATGGCTAAAACAGCTTTAAATAAGGAGGCAGAAAACGCGTTGGCCGATAGCCGCCCTATTTTTCCAAAAGAAAACTACAAATTCATGCTGGCCGGTATTGTGGTGATCATCCTGGGCTTCCTTCTTATGATGGGAGGCGATTCCAGTGATCCTAACAGCTTCAAACCGGAACAGGTATATAGCTTCCGCAGAATCACCCTGGCCCCCATTGTTATTGTGCTGGGCCTGGTGATAGAAGTGTATGCTATTATGCACCGCCCAAAACCAAAGGCATAATTGCTTCTATAAAAGTATTTTAACAGCGATGATCCCTCATCGCTTTTTTTTTAACTTTTAACCATATTAAATTCGATGAATGTTTTTCAGGCTATCATTATTGCCATCGTGGAAGGTTTAACGGAATTTCTGCCGGTTTCCTCCACCGGGCATATGATCATTGTGAGCGCGCTGCTGGGTATTGGTAAAGATGAGTTCACCAAGCTATTTGAAGTTGTGATCCAGCTGGGTGCCATCCTGGCGGTGGTGGTATTTTATTGGAGAAAATTCCTGGTTTTTGATAAAAATCGCTTCAGCTTTTACCTGAAGCTGGCCATAGCCGTGATCCCCGCGTTAATCCTCGGCTTCCTGTTCAGCAAAAAGATCGATGCCATGCTGGAAAGCCCGCTTACAGTAGGTATTACACTGCTGGTAGGTGGTATTATCCTCCTGTTTGTAGACAACTGGTTTAAAGAGCCTACGATTCTCACAGAAGAAAAAATAGATATTTTCACCGCCTTACGTATTGGACTTTACCAGTGCCTGGCGCTTATTCCCGGTACCAGCCGCAGTGCAGCCTCCATTATTGGCGGTATGCAGCAAAATCTGTCCCGTAATGTATCCGCCGAGTTCTCTTTTTTCCTGGCAGTGCCCACCATGGCTGCTGCAACCGGCTATAAACTGCTGAAGGGGAAGGAGTTATTAACTGCGCACCCGGAAAACCTCAAGTTGCTGCTGATTGGTAATATCGTGGCATTTATTGTAGCCCTGGGCGCTATCAAATTCTTTATAGGCGCTGTAAAGAAGTACGGATTCAAAATGTGGGGCTATTACCGCATTGTGGTGGGCATTATCATAATAGCGGCCATACTGCTGGGCTACCAGCTCGAAGTATAACGCGCGGATTTTGTCTGACTCAGGATTTTGATGATTTATTTATTTAACAGTTAAGGGAGATACAAGCACATATCAGCTTATATTTCCCTTAATTATTTAAAAAAAAATAAATCATTAAAATCCTGAGTCAGACAAAATCCGCGTTAACCTTTTACCGCCAGCAACAACTCAAGATCAGTATATTTCAGTTTGAACTTCTCGCTGAGATGGTAGTTGGTAAGTGCTCCTTTGTACAGATAAATGCCATTGCGTACGCCCCGCTTGATCCATACCAGGTTTTCAAACCCGCCGTCATCGGCCGCTTCCACCAGTAGAGGCATCAGCACGTTGCTGATGGCTTCAGAAGCGGTACGGGCAAACCCCGAAGGAATGTTGGGTACGCAATAATGCACCACATCATACTTTTTGAATACGGGGTTTTCATGGGTGGTGATCTCAGAGGTTTCAAAACAGCCACCCCGGTCAATGCTCACGTCTACGATCACGGAGCCCGCTTTCATATTGCTCACCATCGATTCACTGACCACCACAGGTGTGCGGCCGCTTTGCGATGATAGCGCTCCTACGGCCACATCGGCATTGCGAAGCTGCTCTGCCAGCACTTTTGGCTGGATAACAGAGGTGAATACACGTACCCCGATGTTATTCTGCAGCCTTTTCAGCTTGTAAATATTATTATCAAATACTTTTACGGAAGATCCCAGGGCAAGCGCAGTACGGGCTGCAAACTCACCCACGATGCCGGCGCCTATGATCACTACTTTAGTAGGCGGGATACCGGTAACACCGCCCAGGAGTATCCCTTTCCCTTTGTTATCGTTGCTCAGGTATTGTCCGGCAATCAGCATACAGGCCCCTCCTGCTATTTCGCTCATGGCCCTTACAATAGGGTAGGTGCCTGCATCATCTTTCAGGTTCTCGAAAGAGAGCAGCGTGATGCGTTTATCCATCATTTTCTGCACCTGTGGCGCTTTCAGCGCAGCCAGGTGAATAGGGGAAATAACGATCTGGTGCGGGTGCAGCAGTTCTATCTCCTCATCGTTCAGCGGTGCGGATTTCACGATGATCTCCGCTTTAAAGACCTCTTTTTTGTCGTATACGATTTCTGCCCCGGCTTCTGAATAGTCGGTATCGTAATAATGGGAGCCGTCCCCGGCTTTATGCTCAACTACTATATGATGTCCGTGTGCCGCTAGAATGCTGACTGCATCGGGCGTAAGGGCAATCCGGTTTTCCTGGAAGGATGTTTCTTTCGGGATACCTATAAACAAACGGGAATTTTTCTGCGGAATATCCAGCGTTTCTTCCAGTGGTGAATAGGTAAACCCGGCACTTACTACAGGTTTTTGCCTCTGCTCCATATGCGTGTTCAGTTTTTTTAAATCGAAGTATTCAAAGATACATCATTTGGAAGATGAAGCGATTTCACGCAGAACCCTTTTTTGATCCGGCTGAACTTCCAGCCGCAGGTGAACGGTATCCGGGGGGAGCATATGGGCTACTAAATCGGGCCATTCTATAAAGCAGATAGCGTCCTGGTAAAGGGTGTCTTCCACGCCGGCGCTGATGGCGTCGGCTTCGTCCCGCAGCCGGTACAGGTCCAGATGGAAGATCCTGCGGGGTTTTCCCTGGGTATCCGTATAGGCATATTCATTAATGATCGAAAAAGTAGGGCTCGCAGTAGCGTCCTGCACGCCTTTGGCGGCGCATAAAGCCTTTACCAGGGTGGTTTTCCCTGCCCCCATTGGGCCGTCAAGCGTGAAAACCTGTTTATCAGCGAATTGATCCCAGAACTGCCGGGCGGTTTCCGGTAATTGATCCAGTGTAAATGTCCATTCCATCCCCAAAAATAAGGAGAAAGCAATAGATCCTCACCTGATTCTGCAAAAGTTGCAGCACTGCGTCAAAAATAGGCTAAAGCCCTTGTCCAGCCTGTTTCCGGGTGCTTCCCCTGTAGTTCTGCCGCTTCGTTGCATTAATATTTTATCTGCCTATTTCATCTGCTGCTAACTTTGTAAAAAACGGAGAGATGTCAGATGATAGCCATTAATTGCAAGGTAGAAGGAATGCATTGCACCAGTTGTGCCCTGGGCGTTTCCAAATACCTGGAGAAAAAAGGGATGCAGGACGTTAATGTCAGCTTTGCCACCGAAGAAGTGAGCTTCACCGCACCGGAAGGCGCTAACTCAACGGAAATTCTCAACGGGATCACCCAAATGGGATACCGTGTAGTAATGCCGGAAGATAAACCCACAGAAAAGAAGATATACTCTACACTTACATTCAAATTTATTTTTTGTTTCATATTTACATTGCCCCTGCTGCTGCATATGTGGGTTAGCTGGTCCTGGTTACATGAGCCATGGGTACAGTTTGGTCTTACGCTGCCTGTATACCTGGTGGGAATGTGGCACTTCGGTCGCAGTGCGATACGCTCCATCATTAACCGTATGGCCAATATGGACGTGCTGGTGTCGCTGGGAGCAACGGCTGCTTTTGTTTACAGCTTTGTAGGCACCTTGGTGTATGGCAACCCGGATTATATGTTTTATGAAACTGCAGCGGCTATTATTACGCTGGTATTCCTGGGCAATCTGCTGGAAGAAAGATCCGTGAAACAGACCACCACCGCTATTGCCGAGCTGGCCCGCATGCAGATCACCACTGCCCGGCTTATCGACACCAGCCATGGTCATGAGCACATTCGTGAAGTAGATAACCGTACCCTGCGTACAGGCGATTGCGTATTGGTGAATACCGGTGATAAAATACCTATGGATGGTACTATCTACTGGGGCAGCGGCCATGCCAACGAATCCATGATCACCGGTGAAAGCGCACCCGTGGGCAAAAAAGAAAAAGATAAAGTAATAGGTGGCACCATACTGGAAGACGGGACCATCAAAGTATATATTACTGCCACCGGTAAGGACACGGTGCTGTCGTACATCATTGAGCTGGTAAAGCAGGCGCAATCCGACAAACCACCCATGCAGAAACTGGCCGACCGTATCAGCGCCATATTTGTTCCCCTGGTATTAGGCATCGCCCTGGTTACCTTCCTGGGCTGGTATTTTATAGGGCATACCACCCTGGCCACCGCCATGATGCGCAGTGTAGCCGTACTGGTTATTTCATGTCCCTGTGCTATGGGATTGGCCACACCGGCCGCTGTAATGGTAGGACTGGGCCGCGCTGCCCGCAATGGGATCCTCATCAAAGGAGGGCATACCCTGGAAATGTTTAAAGACATCCGGCAGGTTGTATTCGATAAAACAGGTACACTCACCACAGGAAAGCTTCAGCTGGGAGAATACCGCTTCTTTGATATGCCGGAGGAAGACTTTAAACAGGTGGTATACAGCCTGGAAAAATATTCTTCACATCCTATTGCGCGGTCTATAGCGGCGATCTGGAAATCTGCCGGGGAAGTGCCGTTGCAGCAGGTCCGGGAACACAAGGGCCTGGGTATGCGCGCCAGCGATAAGGCTGGTAATGAATGGCAGTTAGGTTCTTTCCGCATGGCGGGTGGAGTTACGCAAGATGATAGCCATAACCTGTACCTCATAAAGAACGGGCAACTGGCGGGATGGATCGATTTTACCGATGAAATCAGGCCGGAAGCCGCCCAGGTGATCACACAACTACAGCAATCCGGCATTAAGGCCGTTCTGCTGAGTGGCGATACTACCCGCAAATGCAGCGAACTGGCTGCCAAACTGGGTATCACGGAAGTATATGCGGAGCAGTCGCCGGAACAAAAGCTACAGCAAATAGACGCGCTCATGAAAGTCGCACCTACCGCTATGGTGGGCGATGGTATCAATGATGCGCCAGCACTGGCAAAGGCCACCATCGGTATCTCTCTCAGTGATGCCACCCAGGTAGCCATGCAAAGCGCCAACGTAGTACTGCTCAATAATAACCTTGGCTCCCTGCCACTGGCACTGGGACTTGGCAAACATACTTATCTCACTATCAAACAGAATCTTTTCTGGGCATTTATTTACAACGTAGTGGCGATACCGGTAGCGGCCCTCGGTTTCCTGAACCCTATTGTGGGCGCGGGCGTTATGGCTATTTCAGACGTGGTGCTGGCCATAAACTCCATTAGGCTGCGCTATAAAAAAGTGACCGGCGCGAAGGTTGTCTGACTCAGGATTATGATGATTTCGCTGATTACTTTGATTTTTTTTTATAAATGCTACCACTAAATTACCATCAGGGCAATAAGCGGCAAAACCAATCCGCCGTTTTTGCCGTTTTTTGCCAAACTATTTACAAAGCGCTTTTACGCCTCAAACAGGGCTAAGTGCATGCACTAAGCATTGAAAGTGCATCAGTAGTTCGTGTTGACCGTATGAAGAGTATATGAAGATTGTATGAGGACTGTATAGTGAGTACTACATATAGACGACACCCAAGTATCTGAGAAGTATGCGACAGGTATGCAGGAAGTATCTGTACTCCCAATCAATTACCACTGTTTCGCAAATCTCCCGGCCCTGTTATGCAGAGCATTATCCCTCCGTGATCCCTGATATACTAACACTAAAATCAGGTAATCACCTAAATCATCATAATCCTGAGTCAGACAAAATCCACGCTAATCGCGTATCTTCGTATTAACCATTAAATTTTTATTTGAGTACGCCCGTAGCCATATTACAGCAATATTGGGGATACGAACAGTTTCGCCCCTTACAGGAAGATATCGTGAACGCTGTACTGGAAGGACAGGATACACTGGCTTTGCTTCCCACCGGCGGTGGCAAGTCCATTTGTTTCCAGGTGCCGGCCATGATAAAGCCCGGGCTATGCCTGGTGATCACTCCTCTCATTGCGCTGATGAAAGACCAGGTGGCTAATCTCAAAAAAAGAGGGATCACCGCCTATGCTGTATATTCCGGAATGCCCTTCCAGGAAGTGGAAAGAGTCCTGGAAGCCGCCCGTCGTGGAGGATGCAAGTTCCTGTACGTATCTCCCGAGCGACTGCAAAGCAAACTTTTTCAAACCTATTGTGATGGGCTCCCGGTAAATTTGCTGGCTGTTGATGAAGCGCATTGTATCTCGCAGTGGGGATACGATTTCCGCCCGGCATACCTGCAGATAGCAGATATCCGTAGCTTTTTTCCCGATGCACCGGTGCTGGCGCTTACCGCTTCAGCCACCCCACGGGTACAGGCAGATATCTGCGAGAAACTACTGATGAAAGATGCCAGGGTTTTTACCAAAAGCTTTGCCAGGTCTAATCTTTCATACAGCGTACTGGAAGAACCCACTAAAATTGATAAGGTAAAACATATACTGGACCGCGTGCCCGGTTGTGGCATTGTTTATTGCCGTAACCGCAAACGTACCAAAGAAATTGCGTCGCTGCTGGAGCTACAGGGTATTCCTGCCAGTTATTACCATGCCGGTTTGCCACAGGCTGAAAGAGCCGCCAGACAGGAAGCCTGGATCAATAATGAAACACGCATCATGGTTTGTACCAACGCCTTCGGTATGGGCATCGATAAACCCGATGTGCGCATTGTAGTGCATTACGATATGCCCGACGGGCTGGAGGCCTATTACCAGGAGGCCGGCCGCGCGGGCAGGGATGAACAGAAAGCATATGCGGTGCTGTTATACAATGAAGAGGAGCTTGCCGAAATGCATGAGCGGATTGCATTGCAGTTTCCTACACTGGAACAGGTCAGGGAAGTATACCAGGGCATTGTTAATTACCTGCAGGTGCCCGTTGGCAGCGCAGAAGGTTTGTACTTCGATTTTGATATCAACGATTTTGCCCGCACTTTTCACCTTAATCTCACCATGGCATACAGCGCTGTGCGCCTGCTGGAACAGGAAGGCGTGCTGCAACTCAGTGAAAGCGTATTCCTCCCGTCTCGTGCAGAATTCGTTACCAATAAGGAGTCTCTTTATGAATTTGAAAATGCTTACCCCGCCCTGGAGGAAATCATTAAAACACTGTTACGCACTTACGAAGGGATTTTCGATAATGCAGTACCCGTTTACGAGCGGCAAATAGGCCGTATTATGCTTACGGAAGATGATGAGATCGCGGCCCAGCTACAGCAACTGCACCAATATGGCATAATAAATTATCAGCCCCGCCGCGATGAACCGCAGCTGTGCTTCCTGCAGGAACGGGTATCTGCACAAAACTTGCGTATCAATATGGCAAGGGTGGAAGTGCGTAAAAAAGTGTATGCCGACCGGCTGGAAGCGATGTTTACGTATGCCCGTAACCGTGATATATGCCGCACACAGCAACTGGTGGCTTACTTTGGGGAAAAAGATGCTGCACCTTGCGGCGTTTGTGATGTTTGTTTGAAAAAGAAATCACAACCAATAGATGCCGCCGGATTTAAACGTATATCCGACCATGTTATTACAGTGCTGAAAGAGCAACCACTGCTGTTTAATATGCTGCAAAATAAACTGCCTGATGTAAAAAGAAGCGACCTGATGGAAGTATTGCAATTCCTCAACGAAGAAGGGCTGGTAGTACGGGACGACGCCGGACGGCTCTCCTGCCCATAAGCGGATTTTGTCTGACTCAGGATTACGCTGATTATACTGATTAATTTGATTTTATTTTTCTTGATTTTACCGGATTAATAAAAAATTCGGGAAGATAAAAGCAGATATTCGCTCCCATCTCCCCGAATCCTTTAAAATCAGACATGATCAATCAAATTAATCAGTATAATCAGCGTAATCCTGAGTCAGACAAAATCCGCGTCAGACAAAATCTGCGTTAAAGATCGATCACCTTGCCTTCTTTGCTGCTTTCAAAAGCAGCTTCAATTACTTTGATCACTTTAATGGCATCCTGCGCAGGTACCGGGTTAGGGGCTTTATTTACCAATGCTTCGTAAATGCCCTGGTAATAATCCATGTAGTTGCCATGGCCACCGGGAATATACTTCTTTACCACTTCGCCATTAATTTCTGTATGAAGCAGGCCCCATTCATGTGGTTGTTCTGCCCCCCAATCCGGACTGTCGGGGAATAAGCCTCTCTGCAGCTGTGCTTCCTGGATATCGGATTTTGTTTTGATAAAGGAACCGATACGGCCATGCAGCTGGTAAGCCGGCAGGGCTTCACGCACCAGGTAGTTGCATTTTACGCGGGCCCGCAGGTTATCGTAGTAAAGTACCAGTTCAAAGTAGTCATCCACAACAGAGTCGCGGCGGATGATGCGGATATCAGCCCATACCCGTTTAGGCATGCCAAACAGGGTAATGGCCTGGTCGATGAGGTGAGAGCCCAGGTCGTACAGGGCGCCGGTACCGGGGCCTCCTACTTCTTTATGCTTTTTGTAGCTCAGCTCTTCCTTGAAACGGTCGTAGTGTATTTCTGCTTCCAGTACATCGCCCAGCTGACCGGACTGCAATACCTGTTTTACAACTTTATAGTCGCTGTCGTAGCGGCGGTTGTGGTAAACACTGAGCAGCAGGCCTTTTTCAGCGGCCAATGCGGCTAATATTTCCCCCTCTCCGGCGTGGACGGTAAAGGGCTTTTCCACGATCACATTCTTTCCTGCCTCCAGTGCGGCTTTTACAAAATCGAAGTGTGTGTAGTTGGGTGTATTTACCACAATCAGTTCCAGGTCTTTGTCGGCCAGCATATCTTCCACGCTCGTATATACTTTAACGTTAGGATAGCGCTGACGTGCCAGGTTTTTACTTCTTTCTACTACTGCTGTAAATTCAAATCCAGGGTTCACATGCAGGAAAGGGGCATGAAATATCTGTCCAGACATGCCGTACGAGCATACGCCCGTTTTAATAATTCTACTCATACTCTTAAATATATTGATGTAAGCAGACAGCGAATTGCTGTCGTTGCGTAATTAAAACCAGCTTTTACTTTTACTGCTTTTTCCGCCGAGGCCCAATGCGCCCAGGAGACTGCGGGTGATAATACTGGCGGCAGTGCGGCCCACCTGCCGGGCTACAGAGCTGTCCATTACCTGTTCCAATACGCCTTTTTCCTGTTTTTGTTTGCCGGAAGATTTAGGTGCTGCTTCAGTGGCAGCGGTCTTTTCGGCTGCTTCCTGCAACTTGGCGGTAAGGATCTCATAAGCGCTCTGGCTGTCAATTTCTTCGCCGTATTTTTTTACCAGCTTGGAGTTATTTACCAGCCCGTCAATTTCTGCGGTTGTCAGCACATCCATGCGTGACCTGGGCGATACCAGCATGGTGGCGGCCAGGGGGGTAGGAACACCCTTTTCATTTAAACAGGTGATGAGCGCTTCACCAATGCCTATCTGGGTAAGTAGTTCATCTGTTTTATAGAAGTCGGACAGCGGGTAGTTTTCCGCAGTTTGCTTGATGGTTTTCCGGTCGTTGGCAGTAAAGGCGCGCAGGGCGTGTTGTACTTTGAGACCCAGTTGTCCCAGTACAGAAGGAGGTACATCCATCGGGTTTTGGGTACAAAAGAAAATACCCACACCTTTTGAACGGATCAGTTTAATAATAGTGTCTATCTGTTTTAACAGGGCATCGCTGGCCTCATTGAAAATAAGATGGGCTTCATCAATGAACATTACCAGCTTGGGCTTATCCAGGTCGCCTTCTTCAGGAAGAGTGGCGTACAGTTCTGCCAGCAGGCTGAGCATGAAGGTAGAAAAGAGTTTCGGCCGGTCCTGTATATCGCTTACACGCAATATGGATATGATACCACGGCCATCGTCGCTGATACGCATCAGGTCATCTACCTCAAAAGATTTCTCTCCAAAAAAAAGCGCGGCGCCCTGTTGTTCCAGTTCAATCACCTTACGCAACACTGTGCTGGTGGAGGTAGTAGATATCTTCCCGTAATCTTTTTCCAGGTCTGCTTTACCTTCATCACCTGCAAACTGCAATACTTTTTTAAAGTCTTTCAGATCGAGTAAGGGCAGTTTATTATCATCGCAATACTTGAAAAGCATGGCTACCAGCCCAGCCTGCGTATCGTTCAGCTCCAGTATCTTCGACAGGAGGATAGGTCCGAATTCGCTAACAGTGGCGCGTAAGCGTACGCCCTTTTCCTGGCTGAGCGATAACAGCTCAGAAGGGTAGGCTGCGGCGCTCCAGGTACCGCCTATTTTCTGGTAACGTTCCGCAATCTTGGGATTGTCGGTACCTGCAGCAGCGATACCACTGAGATCTCCTTTAATGTCCATCAATAACACCGGTACACTGGCATCGCTAAGCCCTTCAGCGATCACCTGCAATGTTTTTGTTTTACCTGTACCGGTAGCGCCGGCAATTAATCCATGACGGTTAAGCGTTTTAAGCGGCAGGAAAACATCCGCGCCGGTTACTACTTCACCGTTCAGCATGGCACAACCCAGCTTGAAATGCTCGCCTTTAAAAGTATAGCCGCTTTTGATATATTCCAGAAATGCATCCTGATTGGCCATGACGTAATTTTTTTTATGAAGATAATAAAAAGAACAAGCGGTTGAGCTTCAAATTATTATCAGGCATTATGTACTGTTTATCGATCATTAATTATTGATAATCGATAAATTTATTTTGAATTTCGATAAAGTAGAAATACCTTTGAAGTAATAAACAGGGCGTAACATGAAAATCAGTAAGTATCTTCTCCCGTTGAAAATCGTGCTGCTCGTTTCTGTATTGATCAGTGTTTATATCACGATCTTTAATGGTGTTGCTTTTTTTCAGTCAGGATTTAATCCTGATACGCCGGGCCTGAAAGCAGCAGTGCTTCAGAATACTATACTTGGATTACTTTACCTGTTAATGACCTTTTACCTGTTCCGGCTGCTGATTGGCGCGGGGAGTGAAGATATTATCTCCCGGAAAAATCTGAGTGCAGTAAAGGGGATCTTACTTGTTTTGTCGGGGCTGTTGCTCACCAAAATTGTTTTTGCATGGATAGCAGCAGATAATGTGAAGGTGTACAACAACCGGCTTTATTTCAGATTGCTGAGTGTACTGGGAGCCAGCTGGGAGCTGCTGATGGCTTTCATGGTGATCCTGGCGCTGGCCATCGTTTTCGAAAGAGCGGTAAGCCTCAAGGAAGAACAGGCGCTCACCATTTAATGACCTAAACTGTAATATACAATGGGGATAATTGTCAATCTGGACGTGATGCTGGCCAAAAGAAAGATGTCACTGACAGAGCTGAGTGTACAGGTGGGCATTACGATGGCAAATCTCAGTATACTAAAAAGCGGCAAAGCGAAAGCGATCCGTTTTTCCACACTGGAAGAGATTTGCAGGGTACTGCAATGCCAGCCGGGCGATATATTGGAATACAAGGAATAGAGTGCTTTTTCATACATGATAGACAAAAAAAATCTGCTATTCGTTAGCAGATTTTTTTTATTTAATAAGATGAATAAGATGTTTTACAGGTCTTCTTCTCTTTCCAGCATTAAAATAGCAGCCTGCGGTACGATATAATAGGTTTCCTCCTCGTATACCACCGCTGTGGAACCACTGAGCAGGAAAATAGCCAGGTCGCCTTCTTTCACCTGTAATGGAATATATTTTACTTTTTCTTCTTCCGGTTTCCAGGCTTCGTCATTGTCGGCCGGTACCGGTATAACATATCCCGGCCCTGTTTTAATCACATATCCGCGTTGAACCTTTTCCTTTTCCTGTACTCCGGGGGGTAGGTATAACCCGCTGCTGGTACGCTCGTGGGGAGTAGCTGGCTTTATCAGCACACGGTCGCCCACAACGATCAGTTTTTTCAATTTATTATCTGTTGTTATATGTATAGCCATACATTGTTGCTATCAAATATAATGCAGCAGCAAAAAAAATGACAGTCTGACAGGGATCTAAATACTGCTGAGTGAAAAAGTTTCACCTGCCCGGATACCTTTTTCAGTTTGTTGCAGCACACAGCATTCATTTACCGGGTCGTGCTCCAGGTAAAGGATAAATTCCTTGTCAGCAGCTTCCTGCAGGAAGCTTTTCTTTTCCTGCAATGTTTTCAGTGGAAACATGTCATATGCCATTACATATGGCAATGGAATATGACCGGTGGAAGGTAACAGGTCGGCCATGTATACAATAGTTTTACCCTTGTAGCTGATCTGTGGCAGCATCATGGCATCGGTATGCCCGTTGGCAAAGCGGATCGAAACATGTTCGGTAAAATTCACGCCTTCAAGATGATCAATAAATTTCAGCTGACCGCTTTCTTGTATGGGCAGTATATTTTCTTTCAGGAAAGAGGCCTTTTCACGGTCGTTAGGCTGTGTGGCCCATTTCCAGTGGTCCTCATTGCTCCAGTAGGTAGCATTTTTAAATGCGGGAACCAGCCGTTCGCCCTGGCGGATAATGCTGCCGCCACAATGATCAAAGTGAAGATGGGTCAGGAACATATCGGTGATATCATCACGGTGGAAACCATGTGCTGCCAGTGATTTATCAAGGGTGGCGTCGCCATGCAGATAATAATGGCTGAAGAACTTTGCGTCCTGTTTGTTGCCAATGCCATTATCTACCAGGATGAGGCGGTTGTCGTCTTCAATGAGCAGGCAACGCATGGCCCAGGTACATAGATTGTTTTCATCTGCAGGATTCAGTTTATTCCAGATAGTTTTGGGCACTACGCCAAACATGGCGCCGCCATCCAGTTTAAAGAATCCTGTTTCAATGGTGTATAATTTCATTATCCTTAAGTTTTACCGTAGTTGCTTTTTGAAAGGTACTTAATTCAGGCCAGCTGTTTTTGCTTGCGCAGGGCGGAAATGATCCAGATCAGCCCGATCACAAAAAATACCACCAGCGCCAGTACGGAATTACGCATGTCTTCGGTGATATCATCTATATAAGCAAATGAAAACATACCAATTACAATCGACAGCTTTTCGGTAACGTCGTAGTAACTGAAGAAGGAAGTGGTATCTTCTGTTTCCGGCATCAGCTTGGCATACGTAGAACGGCTGAGCGATTGTATGCCTCCCATTACCAGCCCTACCGCAGTGGCCAGCAAATAAAAATGCATGGCTGTTTGCATTTTGTAACCGGCAATGCAGATGCCTATCCAGAATATAACAACGGCAATCAATACACGTAAATTGCCAAAGCGTGCAGAAAGCCTGGCCATGCTCCATGCGCCGGCAATGGCCACTATCTGGATAATCACTACGGTAACGATCAGCATTTCATCCGGCAGTTTCAATACTTTACCGCCAAAGATGGTGGCTGCCATCATTACAGTTTGCACGCCCATACTATAAAAGAAAAATCCACGGAGAAACCTTTTCAGTACCGGCAATTGTTTTACCTGGGCATATACTTTCCTTAGTTCTCTAAAACCTTCCGTAAATGCGCTGCCGCCGTGCTGTGGGTTGGTAGCAATGCTTTTGGGCAGGCGGGCAAAAGTGATTTGTGCAAAACCAAACCACCAGATACCTACCAGCAGGAAGGTAAGCTGTACCGGCTGGCTTTTACCCAGTCCCAGTTTAGGTCCCATTACTACCAGGCCAAACCCCAGCAACTGTAAAATCACACTGCCTACATATCCTAAACTGTAGCCGCGGGCACTGATACGGTCCCTGTCTTCCGGAGCGGCGATTTCCGGCAGGTACGAATTATAAAATACAAGGCCGCCGCAATAGCCGATGGTAGAGAGGATAAAACATATCACGCCCAGCAGCAGATGGTCGCCATCAAAAAAATAGAGCGCGCTGCAGGAGAGCGAGCCCAGTATAGTAAAGAAGCGCAGAAAATTCTTTTTATTGCCCCTGGTATCCGCAATAGACGACAGGATAGGAGAGGCGAAGGCCACCAACAGGTAGGCGGCAGCCATGGAGTAATTGTACAATGCGGAGTTTACAAAGTTCATTCCGAGGAAGGAAACATGTTCGCCTGTAACTGCTAAGAAATAGATAGGGAAAAAAGTAGTGGTGATAACGAGGTTGTACACGGAGTTAGCCCAATCGTACATGGCCCAGCCATTAATCACTTTCTTACTGGCAGTCTTCATATAGCTTTTAGCTTTTCACGAAGATAATATTCCCGTTGATTTTATCTTTATTTATAATCCATGATATGGATATGTTCGCGGCACATAAAGTATTCCTGTTCATCGTTGGAGCTTACAATAATAAGGCGGTTGCCTCCATAATCATTGATGAGCTGCTGGTATACGGAGATGCCTGCAGCATCAAGATTGGTACAGGGCTCGTCGAGCAGGAGAACAGGAACATCTGAGAGTATAGCCAGGGCCAGCTTGATACGCTGTTTCATCCCGGAAGAAAAATTGCGGAGTTGTTTATTGGCGGCTTTTTCCAGTCCAACCAGCTGCATGGCCATGGCCGGTGTGATACCGGGCAGGAAATTTTTGAACTGTTGATGAAATTGGATGATCTCTGTAAGAGTGAACTCTTCAACGAGCTCAAGATATGGAGCTGCAATGGCACAATACCGGAAAAACGCATCTGGAGCGATGGGTTTTTCCGGCGTGCTGTAGGTAACGGTGCCTTCATTATGTTGAATGGCGCCGCTGATCACCTGTAATAAAGTGGATTTCCCTGAACCATTGGGACCCAGTATGGCATAGCGTTGTCCTTCACTAAAGGTGAGGGTTACCCGACGGAAGATCCAGTCGTAGTTAAAACGCTTACCTGCCTGGTTAAGAGATATCGTCATTGGTTCTGGAAGTATAGCCTCTCATGATACCACGTCCTGATTCACGGATGAACGACAGGATCTCATCTCTTTCATCGGTGGCAGGAAATTCTGCTTCGATGATATTCACGGCTTTTGATAATTTATAACCTTTTACAAAGATAACGCGGTAAATGTCCAGGATAGAGTTGATCTTTTCAAGAGAAAAACCTCTTCTCTTCAGTCCTACGGAATTTACGCCCACATAGGAAAGTGGTTCACGTGCTGCTTTTACGAAAGGAGGTACATCTTTACGCACCATGGAACCACCGGTTACAAATGCGTGATCGCCTACTTTACAAAACTGTTGGATGGCCACCATGCCGGCCAGCACTACGTGGTCGCCCACAGTAATATGCCCGGCGAGGGTGGTATTATTTGAAAATACGCAGTAGTTACCTACTTCGCAATCGTGTGCAATGTGGCTGTATGCCATGATCAGGCAGTTATTCCCGATTTTGGTTTTCCATTTGTCTTTAGTACCGCGGTTAATCGTCACATATTCACGGATAGTGGTGTTGTCGCCGATTTCAACGGTAGTTTCTTCACCCGCAAATTTCAAATCCTGGGGGATGGCAGAAATAACAGCGCCCGGAAAAATACGGCAGTTTTTGCCGATACGGGCTCCTTCCATAATGGTTACGTTGGAACCTATCCAGGTACCATCACCGATTTCTACGTTTTTATGTATAACGGTAAATGGATCAATTTTTACATTAGGCGCAACTTTGGCGTCCGGATGTATGTATGTAAGCGGGTGGATCATGCTATTATTTGCCTTCTCTTGTTTTTATAATTTGTGCTATCATGTCGGCTTCAGTAGCTACTTTATTGCCGATGAATACTGTCCCCCGCATTTCCACAAGCCCTCTTCTGATGGGGCTCAGCAACTCCATTTTCAGGATCATGGTGTCGCCCGGAACTACTTTCTGTTTGAATTTGCAGTTATCTATCTTGAGGAAATAGGTATCATAGTTTTCAGGATCAGGTACGCGGTTCAGTGCCAGGATACCGCCTACCTGCGCCAGCGCTTCCAGTTGCAGAACGCCCGGCATTACAGGGTTGGAAGGGAAATGGCCCTGGAAGAAATGTTCGTTGAAGGTAACATTCTTGATACCTACAACTTTCTCTTCTCCCAGTTCAATGATCTTATCTACCAGCAGCATCGGGTAACGATGCGGCAATGTCCTTTCAATACGTGGGGTATCAAATACAGGTGGTTGATTGGGATCGTATACAGGTACGTCTTTGTTATGCTTGTTCTTTTTGATATACGCTTTAATGGCACGGGCAAACTCCACGTTTGATGCGTGGCCCGGGCGGTTGGCGATGATATGTGCATGGATCGGGTAACCGATCAGGGCCAGGTCGCCTACCACATCCAGCAGTTTATGACGTGCCGGCTCATTCGGGAAACGTAATTCTATATTGTTCAGGATACCTTCTTTCTGTACGGAAATGGTTTCCCTGTTAAATACTTTTGCCAACCGGGTCAGCTCTTCTTCCGTTACCGGTTTATCTACCACTACAATCGCATTGTTGATATCGCCGCCTTTGATCAGGTTAAGCGACAGCTGGTATTCCAGCTCATGCAGGAAACAGAAAGTACGGCAGGGTGCAATTTCGGTTTTGAACTCCTCAATCCCTTTCATTTTAGCGTGCTGGGTGCCCAACACCGGAGAGTTGAAATCGATAAGACAGGTAATACGGTAATCTACTGCCGGCATCGCCACCATTTCTACCTTTTTCTTCTCATCATAATAACTGATGTTGGTATCAATAGTATAGTATATTTTTTTTGCGTCCTGGTTCTGTAAACCAATTTTCTCTATCGCTTCAATAAAGGCATAGGCGCTGCCGTCCATGATTGGAATTTCTCCGGCATCCAGTTCCACCAGCACGTTGTCTACACCAGTACCTGCCAGGGCAGCCATGATGTGTTCCACGGTACTTACCCTGGCGCCATTGTGCTCAAGTGTAGTGCTGCGGGTTGTTTCTACCACATAATCCACATCGGCTTTCACGATGGGCTGTCCCGGCAGGTCGATACGCTGAAATTTAATCCCGTGCCCCGGTGTTGCCGGCTTAAGGGTCATATTAACTTGGGCGCCTGTATGCAAGCCGATACCCGATAAGGTAATTTCGCCTTTCAGGGTATGCTGGTATTGCAACTGTTGAATTTCCATAATAAGCTAACTAATATATAACTATTTAATCAGTAATCATTTATACACCCGCCCTTTCCTGCAGCAGTTGTTTTACCATCTCTTCAAGTTCCTTCACGCGCTTTTCAAGGTCCGGCAAATTTCTAAAAATTGCCTGACTTTTCAGCGAACTTTTATAATCGTACGCCGGGGAGCCGGTGAGGGAGGTATTAGGTACTGTAATAGACTTGGATAAGCCGCTCTGGGCGTTGATCTTGGTGTTGTCGGCGATATGGATATGTCCTACCATGCCCACCTGGCCGCCAATAACGCAGTTCTGGCCAATTTTGGTACTGCCGGAAACCCCGGTTTGGGCGGCAATTACGGTATTGATGCCAATATCCACATTATGCGCCACCTGGATCAGGTTATCCAGTTTTACGCCCTTACGGATCACCGTACTGCCCATGGTAGCCCGGTCGATGGTTGTATTGGCGCCAATTTCCACATCGTCGTGGATCACTACATTGCCGATCTGGGGCACTTTTTTATAGGAACCGTCCGGCTGGGGAGCGAAGCCAAAGCCATCGCCGCCAATCACGCAACCGGCGTGCAGCATTACGCGGCTGCCCACAATGCAGTTATCATATACTTTTACGCCTGGATACAGGATAGAATCATTGTTAACAATCACGTTATCGCCCAGGTATACGCCGGGATATATTTTTACGTTATTGCCCAGTACTACGTTCTCGCCAAGGTATGCGAACGCGCCTACAAATACATTCTCACCCATCTTTACAGAGGCTGGAATGTAGGAGGGTTGCTGTATGCCCGACTTATTGCCGGTCAGGTACCTGTACTGCTCCAGTAACAGCGCAAAGCTGCTATAGGCATCCTTTACCCGGATAAGGGTCGATTTGATGGGACGCTCAATCACCAGGCTCTCATTCACGATCAGAATGGAGGCATTGGTGGTATATATGAATTCTTCATATTTAGGATTGGCAATGAAACTGAGCATACCCTCGCCAGCTTCCTCAATCTTGGCGATGTTGCTCACCTTTACGTCCGGATTTCCCTCCAGCTTACCATCTAACATGGTAGCTAATTGTAATGCGCTAAACTGCATAGTTTAAAATTGTAATGTTTTCCAGGCTACACCGGATAGTATGAACTTATTATTTAACATTTTATTCCTTATAAAACGTTGTTAGCCTGAATTTTTGGATGACAAATGTAGAATTTTTTTACCGGTATCGCCAGTGTATGGCTAATCAGTGCATTGTCGATGGAGGAAATGTCTTTTACAGTTCCATCTTTAAATAGGATATTGATCTTCTCGTCGTTAACGTTGTAAGCCCTCAGCGAGGCCGCACCGGTAAAAACAAAGTAATCCAGGTCTGCACCCTCAATCCCCCATTTTTGTCTGACCTGTTCCTTCAATAATAGTGCTGCACTTCCGTCGAAGGCCTGATTACTTAATACGACCTTAAATAAGTTCCTGTTTATTAACCATTTACATAAAAGCGACAAGACTTTGTCCTCGTGTGTTGTCCATACCTTAATAGCTCCCATTAAATCATAATCGTCCAGTTGGCAAAATAGTTCCAGGCATTCAGGCCCGCACTCAAAGTTGTTCTTTGTAATGGTATTATACAGGAAATATGCCAGAGCCGGGGAGCAGAACAGTTGCTTTCCCTCCTGGGCCAGTGCTTTCGCCCTGGTCAGGATCTTTACCAGCATATTTTCGGCACTGAGCACAGTTTTGTGCAGGTATACCTGCCAGTACATCAGCCTCCGGGCAATGATAAACTTCTCAATAGAATAAATGCCCTTCTCTTCCACCATCAGCTCCCCCTTATGTACAATCAGCATCTTGATAATGCGGTCGTACCCAATGGTGCCTTCGGCCACCCCGGTATAAAAGCTGTCGCGGTTCAGGTAATCCATCCGGTCCACATCCAGCTGGCTAGAGACCAGCTGGTGCAGGAATTTTTTATGATAACGCCCGTTAAAAATATCCAGTGTAAGCGACAGCGCCCCGTTCATTTCCCTGTTCAATGCCTCCATCAGCCATTGGGAGATCTCTTCATGCGACACGCCCTCAATAATACCGTTCTCCAGTGCATGGGAATAAGGCCCATGCCCGATATCATGCAGTAAAATGGCCATTTTTGCCGCCACTTCTTCTTCAGGGGTAATTTCTGTTCCTTTGCTGCGAAGCTCCAGCAACGCCATGCTCATAAGATGATAGGCGCCCATGCTATGATGAAACCGCGTATGCATAGCACCAGGATACACCAGGTGGGCCAGTGCCATCTGATGTATGCGGCGGAGCCGCTGGTAATATGGATGTGAAATGAGGTTAAAAATCAACGGGTGATCTATGGTAATAAAGCCATACACCGGATCATTAACAATTTTTCGCTTGCGTTCGGTCATTTGCATTTAATTATACGATCTCAGGCGGGGCATCCGCGCCTGAATCCCTGGTGCCTGTATGCAAAACTACACCCGAAATTAATTATATGTAATTTTTTTACTTATAAAGACGCGCTGCATCCACGATACCCCTATGACAGTATAAAACAATTGGTAGGTTACAGGTAAATCATGGATGCGAAGGTAAATAACTTTATCAGGCTGTTCACTTTTTCCTGCTATCATTTTACCGTGTTCTGCCCTTTTTAACATATAATTACCGGCAAATGATAGTCGGGGAATGATATTTGCCAAAAAATAAGGGTAAATTCCTTTTTTTAGCGGAACCTTAAATATTATTATGAGTCAGATAAATATACTATGGGTAGATGATGAAATAGAGTCCCTCAAATCACAGATTATCTTCCTGGAAAGCAAAGGCTATAAGGTGTCCCCCCTGACCAACGGGCATGATGCACTTGAATTCCTGAAAGAACAGGTGGTGGATGTGGTGCTGCTGGACGAATCCATGCCCGGTATCACCGGCCTGGAAACCCTTAGCAAGATCAAGGAAATTGACCAGCAGATCCCGGTAGTGATGATCACTAAAAATGAGGCCGAAAACGTAATGGACGATGCCATCGGTTCCCAGATCACCGATTATCTTATTAAACCGGTAAATCCCAACCAGGTATTATTATCTCTCAAAAAAATAATTGATAACAAAAGACTGGTGGCCGAAAAGACCACCACCGCATACCAGCAGGAGTTCCGCAGCCTGTTTATGGCTCTCAGCTCCAATCCCGACTTTAATGAGTGGATGGACATTTATAAAAAACTGGTGTATTGGGAAATGGAAATGACCAAAACCAATAGCCCGGAAATGCTGGAAGTGTTTAACGCCCAGAAAACGGAGGCCAACAACGAATTCTCCAAATTCATCAGCCGTAACTACAGCGACTGGCTACATCCGAAGGCAAAGGAAGCCCCGGTATTGTCGCATACCCTGTTCCGCGATAAGGTAGTGCCTAACCTGGATCCCAACGTGCCCAATGTATTCCTGCTGATAGATAACCTGCGGTACGACCAGTGGAAAGCGATCCAGCCTATTTTCCAGGAATCATTCCGTTTGGTGGAGGAAGAATCTTTTTACAGTATCCTGCCCACCAGCACACAATACAGCCGTAATGCCATTTTTGCCGGCCTGCTGCCGGTGGATATTGAACATAAATTCCCCCAGGAATGGAAGAATGATGATGAGGAAGGTGGGAAAAACCTTTATGAAGAACATTTTTTCGCCGCCCAGCTGAAACAGCTCAAACTGGATCCCCGCTTTTCCTACACCAAGGTGACCAATCATGCCGATGCCCAGGTAATGCTCAACAACATCCATAATATGCTGGATTACCCGCTGAGCGTGATCGTATACAACTTCGTGGATATGCTCAGCCATGCCCGTACGGAAATGGAAGTACTCAAGGAGCTGGCCGGCGATGAAGCCTCTTACCGCTCTATTACCGCCAGCTGGTTTGAGCACAGCCCGCTGCACCAGGCGCTGAAACGCATCAGCGACAAAAAAATAAACCTCATCATTGCCACAGACCATGGCAGCGTAAGGGTAAAAACGCCTGTGAAGGTGATAGGGGATAAACAAACCACTACCAATCTGCGCTACAAACACGGGCGCAACCTGAATTATGATCCGAAAGAAGTGCTGGCCTTCCGCGATCCCCGTGATGCCGGATTGCCAAAGCCCAACGTAAACTCTTCCTATATTTTTGCAAAAGGGGACGGGTATCTCTGTTATCCGAACAACTACAATTATTTTGTGAATTACTACCGCAATACCTTCCAGCATGGCGGTATTTCCCTGGAAGAAATGATTGTACCTTTCGCCAGGATGGTAACGAAGTAACAACACCTTTTTGCTATTTTTGCAACATGAATATCAAAATCACACCTAATAACCTGACCAAACTGGAAAAGATCTTCGAGGAGGCTAAATATGTACTGCGCTTCGAAAAAGGTAGTTTCCTGTCCGGTTACTGCATCCTTGAACATAAGAAGGTGGTAGTGATCAACAAATTCCTGAACCTGGAGGGGCGTATCAATACGCTGATCGATATTTTATCGACCCTGCCGCTGGACGAAGAAATGCTCACGGCGGAGTCGCATAAACTGTACAAACAGATACAGTCCAGTAAACCCATTCCCGAAGCGGGAGAAGAAGAAAACGGGGCTCCGGGCGAACAGGCTGCGGAATAGGCCAAAAAGACAAATGATGTTGGATGAAAGTTACATTTTTAGGTACGGGCACGTCGCAGGGAGTTCCGGTTATAGCTTGTGGTTGCGAAGTTTGCTCCTCGACCGATAAAAAAGACAAACGCTTACGCAGCAGTATTATGATCACCGCTCCCGCGGGGAATATTGTAGTGGATACCACCCCGGATTTCCGCTACCAGATGTTGCGTGAAAAGGTAGGCCACCTGGAAGCTGTGCTCATTACCCATTCCCATAAAGATCATATTGCAGGCATGGATGATATCCGCGCTTTTAATTATTTTCAGAAAAGCGCTATAAATATTTATGCCACTGAGTTTTCGCAGAGCGTTATTAAGCGCGAATTTGCTTATGCCTTTGCTGATTTCAAGTATCCCGGTATCCCGGAGATTAACCTGCAAACTATTTCAGATGGCCCTTTTGACGTGAACGGGCTAACGGTTACGCCTATCCATGTTATGCATCACCAGATGCCTGTACTGGGTTTCCGCGTTCATGACTTTACCTATATTACAGATGCCAATTACATTGCGCCGGAGGAAAAAGAAAAGATCCGCGGCTCAAAAACCCTTGTACTGAACGCGCTGCGCCGCGAAAAACACATCTCTCATTTTACACTCGATGAAGCCATTGCTCTGGGCAAGGAATTAAATGTACCGGAAGTATACCTTACGCATATCAGCCACCAGCTGGGGTTGCATGAATCGGTATCAAAAGAGTTACCTGCCGGTACGCACCTGGCTTATGATGGGCTGAGCCTTGAAATTTAAGGAGCCGTTTTATTTCTGTTAACAGATTACCGCATATAAAGGAATAGCTTGGGAACAAAATTGTTGTTGACCCATGTGGAGATCATTTGCCCGCGAATACCTGCGGTTTTCACGGAAGGAACAGTTTGGAATAATAACGTTGGCAATACTTATGCTCATCACCGGTTATATTCCCGACCTGGTCTTTTATTTTCAGCGGCGTGTGCCTGCTACCGGTAGTGATGATCTGAAAGCGGCGGTGCTGGCCTTTGAAGCGGGAATGGGGACTGCTGAGGAAGAACCGGTAGTGTTGCCGCCTGCACATGCCGGCCTGTGTTATTTTGATCCGAATACCCTGCCCGTTGCCGGTTGGCAGCAGCTGGGAGTAAGTGAACGTACAGCTGCTACTATAAGGAAATACCTGGCCAGTGGCGGCCGGTTCAGGAAACCAGCTGATCTTGGGAAGATTTATGGATTGCCGCCGGCATTGTGCACACAGCTGATGCCTTATGTGCGCATTGAAGGTAAAGAGGATACCGGGGTGTCCGGGAGATATGACAGGCCGGATCGCTATTATGCCGGGCACTATGGCGGTGGCAGGGAGGATAGCAGTCGCCGTTATTCGGGGGATTACAGCAATAACTACCAGGATAGCAGTCACCGTTACCCCCGAAATGATACCATTTCGTTCACCCGTTATCGTAAGAAAGCTCCGGCTGCTCCTATTGATATTAACCTGGCAGACAGCACTGCCTGGCAATCCCTTCCCGGCATCGGACCAGGCTTTGCAAGGCGGATAATTGCCTTCCGCGACCGGTTGGGAGGCTTTTATTCCGTGGAACAGGTGGCGGAATGCTATGGCTTACCCGACTCCACATTTCAAAAAATTCAACCGTTCTTACAGATCGGTAGCAGTTCTCTAAAAAAACTAGACCTCAACCTCACAGATGAAAAATCTTTGGCAGCTCATCCATACATACGCTATAAACTGGCCCGTCTTATAGTGCAGTATCGTAGTAGCCACGCGGGTTTCAGGGCGGTATCCGACCTCCGCAACCTGCCGTTGGTGGATGAGATTATTTATCGTAAAATTGAACATTACATTGAGATCAAATAATAAATCCACACGGTTATGAATTTTGCGCCTACGGAAATGCAACAGCAGATTGCACAAATGATCCGGGATTTTGGAAAAACAAACATGCAGCCTCACGTGATGGAATGGGATGAACAACAGGAATTTCCCGTGCAGGTATTCAAACAGCTGGGAGAACTGGGCCTTATGGGCGTACTCGTGCCACAGGAATATGGTGGCAGCGGACTTGGGTACCTGGAATACGTAACAGTGATCAGTGAAATTGCACGTATTTGCGGAGCTATAGGGTTAAGTGTGGCGGCTCATAATTCCTTATGTACCGGCCATACCCTGCAGTTTGCCAATGAATCGCAGAAACAACGCTACCTGCCAAAGCTGGCTACCGGCGAATGGATTGGCGCCTGGGGACTTACAGAGCCCAATACCGGTTCAGATGCCATGAATATGAAATGTGTGGCCAGGAGGGAGGGAAACGACTGGGTACTGAATGGTAGCAAATGCTGGATCACGCACGGCAAAAGCTGTGATGTGGCGGTGGTAATAGCCCGTACCGGCGACGTGCGTGATAGTCACGGCATGAGCGCCTTTATTGTAGAGAAGGGAACGCCGGGTTTCAGCGGGGGCAAAAAAGAAAATAAACTGGGAATGCGGGCATCCGAAACCGCCGAGATGATATTCGACAATTGCCGCATTCCTGCGGAAAATATGCTGGGAGAGGAGGGGGATGGCTTTATCCAGTCCATGAAAGTATTGGACGGGGGCAGGATCTCCATCGCCGCATTATCGCTCGGTATCGCCAAAGGCGCCATGGATGCGGCGCTGAAATACTCAAAAGAACGGCACCAGTTCGATCAGCCCATTTCCAACTTCCAGGGCATTTCCTTTAAACTGGCAGATATGGCTACCGAAATAGCCGCCGCAGAATTGCTTACCATGCAGGCCGCTGATATGAAGAACCGCAAGATAAAAATGACCATGCAGGCCGCTATGGCCAAATATTATGCATCGGAGGTAGCGGTAAGGGTGGCCAATGATGCGGTACAGATTTTTGGTGGATATGGTTATACGAAGGACTTTCCGGTAGAAAAATTTTATCGAGATGCAAAATTATGCACCATCGGGGAAGGCACCTCAGAGATCCAGAAAATTGTGATTGCACGGGAAGCGCTCAGATAGAATAACGATTTTGCAATTGATACTGATTCTATTGAGGTATCGTGATTTTTATAATTTATTAAAAACCCGTTTATAAGCCGCTCATCATTTTTTCAAAATAACTTAATATTACCCCTTTAGTGTTATTGAATATTGCAAAAGGAACGTTAAATTTGGGTTAATTCATCACTCTTTACCGTTTATCAACCTTAACACACAAAATCAAGAAAGATTTGAAACACTTTTACGCAATGAAAAGCACCCTGTAACACGGGTGCTTTTCTATACCGGGTCTGGCTGGTTTATCCCGTATTAAAGATGCTTAGTAAAATGTGAAGCCTGTAATCCACGTTATGATTCTTCTTTAATTCAGTAGTTCTACTGATACCTGTAATATTTATCCCTATTACTTTTACATCCGTAATTATTCGGATATTGTTATGTTCTCCGGAATCTTAAAACGGGCGGTACGCATTGTGCCGGTCCTGCTTATAATCGTATTGTTGATATACGGTGCTTCCAGTTTTCTTTTCCATCAGCATGCCAGCAAAAAGCATTCAGTTACGGTAAGAAACATTCCCATCCCGGATGATCCGGTAACTATTGCCGGAGGCCGGTCTTTACATGGAATAAAGGGCTATAGCGAATGCCACAGCGCAAACCTGCGCGGTAAAGTGGTGGTAGATGATCCTGCCATCGGGCATATTGTCGCAGGTGATATTCCCTATGAAACAGCAGGCTTGCAGGGGAACTACGACAATGAAGACCGGTTAAAGGCCTCGAAGCATGGTTTAAATACCGTAAATAAGCCTTTATTGCTCCCGCCTTCAGAAGAGTTCACCCGGACGGATGATCCCGATATAGCGGCTGTAATTGCGTTTTGCAGCGCACAGCTTCAAATAGGTACCCCTTCCATTCCCGGGCAGTGACGTTGAGAAGAATCCTCTCTGTGCAGGGAGAGATCCCGTTGTTTCCTACTGAAAAAATTGATCACCTCCATTAACAATCCGACACAAAAGAATATGGCCAATATCTGGCGGATTCCTGCACAGGTTACCATAACGCGGTATTAACGGTTGGCGATAACCCGGTCCGGGGATGCTACTCCAGTAGCTGATATCAGGTATGTAGGGAAATGGAACTGTAACGAATTTATAACCACGCTGCGTACCGGCAGAACGCCGGAGGGAAAGCAGCTGCAGGTGAAAGATATGCCGTGGAATATGACCGCTTAGTACACGGATGAAGAATTAACCGTTTTGTATCTTTATCTCAGAAGCCTCTAAAAAAGAAGAAGGGCCTTCCGGAAATACTTCCCGGAAAGCCCTTCTTCACTATTATCTGTACTTACTTTTTATCTTTGTTGAAGAAGTCAGACACTTTTTCTTTTGCTTCTTCTGCCCAATCCTCTGCTTTATCTTTCACATTATCCAGAAAATCCCCTGCCTGATCCATCAGGCCCGCCTTTTTTTCCTCGGTTTTTCCTGACATACCTGCAAACCAGTTATCAACTGTACCTGCAATAAAAGGAGGTAATTTGCCTTTCACATATTCTTTTATCACATCAATAGACTGTGCGGCCTGTTCGGCTGTAAGCCCGGCTTTGTCCTGTAATTGCTGAATGAGTTCCTGCATAAATAGAGTTTTATGGTTAGAGATAGTGCCACTGCCCACGGATAACGGGAACAGTTAGGCCACTTTCAGTTTAACGAGGGTAGATTGCTCCAGTTTTGCCTGTGCATATTCCCTGGTAAGATGGAAGTGTGATTCATTGGCAGACGGCAGCTCATACATCGCATCACTCAGCACCACTTCACAGATGGAGCGTAAACCACGCGCACCCAGTTTGTATTCCATTGCCTTGTCAACGATATAATCGATCGCTTCCTCTTCTATCTGTAAATCGATGTTCTCTACCTTGAAAAGTTTTTTGTACTGTTTTACCAATGCATTTTTAGGCTCGGTAAGAATCAGTTTCAGGGTATCCCTGTCGAGCGAGTTGAGATAGGTTACCACGGGTAAACGGCCCAGTAATTCAGGAATCAGACCAAAGGATTTCAGGTCCTGTGAATTGATGTAACGCAGGATCTGTTTCCTGTTCTCTTCTTCTTTTTCCTTGTTAACGGTAAAGCCGATAGAGTGTGTTTGTATCCTTCTGCTGATAATTCTTTCCACGCCATCAAATGCGCCACCGCAGATGAAGAGAATATTTTGCGTGTTCAGTTTGATCAGTTTTTGTTCCGGGTGTTTACGGCCACCCTGTGGTGGTACCAATACCTCGGTGCCTTCCAGTAACTTCAGAAGCCCCTGTTGAACGCCTTCTCCGCTTACATCACGGGTGATGGAAGGGTTATCGTTCTTACGGGCAATTTTATCGATTTCATCAATGTAAACGATGCCGCGTTCAGCAGCTTCCACATCATAGTTACATACCTGTAACAGGCGGCTGAGGATACTTTCCACGTCTTCACCCACATAGCCGGCTTCTGTAAATACGGTAGCGTCCACAATAGCGAAGGGAACGTTTAGCTGTTTAGCGATAGATTTAGCCAGCAGGGTTTTACCTGTACCGGTTTCTCCCACCATAATGATGTTGGATTTTTCTATCTCTACCTCATCATCGGTAATCTGCTGATTGAGTCTTTTATAGTGGTTGTATACGGCTACTGCCAGTATTTTCTTCGCATCATCCTGGCCAATCACGTATTCGTCCAGGAATTTTTTCATGTCAATGGGTTTAGACACTTTTGGGGCGAAGTTTGGAGCTACGGCCGCAGCTGCTTTCTTGCCCGGGGTAAATAACTCCTGGTCAATTATCTCCTGCGCGTTGGCTACGCAGTTTTCACAGATGTGTCCTTCTGCGCCTGCAATCAGTATCTGCACTTCCTCTTTGGAGCGGCTGCAAAAGGAGCATCGGATTTTAGATTCTTTCATTTCGGAATAGATTATTTTTCTACGAAACTATCATTGTCTGCATTGATATTGCAGGGTTACAAATTTACACTAAATAGCCGAAAGCGTAAGTCTTAATACGGTAAAGCTTATCATCTCACAAAACAAAAGCTATTGTAATGAAGATAGAAGCGTTTTTTAATATGTATCGCCGTCATCTTCGCTACAATAGCTTTATTTATGCCTTGAGCGTTAAGCCTATTACTGAGGTGTTTCCAGGTTTTTCTTTGGATTTTTCTGGAGTACGTCATCAATAATGCCGTATTCTTTTGCTTCATCCGCAGTCATCCAGTAATCACGGTCAGAATCTTTTTCCACTTTTTTGATCGGCTGTCCGCAATGGCCTGCAATGATTTCGTTCAGCTCTTTTTTCAGTTTCACGAATTCACGCGCAGTGATTTCGATGTCTGAAGTCTGGCCTTCGGCACCGCCATGAGGCTGGTGGATCATTACACGTGCATGTTTCAGCGCAGTGCGTTTTCCTTTTGTGCCCGCTACCAGCAGTACAGCGCCGAAAGAGGCCGCCATACCCGTACAGATAGTGGCTACATCAGGAGAAATGATCTGCATTGTATCATAAATACCCAGGCCGGCGTAAACGCTTCCTCCGGGGCTATTAATGTACATCTGTATATCACGGTTACGGTCGGAAGATTCCAGGAACAGCAGCTGTGCGGTGATCACGTTTGCCACGTAATCGTTCACCGGGTCTCCCAGGAAAATAATACGATCAGCCATCAACCTGGAGAAAACGTCCATCTGGGTCATATTCATCTGGCGTTCTTCAAGGATATAAGGAGTCAGACTGTTGATCTGGTGGCTTTTAGCGTAACTGTCTACTACCAAGCTGCTGATTCCCCGATGCTGGATGGCATATTTTCTAAATTCATTATTAATGTTCATGATGGTGATGTTTATGAGGTAAATTAACAAAATCTTCTGCTTTGATTTCCTCTTCTTTCACGTTCACCTTTGTTTCAGCCCAGTCAAATAGCCTGGCAGTGATCATTTCGCGGTAAGTCTGGTCTACAAATTTCTCATCCTGTAACAGGCGGTCCAGGTAGCTGTCTAACCATTCTGCTCCATCAGCAGCGGCGCCGCCATAGTAGCCTAATACTTTTTGTTTGGCATTTTCTTTCAGGTCTTCGAAAGAAACTTCCAGTTTATTTTCTTTAACCAGTTTATCGCTGATGAGTGTCCAACGTAATTGATGGTCAAACGAAGGGAATTCTTTTTCCGCCTCTTCCGCAGTTTTTGGTTTTTCACCGCCTACCTGCAGCCAGCGTTTGAGGAAATCCTTTGGTAATTCGATCGGCGTTTCGTGCACCAGTACTTCAAACAGGTCGTTGTGAAGATGGTTGCGACTCTCAGAATCCCAGTATTTGCCGATTTCTTCTTTCAGTTTAGCGCGGAAAGCTTCTTCAGTAGTGATATCTTCTCCCGGATAAACTTCTTTGAAGAACTCTTCATTCAGTTCTCTTTTTTCAATCAGACCCACTTTGGTGATAGTCAGTTTGAAATATTTCTTTGCCGCTTCCTTGTCGCCGGCTTCAAAGCCCAGATCTTTCAGGACCCAGCCCAGGCGCTGTTCATCAAAGGAAGTAGCCAGTTGGAATACAATGCTGTCTTCATTCTTTTTACCCTGCAATTCAGCCTGGATAGCCGGTGCAAAGTATTTTACCAGTAAGGCGTTCTCTTTTACGATACCACCTTCTACTACATTACCGTCCTTGTCTGATTCTTCGAATTTAACGTTAATCACGTTATCTTCAGAAGTAATTGTTTCAGGTTCTGTTGTTTTGCCACCTTTCAGCTGTAAACGCTGAACTTCATCGTTTACCATTTCGTCGGTAACGGTTACTTTATATTTGGTGAGGGTGGTCTTATTATTTTCAAGGGGAGTAACGGTGAAGGATGGTTTCAGACCCACTTCAAATTCGAAGTCGTAATCAGCAGGTTTGTTGTAATCCAGGTCTTTTGCCTGTTTTTCCAGGGACAATGGCTGGCCGAAGATTTCCAGTTTTTCTGCCTGCACATAACCCATCAGTTCTCTTTCAACAGTTTTCAGAATTTCGTCGCCAAAGATAGCCTGACCGTGCATTTTCTTAACCATACCTGCAGGCACCATTCCTTTGCGGAAGCCTGGTATGTTCGCATTTTTGCTGAATTGCTTTACTGCCTTGTCAAAATTAGGAAGGTAATCTTCCTTGCTCACTTTCACAGTGATCTTATCGTTCAATAAACCAATGTTTTCTCTCGTAACGGTTGCCATAATTGAATTGTATAAAATGTTCTTTAGAAGCAATAATGATTCCTTGTTTATTTTTCTGCCATGAAGTCACAACGGCAAGTAGGAATGGCAGGAAATTATTTTTGAATAAAATCAGGTGAAACTGTGTCTGAATAAGACATAAGTGACAATGAAAGTGAGGGGGAGCATAGCATTATCACGTTGCCATATTGACGCATTGCCACATAATATTATATGTGCGGATGAAGGGACTCGAACCCCCATGCCTCGCGGCACCAGATCCTAAGTCTGGCATGTCTACCAATTTCATCACATCCGCAGTAAATAAAAAGAACTTACTCCTCCCTGTTCCCCCGCCCGGAAAACCGCCCGGGTGTACATGACAAGAGTCCCTTTTTAGCTCAAAAAGGATTGCAAAGGTATTATTTTTTGGGAATTAACAAAATCATTTATATAGACAACATTCAGCCGCTTTCCTCCCCTAATTTTTTAAAAAATCAGAATTAAGCAGTTAAATTGGAGGGCAATTACTGTAAAAGTCTATCTGATGCTATGACCAAAACCTTCTTCGAAGAACTGAACAGCGCAAATGCTACCGGTGTAGCCTATAAAAATATCAACCTGAAAAAGGCTGCCCTGGCTTATTTCGCCAATTCCGGCAACGCCACCATTGCCGACCTGTGCAAGGAGCTCAACCTCAGCACTCCCAAAGTGACCAACCTGGTGAATGATCTCATTGCCGACGGACTGGTAATGGACTATGGCAAAATAGAGTCTACCGGCGGCCGTAAGCCCAACCTGTACGGCCTGGTGCCGGATTCGGCCTTCTTCATCGGCGTAGACGTGAAACACGACCACCTCAACCTTGGCCTGTCCGACCTGCATAAAAACCTCGTTACTACGGTGGAGGGACTGCCTTACGCACTGGATAACACCAAAGCCTCCCTGGAGCAGCTTTGCCTCCTGATCAACAACTTTATTGACGGGCTCACAGTTCCCAAGGAAAAGATCCTCGGTATCGGCATCAACATCCAGGGACGTATCAACTACGCTACCGGGTACAATTACAGCCTTTTCTATTTCGACGACGAACCCCTCAGTAAAGTCATTGCCGCTAAAGTAGGTATCCGTGTTTTCCTGGAGAATGACTCAAGGGCAATGGCCTATGGCGAATTCTGCTCCGATCTTGTAAATGGAGAGCGTAATGTACTGTTCCTGAACCTGGACTACGGCATTGGTATGGGCGTGCTTATCAACGGGGAGCTGTATTATGGTAAGTCCGGCTACAGCGGGGAAGTAGGGCATATCCCGATGTTCGACAACGAAATCATCTGCCATTGCGGGAAAAAAGGATGCCTGGAAACAGAAGCCTCCGGATGGGCACTGGTAAATATGTTCCGGCAAAAACTGGCAGCAGGATCTTCGTCTATGCTCACCCGTACCCATCAGTCGCCGGAAGATATTCACCTGCACGACATCATAGCGGCTGCCAACAACGACGATATGCTGGCCATAGAGCTTATCGCCAAAGTAGGAGAGAACCTGGGCCGGGGCGTAGCCCTGCTTATGAATATCTTCAACCCCGAACTGGTGATACTCGGCGGGGCACTGGCCGCTACACAGGACCACATCCGCCTGCCTATAAAAAGCGCCATGAAAAAATATTCCCTCAGCCTGGTTAGTAACGATTCCAAATTGAAAATGTCGCGGCTGGGCGAAAGCGCCGGTATTATCGGCGCCTGCCTGCTGGTAAGAAATAAGGTGCTCATAAGCTAGTTTTACCTAACTTTATCATCTACCTGAATTCCATTTTCTTACCCTAAAAAATGATTGTTATGTCCACCACATTAACAACGTACCTCACATTCGGCACTAACTGCCGTGAAGCAATGAATTTTTACAAAAGCGTTTTCGGAGGAGAGTTGCAGATCATGACCATGGGTGAAGCCCCGGAAAGCGATAAGCAACCCGAGGCCGCAAAGGACCTGGTGATGCACGCATACCTGAAAGCACCAGGGTTTGAACTCATGGCATCCGACAGTATGATGGGACAAACACCGGCAAACGGGAATAGCGTTACACTTGCATTGGGCACCGACTCCAACGAAGAATCGGAAAGACTGTTCAATGCTTTATCTGCCGGAGGCAAGGTTACAATGCCGTTGGCAGAAACCTTCTGGGCGCACCGCTTTGGTATGTTTACCGATAAGTACGGAATCCCCTGGATGGTAAGCTTTAACAAGCCTATGTAACCAGGTTATCTTTTAAAGAGACGATAAACTTTACAGCTGTTTACTTTCCGGGACATCAGGAAAATAAACAGCTGTATTTTTTCTTTTTTCTTCCTGAAAAAAGAAAACAATCCTCCTCCCCGCAATTCATTTTTTTTCTCTGCTGCAGGCCGGAATTCCGGATCGTTGGTAACAATCTGGTCAATGATCTTTTTGCAGGCGCCCATATCTTCCCTGGCCTCGTAAGCCAGCGCCATAGTATATCTTACAGCAGAAGCTTCGGTATCCCATGCCCAGTTATTAGCGGCGTAAATATTCAGGCATTGGGTGGCGTAAGACAGGCATTCATCATATTCTCTGTTACCAAGATAGGCTTCCGCCAGGAAAGCGTATACGCCAAACCGGTAGTTCGGTGCATTATCCGCTGCATCGCCGGAAGACATGATCTGCAGCGTGTGTAAAAGGTCGGCAATAGCGGCTTTGAAGCGGCCCAGTTTTAACGCGGCCTTTCCCCTGAAGTAATAGATCTTCATCTGTGAAATCACCGGCAGTTTAGGAATGCCGCCAATGGAAATACGGTTATTGATAGCGCCGATACAATGCTCATACTGTGCATTGTCAAAATACAGGTACATCAGGTTAAAGTAAGCGTCGCTGTCGTCGGGCTTTTCCACCAGGTGCGTTTCCAGTGCCTGTATGCGCTCATTCAGGTCGTCTGCACTGTTGGTCCGGATAAACGCGCGCCCGGTTTTAATACGGTCGATGTTATAGATAATGGTTTCACGATCGTAGTCTTCCAGCGATTCCATATCCTTCACAATCCAGGTATTGTACTCTTCCAGTATTTTTTCATAGAGATGCAATGCCTCAGGATGTTTCTCCAGTGCGCACAGGTCGTCTATCATTCTTTCATGGATAGACACATAATACATGAGCGGTAATACCCCGGTGAAGTTGTCCAGGATGGTTTGCCGGTCGGCAATGGCCTCTGCCAGTTTTCCCATGCTGTGATACGCATCTGCCCTGGATTCCAGTTGTTCCCAGAAGGGCGACATATTGTAGCCTATTGTATGTACATGCGCCGCTTCCACGAAGATGCCGCCTTCATATAAAGCAATGCCATAGTTGTTGCAGCACATGGCGAAATGGTGAGGATGACCGGCATAGGAGCTGCCTGAATTTTCATACCAGTAGGCATGATAAATATCAAATGCTTTTTTATACAGGAACCGCTTCAGCGCAGCAGTCGCCTGTTTTACCCCGTTATCATTTTCCAGCTGGATAATCTCGGTGAAGATAACACCGGCTGCGTACCAGTCGTACGGGATGTTATGCTCCACTTCAGGCCAGCTTTCAGGGAACTGTCCGTTTACCTTATAGCTGGTGAAATACCACCTTACCATGCTGAACGGATACGGTTTAATGGCCAGTGATTTTTCATACCAGGGCAGCGCTTCATGATAGCTGCCGATATTAAAGAAAGCAGTAGCCGTATAATGATAAAAATAGGCCTCCTCCGGGTATTCCGAAATAAATCGTTTGCCGGTGGAAATCTGTTCAAGGGTGCCTTCATCATCATCGTTCCCGAAAAACTCCGGCCAGAATTCAGTGGTGCCTTTGCAGAACTCCCTGGCCAGCGACGCATTCCGTACGCCATCGGCAAGCAGTTGCTGAATATGCCGGAGCAAACGCAGCATATCTTCCTTGGTATTCTCTCCTGAGGAGATCATTACCTGCAGCATGCTGGCGGCAAACTCATAATCTGCCATATCAAGGGCAAACCATGTGGTGGATAACAGCCGGTTATTAAACACGGTGCATTCAAAAGACCGCTTATAGTATTCCAGTGCCGCCGGCCGGTTTTCAGTATGGTAATATACATCTCCGATACGGGTGAAGCACTGAAAACGCGCCACATTCAACTGTGGCAGGTCATCTGCATACAACGATTCATATACCTGCAGATTATGGTGCATATCTGCCAGCGCCTTGCCGGTTTCATTCTTTAACACCCATACCTGGAAGCGGTATAATAATGCTTTGGTAGTTAATTCTTCATCGCCACCGGCAATGAGTATATCACAATCGCTGATGGTTTCATCTCCCTTGTCGGCCATGATATTGGCTCCCATATAAGCGCGGTGTACACGGGCCTGAGTATGTGAGGAATCAATGCTCAGCACCTGGCTGAATGCCTCGTAAGCCTCATTATACATGGCGGTGGCAAGGTCCCGGTTATCGGTGGCTTTGGCATTTTCCAGCTGCGACAAGCCCAGCAGCTGCCAGCCCCGGGCCTCTCCCGGATGATCCTGCAGGTATGTTTCAAGTTTGGTAATTGCTTCCGTATACGCCTGTTCATTATACAGCCTTTCCAGTTCGTCTAAATACATATGCGCTTTATTAGGACCTGTAATTTATTAATATTGGGGATGATGATAAATATTTTCTGATAGTTTCCCGCCGAATATATATATTTAAAGACCATTTATTATCAGCCAGAAACTTCAATCCTTTGCCATGAAAGCAATAGCAGTATTGTTATTACTCCTGTGCAACACAGCAGTATATGCGCAGGAGTGCGATTGCAGGAAGAAATTTGATAGTGTACAGGTTTATCTGAGAAAGAATTATGTAGGTTTTATCGACAAAGTAACCCCTGTTACACAGCAGGCTTATACGGCCATGCTTACAAAGATGCGTTTGCAGGCTGCCACCATCAAAGGCGCTACACATTGCCTGCTGCTGGTGAACCGTTACCTGCGCTTTTTCAAAGACCGGCATCTTTCCCTGTACATTGGCTATACGCCGCTAAAGGAAAAAATAGTCCTTACACCCCAGCAGCTCGATCTGCTCCAGAAGCAACCGTTAAGTGGTATCGCCGGCATTTACCAGGCAGGGTCACTGTATAAGGTGGCCCTGGTAAAAAACCTGAGAGGATTGCGTACCTACGCCGCTGTAATCATGGAATCGTCGGTGCCCGGCTGGCAACCTGGCGACGTGCTATTTGAGCTGGCCGCTACCGGGCCGGATAAATTTGACCTGATCAGCTATGCAGAACAACACGTAAATTTTGATACCCTAACCGTTGGGAAGCTGTATGACGGGCTTGCTGCAATGGGTTGGCAAAAGCCAGGGGCGGGACTGCCACAGCAGGCTGCCGGCATAACACCGGAAGTTCCTGCCTTCACCGATATGCCGGCAGCGCCTTTCTTCTTCCGGCAAATAAATGACAGCACAGCCTACTTCAGGGTCAGCAGCTTCGACGCCACTGTTTATCCGCTGGCAGATTCCGTACTGAACGCCAACGATGAATACCTGCGAAGAAACCCCAACCTGGTGATAGATGTCCGTAACGCCGGGTTAGGTGCCGATAAGCTCATTGAACGGCTCCGGCCTTTGTTGTATACCCAGCCCGTGCGGATCACCGGGGCCGACTTTTATGCGACCCCTGATAACATTGCAGCCTGGGGCCATATCCTGGATGAACAAACCGGGAAACTGCCTGAAGAATATGTAGAGCAGATCCGCACTGCCATCCACCAGGGAGACGGGTTGCAGGGCCGGCTGGTAAGTATGGGACCGGATGAAAACATGATCCTGCCAGCTCCGGTGCCCCTACCGGCTAAAGTGGCGGTGCTGATCAATGGTCGCTGCAGTAATACTGCGGAGCAGTTCTTACTGGAGGCCGCCCAGAGCCAGAAAGTGAAACTGATGGGAACACCTACCGCCGGAGCACTGGATTATTCAAATGTAGCGAGGGTGAAATTTACAGCTCCCGATTTCTCGGTTGATTATCCCGTTACCCGCTCAAGGAGAGTGGCTGCTGGTCAGGGTATTGATAATAAAGGGATTCAGCCTGCGGTGAAAATAAATTTTAATGCAGCAGGTTGGCTGGAAGAAGTAGTAAAACAATTTTAATGCAGAAGTCTTTAAGATCTGGTTAACACTTGGATATCATTTAAAACCCATCTTTATGATACAAAGCATATGCTCACGCATATATGAGGGTTTAAAAATAGTAACAATGGTAGAAACGTTGCCTCACAATTCCTTGTGAGGCTTTTCTGTTAAAATAACTTCTGCTGTAAAAGGTCCGTCAGTATGTGTGTAAGCTCACGAAGACTGTTAGGCTTCGTGAGGAAGTACGACGCGCCCAGCTCCCTGGTTTCTTTTTTATCCGACTCATGTGAGGATGTGCTATAGATCACGACAGGAATATGTTTCAAATGTTCCTGCTGCTGTATTTCTGCAAGGAACTGTTTTCCGTCTACCCGCGGCATATTCAGATCCACGAAAATAAGGTCGGGTACAATGTCATTATTCAGCTTCAACAGCGCATCTTCGCCGTTTATAGCTTCGTGGTAAATGATATCTGGCGCCAGTTCTTTTAATACTTCACCAAATATCATCCTGTCATCTATATCATCGTCAATTAAAAGGACTGAGGTATATTTACAACTATCAGGCATATCATTTTGGAATAGAGACAAATCTATGATTTTGTTGTTATTTTATTATCATTATAATTCGGTTTAGTGGTACAGTTGGAATGAAATATGCTAAAAGCCGGTGTGCAACACCGTTTGCAGAACAGTACCCTATAAAAATTAAACAAGCTCAGGCAGATGAATAAATTCTTTATGCAGCTTCCACTTCCAAGGAAACTGATGTTAGTTGCTGTAATACCGTTGGTATGTCTTGTATATTTTGGCATAGCTGTATTCAATAAGCAGAGTGAAGATATAACTACTATCGATAACCTGTTACAGAAAATTACCACCGCTACCACCATTATGAAAGTGGCGGATGAAATTCATATGGAACGCCGGAATAGTGTGAACTATGTATTGCAGACCGGGAGCCTGAATGATCTGCTTACGCAACGCGCCAAAACAGATCTTGCCATCGATGCTGTGAAAGGCAGGCTGCTGGCCAATGATAGCCGTTTCTTCGAATATTCCCTGCTAAATACGCTTCCAAAAAAGAGAAAAGATATTGACAATAAAAGCATGCCTCAACGGGAAGTGCTCGATTATTACTCCAATCTTATTTTCCGCCTCAACGATCTTGCAACCACCAATATCCCTGATATCCCCGTATTGAAAGCGGTACAGCAGGATATGAATGCACAATACCTGCTGGCGCAGATGGCCGCCTACCAGGGAATGATCCGCATGGATATTTATTATTTCATGTTGAAAAAGGAAGTATGGCCTGAAGATTTTGCCCGTGTGGAAAACAATGCTGATATGTACGCCTCCCTGCGGGCGGAACTGGTAGATAAAGCCTCCCCGGCTATTTCAAAGGATTATCTGAAAATGGAGTCTTCCAATGAGATGACCGTTACCAACGATTTTATCAGGAGCACTATCGCCTCCCGGAAAATTGATACCCTTTTCAATGCAGATTCCTGGTGGAATAATTCTTCCTTGTCTGTAGATCAGCTAAAACAGCTGCAACGCTCCGTGATGGACAAGATAAGCAGGGATGCAAAAATTATCTCCCAAAAGGAAAGTGACCTGAAAACCCGGTACCTGCTGGTATTGGTGGGCATCATTGTACTGGTGATAGTATTTATTACTTATACCATTAAAGGTATCACAGACAGCCTCGAAATGCTGCAGGCAGCTGCAGTGAAGATTTCCAGGGGAGTGCCCGGAGCAGCGCCACAGGTACATACAAAAGATGCCATCGGCAGCCTGGCGCGCTCCTTTAACGTAATTGATCAAACCAACCAGGACCTGGCCATGGCGGCAGATAGCATAGGGAAAGGAAACTTCAACATAGATGTGAAGCCACGCAGTGAAGACGATATTCTTGGTAATGCAGTGGTAAAAATGGCGGCCGACCTGAAGGCGTTCCGCTCCAACGCCGAACAGAAAATGTGGATTCAAACCGGGCTTAACCGGGTAAGTGAAACATTGCTCAGTGAAAAGGATATGGAGTCACTCAGCAAAGACGCTTTAACAGATGTTGTACAATACACCGGGGCACAAACGGGCGTTCTGTACATCAGGCATTCAGGCGAACTGCATTTATCTGCTGAATACGCATTATCACCTGCCCACCCGGCCCCCCAGGTTATCGAGGTAGGAAAAACCTTACTTGGGCAAAGTGTATTACAGAAAGAACCATTATACCTTACGGAAGCACCGGATAATTTCCTGCACATTGCAGGTGCTGCAGCTTCCGCACAGCCTGGTTATGTGCTCATCATTCCGCTCAGCCATGCAGGTATCGTGGAAGGCGTAATAGAGATAGGCTCCCTGTTCCCTTTTAAAGAGCATGTGATGGATTTCGCCAAACAGGCAGCAGTAAATATTGCGATCGCCCTGCAAAGCACCAGGAGCCGCACACGCCTTCAGGAACTGCTGGAAGAAACCCAGGCCCAGGCAGAAGAACTGCAAACGCAACACAGTGAACTGGAAAGCCTCAATGTGGAACTGGAAGCGCAAACCCAAAAGCTCCAGGTATCAGAAGAAGAACTGAAAGTGCAACAGGAAGAACTGATGCAGTCGAATGCAGAGCTGGAAGAAAGAAGCCGGCTCCTGGAAGAGAAAAACCAGATCATCGTAGAACGCAACCTGGATATACATAAAAAAGCAGAAGAGCTGGCGCTCAGCACCCGGTACAAATCAGAGTTCCTGGCAAATATGTCGCACGAGCTGCGCACCCCGCTGAACTCCATCTTATTGTTATCAAGGCTGCTTTCTGAAAATCATGACGCCAATCTCAATGGCGACCAGGTGGAATACGCACAGGTGATCAACAGTTCAGGTAAAGGCCTGCTCACCCTGATCGATGAGATACTCGACCTTTCGAAAATCGAATCCGGTAAAATGGAACTGGAATTTACCCAGGTATCCATTTCAGATATATGCTCCAATATGCAGGCACTGTTTGAACCTATAGCAAAAGAAAAAGGCCTGCAACTGCAGATACATAAAGATGCCGGCATACCTGCCACTATTGAAACAGACCAGGTGAGGCTGGAACAGATACTTAAAAACCTGCTGTCGAATGCGCTGAAGTTTACCGCCAAAGGATTTGTACGGCTGGATGTAGTGGAAGGAGAAGATCTGCAAACTATCCGTTTTTCGGTAAAAGATACCGGCATTGGTATCCCGGCAGAAAAACAACAGGTGATTTTCGAAGCCTTCCAGCAGGCAGACGGATCTACCCGGAGGAAATATGGAGGCACCGGCCTGGGACTGTCTATCAGCCGGGAACTGGCAAAACTGCTTGGCGGGCAGATCGCGGTGAAGAGCAATGGCAGGGATGGAAGTGAATTTATAATCACAGTTCCTATAATGCGTAAGGAGGTAGTGACTGCGGGGCAGCCTTCCGTATTGCCGTCGCCGGTAGTGGAGGACCTGGAAACAATACAGAAGAAGAGATTCCTGTCACCTACGGTGCCGGAAGATGTGTACGATGACCGCGGACTTATTGAAACCGGTGATCCGGTGATCCTTATCGTGGAGGACGACACTCATTTTGCAAAGGCACTGCTTGATTTCACCCATGCAAGAGGATATAAAGGAATTGTATCTGTTCGGGGCGATGAAGCTGCGGAGTTGGCGCGCCTCTACAAGCCTATCGGTATCCTGCTGGATATACAGCTGCCAATAAAAGATGGCTGGCAGGTAATGGAAGAATTGAAAAACGATCCGGCCACCAGGCCGATACCGGTGCATATCATGTCTTCCATGGAAGCAAAAAAAGAAAGCCTCCTGAAAGGTGCAGTCGACTTTATCAGTAAGCCGGTAGACCCGCAGAGCATGCAGCTGATCTTTGAAAAAATGGAATTCGTATTGCAGCGCTCCACCAAGAAAGTATTGATCCTGGAAGAAAATGCCAAACATGCAAAAGCGCTGGCTTACTTCCTCAGTAACTACCAGGTAAATTCAGAGATCAGCAATAATGTGGAAGATGGTGTATCGCTTTTGCAGCAGCAGGATGTTGATTGTGTGATCCTCGACATGGGTATTCCCGATCAGCGGGCCTATGAAGCGCTGGAAATGGTTAAGGAAATAAAAGGACTGGAAAATCTTCCCATTATCATTTTTACCGGCAAAAGTTTATCGAAGGCAGAAGAACAGCGTATCAAGCAGTATGCAGATTCCATTGTGGTGAAAACGGCCCATTCCTATCAGCGCATGCTGGATGAAGTGTCGCTGTTCCTGCACCTGGTATCAGAAAAAGCACCGGCAGCTCATACAGGGAACGGGAAAATGGGCGTACTGAATGAGGTGCTGAAAGATAAAACAGTACTGGTGGCAGATGATGATGTGCGTAATATCTTCTCCCTTACCAAAGCGTTGGAGAAACACCAGATGAAAGTGTTGTCGGCCATTGATGGTAAAGAAGCTTTGGAGCAGCTGAAAGAACACCGGGTAGACATAGTGCTGATGGATATGATGATGCCCGAAATGGATGGGTATGATGCTATTGCTGCCATCAGGAAACAACCCGGGCTGAGAGCATTGCCGGTAATTGCCGTAACAGCAAAGGCAATGATGGGCGACCGGGAGAAATGTTTGCAGGCAGGCGCCTCCGATTATATTTCTAAACCTGTAGATGTGGACCAGTTATTGTCGTTGCTACGGGTATGGCTATACGATAAATCCATGAAATAATATGATGGAACAGAAACTGGTATTAATTGTAGATGACGATGCCCGCAATATTTTTGCATTAAAAGCGGTGCTGAGATCCAGGAATATTCCGTCAATAGCTGTTGGCACCGGTATGGAGGCAATAAGGCTGTTGTCCGCAGCCCATTCGATAGGAGCGGTATTGATGGATATTATGATGCCCGATATGGACGGTTACGAAACCATTGCCGCTATCCGCGCGCTGCCCGGAAACAACCGCCTGCCGCTGATAGCAGTAACAGCAAAGGCAATGGTGGGCGATCGTGAAAAGTGCCTTGAAGCGGGCGCCGATAATTATATTTCAAAACCGATTGATGTAGATGAGTTATTGTTACAGCTACAGCAATATTTATCAGTATAAATGTGAGCAGGAACCCGGTAAGTGAACAGGAAGTATCCCTGTTGCTGAATGACGTACTCGAAAGATATGGATATGATTTTACAGAGTACGCTCCCGCCTCTATTAACCGGCGGGTAAACCACCTGTACCTGACCGACCGTTTCCCCAGCTTTGCTGAATACCGCTACCGCATTATTTCCGATCCGGAATATGCGTTACGGTTTGTAGAAGAGATTACGGTAAATGTAACGGAAATGTTCCGTGACCCTTCTTTCTACCAGGCATTGCGCACCCAGGTATTACCGGTGCTGGCCACCTATCCGTCTATCCGCGTATGGCATGCAGGCTGTTCTACCGGGGAAGAAGTATACTCCTTTGCTATCCTGCTCAAAGAAGCCAAACTACTGCACAAGGCGGTGATCTATGCAACAGATATCAATGCCGGCGTGTTGGAAAAAGGCCGTAAGGGAATGTTCCGGCTTTCACAGATGCAGCAATACTCCCGCAACTATATGGAAGCAGGGGGCAGGGAAGACTTTTCGTCGTATTATACGGCCAACTATGAATATGCCAAGTTCCGGGAAGATCTTGGCAGGAAGATCATCTTCTCCCCGCATAACCTGGTAACAGATGGCTCCTTTAATGAATTTCAGCTGATCATATGCCGCAACGTGCTGATCTATTTTAATAAAAAACTGCAGGACCGGGTACTCACACTGTTCAGCGACAGTCTGGAGCAGTTAGGTTTCCTTGCACTGGGAAGTAAAGAAACCCTTAACTTCACCAGTGTGGCCGACAGGTTCCGGCAACTGGAGAACCGGGAAAAAATCTGGCGGAAGGTGCAGTTGTAATACTAAATAAGTAGTTTATGAGTACAGCACCGTATTTATTTGTAATAGGTGGTTCAGCCGGTGGGCTGCAACCTATTTTAACACTGCTGCCGGGGCTAGTAGCCTCGCTTCCCGCAGCCATTCTGATCGTTTTACACCGTCAAAGCCATTATGAATCTATATTAACAGACCTGTTATCTACCAGATGCTGCCTGCCGGTAGTGGAAGCGGCGGAAAAGGAGCCCTTGCAACCGGCCACTGTTTACATTGCACCGGCAGATTACCATCTGCTGATAGAAACCGATCATACTTTTTCCCTGGATGATTCGGAAAAAGTGAATTTCAGCCGGCCGAGCATAGATGTTACCTTTACGTCTGCAGCGTTGGCCTACGGAAGCAACATGACCGCATTACTGCTTTCCGGCGCCAACATCGATGGCACGGAAGGCCTGATAGACGTACATAATGCGGGGGGAACCACCGCCGTGCAGGACCCCGCCAGCGCGGAAGTGGATTATATGCCAAAACAAGCTATCATGCAGGCTCCTGTTGACATTATCCTGCAACCGCAGGAAATGGCGGCTTTCATTAACCGGATGGCAGGGGTATGATTATTGAAAGGCCATTGTAAAAAAAATACAGGGGGCGGTATCCAGCATTGCCCACTGGGTTTAATGATTATGCTGTATGATCTTAATTGTAGATGATAAGCCGGAAAATATATTGTCTATCAGGAAAACCCTGGAACTTTACCAGTTCGAGGTAGACACTGCATTGTCCGGTGAAGAAGCGTTAAAAAAAATATTGAAGCACAACTATACGCTCATTATCCTGGATGTGCAAATGCCCAGCATGGACGGCTTTGAAGTAGCTGAAGCATTATCAGGCCATAGTAAAGCCAAAGACATTCCCATTATATTCCTGTCGGCCGTAAATAAAGACAAACGTTTTATTGTAAGAGGATATGACTCCGGTGGTATTGACTACATTACCAAACCCGTGGATCCGGATATACTCCTGATGAAGGTGAAAACATTTTCCCGCCTTTACCAGCAGTCCCAGGAACTGAAGCAAATGCATCAGTCGCTTAAGGAAGAAGTAGAAGTAAGAAAGCTCGCTCAGGAAGCCCTGATTGCACATCAGCAGCAGGTGAATGATATGCTGGAACAGAAAGTAAGGGAAAGAACAGAAGAGCTGAGGGAGATCAATAAATCGCTGGAAGCCAGTAACCATGATCTGCAGCAGTTTGCATCCGTAGCCTCCCATGATCTGAAAGAGCCTCTGCGTAAAATCCAGCTTTTCGGAGCTATTTTAAGAGACCGCTTCCTGCAAACAGACCCTAACGCCCTCTCTTATATGGAAAGGATCGTTAGCTCCTCAGAACGCATGGCAAGGCTTATCAACGACCTGTTGAGCTATTCACGTTTATCCGTGGCAAGCATAAACGAAATTACCGACTTCAATAAAATTATTGAGGAGATCCTGGTAGACCTGGAATTGATGATCACGGAACGGAATGCGGTCATCACTGTGGAAAAAATGCCTCAGATTGAAGCGGTTCCGGGGCAAATACGCCAGGTGTTTCAAAACATCATCAGTAACGCACTGAAATTTTCCCGCAAAGATGCTCCTCCCGAAATAAATATTTCCGCCGATACGGTAACCGATCTGAATCCGGACAGCGCGGCCTTTACGGAGGGGCAATATTGCCGCATCATTATCCGCGACAATGGTATCGGGTTCAATGAAAAATATCTCTCTAAAATATTTACCATCTTCCAGCGCCTCCATACCTCCGATCTTTATGAAGGTACGGGCATCGGGCTGGCTATCGCCAAAAAGGTAATTGACAAGCATGGCGGCCTTATTACCGCCAGGAGCAGGGAGGGAGAGGGCTCCACCTTTATTATTGTGTTGCCTCTTAAACAGCCCAGGACCATACCTGCCGAAATGAGCGAAGCGTTGTTGTAAGCCCCTTCCCCCAACTTTTCAGCTTGATCCCTTAAAATTTATGGACATCCCCGAACTTTTCAGCTTGATCCCTGATCACGGGCAGCGGGTATCTGCATAAAAAAAGCCCGACACTGAGTGCCAGGCTTTACGGGTGGAGGATAACGGGCTCGAACCGTTCACCTCAAACATGCCATGCTTGCGCTCTACCAGATGAGCTAATCCCCCGTTTATTGTTGTTCGGGATGCAAAAATATATTTTTTCCTGTAAACACCAACATTTTATAGAAAATCTTTGAAAATTCCTTCCACGGTTTCTTTCAGATCCTTTAGCAGTAAGGGTTTTCGTAATAATTTAACTACCATGGGATTGGCATTGGTACGGGTAATATCGCCATAATCCAGTGAAGAAGATACCATTACGATATGGCATTGCGACTTGATCTTCTGGGGATAGGAGTCAAAGGCCTGCAGGAATTCAAAGCCGTCCATCTCGGGCATCTGTATATCCAGCAGGATAACGGTAGGCGGAATTTTGGGCAACGCGATGTTGGAAGACAGGAATTCCAGTGCCTTATTGGCATTGGCAAATGATATCACGGTTCTGCTGATTTGTTGAAATCCGATCAACTTTTCATGCAGTAACAAATCAATCTCATTGTCATCAATCAATATGACTCGCAGGTCAGGTATCGAATTCATTTCTGTTAGGGATGGTAATTTCAAATTGGGTGCCTTCGCCATATTTGGACTCTACGTTAATGGTGCCACCTATTTTACTAAGCGCTTCCTTAACAATATACAAGCCAATACCACTACCAGGTTTATTATTATTTTTGGACCGGAAGAACATCTTGAAAATATTATTGAGATGCTCGCTTAAAATTCCGATACCATTATCACGTATGCAGATGGTGGCTTTATGCGGTTCTACTTTAACAGACAGATTAACCATCGGGTTGGTCTCTTCCGGTTTCTGGTACTTAACAGCATTTGAAATAAGATTGTTTAAAATAACGCTGATCCTGAAGGTGTCGCCCCTGAAATCCACTGCCTGGTCTACATTCGTCTGAAAAAGGATCTGGGTGTTCTGCGGTTTGAACGCAGTGATGCAGTCATTTAGCAGTGTATTGAAGTCTATCCTTTCATATTCTACTTCCAGCCGGGAATTGCGGTAGTACTCGATGATCTTCTGGATAAAATCATCCAGCTTTAATACACAGGCCTCTACCATGTTCATATAACCGTTGGGATCCACTATCGAATTATCCAGCCTGGATAAATTGATAATACCCAATACAGACATTAGGGGAGAACGCAGATCATGGGAAGTGGAATAAATGAAACGGTTCAGTTCATCGTTCGTTTTCTCCAGCTCTTCTATCTTCTCCCGCAGTTGTTTGCGTGTACGGTATATCTCGTAGGCATTGTTGATGGTTTTATGCAGCTCATGCTCATCCCAGGGCTTCTTGATATAGGAATAGATATGTCCTTTGTTAATGGCGTCTATAATATCTTCCACATCCGTATAACCGGTCAGCAGGATACGCATCGGGTCGGGCAGCGTATCTTTTATTTCATTGAAGAATTCCACACCGGTAGATACTGGCATCTTCTGGTCTGCAATGATAATATGCACCATGATCTCTTTCAGCAGCAGTTTACCTTCCTGCGCTGAAGTAGCCGTATAAATCTCATAACTTCTGCGGAAGCTCGCTTTGAACGCATTCAGGTTATGAATCTCATCATCTATGTATAATATTCTTATGCGGTTTTCTTTCATTAAAAGACCTTATGGTTAATTACGATAAATGATTAGCGATATTAAGAGGTAAATATATAATAAATTCCGCTCCTTCGCCAGGGGCTGAATGCACGATAATCCTGCCTTTATGCTTCTCAATGATACTGAATACAATAGATAATCCCAACCCTGTGCCTTCCCCTACATCCTTGGTGGTGAAGAAGGGATCAAAGATCTTTTCCCGTACAGCTTCCGACATACCGATACCCGTATCCTTGATTGTAATAACAATGAAACTGTTTTCCTGTTTTGTTTTTATGGAGATGAATTCGTCGTGATGTTCTTTCTTGGATTTGATCGCGTTCAGTGCGTTACTGAAAATATTCATGAACACCTGGTTTATTTTACCGGCATAGCACTCAATTTTTGGCAGCTCTGCATAATCTTTTACAATGTTCACATAAGGAGGAATGGCGTTACGCAGCAGCACCAGCGTGGAGTCCAGCCCTTCATGGATATCGATGGACTTTACCTCGCTCTCATCCAGCCGGCTGAAAGTACGCAACCCCTTCACTATTTCCGCAGTGCGCGTAGCTCCGTCTTCTATTCCTTTGATAAGAGAGGAAATTTCTTCGTGGATATAATCAATATCAATCTCTTTTTTGAATGCTGCAATTTCTGCGAGCGACCTGGATATATCTGTACTTCCCGGCAATTCGTCATAACGGTTCAATAATTCTCTCAGATCGGCAATATCCAGTTTCAGCGGTTTGATATTGGAAGTAACAAAGTTGATCGGGTTATTGATCTCATGGGCAATACCAGCTGTGAGCTGACCAAGCGACGCCATTTTCTCCTTCTCCACCAGCCGGGTTTGGGCATCTTTGAGGTTGGTTAACGCATTGTTCAGCTCCAGGTTGGTGGCCTGCAGGTCTTCTGTTCTGTCTTTTACTTTACTTTCCAGGATGATGTTCTGTTCTCTTACCAGTCTTTCATTTTCCTGTGATATAGCCAGGGCCATCTGCTGTGAGGCTTCTTTTTCCGCTTTGAATACATTGATCTTATGTGCCAGGGCAAACGACAGCAGCAATACTTCTATACCCGAACCGATCTGCAGTGCGTAGTAGGTAAAGTTATTATAGGGCAGCACATTGAAATTGCGCAATACGAAAATGAACACACTGCTCAGGAATACAGACCATGCCAGCAGGAAGTAACGCGCGTCTCTCACTCCTTTCAGGCTGATGCGCCAGGCAACAACAAAGGCCATCGTCGACGCCAGGAAAGCATCCAGTTGTACAAATATCTGCGCAAACGTGTACATGTTCAGGAAAGTAGGGATCAGGCAAAGCAGGTACAATATATTCACTGCATTCATCAGCCTGTGTCCCAGCAGGTAATTCACCCTGGTGGAAAGGAACTTCTGGATAAATGTCAGCGCGGTAATCCCGTTGAATATCGGTACCAGTACGGTGGCATGCATGGCGAGCCACGGATAGTTGGGGTACAGGAAACGGAACGAATATCCCTGCAGCGTTACCTGGGTAAGACCCACACAAATGATGTAGCTTACGTAAATAAGATAACTATTGTCGCGGGTAGATATAAAAATGAAGAGATTATAGAAAGCCATTGCAAGGATAACGCCTACGTATATACCAAAAATGAGCTCCCGTTTGTTGTTTTTTTCATAAACGCTTTCCGGCGTACCCAGGTAAATGGGCAGCTGCAACTGCTCTCCTGCTTTAACTTTCAGGTAAAACTGCCTTGTTTCACCAGGCAGCAGCCGCAGGGGAAACTGGTAGTTCTGATGATCATATCCCCGGTTCTTATAGGCGGTGAATTCTCCCAGCCGGGTTTGTTTAATGGTGCCATCGGGCTTCAGTTCATACAGTGTGATGTCATCAATAATCGGGTATTCTACTTCCAGCAACAATTTTTCTGACTTCGACTGGTTGTTGATGGAAAATCTTGCCCACTGTGTATATGGAGTGATCTGCAGATTAGGTACGTCCTGTTTGGAAATCCTGAAAGGCTGCATAGGAGCGGAGGCGATGGTGAGGGTATCTGCCTTATCGGTATACAGTTCCAGGTAGCCGCCTATCTGTAACAGGGATTTGCTGTTTTTATATACAACGGGTTGCGCCGTTACATGGAACAGGGATATCAGGGTAAAGATTGACCATAAACCTACAATCTTATACAGCATCACGAAAGAGATTAGTTATCAGGCTTGAATTTATGTGTTTTTTCAGAAATACTGTCCCGTTAATTGCTTACAGGGCAGAGTGGGCATGTGTGGGAATCCGGAGGCTGTAGTTTACCTCATAGGAACCCTTCGGGCCCACTTCTATTTTAGACTGTATAGGATTTTCACGCAGATCTGAAATCAGCAGTTTCTCTTTCGGATCGGCATGAGGCAGGTCGAAACAATCGTTGATCACCATCGCAGTGGCCAGGAAGTCGTCTTTCGGGTAAAAGAAGGTACCGTTGTTGCCCAGTGATTCATCTATAACAAAACCAACGCGTTTCCCCACGCGTGTAGTAATGGGTGCGCATAATACATGATAGGTATCTATTGGTAGCTGCGCACCCAGCACAACGCCTACTCTTGCCAGTACCTGGCTGCCGATGCCCATTCCGGCCACTTCCTTTGAATTCCACATCCCGCAGATCTCAGCACTGCCTTTTTTTACATAAGAATATATTTTTGGATCGTATTTGCCTATCGCCGTTTCAATGGGTAGTGGCAACACGCCGTCAGCAAGCTGTACGCGTGCCCCACCATATGTTTTGGTACGTGTGTCGTCCTCCACTATGATCACTATCGTGTTCTCGTGTTGCATCCAGTCAGCACTGCCGGATGTCACCTGGGCTATGCCGAAATAAATTTCCAGCAACTTCAGGTGACCGGTATAAAATCTCATGCAAGCCTCAGGATCATCCGGAGCCCTAAATACCCTTACATTAATCATGACATTGCGGAATAGCGCTTATACAAGGCATAAGTATGTTAAACAATCAGCTGCTCAAAATCAACATAATACCTGCCTGAACTCTTTAACTGATCCAGGGCAATACGACGGCATGTATCGGCCACCAGCGCCCCGCCAAGCACAACGGAAGAGGCGAGCTGAGGCCAGGTGGTAATGGTTTTGCCAATCTCGCCCAGGGAGTATTTCATCCTGGCCGACGCATTTTCAAGGGCCAGCATAGGACTGAAGACCGGGAGTTTCTCCGCATCCGTCAGCCCTTTTAAGGTGTCGATATTCACCTCCGGTATCAGGCCATGCATCAGCGGCCTGTCCGGCTCAAGATCAAAACGTTCAATATCTATCATTCCTCTGTCGTTCATCTCCATAACAACAGGAATCTTCAGGGATTTGGCCTTTATCCTGCTCAGGATTTTAATATCCACACCGTCACATTCTTCCACAAAAATATCCAGCACGCCGCCGGCCGTAAAGAAGTCATCCATATTGGCTTCAGTCATGCCGTCTTCATAGATCTTTACTTTGATAAACGGATCCAGCTCTGCAATTTCGCGGGCTGCGATCACCACTTTGGGCACCTGCAGGTTATGTATCCCGCAACGGATCCTGTTCATATTGGTCAGCTCCAGCCTGTCAAAATCTGCCAGCCTCAGCTCCCCGCAAATACGCTCCATTACCAGGGTAAGCGCGATCGACTGCCCAACAGACAAGCCAACAATGCCAATCTTCTTTTTTGATAATACGGCAATTTCTTCAGCGGTGATCTTATGCTGGTTCCTGCTGGTACGTAATTCAATAAACTCAGGTTCATTCACAATATGCACTACCTGGCCGTTCCACGGGTAATATACCCATACTCCAAATTCTTCCGGGGAAACCCCATCGAGATAGGCCTGCACCTTTTCATCGTATTCGGCAGCAGTCAGGCGCTTTGTAGGATTCCTGATTTTCATCAGTTCCCTCAGCTGAGAATCGATATGGTCGTTAATACGTAGGTGCGGACGGGTTTTCAGAAGGCTTTCGAAGGACTGACGATCTTTTTCGTCTTTCAAATCATAAAAAACAGGCTTGTAGTCATTGCTCTCTTCCTGTTGTTTCCTGAGGTACTCTTGTATCATGTTTCCTGCTTTATCGAGGTTGGACCAGGTTTGCTTGCACTGGATTACGCTATATTATCATTATCGTTGTGTAAAGCAATTCCTGTTGCTCTTAGTATTAGCTTAAAATTTAATTAAAATGTGATCGGTTATTACGTTGGCGTATTGGCGGGTTAATGAACAGGTCTTTGTTTGCCTGCCAGGCCCGGGATAAATATATCTGGCATCACACAATCAATTACAACTCATCACTGTAATCAAGATATGAATGTAAGGTAAAATAGTAATTTAATGTGAAAACAAAGTAAAAGTTTTCCTTTATTTTGATATTAAATTCCTGTTTTTATACTTTTACCTTAGTTTTAATATTACTTTTCATCTCTTCCCACCAGCGAGATTTGGTTTAATATTTGCGGCTTTTCGCCACCTGACTCAATCTTTATTACTCAATAATATATTTAAATAATAAAACATGGATAAGAGAGAATTTCTCAAGCTTACCAGTCTTGCCGGCGCCGCGGTTCTGAGCGGGCCATTGAGCAGCCTGGCCACTTCTTCTGTGTCCGGACGGCCGGCCTTTGCCGATCCTAAAGCCCCCTTCGTGCTTCCTGCGCTGCCTTATGCGTATGATGCCCTCGAGCCTCATATCGACAAGCTTACTATGGAAATCCATCATGATAAGCACCATGCGGCCTACGTGAAAAATCTGAATGATAATCTCGCCGGTACTGCATTTGCCACCTTATCGCTGGAACAGATCCTGAATAAGGTAACGGATAAAGACAAAGCGGTGCGCAACAATGGTGGCGGGCATTATAACCACTCCCTTTTCTGGACGCTGTTGTCGCCTACCAAAAAAACGCCTTCCGATAAGCTGAAATCGGCTATCAGCAGTGCTTTCGGTAGTTGGGAAACCTTCCAGACGAAGTTTAACGATGCCGCCAAAACTGTGTTCGGATCCGGTTGGGCATGGCTCATTGTAACACCGGAGAAGAAACTGGCCATCATCAACACCCCCAACCAGGATAATCCGCTGATGCATAATATCGTAAAAGATAAAGGCACCCCCATCCTGGCGCTTGATGTTTGGGAGCATGCCTACTACCTGAAGCATCAGAACAAACGCCCGGAATATATCGATGCTTTCTGGAACGCAGTGAACTGGGATGAAGTGGAGAAGCGCTACAAGGCAGCTGTATAGCGAATTTTGTCTTGGAACACTGATTACGCTGATTTTGATGATCTCATTGATATCTTTTTGAAGCGTATAAAATTAAGGGAGATAAAAGCGATATCCGCTTATATCTCCCTTCAATTTTTATAAAACCAAAAGTAAAATCAAACTAATCAGCGTAATCAGTGTTCCAGGACAAAATCCGATCTATTTCCGCTTCAGGAACACAAACCCGTTCTTTTCCCCGATCACCTCCAGGTTAGGGTGGTGCCGGTAAGGCTCACTGTCTGTGATACGGCAAATGAAATAGGCCGGTTTGTCTATTGGCCCGTTCAGCAGCCAGTCTTCATTATAATAGTTCTTATTGGCATGTGGCTGCTCCCTTGAATAGTAATGCTGTGCATAACTGTGGTAGGCTAACGCTTTCACATATACGTCTTTTCCCTGCAGGGAAATAAAATAGTCGATCGCGGCACGTTGTGAATATGCCTCTACTTTGGGCACGAAGTGGACTACCGTAACCTGTATCACCAGTATAGTACTGGTAAATAAGCACAACAGCCCTTTGGTGAGCTGTTTACGCATCAGCAGCACGCTGCTCACTATCACCAGTATAATATAACCCACACCATACCCCGCTTCCAATACAGACCAGGGCACATCCGCCTGAAGGTTGGCCACGGCAAATTTGTCGCCGATGTAGGGGATCAGCATGTTTTTGTAAACTCCTACCAGTGGCAATGCGGCAATCGCAATTCCCAGTACTGTTCCAATGAAAAGTATCAGGGCTGTGTTCCAGCCGCGCAACCGCTGCCTGCCTTCGGATAGCTGGTATACTTGCCAGGCGGCCAGGAATGACAAGGGGAAATAACAAAGCGAGGAATAGTGTACAATCTTGGTTTTTACAATGGAAAAAAGGATCAGTACTACCCAGAATAATACCCACATCCAAACCTTGAAATCCTTTAGCTCGATGGCAGCAGGAGTGGAGTAGATGGTTTTTTTCCTGCTTTGCAGATAAGTGAAAAGGAAGGTGCTCGCCGGGAAACAACCGATCAGTAACACAATCCAGTGATAAAAGAACGGACCGCCATGACCTGCATCTTCAGTAGTGAGCAGGCGGATCTGGTAGGCCACAAACTCATTCACAAACCACCAGCCATGCGCAATAATTTCATACCCGAACCATAGCAGGGTAGTAATGCAGGCAAACAAGGCAATTAATCCTATATGGGAAAACCGGATACTGATCTTTCCTTTATTCCAGATCCAGTACACCAGCAGGCACAGCAAAGCTACCAATATGGCCACCGGCCCTTTAGTTAATACCGCCAGCCCCAGGAACAAACCGCTGAGAATGGCCATACGGAGAGGTTTGCTGTTATATCCTATACGGTATGCAAAGTAGATGGCCAGGAAAATGAAAAAGTTGAACGTCGGATCTATGATACCGGATTTAAAATAGAAATGCGGTAGCCAGGAACCGGCATACACCAGGGCCCACCAGAAACCGAATTTTTCATCCACTGTCTTTTTACCGATAGCAAATAAACTGATCAGCGTGGCTATACCTATGATGGCATTAGGGAAGCGGGCGGCAAAATCATTGATCCCGAAAAGGTGCATGCTGGCAGCCTGCATCCATATAAACAAAGGGGGCTTTTCCCAGAAAGGACGGAAATCGATCTGCACCTGGCTGTAATTGTGGCTTACTATCATTTCCCGGGCTGCCTCTGCAAAGTTGATTTCATCCCAGTCAAATAAATGTACAGCCCCTAAAAAAGGTATAAATAGTAAAGCGGCCACCAGGGCAATCAATAGGTATTTCATTGAAAGTATTTAAAAAATTGGATGACGAGCGGTCCGCTTACCGGCCGCTCGCCCTATACCTTGCTATGTTGTGGCATTGGCCTGCAATAGCGCCTCTGCACATACTTCCGGCGATGACGTGGTATCCCGGAATTTAAAAAGTCCATATACAATAACAGTACTCAGTGTGCCCACGATGCTACCCACATAAACATCTACAAAAAAATGCTGCGCCAGGTAAATACGGGAATAACCAGCGCAAAGCGCCATTACTAATAACAATAATCCCAGCTTTTTATTGCGCCCGATAACAGCAAGGAAGCTGAACATACCAAATGCAGCAGCAGAGTGACCGGATGGAAAACTGCAGCTGCTGTGTACATTTACCCACTTTACCGTATGCACCAACGTGGCCGTTTCATCGCCAAAATAGGAAATGGGCCGGGGTGCATTATAATAATGTTTGGCCACCTGTACAACAATAGTTACCAGCAGCAGCACGGCCAGCCCGATAAAGAATAGCCTGAACCGCTGGGTAACCAGCATCAGGAACAGCACTATCCCAAACATAATACCATCACCGAGGTAGGTTAACCCGGTAACAATTACATCTCCCCAGTCGGAATGTTCCCCGTTTATACTGAGAAACAGGTCCCGCTGACTGTAGGTTGTTAGCATTACTCCGCCTACTATTAGCCATAGCAGGAAGGGCAGAAAGAACCAGGAGTTCTTTCTGAACAGTGTAAACAGCGTTTTCAATTTTGTAGGTTTTAAATTGTAGGTTGCTAAGTCTTAAATCTCTTTAAGAACTTCTTTCTTTCTAAATCTATATAAGAACTTTTTTATTTGCTGAATAACGCGAAAATAGTATTCTTTATTAAAAAGCTGCGAATCATTCATAGCCTTAACAATAAGGAAACCTGCAATGGGAAGTAATACCATGTTTGATAGCCACATCCCCGACCAGGTGAACATCACGCCATTTCTGGCCATCTTTTCACCGATCATGAAAAATACATTGAAAATCACGAAAAAGATCACGGCAAACACCAGTGGGGTGCCTAATCCGCCTTTCCTGATAATAGAGCCCAGCGGGGCGCCTATCAGGAACATGACGATACAGGCTGCGGCAAGGGTAAATTTACGCTGCCATTCCACTTTGTGCATCAGGATCACACTATGTTTATCTTCAAACTCCTGGGTAGGTTGTTCAAGGGCGCTCTGGGTTTCACGTACATTCTGTTCTGCCCTGTCCAGCACATTACGGCGGCTTTTCTCCGGTATGATGTCTTCAAAATCCTTTACTTTCAACGGAGGGGCGCTGGCTGCCCATGCGGAATCTTTCCATTTAAAGAATGGGTAACGTACAGTTACATACGCATTTACCGTTTTGCTGAACTGGTTCTCCACTTTCTGCAGGGAATCTATGGCTACATCCAGCTGCCTTACGTTCAGCATCTGCTGGTTGGATGCAAAAAGATCCATATTAAGGCGGTTGAAAGCAAATGAGCTGAGGTCAAACGCCTTGCTGTATTTTTTAAAACCAAGCCTTATCATGTCGCCCGGAACGGTGTATCCACGGTTGTTCCGTTCCTCATATCTCCACCCGTTGTCCAGGATAAAATAAAGGAAGCGTTTATTGGCAGTAAGCACCATCTGTCCTTTTTCGGCAAGGATGATCCGGTCGCCGCCACCACTCTGGTGATCGAAGATCATCACCTGGTGGATGGTCTGGTTGTCTTTGTCCTTTTGCGCCACCTTGATGGTATAACCGGGAATATCTTTATAAAACACACCGGCTTTGATGTTAAAGGCGGGTTTGGAATTGGTAATGTCGTAGAGCAGCGATTTGGCCTGCAGGTTGGCCACCGGGATCACATAGTTGGCAAAGAGAAAGGCCAGGAAAGCGATAACGGAGCATACCAGCAGCAGCGGGCGTATGAAACGTAACAGGGAAATACCTGAAGATTTTAATGCTACCAGCTCAAAACTCTCTCCCAGGTTACCAAAGGTCATGATAGACGATAGTAATACCGCAAGGGGGAGGGCCAGTGTTACCAGCGTAGCACTGGTATAAGCGATGAGCTGGATAATTACACCCGTGTCAAGGCCTTTACCCACCAGGTCGTCCACATATTTCCAGAGGAATTGCATTACCAGTACAAATAAGGTAACAAAAAAAGTGGCTACAAAAGGACCCAGGAAGGTTTTTATAATTAGCTTGTCGAGTTTTTTCACTGATAATGCGGTATTAAAAAAATGGAATCCCGATCTTCGTATTCTACTGGTCAGGATACTCCTAAACGGTAAAGTTAGCACGATTTCACAAAGGAGTGTTAAGGAGAACCTGAAAATACCGTTAAAATTTATATGGAAAGTTTTGAATTGACGCCGGAAGAAGCAGCCGTTATAGAAAGCACTCATTTTATTCTCCTGAAAAACAGTGCAATAGAGAAGGTGATGGGACTGATGGGAAAATTGCAGGAAGCCCTGGCTGCGTACGACCGTAACAGTGATTTTCCCTTTAAGCCGGAGTGGTTGCTTCAGGGAGGAAAAATATCGAAAGGAGAGCAATACAAAGGGCTGCCCTGGGTAATGCTGGATTATCCGCGCTACTTCAGTAAAACAGGCGTTTTTGCTTTCCGCACCATGTTCTGGTGGGGACATTACTTCAGCGCTACCCTGCACCTGGGAGGTAATGTAAAACAACATTACGATACGGTGCTGGAGAGCAGTTTCACAAAACTGGCCCTGGCCGGATTTCAGGTGTATGTTCAGGGAGACCCCTGGGAGCACGATTTTGAAAATGGAAACTATCGTTTCATAGATACCCTAAGTTTAGATGAGTGGCAAACGCTGATCAGCCGGAACGATTTTGTTAAAATAGCTAAACCTTTCGTGATCGGTCATTGGGGCAAAATCATAACTGAGGTAGTGGAAGCTTATGCTACGCTACTCAATATACTTGATAATAAGGCTTAACTGCCTATGCGGTGGAAGAGGTCTTTCACCTGGTATTCCCAGAGCTGACTTTGGTCCTTCACTTCTTTCTTCTCTGCGAAATCTTTTACTACCAGGATAGTTTCATTCGTTACTTCAGAAATTTGTATGCGGAACTCAAAATATTCGTCTTTGGGAGCATGCGTCCAGTGCAACCGGATATACTCATCTTCCTCTTGTTCCAGTACTTCCGCTTCTTCAGCAGTACCGTTCCATGAAAAGGAGAAAACATTATCCCTGAAATCAACCCTATCGGCAAACCACTCCTGTAAGCCAGCAGGTGTCGATAAGAATTCATACAGGATACCGGGCGAGCATCTTACCGGAAATTCTAACTCATATAGCACTTTCTTAGACATCTCTCAAATAATTGGTAAATCAATATCATCCAGCTGCAATTATAGAAAATATTTTACTCTGTCAAAATAATTTATGGTTTTTTTTTATAGAATAGATAAAAACTTTCATACGCCTAAATAAAACCATATATATTACATCTATAATAAATATTAAAACGACACATGTGATAGCGCCGGCTGCTTCGCCCCCATAGTGGCGAATTTCCGCGACAATTGCAAGCCCTTAATGATCAATCGATTTTATTTGGAAATGATTTAAAAAGAAGAGATTTTTTTTGGTGGCTTTCTAAAAAAAGTTATTTTTGTCAGGCATTCATCAAATCTTAACTTTTTATTAACCTGTAACTGTTCCGACTCTATGTCAATGCGCCAACTTAAAATCACTAAATCCATTACCAACAGGGAATCACAATCCCTGGAGAAGTATCTGCAGGAGATTGGGAAAGTGGATTTAATTACGCCGGAAGAAGAGGTAAACCTCGCTATCCGGATCAAGCAGGGCGATCAGAGAGCGTTGGAGAAGCTTACCAAAGCAAACCTCCGCTTTGTGGTATCCGTTGCGAAACAGTACCAGAACCAGGGCCTGTCACTCAGTGACCTGATCAACGAGGGGAACCTCGGGTTAATTAAAGCTGCTCAACGTTTTGATGAAACGCGCGGTTTTAAATTCATTTCCTACGCCGTTTGGTGGATCCGTCAGTCTATCCTGCAGGCGCTGGCAGAACAATCCAGGATTGTTCGCCTCCCGCTGAATAAGGTTGGGCTGAGCAACAAGATCAGCAAAGCGTATTCCCAGCTGGAACAGGAATATGAAAGAGAACCATCTCCCGATGAACTGGCTACCATCCTGGAAATCAATACGGAAGAAGTGGAAGCAACCCTTGGTGTTGCCGCCCGTCACGTATCAATGGATGCGCCTTTTATTGACGGGGAAGATAATTCCCTGTTGGATGTACTCGAAAACCCGAACGCGGTGAGTGCCGACGAGGAACTGGATCATCACGATTCCCTCCGCCGCGAAATCGAGCGCTCCCTCTCTACCTTAACAGACCGTCAGAAAGATGTGATTATGCTGTACTTCGGCATTGCCGTTGAACATCCCATGTCACTCGAAGATATCGGCGAAAAATTTGGCCTGACCCGCGAACGCGTGCGCCAGATCAAAGACAAAGCCATTACCAAATTAAGAACTACCTCCAGGAGCAAGTTGCTGCGCAACTACCTCGGGTAAGCGCGAATGTTGTCTGACTCAGGATTATGATGATTATGCTGATTTCCCTGAGTTTTTAGTTGATTTTGTAAAGATTTTTAAAGATTAGCGAAGCATGTTGTGGTATACCCGCAACGTTCTTCGCTGATTTTTTTTAGTAAAGCGCGGATTTTGTCTTGGAACACTGATTACGCTGATTTTGATGATTAGTTTGATTTTATAAAATTAAGGGAGATAAAAAGCGAAACGCTTCTATCTCCCTTAATTTTTATACGCTTAAAAAGATATCAATGAAATCATCAAAATCAGCGTAATCAGTGTTCCAAGACAAAATCCGCGTTAATCCGCAAAAAAATATACTTTTGCAGTCCGTTTAAAATACCAACAATGTTTGAATCATTATCAGAGAGACTAGACTCCGCGTTTAAGCAGCTTAAAGGGGAAGGCCGGATTTCCGAAATAAATATAGCCTCTACCGTTAAAGAGATCCGTCGTGCATTGGTGGATGCGGATGTGAACTATAAAATAGCGAAGGAATTTACAGATAAAGTAAAGGATAAGGCGCTGGGAGAAAAGGTGTTGACATCTATTTCCCCCGGACAGCTCATGGTGAAGATCGTAAAAGATGAGCTGGCTGAGCTGATGGGCGGTACAGAAGCCGAATTCGATGTCAAATCCAATCCATCCATCGTGCTGATCGCAGGTTTGCAGGGTTCCGGTAAAACGACCTTTTCCGGTAAACTCAGCAACTTCCTGAAAACAAAGAAAAATAAGAAACCCCTGCTGGTAGCGGCAGATATTTACCGCCCGGCGGCAATAGACCAGCTGAAAGTATTGGGTGAACAGATAGGAGTGGAGGTTTACAGCGAACCGGAAAATAAAAATGCCGTTCAGATCGCTGAAAACGCCATCAAACACGCCAAGGCAAATAACTTCAACGTTATTATCATCGATACCGCCGGCCGCCTGGCAGTGGATGAGGCCATGATGACGGAAGTAGCAGCCGTGAAAGCTGCCGTGAAGCCACAGGAAATCCTGTTCGTGGTAGACTCAATGACCGGTCAGGATGCGGTAAACACCGCCAAGGCCTTCAACGAACGGCTGGATTTTACCGGGGTAGTGCTTACCAAACTCGATGGCGATACCCGCGGTGGTGCCGCACTTACCATCAAATACTCGGTGGAAAAACCCATCAAGTTCGTAAGCATGGGTGAAAAACTCGATACACTCGATGTTTTTTACCCCGAGCGTATGGCGCAGCGTATCCTCGGAATGGGTGACATCACTACCCTCGTAGAACGCGCCCAGGAGCAGTTCAACGAGGAACAGGCCAAAAAACTCGAAAAGAAGATCCGTCAGAACCAGTTCGATTTCGATGATTTCAAGGAGCAACTCCAGCAGATCAAGAAAATGGGTAACCTGAAAGACCTGATGGGAATGATCCCGGGTGTAGGAAAGGCAGTGAAAGACCTGGATATCAGCGACGATGCTTTTAAAGGCATTGAAGCCATGATCAACTCCATGACGAAGGCTGAACGGGCCGACCCTGATATGATCGACGGAAGCCGCCGCAAACGCATTGCAAAGGGCGCCGGGAAAACCATCCAGGATGTAAACCAGTTCATGAAACAGTTTGAACAAATGCGCCAGATGATGAAAATGATGAATAAATTTGGCGGCGGTGGTAAGGGTTTGAAAGGAATGGTGAGATAAACGGATCAGATTGACATAAATATATTTTGCAAATATCAACTTACTGATTACATTTGCATCCCTAATTAAACAATATTTCCTAACTCGCAAAAAATAACTCGACTTATTTATGCCAGTAAAAATCAGACTGCAGAGACATGGCGCGAAAAAAAGGCCTTTCTATTTTATCGTAGTAGCCGACGCCCGCGCACCAAGGGATGGTAAATTCATCCAGAAAATTGGTACTTACAATCCTTTAACAGTTCCGGCTTCCATCAACATCGATACCGAAAAGGCATTGCGTTGGTTGCAGAAAGGTGCACAACCTACCGATACTGTTAGAAGAATCTTGTCATTCAAAGGTGTATTGTATTTGAAACACCTGTTAAGAGGTGTTACTTTGAACCTGTTCGACGAGCCTACTGCTTACCAGAAGTTCGCTCAATGGCAGGCTGAACACGAACAAAAAGTATCTGCCCGCCGCGACGGTCACAAGAAAGCAAGAGTTGCTGCTCCTATCGTAAGAAAGGTAGAAGACACTCCGGCTGCTCCTGCAACTGAAGCACCAGCAGCAGAAGAAGGTAACGAAGCATAAAACGGCAACGTTTTAACAATACCTGAAAAAGGAAATATTTGCAGCCGCAAATATTTCCTTTTTTAATTTTTGTGAACAGCCTCGCCGGTAACCAATTCCGGCCTCACTAAATTATATGAGTAATTATTTTAGCATAGGTAAGCTCGCTTCTGCCCATGGTTTGCAGGGCGACCTGGTGCTAAGGCACAGCCTGGGCAAAAGGTCCGCTCTGAAAGGAGTAACCGTTATATTCCTGGAAGAACGCAGGAACAGCTTTATTCCCTACTTTGTTCAGCAGGTATCTGTAAAAGACAGCGAGAGTGTATATATCAAACTGGAAGGAATAGATACAAAGGAAGCAGCCCAAAAACTGATGCCGGCACAGGTATACCTCCAGGAAGAAGACTTTAAACAGCAAACTGCCTCCTCCGCTCCCCTGGCTTTACTGGGATTTGTGGCGGAAGACCAGCAGTATGGCCCTCTGGGCACCGTGGAAGAAGTGATTGAAATGCCCATGCAGGTGCTCATAAAAGTATTCATAAAGGGCAAGGAAGCACTGCTGCCGGTGAATGAACAGTCGCTGGTAAAAATAGACAGGAAAAAACAGACCGTATTCCTTAACCTGCCGGATGGTCTGATTGAATTATACACCGGTTAAGTTACCTGATAATCATGCGAATAGATATAATAACCGTATTGCCGGAACTGCTCGAAAGCCCATTGTCCCATTCGATCATGAAAAGGGCACAGGCCAAAGGATTGCTGGAAATACATGTGCATCCGCTCAGGCAGTATTCCAACCTGAAACACAACCAGGTCGACGATTACCAGTTTGGCGGTGGTGCAGGTATGGTAATGATGCTGGAGCCCATTGTAAATGCTATTGAGTCGCTCCAGGCGAAAGTGCAGTACGATGAGGTGATCTATCTCACCCCCGATGGTGAAACACTGAACCAGAAAATGGCCAACCAGTTGTCACTGAAAGGAAACCTGCTCATGCTTTGCGGCCACTATAAGGGTATCGATCAGCGCATCCGTGACCACTTTATTACAAAAGAGATCTCCATCGGCGACTATGTGCTGAGTGGGGGGGAACTGGGCGCTGCCGTACTGGTAGACGCTATTGGCCGCCTGTTGCCTGGCGTGCTGAATAATGAAACCAGCGCCCTTACAGACTCCTTCCAGGATAATTTACTGGCTCCCCCGGTATATACCCGCCCGGAAGAGTTCCGCGGCTGGAAAGTACCGGAGATCCTCCTCAGCGGCGATCATAAAAAAATTGAAGAGTGGAGGCACCAGGAATCGGTAGAAAGAACAAAACAACGCAGGCCCGACCTGTTATAACTGAATGATACATAGGTCATATAGATCGCTTTGCCATTTGAAAGAGATAATTTCTTGGTTTTTAATTTGGTAAATGCTATTTCTTGACTTACTTTTGCACTCCCATAAATATTTGAAAGATGAACGCAATTTCGTTTGTTCACGAACAACTGACAGCTAACAAACAGTACCCGAAGTTTAAAGCAGGCGACAACGTCACTGTCAACTATAAAATCGTGGAAGGTAATAAAGAAAGGATCCAGTCCTTTAAAGGTGATGTGTTGAAAATCCAGGGTACAGGATCAACAATGTCTTTCACTGTTAGAAAAATTTCTGATGGCATTGGTGTGGAAAGACTGTTTCCGCTTTACTCTCCTCATATCGATGGTATCGTGTTGAACAAGGTGGGTAAGGTAAGAAGAGCTAAGCTTTACTACCTGCGCGAACGTGCTGGTAAGAAAGCCCGTATCAAAGAAAAAAGGGTTTAGTATACATACAGGGAAATTTGTTAAAAGCGGGACCATTACCGGTGCCGCTTTTTTCGTGTGCTTAAAATGGTATTAAAACTACGGCAGGATAGCCTGTAAACGGTGAAAAAGCCGATTATATCTGCTATCTTTGTTGACTGAACTTATAAACACTTGAGAAGATGACTGCTGTTTTTTTTAAATCATCATTTTTGATCCTTCAGGATATTGGTATGTCTGAACTGTTGCTGATTGCCGTAGTAGTATTGCTGCTTTTCGGAGGTAAAAAAATCCCCGAATTAATGCGTGGCCTCGGTAAAGGTATCCGCGAGTTCAATGACGCCAAGAACAATGTGCGTCAGGAAATCGAAGAAGGAATGAGGGAAAAACCTGTTCAGGCAGCACCAGCTACTACAGATGCACCTCATACCAGCACTGAAGACGCAACACTGCCAAAAGCATAAACTGTAGCCAACTCCCACTAAGGAGTTATCCTGATTAATTTAATTTTAACTGGTTTAGTCTTGTCTGAATTCAGCAGTATAATCACTTTCCATAAAGCATTATACGCCGGCAGCACAAGCTGTACGGAGAGGGTACGCTATTACCTCAGCCGTATAGCTCAGTTAAAGCACTTGAATGCCTTCCTGGAAGTGTATGAAGAGGAAGCCCTGGAAAAAGCACGCGAGCTTGATACCCGCCTTAAAAACGGGGAAAAGCTGGGCGCTCTTGCAGGCGTGGTGATAGGCATTAAAGATGTGATCTGCTATAAAGGCCATAATGTAAGCGCCGCTTCCCATATACTGGAAGGGTTTAATTCCCTGTTTTCTGCCACTGCTGTCGAAAGATTGCTGGCGGAAGATGCTATCATCATCGGTAACCTGAACTGCGATGAATTCGCTATGGGATCTACCAATGAAAACTCTGCCTATGGCCCTACCCTGAACGCACTGGATAATACCCGCGTCCCCGGAGGATCTTCAGGAGGCTCAGCCGTAGCAGTGCAGGCGGATCTTTGCCAGGTAAGTCTTGGCAGCGATACAGGCGGCTCTGTTCGCCAGCCGGCCGACTTCTGCGGTATTGTTGGACTGAAACCAACCTATGGCCGGATTTCCCGCTACGGGCTCATCGCTTATGCCTCCTCATTTGACCAGATTGGCATTTTTGGCAAGGATATTGCCGATGTGGCGGCAGTTCTACAGGTAATTGCTGGTCCGGATGAATTCGATAGCACCGCATCCCGGAAAGAAGTACCGGATTATAAAGCGCTCCTGGAGAACAATAAAACATTCAATTTTGCGTATTTAAGGGATGCACAGTACCACGAAGGACTGGACGCAGAAATGAAGAACGGCTATATTGATTTCTTTGAAAGTTTACAATCTCTGGGTCATACGGTATCAGGAAAAAGTTTTGAATACCTCGACCATGTAGTTCCGGCATATTATGTACTCACTACAGCAGAAGCTTCCTCTAATTTATCCCGCTATGATGGGGTAAAATATGGACACAGAACCCATGAGAAAAACCTGGATCTGACAGAATTTTACAAAAAAAGTAGATCAGAAGGGTTCGGAAAAGAGGTAAAACGTCGTATATTACTGGGGACTTTTGTGCTGAGTGCAGGCTATTATGATGCTTACTATACTAAGGCACAACAGGTTAGGCGTCTTGTAACCGAAAAACTCAACGATATATTAGAAGAATACGACGCCATTTTAATGCCAACTGTGCCAACCACAGCATTTAAATTAGGGGAGAAAACAGACGACCCTATCGCCATGTACCTGGCTGATATATATACGGTACTGGCAAATCTGGCAGGGGTTCCGGCTATATCCGTTCCCTTGTACCGGCATTCAAACGGAATGCCATATGGTGTACAGATCATCACAAAGAAGTTTAGCGAAGCAAACTTGTTACACATAGCGCATCAATTGATGGCTAAGGAACAGGTTACTGTTGTTTAAAATAAATTGTATGAGAAAAATCTTTTTACTACTGCTGTTGCCAGCAATAAGTTTAGTGAGTGTGAGTGCAATGGGAGGCAATAGCAATCCTAAAGAGATGGCGTATCCGCCGGTATTTTCCCCGGATACCTCTGTAGTAAAGCTGAATCACAAGGTACGTTTACCAAAAGATACAGCTGTACTGCCATCACCAACATCCGTGGCAGTGAAAAAAGCCGCTCAAAGCCTGCCTAATACCATTCGCAGCGCGAAAGTGTATGAACAGATCAACAACAACCTGGTTGCCGGTTACGTGAGTAACTACGCCACCCGGTATAGCCAGCATCTGCAAATCATGATCGACAAAGGACAACCTTATTTCAATATGATTGAAAAGGTGTTCCGTGATAATGGTATCCCGGAGGAAATGAAATACCTCGCCGTAATTGAATCCAGCTTTAATACCAACGCCCGCTCCAGGGTGGGTGCAGTAGGCGCCTGGCAGTTTATGGCCGGAACCGCCCGTATCTTTGGTTTAAGCGTGGGTAAGAAAATAGATGAAAGAAAGGATTTCTATAAATCTACCCTGGCTGCTGCCCAGTTCCTGAACCAGCTGTATGCACAGTTCGACGACTGGTTACTGGTGGTAGCTGCTTATAACTGCGGCGCAGGTGGTGTACAACGCGCTATCAAAGCCAGCGGACGTACCGATTTCTGGGGCATGCAATATTTCCTGCCTGCCGAATCACGTAATCATGTGTACAAATTCATCGCTACAGGATATATTCTCGACAGGTTCAATAACTTCTTCGGTGTAAGTGACGATAACTCTATCACCGTAAATGTACCCGTAGCAGATAACCTCTCCGCACCGGTGGCAAGAGGCCCTTTAACAGAAGATGAGATTTTCAGCACTGTTGAAATTAACGTAACTGGTAAATACCGTCTGGAAGCTATCGCAAAGAAACTGGATATGAACCTGGCAGAACTGGACCGTTTTAACCCAGGCTTTGCCAAAGCAATGGCCAGTGCCGAAAATAATTACGACCTGCGCATCCCGAAAGAAAAGATGAAGCAGTTCATGGCGGAAAAAGACGAAATGCTGAAAGAATCAGTACAGATGACACTGGACGATAAAGCTGTGGGTGTGGATAAATCCAAATTCCCGCCGCCGGTGAAAATGGCTGACAAGAACGCTGCTGCAAAGAAAGCAACTACTACCAGCACTAAAAAGCACTACACTTCTAAAAAGCATCATTATACTGCTAAGAAGAAGACCACTGCTAAGAAAAGAACTACCGCTAAAAAATAATCACCCGCAAGGGTATACGAAATAAAAAGAGAGACCGCTGATCATCAGCGGTCTCTCTTTTTTAATTAGATTATACTAGGTGGTCAGCAAGCCCCTGCGTCTTTCACTGAAAGCCACCAAGTCAAGCAACGGCCCGGTCATAAAGGTGGTGGCCAATGCCATCAATACCAGCATAGCGAATATTTCAGGGGATAAAATGCCAAGATCGAATCCTATATTCAATACTACCAGCTCCATGAGCCCGCGGGTATTCATTAATGCCCCGATGGAAACAGACTGGCGCCAGCTCTGGCCCATTAACCGCGCTGTAATAGTACTGCCGCCAAATTTCCCTGTAACTGCTACCAGCATGATCATTCCGGCTACTACCCACAAATCCCCCTGGTTCAACAACCCGATATGTGTTCTTAAACCGGTAAATACAAAGAAAATAGGGAGTAACAGCAGTACGCTTACATCTTCCAGCTTATCTGTCAGCAATTGCCTGATAGGAGTACCATGTGGCATGATCACTCCCGCCAGGAATGCGCCAAACAAAGCATGAATACCAATTACCTCCGCCACCCAGGCAGATATCAGCAGCATGAAAAATACCAGCGATACAGCCGCCTTCTGGTTGCCTTTCGCCATCTGCAACTGTATAACCCGGTTCAACCAGGGCCTGACCAGCAACAGCATCACTGCTACAAATACAATCGCCAGCAAAATGGTGACCAATGCACTGATAAGCCCGCCGGCATTTACAATAGCTACTACTACCGCCAGGATACACCACGCCGTAATATCATCTGCTGCGGCGCAGGTGATGGCCATAATGCCAAGGGGAGTATGGGTAAGTTTCCGTTCCTGTACAATACGCGCCAGTACCGGGAAAGCGGTAATACTCATTGCAATACCCATAAACAAGGCGAAAGATAAAAAGCTTACATTGGCAGGCGCAAAGCGGGTGAAAAGGAAATAGGCCAGCCAAACACCAAGAAAAAAAGGAATGATAATACTTGCATGACTGATCATTACCGCATCGTGGGCTTTATTCCTGATTTTGCTCAGATCCAGCTCCATCCCTACAATAAACATAAAGAAGGCAAGCCCTATCTGGCTGAGGAACTGCAGGCTTTTCAATGATTCCACCGGGAACAAAAAGCCGGAAAAGGAAGGGGCTACCCAACCCAGCAGGGAAGGCCCCAGTAATACGCCGGCAATGATCTCGCCCACTACAGCAGGCTGTCTCAGCTTATTGGCCAGTATCCCGAATGCACGCGCTGCCAGCATGATCAGGATGATTTGCAGCAGTAGCAATCCCAGCGGATGTTTCAGGTTGTCGAGATAACGCCACCAGCTGTCAGCCACAGTGCGCGCCGCTACTGGTGCGGGTGTAGCAACAGTATGCATGGTCATCGGCAAAGATTGTCCTTTCTGCAGTATCACCCAGATCAGGACCCCGAAAATGCCAATGATCGCCGGGTACCATAAAAAGCGCTTATTCATGACAGGAAATATTAATGGTTAACTGCAAGATATAAAAAAGCAAAAAGCTATTACAGGGATGGCCCGCTGTGGCAGATTAAATCTTCGCATGCGGTGGTCGCTGTAATAGCTTTTTAATAAATATCAACTGGTTACTTAGCCGATAGCTGCAATTCCAGGCAGTTCTTTTCCTTCAAAGAACTCCAGTAATGCGCCACCACCGGTAGAAACATAACTTACTTTATCTGCAATGCCGAACTGGTTTACAGCAGCTACGGAGTCGCCGCCGCCCACCAGGGAAAATGCACCTTTGGCAGTGGCTGTTACAATCGCTTCAGCTACACCTTTGGTACCAGCCTGGAATGCAGCCATTTCGAATACACCCATAGGTCCGTTCCATAAAATGGTTTTGGATGCGGCAATGGTTTCGCCGAAAAGCGCTACCGACTTAGGCCCTATGTCCAGGCCCATCCAGCCTGCAGGGATATTGTCGTTGGAAACCACCTGGGTATTTGCATCAGCGGCAAATTTATCTGCAGCCACAGAGTCTACAGGCAGCAACAGCTGCACGCCTTTTTCTTTAGCTTTGGCCACCAGCTCATTGGCCAGGTCCAGCTTATCATTTTCGCAGAGGGAGCTGCCAATTTCCTTGCCCTGTGCTTTCAGGAAGGTGTAAGCCATACCGCCGCCAATGATCAGGTTATTGGCACGGTCCATCAGGGTTTCGATAATGAGGATCTTGTCGCTCACTTTGGCGCCGCCCAGGATAGCGGTAAACGGAGAGGCTGCATCGTTCAGCACTTTCTGTGCGCTGTTTACCTCGGCTTCCATCAGCAAACCGAACATACGGTTTTCAGGAGCAAAGTATTGCGCAATTACGGCAGTAGAAGCGTGGGCGCGGTGGGCAGTACCAAAGGCGTCATTCACATAAACATCTCCCAGTTTGGACAGCTGTTCAGCAAAAGAGGCATCACCTTTTTCCTCTGCTTTGTGAAAACGAAGGTTTTCCAGCAACAGTACTTCTCCCATCTGCAGATCTGCCGCAGCTTTTTCAGCCACAGGGCCAACACAGTCTTCCGCAAACTTCACGGTAGCGCCGTTCAGTAAGGAAATAAGGTGGTATACCAGGTGCTTTAAGGAATATTTATCGGTAGGGCCATCTTTGGGGCGGCCCAGGTGCGACATCAGGATAACAGCGCCGCCATCTTTCAGGATTTTCTGGATAGTGGGCACGGCTGCACGCATGCGGTTATCATCGGTGATTTCGAACTTGTCGTTCAGGGGAACGTTGAAATCCACGCGGATCAAGGCTTTGCGGCCATTAAAGTTATAGTCGGAAAATTTACTCATAATGTATCGATTTAAGATAACGGGGAGTGGTAAATTAAAAAACCGCGGTCCAACAGCACAAAGCGGTATATAGCCGGATAATCTGGCCAATCGCTGCTATGGTGTAGTTCCGCGGAATTTAAATACTCCCGGCCTGCACCGGGAGTACTGTATATAATTATTTGCTGATCAAACCGGCAAAGTACTTCACAGTACGAACCAGCTGTGATACATAGCTCATTTCGTTATCGTACCAGGAAACGGTTTTAACCATCTGGTGCTCGCCCACAGTAAGAACCCTGGTTTGAGTAGCATCAAACAGGGAACCGAAATGGATACCGATGATGTCAGAGCTTACAATTTCATCTTCGGTATAACCGAAAGATTCGTTGGAAGCAGCTTTCATGGCAGCGTTTACCTCGTCGGCAGTTACTTTTTTATTGAGAATGGTAGTCAGCTCAGTTAAGGAACCGGTAATGGTAGGAACACGTTGTGCGCTACCATCCAGTTTGCCTTTCAGCTCAGGCAATACCAGGCCGATAGCTTTTGCAGCACCGGTACTGTTAGGTACGATGTTGGCAGCAGCAGCACGTGCGCGGCGCAGGTCACCTTTCGGATGCGGAGCATCCAGGGTATTCTGGTCGTTGGTGTAAGCATGAACAGTGGTCATTAAACCGGTAGCAATACCGAATTTGTCCTGCAGAACCTTAGCCATCGGAGCCAGGCAGTTAGTGGTGCAGGAAGCGCAGGAGATAACAGTTTCGCTGCCATCCAGGATTTCGTGGTTAACGTTGAAAACGATCGTTTTCAGATCACCGGTAGCCGGAGCGGAAATAACAACACGTTTAGCGCCTGCAGTCAGGTGAGCCGCAGCTTTATCCCTGTCAGCAAAGAAACCTGTACATTCGATCACAACATCGATGTCGTGCTCTTTCCAGGGAATTTGAGACGGATCTCTCTGTGCATATATTTTCACATCTTCACCGTTCACATTGATTGCGTTTTCGGAATGCTTAACGTCTGCATCGAATCTACCCTGTGCTGAATCATATTTCAGCAAATGCGCCAGCACATTGGGGCTGGTGAGGTCATTGATAGCTACCACATCAATGCCGGGCATTTTGTAAATCTGGCGGTATACCAAACGGCCGATACGACCGAAACCATTAATACCAATTTTGAGAGTAGTTCCCATTTTACATCGTGATTTGAGTATGAAAAAATCGAGAGCGAATTTACAATCAATACCCTTATTAATCAATATAATTTTAGGTTATGAAAATATTTTTTGGAAATATCAAATAAGATCATACTTTTGCAATCCCAAAATGATACGCCGCGTTGGTCAAGGGGTTAAGACGCCTCCCTTTCACGGAGGAGTCACGGGTTCGATTCCCGTACGTGGTACAGGAAAAAAGCTGCTAACATTATCTATGTTAGCAGCTTTTTAGTTTAAAATATGTTGTCTGCCATTGAATGATTACCATATATGCTGAATAGCGAAGTTGCACGTGCTAAATTCTTACCCGGTTGCCGGTAACATTCTTCCCACCTTTTCCCGTAAAAGCCTTAAATTAATGGTGGACTTTGACCATCATCCTCATGAGCCTCTCCAAACTGGTATCCCTACTCATTTTATACATGTTCTTCTGTTCTTTGAAGAACAGTGCCCTGGCACAATCCGCAACGATCAGGAAAGAACAGGGTGATTTGCTTTCTATTAAAGACAGTGTTGAGTTTGCAGACAAGCTTAATCGCATTGGTATTCTTTTTTATCTGAAAGACGTTGACAGTTGTTTTTACTATGGCATGAAAGCAAAAGTGCTTTCGGTCCGGCTGCGATATGCCAAAGGTGAAACCGATGCTGATAACGTAATTGCCGCTGCGCTTTACTTTAAAGGGCTTTATAAGGAAGCGCTGGAGCTGTTTAACAAATGCATGGATGCCTACCGGGAATTGGGTGATTCCGCCAATGTTGCCCAGGTGCTCTCTAACATGTCAACCGTGTATACAGATATGGGAGACAGTGAAAAAGCCATCAGCTTTGCCCGCCAGGGCTTCGAGCTGGGGCAGCAACTGGAGGGAGACAGCATCCAGACCCTGCTCTATCTCAACTATTGCTTGGACCATCCAGAACTGCCGGAAGATACTATCAGGCATTACCTGGCCAAAGCGCGGGTTATTGCAGACAAGTATAACGATCAGCCCATGCAGTCACTGGCCCTGCTTATGCTTCCCACGTATATGGTGGCTAATAACCGCAGACAGGAGGCGCTGCCGCTGATCAGGGCGGCCCTTGAGCATTCCCGTAATACAGGAATGGAATACCTGGAGATCAGTACGCTGATACTATATGGAAATTGCATGGAAAACAAACCAGACAGCGCATTGATATACTATACGCTTGCATACCAGATTGCAGAGAAAAACGGCTATAAAAATTTTAACCTGCAATTACTGAATGAGATTCTAAAAAACACAGAGCTGGTTGGTAATAAGGACCAGATCATCCACGTGCAAAAACTGATGGCATCCGCGCTGGAGGCAGACAACAGTAACCTGAAAAAATTCATCGGTGATTACACCGTTTATAGTGCAATCAGGGAGGAAAACGATTTGCTGGAAGCTGGCAACCGGAACAAATTAACCCAAATATGGATGCTGGTTGGCATCTGCTCTGCAGCCATACTGCTGCTCGCTTTTATTTACTACCAGTACCGGCGCTCCCGCCAGATGAATAAAATTATTTCGGACCAGAACCATCAGTTACAGAATACACTGGCCGCACTCGAACAAAGCCAGGCAGACAATACCCAGCTGCTTAAAATAGTAGCGCATGACCTCCGCAATCCCATAGGCGCCATGACGTCTATAGCCAGCCTGATGCTGGACGACGGACCACGCAGCGACAATGACCGTATGCTGCTGGAACTGCTCAAAACCTCCGGGGAAAACTCACTTGACCTTGTAAGTAACCTGTTGCTTATGCATACCCGTGCGGAAGAGCTTACCAAAGAGCCGGTAGAAATGTACCAGCTTTTGCAATATTGTGTAGCGTTACTGCAATTTAAAGCAAAGGAAAAAATGCAGCGGATATCCCTGACAGCAGTGCACGTGACCATCCGTGTAAACCGGGAGAAGATCTGGCGTGTGGTAAGCAACCTTATTACCAATGCCATCAAGTTCAGCCCCAATGGCGCCCGCATCTCGGTGCTGCTGGAATTGAAGAACGGCAAAGTGCAAATCAGGGTGAAAGACGAGGGAATCGGTATACCTGAAGATATTAAAGACAATATCTTCGATATGTTCACTATATCAAGAAGGGCCGGCACTGCCGGAGAACAGTCATTTGGTCTTGGATTATCCATTTCCAGGCAGATCGTAGAAGCGCATGGCGGCGCTATCTGGTACGAAAGCACTCCTGGTAATGGTACTGTTTTCTTTGTCGAGCTTCCGCTGGAAACAGCCTGAATACCTTTGTTTGCACGTAAACTTGTCGCCATCAGGTAACAGCGCAATAAGTTAAGCTCCCCACAATCCCTCTCTCAGTATCCTGTTTTTAATGCCAGTTTTACTGAATGATATTGAATATATTTCTATAATAATATGTATTTTATTTCATGTAAAATATTTATCCCGCGTTGTTCATTTTGTGCATTTTTTATCATCCTTCCTCGTTATTCATTTTATTCATTCACTCCCGGAACCCGCTACAACACTGATTATTACAATACTTTAGCCATACCGTACCCGAATCCCGATATATTAAGCGACTTAGTATCCTTATGCGAATCCCTTTGCGTGCCTTGTATACAGTTATCAATTCCCTGTTACCTGGATCTCCCGGACGGATATGGTGTGCAGCACTGGTATGTTTTCTTTATTTCCCCCTTCAGATACATGCACAAACCGGATGCCCTGCGCCTAAAATAAGAAAGTATGCTTCGGGCCAGAGAACAGCAGCGCTGCTGGGATGGATAGATAATGAGACGCTGGCCGCAGACGCCACACCCGCCATTTTTTCTACACTCAATGCGCCTGTTCCCCTGCTGGGACTCACCTTCGCCACACAATACCTCCGTTTCGATGCCCTGGTAGCAGCCGGTACACCGCTCAGCATAAAAATTATCTACCCCACCGGTCTCCTGGGAGTGGGATCTTCAGCTTTAGTGCAGCCTTTCATATATGATAAAGGCGTTGAAAAAGCAGCCGGTATATCCTTTCCCGTAGGCGACCTGCTATCACTTCTGAATGGGGCCGGCGATATGGAACTCAACCTCACTCCGAAAGATGCCGCCGGCAAGCCGGTAGCCTACGATGGCGTATGGATAAGGCTTTCTGGCGTAGCCGGATTGACGCTGAGCATGAGTGTGTACGATGCCTGGATCATGCAGGACCCTCCCGGCAATATTAACTGTAACCAGGCTATAGATGTACTGGCTGGCGTTCGCGCGGGTGGTATCAGTCTGCTTAACGCTACCGGGGGAGTAGTGAATAAATGGAATGCCATCGATAATGATCCTTCGCTCACTACTTACGCGCAACTCAATACCGGCGTGCAGGTACTGAGCCAGGTGTTTGAAACAGTGGTATTCAATACACCGGCAAAGGCTGGTGATTCTGTATACCTCGTACTGCAGGATCCTGGCAGCGCCTTGCTGGATCTTAGCCTGCTTACGGGTTTTACCATACAACCCTACATGGGAACAGCCCCCGCAGGAAGCCCCATTACAAATACAGGCACATTGCTCAATCTCCGCCTTTTAAACGGACCGGGAAATAAGTATGTGCTCAGCGCTGCTATCCCGGCAGCTTTCGACCGGATAGATATACAGATGGGCGGATTGGCAGGCGCACTTTCCTCCCTGCGCATCTATGATGTAAAAGTAGTAACACCGGTTCCTGCGTATTCACTAACCATCGATGGCAACCTCACTGCCAGCCCTATTTGTATTAAAGATGCAGGCAAGCTGAAGTTCAATATCACCAATACAGACCCCTGTGCTGTATATAACTGGTACGATACCAATAATACCCTGCTGTATACCGGTAACGCCTATACGCCTGTAATTACCAGTGCAGGAAATTATACATGGTATGTAGAGGCCATAAGGAACGGGTACAGTGGCGTTGTAAGTAATCGTGTGCCCGTTCACGTTATAGTGGAGCCACGCCCTGGAAAACCATTACTCACCATTCAATTAAACCCTTGACATATGAAAATTGCTACTTTCGGAATGCGCCGGCCTTTCCATCCTGTTTTAATGATCCCTGTTTTACGTCATCCCGCTATGAAGTACCTGCTGGCGGCGTTCTTACTGCTGTGCACCATAGGCGTTCATGCACAAACTGCCACGCTCATCAAAACACCGGCACAATTGTCTGATAACGACGATCCGTCAAAAGGTACCTCTACCTCCACAGGTACAACCTTGTTCTGTACTGATCAATCTGCATTTACGCTCACTTCCAGTTTAAATGATCCTACTGCAACAGGAACACCCGTACCTTATACCAGCTGGGAATGGAAGGAGATCGATGAAAACGGTAACCCTGGCCCTTTACCGGCAACAGCAGTTGCCACGAAGGAAAAACTGAATGTAGCTTCCGCTATACCGGGATGGCATACCTACCAGGTAACCGCCGCCACCGGCGTTTCAGAGTGCCCCGCGGATCCGGTGATTTTTACAGTTTATGTATTACCCAACCTGAGCATCAAGGCAGATGTAGATCCTGCAAATAACCCTGATCTCACCTATTGCGCCGCCAATGGTGCGCCAACAGGCGCAAAGGCCATTAACCTGAAAAGCACCGTGACCTTCGCTACAGCGCCCCGCAAGATCGCAGGTCTGAAAGATTATACAGTGAGCGATTTTGAGCTGAAATATGTGTGGTCTAAAGAAGAAGCAGGCACGCCTGCCTCCAAAACAGATGTAGGTACAGGCGCCGATTACACGATAACAGAACCTGCTGTAGCAACGGCAGGTGTGGAAAAGAAGTATAACTACAGCGTGAAGGTAGTGTACACGGTAAAGGCATGCGGCGACTATACCGCTATTGCGCAATCCGGTGGACAGAATGCTGTGATCACTGTTACGCCTAAACCAGGTAAACCGGTTATTACTATCCAGTAAATGGTATGGGTAAAAAAATAACTGTTATCCTCTTATTCCTGGGCTGGTGGGCTACTTCCGCGTTAGGGCAGTCCCCACCGGTCAGGTATATCATGCCCGGTCAGCAGGTGAAACTCACTGCAGCGGCTACCAATACACAACACTACCAGTGGTACCGAGATGGCATGCCCATCACAGGGGCAACACAGGCGGAGCATATTACCGCAACACCGGGCAGGTATACTGTGGAAGCATATAACGGTTACGACTGTATGTCGGAACTGTCTGATGCAGTTATTATTGCTGAAATAACCGGCAGGGGCCCGGATGCGGATATGCAGATCAGCAAAACCGCCGATAGGGGAACCATTCGCGTGAACACTTCTTTCAACTATTATTTAACAGTAACAAATAATGGTCCGGCAAATGCCACCGGTATCGTGATCATGGATAAGTTGCCCGGGTACCTGGCCATGGACCTGTTGTCGGTACCCACTACGGGTACCGCTACCTATGAAGCAAATGACCACACTGTATGGTGGAAAATGAATAACCTGCAAACGGGGAGCACCGCTTCTTTATCCATCAAGGTGAAAGTGCTGGAACCGGGGCTGATCACCAATACCGCCACCGTTACCGCCAATGAAAATGATAAGGTATTGCAGAATAACACCAGTACGCTTCAGCTGAAAGTATTGGCGCTGCACATTCCCAACGCCATTACCCCCAATGGCGATGGTGTAAATGAAGTGTTCATTATCGGCGGTCTGGAGCTTTACCCGGAAAATGAGCTTACTATTCTAAACAGGTGGGGTAATCACGTATTTGAACAAAAAGGATATACACAAAACTGGAACGGGAAAGGATTAAATGCAGGCACTTATTTTTATTTACTGCGGGTGAAGGATGAAAACGGCCACTGGCAGGAATTTAAAGGATATATCACTTTACTGAAGCCATAACCATTTACTATGTGTATGAAGAGATATTTTGTTTTCCTGGTGAGTTTTCTTTGCGGTCTGCAATCATTGCATGCGCAACAGGATGCACAATTCAGCCAGTATATCTTTAATGGCATCTATATAAATCCCGCGTATGCGGGGTACCGGCAGGAACTGAATGCGCATGCCTTTTACAGGAACCAGTGGGTAGGCGTTCCCGGTGCGCCGGAAACTATGTCGCTGGCAATTGATGGCAATGTGAATAACGACAGGGTGGGGCTGGCACTACAGGTATCGCACGATAAGATCGGTGCGCAGAGCCAGCTGGCGGCGTATGGGAACTATGCATACCGCATACCACTGGGAGCTGAAACCGGCAGACTGGCACTGGGTATTGGAGCTGGTATTGTGCAACAGGGCCTCAATCCCAATGAGCTGGAATTTACCAATCCCAACGAGCCTAACCTGGGCGGCGCTGCACAGCATATGCTGTTGTTCGATATCAGGGCCGGTGCCTATTATACTACTGAAAACTGGTTTGTTGGTTTTTCGGCAGATAATCTGACGGCGCAGTACCAGGCAAAAAATAAACCATTGGGTCATTTTATCCCGGTGCCAAAACCACACTTTTATTTCACCGGAGGTGCACTGCTAAGGATGAATGACGATGTATTCCTGAAGCCGTCTTTCCTGTTGAAAGATGACAGGGCAGGGCCTACCAGCCTGGATTTGAATATGTTTGTATTGCTGAAGGAACTGGTTTGGGTAGGTGGTGGATACCGCACAGCAGTAAACCTGTACAATAAGCCGGCACTACAGCCGGGGCTTACCAGGTCCGGCGCAGTAGTAGCAATGGCGGAAGTATTTGTGTTGCCGGAATTAAGGATAGGGTATGCATTTGATTATGCGTTGAATAAATACCGCAACTATAACAATGGTACCCATGAAGTATCTGTCGGATTTTATTTTAAGAGGATGGATGATGCAAGGCGTACTTCCCTCCGCCAGATAAGGTGTTCCTATTTTTAACTTTAGTAAACTATAGGATGCTTTGAAAATGAGGGTTATCTTTAATGATAAGTCTCCCTTTATGAGAAAAAAGAAAGTTGCTTCCCTGTTCGTGCGCATGCATCCTGTGCAGCGGGTATTGGTGAGCCTGGGATTTACCGTTTTGGTATATATAGTACTTTTATTACTGAAGATAGAAGTACATCCGCTGGTGTTATCTGCCATGTTGTGGGATATCTTCGCTCTTTCCTACATCACTACCGGCTGGATCGTATTTTTTAACCGTACAACAGACGAGATCCGTACCTGGGCAAGGGTGGATGACGGCAGCCGCACTTTTGTGACGCTAACGGTGGTCATAGCTTCTGTGGCAAGCCTGGTGCTGGTGCTGCTAATGATGCTGTCGAAGGAGCTGACGGGGCTCTCGAAGGTCCTGTATTTGCCGGTAGCTGTTTCGGGGATGCTGGCCTCATGGGCAATGGTACATACCATCCTCACTTTTCATTATACGCATCTCTATTATGATGACGATGAGAACGATAGCACCAAACATGCTGGCGGCCTGGAATTTCCACAGGAAAAGAAACCCGATTATATTGATTTCGCTTATTTCGCCTTCGTGATCGGTATGACTTTCCAGGTGTCGGATGTGGATATTACCGGCAGGATAATCCGCCGCACAGCACTGGCGCATGGCTTACTTTCCTTTTTGCTGAATACATTTGTGGTGGCATTAACCATCAACCTGATCGCCGGCCTGAAGGAATAGATCGTTTCAACCAGCAGTTTTTTTTATAATCTTCTTACCTTTAATAAAGATTCGAAAAAAAGTTTTGGTTTGTAAAACATTTTCCTATCTTTGCAATCCCAAACGAAACGCCGCGTTGGTCAAGGGGTTAAGACGCCTCCCTTTCACGGAGGAATCACGGGTTCGAATCCCGTACGTGGTACAAAAAGCCTGCAATTTGCAGGCTTTTTTATTGTGTCATTTCCGGGAATAGTAATGTCTTAGATTCCCTGTTCCTTTACAAAGTTTCTTATCAGCGTCAGTACCTCATCGAAATGAGTATCCAGTATATCGTGCCCACCCTCTAAAATATGGATTTGCGCCCCGGGCAGGTCACGCTTATAACAAGGAACTTCCTTCACTGAAAAAAATATATCATATTTTCCCCACATAACAAGCGCTGGTGGCTGGTGCTTACGGAAAAACTCCTGGTAATCAGGAAACATTTCCAGGTGAGTTTTGAAATCACAATTAAGCTCAAACTGCTTTTCAATATTACCCGGTCTCCTCAGAAACTCCCAGTCAAGCATCCAGAATTCCGGACTCACCCTGGATAATACCTCTTCGGGAAGCCCACCGAAGTATTGATTTTTTATACCTTCAGCACTTAAAAATTTAATAAGCTTCTTCTTTTTTTCGGCTGTAGGGTTATACCAGTATTCAATATATTCATCCCATTCCGGTCCCATCCCTTCACGATGTGCATTGCCGCTCTGAACAATTATACCTGCAATCTTTTCAGGATGATTTATGCATAATTGAAGCCCGATCGGTGCACCGTAATCATGGAGATAAATAAAGAACTTGTTTAAATTTATTGCTTCGGTTAATTTGTTTATCAACACCGATATGTTGCCAAATGTATACTCAAAATCATCTGGTACGGGAAATTGACTAAAGCCAAAACCCGGATAGTCCGGAGCAACAAGATGATACTGATCGGACATCGCAATCATCAGGTTTTTGAAAACTACTGATGAAGTCGGAAAACCATGTAAAAGCAGCAGGGCAGGGTTCTTTTTATCTCCCGCCTCCCGGTAGAATAGATCAATTCCATCCACCTTAATGGTCCTGTTATAGATTTGTCTTGACATACCAATTGCAGATTTAGTTAAACAAAACTGCTGCCATCATAAAAAGAATCCTGATGACAATTGTTTATGTGACAATTATGGGCGCTTTAACGTATTGATCCGTTACTGCATCTTCATAAGCCTGTTCCATTTCAATACAATCCTGGTGCCATATAGTTATACAATAACTGGATGTGTCAAAAAAAATGAAGGCCCGCTGAGCTTCGCTTAAATGGCCGCCGCCCTTCATTTTATCCCCTCCGCCCTCCCTCCCCGAAGTCTTTTCCCCATTTCCTTCCATTTATCGTCCCTCCTGCAACAAATTCACAACAACATTTAGTACATTTATCCGACAGCACTACTTTCCCTGAATCTGAAATGATTAATGGTCATATAAAGGCGCACGCCCAACGATGGCAAACTGTAGCCAGGTATGGTTTTTACCTGCTATGGATATTATTATCCCTTATCACGGCCACTGCCCAGAAAAGGGAAACGCCTACCTATAATTTCTCGCATCTCGATATCAACAACGGCCTGGCCAGTAACCACGTATCGGCCATTCTGCAAGACAGGAAAGGATTTATATGGATAGCCAGTACCGCCCTGCAACGCTATGATGGCGCCAACCTCGTAACGGTGGCCAGCTTTGACAGGGTACCCGGTTCCATTTATTACGATGATATCTGCCTGTGCGAAGATAAAAAAGGCCGTATCTGGATGGGTACCCCGGATAATATCCGTGTGTACGACCCTGTTACAGATAAAGTAAAATCCCTCCTGGTGGCCGGCCGTGATGTACGCCCGGAAGGGCTCCAATGCAGCCAGATCCTCGAAGACCACAACGGCGTTATCTGGGCAACCACCCACGACGGGCTCCTGCAATTCAGCGAAAAAGACTTTAACTTCCGGAAAGCAGACATTATCCCGGAAAAAGACCGCATCCAGATGATGGATGCCATTATGGAAGATGAAAGCGGAAACCTGTGGATCAGCGGTAAACACGGTGTATATATACTGGACCGCCAACGGGAAAATTTGTACAGCTCCGCCAATAACCCGCAACAACTACCGGTGCTCAACATCGATAACACCTTCAGGAAAATATTTACAGACACTTATCACCAGGTATGGATGGCTGGCCGCCACGGTATCCTGTACAATTATGATCCGGCATCCCGGCAACTCACTCACTATACCTTCGAACCACCCGGAGGAAAGGACAAAGATGAAGATTATGATGCTATCTTCGACCTGGTTACCGACAGCGATAAAAACCTCTGGATAGCCACCGAAAAAGGAGGAATACTACGTTTTAACCGCGCTCTGAAAACCTTTGATCTGAACATCATCGCTAACAACACCGACGAAAAAGGATTTCACTACAACTACGAAGCCAATTGCTTCCTGAGCGACCGGGAAGGCCACCTCTGGATAGGTACGGACCGGGGCGTGAATATCATCAGCCTCCATAACAAAACATTCCGCCTCCTCGATAACAGAACCGTTTTTCCCAATACTTCCCAGCACCTGCCCCCAATGGAAGTAACAGGCATCTTCCAGTCATCCCGCGGTGACGTGTATGTGGGCTACTGGGGAAAAGGCTTCAGCCGCTTAAACAAAAACCTGGAACTGGTCCGGAATTATGTGCACGATAATGGAGACCCGGCATATACTCTCCCCGAGGAACGTGGACTGGTATGGACTTTCGCGGAACTGGAAAATGGAGATGTCCTCGTCGGACAGGAAAACGCCTATATCTCCGTATTTAATCCAACAACCGGGAAATTTATCAAACATCTTACATCTCCGGTTCTCTATGAACAAACAATACTTAACCTGCATCCGCAAAACAATACTACCGTTTGGATAGGTTTATATAAAAGAGGGCTGGCCAGCTGGAATCCACAGGAAAATACTTTTCAACATTATCATGAAATAGTGGATTCATTAAAACGCCCCGTTTCGGTAATGGATATTGTGCCAGATGGAGATTCGCTGCTGTGGCTCGGTTCCAGCAGTGCAGGCCTTATTCAGTTCAACGTCCGTTCCCGGCGCATTGTGCACCGGCAAACCTTTGAATGGAACACAAAGATATACAGCAATATCACCAGTCTGCACCGCTTTAATGACACCACTTTGCTGGCAGGCACCGATCATGGGTTGTGGATCTGCAACACCCGGCAGCATACCTATAAGCCGCTCCTCACCAATACCGAGTTGTTTGATCAATGGGTACTAAGTATGGAAGAAGATGGGCCCGGCAGGATATGGTTCACCACACAGTACGGATTTTATCGCTATCACGTAGCCGATAACCGGCTGGAAACCTTTATCCAGGGAGACGATATTATTGATAATACCCGCAAAGTGAGACGCCGTATTGTGAAGCTGGCAGATGGGAATCTGCTGGTAGGCGCCTCCGATCATATTGTTGCTTTCGATCCGGCCAGCCTGAATGCTGCACCGCCACCGCCGGATGTAACCATCCTGAACCTGAAAGCGCTCGATAGTATTATCCTGATCCAATCGGCCCTGCGCGACAGTACGCCGGTTACCCTCAGCCACAAACAGAATTTTATAGGCATCGAATTCAAAAGCCTTCAATACCACGATGAAAGGATCCGCTACTATTACCAGCTGGAAGGAGTAGACGAGAACTGGGTGCTTACAGATAATATCCTGATGGCAAAATATACCAACCTGCCTCCGGGAAATTATACATTCCGTGTGCGGGCTGTAAACACTGCCGGTACCTTTTCACAACATATCAGCACACTGAAGATCTTTATTAAACCGGCCTTCTGGCAAACAACCTGGTTCCGGCTGTTATGCCTGCTGCTGGCGGGCTCGCTGGTATACCTCTATTACCGCCTCCGTATTGCCGGTATTAAAAAAGAAGCAAAACAACGTGAAGCAATACAACAACAAATTGCCCAGCTGGAAATGAAGGCACTGCGCGCACAAATGAACCCGCATTTTATTTTCAATGCGCTGAACTCTATACAAACCTTCATGATGAAAAGCGAAACAGAACAGGCCCTGGCCTACCTGAGCCGCTTTGCAAAACTGATCCGTAATGTGCTCGATAATTCACAACTCAATAATACTACAGTAGCACAGGAGATCGGTGTATTGGAAAACTATATGGAACTGGAAAAGCTCCGCTTCACTGATGAATTTGAATACGAGATCATTGTTGATCCCTCCCTCGATGCGCATATGGTAGATGTGCCCACCATGGTGATTCAACCCTTCGTGGAAAACGCCATCTGGCACGGGTTGCTGCATGATAAAGGGAAAGGAAAAGTAACCATCACCTTTAAAAAAGTAGATGACCGCATCCTGTGCACGATTGAAGATAACGGCATAGGCAGGGAAAAATCAGCGGCTATGAAAAGGGTGAATAAACCCCGTCACCAGTCCCGCGGACTGCAAATTACCCGCGACCGTCTTTCGTTGTACAACAGCCGTTTTAATGTAGATGCCAGCTTCGATATTGAAGACCTGGTAGATGAAGAAGGGAAAGCACTGGGAACAAGGGTGAACTTATGGTTCCCGTTTGTAGAAGAATAGCAAAAGGAAAAACCGATACCGGTCTTTCCTTTTGCAGGAGTATTTTTTATGCAAGGCCAACTTCATAATGACGGTCCGGGATCTCAATATCCAGGAAGCCTTTTTTAAACAGCCATGCTTTAAAGATCTGCTGCACATCGTATTCGCCATGTACCAGGAAAAGTTTTTTCACATCTTTCGGATTCTGGCAGGCCAGCCACTGGCTCAGATCTTCATAGTCGCCATGCGCACTCATAGAACGGATCACGCCTACCTCCGCATTTACATGAAAGCGGGTGCCGTAAATAGATACTTCTTTCGCGCCCCGCATCAGCTTACCACCCAGCGACTGCGGCTCGCAATAACCAACAATAAGGATGGTATTGCGTGCATTGTCGATGTTATTCGCAATGTGATGTTTCACACGTCCTGCTTCAGCCATGCCTGATGCAGAAATGATCACACAGGGCTCCTGGCGGAAGTTCAGCGCTTTGGATTCATCTACTGTTTTGATATAGCGTAAACCCGGAAAATCGAACGGATCATCATCCTTTTTCAGGATATTGGCTACTTCCCTGTTAAATACTTCGGGATGTGCTCTGGTAACCGCCGTTGCTTCCGTGGAAAGAGGGCTGTCTACAAATATATCCACCTTTGGCAGCTTGCCCGCCAGCTGTGCATTGTTCAGCGCATACAACAGTTCCTGGGTACGCCCCACACTAAAGGCCGGAATGATCAGTTTTCCTTTTTTGCCCACGCAGGTTTCCCGGATATGCCGCAGCAGCTCATCATCGGCAGGAGCGGCATCGGCATGCAGGGTACTGCCGTAGGTGGATTCTATCAGTATATAATCTGCCTGAGGGAATACCTGTGGCGATTTCAGGATCGCATCGTTATAACGGCCAATATCGCCGCTGAAAGAAACCTGTTCCGTTTTGCCGTTCTCGGTGATACGCAGGTGTACGGAAGCTGCGCCTACAATATGTCCCGCATCAGTGAACATCAGTTGTATATCCGGATCAATATTTGTCCAGGTATTATAATCCATCGGCTTCAAACGGTCAATAGCCAGTTTGGCATCGTCTATAGTATACAATGGCTCTATGAATGGCAGTCCTTCTTTGGCCATTTTTTTATTGGTAAATTTCGCATCATCGCGCTGTATTTCAGCGGAATCGAGCAGCAGTATTTCCGCCAGGTCGCGGGTAGCAGGCGTGCAGAAAATGCTGCCCCTGAAGCCCAGTTTCACCAACCGCGGTATAAGACCGGAATGGTCAATATGCGCGTGGGATAACACCATGTATGTTACTTCCTGCGGGTCAAACCCGAATTCCCTGTTAAGGGAATCTGTTTCATGGCCCATGCCCTGGAACATACCGCAATCCAATAAAACCTTTTTGCCATTCTTAAGTGTGATCAGGTGTTTTGATCCTGTAACAGTGCGCGCAGCGCCATGAAATGCAATTTTCATATCTGAAATTTAGGGCGAACATAGTTCACCATTTTACGATTTACATTTAAACGACCAGGTGATGGCGAAGGAGGCAATTAATATGCCGTCTTTATCCCTGCCTTCACTGTGAAGGGTAACAGTTTCTGCGGAATTATCGTTCAGTGCGCGTTCTATGGCGGCTCTCAGCAGCGGCAGCTCTGCACAGGTAAAGATAGTGATACCGGTAGCCTTCTTCACAAAGGAAGATTCCATCCCGGTAACGAGCATGGATACACGACGCGGCGCGCTTCGCACATACATCATGGCGGGCAAACCGGTACTTAGCTCTGCGGCCATGGCCAGGCAGGCAAAGTACGTGGAACGGAAAGGATTTTGCGACAACCAGCGGAAAGGAACAGTGGTTACACAGGTATTGGTTTCCAGCGATTTTAAACGGACGCCCGCAAGCCACGCTGCCGGCAGCTTCCAGAACAGGTAAGCCGAAAACTTAAACGGATGCTGTGCAAACTTTTGAAAAGATTGCACAGCATCCGTGTTGAAAGTGGTAATGCCGTTATCCATAACGAGTTTATTCGTTGATGTACTGGGAGGGCTGCAACGCAGCGGGTGACCATTGTTTCAGGAACTCCTGCACTTTCTTTGCATCATAGGAATCTGCCGATTCCAGCAAACCGGAATTCTGCGTATGCAGCCGGTTGCCTTTGGCATCCAGTATCACCAGCACGGGGAACCCGAAACGCTGCGGATAACCCAGCTCCTTCAGGATAGGAAGGTTCTTGTTTTCTTTACTGTAGTTAAGATGATATACTACATAATTGTCGTTCAGCGCCGCTTTCAGCGCTGCATCATCTTCCACAAACTTATACAGTCTTTTACACCAGATACACCAGTTGCCGCCTATTTGCAGCAACACGTGCTTATTTTCCTTAGCGGCCTTTTGTACTGCTGCAGCTATATCCGCCTTTGCATTGGCGGATGGGTTGTAAATATGTTCCAGGTCATGTGTTTGCGCCTGTGTGGCAGGAATCGCAAAGGCTATACTTAATAACAACGTCCAAACAAACTTCTTCATAAAAAACAATTGATCAGGATATCTAATTTACACTATATTTTGCACATACGCCTGGATGGCCAGCTGGGCATTACCGGGATCTTTCAACTGTAATTGCACAATATCTTTCAGCTGCTGCTGAAGCGCGGGATCATATACCGGCACACATACTTCTATCCTGCGGTGCAGGTTACGGTTCATCCAGTCGGCCGAGCCCATGTATACTTCTTCTTCGTTATTATTATGAAAAATGAATACCCGCGCATGTTCCAGGTACCGGTCTACGATACGGGTTATGCGGATATGCTTACTTTCAGGGATATCAGCCACCAGGCAGTTGATGCTGCGAACGATCAGGTCTATCTGTACCCCCGCCTGGCTGGCTTCATACAGCTTGCTGATCATTCCTCTTTCCTGCAGGTTATTTATTTTGATGATGATCCTGCCCGGCTTTCCCTCTTTTACGTTCACAATTTCCCGGTTTATCAGCCCGGCAAAACGCTCCGTCATATTAAACTGCGCTACCAGCAAATGCCGGAACTGCAAAAACTGGTAACCAACCGGTTGTTCCCTGCTTTGCAGGTAAAGGAACAGCAGTTCCATCTCCCGGGTAATATCTTTATGACCGGTAAACAGTACATGATCAGTATAAAAACGCGCGGTGCTTTCGTTGAAATTACCTGTGGCAATCAGGCCGCAATAATCCCATTGGTAGCCGCGGTTACGCTTTACCAGCGCTGTTTTGGCATGTACTTTCATGCCAGGGATACTGTAAATGAGCTTTACACCGGCGTCCTTCATTTTCTTTGCCCAGCGGATATTATTGGCTTCATCAAAACGGGCTTTCAGTTCTACGAACACCGTCACTTTTTTCCCGTTCTTCGCTGCACTGATCAGAGCCTGCGCTATCTGCGATCCGGAAGCGATACGGTACAGCGTTACATATATCTCAGCTACGTCAGGATCGGTAGCGGCCTCGTTAAAAAAGCGCAGGATATAATCATAACGCTGGTAGGGTAGATGCACCAGCAGATCCTGTTGCAACACCAGGTCCAGTAACCGGTCGGTAGCTGCAATGGTGTTGTTTTCCGCCGGAATAACTTTGGGATAATCCACCTGCTGCAATCCCGCCGGCGCCGGCAGGTTAGCCAGGTCTTTCAGGTTGTGATAACGTCCGCCCATCACCTGTTCATCTTCCTGCACATCAAACTGGATAGCCAGGAAATGCAGCAGCGACCTGGGAATAGTGGCATCGTAAAGGAAACGGGTAGGCACGCCGAGTTCCCGCTTGCGGATCAGCGTTTCCACCTCTTCCAGGATATCGCCTTTCATTTCGTCCATATCCATTTCTGCGTTGCGGGTAAGCTTCACGCTATGGCAGCTTTCCACGGTATAGCCGGGGAACAGGTAGGGGAGATGGGCGCGTATAATATCGTCGAGAAAAGCAATGTAATGAACGCCATCCAGGGACGGCAGCTGTTGGAAACGGGGGAGGGCGGCAGGTATATTTACAATTACATATTCCTGTATGCCTGTATTGTGTTCCGGTACCAGTGTTACTGCAAGATATAACTGGTTGTTTTCAAGAAACAGCTTTTCATGTTTTCCGTTGAGCCATACCGGTTGCAGGTAGGCCAGTATGGTAGTAAGGAAATAATTTTTGGTAAAGGGAAGATGAGCGGCTTGAAGGGGCTGGTTATAATACAATTGTACGCCCCGTGCTTGCAGATCCGGTAACACGCTACCGGCAAAGATCTGTCCGTATTCCTGCTGCTGCCGGTTTATTTCCTGCAATACCTGCTGCAGCGTATCACTGCTGATGGACTCATTTTCGCCGGCAGCCGGATCATTCTCCAGCACTTTGTTGATAGTAAGAATGGCTGGCATTCTTACCCGGAAAAATTCGTCCAGGTTGGAAGAAAAGATGGAAAGGAATTTAATCCTTTCGTATAGCGGTACCTGTTTGTTAGCCGCCATCAACAACACCCGGTAATTAAAGGATAACCAGCTCAGATCGCGGTTATATAAAGGAATACCCATGAATCGTTAAGCTTTTACCGGGAAGAAAATGGCTGCAATCAGGAATGCGCCTACAGAAATGATCAGGCCAAACATGAAAATATTATAAGAGATACGCAGCAGTTTATATTTATGACCCAACACTACGCCGAGATAGTAGATGTCTCTTGTCATACTGCTGTACAGGAAGTCCGAATCATCCATCATCTGCCTGATCCCCCACTGGTATTCTTCCAGGTGCATCTTGTAAAAGTTGCCAAAGAACAAAAGGTTGGCATCTTTCTTTTCAATATCTGCTTTGGTAAAAGTACCGCTGGTTACATTAGGACGGGTAGCCAGCACGGAGAAGATTACAGTGAGTACCGCGGTGAACAGGAAAATAATGGAAGGGATCACCATATTGGGATAATCTTCCAGCCGTCTTACCAGTACGCTCAATATCACTGATATGATAATGGAATTCACCGAGATCATAATATGTGCTTTGCTGTCGGCCATGGAACTGAGCCTGATATGATTGGTGGAGGTGGTCCTGAACATGGTTTCTACACCACGTTCTGATTTACTGCTCTTATCTTTGTTTTTGTCCTTTTTCTTTTTCTCCGTAGCGGTAACAGGAGCTTCTTCGGTACCTGGCGTAACTGCCGCAGCGGCAACAGAGGCCAGATGCTCTTCACCGGCTTCTTTTGTTTTCTTCTCCAGTTTCTTTTTCAGCTTTTCCAGGTTATCTTCTTTCTGTTGTTTGAACAGGGTCTGGGCATAATCGGTCCAGTAATGATGATCTGTCAGGAACTTAATATTGTTGGTCAGCCATTTGATACCGGGGATATCTATATGGTAGGTAAGCTCCATTTCCTGCCGCAGCAGTTTGTTACGGTCGGCAAACTCTTTGGAGCCCAGGTGGGAAAGATCGGCGTCGCAAACAATCTGTTCCACCAGGTTCTGGGGCGACTGTGGCATTTTGGTGGCCAGGATAGCGCCCTTTACCATCAACTGAACATTTTCAGGTACCTGTTGTTGCTGTAAGAACTGCAGGGCCTCTTTGGCGCCGTTTTCTTCGTGGGCGCTGCCTTCGCCAAGCAGGTAGCCGGCGTCATGGAACCATGCCGCTACATACACTGCCGCTAATTCGTCGTCCTGCAAACGGTAATGGGCCGCAATCTGCCCGGCAGCCTGCACTACCTGTTGTGTATGTACAAGATTATGATAAACCAGGTTAGGGCGCGGATGTTGCTGATACTGGGCCATAACATAGTCCCGGGCCGCATCTATAATAGCATTGTTTTGCATAAGGAAGACGAAAATTAAGATAAGGAACTGCGAAATACGTTTTATTACTTTGTACTTTATGGTACTAATAACGGTATGTTCGCTATTTCGCGTATTACAAATCGCAAATTGAACCTAAGTTACTGCATTTTTGAGTTAAATTTATGCTATAAAGTTACACTATGGATGTCCGGATCGGGTTAATCTTTCTCCTTTTCTTACTGTCATGTAATCTGAGCGACAGAGAACAAAAAGTATATGCCTCCCCCCGGGGATACGACCTGAAAGAGCCGGTACGCTACCGGGTCAGGGAATCCATGCAGGAAATTTCCGGCATCGAATTATTCCCCGATGAGCACAAAATTATGGCGATTAACGATGAGGAAGGCCGTATTTACCAGTTGGATGTACTGGCAAAAGAACCTTATCCCCATTTTAAATTTGCAAAAGATGGGGACTATGAAGATATATGCCATACAGATAGTGGTTGGTTTGTGCTTAAAAGTAATGGCTCCCTGTTCCAGGTACATGGCCTGTTCACCGACAGCGTATACAGCGATCATTATAAAATGGAAAAACCTGGGAAAAAGGAATTTGAAGCAACTTATTACGATCGCGCCGGCAACAGTATTGTAATGATCTGCAAAAACTGTGAAGATGATAAAAAGCTGGGCGTTACCAGCGCCTACCGCTTCAACCTGGCCAGCAAAACATTTGATACCACTGCCACTTACCGGTTCAATAACCAGGAAATTGCGCGCCTGGCAGGATCAGATATGCGCTTCTTTAAACCATCGGCAGCAGCCATTCATCCTATTGAAAAACGGTTATATATTGTTGCCTCTGTAAACGGGCTGCTCGTGATCACGGATCTGCAGGGCCACGTACAGGAAGCCTATAACCTGAAACACCGCTTGTTCCTCCAGCCCGAAGGCCTGGCTTTTGCTCCGAATGGCGATATGTATATTTCCAATGAAGGCGGCTACGACGGTACCGCCAATATTCTTAAATTTAGTTACAAGTCCAGATGATCAGATCAACCATAATCTTTATCGCCTTACTTATTTTTGCCTGCACTACCGGCTACTCCCAATCGCCACAGGTGGTGAAACGGGTGATCCTTATCGGCGACGCCGGGGAACTGCACGACAACGGTAAAAATTCTGTAGTGGACGCCGTCCGCAATACCTTCGACCTGCAGGACAACCGCAATACCATCCTTTTCCTGGGCGACAACGTATACCCGAGAGGGTTACCCGACTCCGCCAGCAGCAAATTTCCTCGCGCAAAGGAAATCATCGATTACCAGATCGGCCTGATACGCGGTACCAACGCACAGGGATATATCATTCCCGGCAACCACGACTGGGACAAAAGCAAACCCGATGGATGGGATATTATCCGCAACCAGCAGCATTACGTGGATTCTCAGAACCTCGACAATGTACACTTTGAGCCTAAAGAAGGTTGCCCCGGCCCCACGGAAGTAAAGATCTCCGATAACATTACCCTCATTATCATGGACAGTGAGTGGTGGGTGTTCCCCTACCAGAAACCTGGCCTTGAATCTTCCTGCGATTGTAAAGACAACGACGAAGTGCTCAGCAGGCTGTCGGAAATAGTGGCAATGAACCGCAACAAGCTGATCATATTTGCTACGCATCACCCCTTCCGCAGTTATGGTATCCATGGAGGCTACTATACCATCAAGCAACATATCTTCCCGCTCACAGACCTGCGCCCGGCGCTGTTTGTACCACTGCCTGTGATAGGCTCCATCTATCCGATTGCCCGCGGTGTATTCGGAACCCCGGAAGATATTCCCAATCCCAAGTACCAGCAAATGATCAAGGGAGTGGAAACTGCCCTGAAGCCGCATGGCCCCGTGGTATTTGTTTCCGGTCATGATCATACGCTACAGCTTATAAAAGATAACCAGAACGCCTATGTGGTAAGCGGCAGCGGTGCGAAAAATAACCGGGTAAAGAAAGGTCCCAAATCATTGTTCGCCAGCACCGCCAACGGTTTCAGCGCTATTGAACTGATGTCTGACAGTACCGTGAGGGTACAATATTATATTGCAGACAACGGTACACAGCCGGTGTTTACCAATACGCTGTTCCGCCTGCAGGATATCCCGCAACAGGCGCTTGCCTATCATTCGCCTGCATCATTGCCACCGGTTATCAGGGTGGCTGCCGATACACAATATATTCATGTCTCCAATTTTCATAAAAAATTACTGGGGGAAAACTATCGCCAGGTATGGGCTACCCCGCTGAATTTCCCGGTGCTGGACCTGAAAACCGCCAAAGGAGGCCTGAAGATCCTGCAACGCGGCGGAGGGAAACAAACGCATTCACTCCGGCTGGAAGACAGTACCGGCACGGAATGGTCCATGCGCTCACTGAAAAAGTTCCCGCTGGCGGCTATTCCTGAAATGCTGCGTGAAACCATTGCCCGCGATGTGGTACAGGACCAGATCTCCGCCGCCAATCCTTACGCCCCGCTGGCAGTAAGCGTATTGGCTGAAGCTGCCGGTGTGCCGCATACCAATCCAACCTTTGTATACCTGCCTGCCGATAGCTCGCTCGGCATCTATGCAAATGACTATGGCAACGAAGTGTTCCTCTTCGAAGAAAGGGAACCCGTTACCGGCAGCAATGATAAAACCTACAACACACCAAAAGTACTGGCTAAGATCTGGGGCGATAATGATGTGCACATCGACCAGAAATCCGTGCTCCGCGCACGTATCTTCGATATGTACATCATGGATTTCGATCGCCACGATGACCAGTGGCGCTGGTATAAAGAAAAACATAAAGGAGAGGAATATTATTACCCGGTGCCGCGCGACCGCGACCAGGCATTTTTCCTTAATGGCGGTTTAATTCCCCGTTTGGCAGCCCGTCCCTGGTTCATGCCGGCTATACAGGGCTTCCGGAAAGATATCCCGGATATCAACGGCTTTAACTTCAGTACCCGCTATTTCGACCGGTCTTTCCTTAACGAAATGGATGAAAGCGACTGGAAGAAACAAACAGATAAGTTATTAAGGAAGATGACCGACAGCGTGATCGACGCTGCTGTAAAAGCTTTTCCCGATACTATCCGGTCGCAGGTAGGCCCAATGATGATAGAGAGGTTATCTGCCCGTCGCAATATCCTGGAAAAGAATACCCTCAGGTACTACCGTTTCCTCGCCAAAGGTGTTGATGTGCCGGCCACGGAAAAGAATGAGCTCATCACCGTTGAAAAGCAGGCTGGTGGCAAGGTAGCGCTGGATATCTTCAAGATCAGCAAAAAAGGAGCCGTTCAGCAAAACATCTACTCCCGTACTTTCGATCCTTCCGTTACCAAAGAAGTAAATGTTTACGGTATGGGTGGCAACGACCGCTTCGTGGTAAAGGGAGATCATGCAACGCCCATCCGTATCCGCCTGGTAGGTGGTAAGGAAGCAGATGCTTATATCGATAGCACTACTGTAAAAGCAGGCAAACGGATACGCATATACGATCAGCGTACCGGTAAAGATACCTTTGCGCTCACCGGTAATGAACAACGCCGCCTGTCGAACGATCCTGCCAATATCAAATATAACCGCAACGCCTTCCAGTATGAAAAAGCAATGCCGCTACTGGCCGGTGGCTATAACCGCGACGATGGTGTTTTGCTCGGTTTGGGCTTGTCCCTTACCCGCCATTCCTGGCGCCGGGAGCCATTCTCCACAAAACATCTGTTCACTGCTACGCACTCGCTGGCCACCCGCGCCTGGAACTTCCGCTATGAAGGAGAGTATACAGATGTGATCGGGAAAACGGACCTGTTGTTGTTCGCCAGGGCAAAGGCGCCAAACAATACCATCAACTTCTTTGGTTATGGAAATGAAACAGTGTTTGATAAGTCGGATAATAAAACCATTTCCTGGTACAGGGCACGGTATAATTTTTATACAGCAGAAGCATTGCTGAGAACAAGCGTGGGTAATCACATGACCATTGCATACGGGCCTGCATTTAATAACTACGCTTTTAATAAAGATGAGAACCATGACCGTTTCATTACTGATTTTAAAAACAACGGGTTGGATTCTGCAGGCATCTATGCCAATAAAGCATATGCCGGTGGCAAAATAGTAGCTACTATCGACACCCGCAACAACAAGATCATTCCTACCCGTGGTATCCTGTGGACCACCACTTATGCCGGTAACTTCGGTGTGAACAGTAACAGTTATAACACCACATCGCTGCAATCGGATCTGAGCCTCTATATGAGCTTCCGTATCCCGGCCAACTTTGTGATCGTAAGCCGTTTTGGTGGCGGCAAATTATGGGGTAACTATGAGTACTTCCAGGCGCTTACCCTGGGAGGTGTGCAAAACCTCCGCGGTTACCGCAATTACCGCTTTGCCGGCGATGCCAGTGTATATAACAATACGGAGATACGCGTGAAGTTATTTGATCTGAAAACATATATCCTGCCTGCAGGCGTTGGGCTTATCGCCTTTAATGATGTAGGGCGTATATGGAGGGAAAATGAAACTTCCCATGTGTGGCACGACGGATATGGGGGAGGCGTTTATATAGCGCCTATAAATGCGTTGATCATCACGGCGGTGGTAGGACATTCAAAAGAAGAAACGGTACCTTATATCACCTTCGGGTTTAAATTTTAAAAGAAAGGCCGCCTCATACAACGAGGCGGCCTTTCTTTTGTAGAGAACATATTTCAACGATACGCTCTCTTATATTGTAGCTTCCATATTTACTTTTACACGAAGCGCTTTCAGACCGCTTACCCCCTGTAATTCTTCCAGGTCCAGCATCTCGATTTCCGGCAGCAGTATTTTCTTGCTTTGCAGGAAAGTGATATACTTTTTCAGCTCTTCCATTTCCCTTATGTAAGAATATACCATGGCAATAGTACCGGGTTGTGTTAAGCGTTCGCCGGTATCTTTTACGTGTACTTTATCGATACGTTTTTTGATGATCTCATAACGCACATTGTAGGCGCCTTCCACGTCAAACCGGCGCTCATCGCTGCGGAAACTGATGGTGATAGGAGCGCTGTGCATAAGGATCATCTGCGTGGTTTGCAGGGGTACTTTTAATTTAGGCCCCAGTTTATGCGTGAGCCTTGCAATATGCGCCATAGAGGAAAGCTGCCACAGGCGAAGGTTCCGCAGGTACAGCTGATCAAACTTTTTCTCCTGGGCTATAGACTGGCCAATATAAATAGTGTATTCTACGCCATCGGTACGGTACTTTTCAAAGTAGCAGGGGAACGATTGCTGTATGTACTGGCGCTCCTTCTCCAGGTACTGGCTGATAGCCATGTTAATGTTGGCCAGGCTTTCTTCATACTCTCTCCGGTGATGGTAAACACGTCCTTCTGATTTGTCCATCTGGGTAAAGTAGCTGTTCAGCAACGGTTTCAGGTCTGCATTGTCTTCACACAAATGCTCCAGTACCGGTTTAATTTCCTGGTCCATGAATTCGTTCACCTTCAGATCTTCACCTGCCTGCAGGCTATTGCTGAGGTTCTCCAGCAGGTCGTTTGTTTTGAACTGCAGCTCTTCCAGCAACGGCAGGTGAATAGTTTTGCCGATGGTTTCCAGGGTATCCCGGATCAGTTCCAGCTGTTCCTGTAAATCTTCCCGGATGGCAGCGCCCTGTTGTACAGAGGAGTTGCGGATATCCACAGCGCCGTACAGCGGGTATACTTCGTCAAAGCTGATGCTTTCAATATCTTTTCTTTCCTCTTCCGGTGTGAGCAGGTAATTCCAGGCGGCATCCACAAACTTCCATTCCACGGAGGGTTGCAATGCTGTGAACTGGTCTTTGATCACTTCATTCAGCCGGCTTTCCAGGATGTTCATGCTGCGGTTCAGCATCAGCACCAGCAGGGGATAAGTGTTTTGCAGTTTCCACAATGGCTCGGCCGATAACCCGTTGGGAGTAGATGAAGCCAGTTCCAGTACACCCAGTATTTCTTTCTTATGGGTGATGGGAAATATTACGAAGCTCCGGATATTCTTGATGGGCAGATATTTCAGGAACGCATGCGGCGCAATGGAATTATCATTAACATCGGGAACGATCAGCGGTACCGGGTTTTGCTGCAGATGATCCAGCAGGAGCTGGAAGAAATGTTGCTGTTGTTTTTTGTTGCCTACGCCAAGGATAGGGTCTGTAATGGAGAACTGTTCTTCCAGTACATTTTTACCGTTCACTTTGGGGAAGGGCACCAGGTGGGCAGTTACATCAGGCAGGCCCAGGATCACCGGAACCATTTTTTCCACGGTGCGGTAGCTTTCCACTTCGTTACTGGTGCGCATGTTCATCACCAGGCTCTTAATGTTATTGAGCGATTCTGATTGGGTCACATCTTTCACGGTCCATATAACAAAGCCTTCCAGGGAAAACATACTGGTTGGCAACAGCTGTTGCAGTGCTTCCGGGGTCATCTGTTTGGAACAGAACATGTCGTAGTTCAGGTTCGGCAGTTCACCGTTCACTTTTACATCCACAAACCTGGGATCTATATTCACTTTCACGTAACGCTTGCTTCCATCGGGTGTTTCCACTGTATGGATAATCTCGTTCTTATAGCTCATCGGGAAGTGGAACACTTTTTCCAGGATCAGTTTATACAGCCAGGTGATCTTGTCTTTTTTCACCTGTGCTATAGAAATGCCATCCGGAACAGCCGATAGTTCAGAGCCGTTATCTGTGAACAGTTGTTTAAACAGATCAGAATAATGGAAGATGGCGAACTTAAAAGGAACGCCTATACCGTAGATGTCTTTGCTGGAGTCTGTGGTAACCGGGAAAATAGCGGCTATCAGCAGATCGAGATATTCTTTATAAGGCGTAAGATCTCCATCGCTGGGAATGGGCTTGAGTACTGCCGGGTTGCTTTCAAACTTGTCAATGATCAGTTTATAGAAAGATGAACGGGCTTCTCCTTCATGGGTTACCTTTTCCTTCAGATAATTCAGGAATGGTACGAATGATATATTGGACTCAATTACTTTATCATCGTTAAATACGCCGGGGTGTGCAGTTAAAACTTTCATATTGTCGTACAATTATAACCAAAGGCTGTCCTTTTAGTGCCAGTAATAAACTTATTATTACAATTTACAGTAAAACATTGCAGGAATAACAGAGGGGAGTACTATTGTAGACGCAAAGGTAGGGGAAATATTGTATCAATTTTGAATTCCGGGATTCAGGTATTTGTCAAAAGTGCTATAAGCCTGATAATCAAATACCTGAATCCGTCGAAATCCGGAAGATTACTGCAATTCGATCTGGTTTTTAAGCAGATCTTCCAAAGTATCACGTTTACGGATCAGGTGTGGCTTACCGTCTTTCACCAGTACTTCCGCCGGTTTCAGGCGGGAGTTGAAGTTAGACGACATTTCAAAGCCATAGGCGCCGGCGTTGTAAAACACCAGGTAATCGCCCTCCCGGACCTCGTTGATCTTACGATCCCAGCCAAAAGTGTCTGTTTCACAAATATTACCCACTACCGTATAGATCCGCTCCGTACCCTTAGGGTTGGAAATGTTGCGGATCAGGTGGAATGCGTCATAGAACATCGGCCTGATCAAATGATTGAAGCCGGAGTTCACCCCTACAAATACGTTGGCGGTGGTTTGCTTGATCACATTAGCTTTCACCACAAAGTAACCACTCTGGCTTACCAGGAACTTTCCTGGTTCAAACCACAGTTGCAGCGGGCGTACATACGATTTAGCAAAGTTGTTGAAGGCTTCGCTCAGTTTTTTACCAAGCAGGTCGATATCCGTTTCGGGATCTCCCTGCTGATAGGCTACCTTGAAACCGCTGCCCAGGTCAATAGATTCCAGGTCAGGGAAGTGCTGCACCATTTCAAACATTACTTCCACGCCACGCAGGAACACATCCACGTCTTTGATTTCGGACCCGGTGTGCATATGCAGGCCCGTTACCTTCAGTTTAGTGGAATTGATAATGCGTTCGATATGACGCATCTGGTGAATGGAAATACCAAACTTGCTGTCGATATGCCCGGTGGAGATCTTAAAGTTGCCACCCGCCATAATATGCGGGTTCAAACGGATACAGATCGGGTAGCTGCTGCCGAACTTATTGCCAAACTGCTCCAGGATGGAGAGGTTGTCTATATTAATGATTACGCCCAGGTCTTTCGCTGCAATAATTTCCTGCAGGTCTACACAGTTGGGAGTAAAAATGATATTCTTCGGATCAAAACCTGCCCGGAGGCCCAGCTGTACTTCCTGGATAGACACAGTATCCAGGCCGCAGCCAATGGAATTGATGTACTTAAGGATATTGATGTTGGTCAATGCCTTACAGGCGTAGAAAAAGCGGGTGTCTGCCTTATGAAACGCTTTCTGCAGCTTTTCATACTGGGTCTTAATCTTTTCTGCATGGTAAATGTACACCGGGGTACCAAATTCTTCTGCTACTTTCACGAGGAAATCGGCAGTAAGTACGTCGCTTTGTTTAGGCATTGAAAATCCTTAGTTTAAGAATGAGGATGCAAAATTACTACGCAAAAGTGAGAAATTGTAGAAAAAAGGGAGAATCTCATCACGCCATCACTCTTCTTCCTCTCCTTCCATAAAACCTTCAATGCTCCGGCGATCCTTTTTCGTAGGCCTTCCGATCTTACTCTGGCGTTTACCGGTCTGAAATACGGATGGAATATAGGCAGGCGCCAGTTTGTCTTCATCCGGGGTATTGTCGATGTAATATTTAATGGCTTCGGAATAGGCCACCCTGTTAGAGATCAGCCCTGTTACCTCTATCACCCATTTACGGGCTTCGCTCCTGATCTCAAACTTATCGCCTATGTTTACTGGTTTGGCGGCTTTTACAGATGCGCCGTTCATCTTCACTTTACCGCTGTCGCAGGCATCTGCAGCCTGGCTGCGGGTTTTAAACACCCTGATAGACCAGAGGTATTTATCAACGCGTACTTTTTCGGTATTGCTCATATTCAAAACTTTAAGCTGGCGACAACCGCAGCTGCCGCCAGTAATACTATTTGCTTAATTCCGCAAAAAATTTGTGGAAATAAGGAATGGTTTCAATGCCTTTGTAATAATTGGCTAAACCATACTTCTCGTTGGGAGAATGCAGGTTGTCGCTATCCAGTCCAAAGCCCATCAGCACTGTTTTCAGCCCCAGCTCTTTTTCAAATAACGCTACAATGGGAATACTTCCTCCACCCCGCACCGGGATAGGATCTTTGCCAAAAGTAGTATGGATGGCCTGGTGGGCCGCCTTGAATGCCACTGAATCAATAGGGGTAACATACGGACTGCCGCCATGATGCTTCGTTACTTTCACTTTTACGCTCTTGGGCGCAATGGCTTCAATGTGTTTGGTAAACAGATCTGAGATCTCGTGCCAGTCCTGGTTAGGAACAAGCCGCATGGAAATTTTGGCAAAAGCCTTGGAGGGTAGTACGGTTTTGGAGCCCTCGCCGGTATAGCCACCCCATATGCCGTTTACCTCCAGCGTTGGCCGGATACCAGTCCTTTCAATAGTAGAATATCCTTTCTCACCCCAAACATCAGCAACGCCAAGGTCTTTTTTATACTCTTCTTCATCAAATGGAGCGGCGTTCAGTGCTGCTCTTTCTTCTGTGCTCAGTTCCTGTACTTTATCATAGAAGCCGGGAATAGTGATGTGGTTATTTTCATCATGCAGGGAGGCAATCATTTTTGCCAGGATGGTAGCCGGGTTAGCCACTGCGCCACCGTATACGCCGCTGTGCAGATCGCGGTTAGGACCGGTTACTTCTACTTCCATATAGGCCAGCCCGCGCAAACCGGTATCTATAGACGGGTTATCAAGGCTGATCATGGAAGTGTCCGAAATCAATACTACGTCAGCTTTCAGGCGTTCTTTGTTTTCCTTCAGGAAGATGCCCAGGTTAGCAGAGCCTACTTCTTCTTCCCCTTCAATCATGAATTTGATGTTGCAGGGAATAGTGTTGGTTTTGTGCATGGTTTCAAAAGCCTTCACATGCATGTAAAACTGGCCTTTGTCGTCCGCGCTGCCGCGGGCATATATATTACCGTCTTTGATCACGGGCTCAAACGGACCGCTGTGCCACAGCTCCAGCGGATCTGCAGGCTGTACGTCGTAATGGCCGTACACCAGTACGGTGGGTAAGGAAGGATCTATGATCTTTTCGCCATAAACGATCGGGTGGCCGGCCGTTTGGCATACTTCCACTTTATCTGCGCCGGCTTCTTCCAAACGTACTTTTACCGCTTCTGCGCACTGCTGGGTATCCTGATTGTGACGGGAATCCGCGCTCACAGAAGGAATGCGTAACAGCGCCAGTAATTCTTCCAGGAAACGATCTTTATTCTCTGCCTGGTAATCTTTCCAAACTTGCATGATGCTATGAAATTAAGTTCACAATGTGGTGCAAGTTAAAGGAAAATCAACATTTGCAGATTTAGATAGTTTCAAAGGGGAGAGCATTGCACTTTAGAGAAAAGACAACACCGGGCCTTCTCTGTAAAGCTGGTTGCGGTACGCATCAGTTTTGCAGAGCACCGGGTAACCGGCCAGGCTACAGCATCAACTTAAATACCACATTTTCCTGGTATGGAACTGGATATAGCAGTACCGGGAAAAGGCACGTTGCTGGTAGTTCTGCAGGCGAGAGGCTTCCATGAACAACAGGCTTCTGCAAACCGTTGTTTTGTGGCCGCAAACATACTCGGGGTGATTGTTCCGGCAAAATCAAAACAGCGGGTAAAGGCAATGCCTGACCTCAAAGGGTATTGTCTTATAAAAAGGAAGCCGTTAAAAAGTGCCCTGTTACTTCGGGTATACCATATACAGTAGCAACCCAGCAACGGGAATGAGCATATCATCTCCTGATCAAGTCCACCTTATGTACATGGAAAAAGTATCGCATAAGCAATACGGAAGCCACTTCACAGGCATCCCTCTTTATCTTCACTACTACTGTAAATGATCAGGAAATTAATTTTTGTCTTACCAGGAACTCCAGTTTCTGGTTTACATCAAGCAATTTGGCAGTTAATTCCTTGTTCTCTTTCCGGAGGGCGTACACTTCATATGCTTTCTCAATATTGTGCTTCAGCTCCTCCTCATTCCAGGGTTTGGAGAAATATTTATAAACCTGTCCTTTATTGATGGCATCCACTACGGCGTTAATGTCGGCATAGCCGGTAAGCAGCATACGTATTGGCTCGGGGTACTTTTCAAGTATCGATTCAAAAAACTCTATCCCGGTAGTTTTGGGCATTCGCTGGTCGGAAATAATGATATGAAATTCGTTTTCTGCCAGCAGTTTTTCCGCGTCTTCCGCGGAACTGGCTGTAACTATGTTGTACAGCCTCCTGAATGAAGCCTTAAAGGCATTCAGATTGTGTATTTCATCATCAATATAGAGTATATGGATGTGTTGTGCACTCATTTAAGCAGACTTAGTTCCAAGTTATTGATAATAAATGAGTTAGAAACAATGAAACTTTCGATATCGATTTTGTATCCATTCTGCCCCATTCAACTTAAAGTATATGGTAAAACGTTCAACGTTTTACACCTCGCAAAGGTACATATAAACATACTGTTTTATGACGAATATTTCAAGGATGAATGAACTTTTTTAAAAAATAGCCGTTTCCTTATCCAATAGCTATTTAGTGGGGGAGTTTCCATATTTTCGTGTAGCCATGAAAAGCATGCGTTAACCGCTTTTTTTATAGCGTTCACCGGAGAAAAAACTACTTACACCGGCAAGTGTAAATTAGGGAATACCTTTTGCACGTTTGCCGGCACTTAAAACTTAAACTTAAATTCAGATGAAAACAGGAATTATTGTTATCGTAGTACTCGCATTGTTGGTCATGTTTGGTTGTGGAAAATACAATGGGCTCGTGACCAAAGATGAAGCCGTGAAAAATAAATGGGGAGTGGTACAGAGTAGCTATCAACGCCGTGCTGATCTGATCCCTAACCTGGTGGCCACTGTAAAGGGCGCTGCCAATTTCGAAACGGAAACCCTTGAAAAAGTAGTACAGGCCCGTGCCAGTGCTACCCAGATCAAAGTAGATGTGAATGATCTCAGCCCTGAAAAAATTCAGCAATACCAGGCCGCACAAGGACAGTTAAGCCAGGCTCTCGGTCGCCTGCTCGCCGTATCTGAGTCTTACCCCGACCTGAAGGCGAACGCCAATTTCCAGAATCTCCAGGCACAACTGGAAGGAACGGAAAACAGGATCAATGTAGCCCGTAACGACTTTAACGATGCAGTAAACGTTTACAACAGCTCCGTGCGCACCTTCCCGAATAATATCGTGGCTGGTATCACCGGCTTTAAACAGAAAGGCTATTTCGAAGCCGCTGCCGGTTCCGAAAATGCTCCGCAGGTAAAATTCTAAAAAGCAACCCATAAAAGATTGGCCGCCTCCGGGATGCAGGTATTACACCTGCATCCCGGACCGGAATTAAAAAATATACAGCATGCGCATTTTCCCTTTTAAACGGAAAGAGATTTTTTCAGAATCAGAAAAAGAAAGACTGGTGCACGCTATCCGGGTAGCAGAACGGCTTACCTCAGGGGAAATCAGGTTGTTTGTAGAAAGCCATTGCAGCTATGTAGACCCTATGGACAGAGCGAAGGAAGCCTTCGTATCACTGGATATGGGAAAAACAAGATTGCGCAACGGCGTATTGGTATATGTGGCCATCAAAGACCGGCAGTTTGCCATCCTGGGCGACCAGGGCATACACGAGAAAGTAGGTAACGACTTCTGGATAAAAGAAGCCGGGTTATTGATCAGCCACTTTCAGGAGAATCGTATTATCGATGGCATCGAAGCATGTATAGCGGAAATAGGCGAATCACTCCGTACCTTTTTTCCGCATGAAGCCGGTAATGATGCTAATGAACTGCCCGACGATATCGTCTTCGGCAAATAAAAGCCACTCTTTTTAACGATTTTAGCTTTGATACAATGAGGATACTACGCTGGTTTTTACCGGGATTATTAATGATGGCGGGTTTGCTGGCCAATGCACAGAATATACCGCCCCGGCCTAATCCTCCCACTTTAGTGAACGACTTTGCAGGGATACTGCTGAAAAGCGAAGATGAGGCCCTCGAACAAAAAGTAGTGGCTTACTTCGACAGCACCTCCACTCAAATAGCCATTGTTACACTCAAGTCCATCGGTGACTACGATATCAGCCAGGTATCATTAAAAATATTGCGTGATTGGGGAATAGGTACCAAAGGCAAGAACAATGGTATCCTTATTCTTGTTTCACTGGAAGACAGGAAGATCAGGATAGAAACAGGTTATGGTATGGAAGGCGTAGTGCCCGACGCTACCGCTAACCAGATCATTTCCCAGATCATAAAACCGGCCTTCCGCGAAGGCCATTACTACCAGGGGCTGGATGGAGCCGTGGAGGCCATTCAGAAGGCAGCCGCCGGCGAATACCGTGCAGACCCCAGGCAAAGTGAACCAGATATCAGCCCGGGAGCGATATTCCTGATCATTATGGTGATCGTGATCATCATTTCTATCATTAGTCGCGGTGGCGGCGGCCGGGGTGGCGGTACTACCTACAACCGGCGTGGCGGATGGATATGGCCGGTGATAGGCGGCATGAGCGGCTTCGGTGGAGGCGGCAGCGGTGGAGGATGGTCCGGCGGTGGAGGCGGAGGTGGCTTCGGCGGTTTCGGAGGCGGCTCCGGAGGCGGCGGTGGCGCCAGTGGCAGCTGGTAATAGCAGGAAAACTATTTTATGTCATATTTGCATGTGTTAAACGGAGATGCTACCCTTGCCTTGTTCCGGCAAAGCAAGGTGCCGGGAGAAATTGTGGTGTGCCGGGAAATGATGTGTGAAGGCAAAGTGAAATACACAAAAGATCTTACAGAATTCTTTGAAAGCCGCGCCAAACACCTCGAATATCATTACGGAATTGACAGGCAAACTTATTTTACCAATGTAGTACAGGAGCTGGAGAAGTTAGACCTCTCCGGCTCCACTGCAGACGAAATAGTGCTCTGGTTTGAGTACGACCTGTTTTGCCAGGTCAATATGCTGTTCATCCTCCATTATCTCAGCAGCCGGCTTACTACTCTTCCTACCATCAGCCTGGTAGATCTTCATCATCACCCCACAGCGGATGAGTTCCCGCAAATTTTTGAACAACGCACACCGCTTCAGCCCAGCGACCTTACCTGGGCCGCCGATGTTTGGGATGCCTGGTGCCTGAGCACACCACAGGTACTGGAAACCGTTAGCAAGCTGCCTCCCGGAAACCTGAAATACCTCCCGGAGGCTATTACTGCGCACCTGAAAAGATTCCCTGATATCAACACCGGCCTGAGCACCATCGAAAACTACTTCCTGCTCCGCCTCGTACTCGGCAGCTACCGCTGGTACGACCTTTACATGCTTTTCTGGAGCGAGCTTGAAATTTACGGCTTCACCAACTTCCAGCTGGATATCCTCGTACACCGCATGGCTAACGCCGGCGTAATCGAAGAGCATGACCAGATGCTGAAAATTACCAGCCTGGGAAGAGAAATACTGGAAGAAGAAGAAAACTACCTCGACTACGCATCACTGGAGCATCGCTGGCTCGGAGGGGTCCGACTCGCTAACACTCCCTGGCGCTGGGATCCCCAACTCAACGCCCTTGTGAAGATTGAAACGGATTTTGTCTGACTCAGGATTCTGATGATTCCCTGATTTATTTTTTAGTAAGATAAAAAGGGAGATAAAAGCGGTATTGCTTTCATCTCCCTTCTTATATAAAATTCAAAAATAAAAATCAGGGAATCATCAGAATCCTGAGTCAGGCAAAATCCGCTGCATTATTTAATACTCTTCCGGATCTCCTCAGACGCCTTACGGAAATAGTCCGACTGCTTCAGCAGCTCCTCGCGGTTGGCGCCGGAAACGGCGGTTGCCTCCTGCGATTTGCTTTTGCTGATCTCCTGCATCCAGTTAGTGATGTAAGTGCTTACCTGTGAATTGTTGAATTGAACAGTCATAGCCTTTACCTGGTCCACGCCTTTTATAACTGCGGCGGTATTGTTGATCTTAGACAGGAAGCCCAGGTAGTCGAAAGCCGCATTCAGCTTATCCTGGCCGGAGGTTTCGTCAAATTTGGTGGCCACAAAAGCTATGTCTGCGGCATTTCCTTTTCTGGCGTATACACCGGCAATAGCATTCACCAGTTTGCCTTTGGTATCGCTTTCCAGTTGTTTGGCAATGTTATAGGCTTTGTCAAGATCCAGTGTGGCTAAGCCTTCCAGGCCAGCAGCCTCTACACCGTACGATTTATCTTTCGTAGCTGCTTCAAATAAGGATGTGTACTGTGGATCTTTCAGTTCGCCCAGTTGCTGCAGGGCAGCAGCGCGTACCAGTGAGCTGGGGTCTTGTTTGGCAAGATCTGTCAGGATGGGCAGGGCAGCCGCTTTCACTGCTGCATTGCCCAGGTTCAGCTTACCTATTGTATAGGTCCTTAATCCGTGGTATTTATCTTTCAGGGCCAGCATCAGGAGCTTCACTGCTTCAGGATTAGTGGCTTGCGCATCCGCTGCTTCATCAATCGCGATGTGGCGGTCCATATAGTTAGGAGCGTGTGCGTATTGATAAGCATAGGTGCTGAATGCACGGTGATCATCTATCTTGGCTAAAACTACCTTATCTGCATCTACATTCACCAGGTCTGGTTTGGTGGTATAGGAGAAGGTGAAGGAATCGATCCTGTTTTCCATGAAGATGTTATGTCTTTCTGTTTTACCACCTGCGTAGATATCGATGGCCATTGGAATATGCCATACTTTGCTGTCTTTCTGGATCTGCTGTAAGATAACGGTTACCGTATTGGCGGCATCATTATACTTATAGCTGATATCCAGCTGGGGGAAGCCTTTACCAAAGTACCATTCATTAAAGAACCAGTTCATATCCCTGCCGGTTACTTCTTCTACTGCCAGGCGCAGCTGGTGCGCTTCCGTGGCCTTAAAGGCATTAGTTTTCAGGTAAAGGTTCAGGGACTTGAAGAAGGCAGAATCTCCAACTGCATTGCGGAGCATATGTAAAATACGGCCGCCTTTCTGGTAGGTGATCTGGTCAAACATATCTTCTTTGTCGTGGTAATGGAAGCGTACCAGGTCTTTATCGCCGGAGTACTGTATCGCCGACATATACGTTTGCGTTGCTTCCAGGCTATGTTCATCTGCTGCGTCTTTACCGTATTTATGTTCCAGCCACAGGTATTCGCTGTAATCGGCAAAGGATTCGTTTACGGTAAGATTACTCCAGGACTCTGCGGTGGCCAGGTCGCCGAACCAGTGATGGAACAGCTCGTGGGCAATTACGCTTTCGTTATAGTTGTTGTTATCGAGCAGTTCACGGTCAGTTTTCTGCATAAATTCTCCGTGAAGCGTGGCAGTGGTGTTTTCCATGGCGCCGGAAACATAGTCGCGGCCGGTGATCTGGGAGTATTTCACCCAGGGATAGTCGTATCCAAGTATTTTGGAATAGAAGCTGAGCATTTCAGGTGTGTTACCAAAAATGGCTTTGGCATATTTCTCAAAAGGCTTTTCTACATAATAGCTTACTTCTTTTCCGCGCCAGCTGTCTTTTACAATGGCATACTCGCCTACGGCCATCATAAACAGGTAAGGGGAGTGGGGAAGATCCATTTTCCAGGTATCGGTACGGGTACCATCGGCATTATTTTGCTGTTTTACCAGTTTACCGTTGGAAAGGGTCACATACTTCTTTTCCACCGTCATACTGATTTCCTCGGTGCACTTCTGGTTGGTTTTGTCGATAGTGGGAAACCAGGCGGAAGAACTTTCTGTTTCGCCCTGGGTCCATATTTGGGTGGGCTTATTTGGATCTTTGCCATCGGGGTTGATGAAATAAAGCCCTTTGGCATCGGAGATAGCAGCGCTGCCTTTTACTTTGAGCTCATCGGGTTTTGCTGTATAACTTATATAGATGATATATGATTCGGTGGCTTTGTAACGTTTATCCAGTGCGATATGCAGCTGGAGGCTGTCGTAACTGTATTTCAGCGGGCTGTTTTTACCTGCCTTTACTATCGCTACTTCCTTAATGTCCATGCCTTTTGCATCTAGGGTGAGGGAGTCGGTGGCATAAAAATGTGGCTTGAGGGTTATCCAGGCCTTACCATAGAGGTACCGTTTGGCGTAGTCGAAACGTACGTCCAGCTTCGTATGTACGATGTCGTTCACTTTGGTGGCAGATGCGCGGTAAATCTTTAATGCGGGGTCGTCCTGGGCTGTGTTGTCAGATTGGGCCATCAGGTTAGTGCTCATCGCCAGACCGGCTATTCCTCCGATCAGCATCCCCATCAGGGATTGCTTCAGATGTAGATTCATGTAAAAGACTGTTTTAAACAAATGTATTGGCTTGGGCCAATTTAAAAGAGTCAAATTTAAACAAATGGGCCAAATATGAGGTAAGTGGTTAAAAATGCTATTTTTGTTGCGCCCGGGGGCCGGTAAAAACAAGATTATGATCAAAGCAACAGTGAATGGCAGATCTGCATTTGCCATTAATAACGATACAAAGGTTACCTGCGATAACCAGGAAGTGGATTGGTCGGCGGTGAAACTGCCTTCCGGCGATTACAGCGTTATTATGGACGGCGGCAGCTACCAGGCGCAGGTGTTGAGGATAGAGAAAGACACTAAAACCGTAGTATTGCAGGTAAACCAGCAGCAGTTTGAGGTGGTGATAGAAGAACCGATCGACCAGCTGCTGGCGTCTATGGGGATTAAAGATGCTATGGCCAGGAAGGTGAATGATATTAAGGCGCCTATGCCGGGCCTGGTGCTAAAGGTACTGGTAACCCCGGGGCAGGCCATTAGGAAAGGCGACCCGGTACTGATCCTGGAAGCCATGAAAATGGAAAATGTGTTCAAGGCCGGTTCAGACGCCATTGTAAAAGAAATCAAGGTGTCAGAGCGCACTGCGGTGGAAAAGGGCGAAGTGCTGATCGTGCTGGAATAATATTTGCACTGAGACAGTTTTATACCAATCTATAGTATGCATCTTAAATACAGGACAGTAATATTCGTATGGGCATGTCTGTTACTATGCGGCCGGTTGCGGGCGCAGGAACAGCTTCACTACGTATATATTCAGAGCGAGAAGGGACAGCCGTTTTATGTAAAGCATAACGGCAAAGTGTTGAGCTCCACCGACAGGGGCTATATTATCATCCCCCGGCTGGAAACCGGTACAGCGCCTATTACGGTAGGTTTCCCCAACAAAGAATCCAAAGAAGCACAGTTTAACCTGAGAATAACCAAAAGTGATCAGGGCTTCCTGCTGAAGCAGTCTGGCGAAGCCGGTTATTCTTTATATAACCTGCAAACCTTCCGGGAGCTCAGGTCCAATGCAGGAGAAACCGCTTTGGCAGCAGCGCCGCCGGCTCCTGATGCTGTTGTGCCTGAACTGGATACCGCCAAAAAAGAAATGATGTCCAACCTGCAAAAGGACCTTGAAACCACTTTTGCTGATAAAGCCATTGTAACCGGTCCATCTAAATCTGCCCCGGCAAAATCAGGCAATTCCTTTGCCTCTGCGCTGGATAAAGTAGTGGTGGGCGGCGATGACAGGGACGAGCCCGAGCCGGTGCCCGAAGCGAAAAAGGAAGTAGCTCCTGCGGAAGCCGTGCCTGCAGCCACTGGAGGAGAAGTGAAGAAATCCCGGAAGAAACGTAACAGGGGAGAAAGAGAACCTTTAACGGAAGAAGAACAGGCAATTTTGAGCGGAGTACTGGCAG